>CAVSDJ010000008.1:0-2326077 GCA_963726785.1 Blastocatellia bacterium
AGGCGCGGCGCGAGACGGACGTGCCCGTCATCCTCTTCAGCTACTTCAACCCGCTGCTCCAGTTCGGCGTCGAGCGCCTCGCCGAAGAAGTGGCTCGCGGGCGGGCGTGGACGGCATCCTCGCCACCGACCTCGTCTCCCGAAGAGTCCGCCGAATTCAACGCCGTCCTCGCGCGCCGCGGGCTCGACCAGATATTCCTCGTCGCGCCGACCACCTCGGACGCGCGCCTGCGAATGTCGCCGAGCGCGCCAGCGGCTTCGTCTACGCCGTCTCGCGCGCGGGCGTCACCGGCGCACGCACCGACTTGAGCGCGGAGGCCGCGCGCCTCGTCGAGCGCGTCCGCGGCGTCACAGACCTGCCCGTGGCCGTCGGCTTCGGCATCTCCACGCGCTGAGCAGGTCGCCGAAGTCTGGCGCTTACGCCGACGCCGCGGTCGTCGGCTCCGCCCTCGTCGCCGAGATAGAAAAGCGGGCCGGCCGCCCGACCTCGTCGCCCGCGTCGGCGCCTTCGCGCGCTCGCTGCTGCCCCGCTGATCCGTCCCTCGTGCATCTAGAGCCCAAGACTGCGCTCGACTTGAAGGGGCGGCTGTCGTATATTGTCCCGGCTCCAGTGACAGGGCCTCCGGCTTCATCCCCGCCAGGGTGAAAAAAATATTGTTGCAAGCGTGAAACACTGTTCCATTCTTGCGCTGTTTGTGTTAGACTCTGCGGGTCTAAGTTAGGACACAAATTAAACAGCGTGAGAAAAGGGGACGAGAAAGAGTGGTAGCAACAATGGCTGACAGCAGGGCGCGACCGCGGCAAAGCGGTCGAAGCGGCGCTCGCGAACATCGAAAAGAAATTCGGCAAAGGATCGATCATGCGCCTCGGCGAAGAGAGGTCTCGGACATGCCGGCGATCTCGACGACCTCGCTCTAGCTCGACGCGGCCATCGGCGTCGGCGGCGTGCCGCGCGGTCGCATCATCGAGATTTACGGGCCGGAGAAGTTCGGGCAAAACGACGCTCGCGCTCCACATCGTGGCCGAGGCGCAGAAGGTCGGCGGCGTCGCCGCCTACATCGACGCCGAACACGCGATGGACGCGGAATACGCGGGCAAACTCGGCGTCAACATCGACGAGCTGCTGATTTCGCAGCCCGATTCGGGCGAGCAGGCGCTGGAGATCGCCGAAGCGCTCGTCCGCTCGAACGGCGTCGACGTAATCGTCATCGATTCGGTCGCGGCGCTCGTGCCGCGCGCGGAGCTGGACGGCGAGATGGGCGACAGCCTTCCCGGTCTTCAGGCGCGCCTGATGTCGCAGGCGTTGCGCAAGTTGACCGCCGATCGTCGTCTCAGTCGAACACCTGCCTCATCTTCATCAACCAGATTCGCGAGAAGATCGGCGTCATGTTCGGTGAGCCCGGAAACGACGACCGGCGGACGCGCGCTCAAGTTTTACTCGTCCGTGCGCCTCGACATCCGCCGCATCGGCGCGATCAAGGACGGCGACCGCGTCGTCGGCAACCGCACAAAGGTCAAAGTCGTCAAGAACAAGGTCGCGCCGCCGTTCCGCGAGTGCGAGTTCGACATCATGTACGGCGAGGGCATTTCGCGCGAGGGCGACGTGCTCGACCTCGCGGTGGTGCACAACGCGTCGTCGAAAAGAGCGGCGCGTGGTTCTCCTACAAGGGCGAGCGCCTCGGCCAGGGACGCGAGAACTCCAAGCAGACTCTGAAAGATAACGCGGAAATGCTCGCCCGCATCGAGAACGAAGTAAGCGTCGCGCTCGGCATTCCCGTCCGCGGCGGCGAGGACGTCGAAGAGAAAGCTGCAGCAGCAAGCGACAAGAAGGACAGAGAAAGCCGCGACGGCGGGCGACAAGAAGTAAGGCCGAAAGTTGCAGTTCAACAGCCGCCGGTAGAGTTTCCGATTCGGACGATTCGCTACCGGCGGTTATCTTTTGCCTTTACAGCTTTCGCCGCCGCACGTGCGATAATCGCGCGGCAAGAGACATCCGCTTTAAACATCTCTCGGCTATTCAGATGGAGAAGACTATTCTCATCAAGGGCGGCACGCATCGTGACGATGGACGCCGCACGAGCGCGGTCCTGCGACGGCGACATGCTCGATTCGCGGCGGTCGCATCGGGCCGTCGGCGCGACCGTCACGGCCGGGGCCGACGTGATCATCGACGCGCGCGGCTGCGCCGTGCTGCCCGGCTTCGTCCAGACGCACATCCATCTCTGCCAGACGCTCTTCCGCGGCGCGGCGGACGACCTCGCGCTCATCGACTGGCTCAAGAAGCGCGTCTGGCCGATGGAGGCCGCGCACGACGCCCGCGTCGCTCCGCGCCTCGGCGCGACTCGGCGTCGCCGAGCTGATTCGCGGCGGCACGACCTGCGCGCTCGACGATGGAGACGGTCAACCACACGGAAGAGGTCTTCCGCGTCGTCGAAGAGACGGGCTTTCGCGCCACGGTCGGCAAGTGCATGATGGACAAGGGCGAGGAGGTGCCCGCCGGGCTTCAAGAAGAGACGGAGGACTCGATCGGCGAATCGCTCGCGCTGCTTGAAAAGTGGCACGGCGCGCGCGGGCGGGCGCGTGCGCTACTGCTTCGCGCCGCGCTTCGCCGTCAGTTGCACGCGCGAGCTTGCTGGAACAAGTGGCGCCGCTGGCGCGCGAACGCGGCGTGATGATTCACACGCACGCCTCCGAGAACGTGACCGAGATCGAGTTGGTCGAGAGCGAGACGGGGCATGCGGAACGTCGAGTACCTCGACTCGCTCGGCATCTCGGGCGCCGCACGTCCTGCTCGCGCACTGCGTCCATCTGAACGACGGCGGGATCGAGAATGCTCGCGTCGAACGGGAACGCACGTCGCTGCATTGTCCGTCGTCGAACATGAAACTCGGTTCGGGCGTCGCGCCCGTCACCGAGATGCTCGAGCGCGGCGTCTCCGTCTCGCTCGGCGCGGACGGCGCGCCCTGCAACAACCGCCTCGACATGTTCACGGAGATGCGCACGGCGGCGCTTGCTGCAAAAGGTCAGTCACGGCGCCGACGCGCTGCCGGCGCGCGCGCGTGCTGCGAATGGCGACGATCGACGGCGCGCGCGCGCTCGGGCTTGAGGCGAAATCGGAAGCCTCGAAGACGGCAAGCGCGCCGACATCACCGTCGTCGAACTCGGACGGCTGCACACGACGCCGCGCCCCGACATCGTCTCGACCGTCGTCTACGCCGCCGAGGCGCGCGACGTGCGCGACGTGCTGATCGACGGACGGGTCGTGCTCCGCGACGGAGAGATTCAGACGCTCGACGAGCGGAAGTGGTCGCGCGAGGCCGCGCAGGCAGTACGAACTGCTTGCGGCGCGCTCGAGCATCTGATAAAGTCGTCAAGGCGAGAATACTTCGCGGGAGTTAGACAGATGGGGCGCGAAGCGTGGAGGTGATGCGGGCGGGGTAAAGTGTCGGAAAAATAAAAGTGCCAGCTCGAAGGTAGCGACGTGGGGGGCACGTACGGCGGTCGAGCTGGCACGGGCGGGCACTGTCGATGTTCGGGCTTCGGCTGGTTGTCCCTTGCGGGACGCACCGGCTGTTTGGCAACCGGCACCACCCTCAGACGCGATGGATTATACACCTTCGCCGAAAAACTGTCAACGATTTTTTGTGACGCATTTGACAAAAATCGCACCGGCCACGCTTCGTTTGACAGGCCAGTTTCGACCCCCTATACTCTGCCTTCTGTTCGCGGCAGAAGGTTTCCGGCCAGGTAGCTCAGTTGGTAGAGCACGCGACTGAAAATCGCGGTGTCGGCGGTTCGACTCCGTCCCTGGCCATCGCAAGAGTAGAAGACAGACGGGCGTCCTCCGGGGCGCCCGTTCTTCGTTTGTAGACGCGGGCGCACGTCAGAGAAAAAGAGAGGAGGGCGACCGTTGGCAGGTCGCCCTCCTTCTTCTTGACCGGAGAATTTAGCGGGCCTAGACCTCGCTCGGCCCTTCGTCCGTGGACTTCTTCGGGCGGGGCGAGGCGGCGCGCTTGGTCGAGCCTTTGCCGCGCCCTTCTTCGAGGACGAGGCGGTGCGGGGGCGCTTAGTCGCGGCCTTCGGAGCCGAGTCAACCGAGTCTCGGTCTGGTCGGCGGCCTGCGCGGCCCTCTCCGTGACCGCGTCGACCAGGCCGGAGACGACGCCCGTGGCCTGACCCAGAAACTCCTGACCGTGTCCACGACGTTCGAGGGCAGGTCGCGGACCGACTGCGGGAGAACGGAGTCGGCGGCCGACTGCGCGGCGGAGGCGGCGGCGGCGAGCGTCTGCGTCGCGCCCGCGCGGCTCCGGCTGCGGGTTGAGCAGCGTGTCCCAGCGGTAGCGCGTTCTCGGGGCGCGGCTCGGCGAGGCGTCGGAAGACGAGGTCGGTGACGGCCTTCGTCAGCCAGTTGTGGTAGAACTCGCCGACCGAGGCCAGCTCGGCGTCGGGCGCGGGGTTCATGAAGTCGATGGCGTAGGGGATGCCGTCCTTGATGGCGAACTCGACCGTGTTGATGTCGTAGCCGAGCGCGCGGTTCAGAGCGTCAGCACGTCCTGCGCGACGCGCGCGGCCAGCTCGGGCGCGAGGTAGGTCGGGTTGTGGACGTACTGCTCGCCCGAGAGGTAGCCCTTGCGCGGGTCGTAGGGCATGATCATCACGTCCTCCTGCCCGATGCAGTAGCAGCGCACGAACTGATCCCACTCGACGTTCTCCTGCAAGGTCATGCAGAGCGTGCCGGTCGTGTCGTAGACCTCCCAGAGCTCTTCGAGACTGTTGACGCTTCGAGACGTTCTTCCAGCCGCCGCCGTCGAAGGGCTTGATGTAGGCGGGGAAGCCGACGTAGTCGGCGATGCCCTGCCAGTCGAGCGGGAATTCGAGGTTGCGCAGCGACTCGCCCGTGATGCCCTCGATGTAGTCCTTCTGCGGGAGCAGCACGGTCTTCGGGATGGCGACGCCGAGCTTCGTGGCGAGCGAGAAGTTGAAGAACTTGTCGTCGGCCGACCACCAGAAAGGGTTGTTGATGACGATGGTGCCTTCGAGCGCCGCGCGCTTCAGGAAGGCGCGGTAGAAGGGCACCTCGTGCGAGATGCGGTCGATGATGAGGTCGTAGCCGACGCCCGCGTCGTGGCGCACGCCGCCCACCTTGACGAACTCGGCGACGACCTCGCCGCCGCCGCGCTCGTTGATGCTCTCGATGAGCGAGACGGGGAACGTCCGCTCGCGGCCGACCAGCAGTCCTACTTTTTTCACGGTTCCTGTCCTTTCACGAAGAAGCTGGAGTCAGGAGTCAGAAGTCGGAGTCAGAATAGAGAGCTGACGTCGTTTCTATTCTGACTCGCGACTCCTGACTCCTGAATTCCTCGGCTCTGATGAAAACACAGGACTCTATATGCTCCCGCGCGGGGTTGTCAAAGCGCGCGGCGGGCATCCGGCCGCAAGGCCATTGGCATCAATTGTTTTGGCACGGAAGGGCGCCGCGCGGCGCTGGCGGGCGCGCGGCCGCGCGGTTGTGTTACAATCCGCCGAAGTTCGGCCGCCGAACCTCTCCTCAGGCGCGGCCGCACGGGCCGGGGCCGCCGGGCGATCAACTCAGGAATGGAGAATAACTCAGTGTTACGACGCTTTATTGGTGTGCGCGCTGGCGGCGCTCTGCCGCCGCGGCGGGCACGCTCGCCGGCCGCCCCCGCCGCGGCGCAGGAGCAGGACGCCGAAGGCGGAGCAGAAGCCGAAGAAGCAGGAGGAGCCGCCGAAGCCGCGTCAAGGCCGACAGGACAACCCGACCGCCGAGCAGGTCGCCGAGACGGTCGTGCTCGTCTACGGCTCGCGCGCCGGGCTCGCGCAGATCCGGCGCACGGGCGTCGAGCGCGGCACGCATCACGCGCACGGCCAGGACGGCCGCACCGAGGAGATCACCTACGAGCGCACCTTCAAGCGCGGCGAGACGTACGAGAAGGACAAGATTCGTCTCGACCAGCGCCTGTCCGTCCCTCGAATACTCGCTCGTCTTCAACGACGGGCGCGTGACGCGGCATCCTGCGCGGGACGCCCTTCACGCCGAAGCAGGAGGACGTGACGAGGATCATGACCGACCGCGTCCACGGCATCGACGCGCTGCTCCGCTACAAGGAGAGCGGCGCGACCGTCAAGTTCAACGGCAAGGAGAGCCAGAAGGGCTTCGACCTCTGGGTAGCTCGAACTGACGGACAAGGAGAAGCACACGACGCGCTACTACATCAGCGCGAAGACGGCGCGCGTCCTCTGGCTCGAATACGAGGAGCGACGCCGGTCGAAGTATCGGCGCACCTTCCACGACTACCGCGTCGTGCAGGGCACGCTCGTCCCCTACCGCTCCGTCCTCTACGAGGGCGACCGTCAGGTCGAAGAGTCGCAGGTGCTGACCGTCACCTACGGCGTCAAGACCGAAGACTCGGTCTTCGCCGCCGAGTCGGCCTCGGCCCAGCCGTAAGCGACGAGAACTCAGAATTCGACGCCGCCCGCCCGCGCCAACAGTCGCGGGCGGGCGGATGACGTTTGGAGTCGGTCCGGCCTCTTTGTTGGCGGCGTCAGAAGTCATGTGATAGTATCCCGCCAATTCTAACAGCGTCGTTTGTAAGGGACACAGCCGGGCCTTTCCGCCCGGCGCGGCGGCGGCCGAAGTGTAGCCCCTCGCCCCACTGCACAACCTGTTCGAGACCGTCCGGCCACTCGTTTTCACCCCGTTTGAGGAGAGTGTCTATGAGTAACCGACTCGTCGAAATCATGAAGCTCGGCCAGTCCATCTGGTACGACAACATCCGCCGCGCGATGCTCGCGACCGGCGACCTGCGAAGAAGATCGAAGAGGACGACCTGCGCGGCGTCACCTCGAACCCGACCATCTTCGAGAAGGCCATCACCGGCTCGACCGACTACGACGAGCAGATGCGCACGCTCGTCCAGGCCGGCAAGGGCGTCGCGGAGATTTACGAAGACCTCGTCGTCGAAGACATCGGCAACGCCGCCGACATCGCTCAAGCCCGTCTACGACAAGACCGACGGCCTCGACGGCTACATCAGCCTCGAAGTCAACCCGGGCCTCGCCTACAAGACGCAGGAGACGATTGACGAGGCCGACCGCCTCTTCAAGCGTCTCGGGCGCAAGAACGTGATGATCAAGATTCCGGCGTCGCAGGAGGGCTTGCCCGCCATCGAGGAGTCGATCTACCGCGGCATCAACATCAACATCACGATGATCTTCTCGATCGAGAACTACGAGCAGGTCGCCGAAGCTTTCATCAAGGGGCTCGAACGCCGCGCCGCCGAAGGGAAGACCGTGGACCACATCGCCTCGGTCGCGAGCTTCTTCGTCTCGCGCGTGGACACGGCGATTGACGCCGACCTCGAATACAAGGCCGCGCCACGCCGCGACGCCCGAAGAGAAGGCGCGGCTCGAAGTCTCTGCTCGGCCGCGCGGCGGTCGCCAACGCGAAGCTCGCCTACGCAGAAGTTCAAGGAGATTTTCCACGGCGAGCGCTTCGCCGAGCTGAAGGCGAAGGGCGCGCAGGTGCAGCGTTGTCTGTGGGCCTCGACGGGGACGAAGAATCCGAAGTATTCCGACGTGCTCTACGTCGATAATCTGATCGGCCCGGAGACGGTCAACACCGTGCCGCCCGCGACCTACACGGCCATCCGCGACCACGGCCAAGTCGCGCTCACGCTCGAAGAAGGTCTCGACGAATGCCGCGCGCTCATCACCCAACTCGGCGAGATCGGCATCGACCTGAAGGCCGTCACCGAGAAATTGCAGAAGGACGGGCTCGAGGCCTTCGTCAACTCGTTCGACACGCTCGCCGAGTCCATCGAGTCCAAGCGCGACGCGCTTCTGTCGGGCATCAACGAAAGGCTGAGCGCATCGTCTGGGAAAGTACGCTGACGCGGTGAGTGCGGCGATCAAGGAAGCCGAAAAGGGCGACGTGATGCGCCGCATCTGGCGCAAGGACGCCGCGCTCTGGAAAGAGGACGAGGCGCACCAGAAGATCATCAAGAACGCGCTCGGCTGGCTGACCGTGCCCGACACGATGATCGGCGTCGAAGACGACCTCATCGCCTTCGCCGACCGCATCCGCAACGAGCGCGAGTTCAAGCACGTCGATGCTCTGCGGCATGGGCGGCTCGTCGCTCTGCGCCCGAAGTCTTGCGCAGAACCTTCGGCAAGCAGGAAGGCTACCCCGAACTGCTCGTGCTCGACTCGACCGACCCCGACGCCTTCGCCGACATCGCGCGACAAGATCGACATCGCGCACAGCCTCTTCATCATCTCGTCGAAGTCGGGCACGACGACCGAGCCGCTGGTCGTTCTACAAATACTGGTACGACGAGGTCGGCAAGCGTCAAGGAGAATCCCGGCGAGAACTTCGTCGCCGTCACAGACCCCGGCACGAAGATGGAGGAGGATGGCGACGCGCGACAAGTTCAAGCGCATCTTCCTCAACCCGGCGGACATCGGCGGGCGCTATTCGGCGCTCTCCTACTTCGGCATGGTGCCCGCCGCGCTGATGGGCGTGGACATCAGGAAGCTGCTCGACCGCGCCGAGCGCGTCATGCACGCGTGCGCGCAGGTCGTTCCGGCGGCGGAGAATCCCGGCGCGCGTCTCGGCGCGATCATCGGCGAATGCGCGAAGGCGGGGCGCGACAAGCTGACGATCATCGCCGACCCGAAGATTGCCTCGTTCGGCCTCTGGGTCGAACAGCTGATCGCCGAGAGCACGGGCAAGGAGGGCAAGGGCATCATGCCCGTCGCGGGCGAGCCGCTCGGCGCGCCGTCCGTCTACGGCGACGACCGCCTGTTCGTCTCGATCGCCGTCGGCAAGACTCGACAGCGAGACCGAGTCGAAGCTGAAGGCGCTCGAAGCCGCCGGGCATCCGGTCGTCTATCGCACGTTGACCGACCTCTACGACCTCGGCGAAGAGTTCTTCCTGTGGGAGATTGCGACGGCGTTCGCGGGCTGGCGGCTCGGCATCAATCCCTTCGACCAGCCGAACGTGCAGGAGTCGAAGGACGCGACGAAGGAACTGCTCGAAGCCTTCAAGCGCGACGGCAAGCTTGCCGGAGCAGGCCGTGCTCGTCGACCGACGGCGGGCTCACGCGTCTACGCCGACGAGCCGACGCGCGCGGAGACTGCCGGCACGTCGGTCGGCGAAGTGCTCAAGGCGCATCTCGCACGCGCGAGCGCGGGCGACTACATCGCCCTGCTCGACTACTTCGAAGAGACGCCGGAGCACGAAGGGATCATCCAGCAGATTCGCACGCACCTGCGCGACGCGACGCGCTGCGCGACGACGACCGGCTACGGCCCGCGCTTCCTGCACTCGACGGGGCAACTGCACAAGGGCGGCCCCGACAGCGGGCGTCTTCATGCAGGTCACCGCGCCGCGACACGCGCGAGTTGAGATCCCGGGCGAGCCCTACACTTTCAGCACGTTCAAGCAGGCGCAGGCGCTCGGCGATTTCCGCTCGCTCTCGACGCGCGGCCGCCGCGCCGTCCGCGTCGAACTCGGCGCGGACGTGACGGCCGGGCTCCGACGCCTCCACGAAATCGTCCGCGAAGCCTTCCCCGCTCCGGCGCGACGGGAGCGTAGAAAGGGAGATGAGGATGAGGGATGATGAATGCTGAATCGATGAAGACGTGCTCTTCTCTCTTTCGTCATTCACTCATTCCTCGTTTACATTGAGAGAAACAATGGCGACACCTGAACAGACACCGAAGACCGCGAAGATCGGCATGATCGGCCTGGCCGTGATGGGCGAGAATCTGGCGCGCAACATCGAACGCAACGGCTACTCCATCGCCGTCTAGAACCGCCGCGAGCCGGGACGAGCCCGAAGCGTTGACGACCTTCATGGAGCGAGAAAGGGCAGGAAGTTCGTCGGCACGCACACGCCCGAAGAGTTCGTCAAGGCGCTCGAACGTCCGCGCAAGATGATTCTGCTCGTCAAGGCGGGCGACCCCGTCGACTGGACGGTCGACCAGATCAAGCCGTACCTCGAAGCGGGCGACATCATCATCGACGGCGGCAACTCCTACTTCATGGACACCGAGCGCCGCGAGAAGGAGCTGAAGGCCGAAGGGCTTCAACTTCATCGGCTCGGGCGTCTCCGGCGGCGAGAAGGGCGCGCTCTGGGGGCCGTCGCTGATGCCCGGCGGCGACCAGGCAGGCTTACGAACAGATTCGCCCCATCTGGGAGGCCATCGCCGCGAAGGTCGACGACGGCCCGTGCGTCACCTACATCGGGCCGGGCGGCGCGGGCCACTTCGTCAAGATGGTGCACAACGGCATCGAGTACGGCGACATGCAGCTCATCGCCGAAGCCTACGACATCATGCGCAGCGTGCTCGGCATGTCGGCCGACGAGATGGCCGACGTGTTCGACGAGTGGAACCGCGGCGACCTCGAATCCTTCCTGATCGAGATCACCGCGCAAGATTCTGCGCGTCAAAGACCCGGAGACGGGCAAGCCGCTCGTCGATCTCGTGCTCGACAAGGCCGGGCAGAAGGGGACGGGCAAGTGGACGAGCGCCGATCGCGCTCGACCTCGGCGTCGCCATCCCGACCATCGACGCGGCCGTCGACGCGCGCAATCTCTCCGCGCGCAAGGACGAGCGCGTCGAGGCGAGCAAGCAGATCAGCGGGCCCGCGAGCGCGGCAAGTTCGACGGCGACCGCGACGAGATGATTCAGGCCATCCGCGACGCGCTCTACGCCTCGAAGATTTGCTCCTACGCGCAGGGCATGAACCTCATCCGCGCGGGCTCCGAGAACTGGAAGTGGGACATCAACCTCGGCGAGATGCGCGCGCATCTGGAAGGGCGGCTGCATCATCCGCGCGCAGTTCCTCGACAAGATCAAGGAGGCCTACGACGCCGCGCCAGACCTGCCGAACCTGCTGCTCGACCCCGAGTTCAACGCCTACATTCAGGGCGCGCAGGCCGAACTGGCGCCGGGTCGTCGTCACGACCGCGATCAGACGGGCGTCCCCGTGCCCGGCCATCTCGGCCTCGCATCGGCTACTTCGACACCTACCGCACGGCCGAACCTGCCGCTCAATCTGACGCAGGCGCAGCGCGACTTCTTCGGCTCGCACACCTACCAGCGCACCGACCGCCCCGACAGCCGGCTCGTCCACACCGAATGGGAAGAGATGTTGGAAGGAGCAGGGGAAGTAAAGGATAAGTGCTGAGGGACTGAGTGCTGAGGACTGAGTGCAAGCAGTCGGTTCTTCTCAGTCTCATCGCTCATCACTCAGTCCTTCATCACTCAGGTTAATATGATGTACAGCCAACTGTCGTCGAAAATCCTCTGCGCGCGGGATGCGGCTGGAGCGCACGGCCGAGCCGTGTGCGGTCGTCATCTTCGGCGCGTCCGGCGACCTCGCCAAGCGGAAGTTGATCCCGGCGCTCTACCGTCTCGTGCAGGAGCGTCTGCTGCCCGCCGAGTTCGCCATCGTCGGCCTCGGGCGCACGCGCGATGTCCGACGACGAGTTCCGCGACAAGATGAAGGAGGCCGTCGCCGAGTTCTCCGAAGTCGAAGACGCGTTGACGAAGAGGTCTGGCAGATCTTCGCGCAGGGCTTCACTATCTCCCGTCGAACATCGACAACGCCGGAGAGCTACGCGAAACTCGCGCACGAGGCTCGAAGAGGTTGACGCGCGAGCGCGGCACGCAGCGGCAACCGCCTCTTCTATCTCTCGGCCGCGCCCGAGCACTACGCCGAGGCCGTCAGCCAACTCGGCGAGGCGGGGCTACTCAAACAGGACAAGGGCTGGGTCGCGCGTCATCATCGAGAAGCCGTTCGGCGACGACCTTGAGAGCGCACGCGAGCTCAACGAGCAGATACTCACGCCACCTCGAAGAGTCGCAGGTCTACCGCATCGACCACTACCTCGGCAAGGAGACGGTGCAGAACCTGCTCGTCTTCCGCTTCGCCAACGGCATCTTCGAGCCGATCTGGAACCGGCAGTACATCGACCACGTCCAGATCACGAACGCCGAGACGGTCGGCGTCGAGGGGCGCGGCGGCTACTACGAGAAGTCGGGCGTGGTGCGCGACATGATCCAGAACCACGTCTTTCAGGTGCTCTCGCTCGTCGCGATGGAGCCGCCCGCCGCGCTCTCGGCCGAGGACGTGCGCGACGAGAAGATCAAGGCCATGCACTCGGCGCGCGCGTTCACGCCGGAGCGCGTCCGCACGGAGTGCGTGCGCGGGCAGTACGGCGCGGGCTCCATCGGCGGCACGCCCGTGCCCGGCTACCGCGAGGAGAAGGGCGTCGCGCCCGACTCGGCGACCGAGACCTTCGCGATGGTCACGATGTGGTTCGACAACTGGCGCTGGTCGGGCGTGCCCTTCTACATCCGCTCGGGCAAGCGGCTCGCCAAGCGCGTGACCGAGATCGCCATCCAGTTCAAGCGCCGCGCCGCACTCGCTCTTCGGCGCGCGCGATGGACGAGGTGGCGCCCAACCAGCTCGTCATCCGCATCCAGCCCGACGAAGGCATCACGCTGCGCGTCGCGGCGAAGGTGCCGGGCCAGGTCACGCGCATCCGCGACGTGAACATGGACTTTCGCTACGGCGCCAGTCCTTCGGCGTCCAGCTCGCCGAAGCCTACGAGCGCCTGATACTCGACTGCATCCTCGGCGACTCGACGCTCTACGCGCGCAAGGACATGACCGAGCGCGGCTGGGAGATCGTCATGCCCATCCTCGACGAGTGGGGGGCGCGCAAAGCCGAAGCAGACTTCCCGAACTACGAGGCCGGCTCGTGGGGGCCGGAAGAGTCATTCAAACTTCTCGAACAGCACGGCCGCCGCTGGCGCCGTCCGTAGACGATGATGGAAACACAAGCGAGCACGAACACAGGTCTCTCTGGCGAAGGGCATCGACGCCGCGAAGCTCGAACGCGAGCTGAACGCGATGTGGTGCGGAGATGTCCGCGCCGGAGGGTGAGAACGGCTCGCGCGGGCGTCGTGCGCGCGTGCGTGCTGAATCTGGTCGTGTATGCGGAAGGGGCGGCGGAGCGCGCGGAGGTTGACGAGCTGCTGTCGAGAGATTGTCGAGCGCCACCCGTGCCGCGCCATCGTGCTCGCGGCCGAACGCGGCGCCGACGAGGCGAGGCTCGAAGCCTTCGTCTCGACGCGCTGCCAGCTCTCCTCGCGCGGGTCGAAGCGCATCTGCGGCGAGCAGATCACGATTGAGGCCGCGGGCGCGGCCGTGGACACGGCCTCGACGGCGGTCGCGCCGCTGCTCGTGCCGGACGTGCCGGTCTTCCTCTGGTGGAAGGACATCCCGCACTACGACGACAAGCTCTTCAACGCGCCTCGCGGGGATGGCCGACCGCGTCGTCATCGACTCGGCCTCGTTCGACAACCCGCACGAAGACCTGCTGCGCCTCGCCGAGCACTGCTCGCAGACGGTCGGCTGCGCCTGAGCGACTTGAACTGGGGCCGGCTGACTTCATGGCGCGCGCTGGTCGCGGGCTTCTGGGACGTGGCCGACTACCGCGACTCGCTCGCGCAGATCGAGAAGATCGTCATCGAGTACGACCCGCCCGACCGCTCGCACGACGAGATCGCGCCGAAGGCTCTGCTCGCGCTCGGCTGGATCGCCTCGTGCCTCGGCTGGGAGGTCGCTGGCAGCGGCTCGACGTTTGACGACAGGCGCGCTCGGTTTATCTTGCAAGACGGCGGCAGGGAGATCGAGGCCGTGCTCGCGGCGACCGCCGACGCCGCCGGGCGCGACGGCTGGCTCACCTCGTTCACCATCTCGACGGCGGCGGGCGACGAATTCTTCGTCGGGCTGCACCACGAGGAGGGCAGGCTCCGGACGGGCGCGCGTTTGCGCGGCGCGGGGCACACGTGCGAGCGCGTTCTGGGCTACGAGGCGCGCACCGAGGGCGAGCGCCTGGGCGGCGAACTCGACATCCTTTCGAGGGACGATGTATACGAGAGCGCGGTGGCGCGCCGCGGCGCGGCTGCTCGCAGCGGTCGGCGCGTGAGTCGGATAGATCAATTCAAGCGGGGGAGCTGCTCGGACACAGATGATAATCGCGGGTGACATCGGCGGGACTAAGACGAACGTCGCGCTCTTCGAGGCGGGGGCGGGCGGCGTCGGGGCTCCTCTGGCTCAGCACAGCTATCCGAGCGCGCGCTACGGCTCGCTCGAAGACATCCTCACCGACTTCGTACGGCACCAGCGGCCGGCGCGCATCACGCACGCCTGCTTCGGCGTGGCCGGGCCGGTCGTGCGCGGGCACATCGACGCGACGAACCTCGCCTGGAAGGTGCACGACGAGAAGCTGGCCGAAGCCATCGGTGTCCCTTCCGTCCTCCTCATCAACGACCTCGAAGCCACCGCCTTCGGTATCGGCGAGCTCGGCCCCGAACAGCTCTACACGCTCAACGAGGGCGAAGGTGAGCGCATCGGACACCGCGCCCTCATCGCCGCCGGGACGGGGCTCGGGATGGCGGCGATCTACTTTGACGGCGAGCGGTATCACCCGATGCCGTCGGAGGGCGGGCACATCGACTTTGCCCCGCGCAACGAACGCGAGTTCGAGCTGATGACATACCTGCGCGAGCAGATCGGCGGCCGCGTCTCCTACGAGCGCGTGCTGTCGGGGATGGGCATCCACAACATCTACTCGTTCCTGCGCGACCGCGGGCACGGCGAAGAGCCCGCGTGGCTGGCGGAAGAGATACAGACGGGCGACGCCAGCGCCGCCATCTCGCGCGCCGCGCTCGCGGGTAAGAGTCGAGCTGGCCGCACAGGCTTTGGAAATCTTCGTCGAGGTCTACGGCGCGATGGCCGGCAACCTCGCGCTGCTCCTCAAGTCGGTCGGCGGGCTCTACATCGGCGGCGGCATCGCGCCGAAGATCATGCCGAAGCTGACCGACGGCACTTTCATGCGCAACTACGGCGATAAGGGTCGCATGTCGGGACTCGTCAGCTCGATCCCCGTCCGCGTCATCCTTGACGATAAGACAGCACTCTACGGCGCGGCGCGCTGCGCGCTGATGGGTGGAGGGTAAGCCACTGAGCTTCAGCCGACGCAGCCTCGAACGTGTTTGTCTTCGACGACGCAGAGTCGGTCGCGCGCGCGGCCGCGGCACGCATCGCGGAACTCGCGCGCGAATCCATCGCAGCGCGGGGGCTCTTCACCATCGCACTCTCCGGCGGCAACACCCCGCGCAGCGTCTACGAGCCTGCTCGCGGGTGAAGAGTTCAGGGAACGCATCGACTGGCCGAACGTCCACATCTTCTTCGGCGACGAGCGGATGGTGCCGCCCGACCACGCCGAGAGCAACTACCGCATGGCGAACGAGGCCCTGCTCTCGCGCGTCAACGTCCCGCCCGTGAACGTCCACCGCATCGACGGCGTCGGCGACGCGGCCGCCAACGCGAGCGAGTACGAGTCGGAGCTGCGCGACCTCTTCGGCGAAGCGGAGTGGCCGCGGCTCGACCACATCCTGCTCGGGATGGGCGACGACGGCCACACGGCCTCGCTCTTTCCGGGCACCGAGGCGTTGCACGAGACGCGCCTCTGGGTCGCGTCGAACTGGGTCGAGAAGCTCGGCGCGTGGCGCGTCACGCTCACCGCACCCGCCATCAACGCCGCGCGGTGCGTCACCTTCCTCGTCAACGGCGCGACCAAGGCCGAGCGCCTGCGCGAAGTCCTGAAGGGCGAGCGCGACCCCGCGCGACTGCCCTCGCAACTTATCCGCCCATCCGACGGACTCCTCGAATGGTTCGTTGACCATGAGGCCGCTGCGAGATTGGAACAGAACCGCGATGCGGTAGCGAGCGGGTGCGTGCTGCGATGTGCGGCCTGCCCGATGAAACTCCGACCCGCTGCTACCGTCCGATTCTGTTATGGCTGACCGCGGAACTGCCTGATGCCGAGCAGGGAACAGGAAAGACTCAAGGAGAAGACCGACGCATCCGTGCGGCCCTGGCGGAAGTGGGGGCCGTATGTGTCGGAGCGTGCGTGGGGCACCGTGCGCGAGGATTACAGCGCGGACGGTGAGGCGTGGGCCTACTTCCCGCACGACCACGCGCGCTCGCGCACATACCGCTGGGGCGAGGACGGCATCGCGGGCATCTGTGACCGGTATCAGGTGCTCTGCTTCTCGCTCGCGCTGTGGAACGGGCGCGACCCGATTTTGAAGGAGCGCATGTTCGGCTGCGTCGGTTCGGAGGCGAACCACGGCGAGGACGTGAAGGAATACTATTTCCATCTCGACTCGACGCCGACGCACTCCTACATGAAGTTCCTCTACAAGTACCCGCAGGCGCCTTACCCTTACGAGAGATTGATTGGTGAGAACCGCGCGCGCGGCGCACACGAGCCGGAGTTCGAGCTGCTCGACACGGGCATCTTCGACGACGACCGTTACTTCGACGTGTTCGTCGAGTACGCGAAGGCTCGACACCGAAGACCTCGTCATCCGAATCGAAGCCTTCAACCGCGGGCCGGATGACGCGCCGCTGCACCTGCTGCCGCACCTCTGGTTCCGCAACACCTGGGCCTGGTATCCCGAGGCACGGCCCGAGCCGTCCATCACGCACGGCCCCAACGGCTCAGACTTCAACAGCCTCAAAGCGACCGACGCGGGGCCCGTGCCCGGCCTCGCCTTCGAGTATCGCCTCGGCACGCGCTATCTCTACGCCGACCGCGGCGGCCGTCCGCTCTTCACCTACAACGAGACGAACGGCCCGCGCATCTGGGGCGCGCAGAGCAGCCGTCGGCCTTACGTCAAGGACGCGTTCCACCGCCACATCGTGAACGGCGAACGCGCGGCGGTCAACCCCGAACCGGCGGGGACGAAGGCTTGCTTTCATTACCCGGAGCTCAACGTCCCGGCGGGCGGCTCGGTCGTCGTGCGTCTGCGACTGACGGACGAGCTGCTGGACGAGCCCTGCGCGCCGTCGATGAGATCGTCGCTCTCCGTCGGCGGGAGGCCGACGAGTTCTACGAGAGATACAGCCGCCGAAGGCGACCGAGGACGAGCGGCGCGTCCAGCGGCAGGCGCTCGCGGGCATGCTCTGGACGAAGCAGATTTACATCTACGACGTGAACGTCTGGCTCGACGGCGACAACCCCGCGTGGCCCCCGCCCGAGTCGCGCAGGACGATACGCAACGTGCACTGGCAGCACCTCAACTCGATGCGCATCATCTCGATGCCGGACAAGTGGGAGTATCCCTGGTTCGCCGCGTGGGATTTGGCCTTCCACTGCGTCCCGCTCGCGCTCGTGGATCGCGGAGTTCGCGAAGGAGCAGCTCTGGCTGCTCCTCTTCGAGCAGTTCCAGCACCCGAACGGACAGATTCCCGCTTACGAGTGGGAGTTCTCCGACCTCAATCCGCCGGTCCACGCGTGGGCCGTCTGGCGCGTCTACAACATGGATCGGCGTGCGTTCGGGGAAGGCCGACCGCGAGTTCCTTGAGAAGTGCTTCCACAAGCTCCTGATCAACTTCGCCTGGTGGGTGAACAAGGTGGACGCGCAGGGCAACAACGTCTTCGAGGGCGGCTTCCTCGGGCTCGACAACATCACGGTCTTCGACCGCAGCCAGACGCTCCCCGAAGGTGCGCATCTCGAACAGTCGGACGCGACGGGCTGGATGGGCATGTTCTGCCTCAACCTGATGCGCATCGCGCTTGAGCTGGCGAAAGAGAACCGCGTCTACGAGGCTCTGGCGACGAAGTTCTTTCAGCACTATGCCTACATCGGCGCGGCGATGAAGCAGATGGGCGCGCGCTTCCATGCTTTCTGTCGAAATCAGCCGCGCCGCTTTGTTATGGCGTCGGCTTAATTCATCAATCATATGCTGAACGAGCAACGGAATGTCGTTCGGTGATCGCGCAGCGGGGCGCTTTTGATTGTAATAACGTTCAGGCGATACAGCAAGTCCTCTCTCAACGTGCCTTCGCGCACCGCCTTGTACGGGTCTTTGTTTGTAGCCGCAATTACGCGCACGTCAACATTCGTTTCCTTAGAGCCGCCCAGTCGTCGCACTGTTCTGTCTTCGAGCACGCGCAGCAGTTTGGCCTAAAGCGGTTCCGGCATATTCAGCAATCTCGTCGAGCAGGAGCGTGCCGTTGTTGGCAAGCTCGAAACATCCGATGCGGCGTTCGGCTGCTCCCGTAAACGCTCCCTTTTCGTGGCCGAACAATTCCGACTCCATTAGCGTTTCAGGCACGGCGGCGCAGTTGATCGCAATGAACGGCTGGTTGTCGCGAGGACTGATTTTGTGAATCGAGCGCGCGACCATCTCTTTACCCCGTCCCAGACTCCCCCGTTACAGAGGACGAGAGACGGAACTCGGCCCGACCTGTTCGACCAGAGTGTAAATCTCGCGCATGGCTTCACTGTTCCCGGCCAGTGTCGCCGAATGCGCCGTATTGGCGAAGCTGGCGGCGCAGCAACTCGTTCTCGCGCCGCGCGCTGCTGTACTCGGCGGCCTTTCTCAACACGAGTTGAAGCCTGCGCATATCAATAGGCTTCTCAAAGTAGTAGAACGCGCCTTGATCTTTTACGGAGCGAATAGCCGCGTCAACCGACCCCTGACCGGTAAGTAATATGACGGAAATTTCCGGGTGATCTTCTTTCAGATGCGATAGCAGCTTGAAGCCGTCCAGGTTCGGCATTATCACGTCCGTGATTACGACTAGAGGCGAAAACTTGTCCACGCGGTCGAGGGCTTCGCGCCAGTCGGCGGCGGTGCTGGTGCGATAGCCCCAACTCGCCACGACTTCGCTCAGGCCCTGTCTCGCAGGTTCCTCATCGTCAACAATGAGAACGCGCTGCTCTGACATAGAACGCAAGTTTAGCATAGACTAAGTAAGCAATGATGAGTTTCCCGTGAGGATTGTCGAAAATGTTTTGCCGAGCGCCGGAATTAATCGTCATCTTCATAAGACAGACGCTCTATCAGCACCCACATCGTCCCGCCGCAGACCATTCCTTCTGCGTCTTCGTAGTCATCTGCAAGATTGAATTCATGAATATCCATCTTGCCAGTTTTTGCAGCACCTCCTTGGCTTCGGCCCAGATATCGGCTTCGACGCAACCGCCGCCGACCGTCCCGATGAACGAGCCGTCGTCGAATATAACCATCTTCGCGCCTACCTGCTGAGGAGTCGAGCCGCTGGTTTTAACCACCGTCGCCATTGCCGCCGCGCGCGCGCCCTGGTCGAGCCGCCGCTTCATCTCTATGAATATTTCGCCCGAACTTAAGGCGTGGCCCGGCAGCAAAGGGTTTGGGTCTTCTTGCATTTCGATGCTCATAGATAACGAATCAATCCCATGTTACACGCAACGGTCATCGCGGGCAACTTTTGAGTACGCTTATGGCTGTTTGCGCGGCTCACTTTTTCGCAGCGCGTTTGTGCTTTCAATCAGAAACTGCTGCGCCCTTTTGAAATCAGGGTCGAGCGCAAGAGCCTGCTTGTATGCTTCAATCGCTTGTTCATGGCGGCCCTGATCTGCCAGGTAACGCCCACTTGCCGTAAGCATTCTCACATACACGGGCAGCACTTTTAGCTTCACTACATCATCATCCGCAAATCGGAGCGAGCCGTCAGCAAGCCCGCGCGTAATAGTTGCGGCTCGGCAGGAGCGTGATATTCGGCTTTGCTCATAAGCTGAAAGACCAGACCTTGCGGGACGAATTCATAAGACTTTGTAAGGCTCTTTGTCAAATCGCTGTTCTGCCCTTCAAAATTTACCGCGATGTCCAGAGTAGTATAAACGGGCGCGGAGTCAACGTGATTCGTCACGAAAGCCAAAATCATATCATAGAAGCCCGTGTTGATTCGTTGATTGAGCGTGATGTCACGGTCGTAAATTTCCGGGTCGTGCTCCCAATGTTTGAGGTCTGCAAGAAAAGCTTCGACCTTGTCGCGCGCCGCTTCCATCATTTGAGGATAAGTTTGATTCAGATAATCGTAATACCACGAGCGGCGGAGCTGATTTATATCAATCGCAATCACGTCTTTCCGGCGATGCTCTATCTCGCGCATATACAGCGTGGGCGAATAGACTTGCCAATCGGATGTCAATAACATCCCTCCCGGCTCGATTGTTGACATGATGTTTTTACCGACATAATCTTGAGCGACGTAGTACCGGCTGCGATTGTTGTAAGAGATGTTACCCGCAAGCGCGACAATCGGAGCAACGGCAATGGCTGTTATTGCGACAGCCCCGACAAGCTTTTCAGGCAATCGAATGAGCCGGATGCTGCGAATCAACCACGCTGCGCCGAAACCCGCCGCTATTGCCATCGTTGTGAATTCGGCAGATAGTAGGCGTCTTTATCTTCGGCTATCTCGTAGTTCAAGGGTAGGCCATGTCGCCGATTATTACGAGCCGAGAAACAAGAACACAGCCCTGTCTCGCTTGAACAATGCGACCAGTCCCGCGAGCGCGAGCGCAAGCCCGACAGGCAGCCACACGGGATTGAACTCGCGCGCCGCAAGCATAAAGAATGTGCCGAACTGGCCCAACATCGTCTTGAGCGATGGTGAGAGAAATACCTGATACTGCCTGCCGGTCACATGCCACCAGAACTGGTCAAACGTTCGCGGGTCGCCCCGTTCATGATGGGTGATCCGGATGCGGCGAGCGGAAGATACAGATAGATGCTCAAGCCTGCGAATGCAAAAAGCGCGGCTTTGAGCAATCGCTTGCTTGTGAAGAAGCCGAAGCCTTCGGTAATGTAAACGAGAACGGCGAATGCAGGCAGCAGCACGGCGATGCTTACATGATGAACGCCCAGCGCAAGGCCGAAAGCGAGAGCCGCCAAGTTTAACCACCGGTCATGCTTATCTAATGCACTGTGAGGCTTTGTTTTTCCATCACGCAATTCGTCTTCGGTGATCGCGCGCCGCCAGCGGAACATCAGGAGAACGATAACGACTATCAGCAGCGTGTTCAGCGTGTAGACTTCGGCTATCGTCGCATATGCCCAGAGCGTGCGCGAGAAGGCGAACAACAACCCGGCAGCCAAACACGGAGCCAGAGCCGTTATCCATCGAAAGCCGCTGCTTGCTTCCGCTGCATCCGAGTCTTTGATTGATGGAGCGGGCTTTTTCGATCTCTTGCCGCGCGCGTCTCTCTTCTTCGATTTGTCTTTTCGCAGAGCGAGCCGAGTGGACGTGAGCATCGCTTCTGCGACGACGAGTGTCAAACCGGCGGCGGCCAGTGCCGCAAAGAGCGCGGATGCGAAATTCACTCGCGCGGCAATATTGCCGATTGGCAGCAGCGTGGCAAGATGCGCGAGCAAAACGTAAAGCGGAAAGCCTGGCGGGTGTGCTACGCCAAGCGTTCGCGCCGCTACGATCAACTCGCCGCTGTCAACAAGCGTGACCGTAGGCGCAAGCGTGCTCACGTATAACACGATTGCAATGAAAAAGACGATGCTTGCGCAACTGAACCGGACTCTTGTTGATTGAAGCGGGTTGAAGTCGATAACGGGGGCGGTCATCCGTTCGTGTTCACCTTCTTGTAGTTTGTGAATCGCACCTTCACGATGACGCGAGTGGAATATCGTCCCATTCGCACTGTGTCATCTGCGGAGGCGTAAGCAGGGAACCAGTACTTATCATAATTCTGGAAGTAAGTTTCAAACCGAGGGGTTCGATGCGCGCTTTGTTCCGGCAACGCCTCGCCCGCTACTTTTACTACGCACAAATCCTGATCGTCAATCCAGACGCGGCCTTTAAGGAATCGCTCGTTGCTTTTGTCCGGGTCGGGCATTTTAACCTTCGGCTTCACGTCGAAGACGTAAGTGTTCAACTCGTCAATTTTCTCTCGCCCGACGTAATTGAATTCATACTGGCTGAGGGTTTCAGGCGAGATGATGAACTGATAAACGCGCGTCAAATTGTTCGCGGCGTTCGTCCCGATGTAAACGGCTTCGGGGAGAGTCGAAGTGTTGTCGAAAATTTTTTCCTGACGATTGCCATCGCGGTCAAAAGAGATCTGCGAGAAGCGATAGTATTTGCCAGTGATAATGTCTGCCTGGCTGACTGTTTCGATTGTAAGCTCGGCGTAATACGTGTACCCGCGCAGCGCCGCAAGCAGTTGCTTTCCTTTTTCGGCAGCGATGGCGAGCGTTTCTGAAGGCGATGGAGTTTGAGCGGTTTCAGCGATTGAAGACAGGCTCGTCCAGGCGGATAAAACCACGCTCGCCGCGATGACGATTGCGACAATGCTCGGCTTTGCTCTAAGCGTCACGGTTCACCTACTTTTTTTTAATCAGTTTATAGCCGGTGTATTTGATCTCTATTTTAATCGGAATATCGTATCTCGGATATTCAAGCAAATCTTTGGCGTAAACACTGCTCGGCATCCACAGATTGCCTTCGACGTTTTCCCTGTAACACTCGAACTTCGGGAACTTCGAGCGTTCGTCTTTGGCTGTCAACGCGCGCCCTTCCATCTTTACAATCTGAAAATCCTGATCGTCGATCCATATCTTCCCTGCAAACAGATGCTCGCCTCTTTCCCTTGGCTTCGTCACGGCTTTCGGGTCAGCCGGTTCGACTTCAAAGAAATACGTGTTGAGATCATCAATCTTTTCCTGCTTGATGAATTTGGTAGAGTAAGAAGAAAGCGATTGCGTCGTCAAAAAGAAAGGGTTTACGCCGAGCAGATTTTTGAAATCAACCTGTAGCACTCCGAGCGCCACAGTCAACCGTGAAGAAGGGTATTCGATTATCTTTTCAACACGATTGCCCAGATCATCATAGGTCATCTCTGAGACGCGATGAAGCTGGTCTTTGATGCTGTTGTTATCTCCGAAAATCTGTACGAGTATGTTCTGGCGGTAAAAATAATTTACTTCGGCAGCCTGAATCTTCTCTTCATTCGCGGCTGCGCGCTTTATAATTTCGCCAGGAGCAAGCGCAGTGGTCTGAACGCCCTCTGCTGACGAAAGAAGCGTCGTCAGCAGCAAAGGCGTGATTGCGACAAGAAGATGTCGAGCAGTTTTCATTATTGAAACTTTATTGAAACTTTGCGGTCATTTGAAATACAGAGATAGAGATTATGCAATCTCTATCTCTGTATTGGGAAGTCAAACAATCACCGATGGCCTAAGGTCGCTTTTTCGGTTGCGGTTGCTCAGGCGGTTTCACAGGTGTAGGCGCTGGTTTATTTTTATCTACGTTTTTCACTTCATCCTCAGTTGCCGCTTCGCCCTCGTCGGTGATTCTGATTCGACCTGAAAACTTCCTATAATTCGTGTATCGCACGCTAAAGCGAATGTGAAGATCCGGGCCTTTCTTGAATTCCAAAACATCGTCGGCGTAAACATAAGTTGGAAACCAGTAGCGCCCGTCAATATTCTCGCGATAACTCTCAAAGCGCGGAAACTTGTTATGTTCCTCATCCGGCACGCCTTTGCCCGCGGCTTTTACAATTTGTAAGTCCTGATCGTCAACCCAGATGCGCCCTTCAAAATAACGCTCTCCTTTGACCATCTGTTTGGGCTTTACATCGAATATGTAGGTATCAAGTTCATCTATCTTTTCTTTGCCTGCGTAAGTGATTTGATATTTGGGCAGGTCTTCCGTAGCTAACGCGAAAGGCTGCACGCCGGACAAATCTCTCATATCTTCCGGAGTGAAATTCGTCATCGTCGGGACAGGGAAAAATGTTATCTTCTCAATGCGATTGCCAAGATCGTCATAAACAACATCCGATATGCGATGGAAACGACCTGTGATCGAACCGGCCTCTCCAATCGTCATAGCATCTACGTCTTGAGTGAATGTGTAATTGTTTCTAGCAACCCTGTTCTCGCTTTCGGCGGCAGCAAATCGCCGGATGATTTCGTTAGTGTCGGGTTGTCCTGCTGGCTTTGTTTGTTGGGCAAAAGCTGTCGCGCACGCAAGGGCCAGCGCGAAAGCTACTAACACTATCCTAAATCTCATTGCACATCTCCTGTTCAAGCACTAGATCAATTTTACGTCGAGCCGGTGGACTCTACAAGTTTGCGCGGGCCTAAAGTGAAGGGTTGGATGATTGGCACTGAGATTATGTTGTTAGCCGACTCCAACTAAATTCATTACGCGGGCAGGTATTTTGACATCAGAATTATCAATGCATTGAAGTCCACAGGCTTGGTTGCATAGTCTGTGCATCCGGCGTCCATAGCCTTGGTCTGAAAATCAATCAGGTCGTGTGCGGTCAATGCTATGATCGGCACGCTCTTCATAGCCTCATGCTGTCTTATCTGTCTGGTCGCGCTCAGGCCGTCAATAACTGGCAATGATAAATCCATCAAGATCAGGTCGGGCTTGTCGGCGAGCGCAAGCTCAATTGCCTGAGCGCCGTCACCCGCCTCTATGACTTCGTATCCTTCGATTTCTAACAGCTTCGACAGCGAAAACCGACTGTCCTCAAAGTCATCTACTAACAGTACGCGCTTGGCGGAGTTCATCATTGATTTTCCTATTTGCATTAAGCGCCCCGACTGCATTCTACCAACATTCGATATGGAAACCAACTCTATCAACTATTCCTTTATCGCAGATAGAATAACCTTGCGGTGTATGTATTTAAGTCGCGGGTCGAAGCGAAAGCGTCTCGTTTTATTTCAATAGCTGTGAAATAATAATTGAATGCCAAGCAATTTGACACTTTCAGATGGCATAAGGGTTGCCCTTAACGAATCGTGATGAACAATTGGAGCCAATTCGCCCATAGCTTCACAACATCACCGTGGCCCAAAACAATCTGGACACGGACTCTGTACGTAGCAGGGGCAGGTTGGAAACAGGATAATCTTTACCTGTTCAAATGCGTGAGTTGAATGATGAATCGACCTCCCCGGATTCATCGTCGAACTTTGAAAAACAATTTGCAGGATGGCAAGCGTCAACCGGGAAGGAATTTATGAATGCAGACAATATGGCTGATGGGCCGCGCGTTGATGGTGTAACACTGGTGATATGCGATGCCGCTGGCAGAATTCAAGCTGTCACTTCGAGCGCGTCAAAAAATGTAATCCCATGTCCGCCTGTCAAATATAAGCACTTCGCGGAAGTTTTCGGGCAAGCCTCGGAAATAACCAACTGGTTGACCTACCATATGAACGAAGCGCGCAGGCAAGACGATTACTACCAGGAATCGCAATTGGAGAATGGCAATACCCCCTTGTTGATCAAGCTTGAAAGCTTGAAGTGCGATGAAGAGTTTTACGGGTTTGCGCTCACAATATCGCCTTTAGTCGTGCGTGACAGTCGCAATCAATACGAAGATGGCGACGCGGTCATTTATCGAAAGCAATGGCACGAGATCAAAAACCATATCGGTGCGCTGAAACTCTATGCAACATTTCTCACCAAAAAATTGCCCGAAGGCGATGAACGTCAGGCCGTCGAGAAAATGTTGAGTGGAATCAACACTCTTATTGAATATTTAGCTAGAATCCGCAGAGGAGAAACCCCGTGAAAAGACGAGGCAATATACTTGTTATTGACGACGAAGAACCGATACTGGATGCGCTTAGATTAAACCTTGCGCACGCAGGATTCACCATTTCAACGGCCAAGAACGGCGAAGAAGGATTAGCGCTGTTCGATAGCGGAGATTTCGACCTGGTGCTTTGCGACCTCCAACTTCCCGATATGCCCGGCACCGAAGTGCTCAAAAAGCTGAAGGAGAAGCGGGCATCAGTTGAAGTCATCATCATCAGCGGGTACGGCTCTGTTGCTAACGCTGTCGAAGCGACAAAAGCCGGAGCGTTTCATTTCGTCGAAAAGCCGTTCGAGTTCGACGCGCTGCAATTGCTGATCGACCGCGCGCTTGAACGCAAGACACTCATTGAAGAAAGCGACACACTGCGACGCACGCTCCAGCAGCGAACGACTTACAGCGACATCGTCGGTCGCTCGAAGCAGATGCAGAACATATTCGAGATGATCGAAGCCGTAGCCAAAAGCGATGCTAACATCTTGATCGTCGGCGAATCCGGCACAGGCAAGGAACTGATCGCAAACGCGATTCACTATAACTCGCACAGATTGAAAGGGCCGTTTGTGAAGGTCAACTGCGCCGCGTTGCCTAAAGAGTTGATCGAATCGGAATTGTTCGGCCACACGAAAGGCGCGTTCACGGGCGCGGCTCGCGATAAAGAAGGACTGATTGCGCGCGCCAACGGCGGCTCACTGTTGCTGGACGAGATTGCAGAGATGCCGCTTGAGCTTCAGCCCAAACTGTTGCGCGCGCTTCAAGAGCGAGTCTTCTACAGGCTCGGCAGCGAAAGGCCGGTTGAAGTAGATTTCCGGCTCATCTGCTCGACGAATCGAAACCCGCCCGAAGCCGTGCGAAGCGGACTGCTGCGCGAAGACCTCTATTATCGCATCTCGACAATCACGATAGAAGTTCCGCCTTTGCGCGCCCGCGCAGAGGATATTCAATTGCTGGCCGATCATTTTCTCAAGTCGTTCGCCGAGAAGTACAACAAGCGCACACAGGGCTTTTCGCAGTCGGCCACTTCAACGATGTACAACTATCACTGGCCGGGCAATGTGCGCGAGCTTGAGTCTGCGCTAGAACGCGCTATCCTGCTCTCGAAAGGCGAGAACATCGAAGCCAGTGATTTACCTTTCACGGCAACAGAAGCGCCTCAGCCGAGCAGCGGCGGCAGCACGAGCGAATTTTATGTCCCGCCTGAGATGAAGCTTGAAGACATCGAGCGCGAAGTCATCTATCAGACGCTCAAGCGCACAAAGGGTAACAAGCAGGCAGCAGCTACGGCTCTGGGGATATACAGGCCGAGGCTGTACAGCAAAATCAGAAAGTACAATCTGACGGAGTTCATGTGAAAGGAATGATATGAGTACCTGTCTTCGTTGTGGCGGCGAAGTTTCAGCTTCAGACATTCAATGCGCGAAGTGCGGCGAGGCTTTGCGAAAGCAGACGCACGAGCTTGTCGGCAAGAGCCTGGCAGACAAATACCTGATAGAAGAGCACCTCGGCTCCGGCGGGATGTGCGATGTATATCGCGCGACTCATTCAGGGATGGGCAAGCAGGTTGCAGTCAAAGTGCTAAAGCCTGCTCTCGCAGCCGATTCGGCAATCGCTCAGAGATTCGAGCAGGAAGCTCGCGCAGCCAGCCTCATACATCATCCTCACGCCATCAACGTGATGGATTACGGAATCAGTGAAGGCAAAATTCCTTTCATCGTGATGGAGTTCGTCCGAGGCATAACGCTCGGCGAGTTGCTGAGACAGGAAGGCGCGCTTTCAGTCGAGCGCACGGCAAACATACTTCGTCAGGCCAGTGGCGCGCTCGACGTGGCGCATTCGGTCGGCGTCGTTCATCGCGACATTAAGCCCGACAACATAATCATCGCTGAATACGACGGCTCGGATTGGGTCGAGGTCGTAGATTTTGGCGTGGCAAAGATTCAAGAGGATGTGAACCGGCGCATTAATTTGACCGGAGCCAACATCATCGTCGGCACGCCGCGCTATATGTCGCCCGAGCAGTGCGAAGAGAAACCTGTAGATGCGCGCAGCGATATCTATTCGCTCGGCATAGTGCTTTATGAGATGTTGAGCAACGAAGCTCCTTTCAAAGGCGATTCTTCGACTCGACTGCTGGTAGCCCACTCGCAAGAGCCTCCCGAGCCGTTGAGAAACAAAAGGCCCGACCTTTCGCCGGAAATAGAAACCGTCGTTATGCGCTCGCTGGAAAAAGATCCTGCGCGCAGGCCGCAAAGCGCAGGCGAGTTCGCTCGCCAATTTCAAGAGGCGGCGGGACTGGGTCAGCCCGTTCAATCTGGAACTAATCGCGCAGGCGCATTTTCTCGTATCAACGTGCCGCTCGGCGAACAGGACAAGCTTGAGACGCCCGTTGGGGTGCAGGCTCCGGTCACAGATATTTTGGAGGATGAATCGACCATCGTGCGACAACGCCCTACTCGTGCAGCGGTTCCTTTATCCGATACGCCTGCTAACCAGCGCGTTGACACTCCAGCAGAGAGCCGCTACTCGACGCCTGCCCCTTACGTCGTCGCGCACGGAGGCTATCGAAAACAGAGCAACACGGGCGGAATCATTGCGCTCGTGGCGGTGATTGTAGTAGTCGCAGGCATCGCAGCATACATTATGTTTGGCAATAGGCTCTCCGGCCAAAGCTCGACGAGCGAGGCAGTCAATGATGCCCAGCAATCAGTCACTGAAGCCATAGCGCGCGTTGATTCGTTGCCAAAAGAACACCCGCTGCGTTCTTACATAAATGATTTGCGACAGTGGCAAGGAGAATTGAGAGCGTATCAGGAAGTGCGCGAAGACAACACGCAGATAACCGACAAAGCCGACCGTTACAAGCAGAAGGCTCAAGATATTTCAGATCAAGCGCGTGCTGCTTTGGCTGCGATGGGGCGTGAGCCGGATCCAAAGCCGACTAACACCGCGCCCGCTTCAACAACGCAAACGGGAGCAGCGGCGAAACCCGAAGAAGCTGATGAAACTGCTGACGCAGGCGCTGACAAGGAGAACAAAAACGCGAGCGATGACAAAGCGATTAGCGACTTAGAAGAGGCGAGTAAAAACGAAAATAAGAATAAGAGCAAGCCGCGTAATGCGGAACCTCCGGTTATAGACCCCGTAAAGCCTCCGTCTGAAAACGAGCCGAAGAATTCCAACAAGTCGAATAAAAACTCGCCGCCGACGCTTGAGAAAATCCAGCCCGACAGCGAGTCTCCTTCCGGGGCCGCAATCACTTCGCCCGGATAATTAGACATGTAGGGGCGACCCTCTGTGGTCGCCCCAGATTCATCTATCGCCAATCTGGGGCGACCACAGAGGGTCGCCCCTACATGTTTACATTCATCTGCTTTCTGAATAGGTGCGAAGTGTTATATCATCGTGTACCCCAGTAACCAGCGCTTGTTATAGAGCTACAATGATGAAGATTTTGATTTGCAGTGACGGGTCAACGCAGGCCGAAAACGCTGCTCGATTTGCAAGTATCATTGCCGGAGGCATCAAAGCTGAAACGACTATACTCGGCATAACCGAAAAGTCGGGCGAAGACGATAAGATATTCGATTCGCTAAGGCGCTCGCAGCAATTGCTTAAAGAGAAGGGAGTCAGCGCAGAGCTGATTATAAAGGCGGGCGAGCCGATTGAAGAAATACTCAAGCGAACAGAAGAGACTGCTTATGATCTTGTAGTCATAGGAGCCGCGCGAAAGGGAACGCGCGGGCCTTTCCTGATGTCTGCGAAAGCTTACAAAATAATCAAAGCCGTCGCCCCGCCCGTGCTGGTCGTAATCGGAAACCGCGAGACCCTCAATCGCGTGCTTGTGTGCAGCGGCGGCGAGAAGTTCATAGACAGAGCCGTTGAATTTACCGGCACAATCGCAAAAGCCACGCAAGCTTCGATCACGCTCTTTCATGTCATGGCAGAGCCGCCGCCTATTTATTCCGACCTGATAAAGATGGAAGAAGACGTGAATCTTTTGCTCCACTCCAATTCAGGATTAGGCCAGAACCTGCGCCGCGAAAAAGAAGACCTCGATAAAATGGGAGTGACAAGCGAAGTCCGCTTGCGTCACGGGCTTGTCATCAGCGAAGTATTCAAAGAAGTGCGTCGCGGCGATTACGACCTTGTTGTCACAGGCTCTTCACCGGAAGGCGGCTCGTTGCGCACTTACATCATGGGAAACATCACGCGCGAAATAGTCAACCGCGCCGAATGCCCCGTGCTGGTCGTGCGCGGCGGGGAAGAACCCGCAGGGATTAGCCGCAGCTTGAAAGATTTCTTTTCCGATATCACTCACGCCTTCGGCGGCTCGAAAGAAGAACTTAAGGAAGATAAAAAGTAGACCGTTGATATGTTTCAGTCACCTGATCACTATTTTGCTGATGGATCGCTGTAACCGTACTGTTGCAGAATCGCTTGCCCTTCGTTGCTCAGAACAAAGTTTACAAAGCGCCGCGCCATATCTTGTTTGCCTGATGCTTTGACTACAGCAAGCGCCTGATCTATCGGCTGATGCAGCCGCTCTTCAACCTCAATGTATTGCCCTTCGCCTTTCTTAATCAGCGACAGGGGAAGGAAGGCGACATCTGCGTTGCCAGAGGTTGCGAACTGCTTGGTGCTAGAGACGTTCGTGCCATAGACCACCTTCGGCTCGACTTGCGGCCAGATATTCATCGCCTTGAGCGTTTCGACAGTCGCCCGACCGTAAGGCGCGAGATCAGGCTTCGCCATCGCAACCGTCTTTACATCCGCGCCGGTCACATCTTCAATACGACTGACACGAGCGCGACCTTGCGGCGGCACCCAAAGGACTAATCGGCCACGCGCATAGATGGCTCGCGTGTCAGGCGCAATGAGTTCCTTCTGGTTTAGCTCGTCTATATGCTCTACGTCAGCCGAAGCGAACACATCAAACGGCCCGCCATTTTCAATCTGCTTCGTCAGATCAGCCGTGCTGCCGAAGCTGTACACAACGCGAATGCCGGTCTTGGCTGTGAACTGTTTTGCAATTTCTGCAAACGCATCGGTCAGGTTTGCTGCGGCAGCTACGGTGATCTCTTGCGCATTCTCTGCTGGTTGCATGCGGCATGCGGCTATGAAGATGAGGGCAACCGCTACGACCGCATAGAGTTTTCGGTTCGAGTTAAAGACTGCTTTCGCCCGTTCGCAGAGCTTCATTTTTCTGCCTCACTTTCGATGCTTGCCGAAAGAGACTATAACGACTTCTCTTTTCAGAAGTTGAATTTCAGCGCGAGCTGAATCACTCGCGGGTCGCCCGCTGATGTTATTGAACCAAAGCCGGGAGTGCCAAGCACGACATTCGGAGCAGACAGCAGCGGTGTGTTTGTCAGGTTGAACGCCTCGGCCCTGAATTCAACATTCATCCGCTCTCGAATGTATGTCCGCTTGATGAGCGCAATATCCGCGTTGCGGTAGTTCGGCCCGCGCACAGGATTTCGAGAACTACTGCCGATGGTGAACTGCGGCGCGACCTGAAACGCGTCCGTGTTGAAGAACTTCACAGTGCTTTGTTGAGAGGCAGGCAGATCAGGCTTGGCTATACGATTCGGTCGTTGTGTACCGAATCCCGCGAATGTGTTGAAGTTTGTCGCCTGTGTGACGGCAAGCGGCAAGCCCGATTGGACTGTTACGACTCCTGCAACTTCCCACCCGCGCAGGAACTTTCCTGCAACTCCTCGCGGGTCAAACCTGCGGCCTGCGCCGAAGGGAAGCTCATAAGTGAAGCTCGCGACGAACACATTCGGGATGTCGCCGCTCGATATGTCGCGTTCGAGCTTGCGATTGAAACTGTCGGCCACGGGAAAATTCGCCACAGGCCCTGTCAGTATGCTTGCGTCAAATACAGATGACGCTTCGTCTATCAGCTTTGATCGAGTGTAGCTCGCTAGGAAAGAAAACCCTTGTGAAAGGCGCTTCTCTACTTTCATCTGTAACGCATTGTAGTTTGTGTTGCCGACATTGTTACGAAACAGACTGACCGTTGTGAATCGCGGGAACGGCTTTAGAAGTTGCGCTAACGGTATTGTCGGGTCGCCTAAACTGGATGAGCGTGGAATCTGACCGAAGAAAGGGTTGGGCACGCGTTGAAGCAGTGCCGCGCCCATCTGAAGTTGTTCGACTGTGAGTTGGTTGATGTTCGTGTCAGGTATGCCGACGTGAGTGATCTTCGACCCTGCGTAAGCTATCTCGAAATACAGGTTGTTTGTGATCTCCTGCTGGATTGCCAGATTCCATTGCTGCGCGTAGCCGGAGCCGAGTTCGCGATCAACCGAAAAAACTCCCTGCCCCAGCCCCGCATCAGGCGTGAGCGGAATCGGCGCAACGCTCGGCCCGCCCCTCAGCACAAAGGCGGGATTAACATTGTCCAGCGTCCTTTGCGAAACGGTCTGGATGAATGGGAATTGCGGGTTGATGAATGGAGTCGTAATGCCTGCCATCTCTATCCAGATGAGGCCATAGCCTGAGCGCACTACTGTTTTGTCGGTCAACCTATACGCGACGCCCAGACGCGGCCCGAAGTTGGCCTTATGTAGCTCGCGGCCAGATCGTGGGAATCCATCTTCGCCAAAGAAATCAAACTGCTGAGTTTGCAGGTTGAAAATCGCTCCTTGATTATCAACTTCTGTTGAGGGGAAGTTGAGCGTGTACCTCAGCCCCGCATTGATCGTAAGTCGCGGCGTGACCTTCCAATCGTCCTGAATGAAATATTCCTGTATGTGAGCGCGCGGGCGAATCGCGTTCTGTTGCAAGTCGATTGAAAAGGTTTGCACCTGCCCTAACAGAAAGCTCGCAAACGGATTGCCCGTTCCGGTCGTGCCCGGCAAATCCGTAAACAGGGTGCTGAAGCGGAAAGATCCTGTGGGCGATGGTGGCTGAATAATATTAAGCCGCTCCCATCGAAAATCCAGACCGGCCTTAATCGAGTGCCTGCCCCGCTGAAAAGCCACCGTGTCAACGACCTCCGTCACGTCAGTATTAAAGTCTGAATCGGTATTCGCGGCAGGTCCGAGTTGCTGGAACCCATCAATCAAGAACGTGGGAAGTTCGTTCTGAAAGGCGGCGTTCGACGGGATGCCAGGTAGTTGCAAACTGTCGGAAGGCGGCGAGTCCAGAAGCAAGGCTTTGCGGTCAATTACGCGGCGGGTGTAACCGAAGCGAAGCTCGTTGCTCAGCCTCGGACTGAAGATGTGAATGTAATTTGAAGCGAAAGAATGACCGCGAGTATCTGTTAAACCCGTAGCCCCCGATGTGATGTTGCCGCTCCCTTCCGGCAGCGGGGTGACGGGATCGAGCACGTCTTTAGCAAAAGAGTAACGAGCGAAAACCTGATCTTTGTCAGAAAACCTGTGATCTACGCGAATGTCGAATTGGTCTTGCTCGTCGTTCTCGTTGGCGACACGGCGAAAGTTGTTGGCTGTCGCGCTTGAAGTGGGTAGCGGGTAACGGTTGAGTAAGGCCAAAGCCACGGGGTCAATTCTCGACGTGGGGATTTGATTGCCTGGGAATTGATCGCGCGTGAATCCGCCGCCCTGCCGGGGCCTTGTCGTCGCGGGGTCGAATATCCTGGGCGCGACCCCGCCAACCAGTTCTGTGAAGATGCCCTGTCGCTGCAAAAGCGTTGGCACGGTCGAGATGCGAACCCGCCCGATCAATTGCCGCGTCCCCTGATAGTCGCCGAAGAAGAACGTCTTGTCTTTGATGATCGGGCCGCCCAGCACAAACCCGTATTGATTGCGGCGGAACACGGGTTTGTTAGGGTCTGTTGCCGTTGCGGGCGCAAAGAGGTTGCGGGCATTCAGAACTTCATTTCTAAAAAACTCGAATGCGGAGCCGTGAAATTCGTTCGTCCCCGATTTTGTAGTCAGGTTTATGACGCCACCGTTGAAGCGACCGAACTCGGCGGGCGGGCTGTTGGTTTCGACCTTGAACTCTTGGATGGCGTCAATGATCGGGAAGAAAGCGACTTGCCCCGGTTCAGGCTGCAAGACCGAGATGCCGTCAAACAGGTATTCGTTGGTTCTTGGGCGACCGCCGTTGATGCGCGGGAAGAATGAAGCGGGCGGCAGCGCGACTCCCGGAGCCAGAGCCACGAGCGGGACGAACGTGCGGCCATTGAGCGGCAGGTCAACTATCTTGCGGTTGCTGATGACCTGGCCGAGGCTGCCCGTTTCACTCCTGAGCAGCGGCGCGTCAGATTTGATCGTGATGCTTTCGCTAACCGCCCCTGCCTCAAGCTGAACGTCGAGTCTCACCTTCTCGCCAGTCGCGAGTTGAACGCCTTCGCGGACGTAGCGTTTGAACCCCGCGACTTCAGCGGCGACCGTATACAAACCGGGCTTAAGCCCCGTGAAAGTGTAGACGCCGCTCGACCCTGCCGTCGTGAGATAAGATTGATTAGAGTTAGTTTCAGTCGCCGTGATTTTAGCATCTGGGATAACGGAGCCTGATTGATCTCGCACCTCGCCGGTAAGCTCGGCCTGACCTGCTTGTGCTGCTGCGATGTGGATTGAGCTGTGGACTGAACTGATGAGAAACAAAAGGACAAAAAGAGACTTAAGTAGCCGGACTTGCATATGTGCTCCTTTCCAAAGTGGGAGGCCAGACCGTTTCCCGACTGACCCTATCGGCCATCGACCATCGGCAGGTGCTATAGCCTGACCTTTAGGCGCGAAGGCTCGGAGTCTTGTTCTACTGCTGTTTAGAGATCATCACCTCGGTCGCTTTAACGACCGCCGTGACTGTGTCGTCCTTCTTGATATTCAATTCTTCGGCGCTCTGACGAGTGATTACTGACTCGATAATATTCTGTCCCACCTTGATGGTAACGTGAGCCATGATGTCGCCGAGCTTTACGTCTATCACTTTGCCATTCAGATGATTCCTTGCGCTTAGAGGCATTTCGTCTTCTCCTGAAAACAGCCGGGTGTCACCCTCTAACGATCATAACCTCAGTGGCCTTGATGAGCGCGAACGCTCGCACGCCTTTCTTGAGACCTAAATCCAGACAGGCATCGCGGGTGATTATTGAGGTGATCGCTTGTCCGCCGACGTTGATCGTGACCTGCGCGAGCAGCCCCTCGAACTTCACTTCGGTGACGGTGCCAAACAATTTATTCCTTCCACTAATCGCGTCCAGCCCGGCAGGCTTCTTGCGCTTAGCCGAAACCGGCTGCCTTGCCCCCGTAATACGATCTACTTCACTGCGAGGGATGCGGTGATGCCCGCCGGGAGTTTTGACCGAGCGAACTTTGTCGGTATAAATCCACTGCTTCAGCGTGGGATAACTAACGCCGATCAGCCTCGCCGCCTCCTGAGGTTTTAACATTTCCATAGAATTTCACCTATACGTGTTTAGCTGTTTAACGTCAAGCAAAGATTAAAATCTCTATACGGTTTTATACAATTTTATTGGATTTTGATACATTCTTCTTGCTTTGAAAGGGGTTTAGCCTATAAGGTCTGCAAATCAAACATTCCAGTGAGGCTTAGAAGATGGCTCATATTCGCTCATTCATCGCCTTGTATCTGATTCTGTTTTCCTATTCTCCTGCAATCTGTTCGCAGGAGAAACAGGCGGCAGGTACTAACTCAACGGTTGCGCTAAGCGTCGGCGGAGAAGTAGAGCGACCGATGAAATTGAGCGCAGCCGATCTGGCAAAGCTGCCGCGTCGAACCGTCCGCGCAAAAGATCACGGTGGGAAAGAATCGGCTTATGAGGGAGTGGAGCTTATAGAAATTTTGCGCCTCGCCGGTGTTCCGTCGGGCGAGGGTCTGCGTGGTAAGAATCTCTCGCTGTACCTGATGGTAGAGGCGACAGATGGTTATCGAGCGGTTTTCGCTTTACCTGAACTCGACCCTGCTTTTACAAATCAAGTAATTCTTCTCGCAGATCACAAGGATGGAAATTCGCTATCAACATCAGAAGGACCATTGCGGATTGTTATTCGTGATGAAAAGCGCCAGGCTAGATGGGTACGCCAGGTCATATCTCTTACGGTTCGCCGCGCATAGAAATTTAACTCACCTATATTAGTGCAAAAAAAAAGCCGGGACGTGCCCGGCTTTGCCAACTCTTAACTCTCAGGAGATTTCAAACTACCGTTTGATGCTGTCGCCTATGTCCTCGATGGTTTCGCCGATTTTGCGGCGAGCTTTGCCGAAACCTTCTTCTACAGTACCTTCGGCTCTATCAGCCTTGCCTTCTGTTTCCATGTCTTTGTCGTTGATTGCGCGACCGACATTCTCTTTAACAGCACCCTTAGCCTTATCGAATTTGCCTTCCATTTCGTCTTTATTTGGAAACCCCATAACTCACCCTCCTTGTAAGATTATTCGCTCAAGGTTCCGATGATTGGCCTTCACCAAAACCCTATTGCGGAGTCAACCATCACCAGCGCGCCTCAAACGCGCCACTTATTTATCAGTCAATCCCTGTGCCACGTACAGCAGCGCACCTTTGCGGGATTTTCACGCATTAACGAGGACGAATTCATTACAACCAGCTCGCTTAGATGTACCGAAAGAAATCGCGGTCTTCGACTGGCTCCCTCGCTTTCATTGCAGAGTCGCTTATGACGTGCTAATAATTTTCTAAAGGACGCCATAAAGAAAACGATGAATTATGAATTATGAATGATGAATTGGCTCATACTAATTCCGCCTTCATCGTTCATCATTCATAATTCTACTAAGGGGGGGCCGATTTTGACATCGGATAACGCTACACCCGGCAATGCGCCGAATCCGCGAACGATAAAACTACTTACGGAGCGGGAGAACGAGATACTGGAAACATGGATTGAAAACCGTATCAATTCATCCGACTTCCGCGAAACACTGATCTCAGGCGAAGAACTGCGCTCAGACTCGCAATCGTTTCTTCGCGCTTTCGTGATGGCGATTGCGAACTCGAACGTTGAAGAGATGCGCGGCAAAGAGTTCAACTCTATTCGCCGCTTGCTTCTTGAAATATCGGAAGCGCGGGCCGCGCAAGCCTTCAGCCCATCCGAAACCGCATTCTATGTCTTCAGCCTCAAAGAGACATTACACCCGCTTCTGCGCGACGAGTATCAGGAAGACCCTGAAACTCTGCTCGACGAGGTGAACAAGCTCTCGAAGGCGCTCGACAAACTTGGCTCGTTCATCTTCGTCTCGACGATCAAGAACCGCGAGCGAGTCATTCGCCAACAGCAACAAGACATGCTTGAACTGTCAACTCCCGTAGTTCAGATATGGGACCGCATCATCTGCCTGCCGCTCATAGGAACGCTCGACAGCCGCCGCACACAGTTGATGATGGAGCGATTGCTTGAACGCATAGTCCGCACGCGCGCAGAGGTCGCCATACTGGACATCACGGGCGTGCCGACGGTTGATACGCAGGTGGCGAATTACCTGATAAAGACGGTCACAGCCGTCCGCTTGCTCGGTTCGACTTGCATCATTACAGGCGTCGGCCCTTCGATTGCCCAGACGATTGTGCATCTGGGGATTGATCTGACGGGAATAATCACCCGCAATCAACTGTCGGACGGCATCAAGCTGGCTTTCGAGTTGACTAGGCAGAAGGTTGTGCAGACAGGCATTGCTAACGGCGAAGCCACAGCGGAAGGGGGAGAGACTGATGAGCGCGTTCAGAGTGCCCATCCTTAAAATCGCAGAAGTGCTGCTCGTTTCAATTCAATCAGACCTGGACGATCGGACTGTTCTCGATCTTCAACATCGCGTGCTCGAAGAAATCGAGCGCACGAACTCGCACGCTGTGTTGATAGACATCTCGCTTCTTGAAATGGTTGATTCGTTCACCGGGCGGATGCTTTCCGACATAGCTTCGATGGCTTCCATCATGGACGCGGAAACCGTCGTCGTAGGGATGCAGCCTGCGGTCGCAATCACGCTCGTAGAGCTTGGGCTTGAACTCAAGGGCGTCTCGACCGCGCTCGACGTAGATGACGGGTTGAGGATTCTAAAAGAGCGAATGAACGATAAGCGCCGCAATCGAACATCCGGCGCGGACGAACATGCAGCAGTTAGAAATTAGCCACATCAAAGTTGAAAAGAGTGAAGACCTCGTGCTTGCGCGCGGTTGCGTTCGAGATGCGTCAATCGAAATGGGATTCAGTCATATAGATCAAGTGCGACTGGTGACTGCAACGAGCGAGCTTACGCGAAATATTTTGCGATATGCCGAAGCAGGAACGGTCGAAATCAGCAGGATCAAAAGTAATGGGAGACGCGGGCTGCGCGTGAAGTTTGAAGATCGCGGGCAGGGGATCGCAGACATCGAACTTGCTATGACCGATGGCTACAGCACGGGTCGCAGTTTGGGTAAGGGACTTCCGGGCGCGCGAAGGCTTGTTGACGATTTCGAGATCGAATCCGAAGTAGGCCTTGGCACGATCGTGACGATAACGAAATGGCTGTGACGATTTTAGATTTTGGATTTTGGATTGCCGGACTTCAGATGAGCGCCGACCTTCCAGTCTCTTTAATCCAAAATCTAAAATCTAAAATCTAAAATCTAAAATCTGAAGATGAAACGATTCGAGTCTGTGGCCCTAATCGAAGAAACGCACATCGGAACGGCAAGAAGAGCCGTTCGCCGATGCGCTTTGGAAATGGGATTCGACGAGCGACAGCTTGCAGAGCTTGACATAGTCGTTCAGGAGATTGGCTCGAATGCGATGAAATTTGCGCGCGGCACGGGCCAGCTTTTCTGTTCGCGTGCGGTCGAGTGCTTAGAACCCACAGGGCTTGAAATCATCTACTGGGACAAAGGCCCTGGCATTGAAGACACTTTGATTGCCGTCGAAGATGGTTATACGACAACGGACTCGCTCGGCGCAGGTCTTGGAGCGATCAAGCGAATGGCCGACGAGTTCTATATCTACTCGATTGTCGAGAGCCAGACGCGTAAACTCACGATGTATGGCCGCACGACTTACGGTACGACTATAATCTTCAGAAAGCGCCCGGTCGGTTCAGTTGAAACTACAGATGGGCGCAAACAGCTTTGGGGCGCGATGACTCGCTCGACAAACGGGCAAGTGCATAACGGCGATGCTTATATCATCAAGCGATTCGATGATCGCCAGCTTCTCGCAATAATTGATGGGCTTGGTCACGGCGAGGGCGCTATGGAAGCTGCGCGTGAAGCTGTCGCTTCGATTGAAAAAAACGCATTGCAGCCGGTCGAGACGATCATTCGCTCTGCGCACAGTGCGCTTCGCTCGACGCGGGGCGCTGTCGCAGGTGTCGCATTGATCGATTGCGTTACTGGCGTGATCGAATACGCGGGCATAGGCAACACGGATTTTCGAGTGTTTGGCGGACGCGAATCGCTCAAATTCATTTCGCTCAACGGAACGCTCGGCTCACGGCTCGACCGCGTGAAGGTGTTTAAAGATCAGTTGCCGAAGGTGGCGACGATAGTCATGTCAACAGACGGCATATCAGAGCGATGGGACGCAGAGCACTATCCCGGCCTGCTAGGGTTACATCCGCAGATGCTCTGCGCGACTGTAATGCGCGATTTCAGCCGCCCGAACGACGACGCAACGATAATATGCGGGAGGATGAGCTTTTGACCTCTGAGTTATTCTATCCCATGACAGATGCCGAGTTGCGGCGCGAGAAGATCGGCTCAATCTTCATTCGCAGCGAAGCGGACTTGACTCGCGTGCGAGACCGCGTAAGGCTCGCCGCGCGCGAGATGGGATTTGATAACGTCACGCAGATCAAGCTGACAACCGTTGCCAGCGAGTTGACCAGAAACATTTACGAATACGCTCAATCCGGCAGCATAACCGTCTCTGTCATCGAACGAGAAGGCCGCAAAGGGATGGAGATTCTTTGCGAAGACAGCGGGCCGGGCATCGATGATCTGGAAAAGATTCTCGCGGGCGAGTTTATTTCGAGCACAGGACTGGGGAAGGGAATATCAGGCTCTCGCCGTTTGATGGACGAGTTCAAAGTCGAAAGCCACGCGGGACAGGGAACCCGCATCGAAGCCGCAAAATGGTTCGATCACGACCAGCGATTGCTGAAACCCGTAGACGAGATTCGCAATCTTTTCTTTTCCGCAAACGAATCGAGCATGATCGAAGAGCTTCAGGCGCAGAACAAAGAACTGGTGCGCGTGCTTGCGGAATTGACCCAGAGCCGCCGCGAGCTTCAACAGGCAAATCGAGATCTTCAGGAAGCAAACGAAAAGCTCAAGCAGGTTGATATAATGAAATCGCGCTTCATATCAACCATCGCGCATGAAGTGCGGACGCCGCTGAATGCGATCACAGGATTAGTGAGTTTGCTTGGCCGCGACAAGAAAGAACCTCTGGGGCCGCGACAGCGCGAAACAGTCGAGCGGTTGGAAAAATCTACCAACTTGTTAATTCAACTGGTCAACGATCTGCTCGACCTTTCGCGGCTTCAGGCGCGCAGGATGCAGATCAAAGTTCAGGAATTCGATGCGGCAGAATTGATAGATTCAATTTTCAACGGATTGAATCCAACGGCCAGCGACAAAGACGTGGACTTCAAGTATGAAATCGAGCCGGGCCTTTCGCTCATTATAAGCGATCCGACTAAAGTAGCTCAGGTGATAACCAACTTCGTTTCAAACGCCATCAAGTTCACGCCGAAGGGCGGGTCTGTGACGTTAAAAGCTGGCCCGGATGCCGGAGAGATGTGGCGAGTCGAAGTCATTGACACGGGCATGGGGATTGCGGAAGATCAGATACCGCTCATCTTTGAAGAGTTTCGCCAGGTTAATGTCTCGAACCCGAATCACAGCGGAGGGACGGGGCTGGGATTGCCTATTAGCAAGCGACTGGCAGAATTGCTTGGCGGGCGAATCAAAGTGATGAGTGAGGTGGGCACAGGCTCTGCATTCACTGCCTTATGGCCTGTTGACGTGCGCGGCTACGTTGACGCTTCGATAATCGCGGAGTGAATTCGGTTAGAACGACTAAGGCGCGGCCAAATTGAATTAATGCCTACCCACAATTCAATCCGACCACACCTTTAGCCGTGCAAACAATTTTTGATCATCCTCCGGCGATTGCGAGTATATATTAGGCGATTATCATAATTCCATCACCAAGCACAACGCCGTCACCGAGCACAACGCCGTCGCCGAGCACTACACCGTCGCCGAGCACAACGCCGTCGCCAGGAAGCCATTGATTCGAAGTAGTTTTGTGTTTGACATATCAGTCTCCCTTTCAACCCTCATTGAATTTTCGTTTTGATTTCTTACTGCGCTTTCCGCACTCATATCTAGAGCAACGCTTATGCCGCAGTTTAACCCGACCGAGCGACAACAGACGCTCTTGAAGATAGAACATTTAGCTTAACCATCCGGCATGCGCTGGCTTTCGCAGATATGTATACCTGCTAATCACCAATCTATATATTGTTGTTAATCTGTGAAGAAAAAAGGAGTTATATTTTATGTATACCTGCTAATCACCTGTTTAGCAGGTATACACGACGCAGAATGCAGGTAGTGATTCGGCCCTCAAGCTTTGAAATTCAGCCGACCCATTTTCATGTAGAGTCCCCTGCGCGTGAGGCCAAGCTCTTTTGCCGTGCGAGCAATGTTACCCGATGAGCGACGGAGCGCCTCTTGAATCATTTGTCGTTCGACTTCATTAACCGCATCGGCAAGCGTCCTGCTCTCTGACAAATTCACCGGAGATTCTGCTGCTCGCTTTGAAACACTAGGACTGGCCTCCATCTCGCGGCACAGCCTTGACGATCTCTTCCGAAAGCGTTTCTTTGGTCGCTATGGTTCCAGAATCCCCGTAAGCGACGATGCGACGCACCTCGTTGCATAGTTGCCGCACGTTGCCCGGCCAGTCATACACCACCAGCAAATCCAACGCCTCTTCCGATAACCTGATCTCGCTTTTCGCCGCTTCCTTCTGATAGAGATTCAGATAGTAATTTATCAATGCCGGTATCTCTTCTCTTCGCTGCCTCAGCGGCGGCACCTGTATCCTTATCACGTTCAGCCGATGAAACAAGTCTTCTCTGAATTTCCCTTCCGCCACTGCTTGTTCCAGCGTTGAGTTTGTGGCTGCGACTACTCGCACGTTGACCTTTAGCGGCTGAGTATCGCCGATAGGATGAATCTCGTGTTCCTGCAAGAAATCGCAACAGCTTTGGCTGAAGGTCGAGCGGGAGGTCGCCGATCTCGTCAAGAAAGAGGGTGCCGCGTTCAGCAGCGCGAACAACGCCTTCGTTGCTGGCAATAGCGCCAGTGAAAGCGCCTTTTCGATAGCCGAACAACTGGCTCTCGACCATGTCTTTAGGGGCGGCGGAGCAGTTGAAGGGAAGGAAGGTGTTGAAGCGGCGAGAGGAACCGGCGTGGACGGCGCGAGCGATCAATTCTTTGCCGGTGCCGGATTCGCCAGTGATGAGGACGGTGACATCACTGGAGCGAATTTTGTGAATTTGTTCGAGTACGGAACTCATAGCGCGGCTGGCGCAGATGAAGCCGGGCATGCCACTTGTTCAAGCAGCCGTGCGGGATTGAATACTTGCGTGCGGCGGCCTTGCTTCTTTGCGTTTCCACTTCCAGGCTCAACTTAACCAGGTCGAGCAGAGGTTCAAGATTGATTGTGCCCGATAGGAAACGCTCAGACCGGGGAGCTATGACGTAGAGCAAATAGTTCGCTTTGCGATTGTCATGGAAAGAATAGACGAAGTGGCTGCGACGTTCTTCGGGCGAGAGGTTGCCTCAAGAATTCAATAGCTTCTTGTTTCTCGTCTTTCATCCAGTCCGACCGAAGCTTTGAGCTTCAAATTATTGCCGTCAGCTTCGGCAACCAGAGCCGCTCGACTGTTTGCTTGCTGATGGATGATTGACGCAAGCTCTTGAATCAATAATTCACGAAAGACCGCTGCCTGCGCCAGGCGGCGCGTCATGAAGCCGTCAATCACTGAAACCAGATCGAGCGTTGGCGCGAGAGAATCCGTCGGCGCGCAGACGACTCAATTCTCGGCTTGTGTCTGAACTTGTTTTAACGCGGCGAGTCGTTCTATGGCCTTTCGCTCGTCGGCTGCCGCGCCGAGTTGGCGGAAGACTGCGAGCGCCATTTCGACTTCGAGCATTGCGCTTTCGATGCGTCCCTGCCTCCTCAGCAGTTCGGCAAGGTCAACGCGGTTGACCGCGATTTCGTATACGCTGCCCTTGATTTCAAAGATGGAAGTGCTTTGGCCGAGCGATTGAATTGCAGCGGCTATGTGCCCTTGCGCGGCTTCAATCCTAGCGGCCATTCTCATCATCATCCCCCACCATTTGGTCTGGGCAGCCTTCGGCTAGAGATGTCCTGACCATTTCGACAAGAGCGCTCGCCTGCGCTAGATTCGCCTTGCCGCAGGTACGCTTCGGAAAGCCACAGCCGAGCTTCCGAGATATAGTGGTTATCGCCCGACTGTTCACATATCTCTATTGCCCGCGATAGAACTTGGATGGCCTGTTCTGTTTGATTCTTCATCAAGTGACTGCGGCCAATCGTGTTCAACGTGCTGACTTCTGCCCACTCGCCGCTCTTTATGAAGCAAACACCTCAAGCGATTCGTCAAGCAGCCGGTCTGCTTCATCAACCTGGCCGCGAAGCAGGCATAATTGGGCCAGCGTGTCGAGCACGCCGCCCAGAGTCGTCACGCCGATTGAACCCCTGACCATCTCGATTGCGGACTTCAACAATTCTTCTGCCCGCTCCCAGTCCCCCAGATAAAACAGCTTATCGGCCAGATTATTGTAGTTCATGGCGAGGAGACTGGAGATTGTTTACAAGGCGAAAATGTTCTATGGCTCTCTCCCAGCTTTCGAGCGCTTTGCCGGTCAAGCCTTGATGATCATAAGTGATTGCAAGGTACGTATAGACGCGGCCACGAAGATCGTGTTCGTCACGGTCTCCTATAATTGTCAGCGCCTGTTTAAGCGAATGAAGCGCGCCTCTGTAATCGCCTTCGTGCGCATAAATCTGGCCTATGGAAATATAAGACTGAGCGAGTTTGCGCCAATCGCCCAGCCGCCTGTAATGCTCAAGCCCCGTCGTGTACTGGTCGCTGGCAATGCGAAGCTCGTTGAGAGTTCCTGTAATGCGCGCCCAAGCCCCAGACAGCACGCGCCTATACCTGCGTCGTCATCAAGGCGGCGGGCAATGTACATTGCTTGATTGAAGAGAGCGATTGATTTCGGGATGTCGTTGACGAAAGAGCAGGACCATCCAAGCCGGATGAGCGTTGACATCTGCGCGTGGTCGGAAAGCCTGACAAACTCAGGCATCTTCTCGTACTTGCTGACGGCTTCAAGCGCCTCTCGATAGAGGCCGCATTTTTCAAACGATTCGCTCAACTGGCAACGCAACAGCGCTTCTTCTGCTGCCGAGAACACGCCCATTCGCAGCGCTCTCTTAAAATACTCGGACGCTTCCTCGAATCGGCTCTCTTCCAGCGCAATCTGCCCGGCCATTGCCACATCTTGAGCACGATTATCATTGAGGGGCTGACTCGGTGCCATGATTTTCCCTTTAACCCTTGATATGTTTCTCGTAGCCCACTTGTAATTCTCAGTTTGAAATCCAGCACAAGTCCATAAGCTATTCTGCACGCAGAGCAATCATAGGATCAACCTTCGTGGCTCGCCGCGCCGGTATGTAACACGACAGCAATGAAACCAGTGCGAGCAACAGCGGAATTCCTATGAAGATAGTCATGTCAGTAGAGCTGACTCCGAACAGGAAACCTTCGATCAATTTTGTCATGAAGAACGCCAGCAGAAGCGACGCGACTAATCCGATTGCAAGGCCAATTGCCGTCAAAAGCATTCCTTGCCCAACGACCATTTTGAGTATGTCAGAGGCTTGCGCGCCCAGCGCCATGCGAATGCCTATTTCCTGCTTGCGCTGATTGACCGAATAATTCAGCACGCCATAAATCCCTACAGCCGCAAGCGCCAGAGCTACGCCCGCGAATATGCCGAGCAGCACGGTATAAAGTCGCGGCTGAGAAACCGACTCGCCTAATAATTGCTGTAAGGTCTTCACGTCATAAACAGTCTGGTTGGGATCAACTTCAAGTATAGCACTGCGCATGGCACTGATCATCTTTGTAGGGTCGGATGCGGTGCGAATGACAAACCCCATAAAAGGAAAAGGCTTTTGAAGATATGGAGCGTACATTTCTGCGGTTCTGATTGCGTATCGAGCGGAGTCTGCTTCACATCCGCGACCACGCCTACGATTTCGCGCGGGACTTGGCCAGCCGCACGGTATAGTGATGAATTTGCCCAGCGGCTCTTCGCCCGGCGTGGGCAGCAGCTCCAGTCATCCATCGGCGCATAGATTCGTTGATTATGATGACAGGCGGAGACTGATCGCGGTCCTGGTCTGTGAATTCACGGCCCTGAATCAATGGGATTCGCAGCGTCTGAAGATAGTTAGGACTGATGACGCGAAATTGAGCCAGGAGCCGCTCATCGGGCGAAGCAACACGCGTCCTTTAATCGTGAAACGAAGAGAGAATTTTCTGTCCATCAGAGGGATTACTAACGAAGCGCCGACCGATTCCACACCGGGCAGCGTTTCAGCGCGCTTCATTACTTGCTCGTAGAACGACTTGATCTGCGGTCTTCTGTATATTTTGTCGAAGGCAAATTCACCTGCATCGTCAACACGTTGTTGGGATCAAAGCCCGTGTTCACTCTTTGAAGAGAGATGAAACTTTTGATCATCAGCCCCGCGCTGATCAGCAGCAAAACCGTGAGCGCGACTTCGGAAATCACAAGTCATGCTGCGAATGTATTGCTTGCGAACGCTGCCTGAAGAAGCCGCGTGCGCCCTCCGCTTTAAGCGTTTCATTGAGGTCGGGATTGGACGCTTGAACCGCAGGTATCAGGCCGAAGATCAAGCCTGTGAGAATAGAGACAGAAATGTGAAGCCGAGCACTTTACCGTCGATGTCAATTTCGCCCAAGCGCGGAATGTTTGCAGGATTGATCGCGATGAGCAGTTTGATTCCACCGAATGCGAGCAGCAACCCTAACGCTCCGCCGACGAGCGCGAGCAGAATGCTTTCCGTCAGCAACTGCCTTATCAACCGGACTCGCCCCGCGCCCAGAGCGATGCGAATGGCGATCTCTTTCTGCCGCGATGCTGCGCGAGCAAGCAGCAAGATTGGCGACATTCGCGCAGGCAATCAGCAGCACGAAACCTGACCGCTGCAAGAAGTATTATGAGAGCGGGCTTGATCTTGCCCGTGATCTCTTCGTTCATCGGGAGTGGTGTTGACGCGAATGCCTCCGTTTTTATCAGGGTACAGTCGCTCTAAATTGCTCGCGATTTGCTCCATCTCTGCTTGAGCATTCTCGACCGTAGCGCTGGGTTTGAGTCGCGCCAAGCCTTTCAGGAAGCGAGCATTGCGGAGCTTCATCCCTTCAGCGCTGATGCGGAAGGAATTCGCATGCGGTCGCCTCCGTCAAACGACATCGAAACCCATAACTCGTCGCCTTTTTCCGGGGATTGAAAATCGGGCGGCGTAATTCCTATGACGGTGAAGCTCGCGCCGTTGAGATTTATCGTTTGTCCCAGCAGTCCATTGTCTGACCCGAAGCGACGTTTCCACAAACCGTTGCTGATGACGACGACGCGATTAGCGCCGGGCTGGCCTTCTTCGGGCGAGAACGTGCGGCCAAGCATAGCTTTTACGCCGAGCGTATCAAAGAAGCCGGATGCTACTATAGTGCCTTGAACGTGCTCAGGTTCGTCGCCGCTCAGGAGATTGAAGTCTTCGTAAACGAAACTCGCCATTTGCTCGAACGTAGTGCTCTGCTCGCGGTAATCGTTAAAGTCAGGAACAGATATTGAGTATTGTTTATCGCCGGTTTTTAAGTTATTACCCCAAACCATCATCACTCGATCAGGCTCTCCGTAAGGCAAGGGACGAAGCAACACTGCATTCACGACGCTGAAGATAGCGCTGTTGGCCCCTGTGCCCAGCGCGAGCGCGATGATTGCAACAAGGGTGAAGCCGGGGTTCTTCACCAGCGTGCGAAATCCGAATCGAATGTCCTGCAATAAATTTTCCATGTGTATCCAACCTAGAATAAAAGCAATAAACCTGTATTAGCGATGCTACAGTCCTGACCGGTCTCGACATGTGACTTTCTGCTTGCACTGCCCGAACTGCGAAGCGGTGACAGAACTATAATTCGCAGGTTTCAAATCAATCATTGTCTTCGGCAATCCGGGCTGGGACAAGCCCTGCCCTACAGATTCGGAAGCCATTTAAAATATGTCAGGGAGTGCAATCAGCGCTGTTTATCGCTCACTACCTGCGGATTTGTCAACCCGGATTTTTGTTGTGTGTAGTATGGAAAAATACCAACGTGCAGATTTACTATCAACAGTTTGTGAGATCTATTCCTGGTCTGTGTTGATGGTCCGGCTTGTAAAAGCAATGATGCAGGATGCCAGCATCATTACGCCGCTCACTATGAAGACAAAAGGCAAGTTTAACCCGGACAGCACCCCCGCAAGAGCGATAGAGAGCAATTCCATTATCAAAATGCCGAGCATCAGCAGGCTCATCACGCGCCCCATCATGCGTTTCTCTGTGTTCATCTGTATCCACGCCTGCAAGAGTATGCTGACAATTCCTCCTCCTGTGCCTATGACAAACAGCAACAGACAGACCCCTACAATTTGAACTGTGAAGCCGAGTAGCAGAAATCCAACGCCCATCAGCAAAGACAGGCCGATTGTCAGCCTGCCGCGCAGCTTCTTGATATCGAGCGCGCCGGACAACAACATTCCAACCAATATGCCTGCGCCGAACGAAGATATCATCCACGAGTTCATTTCAGGCCCTCTTTCCATTCCATATTGCTGTTTGGCAAGAGCAGGCAAGCCGATTTGAATCGAACCCGTGACGGCAAACTCAAAGAACGCCATAAACAAGAAGAGCATTTTTAATCGCGTGTTACTGCGCGCGTAGCGCAATCCTTCGACTATGCTCACAAACAAGCTCTTCTTTTCAGAGGTTGTTTCGAGTGGGATTTGTTTCTCCTCTTCCTGCGCATCGCCGTGTTTGTCCATCCTCATAAGCCAGAGCATGAACGCTGCGAATACGAATGTAGCAGAGTCCAAGGCGAAGGCCACGCTATAGCCCATTCTGGTGACTACGAACCCTGCGGCAATAGGGCCGATGATGCCCATCAACCGGACGGTGCTGCGCAGCAGAGCGTTGCCGGCGACAAGCTGCTCTTTGATCAACAGCAACGGCGTCACAGACATGTATGCGGGATAAAACATCGCATCAATCAGCCCGAATACGGCTGCCAGAATATACAGATGCCAGGGCTGCGCTATGTTCAGATAAACTGCCAACCCGGTCAGCGCAGTCATAATAGCGCCCGCCGAGTTCGATATGAGCATCAGTGTGCGAGGCGAGAAGCGGTCACTGAGCGCACCGCCCAGTAGTTGAAATACTGCGCGCACTGCGCCGGAAACCAGGTAGATAGAACTTAGTGCTAAGCTAGAGCCAGTCAGAAAATAAACGAGCCAGGGCAGGGCAATGCGGTAAAACTGATCGCCGAAAAGAGAGACGCTCTGGCCTATCCAAAACAGCCGGAAACCGCGCGCCGAAAGCGGTTGCCACAGCGGGAATAGACGCAGGCGCTGCATTGAATTGGATTTCAACGCGCTTGATTCCTCCCGCTGTGCAGTAAGTCTCCCTTTATTGAATAAAGTACCCGATCAGACATTTGTACGCTCGTTTGCTCAGAAGACTAATACGAAAGAGGGCAACTGTGACGATTCTAAGGGAAGAAGATTACTTCGCCGAGACTTGTTTTTCAAGCCTCTATTACTTCATTAACTCGCCAAGCGGTAAAGAGCAGATTTAGATTGACCTGATGCTAACATATTCGCGGCAACTGTTCGCCGGCGAGCATATCAACTATTCGCGTGCCGCCAAAGCCTGTTCGCATTGCGACTATTCCGCCGGGCTCTTCGACGACTTCGCCGATGATGCAGGCATCGCGTCCGTAAACATTATCTTTCATTCGCGCGAGAATCGCGTCCGCCGCATCGCCCGCTACTATCGCAATCAGCTTGCCTTCATTGGCGACGTAAAGCGGGTCAAGCCCTAAAATTTCGCAAGCGCCTTTCACCTCTTCTCGCGCCGGAATGCGGTCTTCGTATATCTGTATGCAGACCTCCGAAGCCAGAGCTATTTCGTTCAACGTAGTCGCAACGCCGCCGCGCGTCGGGTCGCGCAGGCAGTGAATCGCCTCGACGCTTGCGACGCGCGCGGCTTCATCGAGCATATCTTTGACTAACGAATTGAGTGGCACGGCGTCGCTTTCGATTTCGGTTTCAAGCTCAAGCTCGCCTCGCGCGATCATAATCGTCGTGCCGTGATCGCCAATCGTGCCGCTCAGAATAACCTTGTCGCCCGCGCGCGCGCGCGATGCGGAAATCCGAGCGCCTGAATCAATGATTCCGACACCGGCGGTGTTGATGAAGATTTTATCTGCGCTGCCTTTCTGAACTACTTTCGTATCGCCTGTGACTATTTCGACTCCTGCTTCCTGAGCCGTAGCTTTCATTGATTCGAGTATCCGTTTCAAATCCTCGATTGTCAGTCCTTCTTCGAGAATGAATCCGGCGGAAAGATAAAGCGGGCGCGCGCCGCTCATCGCCAGATCGTTTACGGTGCCGCTGATTGCGAGCTTGCCGATGTCGCCTCCGGGGAAAAATATCGGATCAACAACATACGAATCGGTTGTGAAAGCAAGTCTCGCGGGACTTCCCGTGATTTCAAAAACGGCCTGATCTTCGAGCGATTCCAGCATCGGGTTCCTGAAATATTCGAGGAACAGCCCCTCAACAAGCTCGTGCATGGCACGGCCCCCGCTGCCGTGCGCCAGCGTAATGTGCGTATCTTTTATCTTTCGCTTTCTTCGCCTCGCGCGCTCGACTCGCTCGAACAGCGGCGAAGGCGTCATCTTTTCCGCCATGCCTTTCAAGCCCTCGCCTGCGCGCCAGAACGCTCGGCGACCTTAGACAGTCGCCCGAAGTTGTAATAAGCGGCGCAAGCGCCTTCCGATGAAACCATGCAGGAGCCAATTGGAGTTTCAGGCGTGCAGGCCGTGCCAAAGACTTTGCACTCCCATGGTTTTTTCACGCCCTTCAAAATCTCGCCGCACTGGCAAGCCTTCGGGTCTGCTATGCGCAAGCCCGGCACGTTGAATTTCAACTCCGCATCGAACCGTGCGTACTTGCTTCGCACTTTCATGCCGCTGCGAGCAATCGAACCCAACCCGCGCCACTCGAAATAATCGCGCGGCTCAAAGACTTCAAAGATTGCTTCCATAGCTTTAATGTTGCCGTCGCGATTGACCACGCGCCCATACTGATTTTCGATTTCGGCTCGGCCTTCGACTATCTGCCTGACAATCATATAAACCGATTGCAGAACGTCCAACGGCTCGAATCCTGTCACGACCAGCGGCTTACGATAATCTTTCGGGACGAATTCGTAAGGGCGAGTGCCTATCACCGTGCTCACGTGGCCGGGGCCGACGAAGCCATCAAGCCGCAAATCCGGCGAATCGAGCATGGCTTTGAGCGCAGGAATAATCGTTATGTGATTGCAGAAGACGCTGAAATTTTCCACGCCGTCTTTTGCAGCTTGCAAGACGGTCATTGCCGTCGAAGGCGCTGTGGTCTCGAATCCGAGCGCGAGAAACGTCACGTGCCGATTCGGGTTCTGCTTTGCGATTTTCAAAGCGTCGAGCGGCGAATAGACCATGCGCAACGTCAGCGCCTGCGGCTTTGGCGTCAATCAAATTGGTCTTCGATCCCGGCACGCGCATCATATCACCGAATGTAGTAAATATGACTTCAGGTTCGAGCGCAATTGAAATGGAATCGTCAACGCGACCCAGTGGTATGACGCACACGGGGCATCCCGGCCCATGAATCATCTCGATGTTGGGCGGGAGCAAATCTTCTATGCCGTACTTGAATATAGTGTGCGTGTGGCCGCCACAGACTTCCATGAATTTGAGCGGCACATCAGTCAAACTCGCGATCTGTTCGGCGAGCCTGCGCGCAAGCTCTCCCTGCCTGTACTCGTCTATGAATTTCATTTGCTCTTCTCCAAAAAACCGATTTACATATTGCTCAAGTTTGGCCGCGTAGCGGCTCGGTGAATTTAGCCCGGTCTTTCTTGGCCGCGTAGCGGCCTGTGAATTTAGCCCGGTCTTTCAAGGCCGGGAATCGAACATCATCAATTGGCCTGCGTCGCGCGAGCGACGATTGAATAAAATTCGGTTCAACCGTCGCTCGCGCGACGCGGCATTTTTACCTGCGCTTTTCCGTGCACTAAAGTACACGGCTAAATTCATAGGGCCGCTACGCGGCAATCCAAATTTGAGATCACCCTCATTCATCTTTGTTTTCGAGCAGCGATTTATGTTGTAGGTATTCGTGCACCATGTCCCACATTATGTGATAAAGAGCGACGTGGGTTTCCTGTATGCGGTGAATACTCGAAGTGGGAACCGTGAAGCAATAATCGAGCAACCCGCCAGCTTGCAGTTCTTTCATCCTGCCGCCATCGTTTCCGGCAAAGCCTATTGTGACGAGCTTCAACCGGCGCGCAGTATCAAAAGCGTGAATCAAATTCTCGGAGTTCCCGCTCGTAGAAATTCCGATCAGAACGTCTCCCTCGCGTCCGAGCGCGATTATCTGCCGGGTGAAAACATCGGCTGAAGCCCACGTCATTGCCAATCGCCGTGACCATCGCCATATCGTTTGCCAAACAGATTGCAGGCAACGCTTTGCGGCCAACCGTGACCGGATGCATGAACTCGACGGCGATGTGCTGCGCGTCCGTGGCTGAGCCGCCGTTGCCGCACACCAAGCATTTTGCGCTCGTGATGAAAGGCGCGCGCTACGTCAAGCGACGCGCGAAGAACTCCGTCTTTGTTCTCTTCAAAAAACCGCGCCTTAACCTCTATGCTCTCTCGCGCTTTCTCCATCAGCGAAAAGCCCAGTTCTTCCGTCAACTCCTCAGACGGCTTGCTGTCTTCGTGCAGGAACGAATAGAAAGCGCGCGAAAAATCATTAGCTCATAATTTATCAACCCATTCAATCAAGAGAAGTCTTGAATTGATCGAACTCCTCTTCATAAGAGCCAAGCTCTTGAAGCAACCTGAGTGTCTCTTCGGCTTCTTTCTCGTCAACCTTGCTCATCGCGAACCCGACGTGAACCAGCACATAGTCGCCGACTATCACGTTATCGAGCATCCCAACGTTGACGTTTCGCTTCACGCCGCCCACGTTGACTTTGGCTATGTGATTTTCAGGGTCAACGATTTCAACTATCTTTCCGGGTATCGCCAGACACATAAATTAAGTTCTCCCTGTTCGCAATACGTGCGTTGGCAATCGCGGCCTGCCCGAACGAGATGCCTCCGTCATTCGGCGGCACGCGATTGTGTGTCAATACATCGAAGCTTTCCGCCTTGAGCTTGCGGCAGACGCTTTCCAACAAGAACATATTTTGAAAAACGCCTCCTGACAAAGCGATGCGATTGAGATGACGTTCGGCTCTAACTTTGCGCGCGATGGATGTGATCAGGTCAGCCACGCCGAGATGAAATTTCGATGAGATCACTTGTGGGGAAACGCCATCAAGCAAATCTTCCATTGCATGTTTAATCACCGGCTCGGCTTTGATTATACTCCCGTTGTCGGTTACCTCAAACTCATAGCCTTCGACGCAATTTCGGTCGGCAATCGCTTCCATCTCAATCGCCGCCTGCCCTTCATAATTGACCGCGCTTCCTTAAGCCGAGCAGACTCGACATCGCATCGAACAACCTTCCCATGCTCGACGTTTCAGGGCTGTTCGTGTTGCTCCGCATCATGCTGCGAAGCACGCCCCAATCTTTGCGGTCGAGATTATGCACGAAAGGCAAATCCAAATCAGGAAGTCGTCGCCCATCGCGCGGTCGAGGTAAACGGCAGCCATGCGCCATGGCTCGCGAATGGCTTTCGCGCCTCCGGGCATCTTTATATAGTCGAGATGAGCGATGCGTTCTGCATGAATGAAATCGGCGACAAAGAACTCGCCGCCCCAGAACCGGCCATCAGAGCCGATTCCAAGTCCGTCCATCGCTACGCCTATGACTTCGCCTTCGACACGGTTATCCGCCATGCAGCTCGCAATGTGCGCGTGATGATGTTGGATTCCGACTTTGGTTTCGATTTCATCGAGCGACAGCGCGTATTTCGTCGAGAGGTATTCAGGATGCAAATCGTAAGCGACTATTTCAGGGTGCAGGTCGAAGAGCCGTTTGAAATGCTCTATGCCTTCGGTGAACGAGCGCAGCGTTTCCAAATTTTCAAGGTCGCCGATGTGATGGCTTATGAATGCGTAATTGTCTCGCGTGAGGCAGAAAGTGTTTTTGAGTTCCGCGCCGCAAGCGAGTATCTGTTGTTTGAAGTCGAACGAAGTCTTGACAGGCTGAGGCGCATAGCCGCGAGAGCGGCGCAAAATAATTTCGCGCCCCATGTGTGCGCGAGTAACCGAATCGTCCGCGCGCATATGGATGCGCCGATTGTGAAGCAGGAAATAATCTGCAATATCGTTCAGTCGCTTTTCTGCTTCGCGGTCTTCGTAACAGATAGGTTCATCGGAAATATTTCCGCTTGTCATCACAAGCGGGCGGTTGAGGTCTTCGAGCAACAAGTGATGCAACGGCGTGTACGCGAGCATAAAGCCGAGCGTCGTCACACCGGGCGCGACTGCGTTCGGGATGCGTGAATCGGGTTTGCGCGCAAGCAACACGATAGGGCGGCGTTGCGACCGGAGCAGGTCTTCTTCCGCCTCGGAAACCATACAATAATATTTCGCGACATCAATCGAGTCAGTCATCAAAGCGAACGGTTTGTCTTCGCGGTATTTTCTTTGCCTCAGTCGCTCGACCGCTTCAGAGTTCAGCCCGTCGCAGGCAAGATGAAATCCGCCGAGACCTTTGATCGCAACGATCTTTCCTTCGAGCAACAACCGGCGCGCGCGGCTGATCGCGTCTTCACCGATTGCAGTATTGAGCAATACTTCATGGCCTCGCGCATCGGTCAAAAACACCTGCGGGCCGCAACCGTCGCAAGCTGTCGGCTCGGCGTGAAAGCGACGGTCTAACGGATTTTCATATTCAGCGCGGCAGTCCTTGCACATAGGGAAGTCGCGCATCGTAGTACGGGCGCGGTCGTAGGGAATGTCTTCGATGATCGTGAAGCGCGGCCCGCAGTTTGTGCAGTTGATGAAAGGATAACGGTAGCGCCGGTCTTTCTCGTCGAACATCTCTCTCAGGCAGTCTTCGCAAGTGGCAACGTCTGCCGAAATAGGAACGAACTTCTCGCCCGATGAGGCGCTTTCGACAATCGAAAAGTCGCTGTAGTTTGCCGGAGCCAGATTCGAGCTGTGCTCGACCGATTCGATAATTGAGAGCGGCGGCGGGTTCAACTTGATTTCATTAATCAACTGTTCGATGGCGCGAGCTTCGCCTTCGACATCAATGATAACGCCTCTGGTGTTATTGAAGACTTGACCTCTGAGCGCGCGTTCGGTGGCAAGTGAAAAGATGTATGGACGGAAGCCAACGCCCTGCACGATACCGCGCACGAGGATTTGAGTTCGCGTCCGCATTAATCCTCTTTTAACTCTGCGCTTGAGCGGCGAAGCGCGATTGCAAGAACTCTAGCCACTCAGGAATTCCTTGCCCGGTCTTTGCCGATACGTGAAGCACCTGCATGCCCGGACGCACCGACTGAATGCTTTTGTGAGCCGCTTCTGAGTCGAATTCGACTGCCGCGGCCAGGTCTATCTTTGTGATTATCGCTATGTCTGCGGTGTTGAAAATGGTCGGGTACTTGAGCGGCTTGTCTTCGCCTTCGGTCACTGACATCAAAACCAGCCGCATATCTTCGCCCAGATCGTAGCTTGAAGGGCAGACCATGTTTCCAACGTTTTCGATGAACAGGCAATCCATCTCTTGAAGGTCCCAGCCTTCGAGAGCGCGTTCGACCATTTGAGCTTCGAGGTGACAAACCGTGCCCGTAGTGATTTGCCTGACCGGAACTTCTGCGCGAGCCAATCGTTTGGCGTCGTTTTCGGTCGCAAGATCGCCGACCAGAGCCGCGACACGGCAAATCGGTTTAAGCCGAGCAAGCGTCTTTTCAAGAAAAGCAGTCTTGCCAGAGCCGGGACTTGAAACAAGGCTGACAACAAATACTCCGGCTTCCTGAAAACGCTTCCTGAGCGCGCGGGCCAGCAGGTCGTTCTGCTTCAGCACATTCTCTCGAACTTCAATCATGCGAGGCGGAGTACTCATTATTGAATCTCCAAAGCTACGACTTCGAGTTCTTTGCCCTGTGTGACTTGAGGCGTGGGAGTGCTGCACACAGGGCAGTAAAAATGCTGTATAGAAGCGAGCGTGCGCTGCGACTGGCAAGCCGGACAATAAACCGTGACGGGCACTTCTTCAATCACCAGACGCGAACCCTCAAGCGGCGTGCCTTCACAAGCCACATCGTATGAAAACAACAGCGCGTCCTTGACCACGCCCGAAAGATGGCCGAGTTTGAGATGCACTGCATGAATTTGAGCGCCTCCGCGCCGCTCCGATTCTTCTGTAGCCATCTCGACTATGCTCATCGCAATTGAAAGCTCGTGCATTTCTTCCTGCGCTTCATCCCTGCTCTTGATGAGCCACGATGTCGAAGGTGAATTTCAATTCGTCTTTGAGCTTGAGCGCGCCCCCGGCGACGGAAACAAGCTTGATGTTGTAATCCGTCTGTTTCAGCGTGAAATCGCCTTGAGCGCGTATACTATCGCCTTCGACTTTCACCTGCGCTTGAACCCAGAGGTTGCCGCGAGTTACGCCGTGCATCGTCAGTTCGCCAATGATCCTCGCTTTGTACCGGCCTTCGACAACCCTCGTCACCGTAATATTAGTGCTCTGAAAAATTATTTCAGGATACCTGGATGTTTCCAGCACGGTGTCGTGCATCATGGTTTCGATTTCCTTGCGATCTTTCTCTTTGACATCGTCAATGACGGCGAGTGATTTTGCGCTGATCACAAATCGCACCGAAGCGTTTATCAAAGAACCCGGCGTGCATTGCACTTCGCCAGTAAAGTCGCGAATAGCGATTGTGGGATTATGCCCGAACCCCGCGAGCAACCCTGAGGCGAATGCTTGCACTATGAATTTGCTTTGTCCGGCATCTGCGATGTAGCGAACAACAGCCTTTTCATCTGCACTCATTTAATCAACCGCTTTCGTTTAGACAGGTCAATAAATCGCAAGGCACAGCACACCTCAACCGAGCCGGGCGAACTGCCTTGCGATATTGCTGTCAGGCTTTCGTAGCGCCACACATCACATGGATTTAATCTTCATGTAACGCTGAATATCAGGCCCTAAAGTGCTTAGATCAGGGCCGAATTTGCTTTGCAGGTCAGGCAGCACCGAAGACAGCCCGGCAGCTATAGATTGCCGGATTGACGGATGCGAAATTATCATTCCGGCTCCCAGCACCATCAAAGCCAATCCGCCAGCGACGTATAACATATCTTTGCCATCAGAAGATCCATTGCTCCCATTGTTTTGCATTGATGTTCTCCTTACCTTTCAAAATATGATATGGCCTCGGACTGCTTCACCTATGGCTGCCGTTCGACTTCAGCATAAGTTCACATCGTGCTGATTTTTATGTACCGCACAATATCTTTAAAACTCACGGCCACAGCGGTTACCACAACAGCCAGAGTTGCGCCTCCGACTACTTTCCAAACCAGGTGGTTAGATTTCTTCTTATCTTCGAGTAGTTTCATGTGAGATGATACCTCTTTGTGTAAGAGTATTGCTCACAGCGTCTTGTTTTCATTATACGCTTCTTGAATCTGAGTTACGAGCGAGCAAATCAAGGGGACCGCTTCACCGACAGCCCTCGCGACAGGCTCGCTCAAACCCATCAATCCTTCTTCGGGGCCGAGCGTTTCAGGCTCGCATCCGACCAGCAGAATGCGTTTGAACTCTCCGCCCATTGATTTGACCATCGCCAGCACCTTCATCGGATTCATGCCGTGCGGTTCAACCATCATTTCCTGAGGGTCGAGGTCTTCTAATTCATCCAGATCAGGCTCGATTGTGTAGAGCGTGCCCGGCGCTTCGCCGCGACTGGTCGCGTCAACGAAAATCGTCACGTCGTAACCGTCTAACAGCGCATAAGTCAGGTCGAAGCCTCGTATCCCGAAATCTACCAATCGCACTTCATCCGGCAGTTTGCGCGTCGTCAACGCCCGCGCCACTTCTACTCCAAACCCATCATCGCCCATAAATATGTTGCCGATACAAGCGATCAGGATGCGGGGGCGCGTCATCAATCTTAGCCTTCCACTTCGCCGGGCATCAGCGGCTCGACTTCTTCGACCGAGAAGAAGAAACGATGGCCGGGTTGCCTGAGCAGACCCAGGTCTTTGCCCGGATCATCATCGAGAATTACTGCCAGGTGAATCTTGTTTTCGTAGTCTTGCTCGATGGATTCAATCACCGCAATCTTCCCCGCAAGCGCCAGGTCAAAGATGTCGCCGCCCGCGCGCGGGCGCAATCGGACTCGATCACCCGGTTTGAGTTCGACGCCCAAGACATTGACATGCTCTATCTGAGTTTTATCTTCCAATAAACTCCATTCCCATTCATTCATGGCCGATCCTTGCGGGCGGGGCGCAATCCGCGCACTGCGCCGTGCATCTTCATCAGTTGCTCTGCGGGAAGCGTTTCGGTTCTTTCCAGAATCTTTCGCGCGCGCTCATCCGCAGAGCGCATCTCGCGTTTTTCTTCATCCGTCAAAGTCATGATTCGCAGCGTCAGGATTTCATCGATCTCTGTACCGTCGAAAAGATCGCCTGAGCTTTCCGGCGCGATCTGCGGATAGTCGTAGAGTATTATCGGAGATGAGAGCATCACACTGCGCTCGCCTTCATCGCCTGCCAGCACGGGCCACGTTCCGACGTTGTTGCAGTGCGCGACTGCATCGCGGAATTCGTCCGGCGGGTCGAGCAGTGAAACGAATTCGCCTTCTCTCACGATGAGAATCGTGTGAGTCGAAACCAGCGCGCCGAGCAACGCTTCATCGCGGCTTGCTTCGGCGGCGCTTTGCATTGTAGTCAGGTTCAGTATGCGCGCAGTGATTTTGAACAATCCATCTGCGATGCGTTCGGCTTCGATTTCGATTGATCCTTCGATGGCTTGCTGCTTTCGGACGATCACGCCGACGAGCCGGTCTGTCGAATCGCGTAACGATTCCGTTTCCTGCTTTGACGGAAACGAAAAGTCAATTCGCTGCCGCTCTGTCGTGAGTTGGCTCAAAGTGAATGGCTTTGTCGGTACGTCGCGCTCGATGGCTTCCTGCCAGGTTTGAAACAACTGGCCGTCAACCTCAAGCGCCGCGACCGGCTTCATTGCGGGCGCTGCGCCTTCTTCAGATTCGCACACTTCGCGCATCACCAGATGCAGGAACCGAACTTTCACATCGAGCGTCGTATGTTGACCCGCGAGCACAAGACACTGAGTCTGCATGCTCCAGCTTTCGGTGCCTTGTTGCGCTTCGCTATAAGCTTTCGGAGAGAGCGACCCGAAATTAAAGCGTTGCCGATTCTTCACAGACGTTGGCCTGTAAGGGTAGAGCATATAACCCTCGTAGAGCACGGCATTGGCGATCTTTTCTACTAGCTCGATGTTCATGTCTTTTACTGATTCACCGCAGAGACGCAGAGGACGAGGAAGAAACGATGAATGCGGAATGATGAATGATGAATTAAGAATCTCTCTATCAGTTCATCATTCATCATTCATACTTCATCATTATCTTCTGCGTCCTCTGCGTCCTCTGCGGTGAATTTGATCTCATGATAAAACTTATTCATTCTTCGTTTTTAAGAAGACTCTCTAACGCCTGCTCCCAGGTCGGAATCCCTCTTTTCACTTTGTACTGATAAAGCAGGTCAAAAACGTCCCTCCGCAAACAGAGCCACGAGCTGTTGGGATAGTAAATGTCCATCATCTGTTGCCACACGCTGACGGGCAGCCGGTAACGACTCTCCTTGTCCCAGGGAATTTGAGAGACTTGCAGATTGCCTTCGTCGTTCGCATAAAAAACAGTGCCACTGAACATGAGGTTGAGCGGGACTTCACCGTCTTCCAATCCATAAAAATATTTCGCGGCAGCTACGTTGAAATCGAATGTGCAAGGCACTTGAAGATCAATAGTCTTCGAGCCTGTGAACGGCGGGACGACTGTGTTCGCGTGAGTCCATAACATATTGCGCAAAGTCTGTCCCCAGCGCTCCGGCTCACCAAAAAGATCGAGCAACCGCTCCTGATCTTCAACGGTGTAACGCCTGCGCGTCACCTCTATCTGAATCTGGCATCTGAGCGCGACCGAGTGGATAGGTTCCTCTACGTTCGCATTGGTAATGTGTAATTTGAAAGCCAAAAGCGGCGATGCCGCGTAGGCTATAGCTTCGGCCCCCTCTACCTGGAAATTCAAATCAGGCACGAGACGCCTCTTTGTAGGGCGTTGATCGCTCTTTCAACTCGGTAAAGAATTTTCCTATCGCTTCCCATACTTCTGTGCCGCCGGATAAGCCGTGCCAGTAAGCGCGAATCAAACCGACCAGTTTGTAACACTCATCAATCGGCACGATGTAGTATTCGGCGCTCGCGTAATTGCGCGCGCTGGCTACGCGATTGACCAGCAAGGCTTCGACATCCGGTTCCATCTCTTTCAGAATCAGGATTTTCATTCACGATCTCTTCCCAGGATTCGAGCGCGAGCAGCGATTCGGTCGGGCCTGCGGGGCTTGGATAAAGCGCCACTATCTTTTGATCCGCCGCACTGTTAAAGAAGAAAGCCATGTTGATCGGAATCATCAAGTTGTCCCACTGCGCGTCGGTCATGCGAAAATCCTGAAGGAATCGGGCGCGGCGGGGAACGCGGCGATATTTCGATCCTTGTTGATCGCTGAAGAGGATGGCGCAGGCATCGCAAGCGCAGACGAGTTTCCGATTCAATGGATCAATCAAGTGTTGGTGATTGGCTGGCACTTCTGCGCTACAGAGTTCGCACATTTCGACGGGCGCTTTCGCGCGAATGAACTGGCGCAGAGCTGCGAACGGGCTATTTTGATTTGGCGGCGTTGAACTCATATTTAGAGATGTGACACAAGTTGAGAAAGGACACGAAGAAAAATCTAATAGTAGCTCTTGATATTCCTTCGCGTCCTTACTTAGGTCAATTTCAAGCTGGCGGCATGTTCGGGCTATCGGGATCAATCGGGTCTTGAGGATTTATCTGCGTAGAGTCTCTAGCCGTAGACCCGCCAACGGGTCTCCCTGCGCCCGTCTCGCCTTTATCGTGGCGACCAGCTTCTTTTCCGTCTTGCTCCTGTATCTCTTCGCCCTTTCTTGTGCCCGGTGTATGTGCAGGCCCGGACGTGCCTTTTTGATCATCTGCCATGTCACTTCCTCCCCGTTGCTAATACACCAAGCGTCCGTTCTTCCAATCCGCCTTTGTCGTTCGCCGGTCGCGAAGCGCCGTTTCGGCCTTGCAGCTTTACAAAGCCGGTAGGCTGCTTTTGCTCGACCACCCCTTCGACCTCAAGCGCAGTCATATCGGGAGCCGCGTCATAGACCGCTCCTTCGATAGCCAGCTTGAGCGTTGCTGCAGTCGAAGCGCAGCCGCTACCCGCAAGCCTGAGCCGCACCACTCCGTCCGTAACAGAAAGCATCTCCACGTTGCCGCCGTGCGAGCGCAGGTAAGGGCGCACATTGTCGAGCGCCTGTATAACACGCTCTTCAAGGGTCAACGGGTGAAGCCCATACAAAAGAAGCAGGCTTCCAACCAATTCGTCGCGACCAAAGTTGTCAATGATCTGGCTGCCCGGCTCACCATTCTGAAACGTGATCTCCATCATTCGCTCAAGGCCAGCGCCGTGCAAATCCATCAGCGACTGCATAAGCTCGACTGCGGTTGCTCGCGTTTCAGGGTCGGCCACCGTTTCGATTCTGCGAACGAGTTGTTCGACTTTCTGAATTCTCTGCTGAAACTCTTTTTCTTCAGGCATAACGATATAGAAGAGTAATAGGCGACGAATATCAGTAGCCCGACCGTGAGGGAGGGCGAACATGCTCGCGCCCTTGCTTACGCGCGGGCTACTGATTACTCGTCACCGGGTTATCATTTTCCGAACACGCCAAACATCGGCGAATGGCGAGTCTCGATTGTCTTGCCGTTGCCCAGATACATATGCACGCCACAGGGCAGACAAGGGTCGAAACTCCGCACGGCGCGCATGATGTCTATGCCCTTGAAATTCTCCGGCCCGTTTTCCTCGAAGATGGGTGTGTTCTGCACGGCATCTTCATAAGGGCCAGGTGTGCCGTAGACATCGCGCGGGTTGGCGTTCCAGGGTGTCGGCGGGTACGGGTGATAGTTTGCGATCTTGCCGTTTCGTATCACCACGTGATGCGATAGCACGCCTCGCACAGCTTCGTGGAAGCCGCAGCCAATCGCTTCTTCCGGCACCTTGAAATCCGTCCACGTCTTCGTGTGGCCCGCGTGCAACTCTGCCATAGCCTGTTCGGCGAAGTAAAGAGCCTGCGCCGCCGCGTAAGCCTGGAAGTAAGTGCGAGCGCGGTCGCGTTCGATGGCGTTGCTCCACTTTGGTATCTTCCATTCAAATTCAACTTCGGGCTTTGTGGCCGTCTTCGGCAAATATATCTTCACGCTGTGGCCCGTCGCTTTGACATAGCCTGTGTCTACGGTTCCGGCCAGCGCCGTTGCCCAGAATCGAGCAATCGGGCCGCCGCCCGTGTCGAGCGCCAGATAATCGCCCGTTCGCTCATCGTACCAGCGCGGAGACATGACCCATGTGTACTTGTCATTGAAATCGCGCTTCTGCGGTCTGGGAGTAGTCGTCTGGTTCCACGGATGTCGCTGATCAACAGGATTGCCAAGCGGATCGGTTTTGACGAATGTTTCGTTGTTTTCCCAATCGTCATAAAACGAACTGCCCAGCAATATGCGAATGCCTAAATTGATCTTGACCAGATCGGTAGTAACCAGTTCGCCGTCAACGACCACGCCCGGAGTGACGTACATCGCATTGCCCCAACTGTCCATATTTTCATATGTGTAGTCGCAGACATCCGGGTTGTTGAACGATCCCCAGCAGCCGAGCAGAATGCGCCTTCGACCAACCTCTTCATATCCCGGCAGCGCTTCGTAGAAGAAGTCGAACAGGTCATCGTGCAGCGGGACTACCTTCTTCATGAACTCGCAATAACGCATGAGCCGAACCAGATAGTCCGTGAACAACTGAATAGTAGGCACAGTGCCCACGCCGCCCGGATAGAGCGTCGAAGGATGAACGTGACGGCCTTCCATCAGGCAGAACATCTCGCGCGTATACCGGCTGACCTGCAAGGTCTCGCGGTAGAACTCGCCTGTGAACGGATTGAGCGCGGTCATGATGTCTGAGATTTTTTTATAGCCGTGCTTGTCCGCATTCGGAGCGTCGGTATTCTTCGCCTTCTCCCAGACGCCTGGATTCGTCTCCTTGACCATCTGTTCGCAGAAATCCACGCCGACCAGATTGTCCTGAAAGATGTTGTGATCGAACATGTACTCAGCCGCTTCGCCGAGATTGACTATCCATTCGGCGATTGCAGGCGGCCTGACCCCAAAGGCCATGTTCTGCGCGTAAGTGGCGCAAGTCGCGTGATTGTCGCCGCAGATGCCGCAGATGCGACTGGTGATGAAATGTGCGTCGCGGGGGTCTTTGCCCTTCATGAAGATGCTGTAACCGCGAAAGATTGACGAGGTGCTGAAGCACTCGGCAACCTGGCGATTCTCAAAATCGATCTTGGTGTAGATGCCCAGGCTGCCGACTATGCGAGTAATCGGGTCCCAATTCATCTCGACCAGATTGCTCGTATTGCTTGAAGCCTTAGATTTCGGTTTAGTCGTGGTGGCCATAGATGATCGCTCCTTTCGCTAATAGCTTCTTGGCCGGTAGCCAGTAGTAAGTTCTGGACGCGCATGTCGCCACTTAGGCTCTTTGTTGAGCGTCGAGTTAGTCATCCTGCGTAGCGCAGAAATGGCTTTGCCGTAGAGTCCGACTGCGGATGAAGAGAGTTTCCCGCCGGGCGGCTCATCCATAAACGGCATGAACTTGTCCGGGAATCCGGGCATCGTGCAGCCGATGCAGATGCCGCCGACATTGGGACAGCCGCCGATTCCGGCCATCCAACCTCGTTTGGGCACATTGCAATTGACCACAGGCCCCCAGCATCCCAGTTTCACAATGCACTTGGGCGAGCCATATTCAGTAGCGAAATCGCCCTGCTCGTAATAACCCGCGCGGTCACAGCCTTCGTGAACCGTCTTGCCGAAGAGCCAGGTGGGTCGCAACTGCTCGTCAAGCGGGATCATCGGAGCCAGCCCCGCCGCCAGATACAACAGGTAGAGCACTGTCTCCATGAAGTTATCCGGCTGCACAGGGCAACCGGGTACATTGACAATCGGGATGCCCGCCTTTGATCTCCACTCCCATCCCAGATAATCTGCCAGCCCCATAGCTCCGGTCGGATTTCCTTCCATCGCATGGATGCCGCCATAAGTCGCGCAGGTTCCGATGGCTACTACGGCCAGAGCCTTTGGAGCCAATCGGTCTATCCATTCATTAGTAGTGATGGGCTGGCCGGTCGTCGGATCAGTTCCCAACGCCGCCCAGTAACCTTCGCTCTTTATCTTTTCGTTAGGGATAGAGCCTTCGACGACCAGCACAAAGGGATCGAGCAATCCCTTTTCTGCGTCATACCAGTATTTCATGAAATCGTCGCCGACTTCGTATGCAAGGACAGGGTTGTGAAGGTGAACTGTAGGAAGACCTGGGATTGCGCCCATGATAACGTCTTCAATGCTCGGTTGGGTTGCGGCAGTGATTGAAACCGAATCGCCGTCACAACCAAGACCTGCTGTGATCCAGACGATGTGCACATCACTGACAGCCGGTGCTTTCTGAGTCATTCGTCCGTATGGAATCGCTTCTGCTGCCATCTTAGCGCCTCCTTTCCTGGCTATTTAAATAGTGATACTGCATTTCGTTAGCGCGAGGATTTTGCAATGAGTCGTTCATAGAAGTAGACACACCATTGCGGGAAACTCGATTATCACGCCCTTTGATAAAAGAGTCTATCCGTAGACTTACGTAATTATTGTTAGAAATCTGCGTATTTTTACGCAGGGAGGGTAAAAATATTAAATAACGGAAAGGTACAGGAGCACAGAGCAAACGCAGCCCCGTAGGGGCGACCTGTCTATAGAACTGGTGAGAAAACATCGTCGTAGCTCCGTAGGAGCGACCCCTGAATCAACAGGTCGCTCCTACGGAGCTACAAAATTATTTTGCATCACGCTGCTATAGACAGGTCGCCCCTACGGGGCTGCATCGTTGCGAAAAAAACTTTGGATGCTCTCTGTATCTAAAGCGGTTCTGCGGTGATTATCTAATCATCGAGCTGGATGATCCCTCGGCGCAGGGCATAGCGAATCAACTCGACTTGAGTATGTATGCCGAGCTTGCTCATCAGGTGAGTTCTATGAGTTTCAGCCGTTCGCGCGCTGATGCCTAACCTTGAAGCGATTTCGCTGCTGGTGCAGCCTTCGGCTGCAAGGTGCAGTACTTCGCGTTCGCGCGTAGTCAGGGTTTCGTATTTATCAATCACAGTGGCTTTGGCCGTTTCCTGATAAACTTCGATGGCGCGGTCGGAAAGCGGTGGGCTGAGATAGCGCCGACCTGCGGCCACCTCGCGCACTGCATGAACCAGATCGGACGCGTTGGAGTCTTTCAGCACGTAAGCCGATGCGCCGTTGCCGAGGGCTTCCAGCACATAAGCTTCGTCTGCGTACATCGAGAGAATCACAATGCCTGTTTGAGAAGAACTTTTCTTCAACTGCCTTGTCACTTCCAGTCCGTTGATGCCCGGCATCATCAAGTCCAGGATAAGCACATTGGGATTGAGCCGCTCGACCAGCCTCACAGCTTCCAGTCCATTGCCTGCTTCGCCGATCACGCGAAGATCGAATTCGGCTTCCAGCAGGGCGCGCAGCCCCTGTCTAACTAGTTGATGGTCATCGGCCAGCACTATCGTCGTCATGTCGTCGGGTTCCCACTTTTAACATCCTATTCATCGGCAAGATGCCACTCGGCCATTAAACGAGAGCCGATTCCAAAATGTGACTCAACCGTGAATTGACCTCCTGATAATATCGCTCGCTCGCGCATCCCGGCCAACCCGCTCGTATTGCCTTCTGCCAATGCCGTTTCAGGGTCAAAGCCCGCCCCCAGGTCTTCGATTTGAAGTCCCAGCGTAGTCTGATCGGCCCACACTCGCACTGTCGCTTTATCTACGCAAGCGTGCCTCGCGATATTGGTCAAAGCCTCCTGCGCTATACGATAAGCAGCCGTTTCAACTTCGGGCGTAAACCGTCGCCCTTCCAGGCCCGTATGCTTGAAAGTCACATGCACGTGAGTCTGTTTCATATAATGACCAATATGCCATAACAGCGCAGGCAGCAATCCCAGATCGTCAAGCATCGCTGGCCTCAAATCGAGCGACAGGTTGCGCGCTCGCGCCACCAGTTCATTAACCAGCGCGAGGGCTTCTACGAGATTGGCTTTAACTTGTTCAGGAGGCAATCGCAAAGTCATTTCAAGCGTGAGCTTCAGACCGGTGAGCGCCTGACCGATTTCATCGTGCAACTCGCGCGCGATATAACGGCGCTCGGTTTCCTGCACTTGCATCAATCGGCGAGATAGAACTTGCAATCGTTCGGCATAGTCGCGCTGCGTCTGTTCGACCTGTTTGAGTTCGCTGATGTCGAAAGCGACTCCGTGAATGAACCAGGGATGGCCTTCATCGTCGCGCACCATCTTGGCTTCGCAGTGAAACCATATCACGCGCCCGTCGCGAGCGATCACTCGATAAACAGACCGCAGCGGCCTGCCTGAAATAAACATCTGCGCGGCTTCGATGCTCCATCGAGCCTTGTCGTCCGGGTGAATATGCTTGTACCAGCGCACGGGATCATTCAGCCATTCTTCCTGCGTGAAACCGAGCATAGCTTCGATCTGCGGGCTGACGTAAGCTTCGCCGATGCCTTTATCGAGAAACGCAAGAAAGACGACTGCCGGGATTTGCTCAACTAGGATTTTATAGCGCGCTTCGACATCGGGCGACTGCGGGGTCATGAGTTCGAGTCGGCCCTGGTTATCTAAGAACTTGCTGGCTGCTTGCAACGTCGAGTCGTCGGCTGTGAGAAATATGTTGGCGAGTCCTCCGAGAACGTTTTCCGCCTCTCTCAAAATTACAAGCTGAGCCTGATCCGAGAGCGGCATTTCAATCTCGTCTGAGATCAGGTTGGATTCTTCGGAAGCCTTCATCTTCATTGCTTCTTGCTATGACTGCCCGGCCCCGCGCCGTCGCCAACTCGGTTCTTTATTGAGCGATGCCTGAGTGAATCTGCGCAGCGCGTGAATGGCTCTTCCATAAGTCATGACCGCGTGCGAGGAGAGAAGCGAGCCGGGCGGCTGATCCATAAACGGCATGAATTTGTCCGGGAATCCCGGCATTGTGCAGCCGATGCAGATTCCTCCGACGTTCGGGCAACCGCCAACGCCCGCCATCCACCCGCGTTTCCCCACATTGCATTGAACGACAGGCCCCCAGCACCCGAGCTTCACTATGCAGTAGCGCGAGCCGTATTCTTCGGCAAACTGTGCTTGCTCGTAGTAGCCGCCGCGATCACAGCCTTCGTGCAGCGTGTCGCCAAAAAGCCAGGTCGGGCGCAGAGCTTCATCAAGCGGTATCCGAGGCGCGCGACCCGCTGCTTGATAGAGCAGATAAAGCAAAGTCTCCGTGATATTATCCGGCTGCGTTGGACAACCCGGCACGCACACGATAGGGATGTCGGCTTTTGATTTCCAATCCCAGCCCAGATAATCAGCAAGTCCCATGGCTCCAGTTGGATTGCCTTGCATCGCGTGAATCCCGCCATAAGTCGCGCAGGTTCCGACTGCCATAACCGCCCACGCGTGAAGCGCGAGGCGATCAATCCATTCACAAGTCGTAATGGGTTGCCCCGTTACTTTATCTGTGCCGAGCGCGGCCCAATAGCCTTCACTCTTAATCTCTTCGTTTGGGATTGAACCTTCCATCACCAGAATGAATGGGCGAGCGTTTCCTTCGGCGGCCTGATGAAAAGGTCTGAGAAAATCATCTCCGTTTTCATAAGCGAGAAAAGGATTATGTAGATTTGTCTTCGGGATTCCCGGAATGCCTCCGAGAACAATGTCTTCGATGCTCGGCTGAGTCGCGCCTGTCAGGGCAATCGTTTCGCCGTCACAGCCGAGGCCCGCTGTGATCCAGAGAATATCTATCTCGTTGATAGGCTCTTGGTTGATGACGGTTGCATCCATTATTTCGCAAAAGAGATTAGACTTGATTCTTCAGCGCAGTCAAGTATTTGAGCAATCGCATAGTAGCAATAGCCCGCGCGTAAGCAAGGGCTTGCATCTCTCGCCCTCCCTCACGGTCGGGCTACTGCTCACCTTCGCGCCAGTATCTAACGGGGAGCGACAAAATCGGATAACGATTTCTCAATCGCTCGACGTGAGCGGCATATTCTTGCTTGGGAATCTCTCCGGTCAGCATCCGTGCTCGCAGTTTGCGAATCTCGTACAGGTACAGGTCATTGATGAATTCATGGACGAATTCGGGCGGAGTCTCGTCGCGCGGCGCTACGCCGTGGCGGGCCAACTCTGCTAACACAGTGTCTCTATATTTGGACGGCATTCATTGCTTACCCGATAGGCGTGTGCTTCAATCGTTCGAGGCTCTGTTCGACAACACGGTTGATCCGCTCCGCGTCGCTGTTGTTGTATTCGCCGACAATAAATACAATGTCGGTTTTTCTAGGCCCTTTGAAAATAGTAACAAACAGCCGGTCGCTGACTTCGTCATAAAATGTGCGTTCAGTTATCGCGTTCGGGTCTGCGCGCTTTATTGCAGCTTCAACTTTCAGAGTGAGCTTCCGAGCTTGGGTCATCCTTACGCCTCCGGCTTTGATTTGAAATTAATGATAGAGCTTTTGAGTTCTCTGAAAAAAGAAGCATATTCACCGCAGAGGCGCAGAGAACGCAGAGCGGGCGCAGAGTAATAATAGTTTTTCTCTGCGTAATCTCTCCGTCCTCTGCGCCTCTGCGGTGAACTCTTTTCATCCTTCATAGCCTCTGATTCCAGAACTAACTCAATGAACAACGATTTTCGATTTTACCCGTCGCGGCTTGACTATTAAACCAAAAAAGGTAGAATCGCGCGCGTGGTTGTCCGACTGAACTTTTAAACTTGATGTCCTCAATTGATAACAACTCAATACGTGATTTTATCGCGCTCACGTTTGTCACAGGCGTAGGCTCGCGCACGGCGGCATCCCTGATCGACCGGTTCGGCTCGCCCACGAATTGCTTCGATGCAAGCGCAAGCGCTTTGGAATCAGCCGGGTTGAAGCGCGATACGATCTCTGCGATGAAAAGCGCAAGCCCGCGCGAGCAAGCCTCAAGACAGTTGGAAGAACTGGACCGTGTTGGCGGGGATGTTTTGACGCTCGGAAGCCCGCGATACCCCGAACTCCTGCGCGAGACTTACGACCCGCCAATCGTTCTCTACGCAAAAGGCGACTTTGACAGAGCGATGTCACAACCATCACTGGCGGTCGTCGGCTCGCGGCACTGCTCGACTTATGGCCGCAACGTGGCCGAGATGCTTGCGCGCGAACTGGCTCAGCGCGGCGTAACTATAATCTCAGGTCTTGCGCGCGGCATTGATTCGGCGGCTCATCGAAGCGCGATTGAGGGCGGCGGGCTGACAGTCGCCGTGATGGGCACGGGGTTGGATGCGATTTATCCGAAAGAGAACCGGAAGCTTGCCGATCAAATAATCGAGCAGGGCGCGCTCATCACAGAATTCCCGCTCGAAACGCCGCCGCTGCCGCAGAATTTTCCTTTTCGCAATCGAGTCATTAGCGGCCTATCGCTCGGCGTGTTGATAATCGAAGGCGCGGAACGTAGCGGCTCGCTCATCACCGCGCGAATGGCTTACGAGCAGGGCCGCGAAGTCTTCGCCGTTCCGGGCAACATCACATCATCGAAAAGCTTCGGCCCAAACTATCTAATAAAAGATGGGGCGAAGCTGGTGCAGACCTGGCGCGATTGTGTAGAAGAGTTCCCCTTAGAGTTGAAGTCACAGATACTCGCTTCGGAGCGAACCGAAGAGCAAACAGTGCAGTTGAGCCTTGATGAAGTGACGCTCACGGACGCGGAACGCAAGGTGCTCGTATCGCTCAAAGATGACGAGCCGATTCATATTGATCAGTTGATTTCAAGAATGAGTCTTTCGTCAGGAGAATTATTGAGCGCGCTGTTGAAGCTTGAAATGACGGATCGCATAAAGCAATTGCCCGGCAAGTGCTTTGTGCGGAAGCTTTAAACGTGTGAGTCAAGGTTGAAAGCGCGAGCGCGCAATTTTGGCTTACTTGACACGCTTGAATTGCGGGGGCTACATTGGATTGTTTAAGGGTTGAAGCAAAAGGCTGACTGTTGCGGCTTTCTTTGATTAGAACGGGTGTTTAAGATTATGGCAAAAGCGTTAGTTGTTGTAGAATCGCCGTCGAAAGCGAAGACAATCAATAAGTATCTCGGCTCTGATTACAAGGTGATGGCCTCCGTAGGCCACGTCAAAGACCTTCCCAAAAAAGGGATCGGCATAGACTTTGAAAACAATTTCGAGCCGACCTACGAGGTCATTCCCGGCAAAGAGAAAGTGATCCGCGAGCTGAAGTCAGCCGCGAAAGAGGCTGACACGATCTACATCGCAACCGACCCTGACCGCGAAGGCGAAGCCATCGGCTGGCACATCAAAGAAGAACTCGAAGGCCGCGGCAAGAATCGAAAGATCATTCGCCGCGTGATGTTCAACGAGATAACGAAGAACGCAATCCGGCAGTCGTTCGAGCATCCGACAGACATTGATGAAAACCTTGTGAACGCGCAGCAGGCGCGACGCCTGCTTGATCGAATAGTCGGCTATCAGGTCTCGCCGTTGCTCTGGGACAAAGTGCGGCGAGGGCTGTCGGCGGGGCGCGTGCAATCGGTCGCGCTACGGCTCGTGGTCGAGCGCGAGCGCGAGATTCAAGCCTTCACGGCCACAGAGTATTGGACAATCACTGCGAATCTTTCGGCGAAATTGCCGCCCGCTTTTGACGCGCGCCTTTTTCGCATCGAAGACAAGACCGTCAAGACTTCGGACTTCGGCGAAGACATCAAGAAGACTGAAATACACATCAAGGAAGAGGGCGAGGCTCGCAATCTTGTCGCAGACATCGAGCGCCAGCAGTTCATCGTTTCGTCCGTCACTACGAAAGAGAAGAAGCGAAATCCTGTTCCGCCTTTCATCACATCCAAGTTGCAACAGGAGGCTTCGCGCAAACTGCGATTCCCCGTGAAGAAGACGATGCAGATTGCTCAACGGCTTTATGAAGGGATAGAGCTTGGCGCTGAAGGCGCGGTCGGGTTGATCACTTATATGCGAACCGATTCGACGCGCGTCGCCGACACCGCCCTTGACGAAGTGCGCCAGTTGATCGGCAGCCAGTACGGGCCTGAATACCTGCCTGAGAAGGCCGTCTTTTATCGCTCGAAGAAAGGCGCGCAGGACGCGCACGAAGCCATCCGCCCGACTTCTGCCGCGCGCACGCCCGATTCAGTCGCGCGCTTTCTGGGCAAAGACGAGCTTGCGCTTTACAAACTGATCTGGCAGCGATTCGTCGCGTCGCAGATGACGGCGGCGATATTCGATCAAACGACGATAGACATCAAAGCGGGCGACAGGTATCTGTTTCGCGCTACGGGTTCGGTCATCAAGTTCAACGGTTTTCTTGCTGTTTACGAAGAGGGCAAAGACGAGAAGGACGAAGAAGACGAAGAGCAGACGCATAAACTGCCGCTGGTGGAACAGGGCGAGCAGTTGAAGCTCAACAAGCTGATGCCCGACCAGCATTTCACAGAGCCGCCGCCGCGCTACACCGAAGCTACGCTTGTGAAGGCGCTCGAAGAGAAGGGGATCGGGCGGCCTTCGACTTATGCTTCGATAATGACGGTCATACAAGACCGCGAATACGCCGAGCGCAAAGAAGGCAGATTCTTTCCAACTGAGCTTGGCTTTATCGTCAATGACCTGCTGGTCGAAAGCTTCCATGATCTGTTCAACGTACAGTACACGGCGCGCATGGAAGAGGAACTTGACGAGATAGAAGAAGGCAAGATGAGCTGGACCGCAGCGCTTGCGGAGTTCTACGAGAAATTCACGAAAGACCTCGAAGCCGCAAAGGCTCATATGCGCGACGTGAAGCGGCAGGAGATCATAACGGACGAGAAGTGCGAAAACTGCGGCTCGTTTATGGCTAAGAAGTTCGGGCGTTATGGACAGTTCCTCGCCTGCACGAATTATCCTGATTGTAAAACCACGCGCGACATTGCCAAGCCGCACGATGAAGCGAGCGAAGAAAAGCAGGCCGAAGCTGCCGAAGAGATGTGCGATAACTGTGGTCGCCCGATGGTGATGAAGCGAGGCCGCTTCGGCCAGTTCCTTGCCTGCACTGGCTATCCCGATTGCAAGACTACGCGCAAGATTCAAAAAGGCGGCAAGATTGCCGCGCCCGATGTCGTGCTGGAAGAGTTGTGCCCGCAATGCGGCAAGCACCTTGTAGTTAAAGAAGGTCGCTTCGGCCCGTTCACGGCCTGCTCGAATTACCCTGAGTGCAAGTACATCAAGCAGGAAACGACAGGCGTGATCTGTCCCGAAGACGGCGGCGAGATCGTAGTGAAGAAAGGCAAACGCGGGCGAGTCTTTTATGGCTGCTCGAATTATCCCAAGTGCAGTTTTGCATTGTGGGACAAGCCCGTAGCGCAATCGTGCCCTGAGTGCGGCGCGCGATTCGTTGTTGAGAAGGTGAGCAAAGACGGCACTCGACACCTGCAATGCCGCGAAGAAGGGTGTAAGTATAAAGTAGAACTGGCCGACGAAGGGCCGGTTGATGCGGGCGAAAAGCGGCGAAGATTGACGGCCTGATAAACGTATAACTACTCGTTGCCTCTCGCCTTAGCTGTTTAGGCGACCCACATCAAATTAATAAACAATAATTGCGCTTGAGAATAGAACAGGCGCGCGTAAAAACAGCTTTCGAAACTCCCATGAAAATGAGAAATGAGTGGGTAGACTAAAAGAAAATTTAGCTGAAAATTGTAATTGACAAAACGGAATATTTTGATAGACTCACCTAAACAAAGACGCGATTATTAGCGGATTGGAACTTGGCCTAAAGACACGCCCTTGCAATCTATAGGGCGCTCTAAATCGAAGACTTGTTCTACTAGCGAACTGTAACTAAAAAGAAAGGAAAAAGAAGAGACTATGAGATACATTCGCCCCATGTTTATCGTCTGTTGTGTTTTGGGTCTAACCTTCGCTAATGCCGCGACGGGTCTATCTAGCCAAGAGAATAGACGAGTGAGAGTCATCAATCGCGCGTCTGTCTCAATCTATGCCCTATACGCCTCCAATGTTGACGCCGAAACCTGGGAGGAAGATGTGCTGGGAAGAAGTGTTATACCTCCCGGAAGCTCAAGGATGGTCAATATTGACGACGGTACAGGCCACTGCATGTACGATCTTAAAGCCGTTATGTCAGATGGACGGCAGGCAATAAGACGTAACCTGAATGTGTGCACTGCCACAAGTTGGACAGTGACCGACGGCAGGTAGGAAATGAGCCAGAGATAATTATCTGCATAATTAGGCCTCACTCGGGGCCTTTTTCTATTGTTAAGTTCGACAACGAAGAAGTGATCATTATTTTAGGTGATTTCAGCCTATGATGCTTAACAAAGTATCAATCGGCCTGTGATGAAAAACTCGCGGGGCGTTTTCTAATATTTCCTCAAGAGTCGTCACACCGTAAAGAGCCTTTACCATGCCGTCTTCATGCATCGTGCAGAGGTTGCAAGTCTCCAAGCTCATCTGTCGAATCTCCTGCATCGTTCGCTTCTGCAATATCGCGTCGCGGATGTCCGCGTTTGGAACCAGCAACTCATAAATGCCGAGCCGCCCGCGATAGCCTGTGAAGTTACATACGGAACATCCTTTTCCGCGCACCAGCGTGAACCGGCTCAGGTCTTGGCCCGCCAATCCAAACCGGCGAAGCACACGCGCATCAGGCTGATAGCTCATCTGGCAGTTTGCGCAGACTTTTCGCACCAGGCGCTGCGCAAGCACCGCTCCTATAGTTGATGCAATCAACGATGTTTCAATCTCCATGTTGATCAATCGCACGAGCGCGCCTACGGAATCTTCTGTATGAAAAGTCGCAAATACTTTATGGCCGGTCAACGCGGACTGCACAGCTACGTCTGCTGAAAATTTGTCGCGTATCTCGCCTATGACGATGATGTCAGGGTCTTGACGAACGATCGAACGAAGCGTCTCGTTGAAAGTCAGCCCTATTTTTTCGTTGATCGAGCATTGCGAGATGCCGTCAATCACATACTCGACGGGGTCTTCGCAAGTGATAATCTTGACCGTTGGATCATTGCAGTGGTCTATCGAGCTGTAAAGCGTGGTCGTTTTTCCTGAACCCGTCGGGCCTGTTATCAACGTGATGCCGGACGGCACGGCCAACACATCGTCGCAGTATATCCGCAGAATGTTCGGCGCGAATCCCAGTTCCTGAAGACTGATCAACGACGCTTTGTTCAATATTCTCAGCACGACGTTTTCGCCGAAGACCGTCGCATAAAAAGATACGCGGATATCAATCTCCTGCTTGTCCGTTTTGATGAAGATGCGCCCATCCTGATGTTTGCGGCGTTCGGCCACATCTGCATCCGCCAGAATCTTGATGCGAGAAACTATGCGCGGCGTATAGTCGCGCGGGAAGTCCATCTTGTGCACGAGCACGCCGTCGAGCCGATACCGCACGCGCAGCTTGTTCGCCATCGGTTCAAGGTGTACGTCGGATGCGCCCTCTTCTATTGCGGATCGTATCAACTGGTCAATCATCTGCACGACGCGGTCTTCGGCTGATTGCGACTGCGGTTGAGCTTCGAGCGTGTGGTACTTGACCTTTTGATAATCGCTGATCCCTGCGTCCTTGCCTTGAAGCATCGCGTCGAGCAATTCAAGCGTCTTCAGTATGACCGCGCTCGTAGCGAGGTAGAGCTTAACGCGGCAGTTGAAAATTCTAGCAACCTCTTCGATGAAGTGCGTCATCGTTGGATCAGAGACGAGCAGACATGCCTGACCGTCTTCTATCCTTATCGGAAGCCCGGTCTGGCGGCGCAGGTATTTGAGCGAGACTCGGCGGACAAGCTCAATGTCAATCTGGCTGATGTCCGGCTCAAGCAACGGCAGGCTGAATTTTTCTGCCAACGCTTCGATGACGTGACGCTCTTCGATCACCCCCATCTCGATCAGCACTTCGCCCAGCCGCTTCGCTTTCGTTCCGCTCTTTCGCTGAATTTCGCGCGCGGCCATCACGTCTTCGAGAGTAATAAACTTGCGGGTTATAAGGATGTCGCCGATGCTGAAGCGGCTCTGATGGCGGCGCACAAAAGCTTCCAGGCGCGGCTCGCTCACCCAGTTCATCTCCAGCAGCACATCGCTCAAGGTCTTTTGCCCGCCCAGATGCTCTTGTATCCTTCGAGCTTTTGTAAGTTGATCTGTTGTAACAAGCCCTTCGCTTATCAGCGCTTTTTCGATTCCGTCATCGAACGAAAACTGGAGCATCTCGGTTTCTCCCGTGACCTGATTTTCGATTTTAGATTTTGGATTTTGGATTGATCTGTTGATAATTGAATACCAAGGACAAATCCGCAAAGGGAGCATCACGGGGACATTGGATTGAAGGTTTTAAGATGATGGATGTAAGAGTGCTAATCCAAAATCTAAAATCTAAAATCCAAAATTGAAGTGACAGCCGTTAGATGATAAATGATGGCCATCGAAAAATCACCAGTAATGTTAAAGGCGAAATTGAAAGCGATTATGGTAACGCTGACTTTTTGCCTTGCGTCTCAAGGAATGACCATGCAGAAATCTGAGCGGCCACGTGCGCGCGACGTAGGTCTTTCGGTCGGCATCTTGCCGACAGGCCTGCTAAACGCAATTACCGATGTAGCCGGTGTTCAAGTCGGCCACACGACAATCGTTCGCGGCGATAATATCCGAACTGGAGTCACCGCGCTTTTGCCGCACGCGGGAAATATATTCAGAGAGAAAGTGCCCGGCGCAGTCTTCATCGGCAACGCATTCGGCAAGCTCGCAGGCTCGACTCAGGTCAATGAGCTTGGAGAGATTGAAACACCAATTCTGTTGACCTCCACTCTCAACGTGCCGCGCGTAGCCGATTCTGTGATTGATTACATGCTCGCGCTTGCTGGCAATGAAGACGTGCAATCAATCAACCCGCTCGTTGCGGAAACAAACGACGGTGCGTTGAATGACATTCGCGGTCGTCACGTCACGCGCGATGATGTAATCGATGCTATAAAGAACGCGAAAGGCGGCGCGGTCGAAGAAGGCGCGGTCGGCGCTGGCACGGGAACGATAGCATTCGGTTTCAAAGGCGGCATCGGAACTTCGTCGCGCAAGCTGCCAGCGACGCTCGGCGGCTACACCGTCGGCGTGCTCGTGCAGACGAACTTTGGCGGCGTGCTCACGATAGCAGGCGTGCCCGTCGGTCAAGAACTTGGCCGTTACTATTTGAAAGAGCAACTTGAAAATAAGAGAGCGAGCAATGAATCGAGCGGCGCAAAAGATTTAGCGGACGGCTCTGTGATAATCGTTATCGCAACGGATGCGCCGATTGATGCGCGCAATCTGAAGAGACTGGCCGCGCGTGCGATGATGGGGCTTGCTCGAACAGGCTCGTCTGCAAGCAACGGCAGCGGCGATTATGCGATTGCATTTTCGACTGCTCAAGAAGTCCGACTGCGCCCAACTGCAAACAATCTGCGCGACGTGAAGCTGCTTGCAAACGACGGGGTGTCGCCGCTGTTTTTGGCAGTGATAGAAGCGACGGAAGAAGCGATTTACAACTCGCTGTTTCGAGCTACGACAATGACCGGTCGCGGTCGCACCATTGAAGCGCTGCCGATTGATCGCACGGTTGAAATACTGCGCAAATACGGCGCTATAAAATCGCGTTAAAGAGTGGCCACGAATTGCACGAATTGCACGAATGTTTACGAATTGATTCGTGTTTCAATTCGTGCAATTCGTGGCTCGATTTTCCTGCAAGACCACCAGCCGCATCCATTCTAAATAATCGAACAGCCCAGCATAAATTGCATCGAAGTCTTTGCCACAGGAGTCTCCATGCGACCGAAGCATTTTTTCGCGCTCGTAGCCATATTGTTTATTTCGATCAACTGTTTCGGGCAAGGAGTCGTTACGCCTCGCCGCAAGCAGCCGAGTAATCAACCGCAAGAACAAACTGTAAGTCCGCTGCCTGCTGCGCTGCCTGTCTCTGCCATAAAAATAAAAGCCCGCCTCGACGGTCAGGTCGCAACTGTTAAAGTCGAGCACCTTTTTCGCAATGATACGGACGATGTGCTCGAAGGGACTTACTACTTTCCAGTGCCCGAAGGCGCGACGTTGCTGGAATTCGCGGTCTACGATGGCGACGAACGGCGCGTAGGTCGAGTGAAGGAGAAAGAGGAAGCGCGAGCGGCTTATTCAACGGCAGTCGGTCAGGGCGAAGACCCCGCCTTGCTTGAGATGACAAAACGCGGATGGTTTCAATCGCACGTACATCCAATACTGCCGCACTCCGATAAACGCATCGAGATAATCTATTCGCAGGTGCTCGCCGACAAAGACGGCGTAGTCACATTCGATTACGCGCTCGGTCGCGGCTACAAAAAACTTAAAGTGCCGGTCGCCAAAGTTGAAATCGAAGTAGACCTGCGCTCCGAAGTAGCGATCAAAAATTTCTTTTCGCCCACGCACCCGCTCGACATTCAATACGACGGCGACCGGCACGCGACGGCCAAGATCACTACTATGGGCGGCAGCGATGCCGAAAACTTTCAACTCGTCTATTCGCTGTCGGACGAAGACATAAGCATGTCGCTCATCACTCATCGCAAGAAAGGCGAGGATGGTTATTTTCTGCTTATGCTTTCGCCAAAGGTTGATTTCGATAAAAAGCGAGTTTCAGCGAAAGACGTGTTGTTCGTCGTGGACATTTCGCTATCGATGGAAGGCGAGAAGATTCGTCAGGCTAAAGAAGCTATCAGATTCGGATTGACAAAGACACTTAACCCGGAGGACCGCTTTAACATAATTGCATTCGCGGGCACTGTCCGTCCCATGCAACAAGGGATGCTTCAAGCGACACCTGCAAACATTCAACGCGCGCTCGATTTCGTAGACAAACTCGAACTCGCTTCGGCCACGAACATCAACGATGCGCTGGTGACAGCGATGAAGATGTTTGAATCGAACGAGCGATTGCACAATCTCGTCTTTCTCACGGACGGAATGCCTACTGCGAGTATCGCAGAGCCGGACACGATTGCCGCGAACGTGCGCGGCGCGAACGCAACAAGAGCGCGATTGTTTACGTTCGGCGTAGGCCGCGATGTGAATCGCATCTTGCTGGAAAAGCTCGCGGCAGAAAATCGCGGCGCAGGCATGGATATTGCTGATCAGTCACAGGTCAGTCGCGAGCTTTCAACATTCTTCTCAAAAGTCAGCCAGCCCGTGCTTTCTGATTTGCGTGTTAATTTCGGGCCTGTGGTTGCCGACCGCGTGCATCCCGGCGAACTGCCCGATCTCTACACGCGGTCGCAGATAAAAATATTCGGGCGTTACCGCAATCAAGAAGACCTCGAAAAGATAACAGTGTCGCTCACTGGGCGAATGAACGAGCAGGCGCAGCAGTTCGATTTCTCAGGGCTTCGCTTTCCGCTGGTTACTGATGATAAAGATTTCCTTCCAAAGCTCTGGGCTACTGAACGAGTGAGCGCGTTACTTCAAGAGATTCGCATCTCAGGCGAGCGGCCCGAACTCAAGCAGGAAGTCATTGATCTTGCGCGCGAATTCAATCTCGTCACGCCTTACACCTCGATGTACGTTCCGACAAGCGCAGAACTCGCAAAAGAGAAATCCGAATTGCCTGATGCTTCAACAACTAAAGAAGCGACTGCTCAAAATAAATCGAACGAGCCATTCGAGCGATTGCAGTTGATGGCCGATCTGCAAAGAGCGCCCAATTCTACGCAAGTTGTGGTTGATGGCACTGGAGCAGTTGTACTTAATTCTGCGGACGCGAAATTGGGCGGCGGCTTAACTGCAACGACAATAACAGAGTTGCCTGTAAACGGTCGAAACTTTCCACCTCCTTCGCAATCCGCGCCCGGTGCGAAAGATTCATCGTCCCGGGTAGATGTGACCACAAGGGTTCAAGAGAGAGGGGCGAACGTTACATTCAATGGCGGGGTTTCTCAAACGGGGAGGGCTGCGGCTAGTGCTGTCGTTGACGCTAACGGCGCGGTAATTCCAAATGCGACCGTGACTATCAAAGATCAAAACACGGGCGCTACCCGCACTGTCACAACCGACGATGAAGGGAACTACACCACGGCAGGGCTTCCGCCGGGAAATTACCAGGTTCAAGTTCAAGCGCCGGGCTTCAACACCACGACCGTTGATAATGTTGTTGTCCAGCCCGGCCAGCCCGCTGCAACGGGCGTAACATTGACAGCGGGCGCTACGTCAGAGGTCGTGACCGTAGTCGCAGGTGCTTCCGGCGTTGATACCTCGTCCTCGTTCCTGTTTTCGAGCTACAACTCGAAAAAGCTTAGAGACCTGCCCAGCCTCGCGCCCGTAGATTCGTTTGCGCGACTGGCTCCCGGCGTAAACTCGACAAGCTTTAATGAATCAATCACCGGGCAGGCAGGCGCAGACAGGCAAGGCGAATTCCGGTTCTGGATAAATGGCGGGCGGCCACGCTCGAATGGATTCACGCTCGACAGCTATGATAACAACGACATTGACGGCCAGCCTGTAATCTCGATCAAGAATTTCGACGCAATCGAGATGCTCAACGTGATGACGACGCGCGCGACGAGTGACGTGAGCGAAACGAACGCTTCTTCAATCAACTTGATCACTCGCGGCGGCACGAACGATTTTCACGGGAGCCTGTTCGATTATCATCTGAATAGAAAGCTTGGCGCGCTGTCCCTGTTTGAACGGCGAAGCGGCCTCGACGCTGCTCCGAAATTCAAGAGCGACATCTTCGGCGGAACGTTTGGCGGCCCGATTCAACGCGACCGAATGTTCTTCTTCGGCTCTTTCACGCGAGAGACTGAAAGCTCGCGCCGGTTCGTTGATTCGACATCATCCGAGTTGACGCCGACTGCGCGAGGGCTTGAGGAACTGGCTCGCGTCTTTTCCGGCTCTGACACTGTGAGCGATCTTATAGCTCGCGGCCCTCTGGCTTTGACAATCGGCGACCCGCGAGTGACGCGCACGTTTCGCCGTTTTGTTCTTGGCGTGCCGATTGAATTCGGAGAGGTGACAAGAACTATTCCGTCTAAAGCAATCGGTTATGAAACAGGCGGGCGATTCGATGTAGGGTTGACGAACCGCGACCGCTTGCAGACGAGTTACTGGTACACGAGCCGCAACGAGACCAATTCGATTTCTAGAATGGCAGCGGGTTACATAGGCGATACCGATGCGCGCGCGCAACTCGGAAATATTCGATGGACTCGACTGCTGTCGCCGCAATCAGCTAATGAGCTGGGGCTGAACTTTAACAGGGCGCGAGCCTCGCTTGATTCAAGCCAGACAGGGTTCAGCGCAGAATCACCGAGCGTGAACACAGGTTTTCGCGGTTTGAGTTATGGCGCAAATCCCTTTGTGCCGTCTTCGCACGTCTCGACTCTCTTTGAAGCGACAGACACTTTGAACCGCGTCGCGAGGCGGCACAGCCTGAAGATGGGCGCGCAGATTCGAGGCCGCCTCACAAAGTTTGATTTTCTGCCGGGAGCCGGAGCCCAATACAGCTATCAAAGCTTTGATGATTTCGTGCTTGATAAACCTGCCGCGCTAACGGTTGCCATCGGTGATCCGCGTTCGAGCTTTTCCGAAATGCATTATCACTTCTTCGTTGACGACGCGTGGAGAGTGACAAGCAATCTGACTTTATCACTGGGGTTGAGCTACGAAAATGCGGGGCAGCCTGTTAATCAGTTGATTGACCTGATTCGCAATCGCGAATCAGACCCTGCGAGAGCATTGTTCGGTGCCAGCTTACCTGCGCTTCAAAAGATTGATCGCGACAACAACAACTTTGCGCCTAGAATCGGCTTCGCTTACACGCCGCGCTTTCTGGTTTTGGGGAAAAATCTTTTCGGTTACGACAAAACAGTGATTCGCGGCGGCGCTAGCATCTCTTACGATCAAACTGCCTATCGCCCGCTTTCTGATATGGCAGCAAGCTCGCCGAACATCCTGCTTTCTGTTATCACTCCTGGGAACGCGAGCTTGCTGCCTGCTTTCCCGAACGTGCCTGACGCTAATGATCTCGACGCGCTGTTGGGTACGTATGCTCGGACACAGTTGGCCAACGACTATCACACGCCGACGGCTCTTTCGTGGCATCTTGATTTGAGCCGCGACTTCGGTAGCCGTGGAGTAATCGGACTGGCTTATGTTGGCTCGCGCGGAGCGGGATTGATTCGCGCGATTGACGGCAATCCTTTTTCTGATGGCTCAACAGGCGCGCTTCGAGTTTACGAGACCAGCGGCCATTCGATCTATCATTCATTTCAAGTAAGAAGCGATTTTCGTTTGACCGACCGCGTCACGGGCGGCATTGCTTACACGCTATCGAAGTTGATTGATGATGTGCCGGACAACGGCTCAACGTTTGGCGGAAGCGTCGGCAACGCATCAACGTTGGTTTCACCTGCGCTTCAATCGTTAGCTCAGAACCCGTTCGATGCTTCACGAAGCGAGCGGGCGATATCAAGCCTCGACCGCAGGCATTCGCTCACGGCAAACTTCGTCTGGGATTTGCCGCTGCGCCGAGATCAAACAAGATTTCTGGGGCGCTTGCTCGGAGGCTGGAAAGCGAGCGCAATCATTGAAGTGGCAAGCGGCTCGCCGTTTACTCCGGTTCAATTCATCGCTAACTCACTGGCATCGCCCGCGCTCTTCGCTTCGATTTTTTCAGACAGACTCGGCGCTGTAAGACCGTTTGCGGGCGACGCGAGTGCTCCGATTGATGCAGTAGCTTTCTCGAACGCCGCAAATTCGTTCTTCAATTTCTTCTCGAATTCAGACGGCACGCCATTCATCAGCCCGACCGGATTCATAATCGCAGATAGAGGCGGCTTTCACGCGGGCTCGCTTTCCAGCGCCAGATTCATCTACAACGATTATGCGGTCGAAGCGGCAGCGCGCGCGCGCGGCCTTGCGCCTGATGCGTTTGGAAAGACCTTTGCGGCGGGCCGACCGTTCGGCAATTCGGGTCGCAATACGATCTTCAGTCCGCGACTCGTGAATGTGAACTTCGCACTGATCAAGAACACGAAGCTCAGTGAAAAAGTATCGCTTCAATTCCGCTCGGAATTCTTCAATCTCTTCAATCATCCTAACCGGACGAAGCCGAATTCGATTATAGAAAACGCGGGCGGCTTTGGCTTCGCAGATTTCGGTGAAACGGACGCGACCCCGCGCCGCATTCGTATCGCGCTCAAACTGATCTTCTGAATTGTAGCGCAGGCTGACGGCTTGCGCTACAATTCAATTCACCGTAAGCAAATCCTCGAAAGGAGAGCCGCATGGCTTTTGCGGCTATGGTGAAGAGCATGAGCGCAGCAGGGAATCAACCAAAAACAGGCAGTGGAGTAAACAATCTCGCGCCGGACTTTGAACTGAAGGACAACAGTAATGAGTCGTGGCGATTGTCTGACCAGCGCGGCAAAGTCGTTGCGCTGGTCTTTTACCCCAGAGACGAAACGCCCGTCTGCACAAAACAGATGTGCAGCATGCGTGACCGGTGGACTGATTACGAGACGACAGGTGCGGAAGTGGTGGCTATCTCGGTCGCAAGCGTTGAGTCTCACAGGAAATTTGCGGAGCATCACGACCTGCCTCAACGCCTGCTTGCAGACGAGCGCGGCGAAGTGACGCGACTCTATAATATGCGTTCGCTGCTTGGTGGCTCGCAACGCGCTGTGATCGTGATTGATCCAAAGGGTGTCATCCGCTATCGCAAGTCTGTGATACCCGTCTTTCGCCCAACCGATGATGAAGTGATTAACGCCATTCGCAGCGCTGCCGACTAGCAGCATGCTCGAAAGATGGTTATCATTAAATTGGTCGCAGGAACAACTCTAGCAAAACGCTCGTACACATAATCTGCTCGCAGTCTAATCTGAAATCCTTTCGGTCTTAGGCTCGGCAGCAACCTACTCAGGAGGCGCAAACAATGCAAAGTATTAAAAAAGCTATTTTTCTGCTCGTATTAGGGGCTTTAGTAACTGCTGTAGCGGCTCAATCGCCGGAAGTGCCGCTCGCGGATTCTCGGCTCACTGTTCACACACTTGTCCGCGAAGACGTATTCGCAGGCTTTTTGTCCGATGACATGGAGCGTTTCAACAAAGGTGAAAAGAATGTAGACCTTCTGCTCGAAAAACGCCCCAATGAGAAAGCCGATTTGCTGGCCTGGAAAGGCGGCATTGCTCTTTATCGCGCTGCGCGTGCCCACGAAGCGAAGAATAACGATGAGTTTCAGAAATACTATAATCAGGCGCTGGAGTTTTTCTCTCAGGCTCGTCAAGTCAACCCGCAAGCTGGGGGAGCCATCGCAGTTACCGGAGGCAGTTACGCAACATTGGCCGACCGCTTGCCCGAAAAATATCGCGCCGCTGCATGGGAGCAAGCCTATGCTGGTTACCAGATGCTCTGGAAATTTCAGGGTGCCAGCGTCGAGCGTCTCCCTCTGCATCTAAAGGGTGAGCTTCTGGGCGGCCTGGCTCAAGCCGCGCAGCGAACAGGTCGCACTGAGGAATTGAATCAATATCTCGACAAGATAATGGTGGTGCTCGCCGATACTCCTTACGCAGCGATTGCCAAGAAGTGGAAAGAGAACCCGAAGGCTGCCTCAAGCAGCAGTATTACCTGCCTATCCTGTCACGACGCTGGCCGTCTCAACGCCCGCGTAGCTTCGCTCAAAGGCAACTAACAGTTCTATCTGTCGAACGTCCTGGGTATCAAACCCCGGGACGTTCGCTACAGGTCGGCAAGCTCAGTTAGATTTCGCACCTCGAAATCGGGCTGCGGGCCTTGCTCGTCAGCGCGCTCGCCTTTTCGATTCACCCACGCCACAGGTATGCCGAGTCTGTTTGCAGGCACTACGTCGTGAAAGTAGCTTTGCGCCGCATGAAGCCATCGCTCATCATTCATTCGACGGCGCGCTTCGAGAAAGTGACCATCGGCAGGCTTGTATGATTTGACCTGTGCGGCTGTCACTATTAAATCGAAATCAACCGTGAAGTGACGCCTTGTCGCCGCAAGCAAATCATCGTCTATGTTTGAAAGAATCCCCAGCTTTGCGCGGCTTGCCAGTCTTTCAAGCGCAGCGTTTGTATCAGGGAACGGCTGCCAGTCAGGGAGGCTGTCAGCCAGAAATCCAGCGCGGTCAGCCGGGATTTGTAAACCCAATCGCGCGGCAGCTCTTTGCGCTGTTTCAGCAAGCACCTCGCGATATGGCGTGTATTTTTCCGTCTCAACTACGTGCTCTTGATCGTGATAGGCCGCGATTATATCTGCGGCGTTAAGCTGAACGCCCTGTCGCGCGGCTTCCGACTGAAACGCATTGATGATGCCTTGCTCCCAGTCAATCAAAGTGCCGTAGCAATCGAATGTTACAAAATCGAAATCATGCTCTATCATCGTTTTTAATCATTCACGGTTTTGTAGAGTGACTGCCACGAAGCGTGCAGCAGTTCGTCAATCTTAGCCCAGTCGGCATCCGTCACGTCGCCTTGTTCAGCCTTAGTATCGCGGATGGTCATCGCTTCGGCTCTGAGTTTGGCGTGTTCCATCAACCGCTCGGCAGGCACGCCGTAAATTTCGGCGGGCAAATCTGCGAGCGCGCGGTCTAAATCGCCCGGCGCATGACTTTTTCGCTCGCGATGAATTATCCACCACTCAAGCTCAAGTCGCGCGGTGCGATCAACGTCAAAGGGCACATCGCTCACTTTGCGCACGCTGCTGTAAAAATTCACGAGGTAAGGAAGCGCCTTCTCATATTCTTCCCGGTTGTGGCCGTCCTTGAACACGAAAGCGGCTCTGGAAGCCTGATACGCGACCGCGTTCGATCTTATGAAGGGAAGGTTGTATTGCATTCTGAGCAGTTCCGTCAACTGGTTATATAATTTAAAACGCTCGCGGCTGTAATAGGATTTCCACATCGCGGTTTCGAGCCGCGCCACTTCGTTCGCGTCGAAACTGCGCATCTTTGATGATCGCGGGCCGTAGAGATCAAACAATGCATATGCCAGCAGAAGGGCTAGTATCGTTAAAAACACACGCAGCTTTTTTGATCGCTTGCGCACGGGTTTGTCTGTCGTTTCCGAACCCGTTGAAACGCGCGTTGCCTGTCTGCTCATCTTTGATTCCCTCGATTATGGTTTGAAGCCAGAGTCCAGTCGTATTCTACAACCATCTTACGTTGCGGATGCTATTGATGGATTCAAGACGATAGCAGTAGCCCGACCGTAAGGGAGGGCGCAGACACACGCCCTTGCTTACGCGCGGGCTACTGCCATCGTCTTGAAGTGTTCGCCCTTGCTTACGCGTGGGCTACTGCTTATTCGGTGACTTTGATGTGAAGCTCGCGCAACTGGTCTTCCGATACAGGGCTGGGCGAATCGTTCATCAAGTCGGTCGCGCTGGCGGTCTTCGGAAAAGCGATGACCTCGCGGATTGATTTCTCGCGCGCCAGTAGCATTATTATCCGGTCGAAACCAAACGCGATGCCTCCATGCGGCGGGGTGCCGTATTCGAGCGCGTCGAGCAGGAAGCCGAATTTCGTTCGCGCCTCTTCATCCGAATAGCCGAGCAGTTGAAATATTCTTCGCTGCAAATCGCGCGAGTGAATTCGGATCGAACCGCTGCCCAACTCCACACCGTTCAGCACCAGATCGTAAGCCTTTGCCCGTACAGCGGCGGGATTCGTTTCCAGCATCGCGAAGTCATTATCGTGAGGGCTGGTGAACGGGTGATGCATCGGGTAAAAGCGATTGTCGTCTTCGTGATACTCGAACATCGGAAAGTCCGTCACCCAGAGAAAATTGAATTTGTTCTGGTCTATCAGCCCTTCGCGTTCGCCTATCTCCAATCGCAACGCGCTCAGCGATGCAGCCACTACGGCAGGCTTTCCGCCTATGATGAGCACAGCGTCGCCAGCCCCGGAACCGGCTCTGGAAGCCAGTTCTGCGACTTTCTCATCTCCGAGCGCCTTTGAAAGCGAGGACGTGATCTCGCCCTCGTCCGAAGTCTTGATCCAGGCCATGCCTCCCGCGCCGTAGCGTTTGGCCGTCTCGGTCATTTCATCCAGGTTTTTGCGCGAATACTTGCCCCCGCCTTTTACCTTGATGGCCTTCACCTGCCCGCCTGCGTCGAGCGCGCTCTTGTAAGGCGCAAACTCGGTTCCCGCGAGCGACTCGCTGAGGTCAATCAACTCCATCTCGAATCGCGTGTCAGGCTTGTCCGTGCCGTAGCGGCGCATGGCTTCCGCGTAAGTCATGCGAGGGAAGGGAAGCTCTACCTTCACGTCAACCAGACGAGCAAGATCCGCATACATAGGCTCCATGGTCTTATAGATGTCTTCGGGCCGCACGTAGCTCATCTCGATGTCTATCTGGGTGAACTCCGGCTGGCGGTCTGCGCGCAGGTCTTCGTCGCGGAAGCAGTGCGCGATCTGAAAATATTTATCGTAGCCCGCAACCATCAGCAGTTGCTTGAATATCTGTGGCGACTGCGGCAGCGCGTAGAACCGACCCGGAGACAACCGGCTCGGCACGATGTAATCGCGCGCGCCTTCGGGCGTCGTCTTGATTAGCAGCGGCGTCTCTATTTCATAGAAGCCGTGCTCGTCCATGTATTTTCTAATGGCTATGGCCGCGCGATGCCGCAGTCGTATGTTGTACTGCATCTTTTCGCGGCGCAGGTCGAGGTAGCGGTACTTGAGCCGAACCTCTTCGCTCGGACGGTTCGCGTCAATCTCGAACGGCGGGGTCTTCGCGTCATTCAGGATATAAAGCTCGCGCGCTTTGACTTCTATGCGGCCAGACTTGATGTTTGGATTGATTTTGTCTTTGTCGCGCATGACGACCTTGCCGACGATAGAGACGACGTATTCGTTGCGCAGTTCTTTTGCGCGGGCGTGAGCTTCGCCGTTCTTATCTTCGTCAAAGACTACTTGCACGATGCCTTCGCGGTCGCGCAGGTCGATGAAAGTGAGCGGGCCGAAATCGCGCCTGCGATGTACCCAGCCCATCATCTTAACCATCTCTCCGGCGTGTTCGGGCCTCAGTTCGCCGCAATAATGTGTTCGTTTCAATGTTCCTAAGTTGTCAAGCATAACGTTGATAATTCAATCCCGGAGCCTGCCTATGTACTTTGCCGATCACTGGCCAAGCTCTGCCATGTAATTGTTTTTGTACTCGATGTAATTTTGCCAGTGACGGTTTATGAGTTCGATTTCCGATTCGGTCACTTCGCGTCGCACTTTTGCGGGCGAACCCATCACCATCGAGCGCGGAGGAATCACAGTGCCCGGCGTGACAAGCGACCCTGCGGCGATGAATGACTCTTCGCCGATGATTGCGTTGTCTAAAATGATCGAGCCGATGCCGATCAGCGAGCGGTCTTTGATCGTGCAGCCGTGAACCATCACGCCATGCCCTATCGTGACATGGTTTCCGATCTCAGTCGGGAAACGCCCGTTCGTTACGTGAATGACCGTGCCGTCCTGTATGTTCGTGCTGTGGCCTACGCGGATGTAGTGAACGTCGCCGCGAATCACGCAGTTGAACCACACGCTAGAATGCTCGCCTATTCGCACGTCGCCTATGACCTGCGCGCTCGTTTCAATGAACGCGTTCGAGGCGATTTGCGGTCGTATTCCTTTGTAAGTCCGAATCATAAATATCTACTCAAAACAGCCTTCTCATCCTGAGATGACTCGCCTTTGTCGGGAAGCAAGTCGTCAGGTGAAAAAATTGACGTTAGCATACCCGTTGCAAGCTGGGCAAGTTGACACTCGAAAGCCGCTCCCGTAGCATCACCTGTTATGCGTTTTGCAAAGGTTCAGTTTCGAGTCTCGAAGCCGCTACGTTTGCGATTTGCAATGTTGCGACCGCTCATCTTCGCCTTCGTTTTATTGATGACAGGATGCGGCGGAAAGCCGTTCGAGATCAGAGAAAGACCCTTCAAGATTAAAGAAGGCCGTGAAGCGCCGCTGGTCAATATTGCTCGCGCGAAATCGGATCAAATCGAGATTGAAGCGGAAGCAATCAGAGACGAAGATTATTTATATGAAACCTTCAACGCAAACCTGATTTTAGCGGGCGTTCTTCCCATCAGACTGGAATTGGTGAACCAGGGCCGGGAGCCGGTTGATTTAAGCAAAGCGCGATTCGAGATCAAAGCATCGGACGGTCGCGCGTACAAAATGGCTGACGCGAAGAAGGCGTTCAAGCGGCTGATTTCTTATTACGAGATTTCGACCTATAGCAAATCGGGGTACAAAAAATCTCAAGAAGATTTTGCTTCTTATTCGCTCGATTTGAGCAAGCCGCTCGGCGCGGGAGAGTCGCGCGAGGGGCTGATATTCTTTATAATTCCCGAGACGGTCGCTCAAACGACAGGCGTAACACTGGCCGCAAGTCGCCTCGACCGAAAGCAATCGAAAAGCCCTGCAGTCGAGTTGAAGTTGAATTGATTGGTATGCCAGCAGTAGCCCAAGCGTCAGCGCGGGCGAATGTCTGCGCCCTCACTTACGGTCGGGCTACTGTCGAGATAGGTCGGTGAGGAGTAATTCTATGAGAAAACTTTTTCGCATTTGCTCTCTGATTTGTGTATTGGCATCCTTCGTCGCGGCGCAGGAGGTCTTCAGAAATCCGGCAATGGAACCTGAGGATGAATCTCAGAAAGCGTTCACTCATGCGCGAGTCCTAATGCGTCAGGGCAGGTCCGAAGAAGCTATCGCTGAATTCAAGCGAGCCGCAAAGCTGCGCAATGATAAATGCGCCGACTGCTACTCGTTCATCGGTCAGATCAATTTTCAACTCAGAAATTATAAAGAAGCCGCCGTAGCATTCCGACAGGCAGCAGAACTCAAATCTGACAAGCAGGCCGAAATGTACAACGCGCTCGGCGTCGTTCTTTATTTGCAGGACGATAAAAAGTTGCTCGATGAGGCTACAACCGTTTTGAAACGCTCGATTGAATTGAGCGGCGGCAAAGTGGTCAAAGCTTATCATCACCTCGGCCTTGTTTTAATTAAAGCAGGCAAGACGGATGAAGGGGTTGCCGCGCTGAAGTCTTATCTTGAAGCATCGCCCGATGCTTACGATGCAGGGCAGATACGCTTGATCATAGCGAACCCGAAGATGGCGGGAGAAAATCTGGCGCTCCCATTCAAAGTTACTTCGAGCGCGGGCGAGGAATTGTCACTTGAAAAGTTCAAAGGCAAAGTCGTGATGTTGGATTTCTGGGCAAGCTGGTGCGTCCCCTGCCGCGAAGATATGCCGCACGTGCGAGGCATCTGGAAGAAGTACAGCAACGATGAGTTCATTATCATTGGCATCAATCTTGACTCGAACCGCACCGCGTTTGAAAATTATGTGAAACAGGAAGAGATAACCTGGCCTCAGTATTACGATGGCCGAGGCTGGAACAATCAGATTTCGCAGCTATACAACGTGCATGGGATTCCGCACACGGTCTTGATAGATCAAGATGGCGTCGTCCGCGCAATCGGGCTGAGAGGCAACTCGCTATCAAGCAAAATAGGCGAGCTTTTGAAGAAGGCTCATAAGCAATAAACACGCACGAATCATTCGTAAACATTCGTGCAATTCATGGCAACGTTTCTCTCTTTCTCATTCATACCGTAGAGCAATCATAGGATCAACTTTCGTCGCGCGTCGCGCCGGAATCCAGCAGGCCGCAAGCGCCACCAGTACCAACAGCAATGCGATAGATGTAAAAATCACAGGGTCGCTGGCGCTCACGCCGAACAACAGGCTTGCCAGAAAGCGGGTCATTGCTAAAGAAGCGACTGCGCCAATTATCACGCCTGCTAACGCGAGCTTCATCCCTTGTTTGATGACTAGCTTCTGCACATCGCTTCTGTTTGCGCCAAGCGCCATCCGAATGCCGATTTCACGAGTCCGCTGCGATACCACATAAGACAGCGCGGCATAGATGCCTGTGATCGCCAGCAGCAAAGATAGCACGGAAAAAATCGCCAGCAGCGACATCACAAAACGTGTGCGCCAATCCATTGCGCTGACGGTCTCTTCCATCGAGCGCACCAGATACACAGGCATTGCTCGATCAACCGACCACACTTCTTTTTTCGCTGCCTCTGTAAACGCAAGCGGGTTGCTCGTGGTTCGCAACACATAAGCAATAGCGGCGGGCGCAGTGTCTTGTTCCACCGGCACGTAAACAGTCGCTTGCGGATCAGGCGGAAAAGAATCTGTGCGCACGTCGCCGACTACGCCTATGACCTGACGCCAAACATCAAGACTGTTTCCAATCTTGACTCTTTTGCCAATCGCGTCTTCGTCGCCCCATAACTGACGCGCCATCTTCGCGCTTATCATGACCACAGGCGAAGACATATCGGTGTCGTTTTCGGTGAATAGCTGTCCTTGCAGCAGAGGGATTTTCATCGCGCTGAAATAATCAGAGGTGACCCTGATGGCCGTCACTCGCGGTTCTTTTCCGGGTTCCGGCACGGGCTGCCCTTCGATCATCAAAGTCGTAAGACCGAACTGTGGATAGAAAGGATGAAACTGCGAAGCGCCGACTGAGAGGACTCCCGGAATGGCAGCCAGACGATCACGGATTTCTTTGAAGAATCGCTGCCGCCGCTGGCTGTCACGGTACTGTGCGCCTCGCGTCGAGACGCGAAACGTAAGCATGTTGTCTGGATTGAACCCTTGATCGAGTCGTTGAAGATTTCGGAAGCTTTGCGCCATCAGCCCGGCTGAAATCAGCAGAGCCAGAGCCAGAGCGATTTCGGCAATTACAAGAACTTTTTGCAGTCGCCGACTGCTTGGACTGCCTGTTGCGCGAGCGGTTCCGGTCAGCCCGGAAACCAGATTAATTCTTCGAGCATAAAGCCCCGGAATCAATCCCAGGACGATGCCGGGCAGCAGTGAAATCGTAAGTGTAAAGAGAACGACGTAGCTGTCTACCTGAAAATTGAAGCGCGGAATGTTGAGGCCGGTCGGAATCAGCAACCCGACGCTCCGCGTTCCAATGATCGTCAGCAACAATCCCGGCACTGCGCACAGCAGCATCAGCAGCAGGCTTTCGATCATAAGCTGGCGCAACAAACGACTCGCGCCAGCGCCGAGCGCCTGACGCACGGCGAACTCGCGTTTGCGCGCGACCGAACGAGTCAATAACAGATGGGCCACATTGCTCGAAGCGATTAACAATACGAACAGCACTGCGCCAAGCAACAACAAAACTGCCAGTCGCACTCCGCGCACAACGCCTTCTTTGAGCGGCGCGACCAGCGCTACGGTATTACGATTCGTGTCCGGGTACTGCTCTTTGATTTCTTCAGAGATGCGTGTCAATTCCTGCTCCGCTTGATTGAGCGTCACTCCACCGGCGAGGCGCGCGACGACGAAATGATCGTTGCCGCGACGATCAAGTCCGTTTTCAGCCAGCGCCAGCGGCAACCAGACCTGCGGGCGTTCGGTCAGCCCGAAGATCGGATTGTCAAACTCAGCCGACATCACTCCGATGATCTCGTGAGGCAATCCGTCCAAGCTCCGTAGTATCGCCCCAAAATATTTCGATCTCCGCCAAAACGGCGTTGCCACAGTTCATAGCTCAACACCGCGACTTTACTTGCCCCCGGACGATCTTCTTCCGGTGTAAAAGTGCGACCCAGCAGCGGCGAAACTCCGAGCGCATCGAAGTAGCCGGACGATACCAACTGCATCAACGGTGTGTCTGCCTCGTCAAAGCTTGTGAGGGTCTTTGAGATATTGACCGCCGCGCCTACTTTCTCGAACGACTGGCTCATCCTCTGCCAGTCGGCGTAATTGCCTGCCGCCGCAGGTCGCCACGTTGCGGGACTGTTGGGATCAACCTGCCATATCGCCACCAATCGCTCCGGTTGACCGAAAGGCAAGGGCTGAATCAGCACCGTATTGACTACGCTGAACATCGTGCCTGCAACTCCGATGGCAACGGCCATCGCCAGTATCGCGACAAGCGTGACTTCGAGATTCCTGCCGAGCAGGCGCAACCCGAATCGCAGATCAGACAGCAATCCAGTCATATCATCACCTCGTTTATTGAGAGCAAAAAAGTGATACTAATATTTGATTTTGATTCCTTCCATGTCATCGAACATGGCCTTGACGCCCCAGCCGCCGAAGTTTTCGCTCACCGCAAGCCAGAGCTCGTTGTCGCCCTTTTTTAAGGGGAGATATAACTCATCAAAAAGACCTATTGTTCCCAGAAACCTGTGATCTCTGGAGCGATAAATGTCGCTGCCGCCATAGATCAAGCGGTCGTTGAAATAGACTTTCACCTCATCGCTGAACCCGAACCTTATCTTTTTGATTTGCTCGCTGGCGGATTGGATAGTCAGTCTGGCAAAGACCGTCTTTTTGCCTTCAATCAAGCCCTGCAAGCGACCGAGATTTGCTACGCCTGTGCTTTCAGAATCGAGCTTTTTCCAACTCAGTTTCTGTTTATCTGTTTAGTGAGTTGATATTTCCGTTCCAGTGACTTTCCTCCGATTGCGCTGGAAACCATCCACGACATGACTGTTCCCGCAGGAGCCGCCTCCGTCGCTTTAGCCTTTCCCTTCATCGGCGGGTTGTTCATCGCAGTAAAACTGAAGTTTGAATAATGCGCGGGCGCAAAGTTGCCCACGTACAATCCCACTTTGCCGGGTTTGATCTCGCGCTTCAATTCGTTGACGAACAATACGGGAGTCTCCATGTCTTTTATGAAGACTTCGGCGTTTTTACCTGAGACCATTACTTTGATGTGAATCCACTGATTGAAATCGTATTTGACCGCAGCGCCGTAACCTTCACCGTAATACAACTGCCAGGCTGCATTGCCGTTGAAGACCGGCTCATATTGATTTGCGTCGGGTTGACCGGACTGATGCGGTCTGATGTAAAACTCTTCGTAATTCTCTGAATCCTGCATCCGCCAGAACGTGCCCATAAAGCCGCGCTCTTCGGAAACCGCGATGTCGAATTCAATTACTCCGTCGGTAAACTGCGAGTCTTTGAGCACAGCAAAACCGCTCTGCAAGTACAGGCTTTTGCGTCCCAGATAATCTATGACTTTGCTTTCTTTGGCCTGGATTTCCCAACGCGCGGAATCGAAAGGCACAGTCTGCGAGCTGACGTTAACAGACGACGCGAGAACGCAAAAGAAAGCTGCCGCCAAACATATAGAAGGCTTCTGCATAGCTGACCTCGTTTGTTGGCTGAAAAACTTTTATCAAGAGGCGAGCTTAACAGAGCGACGTTCAAACGGTCTTGAACGTTCTTGCTGTTTTGCCGATATTGGCCCGGAGTGACTCCGATCAATCGTTTGAAATGGCGTGTGAGATGGCTTTGATCTGCAAATCCCGTCTGATCCGCAACCTGAGAGATTGATTCGCCTCTGAGCAGAAGAGTCTTCGCGCGGGCGACGCGTACCTGCGTTTGAAAAGCATGAGGCGGCATGCCGACCTGTTCGGAAAAGACGCGACTGAAATGAAACGGACTCAGGCCCACAAGGCGGGCTAGTTGCTCTAAGAAGACATTTTCTGCATAGTGCTCTATCAAGTATTCACAGGCTCGTTTGACGTTGAGGCGTTTCTTGTTGAGTGAGTCGAGCGAGAGGCGTTGTTCGCCAAACCGCGCGATCAACTCAGTTGAAAAAGCCTGGAGCAATGACTCTCGTTCGAGTGTAGATGTAGAAAGTTCCAAAGCGGCATAAAGCTTCAGAAACGACGCTAGAATATCTCGATCAAATACTATTGTCGTCGCAAAGAATGGCACTCCGCGATCACGTCCGTAAATTTCGGTGGCCGTCGAGCGCATAACGTCCGGCTCGATGTAAAGCGATTTGAAGTCACAGCCCGATTGATCGAAAGAGCGATTGGAATGAGTCTCGCCGGGATGAATAATGAAGAGGCTTGCGGGCGGAGTGGGATGATGTTGTCCACGATAAACAACTTCACCCGACCCGGCTTCGATCAAGCATAACTGGAATTCATCGTGCCAGTGCCGAGGAACTGGCCGAGCCGCGTTGATGCCTCGACGCAACTCCAATTGATGGAGGTCGGATGGCCGCCACACATCTATTATCTCGCGTCCATTGCCAGCTTTCATCAGGGAAAGAATACCTCAAACCCTGATGTTTATGAACCGGGTTTATATTCAAAGCTTTTCTCCGAAGAAAAAATTCACTGAAACCGTCACATCGAGAGATTCGATCTGGTGAAACCAGCCTGCGGGCTGATAGAGCGTGTCGCCGGGCTCCATAATGAATTCGATTGGGAGTCGCTTGCCGAAAGTGCGGGAACCGTTCGATGGTCCGGCTTGAAAAGATTCACCGTGGCGGGATCGTGCGTGCCGCCTCCGGCAGAGACGTACAAATACTCTTTGTCGGAAGGTGAAAACAGAGTGACCTTTTTGCGCCCGACGATCTGATTCAGAAAGTTGTCATAAACATCGTAGTGGAGCGGCGTCAAATGACCCGCAGCAGCGAACCAGAGATTAGTGCTGATGGGCGGCTCGAAGCGCGGAGAATCAATTCGTTGAAGTCGAGGTCTTCGAGTAACTCGGGAAGCGCTCTTCTGATTGACTGACCCATCATGAAGTAAACAACCTCTGAAGAACCCTGGATTAATTCCGATGCCTTGCGGAACGGCACTTCGAAGTATTGCGAGGTAGCCAGTACTGCACCCTCAGGTCGTCTTCTCCAACTCGCGCGCGCAGTAATTCATCTGCACAGTCTTTTCGCCGATCACAGATTCCAAATACTCCGGCGACCACATTGCGCACGCCCGCGAGTTGTGGACGAACGACTGGAGCAGCACAGGAGCGACCTTGTGATAGTCGCTGTAGAACAGGGATTCTTCCACATCTGTAAGACGCGTGATTTCCATAGATCCACGTATCTCCGTATTTTTATTTTTCGTTACTTTGGGACATCAAGCCGCATGGTTTCAACGCAGGCGCTCGGCGCGCACTGTGAATGAAACGGTCGTGAGTTTATCACCGCGCTGGAACTGAGTCCAGATTCGATAATTGCCTTCGCGCGGGAGGAACGCGCCGAATGTCACATCAGGCCCGCCTCGAAGTTTTGCCTTGTCTGCCGTTTCGCTTACGGTTTCTTCCGGGTGCGAGTGAACATAGTCTGCCTGATCTTCGCTTAAAATCAGCGTGTGGCCCCACGCGCCCAGATATGGAACGATGTCTCGAATCGGCTCGCCGGTCTTTGCATCAGTCAAATGATATTTGAGCGTCGCAGGCTGTCCTGCGATTATCTGCGATGGCTCTATCTGCAATTCGATTTTGATGCCGTCAACCGTCTTCGAAAATGAAGTGTCAGCCGTCAAGCGCGCCTGCGATGCTGCAAGGTCGCTCTTGACGCCTGCCGTTACCAGATTGCGCTGAAGCACCTGCGGCGCGCCACGTTCAGGATAGAAATCCGAATAGACTTTGTACTGGCCGGGTCTGGGCAGAACGGTTTCAATCGTGAAAGCGCCATCCGGTCTCGAAGGTCGGATGAATGTGCTGAAATTCCTGCATGTCCTGACTGACGATGAAAAGGTGAAAGAGCTTATCGTGCTGAAGATAAAACTGCTTCACTGTCTCGCCCGTCTTGGGGTTGAAGATTGCAAATCGCAATTTGACGTTCTTGCCGGGCTCAGGCATTTTGGGCAAAGATTCGAGCTTCAAATCGAACTCTTCGGGTATCTCAGGGTTCACGGGCACGAGCGTCATTTCGCACTTCGGGCATTTGCCTTGCACGGAAGAGCGAATCTCAGGGTGCATCACGCAGGTGTACGAGTCTCCCTGCGGAAGAACTTCTCTCGATTGCGTGATAGTCACCGCAGGTTGAGTTGTAGCGGCTGGCTGATTAGCAGGAGCCGGATTCGTTGATTGAGATTTTTTAACGATGAGCCTCATTCCGCACTTCGCACACAGGCCCGGTTTTGATGTTTGAACATCCGGGTCCATCACACAGGTGTAAGTAACTTTTTCTTGATAAGCAGATGAATGCGTATGGAAAAAAGCGGGCGAAACAATCAGGCTGAATATTACAAATAAAACTACTCGCAAGGGCTTCACTCCTTAATTTTCACAATCATCGAACTCTGACATCAATCATAACAGATCAAACCTGCAGATTGCTTATGAAATGGCTCGCGCAATGCCGAAGGCTGCTGCTGCTGCAATCCCTCCGATCAACATCGTTTGTAGCGCGCTGCGAACCGGCCTTGTGCCCGTAAAGCGACCTTTGATGAAACCGAAAATCAGCAATGCCGCCAGCGTCAACACAACCGATAGCCATAGCGCCTTTGTAGGGCTGGAAAGAATTATGTATGGAGCAAGCGGGATAATGCCTCCGGCTATGTAGGCTCCGGCAATCGTCAACGCGCTGACAAGCGCGCGTTTAGGATCGGGTTTCTCAAGCCCCAACTCATAGCGCATCATGAAGTCTACCCACGCGCGCGGGCTCTGGCTCAAAGCTCTGACGACAGGGGCGGTTTCCGCTTCATTCAAGCCATAGGCTCGAAATATCTGCGCCACCTCTTCCATCTCTTCTTCGGGTATTTCAATAACCTCTCGTTTTTCGCGCTCGCGTTCGCTGGCGTAGTGCTCAGCATCGCTTTTTGCCGCGAGGTATCCGCCTAGCCCCATTGCAATCGAGCCTGCGGCAATCTCTGCCAGACCGGCTGTAATAATTATTGCCGATGAATTGATCGCGCCGGATAACCCGGCTGCAAGCGCAAAAGGCACAGTCAACCCATCCGACATCCCTATCACTATGTCGCGAACTATTTCTCTGGCGGTGAAATGTCTTTCGGTGTGTGGCGTTTGCGGCATTGTTGAAAATTCAATCAAATCCTGAGCGTGAAAACATTGGTAGCCACGCCATCCGAGTTGATGACCTTTACGGTGTTGTCGCCTTCTACGAGGCCGAGCTTTTTAGCTTTCTTCTTGAACGTGATTGAAGTACCAGATGCGGAATTGATCGAGCCTGTTCGATCTATCGTTGTTGATCAAAACGCGAGCATCGTCGTCAAATGCTCTGCCTGTGATGATGAGTTTTTTCTTGCCGTTCCAGGTTACATTGCTGATCAAAGGCCGCTCGTTGCCGATTATCTCGTAAGCCCCGCGCCCGTATGTTGCGAGTTGAATCAGTCCGTCCGCCTGTGCTGAGAAATCCTGTACGATGACAGGAGGCAATCCTTCATTGAATGGCTGCCAGTTCGTGCTGCCCGATATTAATCGGAACACTCCAACGTCCGTGCCTGCATAAAGCGTGTTCGGATTGAGCGGGTCAAGCAACAGCGAGTTGGTCGGGATGTCGGGCAAGTTGCCGCTGATGTCCTGCCAGGTCGCGCCCGTGTCTGTCGTTTTGAAGATGTGCCCTGTCTTGAATCCCGAAAAAGTGATGAAGGCCGTCGAAGGATTTGCCGGATCAATTTTGATACTCGTAATCGAACGGTCGGGCAATCCTTGAGTGATGTCTTTCCACGTCGCGCCGCCGTCTGTGCTTAACATCGCGCGGCCCTGAGCCGAACCCGTGTAGATCACATTGGTGTTTACACGCGAGACGGCAATTGCCGATAGCACATCGGGGGCTTTTTCCGTAATGCCTTTTGTTAAATCCAACTGGCCTGCAGGGGCGAACCATGTGTCGCCAAGATTTGTGCTCGTGAAAAATCGCCACGTCCCGAAATACAGCGTCGAGTCAACGCCATTGCCTGCCAGCGGCGCATAAAACCCTATTCGCGCGCTCCCGTCGAGCGGTTCACCGAAATAATCATCCCAGGCTACCTGCGCTTCAAAGAACCGGCCATTATCCCGATAGCGAAGATCGCTCCGCGAATGTAAGTGAGAAATGCCATGCTCGGGTCTGTCGGATTGATTACCACCTTTCCGCCGTCGCCGGTAGCTATCTCGTTCCAGGTGCCACGGTCTACGAATCGTCGCAGCGTCCCGTTGTCCTGTGTGCCGCAATAAGTGATTGTCGAATCAGTCGGGTGTAAAGCGATGCTTGTGAATTGAGTCAAACTGAGAGTCGAGTTGAGCGATTGAAAAGATTGCCCGCCATTAGTCGTTTTGTATATGCCGCCATCATTGGTGATGTAGAACTGATTCGGCGCACCCGGCACGAGCGCAAAACCGTGCTGGTCCGGGTGGGTCTTTCGAGATAAATGGAGTGTAAGTATATCCAAAACCATCGGAGGTGAAACTTTGAGTCAGGTTCGTCCAACTGACGCCGCCATCCGTGCTGCGGAAGACATCGCGCGAGCCTAGATAGATAGTGTTCGCGTCGTTCGGGTCTACGACCAGATATGTGTTGTATCCGATCTGCGCCGTGTCAAAGCCGGACGTTCCTCGGTCAATCCAGGTCGCGCCGCCATTCGTGCTGACGCGAAATTGAGCCTGAAATGAATTGTCAATAATGCCTCCGTAATATGCATAAATCGTCTGCGGGTTGGAAGGCGCAACAACCACTTTGATTTCGCCTCGCCTCTTCACCTCAAAGCCGAGACTGAAGACCGAAGCCCACGTGTCGCCGCCATCAGTAGAGCGATAAAGCCCTCCAGCCGGGTCTGGGTCTTTTTCAATGCGCGTCAGGCCGAGCGTACATAATTTGCGGGTTCGACGAATTAATTGAGATGTCGCGCGGCGCGCCTATCAGTTTCTTTGACCAGTTCACTCCGCCGTTGGTCGAAACGTAAATACCGCTCGACGTGATTTTGTCTTCGGAAAGCCTGGAGTATTGCGCTACGAAAACGCGATTCGGGTTCGTTGCGATCAACTTCTATCTTCGCGATTGTGCCGGGCGAAGGAAGCGAGTTGTTGCTTACGCGATTCCACGTTCTTCCTTCGTTTGTTGATTTCAACACGCCGCTGCCAAGATAGCCGAGCTTGGTGTCGCCCATCCCTGCATAGACAATCGAAGGATTGCTTTTCGAGAATGCCAGAGAGCCTACGGCCAGATCAGTCTGCTCGTCAGAAACAGGCACGAAGTTCGTGCCGCTGTCCGTAGATCGCCAGATGCCGCCTGTCGAGCTTCCGACAAGCACTATGCGAGAATTTGTAGGCGAGACGGCAACAGCGTTGATGCGACCGCTCGTGAATCCCCAGTTGCCGGGAAAGAAAGAACTGGTGGGCGCTGGCCCTATTGCTTGCCAGCCACGCGCAGCCAAAGGTTCTAAATTTGATTCGAGCCTGATTTTTGAAGCAGCCGCCAACGCTTTGCGCCTTGCGTCGGCGGGTATCGAATCCGTGGGATAGGTTCGCTGAAATGTGAACCAGTCGTTGCGCGCATCGGGGTCATCGCCTTCTGCGGATTGCGGCTCTCCGAACTCGCTTTCTTCCTCTTTTTCCCGTTCATAACTCGAATGCGGCGCTCGCTGGCCGCTCTTCGGGACTGTTCAAAAGATGGATTTTGAGTGCTCTTTCGTACTCTTCCGACTCGCTTGAAAGCAGGTTACTGCTTAATATCAACAGCGAGCATAAGGTGAGCGAGATTAGCGATTTTAATACTGAAAGCTGCGTAAATCTCATTTTGAACGGAGCTACAAGACCTTTCTATGTTACAGATACTATAGACAGGTCGTCCCTAACGGGACTGCTACTTTTTCATGATCCTTGAGCTTTATTATTTCGCGGCTCCTACCTTTGCCGCTTCTGCGCTGGCAGGCTCATCGGCTGATTCGCGCATCCATTTCTGTAATCGCTCCATATCTTTCGTCACCGTGCGCGAGCCTGCAAACAAGACTATAGCCAGAATCAAACTCAGCACAGGTATGATGTACAAAGCCGAGTGCAGACCTTGAGGCGCAAAAGGTCTCAAGGCTTCAAAGGACATATCGGTTACGCCTGCTGCGGTTGCCGCGCTTTTGGTAAAATAGCTGCTCAGAAATCCCATCCCGACAGGGCCGAGCGATGCGCCCAGCACGTACATCGCAAAAAAATACAGCGCCATTGCTGTGCCGCGAAGCGACGGCTCGATCACATCCTGTATCGTTGAGTACACAGTCGAGTAATAAACGTACATTGATGCGCATCCCATAAACATCAGTACGGCAAAGCCAGTTGTTGCGCCAACCGGCATGCCGAGTGCAAAGTATATGAACGGAACTGAAATCATCAGCGCGACCGCTGCGACCAACAAACGCCCGTTCAACCTGCGTTTCATGATTGAATCGGCAAGCATGCCGCCTATGAGAAGACCGGGTATACCCGAAAGCCCGTATGTGATCATCGAGATCATGCCCGCTTGAAATATATCCAGCTTATGAACGCGAACCAGGAAAGGAGACTAGAAAAGAACCGATGGCGTACATGTTGAAATTGTGCAACGCGCCAGATGCGATCAGCCACCACATAGTCGGAATCGAAAGCACAAGCTTGTATGGCGAGCCTTCACGCTTTTTCCCGCTGATGGCGTGGGCTTCGGATGCGCCGCGTTTCGGCTCTCGCATCATCAACGCAAGCCCCGCGCAAATCAGTCCGGGAATTCCCGCAAGATAAAAAGCTGGCCGCCAGCCATAGCGATTCGTGACATAGCTGCTGACTGCAAAGCTCAACGCGATGCCTATTGGAAGACCCATCATGAAAATCGAAAGAGCTTTGGCCCGCTTGCTGGCAGGGAACAGATCGCCTATCAGAGAAGTCGCAGCAGGCGCGCAAGCCGCTTCGCCTACGCCCACGCCCAGTCGCGCGAAGAAAAGTTGTGAATAGTTCTGAGCTATGCCCGACACGGCTGTAAACAGGCTCCACACAGCAACGCCCACCGATAAAATCCACGTGCGAACGAATTTGTCTGTGAGCCTTCCGAGCGGCACACCCACAACCGCGTAGAGCAACGTGAAAGCTGTGCCCAGAGTGCCAAGCGCGGTATCGCTTAACTTCCATTCTTCGCGAACGGTTTCACCGACCGCGCCGAGAATCTGGCGGTCGAAAAAATTCATCGTGTTGATTGCGAACAACACGATGAGCGCGAACGTGGTCTTTTCTCGATTTGTCATGCCGTGTCCGTCCGTTTTTGTGATGTGTTGAGAGCCGAGAGCTTACTCGTGATATTCAAAGTCTCGATTGCGTTGACTATTTAGCCTCGCGCTCGACCACAGCTTTGAATTCATCTCCGAGCTTTAAAATCTGCGACAGTCTTTCAAGCCCGCCTCGCAAATCTGTCGCGTGAACTATCTCGCCTACTCTGCGGCGAATCTCTTTTCTGCGCGCAAGCAAGTCAGGCGAAGGCTTGCGCCCGGCGGATTCGAGTTTGGCCATCATCTGCTTCTCTTCGTCAACGAGCGCGAGCAGTCGTTGAAAATCACGCGGGAGAGCGGGCAAATACTCAAGCCCGTGACAATCAGTGCAGTAAAGCGCAAAACTGAAATCGCGCGACACTGACCCGACCATGTGCGCGCCGTGACAATCTACGCAAGTCATGCGCGGCGCGCCTACTCGATCAGGAAAGTGAAGGCTCGTCTTAAACGTCGCAATCTGCGCCGTGTGACACGAGCCGCACATCGCAAGCGTTTCATTCACAGATGGCTTGCCTACGAAACCTGCGGCGTGCGCTGCTTTTTTGTCCGCCGCCTTTGGATCGCCTCCGTGACAACGGTTGCACTTGAATCCCGATTTCGCGTGTGTGCTCTCGGCGTAGAGCGCGACGGAATTGTCGTTTTGTCTCTGATGACACGCGACGCAATCATTTGCGCTTGCCTGTAAGGAGTGCGCGCCGTTAAATGCCCGCGCCGAAAAACCGACTGCGACCATCGCAAAGAATGACGCGGCTCGGAGCGCCTGAGTTGCTTTCCGCACTCATCTGGTTTACTTGCCCTGGAAATTGGCTTTGCGCTTTTCGAGGAAAGCCGCGACTCCTTCTTTGAAATCATCCGAGCGGAAACAATCGCCCTGATTGACCGCCTCGAACTCAAGCGCGCCCGCAAGGTCTGATCGCTCGCCGTTAGCAAGCCCTTCTTTGATCTTCGCGAGCGCAATCGGAGGCGAAGCGGCGAGCCGCTCGGCCATCGCATCCACCGTCTTATCCAGTTCATCAAATGGTACGACGCGATTGACAAGGCCGAGCGCGAGCGCGTCCTGCGCGCCTAAAGATTTCGCCCGTTGCCATCAACTCGAATGCTTTCGCGTAGCCGACTATGCGTGGCAGGAAATAAGTCGAGCCGCCGTCGGGCATCAAGCCGATTTTGATGAACACCTGTCCGAACTTCGCTTGATCGGAAGCTATCAAAATGTCGCAGGCGAGCGCATAGTTGCATCCCACGCCGACGGCATGGCCGTGTATGCGAGCGATGATGGGTTTTGACAGTTGCCGCATAGCAAGTATCGTCGGATTCGTGCGCTCGCGTAAGGATGTCGTCACGTCAACTTCGCGCTGGCCTACGGCTTGAAGATCAGCGCCCGCGCAGAACGAGTCGCCCGCGCCTGTCAGTATTACCACTCTGCTTTCGTCTTCCGCTGATCGCTCGAATCTCTTCGCGCAAAAGAATCATTGTTTCGCCGTCAAGCGCATTGCGGCGTTCGGGGCGGTTGATAGTGATGCGCTTGATGCCGTTTTCGAGCGTGACCAGAAGCTTGTCACTCGCAGACATTTCGTATTCCTTTCAAGGTTAATTGAATAGATTGAAGGCGGCGTTATTCTCTAACAAAGCTCGGACTTTTGCAATGAGCTGGGAGCGCAGCGTCCCGCCTGCATGGCTTGAAACTGCGACCGCCCGAAGTTGTTGTTAGCAGCCTGAACTTTCGCATTTCAGATCCGGCAGACCGGGACGCCTGCCGCTTTTCATAGACAACCATCAGCCGTTTGTCTTAATATCGCAACACTCAAGAGTGGAACAATCTACCAATCAAAAGGAGCCTGCCATGAAAAGAGCTACCTTAATCATCATTCTCATTTCGCTTGTGATGCCTTTCGGCGCACAGTCTGCTTCAAAGACTCGCATAAACGACGAAGCGACGATCTACAGAGATGAGTACGGCATCCCTCACGTTTTCGCCCAGACGCTTGAGTCTGCGGCATTCGCCGTTGGCTACGCGCAAGCCGAAGACAGGCTTGAAGAGTTGCTTAAGAACTACCGCCGCGCGAACGGCACGATGGCCGAAGTCTTCGGGCCGGAATTTTATCGCTCGGACTTGATACAGCGCATGTGGCGGCACGAACAGATCAGCCGCGAGAAATACAATCAGGTCAGCCCGAAAATGCGCGCTTCGTATCGAAGTCTTATCAGGACGGCGTCAAGCAATTCATGAAAGAACATCCTGAGCAGGTTCCGTCATGGGCGCAGGAACTTCACCCGTGGGATGTCATCTCGCTTGGGCGATACATCATCTGGGGTTGGCCGATAGGCGAAGCGGGCGGCGACCTTCAACGCGCGGGGATTCAACCAGACCCGGCCGCTTATCGCGGCTCGAATGAGATGCTGATTGCGCCGAACCGCACAAGCCTTCGCGCGCCCATCGCGGTCATTGACCCGCATCTGAGTTGGTACGGCGAGTTTCGTTTTTATCAGGTGAGAATTTATGCGGGCGATTACAACGTGTCAGGCGTTTCCATACTGGGCGTGCCGTTTCCGAGTCTCGGCCACAGCCGTTACTGTTCGGTTGCGATGACGACGGGCGGCCCTGACACTTCCGACATCTACGAAGAAGAACTCAACCCCGCAGAACCCGCGCCAGTATCGCTACGACGGCAAATGGCGCGACATGACCGTTCGCAAAGAGCGCATTGCAATCAAGACGGAAAACAAAGTAGACGTGCGCGTGATTGAAATCGAATACACTCATCACGGCCCAATAGTCGCGCACAAAGACGGCAAGGCTTATTCGATGGCTATCCCTTATGCGGAAGAGATAGGGCTGACAGATCAGATTTACCAGATGATGATGGCCCGCAATCTGGATGAGATGAAGCGCGCTTTGACCGGTCTTCAACTCATGGCGCAAAACATTATGGTCGGAACCGTTCAAGGCGATATTTATTACGTTCGCAACGGGCGCGTGCCGATTCGCGCGAAGGGGGTTGATTCGAGCAAGCCTGTCGCAGGGAATACTTCTGCGACCGAATGGCAGGGCCTTCACACGCTTCGAGACCTTGGTTCAAATCACGAACCCGCCGCAAGGGTATATGCACAATTGCAATGTCACTCCGTTTGCGATGATGAAAGACAGCCCGCTCACGCCCGACAAATACGGCGAACGACGCTTATCTCTACAACGCGACTGAAAAGATGCCGCGCCATCAGCGAGCGGAGATGATGACGGATTTGCTCGACGCCGCAAATAAAGTCACTCTCGATCAGGCGATTGACATCGCCTTCAGCCCGCAGGTCTATCACGCTGAACAATGGCAAGCCCGTTTGAAACAGGCGTGGGACCCGATGGTCAAGGTTGCCATTGTAGCGCCCGAAGTACTCGAAGTTTACCAGTTGATTCAGCAATTGGAATCGTCGCAGCGATGCCGAATCCGAAGGCGCGATGGCTTATTATGCATTCAAGAAAGGCCTCGGCCCCGACCTTGCCAAACAATACGACCTGCCTGCGAGCATAAACGACGAGCAATTGCTTGCCGCAGTCAAGCGCGCGAGCGAGTGGCTGAAGGAAAATTTCGGCTCTAGTTCGCGTGCCTTATGGCAGCTACTTCCGCGTAGGCCGTCAGGGCGGCGATAAGACGTGGCCTGTCGGCGGCGGCTCGCTCAACGGCGGCGTGAACAACGTCGGGATGGCTACGCCGCGCGCAATTTCTTTCACTGCGGTCGGAAAAGAGATGGTCGGCGTTGGCGGGCAGACCTCGACGCAGATCGTTGTGCTGACGAACCCGCCGAAGTCCTATGCGATAATCCCGCTTGGTGAAAGCGATCACAAAGAGAGCGGGCACTGGGACGATCAGGCTGAAAAGCTTTTCAGCAAGAGCAAAGCTGCGTCTTCTTATTTCATGGACAAAGCCGAGTTGATGAAGCACGTGACGGCAAAGAAAGTTTTGAAGCGCGCGGCGGCGGCTCAGGCAAGATGAGGTAAAGAAAGAGAAAGTTCACCGCAGAGGCGCGGAAGAAACGAAGAATGCGGAATGATGAATGATGAATTATTGATAGAGATTCTTAATTCATCATTCATCGTTCATACTTCATAGTTTCTTCCGCGCCTCTGCGGTGAACTCTTTATTGATTGCTGTCATGATATAATCGCTCGCGGTAGGACGAGTATGCCGAACTTCACCATACTTGAGCCGATGTCTACGGGCGATGTGATTGATCGCTCAGTCCGGCTCTATCGCCGCAATTTCACCCCACTCGTTGCAATCGTGTCCGTGCCGACGCTGATTGGCTACGTCGCGTCGCTGATGTTCTGGTACGGCTATACGAATCTCTTTTTGACAACAACGACTGCTTCGGCTTCGCGCGGCGACGCAGTGTGGATGCTCATTATCGGAGCGGCTGGTTATATCTTCTGGCTGTTCTCGCTGCTGGTGACCATCTCCGGGTTATCGCGTGTTGTGGGCGATAACCTGATGATGGGCGAGCCTATAACTTTCCGCAAATGCTTTTCGGCTGTGCGGCGAAAACTGGGCGACATAACCGTGATGGGATTGCTGGGGATGCTAATCCTCTTCGGAATGTATATAGCCGTTAGTGATGGTCGTCGTTATTCTTATTCTAATAATTGGGATGGTAGGTGGCCTTGTCATCTCCGCGCATTTGCCGCAATGGGTCATCACACTGATTATGGCAATCCTGGGGCTGATTGCGATTGCTGCGGCATTGATAGTCGTATCGTTTATCTTTGCGCGCGTCGCCTTTCTGCCTCAGGTAGTGATGATCGAAGGTGAATCAGCGGGGAACGCAGTCGGTCGAGCATCGCGGCTCGGCAAAGGCAACTGGTATCGCGTAGGCTCGATAGCTCTTTTCACTTATTTCGTTTCAATGTCGTTGATGTGGGCGCTGACGTTGCCCGTGCTTGCGGCGCTGTATCTTTCAGGAATGGTCGGCGATGATTTCTTTTCAAGCTCGACCTGGAATGTGTTTTACATATCATTCAAAGACCTGTCGAGCATGCTGTCGCTGCCGATATGGATTGTCTCGTTCACATTGCTCTATTTCGACAGCCGAGTGCGCAAAGAAGCATACGACATCGAGTTGCTTGCGCGCGAAGTCGCGCCGGGATTTTACTGGCAGCCGTCACCCGTCGCTGCTCAAGGGTTTGGCGGATTCGCCCACGGTCGCGCTTACGTGCAGACAAGCCCTCTGGGCCTGGGCGGCATAACCTTTCCCGCGCCCGTTCCGACCACCGCCGCGCAAACGATAAATCCTGCGGCTGTGAGTAATGCGGAAGGCCGCGCGGCTGAAAATATTTCTTCGCAACCGTTTCAGCCGCCAGTCGGCGGGATTTCAACTGAACCACAAGCTGACGGTTCAGGCTTGACTTGCAAACGATGCGGCGACAGGCTTGAACGTGACTCGCGCTTTTGCAGTCGTTGTGGGAACCCTGTCGGGCCGGTTCAGACCCAATGATCCTTCGATAAAAGTTGAATGAAAAGATCGCTTTTAATTTCAATGCTGCTTCTGTTGCTGGCTCAGGCGTCGGTCGCGGCGTCGCTTCGCAATTACGAGAACAGGGTTACGCGCGCGGCTGAACAGATCGAGCGCATCAAGACTGATCCCGAATACGGCGAGCAGGGATTAGAAACAATCAGGGAATTGCTGCCCAGATCGGAAAAAATAGAGCACGAAGGCAAGACCGTCCAGCGTTGATAATACCTGGCTTTATGTATCGCTCGATTCTTACATTTCTGAAAAAGACCCTCAGGAAAAACTCGCAAAGCTCAATGAAATCGGAGACAGGCTGCGCGCACTTGATGAGCAACTAGTCCGCGCGGAAGAGATGTCCTCTGGTAAAACTGATTCGACGGACGCCCGCTCAAAGATCAACAAGATACTTGACCGCTCCGAGTATCAAGAGAAGCAAGACAGTCGCATAGGCGCTTTTATAAAAGAAGTGTGGCGTAAGATCGGAGATTTTCTGAGCGAACTGTACGCGGCCTTCATGCGATTGCTCGGAAAGATTTTCGGCTCACAGCGCAGAGCAGTTGGTTTGCGAAGCTCCTGATAATTGCAGACTCTGGCCGCAGCCGTGATTTTTATAATGCGAGCGGTCAGGCAGATCAAGCCGCGCAAGAAACGCGCTCGCAAACGCACGATTCTCGGCGAAGAGCTAGACGGGGCAACAACACCGCGCGATCTGGCCGACGCGGCAATGGCTGCGGCACGAGCGGGCGATTTTCGCACAGCGATTCGCAAGCTTTACATCTCGCTGCTGTACGACCTGGCCGAGCGCAACGTGATCGAGCTTGAAGACAGCGCGACGAACCACGAATACCTCGCTCGCCTTTCTCGCTTCAACTCTTTGACCGCTCCTGTCGGATACCTCACAGACCGATTCGATTATTGTTGGTACGGTATGACGGCGTCATCGGAAGAAGAGTTCTCAACCTGTCTTGCTCGTTACAAAGAAGCGATGGAACGCGCTCAAAGCCTCGGCCCGCAACCGGCCAGTTAAAAGCAGGCGTGCGCATCCAAGTCATTGCAAAAAGGGACTTTTCTTGACACTTGCAAATTGCGAATGATAGAATTTTCATTGCTTGGGGGTGCCAGGTTTCGACGGGGGACTCCGAGGCGCTGAATGCATACCGCGGCCCACGCTCCGCGTTATCAAGCTTGGAAACTAGAATCGCGAATAACCAACTCGCATTAGCCGCTTAATTGCGACTACGTCTCAACTGAGATCGCCTGTGTTTCAGCCAGAGACGTCACTTTAGCAGGCTGCCCCAATAGACCCGTGCTCAGGGGTCTGGAGGGAAAGACCAATCTGAACTAGCCTGCCGTGATGCTTAGTTGCTTCCACTGTCACGGTGGGCGAATCAAAAGGAAGCAACTATGTATGTAGAGTTCATCGCTAAAGACTCTCGGACACCGGTTCAATTCCGGTCAGAGTTTAATTCTCTCCACCTCCACTAATGATTGTGGGCAAAATGTCAGCGATACGTATGAGGCGAACCTTGCCGATATCTTTCGGCAAGCGGTTCGCCTGTCTTTTTTTGGATCTAGAGATCAACCGATGAACGACCCTCGCACAGCCGAAGCGACGGCAATAAAACTGGCCGAACTCTCGCACGAGATTGATGAACTGGAGACGAATCGCGCCTTGCTGCTCAAGCGAGTTGATGCAATGCGCGCTGCGTTGTTGTCTGCGGGCAATCGGACTACGGCAATTCGCGCAAGCGTAGACCTTCTGTGCGAGCATATAACTAACGTCGTCATGGCCCTGTCCGAACTTCGCGCGCTCGAAGAAGAGATAAACGAAATAGGGCAGGGGCTTGCCGGAAACACGGAAGATGTCGTGAATCTGTCTTTTGAGTCCGACAGCCTCAGCGATACGCTTGATGAAGCCGAAGACGAACTTGAACGGTTATCATCAATTCTCATAGAAGGCAAAAAGCGTCAACCGCGAGGACACTGATTCGATTTTGGATTTCAGATTTTAGATTTTGGATTAATAAGGAAAGCGCTCGCTTTTCGGTCCTCAATCTAAAATCTAAAATCTAAAATCTAAAATCTGAAATCGAATGCTTGAAAATCCGGTCAACAGGGATGCGCCAATAGGCATATTCGATTCAGGAGTCGGCGGCCTTACTGTCTTTCGCGCAATCGAGCGGCGGCTTCCGAATGAAAGCCTCATTTATCTGGGCGATACGGCGCGCGTTCCATACGGCACTCGCTCGCTTGCCACCGTCGAGCGATATGCGCTTGAGGATGTAGCGTTCATTCAATCGAAAAACGTTAAGGCAATCGTCATCGCATGCAATACCATTTCTGCTCTTGCAGCCAATCGTCTCCGCGAGCAATCCCTTGTGCCTGTTATCGGCGTGATCAGGGCTGGCGCGCGCCGAGCCATCGAGATGACTCGAAGCGGGTACGTCGGAGTGATTGCAACCGAAGGCACTATTGCCAGCGGAGCATATGAGCGGGCGATGCTTTCCATGCGTAGCGGGCTTGAGATCATCTCGCGCGCGTGCCCGCTGTTTGTGCCGCTTGCCGAAGAAGGCTGGGTTGAACACTCTGTCACAAGACAGGTCGCCGAAGAGTACCTGGCGGAGATGCGTTCGAGTCGAGTTGATACGTTGGTGTTGGGATGCACGCACTATCCGATACTTCGCCCTGTGATCGAGCAAGTGATGGGCGACCAGATCGCTTACATTGATTCTGGCGAGGCAGTGGCCGATGTAGTCGCAAACATGCTTTCCGAACAGGGGCTATTGCGAATGACCACGCAGCCGCGCACAGAAGAGTTTTATGTCACAGACTCAGCCTCACGCTTTCGCCGAGTCGCCGAATTGTTTTTGGGGCGACCGCTTGAGTCAATCGAGTCTGTAGAATTGGGGACTATTTGATGGCCTATAAAAGAAGAGGAGGCCGCGCGCACGATCAGTTGAGAGATGTCAGGATCACGCCGGGCTATACGAAATATGCTGAAGGGAGCGTGCTGATCGAGATGGGCGAAACACGCGTGATATGCACCGCGTCGGTTGACGAGCGTGTGCCTATATTCAAGCGCGGGCGCGGCGAGGGGTGGGTTACCGCAGAATACTCGATGCTGCCGCGCGCAACCGAGAGTCGTACTCAGCGCGAGACGGGTCGCAACCCGTTGTCTGGCCGCACGCAAGAGATTCAACGATTGATCGGGCGCTCGCTTCGCGCAGTTGTGCAGGGTAACCGGCTCGGCGAGCGGACGATATATCTCGATTGCGACGTGATTCAAGCCGACGGCGGAACGCGAACGGCTTCCATCACGGGCGCATTCATGGCTCTGGTGCTCGCACTTCGCAAGCTTTACGAAGGTGGCAAAATAGCTGCGCCGCTGCCGATAACGGACTACGTCGCGGCGGTTTCGGTCGGAATCATAGACGGGCAGCCTATGCTCGATCTGGACTACGCCGAAGATTCGCGCGCCGATGTTGATATGAACATAGTGCGCACGGGCGCGGGCCACTATATCGAGATTCAGGGCACAGCCGAATCAAAGCCATTCACTAAAGAGCAGATGGAATTGATGACCGATCTTGCCAGCCTCGGCATCGAACAATTAGTCGAACATCAGCGCGCAATACTGGGCGCGCTGAGATAAGGCGAAATGAAAGCCGTGTGTGGTAATATTTTTTAGGATTGATCGTTACCCAGCGAATTAAGAAGCAGATGGAGGTAGTATGAAGCATAAAGGTCTGTTGTTAATGACCGCGCTTGTAGTGTGCGCCATGTCGATTATTGCCGTCGCGCAAGCAGGGCAAGAGTACGAAGACCCCGCTGGCAAATTCAAGCTCGTTCTCTATGGAGAGTGGAAAGCCATCTCTTACAACGATGCGGTTGGCCGACCGAAAACCGAATTCATCTATAGAGACAGAAGCGAAGGATTGCTCAAGATCGCAAGAGAGACTCTTAGCGGATCTGTTGCCGATATGGTTCGCCAGGAGGAAGAGAACCTGAAAATGTACCGCGTAGGGTTCGAGCGCGCCTCAAGTGAAGTATTTGGAGGTGGCGGGTTGAACGGGATGCGATTATCGTTCTACAGCACCGAGAGCGGGCGGCAGACGGCAAGCACTTTTTACTTTCTTCAGGACAAGAATGCCGTCTACATACTTCGCTTCACCGGGAAGCGCGGCATGCTCGACGTAAATCGCAACATAACCGATCAGGTGGCTCGCAGTTTCCAACCAATGACAAAACAGTAGGCAGAAGGCAGTAGGGCGCAGTCAATATCTTCGCTTGTGTTGGAATGATTGATTGCTGAGACTACTGCCTTTCGCTTTTTACAGGCTTGCGCCACAGGCTCGGCAGGTTATAAAGTCAGATTCGGGTAAGGGCCAAGCCTGTTACCACTCGCGCCCTTCACCTGATTCATAATCTTTCAAACTGTCCACCGAAAGGAGACCCACCTATGAAGGTCTATGGCACTAAGGAGATCAGAAACGTTGGCATTGTAGGTCACGGCCATGCGGGAAAGACTTCGCTCGTCTCGGCTATGCTGTTCGACACGGGCGCAACCAACCGTCTTGGCCGTGTAGACGAAGGCACTACCGTTACTGATTATGATGAAGATGAGATTACTCGAAAACTTACTATTCATAGCTCTCTCGCTTACTGCGAGTGGAATCAGACGAAGATCAATTTACTCGATACACCCGGCTTTGCCGCATTCATACTCGATGCGAAAGCTGCTCTCAGCGCGTGCAACGCGGCCATGGTGCTGGTTGACGCCGTAAACGGCGTTGAAGTGCAAACCGAAAAAGGTTGGAGCTACGCAGAGGAATTCGATTTGCCGCGCCTGCTGGTCGTGACGAAGATGGACCGCGAGCGAGCGAACTTCGATAAAGCAATCGAGAGCATCACAGAAGCTTTTGGTCGCGCAGCCGCCCCGCTTCAATTGCCTATTGGCAGCGAAACAAGCTTTCAAGGCGTTATAGACCTCGTTCACATGCGCGCTTATACATATGAGAAGGACGGGAGCGGCAAGCCAACCGAAGGCGATATATCGGCAGACCTTCTAGAGGCGGCTCAATCGGCGCGCGAAAAGATTATTGACGTAGTGGCTGAAAGCTCCGAAGAGTTGATGGAAAAATATTTCGCCGAAGGCACGTTGAGCGATGAAGATTTGATCCCGGGCATCAAACAGGCAGTATGCGAGCGCAGGCTGTTTCCCATATTTATTGCTTCGGGCGTAGCCAATATCGGCATACAACCCTTGCTTAACGAGATAGTCGAGCTTGTGCCCGCGCCCGACGAGCTTGGCCCGGTCAAAGGACATCCGAACCCCGACAGTGATGAAATTATCGAGCGCGAAGTGAAAGATATCGCTCCGTTTTCGGCCTTCGTCTTTAAGACAATCGCCGACCCGTTCGCAGGCCGCATCAATGTTTTCAAGATCAATTCCGGCAATGTCAAATCGGATTCCACCGTTTACAATATCACCAAAAATACACAGGAGCGGCTCGGCCCTCTGCACGTAGTTCTGGGCAAGTCTCTCGAAAAAGTCTCGGAAGCCCACGCAGGCGACATCATTGCAGTGACGAAGCTCAGAGAAACAACGACGGGCGATACTTTCTGCGATAAAGCAAACCCCATTGCTTATGACCCCGTGAAGTTTCCCACGCCCGCCATTGCATTCGCCATCGAGCCGAAATCGCGCAACGACGAAGACAAGCTATCACAGGCGATTCACAAGATGCTTGAAGAAGACCTGGCGCTCAGATTCGACCGCGACCCGCAGACCAAAGAGTTTCTGCTTTCAGGCTCAGGCCAAACTCACATCGAAGTCGCCGTGAACAAATTGAAGAAGCGATACGGCGTCGAGGTCGCGCTTCACCCGCCGAAAGTCGCTTATCTGGAAACCTTCAAAGGTCGCGCAGAGATTGTAGGCCGCCACAAAAAACAAACGGGCGGGCGCGGGCAGTTCGGCGAAGCGACTTGCGTATTCGAGGGACTGCCGCGCGGCGGCGGCTTTCAGTTCTTAGATAAGATTTTCGGAGGCTCCATTCCGCAGAATTGGCGACCGGCAGTAGAGAAGGGAATAAAGGACGCGGCCTCGCGCGGAGCCATAGCTGGCTACCCGATGATTGATTTCAAGGTCGAGTTGATTGACGGCAAATTCCACCCCGTTGATTCCGACGACCTGTCATTCCAGCTTGCAGGCCGTAAGGCGTTCCGCACAGCGATGGAAAAGGTCAAGCCCGTATTGCTTGAGCCCGTGATGAACGTCGAGATAACCACACCGCAGGAAGCCTCAGGCGACATACTCGGCGATATAAACTCTCGCCGAGGCCGCGTGCAAGGCATGGATACGAAAGGCAATCAGGCTGTAGTCAAAGCGCAGGTTCCGCTTTCCGAGATGCTTTCGTATCAATCAACGCTCAACTCAATCACAGGCGCTCGCGGTTCTTACACGATGGAACTTGATCACTACGATGAAGTGCCCGCACAGATCGCGCAGAAGATAGTTCAAAAGGCGCAAGAAGAGGGCCGCGTCCGAGTGACGGAAGACGAATAATGGCGTTTAAGTGGGAAAAGAGAAATAGCGTTGACCATGATTTCTCTTTTCCCTCTTCGCCCTTTCCCCTTTTCTCCTTAAAGTAAATGTCTGTGTTATTGATATTCATTGATGGCGTGGGGCTTGGCACGCGCGGCGCTCATAATCCTCTCGATGGTCTGGGTTCGGAATTCTTCTCGATCTTTCAAGAAGAGAATTCGCAGTTGCCTTTCGATGGGAAGATGGCTGTGACCGATGCGCGGCTGGGAATTGAAGGACTGCCGCAGAGCGCGACGGGGCAGACAGCGATTCTCACGGGCGTTAATGCATCGCAGTTGATAGGCCATCATTTGCACGGCTACCCTTCGCCACGGCTCAAGCAAACTCTGGCCGATCATTCGATTTACAAAAAACTAATGGCTTGCGGAAAGTCTGTTACTTTCGCCAATGCCTACACGCGAAGTTATATTGAATCTCCGCCGCGCTTCATTTCGGCCACGACCGTAGCTGCGATGTCTGCGGGAGTGCGGTTGCGAGTGCTCGAAGATTTGATCGAAGGCCAGGCCGTCAGCCACGATTTTACTAACCGATTTTTGATCGAGAGAGGGCTTCAGGTGAACGAATGCGAGCCTGAAGATGCGGGCGCGAATCTGGCTCGATTGGCGGCCAGTCATGATTTCACGCTTTACGAACACTTCATCACCGACCGCATAGGCCACGAGCGAAACCGCGCGCTCGCTTATGAGATGGCGCGCGACCACATGCTCTTGCTGACTCGATTCATCAGAGCCGCGCTCGAAGCCTCTGATCTCTCGCGGCAAACCATCCTCATCACAAGCGATCACGGTAATATTGAAGATCATTCGACGCGCGGCCACACGCTCAATCCCGTAGCGACTCTCGCCTTCGGCCCTCTGCGCGAACGCATCGCTTCGCGTGTGCAGGCTCTTACAGACATTACACCTGTAATAGTTGACCTTTTACAAGACTCTGCTTTACGTCAGAACCCGCATTAACTTAAAGAGGTATTCCCGTCAAACCTGACCCCGGCTCATCCATTGAAAGTGCCTCGTGGTTCGCAAGGAGGTTGCGAACACATCGGCGGTGGATCGCCTTGATTAGGCAGCCAATAGCTCGCTCTCTCTCCTTTCAATGCGCCGCAGTAGAATTTTTCCGCCGTCGAGTTGTCGGCTATAATCTCTATATCGAGCCGTTCCTTCGCGCCCGCGCTTTCGCTCGACCAGAAAACTTTTGTGCCCTTTGCAAATTGTAGGGTTTCGCCCTCTTCGAGTGTGAAATAGACATAAATGTTGTGCGCGATTGGTCTGGGTGTAGCCTTTCTTTCATTAGAAGCCTTGAGTTTTCCTGTGGCTTGCATGTTGAGTCTTTTGAAATCGCGTGGCTTGACCAGTGCAGGAACGAAGCGCCCTGAATCAAAACGTATTATGCAATCGAACTTTTTAGGGTCAACCTTAGGAATGTCGCCTTTATCGTAAAGGTCCTTCAGATGAAGAAGTTTGTCTTGAAAATCTATCGAGCCCAGTACGCCATCTTTCTTAATTGTGCCATCGGCTTTTACGTGGCGAATTTCAATCTTGCGTTTCTCGCCAAGGTTCATTGAATCGGAACAATCGACCTTGCTTCCATCAGCCTTCACACATATGTCAGGGACACTTTCGCCCGACCCAAAATAACCGATCTTGGTGTATCTACCCTTGGATTTGGGCACACGCAAGAAACACCCACTATCGAGAATCACTGTCGCTAGTATAGGCATAAGCCCTCCTTTTTATAGATTATCTAACTTTCATAGATTGTTGATCGGATGCATAACCCTTCGCCTTATGAATCCGGTCTGCCAGACGAAGGGCGCAAAGAACCTCACCTTGCGGGAATGGATATACCTTTCAGCCGTTCCCATAGATCTATTCGGATATTGCCACTTTAGTTCCAGCAATAAATCGCTGGACTATTATCAAATCTATTATGTGTGGGCCAATTAAATCTACAGCGATGAATCGCTGGACTATTTTCAAACGCGAAAAAAATTTATGATTTGCGTTTAGCGTCAATTATTGCTACCAACCATAATGAATGGCGCCCAATAGTAAGGGTGCTGGTAATACGACCCTGTAGCCATCTTGAGTTGAGCATTGCGGAGCGCATCGCCCGCCCCAAGGTTCTTTGTCTTACGCGCCTGGTGAAAGTCAATCATCAATTCGGCGGTCGCCTGCGAATCTACAGACCAGAGGGTTGCGATCACTGTTGGGACCTTGAGGGCCAAAAACGGTCGTACAAGGCTAACAATTCCTTCACCTCTGTAATACTGTCCTAACCCGCTTTCGCAGGCTGATAATATCACTAATCGTGTTCTTGGCAAACTCAAACTGTAAATATCGCTGAGATAAAGCAACCCATCATCGTCGGAAGAGTTATCATTCTCACTTTTTTGCGGTTCTGCCAGCACCAGAGCCGCAAGCCAGGGAGTCTTTTCTTCAACAAGGCAGTGTAGCGAAAGGTGGGCTATGTCACAGTTTTGGAGCGCCGCGCGCACCGCTTGCCGGGTTGCGTACTTGTTATTTAAGACGACACTTTCTTTGTAAAGCGCGGAAGATTGATTTGCTTCGCGCTCGGCTTCAAAAAGCTCCTTAAGATTCGGGAACTTTGTTTTATTGAATAGAGGATTTCCGACGGCGAGTATCTTCTCTGTGCTGCTTGCGTTCTTTATGCGCGCTTCGGTTAAGCATCGAACGAGCACAGATGCAGACGGCGCGTATGTCAGGCGATAAGAGTCAATAAGATATTTCCCCGATCCGTCAACGAGCGCTGCGAAGGGCAGAAAGTTCAGAGTCTTGTCCGGCACTATGCACAATCGCTTGCCGTCGCTCAGGCGCGCTTCAATTGGCCCGATTAAGTAGTTATATAGCGCGTGCGCTTTTTCCGATAACTCATCGAGCGGCATAACGCGCTTGAGACCGGAAACATAATCTTGAACCACCTGATCAAGCACCTCGGTAGTAGCTGGCGACTCTGCCCACTCAAAACCGGAACGCGTCACGAGAAATATAAAAGTCCCCTGATTAGTTACAGAGTAGGTGACGAGTCTCAAATCATCCGGCAGCGCTTTCTGAACTTCGGCAAGTGTAAGCGGATTCACCGAACTATTCGCGGGTGAATTGCCTGCGCTTTTATGCGAAAGCGCGGCGTTGTTACTTTGCGCGCTGGCGTTCTGTTGATGGGCAAGGTCATCAAGTAATGTGCGAGCGCGCGATTGCTCTGAGAGGTTGAACGCTTTCGGCTGGTCAGCAAAGACTCTGGCGTTGAGCACTATCATGTCGTCGAAAACGCTCTGGCTGGCGTCGAGAAAAGCGCTTCGATTCTTTTTGGTCAGTTATATTTTTGCGGTAGGTTTCGATCAACTCAACTGCGTGTTCGAGGTCTTCGCGGGCTTTGGAATAATCTTTTGCTTGAGTATAAACAGATGCTCGTCCACGCAGCACTGGAATCATAGTTAGGATCTTTTCCTGGCTTTGCTCTATAACGGCTTGCGCTTGTGAGTAGTATTTCACTGCCGATTCAAAATTATCACGCCGCCCTGCTATTTCACCGGCCCGCGTGAGCACGAGCGATTTGGTATAGGTGCTCTCTTTCACGTTGATTTTTTCAATATAATCAAATGCGCGTTTTATCCCTTCATCAACACCTTCGGCCTGATTTTGCCGTTCTCTCTCTACGGCTATGAAGGAAACCGCCTGCGCTATGGACTTATTATTCTCTCCTTGTTCTGCGAGATTGAGCGCTTGTTTGGCATATAGCAGCGCCAGCGAACTATTGCCGAGCATTCTGCAAGACTCTGCCATTTCCAGGGAGTTACTGGCAAGCTCTCCAAATTGGGGGGCATAGGTAAGCAGCAGAGAGGTTGATTTGCGAAGAGACTCCAATCCTGTCTTGATGTCTCCCAGATGCCAATAAGCATTCGCCATAAATTGAAGGACTTTAGATTCAAGCAAAGGCGCGCCGTTGGCATGACCTATTGCCTGCTTGCAATACTTGATGGCTAACGCGTCATGACCGTCTCTTGAGTAATTATAGCCCAATTGAGATTCAACCTGCGCCAGGCGGTAAGGCCATTTATGGGCTTTTATCAGGTTATAGCCCAATTGAGATTCAACCTGCGCCAGACGGTAAGACCATTCACGATCTTTTATCAGGGTTATGCATTGCTTCAGCGTGATAGCGCTTGCCGCATAACGCCCTAAAAAATAATCACAAATTGCGAAATTCTGGAGCGAGAGAAATTCGTATAAATAATTATGACGAGCCTTGAATATCTTCTTTACTTTTTCAAATGTAGCTTGTGACTCAGTGACATTTTTAAACTTATCCGCTTCAAGGAACTCGGTGATCAATTTAATTTCAATCTGTCTTTCCGCGTCCGACAGGTTGCTTAAATAAGCAATGACGTCAGAGATGGATGTATCTCCATAACTCGTAGTGAATTCTTCACCGATAATTTTCAACTCGGAAAAAAGCTTACCAGCTTCGCTTTGATTCCCGGCTTCGACTGCTTTCAGGTAGGCTATAACTAAATCGCGATAAGCATACTTGAGAAGTATTTCAAGGTTATGATTTGCTAGTTTTCTTGCCTCATCATTCTTTCCGTCTGCTATTGCAGCATCGAAAGCCGCGATAATATTAGCTTGCTGTTCGGCTGGCGTGATAGGAGCAGACGTTTCCTCTTGCCTCTGCTTTATCTCGTTCATCCAACTGCGGTCACTTTCGATTGCCAGAAGTTGCCGATAGTCATCGCTGGCCGCATCTCTTAGAAATAGCCGTTCGTAACAAAGCCCACGATTGAACAATGCCTCTGTCATATTCGCTTTCGATTTCAGCGCGAGGTCGAATTCGCCGAGCGCGCCCTCAAGATCGCCTTGCTGCATCAAGCATACGCCCAGATCGTTATGAGGCTCGGCCTTCCCCGGCAACTGTGCGACTGCCGATCGAAGATATTTGAGCGCGTCCGCGCCTTTGCGGCCCTTGCTCAACAGCAAACGCCCATAGGCCAGGTGCGAATAGGGATCGCTGTCATCGAAAGCGTTCTCGATCAAATCAGTCGCCTGGGCAACCTCGACTGTGCTGATGTCAGGTCCGCCCTTCTCTCCAAGATTGAATGCGCCGCCTTTGAACCCGCCCGAAAGCCTCGGCTCGATCATCCTTTGCTTGCTGTATGCTTCGACCAGTAGTCGAGTGCCACGCTCTGAGGCAGAGCCTCGCCCCCAGTAGACGAGCAGGGCGATCATCCCGATTACAACTACCGCGACCAATACAAATCCCACCTGTCTCCAAGATACGAATACGCCTCGGCGTTCTGAAAATGCAGAAAGATGATTTCCTTTTGTTGTATCCATAATTCGAAACTCCTGGACTTTTGTGGGAGCCATATATATCACACCTTGCTGTGCAACCAAACAAAAATCAACAACGGAGTCTAAAAAACTAAATAAATATATGCGAAAGAAAAAAACAATCGGATGTTAGAAAAATCTAAAGCCATCGCTTAGGTTTCATTCGGGTTGTCAAACTCATTGCAGGTTGACACCGGACGCGCGCGTGAATTACGTTTTTTGTCTACTCAGACCAGATGGAAATCCATTATGAACAAAAACAGACTTAGATCGCTCTCATCTTTCGGTATGCTTGTTTGCCTATTGTTGAGTTCGTTTCCCGCAGCCGGGCTTGCTCAAAGACAGGCGCAGCCTCGCGCTCGGTCTCGCGCGAAGCTTGTAGTGGTGATTATGATTGACCAGTTCCGCTATGACTTCATAGAGCGTTTCTGGGATTTGTTCAGCAATGATGGGTTTCGTCGTCTCGCGGGCGACGGAGCGTTCTTCATTAACGCCAATTTCGATTACGTGCCGACTGTCACGGCAGCGGGCCACGCCGCAGTCCATACAGGTTCAATACCCGCGATCAACGGCGTTAATGGCAATGTCATAGTTGATCGCGAGACGGGCGGGCTTGCCGCGCTCGTAGCGGATAAGGAATCTCGTCTGGTTACGAATGCGGGAGTGAGCGAGAAAGCCACTTCGGCAAGCCCTCGCACGTTGGTAGGCACGACAATCGGGGATCAGATTCGCCTGTCGAACAATTTTCAATCGAAGGTCGTCTCTCTGTCTCAAAAAGACCGCGCGGCAGTATTGCCCGGCGGAAAGCGCCCGAACGGAGCCTTCTGGTTCGACAGCGGCAGCGGCGGCACTTTTGTATCGAGCGACTATTACGCAAAAGAACTGCCCGCGTGGGTCAAACAATTCAACACCAGCGTGCGGCCTGACAAATACTTCGGCGCGAAATGGGAACGAGCCTTGCCCGCAGAAGCCTATCGCCGCGCGATGGAGGCGCACATACCTGAACAACAGCGCCCGGCAGGGCAGGGAGATTTTCCTTACACGATAACAGGCGGAGAAGATAAGCCAGGTCAGAGGTTTTATCGTATTTTCGAGTACACTCCATTCGTGTTGGAGTATCTCGAAAACTTTGCGAAAGCCGCGATTGAAGGCGAATCGCTCGGCGCAGATCAGTACACGGATTTGCTGGCGATCAGTTTTTCGGCCACTGATCTCATTGGTCACGCTTATGGCCCCGACAGCCAGGAAGTCCTAGACGCATACATACGGCTCGACCGCGTGCTTGCAGACTTTCTCAATTACCTTGACCGGCGAGTCGGGCTTGCGAACACAGTTATCGCAATGACGGCAGACCACGGCGTCGCGCCTATTCCGAAGCGCATGGAGATGCTAGGATTAGACGCGATGATCATCGGACGAAAAAATCTCGATGATGCCGTGAATCAGGCTCTGAAAGCCCGTTTCGGGGGAGATAAGTGGGTGCTGACTTTCGCAAACGAGCAGTTATACCTGAACCGCAAGCTTATGGAAGAGACAAAGGCCGACCCTGCGGAAGTCGAGCGTGTAGCGGGCGAAGCGGCGCTGACGGTCAAAGGCATTGCGAATTATTTCACGCGCACGCAGATAATCGAGGGGCGCATGCCTGTGGGCGCTTTGTCGCGCCGCGTGATGAACGGGTTTTACCGCGAGCGAGCTGGCGACGTATGGATTATCACAAAGCCGTTTTCGTTCGTGTCTGAAGGAGTGGCGCTCGGTACCACGCACGGCTCGCCATACAGTTACGACACGCATGTTCCGGTCATCTTCTTTGGCGCGGGTGTGCGCGCGGGTCGTTACTACAATGAATGCTCGCCCTCAGATATTGCTCCGACTATTGCTGCGATGCTCGGAGTCGAGCCTCCTTCGGGCAGCGTAGGCCGCGTGCTGGTCGAGGCGATTGCCAACAGCAATCAAAAGCAGGACATCGGTCAGCGGTAGTTTGATGAGCAAGGGAGTTGGTTAATGGAAGCAAGCAAATTTAGAATAGGGATTCACCGCAAAGACGCAGAGGACGCAGAGAGAACGCAGAGGGGATTTTCTCTGCGCCCCCTTTGCGCTCTCTGCGTCTTTGCGGTGAGCGTCGTTATATGTTTGGCAATTATCGCTGAAGCCGGTCAAACCACAAGGCCGCGCAAAAAAGAAGTCAGGCCGCAACCTCCTGTTGATGAATCCGCGCAAAGGCTCTCGCCGGGCGAGGCTTTAGGTCGCGCCCGCGCAGCAACGTCTCAGCAAGAGCGAATCACCCTGCTTGAAAAATTCATCGCAGCTAACAGCGGAACGCCGCTCGAAGTCGAAGCGCGTGAATCTTTGATGCGCGAGTATGCTCTCAAAGGCGAGCAGATGCTCAGAGAGGCGAACCCGCAAGCAGCTACGCAAGCATTCAAATCCGCTTTCCGCGCCGCGCCTGCCGTCATAAACGACAAGATTTTCGGCCAGTACATTTTTCCGCTGCCGCTTGCGATGAATGCATTCGGTTTTCGAGTCGAGTCTGCCGACTTGATGCTTTCATTCGAGGCCCGCTTCAAAGATGAACCGAATCGTTTGGTCGAGATTGGATTCTTCTACGTTCAAATCGAAGCGCCGTTTGAAGCCGTGCGCGTTCTTGAGCGAGCCGTGCAGTTGGCTCCGCAAGACCACCGCGCGCACAACAGCCTCGGCACGGCTTACCTGATCAATCTGAGGCTTGATGACGCTTTGGCTGAATTCAGACGCGCGGTGGAACTTGACGCAGCGGACGAATACGCAAATCTGAATCTGGGAAATCTCGCGCGCGCAGGCAGCGATTTCGAGCAGGCGGTCAAATATTATCGTCGCCAGATCGCGCTCAAAAAAGATGATGCGGAAGCTCGCGGCGGATTGGCAATCGCGCTTCTTGCGCTGGGCCGCGACGAGGAAGCCGAGCCTGAGATGAAACGCGCGCTGGAGCTTGCGCCCACAGATTATCGTTTCATGACTCAGCTTGCATATTTCTTCATGACTCGCAAAAAGATGGCGCTCGCAAGACCGCTCATCGAGCAAGCCCTGAAAATAGAGCCGCGTTACGGATGGGGATTTATAGTTAAAGCCAACGTTGATCTGATGGACGGGAAATATGGCGACGCTTTGGGTACGCTGATAAGCGCGCAGGCTCATGCAGGATTCTCGACGCTTTCGTTCGAGCTGGTCAAAACATTGATGGTTCTGGACGGTTACGAGCAGGCGATTGAAGTAATGAATAAATCGTTCAAGGTCAACGAGGCGGGCGAGTTTGAAACAATGCTTGGCGGAGCCGTCAAAGCAAGATCGCAAAGGCTGGACATCTTGCTTGAGCGCGAGCGACAGGCGGCTCTGTTCTTAAATGAACATCTTACGACAACCTTGCAGTATCGTCTGGCCGAAGCTCTTGGGAGGATTAATTACTATTCGACCACTGCGATGGCCGGGCGAAAACCGAACCCGCGCCGCCGCGCTACCAGAGCAACCGAGCAAGATGAATTGAAGACGGCGACTCGGCCACGTCGCGCGCGCGACAATACTGCGTCATTGAATGCGGAACTTTCTGCCGGAAGCGATGCGGGCTTGCCGGGCATGACGGAATTGCTGCGCGCCATTACTACTTTCACGACATTAGACGATGGACGCCAGCCGTTTCGCATGGTGTGGGTCTCGCGCAGGCTGACCGATAACGGTATCGCGCTCGACGCTGCCGAGCAACTGGCAAGGCGAGCAATCGCCATGGCGGAAGCTGCGACAGAACCCGCAGGCTCGATGCGTGATGCTCCGCTGCTTGACCGCGAAGGTCGCCGCGCGGTGTTTCTGGGCCGCGCCTACGACGCGCTCGGATGGGTGCAGTTGAAAAAAGGAGATGCGCACGTGGCGCTGTGGAAAGCCTGTCGAAGTCCGTCGGATTATTACCCGGAGAGCGGCGAGCGAAAATCTGCGCTCTGGCACTTTGCGGTTGCAACGCAGGAAGCAGGCAACGAGCGGCAGGCGCTTGATCTATACATCGCAAGCTACGACCCGGCCAGCCCATATCATCCGTTCGCCGCGCGCAGATCGAAGCGCTCTACAAGAAGTTGAACGGCTCGCTCTCTGGTCTGAACGATAAGCTCAAGCAGCAATGACAAGTCCGACGCGGAGCCGCCGAGCCGCCGCTTCGTTTTTATGATCGGCTCTCTCATCATTGATAAACCCGAAGGGATGACCTCGCACGATGTCGTTGCGCGAGTTCGCCGCGCTGCCGCAACTCGTCGCGTAGGTCACGCAGGCACGCTCGACCCCTTTGCCACAGGTGTGCTTGTCGCCTGCATTGGTCGCGCTACGCGACTGGTTCAATTTCTCGTGGGACTTGATAAAGAGTACATTGCCACCGTCAGGCTAGGTTATGCGACCGACACGCAGGACCTGACCGGAAAACGAATCACGCCTTTTCAATCATCAGATAAAGTGAGCCTCGATAATGTAATAAGCGTGCTGAATGATTTCACAGGCACGCAATTGCAGATGCCTCCCATGTTTTCTGCGAAGAAGATTGCGGGCGAGCGATTGTACCAGGCGGCGCGCGAAGGTCGCGAAGTCGAACGTCAGGCTTTGCCGATCACTGTCTACTCGATTGAGCTTCAATCAGACTTTGATATGAGCGAAGACGGCGCGCGAGATTTTGTGATTCGAGTGCGATGTTCATCGGGGACTTATGTAAGGACGCTTGCTCACGACATAGGCGCAAAGCTCGGCGTGGGAGCGCACCTTCGAGCGCTGCGACGCACAGCAGTCGGACATTTCAAACTGGAGAGGCGCTTTGACTCTGGACGAGCTGGAACTTAAAGGGCGCGAGGGCGGCATTGAAGAATTATTGACGAATCCATCTGACACGCTTGCTCACCTGCCGCTTGTGCGGCTCGATGAAGACGAAGTCAGGCGCGTGATGAACGGTCGCGAAGTTCAACCGTCGGGCGAAGGGGTTGACTTGAATCAAGGCGACCAATTGCCCGTGCGATTGTGCGATAAATCGGGCGAACTGGTTGCCGTGGGGGATTATGATTCAAGGCTTGAAGTTATCAAGCCGCGTGTAGTGCTTGCGGCTGTAAACTAGAGAAAAACCCGGCACTTGCATACGTGTGCTATAATGCTCCTCGAAAGAGCTTGGTAGGAGATAGATCCTTGAAATAGAACTTGTTAGACAAGATGCTTCGCTTTTGAGTTTATCGAGTTTGAGCGTGCATCCAGTCGAGCCAGTATCAGCCGGAGCAACCTCCGACTGATGTAAGACTGAGTGTCGTCCTGACTCTCGCAGATGATGAGCCTCTGAAGCCGTCAAAGTTTGCTCCTTTGCAGGAACGGTTTCGCAATTTAATGATCGGTTCGGGCGCGGGCGCTTATGAAAGTGTTTGCCGATCACTGAGCCGATTCGGAGGTGAGAAATGGGAGAGAATAAGTTTAACATAAGCGATCTACTCGAGACGCATCGCCGCGACCGCGAGCGGTTGGCTTGGGAAGGCACCTTCCGAGATTATTTTGAACTGATAATGCAAAATCCCAGCGTGTCGAAACTGTCGCACGCGCGTATATGTGACATGGTGCTGGTCGCCGGCGTCGAGAAGGTCAACGAAGGCTCGCGCGACGAAATCGTAAAATATAACTTCTTCAGTGATGAGTTGTTCGGCATCGAAGGCCCTATTTCAAAAATAGTTGAATATTTCAAATCGGCGGGCCAGCGCCTTGAAGTCCGCAAGCGAATCCTGCTTTTGATGGGGCCTGTCGGGGGCGGCAAATCCACTATCGTTACAATGCTCAAGCGCGGGCTGGAAAGGTGGTCGCGCACGGACAACGGCGCAGTCTACGCCATCAAAGACTGCCCGATGCACGAAGAGGCGTTGCACCTGATCCCACCTGAGCTTCGACCTGAAATTGAACGCCACTATGGCATTTACATCGAAGGCGAGCTTTGCCCGCAGTGCCGCTATAACCTCGAACACGTTTATCGAGGGCGACACGAAGACGTGTTAGTCCACCGCATAGTCTTTTCTGAAAAAGACCGAATAGGCATAGGCACGTTCGCGCCGTCAGACCCGAAATCGCAGGACTTGACGGAGTTGACAGGCTCTATTGATCTTTCGACCATCGGCGAAGTGGGAGTCGAGTCAGACCCGCGCGCCTATAGATTCGATGGAGAACTCAACATCGCCAATCGCGGGTTGATGGAGTTCATCGAAATGTTGAAGGTGGACGAGAAGTTTCTTTATAGCCTCTTGACGCTCTCGCAGGAACAGAGCATAAAGACGGGCCGGTTCGCGATGATCTACGCGGACGAAGCAATCATATCGCACACGAACGAGAACGAGTACAGCGCGTTTGTCTCTAATCGCAAGAGCGAAGCTTTACAAGACCGAATCATAATGATCAAGGTTCCGTACAATTTGAAGGCTTCGCAGGAAGAGCGAATTTACGACAAGCTGCTCAAGCAGTCGCAAGCCATGCGCAACATTCACATAGCGCCGAATACTTTGAAGGTTGCCTCTATGTTCGCCGTGATGACGAGGCTCGAAGATCCTAAGAAGGCGAGCATAGACATTGTCAAGAAGATGAAGCTTTATGACGGCGAAGACGTTGAAGGCTTCAAATCGAAAGATGTGCGCGAGCTTCAAGAAGACACTGTGCGCGAAGGCATGGACGGCATAAGCCCTCGCTATATAATCAACCGTTTGTCGGGCGCACTGGTGCGCGACAACATCACCTGCATCAATCCGATTGACGCGCTCAGGGCAATCAAAGACGGCTTCGAGCAGCACACGGGCATTTCAACCGAGCAGCGCGCACGCTACCTGAACCTGATCGCCACAGCGCGCAGCGAGTACGACAACATAGCAAAGAACGATGTGCAGCGGGCGTTCGTCTACTCGTTCGAGGAGATGGCCAAGGGGCTGTGCGACAACTACCTGGACAACGTCGAGGCGTATTGCAACAAAGAGAAGCTGAAAGACCCGATAACGGAAGAAGAGATTGACCCTGACGAAAAGCTTATGCGCTCGATAGAAGAACAGATCGGAATCAGCGAGAACGCGAAGAACACTTTCCGGCAAGAAATTCTGATAAGGATTTCGAGCCATGCTCGCAAGGGCAAACCGTTCGAGTACCGCTCGCACGAGCGATTGAAGGAAGCCATCGAGAAGAAGATATTCTCGGACCTCAAGGACGTGGTGAAGATAACCACTTCGGCCAAGACGCCGGATGCGGACCAGCTTCGCCGCATCAACGAAGTCATAGATCGACTTGTGACCGAGCATGACTATTGCACGGTATGCGCGAACGAACTGCTCACTTACGTCGGCACGCTGCTTTCGCGCTAAGAGCGCGGGCGCGAGCAAGTCAGGATTTCGTCAAGCCCGCACAGCCTTCCGAGGAGTGCGGGCATTATTATAGGAAGATAGTATGTCAGTCCAACGAAATGATTGGTCATTGCAGCGCAAAGGTCAGATAGATCAGGATCGCCACAAAGATCGTGTGCGCGAAGCGATAAAGAAAAATCTCGGCTCGATTGTGTCGAACGAATCAATAATTCTTTCTGACGGCAAGCGGCTGGTTAAAGTGCCAATCCGCTCGCTCGACGAATACAAATTCCGATTCGATTATCGCAAGAAGAAGCACGTCGGGACGGGCGACGGCAACACGAAGGTTGGCGACGTGATTGCGCGCGAAGGGCAACAGGGGCAGGGAAGCGGACAGGGGCAAGGCGGCGATCAACCGGGCCAGGAATATTACGAGGCCGAAGTTGACATAGACGAGATTGCAAAGCTGATCTTTGAAGACCTGCACTTGCCTTACCTCGAAGACAAGGCGAAGCAGGCCGTTCAATCCAAGACGACGAAGTTCACAGAGATTCGCCGCTCGGGTATATTGTCGAACCTCGACAAACGCCGCAGCATAGTTGAGAACATCAAGCGCACTGCCCGCGAAACGGGTAACGCTCGGATGGGTCGCTTCAAAAAAGAAGACCTGCGATATAAGACATGGGAAGAGCAGATCAAATACGAATCCAACGCCGTCGTCATGGCAATGATGGACGTTTCGGGCTGCTTCACCGAAGGCCATTTAATAGAAATGGCTGATGGATCTTTCAAAGATATTTCAGAAATTCGAGAAGGCGACCATGTCGCCTGTGTTGACCTGCTGCGGCACGAAAAAACAACATCTTTTGTGACTTCTACATTCACAAAAAAGGCAGGCGGCACATTAGTCATTGAATCGGAAGACGGAGTTTTCCGCGCTACCCCGGCTCATGTGTTCTTTGTTTATGATGAGCCCAATAATCAAATCATAGAGAAGCGCGCTGATGACCTGACAGAAGGCGATAACCTTGTTTTAGTAAATTCATGGGGCAGCTCCGAGGATGATTACGAAAGCCGGGAATCGAACCTGACCCAGGAGCAAGCTTATCTCATAGGAGCGCTGCTTGGAGATGGTCATTTAAGAAGACCGACAAAACCTGGCACTTATGGAACATATCTGGCCATTACGGATGAAAGCCTTGCTCGTCTAGAGAATTATAGACAGCTTTTTCAAAGCGCGTTTGGCAAGTCTGGAATAATAAAGCTAAAAAGTAATGAGCATACACGCCAACGGCTTAACGTGAACAGCACTCATCTTGTCCGCGATCTGGCTGATCGGTATCCGATGCTGACACGACGCTCGCCTGATCGTTATATCGAAGCATCAATTTATACAGAGCCTCCTGATATTCGCGCGGCTTTTCTGCGCGGGCTGTTTGATGCTGAAGGCACATTGGCGCATCATAGTGTAATACTTAACTCTTCAAGCCACATGCTTGTGAAGCAGGTTAAACAGCTACTGTCGTTTTGGGGAATTCGTGCGCGCGTTACAAAATTCAGGCAGGATAGCCATCGGTTAGGCGGGAAGGAGATAAAATCTGGAGACTATTACGCGCTTTCAATTAATTCCAAAGACGCAATTCGATTTCAAGAGGCAATAGGATTTTCCTGTAGCGAAAAAGCCGGAAAATTAGACGCATTAGTTTCTCGGCAGGCGAGAGGCATTAACGCGATGAGAAGCAAGTATATAATGCCTTTTGACTGGCGCGAGCAGTTTGGGCATCTATACAAAGCGACCCGAACTTATAACTATTACCGACGCGATATTCACGCCCTGTCCTTTAGCCAGTTGCGGACAATTAGCGCCGATACGAAGGCTAGTGTTGAGGATGTAACGACCATCAAGGGCGTAATGGATAATCAGTTCTTGATGTCGAAAGTGAAGAGCATTTCGCAAAACCGCGAGCCGGTGCAGGTTTATGATTTTGAGGTCGCTGAACATCATAATTACATAGTGGACGGGATATTGAGCCACAACAGCATGGGCGAATTTAAGAAATATATCGCTCGGTCGTTTTATTTCTGGATGGTTCGATTCCTCAAGACCAAATACGATCAGGTCAAAATAGTGTTCATCTCTCATCACACCGAAGCCAAAGAGGTGACCGAAGAGCAGTTCTTTACGCAAGGCGAATCGGGCGGCACAGTCGTATCATCGGCTTACAAACTGGCGCTCGACACAATCGCCGAACGGTATCCGCCGAGGGATTGGAACATTTACCCTTTTCACTTCTCGGACGGCGACAATTACTATTCGGACAACGACGAAGCTGTCCGGCTGGCCGATGAACTGATAGCAACCTGCAACCTGTTCGGCTATGGCGAGATTGGCGAAGAGGGCGCGTCGAGCTATCGCCGCTCGTCGGGCGCGCTGCTTTCGATTTTTAATGACAGGCTGAAGAACCAGGAGCGTTTCGTCGGCGTGCGAATTGATGACAAGGAAGATGTCTATCCTGCGCTCAAAGAATTCTTTGGCAAACGAGGCGACGAATCATAACGATTTTCGATTATAGGAATCTCAATGATTGACAGGGAAGTAAAAGAACTGGAAGAAGCGATAGAGCAAATCTGGGAGATTGCTACAGTGAAGTTCGGGCTTGACCCGTTTCCCGTGCGGTTCGAGATCGTTCCGGCGTCGGTCATGTACTGAAGTTGGCTCTTACGCCTTGCCCGGTCGCTACTCGCACTGGACTTTCGGAAAAGCCTATCATCGCATGAAGATGATGTACGACTTCGGGCTGTCGAAGATTTATGAAGTCGTCATCAACGCGAATCCGTCATATGCCTTCCTGCTCGAAACAAATTCGCCGATTCAAAACAAGATGGTCATAGCGCACGTGCTCGGGCATGTGGACTTCTTCAAAAACAACGTCTACTTTTCGAAGACCAACCGCCGAATGATAGACGAGGCGGCCCGACACGCGCGCCGCATGGGTGAATACGAATTCAAGTATGGCCACAAGGTAGTCGAAGAACTGCTCGATGCGGTTCTTTCAATTGAGGAGCACATTGACCCGAACCTGTTCATCAAGAAAGATGCGCGCGACGAGATTAAGAAAAACAAAGATGAAAATAAGAAGCGGCGCGAAGGGCGATACGACGACCTGCTCTCTCAGGATGAAAAAGAGTTCCAGAACGCGGGCGATAAAGACACGGACGACGACGCAAAAGGTCGCTCTCGACTGGAAGTGCCCGAAAAAGACCTCGTATATTTCATAATGAAAAATTCGCCAGCGCTGGAAGAGTGGCAGCGCGACGTGATGGCGATGCTGCACGATGAGATGGAATACTTCATCCCGCAGATGCAGACCAAGATCATGAACGAAGGGTACGCCAGCATCTGGCACTCGCGCATCATGCGCGAGATGGATTTGCCAACGCATGATCACCTTGAGTTCGCCGAACTGCACGCGGGCGTCGTCTCACCGCACAAGGGCCAGCTTAATCCGTACTATCTGGGCTACAAGATTTTTGAGGACATCGAAAAACGCTGGGACAATCCGACGAAAGAAGAGCGCGAGAATTTCGGGCGCGTGGGCGGCGAAGGTCGCGAGAAGATGTTAGAAGTGCGCGAAATTGATAACGACATTTCGTTTTTACGCAACTATCTGACGGAAGAACTCTGCGAAGAACTCGATCTCTTCGTTTATCAACTCGTAGATGATGAAGAATGGACCATCACGGAAAAGAAATGGGAGCGAGTGCGCGACCAGCTTGTCGCCAATATGACGAACTTCGGCTTTCCTTACATCGAAGTCGTTGACGGGGACTATGATCGTAACCGCGAGTTGTATTTGATGCACCGCTACGAAGGCGTCGAGCTTGATATGAAGTACGCGCGGAAGACGCTCGAATACGTTTACAAGCTGTGGGGCCGCGACGTGCATCTGGAAACCATCTCTGACGATGAGCCGTTGGTCATGCACTATGACGGCAACGATCACGACGAAGACTGAACGACAGCTTGAATTAAAACACCCTCCGCAGTTAAATTCGTGTCTGGTTCAATCACGAATCAAAGATCACAAATCCTTCATCTTGAGAGGAACTCGAATGCACAATCGAAAATTGCTTGTAGTGCTAATTGCCACAAGTCTGTCTCTGCCCTTTATCTTTACGCCTTCGACTCATGCGTGGTGGGATGAAGGGCATCGCTATATCAATCGCGCCGCCGCCGAGCACTTGCCCGACGATATGCCCGCCTTCTTCAAAGCGGCTGCGGCAAGGCTTGAGTTTCTAGGCCCGGAGCCTGATCGCTGGCGAGATAATAAAGAACTCTTCAAAGCTCTGACCGAAGTCAACGCGCCTGACCATTTCGTTGACATAGACAAGCCTGAAAACTTTGAAGCCCTGCCCGGTGATCGTTACCAGTATGCGGACTGGCTGCGCCATCAGGGAAAAGATCCGAAAGATATTGGCTACCTTCCGTATTCAATGCTTGAAGGCTACCAGAAAGTACAGGTGTTATTCAGAATGTGGCGCGACCCTCAGAACGCAGCCGTGCGCGATCAGATAGAGCAGAACATAATCTATTACGCGGGCGTGCTTGGTCATTATGTCGGCGATGCTTCAAACCCGTTGCACGTGTCTATTCATTTCAACGGATGGAGCACGAGCGCCAATCCCGAATACTACACGCGCGAGCCTCTGCACGGGAGATTTGAAGGCGAGTTCGTCAAAGGGCAAATCAAGCCCGCAGATTTCAACACAATGGTCAAAACGGCGCAGAAGCTACAAGACCCTTTCGCGGATATAATGAAATACCTGTTTGAATCTTTCAGCCATGTGCCTACGCTTTATCGCATGGACAAGACTGCGCGATGGGACGGGAAGAACACCAATCCCGAATCGAAAAAGTTTGTAGCCGCGCGCCTTGCCGCAGGTTCGCAGATGCTTGCGAACCTCTGGTATACGGCGTGGCTGGGCTCAGCCACCGAACGGTAGTCTTTGTTGTAAACGCACAGTCGCCGAAGTAGATTGTTTTTTTGAAGCTAAAAAAAAAGATAGCAAGGACTATTGCATACATCGTTCAATCAATGGCGGAGGTTCTCAAGCCAGAGCACGGGCTGGAACGTTAACGGTTTTTACTTGAGAAGCCTCCGCCGGATAATTCACACCGAAACCTGCAATAAGGTTTCAAGAAGCCTAAATCACACAGGCTTGACTCATCGCTGCCCGACAACTATTCTGCTGCCTGCAAGGAAATCAAAAATGAAAAGATTAATTGCAGCGGCGTGTCTTTTCGCAATTTCAGCCGTCTATGTCAATGCAGCCAACAACTCTTATCGTGAAGCGGCGCTCGAAGCGGCCCGGTGGATCAGGTCTTCTGTCGTTAAAACAGAGCAGGGCAAAGTCTGGCCCTCAGACCCGACTGACGCAAAATCTGTCGGCACGAGTCTTTATGCTGGGACTCCCGGCATCATCCTGTTTTTCATCGAGGCATATCGCTCAACAGGCGATAAATCATTTCTCGATGACGCGCGAGCGGGAGCCGATCAGTTGCTTGTCGCTCTTTCAAATGAAAAAGAGTCCGGGTTGTACGAAGGCATCAGTGGTGTCGGCTTCACACTACAGGAAACTTTCAAAGCGACAGGCGAAGCGAAATATCGCGACGGTGCGCTCAGATGCGCGCAGATGCTCAGTGAACGCGCGCGAAAAACGGGCAAGGGAATTGAGTGGAACGATTCGACAGACATTATCGGCGGCGGCGCAGGCATCGGACTCTTTTTGATTTATGCGGCGCGCGAGTTGAAAGACAGGTGCCTTGCTTAATCTTGCTATTGAGGACGGTCGCCGCTTGATTGAGCTTTCGCGACCTGAATCTAATGGCTTGAAATGGGCGATGACTCCTACGTTCAGGCGATTGATGCCGAATTTTTCACACGGGACAGCCGGGATAGCTTATTTTTTGGCCACGCTTTATCAGGAGACTAAGAACAAAGAATTCCTTGATGCCGCGATTGCGGGCGCGAAGTACTTACAGGCAGTCTCAAAGACCGAAGGCGATGTCTGTCTGGTATTTCATAACGAGCCCGATGGCAAAGATCTTTACTATCTCGGCTGGTGTCACGGCCCGGTTGGCACTGCGCGATTATTTTATCGCCTGTATCAGGTGACGGGTGATCGCGTGTGGATGGGGTGGGTGAAGAAATCCGCGCAGGCGCTGTTGAAAAGCGGCATCCCCGAAAAACAGACGCCCGGTTTCTGGAACAACGTGAGCCAATGCTGCGGGTCTGCGAGCGTAGCTGAATTTTTCCTGAGCCTTTATCGTGTAACTCGCGAACGCGAGCATCTCGACTTTGCAAAGCGCGTGACTGCTAATTTGCTCGAACGAGCAACGCGCGATGCGGGCGGGATGAAATGGATTCAGGCCGAACATCGCATAAAGCCCGATTTGCTTGTTGCGCAGACCGGTTATATGCAGGGCGCGGCAGGCATCGGAATGCTGCTGTTGAGATTAGATGATCTTGAAAGAAACAAAAAACCGGCAGTTACATTTCCTGATTCACCATTCTAAAACGCCAGTGATGCGAATCTCTTTAATTCGAGGCGACTTGATTATGAATAAGCGTGACCGCTAGACTTTCCATTCTATGACGGAAAGCACAGCAGAGATAGCAATCATCGGCGCAGGCCCGGCAGGGGCGCATCTGGCTTCGCGGCTCGCTGATAGAGGACGCGAGGTCGTCTTGTTCGACCCTAAAGGCGCATGGGAAAAACCCTGCGGCGGTGGCGTGCCGACACGCGCTATTCGTGAATTCGCCTTCATTCTCGAAAGCTCCAACTATCCACGAAAACTTGTTCGCCGCATCACGATGATCTCTCCGGTCGAGCGCCGCGTGTCGCTCACAGTTGATGAGCCATTTGCGATCTACTCTCGAAAGGTGCTTAACGGGCTGGTTCTTGATCGGGCCATTGAAACCGGCGCGGAATTCGTGCGCGCAGGCGTTAGCGATTTCGCTCGCGAAGGCAATAGCTGGCGGATCAAAACCGATGATGGCCGTGTGTGGCGCACGCGATTTTTAGTCGGAGCGGACGGCGCAGCAAGTTTCACGCGCCGCCGACTCGTAGGTATTTTCCCCAAGCAAGACCTGGCGCTTGCGTTCGGATACAACGTTGCTGTTAGCGATGACTCGACGACCGAAACAAAATCACAAAATGATTCTTCAATGGATGAAGTCGTTGTACAGTTCCCAAAGAATTTCACGGGATACCTGTGGGCGTTTCCTCGACCGGGCGTGATGAACTTTGGCGTAGCGTCGAAGCTCGGAGAAAAAACTTCAGACGAGTTGCGCGCTCTGTTGTCAGACTTCGTAAAGAATTATTTCGGCGGGCTAATGCCTGATTCGTCGCGGGTCAGTTTCTTCGGCGCTAAGATTCCCACGCTCGACTTGAAAAGCTGGAAAGACCTGCAAACCAGCGGCGATGGGTGGGCGCTCGTTGGCGATGCAGCCGGTTTCGCAGACCCGATAACGGGCGAAGGGATATATTATGCTTTCAAGTCGGCAGACCTTCTCGCTGAATCATTGATCGAATCATTGAGCGCGGGCGAAGATATTTCATCTGATATTTATCAACGCGCGGCAAAGCGTTATGACGCGATTTGGCGCGAAGCGTTCGGTCGCGAACTAGAGCACGCATCGTATCGTCTGCCGCATTTTTATCACGGTCGCTTCATTGGTCATATCTTCACTGACGCGATGATAATGCTCGCACGGTATCACAGAGGCGTTCGCACGATTATGGCGCGCGCTCTGACGGGCGAGCAGAGCTATGTTACTCTCAAGCGAGATTTGATGCGCCGCGCTTTTCAAGTATTCTAAATAAGACAGCCATGAATGAGTACGAATGAGTAGGAAGTATCACGAATCCAAAGGGAACGCTCACAGCAGATGGCAAAAAGCCGATCACCATTAGTCATCATCTTCATCACAATCTTTATTGACCTTGTCGGCTTCGGCATAGTTCTTCCCGTCCTGCCGCTTTATGCCGAGCGATATAACGCTTCGGAAACGGTCATCGGATTGATAATCGCATCTTATTCCGCGACACAATTCATCTTTGCGCCTATTCTGGGAAGACTGTCCGATAGGGTCGGTCGCAGACCTGTCCTGCTTGTGAGCCTGATCGGAACATCGCTCGGTTTTTTGCTGATGGGATTCGCTCACGTGATGCCCGTAGGAATTTCGCTCTTCGGGCTTGCTCCCACTATTGTGTGGCTTTTCATCGCGCGCATCATAGACGGCATAAGCGGCGGCAACATTTCGACTGCTCAAGCTTACATCGCAGATGTGACTCCGCCCGAACAGCGTTCAAAAGGCATGGGATTGATCGGCGCAGCGTTTGGATTAGGCTTCATCTTCGGCCCTGCAATCGGCGGCTTGATGAGCCGTTTCTCGGCAGAAGCGCCTTTCTTCTTCGCCGCCGCGCTAGCTGCCGCAAACGCGACGGCGCTTTATTTTCTGTTGCCCGAAAGCCTGTCAGCCGAGCATCGCAGCGAGGGGAGCCGTCGCGCAACTATTTCGCAGATACTTGAAGAAGCTGGAAGCCGACAGTTGAAAGCTTTAATGGCAACTTACTTTTTCGCCACTCTCCCGTTCGCGATGCTGACGGCAACCTACGCGCTATTTGCAAATCATCGCTTTCATTTCGATGCGACGCACACCGGCTATATGTTCGCGTATGTCGGAATAATCGGCGCAATAATTCAAGGCGGGTTGCTTGGGCGACTCGTGAAAACCTTTGGCGAAAAGACGCTTGCCGTAATCGGTCTTGTCATCTTTGCAACAGCGTTATTCACGCTGCCGCTCGGCACAACTCTGCTTATATTTATCTTGACCAGCACGGGAATAGCTATAGGTAACAGCTTTGTGACCCCGACGTTGAACGGGATGGCATCGAAAAGCGTCAGCCCGAGTTTTCAAGGAAGAGTGCTCGGCGCGATGGCGTCATCTGCAAGCCTGGCGCGAGTGATCGGCCCTGCAATCGGCGGTTGGCTCTTGAGCCGCGATGCAGATACGGACTTGTTCTACGGCAAGACGCTTTATTGGACGAGCGGCGTGATTACGCTCGTCGCGCTTGGACTTGCCATCACACTGCATTCGAGAGACGCGACCACTAGCAAAAAAGGCGTTCAAATAGAAGAACAGAGAGAAACGGGCGTGTGAACTGCTATGACTCTTTATCATCTCAATGTTTGGATTCACATTCTGATGGCGGCGGTCTGGGTTGGCGGCCTCATCTACACTGCGGCGGTCGTCGTGCCATTTGCGGTCAGCCACGAAGCCCGCGAGCGGCAGCGAATACTTCGCGGGCTTGCTCGTCGCTTCCGCTGGATCGGCTGGGGATCAATCGTCGTGTTGATACTGACCGGAATCGGAAACCTCGTGTTGAGATATACGCCGATCAGCATCGGCCAAATCTTCAACGGCGATGTATTCAATCCTGATAAAGTAGAGCGGCTGATTGCAATATGGCTGCCGTGGAAACTGATGCTCGTAGCCTTGATGATCGGGCTGATGTTGTTTCACGACATCACAAGCATGCGCGCTGCGAAACGGTATGCAGGTTCTCCTGAGGATGCTCCGGGCAATCGCGCAGGTTCAAGAGCGGCAGCGCTTGCGACTCTCGTGGCTCTCGCAGTCCTTTACGTTTCAGTGCGACTGGTTCGAGGGTGATTTAGATTTCCGGCTTCTTTGTCTTACGGCTTCAAACAGGACGACGCCGGCGGCGACCGAAACATTGAGCGAAGTAATTCGTCCTCGCATCGGAATCGAAACTATACAATCGCATCGCTCGCGCACTAGCCTGTGCAGGCCGTGACCTTCTCCGCCAAAGACCAGCGCAACAGCGCCCGTGTAATCGTAATCGGCATAGCCCATTTCGCCCGACTGTTCCAATCCAACGACCCACACGTTTCGCTTTTTCAACTGCTCGATGAACGATGCGAGGTTCGTCACTCGCGCAATGGGCAAATACTCTGTCGCTCCGGCTGAAGTCTTCGCCACGACATCCGTAACATGAGCCGCGCGGCGCTCGGGCAATATCACTGCCGAAGCTCCGCCACATTCAGCCGTGCGAATGATAGCGCCGAGGTTGTGCGGGTCTTCCACGCCGTCGAGCAGCACTAATATGGTTTCGGGCGTGATACGGTCAAGAATCTCGATTTCGTCCCTGTAGCTTGCAGCCGCGCCTATAGCTATCACGCCTTGATGATTCGCATTGCCAGTCAGCCTATCAAGCGCGGCGCGCGGCTCTCTGCGCACAGGCACGCCCGCGCGCTTCGCCGTTTCGATCAGATCACGGAGCCTTTCGTGTCGCGCCCCGTCGGCAATCACTAATCGCTCGATGCGCCGCGCCCCTGAACGCAAAGCTTCGAGCACAGGCAATACTCCATAGATGTGCGGCATATATTCACTTTTAATCCATAGCTTGATTAAACTCAACTGCAGTTGGCGCAGCAAAGAGCCATCACCTGTCGCTTGAATCAGTCAGCCATCTCAGAGTTGATCAATAAAACAAGCCCGGTTGAAGGGGTTTTCGCACGTAACAGCGTGGCACGCAGTTCGCTTTTAGCCTTTGCTGTAAATGGATTAACCCTCTGGGAGAAGTGAATTTTTGTCATCAAGCGCTTTCATCAAAAATAAAGTTCAGACCTGGCAGTTAGTTCTATGCACTGCAATATTTGCTTACCTTGCTTTAGCTGTTGCGACACACACCGTCCGCACGTACCACTGGTTTCTGCTTGTAACGATTCCTGCGGCCCTGATGGCACCGGAACTAGGCCGCAGGTTCTTTCTGGATTGGTCACCGCTGATTGCGTTCTGGCTTGTATATGACAGGCTTCGATTGCTTCAGCCCTTTTTGCTTGATCGCGTGTCGGTTGAAAGCCCTTTCCTTGTTGAGCGATGGGCATTTGGTTGGCTGGCCGGAGGCGAAGTGCCTGCTCACGCGGCGCGCGCCTGGCTTGCTTCATACTCAGGCCAGCCTTTCGGTCTGATCGTGTCGTGGGCAGTTCAGTTAATTTACTTTTCACACATTTTCGCTGTGCCGATACTAATATCCGTGCTGTGGTTTCGTGGCCGGTCGAGCGTGAAAGACCGCGAGCGATTCGTTCGTCATACGCTCGCGTTTGCGGTCATGAGTTTTATGGCAATCATTGTGTACCTGTTGCTCCCCGTCGCGCCGCCGTGGTGGGTGAGCCTGTACGGAATGGCGGAACCCACGCAAGCGCTTATCGCGCAAACAAATATGACAGCAGCAATGGACGGCGCGCTCATTCAAGGAATGATTAAGAACGCAGCCCAGTGGTTTGCTGCCGTACCGTCGCTTCACGGAGCATATCCTGTCCTGCTCGTCTTGCTCGCATTCCGAGACCGGAGCCGTTTGATAATTGCGTCGATGATTCTCTACGGCGCGGCAATGTGGGCCGCGACGGTCATTCTCAATCAGCACTACATAATTGACCTGATGGCCGGAGCCGTTATCGCAATAGCAGCGTGGCTACTGGCACCTCGTATCAAATATCTCCGCGCTGATGCTGACTGAATGATGGACAACTACGCAGCGATAGGGAGGCTATCTGGTGCATCATTATTCGGACAGTTGATTATGCATAACAACCGTTCCAGCGCGGCAATCGCCGCTATGGTTGCTTCGCGCTCTCGTGTGCTGTCGTCGTTCTCGTACAATTTTGCGAGCGCCCGAAGGAATTCAAGCTCTTTCGATAAGTTTTGCGAAACTGTTTTCATACTTATTTTATTAGAAGCCGGAAAGTTAACTCGGGATGCATAGCTCTGATTAATAGCTCACACACACAATCTTCCAAAATTATTTGCTTGCAACACTGTTTCATCTGTGATACAGTGCGTTATTGAAAGGAGGCCGGACATGGCAAGTTTCAATAAGATAATCATTGTTGGGTACTTAGGGAGAGACCCTGAGCTTAAATACACGCCGCAAGGCACAGCCATTTGTGATTTCTCGGTAGCGACGACCGAGCGGCGCAAAGACAAATCGGGCGATATGCAGGAGGTCACGACCTGGTTTCGCGTAAGTCTTTTTGGCCGACAGGCAGAGGTCGCAAGCCAGTACCTCACAAAAGGTCGGCAGGTTTACGTCGAAGGTCAACTTTCTCAGCGCGATTGGACTGATAAAGACGGAAACACTCGCACGAGCCTCGAAGTGCGCGGCAGTGAGATTCAATTTTTATCTCCGGCATCTGAAACCGTTGAACAGCCACAGACCGCAGCCGCAAAGGCTACGGCAGCACCGTCCAGCGACACTCGCGACGCTCGAAAGCCGCAGCCTTTGCGACAGAAGCCGCGAGCGGTCGAAGAAGACGAAATACCGTTCTAGTTCAACCGGCACCAAAACAGAGATGTTTACGCAAGAGGCGCATGCAACACGTTTGCGCCTCTAATTGCGAGATTAAGTGCGTGCTGTTAGAATCTACCCGTATGCGCACGCTGAACAGATCCGTAGCAGTTGCGATGGCGTTCATCCTGACCGCAGGATTGCTCTATTCAGCCGTGTGCGATACAAGCTGCTCTCTGTTCGGTTGTTCGCCGGTAACTCAATCCAGTCTCGCACAATCGAGCGACCCGCACGCGCATTGCCACGCGAAAAAAGATCAGAGCGAGCAGCCCGCAACATCAAACAAAATCCGGTTTCGATCAAGCGAACCGGAACGGCATAAACAAAGCCAGCTTCCCGAATGTGAAATTCACGCTTTTGCAACCGTGCTCTCGCCGCGTGTTGTGGGCGTAAGCTCAACGTCGCTTGGACTTTTACATCTCGACGTTGCTGGAGTTGCCGACTGCAACTTCTGGTCGCTTTCTGATAAGCCGTCTCTGATAAGAATAGCCACACCTTTCAGACCGCCGCCTTCACTAGCGAAGCTGTCGTCGCTCAGAATCTAATCCTTCCATTTGTGTATGACATTTTGAGGGCGCTTGTGTGCTCTCAAGTTCTTTTGTCGAACCGATCATCAATTAAAAGGGAAGGAGTAGTATGCGAAGCAATCCCCTGCGGCCAGCGCAAACCGTTCGCGCCGGGCGCACTATGAAACTCGTGGCAGCATTCTTGTTTTCTGCATTGCTGTCCATTTCAATTCTTTCGCAGCGCAGCGCGCAAGCGAACTCATTAGCTCAAGAAGCCGAGGTGAAAAAGCCCGCCCCGCAACACGAGCATGGCGCTCAGGACGATCAACAGAAACCGCCAGCTAAACCTGAGCACCATCACGACAAATCAACACCGTCCGCTCCCGTCAAAGAGCAAGAGCATCATCACGACACGAATACGCCCGCTCAAAAGAAAGATGCGACAAAGCAGGATATGTCGAAGATGAAAGACGAGCATTCAAGTCATGACACAAGCGACGAGCATTCGGGTCACGACATGAGTGCGATTATGAGTACTGTCACTGGCGGGCCGTTCAAATCCATGCTCGCGATGGGATCAGGCACAAGCCTGTTGCCCGCGTCCTCGCCCGGATTTATGTGGCACTGGATGAAAAGCGATTGGATGATAGCCGCGCACGGCGATTTGAAGATCGGCTTTAATCATCAGGGAGGCCCGCGCGGAATCAATAAAGCAGAATCGCAAAACTGGTTCATGCTGATGGCCGAGCATGAAGCCGGAGGCGGTCGGTTGATGTTGCGCGGAATGTTTTCTGCCGAGCCCTGGACTGCCCCGCGTCGAGGCTTTCCAGAGCTTTTTCAGATTGGCGAGACATTCAAGGGCAAGCCGATTGTAGATGCTCAACACCCTCACGACCTGTTCATGGAGCTTGCCGCTCAGTACACATTGCCGCTGTCGGAAAACGTCTCGATAAATCTGTATGGCGGGCCTGTAGCAGAGCCTTCGCTTGGGCCTGTCGCCTTTATGCATAGACCTTCTGCGTCAGAAAATCCTGCCGCCCCGCTCAGCCATCACTGGCAAGACTCAACTCACATCACGCACGGCGTATTCACGGCGGGCGTGACCGCCTGGCGCTTCCGTGTTGAAGGATCAATCTTTCGAGGCGCTGAACCCGACGAGAATCGAAAAGACATCGAATTGGGCAAGCTCGATTCTTACAGCGCGCGTATCTGGTTCACGCCGACGCCGAACTGGGTCTTCCAGTTTTCGCGCGGCCATCTCACTAACCCCGAAGCGGCATCGCCCGGTAACCTCGACCGCATGACTGCATCTATCAGCTACAATCGCGCGTGGTCAGACGGCAATTGGGCGAACAGTCTTATCTGGGGTCGCAATCACGAAGAGCATGGCAACTCGAACGCTTATCTTTTTGAATCAACGGCTAACTTCCTGGACAAGAACTATCTTTACACGAGGCTTGAACTCCTCGACCGTATAGGTCTGCTCAGGGAGAACGTATTCGGGCGCGCAGGACTGAGTGACGATTCTCACCACTCCGACGAAGGGATAGAGATGGATGAGCACTTCGAGCCTGTGTTTCGCGTCGGCGCGTTTACGTTTGGAGGCGTGCGCGACATCGTTGCTGCTTCAAAGTGGCGCTTAGGCATTGGCGCGGACGTGACTTTTTATCATGTGCCTGCCGCGTTGAAACAGATTTATGGCTCGAACCCGACGAGCTATCATCTGTTTCTGCGATTGCGTCCGGGCAAGATGTGACATTGACTCTGAAACGCAAAATACTGTAGGGGCGACCACAGCAGCGTCGCCCCTACAAGCTCGCTCTATACAACATTGATTTCGCGTTCGGTTGCGTTGCGCGAGAAGCGATCAAACTCAAAAGGGGTTATGTCGAAATCAACAGGCGCGCCTTGAACGATTATATCCGCGAGAATGCGACCGGCGGCTGGCGAGTGCTGAAAGCCGTGACCGCTGAATCCTGTGATCATAAAAAAGCCTTCCAGGTCGTGTGCCGGGCCGATGATCGGCATCGCATCGGGCGTGACTTCATATAGCCCAGCCCACGCATGCGCGATCCCTGCTTCGGCCAGACGCGGCAATCGCTTTACGGCCACCTGTGTTACTTTTTCGAGAAACTCCCAGCTTACAGTAGTGTCATAACTCGACGGCTCATCCGGGTCCGACATTCCAAATAAAATTCCCGCGCCCTCGCGATGAAAGTAAAACGTCGTCTCGAAATCTATGACCATTATCCTTGTTTGCGGCACGGCGAGCTTGATTTCGCTTATCGGTTCAGTGATGAATATGTGTCTTCGATACGGGAGCACAGGAACATCGATTCCGGCCATCTTGCCTATGCTTCGCGCATAAGGCCCCGCTGCATTGATAACAGCGCGCGTTGAAATTATCCCGCGATTGGTTTCGACTTCAAAGATGCGATCACTTTCGGTTTTGATAGCTGTCACTTCCGTCTCGCGGCAGATTTCGACCCCCGAAGATTGCGCTGCTCTTGCGAAGCCCATCGTCACCCCGTTCGGATCAGCTATTCCGTCGCGCGCGCAGAACGTAGCTCCTATAATTCCTTCAACGCCGAGACCCGGCGCGAGACGCTCGGCTTCATCGGGCGAAAGCAGGTCAACTTCAACGCCGAGACTTCGCTGCATTTCTACGTTGCGTCGGAACACGCTCAACTCTTCCTGCCTGGATAATAGGAAGAGATACCCGTCCTGGTGAAAGTCAATTTCGTAGCCGACTTCTTCTTTGAAATTTTCAAACAGCCGGATTGATTCGATTGACAATCGCACGTTTGCTTCGCTGGAAAACTGATGGCGCACTCCGCCCGCGTTTCGCCCGGTTGATCCCATGCCGAGCATTGGCTCGCGTTCGACCAGAACAACATCGGTAACATTGTTGCGCGCGAGGTAATAAGCCGCGCTCGCGCCCATGCACCCGCCGCCGATTATCACAACATCCGCAGTTTTCTTCACATCCACATTACCCGCTTGTTTCAAATCTATTCACCGCAGAGACGCAGAGGACGCAGAGGCGGCGCAGAGGATAATTAATCTTCTCTGCGAAATCTCTGCGTTCTCTGCGTCTCTGCGGTGAATCTCTATTATAGACTACTTTTTCTTAGTGACTATTATTTTGCCTGCCATGTCCTTGCCGCCCGACTCGCCGTGGAAAGTGCAATGATAGGCATAGGTGCCCGGCTTGTCGAACGTGTGCTCGAAGGTCTTGCCATCAGTAAGTACATCAGATTTGAAAGAACCATTGTCTGCTTCAACAGTATGCCTGCCGCCTTCGTTGACCCACTCGACCGTCGTGCCTGCCGTTACGGTCAGAACCTTCGGCTCGAACTTGAAACTGCTGACTTTGACTGTGGCTTTTTCAGCCATACCTCGATTCGATGCAGCCGCGCTCTTTGCTCGCTTGCCGGTCTTTGTTCGCCCTTCTATAACTACTGCCAGCATTGCTAACGCCATTGTGCTTATTAAGATCGTTGTCACTAACTTTCGCATGTTTGTCTCCTTTATCTCACGGAATTTTATTTGAATCGATTTCTGATTACTACTTCGAGCTTTCTGTGACAGTAACCACGCCAGCCATCTCTACGCCGTGCTTCTCTCCATGAAATTCGCAATAGTATGGATATACGCCGGGCGTATCGAACTTGTGCTCGAATTTCCCGCCTGCCGTGAGCGTGTCTGATTTGAACGAGCCATCGTCAGCCTCGACCGTGTGGCGACCTCCTACGTCTGTCCACTCAACCGTAGTGCCCGCTGGTATTGTGACCTCCTTAGGCTCGAATTGGAAGTTTGAAATTTTGATTGCCACCTTTTCAGCAGAGGGCGCAGGCGCTGTCGCCTGAACTGGCGGAGCCGGAGCAGGCCTCATGTACCAGATGTAATACGTGCCGATGCCGATTAGAATGACTATCCACCACAGCGCAAGACAAGTCCGCATCCACGGCTTATAGCGTTTGAAGCGCAGCCCTTTCGGCAGTAGCTTGGTTGCAGCCACCAGCACGATATACAAGCCGAGCAGTTCGGCTATTGTCCCCAATATTGTGTGAATGTAAGGCACCAGGTAGTAGGCTTCTTTCAGCCCGCCCGGAATCTTTGGCTCAACCTGTTTGTGAAACGACGGAACCATGATGAGAAAAATCATGAGCAGGTTCAAAATCATTACTGCCGACTGGCAATACTTGTGCGCGCGAAAATTTTTTTTGCGGGCCAGCCGCATCCCCACTAACAGCGCTACGCCCATTGCTATTTGCACTACCAGGTTGAGGTCAGCGCGAAAAGTCGCGCCGGTTCCGAGAAAACCATTCATTGTTTTGCTCCTGGTGACTATTCTCTACAGCCTGAAAGACGGGCGCTGACAGAGGACTGCGCCTTCAACCCCTAATTACGCTCGGAACCGTTTGTTTGGATTGGTTCGGCCTGTCTGGTAGCCTGACCGTAAGGGAGGGCGAACGCACACGCCCTTGCTGACGCGCGGGCTACTGCTAGGCCGAAAGCGGAGCCTGGTGTAACCTCGGGGCCGGATTTTGCACTGACACATTAGAAAAGCTTGCACGACGGTTACAAGGGAGTTGCAAATCGCGTTTAGAGGAACTAATCTGAGCGCCAGGTCTCAGGTGCCCTCTGAAATTCGACCGTATTTGCTCGATGCTGACAGCAGAGGAGGCCTTTATGACATTCATCGAAGAGACGATTACGACAACCGATGGCTTGCGCCTTTATGTGCGAAGGCGAGAAGTGGATAACCCGCGAGGTGAAGTTGTCATCACGCACGGCTTCGGCGAGCACAGCGGCAGATACGGGGCGCTCACCGACCACCTTATAAACCACTCGTATACGGTGACCGGATATGATCATCGCGGACATGGGTTGTCTGACGGGCTTCCCGGGCACATCGAAAATTTCTACGAGTACGAAGATGATCTTCACAAGATAGTTGCTCACGTGCGTGATCGCAGCAAGTCGCAGAATGTTTACTTGATCGCTCACAGCATGGGCGGATTGGTCGCGCTGCGCTACATCGCAAAAAAAGGAGGCGACCTTTCAGGAGCGGTCATAAGCGCGCCGCTCGTCGCGGTCGCCGTTCCCGTTCCTGCCTATAAGCTGATGATCGCTCGATTGAGCGCGCGATTTCGCCCTTACATGAGACTCAATAATGGAATCAACCCCGCCCACTTGAGCCGTGACCCTGAGGTTGGAAAGGCTTACGCGACCGACCCGCTGGTGAATCGAAAAGTGAGCGCGCGCTGGTTCGCAGAAGCTACTCGCGCAATGGAAGAAGTGAAAGACTGGGTGACACAAATAAACGTCCCTGTGCTCGTCATGCATGGCACTGAAGACAAGCTGGCAAGCTGCGACGCAACCAAACGGCTTTTCGAGAAGATCGGCTCAAAAGACAAAGAACTGGGCATCTATCCGGGGTACTATCACGAATTGTTCAACGAGCCTGAAAAGCATCAACTTTACGAGCGGGCAACCGAGTGGCTCTCAAAAAGAGGGAAGTAGATTTATTTGCAGAGCGCGTGGCTAATGGCTTGCGGCTTTATTCGATTGGCAGTACGTCGTCAATGTATTTCACGAATATCAATTCGTTGTGCTTTTCGTTATAGATCAACTCGTCAATGACCTGAGATGCCAGCATGATGCCGAACCCGCCGGGTCGAAGCCCTTTCTCCTGTCTCACCTGCATATGACGAAACGGTTGGTCTTCGGGATTGGCAAATGCTGCGTGCTCGACTGCCTTGAGATCAAACCCCTCGCCGGGGTCTTTGATCGAAAACATAATCGCGCGCTTGAGCTGAATATATTTCACTTCGACTCGCTTGCTGATGTCCAGCTTGCCTCCGTGCTCTATCGCGTTGTTGAGCAATTCACGAAAGACCGAACCTATCGCGTCGCGCGTTTCTTTTGGAAGATTTCCCTGAAGCTCTGATAGAAACTTTTGAATAGGCTCGACCGCGTTGAGGTCGCAGGGAACGCGAAGCTCTATCCAGTCAGGTTTTTCAGAGATGACTTCTATCTGGCATCCGGGGTCTCTGCTCATAGCCGAGTGAATTGCCTCTAACAGTTCGTCTACGTGAAAAGGCTTAGACAGAAAATCGCAAGCTTTGTTTCGGAAAGCGCTGATAACTGTTTCGTTAGTCTTATGCCCCGTCATTATTATGGCGCGCAGTTGAGGCTGCAACTCGTGTGCGCGCTCGATCAGTTCGATGCCGTCGAGTCCGGGCATAACAACGTCGGTCAGCAGCAAATCAACAGGCTCGGCTTTGAGCACTTCGAGGGCCGACAGCCCATCGCTGGCTTCGATGACATGAAAGCCTTCGTATTCGAGCACGCGACGAAATACCGTCCGGCCAGAATTGTCATCGTCGGCTAATAGGACTGTCGTTGCCATAAAATCCCCAGTTCGATTCTTGCATCGGCGCTCCGACTGAGCTACGGGTCGTGACGTTTGTGCTATGTCTTAATAGCAATAACGTCTTTGCCCCGCTTTATGTTCTAGCTCACTAATTTGATTCCATCAAGGGGGCATCTGTTGCTCAGTTCCTCTTCTTCTCTTAACGCGGGCGAACATAACACGAAGCAGAAAGAAGTTTCAAGCAGCGGTCGGTGAATTGATCGCCGACCACTACTGCCTCAAGCTTGAATTCTTGCCCGGCAGCGAATAACATCGCTCAAGATGAGCGTGAACGATCTCTCAGCAACCAAAGACACAGCGCCAATACGTTCCGGTGAAGAACTCGACCTCGATTCACTCGAAAAGCATTTGCGCAAACGACTGCCTGACTTAATAAGAGGCCAAAATATCGAAGGCTCGCGGATTCAAGTCGAGCAGTTCCCGGGCGGCCACTCGAATCTCACTTACCTTGTCCGCTTCGGCGAACAGGAATTCGTTTTGCGCCGCCCGCCATTCGGGCCTGTCGCGCCGACCGCCCACGATATGCCGCGCGAGTACAGATTGCTTGCGGCGATCCATCCTTTTTTCGCGCTCGCGCCTGAACCTTACCTGCTTTGCGAAGACACTTCGGTCATCGGCGTGCCTTTTTACTTGATGGAACGCAGGCGCGGCCTCGTCATCCGGCGCGACATCCCGAAAGAGATTGGCGAAGACCTCGAACTGCGCCATCGCGTGAGCCTCGCAATGGTTGACACGCTCGCCGCGCTTCATTCGGTTGACATCTACTCTTCGGGCCTCGTCCAGATAGGCAAGCCCGTAGGATTTGTTACTCGGCAGTTGAAAGGTTGGGCAGATAGATGGCATCGGTCAAAGACCAGCGAAGTGCCGGAAATTGATGAAGTGATTCGCTGGCTAGGGCTGAGAATGCCGCCTGAGCCTGACCCTGACGAGGGTCGCCCGGCTTCGCTAGTGCATAATGATTTCAAGCTCGACAACGTGATGCTCGACCCGCATGATCCCGCGCGCATCGTCGCAATTCTCGATTGGGAGATGTGCACGGTCGGCGACCCGCTGATTGATCTCGGCATATTCTTGTGCTACTGGGCGATGAAAGAAGACCCGGAAGCGCGGCGCGAATCCATCAGCCCCGTGACGACTGAGCCGGGTTGGATGAGCCGCGAAGAGATTACGGAGCGATACGCCGAGAAGACCGGACGCGATGTTTCAAACATCGCGTTTTATGAAACGTTCGCGCTCTTCAAAGTGGCTGTCGTACTTCAACAGATCTATTTTCGCTACGTTCGCGGTCAGACTCACGACGAGCGTTTCAAAGAATTTGATCGCAGAGTGGCCGGTCTTGCTCGCGCAGCGCTTGAGCTTGCCCAACAATCCAAAATTTAAAATTCAAAATCGGGAAGGGAATCTGATTGAGCTACATCTATCTTATTCGGCACGCGCAGGCGGGCACGCGTGACAACTATGACGTGCTGTCGGAACTGGGCCACGAGCAGGCGCAACTGTTGGGCAAGCATCTCTCAACGCAAGGCATCGAACTGGCAGCAGTCTTTGCAGGCGGAATGCGGAGGCAGCAACACACGGCTGAACTCGCGTGTGAAATGATGGCGCGCCAAGGATTATCTGTGCCTGATATAACCGTTGACGAACGCTGGAACGAATTCAGCCTGCTTTCGGTTTATCGCGCAATCGCGCGGCGCATGATCGAAGACGACGAACAGTTTGCTCGCGACGCCAAAGAGATGCAGGAAGCGATTCGGCGCGACCCTCATACGACCGGCGGCGCGACTGGCCGTTGCGATGCCGCAGTCATCCGTGCATGGATGGAGAATCGCTATAGCGATTACGAAGGGGAAACATGGGCTTCGTTTCGATCAAGAATAAAGGCTTGCGCCGACTGCTTCTCGAATAATGAATCGGAAAAAAGCATCGCTGTTTTCACATCGGCAACTCCCGTAGCCATTCACGCGGGCGCTGCGCTTGGGCTTACGGACGAAAAACTGTTGAGCATTCTAGGCGTGATCTACAACACGAGCGTCACGGTGATGCGAGCGCGTGACGGCGATCTAAGATTGTTTACGTTTAACGCAACGCCGCATCTGACCGCTTCGACGCGCACGTTCAGATAAAAAGTTAGAGCGAATTTCTTTTCACCGCAGAGACGCAGAGTACGCAGAGATTACGCAGAGGTTTTATTATTACTCTGCGCCATCTCTGCGTCTCTGCGGTGAACCGTACTGAATTTGCAAACTTCTCTAATTTATGACCGGCGTTTATTCGGGAAGGCAGTCGCCCGGACAATTCGATGAGTTCTCGCCCGGATCGCATTTGCCGTTTCCGGCCAGCGGAGGACAATCACCCGGACAGGTTGCGTTACTCTCTCCACGACTAACTTCACACACGCCGTCCCCGCAGTAAGGCTCAGGCAGCGGCGGCGAATGCGGCCACAGCGACGGTTGCCCGTGATCGCCTTTCTTAAATGGGAACCATATCGTAAGCACCCATTGCGTTCGATCAAAAGTCTTTGTCCAACCCGTGTCGTCGAGGTGATGCCCCAGAGCAGGTGCAGTTTCCAGAGCCGCCAGGCTCGCGAAATCTGGCACGTTCGGGTCTGGAGGCGCTATGCGGTCGGCGAAATAAACAAGCTGCGCAAGATTCTCGTCCTTGCTATATAAAAGCCAGACGCTGGTAAACCCGCGCTGATCTGCTTCGAGCAGAATCTCATCCCATTTGTGCTTGAGCGTATTCATTGCATTGTGACCAGAAACGCTCCATCGTTCTGTCCGCACGATGATTCGCTTGTCAATATTGTCGAAGTGGTATGCGCCAATGACTCGCCATGCATGATAGTCGGGGTTGATGAATATGGGTCTGTCGAAGAAATGCGTGCCGTCCAGAATGAAATCGTTCTCTACCCAATTCTTATAGGCTTCGGCGTCGTGTTCGGTGTCGAACAGATAGCGCCCCCCGCTCAAAAAGTTTCCCGTAGCTGAGTCAATTCTAAGCGGCAGGTACTTGTTCTGCATCCCTGGTCTTGCGGCCATATACATCCGGTCGCGCTCGATAAGCGGCGCTACTTCGTTGAGCGGCAGGCTGCCGGGAAGCCCGAAATCTGCCGTGAATGCGCCTTTGGCTTTGACCTTGCCTATGCCCGCGTGCGCTGCTGTAAGTGTGATGTCAGTCGCTTTGTCAGAGTGTTGGTTATTGACTAATTGAGCATTTGTGTAAGCCGCAAGCATCAGCATCGCTAACACCAAGGCACTAAGTGTGAATCTCGATCTATTAATCATCATCGTTTCTCCTTAATTTGTTTTCATAAAGCAGAGTGGGTTGCTCTGCATCTCAAAATCCGTAGAGGATTGCCGCAGATGTGCGATAAATCACTCTCTTATTTTGTCGTGCGAAAAAACCAGGCTTCACAGGTGTATTGCAGATTGCCTATCTGGTCGTAGACTTTCAGACTTTGGCCTTTGGGCAGATTCTCAGGAATCAGCATCGAGCCTTTTTCTCCGTCGCTGGTTGACCAGTAAATTCTCCTGCCCTTGTTCATCGTGGCGTTTGTGTCATTGGTCAGGCGCATAGTTCTGACGACATCGGAACCAGCACCTATGCGCTCGCATGGAATGTTCACTTTGACCTGGCTGGATTTTACATGCGGCTGTTGGGCTAAAGCTGCAAAAGACACAATCGTCAGAAGGCCGACTGCCGCGAGAAATCTGTTTTTAATACCCTGCATGGTTTACTCCTTCTAAAGCTGCATCGAACGGTCATTCGTTAAGCCCCAGGCGGCGGTTGCAGGCGAGATTTGTAGGTCTCGCCACTAATTGCCTCTGAGGCCCTTCTTCTATAAAATGAGCGTGGCAAAAGGCTCTCTAACCGAACTCTACATTTGCCGTCCTCATCACACGGCAGACCTTACTCGACCAGCGGCGAGAAAGTCTTTTCAAATCCTTTTCAAATTTGCGATAAAGTTTTTACAGAGTTCTTACAGAGTCTTGACAGAGGCTATGCGCGCACAAATAAAGCACTTCTATGAATTCGGGCCTTTTCGCCTGGACGTAGGTGAGCGCATTTTGATGTGCGAAGACCGTGTTGTGCCGCTGACTCCAAAGGCCTTTGAAACGCTTCTCGCGCTGGTTGAAAACAGCGGTCGCATAGTTGAAAAAGATTTTTTGATGAAAAAGATATGGCCCGATACTTTTGTCGAAGAAGTGAGCCTGGCTCGCAATGTGTCAGCTTTGAGAAAAGCGTTGGGCGAGATTGACGGCGGTAATCAGTACATAGAGACGTTTCCCAGGCGCGGCTACAGGTTTGTGGCTGCGGTCTCTGAACACAGGGATGATAGTTCGGTTGCGCTCGTTGAAGACCCTCCGGCGAGCGATGAGAGACAAGCCGTCAGTTTAAGTGCGCTGCCGGTCGCCGTTAGTGAAACGGACGAGGCGCACGCCACACTCAAAGTTCCCGCATCGCCGGACAGTCCTGCGGTAAAGAAAAATCTTGGCTCTTATATCAAGCGCCATAAAAGCGCGGCAATTACCGCTATCGCGGCGCTGGTCATTGGAGTCGCAGCCACAACCTATATTCTGAGGTTTGATAACGCATCGGATTCGCCCCCCTCGGAAATGAAGATCACACGTCTGACCAATACCGGCAGAGCGACAAATGGAACGATCTCTCCCGATGGAAAATATGTCGCTTACGTGATCAGCGAGACGAAAAAATTCAGCCTGTGGATCAAGCACATAGCTACCGACAGCGAAGTGCAGATCGTGCCGCAGACTGAGGAGAGTTTTCTTGGCCTGACTTTCTCGCGCGACGGAAACTATGTCTACTATGTGAAAACTGAGAACGGTCAGGGCGCTTTGTACCAGTCACCGATACTCGGAGGCGCATCAAAAAAATTGATCGAAGACATAGGTTCTCCCATTACTTTTTCGCCTGATGAGAACCGCTTTGCTTTTATTCGATTTAAGAGAGAAAGCACTTTTATTAAAGAAGGTTCTTTGATAATCGCGAATGCTGATGGCACAGGGGAGCAAACGCTTGCCATTCGAACTCACCCCGATTTTTTCACCGATGCGCTGGCGTGGTCTCCTTCCAACAAAACGATAGCCTGTAGTGTTTCAAGTCTTACAGGAGGGCATCACGCGGGCATCGTGGAGGTGCGGCTGGAAGATGGAACCGAGAAACTGCTTACGTCTCGCAAATGGGTTGATATCGGGCGCATCGCCTGGCTTGCCGATGGCAGCCATCTGGTGATGAATGGCCGAGATCAATCGTCATCGCCTAAGCAAATATGGCTGCTTTCTTATCCGGACGGCAAAGAGAGAAGAGTAACTAACGACTTGGCTGATTATACGGGCGTGAGTTTGGCGGCGGATTCGCGCACTCTGGTCACGCGGCAATTCAACTTGTTTCTGAATGTCTGGACTGCGCCTGATGCCGATTCTAATCGGGCTGTACAACTTACTTCCGGCGAAGGCGCGGCTGAACATTTGTCGTGGACGCCGGATGGGAAAATCGTCTATTCAACACACAACAGCGGCAGCCAAAGCATATGGATTATGGAGGCGAATGGAGCGGGCAAAAAGAGATTGACGGGCGATTCTTTCATCAATGGCCGCCCGACAGTCTCGCCCGATGGCCGCTTTATCGTTTTTTCATCCGATAGAGATGGGCCAACTGGCTTATGGAGGATGGATATAGACGGCGGCAATGTGAAAAAATTGACCGGCGGCAATCAGGATGCCTTTCCCGATCTTTCTCTCGATGGACGTTGGCTGATTTACGTTAGCGATTCTTCTTCATCACAATTACTCAAGAAGATGTCTATTGACGGAGGCGAAGTAACGCAACTGAATTACGAGATTCCCAACCCGACTCCGCAATCGCTGGTCGTCTCGCCCGATGGTAAACAGGCAGCTTGCTTTTTTAAAGAAACACCGTCAAGCCTGGCTTCGGGCATAGCTATCCTGCCGATTGAAGGCGGAAAGCCTTTGAAGACTTTTGCCGTCCCGCCAACTCGCACTGGCATAGCGCTTCGCTGGATGCCGGATGGTCAATCACTCGCTTACATCAATACGACCGGAGGCGTATCGAATATCTGGACGCAGCCTTTGGATGGCGGAGAGCCTAAGCAATTGACGAATTTCAACTCGGAGCGAATCTTTTATTTCGATTGGTCGCGAGACGGGAAACAATTTGGCTGCGTGCGCGGCTATTCAACAAGCGATATTGTGCTGATAAGCAATTTCAGATAAGCCTCAACGCTGTCCAAATTTTCCATTCGCCTCTGCCGCAGCCGCTCGAAGCATCTCGACTTGATCTTCTGGCAATTCGATAGAAGAAAGCGTCGAAGCGCGAAGTTTCAAACGCGCAGGCATCTTGTCAGGCAACTGCCCATACAGTTGTTCGTAAATTACGAGCGCGGCCAGATATGATCCCGCTACGGTCGGGTGCAGCCCGTCAGGCGAATAAAGCGCGAGCTTTTTATCCCGCCGCCACGCAGCGCGCCACGCTTCGCCCGCAGGAAAGATCAGCCCTTTGACTTCCTGAGCCGCGCGCCTGTAGGTATAGCTAACATCGTCGAAATCTCCTGAGCGGCTCGTCGAAGGCCAGACCATATAAAGAGCAGGTCTAGCGCCTGCGTGGCGGATCAATTCGGCGAAACGGCGAGAGTATTCTATAAGCAATCGCCGCCCTTCCATCGAAGCCGAAGGCCCTTGCTGCATCACAACGACATCCCATTTTTTATCAGCAAGAGCCTTGCGCGCGTCGCCCTGATTCCAGTGATCTTCGAGGCTGTAGTTTGGAAATGCCACAGCCTTGTAAAGGAATCGTTTCTGGTTCGTAGCCTCCGCCATTGCTTCGATGATTGATGGCAGATCGTTGGTGTAAGTAAGACTGTTGCCGATGAAGAGAACGCGCAATCCATCGGCAGGTTCTCGTTCGGTGAAACTACCAGCGCAAGCGAAACAAATGATAAGCGACAGGTATACAATTTTTTTCTGCCACTTCATAGCTATGCTGCTTTTCGTTGTTTCATCTCGCCCGGATGATAAACCGATTTACTGTTCGCCTTGATCTCTTCGCGTGTAAACCACGCGGGCTTGAACTCGCGCTTGGAATAGAGCTGCGCCTGATCAAAGTTATGCGGCGATTGAGGGTCTGCATTCTGGCCGAAGACCAGCAGCGACCGCGCCTGCACCTTCGGGCCGAATTCGACTATGCTGACAAACGATGTCCCGCCCACGCCGTAACGGCGCTTCTGGCCCTTTTCGGGTCGGGCGTAAAAATTATTTACGATGCCGACAGTGCCAGGCGCGCCTGCGACAGGCAGACTCGGCCTTGAATCGCTAAAAGCTTCTAACTCGCCGCCCGATTGAATGCGTTGAAGCCTGTTGATCTCGCCCCACGCAACGCGCCACGTGCCCCAGTCTTTTTGAAGTTCGTTCATCACTTCTTCCAACGCGCGAACTCTTACCCATTCTTCTTTCGGGTTCCTGCGGAGTAGTGTTAATGCACGGTCGAATGCCAGCGTGAACAAAGTCATCTCGGTTGACTCGAATGTGGAGACGTGATTCCATCCTTTGAGCAGGGTTATTGCTTCGCTCAATTTTTCTGCTCGCGCGGCGTCCGTCTGCTTCAGTTTTTCCCATTCGGCGACTATGCCCGGAATCTGCGTTTCCGATTCCAGTATCCGAGTGTCGAAAGCAGCCTTTGCCCAATCCTCGAAAGTGAATTTCACCTGCGCGGCTAAAATCCTTCTTGAAATCTTCGCCCGCGCGTTGTCCGACTCGCGCGTCATGTAAGCCGGGAAGTTTTCTTTCACAGGGCTTCCTTCGCTCGTCGTGGTGAAGGGAGTCTGATTGCAATTCTGCATGAAGCCCGATTTGGGATTGGTCAACTGCGGCAGTTCGTCGAACGAGTGAAAGCCTTGCCACTCTGTTTCAGGATTGCTGCCGTCAACAGGCTTCGTCCAGTCGAATTTCGTCGAGCGACGTGGAACCGCGCCGTTGTAGACATAAAAAATATTCCCATCGCGATCAGCATACATCGCGTTGAACATCGGGATGGCCGTGCGCGACATCGCGGTTTTGAATTCGGCCATCGAACGCGCTTTGCCCATCAAATACCATTCTTCTATCTGGCCGCCCTCTTCGAGTCTGGCGAGACGGAGCGCGAGCGGCTTTCCTTCGCGCACAGACACGATTGGGCCGTGATGAGTTTTACGGAATTTGAAACTCTTCGCCTCGATGCCTTTCGCCGTTTTGACCTTCACTGTGTCGGCCCATTCAGTCGCGTTGCGCGAGCTTTCGCCGTAGCGATATGCGAGCGGGTTTTTCGTGTCGTCAAATTTTTCCATGAACACATCGCCAATATCAGGATCGTTGACCGTGTGGCTCCAGCCCAGATATTCGTTGTGGCCGATGGTCGGAAAGCCCGAACCGAAAAACGATGCGCCGCTCAGGTTCCATCCTTCGTCGCTGTGAACGTGGCCTTCGTACCACTGGCCCGGCCCGAAGAACGGCTGATGCGGATTGATGAACAACATTGCGTATCCGCTCGCGCTCTTGGCCGGTGTGACCGTCCACATATTCGAGCCGACCATAGCCTCAAGCCCGTCCTGGCTCTCGTACAAATCCGAGATGCTGAGGCTGGAAATCGCGCTCTTGCCCGCTGCGGCTTCCGCGTCCCCCTCGCGCACGGCTGTGCGAATCTCGTCAACCTTCAAGCCCGTCTTGCCGAAAATGAAAAGTTGATAGAGCGCGAAGCGATTGAACGCGAATACGTGCCAGGGCTCAAATCTGGTGATGAGTCGCGGCTTGACCTGCGGGTTGCGCGCAAGGAAGTAGTTGAAGCCATCGGCAAGCGCCTGACAGATTTCGCGCACGCGCTTGTTTGAACGGTCATACTCATCACGGGCGAGGCGCGGAATCTCAAGCGCGTGATTCAACAGATCGTCGTTGAGAGTTCGTTCGCCGTAGACCTCGGATGCGCGACCTAGCGCGCGAATGTAGCTGTCTTCGACTTGCCAGAAGTTGTCTTCCGACTGCGCGTAAGCGTAGCCGAAAACGCAACTCGCGTCCGTCGGCCCGTAGATGTGCGGCACGCCGTAAGCGTCGCGGTAAATCGTGACCGACCGGGCTATCTTTTCAATCTTTGCGTCAATTTTAGCCGCAGGAAATGCTGTTGCGGAAAACATCAGCACAAGAGCGACAACTGAAAGCGATCTGAGAGTGACACGAATATTCATATCAACCACTTCCTTTCTGAAGGCCACTGATCTTAGTTTTCTCAGAGGAACTGGGCGAATTGTACAGTTCACGCTCTCTCGCGTGCAAGCATTCAGGCCGAGTTTCGGCGGTTTTCGATTGCGTTGCATGATTTTTACGACTAGACTTTTCGCGCCAGGCTTGAGCAGACGCAGGTGGATGCCGCCAGTCGCATCGTGCGGATTAAGACTTCAAAAACTGCCAGGTTATAATTCTGCACGCCCCCGTTCGAGGATGAACTATGTCAGGCGAGTCAACTCAGGGTATTGTGATAGCAAGCGTCGTTTTTGTAGCGATTGTGTTGATAGCTCTCGTCGTATACTTGATCTTACGCCCGCGTCGCGGCAAGAGTCGTAGCGAAGAGCAGGTTCGGTCAGAACTTCTCGGAATGGAGCGCGAGAATCAATTCACGGCAGCCGCAGACCAGATGCCTTATCTCAAAGATGCGGGAGCGGCTGCGAGCGAAACGGCCATCCTGTTTCGCGAGTATCTCTCGATGCCCGTGCTTGCAATTTATGCGGGCCGCGAAGGAGAGCCACAGCGTTCCAATATTCTGCCTAAAGATGCCGATTCCACAGGCAAGCAAACTGACCCGCTGCTTTTGAAATCAATGCCCGATTCAATCGGTTCATCTCTGTCGAGCAGTTATTGGGGGCCGCAGACTGTTAAGCTCTCGACTTTCACAGGCGATTTATCAATCTCGCAAACGAGCGAGCCTGAGCCGCGAAAGCAAACTGATCGCGGGCCGATAACTGCGCCGCTCGATGCTGACAATCAGCGCAATGAAACAGGATTGCAAAGCCAAACGCTTGATTACGACTTAGTAGTTTTTCCGTGGCGCGGGCCATTCGATTGGAGCGGGCTGATAGCAGCCCGACCCTTGGAGCAGGTCAATCAGGAACTGTTTGCACGCTTGCGCGAACCGCTCGCGCGCGTGAGCGACAGGCTTGCAGTCGCGCTTCAATTCCAGCAAGAGAGCGCACAAATATCTGCGCTCGACGAGCGCGCGTCACATTCTCTCGGTTTCGCGCACGCGCTCCTTGCCTGCCTCGAAGAGCCTTCACCCCTCGCTTCGATTGCGCGCGAAGTGACGCGACTGGTCGGCGCATCTAGCAGCGCGCTCTGGCGCGTCGAGCCGGGCACCTCAATGGTGAGGATGGTCGCAGCATACGGTTTGAAATCGGCAGAGTTTTTGCCTTTGCCGATGGGGCAGGGGCTTGCTGGAAGCGTCGCTCAGACGGGAGAGCCTTTATCGCTCGAAGACGCTCCGTCAGACCCTCGATGCATCTTCCCACGCGAAGCCCGCGAAAGCGGAATCGGATCATATCTTGGCGCGCCCGTCATCTCTGATGGCAAGGCAGTGGGTGTCGTCGAAGTCCATACGGCGCAGCCTCGCCGGTGGAGCGAAAACGATTTGCGCTCGTTGAAGGATGCCGCATTGCTGATCGCAGAGATACTCAAGAACACCGAAGCGCGCGGCAACCGGCTACGTGTTGAGAGCGCCTATCTCGGATTGTCCGAGGCGCTACAGCGACTGCGTTCGCCAGGGGATGTGATGGAGGCGGCAATCGAAGTTTTAGGGCACGCGCTTGGAGTGTCGCGCGCTGTGGTGGTCGAGTTTGATGACAAGGGCCAGCCCGTGCCTGTCAGGTTAGAGTATCACGCCGCAGCCGTGAAACCGGCTCTGGGAGCCACCTTCACGGCGGAGATGGCCGGGCGGCTCGCGGGATCGCCTGACGGAGAACCGATTGCAGTTACCGATTCGCGCAAAGAATCTCTCGTCGGCGCGGAAAAGGCTGGCGAGCTTGAATTGCTTTCAGAGCTGGCAGTGCCCGTGCGAGTCGAAGGCAAAACGCGCGCGGTGTTACACCTGCACCAGTGCGACCGCGTAAGGGAATGGCAGCGCGATGAAATAGAATTCGCCGACCGCGTTGCGCGTCAGTTGTCGCTTTCTCTATCGAACGTCAATTCGCTTGAGGCCGCAACGCGAGATGCGCAATCCGCCCGCGAAGAAGCCCGTCGCGCAGGCGGCGATACGACAACGCGACTTCGCGAGCTTCAACAGAAGTTAGTAGACCTTGAGCGAGCGGCAAATGACGCGCGAACCGCAGAATCGCAGGCTCGCGCGTTGCTTGCCAAAGCATCAGCCGCAGAAGCGAAAGCTCGCGCTGAGACTGAAGTGGTGCGCCGCTCCGAAGGCGAGCTTAGACAGGAACGCGAGCGATTGCGCGATAATTATTCGCGAGTCGAAGCATCGGCCCAGCAGTTATTAGAGATCAATCGCTTAAAGAGCGAGTTCATAGTCAATGCGGGCCGCGAGATTGAAGGCGCGCTGCAACCCGTACTGGGATTGGCCGAGCTTTTGGAGCGCGGCACATACGGCCAGATTAACAACGAGCAGCGTGAAGCCGTGCGGGGAATTTACGCTTCCGCGAAACGAATAAAGAACGATATTGATTGGCTGATAGATTACGGCTCAACCCGCTCGCGGAGGCTGGAAGAGAAATGAAAATTCTTATCCTGACACTTGCTTTTGCTCTGGCTTGTTCTGCCGCGCAAGTCAAAGATCACCAGCGCCTGGAATTTGAATTGCGCTTTGCCGAAGAAACACCAGCCGCCGGTCTGGTTGAAGCTACATTCGAGGATCGTAAATACTACCTGCACGAGAAAGCTGTTATTACTAACGACGACATCCTGGATGCTGAGGCCATAGAGGGAGTTCGTGCAGGAGAATTCGATATAAAAATCACAATCTCTCCCGAAGCCGCAGAGAATCTATCCAAAGCTACTAAAGCAAAGGAGGGTAAGCTGATGGCTATTGTGCTAAATGGAAAGATCAAGTCCGCTGCAACGCTTACTAGCGAACTGTCGTCAACCACCATGATGATTACAGGGAATTTCAGCAGAGAACAGGCCGAAAAGCTCGCGGACGGAATTAAGAGCAAATGACTTCCAATTTGCATGAGCCGCCAGCAAACCAATACGACTCGCTAGCGGCTTCACCTGTTTCAGCTCTTCTCTATTGGCTTACGAAAAAGACATCCCAGGCCCATCTGCCAAGTTGCGCTCCATGCCCGTCTCTTACCTTTGCTCGGTACTTGAATTGATTTCCATGCTGGTCGGTTCTCTTCGATTTTTTGTAATCAAGCTCTATTGATTGCAGCCCGACCAATGGCAGCGTACGCAACTCGCCTATCTCTGAATAGGCGTTGTGATTAGCGTCTTGCCACAGATGTAATGATGAGAAAATGGCGTCTCTACTATCTATTATTTCATCACCATTGCCGCCCTTGACGTATCTGTCATATTCGGCAAGCGCAATGAAGCCATTCGGGTCGTGGTTTGGCGGCTGTTCTGTGAAGTTGCCGAACAACTCGCCTCCATTATCAATCACCCCATTTCCATTGCGGTCGAGAGTGAGAAAAGCATCGTCTGAGTCGGGCGATGTCCACGATAGATGTTCAGCAACGCCATCTGTGTCTATATCAAAGTTGACTCCGTTGTTATAGACTTGTGTTAAGGTCTTTTCGGTGGAGAAATTACTTTCCAGCTTATTTCGACGCTTTCTCCTGGCACAAGTTTCTCAACACGAAATAACGCATATAGATTCGTATCTGTGTCTCTCGTGTGAACCATATACATATGCCCCTCTATTGCTTTTACACTCGGCTCTCTTTCCGGTTCTTCGTATGCTGCCAGCCTCGGGATTTCAAATTTCTCGCCCCAGTTATATTTCCCCAGGTCTCTTATTCGACTCCGATCATCAGTCACCATAGTAACATCAAAAGCATCTTGCAATGGACTGTTGCCGAAGAGAATATCCCAGTTGTTACGGCAAAGGTTTTGAATCTCAGGCCCGTTACCACCAAACTTAAAGCTGTATGCAGCGTAAGCATAGTTGTCTACGCCGTTCTCGTTCTTCCGTTTTACCAAACTTCCAGTTTTGATCTCTTCGTTCGGGCTTTGTGCAGCAATTGGGATGACGCTACTCAAAACGATGATGACTACGACCAAGAACGTGAGTTGATTCTTCATTCCTACTCCTTTCATTCGACGGCAACTCGGCTTTCTGCACCTAATAAGCATTCGTAAAAGATAAACTCGTTATTCGCATCCAACGGGCATAGACGGCGGAAAGAATCGCCCTTGATTCTTCCATTTTTTCCGGCAGTGACAGTTTATTAGCAATGTAAACACCGGCTAAACGATTCGAGGTAACCCGCCTGTCCCTTTGCATTTCCGGCATCTGCGCAAATGAAAGAGAGAGCTTTTCACGCCAGTCTGCATCGAGTAAGTCATCCGGTTCAAAGGGCACGTTCTTCCTGCTCAGTAATTCACGAGAGCGTGTGAAATCACGGCGTTGCTGAAGTTTCAATTCCTGATCTGGTTTTATGGATGATGAACTCTTTATTTGAACAGGCGTTGAAAGAGATTTCTTATTATACCGCTTGGCGGCAGTGTCATCTGCGCTAAAGCCAGGCGGTATATAAGTCATTACTAACATCAACACAGTAATAATTGAAAAGCCATGTCGAGTTGTCTTGCGCGATCTCATATTTACACCTTCTCAGGGTTTCCATGCTTTCGAGCGTTAATGGGACAAAGAGTGTTAAGAAACTGTGCGAGCCGAGTATGTGTTGGAACTCTATTAATGTCAAGAAGCAAAGTAGCAAATGCCACGATTTTGCCGATGCAGGCGAGTTTAATTTTTACCACTTGTTTGGTAAATAGTAAGAGCGATCTAACATTGCCTTCGGCAAGCAGGGCAGGGACAAGCCCTGCCCTTACACTAGCATGGTTTTCAGTTGATCGTGCCTGCGGCGGCAGGCTCGTGGTTCCACCAGTACTGCGTTTTCAACTTCTTCTGAGCGGGCCAAATCTCATCAAGCGTGTCGCCTTCAAACATCTGACCGTTCTTCATCACGTAACGAATCGTGTTCGTGTTGCGGATGTCCTTTGACGGGTCTTTGTCGAGCACAATCAAATCAGCCATCTTGCCCGATTCGAGCGTGCCTATGTCTTTCTGCAACCCTATCGCTTCCGCGCCAAAGATAGTCGCACAACGCAAGGCTTCCAGCGGAGTCATCCCGCCCGATTGCAGGTTCCATATCTCCCAGTGACACCCTATCCCCTGCATCTGGCCGTGCCCGCCCAAGCATACGCGACCGCCCGCGTGAACTATGTCTGCGCAGCCTTTCGCTATGCCTGAATGTCCATACTGAATGGGGTTGAACCACTGCCCGCGCCGTAAGACCATCGTGTCCAGCAATTCATGCGGCACGAAGCGACGAAGCTTCTGATTGCCATGCACATCGGTTGTTTCAAAGTAATAATTCTCACTCCACGGCGCGCCGTATGCCACCAGCGTCGTCGGCGTGTAAAACGTCCCGGTCTTTGCTACGAACTGAACTACGTCTTTGTAGAGCGGCTGAAGCGGCAGCGCGTGTTCGTTGCCTGAGAACCCATCGGCCATCTGCGAAAGGTCGAGCTTCATATCGAGCGCGCCTTCCGTCGTCGAAGTGATGCCGAACTCTTTGCAAGCCATCGCCACCCATTGCCTAACGTTGCGATCACCCGGCACATAATTCTTGAGCGTTGTCGTGTGATAAGCCTCTTTGTAACGCCTGATGTAATTGCGCGTCGCGTCTTTGTCATCCAGCCCCGATCCGGCGAAGACTCCCGGCCCGGTCGAGTAAACGCGCGGGCCGAGTATGTCGCCCGTATCAACGAGATCTGTGTAAGCGAACACGTCATTCGTAGAGCTTTGGGGGTCGCGCGTCGTCGTCACTCCGTAAGCTAGATTGGCAAGATATTGCCACACCTGCGTTTGATGCACTCCGCGAGGCGGCCACATATGCGCGTGAACGTCTACCAAGCCGGGCATGATGGTCTTGCCGGTTACATCAATCACTTTGGCTCCGGCAGGGATTTGCACTTTGCCTTTCGCGCCTACGGCTGTGATGCGATTGTCGGTGATGACTATATCGCCGCGCTCGATTATCTCGTCGCCTTTCATCGTGATAATGCGAGCGCCGCTCAACACGACAGTTCCTTTCGGGCGATAGCGCGGCGACTCGATAACTATGTCTGTCACCTCAGGCTTTTCGGCAGATGTGTCCTGACGAAAAACTTTCGCGCCCCACGCCCACACTATTGATTTGCCGTCCGGCGTCCACGAGAGATAGTCGCCGCCTTCGACTGACATCTTTTTCACGGGAACAGAGGACGGGCCGCCCGATGTGATGCTGACATTGACGGTCTCCTTTCCCGCTTTTGGAATCGTGACGAGGTAGTGTTTGCCTTGAAGGTTCACGAAAGCTCGCTGGCCGTCGGGCGAAATCTTGATATCTTCGGCGTTAGGCGGGAAAGGACCGCCGGGAGCCGTGCCCGTTACCTTTAAGTGCGTCCTGCGGTCATAGCCATCGAGCCGCACAGATGCGAGTCCCTGACCTGTCGTCACATATACGCGATTCGGGTCGTTTGTGAAATGCGGCAAGCGACCTCCTTGCGTCGGTCCTATCAGCGTCGAATCGCCGCCGCCGCCAGGTATGTACCTGAGGTCGAGTCCCGCCCCGGGATTGATGCCTGTGATCTCGCCTTCGTTCATTGGCATACCTGACTCAGGAAATACATGCGCGTCATTAAAATGCAGGTCTGCGTACAACTGGTCTGCCGTCGAGCCTGACACAAAGACTATCTTTGACGAGTCGGGCGAATAGACAGGGTTAGAGTAATATGCCGCGCGGCGCGTCAATTGTTCCGGCCTTGAACCACCGTCTGTCGCTACGCGATTGATCTGTCCGCCTTCGCGCGACCACGTGACGTAAGCTATGTATCGTCCGTCGGGCGACCACGCGGGCATGAATTCACCTGCCGTTGAATCGGTCAATCGCTTAGGAGTGCCGCTTGGAAAATCCATGACCCAGAGTTTGTTTAGCGAACTGAATGCCAGCCGCTTTCCATCGGGCGAAACGGTCGGCCAACGAATCAGACGAGCGCGAACCGTCGGGCCGTCGTCAACGCGATTCTCGAAGTAGACTCGTGGAGCAATCTCGGCTTCGACTTTAGCAGTGAAGGGAACCGGAGTCGCTTTGCCCGTTTCAAAATCTACTCGCTGAATCTTTCCGTTGACCGGAATGATAAGCGAACGGCCATCGGGCATAAAAGCATAGCCGGGCATCGTGTCACGGGTGGCGCGCGATTCCTGATCGTCGCGCGTGACTGAATTAATCAACCATCGTTCTTCGCTCGTGTCGAGGTCGCGCACGCGCAAGGTTGTGCCCGTCTCGAACCTTGTAGCGTAGACAAGCTTCTTGCCATCGGGCGACAGCAGTGGGCGCATGGCGCTGCCTTGCGCGTTCGTCAGAGTCGCCGTCTCGCTGGTCTCGCGGTCGAAGCGTGCAATTTGCCAGATAGGAAACTGCGCGTTGTAAGTGAAAGCGCCCTGTCGCGTGCTGTAATAAACGTAACGACCGTCAGGCGAAGCAACTGCGCCGTACTTGCTCTGAGTCGGAGGGCCGGGAGGCTGGCCTGAGCCGGGCGGCGGAATGGGCGGGTCGGGCGGGCCGATTTGAACGCCTGAGCCACCATCCTTATGATACATCCAAAGCGACATGGTGCCGCGCCCTTCGGTTGTGCGAGACGCGATGACGTATTGTCCGTCAGGAGTCCACGAAGGCGAAAGGAACATCGTATTGCGAGCTTTCGTCAACACTTTAGGCTCTGCGCCGTCAACGTTCGCAGTCCATATATTTTCAGCGCCGTTGCGGTCACTGAGGAAAGCTATTCGTCTGCCGTCAGGCGAAAACTTCGGCTGGCTCTCGAATGAAAGGCCGCCGATTATTCGTTTAGCCTCGCCGCCGTTTGCTGGCATCGTGTAGATGTCACCGAGCAGGTCGAAGATTATCATCTGCCCGTCGGGTGAAACGTCCAGAGACATCCATGTGCCTTCATCGGTTGTGAACTCTATCTTTTCAGCCGTCTTGAGCGGCAGTTCTTCTTCTTTCTTTTTTTCGTCCTTTTTTGCATCATCTTTCTTGTCGTCTTGCGCGAAGGTGGCAAGCGGCATCGAGATTAGAACGACGAGAAATAAAGAGACGAACAGACGCAAGCACTTCCAGTTTGTCATACGATTGACCTCCTACATACCTGAGAGTTATCCACTGGGGAAGGGCACGAGCAGAGAATATAAATCAAAATATCGAGCATTGCTACGCGCAAAATCATCGTAATTCAAGGTTGTGGCAGTCAAAGAGGGTTGTGTGTTACTGTCTGTTATCACAAGCAGCGAACTGAAAAATTCATTTGAGCCGATGGGAAGCGTATTACCGATATGTTGATGTTATGCCCGATTTGCGCAGGAGAGTTTCAGACCCGCATGGATGAGTGCCCAGGTTGCGGGTGCGGACTTGTGCCCGGCACATTTGATCAAAAGACTACGGCTGAAATCGAAGCGATAGCGGGCAGGGAAGTCATGTATGTTGAGTTGTGCAGACCTCGACTCCACCCTGTTGCGATGTTGATCAAACAGATGCTCGAACAAAACAGCGTGAACGTGATTATTCAGGGCGGTCACTCGCTTTCAGTCATGCCGCATCTTGCTTACATCGGCGAGCTAAGAGTGCTGGTGGAGGAAGAACAGCTTGAGTTCGCGCGCGGTCTTTACAAAGCATATTTTGAAAGCAACGAAGAGATTGATTGGAGAAACGATGAAGGATAAATGATGAATGATGAACAAAGAGAATGCCGCCTTTTAATTCATCGTTCATCGTTCATTCTTCATCGTTTCTTCTTGTTGAGGCAGTGACGCCGAAAGCGATTCCCGTCAACATTGCCACTACGACTTCAACCAGTCCGATTCTCGTGGCTGCTTTGCCTTCGATATGCAGAAGCTTTACAACTTCTGCCAGACTCAAAAAGATGATGCTCCATGCGAGCAGCGCTTTTTGCGCTCTTGAAAGCTCCAACTTCATCGAGCTAATGCCCCGGCGCAAGCGACTGCGTTGTTTGCTCGGTTGTGCGCTGTGGAGCGCGTGACCCGGCGCTCGGAGTATAACGAATTGGCACCGGCCCGCCATAGAGCGTTATGAGCTTCTTAATCGTTTCGTCCTGTGCCGCACGGAAAGAGTGAGATGACCCGCCTCGATTATAGATGACGAAAAGCAGCGGCCCGCGCAGCCTCGTATACGCAACGCCCGCAAGCGCGCTGACGCTGTTGAGCGTGCCGGTCTTGGCCACCACCGAGCCTCGAAAAGCGTCGGTGAATCTTCTCTGTAGAGTGCCTTGATCTACGCCTGCGACTGGCAAGATGTTTTCAAGCGCAAGCCCTTTGCCGTTGAGATACGTGATCAGCTTTTTCAGCATCGAGATGGTGCCGCGCGGCGAAATGTAATTCGCTCCTAATCCCGAAGGAGTAGCAAATTCAACTTCGTCTTCTTTGAACCCGACTTCCATCTTCAGGAACCGCTCGACTGCCTCTGTGCCGCCGACCAAATCTCCGATGACGGTGGCCATCCAGTTGTTCGAGAAATCGTTCAGCCCTTTGAGAACTCGCAAAAGCGGCAGAGATGTGTGAATGGCAAGCGGGGTCAACGATGTTGTGTTGACGGTCGAGCTTGTGATGGTCTTGCCCGCGATCTTCAGCGATGGAAGGCCGGAAGAGATCGGTGCGAGTTGCGCGCCTGATTGTTGCGCGTTCGTATCTTCGGCGGCGCGCATTGACAGGAAACGCGGATAAGCAGACTTCGCCGCAGCGTTCCACGACTCTGACGACAGCACGTTGCGGAGAGCCTTCGCAGAATTTTCGAGCGAGGTTGAAAAATTGAAATAGAAGTGGCCGAGCACTATAAGGTCGCCTTCGACTTCACGTATGCCCGCGCGATTGAGCTTGTCGGCAATCATCATCGCGTTTTCGTAGAAGAAAGCCGGGTCGCCGCTGCCTATGACGTACAGCGAGCCGCGCAGGACGCCCGTTGATTGATCGAGCGCGCCGTCCGTGTATAGCGATGTGCGAAACTTGAAATCCGGTCCGAGCCGCGAAATCGCCGTGAGCGAGGTCGCTATCTTGGTGACCGAAGCGGGATTGAAAAGCTTGTCGGCGTTATGCTCGGCGAGCACTTCGCCTTTCAAAGTAGTCACGATGAAGCCCTGGTTATCGGCTGCGAAACCGCGAGCCGCGAGGCTTTCCGTGTAAGCGGCGACGAGCGGGTTCAACGGCAGCTCTTCGGTCGTCTGCGCGGGATTGATCTCTTTGGGTTTCGCTACATCATTGGCAGGCAAGGCTGCGCTTTCGCCCGTGACCGTGCGTGATGAATCAGGGCCTGCGGCAGTGAGCGAAGGCGTGCTCTGTTCCCGCGAGACAGCCATATTTCCATCGGCAGACCCTTGCTCTCTTGTCCAGGCTTCGGCAAGGAATTTATGAACGCCTGAACCATGACTGGAAGCAGGACGGCTTGTGACATAGTGTTTGCGATAGCGCGAGCCTTTGTAGCGCCCGCGACCTCGCGCATAGACGACTCGCCGTCCGCGACCGCGCTCACCCCTTCTCGCCACTCGGCTTGCTTTGCCTGACCGAGCGCGAGCGGTTGCCTTTGAGCCGCGCGCTTTGGCTTTGCCCTTGCTACTTTTTTTCGCAGAGTGCGCGCTGGCTTTACGCGATTTTGAACCGCGACCGGCTGGCGCGGCTAACGCGAGTGAAGATGTAAGCGTAAGAGTGATCAGTATGCAAATGATTTTGGAGAGTGGGATTCGCGCTGCCGTCATAGACTGAAACCTTCCTGTCTAATGTGATCGTCCGATTGGGAATCTGCCTGTCCTAATCGCCGTGCGCCACGCCTTGCGGAAAATCTAGAGCTTGAAAAAAGCTCTAAAAGCCAGATCCACAGCTTCTATTTTTGATGACTGGGGGCTGCGACCGTGCGTCCTTCCGAACGTGCGATGTAACAATATCATATGTTTCAAACAGATACTACTAGATAATAAATATACAATATTTTCGTAGTTTAGCTTGTCAGTATCGTCTCGGCTTTGCCGGTTTGGAGCGGATGGACGACGCAGATAGACCTGTTGTAAAGAAGTTTTCTGGTGGCCTTTAATGTGAAAAGGCTTTTTGGGACTGCTCTAATTCTTTGCGGTCCCACGCCCCGGAATCTGCGGCTGCCTCATAGCTGCTTTGTAAGAAATCAAGCAACGCTTCATCAGGATTTGCCGACCTGCGAACCTCATCATATGGAAAGATAAATTCTTTCATCTCCGAACTGTAACCGGCTCCGCTCGGGCGCGCAGTCGCAGTGCTGAACCCTTGCGGCTCAGGATAGGCGTAGGAATAAAACACAGCCTGTGGCATCTGCTCACTTCCGGGCCAGAACCCGCAGCTACTCACTTCGTGAGAGTATGCTTCGCGTGTGACCCAATCTGGAAGATGAGGGACACCGCCGGGATGTTCCGGCGCTCGTCGCCCTGAAAATCGCGTTACGGCCAGATCGAAGCTCCCCCAGAAGAAATGCACAGGACTGCATTTGCCAATAAAACGCGCTCGGAATTGCTTGAATACACGATCAATCTGCACCAACGCGCGCCAGAATCGGTTGGCGTAATCGGCATCATATGCCGTGTGTTCGTAGTCTTTCTCAAATGGAATAGGCGTTGGCAGTTCATTCGGCGTCGTGTGAATCTTCACTTTGAGATTTAGCTCGGCCAGTTTGTTAAACAACTCTTCGTAATATCCCGCAACGGGGCGCGGCGAAAGCGGCATTGTTTTAACCTCTCCGTCGCTCGTTTCAATCACGAGATTGTGATCAATGAAATCGAAGTCAATTTGAAACGTCCGATTGCCGTAAGGAATGGGCGAGGTAGTCAGCCCGCGTGAGGTAACATATAAGGTCGTGTGCCAGGAGTGATTCACCCACGGCGACTGAGCAAGCCTGATCTTACCAACGATCTGCGTCAACATATGAAGCGTCGCATAGGTATCTTTCCACTCCTGGAAATTTAAGCTCGGCCATTGATCATTCATAATCCCCTCCGTTGATTATCAAGCTGCCTGATTTACATTCTATCGCAATCTGCGATAAAACCACGCATCACCAGATAATTCTCTGAAAAAAGAATCCGATTCACCGCAGAGGCGCAGAGAACGCAAAGGGGGCGCAGAGTTTTCCTCTGCGTAATCTCTGTGTTCTCTGCGCCTCTGCGGTGAACCTCTTATGCGAAACGTTAGACGCGGAAAAGCAGTTAGTATATCGTTATTTCTCCCAAGACTTTGCACAAGTTCATTGATTAGGAGACTAATTATTGTAATGGCTGAACTCATTCGTAGAGTAGTCACAGGGCACGATAGCGAAGGCAAATCCGTATTCATCAGCGATGGCGAGCCTCCGCGTTCCGTCTGTTTCGATGCGCTTTCCGGCCTTGAGTTTCACGAACTTTGGGCAACGGAAGACACTCCATCCATTCCCGCAGGTCAGGATGATCCGACTCTTCGGATGTCGTCATTTGTGCCAGCGTCAACTGGCTCTCGTTTTCGTATAGTTCGCTTTCCTTCGGGGCTGGAATTAGCAAAAATGATCGAGGCGGGATTTGATCCCGCAGCTTTTCGTCAGGAGTACGCGGCCAAAATTCCAGGGCTTGCAGAGACTCACGAACTCGATGACCCTGGAATGCACACGACCGATACGATTGATTACGGCATCGTGATATCAGGAGAGATATATCTGGAATTAGACGACGGAAAAGAAGTGCACCTGAAAGCAGGAGACTGCATCGTACAGAACGGAACAAGACATGGATGGCGGAATCGAAGCAATGAATGCTGTTTGGTTGCGTTCATAATGATAGGCGCAACGCGCAAATGAATGTTGCCGCCGCGCAGATTTGACGAGCAATCTTTGAGTCAGAGATTGAGGTTTTATGCGAAGAATCATCTGTTTAATCGCCGTCATTTCTCTACTCATCACATCATCTTTGGGGCAGGCCAGATTTGAGACTCGGCCCGGTTTTCAAGCTCGCCCGCATCAGGAGCAAAAAGGGCCGGGCGAGTTTACATTCGTGCGGACAATTTACAGTTCCGGTTTCAACGGCTACCGAGAAGGCTCCTGGGCAGTTGATTACCCTGAGGCCGATTATCACTTCATCGTAGGCATCAGAGACTGGGCTGGAACCAATCTGAATATTTCAGATGAGCCAAAGCAGCTTCGCATTCTGGATGAGCAGTTATTCGATAATCCACTGATCTATTTTGTGGAGCCGGGCTACATGGAATTGTCCGATGAAGAAGCCCTCCGGTTGCGTGAATATGTATTGCGCGGAGGCTTTCTTTTTCTGGACGATTTCTGGGGTGATTATGAATGGGAACACGTTCAGGAGCAGATGAAACGAGTTTTCCCTGAGTATTCAATAAAGGATTTGCCGCGCGATCACACAATCTTTCACTGCTACTTCGACATTGATGAAGTTGTGCAGGTTCCGGGCATCGGGTCGTGGTTAAATCGCGGCGTCACTCATGAGAAGGGCGGCAGAGTCCCGCATTACATGGGCATACAAAACGAACAGGGCCGAGTCCTTGTCTTCATTGCCCGCAACTGTGATTTAGGCGACGCCTGGGAATGGATAGATGACCCGCGCTACCCGCTGAAGTACGGACTGGCCGCGTATAAAGTAGGAATCAACGTCATCATATATGCAATGACTCACTGAAGCTTCTTGCGTGTAAAACAGTTACTGAGTAAAACAGCCTTGTTTTTTGGAAAAACCACATCGTTTTGTCAGAAACCCATATTATATTTGAGGAAAACCACATCGTTTTTCTCCTAAACCACATTGTTATCTCAAATAACAAGATTGTTTTTGAGATAAACCACATCGTTTTCGTGAAAAACAATACTGTTTTTGCAAAAAGCGATATTGTTTTCGAGAAAAACCACATCGTTTCCGCAGACTGAACTCGGCAATCAGTTGAAAGAGATTGCGCGCATCATCAGTCTACGCTCGCAAACTTCAACGCGCGCGATTTGGGATTCCTGTCCTAGCTCGTAGCATTATGAAGATGCGCAAGAGTTGAATAGGCTCTTGCGCATCTTTGACTGCCCCGCATAAAACTCATCTCACGCTAATCCGTTTATAAACTTTTCTGCCGTGCAATTCAGAACAAGAGTTAGCATGCTGATTCTTCAGATCAAGGAGTGCGTGACAGTTAAGACCTTTCCAGTAATTCTGATTCTGCTTACTTCGGTTCATCTAAATGTGCTTGACCTTAAGATCAACTCGCGATAGTATTTCGGCGTTTTTTACAGCGTTACAGTTTGCCAAAGCCAGGAATTTTTCAAGAACAAAAGTTTTGGTTGCTTCGGCGTGAAATATCACGGCAAATGATAGTTGAAAGCTCGGAAGGATTCTGAATGTAATCCTTGTTCTATTTGCTCATTTGCGAGAAGACGCAATCGGAAAGCCGAGTGGCCTATAATTTCGGTCAGCGTCTTTCTCTTATGTGAGCGCGAATCATCGCTCTTGTATGATCGCTATTAGTTGAAGAGGTCGCTCAGGTTACTCCTCTCATCAGCATCGGCAATACGCTTAGAAAAATTGGGACGGTTTACATTCAAAGGAATGCTCTGGTTTTTGAATGGAATCAAGACAACCGGCATCAGTCCATATTCTGATGAGGCAGCGGGAAGAGATTCCCGAAAAATTCCGTATGGATTGTGCCAATAGTTTCGCAAGTATGTAAATTAAAAGGAGAAGGTATGAAGAAAGGCAAAGAGAGAACTATCCGCAAAGCCCCATCCCGTGTATGGGTTTTTACGGCCCTACTGGGAACGGCTGTTATTCTCGCTATCGTCGCAGGAACGATTGCTTCCTCAAGGACAGCAAGCGCAAAACAATCACTTCAAAGTGCAGCTAGCACCTCATCCGATGACAATGATACGACAGTGCAGTTTGCAAATCAGAAAATCACCATAGACGCCCAGACCGGAAGGCTGAGAAAGCCCTCGGTCGAAGAGGCCAGAGCCTTAGTAGCAACTATCACCAAGCTTACGGATCGGTCTACGAAGGGGCTTCGTGTCGAAAAGGCTGAGAATGGAATGGATAAGGTTGATTTGCAGGGCCGCTTCCAAACTGTGGTCCTTGCCAAACCGAATGCGGATGGCACGAATGAAATCCGGTGCGTATCGAGCCTCAAAGAGGCTGCCGAATTTCTAGGCATAGACCCGGCAAAAATTCCGGCGAAAATTAAATCGCCGAACAATCAGTAAGGAGGCCCCCAATGTTAAATAGACAGTTAAGCAAATACCCCTTGATGTTAATAGCTCTGATGGTGTTTCTGTTTGCCGCTTCCGAGCGAGCGCTCGGAGCAGCCACGATCACCATAGTATCCGTTGACGGGGCGAACGAGGGATTCAATGATCCCACGCCGGTCGCGCCGGTCGGTGGTAACCCCGGAACAACGCTAGGTCAGCAAAGACTGATAGCTTTTCAGTTTGCCGCAGACCTCTGGGGCGCTACGCTCGACAGCAACGTAGAGATCTTTGTTACGGCAGCCTTCAACCCTCTTGGCGCGAATGTGCTGGGGTCGGCAGGCACGACTTTTGTTTTTGACGATTTTACGGGACCATTTCCTTTCCCGGGAGCGTTCTTTGCCAATACCTGGTACCATTCCGCGCTGGCCGACAAACGGTCTGGAGTGGAACTCAATCCCGGCTTTGCCGATATTAATGCTCAGTTCAGCAGCAATTTCAACTTCTATCTCGGTTTGGACAATAACCACGGCGCGCTGAATGATCTGGTTGTCGTAGTCCTGCACGAGCTTGGGCACGGCCTCGGATTTGCAGCTTTCGCGAACGGTAACACGGGCGCGAACTTCGCCGGTCAAACAGACGTTTTCTCGCACTTCACTATGAACAACCAAACCGGCAAGGTATGGTCAGATATGACGAATGCCGAACGCCAGGCGTCCGCCATCAACTTCAGTCATCTCGTATGGGTTGGTCCCAACGTGTTGGCAGATGCGCCCAGCGTGCTCAATTTCGGCAGCCCCAGTGTGCGTGTAAATTCGCCCGCAGGCATTGCAGGCGATAAGCAATTTGGGACTGCGGCCTTCGGTCCACCCATAAACACGCAAATCACAGCTCCACTCGCGTTGGTCAACGACGGAGTTGCGCCCACATCCGATGGCTGCGAAGCGCTTCCTGCGGGTTCGCTCAATGGCAAGATCGCGCTCATAGATCGCGGACTTTGCGGCTTTGCCGTGAAGTCAAAAATAGCGCAGAATGCCGGAGCCTTAGCCGTCATCATTGCCAATAACGTGGCGGGAGCGCCTCCGGGAATGGCTGGCGTGGACCCGACTATCGTAATTCCCAGTGTGAGCATATCTCTTGCGGACGCCAATGCCATCAAGGCTCAGCTTGGAGGCGGAGTTTCGGTGACGCTGGGCGTTGACAATACGCTTCGCGCTGGCATGGACACGGCGGGCAGAGTCAGACTGTTTGCTCCGAACCCGTTCCAGGGCGGTTCTTCGGTCTCGCACTTTGATACGATTGCCTTCAAGAACCTGTTGATGGAACCGGCAATCAACCCTGACCTGACTCACAATCTCAAAGCGCCTGATGATCTGACGCTTGAACAAATGCGAGATGTCGGCTGGTTCAAGGATGTCAACGTAGACGGCATTCCTGACGATGTCCAGCTCTGCATACATCAAGGCACTACCGTCTTCACGCTCAATACGGCTACAGGCGATTACCTGTTCTTCGATTGCTCGAAAGGCGTTTCGTTGAGCGGGACTGGCACAGTGACGCAAAACTTCTGCAAGATTACCCTGACGCATAAGGGGCCCGATCCGAAGCGGCCTGATCGCAATATCAACATTACGATCAATCCTTGCACAAACAGCGGCCAGGGAGCGATTACCATCATCCAGTCGCCAACCAAGAGCACCAGCTTCAGTATAACTGACAACAGCATAAACAGCTTCGTCTGTGGCTGCAACAACTAACGCTTTCACAAAGCATCAACCAATGATTAGAGGGAGGAGAGCAATCTCCTCCCTCTAATTTTATGTCCGCCTGTATACCAGGCTTACTCTAAAAGCGGGCCGTTCGTTGTTCTGTAAGGCTCGGCCATTGTAAAGTATAAGTGTATAAAGGTGGCTTCATGCTTAAACTCATCTCAGTAATATTTTTGCTATTATCGTTCGCTAACTGTCTGCATTCGGTAAGACAGCCTGTCCAACCAGACAATACAAATCGCAATGATTCATCGGATACGAAATCAATTCCTTTGCTTTCATATTGCGACCTTCTAAAATCCCACAGCCGTTATGACGGCAAGCTGGTTCGCGTCAAAGCATCTTGGCAATTCGGGTTTGAACGCTCTGCCTTATACGACAAAAAATGCTCAAGACAACCGGAAGCATGGCTTGAATTCGTAGATGATAACGAGGCGTGTCCCAAGTCAAAAGAAAATCGAAACGCTCCGGGCAAGCAAGACAAAGAGGCCGATGTCACAGTTGTAGGCAGACTTTATGGTCCGGCCAGATATGGGCACCTTGGAGCTTATGAATACAAGTTCGTAGTTACGTGCATGGAAGAGCTTAAAGTTACGGCCTCCGATAATACAGAGAAATAAGCTTTCACTCATCGCCTCCGAGCCGACGAGTAAACCCACACAGCCCGCCTGCTCATCAAAGCTTGCGACGGGCAAAAACCAGCCTTCGGAACTGACCTCTGAAAATATTTTGATTGAATAAAAAATGAACTTTGATTAATATGCGGTCATCTCACACAGATGACCGGATAGGTTGGCCCCTGATCCGGTGGTTACTGAGAAAGCCCTTTACGAAATCAGGTTTTATTTTGAAAGCGCTGCGGCGCAAATGATCGCGCTTTTTTTCCGTGAAAAGCCGATTGTTTGACACAGCATCGAAAGGAGCGAAGAACCTAAATCTTCGACTAATATGAGAAAGGTCTATCTTTTTGGCGAAATCAATAATGAGCGCGCTGAAAAGTTCATCGCGCAATTGCACGAGTTGTTCGAGGAAAGTGAAGAACCAGTCACAGTTTTCATCAACTCTTGTGGCGGCAGCGTAACAGACGCGCTTGCCATCTACGACGTGCTGCAAAATGCGCCGTGCGAAGTTTACACAGTGGGGCTGGGCAAAGTTCACTCGTCGGCCATCACTGTTTTGCTGTCCGTGCCTCGTTCCAGCCGGGCAAGCTATCCGAACACGGAGTTCATGTCGCACGACATTAGCTGGAAAAGCGACGGCCCGCGCGCGTTCCTCAAAGACCGCGTGGTCCAGCTTGAACGCACCGTAAAACAATTGCTCAACGTCTACACGCGCGACACCGGCATTTCACGCGAGCAGGCTCAGGCGATGTTCTTCACAGATTTGTCTGATCACTATTTCAATGCGGAAGAAGCGATGGCGATGGGCTTCGTCTCAAGCATCATCACACGCGACAGCGACCATATGCGCGGCCCTGCTTGCTCCCGTGTGCCTGCGGTCGAAGTGAGCAGCGTTGCCAGTGAAGAGCAAAACGCAGTCAATTCCTCTCTGGATTAAAACAGAGAAGAATAGACAATGTAACTTTGCGCCCGTTATTGCCTTGTAAAAAATTGCAATAAATAATTTGCCCATGGCTTGAACTTCTGCTCGGTCATTGCTCGAATCAGTTTGCCTGTGATAAGGTAGCCACCTAAGCAATCCACTATTTTGACAAGGAAAATCTAAAGCGAACAGGTGAGCTTTCAAGTGGAGATTTCCTTAGTCCGATATGAGGAACATCGCACCTGGTCGCAACGGCAAACTGATTTAATCGGAGTTCGAGCATCATCAAATGAACCGGTTTCTAACTCCGCTCCTGACGGCATTAATACTCGTGATGCCACTTTCATCCCTGGCCGCTCGGTGCCAGTCCGAGACATCTGACAAATATAGCCTGACAGTAATTCAAGGCCGGGCCGTCTGCCTCGACGCTTCGGGCCACGCCAGCGAATCGTTGTTTGGCTGCAACGATCCGTCTGCGCGTTTCGCGATTGTTGACCGAAACGCAAAGCTTCATAATTTCGTGCCAACAGATACAGGCACGGCCATATTCACAGACTTAAGAGTCCGTCAGCGCGAGCTTCAAGTGACAGCGAGGCTCGACTCTAAAAGCCAGCTTGAAATAATTCGCGTGCAGTCCATCAAAGCAGGGAAACTGTACAACCTTTATTACTTTTGCGAGATATGCAACATCACGGCTTACGCTCCTGGCCCGTGTCCGTGTTGCGGCAATGAACTGGAATTTAGAGAAACACCCACATGAATTTTAGATTTTAAATTTTAGATTTTGGATTAAAGAGGCTGGAAAGTCGGCGCTCATCTGAAGTCCGGCAATCCAAAATCTAAAATCTAAAATCCAAAATCGGACGAGGAGGTCACAGATGCGTGATGATGACGATAAGGTCGTAGAGAAAGGCGAGGGCCTGTCTCGACGTAACTTCTTAAAGGTATCAGGCATATCACTCACGGTCCCGCTGGTGATCGGGCCGAAAGTGATCAAAGCGGCGGGCGCTGATGTCAAAGTATTCGGCCCCGGCAAAGCTCCGATCTCGCTTACGATCAACGGCAAAAAATATGCGGCTGAAGTCGAGCCGCGCGTCACGTTGCTCGAAGCGCTTCGCAACGATCTGGACCTGACCGGAGCCAAGCGCGTGTGCGACCGCGCAACCTGCGGAGCTTGCACTATGATCATTGACGGCAAGCCTGTTTATTCCTGTTCTATGCTTGCCATCGAAGCGCAAGGCAAGCAGATAACAACCGTTGAAGGCTTGATGCAGGGCGAAAATCTTCATCCCGTTCAGCAGGCGTTCATAGACAACGACGCGCAACAGTGCGGCTTCTGCACGCCGGGGTTTGTCGTAGCCTGCAAAGCTTTTCTCGACAAGAACCCAAACCCAACGCCCGAAGATGTGAAACAAGGGCTAGGCGGCAATCTATGCCGCTGCGGAACCTACGTGGGCGTTCGCGCGGCAATAATGCAGGCGGCGAATGCGCAAAAAGGAGGGCAAAAAAATGGCTGAATATAAATGGCCCGAAGCCGATAAACGCTCGCTCATCGGCAAACGCATCTCGCGCGTTGACGGCCCTCACAAGGTGTCAGGCCGAGCCAAGTATTCTTACGACATCAATCGTCCCGGAATGCTGTTTGGCAAAATAGTTCGCTGCCCGCACGCGCACGCGAAGATTGTAAGCATTGATACGAGCGCCGCTGAAAAGATGCCCGGCGTGAAAGCTATTCAGATCATTCAAGACGCGGGCGCGGAATTGCAATGGGCGGGCGCTTCGGTCGTGGCACTTGCCGCCGTTGACGAGCCGACCGCCGAAGACGCCGCGCGCGCAATCAAGGTCACATACGAAGTGCTTCCTCACCTTGTCACCTACACCGATCTGAAAGCCGCAGAAGGATACACTAAGCCTGCCAACGAGAACACGCAGGGCGACCCTGACAAAGCTTTCGCCGAAGCCGACACGGTTATCGAAGGCGTCTACGGATTGCGGATAATAACTCACTGCTGTTTGGAACCGCACGGCTCTGTCATGGAATGGGAGAACGACGGGCAGAGCGTGCTGGCCCACCTGTCAACTCAGGCCGTCAGCGGTTCTGTGGCCGGAATCGCCACGCCGCTTGAAATCCCTGCCAGCAGTGTAAGGGTCAAGCAAGATCACGTCGGCGGAGGATTCGGCAGCAAGTTCGGGCCGGATGAATGGGACATAGCCGCAGCGAGGCTGTCTAAGAAAGCCGGTGGCAAGGCTGTCAAAATGTTCAACGAGCGCAACTATGAATTGATGGTTGCGGGCGCGCGCCCGTCCGCTTATGCGCGCGTCAAAGTAGGCGTGAAGAAGGACGGCACGCTCGTCGCGTGGCAATCGGAATCGTGGGCGACAGGCGGATTGGGCGGAGGCGGATCGCCGCCCTTGCCTTACATATTCAACATACCGAACCAGCGCAAACAGCACACGGCCATCGTCAACCACATCGGCAGCCAGAGAGCATGGCGCGCGCCCGGTCATCCGCAAGGGTGTTCGATCACGATGCCTGCGCTCGAAGACGCAGCGGCTGCAATCGAACATGGACCCGCTTGAATTCTTTTTGAAGAATATCGAGATGACAGGCGCGCGCGCGCAAGTCTATCGCGACGAGTTTCAAATCGCGGCTGACTTGATCGGCTGGAAAAAGAACTGGCACTCTCGCGGTGATAAATCGTCTGGCCCCATGAAGCGTGGGCTTGGCCTTTCGCTTCACACGTGGGGAGGCGGAGGCCACCCGTCGAATTGCGACCTCACGATTTCGCCCGATGGTTCGGTCGAATTAAAGATGGGGACGCAAGACATCGGGACAGGGACTCGCACGACTCTCATGATCGTCGCCGCAGACACTCTTGGCCTGCCGCTCAACGCGATCAAGCTGATGATAGGCGACAGTCGCCATCCCACCTCCGGTCAATCGGGCGGAAGCACGACCATCGGCGGAGTCAGCGCAGCGACTCGCCGCGCGGCGCTTGATGCGCTAGATCAACTCTTTGAGAAGGTCGCGCCCGCGCTCGAAGCAAAGCCGGAAGAACTTGAAGCCGGCGGCGGCAAGATTCAGGTCAAAGGCACGCCCAGCCGCAGCCTGACCTGGGCGCAAGCCTGCTCGAAGCTCGGAGTGATGCCGCTTACAGTCAGAGGCAAACATCCGGGGCCGGGCAGTCTTACAAATAGCGGCGTCGGCGGAGTCCAGATGGCCGATGTATCGGTTGACGTTGAAACAGGCGTAGTCAAGATAAACAAGATCGTAGCCGTTCAAGACTGCGGTTTGATTATTGACCTGAAGACCGCCGAGAGCCAGGTCTACGGCGCGTTGATCATGGGCGTTTGCTTTGCGCTCTACGAAGAGAAAGTTATGGACGCGAAGACGGGGCGAATGCTCAATCCGAATATGGAGTTCTACAAACTTGCGGGCATAGGTGACATCGGCGAGCTTGTGGTTCACATGATGACGGGCAAAGGCTACGACGAACGCGGCGTGATAGGTCTTGGCGAGCCTCCTGTGGTTTCGCCGGGCGCTGTAATCTCTAACGCGGTTGCCAATGCAATTGGAGTCCGCGTGCCGACGTTGCCGATGACGCCTGACAGAGTTCTGGCCGCTCTGGAATCGAAAGGAGGCAAGTAATTATGCGAGCATTTGAATACGCCAGCGCTGCAACCAAAGAGCAAGCCGTCAGTCTGTTGGGGAAATCCTGGGACGATGCAGACGTGCTTGCAGGGGGGACGGACCTGCTTGCCTTGATGAAAGATGAAATCGTCGCCCCCAAGCGATTGGTGAATATAAAAGAGATTGCAGAATTGCGAGGGATAAAATTCACCTCGAAACAAGGCTTGCGAATCGGGGCGTTAGCAACGATTCAAGAGCTGGCCGATGACCCGCAGGTTCGCGAGAAATATCCGATGATTGCTAAAACCGCGAGCGAGATTGCGGGGCCTCAAATCAGAAGCATGGGAACGATTGGCGGTAATATGTGCCAGCGCCCGCGCTGCTGGTATTACCGCACAGGTTTTGGCCTGCTCGCCAAAGATGCGAAAGGCGAATCGCTCGTGCCGTCAGGCGAAAACCGCTATCACGCGATACTTGGTAATAACGGGCCTGCGTATTTTGTCAGCCCTTCGACGCTGGCTCCCGGGTTTGTTGCCTTAGGCGCAACCTTGCGAATCTTTGGCCCTGGCGGTAAGCGCGATGTGCCGGTGGATAAGTTCTTCCGTATTCCACAGACGGACGGCGAGCGCGAGCACGACCTGAAGCCCGGCGAAATCGTGACGGAAATATTAATTCCTCCGATGATGAGTGGAGCTAAAGGCGCGGTGTACGAGATTCGACAGAAAGAAGCAATGGACTGGCCTTTAGCGTTTGCATCGGTGGTATTGAAAATGAGCGGCGGCAAGGTCGATACGGCTCGCGTAGTGATGGGCCACGTCGCGCCTGTGCCGTGGCGCTCGACGGAGGCAGAAGCCGCGCTCGTCGGTAAAGCAATCACCGAAGAGACTGCGAAGGCTGCGGGCGACGCTGCCGTGAGCGGTGCAAAAGCTTTGAGCGGTAACGGCTACAAGATTCAACTCGCGCGGGTCGCCGTCAAGCGCGCGATACTGGAAGCCGCGCGAGGAGGTGCCAAATGATTTCAGAAGCCGAACGATTCAACATTCATCATCCCCGCCTCTGCCATTGCCTTCAATGGAAAGGGATGTTCATTCAGGTGGCGCACGACCCGACCGTGCCAAAGACGAGTAGCGACCATTACTGGTGCGTCTACACTCAGACCTGTGTCGGCCCTGACGGCGGGCTTGCGGAGCCGGGCACTTGCTCGTCGCCCGACAGAGCCTGTCACGGCAAAGGGCGGGTTGATTGACCTGTAGGGGAGGCCACAGAGGGCTTCCCCTACACGATTCAACTTTAGCTTGCTTGACGCTCAGGCATCGGGGCGATAAAGTCAAAAGATAAGCATAAGGCTTGATTTGTATCATCAGGAGTAAAAGAAATGCGTAGATTCATGTTTCTAGCGGCGCTTGTTTTCAGCGTATCGATGCTTGCGGCGACGAGCCAGGCGCAGCATATTTCAGGCGACTATATCGAAACGCGCAGCGCAGACGTATGGACAGGCCCGTGCGTCGCAAACGGCGAAGTCAATCTGGCCGGAGATCAGGCCATACTGGCGTGGCGCGTTACGAAGGGCGATTGGAACGGCGTCGCGCTCGATGGCTTGAGCGTCGTTGGCGTCGTCAAAGCCGGAGCCACGCTCGGCGACCCATACACTAATCCTTACCCGGCCAAAACCGTCATGATCGTTGATGAAAAAGCGACTGCCGAACAGCAAAAGGCGCTCGTCGGATTTGCTCAGACGATGGCGGGCGAACTGCTCAATAACGTCGTGCGCGTCGAGGTCGCTCCGATCAAAATGGAAGTGAGCCGCGACGGCCACCATTATGGAAAGACGTTCGTGCGCGCAGGCAATCTCGCGGGAATCGAGACGCGCGCGCTGAACGGCAAAGATCATCTATGCGGCAACGAAGATATTTTTTACCAGCCGCTCACGCCGATGATGCACTCGATGCCCGCAGTCGCAGAGCTTGACGAGTACAGGGGGCCGAGCCTCGGAGTATCGTGGACGGTGCGCGGCAAGCGCAGCGCCTTTGTCGGCAGCTTCGCTCGTTAGCTTTTTCGCTGCGAAATCACAAGGTCACAAAGCGCACGGTTATTGAATTGGCGTGGCTTTGTGACCTTGTAGCAAGTACAGCTTTCAGAGTGGAGATTTTTTGATGTTGCGTAAGGTTGCGGGTCTGCTCTTTTTATTATTAACAATCTCTTTCACGACACTGGCAGGCGGCGGCAAAATAGAGACCATCGGCGCTTTTACGGATCAAAGCGCGTCGGAGTCCGTCCGAAAAGTATTAGAGTCTAAAGGCTACCGAGTGACGCTGGCAGACGGTAGCGTTGTTTGCGAAATATGGTTGAGAGCAGGTGTGCCTGCTGCTAATAAATCTGAGACGGCGGGCGCTGTCTACACAGGGCTTGCGGAATCTGCATTGGTCGGTGTTATCAATTTCCCGAAAGCCACTAACGATTTTCGCGGGCAGGCGATCAAAGCGGGAACCTACACGCTGCGTTACGCGCTTCATCCTACGGACGGAAATCACATGGGTATTTCTCCGGTTCGAGATTTCCTTGTGATGATTCCTATAAGCGTTGATCAAACCCCCGAAGCCGTGTACAAGTTTGAAGAACTGGTGAAGATGAGCGCGAAGGTGAGCGGAACGAATCACCCGGCAGTAGCGAGCCTCGTCATGCCCGAAGGCGGTGCTGCTGCTGCTCCGTCACTGGCCGAAAACGAGCACGGCCACCTCATCTTCGTTGCCAAAGTGAAAACGCAAGCGGGCGCAGATATGCCCCTTGCAATCATCGTCAAAGGCAGGGCAGAGCAGTAGGCGAATGCGTGATTTGTAATTGAACGATGAGCAAAACAACTTTCAAATTGCGAGTCGTGATTCTCCTTGCGATTATCCTTCCTGTGTTCGTCAAAGCCGTAGAGGCGACTTCATCCCAATTCGATTTTCCACTGCCTCTGGGCATTTCGTTTGAAGTCTGGTCATACTATGTTCCTAAAGACAATGCGCTGACTTCGGCAAAGGTCGAATTAGGACGACAGCTTTTTTTTGACAAGCGACTCTCTGCTGATGGCTCGGTCAGTTGTGCATCGTGCCACGACCCTGAGCGCGCGTTCACTGACGGCAAGCGCGTTGCAGAAGGCATCGGCGGAAGATTAAGCTCGCGCAACTCGCCGACGCTTTTGAACGCAATGTTCAACTCAGGCCAGTTCTGGGACGGGCGAGTCGAAACTCTGGAAGCGCAGGCGAAGTTGCCACTAATCAGTCCAGACGAAATGGGCGATCAAACCTTTGAGCAGATAGTCGCAAAGCTCAAAGCTATGCCGGAATACACGAAACAGTTCCAGGAAGCCTTTAACGGGCCTGTCACGATTGACGCAGTTGCCAGATCAATCGCATCGTATGAGCGCACGCTGGTGTCTGGGAACTCGCCGCTCGATAGATACCAGGCCGGTGATTTCAAAGCATTAAACGATGCGGCGCGAAATGGAATGATACTGTTTCGCGGCAAAGCCCGTTGCACCGTCTGCCATACTTTCAACCAATCGTTTCCTTTCTTGACCGACGGCAATTATCGCAACACAGGTGTCTCTGCAAACTTCTCAGAATTCGATAACCTCGCTCGCCGAGCGTTGCAATTGCCGCGCGATGGTTCGCGCGTCGCGCTGGACAATTTGACAAAGCAGACCGGCTCGTTCGAGCTTGGCCGTTTTCTGGTTACCACTAACTTGCTCGACATCGGCGCTTACAGAACGCCTTCGCTGCGGAACGTCGAATTGACCGCGCCTTATTTCCACGACGGCAGCGCCGCGACGCTTTACGATGTCGTGCGGTTTTACACAAATGGCGGGAAAGCCAATTCGTTCCGAGATTGGCAGCTTGAGTCTGTGAACCTGAGCCAAGAAGAGCAGCGCGATCTGGTAGAGTTTCTGAAAGCGTTGACGAGCGATGACGCACGGCAAATGGGCGCATCAGGCAAACATTAACGAAGTAGGATTCACCGCAGAGACGCAGAGAACGCAGAGGGGGCGCAGAGTGATAACTGTTTTTCTCTGCGTAATCTCTGCGTTCTCTGCGTCTCTGCGGTGAATGCTTCTTCTTATCCTTATCGAGCGGAGATAATTCAAATGAAATCACCTCAACGTGTGATTGCAGGCGCATTGGCTTGCCTGATGATTTGCCTAAATGTCGCAGCGCAAAAAGACAGCGTGTGGGATACGAAAAAATCCGGCTGGCAATTACTTACGCCGCCGCAGCGGACGGAAGTGTTCGACTTTGCAGAAAAGTACAAAGCATATCTTCGCGTAGCAAAGAGCGCGCTCACCTCAACTCGCGAAGTCATAAAGATGGCGCGAGCGACCGGCTTTGCGGATTTCACCGACCCGTCGCAAGCCAAGCTCGGCGCTCGATTGATAATCAATGGCCGCGACCGCGCAGTCATACTGGCTGTGATTGGAACAGAGCCCCTCATCAGCGGCTCTCGCGTAGTGGGCACGCATCACGACAGCCCGCACATTGACCTCAAGGCCCGCCCGGTTATAGATGCGAAAGGGTTCGCGCTCTTCAAAACGATTCACTACGGCGGCATTAAAAAATACCAGTGGGCCAATGTGCCGCTCGCGCTCATCGGGCGGATTGATACGACGGATGGGCGCACGGTCGAAGTTTCAATCGGAATGAATGCGGGCGATCCGGTCTTTGTCATTCCTGACAACGCGCCGCATTCCGATTCCGAGTTGCGCAGCCGCACTTACACGAACGTCTTTGCGGGCGAAGAACTCAATCCCGTCGCGGGCAGCATTCCGGGCGAGAATTCTTCTGCCGTTGCCGAAGTGCTCAAACAAATGGCTGCCGTCTACAAAATCAAGGAAGAAGATTTCGTGAGCGCCGAATTGCAACTCGTTCCCGCCGCGCAGCCTATGGATGTCGGCGTTGATCGTGGGCTTGTCGGCGCATACGGTCAGGATGATCGCCTCTCGTCTTATTGCGCGGCGCAGGCCATCATTGATTTGAAGGGTACTCCGAAATTTACCTGTTTAGCTTACCTGTCAAATTTTGAAGAAGTCGGTTCGGTCAACAACACAGGCGCAAGTTCGGAGTTGTTGAGTTCAACTTTCGCTCATCTGGTCGCCGCGCAGCGAGGCTCCGCATACAACGATCTGGATTTGCGCCGCGCGCTCAGAAACTCGCAGGTGATTTCTGCCGATACCAATGATGGCATAAACCCTATCTTTCCGAATACGAGCGAGTCGTCGAACGCCGCGCAACTAGGTTACGGCGTGACGATCAAAAAGTACGGTCGCGGCTTTGACGCTAACTCGGAATTCACCGCGCGCATTCGCGCAGTGCTCGATCAAAACCAGATTCCCTGGCAGACGCAAACGCCGAAAGTTGATGTGGGCGGCGGAGGTACAATAGGCGGATTCATGTCGGCTCAAGAGATGGAAGTGATTGATCTCGGCGTGCCGCTGCTTTCAATGCATGCGACGTTCGAGATGTCTTCAAAAGTAGACGTGTGGAATTTCTACCGCTTCTTCTCAGCGTTCTATCGAAGCTGATAAAAGCCACTGGCAGGCGCGTTCACTTCAGGCAAAGAGCACGGATTTTATCAGTTATAAAATCGGATACTTGAATATTTCTTGCTAATGCTTCATGGCGGACGTTCTGAATGAGAGTATTGGCGATGATATTTGTTGAGCTTACATTTTCAGCTCTGATTCTTTTTTCTCCTCGTATCGGCCATTGGTTTCTCTGATAATAGTTGATTGCGAATTTAACATTACTCGGAACCACTTCGTCTCCGATTCCAACGCTGTCAAGTTGTACTGTCAATTCGATTGGGATACGCGCTTTTTCTAACCTCCTGGCCAGTTTTATTACAGCCCATCCTCCCAGGCTGTGACCGACTATGATTATTTTTGGCGCTCGCCGAAGTTCACCCTCTGACAGGCTGCCATCGTGGTCTAAATCTATTGTCCGAGTAATATTCGTATAAGATTGTCCCCAGTGAAAATGGCTATAAGTATTTACCAGCAGCTCTGCGCAATCGATATTTCTAAGCCTGTTTCTGATTTGCACAACACCTTGGTTTATATCTTCAGGACTCCTTAACCCTCCGACAAATCCGATTACGATGATTTTGTTTGTTTCAAGGTGAGTTGGAGAGCTTTGCGATCTGGAATCAATCGGGGTGAGCAATACTCCTGCCAGAATCAGAAATACTTTGATGATGTTTGAGAAGGTTGATTGATGTTTCATTCATATCCTCCCGTCGCACACACCATTTTTTTATTTGTGTTAAAGACTGCGCTGGAATGGTACCCCGCCTTAAGCAGATTGCAATCCAGATTGTGACACTTTGAAAACTGTCACAGCCTGTTATCGTCCAACATAGAGCGAATCACCGGCTCAAGCGCAGCGCGAAGCTCGCGATGAGAGAGCGTGTACTTCAAAAGCGTCTTCAGGTAATTCACCGGGTCGCCGATTGTGAGCCACTCGCCGTCTTTCACGGTCTCGGCCACAACGCGCCCGCCGCGCCTTATGTATTCGCGCACGGCGTCGGTCAGCCATAGCTCGTTGGATTGGCCGAGCGGAATCTCGCTCAGTATTTGAATGACATCCTCAGACAGTAGGAAACGCCCGAACATCGCTAGGTTGGATCGCGCTTCTTCGCGTCTGGGTTTTTCGATCACGTCTTCCATCTCGCGATCTGTGCTCGCAGGTTTGATCTGTGCGATGCCGTAGCGAACAACATCTTCCCACGCGACCTCTTGAGTGCCGACTACGAGCGCGGACGTTCGGTTATGCGTTTCGATCAACTGCCGCGCGAAAGGCGTTTGCGATTTGATGATGTCGTCGCCGTAGGAATAGATGAACCCCTCGCTTTTGGGTATGTGCTGTCGCGCGACAAGCAACGGAGTGCCGTTACCGTAAGGGCCGCTCTGAGCTTCAAAGATAAGCTCTATGCCCGAAAGCTTATCAACGAATTGATCGAGCGATTCATATTTTCCACGCGGAGGGAGATTGGCCATATCATACTGGCGATAGATCGGGTCAGCGTTTGCTCCCGTAATGACGACGATTTTCTTGATACCGGAATCAATATATTCTTCGATGATTAATTGGATCGCAGGCTTGTTGATAATGGGCAGAAGTTCTTTCGGGTACCCCAGAGAAACCGGCAGCATTCTTGTGCCTGACCCCGCCGCCGCAATAACACCTGTCTCGACAATCATTCAATATCTCTCCGTAATCGTATTAAGCGTCAGGTAAAAGTATCACGCGCTATTTTTCATCACAAGCAGTGATAGACGGGAATAATTGAGATAATCTTTCGCTAAGAGTGATACCTATCACTTGTCCGGTTGACTTGACCAGCGGATTGAAGTAAAAGTTAGAAACCGTTTCGCAGAGGACGCTACACTATCAAGCTTCAGGAGGTGAAGGATGCTGAAAAGATGTCTCAAGCTTTTTCTGGTACTAACGTTATTCGGCTTGCTGCCATCCATAGCACAAGCCCAACGAACCACAGGCGAAAAACACAAAGCCAATTTGATCGGAGTTGAGGAAGTGCCTGCTATTTCGACCACAGGCACTGGAACATTTAAGATGGTCATAGAGCCTGGAGATCTCGCATATACCTACGAGCTGACTTATTCGGGTCTTACAGGCAGCGTACAACAAGCTCACACTCACTTTGCCCAGAAAGGTGTTAACGGAGGCATTATGATCTTCTACTGCACCAACCTGGGCAACGGCCCTGCAGGTACTCAAGCATGCCCCGCTTCGGGCACTGTCACCGGAAGAGTCACGGCAGCCGACGTTATCGGAGGCGCGGCTGCGCAGGGAGTCAGCCCGGGAGAGTTCGCCGAAGCATTGAAGGCAATACGCGCGGGCATTGCATACACTAATGTGCATTCGAATCTCTTCCCGGGGGGCGAAATCAGAGGCCAGATTGTGCCGGAACCGGTTAAGCCCTAACCAGCACATTCGCGAGCCGAATAATAGGGAACTCCTCATAAAAGAATAGAGCCGCTTTTCTGAAACTTCAGAAGAGCGGCTCTGTTCTTATCATTTGAAAGCGCGGTCATCACCGCTTCGCAGTCTTCATCATAACGAACGCATCAAGCAAGTAGGCATTCGCATCACGCTAGAGCTGGATGATATCAATTGTAATATCAGCGAAACGGTCAAGGCGGTTATCGTTAGTGAGGAATACCTCACATGCCGATGTTAAAGCTGCTGCAAGATGTATGGCATCAGGCGTTTTAAATCCATATTTCGCTCGAATCTCAGTTGCACGATCTATAATCTCACGAGACAGAGAAACGATCTCTGCGACGGTTCCTTCAAAGTAATCATCGAAGTCTTTAAGCAAGTCGAGCTTGCCATCACGCAGTGGCTTTACTCGACATTCCATCCGTGTGAGGTCGCTTGCCACACTTACAACCTTAGGAGCCGACAAACGAGCATCGACCGCCGCAGCGTAAACTGGAACCTGCTCAACTGCGTAAATGACAGGGGCAGAATCAAGATAGTAGCGCACGGTCAAGCCTCCCACGCGTTACGCTCATTTCGCAGGTAGGTATCTATCTCTTCGCGGGAAAGAGGTTGATGGCCGCGAGCTTGTTGTCGTTTGCGTATTTCAGCTACGACATCTTGATAAGGACGATTTGAGGTTGGCGCAATCGGCTCGACCACTAATCGCACCTTCGTCGGCTGTAAAGGCAACGCTTCATCAAGTGTTACTGTGTGGTCGTCAGTAAGCGTGCCTGTTACGGTGTAAGTATTTCCCATTTTCATCACCTCCCGAAGGATTATACGACAAAATCAATCATAACCTTCATTCCGCTCACCGCTTCGCAGTCTTCATCATAACGAACGCGTCGAGCGAATCGTTGTAGTAGCCTTCGATTCGCTCCAGCACAAAATAGCCATGCCTGTCGTAAAACCCTTGCGCGCCCGCGTCGTCAACAGGCGTTTCCAGGTAAATTACTTCCGCGCCGCGCTGCCACAACCAGCTTTCGATCTCTGAAAGCATTTGGCTTCCGATCTGTTGGCGCTGGCGATCAGGCATTACGTCAATCGTGATGATGTGCCCCATCTGTCGCGGGTCAGTACAGCCGATTACGAAGCCGACTATCTCGCCATCCGTTTCTGCAATCAGAGTTCTACACTTCGGCGAGCGCAGATAAAACTGAAGCTCAAGATGTGAATAGGCAATGTCGGCAGTGAAGGCCGCGTGGTCTATCTCATACAGTCGGTCAAAATCCGCTGGCTTGTAATCTCGAATCTCAAGGCTCAAAGATTAGATCAGTCCTTTGTATGCTCCACCATCTACTTGAATGACCGTGCCGGTGATGTAACTCGCGCGCTCTGAACATAAGAACGCAACAAGCGCCGCGAATTCTTCCGGTTCGCCTATGCGCTTCATCGGCGTTGACTCGGCCCATTGCGCGTAAACCTCTTTTTCGCTCACCCCATCTCTTTCGGCGACAAACGCGGCCAGTTTCTTCAACCGCTCTGTCAGATGATAACCCGGACAAACAGTGTTGGCGGTTATTGCAAAAGGCGCAACTTGCTGAGACAGGCTTTTCATAAACCCCAGGACTCCGGCGCGGGCCGTATTCGAGAGGATCAAATTATCAACCGGCTGTTTTGCGGCGATGGAAGTAATGGCGATGATGCGGCCCCATCCTCGGTCGCGCATTTCGGGGACGGCTGCGTTGCATAGATTGATTGTGCTGATAAGATTCAACTCGACAGCTTTGCGATAATCTTCCGCTGTGAAATCGCCGAAGAAGCCCGCCGGAGGGCCGCCTGCATTTGCGATTAGGATGTCTATCCGGCCAAATCGGTTCTTCGCCTCCGTCATCAAATTCCGAACGTGATCTTCATCCGTCACATCGCCTCGGGCAGCCATTACCTCAACTGCGAATGAAGTGCGAATTTCATCGGCGACCGAACGCAACGCCTCTTCGCCGCGCGCTGTGATTACAACATTCGCGCCTTCTGCGGCAAGCGCGCTCGCGCATGCTTTTCCCAGCCCGCTCGACGCGGCAGTGACTATCGCAACTTTTCCGCGAAGCCCGAAATCCATCGTGCTTAATCTCCAGAGTTGATTTGTTCAGTTCTGAGGATAGCGGAAATTGCCCGGCTTGTTTAGGCTGTGATGAGGTAATAATCAGTCAGAGATCATTTCTACAAAGAATCGGTGTGCGCGTTCATCGTGGGTCAGTTCAGGGTGAAAGGTGGCCGCGAGCATATTGCCTTCTTTCACGAATACAGGCTCGCCATCGAGTTTTGCAAGGACTTCGACATCCGCTCCTACGCTCAGAATTCTGGGCGCGCGAATGAACACGGCTTCAAGCAAACCTCCTTCAAACGACGAATCCACATCGCTGATAAAACTGTCAACCTGTCGCCCATAGGCATTGCGCTCAACAGAAATATCCATCAGTCCCAAAGACTGTTGGCCGGGATTATGAACTTCGCGCGCAAGCAGAATCGCGCCCGCGCACGTGCCGAATACAGGCTTGCCCGAGCGGGCAAACTGCTTGATCGGGTCGGCGAGGTTTTCTTCTTCGATGAACTTGAGCATCGTGGTGCTTTCGCCGCCGGGCATTATCAACCCGTCAACCTGCTGCAACTCGCGCGCGCGACGGACTTCGACAGCATCTACGCCTATCTTTGCAAGCGCGCGCTTATGCGCCGCGAAGTCGCCTTGAATTGCCAGCACACCGATTTGCATAAACGATGAATCGATGAACACGGAATGATGAATGCGAACTCGTTCATCGTTCATCATTCCGCGTTCATCATTTCCTCAATTACCAGCCCCGCGTCTGAAGCATTTCGCCTTCGGGAATCTTCGAGATTTCAAGGCCGCGCATTGCTTCGCCCAACTCTTCGCTCGCTTCGAGCACAGCCTTCGGATCATTGAAGTGAACAGCCGCTTTGACTATTGCTTTAGCGCGCACTGCCGGGTCGGAGGATTTGAATATGCCTGAGCCTACGAACACGGATTCTGCGCCCAATTGCATGCAGAGCGCGGCGTCTGCGGGCGTGGCAATGCCTCCTGCAGCAAAATTCGGAACAGGCAGTTTGCCCTCTCTGGCAACCATTCGCACGATTTCATAAGGCGCGCCGAGTTGTTTAGCTTCCGTCATCAACTCTTCGTCGCCGAGCACAGTAAGCCGCTTTATCTCCTGATTGATCCGGCGAAGGTGGCGAACAGCTTCGACTATATTGCCTGACCCTGCTTCGCCTTTCGTGCGAATCATCGCCGCGCCTTCGCCTATGCGGCGCAGCGCTTCACCCAGATTGCGCGCGCCGCAAACGAAAGGAACTTTGAAGCGATGCTTGTCAACATGATGCTCATCGTCTGCGGGCGTCAGGACTTCGCTCTCATCAATGAAATCAACGCCGAGCGCTTCAAGCACCTGCGCTTCGACAAAGTGCCCGATTCGCACTTTTGCCATCACGGGAATCGTCACGGTAGCCATTATCTCGCGAATCTTTTTGGGCGAGGCCATGCGAGCAACGCCGCCTTCGGCGCGTATATCAGCCGGAACTCGTTCGAGCGCCATCACTGCAACTGCCCCCGCGTCTTGCGCTATCGGGCCTGCTCTGCATTCGTCACGTCCATGATGACGCCGCCTTTCAACATCTCAGCCAAACCTGTTTTCAATCGAATCAAGTTATCATTCATTGTTTCCCCCCGCGCTTGAAACCGGCTCCCGGAGCCAGTTTCAGGCTTTTGTTAAAGCTAAGACAAAATAATTTCACCCCTGCCTGATATGACGACACCGCCGCCCACACGCACGCCTTTTACGTCGTTTGTTGCCGTATCAACTTTAACTTCCAGATGCAGCAAACTGGGGCGATTCATCTCGAAGCCCTGCTCGCTCAATATCGTAGTCACCGCTTGCACGTCCACCACCCTGTGACGAACAAGGTAAGAACTGAACGCCCCGTTTGCCGAGCCTGTCGCGGCATCTTCGAGCACGCCCGCAGCCGGAGCGAAAACCCGACAATGGACAGAACTAGATGGATTGATAGTCTCGCGCGTAAACGTCAGCACCGTTTGCGCGCCCGCGTCGTTGCTGATCCGTTCGAGCGCGCCCGCGTCAACCTTGATCTTTTCGATTGCCGCGCGCGACGCTACGGGAACAACCATCATGGTGATGCCGTTGTAAATTATCTCTATCGGCAGACCCGTCTGCTCAATCTCGGAAGCGGAAATCGAGAGCGCTTTCGCCATCGCCGCAACATCAGAAAGCGTTCCTTTCACAACGGGCAAAGGCTGATTCATAACCGTGTGACCCGCGCGACCGGCTTCGATATTGATCTCGACTAAGAGTAGCCCGACGCCTGTTTCGAGCGTAACTGTAGTCACGGGTTCGCTCAATTGTTTCATTCGCTCTGCGACTATGACGTGCGCCGTGCCGACAACGGGGTGGCCTGCGAATGGAAGCTCTTGTTCCGGTGTGAATATTCTCACTTTATAATCGCCGCCTTGCTCCGGCGGAAACAGGAAAGTCGTTTCCGAAAAGTGCATCTCGCGCGCGATTGTCTGCATCGTTTGAGCGTCAAGCCCCACGCCATCCGTAAAGACTGCAAGCTGGTTTCCGCCAAACCTCTTTTCAGTAAACACATCTGCTATGACGAACTTTCTGTCGCTCATTTCAACCTCCGTTTCAGTACGTTGCCAATTCGCTTAATTCCTTCTTCGATCATCTCCGGCAATTGATTCGAGAAATTGAGCCTGATGAAATTGTGTTGCGGCTCGTTTGCAAAAAACGGCGTACCCGGAACAAATGCTACTCGCTCTCGAATAGCGTCCGCAAGCACTTCTTCTCCGCTGATTCCTTCCGGCAATTCCACCCATAAGAAAAGCCCCCCTTCCGGTCTTGTCCATCGGGCTTCCGAGGGGAAGTATGTCTCTATCGCCTTAAGCATGGTGTCGCACCGCTCGCCGTACACTTCACAAAGATGAGATACGTGCGCGTCATAGTCGAAGCTTTGTAGAAGCCGCGCCGCCGCGCGCTGCTCGATTGTGCTGGTGTGGAGGTCTGCGGCCTGCTTCACTATAACAAGCGTCTGTAATATTTCTTCCGAAGCCGTGATCCAACCGATGCGCATTCCGGGACTGAGCGTCTTTGAAAAAGTGCTCAATCGAATCACCAACCCGTCTTTATCCAACGCCGCAAGGGATTTGGGCTTCGTGCCCCTGTATCGAAGCTCGCCGTATGGGTCGTCTTCAAGAATTGGGACTCGATAGCGTCGCGAGACGGCAATCAAATGCTCTCTTCGCGCTGTTGAAAGCGTTGTCCCTTTTGGGTTCTGAAAGTCTGGAACCAGATATATAAGCTTGATTTGCGATTGCGCCAGCACTTGTTCAATCTGATCTACTTTCATTCCTTGATCGTCGCTGTCAACACCGATGAACGATGCTTCGTGACCGCTGAATGATTGCAGCGCCGCAAGGTAGCAAGGATTTTCTACGAGAACCACGTCGCCCGGATCAAGAAAGATTTTCCCGACAATATCAATTCCTTGCTGCGAGCCGCTGGTTATCAGCACGCGGTTCGCATCCGTCTGAATGCCTTGCGTTCTCATGCGGCTGGCAATCCACTCGCGCAGCGGCTTCCACCCTTCGGTCGTGCTGTATTGCAACGCAGCGGGGCCTTCTTCCCTGAATACTTCTGCGTGAGCTTGAGCAATCGCAGCGACAGGGAACAACTCAGGCGCAGGCAGACCACCTGCGAAAGAAATGATTTCAGGCTGCTCGGTGACCTTGAGAATTTCGCGGACTGCCGAGACTGCCATATGCGACATTCGGCGCGCGAAGCGATAAGATTCTGCTTCGGCTTCTTGCGAATGTTGCGCGGGCGAAAGTATTGCTTCCGATAGCGACGAGGGCGTTGTCATCAGTTCATCCTCATTTCATCTGGCAGTAGTTTTCAATTGCCTTCAACGACGTTTCTTCGAAGGCTTGTTGACTTCGACCATAGGCTTTATGTGCGTGCCTTCTTTGACCGAAGACATGACGATAGTCGTGTGCGTTCGCGTCACACCCGGAATGGTGCGCAGGCTTTCGGAGATCAGGCGGTCGAGGCTTTCCGTATTTTCTGTGACGACTTTCAAGAGGTAAGAGTCCGAGCCTGTGACGTGATGGCATTCCAAAACGTCCGGCAACGCGAGAATCCTTTTTGCAAACTCGGCATTGAACTTTGGATGATCAATACCCACGCCGATGAAGGCCGTGATGTCTTTGCCGAGTTTACGCCCATCAACTCTCGCCGCGTAACTGGTAATGAAGCCCTCCTGTTCGAGCTTACGCATCCGCTCGGCAACGGCTGGTTGGGATAGCCCAACTGCGGCGGCTAACTCTGATTGAGTTATCCTCGCATTTCGCTGCAAGAGGTCAATGATCTTATAATCTATTTGATTAATCATTATTATGCCTATAAAAATAAGCTAAAACTTCAACAAGGCCCATAATATATTTTATGCTCGCACCTGTCAATTAAATATAAAATTTTCTTGAGAGGCCCCGGTTGACACAGGCGCGAATGTCGAGCAAGCTCAAGCTTGAAGAGATGACGAGGAACGAAAGATGTTCAGCTACAAGCTTGTGATCGAGTATGAGGGGACTCGTTATTACGGATGGCAGGAGCAGAAGCAGTCTCGAACTGTGGCAGGCGAAATTCACAAGGCTGCCGAAGAGTTTCTCGAAAAGCCTGTCGAAATATTCGGCGCGGGCAGGACTGACGCGGGAGTTCACGCCCTTGGGCAGGTTGCGCGATTGAGATCTATCCGGCGCGTGAAACCGCTTGAGCTTCAACGCGCGCTCAACGACAGGCTGCCGGCAGACATCAGCGTTTTAAGAACCGTTGAAGCCCATCCTGATTTTGATCCGCGAAGAGATGCTGTTCGGCGTTATTACCTTTACCAGATTTCATTGCGGCGAACGGCGTTCGCAAAACGGTTCGTGTGGTGGGTGAAAGATAGACTGAACGTTGAGGCGATGAACGAAGCCTGCTCGCTCGTCAGCGGAAGACATGACTTCGCGCGGTTTTGTGACAAGCGCGCCGAAGAAAAATCAACGGTTGTGGTAGTCGAGCGCGCAGAGCTTGCGAGTGACGGAGACCTGCTGCTTTTTCGCATCGGGGCTTCGCACTTCTTATGGAAGATGGTCAGGCGGATAGTCGGCTCGCTGGTCGAGGTAGGCCGAAGAAACTTGAGCGTTGAAGAATTTCGCGGCTTGCTTGACCCGCATGTAGCAGCGAAGAGTTCAAAACAGTTCCAAGTTGCCGCCTGCACTGCGCCGCCTTCGGGGTTATTTCTTGAGCGAGTCTTGTACGACCAGTCGCATTCAATGCCTGCGCTTTCGGCTATCTTCCCGGTTGCCAGTAACAAATTCTGAAATGCGATTTATTCGGTTAACTGGTCGGCGGGTCTTTCTTCACTTTTGAATTGGGCTGGTTGTTCTTTCGATTTTTTCATTCGATGGCGCACGAACTCGAACAGAATCGGCATGACTGAAATCACGAGGATGGCTACTATGACCAGCGAAAAATTCTTCCTCACTATCGGCTGATTCCCGAAGTAGTAGCCGCCGAAAATAAATATGGCAACCCACAGGATTCCGCCAACGATGTTATAAGTTATAAAACGCCAGTAAGTCATCTTGCCTATCCCGGCGACGAAGGGCGCAAAGGTGCGGACGATAGGTATGAAGCGCGCGATAATGATAGTCTTGCCACCATACTTCTCGTAAAATTCGTGTGTGCGTTCAAGATGTTTTTTGTTGAGAAAGCGCACGTTCTCGCGACTGAAAATTTTCGGCCCGATGTAATAACCCACCCAGTAATTGACCGTGTCGCCAATGATTGCCGCGACCGTCAGGATCAAAAACAGAATCCACACATCCAATGAACCGAGCGCCGCGAAAGTGCCTGCCGCAAACAGAAGCGAATCGCCCGGCAGGAAAGGCGTCACGACCAGACCCGTCTCGCAAAAGACGATCAGGAAAAGTATCAGGTAAGTCCAGGCATGGTAAGCCTGGATGATTTCATTCAAATGCTGGTCCAGGTGCAGGAAGAAATCTATTATCTGCTTTATAAATTCCACATGACTCCGATCTACAACCGCTGAAAAAATGAAGCAGGAGTATATATTCTTTAAGACTGAGAGGGCCAGCCGTAGCGGCCAATCAGTTTGACGAAGACGCACGCGCCGTGGTCTTCGCGAAGGATGCCTGTTTCAGTTCTTATCACGCGCACGAGCGACTGTTGCTCCGCCTCGCCGACGGGGATGACCAACCGCCCGCCTATGGCTAGTTGTTGGACGAGCGGCTCAGGAATTTCAGGCCCGCCTGCCGCTACCAGTATTCCGTCATAGGGCGCGTGATCGCTCCATCCAATCGTTCCGTCGAACCATTTAACGGTCGCGTTGTAGCAGCCGAGCTTGCGAATATTGCCCTGCGCTGTGCGCGCCAGTTCGCTGATTCGCTCTATTGAAAAGACGCGCTCGGCGACTGCCGAAAGCACAGCCGTTTGATAGCCTGAGCCAGCGCCAATCTCAAGCACTGTTGAGTCTTTGTCTACTTCGAGAAGCTCTGTCATGCGAGCGACCATGTAAGGCTGAGATATGGTTTGCATCTCGCCAATCGGCAATGCGTGGTCGCCATAGGCTTTTGCCGCGAGCGCTTCGGGCACAAATAGATGGCGTGGAATTTCTGACATCGCGCTGAGCACTCGCTCGTCTCTAATGCCGCGCGAGCGCAGCAGGTCAATCATCCGCGTGCGCTGCGATTGATAAAGGTTAGCGCCGTAAGAGTCGTTTATGTGTAGGTTTGATCTCATTTTATCTGCGATTCCAGAATCACGTCCCAATCCCTTGATTTGATTTCGTCCAGCACGCGGTAATCGGTCATGTCATTACGCAACGGAGTAATTGAGACAAGCCCGTGTCTGACCGCCTCATAGTCTGTGCCTTCTTCTTCGTTCCAGGTGAGCGATTCTTCGCCTATCCAGTAATACTTTCGCTGGCGCGGGTCTGTGCCTTCAATAATCGTAGGCTTGATGATCTTTGTCCCTTGTTTAGTGACTCGCACGCCGCGAACCGGGCCGGGCGGAACATTGACGTTTAGCAGCGTGCCCTGCGGCAAGCCGTCTCCGAGTACGCGCCGCGCAAGCTCGCGAGCCAGTTCGGCTGCGGGGCCGAAGTCAAAGTCAACTCGCTGGACGAGGCTCATGGCAATTCCGGGCAAGCCGTAAATCGCGGCTTCGAGCGCGCCCGCGACAGTGCCGGAATAGGTCACATCATCGCCCAGGTTGCCGCCTTTGTTGATGCCTGAAACAACGAGGCTTGGCAGATCATCTTTCAGGATGTGACTCATAGCAAGCGTGATGCAGTCGGTAGGCGTGCCGTCGATAGAGTAATGGCGTTCGTCAATCTTATCTATGCGAAGCGGTCGCATCAGTGTGAGCGAATGCGAAGCCGCGCTCATCTCGTGAGCCGGAGCGACTACGACTACATCGCCCAGTTCTTCGAGCGCTTCTGCCAGAGCTTTAATGCCTGCGGAATGTATTCCGTCGTCGTTTGTGACAAGTATCTTGGTCATAAATGAGAAAACCCAGGACAAAGATGCAAGAGCTGAGGCCCAACCAATTTCACGCGCGTCAAAGGCTATGGCTTATATAGCCTGATCGCGAGACTATCATTACAAAAGAGCCTGAAGTCTCTGTTCTTATATCCCAGGTAATGAAGTCCGTCGGGACCTTTGATTCAAAACTCGTCCCCGTCGCAAACTGTATTATACTTTTCGCCGTGAAGACAGTCGAGTGCAAAAGCTGCGGCAAGCTGGTTACTAAAACTATTCCCAGATATAACGAGTCTATAAAAAATGGGTGGAACTTCTTTTGCTCGCGCTCCTGCCGGTATGGTTATCAAGAGAAGGGAGCAAACATTCCTTGCGCTCAGTGTCAAACGCGTGTCCGAAGGACGCCTGCTCAGATCAGGCAAACCAAAAGCAATATATTTTGCTCTAAATCCTGCGCTGCCAAATACAACAATAGCCATAAGACCTATGGTACGCGGCGTTCAAAGCTTGAAAGGTTCTTGGAGCAAAGGCTAAAACTGGAATTTACAAATCTCGCGATAAAATGCAATACAGTCGAACCAATTCAAACAGAGCTAGATTTCTACTTCCCCGAATTGAATCTGGCAATTGAATTGAATGGTGTATTTCACTATAAGCCGATTTACGGGAAGGACAAACTACAGCGCATTCAGTGCAATGACAAACAAAAACTAGCTCGATGCAAAGAGATCGGTATTGAATTATATGTTATTGACGTATCTGGTGATGTATATCTGAATCTAGAAGCAAAAGAAAAATACTGGACTATCGTTAAGGAATTAGTCACCTCTTTTCAGAAGCGTGCAGGCCACACCAACGTGCAGGTTCCTTAACCTGTGGCCTTCGGGACGAGAGGATTTGAACCTCCGGCCTCTTCCACCCCAAGGAAGCGCGCTACCGGGCTGCGCCACGTCCCGCAATAAAAAAAGCTTTAATGCTTTCGTTATTGACTTTTGATGCTAGCATCCGAGTTTAGCATTGTCAATAAATCCTCAAGATCGCGTTTGACAACTCGGAAAGCGCGGCGCGCCTGTGGCGACATTGAGCCATCAGACGTTGATTGAAGCGGAGGAACGGGAGGCGCAGGCAAGGGTTCGGGCGGCTCGATGACTTCTATGATCGCGGGCTCTGCGCTTACAGGTTCTGCGCTTACAGCCTCGCGCGCTGAAACCTTGGGGCGAGATGAGCCGCCACGCGTCTCGTCCTGCAATTTCTTCTTAGCGCCTGCGATGGTGAATTTCTCTTCGTAGAGCAGATCGCGGATGCGCAGTACCATCTCGACATCTTTGCGGCGATAGACTCGCTGGCCCGCGCGATTCTTTTGCGGCGCAAGCATTGGAAATTCCGTTTCCCAGTAGCGCAACACGTGCGGCTGAACTTTGATCAGCTCGCACACTTCGCCGATTTTGAAGAATAGCTTCTCAGGGATTCTTGAATCGGTTTCCATGACTACAGCTCAAGCCTCTTCGATCAAGCGGGTGAATCATTCGCGCGGTTTGACGAAAACATCAAACAGAGCGCATCGAGCGTGACGGCCTGAATACCAGGGCACGGCGGCCAGCCAGTTCGATAGTCTCGCCTGTTATCGGATTTCGGCCTCGTCTCGGTTTGCGCGTGACGACTTCGAGAGTGCCGAACCCGACGATATGAACGCTCTCGCCTTTAACCAGACGATCTTTTACAACGTCAAATAACAAGTCAACAAAACGCAATGCATCGCGGTTTGTCAGGCTTCCATGTTTCTCATAGATCGCGTGTGCCAGATCGGCCTTGGTCATGATGGAACTGCCCCTGCTCGCAATTTTGAAGCTCGCGGTTCAGCATCCACGCAGCGCCTGACGGCTTCCGGCTGCGCTCGAATCAATCGAGCGCTTGCCTTATGTTATGCATTTCAATTTCCAGTGTCAATGAACTTTGTCTGAGAAGCGCAGCGCTGACAGAGGTTTAGAAGAATACTGTTGACCTTGCACATTAGCAAGGGCGCGACTGTTGGTCTTACTTCACGGTCGGGCTACTGTTTGATGATTGCTGCTTTTGATTCTTCGACAGGTTCAGGGTGGTCGCGTTCGACTTTAACTGAGACGCGAAAGACTTCGCTGAACCATGCAGCTTTGCGATCAGCCGACCACATCTCAAGGTCGCATTCTGCGTCGCAAGCGACCTTGATGGTAACAGCCGCTCCTGAAAGCTCGCAGCGAACGTTTGTGACTAACTGGCGATGTGAACGGTCAAGCCCGTCTGCGATTTGAAGAATCGCCGCAAGCCTGAGTAGCTTCGCGCGCTGCGAACGTTCAAGCCCGAAATAGTCTTCGTGCTCTTTGCGCGAGCGCGCGTCGCTGGCCTTCTTTGGCATCGAGCCGCGATGATAGCGAACCAGAGTTGCCATCAAAGCTATCTCTGAACCGGTGAAGCCTGGCATTTCGGAATTCTTGATCAGATACAATCCATGTTTGTGATGATTATTATGCGCGATGTGGTATCCGAGGTCATGCAGGATGGTGGCATATTGCAGCAGCTTGCGATCTGTCTTTCCCATCCCGTGCAGGTCGTGCGTGTCATCGAATATGCGCGTCGCCAGTCGCGCCACGTGATGAGAATGAAGAGAATCGTAATCGTAACGCCGCGCCAGCGAGAGCACCGAGCGCGCTCGAACGTCGAGCGTTGATTCGTCTTCAGCGCCAACGAGAAGATTTTCTTCGCCGTTGCCATTGGCAAATGATTCAGCGATGTGCTCATTAACCGGAACGCCCCGCGCGCGAGTTTGCAGGTAATCCAGGATTACGCCTTCTCTGAGCGACCAATCGCAGGTGGTGATCTCGCCCACGCCGAGTTCCGCCAGCATGTTCTCAAGCAGTATGCCGCCCGCAATTATGATGTCTGCACGCCCCTTCTCAAGACCGAGCACGCGGCTGCGCTCGCGCAACGTCATTCGAGCGAGCCTGCGATTGATTCGCTTGATCTGGTCGAGCGTGACCGTCTCGCTGAATGGCTCAAAATCAGTCGCGCCTTCGATGCCACTGGCCGCTTCCGAATGCACGATGGCATTAACCATATTGAGAATTGTGCCGGACGTGCCGATGACGAAATCGAATCCCACGTGCTTGACTTCCCACGCAACGCGCGTCAGGTCAGCTCGGATATTCGATACCAGTCTTTCGCGCTCTTCATCAGAGATCGGATCGGTTGTAATAAATTTCTCTGTCAATCGGACTGCGCCGACGCGGACTGACAACAGCAGATCAGGCTCGCTGCCTCGCGTGATAATGAACTCCGTAGACCCGCCGCCTATGTCAATTATAAGCGCGCGGCGATTGTTGAAATCAGTCACTTCGGAAACGGCAAGCGCGATGAGTCTCGCTTCTTCAACGCCGGGCAGCAGTTGGACATCCAAACCGACCTCTTTGCGCACGGTCTCGATGAATTCGTAGGCGTTGTGGGATTCGCGGACGGCAGAGGTGGCCGTTGCTATGATGAGATCAACGCGGTTGGCTTCGGCCATCTTCTTGAATCGCGCCAGAGTCGTTATCGCGCGATCAATGGTTTCTTTTGAGAGGAGATGCTGACGCAGAGTGCCGGAACCGAGCCGCACCATCTCCTTTTCACGGTCAATAATTTCAAGGTGCTGCCCCTGAACCGCGCGGACGATTACCAGATGAATCGAATTCGATCCGATGTCAATTGCGGCAAGCTTCATATTGTTATCTTATTAATCTCTTTTCTAAGATATGCTTTTGCAGTCCCGAACCGTCGATTTACAAGCCTGTAACAATTAAGAGTATAACTGCGGGTAAGTGCTTGCCCAAACGCAAAATGATGTTAAACGGATTCATTTTCGTCCAGATGAAACAGGTCGTGCACAACCGTAATGGCGCGCTCTGCATCGCGCTCGCTCACAGCGCAACTGATGCGAATCTCTGATGTCGAGATCATCTTGATGTTGATGCCTTCTCGCCCAAGCGTCCGAAACATTCGAGCGGCAACATCGGGCTGATCCATTAAGCTCGCGCCGATTATGCTCACTTTCGCAACGTCTTCGTCTGCCAGCACGCCCTCGGCTCCGACGCGCGCGGCGACTTCCTCCAGCGCCTTGCGCGCAGCGTCAAGGTCTCCGCGTTTGATGGTGAATGTTATGTCATTGACCGAGCGGTCTTGATGAAATGCCTGAATTATCATATCGACGCTGATGTTGTGCTCGGCCAGCGCGCCAAATATCTCGCCCGCGACGCCCGGTTTGTCAGGCACTTTCAAGATTGCCAATCGCGCCTGATTGCGATCAACCGTCACGCCGCTGACCGGCCTGTAAATTTCCATCTCGCCTGCTCCTCGTAAAATCGTCCCTTCGTGGTCGGGGTCGAAAGTATTTCGCACTCTCAAGGGCAACTTGTGTTTGCGCGCAAGCTCGACCGCGCGCGGGTGCAGTACCTGAGCGCCGACGCGCGCCATCTCAAGCATCTCTTCGTAAGAAACTTCTTTCAACAATCGGGCAGAGCTAACGATGTTAGGGTCTGCCGTGTAGACTCCGCTCACGTCCGTGAATATGTCGCATATTCGCGCGCCGAGCGCAGCCGCGAGCGCAACTGCCGTCGTGTCCGAGCCGCCTCGCCCAAGCGTAGTCGTATCGCCTTCGGGGGTCGTACCTTGAAAGCCTGCCGCGACAACTACCTGTCCTTCGTCGAGATGGCGACGAAGGCGCTCCGTCTTTATGTCAACGATCCGCGCCGCTGTGTGGACGCTTTCGGTGATGATGCCAAGCTGCGCGCCCGTCATCGAAACGGCGCGCACTCCTTTTTGATTGAGCGCCATTGCGACCAGCGCGATTGAAATCTGCTCGCCCGTAGCAAGCAGCGCATCGTATTCGCGGCGATTCGGCGCATCGCTCGCCTGATGAGCGAGCTTTACAAGATAATCGGTCGTGTCGCCCATCGCCGATACGACCACGACGACCGGGTCATGCTCGGCTGCGCGTGCAACAAGGCTGGCGACGTTTTTGATTCGCGCGATGGATTTTACTGATGTGCCGCCGAATTTTTGAACAATCATGCTTTTATTCAAACACGCGAAGAACAATTCCGACCTGTCGGGTTTTCGCTTGCGCTTCGATTTCTTTGATGGCACGCGCAAGGTTCCGCTCGCGCGTGCGATGCGTCAACAAGACTATGGTTGCAGCGCCTTCTTCTGTAACGCCGCGCTGCAATAGACTGTGAACGCTTACCGCGTGGCCGCCGAGCGCGTGGCCTATGTTACCGATCACGCCCGGCGTGTCGGCTGTTTCAAGCCTAATGTAGAACGCGCTCTCGCTGTCTTCAACCGAACAAAGCGGCATCTCGCCAGGATCAATTACGGGCTGAAAGTATGGCGCGAAATCGGGCAACCTGAGCGCACTCGCGAGATTGATCAAATCTCCCACGACTGCGCTCGCCGTAGGCATCTGGCCCGCGCCCGGCCCGACCAGCATCACTTCGCCGACCGCGTGCCCGCTGATGAATATCGCGTTGCTGGCTCCTTCGACAGATGCCAGCAGATGATGACTGGGCACGAGCATCGGATGCGCGCGAACGTCAAGACATCCCGCGCCGCGCCGCGCCATTCCTATCAGCTTGATGCGATAGCCGAATTCGCGCGCCATCGCTATGTCAAAATCTGTGATGTGCGTTATGCCTTGTCGATAGACTCCATCCGTGTCAACGAAACGGCCAAACGCGAGCGATGCGAGTATGGTTATCTTATAAGCGACATCGAACGCTTCAACGTCGTTGGTCGGATCTGCCTCTGCGAATCCGAGTCTCTGCGCGTCCCGCAAAGCTTCTTCAAAGCTCTGCCCGCGCTCTTGCATAGCGGTCAAAATATAATTCGTCGTGCCGTTGAGAATGCCTGCGACGCTTGAAATTTCGTTGGCCTGCAATCCACGCTGGATGGTCGAAATCAGCGGGATGCCTCCGCCTACAGCCGCTTCAAAAAGCACTGTTACGTTATGGCGATGCGCCAGCTCGAATATTTCCGAGCCGTGTTTTGCGATGACCTCTTTGTTTGCCGTGACTATGTGTTTGCCCTGCGTGATCGCGCTCTTTATAAGCTCGTAAGCGGGCGTTACTCCTCCGGCGACTTCGATCAGGATTTCGACTTCCGGGTCATTGACCAGATCAAACGGCTGGTCTGTGACGCGAATCGAAGACAGCTCCACATCGCGCTTTCTGGTCATGTCGCGCACGGCGACCCACTTCACGCGAAAACGCGGATCCCCTTGCAAAAGTTTGATTACGCCTGTGCCAACTGTACCGAGGCCAAGCACGCCAAGGGTTATTCTTGCCATACACTTTTCTCACTGGAGACAGGTCAGGGTAGCCGATAAGCGCGAATCGCGCAACAGGCTTTCGATTTTGACAACCAGGACGGGCGCGCCTAGAATGGTTCTCGATTCAATAAGGGGAAGGGGATGCGAATTTCAAAGGTATACACGCGCACAGGCGACGGCGGGCAGACTGCTCTGGTCGGCGGCGAGCGCGTCAGCAAATCGAGCCTTCGCGTAGATGCCTACGGCGAAGTGGACGAGTTGAATTCCGCGATTGGGCTTGCGCGCGCGCGGCTGAATGATTCGGAGGTTGATGAAGTCCTGAGCTTGATTCAAAACGATCTGTTCACTTTGGGCGCTGACCTTGCGAGTCCTTCCGGCATCGAAGTGCCGCGCATTAATGAATCGTTCGTCAAGACTCTCGAAGATTTCTCCGATAAATTTCTGAAACAGCTTGAGCCTTTGAAAGAATTCATATTGCCGGGCGGAGGCGTTGCTGGCGCAACTCTGCACGTAGCGCGCACCGTTGCTCGACGCGCAGAACGCCGAACGGTGGCGCTCGCGGAAGCCGAAGAGTTGAACGATCAAACAATCGTATACTTGAATCGCCTGTCTGATCTTCTGTTCATACTGGCGCGGCTCGTAAATCACCGCGCGGGAGTGCCGGAAAAGATGACCGATTTCAGCAAGAGGAGCAAAAAGTGAAAAGTAATGAGCAATCGGTAGCCCGCGCGTAAGCAAGGGCGCGCCTTGCGCCCTTGCTTACGCGCGGGCTACCGCCACTTATTACTCATCACCTGCTATGAGTTGGTTTAAGAAAAAAGATAAACCGAAATCGCCTGATCCGAGCGAGGAGCGCACAGTTCGCACCGAAGGGCTGTTTGTGAAATGTCCCGGTTGCGAGCAGATGCTTTTCAAACGCGAGGTCGAAGCCAACCTCAACGTCTGCCCTAAGTGCGATTATCACAACCGCATCAAAGCTGCCGAAAGGCTGAGGCTGACGCTCGACGACGAACAGTGGGAAGAGCTTGATTCCGGGCTTGCTTCGACAGACCCGCTTCGCTTCATTGATACGAAGAGCTACCGCGAGCGGCTCGTCAGCATGCAAAAGAATACGGGCCTGCTCGATGCGCTGATCACGGCTGAAGGCAAGGTGGGCGGGCACCCTTCAATCGTGTGCGCGATGGAGCTGTCGTTCGTGGGCGGCTCGCTCGGCGCGGTCGTGGGCGAAAAGATCGCGCGGGCAATTGAGCGCGCCCTTGAGACTCGCTCGGCGCTAATTATCTTTTCAGCTTCGGGCGGAGCGCGCATGCAGGAGGGCGCGATCTCTTTGATGCAGATGGCAAAGATTTCTGCCGCGCTCGCGCGATTGGACGAAGCGGGATTGCCGTTCATCTCTATTCTGACAGACCCGACGACGGGAGGCGTGACCGCCAGCTATGCGATGTTGGGCGATTTGAACATAGCCGAACCGGGCGCGCAGATAGGCTTTGCAGGGCCGCGCGTGATTGAACAGACCATCAAGCAAAAACTACCTGAAGGTTTTCAGCGAGCAGAGTTTCTGTTGCAACACGGTATGCTTGATGCTGTCGTTGCTCGCAAAGATATAAAGGAGTTTTTGGTAAGTTCGCTCGATTTCATGTCACACAACGGGAAGAAGACGCCGTAATGCAAGCTGACCGAGTTTGCGTTACTCTTGCCGCTTTCAACGATGGATTATAAGCAATCGTTAAGCTACCTATATAGTCTAGGCCACGAAGTCCTTGCCGCAAAGTTCGGACTTGAAAACATTCAAACTCTGCTCGAAAGGCTGAGACATCCTGAACACGCGTTCAAATCAATAATAATCGCGGGCACTAATGGCAAAGGCTCGGTGTCGGCGATGATCGAATCAATAGTGCGAGCAGCAGGCCATCGAACTGCGCTTTACACATCGCCTCATCTCGTCCGCATCGAAGAGCGCATTCGCGTGCTGGGCCAGGAGATTTCAGAAGCCGATTTCGCCCGCATCGCAACAAACGTTCGCGCGGCGAGCGAAGCGTTGATGGCAGAGGGTAAGCTTGCTGCGCCTCCGACATACTTCGAGCAAGTGACGGCCATCGCGCTGGTCTACTTTTACGAGCGAGGCGTCGAGCTTGCGGTGCTTGAAGTCGGAATGGGCGGGCGGCTCGACTCTACCAACGCGGTTGATCGAATTCTTTCAGTAGTAACTTCGATTGATTTCGATCATCAATACATTCTCGGCGATACGATAGCTGAGATAGCCGCCGAGAAAGCCGCCATCATCAAGCAGGGCGCTCGCGTGGTGATCGGGCGACAGAAATACGAACAGGCGAGCGAAGTATTGATGCGCCGCTGCATCGAAGTGAGCGTGCCGCCGGTTTTCGCCAACCAGCCATCTTACATGGGCGTCAACGATCTTGGCCGAATGTGTTTCGATTACGAATCAACGCAGACAAATTACAGCCGCGTCGTGCTGGGGCTTAGAGGTCGGCATCAGGCGGAAAACGCCGCGTCGGCAATCGAGGCGGCAGAGATTCTAAATGAGATAGGATTTGCCGTTCCGCGCGAAGCGATAATTCGTGGACTGCGCGAAGTAAGCTGGCCGGGGCGTTTGGAGTTTATCGAAGATCGCCCATCGCTGCTCCTCGATGGGGCGCACAATCCTGCGGGCGCGCAAGCGTTGCGAGCATACCTGGATGAGTTCTGGCGCGGCCCTCTCACGCTCATATTCGGGGCGATGGGCGATAAGGATATTGACGCGATGGCTGCCGCGCTGTTCGGCGCGGCGAAAACGATTGTGCTGACTCGCGTGGGTGACGGGCGCGCTGCCGGTAATGCGCGATTAGGCAAGCCCGCGCTCTCGTCATCAAGCAACGTCATATTCACAGAGACCGTCAGGCAGGCGCTTTCGTGGGCGCGCAGCATCACGCCTCTGGAAGGATTGATTTGCATAGCTGGTTCTTTGTACCTGGTAGGCGAAGTCAAGCGGCTGCTCGAAGAAGAAGACCAGCAGACTTCAGTGATGTAGGATTTTAGATTTTAGATTTTGGATTGCAGGAATTGATCTCAGGCAAAGTCTCAAGCTTGCCTAATCTAAAATCCAAAATCTAGAGATCGCAAAATCTATATGACACACGAACTGATAAAACGCGAATACATTCATCAAGGCAGAGTTCTCAGCCTCTCAATAAGCCGGTATCAATCGGCGCATAGCGGAGAGGTTGATATAGAGGTCGTTCATCACAACGGGGGCGCGGGCGCGCTGCCGCTGTTTGATGACGGCAGCGTGGCGCTCGTTCGGCAATGGCGTTACCCGCTCAATCGTTACTCGCTCGAAATAGCCGCAGGCAGAATCGAGCAGGGCCACACGCCGGAAGAGACCGCCGCACGCGAGCTTGAAGAAGAACTCGGATACCGTGCGCGCGAGTTTCATAAGATCAGCGAGTTCCAGGTCGCGCCGGGTTACTGCGAAGAGAGGTTATTCGTTTATCTTGCGACGGGGCTTGAGCCATCTGCGCAAAACCTTGATGATGATGAAGAGATCGAGGTCGTGCGAATGTCATTCGATGACGCGCTTGCGCTCGTCGATTCGGGCGAGATTGATGATGTGAAATCAATCGTCGCGCTTCTGCTTGCAGGGCCGTTCATTGAGCGATACCGGCAAGGTTAAAGAGCACAGTGAGCAAACTGAAGACGATACTGGTTTACCTGTGGGCGCCGTTCGCCAACCTGCTCTGGTATTTCTACACGGTTGTAATGGCGACCATCTCGCTTGTTGTGTGGCCGATTGACCGCACAGGCGCGATGCAGCACTGGTGCGCGCGCTGGTGGTGTCGTCTGATCGCGTGGACAATCGGCGCGCGCATTCGCGTTCACGGAACTGAAAACGTCAGCCCGGATAAAAGCTACGTCTACATGGCCAATCATTCCAGTTTGATTGACACGCCAGCGATGTTTGCCTACTTGCCTTACCAGTTCAAGATTATGGCGAAGAAGGAATTGTTTTATATCCCTTTCATGGGACTGGCACCTGTGGAGTTCCGGCAACTTTGCGATTGATCGAAGCGACGGGCGCAAGACTGCACGCAGTTTGCGAAGCGTGATCGAAGGCGTGCGCGCTGGCAAATCGCTCGCCGTTTTCCCGGAAGGCACGCAGAACACCAGACGGGAAGTTACAGGAGTTCAAACCGGGCGCGTTCAAGATAGCTTTGCGCGCAGAAGTGCCTATCGTGCCAGTGACGATTCGCGGCACGTTCAAGTTGTTGCCCAAGACAACGCTTGCGCCGCGTCCCGGTCGTGTTGACGTTTTCATAGGCGAGCCGATTGATACCCGCCAGTACAATGAAAAGCGATTGCCGGAATTGATCGAACGAACACGCAAGGCAGTTGATTCGAGACTCGAACCGGAACGGCGCGAGAATGAGCAGAGCGCAAGCGCCACGCCGCATTTGACCAGTCGCTGAACTCTTTAAACTCTTGCGGCAATCCTGCCGATAAAGTAGAGTCCAAATAAGAGGGATTGAGAAGAAACAATGGTAGATCAGCTTTCACCGCCTAATATCTGCCTCACCTGCGGGGCATCGTTAAATCAGAATCGTGTGTCTACAGAATCTGCGGATAGTCTGTGTGACATGTGCATTCAGAATAGGGCTGTTTCCTGGCATCCGGCGGAAAATTCAGCTACGGTCGCGCATTATCCTGATAATCTGTATGAAGCGACTGGTCAGGAATTCTCGCCTGACCCTGACCGACCGGAATGGGGTTTGCGGGACGGGTGTAGGAGATTGGCTGTTCAGCACGGCGCGATTATGTTTGTTCCAATCGCAGCAGTAGTTTGATGGTACATCTTCGATAAACAACAAGGCCTTCCTGTTCCGGACCTGTCAGACAGTAAAGGAATGCTTGATTGGCGATGACGCCCAGGTTGTTGCTCGTGCAAGTTTATTCAACCTTGGCTGCGCATTTTGTCACGCTTGCGTTCTGCTGGATGATGGTGAAAAGAGTTTGGAAACAGCCGTTTCTGAAGAGTCTCGGATGGGACTGGGCGGGGCGTTCGGCTCTCTACTGGTCGCTGGTTTCGGTTGGCATAATCATCTCGATCATTATTGCAGATCAGTTTTTCATAAAAGTCCTGCCGCAAAAGGAGACGTCGTTCGACGAACTTCTCAAATCATCTCAGCAGGTGAGAATGGCCGTCGCCCTGCTTGCGACACTCAGCGCGCCGATCATCGAAGAGATAATTTATCGAGGACTTCTATATTCCAGGTTTGAGAAAGTAATTGGTGTAGTTAAAACCGTAATAAGCGTGACTGTGCTTTTCGCAGCCGTTCACGCTCTGCAATATTGGGGGGCCTGGGCGTCAATGGCGGGTCTGACTATGCTCAGTCTGATTCTCACCATCGTGCGGGCGAAGACGAAATCCATTCTTCCATGCGTCGTGATACACTTCGTCAACAACTTTTTCTTCTCGATACTTATCGTCCTGAACAAAGCATAACCTTCAGTCGAGCCACAGATTTTTATTTGCGAAATAATCGGGCGAGCGGTCAGGGTGTTCTTTGTGAAATTTGAGGTAACGGCGCAGCAACTTCTGGTATCGCGCTTCCGATGAGCGAATCTCGTCGATGAGGAATATCTTGCAATAGCCGCTCGACGCGCCAAACGTTGCGAGGCGAAAATCTCCAATCATAGTTTCCCAACTCGTACAGATTCGTAGCCGCGTATCCCGTAATGCGACCTGATTTGTCAACGTAAGGCTCAAAGTAGCTCATCACAAGATCGCGCACAGTTCTGAATACAGGCTTGCGCCCGTGAAGGCCGATGTCTCGTGATCGGGCGACTGCTCCGTACTTTCCGTTCTCTTCAAAAAGAAAGAGCACGTGATCGAGTCTGTCCTGCGATTCGATGCTCACAAGCTGTGGCGGGTAGCCGTGCTGTTCGAGTATGACAGCCGCGACCATCGCGCCTTCCAGACAGTGAGCGCGGCGCTCGCGAATGACGCTGCGGAAAGAAAGACAAGTCGCCTTGATCGGCTCGCGGTTGTAGGGGATCGCCTTCAGATAACGCTGGACTTCGAGCGGCGTGCGCGTCTGTTGAATGATCTCCCATTCTTTTTTCGTGAAGTCAGATCGCGCAGGTTTCATTTTGATTCTACCGCCAGCATTTGTAGATTACCGCTTCGATGCCTTCGAGCGGGGTAGGGAAGCTGGCTACTCTCGTGAATCGGTCAGGGTTTGCTAGAATCATAGCCTCTACTTTGCGCTCAACGGTCTCGACTCTTTCCGCATGATCCAGCCCCGTGCGCACCACCAGATAATCGCAACGGTCTACGCGATCAATTTCGGATTCGTTGCTGATGGACTCGACTGTGATGACAGGCATTCCGCCTCGCTCAGGCGCAAACAGGCGGGAATAGAGAGCGATTGCCGATGAATTCAAAAACGGACGATTGACCACTACGCCGAGCGTCGGCCACACAAACACGTCCACATCTCCGTAAGGTTCAAATTGAGCTTCCTCTATTTCGTGAGGGTCGAGCGATGGGAATTTCTGCCTGAGCGGCTTCGGCTCGTTCAACGCGCGCACGGAAGGCGAGTTCTCATCATAAGGGAACTCGGCCACTGTGCGCGCAATTTCAGGCACGCCCCAATCGTCCGGCAGCGGGCGATGATCGTAGACAAAGTAGTTACGCGAAAAGACCATCCAGCGAAAATAGGGCGTATCAATGAACACGCCCTGACCCTGCGCGGGCCACTGCGCGTTGAAGAAGCTTATGAACGCCCATGCCACGATAGGGGCCACCAGAGCCAGTTTCAAGGCAACTGCTCGTTTGCCTGAATCACCCGGTGCTGCGCGAGCGTGTAGCCAGAACTCGCGGAGCCAGCAGACCGAAAGTATCGCAACGGCGGGCAGCACGGGCACGGTGTAGCGAACATCTTTGTTTGCGATGAAAGTAAAGCTGGCAATGCCGCTCAACAGCCAGAGGTAAATCATCGTGCTCTGTTTGCGAGAGCGAATCAGCGAATAGATCAGCCCCACGCCGAACAGCAAACCGAAAGGCATCTGCGCCTGCATGCCGATGAGAGAATGAAGATAAAAGATCAGCGAGTCTCGGCTGAAGATCAGGGGCTCCTGTTCATCTATCGCGCCCTGCTGGTTGATGCGATAGATTTCAATCACGTCTCGAAAATGCGGGGCGTACCAGATAGCCGCAATGCCTAAGATGACTGCGCCTGCGAGCGCCAGATTGATGATCGCTTTGCGGTCGCGTTTTCTCAACACGCAAATCACAACGTACAACGCGGGCAGCAGGAGAAAGAATGCGAAAGTCTGTTTTGCCAGCAGGCCACAACCGGCTACGATTGCCAGTCGCATCGCATCGCTTCTTTTGCTGAAATCGCCTGCGCGAATCAACAGCGCGAATGACAAAGCGACAAGCGCGACGAGCGGGTAATCAAGAAAAGCGTCGTGCAGCAGCCATGCATTGAAGTGATAGCTGGTTGAAACGAGCGCCGCGACTGCGCCAAGAGTTAATGCGGTCAAATCCGTAGACGCTCGCGCGGCATTCGAGTATTCACCGTCCCGAAAATAAAGCGCGCGCCCAATCCACGAGACTGAACCAAGCAGCACGGCAAGCGAGATCAAGTTCACGGCCACGGCGCTCAATCTCGATGCGCCGAAGATCAGGAACGCCACTGCCGTCATCAAGTGAATAAAGGGCGCGTAGTATTGCTTGTTGACGAAGACCTCGCGCGCGAAGCCTCGCAGGTCGAAATGCGCGAGCGGGCGGTAATAATCGTATGCCGCAACCGTGTGATGCGAAGGGTCCCACGAAGGCGGCGTCCGGTCTTTCACCGTCCAGGCGATGGTTGACGATGCGAGGATTAAAAAGATAAAAGCGAGTAACAGCTTGTTGAGGTGAGGTCTAAGCTTGTTCACATTGACAATTCTGTCGGGATGCCAACCGGCGATTAAATCACCGGGGCAACACCTCCGGCGCAAAACATTTTATTGAATGTCTGATTGCCCGTTGAGAGGCTTCAATCACTGATGCTGCCAATAGCCTGAGCGAGAGCCGATACGTTTATGGCGAAGTGAGAAGCGTTCCACACTTCTCGGCCATTCCTTACTAATATTGCCTGTGGCGACTGATGCTCTAGGTTCAATCTTGCCGCCACTTCATTTGAAACCGCGCGGGCGGTTTGAACTGTAATCAGTATATAACTGACACGCGAGTCGGCTTGCTCAAGGTAAGATCGAAACTCGCTGAACGCGCGCGCGCTGATGGGGCAAGTCAAGCTGTGTTTGAAAAGCAAAACGGGTTTTTCGCTTGACTGTTCGAGCGTCAGGCTCAATTCTTCTATAGTTCGCAGTTCTTTCAGATTATCCATAGTTGCTGTAAGGGTTCCCTGTATACTCGGAAAAAACATTCTGACAGGCATCGGCCCGGTATGGCAAGGCAGGACAAACACGGTAAATCTTTCTTATTCAGACAAGGCCACGCGAGGGCAACTCTCGCTCATCCTACTCGGTGGGTTTGAGCGATGGGGTGGGCCTGTCTGAGCAACTTATCTGCCTGCTCAAACGCCTGATCGCGTGCTAACCATGCCGCCTAATCCAACGCTGACGGAGTTTTAGAGATGAGCTTTAAGGCCATTCGCTCGGTTTTCGCTGTTTTTATGATAGCGGCATTTGTCGTATCGCTGCTTCCGGTAACGTATGCGAGCCAGGCCGGTCAATCGGCTCAAGCTTCACGCGTGAGGCGCGGAAAAAATGGCGTGGCTGCGAGCACTTCAACTGCGCCTCAAGAAGCTGACCGCACAGGACAAGCCGAATCGAATCAAACTGAACCCGCCACACCCAACGAACGCACACAGCAGGGCAATGATTCGGCAGGCGCGGCAAAAGACAAAGCGGCGAACCCCGCATCACAGAACGAAGCGCGTCGTGTTGGTGGGGCAACTCAAACCAGTGACTTGCAGCAAAGCGACTCGCAAGTTAGCAATTTGCAAGATAGAAGCCAGTCTCAAAGGCGATCTGAGCCTCCGCCATTCGACCGCCCCCCGCTTAAGACAGGCAGGGACGCGCAATATGATGGAGTCGCAAACACGCCTGCGCCTTCCAGGCCGCAACCTTCGCAGCCTCCGACATCGGGGCCGCCTGTGCTGCGCCGCCCGCCCTCAACTGATAGCCGAAACCCGGACAATGGCGGCAACACATCCGGTGATCGCTCGCGAGGTGCGCCGCCCGTGCTCCAGCGCCCGTCAGACCCGCGCGACCAATCAAACCGACGCACACAACCGAACGCGCAGGATGAAAGACAGGACGCAGGCCAGCAGGGGCCAGTTCCCGGCAATGATGACGATGTCGTAAAACTCGAAGCAACGCTCGTCAACATTCCTCTGCTCGTAAGCGACCGCGCTGGACGGTACATACCTCAGTTGAGCAAAAACGATTTCACGCTTTACGAGGACGGCGTGCAGCAGGAGATTGCTTCGTTCGGCAGCGAAGAGGTTCCGTTCAACGTGGTGCTCATGCTCGATGTCAGCCCGAGCGTGCAAGGAAACGTCGGCGACATTCAAGACGCAGCCCTTGCCTTCGTGCGGCAACTGCGTTCTCAAGACCGCGTGATGGTTGTTTCGTTCGACCGCTCGACAAATTTCTTGACCGACTTTACGAGCGACCGTCGCCAGCTTGAATCGGCCATTCGCAGCGTGTCTGTAGGGTCAGGCACGAGCGTCTATGATGCCGTGTACGAAACTGTGAGCCGAAGGATGCGTCACATCGAAGGCAGAAAGGCGCTGATACTTTTTTCAGATGGCGAAGACACTACGAGCAGCCAGGCAGGCTACGATGACGCTATCAGTATCGTCAGCGAATCTGATGTGCTGGTTTATGGTTTACGCTATCCGGGCAGCAGCGGAAACATTCAGATAAATCCCTGGCCACGAAACCCAATACCCGACTTTCCATTTCCATTGCCGTTCCCCTGGCCTTTCCCGCGTCGCCGCAGAGGGCCATTCACTTCAGGGCCGTTTACTTCGTCGAATCTGAGCGGGAATGATTACATGACAACTGCCGCAACCGCCGCCGCTCAATCGCGTGGCCGACGAGGCAGAGGTCGCGGCAATGGCGGCGATTTCATGGCCGACCTGACAGCAGCAGGCGGCGGGCCTGTTTATGATGCGGAACAGATCGGCGACCTCAGCCGTCTCGCTCATCGAATCGCAGAAGAACTGCGCCACGTTTATGTGGTCAGCTACTATCCGACAAACGCGCTTTCAAACGGCGGCTTTCGTTCGATTCGTGTGCGAGTGAGAAATCGCGACGATATAGCAGTGCGCCACAGGCGAGGCTATAACGCTGGCGAGGTGAATAAGCCCACACACTGAGAGGAAATGATGAAGTATGAACGATGAATGATGAATAGCGGAAAAGAGGATTCTATTCTCCGGTTCATCATTCATCGTTCATACTTCATCATTTCTTCTGCCTCCTACCTGAACGGGTGACATGTTCTTAGTTTGACTTCGCTTTCGCGCTTGCACCACAATCAAAACATACGCAAGTGAATATCGCGGTCAACGCTTTTTGAGTTGCGACCGCGAAAAGTTTGTCCTTCTCGAAAGCTGTTAGCGGAGGCAGGCCATGTTTAAATTAGCTCCCACCCGGCGACGCGAAAAGCTCGATAATCGTGTCCAGCTTAGTCGTGTTGTGTTATCGCTTCTCCTCATTTCAACATTCTTCATCAATGTAGGGACGCTCGAAGCGCAAGGCTCATCGGTTCGAGTCGAAACTTTCAACTTGAACTCCGGCGGCCAGGTGCGAATTGAAAATCTTCGCGGCGCAACTCGCATCGAAGTCTGGGACATGGATTCGGTTCGCGTAGTCGCCGAAAAGAAGAGTCCGGCAGGCGCGTCGCTTGATCCGTCAGACCTGATGCTGATGGGCGTTCAAAACATCATCACGATTCAATGCAAACAACAGGGTCGCCCCGGTCGGATTGATCTGACTGTTTCAGTGCCGCGTGGCTCGCGCATTCAATTATTCGGCGGCACGTGGCCTGTTGACGTGAACGGCTCGCTTGCGAGCGCGGTTATCGAAACGACTACAGGCGCTATCGGTTATCGAATACCGGCCAATGATGACGCGAGCATTGCAATGCGTTCATCACGCGGAGTGGTGCGTTCAACTGCTGCTCTTGCTGTCACAGAGCGCACGGGCGCGCAGAGCCTGCAAGGGCGACTAGGCGGCGGTCTTGCGCCGATAATCTTGAACAGTCAGGCAGGCAATATCACGCTCACGCCGGGGCCGAGCGTCTCCCAGATTGCAAGAGGATCAGGCGATGCGGCTGGCAGTTATGCGAATGATAATTCGACCGTGACTGACAATAACTCGATTGCGCAAGCGCAAAACCAGAGGCGCAATACCAGACCCGCTTATCCATCGCCTAATGCGCAGCGTGACGATCAGATGGACGCTGACGATTATGATTCAAACAACGGGGCTAGCACATCTTCGTATCCATCTCAGCAAGCGCCGCGCGGCTCAGGTTCAGCGCCTTCTTCGGGCAGCAACACCGTACCCTTCGCGGGCAGTGATCGCAGCGACGATGAATCGCTTACCGTGCGCAGTAGCGGAGTGTTCGAGCGACCGCGAACTGAACGACGCACGAGCGGAGGCTCATCCGGTCTTCGAGTCAGAATCATTCCGTCGGGTACTGGACTCGGAAGTGCGCGAGACACAGGAAGCACAATCTATGATCAACCGGACGATCAAGACCCGCAGGCGAACAATCAATCATCATCAAACTCACGGTCGCGCTCCACGCAAGGATACGATTACGGGAACACGCAAAGACCGCGCTCGACTAACGATGATCGGGACAGGCAATACAATCCTCCTGCTCGTACAACACGCCCGGATGACACGGTGAACGAGCCTGATGTAATCGCTTCGCGCAATGCGCGCCCGAACGCGCCGCCGGTTCTGCGACGCGACAATGAAGCCGCCGCCGACCCTGTTCTACCCGCGCCATCGAATGGTAACGAAAGAGACAATCCCGATGAAGAATCTGTAGTGCTTAAATCGGCGCTCGTTAATCTGAATGTCTCTGTGACCAATCGCTCCGGTCAGGCGCTGGCAAACCTGAGGAAAGAGGATTTCGAGCTTGCAGAGAATGGTCAGCAACAACAAATCGAATTCTTTCAGGCTCAAAGCGCGCCGTTCAACCTTGTTCTGGTGCTGGATTTGTCAGGCTCGATCAAAGACAAGCTGGATGTGGTTAAATCCGCCGCGCTCCGCTTTGTTGATGTGCTTGGCCCTCAGGACAAAGTAGCCATTGTTTCGTTCACGCACGAGATTCGCGTAGTGTCGCAGTTGACCGCAGACCGCAATGAATTGAAGCGGCGAATCAAGAATATTGAGAAGTCGGAAGGCGGCACTGCGTTTTATGAAACGATGTGGTTCACGCTTGCAGACACCTTGCGCGGCACGCGAGGCCAGCGCAACGCAGTCGTCGTGATGACGGATGGCGTAGACAGTTCGCTTGATCGCTACAATCCTGCGCCGACTCGCGTCACGTTCGAGCAGCTTGCACGGAGACTTGAAGAAGCCGATGCGATGATCTTTCCGGTCTACCTCGACACAGAGTATGAAGAGGTCTTCGAGCGCGGCAACAGCACATCAGAAGCTTATTCCGTCGCGCGCGACCAGCTTGAGCGCATCGCAGCACTGACAGGCGGGCAGATGTTCAAAGCTGAAAAAGTAAACGACCTGTCGGGCGTATACAAGCAGGTAGCCGCTGCGATTCGCACTGTCTACAGCGTCGGATATTACCCAACGAATACAGACCGCGACGGCACGTTTCGCCGCGTGCGAGTCAACGTGAATCGCTCTGACGCGGCGGTACGAACAAGAAGAGGCTACTACGCGAAGTGAGAATCTATCGCGGTTTGCAAATGGGTATACACCACAGTACCGCGAGCGGTAGCGAGCGGGTCAGCCGTCAAGCCAACCCGCTCGTTACCGCTCGCGGTACTGTGACCGACGCATCGCATGCGCTCAATTGCAAATAGCTATAAGCATAGCCATTGCGTTGTTAACCAGCCCGATGAATCGGGCTTACCCGAAGGGCAAATAGGCCAGCCGTTTACGGCTGGTTTGTGACGAGCGAATTTCTTCAAAGAGCGTTTCAACGTCCTTCCCTCTCCGGCTTTAGCCAACCTTGTCTAAGGCTAAAGCCGCACGAGCAAGCACGCTAAAGCGGGCTGATAAATTATCTGCCCATGCACAACCAGCGCTAGAAGCGCTGGCCTACGTGCCCAAAGGGTAAGCCCGATTCATCGGGCTGATTGAGAGCGTAATTGATTTGTCAACATCTACTCTTTCTTGCTCGCTGCGTAACGTGAGTTATGAGAAATCAAACTGCTTTTGCGGTTATTCAAGATAATTTAATTTTAAACACGATTGTGTTTTAGATTGCTTTTCAAAGGAAATGCTATATTCTTTCGTCTATATTTACCGAACATATCAGGTACATGTCATGAAAAGGTGGAAGCGGCATAAAGCTCTATGCCTGAGGGAGAAGCATCAGGGTAGTAGGAGTATGTTCCTGATTGTAATACTGATGGCGCTCTTTGGGCAGGTAGCGGCACAGGACAACATTGATACAGTTACTGATCTAATTAAACAATTGAAATCTCAGAATGAATTTGTCCGCAGCAGCGCAGCGAAAGCATTAGGGCGGATGGGGTCGGAGGCGAAGCAAGTCATCCCTGCACTGACCGAGGCACTCAAGGATCAGAGTGAATATGTCCGCATCAAAGCGGCGAGCGCATTAGGGGAGATGGGGCCGGAAGCGAAGCAAGCCATCCCTGCTTTAACTGAAAGACTTAATGATGAGGATCATCTTGTTCGGGATTTTGCGGCTAGGGCGATAGAGCGCTTAGAGTAGGTTTGATGGATGTTATCGTGATAACGTAATGCGTACATCCCTTAAACCCATATGCAACGGAGACCGCAAACAAGGATTCGTAAAAAAGCGAACATTACACGTGGCTTTACTGATCTCAATCGTTAGATACTTCAGAGCCATTCAGTTCTCAGCATAAGAAGCCAATTCACCGCAGAGACGCAGAGAGCGCAGAGGATGCGCGGAGGTTATGCAAATATAAGATTCTCTGCGCCGCCTCTGCGTCCTCTGCGTCTCTGCGGTGAATCCCACTGTCACACAATTCCATCTGCGCTTGACGCTCACTCCCTCTCGCGTATAATCAATCGTTTAGCCCGTTCAAGCCTCCTCGCTCATGATGTAATGAAAGACTTTCGCATACTGCTCAAGAACGTCAGGCCTTACGCGGGGCTGTTTGCGCTCGCTTTTTGTCTCATGACGCTTGTCGGCGTGTTTGAAGCCGGTCGCACAGCATTACTTAAATCTATCATTGATATACTCTCCGGCAGCGCGCAGCCCGGTAGCGCAGGGCTTGCGTCTAGCATAGACGTGAGCCGTTACCTTCCTACAGGCTTCAACCCTCTGCCACTGATCGCAGTCCTGCTCGTCGTGTTCACTTTGATTCGCGGCGCATCGGAATACTTTTCAAGCGTCTTGATGTGGCGCATAGGCGTAGGCGCTGTGGTTGACCTTCGCCAGCGGCTTTACGATCATGTTCTTCAACAATCGAGCGAGTTCTTCACCGACCACCCGACCAACAAACTCACGGCGCATATAATCAGCGACGCAGAGAAAGTGCAGGTCGCTGTATCAACGCTGCTTGCCGACCTACTGCGCGAAGCGCTTACATTCCTCGCGCTGTTCACGCTCGTCTTCATCTTGAATTGGCGGCTGACTCTTGCCGTGCTTGTGATCGGGCCGTTTATCTACTGGCTCACGATGAAGTTCGGCAGGAAACTCAGAACTATTGCGCATTCGACTCAAGAAGGAACCGAAGACGTGCTCGACATGGCGCAAGAGACGATTTCTGGTCATCGCATAGTTAAAGCGTTCGGCATGGAAAAATTCGAGCAGCGCCGCTTTCGCCAATCTCTCCTCCATCTTGCGCGAACGCAGGTGCGCGCAGCGCGAGTCGTTTATCTTTCGTCTCCGATACTGGAACTGGTCGGAGTTCTGGTTGCCGCAGCCTTCCTGCTGTACGCTCAACGACTGACAGCCGCAGGCCTGATGACGATTGGAACTTTTGCAGCCTACATCGTAGCCATGCTTCAGATGTATGACCCGCTCAGGAAGCTATCGCGCATACAAAACTACTTTCAGCAATCATTCGCGGCGACGACTCGAATTCAAACTCTGCTCGACACTCACACAGAGAAACGCGACGTACCCGACGCAGTTGATCTGGCTCCGCTCGGTGATCGAATAAGATTCCGCGATGTTTCATTCAAATATCAGGATTCTACTGACTGGACTGTGGGCAACGTGAACATCGAAGTGCAACGCGGAGAAGTCGTAGCGCTTGTCGGCCTGTCGGGCGCAGGCAAGACCACGCTCACAAATCTGTTGATGAGGTTTTATGATCCGACCGAAGGCGAGATTCTGATTGACGGCACAAACATCTGCGCCGCAAAGCTTGTGAGCCTGCGGTCTCAGATCGCGCTCGTCACTCAGGAAGTGATACTTTTCAACGATTCGATAATCAACAACATCGCGTATGGCAGGCCGGAATTTGACCGCGAGCGTATCGAGGCGGCGGCTCGCGCAGCTTACGCGCACGACTTTATAATTGAACGCGGCGGGTATGGTACTTTGATCGGCGAGCGCGGCGTAAAGCTTTCGGGCGGCGAACGCCAGCGACTCGCCATTGCGCGCGCGCTATTGAAGGACGCGCCGATTCTAGTGCTTGATGAAGCGACTTCTGCTCTCGATACACAATCTGAACGGCTGGTTCAACGCGCGCTCTCGAACCTGATGCAGGGCCGAACGACTATTGTGATAGCGCATCGTTTGACTACTGTGCACAGGGCGGACAAGATCGTAGTGCTCGACCGTGGGCGCGTAGTTGACGCGGGCACGCACGATGAATTGATGTCGCGCGGAGGAATTTATCGCGACTTATACGAGCTACAGTTTACGGATGAACTGGTCACAGAGGATGAAGGAAGAGTAGTTAGCAGTCAGTAAGCTCCGTAGGAGCGACCTGTCTATAGCTTCGGCGTTATTAGTATTTCTGTAGCTCCGTAGGAGCGACCTGTTGATTCACTCCTACGGAGCTACGAAATTATTTTGCATCTGCCTGCTATAGACAGGTCGCCCCTGACGGGGCTGCGATGACTGCTTATAGGGATTATTATCTTATGATCAAAAGCATGACAGGGTTTGGACAGGGAAGCGCCGAAGGCCATAATTTCAAAGTGCGTGTTGATATTCGTTCGGTCAACAACCGATTTCTCGACATACACGCGCGGCTGCCGCAGGAATTATCCAGTCTCGAATTGACTGTAAAGAAGCAAGTGCAGGCGGCATTGCATCGCGGGCGAATTGATTTGACGATTACGGTCGAGCAGATGAAGCAGGCGACGTTTGAGATCAATCGCCCTTTAGTGTCCGGCTATCTCGCCGCGATTGGAGAACTCAAGCAGGAATTCGGACTCGAAGGCGAAGTGTCTCTCGAACTCATCGCAAAGCTGCCGGGGGCGATGCAGGTGTCACAGGATTCGGGCCGACTCGATGAAGCGCTGGTCGCGGCGGTCGTTGCCGCGGTCTCGCAAGCTCTGGTCGCGCTGTCCGAGATGCGATTGATCGAAGGGCAGGAGCTTGCGTTCGAGATTAACTCGCGCCTCGATATGATCGAGAAGCAATTGCCGAGCATCGAGACCGAAGCTGCGCGCTTGCCCGGCATCTATCGCGAGAAGTTGACAAAGCGGCTCGACGATCTGCAAGGGGCAGTGCAGATAGACGAAACGCGGCTGGCGCAGGAGGCCATTATGCTCGCAGACCGCTCTGATATCAGCGAAGAGATTGCCCGGCTCAAGAGCCACCTCACTCAAATGCGCGACGTGGTTCGCTCGGATGAAGAAGTGGGCAAGCGGCTCGATTTCATCCTTCAGGAAATGAATCGCGAGGCAAATACTATCTTGTCGAAATCGAGCGACATTTCAATCAGCGACGCCGCCATCGTTATCAAGACCGAAGTCGAGAAAATGAGGGAGCAGGGGCAGAATGTCGAATGAGGCTCGTGCCGCCGTGAACCCGAAAAAGCGCGATGCGGAACGCGGCAACTTAATCGTGGTTTCGGCTCCATCGGGCGCGGGAAAATCTTCGCTTGTCAACCGCGCGTTAACGCAGGTCAGGAGATTGCGTTACTCGATCTCTTACACAACGCGCGCGCCTCGCGGTTCGGAGCGCGACGGGATTGATTACTACTTCGTCACGGATGAACTCTTCCGGGCGATGCAAGAGCGCGGCGAGTTCATAGAATCTGCCGAAGTGCATGGCTATTTTTACGGTACGCACAGGACTACTATCGAACATATGCTGGCCGAAGGCTATGATGTGATACTCGACATAGATGTGCAGGGGGCCAAGCAGATCAGCGACCAGATGCCTCAGGCGATAACCGTTTTCGTGCTGCCGCCTTCGCGAAAGGTGCTTGAAGCGCGGCTCAGGAAACGCAACCTCAACGCGCCCGAAGACCTTGAGCGAAGACTTCGCAACGCGGCTGCCGAGGTGAAGCTTTACGAAAGATTCAAGTACGTGATTATCAATGATGATCGTGATCGCGCATTTGCGGCGCTGAAGGCTATAATAAGCGCGGAGCGCCGCCGCCCCGACAGGCAAAAGAATCGCGTGCAATCAATATTAAATACTTTTGAAGGAGAAGGACTACATGGCTGAAACAGACAAAGACGTAGATTGGACTACGGAAATAGATAGCAAATACAGGCTGGTCCTGCTGGTCGCGCGTCGCAGCAAACAACTTCAAAAAGGCGCAAAGCCGCGCCTTCAAAGCTCTGCGAAGAAACCGACTCGCATCGCCCTCGAAGAAGTGCAGCGCGGCCTCATTCATTACCATCAAATCGTTAAACCTACGGTTCCTGAAGAGTAAATTGTTATCATCAATCACTGATTATTAATCTCTGGGGTTGAAATGAAAGTCGGTTTGGGAGTTACTGGCTGCATCGCCGCCTACAAAGCGGTCGAAGTCTTGCGCGGGCTTCAAAAGCGCGGTGTGTCGGTTCAAGTCGTGATGACACGCCACGCGGCTCAGTTCGTCGGGCCGCTCACGTTTCAGTCAATTTCAGGGCAGCCGGTCATTACAGAGATGTTCGCGCCGACCGATGACCCAGAGATCAAACACATTCAGATAGCTCAAGCGATTGACCTGCTGCTGGTCGCGCCCGCGACTGCCAATACGCTTGCAAAGTTTGCGAACGGAATCGCAGACGACTTTCTCTCGACCCTTTACATCTCGACGACCGCGCCGGTTCTTGTTGCGCCCGCGATGAATGTTGAGATGTGGGCGCATCCTGCGACGCAGGAAAATGTCCGAAGGTTGCGCGAACGCGGCGTCCGCTTCGTTGATCCGGGTGAAGGCTACCTTGCCTGTCGCACTGTCGGCGCGGGCAGACTCGCTGAGCCTGCTGATATTGTGGGGCGAGCCTGGGAAATCTTACAGGAGCGCCTGACACCTGTTTTAGACCTTGCAGGCGAGCACGTTTTGATAACATCGGGGCCGACGTATGAAGCGATTGATCCTGTGCGCGGGATAACGAATCGCTCGTCGGGCAGGATGGGTTATGCGGTTGCGGAAGCGGCGCTTGCGCGCGGCGCTGAAGTTACGCTTGTTTCAGGCCCGGTCGCCATCTCGCCTCCCGCAGGAGCGCGCACAATCAATGTCAAATCGGCAAGTGATATGTACGAAGCCGTGATGGCGAATCTCGAAGCGGCGACGATTGTTGTGATGGCTGCTGCCGTAGCCGATTATCGCCCGACTCGGCAAGCCGACCAGAAGATCAAGAAAAACGGCAGCGCGTTCGTGCTCGAACTTGAGCAGACCGAAGACATACTGGCCGCCACTGGCCGAATCAAAGGCTCGCGTGTAGTCGTGGGCTTCGCGGCTGAAACCGAAAACGTCGTCGCGAACGCGAAGAAGAAACTCCAAAACAAGAATGCTGATTTGATTGTAGCCAACGATGTGTCGGCGGCTGATTCAGGCTTTGATGTCGAAACCAACAGGGTCACTCTCATCTCATCAGACGAGACGGTTGAGATGCCGCTGCTCACAAAGCGAGAGACGGCAGATCGGATCATCGAAGCGGCGTTGAAGATAAAACGCTCGCACGCTTCATAAAGCAAGTTGATAACTCGCTCAAATATTTATTCAAAGTCTTCTTTTGATAATCGTGACTGCAGGCATGGTCGAGGCTCGTTGTGGCGATATTGGTTGGGGCAATTCATTTGTGCCACACTGCTTGAGCCACACTGCTTGAGCCTCACGCACGCCTCAACATGCCTATAAGCAACTCGTTGTTTCTGGCTTTCCGCTCTCTGAATTCTTCAACCCATCCTTGAGTCGTCGTCAGAATCTTGTTAGGCGCAGGCGTCTGGGAAGTTTTTTCATCCTTAGTCGTCTGTTGATTCCGCTTGATCAATTTAACTGTCATTTCTCTACCTCTCTCTACCAATGCTTGTTATTAACTGACGTAAAACAAGTGGCAAATGAGATGCCAAACAAATAATCTCCGAGAAATGGCGCTATTGCTTGCCTGGGAGCAATTCGACCTCTGGACGGTGAGATGAAACAATACGCAGATGGTATAGAGGTGTATGCTTCGGGGTATTATCTCGATAGTTGAAGATGTCTCGACGGTTTTGCTTGATTCTGCGGCGAGCGACAGATACCATAGTTTTAGGAGTCTATCGTCAGGCTTCGATGGATTTTAATTGCGCGCGTTCGATAACGATTCTGACAATGTGCAATGTTTTTCCCGAATGATCGGCAACAATATCAACGCGCGTGACATCAAAGCGGCGATAGAAAGCGCAGAGGCGTTGCGCATAATAACGACCTTCTTTTGATGCGCTCAACGCCCTGTCAGGTTCAGATCGGTGCCGCAGGGATTCCGCGAGATGTGCCGCGCTCAGTTTCGGCCCGTAGCCTCCGCTCAATGTGAGAGTCGTCTGCGAAAACTGTGCGCGCAGATTCACCGTACTTGATTGCGAGCGCAAGCCTGCTCGAACGCCTTCGTTCGCTAATGTGATATTGAAATGGACCAGTTTATCCAATTCGTAAAGCAGTTGAGGCTGACCGACCTGATTGACTTCATTGCTGTGTGGGCCATTCTTTATGGCCTGCTGAAACTGGTGCGCGGCACGCGCGCGGTTCAGATGGCGATGGGATTGTTAGGCGTGGGGTTGCTTTATCAAATGTCCGTCATATTCGGGCTTGAGACGCTCCAGTTCGTGATGCGAAACACGCTGCTTTATTTCGGGTTTGCCATCCTGGTCATCTTTGCTCCTGAAATTCGCTCCGCGCTCATGCGCGTAGGCTCGAACCTGCGCCGCCCGCTTGGATTTGGCCGCGCGAAAAAAGGACACGAAGCTTACGATGAAATAGTCCTTGCGGCGATGACGCTCTCTTCGCGCAAGATCGGCGCGCTCATTGTGCTTGAACGCAACGTGGGATTGCAGAACTACATTGATACAGGCGTAGACATCGGCGCGACTCTTTCCTACGACTTGCTGGTTACTATATTCGACCCGCATACCGCGCTGCACGATGGAGCGGCAATCATACGCAATTACAAGCTGGCGGCGGCGAGTTGCTTTCTGCCGCTCACGCTGAATCCCAGATTGTCGAAAGAGCTTGGCACGCGCCATCGCGCTGCTATCGGCATCACGGAAGACACGGACGCGGTCGCGGTCGTCGTGAGTGAAGAAACGGGCATCATCTCTTTCGTCGAAAAAGGCGAGATCACTCGTTACTTAAACAGCGCAAGCTTGCGCGAACGCATACGCGAGGCTTTGCAGCCGAGCGTTCGCATCACAGAGATGATTCGCCCGTCGCGGCGACGCAGGCGCGCGGTTGCGGTCAGGTCTGAAACTTCAAGAGAGCGCGTCAGCGAGACGTTTATCAAATAGGCTTCGGCTATGGACAGAGTGTTGCACTATCTTTCGGCGGTCAAAGAATACGCGAAAGACTACATACTGGAAAACACCGGCTTAAAAGTTTTGGCGCTGTTAATTACGGCAGTGCTGTGGCTGTCGGTCGCGTCGCGCCCTGTCAGACAGGTCACCTTGCAGAATGTGCCGATAGAGTTTCGCCACTTGCCCGAATCACTGATCGTGTCAAAGTACGACACGATTTTAGCCAGAGTCTATATGGAAGGCCCGCGCGATGTGGTGGATTCGGTGCGACCAAGCGAAGTATCGGTCATAGCTGATATGACAGGCGTGGAGCCCGGTGTTCGCGTCAGACAGCTTACGCTCGATACCAGCCGCTTGCCTGCAAGCGTGAAAGGGAGCGAGGTCGAGCCGCGCAACATCCGTGTGACCGTTGAGAGAGTCATTCAAAAAGAGGTTCCCATAACTCCGCGCTTTGATGGACAACCGCCGCCCGGTTATGAAGTCATAAACTGGCAGATTACACCCGCGACGGTTCGAATCAGCGGAGCCGAAAGCCAGACGCGCGACATAACCGAAGTCTCTACGGAAACCGTCAGCCTCGGGGATAAAACCCACACCTTTAGCGAGTCGGTCGCAATAGACATAGGCTCGCCTAATCTGAACATAAGCGAGCAAGGACACCGCACTGTGATGCTCACGGTAAACATCGGCGAAGTGCAAAAAGAACGAACGATTGAGCGTGTGCCTGTCGTTTTGTTCAACGGCCCGCCGGGCGCGCAGCTTCTTCCTAAACACGTCAATGTGAAACTGATCGGCGCTCGTTCGGTAATTGATCAAGTGACCGTCTCTGATCTGAACGTCGCTATTGATTATCAGGCAGAAGGCACTGGCGCGCGCCTGTTTGCTCCGAAGGTAACCATTTCGCCGACTTATTCTGACAAGGTCAATGTACGCGCGGTCGAGCCTGCTACCATTCGTGTGAAATAAGTGAGTAATTGTTAATTTTGCTTCGCACACATTCGTAGATATTCGTGTAAATGGAAGAGGAGAGATTGATGCCGGAAGGCAGGGTTCGGAAATTATTTGGCACGGACGGAATCAGAGGCGTTGCGGGAGAGTACCCGCTTGATGAAAACACGGTTGCACTGATTGGCCGTTCGCTCGTTTTAAATCTGGCGCACGAGCTTGACCGCTCGCCGCGCATCGTGATCGGGCGCGACACTCGCGAATCAGGCCCGCGAATTGAACAGGCTCTTGCGCAAGGCGCTATCGGTGCAGGCGCGAGCGTTGAATCAGCGGGCGTCATCACTACACCGGGCGTAGCTTTTATCACGAAGGTCACTCCTTTCGATGTAGGCGTTGTTATTTCAGCTTCACATAATCCTTACCGCGACAACGGCATCAAAGTGTTTTCTCCGTCAGGAAAAAAACTTGCCGACGAGATGGAGCGCAAAATCGAATCAGACATTGCTGAAGCAAATGATGAAGACACCAGCGCGCCCGTCAGCGATTCGGATGGATATGAAAAACGAGAAGCGGAGCATCAAAAGCGATACCTGGATTATCTAGTTAATGAAGTAGGGCAGGGATTGAATCTCGAAGGCTTCCGCGTAGGATTAGATTGCGCGAATGGAGCCGCATCTGCGATTGCGCCGAAATTATTTCAGGAGCTTGGCGCTCGCATTAATGTTATTTCAAACACGCCCGATGGTCGCAACATAAACGAAGGCTGCGGCTCGCTTCACCTTGAAGGCCTGCAACACCTGGTTGCGAAAAATAATCTCGATCTTGGAATTGCATTTGATGGCGATGCAGACCGCGCGCTCTTTGTTGATGATAGAGGCGAGCTTGTTGACGGCGACATCTCTCTGCTGTTGCTCGCAGAGTATATGAAATCGCGCGGGCAGCTTGCAGGAAACAAAGTGGTCGCCACGGTAATGAGCAACATCGGGCTTGAATTGGCTCTGGGCGAGCGAGCGATCCAGATGGTGCGCGCGCAGGTAGGCGACAGGTACGTGCTCGCAGAGTTGCTGGCGAGCGGCGCAAAGCTCGGAGGCGAGCAGTCTGGTCACATCATATTCCCGGACATATCGCTTGCGGGCGACGGGATGATTACCGCAATCGAGCTTCTGCGCGCCGTTCGGCATTCGGGCCGTCGGCTTTCAGAGCTTGCATCACAGATGAAACGTTTTCCGCAGGTGCTGGTCAACGTGCGAGTGCGAAGCAAGCCTGAGCTTGACGAGTTGCCGGAAGTAAAAGCCGCGATGGATCAACTGGAAAACGAGTTGCAAGGTCGGGGCCGATTGCTCGTTCGCTACTCAGGGACAGAGAACCTTGCTCGCGTGATGATCGAAGGCGAAGATCAGAAAAAGATCGAAGCGCAAGCCAATCATTTAGCCGATTGTATCAAGCGAACAATTGGCGAGTAACAGTCAGTTTTGAAAAGAGACGATTCACCAGCGCCCAGTAATTCCTTGACCATACAAATAAGGCTGGAATAACATCAAATGTCACGAATCGCAGCGCCAGCCCGGAGGTTTAGCATGAAAAAAGTTCTTAGCGTCATTTCTGCTTTCGCATTTCTAGCATTGATTTCTGTACAGGCGCGCGCGCAGGCAGCGCGCGAAGCGACAATCGAGCCTGATACGAAGGCCAAACTTGTGCTTCAAACTCGTCTCAGCTCGAAGTTGAGCGAAGTTGGCGATCTGGTTATCGCGGTTTTGGATGAGCCGATTTATGTTGACAACCGGATGGTCATGCCGCGCGGAACCGAGTTTCGCGGTCGCGTCGCATCTGTCACGCCTGCGCGGCGCAAGATGAAGTCCGCGACTATGTCTATAGCTTTTGAGCGCGTCATAATGTCATGGGGCGACGAGCCTGTCTTCATTGAGCTTTCAGGAGTTGATGACTGGGATAAGAACGAAAAGCTCAAGGCGAACGAGGAAGGCAAAGTGAGCGGCGGGAATAGCGGCAAGAGGACGGCTGAGAATGTTTCGCGCGGCGGCACTATCGGCGGTGCGGGCGCGGGTGTGATTCTGCTGTCGGGCGGCAATCCTGGCGCGGGCGCGGCTTCGCTTGGCGGAGGATTGCTGGCGGGGTTGCTGCTTACGAAAGGCGGCGAAGTATTCCTCCAACCCGGCGCGATATTCCGCGTCAGGTTCGTCAAGCCGATGACGCTGCCGGTGGTTCAGCAACTCAATTCGTCGCCAAGACCGATTCAACAGGACGAGACTAAGCCTCCTGAGAACAAAAACCCTTAGCGACCGGAAGGTGAAACGATGTGGAACCGCACCAAGCGGCTTATCAACTCTTATCTCGATGATTTGATCGAGCGAGCCAGTAGCCCTGATAAAGATGTGCGACGGGTCACGCGGGCAGAGATTGCGCGCCTCAACGAATTGGAAGTGCAGACGCTCGCCTCTGTGAAGATGTTCGAGAAGGAACTGGCCGAGGTCGAATTGAAAATACTCGGCATCGCGGAGCGAGAGAAGATGGCGCGCGAGCGCGGCGACCTGATTGCAGCCGAAAGCGCGGGAAGGGAACTTGTCACGCTCGCATCGCATCGCGACCTGCTCAAACAACAGATAAGCGAAGCTAAATCATCTGCTGCCCGCGCGCACGCCTTGCGCGAAGAGCGCAAGCGAACGGGCGAAGACCTTGCCAACGAAACTCACCTGACCTCGATGCGCGAAAACCTCGCAGGCATTCAAACGCCTTTTGATGCTAACGACCCTTCGTCAACACTCGAAGAGATTCGCATGAAGCTCAATCGTCCGGCCTCTGCTTCAACCGACCCTCGACTGGCCGAAGCCGAGCGCGAGTATGAAGAGCAAGCCAAGCGCGCTCGCATTGACGAGATGCTTTCACGATACAAGGAATCTACGACGGGAACTGATACGATAGCGCCGCAAACAACTCAGCCCGCCCCGTCGCAAGCCCAAAGCAGTAAGCCGATTGAAGCCGAAGAGCCTGAACAACCTAAAACGCTCGGTCGCAATGAAGGCCCAATCCGCCCGATTGATTGATCGTGAAAGCTGATCGCCAGATTTATTTCGGCAGATAGCCTAATGCTGCCAGTATTTCTTTCGATAACTCTATGCGCTTTTCGCGTATCTCCGCAAAGTTCGCGCCTTCAATATTGGTAGCGAAGAAATAAACATTGCCTTTGGTTTCCAAATAACCTACAAACCAGCCGATATATTTCCCTTCCGCAACTGAACCGCCTCCGGTCTTTGCGCTTAACTTGTATGCCGGTGTGTTTTCAAGCACAAGAATGTCTTTAACGATTTCTATTGCGCGTTTAGAGACAGGCAATCTCCCTGCGTAAAATTCTTTCAAGAACTCTACCTGCTCGTCGGCTGATATTTTTAACGAGCCATCGAGCCAGAAATTATTGATGGCTTTCGATATAGTTTCATTTCCGTAATTGAAAGCCGTGATGTACTTCTCCATCTTTTGCTTGCCTACGCGCAAAGCAAGCTCTCTGTAATACCAGACAACAGAATACTTGATTGCTGACCGCAGGGTGTGATCCTGCGCCCAGTGGATGAACGGTTCTTGATTCCAGTTATCCTGAGGCGGGTACTTTTGTCTATTCCATGCAATGGTAAAATCAGCGTCTCGAATGATGCCGGTTTCCAGCCCGATCAGCGAGTTTGGAATCTTAAAGGTTGATTTCGGGCTGAACCGTTCGCGGCAACGCTGCTCGTTATAGCGAATGTAGTGGTTTTCCTTCAGATCATAAAGAACGAATGCTCCAGTGGTATTTTTGAAATACGGGCTTAAATCCTGCGCCTCAGCCGGAGCAGCATTCACACCAACTATAAAGAGCGATAACAGCAAAAGGCCAATTCGAGTATTCATTCTTATTTCCCTTTTCGATATTATTATGAGACCTTTTCGAGCCAGAGACTACCTCCTGAATTCTGCAAGAATAAGGGAAGCTTTTGCTCCAACAAGCCCCTGTGATGAATCGCAAGGTATGAGTTAAAAAATAGTATTTTGAAATTCGCGTTGAACTGCAGGAACGCTTTGAGCATATAGTTTTCATTCCATGCTATTCCGTCTCGAATCCACTCTTCTGGATACTCGAAAGGCCAGAACACGTCATGAAAATGAATGATGACACCCGCGTTTAGCTTTGGCAGAACGTTAGTCAGAAGATGAACGACATCGCTACCGATCTTTGCCACGTGCGAAGAATCAATGAAGAGAATATCTCCAGGGTTCAGGGCGGCGAACCGATCAAGCTGAACATTTTGCACTATGTCTATCACGGTTGCGTGTAGTTTTTGGTCTTCGTCGTTCAGCAAAGAAAAGAGCCGCTCAGGGTGAGGCTCTATGAATGTGAGCGCCATCTTTTTTGAGAAGAAGAGATCGTTCGTATCAAGCATCAACGCCGATGAAAAGCCGGAGCCGACTTCTATAATTTGCTGCGGACGATAATGACGCAGCATCGAATATAGTATGATGGCGTCACCATAAGAAAAGTATGGGTTGCGGAAGTAATAACGAAGCCCTGAGCCTTTATCATCCTTGAACGGAAGCTCCGTATAATAATCGGAAAACTTGGCGATGAAGGCGAGTTGTTCTTCTACATTATTTTCGATTCCCGGGACGCTTTGTATCTGGCGATTAAAAATCGTCGCTTGATTGCGATCAACAAACCGTGTGTCTGGAAGCGGGGAATAAAAATGTCCGGGTGGCGCAAACCTGAGAAACGGGTTCGGGCCATACCGTTTGTAGAACCGGCGTAAGGCCCGACTCAACCGACTATATCCTGGTACGTGTTTCAACAAATATGATTGGATTATTTCGACGGGATGGGGCTCGCCTGTATCGCTACGATTTGCCACTGCCCATCGCGTTCTGCGTAGACATGAATTGTTCGATAATGGTTCTGTATGTGCTGGCCTTTATAATTCCAGACAGCCGTATCAAACGCTATCAATACGCCGGTTGATCCATAAATCCAGACCTCGACATTATCGCGCTTGAGCGAGTCAACCTTCAGGTCTCCCGACTCAATATCTGCTATGAACTGTGATTTATCATCGCCATCCAGGGCATAGCTAAAGATGCAGTTTTCATCCATAACGCGATTGAGCGTCGCCGTATCGCCTTGAACCAGCGCCTCGACCCATTCTTTGTTGATGCGCCTGAGTTGCTGTTCGTCCTGTATCGTAGAATGTGAATTTGCACTCTCGGCTTGACCTGCCATAGGATTAACTCCTTTCTCGCAGTTGTACAATAGGTTTATTTCAAAGACCGGAATAAGTCAAGCAGATGGTCTTAGAGCGCGTTATGGAATGCAGGCATTCAACCCTGTCAGATGCTAACCCGCGAAGCGGGCGTAAGCTCGTAGCCCATATCGTCAGATATGGGGATAGCGGCGATATGATTCTACACAAGCCCGCGTAGCGGGCGACAGCAATAGGATTCTTTCGCCCGATGCTCTTATCCCAGCACTGACATGCTGGGCTTTATGCTGTCGCCTGCGCGCGCAGGCTGCTACTGAAAGTTCAACATAAATGGGGGTTGAATTGAATGGGATATTATGGCCTTGCAGATTCGAGGAACGCTTTCAGCTTGCGCGAGCGCGATGGGTGACGCAATTTGCGCAGAGCTTTGGCTTCGATTTGGCGTATGCGCTCGCGAGTGACGGCGAAATGCTGGCCCACTTCTTCCAGCGTGTGCTCGCTGCCGTTCGGGCCGAGCCCGAAGCGCATCTTGATTACTTTCTCTTCGCGCGGAGTGAGCGATTTCAAAACTTCTTCGGTGATCTCTCGCAGGTTGGACGTGATTACAGAGTCCGCCGGGTTGGCAATCGTCTTGTCTTCGATGAAATCGCCTAAGTGCGAGTCTTCTTCTTCGCCTATCGGAGTCTCAAGCGAAATCGGCTCTTGCGCGATCTTCAAAACTTTTCGCACCTTCGACACCGGGATGTCCATCTTTCTCGCTATCTCTTCCGAGCTAGGCTCGCGGCCCAACTCTTGAACCAGCGAGCGCGAAGTGCGAATCAACTTGTTGATGGTTTCGATCATGTGAACAGGTATGCGAATGGTTCGCGCCTGATCGGCAATGGCGCGCGTGATGGCTTGCCTGATCCACCACGTCGCGTAAGTCGAGAACTTGTACCCGCGCCGCCACTCGAATTTGTCCACCGCTTTCATCAGGCCGATGTTGCCTTCTTGAATCAGATCCAAAAACTGTAGCCCGCGATTCGTGTACTTCTTGGCTATCGAAACGACCAGCCGAAGGTTCGCCTCGACCAACTCTTTTTTGGCGAGGTTCGCTTCATACTCGCCGCTGTTTATTGAGGCAAGCGAACGCTCCATCTCAATCGCGTTGACGTGCCAGCATTCCTCCAACTCTGTGAGCCTGCGTTCGGCGTCCCGCAAATTCTTTCTTAACTCGCGTTCGTCTTCGTTCCACTTTTTCTTTTCAATCGCGCGGCGGGCCTTATCAATCGCAATGCGAGCCTCGCGCGCCTGGCCCACGCATTCGCGTATCAAACTTGCGAAATGGTCGTGTTGTTGCAGCAATAGATCGAGCGCGCGAGCCTGACGACTTACTTCGATGCGGGACATCGCGAGCTTTCGACGTAAGCGCGGCAGCTTCAGCGATTTCTTGTTCTCTTCGTGCAACCGCTCGTTGAGCTTGAGCGTGCGCGCATAACTCTTCTTCAATTCGGTCATTGCTTCGAGCGTCGCATTCAAATATTCTTCGATGCGCTCTTCGGTAATCGGCTCCTGCTCGCTGAAAGTTACCAGCTCTTTAATATGCATCTCCCCGTTCCGCAATCGCTCGCCGATTTCGATCAGGTCTTCGACGCAGACAGGAGATCGGGATATTGCTTTCATCGCCCGCTGGCGACCGCGCTCGATGCGGCGCGCGATTGACACTTCTCCGTCGCGGGTCAAAAGCGGTACGATGGCCATCTCGCGCAGGTACAACCTGACGGGGTCATTCGTTTTATCGAGCGAGCCGGGTGTCAGATCAAGGTCCAGTTCTTCTTCAACCGCGTCTTCGAGCTTGCCATCACCGTTGCCGACTACGACTGATGCTACTTCAATAAACTTGTCGTCCGAATCCGATATCGAAATGCCTTCCGCCCCGATCACATCCAGTATCGCTTCAATATCGTCAGCGGAATTCAGATCGGGTGGCAGCAGCCGATTTATATCGTCGTAAGTCAGATACTCCTTCTCTTTTCCTACTTCGAGAAGTTTCTCTACTTCGTCAGAATACTTTTCATTGATGTCGGACACCGGCTCTCCTGTGAGGGGCTAACTTTCAAGTGCGCCTGCTAAAGCCACTGTGAATTGGTACCCTCATTATTAATATCTGTCAAGATGCTAATCGCGCAACTGCATGATTGTCACGCGCGTAATAGCATTGCAATAGTTTCTTAACTTCTTTCCACTCATTCACCATACGTAAATGATGATTCCCACAAAATGATTTCACGCTGCCGAAAGCGCAAGTTTTCGTCTTTGAATATCTATTTTCTCCTGATACAGCCGCTCCACGCGGTCGTGATCTTCCTCGCGTACCGCCTGGCCGAGTTCGATTTGAATCATGTCGAGCTTTCGTTCAAGCTGCCTCCGCCTCAGCGACGAAATCGCTCCGGTTGCCTTTTTGAACAGCGTATCGAAATCGTTGCCGCCCGCCCACGCCAGATCGCTCATTAACAGCGCGGATAGTAAATTCCGATCTTCTTCGCCTTCCACACGCTCGCTCAGACTGGTGAAATCAGGCTCAACTCCTTCACGCTCCACATTGATGATCGCCGCGAAAATGGCTCCTGAAGCCAGTTCCGAGTAATCCTCTTCTTTCAGATTCGAGATCATCGCGCGGCGCACATCTTCGTCGGCCAGCATAAGCTCAAGCAACTGCCGCTCTGCCTGAGTAACCTCTTGCATCACGCGCAGGCGTTTTGGGTCGAGCGATTGCTGGCGATTCGTGGCCACGCGCTTCATCTCTTCGCGGATTGTGCGCGAATCAACTTTCAAGCGATCAGCTATCTGGTCTGCGTAATCTGCGCGCGCCACCTTGTCGCGCATCCGAGCCAGGTGCGGCAGGATTTCGTTAATCGCTTCAACCTTGCCTGACGGCTTCGCCGTGTCGTGCGCTGCGACGGACATGTCAATTATGTATTCGATGTATGGCTGCGTAGTCTTTAAGAGCGCGCGAAACGCTTCGACTCCATAAGCGCGCACGTACTCATCAGGATCATCATCGGTCGGCATTCGCAGTATGTTCGCTTTGAAGCCTTCCGTCAGCAGCATCTCGATTGAACGCATAGTCGCAGCCTGCCCCGCAGAATCAGGGTCAAAGTTGACGACGATCTGCGGCTGATCCATGTAGCGGCGCAGCAATCGCACTTGATCGCTGGTGAGAGCGGTGCCGAGACTGGCGACTATATTGCGCACGCCCGCTTGAAAAGGAATGATGCAATCGAGGTAGCCTTCGACCAAAATCGCATAGCCCGCCCTGCGAATATCTTCCTTTCCGTATCCAAGCCCGTAGAGGTTGCGCCCTTTTGTATAGACGGCAGTTTCAGGCGAGTTCAAATATTTTGGCTCGCCTTCGCCCATCACGCGCCCGCCGAAAGCGATGACGCGGCCCTGCGAATCAGCTATGGGAAACATTACTCGCCCGCGAAAGCGGTCGTAATATCCGCCTGTGTCTTTCACTACAACGAGGCCGCTGACGTTCAATTCGTCGTCGCTCGCGCCTCGCTCTCGAAGATGATTCATCAAGCCGTCCCACCTGTCAGGCGCATAACCCATGCGAAACAGTTGTCGGGTTTCTTCTGTTATGCCGCGCGACTCGATATAGTCGCGCGCTCTTGCGCCTTCGTCGGCGTCGCTCAGTTGAAGCTCGAAATATTCTGCGGCCAACTCGTTCAAGCGAAGAACGACTTCGCGGTCGTGAGCGGTCTTTTTGTAGTCTTCGGTCTCTTCGACAACGGGAATCGGGATGCCGCTTTTTTCGGCGACGATTTTCACCGCTTCGGGAAACGCGCAGCCCTCAATGCGCATAATGAAATCAAAGATGCTGCCGCCCGCGCCGCAGCCGAAACATTTGAAAAGCCCTTTGCCTGCGTGGACTGTGAATGATGGGGTTTTCTCTGAATGAAAAGGGCAGCGCGCAAGATAATTCGACCCGCGCTTCTTCAGCGTCACATAGTCGGAAATCACCCGCACTATGTCACCCTGATTCTTTACATCCTCAGCAAAACCACGCGGTAATCGCATTGAGTTATCCCATCTTGATCTTTGATTTGAAGGAGCAGCCAGTAGCTTTCGAGCTAGAAAATTATTAACAGTAAACTAAAAACCGCGCAAGAGAGTTTTCAGTCGAAATATCGAATTTCAAATTTGAAATTCGCGATGGCCTGTGTTCATCTGTGATTACTTTTTCATTCTTACGATAGTCGCGCCCCCGCCGCCTTCATTTGCGGGAGCCTGATTAAACTTTTCAACGTGCGGGTGCCCGGTCAGTAATTCGGAAACGGCCCGCCGCAATGCGCCTTTGCCGTGCCCGTGAACTACGCGCACGCTTTCGGCCCCCGCCAGATAAGCTTCATCAAGAAATTTGTCTACACGGTCTGTGGCTTCATCAACCGTCGTGCCTATGATGTTCAACTCAGGCGCGAAATTCTGATCTACGTCAAATGACGCGCTCACCCCGCGCGGCAAGGCGGCTGCGCGTTTCGACGCAGGAGCGGCAGATTTCACAAGTTGCAATTCGTCGCGCTTCGTTTTGAATCTCAGCGAGCCGACCAGCACCGTATAAGTATCGCCGCTTATTGATTCGACCATGCCTTCGCGGTCGAGTGATTTGATCTTCACTTGATCGCGCTCGTTTATGTCAATCGTCTCTTCCGCAAACGCGCTGACCTGCGGCGCAACTAATTCGCGCTCGATGCTCGATGCATCTGTAGAGCGCGTGATGTCTACAGTGCTCGCGGCTTGTTTGTGCAACTTCACTCCCGCCGAGCGGCGCAATTCTGCCGCGCGGGACTCCGCCTCTTTTTTCAGGCGCGCAGCCGCGACGCGATCTTTGATTGTGCCGATCAAACGCGCGCTCTCGTCGTTGAACTCGCGGACTACCTGAGCAAGCTGGCTTTCGAACTGTTTGCGGCGCTCGCTTTCTCGCTGCGCGAATTCCAGGTCGAGTTTTGCAAACTTCTCGGCTGTCGCCTGCCGCTCTTCTTCCAGAGCCGCACGCGCACTCTCCTGCTCGTCAACGAGCGATTTAAGCCGCTTCAAATAATCGCTGGCCTGCGTATGCGCGGGGTCGAGCAACGCGCTTGCTTCGTCGATTACTTCTGCCGGGACGTTCATTCGCTTTGCGATTTCAATTCCCGAAGAAGCGCCCGCTACGCCGACCATCAGGCGATAAGTCGGCCTGAGCGTTCGTTCATCGAATTCGACCGAAGCATTCAACACGCCTTCGGCCTCGGAAGCCCATGTCTTGAGCGGATTGTAATGCGTCGTTGCGATAGAAGTCGCGCCTGCGCGTCGAAAGAAATCAACTACAGCAACGCCGAGCGCAGCGCCTTCGTCGGGGTCTGTGCCCGTCCCCACTTCGTCTATCAATATCAGCGCGGGCGGCGCGACACTTGCGGCCATCTCTGCGATGTTGCGCATGTGCGCCGTGAACGTCGAAAGGTTCGCGGCGATTGATTGTTGGTCGCCAATGTCGGCAAGCACCTGATCGAAGACAGGCAACACGGCTTCGCTTGCAGGCACGTGCAACCCCATCTGCGCCATCAGCGCGACAAGCCCGACCGTCTTTACGACAACAGTCTTGCCGCCTGCGTTCGGCCCGCTGATGACCATCGTCTGATGCGATTCGTCCATCTCCAATGAAATCGGCACGATCTTTCCGCCCGATTGCCTGAGCGTGTGTTCAAGCAAAGGGTGGCGCGCGTCTTTGAGCACAAGGCGGCGGCTGTTTGTCATCACGGGCCGCACGCATTTGAACTCTGATGAAAGCCGTGCTTTCGCCTGAGTGAAGTCAATTTCAGAAATCGCATCAACGACCTGAACTATGCCGTCGAGGTTCGAGCGAAGCGTCTCCGAAATTGCGAGAAGTATCTGCGCGATTTCAATCTCTTCCTGCTCGCGCAAACGGACAAGCTCGTTGTTCTGTTCGATGATCGCAAGAGGCTCGACGAACGTTGTCTGCCCGCTCGATGAAAGGCCGTGCATAACGCCGGGAACCTGGCCGCGAGAATCTGTGCGAACCGGTATCACGAACCGGCCATTGCGAATCGTGACTATGTCTTCTTGAATCGCGGACGGCGCGCGTTCGTGCATCAACGATTCCAGATTGCGATAGATTCGCCCGCGTCGCTCGTTTATCTCGCGGCGAATGCGGCGAAGTTCGGGGCTTGCGTTGTCGTCAATTTCTCCGTTCGGAAGAATCTTTCCGCGTATGGAAGCAACTACGCGTCGCAGGTCGGGAATGACTGCGGTGATGGCCGCGAGATTTGGATAGCGCGCTTTCACTTCCGCAGTCGTTGAATTGTCCGCGCAAATCCATGCCGACAGCGATCAACGCTTGCAGCGCAATTATCTGATGCGGGTCGAGGCTCGTGCCCGCGACTCGAAGCTCTGCGAGCGAGCTTTCCGGATCAGCAACCTCATTCAATCCGAACGCGCCGCCCGTTGTTAAGTAGTTCGCGCATTCTGTTGTCAGATCAAGCTCGTGATTGATTCGCTCACCATAGGTCACAGGCGCGAGCCGCTGCACACGGCTGCGACCGAGCGGCGTTTGCACATGCCTTGCGAGTAGATTGATTAGCGCGTCAAGCTCAAGCGTTTTGAAAGTGCGTTCATCCATGACAGTTTTTCGTCCTCATCGTCAAAAGAGTAATCTTACGTCGCGCGAATCAACACGGTCAACGCAGCGAATTTGATGCACAGTTTTTGACAGAGACGCGAAACACTGCGCGCGAATTAAGAACTGGGGAGGTGGTTTATTTGGGCCGGTACAGTTTCAGACACAAGACTTGTTATTTTTACGACGCCTCATGCTTTCACGGGAAATGCGATTAATCATCTCCCTATGCTTCTCGCAATGAGTTCCGTTTACAGCTTTCTCTGAACAGCGGGCGCACAGGCCCGCCTCCTTATGTCTTAGCTGATACGCTCGTTGTTTTGAAATCCTATTAGCCATAACAGTAATAGAGCGAATTCCTGCCTTACAAATACCAAGGCTTTTAAGAATTACTATTCACTCTCTAGCAGCCCCCGTGTTTCTAAAGTGAGGTCACGGTTTCTGAGTAAGAGTTTGAAAGTTTGAAAAAGCTTGTTAAGCTAAATCGGCTATAGATAGCGCGAACAAGGATGTGGATTAATTAATCTATACCCAACAGCCGGAAAATGAAAGCTTTAATTTGGCCAGCCAACTCAGGTAAAAGCGAACGCGTCATCGCGCGCGTGGTAGAAGCAATCCTCGAAGCGCGTGGTCGTGTTTACCTGATTGTTCCGTCATCGCGCGCGGCCTCTGTGTTGTTAGAAAAACTCAATGCCAAACTTGCCGGAAACAAAGTAAACAAGCGCCAGCAGGTGATAATTACTTTTCAGAGCCTTTATACAGACATCCTCGGAAAATTGAACCGAAAGCTGAAGTCGTTGAACTTGATTGATCGAGACCGCCTCTTGCGGCGCGTCATTTATAATCTTTCGGAATCAGGCAAACTCGATTACTTTGCCGAGACTGCGGCAATGCCCGGCTTTATCACAGCAGTCGCCGGTTTTATTGACGAGCTATGCCGTAGCGGCACAAGCCCTGACGCTTTCAATCTGATAGCTCAATTGCGGAGCGAAAAAGATCGCGACCTCGCGCGCATTTATGAATCTTACGCGGCGGAACTCGATTCACTGAACGTAACGGATTCTGAAGCCGCAGGGTTCCTGGCGCTTCGAGCGCTTGAATCATCATCCGCTTCGATTAATCTGAATATCTCGCTCGTCGCTGTTGATGGGTTCGATTTTTATTCGCCGGTTCAATTGCGATTGCTCTCGCTTCTCGCGGCTCGCAATGTGGAAACGATTGTCACGCTCACCTACGAAGAAGGGCGAGCGGTGCATCTGTGGCAGAAGCCGACGGTTGAACGATTGCGCGAAGCAGGCGCACAGTTCGATTGCTGCTCGACAACGCCGACAAGCGTGATCGACCGCGCTGCTGCTCGATTGATGGCCGATGACGCTGACGAACGCGTCGGATGAATCGGAGCAAGACGACGCGATTCAAATTATTTCAGCGCCTGATCGCGCGTCAGAAGCGCGAGCCGTTGCGCGCGAGATCAAGCGACTGGTGATCGAGAAAGGTTTTGCGACGAACGACATCGCTATTGTTTGCCGTTCGCTTTCGCTCTACGCGCATCATCTGGAGCGCATATTCAACGAGTGCTCGATTCCGCTCGCGCTCGATTCCGCGCTTGCGCTTGCGGAGAATCCCGCGATACTGGCGCTGTTGAGGTTGCTCAACCTCAGCGCAGCATCGTTCCCTCGTCGCGCTCTCATTGAATGTATGCGCTCGCCTTACTTCGACCTTTCGAGTTTCGGTTTCGATGAAGCAGCGGCTGATTTGCTCGATTGCATCTCCCTGGAAAAGAACGTTACGCAAGGCCGCAGTCAATGGTTGAGCGCGATTGAGTCTTTCGCAGGTGGCCCTGAGCGCAACCGCAGAAGAAGCGAACACGATCTGGTTGATGAAGAGACGGATGAAGAGCGGCAAAAGCGATATATGACGCTTCGCACAAACCTGAACGCATTCTTCATCGAAACCACTCCGCAGGATTCAGCGACCAGAGATGAATTCGCTCACTGGACGACGAGCCTATTAGGAAAATTCCGCGTAGAAGAACAGGCAAGCGTAGGAGAGACCGCATCGCGTGACAAGAAAGCTCTCGACCTGTTTCGATCTATGGTGGGCGCTCTAGGCGTTGAAGGCGCAATTGCTCGATTGACCGGCGAAACACAGTGGTCAAATTTTTACGCGGAGCTTGAACGCGCGATTGCTGCTGTGACCTACGACCGCGAGCCTCTTTCGTCGCCTGCCGTTATCGCTCAAGAAGCGCACAACAGCAGACCCCGCCGCTACCGCGCGCTGTTTGTGTTAGGGCTTGTCGAAGGCGAGTTTCCGGCCAAATCCGCCGAGCGAGCGCCATACACGATTATCGAACGCGAAGAGCTTCGCCAATCAGGAATTGATTTAACAGAAACTTCAACGGACGCGGGCGCTGATCTCACGCAGTTTTACAAAGCGATGAGTCGCGCGACCGAGCGGCTTTATCTTGCGCACTCTCGCACTGACCTCACAGGCGGCGAGTTGCTGCCGTCTTATCTTATTGAAGAGGTCAGCGCCGTCGCGCCTAATAAACAAATGCGTATCGCGCAGGGCGTCGCAAGAACGAATCAATCAATCAACCGCGACGTGGCCTCGCTTGAAGAACTCGCAAGGCTTACGGCGCGTGCCATCGGCGATTCCGCGAGCGAAGGTCGTTTGTTCGTTAATGCGCTTGATGACGAGCCGCGAGCCGCAAGCCGCTTGCTTGACTTGCAACTGCCAAGCTGGAAAGCTACCCTGCGCGGCGCAGAAGTTGAACGTGGAAGGCTAGACGGGCGAGAGCACGGTATTTACGATGGCATCATTAGCGAGCGGGGGGTGATTGATAGCTTGAAGAAAAGGTTCGGGCCTGAACATTTGTGGAGCGCGAGCCAGATCAATGATTACGGCTCCTGCCCGTTTCGATTCTTCGCCAAACATGCATTGAAGCTCGATTCCCCGTCCGAGCCGGGCGAAGGCTTCACGCCTAATCGTCTCGGCATGGCTTATCACGAAATACTCGAACATCTCTACATTCGATTAAAGTCAAACGAGATTCTCATTTCAACAGAGTCGCCCGAAGCCGTTGTTCCAGTCGTGGGAGAGGTGGTGGAAGAAATATTACAGAAATTACTAGACGACGGAATTATCCGCAAAAACGCATTGTGGGATTTTGATAAAAGCGAGATAAAACGCCGCGTCGCTCGCTTGCTTCACAAAGAATCTGAGTGGAACGACGAGACGCCTGCGAAACCCGTTCACTTTGAACGCAAGTTTGGAATCGAAGGCACGGAACCGCTCGTCATAGAAACCGAAGACGGCCAGGTGCGATTGCGCGGCCAGATTGATCGCATTGACGAGAGGGATGACGGACTGGTCGTGATTGATTACAAAACAAAGCGCACCCCGATTCGCCATAGCGATGCGCTCGACGGGCGCGACCTCCAATTGCCGATATATGCGATGGCCGCGAGCCGTGTGATTGAAAAAGGCAAAACCGTAGCTTCCGCGTACTACCTTCACATTCACAGCCGCAAGAAAGGCTCGGAGTTGCCGCACAAAGATATTTCTGTTGAGAGTTTGATAGAACATGCAGAGAATTGCATAAGAGATTACGTGACGCGCGCGCGCAATGGCCAATTCCCGATCAAGCCGAATGATAATCGGTGCTACACAGGCTGCGAATTTGATGTGATGTGCAGGATCGGGTCGCTCGGCTCGTCGTCGGGGGATGAGTGATTTAGAATATGAGTCAGCCAGCAATGACAAAGACAGCTAAAGGGCAAACTCAGGTGAAACCCGTTCGCACGCCGCGCGAGCGGAAACAGTTTCTCGATCTGCCTTATAAACTCTATCGCAACGAAGAGCACTGGATAGCCCCGTTGCGTGTGGCGCAGAAGGATATGCTCAATACGAAGAGCCATCCTTTCTATAAGACTTCGGATGTTGAAATGTTTCTCGCAGAGCGCGATGGTCGAGTGGTCGGGCGCATAATGGCTATACTCAATCGCGCGCATAACGAGTTTCACAACGAGCACGCGAGCTTCTTCGGGTTCTTTGAAGTTGAAGATGACTATGAATCGGCGGCATTACTTCTCGATGCTGCGCGTGACTGGCTGCGCTCGCGCGGAGCAACAGTGATTCGCGGCCCTGTGAACCCTTCGACCAATTATGAATGTGGTTTGCTCGTCGAAGGCTTCGACAAAGACCCGGCTGTCATGATGCCTTACAACCTTCCTTACTACGCAGAGATTCTTGAACGATACGGGTTCGAGAAAGCGATGGATATGTACGCTTATGACATCGCGGCGAAATATTTCATAGTCTCGGACAAGCTCGTGCGCGTTGCAGAGCGATTGAAAGCGAAGGACGGAATACGAGTTCGCACGGTCAACATGAAAGATTTCAAACGCGAGGTAGAGATAGTGCGCCAGGTCTACAACGATGCGTGGAGCCACAACTGGGGCTTCGTGCCGGTGAGCGAAGAAGAGTTCGGCCATCTGGCAAAAGACCTGAAGCAGATCGTTGATCCTAGAGTGGTGATGATAGCCGAGCAAGTCATAGAAGGCCGCGCGGAGCCTCGGCCCATCGGGTTTTTTCTCGCGGTTCCCGACCTCAACCGCGCGCTCAAACGGCTAAACGGGCGACTGCTTCCGTTCGGGCTTATCAAGTTGTTGTGGCATTCGCGCAAGATTGATTTCATTCGTATAATCACGATGGGCATCGTGCGCGAGTTCCAGAGCATGGGCGCGGGCGCTATCTTCCTGACCGAAATTTATCGTCGCGCCCCGGAGAGCGGATTCCCCAACGGAGAGATGGGCTGGGTGCTCGAAAACAATATGATGATGCAGCGCGCAGCAGACTTGATCGGCGGTCGCCGCTCGAAGACTTACCGGATTTATGAAATGGCGCTGTGATGCTATGATTAAAGTCCAGGCAAACACACAATGCGAAGACCTATAGCTCTCATCCTCTTTCTCCTGCTAATCGGCGGGGTCGGTTTTTACGTTTACTCGCACGGCTTGAAGAAACCTGCTTGGGTCAATTCACTTTTCTCGTCGTCGGCTGATGGAGCTACGACGGCAAAAGTGAAAGCCGCATTCGGGCTTTCAAAACGTGTTTCCGGTCACGACATCGGAGTCACGACAACGGACAGTGTTGTCACGCTGACGGGCAAAGCTCCTTCCAGAAGATGTGAAGTCGCTTGCGGCAGAGATAGCGCGCGACACAGAAGGCGTGAAGGAAGTCATCAATCAGATAGAAGTAGACCCCACCGCTAAACCGACGGGCGAGAGCGTTCGTGTCGAAGACCTTGAAATCCGTACAACGATTCTCGAATCATTCGCGCGCAGCCCGGAACTGGGCGGCAAAAACATCGAAGTGAAAGTCGAAAACCGTGTAGTGACTCTTTCAGGTTCGGTTGATACGCCCGCGCAAAAAAATGGCGCAGAGCAAACAGCGCGCGCCGTTGACGGCGTTGCAGGCGTCACCAACAACCTGACTGTGACGAATCCTCAAGCCGCGACCGAGCCGCCCGCAAGCGCCTCTGCTTCTGCTGATCCGGGCGTTGACCTTGCGAAGCGAGTCAAATTCGAGTTGTATGAAACCGGCGCTTTCGATACTTTGACTATGAACGTGAAAGCCGAAGATGGAGCGGTCACGCTGTCGGGTACTGTGCGGACTCGCGCCGAACAATTGCTTGCAGAGCGTGTCGCGCAGAGCGTGCCGGGAGTGAAGAAAGTTACGAATGAATTGAAAGTGGCTGCGGCTGCGGCCCCTCCGCGCAAGTGAGATTCCAGCAAACTAACCAGAGCAAAGGTGCAACAAGCGGAACAAACTACAAAATGGTATCGCGTTGAACTTGGCGCGACTCGCCTGTTTCAAAGGCTCCGTCTACCCACCAATCAAAAATATTTCATCCTGACCATAACCATCGCCATAGCTTGCGGTCTTGTGGCCGTTACATATCACAAGCTGATCAAGCTTGCGTCGGCAAACATGATCGAGCGCGCTATTGCCATCCAGGGGCCGAGCCGCGTCGTGTGGATGCTGATCGTTCCCATTGCGGGAGGACTCGCCGCAGGGCTGCTGCTTCACTTCTTTGCGCCCGACGCGCGCGGCAGCGGGATACCGCAGGTGAAGATAGCTTACGTGATGAACTATGGCCACGTTCCTATGCGAACGGCGGCAGGCAAGGCCGTCATCTCTGCTCTGTGCGTAGGCGCAGGCGCGAGCCTCGGACGCGAAGGGCCGACAGTCCAGATTTGCGCTGCGCTGTCGAACCTGATATCAAGGATGTTTTCGATTCCGCGCCGCAAGCAGATGAACCAGCTTCCCGTAGGCGCTGCCGCAGCAATCGCCGCCGCCTTCAACACCCCCATAGCGGCAGTCACTTTCGCGCTCGAAGAGATAATCGGAGATTTAAATCAAAAGCTCGCGGCTTCGATAGTGATAGCCGCAGTCATCGCCGCGACAATTGAACGCTGGCTGCTCGGACAGCATCCGCTGTTTATGGGAGCGAATATTTATGTGCTGAATCATCCGGCAGAGTTGCTTGCTTACGCGGCGCTTGGAATAGTCGCGGGCGTTGTCGGGGTCTTTTTTTCCAAGCTGATACTCTTTCTGAGGATGGCGTTTCGCGACCGGCTGAACCTGCCGTCGTGGTCAAAGCCCGCGATTGGGGGCGCGATAATCGGCGCGATAGGACTCTGGCAGCCAAACGCGCTCGGCATCGGCTACGACTTTCTGGGCCAGGTACTTCAAGGCCAGGACAACCTCGTGCTTGAAGCTGTTGTTGCGTTGATGGTGGCGAAGGTGCTCGCTTCCGCATTCAGTTATGGAAGCGGAATGTCGGGTGGCGTGCTCGGCCCTTCCATGTTCGTAGGCGGAATGCTTGGCGCTACAATCTGGCATGTGCTCATTTATATCGAACCGGATGTTTTGATAGTGCGCGGGGCGTTCGCGCTTGTGGGAATGGGCGCGATGTTCGCCGCCGTGATTCGCGTGCCGATCACTTCGATTCTGCTGATCTTCGAGATGACTTATAACTACGAGATCATCCTGCCGCTGATGATAGCAAACGCCATCGCATATGCCGTCGCGTCGAAGATGTGGCCGCTTTCGATCTATGAAGCATTCATGTTTCAGGACGGGATTCATCTAAACACAACGCCAAAGACCGATGCGCTCTCGCGCATAACAGCCGCGTCTGTGATGACGCAAGACGTTGTGACTTTGCCCGATGACATAACCGTAGCAGAGGCTCTCGATGTTGTAGGCAGGCTTGAATTCAACGGCTTTCCCGTGTTGCGCGAGGGCCATATGGTCGGACTGATTACTACGGGCGATTTAAGAAGACTAGAAGCGGAAGGGAAGCAGTCCGAGTTCATCGCCGAAATGATGACGAAAAAGGTCGTGCATTCGCATCCCGATCAAACGCTGGACACCGTAGTGTTGAAGCTCGCTCAAAGAGAACTGTCACAGCTTCCCGTTGTCTCGCGTGATTGACGACACTCGACTGCTTGGAATCATCACGCTGCGCGACATAGCGCGCGCGCAGGCTCGGCTGGCTTCGATGCAATATTCGCTTGGCCCTGATGATACGATTCGCCCCGCGAACGTGCCTTGATGAGTTTATACAGCCCTCTAATAAAAAATAAATGCCGGAGCTTTGTTGATTGCCCCGGCATCCATTCTTCATTATCATCTCAATCTCCATCTATGTTCGTGCGCTTGGGTGGCGACCCTCTCATACGGGCGAGCGTTAGTCCGTCCACAGGCTGAATGCGTTGTAGTAGCCGCCACGGTTCACCACCTTTAAAGTAAGCTGGCCTGAGCGGTAAATCACCACGCTCGTTCGGCACTCATCAGTTCCATCGTCGTCTTTGGCAATCAGGCCGCTTGAGGCGTAGACATACAGGTCCAGGTCAGTGCTGCCGTCACCGCTCACCCCTATCCGCACTGTTGTGCCAGCATACACTGTCACCGTATATGTCCTCGTGTCATAGGGCGCAATTTCGCCTCTTCTTGTGCCCATGTTCAAAGCCAGGCTAGGTGCTACTGCGCTGCAAGCAAATACCGCAAACAAACTCAACGTCACAACTGTTCTCTTGATCATCTGTTTTTTCATAAATCCTCCAGTCATTATTTTGACTTTTCTTTTTCTGAACAGAGTCAGAAGCTGACCCTATCTTTGTTCTTGGTTGGGTAGAATTAATCTTCCGATTAATTGCCTCTCTACCATCTGCCTGCTTACGGGAATCTATATATCAACTATGGTGCCATTGGTTTTTGCCGCTTGCATATTCATGCATATCCGAAATAAGCGACTGATTTATATAGAGATAACAATCACACTGCCATGTGATGAAGGAAACAGACGAGAGGCCCGGCCTATCAGAATTGATAGTTAGCTATCAGTTCTGATAGTTAAGTTCTGATACCCTGGACTTGATTGATAAGTAATGTAAGAATGATCCTATTCTTTTCATCATCGGTGTGATAAATAGACCCTGAAAGGAAGAGTTGGAGATGAATCCAAGACTCATAGCCATTGCGGGACCATTACAAGGCCGAACTTTCACTTTAGATCAGCAGGAGTTCCTGATAGGCCGCGATCTATCTAACCACCTCTCAATAAGCGATCCATTAATATCTCGACGTCATAACCTTATTCGATTCCAGGCAGGGAACTATAATCTTGTAGACCTTGACAGTGCTAACGGTACATTCGTTAACGGTGTGCCGATGAAAGAACGAGTGCTTGGGCACGGCGATCTAATTGCCGTAGGGGATTCAATATTTGCCTTCCTTCTCCACAAAGATGAGACTCCTGAAACTAACAATTCGGTTAGTCTCACGGAAGATTGGCTAGACAGTCAGGCTACGATTATTATCCGTGAAGAAGAGGCGCGTTATCTGCATCCAGAGAAAGCTCTGGATATGCTGCCGCCGACAGTTCGCCTCGCACATGATTTAAACTCAATATTGAAAATCAGTATTGAGATCAATTCCATCCGAGGACTTGAAGAGTTAGAGCAGCGGCTATTGGAATCTATCTTTGAAATTGTTCCCGCCGAGCGCGGCGCTATCATTCTGGTAAACCCGGGTTCAGCCGAACCCGCTTCCTTCCTTGAGCGGAGCCGATCAGCAGAACCGGGCGGACCCGTGCGGTTGAGTCGCACGATTTCCAATCGTGTGCTTAGTGACGGCATCTCGATCTTAAACAACGACGTGTTGGAAAACGGGGCCTATAATGCTGTTGATAGCCTTGCCCTCCCCAAGATCAAATCGGTGCTGGCGGTGCCCCTGCGTGTCTTGGAGCGGGTGATAGGTCTTATTTATCTGAGTAGCAGCGTTCCAATGATCAGATTTAATGAAGAACATCTCCAACTGGTAACCGCCATAGCGAAGCATGGCCGCAGGGGCGCTGGAAAATGCTCAACGTTTAGAATGGCTTGAAAGCGAGAATCGGCGGCTGCAGGAAGACGCTAACATAGAGCATGAAAATGATAGGGGAGAGCGCCCGCATGCGGGAAGTCTATCAATTCATTTCCAAAGTCGCCCGTACCGACTCCACAATTATTATTCGCGGCGAAAGCGGGACCGGGAAGGAATTGGTCGCGCGTGCGATTCATCACAATAGCCCGCGCGCAGGCAAGCCTTTCGTGGCGATCAACTGTGCGGTGTTAACTGAATCGTTGCTTGCAAGCGAGTTGTTCGGGCATGAAAAGGGATCCTTTACAGGAGCCATCGCGCAAAAGAAAGGTAAGCTTGAGGTTGCCGATGGCGGGACCGTTTTCCTGGACGAGATGGGAGAACTTGCGCTACCGCTCCAGGCAGAACTGCTGCGTGTTATACAAGAGCAGGAGTTCGAGCGTGTCGGCGGCATAAACTCAATAAAAGTGAATATACGATTGATTGCCGCGACTAATAGAAATTTGGAACAGGCAATGAAAGATGGCGGCTTTCGCCAAGACCTTTACTACCGACTCAATGTTGTAAGAGTAACGACGCCGCCTTTGCGACAGCGCCGCGAAGATATTCCTTTACTGGCGAGCTATTTCGCCAAGAAATATAGTGAGAAGTGCAAGAGACCAATTAAAGGCATCTCCCCGGAGACGCGGGCAATTCTCATAAATTACAACTGGCCCGGCAACGTTCGCGAATTAGAAAATGCGATAGAGCGCGCGGTAGTAATGGGGTCAACTGAAATTCTGTTGCCCGAAGACTTACCAGAGACCTTGCTCGATGATACAGAAAATACCGCCGGAGGTTCAGTCATTAAATTCTACGAAGCCGTCCATGAAGCGAAAAAGCGGATCATTCTCAACGCTCTGGAGCAAGTGGGTTGGAATCACAATGAGGCGGCGAAAAAACTTGGCGTACATTCTAATAATCTGCACCGATTGATCCGCAGCCTGAATCTGAAAGTAGAGTTTAAGAAGTAAACCTAGAGCGGTTTGCAAATGGATGTACGGTTCACCGCAGAGACGCAGAGGACGCAGAGGACGCAGAGGTTATGCATAAAAAAACTCTGCGCCGCCTCTGTGTCCTCTGCGTCTCTGCGGTGAATCCTATTGCATTACCGTACATTCAAAAGAAATCCGCTCTAGAGCAGTTTGCGAATGAGTGTACTGGATGCATCGCTTACAGTACCGCGAGCGGTAGCGAGCGGGTAGTCTCACAACGCGACCCGCTCGCTACCGCTCGCGGTACTGTTCAGTATTCAGTATGCTCAATTGCCATTTGCTCTAAAGACTGCGATTGTCGGCTTGCGATTTGGCATGACTCGCGATCAATTAATTAAGCTTCTCACCGCAAACGCCGCAGAATTGATAAGTCGGCGGAAACCCCAACGCCCCGCAAGCGGAACAAACACGCTCTACATCAACCCCTCTCTCTGCCTGCAATGCTTGACCTTCGAGCGATGAAACAGGTTTTGAGCGATTACGAAAGCTTTGGTAATCAATCTCTCGACGCTCGGCTAAAGCGCGCAATCCTTCGCTCGCTTCTGCGCTCGCAAATTGAGATGCCATCCATTCTTTGTTCTGCTCAATACAGGATTTCCATGCCAGGTCTTTCCAGTAGCTCAACTGTTCGCGCGTGTAACGAATACTTTCGGGAAACCGATCAACCAGTTTTTGGCATAGCGCGCGAACGGCGCTATCAAGCTCATGATAGGGCACAACATCGTTGACCAATCCCCACAACAGCGCTTTGTTTGCTGATACAGGCTCGCACGTCAACAACATCTCGCGCGCATGACGCTCGCCGATTGTCAGAGGCAACCATTCAGCAGGGCCGCCCGCTGAAATCATTCCAAACTTCGTTTCGATGTGCACAAACTTCGCGTGGTCTGCCGCGACTGCCAGATCGCACGCGAGATTCCAACCGTTGCCCCCTGATGCGACTATGCCGTTTATGCGCGCGACGGAAGGTTTTCCGAGTTGTCTGAGTGTTTCCATCGCTTCGACAAAAAGTTCAAACCACCTGCGAAACGCTTCCGTGTTGTTGATGTGTTTCTCGCTGTGTTCGGTTACGTCGCTTCCCGCGCAAAATGCCTTGTCGCCTGCGCCCGTCAGCACAAGCACGGCAATGTTTTCATCGCGCCGCGCATCACGGAAAGCTGCGGTCATCTCGATAAGCGTCGTGCTTGTGTAAGAGTTGTAATGATCGGGGCGGTTGATCGTAACGCGCGCGACCCTGTCGCGTTTTTCGTAAATTATTTCATCAAGGCCGGGAATGATAACACCTTGAATCTCGTTTGGGTCTTTCGTTTGAAGTTCAAAATCGCTGTCAGCTAAATCAACTTCTGTATCGCTTGCGCCGTTCGCCCGCGAGGAGTTGCTGGTTTGTTGCGCCTCATTGGCAAGCAGGTTTTTGATTGCTTCGGCGAGCCTTGACTGGCACTGTTCAGGCGTAGCGGCTTCGATATGAATCTCAGGCAACTCAGGCACGGTTCCGCTGTAACTTATACCGTTGGCGGATAGCTCTATGCGCGCGCGCTCCAAAAAGAATTCCGTGAGCATTCTCTGGGCCTCTTTCAGTTCGATCATTAGAATTTGGCAAGAGATGTCTGAGAGAGTGCTGCCAGTAGACGACCGGCATTATAGCGTCGAGGCATCACTTCCTGAACAGATTATCGAAAGCGCTTCGCCCATCATCTGCCGGAGGCGTTTGCTTGCCGGACGTATCGCGCTTGTTCGGAATGAATAAGTCGCAGAAGTTCGCTTTCTCTCTGTCGGACACCCACTCGGCTTGAGGCTCGCGGCATCGGTTGTGCGCTGACGGGTCGTAGTTTTCACAGTTCAAGCAAGCATGAATGTCCGCGCCGCAGTTCGAGCATTCGTCCGTGCGTGAAATGTGGCCTTCGATCTTTATTTCGTTTTTACAGGCGTGGCAAATCATGGTCATCCTCGCCGGAAAATATATCACAAGAAAAGGCTGATTTCACCGATTACGGCGAGATTAGCGCGCGCGCGCGGTCTGTCTTTTCAGCCGCTTTCCTCCAGAGGCCGGAAACGATTTTGTCCACTGAAAACTTGCCGCCCGAAGCGGCGGAAGCGCGCAGGTCAGGGTAGAGCGAGAGCGCGTCTGTGATGGTTGGAGAATCCGTATCGTAAACGCTGCTGACATCGCCCGAGCGACCGAACTTCAAAGTCCAGATAGTCCTCGCCCATGTGTAGTCGGTCATCACGCTAGCCATCAGTCCTACGACCCGCGCTTCCGTCGCGTTCTCTGTTGCTCCGTGTCTTGCGATGAACTGCTCGCCCGTGCGGCGCAGTTCGCCGAGCAAGCGACCGTATTCGGTGTAGTCTGTGTTCGACTTCAGTTGTGTAGCAAGGGATTGAAACGAATTGACTGCTGTATCTGCTTCGCGCAAAAAGTCTGCCCGCGCGGGGACGCTCACCGGTTGTGCTATCGGTGGAGTGACAGAGCCGAAAGAGATTGAAGCGATGGTATCGAGAGCAATGGTTGATTCAAGGTTATCTGCTCTGATGCGGACGCTATAGGCGGTCAGGTCGAGGAGCGTGCCCGTTATTCGATCATTGTTTTTGGTGATGATGATTATTTGCGAGCCGATAAGGCGCGGCTTGTTGGCTGCGTTATCATTCGTTGCCGGTTCGCGTTTGATTACCCGCGTGCGGGGATTCGCGCGCGGTTTGCGCTTCTGAGCAAAAGCAGTCGCGCTCAAACTGAGAGACAGAATCACTACTATACAGATTGATTTCATGCTTCAAACTACCTTGTAAATATGGCCCTGGGGTGACCTGCTAAAAACTTCATCTTCCTTGAACGTTAAGACTCGCCACTCGCTCATCGTCTGTCATCGTAGCGTCTGCGTAGACGCCCGTTGCGGCAGATTCAGGTAGCGGCATCTTTGTATTTCTGCTTGCGAGCGCTTCTTCGGCGGCTCGTTCCACTTCATTGATTGTGCGCTGTTCGGCGCGGCGTAAAATTTCGGCGTTGCGCTCGCGCATAGCAGCAGTGCGACGCAATCGTTGCCCGCTTTCCAAATCGAGCGTGCCTTCGATCAAATAAGTTTCAAACAACCCAATCGGATCGCGCTTGCCCCACTGCTCGAACAAACTCGCAGAAAACATGGCTCGCGCTTCGCGTTCGTCGTGCGTAGCGTGCCCGCCCATCCTGAACGTTTCCGCGATCAACAGGTACGGCCCTCGCCCCTCGCGCGCGCCTGCGGCTGCGAGCTTTACGGCCCCGTAGGCGTCAAGCACATTGTTGCCGTCGAAAGTGCCGCCTTCGACTCCATAGGCTGCGGGCCAATCCGAAAACGAGCCGCGATGATGTTGATCGAGCCTTGTGCCGAGCGCGACTTTGTTGTCTTGTATGATGACGATAAGCGGCAATCTCTGCACGGCTGCGAAGTTCATGCTTTCGTGGAATACGCCCGACTTTGTAGAGCCGTCGCCTACCCACGTCATCGCTACTCTTGGCTCGTGACGCACACGGAAAGAGAGCGCAATGCCTGTCGTTACGGCCATGATGTCGCCGACGTGACTGATGGGAGCGATGACGCCGTGATTGAAATCGCCTATGTGAATATCGCGCCCGCGAGTCGGCGAATCTTCTGTCCCCATGTAGCCGCGCAGCATGTCTGCCAAAGGCATGCCCATCTCGTGACAAGCGCCAGCGTTGCGAATCATCGGCGCAACGAAATCCGAAGGCAAGCCATCAGACATGATTGCGCGGTCAAGCGCATGAACAGGGCCGACGGTCGCAGCTTCTTCGCCAGTGCCGAGCCATGCTTTCGAGATCACGCCTTGTTTAACCCATCGCTTCAGCGCCACGTCGTGCAGCCGATTGCGCACAAGCCCTTCGTAGAGAGCGATGAGTTGATCGGGTTTCAGAGCGCGGATTACAAGTCGCCGCTCAAGATTGTTTTCGATAGTGTTTTGGTATTGCGCGACGACCTCCGGGTCAGGTTGCCAGTCCAGATACTCCGGCGGGTCGAATGCTGGATAACGAATCATTATAGTTTCTAAATCTCTGATTTTAAGATTGTCATTAAGTTTTTATTTTACATCCTTTGCTACAGTACCGCGAGCGGTAGCGAGCGGGTTCGCAGTTAAGCCAACCCGCTCGCGGTACTGTTATTTGTTCATCACAACAACCTGCCCGCCTTTCATAACAAAGCTGACGCGCTCAAGAACGGTAACATCAACGGTCGGGTCACCGCTGACCGCGATTATATCGGCAAAGCGACCCGGCTCGATTGAACCAACACGATCTGACCACCCGAGCAGGTCTGCCGCGCTCACGGTTGCGGATTGAATTGCCTGCATAGGAGTCAACCCAAGTTTGACCATCACGGCGAATTCATGCGCGTTTAAGCCGTGAGGGTAGACTGCCGCATCAGTCCCAAACGCAACGCGCACGCCCGCTTTGAATGCGCGAGCGATATTTGCGCGCGCGGCTGGCAAAACGACTTTAGCCTTTTCGACCATAAATTCTGGAACGCCAATTCTCGCATAGTTTTGCATGAACCAATCGCCCAGATAAAGCGTCGGCACAAGGTAAGTGCCTTTCTGTTTCATCAACTGAATGTTTTCATCGTTGATGTACGACCCGTGCTCGATTGAATCAACGCCCGCAAGAACGGCTTGCTTGATACCGGCAGCGCCGTGAGCATGAGCGGCCACCTTTCGACCGAGCCTGTGAGCTTCGGTCACGACAGCGCGAATCTCTTCGTCGCTGAACTGTGTTGCTTCGGGCGAATCTCCTTTCGATAGCACGCCGCCTGTTGCAATGATCTTGACTGCATCAGCGCCATATTTGGCCTGCTCTCGCACTTTTGTCGTCAAAGCGTCAACGCCGTCCGCTACGCCGTCCGCGCTATGATGAAATTCAGGCGCGAGCAGGTTATTGTCGCCGTGCCCGCCCGTCACGCCGATTGAAGGCCCGGCTGCGGAGATTCGAGGGCCTGGAATGTCGCCCGCATTGATCGCGTCGCGCAGGGCAACATCCGAATAACCGCTTGCCCCGACATTACGCACGGACGTGAAACCGGCTTCCAGAGTCAGTTTCGCGTTCTTTGCTCCGTATAACGTCTCGCGCGGGATTGATATGCCGAGCGCCGAATAGCCCATCTGGCTCGGCTCAAACGTCAGGTGAGTATGACAATCAATTAATCCCGGCAACACCGTTGATCCTGATAAGTCAATCACGCGGGCGCTTGCCGGAGCGTGAGCGGTTACGCTTTGCGCGGGGCCGACCTCTTTGATTCGATCACCTTCGATCAATATCGCTTGATTGGTCAACACGCGCCCTTCGCGAACATCTATCAATCGCCCCGCCTTAATCAGCACAACTTCTTTGGCGGGCGACTGAGCCAGGACGCACGTCGCCGAGACAACAACCGCCATCGAGCATGAAAGCATTCGTCTAACCATCTAATTCTCCTTTCGCACTTTCGATCACCTGATTTGCGCGCGTGAAGATTTGATCTAACATTGCCTCGGTGAGCTTGCCTGTGAAGGTATTCTGCTGGCTCGGATGAAACGAAGCGATCAACGTCTTGCCGCCCTTCAACCGATACTCTGCGCCGTGCGAGAACTTTGGCCGCGCAACACGCCGCGCTTGGTTCGTCTTCAAGCCCAATCGAAGCGATGGCTGCATCGAACGCGATGCGGCCAAGCGCTACGACCACGCGCACACGTTTGACCAGATCAAGCTCGCGAAGCAAGTAAGGTCGGCAATCAGCTATCTCGTCCGGTAGCGGCTTATTGTCAGGCGGCGCGCAATGAATGACAGCCGTGATGTAGCAATCCTTTAGCGCAAGCCCGTCGCCTCGATGAACGGATGTCGGTTGATTGGCAAAGCCCGCGCGATAGAGTGCTCGATACAACCAGTCGCCGCTGCGGTCGCCTGTAAACATGCGGCCCGTTCGGTTCCCTCCGTGCGCGGCAGGCGCAAGCCCGACGATCAACAATCTCGCCATCGGGTCGCCGAAACTGGGCAATGGCCTGCCCCAATAAACTTCATCGGCAAAGCGCCGGACTTTCTCTTTTGCAACGCGTTCGCGCCATTCGACCAGTCGCGGACACCTGAAGCAATTTGTGATTTCATCCTGCAACGCGGCCACAGATTCCATTAGCTCGTTCTTTTTAACACGCGGCTTCATCTAAATTATTACTTCCAGTCTATATCAACAGCTTCAAAGCGAGTCTTGCCGACGTTCTTTATGCTGTGCGAAATCTTGCCATCGTGCCAGCGAAAGTCGCCCGGTTTGAATTCAACTGTCTGAGGTTTTTGCCCCGGTGACTCAAACACTATCTTTGCGGCGGAGACGGCGACGCCCAGCCCCGACAGTAAATGATCGTGCATACCGATTGACTGGCCGGGTTCGAGTATTAATCGTTCGACGCGCACGCGGTCGTTTTCCAGCACAAGCGTATGACCGGGAATCTGAGGCTGATTGGTCGCGCCCGATTGACCTCCCGGCGACTTGAGCACTTCAATCGTGATGTTGCGGAACGTCTCTTTTGCTTGATTGGCGACTCGATGAGTGATAGTCGCTTTCGAGTATCGCACCTCGCCATCCTTCAATATCAGATCGCCCGGTTGATTGCCCATTACTTCGGCTTTCAGATTCGCGTCGCCGATGCTCACGAACAGGTAATCATCCGCGTGAATGTGAAAAAGCGTCTGGTCGCCCGGCGGCACCACTACATCGAAGACTCGCACGTAAGCGTTTTCAAACTTCAAATGATGGCGAGGCTCGCTCAAAACAGGCACAGGTGATTGAACGACCGATGGCAGCAATCCTAAAAACGAAACAAGCGCGGTGATAAAAAGCTTCATGCTCAAAGCCTCCTTTGATCGGCTACCGGCATATTTCTTCCGATTGGCTATGTTGACGATGTAGAGTGTAGAGAGTACCATAACCACCTTGGCCAGCAAACTGCGAGGCGATAATCGAAACGGAGCGGGCGTGACTAGCATTTCAATTAACGAATCGCCTCTGATGCCGGGCATTACGCCAGTAAAAATCCATTACCGCGAATTTGGAACCGGGACGCCGCTGATCTTTTTGCACGGCGGGTGGGGCTACGAGGTCTATCCGTTCGATAGCCAGATAGAAGCTTTCAGCGATGATTTCCGCGTATTGATTCCCGACCGCTCAGGCTATGGTCGCTCGATGCGAATCGGGCCTATGCCTGTTGATTTTCATCGTCGCGCAGCAGTCGAGATGATGAACTTTCTCGATGCGCTCAACATCGAGCGCGCATTTTTGTGGGGCCATAGCGATGGAGCAGTCATCGCAACGATGATGGGGCTTGCCACGCCTGACAGGTTCGCCGGAATCATCCTCGAAGCGTTTCATCTTTATCGAGTGAAACCCGGCTCGCGCGAGTTTTTTGAAACAATGGCTCACAACCCGGAAATGCTTGGCGAGCGTGTATGCGCGGCTCTCGCGCGAGATCACGGCGAAGATTATTTTCGAGAATTGATTATCAACAACGGGCGCGCGTGGCTGCAAATTGCAGAAGAGAGCAATCATCCAAAACAAGACCTCTACGAGGGGCGACTCGGAGAACTTGCAGTCCCGACGCTTTTTATTCACGGCAGCGCTGACCCGCGAACTGAACCGGGCGAGCTTGATAGCGTCCGCCACCAATTCAACTCCGCGCAGATGCAAACAATCGAAGGCGGAGGTCATTCGCCACACAGTCAAAAATCGGTCGCTTCGGAATGTAATCAAGTCGCAGGCAATTTCCTGCGAAAGATTATCGGCTCCTGAATAGGGGCGCAATTGTAAGAGCGAACATGATTCATACACGAACAGACATTCTTCTATCCCTGATACTCCTCGGCTTGATTTCTGTTCTGGCAATTGCGAGCGCACAACATTCGCCGCAGACCGAAAGAGGAACCGCTCGCTCGCACAACAACGGTCGAGGCGCTTTGTGGCGTGACACTCCACAGCAGATTGATACAAACGCGAAATACTTATTTTATTTGCACGGAAGAATCATCGAAGAAGAGGGAATCAATGCCGTCAGCCAGGTATTCGGAGCATACGAGTATCAACATATATTACAGACCTTTGTTGATAAAGGTTTTATTGTAATCAGCGAACCGCGTCCGAAAGGAACGGACGTGCAGCAATATGCGACAAAGGTCGTCGGGCAAATCAATTCTCTCGTTCAAGCCGGAGTCCCGCCGCAGAAAATTACAGTTGTTGGCGCGTCAAAGGGCGGATCAATAGCTGTTGCAACTTCCAGCCAGCTTAAAAACAGAGATATAAATTTTGCGCTCATAGCCGCGTGCGGCAGATCAGATATGTATGGGAACGTTCTTTCAGTCTGGGATTATCTGGATGATACGGGGGCGGCAATGTGCGAAAAATTCTTTGCGCAAGCCAAGGGCCTGAATAGACATAAAGAAATTGAGTTGAGAGTCGGTTTAGGTCATGGAATGTTGTATCGCCCGCTGAAAGAATGGGTTGACCTTGTGATTGAATGGGCGAATCAACCTTAGAGGTATCCGGGAGATATTATGGTAAGTAGTGAGTGGGAATAGTGGGTGTGATTGGTTGTTGTTATTGTGGTATTTTTGTTGTGTATCTTGTGTGTATTTGTGGTTTGTTGTGGAGTTAGTAGGAGATTGGTAAATGAAGTGTTTCTTAGTTAGAAAGATTATTGGTTAAATTAGTGTGTGTGAAGGTATTAAATATCGAAGTAGGGATAGAACGCATGAGCCTCATCTAGTTTAGAGGTAGTATGGAATTGTTGAAATTTTTATGGTGAATTATGAGTTTAAATGATGTGTTAAGGTTATATGGGGATGTATTAAAAAAGAGAAATGGGTAAAGGAATTTTAGTTTGTTATAATTATTAGTGGTTAACGTATAGTGGATTACAATATGGTAGGTTTTTATTTATTACAGTTAATGAAATTGTAATTAAGAGTGTGATTATAGCTGAGGGTAAATGTTAATAGGATAAAGAGCTGGCTTTGAGTGTCGTTACTAGAGATGGTATCAATATGAGAGATTATGTCGTTGATCGAAAGGGTTGAATTCGCTCGGTATCCCTCATTCGGTGGATTATGGTTGGTATGAGGTTTATAGGTAATGTTATTAAAGTATATATTATTAATAGTAGGGAAATATGTTTCATAACTGAGTGGTTGTGAATTGTTTTTAATAGGTTTAATATTGGTGATTTTGTTTTTAACAGTTTATTGATTGGAGTAAAATAGTTTTTTGATAGGTAAGTGTAAGGTTGATAGCTTAGCTATGTTTTAAGTATTTAAGAGTGAGATAAGAATGTTGATTAGGTGGTTAAGGTAAGATTGTTTAAGATTATGAGGTGAGTGTTTAAGTTTTTTTAAGGTTAATGAAGAGGTTTTGTTAGATTTATTATTTATAATTTTTCTAAGTGTTACTATAGATTTGATTATTTAAGAAAGTTAGAAGATATTTATAGTTTTATTGTGTTATTTATTAAAAGGTAGAAATGTTGAATTCAAGTTGTAAGATCCTATCCGTTGTCATAGTCGCGCTCGATTTCGACTTCTGCGTTGTAATCGGGGATGCCGCACTCGGAATCAGACACACCGCGTTTAATCAGCACATTTCCTTCGGGCCAGTGCACCTGAACATTGCCGGGCGCTATCTGCGAGATTCGACATCGGCCACGCATTTCGCCCGCCTCGCTTCGCAGGATTATGCTCGCGCCATCAATGATGCCGAGCTTGCGCGCGTCTTCTTCGCTTATCAACACATCATCACGCATAGCGCCATTTAAGGGGTCGCGGTTCTTGTGAACCATGCTGTTGAACTGTTTCCCTCGACGCGTCGAAAGCTTGAGCTTGCCGTTTTGAGGCTTGGCTTCAACGCTGATGAGAGAGAACTTCGCGCGGCCCTCTGCGGTTGGAAAGTCGCGTGACCGCATTGCCTTTTGCGTCGCGCTCTTCGCAAAGCCGCTCGCCGCCCCACTGCACTTGATCTCCGGCTACGGTCAAATGCTGAATGCCGTCATACGCGGGCACTGCGCGGGCTATTTCATTTCGGATTGATTGCGCATCATCAAAATGAATTGAGCTTGCAAATTCGGGCCGCGCGCGCTCTGCGATGCGCATCGGTATTTCCCATTCAGGAAGCGCTTCGCCGATGCGCCGTCCCGGAATCTCAGGGCTGAAGATGATTCGCCGCTCGGTTGATGTTTCAGTCCCGCCGCCGCGCTGCTCGTAACGAGTCTGCGCAGGAAGCAACAACACTGTGTCGGCAGGCTCGATCATCATTTGCGGACTCAACACGATGTCTTGATGCGCGCGGAACGCGAGTCGCTCTACACTGCGGCGCACGTAATCGGGTTCGGGAAGAGTTTCTAGAAAATTGCCGCCGACTTGATAAAACAGATCAAGCTCTCCATTGTGCGCGGCGTCAATCATCTCGACCGCGTTCAATCCGCGCCAGTCAGGAACCTGAAAGCCCCAGAGTTCGGCGAATCTATCTGCGCCGCTTCGATCAACGGCAACGCCGCCGGGAAACTGGTTTGGGACTGCGCCGACTTCCGCGCCGCCCTGCACGCCGGAATGCCCGCGAATAGCCATCAAGCCGCTCTTTTCGCGCCCGACAAAACCGCGCGTCAATGCCAGGTCGGCAATCGCGCGCACGTTCGCCACTCCATCTTTGTGTTGAGTGATTCCCATTGACCATACGAATACTGCCGATTTCGCTTCGGCGAGCAAGCGCGCGAATCCGAGCATAGTATCGCGGCTTGCGCCCGATGCGGCTTCGAGCAATTCCCAGCAATAGGCTCCCAGAGCCGATTTCAAGTCATCGAAGCCTAGAGTTTGTTCATTGATGAACGCCTTGTCCGTCCAGTTTTGTTCTATCAGATGTTTGATTGTTCCCGCGATGAAAGCTTTGTCGCCGCCCGTGTTGACTTGAAAGAAAGCATCGGCGATCTTCGTGCCGAACAAGGCGCTTTCGAGAACTGATGGAACCCAGTAGCGTTCAAGTCCCGGCTCTCGATACGGATTGATGACGGCGACGCGCGTGCCTAACTTCTTCGCTTGATAGATGTACTTTGTAGTGACGGGCTGGTTGTTCGGCGTGTTGCTGCCGAAGAAGACCAGAAGATCAGAGCCTATCCAATCTTTGTACGAGCAGGTCGAAGCCGCAACGCCGAGCGATTGCTTGAGCGCGACCGTTGAAGGCGCGTGGCAGATGCGCGAAGAGTTGTCTACGTTGTTAGTCCCCAAGAACCGAGCGACCTTTTGTGCGACGTAATATGTCTCATTCGTCAACCCGCGCGATGTCAGATAAAACGCCATTCGCTTCGGGTCTGTGTTCTTCAGCCTGGTCGCAATCGAATCAATCGCTTCGTCCCATGTGACGCGAGTGAATCCGCGTTCGCCTCTGCGACGAATCACAGGGAAGGGAAGTCGGCCAAGCTCGCGCAGTTGGGCAGCGGTCATCTGCTCTAACGCTTTTGCGTCTTCCAATCGTTTCACGTCGAGCGCGGGCATGGTATTGAGCCGCAGCAAATCGAGCCTGACCATGCACAGGTGAACGCCGTCCATTGTGAAATCGTGGACGCCCGTAGTGCCCAGCGCGCAGCCGTCGCACACGCCGCGCGTGAGTATGCGCCACGCGAAGGGCAACTCGTCTCGGTTACGCCAGACGACTTTGGCCATTTCGAGATAGTGATTAGGCTTGACCTGCCCTATGCCATTAGGCGCAAGTCCGACCCAGCTTTTTCTGTCCCATCCTGATTTGCTCATTGCTTGTTGTATTGTAAATCAATTTCCTAGATTGCGCTCTTTGTCGCGGTGTTGTGGAGTAAAGTGAGGGTGAGTATGGGAGTAGGGTGTTTGTTTGTGTTAGTGGAGGTAGTTATGATTTTGAAGGCGGTGGTTTTATGAGGGAGGGAAAGGTGACGCAAGGATAAGCCTGTATAGGAGGGCTGCTTGTTTGATTGCCTCCTGAATCCAGTTGTCGCGGATTGAATGCCCATTTTGGACTGGAGCTGACTTGACGGCTGTGTGTGCGGAGGAGCCGAGATGACTATAACTATGCACTCTAAGAAGCACACCACATCGTTTGAATGATGATGATGAGCTGGCAACGGATGAACTGCGCTTTGACGCACAGAGGAACGGGCGAAGCGGATGCAGACGATAATCGTCAGGATCACGCAGCGCAGTTTGATGATGATCTGCTTAAACACGAAGCATTTTATCCAGCAAAACACGATAACGATGAAGTCGTCTCCGGCGGCACCAGTAAAGTAATCGCCTTCGAATCCTGCAGGATCACCATTACCGTTTAGGTTATCGTCATTCGCCTGAAAACCGGCGATAAAACGCTGTCCTCCGCTCGCTAGATTCGCTACCAACAGTACCTCGCCATCGAGCTTACCGTCAGCGCCCTGGTAAGCGCCGATCAACATATCAACGCTCGACACCTTTGGTCCGTTGCCCGCGTTGAGTTTACCTGCCAACAATGTCAGATGATCGTTGGGGTCGGCTGGATTGCCGGACAGGGAGACATAATGCACATTGTCGGTAGTAACTCCGCGTGATTTCAAGCCAGCAAGAAAACGACCTCCTGCCGCGCTGCCGGCGAGGAAAGCATTGACTTCACCCGTAGATCTGAGGGCGATAGTGTAACCGTCAAGAGAGTCATCTGTCGGCGACGCAACAGGGTCTGGCGACGCGACGGGGTCTTGCGGGTTGGCCATTGTAAAGAGCGGACCTTGCAATAAAACCAGCAATACTGCAAAACTGGCAACAATCTTCTGGACAAGCTTGAGTGAGTTTCTCTTTGACATGATTCGGGATCCTCCTTTGGATTTGTGTAGCGAGCCATCAGAAAACGCAGAGGTAGACACACCTCTCCGCTATGAGATTGCCTTAGTGTTCGAGTAGCCTCTCAGGCAATTTCATCCAATTTATTGAAATGTGAGGAGAAACCCGACAGGCCAACGGCTATGGCTTTGGAATCTGTTTTTTTTGTATGCCGCTGCCACAAACGTGTCGGACAAGCCTTTACCACATGGGGCAACCAGATGCTCAAGGCAAATGGGATATAAGTTACAACTGGGATAGGAGTGTATCTTACATTATTTGAAATGAATGTCAACGAGGAAATGAAGGTGCGGTAGCAATTCATACAAATCAAGCGACTTTTTCGAGCGCTTGGAATTATTGGATTTTGATGGATATTTTGTCAGGCAATCTTTATCTCTTTAGAGAAAAATTCCGAACATCCTGTTAGAATAAACGACGTGATACTGGTAATAGACAACTACGACTCATTTACATATAACCTCGTTCAATATCTGGGCGAGCTTGGCGCTGAAACGGTGGTCTATCGCAATGACGAAATCACGACTGAAGAGATGCTAGAGCTAAAGCCTGAGCGGTTGCTGATCTCGCCCGGGCCGGGTGTGCCGCAAAGCGCGGGCGTCACGGTTGACGCTATTCACGCGTTCGCAGGAAAGATTCCGATACTCGGCGTTTGTCTGGGGCATCAGGCCATCGGTCATGCTTTCGGCGGGCGAGTAACGCGCGCGCCTTATTTGATGCATGGCAAGACGAGCGAAATCTGTCACGATTCGGTGACCATATTTCGCGGACTGCCTTATCGCTTTCAGGCGACGCGCTACCATTCGCTCGTGGTCGAGAAAGACGGCTTGCCGGATTCGCTCGAAGTTTCTGCCACGACGCCGGACGGAGTGATAATGGGATTGCGTCATCGCGACTTTCCGATTGAAGGCGTTCAGTTTCACCCGGAGTCGGTGATGACCGAGCACGGCAAGACGCTGTTAGAGAACTTTCTCAATCTCTAACGTGGATATATGCGAGTGTCTGTTCACCGCAGAGGCGCAGAGGACGCAGAGATTTCGCAGAGAGTTCTATATTTGCTCATCCTCTGCGCCTCTGCGCTGAATCTTTATAATTGTGACGAGCAAAAGTAAAACAACACCGGACGGAGTGCTCGCGGCTGGCGGCGTGCTCGACCGCATCGTGGAAGCGAAAGCTATCCGATTGGCCGAAGCTAAACGCAGCGTATCGCTTGAACAGATCATCACGCAGCGCGATGCGCGCGCTCGCAGGTCGTTTGCTGAAAGCATCGCGAAGCCTGAGCGCGTGAATATAATCGCCGAGATCAAACATCGCTCGCCTTCAAAAGGAATCATCCGCGAAGACTTCATCCCTGTGAGCATTGCAGAGAGCTATGAGAAGGCTGGAGCCGCCGCGATGTCCGTGCTTGCGGAAGAGGATTTCTTCGGCGGCTCGCTCGATCATCTTCGCGCCATACGCCAGCAAGTAAACACGCCACTGCTCAGAAAAGATTTCATCTTTGACGAGTATCAAATCTATGAATCGGTCGCGGCAGGCGCTGATGCCGTGTTGCTGATCGTCGCTGTGCTCGGTGATGAACTGCTCGCGCGATTGATCGAACTTGCAGATGAGACAGGGCTTGATGCGCTGGTCGAGGTTCACACGGCTGATGAGATGAAGCGCGCGACTATTGCAGGCGCGCGAATAATCGGCATCAACAATCGAGACCTCACTACGTTTGCGGTTGATCTGAACACATCGTTTCGGCTCGCGCAGCTTGCCCCTGTCGGAGCCATACTTGTCAGCGAAAGCGGGATCAAAACGGGCGAGGACATCCGCAATTTGAAGTCAGCCGGGTTCAGCAGCTTTCTTATCGGCGAGCATTTTATGCGGGCGCAAAATCCTGGCGATGCGCTCAGGCGATTGATCGCTGATGCTGATGAGAGTTGACGCGATGAATCGAGTGAGAGTGAAAATCTGCGGCGTCAGAAGCCTTGAAGAAGCCGAAACGGCTATCGAGGCAGGAGCCGATGCGCTTGGGTTTAACTTCTGGCCTCGAAGCCCACGATACATCGCTCCCGATGTCGCGCGCAGTGTGGTCAGACAAATCTCTCCGCTTGTTTCTGCGATTGGAGTGTTCGTCAACGAAGACCCTCTGCGCATTGCTGAAATAGTTTCCGATGTAGGGTTGAACGCAGTCCAGTTGCACGGCGATGAAACGCCTGAGTTCTGCGCGGGGCTTGGCTCGATCAAAATAATTAAGGCCATCCGCGTCGCCGATGATTTCGATTGCGCTTTCGTCAATCGCTATCCTGTGAGCGCGATATTGCTCGACACGAGCGTCAAAGGCAGTTACGGCGGGACGGGCAAAAAGTTTGACTGGGGCGTAGCAATCGAAGCGAAGCGATATGCTCGAATAATCCTAGCGGGCGGATTGACAATCGAAAACGTCGCGGAAGCCATCACGTCCGTAAATCCGTTTGCGATTGATGTGTGCAGCGGTGTCGAATCCGAGCCGGGCCGCAAAGACATAGACAAGCTGCGACGATTTATGGCCGAAGCCGTTCGCACAAATGATTTGAATAACAGGAATCAATTATGAGTAAGGCAGAAGAGAAAGAACTATATCAGATGCCTGATGCGCGCGGGCACTTCGGCCCCTATGGCGGGCAGTTCGTGCCGGAAACGCTCATGCACCCGCTCGAAGAACTGATAGCCGCATACGACGATGCGCGACGCGATGCCGGTTTTCAAAGCGAGCTTGAACATCTGTTGAAGATCTTATGTCGGTCGGCCAACGTCATTGATGTTTGCGGGCAGGCTGACCCGACATCTGGGCGGCGCGCGAATATATTTCAAAAGAGAAGACCTCTGTCACACGGGCGCTCACAAAATCAACAATGCCATCGGGCAAGCGTTGCTGGCGCGGCGCATGGGCAAGACGCGCATCATCGCAGAGACAGGCGCGGGCCAGCACGGCGTTGCTACTGCGACCGTTTGCGCGCTGATGGGGTTGCGCGCCGTTGTCTACATGGGCACGGAAGACATGCGCAGGCAGGAGTTGAACGTCTTTAGAATGCGATTGCTCGGCGCGGAAGTCGTCGGCGTCGAATCAGGCAGTCGCACTTTGAAAGATGCGATCAACGAAGCGCTTAGGGACTGGGTGACAAACGTCGCCGATACATACTACTTGCTCGGCTCTGTGATGGGGCCGCATCCTTACCCTGCGATGGTGCGCGATTTCCAGGCCGTGATTGGACGCGAAGCGCGCAATCAGATTCTCGAACTCGAAGGCCGCCTGCCTGACCTGTTGATAGCTTGTGTCGGCGGAGGCAGCAACTCAATCGGCCTTTTCTACGAGTTCATAAAAGATGCCGGAGTGCAGATGACGGGAGTCGAGGCGGGCGGGCGCAGCAGCACGCTTGGCGAACACGCCGCGCGATTTGCCGGAGGCAGTCCGGGCGTGCTTCAAGGTACGCGCAGTTACGTGCTTCAAGACGAGAACGGGCAAATTTCGACAACACATTCGATTTCGGCGGGGCTGGATTATTCAGCCGTCGGGCCTGAACACGCATACCTTCACGACACGGGCAGAATAAAATATTCCAAAGCCACAGATCAAGAGGCGCTCGAAGCGTTCGAGTTGCTGGCGCGGCTCGAAGGCATCATCCCCGCGCTTGAAAGCTCGCACGCGATAGCGGAAGTGCTGAAGGTCGCAGGTTCGATGAAGCCTGAGCAAATCATAATCGTCAATCTCTCAGGTCGCGGCGATAAGGACGTTAATACGGTTTCCGAGTTGCTGGCTGAGAGGACTCGGTGAGTCATGTCTCGAATCGGATCGAAGTTCAAAGACCTCGAACGCGAAGGCCGCAAAGCTTTCATACCTTACATCACGGCTGGCGACCCGGACCTTGAAACGACCGCCGCGTTGATGATCGAGCTTGAGCGAAGCGGCGCGGACATAATCGAACTTGGCGTTCCGTTTTCTGACCCGATGGCCGATGGGCCTGTGATTCAGCGAGCATCTGAACGCGCGCTCAAACAGAATGTGAGCGTGCGCGATTGCTTGACGCTGGTGCGTCGTGTGCGCGAGCAGAGCGAAATTCCGATTGTGCTATTCAGCTACCTCAACCCGCTGCTTGCGCTCGGAGAGGATTCGATTGCCGAAGCGCTTCTCGATGCGGGAGTAGATGGCGTGCTCGGGACTGATCTCGTGCCCGAAGAAGCCGCAGGGTTCGTCGAGCCGATTCGGGCTGTGGGAATTGATACGATTTTTCTGGTCGCCCCTACGAGCACAGATGAACGTATAAGACTTGTTTCGGAAGCGAGCAGCGGATTTATTTACGCAGTCTCGCGCGCGGGCGTGACCGGCGTGAGACAAAGCATGTCTGAAGCTGCAAATCATCTGGTCGAGCGCGTGCGACGGTTCACCGATCTTCCGATTGCCGTCGGGTTCGGCATCTCGACGCCTGAACATGTTGCCGAGGTTTGGCAACACGCAGATGCGGCAGTAGTCGGCAGTCGCATCGTCGCAGAGATTGAAAACTGCGCAGGCGATCCGTCGCTGGTCGAAAAAGTAGGAGCCCTCACTCGCTGGCTCGTTGATAAAAAATAATGAAAAAAGAGCAGTAAATTTTCAGCCCTCTTGCCCCGTCAGCGGCTGAGTAGATACAAAACTGATACTATACTAAACTGGATTACTTGTAACTTGTGGGGAGCGGCCTTTGAGCATTGAACATTGGCGAAATGAAATTGATCTGATTGACGAGCAACTCGTCCGGTTGCTCAACGAGCGGTCAAAGTGTGCGATTGAACTGGGGCGCATAAAATGCGAACTGGGGCTTGCGATATATTCGCCTGATCGCGAAAAGCAGGTGATACAGCACGTCACAGACGTCAACGGCGGCCCGCTCGATGCGGCTGCCATGCGAAGATTGTTCGAACGAATCATTGACGAATCGCGCAGCATCGAGCGAGTGATTGTCGAAAAAGAGGTCGAAGAAAAACAAACGGCCCCAAGAAGAAACTCAAATCGAAAGCGTAGAAGAGGTTAGGAGACAGCTATGGTTATTGTGATGGACGAGACTGCAACCGAAGATCAAATATCAACAGTCATAGATAAACTGGTGCGCCTCGGGTTCGACATACATCGTTCGACGGGCGTGCGCCATACTGTGCTTGGCGCGGTCGGAGGGCGCATCATTGACACACGCGATATTGAATTGCTCAATGGCGTGAAAGAAGTGCTCAGGATAAGCTCACCCTATAAGCTTGCCAGCCGCAGCTTCAAAGCCGAGCCGACAAAGATAAAGATAAAAGATGTCGTCATCGGCGGCACGGAAGTCGTGATGATGGCAGGGCCTTGCACGGTCGAGAGCCGCGAGCAGGTGATGGATATTGCCGAGATCGTCGCGCGCAACGGAGCGAAGGTTCTGCGCGGCGGCGCGTTCAAACCGCGCACTTCGCCTTATTCATTTCAAGGCATGGGCGAAGAAGGTCTCAAGTACCTCAGGCAGGCGGCTGATCGTTTCGACCTGCTGGTCGTGTCAGAAGTGATGGAGCCATCGCAGATTCCGCTCTTCATTCGCTACGTTGACATACTGCAAATCGGCGCGCGCAATATGCAGAACTTCAATCTGCTGCGCGAAGTCGGGCGCATCAACAAGCCTGTCCTGCTCAAGCGAGGCCCCGCCGCGACTGTCGAAGAGACGCTGCTTGCGGCAGAGTACATAATGTCGGGCGGCAACCATGAGGTGATACTTTGCGAGCGAGGCATTCGCACGTTTGACAATTATTTGAGAAACACTTTTGACATATCGGCCATTCCCGTTTTCAAAAAGCTCTCGCACCTGCCCGTCGTGGCTGACCCAAGCCACGCGACTGGACGGCGCGATAAAGTTCCTCCGCTTGCACAGGCAGCGGTTGCGGCGGGCGCTGACGCTCTCTTGATCGAAGTTCATAACGACCCTGAAAACGCTTTGTGTGACGGCGCGCAATCTCTGCTGCCCGAACAGTTCGAGGAGTTGATGCGCAGGCTTCGATTGATAGCGGAAGCAGTTGATCGCCACCTTGCTCCGAGCGTGGAAAGGGCGACGGCCAAATAAACCGCAAGAGCGTATTTTAGCAGTCCCGTTAGGGACGACCTGTTTATAGTATCTGTCGGCAGAGTTTGCCGTAGCTCCGTAGGAGCGACCTGCTGATTAATAGGTCGCTCCTACGGAGCTACGGTAAATATTAATACTGCTTTAACTATAGACAGGTCGCTCATACGGAGCTTCTTTCTAAAACAGACTCTAAGTTTTGCGAAATGCAATTCAAGCATGTTGCAATAGTCGGATTGGGATTGATAGGCGGGTCGTTTGCGCTCGCTCTGAAGCGCGCTCGGCTGGCCGAACGAATTACTGCGTGGGATAACGAAGAAACGGTTCGAGAAGCTTGCAGGCGCGACGTGATTGATGGCGCGGAAGAAGCGTTCGGCTCAGGCGGTAAGAGCGACGCAGACTTTATCTATCTGGCAGCGCCGGTCGGGGCCATTATAAACTTCTTGTTCAAGAGCGGAGACTCGTTGAGGCCGGGCGCTATAGTTACTGATGCCGGGAGCACCAAGCGCGAGATATGCGAGGCCGCGCGTGAAAAGCTTTCGGGCGCAGTTCATTTCGTGGGCGGGCATCCGATGGCCGGAAGCCACAAACGCGGAATCTATCACGCGAATGCTGATCTGTTCCGCGACGCGCCTTACGCAATTGTGCCGTGCGAAGAGATGAAAACTCTTGACGAACCGCATACGCGGGCGGTAAACACGGTTATTGAGATTGTGAAAGAGATAGGCGGCAAGCCGCTTGTTTTAACGGCAGAAGAGCATGACCGGATAGTGGCTCGCGTCAGCCATGCCCCCCAGTTGATTTCAACTGCGCTGGCAGTTATGGCGGCAGGGTCAGGCGAAGCAAAAACAATAGCGCTCGCGGGCGGCGGCTTTGCTGATATGACGCGACTTGCGGCAAGCGACTGGTCAGTGTGGGAAGACATTTGCCGCACCAACGGCGACGAGATAGCGTGCGCGCTTGATGAATTCGGCCAGTCAGTCGAATCTGTGCGCGAGGCGATCAGAAACGGCGACTTTCGAAAAGTGCAAGAAGCGTTTCGCGCGGCCAATCGGTTTATGGACAGGCTTCAGGCTGAAAGAGGCGGCCTGGCTTGAATGTGATAGACAGTTTTGAAATGCAGCTCCATAGGAGCGACCTGATTAATAACGGGACTGCTATAATAGCCTCTGAGACAAAAATAGAGAGTTGGATAATAAATGGCAACTTATGTAATAGGCGACGTACACGGACGGACGAATCTGCTAGATCAACTGATAAACAACGTGCCGTGGGATGTCACACAGGACAAGATTATTTTTTTAGGCGACCTGATTGATCGAGGCAGCGACGCTCCGGGCGTCGTCGAACGAGTGATGAAACTCGCAAGCTCGAATCCGAACGTGGTAGTGCTCAGAGGCAATCACGAACAGATGATGCTTGATTGTCTGGACTACGGCGACCTGCAATGGCTGATTCCTGAAAACGGCGGGCTGGCAACTTTGTCATCCTATGGGTTCAACCTCGAAGAGTTAAAGGACGTGTCCGACATTCGCATCCCCGAAGAGCACGTCGAATTCCTCAGAAACCTGCCCTATTTCCACGAAGACGAGCAGGCGATTTACGTTCACGCCGGTCTTGTGCCCGGCGAAGCCCCCGCAGACACTGACCCGGATGTGCTGTTGTGGACGCGCGATTTTGATTTCTTCAGAAACTACGATGGGAAACTTTGCTTCTTCGGCCACACGCCCACCCAGTATTTGCCGAAGGACGGGCGCAATCGCAGATTCGGAATTTATATTAACGGCGGATGCGTCGGCATTGATACGAGCGGCGACCCCGAAAGCCCGCTCTCTTGCATTCGAGTCGAGAACTTCACGCTCTATCAGGCTCACCCATCGGGTCGAACCGAAGTCGAGCGTATGAAATCACGAAAGCCTGTTACCCTTCAGGCTCCCGTCGTTTCGTAAATGCGCCCAAGCTTTTTCACCTCTATTGCCATAGCGCCGCCCGATTTGCGTTCGTGTTTGTTGGTTCTCGTCGCAGCGATGACGTTTCTGTCAACGGCTTGCACCAGCACCTTGATTGACGAGCGATTCCACGGACAAGATTTGACCGGGTGGACAGTCGTTGACGACCCTGAAACTATCGAAGGGCCGTCTGACTGGCGAGTTGAGCAGGACGGATGGCTTCACCAGCGCAGTAACACCTGGGGGCGTCGCGGCGATTTTCTCGGTCGGTGGTACGGAACTTTTCTAGTCACAGGTGATACGGACTGGCAAGACTACGCGCTGTCGCTGAAAGCGAAGCCGGAAGATGATGACGGGTTCGGAGTCGTGTTTCGATTCAAAGACTCGGAACATTTTTATCGCCTGTTTTTCATTGAAGGCGGCATCAACGGCGGGCCTATCGCCAGATTGGACAAGCGCGAGGGTGCGGAATACACTGAACTCTGGTCAGCGTCGAGAGGTTATCGAAAGGGCAAGGAAACATTCATCGAAGTCGAAGTGGTTTCTGACACGATTCGCGCGAGCGTGGACGGCCAGCTACTATTTGAAGTGAAAGACAATTCATATGGAAACGGCAAAATAGGATTATTTTGTTACGCGCAGAGCGATCAGGCGTTTGATGATGTGAAGGTCGTTAGTAAGTAGCACAAAGGAGCAGGTGATGTCGAAAGCAGTAATCGTGAGCGGTGTGAGGACAGCGATTGGCGGGTTTGGAGGCGCGCTCAAAGACGTTCCGGCGACGGAACTTGGGCGCGTGGTGATCGAAGGCGCAATTGAACGCGCGGGAATTGATCGCGGTGATATTGAAGAAGTAATAATGGGAAACGTGCTTCAAGCGGGCGTTGGCATGAACCCTGCTCGCCAGTCGGCCATCGCGGCGGGCATTCCTGACAGCGTCTCGTCTTTTACGGTCAACAAAGTATGCGGCTCAGGGTTGAAGGCGGTCACTCTCGCTGCTCAAGCCATCGCGGCTGGTGACGGGGAATTAATCGTTGCCGGTGGAATGGAATCAATGAGCCGCGCGCCTTACCTTTTGAAAAACGCCCGATGGGGCTATCGCATGGGCAACGGCGAAATTGTTGATTCGATGCTCGAAGAAGGACTGACCTGCGCGATGGCGGGTTGTCACATGGGCATTACGGCTGAAAACGTAGCGGCAAAATATACCGTGAGCCGCGAGGCGCAGGATGAGTTTTCTGCCGACAGCCAGCAACGCGCGGCAGCGGCGATTGCCGCTGGCCGGTTCGATGACGAAATAGTTCCGGTGATGATCGAACAAAAAAGAGGCGAGAAGATCGCTTTCAAAGTAGACGAGTACCCGCGCGCGGGAACGACCGCCGAAACACTTGGTCGGCTCAAACCTGCTTTTCAAAAGGATGCGGGAACGGTCACCGCAGGAAATGCGTCGGGCATCAACGACGGCGCTGCGGCGCTGGTCGTTGCCAGCGAAGAACGTGCGCGGCTGATGGAACTCGCGCCGCTGGCCAAGATCGTGGCGTATGCTTCGGCGGGAGTTGATCCCAGGTATATGGGGATGGGGCCTGTGCCTGCAATAGAACGTGCTCTTGAAAAAGCAGAACTTAAACTGAGCGACATTGACCTGTTTGAATTGAATGAAGCTTTTGCGGCGCAGAGCCTCGGCGTGCTCAAAGAGCTTGGGCTGGATTCATCGCGTGTGAATGTAAACGGCGGCGCGATTGCGCTCGGTCACCCTATAGGAGCGAGCGGCGCGCGCGTGCTCGTGACTTTGCTCTACGAGATGCGCCGAAGAGAGGTGCGCCGTGGGCTTGCTGCGCTGTGCATAGGCGGCGGGCAGGGAATCGCGTTGATTGTCGAACGATAGTTTTGCGCGAGAAGGTCGTTATGAAAAAAGCCATATTTGCAAGCCTGGGATTGATGTTGATCTTTGCCGTCGTTTTCGTCGCGGCAGCTCAGGATAAACCCGACCAGAAAGTTCAAGAGTTGCTCGACAAGGGCAAAGGCCTGATCTCGAAAGGACAATTTGATGAAGCTATTGCTGCGCTTGGCGAAGCGATCAAATTAAAACCTGAATTGCCTGCGCTGCATCATCAACTGGGCAGGGCATACGCTAATAAGTTTTATAATACAAGTGACGCGCAGTTTGAAACAACGGCGAGAGCGGAACTCAAACGAGCCATAGAACTCGATTCATCATTTGCCGAAGCCTATTACACGCTGGGGCGGATAGATGCTTTCAATAAGAAGTACAAAGATGCGCGGGCCGACTATGAGCGGGCGATTAAAGCCGATCCGACGATGGTAAAAGCCTACGGCGAGAAGTGGCGAATGATGTTTAACCGCCCCGATTTCGAGGTCGAGATTCCAACCGTTCGCGCAGAGATTGAAAGCCTGCTCAAACGAACCGAAAACCGCGAGGCGATGCTTTCGGCGGCGGCCCTCGGTTACGAGATCATTGGCGATGAAAAAGGTTTGACGGATGTTCAAGAGAAGCTTATAGCGGAATTCCCGAAAAGCGAGAGAGCCGAAGAGATTCAACTCGACCGAATCTTTCATGAAAAAGATCAACGCAAACAGACCGAGATGTCCGAAGCTTTTCTCGTTCGTTACCCTAAAACACCAGCCAACGCCTCGTTACGCCAGATGATTTTCATAAACCGCTTGGGGCAAGGCAATGTTTCTGATGACGAGTTAATCAAGCTTGGCGAAGCCTTGATCAAAACAGTATCGGGCGAGCCTAATTCAATGCTTGCCGCGTATCCGCAAGTCATCATCGCGTTTGCAGAGCGTCGGCTGTCGCTCGATCATGCAAAGGAATTGGCTGATGAGATGGTCAAGCTGTTCGACGGCTTGAAACCGGATTCGCCGCTCGTGGAAAAGTACCCGCCGCCGATGCGCGGTGAAATGATCATGTACGGAAAGCTGCAGGCGCATAAGGCGCTAGGGTACGTGTTGATCAAGCTAGGCAAAACGGAAGAGGCGACAAAAGAATTGAAGACAGAATTCGAGCCTGTCATCAAAGCAGTAGAGAAAGACGGATACATCTTTTGGAAAGAGATGGATTTGCGGAGCCTCGGCGCACGGCCTCGCGTGCTCTGGCTCGCAGAGCTTTACGAACTCGAAGGCGATTACGCGCGCGCGGCTAAATATCTGCTCGCAGGCTACACCGATGACGAGCACGCGAATCAGTTTATCCGAGAGCGGCTGCCAATCGTTTATAAAAAGCTGGGCCGTTCAGAAAGCGATGCGACTACTGCGTTGAATGCTTCAAAGTCCCGCTATCTTTCCATGAAAGATTTACACCCGGCTAACAACGAAGAGGCAAAAAGCAGCCTGCTTGCCAATCGACTGAGAACGCCCGCGCCTGACTTCAAGGTTATGAAGCTCGATAAGAAAGAAGTCCGGTTGAGCGACTTGAAGGGCAAAGTTGCTGTGGTGAATTTCTGGGCCACCTGGTGCGGGCCGTGCGTTGCAGAGATGCCGCATTTTCAAAAGGTGGTTGACAGGTATAAAAAGCAGAGCGATGTGGTCTTTCTTGCCATCAGCATAGATGAAGACAAGCCGGTCGTGCGTCCCTTTCTTGAAAGGAACCGCTACACGATGCCTGTCGCTTATGACGACAATGCTGCCAAAGCCTTCAATGTTGAGGGTGTGCCTGCGACTTTCATCATCGACCGCAACGGAGTAATTCAATTCATTGATCTCGGTTTCGGCGGCGATGAGCAACAATATATCGATCATTTAATCTGGCGCATAGACGCATTGCTGAAAGAGACTTCTGCTGCGTCGCCACCGGAACCCATTAAAGAGAGAAAAAATTATTGATATGGAACACCCAACTAACATTGGGCCTGATGTTTGGAACGCCGGTCATCGTTTATCTTCACGGCCCGCGCGAAAAGCTGTGGGGCGTGTTGATTGATTTGAATCAGGCGGGAGTCTATCTGCGCGGAATTGACTTGAACACGTTTGACGATTGGACGCAGATGATCGTTCGAGGCGAGCGCAACATCGGATTGACTCACATGTTTCTGCCTATGTGGCGAGTTGAGCGCGTCACGATGGATGAAACACTTGACGACATACCTTCGATGGCCGACAAATTCTATACCCGCGTCGGCATCAGCATCAACGAATATTTAGGATTGTAACAGTAGAGGCGGATGCCTCTACTGTTCTTGCAGGTGCTGGAAGATTTCCGGGTCGAGTTTGGCCGAGTAGGTCACGTTTGTCAGCGTGATCTCTTGCACGAACTTGCCGTCTTGCGTCATCACTCTGCGCGACGGGACGAGCGTGTTCTGCACGATTTTAGACGGAGTGTAGAAATAAGAGATGCGGTATTTCGTCGGCGGCTGATCTGCGCCGAGCTTCATCTGATACTCTGCGTGAAGAATGCGGTAGGACTTGATGCTCAACCAGAAGCGAGTCTTTTCCCCGTCCGGTGTCGTTAGTTCGATGACGTTCGCATCCAGGCCCACAACAGTCTCTGGCCCGATCAGTTCAATTTTCGACCCGTCTTCTTTATACCTGAGCAATGCCATGTATTCGTGAGTCAGTTGAGCGCGAAACGCAGCATCCGCATCAGGGCGCGGCGTTATATATTGATTGTTTTGAGCAGACCACACGGATGCGCCGTTATACCCGATAACATATTTTACGGCAGGAGTTCTTGCGCTGTTGTCGTCTACGTCGGGCCGGTTGAGTTCCAGGTCAACGCGCAGCAAGTCTTGCCAGGACTTCTCTCGCTTCGATGATCGCAGGGTGTAATTGCCAGCCAGGTCGCCCTGGTCTGTTGCAAGGCGAATCGTGCCCTGTTCTTGAATGTTTGCGCGGGCTGTTTCGAGTTGTTTTCGCCCGCCATAGGCTATTATGGCAATTTCGACCATAGCTTCAACAGGCGACATTTTTACTGCGGCAGCTTTGTTCCTTTCAGCTTCCTTGCGACTTCTTTCCAGTTCTTTTTCATTAGGGACTTTGCCGTCATCTTTTTGCGTGACATCTGGCTTCTTTTCTTTTTCCTGTGCAGAGATTGAAAAAGTCAAAGGCGCGCCGAAAAGAGCGCCAGCAATCAACGCTATTGTCGCGAGCCGAACGTATAACAATTTATTCAAGCGTTTAATAAAACCAGGCAATGTTGAATTTCCTCCGCTCTTTGATTCGGGCTGTGCTGGGCCGACTCTGGTAGTCTTAGGACCGACCAGAACAAGATTGTAGCATAGCAATGTCCGTTGCCGCATCTTCGGATCAACTTGATCTTATTGAGTATCAACCGTAATCGAAATCCGCGCCTTCTGAATGGGAACTGGTTGCGTCGCTTCCGAACTGTACTATAGAATTCGGCGTCAGACTAATAAACCGGAGGACGAAATGAAGATCGGCATACTTGTTGGCCGCGAAGGCACTTTCCCGCAGGCATTAATCAACGAAATTAATGGCCGCAATGCCGGAGTGACCGCCGAATACATAAAGCTCGGCGGCGTTCAGATGGCATCCAAGAGCGAATACGATGTAATCATTGATCGCATCTCGCACGAGATTCCGTTCTATCGCGCATTCTTGAAAAGCGCGGTGCTCGCCGGAGTTAAAGTAATCAATAACCCGTTCTGGTGGACGGCGGACGATAAGTTCTTCAACTATTCGCTAGCAACTTATCTCGGCATTGCGATTCCGAAAACTATACTTTTGCCTCAAAAAGAGTACAAAGAAGGCGTTGTTTCCGAATCCTTGCGCAACCTCGAATACCCGCTCAATTGGGAAGAGATAATTGACCACATCGGTTTCCCGGCCTTCATCAAGCCTTATGATGGCGGCGGGTGGCGCGGCGTGTCGCGCGTCAACAACATGCAGGAGTTGATGGAAAAGTATGATGCGAGCGGAACAGATTGCATGACGCTTCAAGAGTACGTCCCATTCGATCATTACGTCCGCTCTTACTGCATAGGCAAAAAAGATGTTTGCCCGATGACTTACGACCCGATATTCCAACGCTATCTCGTGGTTGACAACTATCTCGAACCTGCGATGGAAGAGCGCGTGCGGCGCGAAACGATATTGATCAACGAAGCGCTCGGCTATGACATCAACACTGTGGAGTTCGCCATCGTAGGCGACACGCCTTATGCGATTGATTATATGAACCCTGCGCCTGACGCTGACTGGTGGTCGGTCGGTTCGGTCTACTTCAAATGGATGGTCGAGAAAGTCGCCGACCTCGCAATCGAGACGGCGCTTCACGGAGAGCCTACTTTGACCAGTCATCGTTGGAACGAGTTTCTAAACAATGAGATCAAGCGACCGGGCCGGACGCAACCGGCAGGGGCTTGAGAGAGGTGGCGATAATGAGCGACGCTGTCAGCGACTATAATTCGCTGATCGAACGCGAGCCGCACCTTCTCACGGATTCGCGCGATCATCTCATCAGCAAATTGAATGAAGTGCGCTTCGTATTTGGCGGGCGAATGCTGTCTCCTTACCTGCGCCCGCATTTTGTTACACGCGCAGAATGGCGGCGCATCACAACAGCTTGCGAAACGGTCTGGGGCGCAATCGAAAAAGTCGGGCGCATCGCGGAAACAGACAGCCTCATGCTTGAGCAGATCGGATTGACCGAAGGCGAACGCGATCTGGTGGCAACCGATCCCGGCTACGAAGAAGTATCGGTTACTTCGCGGCTCGATTCTTTCCTGACGGGTGAAAAGTATCAGTTCGTCGAACTGAATGCCGAATGCCCCGCAGGCATAGCTTATCAGGATGTTGCGGCAGAGATTTTTTCGGGCCTGCCTTTGATGCGCGAATTCACAAAGCATCACAAGGTCACGCCGATGTACTGCCGTCAGAACATGCTCGATGCGCTGATGGCGATTTACTCGCGCGTTCGCGGGCAGAGCGAGCGACCTAATATTGCGATTGTTGATTACAAAGGCTTGCCTACGCAGCGCGAGTTCGAGTTGTTCAAGGAATATTTCGAGACGCGCGACTATCCCACGACGATTGCAGACCCGCGCGATCTGGAGATGCGGGAAGGGAAGCTTTATCACAATGATTTCCGCATCGACCTGATTTACCGCAGAGTGCTGACGACCGAGTTGCTTGAAAAGGTGGACGAGTGTCGCGCTTTTGTGGAGGCGTACAAAAAAGGCGCTGCGGTTTTCGTCAATTCTTTTCGGACTAAGTACGTCCACAAGAAAATGCTCTTCGGCGTGTTGACTGACGAGCGCCACCAGCATTACTTCACCGAAGCGGAACGCGAGGCCATAATCCGACACGTGCCCTGGACTCGCAGAGTCGTGGATGCGAAGACCACTTACGCAGGGCAGGAGGTTGAGCTGCTCGATTTTATCAGGGAGAAGCGCGATAACCTTGTGTTGAAGCCCAATGACGATTACGGCGGACACGGGATTTACATCGGCTGGGAATCGGACGAGAGCGCGTGGGATCGGGCGATAGAACATGCGCTGTCGGGTGATTATCTCGCGCAAGAGCGTGTGACGACTTCGCGAGAATTGTTCCCTTATGTGAATGACTCCGGAGAGGTGCAGATGATCGAGCAGTTGCTTGACATTGACCCGCTGTTGTTTTTCGGGCGCGTCGCGGGAGGTTTCACGCGGCTGTCTACGTCGTCACTTGCAAATGTTACCTCGGGCGCAGGCATGGTTCCGACAATGCTTGTAGATTGAGAGAGGCGAAATGGCTGATTTTACACTTGGGATAGAAGAGGAATTTCAAATAATTGACCCTGAGACGCGCGAATTGCGCTCGCACATAACGGAGATGATCGATGAGGGCCGAATGATGTTGGGCGAGCAGGTGAAGCCCGAAATGCATCAGTCAATGATCGAGATAGGGACTGGCATCTGCAACAACATTCAGGAAGCGCGAGCGGACTTAATAAATCTTCGACGAACGGTTTCAAATCTCGCCGGAAGCAAAGGGCTGCGAATCGCAGCGGCATCTACTCACCCGTTTTCCAGTTGGAAAGATCAGAAGATCACGCCCGATCAGCACTACGAAGCGTTAATCAACGAGATGCAGTTTCTGGCGCAGTCGCTTTTGATCTTCGGCATGCATGTTCACATCGGGATTGACGACCGCGAAGCTCAAATTCACTTGATGAACGCCTCGCGATATTTCCTGCCTCACTTGCTGGCGCTCTCGACCAGTTCACCGTTTTGGATAGGGATAAAGACGGGCTTGAAGAGCTACCGCTCGGAAGTCTTCAAGAAGTTCCCGCGCACGGACATACCGGATTACTTCAGCTCGTATTCGGAGTTTGACAACTATGTGAACCTGCTCCTCAAGACAGGATGCATAGACAGGCCGAAAAAAATATGGTGGGATGTCAGACCTCATCCGACCTTCCCGACGCTCGAATTCCGCATCTGCGACATCCCATCGCGCGTTGACGAAGTGATAGCGCTTGCGGCACTGATTCAAGCGATCATAGCAAAGCTCTACAAACTCTATCGGATGAACATGGGATTCCGGCTCTATCGCCGCGCGTTGATTCAAGAGAACAAGTGGCGAGCCGTGCGCTGGGGACTGGACGGCAAGCTGATTGATTTCGGAAAGCAGAAAGAAGTTCCCGTGCGCGACCTCATTCATGAATTGCTCGACTTCGTTGATGACGTCGTTGACGAACTCGGCAGTCGCAAAGAGATCGAATACATTTACACGATTCTTGAAAACGGCACGAGCGCCGACCGGCAGTTGAAGAAGTTTGAAGAGACCAATGATTTGAATGCCGTAGTTGATCAATTAATCGCAGAAACGATGGAAGGCGTCATGTGAACGATGCTCTGATTAGTATCAAAACGAGTCAGAGGGGTTGAAACGGCGCGGATTTCGATGAAGGCGATGATGCGAATTAGTTCTTTGTTATCTTAATTTCTGCAGCGAACAGTCGGGTTATTCAAACAGCAGGCACGATGGTTGCTGACATTCTCTGGATTCAGTCTACAACAAAGATCGAGGAAAAAGATGAGCGACCAGAGAGACAAACGTCCGAGCAGCGAATCTGATGATCTGCCGGGCGAACGCCGTTTCAGGCGTGACGTAGAAGACCCCTACATGGCTGTGCGCAGCAGCGCGCAGGAAGCGATTCGCCGGGCCAGTTCGCGCGACCAGAGCAAAGGCCCAGACGCCGTTACGAGCGCGATGAAAAAGCCCGGAGTGGTCATTGCAGTCGTAGTTGGCATAGCCGCCGTCCTGGCTTTTGCGGCCTATATTATCGTATCTCGTTCGACGCAGCCTGACACTGCTTCGCCAGCGCCACAAACTCAAACACCACAAACTCAAACGAAGCAAACACAACCTTCGTCAGAACGACCAGCCGATTCGGGAAGCGGTTTGCCGATACCCGGCATGTCAGATACTGGGCAAACTCCGGCTACTCCGGCAGACGAAAATATACTGACCATCGCGGCAAGGATAACCTTGAAGCTCGCGCTTGCCGCGTTGCTTGCTGCAATGCTGGCGTTCCGTCCGCGCAAAGATTTGCCATCGCTCCAACGCAATCCTTATGTAGCTCAGACCCAGATACTGCTTGCAGTCGTCGCCTCTGCCCTGATGATGGTCGTGGCAGACAATGCGGCGCGCGCGTTCGGCATTTTTGCCGCCGCATCGCTCGTGCGGTTTCGCACGAACATACGCGACCCTAAAGAAATCACTGTGCTTTTAGTCAGCCTGGCAATCGGCCTGGCAACAGGCGTCGGCAAAGTTGAGGTAGCTGTTATTTTGTCGCTGTTTATTCTTGCGATGCTGTGGGTGCTTGAATATTACGAGCCAGCACAGGTTTTTCGTTCGCTTGAGCTTACAGTGATGACGCGCAAGGTAGACGAAACGGACGAGGTGCTTCGAGAGATATTTGAAAAGCATAACATCGCGACGGAGATTCGTGTGGTAGACCGCGAGGACGAGGAAGACCCTCTCGGAAAGATCGTTTATTCGCTGAACATCAATCCGAGCACGAGCACCGATCAATTGAGCGAAGAAATCTTTGCGACTGATCCCGATAACATTGATAGCGTCAAGTGGGATCAGAAGAAGAGCAATTCATACATCTATCGATAATCGTTAGTTGAGCGTCACGTCATATCAGCCCCGTAGGGGCGACCTGTCTATAGTAACGCGATGCAAGATGATCTTGTAGCTCCGTAGGAGCGACCTATCAATCAAGAGGTCGTTCCTACGGGGCTACAGAAATATAATCCGTTGCTGATTCTATAGACAGGTCGCCCCTACGGGGCTAATAACAATCAAAGCATCGACGTACATAAATCAATCAGCACTCATATATTCCATTTGTACTGATTAAATTCAAATCAGCCTATCTTTCCGCAAACAATGCCCAAAAGCTAATAGTTTTCAGTTGGCATCACCTTTGCTCATTTAGTTCACAGGTGAAAAGTACATGGGAACGGCGATAAACAGTAATATAAATCAACGGGCAAGGCGGCGCACTGTAGTTGTTCGTGAAGCAGACCAGACTGATGTCAGCCTGAAGGAAAGATTCTTCAACTTGCTCGACATCATTTCCGATCACACGCCTGCGAGGGTCAAGCGCATAGCATCAAAGATTTTTCGACCGCAAGTCCTCTTGATTATGGGCGCGATTACAATCGTGATGTCGGTCGTGGGAATTTATTACTATAACGAACTTGCTCGTGAAATAGATGCGAGGCTCGCAGGCGCTTCCTTCGATAACTCGGTCGGCATATTCAGCTCGCCGTTCAAAGTATCAACCGGAGATCGTTTATCTGTGGATGAGTTGACGGGCTATCTTCACGCCGCAGGGTATCAGCAAACCGCCGACTCAAATGATTCGGTCGGCACATTCTCGATTGATGGAGATTCCATTCGGATAATTCCGAGCCTCGAAGCTACGACTCGCTTCCGCCTCAATGCCGTTCGCATTCGATTAAACAAAGAAGGCCGCATCGCGTCGCTCACAAGCGCGCAGACGGGCGAGCGATTGAATTCGGCGTTCATCGAAGGTGAACTGCTGGCTTCTGTGCGCGAAGGCGACCGCAGGAAAAAGATCACAGTACAATTTTCTAACATTCCTAATAATCTGAAAAATGCCATTCTCGCAGTCGAAGACCGTCGCTTCTTCAGCCACAACGGAATTGATTTTTATGGCATCGGACGCGCGCTCAAAGCTGATCTGGGTCAGGGCGGGGTGGTTCAAGGCGGCTCGACCATAACTCAGCAACTTATCAAGAATGCGTTTCTTTCGAGCGACCGAACTTTCAGCCGCAAGGTGAAAGAAGCGGCGATGGCCGTGATACTGGAATCGCGGCTCTCGAAGGAACAGATATTCGCGCTCTATTGCAACGAGATTTATCTGGGCCAGAGCGGAGTGTTTGCCGTTCACGGTTTCGGGCAGGCGGCGCAAGTTTATTTCGACAAGGATATTGAAGACCTCAAGCTCAGCGAATCGGCGTTTCTCGCAGGCTTGATACACGCGCCGAATCGTTATACCTTGCACAAGGACACTTCGCTCGCCGTTGAACGCAGGAACCGCGTTCTGGATGGTATGGTCGAAATCGAAGCCATCACTCAGGCAGAGGCTGATGCAGCAAAACAAGAAACCCTGCAATTGAAAAAGCATTCGGTACAGGACGAGTACGGCACGACCTACTTTATTGATTACGCACAGCGATTCATGGAGGAGCGAGGTCTGTCATCCCGGCAACAAATCACAACGACGATGGACCCGCGTCTTCAACGCGCAGCTTATGAAGCTGTCAAACGCAACTCGGAGCGACTCGATAAAGTATTCACACGCTCGAAGAAAAAAGGCGAAGCCCCTGAAAAGGTTCAAGCCGCGCTTGTCGCGCTTGATGCTCATACGGGAGAAATTCTAGCAATGGTTGGTGGCCGCAGTTATGACGAGAGCCAGCTCAATCGAGCGACGGATTCGATGCGGCAGCCCGGCTCGACTTTCAAACCCTTTGTCTATGCAGCCGCGCTTGGAAGCAGGTCATACACTCCCGCGAGCTTGCTTTCAGACACGCCGCAAACTTTCACTTTCGACGGCGGTCGCTCTGAATATAAACCTTCAAACTATCACGGCGGCTTCTCGAATCGTGACGTAACTTTGCGTGAAGCGCTCGCTCGCTCGCTCAACGTTCCGACGGTCGAACTGGCTATGCGAATCGGCATGGGCAATATTGCGAAGCTTGCCGAAGAGTGCGGATTAGATAAGCTCCGGCCTTATCCTTCGATGGCATTAGGCGCTAGCGAGGTGACGCCGCTTGCGCTTGCGGGCGCGTATACATCATTTGCCAATGACGGCATGGCCTTGCGACCCATTCCAGTCAAGAGCACGGCCTCGGCAAGTCAGAATGGATCAAGTGATAAAGTCTCGGCGACAGGCGTTCGCGTTTTCTCTCCGCAGGTCGCTTACCTGATGACGAACCTCATGCAGTCGGTCGTCGATTCGGGCACAGCTTCACATCTGCGCGGGATGGGGCTTAAAGGCGCGATAGCAGGAAAGACGGGCACGTCGAACGATGGATGGTTCGTAGGATATACGCCGAACATAGTTTGCATTGCGTGGGTAGGATTCGATGATAACCGCGATCTTCGGATGAAAGCTTCGGACGCGGCGCTGCCGATGTGGGCTGATTTCATGAAGCAAGCGCTCGATTTGCGTCCCGGTTTGGGCGGCGATTCTTTCACAAAGCCTGGTGGATTAGTAACAGTCGATATTGATCCTTCCACAGGGTACATTGCCGGGCCGGACTGCCCCGATCATCGTCAGGAAATTTTTATCTCGGGCACGGAGCCGTTTGCCCAGTGCAGCCACCAGATGCTTGCCGAAGCTGATACGTTGACTTCACCTTATGATCAGTTTTCATCCGAATCTGAATCGCAAGATGTGATCTCTTCCGGGCAAACCACTTTAGATATTTGCGTTATATCCGGGTTAGTCGCTTCGTCCGAGTGTAAGCACACAATCAAGAGAACTTTTGATTCGGGCCATGAGCCTGGAGAGTTTTGTCGCGGCGAGCACTACAAGGCGAAACCCGCAGAGCCGCCTATGATCGACCCGGTAACTCCTGCAGAGGGTGAAAAACGGAACAAGGACGATAAACCACCGGGCAATGGCGCGACTTCGCCTATCACGAGTAGCTCGTTACGTGTGCCGAATAATAGGTAATAGCGATCTATGTTGTATTGAACTGAGGCAGGGCACACGCGCATCGCTAGATTGTTGAGATCGGGCTACAACTTTTCACGAAACCATTGAATCCTATACAATAGACAGTAATCGAACATCAGGGTCGGGGAACGTAGATTGCAGACCTGAAATTGTAGAATCATTTCGGAGGGCAATATGAAAAGGATGCGAAATCGAACCACGAGCATCGCGCTTCTGGCAATTATGCTTGTAATGCCTTTAGGCGTTCTGGCGCAAACAAAAGTTGTAGCCCCAAAGAACCCTTACGCTGTAAGCAAAGACGTTGAACTTGGACGGCAAGCCGCACAGGAAGTTGAGCGTCAGCTTCCTCTCGTCAATGATAATTCAGTGCAATATTATGTTGAGCGAATCGGGCAACGGCTTGCGGAATCAATCCCGCCTGAGTACCAGCACTCTGAATTTCGGTATTCGTATAAAGCAGTTGATGTGAGCGACGTGAACGCATTCGCTTTACCCGGCGGCTTCACATACGTCAATCGAGGGTTGATCGAAACGGCACAAAACGAAGGTCAGTTGGCTGGCGTCATCGCGCACGAGATCAGCCACGTCGCACTGCGACACGGCACTGCGCAAGCTGCAAAGGCTCAGAAATATCAAGCCGGATCGGTCGCTGCTCAGATTCTAGGCGCAGTAATTGGCGGCGGCGCAGGTCAGGTGGTCGGTGGATTGGGACAAATGGGAATCGGCGCGGCTTTCTTGAGGTTCAGCCGCGATTATGAGCGACAGGCCGACACGCTCGGCGCACAGATAATGGCGCGCGCAGGATATGACGCGCGTGAGCTTGCGAACATGTTTCGAATACTTGAATCGCAAGGCGGGAAGGGCGGCCCGGAGTGGATGAGCAGTCACCCGAATCCCGGCAATCGGTTCGAAGCAATCAATCGAGAAGCTTCGATGCTTCCAGTCGATAACCCTATTCGCGACACGGGCGAGTTTCGTCGCATACAGGCGAGGCTAAGAGATATGCCTCGCGCCCGCTCGATGAATGAGGCAACCCGCAGCGGCGGAAACAACACTCGCTATCCGAACGATAATCGTGATTCGCGTTATCCGGATGATCGCGATTCACGCTACCCGAATGACAACACCAGACTTGATCCGAGGAGAGTCGAATACCCCTCGTCGCGATTCAAGTCTTATACGGACGGCAGGCTCTTCCGCATCTCTATTCCTGACAACTGGCGAGAGATGGGCGACGGCAACGGAGTGACCTTTGCGCCCGAAGGCGCGTATGGAAATGTTCAAGGCCAGTTCGTCTACACGCACGGAGTACAGGTAGGCGCGACTCGCGCAGAAAGCAACAACCTGCAATCTGCGACCGAGCGTTTTCTAAACGGTCTGGCGCAGGGCAATCGCAACTTACAACAGCAGGGCGGCTATCAGCGCACGAACTTTGGAAACCGCAACGGACTTGGCGTTACCTTAAGCAATATCTCGGAAGCTACGGGACAGCGCGAAATGGTAAGCATAATGACAACTATGTTGCGAAACGGCGATCTGTTTTATGTGATCTTTGTTGTGCCTCAAAGCGAGTACAATAATTATCAGGGAGTGTTCGGCAACATCGCGCGCAGCATTCAGTTATCAAATTAGAAGGATCGAAGCCGCGATAAAAAGAAAGGCCCGCATCATGCGGGCCTTTCGCTTTTCAAACTCACAAGCGATCATCGTCTGTTTGCATTGCCATTTCTATTCGCGCCTGCGGCGTTGGAATTGCCTGCGGCAGCAGCGTTAGAGTTGCCGTGATGGTCAGCCGCGCCAGCCTGCCCATCGGCAAGCACTTTGAATTTGCGCTCGGTGCGGTTGTAATCCATGTCGCCCACCTTAAACGGCACAGGCTTGTTGTCCTTGTCCAAAAGTTCAAGCAGAACTGTGTACTCGCCCGGCGGCATATCTTCCCATTTCCACCACACAGGCTCCCAACTGGTCAGCACTTTGGGATTCTTGCCGTTCAGCGTATAACGGACTTTGTGATCCGTTTCGCCGAGCGTCACATTCCTGAGATAGAAATCGAGCATTACTCCGCGCGGGTCATCAGTGGCTTTATAATCGCCTTTCGGGCGCGAGTAAGTCAGCAGAGGAGCATTCTTGTTGATGTCGGTTATGGTTGCTTTGCCGCCTGCGTTGAACACAACCATGTCGAAAGCTGCTCCATCCGGTTGCTTGATTGACTCGTGCCACTCGCGGCTCGGAAAAGCGCGAAGCGTGTGTGTGCCCGGCGTAAGGTTGTTGAATTTGCCGTTTTCCGGGCTGAACGGTTTTGTTGGGTCATAGTCGGCTTCGTAAGGCTCGTTGTCCAAAATGACGTGAATGTGCTGGCCTTTGTTGCGCTCCGCATCTTTGTAAATCGGATAGCCCGTTATCGTAAATGTCGGCGCGACGGAATTGCTTTCAATACTCTGGCCGTCAGTCGGAGCAGTGAAACGCAAGCTGACGTTGCCTGTCGGCCCTGCCTGATAAAATCCCGGCACAGCGGCAGGGGCGGCATCAGCGGGCCTGCCTGTGGAAGCTGTCGCTCCGCCATTCCTGTTTGCAGTGTTGGCGTTGCTGTTAGTGTTGGTGGTTACCGGCGTGCAGCTTACAGCGAATAGTGCAACCGATAGAGAAGCTACGGCCACGATCTTCGCAAATGATAATCTTGATTTCATCTGAAATCCTCCTTTGAGGTAGTCCTTAGAATCAAAGCGCAGTTGGTTATTTTTTGTCCACAAGTCGCGCTTGATCGCTCATAATCCGACAATCAAAAGTTGCCCGGTGATTCCTGGCGCATCATGGGAATGCCAAGGTGCGGGCCGGGATTGTTCAGCGTGGCGCGCAAAACGAGCGCAAGCGCTTTGCGAGTGTCTTCGGGAGTGATGATCGCATCAACGAATCCTTGCGCCCCGGCGAACTTCGCATCCAGCTCGCTCTCGTATTTCGCTCGAACGCGCTCCATTTCTGCGCGCATCTTTTCATCAGGCTCACGACCTTCTCGCTGCAACTTCTCAAGCTCTGCGCTGAACAACGCCATCACCGCCGACTCGCCTTCCATCACCCCCATTCTGCCTGTCGGCCAGGTGAAGATGAAGTCGGGATCGAAGCCCTGTCCGGCCATCGCGTAATATCCCGCGCCCGATGCGTGATTGATGGTCAGCACAATCTTAGGCACTGTTGCTGTTGCCATCGCTTCGACGAAACGAGCGCCCGCGCGAATTATTCCCGAATGCTCCGCATCAGTTCCAACCATGAACCCTGATACGTCTTGCAAAAATAACAGCGGAGTATTGTGGCGATTGCAAGTCTCGATGAAGTACGCGACCTTTTCAGCGGAATCCGCATAGATTATCCCGCCAAACTTGGGCGGCTTTCCGGCTGCGCCTCGAATCAATCCGCGATTGTTGACTATGACGCCAACGGGGATGCCTTCGATACGCGCGAATCCGGTTATCATCTCCTTCGCGTAATCGGCCTGGAACTCGTCCAACTCGCCGCCATCGAGCAGGCAGGCCAGCACTTCGCGCATGTCGTATGGATGACGATGGTCAGCAGGAATGATTGAATAAATGTCCGTCAGTGGCCGCGCAGGTTCGCGAGCCGGTTGAATTTGCACTCCGATTGGAGGCGGCGGAGCAAGCTCTGTGACAAACTCGCGCAACTTGAAGATGCACTCTTCATCATTTTTCGCGCGGTAATGCGCGACGCCTGAAATTTCGTTATGGGTTCGCGCGCCGCCGAGCGTTTCGCTGTCAACTACCTGGCCTACCGCACCCTTCACGAGGTTCGGGCCGCCGAGTCCCATAAACGATGTGCCTTCGACCATAATGATCAAATCCGAAAGAGCAGGCAGGTACGCGCCGCCTGCTACGCATTGCCCCATGACTGCCGCGAGTTGAGGAATCCTCAAATAGCGCCGCATCACCGAGTTGTAAAAAAATATTCTGCCTCCGCCATACTGGCCCGGAAAAACGCCGCTTTGATACGGGAGATTCACACCGGCTGAATCAACCAGATAGATGATAGGGACGCGACAACGCATTGCGATTTCCTGAAGTCGCAAAACCTTTCGCACGGTCTCAGGCCACCACGAGCCTGCTTTGACCGTGGCGTCATTGGCTACGACGACCGCTTCGCGCCCTGCGATTCGGCCCAGCCCCGTCACAACGCCAGCGGCGGGCGCTTGCCCGTCATACTTGTCATATGCAATCAGAAGCCCTGTTTCCTGAAAGTATGACTCTTCGTCAAACAGCAGTTGTATTCGCTCGCGCGCAGTGAGCTTTCCTTTCTTGTGCTCTCTGGCAATGCGTTCTGCGCCACCGCCTTGTCGAATTTGCTCTTCGAGTGCTTTTAATTCGTTGACCAGTTTTTGAAAGTGCTCGCGGTTGATGGTAGCAGTTGGAGTTTCCATAACTCGATGAAGTGATGATACTGAGAATAGCAAGCATAGCAACCGCGTATGACCGATGACAAGTGACAGGCGATGAAATCAAAAGTAGCGCCTTAATAAGAGTGGCAGGGTAATGCAGATGATGACGGTGTAATGCTTTCATTAAAAGCTGCATAACAAGTCGAAGGGAGTCAGACAAAAGGACGACTTTTATTATATACATTACCTTTGATTTTCGCTTGACAACAAAAAATATAAACAGTAGTATTGCGCCCACTTAAATGTACTTTAGTTGAATATTTGAAAAGGCGCTCCATCAGACTCCCTGAATTTTGATGGAGAACTTTTTGATACTTGCTCATTCTACGTTAGTCGTTCCTGATAATTCTTGCTCCGTATTCAATGCGATTTGGCATTAGATATAAGGAAAACCTCATGCGTTGGCTCATGTCTTGCGTTGCTTTCCTGCTACTATTTTTTGTCGGCGTAGTCTTAGCCGATAATGATTTGTACATAGGCCCGATCTATTTATCCCAAGCCTCTCAGTTGCAGATACTCATAGAGAAGCCGCGTGCTACGGAAGGCCCTGTTTTTGCCCCTAAGCCTGACGAACTTGTGCTGATAGAAGACGGAAAAGCAACGGTCACGGCCAGCTCGGTTTCATCATTCGGCGAATCAGGGCTGGGAATGGCTTTCGTTGTTGCCGTTGATGTCAGTCGCTCTATGGAAGGCCAACCGCTTAGAGATGTGAAGGCTGCGCTTGAGGCATTCGCTGATAAGATAAACCCTAAAGATTTCGTAGCCTTAGTTTCGTTCGCTGATGAATGGAAAGAGGAATCATCTTTCGGCGATTCACACGATAAATTGCGCGCTAGTATCAAGAACCTAACCGCAAAAGGTAATCAAACGAAACTCAATACAGCCCTGTTTAAATCGCTGGGACTTTTCAACGCGCAAAACCTCCCCTTACGCAAAAGGTTAATAGTAATCTCTGATGGCCGCGACGAAGGCTCTTATTATCGGCAGGAGGACGTAATTGCCGAAGCCCGCAGCAAGCGGATACCCGTGGATACGATTGGCATCACACAGCGACAGGTAGCCGCATTAGAATATATGGAGCGACTTGCGGGCATGTCGAATGGTATTTATGTGCGCGCCAGTAACTCAGAGGATCTGAAGAACATTTTTCAGCAGGGGATTGAGCGACTTCACTCCACACCTCTGGCAACCTTTAACGCGCAAAATCTGCGCCGGGATGATCAGAAGCATACGATAGGCGTGCGACTAACTTCGGGCGGGCAAGTCATAGCAGAAGACGAGACTCAACTGGTTTTGTTGCGCACATCAGGCGATGTTAATCAAACACCGGAACCCACTCCGGTAGCAAAATGGAAAAGCATACCCCTCTGGATATGGATTGCCGCCGGAAGCGGACTTTTGTTGCTCGTTCTGTTTGGCATCTTTATAAAGAGGCGCAAGCAAAAGCCAATGCCAATGCCTCTGCATTATAACTCTCCACCGCTGGATGAGCCGAAGATCATTGCGGAGCAGCCAAACAATTACATCACTAATCAGATGAGCGAAGAGGTCGAGGTTCTGCCTAACAATCCGCTGCCGGAGGCCGGGCTATCTGCAAATCATAATGCTTATCAGCAGGCTTATTTCGAAGAGACTCAGGTGAATGGTTCGCCTCCAAGGCCGCCGAATCGCAAGACAAAAATCCGAACCGAGTTTCGGGTTCCAGAGCCCGGTAATCCGAGCGCAGTGTTGTTAGCCGAGCAAGGGCCTGTGAAGGGGGATGCTTTACCTATTGAATCGGAGATCTTTTGGATAGGGGCAGATGAAGGCAACAGCTTTTGTATAATGAATGATGAGCTGCTCTCAGGCTTTCATGCCTGCATACAATTTCATGAAGGCGCGCTGTTCCTTCATGATAATAATTCTACCAATGGCACATTTCTGAATGGGGAGAGAATCGAGCGCATTCCGCAGCCGCTGACGCCCGGAGACAGCGTAAAGGTAGGCAACTCTACGCTCAAGCTTCTGATTCCAGATAATAGATGACCTAAGACCAGAATTGCCGTTGCGTAGTAAAAGATTTATGACCGGCCCGTATCAGATTTAATTTTATGTTCATCCGTAAGAGACGCGAACTGCCTCGGTGACAAAGGAGCAAATTCGTGAGTCAAGCAATAAAAATGCCCGCACTCAGGGTTGGGGCTAAATCCCATGTCGGAAAAGTGCGAACTGATAATCAGGATCGAATGGGGCGCTTTCCTTCTTTACACGGAGAACTTTACATAGTTGCTGACGGCATGGGAGGGCATAAGGGAGGGGCGTTGGCAGCGGCTATGACTATTGACGGATTCGAGGCCCAACTGATGAACACCCCGCCCGGAGTGTCCCCGGAACAGGCGCTTCAACGAGCAGCTCAGAAGGTAAATTTCGATATATATCAAAAGGCCAATGATGATAATGAAACCGCGAAAATGGGAGCGACGCTTGTACTTGGGCTCGTGCGCGGCAACCAACTGATCGTAGGTCATGCGGGCGACAGTCGCGCATACCTGTTTCGCGATGGCAAGTTATCAAGGCTTACCTACGATCACTCTGTCGTACAGCGCATGATTGACCACAAGATTCTTACGGAAGAACAAGCCCGCAATCACCCGGACGCGAGCATCATCACGCGCGCGTTCGGGCAAGAACCGGAACTCGAATTGGAGATAACGCCTCCGGTTGATTTGAGGCCCGGTGATGGAATTCTTCTGTGCTCGGATGGCTTGAGCGGCTATGTTGATGACGGTTTAATTCAACAAGTAATCAGAAGAAACACTGACGCTCAACAGGTCACCGATGCGCTTATTGATCTGGCTCTGTCGGTGGGCGGGGAAGATAACGTCACAATACAATTTCTTCAGGATAGGAGAAAGAAGCCAGACCGCAGTCCCCCACATCCCGGCTGACCAGTCAGAGGCAGCGCCTCAATCGGATGTTTATCAATGGTTACAGGCGGTATTGATTTTTGTGGCAATTGTACTGCTTTTTCTATTCGTATTATATATGTTTGGAATTTTCCCATCCTCGACAAAAGACGAAAATTCCAACACCAGGGATTCCTCAAGAGGGTCTTCTATCGGCAATAAAGCGACCGACCGACCCGAACGCGATAGCGAAACAAGACAAAGTCAAAGCAGGCAACAACCCCCTATCGTCGCACCCCCGGTCGAGAATCAAGATAATCAGAATAAACCCGACAATCAGGTCGAACCGGGTGCTCAATTGCCTGGAGCGACTGATACCGAACCAAACAGGCAAAGCGAGGAATCGTCGTTGGGCATCAATTCCAAAAAACCACTGGGTATAACTTTGCCTGGCACGCCGTATATAGCGAGTGATAATCGCCGCACAGAGGAAATGATCAGCAAGGATGGCCTGAGAATCTTTGTGCTGCTGTCTAATATCCCGCCCGGAGCAAAGCCCAGGAGCGTCTATTATAGAGATGATGATAAACAAGAACAGGCGAAAATGATTGCCAAAAGGCTCGGATATAACTCGAAGCCTATCCCTTTCAAAAGGCTTCGGGAATTTCAGGGAGACTTTGCAGAATACGATATTATCATCTGCCCATAGCCGAAAAACTGTTAGCAGCAAAACTCTGAACCTCAGGTGAAATTGATGAGCAAGAAATGTCCGAGATGTCAGACCGATAATCGGGATCAGGCCAGGCGATGCATAAATTGTAACTTTGGACTGGTGGAAGATTCGATGCCTATACGCTTATGCCCTGCGGGTCGCCATGTGATGGACCCCGGTTGGACCACATGCCCTTACTGCGGAGGAGATCAAACACAAAGTCCAACCGATCAAAATAATATCTCAACCAACCTGCGCCAGAGAGAGCAAGGGTCAGGGCCAGTACGCCAGCCAACATTTCAGGAAAGAGAGGCGCTGCCTCAGATGCCGCCTCCTCCGGCTTCACAAGCGAAGCAAGGCGGCGTAAGACGCAAGACCGAGTTTGGTGATGGTGAGCTTACTTCGGGCCAAATGCCGACCGAACGCAATGCGAGGTTGCACGAGTCGAATCGCAGGATAGCTGCGGTGCTTGTCACATACACCTGGCAGCAGGAAGGCGAGGTCTTTTCAATCTGGGAGGGCCGCAATTACATCGGGTGCGACCCGGATTGTGAAGTTTATGTGCGATCTGATCCGCAAATGTCTAGTCGTCATGCGTCAATTATCTATAGAGGCAAGGGAACACAGTTCATCATTGATGACGAAAAAAGCATGAACGGCACCTTCGTCAATGAATTAAGTATAGATACGAAACAAACACTGAATAATTACGCAAAAATCAGGACGGGAGCTACGGTTTGGCGCTTTGTCATATTGAATTTCGATGAGGAGATAAACAGATAAATTATGCCAAAGTATTGCCCTGCATGTGGCCTTGCTTATAGCGATACTGCAATGTACTGCGATCAGGAAGGCGAAGAGCTTGTTTTTAAGGAAAGCCCTGCCGCACCACGCCGGCGCTATGCGCTCTGGAAGATACTCCTACCGGTAATCGTGCTTCTCGTCATAGCGCTTTTTGGAGGCTTCTTCTACTTGAAATCACAAGTACATAACCACATCAATCTTACCTTTCAAAGTTTTTCTATACCTCAACAAGGCGGAGGTAATTCAGGAGAAACGCCGGGAATTATAGACAGAGCCGTTGGAGTTGTAAGATCCGTCACGGGCACTGGTGACATTATCGCACAAGTGAAAGTACGCAACGATACCCCGTGGCAGGGTAACCTTCTTGCCGCCGACTATTTGATTTATCTGAATGACAAGGAGATTGGTAGAGGCCAGTGGAAGGCTCCCAACGGCTCAGTCGTGGTAATTCGCGGAGGCGAAGACATATCACTCAATCTGCCAGTGCAACTTCAGCCGGGCGCGGGCATCAGCGGCGGCATTGATACATTGTTAGGCAAGGAACCGGCAATAAGAATGGAAGGCAAGATGTCGCTTTCCGTAACCTTTTTTGAATTTGAGGTCCCTTTCAAGCTCAGCAAGCTGGAAGTAGAACCGACAACCAAACAACCCACCTATTGAATATTCAATTTGTGATTTAGGGTTTGGAAATATTTATGAAGTGAGAGGCAAATCATGCAAGGCCGCCAGGTGGGAAGCTGGATAATTGAGCGAAAGATAGATGAAGGTGGCATGGGCAAGGTCTATTTCGCCCGCCATAAATTTCTTAAAACTCAGGCGGCTGTAAAGGTTCTTGCCACGGAACTCGTTAATGACCCTACATTCCGCGAAAGGTTCTTCCGTGAGGCGCGAATCCAGGCAGAACTCATTCACCCTCACATCGCTCAGGTCTTAGATTATATAGAACAGGACTCTCAGTTCTATTTAGTGATTGAATATCTGGCAGGCGGCACTCTGGCCGAAGTGATAAAGAAGTCTCCCGGGGCTATCGCTCAAGCTCGCGCGCTGTCATGGGTTAAGCAGGCTCTATCGGCTCTCGATTATGCGCATCAACAACGCGTCATTCATCGTGACATCAAACCTTCTAATCTGATGTTAGATCGGCAGGGAAATATAAAAGTAGTAGATTTCGGGATAGCGATAGACCTTGATGGAAAACGCGTCACAAGGACAGGAGTATCTCTCGGAACTCCGTATTACATGAGCCCTGAGCAGATCGTCAGGCCGAAGGAATTAGACCACCGCACGGATGTCTATTCAATTGGGACTGTCTTGTACGAATTACTGGCGGGACGCCTGCCGTTTTTTGATGAGAACAACCTGAGTATTAGAGAAGCGCAGATAAGAAGAATGCCGCCTCCTTTGCGCAGCATAAACCCCAAGTTAGCCGTAGAGCTGGAACGCATTGTTATGAAAGCGCTCGCAAAAGATCGCAATAGTCGTTATTCCGGGTGCGGGGAGTTTGCCAGGGAGATAGAGGCTTTCGAGAAGGGCGAAGACGGAAAGAAACCTGAAAAGAAAAAGCCTCGAACTCCTACAACAATAGAACTACCTCCGCAACAGCGGCAAACGATCAAGGACCCATCTCACGTAAAGGAATTAAAGCCTAATCCATATCCACCGCTGCCTGCTCTACCTGTCAGACAGCAACCAAACTCCAAGCCAAAGAAACGGCTGACTGCCGCAGTCGTTGGAATCGGGCTGACGATAATTGCGGCAGTTGCTCTTTACGCCATTTTTTCTTATTGGAAATCCGATGCTCGCGGCAGCCGGGGTATTAAAATCACTTTGTTTGATCGTATCGGAGATAACCAACTCTCAGAGCAAGTAGTTGTCTTGATTGATGGGAAGAATGTCGGGACGTTTTCTGTAAACAATCGCGATAAGAAAACTGAACATCTGGAAATTGATCTTCCGAAAGAAGGTAAATATAGTTACACTGCACAGGCTCAGGGTATCTTCGTTGATGACGACGGCGACCAGTTTCCCCAAATTGGCACAGGGCAGGGGATGATTGACGCTTCCGACGGCGAGCAATTTCACCTTGCAGGAACCTACACAGGCTCTACCTGGTTTATAACAATTATAGAAGGCGATGGACGGCAGTAGTGCTAAGCTTCAAGTTCTTTTGAACTCTGGTCGTAACGCGATCCACTTACCGTATTTGGTGGATGAAACTTTTTGGATCGAATTTCAGCCCCAGGAGATGTTATATGGACATGCAAGATTTGGAAGTAGGGAATTGGAAGGTGGGAGAGCAAATCGGCGAAGGAGGCATGGGAAAGGTATACATCGCCCATCATAAATTTCTTAGTACGCGAGCAGCCTTGAAAGTACTCTCCCCTTTGCTCACCTCTGACATATCTTTCCGCGAGAGGTTTTATCAGGAAGCGCAAACTCAGGCGCAACTCCAGCATGACAATATCGCAAGGGTGCTCGACTACGTAGAGAAGGATGGGCGATTCCATCTGATAGTAGAGTACCTGGCAGGGGGCACACTGGCTGACCTGATTGACCAGACTCGCAGTCCTTTGGCAATAGAAGCGGCTCTGGTATGGGCCAAGCAGGCTTTATCCGCTCTCGATTATGCGCATCAGCGTGGAGTGATTCATCGAGACATAAAGACATCGAATATAATGCTTGATGAAAACAGACAAGCCAAAGTGATGGATTTCGGTATAGCGTTAGTGATGGGCGGGCGCAGGTTGACGAGCACGGGAATGACCATGGGCACTCCTGAGTATATGAGTCCGGAGCAAATAATCAGGCCGAAGGATGTGGATCATAGAACGGACGTATATTCTATGGGAATTGTGTTGTATGAGATGCTAACGGGCGTAGTGCCGTTTAACGGAGAGACTGATTACTCTATAAAAGCGGCTCAGGTCAATGAACCGCCTAAGCCTCTAAGACAAGTTAATCCTAATATTCCTGAGGCGGTTGAAACTGTGGTGATGAAAGCCTTGACCAAAGACCCTTATTATCGGCTTCCGGGTTGCGGGCAATTTATTCGACTCTTGGAAGAAGCGATGCAACCATCTGCGACCATAAACTTCAGCGGATCCCCTACGGGAGTAGCGCCAGCCTATGAGAGAACCCCTAATAGCTCGCCCCAGCAAGTCATGCCGCCTCCACCTCCGCCTCTCTATCAAAACACCGTTGCCGAACCATCGGCCCAAAGGAAAACGATGGTATGGAAAATAGTTGCAGCGGTCATGCTACTTGTCGCCATCGGAGCTACGTTCGCCGTGTACTATATCTCTCGCGTAAAAGCTGAAGAAGAGCGCCGCCAGCACGAAACTCTATTAGCGATGGAAAAAAAGCGCGCAGAGGAGGAGCGGATAAAGGCAGAGGAAGAAAAGCGGAGAGCTATGATAGCCGAAAAGCACGCCAATCCGATCATAGTCAATGAGTCTGGGGTGACAATAGAAGAGCCAAAATTGGATGCTGATATAGATTCTTATAGCAAGCTGGGAAGCCCAAGGTATAAATTTTGGCTTTATGCTGTTGTAGATAATAATCTTTACGAAATCGATAATCAGTCGGTTTCCTGGATGACGGAAGTGACCTGGAGCGACGGGAAAACATATAAAGGAACCCTGAGAGATCAGGCTATTAATTCTTCGAAGCGTCAGGATCTAATATCGGATGCCTGGTCTACTCAAGATGGTTCGGCAATACCATATGGCAGCTACTCGTATCGAATCATAATCAATAACAAGATAGTGCAGTCCGGCTCTTTCACGATTCCTTAAATCGCACAGGCTCAAGCCGGAGAAGGATTGTTGCGCGCTGGCTCGATCTTCTGGAATAATTTGAATGAGCGAAAATCTAGACCGTGCTTTTGACAGGATACTGTCAGGTTTGAATTTTACATTGCCTGGAGATCAAGATGAAGTTACCGAAGCCGGGTCACTCGCAAAGCGTTCTTCTGATCATAATACTACTAACCATATTTACTGCTGAAACAATTGCGCAATCAGGCAAGGGCAACAATCCGGGCCGCCGGACTCTTACTCTCAACGTCGTAGCGCACGCGCCAGCGGGCCGACAGGTGACGCGCGACGATTTAGATCTTTACGATTCGGGAACGCCACAGGAAATAGAAAGTTTCTCGCGGCTGGACAAAGGCTCGCGCATAGTCTTGATGATTGATAGCAGTGGTTCGCTTCGAGCCGAACTCCCCGCGTTGCAAAAAGCAGTTCAAGCCGTAATCAACGAATTGTATTCGGATGACGAGATGATGGTAGTCGGCTACAACGAGAACGCAGAGATAATCGAAGACATGACGCCAGACCTCACGAAACTGCAAGCGGCTGGCGGAAAGATAATTCGCAAAGGCTTCCCGAATCTGTTTGACGCGCTCGTTGCTGTCTCCGACTCATTAGCCGATCAAGCGAAGACCGGGCAGGAAAAGCTTGCCATCATACTTATCAGCGACGGCTACGACAGCGAGAGCAAAACGAAATTCGCAGATGCTGTGCGAGCGCTTCAACAGGAAAACATAATCCTGTTCGCTCTGCAGATCTCTGACCGCACAAGAGGCGCGCTGTTGCGCGACAAACCCAAGCCGCCACACGCGCTCGAACAACTGACGTCGGAAACAGGCGGAGCAATCTATCCATTCGATACAGTCGAGACATCTGCAAAGACGATTGCAGATGACATGCGAAAGAACTGGTACCGGCTTGTCTACTCGCCATCGGGAATCAGCACTATAAATGCTCGCAAACTGCTTATAATGTCGCACGACGAAAAAATCGAGTTCAGGACCAAAGGCTCGCATCCAGCCAAATATCGTCCTACAAACTAATAATCGAATCAGGCCATTGAGTTCTCTGAAAATGAAAAAGGCACCGGAATCATCCAGTGCCTCTTGGCCCCTCAGGTTGTATCTTACGAGCATCGTTGGTGGGTGATGCCCTAAAATTTGATTTAATCTTGTGCAACCATTATGCCACCAAAGCTTTAATCCGATATTATTCTCTTAACTGTTGCAATACTTCATAAAAACCATCCCCTTACCTTTAGCCTGTCTTATTAGCCAATAGCTATGATTGGGACAAGAATGCCGCGAGTTGCGGAAAGCTGGCACAAAAACGCTATCTCACAGGAACAAACTCCGGCTCTTTCTCGATGACCGGACGGGCAACTGCGTTTCTGTGCGAGAAGGCCAGCAGGATTCCAAGCATTGCGAATGAGGTTATGAGCGACCACCCGCCGTGACTGACAAAGGGCAGCGTTATGCCCGTCATTGGCAAGAGCCTGAGCACACCTCCGACATTGACGATGGCTTGAAAACCCACGAACGCTGTGAACCCGGCAGCGAGCAGCTTGGTAAACATATCGTTTGCGCCGATGCTGATGGCTGTGCCTGCAACAATGAGCACGCCGAGCGCAATCAGCAGAGCCACCCCGCCTGCTAAACCTGTCTCTTCCGCAATCGCCGCGTAGATGAAGTCTGAATCTGAGATGGGGACAGTCTCAGGGAAGCCAAGCCCAAGACCTTCGCCGACTATGTTCCCTTCGTTGACGCCGAACAGACCTTGCGATTGTTGCAATACCTTATCGGCCCACGCTTCTGCGTTTCGCTGCCTGACCTCTTGAGCGTCGTTCGGGTCGGGGTGTAGATTCTTTGCGTTCAAATATCTGTTGTAATCTCTGTTCCACCACCATGTTTCAGGCGGCGGCGGCTCCCACGTATGCGCCCACTGATAAAATCTGAAATATATACGGCCCGGAACGCCGAACCCTGTTGTCACTTTCGATGCGCCGTAAAATCCTACGAACAGCATTGCGACTATCACGAGGGCATAGACGAGTTGAGCGCGCTTGCGAACTGCTACGATGTACAGCATCACGTAGACGCCGAAGAAGACTAACATCTGCCCGAAGTCCGACAGCGCGAAGAAGGGAACCACAGGCATCGCAGCGATGAGGATGAAAGGGAGCAGGTAACGAGCGGGCGGCAGCCCCCAGTGTGTGCGCCTTAGATGAGGATAGGTGTCGGCAAGCATTCCTGCGAAGCTCAACAGGAAGAAAATCTTCACGCCTTCCCAAGGCGTCGTCTGTCCGAGAAATTTCCCGTCTTCGCTCAAAAACGCGACAACCGCAAATGGAATCAGCGTGCCCAGTCCAATGATTAATGCGTGGCGCTGAAACCAGAGTAATATCTTATCGTTTCTGAACAGGCGATAACTTATTGCAAAGCCGAGCAAGGCAAAGATCGGAATCCACGTATTGAAAGATGTAAGGATGTCTGTGAAGGAGCGTTCATAAACGCGTATCTGGTTTGCGGAAGGTTTTTCGGGCACTGCGTCTGGCGAGCCGAACAGGAAAGTTTTTTTCTCGTCATCATAGCCGGTCTCGACATTCAGGAGCCTTACGGTTTGGGCTTTGTACTCGCGCGCCTTTGCACGTTCTGCGCCGCGCGCTCCGTATTCGGGGTCGGAGAATAGCCTGTACTGCATGAGCAATCCGACTGCGAACAGGAATATCGCAGCCGTGAGCAGTATCATCTCGCCGCGATGCCTTTGTTTGCGCAGAAGCCAGAAAAAAAGAACCAGCACCGGCACGAATAAAGCGAGGTCGCGCGCCGCAACTAGCTTGCTGGGCGCGTAGCCGCGAATCTGCCCTGACCAGATGACAGCGATATAACCAACAACCGCTAGTCCGAAGATGAGGATCAGCAACAAGAAATGCAGCGACGGACTTGTTCGATGAAAGCGAGATGTCGTGTTTTCCATTCCCCGTGCCCCTTACCTGTTAGCATTTGATCTTGGTCTCGTGCTCGTTGAAGTTGTGCGCGCAGGGGCGCTGGCTGCGCCTTTAATAAATCCAAGCTGCGCGGCCTTGTCTATGAGCTTGACCGCAATCGGCGCTGCGGCTCTTGCGCCCTGCCCGCCGTTTTCGACCACTACGGCATAGACTATCTGCGGATTGTCTGCGGGAGCGAAACCGACAAACCACGAATCGGTTGCGCCTTCGATTTTGTAATGCTTGTCGCCGTCATCATCAACGTAATCAACTACAGGATGGCCCTGCCTGTCATAGACCAGAACATCGCGGTCGGCTGTGCCCGTCTTGCCCCCAGCCGTGACGCGGCCACGAAGCGAGGCGAACGCGCCCGACGCCGTGCCGCTTTCAACAACCGAGCGCATCAATGAGCGAAGCTGCAACGCCGATTGCGCAGAGATGAACGGGCTGATTATTTTTCGCTGCGCGCCCATCTCGAACGTAGGGGCGACGAATGCGCCGTCTGAACTTGCCGCCGCCGATGTCAGTAACGCCATTGACATCACTGTCAAATCGTCGTATCCCTGCCCGAAGCATTGCAACGCTACATCGTGAGCCGTGGCCTTTGATGAAAGATCCATCTTTGGCACGGGCGGAGCGAAGATGAAATCGAACCGATCTTGATTGCCGTGAATTATCTGCCAGATGTCTTCCGAACGCGAGGTCTTATCATCGCGTGATGTCGAAAACCGAAGCCGCTTCGCATAATTTGCCAGCCGATCTTTGCCGAGCTTCAAACCAAGCTGCGCGAAATACTGATTGCAGGAAACTGTGAATGCCTGTTGAAGCCCGATGGTGCCGTGAACTTCGCCTTCATAATCTCTGATCGCGCGACCCGACCCCGCAGGTGTGAAGCCTTCCGCTCGGCAGGTGAATGTCTCTTGAGTGACGCCGCTGTCAATTGCCGCGCCTGCGACGAATACTTTGAACGTGGAGCCAGGGCGATAATAGAAAGCAGCGCCTCCGGTCGCGAGCGTTCCGAGCGCGCGATTGACGAGCGGGCTGAGAGGCTGAGTTTTGAAATCCTCGGCCTGCTCGCTCATTTGCCGCCAGACGCTTTCATCTCTTATCGAGCGAGGCTCAAAGCTCGGAGTCGAAGCCATCGCGAGCACTTCGTTATTCGGCAGCAGCAGCACAATCGCAGCGGCGCGCTTGCCCGTCGCTTGAAGCAGGCCGTATGCCTCGCGCTGAAGAGATGAATCAATCGTGACCGTCAAGTCTTCGCCCACAGGCACGGGCGAAGTCAGTTGGTTGTACTTGCTTGACGGCTCGGTCAGCCAGTCGCGGTAAGCATATTCCAGACCGCCTGCGCCGTAGATGAAATCGGAATAACCTGTCAGATGAACCGCCGCCGCGCCGAGCGGATATTCGCGCGTGATGACGCCGCCATCATTGCGATAACGCACCAGCGCGTTTTCAAGTTTGCCCGAGCGGTCCAGCACCCAGCCTTTCAAACCACTTTCGGCAAGCCTGAGATTGCGCGCGTCCAGCCGTTTCGCTTTCGAGAACGGGCTGTCTTTGTTCGAGTCGGCAAAGAAGACCCAATAAGAGTGAAAGCCGAAGACCGTGACAATCAGAAGCAGCAGAAATACGCGCAACCCTTTGACCCATCGGTTAGTTGCCGCCGGGCCGAAATCTTTCACGTCTTTTGGCAGGTCGTCTTCGCTTGCGGGCGGCGGATTGCGGTGACGCCACGCGGCCCACGCGAGAATTAATGTGAGTAGAAGCCCAACGGAAACGAATATGATAGTGAGGAGAAATGGGATCCACATTGATGCCGAATCCTTAACTCACGCGCTGATTCATTATCAGCGAATGGCTATATTAATATGCAAGCGTCCTGGCAGTCCGACAGACAATCAAGTAAATATCATGCAATCTCGGCAACGGTCAGCTTGAAATCCCCAACTCCTATAACATCGCCTTGCTTCAATGCGCGAGCCTCTTTACCCGCGAGGAGATGATCGTTGATATAAGTCCCATTTGAGCTGCCGAGATCGGCTATAACAACATCGCCATTGCTTCTGAGCGCAATCGAACAATGCATTCGCGAGATGCTCGAATCATCAATCCGCACGGCATTGCCTGCTGCGCGGCCAACATAAGCGGGCGCGCCATCCAATTTAAGCTCTACGCGAAAGCTCTTGCCGTCAGAACTGTTCAGAGAAAGTGTGCGTGTTCTTGAAGCCTGTGACGCGGCTTCCACGCTCTGCGAATCGCTTGTTTGAGAAGCGCTTGCAAGCGGGGTTTCCTGCTCGCCTTCAAAGATGGCTCTGATGACTGTAGCTTTTGCAAAAACGTCGCGGCCTGTTTCGACTATTACCGGCCCGCGAGTTTCGTAACGGCGATTGGTTATGTATTCAAATATCTCGCCCTTCAGTTCTTTCGCCAGCGCTTCGATGTACTGAGAGTTGAGACGGTTGGTCTCTTCGTATGTGAACAGCACTTTGAAGCGGTTGGGCGCGACGCGCTTCATTCCGTCTTTGTCGTTTCGCAGGCTGGATTCGATTACTCGCTCGATTCGAGAGGTGATTTCGCCGACTTCGCGCTGGCTCAAAGTGCTCTGGCCACCGGCCCCGACTTTAGTGTCAACCTTTGAGCCGAGCCGCTCAAGGATTCGTCTTGCCAGGTTCTCTGCCTTGTCAAGCACGCTTTCGTTCTTGTCGGCCATCGGAACGAAAGTATAGCACACACCAAAAGTCGCGCGCTATTTCGACTCCGACTCAGACCTTGAATCCACGGGCGGCGCTAACTTATACTCGACGGCTATGTCAGATGCAGAGGTTGTAATCAGAGAATGCGTATCGGTTGATGACTTTCAGCAGTGCATAGAGCTTGAGCGCGCAGTCTGGAAAGACGACGACATTGGCATCATGCCCATCAGGCTCTACATGATTTCTAAGGCATGCAAAGCGCCGACGATTGGCGCTTTCGACCAATCCGGGCGACTTGTGGGCTTTGTTCACACGTTGCTTGCTTTGATCGGGCGAAACGTCGTCTATCACTCGCATCTCGCGGCGGTCATCGAAGGGCTAAGGCACAAAGACATCGGCTACAAGATGAAACTCGCCCAACGAGATTCCGCTATCCAAGCGGGCATCCCTCTAATCATCTGGACATTCGACCCGTTGCAATCGCGCAATGCGCACTTGAATATCAACAAGCTCGGCGCGATCATTCGCCGCTACGAAGAGAATTATTACAGCGAAGGGCTATCGTCCGTGTTCGATCTGGGCGTGCCCTCAGATCGGATATTTGCGGAGTGGTGGGTGCGCTCGCCTTACGTTGAATCGGCGATTGCAGGCAACCGCCCGCAGGTTCCGGGAGAGGGTTCATCCGTCATCATACCGGACGATATAAACGCAGTCCGCGCTCGTTCAATCGAAGACCATTTGAAATGGCGATTGAGAGTCCGCGAAGATTTCCTGCGAGAGGTATCAAACGGTAAAATCGCGCGCGGCTTCGAGCGGAACCGGGAGAGCGCCGAGAGCCGTTATCTTTTCGGCCCCGACGAAGAACAATTTCATTTTGAAGCTTACGAGCGTATTGAGACAAAAAGTTTGTAGCTCGCGTGCTACTACAATTGGAAGGGTGATATGAAACTCGACCTTGAAAGAATTGAGCTTAGAGAAATAGAACTGCCGTTGAAGTATCCGTTCGAGACCAGTTTCGGTCGCACGACGCGGCGGCGCATCATGATTGTTCGTGCCTTCGATAAGTCGGGGGCATTCGGCTACGGCGAGTGCACAGCGCCCGAAGACCCATTCTTCAATCACGAAACGATTGATACGGCGTGGCTGATTGTGACTGAATACATAACCCCGCTGCTCGCGTCCGCGAAGGTTGCGAGCGCCGAGGAAGTCAACGATGCGCTAGGTCGCATTCGCGGAAACCGCATGGCTAAAGGCGGTATAGAGACTGCCATCTGGGATCTCGAAGCGCGGCTTGCCAACAAACCTCTCTGGCAACATCTGGGCGGCACTCGCGCAGAGATTTCCTGCGGCGTTTCGATAGGCTTGCAAGAGAGTACACAAGCGTTGCTGGAAAAAGTGACGCGAGAAGTAGAGAGCGGCTATCAACGCATCAAGATCAAGATTAAACCGGGCCGCGACGTTGAACTCGCGGAAGCCGTTCGCGCTAAGTACCCGGATATAAAACTGACGGTTGACGCAAACTCGGCCTATACGCTGGCAGACATTGACATGTTGAAACGACTGGATCAGTACAATCTGATGATGATGGAACAGCCGCTCGCGTCGGGCGACCTTGTAGACCATGCCAAATTGCAGCGCGAAATCAAAACGCCAATCTGCCTTGATGAATCCATTACAACCGCGACCGATGCCCGGCATGCTTATGAACTGGGTTCGTGCAAGATAATAAACATCAAACTCGGTCGCGTTGGCGGACACACGGAAGCGAGGATGATTCAGGATTATTGCCACAAGCGCGACATAAATGTCTGGTGCGGCGGGATGCTCGAATCCGGCGTCGGGCGAGCGCACAACATTGCGATGTCTACGCAGGAAGGCTTCACTTTGCCGGGAGATGTTTCGGCTTCGGCGCGGTACTGGGAAGAAGATATCATCGAGCCTCCCGTCACGGTATCGGCGCGCGGGACGATTGCGCCACCGACCGGCCCCGGCATCGGATTTGAAGTCAACGAGCGCCGCGTTGAATCGCTTGTGAAGAGAAGAGAGGAAGTCAGTTTCAAGTAATGTTACTGAAAATGAAATGAGGAGAGTCAATGTCAGAGTTTGAGGGAAGGGCAGCGATTGTAACGGGCGGGTCTCGCGGGATCGGGCGTGCGATAGTCAAGGAACTTGCGGCGCGAGGCGCAGCCGTAGCCTTCACTTTCAGCAAGAACCAGGAGATGGCCGACGCGCTCGTAGCCGAGATTCAAAACGCAGGCGGTCGCGCGCGCGCGTTTCAAGGCGACGTGGTTGATGCGAAGTCGGCGGAAGAGATGGTGCGCGCAGTCAAAAGCGAATTCGGCTCGGTTGATTATCTTGTGAACAACGCCGGGATAACTCGCGACAAGCTGATAATGATGATGAGCGAAGAAGACTGGGATGCGGTGATTGACACCAACCTCAAAGGCGTGTTCAACGTGACGAAGCCAGCCGTATCTGTGATGGTTCGCCAGAGGCGCGGCAGCATTCTCAACATCGCTTCGATAAGCGGAGTCGTAGGCATGGCCGGGCAGACCAACTACTCTGCATCGAAAGCGGGGTTGATCGGATTCACCAAAGCGCTTGCCAAAGAGATCGCGCGTCGAAACGTAACTGTAAACGCGCTGGCGCTCGGTTTGATCGAGACCGATATGACGGGCGGACTGGCCGAAGAGTACAAGCAGAAGATGCTGGAACAGATTCCGCTCGGCAGGTATGGAACTGTGGATGAAGTAGCAAAGATCGCGGCGTTTCTTTTGTCTGACGATGCGCGCTACATCACGGGGCAGGTGATTCAAGCTGATGGCGGCCTGGCTATCTGATTCACCGCAGAGGCGCAGAGGACGCAGAGATTTCGCAGAGGTTTTTATATTTGCATATCCTCTGCGCCGCCTCTGCGGCCTCTGCGTCTCTGCGGTGAACTCTCTATTGCTTCGATAATCTGTTTTGAGCAATCATTCTAAGCCTGTCATCTGTGTTTTTCTTCTTTTCGTTATACCCGCGCTCGCCAAAGGGCTGTAATTTATCGAGCCAGAATTCTTCCAGAAAAGCTAACTCTTCGCGATAATCCTTCTCCGAAGATGCGTTTGGCGCGAGTTCATCCAGCACTTCAAAGACAAAGTTTTCAGCGCCGAATTCTTTCCATTCCGCCTGAAGCGTTTTGTTCTTGTGACCCCCCATGTTTAATTGGAATTTATTGCTGTTGAGAATGCCCGCCAGATTGAGAGCCGTTCCGACCAACACTTTATCATTGACGAGATTGCGTATTTGATAGACTCCCATCTTTGGGGGATTCTGCTTATACTCTTTTACCAGTTCTTTCTTTTTGCTATTCATTTTTGCCCCTCGGTACGCAGGCGTCTGCTAAATTCACGTCTTTAACTTCTTGCGTATTTTCTATGGACGGTTTGCTCAATATCCATATACATTGGTTTAAAGCATAGCGCCAAACCTGTCAAAAACATGCCCGCTCCCAGTATTGCCGGAACTAGATGTGTGAAGTCAGTGTATCCAACCATAGGGTGTATGCCAATCGCCGTTGAAAAGCCCGCTATTCCTGATAAACATAATGCCTGCCACAAACTTCGCGAAGGCGTGCCGCACCATACGCAAAACAACACGGCGATGCCGCAGGTCGCTATGCCTCCGCCAAAACCGCTACGGTCGTGAGCTATCAGTGGTATCAGCTTCGGATTCGCTGCCTGTAACTGGTCGGGTGTTATGCCCATGAAGGTCAAATCTTGCGGAACAAAAACGCTAGTCATTCCAACCACCATTATTGTAAGCCCGCCCATTATCATTCCTACGGCTGTCGCAAGTAATAAGGCTCGCCCGATGCCGAACGGGGATGTCCATCGCACGCTCACTGATGGTTTAAAGAGAGACCTGATACTCACTGGTTTGGGCAGAGTGCGATAGCTCAGAACCAGCCCCGCAATAAAGCAAGCTAAAAGAAAAATAGTCGCGGTTCCATGCCACGTATCGAGATAGCCATAACCAAGATAACTGAGAAAACTCCCGAAGCCTAATACCCCTGTAACAACAAACAGCCACCACGACCATTGTTCCGCGTGACGAAGAGGGAACTCGGATAGCCACAAATAAAGCAGGCCAATTGCTATAAGCGACCCTCCAAAAGCTACCCTATCGTGAATCATGAAATGAACGACTCGGCATTCATTGATCGCGCAAAGTTGATCTGCGGTCATGCCTAAGAACGCGATGTCGTGTGGTAAAAAGTGAGCAGTCGCCGCTAAAAACAAGGCAAACCCGCCCGAGAAAATGAGGCAAACACCTGTTAAGGTCAGCAACGGGCGACCGTCCCCGCTCAGCGCTTGAAAGAATCCTCTTGAATCTTTATCAACTTCATTCATATCGGCCTGCTTATTAATCGCACTTTGTGTTTTCTATGCAAATATAGCAATAAAGCTTCTGCTTCGATAGGTATGCTAAGGCTCGCGTTCAGCGAACAGTCCGAGGGATTAAGGGAGCGGAATTATAGCAATTCTACGAGATGCCAGAGGCGATCTTTTGTAAACCAATTATAAATGGCGTTGAGTGTGCGAAGGGGTGACGCAGGCAGCTAATAATATTTGCTGCCTGCGCCGGAGAATTATTCAAACGTTACTTTGAGAAAGACAGTCTGCCCGTTGCGCTCAACTTCCAGCAGGTAATCGCCTTTATCGAGCGACTTCACTGCTTGCGCCAGGTCTTCGACCGTTTTGACTTCGGTGCGATGTACGCGTTGAATCACGTCGCCGTGACGCACTCCCGCATCGGCGGCAGGGCTGCCCGGGTCAACAGAAACAACAAGCACGCCGGATGGAGTCTTAAACTTCATTCGCGCTGCCATGTCTGGTGTGATGGTCTGCGCTTTTATACCAAGCCCCCCCTGCACGACAGTTCCGCCTTCGCCTTGATCCTGATCCGGCGGTATTACGCGAGCGTTGACGCTTGCGGGTCGCTCTGCAAGCTCGACCGTCACAGACTGCTTTTTGCCATCGCGTATAAAGTCCACGCGCGCGCTGCTGCCTACGGGTGTCGCCGCGACCGTTTCTGTCAACTCTCTCGGCAATTTTACGGGCTTGCCGTTAAAAGCCGTAATCACGTCCCTGCCTTTGAGACCGGCTTTCCCCGCAGGGCTGTTCGGGTCAGGCACCTGGCTTACAAACACGCCGCTGCCCGGCTCAAGACCGACTGCGCCTGCGGTGGCTGCATCAAGTTCTCCTACGATAACGCCCAGGTAGCCGCGACTGACCCTGCCGCCCCTGACCAGCGTTTCAAAAACTTTGCGCGCTTCATTCGAGGCGATTGCAAAGCCGATGCCGATGTTGCCTCTGCTGAAATCGCCTCCCGTCAATATCATCGTGTTGATGCCGATCACTTCGCCAGACATGTCTACCAGCGGGCCGCCGGAATTGCCCGGATTGATCGAAGCATCGGTCTGGATGTAATGATTGAATTGCGAGTCGCGCAACTCTCGACCCGTCGCGCTTACTATGCCTGCCGTCAATGTCTGCTGAAGGCCGAAGGGACTTCCCAGCGCAAGCACCCAGTCGCCTTGCTGCACTTTGTCGGATTCACCAAGCACTGCGATGGGTAGTCCGTTAACATCAATTTTGATGACTGCAATGTCTGTCTCTGTGTCTGTTCCTACGATGTCGGCTTTAAACTTTCGTCCATCTGCGAGCGTCACATTGATCTTTGTCGCATTGTTTACAACGTGATTGTTTGTGAGTATGTATCCGTCTTCGGTCACGACGAAGCCGGAGCCAGCGCCCTCGCGCCTCCGAGGCGCGCCCTGACCGGGCAGAGGAAACCCGAATGGCGAATCGTCATTCGACCTTTCGTCAACCCGCTCGACTACGTTTATGAACACAACAGCGTCTTTGACGCTCTTGACCACTTCGCGAAAAGATTTTGAAAGTTCAACGGGCGAAGGTTGCTCGCTGGTTGAAATGGCGCGCGAAGGTGGAAGCTCCGGAACATTGCTGCCACTGCGATGATTCTTTGCCTGAATAATGGCTACGATGACGACCACCCCCGCTATTATGAGAACAACAGCGAGCCAGCCCCAGATGCTCCGTCGTTGTTTTGGCGGCAGCACTGTGACCTGGGGGTTTATAGGTTGAGTGTATCTTTGATCTTCCTGAGGGTTTATAGGTTGAGTGTATCTCTGATCATCCTGAATGTGTTGCATACTCCATCCTTTCGCATTCACGAATAGCCTGGAAAAAGATTAGCGAACTTGTGAGCTTGTGCGCAACTCAAGCGGCGGAGAAAAGAGGAGACGGTAAAGGCCAAACCTAAAGATAATTCACCGCAGAGACGCAGAGGACACAGAGGCGGCGCAGAGAGTTAATAGTTTTTCTCTGCGCCGCCTCTGTGTCCTCTGCGGTGAATCAGAATCAAAACAACTGGCCGGGCATCCTGCGCGAACGCGTCAGGCCATATGATTTGAGTTGGCGATAGAGCGTGCTGGGCGAGATGCCTAAAATCTCAGACGCGCGACCTTGATGCCAGCCCGTCTGTTCGAGCACAGTCATTATCTGCTTGCGCCTCATCTCGTCGAGGCTTCCTGCGCCCAAATCTTCTTCGCCGATCATCGCAGCGAAGCTCGCGCGCTCTGTGCGAAGCTCGTGCGGCAAATCCTCCGGCAATACTTCATCGCCCGAAGCTAGAATCACCGCGCGCTCCATCACGTTTCTCAACTCTCGCACGTTGCCGGGCCAGTGATAATTCACGAGTACCTGCATGGATTCCGGGCTCAATCGCATGTCTCTGCCTCCGCTTGTTCGCGCCAGGAAATGCTCTGCCAGTGACGGTATGTCTTCGGGCCTCTCTCTCAAGGGCGGAAGCTTTATAGTAAAGTTGTTTATGCGGAAGAGCAGGTCCGAGCGAAACTTTCCTTCCGCGACGTGCTCATCGAGATTGCGATTGGTCGCCGCGATAATCCTCACATCGACCTCGACCTTTTTCGTGCCGCCGACTCTGAAGAACGATTGAGTCTCCAACACGCGCAGCAACTTCGATTGCAGCGTCATATTCATCTCGCCTATCTCATCCAGAAACAGCGTGCCGCCGTGAGCGATTTCAAGCAGTCCCAGCTTGCGCTTGCGCGCGCCTGTGAACGCACCCGCTTCGTAGCCGAACAGTTCCGATTCGAGCAGCGTCTCTTGAATCGCCGCGCAACTTATGTCTATGAAAGAGCCGCCGCTGCGCTGCGAAAAGCAGTGAATCGTGTTCGCCACAAGCTCTTTGCCTGTGCCCGATTCGCCCGTTACCAGCACGATTGCATTCGACGCGGCCACTTTGCGGACCAGCGACAGAATGTCGAGCATCTTCTGACTTCGCACTATGATGTCCGGCGCTTTCTCTTTGTAGGTCAACTGTGACCGTAGTATGAGATTTTCGCGCCGCAGTTGCCGCTTCTCGTAAGCCTTGTTCAAGATCGCTTCAAGCTCTTGAATATGACAGGGCTTCGTCAGATAGTCGTAAGCGCCGAGCTTCATCGCTTGAAGCGCGGTCTCGACCGTCGCGTGGCCCGTCATCATCAAAACTTCCGGCGGCTGCTCTTGCCCGCGCAGCTCGCGAAGGACTTCGAGACCGCTGCGCCCGGGCATCATTATGTCGAGCAAGGCAACGTCGAATTCCATCTCGCGGGCAGTGCGTATTGCCGCTTCTGCGTCGTGAACCAGCGTGACCCGATGGCCGAGCCTCGACAATTCTTTTTGAAGCACCAGCCCGAGATTTTTTTCGTCTTCTGCGATGAGCAGATTTATGCTTGAGTTTGAACTCACAGTGCACTCTCCATTTCAAATATTCCCTCGAACGCGCGCTGCTCGGTTCGTTCGTTGTCAGCGGCCTGATGAATCGGCAACAGCACGCGGAAGGTCGAGCCTGTGCCTTCGGTCGAATCAACTTCTATTTTTCCGCCGTGTTCAGACACGATGCCGTAGCATACGGAAAGGCCCAGTCCCGTTCCTCGTCCGAGAGGTTTTGTTGTAAAGAAGGGGTCAAAAATTTTCGGCAATTGCGAAGCAGGAATTCCACAACCCGTATCAATGAACTCGACGCACACGGCATGCACTGTATCGGAATGGCTCCGGCGAGTTCGTATCGTCAAGCTGCCATCGCCTTCCATCGCGTCGAATGCGTTCGAGATGAGCGCGATGAATATTTGTTTCATCTGCCCCTCGTTGACGAATGCGTGTGTGTGCAGGTGATCGAGTTCTTTAATCACTTTCATCTTGCCGAGCTTCGGATGATGCTTCACAAGCAGCAGCGTCTGCTCGATTATTTGATTGATGTCGGCAGCCGTTTTTTCCGCCTGACGCTGGTGCGAGAATTCAAGCAGGCTGTTGGTGATCGTCTTGCAGCGGAACGCTTCGTCTCTGATTATCTGCAAGTACTCGCTGAAGTCTTCGTGCATCGCCGTTTCTTGAATATCGTCAACTCGCGCGTTCAGAGCTTCAGAGCAGGCGGCGATGGTTGCAAGCGGATTGTTTATTTCGTGAACAACGCCCGCAGCGAGCCTGCCTATGGAAGCGAGCTTTTCGGCGTGTATGACCGCTTCGTTCATCTTTTTCTGCTGGGTCACATCTTCGCCGACCGTTATGACGTGAGTGACCTCCGCGTTATCAACACGCATTGGAATCTTGCTGATCTTCCAAACCTTTCGCTGGCCTTCGTACCAAGATTCCTGTTCCATGCGCGCCATGTCGCCTGAGCGGAAGACATCAACGAATTCGTCTTCAAGCAACCGGCGCGGCTGGCGCGATAAGACTTTGAAGACGTTTTTGCCGAGCACCTCTTCGCGGCTTATGCCGCTGCCGCCCAACTCACGATTGCGATTCCATGCCACTATGCGCATGTCGCGGTCTACGACGTAAAGCGAGACCGGAAGCGAATCAATGATCTTCTCTATGAATCGCTTCTGTTCTTCGGCTTCGCGAGTGCGACGCGATACTTCGACCGCGAGATTAATCGAAGTGTCTTTCGTCCGTTTATAAAGTTCCGTGTTGCGGATGGCCAGGCTCAGTTGTTGCGCGACCGCACCGAGCAACTTTTGATCGTCCGCGCTGATTGTTCGCGAGGCGCAGCTTCCGCAAATCAGCACGCCGAGCAAACGGTCATCGAACATCAGCGGAACAGATATTTCGATGGTGATGCTCGAATCGCGAAGGAACCGCTCGACTATACGGATTTCTACCGCAGGGTGTAAACCGTAGTCGGCGGATTCCAGGTAGCGATTCACCCTGTCTTCATCAAACCATTCCGTCTGGTTGTACTTTTCACTTTGATGCGGCGAGTAGATGGCGGAAACCAGTTGTTCGTCTTCGCCGGAACTCCTGACGACGACCGCGCACACGTCGCAGGCGACGCTCTTGCCGACTGAGAAAACCGCATAGCCTAAAAGCTCGTCCATTTCGAGCGATGTCATCAGATTATTGCCGAGGTTGTAGACGAACGAGAGTTGCGCGGCGCTCTTCTTCGTTTCGACGTAGAGCCGCGCATTTTCAATCGCAACGCTCAATTGATTGCATATGGTCGAAAGCAAATCGGACTGCTGTCTTTGAAACGCAGACTCTTTGTTGGCGAACAAACATATCGCTCCGATGATGTTTCCCTTCAACCCGATTGGCGCGCAGACCAGGCCGTTAAAGTTCGCAAGCAGGTCGCCCGCAATCCCTTTTTTGGCAGACTCGGGCAGCGGCTCAAGAACAAGCGGTTGCCCATTCATTAATGGCGCGACCCTCGAATGCAGATCAAGAAGCCCCGTGTGTCTGTCCTCTCCAGTGTGGAAACCTTCTGCGGCGACTATGTTCATTTGGCGCGTGTCAGCATTGCGCAGGTAAACGACTCCCGCGTCAACGCTCAAATAATTGACTAGAACTGAAAGCGTGCCTTCGAGCAACACGTCAGGCTCAAGCGAACTTGTAAGGACTGAAGAGGACGGCATGAAAGACGTTCAGTTGTTCGAACCTCTCGGTTCTTTCGCGCTCATTGCGCCAGGCGCGAACATGCGAACGGACGCGCGACAGCAACTCGGCTCTTTGATAAGGTCGCGCCAGGTAATCCGTCACCCCGCGATTAAGGCAGGCGACTTTATCCTGCGTCCGCTGACTTTTAGAGATTACAAGGATTGGAAGTTCAGAGGTCGGCCTGTTCGATTTTGTCTCTTCGCAGAAATGGAGAGCTTCACGCGCCCATTCTATCCTTCGCAGCCCATCACCCGAATCATCTGCGGAAGGTTCGTAGGAATTGCCGTTCAAGCGAGATGCTGACGGCTCGATGATAACAAGCGCGATGTCTTGAGAGATGACCTGTTGGCGGGCGGCTTCGAAAGAGGTTAGAAAACGGGCGGCGTAACCGGAAGCCGCTAGCAACCGTTCGATGGCGCGTGCGGACTTGGTTTCATCTCCGAGGATGAGGATACGACCCTCTAACCCATTCGGGTTGGACATACGTGAGCCTGCTCTTGATTCGGGGCTGAGTCGTGTTTAGGGGCTGTTTTCGCTCAAGTCTTAATCAGGGATTCCGAGAATCTAAGTCATTTTGACTTGTCTGTCAATAAAAATGTCAAAATGAAGGAAAGGGGCTGAGGAAATGATGAACGATGAATGATGAATGATGAATTGATAGAAAGATGCTTAATTCATCATTCATCATTCATCGTTCATCATTTCCTCGTTACGCCTGCTTTCGCATTTTGAGCAAGTTCTCTGCCGCTTCAATCGCTGCATCTCGATGGCCTTGAAGGTCTGCAATAGTCAAAGCGACTACTTTGTCCGGCATGACTCCTGCTCCTTCAAACTTCTGGCCGCGCGGTGAAATGTATTTTAATTCACTGACGGCAAGCTCGCTGCCGCCTTCCATCTTCTTGAACCTTGTGATTCCGAGCACGCAGCCGCAACTCTGGCGACCTATGATCGTCGCGCGTCCATTCTCCTGCATCACGCCGGAAAAAAGTTCTGACCCGCTGCCAGAGCCTTCATTCACGAGAATGACGACCGCCCCTTTATAGACCTGCTCGTCGCGTTCTGTGAAAAGCGTAATCGCTTTGCCTGAGCGAGAAACGAACTGGCCGAACGGGACGCGCGAATTGAAAAAGTAGCTCGCAATCTTTATGACTTCATTTGCCTCGCCGCCGGGATTGCCGCGCAGGTCAATGATTATTCCGGGCGTGTGCTTGAACATTTCGAGCGCGCGCCTGAATTCTTTATGCACGGGCGACTTCCAAAGGTTCAGCTTGATGTAGCTGTAGCCACTTGCCAGGCGACGCGATGTGATTTTTGCAACGTCAGCAACGACGTGGCGCGTGAGAGTAACCTCTACGGGTTTTTCTTCTGCGTCTTCGAGCCCTAACTTGACAGTCGTGCCAGGCTCGCCGTCCAGGAGTTTCCCATAAAGCCTGAGCTTTTCGGCGCGCTCTGAAGATGTGCCGCCTATAAGGTTTTGCGTCTCCCGGAGGCGTTCTTGAACTGGCTTTCCGTCAATTGTGCGAAGCACCATTCCATTTCCAACTCCCGCAGTTGCTGCTTCCGAATCAGGCTCTACGCCTGTGATCACGACTTGCCCTTCGACTTCGTATATTGACACTCCTGCGCTCACAGCTTTCAACTGCTCTCGCTCTCTACGCTCTCGCGGAGTGCTGAATCGTGTGTGCGCGTCGTGAAGCTCGCCGACCATCTTTTTCATCAAGGCATAAAACTCATCATCGTTTTTGACCGCATCAACGAGCGGGCGATAGCGGTGGCGCACAGCTTTCCAGTCAACTCCGTTGAAAGAAGGGTCGAAATACTTTTCGGCAATCGTTTCCCAGACATCCTCAAAGACCTCTTCGCGGTCATGCCTGGAAAGTTTTTCCGAACCTTGAGAATGGTCAACCGGGCTGTTTGACGCGGCCTCCAGTTGCGCGAGGCCGGGACTGGCGACGATTGCAAGAAGCAGCAGAAAGGTAAAAGCAAGTCGTGCGAATGGGGCGCGGCGGTTAACGAACATCAATTCTCCTCTTTTTTTGACCGATACGCTTGAGCGCACCGGGTTGCTCACTTTCGATGATAGCAAATGAAGTTTTCTCATTACTATGATGATTTGATGAGCGAGCAGCGACAAAAGTTGATAACAACATATAAAAATAGCCGCCCTAGCCAAGTTGACTCGCATCATAGGCGATTGGTAATTTGTAAGTTGGTCACTCGAAAGCTCGAAATACGAAAGGACTTCCTTATGCTCCCTCCATTTCAAAACGAACCGCTTATGGATTTCTCAAACGAGCGCAATCAAGCCGCGATGCGTGAAGCGATTGCGCAAGTCGAATCGGAGTTTGGCCGCGAGTACCCGCTCGTCATCGGCGGCAAACACTACACGACAGGCGATATGCTCGCTTCGCCCAACCCATCGAATTACGACGAGGTCGTGGGATTGGTTCATAAGGCGACGGTCGAATTGGCAGACAAAGCCATCGAAGAAGCGACAGCGGCTTTCCGCGAATGGAAAACGGTCGCGCCGGAAGTTCGTGCACGCTACCTGCTGAGGGCTGGCGCTTTGCTCAAGAAGCGCAAAGCGGAATTCACGGCTCTGATGGTGCTGGAAGTGGGCAAGTCGTGGGCCGAAGCGGATGGGGACGTGGCCGAGGCGATTGACTTCTGCGAGTTCTACGCGCGCGAGATGATTCGTTACAGCGGCGACCATCCGCTGACCCCGCTGCCCGGCGAACAGAACGAGCTTTACTACATACCGCTCGGCGTCGGCATAGTCATCCCGCCTTGGAATTTTCCGCTTGCGATCATGGTCGGAATGACGATGGCTTCGGTCGTCACGGGCAACACGGTTGTGCTCAAACCATCGAGCGACAGTCCCATAATCGCAGCGCGGTTCGTCGAGTTGCTCGAAGAGATCGCGCTTCCGCCGGGCGTGGTCAATTTCTTGCCGGGCAGCGGCGGGCGCATAGGCGACTACCTCGTAGGCAATCCTCGCACACGCTTTATCGCGTTCACAGGCTCAAAGGAGGTGGGCCTGCACATAAACGAGCTTGCATCGAAAACCGCCGAAGGCCAGTTGTGGATCAAACGCGTCGTGGCTGAGATGGGAGGCAAAGACACTATCGTTATAGATGAGACTGCAAACCTGGACGAGGCTGCCGAGGGAGTCACGGCGGCGGCGTTCGGGTTTTCAGGTCAGAAATGTTCTGCGTGCTCGCGCGTCGTCGTCGTCGAAGAAGTCTATGACAAGTTGTTAGAGCGGGTCGTTGATCGCACGAACAAGATTCGCGTCGGCCCAACGCGAGAGCAGGAGAATTGGATGGGGCCTGTTTCGAGCAAGAGCGCTTACGAATCAATATCGAATTACATTGGCATAGGCAAAGGCGAAGGCAAATTGCTTGCAGGCGGCGGCCCGCTTGCAGAAGATCAGCGCGGGTGGTTCATTAAGCCGACCATCGTGGGCGATGTTGATCCGATGGCGCGCATCTCTCAAGAAGAGATTTTCGGCCCCGTGCTTGCGGCGTTCAAAGCTAAAGATTTCGACGCGGCTTTAGACATCGCAAATAATACGCAATATGGGCTGACTGGCGCGGTCTATAGTCGTGAGAGGAAGCGGCTCGAACAGGCGCGCCGCGATTTTCACGTCGGCAATCTTTACTTGAATCGCAAATGCACGGGCGCGCTAGTTGACGCGCATCCGTTCGGCGGGTTCAATATGTCGGGCACGGACTCGAAAGCGGGCGGGCGCGATTACTTGATGTTGTTTATGCAGGCGAAGACGGTTTCAGAGAAGTTGTAAAAGCAACGATGAATGATGAATAGGAAGAGGCAACAGACGTGGGATTATTTATCAGAAAATCCGCTTTCCTTTTCCTCCTTAGTTCATCATTCATTATTCATCGTTCATCGTTGTCTTCTACGCTTCTTCATTGACCGCTCTTTTGTTACACGGCTATCTTTATTCATTATGATCAAATCAGCATTGGCCCTTATTCTCAGCATGTTCTTTCGTTGCTGCGGCTCAGACGCAACAGGCGAAACCGGAAACGAAGCGACCTGCGCCGCCGCAAACTTCGGCAGGCTTCATCCTTCCGGCTGATGTGAATGTTCGCATAGACCCGGACTCGCGAGTGTTTGTTTTGATGGCTGCGATCAACGTAGCGGGCTTTGATTACGAGTCAGGCGGGCAGCCGCTTTCGCCCGCTCGCGCAGAAATCCGTAAAGACCTCGCGAGCCTCGACCCGCAACTTAAAGAAAAGCTCGCGGCGTTTTACAAAGTCTCATCGTCGCGCAGGCGTAGACGAAGCCACAGACGCGGCTCGCTACGCCGCTTTGAGTTTGCTGATGACTCAGCCGCCCGCGTTTTCAATCTACACGCCGCGCGATCAGTCGCTTCCCCCAGACCTTGAACCATTATTGGAATTCATTCCGCTGGTCAGAGAGTTTTATGTCAAGAGTGAAATCAAGAACCTGATCCCGAAGTATTATCTGGTGGGCGAAGCTTACGCGGCGGCTTATCGCCAGCCTGTTGGCGAGTTGATCTATCAAACGCTCGATTATTTTCACACGAATCCTGAAACTATCATCAACATGCGACCGCTCGTGATTACTCCGAGCGACTCTGGAATCTAAAAGCAAAAAGCATGACCCAAAGATCGTAGCTCGCAATCGCACGCGCCAGGTCTTTGTAATACCCGACCCGCTCGGAGGCTTCAACACCTCTTTTGTCCGAGGCGACATTCTGAATCAAAAAGAAGACTTGCTGTCTCGCAGAGTGGGCGATGACTACATCGTGATAATCGGCCCGTCGAGAATTGTTAACACGGACGGAATACGCCAGGCGTTGATACGTTTCATGATTGACCCGATGATCGAGCGTCATTTGAAATCTTCGCTCGAATACAGAGATCAGATCGTCAAGCTTGCTTCTGGCGTGCCTACGGCTCAAAAACAGTTCGGGTCGAGCGTTTATTTGATAACCAGAGAATCGCTTGCGCAAGCGGCAGAGTCCAGATTGCGCCGCATCGCGGCGACAAGAGGAGGCAATGCTTACAGCGAAGACGATGCCGTTTATGATCTGGCTCAAGCATATCTCAGAGGCGCAGTATTGAGTTTCCATTTTTACGACCAGCTCAAAGGGCTTGAGGAGGCGGGCATAAACATCGAAGCCTTCTTCGATCAGATGGTTGCGACTACGAAATTTGAGCGCGAAGCCGAGCGCACTAAAGAATTTGAACCAGTAGTCGCTCGCGTTTCCGCCGCTCGCCGCGCGCGCGCCGCGAAGCCTGACGCGGATCCAAGTGAAGCGCATTATCGGCCCGGTGGCGAAAAGGATTCTTATGTCGGATGATTTGATTCGACAGAAGAAATTCGGCGAAGCAAAAACTCTACTCGAATCGGTGATCGCCACTGAGCCGAACAATGCGCGCGCCCTTTACGGCATAGCGCAGGTCATGAGCCAGACGCCTTCCGCAGTCGAGCTTGATCCGAAAGTCCGACGAGGATGACAAGATTCAAGCGCAGCACGACCGATTTGAACAAGCAATCAAGCTATATCGCAAAGCGATTGAAAACGCCTCGCGGGATTCCGAAGCGTGGTTGATTCAATGGAGCCACGTGTGGCTCGGCCGCATCTACGATTTTCAAGAGTTCCGCGCAGACGCTGTCATTGAATACGAAAAAGCGATTTCGATGGGCGACATCCCGCACGGCGCTTTCAAAGAAGCGAACGAAGGCAAGCTGCGACCTTATGGGCAAAAGAACTGACCCCTGACACTGGCTTATCAACTCTTGACGCATTTATTGCAAGGGGTTATTATCGTCGCCGTGCCGGAAAAGTAAAACGAGCGATCCTGTACCTGCCCAAAATAACAAAATAAAGAAAACCTCACGCTAATACTGCTTTCATAAGGAGAGGTGGAATATGTCTGTCAGTCTGGCGGAAAATAACTCGGACGATGTGCGTGTGATTGCAGGTGACAAACTGGTGCTCCGCCTGAGCGCGTACGACCCGAACGGCATAAAGAAGATTTATGTGCAGTGCTTTCAATTCAGCATGGGTAGCTCAACCAAACTCAAGCTTGCGACGGGCGAACTTGCTATTCCTCCTGAAGACTTTTTCTCGAAAGGGAGCTTTGAAATCTCCATCGAGATTCCCGAAAACGCGGCGCTTGGAAAATGGGGCGTGCAGGTGGTCGAATTCACAAACCTGCGCGGCTACAAATCGGTGTTTTACAGAGGGCACGGGAAATTCGATAACATCGTTTTTGAAGTCATCCCGCCTCCGAGCAAAGAAGACGAGTTGCTCAGGTTCACAGGAGTCGAAATCGCAGGCAGCGACCGTCGTTCTTGATGCGAATCCAGCTCGGTGAGTCGTTACGGTTACGCGGGATGATTACTTCAATTGCGTGGCACGCTGGCGAGCAATTCATTGATCGCGTCGTCCGGCGATAAGCCTTTGGCTTCTGCGTGGAAGCTCATGATGATTCTGTGTCTGAGGACCGCATAGGCCAAGTGCTTGTACATCGTCGAAAGAAACAGCGTACCGGCCATCTAAAAGTGCGCGCGCTTTCGCTCCTAACAAAAAAGCCTGTCCTGCGCGCGGGCCTGCGCCCCACTTGACCCACTGGTCTGTGAACGGAAGCGCGTCATCCGTTCCCGGCCTGCTCGCCCTGATAAGCCGTGTCACATAATTAATTATGTTGCTCGCAGCAGGCACGTCGCGCACCACCTCTTGAATCTGCATGACGCGCGCGCCGTCAATCACGCGATTCACGCTGGCCTGTTCGGATGAGGTCGTTTGCGCGAGTATGGTCATCTCTTCATCGCGCGCAGGGTAGCCAATCTCTACATCGAATAGAAAGCGGTCCAACTGGGCTTCGGGCAGAGTGTACGTGCCTTCCAGTTCGATAGGGTTCTCGGTCGCGAGCACAAAGAAAGGCGCGCCCAGATCATATGTGATGCCAGCGACCGTCACCTGACGTTCCTGCATGGCTTCGAGCATCGCAGCTTGAGTCTTTGGCGGCGTGCGGTTGATTTCGTCCGCAAGTATTATGTTGGCGAATATCGGCCCCGGAATGAATCTGGAGACGCGGCGGCCTGTCGTGTGATCTTCTTCGATGACCTCTGTGCCTAAGATGTCGGAAGGCATCAGGTCGGGTGTGAATTGAATCCGTTTGAAATCCAGATCCATCGCGTTTGCAATGGTCTTGATGATGAGCGTCTTTGCAAGCCCCGGCACGCCTTTGACTATGCAGTGCCCTCCTACAAGCAAAGCGATGATGATTTGATCTACGACATCGCGCTGTCCGACTATGACTTTCGAGATTTCTTTTTCGAGCCGTCGAATACTATCAGGAATCTCGTCCAGCAACGCGCTTTTGTCTGCGTCTGTCAGGACTGAAGTTTCGCGTCTGGCCATAGGGGAATGATAAAGTCGCTCGGTCAGTGCTAATTTGCGGCTCTCGGATTCGCTTTGTCGTAGCTTTGAAGCATCTCGAAAGCGATTTTGATGGGTACGCCGAAATTCGAGCCGCCGAAGCTCTGATTGCCGTCAATGGTTGTAAGTATCGCGGAGTTGATGGCGATAACGCGGCCATCACGATCAAACATGGGACTGCCCGAACCGCCTTCGGTTGTCTGCGCGCTGTGCACTATTTTGCCGGGCAGCGCGTCGCTGATAGTTCCTGTCGTCGTGAGCGGTCTTACAAGCCCGCGCTCTGCCAGCCCCTCTGCCACGTCGGTTGCAGATCGCCCGTGTAGTTTTAGAATCTCGCGTTTCTCTCCCTCTTCGATGCGCTGGAGCAAACCGTCTACGCCTGTGGGAAATCCGAGCAGCACGACAGGCTCGCCGATCATCGAGCTTGGGTCTTCGTTGCTCATAGGCATCACAGGCAGCGCCGCATCACCCTGCTCGAACTTACAAAATGCCACGTCGTAACGCGCGGAAGTAGTCGCGACCTTCAATTCAAATGGCGCTTTGATCGAAGGGAAGAACGCGACAAGCGAATCGAGCCTCGCCGCAAAGCCCGTGCCTTGCTCTTGAAGAAGCTGAGCGACGCGGTCATTGGCCCAGGGCTGAACCACATGCTTGTTCGTGGCGAGCATTCCTTCTTCGACTATGAAGCCCGTGCCTGTGTATTCGACCTGATAAGGCGGGCCTGCTCCGTCAACGGAAACCAGCAGGTGCCCGCTCTTGTCAATCGGCGAATCATAAACGCTGTCGGCGCTCTCATAGCGCAGAACGCGACCTGTGCCGCGCTCAACGAAGCTATAGCTGCCGACGATAAGGCATACGCCGGGGCTGTAGACCTCGGCGATTCTTTGAGTCGAGCGGCGCATCTGATCGCTGACTTCTCGGAGGCGTTCAATCTCCAGCGCCTGTTTGTTGATTAACTCCTGAGCCTTGTCTCGCTCAGCTTTTTCGGCTGTGACCTGATCGCGCAGCCCTTCAGTCCTGTTTGTGAGGCGAACGAGCGTGACCATTCCGAACAGAAGCACCCCGCAGAGCGCCATCGCTATAAAAGCAAAAAATGCTACACCGAGCCATTTGGCTCGTCTCGGAATCTCTGCCCAAAGGCTTGCCGTCAGCTCTTTGACGAACAGCGTTGCGGTCAGCGGGTGCACGGATTGTCCCGGCACATTTTCGACCGTTTCCGTTTTGTGCCGCGTGATGGTCGTAGCGGAAAAGTTTTCAGGCATCACCTGAAACAAGACACTTGCGCTCGATAGCCCGTGACCAAAGTGAAGCTTGTCGCCATCGCGAAGGACATGGCCCGCGCCTGACTCGTCTAGTTGAAGAGTTTCGCCGTTGACAGTGATCTCAAGCCCGTTACGTTCAGTGTGAGGAACGAAATGAAAAACATTGTCGTCGTCGTAGATGTCCGCAAGCACGGCGTTAGGCAGCGAGCCGCCCTCTTCGGCCACAAGCTTGAGGTCGCTCGTGTCCGATGTGCCAACGGTGACATGATTTTGAGTGAATATTCTTGTCTTACCTTTCTCGGTTCCGGAAAGATAGACAAACATCAGACGACTCATTCGTTCTTTGGCCTCGCTCAATGAATAATAACACCTGAGTTTCAAACTTCCAGCAAAAACGCGATTCGACTTCAGCCGCGTTAGCGGCTATTTGACTTTAGCCGTGTACTTTAGTGCACGGAAAGCAATGACTCATCAAGTCGTCGCGTCAGCGACGGCTGAAGTATCTATCTTTCAATCGTCGCTGACGCGACGAGATTACCTGCTTCCGTTACTACCGTGCACTAAAGTACACGGCTAAACTCATATGCCGCTACGCGGCTGAAGTCGAATCGCCGATAACGTGACATAATAGCAGAATAAGTACATTACTTTTCTATCGGCCAGCTTCGTGCTAGGATGCAATTGCCATCAGGTCAGATGTTCTACGAATCAGAGAATCAGTATGAAATACAAGTCACGTTCGGCAAAATATTCCTCCGGCATGCATGCGCCAATATTCTTAATCACGGCAATCTCCTTTATCTTGCTCGCGAGTTCAATGATTGCAGGCGCGCAATCCGACAAGAAAAAGGATGAAAAGAAAGATGAGAAAAAGTCTAAAGAGACTTTGAAAATTCAGAGGGTGACTCAAGGTATGGGGCTTTACGGAATCGGCCCCGTGTCGCCCGACAAACAGTCCCTTCTGTTGCTGGCGCAGAAGCCGGAACAGGCTCCGAATGTTTATGTGATGAATCTGACGGATCGTTCGATTCGCCCTGCAGTGACGAGCTTTAAATGGGGGGCGACCGATCCGCAATGGTCGCCCGACGGCAAGTCTATCGCCGTCGCCGGTTTCGAGGAGAGCGGGACTTTCTGCGAGTTGTTCTTGCTCGATATGAAAACGGGCAGGATGCTACAGATGACGAAGAATGCTTTCAGCGACAAAGAGCCTGTGTTCACCCCCGACGGCAAACGAGTGATCTACACGACAGACGAAAGCCCTCTGCCTGATGCGGCTTTCGGCATCCTTCACCTTGCGGCTGTTCCGGTCGCGGGAGGCAAGGCGGAATACTTTACCGAAGACGAAGGCTCGTTCATCCATCCGGGAATAAGCGCCGATGGCAAAAACGTCTTTTTGGTGAAAATCGATGAGTCGAGCGGACGGCACTCGCTCTGGCAGTATGGACTGGATGGCAAGCCGCAGCGCGACCTGACCGAAAGAAAATTCTCGCGCATTCATCGCTACATTCAGAACACGGCGAACGGTTTGATGATACTGTGGGCACAGGAAGAGACTGAACAGCAGGACGATGTTTACCTGCTCGATATGAAAACCGGAAAGGTCACGGACCTGCCTGACCCCGACCAGCCGAAGCGCAGCCCCACGATTTCTCCTAACGGCCAACTGATAGCCTTCGTCGGGCCTGCTGGCGCGGGCATACAGTTATTCGTTTACGATTCGGCAACAGGGCAGATTCAGCAATTGACTTACAAGCCCGGGATTACGCATTCGCCGACATTTATCTCGGATCACGAAATCCTGTTTGGCTCTGACCGCGAAAGAGAGAATGAGATTTATGTGATTGATCTCACTCCGCCGTCTGATGGCAAGAAAGACAAAGACGAGAAAAAGAAATAGACCTCTTTGAATCGCGCTGAGGGAATTCACCGTGACCGTTGCGAAAACATTCGATGTTTTTCTGTCACACAACAGCAAAGACAAACCTGTCGTCGAGCGCCTTGCGCAAAAGCTGCAACGCGAAGGGCTTGAGCCGTGGCTCGACAAGTGGGCGCTTACTCCCGGCGGTCAGTGGCAGAACGAACTAGCCACTGGCATAAAGGTTTCGTCCGCGTGCGCAGTCTTCGTTGGGCCGCACGGACTTGGAGCATGGGAGAATGAAGAACTCGGCCTTGCATTAGACCGCGCTGCAAAAGATCGTTCCTTTCGTCTCTTCCTTGTACTGTTGCCCGGACTTCCCGAACCGTTCGACGCTAACACCTTGCCTCCGTTTCTCAGCACTCGCACCTGGATTGATCTTCGCAGTGGAATAGAGAACACCCGCCCGTTTCAACTTCTCATCAATGCAATCAAAGGCGTAGCTCCTGGCCCTGACGCGCCGGTCGAAAAACGCGATGACATCTGCCCTTATCGCGGCCTGCGCACGTTTGATGAAGAGCATGCAGAATTTTTCTTCGGGCGCGATTCGGACGTGCAGCGCCTGGTCGAAAAATTGAAAGCCAGCCGTTTCCTCGCCGTCATCGGCGCATCGGGCAGCGGCAAATCATCGGTCGTTCGCGCAGGATTGATTCCCGCGCTAAGACGCGGTCTGCTGCCTGAAAGCCAAACGTGGGCGATACGCGTGCTCACGCCGGGTGCGCACCCGCTGACTTCATTGGCCGCGCAACTGCTCAGGCTTTATCAACAAGACGCCATGCAGAAGACGCTCGATCAGATGATGGACGACACGCGCAGCTTGCATTTGGCAGTGTCGCTCGCGATGGCCGAGCGTTCCGCAGCCGAGCGCGTTGTTTGGGTGATAGATCAGTTTGAAGAAGTCTTCACGCTTTGCCGCGACGGGCGCGAACGAGAGCAGTTCTTTTCAAATCTGCTTTACGCTGCTTCAATCCCGGATGGTCGCAACATCGTTCTAATCACGATGCGCGCGGACTTCTATCAGAAGTGCGCTGCTTCCCCGGAGCTATCGTCTCGCATCGCCGCGCATCAATCCCTGGTCAGCCCTATGGAGCAGGACGGGCTGCGACAGGCGATTGAAGAACCCGCGTGGCGCGTCGGCCTTGAGTTCGAGCAAGGGCTGGTCCCGACGATACTTGAAGACCTGGCGAATCAGCCGGGCGCTCTCCCGCTTTTAGAGCATGCGCTGTTGGAGTTATGGGAGCGACGGCGCGGTCGAATGCTTACGCTTGAAGCGTACCGCGAAAGCGGCGGCGTTGACGGCGCAATTGCAGCGCGAGCAGATACCATTTGGGAATCGCTCGGCGAAGATGAGCAAGCCATCGTGCGGCACATAATGCTGCGATTGACTCAGCCGGGCGACGGGACTGAAGACACAAGGCGGCACGCAGGGATGCGCGAGCTTATAACCTCCGCCAATGAACTTGAGGCGGTCGAAAGCGTTGTGCGAACGCTTGCCGACGCGCGTTTGTTGATGACCGGAACGGATGAGCAGTCGGGCGAAGAGGTTGTCGATGTCTCGCACGAAGCGTTGATTCGCGGCTGGCCGAGATTGCGCCGCTGGATTGATGAAGACAGGGTGGGGCTGAGAGTTCATCGCCGACTGACAGAGGCCGCGCAAGAGTGGCAGCGAATGAATCGAGACGAAGGACTCTTGTATCGCGGCGCGCGGCTCGCGCAAACAGTAGAGTGGCGCGAGCGCAATCAGGATGCGCTGAATGAGTTGGAGCATGACTTTCTGAATGCGAGCGTCGAGCTGCAATCGAGAGAGCAACTCGCGGCTAAACGCCGGACGAGACGAACTGTCGCCGGACTGACCATTGCGCTTGTGCTCATCAGCCTATTCGGCGTCCTGACGGTCATGCAATACCTGCGTGCGTCCAAAGAAAGAGACGAGTCTTCTTCGCGCGAGCTTGCGGCAAACGCTTTATCGCAACTGCCCTTAGACCCCGAACTTGCCCTGTTACTTTCGATAGAGGCGGCGACGGTGTCGCCAACCGCGCAGGCCGAAGACGCGTTGATACAGTGTCTGTCGGAATCTCGCGTACAGGCGGTCATGCAAGGCCATTCGGGCGGATTGAACCGCGCCCGTTTCAGCTTTGATGCGAGTAAAGTGATTACAAGCGGGAGCGACGGCGCGGTGCGAATCTGGGAAACGAGCACTGGCAAGAGCTTGATCGAGATGAACATCGCGAAAAGCCCGATACTCGAAGCCGCGATGACCCCCGACGGCAGATTCGTAATGGCAGCGGATGAAAAAGGCGTGCAAAAGATATGGGAATCCGACACGGGGAAAGAGATAAATACCTTCAATAGCCCAATCGAAAAATACTGTTTCAGTCCCTGACGGAAAGCTCGTTCTGGCGCTCGGGACAAATAATGAATGGAATCTAGTGGAGCCGATTACCGGGAAACTTGTCAGCACCTTGGCTGTAGACAGCAGTTACAAGGGCGCTGACCTAGAAGTGGAAGTTGCTTTCAGCCGTGACGGAAAACTGATTGTTATAGAGAGTGATACAAAAGCACAGATATTGGATACAGGTAAAGGTAACGTCTTATTAAAAATGGACGCGGAGTTATTAGATTCATTGCACTCTCCTTTCAGCCCTGACGGAAAGTTTATCGTGATGAATGACATCTCCGGTGATATGGGAATATGGGATACGAAAACAGGCAAAAAAGTGTCTAAACTCACCGAACACCGCATCAACGTTAATACCATTGATTTCAGCCCGGATGGGAAATTTATGGTAACAAGCGGCGCCGCTCATACGGCCATAGTTTGGGATTTAAGCAATGGCCAGCGAGTATCAACGTTGAACGGGCATACAGGGGAAGTTCACACCGCCGCTTTCAGTTTTGACGGCAGGTACATAATTACCGCAAGCGGTGATCGCACGGCGCAAGTCTGGGAAACTAAGACAGGGAATCTCGTCGATGTGCTACGAGGTCACCAGGACGATGTGCAGACGGCCTTCTTCAGTGCCAACGGCAGCCTGGTAGTTACGGCGAGCTTGGATAATACGGCACGAGTCTGGTCGGTGGGTCACGAAGAGAATTTAACCACGTTGTCCGGCCATACGGACCTGCTGACCAGTATTGCTGTCAGCGATGAAGCGAGCCTTGCGGCAACGGCGAGCCTGGACGGCACTGCTCGGGTTTGGAATACAAAAGACTGGCAGTTGATAAAAGAGTTGCGCGGCCACCAGAAGGCAATCCGAAACGCGGCGATCAGCTCTGATGGAAAGCTCATGGTCACGGCGAGCGATGACAAGACGGTGCGCGTTTGGGATATTTCGGGCCGGGCAGCAGTTGTATCAGTTGAGCATCTCGCCCGATAGTGACAGGGCGGCTAAGGCGAGCTTCAGCCCCGACGGAAAGTTGATAGCCGTGTATGGTTTGAAGACCGACATAGAAATTCTGGAGGCAGGCACCGGGCGAGTGCAGGCAAAAATTAACGGTGACCCTCTTATCGCTTGTCAGTTTCAGCCCCGATAATCGTTTTGTTTTGACAAGCACTTCCGGTCCTGGCGGCAGTCAATCCAATTTTCGAATTTGGGATGCGACAAGCGGTCAGGCTGTTGAATGGCCAGAAGATCCGAAAAATTTAGCAGGCGCTGCATTTAGCTCCACGGGCAAGCTCATTGCGACGGGTGATTATCAGGGGATAACGCGCATCTTTGAGCTTGATACACGAAAGCCGCTGTACGAGATGGAAGGCCCTAAACATTCGGTGACCGCTATCGCCTTCAGCCCGGATGGGAACTTGCTGGCGGTGGCGACCGAAGATAATTCCGTGCGAATCTGGAGCGTCGAGACCGGCGAGGAGTTGACAAACCTGCGAGGCCATACCGACAGCATATTCAACGCGCGCTTTAGCCGCGATGGGAAGTTTATTTTCACGGAGAGTGCGGATAACACCGCGCGGATGTGGCAATCAGTCAGGGGCCTGCTTCTAGCTCAGGTCCAAAAGAACTCGAACGATGCGTAAGAGCGCCTCGCGCGATGGGAGCATATTTGCGTCGAGTTTCGATGGGAAATTCATAATCAGCCAGGAGGGGAATTCTGCTCAGATTCACCCCTGCGAACTGTGCGGCTCGCTTGAGGAATTAATCAAGCTCGCTCGCTCGCGAGTTACAAGGCAGCTTACGCCCGAAGAAAGTAAGAAGTATCTTCATCACTGAATTCGTGGCCACGAATTGCACGAATGTTTACGAATTATCACTAATGAGTTATTGCGTCAGGGTTGTTTGCCGCGAAGTTCTTTCGCTTTCTGATACTCGCGGTTTGCCTCCGTCTGCAATCCTTGACTGTAGAGAGCGTGGCCGAGTTTCGTGTGGAGCGTGTCGTCATTGGGCTTCAACGCAATTGCTTTGCGAAATGCATCAGCCGCGCGTTGCCACTGCTGCCTTGAGAAGCATTCATCGCCAATCGCGACGAATATGCCGGGATTGGTTGCATCGAGCGCAGCCGCTCGCTCTAACTCTTCGAGCGCAGCTTCATTCTGCTGGCTGCGATAAAAGAGCGCGAGGTTGTAGTGAGGCGTTGCCCAGTTTCCGTCAAGCTCCGATGCGCGTTTGAACGCCCGCTCTGCGCGCCACGAATCGAACTTGCCTTGATAAACCAGTCCGAGCGCATTGTGTACGGCTGCAAGGTTTGAATTCTGCAACGGCGTCAAAGCTCGCTCCGCTTCATCGTAAAACTGCAAAGCGATGAGCGCCTGCGCCGCGCTTAATTTTTCAAGCGATGCGATGTCCGCGCTGTCTGGTTTGAGTGACCGAGCACGCGCAAACATCTGGCCCGCGCGTCTGAAATCCTCAACTCGATCAGATATGTTATCTGCGCGAACGTCTCCGATCACAATCGCGCGGCCCGAATCGGTGAGCGCGTCTGCAAGCATAGGCTTCAATCGCGCAAGGTCTGCCGCTGCTGTAGGTTCAGCCGCGAGCTTCTGATACAAATCCCACGCGCTCGTGTTCTTTGGTTCGACCAGATTCTTTGAAGCTATCGCCACTACGAGTTGCAGGACTAAAGGGGTCGGAGCGGTTTCCGGTTTTATGACCGGGACTGATGCCGAAACGGATGCAGATGGATTTCTCTCCGTGCTTGCGCTGACAGGATTGAGACCGGGCGGCGTCACTTCGGGTCGCGGAGGCGGACTGGCCGATTCCGTCGTATTGGTCGAAGCGATGACGGGAGGCTCGGAGGATGCTTGAGCCGGAGAGACTTTTTGAGTTTTTGGCGGAGCGGGCGCGCGAGGCTGTGGCGACGGCGCGGCGGTCTCAACAGGTTTCTTTGTAGGAGGTGCGCTTGTCTCATTGCGCGCCACGGTCGTTTCCGGATTCACAGTCGCTTTCGGCGCACTGGCTACTGGCTTAGGCGGAGCTTTGGCCGTTGTTTTTGGCGGGGCGGTTTCATTCGCAGAGATGGTCGGAGCCTCTACCTTCTTTGTCAAAGTCTCGGTTGGTTTCGGCGCTGGCTCTGGCTTTCTCTCCGTGACAGCGACGGTTTCAGTTTTAGGCGCTGATGCTATAGGCGTAGTAGGTTTCGCGACGGGTTCAATTTTGGCTACAGGAGCCGAGACGTTTGATCCTCGTTCGACGCTAGTCAAAGCGATCTGAGCGAGCGCGGTGTCGCTGCGCCACGGGTGCTGTTTGTTGGACGTATCTTCGGCAACACGCGCAGCGAAGGTGTCGAATAACTCGTCGGCTGTGATTGAGCCGTCGCCGTTTCGATCAGCGTTTGCCGACAGAGCGTCAACGAGGTATCTGGTAAATACTCCCTGTCCGCTCCATCGTTGGCCTTCGCGCGAAAACTCGCCGGGGCCGTTTGCCATTATCACTGACACCCCTGCCCGCGAGGTCGCAATTTGATTGAAAGAACGAATGAAAGATGATGCCGCCGAGCCGATTGATTCGGGGTCGAAGAAATCCTTTCGCATCGCATCTGCAAGGATCAACACGCGGCGCGAGCGAATTCGTTTCGTAAGAGCTTGATTGATCTCGCTCGTCAAAAGAGCCGTGCTGAACGGGTCTTTCGCGTCGGAGTCGTAGCCGAGCAAGTAAGATTCGTTGAACTCGTTTTCATAAAGCCCATGCCCTGAAAAGAAAATGAGCACCGTGTCGTTTTCCGTCGCTGCCCGCGCCAGCCAGTTCCCAAGCGCTGCTTTGATCGCGGGGACTGTTGCTTCTGCGCCAGTCAGCACGCGAAGGTTTTCTGCCTTGACGCCCGCTTTCCTGATTGCGTCTGCGAAGAGCGTTGCATCGCGGTCGCCGAATTGAATCTGTTGCCCGCCCGGCAGCCGTGCATATTTTGAAATGCCAACGACAAGGGCGAACGTCTTTGGCGCGTTGATTGACTGGGTGGAGTCCGACTGGCTTTGCGAAAGGGAAGTGACTGCAAGCTGTGCCAGAATGGCCGCAATCGCAATTACTTTTAATCCGGTTGCCATGTTGATAATTCGCAAACGGGAAAGGGCGCAACCGTCTACGTGGCGTAGAGGCGTGCGCCCTGACAAAATCGGAAGAGAATCAACTCTGTTTCGTTCAATTGAAACTTGCAACTGCTTCCTGCTCATTGTCGAAGGTATGGAACACTGTCAAAAGCTTGGTAATCATCAGAAGGTCTTGAATCTTCTTCGTCAGGTTCAACAGCTTCAACTGCCCGCCCTGGTTGTTCGTCGTCGTATAAGAACTGACCAACTCGCCGATGCCGGAGCTGTCTACGTAGGAAACATCTCCCAGGTTAAGCAGAATCTTTTTCTTGCCGTCATCGAGCAATTTGCGAACTGCTTCGCGAAGCTGCACGCTGCCTTCGCCGATGGTTATCTTGCCCGAAAGATCTAGTATCGTTACATCGCCCGCCTGGCGTTCCTTGATAGTAAGCTGAGCCATCGCACATCTCCTTTATCGTCCTCGAAATTTGTTATTAGTAATGCTACTTATTCTTCTTCATGCGAACGACGCTCCCACCTTCTGGATGTCGTGAATGCTCCACTTCATCCATAAAAGTGCGCATGTAGAAGATGCCGCGCCCGCTCGGATTAAGCAAGTTGTCTGAATTAGTCGGGTCAGGCAACTGCGCCGGGTCGAAGCCTTCGCCGTAGTCCCTGACGTAAACCGTCAGCGCATCCTGCTCGGTTAAAAAGCGAACATCTACCTGCTTATCATCAGCATTTTTGTTTCCATGAGTAATAGCGTTGATGACCGCCTCGTGCACGGCAAGCTCGATCCAACTGGCGTCATCTTCGCTGAAGCCCATTTTCACTGTAACGCTTTTGGTAACTGAAGCGATCAGGTCAACGAACTCCAGTTTGCTGTCTATTGAAAGCTCGATGGTCTCGGTCATCGGCTAGAAGGATGCCTTTCTTTCATCTAAATCAAGCGCGCGAACTGACAAGCAAGGTAGTCACGAGGCGCGTCATTGTGTAACATGCTGGAACTTGTGATGTCAAGATCAATAAGAATCAAGGGCAAAGCAAATATCAATGGAATCCTGTCGGTTCCCGGCGATAAATCCATCTCTCACCGCGTCGCGATGCTGGCCTCGGTAGCCCGTGGCGTATCGCGTATCACCAACTTTGCGACGAGCGTTGATTGCCACACTACGCTTGATTGCGTAGAGCGGCTCGGAGTGCGCGTCGAGCGCACCCCGCAAGAGATTCTGATTCACGGCGAAGGACTCAACGGCTACCGTCCGCTTGAGACTCCGACAAGACTGAATGCAGGGAATTCGGGATCAACGATAAGGATGTTGAGCGGGATTCTGGCAGGCCAGCCCTTCACCACGATCACCGACGGCGATGCAAGCCTTGGCCGTCGCCCGCTCAGAAGGATCATCGAGCCTCTGACTTTGATGGGGGCGCAAGTCCGCGCGCGAGAAGGAAACTACACGCCGCTTGAAATCGAAGGCGGCGGATTGCGCGCAATCAACTACGCGAGCCAGGTCGCAAGCGCGCAGGTTAAAACGTGCGTGCTGTTCGCCGGGTTGTTTGCAGATGGCCGCACGATCTTTACTGAACCTGCGCCGTCGCGCAATCACACCGAATTGATGCTCGAAGAATTCGGCGCGCAGTTCGAGTTTGACGAAACTTCCCGCGACATGAGCATCACCGGCGGAAGCGAGTTGACGGCTGTTGAATATAGAGTGCCCGGCGATATTTCATCAGCCGCGTTCTTTCTGGCCGCTGCGGCTATGCTGCCGGATTCGCGGCTTGAACTGCGCGATGTGAATCTCAATCCTTCACGCACCGGATTTCTCGATGTACTAAGCTCGCTTGGCGCAAACATTCAGATAAGCAATATCCGCACTATCCATCGCGAACTTGTAGCAGACATTCACGTGGCCAGCAGCGAGCTTAAAAGCAAAGCGGAAGGACTGGTTTTATCAGGCAGCATAATCGCAAACATCATTGACGAGATTCCGATTCTGGCAGTCGTAGCGACGCAGACCGAAGGGCAAATCGAAGTGCGCGGGGCCAGAGAGTTGCGCATCAAAGAAAGCGACCGCGTTCAAACCGTAGTCGCAGGAATCCGCGCGCTCGGCGGCGAGATAGAAGAGTTTGAAGACGGCTTTGCGATTTGCGGCCCTCAAAATCTTACCGGCGGTCGCATTGAAACTGAGGGCGATCATCGCATCGCTATGGCTTTTTCTATCGCGGCTCTGATCGCAGATGGCGCGACCGAGATAGTTGATGCAGATTGCGCGGGCGTCTCGTTTCCTGAGTTTTACGATTTGCTGAGATCGCTGACCAGCGAAGGCCACATCGAGTGACGGCGATGGACCGAAGTCGAAATCGAGATTCTGAAACAGAGAAGCCGATTTTTTTAGTCGGCTTCATGGGAGCAGGCAAGACGACGGTCGGGCAAGTTCTCGCCAATAAATTGAAACGCGATTTCTTTGACCTCGACCGTGTTATCGAACGGCAAAGGGGTAAATCAATTCAACAAATATTTTCAGAGCAGGGCGAGCCTGAATTCAGGCGAATCGAACGACAGGCGATAGAGTCTTGCCGCGAGATGAAGAATGCAGTCGTCGCGCTCGGCGGCGGCGCGTATCTCTCGGAAGAAAACAGAAAGACTTTGCGCGAAACCGGAATAACGATCTGGCTCGATTGCCCGCTTGAAATTTGCTTTGAGCGCGTTCGCGGTGATGGCTCAAGGCCGTTGCTCGGAAGCGAAGATGAGATGAAAGCTCTGCTTGATAAAAGGTGGCCTGCTTATGCGCTTGCCGATTATGTTGTGCAAACAGGCGAGCGCTCACCTGACGAAATCGCGCTTGAGATCATCCAATTGAAGTTCATGTAGGGGCGACCCTCTGTGGTCGCCCCTACATGTTCACTAATTGATTCTTTCGAGAACGCAGCGCGGTTCGACCATCACCGTTTTGAATGAAGAGAGGCGCACCAGCCCCGGTTTTGCGCGAGGCGGCTTTGAAACGAATTTCCTTTGCGTGTAATGAACGGCGGCTTTGCCTTCGCGTTTCGCCTGCGAGTAAAAGGCCGCAAGCTCTGCGGCTTCGACGATTGTTTTATGAGGCACTGCTTCGCGATTCGGGTTGCGAATGACGACGTGCGAACCGGGATAGTCAGCCGCGTGAAGCCATATGTCTTGCGGCCTCGCCGCGCGAAACGTCAGAGCGTCGTTGTCGCGGTCGTTTCTTCCTACCATCACTTCATACCCGTCAGTGGTCTTGAACCAGCGGCCAATCACCGGATCATTTTTGTCTTTTGTTTTTCGCTTTGAGCCGCCGCTAGACGGGCGTTTCGTGCCGAGCGCTTTTTCGATTGAGTAACGCGCTTTTGAAATCTGTTCTGCCGTCGGGTTGGCTTCAAGCTCGTTCAAGATGTTTTTGATGGGAGAAAGTCGCTTTGCTATTTCCTCTTGCCGAACGGCGATTGCCGTCAGGGCGCGTTTTGCTTTCTGATAGCGCGAGAAATAATCTGTCGCCGATTGTTGCAGCGTCTTGTTCTCATCAATTTCTATTTCAATCTCGGCTTGATCGGGGTCGTAATAATCAATTACTTTCGCCTTTGCTCCAGCAACACGAGCAGTCGCCAGATTCGCAAGCAACAAGTCGCCGTGACGCTTCAACCTGTCCGGGTCTTCAAATCTTTTGCGGTCGTGCTCGATAGCACTCATCGCCGCCTCGCGCTTTTTAATCTCACGCGCGAGTAGTTGCCGCACAGAGTTATATTCGTTTTGAAGCGCCTTTTGCTCATCGCGCGCCCAGTAGTAGCGGTCTGCGGCTTCAGATAGTGTCGGGAATTCAGACCGCAGCATTCCCTGAGCTTGAACAAACTCGATGTGCGAAAGCAGCAAATCTGTTTTCAGGTTTATCAATCGCCGCTCGATTTGTTCAACCGGCATCCGTGAGTAGACGAGCGGCGTGAGCTTCTTATCAAACAGATCAACTACGATAGACCTGAATGCTTCGGCAGGGCTTGAGATGTGGCAACGAGCGATGAATTCGTTTTTGATGAGAGGGCTAAAGATTGATGAAGGCCCAAATTCTGTTTCCAGAATATCGGCTTCAGTCATGGGACCATTAACGCGGCGCAAATGTTCGGATAAATCGAAATCGTTGGCCGATGACTCAGTTCTGGATTCAGAAAGAACAGCCCGGTCGGTCAACGCCGCGACTACGTTCTGCGCAGAGTCGAGAATATATGCATTAGCGGCGCGCCCCGTCATCGCGAGCACGAGCAGGCTTCGCGCACGGTCACCGCTCACATCAAATTTTTCAAACTCAAGGCGGACTACTCGATCAAGCGGGTCTTTTGAAAGTCTTGTGAGTTTTGCGCCTGTGATGTGTTTCCGCAATTGAATAGCGAATGGATGCGAAGCATTCGTTTCACTGCCCGGCTGCCTGTTGGATAGATAGATGGCGGGGCTTGTGCGATCTAAAGACGCAAAGAGCAACTGATCATTTTCCAAACGCAGGTCTATCAACAGGTCTGAGTTTACAAGCGAAACTCTAGCGACGGTGCGGCCTGATATTGCCGGTTCCATCTCGCGCAATATGGCCGAGATGTAGAAGTTATCCATAAGGCGTTCTCGGTGAAAATGGCCTTCTAAAGCAGCTCACCAAGGCTGTCCTTGAACGCGCTTTGAAAGCCGAACTCTCTCATCATCTCGGTTATGAGAAGCACGACCCGGCTGGCAACAACTCCGGCAATGCTCGAAACGGCAAATCCAAAAAGACCCTCAAAGGCGATTTCGGCTCTTTGCCCATTGAAGTTCCTCGTGACCGCCAATCCTCCTTTGAGCCTAAAATAGTTCCTAAAGGCCAGACTCGCTTTTCGGGGTTCGATGATAAGATTCTCTCGCTTTATGCTCGCGGTATGACGGTTCGTGACATCCAAGCTCACCTGGAAGAAATCTATCAGGTGGATGTTTCGCCTTCGCTCATCTGCTCAGTCACGGATGCAGTAATTGATGAGGTCCGTGCCTGGCAGGGTCGCCCGCTTGAGCCACTCTATCCGATCATCTACCTTGACGCGTTAATGGTGAAGATCAGGGACGGGGCACACATCCTCAACAAAGCCCTCTATCTGGTGATCGGAGTAAATCTCGAAGGAATCAAAGAAGTATTGGGGATGTGGGTGGCCCAAACAGAGGGAGCAAAGTTCTGGCTGGGGGTAGTAACAGAGCTGCGTAATCGAGGGGTTGAAGATATCTTCATAGCCTGCGTGGATGGGCTGAAAGGATTTCCGGAAGCAATCGAGACAGTCTACCCTCAGGCACAAGTGCAGCAATGCATCGTACATATGGTTCGGCAATCGCTCAACTATGTAAACTGGAAGGAGCGCAAGGAAGTAGCCTCAGACCTGCGGATGATCTACACTTCGGCGACACGCGAGCAGGCCGAGATGAGGTTGGAAGAGTTCGCTGCGAAATGGTATATTAGGCTGATAAACGAGTGGAAGGAAGGAAGCCACGAATTGCGCGAATGATTATGAATTGCTCATACTCAATAATCGCAAGCTACCTGAGTGTCTGTGATGTAGTCGTGCAACCCGCGCCGCTTGCGGTTAAATGCAATCCACAGCAATCCTGTCATCGCGAGCGCAACTGCCACGAGGTAACCCGCCGAACGCCACAATGCGCGCTGTGGTGTTAAGGGCTCCGCCGTCCGCGCATCTATTACGCAGGTGTTCGTAAACATCATGCCGAAAGTCCTGCCGCACAAACATTGCGTCAGCGAGAGGTAGAAAAATGCGATCAAGGAAATGATTACAATCGAAGCTGTGCGAGTCTGATTGAGCGCGAACGCGCCGTTATATAGCCCGATCAATGCGAGGAAAGGCATTGAGCTTATCGCGATTGTGAACAGGTCAATCGCGTTTAAAACAATATGAGTGAACAGAGATGGGCTGTCATTTCTGGAAAGCTCTGCGCTCAGTACCTGGTCTACTTTTCTGATCTCGGCTTCCAGGTAGTCTAATGGCGAGTCTTCATCGAGGACGATCACTCTGGAAGGTTCGGTTACGGCTTTTGAAACCGATACGAGCGAGTCTTTGGTTTCTACGGATGGACTCGCTTCGATTTTTCTAGTAATTCGCTGCGGTTCTTCCGTGGTTTCGGGCCGCGTGATTCGGGCAGGCGCGACATCGGGCAAGGGCAATTTAGAAGGTCTTGCCTGTTGCGTTATCTCAGGCGACGGTTCAAGCGCCCTTGCCGTCGCTTCTTTATCCATCACCAGAGGAGCGGTTTGAGTCATGGGCCTGACAGGCTCGATTTTTGGCAATGCTGCGCGGCTGGCGTTTTCGGTGGCACGTCGAACTCTTGTGAGCGCCGCTTCGACAATTGTGTCGCTGCTCCTTTGCTCCGTGCGATTCAAGTTTTGTTTTAACGGCTCGGAATGTCTTTCGCGCGCAGGTGTCACGCGGCTTCTGCTGTGCAACTCGGGCTGTCGAACGGCAGCGGCTCCCGTGCCTGGTTCTACGTCCAGCGTGGTCGTTTGATGTGTCTCTACGGTTTGTGTTTGCAGAGCAGGATTATTCCGCCTTGCCTGAATAGCGCGCACCTTTTCATTCAACTCTGTGCGCCAGGCCGGAAGCGAAGTCTGCGATTGTTCGCTCCGCTCTGCGACGCGAGACTTCTTTGGAAATTCAATCAGACGTGAATCTGATGATCGTTGCCCCCTGCGATTAGATGCTAGTCTACACTTCGGGCAGCGCGTAATAGTGCTGGGATAATTATGCCCGCAACCCTGACAAGTCATTATTAATGCACCTCGAAGATTAGGGGGATCCTGGCGATTCGGTCGGCATACTAGCAGAGTTTCAATATCCAGGTCAATCAAAATATTGCGCTAACTCTACTCCGGCCTACAATATATGGTCTACGCGCGGGCTTTGACGAGTTGAAGAGGATGGCCTGATAAGGCAAAAGCGTGAGATTCGCTTGTTTGAATCTCACGCTTTTGAAGAATTGAAAGATAAACGTAATCTATTCTTTCGGAGCCGCCCGTTTAGAAGAACTGCCGGAAGGGGCGGGCGTGCTGGGTTCCGCTTCAACAGCATTCTCGCCATCGAGTCCCAGCGCTTTTCTTACACCAACTTCGATTCGGCCAGCGATTTCCGAGTCGGATTTGATCAGGTTCTTGACGTTTTCGCGCCCCTGTCCGAGCCGCTCGCCCTGGAAGCTGAACCACGCGCCGCTCTTATCAACTATCTTGTGCTCGACGGCTAAGTCCAGCAAATCGCCTTCTCTTGAAATGCCCAGACCGTACATTATGTCGAACTCGGCTTCCTTGAAAGGCGGGGCCATTTTGTTTTTGACGACTTTCACCTTCGTGCGGTTTCCAACGACGGAATCGCCGTCTTTGATCGAGCTTGTTCGGCGAATCTCAAGCCTGAGCGAAGAATAGAACTTGAGTGCGCGACCGCCCGTAGTGGTTTCCGGGTTGCCGAACATCACGCCGATCTTCTCGCGAATCTGGTTAATGAAGACCAGACAGGTGTTCGAGCGGGCTACAACCGCCGTCAGCTTTCTGAGCGCTTGAGACATCAAGCGAGCTTGAAGGCCGGGCAGCGAGTCTCCCATATCGCCGTCGAGTTCTGCGCGCGGCACGAGCGCGGCGACAGAGTCAATTACCACGATGTCCACGCCTCCTGATCGGACGAGCGCTTCGGCTATCTCAAGCCCCTGTTCTCCCGAATCAGGCTGCGATATGAAAAGGTCGTTGATTTTGACACCGAGCCTTGCGGCGTATTGGGCGTCCATCGCGTGTTCGGCGTCGATATAAGCGGCTACGCCTCCAGCCGCCTGCGCCTGAGATACTATATGGAGAGCCAGCGTGGTCTTTCCGCCTGATTCAGGCCCGTAAATCTCTACGACCCGACCGCGAGGCACGCCTCCGATTCCAATAGCCGCGTCCAGACTGAGACAGGAGGTCGAAATTGCCGGGATATCCATGACCTTCTTTTCGCCCAGCCGCATGATGGAGCCCTTGCCGAACTGCTTTTCAATATTGGCTATCGCCAGATCAATTGCGCGGTTCCGCTCACTACGTTCATCTGCCATGTTTTTTTGGTGGTTCCTTTCTATTTCTATCTGAGGGGTGAGCTTAGAAAGCAGATTATACCATACGTGATGATACTGGCCGAAAGCAATTCTCAGAAGTTTGATCGAAAAAAAAAGGCACCGGAATCGTCCAGTGCCTCTTGGCCCCTCAGGTTGTAATTGGCAAGCATCGTTGGGTGTGATGCTGTATAGCTTATCTCTTGAGCAACCACCGTACCATTAGACCGTTCATGAACGCTGATGATGAAATATCTCGAATATCGGGGGATTTCTTCGCATCTTTACTTTGCAGAGCCAGATAGCTTATTAGCTAATATGTCGCTCATTTGTCAGACGATGAGACAAGATTACCGTTTTGCCCTTTTTATTGCGGAATCAAATCAACGAAGCGCAGGGCTAAACGAACGAGCGCCTCTATCTAATAATTTATGCATCTTAATAAGACAATCATTACGTACTAAAAAGGTTGGAGAAATTGAACAGTGAAAAGCAGGATTAAACGCGCAAGGCTCGCTTTAAGCCAAATATACCTGCCGGAATATACAGGCAACCAGTTGGCATATTAGTTGCACGAATGCTTTAGTGGGTTTGCAAGAATGAAGGAAAAGGTCGTTCTAAGAGATTGAAAGCAAGTGCTGAAATACGGGAAAAAGTTCTTGAAACTAATCCGTGGAGGTGGCGTTAAAGGGTTTGAATGTTGCGTCCCATAGGTTATGAGGGAAACGTGGCATTAGTTCTAAGGGTGCAAAAGTAAACGTTGCGTTACTAACAAATAAGGGTGGAAGAAAATGGCAAAAAACATACAAACAAAACTGCAAAGCAGAAATCGAATGGCTAGACCGGGCCAGACAATAAAGCCTGACCCAACTGAATTAAAGAGCATAGTGCGTGACGGGCTGGTGTCCATGACAATGGCCGACCGCGAAGAGTTCATCCAGGCGCTCGAAGCCGAGATGCGGCGCGTAAACCTCAATATGCGCGCTTATCTCATACCGCTTGGCATACCCGGTCGCAGCCCGGAGGACCTGACCCCGACTGAGGTGGGACATTTGATAAGGTTCCTCCGCATTAACGTCCCGCAAGCCACCGCTGCCGTAGATAAGACGATTGCGCGCTACGGCATATTTGAGAAGGCCGGACTATCTGACGACCGCATAGCCGCCTAGATTAATCCGCCTCTCCGTGAGTTTTCGGAAGCCCGCCCGGGATCAGTGGAACCGGGCGGGCTTCTTTAACTTCAGAGCTTCATCTTCGAAGCCTCCCTGTCTTCCTCCAATTACACGCTTTCTAAACTCTATTGATTTACTGTAGAATTTCGGCTGAATAACGAGTACTGGGACGGGACTACACCTGACAGGTTGGCAGATGATAAGAAACATCTTTACGATCAAGCTTATTTTGTTCTCATTGTTTTTTGTGTCCTCTATTTCAGCGCAACAATCGACTGCCGCCAGCCCTGACCAGCTAAATCCGACACTGGCTCGCGTTCAGGAAATGTTTTCGCTCGTCGAATCCAAAAACCCCGAAGCGCAAAGCAAGATCAAGCCGAGCCTCTCAGATGATAACTGGTATGTGCGCGGCGAAGCGGCTCGTGCGCTCGGGCGTTTAGGCGATAAATCCATTGCGCCGCTATTGATCCCATTAACACAAGACCCGAACTGGTTTGTCAGAGACTCTGCGCTCGAAGCTCTGACTGCAATCAAAGCCTCACCCGAAGCTGGAATCGAGCAGATGATGTCTTCGACTGATTCGTACACGCGCGCGCGCGCGGCGACTACTTTGGGCGCGCTCGGTTATGCGCCTGCGATTGATTCATTGATTCGCGCGCTCGCAGACAGCGACGAGATCGTCAGACGCGCAGCCGCAACTGCGCTCGGAGAAATGAAGGCGACAAAAGCGACCGATGCTTTAATCGCGCTCTTGAAAGAAGAAGACTCAAGCGTGCGCAAATCGGCTGCCGTCGCATTAGGCAAGATCGGAGACCGCCGTGCGGAAACGTCGATTCTAGGGGCAAACAAGAATTCGAGTGACTGGGAATACGCGGCTTCGCTCTATCGTTTAGGCAATCGCGATTATCTCGATCACATCACGGTCGCTTTGCGAAGCGAATACGCTGACGTGCGGTTTCAATCGCTCAGGACTCTTTTGGAATTTGCAGACAGCCGCGCCCTTCCGTCGCTGTTAGAGCTGGCAACAGGTCAGAAGAACAGCCCTGCTTCAAAGATGAGCGCGCAGGAGTCGTTCTCTATACGATTGCTGCTGGCCGAAGGACTTGCGCGATTCGAGGGAGCAGAGGCGCGAGCCGCTTTGACCCGACTGCTGGAAGACCCTGAACCTTCAGTGCGCGCGGCAGTCGTCGCTTCGCTTGTGAAAGCGAGCAAAGGCAACTCGAAAGACGAAGCGACGTTGACCGTTCTAGTCGCGGCTTTGAAGAAAGAGAAATCGCCTCTGGTTCTGTCTGCAATCTCAGACGGGCTTGCTTCGTTTGATCGAACTCGCGTAGCCGACCTGTTGTTACAATCGAAGTCATCCGAAGGCAAGTTGAGCCAGCCCGTCTTACAGGCGCTGGCAGCGATTGATGTCACGACCGATTCTTTGATCGCTCAACTGACAACGGGCGATGTGAACGCTCGAACGCGGGCCATCGAAAGGCTGGGATTGATGGGGGATTCAAAAGCATTTCAGCCTCTCATCGAAGTGCTTACGAATTCAAAAGAGCTTCAAGTGCGGGTGATGGCAGCGCAGGCGCTTGGCACATTGAAAGATCGTCGCAGCACAGATGCTTTGATTTCTGCGTCCGGCGCGCCGGAAAAAGATCTTCGATTGGCCGCGGTTAATTCGCTCGGGTTGATTAGCGATCATACGTCGGCTGAAGCTTTGTTCGTCGCTGCAAAGGACACGGATCAAGGCGTGCGCGATGCTGCGATTCAATCGCTTGCTGCGATGGGAATCTCTGTTGAGCGACTTTCGACTGAGATCACGAACCCGAACTGGCAGACTCGCGTTGCCGCCATAACTACTTTCGCGCGGCTCGGAGACCCTAAAGCAACGCCTCTGCTCATCACTGCTTTGAAAGATTCGGACAGCCGCGTTCGCACTGAATCGGCGCGGACGCTCGGACAGCTTGGAGACCAGCGCGCGCTCGATGCCTTGATTAGTTCGCTTAATGATGCAAGCGCAGACGTGCGCGTTGAATCTACGTTCGCGCTTGGGCGATTGAAAGACCCGCGTGCGCTGGCTCCGTTGACTACGTTGCTGAATGACAGAGACTCTCGCGTTAGTCTTGCCGCAGCCGAATCGCTTGCGAGAATGCAGGACCCTCGCGCCATCCGCGTGCTGGTCGGCTCGCTTTCGGAGCCTGATTGGCGAGTGCGCGCGCGCGCGGCGCAAGTGCTTGCGCATGTCTCGGCTGATCTGGCCGTCGAACAAGCTGTCACTCCGCTCGCAAAGGGAATCACAGACAAGGACCCGATAGTTCGTTACTACGCCGCCGAAGCGTTGATCGGGATAGGCGCAAAGGCTGTGCTGCCGCTGATAGAAATATTGCGGTCTCAGCGCGAAAGTGACCGCGCAAGAGCATCACGTGTTTTGTGGCGCATCGGTCAGCCCGCCGTCGAGCCTCTGATAGCGGTTATTCAAGATAGAAACGCTGCGCCCGAATCGCGAGCGGCTGCGGCTCACGCTCTGGGAGTGATTGCTGATGCGCGAGCGATCAAGAGCTTGACTCACCTGCTAAAAGACGAGCGATACTTCGTGCGTCAGGAGGCCGCCTTTGCGCTTGGGCAGATGGGCGAAGGCGCGATTGATCAGCTTCTGGAGATTGCAAATTCTTCCGTGCCCGCGACTAGAGAATCGGCTATCGAAGCGTTAGGCAATTTCAAATCGCCGCGCTCAATAACTAAACTCATCGAAGCTCTGTCGGATTCAAACGCATCGGTCAGGTCGGCTGCTGTAAAAGCTCTTGGCGAGACGCAAAGCCCTGCCGCAGTGACCCCATTGCTCGTTTTGCTGCGAGATGAATCGGGCGCGCTCAAATCTCAGGCCGCAGCCGCGCTTGCGCGATTGGGGCCGGTCGCGTTGCCGAGTCTCGTCTCTTCACTCAAAGATAACCGTCCGTCTATCCGTCAGCTTGCGGCGGAGGCTCTCGGCGACATCGGGTCGAAAGAGGCTGTCGCGCCGCTGATCGAATTGATCTCGACAGATCAGTCGGGCGCGCGACCCGAAGCCATAGAAGCGCTCGGCAAGATTGGCGACCCCAAGGCGATAGCGCCGATTCTGTCTGCGATGCGAAGCGGGTCGGTTGCGGTTCGCAAAAAGGGTATCGGCGCGCTTGCGCGTTTCCGCGACAGCCGGTCTGTTGATGCTCTTGTCGCAGCGCTTTCGGATCATAACGAAGAGGTAAGGCAATCGGCGGCGGCAGGTCTCGGTGACATAGGCGACGCAAACGTAATCACACAACTTGAGCGAGTTGCGGACTCGGACGCGAGCAGCGATGTGCGCTCGTCAGCCGTTCAGGCGATTGAGAGGATTCGCGCTCAGAGCCGCGCGCCTCGTGAGCAACAGAAAGCCTCGCGCCCTTGACACGCGAGTTTTAAATCAATCGAAATAGATGACGAAAGGGCAATGATAAATAAATCTGCAATCTTAATGATAATCGCGCTGCTTATCGTGCCGCTCGCGGGCTGCAATAAAGGCGCGGCAACGTCAAACAGTGACGCAAAGCCTGCGGCTTCTAACTCCAATCCGGCGGCATCCGGTTCGCCCGCATCAAGCGCTTCTGCACAAGCTAACAGCAATGCTTCCGGCGCAAAGCCCGCAGATAACGCGGCATCGAATGAGCCAGCAGACCCGGCGAAGCTGCTTGGCACTTATCAGATGATTCAGGTTCAAAAAGGAGGCGTTGTGAATATGCTCAGTCAGGCGAAGTCGGAAATCACGTTTATACCGGACGGCACTTACTCTCGCTTATCGAAAGTGAGCGGGAAAGTCATACACGACGATCACGGCCAATACAGAATCGAAGACGGACAGTATTTAGTGCTGACGATACAGATTTCCAAAAAGAATATTCATAATCCCCCTCTGGAAAAGAGGCATAAAATCAGCCTGTCGAGCGATGGCGAAGAACTGAAGATGATTTCGGAAAATGGCGACATCGCCGTATTTCACAAGATCAGAAAAACTTAGAGCGGGTTGCGGTACATCACAATGCATCGGGTCGCAACGCTTCTATTAAAAACATCGTTCGTCTTACTCCTCACCGTTGTTTCTATCTCTTGTGGCGCTGCTCGTCGTGAATCGGAACGGGATTCGTTGCAGCCGTCTGAAGCCGTATCAATTGAAGACTCGGGCAAGAGACTTTCGGGCGACTACGATCTGAAATCCGTTGAAGACGATTATGCAAAGAAGACGGCGCAAGGCGCTGTGCGAACTACGTTCAGGTTCAAGGAGGACGGCACCTTCACTATCGAGCGCGAGTTGCGCGGCTCTGTGTCGAGCATGGAAGAGGGAGCATATATCATCGGCAATCAGAGCGAGCTTGTTTTGTACATCGAAAAAGCAGGCGGCGATTTGCGAAGCGAAGCCCGCGTAGTGCGTTATCTGATGATCGATCAAAGCAATGATTCGATGAAATTGCAGAGCAGTCCGTCTGCCGTTTTGGTATTACAAAAGAGGTGAGCGAGTGTTGTTTGTGCAGGATGAAATTAATTTACAAATTACTTTCACCGATTTTCTGATTTAGACTTTTCGCGGGGGCAGCCTTGCGCTATTATTGGCATAGCTGTCAGTCACCTCTATCAGAGGTCTTGAATTTACGCGAGAGCCAACGGCTCTTGACTTGTATCGGAGATAGGGAGAATTACGATGCGCGCCTATGATGGTATAAAGGCGGAGCGAGGGCGCGAAGCCACTTTAGAGACGCCCGATTTTCTTGAGCAGGCCCGCCAATTACTGTCCAGGAGCCTCCCGGTCGAGTTGCGAATGAGCGGCGGCAGCATGAGCCCTGCAATCGAGGACGGCGACATCGTGACCGTCGAGCCTATAAAAGAGGAACCCATAAGGCAAGGCGACATCGTGCTTTATCACACCCGCTTCGATACGGCAGTCATCCACAGAATAGTCCGCATAGACCGCTCATCTTCGGAAAAATCAATCCTGACGCGCGGCGACTCGGCCACGCAAAACGATCTGCCTGTGCCGGTTCACAGAATACTTGGCCGCGTGAAGCTGATCGAACGAGCGGGCGAGCGCATAAAAATGGTGAGGCCGAGGCGCAGCATTCTGCACCTGCTTTTCGGCTGGGTCGAGCGGCTGAAATTCTGGTAAGCCTTATCAGTGAGCTTGAATCCTTCCTGTAATCAGCAGCGCAATAAGCATCAACCCGAGCGCAATTCGATAGCCTACAAAAGCGAACGTCGTGTGTCGTTGCAGGAATTTGAGCAGAAACGCAATAGCCAGATAGCCCGAAACGGCTGAGATGATTGTTGCCACAGCAATTGCCGTCCAGCTTGTGTTGACCGATTGCAAAGCTTTCGGCAATTGGAGCAGCCCGCTTGCAGCAATAGCAGGTATCGAGAGCAGGAAAGAGAATCGCGCGGCAGTCTCTCTGGTAAGACCAGAGAACAAGCCGCCTGTGATCGTAGTGCCGGAGCGCGAAGAGCCGGGTATGAGTGAAAGCACCTGGGCAAAGCCTACAGCGAGCGCATCCACAACTTTGAGGTTTCTCATATCGCGGCGTTGCGGGCCGACGACTTCGGCTATAGCCAGAACGATTGCGAGACCGATCAGGCTTCCGGCTATGACTCTGAGGTCTTTGGTCAAAGGGCCTTCAATAATTTTTTTCAATGCGACGCCCAGGACCCCGACCGGCAGCGTACCTATGATGATCAACCAGCCGAGCCGCGCGTAATCTCTGTCGGAAGGGTGTATCTTGCGCTTTTTTGCGATTGCCAGATTGGCAACGACGAAGCCCCGTATTATTTTGATTATGTCTGACCAGAAATAGAGAATCACGGCGACGAGGGTGCCGAGTTGAATGACTGCTATGAAAGCAGTCCACTCATCATCGGATTTGATGTCGCCCATAAGGCGACCTGCAATTGTTAAGTGAGCGGTGCTGCTGATGGGAATGAATTCTGTAAGGCCTTGAATCAGGCCGTAGATGATTGCGTGCAGGAAAGACACTCTTTATGCAGTCCCCTTTGTTTGCAGTATGACAGGCGAGTGATACTACAGACTGGCCTGGAGGGCTGTCAACGCGATACTGAAAGGCTATACTGGTTGTGCGGTGAAAACTTCTCAGTGAGAGGCTGAAGAATGGCAGAAGAAGGGAAGCAGCAAGGGCTGAAGATTTTCTTAGAGTTCTGGTTATTGATTGCTGTGCTGGCAGGCTTTAATTTCTATATGTATTTCGGCAATGGCAGCAAGATGTTCCTGGTAGTGGGGATAATTTGCGTAGCGGGTTTCATAGGCTGGGCGATGTTTTATCTTTTGTATGTGCGCAAAGGCGAGCGGTAAAGTTGACAGCTTGCGAGATGATTGTTTAAGATGACGTTTTGGTTATGGCAGTAAAAAGCACACCTTGTGTGGCCAGGTAGCTCAGTTGGTAGAGCAGCGGACTGAAAATCCGCGTGTCGGCGGTTCAACTCCGTCCCTGGCCACCAATAATATCAACGGGTTAGGGTCGCCAGTGGGCGACCTTTTTAATCCATCTACACACTCATCTACACATGCTCATGAGAATTGAGTGTATAAAGTCAGAGGAAGATAAAGGAAAACAAAAGCATAGAAGAAAAGAGGGATGACGTTATGGTTAAACTTCCTCCTCAGCTTTTAAAAGCTTTATGGGAATCCCGTTGTATTTTATTCCTTGGCTCAGGTGTTTCTTTTAACGCCGGGCTTCCCACGGCAACTGATCTTTCTCACCTGCTGGCAGATGAACTTTTAAAAGATCTACAAAATGACAGCAATTTGAAAGAAAAAACTCTAGACTTAGAGAAAAACCGCGATGATCTTGCAAAGGTTTCTCAATTCTACACAGATTATCATCAATCGCGACGAGCATATCAAAAGGTTGCTGATGCTCTGAAGATTAGCGAGCGTAATGCTCGAGTAGATATTTTGAGGCCGCTTCGAGACTTACCGACTATCCGCGAAATTCTAACGACTAATTATGATACTCTGGTTGAGTCGGTGCTAGATCCGACTGATTATAATCTCATATTCGATTCAACCGGTCTGCGACAACTATCAAGTGCTAGGATTAATCTGATCAAACTTCACGGAACCATTACCGATATTAAGTCAATGATCCTCACTAGAGGTGATTACGATAAATATTCTGAAACGCATGAGGCCTTAATAGATGAGACTAAAGCTCTTCTCCGTAAGAAAGTTGTTATCATAGTCGGCTATTCTATGGAGGATTCTAATTTTGCAAGCATCTACAAAAAAGCGATTGGTAATGAGGATGTGGAAAACTTTTTCGTGACGCCAGATCCAAGCTTAAATCAAAGTCTGCATTGGACCAAGCAAGGATTCCGACATATAGCAATGACTGCAGAAGAATTTCTAAATACATTAGCTCAAGAATATGGCAGTATTCATTACACCGAACCTAAAGCCTCTTTTCCTCAGCAGAGCAAAACTCCTGCTGTGATTGATCCGCTTTATAATCCCTTTGTCCTATTTGACACCGAAGCTCTCATGGAACAGAAACCTGAATTTCTGTTTGAAACATTTGTTACTCCAGTCCAATTCTCCACAATTCTTGAGCATCAGCATACGTTCATTGAGGGTCATAGAGGGTCAGGCAAATCGACAATCCTTTGGCGTTTAAGCCTAAAAGCGCTTACGTTTGACAAGACCCTAGACTTGCCCATGTTAGGATTTTATATAAAAATGGTCCCGGGTTATTTTATAGCCTTCCGACGAAAAAAGAATCCCAACGGAGATTGGGCAGAGCAATCAGATGAATGGATTCGCTCATTTACTCACTACTTTAATCTAATCCTATTAGATGGTGTGCTACGTAATATAGACGAAGCAATCAAAGAAGGTTCTTTAGAAGCAAATGACCAAATAGGTAGAGTCACTCAAGATATTGCACAGGATCTTCTGCGACTGCAAGATCCTCAACGCGCGAAGGATATACTCTCTCTCCGAAGATTGGTAGGGAAAGAAATCGACACGATCACAAACGACCGCACAAGTTTACCTTTCTATACAGGCGCAACATTCCTCACTCGTGCTCTAGAGTATCTTTCCGATTCTATTATCGCACTTCAGAAAAAGTTGTGGCATATGTTATTAGATGAATACGATAATGTGTACCCAGAACAGCAAGCCGTGATCAATGTTATATTGCGGGAGAGGAACTCAAAACTTCGATTTAAGATAGCTGTAAAAACTCTACACGCGCACCTCATTGATGTAGGCGGAACGCCTCTAGATCCTACCGATGATTTTGGTTATGTCCCTTGTGATACCCTAACCTGGGATCAAAATCTAAAGTTTGAATATATGAGATTTCTAGAGCAAATCTCAAACCAACGCCTCTTTCGATCAGGTTATACACAATTAACGATCCGTGATTTACTGCCAGAAGCGAGTAAGAATTTTGAGAGTAGCCAAGAGTCAACAGCCCGTGGGCGCAAGAAAAAGCGTCGGCGTAATAATGATTTGGATACATATTACGCGGGCTTTGAGACATATAGTCTATTATCAAGTGGCCTGACGAGACAATTTTTGGAACTGTGTAAAGATGCCGTGTACACTGCATTTCCTGAAAGTGCTTTTGGCAGGGTTGATTTAGCTCCTATTTCAGCTCAGATTCAGAATCACGTAGCAAAAATTCATTCAGCCATACTTTTCAAGAGTTATCGTAGTACGAAAGAACCTCAGCGTGTATTCAGGCTCTTTCGTGTATTAGGCCCTGTCTTTCGTGCTATTGCAAGAATAACAGAGGATCAGGAAGAATATCGTAACCCATTGTCATTTGAGGTAGGAGATCTAGACGATTTAAGCGAGGAAACTTTAGAGATACTTGAGGAATCAATCAAATCTAGGCTGCTCCAGTTTCCAGTAATTCCTAAAAAGCCACATAACCCCTTAAAAGAAGGCCCTGCTCAAAAATATAGCTTTCACCGACTGCTAGGTCCGATCTTTGGTCTCTCAGTGAGAGAGCGCTATGATGTTCCAATAAAAGCTAGCACCCTCAATATAATTTGGCTTGACCCAGATAGAGCTATAAAAGAGATCACCGAGGGTTACAAAAATAAAGGTATACAAAAATACCTCGACATCAATCTCCCCTTATTTCCTCCAGGAGAAGACAGTGCTTAATGAGATTGCTCCGCAATTGGGAGAATACGAACTTTTTCTATTCATCAGCCCTGACCAAAGATGTCTTTATGGTCTGGATAATATCAGTCCGTTGGGCCGCTTGAGGCAAGTTTGGTTGGCTGAATTTGGTGATTTTGATAGAAAGCAGCCTCGGGATATTCTAAATGTTGATAGTGCTGCCATAGACAGGTATTGGAGAAACCTAGAAGCGCTTGAAGAGTGGTTAAGCTCACAGGCGGTCGAGATCAATCGCTCAGTTTACCACATGAATATGCTTGAGGCTTTCGATGAACATCTTGGATCGCCTAGCCCTTTCGAAAGGCCTTTAGTAGTCGATATATCTTGTGCGCCGCGTGGTCACCTTCTCGCATTACTCAATTATCTTATACGATGCCAGATAGCCAATAATCTACATGTAGTTCTAATGTATTCTTTGGTCAAGCGACATGCGCCTTCCGAAGACGCGTTTTCTTATGGAATTCAAGATGTTGTTGCGGTTCCAGGATTTAATGGGCAAATTAGGTCAAAACCAGACATCCTTATACTCATTTTAGGTTTTGAAGGAAATCGAGCTTACGCTCTGTACCGCAGGCTCATGCCTAGTAATTCATATTTTATATTGGGTGACAGTGGTGATGAAGAAAAAGAATTCTACATAGAACGAGCGCGCCTCAATAATCAGGGGCTTTTGAGTATCCCAGGCAATAAGGAATACCAAATGCCGAGTCGAGATCCATTGGCCTTCGCTAATAGTCTGCGTCATTTACTGGATCAGGAAATTAAGCCATTATCAGAACGGTTTAATATTTACTTGTCTTGTCTTGGAACAAAGGCGCAAACAGTAGGAGCCTTTCTGGCTCTACAGTCTCACCCGTATATTCAGGTAGTCGACAGCTTGCCGTCAAGAAGACGAATTGCATCTGAAGGTAGGCGTGAAACAGTCTTTGCTGATTTTGGTAACTTAGGTTTTTTAAATCTTATTCCTGATCCTATGGTGAATTCTCGATGACTCCTTTCTTTGTTGTAGATCGTCCAATGTCGTTAAACATTTTAAAAACTAGCTTCGTGAACCACCCTGATTTGACCTTCGGTCTAATGACTCATGCATTCGTATCAGACAAATTCCTTAGACTATTTGCAGATTTCCCAGGTGATAACTCGGGTAATTGTTGGCTTCAATCAGAAGATACGTGTAATCCACTTCAGTGTTCTCAAGGAATCTTATGTCCCCTAGCCTCTCAAATGGGCAAACAGATCATACGCATGTGTGATTATGGAATATTTGAGAAAGGGAGCAGGGAACTTTCCTACAAAAAACTTTATGCTATTTACGAGCGCGCGAAGGCAGACTATGGAGTTATGCAAGATATTTTGGGTGATTCTACATCAACAATCAAATCTGCCCGGCAAGCTCTCAGTGAATACGGCAAAGAGCATAGAGAATTCAAACTTGTGTTGGTTACTCAGGGCACCTCTATAGATGAGTATCTCAGATGCTATGAGAAGCTCAAAAAAATGGGAGGGGAATATATAGCTGTAGGAGGCCTTTTACGCCGAAGGGAACGTACCGCCCGGTACATGAATGTAGGATCAGAAGTCGATATGTTAAACATTATAGAGGCTATCAGGCGGCGATTTGATCCAGAGTGGCTATTTGTTTTAGGTGCGTATCATGCTAATCGCCATCGCTTGTTTACCAAATTAGACGTTTTTGGAAGCGATTATAAGGGCTGGATTTTTCAGTATAAGCATCGCCGTCAGATCATTGAAAACTTTCACCAAGAATTATCCAAAATTGAAAGCGGTCATATTAGAACCAATCTCCTCCAGCAGGTAAAAGGGAAAAGAAACCGCTTAGCTCGGTTAGAGAAACAAAAGAGGCTTTTCTATATCAATTTAAAGAATACCAGTAAAGAAAATCGCGTTCTAAAAGCGGCTTCTAGAGAAAGATTGAAATCGATCCAAGAACAACTATTTGATACAGACATATCTCTACTACAAATCCGAACTGCGTACATTTCCAAGAATGGAGTACCAGAAAACTATAAAAACGCTCTTTCAGAATTAATTTCAGTTACGCGGCTTTCTGATCAGAAGATCCGTGTGAGAGAGGTTCATCATTATTTAGAAGAAAAAATATACCCTCAGTGTTATATTTCCGAGCTTGGTAAGTATACTAAAGAAAACACAGTTCTTACTGATTGCAAAGCGCAAATATCCCTTAATGAAAATCGACTCGAAAACAGAGTTGCACTAGTCATAGGATGTGGAAAGGCAAAGATATGGGACAAAAGGCCTAACGCAGGCTCTGTAGCCGCAAAGGACGCTTATACTGGCGCTCTCTTTCGCTTATGCCGGCGCTATGCCGAACAGTTTTATCCAGATAGGTGGTTTATCTTATCAGCTAATTATGGACTTCTTAATCCAGACACATTGATTACTAATTATAATATTTCTTTCACGGATTCTGTAGAAAAAGGCATTTCACAAAGCCAATTACGGGTCCAGTGTTCTAGCAAATTATATCGGTATAATAAAATAATTAGCCTTGGCGGTAAGGCTTACAACCTACATCTCGCGGAGGCTTTAGGAGCGCGGCAGAAATTGGAAGCTCCTTTAGCCTCTCTACGATTGTTCGATAGGATGAGGTGGCTGAAAAGTCGAGTTGCTTATGAAATTACAAAATGATAAGCAGTAAAATCAGAATATTCTTTGTATGAGGCACCCTAGCTAGTGCTTTTAACATAAGTAATTCAGATGCTTTCCGCTAACAAGATCATCAAGAAAATGTGCTTTATCGGGTTTATACCATTTAGCGGTTACTAAGATGACACGTAAAGTTCAATATACAATAAAGATTCTTGAGATTGTTTTGTTCGCCATACCTGTTGGTGCTGCCAGCTATTTTTCTGAGATGCATCAATGGGGAACTTTCTTTATCATAGTTATTTCATGCACTATCTTATTTATTTTTCTGCAGATCATCCAATCAAATCGGGTGCTTAGCATTATCAAACAACGTGAAGAAAGACAGTTTAAGCTTGAGATCCGCTTTAAAGAATATGGTCTTGCAGATTTATATAATATACATAATGTATCTGAACGATATGAGAGAAATGAAGCAACCCGTGAAATAATCCACCAAGGTAGCAGACTCTCTCTACTCAGCTTAAGTGCAGCATCTTATATTGATCCGGGAGTTAAGCGGCATTGGGATTATTTGAAGCCCAAGCTAGAAGATGGTGTACCTTTTCGCCTTCTACTCCTCAATCCGTTTTGTGTAGAAAAGGAAGTTCGAGACAGGCTCAATAGCATTTCTACCCAATATGATTCCAAGTTTAGATTGGATTTAATCATAAGACTGTATAATCGTTATCCAAACGTCAGCGTGAGACTGACATCGTATAATATTTACTGTGCCTTGTTTTTCTCGGAAGCTGATATGATTTACGATCCCTATCACTTGGGGAGGGTTGAGGATCGGATTGAGAATTACTTTCTTGCATTCAGAATCAAAAACCAAAAAGTGGCTGATATAGGGCATTCATATTTCAGTGTACTTAAGCGCCATTACGAATTCCTGTGGGAGACTGGCGATGATATAGAATCCTTTATGATTGAATACCGAGAGCAGATAGCGTCCACACCGTTTAAAGACATTCCAATCAGGCGGCGCTATGCTTTAAACAGAGGAGGGCAATAATGAAGATTGGTGTTGGGGCATTAATAATCAATGATAAGAATGAAATTTTACTACTCCGGCGACGGGAGCCACCAGAAATTGACAAATGGAGCATACCAGGAGGTGAAGTTGAAAAAGATGAAGCCCCGGATCAAGCTTTACTGCGTGAGATTGCGGAAGAGCTTAATGTTGACGGCGAATTAATAAAGTATTTAGGAGTATTCACATATAAATCGGAAGGGGATGATTTTGAATGCTTGTCAATGTTGTTTCAGGTCCGATTAAAATCGTCCGCAGTGAATGCAGAGCCGTATTATCATTCCTCTCTTCAATGGTTCTCCTTGGATTCCGTACCTGGTAATTTAGCTAAGCCCGCTCAATTCGCTCTCGCTCAAGTAAACAACCTGGATCTTCATTCCGTGCCAGCAACGGAGAAAGAACCAGAGATTAATGTTGTTTTAGTTCAACCTTTCTTTCCTATGGCCGATAAAGAGTCTTTGAGCTTGCCATTAGGTCTAGCTACTATACACAGCTTCCTGAAGCAACATGGTTTTACTGTCAAAACTTATGACTGCAGCTTGGCCACAAATTATATTAGGTTTTGCCGTGAATTACCTATTCTGAAGCCCCAAATAGTAGGGATACAATTCCACAGTGATATGTCCTTAGATTGGGCAAAAAGAGCTTGCCGATTTGTAAGAACTAAGTTGCCCGACACAATCGTTGTTGCCGGAGGGGAACTGGCTACGCACAAATCAAGAGAGATACTGATAAGCAATTACGCAGACTTAGTAGTGAAAGAGGAAGGCGAAACCACATTCCTTGAAATCGTCAGGGCAGCAGTTAATGGCAAAAGTTTTAGTGATATTGAAGGCATTGATTTCCTTGATTCATCCTCTCAAGTCATAATCAGGAATCCATCTAGAACTCTAATGCAGAAATTGGATGATCTACCCTTACCAGAAATACATGATCTATCGTGGAGTGAATATGGACAATGGACAATCTTCACATCGCGAGGTTGTCCATTCAAGTGTACATACTGTAGTTCTGCGGCTTACTGGAAGCACACTATTAGATATCATAGTGCTGAACGCGTGGTGTATGAAATATTGAGACTAGTCAATGAGTATGGAGCATCTGATATCTATATTGCCGATGATACTTTTACGTTAAATAAGAAGCGTGTATATGACATTTGCCGTTTATTGAATGAATCTATGATCAGGATTAAATGGTAATGTTTGACACGTGTTGATTGTGTGGATGAAGAACTTCTTAAAGAGATGCATAGGGCAGGATGCATCCTGATGAGCTTTGGAGTTGAAACAGGAAATCAATCGACACTTGATTTAGTTAATAAGCAAGTACAGTTTGAGCAAGTAGAAAAGACACTACGCTCATGCTTCACAGATCGGAATAAGGACACGTGTAAGCATCATCATAGGTTTACCGGGAGAAACCGAGGAAGATGTTCTATCGACAATGGATTTTCTTTTAACTGTTCAACCAGATGAAATCCAACTCTACGGACTAACACCGCATGATGGCACAGCGCTGTACGCAAATTTAGATAAGCTTGGGGTTAGAATCATAGAGTCAGATCCTATGCTATGGTCAAGAAATGTTCTGAAACCCGTGTGTGAAACAAATCAGCTTTCAAGAGACCGGATTATTAGTTTAGCAGAGACATTCATCAGCAAGTTACAGAATGTTGGATATGTTTACATTTCGCCGGAAATGGACAAAAAAAAGATAGGTGCTCCGAAAACCGTTGCGACTAGCTTCTCGCCTGTTCAGGCAATAGGAGGAGTAAGTGGACGAACATGATTTGACTCTTGAAAATATACGAGGTTTAGGTTTCAGACGAAGAGAGTTGTTATACTATTTACTACTGCTTTATGTACATCTTCCAAGGACTGAGTTCCGTCTATAATCTCAATCCGTTCGCCTTTTCTCTGCAGTCTTGGAATAGATTCTAAGAAGTTTTTATATGCTTTCTCAAGAGTACCTGGATTTTCATAAAACTCACTATTCCATCGCTCTGCTTGCATCCTTTTTAAGCATATCTCTGGTGGTACATCAAGGAAAATAGTCAGGTCAGGTTGAAGAGCATGTTTATTTATCGCCATAATCCAATCGTATTCCAAAACAACCGATTGATATGCAAGTGCAGAGAGATAGTAGCGATCACTAATAACGTGTATGCCATTCTCTAGTTTAGGTATGATTTCATTATTCAAATGGTCATCTCTATCAGCAGCAAAAAATAAAGCCATTGTCGTCTCATCAAAGGCCAGACATTCCTTTCTTTGATCAGCGCGCACAAGGCGATGAGATAAGACAAGTTTTATGACTGAGCCGACAGGGCCATTACTAGGCTCTTTTGTATAGTATATACGCTCACTTCGTTTCTCCCAGAACCATTTCCCTAATAACTTTGCCTGGGAAGTTTGGCCAGAACCATCAAGCCCTTCAAAAACTATTAGTTTGCCAGAGTACGGATTTGGAGTCATATTTTTCGTTTTTTATACTCTAGAAAATATGGGCAAGTGTTTGTCATTCGGTAAGAACACCACACAGCTCTATCTTCCCAATTCTCGCCTTTGCGGTAGCAGAAACATAATCTAGAAACGACAGCATCTCTCGCAACCTTGAAATTCTCATCTGCCGCTGCGAGATCGAGGGCTGCTTTCTTAAGTTTATTCCAATACTCCTCAGTTTCATCTTGAGTCATCAGCATCCCTCAGGTAGTGTGAAAATCATAACCCAATCAAATAAAAAAACGTCTGTGAGCTTCCACAACCGAAACTCACATTCATTATACTAGACAATACGGTTCTTGCAACGATATCTACAGATCATATTTACGATCATTTGCAAGGTGAGTTCGGATTCCCGCCTTTATAGGCGTTGCGTGACCACAGCCGCTAAAATCGTGCCTAAAGGCCAAACTCGCTTCGAGGGCTTCGACGATAAGATACTCTAGCTTTATGCAAGATGGATGATCACACGCCAGATCCAACAGCACCCAAAGGAGATTTACCAGATCGAAGTCTCCCCCTCGCTGATTTCCTCTATTACCGATGCGATTAGCGATGAGGTGAAAGCTTGGCAGAGCCAGCCCCTGGGGGCTCTTTACCCGATCATCTACCTCGACGCTTTGATGGTGGAGGTGAGAGAATTTTCACACATCCCAACAAGGCCATTCACCTGATCATAGGCATCACTACGAGCGGGGGCAAGAAGGTGTTCGGCTTATGGTCGCGCAGAGTGAAGTGCGAAGTTCTGACTCTCTGTGCTGACTGATCTAAAGAACCACGGCGTAAAAGACATCTTCATCGCCTGTATAGATAGGCTTGAAAGGATTCCCGGAAACGATAGAGGCATTTTGCTCGAAGACTGAAATGCAATTGTGCATACTTCATGAGATACGAAACAGTCTGAAGTATGTCAGTTGGAAGTGGCACAAGGAGGTGGCCGAAGACTTAAAAGCGATCTATACGGCAGCGACCACCGAAGAGGCTAAACTCAACCTAAAAATATTCTCTAAGAAGTGGAATCAGCAACTGCCGACGATCATCAGGAAATGGCGGTTGAACTCGGAGCGGCTCATCCTGTTTATGACTTACTCTCAATAGATCCATCCAGTGATCTACGGGACGAACCTATAGAATCGGTTAACAGTTTTTTAAGAAAGGTGATGAAGAATCATACCTCGTTTCCCGTATGAAGAAGCGGTGAGCAAGCTGGCGTACTTGGCGTTGAGGAACATTCACGGGTGTCAATAAGGGATTGGGCATCCGTCATGAACCGGTTCGCGATCATTTTCGAGGGTAGGATACCGATTGAATAACTAAAGTCCATTTAAACAGACCGCTGTACACTACGCAATATAACTTCTCCTTGATATTGCTGGCAGCGGCACAACTAGACGCTCAAATTCAGAAAAAATGTCCGAAAATGTCACCCCATGCGCGCGCGCGTAGCAGACTATAATCCTCCCCTATGATTTTCACCCGAAAAACCGGAGCTAAACTAACGTAATGAATCTGCTAGAATTTGGCCCTCCACAACCAAGGTGTGACCATGAAGAAATCCAAGTTCACCGAAGAACAAATCGCTTACGCTCTCAGGCAGGCCGAAAGTGGCACACCCGTGCTCGACGTATGCCGTAAGCTCGGCATCTCTGAACAGGCCTTCCACCTATGGAAGAAGTATGAGGGCATGGGCGTGGCAGTGCTTCGCCGACTTCGCCATCTCGATGATGACAACCGCAGACTTAAATCTTTAGTCGTTAACCTCACACTTGATAACACATGCTGCAAGTGGTCATCAGAAAAAAGCTCTAAAGCCGACTCAGAAACTCCAGTCGAGTTTCTAAGCGGTGGCTTCAAAGTATCAAGGCGCAGAGCCATGCTGTATGGTCAATCTGAATCTTTCGACTCGCTATTATCGCAGTAAGGCAAGGGATCAATCGGCGCTGCGCATCAAGCTGAGGGATTTAGCTCAGGTGCATATGAGAAACGTTTACCGCCGGTTGCATATTCTCTTGTAGTAAGAAGGTTGGAAGGTCAATCACAAGCTCATCTATCGACTCTACACTGAGGGAGACCTGTCATTGCGAATAAAAAGGAAGAAAAATGTGTGAGTGCGAGCAGTGTACAAATGCCTCAGCCGACTGCCCCAACGAAGTCAAGGCGATGGATTTCGTAGTCGATGACCTGTCCAACGTGTAGGCATTGCGGGCCTTAACGTTAGTGGATAACTATAGCCGTTGAAGAGCAGTAGACGAGCGGGTTTATTAGGAATGGGGTGAAATTTGATTTCAGCATTTGTGTTCGGCTCAGTTCGATAGGTAAACATGATTAGTCATGCATGAATAAAAAGGGCACAGGGGTTATCCTCGCGGCCAAACGTCCATAACAGCATTAAGGACTAATCGGATTCAGGAATAAGCTCCACCACTAAAGAAAAAATAGCGGGCCGCGCTCGCATCACGGCCCGCTTGGATTATCGTCGCTTACCAAGACGCGCTTTGCTGTTTTGTCTCTGCCCGTAGCGTGTCAAGGTACTTATCAAGCGCGTCGCTGTGAGCAAGCGATACGTTAAAAGCTCCAATCATCAGGTGCATGAGAGCGTCCTGTACTGGCGGCTCACTGCTGTGATCGTAAATCAGTAGCAGCAATCGCATGAATGTTTCCGGCCTGTCTCTGTCTTCATCAAAGATACGGTCTACAAATCCAGTAGCCCGTTCTATTGTGAAAATCTCACGCAATCCCCATTCGGCTGTAACGTCCTGAGATTGCTCATCAGTGGCTTGCTCTAAGTCGTTATTTTCGGTAGTCATGTAATGTCCTTTCTAGTAGACACACATCTACTGGAAAGCGGGCCGGGTCTGCTCGTGGCTTTGCACGCGATGGGCAGACTTCGGCTCTGCCAATGTTAAGAGGTATTAGCTTATCCGGTGACTACTGGTTGAAAGGCGGGCCATGAATAGGCGCGACCGTCGCCACTTGCTCAGTAATTGAGCATATTATTGGCGAACGTCCGATGGTCGGCTTGATAAATCTGCGTCGGACGTGTAGCCCAACGATTTGAAAATGGATGATAACTTTTTGCTTGCGAGCGGGAACGACTACAAGGATTGTCCGCCGTTCGCTTTCGGCAATCTCTCGCGCAGTCTCTTGTATCTCTGGATAAGCATGAGCAAGCGGGGAAGCAAGAGCGACGGACGCGGCCCGCTTCGCGTCTTCGATTCTGCCAAGCTGCAAAAGCTCACAGGCGACTGCGTTATGAAGCGCGGGCCACACATGCGGGTAGCTTTTAGCCGCTACTCTGACCACGCCGTAGAGCGAAAGCAGACCGTCAAGGGATTGCTCATGCTTGCCTCGCGCGCTCTTAATGGCCGCCGCCTGAAACTGAGAGTTTACGAGCGCGAGCAGATCATGCCCGCGATTGGCTTTTATCGCTTCGCTGTAATACTTCGCGGCCTCGTCAATCCGCCCGGCGAGATGATGAATAATTCCGAGCGTGTGAATGGCTCGCGCCTGATACGGGCCGCGTATGGACTCAAGAAGTTTGCGCGCCTCGTCTGCCCTTCCATGCCATCGCGCGGCAATCGCAAGGTAGTAGAGCGCAGCATCCGAGTCAAAGGCCACAAGCTCGCGGGCCGCATGTTCCATCGCGTTGACATTGCGATGGCTGTAGGCAAGTTCGGCAATGCGCGTCAGTCGCTCGCGTTGCTGTGCAGCTAAACCAACCGAAATAGCAAAAGGGTATAAACTCGGCGGGCCGCTCGCCAGTGGCAAAGCGGTAATATCCCGATTGGAGGATTTCATGAAACGATTTATCGCTGTATCACTCCTGATAATTGCTCTGCCTTTCATGGCGAGTGTAAATAGTTCGCCCGTCGCTTACGCCGGACACATCCCGATGGGCGGCGCGTATTGCACATGCGGCACACTAAACTGCATCTATGATGACGGCGAATGCGATGGACATAACACCAATCAGCAAGGTCAACCCTCCAAAGGTGGAACAGTCGAGTTTAGTATCGTGATTGTCGCGTTGATGCTATGGCTCAGGCTGCGAGCCTAAAAGTATTAGGTATTACTCAACATGGCTTCAAATATCGCTCTAATGGCGATTTAATATCCGTCTGGCGAATTGTATCTAAAAGCACTAAGCTGTCAACCGAAAACGGGAAATAAAAAGGCGGCAACGCACGCAGCATCACCGCCACTAGGATTTAATCTAACCATGTTGTGTAGATTGGCGGGATTATACGACAGGTCAGGCTGGATTGACAGGCGGGAAGTCAATTAGACTTTTGGTTCAAGTTGCCGACTTTTGGTTCAAACGCGACTTTTGGTGCAAAGCCAGCGAAGCTAAAGAGTAACATTCAGCCTGAGCCACGCTAGACGTGGCCCCACACAAGTTCACGTGATTCATGCATAGTAATAGTCAATCCAGGTTCTCTTAGCTAGGGCAAGGACTATCTTTGCAATTCGAATTTATAGCGATTTGCGCCTGCATTGATACTAATAACCTCAATGTCTGAACCAACCATCAATATCATCAAGCGTCACTGCTTTGACCTCGTCGTTGACTGCCACATTCAATTCCTTCGACGTGCGGGGCTGGCGTCTGCGCACTAGCGCCTTGATCTTCGACCAACAGTTCTCAAGCGGCGAGAAATCCGGCGAGTAAGCAGGCAGCCACAAGCCTTGCGCCTTGCAGGTGGCAACCGCTGCCTCGATCTGACTCGCTTGATGCACCGGTAGATTGTCCAGCAATACAATATCGCCCCGTCGCAACTGCGGCAGCAGCAATTTACTGACGTATGCATCAAAGACCAAAGTATCAACTGCGCCTTCAATACTGAAGGGAGCAACCAGTCCCCGCAAATTCAAAGAGCCGATCAGCGATACGCCTGTGCCGTGATTGCGTGGCACGCCCTGCACCATTCGCTGCCCACGTGGAGCGCGCCCGTACAGACGAGACATTGCCAGATGGAAGCCTGTTTCGTCGGTGAAGACGAAGCGACGGCGATCCAACGGCGCGACCCTTTCGCGAAAAGCAGCACGGTCGGCTTCGACTCGCTCGGCAGCCGCGAGACTTTTTTTACGTGGCAGCCCGAGCTTTTGTAACGCCCAATAAAGAGTCGAGACATGCACCTGCACTTTGGCATGCTTCTTCAAGTATGCTGCCAATTCAACGAGCGTGGCGTCTGGCGGTGACTCGACTTGTTCGCGTAGTGACACGAGCAGTCTGTCTGAGAGCGTCGCTGGATAGCCGCCACTGTGCGGCTTCGAAGCGAGGCTCTCACCATCACGATAGAGTTTTAACATGCTGGCGACGGTACAACGACCAGCACCTAAAGTATCGGCGATCTCGTCGAGTGTGCCTTCGCCATTTTCATAAGCAAGTACAAGTTTCTTTCGTAAGTCAGTTGAATACGCCCTAATAGCTAATGAGTCGCGTAAGTCGTAGTATCAATGCAAGCGCAAATTGCTATAAGATGAAGGAGATTTGCCATATAATATCTTTAAACCCTTATAGCTTTATGCCTGTTCTCGTAAATCATCCTTACGTTGCCGAAGTTGTTGTATGAGTGCATGTGCTTCTTCGAGCGTAATCGTTCGCCGCTCTTCTTCCAGCATTTTTGGTTTACCCTCAGCGCGATCCGCTAACTCGCGTGCTGCTCTGATGTCTCCTGCCATTGCCAATTGGCATAGCTTCTCGGCTATTACATCTGCAAAGCTCCGTCCTTCAGGATCGTCAGGACAGGTTTCACATAAGATGCGACGGCAAGCTTCAGAGAACGACAGAGACCGGGGCCGCCCTTGCGGGTTACCTGATTTACCAGGTGGAAAGCCAAACTTGTGGCCCTTCGTGAATCGTCCATCAGTTGCGCGCCCTTCGATCACACTATTGTTCTTCCATTGTTTATCAATGGTGACAGACCGGCTCTTCCTGCGACTCGTTCTTTTTGTCGTAGCCATAATTCAACCACCTTACGTCGAATTCGGCTGGTCTGTATTGATTCCTTGTGACCTTTGCCTATGTTTGTAAACTCTCGATGCCATTTCGCGCGCACCGCTTACTTGATAAACCTTTCTCCAGAAATCGTATGGCTCAAGCCCTCTTGCACCCGATGCGCATATCTCATCAATTACTTTCCTACATTCATCCAAACTCCAATCCTTGAGGATCCATTGCGCTCCTCTAAAAGACTCTTCCGATATTGAAATGTCCGCCCTCAGGTTCGCGTGGTTGACAAGTTCTATCACATCAGGTTCATGCTGGCACTCACTTATTTGCGAGTCCGGTTTCGTATCTTGATCATGAGTAGTCTCCTGGCTAGCTTCCGTCTCTAGATTCTGTAGATCAATACTGGCTGTTTCCGATAAAGAAGCTGGCTGATGTGACCCCACATACAGTTGAGTCAGATAACGTTCCGGCTGCGCTCCCGTTGATGGGTAAGGGTTGATACGTTCGCGTTTTAGAAAATTGAAAAAATATTCTTTTGTTGGCTCACGTCTTTTTAGCTCGCAATGAATCTGGAACTTGTCATATACGGCACGCACATCCAAATGTCGGAATGAAGCGTTTTGCAATCGGTCAAGGAAGGCATCGTCTACGAGTTGAGAATTCGTTACATTTTGAACTGGGAGATTTTTATCCTCACCTCCTCCTACTCTTTCTACTTTATAATTTTTTATTGGAGATGTAGTAGTAAGTAAGAAGGTAGATGACATATTCTCACCACTCTGAACTGGCAAATTCTTATCCTCCGATTGATTTGGTATGGAAAGGGGAGAGTCAGAGCTATTAGGTCTTGAGGGCAGCGAGGTATCAAGCTTTCCCATCAAGTATTTTACGTCCCGCACAAGCTCACTAACATCATCTGTCAATTTAACCTCTGGATTATTTAACAATTCGATATTACGAATCATCTTTGTCCTTATTGTGCTCAAGTTCCTTTCAAGTTCCTTTTGAGGCAGTAGTAAACGCCGGAGCTTTGGCTGAACGAGCTTTCGAGGGTACTGCGCTACAACCTGCCTGGCCGCCAGTCTTTTTGCTTCATCTGGGCTATTTTCCCATAAGCTTGATGATCGAGCGATCCGCAATACCTCAGCAGGTAGACCCCAAATTAAATTGCGATAGCGGCTAGGCATCCCTCTATAGCCTTCTGCTCCACTGTACCCATAGCCTTCTTTGCAAATGAATATAATGACCCCGATATCCTGTTGCCATTTGATCAATCTCTTACGCCAGAATTGGGTCCACTTTTTCCCATTTTCCGTTTGCTTTCTTGGATCGTTCCCGCTCTGGTCACCGTACTTTGCTGGAACTGCCCGAGCTGCCAGATCGGCATCGCTTAACTCAAACTCTTCACCAAGTGCGTACTGACTCGAAGCACCGAATACAGCATCAATGAAAGCGCGCAGTTGAGGTTCGCACCTTAACTCAACCAGACAATAGTTGAGCGCATCTATACCTTCTGCAATATCGCGCTCAAGCAGGCGACCCCCGCTTTCAGCTAAACGGGGATTCTCCTGGATGCTTTTCCGGCTCTTGTGTGCTATTGTGGCCACAACAGTGTTTTTTCTGAAAGAAAATTTCTGATTTTGGCCCGTCAGTCACGACGGGCTTATTTATTTCGCCTGCGGCTTCCGAGTTTCAGGCTACGACGCGCTGGCCTTCTGCTTACAGGCGCGCTAGAACCGCTAATCGCAGTAATGCGCTTCGTGCAGTTATTTAGATAGTCCTTGTAGCTCTGTTCGTCGTAAAAGGTGCGCCGCCCTGCCTTCAAGTATGAAATCAATCCTTTCTTTTTAAGTTTATGAAGATAAGCCCGACGGATACCAATTCTTTGTAAGAAGCGCTTTTCATCCATCAGTCCATTCTCAAGAATTGATTGCTCACTCGCTATGCTCAGCGTTGCACTATCAGCGCTCATTTGTTTTTCTCCCACGCGAACAGAAATAGTCGAAAGTAGATGCAGGTAGACTTTACTCTTGACGATGAGGACAACACGAGGACATTAATTGTGCAAGGAACTCAGAACTTACTTTGGCTGATGTTATCTGATTAGAATCGGCTTAGTGTTTCATCCCAATCCATATCAAAGTCAGATAACCAGCGGCGAATTTGACGTGCCGAACAATTGGGGAATCCGTGATTGGAAGAAAAATAATCTGCGACCGACTTCTGCGTGATTTTTCGCCCTCGTTTTCTTATTGCGCTGAATGCTTTATATAAAGCTCTTTCAAGGCTACCCTTATCGCTAAAATAGCCTGTATGTTTTGGACGCCCTGTACTGATCGCTAAACCGTTCAGTAAGATTTTTCCCATCTCGATACGATCTTGATTGTTAGGCAAGAGTTCTAGACCACGAAGTGTCATGCTATACCCACGCTTGGGATGCCATAGCTCTTCAACAAATGCGGGCGAATCCAGATGAAAAATCCGGCGCCGCAGACGCATAATAAACTCGTTTCCATAGGCAAAATATTTCATCGGAAACTCAAGAATTACTTCTTGCGGTTTACGACTTGATTTGGTTGCTTTGTCGGAACGAATGTAAGGAAGCGAGCAGGGATAGGAATCCGGTAGAGCATAAAGACGAACGCCGAACTCTTCATAGGTGTAATCATGATCCTGACTCGTACCAGAAATAGTGTAGTAGTATTCTCCATCCTGCGGCATTCCAAGATTCTTTATGAGTTCACGCTTTTCATCCTCTTGAAATGTTCTGATTAGGCTTGGTACTCCGCCATATGGTATTTGTAAAGTTATTAATAATTTGTATGCTTTATTACTACCCATGCCAGCCAAGAGTCTTAAAAACCACCCATTATGAGCTAAGATGATTTGGGCATCGCCATGTCCCGCATCCGCTAAGAGCTTCAATAACTTTATGTCACGCTGAGGATCGTCGAAGAGTTTTTTTCGTTCATCGGCGCTGAACCCATCTAAGAAGCTTTGTACTGTATTAACGTGTTCCCAAACACGTATTCTGTTTTTTTCGTTTACGGGCTGTCCATCTGGCTTTACTAGTTCGTAACCGCATTTAGGACAAAATCGCTCTCGAAAATGCTCCTCTACAGATTGTTCGCCTGTTGTTGCCATAGTTGCCCTTTCACAGAGTACCTAGAGGTTTAGACCATCTATTGCGTCTTAGAAACCAGGCTGTTCCCACTACAACAGAGAGCAGATCAGGCGGGCCGAGTCTTTCGCATCACCACACAGTTGCGACTAGACCGCTTGCAGCAATCTCCGCATCTTTCGTCAGACACGGCACACCGAGGCGTCGAGCTGCTCCTACAATCATCCGGTCATGCATCTCAGGGACGGCACGGTCAGTGTCGAAATCGAGAACTTCTTCGGGCATCAAAGGTAGCATCACGAACTGGCTGCTACTACTGATGCGCTTATGCTCAGTGGCGAAATCTATTGGCCTGCCAAGCTTCTCATTCAGATAATAAAGCTCAGCAAGCACTATAGGTGGCACGTAGATCAAGGCCGCCCCGCTATCTGCTTCATCAAATGCATTGCTCGCGTTCGGTCCGAGCTTTGGTGAATTCGTCAGATACCAGAATAAAGGGTGAGTGTCGGTCACATAGCCGTTCACTTATTAAAAACCTCCGGCCACTCCTTCTCCCACTCATGTCGAACTTCGCTAAGCGCGCCATCAACGTCAAAATCCTCTGAGAAAGAATTTTGCCATACTCCACGTAGCGAGGTAGGGTTGTGGCGCGACGGTTTATCTTGCCTTTGGCTTTCGGTCAATCTCTCAGCTAGCATCAGCTTTTCTTCGGGTGAGAGTTGGTCTGCCAGCTTTGTGACATATTCAAGTATTGTTTCAGACATAAGATTCTCCGATCCTTGTATTCACTTGCGCGCGCTATTTGACATAGGCGCGAACAACAAATTCTCGATCTTCTCTGAAGCAGCCTGCTGCATGCTTGGTAAAACGTGCGAGTAGGTATCCATAGTAAGCGTAATGCTCGCGTGTCCTAATCTCTCGCTCACAACCTTCGGATTCTCATTCGCCTCAAGCAGCAATGTCGCGCAGGAGTGTCTAAGGTCATAAAGCCTGATTGAGTCATCCAGTCCCGCGTGTCGAAGTAGCGGTTTGAAGTGACGACGAAAAAGATTCGAGAGCAACACCGGCCCGCCTTGAGCAGTTGCAAAGACGAGATCGAGATTCTGGTAATCTGGGCCTGCCTTCAGCCTTTCTTCAGCCTGCCTGCGTTTATGTTCAACCAGAGCACGCACAAGAGAGAAGGGAAGCGGGATTTGCCTGCGACTGCGTGCAGTCTTGGGTTCCCCGAAGTACCATCCGCCTCCGAGCCTGCGCCAGCATAGCGTGCGTCTCACGCTAACCGTCCCGCGCTCTAGGTCAACGTCTTTCCATTGCAGCGCGAGGTATTCTTCTGGCCTCATGCCTGTCGCCAGAGCAATCGCGAACAGAACTCCGTAACGATCTTCTGAGGCAGCAGACAGGAACCTTCCGGCCTCTTCCCTCGTGAGCGCCTTCATCTCTTTGCGCTGTAACTTTGGAAGGTCAACAAGCTGCGCGGGGTTGTGCGTAAGCATTCGCCACTTCACAGCCTGCTTTAGCGCAGAGGTTAATATCGCGTGAGTATAACGAACCGTGCGGGCCGAAAGTCCACGCTCTTGCATCTCGCTATAGAGCGCCTGGATATTGAGAGGCTTAACTTGAGATAGTATTCTGCGACCGAGCGCCGGGCGAACATAACGGGTTAGTATATCCTGGTAGTCTGAAAAGGTGCGTTCGCTGACACGGGGTTTTGCTGCCATCTGTAGCCATTGGTCAAGATACTGGCTGAGCGTCATCTGATCGCTGGTAAGTACGGTATCTCCAAACTCATCTAATTCACGGATCAGATCGTTAGCAATATCTTTCGCATCAGATTTGCTCTCAGCCTTACGCCACACCTGACGACGCTTACCGGCTTCGTCTGTGTAAGTCACTCGCGCATAGATTTTGCCATTGCGCTCGACATAATATCCAGGTCTTTTTCTTTTCTTTTTCTCTAGCATCTACCCCTCCATATAAAGTTGTACCATCTACACATCTACACAGTTATCTACACACGCGTTGTATATCATGACAGACTCCTGTAAACAAGGATAGACATGAAAATACAAAATTACTATTTAAAATCAAAGGATTTGCGAAAAGAGTTCGTCTGTGGAAATCTATCAAAGTCTATTGGAATCGGACTGAAAATCCGCGTGTCGGGGTTCAACTCTCTCCCTGGCCACCATTCCCTACTTCCTTAGGGTATAACATGCCGCCGCCGCCAAAAAGGCTCATCAGGCCACCTCTGCTCAAGGCTGTAGTGCTCCCATCGCATGAACAAATACTGCGCGTATGATTGATCTAAAATCCCGCGATAAGTCTCCAGCGCCGAAGTACTGCCAGCCAGAAAATCTGCAATGGCATGCCCGCCATAAAAACCTGCGCCGAGAGCCGAACTTATCCCATATGAAGCAAGCGGATCGTAGGCTGTGGCCGCATCTCCAACTGCAAGCCATCTTTCTCCTGTAACCGCATCCAGCCGCAAACTGCTTGCTGAAATGATTCTGGGCGGGCTGAGAAAAGAGCCTCCGGCTTCGCTCACATAACTCCGAATGTACCGGGTCTTTTTAAGCTCTGTTTGCCAGCAGTTGATCTCGCATATTACTTTATGATCAAGCAAATCACTGTCGGTCATGTAAAGTACGGACAGTATCCCTTCGGGCAAGTGTGCCGAGTACCACCACCCGCTGGCAACCGCTTCAACAGTGGTGAAGGCATCTTGTTGCGCCGGACGTGAACCAGATTTCATCTCAGCGACCACAGCAATCAACTTGTCGTACCGGATATGGTTTGCCCCGATTTGCCGCGCCACGCGAGCCGGGCGACCCGTTGCGTCAACCACAAAATCTGCTTCCATCTCCTTCTTGCCTTCCGGCGTGTTTACGCTCAAACTCCATCGCTGGTTTTCGAGCGAACAAGAAATCAAGCGATGCCCATAACAGAAATCTACGCCTTCCACTCGCGCTGCATCACTCAATTGCTGCTCGAACTTGAGGCGATTCAATTGCCATCCGGGGCCGTTGACTCCGAAAATAAAATCCTGCTCGATGGCAGTGTCTGATCCCCATACGGATCGCTTACCATACAAAAGGAGATGCCCCTCCCGACTCATCCTATCTTTGATTCCTAACTTCGCTAGCAGCGGATTAGTGTCGGGAGGTATACATTCTCCGACCTTGATTTCGGCCCTCGGTCGCGCTTCCAATACAACTGCGCGAACACCTCGCCGGGCAAGAGTAATAGCCAGGGCCGCGCCTGCCGGGCCGCCCCCAGCAATAATTGTTTGCTGTGGTCGCAAAAGCCTTTCTCTTTACAACTCGTCGCGGCGGAGAGGTCGGCGGCGCGATGTGATCGGAATCTCGGCTCTCTCGGCCTCTAAACTCGCTAACGCAAGTTGTGGTAGAGCTTCTAGTTCCACTTCCGGTGTAGCTCTTTCGGCAATCTCTACCTGCTTGAATGTGGGGTCGCCCTTTGTGTATTCCTCTGCGACGCCTGTTTCCACCCAGAGGCGATTTGGGATGCCCGATTGAGCTTCATCGTCCGGCCCTTCGCGTTCAGTTATGATGCCAAGCTTATTCCAATTCGCCACGTTTTCATTGATGCGCTTTTGGTAGTTCGGGTTGAAGTAGCGCAGCCAATCAAGCCGATAATAGAAATGTTTCATCCTTTGAGCGACGGGCGATGATTTGTCCATCAGCCGCTCATAAGCCTGCTGGCTCAAAACCTGGTTTGGAACGCGCGCCGCCCAGAACGAAGGCAGAGGCAGATAAGTCCCTATATCGTATCCAGACAAGCAACTGGCTTCATCCGTTTGCCAGGGCACGCCCATCCATTGCGTCAACGTGCCCGGCCCGCTGGACTCAACAATTCCGCCCGAGCCCATCGCTACGTCAGGCGTTAGAATCGGCCCGTAGTCGCGTTTCGGCGTCGTGCCTTCGGGGAGGATATTAAGACGGAATGGCTCTTTCCACATGCTCGACACACGTATAGGCCAGGTTAACTCTATGCCGGGATGGAATGGGCCGCCGAGACAGCTTTCGAGATTGGCTCGGTCGACAGCGTTAGGCTGTTCGGCAAGAGGATAATCTTCGAGCCTGGCAGGCTGGTGTTTTAGCGCAGGGTCGGGGTCGAAATTCCCGGCAGCCCATTGCTTGAGCCAGCCGTATTGAGTTGTTGTTACAGCAAGGTCGTCCATGCCAAGATTTTCATAGTCTCCAAAGGCATCTCCATAAAACGGAGGCAATTTGACCGGATCCTGTTTCGACGTAGCATTGGCCGGGTCGCGAAACCAGTTAAAGAGAGAAGTGCGATCTGCTTTGCTCGCATCTGACGGGTCAGAGAGTTTGCTTAATACTTCTTCTGATGTCAGATCGCTCGGCGAGTTCTGTCCGAATAGAAAGTTGACGCCGAGATTGACCCATTGACTTCCGACCATGCGCTCGAATATAGGATAAATGTCGCGCCAGAATGATGGGCGCTCCGTCGCTTTCATTTGCCATTTCGGGTCCTGGCAGAAGAGGTTATAGGCTACGTCATACAAAGTCACCACACCGTACAATCCTTGCCCGAAATTCGGAGGCGTGACAGCAACCATCGCAGGTTCTGCTTCATACTTTTTCCCGCCGATCTTTACGGTCGCGCGCACAGGGCCATCCGAAACATCATCGTGCCACGTGTCATTATTAGCAAAGGTCGTCGCCGGGCTGTTTTTGTAGGATGCCGAATGACCGAAACCACCTATCACTATAAGACGGCCTTCCGGGTCTGTGCGCAGTTCGCCAAGCGGCACTTTCTTGTCCATGAATTCACCGCTGTCAAACTGGTAAGCTTTACCCGAAGTCTTCTTGCCGGTAATAGTGCGCGGGCCGGGATCAATGATGAGCTTCTTTCGATCTTCGCCTTGAATAGTTTTGTTGCGCTCTGCGGCAGGCTTTGCAAACTGGCCCAGATCCATCGCGTTGATAAATTGATACCAGCCTGCTTTGCTGTTAACCAGATGAACGCGCCATGTGATTTCGGCATCGCCTGCGGTTATCTCTTTGACTGCCTCGCCAGCTTTGTTCAAGCCATAGATGCGAAATCTCGCGGATTGTCGTTTAACGCGTCCGGCTTTGTCTTTAAACCCGCCCGAAGGTTTTGGCACTTCGCCCGGAGCTTCGGGGCCGATGAAGTGCTCTGGCGAGTTCCCGACTCTTGCGATTCCTATCGCGGGGTAAATAGCATATCGGACTATTGCGTTTTTCGTAGGCATTCCTCTTCTCCTTTTCATAGCCAGTTCAAACTTAGCAGAGGATAATATGATATATGTTTATTATTACAAACTGATTTTTTTTCAAAAGAAGATTATTCACCGCAGAGACGCAGAGGAATGGCGGTAGCCCGACCGTCAGGGAGGGCGTAAGCCTTTCGCCCTTGCTTACGCGCGGGCTACTGCCTTAATTAATCTCTGCGCCGCCTCTGCGTACTCTGCGTCTCTGCGGTGAATCTTTCTCTACCGGATCGCCCGCCCGTCTTCGCTGAGACGTAGAAAACCGGGCTTTGCGGCTGGCGTGACCTTAGAGAAAATTACTCTGAAACCCGGCTCTAAGATTTGCCCTTCCGGGTTCTTTGATATTTCAGAAGCGAAGCTTTCGGCTCGCCTTTGAGCCAGGAGTTTATACATTTCAAGCACTGCGCTTTTTTCTCGGAGACTCTTTTGACACTGACTTAAAATGCGACTCGCCCTTGCCTGATGAAACTTTATATCCCTGCTCTGATCGGTAAGATTATTCAAAAGCTCTTTCGCTGCCGGATTACGGTTTGCGTTTGCTTTGAGATTGGCTTTGAATTTTTCTTTCCAATCACCTGTTGCGCTGTCGGGCAATAGCCGCAGCAGGCCGCACCGGGCCGTTGAGAATAACGGGTTTGTCATATCAACCGCCAGAACATCGACGGCGAACTCCTGATCTATCAAGCCCTGCTTGATGAGCGATTCAATGATCTGTGTATCAGAGAATGCTTTTACCGGAGTGAGCCATCCGTGATCTGCGTCAGCCAGCAGAGTTTCAGGGAAAGAAGCTTTCAACGCAGCCAGCGCCGCGTCGTAGTGAGATCGCTCAATTGAAATTGAGTCTTGAGCTAACATTGCGTTCACAAAAAAAGCAGAAGGAATTTGCACTCCGGCAGCTTTCTGATCGAGCGGCGCGGAATCAGATTCTAGATTTAACTCGACAGGACAGAACAGAGGTCTCAATTGTTCTTGCAGCGACAGAGCTTTGTTGGCTTGCTGAAATTTCGCGCTTCCAAACAACTTCGCCACTCCGATTCTTACCGCGTTTGAAAGCTCGCTGGCATCTACAAGCCCCTGAAATATCCGAGAGAGTTCGGCGTCCGGGTTCGCTTTGCCGAAAGTAAGATGGCGGCTGGTTACCCACCAGTCATTATAAGGAGGCGCAAGCTCTTTCATTATTGGGCCTCCCGCCGTGTGACACCCCGAACACCTGAGCTTGCTTCCGAATCGCGGACTGCCTGAGCCTGTTTGCCGATGCAGGAACTTTACATCGGACTGTATATCTAATGAATCGCCTCTATAAAACCATTTACCTTGTCTTCCGTCTCCGATCATCTCATAAAAATTAAATACCTGCTTATCCGTATCCCATGCTATTAACTCAACCATCAGAGCGCCGCTCCCAGGCCGTTGATCAGCAAAGAGCGTGTTCGCTGCTTTGCTCGCTGTAAAATGTCCGAAGAAGAAGTCTCCGTCATCAATCGTAATGCCAAGCGGGTCGAGGCGGCCCGAAACCATTTCAAACATACTGAAGCTGTCGGAACTCGCATTGTGAAATCCACGATTGGCAACCAGAGCCGTCTTTATTTTAGCCCCGGCAGCTAGCAGGCGCGCGCGAAGCTCGAAGACGTTGACAGGACACACGCCGCCCGCAAGCAGGAGTTTTGCCAGCGGATCACTGTTACTGAGCACAGGCCTGCCTTTTGAATCCTGAATCACACAGGCAGGCGCGCGAAGCTCTGCGTTTGAATCGCTATCACTACGTGCAAATGAAATAAATGACAGCAGAATTATCGGTAAAGCCGTCAAGCTGACTCGTATTGTGTGCCGCAAAATATTTTTATTCATAAGTGCCCTCCATGATTAATAGACGCAATTGGCCGGTAAAACAATTCCCGGCATTTAATTCACATAATCCTGTGCCATCATTAATTAATGCGGCAAGACAACTATTCTCGTGCACCCTTCATCTATCCCCCTTCCGTAATACTTACTGTAAACATTCTTTGCTTGATCGTCGTAAAGCCAGTTGTCTAAGCGGAAAACACACGGTCTGAATTTATGAGAAGTTTTTATTCTTTCTATCTCGACGCGACCAAAATCGCCCTGCAATCAATCTTTGCCCATAAATTGCGAGCATTCCTGACGCTGATTGGAATAATTATCGGCGTTGCTTCGGTCGTGGTCGTGGGCGCTTCGATCAATGGCCTCAATACTTACGTCATGGAGCAAATTTCTAAAGTCCTCGGCGTGAATCATTTCATGATGGCCCGAATGGCTTCCATCGGCCATTTGTCCGACGAAGAGTGGGACGGATGAACAAGCGCAACAAGACGTTGCGTTGGGACGACATGCGAGTGGCTTCAGCGATCAATGCTCCACCTGCATCGAAATCGGCGCGCAGGCCAACACTTCTCAAGACCTGAAGTATGAAGGCGCAGGATATGCTTGTGACCCAAATCACGGGCGTAACGGCCGAACATGGCCTGAATCGAAGATAAGAACGATTTCGACGAAGGACGCTTCATTTCACGGCACGAAGTCGAACGATCCGAGATGGTCTGTGTCTTGGGCGCGATATCAAGGAAAATTCTTCCCCGACCTTCACCTGATCGGCAAAACTTTCAAGATCGAAGGTCTGCCCATTCCGATCGTCGGCACTGAAGAAAAGCGCGGCTCGTTCTTCGGCGATTCGTTGGACGCCACGTATACATTCCCGTTACGATGTGCAGAAGATGTTCGGACACAAGGGAGTTTGCCGATACACGGCAAGGCCGGAACCGCGAACGTTCGAAGCGACTATTGAGAGGCCCGCGTCCACTGCGCAACAAACACAATTGAAAGGAAACCAGTTGGACGATTTCGGCTATTGTGGATGTCAAGAGCTAACAAATCAGATTGATCAATTACGGGCAGCATCGTCGCGTAGTAGTGCCAATTACGCTGATCTCGCTTGTGGTAGGCGGAATCGTCGTAATGAACATCATGCTCGTCAGCGTGACCGAACGGACTTTCGAATCGGCTTCGCAAAGCTGTTGGCGCAACTCGCCGGCAGATACTGATGCAGTTCCTGATTGAGTCGCGATTCTTTGTGGCTCGGCGGCGTCATCGGGCTCGGACTGGCGGCGGGCATTACCCAGCTTATTACCTCGCGGCTTCGATGCACGATGACGATAACGCTCGGCTATATCTTGATCTCGATAATTGTTTCTACCGCTATCGGCATGGTAGCAGGGATTTATCCGGCCTTCAAGGCAGCCGACTCGACCCAATTATCGCCCTGACACACACAAGCTAAACAATGAAGTTGGGATTGCCAAAAGATAGTATTAGTACCGAAAGAGACTCTGATGATGGCGCTTGATAACGTGCGTTCACATAAGTTTCGTAGCTTTCTGACAGTGCTCGGAATCGTGATAGGCGTGATGACCGCAATCACGATTGCCTCGATTCTACGGGGCTTGCGGCAGAACATGATGGCAATGTCGAGGATTACGGCAGTAACAACATTTACGCTTTTCATCTTTCCACCGGAATGCGAGATGGTGCGAGATCGTTCTGAACGCACGCGCAAGCCACTGACGATCGCAGATGCGGAAACCATCAAAGCGCAGGCTCCGGCTGTGGACGACGTGGCGAATAGTGGCTCCCGATGTGGCTACGACGAAGGGCCATAGAGATAACGTCACTTACCAGGGACATAAGTATCGCTGGGGAGACATGCAGGGAGTTACCGGCAACTACGCTGACATCTGACAACATTGCGTTGAAAGAGGGACGATTTATCAGCGACCTTGACGACCAGCAACGCGCGAATGTGATGGTCATTGGCGTTAACGCCGCGGACGCATTGTTCCCCGGTCAGAACACCAACATCGCGGGAACGCAAGTGCGCATGGGTGGTTATAAATTTGAGATCATCGGCGTGCTGGAAAAGCGAAAGGTGGCTTCTTCGGCGAGAACGAAGAAGATAATGCCGTCTTCATCCCTTTGCGAACCGCGCAGAAAGTGGCTCCGGCGAAAGGTCATTGTTGTTAGTCATAAGCTCGATCCGGTCAGGTGAATCAGGCACTGAACAGGGAGAAGAAATACTGCGCGGCGACGTAAGTCAAATTTGAAGCGCCGAATAACTTCGACATCAAGACTGCTGACAAGTTTATCGAGCAGTTCGACAGCATCACGGCAATGGTCGGATTAATAGCGATCGCCATTTCAGTCTAGGCCTGCTGGTCGGCGGCATCGGCGTAATGAACATCATGCTCGTAAGTGTCACCGAACGAACCAAGGAGATCGGAGTGCGCAAGGCGATCGGCGCGCGGCGCAAAGACATCGTTCGTCAATTTTTGTTCGAAGCAATGACGCTGACATTCCTGGGCGGAATTATTGGTGTGGTGTTGGCAGTCGGTATCAGTAATTTGATCATGCTGATAGTTCCCAGCCTGCCCGCTTCGATTCCTATTGGGCGGTGATCACAGGTTTAACTGTTTCCATAGGTGTAGGTCTGATTTTTGGCGTTTGGCCGGCCCGCAAAGCCTCGCGACTCGATCCCATCGAGTGTCTCCGCTACGAGTAATAGTTTTCAAGCATCTAAATGTAGGGGCGACCCTCTGTGGTCGCCCCAGAGTGGCGATATATAAGTCTGGGGCGACCACAGAGGGTCGCCCCTACAGGCTTTCGGTTTCATTCACTTCTCAGCGCAACCATCGGGTCTACCTTTGTCGCTCGCCGCGCGGGGAAGTAACAGGCCGCCATCACTACAGCCATCACAATCGCCGCGATACCCGCGAACGTAATCGGATCAGTCGGGCTGATGCCGAACAGCAGACTGCTGATCAATCGCGTGAGAATGAGAGCCACCGCTGTGCCTGCGGCCACGCCCATCGTCGCAAGCAAAAGACCTCTGCCCAAAACGAGTTTCAGGATGTCAGAAGCTTGCGCGCCTAAAGCCATCCTGATCGCGATCTCTTGAACTCGCTGCGCGGTCAGAAAACTGACGAACGCATATATCCCAGCCGATGCCAGAAGCAGAGCGGTTGCTGAAAACACGATCAGAATTACAGCCGAAAATCGAGGCTGTGCAAGCGCGTCGGAGAAGACCTGCTCCATAGTCTTTTCATCATAGATTGGAGAGCCGGGAGCGACTGCGCGAATCTGCCCGCGAAGTGATGGTGACAGACTCGAAGGCGTGACGCCGCTGCGCACGACAAGGTACATGCTGTTTGACCACACCGTCTGAAAGTAAGGGACGTAGACGTTGGGGCGAGGATCGTCTTTCAGATTGTTGTTGCGCTCGTCGGCCAGCACTCCGACAATTTCGCGCGGAGCCTGGCTGTTGAATCCGACGAAGATGCTTTTTCCGACAGGGTCTTCGTCGCCGAAAAACCGTCGAGCAAGTGTAGCGTTGATGATGATAACAGCGCGACTATCCTTTCCGTCCTGCTCGCTGAAATCTCTCCCGCGCAATAAGGGCATGCCCATCGCGCGAAAGTATCCCGGAGTCGAAAAAGTGAAATGAGTCTGGTACTCCTCGCCGGGCGGCGGCATGACGCCGATCACCGTATAGCTCTGATCGTTCAGAATGATCTGACGCCCGATTACATTCGGGTCAGAGTTGAAGCGGTCGCGCCATATCTGATAGCCAAGTTCGACCACTTGACCTTTGCCCGGTTGATCTTCTTCTTCGGAGAAAACACGTCCGAGCATCGGCGCAACCTTCAAGACTGAAAAGAGGCTGGCCGTAACGCGCGCGCCTTTGATTTGCGCAGGCTCGTCATCTTGTTTGAGAAAGAAAGGTCTTGGGTCGAAAGCCGCCATCTCTTCAAAGACCTGATTTTGTTCGCGCCAGTCTGCGAAGTTGGGCGGCGCGGCAAACATTTTTGGCAGGTTGCGTTGAAGCTGAGTCTCCCAGACGACCACAACTCTGTCGGAGTTCGCGTAAGGAAACGGGCGAAGCAAGACGGCATTTACTACGCTGAAGATAGCCGAGTTCGCGCCTATACCTAAGGCGAGCGTAAGCACTGCGCCAACGGTGAAAGCATAATTCTTTACGAGCAGGCGAGCCGCGTACTTGAGATCATCGAAAACGTCACGCATCATGCCACCTCCGAACTTTTAATTGTTTATCCTGTTTGTTCCGCTGCTTATCCCCAAATCGGTTAGTGGCAGATTGAAGATGGAAGTTTCAGTTTGAGGAAGGAATAGGTGCGACGCTATACGAAAAGCCTGCTGTTTATATGTAGCTCTCAATCCGTTCTTTGCAAATCTCTTTCGTCAATTGCTGCAACTTTTTAACCCGCTCAGCTAAATACTCTAATTCTTTCTTGGTGATCTTGTAGTTTCGATTGTATCGAGCATCTATGTAGGCTTTTCTGAGCAACTCAAACAGCCGCCTTTCTTCTGACGTTTTGCGGGGAAATACCGGCAAAAAGCGCGGGTCTAAATTGCCCGCTTGCTTACCCAGTGTCTTGATGTCATGTTCCTTTGGCTTGTAATGCGTGAAGACTAGCAAGATCGCCGTGTAAAATCGCTCGGTAGCCTGATGCAGTTCAAAAGCCGCCTTACTGTAATCCCTCCTTGTGAACGCATTCCCAAAGTCAATGAGAAAACTTCTCGCGCTTTTGAACCAATACTTAAAATCCTCTTGAGCAATTTGCTTTCTTTCTTCTGGACTCAGCTTCTGCGCCTTCTCCAACTTGAACCTTTTAGAGTCATACAGCAACACGCCTTCCTTCTTTACATCTGTGAAGAAATATCTCCCCTTTGAAAGGGCCTTGTTCACTTCCGTGATGTCATGCACTATCACCGTCGCCCACGTTTTTATAGTCCTGCTGTTATGGATTGCGCTTTCCATCTTGTCCCAGGTCATGATCCTTCGTGCATACTGGCGATTTTTAACAATTACCAGAATGTCAAAGTCGCTCTTGTACTCATAAGTGATGTGACCTTCGGTGTAAATATCTTCAACCCAATCTCCGCGAGCATAGCTGCCGAACAGTATAACCATTTCGACGCCGGGGTTTACTTTGATGATGGAGGTGGCCTCTATAAGTTCTTGTTGTTTATGTTTTGGCAGATGAGCAAGGCTTCGTTTCATAATCTTTGGCAATGTAGCTTGTTGAGGTGAAGTTGGCAAGGTAGAGGTCAGGTGTGTCCAGTGCTTCTGATATTGCGGGAGGCGAACGAGTGCCTAACGCCAAGCATTAGCGGGGCCGCGCATGAAGCATTGATGGAATCATGCGAAACTGGCTTGCGCGGTTCCGGTGCATGTACTTGTTAGGCCCACTTTTAGAGAAGTGACCGAACTTTGCCTGATGCGTTCTCTTACTTAGAAAACATCGCAAGTATCTCGTGCTCAAATCCTGGGTAGACATTCTCATTACCGTACCATTCAATCTTCCCTTTTATGGTCTTGATCTCACCAGGCTTTAGCTTGAATTTTTTTTCATCAACATTCCAGTTGCTTTGTACTTTCTTGTCAGTTTCACGCGAGTTTATGTAAATCATCGCTCTCAATAGGCACTCTAATGTCTGTGTGCCATTGTTCCGAATTGTAATTGTATAGTAGGCGTATGGATTTCTAGAGTTCGTATCCCACCGTACATCGTTACTATCTTCGAGGTTTTCTTCCGCCTTCTCATTAGAGATTACCCCTCCCACGCGTTTACCGGGTTTACGTGGCGAAGGAAACTTATAATCTGCCTGGGGGGGGCTTTCATTCTCTTGGGCTTCTTCGTCCTTGTCTTCATCATCGCCATCACTGGCTTCGGCACCTGGAATTGAGGCCAATGCGCCTTTAGGTTCCAATTGAGCAAAGGAGACGGAGGCGCAGCCTAAGATAAGAACGATCATTGTTAGGATTTTAATCATTGTCATAGTTCCCCTTTCATATTAGAAATGTCCCAGAAATAATTCTGTTCAACCATTCCAATTTCACGATGCATAGCCGTTTTGGGCCTAACGCCCAGCATCAGCGGGGCCGCGTGTTGCATCGGCATTCATACGAGAAGTTGTTCGCGGCCTCCGCTGCATGCTGATGTTAGATGCCGTCGTGTGTCATTCTAAAGATGAAGGACGGGCTTAAATGCAGACGGGCATGGGGCAGTTACCCGTGCCCGTCACTTTAAGCTGTCAACTAATCATAGCCGGTCTTCAATTCGTTGTCGGGGCTGTACCTTGAAGGGCTATACAAAAATTGAGAGCGAGATAGGGCGGGATATTTTCGTGTGGCTCGCTGCCTCCTGTGTTGGTGATTGAAGTTGGGTCCATCAACGCATCGGACGTATCCGCGTAGAGCAAGGCGTTTGAATCGCTAGGAACACTGAGAATCGCAAGGAAATTGCCTGCCGGTCTTGCTGAAGTGGCCTCGTCTTGCAAACAAGCGACCTGGTGATTATGCGTCGGCATCTCGTTTATTTGCAACTCGACGGTTTCGGTACCGCCTTCCTGGCCCTGCGCATAAGAGGCCTGACCTGGCCCCTGGCCAACGTGAATTGGAAAGCGGCCCTGAAGATTGGGCAGCGCAAAATCATTCTGACCGTCACCCCCATACGTTGTCCCTAATAGCCCAAATAGCGCTGTGTTTTGGGAGATAGGAAGAAGCTGACCATTACACATAGCCCAACCAGAAGGTGCAAAGTTAAATGCGAATACCCTGATCTCGCCGAGAAATGGATCTGGCATATTTTTTCTCCTTTAATCAGTTGTAGACTCTTAGAGCATCGAAGTCTGCTAAGGAGGTAAGGTGACTAAGCTTGATTTGCGTATTCAAGACTAAGATAGAACCCCTTTAGATCCGTCGGACGTTAACGAATATGCAGGCTCCGTTGCTTAGTGTCTCATTATCTATAGACGCAAATGTTCCTCTAAACTATTCACATTTTTTCGGACGTACAGCGTTCGTCTTGATAGACAATGCTTGCTGGTAGATTACCAGATAAGATTTGGCAGAATATGCATCGCTCATATGGGCTTCAGTTTCCAATGCCATCAACTCCAATGTGGCGATCTAACGCCTCGCATCAGCGTATGCGTTGATATAGACCTGCTCTGCCAACGAAAACGAGCTTACCGCGCGCCGGTCAACCCAAGCGTTAGACGGATCCCGACAATCTGAACCTCTCTCTACGGTAAGTTCAATGCTGGCTTCGTCTGCCCTCTGTGGCATGTAGTGCAGTTTACTACTGGGGTCTCAGATTTCAGCCCTTTTATCTTCTTTAGATACTCGTTGTTTATAGCTCGCATCATCATAGCCATATCTCTTGTAACCTGCTTCGTTGGCAGGTCATCTTTCTCCCACTGACCCGGCGTATGACAGTGTGTGCAATCAACTCCCAGGGACTTGCTATACCCCATCACCATAATGCCAAGCACCCTTGCTGCTGGCATGCCTTTCAGTAGCTGGATATTCTTAAAGACTTCTTCAGCAGGTTTGTTCTCCTGTCCGGCTATCTTCTTTTTCAGTTCAGCTAGAGCCTGCTCCTGGTTAAACTGTTTAGGGTCCTGACTCGCAGGTGTTTGCACACCAGCTTTCGCAACACTAACTTTGTCAAGACAGGTCAATTCTCCTGACAGTAAGACTACTGCCAGGGTAATTACTGCACAAGCTGTGATAAAATATCTCATCATTCGATTCACTCCTTTGCGTACGGAAGTTTACTGATAGCATCTAACGTCACGCATCAGCGGGGCCGCGCCGAACACTCAAAGTACGATGCGAAATTCGCTTCGCGCGCCCTTTGTTAGGCGCTGGCTGATGCCAACGGATAACGTGATTTATTGATATCATTAGTTGTAGATTCTTCGGAAAACCCTCTTTATTCCAATATAAGCTGGTTCATTGGAATACAGAATCTCATCTTCATATGTATTTACATCTATCCATTTAACCTGCAATCTGGCAGCAATCAGGCGGAGATAAATCAGTTCGATAACGCCAGATTTGTTACTTTGAACCGTGTACTTCCAATTAAGTGTACTTTTGGGAGATGTAAAAAGCCTATCATCCGGCCAGGCATCTTGAGTAACCCCGTTATTGAAATACCTGACTAAAAGTTCTGGTTTTAACGATCGAGGGATTTTACCACTTCCACTTTGGTATTCATCGGAAACTTGAAAACATTCCCAAGTTCCTAAAAGATTGTTACCTTGAAAGGTTGTTCGGGGTTGAATCGGTTCCTTGGTTAGCGCACCTATATTTAAACCTGGAGGTGGTACTGTCGTTGAACTCATTTGTAAAATAGCGTCCAAAACTTTTTGTGTTACACCAGCTTCTTTAAGTGCGATTAGCGCATCTGGAGAAGTGTCAAATTTATTTGAGCTTTTCTGAATTGTAAGAACTATTGTGCTTTCAGGCAGTCCAGCCTTAGTCATTTTAATAACGTCCTCATTTATCAAGGGCTTTTTATCTTGGTATGCGACTGCGGGAATAGAAAGTAAAAGCACACAAGCCAAGATCAACCAATTTAATCTCTTTTTGTTCATCGCATTTTCCCCTTTTCAGATGATTTGAATTGTTGCCGCATCATAGCACGACCTTAGCGAGAGCGCCTAACGCTCACCATCAGGGGGCGCACGAACGGCATTGGCTGAACGTTATGAACTGCGCTTCGTGCGCTCCCCTGCATGGTGTTGTTAGGCGGGCGTTGTGTGAAAGGCCGTGGCACTAGCAGCCCCAAGCTCTACCGCAGCGCCAACATTGTTCGCCACAATCAGTCACAACTCTATTCCCCAATATCTGATACTCTAACTCACCTTGTAGACCTCCTATTCTACGACAGCCAAGGGGACAAGACCCGCAGCCATAAATTGCGCGAATTTTACAATCGTCTACTCCTGCAAGCTTGGCCGCATAATCGTTTAGGATTTTCAAGTCGCGTTTTGAAATACGGCTTGCTGTTCCTCCTCGGTTAAGCTGGTTATCCCCATCAATTAATAGAAGGGGAGAGGGAGTTAATCTTCCAATGACCTCAGCCACTTTTTTCGGCGGTGTCCCACAAACCATCCCTTTCTTGTTCTTTTCGCCATCAGGAAAAGTATCAAGTAATTCTACAATCGGCTTCTTTTTCATTTCATTCTCCTATTCATTAAAGTAGTGAGAAACAGCTCTTGCCATTTCACTGTCATCATCATAAACCCTGCTGATTCTGTAACGCCTAACGCTCACGTTCAGCGGGGCCGCGAACGGCATTCAAAGAAACCATAAGAACTGCGCTTCGCGGCCTCCTAAGAAACCACTATACGATATTTGGTATCAAAAACTGCTTTTCGCGCACAGCTCCGCGCGCTTGCTAGCTTTTCACTAACGATTATGCGCTGTTGTTGTTTTCCTCTTGCTCGTCTCTGGCACAAGCCAGTGACACGGCGGGCGCAGGGGTTCATTCGAAAAGTAATCTCCTAAACGGGATCGACAACGGCAATGATGTCCGCGCCGTCACCAATGATATTATCACTGACCCCCGTGACCAAACTCCGCTTCGGGCTTTATAAAGCACCACTGCCGCGACGGTCTTCTCGACCCGCAGTGTCGCAGGAATTATACCTGCAAACAAGAGCGCTCGCACCCAGTTTCATTCTGATATTTGCTTGTCTGGCAAGCAGAACAACTCCGCTGGAACGTGTTGTTAGGCCGCAAATCGCTTCCATCCGAACATCCCTAGTAGAACTAAAGCCAGAATAAACATCACCAAGCTTGCTCCAAGAGCGTATTTTGATAGTTCGCCTGAACGTAAAAGTTTAGAAATGGCGTTACTCAAAATGTAATTTACGGCCTCTTCTGGATTACGGCTACTCACCGGTATCTTCTCAATTACTTCTCTTATTTTTTGGCTCTCAGTTACAGCAGGTGTAGAAAAGGCTCTGAGGTTCGTTAGAAACCAAAAGGATACGACAGCAAGGATTATAGAGCCTAAAAAAGAAATCCAACTTCCTATTAATAGGTATTTCTCCCAAGCGTTTACTTGAGTCGTTAGAAGTGACGCAGAAAACGTGACAGTTAAGACTATAGCTCCTGATGCTACTGATATGATGTTTTTTGTCAGGTCTGCACGAGCGTCCCAGTGTGGCGTGTACAGCTTTTCTATTTTTGTTAAACCTTCAATGATACGATCAAATACCTCAACGAAAAGCGCGTCTTTCTCACTTGGTGTAAGTTCTTTCTGCGGTGATTCAGAATTCATAGCTGACCATAATCCAGCGGCCTAATAAGTCGGTCGTTATGCCACGTTTCGCCAAGTTAGTCACGTTTAAGAAAAACAAAATGAATTGGAATTATTAGCAACCAGCTTGTACTTCTAATGAAGCCGCTCAAGAAAAGCACCCAATTAAGCAGGAATACAAAAACGAGCCATTTCCAAGACCGATACAAAAAATAACCTCCAATTCCGATTTGAACTATTAGCAAGATAAAATTTATCACCTGCCATGCTGCTTCATTAAAAAAAACTGATGGACGATCATATATGTTGATCGATGTTTGTCGCGTTATAACGGTCTGAGTTGTAGAAAACCAGATGTATACGCAAGCAGAGCATGATTGATATGGATTCTGGTTCTGGTGGTTTAGGAATTAAGGATCGGAGTAAATATAGGCCGAGGATTATTAGTGACAAATATATTAATCCGAATCCCCATTGAGCCATAAATAGCTTAAATGGGTCAGGGCGTATCTCACTATCTTTTTCATTCATTTTCCTATTATCCTTCTCATCAAAAGAATGCCATAAGCTGCCACTATATTATCACGACTTTTAAGCGGCCTAACAACAAATGGGCCGCGTAAAAGACGTGAAACATCAGGTCTTTTACTATGTATAATCCCGCTCGTCTTCAGATTATGTTATTGTTGTAACTTAGCTTTTATCGTGCGGTTGGGGATTATATTTCTTCCACAGACCCAGTTGTCATGCCGAAACGGATTGGATAAGTCCGAAATCAAAAGTGCACGCGGCACTACCGCCTGATACCCAACGAAGCCTGAGCTACACTGGCCAGAGTGGGTTTGATTCAATGGTGAGCGACGGAGCCAAGCATGGGGAAAGGCTTCACACCTCACTTTACCTTTTATTCCTGCAACGCAAGCAGTGCTTTTTCATAACGCTCGAATTGGGCCGGATACATGTTGCGGCCTGTGGAATGGATTTTCTTATCGCCGTATTCGAGCAACACTTCCCAGGAACGTCCGTCAGCAAGACTCTCATCAATGTACTCCGAGTTCCACTTCCATATCTCGATAGCATCCATCTCTTTCCAGAACCTCTCCCACTTCTCTTTGGACGGTGTGATGTTCTCTTTCCGGGTCATCGTTCCCGCGACCCATTTCTCGAACTGGAGAACATTACCATCCCAGACCATCGAAGTAATATTTCCGCGAAAGGCGATCAAAGATACTTTCAGCTTTGTGGGCAGATAACCCTCGGCGTTCTTAGTTTGAAGTGAGTAGGTCAAGCCAAGTCCCAGAACAACGGCGATCAGAAGAATGTAACCCTTCATAGCTCATCCCCCATTCTTTAGATCAAGTCGTCAGCTTGCTGTAGATTCCCGGCAACCGCTCGGGCAGGCTCAACACGTCGTCAATGATCGTATAGCCTACCTCGCCGTACATATCGCGCAACTGATCTTCGCTCTCTCGATCAATCGTGATGCAGAAGGGAACTATGCCTTCGATGCGAGCCTGCCTTAACGCCATCCTTGTATCTTCGCGCGCGTATCGGCTGTCGCCGTAGTCGTGATCGTAAGGCCGCCCGTCCGAAAGAACTATGAGCAGTTTTGTGCGCGCATCCTGCGCCGCCAGCCTCGTCATCGCGTGGCGAATCGCAGCGCCTAATCTGGTGTTGTTCTGATAAGTGATGCCGCCGATTCTGCGCTCGACATCCGCCGAGTAGCCTTCTGAAAAATCTTTGATGACGTAAAACTTAACGTTGCGACGGCCTTCGCTCGTGAAGCCTTGCATCGAATAAGCGTCGCCGACGGCTTCGAGCGCTTCGCTCATCAACACCAACCCCTCTTTTTCAATGTCAATGATGCGCTGGCCCGGCTGCGTATACGGATTATTCGGGAAACGGCTGATGGTTCGCGCAGTCGAACTCGACATGTCGAGCAGGAACGAGACCGCAACATCGCGCTCGCGCCTGAGCTTTCGAGTGTAGAGACGGTCGTCAATCAATCCCGTGCTGCGCTTGTCGAGCGCGTAATCAATCACAGCCTGAAGATCGTAGTCCTCGCCGTCAATCTCGCCACGAATGCGACGCAGGTTTTCAGGGCGCAGCATTTGAAACTGATAGCGAATCGAAGAGATGATCCCACTGTAGCGACTGCGAACCAGTTCGACGAAACCACGCGACCCGCGAGCGCCCGCTCGCTGAATGACTCGACACCAGCGAGTGCGATAATCGCCAAGCTCGCGATCCCACTCGTCGTAATAAAACGCGCGGTCGCCTTTTTCGAGATCTTGTTCGGCAGACTCCATCGCATTCGCCGATTGACTCATCAACTCCTGATCGGGCGTCATCTCTTGCGTCTGCCCGTTCGACCAAAAACTGAAAGGATCGTCGCGGACTTCCATCTGACTTTGCTCGGCAGACTTCTCCGCATTCACGTCGGAGAGCGAAGCCTGACTGCCCTTGCCGTCATCTTCACTCCTGTTTTCCGAATTGTCTGTTTGAGAATCGGCTTGCTCCGGTTGCTCTGTGAAGTAATCGTAAATTCGGCGCGTTGCCATCAACGAATCGCCAACGGTCGCGTCATCGCGGAAGATGTAGTTTGCAAGAATCTGCTCAAGCTCGCGCACGATCACCGGATAAGCTCTGCGAGTTTCAGCCGTCGCGCCTCCGCATATCGCAAGTTGAAATAGCAACTCGAAAGGCACCAACTCGTGCGGAATGTTTTCGATGTCGGGCCTGCGCTCGATCAAACGGCCTCTGACAAAATCGAGGTCGCGGCGGATTCCGCGATACGCGGCGCGCAATAGATACTCAATGCGACCATTCTCTATGGTCGTGAAGAGTCTGAGCGCCAGATCAGTGCTTGGAAACTCGGACAACACGGAAAGGAAATTGATTTCTGCAGGCGTTGCCTTTGCCTCGCCGTTGTCGGAACGTCGAAACGCCGCGCGTGTTTCATCGAACGCAGCAATGATGTCTGGACCGTCAATGGTGTAAGTCTCGAACTCAATTTGCCCTGCCGCGTGCGCCGCGAGGACTTTGAATAGTCTGAAGTTTTCGTTTTCGGTTTCAAACTCTGCGACGACCGACGGGAGATAAATAGTTTTGCCATCTCCGATCTTCGCTTCTTCGGGTATTGAGGCGAGAGAAGTTATGTTGAGGGCGCGGCCCGTCAATCCTTCGACGTAGAGGCGTAGCGTGTGCGAGACCGAATCGAGAGTCAGCCCGCCTTCGACTTTGAACAGCGCTTCCTGGCTCGCCTTCGATTCGAGCGCGTAGTATGCCTGGACGCGCCGCGAATTGTCCGTGCTCTTTTCTATTCCGCGCCGCGCCCATTCGCGGAACTGACCGAGCGATGCGGCGCGCAAGGCAACAGGGCTTGCCTTAAAGCACTCGACCGCAGCCACTGTGTTTTTTTCTGCTATCTCTTCTACTACTTCGAGCACGGCAGAGATGGCGGCGGCTCTGCGTTGCGGGCTGATGCGCGCGGCAAGCTCTGCAATGATCTGAGGACTTTGCTTCATGAAGTGATAGCTTGCCGCGTTGCCTTGAAGCGCGACGCGCCTGGCAAGCGTAGTCCATCGCTCGAATGATTCAACGCCCGCAATCGTGAGCACGCGGCTCGCGGCTTTGAAGTATTGAAGCGCCACGCCGCCCGAACGATCAAGATAGCTTTCTGTGATGTCGAACAGCTTTTCGATTGACTCGTGAGCGGTGGAGCCGAAGACCGAAGGAAGCTCTGTGAAAAACTCTGCGGCTGTTCCGCCGGAGCGAAAAGCGAATGATGATGTGAGCGCGAGCGCGCGCCTCAAGAGCCTGTCATCGTTCTCCTTATCATTCGCCTTTATCTGCGTCAGAACTTGAGGCGCGGCGAGCAGCAGGTCGTTGCTATGCTTGACCGAATGGCGAGCAAGCTCAAGACAGATCGTCAGCATCTGCGCGACGCTTTCATTGTCTGCGATGGAAGCGATGATGTAGGGCGCAGACCTGAAAGTGTCAATTGCCGTGCTTGCCGAAAGCGCCGCTTGTTTGTTTACGAGGCGAAGCACGGGCGAGCGCATCTCTTCATCCATCGAGCTGAGAGTTGAGGCGCTGGTTAGAAAAAAGCCCATAGCCGATTCTGCGCTTGTGGTGGATAAACGCTTTCCTATTTCGCCCCATATTCGCATATCTGCCGCACCGATCAAGCGCGAGACTTCGGGCGCGGCCTTAAGCATTTCGACTGCGCCGCGAAGGTTCGTCGTGGCGAGCGCGATGCCGATGTCTGTAGTCAGCAGCACTCGCTCGTAAGGCAACACGCCGAGCCGCTTGGCAAGCGCTTCGAGCGTAGACGCGGTGATACCTTTCAGGTGTTTGCGGAGTTTCTTATTAATCTCTTTTTCCATCGAATCCATTTCAATAATAATAATAGCAAACCCGACACATCATTTGAACGCTGGCTTCGAGGGGGTTATTAAAAGCGAGGCGTGAACTCGCGTTCAGGCTTGCATTAAACGGGAAATCGGCGTAGAAATATGAATGAACCATCATTCATATTTTGACGAAGGATTGCAATGGCATCAGCGCGTCTACGTTCGCAGCCAAACGGCAAGTACGAAGCCATACTTCGAGCCGCGATAAAGGTCTTCTCAAGAAGCGGGTTCTTCAACTCGAAGGTCGCTGATGTGGCGCGCGAAGCGGGCGTCGCCGACGGGACTGTCTATCTCTACTTCAAGAACAAAGATGACATCCTTGTCTCCATATTCAATCACGTTATGGATGAAGCGTTGGCGCTCGGACGCAAGCGGCTCGAAGAAGTCAGCGACCCTGTGCAGAAGCTGAAGCAGATAGTTCAAGCGCACCTCGATATGCTTGGCCGCGACCGCGACCTTGCAGTCGTGTTTCAAGTCGAGCTTCGGTCGTCATCCAAGTTCATGGAGCAGTTCTCTGCGACGAAGGTGACGGAATATCTCGACCTGATACGAAGCGTGATCGAAGAGGGGCAAAAGAGCGGCGTTTTTCGTCGCGGGCTTAACACTACGATTGCGGCAAAGGTGCTGTTCGGCGCGCTTGACGAGATGGCTACCAACTGGGTGTTGAGCCGCAAGCGATACGTCCTTGTTTCAACAGCCGAGCCGGTGATTGATCTTCTGATGAACGGCATTGCAACCGATTGAGAGTTTTACATGATCGCAGAACCTCGAACATTGAACGAACTTTTCAACGAGGCGGTTGATCGCTTCCGCGAAGACGAGTTCCTGCGTTATAAGAAGGGAACTGACTGGCATTCGCTCAACTACGGCGAAGTGGCGCGGCGAGTCAGAGAGCTTGCGCTTGGGCTTTCCACTCTCGGACTCAGAAGCGGAGACCGCATTGCGATCTGGTCTGAAAATCGCCCCGAATGGAATATTGCAGACCTCGCATCGCTCGCCATAAGCGCTGTTGACGTTCCTATCTACACCACGCAGGCGCGCGATCAGGTTGAATACATTCTAAGGGATTCGGGCGCGCGTGCGATCTTTGTCTCGTCAGCTTTTTTTCAAGAAGCTCTTCAGATGCGAGAGCGAGTGCCTTCGCTCGAATATGTCATTGCCTTCGATGCTCTGCCGAACGGAACGGAATCGAGTAGTGTCATCCGAGCCGAAGAGTTAATCAATCGAGGCCGCGCGCTCTACGGCGAAGACCCCTCAGTTTATGAAAAGCTCTGGAAGGCTGCCCGCCCAGAAGACCTGGCGACTTTGCTTTACACTTCGGGCACGACGGGCGATCCGAAAGGCGTGATGCTCACGCATAAAAATCTGACCGCTAATGCGCTGAACAGCTATCACTGGTTACAGCTTGAAGGTCGCCACGATGTCGCGCTCACATATCTGCCGTTCACGCATATCTTCGAGCGCGCGGTCTGGTACCTGTATTCGTATTGCGGGACGGTCATCGCTTATGCGGAGAGCATTGAAGCGGTCGCAAAAAATCTCGCGGAAATTCGCCCGACCGTTATGACCAGCGTGCCTCGGATGTTCGAGAAGATTTACGGGCGAATAATCGAACGCGGCATTGCGGCAGGTTTTCCTCGCAAACAGATTTTCCTGTGGTCGCTCGACGTAGGCCGCAAATGGGCCGAGCGAAAAGATCGCGAGCGACCGGCGGGGCCGTGGCTTTCGTTACAGCACAAGATCGCCGACGCTCTGGTCTTTAAGAAATGGCGCGAAGCGGTCGGCGGCCAGGTTCGCGTTTTCATTTCAGGCGGCGCTCCGCTTGCGCCTGAAATCGCTTACTTGTTCGATGCCGCGGGAATGCCGATTCTGCAAGGTTATGGATTGACTGAAACTTCGCCTTCGATCTCGTGCAACACGGAGACTCGCAATCGCATAGGCACTGTCGGGCCAGTGATGAATGGCGTGAGCGTTCGCATAGCCGAAGACGGTGAGATATTAGTCAAAGGCGACACGGTGATGAAAGGCTATTACAACCGGCCAGCCGAAAACGAAGAAGCATTCACCAGTGACGGATGGTTTCGCACAGGTGACATCGGCCACATTGATGAAGACGGGTTTCTGGCAATCACAGATCGCAAAAAAGAATTGATGAAGACGAGCGGCGGAAAATACGTCGCGCCGCAGCGAGTCGAGAGCCTTATAAAATCGAGCCGGTTTGTGTCGCAGGTTTTCGTAGTCGGCAACGCGAGAAAGTTCCCTTCGGCGTTGATAGTTCCGAACATGGAATTGCTGCGCTCTTATGCCGAGATGAAAGGCATAACCGGCAAAGACGACCGCGAGCTTCTTGCTCATCCTCGAATCGTTGATTTGATTCAGCGGCAGGTAGATAAGTACACAAGCGATCTCGGGCAGTGGGAGAAAGTGAAAAAGGTCGCGCTGCTGGAACACGAGTTGACGATTGAATCAGGCGATTTAACGCCAACGCTCAAGTCTCGGCGCAGCGTAATCGAAAAGAAGTACGCTGCGGTGATAGATCGGCTGTATGCAGAAGAAAAGTCCGTGGCCGCTGTGTGATGCTCGGCAAGAGAGTTGAAGAGAAAAATTGGAGAGAGACTGTGAGTTATAAAATCAACAAGGTTGCTGTTCTGGGTTCAGGCACGATGGGCGCGCAGATAGCCGCTCATCTGGCGAACGCGGGCGTAGAAGTTTTGCTGTTGGACATAGCGCCGAAAGAATTGACGAAGCAGGAAGAGGCGCGCGGGCTACGGCTGGAAAGCAAGCAGGTGAGAAATCGAATAGTGAACGCGGGGCTTGAAGCGGCGAAGAAGATCAAGCCCGCAGCCTTCTATTCTCCGGCGCTCGCTGGTCTTATAACGACCGGAAATTTCGATGACGATCTTGAAAAAATTTCGAGCGTTGACTGGATCATCGAAGCGATTGTCGAAAAGCTTGAAATCAAGCGCGACCTATTTACTCGCGTCGAACGCCATCGTAAAGCCGGAACTATAGTAAGCTCGAACACTTCGGGCATTCCAATTCGAGCTATGGCCGAAGGGATGAGTGATGATTTTCGCAAGCACTTTCTCGGCACGCATTTCTTCAACCCGCCACGATACCTGAAATTGCTCGAAGTAATCCCGACCGCAGAAACATTGCCCGAAGTTACAAGCTTCATCGCAGATTTCTGCGACCGCAGGCTCGGCAAAGGAATCGTGTTTGCCAAAGACACGCCCAACTTCATTGCGAATCGCATTGCGACGTTCAGCTCGCTCAACGCGATTCGCGTGATGATCGAAGGCGGCTACACGATTGAAGAAGTAGATGCGATGACCGGCCCGCTAGTCGGGCGACCGAAATCGGCTTCATTCAGAACTACGGATATAGTCGGCCTCGACACGGCGCTTTATGTCGCAGAGAACCTTTATCCTGCGGTGCCCGATGACGAGAAGCGCGACGTGCTAGTCCCGCCCGACTTTTTGCGCGAGATGGTCAAGCGTGGTTGGACGGGCAACAAAGCAGGGCAGGGCTTTTACAAAAAGCAGAGAGGCGAAGGCGGCAAGACTGAATACTGGGCGCTCGATTACGTCGAGATGGATTACAAGCCCGCGCAGAAAATTCGCATTCCTTCGATTGATGCGGCAAAGGTTATAGACGACACAGCCGAGAGAATTCGCGCGCTCGTCTACGCGAAAGACCGCGTAGGTGAATTTCTGTGGAAGACCATCAGCCAGAACCTGCTTTATACGGCCAATCGCATACCCGAAATCGCAGACGACATAGTGAACATTGATAACGCAGTGAAATGGGGATTCAATCATCAGTTCGGCACATTCGAGTTGTGGGATGTGATCGGCGTTGAAAAGTCTGTCGCTCGCATGCGCGAAGAAGGACAAAAGATTCCCAAGATCGTTGAGCAATTGCTCGCTGTAGGCAAGAAGAGTTTTTACGAACGCCGCGAGGGCCGCACTTATTATTTCGATTTCAATCTAGGCGACTACAAAGAAGTTCCGCAGCGCGAAGGCGTGATCGTTTTGAAATCGCTCAAGGAGCGCGAGCGAGTCATCAAGAAGAATGCAGGCGCATCGCTTATTGACATCGGCGACGGCGTAGCTTGCCTTGAGTTCCACTCAAAGATGAACGCGATAGGCGGCGACACGATTTCGATGATGAATTACGCCGTGAAAGAAGTCGGCCAGAATTTCGAGGCGCTTGTCATCGGCAACGAAGCTGAAAACTTTTCAGTTGGCGCGAACATAATGATGGTCTTGCTTGCGATTCAAGAAGGCGAGTGGGACGAGATCGCTCTAAGCGTGCGCCAGTTTCAAAACGCGAACATGAATCTGCGTTATTCCGCGAAGCCTGTAGTCGTAGCCGTCGCAGGCATGGCTTTGGGCGGCGGCTGTGAGATAACCATGCACGGCGACAAAGCGCGTGCGGCTGCCGAATCTTACATTGGACTGGTCGAAGTCGGAGTAGGCTTGATACCGGGCGGCGGCGGCGTAAAAGAGTTAGTGTTGCGCGCAACGGAAGACGCATTGCCCGATGAAGATTTGTTCCCGCACGTAAAGAAAGTTTCCGAAGCTGTCGCGATGGCTCGCGTGTCAACGTCTGCGGTCGAAGCGCGCGAGATAGGTTTCCTGCGCGAGACAGACCCGATCACGATGAATCGCGACCGCTTGATCGAAGACGCAAAGCAGACTGCGCTTGCGATGGTGCGCGAAGGCTACACCGCGCCGCGCCCTCGAACAGACATTCCCGTGATGGGCGAATCTGCGCTCGCAACGATCAAGCTTGCGGTTCACATGATGATTCGCGGCAACTTCATCAGCGAATATGACGGCCACGTTGCGCGAAAGCTTGCGCACATCATCACGGGCGGCGACCTGACGCACAAGACTCTTGTGAGCGAGCAATACCTGCTCGACCTTGAGCGTGAAGCGTTCGTTTCATTGTGCGGCGAGCGCAAGACGCAGGAGCGCATTCAGCACATGCTGAAGACGGGCAAGCCATTGAGGAACTGAGCAGTAGCTTGCGCGTAAGCAGGGGCGTCAGTCTTGCGCCCCTGCTTACGCACAGGCTACTGCCATCCGTCTGATAACGTCTCATATAAAGTACGGATCAATTTTAGGAGAGAAGTATGAAAGATGCAGTGATAGTTTCAGCGTTGAGAACGGCTGTTGGCAAAGCGCCGCGCGGCGTGTTGAAAGACACTCGGCCAGATGACATGGCTGGCGCAGTTATCAAGGCGGCAATTGAACATACGCCGGGCTTGCAGCCTGAGATGATTGAAGATGTGATCTTAGGTTGCGCGATGCCTGAAGCGGAACAGGGAATGAACGTTGCGCGGCAGGCTTCGTGGCTCGCGGGCGTTCCGAAAGAAGCGGCTGCCGTCACAATCAATCGCTTCTGTTCGTCGGGCCTTCAAGCCATCGCGTTTGCGGCAGAGAGAGTAATGTGCGGCTGGGCTGATTGCATAATCGCGGGCGGAACTGAAACGATGAGCATGGTTCCGATGGGCGGCAACAAAATCGTGCCGAACCCGACACTCGTAGACACCTGGCCCGACTACTACTTGAACATGGGATTAACGGCTGAAAACCTCGCAGCGAAATATTCAATCTCGCGCCGAGAGGCTGACGAGTTCTCGCTTCGCAGCCATCAAAAAGCAGTAGAAGCCATCAACGCAGGCAAGTTCAAAGATGAGATTGTGCCGCTCAACGTCAAGACCGTAGAGCTTGATGCGAAAGGCAAACGCGCCGTCAAAGAATCTGTCTTCGACACGGACGAAGGGCCGCGCGCAGACACTTCGATTGATGCGCTTGGAAAACTGCGGCCTGCATTTCATGCTCGCGGAACCGTTACGGCTGGCAATTCGTCGCAGATGTCAGACGGCGCTGCCGTCTCGGTTGTCATGTCGGCAGACCGCGCGCGCGAACTTGGCTTGAAACCACTGGCGCGACTCATCGCATATGCTACGGCGGGTGTATCACCCGATTACATGGGCATAGGCCCTGTGGCCGCTGTTCCCAAAGCATTGAAGATTGCGGGACTCAATCTCGATCAGATTGATCTCATCGAATTGAACGAAGCGTTCGCGGCGCAGGCGCTGGCGGTTGTGAAGGAACTAGGAATCAATCAGGACAAGCTGAACGTTAATGGCGGCGCGATTGCGCTCGGCCATCCGCTGGGCTGCACTGGCGCAAAACTGACCGCGACGATCTTAAACGAGATGCGCCGTCGTTCGGCGCGATATGGCATGGTGACTATGTGCGTGGGCGGCGGCATGGGCGCTGCCGGAATTTTTGAATTGTTATAATAAGGTCGGCATCCGACACATCAAAGGAGAACAGACATGACCAGGACTGTAGAAACCAAAGACGTGCTTAAAGGCGGAAGCTTCGTTTTCGAAGACCATCGCCCGGAAGATGTTTTTACGCCCGAAGACATCAGCGACGAGCATAGATTGATCGCGCAGACGGCTAAGGAGTTCACTCAAAAAGAAGTCCTTCCGCGCGAAGAAGAGATCGAATCGAAGTCTTATGCGGTTCACCGCGAGTTGTTGATGAAAGCGGGCGAGCTTGGGCTTTTATCAATTGATATTCCTGAGCAGTACGGCGGCGCTGGCCTCGACCTTCTCAGTTCGCTGGTCGCGTCCGAGAACGTCTCAGGCCAGGCATCGTTTTCCGGCACGGTCGGAGCGCATACAACCATAGGCACGCTGCCGATTGTCTATTTCGGCAACGATGAACAGAAGGCGAAATACCTGCCGAAGCTTGCCACGGGCGAATGGGTCGGCGCTTATGCTTTGACCGAATCAAGCTCAGGCTCTGACGCGCTTGCAGCGAAGACGACAGCAGCGCTTTCAGAAGATGGAAAGACCTACGTTCTTAACGGCCAGAAGATGTGGATCACTAACGCCGGGTTTGCAGATGTTTTCATCGTTTTTGCAAAGATTGACGGCGACAAGTTCACAGCCTTCATAGTCGAGCGCACGTTCCCCGGAGTTTCAATCGCGCCCGAAGAGCACAAGATGGGTTTGAACGGTTCTTCGACCTGCGCGGTCAATCTTGAAGACGCGCAAATCCCTTCTGAAAACGTTCTGGGCGAAATAGGCAAAGGCCATCAGATCGCCTTCAACATTTTGAACATCGGTCGTTTGAAGCTCGGCGTAAGTTCCATCGAAGGCTCGAAGCGGCTCACGGGCATTGCAACCGATTACGCGAAACAGCGATTCCAGTTCGGCGTGCCCATCGCGTCGTTCGGGTTGATAAAGCACAAGCTGGCAGAGATGGCGATTCGCGCTTACGTCGGCGAGTGCATGATTTACAGAACAGTCGGCATGATCGAAGAAGCGCTTTCATCTGTTGATCGCAACATCCCGAAGGAAGCTTTGAAGGCAATCGAAGATTACGCGGTCGAATGCTCGATAATCAAAGTGACGGGCAGCGAGTGGCTCGGCTATGTTTGCGACGAAGCGGTGCAGGTCTTTGGCGGCAACGGTTATTCCAGTGATTACCCCGTCGAAAAAGCGTATCGCGATTCGCGCATCGCCCGCATCTACGAAGGCACAAACGAAATCAATCGCCTGATAATCGCGGGCCAGTTCCTGCGCCGCGCGGCCAAAGGCGAAAACGCCTTGTTTGCGGCGGCAAAGAAATTGCAGGAAGACATGCTTTCGCCTTCGATGCCCGAAGAATTGCCCGACACGCTGTTTGCAGAAGATCGCGCGGCGTTGACAAACTGCAAGAAGGCAATCGTCGCCGTGCTCGGTACTGCTGCGTTGAAGTACGGCAAACAAGCCTCTGAGCAGCAGGAAGTGCTGGCCGCCGCGAGCGACATGATTATGGATGTCTTCGCGATGGAGAGCGCGATTCTCAGAACTGAGAAGCTCGCATCTGTGAAGGGCGAAGCAAACGTCGCTTTGCAAGTAGATGCTACGCGAGTCTTCGCAAGCGATGCGATTCAGCGCGTGGAACGCAACGCAAAGAATGCGATTGCCTCGATGGCCGAAGGCGACGATCTGCGAATGATGATGGGCGTGTTGCGTCGTTATATGAAGAGCACGCCGTACAACACAGTAGCCGCGCGTCGCCGCATAGCCGATTCGATCATCGAAGCCGGACGATACAATCTGTAAAATGATGATCTATGAACGATGAGTGATGAATCCTTTTATTCGTCATTCATCGTTCATCATTCATCATTCATCGTTTATGAAAATCCACCGCATCAGCGTGCCAACGCCTTTTTATGTTGGGCCTGTCAACGTTTACCTCATCGAAGAAGATCCGCTGACGTTGATAGATGTCGGCCCGCGTGATACGGCCTCGCTCGAAGGCTTGAGGTCGGGCCTTGCGCGATTGGGCTACAAGCTATCGGACATCAAACGCATAATCATTTCGCACGCGCACGCAGACCATTATGGGCTTGCTCAGTTGGTAGTCGAGGAATCTAACGCGACTGTCTACATCCACGAATGGGATGCGCCTGCCGTTTCCGCCAACACTGATTATCTCGCTTATCGTGAGATACTGGCCGGGGCGGGCGTGCCGCGAGAAGCGATTGATCGAATGGAAGCCGGGTATGAAAAGTTCAAAGGTTTCGCCTACCCGCTCGCAAATGTCGAAGTCTTAAAAGATGAAGACGAGATTCTCTTCGAGCATGAAAGCCTGACCGTAGTTCATACGCCGGGACATACGCCGGGTTCTATCTGCCTTGTGCGGACGAGCAACCGGCTCGTGTTTTCCGCCGACACGGTGCTGAAAAACATCACGCCAAATCCTGTTCTCAGCCCGGACCCGGTCAACGAGAAGAAGCGGTTTCAATCCCTTGGCGAATATCTCGTCTCGCTCGCTCGAATACGTTCGCTTGCACCTACTGTACTGAAGGGCGGGCACGGCGACGACATTGACGATTACGATGAACACTTTCACAGGCTCTATCGCTTTACGAATTTAAGGCAATCGAAGTTATTGAAGCTTGTGCCGCGAAATGGAATCAATGCATGGGAAGCGTCAGCACTGTTGTTTCCTGCTGCGAATGGTTATCACCGATTTCTGGCGCTCTCAGAGACGGTCGCGCATCTGGATTATGCCGCCGCCGAAAACAAACTCATCGTGGAGCGAAAAGAGGGCCGGGACATTTATCTCCATCCCTGATGCTTTGAATGAAAGCTGTCGCCGTCATATAATCGCGTCCATTATGAAGCTCAATCCTTCCCGCTTTAACCTGCGCGATTATTTTCTTGGCTCCGAACGGCTGCTCAAAATTGGCAACAACGCTGCGATTGAATACGGCGGCGAACGCATAACGTATGATGCGCTGGGCAAGCTTGTGCGCTACTACAGCGATCAACTGATAGAGCAGGGAATTGCGGAAGGCGACCGCGTAGCTCTGCTGCTTTATGATTCGCCTCTTTTTATTTCGTACTTTCTTGCGGCAGCATCAATCGGGGCAATCAGCGTGCCTGTAAATACCGCTCTGTCGCCGGATGATGTGAAGTTCATCATCAGAGATTCGGGCGCGCGACTTGTGATTTATGAAGAAGAGTTGAAAGAAAAGCTTCATTCGAGTGACGCGGCATTATCTGACAACTACGCTCTGGTCGGAGTCAATGCGAAAGATCGTTCCTGCTTGAACGCTGAGATTGACGAGGCGGCGAATCAAGAATCGCGCACCGCCACGACTCAAGAGTCACCGGCCTTCCTGCTTTACACTTCGGGCAGCACAGGCACGCCGAAAGGGGCGCTGCATCATCACGGCGCGATTCCATTCACATTGCAATCGTATGCGGCGAACGTTTTACGATTCACTGAGCATGATCGAATCTATTCATCATCGCGATTGTTCTTCGCTTACGGACTGGGCAACAGTTTATCGTTTCCTCTCGCGGCTGGCGCGTGCGTCCTGCTCGATTCAGAGCGCCCGAACGCGGAGCGCATCGCGAAGATTTTCAAAGAGCAAAAGCCGACTGTCTTTTTCGGAGTGCCTGCCGTTTACCGCGCGCTGTTGGAGTTTCATGCAAACAACCCCATAGATGTTTCATCGCTCAGGTTGTGCGTTTCGGCTGGCGAGGCTCTGCCTGCGAGAATCTTCGAAGACTGGCAGCGCGAGTTCGGTCTAACGATTCTCGACGGCATAGGCTCGACGGAGATGCTGCACATCTTCATTTCAAACAGAGAAGGCGAAGCGCGAGCCGGTTCAAGCGGAAAAATCGTCACGGGGTACGCCGCAAGGCTTGTTGATGACGGCGGCAATGAAGTCTCTGCAAACGAGTTGGGCAATCTCTGGGTGAAAGGCGATAGCGCAACCGTCGGGTACTGGAACCGGCCTGAGCTTACCGAAGCGACGATTCAGGAAGGCTGGGTGAAAACCGGCGACATCTATCGCCGCGACGAAGACGGCTTCTTTTATCACGTAGGTCGTTCTGACGATTGCTTCAAAGTTCGCGGCCTGTGGGTTTCTCCAATCGAGGTGGAATCGGCGTTGCTCGCGCACGAAGCCGTTCAGGAAGCCGCAGTAGTTTCTGCTGTTGATCGGGACGGGCTGGCAACTGTGCGCGCCTTCGTGGTCATCCGAAAAGAAGGCGATGGCGAAAAGATCAAAGAAGAGTTGCGTAATTTCGCAGGTTCCAGGCTTGCAAGATACAAAGTGCCGTCGCAGATCGAATTGATTGATGAAATGCCTCGGACTTCGACAGGAAAGATTCAGAGGTTCAAATTACGTGCGGAACCTGAGCGGAGGGATGAATGATCAGTAGCAGAAGATTCACAGCCATATTTGCGATACTTGCTTTAACAATGATGTTGGCATCCGTAGCGTTTGCGCAGCAGGGGTGGTCGCGTGTGCAGATGATCAAGAAGGGCGACAAGCCTGCGGCCATCAACGCGGTCTTCTATGACGGCGACATCATATGGGTGGTCGGGGCTGACGGGCTGGTCGCGCGGTCTTATGATGAGGGCCGCAATTTTCAGGAAGAGAACGCAGGTATTGATTCGGGGTTGAATGATATTTACGCGCGCGGCAATCGGATATGGGTCGTTGGAGACGCTGGCGCAATGCTCAAGAGTACGGACGGCGGGCGCAGTTTTATCAAGAGCTACTACACGTCTCGTTACAAGAGCGCAGACGGGCAGCCGGACAGCGGCGCGATTGATCTCTACTCCGTTCTGTTCACAGATCGCGATTACGGATACATCGTCGGCGACAAAGGATTGATACTCTCTTCGACCAACGGCGGCACAAGCTGGCGCGAGCAGAAGAGCGGTGTTGACGCGCAGTTATTTCACCTGAGCTTTCAAGGCGACCGTGGGTGGGTAGTTGGAACGGGCGGCGTGATTCTGCACACGGACGATGCGGGTCGCAACTGGTATCCTCAAAGGTCGGGAACAAAGGATGATCTGAACAGGGTTTATTTGATCAGCGATCGCATAGGATTGATCACAGGCGACAACGGAACGCTGCTCAGGACCGAAAACGGAGGCGCTACGTGGGAGCAGATACAATTGAACGTGCGCGAGCCGCTGTTCGGGATGAGTTTCATTGACAAGAAGACCGGCTGGGTAGTCGGGTACGGAGGCCGCATCATTCGCACTTATGATGGCGGGCGCAACTGGGTCGATCAAGACAGCGCGACAACGGGCGACCTCTTCTCAGTCTCTTTCTTCAAGAATCGCGGGTATGCTATCGGGCGCGACGGTCTGGTGATGAGATATTACGAGCGAAGATAGTCTTCGGAATTTGTTAGAGTGCAAAGAAAAAAGGCCAGCCATTTAGGGCTGGCCTTTTGAGTTTACTGGCGAAGTCTATTCAGGGACTTTGAAGTTCAGAATCTCCTGGGTTGTTGCATCCAAAACAAGGTTGCTGCCTACGCGCTTCAAGCGAAGCAGCGTGACGCCGCACGTGGGATTGGTGATGCGAACGAATCGAGTCGCCCCATCGGGGAAGAAGACCCCCACATCCTGATTGTTGACTTTGCCTTTAGATTGCAGTTTGCTGCCGCTGCTCTTTCGCTTGGCCTTCGCCACCTCGAAGAACTGCGTGCCCGCTGCATCATTTGAGATTTCGAGTTTAACGCCGTCCGCGAATCTGACCTCGACGCCGTTTATTGTAGTGGTGCGGAAGTTGAGCTTCGTGCCGCTACTGTTGAAGAAATTCGCCCCGGCTGTTGTTGTATCAACGGTCGGGCCTCGCTGGGCAATCGAGAACGGGCCGCTAGTAGAGATGGAAACAGCATTCGTGATGCTTGTTGCCCTGACAAGTATCTTCGCCGTCGAAACGCAAAGGTTCGGCACCGTCCATGAGAAATTGAAGACGGTCGGCCCCAGCGCAGGCTTCGTAGGATCAACAGCCGTTAGCGGAGTGAAGTTCACTCCGTCAGCGGCGAAGAACACATCGAATCCTTTGATCTGGGGTCTCAAAATTTCGGGCACATCCCAGGTGATGTTGAAGGTCGCGCCCTGAAAGAGAGTTTCACCGCCGATAGGCGCGGTGATCGTGACCAAGACTCCGGCATCCGATATCGTGAAATTGGTGTCGCTGTCGTCCTGGCCCGTGCCGCCCGCGTTATCAAACGCTATAACGCGAATGCGAGCCGTTTGAGTATTGAGTCCTGTCGGCACTATCCATGCGAAAGTGCGAAGGTTTCCGGCAACGTTCGACGTGATGATCGTATTGAAGGTCGTGCCCCCGTCGGTTGAGAGCCGAATCTCAAAACGCTGAATCGTGTTGTCGCCATTCGGATCAGCCGCGTTCCAATTAATGTTAAAAGTGGAACCACCGGCAATTGTCACAGCGGTATTTGGACTGGTGATAGTCACAGTCGGATTTTGATTTACAGGAGGCACCACGTTGCCCAAAGCGAGAAGCACATAAACTTTTCCTGCATCTGTGCGGGTGTTTCCCGCAGAGATCGTAACATCCGCCTCTGGCGCTCCCATTATCAGGTCGCCGCCAGTATTGTTATCAATATCTCCTGTTGCGATGGCCCAGCCCAGTTCGTCACCATTGGCCTGACCGTTGACGCGAAAATCGTCCTGGCCAATTGCCAGATCGCGCGCGGCAAAAAGGGTCATATTCGGCCCGCCGAAAAGGCCGTACACTGCCCCCTTGCTCGATGAGAAACCGGGCGCGCCGGCCAGTACATCTGCGATGGAGTCCGTGTTTCCCGTGTTGTTGAATATCCCGGCTGCGACAGTTGAGCCGAAACGATCTCCGGATGTCGCGCCATATACTGTCAGGTTGACCGTGCCAAGCGAAACATCAATTCGTCTTTGAACAGGGGTGCCGGGCGCGGGCGGATCATTCGGAGTGCTGAGCCCTGTGCTGCCCGTGAGAATATAAACTTCTCCGCAATTGGAGCGGCCTTCGTTCGGCCCATCCGCTTCCGGCGCTCCCATTATCAGGTCAATCACGCCGCCGCCTCTGACATTGCCCGTCGCGACTGAAGCGCCAAGATGATCGCCTGCCGACTCTCCATAGATTGACACGCTTTGCTGTGTAGTATTTATATCAAACAACTTTGAAGTGGCCGGAGCAGGCGGAGTGAGGTTAGCGCCGCCGAAGATAGCGAAGACGGCTCCTGTTTCGGCTATATCACCGCCCGCGTTTGGCCTGTTAGCCTTTGGCGCGCCGACTATGATGTCCGCAGACCCGCCGGAATTTATGTCGCCGGTAGTAACGGAGCTGCCGAGCTGGCTTCCGGTATTGCCGTAAATTCTCGCAGCCGCGGCTATCGCGCCGAGGTCTATGGTCTTTATCGTAGCGGCTGCATTATCGAGACCCGTGCCGCCGTTCAACAGAAAAGCCGCGCCGCCATCAGCGCGAGCAGAGGTCCCAGGAGCCGGACCAGTGCTCGCTGGCGCGCCGACTAATAGATCGGCAACTGCCGGTGTGCCGCCTGTGACATCGCCGACAGCGATTGCGCTGCCGAACCTGTCGCCAGAGTGTTCTCCAAATATAACAACGTTGGTTGGATTGGCAGTGCTGAGGTCGATGATCTTTGGAGTCAGGCTCGTTGAGCCGAACAGAATATGGACAGCGCCTGCATTAGTTTGTGTCGCCGCAGGGGTGCCCGTAGAAGGATCAAACCCCGGAGCACCCATAATCAGGTCTGTGCCGCCGTCGCCATTAACGTCGCCTGCCGCAAGAGCGAACCCTAAATTATCATCGGCAGCAGCGCCGAAAATCTTAACGTCGGGCTGGTTCGAAGCTGTGAGATTCGTATCAATGACCGTGCCAGCCGGAAATACTGATTTTCCGAAGATAATGTAAACAGCGCCTGCATTTGCGCGAGCCGGCGGCGCTGCAGGCACGAAATCAGCGTCGGGCGCGCCGATGGCTACGTCAAGCGAGCCGTCTCGATTGAAATCGCCAGTGACGATTGCATGTGCGCGCGGGAATGTACCGACGGTTGCAGGTTCGTTATTGCCGCTCAGATGATCTGAAGCGGCTGCGCCTAGGACAGTTATATTAGCCGCGGTTGCACCCAAATCAATGTTGAGTCCCTGAGCGCTTTGTGTTTGAAATTGGTTGTTCGCCGCAACGGGGAGGGTTGCGACCATCATAGCAAGAACTGCAAAAGTGATAGTTGTAACTTGGACCAGACGATAAAGATTGCCTGACCGCGTGAGCGAAAAGTAATTCATTCTGGTAAACCCCCTCTGATCGTATTGCGCGGTTCGTCTCGGAAGCGGAAGGGGCATTCTACCAAGCCGGTGACTGAATAGGCAACAAAATAATTTCAATCACGTCACCGCTGTATACAAGAGAGTTGAAATATCTGGAAAGATAGTTGTTGACGTATATAAAAAATTTTGCTATTTTCGGAGCCTCTATGAGCCAGATGGGTAGCAGCATAGAAATACTCGTAAGCTACGATGTTCTCTCCGCAGGAGTTGAAGTAAGGCTGACTGTCAGGCTTCAAACTTAATTTTTTCTAATGCCTCAGCAGTTTAGGGGCAGATTATTGCAGAGTGCATAAAATGTTCCAACCGCTGTTTGTTCGAGAATTACAGCCAGACGAAAGAGAAGAGCTTGAGCGTTGCTCGGAGTCTCAGAGCAAAGAGGAAGCGTCGCGCGCAGCGGTCATCTTATTATCTGCCCAAGGCAAGACTGCCGTTGAAATCGGGCAAACGTTAGGGGCGCATCCTTCCAACATCAAGAAATGGATTCGCAGATTTAATACAGAAGGGCTGACAGGGATAGCGATTAAGAAGCGTGGGCCACAGGGCGGGCCGCGACCGAGATTTTCGGGCAACCAGGTAGAAAAGATTTTGCAGATGGCCCGGAGTTCGCCGTCGAGTCTCGGGTATGGTTTCAAAGTGTGGACGCCGCAGAAGCTTGCGACGGCAGCAATGGAGCGCGGCATCGTAGATCGCATAAGCCACGTAACAGTGAGGCAGTTGTTGAAGCGAAACGAAGCGGAGCCGCATTTGCAATCGAATGGCTCTGCGATTTCTTCCAACGGATCGGGCGCTATGAGGCCTGTGGCGGGTGAAGGGAATTATTTCTCTCGCGGGGAAACGGCGCTGACGCAGTCTCGCTACGAAGAAGCCGCCGAATATTTTTACGCTGCTCTTACAGATGACGCGCTATCGGTCGAAGACGAAGCGAAAACCCGGTCGCTTTTGAGCAAGGCGCTCGAAGAGTTGAGCAAGTACGACGAAGCATACAATGTTATAGGGAAGTATGAAGACCCGCGTCTATTCTCTTCGCTAGCGACGAGGACGAAGGCGCGCTTGAGGCTCCGGCTGGGATGGGTGAACAGCTTTTTGCGAAACCATGCGAAAGCGATTGCCTCATTGAACGAAGCGAAGAGATTATTTCTTGAACAGGGCGACGACTTCGGGATGAGCGAGACTCAATACGCGCTTGGCCGCACATATATTGAGATAAATGAATTCAGGATTGCTCGCGACCACTTGCTGGCAGCGGCGAGCAATCCAAAGACTGCGCTAGATCGCGAATTACTCTCGCAGATTCATAGGCGACTTGGCGCTGTAGATTTTGGTGAGGGCGCTTTTTCTAGTTCAAGGCAGAATTATATGAAAGCATTTGAACTAGCAGAAGGATCGACAAATGCAAACTTGATAGGCGGCGTCTTAGTGGATTTGGGGACCACTCTATTTTTTGGTTATCCGGGAGAGAATCAAGAGTCAGCTAAATATCTTGAGCGTGGTATAGAGTATCTCGAAAAAGGCGGACATAAAGATTATTTAGCGATGGCTTACAATAATTTAGGTGAGCTACAGCGTTCTGCGGGTCTTTGGGAAGAAGCGGTAGAGAATCTAAATAAGGCTATTGATATCGCACAGCGATATGCAAACCCAGTTCAAGAGGTCACTGCCAGAGTAACACTTGCCGAGATCCTTTGCGCGCGAGGACAGTATTCAAGTACGGAAGATCATCTAAAAAAGAGCTTGGATTTGTTAGAGAGCTTAGCGGATAAATGGCTTGAAAGTAACGCGCTAAGAATATTAGCTCTAGTATATTGTAATACAGGCCGTATCGAAAATGCGTTGAAAATACTTCGCCAAACAATGCAGCTTTCTACATCACTTGGGGATCTTCATGGAGTCACGCTTGCAACGGCGGGGCTTGCGAGTGTTCATATACTTCAAGGCGGGTATGATCAAGCGAAGGAATATCTTGAGCTAGCGCAGGGAAGATTAAAAGAAGAAATGCATTTGCCTGTTTCAGGATTGATTCAAAGACTGAACGGTCAGATAGAGGCAGCCTGTGGACATCTCGCGGAAGCAAAACAGCATATTGCGCAAAGCATTTCAATATTCACTACAACGGAAATCCCTTACGATCTTGCAAAGAGTTATTATGAGATGGGGTTGTTGCTAAAGAAAACTCGTGACTTGAAAGGCGCTGAAGCGAATCTATTACAAGCAAAGGCGATCTTTGAAAATTTGAGCGTAGAGCCAGATTTGGAGCTAACTCGAAAAGCACTTTCATCTGTGACTCAAGGAGATGATGGCGCTCAGGTTCTACGAATGACACCTTTCAATGATGTCCTTCTAATGCAGCGGCTGATTGAAGCGTCAGCTTCACGTGAGTTACTCGTTCAAGAATTAGCTGCTGTAGTCTTCGAGAATTTTTCTGTGGAGCAGGTCGTTATCTGTCGCATCGACGAATCCGGACGATTAGAGCCTTTAGCTGTGCAGGGCATCAGCCGCAATGAAGCAGACAAACTTTGCTTAACACTTGATGCGTCAATGAGTGAAGCTGTTATGCGGGTTTATGGCGGATATCTGTTCAGGATTTGCGAGAATACAAAGAACCCAATAACTGTTTACATTCGCGGCGATGATTCACTAAACATCGGTCGGCTTCAGCCATTGTTGAAACAGGTCGAGCTTGGTTTGGAAACCTGTTCTTTGCGAGCCGCCGCGCGCAGTTCTAATACAACTAATCATGATCAGCGCGTGCAGACTATTATGCCCGGTTTCATAATCGGCAGTGCTTCGATGTCCGATGTGATTGATAAGATTTACAAGATCAGAACAAGCGATGTTACCGTTTTGATAACCGGAGAATCCGGCACTGGCAAAGAACTGGTTGCAAGGCATATTCATGGGCAGTCAGCGCGAGCGCGAGCGATCTTCCTGCCTTTCAACTGCACGGCGACGCCGAAGGAAATAATTGACAGCCAGTTGTTCGGCCACAGGCGCGGGTCGTTCACGGGCGCGACCGCTAATTATCCCGGAATTATTAAAGCAGCCGATGGCGGGACGCTCTTTCTTGATGAGATTGGAGACCTTGCTTTAGAAGTACAGCCGAAGCTGATGCGCTTTTTGCAGGAGGGAGAGATACAACCGTTAGGAGAAACAAAGCCTTTGCGCGTTGACGTGAGAATAGTTGCCGCGACAAATTCTAACCTTGAGCGCGCAGTTGAAGATGGGCGATTCAGAGAGGACTTATTCCACCGCTTGAACATAATCCGCATACATGTGCCGCCGCTCAGAGAGAGGCGGGAAGAAGTCCCTGTATTGGCCGCGCACTTTCTCGATCATTTCTCATCTCGTTCAGGCAAGCCGGGCATCTCTTTGACGCAGGACGCAATTGACGCGCTGACGACTTACGACTGGCCGGGCAATGTGCGACAGTTGCGAAACGAGATTGAAAGAATGGTCGCATATGGATACGAAGGCTCTCGGATAGCAAAAGAAGACCTTTCACCCGAAGTAGTCCACCCGCGCAGGCCGTTATCGGGTGAGAGAATGCGAGCCGAAGCGGAACGAGAGCTAATGCCTGTAAGCGACGCGAGGGTTAACGCCGGAACCAACGGCGGCGGATTCAAGAAGCCGGTAGAAGGTGACGCCAGAGTGAAACTGAAAGAGGCGACGGCTATCCTCGAACGCCAGTTGATCGAAGAGTCGCTTGTGCGCAACAGGAATAATCTTTCGCGGACGGCTCTTGATCTGGGACTATCGCGCAGAGGGCTGAGGCTCAAGCTTGCCCAGCTTGGCATCCACAGAGAAGAGCGCATATAAAAATAAACGGCGGTGTCAGAATCGCCATTAGTGACCACGTTCCTATAATTCCGTCAGTAAGGTAGCAAAGCCGCTTTTCAAAGAACTTAATGGCCTTGATATGATTTTGTTATAGCCCTGCTAATGAGGAAAATGCTTGACAATGCTTTAGCTTCAAAATATCATCGCTATCTGAGCTGAAGTCAAAGCTTTGCAATAATTTAGGCATTTATTTGTAAAGTGAGTATCCACCGGTACATTTTTACCGGATAAAATTGACAATATACTATCCGCATGTGCGAAAGCTTGCTTCAGGGCGTGGAACGATTAAGTCTTTGGAATTAAGAGTTAGACGATATCTTAATCGAGCAATCGGCTTTTGCAGATGTGGCACATTGAATGCTCTTATGACGCTCTGATTTCAGGTTTGTAATATCAGTAGTGTGATGTAACCTCCGAAAACGAGGAAAGGTGCGAAGATGAAAAAAGTGTTCGGCCTGCACAAAGGTATACGATTGGCGATAATAGCGCTGGCATTGACGGGAATGCTCGGAATGCCAACCATTTCTTCGCTGGCTTCCGGGTCGTGGAAAGTCTCCGAAGTGCCTCTCTCGGGCTTGAACGGCGAGAGCAATAATGTTGCTTTTGCCTTTGACAGATATGTGTTGGTCGCGCCCTATGCGCCATCGAAGCCGATTGCAGAAGATGCAGACTTGTCAGCACTGGACAATCATTTCCTTTATCTGTTTGACACTAAGAAACCATTTGCAAACCCTGTATCCATCAGCTTGCAAACTCTTTCCAGCGGCAAAAAGGTGCACTATCCGACCAAAGTTTTATTTGATCCTAAATCCCAAATCGTTTATGTCAGAGGGACGAGGTTCGTTGAGACCGATGAAGGATATAACGGACTAGAGGTTCTCGCTTACACACGGTTGAATCTTGATGACAACAATAAGCCTGTCTTCAATTCCACTGTATCGGTTATTGACATAAAGGGGATAGGAGGAGCAGAGAATTGCAGTGATGCGCCTATAGATTTTGGGCTGGGCCAGAATGGAAGCTATCTGGTTTTCACGAACGGCGCTTCGATTTTTACTTATAACCTTGAGCAGGGATATATTTACAAAGTAGACATCGTCCCTGCGAACGATTTCGGCCAGGATAGCAAGATCACCTATCTTGATGTAGATGAAGCAACCGACATCGTTACAGTTTGCTGGAACAGGAAAGCGAAAGGCGAAGACGACAAGGTCAAGACCACATCTGAATTATCGCTCTATTCTTTGTCATCCGCAGGGTCCCTGGACTTGAATAAACGGATAACGCCGGAAAAGTTTCCTGAAAATATGTTTATGATTCCAGGCAGCAGCGTTGCCATCACAGGGACTGGTAATAATCGCCCGGAATCTGCCTACTTTGTAATTAACGATGGAACATTTTGTCAGGTTGAATTAGACGCTGAAGTAAATGTTCCTGAATCGAATGTTTTTGGATCTGTGAAGCAACTGCAAAAGTTCGACGCACTTGCGCAGGAGGGCGCAGAAGATGCCAGTCCTCGCAATGTGAAGGTTGATTCATCCAAACGCATGGTGGGGATTATCAAGCAAGGTTTTACGGCGCAGATTGCGCGGCCAACCAATAATAGGCGAGGTCGGGCCAAAAATCTCATAAGGACTTTGAGCACCTTCAATGCTGTCGAGGCTCCTGCTTTTGCGCTGGTCAAACTCAACAAGAAGAGCAAGATCATATCCAGCAATATCTTCGCGGAAAATTTCAGAGATGAAGAGGGCTTGACCAATTTTGCTTCCGGCACAGAGGGGCAGTGGCTGATCTCGACGCATTCGGGCAAACTGTATTCGATAGGGACTACAGATGATCCTCAGAAAGCCAGTCTGGACTTGATGGTGCAGCTTGGCTCGCGCACAGATCAAATTGCCTTCTGTCCGGCACGCTCAAGCATCGTAGCCATCAGCAGCCTTGTGACGGATGAGTCGGGAGAAGCCATATCCTCACCCGGTTCTCTGATTGTTGCAAGGGCCAATGACTCAAGCACACAGACGGCAAGCACCATGAGTTTATTCGCAAGCCAGAACTTGCTCGCCAGCAAGATTGTGCCGAGTCCATCTATACGCCGACCGTGCAATGACAAGCGTGTGAATTAAATCTTTCGTTTGTGACCTGGGTAAACAGAAAGGAGGGCCAGAAGTTTGGCTCTCCTTTCTGTTTTTGCGAACCTGTCTGCGCCGCCATCTCTTAAGAGCCTTGTGTGGCTTGTATGCAAGATTGGGCTGCTTTTTTGTCCCAGTGCTTGACGATATTGAGACAGTGTTGAAGAATAATCGAAGTAGGGAAGGGCTGATTTTGAAAAGATATGGGCAAATATGATTCTGCGACGCGAGGAATGCGCTTTGCCTCACTGGAAGACGGATAAATGAGGATGCTTGTTAATCCCTGTATCAGGGGAGAGTGAATAGTGCGATCCGCTTTGAGGAAAAAGAATTCGGAGAAAAATCTCCAGGCATCGGATGACAAACCGCTGACCGAAACGGATTATCAGAGCGCTGAATTTCTGGCGTCAATCTTCGATGCACTTGATGATGGCATCTCGATTCACTCGTTGAAAGGCGAGGTGCTTTATGCTAACAACAGAATGCTTGAAATACTGGGAAAGGCGGCATCGGAGGTCATCGGGAATGATTGCGTTGAAGTTTTCCACGATGCAGCTTGCCCGCACGAAGAGGTGACGGCATCCGGCATCCTAAGCAGGCTGGAAATTGAATCAAAGGATGGGAAATCGGTTTTTCAGGTTACTGTGTCTCCCATAAAAAACAAAGGAGGAAAAGCCAGCGGATTCGTCCGAGTGGTTCACGACATATCCGAAGTTGAACGCGCACAGGAAAAGCTGGTAAAGGCTGAACATTTTGCCACTTTGGGACAGATGGCATCGGGCATTGCGCATGACGTAGGAACGCCGCTGAATATCATTTCGGGATATTCGGAATACCTGCTGATGAGGACGGGGCCGGAGGGGCCAGGGCGAAAAGAACTGTCCGCGATAATTCAGCAGACCCGGCGGATTGCCGATTTCATAAAGCATATGCTCGATCTTTCGCGACCTGCGCAGGGGCGAAGGGATGCCATTGAGCTTAAAAGCTTTCTTGCCGACTCGCTCGAATTGATCGGCAGCCATTTGAGGAAAGCAGACGTGAAAGCCTCTCTGACGTGTAGTGCGATTCCATCATTGATTTACGGCGACGGTCCTCGGCTGCGGCAAGCTATCTTCAATCTGCTGATGAATGCTGGACAGCATCTGGGACCGGGCGGCGAGATTGAGATTGCAATTGAAGAATCAGTGGGTCGCCCCGACCTCATTCCGATTTTCATGTTCGGGACTGAGCAGAGCGGGCAGACGCACGACTTTTCCAAATCGTTTTCGAGTCTTTTGACATCAGGCCGAAACAGGGAAGGGATTGGAATGGGTCTTTCGCTGACGAAAGAGATACTGAGGGAGTTCGGAGCAAGCCTGGACCCGACTGCCGTAGAAGGGCGAGGGGTTGCGCTTGTTCTGCATCTGCCAAAAGGCAAGAGCGCAGTTTCGCTTCCTCGGTAAAATTGGCTCGTTGGAGTGTTATGAAGCAAAGAATCCTCATCGTTGAAGACGAAGCGCAGATGTGTGATCTGCTTGATTCCTTCTTTTCCGAGAAGGGCTATCGCGTAACCACAGTACAAAAAGGGGAAGATGCGGTAGCGCGACTCGAAGAAGAAGATTACGCTCTGGTAATCACAGACATAAAGCTGCCCGGCATGAGCGGCCTGGAGTTGCTTGCCAGGATACGGCTCGACTGGCAGGACGTGGCTGTGATTATCATGACGGCATTCAGTTCGATTTCATCTGCGGTTGAAGCCATGAAACTCGGCGCTGAAGACTATATCGGCAAGCCGTTTCAGCTCGACGAGCTTGTGATAACTGTAGAGAAGGCGCTTGAGCGAAGAAGCCTTCGCCGCGAAGTCCGCGAACTGAGAGCTGAGGTCAGAGACAAGTACAACTTCTCGAACATAGTCGGTCGCTCAAAGCCCATGCTTCAACTCTTTGAAGTCATCCGGCGCATTGCGGCTCGGCGCGACGCATCGGCTTTGATCATCGGCTCAACAGGCACGGGCAAGGAGCTTGTCGCGCGAGCGATTCACTACAATTCGGATCGCAAAGATGCTCCGTTTATGCCGATCAACTGCTCTGCCATTCCTGAAACTCTTCTTGAATCCGAATTGTTTGGTCATCAGAAAGGCGCGTTCACAGGCGCGCACGAAACCAGACGAGGGCTGATAGAAGAGGCTCAAGGCGGGACGGTCTTCCTCGATGAAATAAACACGCTCTCGCAAAACCTCCAGGTGAAGTTATTGAGAGTGTTGCAAGAGCGTGTCGTAAGAAGAGTGGGCGGGCGCGAGAACATACCGATCAGCATACGGCTCGTTTCCGCAAGTAATCAGGATCTCGAAGAAGCGGTCAAGCATGGAGAGTTCCGGCAAGACCTGTTTTACAGGCTCAATGTTGTGCCTGTCAGGTTGCCAGACTTGAAGGACAGGCGTGAAGACATCCCTCTTTTGGTAAACTACTTCCTGCAAAAATTCGCCCAGCAGCACGGCGAACCGCCTCGTCGTTTTGCGAGCGAAACCATGCGCGTTTTGATGACTCATGCATGGCCGGGCAATGTCCGTGAATTGGAGAATGCCGTCGAACATGCTCTGACGATGGGCAGCGATGACACATTGACCGTTCTGGATTTGCCAGCGAGCATTACTGCGCCTGAGCGTGATATAGTTGAAGAAGCTATCGTTGATAACGTGCCGTTGTCTGAATTGGAGAGGCGCTATATTTTGCGCATCCTTGAAAAGATGGGAGGTCATCAGATCAAGACTGCGGAGACTTTGGGCATTGACCGGCGGACTCTCTACCGCAGACTTCGCCAGTATGGTTACGGCGGAAGTTTGCGAGGCGATGACGATGAGTCTATTGATGATTTGCCTGAAAGCATGCAGGCTCAGGCCTCGTCGAATTAACAGAAAAGGAATAAAGGATGAGCGAGAAGAAGGATCACTCGGGCAGCGAAAATCCGGACCAGAAAGAAGCGGAACTTGATCGAACGATGAAAGATGATAAATCGCTGCGAATAGGGGCTTCGCACGGAGAAGATACATCAATTGACGAGAAGCTGGGTTATGCGAGAGACATTTCGCCGGAAGGTGAAAGGGGCGGGGAAGGGCGCAATATCAGAACGCGAGGTTCGGGATTAATTGAACCTGCCAAAGCGCATCCATCTCGAAGCCTCAAATCTCGTTCGGTTGGATATGGGATAGGCGGGGGGTACGAAAGGCCATATCGGAAAGAGAAGGCGAAACCCGCAGACAGCAACGGAATGTATGGGCCGGTTCCTCACGCAGGTTATTACGGAGCAGGGGCGGGCTCAAGGCCTTTTGAAAGGGGAGAGGCCGGATTTACAGACGAGCTTTCCTGGTATCGCACGCAGTACGGCGAACAGACTAGCGGATACCAGAAGCGAAAGAAATAGCTGTAAGCGCCTTCGGATCACTCGATCAAATTGAAGTGCCAGGCTGCAATTCCCAGTTATTTTCCGCCGGCAATATAGACTTCGGCCTGAGCGGGGTCTTTTGTATAACCTGCGGCCCTTTCGACGGTCCATTCCTGGCCATTTTGCTGCAAGATGAAGCCTAGATACTCATGCTGGAATTTTCCTTCACTGTTAGAAAAACTGTGAGTGACGTCAACTCCAATATATGCTTTTCCGGGAGTATCCTTGCTTGTATGAAAGATCACGGGTTGAATGTCGCGCAGCCCCTGGTTCTTTAGACGCTCTTTGACGGCATTCAGCGCTCTGGTTTCTTTGCCCTGGCAGGAAACGGCGAAGAGTGAGACTGCACATAAGAGAAAAAGTATTATTTGTGAGTAGCGAATCGAGCTAGATTGTGAATTGACCATAGCAAAATTTCTACCCTATGGGCGATTCTTTTTCAAGGAAGCGATTTTAACGGAAGACGCGACCGTTAAGAAAGGGAAGCGATTATGAGTTTGTACTTGCGCCAGCTATTAGCCGGGAGAGATTTTGCCAGGTCGGATGTATTCGCATCGCAGATGGCAAACTTCGTCTATTTGATAGGTGATGAAGATCAGAGGGCGTGCATGGTTGTAGACCCAGCTTGGGACATACGGGGAATCCTCGATGTGGTGGACAAAGACGAGATGACGCTGGCAGGCGCGCTTGTGACTCATTACCACCCTGATCACATTGGGGGGAATATTTTCGGGCATGATATTTCGGGGCTCGGAGAACTTTTATCACAGCGCCCCGTGAAGGTGTATGTCAATGAATTAGAGAGCGAAGGAGTAAGGTTTGTTTCTGGAATCTCTGATAGCGACATAGTGAAGCAAAGAGGCGGAGATGAGGTTGAAATTGGCAATATGAAAGTGAAGCTTCTGCATACGCCGGGCCATACACCTGGGAGTCAGTGTTTCCTTGCCGATGGGGCATTGGTTTCCGGTGATACGTTGTTCATTGGGGGGTGTGGTCGTGTGGATCTTCCTGGCGGCAACTCCGAGCAGTTGTATTATTCTCTCACTCAAGTTTTGGGCAAGCTGCCGGAAGAGACCCTGTTATATCCTGGACATGACTACTCATCGAAACCCGTCAGTACAATCGCCGACGAAAATAGAGAGAACTATTATATGAAGATGCCCAGCCTGGAAAGCTGGAAACGAATTATGGGATGATGTTGAGCAATTCGAGTAACGCGCTGAGTCTGATAACGTTTTATATTTTATGTGTATTTTAAGATTTGGTTGTAGGTAGACAATTCTGATCTGAGAAAGGAAGGTGGCTGAATGGCAAATGAGGGACGAATGGTTGAGTTTGGGATGGATGGTCAAGAGGCGCGTGGTTATATGATTACTCCTGCTCAAGGTGAAAAGCATCCTGCCTTAATTGTGATTCAGGAGTGGTGGGGGTTGAATGATCACATCAAAGATATCGCAGACCGGTTTGCAGACGAGGGATATGTGGTGCTTGCGCCTGACCTATATGATGGCAAGGTTACAAAAGATCCAGAGCAAGCGGGGCAATATATGCAAAATCTGGATCAGTCTCGCGCTCTTCAAATTCTGAACGCGTCTGTGGAGTTTCTCAAAGAGCAACAGAATGTGAAGGCTGACAGCATTGGCGTTACAGGTTTTTGTATGGGAGGGACGTTTGCTCTCCTATTAGCTTCTCATAATGAGAGCGTCAAGGCATCTGCCCCGTTCTACGGCGATGTGCCACCGGATGATGTTCTCAAGAAGCTGTCTGCTCCTGTCCTGTTTATTGGAGCGGAGAATGATCCTTGGATAACTCAGGAAAAGATGAAACGCCTGGAGGAAGCGATAAATAAATATGGCAAGGAAGGCGAGGTTAAAGTTTATAGTGGGGTAGGGCATGCGTTTTTTAATGACACACGACCGGACGCTTACAACAAAGAAACAGCAGAAGACGCTTGGAGTAGGGTGACGAAATTTTTGTCGGAAAAGCTTGGATGAAATTGTTCGGCTTTCAGAGAATTTGAATGTCGTTCTCGCGTAAGGCTTTGAAGATTAATTTGTAGGCGTCTGTGCCAAACTGTGTGAAATCCGACGGGAGCGTCCATACCCAAATGGTCAGGGTTGCCGCGTCGTTTGCGATTGAAGTAATTCGAACGGTTGGCGCAGGCGTCTTCAAAGCCCGATCATCGTCAGTGATTGCTGAGAGGATAGAGTTTATAGCTATGTCAGCATCGTCTTCGCGCACCTTGATTGTGAGTTCTAATCTACGGCGTTGACTTAACGAGTAATTGGTTATCTTTGCGCCCCAAACCTTTGAATTAGGCATAATAACTCGGACTCCATCAGATGTAGTCATTTGCATATTGACGATAGTCATCTCTTCGACAGTTCCATGCGTTCCTTCGACCTCTATTAACTCGCCTGCTCGGAAGGGCCTGTAGATCAGTAGCAGGAGACCGGCTGCGAAATTTGAGAGTATATCTTTCAGCCCGAAGCCGATAATGAGCCCGGTGATTCCGAGTCCTGCTATAAAGGTGCGAACGTCAAATCCGATTGTTGCAAGCGCGGTCAGTATGGTCAAAGTTGCAATAAGGAGTGAAGTCGCGCGAAGAAAGAAGCTCTTCAGGAGAAGGTCCTGGTGGATGCGGCTGCGATCAAGAATAGGTTTAAGCCATCGCTTGGTGAAAGTTGAGATGAATAACCCGATGATGAGGATCAGCGCGGCATATAATATCTTTCTTCCATTCGTTGCCAGTTCATTCTTGAAAAGTTCTATGAAGTTATTCAACTTTCTATTCCTCTGGTGCCGATGATGCCGATGTCATCAGGAAAGTACAATGCTCAAAACTTGTTGCGCAAGCCTGTAGAGCAATATTGCAAATCTATTGTTTGAAAAGAAAACCATTGAGCCGTGAGTTTAATCCCTGCTAGTATGAATTAGCCTCAATTATCACGCGGGAGTTTATAAAGAATGATCAGGGTCGTCGCTTGTTTTCTGATTGTTCTGGCAACAGCCAGTTTCAAACCTAAAGATACTTTTATAGAGCTTGCATCAAGTGGCCTGCTGTCGAAGATAGAGAAGGCGCGAAAGCTCGTTAAGGACGAGCGTGTGCAATTGCTCAAAGGGATTGTCGGCACGCGGAGAGTGCGAGTCGGACGCCATAAGTATCGAGAGGTTGCAATTGAAGGGATAGTCGGTCGAGAAGATGGCGCTTGCCGTTATGAATCTCGAAGGCGAGATCAAAATTGCGCGGGCCATCAAACGAGATCAGGGGTTCGAAGTGCTCACGCCGGGCTTTATTGTCTCTGTAAGGCGTGAGAACGGCATTAATACGGACTTTGCCTGTGTACTGCCAGCGGGAGGCAAAGTGCTTGCCGTTAAATATCCCGTGTCGAACGAAGGAAACAGATTCGGCGTGGGTGATCCTGTAATTGAAGCTGTATATACGCCGTATTCAGCGGAAATTAAGACGGAGGAAATAATCAAAGCTGGAATCGAAGTTCAGGAGCGCTTCGTTCACAAGGCATACTCAAGATTGAAGGATAAAGCGATCTTCTCATTTGCGTTTCCGGGGCGAAAAGCTGTTGATGTAATTCCTCGCGATGTTTTGCAGGTTTTGCTGATGAACGAGCATATAGACCCTGGGGAGTTTAAATCTCCGGGCTTGGCGCGTGCACTTGTTGAGCGGGTATTGACCGTTATTGCTACGAATGAGGAGAGCGCTTATGCTTACTCGGTCAGTTCGGCTGGGGCGCGCGGGTTGGTTCAGATGATTCCTTCTACTTACTACCTGATTGCAAACAAATATCCGGCGGCGGGATTGATGAGAGATTTCGCGCGGGGCATGGCCGATCCGGTCAATGCTGTTATGGCTCAGATATTGTTATGTGATTCGGACTGGCAGGCAATAAGGACGCGGAGTGAGATTCTGCCTGAACGTATAGGGCCATATCTCGCGGCTGCATATAACGGCGGGGTTGGGCGTGTTTTATCCATGCTCACTCATAGTGAATCTGATTGGATGGAAGAGCCTGATGTGAATCGCAAGCCTACGAAAGTGGTTACAGAGAGAGTTGCCGTGAAGAGGCGGACTAGGCGTGGCCGGTTGAAAACAGTTTATGTGAGTAAGTCATATACTGTTCCGATTTTCAGGAACGAGACGAGTAAGTATGTCAGTCAGTATCACTGGATAAGCGATTACTTTGTTTCTAGAGATAAAGGGAGCAGGAACTTGGAAAAATAAGAAGCATACAATTTCATATCTTGCTTTGTTGTTGGAATGGCGAGTAGAAAATAGAGAAGGATCAAAACAGTCAGCGCAGCCCCCGTTGCCCTGATTGTTTCGATCCTTCCGTGTTTTTGAAGCTCATCTATTTGTAGCGCAAAACAGATGCCACATTCTCAATCGCGGGGCACAGGCGCTAATTGTTGATTTTGCTTGATGAATTATTTATTTAGAGAGAGCGAGTAAGGCAGTACTCACAGTTTTTGTCAATTATTGATTCCCGTTTTTGTTAACCTACTTAGCTCTAGCGGCTGACATAGTGCTGATCGAAAATTGCTTTAAGTGTATTAACTTTGACGGTAGTAGAATCATCGCGATATGATGAATTACTGAAACTGATGGCTGTGATTATTTCGGGCCTTGAAGGGAAGCGGAGGATGAGATTTCTGGTTACAGGGGGGGCGGGTTTTTTAGGATCGCATCTTGTTGATCGGCTTATTGAAGGCGGCCATGAAGTCATCGTTTTTGACAATCTGCTTACAGGCAGAGTGGCGAACATAGAGCACCACTTTGGCGATAATCATTTTGAGTTTGTCAAACAAGATGTTACTGAATATCTCTATGTTTCGGGAACGGTAGATGCGGTTGTGCATTTCGCCTCTCCGGCAAGCCCTATTGATTATTTGAATCTTCCGATCCAGACGCTGAAGGTTGGTAGCTTGGGGACACATAAAGCACTGGGGCTAGCCAAGGAAAAGGGGGCGCGTTTTCTACTGGCCTCGACCTCGGAAGTGTATGGCGACCCGCAGGTGCATCCGCAGCCAGAGGGTTACTGGGGGCATGTGAATCCGGTTGGTCCTCGCGGGGTCTATGACGAAGCAAAGCGATTTGCTGAGGCTATGACGATGGCTTACCATAGATATCACGGTGTAGATACTCGTATCGTCAGGATATTTAATACCTATGGAAGTCGAATGAGACCGAATGATGGAAGAGTAGTTTCTAATTTTATTGTTCAGGCGCTTAAAGGGGAAGCGCTTACTATTTACGGAGATGGCCAACAGACCCGCTCCTTTTGTTACGTTAGCGATCTAATGGAAGGGATTATGCGGTTGCTTATGTATTCCGATACCGGGCCATCTAATAAATTGGGCTTTCAAGAAGCAGAGGAAGATAATGGGGATATACATCTGCCTGTTAATATAGGAAATCCCAGAGAATTTACCGTGGGCGATTTAGCCAACAAGGTTCTTGCTTTGGTTAAAACCGAGAGTTTTATTAAATACTTCCCGCTCCCTGTAGATGATCCGAGGGTCAGACGCCCCGACATTCGTCGTGCCGAGAGCGTTCTGGATTGGAAGCCAGTAGTGGAATTAGACGAAGGTATAATTAAAACAGCGGAGTATTTTCGCTCTATCATTGAGCAGGCTATGTAGCAAAAGGCTGAGATATGCCAGCGCAGATTTTTACGCCAACGTGGGTCTGATAACATAATTTTTATGAGTATGAGTACTAGAATATTTCTTAAATCTGTAGAACAAGATATTGAGAAAAGGGTAGACTCCTTTCTCGTAAGAGTAATTGATAATTCTCTAAAGCATCAGGAGTATAGGGTAGATTCAGATAATAGAGGCACTTTAGATAGTCTAAAGAGTATCTTGTCAGATAATGCAACTAGACTACCTATAGAAGATGTAGTGAGCTGGATTGAGGGTTTTCGTAATTCAGGTGAATTTTGTTCTACAAAGAATTTTTCAGGTCAAAAGGGAAGTGTATGTAAGCTGGTTGTTGAAAGACTTAGTGGCAAGCCGAGCATCTTTATTTTTGGGGCTGGACATGTTGGACAAGCCTTGGCTCTGATTAGCACTTTGCTTGGATATGAAGTGACGGTTGTAGATGATAGGGTTGAATTTGCTTCCAGGACGCGACTGCCTGACCCTGGAATAAAGTTAGTCGTAGATGATTTTGATAAAGCTATCAAGAATCTGAATATAGGTGCCCGTTCTGCAGCCATAATTGTGACAAGAGGGCATCAATTTGATGAAGTTTGTTTAGAGAACTTGTTAAGGCTGCAAATAAGCTATCTTGGGATGATTGGGAGCAAAAGAAGGGTGATAAGCATCTTTAAGAGACTAAGTCAGCAAGGTTTTGCTGATAGTGATTTAGGTAGAGTACGTGCGCCAATAGGATTGCCGATTGGTGCTAGATCTCCTCAGGAAATAGCGGTCGCTATACTTGCAGAGATAATCGCAGAGGCTAATAGAGCAAACCTCAATAAATAATGTTGGGTATGATGAGGGAGAGATGAATACAGACTTTTTCAATCTTGATGAATCGTTATCTGATGACGAGAAGTTAGCTATGATGTCAGTTCGCAAATTTGTACAGGCTGAGATTGAGCCGATAATTGCACAGTGTTATGAGGAAGGTGTCTTTCCTATGGACTTAGTGCCAAAATTCGGGGAATTGGGAGTTCTCGGCGCAAATCTGCCGGAGGAATATGGTTGTGCGGGAATGAATAATCTGGCGTATGGCCTGATTATGAGAGAACTGGAGGCCTGTGATTCTGGCGTCAGAAGTTTTGTATCTGTTCAGGGCGCGCTCTGTATGTATCCGATATTCAAATTTGGCTCAGAAGAACAAAAGAGGAAATATTTGCCTGGCATGGCAGCCGGTAAGATAATTGGTTGTTTTGGATTGACCGAACCAAACTTTGGTTCAAACCCTGCTGGTATGCTAACGAGGAGCAAGAGAGAAAAAGATGGATGGATTCTTAATGGATCTAAGGCTTGGATTACGAATGGATCTGTTGCCCATATTGCCGTGGTCTGGGCAAAAACAGATGATGATGAAATTAGAGGATTCATTGTTGAGAAAGGAACGAAGGGATTTACAACAAGAGATACAAAACACAAATTGAGCCTTCGCGCATCCATAACGTCAGAGCTATTTTTTGAAGACTGTTTTATTCCAGAAGAAAACATCTTGCCGAATAGTGGTGGATTGAAAAGTCCTTTGATGTGTCTGACCCAAGCCAGATACGGGATTGCGTGGGGGGCAGTTGGAGCGGCTATGTCATGTTTTAACACGGCGCTTAACTATTCCCGGGAGCGCATGCAGTTTGGTCGCCGTCTAGGCGGATTCCAGTTAACTCAAGAAAAACTCGTCAAGATGTTTGCGGAGATTAGCAAAGCTCAGTTGCTCTGTATGCAGATTGGTAAAATGAAAGATGCTGGAACTCTTAAGCCAGTTCATGTCTCTATGGCAAAGATGAATAATGTAGGAATGGCCTTGGAGTGTGCTAGAACAGCGAGGGGTATTTTAGGCGCTAATGGCATTACCGGTGATTATCCTATTATGCGTCATATGTGCAATCTGGAATCTGTTTATACATATGAAGGGACGAATGAAATACATCTTCTTATTTTAGGTCAATATCTGACGGGAGAGAGTGCCTTTGAATGATTAAAAAGAGCTAGTCGGAATATCATAATATCTATTATCGGACGCAAAAACGCTCACGCGGCTATTCACCGAGAGCCTTCTCTATAGCTATTCTTAACTCCTCTGTTGTGACAGGCTTCGCTACAAAGTATTTCGCACCCGCCGCCATAGCCTCATCTATCTTTTCTTGATAACTGACTGAGCTTACCATTATGACACGAGCTTCCGGATTCGCCTTGCAAATCCGCCTTACCGTTTCAACCCCCTCAAGTCCCGGCATTACTATATCCATTAACACTATATCGGGCCTCAGTCGATCATACTCTACGATCGCTTCGTTCCCGTTCGAAGCCTCAGCCGATGTTATATTGTTAAAAGAATCCATCAATCGCCTCAAATGAAATCGCATGAAAGCGGAATCATCAACAATCAGACACGTTAGCGTATCTTTTGCGCATGCTTCCTTAATTACTTGCATAAGAGCCCTCCGGACTACATTTTTGGCCAACAACTGAGACAAGATGATCAGCAAGATCCGACAGCTTTACTACTTTACAAACATAACCTCTTTCAATTGCTACACGTGGCATACCGAAGACGGAGCAGCTTTCGCCATCCTGCGCTATCGTATATCCACCAGCCTGCTTAACCTCACCCAGGCCTTGCGCGCCATCACTACCCATGCCCGTCATAAGGACACCATAAGAATAAGCTCCATATTCCTCCGCAACCGAGCTAAACAACACATCTACAGACGGCATATGACCGTTTACCACACCACCACGCTCAAGCACTACCTTCCCTCCTAATGAAGTTCGCTTTACTTTCATATGAGCACCGGAAGGCGCAATCAACACACGCCCTAAACCTATAGCGTCACCATCAGAAGCCTCCTTAACCTCCAAACTGCATATCTCATCGAGCCAGCGCGCCAGCATCTCAGTGAAACTCTCAGGCATATGTTGCACTATGACAATGCCTGAGTCCAAATCAACAGGAATTCTCGATAACAAAAACCTTAAAGCATGCGGCCCCCCGGATGATGCCCCTATAGCCACCACCTTCGCTGAGTTATGAAAAGCAACCATACCCTTTCTCTTACCAGTCAAACCTGAAGCGTTATGCCCCAAAGATGGAATCCTACTACGCGCAGCCCCTTTCACCTTCAAAATCAGTTCCTCAGCCATAGAGTCAACCTGCAAAAGTCCTTTGGGCTTGCAAATGAAATCTACGGCCCCAAGACTTAATGCACGCATTGTACACTCAGCACCCTTACTTGTAAGCGAACTCAACATTATTACGGGAACTCCATACCTCGACACAATATGCCGCAAAGCCAGCATCCCATCCATTCGCGGCATATCCACATCTAGAGTTATAACATCAGGCTTTAACTGCTCAATCTTACTTAGAGCGAAATCACCGTCTATCGCAGTCGCCACCACCTCTATCTCGCTGTCTCTCTCCAGAGTGCTGGCTACCAGCCTTCGCATCACAGCTGAATCATCAACAACCAGAACCCTTATTCTTTTTCTATCAAATTGCATTTCACTATTTCCTTCTCGCTCGTTCACTTTTCACTGATTTCCGAAAAACTGCATCCGCATCCAAAATCAATACAACCTCGCCGTTGCCAAGAATTGCTGCGCCTGTCAGAGCTTCATTCTGTGCAGAGGCATCCGCAATCGGTTTTATAACCAATTCCCTTTCTCCTATCAGCCCATCGGCAACAAACCCATAACGACAGGACTCAGATTCAACAACAATAATAAACATCTTCCCTGCCATAGATATAGATTCGGCACTGAAACTCACACCAACTTTCCCTTCACCTATTCCTAAATGCAATTCGGGACGCACCAGCAGGATAAATCGATCACGCAGCCTGTAAAACTCCATACCGTTAAGCCAGACTATATCTCTAGAATTCGCATGTAAGATCTCACCCGTAGCAAGAAGTGGAAGCGCGAGAAGCTGCCCGTTTGCTCTAAACAATAACGCCTTCATTATTCCTACTGTCAGTGGCAACCTCACAGTAAACGCTGTCCCAACGCCAATCTCACTCGCTACACTTACACTGCCTCTCAATTGCTTCACAGCATCCCTTGTGACAGATGCCCCTACACCCCTCCCTGATATCTTTGTAACCTCGCGCGCGGTCGAAATACCATCGAGAAAAATAAGATCTAAAATTTCTTCATCAGACATTTCATCCAATTCACGTTTGCCTATAACACCACGCTCCAAAGCCTTGAGCTTGAGCAAGTCAACATCTATCCCCCTGCCATCATCAATTACTTCTATAACTATCTGACTACCTTCGTGTCGTGCTCGCAAATCTATTCTGCACATGACAGGCTTACCCGCTGCAATTCTTTCACCTTCTATCTCTAAGCCATGATCAACCGCATTACGAAGTAAATGAAGAACCGGTTCGTAAAGAGAATCTACCACCGCGCGATCTATTTCCGTCTCACCTCCGCTTATAACAAATTGAACACTCTTTCCACTCTCTTTTGCCAACTCCTTCATAGGCCGGTTAAACCTTTTGAAAACCTGACTAACAGGAATCATTCTCATCTTCAACGCATTCTTCTGCAATTCCCCTATTAACTTATTCAAATGTCCCTTGGCTGAAACAAATCTTTCAGGTATTTCGTTATCAGATCCACGATACTCGAACAACTTCTCAGCCTCGTCTAATACCGATTTAGCTATAACCATCTCACCCGCAAGATTCAGCAGCCAGTCAATCTTCGCAGCTTCAATACGCACATATGATGGCTTTTTAGCGATTCCTTCAGTCACAACTGAGCCACTACCTGCCTCTACAAAATCGCGCCCTCCGTAAGCTTTGGAACTTATACCTGCCGTTGCACTTCCTTTCTTCTGCTTCTCCGTCTGCGAAAGCTCTCTTACCAGATTCTCAGCAACCTCGTCAGACACATCAGAAATCGGTTCCGCATTCAAAGCGTTTCTTATCGCATCCAAACTCCTGAACACTACATCAACAACACCTTCATCAAATGACCGCTCACCTCTTACCACAAGATCAAAAATGTCTTCAATCTTGTGCGCAATCTCAGTGACGCCATTCAGTCCTACGCAGGCAGAATCCCCCTTGATCGTATGCGCCCCTCGCCGTAAGCGCGCAAAAGATTCTTCATCGCTGAAAGACTCCTCAAGCCGCAGCAACTCCTGCCCCATCTCATCTAGAATCTGAAGAGACTGCTCCCGGAACACTGCCAGCAATTGATCAAAGTCATCCTTTGTAAAGCTGTTCATCGACAGAATTACCCTTCGAATCTATACGCTATGCCTTTGTTGCGATGCACCATCGCAAACCTGTTCGATAACCCTTGCAAGCTCTCGGCATGACCCAGAAATAAATACCCCCCCGGAACCAGACATTCCGAAAACCTCGAAATGAGCCGACGCTGCTCTTCGAGGTCAAAGTAGATCATAACGTTTCGGCAAAATATCATATCCAGACTTCTCAGGCCGTTTTCACACTTCAGATTGTGATAATCAAACATCACACTCTTCTTCACCGCCTCCGAAACCATGTGATTCCCGTTCACGCTCTTGAAGTACTTCGCAACACACTGAGCATCCATGCCCTTCACCTGATCCGGCCTGTAGACGCCGCGCCGCGCCTGCTCTAAGGCAGTGAAGGATAGATCGGAAGCAAGAACACGAATTGACCATGAATCAGGCTCAGGCAGCCATTCGAGCAGGCCAATGGCAATGCTATAAGGCTCCTGTCCCGTCGAACAACCCGCAGTCCAGACGCGAATCAGCCTCGAACTTGCATTCCATTTGCGCGCCACGATCTCTGGCAATACGGCGTCTCTCAATAAATCGAACTGAGGTTGATTCCTGAAAAACGACGTCTCGCAAATCATCAAAATGTCGAGCAGCTCAGGCAATTCCTGCGCCCTCCCGTCAAAGTGCCTCAGTAAACAGTAATACTCATAGGCATTCGTTATGCCCAGATCCTCCATGCGACGACGCAGACGCGATTCGAGAAACACACGCTTCTCTGTGCCGATGCAAACGCCGCACTCATCATAGATAAGGTCTTTGAATAGCCTGTATTCGGAATCTGTGAGGATACTCGAATACCCTGCCCCTATACTCAACTGCTGATTGCCAGGTAATCCCATTGCAATGATTGAGTTACTCATTCCTATTCTGCTTACGCATCAAATTTCGCGCTCATCTCGGACTTCAGCATCCCGATTGCGCGCTCCATCTCACATACGATCTCTTCATCAAGCGCTTTTCTTAAATCGATCACTGTTATGAATCGCCCGCCGCCATTGATGATCCCCTGAACATAGCTCGCTCCGATTTCCCTTACGAAATCAGGCGGCGGCTCCACCATCGCTTCGTTTACCCTCATTATTTCTGACACCCCATCAACCATCAACCCAATCACCCTTCCATCCACATCCGCCACTATCATGCGCTCTTCCTGCGCATCGCCAGGCCCTGCAGCCCTGAGCCGCTTTCTCAAATCAAGCACCGCTATCAAGTTTCCCCTCAAACTCGCTATTCCAGTCACGTACTCTGCCGTCTCAGGGATAGGCGTTACATCGCGCGCCACCATCACTTCTCTGGCAAACATTATGTTGAGCGCAAACTCCTCCGCGCCTATTTTGAAAATTATCATTTGCTGTTTCACGTCTCGGAACCGCCCCCTGATTCACTATCAATCACCATGCGGATATCTGAGTGAACGGATACCATTGCTTCTTCCAGCCGGAGGAATCGGCAAGTCGTAGGAAAACGCATGCGCATAGTCATCCTTAACCTTAAACTGCGAAATAGCCCCGTTGAGCTGCTCGCAAAGGCTCACCATAGATTGAATCGTCTGCGCAGTCTCATGAGCACCTGCGGAGGTCTCAAGCGTAATGCTCGAAATTGTCTGCATTGCCCCGGCAAGATTTGTTGTCACTCTGGCCTGTTCTTCGGACGCTGCTGATATCTCTTCAATAAGCTCAGACGATTGGCGCACGGCAGACGATATGTCCTGAAGCGCATGGCTCGCCTGCAAAGCAAGCTGGCTTCCGCCTTTCACTTCACTCATCCCTGCGTCCATTGCCGCTACGGCCTGTGAAATTTCGCTCTGTATAGCCTTGATGAGGCTTCCCACGTCTCTGGTCGCTCGCGCAGACCTTTCCGCCAGCTTACGTATCTCTTCAGCCACCACGCTGAAGCCTACGCCCGCCTCGCCTGCGTGCGCTGCTTCAATCGCGGCATTCAGCGCGAGCAGATTTGTCTGCGCAGCGATGTCGTCTATTAAATCCATGATCTCGGAAATCTCCAGGCTTCGTGCTCCGAGATGACGCATCTTCTCAGATGTCACCTGGACTGCATTGTCTATTCTGAGCATCGCCTCAGAGTTGTCTCTCACTGCGCGGTCGCCGTGCTCGGCCATCTCAAGCGCGCGCCGCGCCGCATCCGCCGAAGCATCTGCATTCCTGGATACCTGACTCATAGAGGCGGCCATCTCTTCTACCGCGCTCGACGTATTCGTAATCTCGTCAGCCTGCCTTTGCGAGCCGACGGCAATCTGCTCCGCAGCTGCCAGTATCTCTGTTGCGCTCGAAGATACGGACAAACCTATGTGCTTGACCTGCGTGAGCATCTTGCTGAAATGATCAAGCATCCTGTTTACGGATTCGATCACCCTTCCAAGCGTGTCGTCGCCTTCCCTTCCACGTCGAGTCAAATCCCCTTCGGAAACGGATGAAACGATCTCCAGAAACTCCCTCATGCTTTGCTCTAACAATTCCTGAGCCTGGCGACGCTCTGTAACATCACGCATCACCCCACGAAATCCGTCCGGCTTTCCATCTGCGCCAAGCCTGAGTGAAATGGAAGATTCGACAAATCGGTGGCTTCCGTCTTGTCGATTTATCTGATAGCCGAAATCCTGCCTTGGCATAGCCGTCTGATAGACCGCGTTATATGCCTGATAGACCTTTTTTGCTTCTTCGGCCTCAATATATTCTTTGTGGTTTAAGCCGAGCAGCTCTACAGCCGTGCGCCCCAGAATTTTCGAGACCGCATCGTTGAAGAATACGAGGTTGCCGGCCAGATCAACTTCGTAATAACCATCTTCTATACTCTCAAGTATAGTCCTGTACTTCTCTTCACTCTCTCTCAACGCTTCTTCCGCACGCCTGCGATTGAGCGCGCTCGCGATGTTCTGCGAGACGAATGTCAATACTTCCCTTTCAGCTTCGCCAAAGCGAATGCCCTCGTTGTAGCTCTGCACCGCCAGAACACCAAGCGTCTCATCGCCGACCCTGAGCGGGATGCCGAACCAATCAACAGGCTGGGTTCCAACAATCTCGATCTCGCCTCTCGCTATGATCTCTTTGATTCTGTCGCGCGAGGCCAGAAGAGGCTCGCCCGTTCTCAACACATACTCTGTCAGCCCTCGCTTCAATTTTCTTGCGACAGGCGCTGAGTCTACTTCATCCACGAAGTACGGGAAGCTGACGACCTCCGTCTTTTTGTCATAAACAGCAATGAAGAAATTCCCTGCGTACATCAGCTCTGCCACGATTGCATGTATAGCTGAGTAAAACGACTGCAAATCTTCAACATTATCGGCCTTCTCTGCAATACGGTAGAGCGCGGACTGCAACGCTTCGGCTCGCTTTCGCTCAGTAATATCCGTGTGAATCTCGATGCGACCTATCAAATTGCTCTCTTCATCGCCGAAGGAATTTGCGCGAGAAGAGACAGGTATCATTCGCCCGTCGCGCGCGCGCATCTCTGTTTCACCCGCCCATAATTCTCCACGGTTTACCGAGTGAAATATCTCTGCTGCCACCCTCGAATCGTTATAAATAAGTGAATGCCCCCCGGATGATTTCAACTCCTCCGCGCTGTAGCCAAATAATTCCACAAATCTCTTGTTGTAATACTTGCCTCCATTAACTGAATCGGTCACTGATATGGCGTCACTGGAGCTATCTACGGCTTTAACAACAGCCAGGAGTGATCGCTTCTCTTCTCTTTCCGATTTCAATGTCTCTGATACCTTATCCATCATGAAATTGAAGCGCTCGAAGATCATCCTGGCCTCATCCCCGCCATGCGCTTCAATACGCATATCAACATTGCCCGATGCTATCTCTTCCATCCCAGCTAAAAAGCTTTTGACTCTGGGTGAAGCAATGCGAAAGACAACCAGTGCAATCACGCAAAGGACTAAGGCTGATGCAACCGCAACAATTGCGGCAGACACCATAGCAGCAAAACTATCTGAGTTTATATAAACCGAAGAAAAAGTTATGGCTCCAAGCAAGACAGCAAACAGTAGAATCAAGACCAAGGTTTTCTTTATTAATGATGTTCCCCAGTTGCTCTTCGAGGAGCGAAGCATAGTTGGCGGCTCGTTGCTTAGCCTTTCATTCGTGCTACCCGAGACATTTCTCATAAAGAGCAGTTCCTCATTTTAGATTTCGAAGACAAATAACCAGAACTGGCCAGGAGCCGAGAGTAGGGGCAAAGGAAGGGAGCGCCAAAACATCGAGAAGCACCAGGTTGGTTTTATTATGCTGATAACAAATGTCCAGTCAATACTATTTTATATTTTCCAGGTGTACAGGCAGCGCGAGTAAAGCATCAACCAAATCACTGATACCTTTGACACGCAATGACGAAGAGAAAGAATATACAATTTATAATTTTCGTTATCAGATGCACGCGTCTTTTGATATGCATCTTGAAAAGAAAAAGGCGAGCAAGTTGCTCGCCTTTTTCTTTTCAACTTATTGTCAAAATCTCATCACACGCCAGCGTATGAATGAAGACCAGGTAGAAGGAAACTTACGCCCAGCCAGGTGAAAATCACCAGCGCAAAGCCCAATAGCGCAAAGTATGCGCTGCGTCGTCCGCGCCAACCATGCGCGATGCGTGTGTGCAGGAATCCCGCATAAGCCATCCACGCGACAAGCGCGCCTACTTCTTTGGAATCCCATCCCCAATACCTTCCCCAGGACTCGTTCGCCCACACGGCTCCTGTTATCAGCAAAAGTGACAACAGCGGGAATGCTACGCCAACAGTTCTATATAAAAGACCGTCCATGAGTCTTCAACTCCGGCAGCGAAGTATTTACCTCGTCACGCTTCCAAGCGAATAACGAAACCAGAAACAGCGCAACAAACAATCCGATCAAGCTCCCAAATTCAACCGGATTAGAGTACACGCTCGTCTTCAAAGCGGCGCTGTTCTCCTGAGTCCATTCCTGAGCCCTTTGCACACTGATCTGCACAGGCTCCGACTGACTCGCCAGCCGCTCTGTAAATGCAGTATATTCCCGCGCGGGTATATGAGACACAGGGTTGTCAAGATTCTTGATCTGGAAGAACAGCATTATCAAAACGAGCGCCTGCAACACGGTAGCGCCCCTGAATAACTTCCACCCCCACGACCTGGCTTTGTCATCCGCTTTCCAGTAATCCATTGCGAACAGCGCCAGAGAACCCGAGAAGCATCAAGAGCATCACAACCATCAACGGCCCCACATACGGCAACTCTGTACGGATCAGTTGAGAGCCCCCTCCTAAAAACAGATTGACCGTATACTCGCCATGAAAAGGAACGGCGTATGAGCCGATGGTCAAAAATATGAGTAATCCATAAAGCACGACCGCTATCGCAACGGCTTCGGATCTGATGCCGTCCTTGAGTAGATACGCGAATGCAAGCCCAAAGCTCACAAGGCAGACTCCATAACCGACTGTCGCTATCGAAACGTGAATCGGTCGCCAGTAGCTATCGAGTATCGGCATCAGCGTGTTATGGCCACTGCCAAGCATCATGCCTAAAGCCAGAATGACTACAATTATTGGCATCGAGAGCGCGCCCAGAACCCTGTACTTGGGCTTGCGAATTAAAACCAGCGTCGTCAGCCCCGCGCCCGCACAGAACCCCAGCGTCAACGCATAGAGATTGTCCAGCGGATAATAACGCCAGACCCCGTTAATACCGTCCTTCCAACCTTCCTTGTCCCCGGCCTCGACCCATCGAATCATCCAGCCTGAAAGGTTGAAAGCGTATCCCATCACCGTCGTAATCAGACTGAGCCTATCCAGCACCTGCTCTTTGACGAACAGATTCGTCACGAGCAACACCGCCGCGCAGATGTAGCTGATGAGCGCCAGCATTGTTAACGCATCGCCGGTCAAAAAACCTACGGGTCTCCCCACGTAGATTCGCGCAAGTACGAAAAATGCGGCGAGCGCTATCGGCGCAAATATAGGCCAGAGTCCAACGACTTTCTCCGGTAAACTCAACTCCAGTTCCGGCATTACCGATTCTTCGCGTTTAATTGCTCTACTCATTTATTTGATCCTCCTCCTGTCACAGATTGCACCAGGGTATTGAATCTGGCCTCGAAAGCGGGCCTGTTGCGATTGGTGTTGCCACCGAAATAAACTCGCGACCCTTTGTCGTCCGGCTCTATCACCGCCCAAATTCTCTGATGCGAGAAGAAAAAGACGCCGCTCAATGCCAGCACCAATAGCGTGAAGCCTATGTAAACCGGCACGCGGCCCGGGTCGTATTGAATCGTCAGCGTGTGGGTGTAAGATACTTTCTCGAAATCCTTGAGCAGCACTTTGTTGCCGTTCACCAGCAACTTATTGTCTACCCCTTCCTGCTGAGCCCTTTCATCCGCCTTGCTCAACAATTCTGTCGCCGCTTGCGGGCCGAGCGCCAGCGCCGTCTGCTGCTTGCCATCCGGCCCCGTGATATTCAGTTGAGCCACGGGCTTATTGTAATCGCGCGAAACGGTGGCGAATCCCGATTCGGTTATCTCAAAGTCGGCAAAAAACTCTACGAAGCTGACGGTGCCGATGCCGGGCACGTCCACAGAACCATTACGTAGTATCTTTGCGGTAGCAGACTGGCCTCCGGCAACAGGCTCGAAGCTCACGGTGATTTCACGCGCGTTTCCAATCGGCAAGAACTGCGATTGAAAGAAGCGATAGCCCCGATAATCCCCGACGTTGTTCAGGTGGACGAGCAAATCCTTGCGCACATCTCCATCTTTTATAGTTATGGAACTCAGCCAGTCAATCGTGTTCTGCGCCTCAAGGCCGCCTTCAGGTCGAATCAGCTTTTGCTGTATGTCGCGACATTCGATTTCAAACGGAAGAATTGCCGCGCCTTCAACGGGACCCAGTAAAACTATCTTGAAGCGTGATGAACTGCTTCGACGACTTGCCTGGCCTGATCTCCATCGAGCCGCCCACCCCATAACGACTGGTCAAAAACCCGCCCGTGAAGATCGTCAGCAATGCCACATGGACGACATAAGCCCCCAAACGATTCCAGACGCTTCGCTGCGCGAATACGGTGATTCGATTATTCTCTTCACTGACGCGCGCGCGGAAACCGAGCTTGCGCCAGGCAGCGCGCACACGTTCTGCCATCGCTTGAGGCTTCTCTCTTTCTTCCGATTCATCGACAAACATCTGCGCCGATATGAATTTTGGCGATGCGGTCAACTTCGGCTTGATTACATACTGCCAGGCTGCCGGAAAACGATCTATCGAGGCAAGAATTATGTTAAGGCCGGTAATGGCGAGCAGCACTGTGAAGTACCGCGCGTGATATATGTCTATGAGGTTCAGCTTCCGATAAATCAATTGCTGCGCAGGCGTGATTGCCTGAAAGTATTGCTGAAAGCCCTCGACATTTATCTGCCTGATTAACATTCCGATAATGCAGCAAGTCAGCAAAAGCCCCAACATCACCAAGCCGAAGCGCACAGAGCTTAAAAGGCCCAGGACTTTGTCGAGTGGCGATTCGCTTTTCTTCGCAGCAATTTTGACCGTTGGAGCAGCAACAGGCGTAGCCTGAGCTTCAGTGTTCATTTCCGATTCGCTCGTTGACATATTCTTACCTGATATTCGGGCGTGTAAAACTTTAATTCAATTAAGACTGTTCCTACCAGATCAATGAAATTCTACAAGTGCCTTTCTGACCTGTCAACGAATCGCCTGCGCTGAATGCCGAGAGTATGTTGTACTACTGTTATATTTGCTCACACACTCTTCTCACGCAGCGACCCCGTATCATTTTTTCGGCTCCGAAGGTCTTAACTCGACCCTGCTCGACAACGCTCGCGGATTACTCTCAAGCAGATTCACAACCACATCCGCAACATCCTCAGGCAGCAGTTTCCAGGTAGTAGACTGGATCTTGTTGCCCGCTCCGGCCAAAGCTTGTGTTGACCGAACCCGGCATGACATAACTCACGCGTATGTGATCGTAACGAACTTCCTGCATCAAAGCTTCCGAAAATCCTATCAGCCCGAACTTGGAAGCGCAGTATGCCGCCCCGCCCGCAAATGCCTGTTTGCCCGCAAGGCTCCCGATGTTGATGATGTAGCCTCCTCCGCGCGCTTTCATTAAGGGTAGAGCTTCGTGGCAGCAGTAAAATACTCCGGAAAGATTCGTCTCTATCGTTGCATTCCATTCTTCGACAGGCATCTGTTCTACAAAGCTATGCGAGCCGATTCCTGCGTTGTTGATCAATATGTCAACTCCGCTGAGTGCCTCGGCAGCAGACGCAAACATCGAGCGCACCTGCTCATAATCCCCGACGTCCGAGGCGTCGCCCTTGATTTTTTCGCCGTACTCTTGAGCAAGCTCATTTATTGTCCGTTCCACCTCTTCCTTCTTGCGCGCGCAAATGAAGACCGAAACGCCTCGCTCAAGTAACGCTCGCGTTATCGCAAGTCCAATCCCGCGAGTGCCCCCTGTCACAATTGCGTTCTTCCCTTCCAGGCTCATGTGCTTTGATACTCCACTTCTTGCTCGACACTTGGCGAAAAACAATCAATCCGAATATCGAAAATCGAAAAAGGCAATAAATACACTTCGTTATCAGACCCTTGCGGGCTTCAGTCACCGTGATGCGCAGCCTCTAAGGATCAAAATAGCTCTGGAATCAGCCGATGAAAGAATACCCCAGACGACGAGCCAGGCGGTAGATCAGAGGTATGGGCAGACCTACTACATTGAAGTAATTGCCTGCCACCTCTTCGACAAAAAGGCTGCCCAGGCCCTGTATCCCATAAGCCCCTGCCTTGTCCATAGGCTCGCCGCTGCTCACGTACCACTCTATCTCTTTGTCCGTGAGTTGCGCGAATCGAACCAGCGTCTTGTCGTAATCCGCAACCTCGCGCCGCGTAGCTATATCGTAAAGAGCCACGCCCGTCATCACAGCATGCCAGCGACCAGATAGCTGCCTCAGCATCTGCTCGGCATCCTCTTCATTCTCGGGCTTGCCCATCACTCGACCATCGAGTACTACTATAGTATCCGCGCCGATTACAAGTCCCGACTCGCGTTTGCGGGCCACTGTGATAACTTTAGCGCGCGCCAACCGTATGATATAATCCGGGGGTGCCTCATCAACATGAAGCCGTTCTTGAATATCGCTTGGCGCAATCTCGAACTCGACCCCTATGGTCTTCAGCAGTTCGGCGCGCCGAGGCGAAGATGAAGCTAAGATTATTGTTGTATTTTTTTCCGGCATCTTGATTTGTCTTACGAACGATGGGGCTTTTATGGTTCTGGCTGAATCAGTCATGACGCCCGATTTCAGCTTAGATTCTCTTTAATTTGGAGGTTTCCTTTGCGCCGCAAAATATCGCTGTTTCTTATCGTGGCATTCATAGCCGCTCTCTCAGTTCTTAACAATGGATGCTCACAATCAGAACCATCCGATTCGGATGATACGAACGTGAGCTTCGATCTAAACGAACCGAAAATCAAAGAGCGATTGGGCAAGGACGACGGTTACGCCTTCGCCATAATGTACGGCGCCGATGTTCACGGCAGCCTTGAAACCTGTGGCTGACCGAGCCACCCCATGGGTGGACTGGCACGGCGTGTCAGCTATATCAAAGCATTCAAATTGAGGTCGAACCTGGAGGTTCCGGCTCTCTTCGTTGACGCGGGCAATTTGTTCACCGATGACCGCTTTTCCGCTGACCGACTTCCCGCTGAGGTTATGACAAAAAACAAGTGGGTAGTCAAGGGCTATGGAGATTTTCATCACGACGCGGCTAACATCAGCTATAGCGATCTGCCATACGTTCGTGAACTCTTAAAGAAGGATGGATTCGATAGTCGGGTCGAAGAAAATCCGTTCATCGCGCGTCTCGTGTCGGCCAATATCCAGCCAACAGATGATCAGCACAGAGCGCCCAATCCTTATTTCATTCGCGAAATTACGCTCACGCGCGGCGTTCCCGGCAAGAAGTTAAAAATAGGCATAGTCGGTTTCACGGAAGGCAAACCAACCGGCCCCAATCAGTACGAGTTCCTCTATGCAGGCTATCGAATCGAAGACCCCTTCGAAGCCGCTAAAAAAATCATTCCTGAGCTGAAGCAGAAAGTTGATTTCATCATCGCGCTCGCCTATATGCCTCAGGATATGACTCAACGGCTTGCGACCGAAAATCCTGACATTGATACGATAATCGCCGCGCGACAGGTCAGCAATCAAAACGAAGTGCAGCACTTCAATCGCGCGACAATTACCTATGCCTTCAATCAGACCAAATACCTCGGCGATTTGCGCGTCTATATGCGCGAAGACGGAAGCATCGAAAATCAGGTGAATCGTTTCATCGGCTTAGACTCAGACATCCCTGATGATCCGGGCGCGGTCGAGACAGTTACGGCGGCTCACACCGAATTCACCAATTTGCAGAAGGAGGAGATGCATTCCAACCCTCCGCCTCCTGCAATGCAAAACATCTCGTCCGATTCTCTTTATGTGGGCGCGGCGACCTGTGCCGCCTGTCACTCCGAACAGTATTCGATTTGGGAAAAGAGCGGCCACGCGCACGCAATGGCTACGCTCGAAAGAAAGAATCAGCAGTTTGACAACGAATGTGTTCGCTGCCACGTAGTCGGGTTCGAGAAGGGCGGATTTCAAACGCTTCTTACCACTCCGCAACTCGCCAACGTTCAGTGCGAAGCGTGCCACGGCCCGGGCCGCGCGCACGCAACAGCGCCTGCTAAAGGTTATGGGTTTATGGCAACCCCTGACGGTTGCGTCGGGTGTCATACACTGCCAAACAGTCCCGATTTTAACTTCGAGACTTACTGGCCGAGGATTAAACATTAGCGACAGGTAATGCTCACCAACCTGATAAAGCTGCTGCCCAAAATGCTTCGCCAGGTCGGCGACACGGATGAAGCGCGCCAGCACGCCGTCTTTGCGGCATGGACGGCAGCCGTAGGCAGTCAGGTGCGCAAAGTAACCATGCCCGTTCGCCTCGAAAGAAAGACGCTCGTAGTCGCGGTCGCCGATGACAACTGGCGCACCCAATTGAGGAGGATGAGCGGGCAGGCTCTCTTCAAACTGAACTCGTTGCTCGGCGCTCCCACCGTTACCACAATCGAGTTCGTTATCAATCCCGATTTGATCGTGCACGAAACAAACAGCCTTCACGAAATAAAGTTCATCGCCCCCGACCAGCAGGCGCTGCCTCTTAAAAGCGGACGCAGAGAGAATCCCCGATCCTGAGATCCGAGATGCCTTTCTGCGCGCCGCCGGAAAATGTCTCGAAAGAAGGGCGAAATGACCGCTACCGAAAAAGTGAATCCCGAAAAAGATGAGTCCCGAAGCAGTAATCGAAATCGACGGCCTGACGAAAGATTATGAAGTCGGATTCCTTAAGAAGAAAAAATCACGCGCGCTCGATCATCTAACTCTCGAATGTGCATCGCGGCGAGATATTCGGATTCCTCGGCCCGAACGGCGCAGGCAAGACCACTACGCTGAAACTGTTGATGCGGCTCATCTATCCGACCGAAGGGACTGCGCGCATACTGGGCCATTCGATTGACGATGTTTCGACGCGCGCGCGCATCGGCTACCTGCCCGAAAATCCCTACTTCTACGACTATCTCTCAGGCCGTGAGTTGCTCGAATACACCGCCGCGCTCTTCGGCATGGAGAAAGCAATCGCTCGCCAAAAAGCGAGTCGAACTCCTCGCAATGGTCGGACTCGAACCTGCGCGCGCAGACCGCCAGCTCAGAAAATACTCCAAAGGTATGCTTCAAAGAATTGGCATCGCTCAAGCTCTGGTCAACGACCCCGAAGTGGTCTTTCTCGATGAGCCGATGTCGGGCCTCGACCCGATTGGCCGCCGCGAAGTTCGCGACCTGCTGCTCGTCTTGCGAAAGCAAAACAAGACCGATCTTTTTTTCATCTCACATACTCTCGGACGTGGAGGCGCTCTGTGATCGCGCGGCGATTTTGACAAGGGGCAAGCTTATCTGCGCTGCGGCACGGTCGAAGAGTTGACAGGAAATGAAGATTCGTCTCTTGAGATCGTGGCCATCGGCATAGACCTGTCCGCGCTCGAACAATTGTCCGCATCCATCGCAAGTTTGCTCGTCTACTACTTCGACTCCGAACGGCGTGCATCTAGTATTCGGCGACGAAAGCGAAGTGGACGCGACGCTCGCGATAGTTCGCAAGCTTGGCGGTAAACTCGTTTCGATCAATCCGAAACGCAGGTCGCTCGAAGATATTTTCTCCAGCACGGAACAAAAGGGATAAACGATTTTATGCAGTATAAACCGCTTCCGGGAATAATTATTGCGGCTTTGATTTTGGCCGCTTGCAATCGCGCCGCTCGCAAGCGCCCGCCCGTTCGACTTGAACTCGTTGATTGACGGGCTGCAAAACAAGTATTCTCGAATGCGCGGCCTCGAAGCCGAATTCACACAAATCTACAGAGGCACGGACGGCCGCACGCTTCGCGAAGCGGGCCGCCTCCTGCTCAAGCGACCCGGCAAGGCGCGATGGGATTACACGCAGCCGGAAAAGAAACTGTTCGTTTCAGATGGAAAGAACATCTACTTCTATGTTGAAGGAGAAAGCCAGGCGACACATACTTCCGTAAAAGAATCTGCCGACCCTCAGATTCCCTTTCTGTTCTTGCTAGGGCGAGGCAATCTGCGCCGCGATTTCGCAAGCATCGAAACTGTTAATGACGAACGGCCCGTCGCGGCAGGCAATGTCGTTTTGAAGCTTGTGCCCAAACGCGCGCCTGAAGAGTTTAAGCAATTGCTGGTCGAAGTTGATCCTTCGTCGTTCGAGGTGAAGCGGATGGTCATATTCGAGCGAGGCGGCGCGCGCATGGATTTTCTTCTTTCAAACGTGCGCGAAAATTACGTAGCGCCCGACAGCCAGTTCCAGTTCTCTCCCCCACCCGGCGTCACCCTGAAGAAACAATGAACGATGAATGATGAACGATGAATTAAAGAGGGAAAGGAAGGAGGATTTTTCTAGAGATCATCCCACGTCCGTTTCCTCTTTAGTTCATCGTTCATAATTCATCATTCATAATTTCTTCTCAATTCAGCTTGAGCGCATAAGGCTCGATTCTCATGTGCATTATTTCTGATGGGTCGGGACTGCGGTCAATCGAAACATCTATTGATACGGATTCGCCGGGGCCGAGCGCGTTCTTTTTTTCAGGTATGATACTTATGACTTTTCTCTTTCAGCGTCTCGCAATTGAACCCAAACAGCACCATTCGCATTTGAAGCCCCGACAATGGTTCGATCTCCGGCATTCTTGACGTTGCACAGTATTCGCACATACTTGCTGTTCAGGTTTGGGTATTCGCCTTTTCTCTTATCAATGTCTGTGATCAGGATGTTCGGCACATAAGCCTGCGCCTCTGTCTGTGGAACGTTTTTCGGCGGGCAGGGCATCTGTTCAAACTCTGGTTCTGATTCCGGGTAGGCCTGGCTCACGGGACTGACCATATCCATCTCTACTCCCGCAGTCGGCTTCAGTCTGGTCACTGCGACGATCAATACGATTACTGCCAATACCGCGATGCCGCTCAAAATCATAATCGAGCGCGAACGATCTTTCTCTACCTTTCCAGTAGGTTGTTCAAACATCCTCTTATGCTCCAATCGTCATGCGCCCGATCAGTAAAGTTGGCGACACGACGCTGCCGCGAAAATCCAGATCATTGCCGATCATCTCTATCGAATTGAGCATGTCTTTCAAATTGCCTGCCACGGTTACGCCCTGCACGGGAAAGGTCAATTCGCCATTCTCAATCCATATCCCGGAAGCAGACCTGGAATAATCGCCCGTCACTATGTTCACGCCGAAGCCTATCAATTCAGTAACGTAAAATCCTTTCGCGACCGATTTGATTATCTCTTCCGGTGAATGCGGCCCGGGTTCTATGTACAGATTGCCCGATTCGACAGTCGGCGCGCCTACCAGTCCGCGCCCCGCATTGCCTGTTGATTTCATACCGAGCTTGCGCCCAGTGTAAGTATTAAGCAGATAGTTTTCAAGCACCCCGTCGCGAATAACAATCGTGCGCCGCGTCGGCAAGCCTTCGTCATCGAAAGGCCGTGACCCCAGCTCGCCCTTGATCGTTGCATCATCCACGACAGTCACGCTCGGGCTGGCTATGCGCTCGCCCAACCGTCCAACCAGGAAACTCGATTTGCGAAAGATTGATTCGCCCGAGACTGCGCGAAAAATATCGCCGACCAGATCGCGCGCCATGTTCGGTTCCAGAACTACAGGCACATCCTGCGTCGGCACAGGCTTCCCGTTGAGCTTGCGCAAAGTGCGCTTGGCGGCCATCACCCCGATCTCTTCGGGGCTGTCCATGTTGCGCAGCTTGCGCCGAACATCGTACCAGTAATCGCGCTGCATCCTGACGCCATCCGTTGCTACGGGTACAGCCGCAAGCGAAAGCGATGTGCCGCTATACTCTCCCGCGAACCCCAGCGAGTTAGCCAAAATTACAGTGCCGCTTGCCGAATCCAAGCCTCCGCCGTCGAAGTTGATTATCGAATCCGAGTAGTCTTGCGCCGCGCGCTCTGCCCTCACGGCCATCTCGATCTTCTCTTCCGTCGTAAGCGCTTCGATTGTCTCGTCGTATAAATCAAGGTCTGGGATTGACCGGGCAAATTCTGCCGGTTCGGGCAAATACTGACTGTCATCAGGAGAGGTTGCGCGCGCGAGTTCTATCGCTTCGTCGAGAAGCGCGAGCACCGCGCTGCGCGAAAAATCAGACCCCGAAACAGAGGCCTGGCGGCCTTCGATCAAGACCCTCAGCCCAAGCCCCTGATCCGTGGATTGCTTGAGCTTCTCGACTTCGCCGAGCCTTACGCCTACGGCGAATTCTGTGCGCTTTCTGATTATCACTTCGGCGGCGCTCGCCCCGCGCTTCACTGCCGTCTGCGCCAACTCTATCGCCGCTTCTTTAGTTGGGTCAAATTTCATCTTTGCGTGCCGCCGACAGTCATCTCGCTTATTTTTATCGTCGGTATTCCAACGCCGACAGGCACGCTCTGGCCTTCTTTGCCGCACATGCCTACGCCTGAATCCAGCTCAAGGTCGTTGCCCACAGCCGTCACCTGTTTCAAAGCCTCTGGCCCCGTGCCCCTGAGCGTCGCCCCTTTGACCGGAGACGTCACCTTGCCGTCTTCGATCAGGTAAGCTTCCGATGCCGAGAACGCGAACTCGCCGCTGGTGATGTCAACCTGCCCGCCGCCGAATTGAACGGCATAAAGCCCGCGCTTCACCGAGCGAATGATGTCGTCGCGGCTCGATTCGCCCGAAAGCATGAAGGTGTTCGTCATGCGCGGCAGAGGCATGTGCTTATAACTCTGTCGGCGTCCATTGCCAGTGCGTTCAGTCTTCATCAACCCCGAGTTCAGGTAATCGCTCATAAAGCCGCGCAGTATTCCGTTCTCGATCAAGACCGTGCGGCTCGTGGGCTGGCCTTCGTCATCTATATTGAGCGACCCACGACGGCCTGGGATAGTTCCGTCGTCAACTACTGTGCATAGCTCTGAGGCGACGCGCTGCCCGATCAAACCGGTAAAGGCCGACGATTGCTTGCGATTGAAATCCGATTCGAGCCCATGCCCGACCGCTTCGTGAAGCATGATGCCGGGCCAGCCCGGGCCGAGAACGACTTCCATCTTTCCCGCGGGCGCAGGCACCGCTTCGAGTTGAATGATCGCCTGCCGCGCCGCGTCGTTGCCAAAATGTTCGGGGGTGAGCGTCTCGTCAAAGAAATCAATGCCGACTCGACCGCCGCCGCCTGATCGCCCTACTTGAAGATTGCCGTCATCGTCCGCTATGCAGGAGATAGCGAATCGCGCCAGCGGTTGCGTATCACCGACCAGGCGACCATCCGAAGTTGCAATCATTACATATTTCATTTCATCGTGAATCGTAGATTGCACTTCGCGTATGCGGCGATCATAGCCGCGCGCCACATTATCCGCCTTCCTGAGCAACTCGATCTTTCTGGTAAGCTCGACCGACGAAACGGGTGTTTCCACAGGATAGAGATTCTGCGCATTCGGCGTGGCGTTGACGCCGACCAGTTGAGTAGTGCCGCCGCTGCGCGCAATGTGGCTTGCAGTCTCTGCCGCGCGGCGGATCGCCCCGTACGCTATCTCGTCCGTGTAAGCATAGCCGGTTTTGTCTCCTATGATTACGCGCACGCCCACGCCCTGCACCACGGATTTCGCAGCAGATTTAATTATCTGCTCTTCGATGTTTACACCGTTCCCCACTCTATGTTCAAAGTAGAGGTCGGCGTAGTCTCCGCCGCGCGCAAGCGCCGTACCGAGCAACTCGTCAATCTGGCCTGTGGTCAGGCCGAATCTGTTCAGAAAGAATCTTATCGCATCATTTTCCATTGTAATTTTTTCCAACCAAAAAAACGTTCAACGCGTCGGGTTGTTTAATACTGACATTGAGATTGCCTATTGTTTATCCCCAAGATGCAGTGCGGCAACTCCCCCGAATAAATTGTAATATCTGGCGCTTGAAAAACCAACCTTTCGCATCATACCGAGCAGTGTTTCCTGATCTGGAAATTCCTTAACTGAATCCGGCAAGTACTGATAAGCGAACCGCGAGCCGGATACCCAGTTGCCTATGCGCGGAAGCAACCGCGTGAAATAAAAGCGAAACAGGTTTCTGAGCACGGGTGCCTGTGGGCGGGAGAACTCAAGCACAGCGCCCCGCCCGCCGGGCTTGAGCAAGCGATGGATTTCACGAAGCCCGCCTTCGACCGATTCAAGATTCCTCAACCCGAACGCCATAGTCACTACATCAAACGACGCATCAGCAAAAGGCGACCCGAGCGCATCGCCTTCGATTATCGAAATGTCTCGACCGGACGCGCGAGCCTTCCGAAGACTTATCTCAAGCATAGGGTGGCAGAAATCAACCCCGAATGTCTCCGTAGTCTCGCCAAGCATCAATGAAAGATCGCCCGTGCCGCAGCAGAGGTCGAGCGCAATAGCATTGGGGTGATTCAAACGGTCTGCAATCTTTTTGATTGCGAACCGCCGCCACCGCTTGTCGACGTTGAACGAGAGAGCGTGATTGAGAAAATCGTAACGCGGCGCGATCTGTGCAAACATCTTTCGCACGCGAACGGCTTTGCTTTCCTGATTCAGATTGTCTATTCGTGATTCCATCGAAGATGAGTCGTGCACGGTCCGTCTACTTGAGAACCGTAACCGTCCCAAGCTTCTTCATCGCCGGTTCGAGTTTTGTAGCAGGCCCGGCAATCACTGTGACCGCCGCTTGCGGCTTCAAGTTATTTTGCGCGGCGCGCTGCACATCGCTCGGCGTAACGGCATTAACCCGCTCGGCGAAATTGATCAGATAATCGCGGCCCAGACGATAAGTCTCTATGTCGAGCATGACTTCGGCCACCCCGTCTACCGTCTTGAGCCGTTCGCCCATCAAGGAAATTAATCGCGTCTTTGCGGCTTCGACTTGCTCAATCGAGGGCTGAGCTGATTGCAGCCGCGTCATCTGATCCAGGCTCGCTTGAATCATTGCGGGCAGATCATCAGTCGCAGCTTTGATCTTTATAATCAGCGGGCCGGGCAACAGTCGAGGGTCAATCTCTGTTTCTATCGTCGTCCCCGCGCCGCCGGACGCAAGCCTGACATTGGCCTGGTTAAGCACTTCGCCCATAATCACCGCGGCGAAATAATCGTCCGCGCGCCTCGAAGGCCCGATCTGCGTAAGCGTTGCGCGCGCAGTCTGTGCGTCCGGGCGATCAAGGATGAAAAGTCGAGGCGCGCTTTGCACTTCGGGCGGGCGGAAAGAGGCAGGCACCATCTCGCCTTTTTTCCACGACCCGAGCCTTGACCGAGCGAACTGCGTCACCTGCTCGGCTGAAGCGTCGCCCGTCACCATCAATGCCGCATTGTTGGCGATGTAGAAACGTTTGTGAAAAAAAGTCAGGTCATCGCGTTTGATTTGCGTGATGGATTCCGATGTGCCGAGCGCGGGCCTGCCGAACGGATGGCTGCCGAATATGACTTCGGTTCCTTTCCTCTTTACGGTTTCTGCATCATCCAACTGCTGCGCCTTTGCCATGGCGATGTGCTGCGCCTTGACCGCATCGAACTCTTTTTGATCGAACGAAGGATTTACGACAAGGCGATTGAACAGGTCGAAGATTGAATCGAGCGAGTCGGCAGGGCCGCTTATTGCAAATTCAGTCGTGTCCCATCTGGCGGAAAACGTGAGCGTCAGGCCAAATTGTTCTGCGGTATCGGAAACATTCTTGGCGCTCAACCCGACTCCTCCCTTGAGCGCCATCTCTGCCGTCAGACTAGCCAGCCCGCCTTTGCCCGCAAGGTCGAACAACGCCCCGCTGTTGATGCGCAACCTGGCAGTGACCGTGCCTGTGCCCGGCTGCTGCATCGTTATTAATTGCAAACCGTTGAGGAGCGAATCGCGCTTTGCTATGGGTAGCACGAACGGCGAAACCTGCTTGGTGCCGGCGGATTGATTGAAGGCCGACTCTGATAGAGCGTGAGGGCAAAACAGAAATAATGAAGCGCAAACAAGCGCCAACAACTTCTTAAACAGCAAAGAGACCTCCAAAACCATAGAGAAATGGGGGGCAAATCGAGTGTAGCGATTGAGTATAGAGACCGTCAACCTTTCATGTTATACTGCAGCCGTTGCCCCCACCCCGGTAGGCCCTAACGGAAACCAGCTTCCGAACCGAAGCCCGACTGTTGATGTCGGTTTCCTTTGCTGCGACGCCAAACTAATGGGAGATTAAGATAGATGTTTTGTCCTAGCTGCTCGACCCAAGCGAATGAAGGGGCAAAGTTCTGCAAAGCCTGTGGGATTAATCTCAACGTAATCACGCAAGCCCTGAACGGCGGAGTCGTCACGAGCGACCCGGTACGCGACCGCGAATTCAAGCGCGCGCGAAAACAGATAAGCGATGGCATTCACGGCACGGCTGTCGGCGCTGCGCTGCTGATTGCCGCCGCCCTTCCCTACGTCCTGATGCGATTGATCGGGATGCAGATGAACACATACGTCTACACGCTTTCTCTGGCGCTTGCGCTCGGCGGCATAATCAAGCTCTTTCGCAGCATAGGCAGCATCATAGACGCGAAGGTCGGGCCGAAACTGCTCGACCCGGCGCTGCAACCGCGCAGTACGGGCGGGCTGAACGGCACGCAGATCACACAGACATCAAACGGCAAACATAGCCAGCGCCTTGTCACAGACTCAGGCCGTGCAGGCGCGGCGCAGCCCGCACACACCCGCCCCGTCTCGCTCGAAGGCGGTGTGAATCTTTCCTCCGCTCTGCCTAATCCGCCCGACGAAAGCCCCGTCAGACCGGGCACGGGGCGAATCAATCGCGAGCACTCAAGCCCGCTGCGAAGGTTGGAAAAAGAAGACGAGCTTATGTCGAAGCTGAGGAATTAAAGGCCGGACTTTTGCAAATTCACCTCTTGACCGATTTGAGATAAACGCTAGCGGACAAACCGTGTGGCTCAGATACCATGAATCCATGTGAACCTCGGCCTAAGCTTTACTTGGATTTTATCTCAGTCCAGAACCTGTCATATATATTGATCGCCGGGCCGATCTCTTCTATCAACTCGCAGCGTTCGAGCGCGTCCGGTGGCGGATACGCAGCTTCGTTCACAAGCAGGTCGGGCCGGATGAATCCTCGCGCCGCAAGGCTCGGCGACGAATAGCCCGTCCCATTGGCAATGTCTGCGGCCACTTTCGCTTCAAGCGCAAAGTTGATGAACTCCAGCGCAAGCTCTTTGTGAGCCGCGCCTTTTGGAATGCACATGTTGTCTACGAAAAACGTGCAGCCTTCTTTGGGAATCACATAACCGATGTTTGGATTTTCGGCCATAGCCTTTGCTATCTGCCCGCTGTACCCCTGCACTATCCATGCATCGCCTGATAACAACAACTGATCAAATCCCCCGCTGTCATAAGCTTTCAAAAGCGGCTTCTGCTCTTCAAGCAGTCGTGCAGCCGCCGCTATGTCATCAGGGTTCGTGCTGTTGAGCGACTTGCCCATCAGCTTGAGCGCCGCGCCAATCGTCTCGCGCACATCATCGAGCATAGCCAGCCGGTCTTTGTACTTGCTGTCCCACAACACGGCCCAGCTATCTATCGGCCCTTCGATTTTGTCCTTGCGGTAAGCTATCCCTGTGGTGCCCCACATATACGGCACCGAATATTGATTCATCGGATCGTAAGGCAAGCCAGCGAATTGTGGGGCGAGATTTGAAAAGTTCGTTATGCGGTCGCGGTCAATCTCTTCTAACAACTCCTGCCCCTTTAACACTGTAACCATATAATCTGACGGCACGATGATGTCGTAACTCGCGCCGCCCGATTGCAGCTTCGCAAGTAACGCTTCGTTTGAATCATAAAGCTCGACGTTCAACTTCGCATCGTACCGGCTCTCGAATTCCGCTATTACATTATCAGGCAGGTAATTCGACCAGATGTATACGTTCAACTCTCCTCCGCGCGCGCTGCCGGACTGCCCTCCCAGCGCAAAAACCGCGAGCATTGCCACAGCGCACGCCCCCGCGCCTATCGTCCAGCGAGACGTTCGCCCCGATGCTAATCGATCCGATACAAAAACCAGCAGCACGGTCACAACCAGCAAGACCGTTGAAATAGCGTTTATCTCAGGCGTAACGCCTGTCTTTACCATCGAATAAATTTTCAGCGGGAGCGTAGCGGCTCCCGGCCCCGCGACGAAGCTCGTTATCACATAATCATCCAGCGAAATTGTGAAGACAAGAAGCGCCGAAGAAATAATCGCCGGAAGAATCAAAGGCAGGGTAACTTTTAAGAACGTCTGCCATGGGGTTGCGCCCAAATCCATCGCGGCTTCCTCAAGCGAGGGGTTTAAGCTTGCCGCGCGCGCGCGAACTATGAACACGACATACGAAATCGAAAAGGCGACGTGCGCCGCGATAATAGTGCTCATGCCGAAAGCTATGCCGAGCGCGCCAAACAACCCTGCGGTCGCAAAACCTATGACGATTTCAGGAATGATGACGGGAAGAAAAACGAGCGCCTCGGCTGCGCGTTTGAGTTTCACGCGGTAACGCGTCAAAGCAAGCGCAGCGGCTGTGCCTATCACGGTTGAAAATATTGTGGTGAAAAATCCGATGATCAGGCTCGTCCTCAACGAGGCGATCAATTCTTTGTCGTTCCAAGCCAGCGCGTACCATTTCCATGTGAACCCACTCCAGATCGTGCTGAAGCGCGAGCTATTGAAAGACAAAAGCACAAGCACGATGATCGGCGCGTAGAGAAAGATAAAGACCAGAGCCGTCATCAGGCTCAAAGATGAAGGAATCAAGTTTGATCTCTTGCTTGTTTGCACGACGCTTGAATATTGTTTGCGCGAGATTGTTTAGTCAAGAATACAATTCACCGCAGAGGCGCGGAGGGCGCAAAGAAGGCGCAGAGGTTAATAATTTCTCTGCGTAATCTCTGCGTCCTGCGGCGTCTCTGCGGTGAACAGGTTCTATATTGAAAGCGGCTTGAAGTTTGACACTCAAAAACTCGCGTTCTAGAATTGCCTTTCGACGGAAGGCAAGGAGAACAAGTATTGACGATACCGGGCAGCTTTCCTTTTTCTTTGATTCAGACTACGCCAACTCAAAGCAGCGCATTAAGCGACCTTTTGCTCAGGGCCAGTCCCATTGCCAAAGCAGTGCTTATCATACTGCTGCTGTTTTCAATCTATTCGTGGTCAATCATCATCACGAAATGGCTGTGGCTGCGAGGGGCCGAAAGCGCGGTCAAAGAATTCCTGTCGCGATTTCGGGATGGCGCGAAACTGACGGATCTTTACTCGGATGCCGGTTCAAGCAATCAAAACCCTGTCGCTCGCGTGTTCAGGGCTGGCTATGACGAAATAACCAGCCAGGTAGGCGACAGCGGAGGCCGTATGCGAAGCCTCGAAGCGTTGAACCGCGTGCTGCAATCGGCGACCATCGCAGAAGTCACACAGATGGAGCGAAGCCTGAGCTGGCTCGCGACGACTGCCAATGCTTCGCCGTTCATCGGTCTTTTCGGAACGGTCGTCGGGATTATCATTGCTTTTCAGGGACTCACCACGGCGCAGGGTTCTTCCATTCAGGCGGTTGCGCCCGGCATCGCCGAAGCCCTGATCGCCACGGCTGCCGGAATCGCTGCGGCAGTCCCTGCGGCGATCTTTTACAATTATTTTCTGAACAAGATCAAAGCAATCACGGCGACCCTTGATCGTTTTTCTTTGGAGTTGCTCAACCTTGTCGAAAAACATTACATCAAAGCCGATGTCTAGCAACGCACGGCGTTGAGTTTGCAATCTCAGTTTCGAGATAACCCGTATGGCATTTACAGATCAGCGAGGACGCACGCAATCATCGCTTGCCGAGATCAACGTCACACCTCTGGTTGACGTGATGCTTGTGCTGCTAGTCATCTTCATGGTGACTGCGCCCATCTTGCAGACAGGCATCGAGGTCAATCTTCCGAAGACGCGCGAGGGCCGCACGGAACAGCCGAAACCGAAATCCGTAGTCGTAAGCATAGATAAGGACGGAAATATTTTTCTCAGCACTCAAGCGGAAGCCCGTCAGGTCAATGTCAATGACCTGCCTGCATTGCTTACGGAAAAGCTCGGCCAATCGGGCGAGCGCAAAGTCTATGTGCGCGCCGACGGTGAAACGGCGTATCGTATAATTGCTTATGTGCTCGATCTGGCGAAGCAGGCGGGCGCAGATGTCAGCCTCGTGACCGAGCCAACGTTAAAAAAGAAATGACCACGCAGTCTTCATTCAAAAATGATTTTGATCGTCCGAGCGGTTCGCGATACGGAATCATTCTGTCAATCGCGCTGCACGTCGTCATATTCGGAATACTCTTTTTGTTTACGCACAGATTGTTCACAACAGAGATAGTCGCGGCAGGGCCGGGCGAAGGCGGCGAAGGCGGAGGCGGCTCAATCGAAGTCGGCGTCGCAGATCAGACAGCGATTCTCGGATTCGCAAAGCCTCAGCCTGTCTCTTACGTCGGCGATAAAGACGACGCCATCAATAATGCGAAAGTCGAGACGGCCCGCCGCGAAGAAGACAGCGCCGAAGACGTTCTGCCTCGCACGGAAAAAGATGCGCCCGACCCGAAAGCTTTGAAGACAGATCGCCCCGTCGTAGATCAGCAGGAGAAAATATTCACCGGCAAAGAAGAGCGCGGGCGCTCGGACAATCCAACGGCGCAGGTCGGTCGGACATACGGCACGCCTTCGCCCACAATGATAGGAGGCGTTGGAATCGGCTCTGGGGGCGGGTTTGGAGGCGGCACAGGACTTCCCGGAGGCTCGGAATACGGGCGGCGCATTCAGATGATTTTCAGTCGCAACTACAACCCGGCTCAAGGCGACGAGGCAAACGTTCAAACCGTAATTATCGCGCTTCGCGTATCGCGCGACGGAAAGATACTCTCGATTTCAAACGGGCGCGTCGAGCCTTCGGCCATCAGGCAGAGAGCCGCAAACGATCTGGTTAACCGCGCGGCAGAACGAGCCGTTATAGCTTCAGACCCGCTGCCGCCGCTGCCGAACGGTTTTTTGCCGGACGCAAACACAGTTTCGTTTAATCTTATCTTTCGCTACCCGAAGTGATATTCTTAATTTGATAAGGCAATCTTTTATTCAGTAAATCGACCTCTCAGGTTATGAAGACAAAGTTATCAATAGTTCTCGCGTTGATTCTCGCATCGAGCCTGTTTTCTGCTCCCGTCGCGACTGCTCAACAGCAAGCCCCTCCTCAGCAGGAATCCCCAACTCAGGAAGACATCAAAAAGCAATTGGGCACGATCATCGTGACGCCGGGCAACGGGCCTAATCTTGCCCTCGCGGATTTCGTAGCCCGCTCGGCGGGCCTTGATGCGGCGGTTGCTACATTCAATCAGGTCTTACTGGCAGACCTCGAATTTGCAGCCGTATCGGGCATAGTCGGGCGTAGCCTTTATCCTAAATCGCTCGTGCCCGACCCCGCGTCGCTGAAATTCGAGGAGTGGAGCGCAGACCCCGTGAAGGCCGATTATCTGGCGTTCGGCAACCTGCAAAACAATGGCGGCCTGTCAGCCGACACTTACCTCTACGACGTAAAAACCAAACAGCAATTGATCGCATCGCGCCACACAGGGGACGCGCGGCGCATGGCTCACGAGTTTGCGGATGAAATAGTGAAACTGCTTACGGGGCGCGACGGCATCGCTACATCCAAGCTCGCTTACGTTTCGGGCGATTCGATCAGGGCGATGGACTACGACGGATTCAACCAGCGCGGCTTTGCCAGCGACGGACCCATAGTGCGCTTCCCGCAGTTCTCGCCCGACGGTCGCTATCTGGCCTATGTCAGCTATAAGAGCGGCGTGGCCAACATTGTTGTGCGCTCGGCGGAAGGCGGGCTTGTGGGCGGCACGAATTTCAATTCAACAACAACGTCTCCGTCAATCTCGCCGGGTGGCCAGCTTGCTTTCAGTTCTGCCATCAGCAACGATGGCTCGATGGAGATATACGTCTCGAATCTTGATGGCGCAAACCCGCGCCGCCTTACCAGAACACAGAAAGGCATCAACATATCTCCGCGCTGGAATCCGCGCACAGGGCGCGAGATAGCTTTCATCTCAAACCGTGGCGGCTCGCCGCAGATTTATGTGATGGATTCGAGCGGCGCAAATCAACGACCGCTCGTTGCGCGAGGCGGACATTCCGATTCGCCTTCGTGGTCACCCGACGGTCGCTACATAGCATTCACCTACGGGGGCGCTGGAAGTTTTCAAATATTCGTAGCCGACGTAGCTTCGGGGCAACTGCTTCAACTTACATCGCAGGGGCGAAATGAAAGCCCGACATGGTCGCCCGATGGCCGCCACCTCGCTTTTCAATCGAACCGTTCGGGCCGTTGGGAAATCTGGCAAACGCATATTGACGGCACGGGCCAGCGCCAAGTTACACGCGGCGGGGGCCGTTTGCCAACATGGGGAAAGTAAACAGAAAGGAGTTTTAAGATGGCAATCAGGGTTTCGCGGTTCCTCACACTGATATTCGTCGCGGCTATCTTGATCGGCGCAGTCGGATGCAAGAAACCGAAGGTTCAATTGCAAGTCTCGCGCGATAAGATTCAACAGGGCGATGATGTGAGCGTAAGCTGGACATCGAAAGACGCAAAGAGCGTGACCATCAACGGGGAGACGGTTGATAAAACCGGCTCGAAGATTTACAAGCCCGACAACACGACTACCTACATGGCCGTGGCAACGCGAGGTAAGAAAGAAGCTCGCGACAGCCGGGTGGTAGCAGTAAATCCGCGACCGCCACGCCCAGGCGTGCGTATCTCGTTAGATCAGGATGCAATAACACGCGGCCAAAGCACGACGCTTCGTTGGAGTTCGACCAACGCCGACCGCGTTGAGATCACGGACCTCGGCACAGTGCCCAGTACAGGCACGCGCGTTGTGAGTCCTTCGCAATCGACAACCTACACGGCCAATGCTTCGAGCGCGGGCGGGACTGAAACGGCTTCGACTCGTTTGACCGTTACCGAAGAGACGACAGCCGTTACCCCGACTGAAACTCGACCGAGAACGAATCCGCCTAACCCTACTATCGCCGCTCTGTTTAATCAGTGGGTGCAGCCGGTCTATTTCGATTACGATCAAGCGGAACTGTTGCCCGATGCCAAAGACAAATTGCGCCGCGCAGCGCAGTGGCTCGCGCAATCGCCTAACAGATCAATCGTTTTTCGAATCGAAGGAAACTGCGACTCGCGCGGGACCGAAGAGTACAACATAGGATCTGGGCGAGCGCCGCGCTCAAGCCGCGCGCGAGTTCCTTGTCTCGCTGGGCATAGAAGCCGGGCGCATGCAGACCGTCAGTTACGGCGAAGAGCGCTCGTCAGGCTCAAGCGAAGGCTCAACCCAGTCGGGGTTTGCGCACGACCGACGCGACGATTTCATATATGTCAGCGGAGGCACTCCGCCTCGTAACCCATAAAAGAAAATGATGAACGATGAATGATGAGCTAAAGAGGGAAAGGAAGGGGGATTATTTCTAGAGATCATCCCCCGTCCGTTTCCTCTTTAGTTCATCATTCATCATTCATCGTTCATCTTTGCTTTCAAGAGGAAAGTTATATGTCATTGAGAATCATTACAGTCTTCATTCTGATTTTGATAACAACGCCGAGCGTTATCTCATCCGCTTATGGCGATCAGAAAGATAGAGACGCGCAGATCAAGCTCGCGCTTGATGAACTGAAGAATGAAATTGTCGTGCTTGGGCGGCAGGTGCGCGCGATGCAAGAAGGGATGGATCGCAACAGCGGGCAAATGTCTGCTTTGATCAATCAAATAGTTGACAACGTGAACGCCATTCGTCAGGCGCAGAGCCGTGTCGCGGAAGGAAGCGCAAGCGCGATAGGCGAAGTCAACGGATTAGGCGAGCGATTGAGCGGAACTAACCAGCGCATCGACAGGCTGTCTGAGCAGGTGGCCGAATTGAAGAAGCTGGTCGAAAACCTGCCTAAGCTCCCGACTATGACGCAGATCACACCGGGCAATCCCGATCAGCTTTTCGCTGCCGCTTATGGCGATTACAGTCGAGGCAATTACGACCTCGCCATCAGCGAGTTCCGCCAGTACGTTGAAACCTATCCGACGAGCGAGATGGCCGATAACGCGCAATACTGGATAGGCGAAGCCCTTTTCGCCAAACGACAATTCAACGAAGCCATCGCCGAGTTCGATAAAGTTTCGACGCTCTTTCCGAAAGGCGACAAAGTTCCAGGCGCGAGATTCAAAAAAGGAATGGCGTTCACAGAAATAGGACAGGCCGATGCTGCGCGCGCAGAGTTTCAAGCCCTGATAAAGCTCTATCCTAGAAGCAACGAAGCGGCTCTCGCCAAACAGCAACTCGGCGAAAGGTAAATCCAAGATTCACCGCAGAGGCGCAGAGGACGCAGAGATTTCGCAGAGAAATTATTAAACTCTGCGCCCCCTCTGCGTCCTCTGCGTCTCTGCGGTGAATTCCCTCTATCTTCAATCATGGTTATGATCTGGCGCTTTTACGATTTGCAGGGTCTTTAGCTTTCGGAAAGCTCACAAGATTGGCGATGAGCCTGTAAGAACCGGGCACGCCCTGCGGCAATTGGCGGAACCACGCATAAGCAGTGTAGATGTAATACCCTTTGCCGTACTGTGCGATCAGTTCCCCACCCTGCTTATCAGTTTCGCCCGCATCCTTGCTCGAAAGCAATGGCTTGAAATTTCTGTCCCACTCGCTCAGAAAATACGCGCCGCGCTCCTGCTTCCAGCCATCGAAGTCGCGCGCAGTAATCTTATTCGGGAAATTGAACAGCGCGTTTGATTGGTCGAGCACGATCACAGCAGCGCTCTCATCAGTCACGCGGTCGGGCATGCCTCGCCCCATCTTGACAGGGTACGGAGTGAAGTTGCCCGTAGCGATTTCGTTCTTGTTGTATTGAACGATGAGCGTGCCGCCGCCCTTTACGTAATCGAGCAGGCGCGCGTTGTTGGCGATGACATCGGGCCTCACTTCATAAACCCGTATGCCGAGAACAATCGCATCATAGCGACTGAGATCGCCCGCCGCGAGTTCGCGCGAATCAATCGTGTGAACATCAACGTCCATTCGTTTGAGCGCGTTCGCAAAGTCGTCGCCCGCGCCTTCGATGTAGCCGACTTTCAAACCCTGCGCGACTTTCACGTCCAGCAATTCAGCATCGGCCTTCGCGTTTCGATAAACGAAACGAGCTTCGGTGTGCGGGTAAGCAACGATCTGATAGCCGCTTCGATAAGGTTCTGCCATCAAGCAAAGCCATCGCGGAAATCGAGCGGCGCAATTCTTTGCTGCCCGGCGTAGTTTTCAAAACGAATGTGATGCTTGCGCGCTCGCCCTCTCGTTTCAAATCGAAGCTGGCTTCGGCGGGCGCGATCTGCCACGGCTGTTCCTTTTCCAGCATCACTGATCCGCGAGCGCCTTCTTTCAAATTGTTCGTCACGTATACAGTGACTTCGCGCGAAACCGAAGTGTTGGAGAGCGGATAAACCAGAAAGTCAGGCGCGACTGTTACGGACAAAGCAGGAGCGACTTTGACTTCGCGCCTTATCTCGCCCAGCGCCTTGTCAGCGAACCGAAACTGCGCGGGCTGAGTGAGGGTGATTTTTTCTCCCGCGATTTCAAGCTCCACCCGCGCGCTGATTGCGGGCGGCGCGTTCGGCTCGATGCCCGTTCCGCCTTTGCCCGGCGAGAACATATCGCCCTTGCGCGGGTTCTTCAACCAGTAGGGCGCTGTCGCTTCCGCGTCCGTCCCGACAGTGACTTTGTAATCGGTCTGCGAAACCAGGCGGCCTTCGGTCACAGCGCTATTCTGTTTCTGTTGTGCACGATGTCCAGCCTTGCGGCAAACCGAGCAACACTGCGCCTGCTGTGGTTCCGGCATCGCTGTAACTTTGAACGCTTACAGTGAAGGTTTGACCGGGCGTGATTATTTCATCATCGGCGATGCAATCAATGACTACGCCCTGCGACTTTGCCAGGGCGCTCGTGAAATCGTCTTCTTTGCGCTTCAACAGGAAATCGGTTTCATACGACTCTGATTCATTGAGGCCGAGCGTCGCAACCGTAGCGCGAATCTCTCTGATCTTTTTCAACCCGCGAGCAATAACAGGCGAGACGGCAGAAGGCGAGAGCGGGTTATATTTCGCCCCGGCTTCATCGGCAAGCGCCTGCGCTTCGGCAAGTGGCCCTTTCAATCTCGCGGCGGCTTGCCCTGCAAAATCGGCAATGCCTGTCAGAGTCGCATCCATGTTTTCAAAGATGTCCTTCTCTTCTTTCGGCAAACCGACAGAGCTTTCAAGCAAGCGCAGTTTCGAATATTGCGGGCCGCGTCGTTCAAGCGCGCCCTGATCTTGCGAGCGGTGCTGGCTACGGCCTTGCATAGCTATCTCGTAATAGCTTCGACCGAGCAGCGGATCAAACTGGCCTTTGTTCAAAGTCAGTGTGATGGGCGGCGGGCTCCTGCCCTCTCGTCAGTTCTTCGCGCGTAGGCACGCGCGAGTAAAGCTTTCGGGCTTTCCATGGCTTCAAGCCTTCTGCGATCTGTTCGGGATAACGCGAAGGGTCGGAAGCCGCGCGGAATGCTTCAACGGTCAGAATGCCTGCGGCTTGATGATGGCCGTGCCCGTCGCTGGGCGTTCCGGTCCACGCAGAGACAATGACGAGCGGTCGAAAAGTGCGAATGACTCTGACCATATCGCCGAGCACAGCGTCGCGATCCCATTTCGACAAGGCTTCCGCAGCGGATTTGCTGAACCCGAAATCGAAAGCGCGAGAGAAAAATTGCTCTGCTCCATCCAGCGCCCGCGCAGCAAGCAATTCATCCGTGCGAATCACGCCGAGCGTTTCGTAAAGCTCAGGCCCGATCAGGTTCTGCCCGCCGTCGCCGCGCGTGAGCGACAGATACGCCGTGCGCGCCTGACGACCTCGCGCGAGATAGGCAAGCAACCCGCTGTCTTCATCATCCGGGTGAGCGCCCGTGTGAAGCACGCTGCCGATAGTAGAAAGTCGCTTGATGGCCTGCCCAAGCCCCGCAGCGCCGCGATCTTCGGCAGGCCGCGTTGTCTCCCAGCGCTTTCGATGAATAAGCTTGATGAGAAAACAGGAATGAAAAGAGAATTAGCGTTGTGATCGTTTTGCGCTTTGCGAAATAGAATCTCACGGGGCCTCCTTAGTCGCGGCTTGAATCAATTAGCCGATTGCGCCGTTTCACTAAACGGCCACTCGCGTCGCCGCTTTGCTCTTACGAGATAAATTATTGATCCGATGACGATGAGCGTAAACCGCGACCCAGATTGATGATGCGGATTTCGGTCGCATAATCAACACGTAAGCGAATCCAAAAAATGCAAGCACGGACGGCAACGGGTAGAGCCACATCTTGAAGGGGCGCGGCAGATCAGGTCGCCGGATTCTCAACACTATGACTCCGACTATCTGCGCCAGGAATTGCACGGTAATTCTTATCACTACGAGCGCCGTTATCACATCAATCAATCTGAACAAACAGCACGCGGCGGCGACCGCGCCCATCACCAGCAGCGAAACATATGGGAAACGGTGCTTGGGATGGACGCGCGCGAAGGGCTTGAAGTAATTGCCATCGAGCGCGGCTGCATATGGCACGCGCGAATAACCGAGCATCAAAGAAAACACGGAAGCGAACGCCGTCCACATTATCAGCAGGCTGACCACGTACTCCGGCCCAGTCGCCGTAAAGCCTCTGCATGAAGATCGAGATGATGTGCCTTTGTGTCGCTTCGTTTCCGGGGTTCGTCGTATCGGCAAGCTCCCGCCAGGGAATCACGCCGAGTATGCTGATGTTCATCACGATGTAGATGGCCGCGACAGCCAGTATCGAATAGATTATTGCGCGAGGAATCGTGCGGCCCGGGTCTTTCACTTCGCCGCCGAAGAAACAGACGTTGTAATACCCCCAGTAATCATAGACGGCCACCAGCATCGCCGCGCCGAGCCCTTGAAAAAATTGGAGCGACGGAGTGAATGCGTTTTCAGGGAAGCTGAATGCACGCGAAGAGTCAAAGTGAGTCACACCCGCAAAAATTACCCACAGAACGGTCGCCAATACACCTACCCAGAGGTACTTTGAGAGGCGGCCAATGATAGTGATCTTGCGATATAGCAAAAAGACTGCAATCGCAATAGTCCCAAAGGCAACGAACGTGCCTCCGGTCACCAGCACGCTTGCATTGAACGAGCCGATCAGAGGAATCGGCAAGCTTACGCTCTGCGAAAAAAACGTATGGCCGAGCGCGGGCCAGATATAGCTGGCATATAGCGATAGCCCTATGCAGCCCGATGCTATCGAAAGCGGCGCGCTGAAGGTCAACTGCCAGATGAACAAAAATGAGATGAACCTGCCGAGCCGGTTCGGGCCATAGATCTCTTTCAAGTAGCGGTACGAGCCGCCCGACCCCGGCAACGCAGCGCCAAGTTCTGCCCATACCAGTCCGTCGCACATCACAAGCAGCGCGCCGAATATCCACCCGAGCATGGCTTGCGGCCCGTTCATCGCCACAATGATCGAAGGAATGGTAATGAACGGACCAACGCCTATCATGTCAATCATGTTCAGCGTCGTCGCGCTGCCAAGCCCTACGCCGCGAATCAAATGCGAATCGCCGCGGAGGTTTCCGCTTCGCCTGAACCGGCACCCGGCGCTTTATCATCAAGTTCTTTTTTGTTTGTCGTGATCGCCATAAGAAGTACGCTCAATGGATGTAATTTTATATATTTTTCGGTTGCCTGAAAAACTCCGAATCTACAGAGCAAACGCAAACGGGCACTTGGATGTTTCGCGGTATTGGAGTGTTGAGTGTAAACCAAAATCCGGCGGGCGAAAAATGGATTCGGTCTTTCACTGACTTATGCGCGGGCTGTTGCGATTATTTCCGCCCGGATTCGGTATCGCGTTGCCCGGTCTGTTCTGGGTGAAATCAGGGATGAAAATAAAGACCCACTCGTCGTAGTCTTCAAGACCATACAGCGGTTTCAAGGCAGTGCCTTTGCGCTTAGGAGCGACGCCAACGATTGGGATGTTACTTCGGCCCGGGCCCGAATTCGACCCGCCGAAACCCGACGACCCGCCGAAAAGGTGCTTGAGCGGATCATTGACCTCACCGCCCTCGTCATCGTCGTCATCATCGTCATCATCGTCGTCATCATCGTCGTCATCGAGGGCACCAGATTTTGGTGGGGGATTCGGCACAAGCACACCGGGCTTGCTTCCTTGCGGCCCACCTTGCGGCGCACCTTCCTGCGGCTTGGTCGAGTCGGTAGGGGTTAAGGGCGTGAGGGTGTGCGACCTTTGAGGCGGCCCCGCGAGCAGAAGATAGCTTTGAGGGATAATGGAATTGGTCTCGGCTGCGTATGCTTGCAGGTATTTCATTATCCTCGGGTCGCGCGCGCGCACAGGCTCCCATTCATCGCTGACCATCGGTTCAATCATCTCTGAAACGCGGGCGAATCTTACCTCTCTCACACCGATGGTGACGCCTTCGCTCAGTTTTTTAAGATCGGTCAAATAACCGTATGGGGGCGGAACCATCAACTGAATCGGGCCGAGTCTGCCGCCATTGTAGTAGCGAGAAATGGCCTTCGCCATCTGCTCGCCGCGATAGCGCATCTCGTTTTCTTTCTCGCGCTGTACCTTTATTATTACGTTTGGCGTTATGCTCGAAACCAGGAAGATGCTCATCACCGTCATCGCCAGCAAAAGGCCGAGCAAAGCCCAACCTTGCTCGTTCGACCGAACGTCTGCGCGACACGCATCGAACGCGCCTGCGCAATCGCCCACTGGCAGATGATTTACGGCGTCGCTTTTCATTTCGGTCTCTCCTGCAACGGCACACGCGCCTTGATTTCGTACTGCGTGTGCGTCAATTCAACGCCCTTGTCATCGATCGAGTCAATTCGCCATACCTGTTGAACGGTTTCGCCGCGATGGAGCCGCTTGATATCTTTCGTCGCATTCAACTCGAAGACGGCGTATTCGCCGAGCTTTGCTATGTACTTGAACTGAGGAGTGGGCGGTTGCTGCGACATGAACTGGATCGTGTTCGAGTTGTTGTTCACGGGGTCGCTCGCAGACTTGACATCAATGCTCATGGTGCTCGGAGACGCATACTCCGAGGCTTTAAGCTCGATGCTGAGTTGATTCTCGCTGACGCGCTTGGACGGTCGCGGGCTGCCGTTGAGATAGACTTGAGCATCGGCGGGGATCTTGGTCCCGGAAATCATCAGCGTAATGTCGCGCGGAGTCCCCGCGACCGCAAATTGAGGCTGCACCGATTGAAGCCCAATCGGCGGAGGCGGCGGACGGCGGCTTCTGGCTGGAATTGGCGGCGGAACATAGTAAGCAAAGATCGGCCCGCGCTCCGGGTAGATAGTCGCGTTGCCGATTGGGTACGCGCTCGATAAGTCCAGCGGCGTCAGGTCAGCCAGTTGTTCGGCCATCAAACGATCCTGCTCGTTAGCCGGTTTGTTCTTCGGCGCTTGCTGAGAAGCGTTTTGCGTTCCGGATGATGTTGTGGCGACCCCGCTATTGGAGTTCGCTGTCTTCTTAGTCTCGGGGCGCTGGCCCGCCTGAGAAAAACTGGTAACCCAACACCACAACAAACAGGCCTCCGAGCACAGCAAGCATGATGCTCTTTCTTTTCTCTGATGAATTGCCTTTAGCCATCTTCCAACTCTTTATGCAAAAACTTCAGGGCTGAAAATATGCCGCAGCCTCTATCGTCAGCGTAAGCCCGGAAGCGCCGCCGCCGCCGCGTCCGCCACGCCTTCCGCCCCGCCCTCGTCGGTTTTTTCTTCCTGAGAGGAAATATTGATCGATTTGATGACGAGGAATTGCTTGTTATGCTCAAGCTCGTTGATGAACGCCCGCATATTACCGTACTGGCCGAACACAGTGAAATGCAGGGCCATGTGCGGGAAGATGTTGTAAAGGTCTTCGGTCTTTTTACGCTTGCTGCTATCTTGATCAACGGCCTCCGCTGCTTTTTCAAGCGGCATATCAATTCCGCTCGTCAGCGTCATGCCGTTCTTTTTGGCAAGCGCGTTGATCTGATTTATGAGCGCGATGCGGCCCGACGCGAGCGGCCTGAGATGTTCAGACTTGAAAGTCTGAAGGCTATCGAGCGCGGACTTAATTGTCATCGCAGGCGAAGAGCCTTGCGTCGTGGGGGCTCCTACTTCCGCGATCTCGGACTGCGCCTTCTTTAGCTCTTCCTGGAGCTCTGTCCAGGCGAGCTTGTTCCGGTCTTAAAGACGTGAAGTAGTAAACAATCACAACCAGGAAGAAAAGCAACGTGAGCACAGCGACAACGCAATTCGGTGGAACTCAATCCGAACGGAAGCCGCGTAACGCGCACTCGCCGCACTTCAAGTTTTGAAACGCGTTCGCGCACCTGACTGCTCATTGCGCGGCACCTCTGCGAGGGGCTGTAGATCAGGGCGAGCGTGAAAGGCACTTCGCCGCTTTCATCCGGCGCGTCCTGACTCGATTGACGTATGGCGAACAGGCCGCCCGATTTTTCGAGCATCTCCATCATCTCTGTCATCTGCGCGGGGGACTTGCCGATCATTTTGATTTCGATGTTGGCGACATCGTCCCGGCCCAGATTTGCGATCTCATCAATCTTCAACCCAAAAACTCGCGAGTCTTTCGGAATGTAGTGCTCGATTTCGCTCATCACTCTATTCCAGGAGAACGATTTGCGCTCAAGCAATTGCCGCGCGGAGGCAAGCTCTATCCGGTCTTGATATGTGACATCGGGTGGTTTCTGCTCGCGTTCACGGCGTTCTCGCTCCTGCTTTGCTATCTCAACCTGGCCTTGAAGGTCTTTGATGGTCAAATTGATGCGATCCGCCTTCGCGCTGACTTCGTTCTTCTCAGTCGTAACCCACAGAAACAACCACAAGCTTATGAAAAAGACTAAGGCAATCGCCATCCAAAACAAACGATGATTAGTAAAGGGCCGCCTCGATAGGTTTAATGTAGTTCGCATCATTGACAAGAATAACTGATAACAGCGCGAAATTGCCAGTAGTCTGTAGTCCGTAGCTCGCCGCCGAGAGAATCAACAATAACCTACTGATTACGGACTTTTCAGGCAACTTCTGAGGAGGGCAAACGCATCAGCCTGTTGGAAGTTCCCTTTGTTCGGACTCATTTGCCGCTTCATCACAGGAGGAAGCTATGAAATCCTGTCCGGTTTGCGGACTCATTCAAGACGAATCGTGCCTCTTCTGTCCGGAAGATGGTTCGGCGCTTACTGACGATAAGGCTTCGAGGTCGCCGGAGGCGATAACGGAAGAAAAGGCGAGCGCGGTCGTGCTATATTGCCCGGCCTGCGCGGCTGAGTATCCGCTGACTTTCAAGGTTTGTCCCATCCACATCGTGCCTCTAACAAAGCACAATGTTTTGAAATTCGTCCCCCCCGCTTATAAACCGGAGCAAGTCGAAAAACAGTCGCTCGTTCAGCAGGCGGCACCCAGTGTGGCGGCTGGTGGCGAGAGCAAAACAGCGCACAATATTGTTAACGCGCCAGTTGATGAGCAGGATTTAGCAGAGACCGAAATTGAGAACGAGGTCGAATCCAGAGACTTACCGCTCGACGCTGCGCTCGATATTGAACCGCCCGATTATCTGTCCGGGTATGTAGCTTTAGCAAACGCAAATCATAATTCGACTTCGCAACTTCGCAGCCATCGCATAGCCGCTGTAGTTTTAGTAATCGGCCTTTCACTCTTTGGCATCATAGCTTTGTATACTTTCTACAAAAATGCCTCCAGTCGGTCTATACTGTCTGACTCAAAAGCCGCGAGCCAATCAAAGACAACACCGCAGCAGACGGCTACGGTTTACACTCCGCAGGCCGCGCTCGATTACAAAGCAGAGGAACCCGAACCCGCGCAACAGCAGAACGATCCCTCATCGGAAGACAAACCTTTAGACAACGAAAGACCGCGCAACGCCGTCACTCTTCCTTCAAGCGCGCAATCAACACGAGACGATCTCGCAGAGCAGAAACCTGCGCCCGCGCCCGCAGTCAGGCAACAACCGCCGAGTCCCGTCACCACTCAGGTTTCTGCGCCGAGAACCCCAGGCGCGACAGAGTTAGTTTTGCCGCGCGGAACGTATGGGCAGGTTGACGCAAGACTCTTGAACGTGAGGTCGAGAAAGACTCCGAACGGTTTTCGATATGACCTCACGTTCAATATGCAAGAGCAGGCGGGACGAACTACGCAGTGGGAGCGTATGGCAATCGTAACGCGCTCGGCCAGCGGAGTCAGTCACTCGCAGGCAATGCCTTTCTATCACAGACTTGGCGCGGCGGGCACACTAACATTTACGGTCAGCGTAGAGATGCAGGGGCGCGCGCAGCCTGATTGGGCGGGCCGAATCATTTGCACGAGCATCGGAACAGATCAAACAGGCAAAGCCTATCGCGCAAGCTTCGGAGCAAACGTCGCGCCGAATTGAGTCAAGCTTACTTCTCTATTCCCTACCTGCGATTTTTTTTCAGAGCAAGCTGACAGCTTGCTCTACGTCTCTAGCTGCTCGTTTGGCAAAACCTCATACCGGTCAGTATAGTTCTTAAAGAGAACTACTCCACAAACGAGGGTGAAATGACGGAACACAAACACACGAACCGATTGATTGACGAAACCAGTCCGTACCTGCTTCAACACGCGCATAATCCTGTTGACTGGTATCCGTGGGGGCCTGAAGCACTCAGTCGGTCGCGCGATGAAGATAAGCCGATACTGCTTTCCATAGGCTATGCGGCCTGCCATTGGTGTCATGTGATGGAGCACGAGTCTTTCGAGAATGAAGAGATCGCGCAGTTGATGAATGAAAATTTCGTCTGCATCAAAGTTGACCGCGAAGAGCGCCCCGACCTCGATTCAATCTACATGAACGCAGTGCAGATGCTGACGGGGCATGGCGGCTGGCCGATGACTATGTTCCTCACGCCGGATTTGAAACCTTTTTACGGCGGCACCTATTACCCGCCCGCTGATATTCGAGGAATGCCGGGCTTCCCGCGAGTGCTGATGTCTATCGCGGACTCTTACAAGAATCGCCGCGAAGACGTTCTCTCAAGCGCCGAGTCAATCACCTCCGAGCTGAACAATGTCAATCGGTTCGTCGCTAATGACGAGATGTTGACAGTCGATGTATTGAACCTCGCCTTCTCTGCTCTCTCGCGAACGTTCGACAGGCTGAACGGAGGCTTCGGCGGCGCTCCTAAATTCCCTCCTTCAATGGGGCTGATGTTTTTGCTTCGTTATCACAAACGAACCAACTCGCCTGTGGCTCTTGAGATTGTCGAAACAACTTTACAAAAAATGGCGGCGGGCGGAATGTACGATCACCTTGGCGGAGGATTCGCCCGCTACTCTGTTGACGCCGAGTGGCTCGTGCCTCACTTCGAGAAGATGCTTTATGACAACGCATTGCTCGCGCGCATATACCTCTATGCTTTCCAGCAGACAAAGAATCCGCTTTATCGCCGAATCGCAGAAGAGACGCTCGAATACATCATCCGCGACATGACTGATCGCACGGGCGGATTCTATTCGTCCGAAGACGCGGACAGTGAGGGCGAGGAAGGAAAGTTCTACGTCTGGACCGAAGATGAAGTGCTCGACCTTCTAGGCAAGGAGGACGGCGAAATCTTTTGCGAGTTCTTCGATGTTACAGAGCAAGGTAATTTCGAGCACGGCAAATCAATACTGCACACGCCGCGCTCGCTTGAAGAGTTCGCGCAGGCAAAAGGTCGCGATGTTGAAGAGTTGAAGCGCATCATCAATGCCGGAAAGACGAGATTGTTCAACGTCCGTGAGGATCGCATAAGGCCCGGACGCGACGAAAAGTCGCTCGCGGCCTGGAACGGCTTGATGCTCACGGCATTTGCCGAAGCTGCCAACACGCTTGGCCGCGACGATTACCGCGAGGTTGCAATCAGAAATGCGGAGTTCATTCTAAGCAATTTGATGCGTGATGGGCGGTTGCTTCGGACATACAAAGACGGTCGGTCAAAATTGAACGCCTATCTTGAAGATTACGCTTACGTGATCGAAGGCTTGATCGCGCTCTACGAAGCGACATTCGAGTTGAAGTATTTTGATGAGGCGCGCGAGCTTTCCGACACGATGATCGCAAAGTTCTGGGACGCTACGGAAGGCGGGTTTTTCTTCACGTCTGACGATCACGAAGAGTTGATCACCCGCACGAAAGACTATTTCGACAACGCCACGCCGTCTGGGAATTCCGTAGCCGCGCTCGCGTTGTTAAAACTGGGTTTGCTGACTGAGGAACATGATTACCAGCGATTCGCCGCCATGATACTGCGAACGATGCGGCAGGCGATGAGCAGGTATCCGAGCGGCTTTGGATACCTGTTATCTGCGCTCGATTTCTACCTGTCGGAGCCTAAAGAGATAGCGATTGTCGGCGATATTGACTCGCATGAAATCCGCTTATTCGTCGAAGAGATTTATTCTCGCTACATTCCGAACAAGGTCGTTGCAGCAAGCGAGCCCGAAGACGAGAAGTCCGCCCGGTCAATCAAGCTGTTAGAGGCAAGGCCGCTTGTTGACGGGAAAGCATCGGTCTATGTCTGCCGCAACTACACCTGTTTGGCTCCGGCCACGAGCGCGAGTGAATTGGCAGAACGGCTCGAAGAATGAATCGCTCACGGCTTAACTTTGATCTCAAACAGGCGCGGCCATAGTTTGCCGCTCACGAAGATTCGCTTGTCCTGCGCGTCATAGGCTATGCCGTTAAGCACAGCTTCCGGGTCAGCTCGCCCATCAGGCGGCAATATCCCTTTCAAGTTCAGAAACGAATTGACGCGGCCATTGACGGGATCAATGCGAAGAATCATATCGGAGTGCCAGACGTTCGCCCAGATTTCTCCTTCGATGAATTCCAGTTCGTTGATTTCATACATAGGGCGTCCGTTCATCGTCACGGATAGTTTACGAACAGGCTCGAAGGTTTGAGCATCGATATATGTCAAGACATTGCTGCCGTCGCTCATTATCAAATTCTTTCCGTCATAGGTCAGACCCCACCCTTCTGTCTCATAAGTAAACTCGCGCAGCAAACCGAGCGTCTTTATGTCGTATACAAAACCGCGCTTCGATTGCCACGTGATTTGAATCAGACGGTCGTCTACAAGCGCGAGTCCTTCGCCGAAATACTCGGGCGACAATTTGACGGATTGTAGAACTTTGCCGGACGGAAACTCTAAACGCCTCACGGTTGAAATGCCCGAACTGTGCGAACCCGTGCTTTCATACAAGGCACCGTCATACCACAGGAGTCCCTGCAAAAACGCATTCGGGTCGTGAGGGTAATTGCCCACCACCTCGTAAGAATCCTGGCGGGCAGGACCTGCGTTTGCGGGTTGATTGGTGTTGGACTTGCCCGTCGTCTTCGTTGAATCAGAGCGATTCAGCGCGAAGTATATAGTGGCCGCAAGGACGGCTACTGCCAGCCCGATCAGGAAAGGCTTGAGCCAGGAGCTATTGTTCGACCGCTTTGAGTTGTTCTTTTGAAGCTTCGCATTTTTAACCATGAACGCCCGCACTCCTGTTGAAACATCTTTGACTTTAGCCCTTGCTGACGCGCGGGCTACTGACTGGCTTCGCCGCCTTCAGGCCCGTAGAAAAGCACCCACACGAACAGGTCATCGGTGAAATTTTCGAAACGGTGTGCGAGGCCAGCCGGGGCAAAAAGGAAATCATTAGGGCCGAAACGCGCTCTGGTTTCACCGCTGACGAACTCGCCGCTCCCGCTTGCCACAACGTAAACTTCATCGCGCGAGTGCGGCGTTTGCGTGTCCGTGCCGCGAGGCGCATACATCTCGACGACCAGACTGCCATGCGCGAAGACCTGTGCGAATCGCTCGCCTTGCGGGTCTGCCACGCTCGCCATCGCTTCATCAATTGATACTATTTTCGTGCTCATAGCCTTGTATTTCTGAACGGGCACTATCAAAAAATCAGACTCGCTCGACGCGAATCGCCTCTTAGTAAGCAAGAACAATTTAGCAGAAAACGCGCGCGAATGTGAGCTAGATTGATTCGACAGGAGCAGCGTTGGAAAAGATTCTGCCTTAGATTTATACTCGGCGGAGTTTGAAATTGAAACCGCGCTTAAAACAATCGACCGTTAACCGGAGGAGTGTTCGAAGATGAATAGATGGAAAACCAGCCACGTCATAATCATCGTTCCGGCATTGATGCTCTTTTTTGCGGAGATATGTACAGCTTCGCCCCTTGCCGACCCGCCGCAAGCGCGCGAGATCAAAATTCTTGCGCGCAAATTCGAGTTCCAGCCTTCAACCATCACCGTGCGTAAAGGCGAACCGGTAAAGCTCGCTGTCACCTCAGAGGATGTGGATCACGGAATCAGCTATTGAAGCATTTGGCATAGACCAGCAGGTCAAAGCCAGACAGACTAAAGTAATCGAATTCACGCCCGACCGCGAAGGCAAATTCGAGTTTTCCTGTTCAGTCTTCTGCGGCGACGGGCATCCTCAAATGATCGGCCAGTTGATCGTCACCGGAAGTCAGGCTTCGACCGCCTCGAACATGAAAGTCTCTTTTGACGAAACCGCGCCCGGCGTTGTGATAGTCGAATCTAACGGCGAGCGAGTCAGAATTGACACAAGGGCTAAAAGCGTCGCGCGACTCGATGCAACCGAGACTTCTCCTGTTTCGTCGCCCGCACAGACGGTCGCCACAAAAGAGCGCGAGACAGGAGCCTTACGACTATCATGTTGTAAACATCCCAACGCCCAAGCGCGTCCCGCGCCACAGCCTGAATGTTTACTTCACACATCGTTTCCAGCAGCCGATCAAGCCGCTGAAAAATTCCGACGATGACCTGCTCGGTCTTGATTCTTTCGCCGTGTCGTCATTAGGGTTCACCATAGGTATAACCGACAGGCTCTATGCAAACATCCTTCGCTCTCCGCTTTGCCAGTTGTCGCTTTGCAAGACAATCGAGATAGGTCTGGGCTATCACTTGCTGGACGAAGCGGGTCGCTCGCCAATCGCTTTGTCAACTTATGCCAGCGTCGAAGGCGACGATAATTTCCGAAGAAGGTTCACCTACAACATGCAGGCGATGCTTGGCCGCAGCGTGACAAAGTATGTCCATCTTTTCTTCTCGCCAGCCGTTCACATAAACACGAACGGCAATGGCCGTTTCAATCCGCGCCCGGAAGACTTACCGCCCGAAGCGTTAGTAAACGATTTCCGTCTCGGAACGCACACAGGTTCTTTCGGCTTTGGAGTGAATGCGAGGATTCGCCCGTCGGCTTCGCTGCTGTTCGAGTACACGCCGCGCGTCGGGTTCAAGCTCGGCCAGGTCTCGCCAATAATTGATGAAGCCAGCGGCGCGATCATAGGACTCGTGAACAATTCAGAAGCGGCCATGGGATTCGGCATCGAAAAACGCATGGGGCGTCATGTCTTTTCGCTCACTTTCTCGAACACGCAAACGACGACGACGAGCCGTTATAATTCGAGCAATCTCGTTCTGCCGCCAAGTAAATTCAGCATCGGCTTCAATCTGTTCAGACGGTTGTTGTGATTAATATTTCGCGCGGTGTGAGGTTTGAACGATGATTTTCGCGTGCTAAGATTTCCTTTGCACCAGTGCGAGGTTTTTCAATCTAAGAATGGAGAAAAGACGATGAATCGAAAGTTTATTCTGTTTTTTATGGTTTTATCCCTATCAAGCGTGATGGGCGCAGGCTGTAGCAAAGGCGGATCTCAAGTCGCTAACGCAAATTCAGAGGAAGCAAAAAAGCAGGCCGAAATCGAAGCTAAATCGCCTCACCTTTCATCAACCGTCAGGGGCGACATAGAGCGAATGGGGTTGGGGGTTCAAATGGCTATGGACGCTTTCAAGGAAAGCAAATGGACGGAAGTCATCACCCAATTGAATTCGATAAACAAAGAATTAACCGGGGCGCTGGCCGATACGCCTGAAAAGAGGAAGACTGCCGCCGTCCGAGAGACGCTTGAAGAGATGAAGCCCGTTGTGGAACGAGCCATCAAAACTGCTGAAAACGGCAGCAAGGAAACCGAAGCTCAACTCAGAGAACTGCAAACGCGTGTGGGCGCTTTGAAGGTGTTGAGTGGCACATAGAATTGTTGCGCCATTAGAGAGTTACCAGTAGAGAGGGCAAGCCTTTTACCTGCCCTCTCTATCCAGCCTTGAGAAGTTTTATCAGCAACGAGGCAATCCCAAGAAATGAAAGCGAGCCTCCAACGTCTGTGCACGTAGTCACGAAAACAGACGAAGCAAGCGCCGGATCGATCTTCAACTTTTTCAGCGTAACCGGAATCAGCGTTCCCGCAAGCGACGCAACCAGCATGTTTATTACCATCGCTATCGCAAGAACCACTCCGAGCCATAAGTCTTTGAAGAAAACCGCGACGACGGTTGCTCCGATCAATCCATTGATCAACCCGTTTCCAAGCCCGACAATAACCTGCTTGAGCAACACCTGACTGACGTTTGCAACTTCGTTCAGCGCTAGCCCTCGGATGATCACCGTCACAGTTTGAGTAGCCGCGTTGCCTCCCATTCCCATCGGCATTGTAACGAGCGCGGCAAGCACTGCGTGCATGCTGATCGCCCAATCAAATCTGGAGATCACATAGGCCGGGAAAAATGTTGTCACCAGATTCAACATCAGCCACGGCGCTCGCAGTCTGAGGGAGCGAGCCGCGCTTGTCGTCACACGCTCTTCAGCCGTGACGCCAGCCAGAGCGAGCAGGTCTTCGGCCACCTCTTCCTGCAAAACGTCAATAACGTCATCCACGGTCACGATTCCGACCAGCTTGTCCTCTTCGTCAGTGATCGGGATAGCCAGCAGGTTATACTCAGCCACTAACCGCGATACTTCTTCTTGATCCGCCGTCGTCTTTGCGCTGATGACATCAGGCTCCATTATGCGCTTGAGTTGCGTGGCAGGGTGTGTTGTGAGCAGCTTCTTCAAGCTGACGACGCCGACCAGATGATCGCGCTTGTCCACGACGTAGACGTAAAAGACCATCTCGAACTCTTCCGAACGCTTTTGCAACGCCGCAACCGCTTCGGCAATCGTTCGGTCTTCTTCGAGCGCGAAGTAATCCGGCGTCATTATGCGGCCAGCCGTTCGCGCTTCGTGCTCCAACAACTCGCGAACATCGGCAGCCGGTTCCGCCTCCATCAGCGCCAGTACTTCCGCAGCCAACGGCTCAGGCAAACGCGATGCGAAAAGCGTAGCATCATCGGCTGGCATCTCGCTCAAGTGCTTCGCGATCTGATGCGGTTCAAGCTCTTCGAGCAACGCCATGCTGTCGCGCGGAGACATTTCGCTCAGGGCGCTCGCCACGTGCGATACATCGCATTCTTCAAGCAGAATCCCAAATGCTATTGTACGCTCAGGGCCTTTTAAGGCCGAGAGCAAGCGCGCGACTTCGACCGGGTAAGCCTTTGCCAGAATCCTCGCAAGTCGCGGGCGCGCACCCCTGTGCAAAAGCTTTCTGACCACCGATACGGTTATCGCCGAGTGTGCCAGTTTGTTTCCTGTTTCCATCATAAACTTATCTCAGCCCTGAATGTTTTCATTGCACTTTATTCTACGCAGGTTTATTCCGCAACGAAATTGATCCGGGCCATTCACAAATCAGTATTTCGCATAAGAATATCTGTTGAAACAACAATTCACTTGCGGGCGTAATCATATTACGCGAACATAAGTAAGGAGGTTTTCTAAGATGTATGATAAAAACGATTCGTCAGGTGATGTGATTATCGAGGAAAAAAGACCTGACCAGGATGATATTGTCGTCACCAAAATGCCGAATGATGACCCTAAGCAGACTTCATTCACGGATGACCTGGCGTCTTCGGTGAAAGGAGTGGCTCAAAAGACCGGCGAAGTCTTGAACAAAGCCACGGAATCAATAAGCAAAGCCATAGAATCGGCGCTCTCGGCCAGAGACCACGTCGTTATGGTAAGAGTCAACGATGAGGCATTAAAGAGGCTCGATGCGTTGGTTCAATCAGGCATATTCAAGAGTCGCTCTGAGTCGGCGGCATTTTTAATTAGCGAAGGCGTCAAAGCGCAGCAGGCGCTCTTTGATCGCATTTCGGAACGGATAACTGAGATTGAGCGGCTGCGCTCTGAGTTGAAGGACATAATCAAGCCTCAAGAAGATAGTTAGTCAATCATAAGGCAGTTTCGTCACGGCATAGGCGCAGAAGTCACAGAGTGTAAGCAGAGATTGCGTATACTCTGTGATACCTGCGCCTCTGTTCCGTTTGCATGGTGCGCGGTGAATCTGGTATATCCTAGCCTCGATTGTTTCGGATAATATGATTAATATTTCTTACTGATGGCAGATTCGCAACCAACTACCAACAGACAAAAGCAGCAACGCTTTCCCTGCCCCAAATGCGGGGGCGACATGGTATTCGACCCGAAAGAAAGCAGCCTTGTCTGTCCTTACTGCGGGCATAAAGAGGCTATCCAGAAAAGCGATGCGCAGATTGAAGAACGCGCTTTTGCAGATTACAGGAATTTAGAAAGTGCGCAATTAAGCAAAGTCGCCGACAACGCAGTCGAAGTAAGCTGTACGCGATGCGGCGCGACAGTGACGTTCACCCCGCCGGAAGTCGCAGGCGAATGCCCGTTCTGCGGCAGCACAATCGTCGCACAGCCCAAAGCCGCTGACCCGATGGTTGCTCCCGAAGCGGTGTTGCCGTTCGCCGTCACAAAGCGGCAGGCTAATGAAGTGATAAAGAAATGGCTGGCTTCTCGATGGTTCGCGCCCAACGCGCTCAAGAAGCTGGCGTATCAGGAAGCAATCTCAGGCGTCTACATTCCATTTTGGACCTATGACGCAAACACAGGTTCGAGCTACACAGGAGAGCGGGGCGAGCATTACTACACAACAGAGAGCTATACAGATAGAGATGCTCAAGGCAACACAGTAACCCGTACCCGCCAGGTACAACACACCAGATGGTATTCGGCGTCAGGCTCGGTCGCTCGCAGCTTCGACGACATATTGATTCCGGCTACGAAATCCGTCTCGCGCCCGCGACTCGCGGCTCTTGAGCCGTGGGATTTGCACCAGTTGAACCCTTATGATCCCGCGTTCCTTTCAGGCTTCAAAGCGCAGCGTTATCAGGTCGAGCTTCCCGAAGGATTCGAGGAAGCCAAAGGTATTATGGCTCCCGTTATCGAAAGCGATGTGAGAAACGACATCGGCGGCGACGAGCAGCGAGTTAACAGCATCAATACATCTTATTTCGACGTCACGTTCAAACATATTCTGCTGCCTGTTTATATCGGCGCGTACAGGTTCAATCAAAAAATCTATCAGGTGATGATTAACGCGCGAACGGGCGAAGTGCAGGGCGACCGCCCCTACAGCGCGTGGAAGATAGCTTTCTTGATACTGTTCTTGCTGGTTGTCTTTGGCGTCATAATGCTGATCAAGAACAGGTAACGCTCCAGAGTAAAATTCAATCGGGTGTAGGGGCAAGGCTTGTCCTTGCCCGGATGGTCATAAGCCCATAACGGTCATCGCCTGTCGGCGATCCGGGCAAGGACAAGCCTTGCCCCTACAGTCAGACAGAGATGTCCGGCGAGTTTGGTCAAGCCTGAGAATCTTTGTATAATCTGATTGGCGGGATTGTAGTTGGCCTGCAAGCTTTGCCCCGATGGAGAAATGCATGACCGGAATTTCCCTACCGACGGAACTCAAGCTGATCGCCGAAAAAGTCGAAGCGCAAGAGCGCCTTTCGTTTGAAGACGGGGTAACTCTTTTCCAGAGCAATGATCTTCTGGCAGTCGGCTCTCTCGCTAATCAAGTGCGCGAGCGAATCAACGGCGACAAGACTTACTATAATGTGAATCGTCACATGAACTATACGAACGTATGTATTTCTGACTGCGCCTTTTGCGGTTTCTATCGTCGCGTTCGTCATCCAGAAGCTTACGAATGGACTGTGGAAGAATGCGTAGAGATTGCCCGCAAAGCTTATCAGGAAGGCGCGCGCGAGCTTCATATCGTTGGCGGCTTGCATCCCCGGTTGCAGTTCGATTATTACACGTCGCTACTGGGCCAGCTCAAACACAACTTCCCTGACATGCACCTCAAAGCATTCACGATGGTCGAACTGGATCACCTGACTCGGATTTGCAGAATGACTGACGAAGAGGTGATTGAAGGATTGATAGAGGCTGGGCTGGATAGCTGTCCGGGCGGCGGCGCTGAGATTTTACGTGAACCGACGCGGAGCAAAATCTGTGCACACAAGACATCAGGCGAGCGATGGCTTGAACTTTCGGAAAAAGTTCACCAGCACGGAGTCCAGACAAACGCGACCATGCTTTACGGCCACATCGAATCCGTCGAAGACCGTGTAGACCATTTTGTAAAACTGAGAGAGCTACAAGACAAAACGGGCGGATTCATGTGCTTCATTCCGCTCGCGTTTCATCCGAAAGGGACTGATCTTTCGCACCTGCCGGGGCCGTCCGGCATTGATAGCCTGAAAACGATTTCTGTATCAAGGCTGATGCTGGACAACATTCCGCACATCAAAGCTTATTGGGTGATGCTGGGAACAAACATCGCGCAGGTTGCGCTTCGGTTTGGCGCTGATGATTTGGACGGGACTATCAACGAAGGCGGCTCGCTGATGGAATCCTACCTCGCAGAAGGAAACGATAATCAACTGACGAAAGACGGAATCGAAGAGATCATACGAGGCGCAGGTCGCATACCCGTCGAAAGAGACACGTTTTATAATCCGGTTGAAACCCGCGTGCCAACAACCCAACCCATAAAACCACGCGCACAGCTTCCAGTGTTTCACCAAAATCAGTAGTCCGACCGCAAGCGCGGGCGCGGATGCTGGCTCTCACCGATGCTGGGGCTACTGGTCCAATTCCGGCTTCTATCGCCTCCCCAGCAGCCCCGTCATCAGTTATCGTCGCTTCTATTCGAATTGAAGCGCAGTCTTAGAACCCTTAAACTCTACTCTGCGGACTTTCATCCCCCCGTCTGCTGCCGTGAATATAACGGCATTGTCAGCAGCAGGCTTGTCCAGCTCAACTACTTTATAATTCGCTTTAAGTATTTCTTTGCTGCCTCTGGAGAGAGTCAATTCACCATCTTTTTTCTCATCAAAGGCCAACGTGTATTTGCCTTCCGAGAGGGATTGACCGCCAAGCTTCGCCTGCCGCGAAACGGTGAGCGTTCGCGTTACATTCTGACCGAATACTGGAAGGGCAATCATTGAAACGACAGCTAGTAACAGAGCTAAACCAAATGATTTCACTATTTTATTACGCATAGAGATTCTCCTTTTTCTTTTGCCTGCCAATTAATTTCCAGTGTAACTTACGATGAAGTTGAACTCAAGTTCTATGAAAATAATTTGAATAATAACTCATATTAGCGATATTTATTTTGAATATAAATTCACGGGTTGGTATAATTCAGCCACACAGAAAGCAGTTCCCGTTAGTTTATTGAGGTATAAAACATGGGTGAATCAGTTGCCGTTAGCCTTCCGGCTGATCCGAAACAAGCACGCAGTAAACAGACTAAAGAAAAAATAATTCAAGCAGCCATCAGATTGTTCCAGGAACGAGGATACGAAAAGACCACCTCGAACGACATTGCGTCGGAGGCGGGCGTCAGCGTAGGATCGTTTTACGTTTACTTTACTGACAAACGGCAATTGCTTCTGACGATCTTTCGACCGCCTCTCTGATGAATTGTTCAAGAATATCTTTGACAGCATGAGAGCCGAACACCTGTTCGATTCCGACTTGAGGCCGAGAATCAAACAAGCCGTGGCAAACACTATTATTGACAAGCAGAAGCATTCCGGACTGCACCGAGTCATCCATGAGCTTGTGTTGAAAGACGATGAATTTGCGGCTCGCCACAAGGCCGTTATGGAGCGTTCGATTGCCCGGCTCAACGAATTAATCTCGCTTGCCAACAAGGCAAATATCACGTGGGAGATCGATGTTGAAGCTGCGGCATTCGTCGTACACCGCGTAGTATTTGATCTGTCGCAGGATTATGTCACGGGCTGTGTCGAGTTCGATAAGAACCGCGCCATTGAGGCACTGGCAGATATGATTTATCGGTTCCTGTTCAAGCCTAAAGAATAATTCGCGTTTCAATCCTTCAGATCGATCTTCAGGTTTGCGCTTAAGTCCGTAATGACCATCCCGGGTCGGACATAGAGTTTGCAAGCGAGCGCAGACTTGATGTCACCATCTTCGGCCTTATACCAAATCTGGCAATTGACGCAGTCGCCGTTCCAGCAATAGTCTCCCACAGAAACCGCATCCATCTTTATGTACTGGAAGCAACGCAGGAGCTTGTTGTTTTCCGGCACTCTGGTAGGAGTGCGACATATCTCTATTTCGATCAGATCATTGAAAGACTCGAAAAGCCCTTCTCGCCACATAGGATTTTCCACTACAAGACCTCCGAAGAAACCATAAGCATCGGGGCTTTTGATGCGGGCTTGCCACAGATTCTACAAGAGAGACAGGTTTCGGCAAAGAAGATTCTACATTCAGGCGCGGCTTCGCTTCTCTTTTACTTCGACTTGATCATCCGAGCCTATAACAAGCACATCGGCTATTGCTATGAACAAGCCGCATTCTACGACTCCGGGAACCAGCTTCATCTCTCTTTCCAACGCGGGAGCGTCTGCAATCGGCTCGAACTGGCAATCAAGTATGTAATTTCCGTTATCAGTCTCAAAAGGCTTTTGATCCGTTAAGCGTAGAGTCGGTTTCGAGCCTAGCGCTTCAAGCTTCGCCGAAGAGTAGCGCCAGGCGAAAGGCAGGACTTCGACCGGCACAGGCCATTTTGCGCCGAGCACTTTTACCAGTTTCGTCTCATCCACGATGATTACCCTGAGCGCGGAAGCAAGCGCCACAAGCTTTTCTCTGGTCAACGCCCCGCCTCCGCCTTTGATCATGTTGAAGTCATCGTCAACTTCATCAGCGCCGTCAATAGTGATGTCAATGCTCGGAACTTCATTCAAATCGGCGAGCGCGATGCCCTGCTCTCTGGCCATCTGAGCCGTTGCAATAGAAGTGGGCACAGCTTTAATCCGCAATCCTTCTCGAACTCTTCGCGCCAGTCCTTCTATAGCAAATCTCGCCGTTGAGCCTGTGCCGAGACCCACAACTTGATCGTCGCTTACAAACTCAATTGCTCGCTCTGCCGAGCGTTTCTTCGCATCATCGTTCATAAATCGCAAATCCTTTTCCGTGCCGGATTGTTGTTGCGCCAAAGATAGCACCTTACCCGAGTGCATTCAACCAATTCGCAATGAACCACGCTTGGCAGTGACTTGTCGCTTTGCTACACTAGGCCAAAGGTGAACGCTTTACAATTTTGTTTTCGGGAGGCGGCAAGAATTGACCGTTATAATCTATACAAAGCCCGGGTGCCCTTACTGCGCGAAAGCTCGCGAGCACTACACGCAAAAAGGGATCGCTTTTGATGATCGCAATGCGCAAGACAATATGGAATATCGCAAACAGATGCTTGCCTTCTCAAAAGGCGACCCGACAGTGCCTGTTATCGTAGAAGACGGCAAGCTCAAACAGGTAGGCTGGGAAGGTCGCGGCTGAACCGTTCATTAAAATCGGGCGGTCGCCCGATTAGCAGTTCAAGCAAACAAGTAGTTTTAATCTCCACCTCGATCTCAGGATAAATTAATGACGACAACTTCAACCAAGCGCAACTTCGCTGGCCCCTATCAGACCTTGCTTTCAGAACTGGCAGAACTTGATTGACTGGCTTTGGAAAGAGCACGACCAATCTTTCGTGAAAGCGGGCGATAATAAAGTATATGCCTTTGGCGGCGACGGGTATGTGCTGGTATTTGACGAATCGCAGTGGGACGGAATGATCGAGCTTATGGCGCCAAACGGCGCGTTTACGATCAAGCCCACAGAAGACGGAAAGATCAATGCAATCTCGACCATCGCGGATGAAGCTGCGGGCAAGAAATTGTTCAAAGAGACCATTGATTACATAAGAAGCTATTACGAGAAGCGTTATTGGAAAACGCCGAAAACATCAGCGTCCTGAGCCAATGAGCTTCTGTTAATAGAGATAAATCAGGCGCAGGTATTTGCGCTATGCCTCTTTCATCCTTGTTGATAGAGCGTGCAGGCACAGATCAATTAATGTTTCAGGGTCTGCATTGAATATAAGTTGCGAAAGAGTCTGTTTCTTTGCAAACTCCACGATCTCTCGAATGTGATCGGCAATGCCTCCGCTGCCGTCCAACACGCCTATCACCTTTCCCTCGTCATAAGCGATGGTGAATTCATTCAGAGCGCCCATCCCGCCTCCGAAAATAATCACGATATCGGATGAGCGAATATTGATCACATTGCGCCCTTTGAGGCCAAAACCTGTATAGATGATCACGTCTGCGCCATCGATTGGAAGATTGTAGCGATTGATGTGTTCTTCTTTTGAAAACGCTGGCGAGATGCCTATAGTCAAACCGCTCGACTTGCGTGCCGCGCGCGAAACTAAATCGGGCAATCCGGTCGTTGCGCCTGTTATTAAAACGCAGCCACGCTCGGCTATGATTTTTCCCAGTCGCTCTGCGATTTCTGATAGCCGCCGCCTGTCGTTTTCAGTCAATACGTCGCTAGCCGCTCCCATCACACCGACTTTAGGCTTGAGGTGCAAATCTTCCATCTTTATCACAGGCAAGGTAGTATACTCTTTTTGGAGTCAGAGACATATGGGAACAAAGATTTTTCTTGGAACGCAAGGGTGGAACTATGAAGGGTGGATAGGCTCGTTTTATCCGCGCGGGGTTTCCAGCAAAGAAGTGTTGAGCTTGTATGCAAAGATATTCGACACGGTCGAAATTGACTCTACATTTTACGCCATTCCGTCCGAGAATTCTGTGAAAGGATGGGACGCGCGAACGCCATCGGGCTTCAAATTCTCTGTCAAGCTTCCATCGGAGATCACACACAAGAATCGCCTTAGAAACAGCCACGAGCACTTAAATCAATTCATCGAGCGAATGCTCCTTCTAGGAGAAAAACTCGGATGTGTCTTGATCCAACTGCCGCCGGATTTCTCGCCAAATGAGCAGAGCGCATTTTCCGCATTTCTCAAATCATTGCCATCGGGCATCCGGTTCGCCGTCGAGTTTAGAGATTCCGGCTGGCTGAACGAACGCGCTATTGCAGAGATGGCCGCGCACAACGTTGCGCTGGCTTTGACCGACAGCCGATGGATAAATCGCGATTTAAGTTTCAAGATGATCGAAAGCTACACGGCTGATTTCGCTTATGTGAGATGGATGGGACCGCGCGAGTTGACAGATTTCAGCCGCATCCAGATTGATCGAACCAAAGAACTGAAGCAGTGGGCTGAGGCGTTTGAAAGCTTGAAGGAGAGAGTTAAAGTAGTTTTCGGTTATTTCAATAATCACTATCAGGGTCATTCACCGGCTAGTTGCAATCTATTCAAACAGATGATCGGGCTTACGGTTGTTGAACCCGAATCCTTAGTCGTGCAACCATCCCTGTTCTGAACCTGGAAATCACCTGTAATTTCTTAAAGTTCCTGTACTTTCTTACAAACTTCAGTTTTTAACTATTACTTTAACTTCATCAAAAGTATTACATGTTCTTTCAGTCGCGTAATTGCTTTATAAAAAGGCAAGTCCACTACTTTCGCGGAAAAAGATAGCTGCTCACTAACTACTTCAACCAAATTTCCCGGCTCGAAGTATCCATACTTCAAGTAAGCCAGAGCTATTGCCTGCCCTAAGGTGTCGGATTTGATCGCGCTTGTAATGCGGCCTATTTCTTTACCGTCTTTTGTGATTTTGCTGCCGGGCGAAGGCACTTCACCATTAAGCATTACTAGCCCCGAAAGCTTTCTTGCTGATATGGCCTCGATGAGTCGCCATTACGACGGCCTCCTGCCCCTTGTAACATCCTTTAGTGAAGCTCACCGCATCAGAAATCCCCGTCTCAAGCATCATGTTATTGTCGTCAATGTCTATTCCATAGACGGGAATCCCGGCTTCAATCCTGAGCGCGTCCAGGGCAGCGAGTCCGAATGGCAAGATTGAATGAAAGCTTCCTTTCAGCAGGATGAAATCCCAAACATCTTTTAATCCTGGGGCCGGAGCCAATATATCAAATCCGGTTTCGCCTGTATGAGAACTGCGCGTGACCAGAACATGCTGCCCCCCGATAATGGTTTCAAGCCAATCATATTCGGCAAGCGAGGGGACAGGCTCGAAACAAGTCTCTTTCATTACCAGCAGCGACTTTGGCCCCTGAACCGATAGGAGCCGGTATTGATCTGAAACGTCTTCGACCTTGAAATCTCCGGCATAGGAAAACGGGAATATATATTTGAATACTTTTTCGTGCGTCTGAGGATCAGTAATAACTAGATACTCATCGCCAAGATTGAAAATACGGCAAAGCGCTTCGACCTTGCCGTGAGCTGTCAGAAAAGCCGCCCGCATCCCTTTCCCCTTTTCGAGCGTCTTCATATCGTTGGTCACAAGCCCGTTGAGAAACTGAACGGCTTCCGTACCTCCGATTTTGATCGCGCCGTGGTGGGATAAATCAATCAACCCAACGGCTTCGCGCACCTGTCGAGACTCTTCACTCGGCTCTTTATAGGCTTGAACCATTTCCCAACCATGCAAATTAACGAATTGAGCGCCCATCTCTTTCTGAGCCGTATACAAAGGCGATTTCTTAACAACATTTTCAAATGAATTCATCATAACGATTCTCCTATCGGAATAGAAAAATATTATAGTCATCTTGAGATAAGACGCAAAATCTCGCTATCGGTAATTACGTGTGAGGACTATGATGGAAGGCTTTAGTTAAACCAATTAATCAAGAGTCGGCAAGGCGACACTTCAAGTAGGTTATTACCATCTCTACTTAGCTTTAAAAATCGGTTTAAGCTCAATAGGTTAATTCGCTGATTTCAAACAAGCATCGCCTGACAGTCAACCGAAGTGTCAGGCGATGCTTATCAAATCTCACAAACTACATATTGTTTACGCCGAGGTATCCGGCAAAGTGCGATGAAGCAGCCATAAAGAACAACATAGGAACCGAAAGCCACGTATTTGTGCGCGATGCCAGAAACGCTATACGTCCGAGCGTTGCGGATTCGGCTGGAATAGCGGCTCCGTTCTCAGCGTTTTCTGCTGTCCAGGATATGATTCGCTTCTGGTTTGGCCAGATGATTCCCCAAACGTTAAAAAGCATCATCATTCCCATCGCGCCGCCAATGCCAATTGAAAATGTAGAGGTGCTTACAAGCATTGGAAGCGATGACTTAAGCCAGGCCAGGATGGCTATCGCCATCAAGATCACCAGAATGGCGATGATTACTGCTAGCGCCCAGCCATTATTCACTTTGCGAATCAAGGCCATCTCAATTGCAAAAACAATGGTCGGAATCAGAAGCCAGACGATCAGAATCACCCATGTGTTTCTGCCGCCAGCATTAACGTTGGCCGGATTCTTGGCATCGGTTGCAACCATATACATCGCATAATAGGCAAGGCCAACCAACACTGTAAGTAAAGCGCCCCATCGAAACCACCAGAGCGCGCGTGGCATCAATTGAGGGATGACCTTCCCTTTAGTCGGGCCATCAAGCGCTTTCATGAGGTTGACGTTCACCAGGTTGAAAAAGTAAAGATGTCCGATCCAGATGATTCCCGCAATGAAATGCAGCCATCTGAAGATCAACTGGATATAAGCCTCTGTGTTTTCCGGGGGATTAAATATGTCCTTTAGCAGGAAGCCCGGCTTCAGAAGAAGCAAGATCGCTGAGAAGTCAGAAATTGACGCTGGTAGCATACGCCCTCCTTAAGTTTCCTTTCAATTTAGCAGGTTTCGGTTTTCACTAGTGCTACGGAAAAACGAGGTGTATCCGAATGCGAGATTCGTATGAATCAGTGAATAGATAAGAATTAGTTAGATAAAATCGCTGTCTAACTGGCGCCCCATGATATGACTCTCGAAAGAGATCCGACTGGATGGCGAAATCCATCTATTGCGGGCACAAAATGGTCTGTGCCCGCAATGGCATCCGGTCGAGTCTGTATAGAAGAAGTTTAAGCTCTCTTCAGTTTGCTTAAACTGAGAAAGAGCTGCCGCAGCCGCAGCTTCCGGTGGCGTTCGGATTGCTAAAAGTAAAACCTGATCCCATGACCGAGTTGACGTAATCAACTTGAACGCCATCAAGATACTGCTGCGAGAACATATCAACAAATACTCTCAAGCCAGCATGGTCTAAAATCTCATCGCCCTGGCGCGGCTCATCTTCAATCTGCATTGAATATGAAAACCCGCTGCACCCGCCGGGAACGACACGAATGCGCAAACCGGCTTCCGGTCCGGCGCTTTCTGTTTCCATGAATTTCCTTACTTCGCCAACGGCAGTTTCAGTTAGTGTAAGCATTTTCCACTTCCTCCTCTTTTAGAAACATTTTAGTAATTAAAACAATCCCGCTCAACCCCTGTCAATCAATCTCGACATTCATTGAACAACTCAACCGTGAGCCGTCAACTCTCATTCATATTATAGCCCAACTTGAGCTTAATATCCCAACTCGATGGCGCGTTGAGTTTAGCCTAAACCGTAAAACGGTCGCCTCTGTTATCGCTCATGTTTATCACAGGCAAGCCGCCGCCTTTCATCGCCAGAAGGCTGATTTGCGCAGCTACGTTCTCTGCAATTTGCCTGAAGGCGTTCGCTTGCGGGCTGTTCGGTTCACCGATCACTATCGGAACGCCTTTATCCCCTCCCTCTCTCACGCTGATCGAAAGCGGAACCATCCCAAGCAACTCGGTATTAAACGCTTCGCTAATCGTGCTCCGCCACCAGAGCCGAATATTGCATGTTGCTCTGAGCAATTCGAGCATATGAAATAGCTCATGTTCTCAACAATTCCCAGTACGGGTATATGAACCTGCTCGAACATATTGATCGCCTTGCGCACATCTGCCATCGCTACTTCTTGCGGAGTAGTTACCAGCACAGCGCCCTGAACCGGCACCAGTTGCGCCAGGCTCAATTGCGCATCCCCGGTTCCGGGAGGCATGTCCACTATCAAATAATCAAGCTCTTTCCATTCCACATCATAAAGAAATTGCCTGACAGCCGTATGCAACATCGGGCCGCGCCATATCACAGGCTTATCGCCGCGATTGAGAAAGCCAAGCGACATGACTTTCACTTTATAGGCTTCGTGTGGAACGAGTTTTTGCCCATTTACGGTAGGTTCTTTATCCACGCCAACCATTATCGGGACGTTAGGGCCATACACGTCTGTATCGAGCAAGCCGACCTTCGCACCAAATTGAGCAAGAGCCACTGCGAGATTAACGGCTACGGTTGATTTCCCTACTCCGCCTTTGCCTGAGCTTACTGCGATTATGTTTTTTACGCCCGGCACAGACTGTTTGCCCTCTGCGGAGCGGCCTGCGGGGATTTCAGATTCTACTTTAACTTCAACTGATTTAACTCCGGCTACGCTTAGCGTGGCTTCACGTGCCGCTTCTTCAAGTTTCGCTTTAACTGGCGACGCGGGCTGATTCAGCACTATTTTGAATTTGATCGCCCCGCCGTTTATTTCCAGGTCGCGAACGAAGTTCAAACTTACAATATCGCGGTTGAGGGCAGGGTCTTTTACTGTTTTGAGCGCTCGAAGCACCGCCTCTCGATCTACATTTGCCATTTATGATTTCTCCATATCTTCACGCGGCGAGGCGAGGGCGGCAGTATCCTATAATCACAACTCTGTGCGCCTGCCGCGATTCGGCATTCGCGAAACACTTCAGTTTCGAGTACCTCTCTATAAACTCTCAACTCCTCGTGGCATATCTGATTGTGTTCCGTGGCCACGGCGATCATCGGACAATTGCGCTGCTTTAGCAAATATGAGCCGTCTTTGAGCCTGCGAATCATAACATCATAGCCGCGCTCATTGATCAATGCGCTTAACCGCTTCACTTTCGCGTCAAATGTCAGCCCATTCACTTCCCTCTTGAGTGACGCAATCATCTCGTCGGCTTGCCCGCACAATACTTTCAAAACGCCCCGCTCGCCAAAATGCGCGTCTACCTGTTTGAGCAAGCCCAGCGCAAAGGTGTTATATCTCGTAGGGAAAAGCATCTCTGCTTTATTTGTTAAGTAATAAACGTGGCCTGGTCTGCCGCGATCTTGTCGTTCGATTTTATACTCTATCAATCCATCACTTCGCAGCAATTCAAGATGACGACGAATGCTTACTTTGCTCATGCCGATCTCAGATGCTATTTCTTCGACCGACATTCGCCCTCTGGTTTTAAGGCAATTAAGTATTCCGCTTCTTGTCTCTTTGAGAATATTTGCTATTGCTGCAACCACATTATGACGCTAACAACCGAATATATGTTTGTCAACTTTTTTGTTATTAAAAGCGGGCAAGCGGTATTGGAACGCTCGATGTCTGCCGGTAGCTTATATTGGCGATGCTATTGGAGTATAATCGTGGCTGAATGTCACCCTTTACACACACGAGCGACCCGCTTACTTCCAGTGAATGGGAGGCGTTGAATCATATAGTTAAGGTTGTAGGCAACTCTAATTTGGCTCGCCGGATCATTGAGGTTACTGGCCCGCTTGGAGCAGGCATACAGACAGTGCCAGATGAGTTTCTGGTTGGAATCACCGAAGGATATAAGAGTATTTTTGGCTCAAACGGAACGGCTATTAAACTCGGCAACAGAAAGAGCGGGATTGTCCCGATCATATTCAAGGACTTTATCATTCACTGGCGCGATATCGAAGAATCAAGGATCACCGGCCAGGAATTCTCAAAGGCAAAGGCCGCCGCCGCCGCATCAATCTGCGCGCGAGCCGAGGATAAGCTAGTGCTTTTCGGTCATGACCCTTTGGGCTATAGCGGGTTGATGACAGCCGAAGGTCGCAACGAAGTGAAGGGGCTGGAATGGAGCCGTCCCGGCGATGCGTTCAGGAATTTCACAAAGATGACCGGGTTGCTTGCAGATAAAGGCCACACAGGCCCGTATGCCGCTGTTGTGCATCCACGCATCTACGCAGATATGCATAGAGTTTTGACTGGATCATCGTTGCTGGAGGTCGTTCACGTCAGGGCGATCTTAACATCAGGCGTTTTCAGATCCGAATTACTGCTGCCCAACACGGGATTAGTGATTGCAACCGGCAAGCAGCACTTTGAGCTAGTTATTTCAGTGGATACAAGCGCGGCTTTTCTGGGTGCCAGGCGAATGAATCTTCCCTTTCGAGTATTTAAGGCTATTTACCTGCGGATTCGTCGAAGCGACGCTATCTGTACTTTTGCGCCTTAATAAACGTATCTCAGGACAGGTGATTCTGGAATGGATGCCAGCAAACAAAGTGAATATTTATCAAAAGTAGAACATGAACTCGCGCGGTACGAACATCCATTGTTCGAGTGGCAGGCGCAGATTGTCGATAGAGGCATTGAGGTCATTGTTCAACTCAAGCAGCAGGGAATTCACGATGACCCTTACCGATTCCATCTTGTTCCCAGAGAGCTTGAAGCCAAAGCCTTCCAGTGGGATTTTCAAAGACAACTCTACAACTACCTTCACGATTATCTTGTCGAGATGTTCACTCGCAGTCCTCAGATAAAGGAATACTAAAGATCAGGCGCGGGGATGAAACTGCTTGTAGATCTGCTTGAGTCTTTCGTTGGTGATATGCGTGTAAATCTCCGTAGTGCTTATGTCGCTGTGGCCCAGCATCATCTGCACTGAACGCAGGTCTGCGCCATTTTCTAACAGATGAGTCGCAAAGCTATGCCTGAGTAAATGCGGGGTTATGTGACCAATCTTCGCTTTCTCGCCATAAGAGACTATTAGCTTCCAAAATGCCGCACGGTTAATTGGAGCTCCTCTGGGAGTCAAAAATAGGAAAGGGGATGTTTTCTTGCCTAACAGACGAGGCCGAACGGTAAGATACTTCATGGCCCAGCCAATAGCGCTCCGTCCAAGCGGCACGGACCGTTCCTTACTTCCCTTCCCAAGTGTCACAACGAACCCCAGGTCGAGGTTGATGTCTTCAACCTTTATTGCAGTCAACTCAGATACTCTCAAGCCCGTTGCATACAGAACCTCAAGCATCGCTTTATCCCGCAGCCCTAAATCGGTAGAAACATCAGGAGTATCAAGCAACCGTTCAACCTCTTCCGGCAATAGGAATTTGGGCAGTGATTGCCAAGACGTCGGGGATTCGAGGTTCGTGGTCGGGTCATGCTTTAAGATGCCATCTAACAAGAGGTATTTATATAAACCCTTAGTTGTTACGAGAACTCTTCTAATGCTTCTCGGTTCGAGCCCTAATTTATGCAGATACTGAATAAACTTGCCAAGGTCATCCCGTTCCAGCGTGACCAAATCTTTGCCAATTGAGGTTGCAAATTGGGTGAGCTTTTCCAGATCCGTTCGATAAGCAGTTAAAGTATTAGCAGAGAGGCCGCGTTCCACACGCAGATAATTGAAAAACCCTGTCTCAATGTCGCGAGCCATACTATTTAGACCTGCCAAGGTTGACGAGATGTCAGTTTCTTTGACATATTTTAACCGGCTTAAATGAGCAACGTAATCTGGCAGCGGGATTTTATCACTTTCTGCTAATATAAAACATAGCATCGTTATACATTTGAAGTATCAAAGGGCGAGTGATGAGGCTGGATGAGATAGCCGAGAAATTATCGTGCAAAATCGAGGGCGATGGAGCTATTCAGATTAACGGGGTGGCAACTTTAGAAAAAGCAAATTCGGGCGATCTGAGTTTTCTTACCAACCCAAAGTATTTTAAGGAAGCAAAAACAACCAAAGCATCAGCAATTATTGTTGGCAACGATTGCCCCGCCTTAAATCTCCCTATGCTCAGACATGAAAATCCCTATCTCATTTTTGCTAAAGCAATAGAGATGTTTTACAGTCCGAAACAGACAAAACCTGACAATCCACCCAACCGCATGGATAGCAGATACGGCTAAGATTGAAAAAGGCGTCTCTATAGGAGCCTACACTTACGTAGGAGATGAAGTTATAGTTGAGGAGTTCGTTGATATAAAAGCCAATTGCACGATTTACAAAAAAGCGACTATTGGTGCGGGCACAATCATTCATTCAGGGTCCACGATTCGCGAAGGTGTAAAGATTGGAAAGCGATGCATAATTCAAAATAACGCGGTGATCGGTTCCGATGGTTTTGGCTATGCAAAAGAGAAAAGCGGTTCCTGGTATAAAATACTTCAAGCAGGCACAGTTGTAATCAGGGATGATGTCGAAATTGGCGCAGGCACAACCATTGACCGTGCTGCTCTTGGTGAAACCAGCATAGACACAGGCACAAAGATTGATAATCTGGTCCAAGTTGGGCACGGCTCAATGATTGGAAAAAATAGCCTGATCTGCGCGCAGGTGGGGCTTGCAGGCTCTACGAAAGTTGGAGACGAGGTGGTTCTTGCAGGACAGGTTGGCGTGGCCGGTCACTTGACAATCGGAGACCGAGCCATAGCAACGGCTCAAGCTGGCATAGGTCATTCGATTGAACCCGGAAAAATCGTCTCAGGCTCCCCGGAGATTGACAATAAGACCTGGCTGAGAGCGACGGCTGCGTTTGCTCGGCTACCTTTAATTCAAAAAACGGTGAGAGACCTCGAAAGAAGAATAGAAGCCATTGAAAAATCAAATAACGTAATACGTTAAGTATTAAATAGAAGCTTATCGCGTTATATCGCAACAGAATAGAAAGGTATTATGAATGTAAAACTTGAAGCTAAATCTTCAGATTCAATCAAAGATTTGAATGGCAGAGTAGAGCGAATCCTGAGCGTTGTTCCTGCGGAGCACTTGAGAGGGCTAACCAAGATTGTATTTGTAGATCAGATAACAGAGCCTAGATTATCTGCTGCTCAACGCGCAAACCTGCCTGCATTATATCACCCTAAAATGCCCGGGCAGATGGCGTGGGCCGAAGTAGCAATGACAGTTTTGGCGCCGAAAAAGAGGTTTCCAAAGAATCTCCTGACAAAACTCGCGTTAAAATCGAATCTCGCGCAGATCATACTTTCACTAATCGCTCAACACTATTACCTGACGCTCTCAAAAGGCATAAAGAAGAATCAACTGGAAACGGCGTGCAGGCTCTATGTAGAAAAGAGTTTTGAGAAGTGGAGAGAGCAGGAAGGCGGTCTCAGAGTCCGTTTATTGAAACCTTTCAAGCCCAGGCTCGACAGGATGGCAAAAAAACTGGCTAAGAAGTATAAGGAAGAATTGGCTCGAAAACAGGCCAGTCAAAAGTAGTATTATTCTTTATCATCAAGGTGGTCGAGGGCGCTCATCAAAGCTTCCCTCATCTCTTCCCTTTTCACCTGAGATTTTCGAAATTTGATCACAAGCGCCCAGGATTGATTCTTGGCCTTGAACTTAAAAACATATCCTTTTTCTTTTTTGGTCTGCCCCTTTCGCGCGCTTCGAGCTTCATCTCTGGTAAGCCCGCCCGCCCGAATTTCTTCGACCATTCGTTTCATTTCATCGTCTGTAGGCTGCCTAACCACTTGTAACAACATAGACTTAGATGAAATGTCGGCGCGCCGACATAAGTCTCTCACATCCTTCGGAATCGCAGCAAGAGAGAGGGATTCAGTAATCGTAGTTCGCGATTTACCGATCTTTGACGCAATCTCTTCGTGAGTATAACCGAAGCGTTCGGATAGAGCTTTCAGACCATCAGCCTCTTCAAACGGCGTTAAGTCTTTTCGCTGCAGGTTCTCAATCAATGAGATTTCGGCGACGTCCCTGTCATCAACATCCATCTCAATGCAGGGAAGCTCAGTCAGTCCGACCTCTAAGCTGGCTCGATATCTGCGCTCGCCGCTGATAATCATAAAACGACCGCCAACATCGCTGGGACGCACCAGCAAAGGCTCCAGCACGCCCTTCTGGCTGATTGAAGACACAAGTTCAGACAGGTCGCCTATCTCCACACGCGGCTGATTGGGGTTTGGAGCGAGTTTATCAATAGGGATCATGCGACCAACAGGAGCGCCCGCGCTTTTACTCGTGAGCAACTCGACATAATGTGCGTCATGACGCAGCTTGAAATTGCCTGGTAACCCTCTCTTAGACACGACTCATCACCTCATCACATAAACTCGAATACTCGTGTGCGCCACTTGATGTCGGCGCAAACGTAAAGATCGTCTCCTTATAGGCGGGGCTTTCCTCTAGACGAACTGATTTGCTGATAACGGTCGAAAAAACTTTGTCTCCAAAAACCGTTCTGATCTGCTCTTGAATGTCTCTTGCCAGAGTTGTTCTTTTATCAAGCAGCGTTATAACCACTCCGAGTACCTGAAGCCTCGGGTTGGGACGAGCTTTTACCTTTTCAACCGTTTCCAAAAGATCATCTGTTCCTTCAAGAGCAAAATAAGATGGCTGAATAGGAACCAGAACATAATCTGAAGCAACTAAGGCGTTCACTGTAATCAATCCCAAAGTTGGCGGCGTATCAATGAGAATATAATCGTAAGATTTAATCAGTCCGTCTATTCTATCTTTCAGCCTGAAGGGGGCGTCAAATTCGCCGATGAGCTTGCTTTCAAATTTTGCCAGATTTATTCGAGAAGGCATGACATCTAAACCGGCGATTGAGGTTGGTTTAATAATATCTTCGGGGCTTGCATTGGAATCCGTGAGCAAGTCATAAATAGAAAACTCTATAACTTTATGATCCAGAAAGGAAAGCGAGCTATTACCCTGCGGGTCGAGATCAATCAAGAGAACCTTTTTGCCCGACTTGGCAAGGGCAGCCGATAAGTTGATAGCCGTTGTTGTTTTACCTACCCCTCCCTTCTGATTGGCAATCGCGATTACCATCGGCTAAGAATCCCTCCTGCTTGAAGCTTTTGCATCGTAATGCGAAGCAGGAAATGTGTCAAGTGGGAGTGATAGGGTATGCATAATGAATAGCCAATATTTGTCAATTAGAACGATTCACTTCTTTTTTAACTCCAGGATCAGGTAAGCTATATACCGAAGAATCCATTTGTAGACATTGAAAGGCGGTTATGATTTAATAGTCGCCAAGTGAACGTTGACAGTCATCCGAACCGGGTTGAGCGAGGAGATCAAAATGGAAATCGAGATGAAGATTAGAGGGCTGATGATGGACCCCGCTGCAAATACGCCGATTATTATCTTGAAAGATGTTAATGGCGAGGCAATGCTCCCGATCTGGGTCGGCGCTTTTGAAGCAAATGCCATCGCAGTGGAGATCGAAAAGCTGGCGACTCAAAGACCGATGACTCATGATCTGGTTAAAAATATCATATGGGAATTGGGTGCTTCGGTAAGAAGAATCATCATTACTGATTTAATAGATAACACGTTTTTCGCAGTCATCGAAATGACACGCGATGGGCAAGTTTTCACGGTTGATTCAAGGCCCAGTGATGCAATCGCTTTGGCTCTCAGGGTTGATTGCCCGATTTATGTAAACGATGAAGTCATCAAGAATTCAAGCGCTTCGATTACCGAAGACTCAGCCATAGACGATGATGATTGGCCCGAAGATATAGTTGATGATGCAAGTGATTATAAGATGTGATTGTGATACAATCCCCAAACGCTTGATTAGTCTTTAGCGTCAGTTCAGATTTTTAAGGAGGCAACATGGCATCGTTCAATAAAATCATTCTGGTAGGCTATTTAGGGCGCGATCCCGAATTGCGTTACACTCCGGACGGCACTCCTGTCTGCAACTTCACCGTGGCGACTACTGAGCGCAAGAAAGATAAATCCGGCGAATTTCAAGATCACACTACATGGTTCAGGGTAAATCTCTGGCGCAGACAAGCCGAAGTAGCCAGTCAATATCTCAGCAAGGGGAAACAGGTCTATATCGAAGGGCGATTGTCTCAAAGCGAATATCAAGACAGAGACGGCAATACCAGAACAAGCCTGGAAATCAATGCCACTGACCTCCAGTTCATAGGATCACGTGGCGATGAGGGCAGCGCACCGCGAGAGGAAAGAAGCCCTAAAGCTAATCCACAATCTGAACCGGCTGGCGCTGGTCCAATTACCGACGATGACATTCCATTTTAAGCGATAGAACTTTACGGCTGATCAATCGTTTAAGATAAACTTCTTGGTTAAGCCCAACTCCTTAATCTTGTGTTGTAAGCTCTGGCGATGTATCCCAAGAATTGTGGCTGCTTGCGTGATATTACCTGAGGTTTGATCAAGGCATTTCTCAATATACTTTCGCTCAAATTCCTTTTTTGCATCTTTGAAATCAAGCGATGCGGAAACCTCTATCAAATCCGATTCGGATATTAAGCTTTCTTTTTGCGGGTATTTACCGAGTATTTCCTGAGGTAGTACATCTAAAGTAATTTCATTCGTTTCTGCTAATACCACACTTCTTTCAATGCAGTTTCTTAACTGTCGAACATTTCCCGGCCAATCGTACTCAAGTAATGCTTTAAGTGCAGTCTTTAGCGATTGTCAACGTATCTCTCCTATAAGCAAGGGAAAACCGATTACAAAACACCTGAGCAAGCGCGGGGGATATCTGATTTTCTTTCTCGAAGCGGAGGGATATTTATGTTTACGACGCAAAGGCGATAATATAGGTCTTCCCTGAAATTCTTCATTTCAACCTCACGCTCAAGATTCTTATTCGTAGCGCTGATGATTCGGGCATCACTGGATAACGTCTCATTGCTTCCCAGCCTTTGGAATTTTTTGTCTTCAAGTATCCTCAGAACCTTGGCCTGCGTTGAAAGGCTCATGTCGCCAATTTCATCCAGGAACAGAGTGCCTTTATTTGCAGCTTCAAATTTTCCGATCCTCTTCCCCGCCGCGCCTGTGAAAGCTCCCTTTTCATGACCGAAAAGTTCCGACTCTATTAATTCTTCGGGCATTGCTGCGCAATTCATAGCAACGAAATCACCCGTCTTAACACTGCGGGCATGAATTTCTCTGGCAACTACCTCTTTTCCCGTTCCTGATTCGCCAGTGATTAAAACGTTCACCTCGGTCTGAGCAACTTTTTCGATTAATGAATAGACTCTTGTCATTGCCGGAGACGAGCCTATCAACTGGCCATATGTCCCCGTGCCGGATAGCTCAGAGCGAAGTCGCTCATTCTCGACTCTAAGCACATGCGATTGGACGGCATTGCGTACTAAAACTCTGAGGTCGTCTACCTCAAATGGTTTGGCCAGATAATCATAAGCGCCGCTCTTGATTGCATCTACAGCCATGCGTTCTGAGCCATGCGCGGTAACGATGATGACGGCAGGAGAGTCTTTACGCGCGGCCAGAGTCGGCAAATAATCAAGGCCCGACTCGGAAGCCAGCTTAACATCCAGGAGCACCACACTGGGGGCTGAACTCTCAACAAATCGCTCTGCCGTTGCGATGCTTTCCGCCTCTAGAATGCGGTATCCTTCTTTCTCCAAAGCCCTTTTCATTCCATAACGGGCAGCCGGTTCATCGTCTACTATGAGAATCGTAAAATCCATGTGTAATTCCTTTCAGCTTCATAGAATCATCTTCATCGCGCTAGCATGATTCTTATATCTCTTACATTGCTTCCAGTGGGTCCAGTTACAACAAGCCCGCCGAATTCCAGAAAAAAAGCATTGGAATCGCTGGTTTGAAAATAGCTATTCAGGTCCACATTTCTCTCCCGCACCGATTTGATGCCATCTACGCTGAGAACAGCCCCGGTTGCAAAGCTATTTCCATCAATTCCATCTGTTCCACAGGACAAGACTACAGAGTTTTCCAGCCCGGAAGACGCCATTCGCGAAGCAGTGTATAAAACAAATTCCTGATTGCGTCCGCCAGTTCCCTGACCACTAACAGGGCACGAAACTTCGCCGCCGGAAATCAAACACACACTACGGCCCATGTGCGCCTGACGAAGATCAGTTAGTTCGCGAATCAATTCTTCAGCAATCTTTCTGTAATCGCCTTCCACGATGTTCAAGTCAATCTTTACCTTATATCCAAATCTGTCTGCAATATCCGCAATGATTCTCAGCCCATCATGGTTCTCAACTAAAATCATGTGCCTGTGCCTGCGCTCATCTTTTACAAGCCACTTTGGCAGGCGAGGTATCAGCTCGTTTCGAGCCAGTTCCGATATTGAAGCAGGCAGCTTTTCCAGCAAGCTATATTTATCTATGATCTGATAAAACTCTTCTAAAGTAAGGTCGTCGGGCAGAAGAGGATTTGAAGCAATAGATTTTATATCCCCGTTGTTTACATCAGAGATGTAGAGCGCGATACACTTCGAGTTCTTCGTTAAAAACCCCAATCTACCGCCTTTTATTTTGGACAAGTGCTTTCGCACGGTGTTGATTTCCTGAATAGATGCTCCGCAACTTATAAGAATTCGGTTTAGCTCTTTGATGTCTTCAAGTGTTATCTCATCAAATAAAGGAGACTCTACGAGCGCAGAACCGCCGCCTGAGATCAAGAAGATTATTAATGATTGCTCGCCACAAGCTTGAAGAGTATCAATAATTTTTTGGCCTGCTATCAAGCTGTTGGAATCGGGTAATGGATGACCTGCTACGATTATTTCTGATTTAACCTTAACCTCTGGCCGACGGTTAGAAACAAGAATGCTTTTAGTAATCCAACCCCCCAGCCTTTCTTCAACAACAACTCCCATCGATCGCGCTTGCTTTGCCGAAACCGATCACGATAACTTCCGCATAATCTGATAATCGAATCGATTCTTCGTCTACAATTAAGATATCGCCTTCGACTTCAAGTCTTTCTTTGATTAATGCGGCAGGGTCTACCCCGTTTAACATCTGCAGAAAAATGCTTTTGGCTTCTTCTTCGAGGTCTTTCATTGAGTTGTTAATAGTTAATCAGTCTGCATCTTAAAGCATTGGCTGAAGCATTATATTGCATTCATTCGTCAGACAAAAGCGGGTGGCCTCTATTACTAGAAAGCCACCCGCGTCTGTTTGAGAATTAAAAGATTACTTCAACGAAACACTACATCGAATCAGTCCTGTAGTTCTGATGATGCGATGTTGTAGGTCTGCATTAGCCGCAAAACATCCTGGCGAATCGCATCCCATTTAATCGTTATGGAATCGGCAACTCGATCTGTCGAGGTGATAACGAGATCAGTCCTTCTGGCCTGACGCGCCATGGAGAGCGTTGCGCTTCTAAGGCTTTGCTGGCTTTGCATTGACGGGATTAACCTGGCATAAAGCCGGGCTGCATTGGCAAAGTTATCAAGCGCGAATAAAAGTTCAACTCCCGCTTCCCTGTTTCCGGTTGTCTGCGATTCCTGTAAGCGTTGGTACTCGGCAAGCAAATCTTCAGCTTTGCGTTGCAGGTCCACCCCTGAATTCGTGTTGCGAGGCGCGTCCGTTCCCGAACTCGTATTGCGTGGCAAGTTCGTTCCTGAGTTCGCAGTAGCATTTGAGCCAAGCGGGATAACCTGATCAGCGCCTGCCGAGTGAATAACCACTCGGCGCACATATTCAACACCGTCCATGATTTTCAGCTCTATCTTTCCTCTCGTCAGAGCTTGAGTCACCATTCCCGTAGGCCGGACGGCTCTCGCATATACTTCGAGCGTGTCTCCGTTGACAACGTGCTCGCCATACCACCGCCAGCCGCCTGTATTTGCCTGAGTGTTCATTAACACGTATATCGCTCCGTCAGCGGTTCGGTTCGTCGTCGCCGACAAGACATTCGCCATCACAGTTCGATCATCAGAAGATGCATCCTCCGCGCGCTCGTTCGGGCGACTATTACCTCTATTTACTGGTCTATCTACAGGTCTACCACTTCCGCTACCGATGCTTGGTGCAGGACTTGAAGCTCCCATTATTCCTAATTTCTGCGCTGTCGGCGGATCAAGCTCACCACTCTCCGGCAAATTGTTTTCGCGCTGAAAGGCTTTGAGAGAACTAGAAGTACGCGGAGTTATTGTGCCATTGACTTCACCTTCATAATAGCCTCGTTCTTTAAGTGCTACTTGCGCGCGAGTAATCATCTCAGGCGACGAAAGCGGAAGAGGCGGGCCGCTCGGCGCTGCTGGCTCTGTGCGAGGTTCAGGTTCAGGCTCTGTTGAATCCGGTATGGAATCATTCGGATTCGCTTCGGCTGGGTGATTTCTAATCAGGTCTGGAGGTTGTGTTCGACTATTTTGCGGGTCGTCCTGTGGGTCTACATTCCTCGGGTCTGCATTCGGATCAGCGTTGCGATTGCTGCCATTATCCTGTTGTTGAGCATATCCATCTCTCATAACGATTGGCCGCCTGAGCTGAACGCCGAACGACGTGCCCGATGGCACTTGTGCTTCTTCGCCCTTCGAGAGAAGTATGCCAGCGATGCCTGCTCCTGCGCCTAATACGCCTCCAACAACCGCGCCCTTGCCTCCGCCAGCGATGCCTCCGAGCACCGCACCTACCGCTCCGCCGCCTCCGACAAATACGCCTGGATTCTTGTCGTTGTGACCCGATACGCGGCTCTCATCGTCAATCCTTTCCCGAACTTCAGGGTCATTAGAGGTCAGATTGCCATCGAGGTCAACCCGAGATCCATCAGGAAAGACCAGATCATCGAAATCAATCGCTATAGTCCCCGACTTACTCATGCGTTTCGCAGGCGTCACCTGCGTAACTCGCCCTTCGACAATCGCGCCAGCCGGGATCACCTCTCTGCCGTTAACATAAACAGGCATATCAACGGTCGCGGTGAATCTATCCCCGACGCGCGAAGTCTTTGAACTCAGTGTGCCGTTCATTCTCACGCTGATTACGGAGTCTTCCGGGATAGTCCACGAGTTGTCCTGATGCCCGCGTGAACTGCGACGAGGGCGACTGTCCTGCGCGAATGAAATCAGAGATGACCCTAGAATTAAACCGAGCACGAGCGCAGAAATCATCGCTGACCTTAAAGACGACCTCGATTGCATAACCTTTACCTCCATAACTTCTCGACTTCCTGGCAGGGCAATTTGTTCCTGATTCCTTGTGACGTTTCCAGACAGGCTTTTTGTTGTCTGCCTGCTTTAAATAATCGGCAGCCGCACAGTGGCCGTCGTTCCTTCACCCTTTTTGCTCGTTATAAGCAAATCGCCTTTGTGCAATTCCGTTATTTTCTTGGCGATGGCCATCCCTAAGCCTGTCCCCTTCTCTTTCGTCGTATAGAAAGGCTCGAATAGACGACTGAGCGTCTCTTTGTCCATCCCCGCTCCGCGATCAGCTATTTCCACCGTCACCTCTCGCTTGCCGTTGACTCTCGTCCTCAATTCGATTGATCCGCCCGGCGCGCTAGCATCTATAGCATTTATTATCAGATTCAAAAAGAGCTTTTTCAACTCCGTTGCGTCATACTGGCCGATGGGAAGGTTGGGCGAGTAGCTTTTTTCGACCTCCACACGCTTGACGCTCAAACGGTCAGCCACCATTGGCATCAGATCATCGAGCAGGTTATTCAAATTGATCTCTGTGCGTTTCAGTTCCTTTGGCCGGGCGAAATCGGCCAACTCTGCGACTATGGTCGCAAGGTGATCAACGCTGCGATCAATCACTGCGAGTGTTTCCGCATCGCTTTGGCTGATTGGCCCCCTTCTCTTGATCACCTCTGTAGCGAATCGAATGCTGCCGAGCGGGTTCTTAATTTCGTGCGCTATCTGCGCAGTCATTTGGCCCACGGCGCTCAATGCGCGATTGCGCCGAAGTTCCGCTTGCGTGCGAGCGGTTTCCGTCATATCAACAAACACCAGAATCATGCCGCTATGCTCTTCGTTAATGACCAGCGGAGAGGCAAACACATCGAATAGTTTCCCGTCCCCTAATTCAAGGCTGCCTTGATAGCGGCTCACCCGCTTCAGATTGCTCAAGCCCTGTGAAATCTTCTCAACTAAGAAAGGGCTATCCTGAAAGAGTTCTTTGAAGTCTTGCCCGGCTTCCGTTTCTGCGCTCAATCCCGTCAAGCGGCGAAAAGAGCGGCTCACGGTTTCAATCTTGCCGTCTTGCGCGATGACGACGACTCCCGAATCCAGGCTATCGAGCAACGATCTCAGGTAATCCCTCGACGCCGAGCTTTCTGCGTATGCGAGGCTCAACTTCTTCAGGATTTTGCGGATTTCATAAAAGGTTAAGACGGCGACAACAAAGCTGACGAACAAAACAACTGCTGTGGCTGCGCCCTCTTTCTTGCGCTCTATTTCGCTAAATGCCTTGATCCGTTTGTCGTTTTCTTCTAGCTCTGCGCGGACGTAACGCTCAAGTCCTGCGATGGCCTCAGTCATCCGATTACGCTCGGCGGACCAGTCTATCGCTGTTTTGGAATTAATCTGTGCCCAGTATGCTTCAAATGCGGCTTCAAACTCGCGCCACTGTTCAGTATCAGATAAAGACGTAAGCCGCCCATTTCTGATTCGCTCGTCCATCTCGACTTTGAGCGTTTTGAGGTTTTGTCTGGCAGTAAAAGAAATGAGACTGGATTCTTGATTGGCTAGCGCCGTTAGGGCATACGCTTGAATCTTTCCGGCAGTTTCGGAAATAAGACTGACGGCGCTCTTGTGGCTGACCTCCGACTGGCGAATAATGGTGATCTCGCTCTCTAATTCCTGGAAGCTCTGCCAGCTTAAATAACCCAGTCCTGCAACTAGCGTCAGCAACACAAAAAACCCGACCAGCAAAACGTTGCGGACGATCCATTCAGCAGTTCGCGGTAATCCCAGTCGGCGTGTTGGCAGCTTTCGCATTCGATTAAGCCCTCATCGGAAATCGCCTTCGGCCTGTCCTCTTACAGAAACGACTCGATCAGTGAAACCTTCAAATGCGTCGTCATGACTGATGACGAAAAGCTGATCGAAATCTTTGATGCGCCCTATCTGCTGCGCGAGGTTGCGCCGACGCTCTTCATCCATGTTCGTCGTCGGCTCATCAAAGAAAGCTATTCTCATGTCCGACAGCTCTTTCAGCAACGCGAGCCTGACGGCGAGCGCGGCGGCCATCTGCTCGCCGCCCGACAGACTCACAAACGGGCGCTCGTGCCCATCCTCTTCAAGGATGATTTCATATCCGAAATCCCATCTGAGCGAGACCATCGGATTGCCAGTGATTTCGCGATAGAGTTGATTCGCTTCAATCGAAATTGATTGCAGGTGAGCTTCTGTTATGAAAGGCCCGGCCTTTCTTAACAGGTCGCGAATGAATTCCGACAGCTCGGACAATCGCCCATATCGCTCTTTTTTAGCCGTCAGCTTTTCCAATCGCTTTTGCGCGTCCATCAATTTATCAATGTCGCCGTTGATCTCTTCCAACCTGCCAGATGACACATTCAATTCAGAGCCGAACGCGGCAACCTGATTGATCAGTTCTTCCAGCCGCGCCCTGACCGACGTATGCTTTATTTCATCATAGCTTGCCTGCGCCGTTTTCAAGTCGCGGTCTAGCATTTCCGATTGCTCTCGCCTGCTCTTGAGTTCAAGCGTGAGAGCGTCCATCTCTTTTTCGCGCTCTTCAAGCAATGCTGCGATAGGCTGGCTCTCGATATAAGCGCGATGATCTCTTTCAGAAGCGGCACGCCGCTCGCGCTCCTGTGTCAACTGCTGATCGAGCGAAGCAAATGCTTCCAGCCTTTTCAGCAAGTCTTGAATGAAGGCTGCCATCTGCCGCTCGCGTTCTTCAAGCTCTTGCAGCAGATTGCGTGTTTCCGCCTCTTTCGCCAAACCGTCGCGCAACATCCGAGAACGTGCGCGCGGGTCATCAAGCTCGCCGAGGCGTTGACTGGTCTGGTCAAGCTCATCATTCAACCCGGCAAGCCCGCTCAGGCGCGATTCCAATTCCTCGTTCTCTTTTCGTTTCTCGCCCCCTGCGGCTTTCAATTGCTCTTTGCGCTCTCGCAGCAGATCGAGCTTCTCGAATTTCGAGCGAGCAGCCTGCGCCTCTTTCAGATTTTCTTCGAGCTTGCCGAGCCGCTGTTCAAGCAAGCGTCTTGCTTGCTCGTTGATTGTTGTGTCGGATACTTCATTCTCAAACCGCGCAGCATTCTTGCGCTCAATCTCGATGTCTTGAACGAGCCGTACGTGATAAACGCGCTGGCTTGAAAGCCCTGCCGTTGCCTTAGACGCGGCTTTCGCTTCGGTAAGCTTGATCTGTATCTCTTCTCGCGCGCGCTCAACTTTCTTCAATTGTTCGCGCTCGTTGCCTACCTGCAGCTTGAAGAATTGATCGAGCCCCTGCCCGTCTTTCATGTTCAGGCATCGCTCGGAAAGCAGAGGGCACAACCCGCCTTTCATCCTGGATAGAATTTTCTCTTCGCGTTCGATGCTCAATCTCAAGCCGGTTACTTCTTCAAACACAGCGCCGTAATCAGATTCGAGTTGCGGCAGGCTGGTCGCAAGCTGCTCCGCATTGGATGCGGACTCAATCTCTTTTTCGAGCGTTTGAATCTCGCCGTTGAGCTTTGCGATAGTCTCACGCACACGCTTCAACTCGCTCTTGCGTTCGCCGATGCGCGCAAGCTGAACGCGCATCTCGCGCAACTCTTCTTCGAGCGTTCGCCGTTCTTGCTCAAGCTCCGGCACGCGCTCGGCGGATTCGCGCACCTTTTCGGCTTCTTCGATTTTCTTCGACACGTCTCCGTAATCAACGCGCAGCGATTCCAATTCTTTCGTAGTTGCTTCTTGTCGCCGCCTGAGCGCATTGACCTCGCCCAGTTGAGTTTGCAAATCGGCGCGGCGCTTTTCTATCTGCTCTTGCTCGTTCACAAAAGGAACGAGCCTTTCGACCTCTTTGCTGTCAGCTTCAAGCTGCGCGACCTTGTCTCGCTGCGTTTGAACCGAAGCTTCTATCTTAAAATGCTCTCGCTCTTTTTCCGACAACTCTTTCTTGAGAGCATCACGCTCGAATGCCTGCGGCTCAAGCTCTGCAAGTTTCGCATTAGCTTCGTTGTAAGCCGTGTAGCCCGCCGCCGCTGATGCGACAATATCTCTTGCTTCGCGCGACCGATTCACCTCTTGAGCGACTTCCGCCAATCGTCGCGTCGATTCATCAATGCGCAAATTCAGGGCCGCCGAATCAGCAGTCATCTGCTCAATGCTTTTTCGCAACTCGTCGAATCGCTCTAGATCGGTTCGAGCCTGGTCGCGCTCGGTTTCCGCCTCGGTAAGCGCCTCTTTCATTTGCTTGATGTGGGATTCATATCGCGCTCGTTCGGCAAGCAGACCGTCAAGCTGCGCGACCTCCACCTCGACGCGAGCAATCTCTTCTCTCAGTTCGCCTTCGTGCGTTTCAACGAGCCGAACAAGCGAGCGCAAATCTTCTGCCGAGCGTTGATACTCATCAACACGGAGAACTTTATCGAAGCTTATCTTTCGCTTTGATGGTTGCTCCGCAAAATCAACAGTGAATGTGCCTTGCGGCACGCCTATGGTCGAGGTGAACAATGATTTGAGATCGGCCCCGGCTTCGACGCCGAGGTGTTGTTTGATCCACGCGCCGACTTGCTGTTTCTGCTCGACGAGCCTCATCTTTGTTATCGGGTCGTAGATGTAATACCCTGTCGAGGTGTCGCGATAGACAGTGTATTCACGCCCATCCAGCGCCGAAGCGAACGTCACGCGCACAGCGCCTTTCTTCGCCCCACGGCGCAAAAAGTCTTCCTTCTTATATGGCAGTTGATCGAACAGCGCCCACGCGATTGCTTCGATGATCGTCGTTTTGCCCGCGCCGTTTGGCCCGCTGATAGCGGTTACGCCCGCTTCAAACTCGAAGCTGCCCGATTCGTAATTCTTGATGTTTTCAAGTTCGACTTTGGTGATTAGCATTTTTCGCGTCCCACGGTTGATGAGTACTTTCAAAGTGAGGAGTTTCGACTCGTATTTGATTCTATCACGCGTCGCGATGCGCGCGGAACCGGAGTCGCCCGGTATGAAAAAGTTAGTATTGACGAAAGGTTGGTCTGAGCGATTCGGCAAGCAACATTAACGCAATTTGCACCGCTTCTTTTTCCTGGCGCAAGGTTGCGGTTTATCGGCACTCCGTCCAGCGTGCAGCCTGACCCCGGATCAAACGGGTCTGCATCAATGAATATCTTTGATGATAAGCTTACTGTGAGCTGTTCTTTTCGATGTTGTTTAACATATCTTCGCTCCACTCTTTGATATTTTTAAGCTTCATGTCAGAAACTATTCGCCGTATCAAATCAATAACATCCTGCCTATCGTGCAAGTGGCCTTCCTGCGACATTGCATCAAAGATTAGGATTATATCTTTCTGCTTCGGTTCACTCTTTTCATTATTCAATTTATCAACTAGAAAAGGAATTGCTTCCTCTCCACGACGGGCAATAACCCAGGCAAAGCCCATTTGCGGCGGTTCTATACGCATGCCGCATGAATAAAGACCAAACTGCTTTTCTAAAGGGTAACTCTTAAATTCTTCTTGTCGCTTTACAGAGGGCATGTCATAAAACTCTCTGCATTCATTGGGCATTACCTGTCTGCAACTTGGCAGGAGAGTTATACAAAATACTGAAGCTGCAAAGATGGAAGAAACTAACCTGTTTGTTCCCATGACGTATTCTCAAACTTCCTTATATGCTTTGAACCATCAGGGTAACCTATGACCTCCCGTAACATAGCCTTGACGAGAACAGGGATCTTTGCCTTTATACACTCGCTCTAGTTCAGCTTGAATTGCCGCTTGCCTTCTAGAAGCCTGGATTTCAAAAGAGTTATTTTCATACGTATCCTTCCCTTGAAAAAATAAGGCCGCACTGTCGCCGAGATAGCCTGTAACCATCGGCACATCCCCGAAATCTTTCCATTGTGCAACGTGGACAACTTCGTGTGCAATTGCAGCAATTCCAGCTACCGTGAATGGGTCATAGGCTCCTGCTTTGAAGAAGACCATATTGCCATACGTAAATGCATCCATACCACTTGGCACATAATAAGGCAGGCCGTTTTCATTTATTTCTATTTTACTCAATAAATCTTTGTCAAAATACTTACCGAGTACATTTTGAGCGCACGGCGAAATATAGTGTATGGGTTTAGGGCCTGGCATCTTATTCACTCGTTCTAGTAAGTCCATAAGCGGTTTATCATGCTTAGGATTGGAATCCGAGCGGGTCTGAAACCCTACTCTCGTCACATTCGTACTGCGAGCGAGCACGGCCTCAGGATCGTCAGGATCATTCGCCCCGTTCAGCCTCCCCAAATCAGTGTTTGCCACCTTCCCCCTGCCCAGCGTCGGCGGGTACAGCGGCCTTATGTGCCCCTGACCTTTGTAGCGTGCGTTGCCCGGCACAAAGCCTTCGTACCCATCCGCGTAAGATTGATAGAAGGCAAACGTATCTATCCCCTGATACGTCACCCTTGTCACGGTCTTGACAGGGGCTAACGAAGCCCCCCCATGCGACACTATCCCCGCCACAAGGTTGCAGTTTATTGGCACTCCGTCCAGCGTGCAGCCCGACCCCGGATCAAACGGGTCTGCATCCGTAACGTGCGTCGCTTCATCTCCCTTCACTCCCGCATAATCCGGGTTCCCTTCATTCTCATACGGGTCTGCGCTCGCATACCCTCCCAGCGGGTCTAAATCTAACACTGAAAATATGAGACCATCGCTCGCTGTCTCTATCTGGCTTCCTGTCACAGGGTCCGTCGAATTCCAGTAAACCCGATCACTGTTTAAGAGCCGCCTCTGTGTCGCCAGCAACTCCCCGTTGACATACACATATCCCCGCTGCTTCTGCCCGGACGCGTTCAAATCTGTCACCACCTGACTACCTATTATGCTCGACCTCATATAATAGCTCGTCAAGGTCTGAGGCGCGCCAAATCGGGTTTCCACACGCTTGGCTGGCTGCCCATCCCCATCATAAATTTGATCAATTCTCGCCCCGGCATCTTCGGCTTTTGTCATACGCCCTGCTGCGTCGAACGTATAATCGCCTCCTTCGTTATGAGTGACATTGCCCGAAGCGTTATACTGCCACCCTTGTTTTCGATCATTCGTGTATGTCGTTGTGTAATTATCTAGCTGATGCGTAAAGAGCCTGTTTGTGCGGGTTATCAGATTATCCCAGGTATCGTAACGATAACTTTGGCGGTAGGGGCCATCAGGCGTAGTCCCTCCTCGCGCCTCGGCTCCCGAATAGCCCTCCATCAGTCGCCCCGCGTGGTCGTAGGCGTAGGCCCGGTCAAACGTGTCGTTGCCGTTGTTGCGTGCGTACTTGATTCGCCCGTCAGCAAAATACTCATAATCCGATGATAGTATCTCCGCGTCGTAGCTTGTCATTTGTTGCCGATTGTTATACTCGATGTCAACCTCCCTTCCGTTGGGATAAGCGACATGCTTGAGAGCGCCCCATGCCCTGTACTGAAATCCGGTGGCGTAGCTTGTGACGCCCGCGTACCCGCTCCCGGTCACTGCCGTTACTTGACCGGAATGATCGTGAGTGTAGCTGAAGTTAGCGCCAAACTGGTCGGTTACGCTGGTCAACCCACCTGCCAGATTATACTCGTAAGTGAGGCGATAAGTCCCCGCCAACCCATTGAACTGGCGAGTCTCATGCCACAACCTGCTCCACGTATCGTAAACATAATCTACACGACCCGCCGCGTCAGTCATCCACTTACGGTTGCCCGCCACATCGTAGTCGAAGCCAACCGAAGGAGCAGATGGAACGCCGGAAGAAGCCAAATAAGATATGCCGGTAATTAAATGCCTGGCGTTATAACTGAAAGTGGCGGTCGAACCGCGCGGATCAGTAACGAAATCAAGCGTGTCATCTGCATTGTAGGAGTAGGTGGTTGCACTGGTTTCCACGGGAGCTTTGCGGGTTTTACGGCGACCGTGGCCGTCATAAGTCATCAACGTATCTTGAAATGTGGTGCTCTGATCGGTTCCCTGATACTGTCGAACCTTCGTCAACTGGTCTCGCGCGTTGTATGTATTGACTACTGCCGAGTAAACAGTGCTGTCGGTGTTCAGCACTTCCGTCTTCGCCAGCCGCCCCGCCACGTCATAACTCATGCGCTGTCGGCGATTCATCTCGTCCTTGGTTGTCACCACTTCCCCGCCCGCGCAACTGCACCCGCCATAGGTTATTTCTGTCGTCGTCTGGTCGGTGTTTGTTAAGACTCTTGGTCGCCCCTTCCAGTCATAAGTTTGTATAGTGTAAGCAAAGCCGCTCACCGCGTCGTCTCCCGCAGGTATCCATTGACTCGTCATCTCGGTTGGTTTCGACTGACTCGACACTCGCCCCATCGCGTCATAGATTGTGTACTGCCCCTTGTACAAACCCGTGCTGTTTGGAAAATCGCTGGCTACGGCCCTCACCCGGCCCGCGCCATCCAGCACTGCGGTCGAATAGAATTCCGCCGCGCCGCTTTTTATCAGCGTATACTTTTCCACACTGATCAGGCTGTTCGGATAGACCCACCGGGTGTACGTGCCGTTGGAAAGGTCTATTCGTTGAGTTCGCCTTGCAGCATCGTATGATATGGTTTGCACAGCGCCTTTCGGGTCTTGTCTTCTCGTCACTACTCCCATGCCGTAATGAAACTGAGATGTGGATGAGTTGTTATCCGCATCTGTAACCGTGGTCGGATAAGCAAACGTGTTGCGATTCACACCGTCCGAGAAAGAGTCCGTGTAGGCCACGCTCGACTGATGGCCAAGAGGGTCGCGCGAAAATATGACCGAGCCTGCTGTATTGTAGCCCGTGCTGTACTGGACGGCTTTCGTCGTGTCGTTTGGGAAATCCACATCGTAACGGCGCACGATACACAGGTTGCCCCGCCCTGCAACGAAGTTGATCCCAAAACCTGCGTCGTAATGTTGCGTCGGCGAGGTTAGGTTCTGCAAGAACTGGCCGCTCGAATCATATTGATAATCAATTTTCGACACCAGGGTATTGCTGCCTTCATAAAGATATTGCGCGCTCGGCAATCCGATTATTCTTCGACTGGTATATGTCGAAATCAGGTTATAGTCCGTATGTGCATGTCGCAACACAGTTGCCGCATTAGCCTCGTATTCATAAGTGTCGCTCGGCAGGCCGAATGAAGTGTAACTGATGGTCGCGCGACGGCGACTGCCTGTGTCGTCGTAGACATTCGTTTCGGTCGGGCGCGGGTTGAGCCTGTAGGCAAGAGATTCGTTATCCTGCGTCCAGGTAATAGTGGTCCATTTCTTTTTACTGCCTCCCGACCAGACCTGTGTCTCTTTATTCAGCCCTTTTCGCCAGCTATCAGACTCGAATAATTCTTTATAGATTGTTCCATCGGGAGTTGTCACCTGGCTGCCTGAGCCATACGGATCAAAAACAAAAGTCAGGATCGCCTCTGCATTACCATTCCAGTTCTCCGCCCAGTCGCGCCGTTCACTGAAGCGCGGGCAGTCCGATTTCGCAAGGCTTGCATTCTGAGGCAGGTTGTAAGATAAATATGCCCGCTCAACCCAATTCGACATTGCGTCCTGCGTGCTGCGCGCCATCCGGTAGACCTGCCCCCAGGATGTGTAAGCGAAATTGTAGCGCGAGCCATCGTCGAGACCGACCTGTGTCAGGACTGAGATAGTCGTTCCATTTTGCGGCCCGTCCACAACAAGGCCCGTGAAATTGGTCTGAACGGTCAGGTTGCTATAGCCAAAAGTCGCCCACGTATGCGTTACTGCGCCCCATAACTGTGTTATCGAAGTAAGGCTACTGCCACTGTAATTAAAATTGATTTCGCGCGCGAGGGGGTCTGTGATCTTGCTTATGTTGCCGAGCGCATTATGATCAATTGTAATGTAGTTGCCGTTTCGGTCTTTGATCTGAGAGCAGCGGTAGTCGCCGTTAATCAGCAGATACGAAAGCTGTGTGCCATCTGTTGCTCTCAATGTCAGGCTGCTGCCGCTATTTTCAGTCAATTGTAAATACGAAGAATCAGCCGATTCATAAGTGTTTGTGTTGACCTGCCTCAACTCCACACGACTGCCTGAAGGTGTTATCAAAAGGTAGGCATTAACGCCCATTTGCGAGTTGAAATATTTCGGCTGAATCACCGGAAAGCCCAGACGGAATCCAGGGCCAGGATACCCTCTGTCCGCATTATATTTGATAGCCGAGCCGTCTCGCGTCCACACAAGCGAGTTATAGGATAAAGATAGTCCGAGGGATAAACCACTGCGACCTGCAACATTGAGAAGCGGCAGACTCCAGTTGACGTTACCTGAAAGCAGGATCCTCTCCGGGTAATCCGGTTCGGTTGGTCGGCACGAGGCGGGCCGTAGAGTAGTTGTCGCCATTGGGAGGCGGTGCCATCGTCCAACGTCCGGCTATAGGCTTATCTCCAGTCGCTCCGTAAGGAAAGCTAAGGTCTGCAATCCCGAGTGTATTGTTATTGCAAAGGTGGAAAAAACGTGTACCCGGATCGTAGATTCCTATTGTAGTAATGCCGTCGCCATTCCAATCGCCCACGACAGGAATCCAGTTTTGGCCTCCGTAAATAATGGTCATGTCCGCATTTCCGAATGTATTGCTGTTACGCAAGTAGAAGGCAGCGATGTTCGGATCATAGGCCCCTATTGTAGTAATGCCATCGCCGTCCCAGTCTCCGGCGAGAGGAACCCAGTTTTGGCCTCCGTAAATAATGGTCACATCCGCCAATCCGAATGTATTGCTGTTACGCAAATAAAAGGTGGCGGTGTTTGGATTGTAAGCCCCTATTGTAGTAATTCCATCGCCGTTCCAGTCTCCTGCAAGGGGAATCCAGTTTTGGCCTCCATAAGGAATTTGGATCTCTGGAGATCCCGGCGTATTACTGTTGCGAAGGTAGAAGGTAGCGTTACCTGGTCTATAAAGGCCGATTGTAGTAGTTCCATTGCCGTCCCAGTCTCCAACAATAGGGACATCTCCCACATCACCGTAAATAATGCTCAAGTCTGCATTTCCGTGCGTGTTGCTGTTGCGCAAGTAGAATGTATGGTCGCCCGGTCTATACACTCCTATAGTTTCGGGTGGAACCGTCGCTACGTTAGTAGAAGGGTTTTCAAGAGTCGAGAATTCAGGCTCAGGAGCTGAAGGCGGATTTACCGGAAGGTCACGCTCAATATTGAGGTCTGGAAGATTCGGCCCCGGAGGCGCTAACGCGTTTTGCGGTCTATTCACCTTCGGCGCTGCCGTAACTCTTTCCAACATAACTGGCAGACATGAAAAGAAAAGAACGCCGGAAACAATTAAGCAAACCAGGCGAATAAATTGATTGGGCTTTGGCATGAGCATCGAGAAATTACTCCTTTGTGTAAGAAGACCCTGAGTTAAAAACTCTATTGGAATTTGTTGTGTTTTGAGCCAATACAAGTGAAAAAGAAAGGACTGCTACTAACAGTGCCGTTGATATATGTGATTATGCAAACCTTAACTTACAACCGGAGCCGGGGCTTCTAATATACGAAGAATAAGGCGCTCTAAAATAATATGAGCGCACATACTAGCATAGAAAGATTTGATGTCAATAACAAAATCGGCTTCGATGACAGTTCGGCAAAGCAGGCAATATCGCAATGAATTTATAAACGATTCTGCGGTTGATTTCTGGTTTTCAGGTGTATAACATAACGCTTTGGAACCCTCGTTTAAGAGAAAGCCTTTTAGCAGGCTATCTGACTGCGGCCTTACAATCGGCTCCGCGCGTAGCAACAAATTAAAAGGCACATCGCATGGCTATCGTACTCGTGATTCTTGCAGCAATATTCGTAGGCGCGCTCGGATTGCACGGCTATAAGCAGTACAAGGTCAGGCAGGAGCGCCGCATCAGCGAAAACGAATATAACGTTGCGGTGACGATCTGGGAATTCGCCAGCCGAACAAAATCGCAGATTGAAGACGCCCTCAGACAAGGCGAGGGCGTGCTCAATTTCACGAATATCACAATTCCTTCGAGCGAGGGCTACAAACTCACATTTGAACTTATCGGCACGTATTTTCGTGTTTATGCGGTGCCGGTCAGGCACGCACACACAGGATGCCTCTCTTTTCTGACGGATAACACTTTGACTGTCAGAGCCGCAGACCACGCAGGAGAACACGCGACCACCGAAGACGCCGAATATAAAGGCGACCCTGAGGCTTAATCAATCAGCGAATGTTTCGCTATCTAACCTCTTTATGCTAATCTTGCGCATCAACTCATAATGAAGATTGCGGCAGGCCGTTGAGCTATGGACTTCTCGATTCCACAAGAGTACCTGGATTTCAAAGAAGCAGTCTATCGTTTCTCGAAAGACCGTCTCGCGCCGCGCGCCGTAGAGCTTGATGCGCGCGCAGAGTTCAGTTGGGACAACTGGCGAGACATGGCGGGGATGGGATTGCTCGGGCTCCCCTTCCCCGAAAAGTATGGAGGCAGCGAGGCCAGCCCGCTCGCCACCTGCATCGCGATGGAAGCGATGGGCGCAGCAGGCGTTGACGCGGGAACGCCTCTCGCCTGGGGCGCGCATACGATTCTTTGCGGAGTTCCGATCTGGCTGCTGGGCACTGAAGAGCAAAAAGAAAAGTACCTGCCAAAGCTCTGCTCAGGCGAATGGATTGGCGCGTTCGGGTTGACCGAGCCGGGTTCGGGTTCCGATGCTGCGGCGATGAAGACAACGGCAGAGCATCGCGGAGACCGGTGGATACTCAACGGCTCGAAGATGTTCATCACCAACGCGCCGATTGCGAACGTGTTCATCATCTTCACCTCGACCAACAAGCAGGCAGGCAATCGCGGCATCTCTGCATTCATCGTCGAACGCGACTCGCCCGGCTTCACAGTCGGCAAAGATTTGGTGAAGATGGGCAATCGCACTTCCGTGACGGCAGAGCTATCGTTCGACAATTGCGAAGTGCCCGAAGAAAACATGCTCGGCCCGCTCGATGCCGGTTTCATCGCCGTCGGCAAAGAGACGCTCGAATGGGAACGCAGTTGTTTGATTGCGCCCATAATCGGCGGCATGGAATTCATGCTCGAAAGCTGCACGGCATACGCTAAAGACCGTCGCCAGTTCGGTCGTCCTATCGCGGAATTCCAAGCGATTCAACACAAGCTGGTTGATATGAAAATAGCCATCGAAGGCGCGCGACTGCTGATCTATCGCGTCGCGTGGATGAAGCAGCATGGCAAGTCTGCGATGATGGAAGCGGCGATAGCAAAGCTGTGGGCTACCGAAGCCGCCATTCGCGTTTCTTATGACGCGGTTCAGGTATTCGGCGGATACGGTTACATTCACGAATATCCCGTCGAGCGTTTTTATCGAGACGCGCGGCTCGGCACAATCGGCGCGGGAACGTCCGAAGTGCAGAAGATGGTCATTGCCAACGAGCTTATAAAATCATATTTGAAAAGATAAGCCAGGAGCATGCTTAATCTAATATCTGTTCACCGCAGAGACGCAGAGTGCGCAGAGATTACGCAGAGAAAAACTCTCTATCATCTCTGCGCCGACTCTGCGTTCTCTGCGTCTCTGCGGTGAACATCCTTATTTATATCTTATGCGAAGAGTTGCGATAATCGGATCAGCGCAAACCATTCACGAACGACGCAAAGCCGACAAGAACGTCGAAGACATGATCTACGAGACCGTAAGCGACCTGCTCGCTAAAACCGGTCTTACGATCAACGATGTGGATACGGTCATCGGCGCGGGCGATGATGTACTGGACGGGCGCAGCATATCGAATGTTTTCACAGCTGATTACGCAGGCGCATTCTTAAAAGAAGAATCGAAGGTCGAGGACGACGGCGCGTTCGCAGCCGCTTACGCATTCATGCGAATCGCATCAGGTTCATTCGACACGGCGCTGGTCTACGCTTACAGCAAAGCTTCCGATAGTTCGCCGCAGCATTATTCGGGGATGATCGCAGACCCGTTCTATCTTCGCCCGCTCGGCATCGAAGCGTTGACTGCCGCCGCGCTACAGGCTCAATGTTATTTTCAAAGATACGACGTAACCGAAGTGAAAGCCGCGCTTGTTGCAGTCAAAAACAGGCGACATGCGATAAACAATCCTCATGCTCAAATCAAAGGCAAGTATACAGTTGATGACGTGATGAATTCGCCTGTGATCGCTTCGCCGATCAAGAGGCTGGATGCTTCGCCCGTGACGGATGGATGCTGCGCGATGCTGCTCGCATCAGAAGACGCGGTGAAGAGATTCGCGTGCAAGCCCGCATGGATTCACGGCGTTGGCTTTTGCACAGACTCGTTTTATCTCGGACATCGTGATTTGACAGAGATCGCTTCGGCTCATAAAGCAGCAGAGCGCGCATACAAGATGGCTGGCATCAAAGACCCCTTAGCAGAGATTAGTCTTGCGGAAATTCATGAGCCGTTCTCTTTTCAAGAATTGATGTTATACGAAGCTCTCGGCTTTTGTGAAAAAGGCAAAGGCGGCGAGTTTTATTGCGACCGGCGAGCACTAATATGAAGATTTCCGGCCTATTTTCCGGTTAATCTTTCGGGTGGCGCGTTGTCTGCAAATCCAATCTTTGCGACGGGCTTAATCCGTCTTAGCCGAAGCTGCGGCTACAAGTCAGCTTCCAGGCAGTCGCCCGCAATACAGATTCGGAGCCAAAAGGCAGTGGCCCATGCGACTTCGGGTTTCGCTTTGCAGTCGAATATCGTTTACGTTGTCGGGCGAGATTAATTATCGCTATGATATGCTGATCGGCTAACATCTGCTTTACTACATTATCTAACCTTGAAAGGAATCGTTATGAGAGAAGCTTTCGTAGTCGCAAGTTCGCGGACGCCGCTTGCGAAATCATTTCGCGGCTCATTCAATCTGACGCGCCCGGACGAACTGGCGGCGCATTGCATCAAAGACGTTTTGCGCAAAGCGCCTGAACTCGCGCCGGAAGAGATCACAGACGTAATACTCGGATGCGGGCAGCCGCACGGGCCTGCGGGAAACAACGTAGCGCGCGTCGCTACGCTTCTGGCCGGTCTGCCTGCTTCGGTTGCCGCCACGACGGTAAATCGTTTTTGCTCTTCGGGTCTTCAATCAATAGCGATGGCCGCGCACCAGATTATGGTCGAAGGCGTTGATGCAGCGATTGGCGGCGGCGTCGAGAGCATCACTATGATGACCAGAGACAATAACCCGAATCCGTGGTTGGTGGAGCACAACCCTGCCATCTATATGGCTATGGGCGACACGGCAGAAGTCGTCGCCAAACGATATAACGTCAGCCGAGAAGCGCAGGATGAATACTCGCTTATAAGCCAGCAGCGCACGGCGCGGGCGCAGGCCGAAGGCTTCTTTGAAGAAGAGCTTGCTCCGATGCAAGTCACGCGCGGCATACTCGATAAAAAGACAGGCGAGATCGTAAGCCGAGAAGAACACTTGTGCGATCGTGACGAATGCAATCGGCCTGATACTACGCTCGAAGGGTTGCTGTCGTTGAAGCCGCACTTTGATCCCAACAGCGGGCAAGGGTCGGTGACTGCCGGGAACTCGTCTCAGCTATCGGACGGGGCGTCGGCTACGCTGCTCGTGTCACGCGAACGCGCTGAACAACTGGGACTTGCGCCGAAGCTAATCTTTCGCGGCTTTGCGGTCGCGGGCTGCGAGCCGGACGAAATGGGCATAGGGCCTGTCTTTGCTGTGCCAAAACTGCTCAAGCGCCACGGGCTGAAGGCCGAAGACATTGATGTGTGGGAACTCAACGAAGCTTTCGCGGTGCAGGTCGTTTACTGCCGCGACCAGCTTGGCATTCCGCAAGAGAAACTCAACGTGAACGGCGGCTCAATCGCAATCGGCCACCCGTTCGGGATGACCGGCTCGCGGATGGTCGGAACGCTTGCAAACGAGATGTTGCGACGCAAGGCGAAGTACGGCGTTGTGACGATGTGTGTCGGCGGAGGACAGGGCGCAGCCGGACTTTTCGAGGCGTGCAACTAAATAATAAGGATGAGCATGTCAGATTCATTATTCGACCTCTCAGGCAAAGTGGCTATCGTCACAGGCTCTACTAAAGGCATAGGCCGCGCGATTGCCGAAGCGCTCGCCCGTGCAGGAGCAAAGGTAGTCATCTCAAGTCGCAAGGCTGACGCGTGCGAAGAAGTGGCGGCCCACATAAAAAGCGAAGGAGGAGAAGCCGCCGCTATCGCGTGTCACATCGGCAAACGCGAAGACGTAGAGCATCTGGTTTCGGAGACTAAAAACCAGTTTGGACAAATTGACATACTGGTGTGCAATGCTGCCGTCAATCCTTATTATGGGCCAATGGCAGGACTGACCGATGATGCATTCGCAAAGGTCATGGATTCCAATGTCCGCAGCAATATCTGGCTCTGCAATCTCGTGCTGCCGGGAATGGCCGAACGAAAAGACGGTAGCGTAATCATAGTCTCAAGCATCGGAGGGCTAAAAGGCTCGTTGAATCTCGGCATCTATGCCATCTCCAAAGCCGCCGATTTTCAGTTGGCTCGAAATCTTGCAGTCGAGTGGGGCCCGCGCAACATTCGCGTCAATTGCATAGCGCCGGGACTTGTGCGAACAGATTTCGCGCGCGCTCTATGGGAAAATCCCGAAGCGCTGGCTAAAACTGAAGCAGCTACACCATTGCGACGCATCGGAGAGCCTGAGGATATAGCCGGGGCGGCTGTCTATCTCGCCTCGCCCGCGAGCCGTTGGATGACAGGGCAAGTGATCGTCATTGACGGCGGCGTGACTATTAGTTAGGCAAGCTCTTTAACGCGCCTAATGACGTTGCCAGAGAGATTGGTTCATACTATAATTCTTGACCTGACCGGTCGGTAGGTTGGCATCTTATCTACCTGATCGCGCCGCATCGAGAGCATGTTTCTCAGTTGCCTGATTGATCGCCGAACATCAGATTGGCGATGAATTAGAGAACCGAGGAACAGTGAAGCAATATTGCAAGGCGAGGTAACAGTGGATACTTCGCGGCCTTTCTGAAATCTTCTACTCAGGCTGTCGGGAAAATAAATTCAAGTGCAAGCGCGTTGGGAATGTTTTCCTGACAGCTTGGGCGCTGCTCGGATACACATAAAGGAGAGGTTATGGATGCAAAAAAGAAAGTCAAAGAAACGAAGCCGGACGTCTCCAGAAGAAAGTTCATAACCAAAGCGGTGACCGGGGCTACTGCCACAGCTGTCACAGTTCTCAGTAACGGCAACGCGTCTGCTGCCGATAAAGGCAAAGAAACTGCGAGCGCCGCAGCCAAGCCCATCTCTGTGCCGGATGAATTCGCTCAGGCGTTGAAAGCGGCGGCAGTCACGCCAAGCTTTCCGATGAGCGGCGCGCAGGTCTTCGCGCGGGTCTGTAAAGAAGAAGGCCTCGCCGCGCTCTTCTCCTGTCCGGGCAATTACAGCATCGTCAACGCGATCGCGCAGGAGGGGATCCCCACCTATTCCGGTCGCCACGAGGGTGCGATGTGCCATGCCGCCGACGGCTTCTGCCGCGTGACGGGCGAGGTCGCGGCCGCTTCCGGCACCGAAGGGCCGGGCTTCACCGACATGATCAACGCCATCGCGACCGCCAACGCTGCGCGTTCCCCGGTGCTCGTCCTGGCAAGCAACATGACGATCCGCAGCGAAGATACGGAAGCGGGCATTCAACTCGGGTATCAACAGCCGAACACCGAAGGGTTGAAGAAGTACGGCAAGCGATTGATCACTCCGCCCGCGTGCACGAGTACGGCGCTTACGCGTTTCGCCAGTTGCGCACCGGCATCCCGCGTCCGGTCCATCTCGATTTTCCGGCTGAAGTGACGCGCGCGAGTTTCAAATCGGCGAGTGATCTGGACTATTTCTACGATCAGGGCGAGATATCGCACGACCGCCAAACCGCATCCGGGACCGAAGGATGTCGCCGCCGCCATTGAACTGCTCAAACAGGCGCAGCGTCCGATCATCGTTTCCAGCAACGGCGTCTTTTACAGCCGCGCCTGGGACGCGCTGAAGAAACTGGCCGAAAAAGCGAACATCCCGGTCGTCGAATCCGGCGCGATGAAAGGGCAGTTTTCAGACGCGCATCCGCTTTCGGCCAACGCCGCACCGGGCGCGCTCGCGAGCGCCGACGTCGTTCTGCTCGTCGGTCAGTACTGTATGCCGACCGTCGGAGAGTTCGCCTTCGGACCGGACGCGAAATACATCCGCGTCGACCCGTACCCCGAAGATATCGGCCGCAACCTGCCGATCGATGTCGGCCTGATCAGCTGCGAAAAAGCGGCTCTCGAAACTCTCGCCGATGCGATCCCCGCCATGAAGCACGATTCGTGGGTCGCGGAGATTGCCGCGGCGCGCAAGAAGTTCGAAGACGAACTGGATACTTTTTATCAGAAGGGCCTCAGCTATCCGACGCCGTCCATCCGGCGGTGATCGCCAAAGAAGTGAGCGATTTCATGTATCGCGGCAAATTGCCAAAGAACAGACTACATTCGTCTCCGGCGGGTACGGGATCGCCCGATACATGCGGCGCTGGCTGCGCGGGTATCGCCCCGGCCAGATACTGAACGGCGCTTATCAGTACGGCGCAATCGGCCCGGATGTGGGCTATGCGTTCGGCGCGGCCGTTGCTGTGCAAAACGGAGTCAGCGTGCAGGCTCCATACAAAGGCGCTCCTGTGATTGCGTGACAGGCGATGCGGGCATCGGCTACACGATAATGGAATTTGAGACCGCCTCTAAGTACCGGATGCCGATGATCGTCATCGTTTACAACAACAACGCCTGGGGGACGTGGACGGGCAATAGCCGCAACCCTGTTACGATGAGCCTGCATCTCTTCCAGGAAAACGTCCGTTACGACAAAGTAGCCGAGGGGTTCGGCGCGCACGGCGAATATGTGACCAAGCCGGAAGATTTTCGCGCCGCGTTCGAAAGATGTTACCAGATTGCTGTCAAAGAAAGCCGACCTTCGCTCATCAACTGTCAGGCGAAGAAAGAATTCTGGATCAAACAACAATACGAACCCGGATTTCTCGGAACGGTTGAGCCAGGTTGTATGTCGTACAACCACTGAAATAATATCGTGGTGCAGTCTATGGCAAAAGGCGCTTTGAATGTAGTCAGGGAAAATCTCCAGACTTACGCGGATCGAGGCGTCTTTCGCGGTTTCAGTGAAATCAAAAATGGTCATTTGAATTCGTCTGGTTGATTCGTCATCAGATGGAATTGATCGTGGATACAGCGAAGCACATGCTGAGCTTCAAGAAACTTCTGCCGGGAGTCCCGGCGAGTTCGGCGATCTATGGCGAATTGAAAGGTTTCATCAAGCAGCGGCACGACCGCAATTTGCCCGAGCATCGGCGGATTGACCTGAAACGAGCAGAGGTCTCCTGCTCCAATCGAGGAGGCTTTGTTTCAATCTCTCTGAAAGTCAAAAACAATCAATATGCTTACGGGGTAAGCCGAATAGTCAATCTGGTGCACGAGTTGTTTTTGCATTTGCGCGATGCGCATCCCGAATATCTGGTGGAGAATTTTGATGTACCGCAGGAGTAACAAAATCATCACGCTGCTGTTTCTATCATTGTCGCTCTATGGATGGCTGCATATGCGCAGCGCAACAAAGAAGCGCAGAAGCTCAAGAACCCCGAACCGAAAACTGCTGAATCAATCGAAGCCGGAAAAGGTCTTTACAAACGTTTTTGCGCTTCGTGTCACGGCCCGAATGGAAAAGGCGATGGCGGCATGGCGCTTTCAGGAGGAACGCCTTCCGATCTGACTGATGAGACATGGGATTACGGTTCGACGGACGGAGAAATATTCATCACTATACGCGACGGCGTGTCGAGCGACATGCTGGCTTACAAAGAAAAGCTCAACGAGAAGCAGATATGGCAAGTGGTCAATTTCATTCGCAGCATCGGCCCTGAGCCGAAAGGAAACAAGTTCTGAATAGATGAAAATATCAGGGCGCACAATCATAGTAATCCTGTTCGCCGGAGCGATGTTTCTCGCAGTCTCTTTTTCATCCGGCGGGGTGGCCGCAACGTATCAACAGAACCCGCCCATCACTTCTCCAGAAGGAGAAGCGCTGTATAAGCAAAAGTGCGCCGTCTGTCACGATAATCCGCAAGATCGTATCCCGCCTCTGTTTCTTATCAGAAGACGGTCGGCTGAAGATGTCATTCAGACATTGACCACAGGCGCGATGAAACAACAAGCAGCCGGTCTGAGCGCGGATCAGATTCGCGCCCTCGCCATTCACCTTACTGGAAAACAACCGGGCGCGCCCATCGAGGCAAACATCAATGCGAACCTCTGCAAAGCGAAGCCCGGGCCAATCAATCTCAACGGCACGCAATGGAACGGATGGGGCCGGGATTTGGATAATTCTCGTTATCAGCCTCAACCCGGCATCAGGGCCGAAGATGTTCCGCGACTGAAGGTCAAGTGGGCCTTCGCGCATCCGGGGTCGATGGCAACGGGCCAGCCGACGATTATCGGCGACCGCATTTTTTTGACCACCGAAGTAGGAATCATCTATTGCCTCAACGCTCAAACGGGATGCACATACTGGACGATGAACGCGGGAGCGGCGGTGCGCGCAGCCATGAGCGTCGGCCCTCTGCCTGCGGGCGCGCCTGCGAAATTCGCTGTGTATTTCGGAGATGAAAAATCAACCGTTCAGGCGTTGGATGCGGCGACGGGCAAACTGCTATGGAAGACTAAGGTTGAAGATCATCTGCTGTCGCGCATCACAGGTTCTCCGTTGCTTTACAAGAACCGTGTTTACGTGCCCGTCTCTTCGTTTGAAGAAACAGCCGGACGCGATGTGAAATATGAGTGCTGCAAGTTTCGCGGCAGCATCGTTGCGCTTGACGCTTACACAGGAAAGATTTTGTGGAAGAGTTATACGGTTCAGGACGAGCCTAAGCCGTTCAAGAAAAATTCTTCCGGGACGCAGATGTATGGCCCTGCGGGTGGCGCTATCTGGTCAGCTCCGACCATTGATCTGAAGCGTGGAGTGATTTACGGCGCGACGGGCAATTCATACACGGACGTTGCGACCGGACATTCCGACTCGATCATGGCGTTCGACTTAAAAACGGGCAAAGTCAAATGGACGAATCAGGTCACTCCTAAAGACAACTTCCTCGTGGGCTGTAGACAACCGGGCGTCGGAAATTGTCCAGAAGAGGCCGGACCTGATCATGACTTCGGCAGTTCTGCGATTCTGCGAACGCTACCGGGCGGCAAGCAGATATTGATTGCGGGGCAAAAATCTGGCGTGGTCTACGCGCTCGACCCCGACAACAACGGCAAGATATTGTGGCAAGTCCGCATAGGTAACGGCGGCGCGCTTGGCGGCATCGAGTGGGGATTCGCAGCCGATGAAGAGAACGTTTATGTGCCCGTTGCCGATGTGAGCGGAGCGGCTCGCAAACCCGGCATCACGGCGTTGAAGATTGCCACGGGAGAAAAGCTCTGGCATGTGCCCGCGCCTCCTGCGAAATGCAGTTGGGGAACGACTCGCTGTAACAACTCTCAATCGGCTGCTGCTACGGCTATCCCCGGCGCAGTCTTTTCCGGCACAGCGGACGGGCATCTGCGCGCTTACTCGACCAAAGATGGTTCGATCATTTGGGATTTCGACACGGCAGAAACGAAGTATGACGCGATAAACGGAATGAAGGCGAAAGGCGGCGCTCTGGATGGTGGAGGGCCGACAATCGCGGGCAGCGTACTCTATGTGAATTCCGGTTATGGTCGGATAGTCGGCTATCCCGGCAACCTGTTACTGGCTTTGACAGTGGATGGAAAGTAATATTATCGCACTGCACCTGACTCAAGGAGGGATCATCAATGAAACGCATCCTCAGCTTTGGATTTTTCGTCGGCTTTCTCGCTTCGGCGTTTTTCCTCTTAGCGCACACGAGCACGGCCACAGAAAAAACAACTGGTGTGACTTTCAATAAAGACGTTGCGCCGATCATTCAGAAAAATTGCCAGGTCTGTCACCGGCCCGGCGAGGTCGCGCCTATGTCGTTTATGAGTTACAAAGAGGTTCGCCCGTGGGCCAAATCCATCCGCGAGAAAGTTGTGACGCGCGAGATGCCGCCCTGGTTTGCAGATCCAAAACACGGCGAGTTCGAAAACGACTGCCGCCTGAACCAAAAAGATATTGACACCATCGTGGCCTGGGTCGAAGACGGCGCGAAAGAAGGCGATGCGAAAGACCTGAAGCCCAATCCGCAATTCACTCAAGGCTGGCAAATGGGCAAACCGGATGCGGTGCTGACGATGACCGAAGATTTCAACATACCGACTGACGGTGTGATTCCTTACAAATATTTCGCCGTGCCGACCAACTTCGCAGAAGATCGCTATGTGCAGTTCGCAGAGATTCGCGCAGGCGACCGCGCGCACGTGCATCACGTGATTATCAGCGTGCGTTATCCCGGCCAGGGCGCGTTGCCGCCTGCGGGCGAGATCAGTCCTGAAGCGTAGCCGCGCTCAGACAGCCAGCGAACGGCCAACAGCGCAGCGCAGAAGATTCCGACGGTCGGCTTGTCGGCTGGGCACCCGGCGAAGCGCCGCTGGTCTTGCGGCCCGGTCAGGCAAAGCTGATAAAGAAAGGCTCAGTGCTGACCTTTCAGGTGCATTACACAACCAACGGCGAAGCAGGCAAAGATCGCACAAGCGTCGGGCTTATCTTTTCTAAAGCGCCGGTCGAAAAGCGAGTCATCACGGCAGGCGCTTCCGCGCGCAATCTGATCATCCCGGCGGGCGATCCGAATTATGAATCAACCGCGACCTTCAACTTCAAAGAAGACAGTCACATTGATAGCCTGCACCCGCATATGCACGTGCGCGGAAAGGATTTCAAATACACTCTGGTATATCCTGACGGAACCTCGAAGGTTCTATTGTCCGTGCCTCGCTTCGATTTCGGCTGGCAATTGACCTACTTCCTCAAAGAGCCTGTAGCCGCTCCAAAGGGCAGCCGGTTGGAGATCGTCGCGCATCACGACAACTCGATTAAAAACAAGTTCAACCCTGACCCGTCGAAAGAAGTGCGATGGGGCGATCAGACATGGGACGAAATGATGATTGGCTACCTTGATTACACTGTTGACAAGCAGGATTTGCGACGGGCGCAGCCGGAGACAGCCAGCAGCGGCAGCGGGCGGCGCAGGTAAGGAGGAGACCATGAAACGATTGCTCATCATTCTGTTCGTGGCGCTGGTTGCAGTTGCAACGCCGGTAGTGAAAAGAAATGAAGCCGCAGGCGTGACCTTCACCAAAGACGTTGCTCCGATCATCTTCAACAAGTGCGCCAACTGTCACCGTTCGGGCGAAGCGGCTCCGATGTCGCTCACTTCTTATGCAGAGGTGCGCCCGTGGAGCAAAGCCATCCGCGAAGAAGTAGTCCAACGCGCAATGCCGCCGTGGTTTGCCGACCCGCACACTTCGACGCTCAAGTTCGGTAATGACCGGCGGCTGTCCGAGCAAGAAATCAATACCATCGTCGCATGGGTTGACGCAGGTTCGCCGAAGGGCAATGACAAAGACCTGCCGCCGATGCCGAAATACACTCCGGGCTGGACGTTCGGCGAACCCGATATGATCGTCGAGATGCCGGTTGATTTTGAAGTTCCTGCCGAAGGCGAATTGCCGATGCAGAACTTTTACGTGCCTGTTCCCTTCACCGAAGAGCGATGGGTCGAAAAAGTCGAACTGCGTCCCGGCAATTCTGCTGTCGTGCATCACTCGATTGCTAATGTAGTCCGTCTGCCCGAAGGAACAAAGGTTGTGGGCGGCAAAGCCGTTAAAGACGGCCTAGCGACAACAGGCCAGTCGGCCAGAGAGACAGGCGGATTGAGCGAAGGCGGCGCTCGCGAAGTCGTACTGACTCAGGATTCTTTCACTCGCGCGGGCGCGTTCAAGCTGGTCGGGCAAGCGCCGGGCAAAGGATTCGAGCGTCATTATCCGGGAACGGCCAAACGCATATTGCCGGGCATGTACTTCCAATTCAATATGCATTATCAGGTCAGCGGACGCGCCGAGAAAGATCGTTCAGTGCTCGGCCTCTGGTTCGCCAAAAAACCTGTCACATACGAAGTATTAACCAAAGGCGTGAGTGATACGATTTTCATTGGTGGAAAAGAACTGAGCGAAACTCGCATGGTCAACGGCAAAGAAGTCAAAGTGCGCGGTAAGATTCCTAACATTCCTCCCAATGTGGACAACTGGGAGATCGCGGGCGAAATGACGATTAAAGAACCCATCACGCTTTACGCATTCGCGCCGCACATGCACCTGCGTGGCAAAGACATCAGGTACACGTTCATCTGGCCTGATGGGCGACGGGCAGGTTTTGCTCGATGTGCCAAAGTTCGACTTCAACTGGCAGCTTCATTACGAACTGGCTGAACCGATGAAGATTCCGGCGGGCAGCAAGATGGTAGCCGTTGCTCACTACGACAACTCGGTCAAGAATCGCTACAACCCCGCGCCTCAGAAAGAGGTGTTCTGGAGCGAGCAAAGCTGGGACGAGATGTTCATTCCATGGTTCGAGTACACAGTAGACAGCAAAGACCTGACCAAGATGACTGCTGCGCAAAACAAGTAGGCTGTTTGGAGTGCCGCATGAAGGCGGTACTCCAAACTTATTTCTTTACTACTATGATACGCATCTGATTATCGCTCTACTATTTTCTCAGCCGATGTTTCAACAACCGGCTCAACAGTCTTCGCAACAACCTTCACGGCCTACCGATCCGACTGATCCGATGCCGCCGCCTGACATGGATTACTTTATCGGCACGTGGTCATTCGAGTGGAATGTGCCTGAATCGCCGCTCGGCCCAGCCGGGAAGATCAAGGGAACAGAAACATACAAGAAGAGTTCCAACGGCGCGACTTACGAAAGCGTGATCGAAGGCGAAGGGCCGCAAGGCGCGTTCAAAGGAAGTGCCACAACCACATATAACGAAAAAGAAAAGGTGGTCACTCGTTCCGAGACGGGATTGTTCGGAGTCCGACTGTAAAAACAGGGCCGATTGGCGGCGACCTCGGCGGTTATTACACAATCTTTTGGGAAACGGCGCCGATCAAAAAGGACGGTGAAACGGTCAAGCTGAAAGGCAAGACGCTTATGCTGTCGCCGGCCAATTACCGCTTGCAAGTGCAGATTTCGGTTGACGGCGGCCCCTATACCAATTTCGGGAATCCCTGGTTCCGAAACCAATGCCCAAGCCTTCTTCATAAATCCTAAAAAGGACTGCTCGATTTGAAAGACTCATACTCTCGGCAGCGTATCGATTCGACGTGTAGCGATTGCCAGTTTCGTCGGCACAACCATCGAGTGGTACGACTTCTTCCTCTATGAAACGGCTAGCGCATTGGTCTTCAACCGTATCTTCTTTCCGAACTATGATCCGATGATGGGAACGCTTGCAGCGTTTGGACATTCGCCGTCGGATTTGCAGCCAGCCCAATCGGAGGAATAGTCTGCGGCCACTACGGCGACCACATAGGGCGAGATCCATGGGCGATACTTACGCTGCTCGTCATGGGCATAGCAACATCTTTGATAGGATTGCTCCCTACTTACAATCAGATCGGCGTCTGGGCACCAATACTGTTGATCGTGCTGCGGCTCGCACAGGGGTTTGCGGATGGCGGAGAATGGGGCGGGGCTGTGTTGATGGCGGTCGAGCACGCTCCCAAAGGCAAGCGCGGCTTTTCTGGAAGCTCGCTCAGATTGGGGTTCGGCAGGTCTTCTGCTTTCAACTGTAATCTTCGGACGAATTTCCAAACTACCGGAAGAAGCGTTGCTTAGTTGGGGCTGGCGCGTAGCGTTTCTCCTGAGCATTTTGCTTGTCGGCGTAGGATTGTTCATCAGGCTCACGGTAGTCGAGCCGCCCGCCTTTACCGAAATCAGAGACACGCACCGAAGCGCGTGTGCCGTTGTTTGATACCATCGACATCGTCCCAATGAATTTAATTCTGGCGATGGGAACGTGGATAGTTCATAACGGAACGTTTTATCTTTACACCGTATTCATCCTCGCATACGGAGTGTTACCGCAAATCGGGTTTTCCAAAATCTCTTTGTTGAACGCTATCTCGATTGCAGCGATCTCGGATATGTTTTCCATCCCCGCTTATGGCTGGCTGTCGGACAAACTGGGGCGAAGACCGGTTTATATGTTCGGAGCAATTTTCACCGGGCTGTTTGCCTTCCCTTTATTCTGGATGATCGAAACATCGAGCACTGTATTGATGGTGCTGGCGATAGTGATTGCGCTGGCGTTGGGGCACGCGGCGATGTATGGGCCGCAGGCGAGATCATCTTGAGCTTTCGGCACACGGGTTCGCTACACAGGCGCTTCGATTGGCTATCAGATGGCATCGGTCATCGCAGGCGGGCTTTCGCCTCTAATTCCGGCTGAGCTTTTAAGGCGAACGGGCGGTCCCACTGCCATCGCGCTCTACATCATCGGAGTATCGGTTATTATGCGTTATCTGTTTACCTGGCATCGGAAACAGCTCACGAAGACATTCACGCCGGAGCCAGTACGGTTCGCGTCGAAGAGAAACTCAATGGATGAGTATGGCATCGGATTGCATGCGATGACTACTTTGTTTGGTCGCAACAATCCGAAGGCAAAGGCTCGACTGTTCCCTTAGCAGTTCGATGGTTGTTATGATAAAAACTCTGCGCTGCATTTGAAACGGGCAGCACGCTATCATTAACAAACAGGGATGGCTCGCGCTATGATGCGCTGTAATCTCAGAAACAAGTATATTGTCAGTTGCGTTGTTTGCATCCACGGGATTGAGAGAATCGTCATGGGTGCCATGTTCCCCTATTCTGGCAATAGGCTTAAACCAATTTCCATAATCCGTGACGGCGGAACAGAAAACCAACGTACATGGGCGGTGACATTTTCTGTCGTCCGAATCCCGCAAGTCGCAATTGATCAATTGTGTTATCCTTCCAGGGATCCTGCCCCTCGCCATTAATTGTTAACGTGATCCTATACCGTTTGCCTTTATCGATCTGGACGCCGCTGGCCGGACAGATGCTCTGCTCGGGAATTCCTTGCCCTCGATTCGTCTCACAAGCTGTTCAGCGGGTGTAGGTGTAGAGGTGAACCCGGCTGTATCTATTACTTTGAAGATGCCCCGGATAATGAACAACACAGCGATTATCAAAACAATAAATGGTGCCACGTTCTCTCTCCAAAGTCTGAAGGCTTCCTTAACCTTTGAATTCGTGCGTAACCAATGGACGAAATCTTTTGGTTCGGGTGCCGGGGTTTTTCCTTTTAGCGGGTTATCGAATATGGAGCGCATACTACCCAAATATTTGCTCTCTGCGATCGGGTGCCCACCAACAAGATCACAACAAATACAGCAATCGTTAGGATGAAGAAGCCAGGATGGCTCTGATAAGACCTCAACCATTTGCCGAGAAAGTTCGGCAAATTTCGCCGAGTCTGCCAAGGCCCGCCGATAAAGGATACAACCAACGTGTACCCGTATAAGGCAGCCTGTCATAAAATCTGGGAAAGAAGGGAATGTCACTAGCCCCAAAAATACGATTATAGACATGAAATAGACAATGCGTTTCCACCAGACCAGATTCCATAATTTTTCCTGACGATTTTTCCTGTCTTCAACTTGATTCGCATTACCTATCAGGCCATTGGGAATTTCAGATAGTTCCGGTACTTTGCCCGGTTCCAGTACTTCGTCATCTGATCCAACAATCTGAAAATCGGCAGGCAGTCCTATAGGCGCGTATCCGTCAACGTGTCCATTAATTCGTTGAAGCACACTCACATGGATTTTCGGCTTATCAATTCAATCAGTTTTCTCTTAGGCTTTTTAATTCCCTTCTTTTCTTCTTATCATTCTTACCGTCATTGTAGTGTGTCAAATCGTAGATATTCCTTGGCGCGTAACGATAGGCACCGCCAAGTCCTCGACGTGAATCGTATATTCTCCCGTTAATGCAAGATGCTTCTCTGAGCCTGGTGCCCTCATTCGGCAACAATCTCGAGCCTTCATCTACCGCTTTGTTCGATGTCCAATTGAGCGGAACGCTGGACATTCCGTCATCTGGATAGCCGCCGCCAAGATCCAATACATTCCAGAAAACCAGACTTGTCTTAGCCGGTCTTTTAATGGTTTCGGATCATTCTTATCCTTATCCTCTTCATAATCCTTTTCTTCTTCATTCCATAACTCGGGATGAAATGTGAGCCGCTCGTCATCAATTGCCAAGTCGTGGTAGGCGCAATCAACTATGGGGCTCAAGTTGTCGTAGGGAAGAAGCAGCGGAAAGATCGAATCGTATGCGCAGGTGGCTTCGTCAACCGGCAGGCCATATGCCGCTACGGTATTCCAAAGCCCGAGGAACTTGATGCGCGGAATTTCCCGTTTAGCTATTTTCTCGTCCTTGGAGAACAATTTGCGTATGGCGCGGAATGGTGTGAGCAAGGATCTGGGTAATTATCTCGCCGAAAATTATGGAATGCCTTTGCCGCCAATTTCTTTAGTTCGCTTTCAGTGTTGGCTTTCACCAATCCCTGATCCGCAATCAACCCGACAAGCATACGAATCGCGGAAGACGCCCCTGCTAAAGCCGAAAGCATAAATATTGTCGTCATCCTCGTAGTGTCGGCAGAGAAATGTATAAAGCTCAACAACAATGCGCTTTGTTCCATAGCCGAAGGCTCCTCCAATAATTGCCATAGGCTTGAAAGATGAAGTCCCTACGCCGTCATTGTAATGTGCTATTTGCTTCCGCTCGCCCATATTGTCTGATTCTCACTGCGAGAGATCAAGCGCCTGATAAAGTCGCCAGACGTTCGTTTTGAAAAGCTTGCGGGCGCTATTGCCCGTACCATCTGAAAGAAGAATTATGTTTTTCGGTCTTTTCTTTACATTGTTTGTAATCACTTGTTCGCTGCTTGCAGGCACTGATCTTTTCATATCTTTTTGTCCTCACTTTTCTCGCCAGGAATCCTTGCGTGTAAAATGAAACTGCGCCAACTGACAAAACGACGCGAGACACCTATCGAACGAAGCAAATATTACTAAGCCCCATATTTGGAGCCGTCGCGGCAATCCCATGTTGTTTATAAGAAAAGCCTCGAAAACATTTCAGCCTGATGAGCAAACAAAGATTAGCGCATTGTTATCAAAGAGGTATTCGGAGCGCGAGGCCTGTCATTTCAATTCAATCAGTTCAATCGCAATCACGTAGGCCCCTCTATCATCGCCGCGCGCGCGTTGCTCTTGCCGAATTTATGCGGCTCTTCCAGTACTTTAACGCCTGACTTCTTCAACCGATCAAGCGTTGCCGATAGATCCGGGACGCTGAGGGCTATGTGGTCTACGACGTGGCCGCGCGGGCTGACAAGCGGGCCGGGGCGCTGGCGCGGATAGATAATCAAGCTCACTTCGCCAAAGCGCACGGTCGCGGCAGGCGAACAATCACGCCAGCGGTTCGCTAGGCGCGGCGAATGGCACTTCGCAGGGAGAAGTGCGAACGACACTAGCGCGGCTGACTGCGCCTGGATTTTCGACATACCAGTCGGCAGCGCACAGTGGCGCATCGCTGTACAAATGGACGTGAATGAAAGCACGTGTGTTCGATATGTTGATCTCGACCAGCGCGCCATCGGGAGCTTTCATGTAAGCGAATAGCAGACCCGAATTAAGCCGTGTTATCGGCGTGTGAAAAATGATGCCGTTGGCTCTGTGCTTTTCGTAATCGGTCTCCATAGCTGTGCTGCCCCAGCCGAAATGCCAGATGGCGCTGTCAGGCGCAGTCAAGGGAGGCTTGTTCACTTTGTTAAAGAGAAGATACATTTTCTCGCTCTGCACTCCGTCCATTCCTGCAAGCGCGGCTTTCTTCGTAACATCCAAAGTCCTTGTGTAAAAATTGATGACTGCCGACGGGTCTATCGAATTCAGATGAACGTGATGAAAGCTGACCGGCGCAGGCCTTTCTTGCGGCTCGTATGCCGAGGTCGGCAAGACGAGAAACAAAAACAGAATGCGAGAAGCGGAAAAATATAAACGGCGTAAGATTTATCACTGACTCGATTCTCTTTCATTTTTCGCCTCTTGCTATTACCGGCAAGATGATCGCCGTAGGACGGGATTTATCGTGAAAGATGCGATTCGTGCAATTCTAGGCGTGAGGCTCGATTTGCCAGGCGCTTCGCCGTATTGGGGTTGACTTCAAATCGCGGATAATTGCTCGAACTGATGTGAATCGCGATTCGATGCCCCCTTTCAAACGTAAGCGAGGTGCTCCATAAATCTATCGTCATAAGCTCAGGCCGACCGGGCTTCATCATTTCGACTTCGTTCGCTATGCGGCCTTTGCGATAACGCGCGCGAAGCGCCGAATCAAGTATGATCGCTTCGTAACCATCGGGATAAACGTCTACGAGTTTGATCATGAAATCCGTATCGGGCGCATCGGTCGCGGCCCAGAGTTTGAACAACACCTGACCTTCGATGGTGACGTCTTTTCGAGAGGCGCGGTCTGAAATCGCAAGTAATCAGACCTGCCTTTGAGCGGACGTTGATCTACAGGGCCAACCGTGATCGGGTATTGACGATTGTTGTTGTAGTTCGCTCCGCCAAGCGTCGGAACAGGATTTGCCGGGTCGTGTTTGTAAGCAGTAGCGGTTTCTTTTAGCCGAAGGCAGCCGCAGGCTCGAAGCCGTCATCGCCCGTCAAATAGTAATTAGTGGCGCGGCTCGCGGGCGGCCAGTTAGCCGCTCGGCGCAATTCATTCTTAGGCGACAACGCTCCTTTGCGAGCCGCTGCCATGTGATAGTAAGTCACCGCCGGTTCTTCCCTGATTCCGTTCTTTGCGCCCTTGAGCCACGCATCGAACCACCTGATCTCATCTTCAAAAGCGCCGTTCAATCCTCGCTCTCCGGGAAAGGCCAGGTCGCCATCCATCTCCGAATGACCCCATGGCCCCATCCAGAGTTTTTGATTGCCGCGCGCGCCTTCGCGTCCGTGATTTTGCAAGTAGTCGAAAGTGCCGATGGTTCCTTTGGCAAACATATCGAACCACCCGCCTATTTGATACATTGGGATTCTGACTTTCCGGCGATTGTTGATGAAGTCGGTTCGCTTCCATTGTTCGTCCATCAGCACGCGCGCCTTCATCGCAGGGATTTGAGCTTCGACTCCCTGAAGCCGCATGAAGTTGCCGCGAAAATGTTCCCGAAACACTCCGCCGATAAAGTAAGACTCATCGAACAGGCTTTCAGATGCCGTGACGACATAAGCGCAAACCAGATGCGGAGGGTCAGCCGCGGCTGCAAGGTTCGCAGCGATGCCCATCGCTGAGCGTCCCGAAATTCCGACCTTGCCATTCGACCACGACTGCGCCGCAGCCCATTCAATCGTGTCATAGCCATCTTCCATATCTGTTTGATATGGGTCGTACACGCCTTCGGATTTGAATCGCCCACGGCAATCCTGCGCGACGAAAACATACCCAGCGATAGTGTAGCGGCTGGCGCGTTGCGCGTAACCGGCTTTGCTGTAGGGCGTGCGTGTGACGATGACCGGCCACGGGCCTTCGCCTTCCGGCAGATAAACGCTCGTTGCCAGTTTCACCCCATCGCGCATTGCCAGCATCACGTCAGTAGACTTGATCGCGCGGCGCGCATCCTGACCGTTGAGCATACCTGCATTTGAAAGCAGAGCTATTGAGATGGCGATCAAAGCAACGGTGATGAGCTTCGTCATAATCTTTCATGACAGAACCGTTCACCGCAGAGGACGCAGAGGGGGCGCAGAGTAATAATAAAACCTCTGCGTAATCTCTGTGTTCTCTGCGCCTCTGCGGTGAATTGGTTTTATATTCAGTGCCTTTAACCGCGCCGTATCGAACCGTTATTAGGCGCTGGGCGCTCAACTGGTCCAGCAAGCTTGTGTTTGCGGATTGGCAGTTCGCGAATGCGCTTGCCCGTTGCGGCAAAAATCGCGTTGCAGATCGCAGGCGGAATCGGCGGCACTCCCGGCTCGCCCACGCCGGCTGGCGGCGCTTCGCTCGGCACGATATGAACATTCGTCACGAGCGGCGCTTCATTCATTCGAGCCACTAGATAATCGTGGAAGTTGGATTGTTGAATCTCGCCTTTGGCCGCCGTGATCTCGCCCATCATCGCGATGCCTGTGCCGAAAACGGCTGCGCCCTCAAACTGAGCTTTCACGCGATCAGGATTGATCACTCGCCCGGCATCAACGACGACATCAACGCGCGGAATCCGAATCTTTCCGGCGCTATCTACTTCGACTTCGACGACCGTAGCCACATAAGACAGGAAGCTGTAATGCGCGGCGATTCCCAAGCGCACGCCCTTTGGTCGGTTTTTTATTCGCCCAGCCCGAACGCTCCGCCGCCAGTTCGATCACGCGGCGCAGTCGTCCGGTCTCAAGCGGATATTTTTCTGCCAGTCGCCCGCGCCCGCCCAGATCAATCTTTCGCGGCTGACCTATACAATCAAGCAGGTACTCGACCGAATCGCGATTTGCCATATGAGCCAGTTCATCTACGAACGAATGAACCGCGAAGGCATGTTGAATATTGGCTACCGAACGCATCCAGCCGAGTCGGACGTGATGCTGTGCGGGGCCGTTTTCAGCTCGATGATTCGGGATGTCAAACGGCACATTAGTCCATCCCATTCCCAGTTCACCGCCGCTTGCGGAAGTCGTCGCGGGATTGAACGTCGTCATCATTGACGGAAACGCGCATCGTTGCAGCCACGCCGTCGGGCGACCTTTGTCATCCAAAGCCGCTTTCATGTAGAGGGCGGAAACCGTGTGATAATAATCGAAGCGGATGTCATCTTCGCGCGTCCAGGTTACTTTGACCGGCTTGCCCACGGCTTTCGACAGCAATGCGGCTTCGGCTACATAATCCGGCTTCGACTTGCGCCCGAATCCTCCGCCCAGCAGCGTGACGTGGCATTCGACATTCTTCTTATCAATGCCGAGCGCAGCCGCAACCGTGTCTTGAACAGCCTGCGGGTTCTGAGTGGCGGCATAGATCACGGCCTTGCCGTCTTTGAATTCAACGACTGCCGCAGGCGGTTCCATCGGCGCGTGAGATTGATGCGGCACATAGTATTCGGCTTCGTGCGTTTTGCCGCCCTTCGCAAACTCTGCATCAACATCGCCAATGTTGCGCACAACCTTTTGCGGTTTGCGAACGGTTTCCATCAACTGCTGTTTGTACGAAGCCGAGTCATAGCTTGCGTGCTCGCTCGATTCCCATTCGATTTTCAGTTTCTCGCGGCCCTGCATCGCCGACCATGTGTTATTGGCGATCACGGCCACGCCGCCCAGCGCTTTGAATCCATGCGGCGGCTTTGCGGCTTCGATCACTACGGTCTGCTGCACGCCCGGAACCTTGCGCGTTTCCGCGTCATCGAAACTCTTCACCTTGCCGCCGAGCACAGGCGACCGCTCGATTGAAGCGTAGACCATACCCGGCATCTGCGCGTCAATGCCGAATATTCCCTTCCCTGAGCATAAATCCGCGAGGTCAACTATCGGCACGTCTTTGCCGACGTAGCGATACTCTGCCGGAGATTTGTACTTGATCTCTTCCTGCTTGGGCTTCGACAGCTTTGCCGCAAGCGGGGCCAGTTCGCCGTAGCCAAGTTTGCGCCCGCTCTTCGCGTGTACGACCTGATGATTCTGCGCTTTGCATTCCGTGACGGGCACGCCCCATTTATCCGCTGCCGCTATTTCCAACATTATGCGGGCCGTCGCGCCTGCTTCGCGCATTGCGTCATAGAAATCTCTGATCGAACAAGAGCCATCGGTGTTCTGCGAACCATATTTCACATCGCCTATCGCCTGCTGTATTTTCACGCGCTTCCAATCGGCGTCCAGTTCTTCAGCCGCGACCGTCAGGAAGAACAGAGCGAATGCCTGTTCCCATCTCTGAACGATGCGCGACTATTATCACAGTGCCATCGGTTTCGATTCCCAGATAAACGCTCGGATGCCACGCGGCGTTGTCTACGTCAACAATGGTTTGGCCCATCGCTTCGATCGGCAACACTCGCGCGGCCAGAACAATGGCTCCGGCTGAAAATATACCGCCCAAAAAGGCGCGACGACTGACTACTTCAATTCGATTCATTTCTTCACCCCTCCTGCCTTTTGATTGGACGCTTGTTTGATCGCTTGCCGTATGCGCTGGTAGGTTCCGCACCGACAGATGTTGCCTTTCATCGCCGTGTCAATGTCGTCGTCGGTCGGTTTAGGTTTCTTCTTGAGTAGCGCAGCCGCTTGCATAATCTGTCCGCTCTGGCAGTAACCGCACTGCGGCACGTTGTTCTGCACCCAGGCTATTTGTAGCGGGTGGCTCACGTTGGGCGAAAGACCTTCGATGGTGGTGATCTTTTTACCGACCGCGCTCGAAATCGGCGTGACGCACGAACGTATAGCTTCGCCGTTAAGGTGAACCGTGCAAGCTCCGCACATCGCCATGCCGCAGCCGAATTTCGTGCCGGTAAGCCCCAGCGTGTCGCGCAACACCCAGAGCAGCGGCGTTTCGGGGCTGACTTCGATGGCCTGTTGTTTCCCGTTTACATTAATTGTGATTGCAGCCATCAAGATTCTCCTTGGAAATTTCGTTTCGAGACTTTGAATCAAGCTGATATGAAATCCATCTTAACAGCATCGGCCCATAATTTCCTGGCCGCCCTGTTTTGAGAGACGTTTTAACCGCAGAGGACACAGAGGAACCGCAGAGGATTTCTCTGCGGTTCCTCTGTGTCCTCTGCGGTTCCTACCCGTTTCAAAACGTCAAAGCTGCTGCTTAGTAGCGCCGGTATGTTCCTTTAAGCGGCACTTGTTCTATGCCAGGCTTGCTGAAGTCGCACACGCCTGTTGAAAAGATGGCAGCTAAGCGCTTCTTCTGCTCATCAGTGAAGGTCACTTTGTAATCAGCGAAGTTGATCGGCTTCAACCTGCATTTGAGCACATCGTTTGACAGCGGCGCTCCGGCCATCAGGCGCGGCTCGCTATGCACAGGGTATAGCGTGTTGCATTTTCCCTTGCCATCAAATGACGCGCTCTCCACGACCTTGTTGCCCTGGCCATCCCAGCAAGCGTCGGTAGCTTCTGCCGGTTTGTTGCGAACAACCTTTTCGATGGAGAGCGGTGAGGAATCGGCTGCCATCCGGTCGAGCCATTTGTTCATCGTGTCAATTGAGAGTGAAGCGAGGTCTACGCTTCCCGTCTGATTCCTATCACGCGGAGACCCAAGCCAGATCACCTGATTGTCCGAACGCCCATTGGCTTTTTGCAGACGCGTGCGGATGGCAAAGTCGCGATGCCGGTCATGAATATCGCCTATCGCATCCGTATATGCGCGCGAGTGAATGATAGGCACATTGGCAAGCCCGCCGCCGCCTGAATTCATCAAGCCGCTTTCGTAGGCTGCGCGGATCGCGATGGGGTCGCCCGTCGAACGCTCGGCGATGAAGTTTCCGTCAATGTCATTGCCGCCCATCTTCTCGTTCAAATCAAGAAACTCATCTACGCTGATTGCGCCGCTGCCCAGCGCAGCCAGTCCGTACTGCAACCCGACATTGTCCTGCGGCTTGCGCGCAAAACCCGTATCAGGATTTCGACCGTAGATGTTGACGCGCATGTCCTGCACCGTGCAACGCGCGCCTTTCGGATTTTTCACGGGGTCATATATCTTGCTCTTATCGTTCATCGCGCAACCGGCGGCATTCGTCGCCGTATAGACAGGCACGAACGTTCGTTCCCACGCGGCGCACGTTCCTCTGGTGTAGCCTTCGACCGCGGCTTTTTTCGCATCCGTCCATACAGCCGAATCCGCTTTGCGCCAGAAGTTCTGAAACAGCCCACAGTCCGATGTGTGCATAGTCGAATCGGGAAACGATGCCGATGGCTGTAGCCCGTCAAGCAGCCCCGGATACATTTGCGTGATGAGCAGTTGCTGAATAGCTCCGCCCGACCCGCCTGAACCAACAGTCCATTTCGGCACGCCGTATCGCTCGATGAAATGCTCTTTGAGCATCATCAATGTCTCGCCCTGCAGCACGGCGTTGCCGTGTTGTTGATTGACGAGTTCGGTCGAAATCATAAAAGCGAAGCCGCGTGAAAGGTATAGATGACTCAATGCAGCGGTCGCCTGATTGATGCCCTGGTTGTATTGCGTTCCTGCCCCGCCGCCGAAGCTCACTACAAGCTTACGATTCCAGCCCGCTCCCGGTGTCCATTGTGCAGGCGGGGCGCTTGATTTCGACTCCGCAAGAGGCACGAGTTGCATAAACACTCGACCATGCAGGGGAGCGGTTGCGGCAACAGGAGGCTTTGGATCGTCAAGCATCGCGATTCGATAGATTGTGCGGTTAATCGTTCCCGACTCAACCCGCACGATATAAGGCACGGTCTTTCCATCATTGGTGGTCGTGTTCACTAAGTCTTCCGGTCGCGCACTCGTAGGATCAGCAAGCGGTTTGAAAGTGTTGTTCGATGCACGATAAAAGTATTCGATTTTCTGAGCGGCTGAACAATTTGCGTCGAGCGGCTGGCCTAAGCCCGATTCAACTGTGCGACACTCATAAGGCGAAAGATGCGGGCCGGAAAGAATCGGCCCCGTGATCGGATAGTTCTTCACGGTCAAGCTTGCCTGTGATTTGCTACGTGATTTGATCGTCGCTCGCAGCACATTGTCTCCAATTGTCATGCCATTGATCACGCCGCGAAAGCTGCCGCTATCCGAATCGAGCTTCAATTGGTTTGTGACGTCCTTGCCGTTCAATGTCAGCGTAATCTGGCTCAGTTGTACGCCAGCGGGCGCTTTGACTTCTACCAGCGCATCACCGCCGCTCGCAAGATCCGAGCGTGATGATAACGTCCTGATCTCCAATCGTGCAGCCGACTGAGAAAACCCGTCGCCGCCGAAGATCGTTAAAAAACTGACAAGCGCGAAGATCGTGACGACAGACCGACAATTCGCTAGGGCTATATTCATTACAAAATTCATGTCTGTCTCCTCTGCCTCGATTAGTTTGATCTGGCAACCGCGCCGGGCTTCGGCCTTGCGCTGTCAACGATGGCTTGATTAGCCAACACCTGAAACTCCTGTCGTATATTGAGGTGAGTGTAAGGCCGCACCTGCGTCATCATAATGCCGATCAATTCTTCGGTCGGGTCAACCCAGAAGTATGTGCAGAATGCGCCGCCCCAGCCATAATTGCCTGCCGAGCCAGGCTGGCCTGTCTCGCCTATGTCTTTCACAACGCTGTACCCAAGACCGAAGCCGTAGCCCGGCCCCGTCAGCCATACGGGAAGATCGCCGATGTGATTTGCGGTCATCAATTCGACGGTCTTTCTTCCAAGCAACCTGACGCCGTTTAACTCGCCGCCGTTCAACATCATCTGATGAAACTTCACATAGTCGGAGGCGGTCGAAACCAGTCCGCCCGCTCCCGCGAAATATACGTGCGGCTCTTTGACCCAACGGCTTGCCTTCGTCGGCGATTCGGTCAGTTTCATGCGATTTTGGTTCGTTTCGTCGGGTTGATAAAGCGCGGCAAGCCTGCTCACCTTCGACTCAGGCAGGTAGAAATAAGTGTCGGTCATTCCAAGCGGCGCAAAGATTCGTTTGCGAAAGAACTCGTCGAGAGTCTCGCCCGATATCACTTCGACCAGCCGACCAACTACGTCCGTAGCCGGGCCGTATTCCCACTTATCGCCCGGATGAAAATTTAGCGGCAGCTTCGCAAGACGCTTGATCGTGTCGGCAGTCGTTTCGTCAGGTGATTGCCGCGCCGAAGCTTTCGCGTACTCCGGCTGCGTCACACCGCGATACGCATTCGCCAGCCCCGCCGTGTGCGTGAGCAAGTGTTTGATCGTGATCGGCCTCGAAGCAGGCACAAGCGTATAAGCGTTTTCGGCATCCGCACCTTTGTCCACAGGCACAGCCACTTTCATGTCCTTGAATTCGGGGAGCCATTTCGAGATCGGGTCAGACAGCAGGAAATGACCTTCTTCGTACAGCATCATCGCGGCTACGGATGTGATAGGTTTAGTCATCGAAGCTATGCGAAAGATCACGTCGGTCGTCATAGGCGCTTGCGATTCAGCATCGCGCAAGCCGACCGCTTCCAGGTGAACGACTCGCCCGCGACGCGCTACGAGCGTAACGACTCCCGGCACAAGTTTCTTGTCAACGTAGCGTTGCATCGCAGTGCGTATTCGCGCGAGCCGCTCCGACGACATCCCGACATCTTCGGGCTTTGAAGTAGGCAGGCCCGAATCTTTGCGAGTCTGCCCGGCAGTCAGTGAACAAAGCATCACTACAGTTATCGCGATTGCCTGGATTCTCTTCATGGCTGCTCCTTTCAATCGAACAATTCGTGATCATTCGTAAACATTCGCGCAATTCGTGGCTGTCACTTCTTCTTTTTGTTTGCGAGGTAAGATTTGGATTGCTTGCCTACTATATCAACCAGATTGCCCATCGCCAAATTCACATCAATCAGATGCAATCCCCAATCAGCCAGCACCTGCCCGCCTACTACTACATCTCCTACTATGTCATCCGTGCGCGGGTCTGCCGGGTCGCCATGCACAGTGACCGCAAGATAAGAGCCTTTCTCGTTCGAGACGCATTCGGCAGTCAGCAATCCGGGAACGCTCACAAACGGAGTGTCAATCTTTTGCGCGGGCGTAACCCACGGGCGCGGCTCCGCCGAAGACGATGCGATACTGCGACCAGCCGCGTTCAGGTAAGCGTGCAGTTCGCCGCTGCCTCCGCCCAACGCCGCAGGGTTTGTGCAAGCGGCAACCATATCACTGCCCTGTATTTTTCCAAAACGACTGTTGGCAGGCGGCGGCACATTGGAACGGAATGAAGCGTAAGCGATTACACATCCCGTCTGATTTGCCGAATGACAGAGCGGCATATTCTTAAAAGCGCCGCCTACATCTTTCCCTTTAGGTACGGGAAGGCTCGTTCCGAGCAACAAGGCAGAGACGATGCGCTCTTGCGCAGGCTTGCCGTCAATCTCGTTGCGAATCAATTGCGTGAGCACGCCTGAGCCTTGCGAATGTCCGATCAGCACTACGCCTCGCCCCTGATTCTCATGTTCGAGATAGTATTTCCAGGCATCAACCACATCGTTATAAGCCAAAGCCCTGTCCATAGTCATTGGGCTACCGGCAATCGCGGCTCGCAATGCGGTCAGTGTGATCTGGCGGTAGAGCGGCGCATAGATGCGACACTCCGAACCGAAGCGCGCAAGCTGGGCGCGCACTACGGCTTTCTCTTCCGGGCCAGCATTCATATCACTGTTAGGCGTTGCATCGTTTGATACAGTGGGGTAGACGTAGAAACAATCAATCGCAGCTTTCGGATTAGCCGCCCACGTCTCGCGCTTCAACTTGCCGTTTGAGGCGACGACGGTTGTCGTCAAATCAACGGCGCAAGCGTCTTGCTGGCCTGGGCGGCACAACCATGTATCCGCCTTGCCGTAATCGTTCTTTGTCTGAGCGGTTCCCGTAATACAAAGCATCGCTACCAACGCCAAAGTGATGATGAAATGTCTCAGCATGATTTTCCTTTCGCGATCTTTTGAATGTAGATTCACCGCAGAGACGCAGAGAGCGCAGAGGCGGCGCAGAGGTTTTTATGTTTGCTTATCCTCTGCGCTTCCTCTGTGTTCTCTGCGTCTCTGCGGTGAACTGATTCTATATTCACATCAACTCAAAATGCGAACTTGAGACCGAAAAGAAGCTGCCTCGGAGCGAAAGCAGAAGTGAAACTGAGCGGTTCGCCCCTTCGGAAGTCTCGATCTTTCCTGCCCTTGAGCCTCGTTGTCCCGGCATTATAATCCGGCGAGTTCAGATTCGTCCCGATGACTTCCCTGACCGCAGAATAGTTCGTGCGGTTGAAAAGGTTCGAGCCGTCTGCGCTGAACTCCAAACGCATTGGGCTGTCATTCTTGAAGCGGAATGCTTTACTCACACGCATGTTCACGCTTCGATAATTCGGCCCTATTCCTGTGTTGCGACCGATTTTGAAAAGCCGGTCGTTAAAGGCGCGCGTGTCGCCATTCGTGTCGGCTCCGGTCAGCAGCGAAAACGGTATGCCGCTGCGAATGAATATCGCCGGGCTCAAGCTCATGTCGGCCAATATGCGCGAGCCTATCGAATGACCGGCCCCGGCTTTGAACGGACTCAGGATAACTCCGCTGAAGACGAAGTTGTGCCGCAGGTCGAAGCTCGACAGTGAGCGTTCTAAGAAGAGGCGATCAGGGAACGGCGGCGCAAAATTCGAGTTGAAATCCGTCGTGTCGTCAATTGATTTACTGAAGGTGTAATTCGCCTGGAACGACACGTGATCGCTGAATCGCCTTGTCAATGACGCGGTCATCCCATGATAAATCGAAGTTCCGCGCGACTCGTAGTTCGTGAATTGCAGGATGGTCGGGTCGCTCACCCTGCGGCAATTGTCGGCCACCTGACACACTCGATACAGCGGGCCGAATGCAGGGCCGAGCGGGTTCGGATTAGCCGACTCGATGTAGTTGAGCGCCACAGGCATTTGAATGTGCACGCCGCGATACATCTGATAAGCAAGCTCGATGCTCATGTTGTTGCTGATCTGGCGCTGGATGCCGAGATTGGCTTGAATCGAGTAGTTGTTCTTGTAGTCGGGGTCAAGTTCTATGACCACGCGGCCCGGCCCTTTGGCTGCCGTAGAGATGGGAATGTTGTTGAGTTTGATCGCCTGTATCTCTGTTTCGCTCAACACGCCGAACGGGTATTTGCCAAGCGCTCTGCCCGTTTGATAAACGGTCGCCGCGTTGAGTCCCGTCAGGAAAATGTTATTGACAAATTTCCCGCTGTCGCCGAGCAGGTTGGTGTAGGCGGTGATCTGAAAATGAATCGGCGCGTAGAAAACGCCGCCGCCGCCGCGAAGCACAGTCTTTCCGTCACCCGCAATATCCCACGCGAAGCCTAATCGCGGCGAGAAGTATGTGTGAGCGGGCGCTGGTTCCGGTTCGCCGTCGTAATCTATCCTACCACCAAAATCGAGCGTCAGCCGTCGATGCAGTTTCCAGGAATCCTGCGCGAAGAAGCCGAGATAATGAGCCGTGTCTTTCCAAATCGGATTATTGAATCCCTGTCTGAACAAACGCGGCAGATTGAAATTGAAGCTCTGCACAGAGTTCAATGTCGGGACGAGCGCGCCCGTCACACCTACGGCTGCGGCTGCGCCCACGAATGCAGCGCGGTCAGCGGCTGGCACTGCCAGTGTGACGGGGAATGTGCCGGGAGAAAACGTGAATTCACCTGCGAACCAGTAATCGTTTTCGAGTTCGTAGGTGACAGGGCGATAAGACCCGCCGAACTTGAGCGTGTGACCGCTGACCGTATAGCTCAACGTGTCCTCGAACTGGTAGCGATCCTGATAGGCGAGATAAGGGGCGTCAATGCCTCGACCGAAACTGGCCAGGTTGCTGAGCACCACACCTGTTTGAGCAGGCTCGCGCGGTTCTGTCAGCGCAGAATTATTTGGCGCGAGTTGCACGCGGGCTTGATTGACCAGCGTGGTTCCAAAGGTGTGATTCCAGTTGATGAGAGTCGTGTAGTCTCGAACTGTCAGAGTTCTTGAGAACGAAGGAGCCGCACCGTTGGCGGCTCCGAGGTCATCCGTAAAATTACGGGTCATCGTAAAACGCCCGGTCAGCGAGTCTCGATCACTGATCTGATAATCGAGTCGCGTAGACCATGTGTTGAATCGTGAGAATCCTGTGAACGTGCCTTCCTGATCCTGTAGCATACCGAAAGTCAAAGGAAAGGTAGTCGGGGTCGTGGCTAAAGCGGCGCGCAGATTCGCCGAGATGCGCTTTACATTCGCGTTTGTTGACGCGTCGAGTTTATCAAGCAACGAAATCTGAGCTACATCCGGCTGAAGCAGATTGCTTGTGGTGTAGTTTCTAAAACGCGCGTTGTCGTTTCTCTGCCGTTCATAGTTGGTGAAGAAGAAGGCTCGGTTCTTGACGAGTGGCCCGCCGAAAGTGAAGCCGGGATATACCTGTTGATCGAACGGTTCTTTGGCGTTGAAGTCGAACGGGTTGCGGGCTGATGTCTTTTGCGAGCGGTAGTACACATACACGCCGCCGTGATAATCGTTCGTCCCGCTCTTGGTCACTACGTTGACCGCCGTGCCCGATGTGAAACCGAACTCCGCCGCGAACGAGTTGCGGTTGACCTGAAATTCCTGAATCACTTCGGGGCTGAGAGCAAAACGAAGCTGGCCCGAACCGTATTCGTTCTCTCCGCCGTCAACCGTGACGAGGTTGTCGCGACCGTTGCTGCCTCCAATCGAAAATCCTGTCGAGGCGAAACCTGTAAAGCGCGCGCCACCCTGTACTCGCGGCGCGTTCGAGTTCGCCACGCCCGGCAACGTATAAACATAAGAGGTGAAATCGCGCCCGACATTAGGCAGGTTTTCGATCTGGCGCTTCTCGATTGTGTTGGCCTGTTGAGTCCTTTCCGTTTCAATCAAAGGTGCATCAGTTGTTATCGCCATCTGACTGGTTACACCCTGTACGCCCAGTTGTTGATCGAGCACCAGGCTTTGCCCGACCGTCAGTTGAATGCTACTGGCTACTTTACTTTCAAATCCCGTTGCCTCGATTTTAACCTCATAGTTTCCCGGTTGCAGCAACGGTATCTGATAGTTTCCATCGCGGTCGGTGTTGGCTATGCGGGTTATGCCTCTGTCGAGGCTTTTAGCAGTTATTGTAGCCCCGGCGATAACTGCGCCGCTCGGGTCAACAATTGTTCCTTTTATCGTTGCGGTTGAAACATCAGCCTGGGGGAAAGCTGGAATGCTTGTCGCCAGAGCAAATGCAGTGGTGAAAATCAACTGAAAGATTTTTCGTTTCATTTGTTGCCTCCTCAAGTCAGCAGTTTAAGTCCGAAGCTTGCGCTTTCGGAATTTGGTGAATCTACATGCGCAGGGTTAAAACCAACTGTCGCCTTCTCAAGCAACTGCCTTTCGCTTACTGCTCCACTGATAATTGCATTAAGATAAAAACCTGGGACCGGTTGTTCGATTTATCTCTGCATATTGCAGTAGCGCGCAAATTTCACCACGCTGTACTTGATCTCCTGACTAATTCATCATTTACTTGCCCTCGCTTTCCGTTCAATCGCACCTTCGGGCAGCGCGAACACAAAGAGCGTTGAACCGTTTCGGAAATTAGCTGCTTCGGGCCACAACTGCCCCATGCCACTTGTAAAAATAGAACCTAACCCTGTGGGCACGGCGACGTATTGCCGCCCGTTGACCGCGTAAGTGATCGGCGAGCCGCGCGTACCCGAACCGGTATTGAATGAATAAAGCTGCTCGCCCGTCTTCGCATCGTATGCGAGAAAGTTGCCTTCAACATCGGCGGTGAACACCACATCGCCCGCCGTTGCCAGAAGCGATGAAGTCAGCGGGTACTTGATCTTCACCGTCCACTTTTTCGCGCCGCTGATTGGGTCGAAAGCATCAATGTGCCCGTAAGCCTGACCATTCGGCGGATGCCGGGGAAGGATAGTTCCGCCGATGAAGCCGCGCCCTTCTTTCGCTTCCTGCTGCATCGGCGTTATCAGCCCGCACCACTCGATGCCGTGATTGTATAGCCAGCCCGTTCGCGGGCTGTACGCCGAATGATTCCAGCTTCGACCGCCACCCCAGAACGGACATACGACAGTGCTCTGGCCCAGAGGCAATTCCAGTCGTCCGATGTGCTTGCCGTCCTTATCAAAACCTTTCACCCAGTTGACCGTGTCAACATGAGGCCATGCGTTGATGTATTTACCAGTCACGCGATCAAGCACCCAGACGTAGCCGCCTTTGTTCGTATGCAACAGTAGCTTTTGCTTCTGCCCGTTGCGCTCGACATCAATCAGCGTCGCTTCATAAGCCGAATCGAAATCGTATTCGTCGTGAGGAACCTCCTGGTAATGCCACTTCAGTTTGCCCGTATCGGCATCGAGCGCGACGATAGAATCCGTGTAAAGATTTGTGCCTTCGCGGTCGCCTCCGTGAAAGTCCGATGAAGGATTGCCGACGCCCCAATAAATCAGATTCAGTTCCGGGTCATACGAGCCAGTCATCCAGGTCGCGCCGCCGCCGAATTTCCATGACTCGGCTTCCCACGTTTCAAAGCCCGGCTCACCCGGCCCCGGAATCGTATAAAAGCGCCATGCTTGTTGCCCCGTCTTCGCGTCATAAGCGTTGAGATAACCGCGATGCGCGCTGTCGCCACCGGTCACGCCTACGACGACTTTGTCTTTGACTACAATCGGCGCAGCGGTCACGTTGCAACCGCATTTGCGATAATCTTCGATTTCGACGTTCCAGATTTCCTTTCCCGTTTTTGCGTCGAGCGCGACCATGTGATTGTCGAGCGTGCCCATAAACACCATGCCGTAACCGAGGGCAATGCCGCGCACGCTGACGCCGTAAGGTATAGGCCCCGTCGGCAGCTTGTAGTAGTAGTGCCAGAACAATTTGCCCGTTACTGCGTCAAGCGCGAAGACGCGATTGTATGAACCGACCAGATACATCACGCCGTCTACGACGAGCGGTGTTGCATTAAGTCCGCCTTCGATCTTGCCAGTTTGAAAAGCCCACGCGGGCGCAAGCTGCCGGACGTTTTCGCGCGTGATTTGATTAAGCGTGCTGTAACGCTTTGCGTCGTAAGTGCCGAAGTAGGTCATCCAGTTTTGCGGTTCTCTAGCGGCGTTCGCGAGCCGCTCGCCTGTGACTTCTTTCACCGCAGGCATCTGAAGTCCAGTCACAGCATTATCCATCGCTAATGGTCTGCGCGGGGGTGGCGCTGTAGTTGTGGGCGAAGACGAGGCAGGCGATGCAGTGCCGCTGCTTTTTGGAAGCGACATCACATACGCTGCAAGACTGCGAATCTGCTCCGGCGAGAATTCTTTTTTGAAGCTGGGCATTGGGGTGCCGGGGACGCCTTCGGAAATAACTCGCGTCAGGTGTTCAGCGGTGAAATTGCGCCCGCGCAAAGTAGGGGCGCTGCCATTCTCGCCATTCGCGCCGTGACAATAAGCATTGCTGCACGTAGGAGTGAAGAGTTTTCTACCTTGTTCTATGAGCGATTGCTGATCCTGCGCGCTGCTGACAAAGGTAAAAGTCCCGATCCAGACCAACGCGAGCGGCAAGAGTATTCTCAGCGGATGTTTTAGCAGTCCCGTTAGGGACGACCTGTCTATAGCGTTGGCATCATTATTAAAGCCCGTAGCTCCGTAGGAGCGACCTGTTGATTCAGAGGTCGCTCCTACGGAGCTACGGCGTGTTTGTTCGGTTGTGACTATCGACAGGTCGCTCCTACGGAGCTTCATTCTGAGATAGACTCTTAAAATATTTCGTCCACGCTGATTCTTCATTTTTCCCTCGAAGCAATAAATTGTTTATTGCTGCGTTACGCCGCGCTTGATCAACTCTTCGACTTCCGAATCTTCATAACCGAGCGAGCGCAAAATCTCGCGCGAATGCTCGCCAACTGTGGGAGCAGGTTTCGGTTTTTCTTTTGCCGCGCCTTGAACGTTGAGCGGGCTGCTGATTGTTTGCAGCTTGCCATGATGGGGATGATCCAACTCTGCAAAGACTCCGTTAGCTTTCATCTGCGAGTCAGCCGCCACCTGCCTCATCGCCGGAATCAGTCCCCAGATAATCTTGTGCTCGCGAAATATCACTTCCCACTCAGCCATGTCTTTGCTGCCAATCGCAGAATCGAGCAAAACGACTACTTCTTCACTGCGCTCAGATCGCGCCTCATACGTGGCGTAGCGCGGATCGTTTATCAACTCAGTGCGCTCGATTGCGCGGCAGATTCGCTTCCAATCCTGAGCCGTGTCTAGGCAGCAGAATATGAATCGTTGTCCGTCGCGCGTTTGATACTGGTTGACCAGTGGGTTGAGAACTGTGAAACGTGTGCGTTTCGTAGGAAAGACCGCCCCGACCATCGCAGCCTGAATCTGACAACTGTTTGTCCATGCGCCCGTTGCCATCAGCGAAGTCGAAACCTTCGCGCCGCGCCCGGTCATCTGGCGCTGATAGAGCGCGAGCATTATCGAACCGAACAACGCAAGCCCCACAGGATGATCGCCCGTTCCGCAAGGCGTCGCTCCCGCTTGCACCGTCAAATCGTAAATGAGGCCCGTAAGTCCTGACCGCGCCCAGTAAGCAGTCGTATCGTAGCCCGCCTTGTTGGTGTCTTCGCCCGTTTCGCCATAGCCTGTTACGTGCGCATAGATCAGTCGCGAATTGATCGCGACCAGGTCTTCGTAACGAACCTTCAGCTTCGACGTAAGCTCAGGCGGATAGTTAGTGATGAAGACATCTGCGGTCACAACCAGTCGGCGCAACGCTTCCCTTCCCGCTTCGTCCTGCAAATCGAGCGCGAGACTTTTCTTATTGCGAGCGTCGAGCAGCCAGCAGTAGTTCAACTCCGAAACGGGCATTCCCGGAAGGTACGAAAGATTACGGTAAGGATCGCCGTAAGGAGGGCGCTCAATTTTGATGACCTCAGCGCCGAAGTCAGACATTATAGTTGCCGCAGATGGCCCGGCGATGTATGTGCCGCAGTCAATCACACGCAGACCTGAGAGGATGTTTGTCTGATCGCTCATAGACAATTCATAGGTTCTTGGCAGTAGCCCGACCGTAAGGGAGGGCGAGAGACGCAAGCCCTTGCTTACGGTCGGGCTACTGCCACTGTCTCATTTCTTCAAATACTGGTCGAACCATTCAATCGCAAGTTTTATGGCCTGCTCGCGTAACTCGCGATAGACGCCGTAATGCGTGATGTTGGGAAGCGAAACGTATTTCTTCTTCGTGCCGGACATCCGGTCATAAGCGAGCTTCGCGTGAACTGCGTTGTCGAAGAGTTCTTCTTTCTCGGCAACGATGAACAACGCCGCGCAATCTTTGACCTTCGCCGCTTCTTCGACCGGCGCGTAATGCAGCAACTTGTCGCGTATCGGCGCGCCGATCAGGTTGCCTACGGCTTTCGCGCGAGGTTCGGGATACGCAATCTCGCCGCGCGCTCTCTTTGTCGCTTCGTCGTGAGTGGTTTTAATCTCTGCTTCGCCAGTAACCACCCAGCGCGAATCGAAAGCGCCGACCTGACTGACGATGGCTTTGACGCGGGGGTCGCGCGCTGCGACATAAAACACGTGTCCGCCGGAGTAACTGGACCCGCGCAAGCCTATGCGATTTTTATCTACCGTCGGCTCGCCCATCGCCCAGTTGATGACATTGAACCAATCGGTCGTCTGCTCTAACGGATCAACGTACTCGCGTAATTCTTCGACCTGCGCTGTGAAGCGACGACCTTCTTTTTTCTCCGGTGACGCGGTCAAAACGATGCGCCCGTCGCTTTGGCCCCAGCCGCGATAATCAAAGGTGATGACCAGATAACCGGCGTTTGCCAGAGCAAGCGCATCCCATCGGAAATTGGCCGCAGTCCCGCCCCAGCCGTGCGCCATGATGACGGTCGGCAGCGGCTTGCCCGTGAGTGTTTTGAGCGAAAAGAGTTCGGCCTGTAATCGCACGCCTTCGCTAATTATGTTAGCCGTGCGGAATTCGATGTTGTCGGGCGCTTTGAAAGTTGATGCGGGCGCTTGTCGAACCGCAGCCGGGTCGGGCGGACGCTGCGGGGTCGTCTGTTGAGCGTTTGCAAGATTGACTACACCAGCAAGCGTGATCGTCAGCAGTATGAGTTTGATTAGGTTCTTCTTGAGCAAGATGAATCTCCTATATTAATGATGCAGCGCAAGTGTCAGCTTGCTTGATAGAGTTCAACTCAACCCGCGCCCCATCAGGTCTACAAAGTTATCGTGATAGAAACTCTGCTTTGCGCGCTCCGAGACATTTCGCAAATTCTGCTCGAATCGTTTGATCGGATTGCGACCGCCTTCCACATGCGGATAGTCCGAAGAGAACAGGCAAACTTCTTCGCCCGCCTGTTCGATCACCCAGCCCACGTCTTCGGTCGGGTAAGGCGTGACTCGCACCTGCCGCCGAAGATACTCGGAAGGCCGCAGCGAAAGCTTTTGCAGTCGCTCTTCGTGTCTGCCGAATGCTTCCATCGCAGAATCGAGTTGCCGCATCAATCCCGGTAGCCACGTTGCGCCCTGCTCGATGACGCCGAATTTCAAACGCGGGAATCGTTCCATAATACCGTCTATGATCAACGTAGCGAGCGTTTGAGCGGGCGGCACAGGAATAGCCATGTAATCCACCGAACGAAAATTCTCGTCGCCTCCATGAAAATCTTTCACCGGCGGCAACCCGTTCTCGAAATAATCAGGATTGAGCAATCGTCCGCCGCCACCGACATGAAAGACGATGGGGATGCCTGCTTCTTCTGCCTGTCGCCATACAGGGTCTAGACGGGTGTGACTGGGCGAATGCCCTTTTGGACATGCAGACGCGACAAGCAAAGCTTTCGCCCCTGCTTTGATCGCCTCTGCCGCTAAAGCAGAGGCGCGCTCGAACTGCATCAACGGCACATAGCAGGATGCCAGAAGCCGTCGGTCTGCCGCGCAGAAATCCAGCAAAGCGCGATTGTGAGCGCGGGCCACTCCGTATGCCAGATCAATATCATCAGCGTATTCGAGTCGCACAAGGTAGCCATTCCAGAATGTGTTGAAAACCAGTTGGCTCTTGAACCCAAGCAGGTCAAGAGCAAGACGACGATCTTCTTTCAGAAACGAGCCGGTAGCGTTCCAGTTTTTCCTCAACATAAGTTCCGCCTCATCGAGTGCGCGATAAGACGGATCGGCATGATTACGGCAATAGGCGGGAAAGTCTTCGAGTATGCGATGAGTGCCGATGGCGTTGAAGAAATATCGAGGGTCTATGCGATCACGAATTTCCGGGTCGGCAAATTCGTGCAGCATGTCCGGCGTTTCCATGACATGCGAATCAGCGTCGTGAATCGCAAGCGTGCCGGTGTAGGTCATAATTAAATTCCTCTCTATTTTTTCGGCATGCTCTCAGCCCTTCGGCTGATTATGTAAGCGCGAATCGCATCCACGTCTTCGGGCTTGAGCCATTGCTTGAATGAAGGCATCCCTTCATCAGCCAATGCGCCATCAAGCACAATCTTCTGAAGATTGTTTAAGACCGAAGGCTGAGAGAAGCGAAGATCAGGCAGCACGCCTCCGCCGCCAAGCGCCGCAATCCCGTGACACATAGCGCAGTTCTGCGCAAACAACACTGCGCCTGCCGCGATGGTTTCCTTTGAGGCGTTCGATTCAATCGGCGTGACCTCTGGCATACTGGCAGCCATCGCTTCGGGCAATTGCCCTTTTGCGTTCAACGCAAACGTCAGCAGTCTGCCCGGCGTAGCAGGCAAGCCGATCTGGCCGCCGGTGAGCGGAAACGAGCCGCCCCATCCTGCCATGATCGAAACGTATTGCACGCCGTCGACTTCATAAGTCACAGGCGAAGCAATCACTCCTGTGCCGACTTTCACTTCCCACAGCTTTGCGCCTTTGTCCGCGCTGTAAGCTACAAAGCGACCGTCAGCAGTGCCTTGAAAAACCAGATTGCCCGCAGTCGAAAGCAATCCTCCGTTCCACATCACAGGATATTGCGCTCGCCATCGTTCCTTCTGCGCGACAGGGTCCCACGCCAGCAAGTGACCTGGAAACAGAGCGGTGGGCGCTTGCGTCAGAAGTCCTAGATTAATGCCCGTGTTCCAGCTTCCGGGCTTGTATTGAAAGTTCGATTGTTGCCCATAAAAGAAAGCATTATCTTGCGCTGGGAATGTAAACCAGACCGGTCTGCGGATTGAACGACATCGGCTGCCAGTTGTGAGCGCCGAGCGGGCCGGGCACTTGCGGCACAGGTGAATTTTGATAACGCACGCCGGGGTTTTCAATCGGTCGCCCGGTCTTCATGTCAACACCCTTGGCCCACGTGACGTTGACGTAGTTTGCCGCAGAAATTAACTCGCCTGTTTTGCGATCAAGCACGTAAAAGAAACCGTTCTTCGGAGCTTGCATCAGCACCTGTCGCTTGCGGCCTTCGATTGTCAGGTCGGCAAGAACGATGTGCTGCGTCGCCGTGTAATCCCACGCATCGCCGGGCGTGGTCTGGTAATGCCACGCCAGTTCGCCCGTGTCTGGTTTGAGCGCGAGGATAGATGAAAGATAAAGATTGTCGCCTTCGCCCTGGCTGCGCAGTTGCGGATTCCAGGGCGAGCCGTTGCCCGTGCCGACATAAAGCAGATCAAGCTCAGGGTCATAGGCCATCGAATCCCAGGCAGTGCCGCCGCCGCCGACCTTCCACCACTCGCCTTTCCAGGTCTTCGCCGCGCGCTCCATCGCGGCTGATTCGAACGGTTTCGACGGGTCGCCCGGCACTGTGTAAAATCGCCAGGCGAGTTTGCCCGTATCTGCGTTGTAAGCCGACACGTAACCTCGCACGCCGAATTCAGCGCCGCCGTTGCCTATGATGACTTTGCTTTTCACCACTCGCGGCGCACCAGTGATGGTGTAGGGTTTGCTCTGATCAACAGTCACGACTTCCCACGCTACTTTGCCCGTGTCGGCATCAAGCGCGATCAATCGCCCATCGAGCGTTCCAACATAAACTCTGCCTTTGTAAACTGCGACGCCGCGATTGACCACATCGCAGCAAGCTTTCGGGCCGTATTTGTGCGGGACTTGCGGGTCGTATTTCCAGAGCTGTTTCCCTGTGCGGGCATCAATGGCAAAGACGATGCTCCAGCTTCCTGTAGTGTACAAACGGCCATCAACTATGATCGGCGTCGCTTCAAGACCGCGATTGGTGTTGGTGTCGAAAGACCACGCAAGTCCCATTTTGCCGACGTTGCTTTCGTTGATCTGTTTGAGCGGGCTGAACCGAGTTTCGCCATAATTGCGCCCGTGAGTAATCCAGTCGCCGGGGCGGGATTCGACGTTGCGCAAAGCGGCGTCATCAATTCTCTTAGTTGCTGATTCGCCGGATCTCTTCTGCGCTTCAAGCACGGGCAGAAAACCCGCACAACACATACAAACATCAAAAAGGCAAGCTTCAGTCGTCGCTTTATCATGCTGGTTCTCCGAATTGTTCTTTTATCGAGGCGTAGAGTAGTGAAACTCCAGTAAATTTCGGAGAAGAATATCGCATTTTCACTTCCGTTTCGCCAGCCCAATTGATGGCGATAAGAAAGCTCAGGCAGGAAAGTGCGATGGTATAATTGTTCGGCTCTTAGCGTCATAAGCCAGCCACTTGATTGAATTGCTTTTTTAGACCCGGCAGCGATATTCGAATATTCGAATTCAGCTTATTGATTGATAACCGACCGACCGCCCGGTAAGTGTATGCTTGAAGCTTTCCCATGTCAAATGTCAATATAGAAATTTCTCATCTTTAGGCTCGGTTGATGAGCGACCGGTTTATTTAAAAGATACGTGCTTAATAAGGGCTTGCTTACCGGGCGGTAGGTAGGATATGCTGTGCGCAAACGAAGGGCCAGTAAGTTTTCAGTGGAAACTATCCTGTCAGTAAGGAGATATTTATGAGAAGCAAACTTCGTCGCATCAGTCAGGGCGCAATGCTTGTGATCGGGCTGGCTGTCATCGTGGTGTTCGCGACTGCCGCCGACAAGTCGCACGAATCAAAGGTGACGTTTACCAAAGATGTCGCGCCGATTCTTTACAACAGTTGCGTTCAATGTCATCGCGCTGGAGAGATGGCGCCGATGTCACTGCTATCTTATAAAGAGGTGCGGCCCTGGGCGAAATCCATTCGCGAAAAGGTAGTGAGTCGCGAGATGCCGCCCTGGTTCGCTGATCCTGCGCACGGCCAATTTATTAATGATCCGCGATTAAAACCGGCAGAGATCGAAACTATCCGCACCTGGGTTGACGGCGGCGCAATAGAGGGAAATCCGAAAGACCTGCCTCCAGTGCCAAAATTCAACGACACTGCCTGGAAATTCGGCCAGCCGGATGTAGTGCTCTCGATGACCGAAGAAGCATCCATCCCCGCTGATGGCACTGTGCCGTACAGGTATTACGTCGTCCCGACCAATTTCACCGAAGACAAATATGTGCAGTTCGCTCAGATCAAACGCGGCGAGCCGAGCGTCGTGCATCACGTCATCATCGGTTCGCGCGAGCCGGGGAATGAGCCTCTTCCGCCTGCTGGTGAGATCAGATTCGACCAGCAGCGATTCAATCCCGAAGCCGCGAGAGATCCGCAACAGGCAACCGCTGCGAATAACCCGCTGCGACGAGGCAGCAATCCCGATGGGCAGATAATCGGCTGGGCGCCGGGGATGAGCCCGCTGACGCTCGCGCCGGGTCAGGCAAAGCTGGTCAAGAAAGGCTCTGTGTTGATCTTCCAGATGCATTACACGACCAACGGCGTAGCGGCCAAAGACCGCACCAGCGTCGGCTTGTGGTTTGCCAAAACTCCTGTCGAAAAACGCATGGTCACAAAAGGCGTTTCGACAGACCCGCGCAAGCTGGTCATACCGGCAGGCGATTCAAATTTTGAATCGCGATCTTCGATGACTTTCACGGAAGACATTCACATCTATTCTTTCATGCCGCATATGCACGTGCGCGGCAAAGATTTCGAGTACAAGCTGGTTCTTCCCGACGGCACTGAAAAAATGCTGTTGCGCGTGCCAAAGTATGATTTCAACTGGCAGCTTTCATACTTCGCCAAAGAGCCGATTGCCGTGCCGAAGGGCAGCCGCATCGAATGCGTCGCGCATCACGATAATTCCGCAGGCAACAAATTCAATCCCGATCCGACCATCACAGTGCGCTGGGGCGATCAGACATGGGAAGAGATGATGATCGGTTGGATTGATTACACTATTGACAGTCAGAATCTTAGCCTTCATGCGCAAACGCAGAAGGAGTAGAATTGCAGAAAAGTCGGCAGGCAGGAACGCACTGTACGGACTAGAATAACACACTGACAGCCCGTAGGAAACGGGCGGAATGGAGAAACTGCTCATGAAAAAGAATCTCCGCAAAAGCGGAATCATTATGGTCGGACTGCTCGCCATCGTGATGCTTGCGACATCTACGCAGAAGGCGAACACGAACGTTGTCACTTTTACCAAAGACGTTGCGCCGATTCTTTACAAGAACTGCATCGAATGTCATCGGCCCGGCGAGATCGCGCCCATGTCGCTTGTGACTTACAAAGATGTGCGGCCATGGTCAAAGTCTGTTCGCGAACGTGTCATTGATCGTTCGATGCCGCCCTGGAGCGCCGACCCGAAAGTCGGTCATTGGGCCAACGATCCGCGACTGTCCGAAAAAGAGATCGAGACAATCGTCTCCTGGGTCAATGCTGGTTCGCCAAAAGGCGAAGATAAAGATTTGCCTCCGATGCCGAAATTCTCTGAGGGGTGGACAATCGGGACTCCCGACGTAGTGCTTCAGATGGCGGAAGAATACACCGTACCGGCTGATGGCACTGTGCCGTATCTCTATTTCTCCATGCCTACGAACTTCACCGAAGACAAATGGATTCAGGCGATGGAGATTCGTCCGGGCAATCGCAAAGTCGTGCATCACGTCATCGCTTACGCGCAGGACGGCAACATCAAAGACATAGCCGCTGGCGGCGGCGAAGGCGATTTGCGCAGAGGTGGCCGCGTGCACCTGGGCGGCATCACGCCAAACAAGACAGGCATCGTTTACGGGCCGGGCACGGCTCGGTTGATTAAGAAAGGAAGCAACATAGTTTTCCAGATGCACTACACGACTAACGGTGAAGTGACGAAAGATCGCACGAAAATCGGATTCGTCTTTGCCAAAGAGCCGGGTAAAAAATCGCTGATGACAGGCAATGCGATCAACGGCAGATTCGTCATTCCGGCAGGCGATGGAAATCACGAAGTGAAAGCATCGAAGACTTTCGAGGAAGACGTGTTGATCACTTCGTTCATGCCGCATATGCATGTGCGCGGAAAAGTCTTTCACCTATACGGCTGTTTATCCTGACGGGCGGTCGGAAGTTTTGCTGGATGTGCCGAAGTACGATTTCAACTGGCAGCACACCTATATTCCGAAACAGCCGATTCCGCTGCCTAAAGGGACAAGGCTCGATTGCGTGGCTCACTTTGACAACTCGGAGAAGAACAAGTTCAATCCCGACCCGTCGAAGGAAGTGCGATGGGGCGATCAGACCTGGGAAGAGATGATGATCGGCTGGTTCACGTATACGCGCGCCGACGGTCAAGCAAAAAATACAGCCGCGCGATCATCATCTGACAGATGATTCGTACAGAGCTGCACAAACGCAATCTGAATAAATCTTGCGCGAGCGGATAGCTGCTCAGTACGCTGCCGCTCGCGTTTTCGATTGGAGGAAGACCGCATGCGCGATCATAGACTGTGGCCTCGACTTTCGTTCATCGGCGCTCTTCTCTTCTCTGTCGTGTTCTGCGCTCTGGGCTTCGCGGCGCAAGAAGCAAAACAGGCGACTCAAGAAAACAAGCCTGCTGGCCTCGAAATGCCCGAAGCCCATTTCCATCATCTGCACCTGAACACGCTCGACCCAAAAGCTGCGATTGATTTCTACACAGGCAAATTCGATTGCGAGAAAGCGAAGTTTGCGGGATTGCTCGACGGAGTCTGGTCGCAAAAGTCGTGGATGCTTTTCGCCAAAGTCAATCAGCCGCCCGCGTGGGAACTGACTTCGGCGGTCTGGCATTTCGGCTGGGGCGCGGAAGACATGAAGGCTACTTATGAAAAACAGTTAGCATCAGGGACGAAATTCTTCACGCCGATCACAGACATCAGCGACATCGGCGGAAACACGGGCGCTACGGGAACATTCTTTTACGCGTATGTTCAAAGCCCCGACAATGCGTTGATCGAATTGAACACGGCAAATCATCATCATTTCGGCCACCTGCACCTGTTCAGCGCAGACCCTGTCGCAGCGGGCGAATGGTACATGAAATACTTCGGAGCCAAGCGACGCTCTACGCGTCCTCCTTCGCGCGAGCCGCGTTTTTATCGCGGCGTGCAAATCGGTCCAAGCATGTCGCTTATCATGGACAACGTTAACATCATCATCTATCCGGTCGAATATACGAAGAAAGTTTATGCCGATCATTGGAAAGGCAAGACCGAACTAGAATCCACAAAAGGCCACGTAGTTGATCACATCGGTTTCAGCTTCGACAATCTCGCGGAAGCTTTAGAGATGATGCGAAAGAGCGGCGTGAAAGTGACTGACGAGATTCGCTCGGTTGCTAACGGCAAGATCAAATATGCCTTCATCGAAGGGCCGGATAAAATCCGCATCGAACTGGTCGAGGGCCACGCGCGCAAAGAGTCTAAAATTATTTGACTTACAGAATAATGGGGACTAACTTTCAACGGCAGGCCCGCGCGCTTGCCAGAAATCATTATCGGAGGAACAAGGAATGCGGCGACCATTTATCATCTGGGGAATAATTCTGCTCGTTCAGCTTCTGGCTGGTTCGGCTTACGCACAGCAGGACAAGCTTGCGGGCCGATGGGAAGGCACGATTCAAATGCCACAGGGCGAACGACCTGTGACGGGGACATTCAAAAAAGAAGGCGAAGCTTACACAGGCAACATATCGGGCATGCGTCCCGGCTCGGAGATGCAACTCAAAGACATCAAAGTTGACGGCAATAAAGTTACTGCCAAAGCAGATATAGAATCGCCACAGGGGAGCTTTACGATCAATTTCAACCTGACGCTCGAAGGCGAAACGATGAAGGGAGCCGGAGTGTTGGATGTTGGCGGGCAAAGCATGACGCTCGACGTATCTATGAAGCGCGCGGGCGAGGGAGCGCCTCCAACTTCATCACAGCCGCAGCAACCACCGGCAGGGCAAGGGCCAGGTCAGGGACAGCAGCGAATTCGCGTGCCACAGCCACAGCAGAAGCAATCGGTTGATTACTTCGTCGGCCAGTGGAGCTATAAATACGTCGGACGCGAAAGCGCACTCGGCCCTGCGCCACGCGAATGCACGGTGAGCTTTACGAAACGCGCTGACGGCAAATCGCTCGATAGTGTGACCACTTGCAAATATGACGGCGGCACACACAAAGAATCATCCGTTATCGTTTTCGATGAAGCGACAAAGATGATGACCTTTACAGAAAAACTCGGCAACGGCGTAGCGATCAACAGTCGCGGGGATTGGACAAGCCCGATTTCGATTCGCTTCACAATTGATCCGATCAAGGTCAAAGGCCAATCATTGCAGTTACGCCGGACTATCTCGATAGTCGCTGCGCATTCATTCACCATAGCTGAAGAGTTGTCGGAAGATGGCGGGCCTTTCATCCGACTAGGCAACGCTGTCGTCACCAGAGTCGAAGCGAAATAATAACAGAGAGTTCACCGCAGAGACGCAAAGGACGCAGAGGCGGCGCAGAGGTTTTTGTATTTGCATAACCTCCGCGCATCCTCTGCGTCCTTTGCGTCTCTGCGATGAATCGTCTTGCATCCTTCAGGAATCCATCTGAATCTGTTACCTTCGGAACTACACTCTCATAGCGGAGGGATCGTTGAGGCAAGTAGCAATCGTAGGCACAGGACAAACCAAGTGCAAAGAGCGGCGAGATGATGTCAGCTTCCCCGGTTTGATCTATGAAGCCGCGAGCCGCGCGCTCGAAGACGCGGGCATTAGTATCAAAGATGTTGACGCCGTTGTGTTCGGCAGCGCGCCGGAACTATTTGAAGGCGTCAATCATCCCGAACACTGGTGCGCGGAGGCAGCGGGCGCATTCCTCAAGCCTCAAATGCGAATTCACACGGGCGGGACGGTTGGAGCTTCGACAGGCATCGCGGCTTTTTATTACATCGCGTCGGGAATGTTCGACACAGTTCTTGCAGTCACAGGAGACAAGCTTTCGGAAAGCCCTGTTCAGTTGGGACTCTCTACGGTTTACGACCCGATACTAGGTCGCCAGTTCGCTTGCGGAGCGCCGTCAGCAGTTGCCTTGCAGGCGCGTCAGTACATGCACGAGTTCGGCGTGACCGAAGAACAAGCTGCGCTCGTTGCCGTAAAGAATCGCAAGAACGCGCTGCTGAATCCTTACGCTCAATTACGAATTCCAAATATCTCTGTCGAGATGGTGATGAATTCCCCTGTGCTGTCATCGCCCATCAAACTGCTCGATGCGTGCCCGGCATCGGACGGCGCTTGTGCGATGGTTCTTACGAGCGAAGACCACGCCGAAAAATTAGCCGAGCGACCCGCATGGATCAAAGCGGTCGCAACATTCAACGAAGGCGTTTATTATGCGGGGCGAGATTTCGCCGTGCCTCTCGCGTTGATGGAAGCGGCGAAAAAAGTTTACAAGACTGCGGGCATAACAAACCCGCGTCGCGAATTTGACGTGGCCGAGCTTTACGAAGCTTTCTCGTTTCAAGAGATGCTCTGGACCGAAGCGCTCTTTTTCTGCGAGCGAGGCGAGGGCGGTCATCTGGTCGAATCAGGCGCGACTGAAATGACGGGCGATCTGCCTATCAATCCATCAGGCGGCGTGCTTTCGACCAACACGATAGGCGCGACGGCGATGATGCGCCAGGCCGAAGCAGCTATGCAGGTAATGAATCGCGCAGGTGAGCATCAAATCGAAGGCGCGCGCCTGGGCCTGGCTCACGGCTGGGGCGGCGGCCATCCAGTTTCACACTTTGATGATAGTGAGCGCGAATAGAAATTAACGAACATGATTTTGGAAGGCGACATAACAATTCCGTACAAGTGGACAACCGGCGCGACGATTGGCCGGTTTCTGGCAGAGTTGCGAGACAACGCGCGCATCACGGGCGCGAGATGCGAAACGTGCGGCAAAGTTTATGCTCCCCCGCCCGATGTTTGCGGCGAGTGCTTTGCGCCATTGGCTGAATGGATAAACTTGAACGGCGAAGGAGAAGTCATAGCCTGTTCAGTAGTCGAGCGTGCTACGGCGTGGAGTCCGAAGAAGCCGCCCTTATACTCTAGGACTAATCAAACTCGATGGCGCGGACACTAACATCGTGCACCTCGTCAGGGCAGGAGTCCTGGCGGGTGATCGAGTGCGAGCCGTGTTCAAACAAGAACGCACAGGTTCTATACTCGATATTGATTATTTCGCGCCGCTCGACGAAGCAGCGCAAAGCGATAGAGGGGATTCCGAAATTGCACGTCAACAAGATCTTTCATGGAGGCGCAGATTCCAAGATGGAACAATTGACCGATGTGGCCGAAGTTTTCCGATTGATGCCTACGATGTTTCGCAAAGGAAAGACTAACCGGCAACTTGTTTATTATTTCTCGATTGAAGACGAGCAATGGACTGTCTTCATCGGGCCTGACTCGTGCGAGGTCAAACAAGGCAAGGCGGTCGAAAACGCCGATTGCTTCTTGAAGACATCTAAACAGATTTTTCTGGGAACGGTCAGCGGCACATATACGCCTTCGATGACCGACCTGATAATGGGAAAGATCAAAACCAACAACCCGATGCTGTTGCAAACCTTCAGAGAGATATTCGTAGAATGACAGACGCAATGGCTGAAAGAGATGACACAGCGCCGCTGCCGGTTAAAGAAGTCAGGGGCCAGATAGCAATTCCCTATCGCTGGTCGTATGGGCAAGCGCTCACTCGCTTTTTTTCGAAGAATCGCGCGACAACAAACGACTGATGGGAACCCGATGCCCGCGCTGCGCATCAGTCGTAGTTCCTGCCGCGCGAATATGCACTCGCTGCTTTGTCGAAACGACCGAGTGGGTCGAAGTGAGCGATCACGGAGTCCTCGATACTTTTACAACAGTGCACCTTCCTTTTCCGGGCCAGCCGACCGAGCCGCCTTATACCTATGGCCTTGTTTTGCTTGATGGCGCGAGCACTTATTTTTCGCACTTGATTGACGAGCCTGTTGAAAATCTGGCGTGCGGCATGCGCGTCGAAGCCGTTTGGGCCGAACACCCGAAAGGCGACTTGTTCGACATCTTGCATTTCAAAAAAGAAGTAACTACTCAGTTAGTCATGCCGCGTTAGCGGCTGATTGACTGTAGCCGTGTGCTTTAGCGCACGGAAGTATTGACGCAAACAATCGCGTCGCGTCAGCGACGATTGAACGCGACGGATCTTCAGTCGTCGCTGACGCGACGACGAGGATGATTAATATGGCTCTCCGTGCACTGAAGTACACGGCTAAACTCATATGCCGCTACGCGGCTGTGTTGTTACAAAAAGAAAGTAGTAAATGAAGTAATGATTCTCCCTGCCCCCGCTTCATTCCATAAAGATTTTTATGAAATTCGGCGCGGTTGAAAATAAGGCGCGATTTGCGATCATCATTTTTGCCATCGCGCTTCTTGCGCTTGGCGGCTTGAGCCTCATTCTTTACTTGCAGGCGCGCGGCCAGTCCGAATCTTCGCCAATCATCATTTACTTCTTCAGCTATCAGATCATCGCCTTGCTCTTCGGGCTTATTTTGGTTTTCCTGCTCGTGCGGTGGTTGCTCAGACCTTACAGGCGAATGGTCGAGGCGGCGCGCGGCAGCCCGGTTCATGCATCGGCCGCAATGAGCGAAAGCGAATTCGTCGTCGAAACTTTTCAAGCTCTGATCGAACAGCTTCAATCGAAAGAAAAAGAGTTGGCGCAACTCCACGCGCTTGAGCGAAGGCGCGCCGAAAGAAGTCTGAAAGATTCAGCGAGCGATTGATTGCCAATATTCCGAGCGGGCTTGTCACCGTTGATTCAAAGGGCAAGGTCACGTCCGTCAACGCTCACGCGATGGGAATACTGGGCACGGCAGAGCCGAATGCCCGATCAGCGATGCTCAGTCCGAGATGATTTCATCCGGCGTTGACTTCACATCATTCTTTCAGATGTCTGATCGCGTGGTTGATATGATTTCAAAATGCCTTGAGACGGGAAAAGCATTTCGCCGCGAAGAAGTGAATGTCCGTCTTGCCGATGGCCGCGTGCGCCACCTCGGCTTGAGCATATCGCCTATCGCTGACGCATCGCACAATATTGAAGGCGCTCTGTGTTTGCTGACAGACATAACCGAAGTTTTAGAACTGCGCGAGCGAATGAAGCTTCAAGAGAATCTTGCAAATCTCGGAGAGATGGCAGCCGGGCTTGCTCACGAATTCAAGAATTCGCTCGCGACTATTCAGGGCTACGTTCAACTTCTCGAAGTGCAACTCGCCGCCCGCTCTTCGACCGATGATCAGCGCGAAACGCTCGACTCTACGCTCAACGAAGTCCGATTGCTGGCGAGGCTTGTCACAGATTTTCTGAATTTTGCTCGACCTCAACAGTTGAATCTGACGAGCGTAGATTTGCGCTCGGTCATCGAAGACTGCGCCGCCGAAGTCAAACCTCAATTAGAAGAAAGCGGCATCGAGCTTCGCATCGAAGGTGAGTTCACACGAGTAGCCGCAGACGAAACGCTTTTGAGGCGCGTTTTCGTCAACCTGTTTCGCAATGCCGCCGAAGCCACTGATCCGCAATCAACAGAGAAAAGAATCACCGTGACAGGCGAGTTTGAAACGCGCTACGCGCACGCGCGAGTCAGCGACACAGGCACAGGCATATCGAACGAAGACCTGCACAGAATATTCATTCCCTTCTTCACAACGAAGTCGCGCGGCTACGGCATCGGACTGGCAATCGTGCAAAAGATTTTGATGGCGCATGGCGGCGATGTCGTCGTAGAAAAGAGCGACAGCGCGGGCACTACCTTTCACTGCCGACTGCCTATCTCAACGCCCGAGCAGTCTGTGGAACAATAGCCACAACACGTAAATTAAGGTTACAAGCTCGCGTCACATCTTCGCTGCTACTTCACGGCAAATGCAGGAAAACCATAATCATTTAACCGCAGACGACCATCTGGCAAAACAATTGCACAGAACAATGTCGCAATATTGATATTTTCTAATTTCGTTAGTCTGTCGCTAGACTGCTTAGGCAGAGAATGGAGTCACTCTGCCAGCGGGCGAGTCATTGCCTGACGGCAATGATTCGCCCGCAATTTTTTTATCCGGGCAAACTAACCCGCTCGCTACTGCTCGCGGTACTGTTCTCACTTATTCAAACACTGCTAGAATGAATCGGACGCTTCAAATCACACGGATGTGTGGAGGTTGACGATGAGACTTGGAGTCATATCGGACACTCACGGTTTATTCGATGACGCGATTACGACGATCTTTGCGGGCGTTGATCGAATCATCCACGCAGGCGACATAGGCAAGCTCGAAGTGATAAGGCAACTGGAACAGGTAGCGCCTGTTATTGCAGTCGAAGGAAACAACGACTGGTTCGGCCAGTTCCCGACCGAGCGCATCGAAGAGTTCGCGGGGCAGCGCGTGATGATTCGTCACATTTTCGGCGAGCTTCACCAACTTGAAGCAGCGGACAAAAAATTGATCGCAAAGCTTCAACCGAAGCATCGTAATCTTTGGGCACTCGCACAGGCCGTATAACGAGATGCTCGATTCGACGATGTTGTTCAATCCCGGCAGCGCAGGCCCGCGACGTTTTTCGTTGCCGCGCACGGTCGGGCTGCTTACGATTTACGAGTCGCAAGCAGAAGCGCAGATCATCAGCCTTGATTAGAATCGCATGTGAATGATTGTGATTGTTCAGTTCGAGGCAGGGGTAAGACATGGCAAAAATTGCTGACAACACAGTTGGAAACCAGTTGCGCGAAAGCTAACCCCGACGAGCCGTGATGGTCGCGCTATGGTTCGAGACACGCTGCGCGGATTCATTGATGCGCCGATTGACACTCACCTTGAACGAATCGGCACGGTCATGGATAGAGCCATCAAGGTTCCGGGCACGAACATTCGCATCGGGCTTGACCCGATCATCGGATTTTTCTTTCCTGTGATCGGAGACTGGGTAGGCGGGATAGTCTCGGCGTACATAGTCCTTGCGTCAATTCGTCATGGCTTGCCAAAGAGCACGATTGCGAAAATGGTCTTCAACGTCGGCGTTGATGTTTTGCTCGGCACAATTCCCTTTGTCGGCGATGCGTTCGATTTTGCGTGGAAGCCTAATGAAAAAAATCTTCGCCTGTTGAACAAGTACGCAACTGGAAAGCGCAGCTCGCTTTGGAGCGATTGGGCGTGGGTGATCGTATTGCTTGGCTTGCTCGGTTTGTTTATGGTTGCGATGATCGGATTTGCAATCTACTCGCTGAATAAAGCTGGCTTTCATTTGATATAAAAAATCAACATTACTTTTTATGTGCGATACGCTTGTAGCCATTCCGCCTCACACAGCAGATGGCGCGGTCTGGTTTGCAAAGAACAGCGACCGCGAGCCGGGCGAAGCGCAGATCGTAGAGCATCTGCCACATCATAAATATTCTGCGCCGACTACGTTGCGCTGCACCTACATCGAGATTCCGCAATCATCACACACCAATGAAGTGCTGCTCAGTCGTCCTTTCTGGATGTGGGGCGCAGAGATGGGAACGAACGAACACGGCGTTGCTATCGGCAATGAAGCTGTCTTCACAAAAATTCCTTACGCAAAAACCGGACTGACCGGAATGGATTTGCTGCGCCTCGCGCTTGAACGCTCGTCATCCGCGCGCGAGGCGCTCGATTTGATCACAGAGCTTATTACAGAGCACGGTCAGGGCGGAGGATGCGGTTACCGCAATCGCGCGTTTCGCTATCACAACGCTTTCATCATCGCAGACCCGAATTCCGCGTGGGTGCTGGAAACGGCAGGGCCGTTCTGGGCAGCCGAGCGCGTTCGCGGCATTCGCACGATTTCAAATTCGCTTTCGATAGGCAAGCAGTTCGACCTTGCTTCGCTTGATGCTTATCCTTTTGCGCGCAGCAAAGGCTGGTGTCGTTCGGCGGCGGATTTCGATTTCGCGCGATGTTTCGGCGATTCGTACTACAGCACATTGAGCGGCGGCATCAAGCGTAGCGCATGCACTTTTGCGCTTCTCAATAACAAAGACGGAAACTTAAATCGAGATGATTTCTTCGCGGCTCTGCGCGATCACGCGGGACTTCAGCCCGCAACAGGGTGGCGCATGAAGATGCCCTGCGCTCATGCGTCGTGGTGGCCGACCAGAAAGGCAGGGCAAACAACAGGCTCGATGGTGAGCCGCCTGCATCCAACAGGATCAACGCACTGGATGACAGGAACTTCATCGCCATGTCTGAGCGTGTTCAAACCCGTTGCGCTTTCTGGTGTGCCGCTTTCGACAGGCCCGCTTGCGGGCGAAGGCTATGACGGCGACAGCCTCTTCTGGCGACACGAACGACTTCATCGGCTTGCGCTTTGCGATTACTCGAACAGCAAATCATTGTTTGATGATGAGAGGATGGCGATGCAAACGAAATTCGATTCGCTCTCGTCTGATGAATCGTATCAAGCCTGCTGGGATGAACACCTCGCCGCAATTCCCGACTGGGCAAATCGCGTCGAGCAAGCGGTCAACGGGCGAAAAAAATTGTCTTTGTTCAGTCGCTACTGGAATGAGCAGAGAGCGCTTGACCAAATCCCTGATCCGTCAACCTAGACCTCAACGACGACGGGAATGATCATCGGACGGCGGCCCGTGCTCTTCTGAATAAATCGCTTCAACTCGATGCGAATCTTCTCTTTGATCACTGCGTAATCAATCCGCTCTTCGTGGCTCGCGGTCAAAACAGTGGTTTCGATAATGCGCTTCAAATCAGCAATCATATCACTTGACTCTTCCTCGTGAACGAAGCCGCGAGTCACCATCTCCGGCTCCGATTCAAGCTCGCCCGAAGTCGGATTGATTGCGACTATCGGCACAACCACGCCGTCGTAAGAAAGGTGCTTGCGGTCGCGCACGACCATGTCGCCGACCTCGCCGTAGGTGCCGTCAATAAAGGTGCGCCCGACGAATTCTTTCGCGACGACCTCGGCGCGGTCGCCGTCAAATTCCAACACATCACCGTTTTCAAAGGTGATGATGTTTTCAGGTTCGACGATGCCGAGCGTTGCGGCCCATTCTCTGTGGCGATAAAGCTGGCGATATTCGCCGTGAATCGGAACGAGGAATTTAGGGCGCACGGCCTCAATCAGTATCTTCAAATCTTCCTGGCTGCCGTGACCTGAGCAGTGAATGCGCGCTATCGAACTATCAATCACGCGCGCGCCGCGTTTGTAACAATGCGAGATGAGCCGCGAAATCGCTCTTTCGTTTCCCGGAATTATACGCGCAGAAAGCACGACCGTATCGCCTTCGCCGACTGAAATATTTTTGTGCTGATCGGTGGCGAGCCTCGTCATCGCTGACATCGGATCGCCCTGGCATCCTGCGACGAGCAGCACAAGATGGTCATCATCCGTCTGCCGGGCTTGCGCGGGGGTGACAAAAATATCATCAGGCACATCAAGCTGGCGAAAGCTGTCCGCCGTCTCGACATTGCGCAACATGCTGCGTCCGAGCAAAGCGACGTTGCGGCCAAAGTCTTGCGCGAGGTCGAGCACTATTTGAATTCTGTGAACGGACGAGGTGAAACAACTGACGATGATGCGGCCCGTAGCCTTTTGGAATATGTCTTCGAATGCCGGAATGACTGCGCGCTCTGAAGCAGTGCGACCGGGTCGCTCGGCATTCGTAGAATCGGCAAAGAGAGCGAGCACGCCCTGGTCGCCGTATTCGGTCAAGCGTTCCAAATCCATCGGCGGCCCGATGACCGGCGTGTCGTCTACTTTGAAATCCCCCGAATGAATCACAACGCCGACAGGCGTCGTTATCGCAACGGCGGTGCAAGACGTGAGACTGTGCGTGACGTGAATCCATTCGACTTCAAAGTTGCCCAGATTCACCTTGTCGCGCGGCTCGACCGAATGCAGCGTCACAAAGTCCGATAGCCCATGCTCCTGCAACTTGCTCTCAAGAAAAGCGAGCGTAAGATGAGTTCCATAAACGGGAACGTTGACTTCTTTGAGCAGAAAAGGAACAGCGCCGATGTGGTCTTCGTGACCGTGCGTTAAAATTATTGCGGTTATTTCGTCGCGGTATTCATCAATGAATGAAAAGTCAGGAATGACTATATCAACGCCCGGCAGGTCTTCTTCGGGAAATCCCATCCCTGCGTCTACGATGATGGCTTCGCCGCCGCATCGCATGGCCATCATATTCATCCCGAACAGGCCGACTCCGCCTAAGGGTATCACTTCAAGTTTTTCGTCTGTCATATCAACGTTCGAGCGATTAACTGATTTCCGCGTCCAAGCGGGAGATGATTGCCCGAATGATAGCAGCTCGTCGCTTGCAATCATTATAGCAACTCCGGGGCAATCGCTGAACCTCTGATTTCATTCGTGGAAAAGCGCGCGATACAGAGCGCCGAATTCAACAAGCGTCAAAGTCTCTGCGCGGCGCTGCGAATCAATGCCTGCCGCCTGCAAAGCCGTATCAATCTTCTCTACAAATTCAAGCGACGGGGGCGCGGCTTTGAGGTTATTGAAAATTGTTTTTCGCCGTTGCGCGAATGACGCTCGCACGAGCGCGAAAAACTTTGCTTCGTTTTCGATATCAATCGCGGGTCGCTCACGCACCGCCAGTCTGATGATTGCAGATTGGACTTTGGGCGCGGGCTTGAATGCAGAAGGCGGAACCTCGAATAGTTTTGTCGCCACCGAGTAATACTGAACCAACACTGAAAGATAGCCATAGTCGCGGCTGCCCGGCGGGCTTGCGATTCGCTCGACGACTTCGTTTTGTAACATCAACGTCATATCGAATATGCGATGGCGCAACTCGATCAGTCGCTCGATGATCGGCGTTGAGATGTAATAAGGCAGGTTGGCGACGACTCGGATGCGCGGCTCATCTTCGCGAGCGTTAATCGTTTGCCACGATTTGCTCGCTGCGCTTATCAGATCAATCCAGTTCACTTCGAGCGCATCGGCTTCGACAATTGAAAGGTTGTCAGCGACTACCCGGTGTTGAAGCTCCTGGATCAGTCGCGCGTCTATCTCTACCGCAACGACGTAGCCGCTCGATTCAACAAGCCGTCTGGTGAGCGCGCCCGTGCCCGGTCCTATTTCGATAATCAAATCAGAAGGCTGCGGAGAGACTGAATCAACTATTCGACGCGAGACTTGCGCATCGCTGAGGAAATTCTGGCCGAGGCTTTTCTTTGCCCTAATCAATCTTTTTCAAGTCCGTTGGATAGCCCGTGAATTCTTTGAAATCTTCAGACTCAGAAATCATTACATCATCGAGTTCAATAGTCGCTTCGGCGCTTGCGCTGTGACTGATTAATGTCATTTTATCAGCGGCTCCAAGCAGAGTTTTTACTTCCCGCGTGAAAACCCGGCAATGCAAGCACGCTGGTCGTGCGTGCTTCGGCTAAGGATTCGAGTATAGAAGATGATTGAGAATTCAGCTCCACTATCCGGCTTTCGAGGTGGTCAAAGACGCGTCCGACCGTTCTGTGCCTAAAATCACAAGCGGCCTGTGTCGAAACCGACTCAAACAAGCATCCAGAATCATCGCCGTCTCAGACTGATCGCCCGGCGCAATCGCATCGTATTGCGCCGCCATATTAAAAAATTCTTTTGACGGCTTCCACTTTAATGTTGAGCCCGGATGTTCGGGCCAGTATTCGACCGTATGAAAGAATGGAATATGGCACCTGACAAACTTGAAATAGCTTTCATTGAGCCTGAGCGCTTCCGCTTCGCACAATCCGACTTCGACCGTCATGCCTGCATCGCGCAGCTTTTGAATTCCGTGACCGCTAACGCGCTGGTCAGGGTCAGGACTGGCAATAATGACGCGAGCGATTCCTGCTTCGATCAAAGCGTCTGTGCATGGCGGCGTTCTGCCGTGATGACAGCAAGGTTCAAGCGTGCTATAAAGCGTCGCACCGCGAGCAAATCGCCTGCCATTTCCAGACGCGTTAGGCTCCGCGTGCCGCAACAAATCATAACGATGAAAGCCTTCGCCTACGACTCGACCATCTTTCACAATGACTGCGCCGACCATCGGGTTTGGACTGACCAGACCCGCGCCCTGACCGGCAAGCTCAAGCGCGCGGCGCATAAAAGTTTTGTCTATCTCTATCATCTTTACGTAAATTATCTGAACTTGTAGGAGCGACCCTCTGTGGTCGCCCCAGATTGTATATAACTTGAATCTGGGGCGACCACAGAGGGTCGCCCCTACATAACTCATATTTTATATCGAGCTTTGGTCGGAACTTCGTATCCTTCAAGCTTCAGGTTCTCAATTTTGATCGAAGTCGAGGCGGTGAATTCAAGGCCATGATTTTCGCCGCGCGCAAGTTTGGGATAACCGGCAGCCGCAATCATCGCCGCGTTGTCAGTCGTCAGCAACGGGCTTGGATAATAAACGGGCGCGCCGAAATTTTCCGCCTTCACTCTTTCTCTCAACGCGCTGTTACAGGCCACTCCGCCCGAAAGTATTATCGTTCGCGGGTGATGGCGACTGACCGCCGCTTTCATTCGCGCAAGCAGCGAGCGAATCACTTTGTCTTGAAAGCTCGTCACAAGATTTATGATCGTCTGCGAGGGTTGAGCGTCTTTCGTTAAAGGCTCGATTCTATTCTCTCGCACGTAACGCAGCACAGCCGTCTTCAATCCGCTGAAACTGAAATCGAGGTTCGGCGAATCCATTCGCGGGATTGTGAAAACCAAATTGGCGGCGTCCGCATCGCCCGACTTCGCGAGCCTGTCTATCACAGGGCCGCCGGGATAGCCCAATCCGAGCAGCTTCGCCACCTTGTCATAAGCTTCGCCCGCCGCGTCGTCGCGCGTGCGACCAAGCACGGCATATTTCCCTTCTTCGGGAATCAAGAAAAGCGTGGTGTGCCCGCCGGAAACAACGAGAGCCAGCGCGGGATACTCGATTTCTGGATTCTCAAAGACTACTGAATAGATGTGACCTTCGATGTGATTCACACCAACGATTGGCTTGCCAGCAACAAAGGCCAGCGATTTCGCATAGCTCAAACCGACCAGAAGCGAGCCAATCAATCCCGGCCCTTGCGTAACGGCTATGCCGTCAATTTGGTCAAGCGTGACGCCTGCCTTCGACAGAGCGTCACTGACGACATCAGCGATGCGGTCGAGATGTTCCCGCGAAGCGAGTTCAGGCACAACGCCGCCAAACGGCGCGTGAGTCTTTATCTGCGAAGCGATTATATTAGACAAGATCGTGCGGCCATCTTCGATCACAGCCGCGGCGGTCTCGTCGCACGAGCTTTCTATTCCGAGAGTCAACATCACTAATCATTCTACACGACGAAAGCATTGATCTGAAAAAAGAAACCTATTCACCGCAGAGGCGCGGAAGAAACGATGAATGCGGAATAATGAATGATGAATTGATAGAGAGATTCTTAATTCATCGTTCATCGTTTATACTTCATCATTATCTTCCGCGCCTCTGCGGTGAACTCTCTTCGTATTATCATCATAGATTTGATTTTGACGACGATGCTCGATTGGCTGTAGCATACGGCGCGCACGGTGTTATGAATTTATTTCCTGCGAAAGGGTGAGCCATGAAAGCAGCGATTGTTCGCGAATATAAACAGCCACTTCAAATCGAAGAGACCGAAAAGCCAGTGCCCGCCGATGATGAAGTGTTGATTGAAGTCGAAGCTTGCGGCGTGTGCCATTCCGATTTGCACATCGCGGATGGCGATTGGACGCACCTTCTTAAAATCATCAAGAAGCCGCTAATTCCGGGGCACGAATTAGTCGGGCGCGTCGTCGAGAAAGGCGAGGCCGTTAGCCTTCTCGAAATCGGCGACCGCGTTGGCGTGGCGTGGGTGTATTGGTCTTGCGGCGAATGCGACATGTGCCGCGAAGGTCGAGAAAACCTCTGCAAGAAGCAGATAATTACGGGAGCTATGGTTGACGGCGGCTATGCGCAGTTTATGAAAGCGAAAGCTTCGCACGCAATGAAAGTTCCTGATTCGCTCTCATCCGAACAGGCCGCGCCGTTTTTCTGCGCAGGGTTGACGGTCTATCGAGCGATAAAAAACGCCGCAATCGAACCGGGTCAGCGCGTCGCCATCTTTGGCGTCGGGGGCTTAGGCCACCTCGCAGTTCAGATTGCGAAAGCATTTGGCGCAGAAGTGATCGCGGTTGACATTGCCGAAGACAAGCTCGAACTCGCGCGGTCGTTGGGAGCAAGCACAACGATAAATGCAGTGACAAGCGATGCGGTGAAAGAACTGCGCAAGCTTGGAGGCGCTCATATCTCAGTTGTAACATCGGGCGCTAAGGCAGCATACGATTCGGCATTTTATTCGACGAGAGGAACCGGGACGCTTGTGGTTGTAGGAATGCCCGCAGAGGATCTGTCATTTCCAGCTATTATGATGCGCGAAATGAAAATCATGTCATCTGCCACAGGCACACGCCAAGACTTGCGCGAAGTGCTGGAGATGGCTGGCAGCGGAAAGGTGAAATGCCTTATCGAAACGCGCCCGCTCGAAGCTATCAACGAAGTGTTCGACGATATGCGCAACGCGAAGATTACGGGCCGCGTTGTACTGAAGTTCTAAAGCCACGAATTGCGCGAATGAATTCGAATAAACACGAATGAAGATATTCGCGAACATTCGTTATAATTCGTGCAATTCGTGACTGGATTTGTTATTCGGCGAGTTTCACACTTGTCATTCTCTCGCCTGCTCGGATTTGTTTCACGACATCCATTCCATCAATCACGCGACCGAACACGGCGTAATTCATATCCAGGAAAGCAGCGGGGCCGAGCGTGATGTAGAATTGGCACGATGCGCTGTCAGGGCTCTGCGACCGCGCCATCGCAAGTGCGCCCGCTTCGCCGTGCTTCAAATCAGACGAGACTTCGAGCTTTATTCTGCGCTCGCGCTTCGTTTCAGGATCAATGAATCCGCCTGTGCCGTTGCCGACCGGGTCGCCGCCTTGAATTACGAAACCGGGTTCATAACGATGAAATGACAAGCCGTCGTAAAATCCGCGCTCGACCAGATCAATGAAGTTTCCGGCTGTGATCGGCGCTTTATCTTCGTAAAGCTCGACGGTGATGCTTCCTTTGTTTGTGTCTATGATTGCTTTTCGATTTGCCATTGCGGTTCTCCTTTGCGGTAATTCGAACCTGAAGACTCTAGCATCGCATGATTTGGTCTACAAGTTGCCAGGCCGCAACCGCGACAAGTATACTGCTCGGCTTTATAGATAAATTTAAGGAGCGATAATGAACGTCACACACCTGTACTGCTCATCGTGCGGCAAGCAGCACGAAGCTCGAAAACTTGCGAACCTCTGCGAATGCGGAAAACCTCTGATGGTCGCTTACGACCTCGAACGCGCTGCATCGTCGCTCACGCGCGAATCGCTCGCGGCCCGTGTGCCTACGCTCTGGCGTTACTGTGAAGTGCTGCCCGTCGAAGATGAAAAGAATCAATTGACGCTCGGCGAGGGCTACACGCCGCTCATAAAGGCCGAGCGATTGGGCGCGCAGCTCGGCATGCCGAATCTTTACATCAAAGACGAATCGCTCAACCCGACCGGGTCATTCAAAGCGCGCGGCATGGCTGTCGCCGTCTCGATGGCGAAAGAGCTTGGCGCGAAAAAGCTGGCCGTTCCTTCGGCAGGCAACGCGGCGGGCGCGCTCGCGGCTTACGCGGCGAAGGCGGGGCTTTCCGCCTTTATCTTCATGCCGCAAGACACGCCGAAGGCAAACATCATCGAGTGCCGCCAGACGGGCGCGCATGTGACTTTGATTGACGGATTGATAACCGACTGCGGGCGCATAGTCGCCGAGCGCAAAGAGGCCGAAGGGTGGTTCGACGTTTCAACGCTGAAAGAGCCATATCGTGTCGAAGGCAAAAAGACTATGGGCTACGAGCTTGCGGAGCAGATGCATTGGGAATTGCCCGATGTGATTTTATACCCGACAGGCGGCGGCACTGGTTTAATAGGGATGTGGAAAGCATTCGATGAGATGGAGCGAATGGGTTGGATTTCAAGCCGTCGGCCTCGAATGATAACTGTCCAGGCCGAAGGATGCGCCCCCATAGTGCAGGCGTTCGCGGCAGGCGCAAACGCAGGCGCTGACATCCCCGATGCTCACACAATAGCTGCGGGACTGCGAGTGCCGCGCGCGGTTGGCGATTTCATCATGCTCGACATACTGCGAACGAGCAAAGGCAATGCAATATCAGTCACGGATGATGAATTGATCGCCGCAGTTAAAGAGATCGGCTCAAGCGAAGGAATATTCGCCGCCCCTGAAGGCGCAGCGTGTCTGCCTGCATTGAAAAAATTGATTGCCGACGGAGAGGTTCAGCGCGACGAGAGAGTAGTGATGTTTAACACAGGGGCCGGTGTGAAATATCTCGATGCTTTCGGCGAGTAATCGCTGGGAGCGCAGGCGTCTCGCCTGCATGGCTTCAAACTAGAAGCGTCTAAGGAATTGCTAAAACTTGAATGACTCGCATTTCAAGTCCAGCAGGCGAGACGCCTGCGCTCCCAGGTTCTACTTAATCTTCTTTGCCGGGTGGTCGCTGCCTCCCTGATGCAAAATCAACTGCGTCACTTCGCCCTTGTCGTTCTTGACGAAGGTAAACTGCGCGTTCACGACCTTCACGAAATAGTCTTTTTCAGATTCCGGGAAAAGCTCGGTCTTCCCTTGCCCTGTCGCTTGCACGAACAGGTGATCGTCCTCTTTTGTGATCGTGAATATGAATTCAGGCCCGAGTTCATACTGGCCCACGTAAGCGTCGTAAATCTTCGGATCAACTTTGATCTCTTTTCGCTCTTTCGCCACTTCGAGCTTTTCGCCGAGTGCGATTGTTCCGAGATCATTTGCAATCTTTCCGATAGGCGACGGCACAAGGTTGCCCAGAACTATCACACACAGATCGTCATTGACGTAACGATTTATCTGAGTGCCAAACCCGTTGATGCCGCCGCCGTGGCCTATGCGCTTGTGGCCTTTCTGATCCTCAATCCCCCATCCATATCCGTAACCGTTTTTGACGGGCGTAAATATCTTTTCAAGCGTGGCTTTCTTTACAAGCTTCTCTGTGTAAAGAGCGCGGTCCCAGAGGTACAAATCTTCTACGGTCGAATACAACGCTCCGGCGGCGTGCGGGATAGTCATATCAAGGTAGGATGCATTAACCATCCCGTCTTTGCTCATCTGATAGCCCGCAGCGCGGTTCTTCAAGATTGCATCTGAATGATCGTAGCCTGTGTTGACCATGCCGAGCGGCTGAAAGATGTTCTCTTTCAGGTACGCCTCGTATGATTTGCCGGAAACTTTTTCGAGTATCGCGCCTAGCAGAATATAGCCCGAGTTGCTGTAATTCCATTTCTCGCCCGGAGCGAAATCCAGAGGCTTGTCCTTGAAACGCGCGATGGTTTTCTCAATAGGCGAAGCGAGCGTCATCGTCTGCATATACTCGGGGTCACTGGTGAAATTGTGTATGCCGGATGTGTGCGTGAGCAGATGATGAATCGTAACTTTTTCCGCAATCTTGTAATCGGGGAAATATTTCGTCACGGGATCGTCAACGCTCAACAGCCCTTTTTCCTGAAGCTGCAATATAGCCATCGCTGTAAACTGCTTGGTGATCGAGCCGAGCCGAAATTTCGTCTGAGCAACATTCGCTACATCAAGCTCATAATTAGCCATGCCGTAGCCTTTGCTCAACACGACCTTTCCGCCTTTGGCAACCAGCACGGCTCCGCTGAACTGATTGTTTTTCACATAACTGTTAACGTATTCGTCGGCCTGCCGGGCCATGTTCTGAGCAGCAGCTACGGCGCTCAAAATCACGAGCAGCAGGATTGTTTGAACGGTTCTTTTTAACGGCGCAAATTTGTTTGCTTTAATCACAACCTGAATCTCCTTATGTTTTCCGGGATGATAAAAAACGGAAACGACAAAAGACAAGTCATTGTTCCCGATTCGCTGTGTTCGATTGTGAACAAAGCATTCCCACAAGCGGAATGTTTGAGCATACTTCTCAGCATCGAGCAATCAGTAACTGCCTGTCGTTGGTTTAATTAATATGCGAGCGACCAGTGGCACGCCGATTGGGTAGTAGGATTCTCCACGAAACGGATTTTCGTTTAGTTGAAGGGCTGTTTCGTGTATTATCAAGGTTAATCGCAAACGATTATCTAGGACGATGATTTTGGCAACTATAGGAGCGCGGTTATGATCACATTGCGTAATGTAGAAAAATTTTTTGAGGCGGGCGTTGGAAAAGTCTTTGTGCTGCGCCGCGTCAATCTTGACATCAAGTCTGGCGAGTTCGTCTCCATCATGGGGCCGTCGGGCGCAGGTAAATCCACTCTGCTTCATTTGATCGGCATGCACGACAGCGCGTGGACGGGCGAGTTCACTTTCATGGAAGAGCCTGTTCACAAGCTGGACAAGAAGAAGCGCATGGCTTTGCGAAATCAAAATATCGGATTCGTGTTTCAGAGCTATCACCTGCTCGATCACATGACGGTTTATGAAAATCTGGAAATCCCACTCTCTTATCGCGATATAAAGAAGGCCGAACGCGAATCGATAGTCTGCGATGTGCTCGATCGTTTTCAAATAGTCGGCAAGCGCAACCTCTATCCTACGCAGTTATCAGGCGGGCAGCAGCAACTTGTCGGCGTAGCGCGAGCGGTCGTGGCTAATCCAAAGGTCATACTTGCCGACGAACCGACCGGAAACCTCCACTCTGAACAGGGCAAGGAGATCATGGAGCTTTTCAAAAAGCTCAACAGCACAGGCACTACGATAATTCAGGTGACTCACTCTGAGATCAATGCGACCTACAGCGACAGAATCATTCATCTCAGAGACGGTTGGATAGTCAACGATTAACTCTGTCCAAAATCGGACAGGGTTATCCCAGAAGCGAAATCCGAAAGGGCTAACCATAGTTTCCGATTTTGTGATAAGATGAACCATTCAAACACTTACGCAATGAAGGTTGGATGGCACGAAACTTCCCTATAGGTTTTCGGAGGAAGCTATGGACGTACCAAGAAAGTCGGCTAAAAATAAGAAACGAATCCGCAAAATTCTCTATTCCCTGACGGCAGTTGTGGCCGTCGCGCTGATTACGGTAGGCGTTTCTCGGCTCAAGCCAGCCGACCCAAGCGCTCCTGACGGCACTCTGTTCAAAGATACGGTCAAACGTAGCAACATGCTTCGCCAGGTGCGCGGGCTTGGCACGCTCGTCCCCGAAGAGATTCGCTACATTCCTGCTATATCGCAAGGTCGTATCGAGAAGAGACTCGTACAGCAGGGTGACCATGTGTCGGCTAGTTCGGTCTTGCTGGAATTGAGCAACCCGGAAATTGAGCAGGCATTCCTCGACGCCGAATCGCGATACAGAGGTGCGGGAGCAAATCTCAATACGCTCAAGGCTCAGATGGGAAAACAGATTCTAGATCAGAGGGCTACCCTGCAACAGGTAACGTCAGATTACAAGAAAGCCAAGATGCAGTCCGAGGTGTTCAAAGATTTAGGCTCAAAGGGATTGAAATCGTCTCTCGAAGTCAACCTCCAGGAAATCGCGGCTTCCGATCTGGAAAATCGCCAGAAGATAGAAGAACAGCGCCTCGTGGCCAGCCAGGAGGAAGTTAAAGCTAGATTGGCCGCCGAAGACGAGCAGGTGCGTCAGCTTAAAGATGCAGTTGAACTCAGGCGATCTCAACTGGCGGCGCTTAAAGTCCGCGCGGGCATTGACGGCGTTTTGCAAACGGTTGAGGTTCAGGTCGGGCAGCAGGTTACCTTAGGGCAAAACCTTGCGCGAGTGGCGAACCCTTTAAAGCTCAAAGCTGAATTGAAGATTGCCGAAACCCAAGCCAAAGACATTCAACTCGGCCAGGAAGTTGAAATTGACACCCGCAATGGCAAGATTCCAGGCAAAGTGGTTCGCATAGACCCTTCGGTACAAAACGGCACGCGCACTGTGGATGCATCGCTTGAGGGTGACTTGCCAAAGGGCGCAGTCGCAGACCTGAGCGTTGACGGCACTATTCTACTCGAAAGACTCGAAAACGTGCTTTGGGTGAGCCGCCCTGTACACGGACAGGAAAACAGCACTGTCGGTTTATTCAAAGTCGAACCGGATAGAACAGCCGCAACTCGCGTGCAGGTCAAGCTCGGTCGCAGTTCTGTAAACCAAATCGAAGTGCTTGATGGCCTCAAGGAAGGTGATCTGGTTATCCTCTCTGACACGTCGCAGTGGGATAATTCAGACCGCATCCGTTTGAATTAGCAGTCTTCAAAAATCAACTTTGCTTGATTGCTTTTGGCAATCAAGCAAGGTAAAACTTATACTCTTAACTTCAAAAACTGATTGCAGATGGTTGCTAGATTAAGAAAATCTTCAGGAGGAATGAAAGGAAATGAGCGCAACTGACCAACCGTTGATTCGACTCGATGGCGTAACAAAGGTGTTTTTGACTGACGAAGTAGAAACCCACGCACTCGCCGGGATTCACATGGAGATCAAAAAAGGCGAGTACATTTCAATCGCCGGTCCGTCGGGCTGTGGTAAATCCACACTGCTTTCGATACTCGGACTGCTCGACTCGCCAACCGACGGCGAATACAGCCTTAACGGCAGGTCTGTTGCTGATTTGCCGTTGTCGGAGCGCGCCCGCATTCGCAACCGCGAAGTGGGTTTCATATTTCAGAGTTTTAACCTCATCGGCGACCTCAACGTTTACGAGAACGTCGAGTTGCCGCTGACCTATCGCGGCTTGAAAGCTCCAGAGCGCAAAAAGAGAGTCATGGACGCTCTTGAAAAAGTCGGCATGGCACATCGCGCGAAACACCTGCCCAGCCAGTTGTCGGGCGGTCAGCAGCAGCGCGTAGCCGTTGCTCGCGCAGTCGCAGGCGACCCGCTCATACTGCTTGCGGACGAGCCGACCGGAAACCTCGACTCGACAAACGGCGAGGCAGTCATGGATCTGATGCGCGAGTTGCACCAGCAGGGCGCGACCATTTGCATGGTCACTCACGACCCGCGATACGCAAAGCACTCGGACCGACAGATTCATCTGTTCGACGGTCGCGTCGTTGACGAAGAACACGAGCCGAAGGCCGAGCACGAATTGAAAGAGAGCGGATTTGAAGTGGCCTGATGAAGATCAGCCCAGCTTCTCTCTAATTGATCGGGCAACGTGGTTGTTTCAGTTCGCTGCTGACTAGGAAACGGGCGGCATCTCGCGAATGATTCGCGGGGTGCCGCTTTGATTTTCAAACAAGGGCATCAGGTAGGGGAGGCCCTCTGTGGCCTCCCCAGTGTAGCGTTATTTTAATCCGGGGCGACCAGAGGCGGTCGCCCCTACATATCCCAGACCTAGTTTTGATTCGAGAGAGGGGTTAATATAATCTAGGCTCGTTTGAATAATGCGATATGAAAACTCACGACTCACACACAACACGTGTTTTAATTGCCGACGATCAAGCAGATGTGCTTGAGGCGCTTCGTTTATTGCTGAAGGGCGAGGGTTACAAGATAGAAACCGCCAATGCTCCTGCCGCCATCTTCGAGGCGCTTGTGGAGCGTGATTTCGATGTTTTATTGATGGACTTAAACTACGCGCGAGACACAACGTCAGGGCAAGAAGGACTCGACCTTCTCACGCGAATCCAGAAACTCGATAGCACATTGCCTGTGATAGTTATGACTGCATGGGGCAGCGTTGATGTGGCGGTCGAAGCAATGCGACGCGGCGCTCGCGATTTCGTTCAAAAGCCATGGGACAACGCGCGGCTGATGACTATTCTCAAGACGCAGGTTGAACTTGGACAGGCGCTCAGACGCGGGCAGCGACTCGAAGCTGAAAACCAGGTACTCCGCAATGACAAGATGCCCAACCTGATCGCGGGGTCAGCAGTGATGCAACCTGTTTTAGAGATAATTTCCCGCGTCGGCCCTTCGGATGCGAATGTGCTGATCACAGGCGAAAACGGAACAGGCAAAGGTGTAGTCGCTCAAACATTGCACGCCGTCTCTGAGCGCGCGCCAAAACCGATGGTCACTGTAAACATCGGCGGGCTATCCGAAGGCGTCTTTGAGAGCGAACTCTTCGGCCACGTCAAAGGCGCGTTCACCGATGCCAAGACGGATCGAGTGGGCAGATTTGAAATGGCCGAAGGCGGCACTCTGTTCCTCGATGAAATCGCCAACCTTCCAGTCAAGCATCAGCCAAAACTTTTGCGTGTGCTTGAGACAGGCGAATTCGAGCGCGTCGGGTCTTCAAAGACGCGCAGGGCAAACGTGCGAATCGTCTCTGCCACCAATGCCGACATAAATGAAGAGGTCACGGCTGGGCGATTCCGGCAAGACCTGCTCTTCCGTTTGAATACGGTTGAAATTCACCTCCCTCCTCTGCGCGACCGTCGCGAAGACATAGCGGTGCTTGCGGTACACTTTCTTCGCCAGCACGCCCAGCGTTATCGCAAGAACCTTGAAAGATTCGATGATGGAGCCATGCAGGCGCTGATGAGATATGCCTGGCCCGGCAACGTCCGCGAACTCGATCACGCGATCGAGCGAGGCGTACTAATGGCTCCAGGAGCCAGTTTGGAGGCGAGAGACCTTGGACTGCAGTCGGGGCGCGAAGTGTCGCGTCGGCTCGAAGACATGAGCCTTGAAGAGGTCGAAGGCTTCCTGATTCAAAAGACGCTCGCGCAGTGCGATGGCAACGTCAGCCGCGCGGCAGAGAAGCTAGGCTTGAGTCGCAGCGCGCTCTATCGCCGCCTGCAACGATTCGGCCTGTGAGCCTGACAATGATGAATCCGGCATCCGAGACTGCAACTGACATCACGTCGCCTCCGGCAAATTCTACGGCAGGCGATGCGCAGCCCGGTGCGATAAAAGAGGCCTTAGCAAAAGCATCCCCTGCATCACAGACTCGAACCGCGAAGCCGCCGTCTGCAAAGCCAAGGTTGCGTCCTCGCCTTGACCGCCGTTTGCTTTTGATGTCGCTGGCGGCAGGTTTCCCCGGCGTGCTCGTTTCGATGATTCTTTTGTGGAACGGAGGATTCAGCGCAAAGGACGAATGGACTCTGACGGTCATCATAATCGGATTCTGGCTCGGATTTTCTTACGCGCTGAAAGAGCGCGTCGTCTTCCCGCTTCAAACATTATCGAACCTGCTGGCCGCACTCCGTGAAGGCGATTTTTCGATACGAGCGCGCGATGCTTCGCCTAACGATGCGCTGGGCGAAGCGATGATGGAAGTCAATTATCTCGGTCAGATTTTGCGCGAGCAGCGGCTGGGCGCTTTGGAAGCAACGGCATTGCTCAGGACCGTGATGGCTGAAATCGAAGTGGCCGTCTTTGCATTCGACCACGAACAAAAACTGCGGCTCGTGAATCGCGCAGGCGAGCGATTGCTGGCTCAACCTACCGAGCGCGTCACTGGTCGAAGCGCAACAGAGCTTGGGCTTGCCGATTGTCTGATGGGCGACGACGTGCGCACGCTTCAAATGTCTTTTCCCGGCGGCGTCGCTCGATGGGAAGTGCGCCGCACAACATTTCGCGAGCGAGGCGTATCGCATCAACTGCTCGTGCTTTCGGATTTGAGTCGCGCTCTGAGAGAAGAAGAGCGTCAGGCGTGGCAGCGATTGGTTCGCGTACTTGGGCATGAATTAAACAACTCGCTCGCGCCTATCAAATCAATCGCAGGAAGTCTGGAAAGCATCATCTCGCGAGAGCATCAGCCGTCGGATTGGAAAGATGACATGCAGCGCGGGCTTGGCGTGATTTCATCGCGCGCTGCTTCGCTCAGCCGTTTCATGGATGCTTATTCAAAGCTCGCTCGACTCCCGTTGCCAAGACTGCAACCGCTCAGCGTCAGCGCCCTGGTCAAGCGCGTAGTCAGACTTGAAACCAGATTCAATGTCTTATTAAAGCCCGGACCTGAAATCACAATTCGCGCCGACGGCGATCAGTTAGAGCAACTGTTGATCAACCTGGTGCGCAACGCAGTTGATGCGTCAATGGAAACAGGCGGAGGCGTGCAGGTGTCCTGGAGAAAAATCAGCGGGGTCATCGAACTCTGCGTCGAGGATGAAGGGCCGGGACTGTCAAATACATCCAATCTGTTCGTGCCTTTCTTCACAACCAAGCCCGGAGGCTCAGGCATCGGTCTCGTGCTCAGTCGCCAGATTGCAGAAGCGCACAGCGGAACTCTCACGCTCGAAAATCGAAAGAGCGGGCGCGGCTGCGCGGCGGTCCTTCGCCTTCCAATTTGAAACAAATGAGAATATTTGCAATCGGAGATATGCACCTCGAAAGCGGGACGGGCAAGACTATGGACAGGTTCGGCGACAACTGGCGCAACCATGATCGAAAGATATTCGAATCGTGGGAGCGAATCGGGCGCGCGGATGATCTGTTGCTGATAGTCGGAGACACGAGCTGGGCTATGCGTCTTGAAGATGCGATGCCTGATCTTGCGCGCATCGGGCAGATGAAGGGCCGTAAGCTGATGCTCAAAGGAAATCACGATTACTGGTGGCAGTCGCTCGCAAAGATGAGCAAGGCGCTCGACCCTTCAATTCGATTCTTACAAGGGACTTCAATCATAGAAAGCCGCGTTGCCATTGCCGGAACGCGGGGCTGGCTTTGTCCTGAATGATACGTACTTCAAAGAACACGACGCGAAGATTTACGAACGCGAAGTGGGAAGGCTTCGCGCCGCGCTCGAATCGCTAAAAGGCCGTGAAAACGAATACGATTCGTTGATTGTCGCGCTGCATTATCCGCCGACTAATGATCGCCGCGAGCCGAGCGGGTTCACCGAATTGATTGACGAATACAGAGCCGATGTGTGCGTGTATGGTCACGTTCACGGCGAGTTTATCAAAGACGCGCTCACGGGGGCGCGGGGTGAGACGTTTTATTATCTCGTCAGCGCAGACGCAGTGGAGTTTGCGCCAGCCGAAATTCATATTTCCCAATCAGGAGGAGCGGGTGAAGCCCACTAGTCTACTTCTCTGTTCGACGATCTTATTTTTTGCTATGAACACAAACGCAAGCCAATCGAAACTGCAATCGCGAGCCGAGCGAACGAAGTATGAAGAGACATCGCGCTACAGTGACGTGATGCAGTTCATTGCTGAACTTCAGCAGGCGAGTCCTTCGGTTAAGATGGAGTCTTTTGGCACAACGAACGAAGGCCGCGCGCTCCCGCTTGTCATTCTTTCAAAGCCTGCGATCAGCAGCCCGGCTGAAGCCGCCACGTCCGGCAAGCCTGTCGTCTTCATCATGGCGAACATTCACGCAGGCGAAGTCGAAGGCAAAGAAGCGACTCAACACCTGATGCGAGACATCGTGACAGGGCCGTTTGGCGCTCTGCTCGATCATATAGTTTTGCTTGTCGCGCCAATCTACAACGCCGACGGGAACGAGAAGATAGACATAAACAACCGGACTGCGCAGAACGGCCCTGCCACTGGTGTTGGCACGCGAGAAAATGCCAAACAGATGGACTTAAATCGCGATTTCATGAAGCTTGAATCGCCCGAAGCTCGCGGCCTTATAGAGAATGTTTTCAACCGCTGGGACCCTCACGTCGTTATTGATCTTCACACAACCAACGGCTCATATCACGGTTACGCGCTGACCTATTCGCCCTGCCTGAATCCGAACGCGGATAGAAAGCTCGTCTCGTTCGTGCGCGATAAACTGCTGCCCGATGTGTCGAAGACTTTGAAGACAAAACACAAATATCAGACTTACTTCTACGGCAATTTCTCGGACGACAAAAATCCCGCGCGCGAGCTTTCGCCTGATAAGTCAAGCGACCCAAAGGCATGGGCTACATTCGATCACAGACCCAGATTCGGAAACAACTATGTGGGATTGAGAAATCGCATCGCGATTCTGAGCGAGGCTTATTCTTATCTGGATTTTCGAGCGAGGGTTGATGTGACGGACAAGTTCGTCCGAGCGATATTGCAGTATCTGGCAGACCACGCGGGCGAAGTGATCAGCCTGGTGCGCGAAGCAGACAGGCGAGCAACCGAGACCGGAACAACCGCGAGCAACGAAGAAGGGTTCGGAATTAGTTTCGAGTTGAAAGCTTCGCCAAAGCCTGTCGAGATACTTGTCAGTTCTGTGACAAAGACCGTAGACCCGCGAACGAACAAGCCTCGCTTCCAGGCAACCGGTGAATCACGGCCAGTAAAGATGACCGAGTACGGCGAGTTTCAACCTGCGCGGCGAATCAAACCGCCTGCTGCGTATTTGCTAAAACCTGAGCAGAAGGATTTAATCAAGCTGCTTCAATCTCATGGCATAGTCGTCGAAGCGACGATGAAAGATGAAGCGTTGGAGGTCGAACAATATTCGATCAAGAAACTCGACCGCGCTCAAAGAGCTTTTCAGGGACATAGAGAAACACGATTGACCGTGAGCGTCAGTGATGCTCAAGAAAAGTTTCCGGCAGGCTCGTTCGTTATATCGATGCATCAGCCGAAAGCGGCGCTCATCTTCTATCTGCTCGAACCCGAAAGCGACGACGGGTTAGTCAATTGGAATTATCTGGATCAGGAATTAGACAGAGCAGTTAAAGAAGGCGGCTCAGGCGTCTATCCTGTTTACAGGCTCAAGAGTTTGCCTAAGCTCTCTCGGCAGATATTCAAGTAAGGTGGCAGTGGAAACAAAACCTTATTTGTTAACTTCAGCGCAGAGTTCGCCCACAATTGCCTTTGGGCGCTCTCTACAGATATTGGTGCTGCCTCCTGATTCCTTATTGCCTATACGTGTTGATCTACCAGAATCGTGTTCCCATCCGGATCAACAATCATAAAGCTAGCCGGGCCAGTAGTGCTTTCGTCTGCTTCTGCAATCATGTTTACGCCACGATCTTTGAGCTGGCGCTGCAACTCTCGCACGTCCGTGAATTCTCCGAGTTGCTGAGCATCCTGATTCCAGCCGGGGTTGAACGTCAGAATGTTCTTATCGAACATGCCTTGAAACAACCCAATAACGTGGTCGCCATTCTTCATAATCAGCCAATTCTGCGATTGATCTCCTACGAAAACAGTAAAACCCAGCTTTTCGTAGAAGAGCTTCGACGCCTCGATATCTTTTACAGCCAAGCTAACAGAGAAAGATCCCAGTTCCATAATTTCCTCCTAAGTTGTGTTCCTGACGCATAACGGGTGGCGCGTCAGCGGCTCGCGAAGAGCCGAAGGCTATGAGCGAGTCCGCTGCACGCGCATGTTAGCGTGCACGGCCTTAGACAGCATATTCACGTCGCATCTGTAGCCATCTTGGCGCGCCGGGTCAATTCTTTCGCGCTCGGCGCGGCCTAGCCAAGTGAGCCAAGCAGAATATCTCCAGCTGGAACATAGGTGCTCATCACAACACCATTTGTTGAAACCTTCGAAGCCACGAGCCGCAGCGCACAAGGCCTTGCATCATTTTCAAACAATCGCTTTCCGCGGCCAAGAACTACCGGGAACGTCCATACGTTGTATTCGTCAATGAGCGATGCGGCTTGTAGCGTCTGAATCAGATTGCCGCTGCCAATGATTTGAAGGTCGTGTCCGGGCTGAACCTTGAGCGCGGTTATGGCTGAAACGATGTCACCGCCAAGTACCGACGAATTGTTCCATTGCAATGACTTCAAAGTGCGGGACGCCACATGCTTTTTTGCCGCATTGAGCGTCTTCGCGATCGGATTATCCTCTGGTTGGTAAGGCCAATATGCCTCGAATATTTCGTAGGTCTTGCGACCGAGTACAAGCTCTCGATCTTTACCATCGAAACCTGCCGCAGAAATATCCATCTCTGCGTCCATGAAAGCGAACATCCAACCACCTAACGTGAAATTGCCGGTTGGATCTTCGGTCGGTCCTCCTGGTGCCTGCATGACACCGTCCAGTGATGTAAATGTGGACGCAATGAGTTTCCTCATATAACCTCCTACGACTGCATGATATTGTGCGCGCTAACTATTTCTTAAGCACGATATGTACACGAGCTTCGACTTCGCTTGCCTCAAAGTACCTTGCGCTGTTTGACGGGCTTGCGAACAGGTGCTGCATCAATCCTTGTTCGTCAACAAGGCTGGCCGTTTTTCCTTCCAGAATAATATAGACCTTGCCATTGCGCGATGCAGATCGAGATTTGGATGAACTCTTTCGCCTCGTCTTCGGCTTGCTGTTCGCAGGTGTTGGCAGATCACCGGATGTGATATTGGATACTGACTCTTTTCCGACCGGGTTTTCGATAGATTTGGTTATAGCTCGCTTTGGCATGGTGATACTTTCTCTCTGATTTAGTTCAAAACATTGCGGCTGCTTTGGTAATAACTGGATTTCGATTTTTCGCGCTTTTCTTTTTCTTTCGCGAAGGCTTCCGCTTTCGCGCAGTCTTTTTTGTTGATAGAGCTTGAGTCTTTTCCAAATACGATGCGGCGCGCGCTTTCCTGACATTGACAACATTGGACTCAACGGCGCTAAAAGCCGAAGCGGATTTTGGCTTTGCTCGCTTGCGGCTCTTTTTTCGCTTCAGCCTGGAGGGTTTCATTCGCGCTTCAATCTTTGGGCTCACACCAATGACGGGTCGCGGAGAAGGAGGTTTGATTTCACTTTTGATCCGCGCTTCTCTGCGTTCTGCTTTTGCAGGAATTACATTCTTCACATTTGCGATGTCCGTGAATTTCACTCCTCGCTTCATAATCTGAATTGTTATCGGCTTGCGCCCGCGCTCGCCCAGATATGTGCTGATGTCTTTAGCAGCTTGATCGGTTTTATCGAGGATTTCATTTTTCAGGTCATCGCATCTTCCGCTATACCGGCAGTTGGCATAGCAAGCGAGCAGATTTTTTATACATCCGTATCGCTTGCATTCCGTGTTTATCAGCGATGCCATGAGAATTAGCTCGAAATAGTCCCGAGCCGGATTCTTTTATCCGGCCCGGGATTGTGGCACGAAGAAACCCCGATTGCTCGTGCCGCAAAACCTTTTATGCGCTGATGCGAATATTTCTCAGAGTGATCAATCAGGTCGCTTGCAGCGCTTCTGCTCAACTGTTCCGGCTCGCACTTGAACAAAGCCATTGATTCAAGTTGTGCGTCGAGCGATTTGGCTTTGGCAATAGCGTAAATTGCCGATAACTGTTTTTCCGTAACGCCATCGCTCTCTTTCGCATTCTTTTGATTCGAGCCGGAATGTGAAGACGCTTTTCGTTTATTTTTGCCGCGAGTGTAAAGCGACCGTGCAAGCCCAAACTTTATAGCAGCGCGTTTTAGCGCATCATGCTCGGCGGACTTGATACCTCTTTCATCGAGGGCCGAATCTACGCCAACACCGCATCTGGTGATCCCTTTGATCGTGATAGCCGCCGTAACCGCTACCAGATTGCCAATCACCGCAATATCCCGGACTTCGTGCGACCAGTCCGGGCAGACCTGATCCAAAATGTCTGCCGCTGTGTGCCAGTCTATGTAATCAACCCATCGCTCTTCGCCCGTCGAATCCCTCCAGCCTACTCTCTGCCTGATAACGCTTTCCGGCAGCGGCTTTGATAATGAGGCCAATACGGATTCGATTCCCTGCTCTTCGATGATTGCTGTGCTCATATCATCCTCCCTCAAATCATCCGAAGACAATATAACACACAAGCAATAACGTTGCAAGTATGAAACAGGCTATGAATGAATATTTTTGCTGGCGATTAATCTCTGAATTCAGTATATTTGGCTTCCACACAGATTTCTAATTTTAAGATTGCTTCAAAATGTTTGTTCGAGCGCCGCGCGAAGTGTAGAATAAAGCGTTATAGCAACTACCGGCTTTTTAGTATTTCCTGCAAATTTTGAGAGAAATGACGATTAAGTCTTCTCTTTGGGAATCCATAAGTAATCGCAGGCGCGTAGATTAAGAGTGAGGGAATAGCGTTGGGGTCACCCCAAGACTCTATTGAGCATCGCAGCCGAGACCAGGATTGGGTGGCGCTTATTAAAAAAGTCGCTGCCGGGGATCACTCTGCCTTGACTTCGCTGTATGACGCGACAAGCCGTTTAGTCTTTGGGTTGATCCTGCGCATAGTGGGTGAAAGAGCGACAGCCGAAGAAGTATTGCTTGATGTATTCACGCAAGTTTGGCGACAGTCATCGGCATACGATACTAATCGTGGCGCGCCTCTGGCCTGGCTGATGACGATTGCGCGCAGCCGCGCGATTGATCGTTTGAGGACTGGCAAGCATGAGGCGCATGGCAAAGAGTCGCTGGACGTAATAGGGGATGTGAGCGCGACGACTGCCAGCCCCGAAGAGACTACTGTCAACTCTGAACGGCAGCGACTCGTTCGTTCAGCGCTTGAGTCCCTATCGCCGGAGCAGCGCGAGGTCATTGAGCTGGCCTACTACTCTGGATTGAGTCACAGTGAAATTGCGCTCAAGCTGGGCCAGCCGCTCGGAACGGTAAAGACGCGCACACGGTTGGGGATGATGAAACTACGCGATACGCTGAATCCTCTTCTAGGGGGACAGCTATGAAACACAACATCTCGCAGGACGAGATGCGCGAAAAGGCTGCGCTCTACGCGCTCGGGGCTCTCACACAGCACGAGGCGCGAGCCTTTGAAGAGCACGTCGCTGAAGGATGCGACTTCTGCCACTCGGAGCTTGAAGCATTTGAGCAGGTCGTAAACGCTATCGCGCTTGATGCGGATGAACAAGAACCGTCGCCTGATGTTCGTGACAGGCTTATTGCCGCCACAAGCGATACGGATAATGGCACGGGCAATGGCAATGATGCGAAGACCGCAAAAGCAAAGCGCAGCGAACAAAAGATCGTTTCGATTCGTTCAACCGATGGCAAATGGATAGAAGCGGAGGAAGGCATCTTTTGCAAGCCGCTTTATTTTGACAAGGCGAGTGGAATGGCGACATCACTGGTCAGGATGGGGCCGGGGACATCGCTCAATGCGCACAGACACGAAGGTGTTGAGCAGTTCTATATACTTGAAGGCGATTGCAATGTTTGCGGAGAAATCCTGGGGCCGGGCGATTATCACCGCGCTCCGGCAGGCACTATTCACGAATCGACCTGTACAGTCAATGGAACAATGTTCCTGCTCGTAGCTCCGCTGCAATACGAGGGTTTGAAAGTGCAGTAATCGAAGTAGTTTATCAAGGGGGGTGCACGTATTTTGAGGCACGACAGCATTACAGAAGAGGGGCAGGAACTTGCAGCTTTGTACGCACTCGGAGCGCTCACGCAGCATGAAGCTCGTGCCTTTGAATCGCACCTGCACGACGGGTGTGATGCTTGTAAAGCGGAGATAGAAAAATTTGAATCCGTAGTCGGCACGACTTGGATTCAGCGCGGAGCCTGCTACCCCGCCTGCTTATTTGCGCGATCTGCTTACGGCCAGAATCGATAAAGAGAAACAAGGGCAAGCAAGCAAGGATTCACAAACAGCGTCAGTGATTCCTTTTCCTGACAGGGCTAAATCAACTCGCCAGTCACCCGCCGTTTCACGTCCCGCACCTGGACTTAGATTGTTGCCGTGGGCTGTCGCCGCATCACTATTGATAGCGCTCGCATACACAATTATGTCCTGGCAAACCGAGCGAAAAAACAGACAAGAATTGTTGAGAGAGACTGCCGAGCTTAGAGACAAGCTCAACCGCGAGAGCGCGCGAGAAAAAGAACTCGCTCAAATCAATGCCGTGCTCGGGTCGCTTCAAAAGAGCACGATAAAATTGGAAGGTCAGGAAGTCGCGCCTTCAGCGTCAGCAAATATTTATTGGGACGTTGCAGAAAAGCGATGGGTTGTAAGCGCAGACCTGCCGCCTGCTCCCGAGGGAAAAGTTTATCAACTCTGGGTCATCACATCCAATGACCAAAAGCTAAGCGTGGGATTGATTGAGCCGGATAATAAAGGTCACGATTTCACTGTCTTTGATATGTCGTCAAACGTGCCTGATGTGGCAGCAGCAGCAATCACTCTTGAACCCAAAGGCGGTTCCGAACAACCGACCATGCCGATTTATGCTCTGGGCAAAGCAGGCTGACCAAGTTAGCCTGGGCTTAATTCCTCTCTGACGGTCGGACTTACAGCAATATCATGATCTCTGAATTGAATCTCATAAAGATGTTTGTATAAGCCTTCGTTTGCCATCAATTCCTGGTGAGTGCCTTCTTCGATAATCCTTCCGGCATCGAGCACAACTATTTTATCCGCGCGGCGCACGGTTGAGAGCCGGTGAGCGATTACAAATGTCGTGCGGCCTTGCATCAAGGTTTCGAGCGCGTCCTGCACAAGCCGCTCTGATTCGGAATCGAGCGAGCTTGTCGCTTCATCAAGAATCAGTATCGCAGGGTCTTTGAGCAGCGCGCGGGCTATTGCTATGCGCTGGCGCTGGCCGCCTGAGAGCTTGACGCCTCGCTCGCCCACAATCGTTTCGTACCCGTCAGGAAATTCTGAAACAAATTCGTGCGCGTGCGCCGCTTGCGCGACCGCTTTAATTTCTTCGTCCGTTGCGTCGAGCTTGCCATAAGCTATGTTCTCGCGGATAGTCCCGCCAAACAGCGTAGTCTCTTGCGGCACCATGCCGATGGCCGAGCGCAAATCGCGCAGGCGAAGCGATCTTATATCGTGCCCGTCAACCAGAATCGCACCGCTCGTCACATCGAAGAATCTTGGTATCAAAGCAACAAGCGTAGATTTCCCCGCCCCGCTTGGCCCGACAAGCGCGACTATCTGGCCGGGGCGCGCTTCGATTGTCACGCCCTTGAGGATTTCCGTGGCTCTCTCGTCGGGATAAGTGAAATGCACATCAATCAACCGCACACCGCCAAGCACATGGCCAAGCTCTTCAGGCACTTCGGGGTCCTTTATTTCCGGCTCTGTGTCCAGCAATTCAAACACTCGTCGCGTTGCGCCGATTGCGCTTTGAAACTGTCCATAAAGTTCGGACATTCCGCTGATCGAACTGGCTATGACAAACGTGTAGAGCACGAAAGCTGTCAACTGGCCCGCAGTCATTTCGCCGGACGTAACCAGGCGGAGGCCGAACCATAGCATCACCGCTATGCCGCTATAAACCACCATGATGATAAAGGCAATAAAGCCGCCTCCGGCCACTGATCGCCGCACAGCCAGTTTCAGCGCCTCGGTTATTTTTTCGCGGTAGCGCTGCCGCTCGTAATCTTCCCTCACGAACGATTGCACTATGCGAATAGCCGAAAGTGTTTCTTCCAATACTGAATTCGCTTCTGCCAGTCGGTCTTGCACGCGCGTGCTCAAACGGCGAACGTATCGCCCGTAGAACTGAGCTGAAATTATGACGATTGGAACAACCGCAAGCATCATCAAGGTCAATCGCAGGTTGGTGTATGCGATGATCGCGATGCCGCCTGTGAGAACCAGACAGGTTCGCAGAAGCTCTGTAAAACTGCTGGTCGTGACGGTCTGAATCACGCCCACATCAGAGGCCATGCGAGAAGTCAGTTCGCCTATGCGACGGCTGGCGAAAAAAGATACGGGCAAGCTCGTCAGGTGCGTATAAAGCTGCGTGCGCACGTCTGCCACGATTCGCTCGCCTGTGTAAGAAAGCAGGTAAGCGCGCAAGAAGCTGAAAGCCGCTTGAACTACGAACAAACAGACTGTCAGCACGGCCAGATTGTTCAACCTTTGAGAATCGCGCTCGACGAAAGCGGCATCCATCAACAGTTGAATCATCTTCGGAAACGCAAGGCCAATCGAGCTTGCGATCAAAAGACTGGTAAATGCAACTGCAAGCCTGGCGCGATACGGACGGGTGTAGGAAAGCAATTGCAGCAGGTCGCGCGGCGAGCCTTGCGTCTTTTCTTTCTCTCCGTCTTTATAGACGGAGCTGCCTTTTCTAATTCGTCTCATCATTCAACAAATAGCATTACTGGTTGCAATCAGCGCGTCAAGATTGAAGCATCACCCAATGAAGAATATACTCTCACGCAATCAAAGTTCGCTCGGGTAAAGCGCGGCCTAGCGCATCATTATTTTTGGGAAAGAGGATTTGGTTTAATATGAGTTTCTGGCACAACGTGCAAATAACAGCGGGCATGAACGGGGCATATTATTGGATTGTGCTCGGTTTCGTTGTGACAGCATTCCTGCTGTTCAGCTTTGTTCCAGCCGAACGAGCGCGCATACGAGGGGCGATGTTTCTGTTCGCTCTTTCTTTTGCAGGACTGCTTGCGGCCAGCACAGTAATTTCTTTCGGCGGAAACCCGGACAGCTTCGGCTATCGCACGATTCGATTGATTTCACTTTTCTTGGAAAGCATCGCAATCATCAACTTGATAGGCGTAATTATTTTCGCTGTGGCGCTCAAAGCCATTCGTATAAGCACGCCTCTCATCATGCGCGATTTGATGCTGGCTCTGGCCTACATCATCACTGCCATCACACTGCTCTCGCGCAGCGGAGTTGATCTGGCTGGCGTCGTCGCCACTTCCGCAGTCATCACGGCTGTCATCGGTTTCTCTTTGCAGGATACGCTGGGCAACGTCATGGGCGGCATGGCGTTGCAGATGGAGCGCACTATAAGCGTCGGCGATTGGATTCGCATAGATCAAAATGAAGGGCGGGTTAAGGAGATTCGCTGGCGACAGACATCAATCGAGACGCGCAATTGGGATACGATAGTGATTCCAAACAGCGTCTTGATGAAAGGCCAGGTCACATTGCTCGGACGGCGCGCGGGAGCGCCGCGCCAGCATCGCCAATGGGTTTACTTCAATGTTGATTTCCGTTTCGCGCCGACAGAAGTAATTCAAATAGTAGAGACGGCCCTGCGCGCCGAACACATGCCGAACGTCGCGGACGACCCCTTGCCGCATTGCCTGATCATAGATTTCAAAGACAGCTATACCACATACGCCGCGCGATACTGGTTGACCGACATGGCCCTGACCGACCCGACCGATTCCATCGTGCGCTCGCGCATATATTCCGCGCTTCGCCGCGCAGAGATTCCGCTCTCGATTCCCGCGCGCACGCTCTTTGTTACCGAAGAGGATGAGTCGCGCCGAGAGCGCAAGCGAAACGAAGAGGCTGAACGTCGCGTCGCAGCGCTCAAGCACATAGAGCTTTTCGATAAACTGACAGACGAGGAACGCGCGAAACTGGCAAAGGGTTTAAGAGCCGCTCCTTTCGTGCGCGGCGAAGCGATGACGAAGCAAGGCGCTCAAGCCCACTGGCTTTATCTCGTCATCGAGGGCGAGGCAGAAGTTCATTTAGCCATTGATGGAAAAAGCGAAAAGGTGGCAACGCTCAAAGGAGGAGATTACTTTGGAGAGATGGGGTTGATGACGGGCGCGCCACGCACGGCCACAGTTGTCGCGCAGACGGATGTGAAATGCTATCGTCTGGACAAAGACGCTTTCAAAGATATTTTGCAAAGTCGCCCGGAAATAGCCGAAGACATCTCGCACACGCTCGCGCGACGCCGCGTTGAATTGGAAGCCATTCGAGAAGAACTCAATGAAGAAGTCAAGCGGCAGCGAATGAATAAAGCGCAAAACGAATTCCTAAACAGCATCCGCGAATTCTTCAGACTCGGCAACGATGACCTGCCCAATATTTGATAGTTCTTCAGGGTTTTGTATAGCTGTATTCAGCCGATACTACATTGTTGGAATTTCTGACCTGTATCTTTACGGCCTGACCGGAATCAATTTTCTTTGCCACTTTCTTGCCGGTCAATGAAGACGGGTTCTGATCGTCGCGTGAAGTTTTCTGTTTTTTGCCATTCAGCAAAATCACCGTGTCCGCGTCAAAGTTTTCGCCTGTGACGATCAGGTCTTTCTTTTTAATCGAAACGTTTGTAATCGTTGGAATCTGGGCCGTGTCTGCGTAGACTCTCACATAATCAACTTTCATCACCTGCGGAAACGTAGTCGTATTATCAGGGTTGCCCGGCCAGATTCCGCCGACCGCGACATTCATAATTATGAAAAACGGATGATCATATACCCAACGATTGCCCGCGGGCACATCCGTCTGCGTTTTCGTCCCGTAGAGATTGCCGTCAACGTAGAAGCGAATCGCGTTTGGCTCCCATTCCACTGCGAACACATGAAAATCATCTGAAAAACGTTGATCGTTTGGCAGAGTGTATTGGCCTGTGAGCCCGTTCCCCGCTGAATAGCCCGGCCCGTGCAGAGTGCCATGAGCGATTGCAGGTTCGCGCCCGATGTTTTCCATAATGTCAATCTCACCGCTTTTGGGCCAGCCCACAGTGTCAATGTCATTTCCCAGCATCCAGAACGCAGGCCAGATGCCCTGACCGAAAGGCAGTTTGAGGCGTGCTTCAAACCGGCCATATCGCTGCTCGAATTTCCCTTTTGTCAGCAAGCGGGCCGAAGTGTATTCGCGAGTGATGCGGTCTGGCCCTGTGAAAGTTTCTTTGATGACTTTGATGACTGAGATTGCCGTCGCCGTCGAGGCTGGCATTCTGCGTTCGATTCGTATAAGTCTCCAATTCCTTGTTGCCCCACCCGCCTCCGCCGATGTCATAACCCCACTTTGACGAGTTGGGCGCAGAACCTGCCGACGCCATCGAATTCATCCGACCAGACGAGCGTCCACGTCTGCGCGCATTGCATTGTCGGCTGATGCAATCGGCAAAACGATGAAGGCGGATACGATTGCCAGCTTGAGCATTGATTTGATTGCGCGTTGTTTCATAATTAATGCCCCTGTCAGTAGCCCGAGCGTAAGCAAGGGCGAGCGAGTTCGCCCTTGCTTACGCTCGGGCTACTGCAAACACTTCCCCAAGATCAGCTGCGCGAGAATCTGTTCAATAACTCTGTAGCTCGTCATTCGTAAAAGATTTGTTTGCGAGCGCGCCAACAGCATCATCAACGTGTGACATGCGGCTCGCGCCAATCAGCGCCGATGTCACTTCCGGGTGACGCAGCGTCCAGGCTATAGCCATCTGAGCAAGTGTCTGGCCGCGTGCCTGCGCGAATTCGTTCAAGCGCCGGACTTTCGACAGCTTATCGTTCGTTATCTGCTCACGCTTGAGAAATCCCCATGGCTTTGCTGCGCGCGAATCCTCTGGAATGTCGTTGAGATATTTGTTCGTCAATAGCCCTTGAGCCAGTGGCGAAAAGACGATGCAGCCAATCCCTTCTTCACCGAGCACCGCGAGCAAGCCATCTTCAATCCAACGATTGAACATGCTATAGCTCGGCTGATGGATAAGGCAGGGAGTTCCTAAAGACTTTAGTATCTGCGCGGCCTGACGAGTCTGTTCGGCGGAATATGACGAGATGCCCGCATACAACGCTTTACCGCTTCGCACGATGTGATCGAGCGCGCCCAGACTTTCTTCCATCGGCGTATCCGGGTCAGGGCGATGGTGATAAAAAATATCTACATAATCTAAACCCATGCGGCGCAAGCTCTGGTCGAGGCTCGCTATCAGATACTTGCGCGAACCCCATTCACCGTAAGGGCCGGGCCACATGAGATAACCGGCCTTCGTCGAGATGATCAGTTCATCGCGATACGAAGCGAGGTCTTGTTTGAGAATGCGGCCAAACGTTTCTTCAGCCGAGCCGGGAGGCGGGCCATAGTTATTGGCCAAATCTATATGCGTAACCCCAAGATCGAAAGCGCGCAACACCATCGAGCGCGCATCTTCAAAGCGATCCACGCCGCCAAAGTTGTGCCACAGTCCGAGAGAGATGGCAGGAAGTTTCAAGCCGCTTCGTCCGCAGCGCGGGTATGGCATTCGCATCATATCGTGCATCTACGGGGTTATGCATCGTCATTGACCTCAGTAACGTGTGAATGTTTTAGATTATCGTTTGCGCTTTAGATGCTCTTTCAGAATGCAGCGATCCATCACGACTTGAAGCCCTGCGTCGAGCGCGCGGCGCGCGGCGGCTTCATCAATCACGCCCTCTTGCAGCCATACTCCGCCAGCGCCAATGCGAATGGCTTCATCAACGTGCTGACCGGCTTCGTCGCTGCGGCGAAATATGTCAACCAGGTCTATCTTTTCAGAAACATCATCGAGCGACGCATAAGCTTTTTCACCAAGCACGCTCGTTTCATTAGGATTTACCGGAATGATTCGATAGCCGTTTGATTGCATATAGCGCGACACGCTGTAACTTGGGCGCGAAGGGTCGGATGAAATTCCCACGACCGCTATCGTCTTCGCCTCATCGAGAATATTTGAAATGACTTCGTCGCTATTGATCTCCACCGTTTGCTCTCCGTTCGATATGTCATTTAACGTCCACATCAAATTTTAGCATCGCGGGTCATCTTTTGAAATTCGCGGCTAATCAGCTTTGCAATGCGCGCTTCCTTGCGATTGTACTCTTTAACATCAAAGCTCGACACGATTGCTATCTCGCGCGCGGTCGAAGTCAGAAAAATCTCTCTCGCTTCGAGAAGTCGCTGCGTCGTAAAGCTGCCTTCAACAATGTGCAGATTGTACTTCGCTGCGATTTCATGAACGAGTCGCCGTGTGATGCCAGCGATGCACCCTGTGGCAAGCGAGGGCGTGAATACCTCGTCGCCCTGCACCCAGAAAATATTTGCCGCCGTCGCAGAGACGATCTCTCCGCGTTCGTTAAACATGATGGCTTCGTCAAAGTTGCGCGCGCGCGCCTCTTCAAACGCCAGCAGGTTTTCAATCATCGCAGTGCGCTTCACGTTCGCAAGCGGCCCGCCCGATAGCACGCGATAAGGCGAGATGGTCAACGCAAGATTCGGCAATGCGCGAAAGGCTTCTGCCGATGTGAACACAAGGACATCGGCTTCTCGCATAGATGCGCCGCGCCAGAAACCCGCTTCGCCTTTCAGAATGGTAATTCGCGCTCTTCCCTGTTCCACCGAGTTTGCTGCGATCAGATCATTAAGCGCTCGCCTTGCTTCTTCGGCCTCTAATGGAACTGGCACGCGCGCTTTTTCCGAGTGGCGCAACAGTCGTTCCCAGTGATAATCGAAAGCGAAGACTTTGCCGTTATAAACGCGCAGAGTCGTAAACACGCCCCAACCGTAAAGCAAACCGGCAATCGTCGGCGCGACCGCCGCTTCGCTCAAATCAATGATTCTGTCGTTGTGATAAACCAGACGGTCCATATTATTCTGCCGCGTAGCGGCATTCTGAGTTTAGCCCGGTGTTTCAACGCCGGGTATGGATGAGCGATCATGCTCGCGTCGCGGCAGCGACGCGAATTCATCAATCCCGCTTCCCGTGCGCTAAAGCACACGGCTAAAATCAAGCCGCCGCTACGCGGCGCGGCGGTAGTTGTCGCATTACCTATTATCCTAATCTGTTGTTTCGTGTATTCTGCCTTCTATCTTTCCCCTCTCAGCATTCTCAGGTACTTATCGGGAAAGCTCGAAGGGCGACCTTCGGAGTTAATCAGAACGTGGAGAGTTTCGCCCGTCGCAAGCGACACCCCGTCTGCGCGTTCAATCTCGTAGGCGAAGCGCAATGTCCTTCGCGTCACTTCCGTAACACGCGTTCGTATGATCAATTCATCTTCGTATCGAGCGGGCGTCTTGTACCTGCAACGGGCTTCCGCAACGATCATAAACAACTTTGTCTCGCGCTCCATGTCGCGGTAAGAAAAGCCACAGTCATTGCAATACTGGCTGCGACCTACCTCGAACCACACCAGATAGTTCGCGTAGTAAGCCACGCCCATCTGATCCGTCTCTGCGTAGCGAACCCTCACCCGCGACTCTGCAATCAGCCCGCTCACGCCTATCTCATTTCTTATCATCTTCTTCATCTCAGCATTCATCTCTCAGGCTGGCGATTGTAGCGGTCACAATACGAACAACTCAAGCCGTTGCCGCGTGCGAGCAGCCCTGTTGACTCAGTAGCGTGAGGTTTCTATAGTTCAATCAATATTATGATTCAACGCGCCTTCGGGCTTACAACCGACCTTTACGAATTGACGATGGCCGCCGCATATTTCGACAGCCATATCAATGACAAAGCCATCTTCGAGCTATTCGTCCGAAGGCTGCCTCGCAATCGTTCTTTTCTAATCACAGGCGGACTCGAACAGGCTTTGGATTATCTCTCGTCGCTTCGCTTCACCGCCGAACAGATTGATTACCTGCGCAATCATCCGACGTTCGAGAACGTGTCGCGTGAATTTTTCGACTACCTTGCAGAATTTAGGTTCACAGGCGAGGTGTGGGCCATGCCTGAAGGCACTGCCGTATTCGCTATGGAGCCGATGCTTCGTGTGACAGCGCCCATCATCGAAGCTCAAATCGTCGAGACCTTTTTGCTTTCGACGATCAACTTTCAAACGATGATAGCGTCGAAGGCGGCGCGTGTTGTCACGGCGGCGCGCGGGCGCAGCATCATCGAATTCGGCACGCGGCGCGCACACGGCACCGAAGCGGGATTGTTTGCCGCCCGCGCAGCTTACATCGGCGGCTGTATCGGCACATCGAACGTTGAAGCAGGTCACCTGTTCGGCATACCGACTTATGGGACGCTCGCGCATTCATTCGTGATGGCATTCGACAATGAGGACGAAGCTTTTCACGCCTTCTTGAAAGTCTTTCCCAGAACCGCGACCATCCTCGTTGACACTTATGACACGGTTGCAGCGGTCGAGCGACTGGCGCGTGATTTCGGCCCGACCATTCCTGCCGTGCGCCTGGATAGCGGCGACCTGCTCGATCTGAGCATCCGAGTCCGACGGATACTCGATCAGGCTGGAATGAATGACACTAAGATATTCGCAAGCAGCGACCTGAATGAACATCGCATTGCAGACTTGATTGCTCGCGGCGCGCAGATAGATTCTTTCGGCGTGGGCACAGAGCTTGCCACGTCTTACGATTCGCCTGCGCTCTCGGCTGTATACAAACTCGTCGGCCTTGAACAGAATGGCCGCCTCGAAATGAGAATCAAACTGAGCGAAGGCAAAGCGACTTATCCCGGCGCGAAACAGGTCTGGCGATTTACAGACAAGGCGGGCAAATACGGTCAGGACGTAGTGTCATTCAGCGATGAAGCCGCGCCTGAAAGCGACGCAGGTCCGCTTCACGGTTCGTGGCAACCGATGCTTGTGCAAGTAATGAAAGACGGTCGCACAATCAGCGACCGCTTCGCGTCAGGTGATGAAGAAGCGCCGATAGAGATAGCAAGGCAAGCTCGTTTATCGCGTCTGAATCAGGCGCGAAATCGCACAGTGAAAGAGTTGAAGCGATTGCCCGATGAGTTGCTCGCGCTCGATGGCGAAGCGAGTTATCCGGTCACTTTCAGCAAGCGTCTCATCGAAGAACAAGCGAGGCTTAAAAGTGAGCTTGGCGGGTAACAGAGGAAACGATGAACGATGAATGATGAATGATGAATGACTCGTTTGCAGTTCCGCGTTCATAATTCATAGTTCATCATTTCCCCTGCTGTGAACTCTCTGTTTTTTATCGCTTCTGATTATTATAATTGAAGTAGAGGTGATGAATATGGATAGCCAGTTCAAAGATGCTGCGTTGATTCTCGTAGACATTCAAAATGATTTCTGCCCCGGCGGCGCGCTCGCAGTCACAGAAGGCGACGAGATAATCGCTACAGTCAACCGCCTTGTGCATCAATTCCCTCTCGTCGTCTCGACTCAGGACTGGCACCCTGCAAATCACATTTCTTTCAAAGAGCGAGGCGGCCCCTGGCCTCCGCACTGCGTTCAAGGCACGCCCGGCGCAGAGCTACACTCTGCGCTCAATACCAACACGGTTGCGAATTATTTCCGCAAGGCATCGTTGCCTGATAAAGACGCTTACTCGGAATTCGAGGGCGTGGACGAAAATGGCCGCACGCTTGATGGGTTTCTGAAAAGCAGAAGAGTCAAAAGCGTCTATGTCGTCGGGCTTGCGACTGATTACTGCGTGAAGGCGACCGTGCTTGATGCGCTCAGACTCGGCTACGAAGTCTTTGCAGTCACAGACGCGATGCGCGCGGTGAATGTAAATCCTGATGACGGCGCGAAGGCTCTCGGCGAGATGGAAAGAAACGGCGCGCATCTCATCACAAGCGACGAGATTTTAGAACGCAGTGATCCGGCCAGCGCTGGCGCGCGTTGAGATAAAATTATTTCGGATTGAGATAATCAAAACCCGGACTGCCTGATGACGCCGCTATCAATGACATCACCTTTTGCGGTTATCGCTTTGAAGGCTATTTCAGATTCGTCCAGTTCAATCAACATGAAGTGAGTGCCGTCATCGTAGCTTGCCGCTCGAATTTCGCTGCTCAAATCAACATCACCTTGACGCACTTTGCCCGCGCCTCCCGTGACGAAATGCTGAATCCCCTGTTGAGGTTTTACGCGTTCGTAGATGTGATCGTGGCCTGCGAATACGACCTGCACGCCGTAATTTTTGAAGAGCGGCTCAAGCCGATTTTGCAGCTTCTCATTCGAGCCGTGCTTTTTGGCCGATGAGTAAATCGGATGATGAAAAACGGCTAACTTCCAGATGGCTTTCGAGGAACGCAGCGAGTTTTCAAGCCATGTCATCTGCGTTCTGTCCAGGTTGGTCGTGTCGAGCAGGAAGAAATCTACAAGCCCGTTGCCTCTGCCCATCGTGTAATAGTTCGCGCCGTTCATATTGAACAGAGGATACTCAAGCTGGTCTTTGCGCCCTTCTTCAACATCGTGGTTGCCCAGGACAGTGTGGAACTTCACCTGCTCTTTCAGCAGGGCTGCGTAAGGCTGCTCGAAGTTTTTTGCAAAGTAGCGCCCTGCCCCGTTGGGATAGATGTTGTCTCCGGCGGCCAAAACGAACTCTAATTCGGATTGGCGATGCGCTTCGTACATCTGATTTGCGAGCGCGCATTGTTCGCCGCTTCCTGTTCCAAAGTCGCCCATTACGACAAAGCGAGTTTTGCTCTTCGATGAGTAAGCGCCGAATATGGACCCTGGTTTGATTAATGTTCCCGCTGTGAAAGTGGCAAACGATGCGATGGCTTGGCGGCGAGTTAGCTGGCCGATTTTTTTCTTGTCCCTCATGTATGTTTCAGTTCCGCTCGTTATTAGTTGAGATTGAACTTTTCGTACACTTCTGGATTCGATTCTATTGCTGCAATCCACTGATTCTATTTTTCAAAGGGGAACCTAAGAATAACCTGTCGCGCTCTTTGAATCAAGACCCTCGCGACATTCTGAATTTCAAGCCCTTACTTCAGCAAAAGAATAACGATGATAATAAGAAATATCCCGATAACCGCAGATATTGCCAACAATATCCGCGCGTACTTTTTAAGCAGTTCTTGTTCTACTTTGACCTTACTATTAAAAGTAGGATTTGTGCCCCGTCTTCCTCGGCGGCTCTAAGCAGAGGGGGTAACTCATCGGCGATTATAAAATCTGAAGCGAAGAAATCAGGACTCAACATCAGAACAGCGGCCTTCGCAGAATTTATGGCCTCCTTTATTTCTTCGCGCCATTTGAGCCAGCCCTTATAACAGTATCATCCCAAGCAGCGATGTTATGATCTCGAATCAGTGGTTTTAGGTGGACCTGAAGTCGCTTCAGCCAAAACTCATCCTTACGGCTATAGCTAATGAAGACTTTGCTTCGCTCTATTTTTTCAGATGTTATAAAATAACTTTCATACAGAAAATAGAATCTATCCCGGATCAGCACAGGGCGTGACATCGCAACATAATCGCCATACACATTGCTTGACAGGCGAACCGGGCGGCCTTTACCATTTCGAGTTAATTTGCTGGCACAGCAGACTACAATACGCCATCGGAATTATGGAGGGATACATTTGCAAACTATAGTAAAGCGGCCTCAGCCTGATATTCGCGCAATCGCGCGGCTCATTCCACCAAGCGGCAATCTTGTTCAAGGGCAGAATGAAGTAGCTCTGCATCCTGAGCTTGAGCGAGCCGCTAAAGAAGTGATTTCGGAAGGACTGAATCACTACAGCTTTTTCGAGGGTGCGGGTACATTCAGGCGGGCAGTCGCAGAAAAATTGCAAATGTTGAATGGAATTACGATTGACCCTGAACGACGGCCTCTGGAATTAATAATAACTCCGGGCGCTACGGGCGGGCTGGTCTCATTCGCGCACACTTACCTGCGCGGCGGCGCTGCCATTCTGTTTGAGCCTTACTATCCTTACCATAAGAAGACGCTCGAAACCGCCAACGCGCGGAGTTGACGTCGTGAAACTGCGCGGAGAGGATCTGGCGCTCGACGTTGACGAACTGCGTCGCGTCTGCCGCGAAGGCGTCAAACGATCTGAATATCCACTCAAAGCGATGATAGTTTGTTCGCCCGCCAATCCTACTGGCCGCGTGCTCACTCGCGATGAGTTGGGATCAATCGTGCGGGTAGCCGAAGAGTTCAATCTGGTAATCCTTTCCGACGAGGTCTACGAGCACTTCACAATCGAAGCATCCGATCACATTCCCATGTCATCAATTCCCGGCGCGTTCGAGCGAACGATAACTGTCAGCTCGTTTTCGAAATCATGGGCCGTCTCCGGCTGGCGACTCGGCTACGCTTACGGGCCGAGCAATCTGGTATCGAGTTTATCGCATCTCGGAAATATTTATTACGTTTGCACGCCGACTCCGTTTCAACACGCGCTCGCTCGCGTGCTGATGGCGGACCCGACTTATTATGATCGCCTGCGATTAGATTTCGCGCGCAAGCGAGAGATCCTCTCGGCGGCGTTGGCCCAGGCAGGGTTTAAGATTTATCCGTCGCGCTCAAGTTTCTACACGTGGGCGCGCATCCCTGAGAGATTCCAGGACGCGGCGGAGTTGAATGAATTTCTGATCCGCGAAGCGGGCGTGGCTGGCGTGCCCGGCAGCGCGTTCATGGACGAACCGGAGCGGGATGTTTACATGCGTCTGTGTTTCGCGCGAGAAGACGAAATGCTTCATGCGGCGGCAGATCGATTGACGAATGCGCTTGCTTAAACTCACCTGAAAATGGCGCAGCCGCCCGGTTGCGCCAACATCACAACACACATTCCACCAAGCTTCGGTAACTAAACTCGATTGCCGGGCGTCTATGTCTATGGGAGTCGATCAATCGGGTCAGGTGTATGTCAAACTCACTCGCTGAATCTGTTGTCCAGACCTCAGCGGCATATACATTGCTCAATCAATAAACGGATCAATAAGCGAGGCGCGACGTGTATCTGATTCGTGCAATTCGGGCGAGTGTCGTCTTGAAAAGAAGCAAAGGAATTTGAGGAGAACCGGTGATGAAGTTTCCAGATTATAAAAAATATCTTCAACGACTAGGGCGTCCAGGACTGATTGCGATAGGAATGCTGTGCGTGATCGTTATCGGCTCAATATTATTTTCAAGCGTATTTGCAAAGAAAGAACATGCTGCCGGGAAGTCAGCCGAGCCGCCCGGCGTGCCTGTGACGACGGCCAGCGTCACTTCGGAAACAATGCCGCTTCAGATCAGCGCCATTGGCAATGTCGAAGCCTATTCCACTGTCTCTGTAAGGTCGCAGGCGAATGGCGAGATCACGAAAGTCCACTTCACCCAAGGCCAGTATGTAAAGAAAGGCGACCCGCTCTTCAGCATTGATCCTCGTCCATCTCAGGCTGATCTGGCCGGGTCGATGGCCAATCAATCCAAAGCTGTCAGCGATCAAAGACAGGCCGAAGCCAACCTTGCCAAAGACCTCGCGCAGGCAAAGACCGCAGAGGTTCAGGCGCAGCGATACGAGAAGCTTTATCAGCAGGGCGTAGTATCGAAAGAACAAGCCGATCAGATGCGAACTAATGCTGATGCGCTGGCGGCTGTAATCAAAGCAGATCGGGCAGCCATTGCATCCCAGCGTGATTCAGTAAACGCGGCGAAAGCCGCAGCCGATGCTTCCAGAGTGCAACTCAGCTATACATAAATCAACTCGCCGATTGAAGGCCGCACAGGGAGCTTGATGGTTAATCAAGGCAACCTCGTAAAAGCGAACGATACGAATCCGCTCGTGGTCATCAATCAGGTCAGCCCGATATACGTCACCTTCGCAGTGCCGGAAGCGCAGTTGTTGGACATCAAGCGTTACATGGCGCAAGGCGACCTTCAGGTCGCTGCCTCAATACCTAATGATACGGGCGCGCCCGAACAAGGGACTTTGAGCTTCGTTGACAATGCCGTTGATCCCGCGACCGGGACTGTAAAGATGAAAGGCACTTTTACGAACGCAGGCCAGCGGCTCTGGCCCGGTCAGTTCGTCAACATAGTGATGACGCTATCGGTTCAGCCGAATGCCATAGTCGTTCCTTCGCAGGCATTGCAGACGGGACAGCAGGGCCGCTATGTGTTCGTCGTAAATTCCGATCAGACGGTTGAACTGCGCAATGTGACCGTAGCGCGAACCGCGGGCGAGAAAACCGTCATCGCAAGCGGGCTGACGCCGGGTGAAATCATTGTGACGGACGGACAGTTGCGCTTGCGACCGGGCAGCAAAATAAAAGCGACGAACGACGCCGCGCAGCCCAATAAAGAAGATTTGCACCCTTAGGGATTAGTCGTAAAGCGGGAGCATAAAATCAATGAACATCGCCGGTCTATTCATACGTCGCCCGATCACCACGGGGCTGATCATGGCAGGCATCTTGATCTTCGGCATCATGGGGTATCGCCTGCTTCCCGTCAGCGAACTGCCTAATGTGGATTACCCGACCATCAGTGTCAGCGCAAGTCTTCCCGGAGCAAGCCCCGACACGATGGCTGCCTCGGTAGCAACTCCGCTTGAAAAACAACTCTCTACGATTGCGGGCATTGACAACATGACTTCGACCAATGCTCAAGGCTCGACCAACATAGTCGTTCAATTCAATCTGAGCCGAGACATTGACGCAGCGGCGCAAGATGTTCAGGCGGCCATCTCTCGCGCGTCGCGACAACTGCCTGAGGAGATGCCGTCTCCGCCATCATTTCGGAAAGTCAATCCGGCTGACCAGCCCGTGCTCTATCTCACGCTCAGTTCTCCGACGCTCACGCTATCGGCAATAGATGAATACGCGGAGACGTTGATGGCGCAGCGCATTTCGATGATTGACGGCGTAGCGCAAGTCTCTGTCTTTGGTTCTCAAAAATATGCCGTGCGAATTCAGATTGATCCCAAATATGATGGCGGCGCGCGGCATCGGAATGGATCAGGTGCAGCAGGCCGTTCAGCAGTCGAATGCGAATCTGCCGACAGGCACGCTGCAAGGGCCTAACAACTCTCTGCGCATAGAGTCTAATGGTCAGCTTGAAGACGCCGACGCTTATCGCCCTATAATCGTTGCATATCAAAACGGCTCTCCTGTGCGGCTCGGAGAACTGGGCCGCGTAATCGACAGCGTAGAAAATAACAAGACGGCAAGCTGGTTTAACGATACGCGCGCGATAGTCCTGGCCGTCCAGCGCCAGCCGGGCACAAACACGGTCGAAGTCGTAGACAACGTCAAAAACCTGTTGCCCACTTTCCGCGAACAGATGCCCGCATCGGTTGATTTGAACATCCTGTTCGACCGCTCCGAGAGCATCCGCGATTCGATCCATGACGTGAAGCTTACACTCGTATTGACCATCGGTCTGGTCATTCTTGTGATCTTTCTTTTTCTGCGAAATCTTTCGGCCACGATCATTCCGAGCCTCGCAGTGCCTATGTCGCTGTTCGGGACTTTTGCCATCATGTACATGCTCGGCTATACGATGGACAATCTCTCGATGATGGCTTTGACGCTATCGGTCGGGTTCGTAGTTGACGACGCGATAGTAATGCTTGAAAACATCGTGCGGCATATCGAGATGGGCGAGAAACCATTTGATGCCGCAGTCAAGGGCGCGCGTGAAATCGGCTTCACGATCATTTCGATGACGCTCAGTTTAGCAGCCGTCTTCATCCCGGTGCTGTTTATGAGCGGCATTCTTGGCCGATTGCTTCATGAATTTGCTGTCACGATTATGGCGGCGATACTCGTATCAGGGTTTGTCTCGCTGACGCTCACGCCTATGCTCGGCAGTCGTTTTCTGAAGTCGCATAAGAAGGAAAAACACAATCGCCTTTATGACGCATCAGAGCGAGTGTTCGACATGATGCTGGCAAGTTATAAATGGACGCTCGAAATGGTTATGAAGTTTCGCGCGACCACGATGATCGTTTCAGGAGCGGTGTTTGTCGCAACGATCATCCTTTTCATGATAGTTCCGAAAGGGTTCATCCCAAGCGAAGACACGGGCCAGCTAAACGCCACGACAGAAGCCGCGCAGGACATTTCTTTCGACTCGATGGTCGTGCATCAACAGCAAGTCGCCGACATCATGCTGCAAGACCCGAACATAGAAGGCTTCATGTCATCGGTCGGAGCCGGAGGCGCAAACTCTACGTCGAACACCGGGCGATTTTTGATTCACTTGAAGCCGCGCTCCGAACGAAAGCTGGGCGCGGATGAAATAATTCAAGAACTGCGCCCAAAACTTGCACGGATTCCCGGCATCAATGTCTATTTGCAGAATCCGCCTTCGATCAACGTCGGAGGCAGGACGAGCAAAGGCCAGTATCAATTCACGCTTCAGGACGCGGACACGAAAGAGCTATACGAGTATGCGCCGCAAGTGGAAGATACGATTCGGCAGTTGTCATCGCTACAGGATGTGACGACCGATTTGCAGATTACAAGCCCGCAGATCACCGTTGACATTGATCGAGACAAAGCCCAGGCGCTCGGCATATCTCCCACTCAAATCGAGAGCGTGCTCTATGGCGCATACGGGCAGCGACAGGTTTCAACCATATACACGTCGAGCAATCAATATTCTGTGATTATGGAAGTAGGAGCGGAGTATCAAACCGACCCTTCGGCGCTTTCGCTGCTCTACGTTCAGGCGGCAGACAACAGGCAAGTGCCTCTGGGAACTGTGGCATCATTGAGACCGGGCACGGGGCCGCTTACCGTGAATCACTCTGGTCAATTGCCGTCGGTGACGATTTCGTTCAATCTGAAATCGGGAGTCTCGATTGGCGATGCGGTGAATCAAGTTCAACAAGCCGTGAACGAGATGGCGCTTCCCGAAACGCTGAGCACATCGTTTCAAGGGACGGCTCAAGTGTTTCAGTCATCGTTGCAAGGGCTGGGGCTGTTGCTGCTTGATTGCCGTGCTTGTGATCTACATCGTTCTGGGCATTTTGTATGAGAGCCTGATTCACCCGCTGACTATTCTATCGGGTCTGCCTTCGGCAGGATTCGGAGCGTTGTTGACATTGCTGATCTTCGGCATTGACCTGAACGTGTATGCTTTCGTTGGACTGGTAATGCTGATCGGCATCGTCAAGAAGAACGCCATTATGATGATTGACTTTGCGCTGGAAGCGCAGCGCAACGAAGGCAAAGCGCCCGCCGATGCGATTTTTGAAGGATGCTTGTTGCGATTCCGCCCGATCATGATGACGACGATGGCGGCGTTGCTCGGAACATTGCCGATTGCATTAGGGTTCGGCGCTGGGGCCGAGTCGCGGCGGCCTCTGGGTCTTGCAGTCGTCGGCGGATTGTTAGTATCGCAGATTCTAACGCTCTATATCACGCCCGTCGTTTATGTGTATATGGAAATATTGAAAGATAAAATCAGCACACTGTTTAAGAATAAGAAAAAGCATCAGGCCGCTGTCGCAGAAGAACCAGTCGCGCATATAGGCAAACTGAAGGGTCAGTTTGAATAATCAAAAATAAAGCCTATTCACCGCAGAGACGCAGAGGACGCAGAAGAAACGATGAATGCGGAATGATGAATGATGAATTAAGAATCTCTCTATCAGTTCATCATTCATCGTTCATACTTCATCATTTCTTCTGTCCTCTGCGTCTCTGCGGTGAACTCTTTTACCATTCATATTGTTCACGCAGAATTCATAATGCAATAACGATCTTGTAAAACCTGCCTGCCATGCTCAATGGCTTTAAGCGATATTGTGAACCGGGTTGTTATCACTTTCTCAACTCGGCAAACGGCCTTATAATGTCGCTCTCCGTATGTCCGCAAGATGTTAAGCAAAGCCGTTTGAAAATAGAAAACGAATAAAGCGAGGTGAATGATGCTTACTGCACTGAAGCGATCTCTTGCTGTTCTGCTCCTTCTGCATATGCCGATGGGCTACGCTGCAATGGCCCAGGTGAATGCTGCCAGCCTTACGGGGCTGATCACCGATACAACAGGCGCTGTGGTGCCCGGGGCAACAATCACGGCCACTAACACAGCAACTAATGTCGAACAAACATCCAAGAGCGATTCTTCCGGCTACTTCACTTTTCCGAGCCTTCCTATCGGAGTTTATCAGCTCACGGTAGAGATGCAGGGATTCAAGAAGTCCATACGCAACGGTGTCACTTTGCAGGTCGGGCAAAAAGCGCGCATTGATTTCGCGCTTGAGATCGGCCAGGTCTCAGAATCCGTTTCAGTAACATCTAGCGCTCCCTTGCTAACGACTCAAGACGCCATAACGGGAGCTAACTTTGAAAACCGCATAGTGCGCGACCTCCCGTTGAGCATACGCAACTGGGATGATCTGTTGAGCCTTGTCGCAGGCGTTCAAAATGATCGCTACACCGAAGAAGGCGGCGGCACGGCAGCGGGGCGCACAGGCGGCGCAAATGTTCATGGCGTGCGTTCGCTGCAAAACAATTTCGTGCTTGACGGCGTTGACAATAATTCGATTTCGACCAACGTTCAAGAGTTGACTACACAGGTGGCGCGGCCATCGGTTGATTCGATCAACGAATTCAAAGTCAGCACGAATCCTTACAACGCCGAGAATGGCCGCAGCCCCGGCGCGCTGGTCAGCGTCACGACTAAGAGCGGCACGAACGGTTTTCATGGAACGATCTACGAGTTTCATCGCAATCGCATCTTTGATGCGAATAGCTTTTTCCTCAATCGCGCAGGGCGTCCGAGAGGGCAGAACATTCAGAATCAGTTTGGCGGCAATCTCGGCGGCCCGATTATGAAAAACAAAGCGTTCTTCTTCTTCAACTATGAAGGAACGCGCATTCGCAAAGGCGCTACGCGCATAGGCAATGTGCCGCTCGCAAACGAATTGATCGGCGACTTTTCGGCAGAAGCCGCTGCGCGCAACTTGACGACTTATGCGCCGATTGTTGATCGCGTCGGCGATTGCGTAGGCAAGAATCAGCCGTTTCCGAATAATCAAATTCCGGCGCGATGCATTGACCCCGTCGCGGCAAAAATTCTGAGTCTGTTGCCGCCGTCGAATATAACGCCGGATTCAGGGCCGCTCAACATCAACAACTTCGTCCGCCAGCCCAACATCCTTGATGACACAGACAGCTACACGACTCGCGGCGACTGGCAGGTGGATGACAATAACAGCGTGTTCATTCGCTACACATATTCCGACCGCTTCCGCTTTGTGCCGGGCACATTCGGCGGCATCGTTGACGGCACTTCGACATCAGCGTTCGGTCGGCTCTCGATGAAGGCGCATTCGGCAGCCGTCGCCTGGAATCACATCTTCAACCCGCGACTCATCAACGAATTTCGATTAGGCTGGGGGCGCAACGAATCGCGCGGCGTGCAAGACCCGTTCGGGCAAAACACGCTCGCAGAGTTCGGCATTAAAGGAGTACCCGACAGCCCAACCTTCAGCGGCGGCTTACCCGGCATCGTCATTCAAGCGCGTGGCGGCACGTTACAGATAGGCGGCGGCAGCGGTGTTGATCGAATAGGCTCGCCCGACTTTCTGCCAAAGTTTCAAATCACCAACCAGTTTCAATGGTTCGACGCCATCAGTTTCACCTTTGGCGCGCACCAGATGAAGTTCGGGCTGGATTTGCGAGCGCCGATGCGCAACATCTTTCTCGACGTGCCGGGGCTTCGCGGGTCGCTTACGTTCGACGGACAGCGCACAGGCAACGGGCTTGCGGATTTTCTGCTCGGCTATCCGTCGGGCGCGCAGTTGTCTAACCTTGCGGTCGTAGATCAACGTTTGTGGATGTACTCGAATTTCTTTCAGGATGATTGGAAGATCACGCCGCGCCTGACAATAAACATCGGGCTGCGTTACGACTTTGCGACGTGGCCTTATGAAGGCGCGGATCGGATTACGAATTTCGACCCGAAGACGGGCCAGACATTCACGCCCGAAAATTCGCCTTACGGTAAGAGCCTCATCCAGTCAGACAAAAACAATTTTGCGCCGCGCATAGGCATTGCGTTCCAACTCGATTCCAAGACCGTCCTGCGCACGGGTTATGGCCGGTTCTACATGTTGTTGGAGCGCGCAGGCAGCGAAGATCAACTCGGACTCAATCTGCCGTGGCTGGTCAACAACGTGGTTAGCGCGCCTTCGACCGCCACGACCGTAAACGATATGCGGTTGCAAACCGGCTTCAACCTCTCGCTTAATCCGAGCGCGGTCAATCCCGCGACGGTGAGAATACGAGCCGTCAATCCCGAAGCAAAAACGCCGAGCATAGATCAATGGAACTTAGGAATACAACGATTGCTGCCAGGAGACATGGTCGTGACGTTCGACTACGTCGGCACTAAGGGGACGCATCTTTCCGTGCTGCGCAATCTGAATCAGCAATTCTTCAACGCTGATGGCACAGGCACAGGGGTCATTCCTTATCCGCAGTTCGGCCCGATTGAATTTCGTGACAACGGAGGCAATTCAATCTATCACGGCGGCGAAGCGACGCTTGAAAAGCGGTTCAGTCACGGGCTGTCGTTCCATGCGGCTTACACTTACTCGAAGTCAATTGATGAAGCGATGGAGCATTTGTTCAGCGGCGGCTCGAACTCCTTTATGCAGAATGCCCGCGACCGCAGGCAGCAGCGCGGTCGCAGCGACTTCGATTACCGCCAACGATTTGCCGCAGGATATGCTTATGATCTGCCGTTCGGGAAGGGGCGCGAGTTTTTCACCGAAGGCCCGTTGGCTCACGCACTTGGCGATTGGAGATTCAGTGGTCTTGTCAATACGCATTCGGGACGGCCTTTCACTGTGTTTGCAGGAACGAACAACGGGCTTGTCGGCAATCGCGGCGGATTGGCCAACGCAGTAGCCGATTGTTTATCTGACGGCACGCTGCACGGAGATGTGCGCACGATAGACATCTGGTTCAACCCGAATTCTTACGCAGTGCCGACGCCCGCGCGGCTTGGCACTTGCGGTCGCAATACGCTGGACGGGCCGGGATATGCGAATGTTGATTTCGCGCTGGCGCGGTCATTCAAGTACTTCGGCGAGAATCGCAGCCTTGAGTTTCGATGGGAAGTTTTCAATGCGTTCAATCACGCTCAGTTCGGATTGCCTGAGCGCAACCGGGCGAGCACGGCTGTAGGCAGAATCTCGACGCTGGCCGGAGACCCGCGCGTCATGCAGTTTGCGATTAAGTTCTATTTCTGATCGTCTGACATTTGATTTTAGTTGCAAACTTTTAGCCTGCGATTTCACGGAGGGTTGGTTGAAATCGCAGGCTTTTTTTTCTTTTTGCGCAGGAGAAACTGGCCCTTGCAGAAGGGAAATCGTGTTTTGCATAGGGGAAAACGCTTCTTGCAGACTCCAATTGACGCTTAAACAGCCCGATGAATCGGGCTTTCCCGAAGGGCACATAGGCCAGCGCTTCTAGCGCTGGTTGAACAACGATGGATGATTCATTAGCGCGCTTTAGCGTGCTTGCCTGCGCGGCTTTAGCCTTCGCCAATCTTGGCTAAAGCCGAATCGAGAAGGACGTTGAAACGCCCTTTGAAAACCTTACTCGCTAGTAACCAGCCGTAAACGGCTGGCCTATGTGCCCTTCGGGAAAGCCCGATGAATCGGGCTTCTGTGAATCTCAAATAATTGGTTGACTCATCATAGCCGCGCTTGGTATCAATTGAAGTGTCGTGCCGGACTAGCCTCGATCAAGAGCGATTATCATTCGAGCAATAGAAGGATCATAAAGCTATGTTGAAGTGTGTCTCCCTCTTGATCACAATCGCGCTTTTATTAATTTCATTACCGGCTGTCAATTCTCACGCCAGCGCAGGTTTGCTTGTAGAGACATCAACTCATTTCATACAGGTTCCTGCCAGTGTCAACGCGCAATCGAACGATAAAATCAGTCTGGCAGCAACGCTTTATCAACCGCGACTTTTTCCGTCAACGCCTGCCGTAATATACATTCACGGATGGGGCGGCCATCGTTTGATGGGCGAAGACAACCTTGCCTACCACATCGCAAACGCAGGCTACACTGTGCTGTCATACACTGCGCGCGGATTCGGGAGCGGCGAATCCGGCGGACGAGTCACGCTCGCTGGCCCGAACGAAATCAACGACCTCAAGAAGGTCATTGACTGGCTCTTGAACGACCCCGATGGAGTCATTAACCCGCGCATAACGAAGATCGGAGTGATAGGCGGCTCTTACGGGGGAAGCCACTCTTTGCAAATCGCATCCGACCCGCGCGTGTCGGCAGTAATTCCGCTCGTCGGCTGGACTAATCTAGAAGAGGCGCTTTTTCCGAACGGCGCGATAAATTACAAGCTCGGACTCGGAGAATTTTATGGCGGAATTGAAACTTCGATTGGCTCGCCGCCTTTCTTTAATTACGACCGCATCGAGTTCGAGATGTTCGACGCTTCGGCAGAAGGCCGCGCGCCGGATGCGGCTGTCAAACAGGAACTGCGCGACAGATCAATATCCGAACGCGACGCGAACGGTCGAGAAGTATTGATACCGGGGCGAGAGCCTCGCGCGCCCATCTTCATCGTTCAATCGTGGGATGATTACCTCTTCCCTTCTACTCAAGTGGTCGATGTCTATTCGCAGATAACAGCAGACAAGCAGATTTATTTCGGCAGGCGCGGCCACCCGCCCGGAGGAAACGAGTCCGACCCCGAAGAAGTCTACATCGCAGCGGCGGTCTTGCGATGGTTCGGTCATTACCTTCAGGGCATTGGCGGAACGGATAGAAAGAAGGTGGCGAGCGCGGCTGAACCTTCGATCTTTCTGCCCGCAAGTTATTCTCAGTTTCCACCGTCAGACTCAACCACGCTCCCGCTTTACTTGAGAGCGGGCGGATTGATCGCGAAAAAGAAGAAGAAGGAAAATCTGGAAGAGGGCGCGGGCGGCATCTTTCGGCCTCAACGTATAAGAAGCTCGCGGCTGGGCGCTGAGATTCCTTCCAAAAGCGATATGTTCAGCGCAACGGTCGAGCAGTCCGGTTCATTGCCACGCTCGCTAGTTTATACATCGAGCCAGTTCGGCTCTGACACAGAGATGTTTGGGCCTGCGGAATTTACTCTCTACGTCGGCAGCATGACATCTCAAACAATTGATGTCATCACGCGCATCTTCGACGTTGGGCCGGACGGCATAGAGACGGAGGTGACCGCAGGAATTATGCGAGTGTCGGGGCTTGTACCCGGCGAGGCGAAGAAGGTGGTGTTTCGCGATTTCGGAGACAACTGGATATTCCGCAAAAACCACGCGCTGCGAGTGAAGGTGGCGAATATAGACTTTCCAGATTTTCGGCCACCTGGCGTAAACGATAATCAGCCGTCAGAGTTCTCTTTGCGAACGGGTAAAAAATTCCCATCTTCGCTCAAACTCACAGTGCGAAATCGTTGAGAGAGGGTTCACCGCAGAGGCGCGGAAGAAAACGATGAATGCGGAATGATGAATGATGAACGGAAGAGAAATTCTTTAATTCATCGTTCATCGTTCATACTTCATCATTCTCTTCCGCGTCTCTGCGGTGAATAGATTTTTCCGTTCAAGCGGTTGAACAGGGGGCTTGTTTAGTTCGGTCTCGTTCGTTTATTGTATAAATCTGTGGGCTGCCTATAGATTACCTGGTTAGCGAAGGACGACGATGAGACTCAGACCAAACGAGCGTCAAGAAATAGCTGACATATTGCAAGATGAGATCAAAGAAGCGACCCGTCGAGTAGGCGAAAGGCTTGCTGAATTCGAATGCCAGCCTGCTTCGAGCAGAGAAGATCGGATGGACGGCATCAGACAGTTTTATGCAGACCTTACAGATAAAGACTGGACCGAAGCAGACGAAGAGGCGCTCGGCAATTATTCAGACCTGGGCGAAAATGATATTAAGGAAATGATGCGCGAAGCGTTCCGCCTTTCGCGCGTTCACCCGGTGCCAAGCTTTGCTTCGTTAATCAAAGGGCTGAAGACAGAAAACGGGCAGACCTCTTTAGAACCCAGTGTTTCAAATACCAATCCTGATGCGGTCTCTGCCGTAGAGCGCGAACGCATCGCCAATATGCTTCATCAAGACCTGATAGAAGCAGCCGATGAAATCTCTAAGAGGCTGAAGCTTGCTGATACGAAAGCCGACATTGTCCGCGAGCAACTTGAAACCGTTGCGGGGACGATCATCGCGCGCTTCACACCGCTGGTTTGATAAACAAATACAAGGAGAAATCGAGATGGCAGAATATCCACAGCAGCAGATAGCCAAGTATGACGCGGTAGCAGGTAAAGAGGGATGGGAGCTGATCGTTTTATATCTTGTTGACATAGTCGCTACCGTCGTGTGCCTTTATATCATCGGCTATCTCGCAAACAGCATTCTTTAATCACAGCACCTGCTCGGAGACAATTGGACAGCCTTGACGAAGAGGGCATTGACCGCCTGAACTACTTCAACTATTTCACAGAGGTCGAAGAAGAATTCGTGCGCCGCAGAGGGAAACCGCTTCTGGTGTCGCCGATGGACTGGGCCTTGATCGAAAGCTGGAAGAACGCAGGCATCCCGCTTCACATAGTGCTTCGGGCAATCAATAGCGCGTTCGACGCCTACGACGCGCGGCCTCGCAAGTATCGCAAAGTCAACTCGGTCTTCTATTGCCAGCAAGAGGTAGAGTCTTCTTTCGCCGATTACAGGCTCGCGCAGGTCGGAAGCCCTCCCGAAGATGAAAAAGAGAAATCAAGCCGTAAGAAATCGAAAGAAGCTCAGAGTGAAGCGGTCGAAGCATTTCCAAAACCCGTGCTACTAGATTTTCTCACACGGTCGGACAGCGAGTTGAAAGCGGCAGCAGCTCTGGCGGAAAGCGCAGGGCGCAAAGAGATTGAAAGCGCGATTGAGCGGGCGCGCGCGCGGTTGATCGAAATTGCAAGAGAGGTAGAAATTTCAACGCAGGTGAATGCCGAAGCGATAGAGCGCGATCTAGATTCGATTGATCGAATGATACTTCACGCCGCGATAAAAAGCGTTGGCGAAGAAGGGATCGAAAGCATTCGCAGGGATGCTGAAACTCAGCTTCAACCATATCGCAAGAAGATGGACAAAGCTATTTATCAACAGACCGTTCAGAACTTCGTCTCGCGCCGCCTGCGCGAAACGAACAACGTGCCGCGCCTCAGTCTTTTCTATCTGTAAAGCTAAAGCCCGACCTTTATAATTATGCAAAACAATTCGCTTGAAATCGGAGATATGATCGAGGTGGCGACAGAGCGGCTCGCATACGGCGGCGATGCTATTGCTCGTCACAACGGGCTTGCCATCTTCATTGCGTTCGCTGCGCCGGACGAGAGATTGCGCATTCGCATCGTTGAGCGAAGAAAAAACTTTGCTCGCGCAGTGGTCGAAGAAATACTTGAGCCTTCGCGCGCGCGACGCGCTGCCCCGTGCCAGCACTTCGGAGATTGCGGCGGCTGCCAGCTTCAACACATAACCTACGAGGCACAGCTTGAAGCAAAAGCAGGTTTCGTGCGCGACGCTCTCAAACGGGTTGGAAAAATCGAGTGGCCGCATAAAATCGAAGTCCGGCACGCAGCCGAGTTCGGCTACCGCTCGCGAGCGCAAGTCAAAATTGAACATTTCAATCCACAAAATCCTGCAAGCAGGCGCATCGGGTTCAATCGTGTAGGGTCGCATTCCATCTGCGACGTATCAAGTTGCCCTGTGCTCGCGCCTGAACTCGAAGCTAACTTTCATGCGCTTCGATCATTCATCAATCAATCGCAGCAGTCAGAGCGCAACGATTTTACAGATGTGGAAATGGCCGCAGGCGACCTAAAGGTTGCGGTTGAGCCGCGTCTTGCAGGGCTGCCCGGCGGCGATTTAGAGAAAAAAGTGCAGGGAGCAATCTATCGCTTCAGCCCCTCGACATTTTTTCAGGTCAATTCGCTGCTGCTCGAAGCATTGATAGATGAAGCCGTTGCAGAATATTCAGGTGCGCTGGCAATTGACCTCTATGCTGGTGTTGGATTGTTCACGATTCAACTTGCCCGCCGGTTCGGCAAAGTGATCGGAGTTGAATCCGACAGCCAAGCAGCTCGCTTCGCGCGCGAAAACATAGAGGTCAATAATCTGATGAACGTCAAGTTTTACAATGCACGTGTCGAAGACTGGCTCAATAACTTTGTCGCACCGTCACCCGACCTCATTTTGCTCGACCCGCCGCGTGTCGGAGCCGCCGAAGCTGTGGCCCGGATTGCGGAATTGAAACCGCGACACATCTCATATGTCTCTTGTGATCCGACGACGCTTGCGCGCGACCTTCGCAAGTTGCTCGATACAGGATTCGAGCTTGAGCGCGTCACCGCGCTTGATCTTTTCCCGCAGACTTACCACATCGAAACAGTCGCACGGCTTAAAAGACAATGATCCGGCAAAAATATTTTTGTTGCTTTCTTGTATGGAATCGGCTAGATTTGAGCCGCAAACCCCTAATCCCCTTGAGCACTTTGCCCCCCAAAAGGTGCGTACATGATCTTACAAGTGTTGGTAGTTATAGTGGCGGTTGTCGCGGCTTCTCTGCTTGCTCTTACAATCGCGGGGGCAACGCTGGCCGCCTTCGGCAAATTTCTAAAGCGAAGCGAAGACGCTCGCGAAGAACAAAGGCTTTAAGTATTTCGCCGTAATGAAACTCCCCATACTCACCTGCTGTCAGGAATCAAAGCCTGACTGGCATATTGATCTCGCATTGCAAAGCTGACTTACAACCAATAAAATCCTGCGCTGCACTCAAAAGAAAGGCCTTCAATAATCATGGAACAGGCGAACAATCTCAGCGAAGTCGCGCTTCAAGCATTGCGTAAGCGAATCACAAGGATTTTGCCTGCGCAGATCAAAGAATGTGTCGAGCAGTTGAATGAGGAGCAACTGTGGTGGCGACCGAATGAGCAGGCCAATTCGATTGGCAATCTGGTGTTGCACGTGTCAGGCTCGACGCGCCATTATCTTTCGCGCAGCATCGGCGGCGTCCAGTACGAACGCGACCGCCCGGCAGAGTTCACAGAGCGCGGCCCCGTGCCAAAAGAGCAACTGCTTTACATATTCGATGAGACAATCGCACAGGCCAAGCAGGTGCTTGATAACTTTGACACCTCGCGGTTTTTGCAGCAATCCGAAGAGCCGAACTATTACTTCACTCTATTCGAACAGCTTCTCGGAATTTCAATCCACCTCGCAATGCACACGGGCCAGATCGTCTACGTTACAAAGATGCTTAAAAAAGGCACGCTTGACGAGCTTTGGATGCGCGCGCACAAAAATAAATAAGAAAGACAAATCAACCGAAACAATGGCGAACACCTTTGACGCAATCATCATAGGCGGCGGTCACAACGGCCTTGTAACTGCCGCATACCTGGCTGGCGCAGGGCTTAATGTCGTAGTCCTCGAACGACGCGAAGTGATAGGCGGCGCGTGCGTGACCGAAGAGATTTGGCCGGGCTACAAGGTCTCGACGCTTTCCTATCTTTGCAGCCTGCTTCAACCGAAGATCATCCGCGATCTTGATCTTCATCGCTTCGGATTTCATCTCTACCCGAAAGACCCTGCTTTCTTCACGGCGTTTCCCGATGGCCGTCACCTGTTTTTCTGGCAGGACATGGCTCGGACGCAAGCCGAGCTTGCGAAGTACTCGAAGCGCGATGCTGAAATCTATCCAGATTACGAGCACCAGCTTGCGCGACTAGGCGAATGGGTCGAAGGCTTGTTGATGATGACACCGCCGAACATCATTCGCCGCAAGTTCAACGACCTGATCGGGCTTGGGCGATTGGGGCTGGATGCGATGCGATTTCGCGACCCGGACATAGTTCATCTGGTCAAGATCATGACTCAGAGCGTGCGGGCTTATCTCGACGAACGCTTTGAGTCCGAGCAGATCAAAACGACGCTTGCGACCGATGGCGTAATAGGAACGAACGGCGGCCCGTCTACACCCGGAACTGCTTACATCATGCTGCATCACGTGATGGGCGGCGCAACGGGCGTTCGCGGCCTGTGGGGATTCGTGCGCGGCGGCATGGGCGCGATAAGCGAATCCATTGCCCAATCGGCAAAGTCTCGCGGCGCGCAGGTGCGAACAAACGTTAGTGTCGCTCGCGTGCTCGTTCGCAATGGACGCGCTTATGGCGTCGCGCTCGATGACGGCGAAGAGATACACGCGCGAGTGATAATATCGAGCGCAGACCCGAAGATAACTTTTTTGAAGCTCATTGAGCAAAGCGACCTGGACGAAAGCTTTCGCCGCGAAGTTGATACGATGCGAATGCAAGGGTGCTCGTTTAAGATCAACCTCGCGCTCGATGCCCTGCCCGACTTCAAAGCTTATCCGGGCAGCAAGCTCGGCCCGCAGCACAAAGCGACTATGCACGTCTGCCCTTCGATGGAGTATGTTGATCGCGGATGGGAAGACGCGAAGGCCGGGCGACCGTCCGAACAACCTTTGCTCGAACTTACTATCCCGACAACATATGACGATTCGATAGCGCCGCCCGGCAAACACATCATGTGCATATTCGCTCAGTACGCGCCGTACACTTTGCGCGACGGAGAGTGGGATTCGATGAAAGACGTGTTCGCTGATCGCTGCATTGATACGCTTGCCGAATACGCGCCGAACATTCGCGACGCCATCATACATCGCCATGTCGTCTCGCCGCTTGATCTTGAGCGCGAGTATTCGCTCACGGGCGGCAACATCTTTCACGGCGACATGACGATTGATCAGTTGTTTTTCATGCGCCCCGTCGCGGGCTGGGCAAAGTATCGAACACCGATTGATGGTTTGTACCTCTGCGGGTCGGGCACGCATCCGGGCGGCGGTGTGATGGGAGCGCCGGGGCATAATGCTGCGCGCGAAGTGCTTGCAGATTGGCGAGGCCGTAAACTGACTTGACCGTTTGCCAGTATAGTAGTACCTTCATCCTGATTAATGGTTGTTCCAAAGTTTGTTTCCCGGTTACAAACTTGAAATCACGGTAATGCAATCCGCATTGCCCGTGATTTGAGTTGTGCCTAAATACTTCAGGCAACGGCCCAACTCCTGATCCTCAATCCAACAAGGAGAATGAATATGAAGAGAATTGCCATTACTGTGGTAATGCTGTGTATGTTTGTCAGCATCGCGTTTGCAGCGCAGAACAAAAACGCAAAGGCTCCTGCGAAACCGAAGGCCGCGCCCGTTGATTGCTCTACGGTTGACGACGCGACTCTGGCCGCTAATGTGAAGAGCAAGCTCTCCCAAACGCCTTCACTCAAAGACGCCACTATAGATGTTGCGGCAAGCAGCGGTACAGTCACGCTCACAGGCTCGCTCGGCAAAGGGCAGTTGAAAGGCGTAGCGACCAATCAGGCCAAGCGCGTCCCGTGCGTGCAGAAAGTTGTCAATCAAATCACCGTTCCGAAGAGTGATGCTCCGAAGTCGAAGAACGCTAACCAGTCTCAGTAAACATGTAGGGGCGACCAGAGACGGTCGCCCCTACATGTATTATTACTCCACGTTTGCTAATCATTCGATCAGCTTTCCCTTGTCGCCCGGCATCAATATCTGCCTGTGCACCCACAACGGCGCGTTGCCGTTTGAAAGCAGGCGATCATGAAATTCCTGTAGCGAGAACTCTTCTTTGCGATAACGTTTGTAATCGTCGCGCAGCTTCAGTATCGCAAGCTTGCCCACAGTGTAAACCAGATATGTCGGGTCGAACGTTCCGCGCTCGGCTTCAATGCGCGAAGGCGTTTCGCCCATGAAAGAGTTCTGCATGAAAAATATTGTTCCCTGCTCGACCGTCATACCTTCCGTGTGCTCGCGAATGCCTACGACAAAGCGGCACAGTCTCAACAGCGCGTCGGCAAGCTGACCCATCTTTATTTTCGGATCATCATTGCCGAACCCTTCTTCCAACATCATCTGTTCGGTGTAATGCGCCCATCCTTCTACGAAACTGCCCGGATAGATTGCCCACGACTTGCGCACAGGTGAATTGACTTGCTTGAGATATGCGCCCTGAACGTAATGGCCCGGATAAGCTTCGTGAATCGAGGTCGTCCAAAGCTGCCCGTAATTGACCGACGCCAAATACTCTTCTTTCTGCTTGTCAGTCCATTTCGGATCAACGTCAGTAATCAGATATAGCGCAGGGAGCACGCGACTTTCCAGAGGGCCGGGAGTAGACATGCTGGCTGTTGACCATCGCGCGAAATCTGGAGTAGGCGCTACGATAGGCGGGTTGCCCGCAGGCAGAGTCACGATATGTTTCTCTTCGATGAAGCGAACAAGTGTGTCCAATTGTTTGCGAGCTTCTTCGGCAAGCGTGCCTGCTTTGGGATGGTCGTTTTGAATCTGTGCCCACACGGCCATCGCATCGCGGCGCGAATCAACGCGCGCTGCGGTTTTGCGAAACTCGTCTTGCGTCTTAGCAAGCTCGCGATAAGCGATCTTGAGCAACGTATCAATGGGAATTTCTATTCCTTCGTCATATCGCAGCTTCGCTTCGTAATTCTGTCTGCCGATGGCATAAGTAGCTTCGGGGTCGGGCTTGGTTTTTTCGAGTTGTTTGATATATTTTGCGACCGCATCGGCTGCGGTCTTCGTTGACTTCTTGAACTCGTTCTGTAGCTTTGCGTCTTTCACCGAAGCGAAAGCTCTAGGCAAATCGCTTTGAATGAAACTGAGCGTTCCTTTGAAACTGTCGAGCGCGACTTTCAGATAAATGGCAGGAATTTTGCTAACGTTCGCTTTAGCCGCATCGAGCAATCGCGGAACCTGTTTTTCTTTGGCGATGACGTGGCGGATGCGCGAATCAGCGGGCGCGTACTCGAACGAAGCGATCTGCAAAAGCCCTGACGAAATTGCATCGTTGTAGACGCCGGGATTGCGTTCGTAGCTCTTTATCTGCTCAAGCTCAAGCAGTCGCGATTTCATGTTTGATGCCAGTATTTGATAATCGAAAAGGTCGGAAAAGCCGAGTTCGAGCGGCGGTATTTTCTCTAGTCGCGATTGAAATTTTTTGATCGCAGAGACTTCAGCGGAGATTGCCCCCGAAGAGTAGTCTTCAAGCTGGCCATCCCACGCGTGCAGCCCTGTCGCCGCCGCTGCATTCGGATGGCGCGAATACAGGTCTGTCATGTATTCGTCTACAAGCTTGGGATAATCCGCAGCCGCTATCGCAACCCTGTCCTCTGTTTTTTGCATGGCTTTTGGAAAAGAGAAAGGAAAGAGAAAGAAGGAAACGATCAGGAGGAATGCCATACCTGTTTGCCTGTTGAAAAGAACTTTGCGTTTTGTCTTCAAATCGAGTGACTGCTTTCGCCATTCACTTTTTGCCTTCATTTAACTCTCCACCAATTCCTTTGCTCGTTGCGTGGCTTTCACTACAGCTTTAATCAAAGTCACGCGCAGGCCGCCTTCTTCCAGTTCCAGTATGCCGTCAATGGTGCAACCGGCGGGCGTAGTCACAGTGTCTTTTAGCTTTGCGGGATGCTCACCTGTCTCAATCACCATCGAGCCAGCGCCCACTACAGTCTGAGCCGCCAGTTCGGTTGCGATGTCGCGCGGCAGCCCGACCTTCACGCCAGCTTCGGCGAGCGATTCGATTACGATGTAGATGAACGCAGGCCCGCTCGCGGACAATCCTGTCATCGCATCCATATGTTTTTCATCCGCAACAATCGTGCGCCCGACGGCATCGAAGATGAATTTCGCAAGCTGGACGTGCTCGCCCGAAGCGTTCTTGCCCGGCGCAATGCCTGTCATCCCTTTTTTGAGCAGGCAGGGTGTATTCGGCATCGCGCGAATGACAGCAACAGGCGCGGCCAGTTGCTTCTCGATGAACGCAATGCTCACTGACGCCGCAACGGATATGAGCAGTTGAGAAGGTCTGAGCGCATCGCTGATTTCGGCAACTACCTGCGCGACCGTCTGCGGCTTCACGCTCAGAATAATGATGTCGGCAGATTCGGCAGCCATCTTGTTTGAGAGCGTACCAGCCACTCCGAAGCGTTCGCGCATATGATCAAGCCTGTGCTGATGCCCTGCGGTCACGATAATGTTTGAGACATTTATTACGCCTGCTTCGAGCAATCCTTTGATTAAAATCTCGCCCAACTTTCCCGCGCCAATCACAGCGAGCTTTTTATCTTTTAACATCTTGTCCACTCCGTAATTATGTTTATGCTTTTGATGATAACAGCCGCAGGTAGTCAGTAGCCAGTTGGCAACTGACAACTGCTTTTAACTTGTGTTAGGCTATTTGGTATTCAATTCAATCAATACAATTCGGTGAAGGATCAATGACAAGTCGGCCTAAAATCTGCAATAACGTTCTTGAAACCATCGGCCACACGCCGCTCGTTCGATTAAATCGCCTTCCTGCGCAAGGGTCGGCAGAAGTGCTTGTGAAGCTCGAATCATTCAACCCGATGCGCAGCATCAAAGACCGCATCGCTTATGCGATGATCGCCGCTGCCGAAGACGAAGGCAGAATCACGCCGGGCAAGACTACGATCATTGAGCCGACTTCAGGCAACACAGGCATCGGGCTTGCCATGACAGCAGCGGCAAAAGGCTACAGGCTAATTCTCACGATGCCCGACTCGATGAGCCTTGAGCGGATTCGCGTGCTTCGCGCGCTCGGGGCCGAAGTGGTGTTGACGCCCGACGCGAAAGGGATGAAAGGCGCTATTCAAAAAGCGGAAGAGTTGCTGAACGAGACAGGAAACAGCTTCATGCCAATGCAGTTCACCAATCCCGCGAATCCATCAATCCATCGCACTACGACTGCGCTTGAGATAATCGAAGACACACACGCGCAACTCGATGCTTTCGTCGCTGGAGTCGGAACGGGCGGAACGATAACAGGCGTGGGCGAGGTGTTGAAAGAGAGAGTGCGCGACGTGAAGCTGATAGCGGTCGAGCCGAAAGAATCGCCTGTGCTTTCGGGCGGACTCGCCGCGCCACACGCTATTCAAGGAATAGGGGCGGGGTTCGTTCCAGAGGTACTCAACACAGAGATCATAGATCGCATCATTCCGGTCGAGTACGCGGATGCCAAACAAACGGCTCGCGATCTTGCGCACAAGGAAGGAATTTTGTGCGGCATCTCGTCGGGCGCTATCTGCTGGGCCGCGTTGAAAGTGGCTGAGGAGATGGGCGAAGGCAAGCGTGTAGTCGCAGTGCTGCCCGACCTCGGCGAAAGATATTTGACGACCGATGTGTTCGCGTTCGATGAAGAGTAGGGGCGATGGCTGAGGATGCGCTCCGCGCAGCGCGGGCTTGTCCCTGCCCGAACGATGATTAATTCAATCTGAATATTGATCGCTGTCATTGCCTTCGGCAATCCGGGCAGCTCCTACAATCATGCCTGACAATCCTGCACGCATCTGCGCAGTCATTACCGAAGAGACAAGTACGGCTGCGCGCGCCGCAATGAATCGAGCAGCAGGCGTAGCCGATATGATCGAGTTACGGCTCGATTACTTGCGCGATTTCGATTTTACGAACCATGACAATCTTCGCGCGCTGCTTCGAGACAAGCCGCTCCCTCTAATAATCACCTGCCGCGCAGTATCGGAAGGCGGCAATCAATATGTCGAAGATAATGCAAGGTTGCGATTGCTGGTTGAAGGCGCACGGCAACTGGCAGATTACTGCGACATAGAAGCCGCGCACTTTTCTGAGGCCGCGAAGCTTTCGCCTGATCTTTCGCGGCTGATAGTCTCTTATCACAATTTCGACGAAACGCCCGCAGAGATCGACAGCATATACGACCGTATAACAGAGCTGCCCGCAGCGATACATAAGATTGCTGTTCGAGCAAACAGCATCGCAGATTCGCTTGCAATCTTTCGCCTCCTCGAACGCGCGCGAACAGATGGGCGAAAGCTTATTGCTCTATCAATGCAAGAGCCGGGTTTGATAACCCGCGTGCTTGGGCCTGCTGCGGGCAGCTTTCTAACCTACGCTTCGATTGAGCAAGGAAGAGAAAGCGCGCCGGGACAGTTGACCTGCGAACAGTTACGCAACAGCTATCGCGTCCATCGAATATCGCGCGAGACTATCATCACAGGGGTCATCGGCCAGCCCGTAGCTCACTCGGCTTCTCCGGCAATGCACAATCGCGCGTTTGCCGCAACGGGTCTCGATTGCGTTTATCTCCCGATTGAGGTCAACGATGTTGAAGAATTTTTCACTCGCTTCGTAAAACAATCAACCCGCGACATCGAATGGCGACTGCGCGGTTTTAGCGTGACCATTCCGCATAAGCTGGCTGTCACTCGGTTCCTCGACGAGGTTGACCGGACGGCTGCAAAGGTGGGCGCTGTAAACACGGTTGTGATAAATGATGAAAAGTTGATTGGCTACAACACAGACGTTGAAGGCGCGATGAAACCGCTTGAAAGATTATGTCTGCTCAAAGATGCAAGCTGCGGCGTGATAGGCGCAGGCGGAGCAGCAAGAGCGGTTGTGAATGGGCTGATCGAGCGCAGCGCACGTGTTAGCCTCTTCGCTCGCGACACGACGAAAGCGAACACGCTGGCAGAGTCTTTCAACATTGCCGCGTTCCCGATTGAATCACTTGAAGCAAGCGATGTCCGTATCGTCATCAACACAACACCCGTTGGCATGAAACACCATAGTGAAGACAGCAGTCCTGTGCCGCGTTCCGCGTTAAGGGATCGCCAAATAGCTTACGATCTGGTTTACAATCCGCTTGAGACTCGCTTCTTGAAAGAAGCGCGCGAGGAAGGATGCCAAACTATCAGTGGTATTGAGATGTTGATAGCACAGGCGGCCTTGCAGTTCGAGTTGTGGACTGGTCGCAGGCCGCCTGTTGATTTAATGCGAGATGCTGCGCTTGAGAAACTCGCAGCAGAAAACGGTTAGAGATTACTGCCCTTCTGCTTGCGCAGCCGCAGCCGTGAGCAGGCGATTCATCGCAGAAGACAGCATGTCAAGTCCGCGCTCTCCAGCCGCGAAGCTTCTGAGCTTGCCCTGCGCGTCGAAGAGATAGTACGCAGGCACATATCCCTGTTCGTTTTGAAAAACGTCGCGCAGTTTGTGGTCATTATCAATAGCGCAGGTTTCCGTGATATTGAAATTTGTAATCGCCTCGCGCACAGATTCCGTGTCCGTATCGGTCGGATAGCGCGGCATATGAACAGCGATCACGCGCAAGCCTTGCTCTTTATGTTTATCGCGCCATTCTGAAACGCGGGGCATGTTATCTTTGCAAATTCCGCAACTGACCGACCAGAAATGCACTAACGTCGATCTGCCCTTTCGCTTGAGCCGCCGCCGTCTCTTCGTTCCCATTTATCCATTCTGTCGCCCCTTCGAGTCGGGGCATTTCGGTTCCGATTCTCATCGGCATAATATTCACCTCCTAAGACAGTGGCAGGTGGCCGGTAGTTGCTTGTTGGTGTTAAATGCTTATTAACCATCAAGCGACAACCGGCCACCGCCACGAATTAGGTCTTGATCGTTTCCTGTCCCGGTCTCCACTCAGCCTGGCAAAGACCGCCGGTCTGCAAAGCCTGAATCACGCGCAGCGTCTCTTCTGCCGAGCGCCCGACGTTGAGATCGTGGACTACTTTGTAGCGCAATACGCCTTCCGGGTCTATGACGAACAACCCGCGAAGCGCAACGCCCTTCTCTTCGATGAGGACGCCGTAGTCGCTGGAAACCTTCTTGGTCGAGTCAGCGCCGAGCGGGTAACGCAGCCCTTCGACGCCGCCTTTGTCGCGCCCGGTTTGAAGCCACGCGCGATGCGAAAAGACCGAATCGGTCGAGACGCCGATTATCTCCGCGCCGATGCCTTCAAAGTCTTCGTAGCGGTCGCTGAAAGTGGTCAATTCAGTCGGGCACACGAACGTGAAATCGAGCGGGTAAAAAAGGAGCACGAGCCATTTGCCCGCATAGTCAGAAAGCTTGACGTTCTCGTTCAGCTTCTGGATGTTTTTCGTTGATGCCATGTCGAAATCTGGAGCCGGTTTCCCGACCTGAGCTTTTTCGGTTGATGTTGCAGATGCTGACATTCTTCCTCCTAATGATTGATCTAAATTTGAGCGCGGCGCAATCTGCGCACTGCGCGATTTACTCCAAAAATCTGATTCAATAATTGCCCGCGCGTTCTAATCCGAACGGCAATTCGGGCACAATCCCATCAGCGTCAAGTGAATAGATTCTGGCTTGAAGCGCGTCCTCCGCGCTGCCGAGCGCATCAGTTCGACCGTTTCAGCTATGTCAAAATCTACGAGCTTGCCGCATTCTGTGCAGAGCGCATGATCGTGGCGACCGGTCTCGCTATCGTAGCGGCTCGCGCCATTGCCGAAGGTGATTTCAAGCACCAGCCCTGCTTCTTTGAGATAACGAAGCGAGTTATAAACCGTAGCATAGCTGATTGTCGGCAGTAGTTTGCGCGCCTGCTCGAACACCTCGCTTGCCGTAGGGTGCTCCTGCGTTTCGCTGACTACTCGAAGCACGACCTGTCGCTGCCTGGTGAGCTTTACACCGGCTTCACTATCTTCAACGCCTGAATTTCTTGCGCGTGTTCTCATGACTAATATTTAGAATAATTCTAAATTTAAGTATTGTCAACCCACATAAATACTTTTTGCAAATGAACTGCTCAAGATTGAAGAATTATACAGGCGGTTGATATAGCTTTGCATAATTTTCGTCCGAATTTTGCATATTAATCGTCATGATTTTGCATAATTTCCGTCATGGTCGCTCGAACGTAGATTCAACAACTTACAGTGACCACTCAGTTAAGCATCAGGAGGGATAGGCTTATGCTCTGCTTCTTCGTGATGAAAGACCTGTCCGAGATCGCGCATATCTACGCTCTGACCACAGGCTAAACATCTATAATAATGATCCAGTTCGTTAGCTGGCTCTCCTCCAACCCTCGTGCCAATGATTTCCTTTGCCTGATTTATAGCTTTCATTTGGTATCAAGCAGTGCAAGCCTGCCCGAACAATTCACAAGTGTATTTTACAGAAGCAATCCAAGCGTTGATCTCGCTTTCAGCTAGGTGGTCAAACGGATTAATCTCACAGTCGAGACTCTCTGCATATTTCTCATATGCGGCTTGCGTTATGGTCCTCCATTTAATTTCCATTTCAGTAGTGGTTCCTTCCGTTTTGAAAGGCGTTTGAAGCCGGTTCAAGCGCCTTTCAAAGACCTTTTATATGTCTATTCTGCGAGCCTGTAGCAGCCGCTGAAGTTCCGTCCAGTCTCGCTTGTTATAGCCGAGCGTGCCAACATCACGACATAACTTGTGAAATAGCCCTTTTATGCTTTGATCGTGCGTCGCATCAACTACCCCCCTCCAGTCGTGAGGACAGTCTGCAACCTGCTCGTGCTCTGAATACACGATGCTGCATTCCTCACATATCTTTATTCCGAGCATATAGTTGGTTTCGAGCTATCCTAAAATCGTAACCCTATAAGCATTCGTTGAGGGTGCTACTGCGAACACAATAGTCACGTTGCCGTTGCTCGCGACTGTTACATTTGGAAAGACCTGATCGCCAGAGGATTCTTCAATCACGAATACTGAGTTAGTCCTGTCGCTCGCGCAGCCGTGCGTCGCCTGCGTGATCGTGATTGAGGTCGCCGAGCCGTCGCCTATCGTCGCTGAATACTTCTTAACTCTATAGGGGCTTGTGCCTGCCGTTACACGTCCATATGTGTCAACGGTGACGCTCTCATAAGTGCCTGGCGTAGCCACGCCAGAAGCAAGGTCAATATTGTCAGCGTTGACCACAATGCGCCCACTGTCTGCCGTACCTACATCAAGTGTGTTGGCTGTTTTGGTCAACCCAGCGCCTGCCGTGATCTGGCCAGCGCCTGAGAACTGCGCGAAGACCAGCGCCGTTGTTCCCAGCGTGATCGCGTTATTTGTAGTCAGTACCCATCCAGAGTCCGCATTAGCTGTGCCTTCCTCTACGAAGACGAACAGCCCTGCCGTCACCTCAGCACTGCTATCAGCATCAGCAGCGCGCGTCATCGCTGAGGCCGCGCCGTTGAATACATAAATTCCGTTCTGTGAGCCTGTAGTCTGATCCTTCAACAGCACCCTGTCGCCATTCGTCAGGGTCACACCGTCAATAGCTGAAGGTGCGCTCGAAATGTTGACGTTGGCCGTCGAGGTGACACGCACAGATTGCTTCACGTCGAGTCCCTGCGCGGTTGCGTCCACATACGCCTTTGTGGCTGCGTCTTGGGCACTTGATGGGTCGGCAAGGTTCGACAGCCGCTGTGAGTTCATCGAGACCGTTGCCGTTGGCGCTGTCATTTGATCCAGGCGACTCGTGCGAACCTGCGTGTCGAAATCAGAGATAGTGCTGGCCGCCTGTGTGCCCGTGTGGTTAGCTCGGCTCAAGTAGAAAGACGCAGCCTGCCCATTCAGTTTCTCGGCATCGGTCAGGTCTTTGAACGCCGAGCCGTTGTGGTAATAAGGATGATGGTCAGTCGTATTGTGATACTGCTGCCCTTCCACAGGGCTTGACGGATTGCTTCCAAGCAGGTGAAGAACGAAGTTGCGGATTTCGTTCTTTACCATATCAAGCGGCGCTAAAAATTTTGGCATTGTTGACTCCTTTAATTATCTCTGACTAAGCACGACGACCGATGACGTGATACGCCCATCTATATTGAGTACTGGGTTCAAGCGCCTCACTACCAGCGGTGAATTGGATATACTCATTCCCACTGGCGTCGAGATCAGCAAATATCATCTGCTCAGGCGTTAAGGCCGCTGCTGGCGCATTGACAGGGGTTAGCACTAAAATCGGGGAAAGGCCGCTAACACTGTAAGGGGCGCTGAATTCGAGAGAAAAGATGGTTCCTCCAGTAGACGGGTCTGACCCCGTTATTAAGATGATTATCCCAGCTTCGTCGCTCCCATCAATAGCGCCTTCTGCGCCAGTTCCTGCAATACTCTGGATTTCCAGAGAAGGGCCTTCAGAGCCTCCGCATAGATGAAAGATATGCGTCTCGTTCAGGAAATTCGGCATAACTCTCCTTAATTGCAATAAGCCTTCCCGCCAAACGCTGCGCTGAAGCGCGCAACAGCGTTGTCAGTGTCGTTATAGGTGATGTCTCCAACAACCACGTTGCCGCCTGAGTCAACAACTGTGATTGCTGGATGCTTTCCAAGCTGATGATTGATAGTCCAGGTATCACTCGCTACTAGCTGGCTGTGCTCATACGTCAGATCAACACCAGGTGGGCCTGGTGGGCCTTGAATGCCAATCTCAGTGACCAGAACCTGCTCAGACTCGACCACCTGCACGGTCGTAGATTCCTCTATAACCGTGACCTGTATGGTCTGTTCTGTGATCTCTATATCGGCCATATCAGCACACCTTCGGTTCTACTTTGACTGGGCCTTTCAGCAATCGTCGGCGAGTGTTATCCGGCAATGTGGCAAAGACTTCGTGCTGGCCAGCTACCCAAGTGATCTGAGCCGTCTGTTCATCGGTTATTAACACCTTGAATTCACCCTCCAGCGCGTTGGTGATGGTAATCCCGCCATTGCCGATATTCAGTTCAACTTCATCACCACTGACATCATCTTTGAGGCACATAGTAATGACCCAGCCTGTGATGTCAGTGTCTCCAACTCGAATGGTGCGCTGGAAAGTAGCGCCCTGCTCAATCGGATTCTTTTTGATGTTCCAAATTGCTGACATCGGCTTTCACCCTATAACGCGCTGTGAGAAATCACTGTTATATCAACCTGACCAGATACGCTCGCCTGCGCCTGAAGCTTCTTATTGAGCGACGGCAGCCGAAGCCCATTTGCAGGGTTCCACTCGCCGTTGCCTCCGATGCCAAGGTTGAACCGATGCAACACAGTACCTGTCGTTTCTTCTTTGATGACCAGCACCATTGCCGCTCCAGCGCTCACAACAATGGATTCAATCACTCTATGCTGCCCGGTCGTAGGCGCTGGCGTAATATCTGCGCCAGCAGACAGGTCGGCGCTGCTCGTAGGCGTTACATCCTGCGTCCAGCTTGGCCCTCCATTTAAGACAGTGCCGCTGATCGGCAGTGCCGATTGGTCGCTTGCGACTACTACAGGCATCGAGGCATTCATTATTGCCTGGCCGAGTGCAGCGGGCAGTCTGGTAATAAAGAGCACCACAAGCCCTCGCAGGAAGCCGATAACAGTCCCTGTGGTGTTCGTTGTGATGGCTCCCGTGCTAGTCGAGTTTCCGATGTCTACCAGCGCCCCGGCAGCAGCCAGCTTGACCTCAACTCCGGGGCGTTGTACCCCGCTCCCGATATCGGTTGATTCAAATTCTACAGTGTTATTGTCCGCGTCTTTCGCTTCGTAATTGTTTGGCATTTTGTCTCCTAAAAAATATGAGCAAGGTGAATCGAATTGTTCGCGTCGTCAAAACGTAGGTGTGAGCCTACAGAGTTTACTGCCGTCATAGGCGTGAAGCTCTGCAATGGGGATGATGCTGCATCTTCCAACACTCCAGTGGAGCGATCATATTCCCACGTCACGATGTCCGTTGGTCCAACTACTTCACTAATGGTGTAAGTCAGTACATCTACAGGGCTGCGCACGCCCGCAGCAATCGTCGCCGCTACGCCGTTGATCTTTATCGTTACCCCGCTCGTGAAACTTGCGCCATTCACTTGAACAGGGAATGTCACAACGATCTGCGATGATCCCGCAGAACCGACCTCAACACGTAACACTTTGACGAAAGACAGCACGTCTGCCGGACCGAAGAAATCATCCAAGTCGAGCGCGCGATCTTCCATAATGAAGAGGAAAGCAGTTTCTTGCGGATACCGACCCTGCCCAAAAGAGAAGTCATAGAACGTCGGGTCTGTGATGTCATACCGATGCTCGGCTATATGGCCCTCACCAGCATCAAATGAAGCAACATTGTGATACCCGAAGAAGATGACATTGCCGGTTTTGTTAGGGTCATTGAGGCTTAGAAACTTAATCAGCCAATACGACTTAGGATGATTCGTACCATTTATCGTGTAAGCCATTTCAAACGGCATAAGATTTCCCTACTCCATCAAATGATCAATTAACCCTAACCCTCTGTTACACCCGCGACACGCAACCAGATACACCGGCTTCTCGCGAGATTTGTGCTCCAAAATCTGTTCGCCTGCCTTATCAAACAAAAAGGCTGCCGTCACTTCTAAGACCAATCGCGCCTTGCTATGGAATCGCCCATCCTTCTCTCCTCCATCCCGACACCACGCACAAATGAAAGTTTCCTCTGGTGCGGTCTTCGCACGTTCTTTCTCTGCCCTCGCGTCTTGAAGTTCTTGCACGAGTTCCGGCACACGATGCGCCTCTGCCGTCTGCAAGGCCATCATGGCCGCCGCTTCCCTCTGCGCGGCCTCCGCGATACGCTTTGCTTTTTCACCTAAATATTGCGGCATTTAATTCAAAATCGGGAGAATTGTACCGGGCGCACCACTCCCTCCTCCTGGAGGCTGTGCGCCCCCGCTCGACGATCCTCCGGTCGGCTGGCTGTCAAAACTCTCACCAGTACCAGCAAAGTTAGTTTCAAAGCTCGCAACCGACCGTTGATAGCCAGCCGATTCCTGCCCTGAGTTCATACAGAGCGCGTCCACGAATGGAAATGTTGTTGTGTCAACCACGTCCCGAAGCAGCACGACGAAGTAAATATCGCGCGAGGTATCAAGGTCAGAGTCCGTCTGCGCAGTAGCTTTCTGGAACTTGTCGGCAGTGGTCAATGCGAGATTCGTCTGGCTCAGGCGCATGGCCTGCGGAATCAGAGCAAACCCGTTCGCGCCGCTGAAATTCGAGTTCCAGTTGCGATCCATCGTAAGTTGCCCGGACGTCACGTTAACAACCGTTCGCCATTCGTTGCCGTTGCCGAGCACTGCACCGACCTTCATCAGGTCTGTCAGGAACCCGCTGCCGTTTGTTTTATTATCCCCCGCGCTGCCGCTGATGGTGTTGGTCAGGGTCTTTTGCGTAAAAAGGCCGATGACAAACTCATCAATTGTCGGTGTGCCGTTTGAATAAATATTCCAACTGAAGCCAAAGAATTCGTTCTTAAAAAATACCTTGCCTAAGTTTTGCAAGGCGAATCGCTGGTCGTTCTGATTGTTCGTATCCCGCCACTTCATGCGGTGCTCGTTTTTATCAAGTCGCAGCTTGCCTGTCTGGTCAAGCGTCCCGAAATTGCCGGTTGCGGGATTGTATGTTTGCCAGTGTTTTGCGACCGTCCCGTCGTTCATCACAAGATGCCCGTTGCGAAGTAAATTTGTCCCATTGTAGAGAGTGGTCATATCCCTCTGAGAGCTGAGGGCAAGAAGCCCGGAGTCACTAGAGGTTGTTGGCGCAATGTCGTTAGTCAGCTTGAAACGGCATCGCAGGTTCGCCCCAGGACCGAAGATGCGCTTTAACTGATCCAAGTCAAACGGTAATGTCTTATCCGCAACTCCTACTTGATAGAAGACTATGCCAGCAACAATGGATTCGCTCGTCGGGTCATCTAGGTTGAGCGAATTCGTACCATCAAAAACACACAATTCAACACGATCTTTCAACGTCTGCACGTTTGTCACTGTCGCCATATTCATCTTGGCGCGCAGCTTACCGCGTTTGAATTTCAGCGTCGGCGTCGGTAGCAAGTCGGGCGCAACCGTGTCCTGACTAACCGAATCAGCCTCGGAGCCAGCTTGCGTGATTGGGGTGCCGAGATCGGCTGAATAAGTTGCAGTGCCGCCATTGAAGCGGTTATAAACGCCGATGCGGATAAAGCATTGCGTTCTGCCTCCGACGAAGATTTCAGATGGCGCAATATGTAGACCTTCGACCATGCCACGAGCTAGGGATATTTCCGTCGTGCCATCAGGGTAAGTTGTTACCCAAGCGGAGGTGAAGGGGTCGTAGAATTTGCGGCCTGTGCCCGTTGAATTATTATCGTGAATTATTAAAACGCTCTTGTCATAGCTGGCCATCTGCACAGTCGGCAGTTCGTAGTTGATGAGTAGCTTTCCACCCTTTTTCAACTTCGCACGCTTGATCGTAATAGCGACGCCGTTGTTAGGCGCAGCCGTATCATCATCCTGGCTCGTATTATTGAATGCCGTCGATGTGATTGAACTTCCGTCAGCGGATACCAGCTTTATCTGAGCCTGAAGCGCGTTATTCTTCGGATGCTCGATCTTGAGTTTTGCCTGGATAAGGCCAGCGATAAGACGACTGGCATCCCCCATCACATCTCTGTGCTTGCCTTCGCTGAAAGAAGCCTCGCCAGCCAGCTTTACAAGAACCTGCTCAAAGGCGAGCAGCACAGGCGTTGCCGGTTGCGTGTATTGGTAATTCACATAAGAATGCTGCTGATTGATCGGCGTGATTGAATTGATCTGCAATCCTGTGATACCGGAAGCTGCAAGCCCAAAGCCCCCTGCTGCGATTTGAATAGCTGCTGTGGCTGAAGAAAGCTTGCCGCCGCCGCCAGCCACAGCGATATTAGCAGTCCATGTATACAACCCGCCCAGCGTCCACGAGCGCGGGATCTCAACGAATGTTGCGGTCTGGTCTTTGATCAGGAAATGTTTATGGTGCTCTTTCCCTTTCGGATCAGTGAAGACCACAATTATCGCTGTCGTATTGGTAGCCTGAAACGTGAGAGCATTGTTTGCCTGGCTCGCGAATACTTTCAGCACCACGTCAGCTTCACCAGTGGTTCCGACTGTGGGCTGATTGAACACAACCAGGCTCGCTGCTGGCGTGCTCGGCGCATCGGTCGGCGGCGCTGTGCCGCCTCCAACCACATTCCCATTAAGCAAGCCAGAGAGAGCAGATGAAAAATTGCGCTTGCCGTTACGCGCAGCGATGCGAGCAAACAGCGGAGTCCCTATCGGGCCTAAGTCTTCCTCGTGAATCCGCAGATGCTTCTGGCGATTTGTGGTCAGCAATTTCACACTGGCTGGAGGGTTGAGCGGATCGGTGAAATACCACGCCGGACTGCTAGAGCCAAGCTTATTGATGTTCGTTCCGGCATCGCCGTCCGTCGAAAAGTAAACCAGGTATTCTTCCTCGTTTTCCGCGTTTGCATCAAACCATCTTACAACTTGCCCATCACCGCCACGCGGCAACACGTCGCGCGCCGTCACAGTCTGGTACCCAAAGCGCGATCCGGCGAGTGAAATAGACAGAACTGGATAGCTGAGTTTCGCAATCGCAACCTGAGTGCCGAATGGGTGGGCAATGGCCTGAGTATCAAACTGCGGAGTCCTGTTGCCTCCGCTACTCGCCAACACCAACACATTTGTGGGTGCTCCGATTATGCCGACAATCTTATCAATCTCTTTTTCGATTATGATGTAGTCATTCACTTGAGCGCCTGCTACGGAATTCAGATCGAGATTGACATCGGTCGCGCTGAAGAATGGATTGTCCCGGATGATGAAGACCTTCGTGGGATCGGGGATGTAACCAAGAGATGCGCGTGCGCGATTAGCCCCCAAAGCAACGAACCATACCTGAACGGATTTACTCTTTCTACAGTCTACATGAATAATCGCGGTTGATTGAAATGCCGTTGCCCCTTGCCTCACTTCAATGATAGTGCCTTCCCGCGCGAGGTTCGGGCTTTCATCAGTGAAGTTCCACATAGGCTGCCAGGCGGCAATCGGAGGCTCACGGAACAAGCCATCAGCCTGTTCGGCTGTCGGATCAAACGCGGGGATCGTGCAGGTGCAGAGAATATCAAGTAACTTACCGTCCGTGTCGTTGGTGCCAGTCGGAACGATTTGAAGACTCACTGGGATGACATCAGACGGACGGCCTTGTACACTTGAATCCTCTCCAAGCCTGAGAAGGTCCACACCTAAGCCTAAATAATCATCATTGTAGATAGCTTGTTTATAAATCTGGCACTCGAAACCAATCAAATAATCGCTTTCACTATCCGCTTCTATAGTCTCTTTAGTTACCCTGAAATCCCGGTTTGAAACGTTATTAAAGATGTCTACGCTTCTGAGAGTGATAATGTCGCCGGGTGCGATACGTAGAACTGACCAGAAAGGCGCTTTGCATGAACAGAAAAGATTGCCATTCTGATCTTCGCGCACAGCAATAGCGCCGACGATCTTGTTCTGCTCTTCATCGTAGAGTCCGCCTATATCCCACTTATCAACTTCTTCTGGTACCGGCTTCGCGGCTGTTCCGCCAGCCCGATTCTGAGCAGCCGTGTCCTGCACGATCACTATGCGCCGCTGCCGCTTCTTGCGCCTGAATTTCCTGACGACCTTGTTGATTAACTCGCTCGAATCTTTCTCTTTGGCAAGCGGGATTGCATCGCCATCAATCTTGATCCCGCTGAACCCGGAGTCGGCAGTAACAAGCGTGGCAATGCTTGTCTCATTATTTCGCTTGCAGTTGACCTGTATGAGGCCGTTTTCAAATGTTAGATACCCGTGAAAGTCACCAAGTATTTGCTGCACAAATTCAGTTAGCGGTTGAGGCTCTCTGAATTCATATCTGCATTGATAGCGAGTGCCAACATATGCTGATGTTGTTGCGAGCGCCGTCGCGTCGAACAGCGAATTTGGAAGCCCTACCGAAAACAGCGGATCGCGTAAAAAGTCTTTAACTATTAGCGCGGGGTTCTCGGAAGGGATACCAGTGTCAACAAGCGGACGCCCATTCGCGATGACGACCTTGATGTTGTTTGATTTTATATCATCCAGCTTGTCTTTGATCTCATTAGTGATGCTGAAAGCAGCATAGCCGAAAGCAACATTCGTGTGCGCCTGGCCGTCAGGGAATCGAGTCAGGTTAGCCGGAGGGGTCGCCTGATTGCCGGGATAGAACTCAACGGTAGTAGCCGGTGTGACGTTGAACAGCTTCACGTCGCTTGCCTGCACGTCATTCGCACTAAAGGGCAAGCCACTATGTATTCCTGACAGGATGAAGTTTACGTGGAGTGTCGCGCCATCAGCCCAATGGTTGTAAACCACAGGGCTGACTTTTGATGAACCGGCGCAATAGACCAGCGGCACAAAGAATTCTTCCTCGTCATCGGCTTCATTAGTCCTGCCGCTCGATTCTGTCGGCATAAATCCGAACTGTTGAACGTGCTTTGTGGGCACTTTGAGATCAAACGTATCAAAGAAAAATGAGGCCGTTAGCTTTGCGGTCTTATTATCACCATCGAATTCAGGGCGACCACTAAAACCCCACCACATCAGCACTGCATCGTTAGCATCAGGGCTATAGGCATAAAGAGTGACTTTGCGATCTTCAACCACCTCAGCAGCAACAATCGCAGTGAAATGAAAGTTAGCCGAACCATCATCGGCAAGGTTATCAAGCTCAATTTCAAGGCGTGCGAAGTTACGATTTTTACGGTCAATCAGGCCGGCCTCAAATGAAGGCAGCGACTTGATCCTATTGCCAAGCCAGGTCTGCCCGCCCCAATTCACTTGTTCACCTGAAGAATAATAGCGAGTCCCGGATGCAAGCTCCCACTTCATCAGCCAAACCGGCGCACGAGTATTCTCCTGGCTAGCCAGAGCTTGAATTGACGCTGGAACGATGCGAGGCATTATGTCAGTCCTTCAAGAAAAATTGAATCTGTGTCGAATAACGACATTTACCCGATTGATTCCAGGTGATTTCATCATCAAGAAAAATGGCCGTATGCCTGCCGAGCGTGGCCACGCCAATAGGATCGAACACTGATGTCTCCAATGGGCTATAAACAAAAAAATCTTGATTGTCGCTTTGCCGCGCATCAAAGAAAGTATTGATACTCTGCATTTCATCCTTGCTTACATCTTCAAAGGTCAGCGTGAGATTCTGATGGTTGAAATTGCTCTTCTTATATGAGCGAGTAGCGCCATCATCGTAAATACGGCGAAGCCGTTTGCGTCCGCGACTGTGCGAAGCGCCGAAATCTCCCATCGATGGAAAGGTCGCCATATCAAGATGCCTTCCTGACTCCTACTGCTTGTTTCAAATTCCCGTTATGCTGGTCTTTGATGCTGCTGGTAGTTAGAACTCCTTGCTCCTTAGCTTTCTTTTTAAACTGATCGTCCCAATATCGCTTTGTTTCGTCGTCGCTTAGAAGATGAACACTGTAATAATTGTTAGTGACACTGCGACCTGCGACAGGCACGCTGCGATTGCTTGAGTTACCAGACAGATCAACGACTACTGGCGTCGGCCCTGATCGGCCTGTCGGTGTAGCGGTCGGCCTCCCTCCTGCGACTGCACTGGAGCCGCCGCTTGACGCTTCGCGTCCACCGCCCTGCACTACGCTTGCTGCTGCTTGGCCTAATCCGCTCACGGCAGCGCCTAACAGCTTCAATCCCGCGCCAACGGCGATTTCATGCTTACCCGCCGCGATCAGTGCCGTGCCACCGCCAGGGAAAAAAGGATTCGCGTTTAAAGCTATGCCAAAGGCCACGTCCGCAATTCCCTTTCCGATCATCATAGTTCCAACCTGACTTAGAACCCCGGCGACAATCTGACTTATTCCGCTAATTAAAGAAGCGGCGAATGAACGTAGAAAACTGGTTCCACTTTGCCCTATGCGACTGAAGGCACTTTCAAGAACATTTGCGAAAACATCCGTCAAGGCATTCACATCAAGCAAAGCGTCACGAACAGCGCGAAGCGACTCACGAAGCCCTCCGAGCATACCTTTTTTACTTGTAGCTTCAAGAATTCGTAGTGCGCTATCAAACTGGCGCGCGGCTCTTTGATCTTTCACGAAATCGCCGTCAAGGATTCTGAGCGTAACGTGAAGCGCATCCATTCGCTGTTTGTACCGCAGAACAGTTGCTATATCCGAATCGGTTACAAGCGAGCCTCGCGTATCAATACCGAGCCTTCTACCTAATTGCTGCATTTCTCTTGTTGCTTCATTCAACTGCTCGATTTGAAGCCGATTCTGCTGCTTCCACCATAACACGTTGCTCTTTTGGGTATCGGCAAGAAGCTTCTCCCTGATCTTGAAAATTTCACCCGCTAACGCCCGCTCGCCATCAGCAAATACCTTCAGCCTTCTATCGTTTTCTTTTATCCTTTCCTCGTTGTCCCTTTTCTGTTCAATACCCAATCTTTTATGCGCATCCATTTCCATGAATGCGAGCGCAGCCAGATTCTTTTCCGTCGCCTGCTTATCATTCATTAGCATTATCGTCTTCAGGCTATAATGCTCTGTGATAAGGTCATTCTTTAGGGTATACAGCCGTTCATAATCACCCGCGTCTTGCGCCACAGCAATTTGAGTTTCAATTGCCGAGATGCGTTGCTGGCTGGCTAATTCTGCTGTGGTTTTTGCTAAGGCTTTTGCGGCCCTTTCTGCTTCTTTGGAATGGTCGGCAAAATTCTTCATGCCCTTGCTGATTACATCCAACTCGGCAAGGGCATGCTGTACATTTTCAGGTAGCTTTGCGAGTTCTGCGCGGTACCCCGCCTGCGTTAAAGTAATCTCCCGCAGATGAGTTTGAAGCTCTTTCAACGGCCCTGATTGATTTAACACGGATTCGCGGAATGTTGCACTTTGATTTTTCAGGGCTTCCAGATTGACGGAAAGATCAGAGGCCAGTTTCCCAAAATCCTCAGCGGTCGCACGACTCTCAAAGCCGGGCGATTTAGCCAATCCCCGCGCAATCATCAACTCCCGTTCCGCATCAGTTAGATTGCGTGTTTCATGGGCGGCTTTCATCAGCGCTTCTGCGAATTTCGTCATCTTGTTCGTGTCTTCATCAAGCGCCTGACGGATAAGATTCAATTGCTCCTCTGTATTACCCAAGCCCCGCGCAAGCTGAATGGTTGCTTCTACGGACTGTCCGGTTACATTGCGATAGGCTATGAGCGGTTCTATCTGTTTCTGTACCGCCTTCTGGTTAGCCTCATGAGCAAGGGCTGCATCCTTCAGTTTTCCTGCCGCAAATTCCGCCGTAACCGCCAGGTCTCGGTAGATCGGAGGCCCGTCACCTACACTCTCAAGAACCCGCACCGTCTTTCCAATATCTTCGCGCATCACACGGTTAGCTTCGGTCAGACGCGCACTGGTGAAATTCAATTCCTTTTGTGCTGCTGCTGTTTGATCGAACGCAACAACGAGTAAGCCAAGCGCGGCAGCGCGAGCGACGGTAGCCTGCGTTTCATCCTTGCTGAAAGTAGCGACGGTGGCGAATAACGCCACCTGCTTCTCATCTATCTCAATTAGCTGCTTCTTCGCAAAAGCAAGCTCAATAATCTTCGGTATCAATATGCCGATAACAGTAATCCCCAAGCTCATGACAATACTTACACCGCCAAACGATTTAGTGACGGCTTGTACAGTAGAGTCCATACCTTGCCAGGCAGTTCCGGCACTGCTGATCTGCGTAGTATGTGTTGTCATTAGCCCTTGCAGAAGCCCTAACACGCCTCCTGTTTTCCCCATCCGTTCGTTTGTATCACCGATCTGACTGCCGAGCTTTTTAGATTCTTGAGACAGAGCATTCTTCTGAACTACCATTTGCTCAAGCAAAGGATTTATTGTAGATGCGGCAGCCGGTGTGCGTTCCAAAACTCGTTGAAGCAGGTTGATACCCTGTGTGAGTTTTGCTGATTCAGTAGCAACCTGCTGCTGTCTTGTTAGGAGAGGCGTCAATGCGTCACTGGCTGTCTTAGCGCTGGCAGATGTACCTTGTAGGGCTTTATCATATCCGGCGAATGCCTGACCCGCTACCTGAGACGCAGACCCCGCGCGCTTGCCGATCTGGTCAACGGCGGTGTCAACTTTTCGCGCTTCGGTAACGGCTTGATTGCCTTCCAAAAGCACATCAATTTCAACTGCTGCCATTTACTTTCCTGTCTCCGGCTTGTTGCGCTCATAGGTTAGATAAGCTTCGCGTCTTCTGATCGCAGATCGCACAGATTTCAATCCTTCCCATTCTTCCGCGCTTAAATCAGAGAGCTTGCCGCCAAACAATTCGACTTGTTCATTGAGTTCCAGCAAGGTAAGCGCCCAAAACCCATAACGAGCATCGCCGCAATCGGCGATGATCTTTGACCACAAGTTCCACTCGTCAGTGCAGGCTTGACATTCTTTTTCGCTTAACTCTTCGCCGCCAATCAGCAAGCTCTCTTCAGAGTCTTCCCAAATTTCCTCATCACACTCTTCGATGTGCGTGACAAGTGCGTATGGATCGCGGTTTTCCTGCGAAGCCAGGAATCGCTCAACCGCGATCTCTAATCGTTTAAATCGTCAGTATCGGGCAACACTTCAGATAAGTAGCGCCCCAAGACTATGTCCATAAATAACTGACCCTTTTTGTCTTGCTTGAAGAAGCTCTTTTCATCTTTATAGCCTGCCCTCTCAAAAGGAATCCTTATCCCTTCTGTCCGTAGGTAGCAGTTATCCACCAGATAATTGTTAGCGGCCAGCGGACGCGCTTTCTTGGGGTTCCCGTTTCCTCCATTAATCTTCCTGAATGCTCTAAGAAGATCGCCGCCAAATGGCCCAAAGGCCACATGGCCAGTCTTGTTAGTTGTCTTGCTATGAACAGGAATTCGTATCTCGCCAGAAGGTATTACTTCCTCGAATTCCATCGGGTCGTCGTCTCTGTTTACATTTTCGTCCATCACGCCTCCAGAGTAGGTTAAAGAATTACACTCAACTTATGCTTGGCTGTTCGCTTGCACCTCATTAAGTATTAAGGTAAGAAGCAGTGCCGTTCTTAATAGTCCAAGCTCCCGGCCCATCATCGGTCGCATTCCATTCCGGCATATAGTCAAGGGTCAGTTCCGTCTCCAGCCCATCGCGCCCTTGCTTGGCTTTCACGATGCCCTGTGAACACAGAAGCTGAACGAGCCGGGTTGCGCTCTTGGTGATGACTATTTTGAACTTCTCATTCATCGGCGGGACTGCCTGTGAAGCAGCATAAAGACTGTGGCTCTTGTCTCCCTTAATCTTAACTTGAATCGCAAGGTCAGGCTTCCCTTCTCCGTATTGCTGCTCGGTGGCAAATATGCCACTCGACGGGCGACGCTTCTCTTTGACGCCACAGTTGATTGTGATCTTCCAGCCGTTGATTATGTCGCTGATATTCTCAGTGGCATTCGGCCCAAAGAATACTTGAGCCTGGCTGCCGAGCATTCGATTAACGGTCGAGTAGCTGGCCGGGAAGGTGAAGCTTGCCTTCGCCGTTTCCGAGCCATCGTGGTTGGTTTTGATCGTGCAGGTGATTGGCCCCTGGCCGTCACACTCAAGCGAGATAGAGTCTACGACCTCGCCCTTGTACAGGAAAATTGTGCCGGTCGCATCGGCACACTCCAGCCCTTCAATGTGCGAGAATGACAACGGGTTGAGCGTGCAGACCGTTTTCCACTTCACAGTATGAGTGTAATTTGGATTTGTTCCGCTTGACGTGACGCGCCCCAGCGCCCAGATGAGGAAGGCCGCAAATACCTCAATACTGGAATTGAATTTCCAGGAGCGGCCACCCTTCTTGCTCTCAACCTCGTGTTCGGTTGGGCCATCATAGCCGTTGTTTTCTTTCTCATCCGTTCGGAAATCAGTCTCAACATCCGACCATTCGATCTCCGTCACCTTAATCTTTTCGATGAGATCAAGATCGGCTATCTGTGTGGCGTACCCGTTCTCTTTCTTGTTGAGTGCAAGCGCGACGTTGAATGATCTTGAGCCAGCCATTATGCACCTCCAGAATTAGAAGAATTCTCAGATTGAGGAGGCTCATCTTTTGCCGGTTCAACAGCCGATGTGACCTGACCATCAACCACCTTTAATTTTGTTTTTGATTTCGGATGTTGCTCGAAGAAACCTTCTTTGATTGCGAAGTAGGCGATTATTACGGGCACATCGAATTCATCTTTCTCCGGTTCAGGGTGCCACTGAGCAAACCCACCGCCTTGTGTATACGTGATGCAAGTCGCAGGGTCTTTCCCTTTGACTCGCCGAATTTTGATCAAGAGTTCTGGCATTTTATTCTCCGTACTAACAGTCTTCAGCATCAACAACGAGACGCAACTCAGGTGAGTGCACCTTTTTGCCTCCCAATTCTGAATCCGCAAAACGTGGCATCTCGATTTGATGATGAGTAACCCCATCAAGGCCGAGAGTGGGATGTTCCTCAAACCAGGTAGCAATGTTTTCAATCAACAACTGAACTACTTCTTCTGACCCTGCTTCCTCGGCTATGCCAACGTTAAACAGGATCGCGTAAACATGCATAACTGAGACCAAGCGATTGTGCTTGTCAATGACAGGAATGCGCTGTACACGACGCACCATCTGCGAATTCAGCCGTCCCGAATCATCAATAAAAGTGTTGTTATAAGTGCTCTCCTGACCATCCAGACCACGCAGATATCTTGAATGCACCTTGCCGCTGCCGCTTACAGCCCTGACCCCTTCGACAATCGCAGTTCTGATTGATAATTCGCTCGCGATGGCCATTAGCCTTTACCCTCCAGCTTGCGCGCCAGTTTATTTGCGGCCTGGTTGAAGAGCATTTGAATGAACTGCTCATTCTTTTCAATTGCTCGATGCATCGGTCGGAAGTAAAACAATGACCAGCCTTGACGAGGCAAGCCCCGGCGAACGATAGCGCGACCTATCAAGTAGGCGATCCGATTTATCTCGTTGTCTTCCTGTCGGGTTGCCTCGAACTTCAGTACTTCAGGTAGTACCTTCCTGGTCTTCGCCGGTATCGCTTTCCTGAGTTTCTTTTCAATTATCTTGCGCGAACCTTTTGTAAACCCTTGGCGACGCACCCACTCTCTAAGCGCTTGCACATTCGGAAACTTCGCGCCAGGTCGCCGACCATAATCAACCAGGTTGCCTTGCGCGTCTACGCCTTCGATAACTGGCGCGTGCTGAGAAGTTGAAAAAATATGCCCCGCGATGCCGAGAGGATTATTGCCGGTCGAAAGAGCCTGGCTCACAGAGATTGAAAGGCTCGATCTGAAGAAACCTCGATCAACAGGAGAATTTGCCTGCGCATCCCCAAGCACCTTCTCCATAGAGACGGTCATAGCATCAGAGAACGCTTCGCTGGCAAGCTCTGGAAAGCGCTTCAACCGATCAAACCTTTTGACTTTGATTACCAAGCCACTCATCGAAACCTTCTTCTGTGCGTCAGACGATCTCCACCCAAGCTGTTACGGGTGTCCCAGTTCTTGGTCACAGATGCTGCACCTGCCTCTTTTTCAGCGCCAATACCAAAATGCTTCTCAGCCTGCGTACGTAGTGTTTTCGCGCGGGATTCATACTCACGGCCCTTAGTGTTGAAGCTCGTCATATCGAGATCAACAACAGTCCCATCAGTCGTCTGCGTATAAAGTCTGGCCAGAATCTCTAGGGCTTCCGCAGCCGCAAGCTTGCAAAAAGCATTGAAGTCCGAATCAAGGACAGTAGTCTGAGAAGCATCAGTTTTGTGAATCGTATGCAAGATGCCATAGCTGAAGCGCACTGGTTCTGTTGGCGCGTCACTTAGCAGTCGAATTTGAAGCCCCAAAGTAGGATGGTCATAAAAGAGCCAGTCTCTAGGATCAATAAGATTCGGCTTGCCAATGGTTGAGATGGGGCATTCAATCTCTGGATTGCCGCTAACTTCACGCATATAGCCGGTCAGGCCGGACACGTTAAAAGTGCCCGTTCCATCGCCTTGAATGTCTTTAACTACATTGCGCGGCCTAATCCGCGAATAGGTTTCCAGCGCACACTCAATGGCATTTGCGGCTTGCGTAGGAGTCAGCTTACCCGCCGCATCCTGGATCAGCGATTTAACCTTTATAGTATATTGATCTTCTTTTTGGCCCACTTTGAGGCTCCAAATTAAGCTTCCAGCCTATGGAGTGACGATTCGATATTTGATCTGAAAGACCAGATCGCTATTCCCAGCGCCCGGATTCGCACTAGGCACGAAGACAACAACAGCAGCGTTTGCTACTGGCGTCAGTTGTGTGACAACACTTTTCACGGTTGCGTAATTCGTGCCAGATGCGGAGTTCAGAAAAGCCGAAGAGAGATCGGCTGTCACCTTTGCCCCGCTCCCATTGCTGTATCTGAGCTCCAAGGCATTACTGCCCGTATAGGCCACGCTGTTGAACACGAGTTTGCAGGTAATCTCATCAACAAGGATAACCTTGCCCGCTCCTGGTGCCGCCACCAGAGCGACAGGCGTACCATTCAACGTAAGCACAGAAGCCGTTGTCACTGTAACGCTCGCTGTTCGAGCCACATCCTCGGATAGCCTGACAGTCGGCACAAAGCCGGTAGTCAGCAAAGTCGCGTCTAGCGCTGTCGTCGCCGTCACCAGTTGATCCGCGCTAAAAGCCATTATGCGGACCGAGAAGGTAAAGGTCGGAGTGCTCGAACCGGCGACCGTCGCCGAGGCTCTCACATAGCGCCCAGGTACTCGCGATGCGACGCATACCTGCGAACCCGTGCTCGCAGTGACCTGGGTGAACGTGCAGCCGGTCAGGTCTGTCCAGATTGAATTATCAACTGAGTCTTGAATCTTTACGTCGAGGGCCGTTGCCCCAACGCTTTTTGCCGTCACATTCAGCGTCGCAACGAGCGAGTTGGCCTCGTAGATCGGCAAGCCTGAGCTATCAGTTGTTCCCCTGGCTGCCGAGGCAAATAACTCCTGGACGTTCTTGGTTTCAACAGGGCTTCGCGCAAACGTGCTCGTCGCCAGAGGATTCAGAGATAGCAACAGCAGCACAAGCGCCGAAAGGGTTGTAAGAATTCGCAGTCTTTTCATTGTTCCAAAGCCTCCACTAAAAAGAGTCGTTTTACTTCGCGGGGCCGATTGGTTCAGCCCCGCTGCATTTCACCATCCATCATTAGACCGGCTGTGATTTCACGACAGGCTCCCACATACACGGCCCGCCGCCGAATATGAACCTGCACTTGTGACGAGTGATCACATCGTTGTTGAACGCCTTTTCGTGCGTCTCGCCCATCATGTCGAAGTACTCAGGCTCTTCGTTACCCATCCAGTAGCCGATCTCCACGATGTCTGCTTCCTTGTTGCTCGCCGTCAGCATCCAATCGTTAGAATCGGGCAGGAAGGGCAACGCGACCGGGTTGATCTTTACGCGACCACCTGAACTCCGTAGCAACCGATCCAGTGCGCTTGTATTGCCACTCGGCTCCTGGTTGAAATCCGTCAACGTCATGGCTTCCAAGCTACTATCTGACCGAATCGCAAGCGTCAGATCGGTCAGATCGAAGCCGAACTTTTCATTCGATCCTCTCTCGGTTTGCATCAGCAGCTTGCCGATGGCGTTCTTCAGACCCGTATTACCGAGCGCATCGGTTATGAGGTTGTTGTGACTCGCGTGGAATAGCGCAAGACTGTCACTGGCCATAGTGGGATTGCTAAAAAGGCAATCTAACCAGGCGAATTTCGCGAGTGTGCGCCGTGCGCCGCGCCCCATACGATCCGGCACCTGTTTCAAGGTCTTCGTATCGTCATTCGCTATTGTTTCAATCGTAAGATCAACAGTCTTGCCGTGTTTTAACGGCGAGTAAGTCTCTTTATCATCAGTCAGCGCCGCATAGGTAGTGTATTCCCCGTTTTCTACAACTACTGGCAGGTCTCCGTAATAGCCCACTATGATGATGTTCTGCGGCTTGAAGTCATCTAACGCCCGTTTGGTCACGATGCGAGGCAGGCCGTAATCATTTTCGCGGAATGAAGCCACCACTCGTTTATGCATCAAGTTCGACATCAGGTCAGGAAAGTCTGACGTTTGATACGGCGTTTGCGACTGTCGGGCGTAGCGGCGAGCTTGTTGGTATGCGCGGCTGTGTATCCCTTGGAGGTTACGATCTCCGGTCATATCAAAGTACAACCACTTGATACTGGAGATTTCCGGTATGTCATCCCACTCTGATTGCGCTGGCCGGTACGGTGTATGCCCCGACTGCCTGATCTCCTGCTCGATGTAGCTTGACGTGCCCTCAAACTGTTCTCGACTGAGTCCGAACATCTTCGCTGCGCCGATTGTGATTTTGTCTAGCGAGTTCGCGCCGACAATCACAGTTCGCCCATTATCAACCTGCCCTGATTGAGATAACACGGCCAAGGCTTCGCGCGTGTCCTCAATACGCGTGTTGACCTGCTCTAAGGTCGTGTCTTTGGTTACTTTCTTGCGCAGACTTTGCTTGACGGCTTCCTCCAGCCCTGAATCATCAATTGCTTGATTGATCATTGCTTGTCGCACGACCTGCGGCAGCCGCTCGAATGAGATTTCATCAGCAGGGTTGTTATCTTCGGTTCTCGCCTGCCTTGCCGTCTGCACAGGTTCCTTTGTGGCTTCCTCAACGAAGCTGAGAGCCTGTTCGACAACCGTTTCATTCTGGTGAATCGCTTCAACGATTTGCTCTGCTGTGGATTGAGTGGTCACGCCCTGAGCGCCCCCGTTGACGAGCGATTGGCGCACGCTTTCAAATTGATCCTTGTCGAGGAAGTTGAATATCCTCAACAGCGCTTTCTTATTCATGAAATGTTCTCCTTCTTGCTGCTCGCGGGTTGACGCGAGGGCGTATTTCATGCGGCCCTTGGCTGCCGCTGTGGTTACGATGTCAATAGAGATCGGCTTGACCCTCTCGACATCAGTTGCGGGTTTTTGGTCAGTCCAGGTTACATGCTTTGCCTGGATGCCAACGAGAATTGAGGCTCCATAAAAATCGATGTTTCCGGCGTCATAAGTGGCGTTCAAATCCTGGCGCAGCCAGTCAGCAGATGGTTTTATGTGGAGCGTCGCATCCATCCCCTGGTCGGTGACCAGAAAACCAGTCCACCATCCGACCTTGCTTTGTATTGAGCGCTCCGGTAGCTCTCGCATTTCCGTCTCGGTCGGGTGATCGGCAAAGGCTCCGAGGTTCTCCCATTGATGGTCAATTAGAGATTGTTTGAAGACTTCCGGTCGCCAGACGTGGCGCGTATCACTCAAGCCCCAGCCAACAACCTGGAATCGCCAGGCCCAGCCCTCTTTATCAACGCTTTGCTTTATCCTGAGTTGATACGATTGCCTGACTTGAGTTTCGGCCCCTTCCCTGGCAGGATCGCCTACCGCGACGTAAGACTCTGTGACTTCAACAGGCTCGCCAAATGTCACATTCTCGCCATCCATAGAGTAGGAAATCTTATAGAGCTTCCCCTCGTCGTCGTTGTAAACGATGATCGAGTCATCAAAGACCTCTCGCGGATACCAGTACAAAGGGTCATCACTTCCGTTCTTTTTGAACCTGTCGCGAAGAGCCACTTCGATTAGCCGAATGAGAGCGCTCGGCCCAATCCCGCTCTGACTGGTAAGGTGAATTTTCATCCTTCTACCCCCCGACCTGAGGGAGTTCCAGGTACCTTCCTAGAAACCCCATTCAAATGCGTTCAAATGGCCTCAAAACGCGCCGCGCCGAAAAAATCGCGCTACTCTGCGTTACGACCTCCCCGATGCGCCACAGGCCAAATAGACGCGATCTACGCTGTTGGCGGATTGACTGCCAGAGCCGCTCTGACCGCCTCGTCAATCATCGCCCTGACTTCATCTTTGCTGACCGCCTCAACAGGCACGCCAGCCACCGCGCGAGCGCCTGCCTTGCGAGCAGCTTCTTCCTGTAGAGCATCTGAAACCAGAGCGTCAGTGACCTTAGTTCCCTGGATGGTGATAATCGTTTCCCCTTCCGCCGACCTCGTGGCTATCTGAGAATCAGGAATATCTTTGAGGCCGTTATAGTTATGACCAATAAACAGCAGTCGTTCTTTGTCATTGGTTCCTTGAATCTCTTCGGCCCTGTCGTTTTCCTTAAGTTTCTTATTTGGCATAATCACCCCTCAAATTTGGTTGTTCTATCGAGTTTGAAGATGCGCTTCACGGTAGGCTGCGAAACGCATCTACAGTTAATTGTGTTGCTGGCAGTGCCAGCGCTATCCCTCGGAAACATCAACTCTTCGCCTCCAACGTTGAACGGCTCATCAACCGCTCGCTCTTGCCCCATCGCAATGATGTGCGAGAGCCGCGCCCGCTTATCAATGGTCGAAAGCCAGCGCTTTCCGAGTCCCCATCCGGCGCGACGCATTGCCGGTTCATTCGACTTCATTCGCGCCTGCGCTGCGATTGATTGAATTCTCAAAACTTCCGTTCTGATGATCCGCTCTGCTCTCGCCGCAATAGGCCCGAACTTTGACTTGTCGAGCGAAGAGCCAACTTGCGCGATTGCGTCTTGCACTGTCAGCCCTCCGATTGCCGCGCGCTGAATTACGCCGTCTATCGAAGCCTGAGCCGAACTGGTCAGGTCTTTGATCAGAGTCGCGCTGAACGACGCCGCTACCTGCGCCACTTCTCGCGAAACGCCGATCACCGGACTGACGCCGAGCGCTACCCGCACAGGCTCGTCAACCAACTGAGTGCCGAGATCGAACGCCTTATTAATGCCCTGATTCAACCGTGTGGCTAAATCCTGGTTGAGACGTTCGATGCGACTCTCGATTGAGGCGCGCACACTGCGTAGCCAATATGAATCCCATTCCGTGCGCCCACCTTCAGCGAGCCGTGCAATCACATCGCTTCGAGTCTGCTCAAGCAGATCGCGCGCTGCTTCGATTGATTCACTCTCCAGGCGAAGTATGTTTTCAATGATCTGCTTGACCCTTCGGTCAAATTCTTTTTGCACATCATCATCGGCCATCTATTCACCGATGACTTGCCGCCGCCAGGCGACCATTAATATCCGTGACCTTTCCAGGCGTGTAATCCGGCTCAGACTCTTCGCTTTCTTTCTCTGCTAACTCCATTTCCTTCTCGGCGTCGTATTCCATACCGAACTGATAAAGGAAGGAAGCCAGGGTCTTCGCCGCAGTAGCACGCGTGATCAATTTACGCTCCATAATCAGATCAAGGGCTGTTGTCACTTGCGCAAGCACACTGCCGACACGGGAAAGGTCTTTGCTCGCAAGCTCAGGCATCACAACATCGAATTTCCGATCAATGCGACCGCTCTCAATTGCGCGCTTGATGACAGGTCTTTTCAGCGCCATTTGGTCAATAGCGTAATCACCCATCTCGCGAAATATGGCTTTGACTTTACGTTGGCGTGATTGCAATCCTTTGAGGATCGGCACATCTATATTGTCAGAAGAAGCACGATTGGCATCCTCAGTATCGCCGAAGAAGGTATTACTCAGACCGGCTGATCCTAAAACATCCTTGCGAGTCCCATCAGTCACGATTCGAGAATCCTGGTTATTCATATTTGGAGTAAGAATGTTCCATTCAGTATTCTCGTTATAGGCTTGAATAGACCCCGGCGATGGCAATGATTGCTTTCGCAGCCATTCTTCAATTTGCCCTTCGTTTAAGCCTTTCAGAAGAACTTTAAAAACTACACGCTTGGCGATGTCATTGCGCTCAATATCTCCCCACAGGCTCTGATCCCAGGCGTCAAGGTAATCCGCAATTGCTTCCAGGTCGCTGCGTCCACGAGTAGCGTCGGCGGCGCAATTCGTTTTGAAGAAAAACATATCACCTGTTCGATAGTTGACGTATGGGCCATCCGTATCAACATTAATAATTTTGAAAGTCTTGCGAACTGCAAAATCATAGAACGTTGAAGTGCCAGCGCCAGCGCCGGGCTTCATCTGCACTTCACGCATTAATCTGCGATTTCGCCTATCGGCTAAGACCTGAGATACTTCAAGTGGATCAACCCAGCCGAGTCGAACTGCGCCGGAAACATCATTTGTGAAGGTTGGCAAAAACAACTCACCTGTAATAATGAAGCCTTCAACTATGTCGAATTGAAATTCATCCAGGTTGTTAACCGGATCACACCAGAAATCATCAAGAGTTTTCTGAATTGTTTTGTCCGCAGCTTCATAGCGAACCCCATCGCCAATAATGAAATCGCGCTTGACCTTGATGATGTGTGAGCCGAGCGCGTTCTGCCGCGCCAGGTAGTTCGCCATCTCGATCATTCTGTCCTGTTCGAGCGAATTCAGATCGCGACGGCTGCGCGTAATACGTCGCCAGTCTCCTTGCCCTTCGTCCGGGTCAACGCCACTCGATGCAGCGGATTGTTTGACGACGCGATCAGCTTCAGCGCGGATGAGATCGCCGAGACCTTGCCCCTTTGAGTATTCAAGCCCCAGCTCGCGCGCCGCCTGCTTTACGAGCGCCTTTTCTTTTAACTTTTTCTTCTTACTCACTAGACGCGTTCGCTTTCTTCGTTAAGTAGCTACAACTTTCTCGCCATTAATGAATTGTTCCTGACAAGCTATTGCGGCATTCGCTGTCATTACACACTCACGCAACTTGCGAATCGCCGCTGTTTGATCCGCGCCGGGGGGAGTGCTCTCGTTGACCACGCCAGCGAATACTCTCGCCGCCTTGCGGATTTCGTCGTAGCGTTCTGTTTGATCCCCCTGCGGAGGGTGATAGCTAAACAAAGTATCAAGCTGTTCGTTCGTCATATTGCCTTTCATCAGGGAGAGATTGGTGAGGCTACCTCTCTCTCCCGTTCACCACGACCATTGCTGGTAGGCTGTCTTGGAGCGCTCCCTCACGCCGTTTGCATTGTGGGCAATCTGGTCTTATACCTGCCCCCTCTTGTCTCTGCCGAAACAGACGAGGAAGAAGCAGACGCCTGCCCCTAAAGATTTCAATTCCTCAGATCGCCGGGATGAATCGTGTCCCACGTTCCCGGCGAGCGCGAGCTATCGCCCGGCACTTCATCTTTGACAAACGGCCCTCCTCGAAAACCTGGTCGCAAGATGAACAATGCCGATACCAGAACGCCGTTACCGTCGCGCTTGCCCCTATAGTTGAAGGTAATGATTGCGGGTGTCTTTCTACCGTCCGGCTCGTCAGTCCCGCCTTCTTCATCTGTCAACTGGTAAAACACTCGCTTGCCGTGCAGCGGCGCGATCCCGCTGTCGAGGGAAACTGCCTGAGCTTTTCCTTCATTTTGTGCAGAGACCTTATCGGTTGGAAGGTTATGGAGGTAACTCAGAGTGAAAAGTACTGCTACAACAAACAGAAACATTAAATTTCTCTTCATGCATTTCTCCATTCCTGGGTTAAAGGTAAATCCCACTTTCATCAAACAACTCTCTCAACTCAAGCCATTCCTTCTTGTCATAATTCGGCTGCCCGACAGCCTTCGTCCAAACCTGATGGAATAGCTCCCGCAACCTTGGGTTTGTCGTCTTCGGCCGGGATGTAGAAGCGGTGGCCCTGTCGTGAGGGCAGGCAAGAGTATCTAGCTCGTTGTCGTATGCCTGACTGCATTTTCCACACACCCTCACCATTGTTCTTACTCACGAGCCTGCTCATCGTTGACAGCGATCACTCCCTCAATATCCGCGATCAGTTCTTTCCTGAACTCCTCGACACGCTGATTCACCGCCTCTACGATTTCAGGAATTGTCATTGCTCGCGTCGGCGTTGCGTCTGTGTTCACGCAGCCCTCCTTCCAAACCCTCGAATCTTCGCCATCCATCGGCCTTCCTGATCGCGCTTCATCCTATCGCGCGAAGTATTGCCCTCCGGGTCTTTGCCGCTGCTGGCCGCCGCCACACTGCGGCTGCCTATCGAGTCCGCCGATTCGATTGCGTCAATCGTGTCGTCGTAGGGGCCGGGGTAGTCTTCAAACTCGCTGAAGAATTCCGGCCTGCGTTCTTCCGATTGCCACTTCGTAGGAAAGCGCATGCCTTTGTTTTCGATTCTCACAGAGAGCCTATCGAGGCGCGCGGTTTTTTCTTCGGTGTGCAACAGTGTTTTCACTACCTTATCAATCCCAGCTTTCCGCAATTTCTCTTGAAACTGCGCGCCTAAGAGATCGCCGAATGAATTCTCTTCAATCCATAACTCCGCATTCGGATGCTCTTGCAAAATCCGAGGATAAACTTTCAAGATTTCTTCCTCGGCAGCCGTTGGCGAGAGCCGTTTTCGATAAGCGTCAAGGATGAACGTGATCCGCTCGGCTGAATCAATCAACACATCAGCAAAGCCTGAGGAGTCAGACTTCTTTCTACCCTTCCCTTTTTTGCCCTTGCTCGGATCAACATAAAGCACCCGCCTGAGACTTCTACCTTCCAGGGCAATAGGCGAATACCACTCGAAGCGGTCAATAACAAACAATTGCGTCTCCGGGTCGCGCGGGTCGTTCATATACTCCGCACCGAACTTGGTCGGCCCCAGCAACGCGCGAATCTTCAGGAGTTTCCCGGTCGGGAAGCGCGCGGGCCAGTTCGATACCCACTCGCCCTTCTCATCACGTCGCATTGCGGCGAATTTAATCGAACTGAATAGCCTGTTGCCGTCTTCGTCTTTCTTCCTCGATGCCCTGGCAATCGTGCAATCAAAATGAATCGTCGTCCCGATGACCTGAACCTCGCCGCGCTTCGGGTCCATCGCGGGGATGACCGCAGACATTAACCAGTTCCACGCCTTATCGCGCTGCTCTTTGGTGACAACATTCTCATCGTTGTCGAGGTCGTCACCTTTGAAGCAGGTAGGTCGTTGCGCGCCGTGCCTGCGACCGCGCATCTTGCCGCCGCGCCCCAGCGCATCAACACGCACGTTGTTCGTCGTAATGATCTGGCCCTCTCGCCAAACCACGCGCCCATCAGGGCGCTGAATCAATTCAACCTCTCGCCACAATCCGCGATCCGGCTTCAGGCTGCCGAAGTCGGCCTTGATCTTCTCGTTGCTGGCCAGCTCGTCTTTGATGTCTTCAAGCTGCGCCCCGGCCTGCGCGAAGGTATCGCCGCCGAGTATCAGATAAGGGTCAAGGCCGTGGCAGATTCGCCGTAGCGAATCACACAGATTAGCGATAACCGATTTGCCGTGGCCCCGCGCTATCTCAATCGCCGTCAGACTCAGTTCCGGGTCGCCGCGATGGACTTCGAGGCCGAACTCTTCGCGCCATTGCTCTATGTCTTTATCGGTATAGTCGCCTGTTAAAACCTTGTCTAAGGCTTCGTGAAACGGAGCGCCTTCGGTTTCAAAGTAATGAGGTAAGTACGTGCGACCAAATTCAAGAGCAGAATACCGTGTGCGCTCAAGCCGCTGTTCGCGCGTGCCATCCGAATCAGTGAAAGCAGCGCGGCCAGCGGTCAACGACTCGGCAGCAACCTGCGCCGCCGCGCGTTGTTGCTGCACAGCTTCAGCAGCAGCCTGCGCCGCCGCGCGAAATTGTGTCCGCGTAAGTTTCTTTTTTGGTACTGTGAACTTACCTTTAGACATTCGCCGCTATATGCTCCTCCAGGTGGATCAGCAACTCATCACTCTTTCTGCTGAGTGCTTCCGCCAGTTCCGGCGCTTCATCAACGAGCTATCGCAAAACAAACATCCACGTATCCGATGCGATGTTGAATTTATCGTTCTGTAACTCGGTTTGCCGCTCACGCAGTGCGAGCCGTTTTGCGTCAAGCTTCAGCTTCTCTCCATCGAGATCGAGCTTTCGATCTCGCTGCTCAACCTGCGCGTGTCGCGCGGCCTCCTTCGATAACTGCACAGGGTCGAGCGTTCCCACTTCCGCGTCGAATCTTGCAACGGCCTCCTCTGCAAGCATCTTGCGCAGGTAGGTGGCGATCACCCCGGTTGGGTTCTTCGTCGCCGCTTTTAGCAGCGTCTCGCTTTCGCTCTCGATCAGCGACATTACCGACGCGCGGCTCTCTTCTCTCGCCTGGCGCTGGCGATATCGCGTCAAATCCTGTGGCGCTACATCCTTTAAGTTTTCAAACAGCCCGGAGCTTTTGCAGACTATGCATATTCGCTCGTAAGTGTTTGTGGGATCAGATAGCAACCGCTCCAAAAGCTCGCGCGCTTCCGTATACCCCTCCGATTGCAGCCTGTCATAAAAGCTGCGCTCTGATGCCCTGTGACCGGTTATTGCCATCCCACAACCTGACTGCGTAGCGAACGCACGGCTTTGAATAGACCCGGCAGCGTTTCAGGCTTTTCGATATAGGCCACGACGCCAGGCTCGTTGACGAGTTGCTTGTCTTCCTCTTTAACCGAGCCTGAAAGTATCGCTACCGGAATATTCTCAAGCTTTTCGTCGCATCTCATCTCTTTCAGAGCTTGACGACCATCCTTGTGCGGCATTTCCAGATCGAGAATGATCAGGTCAGGGACGGGCGAATCTTCGAGGTAGTTCATCAACTCCTCTCCATTGGCCACGCATTGAACCCGGTCTGCCAGCTTCTCGGCGAGCAATGCCTCCCTGATCAGCACGCAGGAATCGTGGCTGTCGTCGGCTACAACTATTGTGATGTGAAACCTATCGTCCCTCATCTTCAACACTTCGCCACGCCAACTACTGTGTCGTCATTGCCCTCGATGAAATGCCGACCCCGCTTGCGGATCGCCAGCATAATCTCTTCGGCCTCAAAAGAATCAAATTGAGTGCGCTTGCAAAGGGCGAGGTACTTTGCCTGCTGCACGTCACTGAGTTCTTGATTTTCTCCGGCAGGAAATACGCGGATCAGGTCCTCGCCTGTCAGGTACTCGACTTGACGGAGAAAATCATCCCAGGTCGTCGGGGCATTCAGTTCATTCATTATTGAGCGGACGCGCTTCGCCCGTAGCGCCGAGCCTGCTTCATTGAGGACAATAAGCAGGCACCTTCGAGTTTCTTCAGTTTGGATTTGTCCAACTCGCTTTATCACAGTCATTCACCTCAGCATTTCATCGCAGACTTTATTTCAGCGACGGTGTTCTCCAGTTGAAAGAGCCGATCTTCTGTCACCTCCTGCTGCCGCATTGCTGCGCGCAGAAAAATCCTTAACTCATCGGTATGGTCGCTCAATCGGCCCACCGCTGCTGCTTCTCTCTCGCACTTTCGTTTCCGCAATCTTGGCCTCAGCTTCCTGCTTGCGGACGGAGATCTCTGCAAGTTTTACTGCCTTCCAGTTCGGCAGTATTTTCCAGACTACCCAGGCTGCGATAAGAAAGAAGGCGATCAACGGAGTGACGCCGAGAAGTTCTTTCAGGTCAGGCATAGTTAGCCCAATGGTTGAGTTGCTTCTTCATCAGAAGACGCTGGAGCAGCAGGCTTGCCGCCGCGCAGCAAAATATCAGGTGGAAAAGGAATCGCAGCCTTCTTCTCTACTGCCTCTGTTACTTCGGCTGCATAGATGATTGATGCCCCGGCTAAATCGTCTTGACCTTCATCGTCGGGATCGAGCGCCTTCAATTGCTCGCCTATTACCTTGAGCATTGGCAGTGCCATTGCAAGAATCAGTTTCTTCATTTGCTCATCTCCTTTGAGGAATTGTGTAGTTGTGAGCAGCTACACCGATATGCACCCATCCGTGAATCCGCCGAGTCCAGTGCATGTATTGCGCTGATGACTCCGCGAAATATTTATCGAAGGATGATTCAACCTTCGCAGAATTCGACTGCGCAGCCGCATTTCATCATTTTCGGAGGACACCTGAGAGACAAACTAAAACTACGGTGATTTGTTTAACACAGATTCAGAAGGTTTAGGCGGGAACAGTGAAGGCTTAATAAAGATTGACTGTCAATTCATGTCAACTACTATCAGTTTCTATCAGATCAAACAGCGGGAACTTATCTTTATTCCGATCTGGCTTTGTGTCCTTGCTGCGAAGAATAGATTCAGTGCGTGCAGGTTCATCCAAAGGATCGAAGCCAAGATAATCTACAAGCTGAGAATGCCTGATCTTTCTTGAACGATTTAGCTTAATGCTGCCAAGTTTCTTTGAAGCCAGGAGTCGCCAAGCAGTGCTCTCAGACAAGCCGGTATACTCAACAAATTCCTTCACCGTCCAGAATGAGGCTTTCGTTTTCTTGCTCAGGTCCATACTTGATAAGCTAGTTCGTTGCTCTTGCTCTCAAAATCTCAATCGCTTTCCTATCAATGGTTCCGCGATCTCCACAAACAGGACAGACCACCAACTGACCGTCTTTCCACACTCCGCAATGTTCTGGTGCGCACATAGGGCACTTATCCCCGACCTGCAATCTAAGCTTTAGCCAGTTTTCAATTGTGTAATTAATAACCTTATGCGCATGAATCTTTGCTGCGTGTTCTGGCATTCCTGCTCGTTTGAAGATTTCAACTAACTCAAGGTCTCCGTGCTGTCCACGAGCGATGCAACAGGCCGTGATGTAGCCAGTGCCGGTTTTATGGTCCAGCCTCCAAGCTAAATGACCTTTCTGATCTTCGTTTAATTCCGATAGCTTCATCGTTACCACCGCATATCTAGCTTTTCAATTTGGCCCATCGTTGCATCCACCAACTCTTTTCAAGTCGAAGAACACGACCGCCACCAACAATATAGATATTGCTGTCACATAGAATTTCAGCATTCCAACTCAATAATGATTCAACCCGATCCCATTCACGAAATGTTGAACCATTGCGCGTGACTTCGTAAGGATAGACATAAAAAATCACTGTGCGCAGGTAGCAGCAATATGGCCGAGCGATACTCGGCGCTTTGTAGCTCAATGGTTCAAGAACAATGATGCGCTTCTCATTTTCACGCTCTACTCGGCAACCAAAAGTACGAATATCATTTGTTAGTAATGCAACGCCTCGTGTGTACCAATCTTTATTAGCTAATGCGATGGTCATAGCTGGTGATTTATGGAGCGTGACAAGGGCGTGCCACGCTCCAGCCTCCCATAATCACCTTTCTGTTGAGCTATGCCGCAGCGACTTCGGCTACGCTAGGAAACCTATTCATCATCAGAACCTGTCAAAGTGAATATCATTCCGTCATAACCTAAGAGTTCCAATTGCTCACACACGGCTTGCCAGCCATTGAGCGCGAGTATTCGCTGAACTGGATGTTCTTGGTTTTGATCGCGTGAAAGGAGTGTTGGCGGCGCAAAGTAATATAACCCACTGCCGACTTGTAGCAATAAGCCGATTTCAAGATTAGTCTTGTGCCGAAATAGATAATCAATCGGGCAATCTTTGTGACGTGAAATCGCCAGGTAAGGTGGACGCGCGCCGAGCGGGATCGCGCTGAAATCTTCGCGCGAACGTACCCCCCCCCTAAAAAATTTCCAAAACTGAGTTGCTGAAGCACCATAATCAAAGCTCTGGGAATTCATTCCATTCGCGGCCATCGAGCAAGCGGCCTGCGGCTTTCTTGCCGAGTCGAAGCATCCACCAGGGTTTATCGGCATACATTGAAAAAGCTTGGGCATTGCTCTGAACTGAGCCATCTGGAAAAACACAGATGGTTTCATTTGCGCGCTTTCTATGCGAATCTATAAGGTCATCGTAAAGCCCATATGCTCCCCATTGCTTGAAGAAGAAGCTCACACCATCAGCATCGCATTGGTCGCGCAGAGACCTTACCCAATCAGGATGCATCGGTCGCGCGTGAGGGCCGGATTCACCGCCAACGACCAACCAATCAAGTTGTGGCTGCTGTGAGTAATACCCTTCTTCACCGCAAGAACAACGCATACCTTCATAGCCCTGCCCATCACCGCAGTTCGCGCAAGCTACCGAGTAATGAAGAGCAGAATAAGCGTCAATAGGTCCAAGCAGCGGTTCAGCCGAGCACCAAACCTTCCATCCCCAAGCGGCGAGAGCAGACATATCTTCCCAGCGCTCATCGAAGTTTTTCTGATCTTCAGCAGAAAATCCCAGCATCACATTAGGCAGCGGCCATTCAAGATAGGTGCAATCGCCTTTGCAATCTTCAGCGCCTGAAAAGAGAGTCTCGTTTAGTTTGTAAGCGGCCTCGCCAACCATTTCTTGGCGGAGTTCATCGCTCCAACACGAGAAGTATTCCGGCAGCCTACTGGTTCTCTTGGTAAGGAATAGAAAGGTGTGCTGCGGACAGAGTGCCGCAACCGCGAGCAGCTTATCCATCCACTCATCAGACACCCAGCACCCGGCCCAATCTGTCATCGAGCAAGGGAAGATTTTTCTTCCCTTTTTCCAATGAAGAGGCTGTTCAAGGGTCTTCTCATCAAGAAATATCTCAATCTTTGTCTTGGCAAGAGGGATGTATGGCAGCGTGGTTCCAAGCTGAAAGAACCCTTTGTTTATTTGTTCGGCGTAGCAATTAGTACATCCCGCAGAACAGTGCTCACAATGCCAGCCTATAGCGCCGGTTTCGAGATTGCGCGCACGAATCGGATTCCAAGTGCTACCCTTACTTCCGTCTTTACCTAACAGCCATTCGATTTCAGATATATCGCTCATAAGCTCTCCTGTGCGATCTCCAACTGCTCAATGCGTTCGATTGGAATTAGATTCTGGTGACAATAGCCAATAGCCAGGTCTAAGCCCCAAATGAAAGCTCGATAGACTTCTCCGTCGAGAGTAAAGATGTCGTAAAGACTTGTGATACCCTAACTCCTGTACCAATCATCCCCAGGCTTACGCTCAACGATACGCACCGGGCCGACCTTCTCACCGAGCGGTCGCTGGGCTTTGAGTGTCAGAAGTTTTCTGCTCATTCCCCACACTCCTCTTCGCCGCTGTAACCCATCGCGCGTGCCGACATAACCATCTCTAACTGCCGATCAAGCAGAGAGGTGCAAGCGGACAGGATTAATAGCAGGTCAATGATGGTACGCATCACTATTTAACCCCTTGATCTATCCCAATCCGAAATTTCAAAGCTGGAAGCTCCGCGCTGATCATTCGCACGCTGACTTTGATTACTTTGCCTTTCGCCGCATAACGGGCTTTTATGTCTCGCGAAGCTGCTATGCCTAACAGAATGCGAATCGCTGCCGCTGCCTGTTTTGGCGTCAGCATTCGAGCGTTATTGCGTCGAAAGTTACGCTTGAAAAACTCTTCGCGTCCTTTCTCACTCCATCCCAAATAGCGAAAGATTCTGCCAATCGCCCAAGCTTGCTGTTCACTCGCCAAATGAATCACTTCTGCGCTGGCTTGTGTTTCAGTCTGAACATTCTGCACTTCGCATCCAGCTAAACGAGGCTGTGACTTCTCGCGCTGCATTGCTTCGAGCACCTTGCCAAGCTGATAATTCGTCAGTTCGCTGAACGAGCCGATAGGTGGAATCTTCAACTCAGCCGATGCGAAATCGAGCCGTGCCTCGCGAAGCTCGGACGGAGAATGATGTAGATCGCTCCGCAGTTCCTTCCAAGTTATGTTGATTGCCGCAAGCAGCTTGCGCCGCTGCTCTTTGCGTTGCTGTGCCGAAGATTGTCGTGCATAGGCTGTGCTCATAATCCCTCCTTTGGAAGCTTCCTGTAGCGTTCACGCGCTTGTCGTTCAGTTAAATTAGGGAGATCGTCTATCAACACATCGTATGCGGCCCGGTTGGCCGGATCGCTAATCAGCTCTCTGATCTCGCGCAGATCGAATTCCCATTGCCGTTGCCAATCATCAGATGTGAAATGCGCGCCAACGTGAGCGCGCGACTGCTGACGCATCAAAGTTGAAAGATCAAGTTTAATGACTCCGAGAGAATAAATTGTGTTGCCATTGCGCTGTGCGCGGTCGGCGCATATATTTATCGCTCTTATAACTAAATCAATTGGTGTATGAGAATTGAACCATTCCGTTATCAATGCATACTCAGCGCTCTTGAGTCGGCGACGCCCGACTCGCGGAAGCCAGGCGTCGCTGATTGCTTTGCGGAAGAGTTTAAGCGCTTGCTTGCTCATAAGTTTTCGATCTCGGCTTGCTGGGTTTGGAGTTTGTTGATCACAGATGCGCGCTCGGTAGCGTTCATGCCTTTGACCGAATCAACGCCGAAGTTATCGCGCAGAAACCGCCTGTATCCGCTATCGTCTCTCCCGCTGTCGCCGTATGTGATTAAGCCTTGGTCTTGAGCCAGGGCGTGAATGTGGCGCAGTTGAGGGCGTCGCTGATCTTCCTCAGCATCAAGTGTGATTGAAGATTGTTTTTGGTCGGATTTGACTGTACTGCTACTGCGCAATGGGTTGAACCCGGCAGCAGTCAATGTCGCCGTCAACGCACGAGTGGCTGCAAGCGCATGCTCATCAAACCCATCTCCGGCTGGACTTTTCTCGCCGAGCGTGGCGACGCCGCAACGCTCATATACACGACCATCAGAGTCAGCTACCTTTGCTGTATGCACGACTTGATTCAGCGGATGAATGAAAGAATCGAACTTTTCCTCGATGGCCTGCAAGCGAGCCGACTGCCGCGCGATTAGTATCAACTCGTCAGCCCCAAGCCAGGGTTTTACAGGATTCTTTGGATCGGGAAAGAATACCCGATCAATGTCAATGCCGTGCTGGTGCGCGAGCGCACCAGCAATCCGATTTTGCTCTGCCGTCCTTTGGTTCATTTGTCTCTCCTTTGAAAAAGTATGGAAGCCAAAACATAAGAATTGCCGCCGCAGTTAGCGCAACGGCCCTCTCGCGTAAGAAGTGTTTTGCGAGGATTGTTAGAATCGCCCGCGCAGTCGCCGCAAACGATCATCGTTCGTGTGATCTCGCGAGCGGCAACAGTCGGTTGATCAATGAAAACAACTGGTGAGTCAGCAAGCGCCCTTGAGCGCCGCCTATCGAATACGATTGCATCTGTGAACATCACGCCCATAGCTACCTTTTCTTTTTGCTCTCCTGGCGAGATGAGAATCGCTCGAAGAGCTTTTCAAGCGGCATAGTCGCGTTGAGTTCTCGCTTGCTGCTGATCGTGTCAATGAGCGTGTCCAGATCGCGATAGCGCCCGAAGCTGCCGACGCGCGCCAGTTGGACGACCCGCTCATTTACTTCTTTCGCCTCGAAGCTCTCTTCGAGCCTTGCTCGTATCTCGTCTTCTCCAAGCGTGCCGAGACTGATTGATAGCTTGAGCCTGGAATGTACGCGTTGCAGCTTCGAGGAACGAATTGTTTGAGCGAGTTCTTCAGTGCCTATCAACACCACGCCGTTCTTCGCCTGGTTCCAGATGTGAACGAGATGATTGATTGATTCGATTTTTAAGAAGTTAGCCTCGTCAATAGCTAAGAGGCGCGGCTGCTCGGCTAGTAATCCCCTCACGCGTTGGATGAGCAAGTCTTTCGAGCCGGTATCAATATCACCTAACGCCCTGCAAATCGCGGCAAGAAAAGCACGAGGGGTGATCCCATCATAGGATTCGACAATGACCATACCGCTTCGCGCGTTTTGGTTTGCAAAGTGTCGTGTGATTAATGTCTTGCCCATGCCAGAAGGGCCAACGATGTCAACAAACATCCTGCTGTCGTGCGCTTCTGCCAGGCCGTGTTGGACCAGTTTCGCAGCCGTCACAGATTCGTCAATCGTGTCGGCTTTCCCGCCCTGCTCTCTGTGATCCAACCAGCCGCGCATACGATTCTCGAATCGCTCAAGCATCTCCTGAGAACTTGCCCATTTGCAGGTCAGGTAGTTATAAACCGTGCTTTCACCCATCCCAACATTTTGAGCACGACCGCCCTCACCTTTACGCCGTCCATAAAACAGTTGCATTGCGCGACTGATCTGACCGTTTGACCACTGGTATTTTTCTTTGAAAGCGAGTAACCGCTGGCGCAGTTCTTCATCCCACTTAACCGCGCTGCGATTTATATCAGTCACAAAAGCCGTATTGGGTTGAGTCATTCATTCTCCTGTTGATTTGGCGCTGCTACCAACAGCGCCTTTCCTTATTTCGGCAATCTGCGTCTCAGATTGCGGTCAAGAATTGTTGGATCGTATTCCCTCAATATCTTGTTGATCAGTCGCAGAGCGTCTTCGCTGCCTAGCTTCTCCGCATCGCCAAGGTTCGCGTAGGTTTTCGCTGCAACTCCTGCCAGTTGCTCAATCACAACCTGCGCTCCTATTGCTTCCGCGTTCGGTTGTTTGATCCCCTTGCCTGTCATTTCTCCCTCCCGTTCTTTCAAAATTTCCTGCCTGAATTTAATAACTGTTTCGTGAGATAAATTCGGATTAAATAAGGTGACGAGTTGACGCCCGCTAAGGATTCTGAGCAATTCAATCGGAAGCTGTTGCAGATTCAAGATCAACCGTGCTGTTTCAGCTTCGATCTGTGGTCTCGTTCTAGTAGGTATGTATTTTTCTCTACCCATCTTTAATGATCGCCTTCTTCGTATTCGATCTCAGGAACTTCGATATGCTGACAAATGGCAAGCGCGGCCTTTACCTGCTGCCCTTTTGCCATCTCGCCAGCGACAGCAACTTCCTTCAATACAGTGCGCGCGCGGCGTATGAATTCTTCAACAGTCGCGTATGGAGAGAATCGCAACCGAGTCGCGGCCTGTTGCATCTCCAAGCCGAGCCTATCGAGAATGCGCGATAATTCAGCTTCCACTTCCATCTCGTCACCTGTCATTTCGATCACCTCAATTCAAACTTGCATTTCGCTTGACACGCTCGCGTAGAGCCTCGTCAACGCCAACTTCCCTGATGCGCGCAAGTGTGGTTGCGCCTGGTTGCACCTGGTTGCGCTTCTCGGCTTCTGCTTCAAATTGTGCTTTTAGATATAAGCCAACCAGGTACATCGAGATGCCCCCCGCAAGCATCCCCAAGAAAAAGACAATCGTTAATACAGATGTGGTTATCATCAGTCCTCCCATCCCGCTTTGATCTCATCTGATGAGTCGTTCTCTTCTGACGCAAAGCTCTTCAATGAATTGAGTTCGTCTTCCTGTTGTGGAGTCACAACGCGGAGGTGCGAGGATTCCGCTTTATGCAACGGCGCATCTGGCGACTTGCGATCAAATCGCGTCATTACAGTGATCGATGCGCCTTTGTTTGATTCTTCTGACTCAAGAGACTCAATTTGCGTAAAGTTATCCGCTCCAACGGCAAGCGGTAGTGCTTCCGGCAAGCGTTCTGCCGCATACTCGCGCCAATCTGGTTGCTGTGACGTTTTGAAGAATTCTTCTGCGGTCTGCTTGGCTTTTTTCTTGTCAGAGTTAGCTCGCTGGAAATCTTCACGCGAAGCATTCCAGCCGAGCAGTTGCGGCTGTTCGATCCAACAGAGAGTCGCACCTTGCGCCAGCACTAATGCACGTCCAATGTTATCGCGGTTGTACCTGACTTCTACCTTTGTTCTATCGGGCAATCTCATCAATGCTGTGCCGTCGCTTAGTTCAGAAGAGACTTCTCTGTAAACGAACTTTTCGCCAAACCACTGCATAGAAATGCGGTCGCCATCAACTTGCTCAATTCGTGGCTCCATCGCCAGCCCAACGAGCGTGGTTTCTCGCATTGCGTGTGGCTCGCCGCCAAACAAATTCAGATATTCGATTGGCGACATCTGACCGCGCTCATTGGCAAGCGAGCCATGCTGCCTCTGGTTATAGACAACCATTTGTTTGCTGAATGCTGTGCGCAGATCAGCTTCGCTCAAGAAAGGAGTGCCGTAGCCATACTGGTCTTTGTATACTTCGTATTGATTGCGCCACAGTGGAGGTAACTGTCTGAGGTCTTCACTCTTCGGAGTATCGCCGTTTGCAAATGCTTTATGAATTGCGAGTGCGGCCTTGTAATAGTGCGGTTTTGCGGTCGGCTTGATTCCGCAATAACCAGGCATTCCTTCTTCCCACAGTCCAATGCCATAGCGATGAAATGGCTCTACAGTTTTCGATTTCGCATTGTAGGGTTTGGCGTGACGGACTGTGAATTGCGCGTCTACGGCCAACCCGATTTTCAAGCTATCAAGAATTCCCACCAGACCGTTTTCAAGTTCGATTTTTCCGACCTTGATCTCTTTGCCTTCGACTAGGTAAGCAGTGAATTCACGCCCGTTGTCCCACAATGCAAATGGCTCAATGCCGTTTGCGCCGCGCTGCTGGCCATAAAGCTTTTCAAAGCCTGCCTGCTGCTTCCACTGTGAATAGCTCAACGCATCAACATAAGCGAGCGTGACACCGTGCGCAGAAGGTTTCTCAGCTATATGATAGCCAAACACCGCGCGAGCTTTGAGATCAAAGACTGTGCAGAGTGTTAGACGAACAAGAGCAGGCTTTTTCGATTTGTCTTTCTTAAATGGAAGCCAGCAAGGTAAATCAAAAGTACGCCAGTCCATCGTCCAGCCGACTCTTGGCTCTAACTCTTCGTAGCTGCGGGTGATGATTGCAAAACGATTTTCGACACCGCGCATGCCTTCTCGCGCTAACACCATTGACACGCTAGGCACACTCTTCTTCCAGCGATATAGGAAGTAATAGCAGGTGCCTGGAACACCAGGTCTGTGATCGGCAAAAGGCAGTTTGATATTTCTGCGTCTCGCCCAGGCCAGCCAGCGCTCTCCATACACCGTTACTGATGCCTTCACATAGCTTTTCAAATTAGCCCGAAGCCACTCAACCGCTTCCATCGGCACATCTACAAACCGCTCATCCTTAGCCGGTGAGAGCGTTTGCGTTTGCCTGATAAATGCGACCAGACCTTTCTTTGTGTATTTGTCAATCAATCGCAGAAAGGTTGAAACTGAGATTGGCTTTGAAGCTGAGGGGTACATTTCCAAGTAGGCAGGATCGGTGGAAGCGGTGCGTGCGGCCAGCTCGGCGAGCGAAGGGTGATAGGCTCGCCCCGGCCCCGCTTCGCTCGCGCCTGGTTGTGCTACTGAGATACCTGTCGAGCGCTTCATTTTGCCGATCAGCTTGACTGCATCATCGCATAATCTAGCTAATTCGAGGCATCGAGATTCTACAGCCAGACGTTGCTCAAGCGTGTACTGAGGAGCCGAGAAGCGAGCGAGCGCAGCTTGCAAGGCATCAAGACGACTGTCTGGAGAAGGTGTTAGATCAGACCGTCCCTCTATGCTGCAATCCCCTGCTGCGCTCGCTCGCCTCTCGGCGTCAAGTTTTGCCCATTTAAGTTGGATTTCAGATGGTAGTGATTCAAGTAAATATTCCGTTTCTGGCTGCCCCTTACCCGCAGGAGTACCCTGCCGCGATTGCCAAGCTGCACGTTTCCGATATAGCGTTGTAGACGCCATGCCGAGAGCAAGAAGATCTGAAGTTTTTAGCCAGATCGCTCTCACGCCTCATTACTCCGCCTAACACTTTTTAGCCCAACATATAAATCAAAGGCTGGCTCAAAAAACTCTTTCGATGTCATGCCACTATCGGCTGCAAGTTTTTCACGCTTATCAAAGTTAAACTGTAATCCGTTTATCGTTTGGCTGATCGTACTTTTAGAGCAGTCAAGCTTTCGAGCGAGCTTGGTTACATAGCCTTGTCCATATTTCAGAAGTAGAAATGCGTGGACTTCGGTCGGTGTTTTCATGTTATTATCCCCCGTGTAATAAACCTGTTTATTACTTAGTGGGGGCAGCGTACAATGAATTTTGTACAACGTCAATCGAAATGTACAAAAAATAATGGACAACAACTCAAAAGCGTGGAAGCTTAAAATTTATGATAGGATTCGCCTTGCGTATGGCGCTAAGAATTTTAATAGACTCGCTATAATCTTAAATGAGAAATTCGGGATCGTGCGCACGACTGTACATGCATGGAGCCAAGGGAGAAGCAAGCCTACAGAGAAAATGCTACAGATGATCAGTAAAGATCGAGGGAAGTCTGTGGATTACTTTTTAAGTGGAATGGAGGACTTAATTGATGCTCCGATAACCAAAGAAGCCTTATTAGGTTATGCTGCGGCGGATTTAGATTTACTAAGAGATAAGATTGGCTATAAAGACTTTGAGCAATTTCTTATAAAACAATTAAACAAAAATACTTTTAATATCCTACAGGCGAAACAAACAAGGGATAAAAAGAAACAGGCATAATCACTTCTGCTCTAATTGCCTGATCTTCATTTTCTGATAAGCCCTCAGCAATTCGTCAAGCTCTTCACTAGTCGTGTCAGGGTCAGCGATTATCCGATGAAGTTCGGCTCGCTTTTCGAGATGGGCATAATCATCAGAGGTCTGTTCGGTTTCTTTTTGCTTATTTTTATTTACCATTTCTTCTCTCTGCTCTAAACGCTCTATCAGGCTGACTACCGGCGCAATCACTTCTGATACTTGAAGCTGTGAGGGGCGGGCAGCGCGGGCATCAGCAAGGTCTACAACGTTGTCATATTGTATTCTTGTTCCACTGATTCTTGAACGTGACGCTCGTTGTTGCATCTTCTCTTGTATTTCCCTACCAGTTTCGAGCCAGCTAATATATCGGCCTGAAAAAGGCGAAGCAAGGGCAATCCGACAGAATAGCCATGCTTCTTCCAGTCTACCAAGATCACCAAGCTCAACGGCTCTGCTGTTCAAGTAATCGAAATAAAAAGCCGGTCTGGATTTAAAGACGGCTTTTGCCAGCGGTAAGGCTGATTCTAATATTTTCAACGCGCTATAATGATTACCATCAATGCATAAAACAACTGCGAGTTCTTTTTGAATCTGGTACATTGTCACAATATCCTTATGCCGATTTGAAAGGGTAGAGGCTTCTTTAAGTAACTTGCCAGCATCCTGCAATAGACCCTTCGCTCTAAATGAGATCGCGCTGGAAAGAATCGCCTTCCCTCTGTAGCTATCATTGAGAGTATCCAACAGAAAAACATTGGGGTTATGATAGTCGTTTTCTGCGATGGCTTCGTAGAGCCGAGCCTCAGGAGTACCAAGCATACCGGTTATCTTCTTAACCGGATCATAGTGCTTGATCGAACATAGATACCCACATTGCTCAATTAGAGCATTGTGTATGTGTTTCCTTGATTCAAGAAAGGATGGAACCAAGATGAAGGGACTTAGAATTCTGGTAGTGGTGTTTTTTTTCATTTCGCTTTTGCCTACGGGAGCGAACAATAACTTTACTGCTTATGCCGGACATTCGATTGCTAACGGAGCATGGTGTCAATGCGGATGCACGGCCTGTATTTGCGACCCCGGCGAAACGCCAGGCGCTTGCACAAACAGCGTCGCTCCGAATCCCGATACAAAAGCGAAAAGCGGAAGCGTTGATTTGCAGGGCATAGGGTTTCTTCTCCTAGTGCTTAGTTTACTCGGCTACAGGATGAGGCTGTAGCTCTTTAATTTCGGTTCGTAACTGCTGAGTTTCTCTAATCTCCCGCGTTGAGCGGCGGGCTGGTGTATGTGTGTGCCTGAGAGTCAATCCTTCGCGCGGCTGCATTGTACAGTAATATACAGAGAGTCTGTCAACGGGTATTAATGGAAAGCCTGAGTCTGCTTGATTGCTGTTGACCACTACGCAGGGACATGTTACTTGAATACCTATGATCGAATTACTTCACAATATGAAGGGCCGTGCAACGCGCCCGATGTAAAAATCGGAAATATCCAGATTGCCCTAAAAACCTCTTTATCTTAGAAGCAATCGCTTCCAATATCAATCACAATGATTGGGCTTTTCCATCAGGAGGAACAAACTGATGGGAAGCGCCGCTCGACCGAAACCTAAAAGACTCTCTGAAAAACTGGCAAAGATACGCGAAGCTCTCGGACATTCTCAAACAGAGATGCTTATGGCTGTCGGACTGAAAGATCAAGCGCGTAGCGTTATTTCAGGCTACGAGATCGGCAGACGAGAGCCACCGTTGCCTGTCCTCTTGAAGTATGCGCGGCTGGCTGGGGTTATCGTGGATCTGTTAATTGACGATGATCTCGACTTACCGACCAAGCTACCAGTTCGATCAAAAAAGCGGTAGTTACGCGAATACCTTGTTATGCGAACATGAGGCAGAAGAGGGCAATATAACTTATTCTTGATATTGGTAGATTATTGGTAGATTATTCACTTGTTCCCGAGAAAGCATATTCCGTCGAAACTGCAATATTTCCAACAGTATCAGAATATTCTACCAAGTTGTGAGTTGGTAGAATATTCTGGTAGATTATTCGCGCAATAATCTACCAATTTAGCTTTAAGCAGAGGCTGAACAATATCAGAGCTTAGGAAAAATGAGAAAATCCAAACTCTTAATCATACTATTATTTTTACTGCTCACAAGCTGCTCTGGTAAACCATCAGCAGCAGACATTAGAGAAGAGTTTGAGAAAACCACCCTATGGGGAAAGGCGCTATCCGAAGGATTGGTAAAAATCACCCAATTCGACAAAGGTGATGGTCAATTAAGTGAGGTAAATGGCGTTAAAACCTATACTGTTTCCTATTCTACTTGGGTGATATATCTAAAACCTGTAGCAGTTGTGAAACCGAAATCTTACTCATCAACAATAAACATTTCGCCTCTAATTCGCATTGACCTACCAGAAAATATCCCCCTTGGCGATACCAAATTTGTTAAAGTAGAAGAACGGCGAGCAAATGACACTGAATTAATTTTAGGCCAAGCGATATTTACATTATATGACAGTGGATGGAAACCAGCTTCAATTAAAACTACAAGCTGTGTGTCTCCACAGCATAACGTGAACACAGAGTAAAAAAAGAAACTGTTTTTGATTTTCTCGCCCGAAATTGCATGACGGAAATTATGCAAACGATGAGAATTTCATGACGATAATTGTGCAAAATCCGATTTGAGTGATTTCCCGCCTAAGTGATTGATTTTCCGAGTTTTCCCGCGATTTTCCGCGAAGTTACATCATGACAATTAACATGCAAATGAATAGTTGATTCAGCCGCCGATGCGGATTTACGTTTGCGATGGTGACTCGGCTAACAGAGGAAATCCTTCTTGCGCTGCTAAGGTCGAACAAAGTTGAAAGGCTCAGACACTCTACCGTCGCGGTTCTTGACCTGTAGAGTAACCATCTGCCCCTGAGCGATCTTCTTGCCTGCCTTCTTGCCGATAAGCATAGTTGACGGATTCTGCTCGTCATTTGCTGTCTTTTGCTTTTTTCCATCAAGCAGTATTACTGCGCCACTGTCAAAGTTCTCGCCTGCTATGAGCAGCTTTTTGCCTGTAACCGAGGCTCCTGTGATCTTTATCGTGACTGTTTGAGCCAACAGGTGCTGATCAAAGAAATCATCTACCAGCTTTCGGTTTTCGAGATTGTCGAATTCGCTTCCGCCGTGTCCAGCGCCTTCAATAAATTTTAAGTTTGCTTCTACGCCTGCGGCTGTGAGGGCGTTATAAAGGCGCTGGCTCTGCGTCGGCCCGACAAGGCAATCGTCAGTGCCATGCATGATCAGAAATGCCGGATCGTCCGCGCTCACATAATTGATGGGGTTCGCTCGCTCGGTTTTGTCGGGGCAGGTTTGAATAGCGCAACCTATCAACAGCGACTCTGGAGAGAAGATAGAATTGTGATCTAAAAGATTGCAAGGAAACGAGAGCGAGTCAGCAGACATTTTAAGCAGGTCAATCGGGCCGAACCAATCAACTACGGCTTGCACGCGACTGGAATAATCCAGATTACCTCCGTCACCTTCGAGATCGTTCGTGCCCGCCGATGTTCCCATCAAAGTGACGAGGTGGCCGCCTGCTGATGGACCCCATGCTGCGATGCGAGAGGAGTCGAGATTATACTGAGTTGCGTGCGCTCGAAGCCATCGGACGGCTGCTTTGCAATCTTGAATCTGCGCTGGAAACTTTGCTTCCTGGCTCAGGCGATAGTTGATGCTGGCAACAGCGTACCCGCGTGTAGTCTGCCGAATTTGAGGACTGTCCGCGCTTAAAGACTTGTCGCCCGAAGTCCATCCTCCACCGTGAACCCAGATGATTAAAGGGAATGGGCCTTGGCCTTCGGGCAGGCATAAATCCAACTTGAGCGATTTGTTGCCAACGCGGTTATATTCAATGTCACGCAAAAACTGCGATGGCGTTTGCGCCTTCACCTCAGAAATAAGAATAGGTAACGAGAGGGCAGTTGTCGCAAGCCATGCAAAAAACGTAAGCAGCAATATTACTATAAAATGGTTTGATTTTTTGCCCATCATGTCCGTTCTAAGTTCTGGTCGAAACATTGTTTGAGCTATCTGCCGGGCTTCCTCGGCTCGACAAACACAGCCTCAATCTTGGATTACTTTTAACCGTAATCGGTCTGCATTACAAAGAGGCTGAGATTATATCAGACAGGTCAATCAAGGAACGGTCTTATAAAACACATGGTACCGGGAAAGCTTCGTGCCGCTACAGTGTATGTTCTGAAGTTCTGGCGATATCCGTAAGTATTAGAGCGGATTTCTTTTGAATGTACGGTAATGCAATAGGATTCACCGCAGAGACGCAGAGTACACAGAGGCGGCGCAGAGTTTTTTTATGCATAACCTCTGCGTAATCTCTGCGTCCTCTGCGTCTCTGCGGTGAACCGTACATCCATTTGCAAACCGCTCTAAAATGACAATATTCAATTTTCCTTACCAGATATGAAGAAAACAGCCTTCTTCAGAAATGCCCAAAAAGAGACTTTCTTAATCAAAGAAAAGCTATTTTAGATTTTGTGATATGATTCCAGTATTATGACCACGACGCATAAAACAACCATTGAAGATTTGTATCGCGTTCGCGGCAAAGCTGAACTTGTAGATGGAGAGATTATACAGATGCCGCCCACTGGATACTTGCCTGGTTTCGCTGCATCACGAATTCTTTACAGCTTAATCACACTTGAGCAGGCGACTAAAAGCGGCAATGCTATTGGTGATAATGTTGGCTTCCGAGTTAATCTTCCGAATCGCCAATCATTCAGTCCTGACGCAGCAGTGAAAGGTCAACGCCTTTGCCGTCTGGAGATGATCCTGTCGCCGGTATTAGACCATACGGGTTCAGTGCTTCTCGATTTTGCGTCAGTGATGGGCTTACTCTCTCGGGTAGTGATGTCATAGAGGAAGAATTGGAATGTCTCATCGCCGTTGGTGTCTCTATTATAGACAAGATACTTACTCTGCGGCTGAAAATAGATGTCGTAAACTCCGCCAGCTTGGATGTATATAAGTGGCTTAGGGCTACTGCCGGGCGTTTCCACGCGAGAGATCCAAGTTCCGGTGCCCGCAAGTGCCTTGATCCATAATTCACGCTTTGATTGATCCCAACCAGCAAGCGGGTATCCATAAGCGTTCTTATATTGATTAATTCTCTTGGTGAGTGAAGCTGGAATCTTCGGAATGTCATCCACAAACAGGCTGTCGCTTGGGGTAATTTCATCACTCTGCCTCGCAACAGACATGTTTACGGCTAAGAAAAACATGATTAAGATTTGCGGCAAGCGTTTCATATTTAACCAACTTCTTCGAGAACTAATGCGGCAGAATTACTGCCTGTTTATATAAGACGGTGGAGGTATACATTTCTTCCTCCGTCAAAGAATATTTTTCTTTTCGGCTAAGATCTCGCAAGCGCAGCTTTTATTTTGAGTACCCCGGAAGACTTGTTGAAACTTGCCTGTTGTTACTTAGCTCATCCACCTGCCTCATTACGTTAGTGCCCTACCATTGTATTGAAGTCATCTATCCGAGTATTAATCGAAGGAAAGGGAGAAGAGATAGAAGGGGAAGATTAGACAGATGTATCTACTTTCGTTATCAATCGAAGCTGAACTGTGGACATCTGCCCGCTACGACTCCGCGTTTTGATTACAGCGACGAGGTCTTTCATCCCTTAAGCCCCTTCATGATCTCTGTGTGTGCTTCGAGGATTTGGGCGGCCTGTTCCGGCCTAGGCTCAAGGGACCAGTCATCGTGATCAAAGGTGCCACCCAGAATGATTCCGTCTCGGCGCGGGAACATGTAGCCGCTGCTCAGATAACAGTAGTCTATCTCTGACTGCGGCAACAGCACTTCCAGTTGGCCACGTACCGGGCCAAGTTTTTGATCGCCAAAGAGCGCGCGGGCACCGAGGCCTGTACAGTTGAAGATGACCGGCTCAGGCAGGCGCATAATCTCTTCGCGATTGCGGAATTCCTTAACCACCAACTTGCCACCGGCAATGTAGAAGTCTCGCAAGAGCGCGTTGAGATAAACCGGCGGCTCGATGAGCATCGTGCTGTACTGGCGGACATAAGGAAAACCGAAGTAATGCGCTGGGTCTCGATGGGTCGCCTGCTGCGGATAGAGATCATTTCCACCAGTCAATTCTCGAGTCAGTGACGCTTCGTTGCGATATAGTTCGAAAGTATCTATCCAGCGCACGCCGTACTCCGGGCCGACCAGCAGTTGAAAGGCTCGGTTGGAGAGTCGGCACGCAAGGCGAAACTGTTCGGTAAACTTCGTTGACGCGACCTGGGGGTCATAGACGGATGTAGGAGACCAGAAGCCCCCGGCGATGTTCGAAGTCGTCTCGGGGGGCAGGTCTTTAGCATAGATTGTCACCGTCCCTGGACCATCCTGAAAACGGCGTTGCAGGAGGCGCGCGGTTGAGAGGCCACTGACGCCGCATCCGAGAACGGCAAAGTGGCGAGGTGTCCCGGCTCGGTGACTGCGTTGGGCGCGAGACACTTGCACTCCCGGAAAGTCTCGCGCTAAATCTAAAGCCAGTGAGGCCGTTCCCCAAGAAAGGGTAATGCCAGCGCCTCCGTGCCCATAATTATGAATCAGGAGTTTCCTGCCGACGCGCTCTGCGTCAACAACAAACCCTTCGTCGCGATAGGGTCTGAGGCCGACGACCTCGCGAATGATGCGGTCGCGTGCAACCTTGACCGGCGCAAAATGGCGCTCGGTATTGAAGCCAGCAGGAAATGCGTTTGACCGTGCCACCGTCAGAAACGCAGTGGATGCTAGTGAGCTGCGAAGAAAGGTACGCCGATTTATTTTGTTCATCGTCCTTCTTGGGAGAGCGTTCCCCAATTTGAGTAATCGGTTCGGTCGGGCATAAGCTTCAAGTTTTCCGCGCCTAACAGTTGGGACGAACTGACGCGCGAACCGCACTCATTGATTTGGTTGTGAGCCTCATTGCTATAGTCATAAATCTTCTTACTTAGCGAGCAACGATACGCATGATAGCATCACTGTCCAGGTTGAGAATGCTCCCAATTGCTCGTGAGGATGCTCGCCGTCCATATTTGGACCGGCATGACAACCTAGTGGCACGAGTCGAATTCCAACGCGTTGATTTGCACATCACAGTTCGGGAACCTGTCATAAACTCTGTGTAAATTGGTTAGTTCTATTCCAGGATGGGGCTGACTCAAGCTCATAGGTCTTCCCTTTAGTAAGCACATTCCACCTAAATCATGCCACGCTATGACTTGCCAGTTTTAAGGCAAGGTTGCGTACTAAGATGTACTAAAATGAGCAAAAGTGTATAAAGGAATCTCAATAAAACAAAAGACGGGCAAAGATATTGATAGGCTCATAACCCAAAGGTCGCAGGTTCAAATCCTGCCCCCGCAACCGGTTACGAAAAACAGGGTCCAATTAGGGTTCAATACTTGATTGTACCCTTCTTCATTTTGCATTCGACAAGCTGCCATCTGCTTCATTGAACTAGATCACTTTCCTGGGGCGCAGTCAGGGTGAAGTTGATTTCGCGCCCTACCGTCTCAGCTACTTCGGCAGGCACTTCGTCGGTATGCACGTAGATGTCGGATGTGGTGCTTTGCGCCAGAGCGTCCTTAGCCAGCCTTATGTCACCCGTCAAGGCATACACGATGCTGCCACACGTATGCCTGAACAGGTGAAACCCGTGCTGACGTGGCTTACGCTCAATTTCTGCTGTTTCGAGCGCAGGATAAAGAACGCTCTCCCTCAACCAGTCCCGGTCATACGGGCTGCCATTTCGCCGGGCGAAAACAAAATCATCCGGTTGGGTGAACCTCGACTTTAGCCTCTGAATCCGAAAGGCGGTGACCGACGCCTCGGAGAATCTCTCGCTTGTAGCGCCACCCTGTTCCACTCTTAGGGTCGCGCACCCGGTAGCGTATCGTGTACCCCTGTCACCATTCTTCCATCTATGAGGCTTTATTGAGCCTGTTTGAAAACTATCTCGTCGAGCCGACCGGACTGTTTTTTCTTTCCGTAGAGACTCGCCCTTTGTTTCATCCGGCCTAAGTTTGGGAATCCCGCTCGTCATTGTTAACTTCCACCAGAAGGGATCGATATGAGTGGCTTGGAATGCTGAGGTTTGTATCCACGCGCGAGATACACGCCTCTAGATCGGGAGTGGGTCATCTATACCAAATCGCTCTGATCGTGGTGCAGATTTCAGGGATCTGGCTACACGGAATCCAACAGGGTCTCGGGATGCTTTTCGGCGACCGCCAACAGCTTTAAGGCCGCATCACTCGGCTTGCGCGTCCCCTGTTCCCACGCCTGCACCGTCTTTGTGCTGACGTTGAGCAAACGCGCGAACATGGATTGAGAGCAGTTAAGCCGATGACGCAGCCGCACGATGTTTGCACTTGACCTTGCCCTTGGCGGCGGCGCGACGAGCTTCTTTTCCTTCCACCTACCTTTATCACCGCGTGAGTGAGCCAGTGCCTGATTCAGCGATTGCTCAAGCTCGCCGAACGCCTCGTCGCTCATATACCGCTCGGCTCCCGCCTTCGTCGCTCGTTTCATTTCGACTCCTCTTTAATCATCTGCGCCAGTCTCGCCACAGTCTTCTTTTGCTACTGATTGGCCTTGCTCGATCATCTTCAAAGCATTTCGTTTGAATTCATCATCGTACTTTGCGACGGATATCGGTGGCTTTTTGATCTTTCATAACGGTCACATTATAAGTCACACTCGTGTCTCATTTCTTTAGACCACCTCAATAAAGGGACGATCTGATTCCTCCGCTCTTCTTTATTCGCCTGATGGTTCTGCAGCATCCGGTCAACAGCCGTCCCTTTAATTTCTAGCCTGAGGCCTCCGCCTTTGCCAGTCGCCCTTTCCCTTCCAGAGTGGGCAAGTCAATGTCGGCGGTGCAGCGCACTTTGACGTAGTCGAGCGTCAATCCACCTACCAGGTGGACCGTTCCCGTGCCGTTTTCAAAATCGGCTTTGCTGAGATCACAGCTATCTTTATCGAGGCTTACTCCTAATTCTGTTCCGCCTCTTGTATCTGTGAACTTGATGTGTACGTAGCCACGGTCAAGGGCATCTTTGAACCGCTTCACGGAACGTTCAGTCCCCTGCGCGACTTCGACCGGGTGATCACCCTCGCACAGTATATCGACCAGGCTCTTCTCTTTCGGCTTGTTAGGGTCGGGAGGAGGAGGGGCGGGAGGAGGATTTTTAGCCAGCTCCTCCATTCTTTTTCTGAGGCTCAGGGGCCTCATATCAGTCCAGACTTCTTTGATGTATGACAGGCACTCAGCCTTAAGGCCGACTTTGCCAACGTCATTCCACCCTCGCGGGTTCTCCCTATCGGCTGGCCAGATCGAGTATTGCTCCTCGTGGTTAATCACAACCTTATAGATAGTCGTATCTTCTCTTTCAGAGTCATATGAGGTCATGTTCTCTCCCTCCTTGCCTTCGTTTTTTTAACCGATTTTATGCTCGCCAGTCGCGAATTTTATACTATACCGATTTGCCTGTTCAAGCAAAAAATATAATTAATGTTACAGGCTAAATTTGGGCTGAGAGTTGATCTGCGAAGGCAAATATTAGATAATGGTCGCTGGTTTATTCTTTGAGATCCGGTCGCGACCGAAGTAATAATTAGAGTGAGATAACACCTCTATCAATGGGGGCTTGTGAAGCATCTGTGTCCTGGTGGTCGGGTAATCTATGAGCAGCAACCTCTACCTCAGTGGGGAAGATCGAACCTCAGGTTAGCGCGCATTTATAGCCAAATGATCTCCATCAAGGCCGTTCGGAATTGCTGAAACTAAAAAAGCTATTGAAATTCTACGACGACTGTAGTAACATCAAGCCAACTTGTAGTAGATCGGGTCTGAGGAGGAGTCGTGACTGCAAAAGAGAGCATAAAGCTCACAAAGTTCGAGATGGAGATCATGCAGGCTTTATGGAGCCTGGAGCGAGCATCGATCAGAGAGGTTCAAGAGTATCTGCCGGAGCGAAAGCGCGGGGCTTACACGACCATCCAGACAATGGTTCGCAGGCTTGAAGAGAAGGGCGCGGTGCGTCGCGTCAAGAAGATTGGCAACGCTTACATCTTCGAGCCCACTTTCTCGCGCAGCTTGGCGCACAACAAGATAGTCAGCGAATTGCTCGACCTGTTCGGCGGTTCCGTCAGGCCTCTGATGGCTCACCTTCTCGAAACCGGGAGGCTGAGCCTGGCCGATATTCAAGAACTCGAAAACATTTACCCAGGTCAAGAGGAGACAAAGCAGCAAGACAACACGGTTAGTGTAGACGAATGACATGTTAATGATTGCCCGGAGCGTTCGCTGAACGCCTCGCGGCGGAGTAATCCGACATGACTTTACACGAAGGCGTAGCCGAATGGCTGAGCGGTTTCTTCCCCTCAGTCGCTAACCATCTCTGGCAAGCAACCCTATTTACGCTTTTAGGAATCATCGCCATCAGGTTGCTGAAGCGAAGGCCTGCGCGATCACGCTACGCCGTCTGGCTCATTGTCATGGCAAAATTCGCCCTCCCTTCGGTCTTGTTAGTCTCCCTCGCATCCCACACCGGCGTCGATCTCTCTTCGCTCTTTGGCTCGACGCTCAACCCTGTGCAAGCCGTGCCGATCATGACTCAGGTCGCGGGACCGGTCGCGCAGTTCGGCGAACTGCCGATGGTCGAAGCGGTCTACGTACGCGCGCACAACGAACTCTATTGCGTGCTCGCGGCGGTATGGTTGGCAGGACTAGCCGTGATGCTCGCACAGTGTTGGAAGCGGCGCAAAGCTCTCAGCGCACTCATAAGTAAGGCGAGGAGGGTCGATTCCGGCAAGGAAATAGACGCACTCAATCGCGCGAGGGCTCGGGTCGGAGTCAAGCGAAATATCTATCTGGTCATCACCTCTGAAAGGATGGAGCCGGGAGTTTGGGGTATTCGCAAACCGGTCTTGCTGCTGCCCGAAACTATCGCCGATTATTTGAGCGACGCGGAGCTTGAAGCGGTTATCCTGCACGAAGTCGTTCATGTGGCGCGCAGGGATAATCTCGCGAGCCTGCTTCAAACGTTTATCTCTTGCCTGCTGTGGTTCCACCCTCTGGTCTGGGTCATCAGCCGGAAGATGCTCGCCGAGCGCGAGCAAGCCTGCGACGAGAAGGTTATTGAGATCAGCGGCGCGGCGAAGGTCTACGCGTCAGGCATATTAAAGGTGTGTCGCTTCTGTCTAGGTTTCCAATTAGCCGGTGTCTCAAGCATTACCGGCTCGGATTTACAGAGGAGGATTGAGCAGATCATGGCCAACAAAGGGAATACTAAGCCATCAGCATCACACCAGATTCTGGTAACTACTGTGGCAGTCGCCATCCTTGCTTTTTCTATCGCGGCGGGGTTGCTAAGCCCGGACGCGATTGCCGTACCTGCTCAGAGCACCGACGCCACACCCCACGGCGTGGCTAAAGCCAAACAGTCGGGACAAGAGAACTCCGGCGCGCAGCAAGAAGAACGAGCGAAAGAGTCTCCCGACGTAACGATTCAAATCGAGAACGCGAGCGGAGCGCCTGTCAGCATTAGAAACGCGAAAGTGAATTTAGTCGATATCGGGCGCGGGCGCGCAGGACCGTCCACCGCAATCCCGGCTGAGGGCGCACAGGGCATCGCGCCGAGCATCACTGTCAGCAATGATACGACACGGCGCATCACCGGCTTGGCGTTGATCATCTCTCACCCTGAGTCGGGCTACGAGTATGGCTACGAGCACCCGGCGCTATCGCTTGAGCCGCACAGCTCGTTGCTCATTCGCGCCTGTATGATGCCGTACATACCGGGCGACCTTAGCAGGATGAAAGTCACTGTTATCGGCGTTCGCTTCGATGACGGAACTTCCTGGGGCAAGATCGCCAGCGCAGACGAAGCGGCAATAGCGCCGGAGCCGCCCATTCCGCCTGAGCCTCCCGTCGGAATTTCAGGGGCGGCCTCGACGGCAGGAGCACCTACGACGGGTGCAGCTACGACCGCGCCAGTCGAGGCTGCGGGACCTGATGTTGCGATAGCTCTGCCTGAGCCGCCGGAGATTCCATTCGTCTCGGCATTGACGCCTTCATCTTCAAGCTGGCCGTCAGCCGGTTCAGGCCCCGATTGGCCCTCGTCAGAGGTCGTTTCCGAAAAAGGGAAGCTGCACCGCTATGGCGGCGGAATGATTCATCGCGCGGCCATACGAGTCGTGCAGCCGACATATCCAGAGCAAGCAAGAAAAGCAGGCATTGCCGGAGTGGTCGTCGTTGAGGTCATTGTCAACACGAACGGCTATGTCGAGTTTGCGCGAGTGCGCCCAAGCTCGGCATACGGTTTTGTCGATACAAATAACCCCCTGCTAGAGCAAGCAGCACTTGCAGCCGCGCGCCTCTGGCAGTTCAAACCTGCAACGGACAGCGGGGTGCCCGTAGGAATGATAGGGGAATTGTATTTCCGTTTCCGATAAGAGACAGCCAGGCTCGCAAACAACCCTTTAGAAGTAGAAAATGCTTAAGCGGCATCGCGTAACTGACCTGTTACGCGACACCGCCTGGAGAATTCATAATGAGTACTCTTTTGCAAGATCTTCGCTTTGCTTTCCGACTGCTTCTGAAAAGTCCTGGGTTCACAATCGTGGCGGTGCTATCTCTGGCCATAGCGATAGGCGCTAACACGGCTATGTTCAGCGTCATCAACGTCGTGATGCTGCGGGCACTTCCATTCAAGGACCCAGGCCGCTTGATGATGCTTCACACGGAGATGGGCGAGATGGGCAAATCGCCGTGGTCTTACCCGCTCTTTCAGGAGTTCAGGCGTTCGACCAAAGCCTTCGAAGACGTCTCCGCGTTCGGCGAGGAAGGGTTCAATCTCTCTGTCGGCGGAGAACCGATGCGCACGCAGGTCGAGTTCGTTTCGGCCAACTACTTCCCCATGCTTGGGATCGAGGCGGAGGCCGGGCGCACCTTCCGCCCGGAGGAAGACGAAGTCCCGAACAGGGACGCCGTTGCGCTTATGAGCAAGGGGCTATGGCAACGATTGTTCGGCGAAAAGGCCACGCCTTCCGGGCAGGTGATTCATTTAAACAAAGTCCCGTTCAACGTGATCGGAGTCTTGCCCGAAGATTTTGAGGGACAATCCGGCGCGACGGAAGTATGGGTGCCGGTGATGATGGCACCTACCTTGACCTTCCCTGAGCGGCTGACCGATCAGTACAGCTTTTGGCATTACGCGATGGGGAGACTCAAACCGGACGCGACCGTCGATCAAGCAAGAGCGGAGCTGGCATTGCTGACCGACCAGTTCAACAAGAGCGGGCTTGGCCCGCCGGGCATAGAGAACTGGGCGCTCAGGGTCGTGCCAATACGCGAGGCTAAACTCGATCCAGGGTTACGCAAGCCGTTACTCATTCTATTTGCGGCGGTGGGCTTCGTGCTGTTGCTGGCCTGCATCAACCTCGCGAACCTGCTGCTGGCCAGAGGGATCAAACGACATAAAGAGATAGCAATACGATTGGCCGTAGGAGCCAGTCGCCGCCACTTGATACGACAACTCTTTACCGAAAGCATTCTCCTTGCGCTCTTGGGAGGCGTGCTCGGATTGGTTGTGACCTACTGGGGCATTAACCTTCTGACTTCCTTTCAGCCAGCGAGCATAGCCAACAGGCCGGGGCTTTGGGCTAAGTACGTCGAGATGACCAACTTCAACAAGTTGCAAATAGACGGCCTGGTTCTCGCTTTCAACTTCGGCATCTCATTCGCCACAGGCATTCTGTTCGGCTTGTTGCCAGCAATTCAGGCTTCGCGGACAAACGTCTATGGACTGCTGAGAAAAGATACAGGGTCAGAGATTATGAAGCCAAGCCGTGGCCGCTTCAGCGCTAAGGCATTTCTGATACCGGCAGAGATCGCGCTCGCGCTTGTATTGCTGGTCGGGGCGGGATTGATAATTAGAAGCTTTGCCCAACTGCAAAGCATCGATCTCGGCTTTACGCCCGACAATGTGCTCTCTTTGGCCATCAACCTCCCGAAGACACAATACACGTCACAGGCCCGCACGAACTTCTTTAAAGACCTGGTTACTCACGTTGAGTCATTGCCCGGAGTGCAGGCCGTGAGCCCCTCAAGTTCCGTTCCCCTGTCGAGCAATACGAGTTCTTCCCTGCTGACGATTCAGGGCCGCCAGTTGACGGCGGAGAGCTTGCCAGGCATGCTAACCTACCACACGGTTGGCCCGAAATACTTTGAGACCTTAAAGATTCCCATCATCAAAGGCAGGTCGTTTAACGAGTTTGACCGCCAGGGAGCGCGACGAGTCGCCATCATCAACGAGGCAGCCGAGCAGCTTTACTTCAACGGCCAGGACCCGCTTGGCCAGAAATTACAGCTCTCAGTGGGATGGGAGCCGGAAGGGTGGGCGGAGATTGTGGGCGTTGCCAAGAAGGTCAAATACGGAAACGTAGAGCAGGAGGTGACGCCTGACGTGTACGTTTGCTACTTGCAGTATTCCGAAGTCTCGCGCCTCATACTGCGGACGGCGAACGACCCGGAGAGCATTGTGCCTGCTTTGCGCCGCGAAGTGATGTCTATGGATTCGAGCCTGCCGATCTCCGAGGTCCGAACTATGCAAGAGCGTATCGGCAACTCAACGTCGAGGGCCAAGTTCATCACGCTCGTGCTAGGGATCTTCGGCGGGATTGCGCTGATTCTCGCAGGGGTTGGAATTTATGGCGTCATGGCTTATGCGGTCAGCAACCGGACTAATGAGATTGGCATTCGCATGGCGCTCGGCGCGCAGCGCGGAGATATTCTCAGGCTTGTAATGGCCGACGGATTGATATTAACCGTCTTCGGGTTGGCAGGAGGGGTGGCGGCGTCTTTGGCGCTGACAGGCGTGCTATCAAGCATACTCTACGGGATCAGCGCCACCGACATTATGACGTATGCGATTGCCGCTCTGGTGCTGGCCGCAATCGCGGTGCTGGCTATTTACATCCCTGCTCGCAGGGCGATGAAGGTCGATCCTATAATCGCGTTGAGGTACGAGTGACAACGGCTTGCCGTGTAAGCCGAGTTTTTATCAATCGGCCTACACGGCAAGCACTCACCTCACGGGGTCTACTGCGACTATACGAAGCTCGCTCGTATAGGTCTGACCTTCGGCATCGGGCAACCAAGTCTGTGTCAAGTCAGGAAACATCTCCGTTATGGTGACCTCCGCACCCGGCAAAGGGCCATTTCGGGTCCGCCGTATCAGCTTGGCGAAAATGATTACATAGACCGGGCTGTCAAAATCGATAAAGACGGGTTTGACCTCTATCGGCGCTTTCATAAAGACGAAGCGCGGGATGTTCTGCGACCGCGCCCACCGTCGCGCGGCTATGAACAACTCGGCCTCGTCTTTGATGTGAGCGAAGTCTAACCCGGAAACCGGGTAGGCCCACGATTCCCGGCAGATCACCATGCGGTCAATGCTGATGCGTGGCTTGTAGCCTGTGCGCGGGAGTATCCGAAACGACTCGATGACGGTTTGCATCAAGAAGTGGCTTAACGCATCAAGCAGATCGAATTGCAGACGACCGTCACGCGTGCGCACGACCGGGATTCCGTCCATCTCTTCCAGGACGACATCAGCGATTCGGACCCTCTCCGTATTGGGGCCGCCGAACGAGTCCGGTGAAATCTCCAGGAGAAAATCCTTATCCCTGTCCAGCACGTACATCGTGCGCGCGACCAGTCCATTCCATCGCTTTGGCGTTGCCGGTGCAAGGATAGGGTCAGGCAGATCGATTTGCGCGGCTTCCTTAAGCTCTTGCGGCGCGGGGTGATTATCGAGAAAGAATGAATATCCGAGTGTGTTTGACGCGAGATGGATTTCGCCGAGCACGGGTTGATAATCGCCTCGCTTGATGGCTTCCAAATTCGGCGCGGCAATCATCAGGTCGGGGCAGCAATAGTGGGCTAATGCCCAGCCCGACTTCGGCGCATCAAAGGCTGTCAGCACGCGGTCACGCAACTCATCGGCGCTATACTGGACGTGGCGCTGTCCTGGCGGGATGCGCAAAATCTCTGCCCATCGTTCCTGGAGATCTTTCACTATGCCGTCGCTGACCTCTGTGTTTACGCTGAACAACTTTGGCCCGACTTGCTCCCAAAAACTTATGGCGCTGACCGTAGGAGAGCCTGTCTCCTGCGCCAGGTCTCTATAGACTTCGTTAAATACCTTTCGGTATCTGACGGCAATCTCGTGAGTGAACCAGCGCACGCTCGCCAGCAGCAGAGATAAAGGAGGCCCGACCGATTTGAGGAAGTCCGGGCCGATCTCCAGTTTAAGGTCTCGCACGCAGTCCTCATAAATTAGAGTCCGGGCCGCATACATTTGTCCACCTGCTCTGGTCGAAGCGTGGCCCGTGATGCGATTAAAGGTGTTCTCCAGATCTTCGAGCGCCTGATCAAGTTCGTCAGGATCCCCGGCTGCGCGCGCTACCGCATCGCGACACGATTCCAGTTCATCCAGCGCCTTGAGCGCCGGTTCGCGGAGGCTCGCATCATCAATGCGCTCGATCACGCTCCGAAGAGCGCGCTCGGAAAAGGCTTGAAACGGAATCTCGAACTGCCAGACGAGAAGCTCCTTCTGAACCAGTTCCGACATCATCGCGTAGACCTCTTCCACGCTCTCGAAACCAGACGCGGGGTCTGCCACCAGCTCCTGAGCAATCTCCTTCGCGATCCGGTCCCCATCGCAGGCCTGAATCAATGTGAGCTGCTTTTGAGTGATGGTGTACGGAGGATCGGACTGCTGGTAGACGAGAGTGCCGTCAAGATGGAAACCGGGCGTGCGGCGGGGCGTTGCCCACGGGAGATAGGCTTTGTTTTCGTCCAGCCTCTCGGTGAGGCTTTCAATCCCCCACGCCTCGAAGTAGACCTTGCGCGAGGCGAGCAACTCCGGGCCCGGTAGAGCGTTTATCGCATCGCCTTCAGGCACTAACTTCGCCCACCCGACCGGCCCGAAGAATCCGATGGTATCGTTCTTGACGCAATACCTCTGCACGTAATTCGCGATCAATTCTTCGTGCTGGCGGTATTTGGAACTGCGTGAACCGGTCTCCGCTGACCGGCGCAGCATCGGGTCGAGCGCCGTTCGCAACGCCTTACGGTTCTGCCATATGAGCGCCTCGCGGAATCGCTTCGACTCGGCAAACTGTCGGGTTGCTTGCAGCGATTGCTCGATGGCGGATTCGAATGCGCGCTGGTAATTTGCCTTTGCCAGATCGACCTGCGCGAGCGCCGATTCAAAGGCGGCCACCTCTTGCCTTGCGCCATGCTCGAAGCCGATTTCTCCAGGCGGCCTTCCCTTCCTGATGCGTCGTAAAGCCTTCCTCAGCACGGCTTGCTTCTGCTCATCGGTGGCCGGGCTCATCTCTTGCTTCATCGCTTTGATCGCGATCTGCCGGGCTTGCTCGGCATCTTCTTCTACTCGGATCACCTCGTCGGCTATGATGCCGCATTCAGGGAAACCGAGCTTGAGCACGAACGAACAAGGAAAGCCAGCCCCTCTCACGCCCACCCATCTCCACAACCCCCAATCGCCTCCTGGCAACGGGATCAGGTGTTTCGGAAGTCGTGATTTCCCATCTCCTGTTTCCAAGTCTTTTGTCGGTGTGATTGTTCTTGTTTGCATAATTTTCCGTTTAATTTTGTTGGGTGTGATATTAGGGTTCGCGCCGACACGGCTTTAGGAAGGGCGTCGGGCAATACTTCTATAGCGCGAGAATCGATCAACGCGTCAAGCGGCTTTGCGCGCTCGCACTTTCTCGCCGGGATGATACGAGCGAACAGTATTCGCTTTTATCTCCGGGAGGGTGAACCATGCTCGCTTGAACTGGCGCTTGGAGTACAGGTGCGCCTGGTCGAAATAGTGAGGAGACTTCGAGTCCCCGCTCTGGCCGAAGACCAGCACAGACCGCGCGTCAACTTCAGCCCCGAATTCGATGACGCTCACGAATGTGCTCCCCATAAGTCCGAAGCCTTTCTTCGCGTCCTTCTCATGCATCGTATAGAACGAAAAGATCATGCCGAACATGTCCGGCCCGCCCGCTATGGGCAAGCTCGGCGCACTCTCGTCAAATTTCTCGCCGAACGGAAGGTTCGCGCGCTGTAGCCGATTAACTTCTCCCCACGGCACGCCCCACGTGCCGAAGTCTTTTTCCAGGCGTTTAATCACATTCTCAAGCGCGGTGATCTCTGACCACTCATCTTTCTTTTTGTCTCCGCTGAACGCAGCCGATTGCATCTGAAATTGCCACGCGCTGAAGAGCGTCATGCCCTTCGACTCGATTGAGCTGACCTGATCCCAGTTCTTCAACTCGTTCAAAGCGGCGCTGAGTTTTTCTGCGCGGGCTGCGTCGACAGCCTTCAGCCTCTCCCATACGCTGACCAGTCGCGGTATCCAGAACTGAGCCGTCAGCACGCGCGTATCGAAGGCCGCCTGTTGCAAATCTTCAAACGTCAATTTCTCTTTGCTCAAAAGTATCTGCCGCGACATCCGGGCTCGCGTCGTATCCAGCTCGCCCGTCATGTAGGGCGGGAAGTTTGCCCTCACGGGGTTCTCTTCGCTCGTCGTAAGGAACGGAGTCGAGTTACAGTTTTGAACGAAACCCGATTTGGGATTCTCGACCTGCGGAAGCTCGTTGAATGAATGATAGCCCTGCCACTCTGTCTGCGGGTCGCTCCCGTCGAGGGGCCTGCCCCAGTTGTACTTCGTTGACCTGCGAGGGATCGCGCCGCCGTAGACGTAGAAGATGTTTTTATCACGATCCGCGTACACAGTGTTAAACAGAGGCAGAGCGACTCGCGATAACGCGGCTTTGAATTCAGCAAACGAGCGCGCCTTGCCCATCTCGTACCACTGATCGAGCTGACCTCCTTCCTCGATCTTTGCGAATTTTAGCGATACGGGCTTCCCGTCTCTGGTCGCAACAATAGGTCCGTGATGCGTTTTGCGAATAGTAAAACTCCTCGTCTCAAACCCTTTGTCAGTCTTCACCTTCAGCGTCTCTGTCCATTCGACGGCCTTCCTGTACCCGTCGCCATAGCGATAAGCAAGAGGGTCTGCGGGGTTATCAAAATTCTCTGCGTACAGGTCTGAGACGTCAGGCATGTTGATCGTGTGTGCCCAGCCCAAAACATCGTTATGCCCGATGACCGGGAACGGGAAGCCAAACAGCGTCGCGCCCGATATGTTCCACCCCTCGCCGCTGTGCATATGACCTTCGTAAAAAGCCGTTACGCCGAAGAAGATCAGATGCGGGTTAATGAACAGCATAGGATTACCACTGGCGCTTTTTGACTGCCCTATGGCCCACGCGTTCGAGCCCATGCTTGCCCCGGACACCAGAGGTTTGGCTGTTTTGCGCACTTCGCTTTCGCCGACGCCCGCCGTGAAGCCGAGGAACAACCTGTAGACGAGATAGCGATTGAGTGCGAAGACATACCACGGCTCGAAGCGTGTGATGAGCAGAGGTTTCACCTGCGGGTTGCGTGCGAGGTAGTAATTAAGCCCATCCGCAACAGCATCGGCAATGGCGCGCATGCGCGGGGCCGCGCGCTGGTACTCGTTCATCGATAGCTTTGAAATCTCAAGCACACGGTTCATCAGGTCGTGCGAAACGGGGTTTTCCAGACCCTGACGAGTCTTCTCCCCTTCGACTTCCGCTGTTCGCCCCAGAGCCTGCGTATAGTTCTGCTCTATCTGCGGGAAGTTGTCTTCGGCCTGTGCGTAAGCAAACCCAAACACGCAGCTCGCGTCAGTCGGGCCATAAACGTGTGGCACTCCGTAAGTGTCGCGGTAGATTGTCACGGAGCCCGCGATCTTCTCCACCTTCGCATTGACGGCTCCCGCTTTATCCGCGACCGTCCTGGGCGTCGCAAAAACAGTGAGCGGCGAACTGCCTGATAAAATGCACAAGACGAGTAGAACACTCACCCGGTTTGAATTTGAACTTAGACGGCCTCCGACACGTGGCGCGCGAAGGTTTACTAGCCATCTATTCAATTGCGAAGTGATAGCCATAAGCGATTCTCCTTACTTTATGCTGAAGTTATGATGAATCGTGCGATCCGACTAGGGCCTGAAGGCCATTGACGCGTCTGCCGCATTCATCTCCGATGACGTCTTGCGGCGATCATAGCTCACCTGACCGTAATCGAGTCTAATGATACGGTCAGCGATGTTGAAATACCTGTCGTCATGAGTCACCACGATTACCGTCTTTCCGCGCGCCTTCAGTTCCGGCAAAAGGTTATGATAAAAAATCTCTTTGAATGACGGGTCCTGATCGGCGGCCCACTCATCGAAGATGTAGATCGGGCGATCTTCAAGGTAAGCCGTCAGCAGCGCCAGACGCCTGCGCTGCCCCTGCGAAAGGTCGGTCGTAGAGAAGACACCGTTAGTGAGCTTAACCTTGTGGTCAAGCTGGAGGCGCGTCAGGTATTGGTTTGCTTGCGCGTGAAGCTCATCGCCGTCCAGGCCGAACAGCTTGTCGAATAGATGATAGTCCGAGTAGACAGCAGAAAAGTATTGACGGTAATCATCCCTGTTATCATCGTTGATGGTAAGACGATCAACGCGAATCTCGCCTTTTTCCGGCGCGTAAAGCCCCGTCAGGAGCTTGACGAAAGTGGTCTTGCCGCTGCCATTGCCTCCCGTTATGAATGTCAAATCTTGAGGCTCAAAGCTCAGATTTAGTGGGCCGAGCGTGAAGCTTGAGTTGCTATCCTCGCTATGATAATTCATCGAGACTCCGGCCAACTCCAGCCGTTGCCATGAGAGGTCCGGCTGCGGGGCCGGATCGCTCTCGACCCATTCAATCCCAAGCGAGTCGCCCAACTGCTGCATCCTCCCAATCGCCACCTTCGCGCGCCCCAGGATTGAAAGCACGTTCAACAACATTGTGAGCGGGGTTACTAAATACAGGATCGTGAGGCTACAACCGATCAGACTGCTTGAATCGATGCTCACGACGTTTGGCAGCGCGAAGATGATTAGGCCGATCAGCAGGAAGGCCAGTATCTGGCCCCAGTTGTTGGCCGCGCTGAAGATGACCATCCACACGCGGCTGGTGTTTCGCAGGCTCATCACGCTCAGTTTTAGCGAGTCGTAGAAGCCCGTGCGGCGGGGACGGTGAAGCCTAAGTTCTTTGCCTCCCTCGACTAGCGAGCGAAAGTTCTTAAAAACATCTTCCCAATTTTGACGTGCGACAGCCTGATGGCGCATGCCCCGCTTGAGCGGGAACTGATAGGTTATTATGCCGAAGGCGATGAAGACCAGCACTACGATAAACACAGCCCACGACAAATAGGCGAGGTAGGCGAGGCACCCTACGAGGATTGCGATGTTCATGCAGAAGAAAGGTATGGCTCCGAGCATATCGGTCAGGGCGTAAACGTCGTCCGTCAGCGTAGCCAGTATCTGTGTATTCCCGCGCTCTTCCAGGCGGCGAAATGGCGCGGCGAGAAGCTGGCGCGACAGCCTCATTCGCAAGTCGAATGTGACTCCGGTCGTCAGATGGATCATCAAGACGTCGGAAGCGAAGCGTACGAAGAGCACAAACAGGCATAGCCCTATGAAGCTCCAGACCATACCGGCGGTCGCAGACCGCTCGCCGCTCAAGGCCGTACTGAATAAAGCGAGAAAGCTTGCGCCTCCCAGCCCGCCGATTGCTCCGGTTACTACGGCCAGTATAGCTTTGCGGCGGAATGCGCGTATCTGCTTAGAGTATTGTTGAATAAAGCGAAATAGTTGAATCAAGAGCTATTCCTCCATAGCCTTTTTAATGCAAGCATTCAATAGCGTGGCCAGGGCTTGCACGTTAGGCTTATAGATTATGTTGCTGTGTTCGCCGGGCACAGAGTAGACTTCGACGCCTGTACCGGCCAGACGCTCCCATCCCAGGTAGAAGTCTTGCGTAACCCGCGCAACCTCATCTGCCGCCTTTAACAGCACGATTCGAACCGGACACGCTTGCGGTGAATAAGTCACCACCGCCTGGGCGCTGGCTCGAATCAGGCGAGAATAGCTGCGTATCTGCGAGAGAATAATGTCCGGGGGAATCAGGTTAGCCGCTTTCGCTTGTTCCAGTATGAAAGTCAGTTGCTCATCTTCTTCGAGCTGCGCCATCTCTTCCAGTGATAGCTCGAAGCCCTCTACCGGGAGGCCAAGAATCTGGAGGAAGGATCGCAACGAAGAAACGGCATCAGTCGCAATCGGCCCGTCCAGTGGCGCGGGAGCGACTGTATCGATCTCAACCAGCATGGTTACTTCTTCGCCTTGCGATAGAAGCTGTCTGGCCATTTCATACGCTACCGTGCCGCCCATCGACCAGCCTCCGAGGAGGTAAGGGCCTGTCAACTGCACGGAGCGAATCGCCGAGATGTAATGAGCCGCCATTGCTTCGATCGTAGAGTGGGGCGTGGCATTATCCTCCAGGCCCACCGCTTGCAGACCGTAGAAAGGTCGATCTTCGCCGAGGTGATGGGCAAACTCTCTATAGCAAAGAATGTTCCCGCCTATGGCGTGTACACAGAAGAACGGTTGCGCGTTGCCACGCGACTGCATTTCGACAAGGCAGGACTGCGAGCCCGTCACTTCCTGCTGACGCAGAAGCATGGCCATGCGCTCAACCGTCGCGTCGTAGGAGAAAGTCGCTGGAGATAACTTTCTGTTGAACTCCTTTTCAATGTAAGCCATCAAACGCACGGTCAACAGCGGGTCCCCTCCTAGATCAAAGAAATTGTCTTTCACGCTGATCGCAGAGACACCTAATAGCTCTTTCCAGAATTGAATAAGCTTCAGCTCAAGGACATCGCGCGGAGGTACCAGCAGTCGGTCCAACTGCTGCTGCATCAGCCCTGACTGCGGGAAGTCTGTCCCTGTGTATCCTCCAGCCTCTTCGCTCTGACAATGAGTGATTATCTCCTTGAGTGACTCCGTGAAGTGCTCGGCCAACTCCTCAATCTTCTGTCTGCTGACCTGCTCTCGGCTGTAGTCCCACCCCACCTGCAACCTTCCTCCTGCTACTATCGCATTCACCTCCAAGGCATAGGCTCTCTCTCCTCTCGGGCTTCTTGTTTCCCCAGACCTCTCCGGCGCTAGGCTGAACATCCCCTCCTCGCTCATCACTTGATCTACTTGTCCCAGATAGTTAAACAGTATCTCCGCCCCATCTTGCTCTCCTGCTCGCCTCTCTTGCTGATCGCCGTACTTCAACAACCCGTAGCCTATCCCTCCCCCTGGCACTCTCCTCATTTCCTCCTTCACCCTCTTGAGCCTTTCTCCTATCTCTTCTTCTCCAAGCTCTAGCACTACCGGGTATATCGCCGTGAACCATCCTACCGTCCTCGTCACATCCACTCCTTCTCCTATCTCCTGCCTGCCGTGCCCCTCGACATCCATCTTTACTCTCTGGCCGCTCATCCACCTGCTCAGCCCCATCTCCATGCCTGTCACTAGCACCTCGTTTATCCTCGTCCTGTAAGCTCGGCTCACCTCTTTCAACAACTTCCTCGTTTCTTCCTCATTCAATCCCACACTTACCTTCTCCGTCATTGATACAGTGTTTGCTCCCGCTCTGTTGTCAAGCGGTAGCCTCTGCCTCGTCGCTGCATCAACTGCGCGCCAGTAATCAGCTTCTGCTATCACCTCGCTGCTGGCTGCATACTCTCTCAGCCGCTCTGCCCATCTCTTAATCGATGTGGTCTTTGCTGGCAGCCTCACCTCCCTCCCTGATTTCAACTCTTGGCATGCGGTCTGTAGGTCCTCTATGAGCACTCTCCAACTGACCCCGTCTACACCAAGGTGATGTATGACCATCAATACCCTGACTGCCAATGACTCTTTCTCGAAGATAACGATCCTTATGATCGGCCCCTGTTCAAGGTCGAGGCTCTCTTGCTCATGTTGCGCTGCCTTCTCTATGGCTCCTCTTTGTTGCTCGCCGCTCACCTCACTCAAATCCACTCGCCTGATTACAGGAGGAAGTTCGTCGGTAGCTATCTGCTGTACCCAGCCTTCGCCTTGCCTGTGAAATCTTGCCCTCAGCGCGTCATGATGGCTGACCAGATAAGCGATGGCTTGCTCTATCAAAGCTGGCTCTACTGGCTCAGCCACTCTCAGCATCACTGCCTGATTGAAGTGATAAGGGTCTGTTATCTCCTGCCACAAGAACCATCTCTGTATCGGTGTCAGCGCCACATATCCGGTCACTACCCCTTGTTCCGCCTCAATCCTCTGCCAACTACCTACGACCGTCGCCAGCTCACTGATACTCTGATGCTGGAATATCTGCCTCGGTGTCAGGGCCAGTCCTGCCTCATTGCTCCGCGCCACTACTTGCAGCGATAGTATCGAGTCTCCCCCCAGCTCGAAGAAGTTGTCGTTTATCCCCACTTTTTCCAGCCTCAACACTTCACTCCAGATCCCACACAGTCGCTGCTCTACTTCTGTCCGAGCCGCTGCGTATTGCCCGTCTAGGTCGGGCCGCGTTTGTTCCGGTTCTGGCAACGCACGCCGGTCTACTTTCCCGTTCCCCGTCACTGGCATCTTTTCCACCTTCACTATCGCCGACGGCACCATGTAGTCCGGCAGCACTTCTCTCAGCCCCTTCCTCAATTCGCTCACCCTCACCTCTTTCCCCTCTTCCTCTACTACGTACCCCACTATCCTCTTCTCTTTTGTTCGTTCTCCTCTTGCCACTACCACCGCCTCCTTCACCCCTTCCTGCTTCATCATCGCCGCCTCTATCTCTCCTAACTCCATCCTGTATCCCCTCACCTTTACCTGCTCATCTCTCCTCCCCAAAAACTCCATCTCCCCATCTTCCTTCCACCTCGCCATGTCTCCTGTCCGATATATCCTTCCTCCTTCCTCTTCTCCGTTCGGGTCCGGTATGTACTTGTCTGCCGTCTTCTCCGCCTCGTTCATATACCCCAGGCTCAGGCATCCTCCTCCTATGTACAATTCCCCTCCTACTCCCTTCGCGCTCGCATTCAGTCGCTTGTCTAACACGTAGTACCTGGCTCCCTGTATCGCTCTCCCGTACGGTATGCTTGCCCATTGCTTGCTCACCTCCCTTATCCGGTAGTAGTTGCTCCACACCGTTGCCTCTGTTGCTCCTCCCAGTCCTACTACCTCCGCCTTCCAGAAACTCCTCCTCACTTCTCCCGGCAAGCTCAGCCCTATCCAGTCTCCGCTCAAAAACACCAGCCTTAACTCCGCTTCTCTACTCTCTTCGTGCCTCGGCAAGTACCCCACTATCTGCTGCAATGCCGCTGGCGCTGAGTCCCAGAATGTCACTGCTCGCTGGCATATCATCTCCACTAGCCGCTCCGGCTCTCTTATCTCTTCCTTGCTTGCCACCACCACCTCTCCTCCTGCTGCCAGTATCCCGAACACGTCGTAGACTGACAGGTCGAAGCTCAGCGACGTGATGAACAACATCCGGTCCCTGCTCGTCACCTCGAAGCTCTTGTTGACCCAATCTATTAGATTTATCACCGGCCTGTGCGTCACCATCACTCCTTTCGGCGTTCCCGTCGACCCTGACGTGAATATGATATAGGCCAGGTCGTCGGCACTGGCCCTGCCCGTCAGGTCTTGCTCAGAGTAGTCCTCCAACCGCTCAGCTCTGTAGAGTTCCCACCCCTCACCGTTTCCTGCTCTGGCCTCTGCTCGATCATTGATCACGCCTTCATCCAGGCAGATGACATGTCGGAGCTGAGGCAGCCGCCCCCTCAATCGCTCAAGGGCTTCGAGGTTAGCGCTGATCGTAATTAGAGTAGTCACATTCAGGGCCGACAGTAGCCACCAAACGCGCTCGTCCGGGAGGCTGGTCTCGATGGGCAGATAGGCCGAGCCGGATTTCAGTACCGCCAGCAAGGCCGGTATCATCTCCGCGCAGCGGTCCATGAAAATGGCCGTGAACGAACCGGGCTGCTGATGGAGGCTGGCAAGCAGGCAGGCCAGTTGGTTAGATCTGCGGTTGAGCTGACCATAGGAAATATGTTGATGGCCGAATGTGACAGCCGTCGAGTGAGGCGAAAGCAGAGCCTGACGCTGGAATAGGTCGTGGATGCAAAAGTCAGTATCAACATTGGAAGCAGTGTCGTTGTAGTCGAACAGAAGCTGGTTACGTTCAGCGGAGGAAAGCATGGGGAGGTCGAAAATCTTGGAAAGAGGGTTTGAGGAGAGGGCCAGGAGGAGGTTCTGGAAGTGAGAGATGAGCCTGGAGATGGTGGAGTGATCGAAGAGGTCAGCGCAGTATTCGAGCATGCCCGTCAGGCCTTGCCAACTTTCAGTCATTTCGAGCGTGAGATCGAACTTAGCTGTACCTGTTTTGACATCCAGTGACTCCATACCTTCTTCCGGCGCTTCGACTTCCACACCAGCCACATTCTGGAGAGCAAGTACAACCTGGTGAATCGGAGAGTGACTCAAATCCCTCTCTGGCTGCAACTCCTCGACCAGCTTCTCGAACGGCACATCCTGGTGCCCGTATGCTCCTATCGCGCTCTCCCTCACCCTCCTCAACAACTCTATGTAACTCTCTTCTCCCCTCACCTCGCTCCTCATCACTAGCGTGTTTACGAAGAACCCTATCAGCCCCTCCACCTCCTTCCATCTGCGGCCTGCTATCGGCGTCCCTACTATCACTTCCTCTTGATTGCTGTAGCGGCTCAGCAATATCTTGAACCCCGCCATCAATGTCATAAACAGCGTCGCTGATTCCTTCCTGCTTAACTGCTTCAGCTCTTCCGTTATCTCCTTTCCTACTCTGAATCTGATTACTCCTCCCCTGAAGCTCTGCACCACTGGCCTCGGCTTGTCCGTTGGCATCTGTAACACGAATCGCTCCCTGATAACTGCTCTCGCCAGTATTGCATCTGCTCGTCGAGCAGCTCTCCTTGTAACCACTCCCTCTGCCACACCGCGTAATCTGCGTACTGTATCGTAAGCTCAGGCAGAGCAGCAGACTTACCTTCCAAGAAGGATTGATAGAAGGCCGCCACCTCGCGCTTGAGCACGTCCATCGACCAGCCATCCGAAACGATGTGATGGAGAGTAATCAGCAGTACGTAATCTCCTTCGCTCAGTCGGCACAAGCTCGTTCGCATTAACGGTCCCTGAGACAGGTCGAACGGCTGCCAAGCTTCCTTTCCCGCCAGATTCATCGCGGCCTCGTCAACCTGCTCTGCGGGCAGGTGCGAAAGATCAACCACGGATATTGGCAGCGAGGCAGAGAGGCTGATCTGTTGAACAGGGACTCCGTCAACCGCTTTGAATGTTGTTCGCAGGATTTCGTGGCGGCGCACAATTTCGTTGAACGAATGCGTAAGCGCATCGACATCAACATCGCCCTTCATGCGAAGCGTCGTGTGTATGTTGTACGAAGGGTTGCTAGGGTCGAGCTGTGTAAGGAACCACAGCCGCTGCTGAGCGTAAGACAGCGGAGCAGTCTCTCGCTGTGACTCCGATCTTCGCGATATGAGTTGTTTCTGAAACAGGTTGGCATCTTTCTTCTTGAGCAATCGCGCAAGAAGCGCGCGTCGCTCCGGGGATAGACTTCCGAGAACATTATTCACGCTGTCGTGGGCAGTTGCACACGGCGCAGCTTCAGTCTTTTTTCCATCCTGAGACGTAAGGGCTACGACAGGACGAGCAAGCAGTAGCTTCTCGATCTCGTCGCAAGCCCCGGCTAAGCTTCCGTCATGGCTGTATCGGCCTGCCAGGTCTCTGCAACGCGTTTGAATCGTCGGAGTCTCAATAACATCTCTCAAAGATTGCGCTATAATATCGACATTCCATTGAGCCGGGGACAGGGATTTTCCGATCCCCAACCTCTCAACGCGCATGGCGTTGTCCGGCCCGTCATGCTCCAACCCTACGACCAGTTGCGGGATGCCTGTGGCAACGGCCTGTGCCAGAATTCCTATATCGCCATGATGAATGATTGCTCCGGCGCGGGGCATCACGTCTTTGAACCGCAGAGAGCCGGTCCACTTTACGCCTTCGGGCAGACGATCCGGTAATAAGTCTCTGTGATCGGTTACAACGATGGCACCTCGGCCTGACAGCTTGGAGGCATCTATTGAGACGGAGAAGAAATCAGGGATTGTGGGTCTGCTCTTACCATGCGTGATGAGAATAGGTGGCGGGTTGCCATCCAGAGGTTGCTTAACTTCTCCCGCCCCCTCCGCAGTCTCTGGCCCGAAATCACACAAGAAGCCGACCGGCGACAGGTGCGCAGGCCAGCTCGGCTCGTGGGAAGCGAACCACTCCGGCCAAAGGCCGATGTGCTTTTCGGAAGAATCCCACCAGCTCAGCCAGTCATGTACGGGAGGCAACTCAATCTGTGCTCGGAACCTGTTGAACTCGCTTTCGCCGTGTGCGTACTTCTCTGCGAGAACTGAGCGGCTGTTTATAAAACTCGGCGCGGTGTAAACGAGCGCGACCGGGAGCTTCAACTTTTCCGCTATTATCTTCGTCACGAGTGCCGAGTGATGGTGCGTGATCAGCACCGCATTACCCGACTGTGATTTTGCCTTGCACTCTTCAAAGATGGTTCTGGTCAGATCGTCGCATGTTGATTCCTGTACCCGGCCTTCATCGCCAGTCATAGCAGGGGATGAAGCGTCGATGGCGACAAGTTTTAAACCGAACTGCGCGATCAATTCACCGTTGTGCTGGCTAGTGAACAGCGTCACGTCATGCCCTCGCGCCTTTAGCGTCGCGCCGATAGACAAGAAAGGGAATAACTCGCCATCTGTCCCGTTAACAACCATCAGCATGTTTGCCATTGATGATTCCTCCATGCCGCTATAGTGAGTCTGGATTTATGGAAATGACTTTGAAATCGTCTGGGCCTGCGATTATCGGTCGCTAATGAAACTGTCACGTGATTGTATTCTTGGGTGAGGTCACTAATTTCTTGAGCCTACGAGCAAGGAGGGCACGTCTCTCAGGCGAGAGATTATCCACCTGCCCCTGCAGTTCCCTCGCTCGCGGTCCCGCTGCTTCTCCTCGCTCATCTCTTCGCCTGCTTCTTCTCGCCCGCTTAGTCCTTTCAGGTATTCCTCGAATGGCTCTATCCCTAACCTCGATACAAACTCCAATGCCTTCTCCCTCGACCCCTCAGATAGCCTCTCGTATATCTGCCTGTCTCCCAGCAACTCCCTCAACGTCTCTATCCACGGCCTTGTATCCTGCTCAGGCACTTCCGGCACGTAATCTTGATATCGCTCGATCATACGCACGGGCAGAATGTAATCCAGCCCTAGCTTCGCCTCTGGCAGTCCTCCCGAATCGCTCGCCATCACCGGTATCCCTCTGAGCATCGCCTCGACTACTACCTGCCCGAATGCTTCCGCCCATAGCGACGGCACTACTAGCACTCGCGTAAGACCCAGTATCTTGTCCATGTGAGCGGGCTTTAACACCCTCATATTAGGCAGCTCTTCAAGGCTGCGCACATCTTCGGGCATGCTCGCCCAGGTTGGGACGGCAGCGAACTCTACATCGGGCATCGCTTTGGCCATCTCCAGGAATATCGAGATGCCTTTTATCGCTGACGGGTTGATCATCGTCACATATCCGCGATCGTAGTTGTTGAAGTGCGCGAACGGCCCATCGCCATATGATGGAAAGTAAACGACCTGCGCGTCCACTCCTGCCCACGTCTTTACGTAGCCTTTCAAGTATTTGCTGACTGTTATTACGCCCGCAGCTTTTTTCAAGACTTCCGCACTGCCCGGTTTAGGTTCGAGAGCCATCGGGCCGAACGGCAGGCTGCTAGTCGTATGAACCACGCAAACGACCCGCGAGGGATTAGCCTCCAGCGCAGCCTCTAGCAGTATGAACTTTGAATCTTCCGAGACCAGCGTCCAGGCCGATTCGAACTCACGCGAGCGTCTCATCACTTCTTCGCACAAACGCATGCGATCCCTGGCGGCATAGACCTCGATTCCATTATTGCGAAACATCACTCCTGATGAAGTAGGTGTCCATGTGATTCCCCTGTCAGCCAGCTCGCCGAGGAAGTTTTCATGAGTTGCATGATGCTTCTGCGATCCTATGCCCATCGTCACCATCTGGCAGCAGTTGCCACTACACGTCAGCCCATCGATCAAGTTGCGGTTCGCTTTTTGCGCCCCGTCGAAGGCATAAAAATATGGCGTGGGTTGAATAAGCAGAATGTTCATGATCTCCGCCATGATCAGGAGAGGCGTTTAACTGATCCTCTCTTTCCTGCTCGTTTCGTCCGCTACGGGTAGCTTTTGCGGTGACATTTGTTTCTTGAGCCTACGAGCAAGGAGGGCACGTCTCTCAGGCGAGAGATTATCCACCTGCCCCTGCAGTTCCCTCGCTCGCGGGTCCCGCTGCTTCTCCTCGCTCATCTCTTCGCCTGCTTCTTCTCGCCCGCTTAGTCCTTTCAGGTATTCCTCGAATGGCTCTATCCCTAACCTCGATACAAACTCCAATGCCTTCTCCCTCGACTCCTCAGATAGCCTCTCGTATATCTGCCTGTCTCCTAGCAACTCCCTCAACGTCTCTATCCACGGCCTTGTATCCTGCTCAGGCACTTCCGGCACGTAATCTTGATATCGCTCGATCATACGCACGGGCAGAATGTAATCCAGCCCTAGCTTCGCCTCTGGCAGTCCTCCCGAATCGCTCGCCATCACCGGTATCCCTCTGAGCATCGCCTCGACTACTACCTGCCCGAATGCTTCCGCCCATAGCGACGGCACTACTAGCACTCGCGTAAGACCCAGTATCTTGTCCATGTGAGCGGGCTTTAACAGCTTCATATTAGGCAGCTCTTGAAGGCTGCGAACGTCTTCGGGCATGCTCGCCCAGGTTGGGACGGCGGCGAATTCTACATCGGGCATCGCTTTGGCCATCTCCAGGAATATCGAGATGCCTTTTATCGCTGACGGGTTGATCATCGTCACATACCCGCGATCGTAGTTGTTGAAGTGCGCGAACGGCCCATCGCCATATGATGGGAAGTAAATTGTCTCTGCGTTTACGCTTCCCCATCGGCATATATAATCTCTCAGGTAGTTGCTAACCGTTATTATTCCGGCGACCCTTGAGAACAACTGCGCTTTTGCAGGATCGGCCTTATTACAATCAGGGCCGAATGGCAAAGTCCACGGGCTGTGGCTCAGGTAAACGACCTGCGAAGAGCAGACCTCAAGCGCGCCTTCCAGCAAGTGATAACGTGTCTGGACGTCTTCAGACACGATGACCCAGTCGGGATCGAGCTTCTTAATGGTCTTGAACATTTCTGTGGCCAGCAGAATGTGATCATTCGTCGTCATCACCTCGACGCCGTTGCGATGAAAAGTAGTTCCATAGCTAGTTTCAACCGCGCTAAGTCTCTTCTCCTCTGAATAGATCTCTTCCTTACCCGTCATCCCCTGCTTGACCGTTTCCGTGCTGAACCTTATTGCGACGGCCCGGCACGTATGATTTCTCTGGGCTAACCCTTCGATGAAGATGCGATTGGCCTTGTGGCCCCCGCCTGATGAAAACAGATACACCATTGGCTGAACGAGTAGTATCTTCATATATGCTCGATTCCCTGGCTCTTTGGCTAGTTGGATGGCCAGTGTTCGTCTGGACCTGAGTTCGTTGATTGGTATTCGCGTGATCCGACTTCCCTTAAGAGGTTGTTGTGAAGTCGTCTTCGGTAGCGAGCAGAGCCTTTACTTCCTCGTCAGACAGTTGGCTCAATTCTCCCATCATTGCGGCAATCTCTCCAGCATCCGCCTGCTCGATCTGGTATTCCTCGATTGCCCTCGCCATACCTTCGATAGTCGAGCCGTCGGCGGAAAAGACTTTTGACAAAAACTGGTGAACGGGCAACGCAACTTGGAACTCTTCGCGCACGGAGGAGAGCAGTTTAACCGCCAGGAGCGAATGCCCGCCGAGGTTGAAAAAATTATCGCGTATGCTGATCTTGGCAATTCCCATCAGTTCGGACCATATCCGCACCAGCGTCTCTTCGGTCGGCGTGCGCGGCGCAACAAAGCTTTCTTCACCATCATGCCGCGCCAGATCAGGCGCGGGAAGCGAAGCGCGGTCTATCTTTCCGTTGCGAGTCAGCGGGACCGACTCGATAGTCACGAAAACCGAGGGCACCATGTAGCCGGGCAGCTTGCCTTTCAAGTTACTCTGCACGTCGTCGAGAGAAATCTTCTGCTCGCCGTCAGGCACAAGGTATCCAACGAGTCGCCTGTCTTCCAGTCGATCGCCGCGCGCGACGACGACGGCGTCCCGAATGCCGGGTTGCTGTTTGAGCGCGGCCTCAATCTCTCGCGGCTCAATGCGAAATCCTCGCACCTTCACCTGATCATCTGCGCGACCTAGATATTCTATGCTCCCGTCCGCGAGGTAGCGGGCCAGGTCCCCTGTTCTATAGAGCCGTTTGCCCGGCTCGTTGCTGAACGGGTTAGGAATGAATCTCTCGGCAGTCTGACCGGGGCTATTGAGATAACCTCTAGCCAACCCCTCGCCAGCGATGTATATCTCGCCGGGCACGCGGATGGGTACAGGTCTCAGCCACGCGTCCAGCAAATAAATTCTTACATTGGCCATCGGTCTGCCGATGGACGGCTTTTTACCTTCAGCGGCGCACTCGCCGATCGTTGCGCAGACCGTTGCTTCGGTCGGCCCGTAGGCATTCAGAAAATAACGGCCCTTCGCCCATCGAGCCACGACATCAGGTGGACAAGCCTCGCCCGCAGACACAACCGTTCGCAAAGCAGGAACGTTGTCGCCGGGTAGAACTGCTAAGACCGAAGGCGGGATCGTTGCCGTAGTGATAGCCTGCTCGCGCAGGAATGCAATCAGCGGCGCTCCGGGCATAACTATTTCGGGCCTTCCCAAACAGAGCGTAGCTCCCGAAAGCAGCGTGACAAATATTTCGGAAACCGAAGCGTCGAAGCTGGAAGGGGCGAAGTTGATTACACGGCTGTCGGGGTCCATCTTAAACGCCCTGAACTGCGCCTCTGCGAGGTTGCACACGCCCCTGTGTTCGACCTGCACACCCTTGGGCTCGCCCGTAGACCCTGAAGTATATATTACGTAGGCCAGATTACTTGAAACAGTGGTAATGAGCGGATTATGCGTCGAGCCTTGAGCGATGCTCTCCCAGTCCCCGTCCAGGCTTATAGTTCTTACGCTGCCGTCAGGAACCTCTTTCAACAGGTGTTCCTGTAACAACAACAAAGATACCGTGGCATCTTCGAGCAAGTAACTTAGACGGGCTTTCGGGTGAGTGGGGTCTAGCGGCACGTAAGCCGCTCCGGCTTTGAGTATGCCTAGCATGCCTACTATCATTTCTACAGAGCGGTCAACGCACAGGCCGACCCTCATTTCCGGTTCGGCTCCTAAAGCTATCAGGTAGTGAGCCAGTTGATTTGCTCGCTCGTTTAATTCGCGGAAGGTCAATCGCTTCTCTTCGAAGACAACTGCTAAGGAGTTCGGAGTCCTCTCCACCTGGCGCTCGAATAATTCTTGTATGCATGAGTTGCTGGCGTAGTCGGCGGTCGTGTCATTCCATTTGACCAGGAGTTGAGTGCGTTCGTGCGCGGTAAGCATTTCGAGGTCCGAGAGCCGCTTGCCGGGGTTTGCGACCATGCCCTGGAGCAACGTGACGAGGTGCCCCAGCATTCTTTCAATGACGCTGTCGTCATACCGATTGCGGCTGTACGTTATGCTTAGCGATAACTCTTCGCCAGGCACCGCCAGCACTGAAAGCGGATAATTGTTTCGTTCAATCGCGCGGACGTTTTCGATCCTGAGACTCGATGTTCGTTCGCTCAGCTCTTTCAGAGAAGCATCGACAGGATAATTTTCAAACACGAATATGTTTTCAACCAACGGCACTCCTCGCTCCACCTCGCTCCACGCCTCGACTTTGACGAGCGGGCTGTGTTCGAATTGTTGTAACTCTGCTAACCGCGATTGGAACTGTCTGAGCCAGGGCAGCACTTGTTCGCTGGAAGATGCCTGCACTCGGACAGGGAGCGTGTTGATTAGCATTCCGACTATCTCTTCGACATTGTCTACATGCGCCGAGCGGCCCGATAAAGTGACTCCGTAAACTATGTCTTCGCTGCCGCTGTAGCGGCTCAACAGCAACGCCCAGGTCGCCTGCGTAACGGTGTTGAGCGTGAGTTGATTCTGACGCGCGAACGAACGGAGGTCTGCCGTCGCCCCGGCAGAAAGATTCACGCTTCGCTCATCATAACCTTCATCGGGCGCGGTCGCCGCATCAAAGGGTTTGTCAACAGGCAGCCGAATAGGCTCTGTGAAATCTTTGAGCGTCTCGCGCCAGAATGCTTCTGCTTCCGAAAGATCTTGCTGCTTCAACCAGGCAATATAGTTGCGAAACGGCGGCCTTTCCTTTAGCTGCAACTCTTCGCCGCGCAGGAAGGCATTGTAAAAAGCGAATACCTCTTTAAGCACGAGCGGCGCGCTCCAGCCATCTAACAGCAGGTGGTGGAAGCTCCACAGGAACTCATAGGAATCATTGGCCGTTCGCAACAGGCCGAGCCGCATTAACGGCGGCTCGGTGAGATTAAAACCGCGAACTCTATCTTCCTTGCGGTAGTCTTGTAGAAATTCCTTCAGTTCATCCAGAGAAAGCGTCCGCAAATCTTGTTGATCAATTAAAAGGGTGGCTTGATGTTTCACGCATTGAAGAGCATCACTTATCTGCTCCCAAACGAAAGCGCTGCGCAGGATGGGGTGACGGTCAACGACACGCTGCCACGCGCGGCTGAAGGCGGAGACATTAAGACCGCCTCGCAACGTACATAAATGCTGCATCACGTACTCACCCGAAGCCGGGCTATAGAGGGTGTGAAATAGAATTCCCTCTTGTAGCGGCGAAAGCGGATAAATGGCTTCAATCCCTTCCTTGATCAATGGAGTATCTCCTTTCGGCTTTCGTGATCTGTTTTAGAATTTTATTGAGTTTATCCTGATCCAAATCGACATCAGGAAAGTCTGTCGGGGTGTATCCTCCGGCATCCTCGCTTTGACAATGAGTGATTATCTCCTTGAGTGACTCCGTGAAGTGCTCGGCCAACTCTTCGATCTTCTGTCTGCTCGCCTGCTCTCGGCTGTAGCCCCACTCCACCTGCAACCTTCCTCCTGCTACTATCGCATTCACCTCCAAGGCATAGGCCCTCTCTCCTCTCGGGCTTCTTGTTTCCCCAGACCTCTCCGGCGCTAGGCTGAACAGTCCTCCCTCGCTCATCACTTGATCTACCTGTCCCAGATAGTTAAACAGTATCTCCGCTCCCTCCTCTTGCTCTCCTGCTCGCCTCTCTTGCTGATCGCCGTACTTCAACAACCCGTAGCCTATCCCTCCCCCTGGCACTCTCCTCATTTCCTCCTTCACCCTCTTGAGCCTTTCTCCTATCTCTTCTTGTCTCAGCTCTAGCACTACCGGGTATATGGCCGTGAACCATCCTACCGTCCTCGTCACATCCACTCCTTCTCCTATCTCCTGCCTGCCGTGCCCCTCGACATCCATCTTTACTCTCTGGCCTCTCATCCACCTGCTCAGCCCCATCTCCATGCCTGTCACTAGCACCTCGTTTATCCTCGTCCTGTAGGCTCGCCCTACCTCCTTGAGCAGCTTACTTGTATCTTCTTCACTCAGCGCCACTGCCACCTTCTCGGTTGTCGCAACAGTATTTGCTCCTCCCCTGTTCTCTAGTGGCATCCTTTGTGTCGTCGCTGCATCAACTCCACGCCAGTAATCAGCTTCTGCTATCACCTCGCTGCTGGCTGCATACTCTCTCAGCCGCTCTGCCCATCTCTTAATCGATGTGGTCTTTGCTGGCAGCCTCACCTCCCTCCCTGATTTCAACTCTTGGCATGCGCTCTGTAGGTCCTCTATGAGCACTCTCCAACTGACTCCGTCCACACCAAGGTGATGTATGACCATCAACACCCTGACGGCCTTTTCCGCTTGCTCATAGATGATGACTCTGATGATCGGCCCTTGCTCAAGATCTAGGCTCTCCTGCGCCTGCTGCGCTGTCGTCTCTATCTGCCTTCTCTGCTGCTGACTGTCTCCGCTCAGTTCTATGCGTGTGACTACACGAGGCTGATCGTTGGTAGCTATCTGCTGCACCCAGCCTTCGCCTTGCCTGTGAAATCTTGCCCTCAGCGCGTCGTGGTGGCTGACTATTTCAGCGACGGCCTGTTCTATTAAAGCTGGCTCTACAGGCTCGGCCACTCTCAGCATCACTGCCTGATTGAAGTGATGCGGGTCTGTTAGTTTCTGCCAGAAGAACCACCTCTGTATCGGAGCCAGCGGCACATAGCCTGTGACTTCTCCCTGCTCGGCCTCAGTCGCTTTCACTTTGCCTGCCACAGATGCCAGTTTTGCTATGGTGGGGTAATCAAACACTTGCTTAGGTGTGATACGCAGCCCAACTTGGCTGGCTCTCGCAATCACTTGAACGGACAAGATGGAGTCTCCGCCTAGTTCGAAGAAGTTGTCATTGATGCCGACTTTGTCCACCCTCAACACTTCACTCCAGATGTTGCATAGTTGGTGCTCGACTTCAGTAAGGGGCGGGACGTAATGGCCATCAAGGTCGCGTCTGGATTGATCTGGTATAGGCAACGCTCGCCGGTCCACTTTCCCGTTCCCCGTCATCGGCAGTCTTTCCATCTTCACTATCACCACCGGCACCATGTACTCCGGCAGCTTCTCCCTCATTCCCTTCCTCACCTCGCTCACCCTCAGCTCCGCTCCCTCTTCCTCTACAACGTACCCCACTATCCGCTTCTCTCTTCCCTCTCCCTCTTGCGCCACTACCACACACTCCTTCACTCCTTCCTCCTTCATCATCACCGCCTCTATCTCTCCTAACTCCACTCTGTATCCCCTCACCTTCACCTGCTCGTCTCTACGCCCCTCATACTCCATCTCTCCTCCTTCCCTCCACCTACCCATGTCCCCTGTCCGATATACCCTCCCTCCTTCCTCTTCTCCATACTCGTCCGGCACGAATCTCTCCGCCGTCTCTCCTGCCTCTCCTCTGTACCCTCTCGCCAATCCCTCTCCTCCTATCCTTATCTCCCCTTCCATCCCTTTCCCCACTATCTCTCCTCTTTCTCCCACCACGTACACCCTCACTTTCCTTATCGGCTTCCCTATTAACTCCTCTCCTCCTTTTTTCTCTTCCTCCTCCTCTTCTCCTCTTACCTCCTTGACTATGCATCCGACCGTCGCCTCCGTTGGCCCGTACTCATTGACCACCCTCACTCCCTCTCTCACCCATCCCTTTACCACCTCTCTCCTCAACGCTTCTCCTCCTACCACCATCACCCTGCTGCTACCCCCTCGCTCTCCTTCCTTCATCATCTCGTTGACCATCTCCAACTGCTTCGGCGTTATCTTTACCACACTGTAACTTCTTCCCTCCTGCCTCGCTCTCCTCAGCACTCTCACCAACCCCTCTATCCCCTCTTCCTCTCCCACTATCTCTACCTCCTTGCCTCTCACTAGCGGCAATATCAGGCTCGTCACCGTCAGGTCGAATCCTACCGGCGTCTGCACAGGGCTCCCGCTACCCTTTTCCTCCTCGTATGCCGAGGCTCCCCATCTTACATAGTTCGTCAATGCTCCGTGCGTCACCTCCACTCCTTTGGGCTTCCCGCTGCTTCCTGACGTGTAGATCACATACACCAGGTTTCCCTCTTCCACACTCACCTCCGGGTCTTCCTCTCTGCTCGCTTCTTGCTCCTCTATCCCCTCTCCCACCGTTATCACTTCGCACCCCATCCCTTCGACCAATCCTCGGCTTGCCTCGTCGCTTATCACCACCTTGCTGCCGCTCCCCTCTATCACTTGCCTCACCCTTGCCTTCGGGTTCGTGCTATCGACTGGCGCGTATGCTGCCCCGCTCTTCATCACCCCTAGCACGGCTACGACCATCTCCGCGCTCCGCCTCATGCAGACGCCCACGACTTGTTCCGGCCCCACCCCTCTGCTCAACAACTCCCAGGCCACCCTGTTAGCCCTCCTGTTCATCTCGCCGTAGCTGAGGCTCTGTTGCCCTTCTGTCACCGCCACCGCATCCGGCCTTAGCCTGGCTTGCCGCTCGATCATCTCGTGCGCGCACTGATGTTCACTCCCCTCCTCCCACTCTATCGTCTCAGGCCAATCAACCCTGTTGAACTCCTCAACCAGTTGCTTCTGCTGCGCCGGGCTGACTATTGGCAGCCGCCTCTCCTCTTGCTCGACGTCGCTGATTGCGCTGTTGACGATCGTCATCAGGTGCTGTGCGATCTGCTCTGCGTAGCCACGGCTGATGCTCCCCTCGTCATAATCGAGCCGCGCACTAATCGAGTATTCGCTCCGGATGCAACTAAGCTTGAGGTCGAAGCGGTCACTGCAACCGGCCAGGCTTTCAATGCTGACGGCCAGCGCGCCGACCTCTATCTGAGAAGGTATGTCCAGGTACTGGAAGCAATAAGGCCAGTAGTCGCCAGCCCCCTCCCCCCGCTCGATCAACTCCCAACAGAAGTAGTCTTGAAAAAGCAGATGCTGGCTGTGACTGGCAGCCAGTTGAGAAACCAGCTCTGAGAACTTCATCCCGGGCGGAGTTTGAACACTCACAGGCAGATACCTGTCGAGCAAGGCGACGGCGCACGAGAGGTCGCTGTAGGAGCGACCGTCGAAGCAGCAGGCCACGGCGAGGTCGGGCCGCGCGGAGAGCTTCGACAGCAGCGAGTACCAGGCAGCGAGCAGGAAGATCGAAGCAGAGGCCTGCAAGGAGTGGCAAGCGGAACGAAGATCAGCAAGCAGACAGTCATCGAAGTCAAGGGGTATGGAAGCGGGGCGGAAACCAGAGCGAATGCGAGAATGGAGCTGAAGAGGGAGAGAGAAGGAAGAGAGGTCAGGCAAGATAAATTTGCGCCAGTAATCTCTGCCAGCCTGTGTCTCTTCCGATTCTTGCAGTTCGTTCAATATCTCCGAAATATCAACGTATTGAACAGGGTCATGCGAAAGTCGCTCGCCATTTAATAAGGCTTCGTATGATTGTATTAATTCGCGAACCAGATTTGTGAGCGACAATGCATCACTACAGAGAGAGGGCGAGCAAATCAGCATCATATGCTTGTCGTCAGACATGACGGCCAGTTTTAGATTTAGCAGCGGGCCTTGCTGATAGTCGAACGACGAGCTACTCAGCGATTCATATAGCCCCTCGATGGTGGACTGCTGCTGATCTGCATCCTGGCCGCGCAATTCGTAAAGCTCGAAAGACGGTGGGCAGCTATCTTTTATAACCTGGAGCGGCACGTCCATGCCCGGCAGGAAATCGAAAGTGGTGCGGAGAATCTCGTGACGTTTGACTACGTCGTGCAAAGCCTCTCTTAAAAGATCCGCCTTGAGATTGCCTTGTAGCAGGACGGCGCACCGGGCGCAGTAAGATGGAGAACTGCTGCCCTGATCGAGTAACCACAGGCGCTTCTGCTGGGGCGAGAGGCGATACCCGCTAATTGTTTTCTTTTGCATTACACTGTGCGCCTTCCTTAATCGATCTCCTTGCTGGTCAACGGCTCACTCATTCCGACCAGTATCTTTCTTTCGCCCTCGAACGGCGCGCGCCCATGCGCTACGAGCATGTTGTCGAGCATCAAGACGTCTCCTTTTTGCCATGAGAAAGAGACCGTTTCCTGCCTGTAAGCCTCGCGCAGTTTATCGAGCACAGAAGGCTCAATCGAAGTGCCGTCGCCGTAATAGGTATTATTCGGCAGGGCTTTCTCATCAAGCCCTTTCATTAACGCGCTAGCAAGGGTCGGCTCAAGCGTCGTTACGTGGAAGAAGGTGCCGTGATTGAACCAGACCATCTCATTTGTGCGCGGGTGCCTTGCGACCGCCTGGCCGATTCTGCGCGTCCTCAGGTTATTACCCTCGACCCATTCGACCTCGTAGCCCGCATTCAGACAGTACTGTTCGACCTGTGACCTGTCAGAAGTTTGAAAGACCGTCTCCCACGGCAGGCTGAGTCCTTCGCTGAAGTTGCGGACGTATAGCACTCTCTTTTCAATGAACCGCTGCCTGATGTCGGAATCAATGCGCTGAAATATTTTTCGGCAGTCCGCAATCGGCGTCTCCCCTCCGCTGCGCGCGGGCTGAAGGCAAAAGAAGAATATCTTCATAGGCCAGGCATACGCGTAGGAATTCTCATTGTGCAGGAAGATGCTCTGGTTCGCAGGGTAATCGGTCGAAGTGTAGACGTTGCCGGAAACATGGCTGCGAGGCGATGAGCGTTCGCGGTATTCCATCATGCTGCCGGAGATGGCGAGTATGAACTGCTCTAATTCGCTGGACGTGTCGATCTTGAAGTCGCGGAAAAGCATCGCGCCATACTTGAACAGATGCGAGTCAATAAAATCGCGATTGCTTTTGGCCCACGCCGCGAGATTTACCCCCTCGACGGCGGGCCGAATAACAATTGGGAGAGTACCGCCGGGCTGAAGGAATTCGGTTTTGACCAGATCAGCCTGTGACAGGCTGATCGCCTTCCGCCTGCCCTGGCCAATCTCTCGAAGGCCGAGCTTCTTAGGATCCGGACTAGGCATAATCTATTCTCCTGTGATCGGCCTGGCAGGGGGCCTCTGCCTCAGCCTCTTGTACTTTTGGAGGCGCGCTTCTTCAAGCTCTCTTTCCTTCTCGCTGTCGAACAGTCTTTCGGCTTCGGCGAACTCCTGTTTAAGGTCGTACAGCCTTGCGTCGGGTCGTCCAATCATGCTGTGAAGCAGCGCTTCAAGGTGACGCATCATTCGCGCGATTCTGACGGTGTCGAATTGGCCTCGGTTGTATTCGAGCCGCAATATCAATTCTGCGCCGGGTACTACGGTCAACGTCAGCGGGTAATTTGCTTCTACGGAAAACTGTATATCGCTGAACTCAAACGCCTCGGCCACGGGGTGCGGAGCAATTGGCACCGGGAAGTTCTCGAACACGAAAATGCTGTCGAACAGCGGCGGCCCTTTCGGCGCATCGCTCAACTTCAGAATCTGCGCAAGCGAGCTATGACGAAACTCGCGCGCTTCGGACTGTTGAGCCTGAAGATCTCTGAGCCACGGCAGTAATGAATATTCTGGCGAGACTTTTACTCTTACGGGCTGGTTGTTGATAAACAGACCGATCATGGACTCTGCTCCTGCAAGGTGGGCCGGTCGGCCTGATACTACCCCGCCGAAGACCACATCTTCCTGGCCGCAGTAGCAGCTTACGAGCAACGACCACGCGCCTTGCACGAGAGTATTCCACGTCAACTGATGCTGCTGAGCGAAGGATTGCAGCAACGCCGTCGATTCTTCAGAAAAGACGAGCTTGATGTATCTCGTATCCACTGCCGGAGCTTGAAGTCGATTTAGAGCCGTCGCCCGCCAGTAGAGTCGGCTTCGTCAACCCTGCGAGCGCATGTCGCCAGAACTCTTCAGCTTTCGATTCATCCTGCTGCCGCACCCATTCGATGTAATCTCTATAAGGCCGACTTCGTTCCACTCTCGCCGCGACGCCTTGAGACAGCGCGTCGTAGATGGCAAAGAGTTGCTGGAAGACCAGCGGAATAGACCACCCGTCGAGCAGCAGGTGATGGTGGCTCCAGACAAATTTGTAGCGATCATCCGCGAGCTTTATCAGCGTTAACCGCATCAGCGGGGGGTGAGACATCTCGAAACCGCGTTTCTTGTCCGATTGTAAAAACTCCTCCAAACGTCTTCGCTGCTCATCCTCGGCCAAACCGGTCCACTCTTGCGTCTCTATGGTCAGGCTGACATTGCGGCGCACTACTTGTAGCGGCTCGTTGAGTTGCTCCCAGATGAAGCCTGTGCGCAACACTTCGTTTCGATTTACAACCTCTTGCCACGCTCGTTCTAAAATCTGGACGTTCAGATCGCCGCGAATGGCGCAACCGAGCTGGGTTACATAGACGCCGGATTCCGGGTTGTAGAGCGAATGGAAGAGCATGCCCTGCTGCATGGGTGACAGCGGGTAGACATCTTCTATAAATTTATCGGCTTCATACAAACGATCTAGCTGCTGCTCGGTCAGCCCGGCAAGCGGGAAGTCGGATGGAGTGTATCCTCCTGCTTCGTCGCTCCGACAATGAGTGATTATCTCCTTGAGCGACTCTATGTATAGCCCGGCCAACTCCTCGACTCTTTCCCTGCTTTGCAGCTCCGCGCTGTATACCCACTCGACTCGCAGCCTTCCACCCGTCACCGCCGAACTGACCTCCAGCGCATACGACCTCTGCCCTTTACTGCTGCGGCTCATCCCGCTGCCAGAGTTATCTATTCTCATCAACCCTTCACCTGCCGCCGCATCGTCCACCTGCCCAAAGTAGTTGTAACTTACCTCCGCCCTCGCCTTCTCGCTCAGCCTCTTACCTTCCTCTTCTCTTAAGTACCTCAGCATTCCATAGCCTATCCCCTGCCTCGGCGCTTCCCTCAATCGCTGTTTTATTTTCTTGATTACATCTCCCACTTGCTTGCGTCTCTCTGCCTTCAACTCGACCGGGTAGATAGTCGTGAACCATCCCACGGTCCTCGTCACGTCTATTCCGTCTGAAAACTCGTGCCGCCCATGCCCCTCCACATCCACAAGCAGGCTCTCGACGTCAGCCCATTTCGTATAAGCCATAGCCAGCGCCGACAGGAGCAGATCGTCTATGCGCGTGCGGTACGCCTGCGGCGAATGCTTGAGCAGCGCAGTCGTTTCTTCTGAATCGAGCGACACCATGATGCTTCGAGCAGAAGCGACACTGTTCTCTCCATCGGCGCGTTCGACAGGAACGCCCTGCCGACGATCCGGAATGTGATTCAGCCAGTAGTCAAGCTCACGCAGCACAGAAGAGGATTGCGCGGCTGATAGTAGGTGTTCGGCCCACTGCTTGAATGACGAGGTCTTCTTTGGCAACCGCACCTGTTCGCCTGACAGTAATTGCTTGCAAGCCGTTTGCAAATCTTCGAGCAAGATGCCCCACGAGATTCTATCGACCGCAATGTGATGAATGATGATAAGCAACCTGGCTCGTTTTTCAGCGCCTGGATCAAAGTAGGCGACTCGGAATATAGGCCCGTCCGTCAGGGTCAGGCTTGTGCGCAGTTCGTTTACCTTCATTAGCATCATGCCTGCTTGCTCATCACTCGACACTTCGGACAGATCAACAAGTATGAAAAGCGAATTATTCTCCTCGTCCGCATTGAACTGCTCCCAGCCAGCCTCATCCCGATAAAAGCGAAGTCTCAACGCGTCGTGATGCGAAGCCAATACGCTGACAGCTTGCTCAATGATCGAAGCGCTCAGTTCCGGTTTGACTTCGAGCGTCACGGACTGGTTGAAGTGACCGGGGTCGTCAAGCTCCTGCTCGAAAAACCAGCGTTGTATCGGCGTCAAGGGAACGGGTCCGGTTATCGCGTGCTGCTCGGCCTGCGCGATTTCAGCGGGGTCTGCAATTGCGGCCAATTCGGCGACAGTCTGATGTCGAAAGACTTGCTTGGTCACGAGCTGGAAGCCCGCCTGCCTTGCCCTGGCGACTACCTGAACCGACAGAATCGAGTCGCCGCCCAGTTCAAAGAAATTGTCGTGCACGCCGACCTTTTCGAGCTTTAGCACATCGGCCCAGATCTTACAGAGTTGCTGCTCGGCAATGGTGCGTGCGGGTGTGAACAGCCGCTCAAGGTTCGGACGCGCTTGATCAGGCAACGGTAGGGCCAACCGATTCAACTTACCGTTCGGAGTCAGCGGGAACGCATCCATCATCACAAACGCCGACGGCACCATGTAATCAGGCACCTGCCGCTTCAATAGGTCGCGCAGCTCGTTAACCGTCGGCTGATTCTCTTTATCGACAACGAGGTAGCCCACAAGTCGTTTTTCAGCCGGAGCTATTTCGCGCGCCAAGACGACGACATCTCGCACCGCCGGATGCTCTGCGAGTATGGTTTCAATCTCGCCGGGCTCTATGCGGAAACCTCGTATCTTCGTCTGGTGATCCTTTCGGCCCAGGTACGCGATGTTGCCGTCGGGCCTGTAGCAAGCCCTGTCTCCGGTCCTGAACAATCGCTCGCCGGGCTCGTCTGCGAACGGATTCGGAATGAATCTCTCGGCTGTCTCCTGTGGCCGGTCGATGTAACCGCGAGCCAGGCCGACACCGCCGACATACAATTCTCCCTGCACGCCGACCGGCACGGGCCTTTGCCGCGCGTCCAGCACATAAATCTTCACGTTTGAATACGGGCGACCAATCGAAACATTCGCCCCCACGCTTTCAGTCGTGTCGAAGTAAGTGCAATCGGCTGACACTTCGGACGAACCGTATATGTTCAACAGCGTGGTGTGAGGCATGGCTTTCTGAAAGCGCGCGCACAGTTCTGCCGGAACAGCCTCGCCGCTGGTCACGCAGTACTTCAGGTCGGGCAATCTTGCGCCGAGATTGTCAAACATGTCGAGCGTCATGGACAGCAGCGATGGCACCAGGACGAGCCGGGTAATGTGATTGGCGCTCAGTGATTCGACGAAGCGTTGAGGGTCTTTTACGGCATCGTCGCGGATGATTACAACCTCGACTCCCTGGAGCATCGGCCCGAAGACTTCCCAGAGAGAATCAACAAAACCCAACGCCGTTTTCTGACAGCAGACTTCATCCGGCGTGAATGGATAGGCATCCCACATCCATTTGAAGCGGTTCACAGCGCCTCTGTGGAGACCGACAACGCCTTTGGGCACGCCCGTCGACCCGGACGTGTAAATTGCATAAGCCATATTGTCGGGCGTAGCATAGTTCAGCGTGTTATCTCGGCTGTGAAGCGAGATCGTCGGCCAGTCTTCATCTATGCAGACGATCCTCGCGACATGCGTTTTAACCGTATCGCGCAATCTCTGTCGGGTGAGCAGCACGGGGGTCCGCGCATCCTCCATCATAAAGGCCAGCCGATCTTTCGGATACGCCGGATCGAGCGGCAGGTAAGCGCCGCCTGCTTTCAATATGGCGAGCAGGCCGACTACCATCTCGATTGAGCGATCGATGCAGATGCCAACCAGGACATCCGGCTCCACGCCGAGCGATTGCAAGTGATGCGCTAGTTGATTGGCCTGCCAATTCAGCTCGCAATACGTCAAACCTCTTCCTTCGCACGAAACTGCAATGGAATCAGGCGAACGAAGCACCTGTTCTTCAAACAAGTGATGAATGCAATGATCCTTCGGGTAATCGGCCCTTGTGTTGTTCCAATCAAAAAGCATCTGGCGCTGTACGGCCTCTGACATGAGCGGCAATTCAGACAGACGCGCTTGAGGGTCTTTGACTATCGCTTCCAGCAATATGGTGAAGTGCTGGGCCATTCTCTCCACGGTGCTCTTATCAAAGAGGTCGGCACTGTACTCTAGCGATCCTCCTATTGCTCCTGCATCCTCCCTCACCTCCAGCATCATCTCGAACTTTGCCTTCCCTGTTCTCAACTCCATCCCCTCTATCCTCAATCCCTCCATCTCCTTCCCCTTGCTCACCTCCCCCTGCATCACCATCATCACCTGGAAGATCGGCGTCCGGCTCAGATCCCTCTCCGGCTGTAGCTCCTCGACCAGCTTCTCGAACGGCACATCCTGATGCCCGTATGCTCCTATCGCGCTCTCCTTCACCCTCCTCAACAGCTCTATGTAACTCTCCTCTCCCCTCACCTCGTTCCTCATCACCAGCGTGTTTACGAAGAACCCTATCAGCCCCTCGACCTCCTTCCATCTGCGGCCTGCTATCGGCGTCCCTACTATCACCTCCTCCTGATTGCTGTAGCGGCTCAGCAGCACTTTGAACCCTGCCATCAATGTCATAAACAGCGTCGCACTCTCTGTCCTGCTTATCTGCTTTAGCCCTTCCGTCATTTCCACGCTCAGTTTGAACTCCTCCGTCCCTCCCTTGTTGCTGCTCTCTGCTCCTCTCGCTCTGTCCGTCGGCAGTTCCAGCACGAAGCTGCTCCCACTTAGCTTTTCTCGCCAGTAGCTCAACTCTGCTTCCAGCACCTCTGCTTTCAACCACTCCCTCTGCCACACTGCATAATCCGCGTACTGCACCTCCAGCTCCCTCAGCCCGCTCTCCTCGCCTCGCGAGTATGCCCCGTAAAGTGCTGTCACCTCATCTATCAGCACATTCATGCTCCAACCGTCAGAGATGATGTGATGCATCACCACTACGAAGATGTGCCGCTGCTCGGCCACCTTCATCAGGCTTGCTCTCATCAGCGGCCCACTGCCTAGCTCGAACGGCTCTCTAGCCTGCCGCGCCGCCATCTGCTCGGCCTTCTGCCGCGCTGCTTGCTCTGCTTCGCCCGTAAGGTCTATGAGAGTCAATCCGACTTCGGCACTCTCAGCGATGGCCTGGGCAGGCTCACCCTCGTTGGTCACTACCGATGTGCGCAGCGTCTCGTGCCTGTTGACTACCTCGTTGAGGGCTCTTCGCAATGCCTCGACATCCAGCTCGCCTTCTATGACGACGCCTGCCGGTATGTTGTAGGAGGCGCTGGAAGGGTCGAACTGGTCTATGAACCACAGCCTCTGCTGCGCGAAGGAGACAGGCATAAGCGGCTGCCTGGGTGCTGGCATTAGCGGAGGGGCTGCCGCAAGGTCATTAGCGCCGAGCATACGCTCCAGGGTCGATGCCAGTTGCGCCACGGTCGGGGTCTCGAACATCGCGCGCAGCGGCAGATCAATCAACAATGCGTGACGAATCCTGGCGGTGATCCGGATAGCGAGCAGGGAATGGCCGCCGAGGTCGAAGAAGCTGTCGTGGATGCCGATGGAGGGGATAGAGAGGACGTCGGCCCAGATGGAAGAGACGATCTGTTGTAGAGGGGAATGAGGGGCGACGAATTGGGTCGCGCGATAAGTGGAGAGGTCGGGGGCTGGCAATGCTTTTCTGTCTAGCTTCCCGTTAGGCGTCAGAGGCAATGCATCGAGCATCACAAAAGTGGAAGGAATCATATAGTCAGGTAACTGATCGTTCAGGAACGCGCGCAACGATTCAGCAGTAATGCTTCCCTGCTCGCGTAACACCACATACGCCACCAGTCTCTTATCGCCTGACTCATCACCTCTCGCGATTACCGCAACATCCTTCACCTTCTCATGACTGCTCACCGCAACTTCCACTTCGGCCAACTCGATACGGAATCCCCTGACCTTCACCTGGAAATCCTTACGCCCGGTGAACTCTATTATCCCGTCTGCTCGATACCTCACCACGTCTCCCGTCCAGTAGATGCGCTCGCCAGGAGTTTGACCGAATGGGTTCGGCACGAATCTCTCCGCTGTGAGTTGAGCTTGATTCATATACCCACGCGCTAATCCGTCACCGCCTATGTACAACTCGCCCAGCACACCCACAGGCACGGGCTTAAGGTTTCTATCGAGTACATACAGCCTCGTGTTTGATATTGCCCTGCCTATCGGCACACTCAGTCCTATTTCTGTCCGCTCATCCATCACATAGCAGCACGCGAAAGTAACGCTCTCGGTCGGCCCGTATCCGTTTATCACCCGGCAGCCTTCAACCTCTCGCAGCACTCTCTCCACATGTGGCACCGACAGAACGTCTCCACCGGCCAACAGTTGACGAACCAACCGCAGATCTTCTAGCCGCTCATTCACCATCAAATGGAAGAGTCCGGCTGTCAGCCACATTGTGCTCACCCTGTGGCGTTTAATAACTTCTCCGATCTCCTCAAGAGAAGGCGTGTGAGCGGGCATTATCACCAATAGTGCTCCGTGTAGCAGGCATCCCCATATCTCAAAGGTAGAGGCATCGAATGAAAGCGGGGCGTTTTGTAAGATGATCTCATTGGCGGACAGGTCGACATAGTTAGTGTTATGAACCAGCCTTGTCACTGCGCGGTGAATAGCGCCAACGCCTTTTGGCCCTCCGGTCGAGCCGGACGTGTAGATGACATAAGCCAAGTTGTCAGGGGCAGACCAGTTGACTGGATTATCTTCGCTCTGATCGGCAACGGTCTCCCATTCAGAATCCAAACAGAGCACGCGAATATCGCGTTGGGGCAGGCATTCCAGTTGCCGGTTATTAGTCAGCACGACAGGCGCTTGAGTATCATCGAGTATTAAGGCAATTCGATCTTTGGGATAGGCAGGGTCGATAGGCACATAAGCGCCGCCAGCCTTCAGTATCCCTAGCAGCCCCACAATCATCTCTTCTGATCGCTCTACACAAAGCCCTACTAGAACCTCCGACCCCACTCCCACGCTTCTCAGGTAATGCGCCAACTGGTTAGCCCTTCGGTTCAACTCCGAGTAGCTAATTTCCTTTTGCCCGAAGACTACAGCCGTTGCTTCGGGAGTGGATTCAACTTGACGCTCGAATAATTGGTGTAAGCACAGGTGAGAGGGGTATTGAGCAGTAGTTTGATTCCACCCGACCAGCAACTGACGCTGCTCGCTTTCGGTTAAGATCGGCAAGTCTGAAACGCGCTGCCGGGGATTAACAACTATAGCTTGTAACAGGGTAGAGAACTGATCCAACATTCTGTTGATCGTGCTCTTATCAAAGAGGTCGGCACTGTACTCTAGCGATCCTCCTATTGCTCCTGCATCCTCCCTCACCTCCAGCATCATCTCGAACTTTGCCTTCCCCGTTCTCAATTCCATCCCCTCTATCCTCAATCCCTCCATCTCCTTCCCCTTGCTCACCTCCCCCTGCATCACCATCATCACCTGGAAAATCGGCATCCGGCTCAGATCCCTCTCCGGCTGTAACTCCTCGACCAGCTTCTCGAACGGCACATCCTGATGCCCGTATGCTCCTATCGCACTCTCCTTCACCCTCCTCAACAACTCTATGTAACTCTCTTCTCCCTTCACCTCGCTCCTCATCACCAGCGTGTTGACAAAGAATCCTATCAGCCCCTCGACCTCCTTCCATCTGCGGCCTGCTATCGGCGTCCCTACTATCACCTCCTCTTGATTGCTGTACCGACTCAGCAGCACCTTGAACCCCGCCATCAATGTCATAAACAGCGTCGCACTCTCTGTCCTGCTTATCTGCTTTAGCCCTTCCGTCATTTCCACGCTCAGCTTGAACTCCTCCGTCCCTCCCTTGTTGCTGCTCTCTGCTCCTCTTGCTCTGTCCGTCGCCATCTCCAGCACGAAGCTGCTCCCACTTAGCTTTTCTCGCCAGTAGCTCAACTCTGCTTCCAGCACCTCTGCTTTCAACCACTCCCTCTGCCACACTGCATAATCCGCGTACTGCACCTCTAGCTCTCGCAGCCCGCTCTCCTCGCCTCGCAAGTATGCCCCGTACAGTGCTGTCACCTCATCTATCAGCACATTCATGCTCCAACCGTCAGAGATGATGTGATGCATCACCACTACGAAGACGTGTCGCTGCTCGGCCACCTTCATCAGGCTTGCTCTCATCAGCGGCCCCCTCCCTAGCTCGAACGGCTCTCTAGCCTGCCGCGCCGCCATCTGCTCGGCCTTCTGCCGCGCTGCTTGCTCTGCTTCGCCCGTTAGGTCTATGAGAGGCAATCCGACCTCGGCACTCTCAGCGATGACCTGGGCAGGCTCACCCTCGTTGGTCACTACTGATGTGCGCAGCGTCTCGTGCCTGTTGACTACCTCGTTGAGGGCTCTTCGCAATGCCTCGACATCCAGCTCGCCTTCTATGACGACGCCTGCCGGTATGTTGTAGGAGGCGCTGGAAGGGTCGAACTGGTCTATGAACCACAGCCTCTGCTGCGCGAAGGAGACAGGCATAAGCGGCTGCCTGGGTACTGGCATTAGCGGAGGGGCTGCCGCAAGGTCATTAGCGCCGAGCATACGCTCCAGGGTCGATGCCAGTTGCGCCACGGTCGGGGTCTCGAACATCGCGCGCAGCGGCAGATCAATCAACAATGCGTGACGAATCCTGGCCGTGATTCGGATAGCGAGCAGGGAATGGCCGCCGAGGTCGAAGAAGCTGTCGTGGATGCCGATGGAGGGGATAGAGAGGACGTCGGCCCAGATGGAAGAGACGATCTGTTGTAGAGGGGAATGAGGAGCGACGAATTTGGGTCGCGCGATAAGTGGAGAGGTCGGGGGCTGGCAATGCTTTTCTGTCTAGCTTCCCGTTAGGCGTGAACGGAAAGCTGTCCATCAACACGAAGGATACTGGCATCATGTATTCGGGCAATCTCTCTTTCAAGGAGGCACGCACATCATCGATCAAAGCATTTGGGGTATACCAAAGGCGCTTCGATCCGCCGTTTGAATTGCCATTCCTTCCATTCAATCCTTTTCGTTCTCGACCGCGTGCTATGGCATAGATGCTATAGAGGCTTGTGTCTTTCAGAAGGTTATCTTGCTCGATCTTCAGCTCAAACCCGTGGCTCCTGAGCATCGCAGCAACCTGTTCAAGCTTTCCTTCTACGTCGTGCACCTCCACGACGATTTGGCTGATCTTTGACCAGTCGGAATCCTCAATGCCGGATAGCACGTCAAGCTCGCTCTTCTCCACGTCTATCTTCAGTAGGTCAATTCGCTCAATACCCTGCTCTCTTATCAGCGACGAGATGGTTCTCAGCCTGCAATCAAATCGCTCGCTTGCCAATCGGTCTTGAAGTAATTCATCAACTATCTGATCATCCAGGACACCAGTTGCGCTCGACGCTACCTGCTGGCTGTTAATCAAGAAAGACTTAACTACTTCCTTGTCCTCGCTCAAGTCCGCAAAGCGGCCAGATATGATCGAGCAGTGCGGGTAGTATGTGAACGTCTCATTCCGCTCCTCACTCGAAAGACCGCAATCAAACAATTTCACATTTAAGTTATAAAGCGATGCGTTGGCCGCGAGTATATCGAAGATCGGAGGTATTGGTTCGAATGCGTAAACAGATACGTCCTCACATGCTTGGCTGACGAAGATAGTAAAGAGGCCGATGTTCGCCCCGACATCGAAAATGCAATCGCCCTTTTGTATGGAGATGCCGTTTTTGAAGTAAGCTTGTCCTTCAAAGATCTCTTTGAAGAGAAACTCTGTCTCATTTTTGTTCTGATGAACTACAGTCAGCCCGTTGGGCAATTCGTAGCGGGGAAGATCGGTATACCGCCCCTCCCTTTCAAAGCGAGTCAACTGCCTGGTTAAGAATGCGTGCTCCTGGTCCGGGATAATATACGCTACGAGCCGTCCATCTCCGACTGCGTATTCTTTCATTAAGACCACAGCATTTTGAACTCCCGGATGCCAGTTCAGCACCGTCTCAATCTCTCCTAACTCAATGCGCATCCCTCTTATCTTCACCTGATGGTCAATCCTGCCCAGGTACTCTATCTCTCCTTCCTCTCTCCACCTCCCTATGTCTCCTGTCTGGTACATCCTCGCTCCCTCCTCCTCGCTATTCACATCCGGTATGTACCTCTCCGCTGTCTGCTCTGCTCCCTTCACATATCCCCGCCCCAATCCCTCTCCTCCTATGTGTATCTCCCCTGCCACCCCTATTGGCACTACCCTCTTCTCCCTATCTAACACGTACATCCTCACGTTGCTTATCGCTCTTCCTATCCTCACCTCCTTCCCTTCTTCGCATCGACTCGCCGTCACATCCACCGCCGCCTCTGTCGGCCCGTACAGGTTGTGTAACTCTGCTCCCATCCTCCCTACGAACCTCTCCTTCAGTTCCTCTGTCAGCTCCTCCCCGCTGCATATCACCCTCCTCAGGCTTTCGCACCCCTCTACTCCCTCCTCCTCCATCATCACCCTCAGCATTGTCGGCACGAAGTGTACTGTCGTCACCTCCTCCTGCTTTATCTCTTCGATCAGGTATCGGCTGTCGCTGTGCCCTCCAGCCTTCGCTATGACTAGCCTTGCTCCCGTTATCAGCGGCCAGAAGTACTCCCACACACTCACGTCGAAGCTCATGGGCGTCTTCTGCAACACTCGATCATCTGCTCCTAGCCCGTACTCGCCTTGCATCCATAGCAGCCGGTTCATCACTCCTCTGTGTCGGTTCATGGCCCCCTTTGGTCGGCCTGTGCTGCCAGACGTGTAGATGATGTAGACGAGGTTATCACCCGTCACCACGCTTTGAGGGTTCTGGTCACAGGGGGATGCTATGTCTTCCCACTGCGTATCCAGGCAGATTAGTCGGCAGTGAGTCTCGCTCAGCTTCGCAACCATCTCCGAGTGAGTAAGGATGAGATAAGCGTCGGCCTGATCTATCATGAAGCGGATGCGGTCAGGGGGGAATGAAGGGTCAAGCGGGAGGTAAGCGCCGCCAGCCTTGAGGATGGCAAGAAGGGCGATGACCATCTCAAGGGAGCGGTCGAGGCAGATGCCAACCGGTAGATCGGGGCCAACGCCTAGAGATAGCAAGTGATGAGCGAGCTGGTTAGCCCTGGAGTTAAGCTGGCTATAGGAAAGCGAGTGACGAAGGAAGCGCACAGCAGTAGCGTGAGGAGTGAGTTCTACTTGAGATTCAAACAGGCTGTGGAGGCAATTGTCTAAAGGATAGTCAGAGTCGGTGTCATTCCACTCGTAAAGTAGCTGATCCAGCTCGCCCTGCGTCAGCATCGCCAGCTCTCCTATCCGCTCTCCTTCTCCTCCTACTATCCCCTCTATCACCCTCTCCCAATGTCTCATCACACGCTCTATCGCTTCTCTTTCATACCTCTCCACGTCGTATATCACCCTCATCCTCAACTCCCTGCCTGGCACTGCCACCACGTTCATCCCGTAGTTCGTCTCCTCTGTTGCTCTCACTTCCCTCACCTCTATCCCGCTCGCTCCTCCTCCCTCCTCTCTCATCGTGATGTCCACCGGGTAGTTTTCAAACACATACAGCACCTCGAACATCCTCTCCCCTCTTGCCACTTCACTCCATCCCTGTATTTCTACCAACGGGCTGTACTCGTACTCCCTCTGCTCCACCTGCCTTTCCTGCATCCTCCTCATCCACTCCTCTACCTTCTCCTCCTCTTCCACCTTCACCCTCACCGGCAGCGTGTTTATGAACATCCCTACCATCTCCTCTATACCCTCTATCTCCCCGCTCCTTCCTGACACTGTCGCTCCATACACCACTTCCTCTTCCCCGCTGTACCGGCTCATCACTATCCCCCACGCTCCCTGCACCACCGTGTTCACCGTCACCTGTTGCTTCCTTGCATACCTCTCTAGCTGACTCGTCGACTCCTCACTCATCCTCCTGCTCTCTTCCTGGTTCCTTTCCACTTCTCCTGCTCCCTCTGCTCTCGCTTTCCTCTTCTCTATCCCCATCATTGTCGCTTGGCTCTGCCCTCTCAGCGTTTCCCTCCAGTATCGCTCCGCTGCGCTCTTGTCTTGCCTCCCAAGCCACTCTATGTACCCTCGGTAGCTGGGCCGCTGCTTCCTCTCTTCCCTCTGCTCTCCTCTCCTCTTTTGGTTGTAGCTGTCTATCAGCTCCTTCATCACCAACGACAGGCTCCACCCGTCCAACATCAAGTGATGATGCGTCCAAATCATCTCATACTCCTGCTCTCCTACTCTTATCACGCTCACCCTCATCAACGGCGGCTCGCTTAGTTTAAATCCTCTCCCTCGCTCCCTTCTCCTGTGCTCTTCCAGCTTGCTTGCCTGCTCCTGCTTGCTTTGCCCTCGCCAGTCTTCCTGCTCTACATCAAGGCTTGCTCTGTTCCTGACTACCTGCACGGATTCTCCCTGTTGTGTTGTTTGAATGTAAGTCCTCAACGCCGCGTTGGCCTCTACGACCTCCTGCCACGCCTCGCAGAAGCTTTCCACATCAAGACGGCCCGCCAGCCTGCAGCATAGCTGCTCTATGTACTGGCTAGAGCCGGGGCTAAGCAATGTGTGAAACAGTATTCCCTGCTGCAATGAAGAGAGCGGATAGATGTCTTCTATCTGCTTGTCTGCTTCATAGAATCGGTCCAACTGCTGCTGCGTCAGCTCTGACAGCGGGAAGTCGGACGGAGTGTATCCTCCTGCTTCTTCGCTCTCACAATGACTGATTATCTCCTTGAGTAACTCTATGTACTGCTTAGCCAACTCCTCCACACTCTCCCGGCTTTGCAGCTTCTCGCTGTACACCCACTCCACCTGCAACCTTCCTCCTGCTACTATCGCATTCACCTCTAACACATATTCTCTTTTTGCTCTGCCACTCCGATTCCAGCCCGTGCTCTCCTCCGCTACACTCATTAACCCTTCTTCTGCATTCATCCCTTCCATCTGCCCTAAGTAGTTGTAAATTACCTCCGCTCTCGCTTTCTCCCTCATCCTTCTCCTCACGCCCTCATCCTCGCTTAAATACCTCAGCATCCCATAGCTGATTCCTTGCGCAGGCACTCTCCTTATCTGCTCCTTCACTCCCTTAATCACTTCTGCTGTACTCATCCACTGCTCGGCTCGTAGCTCGACGGGATGAATCGTCGTGAACCAGCCAACCGTCCTCGTCACGTCTATCACTTCGCCTATTTCCTGCCTGCCGTGTCCTTCCAAATCCACCAGCAGACTTCCCTCGCTTGCCCACCGGCTGTAAGTCATCGCCAAAGCTGAAAGCAGTATCTCGTCTATGCGGGTGCGATATACCTGTGGCACCTGCTTGAGCAGTGATGTTGTGTCATTAGCATTGAGCGACAACCACACACTTTTTGCCGAAGCGACGGTATTCTCTCCCGCCGGGTAATCAACCGGGATAGCGCGCTGTTGGTTGGGGAGGTGTTCCGCCCAGTATGAAAGGTCTTGCATTACAGAAGGTGATTGTGCGAGTGAGAGCAGGTCTTCGGCCCAGAGCTTGAATGACGAACTCTTTTTCGGCAGGACTATTTGCTGGCCGTGTAGCAGTTGCTTGCAGGCCGTCTGCAAATCCTCCAATAAAATCCGCCACGATACCGCATCCATGATGAGGTGATGCACAACTATTAATAGCCGAGGTGACTCTTGCGCTCCGAGGTCGAAGAAGGCTGCGCGCATCAGCAACTCGCCTGAGAAGCTCAGGCTCGATTGCAAGTCGGATGATATCTTCTCTATCGCATCTTTCTGTTCGGATGGAGGCAGCGCCGAAATATCAAACCGAGAGAATGGGAGCCGCTCCTGCTCCGCATAGCAATACTGTTCCCACCGCGACCCGTCTTTAGTGAAGCGAAGCCGCAGCGCATCGTGATGCAATAGCAAGTGGTTCAGGGCATTCTCGATCACAGACGGGGCGATAGGTTCTCGCAGCCTGAACATAAGCGATTGGTTGAAATGATGAATATCGACAGGGTTCTCCTCGAACAACCAGTGTTGTATCGGCGTTAGAGGGACCGAACCGTTGACTAAACCTTGCTCAGCTTCAACGGCTTCAGCGGTGACTCCGACCGCTGCTAAATTGGCAACCGTGGGGTACTCAAATACTTGCTTCAGTGTCAGACGGATACCGGCCTGGCTGGCCCTGGCGATAACCTGAATAGAGAGTATCGAATCGCCACCAAGCTCAAAGAAGTTGTCGTGTATGCCGACCTCGTCAACCCTGAGCACGACAGCCCATATCTTGCATAGTTGCTGCTCGACATCTGTCCTGGGCGGGACATAGGCTCTCGCAAGCTGCGGCCTGACCTGAGCTGGCGCGGGCAGCGCGCGGCGGTCGATCTTACCGTTGGAAGTCAGCGGCAGCGTTTCCAGCATCACAAAAGCCGATGGGATCATGTATTCAGGCAATTTCTGTTGGAGAAAGCCTCGCAGGTCAGTCACGGTCAACTCGTCGTCTCCGTCGGGCACGACATAGGCGACTAACTGCTTTTCGCCTGGCGTATCCTCTCGCATTAGCGCCACCGTTTCGCGCACGCCCGAATGCTGGCTCAACACCGCTTCTATTTCGCCAAGCTCGATGCGATAGCCTCTCAGCTTCACCTGATCATCTACGCGTCCGAGGAATTCGACATTGCCGTCAGCAAGGTATCGGGCCAGGTCTCCCGTCCGGTACATCCGAGAGCCTGGCTCACTGCTGAAAGGATTCGGGATAAACCTCTCGGCTGTAGGTTCGGGATGATTCAGGTAGCCGCGCGCCACCCCGTGCCCACCGATGAACAGCTCTCCCGCGACCCCGATGGGGACCGGCTCCAGATCATAATCGAGCAGGTAAATCTGTGTGTTCGGAAGCGGGCGGCCTATGGGGATCGTGGCTGAATAGTAGCCGTTATGATTCGGGCTCACTTCATAGGTCAGCTTGCCCACAGTCGTCTCTGTCGGGCCATAGTGGTTGAGTATTGCGCAGGTCGGCGCAAGAGAATGGACCGATTGAGCGAGTTCCCATCGCGAAGCTTCGCCTCCCAAGATGAGGCGCTCGTGCGGCAGTATTCGCTCAGGCCGCGTTGTGCCCATCAAAGCTGATAGATGCGAGGGAACTATCTTCAGATAATCAATCCGGTTGCGGTAAAAATAATCGCCGAACTTGGTGGGATCAGAGGCCATGTCTTGAGACAGGACGTGGAGACAGCCGCCCGTGCAAAGAGATGGGAACAAAGACGTATGGCCGAGGTCGGCTGCAAATGTCGAAACGATAGCGTAGCCTGCGCCAGGAGCCGGTTTAAGTCGCTCAATAATACTGCTCAAGTAGCTTGCGATCTGCCTGTGCTCAACCATAACCCCCTTCGGCTTACCGGTCGAGCCGGATGTGTATATCACATATGCTAGATTCTCTTCATCCGCTCCTCCCTCTATGTTCTCTCCGCTCTCCCTTCCTATCTCCTCTCTCTCCTCTTCTATATTCACTACGCTCTCTATGCCTTCCCATAACTTCCCTCTCATCTCTTCCTGCGTCACCACTACTCTCAATCCCCCGTCCCTCACCATCATCTCTAGCCTTGCCTTCGGATACGTCTCATCCATCGGCACATAAGCTCCTCCTGCCTTCATCACTCCCAGCAGGCTTACTACCATCTCCACTCCCCTCTCTACATATATCCCTACCTTCTGCTCGGCTCCCACTCCCTGCTTCCTCAAATACCTCCCCAACTGGTTAGCCCTTCGGTTCAACTCCGAGTAGCTCATTTCCTTTTGCCCGAAGACTACAGCCGTTGCTTCGGGAGTGGATTCAACTTGACGCTCGAATAATTGATGTAAGCACAGGTGAGAGGGGTATTGAGCAGTAGTTTGATTCCACTCGACCAGCAACTGATGCTGCTCGCTCTCCGTCAGCAGCGACATCTCTGAGAGTCGGCCTTGTGGATCGGAAGCAAACCCGCCTAGCAAGGTTTGAAAGTGACCGAGCATACGACTGATCGCAGGGCTTTCATACTGCCGAGAGTCGTATGTAATTGACAGCGATAATTGCTTGCCCGGCGACGCCACTATATTGAGCGGGTCGCTGGTCCGTTCAACCGAACTAACTTTCGTGATTCTCAACCCTACGTTTTCCTGATCTCGCAGCGAGGTATCGACCGGGTAATTCTCAAAGACTAGAAGACTGTTGAACAGCGATTCGCCTCGCGGGACTTCGCTCCACCGCTGTATGTCGAACAGCGCAGTGTATTCGTACTCACGCGCGGTTACTTGCTGTTCCAAAAGTTGATGGAGCCAGGGCAGAAGCATATCGTCGGGCGAGACGTACACTCGCACAGGCAGCGTGTTTATAAAAAGCCCCAACATAGAATCGATGCCCTCGACCTTCGCGTTACGGCCAGAGACGACACCTCCGAACACAACGTCTCGCATTCCGCTGTAGCGGCTGAGCAGCAACGCCCATGCCCCTTGTACAAGAGTGCTCAACGTGAGCTGGCGCTGCTGAACAAGTAATTGAAGCCTCTCGGTCAATTCAACCGGCAGAAGAATCTGCTGCCGCTGGTAAATCTCTTCGCCCACCAGAGTTATGTTCCGGCTTGTCAAGATAGGAGTCGGCGCATTGAAGCCTTCAAGCTCTTTTCGCCAGAATGCCTTGGCGTTCGATTGATCTTGCTTTAGTAGCCATTTGATATATGAGTGATAGCGCAGCCGAGGCTTATAAGGGATATCATTATCGCGGCAGATGGCTTCGTAGAATTTGAATGCCTGTTTCATCAGCAGGGTGATGCTCCAGCCATCCAGTATCAGATGATGGGCGTTCCAGATAAATTGATAAGAATCGTCAGTAAGTCGAATCAACACAAGCCGCATAAGCGGAGGCTTGGAAAGCTCAAAGTGTAGATTCTTCTCGGCCTCGATAAGAGCGTCTATCTTTATCTGTTGCTCGTCACCTGGAATGTTTCGCCAGTCTTCCTGATGTAAGAATAACTCAGCACATTTGTGAACCACCTGAAGCGGTTCATTAAGCCCCTCCCAGATAAAGCCCGTTCGCAGCAATTCATTTCGATCTACGATCTTTGCCATGCCCGCTCGAAAGCTAAGCATTCAGACTCCCCTCGATAACGCAGCTTAATTGAAGCCGATAAACCCAGGCCTCGCTGCTATACATACAGTGGAAGAGCATGCCTTGCTGCATGGGTGATAGCGGATAGATATCTTCTATCTGCTTGTCTGCTTCATAGAATCGGTCCAACTGCTGCTGCCTCAGCCCTGACTGCGGGAAGTCTGTCCCTGTGTATCCTCCTGCTTCTTCGCTCTCACAATGACTGATTATCTCCTTGAGTGACTCTATGTATCCTTGGGCCAGTTCTTCGATTCTGTCTCGGCTGACCTGCTCTCGGCTGTAGTCCCACTCCACCTGCAACCTTCCTCCTGCTACTATCGCATTCACCCCCAATGTATAGGCCCTCTCTCCTCTCGGGCTTCTTGTTTCCCCAGACCTCTCCGGCGCTAGGCTGAACATCCCCTCCTCGCTCATCACTTGATCTACCTGTCCCAGATAGTTAAACACTATCTCCGCTTCCTCCTCTTGCTCTCCTGCTCGCCTCTCTTGCTGGTCGCCGTACTTCAACAACCCGTAGCCTATCCCTCCCCCTGGCACTCTCCTCATTTCCTCCTTCACCCTCTTGAGCCTTTCTCCTATCTCTTCTTCTCCAAGCTCTAGCACTACCGGGTATATGGCCGTGAACCATCCTACCGTCCTCGTCACGTCTACTCCTTCACCTATCTCCTGTCTGCCGTGCCCCTCGACATCCATCTTTACTCTCTGGCCTCTCATCCACCTGCCCAGCCCCATCTCCATGCCTGCCACTAGCACCTCGTTTATCCTCGTCCTGTAGGCTCGGCTCACTTCTTTCAGTAGCTTCTTTGTATCCTCCTCATTCAATCCCACACTCACCTTCTCCGTCATTGATACAGTGTTTGCTCCCGCTCTGTTGTCAAGCGGTAGCCTCTGCCTCGTCGCTGCATCAACTGCGCGCCAGTAATCAGCTTCTGCTATCACCTCGCTGCTGGCTGCATACTCTCTCAGCCGCTCTGCCCATCTCTTAATCGATGTGGTCTTTGCTGGCAGCCTCACCTCCCGCCCTGATTTCAACTCTTGGCATGCAGCTCTGTAAGTCTTCAATGAGCACTCTCCAACTGACCCCGTCTACGGCCAAGTGGTGTATGATCATCAATACCCTGACTGCCAATGACTCTCTCGCGTATATGACAACTCTGATGATCGGCCCTTGCTCAAGATCTAGGCTCTCTTGCGCCTGCTGCGCTATCGTCTCTATCTGCCTTCTCTGCTGCTGACTGTCTCCGCTCAGTTCTATGCGTGTGACTACACGAGGCTGGTTGTCAGCAGCTACTTCCTGAACCCAGCCTTCGCCTTGCCTGTGAAATCTTGCCCTCAGCGCGTCGTGGTGACTGACTATTTCAGCGACGGCCTGTTCTATCAAAGCTGGCTCTACTGGCTCAGCCACTCTCAGCATCACTGCCTGATTGAAGTGATGCGGGTCTGTTATCTCCCGCCAGAAGAACCATCTCTGCATCGGAGTCAGCGGCACATAGCCAGTCACTGCGTCCTGCTCGGCCTCAGGGGATTGTGAAGTACCAACTACCGTGGCCAGCTCACAGATACTCTGATGCTGGAATATCTGCTTGGGAGTGAGTGCCAGTCCTGCCTGATTGCAGCGAGCCACTACCTGCACAGACAGTATGGAGTCTCCGCCTAGTTCGAAGAAGTTGTCATTTATGCCGACTTTATCTATCCCTAATAACTCTTGCCATATCTCTGCTAGCAAAATCTCCAGACTAGTTCGCGGCGCTTTATATAATTCCTCCAGGCTTTCCCTTGTTTGATCTGGTACAGGCAACGCTCGCCGGTCCACTTTCCCGTTCCCCGTCATCGGCAGCCTTTCCATCTTCACTATCACCGCTGGCACCATGTACTCCGGCAGCTTCTCCCTCATTCCCTTCCTCACCTCGCTCACCCTCAGCTCTGCTCCCTCTTCCTCTACAACGTACCCCACTATCCGCTTCTCCCTTCCCTCTCCCTCTTGCGCCACTACCACACACTCCTTCACTCCTTCCTCCTTCTTCATCACCGCTTCCACCTCTCCTATCTCCACTCTGTATCCCCTCACCTTCACCTGCTCGTCTCTACGCCCCTCATACTCCATCTCTCCTCCTTCCCTCCACCTACCCATGTCCCCTGTCCGATATACCCTCCCTCCTTCCTCTTCTCCATACTCGTCCGGCACGAATCTCTCCGCCGTCTCTCCTGCCTCTCCTCTGTACCCTCTCGCCAATCCCTCTCCTCCTATCCTTATCTCCCCTTCCATCCCTTTCCCCACTATCTCTCCTCTTTCTCCCACCACGTACACCCTCACTTTCCTTATCGGCTTCCCTATTAACTCCTCTCCTCCTTTTTTCCCCTCCTCCTCCTCTTCTCCTCTTACCTCCTTGACTATGCATCCGACCGTCGCCTCCGTTGGCCCGTACTCATTGACCACCCTCACTCCCTCTCTCACCCATCCCTTTACCACCTCTCTCCTCAACGCTTCTCCTCCTACCACTATCACCCTGCTGCTACCCCCTCGCTCTCCTTCCTTCATCAGCTCGTTGACCATCTCCAACTGCTTCGGCGTTATCTTTACCACACTGTAACTTCTTCCCTCCTGCCTCGCTCTCCTCAGCACTCTCACCAACCCCTCTATCCCCTCTTCCTCTCCCACTATCTCTACCTCCTTGCCTCTCACTAGCGGCAATATCAGGCTCGTCACCGTCAGGTCGAATCCTACCGGCGTCTGCACAGGGCTCCCGCTACCCTTTTCCTCCTCGTATGCCGAGGCTCCCCATCTTACATAGTTCATCATTGCCCCGTGCGTCACCTCCACTCCTTTGGGCTTCCCGCTGCTTCCTGACGTGTAGATCACATACACCAGGTTTCCCTCTTCCACACTCACCTCCAGGTCTTCCTCTCTGCTCCCTGCCTGCTCCTCCATCCCCTCTCCCACCGTTATCACTTCGCACCCCATCCCTTCGACCAATCCTCGGCTTGCCTCGTCGCTTATCACCACCTTGCTGCCGCTCCCCTCTATCACTTGCCTCACCCTTGCCTTCGGGTTCGTGCTATCGACTGGCGCGTATGCTGCCCCGCTCTTCATCACCCCCAGCACGGCTACGACCATCTCCGCGCTCCGCCTCATGCAGACGCCCACGACTTGTTCCGGCCCCACCCCTCTGCTCAACAACTGCCAGGCCACCCTGTTAGCCCTCCTGTTCATCTCGCCGTAGCTGAGGCTCTGTTGCCCTTCTGTCACAGCCACCGCATCCGGCCTTAGCCTGGCTTGCCGCTCGATCATCTCGTGCGCGCACTGATGCTCAGCCCCCTCCTCCCACTCTATCGTCTCAGGCCAATCAACCCTGTTGAACTCCTCAACCAGTTGCTTCTGCTGCGTCGGGCTGACTATTGGCAGCCGGCTCTCCTCTTGCTCGGCGTCGCTGATTGCGCTGTTGATGATCGTCATCAGGTGCTGTGCGATCTGCTCTGCGTAGCCACGGCTGATGCTCCCCTCGTCATAATCGAGCCGCGCACTAATCGAGTATTCGCTCCGGATGCAACTAAGCTTGAGGTCGAAGCGGTCGCTGCAACCGGCCAGGCTTTCAATGCTGACGGCCAGCCCGCCGACCTCTATCTGAGAAGGTATATCCAGGTACTGGAAGCAATAAGGCCAGTAGTCGCCAGCCCCCTCCCCCCGCTCGATCAACTCCCAACAGAAGTAGTCTTGAAAAAGCAGATGCTGGCTGTGACTGGCAGCCAGTTGAGAAACCAGCTCTGAGAACTTCATCCCGGGCGGAGTTTGAACACTCACAGGCAGATACCTGTCGAGCAAGGCGACGGCGCACGAGAGGTCGCTGTAGGAGCGACCGTCGAAGCAGCAGGCCACGGCGAGGTCGGGCCGCGCCGAGAGCTTCGACAGCAGCGAGTACCAGGCAGCGAGCAGGAAGATCGAAGTAGAAGCTTGCAAGCAGTGGCAAGCGGAACGAAGATCAGCAAGCAGACAGTCATCGAAGTCAAGGGGTATGGAAGCGGGGCGGAAACGAGAGCGAATGCGAGAATGGAGCTGAAGAGGGAGAGAAAAGGAAGAGAGGTCAGGCAAGATAAATTTGCGCCAGTAATCTCTGCCAGCCTGTGTCTCTTCCGATTCTTGCAGTTCGTTCAGCCATTCAGACAGGTCAGCGTGTTGAACAGGGTCATGTGAAAGTCGCTCGCCATTTAATAATGCTTCGTATGATTGCATAATCGCGCGCGCGAGGCTCACCATTCCAACGCCGTCCGCGCAAAGCGCAGGCAGCCTTAAGAACATCAGATTCTTTTCAGGTGATAGGGCTACCAGCCAGATGTGAAAAACAGGGCCATCTTCGAAATCAAACGTCATCGCTCTAGCCGATTCGATGATTCTTTCAAGTTCCGCCTCTCGCTTAATCGACTCTACTTCGCTTAAATCATACTCATAGATTGCCGGACTTGCGGTCTCGGCGATGACCTGAATCGGCAGAGTCATCTCGGCCAAGCTCCGATAAGTCGTGCGAAGGATCTCGTAGTCATCGCCTACGTTTTGTAGGGCTTCTTTCAGTAACTCCTTGTTGAGATCACCTTCTATTGAGACAGCACATTCCACACCATAAGGCTCGCCATCGCTCAGTTGCTTGAGCGACCACACGCGCTTTTGCTGCGGTGAAATTCGATAACCCTGTATATTCTCTCTCTGCATAGTCATATCTTCTGTTAAGAAAAATCGCCTTCGCGATTAGAAAGCTTGAAGCACCGGTCAGGTATGAGTAGTAAGTTTGAGTTGGATTCTTTATGCTTAAGTTATGAGATTCGCGGGCCAGTTCCTGTTCGGGCTTCTGGTCTTTGAGCCCGGCTCCGGCGACGGCCTGTCGTTTCATGTTCTTGAGCTTCAAACGAGAAAGCTCATGGAGTCGCGCGCCTTTATTGACCTCTTGCTGCCTGTCCTGCTGCTCAAGAGCTTTGCGCAATTCGCTCAGCCTTAAACCGGGTTGCGCGACGACTTTACTCAGGATCGTCTGGAAATGCTTTTCCATGCGGGCGATGGTCTGAACGTTGAACAGAATCGTCTTATATTCGAGCCAGCCCGCAAGTCCCTCCGGGCGATCCGACAGGTCAAGAGTCAAGTCGAACCTGGATGCGCCGCTGTCGATCTCAAGCGGCTTGAGGCTGAGCCCCGCAAACTCCATCGCACCCATCGGAGTATTCTGAAGGACGAACATCGCCTGGAATACTGGGGTGCGGCTCAGGTCTCGCTTCGGCTGCAATCGCTCGACGGCTATGTCGAACGGGAGCGCCTGGTGCGCAAAAGATTCAATCGTCATCCGCCGGACCCGCGCCAACAACTCTATGAAAGTGAGGTCGCCCGATAGATCGACGCGCAGCGCTATTTGATTGAGCAAGCACCCTATCAACCCTTCCGTATCCTTGAGATTGCGTCCCGACACGGACGTGCCTATTAGAATGCATAGCTGCTCGCTGTTGTGGTGCAGCATCACTGCGTAAGCCGTCAGAACTGTCATAAACAAGGTGACACCTTGCCGCTTGCTGAGCCGCCTGAGAGATTCCGATAGCTCGCGCGGCAGGATTACCCGCTCGCGCGCGCCTTCGTAAGTCATTATCTGTGGCCTGGGGTAGTCCGTGGGGAGTTCCAACACGGGCAAATCCCCGCCAAGCTGCCGCCGCCAATACGCGAGGTCTTTCTCCGGCTCACCGCCTAGCATCCATTGCTGTTGCCAGCAGGCGTAGTCGGCGTATTGAACCTGAAACGGTTTCAGCGGATTCGGCTTTCCTTCGGTGATGGCCTGATAAAGAGAAGCGAATTCGCGGAGCAGCACCCCGACCGACCAACCGTCGCTCACTATATGATGAATGACCATCAGCGCAATGTTTCGCTCAGGGCTCAGCTTGAAAAACCTCGCTCTCACCAGCGGGCCGCAATCAAGCGCGAAAGGCTTTCGCGTCTCCTCCGTGGCCAATCTCATCGCTTCACGTTCGCGGTTGACTTCGGGCAGTTCGCACAGGTCGATGACAGCCAGGCTCAGCGGCTCGGCTCGGCCCACTATCTGAAACGGGTGTCCTTCAATTGATGTGAATGTAGTTCGTAAAGTTTCGTGTCGGCGCACGATCTCATTGAGGCTCTCTTCAGCCGCCGCGACATCGAAGCGGCCATCAACGCTCACAACGAGCGGGATGTTGTAGGACGGGCTACCGGGCTCTAATTGCTCAAGGAACCAGAGCCGCCGCTGCGCGTAAGATAGCGGAAAGCAATTCAACCGGCTGCCGTTTTGCTTTAGCTGCTCGACGAGCAGCATTCGTTTTTCAAATGGGAGCGATGCGGCGAGTTTGGCGAGGTCGGTCATCGAAGCCTCTTAAGGTTCTGCTACCAGTCTGAGTTGAATACCCGCGCCAGTCGCGCAATTCCTTCTTTGATCCGGTCTGGAGCGGAGTTGGAAAAGTTCAGCCGGCATGCAATTGGCTGCGTCGCGGTTGCCGAGGCTGCTGAAAGCATGGCCTGGGACGAAAGCAACCTGCTCTTGTTCGATCGTTCGCCTCAGCAGCCGTTCCGTATCAACGCCTTCGGAGAATTCGACCCAGATAAAGACGCCGCTGTCCGGCTTTCTCCAGCGCGCCTTCCTAGAGAAGTGTTCTTCGAGCGCGCCGAGCATAGTATCGCGGCGGATGCTGTATTCGCGCCGCAACGTCGCGAGGTGATCGGACAGGCCGCCAGAATCGATGTAGGCCGCGATGTTGCGTTGCGAGAAGGGTGCCATGTCGATGTCGCTCGACTCTTTGATGATCGATAGTTTAGGGATGAGCCATTCGGGGACGACTAGCCACCCGACGCGAAAGGCCGGGGCGAGTATCTTCGAGAAAGAGCCTACATACAGTACCCACTCATCATCGAGCGCGCGCATTGGTCGTAGCCGAGCGTCTTCGTAGTGCAAAAAGCCGTAAGCGTCGTCTTCGATGATGGGTACACAGTACTGCCTCGCCAACTCGACCATGCGGACGCGCTTTTCTGCGCTCAGGCTGACGGCGAGCGGGTTATGACCATCCGTGACAGCGTAGATGAAGGCAGGGCGCTCGCCGCGCGCCAGGAGTCGAGCGATTGCCTCCACATCCGCTCCCGATTCCAGGTCCGTGGGCACAGTCAACACCCTCGGCTGGAAAGGCTCGACGACTTGCTGGAAGCCCGTGTAGCTCATCTCTTCATACAATACCTGTCCGCCCGGTTCGAGCAGCAAACGCGTGAGCAGGCTCATTCCTTGTTGCGCGCCCGCCGTCAAAAAGATTTGCGATTCTTTGCACTCCACCCCGCGCTCGGCCATCAGACGTGTGATATGCGTCTTCAAAGGCTGGAAAGGCGGCCCGTATTGCAGCGCGCGGGGATCGGATTTCAGCACCCGCGCAGCCGCCTCACCACAGGCGTCTGTCGGGAATAGCTCTGCCGCAGGCAGCCCCAAAGCGAATGAGATCATTCCGGGGCAAGATGCTATCACTAGCATCTCCTGTAATGCGGAACGCCTGGTGACTTTCGTCCAGTTAGCCAAGTTGATCTTCGGCGTGGTGGTCGCGTATCTACTCGTCATCATTTTTTCCTTAAACATTCCCGCGCTTGGCCTGCTCGTACTCGACCGCCTCGAAAAGCGCTTTGATGTTGCCTCCGCCAAACCCGCTAGCGCCTTTGCGCTGGATGATCTCCGCAAAGACTGTGGGCCGACTTTGCAACGGCTTTGTGAATATCTGCATCAAGTAACCTTCCCTGTCATGATCGACCAGTATGTTCAGCTCGCGCAGCTCTTCAATATCTTCGGCGATATTGCTGATGCGATTGGGGAGCATCTTGTAATATGCTTCGGGCGTCTGCAAAAAACCGATCCCGTTAGAGTTCAATCCGCGAACAGTACCAGCGATGTCATCACACAAAAAAGCTATGTGCTGAGCGCCCGGCCCCTGGTAAGAATTCAAGAACACTTCGATCTGCGATTTGCGCTTTCCTGAGACAGGCTCCATCATCGGGAACTTTATTTCGCCCGTGCGGTTCTGGACGGCTTTCGAATTCATGCCGCTGTGGTCAGTATAAATATCTTCCTGGTGCGACTGGTGAAAGCCGAACACCTGTTTGTAAAAGTCAACCCAGTAATCGAGCCTGCCGCTTTCAACGCAAATGGCTATGTGGTCTATGAGGTTGAGGTTCACGGTCTCGCACCGCCGCAAATGTTCTACGGGGTGGTAATTCGGAAGCAGCCCGTTGGCGGGGCTCTCATGCTGAATGAATGAGTGAACCGTATCGCCAAAGGATTTGACGGTTGCTTTGACCACACACCCATGACTGTTATCGAAGACCGCCGGTTCCATAACAGGCCTAGCGCCGCGCTTGACCGTCTCTTGAAAGGCGCTGTGAACGTCGTCGACGGTAAAGGCTATGTCTCTAACGCCATCGCCGTGACGAGCGATATGCTCAGCAACAAAGCTATCGGAACTGACGGCGCTCGTCAGCACCAGCCGGATGCCGTTCTGCTGCATGATAAAAGATTCTCGATCGCTCACGCCCGTCTCAGGCCCCGCGTAAGCAACCTGAGTAAAGCCGAATGCCGTTCGGTAGAAGTGCAGCGCCTGGCGCGCGTTGCCGACGTATAGCTCAACATAATCAAAACCTTTGATTCTTAAAGAATCGTCGTTTTGCGAACTTGCAGCCTCATGACCATTCTTGTTCATGTCTTCACCATATCCTTACTACAGTTTCTGAGTGAGCGTTAACCTGATAGGCGTTTCAGTCAACTCGCTGGGCGAGATGTCTGTCGTTACTTATGAGTGATGTATTGATGCAGATTATCTATTGCTGACTAACATTGAAATGACTAACTCGGCTTACTCTCTTCATCCGGTTGCGCTTGAATTGACAGAAGCAACAGTAGGTCGGCTTCGGGGTTGCCGTCGAGCACGGCTATCAATTGGTCTAGCGCCATTTCACTGCGAGGCGTGACAGGGATAGATTCGGCTGACCGCTCATTGTCTAATCTCGATACTGCATCCGGGTAATGCTCGGCGAGATAAGCCGCAAACCCCGCGATACTGGGAGCCTCGAACAATCCTATTATATAGGTGAATTCGCGTATCTTATCTTGCAGCTTATTGGCAACCAGCATCGCCTTGATCGATTCTCCGCCCAGCTCGAAGAAGTTGTCATTGATGCCGACTTTATCTATCCCTAATACCTCTTGCCATATCTCCGCCAGCAAAACCTCCAGACTATTTCGAGGAGCCGTATAGACCTGCTCCAAGGTTTCCCTTGTTTGATCCGGTTCAGGCAGAGCGCGGCGATCTACTTTCCCGTTTGATGTTACAGGCAGCCTTTCCATCTTCACTATCACCGCTGGCACCATGTACTCCGGCAGCTTCTCTCTTAACCTCTGCTTTATCTCACTGACCGCTAACTCTGTTTCTTCTTCCGTTACTATGTATGCTACCAACCTCTTCTCTCTTGTCTGATCCTCTCTCGCCACTACTACCGCCTCCTTCACTCCTTCCTGCTTCATCATCACCGCCTCCACCTCTCCTAACTCCACCCTGTATCCCCTCACCTTCACCTGCTCATCTCTCCTCCCCACATACTCTATCTCCCCTCCTTCCCTCCACCTCCCTATGTCTCCTGTCCGATATACCCTCTCCTCTCCTTCTCCCCTGTATCGCCTCTGCGTCTCCTCTCCCCTGTTCAAGTATCCCCTCGTCACTCCTCTCCCGCTTATCTCTATCTCTCCTGCCACTCCTATCGGCACTATTCTCCCTCGCTCGTCGACTACCTTCACCTTCACGTTCCTCAGCGGCTTGCCTATCATCTGTCCCTCTCCCCTCTTGCTCCTGTCCACCTCGTGTCTCGTCGCTATGATCGCCCCCTCCGTAGGCCCGTACAACACTCTTATCTCGCTCTCTGCGAACGCTTCCTTCATCTCCTCTATCAGCTCCACCGCTACTGCATCCCCTCCTGTGAACACCATCCTGATGTTAGTGTGCCCTCCTTCCCCCCTTCCTCTATGTGTGACGATCTGCCTCATCAGGCTTGGCACCGCGTGCAACAGCGTCGCTCGCTCCAGCACCTCCATCAGCTCTCCCATGTCCAATACCTGCTCGCGGCTTACCACTTCGCAACTCCCCCCAACCGCCAGCATGTTCATCACCTCGAACAGCGATATGTCGAACGTGTATGAGGCTATGACCGGCATCCTGTCTGCCGACGTGAATCCGAACTCTGCGATTGAGGCCTGGATGGTGTTGAGCAGGTTGCGGTGTTCGACCATCACGCCTTTAGGTCTGCCCGTGCTGCCGGATGTGTATATGATGTATGCCAGCCCGTCGGCCCTCGGCTCGCGCTCCGGCTGCCGCTTCATCTGGCCTGTTGGCTGCTCAAGGTCGGTATCGAGGCAGATCACTTTGAGGCTGGCAGGCAGTGTCGCTTCAGGCAGCATCGCTTCGAGGCTTGACGTTGTTATCATCGCGCGGCAAGCGGCATCGTCAAGTATGAAGCCAATCCTGTCGGCAGGATAGTCAGGGGCGATGGGCACGAAGGCCGAGGCCGATTTCCAGCAGGCGAGCATCGAGGCGACCATATCCATAGACCTATCGAGCAGCAGCGCGATGTGTGAGTCGGGTCGAAGGTCGAGGCCGATCAGGCGCTGGGCAATGAGGCTGGCCCTGCCGTCGAGTTGCAGATATGAGAGCGAGTCCTGCAAGTGAATGAGAGCGGTCGAGTTAGGGGAGGCGAGGAGTTGATCGTGGAAAAGGTGGAGCAAAGAGGTGTCGGAGGAGAAGTCAGCGTCGGTGTCATTCCACTCGTAGAGTAGCTGATCCAGCTCGCCCTGCGTCAGCATCGCCAGCTCTCCTATCCGTTCTCCTTCTCCTCCTACTATCCCCTCTATCACCCTCTCCCAATGTCTCATCACCCGCTCTATCGCTTCTCTTTCATACCTCTCCACGTCGTATATCACCCTCATCCTCAACTCCCTACCCGGCACTGCCACCACGTTCATCCCGTAGTTCGTCTCCTCTGTCGCTCTCACTTCCCTCACCTCTATCCCGCTCGCTCCTCCTCCCTCCTCTCTCATCGTGATGTCCACCGGGTAGTTTTCAAACACATACAGTACCTCGAACATCCTCTCCCCTCTTGCCACTTCACTCCATCCCTGTATTTCTACCAACGGGCTGTACTCGTACTCCCTCTGCTCCACCTGCCTCTCCTGCATCCTCCTCATCCACTCCTCTACCTTCTCCTCCTCTTCCACCTTCACCCTCACCGGCAGCGTGTTTATGAACATCCCTACCATCTCCTCTATACCCTCTATCTCCCCGCTCCTTCCTGACACTGTCGCTCCATACACCACTTCCTCTTCCCCGCTGTACCGGCTCATCACTATCCCCCACGCTCCCTGCACCACCGTGTTCACCGTCACCTGTTGCTTCCTTGCATACCTCTCTAGCTGTCTCGTCCTCTCCTCACTCATCCTCCTGCTCTCTTCCTGGTTCCTTTCCACTTCTCCTGCTCCCTCTGCTCTCGCTTTCCTCTTCTCTATCCCCATCATTGTCGCTCGCCTCTGCCCTCTCAGCGTTTCCCTCCAGTATCGCTCCGCTGCGCTCTTGTCTTGCCTCCCAAGCCACTCTATGTACCCTCGGTAGCTGGGCCGCTGCTTCCTCTCTTCCCTCTGCTCTCCTCTCCTCTTTTGGTTGTAGCTGTCTATCAGCTCCTTCATCACCAACGACAGGCTCCACCCGTCCAACATCAAGTGATGATGCGTCCAGATCATCTCATATTCCTGCTCTCCTACTCTTATCACGCTCACCCTCATCAACGGCGGCTCGCTTAGTTTAAATCCTCTCCCTCGCTCCCTTCTCCTGTGCTCTTCCAGCTTGCTTGCCTGCTCATGCTTGCTTTGCCCTCGCCAGTCTTCCTCCTCTATTTCAAGGCTTACTCTCTTCCTGACCACCTGCACGGATTCTCCCTGTTGTGTTGTTTGTATGTAAGTCCTCAACGCCGCGTTGGCCTCTACGACCTCCTGCCACGCCTCGCAGAAGCTTCCCACATCAAGACGGCCCGCCAGCCTGCAGCATAGCTGCTCTATGTACTGGCTAGAGCCGGGGCTAAGCAATGCGTGGAAGAGCATGCCTTGCTGCATGGGTGATAGCGGATAGATATCTTCTATCTGCTTGTCTGCTTCATAGAATCGGTCCAACTGCTGCTGCCTCAGCCCTGACAGCGGGAAGTCTGTCCCTGTGTATCCTCCAGCCTCTTCGCTCTCACAATGACTGATTATCTCCTTGAGTGACTCCGTGAAGTGCTCGCGCCAACTCTTCGACTCTATGTCTGCTGACCTGCTCTCGGCTGTAGTCCCACCCCACCTGCAACCTTCCTCCTGCTACTATCGCATTCACCTCCAAGGCATAGGCCCTCTCTCCTCTCAGGCTTCTTGTTTCCCCAGACCTCTCCGGCGCTAGGCTGAACAGGCCCTCCTCGCCCAGAATCTGGTCTACCTGTCCCAGGTAGTTAAACAGTATCTCCGCTCCCTCCTCTTGCTCTCCTGCTCGTCTCTCTTGCTGGTCGCCGTACTTCAACAACCCATAGCCTATCCCTCCCCCTGGCACTCTCCTCATTTCCTCCTTCACCCTCTTGAGCCTTTCTCCTATCTCTTCTTCTCCAAGCTCTAGCACTACCGGGTATATGGCCGTGAACCATCCTACCGTCCTCGTCACATCCACTCCTTCACCTATCTCCTGCCTGCCGTGCCCTTCGACATCCATCTTTACTCTCTGGCCTCTCATCCACCTGCCCAGCCCCATCTCCATGCCTGCCACTAGCACCTCGTTTATCCTCGTCCTGTAGGCTCGGCTCACCTCTTTCAACAACTTCCTCGTTTCTTCCTCATTCAATCCCACACTTACCTTCTCCGTCATTGATACAGTGTTTGCTCCCGCTCTGTTGTCAAGCGGTAGCCTCTGCCTCGTCGCTGCATCAACTGCGCGCCAGTAATCAGCTTCTGCTATCACCTCGCTGCTGGCTGCATACTCTCTCAGCCGCTCTGCCCATCTCTTAATCGATGTGGTCTTTGCTGGCAGCCTCACCTCCCTCCCTGATTTCAACTCTTGGCATGCGCTCTGTAGGTCCTCTATGAGCACTCTCCAACTGACTCCGTCCACACCAAGGTGATGTATGACCATCAATACCCTGACGGCCTTTTCCGCTTGCTCATAGATGATGACTCTGATGATCGGCCCTTGCTCAAGATCAAGGCTCTCCTGCGCCTGCTGCGCTGTCGTCTCTATCTGCCTTCTCTGCTGCTGACTGTCTCCGCTCAGTTCTATGCGTGTGACTACACGAGGCTGGTTGTCAGCAGCTACTTCCTGCACCCAGCCTTCTGCCTGCCTGCGCAATCTCAGCCTCAGCGCGTCGTGATGGCTGACCAGATGAGCGATGGCTTGCTCTATCAAAGCTGGCTCTACTGGCTCAGCCACTCTTAGCATCACTGCCTGATTGAAGTGATGAGGGTCTGTTATCTCCTGCCAGAAGAACCATCTCTGTATCGGAGTCAGCGGCACATAGCCAGTCACTGCGCCCTGCTCGGCCTCAAGAGGCTGCGAAGTACCTACGACCGTCGCCAGTTCAGAGATGGTCTGATGCTGGAACATCTGCTTCGGAGTGAGTGCGAGTCCTGCCTGATTGCAGCGAGCCACTACCTGCACAGACAGTATGGAGTCTCCGCCCAGCTCGAAGAAGTTGTCATTGATGCCCACTTTATCTATCCCTAATACCTCTTGCCATATCTCCGCTAGTAATACCTCAGGCCTGGTTCGCGGTGCACTATATGCCTCCTCCAATCTCGCCCTGCTTTGTTCGGGGGTTGGCAACGCACGGCGATCTACTTTCCCGTTTGATGTTACAGGCAGCCTTTCCATCTTCACTATCACCGCTGGCACCATGTACTCCGGCAGCTTCTCTCTTAACCCCTGCTTTATCTCACTGACCCACATCTCTGTTTCTTCTTCCGTTACTATGTATCCTATCAACCGCTTCTCTCTTGTCTGATCCTCTCTCGCCACTACCACCGCCTCCTTCACTCCTTCCTGCTTCATCATCACCGCCTCCACCTCTCCTAACTCCACTCTGTATCCCCTCACCTTCACCTGCTCGTCGTTGCGCCCTAAAAACTCTATCTCCCCTCCTTCCCTCCACCTCCCTATGTCTCCTGTCCGATATACCCTCTCCTCTCCTTCTCCCCTGTATCGCCTCTGCGTCTCCTCTCCCCTGTTCAAATATCCCCTCGTCACTCCTCTCCCGCTTATCTCTATCTCTCCTGCCACTCCTATCGGCACTATTCTCCCTCGCTCGTCGACTACCTTCACCTTCACGTTCCTCAGCGGCTTGCCTATCATCTGTCCCTCTCCCCTCTTGCTCCTGTCCACCTCGTGTCTCGTCGCTATGATCGCCCCCTCCGTAGGCCCGTACAACACTCTTATCTCGCTCCCTGCGAACGCTTCCTTCATCTCCTCTATCAGCTCCACCGCTACTGCATCTCCTCCTGTGAACACCATCCTGATGTTAGTGTGCCCTCCTTCCGCCCTTCCCCTATGTGTGACGATCTGCCTCATCAGGCTTGGCACCGCGTGCAACAGCGTCACTCGCTCCAGCACCTCCATCAGCTCTCCCATGTCCAATACCTGCTCGCGGCTTACTACTTCGCAACTCCCGCCGACCGCCAGCATGTTCATCACCTCGAACAGCGATATGTCGAACGTGTATGAGGCTATGACCGGCATCCTGTCTGCCGACGTGAATCCGAACTCTGCGATTGAAGCCTGGATGGTGTTGAGCAGGTTGCGGTGTTCGACCATCACGCCTTTAGGTCTGCCCGTGCTGCCGGATGTATATATGATGTATGCCAGCCCGTCGGCCCTCGGCTCGCGCTCCGGCTGCCGCTTCATCTGGCCTGTTGGCTGCTCAAGGTCGGTATCGAGGCAGATCACCTTGAGGCTGGCAGGCAGTGTCGCTTCAGGCAGCATCGCTTCGAGGCTTGACGTTGTTATCATCGCGCAGCAAGCAGCATCGTCAAGTATGAAGCCAATCCTGTCGGCAGGATAGTCAGGGGCGATGGGCACGAAGGCCGAGGCCGATTTCCAGCAGGCGAGCATCGAGGCGACCATATCCGTAGACCTATCGAGCAGCAGCGCGATGTGTGAGTCGGGTCGAAGGTCGAGGCCGATCAGGCGCTGAGCAATGAGGCTGGCCCTGCCGTCGAGTTGCAGATATGAGAGCGAGTCCTGCAAGTGAATGAGAGCGGTCGAGTTAGGGGAGGCGAGGAGTTGATCGTGGAAAAGGTGGAGCAAAGAGGTGTCGGAGGAGAAGTCAGCGTCAGTATCATTCCACTCGTAGAGTAGCTGATCCATCTCGCCCTGCGTCAGCATCGCCAGCCCACCTATCCGCTCATGCGGGTTATTTACTATGCCTTCCAGTATTGTCACGAAGTGCCCTAGCATTCGTTGAATCGTCGAGGCATAGAACATATGCGTGCTGTACTCTATCGAAGCAACTATCGATTGCTTCTCTTCAACGATTAAACTCAGATCGAACTTCGCGGCCCTGCGTTCCTCCTCGATTACACTGGCAGATAATCCGGGCAACTCGAAATCGGTACTTAAGCTATTCTGTAAGGCGAACATCACCTGGAACAGAGGCGTGTAACTAAGGCTGCGTTCCAGTTGTAAGCGTTCGACCAGCTTTTCAATAGGGAGGTCCTGATGCGCATACGCGCCCAACGCCTCGTTGCGCACCTGCATGAGCAACTCACGAAAGCTCGCATCATCCTGAAACGTCGTGCGCAGCGCAAGCGTGTTCACGAAGAAGCCAATCAAGTTGAGCAACTCCGGTTTATTGCGATTTGATATGGGAGTCCCTATGACAATGTCAGTCTGCGCGGTGTAGCGGTAAATCATCACATTAAAAGCTGCCAGCAGCGTCATAAACAGGGTTGCTTTTTCTTGCTGGCACAGCCGTTTGAGGCGCTCCGTCAACTCCGGTGAAAGAGTAAGTGACTGGATTGCTCCTTCAAAGCTCTGTTCTGCTGGCCTCGGACGATCCGACGGCAATTCGAGCACGGGCGGGCTGCCTTGCAGGCGGTCCGCCCAGTATTGCCTCTCCGTTTCCAACGTCTCGTCAGTCAGCCATTCCTGTTGCCAGCGCGCGTAGTCCGAATACTGTATCGGCAGCTCTTCAAGCGGCGACGGCATCCTCGCGGCGAAAGCCCTGTATAGCTCGCTCAACTCTCGCATGAGAATCCCCATTGACCATCCGTCCGCGACAATGTGATGGATAGCAAAAAGCAGCATATGCTCCTGCTCAGTCAGCTTCAGCAGAGTTGCTTTAAGCAGCGGCCCCCTGGTCAGGTCGAAGGATTGCCACGCATGCTCGGTCGCCAATAGCCTCGCCCTGTGATCTCTTTCATCTGCGGGCAGCGTTGTTAGATTAATCACGGGCAGGCTGATCGTCTGCTCCTTGCAGACTAAAGCGACCGGCTGCGCGTTTTCGGTAGCGAAGACGGTTCTCAAACTTTCGTGGCGTCTGACAATCTCTCGCAGAGCATTTTCCAGGTCCACCACACTCAGTTGGCCGACCATTCGCACGGCAGCCGATATGTTATATGCGGGGCTGCCCGGCTCCATCTGATCGAAAAACCAAATGCGCTGTTGGCCGAATGAAAGCGGCACCGACGGCTGATTCGGGTGTCGCTGTATCTGCGTAGATTCCAGAACAGAGCCAGCCTTGATTGCCCTCTGAAGGCTTTCGGCCAAGCCAGCCACCGTGAGCTGCTCGAACAGAGTGCGCAAAGGCAGGTTTACTTTGAATATCTCTTTGACGGAAGAAATGATCTGAGTCGCCAGTAGCGAGTGCCCCCCAAGATCGAAAAACGAGTCGAAGATTCCTACTCGCTCGACCCCAAGAGCTTGCGACCATATATTCACGAGGATCTCTTCTGCGGCGCTGCGAGCTGGCGCATAAGCATGCACCAAGTCAGGTCTAGCTTGCTCGGAGTCGGGAAGAGATCTGCGGTCTAGCTTTCCGCTGGGAGTCATCGGCAGTTTGTCGAGGATGACGAAGCTTGCCGGGACCATGTATTCAGGCAGCGTCTCTTTCAAATAGCTTCGTAGCTCGCTAGTCGAAAGAGGCACTCGTTTTGGCATAAGCAAAGGCCGGGCGTCAACGCGGCAGTCTTTTTCGCCTTCTAACGCCTGCGCTTTCGATGGATGAATCGCATAGAGATTGTAAAGGCCCGTCTTCTGGAGAAAGATGTCTTGCTCGATAGACAGGTTGTACCCATGCTGTTCGAGCAGCTCTCGGATTTGATCCAGCCTTCCATCAATGTCGTGAACTTCGATGACAATCTGCTTGATCTTGCTCCAATCGCCTTCACCAATCCCGCTAAGCACATCTAGCTCGCTCTTCTCCACGTCAATCTTCAGCAGGTCAATCCGGTCAACCTGATACTCTTTGATGACATCGGAGAGTGTCCTCAGCCGGCAGAAGAAGGTTTCACCTTTAAACCTCTCTTCTAATATCTCGTCTGCGTATTCGCTCAGCAGGCCATCTTGATTGCTCAAGAAAACCCTGGCGACTTGCTCATCCTCACTCGCATCGGCATAAACTCCTGACATGACCGATGACTTCGGATAAAAAATCATGCTCGCCATCTTATCTTCGTTCGATAGACCGGCGTTGAACAGGTGTATGTCCAGGTCATAAAGCTCCGCGTTAGATCGCAGGGCTTCAAAGATCGGTGGAATGGGCTCGAACGCGAAGACGCGAGGGTTGCGGCAGGATTGATAGACGAAAAGAGTAAACAGCCCGATATTAGCTCCGACATCGAAGACGCAAGCTCCATCGTTGAGCGTGATCCCATGTTTCAAATATGATTGTTCTTCGAATATTTCTTTGTAGAGGAAATCCGATTCATTCTTGTTCAGATGATTGACGCTCAGTCGATTGGGTAACTCGTAAAGCTCTTCAGCGGAGATGCTGCGATCAGGGACTATGTAGCCCACCAGCCGTTTCTGATCCGGTCCCTCACCTTTAGCTACGACGACCGCTTCGCGAATCTGAGGATGTTGACGGAGTGCGAATTCGATCTCTCCCAGTTCAATGCGGAATCCTCGTATCTTTATTTGATGGTCAATCCTGCCCAGGTACTCTATCTCTCCATCCTCTCTCCACCTCCCTACGTCTCCCGTCCTGTATAGCCTCGCACCCTCCTCCTCGCTGTACTCGTCCGGTATGTATCTCTCCGCCGTCTGCTCCTCTCTTCCCATGTACCCCCTCGTTACTCCTCCTCCTCCTACATACATCTCTCCTGCCACTCCTACTCCTACCTGCCTCTTCCTCCTGTCCAGTATCTCCACCCTCAAGTCGCTTATCGCTCTCCCTATCCCGCTCCCTGCCTCACCCCTTACATCTCGCTCCCTCACCCTCCTGTATGTCACATGCACGGTCGTCTCTGTTATCCCGTACATGTTGACCAGTCTCACCCCCTCATCCCCGTGCCGGTTGACCCATCCTTGCAGGCTGCTCATCTCCAACGCCTCTCCTCCGAAGATCACCTCCCTCAGCCTCATCCCCTGCATGCTGTTTGCCTTCTCATCGGCTTGCATCAACTGCCGGAAGGCTGACGGCGTCTGGTTGAGCACCGTCACCTGCTCTGCTAACAGCATCTCGTAGTAGTCGTCGGGCGATCTGCTCATCCAGTAAGGGACGACCACCAGTCTTCCGCCGTAGAGCAGACTGCCCCAAATCTCCCAGACTGAGAAGTCGAACCCGTAGGAGTGGAACAGCGTCCACACATCCGCGTCAGAGAAGTTGAATAGGTGGTCAGTGGCATAAAAGAGTCTGGCGACGTTGGAGTGAGATACCAGCACGCCTTTGGGTTTTCCGGTCGATCCCGACGTGTATATCACATACGCTATATTTTCTGCCGCGACATGGCTCGACGGTAACTCGTCACAATACTCAGCTATCTCGTGCCAGTCTAAATCAAGGCTCACTTGCTTAACACTGGTTGCAGGCAATCTATCTATCAAAGATTGCTGCGTCAGCAAGACTTGAATTTGACTGTCTTCCAGCATAAATAACAGGCGATCCATCGGATACTCGGGATCAAGCGGCAAGTAAGCGCCACCCGCTTTCAAAACTCCGAGCACGGCTACCACCATTTCCAGAGACCGGTCCATAAAAAGCCCAACAAGTACGTCTGGTCCGACTCCGTGATCTTGAAGGTAATGCGCCAGTTGGTTAGCCCTGCGGTTAAGCTCAAAGTAAGACATTGATTGCCGCTCGTAGGTTAGAGCAGTCGAGTGCGGAGTCGCTTCGACTTGCCGCTCGAAGAGTTGGTGAATGCAATAGCAAGTCGTATATACCGTCGCTGGATTATTCCACTGATAAAGCAGTTGTCGGCATTCCGATTCCGTCAGCAGCGGCAGGTCGGCGATCCGTCGCGTCGGGTCCGCAACAATACCACAAAGCAAGGTCTCGTAATGGCCAAGCAATCTTTCGATAGCAACTCTCTCATACCTCGCATTATCGTATATCAATCGAAATGTCAGTTCTTCTCCCGGCACGACTACCAGAGTGAGCGGATAGTGGGTTTGTTCAATTGCGCGAATGTCAGTAATCTCGAATCCGTTCCTGTCTATGTTCTGCCCTAACAATGAAACTTCGACGGGATAATTCTCAAACCCTATAATGCTTTCGAACAACGACTCTCCTCTTGGCACTTCACTCCATCCCTGCACCTCTACTAGCCTGCTGTACTCGTACTCCCTCTGCTCCACCTGCCTCTCCTGCATCCTCCTCATCCACTCCTCTACCTTCTCCTCCTCTTCCACCTTCACCCTCACCGGCAGCGTGTTTATGAACATCCCTACCATCTCCTCTATACCCTCTATCTCCCCGCTCCTTCCTGACACTGTCGCTCCATACACCACTTCCTCTTCCCCGCTGTACCGGCTCATCACTATCCCCCACGCTCCCTGCACCACCGTGTTCACCGTCACCTGTTGCTTCCTTGCATACCTCTCTAGCTGTCTCGTCGACTCCTCACTCATCCTCCTGCTCTCTTCCTGGTTCCTTTCCACTTCTCCTGCTCCCTCTGCTCTCGCTTTCCTCTTCTCTATCCCCATCATTGTCGCTCGCCTCTGCCCTCTCAGCGTTTCCCTCCAGTATCGCTCCGCCGCACTCTTGTCTTGCCTCCCAAGCCACTCTATGTATCCTCGGTAGCTGGGCCGCTGCTTCCTCTCTTCCCTCTGCTCTCCTCTCCTCTTTTGGTTGTAGCTGTCTATCAACTCCTTCATCACCAACGACAGGCTCCACCCGTCCAACATCAAATGATGATGCGTCCAGATCATCTCATATTCCTGCTCTCCTACTCTTATCACGCTCACCCTCATCAACGGCGGCTCGCTTAGTTTAAATCCTCTCCCTCGCTCCCTTCTCCTGTAATCTTCCAGCTTGCTTGCCTGCTCCTGATTGCTTTGCCCTCGCCAGTCTTGCTGCTCTATTTCAAGGCTTGCTCTGTTCCTGACTACCTGCACGGATTCTCCCTGTTGTGTTGTTTGTATGTAAGTCCTCAACGCCGCGTTGGCCTCTACGACCTCCTGCCACGCCTCGCAGAAGCTTCCCACATCAAGACGGCCCGCCAGCCTGCAGCATAGCTGCTCTATGTACTGGCTAGAGCCGGGGCTAAGCAATGTGTGAAACAGTATTCCCTGCTGCAATGGAGAGAGCGGATAGATATCTTCTATCTGCTTGTCTGCTTCATAGAATCGGTCCAACTGCTGCTGCGTCAGCCCTGACAGCGGGAAGTCGGACGGAGTGTATCCTCCTGCTTCTTCGCTCTGACAATGAGTGATTATCTCCTTGAGTGACTCCGTGAAGTGCTCGGCCAACTCTTCGATCTTCTGTCTGCTCGCCTGCTCTCGGCTGTAGTCCCACTCCACCTGCAACCTTCCTCCTGCTACTATCGCATTCACCTCCAAGGCATAGGCTCTCTCTCCTCTCGGGCTTCTTGTTTCCCCAGACCTCTCCGGCGCTAGGCTGAACATCCCCTCCTCGCCCAAAACCTGGTCTACCTGTCCCAGATAGTTAAACAGTATCTCCGCTCATCTTCCTCTCCTGCTCGCCTCTCTTGCTGATCGCCGTACTTCAACAACCCGTAGCCTATCCCTCCCCCTGGCACTCTCCTCATTTCCTCCTTCACCCTCTTGAGCCTTTCTCCTATCTCTTCTTCTCCAAGCTCTAGCACTACCGGGTATATCGCCGTGAACCATCCTACCGTCCTCGTCACATCCACTCCTTCTCCTATCTCCTGCCTGCCGTGCCCCTCGACATCCATCTTTACTCTCTGGCCTCTCATCCACCTGCTCAGCCCCATCTCCATGCCTGTCACTAGCACCTCGTTTATCCTCGTCCTGTAAGCTCGGCTCACCTCTTTCAACAACTTCCTCGTTTCTTCCTCATTCAATCCCACACTCACCTTCTCCGTCATTGATACAGTGTTTGCTCCCGCTCTGTTGTCAAGCGGTAGCCTCTGCCTCGTCACTGCATCAACTGCGCGCCAGTAATCAGCTTCTGCTATCACCTCGCTGCTGGCTGCATACTCTCTCAGCCGCTCTGCCCATCTCTTAATCGATGTGGTCTTTGCTGGCAGCCTCACCTCCCTCCCTGATTTCAACTCTTGGCATGCGGTCTGTAAGTCTTCAATGAGCACTCTCCAACTGACCCCGTCCACGGCCAAGATGATGTATGACCATCAGCACTCTGACGGCCTTTTCCGCTTGCTCATAGATGATGACTCTGATGATCGGCCCTTGCTCAAGATCAAGGCTCTCCTGCGCCTGCTGCGCTGTCGTCTCTATCTGCCTTCTCTGCTGCTGACTGTCTCCGCTCAGTTCTATGCGTGTGACTACACGAGGCTGATCGTTGGTAGCTATCTGCTGTACCCAGCCTTCTGCCTGCCTGCGCAATCTCAGCCTCAGCGCGTCGTGGTGGCTGACCAGATGAGCGATGGCTTGCTCTATCAAAGCTGGCTCTACAGGCTCAGCCACTCTCAGCATCACCGCCTGATTGAAGTGATGCGGGTCTGTTATCTCCTGCCACAAGAACCATCTCTGTATCGGCGTCAGCGGCACATAGCCAGTCACTGCGCCCTGCTCGGCCTCAAGAGGCTGCGAAGTACCTACGACCGTCGCCAGCTCACAGATAGTCTGATGCTGGAATATCTGCTTCGGAGTGAGTGCGAGTCCTGCCTGATTGCAGCGAGCCACTACCTGCACAGACAGTATGGAGTCTCCGCCCAACTCGAAGAAGTTGTCGTTTATGCCGACTTTATCTAGCCTCAACACATCACACCAGATGCCACACAGTCGGTGCTCTACATCTGTGCGAGCCGCTGCGTATTGGCCGTCAAGGTCGGGCCGGGATTGATCCGGTTCTGGCAACGCACGGCGGTCTACTTTCCCGTTCGCCGTCACAGGCATCTTATCCAGCTTCACTATCGCCGACGGCACCATGTAGTCGGGCAACAAACTCCGCAGTCCTCGCCTCACCTCACTAACCAAAAGCTCTGCCTGGTCTTCTGCTACTATGTACGCCGCTAAGCGCTTGTCTTGTGATTGATCCTCCCTCGCCACGACGACAGCCTCTTTGACTCCGTGTTGCTTCAACAGCGCCGCTTCTATCTCGCCAAGCTCTATCCTGTAACCGTGTATCTTTATTTGATGGTCAATCCTGCCCAGGTACTCTATCTCTCCATCCTCTCTCCACCTCCCTACGTCTCCTGTCCTGTATAGCCTCGCACCCTCCTCCCCGCTGTACTCGTCCGGTATGTATCTCTCCGCCGTCTGCTCCTCTCTTCCCATGTACCCCCTCGTTACTCCTCCTCCTCCTACATACATCTCTCCTGCCACTCCTACTCCTACCTGCCTCTTCCTCCTGTCCAGTATCTCCACCCTCAAGTCGCTTATCGCTCTCCCTATCCCGCTCCCTGCCTCACCCCTTACATCTCGCTCCCTCACCCTCCTGTATGTCACATGCACGGTCGTCTCTGTTATCCCGTACATGTTGACCAGTCTCACCCCCTCATCCCCGTGCCGGTTGACCCATCCTTGCAGGCTGCTCATCTCCAACGCCTCTCCTCCGAAGATCACCTCCCTCAGCCCCATCCCCTGCATGCTGTTTGCCTTCTCATCGGCTTGCATCAACTGCCGGAAGGCTGACGGCGTCTGGTTGAGCACCGTCACCTGCTCTGCTAACAGCATCTCGTAGTAGTCGTCGGGCGATCTGCTCATCCAGTAAGGGACGACCACCAGTCTTCCGCCGTAGAGCAGACTGCCCCAAATCTCCCAGACTGAGAAGTCGAACCCGTAGGAGTGGAACAGCGTCCACACATCCGCGTCAGAGAAGTTGAATAGGTGGTCAGTGGCATAAAAGAGTCTGGCGACGTTGGAGTGAGATACCAGCACGCCTTTGGGTTTACCGGTCGATCCCGACGTGTATATCACATACGCTATATTTTCTGCCGCGACATCAACGTCGGGATTCGCGTGTGAGTTGTTGGAGATAACACCCCAATCCGTATCCAGACAGATAAACAATCCCTGGTATCCATTGATATCCTCGATCAGGCTTCGTTGGGTCAATACGACAGGCGTTTTAGTGTCTTCAAGAATAAAAGCCACGCGCGCGCTAGCGTGAGCAGGGTCAAGCGGCACGTACCCGCCACCCGCTTTGAGAATGCCGAGTATGCCAACTACCATTTCCAACGAGCGTTCCAGATACATCCCGACAAGCCCCTCCGGGCCGATGCCTAAAGAAATCAGATGGTGCGCCAGTTGATTTGCTCGCCGGTTCAGCTCACCGTAGCTCCATTGTTCGCCTTCGAAAGTTATGGCGATGGCCTCGGGTTGACGCCCTACGCATTGCTCGAACACGCGATGCAGGCAATCCGTTGTCAGGTAATCTGTACGATCATGGTTAGACCAGATGAGCAATTGCTGTTGCTCTTGCTGCGTCAATATTGGCAGGAATGAAATCTGGTGATCGGGAGCCGCGACAATACCGTTGAGCAGAGTTTCAAAGTGACCCGCCATTCGCCTGATTGTATTAGCCTCGAACAAGTCGGTGTCATATTCGAACGACGATGCCATTCCTCCTTTGACCTCGCACATCGTCAGCGTTATGTCGAATGGAGTCATCCTCTTTTTAAGAGCAATCGATTCGAGCAGCAAATCGCCTAGCTGAATGCGCGCACCTGATTCACCGAGCGCAAACGCCGTGAGACCTTCGTCATCGAGCAGGTGCGCCTTTTGCAGGACAAAAGCGATTTGGAAGATCGGCGAACGACTTGGATCCCTCACAGGCTGTAGCCGCTCAACCAGCAGCCCGAAGGGGAAGTCCTGGTGCTGAAAAGCTGACAGGACGGTTTTGCGGATTCGTAGAAGGAATTCGTTAAAGGAAGGATCGCCCGAAAGGTCTGCTCTCAGGACTACAGGGTTGGCGAAGTAGCCGACGACTTCGCGCATCGAGACACGGCTTCTGCCCGATGTCGGAGAGCCAACAATGACGTCTTCCTGGCTCGTGTAGCGATGAAGCAGGAAATCAAAAGCCGCGAGCAAGATCATATAAAGCGTAGCGCCTTGATGGCCCGCAAGTGATTTTAGCTTTTCCGTCAACTCCTGGCTTATGGCCAGGTGCTCGGATGCGCCGTGGTAAGATTGAAACGGCTTGCGCGAATGATCCGTCGGAAGGTCCAGCACAGGCAACTCACCGCTCAACTGCTCCTGCCAATACTGCCAGAGCATCTCCCCTTTCTGGCTGGCGAGTAATGATTCTTCCCATTTCACAAAATCGGTGTATTGCGCGTGAACGGGAACGAGCGCCGCTGGCCCGGCGGTCTTTTCCGCCATGTAGAGTATTCCCAGCTCGTGTACCATGACGGCCAGTGACCAGAAGTCGACCACGATGTGATGTACGGCCAGCAACAGAATCCGCTCGCGGCCCAAAGGCGAAAAGAGTATTAAGCGCAGCAACGGCCCTTCCTCCAGATCGAGCGGGCGGTATGCCTCCTTGAATAGCTGCTCATCTAATAATTCTTCATCCCAATCCGATGCGTCCATTTCGGTGAGGCTTATTTCCATATCGGGATGGATCAACTGAATGGGCTTGCCGCTTGAATTGCTGAACGTAGTTCTTAACGAAGCATGACGGCGGACGAGTGATTGAAGCGCCCGCCGCAGCGATGCGACATCCAGGTCGGAGAGAATTCTCAACGCCGCGGCGATATTGTAGGCCGAGCTTTCAGGCGAAAGCTGGTGGATAAACCACAGCGCCTCCTGACCGTGTGATAGCTCACACTCCATCACGCTATCACCGGACGGCGCAAATGCAGGCTCGGACGATCTGAAAACGCCTGTCAGGTAATCGAACGTGCGCTGCGCCAGTTCCGCTATGTTTGAGCTTTCCAGCAGAGCCGCGATGGGTACGATTGCGCCCAGGCCAGCCTCTATCTGATGTTTCAACTCGATGGCCATCAGCGAGTCGAGTCCCAACCGGGCAATCGGCTCATGGACATCTATCTCAGACGGGTCTACTCCAAGCTTTGTCGCGAACTTTGATACGAGCCAGGATTGTACGACCTCAACTGACTGCGGGGCGATTGGAGCAGCCGGAGCGGGCGCTTCGTCTTCCGACGCATCTTGCGCAACGTCGCGACGCCATTCTTTTATCGTCGCTAAACCGTTTTCGTTGAATCCTATCTTGCAAGCGTGCCTCTGAATCTTGCCGCTTGAGGTCTTCGGGATAGTCCCAGGCTTTATGAGCGACACGGCATACACCTGCAACTCGTGACGCTCGGTGACGCTCTCGCAAATGTTTTCAATCAGCAAGTCAAGATCAAATTGCTTCGGGCCGACTTCTTGCACGATTACGAGCCGCTCTTCACCCTCGTAATCGATGGAGAATGCCGCGCCGCAGCCGGGCCTTAGCGATTTATGGCTCTTTTCTACGGTCAACTCTATGTCTTCGGGGTAGTGGTTGAAACCTCGCAGGATTATCATGTCCTTCAACCGACCCGTGACGAATAGTTCCTCGTTCTGCATGAACCCAAGATCCCCTGTGCGCAAGAAGACCCCTTCGCCTCTGCCTGCAAGGGACACTTTGAATACTCTTTCTGTCTCTTCCGGTCGGTTCCAGTACCCTTTAGCAACGCTGGCGCCGCAGACCCATATCTCTCCAACTTCGTCGGGCTGACACTCGATCAATGTTTCGGGGTTGACGACCAGGACTCTCTGATCGAACAGATTATGACCACACCCCACGAGCGGGCGTGTCGACTGCTGGTTGTTGCTCGTAGCTTCGACGACCCTGTTATTCTCAAGCGATCTGGATTGAAACGACTTTATGACTGGCGGCGCGTCCTTCTGACTGCCGGAGACCATTAATGTTGCTTCGGCAAGACCGTAGCAGGGATAGAATGCTTCGCGGCGGAAGCCCTGCGGGGCGAACGTTAAAGCAAACCGTTCGAGCGTCTCGGCCCGTATCGGCTCCGCGCCGTTGAAGGCGATATTCCAACTGCTTAAGTCAAGCGACTCGCGCTGTTCAGCGGTGATCTTGCGGATGCACAGGTCGTAAGAGAAATTCGGCCCCCCGCTTGTAGTGCCTTTATAACGGGAGATGGCTTGCAGCCACCTGATCGGGTTTTCAAGGAAGGCAGCAGGTGACATCAACACGACCGGGAACCCTCCGTAGAGAGGTTGCAGAATCCCCGCCATAAAGCCCCATGTCGTGAAAGGTGGGAAGCCACGAGATGTACCGCTCGTCCGGCGTGTGAGAACATGAGTGATATACAAGCGCGGCGTTGTGCAGCAAGTTCCCGTGCGTGAGCATCACCCCTTTCGGAGTGCCAGTCGAGCCCGACGTGTATTGAAAGAAGGCCAAGCTATCGGCGTCGGTCGCGACCTCTCGGGAATCATTTCCGACATCGGCAGCTATCGTATCGGTTGCGAGCCATTGCAAAGATTTCAAGTACGGACTCTGCGCGCACACGACCGAAAGCTTATCGAGTATCGACAAGGTCGTAAGCGCTACGGTCGCTTCCGAATCGGCGGCGATGGCTTGCAGGCGAATGAGTGTGCGTATGCGGTCAGGAGGGTAAGCCGGGACGGCGACGACTCCCGCGTAGAGACAGCCGAAAAAGGCTGCGATGTATTCTAACCCCGGAGGATAGAGCAGGAGCACACGCTCGCCTGCCAGCGCAACCCGCGAGATGCTTGCCGAAATCGCGCGAGCCTGCTTGTCGAGGTGGCTGTAGGTAAAACTGATCTCTTCGCTTTCGCCGTCTGCCAGGAAGGTATAGGCACGCTTGTCCGGCTCAGTCAGCGCGCGGCGGCAAAGCAAGTCAATCAGAGTTTCTGAGGTTTGAAACGACTCAGAGAAGGCTTGGCTTTGGGTCTTTCTTTTTGTGCCCATTTGCTATTCTGCGAGGGTTGTTCTATTACAAATCTGTGAGATGGTGTTTTCGGGCAGAGATGGGCTACGTAATGATTAAACCCTGACGGGAAGCTGTTACACAGCTAGACAGTCTGGCGAAAACAGGCGCGTATGCTTCGCAGATTAGCCCTGCGGTCCGCGCTCTCCTTGCGTCGCCTGGCGGGTGCTTTGCACGCTTGAACGAGTGCTAATCCCAACTCAAATGACAGCTAAGCCTCTTGCGCAGGGCGACAAGAGGCTATTAATTCCGGAAATGAAGCGGCTCCGGAATGCTCTTTTCGTGAGGGTGGATGCTGTTACATCCGTTACGGAGATTGCCCCCACCATAAACACGAAAAGACAGAGACGCCTCGGCGCGTCGCCGGAATTCTTCGCGTTCTTTTGGCACGGGTAGTTCGAGAGATGGTTTTCGCGGAGGTCGGGGCCTAGAGTTTGGCTCAGCCTGGGGACATTGCAGACTGTCTCTAGCTTTTGTAAAATAAACATACAACACTCCTCAAACCTACGGTGGTGTTGGGGCAAGACAATCCTTAGCCGACCAAGCACGAGGATGTCTTGCCTTATACTTTCCGCCTTACGGTATCTTCAGGTTGCTGGTTATACTTTAGAGCGGTAGAAGTATCTCCTTGCTTTCCCACAAATCCAAATCGCTCAATTCGGGACATGGCAGTCCGAGCCATCTAAGAGCGTTATGTAATTTCACTTCGATTCAAAATCGGCGCTTGTTGACAGCGGTTCCACAAGGAATCTTATGAGTTTCTCAGCTCTAGAATAACCAGGAAGAGCTTCTGCCCTTCTGACGACAATAAGGTTTCTTACGCGGGGTAAACCAGACAGCGAATTTTGCCCTACAGTTTTGGGAATGAATTGGTCATTCGTAATCGCAGCCATCTCGGTACCTTTCCGTTTATTACGTTTGTTTATTACATTTATTATTCTGCAATCACCGGACGCTCAAACAGGGGCATCATTTTAGTAATTAATCGGCTCTGTGTCAAGAACATTGTTAGATAAGTTACAGTGTTTGCTTATAATATAGTCGAATTCCGGCTGCTTTGTCCGCTAAGAGAACGTCACCAAGATTCCCCTCTCGATCAGGGTTGGCCGAATCTGTCGCTGCGCTCCGGCTATCTCACATAATGAAGCCAGCTTTTATAGCGGGGCTCCCCGCCGGAGACGGCAGCGAAAAACGCCTGCTGAATCCTTTCCGTAATCGAGCCTCGCCCACCGTTGCCTATCATAGTTCCGTCGACTTCGCGGATAGGCGTCAGCTCTACGGCAGTTCCAGTGAAAAACGCCTCGTCTGCTGAATACAGGTCTTCTTTGCTGAGCGCTCGGACCTGCACACGATAGCCGAGGATACGAGCAATCTGTATTACGGCATCACGAGTGATGCCCAATAATATCGATGAGTTTTCGTCGTTCGTCAGTAACTCGCCCTGCCGCACCAGAAAGATATTCTCGCCCGAACCTTCGGCGATGTTGCCGTTCATGTCGAGCAAAAGCGCCTCGTCAAATCCGCGACTTAAAGCGTCTTGCATGGCAAGCAGCGAGTTCAGGTACTGACCACAAGCTTTGGCTGTAGTCGGTATGGCGCTGGAGTGAAATTTCACCCACGGGGAGATCGTCACTCGCACGCCCGTCGTCACTCCCTCATCCTTCAAATAGGCTTTCAGCGGCCAGGCGAGGATAGCAATTTCGGTCGGGCAGTCGCGGGGTAACACGCCGAGGCTCCCGTGGCCGTAGTAGCATAAGAGCCGAATATAACAACTCGTAAATCCATTACTGCGGATCGTCTCGCATACCGCCTCCGCGAGTTGCTCGCGCGTAAATGGCGGTTCCAAATGGTATATCGCTGCTGAGGAATAGAGCCGGTCGAGGTGTGCGTCCAGGCGGAACACAGCGGGGCCATCAGGCGTCTCGTAACATCGTATCGATTCAAAAACGCCGCTCCCCAGGTGGAGCGTATGGACTGACACGGGCACCAGAGCGTCTTTCCATTGAACTAGCTTCCCGCTCATCCAGACCCATTTTATTTGATCAAGTGACATTGCGTTCAACCTCAGGCTCTGAAAAAGGGTGAGGAACACCAATAATTATGGGCTCCGTGAAATCGCCCCGCCCGGCCAGCTATTTCGTAGCTTCCTGTAGGGACGGTGTGTCTTTATTCTCGAAGACCAGGCTCAGGCAGGACAGCCCGGCCTCGGCTTTTTCCAGCTCCGAAATATCTAATGTTGCGACATTAAAACCCCTGCCCCGAAGGACCGCGCAAGTCTTCGGGAAAGAGCTGGAAGCTATGTTGAAGCCGTTTACTCTGATCGTATTCGCGGCCCACGGCTCGCCGATCGAAGAGGCGTCGATCAGGTTGAAGCCCTCGAACTGCGACAGGTCAACCCAGTCTTTATTAGCAAGAATCGTGTTTTCGCCGACGTACGACAACGCCGTCGTCAGGTGCAGGCACCCTTTGACCCCCACCGGCCTCACCTCGTAATCGAACGGGTAGAGAATTTCACTTAACTGATTTACGCCCTCGAGGTTCGTTCGCGTGGAAACCCCGGCGTAAAGCGTGCGACCGACGCAGACGACATCTCCGCCCTCAAGCGTGGCCGGGGGGCGCAGGAACTTGAGCGGGCGGTAGCGCGAGAGGGTGGGCAGTAATTCTTTCACCTCCGACAACCTTGACGGCAATCCCATCGCTGCCACCACGGCGACTTCTTCGAGCACCACCGCGTTGTCTTCGACGAATGCGGCGTCAGGTAGTTGCGAGTCAGCCGCCAGCCGGACGACGTGTACACCCAGTTGGGCGAGGCGTTCTGTATAAGCCCGATGCTGTCGGACGGCCTTCTGAAAGTCAATGCGTTGTCTGTGGAGAAAAGTCAGATGGCACTCCACAATGCTGGGATTAGGCTCTCGTGTGATCGCGATCAGCATAAGGGTGTATCTCCTGCGGCCCCGGCGGCGGCTGGGTTGAGAGGGTTTTATTAATCAGATCAGCAAGGGCGCCTCAGAGCCAAATAGCTCCTAGTGGGCTCAAGTTTTTGCTTCAGTTGAGGTGCAGTTCGAACTTTCCGAACAGGCGTTGGGAATCAACAAAGCCCTTCTCGCGCGTAGTCGCTATCAACTTGTCTGACTGCTGGATTTGAACAGAGTCTTTTGACAAGCCTAACCCCATGCTGTACTGTAGCCACGGTTCGCTGCCCATCGCATACACATACACGCGCTTACTCTCGATAGATTTAAGTAATTCTAAGGCCGACGACGAGTTGCAGGCCCTTGTTCTCCTGGACTGGTCATGGCTATGCTGCAACTTGGATGGCAACAAAGCTCCATAGAGCCAGGAGAGGGGCGCGCCGACACACTCCATTCCAAGAAAAGTGGTCTCAATCGGGCCTAGAGTATCGCGGACGTGTTCATACATGCGAGGCTCCAGGCAGTTGGAGTCGGCGGCAATCAGGATTTGCTGGTTGCCAGCGCGAATAACGTACGCGGTTTTCCCGTGCGCAAGGTCAGCATGCTCGCCAATGAAAGGGCAGGCTATTATCTCCCCATCGTCCAGCTTTATTGACTCAAGCGCGTCTAACTCAATTACGTTCTTGAACCCGATCTTGCGAGCCATAAGCTTTAAAGAAGGGTCGGTGTATAACAAGCCGAAGGCCCGCGGCACCACAATACAACCAACCCTATACCTCAGGCGCAGTAACGATTCCGGGACGAAGTGATCATGATGACAGTGTGTAATAAGAACAAAATCTATCTGATCGCATAAGTCATTATATGAAAAACGCTCGACCTCCCTCTGCGTCGAGTTCACGCCGATCCACGGGTCGATGAGCACGGAGATGCCATTCCATTCAATTAACAGGCAGGCGTGGCCGTAATAACGTATACGCACCCCAGGCCCGGTCCACTTCCCGCGCGGGGGACAGGGCTCAGCAGTCAGCAGGTTCGAAAGCTTGATATTTTCCACCGGGTTGACGTTGAGTATTTCCTGCATCTGGCCGAGCGGCACGGGCTCATGTTCAGCCTTGAAAAACTCGTCAACCTCGGGGGCGTCGAAAGGGGTCGGCCAATCTATCTGATCATCCTCCTCAAGTCGTGGCGTGCTGAGGAAAGAGCGGCGGCAATTATCCAGCTTTTGCTCGAAGACTCGCAAAGATTGACACCCCTTTTGATAATAGGGGCTCTCATACAAAAGGCTCTCTAGAAACCTGAGGATCGGGTGATTGTAATAGTCGTAAAGTAGCTCGACGTAGCCGCGCAACAAATCGGGGACCCTCTGATAGTAGGGTTCGAGGCTCTGCCCCTTGGCTTCCGTGGCCAGGACGTTATAGAAGCTTACTGCCTCCGCCGCAAAATTGATATTCCCGGATTGACTCTTCTCGGTATTGTCTAGAAGCTCTTTCACCTCGTGCGCCCTGTGCGCGGGTACGTCGACGAACGGGCCGCCCGCAAACTTAGGGTCGCGGCATGCTTTAACGTGCACCAGGGGGTTCTTAAGGTAAGAGGCCAAGGTCTTCATCTGATAATTCACCAGATGAAGGCTGTATGGGAGGGGAGAAATCAAGTCCGACCAAACTGCCCATTTATTGATCAATGGCTCGATGACTGTAGAGTCGGCAATTCGGTACAGTTGTTTATCTGACATCCGGGACTCCTTTATCCCAATGATCCGTTCCACAAGAGGTACCGAGCATCGGCAAGATTAATACGGACTAGAAAGCTCTCATAGGAATCGGCGAGCTTCTTCTTCCGTCATAGCTCCTACCTCCTGGGCGATCGATTGCTTGATGTAGCTGGCCAGCTCTTCAATTCGCGGATACTGGAAGATGACTCGCAGAGTTATGTCTACTTGCATCACTTCGTGCGCCAGCGACGTGATCCGGGTTACTAATAATGAGTGGCCCAATATAGTGCGCAGCGACTCGTGTCGCCTGAGTATCTCGCTCAGAGCTTTTTCCAAGGCTGGTACATTCAACTTCCCAACCAGACGCGTCACCTGAGGCAGGTTATAGGCCGTGCTCGACGGATCGAGTTTATGTAAGAACTACAACCTTTAAAAAGCTCAAGCCTCCCTGACAAATTGCTGGGCGGTTTAGTCGGTTGGTCGCTCATCTATGCTGTTCGCTGGTTTGAGTTCTCTCGATTTGATCCGGCTCACCTGTGGGATCAGATGTGGGAAAAGGTTAGCCTAACCCTCGCTTATATCATTCGGTGCCTTTCATCACATACGTGAAAGCGCGTCAACATCATAGCTGATCTGCCGGTCGTGTTTGAGCACACTACGATAGAAGCGGTGACCTTGTAAGGAAGCTGCTCTGCAGCGATTAGAAATGTATGAGGGTGGAAAAATAGGGAACACAACAGCATTAAACCCAAGGCATCCCTTAGATCAAGCAGTCGCCTTATTCTACTTTCCCTCATTTCTTGAACTCGGAAGGTGTGTTAGGGCCCAGATTCTTTGATTCCGCGCAGGGACTTAATATGGAGGTCTTCTATTTTGTGAAACTCTTTTTTCTCCGAATATGCCCACAAGTATTGCATGTAGGCTGGGCATCGGTGTAAATATGACATAATTGGCTCTTTTCTAAGGAGTTACGTAATAACGAGGCAGGTTGTGGTTCGTCAAACTTACACCTGTCTCGTTCTTTTCACCTTATTGTAAAGTTACATCACCCTTTATTTCTCAAGCTTCTTTCAAAGAATAGACGGCTATCCAAGATGTTCTTAAGTGCCAGACAAAGACGCATGTGAGGAATATTAGTTAAGTGGCTTACCGACAATTCGCTGCTGAGTATTAGCTAACTCATTTCACCTTTGGTGTGGGGTTAAAGAGAATGGAGTTAGCTGATAATTAGATTTCAAAATCTCAATTATTAATCAGGCTATCTTGAGTACAATAACATTTTAGTGATTATTATTACTCTGTCAAGTAGATTTTGAAGGAGATTAAACAATACTTCTGGACCATACTTATTCCCAAGCCCCAGGAATCCGGAGAAACCTCTTGTAAAGCTAAACAATGCTCACTACGGCGCTTTGAGAAGGAGCAATCTTTCCCACTTTAGGATTTATGACCTGAGGCATACTTGGGCTACAAGGGCTGCTATGTCCGGGATAGATCTGGTCACCCTCGCAGCTTTATTGGGTCACTCCAAGATTAATATGGTTATGCGCTACGCCCACCCGACAGAATCTCACCAGAGGCTTGAGCAGTTCAACCTTGAGCGGCAGATGGAAGAGATAAATGAAAGGGTACCCACAAAAGTCCCCACACTAATTAATTGATACGGTTGGATATGTCTGTAATTATTGAAAAGAAAGAGGCGGCGATCGGAATCGAACCGATGAATAAAGGTTTTGCAGACCTCTGCCTTACCACTTGGCTACGCCGCCTTAACTGTCAAATGAAAGGCGAAGGCATCTCTCTTCGTTTTACTTCGAGATGTCGCCTTCGCCTTGAGACTCTGGAGCGGGAGACGGGATTTGAACCCGCGACTTCGACCTTGGCAAGGTCGCACTCTACCGCTGAGTTACTCCCGCTCGAAGAACAGTGATTTTAGCCAGCCCATCGCGCTTCTGTCAACCGCCAGCCGAATGCTGAAACGGCCTCCTCAATCAACTATCTCTCTTACTTGAACTCCCGCTTCATAACAAAAGCGTCTTCGGTCGGGGAACGATAATAATCTCTGCGGCGGTTCACGAAGTTGAAGCCCAGCTTGCGATAAAGCGACTGTGCGGCCTCATTCGATGCTCTCACTTCCAACAATACGAAGAGCACCCCGCGCATTCTGGCCTCGCTGATCGCAGATTCGAGCAGACTCTGCCCTACACCTATCTTCCTGTGTGCCGGATGCGATGCGATGTTGTTTACGTGCAACTCGTCCTCTACAATCCAGCCCGCGAAAAAGCCTATCACAGCCGGACTCGAATAAAGATTTCGCGCGACCAGCATTATCGAGTTCGGGTTCTTGTTAAGCTCTCGCCTGTATGCGTCAAATCCCCAGCGGTTCAGCCCTGTGATGTCTTCCAGGCTAACAACTTCGTCCAAATCCGATTCCCTCATCTGATCAACATAATAAGGTCTCAGCATCGCCGGTGGTTCTTCTCTCTTTATATCGCTGATTGACACGGCCATTCTCCAAGTAAGAGAGTTCTCTATTTGCTCAGGCTATGGGCAGGCTCTACTCAGCTTTGATGCTTCGCTGAATCTTCGTACCTAACAGGCCAAGCGACAGCTTTATCTCCGCTTCGGCTGGCCTCACGTAACAAGCCCGCAAGCTCTCCGCAGTTCCAGTTTCGCCTTTAACGAATCTCAAATAAGCCAGCCGCGCGATTCGCTCTGCAACCGGCTCGGTTGCCTGCTCTATGCAAAAAGCGCCATTCGATTTCCCGGCTGCCCTGCTTTCTCTACCGACTTCTCTTATAACATCAGCATTCGCAATCGCGCCATCTCCGACGAATGCTACTTCGTCGAGGTGAGCGATGCGTTCGACGGCTTCGACCGATGTTGACACAATCGGTTCGTTTAGAGCGACGGGCGCGCTCACGCCATTCAACTCGAAGAGTTGAGAATAGACTTCGCCTTTGTAGGCATTGATCATCGCACAAACCAGTGCCGCTCCCTTAGCAGCGTATGCCGCCGCTTCAAGCGAGGTGACGCCTGCGACGGATTTACCGGTCGCTGCCGCAAATCCCTTCACAGCCGATATTCCGACTCTGAGCCCGGTGAAATTCCCAGGCCCCGTGCATACTCCAAACAATTCAATATCGCTTATCACAAAGCCAGCCTTATCAAGCAACGCCTGAACATCAAGCCACAATCTTTCGGAGCGCTTTTCATCCGCTTGCACGGCGAACGATTCGATAACTTCATCTCCACGCGCGATTGCCATGCTCGTTATTTTCGATGATGTATCGAGCGCGAGGCCTATCGTCTCACCTGATTTGAAATCTGCTCCGTTCAATTTGTGTTTATTTATTCCTTGAAGTTTTTTCTATGCAATCATGCAGAAAATGTTGAAAGCTGCGGGCAATTACTCCAACCAAGTTTGATTTGCCTATCCGCAATTATATAATCTGGTCATGTCGGAAACAACCTCAGTTGCCAAACGGTAACAATGGACTGCTTTTGACGGATAAGGATGGCCGCAATGGATAACTATATGGGAGTGTTGACGGGCGGCGGCGACTGCCCCGGCCTCAACGCAGTGATTAGAGCCATCGTTCGACGCGCGTCAGCCGATAGGGTTAACGTGCTCGGAATTCATTCGGGCTGGCAGGGTCTCATTGATGGAGACATCGCTCCTTTGACGAGGCAGTCGGTCGCTGGCATCCAGTACAGAGGCGGCACGATTCTGGGCACTTCGCGCTGCAACCCATTGGTCAACGACGAAACGCTTGCCAGAATTCGCGACAACTGGAAGAAGTTCGGTTTGAGCAGTCTCATCGTAGTCGGAGGCAACGGCACGCTTTCCTGTTCGATGCGGATGTGGCGCGACCACGGTTATTCAATAGTCGGCGTGCCTAAAACGATTGATAACGATATCCCCGGAACCGATTATACTTTCGGCTTCGATACGGCAGTATCAATAGCTACAGAAGCGATTGACCGTTTGCACACCACAGCCGAGGCTCTGCACCGCGTGATGGTCGTTGAAGTGATGGGCCGACACAGCGGATGGATCGCCGCATACGCAGGCATAGCCGGAGCCGCCGATCTGATTCTCGTGCCTGAGATTCCTTTTCGCATTTCGGAGATTTGCGACCTGCTTGCCAAGCGCAAAGAGAAAGGCAGGCCATTCTCGATTGTCGTCGTGGCCGAAGATGCCAAGCCGCACTTTGATGAAGACTTCCTGACCGAAGAGCAAAAGGCCCGCGTCTTTCGCGAAGGCCACCTCGGAGGAGTCGGCCAGTTAGTGGCACAACAAATCGAGAAACGCGCCGGGATCGAAACCCGCGTCACGGTGCTCGGCTACATTCAGAGAGGCGGCTCGCCGACTGCTTATGATCGCGTGCTGGCGACGCGCTTCGGCGTGTATGCGGTCGAGCTTGTGCTTCGAGGCGAGTTCGGTAGAATGGTCGCCGTGCACGGCACTGAGATAAAGAGCGTCACGCTTGAAGAGATCGCGGACAAGTACCGGCCCTTGGACGAAGAAATCTATCGAACCGCAAAGACATTTTTCGGATGATCCCGACCCCTGATTATTATGCAAAATTCCCCAATGCTCAGGCAGTATCAGGAGATCAAGCGGCAGCATCCCGGCACGCTGCTGTTTTTTCGTCTTGGTGATTTCTACGAGTTATTTTTCGATGACGCGGTTATAGGCTCAAAGGAGCTTGAAATAACTCTCACGGCGCGAAACCGCGAGCGCGGCAATCCCATTCCTATGTGCGGCGTGCCTTATCACGCTGCAAGCGGTCACATAGCTAAACTCGTGCGCAAAGGTTATCGCGTCGCCATATGCGATCAGACCGAAGACGCGAAAAAGACTACCAAGCTTGTCCGCCGCGAAGTCGTTCGCATAATCACACCGGGCACGGCGATTGATTCGCAGTTGTTGGATGCGCGCGAAAACAGCTATCTGGCTGCGGTCTTCGGCGCAGGCTCAGGCATGTCGGCTGCATTCCTCGACCTTTCAACCGCCGAGTTTGTCGCGACGCAATTCGCAGGCGAGTCTGCGTGGGAACGGGTGCTCGAACAACTCGATTGCTTCAACCCGCGCGAGATCATCTTTCCCAAATCGCTTGAGCCGATGTTTATGTCCGGCGCAAAACGTGACGATGAAAACAACACTGTCACGAGCGAGAAAAACGCCGGGCCGTCTTCGTTCACTGCGTCAGGCAATCAGCCGTCGCTCAATCCCGTTGACGAGTGGTACTTCTCTTACGAGCAGGCGCGCGACCTTATCCTTTCGCACTACGATGTCGCATCGCTTGATGGCTTCGGCCTCGCGGGGCGCGAGCTTGCGGTTACTGCGGCTGGCGCTGTGCTGCATTACGTTCGCGAGACGCAGAAAGCAGACGCAGCGCACATCACGAGCCTCTCCTACTTCGAGCCGAACGATTATTTGATTCTCGATTCGCCGACCGTTCGCAACCTCGAACTGGTTGAAGCTCTCGATGGCTCACGCTCTCGAACTCTGCTCGGCGTGCTCGATGAAACCGTTACGGGAATGGGTTCGCGGCTGTTGAAGCAGTGGTTGTTGCGCCCTTCAATGAAGATCGGTGAGCTGAACGCGAGGCTCGATGCTACGGACGAGTTGAAGACCGCGCTGATACTGCGCGACCGGCTGCGCGAAGAATTGAAGCAGGTGTCTGACCTTGAGCGATTGATGGCGCGCATCAGCCTGGGGCGCGCAACGCCGCGTGATCTCGTCGCGCTGAAGAATTCCGCAGACGCAATTCCTCAGATCAAAGAGATGCTCGGAGACGCGAACTCTTCGCTGCTCGAAGTGCTGGCCGAAAACCTCGACGAGCTTGTCGGACTTGCGCGACCTGATAGGCGCAAGCATAGATGATGAACCGCCCGCAACTATGGCTGACGGCGGCTACATTCGCACAGGCTACAACGCGGACCTTGATGAACTGCGCGAGCTTGCTACGTCGAGCAAGACGATCATCGCGCGCATCGAATCGCGCGAACGAGCGCGCACGGGTATTGCTTCTCTCAAAGTAAAGTTCAACAACGTATTCGGCTATTTCATCGAAATCAGCAAATCGAATATCAAGAGCGTGCCTGAGAATTACGAGCGACGACAGACGCTTTCAAACGCGGAGCGGTACACGACGCCTGAGTTGAAAGAGTATGAAGCAAAGGTGTTAGGCGCAGAAGAGCGCATAGCCGAAATCGAACTGGAGCTATTCTCGACCATACGTCAGGTAGTTGCGCTCGAAACCCGCCGCGTGCAAGCCGTGGCTCAAGCTCTTTCGATGCTCGACGTGCTGCTATCGCTCGCAGAAGTCGCGGCGCGTCGCAATTACTCAAGGCCGATGCTTGCGGAAGATGACGAGATTTATATTCGCACGGGTCGTCATCCGGTGATCGAAGCGGGAGGCGAGCGTTTCATACCTAACGATACTTACATGAACAACTCGACCGACCGCCTGCTCATCATCACAGGCCCGAACATGGGCGGCAAATCGGTCTTTCTCAGACAAGCCGCCGTCATCACGATCATGGCGCAGATAGGTTCGTTCGTGCCTGCCGAAGAAGCGCGCATCGCGATAGTTGATCGCATCTTCACTCGCGTCGGCGCATCGGACAGTCTCGCTCGCGGTCGTTCAACGTTTATGGTCGAGATGACTGAGACTGCGAATATTCTCAACACGGCGACTCCGCGCAGCCTCGTGTTGCTTGATGAAGTGGGGCGCGGCACTTCTACATTCGACGGATTGTCGCTGGCTTGGGCAATCGCCGAATACCTGCACGATAACCCGCAGCACGCGGCGAAGACGTTGTTTGCGACTCACTATCACGAGATGACAGAGCTTGCGAAGCTGCTGCCGGGCGTGCGCAATTATCAGATGGCGGTGAAAGAGTCCGACGGCAGAATCGTTTTTCTTCGCAGAGTGCTTGAAGGCAGCGCATCGAAATCTTATGGGATAGAAGTAGCGAAGCTTGCCGGTTTACCCAAAGTCGTGACGGAGCGCGCGCGAGAAATCCTTTCCAACCTCGAAGCGAACGAGCTTGATGTTATGGGCAAACCGAAGTTTGCGCGGCATCTGCCATCGCGCAAGGGCGCACCGCAGCCGACGCTGTTCGAGTCTGCCAATTCGGCAGTCGTTGACGAAATGCGCGAACTCGATGTAGACGCGCTGACGCCTGACGAAGCCCTCGAAGCGTTGCGGCGATTAAGGCAGCAATTGCTTTAGCCTGATGCATGTTTAATGTAGAGGATGTGTTCACCGCAGAGGCGCAGAGAACGCAGAGATTTCACAGGATGGCCGATGATGTGCTTCGCACGCGACGGTTAAGCAAACATAAAAACCTCTGCGCTGCCTCTGCGTTCTCTGCGCCTCTGCGGTGAATCTTTCTCTTGAAACCGCACAAATGAAAATCAGCGCAATCGTTATCACCTTAAACGAAGAGCAGAACATACGAGCCGCGCTCGAATCGCTTCGGTGGGCGGATGAAATAATAGTCGTTGATTCCGAGAGCGTTGATCGCACGGTTGAAATCGCTCGCGGTTTCACTGATCGCGTATTTGTGCGCGCGTGGCCCGGTTATTCGGCTCAAAAGAATTTCGCTGCCGAACAGGCAAGCTACGATTGGGTGTTCAGCCTCGACGCAGATGAGCGCGTGTCTGACGAGTTGATGCGCGAGCTTGAACAGATAAAACAGAGCGCAGAGCCACAGGCCGCAGGCTTCGAGATGCCCAGACTGACCTCTTATCTCGGTCGATGGATAAAACATTCAGGGTGGTATCCGGATTACAAACTCAGACTCTACAATCGAAAACGTAGCCGATGGCTCGGTGATTTCGTTCACGAATCAATCGAAGTTGACGGCACGAGTAGGGAAATTAAAAGGTAATCTACTTCACTACACTGTTCACAACGCTTCCGAACATCATTTGAGAATAGACCGATACACGACGCTCGCCGCAAACGAGATGCACGCTAAGGGCAAACGCGCATCTATCGCTTCGATAGTTTTCACTCCACTAATGACATTCATCCGTTCATACATAGGAAAGCTAGGCTTCCTCGACGGGCTGCAAGGCTTCGCCATTGCTCGCTTCGCCGCGCATTATGCGTTCTTGAAAAATCTGAAGCTATGGGAAAAAAGAGACGGCAAGCAGAAAGCAAGTTGATCAGCCCGATGAATCGGGCTGATGAATTGCACGGTTTACCTATCCAGGCACTGCTTCAAGCACGTTCAAATAAAGCGATTCGATTTGATCAATAATTTGCTCGCGCCCGAAGCGAATGTAAACGTCGCGCTGTCCTTGAGCAGCCAGTCGCTCTCTGAGCGGAGCGTCAGACACGAAATAAAGCAGCTTGTCTGTGAGCGCATTCACGTCGCGCGGAGGAAACAACAACCCTGTCACGTTGTCTTTGAGGATGCCTGTGATGCCTCCGACATTTGAAGCCAGCACAGCGCGGCGCGCGGCCAGAGCTTCTATCGTCACAAGCGAGAAGCCTTCGTCCCACGACGGCACGACGACTACGTCCACCGCCGCAAGCAGTTCAGGGATGTGACGAACGTGTCCCATAAATTTTATCCGGTCGCCGAGTCCGAGCGAGCCTGCAAGTTTTATAAGTTGATTGGTAAACGGCTTTCCGTCATTATGTTCTTCGCCAACTATAATGAACTCTACATCGGGCCGTCGCTGGCCTACGCGGCTCGCAGCCCTGACGAATTCTTCCTGCCCTTTTTCTTTGGTTATCTGGCCTATGCATGCAACGACTAAACTGCCTCGCAAACGGAACAGCCCTCGCGCAGCGTCTCGGTCAATCGGCTGAAACCGAGCAGGGTCAATCCAGTTCGGTATCGTATGAACTCTTTCGGGCGGAAGCCCGACGCGTTCGATGACCGATTCGCGCACGCTGTCGCTCACGGCTATACAAGCCGCCACGTCGTTGAGCATCCACCTGTAGAGCGCGTTTCGTTTTAACGGTAGGTAATGATGTCGGGTCAATATAAGCTCTGCGCGCCGCGCGTTGTGACACGCAAGCGCAGCGACTAGATAATCGCGGCCCACATGCGCGTGAACTATGTCAATGTTGTGCTGGTTGACCAAGTCCGCGATGGCTCGCGCCGATTGAAGATCGAGAGAGTTCCTGAGCGCCATCTCGTGCCACGATGCGATCACACCCGCGAGCGGGCCGCGCAGCGGGCTATTGGGTCGCACGGCCAAGATATACGGCGTGGCCCCTACCTGAAAGCCCGCGCACGAGGTCAGCGACGTGGACTTCGCCGCCGCCCATCTCGCTCGCCGAGCAAACCTGTAGAATCTTCATAGGAGCCTTTCACACACAATAATGCGTCGAGATGATTTAATCCAGATAACTCTATGCTGGCCTGCTTTTGCCGGTCAATGTTCTATCCGAAATGTTTTAGCAATATCTTCATATATTGATTGAGAGGCTTTAAATCTACTAAATCATGGAGGACATTCAATTGGCAGACAATACGCAGTTCAAGGTCACAGCAACATCGCTGAATCTCAGGTCGGAACCTCTTATTCAACCCAGAACAAAGCGAGCCGCCCTACCTCAAGGTCAGGTGGTTACTAAACTGGGTGTCGCAAACGATGAAACATGGTGGAGAGTCTCAACAGACATTAATGGAGTTACGGAAGAAGGCTATGTGGCGAGCCGGTTTCTAGCTCCTGTATCTGATTTTCAAGCGCCTCCGCCCAGTCGAAGCGTCAGAGAAGTGCATCTACAGACCACCAATCGAATAGCGCGCAATCAAACTAGCGGGCGTGCCTTTCCGCTTAACGAAAACGGACAGCCGAGTCGTAATGGAACACCTCCGGCATCATTGGCCCAGATCATTAACTGGCTCCGGGTAGATCAAAGCCAAAGACACCAGCCAGGCGGTGGGGCTACATACTGCAACATTTATGCGTATGATTATTGCTATCTGGCAGGTGTTTATTTGCCAAGAGTACTGGTGGAAGTCAACCGCTATAACAACGCTTAATAACGGTGGCGCGGTCACGCCTCAGTACGATGTAACTGTCAACGAACTTAATGCCAACAGCCTGTATAACTGGTTCGATGAGTATGGCGGCGATTTTGGATGGAAGCGAACCCTTAACCTCACTGACTTACAGAAAAGCGGCCAATCAGGGAAGCGTATGTATAATCAGCGGCCAGCGAGTTAACTTGAACCGATCCGGTCATATCTGCGCGGTCGTTCCTGAAACACAAACCAATAAGGCTACACGCCTGGACAACAATGACATTAGCTCACCAGTTACCGTACCGCTGCAAAGTCAAGCGGGAGCCAGTAACTTTCGCTATGGAGGAAGGGTTTGGTGGACGAGCACACAGTTCCGCCGATTTGGATTTTGGATTCACGAATAATTTATCTGAGAGCGGGTCTGATGCCCGACCCGCTCTCATTGCCTGCTTCTGGCTGCACAATGCCGCATTCATCATTGAGCATAGGCTTGTTGTACCGCTTCCGGGAAAGACTTCATCAATTGAGCGATTCTCTGTTTTAAATCTTTAATCACTTCCGGGTGATCGATTGCCAGATCATAGCTTTCGTCAGGGTCGATCTCTAAATTATAAAGTTCTAGCGGATTCAATGGCAGGTTTTTCCTTTGACTTGTGGCAGCGTTATAAGGCGGTATATTGTATCTCGCCACATGGATTTTCCATTGACCATAACGCGCCGCTTGCAAGTTTAGACCATCAAAGTAAAGCAGGAGACGAGCCGGACGTTTGTTTACCTTCCCTGTCAGAAAAGAGAATGCGTCCTGCCCATCAAGCTCCAATGGTCGCGCCAGATGTGTTCCGGTCGCAGTTACAATTGTCGGGAACAAATCAATCGCGCTTACAGGTTCATCACTCACCAATCCTTTAGGAATATGACTTTGCCATCGAGCAATGAAGGGCACTCTGACGCCTCCTTCATACGTCGTAGCTTTGCGACCGCGTAATCTGCCAGCGCTGCCTTGATACCAGGGGCCGTTATCGCTGGCAAAGATTACCAGAGTGTTTTTATCAAGGTTGAATCGCTTGAGCGTTTTAAGTATTTGCCCGACGCTCCAATCAATAGCTTCGACTGCATCTCCATAGAGCCCCGCTTTGCTTTTACCCCGAAAACGAGGCGATACGTGAAGCGGTATGTGCGGCATCGCATGAGCAACGTAAAGGAAGAATGGTTTGTTTTTGGAGGCTGTAATGAATTTCACAGCTTCATCAGTATATCTCTCAGTCAACGTATCCTGGTTCACGGGTTCTTCAATAGTTTCCAGGTTCTTCATTAATGGAGTGGGGCGCATATCATTGCTGTAGGGAATACCGAAGTAGGAATCAAAGCCATGATTAGTTGGAAGGAATTGAGGCAGATGTCCGAGATGCCATTTCCCAATGCAAGCTGTGGAATAGCCTTTCTGTTTCAGAGCCTCTGCAATAGTGGTCTCGCTTTCCGGCAGACCTGTATTATCTGTCGGAAAAAGAACTCTTGTGATGCCTACACGAGTTGGATAACGCCCGGTCAGCAGTCCGGCTCTGGACGGTGAACAGACGGAACTTGCGGTTATGAAGCTGGTAAGACGAATGCCTTCGCTCGCCATTTTATCAAGGTTCGATGTGTTAATCGCTTTTGATCCATAGCAAGACAGGTCGCCATAACCGAGATCATCAACAAAATAGATTATTATGTTTGGCGGCGGCTGCTGCGCGGTGACAGCGACCGGGAAGTAAGAGAGATTGACAATAATCACTATGAATAGTTGTGTCAGCTTTCGTTTCATCATCCGGGTTCCTCTTTTCCAGATCATTTATGCTTGCCTATGCGTCCTTGAGAAGCGACTTTACTCGCGTTTATAAGAAGGTCGAGGTTTACTTCGTTAGAGGTGTCAACCCGCAGTAATTTTCCAACGCCAAGTGGCCCGGTAGACGCAAGGGTTTGGAAACTGGACAATAGATCCTCGATCCGTTTCGCGCTATCGAGGTGGCCGGGATGTCTGGCGCGGTTGACAAAACGCATGGCGGCAATCTCTGGGGCGCACACGCAGTAAACTTCAACAACGCGTTGCGAAGTGGCAGTTATCCAGTCTGTGGGCGTGCCCGAATGAGTTGATATTTCCGGGTTGCGCCAAAACGATGTAAGAACAGCGCCGGACGATGTTCTAGCCAGACGCTGAAATATTTCGTCACTTGCCCGGCTCAGGCGTTGTCGCCAGTCAGCGTCGCCGACTCCTAAGGTCTCAAAAAGCGTTTCTAATATGTCATCTTTATCGAGCAATGTAAGACCGAGGGCAGGCGCGAGGTTTCGTGATAGCGTGGTCTTTCCGCTGCCGGGCAATCCTGAAACTACTACAAAAGGGATATGAATCATAATCATTAGGCTTGACTAGAGAGAGCGAAAGCTAATTTAATCCAGATGATTGCAAGTCACAAATGAATAGATGATTTTAGAAAGGTGATAATGGAAAGTATCTCGGCGTACCTCGTTGGCGCTTTCGCTTTCGTTTTTGGATTGATAATTGGGAGCTTTTTGAACGTCGTAATCTATCGCATCCCAAAGCGCGAATCAGTAGTATTTCCGGGCTCGCGCTGCCCTGGCTGCAACACGGCGATCAAGCCTTTCGACAACATTCCCGTATTCAGCTACGTGTTGTTGGGCGGCAAGTGCCGAAACTGCGGCAAGAGCATCTCGCCGATTTACCCTGCCGTCGAATTGCTGGTCGGCGTTTTGTACTTTCTGGCATTCATAAAGGTTGCGAATCAATTTCAAATATTTCAGACCGAATACGATCAGTGGCCCGCGCGTTTCTGGCTGACTTTGATCGGTGATATTTTATTCATATCGTTCATCGTCCCGCTGGTCTTCATTGATTATCGCTATAAACTCCTTCCAAATGTGATAACGTATCCGGGGTTTGTCATCCTGCTTTTGATGCGGCTGCTTGCGCCTGATCCGTGGCTGCTCAGCGCATACGCCGAATCATTGGGATCAGGAGCACAGCCGGAATGGCCTCGTTGCGCTCATTAGGCTCATTGCTCGGCGCGCTGGTAGGAGGCGGCAGCCTCTGGCTTGTGCGCGAGGCATATTACAGGCTGCGACACGTTGAAGGAATGGGAGCGGGCGATATAAAAATGATGCTAATGGTCGGAGCATATCTCGGCTGGCATCTCACGTTACTGACAATCTTTATCGGTTCGCTGCTCGGCTCAATTGTGGGTATTATGTTGATAGCGCGCAGCCGAGGGGGAATGAAAACCGAATTACCTTTCGGAGTTTTCTTAGGCCCGGCTGCCATCGTCGCGCTCTTCACGGGTCAGTCGTTGATAACGTGGTACATCGGAATGTTATAAAGTAAATGCTGGGAGCGCAGGCGTCTCGCCTGCATGACCTGAAAATGCAAGGCATTAAAACTTCAGCAAAGAAATGAAGGCTTCTTATTCTAAATCATGCAGGCGAGACACATGCGCTCCCTGGGGAATTGGCATGAAGAAAATCACAACCGTAATCTCGCTGCTTCTCATCGCATCGCTCACCGCGTGCAATAGCGCGCAGCCAACATCTAACTCGTCGCCGGAAACAAAGCCGACTTCGAGCATAACGCCCGCTCCGACCGCAGGCACATCGGCCAATCAACCTGTCCGGGCGCGCAACGGCATAGTTGCTTCCACCAGCCCGATTGCCTCGCGTGTAGGCGCAGAGATCATGCAGCGGGGCGGCAACGCCATTGATGCGGGAGTAGCCGTCGGATTGGCGCTGGCGGCGACCTGGCCTTCGGCGGGCAATCTCGGCGGCGGCGGATTCATGATGATTCGCCGCGCGGACGGCAACACCGAAATCATTGATTACCGCGAACGCGCTCCGCTTGCTGCAAGCCGCGATATGTATCTAGACCAGCAGGGCAACGTAATCAAAGACGCTTCGACGGTCGGCTACAAAGCGGCAGGCGTGCCGGGCACAGTCGCAGGGCTTGCGCTCGCGCTCGAAAGGCACGGCAAGCTGAAATGGGCCGATGTGATCGAGCCTGCGCGCAAGCTCGCGGCCGACGGATTCGATGTCACCTATCATCTATCTCGCAGCCTGCGCGCAAGCAGCGATTTGCTCTCCAAGTTCCCTGAGAGCAAACGCATTTTTCTGCGCGACGGCAAGAATTACGAAGAAGGCGAAAAGTTCGCGCAGCCGGAACTGGCCGCGACATTTGCGCGGCTCAAGGCAAAAGGCCCGCGCGAGTTTTACGAAGGCGAAACGGCGCGCATGATTGCCGAAGACATGAAAGCCAACGGCGGGCTAATCACGGCCCAGGATTTGAAAGAGTATGAGCCTACGATTCGCAAACCGCTCAGAGGAACATATCGCGACTATGAGATTCTGACGATGCCGCCGCCGTCATCGGGCGGCATAGCATTGCTGGAAATGCTCAATATGCTCGAAGGCTACAACATCGCAGAGCTTGGACAAGGATCATCGGACGCTATTCACCTGATGGTCGAAATCGAGCGCAGAGCTTTCGCAGACCGCGCCGCATATCTGGGCGATACGGATTTTGTGAGCGTTCCCGTCACGGGATTACTTTCGAGAGATTACGCGGCGAACCTCGCGAAGACGATCAAGCCGGATCGTGCGACTCCGAGCGCAGAGATACGCGAAGGCAATCCCGTAGGTTACGAATCGCCTGAAACGACGCACTTCACAGTAGTGGATGCAGAAGGCAACGTCGTGTCGAACACCTATACGCTCAACAACAGCTTCGGCTGTGGCGCGACGGCTCGCGGCACAGGAATGCTTTTGAACAACGAGATGGACGACTTCACATCGAAGCCGGGAGTGCCGAACGCTTATGGCCTGCTTCAAAGCGAGAACAACTCAATCGCTCCGCGCAAGCGACCGCTTTCGGCTATGACTCCGACAATCGTTTTGAAAGATGGCAAAGTCTATTTCGCCGTTGGCAGCCCCGGCGGGCCGACGATCATCAATACTGTTTTTCAGGTCATCGTCAACGTGATTGACTTCGGTATGAATCTGCAACAGGCGATTGATGCGCCTCGCTTTCATCACCAGTGGATGCCCGACCACATAAGATGGGAGCCGTTCGGATTGAACCGCGATACTCGCGCGGCGCTGGAAAAGCGCGGCCACTCGCTTGCAGATAAGCCGGGATATATGGGCGATGCGGAAGGCATAATGATTGACCCGCAGAACGGCATGAGATTGGGCGCGCCCGACCCCAGACTGGGCGGCGCAGCGATTGGCTATTAATCTTGTAGGGGCGACGCTGCTGTGGTCGCCCCAGTGTGACGATGTTTTAGTCCGGGGCGACCACAGCAGCGTCGCCCCTACAATTAGCTTATGACTATAGATGAACAGATAGCGTTTTTAACGAAAGGCACGATTGATTGCGTCCCGGCTGATGAGTTGAGGCGCAAGCTTGAGCGCGCAGAAAAGACTGGCAAGCCGCTCAGAGTGAAAGCAGGGTTCGACCCGACTGCGCCCGACCTGCACGTAGGCCACACAGTACTTATTCGGAAGATGCGCCACTTTCAGCAACTCGGCCATCAAGTCATTTTCCTGATCGGCGCTTTCACAGGAATGATCGGAGATCCGTCGGGCCGCTCTGCTACAAGACCTGCGCTCACGCTCGATCAGATCAAGGAAAACGCAGAGACTTACAAAGAGCAGATATTCAAACTGCTCGATCCTGAGCGCACAGAGTTGCGATTCAACAGCGAGTGGTTTGCTGAGTTCACAGCTTATGACTTCATTCGCCTTGCTGCGAAAGCCACAATCGCGCAGATTCTCGAACGCGACGATTTCAAGAAACGTTTAGCGGAGCAAGCGCCCATCAGCGTTCACGAACTTCTATATCCTCTCGCTCAAGGATACGATTCGGTCGCCCTTGAATCGGATGTCGAGCTTGGAGGGACGGATCAGAAAGTCAATCTATTGATGGCTCGCCAAATACAGCAGGGTTACGGTGTGAAAGAACCGCAATTGATTATGACAACGCCGCTGCTCGAAGGTTTGGACGGCGTGCAGAAGATGTCTAAGAGCTTGAACAACTACATAGGCATCACAGAGACGCCGCGCGAAATGTTCGGCAAAGTCATGTCAATCAGCGACGATTTGATGTGGCGGTATTACGAGTTGCTGACTGATCTGACGCCGGATGAAATAGAAGCCTTGCACGTGGCCGCCTTTACCGGCGAGCGCAACCCGCGCGACATCAAAGCGGAGCTTGGTCGCCGCATAGTCGCAGATTTTCATTCCGAAACAGAAGCTCGTGAAGCGAGCGATGAATTTGATCGGATGTTTCGCGAGCGTCAAGCGCCTGCGGATATTCCCGTCATCGAATTACCCGCAGAGGCCGTGCGGTTGGTTAAGCTGATGGCTGCGCAAGGGCTTGCGCCGTCGGTTGCAGAAGCTCAGCGGCTTATCACTCAAGGCAGCGTGCGCGTGAACGACGAGCGCATCAGCGATGTCAAACAGGGGATCGGGACGCAAGCAGGTCAGGAGGTGCTGATTCAGGTCGGCAAGCGAAAATTCCTGCGTGTTAGATTCATCTGATTTTCGCGATATTTGCGCCTTACCTCTATTTCAACTTTCTTGCCTGAAAACTAAGAACATCTTTGATATAAGTCACGTTCTAATTAACAACTGTGCCCTTCCATAAAACGAATGGATAATCGAATAAAGAAATGAAATTACTGCTGATCTCACTGTTGCTGTTGGCAGTCTGTATGTCTGGCGTGCCAGCAGGAAAAGCGCAGAGCGAAAAAGAACAGAGCGTCTTTGCACGGATTGAAAAGGCCGCGCTTGATGAATTGAAACAGACCAACATTCCCGGCGCTGCTTTAGCCATAGTACGAGGCAATAAGATTATTTTTGCTAAAGGCTTCGGCGTGTCGAGCGTGGAAACAGGCGCGCCTGTAACGCCGGACACGCTTTTTCGCATCGGGTCGGTGACGAAAATGTTCACGGCCACGGCTCTTGTCACTCTCGCCGAACAGGGAAAGATCAAACTCAACGAGCCGGTCGGCAATTACGCAAAAGGGTTGAATCCCCTATTAGCGCGACTCACCGCGCATCACCTGTTGAGCCATACGGCAGGCATACTTGATCGCGTAATTGACTACGGCCCGCAAGACGAGACGGCGCTGGCCATAACGATTCGTTCCTGGGGCGACGATTATATTTTGACAGAGCCGGGCCGGTTCTTCTCTTACGCCAATCCGGGTTATGCGCTCGCCGGTATGGTCATCGAAGAAGTCGGAGGCCGTCCATACTCAGACCTGATGAACGAACTGGTATTCAAACCATTAGAGATGAGCCACACGACTTTTCGCCCGACGATGGCGATGACATATCCATTATCACAGGGCCACAACGCTTTCGGCGGTGCGCCTGCAAGGGTCGCCAGGCCGTTTGCTAACAACACGGTCTTCTGGCCCGATGGCTTTATGTTTTCCAGTGCGAATGACCTGGCGCGATTCGCCATTGCGGTGATAAATAAAGGACAGGTAGACGGGCGGCAGGTCATCTCGCCTTCGATCATAGCGAAGTTAACCGAGCCATACGCCGACACGATCAGCCTTTATGAGAATGCGAAGTACGGTTATGGATTTTTTATTCGCGTCTATCGCGGCGCGCGGGTGTTTGAACACGGGGGCGCGATAAATGGATTTGGCTGTCTGATCCGAATCGCTCCCGATCACAATTTCGCAGTCATCGCGATGGGGAACAAAACTGACGAAGCTCTGGATCAGACCGCAGCAAAAGCATTCGAGTTGATGTTGTCTCAACCGCCGCGAGAAGAAACGCACGCGCTGAAAGAGATGCCCATGAGCGAAACAGAGATGCGCGATTATGTCGGCTTTTACCAATTGCCTTATCGCAGAATCGAGTTGTTGATGAAAGACAGCAAACTTGTTTTCAGGACAGGAAACAGCGAGCGGGTAGTCAAAAAGATCGGCGACGGGCGTTTTATGGCAATGTTGCCAGCAGAGTCGCGAGGGCTTGGGTTTTCCATAATTCGTAGCGCAACGGGCAAGGTAGAGTTTCTTCATGCAGGGGGCAGAGGAATGAGAAAACTGGAACAATGAGAAAGAAAATATATGGATGATACGAAAGAAATAGATAACATCGTTCGCGCGATCTATGAAATCATTTCCGGCCCTGCAGGGCAAGAGCGCGACTGGGGCAGGCTTCGCGATTTGTACCTGCCCGAAGCACGAATGATCCGCACTGTGTTTGCGCCCGACGGCAGCCCGGAGCCGAAGATCATGAGTATGGAGCAATATATCGAAGACACGCACGACTTCTTTCAACAGAACTCATTTTACGAGAAGCAGATTGCGCGCCGCATCGAAACTTTCGGCTGCATAGCGCATGTCTTCAGCGTTTATGAAGCACGTCATAATCCAGACGACCATGTACCGTTCAAACGCGGCATCAACAGCATTCAGTTATTTCATGACGGCCAGCGGTGGCGTGTAGTGAATGTGCTCTGGGATAATGAGCGCGAGAATAATCCCCTGCCGAAAGAATTCGAAGCATAACGATTATGTGGTTAGCCCTTGCCACTCAGCTTAATTGGAATTATGTTAAAATCCTCTTGTAGCAACGTTCCAAGAGTAGAATTCGTACAAGCAGGTAATGCAGGAAACGAAAGCCAAACAAACAGAACTCGCGCCCACCTCCGGGCAATCCATTTCCATTTCAGAGAACGATAAACCAATCACGAATCTGCTGCCGACTGAGCAACCTGTGTCTATAGGCTTCAGAGGCTACTTGCGGATGGCGCGCGTCTTCATTTCGTTTTTCCTCTTCATGCTCCGCGCTTTTTTGAATACTCGCGATTGGCTCGGAAGAAAGCGCGAAAAGACGAGCGAACAACGCCACGAAGAAGGCGTTATACTTCGCGAGAAATTTCTAAAGCTCGGCCCTACTTTTATCAAAATAGGGCAGACCCTCGCCACTCGCGCAGACCTTTTGCCAGTTGAGTACGTTCAGGAATTATCGAAGCTCCAAGACGAAGTGCCGCCCTTCCCTACTGAGCAAGCCCGCGAAATCATCGAGACTGAACTTCGCGCCAAACTCGAAGAGATATTCGAGAGCTTTGAAGACACGCCCGTTGCCGCAGCAAGTCTCGGACAGGTTCACCGTGCGCGTCTTCGCACGGGCCAGATTGTCGCCGTCAAAGTTCAGCGACCCGGCCTTGCCGAACACATAGAGTTCGACATAAAAGTGCTGCGACGCATCACGCGATTCCTCTCTCGATACCCGAACCTGATTCGCGGAGTTGACTGGCAGGGCACGATCAACGAGTTTCACGCGACCATTTTTGAAGAGATGGATTACAGTCAGGAGACTAGAAACGCCGAAGTCTTTCGCAAGAACTTCGAGGGCTGGAAAGAAGTATACGTCCCGACGATTTACGAAGTATTTTCGACCAAACGGGTCATCGTCATGGAGTTCATCGAAGGGCTGAAGGTAACAGACATCGAACAGCTTGAAGCCGCGGGCAACAACCCGCCTGAAATAGTCAGACTGCTTGCGCGCACTTACCTGAAGCAACTGCTCGAAGACGGGTTCTTTCACGCAGACCCGCACCCCGGAAACCTTCGCGTGATGGCTGACGGCAGACTCGCGTTTTTCGATTTCGGCATGGTCGGGCGCATTTCGATGGAGCTTCAATCGAAGCTCATAAACGCTTTCTTTCACATAGTCGAGCGCGATGTTCACGGCCTTGTGGATGACATGGTGCGGCTCGGCTTCATAGAGCTTTCGGCCAACGAAGAAGCTCGATTCAAGCCTGTAATCGAAGGGCTGTTTGATCGTTATCTGAGCCTGCGGCTCGGCGATGTGAAGTTCAAAGAATTGATCTTTGACCTGGCGCACGTCATATACGAATTTCCGTTTCGCATACCGGCGACTTTCACCTACATCGTTCGCGCGATCATGACGCTGGAAGGCATCGGCACGATGGTTGATCCAAACTTCAACTTTTTCGAGGTCGCGCGGCCTTACGCAAAGCGGTTCATGTTCAAGCGCGAAGGGCGTTACTTGCGCGATCTGATTGTGAATCAGTTGATTCGCGGCGAGTCGGGCAACATCGAATGGGGAAAAGTTTGGAAGCTGGCAAAGATGGCTTTCAAATACTACGTGCGCGGGGAGAATAAATTGTAGGGGTGAAAGGGTGCAGGGGTGAGGGGGTGAGTTAGACTAAGCATTCAACTCACCCCCTCACCCCTGCACCCTTTCACCCCCTCAGCTTTTGAAGCGCCTTCTGCAAAGCGCCGCGAACGTGGATTGATTCTTCGACTTCTAATCGCTGTTTCAACGGGTCAACTGCTTCAATATTGCTGAGATTGCCAAGCGCCGCGGCCACTGTGCTGCGGACTGATGCGTCGCTGTCGTTGAGAGCTACGACGAGCGATGGCAGCATGCGCGTGTCGCGTTGTCCCGCTTCGCACATGCGCGATAAATCTTCTGCGGCTCGCTGGCGTGCGAAGGGCGACAGGTCTCCCAGAGATTCGATCAAATTAATCAGTCGCGTATCTTTGGGCACAGGCGGGCCGGGGTCAATTGGCTCTTCAAACGCATAGCCTCTGCGTTTGAGATAAAGTCTTTCGTTGAGGCTCATCGTTCGCTGGCTTTTTACCCACCATACGAGACCGATTACCACAACGATAACGATGATCAGAAACATGGTAATTTTGGATTTTAGATTTTGGATTTTAGATTAAAGAAGCATTTGCAGTTATGTGGTTCTGAAAACAATGTCAGACAATCCAAAATCTAAAATCTAAAATCCAAAATCTAAGTTAGATTCCGTTCTTGCCGCGCTTGTGCTCCTTGGCTGGAGGCTTGTCGCGGCTATCGGGTTTGACATTCGGAGGCCGAACAGGCGAAGTGCGATCTTCTGTGCGCGGGCGTTCTTCGCGCCCCTTGGGCGGTCGCCCGGTTTCTATCCTCGGCGCACCTTGATCTGGTTCGGTCATCTTCGGCACAGGGCGCGTGCTCGGTTCTTTCGACTGACCATCATCTTGAGCGGCGCTCTTGGCTTGATCTGCGGTCTCGTCCGTGGCCTGCGATTTGGTCCCTTCCTCATCGGCCTGAGCCTTGCGGATCGCGCGCGCTGCGTCATCTCGCTTCGCAATTATCTCTCTGTCCGGCGATGGGGCTTTCGGGAACTTGTCGTTAGGCTTGCCCGCGAGGAATTTATCCATGAAGTGAATCCACATCGGAAGCGCGGCGACCGAACCGGCCTCGCCGTTGCCCAATGTTTTCTTGAGGCCGGGGTAGCCAATCCACACGCCCGCCGTGTATGTCGGCGTGTAGCCGATGAACCAGGCGTCCGTGAAATCATTCACCGTTCCCGTCTTGCCGCATATCATTCGCTTGCTCAGTTCTTTGTTGCTCATAACCGAACCGGCAGTGCCGCCTGTTACGACTCCGCGCATCATGTCCTGCATCTGCGATGCGACGTAAGGCGAGACCGCTTTGGTTGATTCAGGCTTCCAGTCCTGCAACACGTTGCCGTCCGCGTCCGTCACTCGGTCAATCAAATGCGGTTTGACGCGCATGCCTTGATTCGAGAAAGCCGAATATGCGCTGACCATATCCATCAACGGTTCTTCGGTCGCGCCCAGGGCAGATGGCAAGACGCGCTTCATGGGATTGGGCAGGCCAAAGCGTTTGACTATCTCCGCGCCCTTGTCTACGCCGACCATCGAGAGCAATCGCACAGCGACTATGTTGAGAGATTGTTGCAACGCGGTTCTCATCGGAAGCATTCCGCCGCCTGAAGACCCGTCATAGTTCGCCGGAGACCATCCGGTTCCGGGGTCTGTGAAAGGGGCGGCGCTTACTATTGTGTCAGGCGTAAACCCTTCTTCGATGGCTGCCGCATAAATGAAAGGCTTGAAGGTCGAGCCGGTCTGCCGTTCGGCCTGTGTTGCATTGTTGAACTTGCGGGTCGAAAAATCATACCCGCCGACCATCGCTTTTACATCGCCCGTTTTGGATTCCAAACAGATCAGCGACCCGTCAACGGACGGTAACTGATCCAGGTTTACTTCGAGTGTTTTCTTGTCGTTGTCCGCTTTGGTGATTTTGAACACGGCAAGATCGCCTCGCTTGAGCAATCTCGAAGGCGGCCCGCCCGCCCACTTCGTCTGAGCTTCGGTCACCGCCGCTTTGTAATCGCCGAATCGAACTTCTGCGCCAGCGGGCGTTACATTCATCACAAGTCCGTATATGTATTCGCCAGCGACGTAATCACCGAGCCAGTCGGGATGCGAATAGCGCATGAGGTCGTTAGTGAGCTTTTGATCTAAAATGTTCGCGAGCTTGCCGCGCCACCTTTTGCCGTGACGGTCTTCGTAAGAGTGCAACCCTCTGCGCACAGCGCGAACCGCCTCGCGCTGCGCCGTCGCATCAATCGTAGTGTAGATGTTCAGGCCGCCGGTCTGCGTCTGGTAAGTGCCGAAAGTCTCTTCGGTCTCCTGTCGCACTTCTTCGACGAAGTAACCGAAGATAGAATTATTGTTGGTCTGCTGCGGATTGATGTTGAGATTGATCTTCGCTTGCCGCGCGCGATTGTACTCTTCATCGGTTATGTAGCCTTCTTCGTGCATTCGATAAAGCACGACGTTGCGCCGTTCGAGCGCGGCCTTTTCATCGCGAGTCGGAGAGTAGTAGCTCGGCGCTTTAGGCAGTCCGGCCAGCAGCGCGTATTCTTCGAGCGAGCATTCTTTGAGAGGTTTGGAGAAGTAATATTGCGAGCCTGCTTCAAAACCGTAAGCGCCGCCGCCCAGAAAAATCTGGTTACAGTACATCTCCATTATCTGCTCTTTGGTGTAGTATCGCTCGATTTGAAGCGAGATCAGAATCTCTCTGATCTTTCGAGTGTAGGTCTTTTCGGGCGAGAGAAAGAGCAATCGCGCAAGCTGTTGCGTGAGCGTGGATGCGCCTTCGGCTTTGCGGCTCTTAACGATGTTTTTGAATGTGGCCGAGACTATGCGGATCGGATCAACCCCGATGTGTTGATAAAAGCGGTCGTCTTCGATGGCGAAGACCGCCTTCTTCATCGTTTCCGGAATCTGATCGTATGTGATTGGGATGCGGCGTTCGAGCGAGAACTCGCCGACGACCGTTTTTCCGTCACCGGCCATAACGCGAGTCACAAGGTTTGGGCGATAGCTGGCAAGCCCCGCGACTTCCTGCGCTTCTTGCGTCATGCTGGCCTGATAGGCAACGGTTGCGCCGAACATAATCCCCGCGATGACCGACAGCGCCAATAGCGAAAGGAAAGTGTAGCGGCGAAAAAAGTCCTGCAACCAGGTTGGCGAAAGCGCCAATCTGCCGCGTTGAACGTTCGATTTATTGAATGGCCACATAATGAACTCTCTATTGATTGCTGGGTTAATCCGAGTGCGGGAGCCTTCGACTCTCACTAACAAAATTACAGCAGCGCCCGTTGAATTGTAAAGCGACGCGGGGTTTGATGCTCGAATGATTCGATGGGTTGATTAGAGCGTTTAAAGAATTTCGAGCTTTCAAATTTTATATTCGAGATTGATTATTCTCATTCACACGCGGAGTCAGGCGGGGCTACAGTGGCGGCGTCGGCATCTTCTTTCAAGGACGCGGCCCAAGCGCGGCCTTCGTCCCTGAGCATAACCAGCAGCGTGCTCGTCACGGCAACTATCACAGGCCCGACAACCAGGCCGAGAAAGCCGAACACGTTCACGCCTCCGAAGACCGCAAAGAAAATTAAGAGCGTGTGCATCTGCACGCGACCGCTGATCAAATAAGGTCTGAGCACATTGTCTATCGTGCCGACCACGCCTACGCCCCACCCGACGAGGATTATAGCCTGCGCCCAATGGCCGGTTGCGAGCAGGTAAATCGCAGCCGGTGCCCACACCACAGCAGTCCCGACCAGCGGAAGCAGCGCGAAAAACGCCGCCACGACTCCCCACATCACGGGCGAATGTATTTTAAAAACCCACAACGCAATTCCGATCAACGCGCCTTGAACCGCGGCAACGACAAGCCCGCCATACACAGTTCCGATTATGGTGTTTTCGATTCCGCTAAAAAGTTTCTCGACCTGCTCAGGGGTTAAAGGGAGAATCGCGGCTACGCGGCGGCGCAGGGAACGGCCTTCGCGGAAAAGAAAGAAGAGAGTGAAAATGGTTATCACAGCATCAACAGCGAATGAAGTTACGCCGCCGACTATGTTTGCAAGCTGCGCGAGCAGGAAGCGGCTCAATCCTTCAAGGCGGCTGCGAAGCGTTTCACTAAGATTGATCTGCGAGAGGTCAATGTACTGACTGATCCAATTTATTGGCCCTTCGATCAGGCGGTTGACATAAGGGCTGAATCCGCCGCTTTCGGCGCTTTTCTGATCAATGACAGCGATCAACCCGGATACTTCTTTAGTCACAGCCGCGAGAATCAATATCGCAGGGATAATGATTATCAGCGTGACCAGCATCGTAGACATCAGCGCGGCTACACCCGGCTTGCGAAAAACCATCTGCATGCGAGCGTGGACTGGAAAAAAGACAATGGCAATTACCAGCGCCGAGAGCAAAGGGATGAGGAAAGGCTGAAATAGCAGGTAGCAAAGGTAGAGCGCGAATACCGTCAGTATGATCAGAAAAATAATCGTGATGCGCTTTTTAGACATATATGCGCTCGAAGAGCGAATATCGGCGTGGCTACTTTATAACTTGAAGGGGATAACGTCAATCGCGCGGCTGATACGGAATTTGTTTATGAATCAAGAGATATTATGAACCGCTCGCCCCTGACAGGGCTTCTAAAACTACCTGCTAGATTCAGCGACGACGACGTGATGAACGGGATTTCGATGAATGCTCTTTCGATGAGCGACTGCGCGACGAAACACTGCGGCCTTTATCTTTGCCGCTGCCCTGACGCGAGCGAATGACTGGCCGCTCGCTGTATCGCATAACGTGGCTGCGAGCTACACGAGTACCTCGGCTGCTACGACTGGCGCGCGCAGCTTGAGGGACGCGAACCGTCTGGCCTTTGCGCAACTCGCCGCGCGATGACATGCGATTCAAACGCGCGATCTCTTTGACCGACACTCCATAACGCCGGGCCAGCGCCGCTATCGTGTCGCCACGGCGGACTTGATAAGACGCGACCTGCACGCGATAGGTCGGGCGATAACGCTCGACCGCTACTTCATCAGAAGCAACCGCAGGCGCGGCCTTGCGCATACGCTGATCTTCGGGCAGGTCGGCATAAGCTATCTCGAATTGCTTCTTCATCCCCTTCGGCAGCTTGATCGAATATCGCTGGTCGGCTGGCGAAGTCCCGCGACGCAACTCAGGATTCAAATCCTGAACCACTTCGTAAGGCACGCCCAACAGTTCTGACACTACTTTCAGATCGGTCTGCGCGGGAAGCTCGAACGTCTCGTAATTCAGCGGCGGGTCAGGTTTCACATCAAAGCCATAACGCTTCTGGTTCTTACTGATGACGATGATCGAAAGAATGATCGGAACATAATTGCGGGTCTCTTGCGGCAACAGATTGCGTTTGTATAGTTCCCAGAAATCAGCGTAGCCGCAACGGGCAATCGCGTTGTCTACGCGGTTTTCGCCTGAATTATAAGCAGCCATCGCAAGCAGCCAGTCGCCCTCGAAATGATCGTGCAGCCACCTGAGATAACGGGCAGCGGCGCGCGTGGCTTTTTCAGGATGAGAACGCTCGTCAACCCACTGCGTCTGCGCGAGTCCGTAGCGCGTGCCGGTCCCGGGTATGAATTGCCATATTCCTTTCGCGGCGGCGCGTGAAAGCGCGTTTGGCTTCCACACGGATTCAGCCTGCGCGAGCCAGATCAAATCTAACGGGACACGCTCTTCCTTGAATATCTTTTCGACCATCTGCCGGTAACGGCCTGAGCGTTGAAGCCCGACGACCATAGTCGAATGGCCGCGACCGGAAACAAAGAAATTCATGAATTGAAAGACGGGCGGCGCGACCGTGAAATCGAAATCGTAATGCCCGAATATGTTGATGCCGCCAGCCGTGGTCGTCGCAAGCTCGGTGTCTTTGATGTCGGAAAGCTCATCGAGCAATGCAGGCTCGGCTTTTTCCTTTACATCCTGTTGTTCTTCGGCTGGATGAACATCGCCGGGCGGCGCTTCGTGCTTGTGAATACGGTCAAGCAACTGGCGATAATAAGTTTCAAGCTTCGGGTTCGTTTTCAGATCAATGCCTGACTGAAGGATGCTATCAACAGCTTGATCGAACATCTTGCGAGCGATGTCCGGCAATCCTTTGGCTTGCGCTTCTTCACCGCGACGGAAAGCTTCTTCGGCGCGATCAATTACGGATTGGGCGTTGTCGGGCGGCGTTACTGCTTGAGGCGGGGTCAAGGCTTGAGGCGGTTTCAACTCTTGAGACTGGCCGAACACTTCTATTGGAGTAAGGACTCCAGCGAGCATCAATGTAATAAGCAATAAAACAACACTACGACTCGCCTTGCCTGCTAGTCTCATCTTCAGTTTACCCTCTCGATTCGATTTTCTTGATTGCTTTTCGGTAGCCGCGACTCTTGTGACCTTAGATATAGCTCCACCGTCACCAAGGGGCTCGAAAGTCGCTGCTCTCGCCCATTCCGCTCAAGCACTCCTGCTGAGTAGGTGGGTTATATCACGCGAAATTCAGTGTAGTCAACAAAAGGCAAGCGCCGCAATAAATTTGAAACATATTGCTCCAGGGCCATTCAGTTCTCCGGGTTTAAGAGTCAATTCACTGCAGAGACGCCGAAGGACTCGCAAAAAGTCCTTCTCTCTATGGCCGCGTAGCGGCGGCGTGAATTTAGCCGTGTACTTCAGTGCACGGTAGATTTTGTGATTAGGCCATCACGTCGCGTCAGCGACGATTGAGGTCCGATGCAATCGTCGCTGACGCGACGTGATTTATTATGAACGTGGCTGACCGTGCACTGAAGTACACGGCTAAACTCATATGCCGCTAACGCGGCTATAAATAACAGTCTCTATGCGTCCTGCGGCGTCTCTGAGGTGAACAGGGCTCAAGTAGCAGTACTCATATTGACATTCTATACGAAGAGGTCTATAAGCTCATACAGATATTCTATAGGAGATCAAGTATGAAGGAGAGAATTGATCTATTGCAAGGCACTCTCGACCTCCTGGTGCTGAAGGCGCTGGCATTAGGCCCGCTACATGGACTAGGAGTCTCAACCCGTATTGAACAGATTACGAAGGGAGCTTTTCAAGTCAAACCTGGTTCTCTCTTCCCTGCCCTGCGCCGGATGGAGGAGGCGGGCTGGCTTAAATCATCATGGGGAGAGTCGGAGAATAACCGCCGGGCGAAATATTATCGCCTGACCAGGACTGGGAAGCAGCAACTCGAAGCCGAAACCGAAGGTTGGCAGAAAATCTCGATGGCGATCACAAGTGCCCTTAAAGCTACATAGAGGAGGGCGTCCCGTATGCCAATACTGCCTCGTTTATCCAGCCTCCTGCGCAACCTGTTGCATAAGGATCAGGTTGAGCAAGAGCTTACAGAAGAGGTTCATGCCTATCTTGAACTGCTGATCGAAGCGAAGATCAGAAAGGGCCTTAATCCGGCAGAGGCCCGGCGCGCGGCGTTGATCGAGATGGGAGGCGTAGAGCAGGTGAAAGAAAGCGTGAGGGAGGTGAGAATGGGACATTTTTTAGAAACGATGTGGCAAGACCTGCGCTACGGCGCTCGAATGCTGACAAAGAAGCCCAGCTTCACGATTATCGCGATCATCACATTGGCGCTGGGCATTGGCGCAAACACCGCGATCTTCAGCGTCATCAATGCGCTGATCCTGAGTCCTCCGTCCATCACTGAACCTGAGCGCGTGGCGACGATTTGGAGAACCCCCAAGGAAAAACGCACCGAAGCGTTTGTCTCTTATCTCGAATTGCAAGACTGGCAGGCACAGAATCAAAGTTTTGAAGCGATAGCGGGGTATAAGACTAACGGTTTTACTTTACTCAATGAAGGTCAGGCCGAGCGCATTCAAGGGATGCGTGTCACCGCCAACTTTCTTTCACTGCTAAAGGTCAGCTTGTTACGAGGCCGCGATTTTCAGGTCGAAGAAGAGAAGCGCGGCGCTCAACCAGTAGTCATTATCAGCCATCGGTACTGGCAAAACAGATTGGGCGGGGACGAAGCAGTGTTAGGTCAGCAGCTTCCTTTGAATGGAAGGTCATTCACCATTATTGGGATTCTGCCGTCAACTTTCGACTTTCCTCTGGCTGACAAACAGACCGAACTCTTGACCACCATCGCAGGAGAGGGAGGGAATCTTAGCGAACGCGGCGCGCAGGTTCTTTTGACGATTGGCCGCTTGAAGCAGGGCGTGACCTTCACACAGGCGCAAGCTGAGATGACTGCCGTTGCTGAGAATCTGGAGCGGCAATATCCGCAATACAATCGTGACACGACCGCTTACCTGGTGAGCGTAGATGAACAGATTGTTGGCCGCGACATACGTCGAGCCCTATGGTTACTGCTGGGGGCTGTGGGGTTTCTTCTTCTGATCGCCTGCACAAACATGACGAATTTGCTGCTGGTGCGGGCGAGTAGTCGGCAGAAAGAACTTGCCTTGCGCGCCGCACTGGGCGCGGGGACGTGGCGAGTCGCTCGTCATTTGTTAACCGAGAGTCTTCTGCTTTCAGTCCTCTCCGGCCTGGTAGGATTGCTTATTGCGGTGTGGGGGATGTCTGCGATCAAGTATTACGGCGCGGATCAACTGCCGAGGCTGGATGAGGTGCAGATCAACGCGCGTGTTCTTGCGTTTACTTTCGCAACGTCCGTGTTGACCGCTGTGCTGTTCAGCCTGATTCCTATTTTCAAAGCATCTCGCCCTGATATCAACGAAGTTTTGAAAGCAGGAGCAAAAACCGCTACGAGTAGCGGGACATTGCGTTTATGGCGTGACTCGCTGGTCGTGGCGGAAGTGGTGATGGGTCTGGTTCTGCTCATCGGCGCGGGCTTGATGATTCGCAGCTTTGGGCTGCTGGTGAATATAAATCCCGGCTTTGACCCAAAGAATGTTTTGACGGGCCGGATCAGTTTGACGAGGGCGAGCTACGAAGATACCGAAGAGCGAGTGCGCTACGTTAATCAAACGCTTGAAAGGCTCAGAGCTTTGCCCGGTGTCGAAAGCGCCGCGTTCGTCGCGCCGATGCCTTTCAGCGGTGGCAATGTAGGCTGCGATTTCAGGATTGAAGGCCGCCCAAAACCTGAACCCGGTCAAGAACCAGTGGCAAACGTGCGCAGCGTCACTCCGCAATACTTCCAGGCGATCAAGATTCCTTTGCGTAAAGGTCGCTACTTCACCGAAGAAGACCGGCGGGGCGGCGTTGGGGCTACACTCATCAATGAAACACTGGCGGAGCGTTACTTTCCGAATGAAGACCCGATTGGAAAACGCATCTCGAACGTTGGCGCGAATCAGAATGATGGCGACCCTGAGCAGTGGGAAGTCGTGGGCGTCATCGGCGATGTGCATCATTCCAGCCTGACCAAAGAGGCGACTCCAGAGCTATATTTCCCTTATCATCAGAACAGTTGGACCTGGGGCAATTTTTTCGTTCGCACTACAAATGACCCCACATCTTTAGCCATGAGTTTTACAGACCAGATTCGGTCGGGCGACAAAACCGTGCCGATAGTAAACGTGCAGCTACTGACACAAGCCATCTCTAACACTGTAGCTCAGATGCGTTTCTACACATTACTTTTTGCGTTGTTCGGAGCGACCGGATTGATTTTGACTCTCACAGGTATTTACGGTGTTATTTCTTACACTGTCTCTCAGCGAACACAGGAAATCGGCATTCGGATGGCGCTGGGCGCGCAAGGCTCAGACGTGCTGAAGCTGCTCGTCGGACATGGAATGGTATTGACAGCAGTTGGCATCGCAATAGGTATGGCGATGGCTGGAGCGCTCACGCGATTGATGTCAAATTTGCTCTTTGGGGTCAGCACAACTGACCCGCTGACATTTGCCGTTATCGCGTTGTTGTTGGCGCTTGTAGCGCTCGTGGCCTGCTGGATTCCAGCGCGGCGCGCGACGAAAGTTGATCCTGTGATCGCGTTGCGATACGAGTAAACATCGCTCGTATCGAATCACACGAGCGCAATCTTCAGCACCTGGCGAACGGACTCTGCAAAGACGAAGGTGATCTCTTTAAGTAGTTCTTTCGGCACTTCTTCGAGGTCGCGGCGATTCTGTATCGGTAACACTATCGTATCTACGCGAGCGCGGCGCGCGGCCAGCACCTTCTCTTTAATCCCTCCGACGGGCAACACGTTTCCACGCAGAGTTATTTCGCCGGTCATCGCAACAGATCGCTTCACTGCCCTTCCGGCAAGCGCAGACACCATCGCGGTCGCAAGCGTCACGCCCGCAGACGGGCCGTCTTTCGGTATCGCCCCTTCAGGCACGTGAACGTGTACGTCAACCTTGCTGAATTTTTCGGGATCAATGCCTAACTCATCGGCCCGCGCCTTTGCCCACGAGAACGCGGCCTGCGCGGACTCCTTCATCACGTCGCCCAATTGCCCTGTCAAAAGCAGTGCTCCCTTCCCTGCCGTAAGCAACGCTTCGATGAAAAGCACGTCTCCACCCGCAGGAGTCCACGCAAGGCCAGTCGCTACGCCTATCTGGTCTTTCTTCAAAATCTCATCGGCGTAAACGTGCGGTATGCCTAAGAACTCCTGAAGCCTGTTATGCGTCACGCGCACGACCTGTGCGTCGCCTTCGGCAACACGGCGCGCGACCTTGCGGCAGACAGTGGCAATTTCGCGCTCGAATTGACGCAAGCCCGATTCATGCGTGTATTGAAGGATGATTGCTTTGAGCGCAGAGCGGCTGAGCGCAATGTTGCGCGCCGTTATGCCGTGAGCGTCCAACTGCTTGGGTATTATGTGGCGACGCGCTATTTCGACCTTCTCTTCTTCCGTATAACCGGCAAGTCGAATGACCTCCATCCTATCGCGCAACGCAGGCTGAACCGTGTCCAGCACGTTGGCCGTAGTCATGAACATCACGTTTGAAAGATCGAACGGCACGCCGAGATAGTTATCGCGAAATGAAAAGTTCTGTTCGGGGTCGAGCACTTCCAACAGCGCAGACGATGGGTCGCCGCGAAAGTCAGCGCCGACCTTGTCAATCTCGTCGAGCATTATCAAAGGGTTGTTGGTCCCTGCCTGTTGAATCGCCTGGACTATGCGACCGGGCATCGCTCCGATGTAAGTGCGACGATGGCCGCGAATCTCCGCTTCGTCGTGCAGGCCGCCTAAGCTCAATCGCTGAAACTTGCGATTAAGCGCGCGGGCGATAGAACGGCCAAGTGAAGTCTTTCCGACGCCGGGCGGCCCTACGAGACAAAGTATCTGGCCTTTCACTTTCTCTTTCAGCTTGCGGACGGCGAGCGTTTCGATGATGCGCTCTTTGACTTTTTCAAGCCCGTAGTGATCTTCATCAAGTATAGTCTGCGCGCGTTTCAAATCGAGGTTCTCTTCTGAGGCTTTCGACCAGGGCAGCCCAACCATTACATCGAGATAATTCCTCAGCGTCGCGGCTTCCGCAGCGTCCGGATGCATTCGTTCAAGCTTTTTGATCTGGCGGTCAACTTCTTCTTCGACGGGTTCAGGCATGCCAACCAGCAACATCTTGTCGCGATACATCTGTATCTCTTCTGCAAGCTCGTTGCCTTCGCCAAGCTCCGTCTGTATGGCTTTGAGTTGCTGGCGCAGATAGAACTCGCGCTGAGTGCGATCAATCTCGCCTTTGGCTTGAGTGTTGATCTCCTGCTGCACAAGCAGCACGTTTATTTCGCGCGCAAGCAATTCGTTGACGCGCCGCAGGCGGTCTGCCGGGTTGAGCTTTTCAAGCACGCTCTGCGCGTCTACGACTTTCAATTCGAGATTGGACGCGGCGACGTCCGCCAGACGGCCTGAGTCTTCGAGGTTGGCGACGATGGCCATGACCTCCGACGAGATGTTTTTGCCGAGAGTGATTGCGCGTTCGAGCGATGCGCGCACGTTTCGGATTAACGCCTCAAGCTCCAGCTCTTCAGCATCAGGCTCGCTGTCTGCAAGCGGCTCGATGTGCGCCACGAGATGAGGCAGGCTCTCGTCGTAGCGGGTCACGCGCGCGCGCGATAGCCCTTGAACCAGTATGCGAATGCGGCCATCGGGCATCTTTAACATTCGCATGATGGCAGCCGCTGTGCCGTAGTTGTAGAGGTCTGGTCCGCCAGGCTCCTCTTTTTCCAAGTCGCGCTGCGCCACGAGCATAATCATTCGATTCTCTGAGAGCGCCTGATCAACGGCGCGAATCGAACGCTCGCGCTGAACAAAGAGCGGGACGATCATATAGGGGAAGATGACAATATCTCTGAGCGGCAAAACGGGCATCGAGTCGGGCAGTTTTACCTGCTCGTCCGTCTGGTCTATTTGTACCTCTTCTGTTTCTAACAGTGATGACATAGTTGATTATTATCCTTTGCGCCCGAACTTAAGATTGTAAGTGGCGGCTTACGGTGTGACAAGTCGGCGACCACAGCGATGATAGAAAGATAGTAACGACAGGTGGTTACATTGCAGCCATCGAGCTTTTATTTCGCGCTGCTTTTGCGAACCAGTGATTTCAGTTCGCTCATAAACTCGGTAACGTCTTTGAAATCAAGGTAGACCGAAGCAAAGCGGACGTAAGCTACTTTGTCCAGTTCCTTTAATCGGCGCATGATTACTTCGCCGATCTTTTCAGTCGAGCGTTCGCGCTCGCGCGACTCTTGAACGTATTTCTCGACCTGGTTTACGAGCGCTTCGATTTTCGTCATCTGTATGGGACGCTTCTCGCAGGCTTTCATCACGCCCGCAAGAACTTTCTCGCGCGCGAAAGGCTCCCGCGTCCCATCTTTCTTGACGACCATATAGGGTATTTCGTCTATTCGCTCGTAACTCGTAAAGCGCCGGTCACATCTGAGACATTCTCGGCGGCGGCGAATCACATCACCTTCGCGGCTCTCGCGCGAATCAACTACCTTGTCTTCGATATGCCCGCAGAAAGGACATTTCATATTCTTCTCTCGTTCGTTTAAATTTTTCGGACTAGCCGTTAAAGGCTACCACTTTTTCCTTCTCGCGCTTCTCCTGCTCTTCGACTACCGGCTCATTTTTTGTCTCGTCCGAGCCGAAGTGTTTCAACCGCTCAAGCGACAGTCCCTCTCTGGCAATATAAAACATGCCGAACAAAGTAGCGGGGACGAAGATGAGAGGGTGCAGAATAATTGCAACGGACTTTGCAGAGTCTTGATCAACGCCGAGGAACGCAAGCGAAGCAGCAGTCGCTATGTGGAAAGGCCCTGTCGCTCCGCCCGGCGTTGGGACTACAGACCCTAACATCGAAAGCCCCATCACAAATACTGCGCCCGTAAAGGGCACCTGATCATAGTGAATCCCGAATGCGCGCACGACCAGCAAGTGCGCAGTCGCAACCATCAGCCACAACAACACAGTGTAAGAAACGGTTATCGTCAGGCTTCTCGCGTCATGCAAAACGGCGAGTCCTTCCGAGATGTGTTCGAGCAAACTTATCAACCCTTGAGCCACTTTTTTCGGCAAGCGATTGAACTTCTTTTCCAGATGGCTTAAGGCCGCCTCGCGACGACGCCTGAAAACAGAGAGTCCGTACACGCCCGCCGCCGCCGCTATCAGCAGAAGCCCGCCTGTCACTTTGATCCATCCGAACAGCCGCATCGCATCCGCGTTGTGCTCGCGCTCGCTATATTCAAAAAAGACCAGATTGACCGCGAAAAAGATAACGACCATCACCATGTCGAACACGCGTTCGATCATTACGGTCGCGTAGCTCGCAGAAGGATGGACTCGCTCTTTGATCGAGAGCACTGCCGGGCGGATGATCATCTCTGCCGCTCGGCCCATCAGGAAGAGCGCGGAAAATCCAATCATCGTAGCTCGAAACAGGGCTTTCAACGGCGGTTGAGCCATGGGTTTGAGAAGTTGCCGCCAGCGCAATACTCGAACGAAGTAGGTGCCTACGAGCAGAGCCAGAGCAACGCCCAGTTGCATGCGATTCGCCGCCCGAACTTTATTCCACACGTCACCCAGATTGAGGTTGTGGACAAACAGGTAGACGAATAACGCGCCGACCGCAAGGCTAAGTATGGTCTTGAGCTTCGCACTCACAGCTTATCGAAAATCTCCGTGCTATACTATTCTTGAAATCAAGGGCACCTGTTAAATTATTCCTTGATTTGATAAAGCCTGTTAGGACAGGCTGTCGAGCGGGGATTCTAGCACAGAACCTCGCGGCTCGCACGTCATCAATCGAAAGATTTTGGGTGACGTGCTCAGGATGAAACATTTTTCGTCACCATCTCGTTAAGCGAGTTTGGAAGACTTCAATATTTTATAGCTTAACTAGAAGGCGACAGGTGGGAGCAAGACTTGCGTTGACATCAACCGATGCTGAAACGGTTCAGCGTTGTCTCGAAGGCGATCAGCAGGCCTGGGCGGACGTCGTGCGTCTGTACTCGCGCAGGATTTACAACCTGGCCTACAGGTTCACGTCGAGCCACGGAGCGGCAGAAGACCTGACGCAGGAAGTCTTTATTCGCGTCTACCGCTCGCTCAATCAGTACGACGCGGCTCTGGGCGATTTGTCGAACTGGTTGATGCGCCTGGCGCGCAACCTGGTCATAGACGATTATCGCAAACGACAGCGCACGCCAACTGATACGGGCGACGACCTGGCCGATCACGAGTACCATCTCCCCGCTGCGAGCGACAGCCCGCAACGCACGCTCGAACGCCAGGAGCGCAGGCTGCAAGTGCTTACTGCGATCAACAAACTTTCGCCAGACCTGCGCGAATGCGTCATACTGCGCGACATAGAGGAGTTGACGTATCAAGAGATCGTTGATCTTTTGAAGATACCCGAAGGCACCGTCAAGAGCCGCATCAACCGTGGACGAATCGAGTTGGCCAAGGTTTTGCGTAGAATGAAGGTGAACCCGGACTAAAGCGGCCAGCGGGTGAGAGGGGCTGGAAGTTCTAGGGCCTTACTCCCCTGCGCTCAATGGCCGCGACCTAAGATCAATATTATAGCCCTTGCTACTGGCTGCCCTAACAGCAGTCGGGTAGGAGGTGCTTTGGGAGGACGGGAGTTTTGGCCCGCTGAAACAAGATGGATTGCAGTAGATTCGAGGATCAATTAAGTGATTACCTGGACGGCGCGCTTCGTTCAACAGATGCGACGCTTTTCCGAGAACACTCGTTACAATGCCGCGCGTGCCGCTCGCTGCTTGACGAAGTCAAAGGCGCGCTGCACGACTGCAAGATGGATGACGAGTTCGATACATCCATCACGCTTGAATCCGCTCTTATAACTATCGCAAACGAGGATGCGGGATTCGGGTGTCACGCTTTCGAGGAGCAGATAACAGAATTTCTTGATGGCTTCGTGCCCGCTTCCGTATATCATCGCTTCGAAGAACATGCCACTGAGTGCGGCAAGTGTTCAAGCCTTCTTACTGATGTCGTCTACGCAGTCGCCTCGTGTCACTCAGTCCACACATACGAAGAAGTAGAAGCGCCCGAATCGCTGTTCGATAGACTTGCCGCAATCGCGCGCCAACAGGTTGTGAGGCGAACTATTGCCAGTCGCATAACGACTATTGCGGCTCGCCTCATGCCGCGAGCGGCTCCCGGCCCGCGCTGGACTTTTGCGACCGCTGCGTCGCTTGTGGTCGCCACGTTCGCATTCTTACTGCTTGGGTTTTCCGATGACGGATCGGTCGCAGGAATTTATCGTCAGGCGCATGTGAAGTTCGGTCAGCTCTACAGTCAGGGCGCGGACATCTATTCGCAGAAAGATGAGCTTGCGGCTCGCATAGAGCGAGTCGGGCATGGAATCGAAGAGATATGGGATTCTCTCGGCGGAGCAACCGAGAAAGCCGACAAACTCAATCGAAATTCGAGCAACACGGCGGAGGGCGCTGAAAAAAATTAGCGCCCTGGTTGTAGTCGAATGTTTATCAATCGAGTTATTGCTCGAACCGGCACCCAGTACAATTCGTTAAAAGCTTAGAAGGATATTTAAACGGGTTTCTATCATAGATAGGATTTCTCTATGTATTGCTTTTATCACACATCAAATTCTGCGCGAGTTCAATGCACCAACTGCACTCGCGCGCTCTGCCCCGGATGCGATCACAGAATCAAGGGCTACCCTTACTGTCAGGATTGCATAGTGCTCGGAATCGAGAGCCTATCGCAGAATTACAACTACGGCGGAAAATCGAAGTCGAAGGCCAAGGCAAGGCTTGCCGCGCTGTGCGCTTTGCTTCCCGGACTCGGAGCCGTCTACAATCGCCAGAACGTGAAAGCTGTTGTTCACTTCGTCGGCACGGTTGGATTGTTTCAACTCACTAAACTTCATGTATTCCCGGGTTTTTTTGCGCTTGCGGGCATGGCTTTTTATCTTCACTCGATCATGGATGCCTATCGCACCGCGCAGCGAATCGCTGAAGGCGAAAGCCCCGAAGCAGATGAAGCGAAATTCAAACGGCAACTGGCGAAGCGCGCACCTGTGCTTGGACTCGTGTTTATTTTTGCGGGCTTACTTCTGGTCATTCAGATCATTCGACCCTGGGCTTTCATCACCCCTGCGCGATTAATCCCGGCAGTATTGATAATCTTCGGCGGCTATTTGCTCACCAACTATTTCAAGCGTTCGCGTGAAGAAGAGTACGATTCGGATAACTCGCAACGATCATCTTATCCATTAACACCGGATTCATTCGCCGAAAACGTTCCAAGCAATGTTAGGCGAATGTCGCGTCCGGGCGACCGGAGGTAGCGAAAGCATTGGCATCATCGCGCAAAAACATGAGGGGGACTTTGCTGCTCGGCTTATTGCTGGTCGCGGTCGGCGTGACCATCTTTTTTGCGCCGCCGGGATCAGGGCTGACCCCCTGGCTGATGCGATTGTGGCCCGTGTTTATGATCTGCGCAGGCGTAGTTCGTGTGATGGGATACGCCGTCGAGCGCAAGCCCCGCTCGCCTATGGGCGGAATGCTTCTCATCATCATCGGCGTTCTTTTTTTCGTCAGCCGATTTCATTCCGATTTGAACGCGCTCGAAATCTACGGTCGCTACTGGTTATTGCTGCTTGCGGTCTACGCCGGAGTGGAGTTGATCAGGTACTACTCGCATCGCCACACGGAAGGGCCGCCGCCGCGTGTGCTGACGCCGGCGCGCGTGATAATAGTCGCGCTCATATGCGGCACGGGCGTGCTTGCCAATCGCCTGGCTACCAATCCTTCTGTGCTTGCCGCTTTGAAGCTGCCGCGCTTTTTAAGCAGCCTCCGCGATTCGGTCGTGGGCCAGACATTCGCTTTTACTGATGACACGATTGAATCGAAAGATTTCAGACAAGGAATAAAAATCACAGTCAATAATAACTTCGGCGTCGTCAAAGTAATAGGTGGCAGTCCGACGCTTCGCGCTACTCTTACGAAAGGCGTGCGCGGGTGGAATCAGGAAGACGCGCGCAAGATAGCCGAGCAGATTCAGCTCATTGTGAGCAAAACCTCCGACGGCGTAAGCATTACTACGAATCGTGATCAGGTGAATCAGGAATTTTCGACTGATATTCAAGTGGAAGTCCCGTCATATGCCAATCTTTTCATAACGAATAGTTTCGATGCTGTTTCGGCAAGTAATATTCAGGGCAATCTCTCGATCAAGGTGAGCCACGGGCAGGCCGATATAGCAGGCATAAACGGGGACGTGAATCTGGCATTGAGCTATTCGGATGCGAACGCTTCGGCGATCAACGGGAATTTGATCATTACGGGAGCCAAGAACACTCGCGTCTCCAAAGTGTCAGGGTCGCTCGATCTAGGCGCAAGCAACGGAACGGTCGATGTGCGAGAGATCGCTGGCCCTGTGCACGTAGATGCTCCGTTCTGCAAGATAACTGCGCAAGGATTAAATTCCGACGCGGAGATTAAAACTGAACACGCGAGCGTTGACGCGCGAAACACTGCAAGCCTAACGATTGACGCGCCGCATTCCAGTGTTCAGGCCAGAAACATCAACGGCGATCTGGACGTTTCGTCGTCTAACAAAGACATCAATATCGCTTCAATCGAAGGCATGCTGAAGGTACGGGCCGAGCAAGCTTCGGTGAAAGTAGAAAACGCGCATGGCCCGGTCGAGGTTCAAACATCGCACGGTGAAGTGCTGGTCAAGAACTTTTTTGAAGGCGTGCACGTGGAAACAAGCTACCGCGATGTGACACTGATCGCCGCGAGCCAGCCCGAAGGCGACATCGAAGTGGAAAACAATCACGGAGAGATCAAGCTTGTGCTCCCGCAGTCGAGCCAGTTCCAGCTTGACGCGCAAAGCGAGAACGGCGAAATCAAACCTGTCGGGTTTAACACGCTGTCACAGCGCACGCGAGCTAGCCTTATCGCTTCGCTCGGCGAAGACGGCCCCAACATCAAGTTGAGAACTTCTTACAAGAACATTATCATTCAGGCGAGCAGCGCGCGTCAGGCAAGGGCAATCGCGCTCGTAAATTAAAAGGCAAGCAAAGCCGTGAAGCCCAATCGCGCTTCACGTTTGATAGTTGAAAGGAGTCGAAATATGGCGGGACTCGTAAGATTCATCGTCGGGTTATTGACATTCGTTATTGGCGTTGCCGTAACCAAGATATTACTTGGAATAATCGGCTTCGCTTTGCACCTCATATGGCTGGCGATTGTAGTTGGTTTCTTCGTGCTCATCGGGTGGATCGTCTATAAGATCATCTTCCCGCGCAACGCTGAGACTGTATAAAAATAGAGGCCAGAGGTCGGAGATCAAAGGTTAGTGAAAGCAATTTGAGAATTTCAGCTCTTTCTAACCTTTGATCTCCGACCTCTGCCAATATTGTTGCAATTTTCTAAAGTCTGTCTCGATTTGACCCAAAACAGTTGCTATTCGGCACTCCCGCATGATAGCCTCCGGCTTCGGTTTGAGCGAATATTCACCCCTCACGAGCAAGTTGGCAATAAGGTTGTAAGTAGAATTGTTTGGGTGTTGCTGTGAGACATTGGCAGCATCCCCATACTCTGATGAAGAGCCAAGGAGATGTTGAATGTCAAAAGATAATCGGTTTGTTACCTTCCTGATCGTACCTTCATCCTCATCCGGAGTTCGACAATTCAGCTTACATCGCAATCTGGTTTATACGGCAGTCGGGTTTGTAATCTTCCTGGCATTATTGACAATTTATGGCGCGATACGGCTTGGGCAAACAGAAGCTCTCGGTTTTAAGAACTCCTCTTTGAAAGCCGAGAATGCAAAGCTGAAAGAAGAGAATGACGCATATCAGAACTCTTATGCGAAACTGAAAGGGCAGATATCCTACATCGGAGATATGTCAAAAGAGCTTGCCAGGCAAGCCAAAATGGATCACACGCCGGAAATTGACCAGCAAATCGGCATCGGCGGGCCTGAGACTGTTGCCGCGCTCGATAAAACAGCCGATCAGCTTGAACGCAATATGCGACACATAAACGACCGCTTGCGCTCGGACATATTGCGCCTCTCTTCGATTCCTTCGGGTCTGCCTGTGAACGGATATATCACGGATGGATTCGGCAGGCGTCATAACCCATTCAGCGGCGAAGGACGCGAAACTCATGAAGGATTAGACATCGCCGCCGACTTCGGCACTCCTGTTTCATCTACTGCTGACGGGCTAGTCATCCACGCAGGGCCTTATTCGGGCTACGGCAATCTAGTGATCCTTTATCACAGCAATGGAATAACGACGCGCTATGGCCACTTGTCGAGGATTACTGTTGAAGCCGGACAGCGCGTCAAGCGTGGCGATCAGATCGGCCACGCGGGCAGCACGGGGCGTTCGACCGGCCCGCACGTTCATTATGAGATACGCGAGAACGACCAACCAACCGATCCCGTCCGATACGTCGGGTCGCCTCAACCTTAATTCACAATCTAAGAAAACAAATCCGTGATGTCGGCGAAAAAAGATGGTCTTTTTTTGTCTCGCCGCGCAGTCTGACGAATCATCTCGTCTATTTTTCCGGTCATTTCATCCGCCTCTTCCACTTCGCTGATTCGTTGAAGATGGGCCTGACGCGCTTTGATGTATTCATCAGGCAACCGGCGGCCACAATAGTTGCAGGCAGGGCTGGCCAAGGCCAGCAGTTTGCGCTGGCAGTAAGGACAGAGGCGGAAGTCTGGCAAGACTGAATCGGCGCGAACTATCGGCGCGCCGCAATTCTGACACTTCAAATGTGCTTCTTCGGTCGGTCCTTTGCAATAATCGCAGGTCTTTTGCATTTGCTTCGATCAGTGGGGCTGACTAGAATTCTTCGGGGGCTGCTCTCGTGCGATGTTACTTGATCGAAAGAGGCGTAACAATACTTTTCCCGCAGTTCGTAGCGCGAGTAGCCGATTGCTTGTGTTGCTTGACACTGAATTTCACCAGGCGATAAGATGCCTAGTCTTGGTTAGCGGCTGATTTTATCACTGTGGACTACAGCCGCCGACAACCGCACATACAAAGTTGGAAATGAGCAACTACATTCCTATTCTTTTAGTTTTCGTTCTGGCAGTCGCAGTAGCAACGGTTTTAATCGTGCTGTCGCGGCTGGCCGGAAGAAACAGACCGACACCGGAAAAGCTCGCGCCTTATGAAAGCGGAGTCGAGCCGGTCGGCACGGCGCGCGCGCGGCAGTCTGTGAAGTTCTACCTCGTGGCGATGGTCTTTCTGCTGTTCGACATCGAAGCAGTATTCCTGGTGCCGTGGGCGGTCGTCTTTCCGAATGTGTTGAAGGATGAAGCATACAGGCCGTTGAAATACATCTTCTACGGCGAGATGATGCTCTTCATGGTAGTTTTGTTTGTCGGGCTTGTGTACGTGTGGCGCAAAGGCATACTCGAATGGAGCCGTGGATAACAGAAGCGCGGCGTGGATAGACAAAGATATTTCATTGCAGATTTTGGATGCTTGAATTCACCTTGCCACCGGTCATACTATGACAAACCTCCTTCTTGAGTGGTTAATCAAAACAGTAGTAATTCTGTTCATACTCGTTACGGCAGTCGCTTACCTGACACTACTCGAAAGAAAGGTGATGAGTTGGATTCAACTGCGCGTCGGCCCGAACCGGGTCGGCCCGCTGGGTTTACTGCAACCTCTGGCCGACGGCTTGAAGATGATCTTCAAAGAGGACATCATTCCGACGGAAGCTAACCGCTGGCTCTACGTAGCTGCGCCCGCTATTTCGCTGATTCCTGCGCTGATGACTTTCATAGTCATACCTTATGGCAGCCAGATAACTCTGTTCGGTCGCACGATTGATCTTCACGTCACGCGAATGAACGTGGGGCTGCTTTACGTATTCGCGCTCACGTCGCTCAGCGTATACGGCATCGTGCTGGCAGGCTGGTCTTCAAATAACAAGTACTCGCTGATGGGCGGACTCCGTGCAAGCGCGCAGATGATCAGCTACGAACTGGCATTCGGCATATCAATCGTCAGCGTGCTGATTTTTACGGGAACGCTTGATCTCGTAAACATCGTAGGTCAACAGAGCGGCAGATTTGGCATTTTCGGCTGGAACATATTCAAGTTTCCGCTGATGCTGGTTTTCATAATCTTCTACATCGCGGCGCTGGCCGAATGCAATCGCACGCCGTTTGATCTGCCCGAAGCTGAATCGGAACTGGTCGCGGGCTATCACACAGAGTACTCGTCAATGAAGTTTGTGATGTTTCAGATGGCCGAATACATCAACCTCATCACTTCGTCTTCGATAGCCGTGACGCTCTTTTTCGGCGGGTGGATAGGGCCGTGGGTGCAGCAGTTTCCAATACTCAGCGTGGTCTATTTCACATTAAAAGTTCTCGCGTTGATATTGTTGGCGATGTGGATTCGCTTCACGCTGCCCAGGTTTCGCTACGATCAACTGATGCGTTTCGGCTGGAAGTTTTTGCTCCCCGCTGCAATCATCAACGTGATTGTCACGGCAACTGTAATACTTTTGATTCGCTGATCCGCAAACATGGAAAAGGCTCTCTTCATACTATTCGCAGTCATCGCAGTGGCAAGCGCGCTGAACATATTGTTGCAGCGCAATCCGCTCTACAGCGCGCTGTCGCTTATTGGCACGCTCGCATCGCTTTCGGCGCTTTACATGATGCTGCACGCGCAATTCATCGCGGCGATTCAAATAGTAGTCTACGCGGGCGCGATAATGGTGTTGTTCGTGTTCGTAATAATGCTGCTGAACGTGCCAAAGGATCAGCCGATGATCGAAAAGCAGAAAGGGCTGCGCTATCTGGCGGTTCCTTTTGCGGGATTGTTGATTGCAGAGACATTTTACGTGCTTCGTCTTGTGCCTCACCGCACCATGCCGCAGGTCGCAGCCGAAACAGCCGACCGCGCAGTCGGAACAACCTGGAGCATCGGAACTAATCTATTCACGAGCTACCTGTTACCTTTCGAGGTGACTTCCGTATTGATACTGATGGCCGTTGTCGGCGCGATGGTGCTGGCAAGACGCGAAGGAGATTGATGAAGTCTCAAATTTGAGATTTGAGACTGAGGAGGGTTATGGTTCCGTTATCCTGGTATCTGGGGCTTTCGGCGCTGCTGTTCACGATAGGGGCAGTCGGCGTCTTCATCAAGCGCAACGCCATAACGATATTCTTATGCATCGAGTTGATGCTTAACGCGGTCAATCTCACGCTGGTTTCGATGTCGAGTTTCTTTGGCGACATAGGCGGGCAGTTGTTCGTCTTCATAGTCATGACGGTTGCAGCGGCAGAAGCAGCGGTCGGGCTTGCAATCATCATCTCGATTTTCAGAAATCGAGAATCGCTCAACGTTGACGAAGTAGACACGCTGAAGATGTGAAGAAAAAGTGGTAGTAGCCCGACCGTGAGGAAGGGCGCAGATTCGCGCGCGCTGACGCTTGGGCTACTGCCAAGCGGACTACTGAATGTGAGGGTGCTGAAAATAGAATGTTAGCCGCAATAATTCTCGCGCCGCTTTTAGGCGCAGCGATACTAGGCTTTTTTGGCAAAAGGATGGGCGAGCGCCTGATCGGCATCATCGCCTGTTCAACGGTCGCCGTCTCGGCAATTCTTTCCTTTTACGTTTTCTTCCACCATCACGCAGAGCTTGAAGAGGGAAAAAAGATTTACGAATACCTCTTCACATGGATTCATGTCGGCTCGTTCCGCGCAGACTTCGCGCTGCTGCTCGATTCGCTCTCAGGCATTTACATCGTCTTCATCACGTTCGTCGCTTTCTGGATTCACGTCTTCGCAACAGGCTATATGCGCGGAGATTCAGGCTATTGGCGTTTCTTCGCTTATCTGAATCTGTTCATGTTCTCGATGCTGACGCTGGTGCTTGCGGATAATTTCCTGTTGATGTTCGTCGGATGGGAAGGCGTGGGCCTGTGCTCTTACCTGCTGATCGGTTACTACTTCACAAAAAACTTTGCCAGTGACGCGGCGAAGAAAGCGTTCGTCGTCAATCGCATAGGTGATTTCGGATTCGCCATCGGCCTGATGTTGTTGTTCTTAAAGTCCGGCTCGATATTCTATTTCAACGATGCAGGACGAGGCATTCACGGCGCGTTCAACTGGGCGATGACTCAAGCGACAGACCCGCTGACAGCTTCAGCTATTTTTGCGGGCGGGATGACTTCGATTGCTGTCTTGCTTTTTGTCGGCGCGATAGGCAAGAGCGCGCAGATACCGCTCTTCGTATGGCTGCCGGACGCGATGGCTGGCCCGACTCCTGTGAGCGCGCTCATCCACGCGGCGACGATGGTGACGGCTGGCGTTTACATGGTCGCGCGCGCGAGTTCGATTTATGTTCACGCGCCGACCGCGATGTTCATCGTAGCGGTTATCGGCGCGGCGACGGCTCTGTTCGCCGCAACAATCGGCATAGCGCAGTCGGACATCAAAAAAGTTCTCGCTTATTCGACCGTATCGCAGCTTGGTTATATGTTCCTCGCGTGCGGCGTCGGAGCTTTCACGGCAGGCATATTTCACGTCTTCACACACGCATTCTTCAAAGCGCTTCTCTTCTTAGGTGCAGGCTCGGTCATCATCGGAATGCACCACGAGCAGGACATGAGGCGAATGGGCGGGTTGAAGAAGTACATGCCGATTACGTTTCTGACGATGTGCGCGGGCTGGCTTGCGATTTCAGGCTTTCCGTTTTTTTCAGGCTTCTTCAGCAAAGATGAAATTCTGTTTCGCTCATTTACGGCTGCGGGATTGCCCGACTTATGGGCCAAAATACTTTGGGCTGTAGGCGCAATAACGGCGCTGCTGACGGCGATCTACATGACTCGGTTGATGGTGCTCACGTTCTGGGGCAATGAGAGATTCAAAGACGCTCACGCAAGCGACCATCACGATGACGATCACGCCGACGATCACGGTCATCACAGCGGCCCGCCGCGCGAATCGCCCCATCTCGATGACCTTGCCGCTCATCGTGTTAGCTATCGGCGCAGTCTTCGCCGGTTACTTAGGCGTGCCCGAAGGTCTGACGGGCGGGAAGATTCCAAATTATTTCGAGCACCTGCTTGAGCCGTCAATCGCGCACGTTCCGTCAGAGGGCTGGACAGGCTATGCGCCTTTGGAATCGGTTGAACAGCTTGAGCATATTATAAGTACGGCTCAACAGCCGCATTTGCAGGCTTCCGAAGATCACGGGCTGGAATGGACGCTGACAATAGTTTCAGTGATCATCGCGCTCGCGGGGTTGGCTATAGGGTGGGTCTGGTTTAATCGAAAACCGCTGTGGCAACCGCCTCGACTGCTTGAAGAGAAGTACTACGTTGATGAAGTCTACGATGCCGCCATCGTGCAGCCGATCAAAACAGGTTCAACCCGCGTGCTATGGAAGTTCATTGACGTTGGCATTATTGACGGAGCAGTGAATGGCGCGGGGCAACTTGCGAGCATGTTTGGCGGCGCAATAAGATATTTGCAATCAGGTCTTGCGCGAGGTTACGTTGCCATAGTCGTGCTTGGCGCGTTGCTAATCATAGGTTACTTCGTGATTAAGTGAAATCCATAAACAAATGGGAAGCTATATTCTTACAATCATCACGCTGTTGCCGCTTGTTGGCGCGATAGCGCTCATTTTCACAGGTCGCGGCGAGCGACCAAACGAAAATACAATCAAGTGGACTGCGCTTCTGTTTTCACTTCTCACGTTCGTCGTGTCGCTCGCGCTGCCGCTCGGGTTCAATTCGGCAGGCGGCCTGCAATTCGAGACCAATGTGCCCTGGATCAATGCTTTCAATCTCGGCGTGCGCTATCACGTTGGGATTGACGGTTTGAGCATCTGGCTGGTGTTGCTGACAACTTTGCTTGTTCCGCTTGCGATCCTCTCGTCGTGGAACTCGATTCATTATCGCCTGCGCGAATTTCTAATCGCGATGCTCGCGCTCGAAACCGGAATGATCGGCGTGTTCGTCGCGATGGATATGTTTCTGTTCTACCTCTTCTGGGAAGTGATGCTTGTTCCGATGTACTTCCTGATAGGAGTGTGGGGCGGGCAGCGGCGAGTCTATGCGGCGATCAAGTTCGTCATCTACACGGTCGTCGCGTCGTTATTGATGCTGGCCGGAATCATCGCGCTTTATTACATACACGGGCAGCAGACGCTCAACTACACATTCGACATTCAGACCATCACCGAGCACGTAAGATCGCATGCGCTCGTAATAGACCCGGCGACGCAAAGCTGGTTGTTCTGGGCTTTCGGTCTCGCGTTTCTGGTCAAAGTCCCGCTCTTCCCTTTCCACACGTGGCTGCCGGACGCGCACGTCGAAGCGCCGACCGCAGGCTCAGTCCTGCTCGCAGGCGTGTTGTTGAAGATGGGAACTTACGGCTTGATGCGATTCAATTTGCCCATCTTCCCGGATGCCGCGCGCCAGTGGGCACCGCTCATCGCAACGCTTGCGGTAATCGGTATCATCTATGGCGCGCTGGTCGCGATGGTTCAGCCCGACATGAAAAAGCTGGTCGCTTATTCATCCGTCAGCCATCTGGGATTCGTCGTGCTGGGCATATTTTCGTTCACGGATAAAGGCATGCAGGGCGCGCTTTACCAGATGCTCAATCACGGCATTTCGACTGGCGCGCTGTTCATCATCGTAGGCATGATTTACGACCGCCGTCACACACGGCTCATCGCAGAGTTCGGCGGGCTGGCTAACGTGATGCCCGTTTACTCCGCGCTATTTTTGGTAGTCACACTCTCGTCAATCGCGCTGCCGCTGCTGAACGGATTCGTAGGCGAGTTCCTAATTCTAATCGGCACGTACACTTCAACCGTGCTTCCGTACGCAAAGCTTTTCGGCTCGCTTGCCGCGATAGGCATGATTTTGTCTGCGGTTTACATGCTCTGGATGTATCAGCGAGTGATCTATGGCGAAGTGAATAATCCGGCCAATCGAAAACTCGCAGACTTAAACTTCAGAGAGAAGTTCGTGCTTGCGCCGCTCATCGCTTTGATCTTTTTGATGGGCGTTTATCCGAGCCTCTTCCTTTCTCGCTCGGACTCGGCCATTCAATCAATCAAAGCGCAATTCCTTCCGGCTGCCGAAACTTCGGAGACGGCAAACGGAAGAGACCCGGAAATCGAAGACCAATAGATGCAACCGAACGACATAGGAATAAACCTGCAAGCAGTCTTGCCCGAAATGATCACGTCCGCCGTAGCCGTGATCATAATGATGATTGACGCCATCTCGCGCAACATCGAGCGCCGTGTCGCAGGCGTGCTCTCGCTTTTAGGGCTTGCGGGCGCAGCCGTCGCCGTCACGAGTCTCTGGAATCACAACGGCGAAACCTCTTACGGAGGGATGATCATCACCGATCACTTCCGTTTGATCTTCGCATTCGTTTTTCTCATCGTCACATTTCTTACAGTGCTCATCTCAATGAGATGGGTCAAAGACGAAGGGCTTCCCGTAGGCGAATACTTCGCGCTGTTGATGTTCGCAACGACGGGAATGTTATTCATGTCTGCGGCCAACGATCTGGTGATGATCTTCCTCGGGCTTGAGATAACATCAATCGCGACTTATGTGCTATGCGGCTATCGTCGTCGCGACATGCGCTCGAACGAATCCGCGATGAAATACTTCATACTCGGCTCGTTTTCGACTGCGTTCCTGCTTTACGGCATCGCGTTCGTTTACGGTGCAACTTTTCAGCCGGGCGAAACGCCCGTTGCGACGACGAACCTGCAAATCATCCAAGAGCGAATCGCATCGGGGCATCTGTTCTCGCAAGAGATGCTGCTTGCGGGCGCTGCGATGATGATAGTCGGTTTCGGCTTCAAAGTAGCGACTGCGCCGTTTCACGTCTGGTCGCCTGATGTTTATGAAGGCGCACCTACACCTGTCACTGCCTTTCTTTCAACAGGCTCGAAAGCCGCTGCCTTTGCAGCATTCTCGCGCGTGTTCATCCTGACATTTACGGCAACGCCTGTAGCCACAAATCTGGGCACGGGCGCGCTCGCAGCATTGCAATCAGCCTCAACCGATGTGCTCGCCGTGATGGCAGTGCTGACTATGATCATAGGCAATCTGGCCGCCATCGTGCAGAGCAACATCAAACGCATGCTCGCTTATTCTTCAATAGCGCACGCAGGCTATGCGCTTGTTGGAATAGTCGCGCGAGATTGGCAGTCCGTAGCTTTTTACATGCTATGCTACGTCGTCATCAATCTCGGCGCGTTCGCTGTGATCGAAGTAATAGCGCGGCGCGGCGACAAACGCACAGAGATTTCCGACTACGCCGGTATAGGCTTTCAATCGCTGGGGCTGGCGACTGCGCTCTCGCTTTTCCTGTTGAGCCTTGCAGGCATCCCGCTCACTGCCGGATTCATGTCAAAACTGCTTGTCTTCAAATCGGCGTGGGCCGGTGGCTTTCATGCGCTTGTAATCATCGGCGTGATCAACAGCGCAATCTCGTGGTATTACTACCTGCGCGTGATCGTCGCGATGTTTTTTGCGGAGCCTTCCGCAACGTTTAAGAAGCCTGCGCTTTCGCGCTCACTCATAGCGGCATTGACGCTGGCAATACTTGGAACTTTGTATTTAGGCATTCTGCCGGGCCGCGTGCTCGCCCTGCTCGATCAACCAGTCGTAGCTGCAAGGAAGTAGTGGAGAAGCTCGAATCAATCACAGATCGTATTTCAAAGTCCGCTCGCGCTGTTAAGGCCGATACGATCGCCGCCGAGATAACGCGACAACTCGGCGACCAATCTGCAGCGAATATCTATCGCGACAAAATTCTCACTCAAAGGACAAGACAGTACGAGCTTCGCGCTCCTGCGAAAAGCTCGACCGTAGAGGTGCTGCACACATTGCTTGGGATTGAATTGAAGATCGGCAATAGGAGACTTCTCTGCCCCGACCTCGCCACGGCCCGCTACCTTTCAGTATTTGCCCGGCTCGGCTGTGATCGCATAGCAGTGCCTTATGATATAACTCAAATTTCCAGACTGGCAGATGAGTTGGAATCAAGCTGGCATCGAATGATGTTGCTTATCGAACATTTCACAGTAGATCGCAGCGAGCGACTGCGCGCAGTCGTAAGACGGCGACTGCTTGATGAAGCGCGCACAATGATCGCTCAATTGGGAGCAGGCTCGAAATTCCCTCAATTCAATCAGAAGACGCGGCAAAGAAAACAATAATTCGATCACAGTAGAAACTGTTCACCGCAGAGGCGCAGAGGACGCGGAGGCGGCGCAGAGAAAAGATAAAACCTCTGCGACCTCTCTGCGTCCTCTGCGCCTCTGTGGTGAATCTTCTGCTTTGTTACACGGGCCGCTTAAAGCCGCGTTCGATGTCGCGCAGTTCCATCCGCATTATGCTTGGCCGACCGTGCGGACAGGTCATCGGGTTTTTAGTCTTCATCAACTCGTCAATCAACCACTGCATCTTTTCAGTCGTGAGCGGCATGTTCACTTTGATTGCTGCTTTGCAGGCAAGCGACGCGGCTATCTCGTCGCGAATGCGCTCGACTGTGAAATTCCGCCGCTCGCGCTCGACTACGGCGAGCAGTTCTCGCACGAGCGTTAAAACATCATTCGATGTTAATCCCGATGGAGCAGTCTTAATAGCAATCGTGCGACCTGAAAGCTGCATCGCCTCTATGCCCATGCTTTCAAGCTCGGCTTGAATGACGTTGAAGGCTTCAACTTCGGCGGGGCTTAGATCGAGCGTTTCGGGAATGAGCAACGGTTGTACTTCCGTCACACGCGCGAGTCGCACGTCGCGGAATTGCTCGAACAGTATTCGCTCGTGCGCCGCGTGTTGATCGACCAGAAGCAGTCCTTCTTCATCAGTGGCGACGACATAGCTGTCTCTGATCTGGCCCATCGGTTTTATGCCGTGTCCCATTTCGGGAAGCACTTGCGCTTCGGTCTCATCACTTATGCGCGTCGCCGGTATTTGATCACTTGAGGGTTCGTTTGAATAGCTCAACTCGCTCTGTTCAGCAAAATGATCCGAGCTATCAATCACCTGCTCCGGCGCTTGCGTCGCTTCGGTTGCAATAAAAGGTGGTTGAGTTTCTGAAGCGCCCGAACGCAGTGGAGCAGAAGAATAACTGCTGCTCGAATTCAATGATGGGTTCGCGATATTTCGATCAATCGCAGCATCGCGTTGCGCGTATTGAGGCGGTTGGTTGTTGATTTGATGCGATGGAGTAATTTCTCCTTCGGCCCTTCTGGCCCCTAACCTGGTGACAGGCTCAGTCGCTTTAATAGCTTCTGCAATCGCGTCACGAACGAAAGCTAAAATCGCGCCTTCGTGCAGGAATCGCACTTCGGTCTTTGCCGGATGAACGTTAACATCAACTTCCATCGGCGGCACTTCGACGAACAGCACGGCAGCAGGATAAGTGCCCGAAGGCATCATCGAGCGATAAGCTTCCGACAGCGCGCGGCCTATCAGTTGGTCTCGCACAAAACGGCGATTGACGAACATATACTGCGCGTCACGCGACGAGCGCTGCTCTTGCGGGTTCGACACGAACCCTTCGATTCTGAGGCCGTTCGATTCGCTTTTGACCTCAAGCAGTTTTTTCAGCAGTGCGCCGCCTAGTATCTGATAGGCACGCTCTTTCAGCGAACTGGCAGGCGCGACGCGAATAGCTTCTCGCCCGTTGTTGACGAGCAGAAAAGCAAGATGCGGATTGGCCAGCGCGTAATGCTGGACGAGGTTAGTGATATGAAAGCTCTCGGTCGCATCGCTCTTTAAGAATTTGCGACGAGCGGGAATATTGAAGAACAGATCTTTCACTTCAAACTCTGCGCCGCCCGGCCACGCGATATCGCGCACGGCTACGAGTTTGCCGCCGTTGAACTCTACTTCTGTGCCTTCGACATCGCTTTCTGTTTTTGTGCGCAAAAAGAGGCGCGAGACTGATGCAATCGAAGGCAGCGCTTCGCCGCGAAAGCCGAGCGTCGTGATCGTTTCGAGGTCTGCCGCCGTGCGTAGCTTTGACGTGGCGTGGCGCTCAAAGGCCGTGATCGCATCATCGCGCGTCATGCCTTCGCCGTCATCAACTATGCGAATCAGCCGTTTGCCGCCTGCTTCCACTTCAATGCTGATTTTTCGCGCTCCGGCGTCGAGAGAGTTCTCAAGCAACTCTTTAACGACAGACGATGGCCGTTCGACCACTTCGCCCGCCGCGATCTTGTTGGCAAGCGAATCCGGCAATACTTTAATCTTCGACATTCGGTTTCCTTTTCAGTTGATCTACAAGGAGTATTATAACAGCAGGGCGCGACCATTTGCCTTGAATTGGTTTATGATTGAAATACTCAGAATACGGGAGCGGAAAAATGATAAAGCATGTTGTGTTATTCAAATTCAAGCCGGAGACGCGCGACAGCGAGCGTCAGGCTGTGTTAGACGAGTTGCGCGATCTGCCGAACAAGATTGATGTTATTCGCGAGTTTGAAGTGGGCCTCGATGTGTTACGTTCGCAGCGTTCGTGGGACGGCGTGATAATCGGCACCTATGACGACCTTGACGCGCTACAAAAATACCAGCGCCACGACGATCACATTCCGATTGTGATGAAGATGCAACAGCTCTGCGATACATTTGGGGTTGTGGATTTCGAGTTCTAAGTCATGACGAAGAAGTGTGATCGTGAACGATTTTCCAGCTATCGCCCATCTTGCGAAAGACGAGAGTGAAGAGTCCGCCGGGTTCGCTCGCCGACATCTTCAATCGCCAGTGCCCGCGAACAAACGCGCTCGTAGGGCCGAGCAATTCAATTTGTATATCTGAGAAATTCAACTGGCCCATCTCGTTGCCCGCGCCCAGATAGCGGTTGCGGTAACGGTCAAGCGTGGTTTTCCAGCCCGACACATTTATGCCGCCCGAATAAAAAGTCAGATTTTCCGATTGCCAGTAGCCGTTCATGAAGCCATCGAGGTCTTGGCGATTCCATGCTTCGACCTGACGGTCGAGCACTGCTCTGATCTTTTTCATTTCGGGTGACTCGCGCAGCTTCTTCTGCTTTGCGTTTACAGAAAAGATTGCGCCGAATGACATGACAACGACAATGGCAACAATGGCTTTAGCGCGATTCGCTTTTTGCATTTGAAATCTCCTTTAGCTTCGCTGAACAATTGCGCAGGCCGAATCGAGAGTGGCATATTGATTATTGCGCTGCGTAGAATTTTAATTCCCATGAATGCTCAACCCGAATCATACTCTAAATCATCAAGAGCAGGCTGCGAGTTATGCGGCGCGACAACCGCGCGCGAACTTTATACTGCGACAGACCGATTGCGCAACTCGGATCGTCCCTTCTCTATCGTCGCATGCGATGGTTGCGGCGTGTTGCGCACTTTGCCTGAGATGAGCGAGCGCGAGCTTGCCCGGTATTACCCGACAGATTACTGGGGCCAAGAGCGCGAGCCTTCTGTGGATTGGATCAACGAGTCTCAATCAGAAAAAACGAAGTTCCTCGCAGACTGCGAATTGACCGGCGGGCGCATTCTCGATGTCGGTTGCGGGTCGGGATTTTTTTTGCGCGCGCTCGATCAAACCGCCTGGGATCGCTTTGGCGTTGAAACCGGCAAAGCGGCAGCCGCAGCGGCAAACCGCGCGATAGGCAGCGGGCGCGTCTTTCGAGGCACGTTGATCGAATCCGCTTGCGAAGATGAAGCCTTTGATGTCGTGGCGTTCTGGTCTGCGCTTGAGCACATGAACGAACCACGCGCGAACCTGATCGAGGCAAGAAGGATTATAAAGTCCGGGGGAACGCTGATCGTTCAAGTGCCGAATGCTGCAAGCTATCAAGCGCGCTGGTTCGGCGGCAACTGGTTCGCTCTTGACGCGCCACGTCATCGCTATCACTTCACTTTGCAAACGCTTGAACGATTATTGTCGCTCGCGGGGTTCAAACTCTATCGCACGACTTTTCATTCAAAGGCGCACAACGCACACTCGCTGAGGCAGAGCCTCAAATCCACGCTCTACGCGCGCAATGCAAGTGTGATCAGCCGCGCGCTTTTCCTTGCCGCCATCCCATTCATCAAGCCTGTTGATTTTCTGATGAGCGCGATGGGAGAGGGCGCGACGCTTACAGTCGCGGCTCGCGCAGTGTGACTCGAGCGGCTATTGTTTTCGTTCAAGCTCGCTCGTATCGTCATAAGCAAAAACATCGGCTTGATGTTCGAGCGATGCGAATAGGCGGAACAGGTCACGGTCGCTGCGTTTCGCGAAAGACTTCTCTTCAAGCCGACGCTTTCTTATCTCCGGCAATCTCTTCAAAGCAGCAAAAACAGAGAGCAAGTATCCGAACTGTAGTCTGAACGGAGCCGTGAGCGCGAGCAGCGTCACCCACAAAACATGCGATACGATAAGCCGCCCGTCATGCAAATTGATCCAGTGATAGATGATGCGATTGCGCTGCTGTATGCGTCGCATACTTCTTTGATTCGCTTTACGCATCGTCGATGAGATGCGATGCCGCACTACCGACCGAGGTTCGTAGAGGATTCTGTAACCGCGTTTCCACGCGCGATAGCTTATATCAACGTCTTCCCAATAAGCAGGCAGCAGAAGGTCGTCAAACCCGCCTAGCTCAAGGAACTTTTGCCGATCAAACATGGCAGAGCCGCCGCTTGCAAACATCGAGTACAGCGCGTGCCTGCTTCGCTTTGAATTCGCTCGTGGTCGAGGGGACATAACTGCGATGAACACGGATGAAGCCGCGAGAGAAGCTGCCAAGTTTTCCGGTCCCGCATTCCTGCCCGCTCTCGAAATTGAAGACATGGCAATGCGCAGAGAAAACCTGCGTGTCAGTAAAGTTTTCAACCAGTGGCGCAATTGAATCCGAGGCCGACTTCGACATCATTGTTCAGCAGGAAGACCAGCGGGTAGACGCTCGCTTCAATCCCGCGATTGCAAGCCTTGCCGAAACCGCGATTGGTTTCATTCCTTAAAAGCTTCAAAGCCGTGTGCGGCGCGGCGCGGCTACTGGATTGTGCGGCGTCCGCAATTTTCGATTCCTGTTCTTCTACAAACCCCTCGCTTGCAAGCCAGCCGACCGTATCATCTTCACTGCCATCGTCAACAATGATGATTTCTGTCGGGTTGCAGTAGTGATGCGCCGCTTGAATGACGGATGGTAGAAATTGCTTCAGCAATTCAAGCCCGTTCCAGGTTGGAATGACGATGCTGACTGAGGCTTTCATCAAAGGTTGAGGGTGTTAGTGACGGTGTTGCTTCGCGTCGCCCGCCGTCATGTTCGGGTTAGCCATCTTTTCAAGTGATTCGAGGCTCGTGTGGCTTCCTATGACGACCAGCGCGTCTTGTTCTTCGACAATGGTTTCAGCCGACGGGTTGAATATCATCTCGCCGCCGCTTCTGCGAATGGCGATAACCATCACGTCGAGGTTTGGGCGGATGCCCGTATCTTTCAACGCTCGCTTAATGAATGGCGATTCTTTATAGATTTCAATCTGCTCCATTTCCAGTTCAAGCTGCTCGGTCATCGTCGCCATTTCCATGAAGTCCGCCACAGCGGGTTTCAGAAGAACCTGCGCCATCTGGGTCGAGCCTGTAATGGCAGGCGATACGACTTTGTCCGCGCCTGCTTTAAGAAGGCGTTTGACCGCCGCTTCTTCGTTCGCGCGAGAGACTATTCTGATGTCTTTGTTTATGTCGCGCGCGGTGAGCGTGATGTAAAGATTGTCTGGGTCTGACGACACCGCGCACACAAGCCCGCGCGCGCGCTCTAAGCCTGCGGCTCGCAGCACGTGGTCGTCCGTCGCATCGCCCATCAAGACCAGATGGCCTTGCGCGAGCAGCTTGTCCGCGACAATTTCGTTTCCTTCGATGATTACAAAATCGTGGCCGCGCCGTGCTAATTCGAGTATGACGCGCGCACCTATCCGCCCGGCTCCGCAAACAATGTAATGGTTAGTAAGCTTGTTGATGTCTTTAAACATTCTCCGCTTTCCGAAGGTAGCAATTAGCTCAAACTCTAACACGGCGCGAGCGGCGACCGAAAGCGCATAGCCGATGGAGCCGACCCCCGTGATTATTAGAAAAGCCGTGAAGTAGCGCGCCTGCTCTGTCATCCCTTCCGGCTCGCCGAAACCGATTGTGGTTATCGTGATTAGCGTGAAGTAAAAACAATCGAACCATGGAAGACCCAGTATCAGTTTGTAGCCGATAGTCCCGGTCGCAATCAGAATTGCAACGACTCCCATAGCTAGTCGGAATTTTGTTCTAGGCGACATAACGAAAGCTGTATGTTATCGTCGCTCGGTTGCAGGACGCAAGAAGATGGCAATTGCGTAACGTGAAGTTCTCTGGTTTGAAAGTCAGTTCACCGCAGAGACGCAGAGAACGCAGAGATTACGCAGAGATAATAAATATTCTCTGCGCCCCCTCTGCGTTCTCTGCGTCTCTGCGGTGAGCTACTTCATCAAACTTCAAAAGCTGTTATGCGGTAGCTCTCGCGATTGCGGTAAGGCTGGCGCGGGGACGGCCTGCCGGAGGCTGGCGCTTTTCGAGCGTCACAGTGATAGTTTGCTCGACATGATTGCGGATGATTTTCAGCGCGATGCTTCCCTCTTCTTTTTTCCACAGAGTGCTGACGAGCGCGTTGACGTTATCAATCTTCTCGTTGTCAATGGCGATGATCACATCGCCTGCCTTCAGACCTGCTTTGCTTGCCGCGCTGTTTTCATTCACCTGAGCTACGAGCACGCCGCGACCTTCCTTCACGCCGAAGTATTCAGCAAGCTGATCGGTCAATGACTCTCCGCTGATTCCCAGCCGCCCGCCTCGAAAGGCCATGAATTCTCCGGGGTTCACGAAAGAGAAATTGCCGAAATCAGGAAGACCTTTTCCATCCTGTTGCTGTCGGAAAAGCTCTTCTGCGCGCTTTCGGGCTTCTTCGCCCTGCAACAATTGCCCGTTCCAGTCAGGCGACCCTAAAGCGAAGTTCTGAGATTTTTTGCTCAACGTAGCCGCGACCGTCTGGCGATTGCCGCCGCGAATCACTTCGATTTGCACATTGCGGTCGGACGGGGTTTCGCTTAACAGCCGCCGTAATGCAATCATGCTGTCAACGCGCTGACCGTTGAACGAAACGACGACATCGTTTTCCTTCAGACCCGCCTTGGCTGCCGGACTCCCCTCAACTACCTTCATGACAATCGCGCCGCGCTCTTCTGCGAGGCCGAGTTCTTTCATCCGATCAGGCGTGACCTCTTCCAGATAAACGCCCAGATAGCTACCCTCGCCCGTAGCCTGCGGAAGCATGAAAAACTGCCTTGCGCCATCCTCGGAGCCACCCAATTTTTTTCTCTCTCTCAGCTTTCTCTTTCAGTTTATCCTTCTGGCTTGCGGCTGTGTTCGTAACGGCAACGGTTAGGCCTACGACCGCAACAAGCGACAGTAAAAGATAGAATCGTTTCAGCATTTAAGCACCTCCGAATGATTTCAAGTTTTCGCCTGATTCTAGACTCTGACCACGCACAGCCAGCGGAAAAGTTCCAAAATCTGCCGCAAAAAAGAGGTTATACTGTCAGCCTCAGACATCGCCGTCTACGCGGGTGCCGCTTCTCGTAGCCAGCAGCACTTTGCGCGCGAGGCTGGGCGAAAGGGCTAGAATTCTCGCCATGAAATTTGCAATCGCAGTCGAAAAAGCGACCGTTCTCAATAATCCAGCCATTCTCATACGCTTGCCGAACTCCGCTTCATACGCAGCACTATACCTGGCAAGAACATTCTGAAAAATCTCCCCGGTGCTTCGCCCAACGGCCTCCGTTGAAGAGGAACTCAGGGAAGCAATAACCGATTCGGCAGCAAGCTCACCCGTCCTGAGCGCGATTTGAATCCCAGTGCCTGTAAACGGGTCAATCATTCCCGAAGCATCGCCAATGGCTATCACACCGTTTTGCGATAGCCGCCTGCGACCGAACACGAGCGGACCGACAGTAAACCATTTGCCCGCAACCCGCGCTCGACTGAGGCGATTGCGCGCAAGACGGTTATTCATTATCGAATGCTCAATGATTTTTTCAGCATCGCCGCCTGAGCTTTTGAAGGTGTGCTCGTTAGCGATAAAACAGAGATTGACCAGTCCATTTTCGACAAGCGACAGACCGCCATAGCCTTGAGGAAAAAAGTAAAGCTCGACCTGCTCGTTGATTCCTTCAACGTCAGTCAGATGACCTTTGAGCGCGTACAATCGCGAGCCGCGCTGACCGGCTACGCGCTCGCTTCGTCCAACCATCAATCGTGAGCTTCGACCCGAAGCGTCAATGATCAAGGGGGCTTCAAACTTGACCGTCTTGCCTTCGGCGAGCGACATCGCCTCGACGCCGCGCGCCTTGCCGTCATCAATCAGGCACTGCTTGACGGCAATTGATTCAAGGCAGGTTGCGCCGACTTCTCTGGCTCTTTCAAACAGCACTTGATCAAAGCGAGCGCGGCTCAGGCTCATTGCCCAGTCCGCTATCTCAGACATTTCGGCAATCGGAGTGTGAACAGTTTTGCCGTTGGAAACGACAAGGCTCAAACGTGTGATCTTCTGCGCGCCTTCATCAAGCATTCGATTCATCACGCCCAATCTTTTCAGCGTCGGAAAAGATTCAGGCGTTATGAATTCGCCGCACAGCTTTCCGCGCGGCATTCGCTTCTCTTCTAAAACGAGGACGCGAACGCCATGCTCGGCCAGGCGAATCGCTGCCGAAGTCCCGGCAGGCCCGCCGCCAATGATAATACAATCGTGATCACTCATAATTGGAATTGAGCTTCTCAGAAAGCAAGCTCCGTAGGAGCGACCTGTCTATAGTAGTGATCGAATAATTGATGCGTAGCTCCGTAGGAGCGACCTCTGGACTGATAGGTCGCTCCTACGGAGCTACAGAAATATTCAGACTGCTGAAACTATAAACAGGTCGTCCCTAACGGGACTACTTTATCAACTACTGATCACCGGCTTCTGCGACAAGCGAAAGGCGATAGGGGAAACTGCGCTTCACATCCACTTTTCGCAGGCCCGCGCGCTCGGCCAACCCCTTCAACTCTTCAGCGGTGAAACCTCTCAGCACAGAGACCGGCCCATCATTTCGCGTCAGAAAACTCGTCGCCAGAATTGGCCCTGTCAGCCGCGTGAAATAATAAGGAATGAGATTTCGCACCAGATCGTTGACGATAATCGCCCGCCTTGCCACCCTCGCAAAATCCGCCAGCAAGCGAACCACATCATCATCTCGAAAATGATGAAGGAACAATGATGCCGTCACGAAATCGAAACTGTGCGCTCGAAACGGCAGGTTCAACGAATCCGCGCGGACTAATTCAATCTCGCGGTTTATCCCCAGTCGTGTGCGCGCAATTCTCAAATTGCGCTCGCTGAGGTCGAGCGCGCTCACCATCGCGTTGATGCCCCGCTCTTTACACCATTCAACGACGGCTGTCGGTATGTCCGCCGAGCCTGTTCCTACGTCGAGCAGCGAGAGTTGTTTTGCCTCCCCGTTTCGGGCGAAAGATTCAAGCGCGTTCAACACTACTTTCGTGCCGCCCAGAAAGCGATTGATGCGGCGCAGGTCCGACAGACTGCGCGCGACATCATCGTCCGTTCCTTCGCCCGCGTCCAGCAGTTCTTCGACGTAGATGCGTTTCGGTGTGAGCATTCGCTATCCAGCCTTGATGCCGTAGCCTACATAAGAGACCCCTGTGTCGTTTGTGACGCCAAACGCGACCTGACGATGATTCATGAAACCGACAATGGCAGAAAGCACACTGCCTTTCGGGCCAAGCCCGCGAGTTTCCCGATTTTGTATGCCGTGCCGCGACATGACTTCCCATAGCTCTGCCGGTTTGATGAACATATTCGGGTCGTGTGCGTGCTTCGGTATCACTCGGATTATCCGCTCGAACAGCCATATCGCAACGAAGCGCGAACGCAGCGTGCGATTGATAGTGTCGTATAAAAAAAGCCCCGAAGGTTTAAGCACTCGCGAGCATTCTTCAACGACTGAATCGAGGCTCGATACGTGTTCAAGAAAATCGGCGCTGACTACCACATCAAAAGACGAATCGAGAAACGGAAGAGACTCGCCGCCAGCGTTCGCATAATCAATATACATCTCGCTTGAAGCGTTGTGGCGGCGGGCTGCCGCAAGCGACGAGTGCGATAGATCAACACCCGTAACGAGCGCGCCCTCGCGCGCAAAGCTCTCGGCGAGTATGCCCCCGCCGCAGCCTACTTCTAAAACTTTTACTCCTTGAAGATTGCCCGTGACGGTTTTGAAATAATCAAAGCGCGCGGGATTTATATAATGCAACGGCCCGACCAGCCCATCGCTGTCCCACCATTTGTCGCCCAGGTCGTTGTACCATTGATTGTCTATCGACATAGCCAAAAGCTCTCACCAGTCTAAGCGATGACAGAGACCATATCCAGCACACGCGCGGCAAGAGTTTGATCGCCGTCAAGAGTCGCTCGGTTTCGAGCCTCCTGTTTGCCGATGCCTTTCGTAAACAATCGCCACGCCACGTCCTGATCAATAGAGACCTCCGCCTGCGGCTGGCGGGCAACATCAAGGTAAAGAGTCCAGGAATCATTTTCTCTGAGCAGAAACCACTTGCCCCCCGAATCACCTGTGATCGTGAGGGCGATGAGCGTATCGTCATCCGCGCTCAAATCTTTGTACGTTTTAGGCAGAGCGCGAACGAACGCATCAATGACTGGCGCAAAGTATTTCGGTTCTTTCAACCCGGGCTTTCCTACTGCATCGCGTATCTGCTGCTGGTGATGCCATCGCTCTGTGTATTCGCGCGCGAGGTCGAGCCAGATAGCGGCAGGCTCAGGGCCTGCCCATTCAACAGGGCCACCGTCTGCGTAAGGGTCGAGCGAATCGAAGTACGCACACGCTTGCCGCCCTGACAACTCCAGCAAATCGCATAGCACGGCGGGGCTTAATCTCCGCGTCGCCTTCACCCATACGTCGTTTAAGTCATTAATGAAAGCGACAAAATCATCCCAGCCATTAAGCTGCGCGTGCGAGAATAAATAGCCATCTCGCCTTCTCGACAAAATGCCCACTTCGCCGCCGAGCAGGTGTTGCGCGATGTCTTTGACAGACCATGGGGCAGCGACCGTCGGTTTGTTCCAATCATCGGCTGAAAGGCTTTTTAAAAGGGCGAGCAAGGCGTTGAGGGTATCAGGGAATAGATGCGAGACAATTATCGGCTCAGGCTTTCTCATGGAATCTGAGTCTACCTGTAACGATGCACCAGGTAAATGCCTATCAGGGCGCTCAAGAGTCCGAGCGTGTTAGTAACGGCAAATACCCATGAATTTATGGAGAAGCTATAGATAGCGAATAGTAATGAAGCGACTGCTTCACCATAGTAGAGAAAAGGATTTACACCTTTAAGTTTTTTCTCTTCCCAGTTTTTTTTGACCTGTGAAAATAGTGTGATAAGCAGAATCACTGCGGCTGCCCAACCGATCCATTCCAAAGTGGTTCCCTCCTTCGACTCGCTCAGGCAGCCCGCTTGTCATCTTCTCGCGTCTTGTTTCGCGTTATCCCTGTGATGATCGAGGTGATCAAACGCTCGATGCCGTTTTTTGCGGTGAGATAAAACAGGGCGCGTCTTCCGGTTTTTAGTCCATTCGAAACATTGTCGAGAGGGTTCGAGTTATTGCCTTCCGACAATGTGCCGATCAGCACAGCATCGCGTGATTGATCGCCGAGAGATCCGCCCGACAAAGTTCCCCTGCGTTCAGTAGGATCAACTATTGAAAAGCGGTATTCACTGTTTTGAGTGCGAATCAAAATCTGGTCGCTCGGCCCGACATCTTTCATAGTGATGTCCATATACTCATCCTCCTATAAACACTTCTTCGGGTATCAACACTTCTTCAGGCTTTGGGTGACTTTGCTTCTTCACCTCAGCGATCCGCGCAATCACTCGCGCCAACAGTCCGCCAAAAATTACTACATAAGTCAAAACAAAAAGCATTAAAACAAAAAACTGAATGATCCCCATTTGTTCGCCCCTTAGTGATTGCTAAAAACTACGTGGATGTGAAGTGCAATGAGTATGCCGAAGACCAAATCAGTGAATAATTCTTCGCCGCGATTCATTATTCGCAGAAAATCAACATTTTTGCGCGATGTTTCGTCGAAAAAGCTTGTACTGATGCGCTACGATGTTGAGCTTGGCGACTTCGATTAATACGCTTGCCGACTTGTCGCTTGACTTTGATAAGCGTCGCACATAGAATCGCAATGAATTATGGGGATCGGGCGCAAGCTGAAACTTATAACTTCTCTCTTGTTTTTGCCCTTAATTTAACAATGTAGCAGGCTGCATGAAGACGGCCCCGTGTCTGTAGGTCTGTAATGGCTAGTAGGGATTTACTTCGCAGCCACCGTGTAGAGGAAGCGGTAGCTGCCGGTCAAGCCGCATTAGAAGAGAGCCGCTTCGAGGAGGCGACCACTCACTTCAGGTCTGCGCTCAGGAGGGGTGGCTGGTCAAGCGAAGAAGAAGCCAGCATCCGTTGCTATCTAAGCGAAGCTTTGGAAAAGCGCGGCCTGCATCGCGAACAACTCGAAGTCGTCACCAAATACGAAAAGCTCTCAGAGTTCGAGCGGCTCCCGTCTCACGCGCAGATGTTGACGCTTATTCGGCTCGGCTGGGGCTACTCTTTCAACAATGACCTGCCTCGCGCAATAGCTCTCTTCAATCACGCGGCACAGATCGCACGCCAACTCGAAGATCACGCGGGCATGGGCGCTTGCTATTTCGGGCTGGGCCGCGCATATCGAAACTTCTCCGAAATTCGCATTGCTCGTGACCATTACACCTCCGCGCTCGAACATTTCCGCCACACTGGCGACTGGCGCAAGCTTGCCGAATCATATCTCTACATCGGATACATACAGGCTTACGAAGGCGATTTCCGAAGCGCGCTGCAATCACTCAAGCAAACACTGACAATCATCGGAGAGAAAGACGAACATGACCTTCTTGGCCGCGCTCACATGTATTTGGCGGTCACTTATGACAATCTCGGAATTACCAATAAGTCGCTCGTCTCATACGAGAAATGCATCGAACGCTTCCGACAGGCGGGCAATATAACGCATCTTGCGATCAACCAGAACAACATAGCAGACAAGCTTGTATGGCTTGGCAGGTGGGCGGAAGCAGAGACGCTGGTTAAGCAGGCAATCGAAGTGCTCGAAGAATCTACGATGGTCGCGCAATACAGCGGGGCGCTCGATACGCTTGCGAATCTTTACGTGATGCAGGGGAAGCTGGATGAAGCCGACAGCCTCATTGATCGCTCGATGCAAGTCATCGTTGCCAACAAGAGCGCCGAGTGGGTAGAGATAAGCACACGAATGACCATGGGTCGCGGCTTCATGGTTAAAGGGCAGCCCGAAAAGGCGAGAGAGGCTTTAGAGCGCGGCGTAGAAGTTTGCTTGCGCGGCGGAAACCTGCGCTACGCTTCCGAAGCGCGCCTGTTGCTGGCCGATTCGATACTGGCAATGGGCGAAGTTGAGAAAGCGCGGGAGCTTATCGAGACCGTGCGCAATTACCTGCGCGAGACACCATCATTGCTCGCCTGGGGATTGATGATGCGGATGTTCGCAAAGATTGAGGCCGCCGAAGGTCACATTGCCGCCGCCATTCAATCGCTCGGCCAAAGCACATCAATTTATGAGCTGCGCGGCAATGCATACGATTGCGCGATCAACCGCGTTTTGCGAGCGCGGCTACTCGAAAAGCAAGGACGCATACGTGAAGCCGCAAACGAAATGGAGGGCGCGCTTGAAGATTTCACGAGGCTCGGCGCTTCAATTGACGAAATAAATGCTCGCATTAGCCTGGATGCGCTTAAAGCTAATCTCGATGCATCTGAAAACATCAACGCGAGTGAAGAGATGGCAAGTCCCGCAAGCGTTAACTCTGAGACGAAAGAAGGTGTGCGACCGCTGGCCCCGAGTCTCGCTTCTGCCCTCGATGGTTTCATCGCTCAACGGCTTGTGCAAGCTTCGATTTCGCGCGACCTGTTGCTTTACGAGCTTGCCTCAATCCTACACGAAGAATCTTCGAGCCATGGAGCTATCATCGCTGAGGTCGCCAGCGGCGAATTCGCGGCGAAGAACGTATTAAAGCTCAGAGTCGTTGCTTCAATCGGGATTAAAGAAAGCGAGCAGGCCGAACAGGTTGAGTACCTGTCAAGGCTCGCGCCCGGTGAATACAACAGTAATTATGTTTACCGCTTAACGGACAATCAACAGTCGAGCTTTCTGCTCTACATTATCCGTCCGCAAGCGGGGCGATTTCTGGCAAATACCATCAACATTCAGCCTCTGATTTATATCGCAGAGCAAGGACTCGAAGCCATCACGCTCCGAGGCAAAAACCGGCGCACACAAGTATTCGACCCGACTCGATTGCTCGAACAAGTGGAACTGCCCGGCTTCATCTGCGCCAGCCGCGCTATGAGTTCCGTTCTCGAACAAATTCACAAAATCCGCTCCTCTGATGTCACCGTCCTCATCACCGGCGAATCCGGCACCGGCAAAGAATTGATCGCCCGCGCCGTCCACGCCGGTTCCTCTCGTCGCTTCAACACCTTCCTTCCCTTCAACTGTTCCGCCGCTCCTAAAGACATGGTCGAGAGCCAGTTGTTCGGCTATCGCAAAGGCGCTTTCACAGGTGCCATCCAAAGCAACGAAGGGGTTGTTCGCGCCGCAGAGCGCGGCACTCTCTTCCTTGACGAGATCGGTGACCTCCCGCTCGACTTGCAGCCCAAGCTGCTGAGGTTCTTGCAGGAAGGCGAGATTCATCCGATCGGCGATACTCAGCCTTTGAAAGTTGATGTGCGAGTCGTCGCAGCCACGAATTCAGAGTTGGAGCGAGCAGTGGCGGAAGGGAAATTCAGAGAAGACCTGTTCCACCGGTTGAACGTGATAAGGATACAGGTGCCGCCGCTGAGGCAGCGGAGGGAAGAGATACCGGCGTTGATAAATTACTATTTGAATCTGTACCAGAAGGAAGCGGCGAAAAACGAAATCAAGTTATCGGAGGAGGCGTTGGATTTGCTGGTGGTGTATGACTGGCCGGGGAATGTTCGGCAGCTATGCAACGAAGTGCGTCGCATCGTCGCTTACGGGGATTCGAGCACAGTCATCACACCGGATGGTCTTTCACATGAAATCATCCGCGCAAGCCGCGAGATGGACTCCCTTCCTACGGCCTCGAAGAAATTGCCGGAATCAGCTAACGGAGCTGGCCGAAGGCGTCACGCTGGCTGTGGCCGTAGAAGAACTGGAGCGCCGAATGATTCAAGATGCGCTTCGCCGCTCATCAGGTAACATCGCCCGGGCGGCAAAAGAACTCGGCCTGTCACGCAAGGGGCTTTATCTGAAAATGGATCGGCTTAACTTTGACATTTGATCTATAATTGCAAACGGACTGCAACGTAATATGTCATCCCGCCTTATCATAATCCTAGCTCGATTAATCCGTCAGCGTAACAATTGAAGTGTGTAGGTGCTTCACAGATGTGTAGCGACTTCACACTCTTTGCAAACCGTTGGTTATAATTACATTAACTCGCCGAATCGAAGATGTGTGTATCTGCTTCACACTTTCACGCAGATTACGCCAATCCTAATCATAAACCTAAATCGTTGAATTCATTCGCTTGCGCTTTTCGTTTGTTCTTAACCTAATCGCGGCACAAGCATTGCTCAATTCAAAGGCAAAACAAGCAAGTATGCTGAGGCAAGGTTGCAAGCCAAAGCAAAAAACTGATCTGAGATGCTGATGACATTGAGAATGGGGAGGACTTGATTCTCTTTGTGGCTTTCAATGAGAGCATCAAGGCTTTCATCACGCAAAAGGAGATAACGATGGCTGTACAGCTAATCAATTCCAGTGTGGAAGTGATGTTTGAAGAGATTGGGAGCGAAGAAGTAATCGCTCCTCGTTCTTAGTTCCTCTTTTCCGAAAAACGGGCCGGGCATCTGCGCGTCAGCTATGATGCGCAGATGCCCGTCTCGATCTTTTTTCCATGCTGACGAGTATAAGGATAAGCGCCTTTGCCCTCTTTCACGGTTGAGATGATGAAACCTGTCACGTGCTAACTATGCCCAGTAGTTCCTGTCCAATGTGCGGTATTGAATGGCTTCGCTGACATGCATGGCTTCTATCTTCTCTTTGCGATTCCATATCAGCCAGCGTGCGGCTCACTTTCAGTATTCGATCATACGCCCGCGCCGATAATCCCAGTCGCGTTATCACGTTTTCCAACAACGCCTTTGATTCCTTATCGATGATGCAGTGCTTGCGAATCAATCTTGGCGACATCTGCGCGTTCGAGAATATCTTCTCGCCACGAAATCGCTCTTGCTGAACCTGCCGGGCACGGACTACTCGCTCGCGTATCTCTGCGGAGCTTTCGGCTGGAGTGTCGCTTGCCAACTCTTTGAATTTCACTGCCGGTACATCTATATGAATATCTATGCGGTCGAGCAACGGGCCTGAAATTTTCGACACATATCGCTGAATCTGCAAAGGCGTACATTTGCACTCGCGCGTCGGGTCATTAAAGTAACCACAAGCACACGGGTTCATCGCGGCGGCCAGCATGAAGCGCGAAGGAAAAGTAAGCGACATCGCCGCGCGGCTGATAGTCACGCGGCCATCTTCGAGGGGCTGGCGCAAAACTTCGAGCACGTTGCGGTCAAACTCCGGCAACTCGTCCAGAAACAACATGCCATTATGCGCAAGCGACACTTCGCCGGGGCGCGGCACTGTGCCGCCGCCTATCAAGCCCGCATCGGAAATAGTGTGATGCGGCGAGCGAAACGGGCGAGTCGTAACCAATCCGCGCTTTTCAGTCAACCCCGCTACCGAATGGATCTTTGTGCATTCAAGAGATTCTTCAAATTCAAGCGGTGGCAGTATTGTCGGCATCCGTTTGGCCAGCATCGTTTTGCCCGATCCCGGCGGCCCGATCAACATTATGTTATGCGCTCCTGCCGTCGCCACTTCTATGGCCCGTTTTGCATGGCTCTGGCCCTCGCACTTCGCGAAAATCTTCCGCGTAATCGCTCAGGTTTGCCAGCAGCATTTCCGTATCAACTTTCAGTGGTGCGACAGATGTTTGATCGTTGATTATCTCAACAACTTTTTCAGCGTTGCCACTGGATATACATCAAGCCCCGTTACAACCGCTGCCTCCTGCGCGTTCTCTTCGGGCAGCAGCAATCTTTTGACTCCGCAAGACCGCGCCGATACTGCGATTGGCAACGCCCCTTTGACAGGTCGCACTCGCCCATCTAGCGACAACTCGCCTACGATTAGCATGTCGTTGAGTTCTTCGCATTTCAGATCGCCGTTGGCTCCAAGTATGCCGATTGCGATTGGCAGGTCAAAGCTCGACCCTTCTTTCTTCACATCAGCCGGGGCAAGGTTTACGGTGACTCGATGAATGGGAAAGAAGAAGCCGCAGTTGTTGATGGCCGCGCGAATTCGCTCGCGGCTCTCGCGGACTGCCGCATCGGGCAAGCCGACCATAGTGAATGCAGGCGTCAGCGAATCGCCCGCGCGGGGCGTCAAATCAACCTCTACGTCTACCACATAAGCGTCAATGCCAAAGACAGCCGCGCTCAATGTCTTGAACAGCATTATCACTCCTCCACAGATTGTGATGGATTGGTTAAAGTGCGGACTGTCCCCGTTTCATTATACTTAAACCGCGCCGCTTTTCATTCATTCTTTTTGCGACATCGGGCTGAGGGTTAATAAAAATCAAGCCTCAAGTAAATTTTTCTTGACATCATTATTGATCAGGCGTATAAGCGTAACTGTAATTTTCATCGCTGATTCTATTGAAGTATCTCTATTTAGGTAAAACGTCCGCTCAACTTTTTGTATAAGAAATCCATGAAGAAATATAAGGCATTATTTCAAAGTTCACGTTTTTTTCTATTCGCTGTTCTATTTGTTTGTGTAAGCTTTTGGGGATTAAATGTTTGGTCCCATAGTTCAGGAAAAACAAAGCAAGAATTGACTTGGGAGCAAAAGAAGGAAAGACTGAATTTAGAAAACATAAAGGTCGAGAATTTCACGTCAAGCTTAACCATAAGTAGCACAGAAATAGATAAGCATAACGAGTCTGTTACTTTAATTTTAAGAAACGATTCTAATAAACTGGTAACAGGTTATGCGGTGACTATTGGTGGAGGAACAATAAAAACTGAATGTCTCACAGGGGCTAACATGAGTAATGTCCTCAAGCCTGAAGAAACGCGTAAAGAAGATTATGGTTTACAGTTAGATATAGATAAATATGGCATAAAACTCGTTGCTGTGATTTTTGATGATAATACTACAGAGGGAGTGCCTCAGTACGTTGAAGAAATACAGCAATATAGAAGCGGTATGAAGATTCAACGTGAGCATGCGTTAGATTTACTACGTAATCTGGCAACTAAACCTCAAAGTGAAATGTATGCAGCTTTTAATGATTTTGAATCTAAGTTAGCACTCTTTTCTGAAAGTGAAGAGACTAAATTCCCAGCTAATTTCAGATTTGGGTTACAAGATGAGAAAGTGCGCCTTATCAATAATATTAAATACCTAAAAGAAATGGCATATTTAACCCAGAATCAAAAGAACAACGGTAAGTCATCTCTCCAATCTAATTTAACCGATTTAATAAACAGTTACGCAAAGACGATTAAAAACCTCTAGTCCTTCAGCAGTTGTCTTAATTCGATGATGCCGCACATTCATTAGATACAAATATGAAAAGCAAAATATTTTTCCTCCTAACTTGTATTACCTATTCACTGATGCCAGTTCAGACCAATGCGATTTGTACTCCAACTGGCAATAGCCGAGAATCTAACATAGCCTGTTCAGGCCCCGGCTCCTCACTTCGTAAAAAAGTGTTCTATACACTAATATGGTCAGACGGTGTGCAAGATCCAAGCACAGAATTTTTAGTAAGTGAGGTAGGTGATTGCCTATATTCATGGGCAGTTTGTTGTAGTCCCTCTTTTACATCCCCTGATGAATGCTGGCCTCAGTTCGATATTCCACAAATTTCTAATGGCGTGTTCAAACAAACAACACGTCGGGGCTGGTGTGATTCTACTCTTCAAACTTGCGCATTTCCTTGTACTAATCGTCCTGTTTATACTGGCCAACATTTTGGCGTTGATCACGTTCAAACAAAAACCCATACTTGTACAATAATCGGGGAGGGTGGTGGATGCGATTTCATATATTGTGGTACGGGGAAGCACCAAGACTCGGTGACTTGTCAATGCGTACTCGATAACCCACCCTCTCCAATATTAATAGATATACTTGGCAACGGTTTTGACCTCACCAATGCCGACAATGGTGTTAACTTTGACATCAACAGCGATGGAACCGCAGAACACCTCTCTTGGACAGCCAATAATTCAGATGATGCCTTTCTTGCGCTCGACCGCAATGGCAATGAGGTGATTGAAAACGGCATGGAGTTGTTCGGCAATTTCACGCCGCAGCCACAATCCGCAAACCCCAATGGCTTTATCGCTCTGGCTGAATATGATAAGCCTCAAAATGGTGGCAACGCCGATGGTAGAGTAGGGCCTCGTGACTCCATCTTCTCTAGCTTGCGTTTATGGCAAGACACAAACCATAACGGCATTTCGGAGGCAAGTGAGTTACACACCCTGCCATCGCTAGGCGTTTACGCAATTGAACTTGATTATCGGGAATCAAGGCGAGTAGACCAGTACGGTAATCAGTTTAAGTATCGGGCGAGAGTCTTTGATTCCCGTAACGCGCAGGTGGGCAGGTGGGCTTGGGATGTATTCTTAGTGGCCCAGTAGAAGGGAATGAACATCACATTTTCATCCATAAAGAACATACAGACCTATCCCCTTGAGTAGAAAGTGATTCTATAGGAGTCACTTCTGTTTAATGAATCTTTGTGCATTCAAGAGATTCTTCAAATTCAAGCGGAGGCAGTATTGTCGGCATCCGTTTGGCCAGCATCGTCTTTCCCGATCCCGGCGGCCCGATCAACATTATGTTATGCGCTCCTGCCGTCGCCACTTCTATGGCCCGTTTTGCATGTGCCTGGCCCCGCACTTCGCGAAAATCTTCCGCGTAATCGCTCAAATTAGCCAGCAGCATTTCCGTATCAACTTTCAGCGGAGCGGCGCCGTTATGTCGTTGATTATCTCAACAACTTTTTTGAGCGTCGTCACAGGATAAACATCAAGCCCTGTTACAACCGCTGCCTCCTGCCCGTTCTCTTCGGGCAGCAGCATTCTTTTGACTCCGCAAGAGCGCGCAGAGACTGCGATTGGTAATGCGCCTTTGACAGGTCGCACTCGCCCATCAAGTGACAACTCGCCGACGATCAGCATGTCGTTGAGTTCTTCACATTTCAGATCGCCGTTGGCTCCAAGAATACCGATTGCGATTGGCAGATCAAAGCTCGACCCTTCTTTCTTCACATCAGCCGGGGCAAGGTTTACGGTGACTCGATGAATGGGAAAGAAGAAGCCGCAGTTGTTAATGGCCGCGCGGATTCGTTCGCGGCTCTCGCGGACTGCCGCATCGGGCAAGCCGACCATAGTGAATGCAGGCGTCATCGAATCGCCCGCGCGGGGTGTCAAATCAACTTCTACGTCTACCACATAAGCATCAATGCCAAAGACAGCCGCGCTCAATGTCTTGAACAGCATTATCACTCCTCCACAGATTGTGATGGATTGGTTAAAGTGCGGACTGTCCCCGATTCATTATACTTAAACCGCGCGGCTTTTCATTCAATCTTTTTGCGCATCAGGCTCGGGGTAATAAAAATCGAAACATGCTGGTATGATTTCCCTGCGGTGAAAAATATTGGCGACATACTGCTAACGATAGCTCGTGCTCGGCGGGATATTAGTCCTGAGCGCGGATATTCACAAGCGTCTTCACACGTAAAATGTATTATCGTTGCGCTGAGTGCAAAGAGTTGAATGCCAAACGGCGGACGCATTGCAGAATCTGCGGTAACGAATTGCCAAATCCAAATCGAGATAAGCTCGTGACCTGCGCTTTTACAGATTCAACGCTTGAGCTTTCTCTTCTATAACTCGAAAAAGTTGCTCGCGCTCGTCATCGTTTGACGATTGGCGATACGCGTTCAGCATCTCTTTCATAGAAGAAAGCTCTTTGTACAACCCTGCGTTTTCGATTGGCGGCGTGAGATAAGAGACAAGCTCTGCGTAGGAACGCCGCCGCGCTATCGTGCCTTCCGAAGGGTTGTTTACGCTGTAGATGTAAACGTTCGGCAACTCTCCAATCAAGCGATCAGGCCAGCAGTCTTTTGATAATCCAACCTGCTTGCCGGGCATAAACTCCGTCGCGCCGTGCGTGCCGACATGAACAACTGCGTCCGAGCGAAAGACTTTTTCGAGATAAGTGTACAGCGCCATGAAACCGTGATGAGGCGCTCCGCTTTCTGCCATCAGCAATCTCATCGGGTCGCCTTCGTATCCGAACGTTGGCTGCACGCCAATGAACGCGTTGCCCAGTTGAATTCCCGGTATCAAAACTTCTCGCCCGTTTGAATTAATCGCGCCCGGCGCGCGGCCCCACTCGCGCTCAATCTCATCAACATAAGGGCACAGACGGCGATATTCGTCTACGCTCATTCGATACGCGACGTTCGATTGCATGCCAAAATCATCAGAGTTGCCTTCGAGCAAAAGCTGGCGCAGGTGGTCGGCGCTCTCAGGCAATTCGATTGCGTAGCCCTCAGTTTTGAGCTTCGCAAGCATATTCCACAAACTCGGAAACACGTCGAGATCAGCCGCGGTCCCGATGTTTCCTTTGTTCGGAGGAAAACAGAATACGAGAAAAGCAAGCTGCAAACTCTCGCGCGGCGCAACGCGCAAACGATTCCAGCGAGCCAGTCTTCGCGCAATCTTCAAGCACCGGTCTTCAATCGGCTCAGGTTGATTGGATGTTTGCGTCAGTCCGCCGAAGACAAAGGCTTCGGTCGCTCCGTCAAGCTCAGGGATTGCAACCTGCATCGCCGTTTGAACAGGATTCAAACCGAGCTTACTTTGACTCCAGTTCTCGATTGTCTGAACATCGAGCGAAACGACTGATCGAAATGGTACATCCAAATCGCTAAAGAATTCCGCAGCAGCGTGGCTGTCGTTCATCGCAGGTCCGCCGACAAAGCTGAATCCCGTGAGCGAAATAATCTGGCTGACACGCGAGCGAGGTTTCCCGTTGCCATTCATCTCTTCATCAACTAGAAAACGGCGACAGGCATCGCGGTTGTCCATGAAAGTAGAGATGGCCGGGATGCAGGCAAGCCCTTCGTTCTCAATCGCTCGAATCAGCGCGTCGTAGTGGCGGCGCGCATCGCTGATGATTTGAGGGCGCATCAGAAGCAAGCCTATCGTTTCACTGCTATCGAGCTTTTGTCTTGCGCGCGCGCTCATACCATTTCTTGTAAGCCTCAAAAGTTTCAAAGAGCTTCGGCGCATCGGGGTGATAGATCGCAACGGCAGGCATCGTTTCCGGCGGATCAACTTTGATTGACGACAGGCTTCCGGGAACATACTGCTTGATTGCCAGCAGCAGCATCGAGCGAATGTTGTTATTCGTAGGCTGAAGGAAATAGCAAAAAAGCAGAATGTAATTCTTCACGTCGCCCAGCTTGCCCGCCGTAGGAATGAACTTGAGAATCGCAGGCAGCCGCCCGATCATCTTCACATACTGGCTTTTGTTTCGCGGCCCCGTTTGATCACTTCGCTTGCCCTGTTCGCCGCTTCGTCCTTTGATGAAGTCGGCCATCCACGAGCCAAGTTTTCTGGCGAGATTGCGGCTTGATGCTTCCCCGCCCCGTTCATCATTGCGTGACGCGCGCGGCTTCATCAGCTTCGAGAAGTCGAGCTTGCCCATGCGCGTTGCGCGCATAAGCTCTGGCATACAGTTGAAGGCTATCACTGCGTTGTGCCGGTCATTGGATCTTTCCAGCAGCGCGTTGATGCGAGTGGCGTTTTCGCTATCGGTGACGTGGATGATGAAAACAAGTTCAGCTTCTTCGATATCGCGCTCGGCTGTTCGCCATTCCGGTTCGTTCAACGGGCTGCCGCAATTGTGCGTCGCGATGCGCAGGTTGAGCTTCTGCTTTTTATTAATCTCGGCCTCGGCGCGTCGGAGCGGAGCAAGCAAACTTGTGCCGACATAGAAGACGACTGTTTTCACCCTGTCACTCCTTCCAGTTCGTCTTCGAGTCCGGCAAAAACATCCTGCAAACGGTCGAGCACGGCATTATCCGCAGACCAGAATCCGCGCCCCGAAGCTTCGAGCAAGCGCCCCACAAGCGTGCGCGCAGAATGCGGGTTGAGCGAGCGCAAACGGTCGAGCATATTTTCGTCGAGCACAAAAGTTGCCGCGACTTCATCATAAATCCAATCGTCAACCGCATCGGCTGTCGCAGACCAGCCAAAAGTGTTCGTCACGTGATGCTCTATTTCGGCAACGCCGCTGAATCCGTGACGCAACATCCCTTCAAACCATTTCGGATTGAGCGTCTTCGTGCGCGTTTCGAGTTTGATCGTCTCTTCGAGCGTTCTCACTTTAGCGCCCGGCGAGAGCGTGTCAGACAAATAAATTCGCGGTCGCTCGCCCGTTCTCTGTTCAACAGCTTTAGAGACGCCACCCAGATATTCGAAGTAATGATCAACATCCGTGATGCCGACTTCGGTCGTGTCAATATTTTGATAAGTGACTTCGACGCGCGCCAATGCTTGCTCTAAAAGCCTTCGCGCTTCGCGGCCATCAAAGCTGCGGCCTTCGGAGTCGCGCCCGTATGCGAAACATTTTCTTGTGACGAACAGATCACCAAGCTCGCGACTGTCTTCCCACTGGCTATCCAGCACCATGAAATTGACGTTGGTGCCATAGTTCCCCGCTGCGTTTGAAAAGACTCGCACTGCGGCTTCGTCGAACGAGCAAACGCTTTCATCCATCTGCTCGGCGATGTGTTTTTTAACGAAGTTCATGTCGTGTCGGCTCATCAAGCATCGCCACACGTCGAACTGCCGCATCCAGCAAAGCCATCGTCGTGCCGAACAGGTCGCGGAATATTCCTGAAACTGTCATCACAAGATCAATGCGCGGACGATTCAGTTGATCTAGCGGTATGATGTCAACATCGCTCACGCGATTGAGCGAATCGCGTCTGGGCTGAACACCTAAAAGCCATAGCGCCTGTGCGACTGCTTCGCCTTCGGTCTTGATGTTGTCAATGCCCCACAGCACCATCGCGATTGATTCGGGATAACGACCCGCTTCTTTCAGATTGCGCTCAAGCAAAGCTTTTGCGATTGGCTCTGCGCGGCTGCATTGCGGTTGATGATGGGATCGCATAAGGATTGATCGCGTGCGTGTTTCGGCCTGTTGGAAGGATGTTCGGATTTTGAATTATGTCCGCGCCCGGTCCCGGCTCGACGTATCGCCCGTTGAGCGCACGGACAAGCCCTTTCATCTCATCGTTATTTTGAAGCTGATCGCGAATGTGTTGAAGCATCGCAAAAATTCTCTGTGATTGTTCAGTCGAAACGTTCGCCTGCTCTGAAAGAAAAAAGATTGCCGATTCGGCACCCGATTCACCATCTGCAATGAATCTGGATATGGATTCTCGCACGATTGTTTCAACTCTCTCGCGGTCGTTCATGATATTGTTCGGATGCCGCGCTCTCGTAAATCAGGGTGGTGTAAGAATGCAGCCCGAGTCCTTCGGCTACAAGGTCGGGAAGCCCACGCGTGCCATGCTCAGGACGCTCGAACGACGCGACCATTCGCAGCAGGTCGCTGGTTTCGTCTTCGGTTGATGCGCGCCCGAAGACGTGCATACCAGTCGGGATCATCCGCTGCTCGATCTCGATGATTTTTTCATAGAGTTCGAGTACGCGGCGATCTCGGTTTTGATTTGTTGATTGATTGCCCATCACGATCTTGCTTCGCTGTTTTATTATACCTTTACTCGTGCCTGATTGGCCGCTGCTGTCACCGCATTATAAATTTCCGTTGAATCAGCACGCGGAAGGTAAAGATAACGGCCTCCGAGCGATTCAGCAAGCTTGCGTCCTTCACCGCTGGAAACGAATCTTGATTTCGTGTCTATTACAACCGACGCTACGTTTGCCGACTGCAACGCTGCGCCCAGAGCTTGCAACTCTTCGCTGATCTCTGAACTCCGCACAAATCGCTCCTGCGTCATCTCATCTCGCAGGCCGACATTAGACCTTCCGTCGGTCAACAGCACCAGCATAGCCTGCGTTATGCCTCGCAAACGCGCCAGTCGCGCTATCTTCCAGCGCCTTTACAACGGCAGCCGCAACAGGCGTTCCGCCTCCCGATGGCAACGCATCAACAAGTCTCTTTGCAAGCTCGACGCTTCGCGTGGGCGCAAGTAATATCTCAGCCTCCGCGCGACGAAAGCTTATCAAAGCCACTTTGTCGCGATGCAGGTAAGCTCTGCTGCAAAAGCCTTGCGAGCGCCCCTTTCGCTTGAGCCATTCGATTCAGCGCCATGCTGCCGCTCGCGTCAACGGCGAAGATGAATAACATCCCCGACCTGCTTTTAAATCGCTTGAATCTCAAATCGCTTTTCGTGATCTTTATTCGATTTGCAGGTGATGAGTGTGCTGCCTATCCTTGAGCCGTCGAGCTGTTTGAAATGGCGCGGCTGCTCTGAGCGTCGCATCAATCGCGAGTCGGGCTTGGTTGTTTCGTTTCTCACTACTGCCCACGTATCTGCCGCGCGCCTGCTCAATTGCATCGCTTCTCTTCCCGGCAGTATCTCGGCGAATCTTTTGCTCGACTACGGCAAGCGCGTCTTCCGGCGGCAATGCATCGAGAGCCGCGATTATCAGGTCTTCAATAATGCGAGGCGACAGTTTTCTTGCCGAATCGAACTCATCAGATTCGGTTTCGTCATTTTCATTCGATTCATCTAGGTTGGAATCCGGTTCAGAGGGCGCTTGATTTGTCGGCATCGTAGTGGCGCGCGGCAGCAGGACTAATTGAATCGCCGCGATTATGTCTTCATCCTCGACCAAATCACGTCCGCTAAGCGCGGCGTTTGCTCGCGCAGCTCGCGTTGCAAACGCATCAGCGCGATTGCCTTCGACTCCCAGGCTAATCGCCGCTTGCGCTATCCGGCGAATGGCTTCGCTAGTGATACGCACGTCTGCCAATCGCGCGCGCGCGTCAATGATTGCGGCTTTCAAAGCAGCGGTATCAATCGCGTATTCTTCAATAAAGCGCGAGGGGCTTTTTCAAATTGAATATTGCGATCTATTATTTCGATCAAATCATCTGAAGAAGTTTCAGCGGCGCTTTCTACGATCAAACCGATGCGCGATTTCAGGTGAGCGTTTACCTCGCTTTCATTTGAATTGTATGTTCCGATCAGTATGAAGCGAGCAGGATGTATAACGCTTAAGCCTTCGCGCTCAACGCGCACGACTTCTGCATCGAGCGCAACGGCGATGTGATCGGTAAGTTTAGGGTCAAGCAAGTTGATGTCATCAGCATACAGCAAACCGCCATCAGCTTCGGCGAGCAATCCTGTTGCCGATTTGCGCTTGCCCGTTGCGAGCGTGCGTTCAAGGTCAATTCCGCCGAGCAATCGCTCTTGTGTCACATTCAAAGGAAGCTCAATGAACGGCGAATGTCTTTCTTCATCTTCAGAAGGAATGATCGCGGGGAACGAGCGAGCAAGTGTACTTTTGGCAGACCCGGACGCGCTCGCAATCAAAACACCTTTGAGGCGCGGGTCAACAGCCAGCAACATCAAAGCGCGCTTCGCAGCCGTCATTCCTACTATCGCAGAAAAAGGATAGCGCGGTTGTAGATGAGGGATTTCTTGCACGAATACTTTCTGCGAGAGGTCTATTACACAATCGCGGTCAGCTTGTTGCTCGGCTTCGCTTCTGCAAAGACTGTCTCAATTGCCTGTTCGATGCGCTGGCCCGAATCAATCTTCTCAAGCGGGTCTTTGCGCAAACGATGGCGCAGAGACATAACGGCCATGCGCTTCACATCATCAAGCGTGACGAATGCGCGTGATTCCAACGCCGCCAGCGCGCGGCTCGTGCGCGCAATGGTCAACTCGCCACGATGGCCGTCAACATTCAAGGCTACGCACAACTCGGCGATGCTCCGCATAATCGAGCGATCAATCGCAACGCGCGCGTGCATCTTCTTTGCGCGAATCAGTCGTTGCCTCAATTGTTCTTGCCGAGCGTTGAATTCAGCAAGAAACGATTCAGGCTCGCGCTCGAAACGCTCGCGGCGCTCGACTATTTCGACGCGTTCGTCTAAATCATTGATCGTCGTTATTCGTGTATAAAGCCCGAAACGATCAAGCAACTGCGGTCTTAATTCTCCCTCTTCGGGATTGCCTGATCCAATGAGCACGAATCGAGCGGGGTGGCTCACGGATATGCCTTCGCGCTCCACGACATTGCGCCCGCTCGCCGCCGCGTCTAACAGAACATCTACCAGATGATCGTCGAGCAGGTTCACTTCGTCTATATAGAGAAAGCCGCGATTGGCGCGCGCCAGCAATCCCGGCTCGAACGCTTTCACACCTTCAACCAGCGCGCGCTCGATGTCTAGCGTGCCGCACACTCTGTCTTCAGTTGCGCCCAGCGGCAGATCAACAACAGGCACAGCGCCGCGAGCAATCGGCAATCGCTCAACTCGCGACAAACGAGCGACACAGTCATCGCATAACGCCGTTAGTTGTTTCGGGTCGCAGCCGTAAAGGCAGCCTTTTACTTTCGAGATGGGCGGAAGCAAGTCGGCGAGCGAGCGCACGGCTGTAGACTTGCCCGTGCCTCGATGGCCCATGACGATTACGCCACCGATGTTAGGATCAATCACGCTCAACAGGAGCGCGAGTTTCATCTCGCTCTGTCCGACGATGGCTGTGAATGGATAGACGGCGCGAGAATATTTATTCTGATCGGCTTTCTTTTGGTCAACTTTTTTTCGCATGTCTTAGACAGTCAGGAGTGATCGGGTTTCACCCCTGACCAATATAAAGACGCGTTTTCGATTCAGTCAACCGGTAAGCGAGGGGCAAGGATCAATCATTACTGCGAGCAGGGTAGATACAATTGGCCGCGTAGCGGCTTGGTGAATTTAGCCCGGTCTTTTAAGGCACGGTAAACAGACAATCATAACAGGCTGCGTCGCGTCAGCGACGGCTGAATCGAGTGGCTAAATTCACCCGTCGCTGACGCGACGCAGTCTGGTCTTGCCTGATGATATTCCCGGCCTTGAAAGACCGGGCTAAATTCACCAGGCCGCTACGCGACAGCAGAATCAGAGAAGCTACGATTTATCGGCGGGTTATTTGTCCGGGGTGATTTCTAAAGAGTCGCCCGTTTCGTGGTCTGTGATCTGAAAGCGGAGAAAGTCGTGAATCGCGGCGAGAGCTTCGGTGTTTGCAGTAGTAATTATAACCTGGCCACCACGCTCACTCTCTTGATACGCGTAATTGATCTCTGCTTTCAAACGCGTCATCGCAGGAACACCGGGCGGAGTCTTGCCGTGAGTGAACATAGGCTTACTGAAATCACCTTCCTTAAACAACACGGCAATGTGTGACAGATGCATTCTGATGCGGTCGCGGCTCTCATTGTCTTTCGCATCGTTGGCTGATACGTAAATCGCGCCGCCATTCGCAGTCAGCCGAAAGTGATGTGTAGTCTTTTCGTGACTGAATCCCATCGCGTGATCGCCTCGCTCGTTGACGCCAGAGTGGTGCTGAGAATGCGCGTCGGGGTTGTGATGTTGATCATGCGAATCCTGCGCTTGCCGTGCGTGCAAGGTGCAAGTCAGCGCAAAGATGAATACAAAAACAGATGCGATATTGATTCTTACTCTCATTCGTTACTCTCCTTCCTTTTCTTTCGACTTATACGAGAACGCGCGAGCTGCGATTGTCTATGCTCTTTCGCGTAATCGCTCGTGACAAGCGCTTCGAGTAACCCAACTCGCTCGGTGCGCGTTCTGCCGGTCAATAGCTCATCCCAGTCCTTCAACAACGAGCGCAGGTCGTCGCGAAGATTCGTCAACTGCCCCAACTGCTCTTCGACCTCTTCTAGTTTTCTTTCCGCAAGCGAACGCACTTCGCGGCAGGGCACGCCGCCCGTATCACGAGTCTTGAGGATACGTGCAAGCTCGTTGAGCGTGAAGCCTACGCTGAGAGCACGCTGCACGAGACGAACACGGTCGAGCGCCGATGGTGGGTATTCACGATAACCGTTTCGAGAGCGACGCGGTTTGACAAGCAAGCCCTTGCGTTCGTAATGCCGCAGCGTCTCTGCGCTAACGCCCGCAAGACGCGCAAGCTCGCCTGATCGCAAAAAGCCGTTTTTGTCAGTCCCGCTCGCCACACGATGATTATAGACCCTGTAACACATTACAGAGTCAAGCACTTTTTTCGCGCGATGATTTATTTGGCCGGGGATTACCTAAAGAATGCGCTATCTTTCGCGCCAAGTTTTGTCGGACAGTTAAGAGGCTTTTTCTTCGAGTTTATCAACACGTGATTCTAACTCACGATGTTCATCTTTGAGATCAATGATTTCACCATTGAGAACGTCAAGCCGTCTGTCGAGTTTTTTGAATCCAGCTTGCACTTCGGTTCGCAGGCTTCCTATCTCAGATTCAATTGTGGTGAGTCGAGCTTGTACACCCTCCCAAATCGGGCGAGTATCATGTAGGCGAGAGTCAACTTTTTGCTCCAAAGAATCAACACGACCATTAAGCGTTTTAACGTCCGTAGCGACTTGTTGAACAAGCGTTATGAGCGAGTCGAGCTTGTCATCAGTTGAAACAGCTTTAGTTAGGTCATCACTACTCATGCCGCAATTATGATATTACAATTCGCTTGCGTCAATTATTTCTACGACCTTTCGGACAATGCGTTTGCGGTGGTTGTAGAGACAGCGCCTCAAACACCTGTGTTGGAATTTATAGTTTTGCTGTGATAGCCGGAAGACCCGTCGGGCGCAGGCGGAGCGTACTGAGATGTCTGCGTAACCCCTCGCCCATCAGTCGCTCTAACTGTGATTTTATGCTTGCCCGATTGAGGTGGAATCCATTGCCTGTGCCACAAAGACCAGGTATAAGGCGACAGCGGAGATTTAATCTCTGCCTGCTCCCACGTTTTGCCGCCGTCGGTTGAGATTTCGATTTTGCTAATTCCCCGATCACCGGCAAAGGCTATGCCTGCAATCGTCGCCTCACCAGTCACCGTACTGTCAGGCGCGTCAACGCGCGACAGGGTTTTGTACTCGGCGCGGTCATCCCATCCTCGCCGCTGCCAGTAGCCTTTCAAATCACGGTCTATCGCTTCGATGCGCGTGATCCATTTCACATTCTTCATTCCGTAAATGCCCGGCACTATCAACCGCACAGGGAATCCATGCGTCGGCGTTAACGGCTCGCCGTTCATCTCGTACACTAGCAACGTGCCGTCCTGCATCGCGCGTTCGAGCGATATTGAATCCGTGTAATCGTCGCTCGCGCGCAGAAATATATCAACTACGCCCGGCTTCAATCCTGCTTGCGCAAGCAGGTCTTTTAATCGCACGCCTCGCCACAGTGCATTGCCGATCAGGTCGCCGCCGACTTCATTGCTGATACAAGCGAGCGTCGCGTATTGCTCAATCGAAGGCAGAGACTTGATATCCTCGTAATTAAAAGTCAACGGATTATCTACAAGCCCGGTGATTTCAAGTTTCCATCTTTCGGAATCTACTTGCGGATCAAAAGCGTTCTTCGACACTTCATAAAAATCTTTGTTCGGCGTGATTTCAAGGGTGAGGTTGTCAACGTTCGGAAAGACGCCGTCGCCCTCGTGCACGCGGCCCGCACCCGAATTCAACCAGGAGTGAAACAGCGACCAGGCTATGTCATAAACGCCGACGGCGAGGACTGCATAGCCGACTCCTCGAACAATTCGACGACGGCTGATCAGATTGTTTTTCCCGTCTGCGGTGATTGGTTTCTCGATATAAAACTTTGAAGTTAGCTGTAGCGTAACGCCATAAACGGCGTGGACAATTAAGAGCGATATTGACGTAAACAGTGGCCCCTGCCGCAAGTAGCGACCAACCAAGCCGCCTCCCAAAATCGGGATGATTACAAACAAAGTGATTGCCCAGAGGGCTAACGCAAAAGCTGCAACAGAGATGCGACGCGCGAATATTGAAGGCTGCACTGGAACGAATCGAAAATAAGCAATGGATGCAAAAATCAGCGAGATAAGATAAACCACCACGCAGGCGACAAAGGCAAGGTGTTTAGCGAATGGGCCGAGCAGACCGATTGCCGCTTCGACCATCCAGATAGGTGCGACCGCAAAAATAAATTGAGCGAGCAATTCGGGGACGAGAGGCGCATCGAACACGAAGCGTGCAATGAGACTCACTGCGATGGCCGACATCGAAGCCAGCAGCGCGACTTGAAGCCTGACTTCGCTCACCGTCGGCGGCTTTTCCGTCTGATCAATATTGAGTCTCAGTATCTCCATGTCTTCTCAAAAGAATTATAACGGTTAATAAAGATGTATGCAGAGACGGCGACTGATTATTCCATTCACAGTCGGGCTGCTGTCACGCATTGCTCCGCAAAGAACTAAATAGTAATCTTGTTTTGAGCGAAATTTATGGTCGAAATCGAAGAAGCACTCTTAACCGATACACCCTCTGCCTCTGCCGTCGAAAAAATCGCAAAGAAGTCTCGCACGATAACTGAGATTTTAACGGCTCAACTGGAAGTGTTACAGAGTTATCATCGCGCAGTTCTTGAAACCGATGAGCCGGAAGCAATTCATAAGATGCGAGTGACAACGCGCAGGGCGCAAGCCGCGCTCGACCTGCTGGAAGGCGAGTTGAGCGTTCGCAAGATGAAGAGGCGTCTGCGCGAATGGCGGCAGATGCTCTCGCGCGTCCGCAACTACGACGTATTTCTGATGCTCATCGAAAAGGAAGTGACCCGGTCGCGGCCCGCTTATCGCGCTCAGTTCGAGCTTGTGAAGTCAATATTTCAGAAACGCCGCGCCCACAGAGCAGAGAAAGCCAGAAAGTATTTCGAGAAGATAAAAGTTGACTCCATCGCCACAGAGCTTGGCCTGGCGATTGCCAAACCTGCTATCGATGCCGTCGAAGCAAAACAGACTGACACAGGCTCGAAAAAAAGTTTTGCAATAGACGAGCAAAGAGTCGCCGCACACATAGCCGACCGCTTAGAGCAAAGAGTAAGTGAGTTTCATATCCTCGCGGCACAGGCGCATCCGGCGACCAGGGCGGAAGAACTGCATCAGCTTCGCATAGCGGCGAAGCGAGTGAGATACCTTTTAGAGATTATTTCTCAGATGGGGTACGGCGACGGGACGCGCGCCGTTGCGTGGCTGCGTAACATTCAAGATCGCATAGGCGATTGGCATGACCTGGAATCGCTCGAAGAAGAGATCATCGAGATTATTTCACACCGTCGCTTTCTGAAAGAGCATATCGCAGAGAGCAGTCGAATGCTTCAAGCCGCCGCGCACCTGCAAAAGAAAAAGGAGAGGCTGGTCACAAAGCTCTTTCCGGTGCGCGTTCCAAAAACCATCGCAGCGACTTCGCAAAGAATGGAGCGAGCGCTCCGGCGCAACTCGATGCGCGTTGCGTCGTCTGATCAGTAACCCTGCTGTGAGGGAGGGCACAGGCTTTAGCCCTTGCTTACACGCGGGCTACCGACTTTCAACTCTTCAAGCGCACGTACAACGAATGGCCGAGTCATCTGCTTGCGCCAACCCATCACAAAATCCGTGTTGTCCAGCGGTCGCGCTTTGATGTAGCAAGCCTCAGCCGCAGCTTGAATGCGATCCGGGTCGAGCGGCTGACCTATCAAATGCTCTTCGGCTTCTTGCACACGAATTGGAGCGGGAGCCACTCCGCCGAGAATCAGCCTCGCATCGAGCACAGTTCCATCCGTCGCCAGATCGAGCGCAGCCGCAACGCCAAGCACAGGAAAATCGAACGCGCCGCGACGACGCAGCTTCTTGTAGACGGCGCGCGTTCGATTTCTCGGAGGCAGTTGTATGGCAACCATCAACTCGCCCGGTCGCTTGTGCAGGTAATCAATTCCATCATTGTTGTATAGTCCCGCCGCGTCAACCAGCCGGTCGCTGACCGAAGATACGAGCCGCACTTTTGCGCCAAGCGCGACCATCACGGGCGCGAGGTCTGATGATTGAACGGCCCAGCATTTCGGGCTTGAAGGCGCAACCCAGCAGATGTCTCCATCTTTTTTCATGCAGAAATTGATGCCTTTGCGCCACTCGTAATTCTGATCGTAATAATTGCAGCGCGTGTCGAGCAGCAGATTGCCGCCAATGGTTCCCATGTTGCGCAAGATAGGAGTCGAGATCAATCGCGCCGCGTTTGCGACGACAGGGTAATCGCGCTGAATGATGGGATGTTCGCAAATTTCTGTGAGCGACACTGACGCGCCGATTATCATGCCTGATTCAGCGTCGCCTATGATCTCGTGAAGCTCGCCGAGTCGTGTGACTGATATGACAGTCTTAGGCGTCTGCTGCCGCCGCTTCATATTCGGGTAAAGGTCGGTGCCGCCCGCGACGAACATTGCATCAGGCCCGGCGTCGGCCATCATCTTTATCGCGTCTGAAATCTTTTTCGGCACGCGATAATCGAATTTAGGAAGTCGCATCATAATGTTTTTTACTTGTACCTGCACAGCCGCGTAGCGGCTGAATGAATTTAGCCGTGTACTTCAGTGCACGGTAGATTGATAAGCATCAGCAGTTCGTCGCTCGCGCGACGGCTGAATCTTATACTCGACTCAATCGTCGCTCGCGCGACGAGGATATATACTCACGCTTCCTCCGTGCACTAAAGTACACGGCTAAACTCAACCTGCCGCTTACGCGGCAGAATAGAATAAGCGGTTACTTCTAAATTAATCTCTCACATGAACGGCGGCGCGAGGCATCTCTTTGCCGTCGCCGCCTTCTTTTGGCGTCGGCACTTTGACAGGCGCGGGCCATTCGACTTCGGGAATATTCTTCGGGCCGAAGCGACCTTCTTTCCCTTGCGCTTTAGCTCTCAGCGCGGCCAGCACTTTGTCGGGCATCGCGGGCACTTCGTCAATGCGAACTCCGACCGCATCATAAATCGCATTCACAACAGCGGGCGGAACAGGAAGCAATGGCCCCTGCCCTACTTCTTTCGCGCCGAAAGGCCCGTTCGGATCAGGGTCTTCGATCAAATAAGTCTTCACGTCGCACATCTCAAGCGTAGTTGGGACTCTTGTATTCCAACATCGAAGGAAACTTGTGCACGACGTTGCGATTCGCAGCGATAGCTCATCTCTTCCATCAACGCTTCGCCCAATCCCATATACACGCTGCCTTCGACCTGCCCCATCACAAGAACCGGATTGATTGACCGGCCTATGTCGTGGCCTATCCACACGCGCTCGACTGTGACGATACCTGTTTCGGGATCAACATCAACTTCTGCTATTGCGGCCGAGTAGCTGTACGCAGCCGAAGGCCCTACGCCCGCGCCTTTGAACTTGCCCGCAGAACGCGGCGGAGTGTACGAGCCGACCGTCCCGATTGTGCCGTATTTCGATTCGGCAAGCTGAACCGCTTCGGCAAACGTGACGCCGATTTCCGGGTTTTCAACATCGAAAGCGCGGCGATCTGCAAACGAGATGTTTTCAATCGGCACGTTGAGCTTTTCAGCAACAGCGATGGTCAACAACTCGCGCGCGCGTTCAGCCGCCTGCAATGCTGCATTGCCCGTCATCAAGCGTGACGCGGCTTGAATAGCTGCCGAGATCAACCGGCGTAAGGTCTGTGTCTGCCGTAATGACTCGAATGTCGAACGGATCAATGCCCAGCACTTCGGCGACTATGTAAGCCAATATCGAATCCGAGCCTTGACCGATGTCTGTCGAGCCGCACATCACACACACGCCGCCTTGACGATCAAGGCGAAGCTGCACGCCCGAATGCGGCATGTTGTTCCAGTAAATCGGCAGGCCCGCGCCGCACAGGTAAGAGCTACACGCAATGCCCACGCCTTTGCCGTAAGGAAGCTTGCGATATTTATTCTTCCAGTCAGAAGCCTCGACTATCTTGTCAATGCATTGGCCCAACCCCATGCTCCCGATGCGAAGATAATTCGCCGTCAGCGAATTGGCCGGAGCAAGATGCCGCCTGCGAATTTCGACCGGGTCAATCCCCAGTTCTTCGGCGAACTTGTCGAGTTGGACTTCGAGCGCGAAGCGAGGCTGCGGCGTGCCGTGTCCTCGCTTTGGCCCGCAAGGCGGTTTATTCGTGAAGACTCGAAGCCCCTCGAATTTATAACGCGGCACATCGTAGGTGACTGTTTGAAGCGCGCCTGTGTAGAAAGTGCTCGCAACGCCATAGCTGCCGTATGCTCCGCCATCGAGCATCGAGCGAAAGTGCATTGCGGTAATCGCGCCGTCACGCTTCACGCCGGTCTTCACCCACATCAAAACCGGATGGCGACCGCGATGGCAGTAGAAGACTTCTTCGCGCGTCAGAGTTACTTTGACCGGGCGGCCCGTAATCATCGAAAGTTTTGCGACCGCTACTTCGTGATTGAAGGGGTCGCTCTTGCCGCCGAATCCGCCGCCGTTCGGAGTAGCGATAACGCGAATGTGGCTCGCCTTTAGCTCTAACACTTTCGCAAGCGCGCGATGAACATAATGCGGCGTCTGCGTCGAACTCCACAGCGTCAGCTTTTCATCCGTGTCAAAGTAGGCAACTGCTGCGTGCTGTTCCAATGGAAGATGCGTGTTGCCTTCGTAGAAAAAAACGTCTTCGCGCATGAGGTCTGCTTCGGCGAAACCCTCTTCCATGTCGCCGAATTCGAGCGAGACTTTCTTGTGAACGTTGCCGCCATCGCCGTATTCGTGAATGCGCGGCTCGTCAATGTAAACGCCTTCTTCGATTGAGCTGATGGTCTTCAATCGCTCGTACTCGACTTCAATCAAATCCATTGCTTCAAATGCGGTGTCTTCGTCTATCGCGGCGATTGCGGCAACCGGGTCGCCGATGAAAGCGCACTTTATCTATCGCATAGAGTGTGTTCGTCCTGGCTGACTGGAAGTATGCCGTAAGGAATCGGCAGGTCTTTGCCCGTGATGATCGCGACAACGCCCGGCAGCTTCAGCGCTCGCGACACATCAATGTTTTTAATGAGAGCGTGAGGCACAGAGCTGCGCAACAGTTTCGCAAACAGCATCCGAGGCAGAACTATATCGTCGGCAAATCGAGTCTGGCCCGTGCATTTGGCTCGCGCGTCTACTTTGCGAAAGGGCTTGCCCACGACATTTTTCGGTTTTCCATTATTGCCGTTATTCATAGCCATAAATTATCTCTCTAGCAGGCTCCGCTGATTCGCCGCGCATGCGCGCTGCGGCCAATTCGACCGCTTCATAAATCTTGATATAGCCTGTGCAGCGGCACAGATTCCCCGCGAGCGCTTCCTGAATTTCTTCGCGCGAAGGCTGCGGATTCTTCTCAAGCAGTTCTTTCGCAGTCAACAGAAAACCCGGCGTGCAATATCCGCACTGCGCTGCGCCCAGATCGGCGAATGTTTCCTGTAAAGGGTGAAGCTTGTTGCCTTCGGCCATGCCTTCGATGGTCGTAACGTCGCGGCCTTCAACATCGAGTCCGAGCACGAGGCACGAGAGCACTGGCTGATTATCCATCAACACCGTACAGACGCCGCATTCGCCAAGCTCGCAGCCATGTTTTGTTCCTATCAAAGCGAGGTCTTCGCGCAGGACTTCGAGCAAAGTCTTATGGGGCGCGAAGGCGACTTCCATTTCTTCGCCGTTCACGATAAAACGCAGATGCGCTTTTTGCTTTTTTCTTGCTGGCATAAATTCGATCTATGAGGGCGCTGAAATCAACACGCGATTTCAGACGAAAACTTAATAATATTTGTCCTTGATCCGAAGATTATCAGTTCTTAAATAAAAAGATTACATCAAAAATCGGAAAAATCCCAACAGCCCAATATCGGTTCACCGCAGAGACGCAGGGGACGCAGAGATTACGCAGAGAAAAACTCTGCGCCGCCTCTGCGTCCCCTGCGTCTCTGCGGTGAACTGGTTCTCTAATTAGTTCTCTTTCTTCTTTTCAGGAAGCTTTCGCGGCTCGTAGTAAGGCTTGCCTTTGAGGTTCTGAACCTCTTTCATGAAGGTCGTGCCGTAATCGCGCTCGGCGTCCGAGAGCGCCCACGCCTGACGTTTGTAGTTCCAGTTATCGGGCGCGAGCCGCTGCGCTTCCTTGAAATGAGGGATTGCATCCGCGCCGTGGCCTTGCTTGTAAAGATATTCACCCAGAGCGAACTCTGCATCAGCCATCGCCCGATCAGGGTCTTGCGGCTTCATCCTCTCTCTCAACTCTTTTTCGTTCAGCGCAAACTGGCTGCGCTCGCCGTTTGCGACCCAATCGCGTATCGCATCGAGGTACGGCGCGGCGTCAATGCCGTGCATGCCTTTGTAGCGGTTGTCCACGTAAGCGACTTCGTTCGGGCGAACGATGCGCCCTCGCTCATCAATCCAGACAGCGGTCGGCACATTCACCATGTTGTATAACTGTGTGACGATGTGTTTGTCGTCAATCAAGACTGTGTATTCGGGTTTTGCTGCGGTGATCCAGGGAGCGGCGTCTTTCAGTCCGCCTGTGTCTTCGGCGATGGAAACGATTTCAAAGTTTTTGCCCTTCAATTCCGTGTAGAGCTTTTGCCACCCTGGCAAATCAAATCTGCATCCTCACCACGATGCCCACGTCAGCAACAGCACTTTCTTTCCGCGATAATCTGCAAGTGCATGCGATTTACCGTTCACGTCGGGCAGCGCGAAATCAGGCGCATCGAGCGATTCGAGATGCGCGTTCTGCGCGTCAGATCGCGGGCCGAAATGCCAAACGCTGTGCTTCTCATCCACGGCAAACGGCTGCTTCACCAACCGCGCGAACTCGCTGAGATTGAACAAGCCTTTTTTAGAAATGAACTCGGCCTTCCTTGCTTTGGGAAGCGGGAAACAGAGTTGATCGCGGCAAACGCCTTGTGGCTTGACGACGAACTTTGTCGCGCGCTTCAAATCTTTCATCGTCACCCACAAGTCTTTTGACGCTTCGGCAGGCGCGCCGACTTCCGTCGCCACGCCGTCATAGATGACGATGCGTCGAGCCTGGTCGGCGGCCATCAACTTTGTGGCGGCTAACAAACAGACTATCATCGCGCACATTGATAATTTGACCATAGACGGTTTTCTCCTTTTGATTGTAAGTACGTAGGAGCAAGCTATTCGGATTAAGAAATTACCAGTGTTGAAGCAAAAGAAGAAGGCTGGTCGTGATAAACAACCAGCCTGCTTTTTTCAAAGGCTGTTTTAGAGTGAAGCTCCGTAGGAGCAACCTGTCTATAGTATATAAGATGAGCAAGTGATTCGTAGCTCCGTAGGAGCGACCTATAAATCAACAGGTCGCTCCTACGGAGCTACATAATCTTTCTATGCCACAAAACCTATAGACAGGTCGTCCCTAACGGGACTACTAAACCTGCTTATCAATAAATTGATCGTGCACACTTATCTGGTTCCGGTAGTAGTCGGTCGCGCTGCCTTGCACGCCGCAAGCCGGCCTTCGACCGCATCCCAATCAATGTTCGAGAAAAACGCTTCGATGTACTTGGGCCGTTCGGCTGGCTTGTAGTCGAGCAGAAAGGCGTGCTCCCATACGTCCATTACTAGCACAGGATTGAAGCCAGCAACGTTGCCGACTTCGTGCAGCGTGATCCAATGATTCGACAGATTGCCGTTCGTGGGGTCTTCGTAGCAAATCGCCCAGCCTACGCCGCGCATCTTTCCAATGCTCACGAAGTCCGCCTTCCAAAGATCATAACTGCCAAAGCTCGTCTCAGTCGCTTTGAAGAAATGCGTGTTACGGTCGGGGTCACCCGCGCCAACTGCTTTCATGTTGCCGAAGTAATATTCGTGCAAGACCATTCCGTTATACTCGAAGCCGAGCCGTCGAGTGATTTCGGAATAAGCTGGCATCTCTTCGTGATCTACCTGTCCATCCTTCAAAATCTCTGCAATCTTCTCCGTCAGATTGTTTGTCTCTTTCACGTATCCTTCGTACAGTTTGAAATGCATCTCAAGGGTTTGATCGGAGATTCCATTGAGACCACTCAAGTTGAACTGTTTTGCCTGGTAGGATCTTTTAACCATTAATTAGCCTCCTTTGATTGCTCATCTGGTTATCATTAATCGCTTGCGCGCAGTCCGTAGCTCAATAACATTATAGCAATCGGTGATTACTGATGCGCGCTCAACTAATGTCTTGCGATTGACTTGCCAAACATTGAACGGCAAGCCGAAAAGTTCTACTAAAATGAAAAAGGGAGTCTTTCGACTCCCTCTTAAACCCACAACCTGCCAACCTCTCCGCCACGCCTCGTAGTAAAGTATTATTCAATATTCGAGCGCGCGAGTTTGTGGACGCTTGTGAGTGTTCGATCAATTTCCGAACTCAGCTAGTACTATATCAAGCATCGTGCCAATGTTTGTCGCTTGTGCTGCTCGTCATTTCATCGAGAAAATTGCCTGATAATTCGTTTAAGTTCAGAGCCTCCGTCTGCAATGCTTACAGCAAAAGCATTCAACCGTATTACTTCAAGGCAGAGAATCATTGAGTAGCCGGAATCCATTGTCTCGTAAAATAATCGCTCAATGTCAAAGCGACCATGATAAACAGCCAGACGAACCCGGCTGCGACAAAGACCATAGTTAAACGCGAACTGTAGCGGACGTGCATGAAATAGAGAACGACAAGCAATCCTTTAGCGACGGCGATGGTCAACGCTACGACAGCATTCCATTTCCCAAGGTCGAAATTGGCCACCCAGACTGTAAGTGCCGTCAGTATCATCAGCGCAATGAAGATCGTGAAATAGAGTTTTCTTGAAACTATGTGTTCAGACATGAACTCTGCCTTTCAATGATGTATGTGCGCGCCGAGCAGGTAAAGCAAAGGGAAAAGGAATATCCATACTATGTCAACAAAGTGCCAGTACAATCCTGAAAGCTCGACCGGCGAGTGATACTCAGGAGTAAAGCGCCCGCGCGCAGACATCCACACCAGCACGGCCATTATTCCGAGTCCTATGATCATGTGCAGCGCGTGAACTCCTGTCATCGCGAAATAGAGCCAATAAAATATCTGCACATGATTTGGGGCTCCGGGCAGCGGCTCGCCGTTCGCCTCTACCCATTGGAATCCGAAGCCGGGTATATGATGAGTCACATACTTTTCGTGATACTCGAAGCCTTTGACCACAAGAAACGTAGCGCCCAGCGCCATAGTGAGCAGTAGACAAATAATCAGCCATTTGCGATTGCCGACCTGCGAGTAGTAAACGGCTAAAGCCATAGTCAAACTGCTGACAATCAATACGACCGTGTTGACCGCGCCCAGTTTCCAATTCAGATGCGCGCTCGCGTAGGCGAAATCCGTTGGATACTTCGAGCGGTAGAGAATATAAGCAAGGAACATCCCGCCGAAGAACATGATTTCAGTAATGAGGAAAGCCCACATCCCAAGCGTGCCCGCCTCTTTTTGCTGCTCCATGTTATCGAAGTGATGGGCCAGCCCGTAATGACTTGTAGTATGACTATCAGCCAACTCTTATATCCTCCAAAGAGAACGATGAACTATGAATGATGAATGATGAACTGAAGAGAGCTTCTTAATTCATCATTCATCATTCCGCATTCATAGTTCCTCTTCCTTCGGTCTGGGGTTGCCGATGAACTCGGCTTCCTCTCTCGGCCTGAACTCGTAAGCTTCCCACGTGACGGTCGGAGTCACGGGGAAATTTTCAGTCGGCGGCGGCGACGAAGTCATCCACTCAAGCCCGAACGCCCCCCAGGGATTTGCCGGAGCTATCGGCCCATAACGCATCGACCACAGAAGATAGATCATCGGTATCAGGTAGCCAAGGCCTAGAATTGATGCGCCTGCCGAACTCATCACGTTCAACACCTGATAATTTTCAGCGTATTGGTGAATGCGGCGCGGCATTCCCATATACCCGAGCAAGAATTGCGGGAAGAACGTCAGGTTGAACCCGACGAACACGACCAGAGCGCCGAATCTTGCCCACGCTTCCGGGTACATTCGGCCAGTTATTTTGGGCCACCAGAAATGCAGTCCGCCGAGATAGCCCATTATCGTGCCGCCGACCATGATGTAATGGAAGTGCGCGACGACGAAGTAAGTGTCGTGTACGTGAACGTCTATCCCTAACGCCGCGAGGAACAATCCCGTCATCCCGCCGATGATGAAGAATCCTATGAAGCCGAAAGCGTATAGCATCGGCGTGTTGTAGGATATCGAAGACTTATACAATGTCGCAGTCCAGTTGAACACTTTCACCGCCGACGGAATTGCTACGGCATAGCTCAGTATCGAAAAGACCATGCCTGCATAAACCGATTGCGTGCTGACGAACAGATGATGGCCCCAGACCAGAAAGCCGAACACAGCGATGGCCAGACTGGCAAAGGCGACGAACTTGTAGCCGAATATATTCTTTCTCGACATGTTCGCAATAAGCTCGCTGATTACGCCCATCGCGGGCAGCACCATGATGTAGACAGCCGGATGCGAGTAGAACCAGAACAGATGTTGGAACAACACGGGGTCGCCGCCCAGCGCAGGGTCGAATATTCCTATATGCGCGATTCGTTCCAGCGCCAGCAGCAGGATAGTGATGGCGATGACGGGCGTTCCCAGAATCATTATCAGGCTGGTTGCGTATTGCGCCCAGATGAACAGCGGCAGCCGGAACCAGCGGAGTCCCGGAGCGCGCATCGTGTGAATCGTTACGATGAAGTTCAAGCCCGTCAGTATTGACGAAAATCCCGTGATGAAAACGCCTATGCCGGTCAGCAACACGTTGCTGTTCGAGTAGGTCGAGCTATAGGGCGTGTAAAACGTCCAGCCCGTGTCTACGCCTCCCGTTATGATTGCAAGCAACGTGAATAGCGCGCCGAGGTTGTAGACATACCAGCTCAACAGGTTGAGCTTCGGGAAGGCCAGGTCTTTAGCCCCGATCATTAACGGCACGAGAAAATTTCCCAGCACCGCCGGTATCGACGGTATCAGGAAAAAGAAGACCATCACCACGCCGTGCATGGTGAAGAGGCGGTTGTACATATCCGCTTTTACGAAGTCTCCCGGCGGGGTCAACAACTCCAGGCGAATCATCACGGCGAACACGCCGCCTAAGAAAAAGAAGAAAGTGACTGACGCAAGATAGAGCAACGCTATGCGCTTGTGGTCTACCGTAAGCAGCCACGACTTCACGCCGTATGCTACGTTGATGTAATGAGTGCGAGGTGGTACGACTTCGGCTACTGTGCTCATAATTATAATGCCCTGTTATTGAGGCGCTTCTTATTGAGGCGGCCTCTGCGGCTGCGGATTGCTCATCGGGTTTGCCTGCCCGCCGGAAGGCGACGTAGAGCTTCCACTGTTGGTTCCCTGCTGACCTAATGACTTGATGTAAGCGATAAGCTGCAACAACTGCTCTTCGCTCACAAGCCCCTGAAAGGTCGGCATGATTGATTGGTAACCTGCAATGACCTTCGCTTTCGGATTAAGAATTGATTCGCGTATATATGTTTCATCGGCGACGATTCTTTGCCCGTCTTGCAACTGAACCTGCGAGCCGAATAATCCTTCAAGCTTCGGCCCGCGCCCCTGCCCGTCGCTGCGATGGCATGTGTTGCACGCAAGGTCTTGAAACAGCTTCTGGCCTGTTTGCGCAAGCGACCCTTCGCCAGCGCCGCCGCTCAACCAGGCTTGATATTCGGAAGGCTCCATCACGTTAACAAAGCCGATCATCCCCGAATGGCTCGTGCCACAGTACTCTGCACAGAACAATTGATAGCGGCCCGGCTTTGTCGGCTCGAACCACAGAGTGCTGTACTTTCCGGGTACTACGTCCATCTTGACGCGAAACGCAGGCACATAGAAGCTGTGAATCACATCTTCGGTCGTCATCGTCAGCTTCACTTTTCGACCATAAGGTATGTGCAACTCGTTGATTTCGCGCTGCCCGTCAAGGTGCTGGAATTTCCACATCCATTGTTTGCCGACCACATAAATATCTAGCGCTTCGTCGGGCGCGCGGTACATTGAATAATAGATGCTTGCGCCCCACACGAATATTCCCATCGAGATGATGAACGGGATCACGGTCCAGGCGATTTCGAGCCTCATCGCGGGCCTGATCGGTCGCGGTATTTCATCTTCATCACGCCTGCGATACTTTACGGCGAAATAGAGTATCGTCAGCGTGATGCCAACGCCAAAGGCAATCGTGAGCACCCACAGGAACGCATAAAGGGTGTCAACACTCTCTGCAAAAGTAGAAGCCTGCTCCGGTGAAAACGGCACGCTTACCTGCATAGTCTAAATAGCTCCTTCAGCTTCGCGCTTGTGTGCTGTGTTCTTGCGACGCAGCAAAAGAAGAAACGCTATCATACCTACAATCGTAACCACACCGCCGAGCCTTATCATGTTGATGACTACCGGCCCGTACTTGCCCGTCGTGGGGTCATAATGAAAGCAATAAAGAATCACCTTGTCTATGGGCGAGCCGATCTTGTTTTCGGAAGCTTCGATGAGGCCGAGCCGCAGGTCTGAAGCCGAATACTCGATGCCATAAAAATAGCGCGCGAGCTTGCCCTGCGGAGTTGCGATCATGATGCCGCTGGCGTGCGCGAACTGGTTAGTCTGAGGGTCGTAGTTGTAATTAAATCCGACCGCCTCTGTCAGCCGGTCAATCGCCGCCTTGTCGCCCGTCAAAAAATGCCACCCTTCGGCAGCGCCCTGTCGTTTGTACCACTCGATGTAAGTCTTTTTCTTTTCGCTCGCAAGCTCGGCAGTCTCGCGCGGGTCGAAGCTGACAGTCACAACGTTGAACTCTTTGCCGATGTCGAACGCCGTAAGAGTTTTCAAGCTGGCCGTGAGTCCGTTCAACACCTGATTGCAGAGTTGCGGGCAGCTATAGTAAACCAGCGAAAGCATGACGGGCTTCGAGCCAAAGTAATCGCCGAGCTTCACGGCTTCTCCGCTTTCATCACGCAGCGTTATATCGAGCGGCAACTGCTCGTTGAGGCGCTGATCTATGCCGACATTCTCAAGCATCTTAGGTTTGCCGCTCGACGGCGGCACAGCCTTTGGCGGGCCGTTGGCTTCCCAGTTGCCTTGCCCGAAAACAGGCAGGCAGAAAGTAGAGAGCAGAAGGCACGAGGCAAGAATCAAGCATGTGTGGCGCACTCTAGCCGCCTTAACGAGCAAGTATGTACGGTGTAATTTAGCCGCCTTTAGGCGGCTTACCCGCAGGGCGAATAGGCCAGCCCTAAAAGGGCTGGTTTGCAGACAGCCTGTTTTCTCAGCGCGCTTCAGCGTGCTTACCTCCGATGGCTTCAGCCACTGTATCAGTGCCTTTCCGCTTTTTAATATTCCAGTCATAACTTCTAACTTCCTATGCTACTTGTGCTGCTCATGACCTGCGGTCGCAGCTTTAGCTTTTTCATCCGGCGTTGCATTGGCTTCCGCATCATTAGCTTTGCCGCTGTTTACACTCTGCGTCCCTGCCGGTCTTGATTTCAGCATTCCTTTTTGGAGGACGAGTCGCTTGGCGTCTTCGATGGGAAGACCGACAACGCCTTTCTGCTGATCAACCCATGTGTAGTTGTTGAGCGTGCGATCTTCCTCCTCTCTCAAATGCCTCATCTCTTCGAGCGGGCTATCGCGCTTCAAATCCGGCGGTTCGTTCTTTTTCAACTGCTCGTCGCTCTTGGGCGCGAGTTGCAAGCGAGGCTCAGGCGGAATCTCGCTTCGCTCGGCTGCAAGCGGTGACTTCTTCCCTTCCGCTTTCTGCTCACGTTTCTCGAACGAGTTGAACAACACGACCATCAACACAGCGATAACGCCAGTGGCCACTATTAGCCAGAACATAAACATCGCAACAGGTTTAATCCGAACATCGCTTTCTTCGTGGCGAATGTCGGGATTCTGTAAAGAGAGATCAACGTCGCGTTCGTCGTGATGATCAGGATGATGGCTCTTATCGTCTTTCATGCAAAGCCTCTCTTATCAATGCCCCGCGCTGTGGCTCAACGCGTCTTGAAGGTACGGGTCTTGAACCGGCACAAGCGGTCTCGTCTTCAATTGACCCGCGAAATACCAGAGCCACACGCCGCCAATCCCTATCGGCATTATCAAATCCATCCACGAAATCACGAAATGCCCTTCGTGAAACTCAGGCCCGGTCAGCCAGTACAGATCAACGTAGCGCATCACGAGTATAAGGATTGCAACCATCGAAATAGTGCGCGCGTTGCGTTTCAAGTCTCTCGACAGCAACAACACGAACGGCAGCGCGAAGTGCAACAGCACCAGCGCAAGTCCTATATACCGCCACGAAGAATGCAGCCTGCGCGTGTACCACGAGACTTCTTCGGGTATGTTGCCCGACCAGATAATCAGGAACTGCGAAAACGCGAAGTATGCCCACAGCATTAGAAACGCCAGCATCAGCTTGCCCAGATCGTGCAGGTGTCGGGGCTGTATAACTTCCGACATCGGTTTGTAATTCGACAGCACGACGATTACCGCTATCGTAAAAGCCATCGCTGAAAGCCCCTGCCCGCCCATAAACAGCATGCCGAAGATGGTCGAGAACCAGCCCGGATCAAGCGACATTACCCAATCAATCGAAGCAAATGTCACGGTCAATCCATAAAGCACAAGCCCAGGCCCGCTCAATCCCTGAAGCTTTCTGGTCAGGTCGCGCTCGCCCGTCAAGTCTTGTTCGCGCGACCACTTGTTCAATAAATAACTGACCAGATTCCATACCGCGAAGTAGAAGATTGCGCGCCCAATGAAGAACGGGATGTTCAAGTAAGCATGTTTATGCTTTAACACGAGACTTGCTTCAACAGCGGCAGCATTAGCCCATTCATAGATGAACGGTATGCCTAAAGCGACAGGCACGAACAGGGCCGCGAGAATTGGGAACGTGCGCGTCGCGGCTTCGAGCACGCGGCGAATCACTATTCCCCACGCGCCGCCCGACATATGCTGTAGCATCAGGATGGCCAAACACCCCAGGGCTATGCCTATCCAGAAAACGAATGCGAGCAGGTAAGAACGAAAGAACTGCGGGGCGTCGAAAATCGCGCCTATCCCGCACAACGCCAGGCCCGCGATGCCGACGATGAGCGCGCGAGACCGGAAACGATCTAATTCGGGAGGAGCTTTGTCGTCTATCTCAATCATTACTTATGCTCTCCTTCGGTGTGCTCTCCCTTTGGTTCGGTCGTGCTGCCGATCTTGTCCCGCTTATCTGGCGGCACGTCGGCAACGGTTCCCTCTCGGCTCAGTTGCAGCGCGCGAATGTAGGCGATGATCTTCCAACGGTCTTCGGGAGAAATCTGCGCCGAATAATCCGGCATAGCTCCGAACCCGTTCGTTATCACATCAAAGAAGTAGCCTACGGGAGCCTGCCTCAGCCTATCATCGTGATAAGAAGGCGGTCGGCGATAGCCCCTGCGCACGATCATTCCAAGCCCATCGCCCGTGCCGCCATGACAAAGCGAGCAGTAGACGTTATATCGCTCCTGCCCGCGATCAAGCGCCTGCTCATCAATAGGAAAAGGAAACGTGTTGACGAACCCCTGATACTGCGCCGTAACGCTCGCGTTCTGGCTCGGAGTAGCTGCAACGCCCTGATCCGCAAGCGTAGACCCAGCCGCCTCTCCCGATTGTTGCCCCTGCGCAGTCTTTCCTGTGTAGAGGTGTGCATCATCTCTCAATTGATTGCGCGCGACAGTCCCTTCGGGCAAAGGGCGCGAAGTGCGACCGTCGGCAAAGAACGCGCTTTTGTCCAGCGGCTCGTACTTAGGCTGATCGTGCATGTCCTGTCGGCATCCCGCCGATAGAAAGGCGAAAGTAAAAAGGCAAAAGGCAAAAAGCGAAAACCTGGTCACAGAAAACCCGGTCATAGAAAACCTGATCACGGAAAACCTAGTCACAGAAAATCTGGTCACAGAAAATCTGGTCACAGAAAACCCATCCGCATTCACACCATTATTTTCCACCTTCTGCCTGTTGCCTTCTTTAGTATTCAACATCTGTCACCTCGCTCGGCCCAAGGCTCTCAAGGAATGCGCGCGTGGCTTCGTGATCAAACTTCGGGTCTTTGGCTTCGATGCAAAGGAAGAAGTGATTCCGGCTCGCAAGCTCGAAGCGTTCGACGTTGAACACGGGATGATAAGGCTGCGGCAATCCGTTCAGCGCAAGCATCCCGAACACAGCCGCAAACGCCGCCAGCAGTATCGTGCATTCAAAAGTCACGGGGATGAACGCGGGCCAACTGTTGAACGGTCGCCCGCCGACGTTCAACGGGTAAGCGATTGCCGATGCCCAGTAACATAACGAGAACCCGCCGATGCATCCGAGTATCCCGCCGATCAACACGAGCAACGGAAGGCGATTTCGATGGAAGCCGATTGCTTCGCTCAACTCTTCAACCGGATACGGGCTGTAAGCGTCCATGTCCCGATACCCTTCTTCGTAAGCGCTCCGCGCAGCTTTGACCGCATGCGTGGGGTCATCGAACTCAGCCATCAAGCCGTAGAGTTTATGCGCTGTTCTGGTATTCATCTTCTTTTACCTCGCTGCTGCTCTAAGCTTCATTCGCCTCCGGCTCTTTGACCTTCGATTGCGGCAATATCGTCCTTATCTCGAAGATCGAAATCATCGGCAGGAATCGAATGAAGAGGAATAACAGGCTGAAGAAGAGTCCTATCGTGCCTATGAACATTGACCAGTCCCACTTCGTCGCCTGGTACATTCCCCAGGACGAAGGCAGGAAGTCACGGTGAAGGCTAGTGACGATGATGACGAATCGCTCAAGCCACATGCCTACGCCCACCACGAGCGAAACGATGAAAAGCAAAGGTACGCTGTGGCGCGCGCGCCTTGACCACAGTATCTGCGGAACGACGATGTTGCAAAATATCAAAGTCCAATAAGTGACGGCGTAAGGCCCCGTCATGCGATTCTTGATCATGAATTCTTCAAAAGTGTTCGCGCTGTACCACGCCATGAAAACTTCCATCATGTAGCCGTAGCCTACTATCAAACCTGTGGCGAGCATAATCTTCGCCATGTTGCGCAGGTGGCGGAACGTGATGAAATCTTCTAATCCGTAGAACTTTCTGAGCGGAATCGCCAGCGTCAGCACCATCGCGAATCCCGCATAAATCGCGCCCGCGACGAAGTATGGCGGGAAGATCGTCGCGTGCCAGCCCGGCAATTGCGCTACCGCGAAATCGAAGCTAACTACAGTGTGCACGGATATGACCAGCGGCGTTGCAAGCCCGGCCAGCAACAGGTAAGTCGTCTCGTAGCGATGCCAGTGACGGGCCGAACCCCGCCAGCCCATCGCAAGCATTCCATAAATCCACTTTGCAACGGGCTGGCGTGCCTTATCGCGCAATGTAGCAAAATCTGGAATCAATCCTACGAACCAGAACAACGCCGATACGGTCGCGTAAGTCGTGACTGCGAACACGTCCCATATCAAAGGGCTGCGAAACTGCGGCCACATCCCCATCGTGTTCGGGTATGGTATGAGCCAGTAAGCAAGCCACGGTCGCCCCGTGTGAAGAAGCGGGAATAATCCCGCGCACGCGACTGCAAACAACGTCATCGCTTCTGCGAACCGGTTGATCGAAGTGCGCCACTGCTGACGCAACAGCAAAAGGATTGCCGAAATCAAAGTGCCCGCGTGCCCTATGCCTATCCACCATACGAAGTTGATAATGTCCCACGCCCAACCGACAGGGATGTTGTTGCCCCAAATGCCTATTCCTGTAAGTACCAGATGACCGATGGTGTAGAACAACAGCATCGCCAGCGCAAACGATATGCCCGCGCCGATGAACCACCCGCGCGGCGTGCGGCGACGGAGCGCGATGTTGGCAATCTTATCCGTGACCGACCCGAAAGTTTGCCCCGGCCCGATCACGGCGGGAGGTGTTATGGTCAAATCAGACGACGAGATTTCGGTTGAATCGTCTTGCATAATCCTACGCCTTCTCCAATTCGGGATTGGGATTCTTGACCGCCGCAAGATAAGTGGTTCGCGGTTTAGTGTTCAACTCGGCAAGCAAATCGTAATTGCGCTCCTCTTTCTTCAGCTTCGCGACGCGGCTTGTCGGATCGTTTTTATCGCCGAATACAATCGCTTCGGTCGGGCAAGCAGCCGCGCACGCCGTTACGATCTCGCCGTCGCGCACCCGGCGATCTTCTTTTTCCGATTCGATCTTCGCGCGCTGAATGCGCTGCACGCAGTAAGTGCATTTCTCCATCACGCCGCGCGAGCGAACCGATACATCCGGGTTGCGCTGCATCTTCAGCGTCTCCGTATAAAAATCCTGATAGAGCAGGAAGTTGAAGCGGCGAACTTTGTACGGGCAGTTGTTCGAGCAATAGCGAGTGCCGACACAGCGATTGTAGACCATGTCGTTGAGCCCTTCGGCGCTGTGAACCGTCGCGGCCACCGGGCAGACGAGTTCGCACGGCGCGTTTTCGCACTGCTGGCACGGGACGGGCTGGAAGTAAGTTTCGGGGTTTCGCTCGTCGCCCTTGTAATAACTGTCAACGCGAAGCCATTGCATCTCGCGGCTGCGCAAAACCTGTTCTTTGCCTACGACGGGAATGTTGTTTTCAGCCTGGCAGGCGACCACACACGCGCTACAGCCGGTGCATGAGTTCAGGTCAATCGCCATGCTCCACGCATATCCCTGGCTGTAATCATAAGGCGGGAACATGGATTCCGCATGGCCTTCGCCGTGATGCGACTCGTGCGCGAGACTCGGATTCTTCTTGTACTCTTCAAGCGTGCCAGAGCGAACAATCTCTCTATCTTTCAAATCGGTGGTGTCAATAAGATGAGTCAACTGTGAAGCGGCGAGCGAATAGGTGTCGCCTGTTTTTGCGACTTGCAATCCTGAGCCGAACCACGGCGCGTCGCTCGTCCTGATCGAATAAGCATTGAAGCCCGTTCCATTCCCGACTCTGCCCGCGAGGGTTCGCCCGTATCCCAGATGCACCGTGATCGAATCATCAGGATGTCCCGGCTCGATCCACGCAGGGATTGAAAGAGTGCGGCCTTTATAATCGAGCTTGAGCACATCGGCTACAATCTCTCCGCCGGTATTGCCGATTGCATTCGTCGCAAGATTGCCGTTCTGTTTTCCAATACCGTATCGCGCTGCCATTGCGGGACTGATGAACGCCGCGTTGTCCCAGGTGAGCTTGCTCAAAGGCTTCGGCAGTTCTTGCAGCCAGCCGTTGTTTGCGAATCGCCCGTCGTGAATAGTCGGGTCAGGTCGAAATATTATTTCAACGCCGGACGCAGGCGGTTGACTCGCGCTCGTCGCCAATGTGCCTGAGAGCGAAACGGTCTTTGGCTTTGCAGCCGTGTTCGGAATAACGCCATCGTGCAAAGCCTTGCGCCAGAACTGCTCGAAGTTTTTCGACGGAGTTTGCGGTTGACTGGCAGCAGGTTGAGCAGCAGCAGCGGGTTGAGCCGTCGAGGCTTGAGCAGTTGCAGGCACGGCCTCCCCGGTTGCCTGATTTGTCGCGGCGGGTCTACGCGATTTGATTGGCGGCTCTTCACCACCCGCCTGCATTCGCCGCTGCCAGTAATCGCGCACTATGTCGTAGCTTCTGCGGTCGGGTTGGTCGCTGAACGCCGCGATGAGTTCGTGCGCGGTCTTGCTGCTGTAGAGCGGAGCGATCAATGGCTGAATTATCGTGGCAGTGCCGTCATAAGCGCGAGCGTCGCTCCACGATTCCAGGTAATGAGATTCTGGAATGTGCCACTGGCAAAGCTCCGACGTTTCATCGTTGTAAAGGCTCAGGTGAATGCGAAGCTTCACCTTGTTCGTCATCTTACCCGCGAAGTCTAAATCCGCAGGAGTGTTGTAAACAGGATTGCCGCCGACTATCACAAGTATATCTACGAGGTCGGCATCCATGTCCGCGACAAGCTCTCCGAGCGACGCATTGCCGTCAACGGGATTGGCTTCTATTGGCTCGACGTAACTGATCGTATTGCCCACGTTGCCAAGAGCCTGATTCATCGCGTGCGCGAGCGCGTGAACTGCGGGCGGTTGATAATCTCCCGCGATGACTATGCTTGAGCCGCGCGTGCGTTTGAGATCATTTGCAACGGCATGAAATCCATTTATCGTGCGCAGTGCCTTGTGCGCTGCCTGCCGACACTCCGAGCTTTGCCGCAAGCGAGCGAGCGATTGGTTCAACTTCGCTTGGCTTCACAGGCAACCGATTGTCTGCGATTGCGCCAGTGTTCGTAACTGAGCTTTCAATCGCGTAGAGGCGATTGATTTCGCTCTTGCCTTCTTCGAGGCGGCGCTTCGCGGCAAAGTCGCGCGAGTAACGAACTGAAGCAGCGCCGCACGAAAGAAAGTCGGAATCGAGCGAAAGAATCACATCGGCTTTGTCGAAGTGATAAAGAGCAGTGGCATATTGGCCCAACGCCATTCGCGTTCCCTCGCGCGCGTTGTCGCTTCCGGCTGGTTCGTACTGGTGCCACTTTGCTTTCGGGAAATCCGCGAGCAGCGTTTTGATCTGATGCCCAAGCGTAGGCGATGTTACTGTTTCGGTCAGTATGCGGAGCCTTGCGCCCTGCATTTCAGGCGCGCGCTGCGGCGTGAGCGCGGTGTTTACTGCTCCGAGAAAAGCAGACCACGTGACGATGTCGCCAAGATGTGTAAGCGTCTGCGAGCGGTCCGGGTCGTACAGGCTCAAGACCGACGCTTGCGAAAACATGTCCGTCGCGCCGAGGCTTGCGGGATGATCTTTGTTGCCTTCGACCTTTGTCGGGCGTCCTTCGTGGCTCTCAACCAGAAGCCCTATCGCAGCGCCCGCAAACGGCATCGCCGTCGCATAAAAAAGAGCCTTGCCGAGCACAAGTTCTTCCGGCTGCTTGACGTAAGGCGCAATGGTTTCGGTCGGCTGCCGAGTGCAGGCCGTGAGACCCGCAAGCGCGAGCGACGCGCCCATCAACTTCAAGAACTTCCGCCGCCCTACGGAATCGTGCCACTCCGAAGCTTGCTCAGGGAATTCGCGATGAAGCAGTTCGTAAAACTTGTCGGATTCGGCAAGCTCTTCGAGGCTGCGCCAGTAGGTCTTGCCCGTCTTCGCGTTGAGTCGTGTGCGAATGGAAGCGAGAGAAACATCCGAGTGCTGAGTGTCGAGGTGCTGAGTGTCGAGCGCCGCCTGTTCGGTAATGCTTTCTTCGCTCGTCAATTCTTCGCGCTTGCCGATCAAGCTTTTCAATTGAATCATTTCACTCATTACCGGGTGTTCTCCTTGAGATTCGCTCTCCTTCACTCAGCGCTTCATCTATGGCACGTGCTACAGCTTGTGAGAACGGCAGTGCTTTGAATTTTATTTTCCGTTAAGAGTTTCGCGCCTTCTTCATCCTGCTTCCACCCGGCAGCGCGGCCAGTCCATTGTGAATACTTCTTTCTTCGGGCGGATGAATTTCTGAGGCTCGCGATGGCACTCAAGGCACCACTCCATCTGAAGCGACTCGACCTGCCAGGTGAGCGGCATCAGGTCAACGCGTCCATGACAGGTTGAACAGCCTACGCCTTTGTTGACGTGTATGCTGTGATCGAAATAAACGAAGTCGGGTAAGTCGTGCACACGTCGTCCATTCAATAGGCTTGCCCGTCCGCCAGCTTTCGCGCACAGGCTCAAGGTATGTGCTGTTGGACCAGAGTTGCGAATGGCAATTCATGCAAGTCTTGGTCGGAGGTATGCCTGCGAAGGCAGAGGTTTCGACAGTAGTATGGCAATAGCGACAATCTATTCCGTCATCTCCGACGTGATGTTTATGGCTGAACTGTACGGGCTGTTCGCGCGGAACGAAGGCGAATGTGTTATAGCTCGACCGGGTGAATTGCGCCATAAGCCAGAGCGCCAGGCCGATAAAAAATATAGCGCCAAAGATGGTCACACGAGAGATGACATTAGTGCTGCGATGAAAGATCTGGCTCATTGTTTTGTAAACCCCGTATCGGAGTTGAAAACTGCGCGCGTGGAAAGCCGATTTAGCTCAGACTGCCATGTCTGTTCAATCGTGATTTGATAGTAGGGCGCTTGCTCGTTCGCAAGCGAAAAGCGTTTGCCTGAACCAGACGAAGTTAGAAGTTGTCCCACAGACTTGAACACGATTGCTTGAATGTAGCGCGCGGATTATTGCGGCAATGGGCTTTGATTTCCCCTGAGCTTATCAGCGCACATTTATGTTTTAACCACAAGCGCAATATCATGCAAACCACTTCAAGAACTGCTGTTCACGTTAAGAATGGATATTGAATCATTCATTTCCTAAAAGGGCAAATCGGATTTTAGGTTTTCACAAAACTCGCAAACAGACAAGGACGCGGATACAGCACAGACAACTCTTTCTCAGTGCGCTATATCCGCGTCTTCTGTTATTTGTAGTTAAGAGTTCTTCTTTTATTTATAAGTTATTATTTTTTGCTGCGCGCCCTCTTCCGCCAGTTGAGCGCTCGCGTAAACAGGTTCATCAGTTCGCGCACGCAATCGCCACGCGCGAAAACGCCGCCACGCAAGCGAAGCCCTGTCCATACCAGCAGCCCGCCGCCAAGCGATGCAATGCAGGCGATGATCTGTCCCGGCAATCTGCCTGCCTCGCCCGTGTGAGTCGTGCGCGCCCACGTGCGAAGCCTTCGACCAAGACTGAGGCTTGAGTAAGGCTCCCATCGCACGACTTCAGTTGTCGCAGGGTCAATCGTCACCTGCGAGCTTGCGATCGGGATTCCATTCTCCGATTCCGCGAAAAGTGAAAGAGGTGGGCGCATCCGAACGCATCGGCAGCCGCATATTAATCGAGTCCCACTGAGTTGTTTGCTCCTGTGCGCGCGATAAGAGTTGATCGAGATTGGCGGGAACTTCCAGCGCCGATTGATTTGCTGAACCATCAGCGACCCTGCGCCCTTGCGGTTGAGCGGCTGGCGGCACAGGACTGCCGGTCATCGTGTAAAGCAGATTGTTTGCCCATTGATAAGACATGGCCCATGCCTGTCGCTGTAAGTATGACCAGCACCAGCGCGCACCAGAAGCCAGTTACGTTATGCCAGTTGAAATCGCGCGCTCGCCCTTTCAGTCCGCGCTTGAAGACGGTTATGGATGACACAGACTTGCGCGTCCACTTCTTTGGCCACCAGATATAAAGCCCGCTGATTGCAAGCACCAGGAATGCTGCGTTGCAGGCTCCCGTCACAGCGCGGCCTGTCGCTCGTCCGTCGCCGCTCGTGCCAAGCCAGCGATGCCAGTCTGTGACCACCTGAAAGAACGAGCGAACTCCTTTCGAGCTTTCGCCCGTGACATCGCCCGTGTAAGGGTTCACGTACAAAACTCCATCACGCCCCAGCGCGAAAGAAGCCGCCGCAGTCGGATCAGACTGAAGCGTGAGACCTGTTGGCTTCAGATCGGGCCTGGCTTCGCGCACTTTCGCAAACAGCGCTTGTGTGCTGAGTCGCTGCGCCTCTGATTGAGGCGGCTGCATCGTCCGCGCGTCTCGATCAGCAAATCGTTCGATCTGCGGCTGAAAGGCCAGCAACGCGCCTGTGACCGACATAATCAAAATGACAAGTCCGGAAATCACACCAGCCGTCAGATGACACCAGAAAATGAATTTACGAAACCGCTTCATAATAGCTCCTCAAACAAGTAATAAAGAAAAATTAGAGTACCACCTTCCGGCAGAACACATTGCTAGCATAGCATTCCGCTCAAAAGTGATACTCTTTAAATTACGCCTCAACCCACCTGTGCGTACCCACAAGACTAATGAGTAAAATGCGACCAGACGCTTCATCAGACATGGCTCAAACGTCCGCCCACCGACGCAACAGATTATGATAGATGCCGGTGAGTTGAACTATTGAAGGATTATCAGGCTGGCCGCTGTTGACCTTTTGAATAGCCATGTCGAGATCGAAAAGCAGTGTGCGCTTTCCGTCGTCACGCACCATGCTCTGTATCCAGAAGAAGGACGCGATGCGCGCGCCGCGCGTCACGGGGCGCACGTGATGAAGGCTGCTCGACGGATAAAGAATCAAATGACCCGCAGGCAGCTTTATGTTGTGCACTCCGTAGGTATCCTCTATCAATAACTCGCCGCCATCGTATTCCTCGGGCGAAGTGAAGAAGAGTGTCGCAGAAAGATCAGTGCGAACGCGATACGGCGTACCCGGCACCTGGCGCATAGCGTTATCAATGTGAGTGCCGAAAGATTGCCCGCCCTCATAGCGATTGAACAGCGGCGGAAATACCTTTGAGGGTAAAGCCGCCGCCATAAAGAGCAGATTGCGTTCAAGCGCCGCGAGTATCATGTCGCCCAGTTGTTTAGTCACTGACATGATCTTCGGGCAATTGTTGATTGTCTTTCGCCCGTGCTGACTGGTGGCCAGCAGTGATCCGACCATCTGCCCACTCTGCCTGTTCGAGCATCTGTCGGCACTGGGCCACCTGCTCGGCTGTCAGCACATCTGGAATCGGTAACAGCATGTTGCCCTTTGCCCTCCTAGAACCTGGAAGCCTAGGCTCACATTCGCCGACCGCGCCGGGCCTGGCACAAGGTGGCCGCCGCCTAATCGGTCGAAGTAAAACTCGTTGCTCATATTGTAGAGATTGAGCCTGAGATCAATGTGTTCAGTCAGAGGATAAGAAGCTAAGGCATCTACCGTCCAGTAGCTATCCACGCGTCGGGTGTTTATGTTATTGCCGAAGCGACCATCGACGAAACGCGCGCCGCCTCCAAAGTTGAGCTTGAAAGGAAACTGATAAGTCGTCCAAAGATTGAGCGAGTGCTTAGGTGTATTCTGAAGTTCACGGCCTACTTCCGCAGGGGTGTTCGACTCCACTATCTCGCTGTCGAGATATGTGTAAGCGGCAAAGATTTTCCATACGCGAGTAAGGCTGCCGGTCGCGCCGAATTCAACGCCGTACACGCGCTGCTCGCCCTGTAGCACCTGCACAGGCTCGTCGGGTAAAAGCCCAGGCGTTCGCGCGTTGGTCTTGTTAACACGAAATCCTGCAAGGCTCAACAGCAGCCGATCTTTGAACAGATCCCATTTGCTGCCGACTTCAAAAGTGTAGGTCTTTTCAGGTTCGATTGCCGTGTTGGCCGTGTTGTATGACAGCCCTTCCAGAGACGGATTGAGCGACGTTCCATACGCGGCATAGATGCTGCTATTAGTGCGCGGTTTGTAGACTGCGCCCGCTCTCCAACTGAGCATTCGATCTATCCTATTGATGTCTACAAGCGCCTGCGGAGTACCGGCTACGCTTACTCCTTCTGCGTCGAAGTAGTCCCAGCGCAGCCCTCCGTTCAGCTCGAACTTCTGGCCGAACTTCACCGTGTCGAATGCGTAAGTCGCAAGCGAATTCCCCGTGATGTTGCCGACCAGCGGGCTGACTGTGAATGTTCCTGTGTATACATCATTGGGATTGGGATTGAGCAGCGTGGTCAACGCGTTCGGAGCCGTGCGGAACCGGCGCTCGTTCTCTTCGCGCGTGAAAGCGACACCGGCAGCCAGCGAGTGACTGACCTTGCCCGTCGAGAATATCGACCTGAGATCGGTCTGGTTATCCCATATTTCGTCTTCCGTTAGCCACGACCTCATTTCGCGAGCGATGACGGTCGAGTTAATGTCGGCAAAGCGCGGAGGCGTCGCAATCGAATCTCGCGTTGATCGCCCGTAGCGCGTTTGATTGCGAAACGTGAGATTGTCGCTGAAGTCATGCTCGAATTTCACAGTCGCAAGGTCTGAGTTCAGCTTCTCTGCGTCGCGATTCTTGAAACCGTAGAAAGTGTCGCGCGGCACTGGCGCGGGCTTGTCACGAAATTCCACCAGCGCGTTATTAGTGATCGGCACCCAGGGAATGCCGTAATCAGAGATGTTATCCTGCTTCAGCTTGAAGTAGCTGAGCGTAAGCCGCGTCGGCGTGCCAACTCCGAACGCAAGCGACGGCGCAATGCCCCATCGCTGATTCTCTACCACATCGCGTCCGGCCACGCCGGATTCGTGCGCCACAAAATTCAGGCGAAAGGCAGTGCGCTTTCCTAGTCCCAATCGCTCTAACGGCAGATTGAGATCGCCAGTAAATCGCTTGGTTCTATCAGTGCCGAGATTGAGCGTAAATCCATAGAGGGGATCAAGGCTCGGCGACTTGCTCACAAGATTGATCGTGCCACCGGCAGAGCCGCGCCCGCTATAGGTTGAAGACGGCCCTTTCACAACTTCGACCTGTTCGAGGTTGAAAGGATCGCGGGCTTGCGGGCTGAGGTCGCGCACGCCGTCAATAAATACGTCGTTGCGAGCGCTGAAACCGCGCAGTGTCAAATTGTCGCCAGCCGGATTGCCGCCTTCGCCTGCGGCAATAGTAAGGCCGGGAACATTGCGCAGCACATCACGCAGCGTAGTCGCGCCTTGTTCTTCGATTACGGACTTGGGTATGACAGAGATCGTTTGCGGCAGATCGCGCAGCGGCTCTGTGTATTTCGGCGATGATACTATTGAGATCTGCCCTGCTTACATCAACGGATGCTGCCGGGCCTGACACTTCGAGCGCCACAGACTCAGACGAGATGAATCGGTAAGTGACGTTCGTGCCCGTCAGTATTTTCTTCAGTGCCTCTTCGGTCGTATAAACGCCTGTCACGCCGGGAGATGGGATGGTGCCGATATCGGAGTTCGGCACTACGACTCGAACTCCAGTCATATTCTGGAACGTATTCAGCACAGTATCCAAAGGTCCCGGCGGAATGTCGAAGCGACGCGCAGCGGGCGATTGAGACTGGTTGATTGTGATTGCGCCTCGATTTTCATGCGTATGAGCGAAGCTCACGGTTTTGCTGCCGAAAGCACTGTAAGCTACCAGAGTTCCCATCGCGCTCATAGCCACCCAGTACATCGGGCCGCGTTGTTTGAAGCTGCTTTTTTTATTCTTTTTTCCGTTCTTTTTTTGTTTTGCCTTCATTGGATCACCTCCATTTCATTCGCAAAGTGATTGGAATTGCAGGCGATTGTTTCGCCTATTGGTCTTGAAGCGACATAGTTGCGCTGCTGTAGGAGTGTGTCAGCGGTCAGGACATAAGGTAGTAGAACATCGGAGCCTCCTCTATCACATCGAACAAATTAATCGAGGTATATGCGCCACAGTCAGCGATGTGCTAGGATAGCCCACGCACGCCGCCTGCGAAGTCACCAGTACAGACCGGGCTGGTCGTTGCATCAGAAGCCTTCAGCGTTGCCGCGCTGGAGGCTTTTATCATCTATTGGCAATCTCCTGAAAAACTGAACGCAGCCATTCTCCTCGTTTAACGCGATCAGAAGATTTTGAAAATCAATTTCAAGAAAGGCGATAGTATGAATTTTTTGGAGCATTGTCAAGATATTTTTCAAACTATGTTATTGTTGTCTGGAATGACTGGCGTAATTAGCAGAAGAGATGCGCCGCTTCAATTATTGCGATAACCAAGCGCGGTGTGTATACTAACACTTCGTTTGATCTTTGATGCAGCGCTCGGCAGTTTCGAGCGAGTCGGATTTATATGCCGCTATAGTGTAAGTGGTTAACACGCCGCCCTCTCAAGGCGGAGACTACGGGTTCGAGTCCCGTTAGCGGTACTTAGACAGGTAGAACTGCTCGTCTGAGCGGCTCTACCTTTTTTATTGATGTGAAAGGAATCATGATAAATAAGGAAGAATGCATTCTCTATAGCGGCGGAGCACTGGGGGCCGAGGCCGAGTTCGGAGCAAACGCCGAGAGATTTGGAATCGAAGAAGTAAATTATACTTTTGATGGGCATAAGATTGAGCGCACGCGCGGCTTGCATTGCTTGAACCACGAAGAGTTGCAAGCGGGCGATGTGAGCCTTGAATACGTTTCGCGATTGATGAACCGTCGCTACTCGGACAGTCCGACCTTCCGAAAGATTCTTCAAAGTATCTGGTACCAGATTAACAAAGGCCAGGAGATTTACGTCATTGGCGAGATACTTGAAGACAAAACCGTTAAGGGCGGGACTGGCTGGGGCGCTGAATTTGCCAAGCTTTGCAATAAGCCGCTGTATGTTTTCGATCAACCTCGTGATTCATGGTTCCAGTGGAATCAACAAGAGTGGGGCGAGTTGAATGGTGATAATCAACCTGTAGTCAAACACATTCATTTCACAGGGACTGGCACTCGACAGCTCGAAGAAACCGGTCGCAGAGCCATCTCGGAACTATTCCAACGCTCTTTCGGCTCAAAATAGGCTCTGATCGAATCATTTAAGGAATATGCCGACCGAGGGCATATGTGGATCACCAGGGGAAATGAAAGTAGTGATGGCTGACGAAGAACGCCGTCGCGCCCGTGATGATCGCGCTGCATACGACGAGCGAATCCCAAACGCGCTTGCCGTATCGGAGCGCGCTTACTGAAATCACGCTCACTGTAAATCCCCACGCGTAGCAAACAGGACTCGTGCCTATTCGCTCAATCCACCAGCCGTTCCCAACGTTGAAGCAAACGCAGTGCGGAACCAGCGGCACAAAAGCCATTGCCGAAATCCCTACCAGTAATGCGTTCCATTCTTTGAAAAAGTAAGCCGCGCATCCTATCGCCATCGCAGGAACCCAGACGGTTTTAATGAAAGTGCAAAACGGCGTGCAGCCACTCAGGCTAAGACCGGTGCAATCGAGCGATGATGCGATAAACCCTAAAGGGATCATTGCCAGGAACGGAGCCCGCACACTCTTCGGCAAAGAGTCGTGCGATTTTTTTTCGCTCGCCGTGACTATATTTGATAAAGCGACTGCAAGCGCGGCAATCACGAGCAACCAGAACGCAATAGCCACCAACCAGTTCATCTCTAGTGTAAAGTCAATGGCGAACCTCGAAAGCAAAAAAGTTGCAATTGCCAATGCGGCATAGAGCAGTAACCGTTGAAGATTGTCCAGCGACATCACTATAATCTCCGCGCGCTCGTAACTCTCAGACCGTGAGCCTACGCTTGAGAAGCTTTACGGTCAATTGCTCGGAGAAACGGATGAAAAAAACTGCAATCACGCTGGTCCTCCTTATAGCTGTGCTCGCAATGATATCTGCGCCGCTCAATGCTCAGGTCGAAGCTTACGACTTAATCATAATGAACGGTCGCATTGTTGACGGCAGTGGCAATCCATGGTTTTACGGCGACGTGGCTATTCGCGGCGACCGCATCGTCAAAGTCGGCCTCACTGGCGCAGCGCGCGCCCGGCGTCGCATCAACGCTCAGGGCATGATAGTCGCGCCCGGCTTCATTGATATGCTCGGCCAGTCCGAAATGAATCTGCTGATTGACCGGCGCGCCGAATCGAAAGTCTTTCAGGGCATCACAACCGAAGTGACAGGCGAAGGCGGCTCAATCGCGCCGCTCAACGATTACATCCTCAAAGAACTGGAGCCAAGCCTGAAGCACTTCAAAGTCAACGTAGACTTTCGCACGCTCGGCGAATACTTCGCTCGTCTTGAGCGCACGCCTGCGGCCATCAATCTCGCCACCTTTGTCGGCGCAACGCAGGTTCGCCAGTTCGTGCTAAACGACGAGAACCGCGCGCCCACACAGGCAGAACTCGAACAGATGAAAAAGCTAGTCGCTCAGGCTATGGAAGAAGGCGCGGTCGGCATCAGCACATCGCTCGTCTACGCGCCTGCCTTTTACGCGAAGACCGAAGAGTTGATCGAGCTTGCAAAAGTGGCCGCGCAATACGGCGGCGTCTATGCGACTCATATGCGAAACGAAAGCAATTCAATCATGTCAGCGATTGACGAAGCGATTCGCATAGGCCGCGAGGCAAATATCCCCGTCGAAATTTTCCACTTGAAGATGGCAGGCAAGCAGAACTGGGGAAAGATGGGCGACGTGATTCGCAAGATAGAAGCGGCGCGCGTTCAAGGGCTGGATATCACTGCCGATCAGTACCCTTACGTTGCGGGCGCGACATCGCTCGGCGCAAGCGTGCCGCCCTGGTCTCACGAAGGCGGCACGGCGAAGTTCATCGAACGATTGAAAGACCCGGCCACTCGTGAAAAGCTGAAGCAGGAGATGCGCGCGGTTTCTGACAAGTGGGAAAATTTCTATCTCGGCGCAGGCGGCGGCAGCGGGATAATGGTGGCAAGCGTTTTGAATCGCGATCTGGCAAAGTACGAGGGCAAACGCGTTTCGGAAGTCGCTCGGATGATGAACAAATCTGACGAGATTGATGCGCTGATGGATTTGCTGATCGCCGACAACGGGCAGACGAGCGCGATCTATTTTCTGATGAGCGAAGATGACGTGAAACTTGCGATGAAGCAACCCTGGGTGAGCGTTGGCGTAGACCACGGCGCTGTCGCGACTACAGGTTTGCTCGCCGAAGGCAGAGCGCACCCTCGCGGTTACGGCTCCTTCCCGCGCATACTCGGTCGTTACGTGCGCGACGAGCGCGTGCTCTCGCTCGAAGAGGCCATCCGCAAGATGACTTCACTTGCTGCCAATCGCGTTCACCTTGCAGACAGAGGTCTGCTCAAACCCGGTTTCTTCGCAGACGTAGTCGTCTTCAGCCCGCAGCAGATAAACGACGTTGCGACCTTTGAAGACCCGAATCGTCTGTCAGTCGGAATGCGCTTTGTCATCGTCAACGGCCAGCTCGTGATAGATACCGGCAAGCAGACGATAGCGCGTCCCGGTCGCCCGATTAGAGGGCAAGGCTACAGAAAGCAGTCTTAATTTTTCATGACGCCAATCTATTGCCAGGAATGCGGTCGAGCGAATGGAGCATCAGCCCGGCGATGCATCTGGTGCGGCATCCCGATTGTTCACGGCGGCATGCCTGTCAACTTCGATACAACGCGAGTTGAGATCGATTATCTGGATGGGATCGAGCGGCTCGATAGTCCTGCTCCGGTGCGGCTCGTCATTGATCGCGAAGGCGTAAAAGTAAACGAATTGATGCCTGGCACCAGAACTATCAGGATTGATGCCGAATCGCTAATCCGGGCAGACGTAGTTGATGCCAGCACAGAAATCGAACCGAAGAGGGCGAGCTTTCCGTTCTGGAAACTCATAATCTTTCCATTCGGATTATTGATAAGAAAAAGAGATAAGCCGCTCGACACAAAACGGCATGACTATATATTGAACATTCGTTATAAGGAGCGCGGCGAAATTCGCAATGCGGTCTTTCACAGACAAGACCGCGCGGGGTTATCTATCGTCGAAGGTCTCGCTCGAATAATCAATATGCTCGTGAGAATAGAATCCGGCAGATCATCCGACCAGTAGCAATGCGACTTCCCTTCTCTGATCTTTCGCTCGCGATCACTGGTTTACCATATTGCGTTCAATCAAGCGGCGATGTTGCTGCTCGATGTCGCGCTTGTAGTATTCGCCGAAAGCTTCGATCACAGCCGGGTCGAAGTAAGTGCCTGAGTGTTGAACAAGCTCTGCCATAGCACGTTCAGGCGACCAGCCTTCGTGATAACAGCGGTCTTCGGTCAGCGCGTCATAAGCGTCTGCGACGGCGACTATGCGGCTGCCGATTGGAATCTCTTCACCTTTGAGTCCGTCCGGGTAACCCGACCCATCCCACCGTTCATGATGCGCGGCGGCGACGAGCGGTATTTCTGCGAGGTCTTCGGGAAATCGAATCTTCGACAGCAATCTGAACGTGTGCAGAGGGTGTTGCTTGACGTGCTCATATTCTTCCGGCGTCAACTCTGCGGGCTTCAGCAAAACGTCGTCGCGCACGCCTATCTTGCCATAGTCGTGCAGCAGTCCTGCGTAATAAATCAACCTGCACTCAGGCTCGCTGATATTCATAAATCTAGCTATGCCTGCCGAGATTGCTCCTACGCGCGCCGAGTGCCCCGCTGTGTTATCGTCGCGCGCATCGAGCGAAGCGGCGAGCGTGCGGATGAAACTTTCAAGCGAGCGCCGCTGTTCGTCGAGCAGGTAGATGTTTTCCAAAGCCAGCCCCGCGTGGCGGCCTATCGCCGTAAGAAAATCGAGCGCCTCTTCATCGAACGTAGTTGCGCTGGTCACGTTGTCGGCATAGCACACGCCCCACACTCGCGACTTGCTTCCTATGGGCGCGCACATCACCGACCGGATTGATTGAAAGCGAACCGAATCGCCGTTTGAGAATCGCTCGTCGTGGCTTGCGTCAAAGCTCAACACTGACACGTTATCGCTAAAGACCAGCCCCGTGATGCTGTGGCTCGGCGCGATGAGCCTGTCGGTATCGCACGTAGCGGCAATCTCCAATTGATCCAAATCGCGGTCGTAGAGCAGCACGGCGCAACGCTCGGCCTTTAGCGTGCGGTGCATGAATCGCGCCAGCTTGTCGCTTAATTCTTCAGCCGAATGGGCAGCCAGAAGTTCGCTCATAAACTCATAAAGCGCGCGAAGACTGTCAACCGTTTCGCCCGTCAGTTCGCCTGAGTTGGGCAGCTTTGACGTATCGAGGAAGCGCGTGTTTTCAGGTGTTACGACGTGAACAGGTTGCAGCGGGTCTTCAGTATCAGCCCCAACCTCTTCATCAGATGAATCGCCGTGAAAAACAAGCTCGATGCCGCGACCGCGACCCAGCCTGATCGAATCGCCGTCTCTCAAGTTGCGTTGTTTGACTCGTTCGCCGTTGACGAACGTGCCGGATGTGCTGCCGAGATCGCGGATCTGATAGGCCGACCCGTGAACGGTGATTTCGGCGTGATAACGAGAGATGTAAGGGTTGTCGAAAGCGAGGTCGTTCCCTTCGTAGCGACCTATGCGAAAAACTTCTCCGTCCAGCTCTTGAACTCGCTCTTCACCATTCGGGTTCTCGTAGGTAAGGGTGGCTTCCTTGACCATAATTCCCCCTTGGACGCTTTATCTGTCAGATGAGGTCAGTACCCGCGCATCTCGCACGCGCCCGAGTTGACGCATATGCGGTCGGGTTCCATAAAACAGGTCTTAGGGGCAAAATTATTTTGTTGTACTTCAAGCGATGCAAACCGCTCAAGTTCGGGGTGCGGTGCTTGAGCTTGAATCATCTTTCTTTCAGGAGCTTCAAGCTGCCTGTGACCTTCATTAAAGACCTGCGCAACATTATCTCGTGCCGGTTCAGCATTGCCGAGCACGACAAGTATGATCGGGCCGCCTTCGCCTGTAGACCCTTGAACGAAACTGGTTGAAGGCTGCGCGGATTCCGGTCTCTCAAGACGATTGAGGACATTCGAGAGGACTCGGCGAATGATCTCTTGATTTGAATCTTGCATTTCCTGTTTGCTCAAAATGACTTGAAACTTTCAAAGCGCATTCGGATACACGGCTTCGATTTCATCTACGACGCCGATGATGGCCGAATCAATCGCCGCCCCCGGCTCGCCTGTCGCCGCTGTTGAAGCAGACCATCCTTCGCGAACTACTACAACCGTGTCGCCGATGCCCGCGTCAACAGAATCCAGCGCCAGCAATTCGTCGCCTGCGCTTGTGCCATCGGGATTGATTGGCTGAACGACGAGTATGCGTGCGCCTTCGTACCGCTGATCTTTTTGCGTGGCCACGACGTTGCCGACTACTTTAGCCAAAAGCATAATGCGCAATGATGAATGATGAACGAGTATTCAGTCATCATTCAGAGTTCGTGTTATAAACCGAGTCCACTATGCCGACAATCGTGCAATCGGTCGGAACTTCGACCGGCTCGAATGGAAAGGAAGCTTCCTTTCCGCGACACCAGAAGACCACTTCGCCTTTGCCAGCCCCTACCGAATCGACTGCGACCATAGGTTTGCCTGATTCGTTCAAGCGCCCGTCGAGCGGTTGAATGACAAGCAACTTGCGGCCATGCAACAGGTCGTTTTTAACAGTGGCAACCACAGTTCCAATCACGCGAGCTAGTTGCATATTCGGCCTTCTTCGGGGATAAGCTCAAGCGGTTACAAGCTTGCACCGCCTCTTAGTGCTTGTCAAGAATTAAGATTCGGAGGTTTGTTATTTCACTTCAGCTCGATTGACGAGGCGAACGCTTTTTACTACGACAGGGTCGAGCGGCCTGTCGCCGCCGCCAAACGTGGGCGCTTTGCTTATCAAATCCACGACGTTCATACCTTCGATAACTCTGGCGAAGATCGTATACTGGCCGTCCCACGCAGGGTTCGGCGCTGTGCAGATGATGAACTGGCTCGTGGCGCTGTCCGGGTCGTTCGAATTGCGCAAAGCTGAGATTACGCCTCGCTCGTGCTTGAGCGTTTTTGAGAACTCTCCGGGCACACGCGTCTGTCCCTGCTGCCCCATTCCCCACGTGGAAGGATCGCCGCTGATCGTATTCGGATCGCCGCCTTGAATCCCTATCAGCTTGTTTGAGATCTTCACTATCTTATGAAACTTCGTGCCGACGTAAAAATTTTCGCGCGCAAGCTTTTTGAAATTCGCCACGTGTTTGGGCGCGACGTCGGGCATAAACTCGATTACTATATTTCCATAGTTCGTTTCGAGCACAGCGACTTCGTCCTTGTTTCCGACGCCATTGCCGCACGAAATCGAGCCGAACGAGAGAACTAACAACACGAACAACCACAACCCTGACCTTATTTTCATCAAGCCCTTAATTGCTCCCTTCCAGTGCTTCTTTCAAGATTCGATTCACGACCTGCGGGTTGGCGCGGCCACTGCTCATCTTCATGACCTGTCCGACGAAAAACCCAATAAGCCCGGTCTTGCCCGCGCGATACTGTTCGAGTTGCTTCGGGTTTGCGCTGATGACCTGCTCTACGAGCGCGCGAATCTCGCTATCATCAGACATCTGGCTGCCGCCCATTTCGCGCACGACATCTTCAACCGCGCGACCTGTGCGGTACATCTCGACGAGCATATCTTTAGCCATCTTGCCGCTTATCGTGCCCGCGTCAATCATCTTTATCATCTGTGCAAGCGAGTCTGTGCTGACCGGAGAAGAAATAATTTCAACGCCGCTCGTTTTCATCTCGCGCACAAGCTCGTTGAGAATCCAGTTGGCAGTCGCTTTCGCATTGCCGCTCGCGCGAGTCGCGGCCTCGAAGTAATCGCCCATTGCCCGCGAGTCCGTCAGTTGCGCCGCGTCTTCAAAAGACAAGCTGTATTCTTCAATAAATCGCTTGCGTCGAGCTTCAGGCAATTCAGGCATCTCGCGGCGCGAGCGTTCGATTTCGGTCTCAGAAACCACGAGCGGCGGCAAGTCAGGCTCAGGGAAATAGCGATAGTCGTGCGCTTCCTCTTTCGAGCGCATCGTGTAGGTCTTCGATTCGTTCTCGTTCCACAGCCGCGTTTCCTGCACAACGCTCTGGCCCGCTTCGAGCGCGGCGATTTGACGATTGATCTCGTAGTCGATTGCCTTTTGCACGAAGCGAAACGAATTGATGTTTTTAAGCTCGACCTTTGTGCCGAACTTCTCAGCTCCCTTGAGCCGCACAGAAACGTTCGCGTCGCAGCGCATGCTCCCTCTTCCATGTTGCCGTCGCAAACATCAACGTAGAGGAGCGCGCGCCGCAGGTATTGCATGTAGTCGTAAGCTTCCCACGACGAGCGAAAGTCCGGTTCCGAGACTATTTCGACCAGCGGCACGCCGCTGCGATTCAAATCGACATAAGATTTTGTGGCAGATTCCGGCATGCCTTCGTGGATAGATTTGCCCGCGTCTTCTTCGATGTGAAGTCGCGTGATGCGAAATCGTTTCATCTTCCACTCGATAGGTTGACCTTTCTCGTTGCGCTCGGCTGAGGGTATCTCGACCCAGCCATGTTCAGAAAACGGCCTGTCGTATTGTGATATTTGATACCCTTTCGGCAAATCCGGGTAAAAATAATTCTTGCGCGAGAATATTGATTCCTGATTGACCTTCAGATTCAAAGCGAGCGCGGCCCGCGTCGCCATATCAATCGCCCTTCGATTCAGCACGGGCAGCGCGCCCGGCAAGCCCAAACAAACGGGGCAAGTGTTCGAGTTGGGCGCGTCGCCGAAGCGAGTCGGGCAGCCGCAAAAAATCTTCGATTCTGTCTTGAGTTGAGCGTGAACCTCAAGCCCGATCACGGGTTCATAATTGTCTCTCATAACCATTTCTCATAGGTGAGTTGAGCGAAAGTATAACAAATCGGCATTCGGCTTGAATAGTGACGCGGGATTAGATGAAGCGGTCGATCAACTGACACGGTCGCTGTCAGCCCACGCGTACCGGCTCATTCTGCGGCGCGCGAGGTTGTTCAATTTCAAGGCTGCGTGCGGCGCGGCGGTCTTCAATTCGGCGAACAGTTTGCGAATTTCGCTCGTCCGGCCTAGCGCGCGATGCATTGCAAACAGGCTCATCGGGCGCGTGATAACCAGATCAACGTTCGATATTGCTATCTCTGAAAAATTCCCCTTCACGCGCAGGCTCGTCCCGCCGATCACGTCCGCGTCAAGCTCGACTTCTTTGACTCCGGCCCACGGAATAAACATTCGTTCGCGTTCTTTGTAAGTTTCTCTGATTCCATCTCCGCTCAATTCAATACTGGAACCGGCTTCGCGTTTGAATGCCAATAGCATCAACGCGTAAACCGTCCACATCATCAAGACCGGAATGAATGCGAGGATGGGAAATATGATCTCTTCCAAAACGTCTTCAAGACCGGACTCTGTGACTATAGCCAGCACTGCTCCCATCCCGCCGTAGATCACTGTAAGAAACAACACTACTTTCCAGTAAGCTCTGGCGTAGAAGTAACTGCCTTGCCGTTTGATTGATACTCGTTCCAAAAACGGAAGCTCCTTACCCGCGCGGATTCCTACTATTAAATACTATACCAGCAATGAGGAAAACGATGAACGATGAATTATGAATCATGAATCGAGAGCATCTCCTCTGTTCATCATTCATAGTTCCGCGTTCATCGTTTCCACCTCCTGACAGGCTGCGGCAAACTCTGTTATTATGTTTGTTTCGCCAAAAGGCGATATGGAGGACATGGTGGAAGCAAGACAGGACATTCGCAATATAGCAATCATAGCGCACGTAGATCACGGCAAGACGACGCTGGTTGACTCTATGCTGAAACAATCAGGGTTGTTTCGCGCAAACGAAGCAGTCGTCGAACGCATGATGGATTCGATGGATTTGGAACGCGAGCGAGGCATAACGATTATGGCAAAGAACGCCTCTGTCCATTACGCAGGCGTGAAGATCAACATCGTTGACACGCCGGGACACTCGGACTTTGGCGGCGAGGTCGAGCGCGTGCTCAAGATGGTTGACGGCGTGATGCTGCTCGTAGACGCAAGCGAAGGCCCGCTGCCGCAAACGCGCTACGTGCTGTCGAAAGCGCTGGCGCAGAATCTGCCCGCAATCGTCGTCATCAACAAGATTGATCGCCAGGACGCGCGAGCCGAAGAGGTAGTGAGCGAAGTCTTCGACCTCTTCATTGATCTCGACGCGAACGAAGAGCAAGCAGACTTTCCGATTATCTACACAGTCTCTCGCGACGGCATAGCGAAGCGCGGCCTTGAGGATGACGGACAGGATTTGCGCCCGCTCTTTGACGAAATACATCCGCACGATTCCGCCGCCGGAGGCTAAAGCTGATGCCGTATTGCAACTGCTTGTTGCGAATCTCGATTACAACGATTACGTCGGGCGGCTTGCGATTGGAAGAATCTTTTCGGGCACAGTTAAGGTTGGCGATCAGATTGCGATATGCAAGCTGGATGGCCGAATCGAAAAGACGAAAGTGACCAAGCTTTATGCCTTTGAGGGTATGAAGCAAACGCCTATTGAGAGCGCGGAAGCTGGCGAGATCGTGGCGCTCGCAGGGATCGAAGACATCTACATCGGCGAGACGGTTTCAGCGGCAGACAACCCGCAACCGCTGCCTAAGATCACCGTTGACGAACCGACTATCTCGATGCTGTTCAGCGTGAACACCTCGCCGTTTTCAGGCCGCGACGGGAAATATGTCACGTCGAGAAAGATCAGAGAGCGGCTCGATAAAGAGGCGCTTGCCAACGTCGCCATCCGAATCGAATCAACCGAAGCGATGGACACGTTCAAAGTGTCAGGGCGCGGCGAGTTGCAGCTTGCGATCATAATCGAGATGATGCGGCGCGAAGGATACGAACTACAGGTATCGAAACCCGAAGTCATCACTCGAAACGAGGACGGGCGGAGGCTTGAACCAATGGAGCTTGTGGTGATTGATTGCCCAGAGACTTTCATCGGCATAGTGACCGAGGCGTTAGGCAGAAGGCGCGGGCGAATGATGAAGATGGTCAATCACGGCACGGGCCGCGTGCGAATGGAGTTTGAGATCCCATCGCGCGGGCTGATAGGTTTCCGCAGCGAATTTCTCACAGACACAAAAGGCACAGGCTTGATCAACACTATTTTCCTGCGCTGGGACGAATGGCAAGGGACGATCTCGCAGCGAATCACAGGCGCGCTCGTAGCAGACCGCTCAGGCCCCGCGACGACTTATGCGCTCTATAATCTTCAAGAGCGCGGCGAACTGTTCGTGCGACCGGGAACGGATGTCTACGAAGGAATGGTCATAGGCGAGAACGCCCGCGACGTTGATATGGACGTGAACGTAGTGAGAGAAAAGAAGCTGACGAACATGCGCGCTTCGACCGCCGACGAAGCGATGCGGCTCGTGCCGTTCAGAGAGTTATCGCTTGAACAGGCGCTTAGAATTCATTCGCGAAGACGAGCTTGTCGAAGTAACACCTATCGTCAATACGAATGCGAAAGAAGATACTCGCTTCAAATATGAGACCGAAAGGCCGCCCGACAGAATAATACCGATGAAGTTTTTTTTACACACTTATGCTATGCAGAAGAGAGAGTATGAGGTTGACAAATCCAGTACTCTTTGAAACCTTGCTCGTCAGTAACCAGCCGTAAACGGCTGGCCTATTTGCCCAAGGGTAAGCCCGATGAATCGGGTAGAAGAGTCGTCAATGTTACCGGTTTACTACTAATGTAGTTACAGAGAAAGCCCGATGCGGCGCGCGAGGTCTTGAAAGCGCGGGTCTGAGTGAAGGCTTTCTATCAGCGGGTCGGTCAGGACAAATATCAAGCGATCATCGCGGTCTGCGTAAGCTTTTTCAAGCCACTCTACTGCATGATCTTTATCTCCCAAACTGGAATAGAGCAGCGCTATGTATGACGGCTGAATGTACTGACGCTTTGAAAGCTCTTTCAGTTCGGCAAGCACCTGTTCTGCTTCGCTCCGCTTCCCTGCTGTCGCATAAGCGCTTCCGAGTATCGTCAGATAGACAGAAGTTCCGGGCGCAAATTTTACAGGCTCTTGAGCAACCTGTATGGCTTGCTCGTGCCTGCCCTTCTTCATATACGCTTCACTCATAAAGGCACACGCGGGGCCAAATTGATGATCCGTTTGCAGTATCTTTTCTAACTGCTCGATTGCTTCATCGTACCTGCGCGCGCAATAGTATATGCGCCCTGAAACTGCTCGGATGATCAACGATAAAGGGTCTAGCTCTTGAGCGCGTTTGATCTCTCGAATAGCTTCATCATATCGCCCCATAGCTTGCAGATATTCCGCATACCACTGGTGGGCCGTCGCATATTTGGGATTCAACCGGATAGCCTGTTTGAACTCTTCTTCGGCTGCCGGAAAATCCCACTCGTAGCTGGTTAAAATGTTAGCGAGCGAAGTATGCGCTTCGGCCAGTTGCCCATCCAGAGCGAGCGCTTTCATCGCCGCAGCTTTTGCTTTCGGAAAACCTTCTTTCGGCTCAAGCAATGCGTAAGTGCCGAGCAATGCGTAGCAGTCTGCAAGCCCCGCGTAGGCCAGCGCATAATTCGGGTCTTTTTCAATGGCATGGTTAAAGAATTCTATCGCCTTTTGAAACCCTTCCTCGTTTCGCTTGTTGAGCCAGAACTGGCCCTTGAGGTATTCCTGATAAGCTTCGCCGCTCTCTGTGTAATGCTTTGCGAGCAGCCGTTCTTCTTCGCCTCTGAGATTCAGCTTGAGCTTTTCAGAAATGCTCTTCGAGATTTCCTGCTGAACGGAAAGAGCATCGGCAATCTTGTGGCTGTATTGCTGGCCCCAAAGCAGACGGTTCTCGCTGGTATCAATTAATTCGGCGCTGACTACGAGATTATTAGCCTGCATTCGTATCGTGCCAATAAGCACGGCTCTGACTCCCAGTTCACGAGCGACTGCTTGCGGGTCAGCCTGTCTGCCCTTGTAGCGAAAGACAGAGCTTCGCGGTATCACCTTCAGACTGTTCAGTTGCGAGAGATTATAAATGATGCTTTCGCTGATGCCGTCGGACAGATACTCTGCGTTCGGGTCGCCGCTGTCGTTGACGAAAGGAAGCACGGCCAGTGAATCAATCCTATGCCCACGCGTCACGAAATATAAAATTCCGGCAGCAAGGACGATCAACCCGAGCAGTGCAAACGCGAACGCCTCTCTTATGATGTTTGATCTCGGTCGCGATGTATTCCGCGCTTGATACATGTCGCGCAGCCTGCGAGTCATGCGCTGTCTGGGGAGCGGCTGTCTGTCCGCTGTTGGTCGCGACTGCGAACCGATTGATCGAAGATCGCTCAAGCTCGCCTGCGAGTTCAAGCTGTTGCTTCAACCTCTTCAAATCAATCAGCAGGTCTCTCGCCGTCTGGTATCGCTCTTCCTGTTTTTTGGCGATGGCCTTCGTCACTATGCGTTCGAGTTCGGCGGGCGCTTCCGGCGAATGAAACAAGAGCGGCGGCGGATCGGTTTTCAGTATGGAAGCAATTATGTCGCTTGTGGTTTCGCCCTCGAACGGCGCGCGGCGCGTCACCATTTCATAGAGCATTATGCCGAAGCTGAAAATATCCGTGCGCGCATCCACAGGTTTGCCGCGCGCCTGCTCTGGCGACATATAGGCCAGCGTGCCCAGCAACATGCCCGGCTCTGTAGTCGCTTTCGCTATGGTCGGAGCTTGAGTATTGGTTGACAGGGAATCTTGCTCGAAGAGTTTTGCCAGTCCGAAATCCAATACTTTCACGTATCCGTCCGGGCGCAGCATTATGTTTTCCGGCTTGATGTCGCGATGGACGATTCCCGCTTCGTGAGCCGCTGAAAGAGCGCCCGCGATCTGTGCGGCGATTTCCAGAATTTCGCGGATAGTCATCTGCCCGCCCATCATGTGCTGGCGCAAAGTTTCGCCCTTTATGAACTCAGAAGCGATGAATTGCAAGCCATCCACTTCTCCGATTTCATAAATCGTTATTATGTTCGGGTGATTCAACGCAGAAGCAGATTTCGCTTCCTGAACAAATCGCTGCATACGGCCCGGATCAGAGGCGAACTCCGATGGAAGTGTTTTCAAAGCGACTTTGCGGTCGAGCCTTGTGTCTTCGGCGAGATAAACCTCTCCCATACCACCCGCGCCGAGCTTTTTAATGATCCGATAATGCTGGATGTTTTCAGAAAGCAATGTTTATTACTTGAACCCTAAATGCGCTATTAAGATGAAGGCACGATAGGATTGACTCTAGTCGTCGGCATTTCGGTTGTCAAACTGATCAATAAGTAAACCGCCTGCATCTCGCTCTAGCTTTCAACATGGAAGCAAGGTAAAATTCGCTTGTGGACGTTCGCATCGAAGGTAATGCTTAACCTGACCGGGCTGTTACGCCAGCGATCTTCGCGAACTCGGAGTGGCTGCAAACTCATTACGTCAGTAAGTAATTGCTCAATAACCGCATCTTCTGCGATTTTCATAATGTGTTATTTTATTGCTTGAAAGCATAAATGCGAACACATCACGACTCAACCCGGAGGCTTTCTTGATCAAAGTAAACGACAATAGCGACTCTGTTGGTGAAAGAGTTCAACTGAACATCAACGACCTCGCTATGCTTGCGACCGCACCAAGCTCGGATTGGAGCGATATGAGCGAGTCTGAACACTTCGTCCAGTTCTACGAAACGGATGCGTTTTTACTGGACTCGCTTGGCGGCTTCATCAGTGCGGGTCTCAGCGCAGATGAAGCCTGCATCGTTGTGGCAAACAACGCGCGTCGAAAGCCTCTTGAGAAGAACTTGCAGGTACATGGACATGATGTGACCGCGGCCTTCGCGCGCGGCCAATACATTTTTTTGGACGCCGCCGAGACTCTGGCGAAATTCATGGTCGATGGCCCGCCATTGCCCCAACGCTTTACTGAAATCATTACAGGCATAATCAATCGAGCGGCAACGGGCCGACATCGAGTGCGAATTTTCGGAGAGATGGTCGCGCTGCTTTGGGCAGAGGGAAACTGCGACGGCGCGATTCAATTGGAAGAGCTTTGGAACGATCTGCAAAAGACTCACCCTTTCCTTCTCTTCTGCGCTTATCCGATGAACGGCCTTGTCGGGGAAGCGCACATCGAGCCGCTAACCCGCGTGTGCGCGGGCCACTCTCGCGTCATACCTGCCGAAACTTACACGGCGCTTTCAACCTCTGATGATCGGCTACGCGCCATCATTGCTCTACAGCAGAAGGCAAATTCACTCCAGGCCGAAATCGCGGAACGTAAGGAAGCCGAAGCCGCTCTGAGCAAAGCGAAAAACGAACTGGAGTTACAGTTAGAAGAACGCAAGCAGTTGCTCATCCGCGAGCAGATGGCGCGGGCCGAAGCCGAAGCGGCTAATCGCATGAAGGACGAGTTTCTAGCAACCGTCTCGCACGAGTTGCGCACTCCGCTCAACGCCATCATCGGATGGACTCACATGCTAGGCACGGGCAGGCTGGATGAGGCTTCAATGGCTCGCGCAATAGAGACTATTGAGCGCAACTCAAAATTGCAGGCTCAACTGATCGAAGATATACTCGACGTATCGCGCGTGATTACAGGCAAGCTCCGCCTCAACATTGGGCCGGTTGATCTGGCATCGGTTATCAATGCGTCCATTGATTGTGTTCAACTGGCGGCTGACTCAAAAGGCATTCCCCTGGAGGTAACACTAGACCCTTCGGCTCGCCACATCTCAGGTGATTCAAGCCGCTTGCAACAAATCGTCTGGAACTTGCTCTCAAACGCAATCAAGTTCACTCCTGCTGGCGGTCGCATCGAAGTGCGACTGGAACGCTCAGGCCACGATGTACAAATCAGAGTGAGCGATACGGGTCAGGGCATAAGTCCCGATTTTCTTCCATTTATCTTTGACCGCTTCCGTCAGGCCGATGGCTCCAGCACACGCAGGCACGGCGGGCTTGGTCTGGGTTTGGCGATTGTGCGGCACCTGATAGAGCTTCACGGTGGCACGGTCCACGCCGACAGTCGAGGCGAAGGATGCGGCGCAACATTCACGATCAAGTTTCCTCTTACCAATCCTATTGAACGCTCGAAAAGCCAGGCAAGAGATTTTGGGAGCTTGAGGTCGGACGATGTGGCCCGGCCTGTTGCTTCGCTTGACGGCGTGCAGGTGTTGCTGGTTGATGACAATCTGGACAGCCTTCAAGTCCTCACGGCTATGCTTACCGAATTCAGGGCTAAAGTACAAACAGCCTCTTCTACCGCCGAAGCGCTCGAAATGCTACAGTGGTATAAGCCCGATGTGCTTGTGTCTGATCTAGCAATGCCAGATCGAGATGGTTACTCGCTCATCGGCGAGATAAGAGCAATGGGAGCGGAAAGCGGCCATCAGATTCCGGCTGTTGCCTTAACAGCATATATCAGGGTTGAAGACCGCGCGCGCGCATTATTGGCGGGATTCAATATGTTTGTGCCGAAGCCCGTCGAGATGAATGAATTGATCACGGCCATCGCTAATCTTACAGACGACGGCACGAACAAACCTGGCCGCGCATAGAAGCCAACAACATAATTACAGATTTGGGCGTTGATAGCCGCCGAGCGATTCTTCGAGCAAGGCGGCTGTTATCAAAACGTCCTCTTCTTCAAACGGGCGGCCTACGACCTGCACTCCTATCGGCAAACCTTCGGGTGAGCGACCACACGGCACAACTACAACAGGCAAGCCGAGCAGATTGTATGCCTGCGCGTAGCTGAACATCTTCAGATATTCGAACGGCTGGCCTTCGATTTCAAAATCGTGTTGATCGTGGCGGAACGCTGGCACGGCGACTACGGGTGCAAGGATGATCGGGCAATCCATCATCTCGTTTACAACCGACGCGCGAAACATATCGCGCCCCACCCACGCCGACATATATTGATCGAGCGTCAGCGTTTGCGATTCGGAAATTCGCGCAAGCCCCTTCATCAGTGGCCCCATCAGTTCTTCCTTACCCTTGAACATCTCAAGCAGGCTACCAACGCCCGCCACACCAAGCCACGCGAACCAAAGATCGAAAGCCCGCTCAAGTCCTACAGGCTTCCGCTCTTCAACTTCATAGCCCAATCCGGCCAGAGCCTGAGCCGCGCGCTCGACCGTTTCTTTTGTCGCTTTCGTTACAGGGGTGATGCCGTCGTCTGTGTACCACATCACGCGGCGGAACCTTTCGTCTCTTTCGTCCTTGCCGTTCGTGCGCGAGCGAAATGGAAGCGGCACCGACGCGGAATCAGATGGGTCGAAGCCTGCAAGCACTTTGAGCATAAGCGCGAGGTCCTCGACACGCCTCGCCATCGGGCCTAATGACGCGCCTAAAGCAAAAGGCCCGACGTTTCTCGGGAAATGACCGCTGCCCGGAATGCGACCGGGCGTAGTCTTAAGTCCGACTATTCCGCAAAAATGCGATGGCACTCGAATCGAGCCGCCGAGGTCCGAGCCAACCCCGCCTGCCGAACATCCCGAAGCAATCGCAGCCCCTTCGCCGCCCGACGAACCGCCCGGCACACGTTCAAGGTCGAAAGGGTTGTTCGTGCGCCCAAAGACAACATTCTCAGAGCGATAGTCCATCGCAAGCTCAGGCACATTGGTCTTTCCAAGAATGATTGCGCCCGCGCGCTTCAACTTTGCAACGACCGGAGCGTCGCGTTCAGGCACGAACGTCTCGCGCAATCGCGTTCCCGAAACCGTCAGGACGCCCGCCGTCTCAATCGTGTCTTTGATAGAGATGGGCACGCCCTCCATCAAGCCGACATCTTCGCCGCGTGTGATTCGTTGCTCCGAGTGGCGAGCCGCTTCCATCGCGCTGTCAAACGTCATGGTCACAAATGCGTTGAGCTTTGGATTGACTTCTTCGATTCGTTGAATATGAGCTTCGACTACTTCTACGGGTGAGACTTCTTTCCCGCGTATCAACTGTGCGAGTTTCGTCGCCGATTGAAAGTTCAGTTCGTTCATCAGGCGTCTCCTTAGAATTTGATTATGAAAGCGGAATCATAATACACGAACCCGCAATCTCAAACCGGAGTTCACCGCAGAGACGCGGAGGACGCAAAGGGGGCGCAGAGGTTAATAATTTCTCTGCGTAATCTCCGCGTCCTCCGCGTCTCTGCGGTGAATCTCTACCTAATACTTCAATCTACTTCATCAAGGCTTCTCCTGGCGCACGGGGCCATAAGCCGGTCGCTTGGGATGAAGCGGTGGGTTCTTGGCCATCTGCTCGTTGATGATCTCTATGGCTTTTTCGAGCTGAGGGTCGCGGCCCGCCATCACCAGATCGGGCCGCTGGTCAACTTCGATGTCAGGGTCAATGCCCTTGTTTTCAGCCACCCAATCGCTTTTGCCATTTTGATGAGACCAGAAGGCAACCGTGGGCGCGGTTACGCTTCCGCCGTCTATCATCGGCAAGCCGCCTGCTATGCCGACCAGTCCGCCCCAAGTCCGCTTGCCCACGATTGTGCCAATGCCTTCCTGACGAAAATAATATGGGAACGCATCGCCGCCTGAGCCAGCATACTCGTTGACGATCATCACCTTCGGGCCGTAGATGGCCGCGCCCGGAATCTTGCGGTCGTCGCCATCGCGCGGCGCGATGTAATTGAGGTTCTTGCGCTTCAATCGCTCGGTGAAGAAATCAGGAATGAATCCGCCGCCGTTCCATCGCTCGTCAATGATGATCGCGTCTTTGTCCGACTGAGCGTAAAACGCTCGCGCGAATTCGCTGATGCCCTGGATGGCCGTGTCGGGCACGTGCATATACCCGCATCGTCCGCCCGTCGCTTCCGCCACTTTGCGCCGGTTCGTTTCAACCCAGTCAATGTAACGAACGGCAGACTCGTTTCCGATTGGGCGAACAGTAACTGCGCGCGCCCCGTCTTCGCTCGGCTTGTCGTTGACCTTTAGCACGACCTGTTTGCCCACAGTATTTTCAAATGGCGCGTAAGGATTTTCCGTCGCCCGCAGCGCGCGACCATTGACTGCGATCAAGTAATCGCCTTCTTTCACCTGCACGCCCGGTTCTGTCAGTGGCGAGCGCGTATCGTTGGCAGAGTTGTCGCCGACATAGATTTTCTTGAAGCGGTAATAACCATTGCTCGCTTCCAGATCCGCGCCGAGCAAGCCTGTGCCTACGCGCGTGACGTTAGGCATATCGCCGCCCGACACATAAGCATGCGACGTGCTGAGTTCCGCGATCATCTCGCCTATCAGATAGTTGAGGTCTGTGCGGTGCGCAAGGTAAGGAAGCTCTTGTTCGTAACGCGCTTTGATCGCCGCCCAATCAACTCCGCGCATAGTCGGGTCATAATAGAAGTCGCGCTCGATGCGCCACGCTTCGTCGAAGATTTGTTTCCACTCGGCGCGCGGGTCGAGCCTCATCTCAAGCCCCGACGTATCGAGCTTGCCGTCGCCGATTTTCTGCCCCGGCCTCATCGTATCAATGATGCCGAATACGGGGCCTGCGCTGTAGATGACTTTATCGCCACCCGGATTGATGTCGTAACTCGAAATGCCTGCCAGCACGACCGTGTCTTCGCGCTTCGTCATATCATAAACGTGAAGCGTGCGCTGAGGGGGGCCTTGCTGAACCACACCGGCTGCAGGCGGGGTGGAGAGATAGAAGAATTTATCTTTCGCAGCAAGCAATCCGTTGTAGCTGCCGATTGGAACAGGCACGTTGACTATGCGACGAGAGATGTTTTCAACATCAACCTTGATAGGTTTCACTTGTGCCTTCGGGTCATCTTTTGCAGCCGGGCTCCTCTGCGCATCTTCTTTTTGCGTATCGTCTGCGGGCTTCTGATCGGCGGGCTTCGCAGCTTGTTCGCCTGCTGCGCCAGTGCCCGGCTTGCCGCGCTCGCCCGTTGCGCCAGTGCCCGGCAGAGGTTGCGGCTTTGCATTCTTCGGCTGCTCGCCTTTCTCTTCGTCCGATTCAGGCGAGAAGGGCGAAGGCGTGTCAGCCGCGAGCGTCACGGCGTAGATGCCTGTCGTGTTGTTGTAGCTGAACGTCAACTCGAAGTTGCTGAGCGACGGATTTGAAAACGTTCGGTCAGAGAAGAAGTACAGGTACTTTCCGTTTTGATCGAAGACAGGGCTGTAGTCCGCCGTCATGCCGGTCGAGACCGGAAACGTTTTTTTCTGATCGAATGAGTAGAGGTAAACACCCGGAAAGCCGTTGTCGCTGGCCTTCGCGTAAGTAACCCACCGGCTGTCAGGCGACCAGTCATAACTGTTGATCGGGCCGACTTGCGATTGATCTACCATCACGGGTTTGCCGTCGTTTATGTCAACGTAGAAAAGCTTGAGCGTCTTTTCGGCAAACAACAGTTTAGTCGAATCGGGCGACCACGCAGGGCCGCTGCGAAACGCCTTACCGTCGGTAGTGATGCGCTTCTCTTCGCCCGTGCCGTCTTGAGCGCGGATGTAAAGCTCATACTCGCCGGTCTTGTCTGAAAAGTAAGCTATCCACTTGCCGTCAGGCGACCACGTTGCGGACAGTTCGCGCGTGCCGCTCGTGTTGGTAAGATTTCTCACGTCGCCTTTTTTGGCGGGGACGGTGAAGATCTCGCCGCGCGCGCCGAACAACGCGCGCGCGCCCGATGGCGAAAGCGAAAACGAATTGATGAGCCGCTCGACCTTCACGTAGGTCGGGCGTGTCAGCGTCATATCGCTTTCGACAACGGTCGGAACCAACGTCGTCTTTTCTGATTTAAGATCGAGCGTGTAAAGATAGCCGCCGTGTTCGTAGACAATCGCATCCGTGCCATTGCTGCCCACGCTCGGCCACTTCACATCGTAGTCCTTATAGTGCGTGAGTTGCTTGGTGGCTTTCGTTTTCAGATCGTAGCGATAGAGGTTCATCACGCCGTCGCGGTCCGAATCGAAATAGATTGCGTCGCCGCTCCACATCGGGAATACGTCTGCCGCGCGCGTGTGCGGCACTTCGTCATACTGTCGCGTTTTCAAATCATAAATCGAGACGTAAGAATGTCGCCCGCCGCGATAGCGCTTCCACGTGCGGAACTCCGTCGAGATGCGGTTGTAAGCGATCTTATTCCCGTCCGGCGAAAAGGTCGTGAGGCCGCCGCTCGGCACTGCCAGTTCTTCGGGCAATCCTCCGTCAAGCGCAACGGTGTAGAGCTTTTCAAATCGCGCTGTGAAATTAGTAGCTGCCGAACGAAACAGCACACGTTTGCTATCAGGCGTCCAGTCCAACACCTGTTCAGGCAGAGGGTGGTAGGTCAAACGTTTCGGCTCGCCGCCTTCGACTGGAATCACGTATACATCCGTGTTGCCGTCGTAATCTGCGGTAAAAGCTATCCACCGGCCATCGGGTGAAAATTTCGCGAACGTTTCCTCGCCGGGATGCGCCGTTAACCTGCGCGCAGTGCCGCCCGCCCGCCCAGTGAGCCAGAGGTCTCCGGCGTATGTGAAGACCACGAGGCTTCCGTGAATGTCAGGATAACGCAGCAATCGCGTGTTGTTTGAAGCGGTCTGGGCGTTGGCGTTCATCAAAAGCCCCGCCAACACAATCAGCAACGCAGCCGCAAGGCTGCCGTTCAGTTTTCTCATAATCATATAGCGAACCCTCTCAAGATTTTTCCAGGAATGCCATATCATACGGGCTGGCGTGGCTCTATGTTCTTAGAAAGCTCAGGCAGTCCAGCGATGATGGCGGTTATCCAGGGCACACATTGGCGTAGAGTTTCTCGGATACTGGCGGGACTATTCTATTTCCATTTGCGGGTAATGCACAATCTAAACACAGGCCGTTCATTTCGCCTGGTAGACGGGTGATTGCGCTGTGGCGGCCTGGCCTTTCAAGTCTTGCGCGTGAAGTCCGTTGATGTCTGCGTAAAACGAAAGGCGACCGGTTTTGCCGTAAGCTACGGGCACTGCGGTTGCGAAAAATGTTGACTGGTCTGCGCTCAAGGTGAGCGTAAAGCGATAGCCGTTTGATTCGCCGTTCTCCAAATCTTTCGGAACGCCACCGAGCCTGATCAATTCTGCGAGCGGAGCATTGCGGCCTTGAAACTTATTCGAGTAGATGACCTCAGCGCCGACCATTCTTTGCAGCATCTCCACCGTTTCATCTTCGTTGACGAGCATGCGAGTGTTGAAGAAATAAGCGCGGCCCTGCGCCTTGATAACGGCGAGCGATTCCTGATCGCCCACGAGCCATTCGCCGTTCATGCGAATAAGCGCGACCGTCTGAGGCTCTTTGATTCCCTCGAACATCAAAAAGACCGTGGCCGTGTCGCCGGTTATCTGCTCCCCTTTAGGTTCGATTTTGTCGGGTATTGATGAGAAGGTTTGAGCAAAATCCGGCTCCAGGTCTTGAAGCTCGGCGGGCGAGAGTCCTTCGATGGCGATTCGATAGATCGAATGGCGGAAGCCTTCGACGTAGCGTCGTTCTTTGAGCGCGCGATAAAAGTTAATAGTAGTAGCAGTAGGCGACCCGGCCTTCTGCGCGAACGTCGCAGAAGCGAGCATCATCAATGTAAATGCAAAAATGGTAAATCGTTTCATCAGGAACTCCGTTATAGATTGTCAAATGAGAGCGATATTATCGGGGGATTAACTGGTCGGGAGCGAGGGCACCAGGGGGTTGCGGCCCGATGTCTAATATACAACGGCAAAGATGGAGCTTCAAGAATAATGGAATGAAATTTATTAATCTTCCGGTACCTGCGATTGAGCTCAAATGTCATTGATTTATACCCACCTGCATGGTAATATCCAGATGCGAGGTTTTGGTATGACCACGAAGGCTAGAGCAACAATCGAAGACCTGTATAAAGTGCCTGAAAACCGAAAGGCCGAGATAGTCAATGGAGAACTGATACTGATGAGTCCTACAGGAGCAAGGCCAGGGCGCGCATCCAGTGAGATATATATTAGTCTGCGTGAATACGAGCGTCGTGAAAAATCGGGTTATGCCAAACCAGATAACGTCGGCTTTATAGTCAACCTGCCGAATCGAGATTCGTTCAGTCCAGACGCAGCTTTCTACGTAGGTAATAAACCTGATATGCAGTTTCTTGAAGGCGCGCCTATATTTGCCGTTGAAGTTAGAAGTGAGAACGATTATGGCCCAAAAGCAGAACAGGCAATAGCAAAGAAGCGAGCAGATTACTTCAAGGCAGGGACACTTGTGGTCTGGGATGTTGACCTACTTAGCCCGAATGTAATCAAGTCTTATAGCTCAGATGATCCTGACAATCCTAAAGTATATCGTCGTGGAGATATTGCTAAAGCTGAAACTGCTTTGCCCGGATGGGAATTTCCAGTTGATAACTTATTCGCATAGCATACCGTTCGGCTTCTTACGTAGCCATGAAGTTTCCTCTCTCTCACTTTTGAAGCACTTGAAGCTTTCGCTGCTGAAGCGTGTGATGATCGAATATCACATCATCGCGCTCAGGGTAATCGCTGCGATAATGCGCTCCGCGAGATTCGCGTCGCGCGAGCGCCGCTTCGGTGACCAATCGCGCAAGCGTGACAAAATTCCACGAGCGAGTGTTGAGCTGGCGCACAGCAATCTCATCCAGCGCGGCTATCGCGTCTTTCAACCCCTGCTCATCTCGGACGATTCCGACTTTGCTCCACATTATTCGTTTCACTTCGGCACGTGTGCCGTCGTCAATGCGCCAGTCGGCGACTTCTCCCAAATCCCAATCGCGCGGCTCGGCTGATTCAACGCGAGCCGCCGCTTCTTCGGCAGCCGTCGTGCCCGCTCGCGCGCCGAAGACCAGACCTTCTAACAGCGAGTTCGACGCTAAACGGTTCGCGCCGTGTACGCCCGTGCAAGTGACTTCGCCCGCCGCGTACAGACCTGCTATGGACGTTCGCCCGAACGTATCCGTTCGCACGCCGCCCATCGTGTAGTGCGCTGCGGGGCTGACGGGAATGAGGTCGCGCGTTATGTCAACGTTATAGAGCAGGCACGTATTGTAAATCTTGGGGAATCGCTCGCGCACGAAATCGCGGTCGAGGTGACGCATAGTGAGCCAGACATGAGACGCTTCGGTCTTCTCCATCTCGAAGTGAATCGAGCGGCTGACGACATCGCGCGGCGCAAGCTCTGCGCGTTCGTCATAAGCGTGCATGAACCGCTCGCCTTTCAGGTTGAGCAAGTGGCCGCCCTCTCCGCGAAGCGCTTCAGAAATCAGGAAGCGCGGCGCGTTCGCCACAGCGAGCGCGGTCGGATGAAATTGAATGAACTCCATATCGCCAATGACAGCGCCCGCTCGATAAGCCATCGCCATGCCATCGCCCGTAGCGACATCGGGATTGGTCGTGTGCAGGTAAAGCTGGCCCGCGCCGCCCGTCGCAAGCACGACAGCGCGAGCATAGAGCGCGCGTATCTTGTTCGTGATCGGCTCGACGTAAGTGACGCCGACCGCGCGCCCGTCTTTGACGATCAGCGATTGAGTGCAGGCGTGAGGCAGACATTCTATGGCCGGAGACTTCTTAGACCATGCGACGAGAGCGCGAACTATTTCGCGGCCCGTCGCATCGCCTCGCGCGTGGAGTATACGCGAGCGCGAATGCGCCGCTTCACGAGTGAAAGAGAGATGACCGTCTTCTCGGTCAAACTCAGCGCCGTGCTCTATAAGCTCTGTGATGTATCGCGGCCCCTGTTCGACGAGGATGGCGACTGCATCCGGGTCGCATAGTCCCGCGCCCGCGTCCAGCGTGTCTTGATAATGAAGCTCAATCGCATCATCATCGCTCAAGACGACGGCGATTCCGCCTTGCGCGTATTCGGTGTTTGATTCAGTCACCTGGTCTTTGGTCAAAACGACGACGCGGCCTGCTTCGGCCAGCGCGACTGCTGCGCGAAGACCGGCGATGCCGCTGCCGACTACTATGAAATCAGTTTGTTCAATCACGCTTTGATTCTACAATAACGCGGATCATTGTTCACCTTTCAAAGCCATAAAGAAAACCGAAGAGTTCACCGCAGAGGCGCAGAGATGTGATTGTTTTTCTCTGCGCGTCCTCTGCGTCCTCTGCGCCTCTGCGGTGAACAGGCTTCTTTATGTTTGCCTCTCAGCATTGACAGCCGCATTTGCAGAGAGTAAAAGTGACGGATCAATTTAAGAAGTGGAGAGCGAGCAAATGATGAATCAAAGTCCTTTCAGGTTCAACGGTAATGGCGGGCAACTATTCGTAGAATATTTAATCGTCGTTTTACTTTCGATGGTCACTTTTGGAATCTATCTGCCGTGGGGTTACTGTCGCCTTGCGCGATGGATGGCTAATAACACAACGGTCAACGGGCAGCGCGTAGAGTTTCACGGTGATGGAGGTTCGTTGTTTGGCGAATTCATCATCGTTTATCTGCTGACAGTCGTCACACTCGGAATTTATTTGCCGTGGGGATTATGTCGTCTGACCAAATGGTTCGCGGCGCGCACAATGATAGGCGGGCAGCCCGTCAATTTTGATGGCGAAGGCGGCGACCTGTTCGGAGTGTTCATCGTAGGCTACTTGCTGACGATGATAACGTTCGGCATTTACAGTTTCTGGTTCCAGATGAAATTGAATCGCTGGAACGCATCGCACACTATCGTCTGGAATCAGCGGCTACAGTTCAACGGCGAAGTTTTCGATTGGATTGTGCAATCAATAATCGTAGGTTTTCTGACAGGCATCACGTTCGGCATATATGCGCCGTGGGGGATATGTCGCCTTATCAAATGGAACATGGATCATACATCTTTTGCGACAGGGATGCCGATGATGGCAACAGCGGCTCCGGGAGGATACCTGCCCGCGCCCGCTCCGCCGCCGCCGCAAGCTTATGGGCAACCGCCGCAGTCTTACGGACAGCAGCCGCAGTCATATCCGCCACCGCAGCCTTATCAACAATCGCCTCAGTCGTACCCGCCGCCGCCACAGTCTTACCCGCCACCTCAGTCGTATCCGCCGCCGCCGCAATCGTATTCGCCGCCTCCATCGGCACAACCTCCGAGCGCAGTCGGCTCGACCTGTGTTAACTGCTCTGCGACGTTGCTCGATTCGACTGTGTTCTGCCATACGTGCGGCAAGCAGGTCAAATGCAGAAAGTGCGGCAACCAGTTAGGCCGAGCATCGAAGTTCTGCCCTCGCTGTGGCGATTCGACAGTGAACGTGTGACGCAGGGCTGCTTTATCAGCACACGAAAGATGTTGCCGCGTAGCGGCATTTGAATGTTGCCGTGTACTTCAGTGCACGGAAAATGTCGAGCAAGAGATTTGGCGTTGCGTCAGCAACGGTTGATATTGATTAACAATTCAACCGTCGCTGACGCGACGAGGTAGAATGGTTTTGCTTGATGTTGTTCCCGGCCTTAAAAGACCGGGCTAAATTCACACTGCCGCTACGCGGCTGATATTTATACACACGCTTCAGCTTATACAGATACTCGCGCTGCCTTACTGCGGAGGGGCATTGGCTTTAGGCTTGCGGGTCTTGTATTCCGAGGCTCGCTTTAAGCCGAGTTCCTGCACCTGCAACGAATCTTTGCCGAATTGCGCTCGTACTTGATCTTTGACTCCGAGCATAAGATTGTGGACAGCCCATTCTCTGCTGATAGCCTGATCGCGCGCAGTAGCAAGGGCGGCGACTGCCTGATCTTCGGCGGCTTGGGCAATACGCATATCGTTGAGAGCTTGCGTTAGCGCCGTAATAGCATAGGCGGGATTGACAGGCGTATAGCCTGTGACGTTCTGCAATGCGTTGAAAGCGGCTTCATCATCTGCGAGTGTAGCGGGAGTTAACCGCCTATTTTGGTCTTTAGCCATAAAGGTCTCCTCTTTGAGTATTGTAGATTGAATTAACCGGGACAGTGGCATCATAGACTTGTTATGAATATAACTCAATAATAAAATTAATCACCGGGAAGCTGATGGTGATTTTCGTAACGATCTAGCAAAAGATAGAATGATTAGTGATTTGCGATTGAGCGCGATCAGATAATCGAACGTCATGTTCATCTACGCACAGCTATAAGCATAAGATACGATAGAGTAGCATCGCATTTTTAGCTTTAAGTATGGCGTGCAATGTCTTAAGTATGGCGTGCAATATCTCTTGTCATCCATAGCAAGAGAGTTTGCACGTATGACAAGCTTATAGTATTGCCGTGCTAAAGCCTTGCGTAGCTTGCAAAACCTCAAGTTTGATATCGCAAAGCCTTATAATTGGAAGAATTGCCCGTAACCGTCCGGTATTTGTGATTATTCAGACGTAGCTCCGTAGGAGCGGCCTGTCTATAGTAAACATCAAGAGGAAATATTGCCGTAGCTCCGGCAGCAGGTCGCTCCTACGGAGCTACAAAGATGGCATTTGCAGAATATCTATAGACAGGTCGCCCCTACGGGGCTGATTCGTTAGTCGCATTTTTCAGTTCTTCTTCGAGAATCCTCAAATTGTTCTGAACCGTTTTGGTAGTTGGATGATCGTCACCCAGGAACTCTCGCAAGATTTGCAACGCACGCTCGAATAGAGCCTTCGCGCCTGCCAAATCGCCTTGTGCTTCCAGTACAAGGCCGAGATTGTTGAGCCGAATCGCCACGTTGGGATGATCTGAGCCGAGCGCCGCTTCATCAATCGCCAGTGCACGCTCATACATTTTCTTTGCCTGCGCGTAATCTGCGCGAGCATACAGATAAAGACCTATCTGATTAAGCAATTGTGCGGTTTCATCTGAGGCGAACTGAATTGCTTCGGCGTGTGATAATACGGTTGAAGCGTGCGGTATTAATGGCAAGCAAACCGGCCACGTTCGCACATCACCGCTTTTCTGCGGGAAATAAGCATTGACTATATGCACGGCAACGCCCGTCCATTGCTTGAACACTTCTTTGTCCATTGAGTAACGGATGACAGCTTGCACCAAGCGATGTATCGAGAGTTTTTCGTCTTCAATTTCGACCAGCGAATATTTCCGCAAGGCTATCAATGCTTAGTCAAACAAATATGAATCTTTTGCAGTCGCTGCCAATGATTCGGGTAATTCATCAGCGTCTTCGGTTATCATCTTCAACGGAATGTCATCCGGCGCAAAGAAGGCGCATAGCCGCAGCAACTCGGTGGCTGGTGGATTGACTCGCTCTACGCTTTGAAACGAAATGCTCCACGTTGTTGCTACCGTATCGGGATATTCGGTTGATAATTCGCCGCGCTCCATCAACTCGCGTTGCCGATTCTCGAATAGTTCAAGATAGTGCTTCAACGCGCGGCCACTCGTTTCAATGAATGCGCTCGCCTGCTCCAACGCCAGAGGCAGACAGCCTAGCTTCTCAGCCAATTCCTTTGCCGTCGTTTCATCCTGACTACCTGTTCGTTTAAGTAAAAACTCTATCGCCTCTGCCATCGGCAACGTTTTCACAGAAAGCAACTTTGCAACGCCTGCCCAGTGCGGATTGCGCGATGTGATGATGATGTGGCCCAAATGACCGCGTGGGATGTAATCGCGCACCGATCTCGAATCTTCCGCATTGTCGAATATCAGCAGCCAACCGCGATTCATCCTCAACCATTCTTTCACCGCTTCAACGACGATGCGCTGTTCCGTCGCGTCTTTCTCCGCTAAATCGAGTTTAGCTGCGAGGCTCGCATAATCGTTCGCCAGCGTAATAGACTTTTCCGAATGCAACCACCACACAATTCCGTAATCCGTACCGTGACGGTAAGCATATTCAACGGCGAGTTGAGTTTTACCGATGCCGCCCAATCCAGAAATCGCTTGCGCCTGCACGAGCGCCGCCGTTTCGCCTGCTACAAGCGAAGCGCGCAGTTCTGCGAGTTCGTCGCTACGCCCTGTGAAGTTCTGATTACGTAGATGCGGTATGTTCCATATAGCAGCAGGCGCACCGGGAAAGTGCGGCTTCGCGCGTGAAGGCGAGCCGGGAAAGTCAGGCTTTTCGTCAGGCCTTGCGCGCCCTCGCTTCAATCCATTAAGTAACTCTCGCTTGGCGGCTGCTTCAGCGATCTTGAACAGATCAATGTAAACAATCTGGTGAAGCAAACCTTTAGGTTCGCATTCGCGAACGCGCACAGGGAGCAGTATGCCTTTTTCGCCAGTCGGGTCTTGAGAGAACGCGGCAGCCCATTCAGGCGCTGTGAATGATGACGCGAGATAGTCGGGCGACAACACAGCTATTGTGCGCTCGCAGTCTGCGGCTGCGCTCTGCATATCGAGCACGAAATTTCCGCCGGGTCTGAAATCCCACGCCTGCACCGTGACCGTGTAGCCCGCTTCTTCCAGATTCCACGCAATCCATTCGGCCCATGTGCGATCTGCTCTGTTGTAGCTGATGAAGAAATCTTTCATCGTTATGTGCTGGCTTGCTACGGTAACACAAACCGCTCAGCGCAACAAAGAAAAAGTCTATTCACCGCAGAGGCGCAGAGGACGCAGAGCTTTCGCAGAGAAAAGCAATTTATCCTCTGCGCCGCCTCTGCGTCCTCTGCGCCTCTGCGGTGAATCAACTTGTTGAAAGCTTACGCGCCGCCCCGCTGTTTCAGCAGAGCGACTATCTCTTTGTGTTGCTTATCTTCTGCATACCGGGCGGCGGTCTTGCCGCCTATGTCTTTTACTTTAGGGTCGGCCCCTGCGTCGAGCAGTATTTTGACCATCTCCAGTTGCCCTGTCAGCGCGGCAGACATCAGCGCAGTGTAGTTGCCATTTGTCTTCGCATTCACGTTAGCGCCTTTTGCTATCAACATCTCAACCATCTCTTTGTTGCCCATCCCTGCAGCATTCATCAAAGGCGTGACGCCTTCGGCGGTCGCCCCATCCACAGCAACGTTGCTGTCGAGAAGCCGCTTGACCTCTTCCGCGTTGCCGCTCTTGACCGCGCCCATCAACGGCGTGTCGGCTGGCGCTTGATCGGTCGAACTTGCTGGCGGCACTGCTGCGGCAGCCGATTGATTGGCGTTCTGATTCGTCTGCACAGGTTTTGAGCAAGCGGCAACCAGGATGATCGCCGGGATTAATAGTAGTAGCTTGCGTGACATATTTGTTTTCTCCAGAGTCAATTAGTTTGGGCTATGAATTCGGAATGATAAGTGAAAAGAAGCAATCTTTCAAAACCGGTTCGTGCAAATCATCGGCAAGCGTTATAATAGCCGACCGCACGGTCGGTGTTGCTGCGCGCAACATCTTCGGCCAATCAGAATTATTCTAAGGAGAAAAAATGGACTTAAATCTCACTCCACAGGAACAGCAATTCCGCGACGAGTTCCGCGCGTGGCTCGAATCCAACATTCCGGCAGACTGGCAAGCATACGAGTCCCGCGACGAAGAGAGTTCGCGCGAGCGATTCGAGTTTCTGCGCGTGTGGCAGAAGAAGATGTTTGAAGCAGGCTGGGTCGGCATCCACTGGCCCAAAGAATACGGCGGGCGCGGCGTTACGATTATCGAGCAGGCAGTCTTCATCGAAGAGATGGCTCGCGCGCAAGCGCCCCCTCTCATAAACGTGCTGGGCCTTTCGCTGCTCGGCCCGACGCTCATCAATTACGGCACGGAAGAACAGAAGCAAAGATTCCTTTCCAACATTCTCAGCGCCGACGAAATCTGGTGTCAGGGCTACTCGGAGCCGAACGCCGGAAGCGACCTGGCTGCGCTTCGCTCGGAAGCCGTGCTCGACGGCGATCACTTCATCGTCAACGGGCAGAAGACGTGGACGAGCTTCGGCCACTACGCCGATTACTGCTTCGCTGTGGTTCGCACAGACCCCGACGCGCCAAAGCATAAGGGGCTGACTTATATGCTGATTGATATGCACAGTCCGGGCGTGAGTCTTCGCCCGCTAAAACAGATGACTGGCGAGTCCGAGTTCAACGAAGTCTTCTTTGAAAACGTGCGTGTCCCGGTCGAAAACGTAGTGGGCTGCGTCAACGATGGATGGAACATTGCGATAGCGACTTTGATGTTCGAGCGCGGGACTCTGGGTGCAAGCCTGCAAATAACTTTCAAACGGCAGATCGAGCGACTGATCGAGTTATCACATAAGCTGACGCGCAACGGGCGGCCTGCGAGCGAAGATTCTCTGATCCGCCAGAAGCTGGCGCAGATGTACACAGAGATCGAAATCTTTCGCATGAACCAGATGCGAACGCTCACGCGGATGAGCAAGACCGGAGTGCCCGGCCCCGAAGGCTCGATTCAAAAAATATTCTGGAGCGAGATGAACCAGCGAATGCAGCAAGTGGCGATGGAGATGCTCGGCCCTTACGGCCAGCTCACGCGCGAAGGCGATTACGCAGTGGATCACGGCCAATGGGCGCACGCTTATTTGCGGTCGCGCGGCAACACCATCGAAGCGGGCACGTCCGAGATTCAGCGCAACATCATCGGCCACTTCGTGCTCGGCCTTCCCAAGAGCTATTAAAGAACAGGAGACGACATGGAATTTGAATTGAACGAGACACAAAAATTATTCAAGAGTTCTGCGAGAGAATTGTTCGCAGTTGAGTGCTCGCCTCAGCTTGTGCGCGAGATGATCGAAAAGGGCGAGCCGTATTCAGACGCGCTGTGGGGCAAGCTGGTCGAGCAGGGCTGGACCGGATTGATCTTTTCTGAAGAAGACGGCGGGCTTGGGCTGGGCTTCGTCGAGATGGCCGTAGCGTTTGAAGAGATGGGCCGCGCGCTCGTGCCCGGCGCTTTCCTTTCGTGCGTTCCGCTTTCCGGCACGCTCATCGAGCAGGCCGGGTCGCAAGAGCAAAAAGCGAAATATCTACAGACGATCTGCGACGGAAAAGCAAAAGCTACAGTCGCATTGCTCGAAGCGAGCGCAGACTGGAATGTGGATGCGGTTCAACTGGAAGGGGGATACGTAGGCAACGGCTTCATGATGAACGGCACGAAGTTGTTTGTCGCGGACGCCGCTGCCGTAGATTACATCATCACCGCCGCGCGCGTCGGGTCTGAAATAGCGCTTGCGGTCGTCAGCCGCACGGCTCCGGGCGTGAGCGTCAAGCTTATGCCTTCGATTGATGCGACGCGCAATCTCTACGAAGTAGTCTTCAAAGATGTAGAGATTGCGGCGACAGATGTTTTGGCAAGAGGCGAGGCGGCGCAGAGCGCATTGCAGCACGCGATTGATGTTGCGACGCTCGCGCTTGCGGCTGAGATGGTTGGCGGGATGCAGTGGACGCTTGACGCAACGGTCGAGTATGCAAAGACGCGCAAGCAATTCGGGAAACCCATCGGCCAGTTCCAGGCCATTCAACATCACTGCGCGAATATGTTGATGATGACCGAAAGCGCGCGCTCGGCTGTTTATTACGCGGCGTGGGTGATGGGCAATGACCCGAAACAGGCTCCACTGGCCGTTTCCATGGCGAAGACCTACGCGAGCGACGCTTACAGAGAAGTCGGCAACTTAGGGATACAGGTGCACGGCGGCATAGGCTTCACCTGGGACGAGAACGTACAGTTCTACTACAAGCGAGCCAAAGCATCAGAGTTGATGTTCGGCGATGCCACATATCATCGCGAACGCATAGCTCGTCTCATCGTAGACCACGCGAGCGAACCCGCAAAAGCCGCAGGCCGCGCTGGCGATTAAGGAACTAAGCAGTAGCCCGCGCGTAAGCAAGGGCGAACACGCTCGCCCTTGCTTACGCGCGGGCTACTGCCACAAGGAGAACGGGTAATGATAAATCGGAGTTTGTTGGCTTTATTTTTTTTACTGATAGCTACAGCCGTCGGCTTTGCTCAAACCAAAACGAAAGAAACGGTTCCCGATATAGCCGGTGACTGGATCGGCACATGGGGCGTTTACAATCCGGCGCAAGGAGCAGGCCCGGTCAAAGAGTTGTGCAAGAGCCTCAGCAGCAAGGTCGTCTATAAGGACGGCGTCTGGGAAGCGACGTTTGAAGGCGATTGCGGGCGGCCCTATAAATACACGATCAAGATGGAAGGCCGACAGGTTGGTAAGGTTGTGATGTTCAAAGGAACGACAGACCTCGGAGCTAAAGATGGCGGCGTGTTCGACTGGATCGGTAGAGCTACGGACAAAGAGTTCGTCGGATTCTTTACGAGCGCGTATTATACGGGGACGTTCAATCTCGCTCGTCCAAAATAAAAGCTGACATCAAGTCAGCATTCGCCGCATAGCAGAAGTGAATGATTCGTACAAATATCTGATCGCAGAAATCACCTCTTCCGATGAGCCTTTCTTGTGGGAAATGCTCTACCAGGCAATCCATGTCCCTGCGGGTAGCGTTGCTCCTCCTCAATCAATAATAAACAGTCCGGCATTATCTCGGTACGTGCAGCAGTGGGGGCAAGAAAATGATTTCGGGTTGAAAGCCGTGTCCGCAGATGACCTGCAACCGTTCGGGGCCGCGTGGCTGCGATTGATGACAGGAGAAAACAGAGGGTATGGATATGTTGATGACCTCACACCAGAGTTAAGCATTGCAGTGCTCGCAGAACACAGAGGCAAAGGAGTCGGCACACGACTCCTGAATGAATTATTTGAATCAATCGCAGGCAAGTACAAAGCAATCTCTTTAAGCGTGTCTGATGATAATCCGGCGAAAAGGCTTTATCAGCGACTGGGATTCGTGATAGTCAGCCGAGAAGGCACATCATTGACGATGAAAAAGAATCTGGGGTGAAGGCTGTCTGACAATCGCCTCGAACAGTGATAAGATTGCTCGTGAGGCCCGGTTATGACTACAAAAACTCAAGCGACCATCGAAGACCTTTATCAGGTGGAAGGCAAAGCTGAACTCGTTGACGGAGAAATTATACTGATGTCCCCTACTGGATACCTCCCCAGCTATGCAGCAAGCGAGATATTTGTCAGCCTGCGCGCTCACGCGCGACAAACAAAGTCCGGCCATGCAGTTACTGACAGCGCGGGCTTTAGAGTTAACCTGCCTAATCGTGGTTCTTTCAGCCCCGATGCCGCTTTCTATACCGGCAGACCTATGGGCATGAAGTTCTTTGAAGGCGCTCCGGTGTTTGCAGTCGAGGTCAGAAGCGAAAGCGATTACGGCCCAAAGGCCGAAGCGAAGATGGCTAAAAAGCGCAGAGATTATTTCGCAGCCGGTACGCTCTGCGTGTGGGATGTGGATTTGCAAAGCCCTGATGTGATCAAAGCCTATCACTTCAACGACCCGGAAAATCCGATCATCTTTCGTCGCGGCGATGTGGCTGATGCCGGTGAAGCTGTGCCCGGATGGTCAATGCCTGCCCGCGATCTATTCCCGCAAGACGAATAAAAAATGATCGTCCCCGAACGATTCAACCTTGCCGATGCGATCTGCAAAATACACAAAGATGCAGTTGCCCGCGTAGCTTTGATTGATGTCAAACCTGCCGCAAGCAACACCTACACTTACGGTGGGCTTGATTTCTTATCAGACAAATTCGCAACTGCGCTTGCAAGGTGCGGCATAACCGAAGGCGATGCAGTTGCGGTAATCCTTCCGCAATCTGCCGTTTTTGTTATTGCTCATCTCGGAGCGTTGAAATCAGGCGCAGTCGTTGTGCCGCTATCGGTCGGGCTTGATCGAACAGCTATTGAATTCGTTCTGAGAGACAGTCGAGCGAAAGCAGTTGTGGCGGATTTTTCTATTCGCTCGGAGATGGCTGAATTGATCGGCAACACACGGCTGTTCATCGCGGGCGACAACCGAGAAGCGAATGAAATCAAAGACAGCGCAAGGAGTTTTTGGCGCGAGATAAACACATCTTCGTCTGATTTCACGACTGTCGAAACTCTGTCAACATCGCCTGCTTTTATCTTTTACACTGCGGAGTCAAATAGCATAGTTCATAATCACGCATCGCTGTTTGAAAAGTTTGACAACTTTGACATCAAGGATGAATCTGTTCTCTGGCCAGCAGCAGATTATTGTTCGGTCGAAGTTCTGCTCGGCACGATCTATCCGGCCCTGTGGCATGGATACGCTATCGCCACTCACTCGTAACGTAGCGCGATTATCGGATCAACCTTCGTCGCCCTTCGCGCAGGGATGTAGCTTGCAAGCAACGCAATCGCAGTCAGCAATACTGGTATTCCAACAAAGATCACCGTATCGGTTGTGCTGACTTTAAAGAGCAGAGTTGAAAGCAGTCGAGTTGCCGCATATGCACCTATCAGCCCCAGGGCTGCTCCGACAATCGCGAGTTTAAAACCCTGGCCGACGACCATCTTCAAAATATCGCTGGAACTGGCTCCCAGAGCCATTCTTATGCCAAGCTCGTGTGTGCGCTGCGTGACCGAATAACTCATCACGCCATAAATTCCTACCGCAGCGAGCAACAGCGCGACGCCTGCGAATATGCCGAGCAACATAGTGCGCAGTCGCGGCTGCGCGACGGATTCAGAAAGCAATTCGTTCATCGTCCTGACTCTTGCGACAGGCAGGTCTTTATCAAGCGACCAGACTTCCGAGCGAATGGCAGGCAGCAATCCTTGCGGATTTGAAGCTCCGCGAACGATCAGGTACATGAATCGCCATGCGTTTTGAAGGTGCGGCATGTAATAAGCAGGCTCTTCTTTCGAGTCAAGCCCTGTGTACTTCACATCGCCAACAACGCCGACTATTTCCATCCAGGGATTATCACCCGCCGCAGGCCCCTCTTTGAATCGTTTGCCAATGGGGTCTGCATCTCCGAAATATTGATGGGCCAGCGCCTCGTTGATTATCACAACCGGAGGCGCGCCGTCTCTATCGTTATCCGTGAATTGGCGTCCGCGCAGAAGCGGCACGCCGAGCGTGGTGAAATACTTCGGGCTGACGAAAAGTATCGGCGCAGACGGGTCGTTTTCTCCGGGCGGCGTCGGGTGATCTTCGATGCTGAAGTTGTCCGAGACTTCGACGTTATTAGGAGGGAGACTGATTGAAATAGCAGCAGACTGCACACCAGGCAGCGTTTCAACTTTACTGAGAAGCTGTTGGAAGAAGGTCGTTGTCTGATTCGCGTTCGTGTACTTTGATCTCGGCAGCGATAATTGCATCGTTAAAATGTTATCGGCATTAAAGCCGGGATTGACGTTCTGCAATCTGAGAAAGCTCTTAATCATCAACCCTGCGCTGATGAGCAAAACCAGAGATAACGCAATCTCTGCCACAACCAGAATGCTGCGCAATCGGCGGCGGTTTGAGCCTTCAGAGTTGCTGCGGCCACCTTCTTTGAGCGTTTCATTCAGGTTGAGATTTGAACTCTGCAAAGCGGGCGCAAGCCCGAAGATTATGCCGCTCAACATCGAGACCAAAAGTGTGAATCCAAGTATGGTTGTATCAATGCGGACTTCTTGCAGACGTGGGATTTCGTCAGCGCCGAGAGCCAGCAACAGATCAACTCCCCATTGCGCCAGAAGCAATCCGATTGCGCCGCCGCATATTGCGAGCAAGACGCTTTCAGTAAGCAACTGGCGAATTAAACGAGCGCGGCTCGCGCCAAGCGCCCTGCGAATGGCAATCTCTTTTTCGCGCGCGGTCGCCCTTGCAAGCAGCAGGTTGGCGACGTTCGCCGACGCGATTAGCAGAACAAAAACGACTGCGGCTAACAAAATAAGCAATGCGGGGCGCGCGTCTCCCACTATGCGCTCGGTCAAGCTGACGGCTGTGAAGGTCCAATCATTCTGAGTCGATTTAGTCTCTTGCTGAACGCGGTGGGCGATCAAATCCATCTCGGCCTTTGCTTGCTCGACTGTAGCGCCTGCTGCGAGACGCCCTACGCCCCACATATAATAAGGCCCTCTGCGTGTTGGCGGGTTTAATCTTTCGATGGCCCACAACTCTATGTCTCTTTCAGGAAAAGTGAATCCCGGCGGCATCACTCCGATGATGGAAAACGGATTGTTGTTGAGCGTGATCTGCCTGCCGATCACGTTTGGATCAGCGCCGAGTTTCCGCTGCCAGAAACTATGGCTTACGATCACGACAGAAGCGTGGCCCGGCTGGTCTTCGTCGGGCAAAAAAGTCCGGCCCTTTTCAGGCTGCGTTTTCATCACTTCGAAGAAATCCGCAGTGACCCACGCGCCATGAAATTGTTCGGGCGATTCTCCGCCCGTGTAGGTGAAGCGATTGTCGGAAAAAGCCGCGACATGTTCGAACACCTGATTCTGCGACCGCCAATCAAGAAAATCCGCAACACAAAATGGAACTCTGCCGTTATCTACGCTGGCGTTCTCGCCGTAGGTCATCACAAGGCGCTCAGGTTCAGGGAAAGGCAGCGGGCGAAACAGCACAGAGTTTACAACCGTGAATATAGCCGTGTTCGCGCCTATGCCTAAAGCGAGCGCCAGTATCGCAATCGCCGTGAAGCCGGGATTCTTGAATAACATTCTGATTGCATAAAGGATGTCTTTTTTCATTGTGGCTCCCTTGTTGATGGACGGCGAGAATGGATAGCGGGCATCAGGTGCCAGTTGTGTGCCCTACGCCTGGCACCTGATGCCCATTTGAAACGCTCGTCGAAGAGGCGGACTCTCAGAGCGTCGGTTCGTTCCTACTATAGCCAAATGTGTGCCAAAGTAGATTATAGATTGCCGATTGCCGATTGCCGATTTCAAGAGTTGTAAAAAAAAATTCACAAGTCCGCTAAGTTCTACTTTAGCAAAAGTTTTGCGGAGGGTTGCAAAGGAAATTATTCCTTTATAAATCGAGTTACATGTAATCCGCAATCTACAAACCGCGATTCGCAATCTGATAAGTGTTCGCTTGTGGAATCAGTGTTTTCCAAAAGTGGGACTGATCGATTCAAACTTCGAGCGTCACAACTAAAGGCTCATTGACCAATCTATATTGGTAGTCAAGCTGGCAGGCATTGACGAATGTCGTTTCATCTTGTTCGGCAATGCCGTAGCCTTCGTGTATGTGTCCGAAAATGTGAAGGCGCGGACGGACTCGTTTGAGAGCGTGACGCAGTTCTTCGCAGCCCGTGTGTTCGTCGCGCGCATTCTTATCCAGAATCCCAAACGGCGGGCCGTGCGTAACGAGCACGTCTATGTCTGCGGGTATCTCGTCCCAGAAGCGGCGAATCTCTTCGCCTCGCTGTTTGTTAAACGCCCAATCGAAAAACCACGGGGTCACAGGCGACCCCCAGAATTTCAACCCCATGATCTCGCATCCCGAATTTTCCAGATAGATGATGCTGGAGCTAATCAGGCTGCGAGCGTAATCGTTATCTTTTTCAAACAGGAAGTCGTGATTGCCTGCGATCAGAAGTTTGTACTGATGAGGTTGGGCGGCAAACCATGCGTTGAATTCCGAAACTGCCGCTGGCTTGCCGTTGATTGTGATGTCGCCCGCGCAAACAAGAATGTCGCCCTCCGGCACGCGGATCTGGCCGTGTTGCTCGTGCGTGTCGCTTATAACAACTATTCGAGCTTTCATCCACTCGCCGCTTAAACCCTACGCATCCTCGTTCGACTGTCGAAGCAACCCGTAGCGATAGTAGCCGATGGCGTTCGAGAAGATCATTGATTCAGCCTTCTCCGCCGAAGAGAAGATTTCCTTTATGCCATCGTAAATCATATCGCCGGAACCGCCAGCCACCAGAACTTTTTGCGGGCGCATGGGGCGAACCGTCATTTGAATTCGGTTGATGATTTCGGGCATATGTTTTTGCATCACTTCTTTGCGCATCTGTTCGAGATCAACCGATTCGCCGGTCGGCGTTATGTAAGGCGTGCGGCTGCGTATGTAAGACTCTATCGTGCTGCGTTCGAGATAATCGTCCCAACGCGCGTCAATCTCGCGTTGCAGGTCGTGATAGACGGCATCAAGCGATGAAGGGATAGATTTCGATACGGTGTTGATGTATCGCCCGTCCGCCGCAACTATATCAATGGTCTTTTCGCCGCCGTCAATGACCGCCGTCGGAACAATGCGTTCGGCCACCTTCTTGCCGTCGCGGTCGAGCGCGTAGCTGAGGTATGACCCGTAGCCTTGAGGCAACGCGAGAATATTATCGAGAGTGAAATCAATAGAGTGGTCAATCTTGCCGTCAATCTTGTAGAGCTTGATCGTGTGCTTGCCCTTCAACTTCTGAAGCAGCGAATCTTTCTGCGTCGCGTAATAATTGACCGGCAGTCCGACCACCAACACATCTGGCGCGGGCATCTGTTTCTCTTCCATAAAGCGAGCGATGCCAGCAAGCGTCAGCGCGGGATTATAATGCTTGGTAAACATATCGCGGTCGGCTGTCATCTCGCCTCCGCGATTGAGACGGATGGCCGTCTCGCCAAAGTTGCGAACCTTGCCCGGATACAGGCTCAACTCGGCAATGAAGTTGTCTTCTTTAGTGCCGAGAAAGTCTTCGCCGAATTCGGCTGGGCCGATCACCGAAGGAAATATCAAAGTCTTGCGAGCGCCTTTGAGTTCTGAATAAATCTTTGTCGCCGAATAGCCTGTGTCAACAGCAAGCACATTCATAAAGCTCTCTTTACAAGGCCGAAGCAATCGGCCCTGACGGACGCCTCCATCGCCCAGCGTTTTTCCGAATCCTGGATATTAGATTATTAGCCGCGAAACCGAAATCGGCAATCCAGAATCGAGATTATAAGAGTGCGCGATATTATGATGGCAATGTGAGATGCCATTGAGCAATCGGGGGTTCAGCGTGATTATACGCAACTCGGCGCGTTTCGGTAAGCCGAATTCAGTTGGTCGGAAATAGAGTCATTGAATTTAGAAGAAGTTCACCGCAGAGACGCAGAGAACACAGAGGGGGCGCAGAGTTTAATAATTTCTCTGCGAAATCTCTGTGTTCTCTGCGTCTCTGCGGTGAATTGACATCAAATCTAAGCAATGGCAATCAATAAAGCGAGCCGAGCGTAGCTCCACGAAAGTAATGCGTCAGAATAGCTTCATGCGAATGGCCTTCGTCAGCCATCACAGCCGCGCCGATCTGGCATAACCCGACTCCGTGCCCCCAGCCAGCGCCGATCAGCGTGAAGCTTTGCGGATAGCTGTCCGCGTCGCCTTGCCCTGTTTCAACAACGAATGCGGAACTGTAGAGGTGCGAACGCGAAAGAGTGCGACGTATTTCAAGCTCTTTGCCGATGACGAGATTTCGTTTCTCGGCTTTGATTCCGAGCTTGATTATTCGCCCGGACTCGCCGCGCAGCGCAGGCTCAAGCGCGAGCACTCGCCCCACATCATTGCCGAGCCGAGCCGAGATGATTTCGCGCAATTCATCCTGCGAGTAAACAACTTTCCAGCGATAAAAATCGCGCGTCTCTTGATCGAATCCCGGCAGTATCCGCGCGAGCAGTTCCGCAGAATCCGTGTTGCAATAAGCTGGCGGCAATGAACGAATCCAGGCTTCACTATTCGCTTCATCCGTAAGGGGCATCCCGTATTCTTCAACACGGTCGCGCCCGTCGTAGATCGCAGTCAGGTACTCCACATCGCGATCTTCCCACGCGGCGCGAAATACTTCCGTCATTCCGCCGCAGCTTTTTGAATATCGCGCATCGCAAATTTCACCATTCCATATCAGAGCCTTGCCGCGCGTGCTGCCGATTGCGTCGAACGCTGATTCGGAAAACGCCTTCGAGATGCCTTGATAACGCTGGCAGTGATCGTCTGCGCACACATCGAAATCAGCGTGGTTCTCGCGGTCGTACCATCTGATGATCTGCTGCGATGAATCATCAACCGCATCGCTCGACGTCTCATCCGGCTCGCGACTCTCGCTCGACTCATTATTTAACTGAGCCAACAACCAGCTACGCGAAACAATCGCATGCGCGCGAAGAAGTTCCGCAGGGCAAGATGCGCTCATCTCCGACGAGATAACGCTGACGAGATATGATTCGAGCGGAAGTTCGTTGATCAACATCAAACCGTCACGACCGGCATTAAGCCTGAGCGCGCCTTGAAACTGCTGTGCCTCTTTGCGCTGCCAGTGAAAGTCTATGCCTATCGTTATGTCATGAACTGTGATTCGACAGAAATCGAAATCCATAGGCGCAAGCAGAATCGAAGAAGAACGAAGCGCCGTCGGCCCGTCGAGAGCTACGGCCCCTTCATCAATTGAAGCGGTGTAATCGCCTCCGTCAACCTCCTCGCCCGAATCATTCACGAATCGGCCAGCCAGAGTTATTCGCGCCGAACTCGCTCCAGTCATCAAGCCCACTTTGATAACAGGCTCTCGGTTAAATTTATTCACCAGCTTCCCTCCCCGTTTGAAGCTACACGCTCAAGAATTTCATTGACTGCCGCATCAGAAAAACTGACCTCTGAATAAATCGCTTCCATCTGTTCGCGGCCAAGCTTTACGAAGTGCTCGCGTTCAGGCACGACGACCACGCCCGCCATGTCTATTGCGCCGGGGCTGACCAGCAATCGCTCGTCGCCTTCTGCAAAAAAGCAGGCCGGGCGATGTCGCGTGCGAGGAAACATATAAAGCGTATACGTGCCGCTTTCATATGTGCAGATGATGTTCATCATCGGCTCAACGCCTTCCGCGTCGCGCGGCAATTCATCAAGCACTCGATAAAACCATCCGGCTAGTTCTTCAAGATTGTTGCCGCGAAACACGATCACGCTGCGGCCATATCCTTCGAGCGAAAACAACTCGAACGAATCGCGCCGCGTCTCTTCGCACGCCGAGCAATGCGCTTCTTCGGCAGAGTCACCGGCTTCGAGTTCTTGTTCAACGGGCAGAAGCTTGCGCGAGCAGGCTTGAAAGTGCAGATGATCCGGGGCCGATGCGCCGCATCGCGGGCCGTTATATAAAACGAAATAATCGGGCGCGAGATCAGCCGCCATCGCAAGCAACGTTTCGATATTGCCGTCTATTTTCTGCTCGATGTGTTTGCGATGAACTATCGAAAGATGCTTGTCGAGAATCGGAAAAGGATTGCAAAGTATGACAAACTCGCTGCCGTAAGCGATTCCCTTCTCTTCAACCGGCAAATTCTCTGCGCACAAAAAACATGGCCGCTTATCAACCGATGTTTTATCAACGGCTGCCGCCGTGCTGCGAATTCGCTTCGGATTATGCTGCACTACAACTTCTGAATCCGCGACAGGAATGCGCTTCGTCTCGATCTTCGCGAGCGCATCATAGCCTTCGCGCAATAGAGGCCAGGTCACGCGCTGCTGCTCGATCATCGCAGAGACTCGCTCGACAAGGCTGCGACTGCCAGTGTCGTTCAAGTACCGGCTCAACTCTTTTTCGTTGATTATTCGTTCGTCCCAGTTCACTGTTGACTCATCCTCTTTCTCGCAAGCATCTCGACTGTGCGCAAATAATCTTTGTATGCGTCATAGCGATTCGATGTTGCGAGCGGAAGTTGAGCGTCCGAATTCCCTTCCCATCGTCGCGCAAAATAAATCGAATCAAGGATGCGGCCAATCTCGTAATCGCGGCTGATTCTGAGCGCCGCCGCGTAGTCTTCACCGTAGCTCGTGTTTGGCAGTCCCACCTCTCTCAGCACAGGGACGTAGAAAGCGCGCGGCGCTCCCAGCCCGTTGATCCTGAGCGCATTGTTGCGCCCGTTCTCGCGCGTCCACTCGCGATGATCAATCAAGCCGGGCGGTATCTCTTCGAGGTCGAAATTGACTATCGTGTACGAGCCGATGACCATCGCATGCTGCCCTTCTTCAAACTTCGCTAAGACGAGTTCGAGCGTGTGCCCATCACGGTAAAGATCATCGGAGTCCAATTGAACGGCGTATTCGCCACAATGCGAAGAATAGATCGCTTCGTTCCAGCAGCCGCCTATGCCGAGGTCAGTCCGCTCTGGTCTCAGATGAACCAGATGTGTGTGCTCGCGCGCCAGTTCCGCGAGTATCTCTATTGTTTTGTCGCTCGAATGATTGTCAACGACTATCACGTTGAAATCGAAAGAGGTTTTTTGAGATAGCGCGCTCGACACGGCTTCCCGAATCGTGCGCTCGCGATTGCGAACAGGGATTATGACGCTTGCGCGAACGGGAAAACTCGCTTCGACGCGCTGCAATTTCCTGAAGCGAGGTTCGAGATAAGCGCCTACGCGTTTGAGATGTTCTGTAGCGACCTCTTCCATCTCGCGCTGATAGTCGCGCTTTTTTGGATCAACGTAATCGAACTGGCGCTCGCCGCTCACTCGCAGGTCGCGAGGAATGCGCGTGTAAAGCGGTTCAGGTATTCTCAGGATTTCAGAATCAATCGAAAGCTTCAATCGCAAATCATAAAGCCCTGCCCATTCGAGCCGCTCATCAATCGCGCCGTGCTTGCGCGTAGCTTGCGCAGCCGCGCGTTTCGAGATAAACAGCACAGAGCCGAAATCGAAGCTGTCGCGTATGCTTCCCTGTTGATAATCAATGAGCGGGTGATCTGATAAGCCCGTGCCAAATTCATCTTTGAAATCCGAATAGATCAAACCTGCATTGGAATCCTCTGCGACCGCAACGAATCGTTCGATTGCGCGTGAGCCTAATTCGACCTGCTCCCCTGGCAATATCAGCAGGAGATAATCAGTTGTGATGGTTTCAAGCAGTTCTGCTATTGCTCGCCCGCTGAATAAGTCGCTTTGAACAATGCGAGTCTTAGTCATCTCAAGAGCGATTGCATGCTCTTCACGCGCAATCAACAAAACCTGAGCGACGAGGTCGCTTGCGGCCAGCGATTCTACAAAAGACAATGTCTGTGCGTTGCCTTCAAACATCAATGCGGCTGTTATTTTATGCATAATTCATCACAACAGTAGCCCGACCGTGAGGGAGGCTAATAATTACGCCCTTGCTGACGCGCGGGCTACTGCTCTGTTCATCACAACAGTAGCCCGACCGTAAGGGAGGGCGCGAGCCTTTCGCCCTCCCTCACGGTCGGGCTACTGCTTTGTTAAGGGTCTTAGCAAAATCATTCCTGACATTCGATGCGCGCTTGTGAAACTCGCAAGGCTTTGCTCGATCACTCGTCCAGAGGCGCGCGACGCGTGACGAAGCGAGATTTCACCTTTGCCCTTGATCAATATCCCTGCGTGAAAAACGTCGAGCGCCTTTCGAGTAGACGCAAACAACATCACATCTCCGGTTTCGATGCCGCTTTGAATTTGATTAAGGCTTCGCTTTGGGAAGCAACGAAAGCTCGTCGCTTTTTCCGGCAGCGCTTCGATCAATGAAAGCGTGCGCGTTTTGACGACCGCCTTCGGCCCTGTGGTTATGTCTTTGATTATGCCGCGCTCTTCGTTGTTTCTGACCCAGTCAACCATATAATGATTTCGATGATAGAAATCAATCCGCCCGTTTCCGTAGCGCATCTCTCGCAGTTCATCTATGAATTCATCAATCGTGTGTGACCGCGCAAGCGCAAGCGTCGTTTCGATGTATGTCACGCAATCGAAGCCTGCGAGAACAGCTTTGAAAACTTCAGGCGTATCGGGGCCGCCTTCAAGCGGGTTCGCGAAATAAGGTCTTCCGAGAAAGCGCGCAGAGATTCGCTCCGTTCGCTCATAAAGATTGCTCGTGTCGTTCACCTCTTCGAGCAATCGTTCGGCTTCAACAGTATTTAGTTCCAGAGGGGTTTCGGTTCCTGTCAAGCAGTATCCTGTTTTCGCTGTCTGCGCACTTAGAATCTGTTTTAGAAAGAAGCTCCGTAGGAGCGACCTGTCTATAGTATCGTCGCCGGCAGAATTCATAGTAGCTCCGTAGGAGCGACCTCTAAATCAACAGGTCGCTCCTACGGAGCTACAGAAGATATTTAGCCTTCTTCAACTATAGACAGGTCGTCCCTAACGGGACTGCTAAAACAGACTCTCAGCGTTTACAAAGCAATGTCGCTTGCGCCCAATTGCTCTTGAGTTAGCCTCGTCATCACTTGCTTGAGCGGCTCGCCGGTTCCGGCTAACACAAAGCCGCCCGCCTCGTTCGACCAATCGAACTTGTAGCTTGCGACGCGCGCAGAAACCCACAGTTGTCGCACGGAAGAGTTGGGGCTTACGATGAACCGGCCCGGCTCGCCCTCTTCAAACGTAACGCTCAGGACTCCGCCCTGAATCTGCACATCAATGTCGCGCTCTTCGGCAAGCGCGCCGAAAGACGCTTCAAGATCGTCAATCGCTTCTTCGGCTTTCTGTTGAAACTCGGCTTCGCTCAATCGTTCGCTCATCTCGTGTCTCCTCGCCGATCAAACCGGCGAGAGTCATTATAAACTATCGCCCTCCGGTTTCGCCTCTGCTTGTCGGCGGCGCGTGCGGTCGGCTATCATTGCTGGTTCTTGAATTTAATAAAAAGGAGACTACATGGAACGGACTTTAATTCTTATCAAACCGGACGCCATTCAACGAGGACTCATAGGGCGCGTCATCGTGCGCTTTGAAGAGAAAGGGCTGAAGATCGCCGGTATCAAATTTCTCAAGCTGACTGACGAACTTCTAAACGAGCACTATAGCCACCTTGCCGATAAACCTTTTTTCGGAGGCACGAAGCGCTTTATGCAGCAGACGCCCGTCGTTGCGTTGTGCCTTGAAGGACTCGACGCGGTCGAAACTGTGCGAACGCTTTGCGGCGTGACGAAAGCGCGCGCGGCTGCGCCCGGAACTATTCGCGGCGATTTTGGCATGAGCATTCAGGCTAACTTAGTTCACGCTTCCGACTCGCTCGAAACGGCTGGAAAAGAGGTCGCGCGATTCTTCAGCGATTCGGAACTGTTTGAATACGACTCGGCGCTCACGCGCTCTATTTACTCCGAAGACGAGCTTGGATAATCGCTCTTGCCAGAGTGAAAAAGAAGCCTATTCACCGCAGAGGCGCAGAGAGCGCAGAGGGGGCGCAGAGGTGATATATAAATATTCTCTGCGTAGTCTCTGCGTCCTCTGCGCCTCTGCGGTGAATCTTCAGGGTGAGGTCGCAAAGTTGAAAAAGCATTTTATCGCAGGCGTATTGTTTTTGTTCTTGCTACAGCCGTTCGTGATCGGCGCGACTGCGACGGCAAACGGGTACGAATACCACGTTGTCGGCAGTCCTTCGGACGCGAAGACCCGCACTAGCGCGGGCTTGATGCTGATGGGCGGCAGCACTGATGTGAAGGCTGCGTTTCAGTGGATGATCGAGAAATCAGGCGGAGGCGATTTCGTCGTCATCCGCGCATCGGGGACCGATGCTTACAATCCTTTCATAAATTCGCTCGGCAAAGTTGATTCAGTCGAAACGATCATCTTTAAGACTCGCGCTGCCGCAAGCGACGAATTCCTGTTAAGCAAAATTCGCAATGCCGAAGCGCTCTTTATAGCGGGCGGCGATCAATTCAATTACGTCAAATTTTGGCAAGACACTCCTGTCGAAGACGCTATCAATCAACTCGCGGCCAAAGGCATCCCTATTGGCGGCACTAGCGCGGGGCTTGCCGTGATGGGCGAGTTCTTCTTTTCTGCAAGAAATGACACGGTCACTTCAACGGTCGCTCTGGCGAATCCTTTCGACAGTCGGGTGCAGGTTGAGCGCGGCTTTCTGGCTGTGCCTGACCTCAGCCATATAATTACGGACAGCCATTTCGTCGCGCGTGACCGCATGGGCCGCCTCGTCGCTTTTCTTGCTCGCATAGTCCGAGACGGATGGGCCGAGGAAGCCAGAGGCATCGGCATTGACGAAAAGACGGCTGTGGTTATAGAACCGGGCGGACTGGTGTCAATACGCGGGAGCGGGGCGGCTTATTTTCTGCGCACGCCGGGGAAGCCTGAAAAATGCGAAGAGAAAAATGCGCTTACCTATCGTAACCTTTCTGTTTATAGAGCCGTAGGCTCTGCTACTTTTAATCTTTCAACATGGACAGGAAGCGGCGGCGCTTTATACACCCTTTCATCGGAAGCAGGGATTTTATCTTCCACAGGACGGAATGGAGCGATTTACTGATCGCTTGAATATTGCCACAGCCAGCCCGCCAAAATGGTTTTCCCGCTATTGACTGTTAAACCTGCCAGTCGTAACATAGTTTTGCTTCATTGCGCATCACTCAGCAATAATTTTGTATCGAGAGTTCTAATGGGTGTCACTTAAGGTGAGCGTCCAGACTCGCCAGCCCGGCTAATGTTAGTGCCCGCATATTCGATGCGGCTTGAATTGCTTCATCTTCGCAAGATTGAACCGCAAAGGCCGCAGGCGATCTCTCAAACTCACTGGTTACTCTCTGACACGCTCACTTGTCAGACGAGCAAACAACAGTGGAAATATCGGGAGTAGCACAAAATAAATTTTGTACTGCTTTCTTTCCCGCCACTTCTCGAAATTTAGGAGGCGCACATGAAAAATTTTCCGCGAATCAGGCAAGCATCAAAAAGAGCCAATATCCAACAGATATTGAGCGCTTTCATCACATTGTTGCTCCTCTCGGGGAGCATACCCGCCCAAACCGGCACATCATCGGTCAGCGGGCAAGTGTTAGACCCTCAGGGTGAAGCCGTCCTGGGTGCTACCGTAACTCTCACAAGCATTGAAACGAACGCTGTTCGCACACAAAAGACCAGCGAAAAAGGCGGATTCGTCTTCGATTTGATTCCGCCCGGCAATTACCGCGTCGAGATTGAAGCGACCGGATTCAAGAAGGCAATCGTAAACGATGTGCGGGCGCTGGTGTCAAAACCGACTGATGTATCTTTACAGTTGGAGGTTGGCAATATCGCAGAGGCCGTCAGCGTCTCTGCCGGTTCGACAGAAGCGCTGATCAACACGCAAGACGCAACGATAGGCAACAACTTCGTCGAGAAACAGATCATCCAGTTGCCGCTCGAATCCAGAAACGTTGTCGAGTTGCTCAGTCTACAGCCCGGAGTCACTAAAGAAGGTTATGTGAATGGCTCACGCTCCGATCAGGCAAACATCACGCTCGACGGCATAGATGTCAACGAACAGCAGACCGGCCTCGACATCATAGCCGATTTTGTAGACAACGCCGATCAGGCGTTTTCAAGCGTGCTTCGCGTGACGCCGGATTCAATTCAGGAATTTCGCGTCACTACCACAAACCCGAATGCTACGCAGGGCCGTTCCTCTGGCGCGCAGGTATCGCTTGTCACCAAGAGCGGCACGAACAGTTTTCACGGCGGGGTTTACGAATTTAACAGGGACACACGTTTCACTGCTAACGACTTCTTCAACAACCGAACGGTTGATGAGAACGGCAACGGAATCCCGACCCCAAAATTGAACCGCAATGTGTTTGGCGGAACTTTCGGCGGCCCGATCAAGAAGGACAAATTGTTCTTCTTTTACAGCTACGAAGGCCGCCGCGATCAGAGCGAAAAGAGCACTGTTCAAACCGTGCCGCTGGCAAGTTTGGGGCGTGGCGAAGTGCGCTTTTTTAACTCTTCAGGCGGAATAACGACCTTGACTACAAGTCAACTCAATCAGCTATTCCCGGACGTAGGAATAAACCCGCTCGTGGCCCCGATTCTGGCTGATGCCGCGAACAGGTATCCGGCAAATGATCCTACTGCCGGGGACGGATTGAATACGGGCGGTTTCCGTTTCAATGCGCCTACTCCATTGAGGTGGAACACGAACACTGTCAAGTTTGATTACAATCTGAACTCGAAACACATTCTCTCCTTGCGCGGCAATTACCAGCAGGATGTGGTCGGACGAGTTCCCAGATTTCCAGATACACCGGCTCCCGATTTCTGGTCTCACCCGACAGGCCTCGCGGCCAGCCACACGTGGACGATTTCCAACTCGCTCGTCAACAACTTCCGATACGGATTGACCCGCGAAGCTTTCAGCAGCCAGGGCGATTCGAGCGCGAACGATATCTTCTTCCGATTCGTCTTCGCGCCTGTTAACGCGAGCCGGACGCTGACACGCATAACGCCTGTCCATAACTTCGTTGATGACGTTTCCTGGATAAAGGGAGTTCACAATTTCCAATTCGGCACAAACATACGCGTGATTCGTAACCGACGAGTCAGTTCTTCATCGTCGTTCGATCAGGCGCTGACCAACCCTTCATTCTATGAATCGGCTGGCGGAGTTTTGCTTGACCCAATCGAAGGAATCGCGGACGGGTTTGAATCCCCTGTGCAGAATGCCGTCGCTGCGCTCATAGGGCGTTATTCAGAGTACACCGCGAGTTTCAACTTTGATCGTGACGGCAATATTCTCCCTGTCGGCCAGGGCGTAGGCCGCACCTTTGCCACCGAAGAGTATGATTTTTACTTTCAGGATACCTGGAAGTTTTCTACTTCTTTGACCTTCACCTTAGGGCTTCGCTACGGCATCGGCAAACCTGTTTACGAAGCCAATGGTCTGGAAGTTAAGCCGACCGTGAGCCTCGGCGATTACTTCGAGCAGCGGAAAGCGGGCGCGGCTCTCGGCAGGCCTTTCAACGAGCCAATCACCGTAGACCTGGCGGGGCCTGCTAATGGTCGTCCCGGATTTTATAACTGGGACAAAAACAACTTCCAGCCGCGCGTGGCCGTTGCCTGGACTCCCAACTTCAAAAACAGATTCCTTCGCAAAGCATTCGGTGCCGATGGCGACGCTGTGATTCGTGGCGGCTTTGCGATGACGAACGATCATATAGGCCAGCAGTTGGCGGTGCAGTTTGACCTCAACAACACGCTCGGCTTCTCTTCGTCTCAGACGGTAGCCGCCGAAACCTTCAATGTTACGGACAACCCTGCGCCGCGCTTCACGGGCTTCGGTCAGGATGTGCGTTCGTTGCCGTTGATAAGCGTGCCGGGCAAACTGACCTTCCCGCTGCAAACACCTGCCGACGGTGATGCGCGAATCGAGTCATCTCTTGATGACTCGATCATCACTCCCACCAATTACAGTTGGAACTTTACCTATGAGCGAAAACTGCGTGGCGGGCTTCTGGTGCAGGCATCCTACATAGGCCGTCTCGCTCGAAACCTTCTGGTGACGCGAGACATCATGGCCATTAACAATCTGGTTGATTCGAAGTCGGGGGTGGATTGGTATACTGCCGCAGGCCAGCTCGCGGCTTTCCGCGAGAAGAGTACTCCCATAACGGCTGTTCCAAAAATCCCCTATTTTGAAAACCTCTTCCCGGATTTCAGAGTGACAGTTGGCGGCGTGTTGCTGACGCCCACGCAAACAGCGTATCGCAGAATTGCCAGAGGAGAGGTCGGCGGGCGAGACAATGACTGGACATTTCTTCAGTTGCTGCTCGATGACGCCTCCGTGCTCGGCGAGAATGTCTTCTACCAGCCGCAGTATGCAGCCCTCTCAACTTTCAGCACCGTAGGCAATTCGGATTATCACGCCGGAACCTTGAGCATCCGAGAGCGATTCAAGGATCAGCTCACGCTCGACTTCAACTATACCTTCTCGAAGTCAATAGACGATGCGTCGGGACTTCAAAACAGCGGAGCTTATGGCTCGGCTTTCATTCTCAACCCGCTTCGGCCTCAGGACAACAGGGCGCTGTCGGATTTCGATGCGAGGCATATCATTAACATCAACAGCCTCTGGCAGCTTCCAATAGGAAGAGGCAGAGCTTTCGCCAGCAATCTTTCGGGATTTGCAGAAGCGATACTGGGCGGATGGCAGCTTACGAATATTTACCGTTGGAATTCGGGGCTTCCGGTTCAGACTCCGTTCGATGCCGCGCAGTGGGCGACTAATTGGAACGTTCAGAGCAACGGAATACGACTTGTGCCCATAGAGTCTTCTCCGACAAAGAGCAATGTCAACCTGTTCAAAGACCCGGCTGCCGCTTACAAGAGCTTCCGAAACGCCCGACCGGGTGAGACAGGAGACCGCAACGTTCTCAGGCTGCCCAGTTATGTAGCATTGGATATGGGGCTGGATAAAACATTCAAGATGCCCTGGAGCGAAGGTCACACGCTACAGTTCCGATGGGAAGTTTTCAACGTGACTAACACTCAACGGCTCGGCGTATTGTTCGGGGGTCGTAGCGGATTAGGATTGGACATTGATCCCCAGTTAGGAGAACCGGGACCGAACTTCGGCACCTTCACAGGCATACAAGGCGCGCCGCGAGTCATGCAGTTTGGATTGAAGTATCAATTCTAACGAAAGACAAGAAGCTTGGAATTTCCGCAAGGGCTTGAGTTTTCTCAAGCCCTTTTTTTATCCTCTGCGAATCGGTCATTCACTCAATTTCTACAGGCTCCCCTCGGATGATACGCAGGGCTCGCTCTATTGAGGCAGAATCAACTGCTAAATTAATACCGGACTGTATGATCGGGTTTTCTATAAAGGCGAGAAGCTGATTTAGCAGACGCTCGCCCAAGCTGTTGAATGGTGTTGATAGAGTCTTGATTCTCAAGGCAAGCATGAAAGGGTCTGCGAGATCGGAAAGCAAGAACATACTCTGCATACCCTGTAGGCTGAGGTCAAAGATTTTGCTGCCAGCAAGAATAAACCGAGCCAGCTTGCCGTCAAGCGTCTCGCCGAAACGATCAGCCAACTCCTGCAAAGTATCTCGCGCCACGTCACTTTCTCCAAGAATCAAAGCGCGCTTAACCGTCTTGTCTTGGAGCAACGCTGCGACTCCATGTTCGGATTCGGTTTGTGGTAAGCAGGCCGTAACGATCACGGGTTCAGACTTCCACGGTTTCATAATCGGGGACGGGTGATATTCGACCTCTATTGTGTAGATTCCCGGTTCCGAGAATATCTCTTCCACGCTGGTATAAAGCAGGTTCACGCATCCCAAAATTTGCTGACCAGGTAAAAGTGTTACGGTGCGCCAAAACGTATCGGGCTCTCCTCCCGCGCCTGCCGCCTTGTACTTGTCGCCGTTGGGATTTGTGACAAGGAGATGAACATCTCCTTCCATCAAGTTCAACCTGGAAGAGATATTGAGTTCCGTTTTCCCCTGATTAAGTACACGCAGTATTGCCAGCACGGACAAACCTACAACCACCGGCTGGACTATCTCTAAAGTGACGGTTGCGTCAGAGTGTGAATCCAAGCCAACCCCCTAACTAAGTATTTTACTTATTGCAACTTCGACAAACTACTCTGAAACTCTTTCAACATCTCAAGCGATTCTTTAGCAACTGATACTTCGTCCGTCGTGGCAGTCACCGCAACGCTTCCAGGAATGCTACCATCTGTTATTTTGGATTCCAAGTACTTGGTAGTTTGATTCATCAACGGAGCGTTGGATTCGGTCGGGGCCACAACTGCCGTAACCAGGTAACTGATTGACGTTGAATGATGTTTGACAGCTTGCTCAAAATTCGCGTTTGCGAGCACCTGATCTGCTTTTCTTAAATACTCTCCTGTGCGCGGGTTCCGCAGGTCACGCCCATGCGAGTTGGCAAGCGTCAAAGCTGCCGCCGCACCTGTTTCGGTATGCGCGTAGTTGGTCGCCAGGATTTCCAGTTTCGCTTTCGTCTTTGCATCATTCCCAAAATCGCCCAGAGCAAATGCCTTCCCTACGCCACGATCCATTGATATTGCGGCTATCTTCTGCTCTTCTTCTGTGCCAGGGGCGCTGACTACGACAGTCACAATGTTGCTTTTGACAACTGTGCCATGTAGATCGCCAGTCTTGAGCTCTGCGGAAACATAATATCGCCCGGTTCGCCGAAATGTGTGACCGATATTTGTGTAGAAAACCTGCGCCACTCCCAGGCACTGCTGGCCTTGATTAAGTGTGACCAGAGATCGTTCCCCGCATCCCAATACAACATCAGTCACAATACATACCTCTCCAGCCTGAGGGGTGACCAGCAGTTTCAGATCGCCCCTGGATAGATTCAAAGCTGATGATATGGTCTGAGGCGTCACCCCATTGTTTGTGACCTTGAATTGCGCGATAACAAACTGGCCGCGATAAATAGTTTCGAGCATGGTTAATTCCAGAACCAGATCAGTTGATACAGACTTGGTTCGTAAGAATCCCAGAGCATCAGCAGGTTCGGAAACCCCGCTTGAAAGGTTGCCATGCCCCATCTGAATGGTTTCCAGCCGGGCGCAACCTGCGGGTCCGGCGAGTGAATAAGCGACGTTCGACAGTGCTCGTCAAAGGCGAATGCAACATTATCAGGAAAACGATTTGTCGTAGTAGCAAAAGCCATCACAACGCCTGTTTGGTTCATAATTGTGACTCCGGGTGGGACTGCATGAATATCCTCCCCCGGATGGAGCAGATTAAAAGCGTGACCAACTTCATGCAGCAGTGTGCGCAAGAATGCCGGAGGCACTTCGCCAAGCCTCTTATTGCGGGCTGAGTCGGCGAGGAGAGACCCGTTCCCCAGCTTCGGGTCGAAGAATAAAACCAAGCCTTCACGCGCAGGATCTATCTCGTCGAACATAAGCCCGGCCAAATCTCCCTGTATTGAACCAATAAGCACCCATAATCGCCATGCATTGTTGATGGGTTTACTCCGGTTGTCCGTCAGTGCTGTTTGCAATGCAGCGCTTGTCAATTCGATATCGTCAGGGAGATTGGTCTGATCAATCTTAACAGCACAATCAATTCCCGCCGTAAGGTAGATGCCTGCAAAAGTTATGATGGCTCCGTCAAAAGTAGTCGCCGAATCAGGAAAGCTGCGAGTGGTCATCAAGTCAACTTCAAAAAGACATCCTCGATAAAACGGCGATGTCTTTGTCGCTACAACATCGTAAGTCTCGCTGCCGACCTGTGCAATGCCGGACAGGCGCAGGGTTGGCTGCGGCAAAAGAGGGTGGGTTAAAATATTTTCGTTGAAACAATTCAGCTCTATGAAGCCATTACCCTGACCAACGCTTAGGTCGTTAATAAACTCCTTCGTTATCGGGTTCCACATGCGCCGCTCAAAATTGAAGACCAATTTGCCTGCGTTGTAAGTAGCCCCAATCGAGCGGAAATACCAGCTATACTGCTCCGGCAGCATGTGAGGGTACCAATTCTTTCCAAATAGCTGAGACATTTCCGGGATGGGCCGCAACATCTCGACCAGGCCGTTTGATGGGCCTGGCATGTTCACATATATATCACCGGATATGCGAAGTTTAGGCGGAGCCGCCTCGATGCGCATCGGGCCTCGTATTTCGATAAGAGGATGTGGCCCTCTGGGGGTGAGCTGAAGATACCACGATCCGTTCAATGATATGACATTACATGGAGTCTGCGTCGGATTCATTAAAACATCTGCGGCAGCGCCAGATTCAGATCGTCCGTTTCTCATCGCATTCAGCGCCCTGGCAAGCCGGAACGCGCCAACCTCATCATATTCCAAGGAATTATTGTTGTTGCTGTCTGCGCGCAAATCACCGCCAATCAGCGGCACATTCGCTCTATCGTTTCCAGACATAATTTCTCCTTAATCAAATCCATCAGCACTATAAAATGAGGCCGCTGCATGGCACGCACTGCCAGAAGAGTTGAGCCATGCCGGGAGGCATTTTGCACATCTTCTGGCGGTGCGCGCTTTGGCATTAATGCTTCATATGCGAACTTCGCTAATCGGTCGAGAGGCTAGAGGTTACCCGGTTTTGACAGGGCCGCAAGGATGACCCAACGTATCGCCTCCACCCGGCACTTTGAACTTCATAACGAATCTCTTATCTGCTGGAACATCGAAGACATCATAATAAAACTTGAAGTCAGCCTCCACCTCCGCAGGATGACCCGCCAGTACTGCAGGAGGAATGGGCACAGGCGGGCAGTCATTTGAGAACATTACTACATGTGTAGTGTCAGGCTCGTTTTTTAGTGTTAGCTTCTTCGCGCCATCGGTTCCATAACTTAAAACAAGCTCACTTGTGGGGTCATCGAAATAGATATTCACCCCAATAGTGTTTGCCATGTTTTGCTCAACGCCTGTGGTAGCGCCCGGCGGAATCAGGCTCACGATCTTGATTTCATCAGTGTAGAAAAAGCCATTCTTCAGATAAATAAACGGGGAGAGACTGCCATTCTTGATAGGAAGCGGCTTGCCATGAACTTTCTTCATGTCAATAAGCCATCTGAAGTCGTTACGGTTATCCGCTTTGGCTCCTTTGAACTCCGAGTCGAAGTACATAATCATACCCTTTATTTGAGGTTTGGTTACTTCGATTCGTATGGGGCCAGCGCTAATTTCGGCATCAGTGCCAATCGATGACATGGTCGGAGTTGGCGTCAGCGAAGTTTTTTTGCCACTCTCAATACGCAGTTTGTGCACAGGCGCCTTAAGGACTCCGATTTGGCATTCATCAGGGTCAAAGCTGAATACTAATAAGCCTGTGAAGGTTATCTTGACATTGGGGTTACCGGATACGGGCATGGTTTTCATTCTCCTTTCAAAATTCAAAAAGTTGCGTACCCCCCTATGACAGAAAAGGGCGCCCAGTAATAGGGGTGGCGGTAAAGCTTGTTTGGTCCATTGAGCATGTCGAGCTGAGCACGGCTTAGGGCTTCAGCCGTTGGTCGATTATCGCACTTGCGATAGGCATGGAATTTAATCATCAAATCTGCGGTCGCATCTGTATCGACGGCCCACAGGCTTGCTACAACCAGCGGAACATTCAGGACGAGGAAAGGGCGAGCGAAGCCTATTGCCCCTTCCCCCTGATAGAGATGTTCAATGCCGGTCTGGCATGCGGAAAGCACTACGAGTCGCGTAAGTGGCAACTCCATCTCGTATATCTCGCGCGTTTGTAAAACGTCTGCCGAGCTTGCATTGTTTGACGTAGAGCCGGGATCAGTGGCAAGCAACAGCCTTGAATTCATCGGCGAACGCTCATCAACTACGTAATGCGTGGCAAAGTTGATCACACTCGACTTCGCCATTTCATCCCTGACCCTGCGCTCCGTGGCTTGTCGCTCGGTGAGAATGACCGAGGAGCTATAGCAAGTCGCTATGCGCCGGGCCTCGCTGCTGGACGAGGCCATCTCGCGCAGGTTTGGGAAAAGCGCCTTGTCAAAGCTCGGATTGCCAACGCTCAATAATCGCTCGTCGTTCTGCTCCTGCTTGATGCGCGCAGAATCAGAGCACTTGATGAATATAGTGCAACTCGGAGAAAGCCCGAATCTGTACTCGTTTAAGAACCATTTGCGCGACGCTGAAGAATAGAGCGTTGCGAAAGGGAGATAGTTGAGTGTTTTATCCGGCACTATGCAGAGATATTTCTTCTTATCGAGGTATGCTTCGATGGGTTTGATCAAATAATCATGCAGCTCGGTGGCTTGTTTCAGAATCTCGCCCAGATTGCTTGATATGTTTGATATGAGTTCCCGGTACTTGCGAATCTTCTCGCTCAACTCATCGATTTTTATCTCCGCCTGCGCGTCAAAGCAGCCTGACCGGGATATAGCCCACATCACAAGCCTGTCGTTCAATACGCTGTATTGAAGTATCTGCGCCTGCTCCGGCAATTTTTCTTGAATCTCAGCTAATTTTAAAGGCTGTGCGCTGGATCGTAAGATTAAATCGGGGCCAGAGAGATGGTCTTTCAACTCAGGCTTGGAGCCAATCAGGTCGAGAAGCGACCGGGCATGGCTGGCTTCCGAGTATTCAAAAGCTAATATAGGGTCATGCATTTTCCCGTATTCAAAATCGATTGCTACGTCATAAATATTTTGTTGATCGTCAAAAAATGTGTTCCTGTTACTGTCTTCCTGTATCTTCAGGCGATTCTCATCAAAAAGTTTTAGCGTTATATCAATCTCACGCTTTGCAGCCCCATAATCGTTCTGTGCAAGATAAGAAAACGCCTTCCCCTTGTGCGCCCAATAAAGCTGGGCCGGGCGATCAATTCTTTCAGAGATGGAAATATTCCTGTCATAACATTCAATGGCTTTTTTAAACTCTCCGGCTTGCAGGTGTAGATGCCCTTCATATAAAGCCGCATACGATGTCATCTCCTGGCCAGCGGATTCGCTTACATGATCATTTCCTATTTCAAATGCCATTTGCGCGCATTTAACAGCTTCGTCGTAATTCTTGATGCCTCCAAGTATCGTTCCTAAATGAGAGAGGCTGCGCGAAAGATATAGTGGGTTATCAGTTTGCCTGGCGATCATGATGGCTTCCTGCTGATATTCGAGCGCCGCTCCGTACAGCTTCGATGTCGCGAAAATATCTGCGGCTATGTCATGCATTATCCAGACCTGCGTCAGTTCCAAAGGGTAATCGTTTGCAAGCAACAAGCCTTGCTGAAGACAGCGCATAGGCTCGACCGTGTTGCCAATGTCCTGGTACATAATTGCGAGTTGAAAGAAGCTTCGAGCAGTATTGTTATTATCACTTATCTGTTTCGACATCTCTAAAGCCTGAACACTATAATTCACTGCTTGTGAATGCTCGTTCTGGCTGTCGGAAACATCGGCTATTGCGTTGAATATTCGCGCAACCAGCCATTTATAATTTTTATTCTTAAAAGATTGAAGGAGTTCTTCGAGAATCGCTCGCGCCTGTTTTAATCTGGGTATGCGTAGGTAACATAAGCCAATTCGATATTCGGCATATTGCGCTTCACAGACGTTTCCAGCCTGATAAAACGAATTCTTCGCCTCGCCGAAGAATTCAGCGGCCCCCCAATAATTAGATTTTGCTGATTGCTCCAGAGCCGATTTCATCAGATGATGCGCTCGCAAAAGAGCGCCATGCTGATCGGGTGTTACCGAAGCATAGAAATGCGCGAGGTCGAGCGTAAAGCGATCACCGCTTCTCTTATAATCCATCTCTCCCGCATAAGATAGTAGTTGAATCTGAGCTTTCGCTTCCTCGCCGCGATTTTGCTCAAGCAGTTCAAAGTAACTGCCAAGCAGTCTTTCGATGATAAGGTGCGATGAGCGAGCCCGACCTAGAAGGAAGACTTCTTCCGCCCTTTCGTCATTCTTAGACTCGTAAGCTTGAACAAAGTCCTTGAAAATACGCTCTCTATTCTCGGCTATTTTTTCATTGTACCCCGTGAGACGATCTAAATGTTGCCGCGCTTCCTGTGCCCACCGGGAACCCGGGTCATTCTCAAGATACTTTTGCCATGCGTCCATTGGCTGCTGAGACATTCCCATTTGCTCAAAGACGAGCGCGCGGTTAAAGAGCGGTTCAAGCAAAGAATTATCTAATGCGAGCGCCTCGTTGAAAAACTGAATGCTTTTTCCGAACGCCTCGAAGCTATTGCCGTAATCATCGCTCGCTTTCTTGTTCCTGCCTTTCTCAAACATCGCGACGCCGAGATCATTGTGAAGCTGTGCGTTCGTGGGATCTGCTTCAAGCGCCTTTTGGAACTGCTCAATTGCATAAGCAAAGTTTTGCTCCGTCAGGTAGAACTTTCCCAAAGCATAATCCGAAGCGGAGCCGGGATCAGTAACGACTGCGTCAAACAAGAGCCTTTGTGCGACATTATGACTGATGGAATCAAATTGATTATCACTGCCGCCGCGACTGTCGATACAAGGCGCATAGGCAAAATCTGTCATGCGAGCTAAGACCGGCCTCTGCGCGTGATAAGCCTTCTTTAGTGCTTCGATCCCTTTACTGACATCGGAACTGCGCCAGAATATCTGCCAGATTGCTATCGTTAAAACGATCAACAGCAGTACGCTAATAGCTATACGCAATATCGGCCTGCGAAACAATCCTGTCGATACGAATCGCAAAGATGCGTAGTTTGAGCTTCCAGTTATATTCATACCTCAATCTGTGAATGAAGATTAATGCTTACTCGCTCCGTTTAGATTCTCGAAACCTGAGCTACCCGCTGTTTTAATGAATGGGCCTTAAAGGCTAGATGTGCCAGCAAAGAAATCGTCGTCGAGATTTACATCTGAGCACTACTTTGACTACTCTTTGCCGAGCGTCAGCATAATATCACCTTCTACGATCAAGCACTATTAAATTGAATTAATGCTACATCGCTTAATAGATTTATTGGGAAATCGCCTTCCCATATACAATGAGAATTATGAGGAAAATATTTCAGAGGTTTGTACGGGCGGGTAGCAAGCTATGTTGCTTTTCAATAACGCGCTGACCGTCAAAGTTACAGAACGTCGGCGCTGTAACTTTATTGATTCTCAGGTTCGACTAACGTTTTTTGTTCTCTGATATGTATTGCTCTATCTTTTTCCTTCCGGGATAATCCGGCTTCTTGGCAAGATACTGCTCGTACTCTCCGGCAGCCTTGTCCTTCATCCCGGCGGCGTTGTAAAGCGTGGCGAGGCGCAGGTGGATTTCCGCTTTCCCTATGGGATCGAGCCGCAGAGCTTCATTCAAATATACTACTGCTTTCGAGCCTTTTTTGATTTGCAGGTATGCTTCGCCTAGAAAGTGGTTCGCGTCGGCTGATCTGGGATGTGCCGCAACCGCTCGATTGAAGACTTCGACAGCGCCATCATAATTCTTCTCTGACATTCGCAGCTTCCCGAGATTCATCAACGCAACTATATAGGAAGGTTTTGCTTCCAGAGCTTGTTGATAAGGCTTTTCAGCCTCACCGAATCGTCCCTGTTTGAACTTCACGGTTCCAAGTTCAGTCCAGGCTATGAAATCTTTTGGGTCAACGCTCAATATTTTGTCGAGCAAGGCGAGCGCTTCATCGTATTTTTCTTCCTTGATCGCGGCAAGGGCTTTATTGAACTGAGCTTCATTCGCGGGCGTTCGCTTATAAGTATCTACGACGGCAATCGTTCCCACCTCTCCTGTAGAGCGCGCTCCGTGCGTCGAGCGCCATTCGAGAGAGATGTCACGTCGAACGTCGGTCTTGAACGGTTCGGCCATCAAGATGCGAATGCGCGCGACTTCGTTGTTTTCTACCTCAACCACGAGGTTATATTCTCCGTTAGTCACGTCCATGAAACGATAGCGCCCGTTATTGGAAACAGTTTGGCGGGAAACAACGTGGCCGCTGATTGTGTACAGAATTATCTCGTAAGTTATGGGCTTTAATTCCCCGCCCTCACCTTCATCAACTTTGAAATCGCCAAATAGAATACTCCCTGCGCCTGATTGAGCAACGCCTGCCGTGGCCGGGCATATTGTAAGCAAGGCGATTAATAATGGAAGCAGTGCAAGATTTCTGATATTCCTGGCGTGATTAATCATTGCCAAGCAGTCCTCCCATAATAATTGTGGGGCACAAGAATTCACACACGCGGCGACCTCATGCTGCTACTTCCGGCGAACAATGTCAAATTTGATCTTGCTTGTGACGAGCGGCCTTTTTTGCCGGATACGTTTGGCGTCTACGTCATTTGACGACAGGCGCGGCATTCAAGATAATGAGCATCTGACCGATTTGTTCAAATCCAACAATCGCATAATGAGAGGCATGATGACCGGTACATATAAAAGAGAAAATGGTTCTATATCCTGGTCGCGCACCTTAGCGTGGGTGATTGCGATTTCTGCGATGCTGTTCGTCGTTGCTTGCGGCGGCGACCACAATCCGACGAATACTTCCCCACAGTACCCGACCGGAATCGGCAACGACATTGAAAAGCAACTCAAGTACGACGCTCGCGTGCAGGATTTTCAACCGGACGGCAACACGCTTATTGTAAACGTGAACGACTCGTGGATGTCCTCGCCTCCGGGCATGCGCCAGCGCGCGCTCGGGCAATGGTACAGCCTTTGGCAGGCCGCGAAGGGCAACAACAGCAAAATCGTCGTGAGACATCAGGGGACAGAGGTTGACACGTGGACAGCCGAAAAAGGCTACCAGCCAGCCGATATGGAGAAGAAGAAAACCAGCGAAAGCTAGTTAAGAGGCGCTGAATTTAGAACCTGTTCACCGCAAAGGCGCAGAGGACGCAGAGCTTTCGCAGAGAGGCTATCTCTTATGGCCGCGTTAGCGGCTGAGTGAATTTAGCCGTGTACTTCAGTGTACTTCAGTGCACGGAAGAATTTGAGTTTAGACCATCACGTCGCGTCAGCGACGATTGAGTCACAGTTCAATCGTCGCTGACGCGACGTGATTTATTATGTATGCGGCTGACCGTGCACTGAAGTACACGGCTAAACTCATAGGCCGCTAACGCGGCCAATGGCTCTGACGGCCTTTCGCTCAATTCCCTTTCTGCTTCACCCTGAAAGTTTGTTTCCCTATCGTTATGACGCCGCTGCGACCTGCTCCCGCGTTAGCCGCAATGTTATAGGTCACCGTTGATGTGCCGATACCGATGGTGTTTGATGTGAAGGTTATCCAGTTTACGTTGGTTGTCGCCTCCCAGGCGCATCCCGATCCCGTGTTGATTGAAATGCTGCCGCCGCCGCCAGCCGGTGTGAAACTCGCCGAAGTCGGATTGAGCGAGAATGTGCAAGCGTCAAGAGTGCTTCCGCCCTGCATTACCGTGAACGAAAGCCCCGCGACTGTAATCACCCCTTGCCGAGGCGATGTTGCCGGATTGTCTCTCACTGCATAAGCAACAAAGCCATTTCCTGTGCCCGACCCTCCAGCAGTGACTATTATCCACGATTCAATTGTAGACGCAGTCCAGTTGCATCCGGCAGTCGTTGTCACCGCAATGCTGCCCTCGCCTCCTGTATGTGCAAAGAGCTTTCCTGATGGCGCAATTGAAAACGCGCAGGATGTGCCTGCCTGCATGACAGTGAAAGTCTGCCCCGCAATGGTTATCGTGCCTGTGCGAGAGCTGGCGTCGGGATTCGCTGCGACAGTGTAGCTTGCCGTTCCGCTGCCATTGGCTTCGCCGTCAACAGAAGCGATTATCCAGCTATCGTTGCTTATCGCCTTCCAGACGCATCCTGTAAGAGCAGTGACGGTCACGCTTCCGCTGCCGCCGCTTGCGGGGAACGAATTCGATGTCGGCGCAATCGAGTATGAGCAACCCAGGTTGCTCTGATTCACTGTGAAGGTTTGCCCGGCTATCGTGAGCGTTCCAGTTCGCGGGCTTCCTGTCGTGTTCACGGCTACGCTGTATTTTACAGTCCCGTTTCCGATCCCCGACGCGCCGGACGTGATGGTCAGAAACGGAGCATTACTTGTAGCCTGCCACGGGCAGTTGCCCAATGTGGAGACAATCACTGTCCCGGTTCCGCCATCGGATGCGAACGAATCGCTTGTCGGCATAATGACGAAAGGCGGATTAGAAGCGGTGAAGTTCGCTGTCGAAGAGTTATTGCCGCTCACAGGGTCTCGCTCAAACGAGGTGACTGAGGCTGTGTTGCTCACGTTCGCGCCGTTTGCAACAGAACAGCTCAACGTCGCTATGATGTTGATAGTCGCCGAAGTCCCTGATGCGAGCGAACTGAATGAAACGGTGCGATTGTTGCCCGAGCCTCCGCACGTGCCGCCCCCGGTTGACGAGCACGATACGAATGCGAGAGATGATGGGAGGTTATCCGTAACGGTGATCGACGAGGCGGGGTCAGGCCCGTTGTTCGTAACAATGATCGTGTATGTGACATTGTTTCCAGCAATGATGCTTGCAGGAGATGTCTTGGTGATGGCAATATCGGCAGCCCCGTATGTGACGCACGCTGAAAACTCCGAAGTATTTCCCTGCGAGTTCGTGGCCGTCGCCGTAATGGATTGGCCCGGAGAGGCCGATCCCGCAACAGTAACGTTGAACGTCGCATTGCCGTTTGCGGCAGTCGTCGTAGTCGCAGAGCCGAGAAACGTCTGCCCTTCTCCGTTGCCCGATGCATCGCAAGACGCATTCGAATAGAAGTGCAGCGTGAAGGTAGAACTGGCCGTGCTGTTGAGTGTGCCTTGAACGTTTACACCTCCGCCTGCCGCGCCGTTTGATAATGTCAACACAGGAAAATTCTGCAAGTTGTTTGCGCCTGTGTCCCCGTCACCCAGATCATTCGGCGTCACGCCTGTGTTTCCAAGATCAATGCCTAGCCCGCCATTTGAAAAAATCGAATTCGATTGAATCGCGTTTCCGGTTCCTGTTTCGACCTTCACGCCAGCGCCAACATTGAAGGCTATGATGTTGCCTTCGCCTGCTGCGCCGCCAATCGAATTGTTGCTTGCGGCATTCAGCAGGACTACGCCGTCCGAGCTATTCGGCAAAGGCGTAGAGCCATCGGCGCGAGTGCCGATTTTATTTCCTCGCACCTGATTTCCCGTTGATGTGGCCGAGTTTATTCGCACGCCTTCCAGATTGTTGCCTGATATGACGTTTCCGGCTCCGGCGACTGTGCCTCCGATCGCGCTGTTGGTTGATTCCGTAATCGCTACGCCGCTGAGGTCATTGCCAAGGTCGCCTGTTCCGCTCGCATTAGTCCCGATCAGATTGCCTTGCACAAGGTTGTTCGTGCCGACGCCTATGAATTGAACGCCAACGCCGCCGTTGCCTGATATGACGTTGCCCGCTCCTGCCGTAGTGCCTCCGACAATGCAGTTGATTACATTGCTGGCCCCGCTCAACATCGCAACGCCGTCGCTCATATTTCCGAGATCAATCGCGCCGGTTGCATCCGTGCCGATGTAATTGCCCCTCACCTGATTGCTCATCGTCGGGCCGAGTACCAATACGCCTTGTCCCAAATTGGAAGAGAGGACATTGCGCGCTGCCGCAGTCGTTCCGCCGATAAGATGACCCGTGCCTGAGCTAATTAATACGGCCACTTCCGTATTGCCCTGATCCGCATTGCCTGCCGCGTTCGTGCCGATGTAGTTGCCTTCGACAATATCGCTGCCGCCGCCCGTCAATTCGATTGCTGTGCCGTTGAAACGATTGATCGCAAGGCCGCGCACTGTGCTGTTTCCGCCTGCGATTGTCAGCGCTTTGATTTCTGATCCCGCGCTGGTGCCAACCAGTTCGATAGGCGGAGTGCTGCTTCCGGGGCTTTGCGTAGTTCCGTCAATCGTGATTGCTCCTGTGACTACAGGAAGCGGCGAAAGCGGAGTGATTGTATGAGTTCCTGCGCCGGGAATGTTGAAGCTGATCTGGTCAGCTCCGGCGCTTGAATTGGCGCTGATTATCGCTTGCCTGAGAGAGCCCGCGCCGGAGTCGTTCGTGTTCGTCACAGTAAAAGTGGCGGCGACAGTGCTGACTATAAACGTCGGCGCGCTCGAATCGCTTTTGAGCACTACAAGATCGTTCAGCGCGTCTGCGTTCAAACGCATGCCGAGCACAGCGACAGGCTCGCTTTCCATGTCGAACGCGCTTGCGATGCGAACTCGCGCAGAGTCGGGCGCAATCGCAGCGCCCACGACAGGCTCTGTCGCAGACTCATTGACGATGATTTGCAGTTGGCGACTGGCTTGATCCAAAAACAACAGATCATCTTTCAGCGAGCTTGAGACGCGCACAGTAAGAAGCGTGAACAAGGAGTCAGAAGGTTGGGCTTTCTGTGCTACAGGCAGAGCGACTGCGCTCGCTTCACGCCAGCCCGCGCTGTTTCTGGCAAACACGCGGCACATTCCATCATTGGAAAGAAGCGCAAGCTCGTGACGAAAATCGCCCGTAAAATCGCCGACCGCAAGAGCCGCGATTTGCGACGCGGCAGTCAGTCGCGTTACGCTGGTAGCCTGGGCGTCAAACTGATTTCCTTCGATGGTCGAATGACTGCGATTTCGACCGTGAACGATCAGCAACTCGCGTCCAGCCGCGACTGCCATGTCAATCGGAAAATCATTATCAAGCTGGCCGATGGCTATGGACTTCGATTCCGAAGGCAAGCTGATTGTTTCAGGAACAGCATTGACCGCTCCCGCGCCGCCTTCGTAAACAAGCAGCTTCGGGCCACCCGCCCCGTTCATGGCGACTATGATATCGGCCAGCCCGTCAATCCGATTCACATCGCCCGCGACCAGCGCAGTCACAGAGCCGGGCAACGCGACTCGGCGAACGGGTGCGAATTCTCCGTGCCCGTCACCGGATAAAAGCGTGAGCGTGCTGCTGCCCGTCTCTGTTGAAACGACATCCTGATGGCCGTCCGCGTCGAAATCGCCCGCGACTATAAATTGAGGAGCGCCGAGCGTGTCGAACACGCGCGACTGCACGAAGAAAGGCGACGGGATGTCGTCGGTAGAAGGAGGCTGGTTCAATGTCGCACGAATGCCGCGACGGAGCTTCGGGCGTGTTGGAGAAAATAGCATCGGCGTCGCCGCGATGAATACTTATCGCGCCGTCTTTCGTTCCTCGATAACCGGCAACGATGTCCGGGATTCCATCTTCGTCAAAGTCTGCGGACGCGAGCGACATCGGGCGTGCCTGATTGTCCTTCAACTGCTGAATCATATTTGAAGAGCCCTGATACTCAACAGGCGCACTGTGGCCGTCGCGCAATGTAATCGCAGGATTGCTTCGCCCGGCGGCTCGCGCGGTCGTCGCTTTGTCGAGCAAGCCCTCGCACATCGCTATTATCCTGCCAGCGGCACAAGAACGGATGCGTTTGTTCGCAGAAGACTGATCGAATGCGCAAGAGCGAGCGTGGCTATTAGAATCGAGATGACCGAGAAGATATGATTTCGTTTCATGATGTCCTTCTTATTATAGTGTTAGGGGCAGGCTCGCGAAAGAATTTATGCTCGCTCGATTAACAACATGGGTGGAAGGAACTGCGGAACTACACCAGAAATGGATTGTTCTGTTACGCCCACCCTGCTCGCTATTTACTTCCATCATGAGCCAGCCAATTACTTTCAGGCGGCGGTATCTTAATGAGATTCGAGTCCTGCGGTCAAGCGATAATCAATTCTAGAATTTATCTGCACCCGGTTGCTTTAGGGGCTGCGTATTTACAGGCAGAGCTTGAAGGGCAAGCGCGGGGACTATAGTTTATGCATCTTCGTTGTTCAGCAAAATCGGCATCATATCGTTTGAGCATCGCAGGCCGAGCAGTGTTGGCGCTGGTGCTGGCGATTGGCGCGAGCGGCGCGATACTCAGCGGGGGCGGGCTTCTATCTATGCCTTTCTTTGCTGATGATGCGCAAATCGAGAATGCGGATGTAACAACAGAAAAAGCGGATTCAATCGATATGGATTTGCAGAAAAGTAATAAATCAAAAGAAGCGAACCCGCAGGCTGATACACGAAAATCAGATTATAATGGCAAGGCGCGATCAAAACGCGCTAAGGGTATAATGTTGTCAGCCAAGACAGGCAATTACAATCAGAGCAAGACGACTTTGATAGTACAGCAAAGGGCTTCTGATTCCGGGAGGTCTGAACTCATGGTGAAGGCTATAATCAGCGCAATTATTCTTGCGATGTCGCTGCCTTTTTTCTCTGTTGCCGCATCCTCTTCAATCAACGAGGATGCGGTATTCGCGCGCGTGTTTAATGATTCATTGAGAAGGGTCACAATAGAAAACCTCGACGGCGCGACAGAGGTGCAGACATGGACTGCGCCAAAACTGAGCGTGACGGCTTCGCGCGCGACGAGCGGCGCGGGCAGGCGAGTTGAATCGGAAATTTCGTTTGAGCAACCTGCGCCCGACAGCTTGAGAATAATCACAAAACCGGACAGCCGCACCAGCCCCATCAATCTGATCGTTTATGTTCCGGCATCGGTGCAGCTTTCGGTGAAGGGCGGCGGGGAGCGTATAATCATCAAAGGCTTGACGGCGAGCCTATCTGTTGAAACTGGTTCGGGCAGCGTTGCGCTTCACCTGCCAAAAGAATCGAACACAGACCTCTCGCTTCGCGCTATTGCGGGCGCTATCGAATCGCGTTTGCCCGTCACAATTTTCGGCCAGGCTGACGCTCACCTGCTTGATGGAAGGCTTGGGCAAGGCGGCGCGCCTGTAATCGCTCGCAGCCAGCGCGGGCAGATCAATCTTTTGCCCGACGACGAAGCTCGCCTGATAGCTTTGAACAAAGTCGCAGGCGAGCTTCCGCCAGCGGGCAGCGAATCAAATCTCGTCTCTCATAACTTGATGAGCCGCACCGAGCAGAACTTTGACGAGAAGATGCCGGTAAAGGAAGAACGGATCGCAGATACGAACACGAATCCATTCGGACGAGCACAACGTCAAGCTTTCAACCAGACTTGTAAGCCTCAACGTAAAAGTCACAGACAATTTTGGCAAGCCGTTGCCGCTGCTCAACAAGACCGACTTTCAAATATTGGAAGAAAGCGTGCCACAAGACATCTCGCATTTCGAGCCGGTCACAGCGCCGCTCAACATCGTCCTGCTTCTGGATTTGAGCGGCAGCACAGAAGACAAGATGAAGATCATGAAGAAGGCGGCAAAGAAGTTCGTTGATTCGCTCAATCCCGGCGACAACATCGCCGTAGCCGGTTTCACGAGGCGCTTCATGGTCTTCTCAAATTTCACGACTGACAAGAAGCTGCTCAAAGATCGCATTGACGACATAAAGAATCGTCACTCAGGCACGGCTTATTACGACGCGATGTGGGCGACGCTCAATCTTCTGGATGAAGTGAAGGCTACGCGAAAAGCAATAGTCGTATTGACGGACGGCGTGGACAATTCGCTGGATCATCCCGACGACCGCGATTATGATCCGAAGCACAGTTTCCAAGCATTGATGGAAAGGGTCGTCGAAGCGGACGCGACTATTTATCCTATCTATCTCGACACGGAATACGAAGTGGTCGTTAAGCGGGGCGATGGCAATCACGACGCATATGTCACGGCGAGAAAACAACTCGGAGAACTCGCGGAGCAGACAGGGGCGGTGATGTTCAAAGCCGACCGCGCCGAAGACCTCGAAAGCGTTTATCAACAGGTAGCTGCAGAACTGCATTCGTTATACAGCATCGCTTACACGCCAAAATCGTTAAACAAAGACGGGCTGTGGCGCAAGATCAGCATAACGGTCAGCCGCGAAGGCGCTAAGGCGAGAGCCAGGCGCGGCTATTTCGCGAAGTAGAATCCGAGAGATTTCCATTAACAGTACCGCGAGCGCGAGCGACTGGGTTGACTTGATTGATGACCCGCTCGCTCGCGCTCGCGGTACTGTTTCTTGTTTAACCCAAGAAATGTATATTTATATCTGCCAAATAAAAAGGGGTACAGATATGCATTTTCGTCGCGCTGTTGTAATCATCGGCCTTCTAGTTTCCGTTTCGTTTGCGCAAGACCCTTTAAAGGTCAGCCCGCAGGCATACAAGCTTCAATTCGAGAATGAATGGGTTAAAGTAACTCGCGTTCATTACGCGCCGCACGAAAAACTTCCGGCTCACGAGCACACTCAGACGGCGTCGGCATATGTTTACCTGAATGATAGCGGGCCGGTTCTGTTCAAACATGTAGGTGAACATAAATTCGCCCTTACGAGACCTGCGACCAAAACCGGCAGCTTCCGACTTTTTCGCGCAACTCACGAAGTTCACGAAGTAGAGAACAAGTCCGAATTGCCGAGCGACTTTCTTCGGGTCGAATTCAAGACCGAACCGAGAGACGAAAATAGCATGAGAGGTCGCTACTTTCGCGAAGACTATCCGGCGGGCGAGAATTTTCTGAAAATGCAGTTTGAAAATGATCAAATACGCGTCACACGATTGGTCTGCGCTGCGGGCAAAAAGCTCGATGTGGCTACAAGCTCAACCGAACCGGCCCTGCTCGTAGCGTTATCTCCGGCAAAGTTCAGGCGATTAAAACTTGAGACAGGGCAAGCAAGGTGGGTTGATTTAAACCGGCAGGAGCAATTTGAAAATACCGGCGACGCGCCCGCAGAGTTGTTGCGTTTCGATTTCAAGACGAAGCCGCTTTCTAAAGAGGCGCTTGAAAAGAACAAGAAGCACGAGCACCCGAAGAAGTGAGATAGCTCTAAATCTCCTCGGCCATATCTATTGCTTGAAGCATTGCGCGAGCCTTGTTGACCGTCTCGACGTATTCGCTTTCGGGAACCGAATCGGCAACTATTCCAGCTCCGGCTTGTATGTAAGCTCGACCGTCTTTTGCGAAGATCGTCCGAATCGCTATGCACGAATCGAGATTGCCTGAGTGGTCGAGGTACATCACGGCTCCCGCGTAGACGCCGCGCCGGGTCGGTTCAAGCTCTTCGATTATTTCCATCGCGCGAACTTTCGGCGCACCCGAAACCGTTCCGGCAGGAAAGCATGCCGCGAGCGCGTCAAAGCGGTCTTTGCCCGCTCGCAGTCGCGCTTTGATTCCTGAAACAAGATGCATGACATGCGAGTATCGCTCGACGATCATTAAGTCTGTGACTTCGACCGAGCCATAATCTGCGACGCGGCCAAGATCGTTGCGGCCAAGATCAACGAGCATCACATGCTCCGCCACTTCTTTTTCATCAGCGCGCATCTCTTCGCCAAGCAAAAGGTCTTCGGTCTCTGTCGCGCCGCGCCGACGAGTTCCCGCAATCGGGCGATATTCAAGCCTGCGGCCCGTTGCGCGCACGAGCATTTCAGGCGACGCGCCAAAGACGAAGCAATCCGCTAGCTTCAGGTAAAACATATAAGGCGAAGGGTTGACCACGCGCAGCGCGCGATAAACTTCAAACGGATGCGCGCTCAGACCTATTTCAAATCTCTGTGACAGCACCACCTGAAAAATGTCGCCCGCCGTGATGTACTCCTTGGCTTTCATAACCATCTGCTCGAACTGTTGCTTGGTCATATTCGAGCTGAGCGGGATGTCTCCGGAAGACTTTCTGCGAGGCAAAGCTTCTATCGGGTCTTCGAGCCGCGCGGCCATCGCTTCGATGTCATCAACAGCGCGCCGGTACTCAGATTCAAGCCCTTCGGTTTTTCCTTCCGTGAAGACATTGGCGATCAAATGAATCTGGTGTCGAACGTGATCGAAGACGAGCACTCGCGAAAAGAACATCATCACCGCCTCGTCCATTCCCAGATCGTTAGAATTATTGTCCGGTATCTTTTCAAACCAGCGCACGGCATCGTAGCTCATATAACCGACTGCGCCGCAGACGAACGGAGGCAAATCAGGAAGACGCACGGGAATGTTTCGGCCCGATAGCCGCTTGAGAACCTGAAGCATAGGCGTGTCTGTTTCTTCACAACCTGCCGCTGATTCAATCGTGACTTTGCCTGCGCGGCTGCGAACGATGAACTCGGGCGCGAAACCAAGAAATGAATACCGCGCCACCTTCTCTCCGCCTTCGACCGATTCAAACAAAAACGAATGCGGGCTGAGCCGCTCGATTTTCAGATAAGCCGCGACAGGCGTAAGCAGGTCGGCCATCACGCGCCTGACGACAGGCACAACCGTGCCTTCATCAGCCAGCTTCAGGAACTCTTCATAGTTTTTCGGTGTGAAATCGTTCATTAAAATAGAACGCAGAAAACGGAAAGCAGTAAGCAGTGAGCAGCAATAATAAATCGTCGCTGCCTACTGATTGCTGCCCACTGCTTACTGCTTTTTCGGTGTTGCTCGCCGCATCAGTTCATCGCGCACCTCGCTCAGTTTCACGTCGCGCTCAACCATCAGAACGAGCAAATGATAAAACAGATCGGCAAGCTCCGAGATGATTTCGCGCGGCGCTTCATTCTTCGCCGCGATTATCACCTCGCCGGATTCTTCGGCGATTTTCTTGAGAATCTTGTCCAGCCCGCTATTGAACAGATAAGTCGTATATGAGCCTTCAGGACGATTCTCATTTCGGTCGGCAATCAGGGAGTAAAGATTATGAACCATCAGGCCGAACTCCATCGAAGCCACATCAACCAGCGACACTTCGGCTGGGTTCGACTCTGGCGCTTTCTGTTTTTCTTCGAGCAAGCTGCTTGAAAACCGCTTGCCCGGAGCGCCGTTTTTGCGTTCGACCAGAATTATCAACGATGCGCCGTCGCTGTTGACGCGAACATCAATCAGGCGATACGGCTGGTTACTGAGAGCCGTTTCCGCATCTGTCAGGAACATAGTCTGGCCGGTCTGCAATGTCTTTGCAAGCCTCGCGTTGTCGAGATAGGAAAGCGCAACCACTTCGCGCGTGCGAGCGTCTTGCACGATGGCGGGGATCAGACCCCGCTCGTCAAACTTCACGCTTTGAATAACCGTTTCCGTCATAAACAAAGAAGCATTCAGTGATTCGGCAAAGCTGAAATCCTATCAAACGATCAGGCTGTCACAGGCACAATGCTATCATCTCGCAATTAATCGCAACAACACAGTAGCGAGCAAGGAAGTTGGTTTTGGAATTATCTGATTCCCGTGATAGAGAAGCGCTGCCCGGCTAAGGTCGAGTCTTTTCAATTATCTTTCGAGCGAGCCATTCGCGGTCATCGCGGCGGCGGATATGATGCCTTCGTTCATTGCCCTCGTGATCTACCCAGGTTATGCCGTCAACGATGAGCAATGTTTTAACGTTATATCGCATTGTCCGGCGGCGCTCCGATAAACGCCGATCCTCGCTTGATCTTCTTCTCTCTTCACCGTTCCACGCCATCAGTTGCCTTTTTGCGCTTTGGGCTTCGTTCGTTGTTTGCTGATTGACGGAATCTCGACCATCTTAGCTTTTCGCGTCGGCCCCATCCTGTCAATGTGAAGGTGCACGCCCGTCGCATAGGTATCGAGCGGCCTGCCCAGCATAGAGGACCGAGCGTTATGCGCAGCCACGCGGTCCCAGGTCGAAAAATCCTTGATGCGAAGACCGAGCGTCGAGCCTGTTGCGATAATGTACTTGACCTGCTCGCGCGTCAGGTCGCGAACTCGAATATCGTAAGCGCTGCCTCGCCCGTAAAGCCGTGTATGCTCGCCGTGATCTGCGCCCGTCAGCGTTATGTCGCGACTATATTTCTCGCGAAAGGTTTTGCGAAGTTCAGAAAACTTGCGTTGAAACTCAGCCGCCGTGAGCGGGCCGAATCTGATATCATCCTGATCTGCGATGGCAACTTCTGTGCGATCATCGGCGGGGCGACCGTCAAACTCTTGAGTCTTCCAGAATCCTTTCGCGTTTTCGGATGCAGGCGTGGTTTCATAGCGATTGATCTTTTCGATCAACTCGCGCAAGCCGAGTCGAAGTCGTTCGTCACTGCGAACATCCATGCCTTGATCGAAGATGTAATCAATTGCCTGATCGAACTCGCGCCGCGCGCATTCCACATTGCCGGACTTCAAACATTCCTCGCCTTTGGCGAAGCGCTGGCGCGCGAAGGAAAGAATGTCGTCCACGCCCGCGCGTTGAGCGTTGGTCTGTGCGCTTGCGGAAAACGAGAAAACCATTGAGACGAAAAAAATTAAGATTAGAGCTTTGAACATTGAAAACCGATAAAACCCAACCCCTTTGTTTATTGCGCCGTGACGAGAATTCTAACAAAGCAACTCGCAGATTGTAAATTCTTATGAATTAAGCAACACAATTATATCAATTCACCGCAGAGACGCAGAGGACGCAGAGAGGGCGCAGAGAATTAATCACGTAGCTGCCGCTCAAGTTCGTTTACTTCTTTGTCGCGCCGATGGTAACCCATGCGCTCAATCATCTCTTTAGCTTTTGCCCAATGCTCGCGCGCTTTGTCGTGACTATTTTGTGCCAAATGAAGCCGCGCCGATTCCAGATGATAATCTGCCAGATGCAACCCCATCTCACCGCGTGTGGCGATTCGCAGCACTTCTGCCAGATCGCGCTCGGCCCGTACGTAATCGCAATTGAATCGGTGCAACGTCGCACGCGCCAGCAGTCCGCGCGGTAAGTGGCTCATGTCTCCTGAATATCGCAGCCCGTCCACGGCGCATTGCAGAAACTCTGCCACCTGCATGATATTCCTCTTACCTTTTTGTTGTGCTTCGAGCATCCATGCCCGCCCCAGTGAGAGGTTATCTAACGCTATGGGAAGAAGCTCCAATTGTTGCTTTGCCCACCCAAGCGTACGGGCAGCGCGTTCTGTCACTGCTTGAAACTGCCCCTGACTGAGCAGCAGATCGCAGTACAGAAACCCCTGTAATGCATAGAGAAGCGGGTATCCAGACTGCCACTGTTGTTGACGTGCTTCAGCCTTGCGGAAGGCGGTGGCAGCTTCCTCGGTGCGCCCCATCTGATGCAGTACATCAGCCAGTGCTATTAGGTTGATCATTCGGACGAACTCGTTACCGATTCGATCCCCTAGTTCAACGCAATGATGGGCAAGCTTGAGCGCCTGCGGCAGGTCGCCAATGGCCAAGTAGAGTTGGCTGAGGTTGTTGGCTTCAAGGGCAGCGTTTTCCCAATCACCGCTTGCCCTCGTCTCCTCTAATGACGACTGCATCGGCTGCGCCGCTTCCTGCAATCGTCCGAGCGAGCGCAAGCGATAGCCTGCCTGATTCAGTACAAACGATTTAGCATCATCCGTGAATCCTGCTGCTGGTTGTTCCCAAGGTATTGCAAAGAAGTTGAACAGTGCTGCCAGATTAGCACCCAATGCGCCGAGCTTTTTGGAACTGAAAAATTCACCCCCTCTCTGAATCCTGCGCAGGTAGACATCCTCCAACGTCTCCTGATACCTGCCCGCTGCGCAACCGTGCGACACAGCGGCAAAAAGCGGCGACATCTCTTCTACGGTGTCGGGAAACTCTTTCGCCACGCTCTTGAGATGTTCGTACAGCCGGTTGTTTGCTTCGCGCCATGCGTCGGGGCGCTCGCGTTTGAGTTGTTGTTTGAAATGTTCGCGCACTAACGGGTGTGCGTCTAGTGTGTCAGGCTCATTGGCAAGCAGTTTGATTCGGCGCAGCTTTGCCAAAGCCTGTTTCCATTTTTGCTCTTTCAAATTCTGCAACGCTTCGGTCAATCCCGGAATAGCGGGCGCAGCGCGCAAGGCATCAATGCTTGCTGCGTCAGCAGGACGATCAAACAGTCCCAGCAAGCGCAGCGCGGCCAGTTCTATGCCTTCGCCCAGCCACTTTTCATAAGCTTGCATCACCCGCTCGGCGTGACGACCGTGCCGCACATCTTCTTCCAGACTCTCGATTTCGTTGCGTCGTCGAATGTCGCCGCCGCAAACATCGGCGAGATAACTACCTAACAATGTCAGAGCCAGTGCGTGGCCTGCGTATTCCTTCACTGCCTGTTCCAGTTCGTCATCTTCGCCTTTGACTTGTTGAGCGCGCAAAAGTTGTGCGCCTGCTTGCGGCGACAATTGATCGAGGTCATGTTGAATGATCGTCCCGTTTTCAAATTCGATCAGATCGCCGACCCGCTCCCGCGTTGAGATCACGCAGAGGCCCGGTTGCTTTTCCGCCAATTCGACCAGCAACGCTTGCAAAGCCGCATCCTTCAAGCGCCCTTCATATGGCCCTGGCGGGTGTTGCAAAGGTTCGAGTCCATCGAGAATCAACAGTGTACGCGTTTCTCGAATGTAACCTGCCAGCCGTTCGCCTTTATCCCAAGGTGAACCTCGCGTCGGGTCTACATCGCCGAACCAGCGCAACGCCTGATCTATAAACAAGTCGGCAGAGGCCGCTCGTTCACTCGTGCCTTGACTGTAAAACGGCCAGCCGTAAACGCGTTCTGCGCTGCGATAATTGTCCGGCACCATGCGACGAATTCGCCAGTGATTGACAAGCGCCGTTTTGCCTGTACCACCTGAGGCGATGAAGGTGATGATGTTGATGTTGGGATTCTCCCAAGCGTCATCGAGAAGTTGCAATTCAGCGTCTCTACCAAAGAGATCAGAGCCGGTGATGGGCAAGCGCGAAATAGAGATGGAGCTTTGCGGCAGGGGTGGCGGCAGCGTAACATTGAAAAATTCTGCGACAATGTCCGCGTGTTTTTTGACTTGCAGATCAAGCTCGGTTTGTGCCCAGAATTCGCTTTCGTAGCCGTGTGCGCTACAAGACTTGCGTACCTCTTCGCGCGCGTTGGCAGAGAGTACTGCATTCGTAACGAAGACAATGCCGAAAGGCTTTTTCGTCGGGTCAGCTTTGACCAACGTGTTGTACTTCTTGACTTCTTTAATGAGCGTCGCCGCGCTGATAGTCTTGTAACGCTTACACTGAAAATACCAGAGTTGTTCGCTGCTTTCGGTCGCGCGATAAGCGATCACGTCGCGTCCCTGTTCGCTTCCCGCTGCGCCGAGATGTTCCGGACGCAGATAGCCTTTGCGTTCGACTAACCACAAACATAAGCGCTCGAACTCCAGCGGCGATAATTCGCCGTAGGGTAGAAGGTGAGTGCCTTTAGTAACATTTGGCTTTTTCATCGTAAGCCTCACCACCGAGGAACAGCAGCAATAACAGTCACAGAGATACTAATTGAATTTTATGAGGTGGCAAGGAGAATTAACTAACGCCGGGTTGCGCGCATTCGGGGCTTTGACCTGTTAATAACGCAGATTGATCGAAAGGTGATTCAAACGTGCGGCTGCGATACGTTCGCAGAATGATCCGTCAGCAATGTCGGCAATTGCATTTCTACCGCCTCGGCTCTATGGCGAAGGCTGCGATAATAGACTACGAGCGTTCCGACCAGCATAGCGACTGCAAGCAGAGACCATCCTATCGCCCAGATAACCGCAGGGATGAATCCGCCTGTGGCTTCTGACATAAACACCGCGTCATTCGGGATGCGGGAATCGAATGCCGACAGAAACAGCAACGTTCTCAAATCATAAAGCGCGTTCAATACGCATTGGACTGCCAGAAAGCTCATCAGAAAGTGTGTGAGCTTCGGTTTGCCTTTCAATGCCAGCACGAGACTGCCTATTCCAAAAACCAGACCTACCAGCCACGCGACGATGTTTCCGCCGAAAAAGATCGTGATCAGCAACAGCAAAACGCCTGTGCCTATCGCTGCAGCGCGCGCGTTACGCTCGCGCCTCAGAAAAAGCAACAAGCCAGTGCCGTAGAGCATCGTCGCCAGGTATCCGCCGCTCAGGTATGGAAGCCTCCAGGCGACCATTGCTTCCGTCAAACCGCTTCCGTCCCACTGCATCGTTATGCGTAGTACACTGCCGAGCGTTATAAGCGCCGCGATCGCGTGTCCGGCTTCATGTATGAAGGTCCCGAAGAGGCGAACCGGATAGGTAATCAATCCGGCAAACGGAATGAACCAGAGAGCCACTGTCAACATAGAAGCGATTATCAACAGCTTGAATGATTCTTTGACTTCCACTTGGCTTTGCATGTTCAGTAACCTGTACGCTCACGTCAAAAGCTTTGTTCGATCACACTTTTCTAAAGAACGAGCCGGGCAGTCCGGGCTCCAGTTCCAATTTGGGATGCTCTATGTAACCCGCCTCGTTTTTCATAACCATCAGAAGCCCGCCGCGACTAAGCACATTTGCAATTCGCTCGACCGTCTGCTTGATTGCCAGCGCGTGAAAATATATTAGAACGTTATTGCAGATTATCAAATCGAATTTGTGATGGAAGTTCATCCAGAATTTCGCGTCATAGATGTTTGCGCGCCGGAAGGTGACCATTCGTCGCACGCTCGGCGCAACGCAGTAGAGCCGCTCGCGGCCATTCATTTCCGCTTTGACGAAGTAACGGCTGCGAATGTCAGGCTCTATCATGCGAATTGCCGATGACGGATAGCTCCCCTGGCTGGCAGAGATGATTGCAGGGCCGCGCAGGTCAGTCGCCATGAGATTCGTCTTCCAGCTTTCATCTGACGGGAGGCTTTCGCACAGCACCATCGCAAGCGAATAAGCCTCTTCGCCCGTCGAGCAGGCGGCGCTCCACAGATCGAGCTTTCGCTCCTTTGCCCGCTCGCTAATCAAATGCGGGACGACGATTTTTCTCAACGCATCAAACTGTTCCGGCTCGCGAAAGAAACGCGTTTCGCTGTTGGATAAAAGCTCGACTAACGCTTCAAGCTCTGCGGCAGAGGCGACGGCCATGCGGCAGTAAGCCAGTTCATCCATTCCGAGCCTTGCAGCTTTTCGATCAATCACCGCAAGCAGATTGTCGCGCCAGGAAGCCGCGCCTTGCCAGCCAAATCGCGCGGCAATGGCTTGTTCGAGCGGTTTAACGTGCGGATTGATTTTCTTTGCCGGAGCCATAATGTGAAGGATGAATTATGAACGATGAATGATGAACAGTGCGAGGCGGCTCATTCCGCGTTCATCGTTCCGCGCTTATCGTTTCGCGCATAGTCGCCTGATCGCCCGCCCGTTTTCGATTCGACCCTGATGTCGGTTATCGCCATCGCTTTATCAATTGCCTTGCACATATCGTAAATCGTGAGCGCAGCGACGGAAGCGGCTGTCAGCGCTTCCATCTCAACACCTGTCTTGCTGTCTGTGCGCGCAGTCGCAGTGATGGCTATGCCGTCATCTCTGATTTCAAGCTGCACGTCCGCGTGATTGAGCGGAAGCGGATGGCATAACGGTATAAGTTCGGAAGTTCGCTTGGCAGCCATTATGCCTGCGATACGCGCGACTTCCAGAGGGTCGCCTTTTGGCATGTGATGCTGTCTGATAGCGCAAACCGTAGCCGCAGACATTCGCACGAAGCCGCTTGCAACAGCCGTTCTCGTCGTGACGGGCTTATCGCCGACATCAACCATCCGCGCCCGGCCTTCTTCATCAATGTGTGTTAATCCCATAAGACTACTCGACTGTATTCATCGCGCCCGCTTCGGCGTGCTTCAACTTAAGGCGAGGACTTCGACCGTCTCGCCTTCTGCAATTTCGTGCGTATCTTCGCGCACTATTATCAAAGCGTTCGCTTTCATAAAAGCGACGAGATCGGATGAGCCGCCCCATTTCAATGATTCGGCCATCGCGCGACCTTCTTCGATAAACAATCGCGCAGGCAGATAGCTTCTTCGACTCGACGCATCTTTAATCGAATGAGCGAGCACGGCACGCGCAGTCGGAAGCAGAGGCGGGTTTTCGCCTTGCATCTTTCGGATTGCCGGGCGCGCGAAGACGTTGAATGTAACCGATGTTGAAACAGGATTGCCAGGCAGCCCGAAAAAATAGGTTTGATTGCGACGAGCAAAAACAGTCGGCTTGCCCGGACGGATGCTGACTTTATCGAAATAAATTTCGGCCCCTATCGCTTCCAGCGCAGCTTTGACTAAATCGTAATCGCCCATCGAAACGCCGCCCGACGTGATGACAAGGTCGCGGCCCTCGGCGGCTCTGACCAGAGCATCGCGCGTGGCTTCAGGCGTATCTTCAACCGTACCGAGATTGTCAACGATTGCACCCGCGCCGAGCGCATAAGCCGCAAGCGTGTAGCTGTTCGAGTTGCGAATCTGCGCGGCTGTGGGTCTGGTCGAAACATCCACGAGTTCGCTCCCCGTAGAGATGATCGCGACGCGAGGGCGAAGGCCAACTTTGACGCGCACGTAACCGAACGAAGCGAGCACGGCCATCTCAGCCGCGCCTATTTCGCGCCCGCGTTCGGCCACCAGTTCGCCTGCCGACACTTCGCTCGCGTGTGGTGTTACGAACAGGCCAGGGGTAACGGCTTCTTTGATCGTCACGAAATGCCCGTCGGTTTCGGTGACTTCGATTTTTTGAACGGCATCCGCACCCCGAGGCACCGGCGCGCCCGTAAATATTTTCACAGCTTCGCCTGCTTTCAATTCGCCATCGAATGTCGCACCGGCTGCGATCTCTCCGATGATTCTCAAATTGGCGGGCGCGGTTCCGACATCAGCCGAGCGCACAGCATAGCCGTCCATTCGAGAGCGGTCGAATGGCGGAAGATCAATATCTGCTCGAATGTCTTCAGCCAGGACACGATTATGAGCTTGTTCTAAAGGCACCGTTTCAATAGACAGCGATTCTACGTGGTCGAGCACGATGCTGAGCGCCTGGTCAACTGTAATCATAGTTAGAGCAGAAGCTTGTTTATCCATTTAAGACAACTCATATTACTAAATATTTCCACTCCTACCTAATATACATTACGTCATCCGTATATTCACAAAGCGATGACGAAACCGATAGCGATATTTACGATTGATTATTAAAATCATGATATGGAATTAGTAAAATATCCTGACCCCATATTATTTAAGAAGTCCGAGCCAGTAGAGATCACCAAAGAAATTAAGGACTTCACAGACCAGATGTTCGTGTTTATCAAAGACGAATTGACGTGGGGTAAACCCGTAGGATTAGCTGCACCTCAGATAGGCAGAAACATACGAGTCTTCATTGCACTCGATCAGGTTTACATCAATCCTGAATTGACGCCGATAGAAGAATCAGGGATGACTGTTCACAAAGAAGGTTGCTATAGCCTGGAAAAAGATCGCTTTGATTACGAGGTTGAGCGATATAACGAAATATTATTGAGGTGGCAGAACAAAAAGGGCAAGTGGCGACAAGAGCGGATTAACGGTTTTCGAGCGCAAGTTATTCAACACGAATACGATCATTTAGAAGGACGGCTGTGCTCTGGCAAAAGTCAATGATGGCATTGTAGACAGAAACAAAAAAGTTGAAAGCCACCCCGAAGGATGGCTTTCAACTTTTTGTCATTACTAAAGGTGACTGAAAGCTTATTTATTTGGCATTGTTTGAGGCTGATAAGTACCTGGCACGACTCGGAAAGAGATACACAGACGGTTCCAACTATTGATAGCGACAACCGCAGTAGTCAGGTTGATTAACTCTTCATCCGAGAAATGTGCCCGAACCTCTTCAAATACCTCATCCGGCACATGCCCTTCGGTTATGAGCGTAACTGCTTCTGTCCAAGTCAGAGCAGCCCGTTCGCGTTCCGTATAGAAAGGAGTCTCTCGCCACGCATTGAGCGCGTAGAGACGCTGTTCGGTTTCACCATTTGCTCGTGCATCTTTTGTGTGCATATCAATGCAATAGGCACAGCCATTGATCTGCGATGCGCGAACCTTGACCAGTTCAATCAAGGATTGCTCAAGTCCGCACTCATCTACGTACTTCTGTAGCGAGTACATAGCTTTTAATGCGCCAGGAGCTACCTTGGTAAAGTCTAATCGTGGTTGCATTGTTTTTTCCTTTATTGGTTGCATTGTTTTCCCCTTTTTGTCCGTTAAATTTCTACCTACCCATATCACGATTGAAGACCTCAAAAGGTTACAAATTGATTGATACCTAACCTTCACCAGTTTGTTTTTCAGGGAGAGAGCCAGGCAAGGGGTTGGGTGTACCTAAGTTTCAATTCTTAGGTAGTCTGGTTCTTTATCCTCTACGACGTGTATTTTAATTCCCTTATATTCTGTCGGTTCTTCAGTAGGAACAGAAGAAGATTCTTGCTCATCTGATACTAAACCGGCTGCAACTGGCTCAAACTGTTCATTCCGTATTTCATTATATAGACTCAATCCAACATAAATTTTCTTAGGTGTTTGACCGAGCTTTGCTACATTTTCTAGTTCCCTATCTATGATTTCTGGCATTGTAGTTCCTTATAGTAGTTTTCAGTAAAAGCCATCTTCATCCCGTTTGGCCATCTCTGTCTACTGGCTCTAAAGTGCGGGTAGTATGCTCGGTGACGCTCAAGGCTGGCTCTGGAAGCATACGAGGCCTTGTCTCACCAAGCTCTTTCGCCGCTTTTTTATCGCCCTTCTTGCGACTCAATAACATCCAGACGAACACGCCTTCGACCGCAAGCATTATCAGAAAACTTAGAAAGGTGAATGAGATAATCAGCCCCATATTTTCAGGTCCGAACACCATTTTCAACGCCATCATCAAGAAGATGATAGCTCCGAGGCCGAAGACGAAGACTGCTGTCATAAAAAACAGGAGATTTTTGGTGATGTCATCGTTTTTTGCCCCACTCAACTTGGCTCCGCAATGATTGCAATAGCTCAGGCCCGGAGTTACTGCTTTCCCGCATGTTGAACAATACATAATTATCTCCCTGAGACCATACGATACAGCGAGTTATCGAGTTCTACAATGACCCTTTAGATTGAAGACGTTTCTTGTACGGGACTTCGTAAGGGCACGATTATGCCAAGGGAGTGGGAAGAGGTGAGGGTGGATGACGAGTTTCCTTTCATCCATATGCCGAAGAAGGATAGCAAGAATCGGCGCTCAAGTAGGCTTCCCCTCCCTGCTCTGTGTATCTACGCGCTCAAGCAGATACCAAGCTATGGTAAGGATGAGTATTTGTTTCCGGCGCGTCCTAACGCTCGGTTCAAAGACAAAGAAAAACCCTCTGTATACAAAACCGTATACACCCACCGGAAACACAAAAGGCCGCTCTGACGAGCGGCCTTTTGTGCCTGGTTTCCCAGATGATAATGGCGGAGCCGACGGGATTCGAACCCGCGACCTCCGACGTGACAGGCCGGCGTTCTAACCAGCTGAACTACGACTCCGCATCTCAATTCAAACGGAAAAACTAAAAAGGAAAGAGTAACAAAAGCGGTTTTACTTCTTCCTTTTTACTTCCTCTGGGTGGGCGGTACGGGATTCGAACCTATGCCCCCGGTTTGTAAGACAACCTAACCAATGTTTACAGCTAACATTGTTGATTATAGAGGTTCAAAAATCGAAGAGTTTTCACACTCATCAATCCAGAAATGATATAATCGTCATTATTGAGTATGGTTGTCAAGTTGAATGTGTGCGCGTTAGTGTGACTGAAGGTTGTAGTAATCCCTGGACGATTTGAAGAGAGGAAATTTTAGAATTGTTGCTGGAAGGAGATGAATGATGCTTCAGATACTGGTTATATTCGGCGTATTGCTGATGATAGGCGGGGGTATCAAAATGTACTTTGAAAAGAAGGGCAAGGCTGACAAATAAACAAAGGGGCAGAGCAAATTAGTTACAGCCGATTAGATTCAGTTAGAAATTCAACAGCTTGTAATACCCCGCTCACGTAGCAAGACATCTCAAGTTTCATTAGCCGAATCTCGTACCCACGAATGATTCGCAATTGAAAACGGCAGCAACCCGAAAGCTGCTACCGCTCTTTACCCGTTTACACTATCAACGCTGTCAAGAAATTTCTTTATTGCAATGATCCTTACCGGGGATGTACCTACACTTTGATGGACAAACGTCATTGAATCTCCAGCACGAGGTTCTTCTCGCAGAAGTCGAACTCGACCGGCTCAGTCTCTTCACCGTCATCCAACTTGGCCTTGAAATACCACTCGCAATTCCCGTTGTCGGTTGACTGATTCCACTCCATCGTGACTGTCTTACCGGCGGCGATGCCGTCTCCGATGTCAAATTCTCTGTAGGTTTTTCCATCCTCAGAGGCTAAGAGCTTGACGATGTTGTTGTCAGTTTTGTTATGCACCTTAAAGGTATAACTGGCATGGACACGGCTGACGGCAAAGCTAACCAGCGCGACCGCACATACGAGCAGAGTGATCCTCTTAAAATTTTTTCTAAGCATCTAACAATCTCCTGAAAAGTTATGTTGGGACGTTGTATGAGGGCACTGAGAGACGCACAGCCGAGATAATACCATCGGCAATTCATTTAGCAATATAAATATACGACCTCACTTGCTGTGTTCTACATCTCATTTCGCTTCTATTATAACTTAGATTTATTTCATTGCTTTTCTAAGCCTCCTCATTGTTGCCTGGTTAGTAGCTGAAATATCAGCTTGTACATCAACGCGAACTGATTAAGAATTGGTTACAGATGAGTGATAAAATCAATCCCAAAGTACGGACTCTGGTCGGACTTTCAATCTATATTAGTGTTACGGGTGTCCTGATCTTGCTGTTCAAAATTCTATTTGGTCATATGCCGTGGGAAGTAATTCAAATAGGCTTACTCGGCATTCTTACAATACCAATCGCCGTTTATTTCTTTTCAAATGTAGCAACATCAAGAAACCGTATGGCGATGTTTTTGTACATAATCGCACTTTCCTTCTTTCTTACATCTATAGATGGACGTTTAAGAGTATCTCTAATTTTGATTGTACTGATAATAACAGACACGAGAATTTATCTATCAAAGAAAAACCGACCAATCAACGGTCAATCCTAAGTCGCCCGGTTAGAGGCCAAAAGAATTGTCCTTGATTTCTCAAACCAACACGAGCATCATATTCTGCGAGGGAGGTGATATTTATGATAAATAACTCCGAAGGTGAGGCAGACTAATAATCTGCTTACCTTAAAACTGAATATTTAAAAGGGCGTACAGCAATGTGCGCCTTTTTAGTTTCTGGTATAAATTTTAATCTATGAAGTCACAGAAACAACCTTTAGAACTGATCTGATGACCAGTAGAGAACGCCCGATGATGTTCCTGGTGAAGCGGGATAGCAGGAATGCTAAGGCTATCTATACAAGCGCCCTTCACCAGCACAGAGACAATCAGCGAAGAATTAGTCATAGCGGTTTTTCTAACATCTGTCTCTGCCGTATGGGAGGGTGCTGACAGCAACAGCTAAAGCGTAGACTAGCTGTTGTCGCCTTCGCCGCTGCCCTGCTCCGTAGTGAAAATGATCATCAAAAAGACCTCCAGGTCTTTCAAAAATACTTTGAATGATTATGGCAATAAGTGTTCCGCAACACACTAAGACTTTCCTCTGATCTAAGCGCGCCGTTATTAAGGTTTAGAATTGGAGCTGTTTCGGGTGGGGCATTATAGCCCGGATGCCAAGGCATATATGTCCATACAGGGCTTTCTCATAAAAAATTGAGTTTCTTTAATGCTATTATCAATTGGTCAAAGTCAGCACTGAATTTTTCTAATAACGCTTTTTTATTCTGACCGCTTTGACGACTCAAAATTATTGTGGCCAGACTTCGGACTTCAGCCATCACTTGCGTAACCACTTTTTTTGTCCGCTGTTGATCTTCCTTGAGTGTTACATCGCGCAACTGATTGTTCACTTCAACTTGCCAATGACCACGAATCGCTCTCACTGTTTTCGATTTTTATGAGAGAGCCCTGTAAAATTAAATTTAGATAGCAAAAGAAGAGGAAGAGTATTTGCAGATTCTTCGCGAAATTTTGTATCGATAAAAGGAGGAAAAAATATGAACACATATGTACTTTGTTTTCAGGAGATCGACAGAACAAAGTTTATGGTTGTAGGAGGCAAGGGCGCTAATCTGGGCGAACTGTCCAGGATCAAGGGGATACGGGTGCCGGAGGGTTTTTGCGTTACCACCGAAGCGTATAAAAAAATAACCGAAAATAATCAGGAGCTTAACAGCTTGCTGGATGAATTAACGCGTCTTAAGGCAGAAGAGAGGGAAAATATCAGCGAAATCAGCGCAAAGATCCGTATGGCCATCGAAAGAATACCCATTCCTAAGGATATAGCAGAAGAGATTGCGGGTTATCTCACAAAGTTTGGTGAAAAAAATGCCTATGCAGTGCGGTCCAGCGCAACGGCGGAAGACTTGCCGACGGCCTCCTTTGCAGGCCAGCAGGATACGTATTTGAACATTATCGGAAAGGAGGCAATCCTAAAGCATATCAGCAAGTGCTGGGCATCGCTATTTACCGAGCGGGCAGTAATTTACCGCCTTCAAAACGGCTTCGACCACCGTAAAGTCCACCTGTCTGTGGTTGTTCAGAAGATGGTCTTCCCGCAGGCGGCAGGAATTTTGTTTACTGCCGATCCCGTCACTTCTAACAGGAAAGTGTTATCCATTGATGCCAGCTTCGGACTTGGTGAGGCCCTGGTCTCCGGCCTGGTGAATGCTGATAACTATAAAGTGCGTAACGGCAAGATTATCGATAAGAAGATATCCACCAAGAAACTGGCTATTTATGCCTTAAAAGATGGCGGTACGAAAGAACAGGAGATTGAGCCTGAGCGGCAGAACAGGCAAGCGCTGACGGATGAGCAGATTTTACAGCTTGAGCGCATGGGCAGAAAGATCGAAGAACATTTCGGCAGCCCGCAGGACATCGAATGGTGTTTGGTTGATGATACATTTTATATTGTCCAGAGTCGGCCAATCACTACTTTATACCCGATCCCTGAAGCGAATGATCAGGAAAATCACGTCTACATATCTGTCGGTCATCAACAAATGATGACCGATGCCATGAAACCATTGGGATTGTCTTTTTTCCTGTTAACGACCCCTGCACCCATGCGTACAGCTGGTGGAAGGTTATTTGTTGATGTTACACCGATGCTGGCTTCACCTGCCGGCAGAGAAACGATGATAAATGTCCTGGGAAAATCCGATCCGCTCATAAAAGACGCACTTACGACCATCATAGAGCGGGAAGATTTTATAAAATCGTTACCGGATGATAAAAAAGAACCAGGTCCCGGTAAAAGCAATAAAGCTGTGTCGCCTCCGAATTATCAGACACTAAACGAATACGATCCGGCAATCGTTTCTGATTTGATCAAGAGTAGTCAAACATCGATAGAAGCGTTAAAACAAAACATCCAAACGAAATCAGGATCGGATCTGTTTGATTTTATCCTGGAAGATATCCAGCAATTAAAGAAGACCTAATCTGATCCACAAAGTTTTGGTGTGATCATGACTGGTATGAATGCTTCATCATGGATCAATGAAAAAATGAACGAGTGGTTAGGTGAAAAAAATGCAGCAGACACGCTTTCTCAATCTGTACCAAACAATATTACTTCGGAAATGGGCCTGGCGCTATTGGATGTCGCAGATGTGATTCGTCCTTATCCGGAAGTAATTGATTATTTACAACATGTAAAAGATGATAACTTTTTGGATGAACTGGTTAAGTTTGATGGTGGACAGGAAACCCGGGACGCTATCTATGCTTATCTCAACAAATACGGAATGCGATGTGCCGGAGAAATCGATATTACGAAAACCCGTTGGAGCGAAAAACCAACTACACTTGTTCCCATGATTCTCAGTAACATCAAAAACTTTGAGCCTGATGCCGGCAAGCGGAAATTTGAGCAAGGGCGACAGGAAGCTTTGAAAAAAGAACAAGAGTTATTAGATCGATTGAAGCAATTACCGGATGGTGAACAAAAAGCCAAAGAAACAAAACGAATGATCGACCTGATCCGGAATTTCACCGGTTATCGTGAATATCCAAAATACGGCATGGTTAGTCGCTACTTCGTTTATAAGCAGGCTTTACTGAAAGAAGCCGAACAGACTCGTACAAGCCAACGTTATTCATGAAAAAGAAGATATTTACTATCTCACTTTTGAAGAACTTCGCGAAGTCGTACGCACAAATAAACTGGATTACCAGATCATCAGCAAACGAAAAGACGAGTACAAATTATATGAAAAACTAACTCCCCCACGTGTTATCACGTCTGATGGTGAAATCATTGCAGGTAAGTACAAACGAGAAAATCTCCCAGCCGAAGCTATTGTAGGTCTGGCTGTTTCTTCCGGAGTTATAGAGGGACGGGCACGTGTCATCTTAAACATGGAAGATGCTGATCTGGAAGATGGAGATATATTAGTCACCTCCTTTACTGACCCTAGCTGGACACCATTGTTTGTATCCATAAAAGGCCTGGTCACCGAAGTTGGTGGACTGATGACCCATGGAGCAGTTATCGCACGTGAATATGGCTTACCAGCAGTTGTCGGAGTGGAAAATGCTACCAAACTGATCAAAGACGGGCAGACGAATCCGGGTGAATGGAACGGACGGATATGTAGAAATACTATAAATTGAGATGTTTTTTGTTAGTGAAGCAAAAAGAAGTGGACGTGGAAGGGAAGACCGCGTTAGCAAACAAGACAGCGAATACATTGACCTCAAAAATTTAGCAGATCTCCTCTAAACTCAGTTCTTCTGCTTGCGAGCTTTTTGATTGTAGTGTGGGTAAGAAGGCTTTGAAATCTCAGCAATCCTTGTGAGTTGTTGAGCCGATTGGTGGGCGGTACGGGATTCGAACCTGTGACCCCCGGTTTGTAAGACCGATGCTCTACCGCTGAGCTAACCGCCCGCTTGGCAAAAGGACAAGATAACAAGCAGTTAGCTCCATTGTCAAGCACAACACCGAAAAGCCATATCTGATTTTTACCCATCCTGTAAGCGAATGCGGACATGGACAAATCCGCTGAATGTCTGCCATTACGGGAGAAAAGGAAATGTCGAAATCCAAAAGCGGATATGTTTACCAAGATGCAGCAAAAAGGTAGTACGCAAGGTTTGATTATCAAGACGAAATAGGTAAACGGCGCACAGTCCGAAGGCGGCGGTATTTTATACGACTATGGAAAATGATGTCACTAACATCTGGATGCAACCGCTGGATGGCAGTACGGCAACACAAATAACAAAATTTACAGAAGGCTCTATAGCAGGTTTTGATGTATCTCAGGATGGGAAAAAAATCATCTGCTCCCGCCAGCTTAGCGATCACTTTCTTGCTCTAATAAAAGATTCCGAATGAGCCTTCTTCTAAAATCCCCGGTCGTCAGCAGAAGGGCCGTAGATTGAAGGAACAGCTATATCATTCAGCCGCATATAAACGGTCAGTTGCCCTCGATGATGAACCAGATGGTTAATTGATGGGGCGATGTTTTCTTTCTTCGAAGAAGTAAAAAGAACCTGCCCCTGATTCTTCAGATAGAAAGGTTCGTCTAAGGCTTCGTCCGGCACATTTTGTAAGGCTTTGCGCGCATATTCTAGATTATCATCGAAATGCTTTACTAAATCAGCCGTGGTCTTTGGTTCAAAATGCTGAAACGTCGCAAAGTCAATTTCAGACGATTCAACCATCGTGTAAATCCATTTGGGGATCTCCGCAACGAGCAGAGCGAGATACCCCATAGTCATAGATTTTTCGTGCGGTTTCCAGGTGAACAAACTTTCAGGAATTCTTTCCAAACATTTCCGGCTGGCGGCTGCTTCCGCCTCCAACTCTTTCAAAAAACCCGCGCCCAATCCGTTTGCGTGGCTCATAGTGCCGTCCTTTTTAGTTAATGTTTCGCCTCATTATATATTTACAAGATTGTGAATTACAAAGCTCACCATTTTTGAAAGGCACTGAGAATATATCGCAATTGTTCTTTAGTGATTGACAACCGGATTCCAGAGGAATAAATTGTGGCCATCTTACGAACCTTCGGGCCGGGAAATTGAGTTTGTCCTTACAGGTGCAAAGATATGAACTTTAATAGCGTCAGTCCAAAAAGAGATGATGAGCAGAAGGATATATTATTCAGTTCCTACTTGGGCTCAGCAGTTGAAGAACCCGAAGAGGAAGAAAGTCTGTTTCTCAAGTATGTAGATAAGATTGCACAGGTTGCATTTGTTAATGGGGTAATAGCTTTAGTGCTAACCTATTTTGCAAAAGGCGTAGGAAGGCCCGGCATTGCATTCGTTATGGCCTATTTTTTTGGCACGTTTGTCGGATTGATATTACTTCCTGTGCTGCTTGCATCTATACTTGCGCTGCCGGGATTATTTTTCAAAAGATATCAACAGGTATTCAAGATAATTTTCATAGCTCTTTGGATAGCGTCTGTTATCCTGACTTGCGTTCTACAGTATCTGAGAAGCAAGGACCCGAACATCTTCGGTTTCTACTGAATTTAGTCTCCAGTAGAAACCGAGACGGTTGATTCTGTGGAAGTTCGCAGTCGCAACCAGGTCTGAGCAGCTTTCGCGCGCAGCCCTTCGGCTACCAGGTACAATGCGGGCAGCGCCACCAAAGTCAAAATCGTTGAAGTAATCAATCCTCCAATCAACGCTATCGCCATCGGTTGCTGTAGCTCTGCGCCCGCGCCCCATCCAATCGCTATCGGTAATACGCCTAACCCTGCCGCTGCTGCTGTCATCAGCACAGGCCGCATTCGCGTGCGAGCGCCGAGATACAACGCTTCACGGAGGCTCATGCCATCGGCGCGCAATTGATTGACGTACTCGACTAAGATAAGCCCCTTCTGCACGGACAATCCGAAGTGGGCAAGCAAACCGATGATCGATGATACATTGAGCGTAGTGCCTGTAACCCAGAGCGCGATGAAGCCACCCGCAAGTGCGAGCGGTATCGTTGAAGCAATCAACAACACTTGCCAGATGGAACGAAAGGCAAGATACAGGAGCAGAAAGACCAGCATCGCAGAGATCGCGAACGCTCTTGCAAGTTCGCTCGTCAGTTCCTGCTGACGTTCGTACCCGCCGCCATAACTTACGAAATAGCCATCAGGCAGCGCAAAGCCAGACATACTCTTTTCAAGATCGCTGACTACAGCGCTAACATCGCGTCCCTGTACGTTCATAGAAACCTGAACGCGCCTGACCTGATCTTCGCGCTTGATGGTCGAGGGGCCGCGCTGTATGCGAACGTCAGCTATATCACTGAGCGGAACCTTCTGGCCCGTAGCCGTGTCCATCATCAAGCTCGCGAGTTTTTCAGGAGCATCGCGATACTGCTCTTGCAGTCTCATAACAACCGGATACTCTTTAAGCTGGTCTTTGATGACAGTAGTAACCTCTCTGCCGCCGAGCAGCGCTTCGATTGTGTGGCCGATCTCGCCGGGATTGAGACCAAAGCGAGACGCGCGTTCACGATCAACCGCGATGATGACTTGCGGCACCCCTCCCAAAGACTCAAGCCGCACGTCCACAACACCGGGCACTTTCTCAACTATCGTCTTAACCTCTGCGCCCTTCTGCGCCAGCGTGTCCAGATTGCTGCCAAAGATTTTCACTGTCAGCGCAGCCGACGTGCCTGAGATGGATTCGGCTATTCGCATATTCAGAGGCGTAGTGATTGACGTGGCCGCGCCGGGAACTTTTTTCAACTGTTCGCGAACCCACGCTTCGATCTCAGGAATGGTGTGCTCGCGCTTTTGTCGCGGCACCAGTTGAACATAGATTTCAGCCGTATTGACAGGCATCGGGTCTTCAGATCTTTCGGCTCTGCCCACAGGCTGAATGACTGCCGCAACATCCGGGCCGCCGTCGAGCACCTTTGTCACTTGCGAAGCGATGCGATCAGTCTCGCCCAGGCTCGTCCCCGATGGAGTCGCCACCTCGACCAGCACTGCGCCTTCGTCCATCTGCGGCAATAGCTCAGTGCCTAAAAACGGCAGGACGATCAGCGATAACGCGAATATCGCTGCCGCCATAGTCACAGCAAGAAGCGGGCGGCGTAGCGAGTTGCTCAACACGGGTTCATAAACACGCTCGCACTGCTTCGCCAGCCAGCTCTCTTCTTTTAATCGGGGCGCAACTTTTCTGAGCAACGTGTAGCAAAGCACAGGTGTGAGCGTCAGCGATAACAAAAGGCCGACCGCCATCAGCACAATGACAGTGAGCGCGAATGGGCCGAGTATCTTTCCTTCAAGGCCGGACAAAAAAAGCAGGGGCAGGAATACGACTATGATGATGGCCGTCGAATAAGCCGCAGGCCGCCGCACTTCGCTTGCGCCTTTGAGCGTGGCAAGCAACGAGTCCTTCGGATTATTTTTCAGATGGCGAAATATGTTTTCGGTGTCAACGATTGCCGCGTCAATCATGATGCCGAGTCCGACCGCAAGCCCGCCCAACGACATGATGTTGAGCGTGACTCCGAGCAGGCGCAAGAAGATGAAGTTAATCACAACGGCAACCGGTATCGTTATCGCGGCGATAAGCGTCGAACGAACGTTGCCAAGAAACAGAAATATAATCAACACCACCGCGATGCCGCCGACCAGCAAGGCTTCTTCCAGCGTCCTTGTTGCAGAGTTAATCAATTCCGATTGATCGAAGAAAGGAACAGTCGAAACGCCTTCGGGCAAAAACGGCTTCAATTCATCCAATGCTTTCTTCGACTGCTCGACAACCGACAGCGTATCGCTTCCGAATTGTTTAGTGACAGTCATCACAACTGCTTCTTGCTCGCCCGCGCGAGCTATGCCGCGACGCACGGCTGCGCCGTCGCGCACATCAGCCACATCGCGTATGCGAACGGGAACGCCGTCACGCACTGTGACGACGATGTTCGCAATGTCATCGAGCGAGTTTATGCGGCCCAGCCCGCGCACATCCATCTCTGTTGCCGCGCCTGTGATAAAGCCGCCTGAAAAATTCTGATTCGATTCGCCAACTGCTTTCACTATCTCGTCGTGCGAAACGTTGTAGGAGCGCATGCGCTCAGGGTCGAGCGCTATTTCGTATTGGCGGCGCTCGCCACCGTGCGAAGTGATTCGGATAACGCCGGGCACGGTTTGCAGCTTGTATCGAATAAGATAATCAGCCGTCTCTTTCAGTTCTTTAGTGTCTGCCTTTCCGTCTTCGCTCGCGACGTAAAACAACAACACTTCGCTGAGGCGCGATGCGGCAGACGAAAGAACTGGCGGCGCAGTACCGGCAGGAAAATCGCGAGCCACCGTTGACAAGCGTTCGGCAAGCAGTTGCCTCGCCAGATAGTAGTCGGTTCCGAAACGAAACTCCGCTCGCACAGAAACCACATCCACTTCGGATTCGGACCAGACTCGCACGACATTAGGTAAGCTGCGAAATGCGGATTCGAGGGGACGCGCAATCAACGTCTCGCCTTCTTGAGCGGCAAGGCCGGGGTTTTCTACAAAGACCGTAATGATCGGAGATGAAAGGTCTGGAAACAAATCCGTCTCCATCGCGCGAAACGCCATCAGCCCCAGAAACGACGCCAGTATGATCGCAAAAATTACCAGGAGCCTGTTGCGAAGAGAAAACTCAATCGTGCGATTGAGCAGCCCGCCCGGTTCCTTATCAGTGCTCGTCATGGTGTCCTCCTTCTTCGCCTCCGCCCTTCTGCATATTCTTTAATTGATATGCGCCAGCCGTTACTACTTCCTCGCCCGCTTCAACGCCGCTCAGGATTTCCGCCCACTGATAGTTGATTGTTCCTACGGTCACAGGCCTGCGTTCGTAGCGATTACCTTCCTTCACATAGACGACTTTTATGCCTTCATCTTCCACGATTGCCGCAACGCGAACGAGCAGGCTATCTTTGCGCACTCCTGTTGCGATGCGCGCCTCGACGGCCATCTCGTGTTTAAGAATCGCGCCTGCATTTGTTATTCGCGCGCGCACAGGGACGGTTCGCTTCTGCGGGTCTACGGCATCGCCTACGGTTTCGACTCGCCCTTCAAATGGGTGATCCGGCAAGCCGGGTATTCGCACAGTAATATGTTGTCCGGCTTTCGCGCGCGTAGCTTGCGATTCCGGCAACTGAGCTTCGATGATGACGCTTTCCAGATTCATCACGGTCATCAACTCACTGCCTTGTGTCACGGCTTGCCCTACCGATATATGCCGGTCAACTATTGTGCCCGCGATTGGTGATGCGACGGCGAGCGTGCCGCCTTCGCCGTTTGTGCTGGCCCCCAGCGCAGACAATGATTGAATGATTCTTCGGACGACGGCGCGTGATTGCTCAAGTTCACTGGCGGTCTGTTGCTGCTCTCGTGCGACTTGAATGGTTGAGAGGAAATCGTATTCAGCTTTCGCGTTCTTGTATTCGACTTCGGCTTCGGCCACTTCCCTGCCTGCGGCAGCGCCGAGCGCAGCAAGTCTCTTCTTTCTTTCGAGATTGTTTTCAGCAAAGTCCAACTTGTTCTTTGCTTGAATGACGGCAGCGCGATTTTCGCTCTTAGTTATGCGCGCAAGGTTTTGTTCTGCGAGCTTCAGTTTGGATTGCGCTTCGATCAACTGGCCACGCAGTTCCGCTACTTGCGCGCTGTCAATCACGACGACGACCTGTCCTGCCTTTACGCTCTGGCCCGGTTCAGCCAAGACACGCACAGCGCGGCCATCAACCTTTGCGGAAACTATGGCCTGCCCGTTCGGCGCAACCAGGGCTTTGCCCACTGTACTGATGCTGTCTTCAATCTCGCCGTTCGCAACCTGCTCGGTTTTTATGCCGACCAGCGCGGCTATTTCGTCGCTGACCTCGATAGCCCCTTCCTGACTATGCTCATCGTGTTCCTCGCCTTCGTGTTTCGCTTCGAGAGTGGGCGGCGTTTCTACCGCGACTTTCGTTTTCTCTGGTCGAGGCCAGAGCAGATATCCAACCAGCGCGACCAACAGCAGCGCGAGTGTCGCTATTAAAAGCGACTGCGCGGGCGAAGCGCGAAGCCGTCTGCGTGCATGTTGCGCTAAAACTGCGATAACGCTCGGTTGATCTTCTGCGGCTTCCTTTATGTTCTTGTTCGTGGAATTTTCTTGCATAGTAATATTCCTCATTTCATTTCGCGCCTGAATCAATCGAAGCTCCGATGGCTGATAGCAAATCAGTCAATGCCTTGTATCTTTCGGTCAGGGCTTCGATGTATTCGCGCTGCGAGTCGAGCAGGCGGCGTTGCTCGGATATCAGTTCAGTCATGCGGAACGCGCCTAGCTCGTAAGCTTCGCGAATGGATTTAATGTTTTGAGACGAGCGGGCAAGCACGCCCCGCTCGAACAAGGCGAGCGAGACCTGCGCCGCTTCATAGCGCGCGTATGCGCTCGCGACTTCCATACGCACAAGTTGCTCTGCGAACTCGCGGCGGCGTTGCGCCTGTGCGATTGCGGTAACAGCCTCAGCCTTCGCGCCCTGATTCCTGTTGAACAAAGGAATGCTGATTGACACGCCGAAGCTGAACGTCTTGTCTTTGTCTCTTAGAACTCCGATGGGCGTGTCGTCAAAGATGGAGCGATTAGCAGTAAATCGTGTGAAAGCGGTAACGTCGGGCCGCGCCTGTGCGCGAACCAACTCTAAACTGGCCTCAGACAATTTTTCATTCAAGCGAGCAAGTCGTAAGTCAGGGCGCGTCTTGAGCGCAATGTCGAGCGCGGCTTCAATGGAAGTAGGAAGTTGGTCGAAGACTGGCGTGATCAAATCTTCTCGCAACCGCAGCGGCTCGTCTGCCGGTATGCCTGCAAGAAACTTCAGCCGCAGCAGCAATGCTTGAAGCCTGCCTTCAACAAGAGCACGGCGTGATTTGAGGCGATCAACCTCTGCACGCAAAAGGTTCAACTCGATTGGCGCAGACTCGCCTTCCGTTACGCGCGCTTCAACTATGCGAGCAGTCTGCACATCAAGGTTGTTCAGCCCTTCGGTTATCTCCAACTCGCGCGCGGCTGCCAGTGATGCTGCGTAAGCAGAGCGAACCTCTGCTATCAAACGCCTCTCGCGGTCAGCGATCTCTGCTTCCACCGCTTCGAGTTCAACACGAGCGAGACTTATTCTTTTTTGTCGCTGTCCGTTGAGTTCGAGCGGCAGCGCAAAACCTACGCTCGTCTCGCGCTCGCCCGTCGAGCCTGTAAACTTTCCCGTCGCCTGCTCGAAATCAATTGTCGGGTTGGGTCTAAGACTCGCCTGACGGATGCGAGCGCGGGCACGTTCAATGTCGAGGCGCGCAGCCGCAAACTCAGTATTCGATGTGAGCGCGCGGCGAATCAGGTCATTGGATGAAGCGCCTTGCGCAGGGTCTACATAACGGCTGGCCGTGTTGAGAGTTTCGGTCTTTGATGCGAAAAGAATATCGCTCTGGTGTGCCGCGCTCCGAGATACTATGCCAGTTTTAGTTGAACTCTCTTGCCCGAAAGTGGCGATAGGAACTGTGGCAAAGGATAACGCAATAAGCAGCGCCACAGCGCGTATGAATCGAAAAAACATGATTAATCCGGCCTTTCCTGGTTGACTTATAGATGTTTGCAAATGAATGTCAGCATGTAGGGGCGACCCTCTGTGGTCGCCCCAGACTGGCGACAGGTGAATCTGGGGCGACCACAGAGGGTCGCCCCTACATTCGTTATTCGATATATTTCAGTGAAGAACGTTTAGGAAAGGCGCGGAGGGTGAAACGTTTTTTGAGGCGGAGGCGTCGGCAAGAATGCGTTTGTCACTATAGACGCGGGCGGTTTTATGTCCAATACAGCTACATCAAAATGCACGCTCGGCAAAATGTGAGAGCAGCAGCAAAAGCAATCTTCTTCAATGTTCAACGGATCGGATGACTGGTCGTGTCCGAAATCATCTGCTGCGATGAAGGCGTTCGCGTCATTAATATGTTTAGTAGAAACGGCAAGATTGCCTATTCCTTCGCAACAGAGTTGAGGCGACATCAGGTCTGCCGATAGGTCTGCGAATGCAAAACTAAAGAGTAAAACCGCAAACCAGCGATGCAGAAATCCTTGTCTCATTGAACTCGCTTCCCGATTTTCAGTGATGAATAACCTAGCACGACAAACATGGTGAGTCAATTCCGGCCACCTTATAAACGGTACCGCGAGCGGTAGCCAGCGGGTTTTTTTGTCCACAGAACCCGCTGGCTACCGCTCGCGGTACTGCTGTAGCAAGCAGAAAGAAAGTCTTAACTGTAACCGGCCATGCGTCGAATTCGTCTTAGGTTTGTGGCAAAATAAAAGTGATGACGCTACTTTGTGAAAACATCAGTCGGCGTAATTTGAAGACGAGGAACAGATGGCAGAGACGATAAAAAGATTTGTGACCATTATAAAGCAACGACGCACGCCTATTGCAATAATTCTATTGCTGGCCGGAGCCGCTGTGACTACGGCGTTTTTTTTGGGAAACAAATCGAATGCAAACGATTACATCACAGCAAAGATCGAACGCGGTAATGTAGAGGTTAATGTATCGGCTACGGGAACAGTTCAAGCGGTCACGACTGTGCTTGTCGGCTCGCAGGTTTCGGGAACCGTGCAATGGCTCGGCGCGGATTTTAATTCGGAAGTAAAACGCGGCCAAATCATAGCAAGACTTGACCCGGCGCTGTTTCAATCGCAGGTTGAAAACGCTCGCGCGAATGTCGTCAATGCCGAGGCCGCCGTCCAGGGAGCCGAAGTCGAAATAACCAATCAGAAAGCAAACCTGAATGCGGCAAAAGCCAATCAGGAAGTGACCCGCGTGCAGCGCGATGATGCAATCTCTCTCGTCAAGCGCAATCAAAGTATAAGCAGCGTTATCTCGGCCAGAGATATCGAAGCGTCTCAGGCAGCCGCCAATGCGGCAGCCGCGCGATACGAACAGGCGGGAGCGCAGGTCGGACAGGCGCAAGCAGCAAACGCTTCGGCACAGGCGAAGCTTCAACAGTCAAAAGCTTCGCTCTCTCAAGCCAGAGCGCAACTTCAACAGGCGCAGGTCAATCTCGACCATTCAATCATCGCTTCGCCGATTGACGGCGTTGTCGTATCTCGCACCGTTGACGTAGGCCAGACCGTAGCCGCGAGTCTTCAAGCTCCTACGCTTTTCACTATCGCAAACGACCTGACAAAAATGCAGGTGCTCGCTTCGATTGACGAAGCCGATGTCGGGCAGATCAAACAGGGCATCAAAGCCAACTTCTCTGTTGACGCTTATCCGGGTGAAACATTCACGGGCGATATAAGTCAACTCCGACTAAACGCGCAGACGCTACAAAACGTCGTCACATACAGCGCAGTAATTGACGTGGCGAACCCAGAGCAAAAGCTGCGGCCCGGAATGACCGCCAACATCACCATCCCTGTTGCGCGGCGCGATAGCGTGCTGACGGTTCCGAATGCCGCGCTTCGTTTCAGGCCGAACCTTTCAGAAAAAGAGCAACAAGCTCTTCAAGAGAAGATGGAAGAGCGACGCAAACAGCGTGATGCCGAACGTCAACCGCAGGGCGGGCAGGAAGGGCAACCGGCAGCACAACAAGACGGGCAACGCCAAAACCGCAACGGCCAGGCAGCCAGGCGTGCTCAAGGCGGCGCAGGCGAACAGCGACGGCAGGGCCAAATGATTTGGGTGATGATCGCCGGAAAGACGCTTGAGCCGCGATTCATTCGCACAGGTCTGACTAACGGGCGCGTGACGGAAATAATGGGCAATGATATTCAAGAAGGCGACACTATAGTCATAGGTCAGAACGATACTGGCGGCGGTAATCGCTCGCAGCAGCCCACCACGCCCTTTGGTCAGCGACCGCCCGGCGGCGGCGGCGGCGGGCGTGGGCCGAGATAAAAAACAGAAGGCGATAAGCAGAAGGCCGTAGACAGTAAGTGTATTTTCTATTAAGCTGCCTTTTGCCTACCGCCTTCTGTTTTCTGTCTACCGAACGGAGAGGTGAATAGTTAATTGGACACTCAAGTCATAGCTGAAAAGGAGCGAAAAGCCGATACGCTCGTCGAGCCTGCGCTTATCAGGCTCGATCACATTCATAAGACTTACAAAATGGGCGATGTCGAGATACACGCATTGCGCGGCGTTTCGCTTCATATTGATCGCGGCGAATTCGTCGCGATTATGGGAGCTTCGGGTTCGGGCAAATCAACAACGATGAACATACTCGGTTGCCTGGACAAGCCAACCAAGGGGCATTACTTTCTCGACGGGCAGGATGTATCAACGCTGTCAAAAGACGAACTGGCCGACATAAGAAATCGAAAGATCGGTTTCGTGTTTCAAGGCTTCAACCTGCTGAGTCGCACAAGCGCGTTTGAAAATGTAGAGCTTCCGATGCTCTATCTCGGATTGAAACCCGCAGAGCGAATGAAGCGCGCCACAGAGGCGCTTGATATAGTCGGCCTGAGCCAGCGCATGCACAATATGCCGAACCAGCTTTCAGGCGGACAGCAACAGCGCGTTGCAATCGCTCGCTCGCTCGTGAATCATCCTTCGATCATTCTCGCAGACGAACCGACGGGCAATCTCGACAGCCGCACTTCGATTGAAGTGATGGATGTCTTTCAGCGACTAAATCAAGAGCGCGGCATTACAATAGCTCTGGTCACGCACGAGCCGGACATAGCTCAATATGCCAGCCGCGTGGTCGTATTCAAAGACGGTCGCATCAAACGAGATGAGATGGTTGATAATCCTCGCCTGGCTCGCGAAGAACTTGAGAGCTTGCCGCCTATGGAAGAGGACGACGAAGAGGACGAAGAATGAATATTTGGGGAACTTTCAAGATTGCGCTTCGCGCGCTGGCTCGCAACAAGATGCGCTCATCGCTTACGATGCTCGGCATCATCATAGGCGTAGGCGCGGTCATCGCAATGGTCGGCATAGGCCAGGGCGCGTCGGCTACGATTCAATCTCAGATAGCGCAACTCGGCAACAACATGCTCTTCGTCATGTCGGGTTCGATGAACACGGGCGGAATGCGCGGCGGCGCGGGTTCATCTAATACACTGATTCCTGAAGACGCCGATGCGATAGAGCGTGAATGCCCGTCCGTGCGCGCCGTAAGTCCGGGCGTGCGCGCAAACGGCCAGCTTGTTTTCGGCAATCAGAACTGGGTTGCATCGAGCGGCATCCAGGGCACTAACGAAAAGTTCCCGGACATCCGCGCGTGGCCTGTAGCAACCGGCGAGTTTTTTACAGAAGGCGACGTGCGAACATCCGCGCGCGTCTGCGTCATCGGCAAGACCGTTGTAGACAACCTCTTTACAGGCGGCGACCCGATTGGCCAGACGATGCGAATCCGCAACCTCCCATTTCGCGTGATCGGCGTGCTCTCCACAAAAGGACAGAACCAGTATGGTCAGGATCAAGATGACACGGTCATCGTGCCCTACACGACCGCGCAGAAAAAGATGCTTACCATCACGCACATTCATCAAGTGCTGGTGTCGGCTATAAGCCCTGCGGCGACCTTCACGGCAGAGAAACAGATCACAGAACTGCTGCGCCAGCGGCACAGGCTTGGCCCGAATCAAGATAATGACTTTTTTGTGCGCAACCTGACAGATGTCGCGGAAGCTGCCGATGAATCGAGCAAAATCATGACTAACCTGCTCGCTTCGATTGCGGGCGTGTCGCTTCTGGTAGGCGGCATCGGCATCATGAACATCATGCTCGTAAGCGTCACCGAGCGAACGCGCGAGATAGGAATTCGCATGGCGATTGGCGCGCGAAGCGGCGTCATCCGTCGTCAGTTTTTGATCGAATCAATTACGCTTTCCGTGGCAGGCGGAATCATAGGCGTTCTGTTCGGTATTGGTATATCAATAACAATTTCGAGTTTTCTCAACTGGCCCACGCTTGTCTCCCCCTTATCCATCATTCGCGTCGGTAATCTTTTCCGTCCTTGTGGGCGTAGGGTTTGGGTACTATCCCGCGCGCAAAGCGGCTTCTCTCGACCCAATCGAGGCGCTCAGATACGAATAGATTATTGCGAATGGCTTGCGATTTTTAATAATACTGCCCCGATTCACAGCAGGTCAGGTATAATTAAAACTGAACGCGAGGCTGCCTCGCGCGTTCTGTCATAGTGAAAATGAGGATGAAGCGAACATTATTAGTCGTGGTGTTGATTGGCTGTTTTTTGCCAATCGCTTCTGCCTTTGCTCTGGACTCCGGCAACTCGTCGTTTTCTCAGGATGCAAAGCGGGCGCTGGTTCACGACATCATCAGCAAAGCGAATATGCACTATGAGAAAGGCGAGCAGGCTTACAAAACCGGCCAGTATGATATGGCCCGGCGAGAGTTCGATTACGCGATTGATGAAATCCTGAATTCATCAATCGGGATGAGCAGCGACGACGAGCTTCGCATCTACTACCGCAAATTAATCGAGATGATCAATCATTATCAGGTCATCGCGATGGAGCAGAAAGACGGCGGGTTCAGCGAACAACGTTACGAGCCTTCGCCGCTTGATAAGCTTGCGTCTCTTTCCGAAGCGGAACTGGAAGAAGTAGTCGCGGACGATGCTGGCAGCGTTATTGCGCGATTCAATTTCAATTTCACGGCGGCCTATCCGGTCAAACAATTTATCAGTTACTTCACGCGAGGTCGCGGGCGCGCGACTATGGAAGCGGTCTTCAACGCTCCGTCAGGTTCCGCGAGATGGCCGAGCGCATCTTCAAACAAGAGGGCGTGCCGACCGATCTGGTCTGGCTTGCGCAAGTAGAGTCAGGCTGGAACCCTTACGCTTATTCGTCGGCTGCGGCCAAAGGCATCTGGCAATTCATTCCTTCGACCGGAACGCGTTTCGGACTTTCGCAGAACTATTGGGTTGATGAACGCTCGAATCCTGAAAAATCAACACGCGCGGCGGCGAAATATTTGAAGTGGCTCTCGACTCGATTCAAAGGCGACTGGGAGCTTGCGCTTGCCGCATATAACACGGGCGAGGGCAATATTGATTCTGCGATAGCGCGCTCTGGCTCGCGCGACTTCTGGCGCATACATAAAGGCGGATACATCGCGCAAGAGACGCGCAATTATGTTCCTGCAATACTGGCCGTCGTTACGATTGCCAAAAATCCCAGACAGTACGGCTTCGATCTTCCGCCCGCATATCCTTATCGCTATGAAACGCGGATGATCACAAACCAGACCGAACTCAGACCGCTTGCCAAAAAACTCAAAATTTCCTACGGCGCGCTGCTTGAGATGAATCCCGAACTTCAACGCGGAGTAACTCCTCCCGGCAAACACGCGCTACGCGTTCCTGCTGCGCTTTTAACTAAGCCTGACGAAGCCAACCGACGAGCAGAATAACAACCAATAAGCTCGCGCTTTCACTGCATTACCTTCAAACAATACTATTGCTGCTCTAATATCGCTTTGTTATCATCCGAACAGCCAAAATGGCTTGTAATAAGGCATATTTGCTGCCTGCAAAATAACCTGCCCCTTCGCTCTATCTACCGGCCCCGAAAGGTTTCAGCGATGCTGTCATTGCTCATTTATATAATCGTAATACTCTTCCTCGTTGTTATGTCTATGTTCATCCCAATAGGCAACGAGAACTCAACAGTGCGACGTTTGCCCTGGATAACTTTTATCATCATGGGGCTCAATGTCTTTATTTACTATGTCACGCTGCCGGGACAAGCGGAGAGCACGAAACAAGTAATAAGTGCCGCAACAGAGCTTCAACAGTTTCTGCAAAGAAATGAACAATTGCTGGCCGATGAGAATGTGAGGAATAAACTTGTTGCAGAAGGGCTGGTTACCAAAGAGCAAGTTGATCTCGTTAAAGAGCAGTTTAAGTCGAACCCCAGCCTCCAGAGCGAATATGATTTATGGCTTCGCAGTTCGGAAGCCAATCAACTACGCGAAGAGTTCAACAAGAAGCTGGCGTCATTAACAACGGCAAGAGAGGGAATGCTGTGGTTTAAATACGGCTTTGCTCCGAACGGCAAATGGAAGATTTATCAACTCATCACATGCGGCTTTTCTTCACGGCGGGGCGCTGGCACCTGTTCGGCAATCTGATTTTTTTCTTCGCCATCGCCTTCAGCCTCGAAGACCTCTGGGGGCGCGGCATATTCCTGGCGGCTTTTATTTGCTCGGCGCGGCAGCCTCGTGCATACCCTACATAGCAAGTCCAATCAAGCGTGCCCTGCATCGGCGCATCAGGCGCGATATCTGCGACCATGGGAGCTTTCCTGATACGACTGCCTAAGACAAAGATAAGACTGTTTATTCCTGGGAGGATTGCTTTCGCCATCGGTTGGGTCGTGTTCATATTCTTCAAGAAGCGATCCAAGATATTTATCCCCGGATACATTTACCTGATCGCTTACTTTCTCGCGCAGGTGATCTCGTGGTATTTCGATAAGAGATCGGGCGGCACATCCGGGCGTGGGATATTCAGTTCACATCGCAGGGTTCATTTTCGGCGCGGGCTTTGCCTTCGCTATGAAGGCCACAAAAACCGAAGAGACATACGTCAATCCCGAAAATCGAAGCTATGGTCTCGTATCGAAGCTCCTGCCGCCGTTACGCAAGGGCTTGAGATGATGGACAAGGGCCAGTTCGATATGGCAGAGCGAAAGTTGCGCTCGCACTTGATGCAAAATAACGACAGCCTGGAAGCCATTCTGGGACTGATTCAGATTTACGAGAAGACATCGAATTACGATCAACTCAACACGATGTATGGTCGGCTTATTCGTTATCATCTCTCGAAAGAAGACAAAGAAGCTGCGCTTTATGCTTATGATAATCTCCTCTCGGCATTCCCTGATAAAGAGGTGAGGGTGCGCATCCCTGTGCGCGATTGGATGATAATTTGCGAGTACCTCCGCGAAGTGCAAATGACTCGCGAAGCGTCGGTCGAGTTCGAGCGACTTGCGAAAGCATGGCCCGATGATCCCAACGCCGTGCGGGCTTCGGTACAAGGCGCGGAATTAGCCTTGATGTCGAGCGAACCTGAGCGCGCGTTGATGATGTTCGAGATGGCCGAGCAGATGAACCCGCCAGCGCCGTTCGTTAATCGCATTCAAACGGGAGCGGAAAAGTGCAAAAAGATTTTACAGAATCGCCCGGACTGGAAACGCAAACAGCCTAAGCCTGTTGCCTTTGATTATTAAAGTAGATGAAGTCAATTCACCGCAGAGACGCAGAGAACGCAGAGATTTCGCAGAGAAAAGCTATTTATACTCTGCGCCCCCTCTGCGTTCTCTGCGTCTCTGCGGTGAGATGTCTCTATGCTTTATAACCTCTGTTTCCTACAACTTATTACAAAGAAACTTTCAAGCTGAGTTGAACGGTGCGCGGTCGCTGCGTGCGACGAGGTATCAAGAAATCCGCATCGTCGCGGTCTATGAACTCAGAGCCAAAACTAAAAATCGAATTATTGAACAGGTTGAACACATCAATCGAAGACCGAATCTTGACGTGTTCGCGCAATTTGAACGTGCGAGACGCGCGCAGATTGATGGTGCGCGTGCCCGGGCCTCGACCGTAATTGCGCGGCAGATTTCCGTTGGAACCAATCGGCGCGAGTTGAAGCTGCGACTTGATATCATCGGCAGGCGCGTTGTTGGGCCGCCGCCATTCGGGTCGCCCGACATTGCTTAAGAAATTCGGTCGGTCGTTTTCAATATCATTTAAATTTCTATCGAACCCTGCGCCGATGTTGAACGGCTTTGATGATCCGAAAGATACGATGGGCGCGAGGTCGAGTTTGACGCGCGGGATTTGAAAAAGTCCGCTTACGGTAAATCTATGCCGCTGATCTTGAAGCGACAGTGCGCGCTCTGATCTACGATCAAACAAATCTTGAGGTGAAGCTGTGTTAGTCGTTCCTTCGTCAATGAACTTCGATAGCGTGTACGCCGCGCGAAAGTTTGCGTAGCGATTCATCGAGTAGCGCAACGAAAAAACTCCGCCGTGATAAAAAGAATTGCCTGTGGATTCAAGCATCTCGACCTGTTCAAGCGTCGGGTCTGGCCTCAGGAAGCGAACGGCTGCAGCGCGGCTGCAACATTCGATGAACGCGGCGCATTGAGACCAAGCGTCAATATTCGCACCCCGTTTTCAAGGCGTATCGCTCCCTGCGTTGTCGAAGTGTTCGCGCTTGTGTTGAAGCGCACAACATCAGCGTTCGTTCCTGAGATAGGACGTTTGCCACCTGAAGTTAAGCGATTATCAAAGTCGCGGCTTTGAAGAAACTCGGTGAAACTCGAAAAGCCCTCAGGCAGCGTCGGAGAATTTATATTCGTTTCGCGCCACAGATGAGCGCCGCGTGTGAATATATAATCAGCCGTCGCCACGATGCTCTTGCTCATCTGTCGCTCGACTCCAAGTCCTGTTTGCAGCGTGTAAGGAATCTCAAGCCCCTCGCTCACGCGGCGCAGAAAGCCCGTCTCTTTGACGGCGAACCGTTGAACGAGCGATTGATCGGTAATTGGCGCAGGAAACCGAACAGACAATAAAACATCAGGCGTAATATCCGAATCAACAATCAGCGTTGAAGCGCCCAACGAGAAATCATCAATAGTCCGCAACAATGCCCGGTTGTAGAACAATCCGAATCCCGCGCGCACAACTGTCTTACCCGGCTGCGCCAGTCGTTTGAAACTGCGAAACAGCTTGCCGCCGAATGGGTCCCACGCAATAGCTACACGCGGGCTGAAATTGTCGCGGTCTTTCAAGATCGATTCGTTGTCGTAGCGCACGCCTATCGAAAGCGTGAAGTTCGGCCTTATCTTCCATTCGTCCTGCACGAAAAGGCCAACAACATTGTTCGAGAGGCGGCTGTCTGTGTTAAATCGTTGAACAAAACCGCCGGGATGGTTCGCAAGAAAATCATCAACCGTATCGAATGTGAATTGCCCGCCAGTCGCAAACAAGTCAGTGAAACGAGAGCGCACAAGTTGCACGTCGCCGCCCGCTTTGAACAGGTGCGAGCCGAACAGAAACGAGATGTTATCTTGAAATTGAGCGCGTCGCTCTTCCCTTGCGAATGCGGGAGATGAATCGCTGCCGGTGAACGCGCCTGCCGTAATCCGGCTCGGCTCTTCGATGACGACGCTTATGGAATCAAGGCTCGCTTTGTTGCGCGGCAACAGGCGCGAGCATTGAAGTCTCGCTTGATTTATTACTCGACTGGAAACGATGAAGTTATCTGTAAAGCTGATCGAATCGCTGTTGCGGCCTTCGATTAAAATCGTATCGGCCAACCGACTGCCGCCCGGAAAGCCCCGTTTGTTTTTACCGCGCAATGCATCAAACCTGATCGAAGCATTATGCCGCTCATTGAAGTTGAAATCGCCGCGAGTGTTTATGAGATTTCTGTTTTCAGGCGTTGAAATCTCGTCAAAGAACAATCCGACTTCACCGCCTGCTGTTGGCGTTCGATTGGGTTTGGGCAATGGAAACAGCCGATTAGATTCAACGGGCACCATCGCGTTTATCTCAACAAAATCTGTCACGTCGAAGCGTTCGTAGCTTGCCAGGAAAAAATCTTTTTGTTTGCGAATCGGGCCTGAAACGACTACGCCTTCTCTGCGCTGTTGTTGCGGCACGCGGCCCAGACCGCGCGCGTTGCGTGAAAAAGTATTTGCGCTTAAGGATTCATCGCCGAAATAGAAATAAGCATCGGCGTTATAGCGATTCGCCCCCCCGCGAGTTCTTATGTTGATGCGACCGCCCGACGCGCGGCCATATTCTGCGGCGTACTGATTAGTAATGATCTGGACTTCCGCGATTGATTCGGGGGTGAGCGTGACGCGCTCGCGGGCCGCGCGGTCGTCATTATTATCAAGTCCGTCAATCGTGATGTTGTTTGAAGTCGCGGGCGCGCCTGTGAGCGAAAATATGCCCGCCTCTTCCGGCGCGCCGCGAAGAAATCGCCCGCGCCCTTCATCGGCTAATTCAGATGTCGAAAGCGGAGCTTCGGCAGCGCCGCCTGACAGAAAGACCAGTTGCAACGGGTCGCGATTGATAATCGGCAACTCATCAAGCTCGCGCCGCGTGATCGTATCGCCTACAACCGTGCGCGTCGTGTCAACAAGAGGCGTATGCGATGCGGCTACTGTGACTTGCTCCGTCACGCCCGAAGGCGCAAGCGCGAAGTCAATCGAAAAGGCGCGGCCTGTGGTCGCGGTAATTTCATTGCTCTGTTCTGGATTAAAGCCTGCGGCGACGACATTGATGATGTAGTTACCCGGCGCGCTGACACTGATTCGATAACGACCTTCGTCGCTGCTCAGTGCAGAGCGTTCCACGCCAGTTGCAATGTGAACAGCTATAACTTTGGCAGCAGGCAGCACGGCTCCGGTGTTGTCACGAACGACTCCCTCGAACACGACATTGTCGAGATCGTCTGCGCGCATGTTTGAAGAAGTTGCTAAAAGTGTGAGGATGAGAAAAAAGATTCTGCAAGATGTGCAACGAATCATGGGGACACACCTCCAATTCATTTTTTAGAGGGGTGTTCGGTTAACCTGGAGGGAACGGAAGCGTAGTATATACTTAAGAGGCTCTAAAGAAAACAGAGAGTTAACCGCAGAGGACGCAGAGGTAATATTCTCTGCGAATCCGCCGCGTGCGAAGCACATCATCGGCCATCCTGCGTCCTCTGCGGTTAATTGACTTTCAAACCCAAACAACTCAATGGCGCTAGTACAATCAATCAACGCGCTCGCCGCGCTTGACGACAAGCTCGATGCGGCGACGCGGCACGAGGGCGCTCTTGCTTCGCTCATCAGTCTTAAACATCTCTGCGCCAATGTTATCGTGAATGTACTGAAGGAAGTTCTCGAACTCGCGCTGCATATGGTGCATCTTCTCGCGCATGTTCAAGATGATCTCAACTCCCGCGAGATTCACGCCCAGATCGCGCGTCAGATTCAATACCAGTTCGAGTTGTTCGATGTCTTCTTCCGTGTAGTAGCGCGTGCCCTTAGCCGAACGCGATGGCGTGATCAGCCCTTCGCGTTCGTAGAGGCGAAGCGTCTGCGGGTGGACGCCGTATTGTTCGGCAACCACGCTGATCGTATATTTCTTTGCTTTCTTATTTCCTGCCATCGCTCTGGCTCACGGTGCGGTCAGAATCATCGTCCTTGCCGCCCGTCTTATGCAATCCCTGCGCTTCGTCTTTCAAATATTCAACTGCGGCTTGCTTCTGCTTCGTCGCGCCGTAAAATTTGTCTAACTCAACCAATCCTGCTCGCATCAATGAGTCTTTCGCCTCCGCCACGTCGCGCTCATACTCCTGAGCCGTGCGCTTCCGCTTCTGGTTGTTTTCGCGAGCGAGCGCCCAGAACATCCCCGCAATTATCAGTAGCACGGCCAGCCATACTAATGCGTCCTGCATGATGTAAGCCTCCAATCAATCAAGCCCCATCTCTGCACGCGGATTCTCTTCGTTGTGTCGCGCATACTGATGCAATAATTCTTTAGTCTCTTCGCTGATCACTTTCGGCAAAGTGATCTTCACCTCGACATACTGGTCTCCGCGAACGCCGCCCGCGCGAAGGCTCGGAGCGCCGCGCTCTCTCAAACGAAACTTCTGGCCCGATTGAGTGCCAGCCGGAATCTTCAGCGCCGCTTTGCCGTCAATGGTCGGCACTTCGATGCGAGCGCCGAGCGCAGCTTCGGGCACTGTGATCGGCACAGTGCAATGAATGTTATCGCCGCGCCGCTTGAAGTACGGATGATCGCTGACGTTCGTGACCAGATATAAATCGCCGGATGACCCGCCGTATGTTCCGGCGTGACCCTTGCCCGCGATGCGAACGCGAGAACCTGCTTCGACTCCGGGCGGTATTTTTATGCTTAATGTTTCGCGCCTGGGCACAACACCAATCCCTCTGCAAACTTCGCAAGGGCGAGATGTTTTTCCTGAGCCTCCGCATTGCGAACATTTCGAAGGCCCGCCTATCATCCGCGATTGCTGACCCGTGCCGTTACAAGTCGGGCAGGTAATATTTCCATCGCTCGTCTCGCCCATGCCCTGACAGGCGGAACAGGCTTCGCTTCGCTCAACTTCGATATTCGTATTCAGTCCGCGCATCGCTTCTTCAAAAGTGACGGCAAGCGTGTACTCGATGTCAGCGCCGCGAGTCGGTTGTTTGCGCGAGTTCGATTGCGTCCTGATGTTGCTGAATATTTCTGAAAAGATGTCGCGGAAGTTGGCAGCGCCGAAGTTGGAAAAATCGAACACTGAGCCTCCGCTTGCAGCCGCCTGTTCGGAGTAATGCCCGAAGCGATTGTATACTTCGCGCTTCTTGGGATCAGAGAGAACCTCGAACGCTTCGGAGATTTGTTTGAAGCGTTCTTCGGATTCTTTATCGCCCGGATTAACGTCAGGATGATACCGCCGCGCAAGCCTGCGATACGCTTTCTTTATCTCGTCAGCCGTCGCATTGCGCGCCACATCTAACACTTTGTAGTAATCGTTGCTTCCAGGCATAAATCAAGTGATCGAAGGTCGGGGCGAGTGGCGAGCGAATCCGAAATCTCAAATTTGGATTTCGATCCACTGACGTCACTATTCAATTACTTCTTGTCATCAACATCAACAAAGTCCGCGTCAATCACATCATCGCCGCCCGAAGTCGAGCTTCCGGCAGCCGCGCCTGATGCGCCCGTGTCTGTAGATTGTCCGCCGCCTTGCTGCGAAGTTTGCTGGTACATTATCTCAGCCAGCTTGTGCGTTGATTTTACCAGACGGTCGTAAGTGCTGTTGATCTCACTTACGTCAGTCGAGTCGAGTTTGCTCCTGGCTTCGACTAAAGCAGATTCGATGTCGCTCACCGTTGAAGAGTCAACTTTGTCTCGATGCTCGGAAAGCGTCTTCTCAGTCGAGTAGATCATGCCGTCGAGCTTGTTGCGCGCTTCGATGCGCTCGCGCTCGCGTGCGTCTTCTTCTGCGTGCGATTCCGCATCGCGCATCATGCGATCTATCTCTTCCTTCGCCAGCCCCGATGACGCGGTAATCTTGATCTTCTGCTCGCGGCCCGTGCCGAGGTCTTTCGCAGAGACATCCACAATGCCGTTCGCGTCAATGTCGAAAGTCACTTCGACTTGCGGCACTCCGCGCGGCGCGGGCGGAATTCCGACCAGGTGGAATTTGCCGAGCGTGCGGTTTTGTCCGGCCATCGAACGCTCGCCTTGAAGCACGTGTACTTCTACGGAAGTCTGACTGTCTGATGCAGTCGAAAATATTTCGGACTTGCGCGTAGGAATCGTCGTGTTTCGCTCGATCAGCTTCGTGAACACTCCGCCAAGCGTTTCTATGCCCAGGCTGAGCGGCGTCACGTCGAGCAGGAGTAAGTCTTTGACTTCGCCGCCGAGCACGCCCGCCTGAATCGCTGCGCCGACCGCAACTACTTCGTCAGGGTTGACGCCCTTGTGCGGTTCTCTGCGGAAGAACTCCTTGACCATCTCCTGAACTTTCGGAATGCGGGTCGAGCCACCGACCAGCACTACTTCGTCAATCTGTTCAGCCTTCAATCCCGCATCATTCAAAGCTGCGCGGCACGGCCCTGCCGTTCTCTGAAGAATATCTTCGACTAACTGCTCGAACTTCGAGCGCGTCAATTTCATAACCAGATGCTTCGGCCCTGACTGGTCGGCTGTGATGAACGGCAGGTTGATCTCAGATTCCATCGTGGATGAAAGCTCTATCTTCGCTTTCTCTGCCGCTTCCTTCAGACGCTGCAATGCCATCTTGTCTTTCGACAGGTCAATGCCCTGATCTTTTCTGAATTCATCAATGATCCAGTCAATCAACCGCTGATCTATGTTGTCGCCGCCAAGATGCGTGTCGCCGTTTGTGGACTTCACCTCGACCACACCTTCGCCCACTTCCAGTATCGAGATGTCGAACGTGCCGCCGCCGAAGTCGAACACGGCTATCGTCTCGTCCTTCTTCTTGTCCAGCCCGTAAGCAAGCGCGGCTGCGGTCGGCTCGTTGACAATGCGCATCACTTCCAGTCCTGCGATGCGGCCCGCATCCTTAGTCGCCTGGCGCTGCGAGTCGTTGAAATAAGCAGGGACGGTAATAACGGCTTGAGTAACTTTTTGTCCGAGATAATCCTCTGCTGCCTGTTTGAGCTTCTGGAGGATCATGGCTGAAATCTCAGGCGGAGACCAATCCTTGCCACCGGCCACAATTCGGACATCATTGCCCGCTTGAGTGACTTTGTAAGGCACCATCTTCATCTCTTCGGAGACTTCATCAAAGCGGCGTCCCATGAATCGCTTGATCGAGTAAACGGTGTTTTCAGGATTGGTGACCGACTGGCGTTTGGCTACTTGGCCTACAAGCCTGATTCCCGTCCTTCGTAAATGCAACAACCGATGGAGTGGTCCTGGCCCCTTCCGCATTCGTAATTACGACAGGCTCGCCCCCCTCCATAACTGCGACAACCGAGTTGGTCGTCCCAAGGTCAATTCCTATTATTTTGCTCATTACTATTCGCCTCCAGATTTTAAGGTCGAGTTTATATTAATATCTGAGCGTGTTATTGTCAAGTTTTTTACTGGTGATTCTATCAAATCCATCCGGCCTTGTGGTAAATGATAGAGTTATTAGAAGCTTGTTAAAAAAATGTAAGGCATCGGAGGCAGGTTTAGCGGATAGAGGTAGCCCCATTCTGAATGGACATCGAAAGGCAGGTCTGACAATTCATTCAAAAACCGAGTTATCGTAAATGGATTTTTATGAAATCCTCAATGGCCCCGATTTGTTTTTTAACAAATTTTTTGTTTAATTCATTCAGCCCATTCTTGGAAATCAGATTCGACAAATTGTCTTTTTGATGGGTTAAGTTATTCGTAATAACCTGTTTATCCTGATTGTTGACTATCTCCAAGATTGCTTGTTTGACGGCTTCGAAATCATCCTGCTTCTCTTCGAATGTCCTGAAAGCGTGCTCAGGGTCTTTGCCCAAAGAGACCTCTCTGCGCTTTCCTCCATTCTGAGACAGATAAATCGTGTAGTCATCGGAAACTACCTGAATAAGTTCAAATCCGGACGCTTGAGCAATAGCAAAACAGCTTAGAGGGTTGCCCAGACGTTTGGGAATAATATCAGGAAACTTTTGCCAGTCTCGATGAAGGTGACACGAGCCTGTTCTCTTTGAATAGTATTCTTCTTCCATTTCCTTGATTCCATTCAATGCAAAAAGAGGAATCCCGAATGAAATATTGAAGAATGTTATTCGGTTTGGATCAATGGTTTTGATAAGTGTGGGCGGTGTTCCGCCCAACCAGCCACTTTTCAGATTTTTGATCAGAGGGTTATCACCGTTACTAACACCACAGTAGGCCATTTTGCTAACGGTTTTTCGCGTCAGGGGGATTTCGCCGTCATTATAAAACCAGAGCGGGGCCGCGAGTTGGGAGAGGTAATTCAGCCTGGATTCGAGATCTACGTTTTTAGGATTTCTCAATTCAGCTTTTATTACCTCATCAATTGTCATTTCAGCGGCAGGGCCGCTCCTGCTCGCGATGTAGCTGTGGATATCGTCTTTGACATCGTTAAGCGGCTTTTTCATTAAGGCGGCTAAAGAGCCGAACTTCTCGTTGCACCAGCCGATAAAATCCGAAGTGTTTCTTGTTCCCAAAGCCGGGGCTGGACAAGGCAGCAAGCTTTCAAATGGATTATGTTCTCTGGCAGTGTTATCGGCAGCATCTGTATTTCCGGCTGCCATATCTTCCAAAAGACGGTTGAGTACAGTCTTAAAGTGCCTGCACTCCTGCAAGATTTTGTCTATCTCGATTCTGTATTCGCTTAAAAGATCGGACGCCAGACGACAGGCTTCTTTCCTAAAAATCAATTCGCGTTGCATATCAACTGCCCCGGCATAATTTATGCACGCGGTTTTAATCTTTTTCGCTTTCTTGAAGTATGCTTTTGAAGCCGCAGATATTGATTCTTCTTTCTCTTTGAAATTCGCCGGGATGTCGTCCAGCCTTGAGTCGCTCTGATCCAACTGCAATTGCACGGCCTCTTTCATCCTGTCTATTTTATCTACTAATCTCTTTAAAACTTCCTTCATATAATCAAGGAAATCGGTTCGCGCAAGGCTTTTCTCCTGCCATTCCTGAAAGCCTGCCGAGAACTGCTCTTTTAATTGTTTGTAGTTAATCCTTAGGTCTCTATTGATCTGACTTTCCACATTGCGGAGATACCTCTCGTGTCTGTTGCGAATCTCTATCAGGGAGTTTCGGTTGAAAGCCATCGCATTGATCTGGCTTTTGAAAGTACCCATCCCAGCGTTGCTGCCCTGTTTGTTTAATTGCTGTAAGAAGGGTTCAGTGTTGTCATCAAAGAGGTAGTAAGTTTGGTTGAATTTATATACGGACGCATCAATATCTTCGGAATTAGCATGAAGTTTCAGGATGTCGTCAACCAGTTTTTGAGACGACTCCTTTTGCAGACTCTCATATTTCCGTTTGTACGATTCGGAGTCCCAGGTGCATGAAGCCACCCCGAAACTACAGTAACTCGTAGAGCGTTCCTCGACCAACCCCGCGGTGGCGAGATGAGTTTTGATGTTATCTATCGCATTACTGCTGCCGACGCCCATCTCTGAGCCGATAAGCAGATAGAGACCATCGGCTATCTGGGAGTGAAGTTGCTTATGTGAATCTATAATCTTTTCGGCCTCGTTTATACTGTCTATTATATAAACGAGGTCGAACGGGGGCTTTTTGACCACTACTTCATTGATGCCATAATTAATAATTTCCCTATCTTCATCCGTCAGTTTGGAGAACTTCTCGATCTCTTTCAAAGCGGCGTAGGTATTTGTTTTGACGAGTTCGGTGCCGGGCAGCTTCGCGAATACTTTAGGCAAAACAAATAATCCGGTTATATTCGAGGTGGAAACTATATTGCGCGCGATAAAAGCTATGTCCAGAAATATGCCGCTCCCCGTGCCGCCCGCAAGACTACTAACTATATAAATCTCAACGCCGTGTTTCTCAGAAACCGTGCGCCCTTCCTGCTGCATCTTGTTCATGCTTTCTACTTGGCGCACTTCATCAAGTTTCTGTGTGATACGGCTCTTTATCTCCTCATAATTTGCAAACAACGCCAACCGCCCAAGGGCGCGAATCTGCTGCGCGCCGGAAACAATCGCTGAAACTCGCGTTCCGGTCGTCCACCATTTATCAATGTGAGGATTTTTACTGCCTAAAAGACTGCTTGGGTCTTTAACTCGTATGATGCACTGTTCGTCCTTTGGCTCTAACTCGACAGGCTCTTTCGACTCAAACGTATGTAGGATGCGTTCTGCTTCCTGCGTGGTATCAATAGCCAGAAATTTTATGATAGGAGGGACGTACCCGAACTGATCAATCAATCGCTTCTTCAGTTTGAGCAAGACTCCGTGTCCAGTGCCTCCAAGTCCTATAACAAGGGTGGGGTGAAATTCGACATTGTCTTTCATAATGTGGGGCTCCATTTGATCGTTGCGATTTCGTCGGGAACTCAGCACTTAAATGCTTGTGACCTGCCCTTCTTGGTAGGAAGAATGACAGGCCGCTGATCACTCCTGCAATAAAGATGAAAAGCCTGTGAACAAACAAAACTTTAATTTGCGGCGGCGCGTTCCTGGCTACCCCGAAATCTCAGGCTTATATCATCAACCTTGATCGTATCTCCATCATAGAGGTCTTCGCTGGCAACCGACTGGCCTTGAACATACAGGTTGCCTTCCTTCTGAATTATTCTCACGAATTTTTCATCATCTTTATGAATGGTCTTAAGCTCTGCGTCCGCCTGACGAAGATACTCTTTGAGTATGCCTCCCTGAAGTTGACTCAAATTGATTTTAGAACTGTTTTCATTTCTCAAACTGATTGAGTTATTGGTTCCCAGCGCGCGCGGCTCGATTATTATGATTTCTCCTTCGAGGTGAAAATGGTCACGCCAGGCCTCGGTTGGGTGCTTGCCTAAAATCATGTAGCTTGTCCCCCAGGCTAATGCCGTAGCCCCTAACAAAATTGCGGACCACAACATGAGTTTCTGATAAAAAGGGATACGCGCTACTCGCAGACTGAAATCAACTGTGTAAAGAATAGTGCTCTGTTTATCCGAACCTTTGGGTTTCTCTTGGCCTCGAGAATATATTTCATCAACGTTAAAGACAAGCTTGCCGCCATGCGAGGCGTCTGAAATATCCGGCGCGGCCTTCAAGCGGAAGTCTATCGAGTTATCGCCCGCCTCCAGTTTGATGACGTCTGATGGCTCATTAAGACTAATGCTGGCACCGTCAACCCCCTCTAGTCGCGCTTTCAAATAAGTCACTCTGTTTGTAGAAATCATGAGCGCTTGTTTTGATGTGCTGGCCCCCGGCTCTATCTGACCAAATGACAATGCGGTAGGGCTTATCCGAAGCATCGGCGGCAACTGCACAAAAATCTGGTCCCTTATATTTGCAATTTCCGCCGGAGACGAAAGCTTTTTGAAGTAGCCTCGATCATCCATCCTGTCAACGAAATCCAAAAGCTCTTTCGGCGGATTATTTTGATTTAGATATACGACAAAAGTGAAAGGGCGAAATTCGGTCTTTGATATAGGCACTTCCGACAAATAGACGGAACGCTCTTTAGGGTCGTGATCTTCTTTATCATCGGTAAAAAGAACCATCGCCACTTCTCGGTTCAGGTCTTTAGCCTGTTTAGCTCTCATAAGCTTTGCCCGGTCAAGAGCTTTCTGCACCGCATCACCCGTCTGCGTCCAGCCACCTTCCGCTTTTATTTCATCAACGCCATCTAACAGGTCTTGCCGATCAAGGGAGTTCTTGATTAATACGTTTCTTATAAGCCTTGAGCCTTTATCGAAAGTATAAATTACGATAGTGTCGCCTTCATTTGCGCTATGGATGAACTGTTTGACCTGTTCTTTTACTTTCCCAAATACATTTTCTGCTCCGACTCCGCGCATTGATTTAGAGGTATCAATAATGAAAATCCAATCTATATTATCTTCGGTTGGTCTGGTCTGAGATTTCAGCGGGGCACATAAGGCCGCTATCATCATTCCGGCAAATAAAAGCAACCCTATTTTCGATGAAGTCTTATTTTGCATAGATATCGTCCTTAATCGTCGTTAGACATGTTCAACAATACTCAGCGGCACTTCCCTACTGATTCCATGGTTTTTCGGTACAAATCCGGATCGTACTTCAAAATACAGTGAAACCATTTGCTCGCTTCGATTTCGTTTCTCTCGACGCACCATTTCAGTCCTCTAAGGTAGTAAGTTTTTGCCAGTAAAGGGCTTATCTCGTTCGGTGCGCTGTTGAAGATGGACTTGAGAGTTTCTGTCGCATCTTCATAATTGCCAAGTTCCATATTACATAGTCCTGTATACTTAACGGCCTGAAAGAATTCTTGTTTAAGATCAGTCGCCGCCTTGAACTCATCGAGCGCCCCTACGAAATCTTTAAGGTTAAAAAGATTAAGGCCCTGATTAAAGTGCTTCCTAGCTTCGTCATCCATCGTGGGCTTGACTTGACTCATAGAAAGGAACAGGTGGACGTTGTAAGCCAGAATTACAGTACAAACAAGTATGACCAAACCTGCTGCAATTTTATATTCTTTAGCCAACTTGAATCCAAGATATGTCAGGAGCACTAAAATAGTAGAACCAGCCGCCAGACTCCAGAAGGTCGGGGGATTGGTAATATATACGACCGCTGCTATAAGAAGGCTGACTAAAGGAATAGATACAGTAGCTATCGGATTGATGCTGGGATGATTATTACCATTTGGCATGCTCGACATTAATTAGATACTCCTCAAGGATATTGGAACACATACAACTTGAATTAAATCGGCGAAATCTCGTATCAGCTACAACAGCTACAACCTTAGTAATCTTGGCCCCGGTTCTCCCAATCGCCTATCAGACCAGATGCTCCGGTCAGGAGAAATTTGACTTATTTGTAGCAAAAAAACCTTCTTTTGTCATCTCATTTTTAGCCTTTTATTTGTGTCGCCGCTTACAAACTAAAAATAAGGAGATTGAAGTTACCTGATTTACATATAAACAGACGCTCTCTTTCAAGAGCAGACGGCAGCAGGTAATTGTTATACGTACGAGAAATTACAAAAACGAAACCGCTCTGTTAATCGCGCGAAGCCTTTTTATTGAAATGAGCAAGCGACAGGGAAATGGCTCCGAAGATGACCATGAGTGCTGCGGGAGGAACAAGCCAGATGGCCGGGCCGGGGTCGCCTTCGGGGTGCCAGATGCCCGCAAGCAAGAACCCAACAGGCATTAGAATCGAGCCTACCCTCAAAGCGATTCGCGCAATTCGCGGCGTGTTGCTGCCCGTTCGTTGAACGCACAATGCGGCAGCAACCAGCACCAGCCCCAGAAAAGTGCCGTGAGTATGCGCTAATCTGAATAGCTCCCGGCGTTGAGGGTCGTTTAAATAAGCCGGTATCTTGTAGCCCAGCAGTCCTTCAAGCAGCAGGCCGACGCTCATCCACAAAGCGATGCTCACCCAGCCTTGAAATATCATTCGCTCGCTGTAGTTGGCGGTTACGGATTGCGGTTTCTCTGCGTCTTTAGCCATTGAGTATCTTCAAATCGAATGATGTTATTCGCCCACTTCTATATCAACATCTCGCCGCTTAGCTCGGAGTTGCTCGGCCAGAATAAAGACCTGACGCCCGGTTGAGGAATCAAACAAACTGCGCCATTGATTCAAGTAGGACTGTCTGGCTTCAGGCACAGCGAGGTAATCAGGTTTAGGAAGTTTCCAGGGGCCGTTCGCCAGTCCGTTCGCAGCAAAGTATCGAACTACGGGATAGTTGTCGCCGAAGGCTTCGACCAAAAACGGCGCGGCCCATCGCGGGTCGGGTTTAACCGGCCCTCCGCCGCTCATCGCTTCTGCGGCAAGCGCGCGAGCAAGCGCGTCACCCGCAAAAAGCGAGCGTGGTCCTTCGGGCAGATCGAATTGCGTGTCTTTGCCGGGTTCAACCGAAGCGTATCTGGCAGGCCATAAACGCTTCGATTCATTGATGGCCCAGTTTATAGAGCGGTCGAGGTGGCACTGATTGCATGCGTTTGGCACAGCGTTCGTCACGGTCAATTGCGGCGAGGGGATAGTGATGTCGTGAGTCGGATGAACAGCCATCACGCCGTAAACTACGCGCGGCATATGACACGTGTAACAGTTGCTGCCGACGGAATCCGCGCTGTGTTTTGTATGAGCGGCGAGCGCGGCGGGCGCTTCGTACTGCTCGTGGCAGGCTAGACATGGTTTGTTAGTTCGATTCTCTTCCGTTATCTGCCCCTTAGGGTCGCCGCCGTGCATCGTATGGCAAGTCAGGCAGTTTATTCTGTTTTTCGGGTCGCCGGCAGTGAAACATCGTGAGCGAAGCACACCTTGATATTCATAAGCTGTAAGCCTGGGCGATCCGTTCGACCAAAAGCGATTGGCGAAAGAGAAATCGCCAATTTTGGTTTCTCGCGTGACCGGCTTGTAATACTTCGATAAGTCGTCTCCTGAATTGTAAGGGTCGCCCCTGCCCATAATCTCTTGAATCCTGCCGAACGGCTCAGGCACTCGCTGACCGTGACAATGGCCGCATACCATCAGCGAGCGTTCAGGCGTGAGCTTCATTGGCTGCACGATCTCCTTCGATTCGTCTTTCGACATTCGCCAGAGCGTGCGAGTAAGCGGAGACGCGGCTTCTTCGGCGTGGCTTGCCGCCGCGCCGTGACAAGCGCCGCAGGCAATGCCGAGTTCTGACACTTCCGTGTTAAAGGTACGAGCGCGGGCGTCGAAATTCGGCTGGGCTTTTACGTTATGGCAAAAAACACAATTCGGGTCCCATTGCGACTGGTGCTGAAAATAATTGTCGCCGTCAGGATAAAAGAACGAGCCGTTCAAGCTCATCCACCTGCGATTGACCAGATCGTAAGCGAGCGGGAGGCGAATGTACTGGCCGTTTTGTTTCGTTAAATATTGTTCGATGCGACGAGAGCCGACTGTGCGTTCAATCGAATACAACTGCCTGCGGCCATCAGGAAAGGCGAGCGTCATCGAAAACGCGCCATCGCGTTTCTCCATGCGCGCAGTGATTCCCAGATACTCGAATGTGTTGTCGCGCTCGAAATCTCCCTGCACAGAATCGAGTTTTGCTTCTTGAGTCATGCGGCTGTGATATGTGCGCGCCCACGAAGCATAATGATCCGTGTGACAGGATATGCATGTTTTGGAATTCAGATAGCCTTCATCCACATAGCCTGCGCGTGTGTTTTTGTAATCAGGCCGCATCACGAGTACGGTCACTGCGATTACTACTGCAATTACTGTTGTCAGCGCCAGCGATCTTGCAATCAAATCTGCACCTCGAAACTTTTCAACCTCTAACCTGACAGGCTCAATTATCCCTTAGCAGCGGTTTAAGCTGGTTGTTCGCGCCGAGACTTTAGAATGCGAATTCCCTGCACTATGTATTCAATCCCTGAGACCACAACGGACGTAATTACTATTCCATAACATAAGGGCAACAGAAAGCGGAGCACCTCGAAATAATGAAACGCGAGGAAGACAACTATTAACCCAAGCTCCAGAAACGTGTTTATCTTGCCAAACATCGTGGGCTTAAAATCCTTGAACTTCGTCGTGAGATATACTACCAACGAACCTATGAGAATGATTACATCTCGCACAATGACTGCGACTGCAAGCCACACGGGAATTGAAGGAAATCCTTCGTGAGGCAAAGCCATAACTATGAATGAAGCGGTGGTGAGCAACTTGTCGGCGAGCGGGTCGAGAAAGCGACCGAGCGCCGATTGCTGATTGAATCGGCGCGCAACATAGCCGTCTGCAAAATCGGTCACGCTTGCAATGAAGAATACAAGCAGCGCGCTACCGAACCCGCCTTCCTTTATCAAATATAGAAACGGAATCATCAACGCGATTCTAAGAAACGTAAGGAGGTTTGCAATAGTCCACACCTTCGCAGCCGTCTTCTGCTCTTGCCCGTCGCGATGGTTTCGATTTGTTGCCATTATGTTGCAAGCGATTATAAGAAGCTCAACCGGGTCTTGCAACCAGGCTCTTTGCTAGCAAAGACGCAAGCCCTTTGATAACAATGTTATGGAGTGAAACGTGTTATTCAGGCGGATAGGATTTATTGTGAAAAGATTGCGTTGAATCTTGCGAAATAGTTGTAATCAAAGGGGATATATTGAGTTCGTTGATACGAACAGTTATCATTTCAAAGTCAGCACGATTGTAATTGGCAAGCATCGAAGTGCCCCTGCTTGCAAGGTAGATTTAGAACAAGGCTTACTGGGAAATAAAAAGGGTGGTGCATTTGTATTCAAGATCTGTTCTTACAAAAAAGATGAAGGTTCTTTTCAGATTCAGCGGGATGGTTTTAATTCTGGCAGCGGTCGTCTTGCTACATGGACGAGCAGCAGCGCCGGTTGCCGAAGCCGAAACCTTAAAGAGCACATTGCTCGAAGGACTGACCAGCGGCGACTCCGACATTGATAAATTGATCCTCGACGCAGGCGTCAAACATGGCATTGATCCAAAGCTGATCTATTATGTCATTCGCCAGGAATCGAGATTCAAACCTCAAGCTACCTCAAACAAAAATGCGCAAGGCTTGATGCAACTCATACCCGCCACCGCCGAGCGCTTCCACGTAGAAGACATCAAAGACCCTGAGCAAAACATTGAAGGCGGTGTGCGCTACCTCAGATGGTTGCTCAAGCGTTTCAACGGCAATGTCAACTTAGCTCTTGCGGGTTATAACGCGGGCGAAGGCGCTGTCGAAAAATGCGGCAACAAAGTTCCCGATTATAAAGAGACAAAAGATTACGTGGAGAAGATTACAAAGGCTTACGGTAAAGCTTATCATCCGGTGCTTTAGCCGGAGCAAGCGCGAGCCACATTCTGAAACGGTTCGCCAGATTAAGAGTTTTGAGTACAGCCTTCAGACGGAAGATTTCGCAATCACCTGAAGGCTGTACTCAAAGCTTCTCTCATCGTTGGCCTACTACCTTTCCCACAATCCATATCTTGCGCTATTGAGCTAAGCATTTATTCAGCACGTTCCTAATTATAGTTTGCAGGTGGTTGTCTTTCACCAGACTGCCGCCAAAGCTGATAGACCCGACAGAGAAAACGAAGCCGCCGCCATCTTTTTCGTAATAGGTCATATCTGCGCCGTAATCCCCATTGTCACCCTGATTGATTCCACGAGCCAGAACCTCTAAGTTATCAGGAGGGATGCCACGGTCATCTGCGCCAGTGGCTGATACTACTTGCCTGCCAGCGGCATTACCCGGCTCTGAAGTGTCCATCTCCCATCCACTGGCAGCGCCGCCGTTAATTCCGCTTTGTCCGATCAAATCTCCGTCGGCTAAACCAGTTCCGGCAAAGAAACCATGACCACTTATCTCAACCCTATACGGAGCAAACGTCATGTAGTTGTCAAACCTGTAGCCTACGCCGAGAATGGCGCGTTCTGAGCGCGGAGGATTCAAATTGCGGAGATAACTCCTGGCCCTGTCGCTGTTCGAATCGCCATTCATTAAGATCAAAGCGTTGGCTTGATTATTGTACTCAACCTCCTCAAACATCCCATTGCCCCCCAGGTAAAGCAAACTACCTCCCTCCTCGATGTACTGCTCCAAGTTGTCTATCATCTGTAAGGTCCAATATTCCGGGTGTGTAGTCAGGATAACAGCTTTATAGTCTACAAAGTCATCTATACTGGCGTGGAAATCATGATCACAGCACACATCCACTTTGTAGCCAGCATCCTCAAGCCAATTCAGTATCCAAAGCTCAGAGCGCGTCAGGTGATTAAGGCCGTCACCTACCGGCGATGTTTCTGGATTAGGTCTTTCAAAGCTCAATAGAGATGCGGGTGGAGAGCTATACTTCGAGCCGCCTCCCCAGCCATTGTAAGCGTTCCATGTATTTGTATTCGCAAGCACAACGAAATCACCCTTGCGATTTGCCGCTGGTTTAACAACGAAAACAATGTAGGTTTCGTCGCCGTTTAAATCTACGCAATGTGCGGCATAGATGCCTGACGGCCAGTCAGCAGGCACGTCAAGGGTAAAAGAGGTTTGCCAATCGCACCCGTTTCTCCAAGCCTCCGGCGGAGCGGTCTGGGGTTGGGCATTCAAATAAAAAGTATCTGCCATCGCAGCGCCGACTTTTCCACCGACTTGCTGCTTTAGACGCATATATGTCACCTGATAACTATATGGAGATGAAACTTTGAATTTTACAGCTTCTCCGGGAGAAACAGAGATTGGAGCGCAATAGCCTTCGATGTTTCCAGTCGGCGCTCCAGACCAGCCGGAACCGATCAGTTGCCCCTGGCCGTTGTATGCCCACTTAGCTTTACCATCTCGCGCCTCGTCCTTGTAGAAAAGCATAGTGCCATCCGGTGTGATAGCATAAATAATGCCGTCTCCGCCGGAGAAGATCTTAGAAAATATGTTCCAACCATCGCCGATCTTCTTACCCTTGCCGTTACGAAACCATTGCCGCGTGCCATCGCGAGCCTTGTCTTTAAAATAAAGTAAATCTCCATTGGGGGCGACGGCGTATATCACACCCCCACCGCCAGAGAATACGTGTAGATAATCACTCCAGCCTGTGTGAATTTTCTGACCTTCGCCGCCAAAAGACCATCGTGGAGTTCCGTCGCGCGCTTCATCTCGAAAGTAGAGCAGATCACCATTTGAAGCGATGGCATAAATAATTCCGTCTCCACCTGAGAAAATTTTCGAGAATGCATTCCAGATGCTTCCAATTCCAATCTTTTGGCCTATGCTGCCATAGGCCCATCGAGCCGTGCCATTGCGAGCCTCATCTCGAAAGTAGAGCAGATTACCATTCGGCGCGACTGCATAAATGACTCCATCGTCGCCGGAAAACACGTGCAGAAAATGCCCCCACTCGCTTCCAATATTTTGACCCACGCCACCGTGAGCCCATTGAGGCGTGCCGTTACGCAATTGATCACGATAGTAAAGCAGGCTGCCGTCGTTACTGACGGCGTAGATGTTGCTCTGATTGTCGCTTGTAATAAACTTGAAGTTCATTGGTAGGACCTCCTTCAGCCCGCAAAGACTCTAGTCCGAGAGTTGCTCCGGGGCGCGATTGTGTCAAACTAAATAAGTGAATCTGACGACTTCAGTCGAAATGAGTTTAGCGCGCTCGCGTCGAATGACTTGTTAGGAACTGCGCGGCTAATGAACCGACTCATTTCGAGCAGTCATCTTTACTCTCTCAGATTTTTGCTTTTCACTCAACCATCCGGCTCTGAGTGAGATTCTTCAACAACAAATCTTCAAACGAAGTGTCGGTGGTGACGAGCGTGTAGCCGATGCCGTGCTTGACCGGCAGAACATCTCAAGCGAAGTTGTATACTCCGCAAGCTTGGCTTTGTAAGCTGCGACTATTCGTTCATTAGCCGTTATCTCGCGCGCTTCGCCCGTCTCGGAATCCACCAGCAGCAGATCGCCTCCGACTTCGGGGCTTACTTCGTCGGGCGCGAGCGTCTGTAGCAGGTTCAAATCGAATCCTCTGTGCGCCAGCAGTTTCATCTCTGTGCGGAAATCGCCCGGGTCTAAAAAATCAGAGATGATAAACAAGATGCCCGATCTAAAATTAGATTTCTGATATGCGCGCAACGCGAAACCTAAACTGGTCAATGCAACTGGTTTCTCGACTGAATTATTTTCTTCACTCTCTGGAGTTGCGCTTTGCGGCGTCTTCTTCATCCGACAGCCCTTCTAAAAATGACAAGACCGAAAGCAGATGCCCGCGCCCTCTGAGAGCTTTCAAACGCGACCTGATCGCCGAATCGAATGCTGCAACACCTATACGGTCTAAACTGCTGACGGCTAAGAATGCGAGCGCAGCCGCGGCCCTGCGCGCGAAATCGAACTTCGTGACAGGCTGACCGAAATGCATCGAGCGACTCTGATCTAACAGTATGTCAATCCGCACATCTTCTTCTTCGACGAATTGGCGAAGCATCAATCGCTCAAGCCGCGCGTAAATGTTCCAGTCAATGTGGCGGAAATCGTCACCCGCTTCGTACTTTCTGAAATCCGCGAACTCTACGGAAGAGCCTCGGCGAGTCGAGCGCCGCTCGCCGCGCATCGTTCCCGGAAAAGCGCGGCGAGCTTGTATTCTTAAACGCTCCAGTTTTCTCAAGAAGGCGGGATCAAGCAGGCTGGTCTTTTTTTCGCTCATGGCGGTCAAGCGCGGGACGATTCGACTTCGCGCTGCCTGGACAAATTACGATTGGCGCTCACCGATTCCAGCACTTCATCGAGTATCGTATCGGTGCTTATGGCGTCGGCTTCGCCTTCAAAGTTCAAGATGATTCTGTGACGGAGCGAAGGTTTTGCGACGGCAATAATGTCGCTCGTGCTCACGTTATAGCGTCCCGACAACAACGCGCGAGCCTTTGCCGTAAGCACGATGGCTTGAGCGCCGCGCGGGCTTGCGCCAAAACGCACGTAACGACGCACCAGATCAGTTGCGCCTTCGCCAGCAGGATGAGTGTTGAGCAAAATGTCCGCCGCAATCTCTTCGACGTGAGGCGCGATGATAACTTCGCGCACAAGTCTTGCGCATCTCCGCCAGTTCATCAGGCGAGATGATAATTTCTGCGTGCGGCGTTTCTTCAATAGTCGTGCGTCTCAACACTTCTATCAAATCCGCGCGCGAAGGATAGTTTATAAGCAGCTTGTAGATGAAGCGATCAAGCTGCGCTTCGGGCAACGGATAGGTGCCTTCCATTTCAAGCGGGTTCTGCGTTGCGAGGACAAAGAATATGCCTTCAAGTTTGTAAGTGCTGCCGCCGACCGTGACCTGCCGTTCCTGCATGGCTTCGAGCAACGCCGATTGAGTCTTGGGAGTTGCGCGGTTGATTTCATCCGCGAGCAGCAGGTTAGTGAAGACAGGCCCTTTCTGAAAGCGAAACATCTTTTCGCCGCTCTCGCCTTCGACGATTATGTTAGTGCCGACGATATCGGCAGGCATAAGATCGGGCGTGAATTGCACTCGCGAGAAATCCAGTCCCATCGTTTCAGAAATGGTGCGAACCAAGCAGGGTCTTTCCAAGTCCGGGCACGCCTTCAAGCAGAACATGCCCGCCAGCCATCAATGCGAACAGTGCGCCTTCGACGATCTCCTGTTGCCCGACGATGACGCGAGCGATTTCAGACTTTGAGCGCGTTGAACTTGTCAACATAGCTCTCGACCTTCTTCTTTATGTCGCCCAGTGTTTGTGAATTATCCATTTATCCGCTACCACGGCATCTTGAGCCTGACGATGTCTTTCATCTGTACGAGGTGGTTGAGATCGTTGCCTTTGATTTGCCTGTGGACTAATTGTTCGATAGTCATCGGCCCATCGGTCTCGTGCAAGCCGCCGCGCGACCAGGCTTCGGGCTGCGCGCTTTCAAGCGTCTTGATAGTTTCGCCGCGAAGCCATTTGAATTCGTCCAGCGCGTTTTGCGCGTCCTGATTAATGTAATCGCTTTCGACTGCTATGCGATCTTGATCAACATTAGGCAGGAAAGGGCTTTCCTCTGTAAGCATTTTACGATAGCGCGCAAGGTAAGCTTCACGCTCCATATCGCGCAAGTGGCACATGATCTCTTTTACTGACCACTTGTTCGGAATTGGCCGCCAGCGCAGCGTCTCTTCATCAAGGTCTTTCAACAAATCCTCAAGCTCATTCGGCAGCGATTTAAGATTCCACAAAATTCTGTCTTTGTCTCTCTGATCCATTCGCCTTCTCCTGTTTTGATTGTACGAATTAATCTATCAAGGTTTTTTCGTCGCGTCAGGGTTGATCGCGTCAAAGTAGCTGCGAACGACAGAGCGCATGCGAGGCGGGACCTGGCTTCGCTCGACCGAACGCTCCGCTTCGCGGCGATATTGCGGATAAGCGGACGAGTAGGGCGTTCGCGATGCGCCTGCTCCCGCTTTCGATTTCAAGTAAAGGTACTCGCCGCCGTTTCCGCGCTGAAGATTGCCGCTCAACTTTGTCTCTCTTCCCTTCCCTGTTCTTGCAATCGCGCCGTCTGTTCGCTCGGTCAGCCCGCCGCTCATTCGCGTAAGCTCGCGCTCTCGCCGAGCGTCAGCATCTCCTTTTCCGCGCCCTGCTGCGCCGTTACCGGAAGGCTCGCCTGATTGATTATTTCCTTGCTGTCTGTTTCTGATTTCGCCGCGTTCGCGCCCGCCAAATTGTTCGCCAAGCTTGGCGAACTTCTGAGCCATCCCGGCGACCATCGCTTTCGCTTCCTGATTCTGCATAATCAATCGCGCTGCCGCTTCCAGTTCCTGCTTGAGCTGTTCCTGATTGCCAAGCGCGCGCGCGAATTGCTCCAACTGTTCGGGCGTGATCTGTTTTGCCAGTTCTATCGCCGCCTGTTGAAGCTCTTTCGATTGAGCGAGCTTTGACAGGTCGTTAGCAAGAAACTGTGCTGCCTGTTGCAGCCCTTTCAAGTCTTCGGGCTTTAGCTGACCCGCGCGCAGTTCCGCAGCCCGCTTCAACAACTCTGCGGACATATTCGGGAGAGCCTTTGCCGCCTGATCTGCCATTAAACCCGTCAATCCGCTTGACTGATTCTTATTCGAATCCGGCTTTTGCTCGCCGCTTTGTTCATTCTGATCGCTTGATGGTTGACCGTCCGGTTTCTGATTGGCATCACTGGCTGCAGGAGGTTGATCGGCAGGCGGTTGATTGTTGCCTGCGTTCGCATCCGTCCCTGAAACTGGCTTCTGGGGCCGGTTCTGAGGTTCAGACTGTCCGGTCTGCGCTTGAGGGGTTGCTTGCGCGTTAGCAGGTTGTTGATCTTTGTCAGCCTGTTGTTTTTGATTTGAAGCTGCTTGCGCAGGCTCGGTCTTGTTTGTTGATTTGTTCGCGTTAGCTTCACCCTGTTGCGCAATCGTTTTTGAATCGCTCTCTTTATTTGTGTTTGCGTTCGCGCCTTTTGCCATCTGGCTTTCTGACGGTTTCGGCGTAATCTGTTTCTTGTTTTTACTGCGATTGTTTGTTCGAGCAGTGTTAGCATTTGCGCTCGCGGACGTATCATCTGGTTCCGCTGATTCATCGCTTGCTTCTTCGCCCGCGCTGATCTCTGCTTCTTTATTCTGTTGCTTAGGCAATGCGCGAAGCGCGGAGCGCAACCTGCGCTGTGCAGTGTTGACTATCTCGTCTGCGCGAGTGCTTGCAAGCTCGCTGTGACGCTGGCGCACGCGGTCTTCGAGCGCGCTCAATTTCTTTAATGCTTCTTCTCTTGTTTCAGGCGAACGACGAAATGTGCGGCCAAGCTCGGCCTGTTCTCTGGCAAGCTTCGCCGTTTCGCTCTCTGCCGGCGCGGCCTGTGCGATCTCTTCGCCTGCCTGTTCGAGTTGCTCACCCGCGCTTTGAATATTTTCGCGAGCTTCGGCAATCGCTACGCCGCCGGGCAGCGCGCGTTCAGGAATCATCAACGCCGCGACCAGCGCGGCAACTCCGACTAAACTGAGCGCATACCATTTATGAATTCGATATGGAACTATTGCTGATGCGCGTTTATCCGTGACGCGCTCTGCCGCATCATCAATCAGTGCGAATTCGACTTCGCGCTGCGGCCCGCCTTTCTCGATTATCTCGTGCGCAGTGCTCACGCGGTCTTCAAGCTCAAGCTTGTCGTCTATGAGAAATGCCGCCTCTTGTTTGGTCGCGCGAGTCTTGAACCAGTGCCAGGCAAATGCGCCAAGCTCAAGCGCAAAAATGAAAGCGAGTATTGCCCACGGAATCGAGCCGCCTTCTCTCATTCTGGCAAACAACACGAAACCTGCGGCAATGATGCAACTGATCAGCGCGGCCAGCGCCACGCGGTCTTGAAGCGCAAGCATACGCTTTCGCCGCATCACCTGTCGCTCGAACTCGGATAGCTTTAACGCAGATTCGCTCATATCCAGTTCCTGACCTTCTCTAATCTCTTATGACTCAAATAGAGACTCAACGCCGTCAGCAGTAAATAGAATATCACCTGGCATAACCAGATAGGAACATCGCGAAGCCAGGCATTCGGAATCGGCGGCACGCCCGGTATCAGCGAAGCTATTGCGGCAAACGGATTCGTCCTCATCAGCAAATCAAGCATGTTGAAAAAGCCGTTCGACGGGCTTCCGCTGAAATTGCCTGCGAGCGCCGTAAAAAACATAGCGAGCGCAGGCAATGCCGCGACGAGAAAGATCACTGCAATCAGGCTCGTCAACTGAGCGAGCACGCCGCGACGAATCAAGGTTGACCACAAAAAACTGAGCGAGCAAAAAGTTATCCCGGAAACAAGCATGATCAGATAAGCTTTAGCTATGTCGCCAAGATCAACGCCGCCGAGCGAATATGTGAGCGCGATGAGCGGAAGCGAACCGAACAATGTCAGCAGCAGATAAGAGAGCGCCGCGCCTACCTTGCCAAAGACTATCGTAGAAGGGCGCGCAAGCGACGCGATAAGCAGATCGAATGTCTGCTGTTCGCGCTCTGATGAAATCGCGCTTGCCGAAAACGTCGGCGCTATCAGGCAGATCAATCCCATCTGAACATAAATCAAAACAGGTGTGAGCACGCTGCCCGCCTGGTTGACTAAGGATGTCGGGGCGTTTTTCGAGAGCACGAGAAAGATCAAGCCAAGTATGAGGCTCAGTACTACAATGTAGCCTGTCAGCACCAGAAACGCGCGCTTGCCGCGCATTCTCGTTCGCATCTCTTTAATCAGAATCGGATTGTATAGTTCCATAATTGAATCAGTAGCCCGACCGTAAGGCAGAGCGCATGTCTTAGCCTTTGCTTACGCGCGGGCTACAGTTATCACTTTCTTAAGCCACAACGCCGCGTGTGATCTTCAAGAATATGTCTTCGAGGTCGGCTTCCGTTCGGGTGAATCCAAGCAATCGCACGCCACGGTTAACGAGGTATTCGAGAAGCTCGTCAACTTCGTCCGGCTGCCCTGAAAACTCCGCGTGAATTGTTCGACCGTCACTGGTTGTGCGTTTAACTTCCGGTCGCTCCGCAAGCGCGTCAAGCGCAAGCGCCGGGTCGCCTTTCACAATGATTTCGATGATGACGTTGCCCGCAAGCTTGGCCGTTATTTCATCTATGCGACCTGCCGCAAGCAGGCGACCCGCTTCGATGATTCCGATTGACGTGCAGAAATCCGCAAGCTCCGTCAGGATGTGCGAAGAGACGATCACGGTCTTTCCCATCCTGCAAAGCTCGCGCATCAGTTCGCGGATTTCGATTCGCGCGTGTGGATCGAGTCCCGACGCAGGCTCGTCCAGCAACAGCACAGCCGGGTCATGCAACAACGTTTTTGCCAGACAGAGCCGCTGCTTCATTCCGCGCGAGAGGCTCATCACCTGCGCGTCTCGTTTTATCGTCAGGTCGGTCAGTTCCAAAACATCGTCTATGGCTCGCTTGCGTTGCGCCGGGTTCAGATGATAAAGCGCCGCGAAATAGTCCAGGTACTCCCACGCCAGCAAATCTTCGTATACGCCGAAACTGTCGGGCATATAGCCGATGATGCGCCGCACTTCGCGAGGCTCTTTGACAATGTCGTAGCCGCCGACGCTCAACTTTCCTTCCGACGGCAGCATCAGCGTCGCCAGCATCTTTATCGTCGTAGTCTTGCCTGCGCCGTTCGGGCCGATGAAGCCGAAGACTTCGCCGCGACCTATCTCCAGATTCAAATTGTTCACAGCCGGAAAAGTCTTATAGTACTTCGACACGTTCTCCAGCTTTATCATGCTTTCAGTCTGCGCGTTATCAATCATTTCGTCACTTGTAGGGGAGGCCACAGAGGGCCTCCCCAAACTTTTAAATTTTCAATCCGGGGAGGCCCTCTGTGGCCTCCCCTACATAAATTATAGGTGTATCACATAGAACGTTTTGCTGCGCCGCTTGAACGAGCCTTTGAAATCCATCTCGGTCGGACTCTGCTCAACAAAGCCTAACATGATCGGGCGCTCAAGTCGCTTCAGCGCATCCGTCATCATCTGCGTCTCAAAAAAACCTTGCGTCAAGGCGCGATCACCGCCTATCTCGCGGTCGAGCATATCTGCGAGGTCCTGAAACACATCGCTCTCATCATTGTCTTGACCAAGCTCGCTGCCGTACCAGCTATTGAATGATGATACTGCCGGTGTGTTCAAAGTAATCGGCTGCTGGCTGCCCGCCGCAAGGTCGAACACGTCCGATATGCCAGCCGCGCTCAGGTAAACCGCTTTTGTTATCTGAGCATCGCCGAGGTTTTTGATAGTGACGTTGCGCCCGGATTCGCTCGCCGAAACCAGCGGCGATTGGCCATCTCTTACAGAGCGAACCTGAAAGAGGCCCGAAGTCCATGTGGTCATCGGCACGCGCAACGTGTAATCTTTTTGCCCTCGCTCGGCTTCGATGGGGCCTGATGCCGATGCGCTTGACGCTTGATTGCCATTGTAAACGTCGCTTGCATATGTGTCTCGCCCGGTGAAGGCAGCCTGCTGAATTCCTTTCGATGCAGGCATAATCAACAATCCGCTGTTGATATTTGCGATACCGTCACGCTGGTGAAAATCAACAATCGACACATCAGCGATCAGCGATTTGCTGCCGCGACTCATTTGCGCGACCGTCACGCTTACAATCGTGAAAAGAATCACGACGGCAGGAATGGTCAACCACGCGAGGTCTGTCTTGCGTTTCCATTTCAGCACGGCGTAATTGATGGGGCCGACGGCGAGCACGTAAAAGAGCAAAAAGAAGATCACGTAATTGGGCGAAGGCGGCCCTATTTCCGCGAGGCGATAAAGAAACCCTTGAATGCCCCATCGGCTCGACCGGTTTTGACCGCGACTGCCGAAAGTAATCCAGTTAGAATGCTTGGGCTTCGACTCTGCGGCGGGCAGCAGTAAATCAGACCACAAATCTTTCGCAGCGCCCCAACCGCGATAAGGGTTGAGCTTCGGATTGATTGCGATGAAACGCACTATCCCGCTGCCATAATTTTTCTCGGCGACGATGGGCCTGTCACCCGAGCCGACAATCGCTCGCGCGCCCGGCTTCACTCTCGCAGTCATTCCAAGCAATTGCTCGCCCGTCTCGAACGGGCCATAGACCTGCGTCAATTCCGAAAGCGGAAAAGATGAAGTGGTCGCCGCCGATTGCGCTTCGACGGGAAGAAGTTCGTCAAGCTGAGTCACGCGCATACCGGCGATGTCCGCGCCGCCTGTTACGATCAACAAGCCGCCCGCAGCGACCCAATGCTTTATTGCGCGCGCCTGTTCTTCGGTCAACTGGTTCAGCGGCGCGTCGTTTATCACGAGCGAATCCACAAGATCGTATGATATGAAATCGCGCGGCAGGTCTTCGGGTTGAATGACCGATGGGTGAGCCGTAAAGTTCTGCTGCTGCTGCCCGCCTCGACGCTGGCGATTTCCCGGCTGACCCGGAGGCGGCGGGCTTGGCGGCTGATTCGGCGGAGTAGCCGGAGTAACTCTCTGACTTGACCCCTGCTGAGTTTGAGCGTTGCTTATTCCGCCCTTCAACGGTTCGCGATGCGGCTGCCGAACTATCGGAGCCGAAGCAATGTTGTTGAGCGCGGTCGCGTCTCGGTCAACGACGGCGATTTCAAGTTGATCGCTATAACCGAAACTCCTTTGAACAGGAATCACAGCCTCTATGACAGCGCGGTCGCCCGAATAGACGGTAACTCTAGGGCTCTCGGCTGAGTTGAGAAATGCCGCCATCTCGTGAAGCTGGTGCGAGCCAGTTGGCAACTGAATGTCTTTGACGTACTCGCGCACTTGCGGGGTCGGGTTTGCGTTCGATTCGCAATGAACGACGAGGCGACCGGTGATGGGCGGGCCTTGATTAGAGACGGTTATTCGGAAAGGAACCCAGCTACCATTCCAGTGATTGACTTCGAGCCTGCCGAATCCGGCTTTGACTATGATCTCCAGATTTTCGTTGCGCGCAACTCCCGGCTCTGCTGCCGGGGCTTCCTGCGCCTTCACAGGGCGAAAGATGAAAGGCGTCGAGATAGCTGCAAACACTAGCGCGAGCGCAAAAACAACGGCTGCTGGCCTGGGCACAAAACGTTGACGAGTCCATTTCCGCATGACAGTTTTAAGCTCCACTAATCTAACCCGGATGTAAATAATAGTTGATTCACAAAAAATCTGAACAGCTTGACACTTTTTGATGATGACTATACAACCACTCTCACATACGATTCAATGAATTCAAAGTTCCAGTTGTCAGAATATGCGAGAACAGTACCGCGAGCGGTAGCGAGCGGGTTGACTTGACCGCAGACCCGCTCGCTACCGCTCGCGGTACTGTGATTGCCGTGTCCCACTTTATAATTACATTCTTCTGCCCACTGGCAACTGAACGCATCAAGATGCTAGATTAACAGCGAAGGATGCCGGAAAGGGAGATTTTTTGATGAAGTTTTCAACTAAGGCCATACACGCGGGGCAGGAACCTGACCCGACGACGGGCGCAGTCAGCGTGCCCATCTATCAGACATCCACATACGCGCAGGAAGGAATCGGCAAGCATAAAGGCTTCGAGTACGCGCGCACTCAAAACCCGACCAGGCTCGCGCTCGAACAGAACCTGGCGGCGCTCGAAAACGGGCGAGCCTGTTTTGCGTTCGCATCAGGGATGGCCGCAACCAATGCAGTGATGACGCTGTTGCAGGCGGGCGATCACGTAATCGTCAGCGATAACACTTACGGCGGCACGTTTCGCCTGTTCGATAAAGTGCTCAGAAAATACGGACTGGAGTTCAGCTATGTTGATGCGCGCGAGCCGCAGGCGGTCGAAGACGCAGCGCGCGCAGAGACTCGCATGGTATTCATCGAAACGCCTACGAATCCCGTCATGTCGTTAGTAGACATTCAGGCTGTTTCCGAGATCACCCGGCGCAGAGGCATTCGGCTCGTAGTTGATAATACTTTCATGAGCCCGTACTTTCAGCGGCCTCTTGAACTCGGAGCCGATATAGTCGTTCACTCGACGACGAAATATCTCAACGGCCACTCGGACAGCATTGGCGGCGCTGTGATTCTCAACGACGAAGAAGACATACGCCAGATCGGTTTCATTCAAAACGCAGCCGGAGCTATCATATCGCCGATGGATTCATGGCTCGTCATGCGCGGCACAAAGACGCTTGCGGTCAGGATGAGACAGCACGACGAGAACGGTCGAATAGTGGCGCAGTTTCTTTCGGAGCATCCGAAAGTTCAGAAGGTCTATTATCCGGGCCTGAAGTCGCACCCGCAGCACGAGCTTGCGCGCAGACAGATGACGGGATTCGGAGGAATGATCTCGTTTGAAACAGGCTCGCTCGCAAACGCCAGCCGCGTGCTTGAAAGCGTAAAGGTGTGCACGCTCGGCGAATCGCTTGGCGGAGTCGAGACGCTCATTTCTCATCCGGCGACGATGACTCATGCCTCTGTGCCCGAAGTCGAGCGGCTCAGGCTTGGCATAACGGACGGACTCGTGCGAATATCGGTCGGCATCGAAGACGTGGAAGACATAATCAGTGATCTTGATCAGGCGCTCGGCAAGATGGAATAGTTGCCGGTTGCCGGTTGCGGATTTTTTGATAAAGCCGGCGACTCTATGGCTGTTGCGATTCGTAAAAAAATCAATCATAATCACGGCCAACTTTAGGATTTGAATTACGGAAGATTTAATGGAAGGCTCGGTCTCTCAGGCGTCCCATCACGCTAGACCGTCGCTCGAATATGTCGGAAGATATTGCATTCAACATAGCGGTTTACGCAAAAACAGACGTTGGCATGGTACGGCCCGGCAACGAAGATAATTTTCTAGTACTGAATCTTTCGACTGCTGATACCTGGACCCCTGAAAAAACGGATGGCGATCCGGCGGCCAGTCTTACTACATTCACGCAGAGTTATTATGGCTCTCTCATAGCGGTGACCGACGGCATGGGCGGCGCGCTCGCGGGCGAGGTCGCAAGCCATCACTCAGTCCAATGCGTTCGTGATCGAATGCTTGAGCTACAGGCCAGCCCTACCTACGCAAAGATTCCATTTCACGAACGGCTGCGACTATCAATCGAGCTTGCGAATCTCTACATCTACCAGATGAGCTTGAAGCGACCCGAATGCGCGGGCATGGGCGCGACTTTCACGGCAGTCGGCTTGTATCAAACGACGGCTTTCTTCGGGCAGGTCGGCGACAGCCGCGCATACCTGATTCGCCAGGGTCAGGTGCAGCAGGTCACGCGCGATCAGTCGCTCGTGGGGCAATTGGTTGAAGCCGGGCACATCACGGAAGAAGAGGCCGAGAAACACACATATAAAAACGTCATACTTCAGGCGCTGGGCGCATCGCCCAATGTAAATGTCGTAGTTGACCGCCTGACGTTGCGAGACCTGGACATCATTGTGCTTTGCAGCGACGGGTTATCAAACAAGGTGCGGCCCGACGAGATAATGAAGCTTATTGATAAATCGCATTCTCTGAAGGAAGCTTGCGAGTCTCTGATCGGACTGGCCAACAAACGCGGCGGCGAAGATAACATCACGGTGCTGGTCGCGCAGGTCACAGGCGGAAGGCTTCAACCTTCCGATATCAATTCAAGGGGAACAATCCCGCTGACTTCATCCGATTACTCACAGGAGCGATGGGGAGCCGAAACGATTCCGCGCGACCCAAGCCTTCCATACGAAGTAGACCTTCATCTGCTCGATGACGAAGAAGAGACAATCCCTCCGACTAACCGTCTGGACGACGATAAAGAGATGACCCGTCCGACCGACAAGCTCGGCAGCGAATAATTACCACTTCATATCATTAAATGGATGAGAACCGCTGACGCTCAAGTTAGCGGTTAGTTGGTGACGTGACTTTTATAAGCGCCTCTGAATATAAAGATGACTGTACAAGACTGCACACATCTGAATAATACGATGGCTGCTCACTTGCCTTGACTCTCGCCCGGCTGCGCCGTGCCATAGTAGATTCGCTTGTATGAAAGAACCACAGGAGTATTCGATTGAGCTTTGACCGTCGGCCCTCCCGCTGGCCCCCCCGAATCAACTACGTAACCCGGATAAAAAGGCGGCGATTGCCCGTTGTCATAACGCGGGTCCCATTTACCGTGGTATCTGTAGCCGTGCATCATAAACCCGTCGTAGACGGCGAAGTTGTCGTAGTTGGTCGCCTGCATTCCTCCGACAAGATTGAAATTCCCTCGATAAGGCATTCTGCCATAATTTGCCAAATCCTGAGAATGTATTCGCCCGCCATAAGGTCTGCCGTCCGGGCCAAGCACGGGATTGCCTTCGGCGTCTGTAAGCTCGAATGCGGCAATCGAAGCATGGACTGTCAGGTTGTCAGGCGCGCGGCCATTAGTAGGAATATCTATGATGCCGCCCGATGAGAATATGCCCAGCACGTTGTTTGCGTCGGGATTGATCGCATTACCTGCGCTGTCAACTACGGGCGTTTCGTAAGTGAGGTCGCCCGTGAGCGTTATGTTGCCGCCAGCGACGGGACGCCTCGAATTATCCGAAGGCACGCCTCCTGCCGTCACCGTGATGGCAAAGTTTGAATCAATCGCGGGCACAGGTTGATCTTTGCCATCGCGTGCAGGCCCGTGAAGCGCGCCGATGTCTCCGCGAATGTAAAGCGATGCCGCTGAACGATTGCCCTTATCAACTATCGAGCGGTCTTTCGGAGTGCCGCGAAGCGTGCGCGTGCCGTTGCCCGCGTCTACAGTCGTCGTGTTCGCGTCTACGTCAATCACGACCGTAGTTGTCTTGTTGCCTTGTGTAATTTTGATTATCTGGCGATTGCCTGACGGGTCTGCGCTCAACTGTACATCTGTCACATCGCCCATCACGTAGATGCCGCTTCCTGAAAATGATTCGCCGTCAGAAGGCAGATAGACGCCGGGCGCGAGAGTCGGCGTAGTCGAAGCAGGGTCTTTCGCCTCTTCCAGCGCGGCGCTCAGGTTGTTAGCGGCGCGAAGCCCCATGTGCAGTTCGCCATCCGTAGGAGGGCCAGCCGAAAGCGTGTATCCGCCATCGAGCACTGCGCGAGCTTGATCGAATGCATTCCCGGTTGGAGGTATCGGATCAACGCCGCGATCAAAGCCCGCAAGGAACTTGGGCGCGACTAACACTCCGTCAACAACATCCGAGTTCGCATCAACAGGCGGAGGCGGAGACCCGCCGCCGTGCCGGTAGTAGCTGGCAGAGCGGTAGGACTGAGAGACGTAGCCGTGAAAGACCGGAGCATCCGAACCGTCCGCAGGAGTCCAGAATCCAAATCGCTGATTCGTATGCACACGACCAGAGAAGCGATCACCGGGGCCGAGTCCTTGATAGATGAACGGGCCGTTAGGATTGTAAGGGTCGAAGGTGTCGTAAAAGAGCGCGAACTCTGCAAAGCTGCCCACGCGCAAGCCTCCGCCGTCTGATTTCACGAGCAGCTTGAAATTGATGACGCCTTCTTCAACTAAAGTTACTGCGCCGTTGAGACCTGAGATGCCTTCGCCGACCGATTCGAGTTGATAAGTGACCGAGTAAGGCTCTATCTGTCCGAGTCGCGGGTAGAGAGGATTGATGTACTGGACGCGCTGGCCCGCGTGCGCGGGGTTGCTATCGCTTGCCGAATAAGGGACCTGAATATCTCTGATCTTGACCTTCGTGCCGTATGCCGCAAGGTTCGGGAAGTGCTCTTTCTTGTTCATCATCGCTTCGGCTGCGACGGTGAAATTGCCAGGATTGAGCGTCGGCTGGCCCGGCGTCACAACCAGCGGGTCGGGCAGAGACGAGAGCATAAAGCTGTCATCGCGAAGAAGGCGACGCATGTTATTGATGCCTGCTTCCGCCGCATAGAAGCCGCTCGTCAGGTTCTTGAAATTCGAGGTGATGGCTTTGTCGGATACGGAGGTGAATGTTACAGCGAGGCCAAGCATCAACATCAAAGACATGATCAACATCACGGCCACAAGCGTCATGCCGCGCTCGTCGTTCAGCCGTCGCTCAGTCTTTCGCTCGCTCGATTTGCTGTGTGCATTGCTCAACGAGCCGCGCGCTTCGACCCCTCTCACTGAATTGTATTTCCCTCTCATGCGTCTCCCCCCTCTGGAACGATGAATGATGAATGATGAATGATGAACAGGAAGCGCAAATGTAAAATATGCTTCTTCTCCCATTCATCATTCATCATTTATCGTTCATCATTTCTTTCGGCTCTTGGATTCAATCGTTCGCCCAGTTTTGGATTTCTGCCTATTCTTCGAGTTTGGCGATTATATCCGCCGCTACCTGAACCATTTGATCCGTCGCCAACTCCGCCGCCCGCTCCGCCTCTGGGATTGCCGTCGGCATCATAGCCGCGCGGGTCGCCTGTGCCGCTCGTTCCACCGTCGCCGGGGTCGCCGCCGTAACCGCCGCCGGGGCCGCCGCCTTCACCCGGCAAACCGGGCGAGCTTGAGCCGCCGCCGCCGGGCGAAGATCCGTAGTTACCGCTGGGCGTAAGGCGCGGGCGCACCACGCTTGCGAGAGTGACAAGCCGCTCTGCCTGCTTGTCGCCGGCAATTTCCGTGCGCGCGGTCATCGTCACTTCGACCGCCTGAGTCGTGTACTGTCGCGAGATGTTCTGCTGTTTAACATACGTGCCTTCGGTTTCGCCGTCTTTCGTCTCCAGATATCGAAGCTGAAACGAGACCACGTTGCGCGCGATGTTGATGGGCGGGCCGTCGTTTATCGAGAGCGCGAGGCTAGGGTGATTATTGTCCGTCTTGCGATCAACGAAATACCGTTTGATCGTGCAAGGGCGCATCGTGAAGCTGCCGTTTTCGTAGACGGCTCCGAACGGCACTTCCGGCTCAATGCCCGGATGATTTACCGTATCGAACCCCATGCCAATCGCGCCGTCGGGTGTGATCTTCACATTTGTGGCCTTGATGAAATCGAACTGTATTGAGCCGTCCGCTCGATAGCCGCTGACGAGAAACTCTTCGCGCGCGGCAATCGAATTTGCTACATCACCAACCGCGACGCGCAGCGCGCCGTTCGGAACAATCTCGACGTAGCGGTCTCCGGTCGAGAAGTTTTTCTGCGATGCTGGAATGAGCGGCAAGGCTCCGGCTGGCACTTTTGAATCTGTTTCGCCAGATACAATCGTCACCTCATCAGTCTTGCCGTCCACGCTGTTGTTTGAATAGATCGAACGAAACTTCGGGCCAAGCCCCAGCCCATTCTCTTTTGATTGCTGAATGTCGCGCGTGATGAAATCCATCAGCAGGCGGGCGTTTTGATCCATCTCGGACACGCCCTGCTCTGAGCGAAAGATCGCCTGGCTCTTAGAGAGCAGCAGCAAGACGGAACCTGCAATCATGGTGAAGACCACTAAAGCGATCATCATCTCGGCGAGCGAAAACCCCTGCTGGCCCGATTCATTTTTGATCGCGTCCTCTTTTGCCTTTTGCGTTTTGATTTCTGTCTTCATGCTTCTCTCCTTTCGCCGCGCGAGCGACGAGCTATTGATTCGTTATCACCGTGTAGAGATCAACCAGTTCAGGCGTCTTACCCACAGGCGCGTTTTCGCTCTTGACTCGAACGGCCAGGGTCAATCTTCTATCGGCGGGGTTATCTTCGTTGCTCGACATAATGACCCAGCGGCGCGAGTAAGTTACTCGATCAGCAGGAAACGGATTGTTTTTCGTGATACTGCCATCGGGTCTGCGTGTCTCTGCCGTGCCGTTCGGATTGACGACCGTTACTGTCCCTTCAGGCTCGATGTCGTCTCGCCCCGCAAGAATTATTTTGTCGTAGTAGAAAGAGCCGTCTCTCGCTGTTGCGTCTTGTTCGAGATTGCCGACTATGTATGCGTCGTCCGAGCCGTGGCTGTTGGGATTGTTATTCATCTTTGAAGGATCAACGAGCCGCTGAAAAGATATAGCGCCGAGTTGTTCAAGCTTGTCCTGCGCGAAAGTCGTCGCGGTCGTCATGTTGCGCGAGCTTGCGTTAGTCTTCATCGCAACGGTGAACATGCCCGCGATACTGACAAGCCCGACGACTGTAACAAGCATCGCTATTACCGATTCAATAAGGGTGAAGCCCGCTTCGACGTTGATGTTTCGCTTTCGCGCTCCGAGAGATTCGCTTGATGTGATTGGTAATGTCATAGCTTTTCAATACCTGTATTCATTTATCTTGCTTTGCCTCTGAAACGGTCACCTGTCCGGTCGGCGAAATGACGACGAACAGGTAGTAACCTCTAGGCCCATTTAGGCGAATGGACAGATTTTCTTTCGGCATCGGTGTAACCACGCCGCGACCGTCGAAGGCAACCTGTTTAGGAGCATCAGAAACGATAGAGACGCCGCTGGGCAACTGTGCAATCCCTTTCAACTGCGGCTCGGCTTTCCCCGTAGGATCGTATTGCTCGATTAGAACTTGCTGAGATTCCTGCATGGATATGCCTGCTCGCGTGTTGTTGGAAGTGGCGAGAAATCGCGCGCGTTGAAGCGCGGTCGCCACGTTTTGACCGCCGACGCCGAGCTTGTACATGCGTATGTATGCCAGCGCCTGCGGCACAAGAAAGGCTGCCGCTATTGCGATGACAAGAAGCACAACTGCGATTTCTATAAGGGAGAAGCCGCGCTCTGTTTTATTATCTGGTCGAAACATATAGTTACAAAATATGGCAGACTACTACTTACACTTCGCGTTACTTGAAATTTGAGATGAAGGCATCAAATCGGGCTCTTTGGAGGGCTTTTATTATCAATTAAGGTGGATTGCCGTAGGGGTCTTTCAAGCCAACAGATTCAAGTCGTCTCGCAATCAGGCAATCAGTATTCCTCTGGCAGCGGTCAATGGTCATTGGCCGGTAGTTAGTGTTCATAGTACACTCAACACGGGGATGCGAATTTGCTTTTAATCTTTGAACTGCGGAGCGGCACTTGGCTACAATCACGAATCAAGAAGAGCACACCTCTACCGATAATCTCGACCTGTTGCTGATAGTCTTGCCGCCACCTATCCGCGATTCGCTCGCGCGCGCGGGCAATATCGAATCGCTTATCGAAGTAGTCCTTGACCTGGGCCGCCAGCCCGAAGCCCGTTATCCGGGCGAAGCCGTTTATCTAAACGACTCCCTGGTCACGCGCGAAGACCTTCAATACGTCGAGAGCCGCGTTGGTCACTTCACACGCGACAACCGCGCGGGCATCGAGCGAACTCTTCATCGCATATCCGCAATGCGGAATCGCATAGGCAACATCGTCGGCCTCACCTGCCGCGTCGGTCGCGCAATCTACGGCACTGTGGACATAATCCGCGACATAGTCGAATCAGGCAAAAGCTTGCTATTGATGGGAAAGCCCGGAGTTGGGAAGACAACGCTTCTGCGCGAAGCTGCGCGAGTGCTTGCCGATGATCTTGAAAAGCGCGTGATCGTCGTTGACACGTCCAACGAGATAGCGGGCGACGGAGATGTGCCGCATCCGGGTATAGGCCGCGCGCGTCGAATGCAAGTGCCCGATCCTGAGCACCAGCATCAAGTGATGATCGAAGCGGTCGAAAATCATATGCCCGAAGTGATCGTCATTGACGAGATAGGCACTGCGCAAGAGGCGCTCGCCGCGCGCACGATTGCAGAGCGCGGTGTCCAACTTATCGCAACCGTGCATGGCAACACGCTCGAAAATCTCATGATCAATCCGACACTGTCAGACCTGGTCGGCGGCATACAGCCCGTGACTTTGTCGGACGAAGAGGCGCGGCGGCGCGGGACTCAAAAGACTGTGCTTGAGCGCAAGGCCCCGCCTACGTTTGATGTGCTGATCGAGATTCAACACATAGACAGGCTCGCCATTCACCCGGACGTTGCCGATGCAGTAGACCAGATGCTCAGAGGCTTTCTGCCGAGCACAGAAGTCCGCGAGCGCAAAGCGGGCGGCGAGTTCACAATCACTCAACCCGAATTCGCAGAGGCAAGAAGTCAGGCTTCGGCATACGGCGCAGAGCAAGCAGGATTCGCGCCGGGCAAAAAAGATAATGAAGCGCCGGGAAGAAAACGAAAACAGTTGCGCATATATCCTTATGCTTTGAGCCGCGAGCGATTGGAGCGCGCAATCGAAGAACTGGGCGTGCCCGTCAAAGTAACTAATGATTTGAGCGAAGCCGATGTGTTGCTGACATTAAAATCGCACGCCAAGCGCCAGTCGCAAAAGTTGCGTGAGGCGCGAGGGCGAAACGTCGAAGTGCATGTCATTCGCAGCAACACTTTGACGCAGATGGAAAACTTTCTGCGCGAAGCATTCGGCGCAAGCACGCGACCTTTGAGCGAAGACGCTGCGATGCAGGAAGTCGAAGACGCGGTGATCGAAGCCGTCGAACAGCGCCGCCCCGTCGAGCTGTCGCCGCAGCCTCGCCACGTGCGCCGAATGCAGCACCTCTACATCGAGCGCAGCGGGTTGCAATCGGAGAGCAAAGGCCAGGAGCCTATGCGAAGGATTGTGATTTATCCGCGTTGAGGAACAGATTGATGATCTTTTCGATAGTGCTGTCCCGCACTCCTAAATCAGCTAATGTCGTGGGTAGATTTTCAGTGAATTATCGAAAAAGAATGGCTGATGACGTAAATGCAAAATACAAGTCAGCAGCAGTAGTTAGTGATCGTCTCTATATCCGAATTGTTTGGTTTACTCGTAAAAAGGGCGGGCCTGATGTAGATAACATCACAAAACCAATTGTGGATGCTATGAAAGGAATCGTCTATAAAGATGATTCTTTGATTTCTCAATGTCTGTCAGTCAGAATTGATCTTGAGAAGCCTTATAAAGTATCGAATGATAATATTTCTGATGATGACTACCAAGAGTTGGTTGATGCAATCAATTTAGGGGGTGAAGACGTGTTATATATTGAGGTTGGTAATATAATATCGCAGCAAGCCGTTTTTGGCCCGATTGATGGAGGTGCGCGATGACAAGACTTCTTCAAAGTCTCGAAGATTTGAAAATCAAGGAAAGCGATCTTGAATATTTAAAAGTCAAGGAAGTAGCATCTCAGCTTCGAGCAGAGGGATATAGCGTCAGAGAATCTCCGACAGGCATTGATAACGGATTTGATATAGTCGCAACTAAAGATGATAAGAAACTAGCTATAGAAGTAAAAACTAGTAGCCGGTTGCAAGCATCAGCAGAGACTATTAAGAATTTGCGAAAGCGTGCGCTTGAACGGGGATTCGATGAATTTCGTTTAATAATCGTCAACCCTCCTCGCGAAGTAACGGTCTCGATAGAGGGGCTTGAAGAAAAGTTATTGATGTTCCTGAGCGACAATTTTCCGGATGATCTCGATGAGCTTTCATCACATACGCACCTTCAAGATGTCAATGACATTAATATTGATTCTATACAAGTCACAACGGAAGGCGTTCAAGTGATAGGGAATGGTGTGGTAGATGTAGAACTAAATTATGGGAATAATTCAGAGGGGATAAATTCCAATTGGTCCTTTCCTTTCAGTTTTGATGTCACGCTTGATCACAAACTTGAAGTTTCCAGCGAGAATAAGATTGAAATCGATACATCCAGTTTGTCTGAATAAGCCATGTCGCTTGCTACGCTCAAGCCGAGCAATTACCAAATGATAAAAGTTAAAGCACTCGCTTTACTTAATCGGGTTGAACGCTTCCCAATCATAAGTGATGCCGATTGTGAATCCCGTCTTCGGCGCGCGTTTTGACACGCCGAAAATCCCCGCCGCGTTCCAGCGCAGTCCGAGCGCGCGCACTTGCGCTCCCAACCGCGCTTCTGAAAAATCTTCCGTGCCAAGCGGCGCGCGCTTTCGAGTCGAATGAAAGCCGTTGACTTCGCCAACTACATTCACGCGGTCGTTAACCGTATAGATGCCAGCCAGTCCGTACATCAGTACGTCATTTTGAGTGAAGTTCGCAAGCGGCGCTTCGAGTATGCCCAGCCCGATATTGCCGAACACATTTAGCTTCTCATTTGCAAATCGCTTGCCCGCAGTAACCACTCCGTAAAAGTTCGTCGTGTTGGTGCCGATGCCGCGAGATTGATTCGAGTTTGCCAACTGAACGCCGAAGCGGAAGCCGAGCGCAGGAGCGAGCCGCGTTTCGTTGCGCAGCTTCATCTTCATCCACAAAGTAATATCGCCTACGTCATTCGTATCGGCGCTGTTTGCGCCAAGTCTCAAAGGGATGGCCGAAGGGTCACGCCCGTCAATCGAAAGAAAATTCTGAACCGTCCATTCAATTTGAAACTCGACGTTCGGCGCAAGCCCGAAGCTCAAACGCGTATCCGCCAGCTTCGTAAGATCGCCGCGCAGGCCGGAGAGCGGAAACTTCATGTCTTGAAGGAACTCGAAGCCCGACTCTATGCGAATCACGCCGGGTTTGATTATGTCCACGTCTTCGGTGATAAGAGGCCGCTGCTGCGCTGATGCTGCGAAAGCAGTCGTCAGGATGAAAAAAACGGCTGGCAATAATCTGCCGAAAATCCAGGGTCTGCGTTTTTCTCTTAGCGGTTTCATGTGCGGCGATTCTAGGTCCGGGCCGCGCGTTTGTCAAACAGCTTGACACTGCCGTTATATCAGATAAAGTTATAGGGTCAAATATCCCGTGGCAATTGCTGATATACATTCCGCGCTCGATAAGCAGACAGGGTCGAGCACTCCCCGGTTTATGTCAGGTTGATTTTTACAAACCTCTGCGCCCCCTGAAGAAATTTTATAGCTCTTGTAAGGAGATTTTGGAGATGAGAGCAATCATATTTAAGGTATCGTTAGTGGCTTCTCTGCTGATAGCCGTAGCATTGGTCGGAGCGTTGCCGACCCGATCAGACAACAGTTCGCTGAGAGCAAGAATTGCCAGTGAAGACCGCCCCGGCAAACGCGGAGGAAAGCAAAGAATGACGCCCTACACTTATCGCAGTCCGGGCGCGAAACACAAACTCGTCATTCCAGCCGATGACCGAGAGCTTGAGCAAGCATTGCTCTCATCGAGCGAGTCACGAAAAGCGCGCAAGTATGGAGCGTACTCGATCATCGAAGTGAGCGATCAGGCGCTAGACACGCTTGATCGAAAAGTGCTCGAACGAGCCGAGTTGCGTGACGATCTGAATATCGTGATGCTCAAGCGAGGCCAGATTGACACGACAGGGCCAGAGCCGCGAGTGAGCGAAGACCTGCGTCAACAGTCATCCTCGACGCGCGCGCTTCATTTAGTCCAGTTGTTCGGCCCGCCGACGACGGACGCGATGAACGCGCTGAAAGCGACAGGCGTCCAGGTCGTCATGTACGTTCCCAACAACGCTTACCTGGTCTGGGCTACTCAGTCGCAACTTTCGCGCGTGCGCGCGTTGCGCAGTCGCGCGGACGTGGTGCAGTGGGACGGCCCATTTCATCCTGCTTACAAGCTGGACTCGCGCATCAAGCTCGATTCAATCGAGCAGATTCCAACATCAATCGAAATCATTGACACGCCTGCGGCGGCTCAAACCATCGAGCACATTAAATCCGTTGCGCAAAAAGTTTTGACGACGGAGTCGAAAGTTGCGGGCACTTTTCATATCAGGGTTCTTGCCGAATCATTAAGGCTGAAAGAACTTGCTCGGATGCCTGACGTTTTGGCCATAGGGCGAGCCAGCGAGATGAAGTTGATGGACGAGCGCGCGAGTCAAATCGCGGCAGGTAATCTGACGTTTGAAACCGTAAACAACGCTCAAGTGAGCCGTCCCACTTCTCCCGGTTATCTCAGCTTCCTGAACTCTGTCGGATTCAACTCTGATTTCGATTTTGCGGTTGACATCGGAGACACAGGCTTCGACATTGGGTCAGATGACGCGGCAAAAATGCATTCCGATTTCACGAATGCCGCGGGCCAGTCGCGCGTCGCTTATCTCCACGACTTCACAAATGACTCGGGGTCAGTGCTGCACCGAAATGATCCTACTATTCTTCCGGCTCACGACCCCAACGGTCATGGAACATTAAACGTTTCCATCGCGACCGGATTCAACGCGGGATCAGGAAGCGCCTTCACCGACTCGCTAGGCTTTAATTACGGATTGGGCATAGCGCCTTTTGCGCGAGTGGGCGTGTCGAAAATTTTCTCTGACCCTGACTTATCCGGTGATTCCAATTTTACGAACACTCCATTTTCGCAATTCATCGCGTCGGCTTACAGAGGCGGGGCAAGAATATCGAGCCATAGCTGGGGCACTCCCTGCGATTCAGGATGCAACTTTTATGACAACTCATCGCTGATTTTCGATTCCCTTGTTCGCGACGCTGACATTGACACTCCGGGCAATGAGAGCATGGTCATCGTATTTGCCGCAGGCAACGACGGAGACGTCAACTTTCCATCAGTCACCACACCCGGAACCGCAAAAAATGTAATCACTGTTGGCGCAAGCGAGAATGTTCGCGGAAACGCAGGCGAAGGATGCGCGGGCGTGACGCTCGCCAATAATGCGCAAGACGTTGTTAACTTTTCGGGTTTCGGTCCGACTGACGATGGAAGATCAAAACCCGACCTTGTCGCGCCTGGCACAAACATTCAAGGCGCAGCAACTCAAGACAAATTCTATCTGACAAATTCCGGGATTGGCGTATGCACTCGCTTCTTTCCTCAGGGGCAAACGCGCTACACGTGGTCTGTGGGAACAAGCCACTCGACGCCGGCAGTAGCAGGTGGCGCGGCGCTATCTTACCAGTGGCTGCGAACAAAGTTGGGAGCAGACCCAAGCGCCGCGCTTGTCAAAGCATTTCTGCTCAACTCTACCAGTTATATTAACGGCTCCCTGGCCAGCGGCAATCTTCCGAGCGCGCATCAAGGCTGGGGCCTTTTAGATCTGGGACGAGCGTTCGAGACGACCGACCGCATCATTTATGATCAGGCCGAATCGCGCACCTTTACAGAGAGCGGCGGATCGCCTTTCGAGGTAACAGGCATGATAACGGACTCTTCCAAAGAGTTCCGCGTGATGCTTGCTTACACGGATGCGCCGGGAAGCTCTATCACAAACGCGCCATATGTGAATCAGCTCAATCTCGAAGTCGTCGTTGGCGGCGTCGTTTATCAAGGCAACGTCTTCAACGGTCAGTATTCGGCCACGGGCGGCCAGCAGGACTTCTTGAACAACACTCAGGGCGTGCGGCTCCCGGCTGGAACCGAAGGGCCATTCGTGATTCGCGTTCGGCCTACGATAATCGCAGGCGACGGCGTGCCCAACCTCGGAGGCAACCTTGATCAAGACTTCGCGCTCGTCGTCACAAACGGCAGCGAGACCGCAGTGCCCGTGCTCACCGTTGAGAATACGAACGACCTCGCTGCGGGCGTGACAGTTCTTCATTCGAACGGGACGAGCGATGCGTCTGTGATTCCAGGTGAGACGGCTAACATAACTGTGACTCTTACAAATAAATCGCAGACGGCAGAGGCGGTTATCGTAGCCGGGTCGCTGACAACCCCGCAGAACGTTTCGTCCGGCAACTCATCCTTCCCTGCGATTCAACCGGGTCAAACAGGAAGCAACGCTACGCCTATTCCGTTACCTATCTCATCGAGTTTGCGATGCGGGCAGGTAGTAGTGCTTCAATTGCAGGTCAATACGCTTAACGGGACTTTCAAACTCCCCGTTCGCGTTCAGGTTGGCCGTCCGATTCTACCCATTGTGGTAAACACAATTCTTTCAGATGACGTTGACGGCGGGCGAGTGAAATGGAAAAAGAAGAAAGGATTCGATGTCGCGCAGAATGTGGGTCGAAGCGGCGTGCGATCTTTCCACGCTGTTGATCCCGGCAGAGATGACAATGATAACGAGCAGTTATCGAAACTGGAGATGAAGAAAGGTGTCAACATTCCCTCGAATGCAGGGCACGTGCGATTGTCGTTTTATCACATCTTCAACTTCGAGCCGGGCTTTGACGGTGGCGTGCTTGAGATATCGGCAGACGGCGGCGAATGGGAAGACCTGGGGTCGCGCATCATCTCCGGCGGGTATGATGGCAAGGTAACGGAAACGACGAACAATCCGCTTGAGACTCGCTTCGCATGGACTTCGCGCGGAAAGCCGGGCGTGTTCAGCCAGGTAGTGATCAACCTTGACGACTTCGCGGGCAAAAAGATCAAGCTACGGTTCCTGGCAGGTTTCGACGCCGCAACAGGCATACTGGATGGATACACGGGCTGGTTCATAGATGATATTCAAATCACGGCCAACTCGTTCGCGTGCGGAGCATCGCAGGCAAGCTCGCTGCCGGAAGACGTAACCTCCTTGTCCACACCTATCCGCAGACAGGTGAAGGGAAAACTCAATCCAAGAGTTGAGTAATGCTCTTAGGGAGTTCTAGCAGGGGCGACGCTGCTGTGGTCGCCCCTGCTACATCATTTGAATATTCATAACTAGAGACATAGGCGGGCTTTTGTGATAACATCCGGGACTGAGACAGTATCAAAGCCGGTCAGGCATAAATCGGTGCCCTCGAAAACTGTTGCTCTTCTTAAGCTCACAGCCCCTGAAAAAGTTTTTTGATTGGCGATAATTTTTTATATCGGCCATTGCGTTCAAGCTTGCTTATAGAAGGAAGAATCAGCTAGACTCGGCCTAACAAGACGGCTTTAGACAGCAACAGCCAAGTCCAACCAATCGGGCGCGCAGGCCGAGCCAGAGGGAGAAAGAGATGGGAAGTAAAATCCTACTCGCTGATGATAGTATTACTATTCAAAAAGTTGTTAACCTGACTTTCGCAGATGAAGGCATCGAAGTCGTCGCCGTCAGCAACGGAGATACAGCCGAGCGACGGCTCGCAGATGTGAATCCCGACCTTGTGCTCGCAGACATTTTTATGCCCGGTAAGAACGGGTACGAGCTTTGCGAATTTATAAAGAAAAGCGCGCAATTTTCTAAAGTGCCGGTCGTGTTGCTTATTGGCGCATTCGAGCCATTCAACGAGGCCGAAGCGCGTCGCGTTCATGCCGATGCACACCTGACCAAGCCGTTTGAATCGCGCACGCTCGTCGAGACGGTTCGCAAACTCATAGGCGTTAGCGGTCAGTCACGCACAGGCCCTATCGCGCAGGCTCCGGCTACGGAAGCGAAACAGGAAGAGCCGCGCCGGTCTGTGACGACGGAAAATATGGAGGCGATTGGCCCTGATGACTTTCTGCCAGCAACAGAGGCTCCGATTGTCGCGCAGCCATCCGAAGTGAACATGGAGGCATTAAATGATGCCGCGCCGCTCGACCTCGATTACAGCCCGGCAGATGTGTCTGTCAGCATGTTAACCGATGCGCAGTCTCTTCCAGGCGACTCTGCTTTCAACAGTTCATCCGGTTGGAGCAGACGGACGGACGATCTTTCATTTTCAACTGATCCTGCGCCGTTTCAAAGTTTCGGCCTCAACGATTTGAACGTCGAAGCAAGCGAATTGTCCGCGCCGATTTCGGTTGCCGTTGAAGAGCACCCGCCTGACTTTGCGCTCAACTCGCAGATTGTGGAAACACCTTTAAGCTTCAGAGACGCTGACGAGGCTCAACTCGATTACAGCAAATCTGAGGGCCGAACCGATTATGAAGCCATCGGCTTCGATGTAGACATTCGCGACCCGCTTGACGTAGATGCGAGCGGATTGCGTGTTGAGGAAGAGAGCCAATCGCAAGCGGCTCAATCGCACAGCTTCGATACAACGCGGCTCGATATGTCGTTGGCCACCGGTACGGACGACAGCACCGTAGACACAAATCCGTTAGAGATGCCCGCGTCTTCGGGCGATGTCTCATTCAGCTTTGGCGAGCAGGCAAGCGATTCGGGTGATCCTGTATCGCTGCTTGCCGTTGACGAACCGCTCGGGGACGTGCTGATGGATGAAACCGCCCGCGAAAGTTTTCCGTCCGAGCACTCCGAACAACCGCTCGACCAATCGCTCACGGGTGAAGCTTTCAGCATAGAATTCATACCGCAGGATACCGCCGCTGCTTCGCCTGACGAACAACCAGAGACGTTGGTGACCGTGTCATCCGACGTTGCGGCTACGATGGGCGAACCCGAAGCCGCCCACGATCAAACAACCGATGCTCAAGCATCAGTCGAGCAGCAAACGATTGCCTCGAATGAATTCGCCGAGGCCGCTTCAAATGAAGCGGTGAGCGCGCCCGTAGAAGGTTCTGCTCAAACGGAATCGAGAGGCGAGCCCGTTTCCGAATCGGATTCGGCTTACGGCGTTGAAAGTGCCGTGCGAGCCGAGCCGCAAGTCGAGCATAACGGCAACGGCTCTGCCGCGCCCGATACAGGTTTCGTCGCATACTCGACGTGGTCAGGTGAAGAGACTCACTTCGCGCCGATAGACATCGAAGCTACGCCGGTTGATGAATCAAAAGTCGCAGATGTCAAAGACGAGGTCAGCCAGACTGAAAGAGGATTTGAGTTCACGTCCGCTCGAAGCGAAACGAGCGAAGAGCCTGTCCAGTCAGCCGAGCCGGTTTCCGAAGCACAAGTGCCGCAAGCGCAAGAACCATTGGCGGTTGAAGTCGTAGCGCCGGAAACAGCCGGGCAAGCGGTTGAGATTTCGCCTGCGTTGATTGACGAGATAGTTCGCCGCGTCGTAACGCAAATGAGTGATTCGGTCGTGCGCGAGATCGCATGGGAAGTCGTGCCCGATTGCGTCGAGCGCGTAATCAAAGATATGACGCGACAGGAAATGTCGAAACGCTAAAAGACCAATCAGGTTATACAAGCAGCACCGCAAAAGGGATAGAGAGGTTGACCATAGCCTCTCTATCCCTTTTAATTATGGTTTGGCGAAAGGCAACATTTTTTTATGACCGACATTCCGAAAGCATACGAGCCACACAGCGTAGAGAAGCGGTGGTATCCATTCTGGGAATCGCAAGGGTACTTTAAACCGAGCGGCGATGGCAGCACTTATACGATAACGATTCCTCCGCCTAACGTTACAGGCTCGCTCCACATAGGCCACGCGCTTTGCTACACGATTCAAGATACTCTGATTCGATGGAAGCGAATGCAGGGCTACAGGACGCTTTGCGTGCCGGGCACAGATCACGCGGGCATCGGGACACAGAATGTTGTCGAAAGGCAGATTCGCAAAGAGGGCTTGTCGCGCCACGACCTCGGGCGGGAAAAGTTTTTAGAGCGCACGTGGGAATGGGTTCGCGAATATGGCGGCAAAATCCTCTTTCAGATGAAAGAGCTGGGCTGCGCGTACGATTGGGATCGCACGCGCTTCACGATGGACGAAGCCTACGTCGCGGCGGTGATGGAATGCTTTGTGCGCTGGTGGGAAGACGGACTGATCTATCGCGGCAAGCGAGTGATCAACTGGTGCCCTCGATGTGCGACCGCAATCTCTGACATAGAAGTCGAGCACGAAGATCGACCGGGAAAGCTTTACCATCTGCGTTATCCTTTCAAAGACGGTTCAGGCTACGTTGTAGTGGCGACGACGCGGCCTGAGACGATGCTGGGCGACACTGCTGTTGCAGTGAACCCATCCGACGAAAGGTATAAAGACAAGGTCGGTAAGACTATCATCCTGCCGCTCGTTGGCCGAGAGATTCCGCTTATCGCGGACGAATACGCGAAAGCTGAATTCGGAAGCGGCGCGGTGAAGATAACTCCTGCGCACGACGTTAACGATTTCGAGGTGGGGATGCGCCACGACCTGCCGAAAGTGATAGTGCTTGACGAGCAGGCGCGCATGAACGCCGAAGCAGGCCCGGCTTACGAAGGGCTTGACCGATTCGAGGCGCGCGAGCGCGTGATGGCCGATCTCGAAGCGCAGGGACTTGTCGAAAAGATTGAAGACTACACATTGCCGACTGCCACGTGCGAACGGTGCCACACGATCATCGAGCCGCTGCTTTCCGAGCAATGGTTCGTGCGAATGAAACAGCTTGCGCAGCCTGCTATTGATGTAGTGAAAGAAGGGCGCGTGAAATTCGTGCCCGAACGTTACGAGCGCACCTACCTGGATTGGATGGAGAACATACGTGACTGGACAATTTCTCGCCAGTTATGGTGGGGCCATCGCATACCCGTGTGGACGACCGAAGACGGCGAGTATATAGTCGCTCGCTCAGAAGAAGAGGCAAAGCAGAAAGCCGGTGGTCGTAGCATCACGCAAGATGAAGACGTGTTAGACACATGGTTCTCTTCTGCCCTCTGGCCTCAGGCGGTCCTCGGCTGGCCTGAGCAGACAGGAGATTTGGAGAGGCATTACCCGACCTCTGTGCTGACCACAGCGCGCGAAATCATATACCTGTGGGTGTCGCGGATGATTATGACAGGTATGTATTTCGTGGGCGATATTCCCTTCCACGATGTATACATCTATGCGACGGTGCTCGATATACAGGGCCGCCGCATGAGCAAGAATCTGGGAAACGGCGTTGACCCTCTCGACTTGACGGCGATGTATGGAACGGACGCGCTGCGGTTTTCTTTGCTCGTGCGCGCAGCCAAAGGCCAGGACATAAAATTTGCGGCAATCAAAGAAGGCCGTCAAAAACAGGTGGAAGAGGCGCGCAATTTCGCAAACAAGATTTGGAACGCTGCGCGCTTCGTGATGATGAACCTCGGCGATAAGTCTAATGTCGAATCGCGATGGGTTCCATCAGACGCGCTCGCAGACCGCTGGATACTCGCGGAGTTGAATTCGACCGTCAAACAGGTGACCGAAGCGCTCGAAGAGTACCGTTTGAACGAAGTGGCGCAGACTCTGTATCACTTCTTCTGGAATGAATTCTGCGACTGGTACATCGAGTTCACAAAGACTCTTCTTTTATCGAAAGAAGAGACCGACGAAGTGCGAGCGGCGCGCAATCGAATCGCGTATGTGCTCGAAACCAGCCTGAGATTGCTTCACCCGCTGATGCCGTTCATCACAGAAGAACTCTGGCAGCAACTGCCGCACGAAGGCGAGTCAATAATGGTCGCTGAATGGCCGAAATCGAATCCTGCGCATGAGGATGAAGAGGCACGCAAGCAAATGCAAAGGCTGATTACATTAATTACCAATGTGCGTAATAGTCGATTTGAGGTAAATTTTCCAGCAAATACTTATCAGGAACTAAGATTCACAGCATCTGAAGAACAATCCCGCGCATTGGTAATTGATAATACGGATCACATCAAACGACTGACTCGCATGAAGGGGATTGAATATACGGATAAGTTTTCAACAATAGGCCCCGCTGCTACGGGCGTGGTAGGTGACATACAATACGGGGTGCTTTTGGAAGGTAATATTGTTAATGAGGAGCGAGCGCGTCTTTCGAAAACAATCGAGAAAAAGGAAATTGAAGCGCGCGGCCTTCAATCAAAACTCGACAACGCATCTTTCGTTGAACGCGCGGCTCGCGAAGTGGTCGAGCAAACGCGCGAGCGCCACACGGAATTAATGGGCGAAATAGAAAAACTGAAAGCAACATTCGATTCGCTCGGCGGAGATTAAAATATCAAGATGGAACTCGAAGCTGGAATAATCTACGCCTACGCTGCCGACATGTTGAAAGAAGACCTGGGTCGCGGCGACATCACCACTCAAGCGACCGTGCGGGGCGGGCAGCGCGCGCGCGGGCGTTTCCTTGCAAAACAAGATTTCATCCTCTGCGGGTTAGAAATAGCCGAAGCCGTTTTCGGCTCGCTCGACACTCAGATTCAACTCGAATCGCGCGTCTATGACGGCGAGGCAATAAGCAAAGGCACGGAGTTCGCCCACATCGAAGGCGCTGCCAATGTTCTGTTGACAGGCGAGCGCACTGCGCTGAATCTGTTGCAGCGATTGTCTGGCGTTGCGACTTTGACCAGTAAGTTCGTTGATGCGATAAAAGGCACGAACGCGAAGGTCGTTGACACACGAAAGACCACGCCGGGACTGCGAATGCTTGAAAAATACGCGGTCTCGATTGGCGGCGGCCACAATCATCGATTCGGTCTCGATGATGGCGTGTTGATAAAGGATAATCATATCGCGCTCGCAGGCGGCATACGTCGCGCAGTGGAACTTGCTCGCAGCGCAGTGCCTCATTTGATGAAGATCGAAGTCGAGGTAGCGAATCAGTCGCAACTGAAAGAAGCGATATCGGCGCGCGCCGATATCATCATGCTCGACAACATGAGCTTTGACGAAATACGCAAGTCCGTTCAGGTTATAAGAGAGCAGGCCCCCGATGTGATAATAGAGGCGTCCGGCGGCGTGAACCTCGAAACGGTGCACCAGTTTGCCGAATGCGGCGTTGACCTGATTTCAGTCGGGGCCATGACGCATTCTGCAACCGCCGTTGACATCAGCCTGAAGATGACGTCCATTTAAGTTTCTGGTTTCTTTAACCAGGAACCACAGACCAGAAACCAATATGACCAACACCGTCAGCCACAAGCGCTTGAGATACGACCGCGTAGAAGTAGAAGAATTATCCGAACGGGCAATGCCGAGTAAAGGTATTTATCGCTCTCGGCGACAGCATCATCGAGAAGGATGCAATTAACAGCAACGATGGCACGGGTCGGCTGAAAGCGGCTGCTGTAGCCACTTTGAAGGCGATAGAGGAATCAGTCGAAGGCCGTTTTACTGCCGTGCTCGCCGATCTTGATCACGTCAACGCGCTCGGAAAAGATTTGATCGCAGTCCTTGTGGACGTGGTGTTCGAAAGTAAAGAAGTGCAGGTATTCGGTAGCTGCCAGATTGCGAGCAGCGAGATTGATGCTGCGGTCAAGTCCGCGCTCAACGCCACCAACCGATTTTTCGAGCTTGCAATGAGAGGCTAGGGTGATTGTTTTAGAAGTCCCGTTAGGGACGACCTGTCTATAGTATTCGCCGTTGTTAGAGTTTTCGTAGCTCCGTAGGAGCGACCTGTTGATTCGGAGGCCGCTCCTACGGAGCTACAAATCACTTGCTGAACTTTTACTATAACAGGTCGCTCCTACGGAGCTTCTTTCTAAAATACGCTCTTAGAATTTTCCGACATTCCTTATGTTCATATGAACCGGCTTGGATCAACTGTGTTGCGGCTTAATAGTCTGCCTTCGACGAATGACCTCGCGCGGGAGATGGCTCAATCGGGCGAGGGGGAGGGCCTTGCCGTACTTGCGCGGCAGCAGACCGCAGGACGCGGGCGGCAGGGGCGCTCGTGGTCTTCTCCTCCCGGCGAAGGGCTTTACGTCTCGCTGGTGCTCAGGCCCGACATCAAACCCGTAGACTCGCCCGTGATAACACTGGCCGCAGCCGTCGCAGTCGCAGAAACGTTAGAGCAAGATTATCGAATTCCATCCGACATCAAATGGCCGAACGATGTGCTCGCGCGCGGGCGCAAAATCTGCGGCATACTTGTCGAATCGGCCATCGAAGCCAACAAGATGCTGTATGCGGTCTTAGGCATAGGCGTGAACCTGGGCCAACGAGAGTTCCCCGAAGAGTTGAAAGAGACGGCGACATCTTTGCTTATCGAAAGCGGGCAACTGGTTACGCCGGATGATTTTTTGAAATCATTGCTTGAGCGGCTCGAATACTGGTACAGGCAAGCGACAGCTCAGCCTTCTGAAGTAATCGCTCGATGGGAAGCAATGTCATCTTACGCTCGCAACTGTGTAGTGCGCGTCGAGAATTCGGATTCGATCATCGAAGGCATAACGCGAGGGCTTACGGCAAAAGGCGCTCTCGTAATCGAGATGACCAGCGGCGAAAGGCGCGAAATTGTTTCAGGTGAAGTGAAATTAAGAAAAGGATAAGCAGAGGTCATATGCTACTTGTTCTCGATGTAGGCAACACGAACACGACGCTTGGAGTTTATGCGGGCCATGAGTTAGAGCATAGCTGGCGGCTCACCAGCGAGCGGCATCGCACGGTTGATGAGTACGGAATAATGTGCCGGACGCTACTGCAACTGGCTGGCCTTGAGTCTTCTGCCATCTCAGACATTGCCGTGTGTTCAGTCGTGCCTATGCTCGACTTCACTTTGAACAAGATGGCGGAAGTCTACTTTGGACTCAAGCCGTTGTTCATCACAAGCGACAACGCAGGGATGCCTGTGCTTTATGACGACCCGCGCGAGGTCGGCGCAGATCGCGTGGTCAATGCCGTCGCGGCGTTCGAGAAATACGGCAGTCCGTGCATCGTCGTAGACTTCGGCACGGCGACAACCTTCGATGCCATCTCGAAGGCGGGCGAGTATCTTGGCGGAATAATTTATCCCGGCATTCAAATTTCTGCTGACGCATTGTTTCAACGCGCGGCAAGGTTGAGAAATACAGAGATTCGCCGTCCGGAAAAACTGATCGGCACTACTCCCACGATGAGCGTGCAATCGGGCTTGTATTACGGCAACATCGCTCTGGTTGACGGAGTGCTGGAAAGAATGATTGAGGAGTTAGGAGAAGGCACACGCGTCATCGCAACGGGCGGGCTGGCTCCTTTGATCAGCCGAGGCTCGCGCTTGATAGAAGCGGTCGAGCCAAACATTACGCTCGAAGGAATCAGGATGGTTTATGAACGCAACGCTGCGGGCGAATAAGTTTGTAGGGGCAGGGCTATCGATTTTCCGCGAAGCCTTTCGGCGGGTCAATCACATAATCGAAGCTCAACCATATACTTCGCGCGTGGCGAAAGAATGCGAGCGGAAGCATCAAAGCCATAACCAACAAAACCACGTAGATGGTAGAATCAGTTATAGGGAGCACTAACAACGAGAGCAGATACGTGAAGAAAATCAGAGACTCGGTAGCAATGACATTGACGTAAATCGCGCCTATGAAATAGCCCTGCTCTCGCGCGAAAACCATATGGCAGTAAGGGCATTCGTCGTTCATTTTCAAAAGCGACCGATAGACACGCCCTTCGCCGCAGGCAGGACACCTGAGCTTTAACCCGCGAAGCATTATTCGTCTGGTTCTGGCTATGTCCATCTTTAAATATCTTACCCGGTGATATTGCAGAATCCAAATTGATGATTGCTCCGCGTTCGCAAAAGGCACGCCATTCTGTTAGTTTTTATCTTGCCATTGATGACGAAACTTATCATTCAAATACCCTGTTATAACGAGGAAGCAACGCTGCCCATAACGCTTGCGGCGCTGCCGCGCGAGATTGTTGGCGTTGACGTGGTCGAGTGGCTCATCATTGACGATGGGAGCACAGATCGCACGGTTGAAGCGGCTCGCCAGTTCGGCGTCGATCACATAGTCAGCTTCCCTCACAATCAGGGGCTCGCAAAAGCATTCATCGCGGGGCTTGAAGCTTGCCTGCGCGCAGGGGCAGACGTCATCGTCAACACTGACGCGGATAATCAATACTGCGCTGACGATATTCCAAGCCTTATCGAGCCGATACTTTCGGGCAAAGCTGAAATCGTAATTGGCGCGCGGCCCATCAGCGAGATCGCGCACTTTTCGCCCACGAAAAAGTTGCTTCAAAAGATCGGCAGCCGCGTAGTCAGAATGGCGAGCAACACAAACGTAGAAGATGCGCCAAGCGGCTTTCGCGCAATCAGCCGCGAGGCCGCGCTTCGACTCAACGTGTTCAACGAGTACACCTACACGCTTGAGACTATCATTCAAGCCGGACAGAACGGGCTGACAATCACTTCGGTTCCCGTAAGGACTAATGAAGACCTCAGACCTTCGCGGTTAATAAAAGGGATTCCGTCTTACATCAAGCAGTCGCTGCTGACGATACTGCGGATATTCATGACTTACAAGCCGCTGCGCTTTTTTATGATAACAGGCAGCGTCCCGTTCACTGCGGGAGCGTTGCTAGGCGTGCGATGGCTTGTGCTTTACCTGAGCGGCACGCCACGAACGCATGTTCCGAGCTTGATACTCGCATCTATTTTAATTTTGATAGGCGTTCAGTTATGGGTATTCGGACTGGTCGCCGACCTGTTGAGCGTCAATCGCAAAATGCTCGAAGACATTCAACTGCGTATTCGCCGTTCCGAATTCGACGCTCAAAAAAACAAGCAGTTCTCGTCTGCCAGCTATTCAACAAAAGATTGACCCTGCTGAATTGTCATATCATAATTAGCTCTATCAGGAGCTTATCATGTCAGACGCACTATTAAACAAAGACACCAAATGCGAGGCTGATGTCATAGAAGACTCTTCTAATACGGCTATCTCCGGCAACGCATGGGACGTGCTTGAATCGCTCATCGGTAAAGTAGAAGGGCCGGAAGATTGGTCAGAGCAGCACGACCATTATCTTTACGGCACACCGAAACACTAATGTCTGCTACTCGATTCTTTCTCGATACCGGCTATGTAATCGCACTGCTCAACCCTAAAGACCTGCATCATCAAAAAGCTAAAGCCTTATACCCACAGGTTCGTAACGCCTTAGAAGTATGGACAACCGAGGCTGTCTTAATAGAGATTGGCAACGGGCTATCTATCAATCGCAGAAAGGAAGCAACAGCATTCATCAGCCAATGCTATAGCACCTCTAATATATTTGTGGCGAATGTAAGCACAGAACTTTTACTAAAAGCTGTGGAATTATATTCGTCTCGTCAGGATAAGACTTGGGGTCTGACTGACTGTGTATCCTTCATCATCATGATTGAGCATAATCTTACAGATGCACTGACACCCGATAGTCACTTTGAACAGGCTGGCTTTCTGGCATTGCTGAGATAGATGCAGACGGATTCTTTTGCAGTCTAAATCGTGTTGGGCGGCTTATCGTTAGCTGAGGCATATAATGACAAGTAGAGAAAAGGCAAGAAAGAAGGCGCTTGAAATATTAGCAGATACACCTAAAGGTATTCGCTACTCAGATCTGATGAGGAGAATACAGGAAGAATTACCTGTTATTCCTCTTAATACGATAACGGGCTCCGTGTGGAATCTGGATGTTATTAAGCCGGATGAAGTTTATAAGCCTGGACGTGGCATCTTTCGCCACATTAAGTTCAAAGAGACTGAGGCAGAAGAGGAGATAGCTGAAGAAGAGGTTATTGAGACGCCTAATATTAAAATCAAAGAAGAGGATTTCTATTTAGTTTTCGCAGAGTGGCTCAAAAATGAACTAGAGGAAGTCAACAAAGTTGTTGCTTTGGGAGGAAACATATTTAAAGATAAATGGGGAACGCCAGATGTCATCGGAATAAGAGCATCCCGACAAAGTGATATTATAAAGCTACCTACCGAAATTGTTTCTGCTGAAATAAAAATAGCTTCGGATGCTCTTATAACTGCTTTTGGTCAAGCCTGCTCCTACAAGCTTTTCTCCCACAAATCATACATAGTCGTTCCGATAGAATCATCAGAGGGAGACATTGCGCGTCTTGATGCTCTTTGCCGGATATTTGGTATAGGACTGATTCTCTTTAATTCTACTTCACCCAATGAACCGGATTTCCAGATTCGTGTTAGAGCGACTAAACATGAACCAGATATGTTCTATGTTAATAAGAACATGAAGCTTATTGAAGATGAGCTTTTCACTTAACGCCACTGTCTAACCAACATATACAGCAGAGGCCGCGAACAACTGGACACTTCGCGCCGTCTACTTGAAAATGCTTGATGATGACCAGACAGTTCTTTGCGCGCGAGGCGCTGGCCCAGATTCCTAAGCTTCTAACTTTGCTCGACCGCAATCCGCACAGCCCGACCTACGGTTGCTTTGACAGAAATTTCTGGCATTACAAGATCATAGATTTTCCGTCAGGCATGGCGCAGGAATTCGTCTGGCCGCTTGCTCTGGTTTACGCGACAGCAATGCCCGACAACCCTTATTATCAACGGCCTGTGATTCGAGACTGGGTCGAAGCAGGGATCCATTACGCAGCGCGCAGCGCGCACGGCGACGGTTCGTGTGACGATTATTTCCCATACGAGCGAGCAGGCGGCGCGGCGGCTTTCTCGCTGCTTGCCTGCATCGAAAGCTACTCTCTGCTCGGATTGCAGACGGACGAGGCGCTCCGATTTTTCAAGAAGCGCGCAAACTGGTTGGCTCATCATCACGAGAGCGGGCGATTGAGCAATCATCAGGCGCTCATCGCGCTCTGCCTTGAATTGCTCTCTCGACTTTTGAACACGACGGAATTCGACGAAGCTATAAATCAACGACTTGATCGAGTGTTAAGTTGGCAAAGCTCGGAAGGGTGGTTTCAAGAATACGAAGGCTGCGATGCGGGTTATCATACGCTTACTATTTTCTGTCTTGCTCGACTCTATCAGTTGAAGCCATCCGATAAGTTGAAGCAGTCCATAACGAAAGCTGTTCGATTAGCGGCAGAGTTCGTTCATCCCGACGGTTCTTACGGCGGAGAATATAACAGCCGGAATACATATAATTTTTTCCCTCATGGATTCGAGCTTGCGGGGCAATGGATGCCGGAAGCGTTGGCCGTAAACGACCGCTTTCTCGGTGGACTGGCAAAAGGGCTTTCGCCGTGTTATGCAGACGATCACATAATCGGCCATCATACGTGGAATTATCTTTTAGCTTATCGTGATTTCGTAAGCCGACCGACCTGCGCAAATCACTCGCAAGCCGGGCCGCACGTGGTTGAAAGAAGCAGGCATTTTGATAGACCGTCGCGCGGGTCAAGAGCTTTACGTCGCGCTCAATAAAGGCGGCGTGTTCAAACTTTTTTGCGGTGATAGACTCGCCGCTTCCGACACGCACTTCTCTTTGCAGGTGCAAACAGGCGGCGCAATCAAAACGGCAGTCGCTCATTTGATTGATGAGTATGCGATTGATGTAACGGATGACGAACTCTCAATCAGCGGCTCGCTCGGCTGGGCGAAGCAGAAACAGATGACGCCCGCGCGACTTGTGATATTGAGACTGGTGATGCTGACTGTCGGGCGATTCTTCCCGAACCTGATTCGTAAGATGCTGCAAAAGATGTTGATCACGGGCAAGACGCGCGCGCCATTTACATTCCATCGAGTGTTGAAATGGGATAGTGGCAGTTGGAAGATAACGGACGAACTAAAGGCGGATGATTGGGCAAGCGTAGTGGCGGCAGGCATTGGATGCGATCAGACTTCCATCTACGTCGTGATGAGCCGAACTTATCAGGCAGGCCAGTTGCGGCAATGGTTAGACCTGACCGATGAAGTTAAAAAGCTCAGTCGAGGGCAGACACTCAAAATAGAAAGAGTAGCCACGAATTGCACGAATGGTTACGAATAAAGACGAAATTCGTATTTTGACTGCGAAGCGGATTGCGTGGGGGATAATCGCTTTCGGCGTAATACTTCGCGCGGCGCAGTATCTATTCAACGCTGCGCTGTATGTTGACGAAGGCGCGCTTGCGCTGAACATCATCAAGCGATCATTCGCGGGATTGCTACAGCCGCTCGATTCCGAGCAGGCTGCGCCGGTCGGTTTTTTGATTCTCGAAAAATTTGCTTTCCTTGCATTCGGAGAAAGCGAGTATGCGCTTCGATTATTTCCTTTCCTCTTTTCCATAGTCGTCTTTGTATCTGTTCTACGAAGTGGCGCGGCGGTGTTTACAGTCCTGGGCTGTTCCTATCGCTCTGGCTTTCTTCGCGGTGTCAGGCCACGTGATTTACTATGCGGCGCAGATCAAGCAATATTCGAGCGACATTGCAATCACGCTGCTTATTATCTTTTTGGGGTTAGAGCTTGAGCCGAAGCAGTTAAACGGGCGACGATTGGCAATATTTGCGGCGGTCGGAGCAATAGTCGTATGGCTTTCGCATCCTTCGGTCTTTGTGTTGGCCGGTGTTGGGATTGCGCTCGCATTGTCTGCGATGAGTAAAAAAGACTGGCCGAGATTTTGGAAACTCGCAGGCGTGTACTCGGTGTGGGTCTTGAGCTTCGCCGCATTTTATTTAATTTCGCTTCGCAACTTGAGCGGCAATCAGACGCTTGAAAAATCGTGGGCAAAAAAAGGCACGTTTATGCCGCTCGTGCCGCGCTCGCTTGCAGACCTCGAATGGTATCCCGGCGCGATAATCAAAATGTTTTCTAATCCCGGAGGTCTTCCCTTCCCCGTCATCGCTGCGATTGTTTTCCTGATCGGCTGCGTCGCGTTGTTCTTGAAGAATAAGCAACAGCTTCTCATGTTCACTGCGCCTCTGCTGCTGACGATGCTTGCTTCGGGATTGCACAAGTATCCGTTCGGCAGAAGGCTCTTGCTGTTTTTGATTCCGGCTGTGCTGATGGTCGTCGCGTCGGGCATCGAATACATCATCAACAAAAGGCCGCCTTACTCGATTGCAGCAGGTTGTGCGATTGCCGCGCTGTTGCTCTTTCAACCCGCAGGAGGCGCGACCAGCAATATGCTGCACCCGTATGCGCGCCAGGACATAAAACCGATAATGGCTTACGTCCGTGATCACCGTCAGCCGGGCGACGTGATTTACGTTTATCATCACCAGCGCGAATCGTTCCTGTATTACGCAAAGAGGTATGGTGTCAATGAAAGCGATTATGTGTTAGGCATTGACGCGCGGGACGAAACCAAGCGACGCGCTGACTGGGAAGCTTATCAAAGAGACCTCGACCGGCTGAGAGGCCGCAGTCGCGTTTGGCTGATGTTTTCGCACATTCGCAGAATACAAAACATCAGAGAAGACGAATTTATGCTGCAATACCTGAACAGCATTGGCACAAAGCTCGATGAATTCATACCCGGCGAAACGTCGCCGTCATCCGACGCGGAAGAAACCGATCAGGCGGAACCTGACGAATTTACTCCTGCGCCCGCATCCGCTTATCTATACGACCTCTCCGAAAAGTGATTGACGGCGTTGAGCGATCTATTCGTCGCTTATGTAACCGCGCCTGCGACCGAAGAATTGATAGGTCTTCGGCGCAAGCGTGAGGTAATCGGGATTTCTGCCCGTGTAGTAAACGCGAATCGTTCCATAACGCGTGTTGGTCAACTCTCCAAGCAAGTGATACTTCGCATCGAACTCTTTAGTCGTAGCAATCCTCTTCTTGTGATAAGCCGAAGGCATCATCACCGCATATTCATTTCCGTCTATGTCGAGACTGTCCATCATCCGTTTCTCGATAGTCGCAAAGCAGCGGTCGTGTTCAGGAAAAGCAAGCCACAGTTCGGGCGCTTTCATCGCAACAGGGCAAACTCCTTCGGGCACGACGCTGCGCAACGCGCTTTTCATCTCTTCAAACGATGCCTGTTCAGGGTTGTGAATCTCTCTAAGGTATCCGCGATAAGTATTTGCAAGTAGAAGCATAAACGCGAGCGCAGCAAGCGCAATGGCAACAGTCGCTGTTTTGCGCAAAAGCCCGGCGCTCGGCATTCGCTTTACTGCATCAAGCCCATCATTCAACATTACGCCCGCGCACATCGCGAACCACGGAGCCAGATGCGCCATGTAGTAAATCTCTTTATGGCTTGCGATGACGGCATGAAAAAGCGCGGCAAACATAGTGACAATGAATAAGCGAGTGGTCGCGTGCTGCATCCATTCGCTGCGCTTGAACCGGCGAACCGTTAGAATCGCGAGGTAGACGATTGCCGCGACCGCAAGCAGTTGAAAGACGCGCATCGTTGTGCGCGAAACGTTTGCAAAGTCCACGCTGCCCGCTGCCCATCTCAAGTATCGCTTCGATTCGCCCGTGATATTACTGAGCCATCCCCATCGCTCGAACAAACCGAAATGAAGTTCGTCAGCGCGGTTCTGCAAAACGAAGTTTTTGTAATCGATAATGTCATAGACGATTTCATAAGCCATCACGGCAAGCGCGGCAAACGTGAACTGGTACAGGTTTCTTTGCTTGATGACGCGCCAGCCGCGCGCAAACAGCATCAGTAGCCCAATTGCGCCGAGCATATAAAGAATGTTGGTGTGGCACATCACGCCCGCGCCTGCGGCAAGCCCTGAGGCAATGTAGTAACCGCCGCGTTTTTTCTCTTCGGCGATTTCGTAAAGGTAATAAGCCAGCATCGCAAATGCCGCCGCCGCGAAATCATTACGCAGCAGTCGGCTGCGCTCGAAGAAGGTCTGATCTGACATCAGCAACACGACGGCGATCATCGCCACGCGCCAGTTGAACAGGCGGCGTCCTATCAGGTATGTCATCAGCAACACGAGCGATGCCGTGATCAGGTTGAACGCTCGGCCTTGCGGCAAACCCCAGTCGAAGATTTTGAAATACGCGCTCAGGATGACGAAATAAAGCGGCGTGTACGAGTGCCACACGTTTTCGATGTTGCCGCCCAGATAGCGATACATCGGCAGCGAAAGCTGGCCTCGATTGACCATCTCGTAACCGACTTGCAGCGTGTAAGCTTCATCGGTTTCGGGAACAGGCGTTGCGCCCAATCGCTGGGCCGCGACGAAAATGAATGCGCCAAACAGTAATGCAAATATGAAGAGGTCAAACTGTCTCTTGAAAATTTCGCGCGCGCCAGTTGTGCTCATCAAGTTCTTGTCGTTAATGGAATCAATTCACCGCAGAGGCGCAGAGGACACAGAGATTTCGCAGAGAAACTGTTAACCTCTGCGCCGCCTCTGCGTCCTCTGCGCCTCTGCGGTGAACATCTTCTTTATTCTACCATGCGTCGCTTTGGCGCTTGGCTATAACACTACCGCCAGAGGATAATCTTTAATCGCATGGCGTCTACTCCTGCTCAACATCACACAACCGACGATTCCATCACGCGCCTGCAATCGTGGTTGACCAGTGTGGTTCCTGCGACCCTCGATTTTAGAACCGTCTTCTGGTTCGTCGTGAGCCTCGCCTTCTCGGCCTACTTTGCCAATCAGGCGCTGCATCAAGCGTTCGCCAGTCCGTTTGTTGTTCAGGACGACGCGCGGCAGCACGTCTTCTGGATGGAGCGGTTTCTCGACCCGCAACTTTTTCCTAATGATTTAATCGCGGATTATTTTCAATCGGTCGCGCCCACTGGCTATTCGGCATTCTATAACCTGATGGCGCATCTCGGCGTCAACCCGATGATGTTGAACAAGCTGCTGCCGATGGCATTGGGACTCATCACCACTGCTTACTGCTTTTTGCTCTGTTTGCGAATCCTGCCATCGCCCGGCGCAGCATTCTTTAGCACACTGATTTTGAATCAGAGTATTTGGATGCAAGACGACCTGGTGTCGGCAACACCGCGAGCGTTTCTTTATCCGCTCTTTCTCGCGTTTCTTTACTATCTGGTCAAAGACTCGCGGGTTGCTTGTCTGGTGGTCATCGCGCTGCAAGGATTATTTTATCCTTCAACGGTATTCATCACGGCAGGCGTTCTGGTTTTGCGGCTCGTTTCTTTCAAGGGCAAGCGACTCGGTTTCTCGCGCGTTCGTCGCGATTATTTATTTTGCGCGGCGGGATTAGGAATCGTATTGTGCGTGCTGTTGTTTTACGCATTCAAGCTGCGCAGCGCAGGTCCGGTCATCACCGCAAGCGAAGCGCGCGCGTTGCCGGAGTTCTTGCCGGGTGGTCGCACCAGTTTTTTCGGCTACGACTTCTGGCGATTCTGGGTGACGAGAAAACGAAGCGGCCTGTTGCCCGACCCGCTGCTTGAAGATGTGCCGCTCTATGCATCGCTGTTGCTGCCGTTGGTAATTCACTATCGCCGCGCGTTTCCGCTCGCGCAGAAAATCACTGAATCAATCAATGTTTTGCCGCGCATCATCTGGACATCTCTCTTCATGTTTGTGGCCGCGCATGTGATGCTCTTCAGGCTTCATCACCCGAACCGTTACACGCAACATTCGCTGCGCATAGTCTTCGCCATCGCGGCAGGTACAGGCATAGCTATTATTCTCGACGGTTTGTTTGACTGGGCACGCCGTAACAATTCGCGCCCACTCACGCGACAGGCTGTTGCAGTGACGCTGACGATAATAATGGTTGTTCTGCTTGTCAGATTTCCGCGATTCGTGGAGAGCTTTCCTGATGCGAAATATCGAGTCGGCAATGCGCCCGCGCTTTACGAATTTTTCTCGCAACAGCCGAAAGATGTGATGGTCGCATCGCTCGCGCAGGAGGTCAGAAGCATTCCCACCTTTTCAAAGCGTTCTATCCTTGTGGCCCGCGAATACGCGCTCGCATATCACACACACTATTACGCGCAGATGCAGGAGCGAGCCAGTGACCTGATCGCCGCGCATTACAGCGCAGACTTATCAACGTTGCAGAGTTTCATTCGCAAATATGGGGTCACATTCTTTATGGTAAATCACAAAGCTTTCAACGCGCATTACATCGAGCGCGATTCGTGGATGCAGCAGTATCAACCTGCGGCTGCCGAAGCTTTGGACAAAATCGAACGCGGCATAGTCCCCGCGCTATCCAAGTTGATGACAACTTGCTCTGTATTCGAGGACGAAGAATACGTCGTGCTTTCATCAGAGTGCATCTTGAACGCTTCGAGCGAATGAATCTCTACAATTAATTTGAGCGCGATACCGGGGCCACTTCGCGCACGCTCACGCGCGAAACGGTAATCGCGCCATCAGCCTTTTGCGTCATGCGACGAAGGTTGATATTGATGCGACCCGATTGCTTCGTTTTGAATATATCCGCAAAGCGATTCGCGTCGAGCTTTCCCGCGTAAAGCACTGCCGAAGTTTTATCATCACGGATGACAACTTCCCATCGTCCCTGTTGATAGTTCGTTTCCAGAATCAATTGATAAATCGTCGCCTCGTTAAGCTCAACCGAACTGAGATTGATGAGGCCGGAATCTTTAGCGTTTTGCCGAACGATGTTATCTGTCCAGCCTTCTGCTTTGTTCAACTCTTCAGCAGTTGCCGCCCACACTTCGCGCGCAGTTTCTATCTCAGCTTCGCTTGCGTAGCCGCGCTCCTTGCCGAAAAAAACATATCGCGCAGGAGCAAGCGATAGATGCGCGGCGTTTGTGCCTGTGTAATAAATCGACAGCGTTCCGTAAGCAGTGCGCTTCAATTCTGCGATGAGCTTCGCCTCTTCGGTCAACCCCCTGATCAGCTTCCCTTCTTTCTTGCTGCGTCGCACGCTTGCAATCAGCGCGTATTCATTGCCCTTGATGTCTAAGGCTTCCTGCATTCGATTTTCGATTGCCGCAAAGCAGTAATCTTTCTCAGGAAAAGCGAGCCACAAAACTCCTTGCTTGATTCCAACAGGGCATACGTCTTCGGGCACAACTGATCTGAGCACACTTGCAAGCTCATCGAAAGTGGCGCGTTGCGGGTTGTTTGCCGCTCGCATGTAATTTCGATTCTGCGAGGCAAAACGATAAGCGTAAAAAATCGCGCCGCAGGCGATGGCAACGATCACAGCAATGTATAACGGTTTTGCTTTTGGCCGCTGAGATGTTCTGAGCCGCTTCAACATCTCCAAACAATCGCGCAACATCACGCCGACGATGAGCGCAAACCAGGGCGCAAGGTGGATGACATAAAGCACAACTTTGCGCTGCGTGATACAAGCGAAAAACAGCGCGATGACGACCGTTGCTACAAGCAATCGCGCGCGCGGCTCGTCCATCAATTTCCCGCGCTTGAGTTGCATCGCGCCGCGAATGATCAGATAAATAATGGCCGCGGCGGTCAGCCATAAAAAAATGTGCAGCAACGTCACCGATGTATTGATCTTCAAAAAACCGTTGTACCACTTCTCATAACGAGTCGGCTCGGCGAGCAGGTTGTTCCACCATCCCCAGAAGTTCAGCACGCCGAAGTGCATGTCGTCCTGCCGGTTCTGCAAAAGAAAATTTTTATAATCGAGGATGTCGTAGATGATCTCGTATGCCATCACCGCAAAGGCTCCGGCAGCGAATTGATAAACGCTTGCGGTGCGAACGATGCGCCACCCTTGTCTGAGCAACATCAACACACCGATGACGACAAGAATGTAGAGAACATTCGTGTGGCACATCACGCCTGCGCCTGCCGCCATCCCCGCCGCGAAATAAAGTTTGCCTTGTTTGCGCTCGGTCGCAACCTCGTACAGATAAAACGCCAGCAACGCGAACATCGCTCCGGCGTAATCATTGCGCAACACGCGACTGCGATCTAGAAAGGTCGGGTCCGAAACAAGCAATACGACGGCAGCCAGTCCCACTCGCCAATCGAAAAGTCGGCGGCCAATCGCGTGCGTAATCATTAGCACAACAACAGCGGTCAAGAAGATTGAACGCGCGCCCCTCGGCAAGCCCCATCCGAACAGCTTCATAAAGCCGCTCAACAAGACGAAGAAAACAGGCGTATACGAATGCCACACGTTTTCGATGTTGCCGCCCAGATGCCTGTACATCGGGAAAGCGAGTTTCCCGTGATTAAGCATTTCATAAGGCACTTGCAGCGTCATGGATTCGTCTGTATCGGGAAGCGGAGATGTCGCGAGATTCTGCGCGGCGACGTAAACAAAACCGACGATGACGAGAGCCAGAAGGGCGAGGTCGAAATTGTTTTTTACGATGCGGTTTTGAAAAAAAGGCTTCGACGCGGCGACTGCCCTGTTAACTCATCCTGCGTTGTTGTCATGCCTGAGACATCAGATTGCATCGTGATCGAAGCCTGTTACTTTCGTTCCGCCCCGACCTGTGCGTCGCGTGTTTCCCTGAGAACACGATTGGCCGCAGACATCCGGCCATCGTCCATATAGAAAGGGTCGCTCAATGCTTCGTCCAGAGAAATGAATCGCGCGCCCAGTCCTTTAAACCAGACGATCATTTCTGCCAGCGTGTCGCAGGTCAGTTGGTTGGCTCGAATGACTAGAATGTGCTTGATCTCGCGCCCGGCGATTTCTTTGGCGATGGTGCGCGCTTTGACCGTCGTGTCGAGCAGGAGCGAAAAGAAGTTGGCTTTGATGAGATTGACGCAGTTGCTATCGCCTTTGGCCTGCGCGCCGCAGTACATCTGAATCAGCAATCCGTCCTGCGCATCAATTGTGGTCGGCACAACGACGTGGCCGCTCTGTTTGAGATAGGCTTTAATCATCTCGGAATCAGCGCCGTCGCCAATCGTTTTGAGGTAAGGGTAGCGGAAATATTTGCGTTTCGGCGGAAAGCTTTTACAGAGTGACGCAATCAATTGATCGTTGCGCGTGATGTTTTCGATAAACTCCTTCGCGTTGTTCTTTTTCGCCTTGCGCCGGTCATAGGTGAAATTGCCAAGCAGGTTGCCGCTCTTGAGCCATTCGGTCTGCAACGCTACATCGAACCTGTCGCCCGTGATGAAATCCACAGTCGGCGGCATCTGGTTTGCGGTCAGCGCCTTGACCAGCTTGTCGAAGTTCTCGCGCGTGTCTTGCGCGTAGCAGAGGTCGTCCGGGTTGATTTCGGGATTGACCTGGCTGGTAATCATGCCGTCTATGGTCAAGGCGAGTTCCAGACCTTCAAAGAGTTTCGGATTGATTTCCTCTTGCGCTTTCTTACGCGATTTGCGCAGGTCGGACATTTCCGGGATGGCATTGAGTTCATCAAGGCACTTTGACTTTTGCAAAGAGTCCGCTGTGGTTTTCCTTTGAGTTCCACAACCGGAACAACCCAGGAGCAAAATCGTCGCCAGTGCGACAGCTATGAATGAAGTTTTCATGTATCCTTAATCAAAAGAAAAAATTCCGAATCTACGGGCTGATTAACTTAAAAAAGTACTCTATCGCCTGATGGGGCATCTCCGTCAAGCCGAAACTCGCCTTTGACTCGCTGCAAACCTACTAATAACTTTTAAGTCTCACCTCTTCGTAGTAGAATGCCACTTAACTTAGAGCGGTTCAGGTTCGCAAGCCAGAAGCAACAACGGAGGGGTGACATGGCTGAAATCAAAATCTATACGACGAGTTGGAGCACGGATTGCGATCAGGCCAGAGAGTTCCTCAACGACGAAGGAATATTCTATGAAGAGATCAACATCGAGAAGTCGCCAGCGGCAGCGCGCTTCGTCGAAGAGGCGAACGACGGGCGTCGCATAGTCCCGACGTTTGAAATTGATGGTACAGCCTTCAGCCTCAAGCCATTCGATTGGAAGAAACTTCAAAAAGAGCTGGAAAGGCTCGGAATCGAAGAAGAGTGATGCGGGCCATCGCACGACGACTCGCTAGACGTTTTTCCATAGCGCGCACCCTGAAGCCGTCCGCGCAAAACTATCAGGTATTCTGATGTCTCAAATGTCATTCCTCGAACGATTGATGCAAGAGCGCCGCGCGCTTTCGGTCTCCGAACTCACTGCGCGAATCAAGATCATGCTCGAAGGCCAGATCGGCGAAGTGTGGGTCGAAGGTGAAATATCGAACTTTCGCCGCCACACATCAGGCCACTGGTACTTCACGCTCAAGGACGAAGGCGCGATGTTGCGCTGCGCAAGCTTCCGAATGCAAAACAGGTTTATTCGGTTCACTCCCGAAGACGGGTTGACAGTGAGAGCGCACGGCAGGCTTTCGCTTTACGAAGTGCGCGGCGAGTATCAGTTGCTTGTCGAGTATCTCGAACCTGTCGGCATTGGCGCGCTGCAACTCGCCTTCGAGCAATTGAAGCGAAGGCTTGCCGCCGAAGGGCTTTTCGACATAGAACGCAAGCGACAGCTTCCGCTTCTGCCGCGAACGATTGGAGTCGTCACGTCGCCGACGGGCGCGGCTGTGCGCGATATATTGCGCGTCATCCGCCGCCGCAACGAAGCCGTCAGCGTGCTCGTAGCGCCCGCCCGTGTTCAAGGCGATGGCGCAGGACGTGAGATCGCGCGAGCAATTGAACTGCTCAATGAGCGCGAAGAGGTTGACGTGATAATCGTAGGGCGCGGCGGCGGCTCAATCGAAGACCTCGCCTGCTTCAACGATGAGAGCGTGGCGCGAGCAATCTTTAACTCGCGCGCGCCTGTGATTTCGGCTGTGGGGCACGAGACAGATTTCACCATCGCGGATTTCGTCAGCGACCTGCGCGCGTCAACGCCTTCGGCGGCGGCTGAGATAGTCACTGCGGCGCGCGACGAAATCATGGCGCGCATTGCAGGGCTGACAGAAGACATGACAAGCGCGATGCGTTATCGCCTGCTCGAATTGCGCAATCATGCATCCGAGCTTGAATCGAGCCGCGCGTTCGCCGAAGTCGAGATGCGAATTCACAGCGCCGCGCAGCAGTTCGATGAAACAGTCTACAGAATGCAGTCGGCATTTCAACAAGCGATCAAAACGAAGCGCGAACAACAAACTTCAGCAATATCGAATCTTCAGCGCGCAGACATAAGGCGCGCGATGATCAAACGGCGCGGCGAGCTTGGCGTGCTTCGGGCGAGACTGAAAGCCGGAACACGCGAGAGCGTTGATCGAAGCGGAGAACGATTTTCAGTCACCGTAGGCAAGCTCGATGCGCTGTCGCCTCTCGCGGTTCTTGCGCGCGGGTACGCAATCGCTTTCGACCAGAACGGGCAGATCATCAAACGCGCAGATGATGTGAGCAAAGGCGAGCGCGTGCGAATCCGCGTCGCCGACGGCGAAATGGATTGCACGAAGAATTAGTAGTGATAAGTAGCAGTAGCCCGACCGTGAGGGAGGGCTGATAATTATGCCCTTGCTTACGCGCGGGCTACCGAATAAAAGGGAGACGAACAGTTAATGAGCGCAGAACAACCGAACGTGACACCGCAGCAAATCATAGAACACCTCTGGGGAGCAAGAATAGCGCAGGTATTAGTCGCGAGCGTTGAGTTGGAATTATTCACTCACATTCATAACGGCAAACATGCGGCGAAGGAAATCGCGCGCGCCGCAGGCTCTTCGTTGCGCGCGACCGAACGACTGCTCGACGCTCTGGTCGGGCTTAACTACTTGAACAAGAAAAACAGCGGCTACAACCTTGAGCCTATCGCCGAACATTTCCTTGTCAAAGGTAAAGATGGTTATATCGGCGCGTTCGTTTACGAGACTAAATTAACATGGGCCGGATGGGGTCAATTGACCGATGTCATCAAGACCGGTCTTCCAATCAGCGCAGTTGACACGGAAACGGGCGGGCGAGAGTTCTTTCCGATACTCGTCGAAGCCATCTTTCCGATGAGTTACGGCGCAGCGCGAGCTGCGGTCGCTCAAATACCTGAAAAGACTCGCAAGCGAATCAAAACCATTTTAGACGTTGCGGCAGGCAGCGCGGCGTGGTCGCTCCCGTTTGCGCAAGCTATCGCCGGATGTGCGCGTCACTGTGCTCGACTACGAAGAGGTCACGCCCGTTGCTCGTCGCTTCGCAGAGCGTTTCGGTGTCGCAGACCGCTACGATTACATCGAAGGCAACCTTCGCGAAATAGACTTTGGCCGCAATCGTTATGATCTGGTCATCCTCGGTCACATCATTCATTCGGAAGGCGAGAAGTGGGGCAAGAAGCTGATAAAGAAAGCTCATCGCGCCTTAACCGATAACGGTCTCCTGTTGATAGCCGAGATGATACCGAACGACACGCGCACAGGGCCTCCGATGCCGCTTCTGTTCGGGTTGAACATGATCGCTCATACCGAAGCAGGCGACGTGTTCACGATGAAGCAATATCGCGAGTGGCTCAAAAACGCAGGCTTCAAAAAAATCACAACGATTGATGTGCCTTCGCCATCGCCTTTGATTCTTGCGACGAAGTAAGATGAACATCGGGCGCTCGACCAAAAGGGTAGTGGATTAAACGCGCATCAATAACTAATCCAACCAGAATCGGATGATTTTCGGGCTAAGGTGTCGATGACGCCTTAGCCTTTATCATTTGTTGCCGCTTGTGAAACCCGCATAAAGCAACAAAGCAGGTGGATTGCCAAAGCGCATTTTGGCATTATTATGCTTACCCTGATCGCCTGAGCTTTAGGTGACGTTGAATTTTAATCGGAATAATCATGGCCCAAAAAAACAAAACTAATTTTGAATCATCGCTCAGAGAGCTTGAGCGAATCGTCGAGCAGCTTGAAGCGGGCGACCTGCCTCTGGAACGCTCGCTTGAATTGTTCGAGCAAGGCGTTCAACTTTCGCGCGACTGCCAGAAGCGATTAGATGAAGCCGAGCGCAAGGTAGAAATTCTGCTCAAAGGCAACGACGGCGCGTATACGCCAGTTCCATTCGATGAGCCGGAAGAATGAGCGCAAGAGAGACCATAACAAATTATCTCGCGCGGCGAGCTGAAGAAGTCAACCATTGGCTCGATGTCTTCTTGCCGTCAGAGGCAAGCCCGCCAGAAAAGCTTCACAAGGCGATGCGCTACAGCTTGCTGGCAGGCGGCAAACGGCTTCGTCCGGCGCTCGTGCTTGCATCAGGCGAAGCGCTGGGCGCAGCGACCAGAGACTTGATGCCCGCCGCTTGCGCGATTGAAATGATTCACACCTATTCGCTGATTCACGACGACCTGCCAGCGATGGACAACGACGATTTGCGTCGCGGTCGCCCGACCTGTCACAAAACGTTCGGCGAAGCGGTGGCGATATTGGCAGGCGATGCCCTGCTCACCCTGGCTTTCCGAGTGCTCGCCAGAGATTTATCTTTGCCAAATCCTGAGCGGCAGGTTCTTGTCATCAACGAATTTGCCGCAGCAGGAGGTACAAGCGATGGGATGATCGGCGGGCAGATGGCCGACATCGAAAACGAAGGCAGGCAGGTTAGCGCGCGCACTCTCGAACAAATTCACCTCTCGAAGACGGGGGCGTTGATTGCGGCTTCGGTCGCTGTCGGCGGCATCATCGCAGGAGCAAGCGACGAGATGATCGAGCGGCTGCGCGCTTATGGCAAACGCATCGGGCTGGCTTTTCAGATAGCCGACGATATACTCGACGTAACATCAACGAGCGAACAATTAGGAAAGACTCCGGGCAAAGATCAGGCCGCCAATAAAGCCACCTACCCCGCACTCATCGGCCTTGAAGCTTCCGAAGCGCGAGCAGGTGAGTTGATTGATGAAGCGGTCGAACTGGCTTCCGGTCTCGGAGCTGATGCGCGCGTCCTTGTAGACCTTGCACGCTTTATCATTGCAAGGAAATCCTGAGACGGCTATTCTTAATTCTCGCGTCCAATGAAAATTTTTCAATCGTCCACAGTCTATTCGGCATCTAAGCCGTCAAACCGGAAATAAAGGGGATTAATTCACACCATGAAATTACTCGGACAAATAAATGATCCTGCTGATCTCAGAAAGCTGCCCCAGTCAAAGCTCGAAACGGTCGCAGAAGAGATTCGCGAATACATGATCGAAACGCTGTCTAAGATCGGCGGCCACACGGGCGCGAGCCTCGGCCCTGTTGAATTAATAATCGCGCTTCATTACGCCTTCGACACGCCGCGCGACAGGCTGGTCTTTGACATAGGCCATCAGGCCTACTCGCACAAGATAATCACAGGACGCCGCGATCAGTTCCCCACTATTCGCCAGTACAACGGGTTGAGCGGATTTCTGCGGCGCGAAGAATCCGAGTACGATGTGTTCAACGCCGCGCACGCAGGCACTTCGATTTCAGCCGCGCTCGGCATGGCTGCCGCACGCGACATCGCGGGCGAAGACTTTAACGTCATCGCTTTCATCGGCGACGCGGGGTTGACCGTAGGCATGGCGCTCGAAGGCATAAATCAGGTCGGGCATCTCAAGAAAAAGATGATCATCCTCCTCAACGACAACGAGATGAGCATCTCGCCCAACGTCGGCGCGCTTGCCGGGTACTTGAATCGCATCCGCACGGCGCGGCCTTATAACGAATTCAAACACGAAGTCGAAGAGTGGCTGAAAGCAATCCCCGCAGTAGGCCCGATGATGCTTTCGGGCGCGCGCGCGCTCAAAGACACGCTCGCTCGCGCGTTCATTCCCGGAGCGCTCTGGGAAGAACTCGGCTTGAAATACATGGGGCCGATCAACGGCCACGACATCAACTCTATTTTGCAAACGCTCGAACAGGCAAAGAAGGAAGAAGGCCCCGTGCTCATTCACGCGCTCACGGTAAAGGGCAAAGGCTACGAGCCAGCCGAGCGCGACAAAGCCGCGTGGCACGGCACTTCGGCTTTCGAGATTGCGAGCGGCAAATTCATCAAAGAACCGGCGACCGCGCCGACCTACACAGCCGTGTTCGCGCAGGCGACCATTGACTTGATGAAAGAAGACGACCGAATCGTAGCTCTTACGGCAGCGATGCCCGACGGCACGGGTCTCAGCAAAGTGATGAAAGAGTTTCCCGACCGCACGTTCGACACGGCCATAGCCGAACAACACGCCGTAACATTCGCCGCCGGTATGGCTACCGAAGGCTTGAAGCCAATCGCCGCGATCTATTCATCATTTCTGCAACGCGCATACGATCAGATTTTTCACGACGTTGTGTTGATGGGGCTTGATGTGACGTTCGCGCTCGACCGCGCAGGAGTAGCAGGAGCCGACGGCCCGACGCATCACGGATTGATGGACTTCGCCTATCTTCGCCCGATGCCGGGATTCGTTATTCTGGCTCCGAAAGATGAGAACGAGTTGCGGCACATGCTCAAGACTGCGGTCGAATTCAACGGCCCGGCTTCCGTGCGCTATCCTCGCGGCAACGGCCTTGGAGTGCCGATGGACGAAGAGATTCACACGCTCGAAATCGGCAAGGCTGAAATTCTGCGCGAGGGCACGGAGGTTGCGATTCTCGGCATAGGCACACAGGTTTACTATTGCGAGAAAGCAGCCGAGCGATTGGCCGCCGAAGGACTCAATCCTACGGTTGTCAACGCGCGATTCGTGAAACCGCTCGACGCGGAATTGATACTGGCGCTCGCCAAGTCACACGGAGCAATCGTCACGGTTGAAGATCATTATTTGATGGGCGGCTTTGGAAGTGCGGTGATAGAGTTGCTTGAACAGAATAACCTGAACGAAGTGCGCGTGCTGCGACTCGGATTCCCCGACAAGATAATCGAGCACGCCAGTCAGAGCACACTGCTTGCGAAGTATGGATTGGATGCTGACGGAATCTATTCGCGCGTGCGGGATTTCGTGGCAAGCAAATTCAGCTTCGAGCCTGTCTACAGAAAATAGAGGTTAGAGGTTATCTGTCTTGGAGGTCATTTAGTAGTTAAGCTCCGTAGGAGCGACCTGTCTATAGCAACAAATGTGTAGAAGATGTGTAACTCCGACGGAGCTACAGGAAATCTTGTTAGAAAATTAACTAACCTCTAACCACTATCTTTACTGACTCTCTCTCTTCGTTTGCGCTCTTGCCTCTTCAAAAAATTTCGTGGTGTTTTCGGTCACGCTCGCAGGCGGCTCGTTCAACGCTTCAAAGTCTGTTTGCGCTGTATCTCGCTGAGGCTGAGGAGAAGTCAGCGGCCCTGTAATCGGATCTCGCACGGTGTATCGCTCGGAAAGCGTCGCCATTGATTCGGCAAAGAACGAGGCATAGATGATGTGCCCAAGCCCTTTCAGCATAGGGATCAAAGCGATCAGCCAGACCATTCTTGCGGCGTACTCTAGCCCTCTTAGCTGTTGCTCGGTCACCCTTGGAATTTGCTCAAGGATGTTTGAGTTGAGCGCTTCCTGTCCGAGATAGTATAAAAGGATGCCGAACCCTGCGCCGCTCAGTAAACTTCCCAGCCCCGTTTTCAGATTGTGCTGCCACGAATAAGCCAGCCACTCTTTCGGGCGCGGCAGGTTGCGGCGTTGCAACTCTTCGCGCGTGCGCCTTCTTATCTCGCGCTCGGTGAGTGGTTTTTGATGCTCCTTTGTGACTCCGTCCCTTTGCTTTTCATGCTCTTGCGTCATCCCGACCCAACTGGTTTTCCAGCTATTGGCGAAATCCATCGCGCTCTGCTTCAACGCATCCAGGTCAAGGCCGAACGGGCCTTGAGGCGTGTCGCCGCTTTTAATCGCGTTGTGAATCAACTGTAAATTAGTCCCGCAAGATTTGCAGAACCTCTGGCCTTCTACAGCTTCGGCACCGCATTTAGGACAAAACATACCGCCTCCAAAATCAAAGAATCGTAAGCCCTCATCAGGTTACAGCGAACAGGCAAGAATTGTCACGCATCTCCCGCATCGTTTTCGCATTCGATTGCCTCCTCTCTATACGGTAACTATAGCGCGAGAGTTTGGAACTCAGGTAATCTATCTTAGGAGTCGGCATTGATGAGTAAAAAGCAGATCACGCGGCCACGACTTGTTTTAGTCGCGCTCTGCTTTTTGTTTGCCCTTCTATTCGCAAACTGCCGGAGCAACAAGCAAACACAACAGCCGCCTCCGCCGACCGTCGAAGCAGTGCAGGTTGATCCCTGGAAAGAGGCCGCCCGTAAGGTCGAAGAAGATCGCGGCGAACCTGTCGGTCGAAAAGCTCAGATAGAAATCCCAGCCGAGTTGCAGCATTACAGCGACCGCCGCCGATTCCTGGCCGTGCAGGTTGCAGAGTCGCGCGAGCTAACTTATAAGCCCCCGCTCGATTATACAGACCTTGTCGAATTGATACGCAAGAAGCAGTTGGTCGAGATGGAGCCGCTCGGCAAGGACTACATCATCTACGGCGTAGGCGGGAATGCGACGGACGAGCCATTCGCGCATTATGATGCTCAGACAGGCGATAATGTTCCGCTGTATGCGACTGATGAAGAGTTCAAGAAGGAAGATGACAAGCTGATCGAATCGCTCAAAGAGCCGACGGCGCGGCTGGCTGACCTGCAAGCTGAGTTGCGAAAAACGTCGAAGCGCGACCGGGCGCGACGCAATATGTTAGCGACCGAAGCCTCGGAGATGCAAAAATCAATTGCGGCTATTGATGCTCGAAAGAAACTACTCGAATCGTTTTATAAAAACCCTGAAAAGAAAAAGAGGCTTCTGTCCGACTATCGAGCATTGGCCGAGCTTGCATCGAATTTCAACGGCAAGTCTTATGATTTGAACGACCCGAAGGCGCGGCGCGAATACAAAGTCCGGTTGCTGAGTTTCATTCGCCCCGAAGCGCGTGATGTTTTATTAGCTATTGCCCGATCATACACAGAGAAGTTTGATCGCCCGTTGCCCATAACTTCGCTCGTTCGGCCTGAGCAGTATCAAAAACATCTGAGCGAAACGAATGCGAATGCGACTCGCATTTCGTCGCCCCCGCATGCGACGGGGCTGGCGTTTGATGTTTATAACTACTACATGACTTCGTCAGAGCAAAATTACTTGATGGGGCTGATTGCAAAACTGGAAGCCGAAGGACGCGTCGAAGCATTGAGAGAAACCCGCGATCACATTCACGTCTTCGTCTTCCCTGACGGCCAGCGGCCCGCCGAGAAGCTGATAGCTCAGGAGATCAATCACAAGAGCGCAGAGTCAAAGTCTGAGTCCAAAAACAAGCGCGGGAAGAAATCCGCATCTGCCGGACACGCGCAGAGCGGTCGCCGCTCGCATTAAAGTTTTTGTTTTCCAATCTGCAATGGCTAAAGAGCGACTTGATAAACTGGTCTTCGAGCGCGGTCTTGCCGAAAGCCGCGCTCGCGCGCAGGCAATGATAATTGCAGGCCAGGTGCTTGTCCGAGAGCAGCGCGTTGATAAGCCGGGCCAGATGATAGACACAGCCGCAGAGATACGCATAAAAGGCGAAACGTTGCGCTACGTCAGTCGCGGAGGTCTCAAGCTGGAACGGGCGCTCACTGAATTCAACATCAGCCCTGAAGGCAAAACGTGCATTGACGTAGGCGCTTCGACAGGCGGCTTCACCGATTGCCTGCTGCAACACGGAGCCGCGCTCGTCTGGGCAGTTGACGTAGGGCACAATCAACTGGCGTGGCGAATACGGCAAGACCCGCGCGTTATAGTTCTCGAAGGGCAAAATGCGCGCGACCTGATCCCGGATCAGTTCGAGCACAAATTCGATCTGGCGACTATAGATGTGGTGTTCATTTCCCTGACGAAAATTCTGCCAGCGGTGCGCGACTGCGTGACGGACGAGGCAGACTGTATAGCTCTTATCAAACCACAATTCGAGGTCGGCAAAGGAGAAATTGGGCGCGGCAGGCGTTGTTACCGATCCAATGAAACACAGGCGCGTGCTGGTGAAAATAACAGAGGCGGCCATCGAAACAGGTTTCAATCCAATTGATCTGATTGAATCACCCATCAAAGGCGCGGAAGGCAATCGCGAGTTTCTACTCCATCTGAAGAAGGCAATTGATGCTTCGGTTGATAAAATATTCATTGACGAGCGAATAATAAATCTCACCTCAGCTTGAAATGTGGGTTGCTTGTCTATCGCAGACCTATGCTATAAAGTGAAACCCTGAATGATGGCGCTCAGGATAATCGGTCGTTCGATTCATCGTTCATCATTCATCATTCATCGTTTAATTTAAGGCTGACTTATTCGGAATGCGTGCCGTCCTCGTTCATATAATCGGGCCAGACAAAGGAAAGCGCGAGCGATTTGATGCAGGCAGTATCACTATCGGGCGCGCTTCGGATAATGCGCTCTGTTTCAATGACGGGCAGCGGCGCGTTTCTTCTCATCACGCCGAAATCGTTCGCAACAACGATCATTATTTGCTACGCGATCTGGGCTCGACAAACGGCACGATGATTAACGGTCGTCGCGTCGTGACTAGCGAAATACAGCACGACGACTTGATAGAGTTCGGCGCAGGCGGCCCTCTCCTCAGGTTCTGCATCGAGCTTGATGAAACCGACTCGCCCGAAGCTCGACAATCGCAATCTTCGGCTCAACCAGCGCCGCGCAACACGACAGAACCGCTGGCGCGACCGCCCTCGCACAAAGCCAACGCGCTGTTGCTTGTAGGTATAGCGGCGGCGATGTTTATCGGCGCGGTGGGAGCCATATTTTTATCTTCGAGATTACCTGCCAAGTATAACGAAGAGAGAAACTTTACAGAGGTGGCGGAACTCAATCGCCCCGCTGTGGTATTCATTCGCGTAGAGTTTGAGCTATTAGATGAAATCGGGCAGGTAATCGACACGGTGGCGCGCACGGGGAGCGGCTTTCTCGTGTCATCGAGCGGATTGATCGTGACCAATCGCCATCTGGTTCGCGATTGGGAATACAACCCCGCATCGCAAAACCTGACGGGCCGCACGACAAAAGTAGAAGTGATCTTGCCGGGTCAGACGCGCGAGCAGGCTATACTTGCCGACATTCACAGGCTCAACCCGGACAAGGACAGCCCGGACGTGGCGATCTTGAAAATCAATTTATCGAGACTGCGCTTCGTGCGCGGAATCGAATCTGACCTGAACAACATCGAACAGGGCGAAGATGTCGCGGTCATCGGCTATCCGCTCGGCCTGGACTTGTTGAAGCAGACTCACGACGAGCAAATCGCGCCATCGCTTTCTACAGGCATAGTCAGCCGCGTGGGTCAGGACTATATTCAATTGAACCTGCGCGCGTATCACGGCAACAGCGGCGGCCCTGCGCTCAATCGCAAAGGCGAAGTGATCGGCATTCTGACAGCGAACGTCAGCAGCGCGCAGGACATCGCGCTGTGCACGCCCATCAGCGCAGCTCTGGAGTTAATCAATCAGCCAGCAAACTTGAGCGTAGAAGTTATCAATCAGGAAGGAATCAATCATGGCAAATGAAACTCGAAGAGTCACGTATGAAAAATTCGAGCCGCCGAAGCGCGTGCTGCTGGGGCCGGGGCCAAGCCCCGTAGATGATCAAGTGTTGAAGGCGATGGCCGCAAACGTGCTCGGCCACCTTGACCCGCTGTTCCTGCGCTGCATGGACGACATTCAGGCGATGCTTCGTTACGTCTTCGAGACCGAAAACCGCGTGACGATTCCGGTTTCCGCGACCGGCAGCGCAGGCATGGAAGCCTCGCTCGTCAACGCAATCGAGCCGGGTGATGAAGTCGTCGTTTGCATCAACGGCGTATTCGGAGAGCGAATGAAAGACATCATAGAACGCGCGGGCGGGCAAGCAACCGTAGTACGCGCCGAATGGGGCGATGCGATTGATATAGACAAGATCAAAGCCGCGCTTGGATCCGCGAAGCCTCGCGCGCTCGCGATTGTTCATGCAGAGACTTCGACTGGCGTGCTTCAAAACCTCACGGGACTTTCAGACCTGGCGCACAGTCGCGATGCTCTGCTCATCGTTGATGCGGTCACATCGCTCGGCGGTCACCCTGTAGGAGTTGATCGCAACGGAATTGACATCTGTTATTCAGGCACACAGAAATGTCTCGGCGCTCCTCCCGGCCTTGCGCCTATAACTTTTTCCGAGCGCGCGATTGAGCGGATACGCGCGCGGCGGTCGAAAGTGCAAAGCTGGTATTTAGACATCACGATGGTTGAAAAGTATTGGGGCGATGACCGGACTTATCATCACACAGCTCCGATTTCGATGAACTACGCGCTGCGCGAAGCGCTCAGGCTAGTCCACGAAGAAGGACTGGAAGCCAGGTGGCGAAGGCACGAGTTGAATCATCGCGCGCTTGTTGCAGGAATCGAAGCGATGGGGCTTCGGATGAATGTCGCGCCTGACGACAGGCTGTGGAGTTTGAACGCCGTGCGCGTGCCCGATGGCGTAGACGATGCGCGCGTGCGTTCGCGGTTGCTTTCCGAGAGCAACATCGAAATAGGCGGCGGGCTTGGGCCGCTAAAAGGGCGAATCTGGCGCATAGGCTTGATGGGTTCAGGCAGCACGCGCGAAAACGTTCGGCTCGTGCTCGACGCGCTTCACGGCGCGCTGAACGCCGAAGGCTTCAAATGTAATTCAGGCGTTGAAGCCGCAGAGCAAGTATACAAGTGAAAAGATTCACCGCAGAGGCGCAGAGAGCGCAGAGATTACGCAGAGGTTAAGCAAACACAAAAACCTCTGCGCCCCCTCTGCGTCCTCTGCGCCTCTGCGGTGAATCTCCAGTGAATCACAATCTCCTTCTGGTATACTTTTCAGGTGACGCTTTGGAGGGGACATGGCGCTCGACATAATCGAATTTAATCACGTGAATGTTACAGTGCCGCGCGCAGACGAAGAAGCGGCGAGGCATTTTTACAAAGATGTTTTAGGGCTTGAAGAGATTATCAAACCTGACGCGTCACTGAAACGCGGCGGCGCATGGTATAAGCACGGCCCCGTTGAAGTCCATCTTTCCATAGAAGAAGATGTTTCGGGCAACCATCAGAGCAAGCGGCACGTCTGCTATGTAGTGCGAGACCTTCAGGCAGCCGAGCAAAGTTTTCGCGATGCAGGCGTTGAAATAATTCCAGACCACAGGCCGCCCGTTCCCGGCTGGCCGCGATTCTATGTGCGTGACCCCGGCGGCAATCTAATCGAAATCGCCCAACGAGACTCGGAGTATTAAAGAATGAGTGATGCAGGAAAACGCAAAGAGAAAGAGCGACGCGAAGAATCGCGCAACGAAGAAGTTCGCAACATCGTGCTCCCGCCGACACTGGCCTTGAATCGCCAAATGCTGTTCAATCGCGAAGTGAGCTGGTTGTGTTTCAACAATCGCGTGCTCGAAGAAGCGCTTGACCAATCGCATCCGTTGCTTGAGCGGCTCAAGTTTCTTTCGATCTTCTCTACTAACTTGGACGAGTTTTTCATGATTCGCGTTTCGGGTCTGAAGCAGCAGATCGATGAAGGCGTGACGGAGTTGTCATTTGACGGATTGACTGCTGCGGCTCAACTCAGACTCATCGCCGACAAGCTTCGCCCGATGGTATCCGAACAGATGCGATGTTTGAAGAATGAGATACTGCCCGAGTTGAGCACGAACAGCGTTGTGATTACTCCATATCGCGCGCTTTCAGATCGCGAGCGTCGTTCGCTTAATGCATACTTCCTTGAAAACGTCTTCCCGGTGCTTACACCGCAAGCCGTTGATCCCAGCCATCCGTTTCCTTATATCTCAAACCTCAGCCTCAATCTCGGCGTGATGATAGAGTCGTCTAACGAAGTGGCCTCGTCTGCGGCGGGGGCAGGTGGGCCGCGATTCGCTCGCGTGAAGGTTCCGCCCATCGTGCCTCGCCTCGTGCCTGTAGGCGATTCGGGCGCAGAGTTCACCTTGCTCGAAGAGTTGATCGCCGCAAACATCAGCGTGCTCTTTCCGGGCATGCGCGTAGGCGAGTTCCACTTGTTTAGAGTAACGCGCGATGCGGATATTGAGATACGCGAAGACGAAGCGAATGATTTGCTGCGAGTGATGGAGCAAGAGCTTCGCAAGCGCAGGTTCGGGACTGCCGTGCGTTTGGAAGTCGCTTCGACTATGCCGCAAGAGATGGTGCGATACCTTGAGAGTTCGCTCAGCCTTTCGAGCGACGACGTTTATACGATTGAAGGCCCGCTCAATGTGCCCGACCTGATGGCGCTCTACAAACAGGACAAGCCCGAGCTGAAAGACAAGCCGCTTTTGGCTTCGCTTCCCGTGCCTTTCAGAACGGGCGAGCCGCTCTTCGATATAATCAAGCGCCACGACATTCTGGTACATCATCCTTACAACTCTTTTTCAACCGTGGTTGATTTCATAAACACGGCGGCGATAGACCCTGACGTGCTCGCCATCAAGATGACGCTCTATCGCACGGGGCAAGACTCTCCCATAGTGCGCGCGCTGATGGAGGCAAGCGAGCGAGGCAAACAGGTCGCTGTGCTCGTAGAACTCAAAGCGCGCTTTGACGAAGAGAAGAACATCGAGTGGGCCAGGCAGCTTGAGCGCGCAGGCGTTCACGTAGTTTACGGATTGCTCGGCTTGAAGACTCACTGCAAGCTCGCGCTGGTCGTGCGGCGCGAAGCCGATACGCTTCGACGCTACGTTCACATCGGAACCGGCAACTATAATCCGACGACTGCGCGCATCTACACAGACATGGGACTCTTCACATCTAATCCGCAGATAGGCGCGGACGCGACCGAACTGTTCAATTACCTGACGGGGTTTTCGCGCCAGACTGAATATCGCCGTTTGATAGTCGCGCCGGTCAATATGCGTGATCGCTTGATAGGTTTTATCGAGCGCGAGATGCAGCATCACAAAGCAGGACGGCCCGCGCGAATAATTGCGAAGATCAACAGCCTGACCGATACAAAGATCATCCGCAAGCTTTACGAAGCGTCGCAGACCGGAGTCCCGATTGATCTGATAGTGCGCGGCGTGTGTTCGCTGCGTCCGGGCGTGCCGGGCATGTCGGACACGATTGACGTGATAAGCATAGTTGGCCGATTCCTGGAACACAGCCGCATTTTGTATTTCGCCAACGGCGGTGAAGAAGATATTTACATCGGCAGCGCAGATTGGATGCTTCGCAACATTGACCGCCGCGTCGAGCTTCTCGCGCCAATCGAAGACCCGCGATTGAAGAAACATCTGAAAGAAGAAGTGCTTGATCTATGTCTGCGCGACAACGTGAAAGCGCGGCGACTGCTCTTAAACGGCAATTACCAGCGCATTCCCTGCCCTGACGGCAACGAGCGGGTTGATTCGCAGAGCCGTTTTATGAATCTCTACAGCGCAATTCAGGAATGATCGTGAGCCGACGAAACGAACGAGTTGAACGCGACGGTAAAGATTTAATCCGCACATTCATCTGCATCGAAGTGCCGCAGACTGTTAAAGAGCGAATCGAAAGTTTGCAGCGCACGCTCCGACAAAACAACGCACAAATAAGCTGGGTGAAGCCGTCAAATATTCACCTGACGATAAAGTTTCTCGGCGATGTGCCGCTGTCGAAAATAGATAGCGTGCGCGAGTGTGTAGAGCGCGCAGCAAAGGGATTGAGCGAATTCGACATCGAAGTAAGCACTACTGGCTGTTTCCCTTCCGCACGAAATCCTCGCGTTTTGTGGGTCGGGCTTGGCAACCTGCCCGATGGCTTGAAACAATTGCACGCGAATGTTGAAAGCGAGCTTGCGCGCGAAGGATTCCCGCGAGAGCAGAAACGATTCTCGCCTCACCTGACTATTGGCCGCGTTCGCAGCCCTCAGAATGCAGCGCGAACCGCTGAGGATTTAATCGCTCAAGGGTTCGAGCCGGAAACTTTTCGCGCGACCGAAGTCATAGTAATGCGCAGCGAGTTAAATTCGTCCGGCTCTATCTACACGCCGCAGGCGACAATCAAACTTGGCACAGAAGAGTTATTGACCGATGTTACGCAATGAAAAAACAGTCATCGAATTGACAACTATTCAGCCCGATGAATCGGGCTAGTTGGGAGAATGAGGCGCATATGAAATTACAATTCAAACACGCGACAACTGTCTGGCTGTGCGGTGTCATATTTATTTTGACATCGCTTTCAAACATAGACGCTCGACCTGCGCGGCAAGCAAAGAAGAAGGCGCAGGTAATGATTCTCGGCTTGTACCACATGGACAACCCGAATCAGGACTACGTTAAAACAAATGTTGACGATCACCTTTCTCAAAAACGACAGGAGCAGATTGCAGAAGTCGCTGCATTGCTTGCGAAATTCAAGCCTACCAAAATCGTTCTTGAAGCGGTTGAAGGGGTCACATCAATTCATCGCAGCTACGAATCTTATCTGAAAGGCGAATACACCTTGAAAGCAGACGAGCGAGATCAACTCGGCTTGCGGCTCGCCAAGCAGTTGGGCCACAAACGAGTTTATGCGGCTGACCACAAGCTCGACATGGATTTTGGGGGCGTAATACAAGCGGCTCAACAGAGCGGCAATCGCGCCTTCCTTGAACAATTCCAAGTTGTGATGGGTGAAATAGAAGCGTTTGAAAAACGTAAAGCCACGATGACCGTGCGCGATATTCTGGTCGAGATGAACAGCCCTGAGAATAATGCGAAGGCGCATGATCTCTATATTCAAATGGCGAGGGTTCGCAACGGCGACAAATTCGTTGGCGCAGACGTGCTTGCAGGCTGGTATCAGCGCAACTTCCGCATCTTTTCAAACTTCGCGCCTGTGATCGAATCAGTTGAAGATCGCGTGCTGGTCATCTTCGGCGCAGGCCATGCGCCAATACTCAGAGAGTTGATTCAGAGCAGTCCCGATCTTCAGCTAATCGAGCCGAACGATTATCTAAAGAAACCATAACAGACTTCTGCAAAAATAATTCTCGGAGGATGTTGTAAGGTGCGCATTCTACTGGTCGAAGATGAGCCGGATGCCGCACGCATACTCGCCCAAGGGTTGCGCGAGCAAGTTTACGCTGTAGATGTTGCAGCATCAGGCGATGCCGCGCTGGAGATGGCATACATCAACGATTATGACTTGATCATTCTCGATGTCATGCTGCCGGGCAAGAATGGATTTGAAGTCTGCCGAGAGATTCGACAATCCGGCTCTGCCGTGCCGATCATAATGCTTACGGCTCGCGATGCGGTTGAAGATAGAATTGAAGGGCTTGACACGGGAGCGGATGATTACCTTGTAAAGCCGTTCGATTTTCACGAACTGCTGGCGCGCGTGCGCGCGCTGTTGCGCAGGCGTGAAGCGTTGCGCCCTGAGGTTGCCGACATCGCGGATCTGAAGATTGACATGCGTGCGCGGAAAGTTTGGCGCGAGAACATCGGCCATAGAGCTAACAGCGAAAGAGTACGCGCTGCTTGAATATCTAGTCCAACGCGCGGGCGAAGTTGTTACTCGCTCGGACATCGCCGAACATGTCTGGGATGAAACATTCGATCCGTTCTCGAACCTGATCGAAGTCTATATTCAGCGATTGCGACGCAAGATTGATGACGGGCGCGATGTGAAATTGATTCGCACTCGACGAGGCGAAGGATACATAGTGACGGCAGGCGATGAAGATTCAAATTCTTGATTCTGTCAGAGTGCGGCTGACGCTATGGTATGTCGGCGTGCTCGCCTTGGTGCTCATCGCTTTCAGCGTGATGGTGTATACACTGCTTTCGCGCGCGCTTTACCAGCGTGTAGACGACGGGCTGCAATCAGCGGTTTCCGTTGCGATCAAATCTCTCAGCAACGACATAGAAGAAGGCCAGACGGTTCAGGGCGCAGCGCAAAGCACGGTAACCGAACTGTTCAATGGGCAACAGGCGATGGCAATCTTTGACGGAGCGGGAAAACTGCTTTCGAAGAATGTTTCAGACGATGATTATTATACAGAACTGCCCGATGAAGCTTTGATTCCCGACGACAAGATTCATCTTTACACGGCCTCTGAGCCGGATGATGATGACGACGAACTGCACAGGCTGGCCGTGCAGCGAGTAAGCATTCCTCCTTCAAATACACGGTACATAATTCTGGTCAGCCAGCCGCTTGAAGCAGTCGAGGAAGAGTTAGAGTCGCTCAGAGAAATAATCTTCTACGCGATGCCGATCGCGCTCTTGATGGCGGGGCTTGGCGGCTGGTTTCTTGCGCGCCAGAGTCTTGCGCCAGTCGTCGCAATGTCAGAGCAAGCGCGATTGATCGGGGCGAGCAGTCTCGATCAGAAATTGCCGGTAGCAAATCCGCGCGATGAACTCGGCCAACTCGCTGTCACCTTCAATGAATTGCTCGCGCGACTTGATGAGGCATTCGCGCAGCAGCGTCAATTCATGGCCGATGCTTCGCACGAACTTCGCACGCCGATTTCAGTCATACGCACTACGGCGGGCGTGATTCTGGATAAGCCTCACCGCAATGAGAACGAATACAGAGAGGCCGTAACGATGATGGACGAGCAGAGCCGCCGGTTGACTCGCATCGTAGAAGATATGTTCGCACTGGCGCGAGCCGATTCGGGTCGCTATCCGCTTCGCAAAAGCAAATTCTACCTGGATGAACTGTTGGAAGAGACCGCGCGCGTTGCTGGCGTTCTGGCTTCCCGAAAGAACACCTCAATAGATGTTACTAATTCTTCGGAAGCACTTTTCTATGGCGATGAAGATTTGATGCGGCAGATGATGCTGAATCTGCTCGATAACGCCATCAAGTACACTCCAGCGGGCGGGGCCATCCGTTTGAGCCTTACGCGCAAAGAAGAAAAATATTTTATTGAAGTGTCAGATACAGGAACCGGCATACCCGCCGAAGCGCAATTGCACATCTTCGAGAGATTCTATCGCACGGATAAAGCTCGCTCGCGCTCTGAGGGGGCTGGCGGCAGCGGGGCCGGGCTTGGGCTGGCAATCGCTCGCTGGATTGCCGAATCCCACGACGGCAATCTGGAACTGATCCGTTCAGACAAAAGCGGCAGCGCCTTCATAGCTTCGTTTCCCATTCCTCACAATATGTGATCTACCCTGTTTATCTTCTGTTTATCTTCGTTTTGGTAAGCTTAAAGAGTAGAGATTAGTTATTGCAAATGGGGGTAGCGCATGAGTTACAAAGAGAAAAAGTTTATCCCGATTTTCGGGATGTTTCTGGTTTTACTTTACGCCACAATCAACGTGGCTAAAGGCGATACGGACGAAATAAAGCAGCCTCTGCCGTCGAGCTTGACCGATCTTGCCGCAGTGAAAGTCGTTGAGATAAGCGACGCAAACGGGCAGACCGTCTTGAAAGGCAACTTCATTGAATCGGGCAATGATTTAAATGAGGTCGAACGCACTGCGGCTTTGGTTGGCGAAGGCAGCAGCGCTAATGCCAGAGGAAAAGCGAGCATTGAAATCTCGAAAAAGAAGAACGGCTTCATGGAAAAGGAGCTTGAAGTAGAAACGCAAAATCTGGCGGCGCGCTCTGTTTTCAAAGTCATCGTTGACGGCCAGGAGGTCGCATCGTTTACTACTAATCACACAGGAAAAGCAGAGCTTGAACTGAGCAACGAACATACAAAGTAATATGTTTCTGTGAATCAGAACGGGGAGGAAGAAGTCATGCAAATCAATACCGACAGCAAACGGCCTTTGCTTTATCTGTTTGCCTTGCTGTTGACTGTAATGATGGCAAGCGGGATTGTGCTTTATACATCGAAGCCTGATTCGGTGATTGCGGGCAGGGTTTCTGCCGCAACAGCAAAGGCTTTCACGGGAGGGACATTTGAAGCTTCGGGCGTCGTGCATGTGCCGGGCACTTCGGGCATTCTCTTCATTGATGACGGAAAGCCGAACGAAGTTTTTTGGATGGAGTTGGATGAGGGCGGCAGTCAGCGCGGCTCAATCAAAGCAGTAAATCTTGGCCTTAGCATCGAAGACCCGGAAGGGATAACGACGGACGGCACGTACTTCTACATAGTCGGTTCGCAGTCAAGAGCCAAAAGCAGCCAACAGGCAGGCATAGTGCGGTTCAAATTCAATCCCGGCAGTCAAACAGTAGAAGAAGCTCAAACGGTTGGCCAATTGAAGCAGATGCTTGTCAACAACGTGAACGAGTTGCGAGACATGGGCGCGGTGAAAGCTAAAGATGATGGCATAAATATCGAAGCCATTGCATGGGACCCTGCGCAAGGGCGGCTGTTGCTTGGACTGCGTTCTCCTGTAATAGATGGTCACGCGCTCGTAGTGCCCTTGAAGTTGAGCGAGACGAGCGGCCAATTCTCTCTTCAGCAGCCGAAGCCGACGGGAATCGAAGCTATTCGTTTGGCGCTCGGAGGACAAGGTATTCGCAGTATGGAATATGACGTTAAGTCAAAGTTATTCAATATAATCGCAGGAGCAACCGAGAGTCAGGACAAGAACGATTTCAAGCTCTGGGAATGGAGCGGCGATTCGAGTCAAACAGGACTGCGCGATGTGGCGACTCTTGATCGGAAGCTGAAGCCCGAAGGAGTCACCCGCGCATCAGTCGGCAACAGCGACTTCAAATTTCTCGTCTTCGATACGAGCAAATATTTGAAGATGCTGTAGGTTGATTTGTAACTCTCTTGGACTGATTATGCCTGACTAATACTGACTGCAGTTTCACCGCAGAGGCGCAGAGAACGCGGAGATAACGCAGAGAAAAACTATTATTACTCTGCGCCCCCTCTGCGTACTCTGCGCCTCTGCGGTGAATTGACTCCATTTTTCATAAAACTGAATGGCTCTGGTGTGTGCAGTATCCTACCTGCGGATAACTATTAACTTCTTTACATTGCCGCCCTACCTGGTATAAAGTAGCGCGCATCACGTTAACTGCTTCGCGATGTCCCGAATTCGTGTAATCAGTTTATTGCGAAGCCTGTCACTAACCACATCACCGCTAAAAGGAGAATCCAGCATGGCTAAAAGGCTAAATCGATTCGTCAACAATCGGGCTTTGTTAATCCTTGTCGCAGTAACAATGGTTTGGTTTTCTCTGTGCGCCGGTGTTGCCGTGAAGGAGACCGACGCTTCCGCAGCAAAGGCTTGCTCGTCGCTACCCGTCATAACCTACTACACAGATGCATCTCTGACTGTTGTGTGTGGGGTCTGGGATCTTTGTTCTGGCACTTACCCTGAGTGTTGGACAGATTACACCACAAGGGTTCGCAAGCTTTGCTGTAATCCCCAATGAGCCTCTGACGGCATGTGAACAGACTTAATTGGCATTGCCCGGATCATAGAGAGGAGAGGTTACAATTGTCGCGTCAGGCTTCTTTTCTGTAAGCGCCGTCAATCATCACAGGGACACAGTTGCTTGCGTTCAACTCGGAAGCCAGAATAATATCGTGCGCTTCTCCTCTCGCTACTTTCTCTTTGCCTGAGCCACAGCTTTTGATCTGTTCCGGCAGATTTGACGAGACGCTTTCAAACACGGTTACGGCAGCCTGTGATTCAGGCGAAAGCGTGCCGCGAAGATATTGAATGATAGCTCCTGCGCCCGCCAAATCTTCGAGACAGGGGCGAAGCGTTCCGTCTTCCCATCTCTCGCCTGCCGGGATGACAGAGATGTTTTTGCCTTTTCTCATTGCAGAATCGGCAACGGCCTGGCAGTTCCTCAAACAACCTGCAATCGTCGGCGTAGAGCTTGTCGCTAAACTGAGCGAGGAGCCGTTTGGCGACGGAAGCAGAAGGCGAATGCCGCGCGCCACAGTCAGCAATGACGAAGGAGATAGAGAGTAACCACGCTCATTGTTTTTATCCGCGACCTCAGCATTGATTGATTTGGCAAACAGGTAAGCCGTCTCATCTTTCCAGCGATATGGGTAGATGAGCGCGCCCCGGCTCGCTGCAATGTCTACGGCTGTTGAGAATGAAAGCACATCGACTATGATTACAACGTCACTGATTGGAGCAAGCAGCGCGACACCTTTCTCGCCCCATTCGCAGCGAACGTTGAACTCTGATTGATCGAATGTCATTTACCTGCGAGTTACTTCACTGGTTGCAGCGTCATCCCGTGGAACTGTCGCCAGCTTTTTCCATCCTGCGACATCTCTCCCCTTTCAGACCACTCGCCTTTATCCGTTATCTTTATCGTATATCTGATGCTGAGACCTTGAGGCGCTTGAAATCTCCACTGAAATCCTTCTGCTACAAATTCGGCTTCTGCGTCTGTGCTTCGCCCATCGGCCAGATATGATTTTATGCGGTATAGTTTCGCTTTGGCATCGTAGGATATGATTGCCAGAGCGCTATGCACTACGACCTCCTCTTTGGTCTTACCGAGTCCTTCTATTAGCATAATCGTCCCGCCCAGTTTCCATTGCGCTTTTTCTGTTGCGGGAGATGTTCGGCGCTGGCCGGGAACGAATTCTGTCCAGCCCTCTCCCTTCCATTCTCCTATTAAGAATTCGAGTTTTTTCATCTCCTGAAGTTGAGACGATTGAGGATTTTGGGCCGCCAGAGGAGCAGGTAGAATTAAAAGCAGCAGTAACAGGGTGATTTTTTTCATCGTAGCCTCCACGTAGAATTAGATTTCCAAACTAAGAGTTGATGCGGAGCCATTGTTTGCAAAGCATAGGTTCGGCTGCAATACTATTGATTTGATCGAAGGCGAGCAACTATAACTTGCATTTTTCGGGAGCAACTTTATGGCAAGAGTCGAGATCGTTGCGGTCGTGCTGACAATAAGCGACTCGGCAGCGCGCGGAGAACGTGAGGATAAATCAGGCCCCGCTGTCGTTGCCGAGCTTGAAAAACTAGGCGCGCGCATTCGAGCGACCGAAGTCATCTCCGACGACCGAGACCTGATAGCAACGCGGCTCCGCAATTACTCAGACGGAGGCGATGTAAACCTCATCTGCACAACGGGCGGGACAGGATTTGCGCCGCGAGACAACACGCCCGAAGCTACGCGGGACGTGATAGAACGCGAAGCGCCGGGGCTTGCGGAATTGATGCGACTGCGCAGTCTTGATGCGACCCCGCTTGCGCCGCTTTCGCGAGCAGTGTGCGGCATTCGTGGGCGCACACTGATAGTCAATCTGCCCGGCAGCGTGCGCGGCGCTACTCAGAACTTCACAGCGATTCGCAGTTCTATCCCGCACGCAATCGGCTTGATAACAGATCAATCGCCAAAATGCGCGAGTTGAATTATTCAAAACGAGCTTCATACATTCGGAGAGCAAAAGGTTAATGGGTTCAAATCAAGACAGTCTTGTTCACGCGACAGCCGCAGACAATCAACTCAGGTGTATGGCTGCGCGCACTACCAGTCTGGTAGGCGAAGCGTGCCGACGCCACAAAACTTTCCCTACAGCTTCGGTTGCGCTTGGTAGGACGCTTACGGGCGGCTTGCTTCTGGGCAGCAGTCTGAAAGACCTGGAAAAGATAACCGTGCATTTTCATTGCGACGGGCCGATTTCTAACATCATCGCGCAGGCAGACCCTCACGGCAATGTTCGCGGCTATGTGTCGAACCCCGAAGCAGATGTGACGGTTGCAAATCATCTGGGCAAATTCGACGTGCGCGCAGTCGTAGGCAGCGGCACACTCTACGTCACGCGCGATGCAGGTTTCGAGATAGGCTTGCACAAAGAGTCATATCGCGGCTCGGTTCCGATCATATCGGGCGAGATCAGCGAAGACCTTGCTTACTACCTGTCGAAGTCCGAGCAGATTCCATCTGCCGTGAGCCTGGGCGTATTGATGACTGTTGATACGGACAGCAACGAAGCGCCGACAGCAATCGAGCCTGAGTTCTCGCTTGATCGTTTGCGAGTGTCAGCAGCGGGCGGATTCATCATTCAGATGATGCCGAGCGCCAGTGATGACATCATACGGCATCTTGAACAAACCATTCCGAATGCGCCGCCTTCGACAGAGATGATTCGCGCAGGACTGTCGCCCGTCGAGATGCTCAATGCTGCTCTCGGCGACCTGGACTTGCTTGTGCTCGAAGAGAAAGAGCCGAGCTTTTATTGCCAGTGTTCACGCGAGCGCGCTTTGCAAATCATTTCGGCGCTTGGCCCCGATGAGGTCAAGGATATGCTTGCAAAAGACAACGGCGCGCAACTTACCTGCCATTTCTGCAACGAGTCATATGACATCAGCGGCGAAGAGCTTGGCGAGTTATTGACTGAGCAATGAAGCTGACATGGCACTCAGAGGTTGAAACATAATGTCGCGCGAGATTGAAACATCAAGACTTCGACTTCGACCTATTACCGGCGCAGACCTGGACGCGATTCACAGGCTCTGGATTGATCCGGGCGTGCGAAGGTATTTGTGGGATGACGAAGTGATTTCCATAGAGCAAGCCGCGTCTGCGATTGAAACGAGCCAGACTTTGTTTGAAGAGCACGGCTATGGGCTCTGGGTTGTGTGCCCGCGCGACGAAGAAACAATCATAGGCTTTTGCGGATACTGGTTCTTTCACGATCCGCCGGAGCTTGAGCTTCTTTACGGGATTGTAACAACCGAATGGGGCAAAGCGTTCGCTACGGAAGCTGCCAGAGCTATGATCAGATACGGCTTTGAAGAGCTTTCTTTTAATCGCATCCAAGCCAGCACCGATGGACCTAATCAAGCATCAGTGCGTGTGATGGAAAAAGCCGGAATGACTTTCGATAAGCACACCCTCACAAACGGCCTTGATACCATCTATTATTCGATCACGCGGGAAGCCTTTCAACAAGATCATTCAGTTGTCCAAGTTTGAATGTTGATTCACCGCAGAGGCGCAGAGTAAATATTCTCTGCGCCTGCCCGCCAGTAGTTAGATGGCTTCAAGTCCTGTTATGAGTTTTTCATAAAGTAATTAAAATGTTCGTGCTGGTAGGGTCATTTTTCAGGTGACTCACTTTGCTTATCAACTCTTGGTTGCCTATAATCATTTTCTAAATCCAGGTGATAGACTGTTTCGTAATGCCGGTTTACTTTGGAGTTTCCAGATGGCCGATATCGCTAATGTCTTTGCCCGATTAGCAGGTCTTTATAAAGAGGTTAAAGGACGTAATGCTACATCTATTTCGCCTGATGAGGTTCGCGAATATTACCGTAGATATATAATTCTTCAAAATGAACTTAAGAATCTCCTGCCGGAACTCTATATCGACCTCCCATCCCGAGAGGAGCCCGCTGACATACTCAAGAGTCATTACACTGATCGTGTCTTTCGCCTCCATCGTGATATGGAATATATTTTTGAAGTACGGGCGAATAGCGAAATCCGTACAAAGGAGGAAAACATAATGGCTGAAGATCGACCCTTTCGCGTTTTTATAAGCCATGGTAGAAGCCCTGATTGGCGAGAAGTGCAGTCCTTTATTGAAAAAGATTTGAATATTTCAACTCTTGAGTTAGCACAAGAACCAAACAAAGGTAGAACTGTATTGCAAAAGTTAAGTGATGAAGCGCAGAAATGCTCTTTTGCCATAGTGGTTATGACGGGTGATGACGAGGTTGGTTCTGGTCCACCTCGCGCACGAGAGAACGTCATGCATGAAATAGGATTTTTCCAAGGTAAGTATGGCCTTGAAAATGTCTGCTTACTTCATGAAGAAGGAACAAGCATACCGAGTAATATTCACGGATTGGTGTATATTCCATTCCCTAAAGGCTTGATAATTGCAAGTTTTGGGGTTTTGGGAAGAGAACTGCGCTCAGCATTGACTAAGGCTCCTTAGATGCACAAGGAACCTTTACCTATGGAATGGTGCCTCGTTAGATTGCGGATCTAGCGATGGCTGAACCAGGCAAATGCTTGCTCTAGTATATTATTCGCAAAATAGTACTGATTGTATAATCAGGGTATCGCTTCCAAAGCACCTAGACAGGGGTTTCTATCATGGCTCAGTTCGATATTTCATGTACTGTTTTTGACCCGATTCGCATCACTACCAAAACACAAATCCCGACATTCATTGTTGATACTTGGTACGAAAGCGGTCTTATTACAAGTTCGTTATTTCAGAGCCTCCCGGGGATCGATATTGATGGGTCAGGGCAAGTAATGATGTCTAGTGGTATGTATGTTCAACAGCCACAAACGCACATTGGAATACAAATCAAGAATCTACGAGTTTTACCATTGCGTGTTTTTGTTGTTGAAAACGGGCCAGCACCTCTTCTGCTTGGCAGTGGTTTCCTTCAGTTGCTATTTGAAATAGGGATGGAAACTGCATCTATAAATCAACCCCGAGTGAGCATCGAACCGCCAGATAAGAGAAACCCGGATTCGCTAGGTATACATTTAGTTTCTCCTGATAAGGATATTGATACATTAGAGTTTGAACGATTCATTAGGGCTATTCGCTCTATTCACAATGTGGCGGTAATTGCACACACAGGGCTACACCAGCACAATGACTGGCCGGGTGGAGAGAGAGAATCGGCCAAAGCACTTGCGGTCGAGCAAACAATAGATACTGATGCGAATCTGCCGGAAAACTCTCGTTTAAAAATAACGTGGGTAGAATCTGGCAGCATCTGGGTTTCGTTTACAAGCGGTTCAAAGAAGGCTTTAAGTTGGTTAACACAAATATTTCCCAAGACTATGGATGCACGTCTTGAGGGAACAATGTCAGATGCAACATCACCTGAAGAAGCTGCAATCATTCAGCGGATGACTCGAGAGGAGATCTTTCATGCTAAAGTATGGGAGCAGCGCCGAATAGCCGCAGCGCATTTTCGAGCTACTAGAAATGAGTGGCGTAACAACATACTTGAAGAGATTGATTTTCAGAGAAAGATTGCTGGGTTGATTGAAGATCCCGTCGTGCGTGACACGACCATTCATAAACTTGATACTGCTATTGCCGAATTAAGCAGAGGGGCTTTACTACCTTTCATCGAGCATTTACCTGCCATTCCTGAGAAGGACCGGGATCTACTACCTATTCGTGAAAAACGGGACCGCCGGGGATGACCAAAGTGTAAGAGTTAACGAATCATTGAATAAGGCAGCGGCAGTACGGTTCCTAGAGTGAAACGCGAGATCAATTAATGCTCTAGCTTTGAGTCCGCCACCTAATCCTTGCCTGCAGCGGACGCCGCGAAGCGAGTCTCGCATCAATGGTCAGTGCCGCTCGCGGCCCCGTTGATGCTAGGCGTTATACTTTGTTTTGAAATCTCACGGAGCAAAAGGGAAATATGCTGCTTGAAAAATATTTGGAAGACTCGCGTCATCATTTTCGCAGCCTGAAATGGCTTGCCGAAGCGGCTGTGGCTCAGGTTGCAGACGACAAACTTTTCATGCTGCTCGATCCAGAATCCAACAGCATAGCACTTGTCATGAAACACATCGCGGGGAACATGCGCTCTCGATGGACCGATTTTTTGACCGCTGACGGAGAGAAGCCCGATCGCGATCGCGATTCGGAATTCGTGATTGAGCAGGCTGATACTAAAGAGCGACTCTTCGCATTTTGGGAAGACGGATGGCGATGCCTCTTCGATGCGATTGAGCCGCTGAAGGCTGACGACCTCGGCAAGACGATTCTGATTCGCGGCGAGCCTCATCTGGTCTTAGAAGCAATCAATCGCCAGCTTTCACATTACTCATATCACGTCGGGCAGATCGTGTTTCTGGCTAAGCATATAGCTTCTGACAAATGGAAATCGCTCTCTGTTCCGCGCGGAAAGTCGGCAGAGATGAACGCCTCTGCCGGAAGCAAAAGAGGGGAAGCCTGGCTCAGCGTTGAATCTTCGGAAAAGCCTTAGAGCGGGAGTGAATTTTAGAGCGGTTTGCAAATGGATGTACGGTTCACCGCAGAGACGCGGAAGAGAATGATGAAGTATGAACGATGAACGATGAATTAAAGAATTTCTCTTCCGTTCATCATTCATCATTCCGCATTCATCGTTTCTTCTGCGTCTCTGCGGTGAATCCTATTGCATTACCGTACATTCAAAAGAAATCCGCTCTAAGACATCTCTCTGAGGAGTCGCCCGATTCTTCGTTGCAGGTTTTTGTAGATGGCGTCTATCGGTTGAGTGGCGTCAATGACTTCAAAGCCGTACTCTTCCGTCATTGAATCGAAGACCGACAGCATCCTGATTTGATACTCTTTGAAACTTTCGAACAGGTCTTGCCCCAGGTGCATGTCCATTCCCGATTCCCAGTAATCGAATCCTGTCGGGCTGGTCAAGACGCGAGGAATCAAATTGGCTATGCTCGTGCGCAGGTAGAATATCGCGTCCGGCTTGAGCGCGAGGCCATAAAAAGATTTGATCCAATCGCGATCCATGCCTCGGACAATCGCCCTCGCCATCAGTGAATAAATGTAGCGGTCAGTCAAAACGATGAAGCCTGCGCGCAACGCCGGAAGCATCTGGTTCTCCAGACGGTCTGCGAAGTCTGTTGCATAAAAAAGCGTGAGCGAGACAGGCCCAAGCGTGATCCCTGCTTTGGCCTGCTTGATTCCCTTACCTGCGAGCGCAGAGCGAGTCATTCCAGTATCGAGCACAGCATGTCCATTCGATTCCAACCAGGGCTTGAGCATCGACAATTGAGTCGAACGGCCAACACCGTCAGCGCCTTCTATGACTATCAGCCTGCCGCGCAACTCCGAAAGATCAACGTCCGGCAGCCCTTCGCCATAGAATTCAAATTTGTGATTTTCTACTCGCTGGTCCAAGTTTAATCCTCTTCAAATTCGATTCTGGGAAGTGGGTACTTGGGCAGGTCGTGAAGTTCGCGCTCGACTATGGCGCGCACTTCATTCTGCTGCTCCTCGATTGAGCGAGTCGCGTCAATCACCGTAAGTCCGAACTCGTCAACCATCTCTTCGTAACGGTCGCGTATCATACCTTGAAACAGGCGAAAGCTCTCTTCGATGTCGTCGCTCAGTCCGAGGTCCATTCCCGCTTCGTAATACTTCAGCCCTGCGCGCGCGCCGAGTATTCGCTTGAGCGAAACTTCCAGAGGCACGCTGAAGTAAAAAGCGAGGGTCGGCTTGACTGCGAAACGATAAAGCTCGCGCACCCATCGCGGGCTTACGCCACGAGCAGCGTCGCGCGCAAAGGCCGTGAATATGTAGCGGTCGGCCAGCACGATTGCGCCCGCTTTGAGCGGCGGGATTATATGACGCTCTATGCGGTCGGCAAGGTCTGTGGCGTGAATCAACGAGAAGGTCGTCGGCGTGAGCATCTGCTTCCTCTTGCCGCGCCGCGTCGTCTCTTTGACCAGCATAGAGGAGTTCCACTCGCTGAAGAAAACGAGATAGCCTTCGCGCCTGAGCCACTGTTGGAGTAAGCTTAATTGTGTGGATTTGCCCGAACCGTCAATGCCTTCGACGATGAAGAGCTTTCCGGGAAACTGGTGGTCGCCATACATAGGCATACTCAGAGAGTATAAACAAACAGCGAGGTAACGCCAATAGTCATGCACTTGCGAATTATAATTACACGGCTGGTTCTGATTGTTCTGGCAGGAATGGTTCCGAACGCGCCCGCTTTGCCTTTCAGCGACGAGCCTGAACCGGCTCCAATCGTTGAGCGCAAGATGGATTTCTACGATTTCAACTTCAAGGCGACAGAGAGCGGGCCTTTCAACCTGCGCGATTACGCGAGCGACAAGCGAATCGTAATTGTCAGCTTCATCGCTGGCTGGTGCGGGAACAGCAATCGGAATGGACACGTGCTCAAGCGGTTATACGATAAATATCACGAGCGCGGGCTTGGCGCAGTCGTCGTGACAGAATACTCGGACGCGGATGAGGTGCGAATCCATGTCAACCGCATCGGAATTGATTACCCCGTCGTAACAGAGACCACGAGCAGGGGTGACCGAAAAGACTCGCAGCACTATAAGTATCGCCGCGCCGTCGGCGACAAACGCAAATGGGGCACGCCTTTTTATGTGATACTCGATGCGCGAGACATCGAGTCCTCAGCGCCCAAAGCCCCACTTGCGCGCCGTGTTTTTACAGTGTCGGGCGAGATTGTTGAATCAGAAGCCGAGGCGTTCATCGAGCAACGCCTTAATACGGCTTCATTGTCTCATGGTTCTCTGAATAACTCGACCAATAGATCGGCCAGGCGATAGCCCGCAAGAACGGCCCTGCGTTGAGCTACCGGCTGAGTTGTTGACACATAATCCGCCGGCACTTGTGCCGGATTTCTTTCGCTCCTACTAGCCCGGCAATTCGCCGTTGCGATATGCGAACTGCACGGCGAGGTCAAAGCTTTCAGGATTCGCCCACTTCTCAAAATCTTTCTCCGACAATTCAGACAGTTTGGCTCGGGTGAAATTAGGGTTTGCTCGCAGCAGGATGGCTCGCTGCAATACGCCTCGAAAATCATCAGGGCCAAAAACCAGCCCATCCCAAAATGTGTGCAGGCTGATTCCACCTGCATCTGGCCTGACCTTAATTATCCATGCCGTGCCACCGCGATCACCGTCCTTGAACACCGTGGAGAATAACGCTGTCGTATGCAAGGGCTGGTGAACATCGCCAACTAAGTGAAATATCCAACTGAGCGCTATTGCCCTATTTCTCTTTGACGTTTGCGAATCTCGGAAAGTCGCTACATTCTCTTTGAACCTTGCCAAAATATTATCCGGCAGTGGGTCTTTCGGCTTGACTGATTCTGGTTCATCAGACGGCTTGAAGGGAAAGTTAATGAAGTGCGCGAATTCGCGATGAAATGATGTGCCGCGAGCGTCATCCGGCCATCGTGCCGCGAAAACAAACAAGAACCGGTCGCGGTCTTCGCCCGTCAAGCCAAGCCTGTTCATCGTCGGCTCCCATCTGCTCCTAAAGAAAGGGTTGCTCTTAAGAACAGCTATGACTTTCTGAACGACTTCCGGGTTGGACTCCTGAAGCACGTTGAATGCTATTACGCCTGTCACCATATGGCCGGGCTTGTTCCATGCTCTGGCTTCTGCCGATAACAGCAGGCTTGCCAGAACGAGAAAAACTACAGGTAATCTGAGTTTCATAAGGGTTTTCTCCTTTTGTATCCGACCTACACTTCGGGGCAAAGTTGATAGACCAACAATCCGAACCTTTCACAACCTATGAAAGCAAAAGCCACATCAGCATTGATGAACGGCGAAAGAGCAATAACCATTGTTCGCCTCTGATCGAATTCGGCAAAACTCTTTCTTTATTATATGGTCGGAATCGGAATTTATTTCTTCTGAGGTCTATCAATGAAGCATCCGGTTAGAGGTAAACCGCTAAAACAAATGCGGGTTAACCAAGACGCTTTATAACTTCTTTCGCAAGCGCCGCGTAATCTTCAGCGCCGTCGCTGCTTGGTGAATATTCAAACACGCTCTTGTGCGCTTCCTGCGAGTAATCAAGCTCTGTGCGCTCGCGTATCACTGTGCGCAACAGGCGATTGCGAAACATCTTTTTCGCTTCCTGCCTCACAAGTTCAGGCCCCGAACGGCGAGTCGTGTAGAAGGTCATCACGATGCCTGTGCGGTCGCTGTCAATGCGAGCGTCGCGCGTGTGCGTGTCCACGAAATCCACCATCTGCTCAATCGAGCGCAAGCCGAGCCACGTCGAAACGCAGGGTATCAACAAATAGTCGGATAAAGAGAGCGCCGCCGATGTCATCCGCCCGAATTCAGGAGGGCAATCGAACAAGACGAAATCAAATTCGTCCTCAAGCGCCCCGAGAGCGCGCTTGAGTGGCACTGTGATCGAACGCTGACCGTCAGCAGCAAACGCTGTTTGAAGTAAGCGGCGACCTCCGCTCGGCAATAGCGACATCCCTTCGCGGATTGCGGTCGCGGAAATCGCTCCGCTCTCGATTGTCGCGGCCAGATTGTGTTTCGAATCATCCATATCGGCGATAAATCTGAGATTGTCTTGAGGGTCGCAGTCAACAGCAGCACGCGCGCACCCGCAAGCCCTAACCCGAAACCTAAATTCCAGGTCGTTGTCGTCTTGCCGGTTCCGCCTTTCGACGCGGCGATTGTCATGAATCTGGTCATCAAAATTCCTCGTGTGGCAAAACCGTCAGGAAAAACGAAATAGCTATTCTTCCAATGCGGTCGTCGCAGGAGCAAGTTCAGGCTGAGGAGAGCCGCTGAAGTTCGCGCTCGAATTGTTCTGCGCTGACCGGCCCCGTGGCTCCCTGTCTTCCTCTGTATGCCAGATAATGGTTATAAGCGACTATCATCAACCCGACAAATGGGATTGAAAGAAAAACGCCTACCAATCCGCCTAATTCAAAGCCTGAGAGTATTGCTATTATCACGACCAGCGGATGCATCTCGATGCCGTGGCCCACAATGCGAGGATAGATTATATAATCCTGCGCGATACGAAGCACCGCCAGGAACAGGGCGACTACGAGCGCCTGCTTGAGTGAAACGGTCAGCGCCAGCAGAAACGCAATAATGGCAAAAATGAATGGCCCGATCATCGGCAGGAATTCGAGCAGCCCCGCGACCGCTCCCATCACGATTGCGTAAGGCACTCCGATTATACTAAACCCGATAGTTACCAGTATTCCGACTTCGATGCATGCCGTGATCTGAGCGCGAATGTAGGCGGCAAGCGTCTTGCTGACATCTTCCAAAAGCCAGTGTGCGCGCTTTCTTAATTTTTCATTTGGCAGCAACGCGACCAGACTGTGCTCGATTTTCGCCGCATCCTTAAGCAGAAAGAATGAAAATATTGGCACGATTATCAGCCACAGCAGGTAAGGCAGATAGCCGAAAGCACTAAACAACAGTCTCCCCATCCAGGGGCCGATCGAAGAAACAAGTTCATTCCCACGCGCCACCAAACCATTGCGCCATTTGCTCAGGCAATTTCAAATGCTGCATCCAATTCGACAGGTCATTGAACTTGCTTCTGGCATCTTCTTGTAATCTCGGCCATTGCGTTTTTGAGGGCGTCTACTTGCTCAGCCATCATCGGAGAGATCAATCGAATAGATAAGAACAACAACAGCCCGATGCCGATGTAAACCAGAATGATCGCAAGGCCGCGCGGCGTTTTTAATTCGCGCCCGGAAATGTAAACGGGCTGTTCGGCGATTCGCACGAGAGGCGCGACCAGATAGCAGAAGAAGATCGAAAAGATCAAAAGCAGTATTACTGTTCCGAGTTCATAAATAACCCAAGCCACAGAATGATGCCCACGATGATCAGCAAAGTGCGGACGATTACTCGCGTCCAGACTCGAACCATCTCGGATTGTGAAGGCGGCTTCTTTTTCAACCTTACCTCCCTTGCGGCAATGGGAATGCCTGCTTGAGGCCAGTATACCACTATTATCCGGCAGCGAAAATTATACTGCTTGGTAAGACAAAACAAACAAGGTTTGCTTGACCGACTTAGCAAGGCTTCTGTCGGGAGGCTCTTATTATTAACAATTCATAGCGTTAATAGATTTCCCCGCCACGAGATGGCTTATCAAATCTGGTTACAGCAGCAGCTTGAATAACGCCGAGAAAATTATTTGAAGCACTTACATTGCTGCGACCGCCGGGAAAATTCCAATTCTCCAGGCGTCTAAATGAATCACAATCCTCTTTCCAACAGCACTCAAGTATTGCACACAATTCAGGATTATCCTCATGTGGTAAAAGAGGTTTTTCGCTGCCAAAGCAGGGCTGATTCCCCTCTTTCTCCTGAATAACCTGTATAACATTTTTACAAATTGAAGAGGAGGAGTCTGTGGCAATGCTTATATAGCTGCAGATATAATCCAGGCAGCTATACGCTCTTGCTTTCTCCAGCACTAGAGTTACTAATGGAGTTTCCATAAAACCTCCTTTGTATATCTCTTAAGCAGAAAACGCCATGTCTGAAGCTGATTACTCAAATAAGCGTCAACTTTGATTACCATCGTTACATTAAAAATCTTTACTCCCTTTACCGGTTCTTTCGGCTTATAAAGTTAGGAGAACATTTCTTCTTACCAAACTCTATGTTTGCCGCACAAGCTCTAGTTTTCAGACCATAGCGCTCTACTTGCGTCTATAGGGACGACTCTCTTCCAGGATTCAAATGCTTCTAAATCCTCTACCTTGCTCGGCTCCGAGATTGCTTTTGCCAAGGCTTTATAGAACTCCAGATCATCTTGAGATAATTTACTATTTAATAATTTCATTATGTTATCAAAATACCATGTAGTTCCTCCTCTTGGAAAACCTATGCTCAACAAATATTTTAATCTGCCTAACGGCTCCAGGTTATCTCGCCCTTCCAACTGAATTATTGATGCATGGAGAAACATCAGCCGGGCCGAGAAGCGATCCAGTTCCCGGTCTGGAAGATTCCATGCCATGGCCGCCAGTTGTCGAGATTCCTCAACTTGCCCTCTTTCGAAAAGAAATAATGCCAGATTGGTAATTAGTGCTCTGTTTTGAGGATCAAGCTCAACAGATTTGCGGAAAAAGCTCTCTGCCTCATCATACTTATTCCGGCGGTGTAGGAGCGCCGCCAAGTTCGACATCGCCTTGGCATTCGTTGGATTTAATTCGAGCGCGCGGCGATATGATAACTCCGCTTCGCTTTCACTCTCCATAAACATCAAGACAAGTCCAAGGTTTGAAAACGCGACACTATTTTCAGGGTTTAATACAATCGCCTTCTCAAGCAGACTCTTCGCCTTGTCATAATTCGGCATTCTAAAGGTGGAAAATTGGGCGGCGCTCATTAAGGTCTTCTCATCCTCAGGATATTTCTCCAGAGCTTGATCATACAATTCCTCTGCCTTCCTCAAATCTTTTAATTCTGAGGCTGCAAACTGTGCATAGGAAATCAACAAGCCCAGATTGTATGGATATTCTAAAAGTCCCTCCTCGTATAATTGTTTCCTGTCTTCAGTGCCAGATTGCAACAGGGCCTTATAGAGCCATTGCCTCGGCCCTGCCTCTCGATTCAGTGTGGACACAAGCGCTTCCTTTACCGCCTTAGCCGCATCCCTGCTCTCTTCATTCTGAGCAAGTCTGCCTAACCTTTCTTTAATTTCTCCTACTTGAGATTGATAGAGATCAGCTCTCTCCTTGGCTAATCTTTCAATATTATCTCCGAGCAAACCGAACCCAAGTTTTTCCCCCAGTAATAACATAAATTCATCAAAGCCAAGAATTGGAATTAGAGCCCCATGATGCTGTGCAACTAAATTCCGTATCCTACAGTTCGGTAGGCCATCTTGCTCACGATAGCACCACAATGATCTGCCTATTATCTCGCCGGGGTTTAGGGCTTCGAGGAATCCCATTAAACTGCCGTCATTACCGCCATAGCCTATAAAAATAGGTATAAAATCTTTAAATAAGGCGCGTAAAGCCTCACCCCACTCAGGTGCGATCTGAGCAATCTCTCCCGGCTGACTAAAGGGGGCCATTAACAAATCACGGTGAATCTTAGCAACCAATGGCCGCCTCATTCTTACGCGCACAAAGCGTGTGAGCGATTCGTGACCGCATACGAACGGATGAACCTTAGCATAAATGGCGATAGCGTCAGCAATCAGGTTGTCAAAATTTGTAGTAATGGCCACTCTATGCTGTGTGCTGGCCATTATCTGTGCTAGAACCGAATAACCGAAACTAGGATCTTTTCCCTCCATCACTGCTTCCAGATGGGCATATCCCTCTTCAGGATCCCCGTAAAACCGACGGCTATAAACTTGAGGGTAAAATTCTGCCGCGCGGGAATACTCAAAACCGTCAATGTTAAGGTTTTCCGCATTAGCCCAATCTCTTATAGATTGTTGCTCAGTCTCAGGCATTAAACGCTTCTGAAGCTCAAGAAGCCATCTATTTACAAGTTCTCCACCGATTGGAATACCAGATGAATGTGATGCGCCAGCCCCTAAAATAAAAGCAAAAGCACGGTCTTTCATTTTAGAATGCGTTTCAATAAAGTAATCTAACAAACCGCTAACTGTCCAAATTTCCGGCGTCCCATACATAATACTGTTCCTGGGTTATCAATAATTAGGTTCATAATATTATGACGCAAAAAAAAGGGAAGAATATGCAATAATTAATTCGGAAAGAAATAAAATCGGCCAGAGCGCGTTCGCCCTGGCCGATCAGTGATGATTAAAGAAACCGTTGCGGGATGAGTTAATCTTTATTGCGAGACGCAACGCGCGCGCGCGTGAATTCTTCGGCCTGCTCTTTGGCTTTCGGCAATTCAGCGATTGCTCGCTGCAATTGCGCGTCGCCTTCGTTCAACACCTGTCTGGCTGTCTCTTCGCCGTATGCCGCAGTCACAATTTCGTAGCGGATGCGACGTTTCGAGCCATGCAGCATCTTTATCAACCCGCGTGTCATCTGCTTTCAGTTCTTTGTGTTCGCGCAGGTAATTCTTGAACGCAGCAATAACTTTATCGCTAACCTGATATTCGTTCGCCGTCAGGCGGTGACGGTGATCGTTCTGGCGATCAATCTTGAATTCGCTGAGGCCAGCCACCTGCCCTCCGGCTAACTGCCGAGCGAACTGGAACACAGGCTCAATCCACACGCGGATAAGCTCGTTTTCGTGAGCCGGAATCTTCACCGTAACATCAGGATCAATACCGCCGCCGCCGTAGACCGTGCGCCCGCTATCCGTGCGCTTCTCTTCTCTGGTTACAACTGCTTCTTTGTCGCCGCGTTTGAGGTAGTAATCGTAGAACGAGCGCCCACTGTAGTCGCGCTGAATCAGGCGACCGCTCGGCGTGTAGTAATGGCCCGTCGTGAGCGTCAAGCCTGAGCCATCCGACAGAGGGAATATGTTCTGCACAAGCCCTTTGCCAAAACTGTTCTCGCCTACGATTATTGCGCGGTCGTGATCTTGCAGCGCGCCCGCAAGTATTTCAGAAGCAGAGGCCGAACCGCGATTGACCAGCACGACCAGCGGGTATTCGGCAGGTTCCGAGTTGTTAGCATAACCTTCGCGCGGCGGGAAGACGCCCGGTCGCCCGCGCATCGTGAGTATCTTCTGGCCTCTGTAAAGGAATAGGTTTGCAATCTTCTGCGCTTGATCCACAAGCCCGCCACGATTGCCGCGCAGGTCAAACACAAGCGATGTCATTCCTTGACCCTGCATCTCTCTGAGCGCGGTGCGAATTTCGTCGAAGCTGGTCGTGTTGAAGCCGCGATCAAAATTGATGTAGCCCACGCCATTCGAGCCCAGATAGAAATTCGATACGGAAGGCAGCGGAACCGCTTCTCGCACAAACTTCAATTCGATAGGCTGGCTCACGCCCGGACGCGAGACTTTGACAACGACCGGCGTCCCTTCGGGGCCGATGAGTTTGTCCGATACCTGCCGCGAATTCCACCCTTCGGTTGACTCGCCGTTTATGCCTATTATCTGATCTCCGTAACGAATGCCGCCGCGATGCGCGGGCGTGCCGTCAAACGGCGACATTATGTAGACCTTGTCGTTTCGCTGCGCGATGGTCGAGCCAATGCCGAAGTAGCGGCTGCGCTGATCGTTCTGGAATGATTCCCATTCCTTGCGGTCAAAGTAGCCCGAATGCGGATCAAGCTGGCGAAGCATTCCGAGTATGGAAGCCTTCGTCATCTTATCGAAATCAATCTGGCCCGCGTATTTATCTTTTGCCACCAGTATTGCATCGGCAAAATCTTCGGCTATCTTTTTCCTCGTGACCGATTCATCGCCGTTTTGTGTTGAAAACCGTTGGGCAGGATGCGCGCCCGCGAATGCCACAGGGATTACAAGCGCAAAGACCAGCAACCAGTACCGCTTCTTATCTTTCATGCTCTACCTATTCCCCCAGAGAAACATCAGCAGCGAAGCCGCTCTAGCGCGACTCCCATAAAATTCGTCCTGAGTAATTTTACCGGATAGGCCCGCGCAAAACAACTATTCGATTTACCTCTCGCTACACGGCTGCGAGCTTGCCCCTCGTTCGGGCGATTTGTTAGTGTGAAAGGACTATGGCTAACCTTCAATTTCTCGGCGCAACGGGAACAGTAACCGGATCAAAGTATGTACTTGAAGTAGGCGGCAACCGCGCGATCATTGATTGCGGGTTGTTTCAAGGCTTCAGGGAACTCAGAGAACGCAACTGGGAGCCGCTCGCGGTCAACCCTGCGTCAATCGGATGGGCGCTTGTTACTCACGCGCACATAGATCACACGGGCTATCTGCCGCGACTTGTGCGCGACGGGTTTACAGGACCTATCTATGCAACGACGGCGACGGCTGATTTGATGAAGATAATGTTGCCTGATTCGGCGAGGCTTCAGGAAGAAGATGCGGAGTACGCGAACCGGAAAGGCTTCACAAAACACAAACCCGCGCTGCCGCTCTACACGGAACGCGATGCGGAAGACGCGCTCCGGCATGTCCGCCCGGTCAAATATGATCAGGACGTGCGACTCAGCAAATACATGAATGCGCGGTTCATCTCTGCCGGGCATATACTCGGTTCAAGCTTTATTCACTTTGATATAACTGAGCCTGAGCGCGATCCGTTCACGATACTTTTTTCCGGCGACGTTGGCCGCTACGACGAGCCTATATTGAACGACCCTTCGGCAATAGATGAAACTGATTATTTGCTGGTTGAGTCAACCTACGGAGACCGGCTTCACGAAGACAGCGACCCGAAAACCAGACTGGCCGAGATAATAAACGCGACTGCCGAGCGTGGCGGCAAGATCATCATTCCGGCGTTCGCGGTTGGGCGCACTCAGTTGCTCGTCTACTACTTGCGCGAGCTTGAAGACGAAGGCCGCATCCCTGTCCTGCCAGTGTCCGTAGATTCGCCTATGGGAGCAGAAGCCACGCGGCTCTATTCAAGGCATAAAGAAGATCACGATCTCGATATGCAAAGGATAGCAAACCTCAAGCGGAATCCGCTTGCGACGCGCAACTTTCATCTGGTGCAGGGGCGAGGCGGGTCGAAAGCGCTCAGCGGCGAAAAAGGCCCCGCCATCATCGTCTCAGCATCGGGCATGGCTACGGGCGGGCGCGTGCTTCATCACCTTGCGCGCTTTCTGCCTGACCCGGCGAGCACGGTCATTTTTGTGGGATACCAGGGAGCGGGGACTCGCGGTCGAAGACTACAAGACGGAGAAAAAGAGATAAAGATTCACGGCCAGTTCGTGCCGGTCAAGGCTCACATCGAAAGCATCGGCAGCCTGTCTGCGCACGCCGATTCGGCAGAATTGCTCAGATGGCTCGGCGGATTCAAGCGCCCGCCACGCACGACTTTCATCATTCACGGAGAGCCGGATTCCGCCGCTGCTCTGCGCAACAAGATCATCAAAGATTTGGGCTGGAATGTTGTTATACCGACTTACAAAGAAGTCGTAGAACTATAAGCTACGGCTTCTTGTTTTTGTTATCGTTCTTCTTTTCGCCGCCGCCGAATATCTTCTTGAAGAAGCCGCCCACGCCGCCTTTCTTAGGTGCGGCCTTGGCTTCGTTCTTGTTCCCGGCCTGCGCGCTCACATTTTTATTTTCAGTGGTAGGAGTAGGAGGTTGCTGCGCGACTACGGGCGGAGGAGTCTCCACAGGCGCAGGCTGAGTGACTGGAGGAGTTGTAGCGTCTGAAGCGTTTTCGTTAGACACGCTCTCGTTTCGAGCGTTGCGCGCTCGCGCAGCCCGCGAAGCATTCGCATTGAGGTTACCGCTCTCATTCGCATTGTCGGCTGGCGCTTCTGCCTGGGCATCTGTCGTACTGGTAGCCGGTGCCGGGTCTTGCGCTGGCTCAGCCGGAGCTTGAGGCGCTGCTTGCTCAAGCGCAGATGAACTTTGTCGCGTAGCCATCCACCCAAGCGGAACGCCTATTAATACGAGCAGCACCAGTGCGGCTGCGATGTAATGCTTCCCGTTGAGCTTGCCTCGCGCAGATGCTTGCGGCTGACTGATAGACGTATGAGCCGCCTCCGGTGAAGGAGCTTGCACGACAGTTTCCGCGCGTGCCGCTTTACCCGTATTGCCAGCGACGGGAGATGTCAGCTTATCTTGTTTGGCCGTCACGACAGGCTGGTCAGGGCTTCCCGAAACTCTTGTATGCTTCGAGGTATCCGGCTCTCCGGTTAAGACCATCGTGCCTTCGTCAATCGGTATGTCCATCGCGCGAGTTACAGGAGCGGCGTAAGTGGCAGGCTTTTTGTCGAGCAGATTCGTCGTCGCGCCCAGCGTTCCCATCAGAATAGAGCGAAATTCACCCGCGTTCTGGTAGCGCGCTTCGGGCTTCTTGGCAAGCGAGCGCATTATCGCCTGCTCGACCGGCAGCGGAATTTGCGCGGCAAAACTTCTGGGCGGAGCCGGAGCCTGTTCGACCTGCGCTTTCATCAACTCGAATTCGCTGTCGGCGTTGAAAGGCACGCGGCCAGTCAGCATCTCATACAAAACTATGCCGAGCGAATAAACGTCCGAGCGCGCATCGGATTCCAGCCCCCGCACCTGCTCAGGCGACATGTACTCAATCGTGCCCACGATGTTTCCCTGCCGCGTCATCCGCGCAGTGCCGAGCACGCGCGCTATACCGAAGTCCATCACTTTGATCGAGCTTGTATCGGTCAACATCACATTCGCAGGTTTCAGATCGCGGTGAACTATTCCCATGCGATGCGCGTGATCAATGCCTTCGAGCGCCTGACAAAAGAGTGGCACAGCCCGCTCTACAGACATCGAGCCGAATTTTCTTATCACATCATCAAGCGTCTCCCCGCGCACAAACTCCATGACCATGAAGTAATCTTCGCCGTTGCGCAGAAAGCTGTAGAGAGTGGCGATGTTCGGGTGATTGAGTTTTGCAAGTGTGATGGCTTCAGTGCGGAACCGCTCGACGACTTCGGGCTGGCTTGCAAGCTCTGGTCTGAGCATTTTGATGGCGACTTCGCGTTCGAGCATTTCGTCAAAGCCGCGATAGACCGCGCCCATGCCGCCTTCGCCAATTTTCTCAACGATTTTATAACTGCCAAGCACCTCGCCGATCATTTAGCGCCTCCACTTGAAACTTCCATACCGTTTGATTTTATCCGAATTGCACCACGAAGGGTAAGCCCAATCTAAAAAAAGGCGCAAGCGATAAAGCATAAAGATTTGCTCTGGATGTTTAGAGATTGGCAAGCCCATAACCTTGATAGTCCATCTGTTTTGCGATGCGCTCGCGCACTTCGCGGCCTGCGAATTTCTCGCAAAGATACAAGCCCAGATCAATCGAAGAGGTCACGCCGCGCGCAGTGATTACGTCCCCTTCGTCAACAACTCTTTTGTCAACGACTTCTTCGCAAAAGGGGCGAAGCTCGTCGAATGCACTTGGATGAGTAGTTGCGCGTTTACCTTTCAGAAAGCCCGCCGCGCCAAGCAATACCGAGCCTGTGCAGACCGAGGCTTTGAGCCTGCACGCTTCCGATGTTCGCAGCCACGTGATGAATGCGTTGTCGTTTACCAGCGTCCTCGAACCGTAGCCGCCCGGCACTATGACCATATCGTAGCCCTCAAGCGATTCGCCCGATTTTGTCGGCGTAATCCGCAGCCCCGTTGCCGTCAACGACTTCTTTCGTGTGAGCGCAGATCTCCCATTCGACATCGGGCATGAATTTCATGGTCTTCAATCGAACCAAAGCATCGTAGACGCCGATGAAATCCATCGCAGTCATGACGTCATAGATTACAAATGCGATCTTCATTTTTTCACCACGGCAGCGGAAATAAAACCCACGACAGCAACAGACCTATGCCTAAAAACGAGCCGAATATTTTCAGCCCGTGAATGACCCTCTGGCGCGGCGTTTCGGATTTCGGGTCTATCGTGGCTAAAACTATGGCGGCGATGGCCGAATAAAGAGACATCATCAGAACATGCATTAACGCTTCCTCCCGGCTGCAATGTCGAACGCATCGTGAATCACAAGATAGTTCAGAAGCCCTGCCAAAAACATGAGCGCATTGCCGTATTCGAAGGTCGCGGCCCAGGGCTGAGGGTCAGTCCCGATGCCGAACAGGTATGAAACTATGTAGCAGAGGCCCGCGCCGATTTGCGCGAAGAACCAGAGAACTGTGATCAAGTCGAAGCGAAAGAAATTTGGCGGAGTCGTAAATCACAGGCCAGAACAACCGCCCGTGAATAGCAAGTCCCAGCGCGAACGAGCCGGCAATCGTGACTAAGAAAAGCATCCCGCGTCCCATTTTGCCCAACACGAGATGGCCCGCGCCGGGAATGAGCCACGCGGCTATCACTGCGAGGGTTCGTCGTCCCGCAGGATAGGGAGTCGGTGCATCATAAGCGAAGCGGCGCTCTCTGAAGCGCGATGAAAAATCGTCAGTGAGTTCGTCTCTGGTTTGCAAGGTATGCTCCTTTAGGATCCGAGTAAAAATAAATTCTAGGTGTCGCTCATAAAGAGTGTCAACCATGTTGAATGCAGTTTCGTTCTTTCAACCGCCTTCCGTGAATTGATTACTCATTTCCATTTCATTGACAAGGCGCGCGGCAGGGGCTATTCTCCTTTTTCTGCTCATCACACAGAGGACGCCGCAGTGGGATTTCACTCGCTTGTTTATATTTATTGAGAGGGAAAAGCGTTGATCGTCAATGATAGGCCGGTAATCGGCATACCGTGTCGTTATAACTGGAATACTAATTATTATGAATTGCGGGAGACCTACCCGGAGGCCCTTTATGCTCAGGGCGGCACGCCTTTGATGCTCCCGCTGATTCCTGAGCCGGAGTATATCGAATCAATCCTCGCGCACGTTGACGCGATCTGCCTTTCCGGCGCAATCAACGATGTTGACCCGCTGCGCTACGGGCACGAGCCGAAACCCGGACTCGGCCCCGTTGTGCCTCGACGCGACGAGACGGACATGATGTTGCTGGCAGCCGCAGAGGCCAGGCGCTTGCCTGTTCTGGCCATCTGTTTCGGCATTCAATCGCTGAATGTTTATCGCGGCGGCACGCTCATTCAAGACATCGCGACAGAGGTGAAAGATCACCTCAAGCACATGCAAGGCGATCTGTTCTGGCGGCGCTCTCATTCGATCAACATCACGGAAGATTCGCTCGTGGCCCGTCTTGCAGGCTCGACGCACACAACGGTCAACAGCCATCATCATCAGGCCATTGACGTAGTTGGCCGCGACCTCGAACCCATCGCATGGGCTATGGACGGAGTGATCGAAGCAGTCATCAACACGCGGCCCGATCAGTTCATGCTCGGCGTTCAGTGGCACCCGGAAGTCGGTTGGCAAGACGACCCGTTGTCTCAAGCCATCTTCAAGCATTTCATATCGGTAGCGCACCAGCGCGCACAAGAGCGTGCGAACGAAGAAGTCAAGGCGAGGCGCTAATCGCCCAAACTCGCAGGCAGATTATGCGCAGAAAAGACCGCCTGACACTAACAGCGTTGTGCGCCGCGCATTTCGTCAACGATTCTTATTCAAGCATCATCTATCCGCTGCTTCCGCTCTTGCAGGCCAAGCTCGAACTGACGAATGCTCAAGTCTTCTGGCTCGCCCCTCTCTACGCCATTTCATCCTCGTTGATGCAGCCTCTCTACGGCTTCATCTCAGACCGTTACGCGCGCAGATTCTTTGCCGTCTTCGGCCCGACCATCACAGCCGTATTCGTTTCGATGATAGGGCTTGCGCCGTCTTACGGAATGCTGGTCGTTCTGCTTGTCGCGGGCGGGATAGGCATCGGCTCGTTTCACCCGCAAGCGGCAGCAATGGCTGCGGCTGCATCGGGCGAGCGGCGGCGAATGGGCATGGCGATGTTTTCAGCGCTTGGCACACTCGGTTTTGCGTTCGGGCCGTTTGTGATTACAAGAGTCGTTGCCAGGTTCGGCCTCGATCATTCTTATTACGTAGTCGGTTTGGGACTGGTGACATCACTGGTGCTTTATCGCATCTGCCCGCCGCTCGACGCGCCCGTTAAAGCCGCGCCGGGCGTCGAAAAAATCAAGTGGCAATTGCTCAATGCCTTGCGCGCAGCATGGCAGCCGCTTCTGTTGCTCTACCTGATTACAGTCATCCGTTCCGGGTTGCAGATGACGACCAATAATTATCTGCCCTTTATGCTCAAAGAGCGCGGTTACGAATTGACTGACATAGGAAACACGCAAACGGTCTTTCTACTGCTCGGCGGTTTTGGCGGATTGGCAGGCGGGTTTATGGCAGAGCGATTCTCTGGCCGCGCAGTAACGTTTTATTCAGGGCTGCTGGCAGGGCCGCTGATGGTTTGCGCGTTCCTGACAAGCGGAGCATTGAGCCTCGTGTTTTTAGGGCTGGGCGGATTCTTTCTGCTTTCAACGATTCCGGTCAACGTTGCGATGGCTCAAGAACTAGTGCCGGGACAAACCAGCACTGTATCGGCATTGATGATGGGCGCGGCGTGGGGCGTAGGGGCGCTGGCTCCTCCCGCGCTCAATGGGCTTGTTCCGGTTTATGGCATTCGCAATGTCCTGATCTTCGCTTCGGCGGTAACGTTATTGAGCGCCGTCTGCGCATACTTCCTGCCGCGCGAAGAGATCAGACACCGGGTTGAAACAGACCTCGCAACGGCTGCGGCGGTTGGCGATTGAGCAAACGTTATCAATGATCAACCTCGCTGGAAAAATCGCAATTATAACGGGGGCGTCGCGCGGCATCGGCGCGGCGACGGCCATCAAGTTCGCCGAAGCTGGCTCAAGCGGCATCGTCATTAACTATCTGAGTGATCGCGATGCGGCTTCGCGAGTCGCAGCCCGATGCGAACAGTTAGGCGCAGAGACGCTCGTTATCAAAGCCGATGTTTCGCGCGCTGCATCGGTTGAAAAGATGATCAAGTCTACAGTTGATCGTTTCGGCTCGCTCGACATTCTGGTTGCGAATGCGGGCATCTGGAAAGAGGCCGCGATTGAAAGCATGACCGAGCGCGAATGGGACGAGACCTTAAACATAAATTTGAAATCAATATATGCGTGTTGCCGCGAGGCCGCACGAGTAATGATACCTCGACAGCGCGGCACTATGATTTTGATTTCGTCAACAGCCGGTCAGCGCGGCGAAGCAAGGCATTCGCACTACGCGGCGACAAAAGGCGCGACTATTTCGATGACCAAATCGCTCGCGTCAGAGCTTGGGCCGCGCGGCATAACCGTCAACTGCGTAGCGCCGGGCTGGGTAGCAACAGACATGGCGGCTGAAGCTTTGAGCGATCCGAAAACACGAAAAAAGGTTCGCGATTTAATACCGCTCGGTCGAGTCGCCACCGCCGAAGAGATCGCCGGGCCGATTCTATTTCTCGCGTCCGACCTTGCGAGCCACGTCAACGGCGAAATCCTCAATGTAAACGGTGGCTCTGTGCTGTGCGGATAAGACGGTATGAAACTCGGACTCGATGTTCTTCTCGAATCGCATCTCTACCTATTCGACAACGCGCGGGTAGGGTTGATAGTAAATCCTGCTTCGATCAACTCTCGGTTCGATCACGCTGCTGATCTGTTTCACAAACACGAGCGAATCAACCTGACTGCGCTGTTCGGCCCGCAGCACGGCATTCGCGGCGAAACGCAAGACGACATGATCGAGTGGCAGACGTTTCGCGATAAGCAGACAGGTCTGCCCGCTTATTCGCTTTACGGCGAAACGCGCAAACCATCGCCTGAGATGCTGGCTGACGTAGATGTGCTGGTGTTCGATGTTCAAGATGTAGGCACGCGCGTTTACACTTTCGTTTACACGATGGCGCTTGCGATGGAAGCCGCGCGTGAATGCGGGAAAAAATTTATAGTCCTTGACCGTCCCAATCCCATCAACGGCATTGATATCGAAGGCAATATTCATGAGCCGGAGTTTCGCTCGTTCGTCGGAATGTATCCGATTCCGATGCGCCACGCGATGACCGCAGGCGAGCTTGCGCGAATGTTCAACGGCGAGTTTGGAATCGGCTGCGACCTTGAAGTAGTAAAGATGGAAGGCTGGCGACGCGCGATGTGGTTTGAAGATACAGGGTTGCCGTGGGTCTTGCCTTCGCCGAACATACCGACAGTTGACACGGCTGTGGTCTATCCCGGCTCAGTGATGATCGAAGGCACGACTGTTTCCGAAGGCCGAGGCACGACAAAACCGTTCGAGATAATCGGTGCGCCTTACATCGAGCCACAAGTGTTGATCGAAAGATTGGCGGAAGATCATCTGCCGGGAGCAGTCTTTCGCCCGATGCATTTCGAGCCGACGTTTCACAAATTCAAAGGGGAGTTATGCGGCGGCATCCAGATTCACGTGACTGACCGCCAAAGCTTCAAGCCCGTCATCACGGGCGTTGCGATCACAAACGCGATTCGCAATCTTTATCCAAACGAGTTCAGTTGGAAGCAGCCGCCTTATGAATACGTGCATGATAAATTGCCTTTCGATGTAATCAACGGAACCGCAAGCATACGAGAGAGGATCGAAGCTGGCGCGACGACACGCAAAATAGAAGAAGGCTGGCGCGCGGGACTCGATCAATTCGCATCAAGTCGAGAGTCATATCTGCTCTATGACTAATAACCCGGGCGCGCAATTTTGAATTGGCATCCGCCGAGACTATAATCAAGAAGACATGGAAACGCTCGATGAATTACTTGTACGGGCTGAGCATTCGCATGGTCACATGTGCGCGGGTCAGGTGCTCGGCGTCAGGATGGCGATGCTCGGCTGTCGCGCCGTTGGCGTGAACGACCCGCTTGGAGCAGATCAAAAGAAATTATTGGTGTTTATCGAAATTGATCGCTGCGCCGCTGACGCGATCAATACAGTGACAGGGTGCAGGCTCGGCAAACGGACAATGAAATATTACGACTACGGCAAGCTGGCGGCGACTTTCGTCAACACAAAAACAGGTGAAGCCGTTCGCATAGCCGCGCTCGATGAATCACGCGAATCAGCCGACCGGTGCTTCCCTGAAATTGATAATAAGTACCAAAGGCAGCTTCACGCGTACAAGCAACTGCCGGACGAAGAGTTGTTCAAAATCGAGCGCGTGTCAGTAAGCATACCGACACAGGATAGGCCAGGGAGGCCGGTTTCAAGGGTTCGATGCGACGGGTGCGGCGAAGGAGTCAATGACCTTCGCGAGGTCTTACGCGATGGCCGCACACTTTGTCGCGCGTGCGCGGGCGAAGCTTATTACACGCGACTGTGATTAACGAAAAAAGACATCTACATAATCTGTGACTGCTTCGCAAGGGTTATCCATCTCTTGCAGCCGCCAATATTTCCTAATGCCTGTAATCTTGAAAGTCATCTCGCCTTCGCGCTTGCAAGGCTGGCCGTTATTGATGTGGCTTACCTGTGTGGTAATCGTTCCTTTGAATGCGAACTCTTTGGCATCAACCATTGTGATTATGCCGTCAAGGGTCAAATAATCCGTATTGCCTCGCCCTTTTTGCTCGCCCTTTATGAACAGCGTGCCTTTTGATTCGGTGATGTTGGCTTTGCCGAAATAATCCCAGCTTATCCATTGAAGCGAGAAGCGATGTTGTCCCAGCAGCATCTGTTTTGCTTTTTGATCGTTGATGATAGTTTTTGGCGGGTTGTTTTGCGGCGGCAGTCCTTGAACAGCGACTGACAATGTAAGCAGTATTAGACAAACAAACAATCTCTTCATCATTGTCATTCTATCCTTCATCTCAATTTCAGTATTATGAATCAGACATCAAACGGTCATTCGTCAATTGGCTTATGAGTGAATCGCTTTCCGTCGGGGCCTGAGTACATTCCGACCGTATGCCCTGCGCCGACCAGTTTGTATTTGTATGTCACAAGTCCTTCTAACCCGACAGGGCCGCGCGGGTGCAGCTTGCCGGTACTTATGCCGACCTCAGCGCCGAAACCATAACGAAAGCCATCGGCAAATCGCGTTGATGCGTTCAGGTAAACTCCCGCTGAATCTACTTCTGCAAAGAATCGCTCGAACCGGGCCGCGTCCTCTGTGATGATCGTATCCGTGTGTCGCGAGCTAAAAGTATTGATGTGCTCTATCGCTTCATCTATCCCGCTCACGACTTTGACCGATAAAATCAAATCGCAGTACTCGGTCTGCCAATCCTCTTCCGTCGCTGCTGCAACGCCCGCGATGGCGTATTCTTTTCGTGATCTTTCGTCGCATCTCACTTCAACGCCTTGCCCTTGAAGTCCGCTTATCACTCGCGGCAAAAACTCGCGCGCCACCTCCGCGTCAATCAGAAGCGTCTCGACCGCATTGCACGCAGCCGGATATTGCAGTTTCGCATCCATCGCAATCTCGAATGCTTTATCGAGGTCTGCCGCGCGATCTACGTAGATGTGACAGATGCCTTCGGCATGACCCAGAACAGGAATCACCGTGTTCTGCTGTACGTGCCGGACAAGCGCATTCGAGCCGCGCGGGATGATCAAATCAACGAAGCCTTCGGCCTTCAACATCTCGTTTACGTCTTCGCGGCTTTCGAGCAACACCACCTGATCGGCTGGCAAGCCTGCATCAATTATTGCTCTTTGAATAATGTCGAACAGCGCGCGGTTCGAGTGCTCGGCTTCGCGCCCGCCTTTGAGCAACACGGCATTGCTGCTCTTCAAGCACAACGAAGAGACCTGAGTCAGCGCGTCGGGACGAGATTCAAACACGACTCCAACCACCCCCACAGGGCAGTTCACGCGATAGAGTCGCAGCCCTTCGTCCAGTTCCGTCGCAAGCGTAACTCGACCTACAGGGTCTTCGAGCGCTGCCACTTGCTCTATGCCTGCGACAATGTCGCGCAGCTTACCATTATCGAGTTTCAATCTTCGGTAGAGCGATTCGGCCATCTCGCCTGTTTCGACTCTAGGCCTTGCGGCATCGAGGTCTTTGGCGTTCGCCTCGAATATTTTTTCCGCGTCCGCTTCGATAGCGCGGGCAATCAGCATCAGCGCGCGGTTCTTCTCTTCGGTCGAGATGCGCGCGAGCACAGCCGATGCCGCTTTCGCTTTTTTTGCTGCTTCGATTACAGAGATCATAATATGCGTCAGTGTGTCAGTAGCCCGACCGTCAGGGAGGGCGAAAGTCTTAGCCCTTGCTTACGCGCGGGCTACTGTTTATCTCTTTTCGAGGAACGCAATGTTGTCGCGCGTAATCAGCGCGTCATAGCTGCGATTTTCTATCAACTCATCTATCTTGTCCGACCGCAGACCTGAAATCTTGCGCGCTTCGACGCTCGAATAATTGACTATCCCGCGCGCGAACTCATGCCCTTGCTCATCAATTATGCTGACCACATCGCCGCGCTCGAATTGACCTCGCACGTCGAGTATGCCTGCCGAAAGAAGGCTTGCTTTACGCTCTTCGAGCGCATGCCGCGCGCCTTCGTTTACAACGACCGCGGCTTTGACGCTGGTCGCGAACGCTATCCATCGTCGCTTGCCCGGCAGGCTCGATTGCGGAAGAAAGAGTGTCCCCAATTCTTCGCCCGCAAAGACGCGAGCGATGACGCCGGGCAGTTTGCCGCTCGCTATCACCGCCGCGCAGCCTGAAAGAGTCGCGATGCGCGCGGCATCGAGTTTCGTCTTCATTCCTCCGCGCCCGACACGCGAGGTAGATACGGAAGCACGCGCGAGGTCTTCTATCTCCGGCGTTATCTCTTTGACCAGAGGAATGAGCGTGGCTTCATCCGAACTGCCCGGATCAGCCGTGTAAAGCCCTTCAACATCTGTAAGCATCACCAGCAAATCGGCTTCGATTTTGCTCGCTACGAGCGCAGAAAGTTTATCGTTATCGCCAAAGTTGATCTTCACATGTGGCGCATGATCAAGCGATTCAAGCTCGGCGGTTGACACTGTATCGTTCTCGTTGATGATCGGCAGCACGCCAAGTTCGAGCAGTTTTGCCAGCGTGCCACGAAGGTTTAGATAGCGCTGGCGATTCGAGAAGTCTTCTTCGGTTAAAAGCATCTGCGCTGTGATAACTCCGAGCCTGTCGAAAGCGTCTGAATAAAGCGACATCAATCGCCCCTGGCCCACGGCTGCAAGCGCCTGTTTGAGCGGCAACAATTGAGGGCGTCGCGTTATGCCCAATCGTTCAGCGCCTAAACCTACGGCTCCTGATGACACGAGCAACACTTCGCGGCCCGAACGTTTCAGGTCTGCGATGGCTTCGATGAAAGAATAGAACCGGCTCAAAGCGATGCCGCCATCATCGCGCACAAGGACGGCAGTGCCGAGTTTGATCACTATCCTTCGCGCATCTGACGCTATCCGCGCGCGGTCTGTTGATAGAGCGTTGTCCATAACTCATCAATCAACAGTACAGCGAGCGGTAGCGAGCGGGTTAGCTTGCTCTGCAATGACCCGCTCGCTACCGCTCGCGATACTGTTTACGCTTCATTGACCAGGGGAATGACCTCTTCGGCAAAACGTTCCATCTCTTCGCGCATCGGACTCATCTGCATCAGCAATATCTCGACGCCCGCGTTTCTCAGTTCCATTATGCGCTCGGCGATTTGCTCCGCCGTTCCCGTAAGCCCTGTTCTCAATCCTCGATTCGACACGCTGTAATCGCGCAATGAGAGTTCGCGTTCGAGCTTGCTCTGCGTCGTAAAATCTTTGAAGCCGAAATAACCGGCTGTGTCTTTCACATCCGTGATTCGATCAATCTCTTTTTGCACTTCGGCTTCACTGCTGCGACAAATCGCATAAGCCGCGATCCCGTATGTCATCGAAGGCAATCCAAGCTCTCGGCGGCGGCGCTCCATGTCTTCGACTTTCGGGCGAACATTTTCAGCCGGGTCTCCGTGCATCAGATAGCCGTCGCAATAACGAGAGATCATCTGCTTCGCCTCTTCCGATTCGCCGCCAGCGTAGAGCGTAGGCCGAGGCTTGCGGGTAGGCTTGGGTTCGAGATGGGCTTTCTCGACCTTGTAGTAGCGGCCCTCGTAACTGAATTCATCTTCGCTCCACATCCCATCCATCACTTCGATGAACTCGCGCGTGCGCTCATACCTCTCATCATGCGCGACCCATTGCCCACCGTACTCGCGCATTTCCTGCTCCCACCACGCTGAAACGATGTTGAGGCTGAAGCGACCATTCGAGATTTGATCTATATTAGCAGCCATCTTCGCCGTGATCGCCGGAAGTCGAAAGCCCGGTCGAATCGCGTTCATCAATTCCAGCTTTTCAGTCACAGACGCCAGCGCCGCCGCAGTCGTCCAGCATTCCATCACAGGAGCATTCGCGCCTTTGATGTCGTTGAGATTCAACTCGGCAAGCAGCGTGATGTCATAGCCGATTTTTTCTGCGCGCTCGGCAAGTCGCTTGTTGTATTCAAACGTGGCTTCCATCTGTTCGTCTTCGACGTTGCGAAGCCAGCCGCCGAATATCGGCATCCAGAAACCGAATCTCATTTTTTTCATAGCCCTCCTAAGTCAGTAGCCCGCGCGTAAGCAAGGGCTAAGACCAACGCCCTCCCTGACGGTCGGGCTACTGCCAAGCTCACCTTCAGCATGCGCAGTAATATTGCCGTTTCTCGAATAAGCTTTCCATTAAAAGAGCGAACGGTTCAGGGTCATCGCTCGACAGCACCGCGTCAACTATCGAACTGTTTGAATCAGATCGTCCGCTAATCAATTCGTTCCATTCCTGCCTGGTGAGCGTTGTTTCAGCACTGCCCAACTGCGCGCGGCGCAATGCGACGTAATCTTTCAGGTAGACCCACCTGATCTCGTCTTGCTGCCGCCCCGCTGCTTCGACATTTCCATAAACCGCGTCCGCATAAGCGAGCCAGGGTAAATCAATTCCCGCGCGAATCGGAAGCCCTACCCATTTCCATACGCGAGTGTTGATGTCGAGCAGTTTGAAATCACTGTCGCGCTCGTCGTATATAAACTCGACTTCGCTGATGCCTTGATAGCCGAATTGATTCAAAACGTCCGTGCCGCGTTCGATTATCTCTTCGACGTAGCGCGAATCTACAAGACAAGCCGTGCCGAAATCAGCCGGATATTGTTCAAGTTTGCGCCCGACAAAAACGCCTTTCGCCTGACCATCGCGCCCGACATAGCTGCACAATGAATAGAAGCTGTCTATGCCTGCGCCTACAATCTCTTGCGCGAGCAGAGGGTGTCGCGCCGCGCGTTCTGCAAGCTGGAGAAACTCTTCGCGTGATTCTACGCGAAAGACTTTTTCGCCGAACTCGTTTGTGAATTCGCGTTGAAGCGCAGGTTTAAGTATGCACGGAAAACCGACCTCGGAAGCTATCTGATCCGCGTTCCGCTCGTTTAAATAAAACGTTCGCGGAATCGGTATCTTGCGCTCTTCGCATTTTCGATAGAGCAGATTCTTGTCGAGTATTCGCTCGATGGTGTCGAGTTCGGAAAACGGCAGCAGGAAATACTGTTCGAGCTTTTCGCGATGTCGGGCGACCGCAAAAACCCATTCATCAAGACACGGAAACAACACAGCCTTTTGCCGCAACTGCGAGCCGATCTCCATCAACAAATCAATGAACGCGCGCTCATCATCAAGCGGGTAAGGGCAACGGCCCGCGACGGTCGTGTACCTGGAATGCAGCCCGTAACCTTTCTGATCGCGGTCAAGCCCGATGACAGGTACGCCGCGCCTGCCGAGTGAACGAGCGACGGCCAGCCCCGTTATGTGACAATTGAAAACAACGGCTGCGGGCATATCCGAATCATTGCTCGCGGCGCGAATGGCTGTGATGAGTCTTGCCGGATCATCAATCATTGCGAACTTTCTTGCATCCTTTGCACAAGATTACTGGCCTCGCACGTTTCGCACTGGACAAGTTTTTCCGTCTCTTCCGGCTCATAGAATATAGTGCAGGCATCTTCGCCGCAATTGCCGCACGTCCACCTGACCGCAGGCAATTCATCATGAATCATCTTTATAACTTCGCCGTTCACGCGAAAGGTGTTTTCGTCCATCTCATTTCGTCCTCGGCGTGTAATATCTTTTAAGCCAACTGCTCAAACCGTCCAGCCCCGTAAGCAAAACCCGCTCTGTTATGTTCGCCTGATCTAACTTGTCGCGCACTTCCCACTTCAACTCAGAAGGGATGATTATTTTCCGGTACAACTCCGAGTGCTCTGCGAGCCAGTGATCGAGCCTCGCAGTCGGGCTTGACATCAAAGAGAACAGCGCGAATTGATTCACTATACGATCATCGAGCGAAGGCGGCTCGAAGAACACAACGAAATCATGTTCGGACAGGCGATCAAATTCGCCGAGTGAGTTTGCGACGCGGTTGAGCATTTCAGCCGTGAAAGTGTAAGAGCCTTCTTCCTGTAGCACAGCTTTCAGTTTGTCGGGCAGCAACAGATTAGCCAGTCCGAAATCCACGGCCCAGATGACTCCGTCAATGCCGAAGTTATCAAGGACCGCAGTAGCAAAATGCATCGCCACATAAGGCGAATAAGTCCAGTCAATCAACCGGGTCGGCAACCCGTGATGCTGGCCGAGCGCGAGCCAGTCCCATATCGAATCCGTAGGCGCGCTGTTGCGCTGCGCGTACTTGCGAAAGTTCCTGATCAGGTGGCCTTCGAATCTCTCCGCCGCGCCGCCCAGTCTTATCAATCCTGTCTTTAGATCATAAGTCGCATCGGACAACCCGCGAAAAGCGAAGTTTGGCCGAAAGCGCGCGATTGGCTCCGCCCACGACCCTTCGTAGAGTCGTTCGGTCAACTCAGTCCAACTTGTTACACGAATCTCTTCCACCGCAATACTCGCTCAAGTTTGCTTCGACAAGTATTAATTGAAAGCGGGCTTAAAACAAGGCAGGTTCGCGCGTTGACACCTTACCGGAAAAGCCTCTGACCTGTGCTATGATTGTGACGCTATGACCACGACGCACAGAGCAACCATAGAAGATTTGTATCGTGTCAACGGCAAGGCCGAACTTATAAATGGAGAGATTATACTGATGCCGCCAACTGGATATTTGCCCGGCTATGCCGCATCTGAAATTTTAATAAGCCTTCGTGTACACGAGCGCACAACCGAAAGCGGATATGCAATTGGCGACAATGTCGGTTTCAAAGTCAATCTGCCAAACCGCGAATCATTCAGTCCTGATGCGGCGTGGCACACGGGAGAGCCTACTGGCATGAAGTTTCTCGAAGGCGCTCCGGTCTTTGCTGTTGAAGTGAGAAGCGAAGGCGACTATGGAGCAAAAGCAGAAAGACAAATTAAAGAAAAACGTAGAGATTACTTTGCGGCAGGAACGCTTTGCGTATGGGATGTAGATATGCAAAACCCAGATGTGATCAGGGCCTATCATTTCGATGACCCGGACAACCCGATCATATTTCGCCGTGGCGATATTGCTGATGCCGGTAAGGTTGTGCCGGGGTGGTCAATGCCGGTAGATAATCTATTCCCCGCCAGAGGACGAGCCAGATAGTAACCTGCCTCTGCCACTTCATTTCCTGCAATGATGAACCGTTAAAGCAAAGTCCGCAAAGATCAGGAATCATCTTTGCGGACTTTGCCCCTTCGCGTGAAATGTTTCCGAATCAATGCAGCAGTATCGAGTTTTTAGTCACGATGTCGTTATAGGAATCGCATTCGCCGCTGGCGCATTGTTTGATCAAGTCGTCTATGCGCTGGAGCAACTGCGTGCTGAAGTGATTAGGCTCTGCCTGCGGATGCGGCGGGGCGTAGTAGTTGAAGTAGCTTCGGATTATCACGCTGTGCTCATCAATCGGCAATGACTTAAGGTTTTCGACGAACTTATCGAAAGTCCCCTGTCGCTGCAGGTAGAACTCGATGTTTGAAACATAGAATGCGGAGACCTTCTCTTTGCTCTCCGTAATGTATTGCCCGATTGCCTTGAGCGCCTGCGTGCCCGACAAATCGCCCACGACCGGAACTATCAAATCCTGGTCTTCGAGCTTTTTGAGAAATTGAAAATCATCTTCCGAGTTGAAGTAGTTTTGCTGTTGCCCCGCCAGATCACGCTCAAGCAGGAGGTCGCGATAAGTAGGATAGATCGAGCGCGGCGGGCGATGATAGCTCGAATAACGGATTTCGAGACCGGCGCTAAAGAATGCCTTGTGAATCTTTGCTACGATTTCAAGGTCTGACTGCGACATAGTGAAGCCGTATTTCTGAATATCCTGCTTCACATCCTTCGCAGTCTTATCAAATAATTTCTGGTCTGCTGGCGCGCCGTCTACGTAATCAACTATCTCTTTAATCGAGCGCTGCTCCCATCCTTTTGTTTTTGGAAACGGCTTGCCAAAGAAAAGGCAGAGGTATTCGACGCGGTTGCGCGCCCGCCCGAAAAGAGCTTTGAAGAGTAAGTGCTGTAGCAGGTTGTCGCGGCGAATATCTATAATGATAGCCATCTTCGGGCGAATCTTTGCGATGTAGGTGAAGCTCTGGTCAGGCCCGACGCCTATGTAAATGCCGTTGGCGACACTCATCTCGCGCAGTTTTCCGAGCACGTGCTGATAAGAAGTCTCGTTGGAAATCAGATTGTCCGAATCAAAGTAGCCGCCCGGTTCTGACAATCGGTTAGAGAGCGCGGCAAATCCCTTGTGGTCTTTGGCCGTGCTGCTTGCAGCCGTGCCGATGACCAGCGCGCTTAACAATGTGGCAATTACTATGCGATTAAATAGAAGCTTTTTTGTTTTCATCTTCAACCCTCAGAACGATTTTGTAGGGGAGGGCCTCCGTGCCCTCCCCAGACTAAGATGATTCACTACTGCTTCGACTGCGGCGAGCGCGCAGAGAGGCGGCGGTAATAATCTTCGATCATCTTGCGATAACGGTCGGGCGCGTCTCCGTCGCTCAGAGCGCCGGGGCCGTTGTTGCCGAGTTTCGCTTGCAGTTTCTTTGCCAGTTCGATTTCGATCTGGCGAAGCGGATCAATGATCTCGCTCTTGAGCAAAGCTAATTGCGCGGGGTCGCTGAACGCATTCGGGTTAAGTTGGCGCAACTGCTCGATCACGCGATTGAGGTCTTTATTAAGCTCGCTGTTGCGGCCAAGCGCGCGGCGCAATTCTTCTGCGTCTGCGAGCCGCTGGCGCAATTCGCTTTCAAGCTGACGCGCTCCACCGCGCGGCGGGCCTCCGGCAGCAGATGTTCTGCCGCTCGTGTCGCTGTCGGGACTAGCCTGCCCGCCTTGCTGGCTCGACTGTTGTCCCTGTCCTTGCTGACCTTGCCCGCTTTGCTGTCCCTGTTGCCCTTGTTGTCCTTGCTGACCTTGTTGCCCTTGCCCTTGCCCTTGTTGACTTTGGCCCTGCTGGCTTTGTCCTTGCTGACCTTGTTGTCCTTGCTGCCCCTGCTGGCCTTGTTGGCCTGCTTGCTGACCTTGCTGCCCCTGCTGTCCTTGCTGGCCTTGTTTACCCTGTTGTCCCTGCTTACCTTGCGATTGCTGGTTGCCGCGTCGGCCCTGATTGGCACGAGATTGGCTCTGGGAGCCGTTTTGAGCCTGCTGCTGTCCAGCTTGATTCTGTTGTTGACCTTGTTGACCTTGTTGGCCTTGTTGACCTTGCTGCTGGTTTCCCTGCTGCTGGCCGTTTTGTTGTTGACCGTTTTGCTGATTGCCTTGATTCTGGCCTTGCTGCCCCTGCTCGCCGTTCTTTTCCGATTCCGCCCTTCGCCTCAACGATTCGAGATTATCAGCAAGCTCGCGCGCGCGGTTCAGAGCGTCTTCCATACTTTCGCCCTGAGTGCGACGGTTCGCGCCGCCTTCGGCAGCTTGAATATTTTTCAACACGTCTTCGATGTTTCCGCGAATTACGCGCTCGCGTTCGCGCGCCTGTTCGTACCAGCCGTTCTCGATCAATTGATTGTTCTGACGAATGCGGTCAGGGATTCGGTTGTTGCGAATCGCGCCCGCAGCCTGGCGCAGCTTATCGCTCGCTTGCTGGCGGTCTGCGCCCATGCCGCGCGCCGCCTGATCGAGGTCGCGCTCAAGCCCTGACATTTTATCCGCGAGCGCCTGCTTGCGTTCTGCCAGTTGCTGTTTCTTATCATCGCTTGCGCCGCCCGATTGACTGTTGCGCGCCATCTCTTCAACGTTTTTTGCGATGTCGTCTTGCCGTTTCAAAGCTTCTTCAGCTTGCTGTTTGAGTTGCTGAACATTCTGTTGCCCGCCCGCGCGCTGAGACGATTCGAGCATGCGTCGCGCCTGTTCCATTCGATCAAGCGCGCGCATAGCCTGAGCCTGCGCTTCCGCTTCGCGTTGCTGCGAAGAGGAGCCTTGCTGTGAAGAAGCCTGCTGCGAAGAGGAAGCCTGCGAACGTTTCATCTCGTCGGCTGATTGCTGAAGCTGTCGCGCCGCTTCTTCGAGCTTGGGATCGCGCCGGTCGCGCGACAATCGCTCAAGCTCGCGCGCAAGCTTCTGCGCCTCTTCGATCATCTCTTGCTGCTGGCGTTGCGAGCCGCCGCCACCGCCGCCGCCCTGCTGCTGCTGGCGCATTCGCTGCTCGACCTGTTGCTGTTGACGGCGCGCAAGCTCTGCAAGCCGCCGCGCGAGTTCGTCCTGTTGTTGAGAGGCTTGCTGCTGTTGCTGGCGATTGACCGTCTCGTACTGATTCTTCATCTTGTCGAGTTGAAGCTCGAACAGGTCGGCAAGCTCTTGCTGTTCCTGCTGCTGGCCGCTGCCCTGAGATTGGCCTTGCGCGATTTGAATCTCGCGGAAGATGGCTTCGGCGCGCAGCAGTTGTTGTAAAGAACGCTGCTCAGGCGGCAGAGCTTCTTTCGTCTTCTGCGTGCGAAGCTCGGTTATCGCGCCTGTCATCTCTTTAGTCGCCTGCGTGATGTATTCGACGAGCTTTGCGTAATTGGGCTGCGAGTTGAGTTGTTCTCCGAGTCGGCGGCGTATGCGTTCGACCAATACTTCCGCATCGGTCTTCAACTTTTCCTGGCTCAGGGTGACCGCGCCAAAGTTTTCATCTTTTTCTTGCGGGGCATAGGTCGCCTGCTCGCGCTGCACTCGGAACGTAGCGGCTATAATCTCGCGCTGCCGACGGGTCAGGGCGTTTGAATCCTGCTCGCCTCCGCCGCCACCGCCGCCCTGTTGCTGCGCCTGTCGGAACTCGCGGTCAAACGGACGGACTTCGAGAAAATATATATCGCTTGTTGACGAATGCCCTTCGCCCGCCGAGTTATCGCGCGCCTTCGCGTAGTAAGAAATAAAGTCGCCGGGTTGAAGGCCGTGCTCTTCGAGGAAGAAAGTATGCGCGCCCGAAAGCGTCTTGGGCGACTCGCTCTTGATGTCCTGCAACTGGACGCGCTTCTCTTCGCCGCCGTTAACCGAATAGTAAAGCTCAATTCCGGCAACGCCGAAATCATCTTCGGCGCGCACTTGCGAGAAGACCTCTTGAATGCTCGTTACCTTCATGTCGCGACCGGGCTTATCAATCAATACGGTCGGAGGTTGATCTTCAAGCAGGGTGATATCGAATTCGTTCGAGCCGTTATATCGCTCGCCGTCTTCGCTTGTAAGTTCTATGCGATAAGTGCCGTTCTGTTTGACTGTAAGATTTCCTGAAAACTGATTCTCGGCGCTTGCGCTCATCTCGATCTTCGTGCCGTCGCTCAACAACAAGCGCGCAGACTTCGCATTCGCGCTCAGTTTTGCGGTGACCTCAACGACAGTGCCTTTGAGCGCGGCTATCTCGCCGCCATTTTCTATCTTCTTGGCCGCAAGCCTCGTGTATGCAGGGAAGTTCAGCACGAGATCAATCTGTTTGACGAAGGGCAGGTCTGCGACTTCGAGCGCGAATTCCTGAGAGCGAATTCCGTTCGATTCGACATAGTAGTTAATTGAGTCTTGAATGTTGAAAATGACGAATTGGAATTCGTTGGCGTTGCGCGCCGGTTCCATCTTGTGCGCTTCCCAAATGTCAGCGCCGTTGCGGCGAATGAAGACCTGCACGACTTCTGATTCAAAGCCTGAAAGCGTCGCCTTGATCTGTTGGTCTGAGCCGCGCGGCGCACGCGCCGTGCCCGGAGTGACAGTTATAGATTTGGCGTTGGCCGAAACCACATCCCCCGTCGAATAGAGCGCAGCCATTCCGCCAGTCACAGATGACGGGCCGAGGAAAAGAGCGCCCGCAAGCGTCAGAATAATCGCAGCAGAAATAGCGCCGTAAGCGTAAGCATGGCGCGGGTCAACCACGCGGTCGAGTTTGACCGTAGAGCAGCGATCTGATGTGTCCGTAACGAGACGTTCGACTATCGCGGGCGAGGCATCGCGCGGATTATCCGCATACTCAACAGATGTGGAAAGCCTTTCTGAGAGCGCACACTTCTCCTCGATCAGCCGGGCAATCTTCCCGTCACTGATGCTTGCGCGCAGCGGCCTTATCAAAAACAACAAGGCCGCCGCCGCCGCCAACGCAAGAGGCAAGAAGCGAAGCGCGACGAGCGCGACAGGCTTCTGGCTGAGGCGATCAGCCGCAACCGCAGCGACGATCAGCGAAAGCGCAGCGACTGCCAGAGTGATTGCAAGACCTTTCAGCGCGACTCGCGCGCGAATGCGCGAACGAACTTGCGTGATTAAATCGTTCAGGCTCTTTGATCGAGGACTCATCCCGCGTTCCTCCTGTGGTTTTGAGTATAATCCACGACGGGCACTAAAAACACCAAGTTTTTGTCCTGACTGTCAGCTTCGTAGGAGCGACCTGTTGATAGCATAACTCAGATAGCTTTCTGTAGCTCCGTAGGAGCGACCTGATCTGTATGTCGAGCTATGAGGTCGCTCCTACGGAGCTACAATATAATCATTGATCCTCAAGCTATAGACAGGTCGCTCCTACGGAGCTAATGACCTTGTCACTAACAAACAAGCAACAGACAAGTAACTATCCGACCAGCTTCGCAACTCTGATGCGCCGCGCAAGCAGCGCTTCCGCTACAAAAAATAGAAGCGCCATCACAAGCAGCGGCAGCCACAATCTCTGCTTCGCTTCAATCTCTTCGGCAGTCATGCGCGGCGAAGATATAGGCTGCGCGTTCGCGTCATCTGCGCCCGGCGTGATGCTTGAGACGAACTCGTTTATGTTGAGCTTCGCAAAATCCGATTCTTTCAATTCGAGGTTCACTGCCGATTGCTCCGTCCTGTCTCGATAGCGAAACTTGTAAAAGCCTATCTCGCTTGCATCCACAGCAAGCTCGCCAGTCGTGTTCTTTCGCGCATCGTCAATGCGACGGCCCGAAGGGCTATCAATTGCCGGAAGCGACCCGTCAGCATCTGGCGGCGCGGCCAACACTTGCCCGATTGTGTAAGCCGCTGCGGACACTTCCCCGCCCAGGTATTCGAGCATCTGGCGCACGAGCGGCAAAAACATAGGCGTGAGCGGCAGGTCGTTCCACGAAGTATCGAGCGTCGTATTCACAAGCAACACTTTGCCGCGTCCGGCGAGTCCTTCGACGATTATCGGAGTTCCGTCATCGAGCGCGGCAATCGTAGTCGTCGCGTCGTTCGGCGTCGCGCGGTGATAGCCGTAAACTCGCGTCGAAGTCAGGCGACCGCTGCGCGCAAACGGGCTGAAGATAGGATGATCCATCTTCACCTGGCTCACCAGCGCATAGCTGCGCGATTGAACAATCTCGCCGATTTGAGCGGGCGCGACTCCCGCGAACGCGCGATTGAAATCACCCGCCTCTGTGTGTTTACCTGCGGCCAGTATCAACCCGCCGCCGCGCTCTGCAAAACTCTTGAGCGCCGCAGAAAGCGCTTCATTAATGCCCGAAGCATCGTTGACGATGATCGCTCGATACGAATCAACCTCCGAGGGGTTGACAGTCCCGGCGGTCTTGACCGTCAGCGCGTGCTGGTTGTTTTCGCCCGCCGCGAGCGATTGTTGTAGAAAGAAGCTCTCGCTGCGACCGCGCGTCGCCGTGTCAATGACGAGCACTTTAGTCTGGTTCTCGCGCTTGATCGTGAAAAAATATTTGTCGTCGAGAGCAAAGCCGTCGCCCGTGATTTCGACGCTCGCGCGGTTCGAGCCTTCGGGCACATTGAAGCCGCTGAACTCGATTGCCTGCGCGCCGCTTGCCGGGAGTTTCACCTGTCGGCGCTCAACCGTCATGTCGTTGAGCTTGAAATCAACCGTCGCGTCGCTTTCGCCTTCTGCGCTGAAGTTGTTTGCTCGCGCGACGAGCTTGCCTGCGTATTTCTGTGCATAGACGACAGGGTCTGCTCTGACTTCCGTCACCGCAAGGTTGGCAGGCGTAGCGTCTGAAACATCAATCGGATTGAGCTTGACGTCGGGCGGCAGCTTGACCGGCGAGGCAGAACGATTCCAGCCCACATCTTGAAAATCCGAGATTAAATAAATTCGACGGTCTCGGCTGCCTGCGTCTTTCAATATCGAGATGGCGGCTTGAATAGCTTGCAGGTAATCGGTCGAACCGAGCCCCGCCTGCATTTGATCTGCAAGCGCGAGCGCTTCCGCGCGGTTCTGTTTGAGCGGCATCAAAATGTCGTACCCCTGAGAAAAGAGCACGAGCGCGATTTGCTCGTTCCCTGCCGCGTCGCTGATGATATTGTGCGCAGCCTGCCGCGCTCTGTTGAACACATCCCCGTAGCGCATGCTGTAAGAGTTATCAACCAGTATGACGCTGCTTGATTGACTGTCTGCGGACGAATTGGAACTCGCGTTCGTGAAATAAGGCCGCGCAAACGCGAGCGCGAGCAGAAGCAGCGCAGCGCACCTCAAGGCTAACAGCGCAAGATTTCGCAAGCGACGTTTGCGAATGGTCTTCTGCTCTATCCGACGCAAAAACATCAACGAAGGAAACTCAAGCTTAACGGCCCGCGTGCGCCTGACAAGGTGCACGAGCACGGGCAGCGCCGCCGCCATCGCTCCGAGCAAAAATATTGGGTTTAAAAATGCCATCAACAGTACTCAGATAACAACGTCAGCCACTCTTCTTTGCTTCAACGAGAGCTTGTTCCAACAAATCAGCAACGCCCAACTCTTGCGCCCAGTGCTGCATATATTCCCGGTCGAGCCTGTCGCCTTGAATCTTCATGACATTTAATATATCTCGCCATTGAAGATCCGAAACTTCATTACCGCGTCGGTACCAATCTAGCTTGGCTAACACCGTATCCTCTGGCGAAGCGAAATACGCTTCATGATCAGGGCCGTTGCTAACAGTTCGCAACTGTCGTCGTTCAAGTTGTTTTTCCGCGAAGCCATCTGCTTTTGCAACAAACATATCAACTTTGAACGCCCGCTCAATGTGAATGACATTAAAATGCCGCCCTGCCTGCACTGCTCGTTTTATCGCCGACTCATCCACATAGAACTCCGGCTCAAGTTTGCGAGCCAGCGTTTGTGTGTGCTCTAGCTTGATTGCCACCAGCAAATCAGCATCGTTAGTTGATCTCGACAATCCATACAATGAACTGGCAAACGAACCGCCAATAAGGTACGGAATTTCTAGCTCGTCAAGAACTGCTATCACTTTCAAAACTACATCCAGCTTCTCAAAGCCCATCAATATCCCTCGATTTCGGGATCCCATCCGTAGACTTTAATGACAGTTTCACGGTCGAGCACGAGCGCGGCCAGACGTTTCTTCAACTCTTCTTCGGAAGCTTGCGGGTAACGCTTACGAAGTCCCGCCATTGACAGCGCGCGAGTCGTTTCGATAAGAGAAAATACCTGCTCGATTTTTTTCCAGTCAGGCATCGTGCGCGTAAGCTCGATCAATTTGCGCTCGACTTCCGGGTCTGTGTCTGAAATGCCTGTTCGCTGTTTCATATTCTTCACCTAACCCAAATGCGAGCGGCGCGCGAGGTAGGAAAACAACGCGCTGTCCAAAGGTTCCGAAGTCTTCAACAATTCATAATCAATCCGATTGCGCGCCGCGCCTTCACTGATCGCGTCAACGTGCGCGCGGATGGCGCGGCGGTATTCGTCTCGCAATACATCGGGCAAAATGTGCAATTGCTCTTCTGTCTCTGCGTCTTCGAGCACTAACGGCTCGGCGAAATCGAAATCCAGTTCCTGTCTGTCCAGTAAGTGAAAGACGATCACTTCGTTGCCCCTGAATCTGAGGTGTTCGAGCGCCGTCATCAGTTGCTCAGGCTCGTCGTACAAATCCGAAATCAACACGATGATTCCGCGCCGCGTGAGCTGATCGGCCACGAGATGAAGTTGCGCGGTGAGCGCAGTTCCGCGACCCGGAACCAGTCGCTCGATCAAGCCGAGCGCCGTTCGAAGATGGCCTGAGCGAGAAGTTGGCGGAAGATGCTCTATCACATCGTCATCAAACGCATGCAGTCCTACGGAATCGTGTTGACGCACTCCGAGGAACGCCAGCGAGGATGCCAGGTATTGCGCGTATTGCAGCTTTGTGACTTCGCCGCTCGCGTATCCCATCGAAGCGCTCGCGTCAATCAGCAAGTGGATTTGCGCGTTCGTGTCGCCTTGATATTTTTTGATGTAAAGGCGGTCTGTGCGCGCGAGCAATTTCCAATCGAGGTGTCGGAGGTCGTCGCCGGGCATGTACTGGCGATGCTCTGCGAAGTCCGTCGAGAATCCGAGATGCGGCGAGCGATGAAGCCCGCTGAGGAAGCCTTCGACTACGGAGCGCGCAATCAGTTCGAGCGAGTTTATGCGCGCCAGCACTTCGGGGGCCAGGAATCGCGCGCCAGTTTGTTGAGTAATGTTTTGCATCTCAATTAAGCGTCCGTCGCAGTGAATCAGCGATTGAAATTGAAAGTAATCGTGCCGATTACTCTGACCGGAATCCCTGAAAGCATTGTAGGGCTGAACTCCCAACCTTTAGCCGCCTCTTCCGAAGCGGCTCGCAATTCCGAAGGGCCGGAGATGGTTCTTGCGGAAATCACCTTTCCGGCTTCGTTAACTGTCACTTCAACGACTACCGCGCCGTGTACTCCTGCGGCCCGCGCGGCGGGCGGATAGCTCGGCCCTACGCGTTTCGTCGCGCTCCCCTGCAACACGCCGCCAGCCTTGCGAATGATCACAGACAAGCATGGCACGAGCTTCACGCCATCAATCGAATCTGCCTTATCTTCCGGCCTGGCCATCTTCGATGTGTATAATTTGATCTCGCGATAAGTTATTACCTGGCTCTCACTCGGCGAACCATTTGGCAGCGTACTTGTACTGGTTTCAGTCCTTTTTATCCAGTTTCCGTTTCCGTCATACTCGTAAGCGTAAGTCGTTTTGTCGGCGCTGCCTGATTGCTTATCCTTACATGTTCTTTCGTCCGGCAATCCTTTGTCGTTGTACTTGAACTCGCATCGTAACCACACCGAACCCTTATAGATATTAGTGATTTCTTTGACGCGCCCTTGATCGTCGTATTTGTAGAGACGATTGTCGTAGGCTTTACTGATAGCGTTATACCCGTTTGCCTCAAAGCGCCTGCTGGGATCGTCCAGCTTGAAAGCCTGTTTGTATATCAAAGGTGAGCCAACGGCCTGAGAGTTATCCGGTTTGCCCGTAACAATGCTTTGTCCCCAGAAGATCGATTCCGTCATGGTATTCTTATCGTCATAGCTGAAAATGCGACGCCCCATCGCGCAGTCTTTTTGAAAACTGGCGAAGTAGACTTCTTCGCTTTCCATGCCGTTTAAGTCGTAAAGGACAATCTTATCGAGGCTGCGCTCTTTGTTCCGACGCTCCGTCTCGATTCGCACCAGACGAACCGGGCCATTCAACTGGTCGTACTCACGGTCGGTCTTTTTCTCCTTATCTGATGATTGAAAGAAAATCAGACTGAGAAACAATGAGGCGATCATTGTCGGCATTTGATTCCCCTCCTATAGCCCGGACTTTGGCTCAGGCACGGTTTCAATCAAGCGGCGAATCACGTCGTCCGGCTTCACCCGCTCGGATTCGGCGTGGAAGTTCAAAAGTATTCTGTGGCGCAGAATCGGGTAAGCCAGCGCGCGCACGTCTTCGACGCTCACATTGTAGCGGCCCATCATCACCGCCCGCGCTTTGCCGCCCAGAATCAAAAACTGCGATGCGCGAAGCGATGCGCCCCAGTTCACCCATCGCTTTATGAAATCAGGCGCGGCGTCACTGACAGGGCGGCTCGCGCCGACAAGCCGGACGGCATAGCGCGTCACGGCTTCAGCGGCAGGCACGCGGCGCACGAGCCGTTGAAATGCCAGTATGTCTTCGCCCGTCACGTTGCGCTCGAAAGAAAAATCCTGAACTGAGGTCGTCTGGCTGACCACTTCAACTTCATCGTCTTCGCTGAGGTAGCCGATCTTGATATTGAACATGAAGCGATCAAGCTGCGCTTCGGGCAGCGGGTATGTGCCTTCCATCTCAATCGGGTTTTGCGTGGCGAGAACAAAGAAAGGTTTCGGAAGCTGGTAGGTCGTCCCTTGAATCGTCACCGTGCCTTCCTGCATGGCTTCAAGCAACGCGGCCTGAGTCTTGGGCGGCGTGCGATTGATTTCGTCCGCGAGAATTATATTGGCGAACAGCGGCCCTTGAATGAATTCGAGTTTTCGATGGCCGGTTGCGCGATCTTCTTCGATGATGTCGGTGCCGGTTATGTCGGACGGCATCAGGTCGGGCGTGAATTGAATGCGCTTGAACGACAGGTCCAAAACGTTTGCCACCGTGCGAATCAACAGCGTCTTTGCGAGTCCCGGCACACCCGATACGAGCGAGTGGCCGCCGACAAACAGTGAAATGAGCGTCTGGTCTACGACTTCATCCTGCGCGATGATTACTTTGCGCACTTCATTAAAAATCTGATCGCGCGCGGCAATCAACTTTTCCAGTAACTCGTCTTCTCTAACCACTTCCTGAGTGTCTATTGCCATTCTCTCCCCTTACAAAAAACGATGAAGTATGAACGATGAATGATGAATAAAGAAAAAAGCGCGTGAGACAAATTCATCATTCATCGTTCATACTTCATAATTCCCTTCAGTGTGTCAGCGCGTAAAAGACGTAATTGACTCCGAACTTGTAAGCGCTGTTTGTGTCTTCAATCGGCTGGAAAGGATCGTTCGACCACTGCCAGTAATCGCTCACGTCGTTGTTGTAGTTGACAATCATCATCAGCCGCCCGTGCTTGTCGGAAATGCCCAGGAACTCCGGCCTCAATCTCCCGTAAGGCGAGCGCACTTCGAGCGATTTGATCGAGAAAAAACAATTGAATATCGCGTGCGAAACATCGAGCGGCTTCATCTCGAATTCAGGTTCGGGCAACGCCCGCTTCAAATAATGTTGAAAGGTTTGCATATCATACGAGCCGCGAAAATCGTCAACCAGCAGGAAGCCGCCGCGCAACAGGTATTCGCGCATGCCTGCGACCTCTTTGTCATTAAGCTCCATGTGCCCGACTTCGCAGAGATAAGCGAACGGGTACTTGAAAAGGTTAGGGTCGTCAAAACCGAATATGTATTCGTCTTCGTCCAAAACGATGTCGATCTTCGACAGTTCTTTGAGTATTTTCGAGAAGTGCAATCCCGCCTCCGGGTAATCGTGCGACCAGGGCGCGCCTCCGTCACCAAGATGTTCGCCCGGATAAATAGGCCCCGCTTTTATGCGAACGAATTTAAATTTGTCAGACTCGTCTTTCTTCTCACCCAGCCGGTTGTCTTCGTAATGAGGCACGTTATCGACAGCGCCCGCAGCCGTTAAAGTCACAGGCAACAGCGCGAGGATTATCAATGCGATGATGAATAAGGCTTTCCGCATAAGATTATGGGATTTCAAATCTCGAATTTCAAATCCGAGATTCTCAGTTCCCTCCCCTGAGCTTGAGAAGCAACTCCTGAGCTTTATCAAAGCTGGGAGCGATCTCAAGCGCGCGAAGCACTTCGCGCCGCGCCTCTGCGCGATTGCCGCTCTGGTCGAGCGCGCGCGCCAGATCATAGTGCGCCGTGGCAATGTCGGCGGGCGCAAGCGCAATCAGCACACGGAACTCGCGCGTCGCCTCCGCAGCGTTCCCTTGCTCAAGATAAACATCGCCCGCGAGCTTGTGCAAGCTAGGGTCGAACGGCTGTATGTAAAAAGTTGTCTTCAATGTTTCGAGCGCCCCTGCGCGGTCGCCCATTTCAAGCTTTAATCGCGCCAGTTTCGCCCCCGCATCGGCGTTCGTCTCGTTGTGCTCGGTCAGCGATTGCAAAGCCGCCATCGCTTCTTTCTTGTTGCCGCGCGCTTCGTAAATCTCCGCAAGCCGCGAGTAAGGATTTCCTTCGCCCGAATAATAAGGGAAGAGTTCGGCAGCGCGGCGCAGGTGCTCGATGGCTTTGTCCTGATCGCCTTCCTTTTGATAGATCGCGCCCAATCGCAGGTTTGCGAAATAATCATTGGGCCGCGCTTTGAGCAGGGCGAGCAGAGCATCTTTCGACGGCGGCTCATTGCCTGCCGTCATGGCAGGGCTTTTGCCAACCGCTTCGATGTAGCCGCCGACTTTTGCCTTTATGAAATCCGTGAACGCTTTATCGAAATCCGCAGGCTTCAGCTTCAACGCGCGATCTAAAACATCGGGCGTCTTTGCTCCTTCCTTGTAGAGCGCGAGCATTCTGAGTATCGCGTCGAATCCGAATTTCTCTTCTAAGAACTCGCAAACCTGCGATGCCTGAAAGTAGCCAAGCGCAACTCCATCAGCCGAGCGCGGACGTGTGAACGCCGCGTCGAGATCGTTGATCGGAACGAAGCGGCCATCCGTGAAAGCTTTCAACTTTTCAATCGTCCAGTTTTCGCCCCACCCCGGTCGCGCACGTCGCTCTTCGTAAACCGAAAGCCCTTCGGAAAACCAGCGCGGTATTTTGTGGTCCGTGATCTGAAGCGTGATGACGTGCGTGAATTCATGCCAGAGCGTGCTGCCCCAGTTGAACTCGCCGGGGTTGCGCGCCGAAGGGCTGTCCATCGCTATCACCTGCCCGAAGCAAACGCCGAGCGCGCCAAGTCCCGGCAACCCTAGCGAGCGCACCGCGAAGTCTTCATGATTCGGGAAAGACTTCGACGGAAATCGGAGCGCGCGGCGTGAAGCGATACTTCGACGTGAGTTTCTTGTGAGCGTCTTCAAGCAGGTCTGCCGCATAGATGGCGAGCGCGCCGCTCTCTTTCGGCTCAGCCTTGATGAGGAACGGGCCGCGCAAAGTGTCCGTGTAATCTTTCATCGAGTCGAGCAGGTCGAGCGTGTTCTTTGCCCAGATGTTGAACGGGTCGCCCGCGAATGTGCGCTCAAGCTCTGCGCGGCCATCAGCTATACGCCCGACTCGAAGGAGCTGAATGCCAAGCTGTGTGCGCGCGCTCCACAGCTTCGGCGAAAGCTCTATTGCGCGTCGCCCGTAATCAACCGCGTCAGTGTAACGGCGATTGTTGACGGCGAAATGAGCCAGCGTGTCAAAGAATTCGCCTGCGCGCGGATTGATGCCAAGAGCGCGTTTCGTATCAGCTTCGAGCGCCGCTTTGTCGCTTGCCAAATAAGCAATCGCAGCGCGCACGCCGATAGCTTTAACTGAATTCGGGTTTGCCGCAAGCGCCCGATCAACGGCTTTGCGAGCGGCGTCAGGATTGTCTGATTCAAGCTCAAGCCACGCTTGCGTCGCAAGAGCATCGGCGTGATTGGGATTGACTGCGAGCGCGTGAGCGATGACGGCGGGCGGGTCTTCGTCAACTATATTGCCGGATTCTTTTTTGCGAGGATCGCTGACCGCGTACTGCTTGCATTCCGCAAGCCCTGCGAGCGCACGCGTCGAGTTCGGATTGATCTTGAGCGCGTCTTCAAAAAGACTGAGCGCGTCGCCATACGCGTATTTCTCGTTCAACAACTCGCCCTGCGCGATGAAGGCTTCCGCATAAGTCGAGTCGGCTTCGCGCGCATCAATGAACAAATCGTTTGCGTCTTTGAAACGCTCAAGCAGCACGAGCCCTTCGGCGATAGGAGTCAACTCTTCGGCTGATTTGGGCGAGTTCGCGTTGTAGTAGCGCACCAGTTGTTCGAGCGCCGTCTGCGATTCGGCTTCTTTGCCTTGAGCGCGAAGCGCGCGAGCCTGACCGAGCGCAGCGCGCAACAAAACAGCGCCTTTGCCATCTCGCGTGGCGCGCTCGAATTCCGTCGCGGCATCATTGTAACGGCCAGTTTCAAAATACACTTCACCGAGCGCCGCTCTGAGCGCGCCGTCATTGGGTCGCGTGTTCAGATACTCTTTCGTTTTGCTTTCAGCCGTCGAGTAATTGCCCGTTTCAATAAGCGTGCGAACGAGTCCATCCTGCGCCTGCTCGTCTTTCGGATTCTTCCCAAGCAGCGCGGTGAATATCGCACTGGCTTCCTTGTAGCTTCCGCGTTTGAGCAGGTCGCGCCCGTTTTCGATGGTCGTATCCTGAGCCGCGCCTGAATTGAACGCGCAGTTCAGAAAGAAAAATAGAGTAAGGAATGCTAAACGTTTCATACTTGCTCTTAATACTGTCAACGCCTGTAAGCAGAGTATGTTCCTGCTATCGCTTCTGTTTCGCCTTGATTGATTGACTGACTGTCGCAAGCTGTACCAGCAAATCTTCAAGCTGGCGGTCGTAATCATCCTGTTTCATTTCAGACTTGCGCGCTTTCAGTTTTTCGATCTCTTCTTCGAGCCGCTGTCGCTCTTTGATCAGCTTTGCAAGCTCCGCATCGCCAGCCGCCTCTTCGATTGTTTTCGAGTCGAGATAAAATAACTTTGCAATCGCCCCATCGCCCGCAGTCGCTTCTTCGTGGCCTGTGCCGTCGCCGTTGTCGTCAATCAACGCGTGTTCAGTTGCCAGACGGTTCTTCTGCTTATACCAATCGCCTGTGAGTTTGGTTGCATAATTGAAAGCTTCGAGTACAGAGACGCGCCCGTTTTTGTCCGCGTCCGCTTCGTCATTCATCATCGCGGCTATGAAACTTTCTGCGAAGATTGTCGCGTTCTGCTCGTTGCCGCTGCGCGTCGCCGTAATCACGATGCGGCCTTGAGCCGAGAGCGGCTTTACGAATTCGCCGGACGAGCTTGCGCTGTTGATGAAGATTACGCGACGCGAGGGAAGCGCAGTGACAAGCGCGGCGTAATCTTTCGCAGTCAGGTCAGGGCCGACAAGATTGAACTTTGCCTGCTGAGTGTCGAAAGAGCCGTGCCCGATCAACATCACAAAGACTGTGCTATCGCCACTGGCCGCCGCTTTGATTGCGCCGAATGCTTTACGCGCTTCGTCAGCCGTCGCCCTCTGAGATTTAATCGCGTCGGTTTCGCGCGCGCCGTTTTCAGGCCCGCCGCCCGTCGCTTCCGTCAGCAGGTAAACATTCTTCTCATCAAACCCCAGACGATTCGTCAGCGCGTCGTAGAGATGCGCGGCCTGTTCGGTGAATTTTTTCGTGTAAGCTTCTTCGCCGCCCACGCCCGCGATGACGATTGCGAATTTGTTAGGGTCAATCGTTGCGCGCGGTTTCTTAGCAGCGACAGGTTTCGATTGAGCCTCGCTTTGATTCGCGTTGCTCTGCTGAGGGTTCGACGCCGCGCCGCACGACGAAAGCATAAAGCACAAAGCAAATGATGCGGGTGTTAATCGCAAAAGAGAGTTCACCGCAGAGACGCAGAGGACGCAGAGATTTCGCAGAGTAATAATAAAACCTCTGCGAAATCTCTGCGTCCTCTGCATCTCTGCGGTGAGTCTTTCATTACGTAACGAGTCCGTTGATTTTGAATTAGATGGTCGCATCTGTTTACCTGAACGTTTCTATGCCAGCCCTTTGCGCTTGCGAATGAACCATTCGCCTGCGGCCAGCCCTATTACAAGCAGAAAGTTGATCGGCATGTCCCAGAGGTCTTTCGTTTCGCGTATCGTGCCCGCGCCCTCTGAGTGGGTGAGGTCTTCGATCAAATCATCGGCCCTTGGCAACTGATAATACTGCCCGCCCGTGTCTGCTGATATGCGTTTGAGCAGCTCACGATTTTGCGCGGCGTCGCGCGCTTCGCGGTTCAACGGCCCGACTATGAAACTGGTCTGCGCGGTTTCAAGCGAGGCAGCTTGTTTTCCGTCAGCGGTTCGCCGCGCCGAAATTTCAACTCGGTATGTGCCATCTTCATCGGGATTGAAGGCCGCCGCATAACCGTCGAATCCGCCTTCCGATGTTTGCTTCAGGTTGACATCGACTGAGCGACCCGAAGGCGTTATCACGCGCGCCGTCACCTGCGCGTTATTGACGTTGACGTATTTTTCGTCAGCGACCTCTGCGCGTATTCGCACAGCTTCGTTCTTGCCGTAAAAAGTTCGCTCGGTCGAAGCTTCTACTGGTCGGCGCACTGCGTCAACAGTGTAGCGCAAGAGGTTTCGCCAGAAGGTCTCGAAAGATTTGTCTTTCGATTCCATCATCATTCGCCACCGCCATGTGTCTGCGGCCATCAATGCGAGCGTGCGACCTCGCCCGTATCTTTCTTCGACGAGCAGAGGCGCGGTCACATTGCGATTCTTCGTGTTGCGCGCTTCTAAAATCACAGTTGCGCCGGGCTTCGTCTCCATAATGACTTCGGGCAGGGTGAGTGCGGGCATCTGCTCCCACGCTTTCTGATTAGCTTCCGGTTGATCTGCGAGTCGCGCAGCCGGATGATCGCGCCCACGGTCTGCGGGCGCGGCTTTGAACGTTTGACTATCGGCAGTCGAAGCGTTGCCGTTTATGTAAACGGGCAACAGGTCTGCTAATGGAGTGTTGCCGTAGCCGCCCGCGTTGAATGATTTCGGACCGCCCAGCGCCATCAGTGCGCCGCCTCTGCGCGAGACGAATTGCTCGACTGCTTTCAATTGATCGAACGTAAAGAAGGTCGCTTCGATTGAGCCGATGATGATTGCATCGTACTTGAAGAGGTCTTCTTCCGATTTCGGAAACCCTGCGGCAAGCTCGTCGCCCGTCTCGATTCCCTGACGATAGAACTTGCCGTCAGCCGAACGCAGCACTGATGCGAGAATGAGGTTCTTTTCTTCGGCCACAGACTCGCGCAGCTTGCCGTATTCCCATCGCGGCTCGCCTTCGATGTATAAAATCTTTGGCCGCCCGTCAATCACATCAATCAACAGCTCTACAGAATTATTATCCTGCACAGGATCATCGGGCGAAGGCGGAGCCGTCAGCGTGTAGCGGTGAAGTCCGGGCGTTGATGGAGTGAAGGTCACGCGAGCGACTGTAGTCGCTTCGCCTTGCGCCGGAACGTCTTGCGAGCGCAACAGGTGATTGTCTTCCGTCAGGTCAACTTTGACGCTGCGGGTTTCGCCGCCTGTTCTCAGCAGCAACTCGGCGGTTACAGGCGAGCCTGCGAGCACGCGGCGCGGCGCTGTCGCTCGCACGATCTCAATATCGCCATCGAGATTTTCAGGGCCGAAGCCGACAGTAAAGACTGGCAATCCGCGCGCGCGCAGGTTGCTCAGTGTAGTGGCAAGGTTGGTTGAAGCATCGCCTTCGCCGTTGCTTGCGCCGTCGCTCATAACGACTATCCCTGCCAGCGGCAGCCCCGCCGATTCGCGCGTTGCATGTTCGAGCGCAAGCGCGAGATTGGTTTGCTCGCCTGCTCCGCTCAACTCCGACGCATCTTGCGCGCTCTCTGCCGTAGAAGAGAATTTGAAGGCGCGCACTTTGAACTTCTCCGCAAGCGCGGCGAGGAAGCGGCTATCGGGCGACATCAACTGTTTGAGAGAATCAAGCCTTGTGCGATTTCCTTCATCAACTAAATTCATGCTTGACGAATCGTCCATCAACACAGCGACGTAGCTCGACTGCGGAAGGACGGAAGGCACGACTATCACAGGACGCATCAGGCAGAAGACGATGACGGCAAGAAGAACCACGCGAAGCGCAATGAGGCTTGCGCGCCACTTCGCAGGCAGTTTCACCGAAGGACTTGCGTAAAGGAAATAAAGAAGCGCGGCTCCTACAACGACGAGCGCAATGATAATCAACAGCGACGGTCGCGCGCCGAATCCGAACTGGCTCTTTGCAAAGAGCGCTTCCTTGTACTTGAACAGAAAACTTACTACCTGTTCCAAGATCCACTCCTCATTTCGGCGCGCTCACGGGCCACGAGGTCTTTAACGCTTGAAACATTCTAAAGGTTCGCGGCTCGCTACGCAAAAAGATTCGTGACCCGAGCAAACAATTGCTCGAAAACAGAGGATGAGTTTTTCTTATCAACAACTTGATTTCGCTTTCCGAGAATCATAATATAGCGCGCGGCAGGCAAGTCTTTCCCCCGATTAATAATGTCTTATCCGCTTCACAGGCTACTTATAAGGAGAAGGGAGTACATGAAATTGTCACCCATTCGTGTTTTGTTTCTGGTCGGCGCTTCGCTTGCGATTGTCAGTCTGGCGGTTTGGCCGAAACAGATTATTCCAGGCGGCGAGGCGCAAGCTCAATTAAAAGGCAAGCAAGCCTTGGACGCCGCTCGCGCTCGATTGGAACAGGCTACAGCCCACGAGAAATTTAATCCGACCAAGCAGTCTGCTCTTGCGGTAGATGAAGCCCTCGAACGATACAACGAGGCAGTCGCTTTGCGCGCATCAGAGATCAGAGCCAGATTGGAAGAACTTCGTCGGCTGGCAGATGCGAATGGCAAAAATAAAATAATATTGATGGAGATCGAAGCTCTGGAAGCAGAGCTTTCGTTAATTGAACCTGCGGTAGCGCCTAATCCCGAAACTCTGACCGAGACAGAGCCGAACAACACTCCGGGCACAGCAAACCCGATAACTTTGACAACGTCGCCGTGCGCGATAATATCGGCAGCAATCAGGCCGGACGGCGATGTTGATTATTTCACATTCACGGCTCCTGCCGGGTCTAACATCTGGATTGAGACAGACACGGGCGGGACGCAGGACCCTGCTTCTACTTCGCGCGACACAGTTATCGATCTTCTGGCCGCCGATGGCATGACCGTCATCGAATCCGATGACGACGACGGCACAGGCAACGGAGGCGATGGAACTATTGAAACCGTTGTCGCATCCCTGATTGGCGGTCGCACGCTCACGGCTGGGGGAACTTATTTCATCCGCGTCACAGCATTCGGCGGCGCAGCGCCGGTGATCATCAACCCTTACAGGCTGTTCGTCACTCTGACTAACACAGCGGCTACTCCCGAAGTCGAAGCAAACGACACCGCCGCTATGGCTAATCCGATTGTGACGGAAAGCGGACAAATCGGCTTGCGCTCAGGCTCAATCTCGCCCGCTGGCGATGTGGATTATTACTCAGTCACGGCGACGACAGGAAACATACTCTACTTCATCGCAGACGCAGACCCGGAACGCGACGGCGTTGGCGCTGATCTGGCAGTCGAGTTACGTAACATAGAAGATACGTTGCTTCTGACGGTAGATTCATCAATAACGGGAAGCCTGGGTAATCCCGCAGCCGAAGGAGCAAACTTCGCAATCACAGCATCGGGTACTTACTTTGTAAAAGTCAGGCATTTGAGTCCCGGCGGAACCGGCACTTATAATTTGATGGTATCAACTTGCAGCGGCCCTACCAGTAGCGATTGTGTTTTGACCTGCCCGGCTAATATCACTGTGCCGAATGATCCGAACCAGTTGGGCGCTTCCGTCAATTACCCCCCGCCTACTTTTACAGGCTTGTGCGGACTTGTGACCTGCGTTCCGTCATCGGGGTCATTCTTCCCGGTCGGCACAACAACCGTCACTTGCATTGCGGCTGCGGCACCCCAACTCTGCACCTTCACCGTCACTGTTTCAATCTCTAACTTCGACGCGAGGTTGCAGGATGATTCGGCAGGCTGCCTTAACACTGTCTTGTTCAACACAAGCACTGGTGAATATCGCTGGTGCTGCAACGGCGCGACCTTCACAGGCGTAGCGACAGTCAAGCAGTCAGGCGACACGTTCACGCTCCAACACAATGCATCAGACCGCAGAGTGATGATTAAGCTCTCGGCGGGCAGTTCGCCACCGTCTGGCACTGGTTCGATACAAAGCCCGCCCGGCACGCTTCGCTGCACGCTACAAGACCGCGACACGCGAAACGACACGTGCCTTTGCGTAGATGGAGGTGGAGACCAAAGCGCGGGACCTCAAAAATAACACCTCGTCTAACCGAAGAAGCGCAGCCTGAAGTTGAGCTTCAATACTTCGCCGGAAAGGGCTGGTTGTGACTTGCAGCTAGCCCTACCTTACTCGATACAGGTCAAGTAATAACGAGTCTTCTTTCGCTGAAATTTTTAGCGTTAAAATTCTTGACGTAAAGCCTTTGGTAGAGTAAGCTCAGGCCGTTGTAATAGTTATTCATCACGCAGGCGTTCCCCTGTCATTAAAATTAATAACTTAGGTTGTTGCGACATTCGTCAAGCCGGGGTGGGTTGTAAGTCGGTCTCTTAAGTTCGTTACCGGGGCATAGTACTTTTGTAAGTACTATAAGCAATCATTCTTACAGAATAGATTTAACAAATTTCGGTTTAGGAGAGTAGAACAATGATGTCACCTTTACGCAAACGCTCACTGAGACTTTCCTTGTTGGTCATCGGTTTAATTATGACCAGCTTTATTTTGCCTCAACTCTCATCCACAAACGCGGCAAAGCGCGTTCAAGATGGGAAAGTCCCGCCAGTACTACAAGAAGGCTCAAAACCGGGGAGTCCTACTGAAAATCCGGATTTGTCAATTGAACCGATTAGCTCAAGGACTAAGGCTCCGCCTAAATCTGTCACCCCTATACCGAACGCTACTGCGGCACTGGTCGAGCAGTCGGAAGTTGAGCCAAACGGCACCTCCGCAACAGCTACTCCACTCAACAGCGCGAGCGTCAAGGTGACGGCCAGCATTAATCCAAACGGCGATCAGGATTTTTACTCGTTCACGGCAGCGGCGGGTGACCGCGTTTATGCTGCCACACAGACCGCGTTTTCAGCCAGCGCCTCTACTGATAGCATCCTTGAGGTTTTTAACACGAACGGCACAACCCTTATCGAAGGGGACGAGGACGACGGTAGCTTTGGCACTTTATCTTCATCAGTCGCCAACGTGACGATTCCCTCCACCGGCACTTTTTTCCTGAGGGTCAGGCACAACTCCGCCACCGTCCAGCTTCGCCCCTACTACCTGTACTTCCAACTACGCAGCGGCAGCCCGACGCCTGAAACAGAACCTAACGACACTTTCCCGGGACAGGCGCTGCCAGCTTCCGGTTGGGTTAGCGGTGCGACCAGTGCTGCGGCGGACCTTGATTTTTATGCGGTCAGCCTGAACGCCGGTGACACCATCTACATGAGCTTGGATATGGACCCCGAGCGCAACGGAGATTCAAACCTACAGCTAGGCTTGGGGACATTCGATACTTTTGTCTTGCTTGTCAACGACAGCGGCGCAGGCTTCGCTCCCTTCCTTGCACCGGATTCGGAAGCCTACTTCATGACCGTGCAAACTACCGGCACTTACGGGATACTTGTTTCTGTCCCGACGACGGGGGGCGTTTCGGGCACTTACACGATGAGCGCCAGCGTCCTTCCAGCAGCCAATCGCGGCATTAATTGCACGACCTATACTTCGACTAATGTGCCGCTGGCAATTCCAGATGTGGGAGTCGTGAGTTCAACGCTGACCGTGCCCGGTAACCCGCGCATCGAGCATATGCGGCTCTCTATCCAGGGAAATCACACCTTCATGTCAGACCTTGACGTCGAACTGATCGCGCCCAGCGGCAACGTCGTGGGAATATTCAACGACGTATTCAACAACGCAACCGGCGGGCCGAGCAACCTGAATGTGACATTTGATGACTATGCGGCCATCCCTCCCGCTTTCACAGTCTCAGCGGGGATGATCCATCAGCCGGAACTCAATTACCGGCTCGACTGGTTCAAAGGCCAAAATGCCGGAGGCACCTGGACGCTCAGAATTAGAGATGACGTTGCGGTAGATACAGGCACGCTGACGGGGTGGAGCCTTAGAATATGCGAACCGGCTCCCGCACCGACTTGCAGCGGACCCCTTACGCCAACTACCGTCTTCAGCACCGATTTTGAATCAGGCGCGGCTGGCTTTACGCATTCCGGCACACAGGACGAATGGGAGCTTGGTTTGCCTGCCACTGCAGCAACCACTACGGCTAACCCTGTAGCCGCATTTACTACGGCTAATAGCGGAGTCAATGCCTGGAAAACCGATCTGGACAACACCTATAACGCCAGCAGCAACCAGGACTTGCTTTCGCCTACTATCAGTTTGGCGGGAATAAGTGGACCGATTCGGTTGACCTGGGCACAGATGTTCCAGATGGATACCGCGACCAATGACCATGCTTTTGTCGAAGTGTTCGATAGCGCAAATCCCACCAACGTTAAACGGGTTTGGGAATGGGACGGCGCAATAATGACTCTCGCTGTCGGTAGTCCTGTAGTAAATATCGGTGAAGCCGCCGGATGGGGTCTTTATAACGCCGACCTCAGCAGTTTCGCGGGATTGACTATTCAAGTGCGTTTCCACCTTGATAGCGGCACCGGCACAACAAATTTTGCTGGCCTTGCAATTGATGATGTCTCGGTAACAGGTTGTATGGCCGCTCCCTGTACAGGCATCACCTGCCCGGCAAACATCACTCAGAACAATGATCCTAACCAGTGCGGCGCTGTTGTGACTTATCCTCCGCCGACGCCGAGCGGTTCCGGTTGCGGAACAATCAACTGCTCGCCCGCATCGGGTTCGTTCTTCCCAGTTGGCACGACGACCGTCAATTGCACAAGCACGGCTGGGCCGACCTGCTCGTTCACTGTGACAGTAAACGACACGCAGCCACCTTCGATCACCTGCCCGGCTAACATCACTAAGTCGAACGATCCGAACCAGTGCGGCGCTGTCGTCAACTATCCGCCTCCTACTATCACAGACAACTGCCCTGGTACATTCTCGGCAACCTGCTCGCCCGCATCGGGTTCGTTCTTCCCGGTCGGCACAACGACTGTCACTTGCACGGTTACAGGATTCCCAACATCCACTTGCACGTTCACTGTGACAGTAAACGATACGCAGCCGCCTGTGATTACTTGTCCGCTTAATCAGACTGCCGTCACTGCCACCGTCAGCGATCCTTGCGTAGTCGTCAACTTCACTACGACTGCAAGCGACAACTGTCCTGGCGTCACAGTAGTCTGCAATCCGCCTTCGGGCAGTTGCTTCCCTGTCGGAACTACGACCGTCACCTGCACGGCTACAGACGCTTCGGGCAACACTGCGACTTGCAGCTTCACCGTGACAGTATTTAACGCCAGGTTGCAGGATAATACGGCAGGCTGTGCTAACACTGTGCTGTTCAATACCATCACAGGTGCTTATAACTGGTGCTGTGACGGCATGGTCTATTCGGGCATAGCGACTGTCAAGAAGGCAGGTCTCACATTCACACTGGAGCACAATCCGCCAACCTACAGAGTGCTTATCAAGCTTTCGGCAGGCAGTTCACCACCAGCGGGAACGGCCAGCTTGAAAGACCCGGTCGGTACTATAAAGTGCCTCATCACAGACAGCAGTACGCTAAACGACACTTGCGTTTGCGGAGCCGCCGCTCTGCCGCCACCATCATCAAAATAAGAAGGTAAGCGCTTTACCTGAAACTCAAGAGGCTGGCTGCCATTTGGTAGCCAGCTTTTTTTTTGATATTGTGATTGAACTTTAGAACAACGACTTTAAGCGTAAGAGTTCATGCAGAGGAGATTTTCGCTTTTACGGAAGAACCTCGCAGACTTTGTGTCTAAACATTAGGGATCATTACAAAACCGAAATGGCAGCTCAACAAACCTACTCAGACGCTGAAGAACGGGATTTAATTGCCGCAGTGCAACAGGGTGATCGCGCGGCCTTCAAAGCCATCTACGAGAATCACCGCGACCGCGTATACAATCTTGTTTTTTACTGTCTCAAAGATGTGCGGCTGATTGAAGATGTTCTACAGAACATTTTTTTGAAAGTATATCGCGGCCTGCCGGGATTTCGTTTCGAGGCCAATCTGGCAACCTGGATTTATAGAGTCACGATAAATGAATGCCGGAACCAGAACCGTCGCAACAAAGCGCGGCATGTCCCGATTGAAACGATTCTTGGCAGCGGTGAAGAGATAGACATGTCCTCGACACTTGATGATTGGCATGCGCGCAACGAGCGGCGCGAGATCGTTCAACGAGCGGTCTTGCAATTGTCGCCCAAATTGCGCGCCGTCGTCGTTTTGAAATACTTGGAAGGGCTTTCTTATGACGAGATAGCCGAGGCATTGGAATGCGCGCCCGGTACGGTTGCTTCACGCTTGAATCGCGCGCTTGAGGATTTGGAGTCACGACTGTACCCGCTGAAACGAGTATTATAAGGCGACATTGGAGTAAAAGATGAAATGCTGGCGTATTGACCTGCGGCGAGACTTCTCGCGTTACCTCGACAAAGAGCTTTCGCCCCGCGATATTAAACGCATCGAAGACCACCTGCTTGATTGCGGAGAATGCCGAACCAAGATAGCGCGGATGCAGACGGGCCATCGCTTTGCCCGACAGATGCCGCGCGTTATGCCTGAACGCGACCCCTGGCTTGCAATCGAAGCTGCGATAGAGCGCGAACAGAACTCGGCTTCTCAATTGCCTGTCGAGCAACCTCGATTGAAACTGCATTGGCAGCGATTGATCACATCCAGGTTAACAGGTGTAGCTGCCTTTTTGCTGTTAAGCGTCTTCGTTTTGATAAAGCTGGCTTTGCCAATCAACTGGGCAGCGCCTCCCATAGATAGAGCAGAGTTTCACGAGGTGAGTATTAATGAAATCGAACTGAACACGGAGCCTCACGTAGTGGCGGAAGGCTACGTCGCCGAAGTGCGAATTGATGACGAGGATGGCGATCTCAGCTTCAAGCTGGTCGAGAGCCTTCATCAGGCGGAACCATTTATTGTTTGCGAGATAATAGATCCAATAAAGCTCGCGCTGCCGCCCGTCGGGAGCCGCGTGCGCGTTTATGGCGTCAGCCGGTACGACGGGAAAACGGATCATCAGTGGTACGAAGTCCATCCCGTATTGAGCATTGAGATGGTTAAAAACTGACGCGTTCAAGGGCAAAAATCGAACCGGTAAATTGTGTCCGAAATTTCCTTTGCTTGCACAAATTATCTGATATAATCACTGGCCGCCCGCTAAAGCTGCGGTGGGATGTTGAAATAATCGCCAATCAGGTTTAGATTTGTCGCTGGCGCCCCCGAAGTATTGCTGAGCGATCAATCAAATATATTCTGCAATGAGTCTTACATGTACGGCCCATTGTGTTCAAGGATTGAGATCAGGTTGTCAAGACTTGAGAAAAACCCAGGAGAAAGATCGAATGAAACAAAATACGACAGCTTCGCATTTCTCTCGCATTTTATCCCGCAAGGGAAAGCGAGAATATAGCGCTAGATCTGGCGTCTCGCTATCAAGATCGGCCCTTGTAATCTTGCTGCTGGCTATTTTCGGACTAGGGTTAGTTCTGTCATCGGGCAAAATTCCACTAGTTGATGCCTCGCTGCAAATTAAAGGCGAAGGAAGAATCAGTGAGAGCGCCATGCGACAGATTCAATCTCTTCTCGAAGAGAAGGAATCACGCACACCAGCCCAACAAAAGATGGACTCGCAACTCGTCTATGCTCTCAAGCAGAGTCGCGGAGTGGCGATTACCAATGCAGTACAGACGCTACGAACGAGAGTAGTAATAGATACTAACGGCAAGACTGTTGTTGACATATCGGTCAAGGACGCGAAGCTTGCCCAGAAGATTACGGCGAAAAAACTTCAAGATATGGGAATGGAAGTTATAAATGCCGTAGGCGGCAACATACGCGCTAGAGTCACGATGGGAAGCCTTGAAACGATAGCGGCATTCCCGGAAGTCAGATTCGTGCAGCCGCCTCAGGATTTCAAAACATCGAGAGCGGGAAACCAGGGAGGCACTGGCTTTGCTGCCACCGGTGTAGGCTCGCTACCCAGCATGCGACCGGGCTTCGCTGAAAGAGCCGCTCGCGTTCGCGCTCAATTGCTTGCCGCATTGCCTGGCATTCAAAAGCAAGCCACCCCGCCGAAAGCTACACCACCGAAAGGCGCTCCGCCGAAAGGCAACCCGCCCGCTCAAACAAACGCGCTCGATACGTCAGAGGGCGATGTCACGCACAAAGCGGACGTTGGGCGAGCCAGCTTCGGAGCCGACGGAACCGGAGTGAGAATCGGCGTTCTTTCAGACGGCGTCACCAGCCTTGCAGCCGCTCAAGCGACCGGCGATCTTCCCGCAGTTACGGTATTACCGGGACAAACCGGCTCAGGAGATGAAGGCACGGCAATGCTTGAGATCGTTCACGATCTGGCTCCCGGCGCTGAACTCTTCTTTGCGACAGTGCTGCCGTCCATCACACAGTTCGCGACTAACATTCGTGCCCTGCACACGGCAGGTTGCGACGTCATAATTGACGACGTCATCTTTTTCGTTGAAACGCCTTTTCAGGATGGCGCGCCGGGAGTCACCAACACGAACGGCGGCGCAGTCGTTCAGGCGGTCGTCGATGTGACCACCGCGGCGGTGGATCCCGCGATGTATTTCTCGTCGGCGGGTAACGAAGGAAACCTCAACGACACAACGGCCAGCGTATGGGAAGGCGACTTCGTAGACGGTGGCACGCTCGCTCTGACCCCAGGCGGTACTGTGCACACCTATGGCGGTGGCAGTCAGAACAACCAGCTACTGCAAGGCGGCTCTCGCCCCTTACTCTTCTGGTCAGACCCGCTCGGTGGTTCGGGCAATGACTACGATCTCTTTGTATTAAACTCCGCCGGGACGCTAGTGGAGATCGGATCTACTAACATTCAAAACGGCGATGATGACCCTGTCGAAGATGTAGGCCCTAGTTTCCTAAACGAGCGGCTGGTCATCTTGAAGAAGACGGGAGCGGCAGCGCGATTCCTTCACTTGACCGCTTTCGGCGCAGAGATGAACTTTGTCACAAACGGCACCACGCACGGCCACAACCACGCACCGCTTGCTTTCAGTTGCGCGGCAACGCCTGCGGCTGAAGCGTTTTGTGATGCTCCGGCTGGACCATTCCCGAACCCGCACAATTCGACCAACCTGGTCGAGTGCTTCAGCTCGGACGGCCCGAGGCGCATATTCTTTAACGCCAACAGCTCGCCGATCACTCCGGGCAACGTCTCTTCAACAGGCGGTTTGTTGAGACAAAAACCTGACGTCACCGCAGCAGACGGCATGGATGTGACAGGCGTCGGCGGCTTCCCCGATCCGTTCTACGGAACTTCGGCGGCGGCTCCGCACGCGGGCGCGATAGCAGCGCTCGTCAAATCCTCAGTACCGGGGATAACTAATGCTCAGGTACGAACCGCGCTCATTTCGACGGCGATAGACATCGAAGCAGCAGGCACTGATCGTGACTCTGGAGCTGGCATCATCATGGCTTTCGAGGCGATGCAGGCTGCCGGAGCTGAGCCGCAGGCAGTCATCGTTTCGGCTGGAGCGACGATTGTTGAAGAAAGCTGCACGCCTCCCAACGGCGCGCTTGATCCTAATGAAACCGTTACCGTCAGCTTCTGCGTTGAAAACATCGGCGCTGCCCCCACAGTGAACCTCGTCGGCACGTTGCAGCCTACGGGCGGCGTCACCAGCCCGAGCGGCCCGCAGAACTACGGCGTTGTTTCGCCTAGTGACAAAGGACCTACCTGCCGCAACTTCACTTTCACAGTGGACGCCGTTTGTGGCAGCACGGTTACCGCGACGATTCAATTCCAGGACGGCGCGACCAATCTCGGTAACGTCACCTATACTTTCACAGTCGGCACAGCAATCACTGCCTTCACAGAGAACTTCGATGGCGTGGTGGCACCGGCATTGCCCGCAGGATGGGCAGCTACGCAAGGCGCTAACGTTACTGGCGCTGCGCCGTGGGTCACTTCTACCACAGGTCCTGATACCGCGCCCAACGACGCTTTCTCACCCGGTCCGAATAACATCCTCGACAACCGCCTAGATACGCCTATTATCAACATCACCACTGCCACGGCCCGGTTGTCGTTCAGAAACAACTTCACTTTCAACGATACTGGCGGAGGATTCGATGGAGGTGTTCTGGAAATTTCTATCAACGCCGGAGCCTTCACCGACATCATCACGGCGGGCGGTAGTTTCGTCCAGAACGGCTACAACGATACTATCAGTGTTAACTTCGGTTCTCCGATTGCCGGTCGCGATGCATGGTCTGGTACAGCAGGCGGTTACCTCACTACCATAGTCAACCTCCCTGCCACAGCCGCAGGCCAACCGATCAGACTGCGGTGGCGATCCGCTTCTGATGATAGCGTTGTAAGTACCGGTTGGAGAATAGACACGATCAGCATCGTAGATGGCTTCCTCTGTTCTACCGATTGCGGTGGTGGCGAAGCGTGCGTGCTCACTTGCCCGGCCAACGTCACTCAGTCGAACGATCCGAATCAGTGCGGCGCTGTTGTGACTTATAATGCGCCGACAACTACAGGCGATTGCGGAACAGTCACCTGCAATCCGCCATCGGGTTCATTCTTCCCCGTCGGCACGACGACCGTCACTTGCACTGCCACTGGCGGTGGAAATAGAGACACTAACGGTGCAGGTGATTCAACCTGTACATTTACTGTCACGGTAAATGACACGCAGCCGCCTACGATCACTTGCCCGGCTAACGTTACGGGAGTTACTCCCACCATCACCGATCCTTGCGCCGTGGTCAACTTCACCACGACCGCAAGCGACAACTGTCCTGGCGTCACAGTAGTCTGCAATCCGCCTTCGGGCAGTTGCTTCCCTGTCGGAGTGACAACCGTCACTTGTACGGCTACAGATGCTTCGGGCAACACTGCGACTTGCAGTTTCACAGTCTCAGTCTTCAACGGCAGGTTCCAGGATGATTCGGCAGGCTGCAATAACACTGTGCTGATCAACACGATCACCGGTGCTTATCGCTGGTGCTGCAATGGAACCATCTTCACAGGCGTAGGCACGATCAAGAAGCAAGGCAACAACTTCACACTCACGCACAATGCGCCTGATCGCAAAATAGTGTTCAATATTTCGGCAGGCAGCTTCCCGCCATCGGCACAAGGCTCGATACAAAGCCCGCCGGGCACGAATCGCTGCACGCTACAAGACCGCGACACGCGAAATGACACGTGCATTTGCGGAGCCAGCTCCTTTAACTGCAAGCAAGTAAGGTAAGCTTCTTACCTGAAGACTCAAAAGGGCTGGATGCCTTATGGTATCCAGCCCTTTTTTATTAAGTGCTTGTTGCGGAGGCGATTTATTCGGCAGCAAGAATCGCATCGCTTATGCGCGCGACTTCTGACATCTCTTTCACGTCGTGGACGCGAACCATGTGCGCGCCTCGCGAGATGGCCAGAGCAACAGAGGCGGCAGTCCCGAAAACGCGGTCGCTTTCGGGTCGTCCGGTCAACCGGCCAATGAAACTCTTTCGAGACGTGCCGATCATCAACGGCATCTCAAACTTTTCGAACCGGTGCAGGTGATTCAAGATAGAGAGATTCTGTTCGAGCGTCTTGCCGAATCCGATTCCCGGATCAAGTATGATTTGTTTGCGCTTAACGCCCCGGCTTTCGGCTTCAAGAATAGAGGTGTTGAAGTCCGTTTCGATCTCTCCGAATATGTCGAGGCTCGGCTCAATCTTCTGCATCGTTTGCGGCGTGCCGCGCATATGCATCAACACCAACAGCGCCGAGTTGCGCGCAGCTTCTTCGGCTATCCGAGCATCGAATCGCAATGCGCTGACATCGTTGATGATGCTTGCTCCCAAATCAAGCGCCACGCGAGCCACTTCGCTTTTGTATGTGTCAATCGCGATAGGCACGCGCAATCGCTTGCCCAGTTCTTTGACGACAGGCGAGACTCGCGCCAGTTCTTCGTTTGCTGAAAGGTCAGGCGCGCCGGGTCGAGTTGATTCCCCGCCGACTTCGACAATATCTGCTCCATCGCTTTCCATTTGAAGAGCGTGCTCGATTGCCCGCGCAGCGTCGAAGTGCTGCCCGCCGTCCGAGAACGAATCGGGCGTTACGTTCAAGACTCCGACTACGATTGTGCTTTCGCCGAGTTTTAACGTTCGGCCCTTGCCGAATTGCAGGTTGAATGATTTTCTCATCGCGTGAAGGCTAACCGCTGAATCAGTTTTTTTGCAAGAGATTCGCCGTTGACTTTGGGATGGCTTCGTATCAACATAGCCATTGGCAAAACGAGATCAACCGGAGAATGAACATGGACAAGTTGGACATTGCGGCGCGCCAAAACAGGCTCGCTTGCATTATGGAATGCATCGCCGCTTCTTACGACGAAGCGACGCCAAAGATTCATCACCTTGATCGAATGCCGCTCCCATCGCGCCAGGACGCGGCAGAAATCATGCAGGCGCTCGAAGAAATAATCTATCCGGGCTACTCCAGCGCAGGCGGCATAACGCATCAGGGCATCATCTATAGAGTGCAAGAACGAACCGTGTGGTTGTTCGAGCATTTGCGCGAGCAAATCTCGAAAGGCATGCGCCATATGAAGCATCTCGATGGAGAATTGTCGCTTGCATCCGACGGCATTGCCGAAGAATGCGCTTACTCTTTCCTCGAATCGCTTCCCCGAATTCGCCGCGTATTAGCCAAAGATATTCAAGCTGCATACGATGGCGACCCGGCGGCCCATTGCATTGACGAGATAATATTGAGCTACCCCGCTGCATACGCGAGTTACCGCTTATCGCGTCGCGCACGAGCTTCACGTCATGGGCGTTCCGATATTGCCAAGAATGCTCACGGAGCTTGCGCACTCGCGCACAGGAATAGACATTCATCCGGGCGCTGAAATCGGCGAGAGCTTTTTCATAGATCACGGAACGGGAGTCGTTATAGGTGAAACTACGATCATCGGCAATCACGTCAAGCTGTATCAGGGTGTGACGCTCGGCGCGCTCTCTTTTCCCAAAGACGAAAAGGGGCGTTTGATTCGCGGGCAGAAACGCCATCCCACAATCGAAGACAATGTAGTGATCTATGCGGGCGCAACCATACTGGGCGGCGAAACAATAATCGGCGAAGGGAGTATCATCGGCGGCAATGTATGGTTGACCGAATCAGTCTCACCCGGCACGCGCGTAGTCCAAGCCGAGCCAAAGCCGCGATTCCTTACATCAGACGATCAGCTTCAAGAAGTGTGAAGAATAGAGGTTAGAGGTCAGTTGCAGTACTTAATCATCTGCGAATAACTGGCCTCTAAGATATGACCTCGCTTTACTGGCAAATGTTAAACATCGAAACGCTGAGAGCTATTGCAGACCGCGCCGGGTTCAGCACGACATCAAACGGCGTTGATATTTCTTCGGGCGCGACTCAACTCTCATTCGGCTTTAAAAAAAATCTGAGCGAATGCTACTCGGTATGCGTTGCTGCGCTCCACGTCAATGCGGCGGACAGGTATCGCCCTTTTAACGCGAAGCGCGCCGACGATGGTCGAATGATCGAGCGCAATATTCAGTTATTGCGAGAGTCTGCACACGCGCTTGATGCAAACGGATTGATGTTCATCTACGGGCTTCCGCGCGACCTCGCGCGTTACGCCACTGCGTTATCAACTGATCTGGTGTTCCGCTACTGGATAGCCGTTCGCACGGCGAGCTTGCAGAAAGCTGACCGGCTCAGACCTGAGCACACAGGGCTGGTGTTGATGTCGAAGGCGGGCGCGAGCGTGAATCGAATTCGCATTCCACATGCGCGATGCCGTCACTGCGACGAGACGTTGAAAGATTGGGGCGGCAAAGCTCACCTGATGCATCCTGACGGCGTAGCTTTGTCCGATGTGTGGATGGACCTCGTCGTTGACCCGGACGATGGGCTGCCTGTTCAGGTGTTCGAGCGCATAATGGATCTATCTGCGAGCCGGAACCGCACAAAACTGTTGCTGCTCGCTTCTGATCCGTCAGGCATGTCGAAAGAGGCTGATTATCATGAGCGATCAAGTTTAGATGCTTTCAATCCTTTAAAATGGCGAAGGCCGTCCGGCGCAAGTGTTCGCGCGATTCCGGCAGAGTTGATAGACAAACTGCATAAAGCTCCCTGCCTTGATCTGCTGAAAGCCATTCCATCGGAAACCGTTGATCTTGCGTTTGCGGACCCGCCATTTAATCTGACAAAAAACTACAACGGCTATTCTGATGATCGCGCTGACATAGATTACATCGGCTGGTGCAAGCGATGGCTCGTAGAGTATGAACGAGTGTTGAAGCCCGGCGGCTCGATGTTCATACTGAATCTGCCAAGGTGGTCTGTGCGGCTGGCCGACTTTTTGACCAGAGCCGGAAATCTGTATTTGCAAAACTGGATAGTTTGGAACGCGCTGCCAGAGCCTAAAGGCGTGTTGATGCCTGCTCATTACTCGCTACTGTACTTCACCAAGGGCGAGCGAGCGGCTCGTTTCAACTATTGCTCGATGGAAAATGGATGGGAGCCATTCGATGAAGCGGTCTTTCCACCAGACCGCGCGGATGTGTGCCAGCGCCGTTCTTGCGTAAGGCGCAGGCGGACATCAGGCAAGACGTGGCGCGGCGAATTGACCGACATCTGGCATGACATCCATCGAGAACGGCGACCGATCAAAAGCGCGATTCACAAGAAAGCTCATCCTTGCGAAACGCCTGAGAGATTCTTAGATCGCATCGTAAGACTTGCAACAAATCCGGGCGATGTGGTGCTCGATGCTTTCGCAGGGACCGGCACGACCGCTTTCGTCGCGCGAAGGCTTAATCGCCGCTTCATCGCAATCGAGCAGGATAATGATTACCACCAGGTAGCGGGGCGCAGGTTGAGCGAGCAACGTTCATCGTGGCAAAGGGCGCGAAGACGCGGAAAGCGGAGCAAGGTCACACAGCGAACGCTGCAACTTGAGTTGCGAAGGACTTGCAATGACGCTTGGCCGATTGCCGAATAAGAGCGATGTTGAGACGTTATCAAAATACACTGTCGGAATGTTTGAAGAAGCTTTCGATACCTGGAGCGCGGCATTGAAAGCGGCGAAGATAGTCTTGTCTCTTGCGCCGGAAAAGACGGAGCAACCGGAGATATTCGAACAGGAAGTTTTATTGCGCGAGCAATCACCGGAAGCATCTTTAATCAACGATGTCGGAGTTGAAATCGAGGCTTCCGATTACCAGATCAATTGAGGGTACGAAATGCAAACGACTGAAAAGCTATACTTCACAGATTCAAGCATATTGCAGTTCCCTGCGACAATCATCGACGTGCAGGCAACAGAGCGAGGTTACGAGGTCCAACTCGACCGCACGGCTTTTTATCCGACAGGCGGCGGGCAGCCTAATGATACGGGACTTGCTCGGCGACGCTCGCGTGATTGACGTATTTGAAAACGAAGACGGCGTTATTTATCACGTCGTAGGTCAACTCGGCGCGCTCGCGGCAGGCCAGGCCGTTGAGGGAAGAATTGATCGCGCGCGGCGTCTCGATCATATGCAGCAGCACAGCGGTCAGCACATACTTTCACAGGCGTTCGTGCATGCGTGCCGCGCAGAGACCCGCTCGTTTCATCTTGGCACGCAGACTTCAACGATTGATATCGAGTTGCAGTCTCCGACGAACGAACATATGCGCGCAGCCGAAGAGATTGCCAATGAGATTATCTTTGAAGATAGGCCGATGCGCGTTCATCTTCTAAACGAAGAAGAGGCTGCTCGGCTGCCGCTCAGAAAAGAATCGGCGTTGCGCGGCCAGATTCGCGTGATCGAAGTTGAAGGCTACGATTGGTCTCCGTGCGGCGGCACTCACGCAATGCGAGCAGGGCAAATCGGATTGATTGCGATCAAAGGATACGAACGCGCAAAGAAGATGACGCGAGTCGAATTCGTTTGCGGCCATCGCGCGCTTGAAGAATATCGCGCGGCCAACGAAACGGCCATCTCCGTCGCTCAATTATTCAGCGCTGAAAGAGACACATCAGTTGAGCTTGTCCGGCGAGCGATTCAGGAAAACAAAAGTTTGAAGCGACGCATTCGTGATTTGCTCGAACTGGCGATGACCGCCGAAGCTGCCGAGATGCGCGCAACAGCAACATCAACCGGAGTCATTCAAACTCATCTCGGCTGTGTTCGATGGCCGCGACCTCGAAGAAGTTCGGATGCTTGCAACGAAGATAGTTCAAGCGGAACCTGCAATCGCGTTGTTAGGCACGAAAGACGCGGGCGCGGCGCGTCTGGTGTTCGCCCGCTCCGGGTCGCTCACTGAAAACATGGGTCAACTATTAGCGGAAGCCTGCCAGTTATTAGGAGGACGCGGTGGCGGCAAACCTGACATGGCTCAAGGCGGCGGCCCTGATGTGGAGAAACTGGACGAAGCGATCAAACTCGCGGCGGAAAAGATTCAAAATCAATAGCCCGCGCGTAAGCAAGGGCGCAAGTGTCGCAACCTCCCTGACGGTCGGGCTACTGACAGATTTTTATGAAAAAACGAATCGCAATCTACTTCACTGGCGGAACGATCTCGATGAAACATGACGCGGCGATTGGCGCGGCGATGCCTGCGCTCTCAGGCCAGGAAATTCTCGACAACGTTCCCGGCGCAAATGAAATCGCCGAACTGGAGGTGATAGATTTCGGTCGCTTCCCCGGCCCGCATATGAATTTGCGATTGATGATGGATCTTTCAGCGAGGGTGCGCGCGTCTGTGGCGCGTGAAGAGATTTCAGGCATAGTCATAACTCACGGGACAGACACGCTCGAAGAGACGGCCTACCTGCTAGACCTCACGGTTGAAACTGATAAACCCATCATCTTTGTCGGCGCGATGCGTAATAGCTCGGAGGTCGGATGGGATGGCCCGTCGAATCTGCTATCAGCAATTCGCGTCGCATCGTCAGATGATGCGCGGGGGTTGGGGGTGATGGTCGTGATGAACGAAACCATCCTTGCCGCTGGCGAAGCGACGAAAACGCATACCGAATCGTTCGATGCATTTCAAAACCCCGACTTCGGCCCGCTCGGCGTGGTTGATAAGGGCGAAGTAATCATTCGCCGCACTCCTAGCAGGCGCGACCACATCAGGACAAACGAAATTGCGGAACCAGTATGGCTTATAAAAATGGCGGCAGGCTTTGATTCGACTTTGATTGACGCTTGCATTGATGCGGGCGCGAAGGGACTGGTCATCGAAGCGCTGGGACGTGGCAACGTTCCGCCCGACTCAGTTAAAGGAATTGCGAGAGCCATTTCAAATGGGTTGCCGGTAGTGCTGGTCTCGCGCTGCTTGCGTGGCCGCGTCTACAAAAGCTACGGCTACGAAGGCGGCGGCAACCATCTCCTGAATCTCGGCGTTATCTTTGCGGACTTCCTCAACGGGCAAAAGGCCCGAATCAAACTCGCGCTTGCCCTTGCTATCACAAAAGACCCTGCTGAAATCCGATCGCTTTTTTGAACTCCGTCTTGAAATTCGAACGCTCGTTCGATAAAATACGAGTCGCAACAGACAACCGACTCGGAGGCGGCAGATGGCTAATTACTCGACCACGACCATCACGAAGAAATACCACGATGCTATCGTGGACTGGCAGAAGAAGAATTTTCCTGAACTGGAGATTCTTGAAAAGCATTGGGACGATCATTTCAAAGGCGTTCCCGCTTTTGAATTATATGCGAAGGTGGGCGACCTGAAATCAGACGTGGTCGAGGTTGGCCAGTACGCGGGCCGCAAAAGATTCGAGAGCGCGAAAGAGATGGTCGGCAATGCATTTTTCAGCGCGCGCGACATAGTGCGCGCACAGTGCTCGACCGAGCTTGGCTCTATTCAGCAGCATCGTCTCACGCTCGATGGCGCGGTAAGCGACAAAGGCAAATTCGCAGTGCTCAGAATAATGGCCGAAGAGTTACGCCACGCATACCAGATGTTCTGGGTGCTGGATCAAGACTCGACCTGGAAGAGGCCCGGTCTCGGAGACGTTGCCAAACAGACCATCGAAGATTTGCTTTCGATGGAATTAGGCGATCACGTGCTCGATGCATTCAACATAGATTTTTGCGATTTTCTCGATAACGTCACCTACGCCACCGTAATAGACCTCGTGGGCAAGTATCAGCTTGAGATGCAGCAGGCATTCAGCTACGCGCCGATGGCCCGCGGCATGGGGCCGATGCTTCAGGAAGAGGCTTTTCATTTAGGCAGCGGGCGAAAACTGCTCAAAGAAATCGGGCAGATGGCCGCGCGAGGCGAGGGCGATTACAGCGTTGAAGATATGCAGCGCGCGATGAATCTCTGGCTGCCGCGCGGGCTTGAGATGTTCGGCAACGAGTACGGCGGCGAAACTGCCATAACGTTCGGGTTCAAGGATAAAACAAACGGCACGGCTCAGAGTGAATATTACGAAGAGGTGCGCGGAGTGATTCGCAACACGAACGTGGCGATGGTGCAGGAGCGCATCCCGAATATTTCACGCGAAGATGCGCACGCGCTGATTGATGAGATTGAACGAAGCGGCGATCCCGTGCGAGGCGTCAAACCGGAAGATATTCTGTTCATTCCGAACACAACTTTTTTCCGCAAGCGCGGCGATGAAGAGACTATTTTCAGGTCTTATGATGTGAGAGGAAATCTGATCACTGAAAATGGCAAGCCGCTCTCGCCGGATGAATATTTGAGCTACCTGTCAACCGTGCTGCCTCCTAAATTCATCGGCAGCCGCGAGTACAAAAAGTACGTTGACCAGATGCGCCAGTTCTATGCCAACAACTTAACCCGGCGCGACTGAATTGAATAAAATTAAGAGGCGACCTTCGGGGTCGCCTTTGTTTTTGTGTTCACGGGTTCAGCATTATTGATTTGGTGTCTGACAGCTATCTCCTGCGCTGTTGCGGGCGCATGAAGATTGATGCTATTTTCTCGCTTTCACCTGGGAGGGAGTTTGTCACAATCGCGAGCCTTCGGGGCAATCTACCTGAGCATTGCCATCAGCTATCTGGGAGTGGGGTTAGTCGCGCCTATCATCGCAAGCGTGCTGACTGAGCATGGCGAAAACAGTTTCGTCATCGGATTGATCGGCACAACGATGTTCACCACTTTCACTCTTGCTTCTTTTCCAGTCGGGAAAGTTATTGACCGAATTGGCCCCAAGCCTAGTTCTCGTCGGCGGACTCATCCTTTATGGGGCGTCCATAGCTTTGTTCGCGTTAAAGCTTACGACGGGCCTCTTTTTCATGGCGAGAGCGATTGAAGGCGTCGGCGCGGCAGCCATTTCGGTGGCGACTGAAACGATGATCAGCAAATTGAGCGAGCCGAACGAGCGCGCGCGTCGAATGAGCTATTACGCTTTGTCGGTCGGCGTCGGCTGGGCGGCGGGGCCGCTGGCAGGCGCTCTGCTATTTCAATATAGGTCCCGGCTTTCCTTTCATCGCCTGTTTCGTGTTGAGCTTACTGGCCGCGCTGTTCGCACAGGCATTGATTCCTGAAACAGCATCCACATCGCATCATGTCGAGAGCATCACAACCAGATTGACAAAGAAGATAATCGTGCCAATGTCGGCAGGCGGGCTGTACGGGTACTTGATGTCTTCACTTGTCACGCTGATACCGATTTATCTTGATAAAGACCTTGGCATAAAGAAAACAGAGATCGGAATCATTATCACTGCAGTGATAATAGGCACTCTGCGAGCCAGGTGCCTATCGGGCGGGCGGCAGATCGCTTTCGGCAAGCGGCGGACATTATTAGTTTGCTCCATCGTGATGAGCATCGTTTTTGCGTTGATGGCATTTCACCATGACTGGCGACTCTTCATCGTAACTGGCGCGGTGCTGGGGGCCGTGGCAGGTAGCCTTTATCCAATCGGGCTTGCAATCATTGGCGGCATCGTCAGCAGAGAGAGGCTGGGCGCAGCAACCTCCATGTTTTCACTTGCCTTCGGGCTTGGCAGCCTTATCGGGCCATCCGCCTCCGGCTTTGCGATGACTCATCTCGGAGACCGCTGGCTCTTTTATATTCCTTCTATCCTGAGCGCCCTCTTCGCTTTGGAAATGATTGTCCTGTACAAAAGAATCGCTTCGCGAAAGAAAATGGATATACAGGAAGCGGGACGCTAAAGTTACCTCTGTTTTTCAAAAGGCTAACTACCTTACTTGCCGGTCGGGTAGGCAACTGCTGTTTTTTTTTGTGTGGCGTGTCACTGACTGCAAAGCTACAACATTGTAGTATGAATAACGAGGGGATCTATCAGTTTATCCGCTATCAGCTAAGTAGAGCCACACGGTTTCAAAGGCGCGCGGAAGCATACGCCTTATGATCCATGAAGAGTTGCTTTGTCAGCTCCATAATAAAAAGGCTCTGCATATAATAAACAGGCCGCTGTTAGCTTGCCGCTAATCAAGATCAGACAGCAGGTTCTGAAATCCACGCTTATAACCTCCCTGGGTAGAAAGAGGTGATTCAATTGGCTGCAACTGCAACTAAAAGTCAGATGTCTAAAGCTCAGATGTCTAAAACAAAGAAAAGGCGAAGAACAAAGGGCCCGAGCGAGAAGATCAGATCGCTTGCGGCGTTGAGCCTTGCCCAGAAGGTTGGCTATCTGAAACTACAAGATCTGGCGGGACCAGACAACGCAAAGCTCGAATCTGCAATCAGCGAGCGCCTGCCAAAACGCAATTTCAAACCGGGCGACACGATTTATCCCGGAAACCAGAAAGGGCCTGCGCTCTTTTTGGTGAAAAGCGGGAGCGTAAGAATTACTCGCTCTTCGGCGCAGGGTCAGGAATTCGACGCGAAGACGCTTGAAGCAGGGGCCATCTTCGGCGAGATGCCCGCGCTTGGGCAGACGATGCTGGGCGCTCAGGCCGTAGCCGCCGAACAGACGAAGGTCGCTGTGATCAACGCCGCCGAATTCGAGAAACTCGCTTCCTCGAATCCCGCAATCGCGCTGAACATTCTTAAGGCAGGTCGGGCCGCGACTGATTGATGCCGAACGACGTCACGAACAGGCCGCATTTCAGCCTGTTACGTCGAGAATCGCGTCATTGCTCCTCAAGCTCGCCAACAAAGACAATCAGGTCGTCGGTCACACGCACCAGGACATGGCCGACATGCTCGGCGTGTACAGAGAGACCGTGACGAACGCGATTGGCGAATTAAAAGCAGACCGCATTATCAAAGTCGGTCGAAAGAGAATTACGCTTCAGGATTTAGACGCTGTGAAGCGAATGGAAATCGTTTGATCAATTGATTGCCTAAGGGCCGACCCGCGAGTAGAATTGGTACGTCCGCAATAATACGCCGGAGTCGGCCCTATGGAAATCCTCTGGATCATAATTCTCTTAGGCTATGCCGTTTGCGTAGCTCAGGCTGTTTTTGCCCTGACCACCAAACGCCCCGTTTTGCAAAAGCTGGCACTTAGTGCGCTGGCGATAGCGCTCGGCGCGCACACAACTTGGCTCGTTCTCAAAGGCATTCACGCAAACCGTTGCCCTCTTGTGGGTACACAGGAGATGTCTGCCTTTCTTTCCTGGTGCATAGTTGTTTTCTATCTGATCGCCTCCCGCTGGTATCGCGCGAACGCGCTAAAGGCGTTTGTCTTTCCCATAGTTTTGACCTTGACCACGATTGCCGCAATCTCACCCGATACGCAAGGCATCCCGGACACTGAAAACCAGCCGCTGCAAGGCATACTTTTGCCTGTGCATGTCGGGTTGATACTGCTTGCCTACGCGGCGTTTTTCATAACGTTCGGCGCGGGACTTATGTACATCATTCAAGAACGCGAGTTGAAACATAAACGGTTTGGGACCATCTTTTACAGATTGCCTTCGCTTGACACTTGCGATTCGATAAGCTCGCGGTCAATGGCATTCGGATTTATTTTGCTGACTATGGGAATACTCGCGGGGCTTTGGTTCACACACGCGCGTTACGGAATCTATTGGCAAGGCGGGCCGCTCGAAATTTTTTCTGTTGCCACATGGATACTCTATTTGCTTTTGATTCAGACGAGGATGAATGCCGGATGGGGTGGCCGCGCAGGCGCTCTGGCATCCATTGTCAGCTTTTTGATCGTAGTTTGTAGTCTGGTCGGTGTTCGCTTCTTAGGACACGCATAAAAGGAGTAGGACAGGGATCAGAGGTCAGAAGTTAGAAGTCAGTAAAAGAGAGCAGATTGCCGACTATTAACCTCTAGCCTCTGATCTTTGACTCTAGTCCCAGTCAATGAATATAGTCTTGATCGGATTGAGTCATAAGACAGCGCCCGTCGAGATGCGCGAGCGATTAGCTTTCAGTGAATCGCGACTGCAAGACGCGCTGGCTGCGCTTGTGGATCAAGACACAGTTGATGAAGGATTAATAGTCTCTACCTGCAATCGCGTGGAGTTGCTGGCATCTGCCCCTGCCGGAGCAGACCGTGGGCTTGATCGTTTGACAGGTTTTTTATGTAGCTTTCACAATCTTCAGCCGAACACGCTCAACGGGCATATATACGCTCATGCTGACACGGAAGCGATAAAACACATCTTCCGCGTCGCTTCGAGCCTGGACTCGATGATCGTAGGCGAGTCTCAGATTCTGGGCCAGGTCAAAGAAGCGTATCAGTCTGCGGTCGAAGCAGGGAACGTGGGACGCGTGCTCAGCCAGCTAATGAATCGCGCCATCAACGTCGCAAAACGAATCCGCACTGAAACGGCTGTGGCGCAAAATCCTGTTTCCGTCAGTTCTGTTGCAGTCGAGCTTGCCCGCAAGATATTCGGCGATCTTTCAGACAAAACAGTGCTGCTGATCGGCGCAGGCGAAATGGGCGAGCTTGCCGCTCGCTCGCTCGTCGAAGCAGGCACAAGCAAATTGATAGTCACAAATCGAACGGCTGAACGCTCGGAAGAAATCGCGCGCAAGTTCGGCAGCAATGCTGTGAACTTTGAAGCTTTTTATGACGTGCTGCCGTCGGCGGACATAGTTCTCTGCTCGACAGGCGCGCCCGGCTACGTGATTCATCCCGCAGAGACGAAAAAAGCTCTTAAGTCCCGCAAGCGCGGCCCACTGCTTTTCATAGACATATCTGTCCCGCGAAATATTGATCCGGCAGTAGCAACGCTCGATAACACGTTCCTGTTCGATGTTGACGATCTGGAATCGGTCGTGAAATCGAACCTGCGCGAGCGCGAGCGCGAAGCGCAAATCGCCGAAGCTATAATCGAATCCGAAGTCGAAGGCTTCATTAGCCACCTGCGCTCGCTCGACTTAGGCCCTGTAGTGGTTGAAGTGAAACAGTTGTTGTCTCAAATGGCTTTGAGCGAATACAAACGAAATCGCAAGCGTCTGGGCGCGCTCAATCCCGAACAGGAAGCGGCTATTCAAGATGTGCTGCTTCCCGCGCTTGTCAACAAACTCTCGCATCCTGTCATAGTCCATCTGCGCCACGCGGCGCGCAACGGCGAGCCGAGTGAAGTGATCGAAGAACTGCGAAAGATGATACGCATTGATTGAATCGAAAGGGCGATCTTGAATCGGACAATTATAATCGGAACACGTGGCAGCAAGCTTGCGCTCTGGCAAACCAACTGGGTGAAAGCCGAGATTGAAAAGCATCATCCGGGAATCAACGTAGAAATCCAGATCATTTCGACTAAAGGCGACCGCGTGCTTGACGTGTCGCTTCCGAAATTAGGCGAGCAAGGCAAAGGGTTGTTCACTAAAGAACTCGAAGACGCGCTCTTCGACCGTCGCGTTGACATCGCTGTGCATAGTTTGAAAGACCTTCCGACGGAGCTTCCAGAAGGGCTTCACATCGGCGCGATATGCGAACGCGAAGACGTGCGCGACGCGCTGGTCGCTCGTGGCGCTGTTAGATCATTCGATGATTTGCCGCGCGAGGCAATCATTGGCACAAGCAGTCTTCGCCGCCAGGCGCAGATTCGCGCCGTGCGGCCCGACCTCAAAATCGAACCCGTGCGCGGCAATGTAGACACGCGGCTCGGCAAGCTGAACCGGGGCGAATATGACGCGCTGGTGTTGGCTGCGGCAGGACTGCATCGTCTGGGGTATGTGGATAAAATAACAGAGCATCTGAGCGAAGAGCTTTTGCTTCCGGCTGTTGGACAGGGCGCGCTTGCGATTGAGTCGCGTTCGGATGATCGAGCGATAAACGAGATTATTATTACATTAGATCATGAACAGACGCGACTTACCTGTGAAGCAGAGCGCGCATTCCTCAAAGGTTTGGGCGGCGGCTGTCTGGTTCCAATCGCCGCACATGCGAAGATTGAGTTCGGAATGATGACTCTTTCGGGCCTGGTCGCAAGTCCTGACGGGTCGGAAATCGTGCGAGGTCAAATCACCGGGCTGAATGAAGACGCGAGAGCAATAGGGCGGCAACTGGCTGATGGGTTGATCCAGCAAGGGGCTGATCGGATACTCGCTCGCCAGTAAGGCTAAAGCCTTATTCCGCGAGTGCGAGCCAGAATGGGTTTGATTCGCGTGACTATACGATTGAGAATCGAGCCTACGCTCACGGGCGAGAGGTCAAGTTCGAGAGTCTTTGTAATTTCACTGAACGTCAGACCTTCATAAAAACGCAGCTTGAAAATCAAGACATCGCGGTCTCGATTCTTCCCCTTCACTACCTTTTTAAGCGCCTGTTCGATTTCGTCTTTTATAAAACCGATATCATTTTCGGCAACCGTCCCTGCCCCGCTATCAACCACAATAAAACTTTCTTCGGGATATGCGAGGTCTCCTTTCAGTAACATTTCATCTATAGAGATAGTGATTCTGGGTCTTTTTATCGCCTTCATTCCGCGAACATGGTCGCGCACTACGTTCATTGAAATCATTCCCAGATACTTGAATATGGAATGTTCGTGTTCTCCCTCGAAGCGTTCAAGCGCGCTGTTCCCATCTTCGACGAGTTTCATATAAACAATCTGTACCAGATCCTCAATCGTGTCTTCGGGAAATTGCGGTTCCCGCTCGGGGTCAACTCTGGCCTTTTGATGATAAGTTCTTCTGACGAATGACTTGATAGTCATGTGGTAGCGGCGGACAAACTCGTCCCAAGCGGCTTGATCCGGGGGCCGCTTAGAACATTTTTTTAATAAATCCCCTACTGTTATTTCATCAGGCACCGGACGCACATCCCCCTGTTATCCCCCGCCCTCTAAACGCGCCGCGCACTCAAGATTCAAGCGAATCTAATACATTATGAGATTCAAGCTATTTCTGTTACTGAGGAAAACCCAACTGCCTAATACGGCTCAGAGTATAGCAAATCACATCGCGCTGCTGATAGGAAAAACGCTTTGATTGAGGTTGGCAGGGCCAGCTTTACGGTTAAAACTCGAACCCGGCGGGAAAATGATTAAGCGGGCCGTGACCTCGGCCCAGTCCCGGGCGCGTCGCTTATCGCTTCGTTGATATATCGCTTGGCAACGGGAATGGCTTCTCGCAAAGAGATACCGCGAGCAAGCAAACAGGCCAGTGCAGCAGCAAGTGTGCATCCCGTCCCGTGTGTGTTCTTTGATGGCACGCGCTTTGTGCTGTTGACCGCAACGCCGTCCGCATCAATCAGCAGGTCGGTTGCAAAATCCATGTCAAGGTCTCCGCCTTTGACCAGCGCTGAACGCGTGCCCAGAGCAAAAATAACTTCGGCTGCTTTCTGCATTGACGACAAATCGCTGATCGCAATATTCGTAATGCGTTCTGCCTCCAGAGCGTTCGGAGTCACGACTGAAGCGAGCGGGAATAGCTTTTTGATCAGACGCGTCGAGCGCTTTTTCGTCTATCAAATCATGCCCGCTCGTGCTCCTTATCACCGGATCAACCACGATGTGCGGCACAGCGCTGGATGAAATGATTGAGGCGACTTCCTCGATGATTTCAGCGGTCGGCAACATGCCTGTTTTTATAGCAGCGATCTCGAAGTCATCAAACAAAGGCTCTATCTGACTGCGCACAACATCTGGGCGCTGATGTTCTGCGCCAAAGACTCCTTGAGTATTTTGAAACGTGAGGCTGGTGATGGCAGCCACGCCGTAGCAACCGAAAGCGCTTATGGTCTTGATGTCCGCCAGAATTCCAGCGCCAGCCGACGGGTCAAATCCCGCAATCGTCATCACCACAGGTTGCCGGTCGTTTTCGATCATACCGATTTGATCTCCCGAACTATGTTATTAATATCACTGGCGTTGGAAAAGAGCGAGATACCCGCTATGCCAGATGCGCCTGCGTCTATAGCTTCGCGAAAGTTACGAACATTGATTCCTCCGAGCGCAAGCACTGGTATTCTCACGTTGCCGGTCACCATTCGCAAAGCTTCAATGCCGACCGGAGGCCCATACTGTTTTTTGCTTTCAGTCTCAAAGATTGGCCCGAACACGATGAAGTCCGCGCCTGCGCGCTCAGCAGTCTGAGCTTCTGCGAGGTTGTGCGTTGATGCGCCGATTAGCATCTCTTGACCGAACGCGTTGCGAACAGTGTCGGGCGACATCGAGCGCGTAGTCAGATGCACTCCAATTCCTGCGCACGCTGCAACGTCTGCGCGATCATTGACGAGAATGCGAGCGCCTGTTTTCAGCGCCGATTCTCTGACAGAATCAATGATCAGATAGCAGATCACGCGCAGACAGGTCGCGCTCACGAATCTGAACCATGTCCACTCCGGCAAAAAGCGCGCGTTCGATGAAATCAATCAGCGCGATCAGTTCTGTCTTGCGCGGGAGCGTCTGGCGGTCTGTTATCAGGTAAAGAAGCGGCTTCGTGCGGTTTTGGATCAAGCTCTTCACCCTGCCATTGTATCTGAAAAGCGCGGGCGGTCTTGCTGAAATTCGCGGCTTCCCACAATCCCAGGAGGATGTTAACTACTCCCAGCCCCGTCACAGCGCCGCGCAAGTACGGGCTTTTCATGGCAGCCGCGAGCGAAGGCCAATGAAGCTTGTCTGCGGCAAGCACCAGTAAGTAGTTCTCGTTCCACGAAGGATTCGGCACCCAGGGAAGGATGATAAGCAATGCGCCTATCTCAAAGCAGATTAGTATGAAAAAAATTATTGTGAGTTTTGCTGACATCTTAGGACTTAAAATTCAGGGTTCAGGATTTAGAGAGTAGGCACTGCTCTCTAAATCCTGACTCTTAGCTCTCAAGTCCTGAATCTATCATGCGTCCTTTGCTGCCTGCAACTCTTTGATCTTTCTTGCAACCTCGCGATAGCTTACGTCTATCCCGTAAACTTCCATGTAGACATCGAGCGCCTTGTCCGGCTCGCCCAGTTCTTCGTAGCAAAGACCTATCTCGTATCTCAGCGCCTGGTATTCGTCTTCCGGGCGATTGGGAATCTTCAATCCGCGCTCGAACCACTGTATGGCGACTTTAGTCATCTGCTTCCGTTTGAAGCACACGCCAAGCATATTGCAGCATTGAATGTAATCGCCCTTGAGGTCTTCAAGTCCGGCCATCCTGAAAGCTCTTTGAAATTCTCCAATCGCATCGTCGAGCAAGTCCATGTCTTTGTAGGCAAGGCCAAGACTGTAATGCGTCTCGAAGTCTTTTATGGGCTGGAGAGTTGAGGTGTCCTCTCTCAATTCCTCGAAAATGTCTTGCAAATCAGTTTCGGCACTCAAGTCGTGGAATACATCTGAATCCGACAGAGACAGGTTGTTCGAGCGGAGTGACGCTCTCAGCCAACTCATTTGCTTCATTGCTCTCAGATGCATCTAAAGTTGAAGGTATCTCATCCACTTGAGCGACTCTCTTCAGGTGCAAATGATCCGGCAGTCACTTCCATCTCAACCTGCTGCTCGATTGGTTCAGCTTCCAATTCGGAGTTGTTGATCTTCGGCAGATTGCTGAACGTCATCGAACGTAGAGTCAATGTTGGAAACGAGGGACTCAATCAAGTCTGCTGTGCCGATGGGCTTTTTAACCGGCTCGGCGATGCGGCTCTGACGAACGCTGCACGGAATCGAACATCGTGTCGTTCAGCAATTCGCTCGTGTTCATTGGCGCGTCGCGCACTTGTGTTTCAAGTCGCTTGTGTTCATGCACTTGTGTCTCAGGCACTTGTGTCTCAGGCACCTGCGTATGTATTCAGTTGCACAAGAAGATCAGGGTAGAGCGGGCCTGATTCTTTGTTGACAAGGAACGGCAAAACATTGCTTTGTTCGCTCTCCGGTGAAGGCGGCGCGGCGGTCGGCTGCCGATTCTTCAGCTTGCGCGGCGAAACTCTCTACATCTTCCTCCATCTCCACTTCGACCTGATAAGCCGGAACCACATCGTTCTCGTTACTGATGGCAAAGTCCGGCAGGTCTTTAAAGAAGACCGTTCCGGGAGAAGATGTTTCCGGTTCTTGCGCCGCAACGGAATCATTCTGTTCTTCGCTCGCAAACGCGCCGCCTGCATCGCAGCTTACGCCGAGGCGATTGTAGCGAGCCATAACTTCAGGATGATCGCCATGTTCAGCGCGCAACCGATCAAGCGTGTCCTGCGCTATTTCGATATACCCCTGCGCTATGTAGAAATCTATTCCTTCAAGCTCGTCGCGCAGCACTCCGCTCATGGTGTCGGACGGCAGATTGCCGGTTGAACTGAACACAAGGTCTGCAACAGCGGGAGCTTCGTCCGACTCGCCAACCAGCGTATCGCTATAGCGAAACCCATCCGAGCCATTCGACGAAGCATCGTGACTTGACGCGCCGTTCGAGCCGTTAGATTCGGCGTGCTCTCCCGGCATGGTTACGAAACCCAGTTGATCTGCTAAAGCGCCTGTTTGATACTTCGCCCAGTCCATAGAGTCGGACGATTCGTGTATCTCGAACCCGCCATCGCCAGTTATTAGAACCACCGTTTGAAGTGGCAAAACTCGCATCATAATTGAAAGCTGTGGCTTCGTTCGACCATGCAACGCTCTCCTGATGAAGAGGCTCAGGCTCCGACATTTCGATCAAGGGATTGAGCTGGTGCGCTTCGGCAACAAAGTCACTTGCGCGAGCCGATTCGCCGCGCGTTTCGTGTATTCGCGCAAGCTTAAGACATTCGGTAGCGGCTTTATCCATCACTCCGGCTCGAAGGTAAATGTCTTTGAGCTTCAGATGAACCTGAACATTTTCGGGCGCGTGATTCAGAATCTCTGTCAATATCTGCACAGCATGATCAATCTGTCCGTGCCCTGCCAGTATCTCAGCTTCAGAGATTTGCCTGATTACGAATGTGTCGTCGAAAGCGGCAGATTCAAAATCGAGCGGGCCTGTGGCGCGGATGACATCCGGCGCATCGGCTTCGACTATGTCCTTCACGCCGAGGTTGTAAAGCCTTTGCAGGTGCATAGGCTCGTCGGGTTCGAGCCGCGCAAGCTCTTTGAGAGCTTCTATGGCATCCACATCATCGCCCTTTCGCATCGCCGCTTCCACAAGCGAGTTGAGCGTTGCGATAAGGTTGTGGTCTTCGCGTATTCTAAGAAAAATCTGCGCCATGCGCTTGAGCGCCCCGATGTGATTCATGTCACGGTCGAGCACTTTGCGCAGGAAGTCAATCGCTTTGTCTTCTTCGCGCTTGGCTATCAGCACATCCAGGCAGCCGTCAATCTGTTCTGCCGCGCGATCAAGGTCGCTCATCTGCAAAAAGCGGCGTCCGACTTCGAGCAGGTAGTGATAGCGATTGCGATCAAGTTCGACGAGGCTGAGAAAAGTCCGCTCTGCGTCATCCATCATCCCTGCTGACAGGTAAGTCCTGCCCAGAATCGTCAACAATTCCACATCGCCGGGATTTCTCTCGAATGCTTCGCAGAGAATGTTGATGGCTCGGTCAATCTGGCCGTGCTCTGTGTAAATGGTAGCGATGGCGGTGAGCGCCTGTCGGCTGTCGGCGTTGATGGTTATAGCTTTGAGGTTCGCGTTGAGCGCCTGTTCGGTGTCGCCTTTGCGCAAGAATTCAACGCCCGCCAGTATGAAAGACTCGTGCGCCTGCTCGGTCATCCCTTCGCGCGAATATATCTCGCCGAGTTTCATTCGCACAGATGTGTTTGAAGGGTCGAGGTCTGCGATCTTCTGATAAGCTTCCAGCGCCTTGCGCGTTTGCCCATGTCGAGCGTGGGCATCTGCGACTTGCAGATACTGCTGTCGCGCTTCGACCAGCAGTCCTTGTTGCGAATAGAGGTTCGCAAGTTTCATCGCGGTCTCTACGTTGGTCGGGTCGAGTTTCGATATTTTCTTGAGCATCGCTATGGCTTTAAGCGTGAAGCCGCCTTCGCGATAGCTGTCTGCGATTCGCGAGAAATTAGTTATTGCATCTTGAATTTTACCCGCGCGCACGTAGAGGTCGCCGAGCGTATTAATGGTAGTAAGGTCGGCAGGGTCTGCGTCAACGACTTTACGATATTCGTCAATGGCCGCAGGCAGCTTACCCTGAAGCACGTATTTTTCGGCTGTGCGCAGAACCTTCGATTTATTTAAAGACATAGCCCCTCCAGAAATAACTCTCCTACTCAAACAGAGGGCAAGGGCGGGGTGCTTTTACTTCGCGGCTTGAAGCGACGATAGGGGCGGCTCTTCCTCGCGCAGATCCAGGGCGGCTTGAAATGATTGCACGCCGTGGAAGGTCAAACGGTGAATATCTGACGGGCCTAATCGCACTATGGCTTCTTGATGCGCTCGCGTGTTGTATCCGACGTGCGAAGCGAAGCCGTAGCCTGGGAATTGCTCGTCATATTCTTTCATCAATCGGTCGCGCGCTACTTTAGCAAGTATTGACGCAGCGCCTACTGAAACTGAAAGGCTATCACCTTTGATAATTGGCATCTGGGGGCAGGCTAGTTGGGGAACCTTGAATTTCCCGTCTATTAAAACATAGTCGGGAATCGGTTGCAATGCTTTTACTGCCTGGCCTATTGCAAGCAAAGAAGCGTGATGAATATTGATCTGATCTATCTCGTGATGCTCGACTTGCGCGATTGAATAAGCTATCGCGGTCTCTTTTATTTCGGCTTCGAGTCGCTGGCGCTGAAGCTTTGTCAGCTTCTTGGAATCGTTAATGCCCCGGGGAACTCTGAAAGGATTGAGGATGACTGCTGCGGCCACGACCGGCCCGGCCACCGCGCCGCGCCCGACTTCATCAGCGCCCGCAATCAACCGGTGGCCCGCGCCGAACAACTCTGCTCTCGAATGTGGTATCACAAGCCATCTCAAATGCAAATCAGTAGCCCGCGCGTAAGCAAGGGCGAGCACTTGCGCCCTCCCTCACGGTCGGGCTACTGCTTTTCACCTGGAAACTCCTTCAACAGGGCTTGAGGCTGAAGCGTAAAGTTTCTTGGCGATTCGGCCAGCTTTATATGCAAGCCTGCCTGCGCGCACGGCGTAATTCATCGCTTCGGCCATCGCAAGAGGATCGCGAGCGCCTGCTATGCCTGTGTTCATCAATATGCCGTCTACGCCCAGCTCCATTGCCAGCGTCGCGTCTGATGCCGTGCCGACCCCTGCATCAACGATTAGCGGAACTTCTTGAATCTGCTCGCGCAGTATTCGCAGGTTGGTGAAGTTCTGTATGCCGAGCCCTGAGCCTATCGGAGCCGCAAGCGGCATCACGGCAGCCGCGCCTGCGTCAATCAATCTTCGAGCGACGATAAGGTCATCGTTGAAGTAAGGCAAAACGATGAAGCCTTCTTTCACAAGCACGCCTGTAGCTTCGAGCAATCCTTGATTGTCGGGAAACAGCGTGCGCTCGTCGCCGAGGACTTCGAGTTTGATCCAGTTGTTGTCGAGCGCTTCGCGCGCCAGCATCGCCGTGCGTATGGCTTCATCAGCCGTGTAGCACCCTGCCGTGTTCGGGAGGATGTGATACTGCTTGAGGTCAATGTGATCGAGCAGCGACTCTTTCGAGCGATCACTGATATTCACGCGCCGCACGGCGACCGTCACCATGTCAGTGCCCGCCGCTTCGAGCGATTTCACCATCAACTCGAAAGTTTCGTACTTGCCTGATCCGAGAATTAACCGCGAGCGAAACTCGCGTCCTGCTATAACAAATGAGTCTGTCATTTCTATCCCTGCGTAAATGATATGAAGGCGATTAAGCAGCGCTTGCCAGTTACTGAGCGCCGCCTCCTACAAAATGCACAATCTCTACTTTGTCACCTTCCGAAAGCGTTGTCGAGGCCCAGTCGGCCCTGCGGATTATACGGCGGTTTACTTCGATAGCCAGCCGCTCGGATTTCAATCCGAGTTCGGTTATGAGCGCATCGAGAGCAAGGCTCTCGGATATCTCTTTTGGCTCTCCGTTCAGGATGATATTCAATGTGTAAGCCCTGACCTTTGCTTCAAGCTCTGCGGATCAAATGCTTCAACTCTCCGCGCCCGTGACCGGATTGCGCTTCGATGACGATAGCAGCAGTGCCCGCCGTGAACGAAGGAAGCGACAGGCCAAAGCTTGCGACGCCATCGCGGCCAGCGCGACCGATGTAGACCTGCGGCTTGAACGCTGTTCCTATCACTTTGATCGTGACCACAGCTTCTGGCTCAGGGTCTGCGCCGTATGCGACCTGCACTCTCAGCCCTATGTTTTTTCCGGCAATGAAGTGACTGGGAGTGATGACTTTCAGGTCGAGCTTCCCTTGCTCCGAATTTCGCTTCAAGTAATCCGAGATTACTTGATCGAGGTCAAGCCCTGCGACATTGCTGCTCTGATTGGAATTGCTTGTGGAAGGCGCTTCAAAATTGGCGGGCTTCTTAGGCTGGGTAAACTCTTTTAGAAATGCAGGCGAGCCGAGCGGAGCAGTTCCACCCTTTGGCGCTTCACGCTCGATGGGCGCGGGCGGTGGTGGTGCTACCTGGCGTGAACGTACCAGCGACCCGCTTGTTTTCACCTCCGCACGCGCGGGCGGCTGTGATTGAAGCACGGGCTGTGGTTGTTCTGTTGGCGCAGCGGGCAATTTGCCGAGCGGCAAATTGCCGCTCGGTGATCTGGGTTTCGCTTGCTTTGGCCTAGGCTCTCTTAAGCTCTCTTCTTTAGCCGAGTGGCGTATGAGGTCTTCGATTCGTCCGGCCTTGATTGCCGCAATAATAATCTGATGCTGTCGTTTCAGCAGCGAAGCTATCATCTCCTCGGTAGCCCCATTGCTTAACTGTTCGCTGTAAGGCGTGCGCTTCTTTGCGACAACAGTACCGCCTATGTAAACGAGCGATTCTAGGAACGGATTATCCTGCCCACGGTCTTCCGTCTGCACATGATAAACGCGTTCCTCGTAACGCACGTCTGTGTTGAAGCCGGTTATCATCTGCCTGCAAAGTAACATAGCCCCTTAACGCAGTCAATAATTGGCTATTTTGCCCGCCTTTTACTTTTGCTGCTTTACGTTGGCATACATTTCACGGGATTAGAGAATGTTGCACGATACTGTGACCCAAACTGTGACCTGTTTTTCGGAGATAATTCTTGCTCAAACTTAAAACAAACCGATCGAACGCTGTTCGGGCGAAGGTGCTAGCTTCGCTTTTCCGCGCCGGCTACAAAGACACGCCCGATCTGTTGCAGGTTGCTTGGGAGGGGATAAGGCCCGGCGCATCGTTAGACGCGATAATGCGAGGTTGAATTGATGGACTCGAATTAGAACCTGTAGAGAGAAGCGCTCAATAGTTCACACTAAAAGATACCTGCGATACAATACCATCTCGCCAATTGCGAGCAACTCGCCCGCGCGCGATCCGGCGAGGGAATTCCAAAGTATTGTAATAGATGCATGAAAAAGCCCTATAAAACTGAATCAACGATACTAGTAGTTCATCACGATGATCGCGATGGATAAAGACGATGCAACTTAACACGAGCATCAGCAGCAGTGAATTGCCAGTCAATTGTCGCTCTCTCAGCATTGCGACGCTGCTCGTATGCCTCCACCTCTCGCCGAAGCATCTCTTCATCTCCTATACGCCGATCAAGACATTGCCGCTCAAGGATGCTCAATTCGATCTCTGCCATATTCAGCCAACTGCCGTGCTTCGGCGTTGGATGAAACTCCAACTTCTTCGCTATTCGCCTTGCCTCGCTTGGCTCGAACGCTTCATAAAGCGATGCTACCTTGTGCGTGTTGAGATTGTCGAAAACAACTCGAATTACCTCTGCTCCCGGGTATCGCTCATCAACCAACCATTTCATCTGATGCGCGAAGTCTACTTTAGTTCGTCGCTCGGTTATCGCAACGTGACGCCAACCCGCCTGTGGCTCACAGATCATAAACAAGTTCCGCACTCCGTTACGCTTGTACTCATAGTCATAGCGTTGTACTCGACCAGCTTTCGCTTTCAGACCTCTGCGCGTCTCGGCAATCAACTGTTTGCTGGTCTCATCAAAGTTCACTTTCGGGCGCTTTTCGTCATAAGGCTCAGCATACAAGTCCAAAACATCTTCCATGCAAGCGACAAACTCGGAATTTACTTCCCCAATGCACCATTGCTGTTTCAGCCAAGGCTTGAGCTTGTTTTTTTCAGCGCCCGCCGCACAAGTTCATACGAGCAGGAGTCAGCCAGTTTTAACTCCACGACGCGGTCGGCAAGCAACTGCAAGGTCCAATGTTTGCGGCCATCGGGAGCCTTCGAGCAAGCTTCTGCTACAAGGCGGGCCTGTGCTTTGTGGTCAAGCTTAGGTCGCTTGCCTGGTCGCGGTCGTTCATTGATAGCATCCAAGCCGGCCTCGACAAATCGTTTGCGGATACGCTCGACGGTAGCGACACCGACATTAAGGGCAGAGCCAATCTCATCATCAGTGAAACCATCTGATGCTTTAAGTAGAATGCGAGCGCGGGTGAGTTTACGGGAAGAAGTTTTACCGCGCCGTATGAGTTGCTGTAGTTGCTCACGCTCATCTGCGCTCAGATCGATAATGTATTTTTTCTTTGGCATCTGTGAAGTTTATGCCAGTCAAAGATCAACCATCAACTTTATCGTGATGAACTACTAGGCTTGCCAGTCGTGATTAGCGAAGTGTGGCCGCCCTCGAAAGTCGAGTGTCTCGATTCTGAGAGCCCCTTCAATTTGACAGGAGGGCTGGAGATTCAATGCTCGAAATCTACGTTTGATGAAATGGAAGTGGACCCTTCAAAGAAAGCAGAGGTCGCAGATACCGTTCGAAGGATTCAAATCGCGTTAAGGCGAAAGAGGCGGGTCTCGAATTAAGAGAGTCAATCTAATGCCCGCTACTTTAATCTCCTTATTCTATGGTCGGAAGTGAGCGCCTGAGTTGTCAACCGTTTTTCTCATGACAGTAGCGATGCTCGCACGGCTTCTCGCGACGGCCCCCGCTGGACTTGCAACTATTCCCTTCACTGCCGATTGATAACGATTCGCAGTGCGGCTTGTTTCAGCGCCTGACTGACGCCGCCGGACTTGGCAATCTGTCGGATCTCTGGTTCGGGCAATGTCGGAAGTAATTTGATCGCAAGCGGCGTTGGCGTCCGGGGATTATGTACCAGGGCGGCGCGGATCTCCGAATTGCTAGCCCAGATGGTTGTCTTGGCAATCAACTCAGCCGCTGTGGATGAAAGCATAGGAGAACGCGCGATGCGTATCACCTCTTCCGTAGTGATCCGGGGATTCTTTAGCAGCGAAAAAATCACTTGCGCGTCATTGTCTTGAACCAACACCTGCCTTTCGCTGCGGTCGGCTTTTGGCGCAAGCAATAATTTCTCTATGCGAGACAGGTTGCGAATTTTGTCCCAAGAATTTTGTTCCACGCGCGATGTGTCCTGATTATTATCGGAGATTTTGGCGGTAAGCGTTGACCAGATCAATCCCGGTGGCTGTTCGAGTGAAACCGCCAGAGCCGTTCCCGTCGAACGGACCACTGTGGCAGGAACCATCATCTGACCGCCCTCTGACAACTTCAAAGTGAGTTGAAGCGAGGTGAATTCCGGCAATTGCGAAGAGGTTTGAAAGAATAGGCCTCCCGCAGAAATATTGTTGTCATACTCAGCTTTGAATTCGTCTTCGTTTTCAAAGACGATCGAAAAATGTTCGGAGGCAATCTCGGTAATTTTCAATTTGAAACCCTCACGATTTATTATACAGCACAATTGTTTGTGGATAATTTGATTCAGTCTAACGCCAAGCATCAGCGTGGCCGCGACAGGCTCTAATATAAGTCTTTCGCCGCAGCTAATAAAGCTTCTTCTTGCTCCGCTACTTTTCTTCTTCCCGGAGGTTTGCTAAGGATCATATGGAGGTGCTGGCAGAGCAAGACAAAGTATGATGAGGTGAAGTATCTTGAGAGCCTGAGGAAGCGGAACTCGCGGCTGTTGAAGTATGCGGCCAGCAATCCCTGAATCAGTTTTTTCTTGACACCAACACCTCAGATGGATTGTTAGCTGGCTCGTCGCAGGGCAGCCGCCGCTCGCTTATGACCTTGCTTCGCCGCCTTCTCAAACCAGATTCGAGCATTGCGACTACTTTTCCGAACCCCTTCTCCATCAATGTACGCCATCCCAAGATTGTATTGAGCTTTCGCATCTCCTTTTTGTGCGGCCTTGCGCATCCACTCAATGCCTTTCCTTAGATCCTGCTTCGTTCCTACTCCTTCAAGATACCTGACTCCTAAATTGCACTGTGCCCATTCATCGCCAAGTTCGGCAGCCCTCCTATAGAGGGAGAAAGCTTTTCTATCATTCTTCTCAACTCCTTCACCCTTCTCGTAAAATCGCGCGAGGCTGTATAAGGCTACTTCATGATTGTATTTTGCGGCCCGCTGATACCAGAAGAGAGAGGCAGGAATATTTTTCTTTACACCTAAGCCGCGATAGAAACAATAGCCAACTAGATTCTGACAATGAAGTTCCCCCAGAATGGCGGCTTCGAGCAGATAGGGGAACGCCTTTCGATAATTCTTCTTCCTCGAAATACCGTAGAAGAAATCTTGCCCTATTATCCAAGGCTTTTCATTTCGCATTTTCTTGTCCATAGCTCAACTCAAGCCAGCTAACGTCTTGCCTAACCGGGCGCAGCGCGAAACATTCAGGAAACGATAGGAAACTCGATTGCCGCGCTCCGGTTGATGCATTTTCAGACGGCCCTGAGTTTAGCATAAGCCTTTCTCACTGTTGTATGCTCGCTGCAAATCCGACAACCCATTCTCGTTGTTCTTCTGTATCTGGCACCACACACTCTCTCGCCGCTGCTATTCGTTCAAATGCCTCACTCACGGACAGACCTCGTTTCGTCAGAACACAGGCCGCTATGATTGCGGATCGTCCGACTCCTTGACGACAGTGTATGACAACATTCTTCCCTTTTGAAGCAAGCTCAACCAGGGCGGAAGTCTGCCTGTCAGTCTCTTGTCTTGATAGAGGAACGCTTCTATCTGCGATTGGAAATGAGATGTATTCGAGTCCGCTTGACTCACAAAGGATCGGCTCTCGCTCAAGATCATTCAGCCTGGTTAGAATGGTCGGCGGCTATTGGCGCGCAAATGTAGAAGATGAAAGCCGCGCGCATCACTGACCCTGAATCGAATCAGTAGCGCTCGACGATGTAGCTATTGCTGACTGCGCATTCGGGTACATGATCCTGTGACTCTGTAGCACACTTTAAGACCGACCGGCTCACAAGAAAGGCTGAAATAGCTTGATGGAAATAACAGGCATCCCGGATTACACCGGCGCTCTGCCGATTGAATACTCCGACCGGAGCCCTGATCACTCATAACTGAGCGCAACCATCGGATCCACTTTGGCTGCTTTCCGTGCCGGGACGAAACACGCTATTAATGAAACGGCACCCAGAAGCAGCACGATGGCCACAAACGTCACCGGGTCTGTAGCAGCGCGGGCGCAAGCCCGAAGATGATGCCGGTTAGAAGCGAAACCGCCATAGTCCAGGCGAGCACTGTGAAGTTGAGGCCGACATCCTGCAGATGTAGCCGTGCATGGGTTCGGCATTCCGCTCTATAGTCCTGAGGATCAGCATCTCAAGCGTCCCTGGCAGCATCTCGGTTTTCTGATGCAGTTTATCTTTTCGCATAGACCATCTTCCATAGATAATCTAGGGAAGGTTGCGATTGATGTAATATGATATCAAGACTGGTTTTTACTTCGATGATTTCGACGATGAAGGCGGGTGATAAGCAATTCACATTTACGCGCTCCTTTGTTGTAGGGACTGAAGATTATTGATATAACATAAGGCGCGATTGCGGGGCTTTCCTGTTGACCAGTCCGCAAATGTTTTTTTGCAGCAAGATGATTTAAGGTGTCCGCCGCAGCCAGATACACATTTTGACGTGAGCATAAGCTATTGGAATGATTCGAGAAAATAAAGCACAGCCTTGAAATCATTATCGATTTCCCTCAAGCGAGAGCTTCGCACAAACTGACTTGGAGGATAACGATGACAGAACGAAAAATGGAGCACGAGTTGGGACTCGACTTTCTTCGAGTAGTCGAAGCTGCGGCTATCGCTTCCGCGCAAACCATGGGGCAAGGTGATCGCAAATTCTCTGACCACGTCGCTGTCGAAGCGATGCGAAAGATAATGGATACCGTGCCGATGCGCGGCGAGATAGTTATCGGAGAGGGCGAACGTGACGAAGCGCCCATGCTTTACATAGGCGAAAAGGTCGGGCTTGGGCACAAAGTCGAAGACGGCGACAGATTCCCCGAAGTGGACATAGCCGTTGACCCGCTCGAAGGAACGAACCTCTGCGCTATGGGTTCAGCCAACGCCATAGCCGTTATGGCGTGCGCTGAAAAGGGCGGACTGCTGCACGCGCCCGACCTCTACATGCAGAAGCTCATCGTCGGGCCATCATCGAGAGGCGCGGTGGACATAGACGCTCCGGTCAAAGACAATCTTCGAGCGATAGCGCGACGGCTCAACCGCGACATTGATGATCTAGTCGTCATCGTGCTCGACCGGCCTCGACACCAAAAACTGATCGCGGATATACGCGAAGCAGGCGCTCGCATAAGATTGATCACGGACGGCGATTTGTCCGCGGGCATCTCGGCTGCTGTCGCAGGCTCAGGCGTTCACGCGGTGATGGGAACTGGCGGCGCGCCTGAAGGCGTGCTTACGGCGGCGGCGATGAAATGCTTGAACGGGCAGATACTCGCGCGCTTCGTGCTCAAAGAGCAACTCGAAGACCTCGAAGACCGAAGCCGCATACCGGAAGGCGTCGTCGAGCGAATGAAAGAGATGGGCATCAGCGACCCGCATCGCATCTATGACACGGACGATCTTGCTCCGGGCAAGAAGATCATCTTCGCCGCAGCAGGCGTGACCGACGGAACCATTTTGCGCGGCGTGAGATTTTTCGGCACAGGGATTCGCACTTCTTCAATCATCATGGCGACTGAGCGAACCAAGCGCGTTCGCTTCGTTGACACCGTTCACATTCAAGGCGGCCCTGACACTGTTGTCAGATTCTAATGAAGCAGTGGTCAGTTACCGTAGGAGAAACACCTTGACTGAAAAGCCAAACAAATTCCAACCCGCGCTCGTCGGTGGTCTGGTAGCGGGCCTGCTTTCGGTTATTCCTTACCTAAACTTCGGCTGTTGCCTGTGGGGACTCATTGGCGGCGCTGTCGCTGCTTATATGCTGATAAAGCGTTCTCCTGTGTTTCGCGTGACTAACGGTGACGGAGCAGTTGTGGGATTGTATGCCGGAGCGGTTGGCTCTCTCGTAATGATGGCAATAAATATTCCTCTCATGCTGGCGCGCTGGGATCAGGTAGTGGAAGCGATGAGACAGAATGCCGGAAATCAAAGTGATCCGAGCGCGCAGGAAACACTAAATAACATCGTCGCTTTTTTGCAGAACAATTCTGTGGCGGGCGCTTTTTTGTTCTGGCTCATATTTGCCGTTGTCATCATCAGCATGGCGACGCTCGGAGGAATAATCGGGGTGGCGCTGTTCGAGAAGCGCAAAGGCGACTCCTATCCTCCGCAAGGGCCGCCGCCCGGCTATCCGCCGCCGAATTTTACGCCGCCCGGCCCTCCCCCAGGCGGACCATCACCCAATCAGCCGCCTTACTAATATGATGAAAATAACGCGAGCGGGTCACATGGCAAGCCAACCCGCTCGCGGCACTGTTTTCAATCTTGAAATGAGCGCCAGGCATCCCTATACTTTGCCGTTGACCTCATGCAAACTTTCGCAAGCCGTGTTGCATCATAGCGCCCGGCATAGGTGATATTCATTATGGCAAAGTTATTCAAATCAACAGTGCTGGCAGTTCTATTATCGCTGTTAACTTCTGTGGCTCACGCGCAAGCGCCCACCTCTATTCATGGCCGTGTAGTCGAAATGCGCGGTTACATCATGCATGGTCTGACCGTGACCGCGCGCAACAACGCAACGGGCCGCGAGTATCAGGCCATCAGTGATGACAACGGCTTTTTCAATTTCGAGAGCCTTGAACCCGGCAGCTATGCGCTTAACTCTCAATGCGAAGGCAGCCAGGACATCGTAGGCCATGCCAAAGTCGAAGCCGGTAAGACCACAGAAATCGAGCTTCTCGCGTTTCCTGTTCAATCGAGCGGCAACGACGCCGTAGATAAATTTATTGCATCCTCCGAAGCTCACGGCGGAAGCTATCCGGCAGGCAATATAAGTTACCTTAACGTCAGCGACTCGCTCGATATGTATCTGATGTGGGTGTATTTCGGAATACTCATACTGCTTTCCGTTTATGGCATCTATCGTTACCGGCTGGTCTATCTTTTCCTTCGCTATCGCAAGCACACTCCGAAGCCCAAAGCCAGATTCGCGTCTGATCGCCTGCCACGCGTCACTGTTCAGTTACCGCTCTTCAACGAAATGTATGTCGCAGAGCGGCTCATTGACTCAGTAGTCAAGCTCGAATACCCGCGCGAATTGCTCGAAATCCAGGTGCTGGATGATTCGACCGATGACACCGTCGAGATAGCGTCGAGCGTTGTGAAAAAGTATTTCGATCAAGGCTTCGACATCACCTATCACCACCGCGCAGACCGCACGGGCTTCAAGGCAGGCGCGCTCGAAGCGGGATTGAAAAAATCTTCCGGCGAGTTGATTCTGATTTTCGATGCGGACTTTGCGCCGCGACCCGATTGCATTCGCCGACTTATTGATTATTTCACAGACGAGCGCGTCGGCATGGTGCAGATGCGATGGAGCCACATCAACGCCGATTACTCGCTGCTTACGAAAGTGCAATCCATCATGCTCGACGGGCACTTCGTTATCGAGCAGACTGCGCGCAACCGCGCGGGAGGATTCTTTAACTTCAACGGCACGGCTGGAATGTGGCGGCGCGAAGCCATCGAGTGGTCAGGCGGCTGGCAGCACGATACCTTGGCCGAAGACACTGATCTTTCTTATCGCGCGCAACTGATGGGCTGGCGCTTCATTTACTTGATGGACGAAGACGTGCCCGCAGAATTGCCCGTCGAGATAAACGCATTCAAGTCGCAGCAGAAGCGATGGGCCAAAGGGGTCATACAAGTAGGAATCAAATTGATGGGCCGGATGTGGCGCGACCCGCGCCTGCCGCTTCGCGCGAAGCTCGAACAGTTCTTCCGCCTTACGGGTAACCTCGCTGCGCCGCTCGTCATCGTGCTTGCGCTTATCAATCTTCCGATACTGATCGTGCGCTACAATCAGGGATTGTTTCACCTCTTTCTGCTCGACGTTCCGATCCTGACATTTTCCACAGTTTCGGTGATAGTCTACTATCTTGTCACGCAGTGGCATCTGCACCCACAGACGTGGAAGCAATCAATAAAATACATTCCGTTCGTGATGAGCATGGGCATCGCGCTTACGTTCTCGAACGCTCGCGCGGTGCTGGAAGCCATACTCGGAGTGAAGACGCCTTTCGTGCGAACTCCCAAGTACCGCATAGAAGAGACGAGCGACAAGACGTGGGTGAAAAAAAGCTACGTGCCGCGCAGAATCAAGCTGCCGTGGCTTGAACTGCTTTTTGCAATCTACTTTTTATTGACGATAGTGTACGCGATTGAGAGCCACACATTCGGCACGATTCCATTTCTGCTCATCTACTTCTGCGGCTACTCGTATGCTGTGGCGATGGCTATCGGGCAAGCGCGAGCGAGCCTGAAACGCGCCGCAAGCGGAAAGAAATAGAATCCGGCGCTGCATAGTTCAAAATGATTTGTCAGCCGCGATTCACTTCCCTTTGAATCGCGGCTGATTGACGTTGAAAGCTCATTAAGTAATTCAGACCGCGAGGCTCCTTCGATGAAAAAGCTTTCCCTTATCTTTGCCGTTGTGCTTCTTTTAAGCCAGGCATCATTAATCACTCTTGCTCGCCAGTCGCGCGATAATCAATTCAACAAGACCGCGCTGCTTTCAGACAAAGAAATAAACGCGCTCGCTGCCGAGATCAACGGCTTGATTGCTAAAGACACGGTGACAGAGCTTGCCCGCTATCATCGCGTGCAGGCGTCCACAGGTTTTTCGCGCGCGGCTCAGTATATCGCTTCAAAATCCAAAGAGTTCGGCCTTGAGCATGTAGAAATCGAGCGCTTCCCTGCCGACGGCCAGAAGACTTATCACACGCTGCGGTCAACGCCCGGATGGGAAGCCACGAGCGGAGAGCTGTGGGAAGTGCAGCCTAATAAAACGAAGGTCGCTGATTACGACGAGATGCGAGTCGCGCTCGCAGACTACTCCCGCAGCGCAGACGTCAGGGCGACGCTCGTAGACGTCGGCGCAGGCACTTCGGCCAAAGACTATGACGGCAAAGATGTGAAAGGCCGCATCGTGCTGGCAGGCGGAGGAGTCGCCGATGTTCACAAGCTTGCATGCGATGAACGCGGCGCGGCTGGCATCTTGAGCTATCAGCAGAATCAAGTTACAGGCTGGTCGGGTGATTACGTGGACAACGTGCGATGGGGACATCTATCGCCGTATAACGCGGACAACAAATTCGCCTTCATGATTTCGCTTCGCCGCGCACGCCAGTATCGCGAGCGACTTGAGCGCAATGAGCAGATCACGCTTCACGCCGTCGTGAAAGCAGAGATAAGGGCGAGCCACTACGAAGTCGTGACCGCGATTATTCCCGGCTCTGATCTTGCCGATGAAGAGATCGTTTTTTCCTGTCACCTGTGCCATCAAAAACCGGGAGCCAACGACAACGCTTCGGGCGCAGCGGCGATACTTGAAGTCGCGCGCACGCTCACCACATTAATCAGGCGTGGCGAGCTTGAGAGACCGCGCCGCACGATTCGCTTCATCTGGCCGCCTGAAATCAACGGCACTGTCGCTTATTTCGCAGAGCACCCTGAAATCGTTCGCCGAATGAAAGCGGCTGTTCATTGCGACATGGTAGGCGGCAACTACGGGATCACAAAATCAATCTTGCACGTGACGCACACGCCCGCGTCGCTTCCGAGCGCGGTCAACACCGTGGCTGATACTTTTGCAGAGTACGCAATCGCTGGAGCCTTGAAAGCGGCTTCTGGAGCCGGTTTCGAGGACGCGCTCATCTCGCCCGAAGGAGCAAAAGACAGTTTCGTCGCAGACATCACGCCTTACGAGATGGGGTCAGACCACGACGTTTATCAGGAAGGTTCTTTCAGAATCCCGACCATCTATTTGCGCGACTGGCCTGACGTATTCATACACACGAACAACGACACGCCTGCAAATATTGATCCGACCAAAATGAAGCGCTCGTCGTTCATCGCCGCAGCGTCGGGCTATTTCCTTGCGCGAGCGGGCGCGAGCGAAGCCTCGCGCCTCGCAGACGAAGTCTTCGCTCGCGCGCTGGCCCGCGTTCCGAAGCAAAGAGAAAGGGCGCGCGCTGTTGAAACAAGCGGCGTTCAAGACGCCGACGAAGAGTCGCGCAACATTATCGCCCGCTCGCTCGAAAACGACGCAGAGACTATCGCATCAGTGCTCGCGTTTGCGCCCGGTGACAAGACGCTTGAAGCTAAAGTCGAAGGACTGGTAGATCAACTGAGCGGCGCGTGGCTGGTGCTGACCGGAAGGCTCACGGAGCAGCGCAAAGGCAATCGCATCTTCTTCACGCTAGAACAAAAAGAGCAACCGAAAGAGCAATCGAAAACGCGCAATCCGAAAGACGCTTCGCGCCCGCGCTCGGTCGGCAGTGATTACAGAAGAGTGCCCGCGCGAAAAGTGACCGGCCCGATGAGCGTCTACTACTACAACTATGTTGAGGAAAGAGCGAACGGCGACCTCCGTGCAGTCGAGCGGATAAGCGCGATGCCGCAGGGCGACATAATCCTCTACGAGATACTGAACCTCGTAGACGGCAAGCGGAGCATACAGGCTATACGCGATTATCTGGCTGCCGTCTACGGCCCAATCTCTGTCGAAGACGTTGCCGATTATCTAAGGCTTCTTGAAAAGATCGGCGTCGTGAAGATGGAAGGGTGAAAAGTAAATCTCGTTAGCAATTCTTGGCCCTTTATAAAGCAAGCTCGCCTTTAACTTTGCTTTGTTCAAAGTATATTTTCTTGACACTTATTAAAAAGTAATTATATTGGACTGCTACAGGCTCCGATGATGCGTTCCTTATGCTTGATCGTAATGGTAATGGCAGAGTAGATAATGGTAGAGAGTTGTTCGGCAATGCAACCCCACAGCCGCCTTCACCTGATCGCAACGGTTTCCTCGCACTCGCCGAATTCGATAAACCGGAAAGTGGCGGCAATAATGATGGAGTAATCAATAGAATAGACGCTATATTCTCTTTGCTGCGCCTGTGGCAGGATACAAACCATAACGGCATCTCTGAGCCAAATGAGATATATACGCTGCCCTCTCTTGGAGTTAGTTCTATTTCTTTTGATTACAGATTATCAAATCGGCGTGATCAGTATGGCAACCGATTTCGTTATCGGGCGAGAGTAGAGGGCACGCAACAATCACATATTGGACACTGGGCATGGGATGTGATCTTTGTCGGCGAACAATAAGACTTGTTTCATCAACACAGGAAAATATGCAAGGCAATCAACTTGCTTTTACCTTGATCGCTAAGGAGCCTATATATGAAAAAAACTATTTTCGTGATATTAACCTTAGTTGTAGCTTTAAGCCTAAGTGGCTTTTTTTTCTGGAATAATATTAGAGTGCAAGCCATGAGTGTTCCGATCAACGTTAGAGACTTTCCAGAACACGGTCTGGCAATAATCAGCCCTTCGGACCCTTCTTTCAATGATAAAGTTCCTTCACTTTTCAGGGGTGAGCAAACCGCTTTTATGGCGAGGTTAAAACCATTTTCTGTTCTCTTAAATAATACGAGTGACAAATCTATCGTTGCATACCAACTAAAGTGGGAAATGGTAAGGGCGGATGGAACAATTTTCACGCGTGAAACAGGAGGGGCCAATCCTCGTGCCCTCATGGATGGGGGGAAGCCAGGGTTGGAATATTTATCAACAACGGCTGGGATAGCTATAAAGCCGAACGGGATTCGGTACATCTCTTCGATTATTCCTTTAAGCGAAGATCAAGGCGGGGGTATAACTTCATTTGCAGGTGGCTCTTCTGACAAAAACGCTTTGCATAATCTTCAACAGGCGGCGCGAGATAAGAACTATGAAGTGCTCCTAAATAGCATTATTGCCGAGATGCAATCCTGCATAAGTATGACTGTTTCTATTGACGGCGCATTTTTTGAAGACGGCACATTTGTTGGCCCTGATAGCAGTAACCTCTTCGCGCGGGTACAAGGTAACGTTGATGCAAAGCGCGACTTATTAGAAGAAGTGGCATTTGCGCTCAAGCATAATCAAACTTTGAAAGAAGTGTTTAATGATATTGAAGAATTAGTCAAATCTCCTGATATAGGTATAGATCGGTTCAGCACGCCTGATGTTTACTACAACTACTATAAAAGACTATACGCCGATGAGCTTCTTCATATGAGAAAAGCTATAGGTGAGGAGAAAACAATAACAATGGCGCTACAGGCGCTTCGTAAACAATGGCCCAAATTGAAAAAGCTGTGATGCCTTAAGCTACAGAAAAGACATGGATCAAGCAAAACTGAAGCACTATTTAGAAATAGCTACAAACATCGCCGTACTATTAGTAGCCGTAGTGGTATTAGGCACTTTTGCCTGGAAGTATTTTACGCCAAAGCCACAGATACAACTTCAAGTCGGATTGCAAAAGGGCACAACATTCGCGCAGTTACCAGGAATAGATTATAGCAAGGCACCTAAAACGCTCCTTATTGCTCTGAGTTCAAAGTGTGATCATTGCAGTGAAAGCCTGCCTTTCTATAAGCAGATCACTTTTGAACAGCGCAAAAATATAAACGCTTCTCATATCGTCGCAATTTTTCCTGAGTCTCAGAGTGAAGTTGAACAATTTGCCGGACAGGAGGAGCTAAACTTAGATACAGTTGCAGGTGTAGATTTCTATGCGCTCAATTTGGTCGCTACACCGACTGTAATTTTGATTGATAATAGCGGCAAAATAATTGATTTTTGGATAGGCAAGCTTTCTAAAAATGTAGAACAAGAGATTATCAAGGCGATAAGCTAAAACTGGATTCAATGCTATGATTTCTTCGTAGTCAACGCTTCCTCTCTCTTCCAGCGATTATTGAATAGCGCGATAACCAGGAGCATGAACAGCGCGCCTGCAGAATCGAGCAGTGAATCATAAATAGAGCCGCCGCGAGTGAGCGTGAACCTTTGATGTAATTCGTCGAGCAACGCCCAGCTTGCGGCTACGGCAAACGAATAGACAGCCCAGCGCACGCGCCAGCGCACAATCGAGTCGGCGCGAAATGCGCGGAACAACAGCCCGGCCAGTATTGCGTACTCAGCAAAATGCGCCATCTTGCGCACAATGTAATTGATCTTCATCAGCCCGCGCGCGCTCGTATGCGGGCGAAGCCAGAGTACAAGTCTTTCAATAAGGCTGCGAGTATTATCGCCCGAAAAGACATCGGTCGAGGCATAGTACATCACGCCTATCATGAACAGAACAGGCAGCCAGTACTTAAAAATCTTTGTCGCCAGCGAACTTCCGGCAGTCGTTATATTCTCGGCCATACAATTTCATATTAGCAGATAAGACAAAAGTAAAAAGGCTAAAGGCAAAAGTGGAACGCGACTGCTGAACTTCACTTCCGCTTTTGCCTTTAGCCTTTTTACTTTTGTCTTGAGCCGTCAGCCTTCAAGGGCTTGCGCGCCGCTCACGACTTCGATGATCTCGCGCGTGATCGAAGCCTGACGCACACGGTTCATGTTGAGCGTCAACGTGTCTATGACTTCTCCGGCGTTCTTCGATGCGGAATCCATCGCCGTCATTCGCGCGCCGTGCTCGCTTGCGATTGACTCCAACAGCGCATAGAAGATTTGCGTTTCGACGTAGCGCGGCAACAGGCTTTCGAATATCTGAGCGGGCGGTTGTTCGTAGAGGTAATCAATCAGCACTTCGCCCTGTCCGCCTGCCTGCGGAGCGACAGTCGCCAGCCCTCCTTGAAAACCGGCAGAGCCTTCTCCGCTTAATTCTTCTGTGGGAATCGGCAACAACTGCTTTATCACAACGCGCTGCGAAAGGACGGATTTGAATTCGTTATAAACCACAAACACGCGATCAATGGTCGAGCCTTCGGCGGTGTACATCTCCATCAGGTCGCGCGCGATTTGAGCGGCGTCTTCGTGATTGACCGCGCGCGCCGTGACGTTGATGTAATCGCGCAACAGGGTAACCGGGCGGCGACGAAAATAGTCTCGGCCTTTGCGTCCGATGGCTACCATCTCGACCTTCTTGCTTTGATTCTCGCGGATGAATTGCTGCGCAGCTTTGTTGAGGTTGGTATTGAACCCGCCGCACAATCCCTTGTCCGCAGTAATCAGCGCAATCACGTAATGCTCGTCGCCTCGCGGGTCGAGCAGCGGGTGATGATAGTCGCCCGTTCGCGCGGCCAACCGCCCAAGCATGCGCATCATCGTGCTGGCATAAGGGCGAGCCGCGACCACGCGCTCTTGCGCGCGGCGAAGCTTTGCCGCCGCGACCATTTTCATGGCCTTTGTGAGCTTTTGCATGTTGCGGACGGATCGAACCCGTCTGCGAAGGTCTTGAAGGTTTGCCATAATCTAAAGATTAAACGGAAGCCGTGCGCGCCTCTGCCGTGAAGCGGTCTTTGAATTCCGTCACGGCTGCGCGCAATTCGTTCTCTATCTCCTCATCGAGCTTTTTGCGGTCGCGTATCTTTTCGAGGATTCCGCCTTTCGCGTTCTCTATGAACGAGAGAAGCCCCTGCTCGAACTTCTTCACATTCTCGATTGCGATATCATCAAGGAACCCTTTCGTCGCCGCCCACAGCACAACGACCTGCTGCTCGACCGGCATTGGCGAATACTGCGGCTGCTTGAGCACCTCGGTCAAACGCTGGCCGCGATTGAGCTGGGCCTGCGTCGCTTTATCGAGATCGGAGCCGAACTGCGCAAACGCCGCGAGATCGCGATACTGAGCCAGATCGATTCTGAGCGTGCCCGCGACCTGTTTCATCGCTTTTGTCTGCGCAGAGCCGCCGACTCGGCTTACGGAGTTGCCGACGTTGATCGCAGGGCGAAAGCCCTGATGGAACAGATCACTTTCAAGGAATATCTGACCGTCGGTGATCGAGATGACGTTTGTCGGGATGTATGCGGAGATGTCGCCCGCTTGAGTTTCGATCACGGGAAGCGCCGTCAGGCTGCCTCCGCCAAGCGGGTCTGACAGCTTGGCCGCGCGTTCAAGCAATCGCGAATGCAGATAGAACACGTCTCCGGGATACGCCTCGCGTCCGGGCGGTCGTCTGAGCAGTAGCGAAATAGAGCGGTACGCCCAGGCGTGCTTCGATAGATCGTCGTAGATGCACAAAACGTGCTGGCCTTGGTCGCGGAAGTATTCGCCCATCGCGCAACCCGCAAAAGGCGCGATGTATTGCATGGCGGCGGGCTTCGATGCCGAAGCATCAACGATGATGCTGTAGCTGAAAGCATCGAAATCATCGAGCGTCTTCTTGACCTGCGCGACCGTGGATTCTTTCTGGCCTATCGCAACGTAGATGCAGATGAGGTCTCTGCCCTTCGAGTTGATGATGGCGTCGAGCGCGACGGCGGTCTTGCCCGTCTGGCGGTCGCCGATGATCAGTTCGCGCTGGCCGCGCCCGATAGGAACCATCGCATCAATAGCCTTAATGCCTGTCAACATAGGCTCGCGCACGGGCTGGCGGTCCATCACGCCGGGCGCGATTTTTTCCAGTGGGTTGAACTTCCCGCCAGTATCAATCGGGCCGCGACCGTCGAGCGGTCGGCCAAGCGGGTCAACAACGCGACCGATCAGTTCTTCGCCAACAGGCACGGACATGATTCGCCCGGTGCGGCGGACTTCGTCGCCCTCTTTGATCTTTTCGTAATTGCCGAACAAGACCGCGCCGACTTTGTCTTCTTCGAGGTTGAGCGCGATGCCCGCGACTTCGTGCGGCAGGTCGAGCAACTCGCCCGCCATGACTCGCTCAAGTCCGTATATTTCGGCGATGCCGTCGCCAGCCTTTATGACAGTTCCCACTTCGGTCACTTCAACGCTCGCGTTGTAGCCTTCGATTTGCTGGCGTATGATCTTACTTATCTCGTCTGCTCTGATTCCTTCCATCTTTTCCCTCTTTTAGATTTCAAACTCGAACTTTGAAATGCTATCTGTCGCCATGTTTCAACTGTTGCTTGATCTCTTGAAGCTGCGTTCGCACGGAGCCATCGTAAACGACAGAGCCTATGCGCGTGACGACGCCGCCGATCAGCTCAGGGTCGGTCTTGAATTGAAACTGCACTTGCTTGCCCGTCATAACTTCAAGTTTGCGACTCAGCAATGCCTGCTCTGCCTGCGCGAGCGGTTGAGCCGTTGTGACTTCAGCGACGACGACGCCCGCGCGCTCGTTTATTATGCGGCGAAACTGCTCGTACATTTCGCTCAGATAGTGCAAGCGATAATGACTGAGCATCGTGCGCAGCAGGTTGGCAGTCATCTGGTTGGGGTGAACACGATTTATTATCGCGTCAAGCACCTTGCTCTTGTCGCGCTGCGAAACTACGGGGCTTGCGAACAGATTATAAAGCTCGCGGCTGGCTCGCATCACCTCTACGAATGCGCGCACGTCCGAGTCTATCTGTTCTACCTGACCATGCGCGATTGCAGCATCAGCGAGGGCTTCCGCGTAGCGGCGTACAATTGTGGTAACGCTCATTTGCTCACCTCGCTCAGTTCGTCAATATACTTGTTCAGCATCCGGGTATTATCTTCCGGGCGGATTTCGCGGCGTATGATGTTTTCGGCCATCTGAACGGAATTCTCGGCGACGAATGCGCGAAGCTCAGTTCGCGCGGCTTTCATCGCGCCTTCGATTTCGCGTTGCGCCGTTTGCTTCAGCTTTTCCGCATCCATCGCAGCCGCCTGGCTTATGCGCTCTCGTTCGCGCGCGCCTTCGCGTTCGGCTTCCTCTCGAATCTCGACGACTTCCTGGTCGAGGCGACTCAGGCGCGCTTCGACTTCAGCAAGCCTCTGTTGAGCTTCTTCTTTGTCGCGTTTGGCCTGTTCGAGTTCTTTTACTATTGTGGCAGCGCGGTCGTCGAATACCTTCCCTATGCGCATCTTGTTGCGGAAGATGTAAATGAGGACGAGGACAAAAACTAAAAGGTTAATCACCCTCCACAAAGGTTGATTCGTCCAGATACTAGATTGCCCCGCTTGATCGGCCAGTACGACAAGGGCCGGTTGGATAATATTATCAATGATCAATCAGCCCCACCTCCCCTTTAGCGCCCCAGAACTGTGCGCGATATTGTTTCGGCTATCTGTTTGGATTCAGATTCAAGCGCAGCGCGCGCCGCTTCTGATTGCCGTTCGATCTCGGATTTAGCGCTCTCGATTTTGTCTCTTGTTTCTTGTTTTGCAGCTTCGATCACCTGGCGACGCTCTTCGAGCGCAACGGCGCGATCTTGCTCCAGTCTTTTGTAGCTTTCAGCACGTGCCTGCCGGATTGATGATTCGTAATCGGCAAGCTTTGCTTGATAACGGCGGACTGCTGCGCGCGCTTCATTCGTCGCGCCTTCGGTCAAGACTTGCCGTTCGTCGAGCACTCGACCGATGGGACGAAACAGTATCCTGTTCATCACAAATACGAACAGTAGAAAGAGGATCAGAATAAAAACGAGCGAGCCGTTCGGGCTGATGATATTGCCACCGCCCTCTGCGAAAGCGAGCGCGACGTTAGCGAGCAAAGTATGGACTCCCATATAAGAAATTTAGTGCTGATTCAAGCCACGAAACTTACCATACGGCTCAAAATAGTGTCAAGGACGGCGCTTTCCGTGAATCAGCAAATCCTTGTTATTTCGAGCCGCTTTCTTCCATCTCCCGTCTCAATACATAGTCTAACCGGAGCGCGATGAAAAGCCAGATTTTTGAAGCCTTGAAGTGCAAGAATAGTTACGAATGCTCACCGAGCCATAAGCATTCGCGATGATTCGTATACATCCGTGCAATTCGTGGCTATCGGGTCAGTTCCAAGCGCCTACTGCTTTGAGAAATCCTTCGAGGTTTGCTTTCTTGATTATCTCGCCTACCTCTTTGTGGTTCAGGCGGGGCGCAAGGGGCTCGGCTCGCTTTGCAAGCACATATGAAGAGACTCAAACTTTGCGCGTAGCTGCGGATGGCGTTGTAAACGCTCAAAGAAGTCAGCGGAGTTTGTTGACCGAATCTTTCGCTGTTTCTTTATCATCTCAAAGCTCATTCAATGAGTTAGATATCGTTAGGAGCTTTATTATGCTTGAGTCCCACTTTTAATTGCACCTCAATCGCGATGGCTGCATGGCGTTAGCTTTACGTGTTATTATCTTTTGTGTAATATGCTCGTTTTGGAAGACAGTGCATTATGAAGCAAGCAGATGGGGATTCATTGCATCGCCCTCAGAATTTTCACTAATAACAGGATAGGCAATTATGGAGTCAACAACGATTCTCAATAATGTTGAAGAGAAGCACATCGAAGAACTAGAGACAGTGACGATCCGCTTCGCTGGCGACTCCGGCGACGGAATGCAGCTTACGGGCACGCAGTTCACCAATACTACGGCCATTGTAGGCAACGACATTTCGACTCTGCCGGATTTCCCTGCGGAGATTCGTGCGCCTGCCGGAAGCCTCCCCGGCGTGTCCGGCTTCCAGTTGAACTTTTCCAATCGCGACATCCGCACGCCGGGCGACGAGCCTAACGTGCTGGTCGCGATGAACCCCGCCGCGCTCAGAGTCAACATAGAAGACCTCGAAGCAGGCGGCATTCTCATCCTTAACACCGATGCTTTCAACGAGAACAATCTCAAGAAAGCAGGCTATACGGTAAACCCGCTCGACGACGGAAGCCTTGATGGTTTTCGCGTCTTCAAACTGCCCATCACTACGCTCAATCGCTCTGCGCTGCGCGAAATGAAGCTGCCGTCGAAAGAGATTGATCGCTGCAAAAACTTCTGGGCGCTCGGATTGATGTACTGGCTCTATGATCGCCCGCTCGACCCGACGCAGCGTTGGATCGAAGCTAAGTTCAAGCGCAACGCCGATGTGATGACAGCGAATCAGACTGCGCTGAAAGCAGGATTCGCTTATGCCGATGCGGCTGAGATTTTTACGACCCATTACCGCGTGCGCCGTGCAGCCATCGCTCCGGGCAAGTATCGCAACATCACAGGCAACCAGGCGACCGCGCTCGGATTTGTCGCGGCATCGGTGCTTGCAAATCGCCCGCTCTTTTATGCGAGCTACCCGATCACGCCTGCCTCAGACATCCTGCACGAGCTTTCCGTCCACAAAAATTTCGGCGTGAAGACGTTTCAGGCCGAAGACGAAATCGCCGCCATGTGCGCGGCTGTGGGCGCTTCGTTCGCCGGACAACTCGGACTGACAGGCACAAGCGGGCCGGGAGTTGCACTCAAGAGCGAGGCCATAGGTCTTGCCGTGATGACAGAGCTTCCGGTCGTGATAGTTAATGTGCAGCGCGGAGGGCCGTCAACCGGGCTGCCTACGAAGACCGAGCAGTCCGACTTGCTGCAAGCGATGTTCGGCAGAAACGGCGAGTGCCCCGTTGCGATAGTCGCGGCTTCGACTCCGGGCGATTGTTTTCACATGGCCGTCGAAGCGTTTCGCATAGCAACGCGGCATATGTTGCCGGTTATATATCTTACAGACGGATATTTAGGCAACGGCGCAGGCCATGGAAATTGCCGAAGATGGACGAGCTTCCGAGGTTTGAAGTTGAATTCGCCAAAGAGCCGGAAGGGTTTCAACCCTACCAGCGCGACCCCGATACGCTGTCAAGACCATGGGCCATACCTGGCACGCCGGGACTGGAACATCGCATAGGGGGGCTGGAAAAGGCCGACATCACAGGCAACGTCTCTTACGAACCGGAAAACCACATGCACATGGTATTGACGCGCGCTGAGAAAGTCGCTCGCATAGCCGACGACATACCCGAGCTTGAAGTATTCGGCGACGCGAGCGGGCGATTATTAGTAGTCGGATGGGGTTCGACCTACGGCGCGATCACTTCTGCTGTCGAAGAGATGCAGCAGCAGGGCAAAAGCGTGTCGAGCATTCACCTGCGCCATTTGAATCCGTTTCCGAAAAATCTCGGAGAGATACTCGGGCGCTTTGACCGCGTGCTTGTGCCTGAATTGAACATGGGCCAGCTTTGCATGCTGCTGCGCGCAAAGTTTCTTGTGCCTGCCGTCTCGTACCCGAAAGTGAAAGGCAAGCCGTTCAAGATCAGCGAGCTTACGGCAAAGCTGAATGAACTGTATGAGGAATAGAATAACGAATATCGAATATCAAATTTGATATTCGTTTAAGGAAATTATTATGAGCACAGACGCAAACATACCGACTAACGAAGGCAACTCTCCCGTAAAGCTTACGCGAAAGGATTTCGTTTCAGATCAGGAAGTCCGATGGTGTCCGGGCTGCGGCGACTACGCGATTCTGGCGCAGGTGCAAAAGGTCATGCCTGAGCTTGGAATCAAGCGCGAAAATACTGTCTTTGTGTCAGGCATAGGTTGTTCGAGCCGCTTCCCTTATTACATGAACACCTACGGATTTCACACTATTCACGGGCGCGCGCCTGCGATTGCCACGGGCATCAAGGCCGCGAACCCTGAGCTGTCCGTGTGGGTGATCACGGGCGACGGCGACGCGCTGTCAATCGGCGGCAATCATTTGATTCACGCGATTCGCCGCAACCTCGACATCAACATCATACTCTTCAACAATCGAATCTATGGATTGACGAAGGGGCAATATTCGCCTACGTCCGAGTTCGGCAAGAAGACCAAGTCAACTCCGTTCGGCGTGATAGATTATCCGCTCAATCCTCTATCAATCGCCCTGGCTGCGGAAGCGACTTTCGTCGCCCGCTCGGTTGACACGCACGTGCAGCACCTTCAAGAGATGGTCGAGCGCGCCATGAGACACCGAGGCATATCGTTCGTAGAGGTATATCAGAATTGCAACATCTTCAATGATGGCGCGTTCGATATGTTCACCGACAAGGGCGTAAAGAGCGAGCGCATGATAGAGCTTGAGCACGGCCAGCCGCTCATCTTCGGCAAAGAGCGAAATCGCGGCGTCCGCATGCGCTCTGACATGCACCTTGAAGTGGTCGAGCTTGGCAACGGGGGAAGCGAGTCCGATCTGATCGTTCACGATGAAAAAGCGCCGGATTCTTATCTTGCATACATGCTGGCGCGAATGGAGTACCCTGATTACCCTGTGCCTGTCGGCGTCTTCCGCGATGTAGAGAAAGCGACTTACGAAGAGATGCTCGAAAATCAGGTTCGGGCAGCCGTCGAGAAGATGGGGCCGGGCAATCTCGAAAAGCTCATCAACAGCGGCGATACCTGGGTGATCGAGTAAGGCAAACAGTACGGCGAGCGGGTCAAGGGTGCGATGTCCTGTCTTACCCGCTCGCGGCGCTTGTTTGCCTTTTGCATGCTTACATCGTATAGTTCAACCTCAACGAAACGGTTGTAGTCGGATAAGCCCATATCAATAACAATTCAGGGTACAGTTATCGCAAGGAGTATCTGCAAATGAAACCTCGTGCTTTATTCTTCCTCACACCGCTATTGATCTGTCTATCACTATTCATAGTCAGCGCAGACGACGGGCCACGTGATGTTACGACAAGCACAACTTCGACCGAGATCCGGCAATGGGAGATTACAGGCCCGTGGGGTGGCGATGTTCGCTCGCTCGTCGTCGCTCCTGACAATTCGGACCTTCTATACGTCGGAACGAGCGACGGGCAGATATTCCGCTCGACTGACAGCGCGAAGACCTGGCGGCGGCTTAAGCCGGGATTGGAACGGCGCGGGCTGTCGGTTGACAGCCTTGTAATTGACCCGCGCAATAGCCGAATTATGTACGCAGGCGTGTGGGCCATCGCGCGCGGCGAGGAAAGCGGCGTCTTTAAGAGCGAGGATGGCGGCGAGCATTGGAAATTGCTCTCCGATACTAAAAAGCTTTCCGTGCGGTCGCTTGCAGTAGCGCCGTCGAATTCAGATTTCCTGATCGCAGGCAGCGCCAACGATGACCCGAAGCTCAACGGCGTGTTTCGCTCGACCGACGCGGGTAAAAACTGGGAGCGCATCTCGCCCGAAGGCGATAAAGAAATTCGCAACATAGAATCAATCGCAATCAATCCGCGCAATACGAATATCATTTACGTCGGGACATGGCACTTACCCTGGAAGACGGTTGACGGCGGCGCAAGCTGGAAACAGACCGGCTACAAAGCGAGCGGGATGATAGACGATTCGGACATATTCGGCATCTCGATTGATCCGACTAATCCCGACATCGTTCACATGAACGCTTGCAGCGGAATATATCGCTCGAAGGACGGCGGCGACAAGTGGAGCAAGTTTCCCGGCATACCATTCAGCGCGCGACGCAGTTATGCGCTCCTGCCGCATCCTACGAAACCGAATGTTGTCTTTGCAGGCACGAGCGAAGGGTTGTGGCGCTCGAAGGACGGCGGCAAACGATGGATGCTGCTGACATCGAAGAGCGTCGTCATCCGCTCGATAGTCGTCACGCCCGATAAGCCTGACCGAGTGTTGATTGCGACAGACGATTCGGGCGTGAAGATTTCAGACAACCTCGGCGATGATTTCGCAGAATCAAACAACGGATTCATCCATCGTCACATTCTCGCCATCCTGCCCGATGCAACAGAGCGCGGGCGCTTGCTTGCGAGCGTATATCACGACGGCACGGCTGGCAGCGTCTTCGTTTCTTCCGACGGCGGCGAATCGTGGCAGTCTTCAGCGCGCGGGCTTGGCGCACGCGACGTGTTTGCTTTTTATCAAATGCCGGACAGCCCAAACGTGATTTATGCGGGAACTAATACAGGCGTGTTTCGCTCTAACGACAGCGGCGCAAGCTGGTCGTTCATAGGCAAGGCAGAAGTCAAACCTGCGAAGCCAGTTAAGAAACCCACGCGAAACACTCGCGGCAGACGCGCAAGCGCATCCGATGTGGTCTTGTCGCCGAGCGCGGTCGGTCGTTTTGTCAGCGTTCCGGTCTCTATGCGTAGCGCGCCGCAGAGGTCGAAAGCCGCGTCAAAAAAATCCGTCGAGAAGAAAAAACCAGTACAGGCAAAAAAGAAAAAAGAGAAGCCTGTTATAGAGCCTGCCTTGCCTGTTGGCCCGATGATGATGGAACTGACAAGGCAGGTTGACGACATCACAAGTTTCATAGACAGCGAAGGGCGTCGCGGATTGCTCGCGGCGACGATGGACGGATTGTATCGAACGATGGATGAGTCGAAAGGATGGGAAAAGGTAACGCTCGCGGGCTACGAATTTAATGGGCGCGTATATTCCGTTTCGACTCACAAGGACACGCCCAAGAGAATCTTCGTCGGCACAAAGCAGGGGCTATACATTTCAGATGATGGCGGCGCGACCTGGCAGCACGTTGATCGCGGGCCGAGCGATATGTCCGTTAAAGCGATAGCGCAAGACCCGCGTGACGCGCAGACAGTTATGCTGGGCACCAATCAATTCATCTTTCGCTCGACCAACAACGGGCGCACGTGGGTTCGCAGAGGCGGCGGGTTGCCGTCAGGCGATTTCACATCGGTCGTCTTCAATCCTCTCAATCCTGATGAAGTGATGGTAGCCGAATATTCCAAGGGCGGAATCTATCGCTCGACCGACAAAGGCTACTCGTGGGAGCGGCTCGATTCAATCGGAGGCTCGGAACTTCCCACGAATCGCGTATGGACTATTACATTTGATCCGTTTGCACGAGACCGCGTGTACGCAGGCAGTTTTTCAAGCGGCGTCTACGTTCTGACATTCCAAAGGGGAGCGAGAAACAGTTCACAGTAGCCAGTGATCGGTGATTTGAGATTTCAAATATGAAGATACACGAATATCAAGGCAAACAACTTCTGGCAAAGTATGGTGTGACGGTTCCGCGCGGCGTGGTCGTTACTGACGCAGAGCAGGTTCGCGCAGCCGTCGAGCAATTGGGGCTTCCCGTAGTGGTGAAGGCGCAGATTCATGCGGGCGGGCGAGGCAAAGGCGGCGGCGTGAAACTTGCGCGCACAGCAGATGAAGCGGTTGAGATTGCGCGAAACATGATCGGCATGAAGCTGGTCACTCATCAGACCGGCCCCGAAGGGCGCATAGTGCGAACTCTTTTGATAGAAGAAGGATTGAAGATCAAGCAGGAGTTTTATCTCGGCATAGTGCTAGACCGTGCGATTTCGCGGCTGGTCTTTATGGCTTCGGCGGCGGGCGGCATGGACATTGAAGAGGTCGCAGCGCACGAGCCTGAAAAGATTTTGAAAGAAGCGATTGACCCGGCTGTCGGCTTGCAAGCTTTTCAAGCGCGCAAGCTGGCATTCGAGATAGGGCTTCCGAAAGAGACAGTAAACAAAGCGGTGAAATTCATGACATCGCTCTATCGCGCTTGCGTTGAGATGGACGCATCGCTTGTAGAGATCAATCCGTTTTTGCTGACGGAAGACGGCGAATTATACGCGCTCGACGCGAAGCTGAACTTCGATGACAACGCGATGTTCCGCCACAAGGACTACGCCGAGCTTCGAGATTTGAACGAAGAAGATCCGCTCGAAATCGAAGCGTCGAAGCACGATTTGAATTACATCAAACTGGACGGCAACATCGGCTGCATGGTGAACGGCGCGGGCCTGGCGATGGCGACAATGGACATCATCAAGCTTGCGGGCGGCGAGCCTGCTAACTTTCTGGACGTAGGCGGCGGAGCGTCTCAGGCGCGTGTTGAAAACGCTTTCAACATCTTGTTGTCGGATCAGAATGTGAAAGCAGTGTTGATAAACATTTTCGGCGGCATCGTGCGGACAGACATGGTCGCGTCAGGTGTAGTAGCGGCTGCGCGCAACATCGGCGTGAAAGTGCCTGTAGTCGTCAGACTGGAAGGAACGAACGTCGAAAAAGGGCGCGAAGTGATCGAACAATCCGGCTTGGGATTTGTCACCGCGTCAGGCATGAAAGACGCGGCAGAAAAAGTCGTCGCGCTCGCTCGCGGGTAATGCGGCGGCCAGGCAGAAGCTACCGGTTAAAATTGAAAGTTATTGTGCCTATGACTTTCACAGGCACACCGCTGAGTTTGGTAGGCGTGAATTTCCATTTGCGAGCAGCGTCAACCGCGGCTTTCTTCAAATCTTCAGCGACCCCTCTGGCCTGATCTTCCGTGACGTTTCTCGGCCTGTGAAAGTTCCCCTTCAAATATCTGGAGTTTATCACGTTGCCCTGTTCGTCAACGACCACCTCTACAGTGACAGTTCCATATACTCGCAGGTCTTTGGCAAACAGGGGATAACTGGGCGCTACGCGCTTGATGGCCTGGCCTTGAATCACTCCCCCTAATTGACGCGCGCCTTCGGGCGAGAAAGAATCGTCCGATTTATTTTCGCCTATCTCCCTGTTTTCTATAAACGCGCGCAGCCTGTCACCGCCCAAAGCGGTAAAGTTTTGTTCCGTATCCGATAGCGAAGGCGCTATTCCGATAAACTCTCCGTTCATATTGAACACAAGGCTTCCGAGCGAGCCGGGCGGCAAAGCGACGTTCACCTGAATGTTCTGCCAGAATGCAGCCTGCTGAACATTTTTTACGATTCCTTCGGCAAGAACCATCCCGGCTTGCTCATTGAGCGCGGCTACTATTACTCGCTCTCCGATGGCAGGAGTGACACTGCCAATTCGTGCCGCCTTCGCCCCATCTTCAGGAGGAGCGATTGAGATAAGTGCGGAAAAAGATTCGCTGCTTTTGGCAACCACTTTGCCGAAAGAATAAGTTTTTCCGCCATAGCCTTTCATTTCGATGCGGCTGACATCTTCGACCAGTTGAAGGTGAGCGATTGCCTTCCCTTCTCTGCTTATAAACACGCCTACTCCGTAAACAACTTTGCCTGTTTTGTCCGAAGCGGTGATAGAAATCAGCGAAGGCTCGATTTGCTTTATGGCCGACTGCGATGAATTCTGCGCATAAGCGCCTGACAACGCAGCGAACATGAGAACCATAATCCCACAGATGTGATTCATCAGTACCTCAACTCAGTTTCGTATTAACGAGGTTAAGAAATGTTTGTATCAGCACATTCGCGCCGCTGGCAAGGTCTTCGAGAACGGATTATGTGTCTTCGGCGAGCCGATTAATTCATCTGTCAGGCGATGGCAAGATCAACGCCCTGCGCAAGCGATAACGAGTTTGCATATTCGATATGTAACACAGGCCTTGAAGCGTTTGCTCGTGTTTTCGAGGAAGAATGAATAAGCAGCGGTCTCATGACTAAAACCCCGCCCTTCCCAATATTGCATTCGATAAATCCATGCTTCTTGACTGTTTCGGCTATGGCATGATCTGTCAACACTCCGAGAGTGTGAGAATGCGGCACGACTCGAAGAGGGCCGTTTTTGTTTGTACATGAGTCGAGGTGGATTCTGAGAGCGACTACGTGTGACAACGCCCACGCGGGCGCATGCGCGTAAGCAATACCTTCTTTTTCTGACCATGGCCCCCAATCGTGCGCGTCGAATTTATCTTTTAATGGCAACGCGGTGTCTTGATGCCAGACCACGAGCCAGTTGGCGCGGCCTGATTTCTCGAACAGCGTTGCTCGGAACGGAAAGGCTTGCGAGCCGAGTTCCTGTTGCGCAATGTCGAGCAAGCGCGGATCACTGGCAAGGCTGGCCACCTGCGGGACGGCCATAAGATGCCTAGCCCCTGCGCGCCCTCGTTTCACTTTCGGGCTGGAAAGCGATTCGAGAAGACTGTCGCATTCTTCAGGAGATAAAACATCTTCAACAATGCGAAAGCCTTGTTCAGCAACAGCATGGTGTGTAGCGGTTGTCATTTATCTAACCACCGGACTATCAAGTCAGCTTCGTAGCATCTACGGCAGACTCTTGTTTAAAGCTTTGTCTCGCCATCGGCGCACGCTCATCACGTCGAGGCGCTCGCCCGCGAAGACGATTTGCTTTACTAGTTTTTTACCGTTGTCGCTTTCGCGCTTCAGGTAGTCGCGAATTTCCATCCAGCGCACTTTGCCGTCCGAGGTGCGGACCACCAGCAACACGGGAAACGCCTGTGCCATCCAGTAACGGACGTGGCGCTCGTCTTTGATGGTGAAGATTTCCGCGCCGTCGCTCTTTCTCTTTTTCAAATAGGAATCGCCGGACTTCAATTGCAAATACACCTTCTGTCCTGTCGCCCTGCCATCATCTGATTTGAACTCGACTTCCATATCTATGCCGTGGTCGCTGACGGTGAGTTCCCGGCTGATTTGTCCCGCAAGCGATACGGTAGAAATTACCTCGCCAACCAGCACGCGTTCCTTGCTCTCGCTGTCCAGCACGATGGCGGATTGCTGCTGGAGGTCGCGCACTCGTTGTTTCGTCTGATCGCTTGCGAACATATTCTCCAAATCATCCCAAAGCAAGATGCGCCCTTCGCAATTCACACATAGGATGTCTTTTTTACCTTCCTCAAGTCTCTTCATCGCTACTTCGCGATTGCCCACCGATGTGCTGCAATGCGGGCAGACATAATGCCTCAGCCGCACCACGTCTTTGGCGTTCTGGAGCAGGTGTTCATGAACGTACTTGCTGAAGATGATCTTTTCCCCAACCTCGATAGCCGGATCGAAATATACTTCCAATTCACCCGCGCCTTCCGCCCGGCGAGTCAGTTTCACGCCGAGTTGTTTCCCGGTAAGCGTCTTGAAGTCGGCAGCATAACGCCAGAGTTCATCCTTGTCGAAAGTCTTCGTGTGATGCAGCCGAACAACCAGCGTGGCATAAATGTCGTCGAGAAAACCGTTGAAGCGATAGCTCACCAGCACAGCCGGATGCCCCACCAGTTCCGGGCGTTCGCGCCGGTAATAACTCGGGAAGATCAGCAGCTCACCCTCGTCCGTGTGCTCGCGCAGGCAGAGGCCGCGCTCCACTAGCGTCTGGTGCATAGCAAGCAACACAAACCGTTCCTCGTCGGCTTCGAGGCGCGCCATCGAGGAGTGATACTTGAGGTCGCCGTTCAAGACTCGTTCCTCCAACAGACAGCCGCGTTCGTGCTTATCATCGCGCATAGTCTGAATCACGGCCTGAGCGTAGGCATTGATGCGCTCCGGCTGGAGCAACACCCAACTACCGAACTTCAGTTCCCACACCACGCCGGGGCCAGCCAGCAGACTCACCACAGCTTTTAGTTCTTCGTCGGTGAATCGTGCAGTTTCGCTGGACAATCGCAGTTGCAGCGTCTCGCGCAACTCGTTGAAACGCATCAGCACGCGGCCAGCGTCTTTGAGGAGGATGATCTCTTCCTTGAGTTGCTTGAAGAGAAGCGGTGAGGAGCGCCACGGAATGTTCTCCCACTGAATTCCGTCAAGTATGGCTTGCTTGAGTTCGTCGCAGCAAATGTTGGCCTTCGCACTGGTTTCCAGAAACCCTGTGTAGCCACGTTCTTTCACAAATGCTTCGACCTGGCTCCGGCTGGCGCGCAGGCCGCCTGCATCCACACGCCCGGCGACCAGCAGCTTGGAGAATGCCTTGAGCGAAGCGCGGGTGAGATCGCGGTCCCACTGGCCCAGCGCCTCAAAGAGGTCTTCCTTCTGGCCGTCGAAGACCAGCACGGCCAGCGCGGTTTCGTCCATGTAAAGCTGGTGGATCAATCGCTGATCGGCTTGACCGCCGAAATCCCATAGCCAGATTTCCCGCTCAACGCCGTCGCTGGATGAAACAGGCAGTTTCCACTGCGTCGCCCACGCGCCTACGGTCGAGTCGCTTGGTTGCCATTTTTCACCCGCCAGAACTTTGGAAAGCCCGGTCTTGCCCGCGCCACTCTCGCCAACGAGGAGGACCTTGGCATTAGTGTATTGAATCTGATCCTGTGCGGACGGCAAGGCCGACTCTGACGCTTTCCGTATTCGCGCCTCAGTGACATATTCCGACAGATCCCATACTTGAATACTACCTTTGCCGTCGCCTGAAATGGCTTGGTACCCATCAGCGCTCCAAACTATGTCTCTCACTATAGATGTGTGGCCTTCGAGTACGCATAGGCAGCGCCCGGTTTCTACGTCCCACAGTCGAACAGTTTTATCTCCGCAAGAAAGAGCGTAGCGCTGACCTTCTCTCCACACGACGCTCAATACCTGAGATGTATGACCTTCTAGGATGCGTAGGCAGCGCCCTGTCTTAACATCCCACAGCCTCACAGTCTGGTCATTTGAGCTAGACAGAACGAAGCGCTGATCGGCGCTCCATGCCACTTTCCAAATTTGACCTGTGTGGCCTTCGAATATTTGCAGGCAGTGCCCCGTCTCCACGTCCCATAGCCGAACGGTATCGTTGCCACAGGATAGGGCGCGGCGTTGATCAACGCTCCATACTACGCACTCGGCCCCATTTTGGCCTTCGAATATTTGCAGGCAGCGCCCCGTCTCCACGTCCCACACCCGAACGGTATCGTCCCAGGCAGCGGAGAGGGCGCGGCGTTGATCAACGCTCCATGCCACACTTCTAACTCTGTCTGTATGGCCTTCGAATATTTGCAGGCAGCGCCCCGTCTCCACGTCCCACACCCGCGCTGTATTGTCGCTTGAGCCAGACAGGGCGAAGCGTCGATCGGCACTCCATTCCACGCTCCAAACGCCACCTTGAAGCACATCTTTAAGTTTAGTGTGGCCTTCGAATATTTGCAGGCAGCGCCCCGTCTCCACGTCCCACAATCTCACGGTCTGGTCTTCGGCACAAGTCAGCACGCGCTTTCTATCCGAACTGAACGCGTAGGCCCAGATCACGTCTTCGGGCTCGTAGTCAAGCTGGATGGCCTTTTCTGCAACCTGCTCGCGCGCGGTCTCTGCTTCAGGCGATGGCAGCTTCGAGGATGGGCGGCAGGCTTCGAGGAGCTTTGCATACTCCTGCTCGCGATCTTCCGGCAACCAGTTGATGTAAAGGATTTGCGCCAGAGAGCCGCTGATGGGAGTATCATCAAGCCGTAGGGGAATGAAGCGGCGCTCTTTATTCAAGGGGTCGCGAAAGCGAAACACGCCAGCCTCCAACTGCGCCCAGTCGGAGCCGAACGCATTGGCTGACATGCACAGCACTAGCACGCGGGAGTCTTCCAGCCCGTCATCAAGTTTCTTTGGCAGGTTGTCGCCGGGCTTCAGTACCCACTCATCGAACCACACGCGCAGTTTGTCTGCTCGCAATCGCTCTGCAATACTGCGGACGACCGCCTTGTCTTTTGAACTGTGACTCAGGAATACGTCGTATTTGAAATCGTCAGCCATGCTTCACCTTGTTAGGATGTGCAAGACTATCAAGTTAACTTCGTTGCATCAAGTTTGAGAAAAGTATGAAGAAGTACATTTGCGCCGTTCGTGATGTCTTCCGGGCGAGAGAATTCGCGCGGCGAGTGGCTGATGCCGTCAACGCTCGGAATGAAGATCATTCCCACTGGCCCAAGACGGGCCATCTCTTGCGCGTCGTGCCCTGCCCCGCTCGGAAGTTGCTTTGTGGTCAGGCCAAGACCTTTGGCAGTGGCTGCGATAACTTTTCTGATACGCTCGTCGGTCAACGCAGGTGTGATCGCATTGACCTCGGTGAAATCGAACTTTGTCCCGCTCGATTGAGCTATCTGCCCGGCTTCGGTGTGAATGCGGTCGAACATCATTTGAATCTTCGCTGCGTCCAGGTCGCGTAGTTCTAAACCTACGACTACTTTGCCGGGTATAACATTGTAAGCACCGGGTAAGACTTGAAGTCTTCCAACTGTTCCGACTTGCCTACCGGGGATGCTTGTCACTATGCGATTGACTGCTTCAATAAATTTTGCCGCCGCAAGCATCGCGTCGCGCCGCTGATTCATCGGCGTAGTCCCCGCGTGATTCGCAAAGCCTTCAATCGTTACGTCCCACTGGCGGATTCCGACTATCCCTTCAACCACGCCAATGTTGATCTTTTCCGAATATATTATGCCGCCTTGCTCGATGTGCAATTCCAGATAAGCCGCAATCGCGCCTTGCTTGCGCCGCGCGCTTGCTAATTTATCAGGGTCGCCGCCTATAAACTTTATGCCTTCGCGAATCGTCTTGCCGCTGCGCGTCGTAAGGCCGAGTTGTTTGTCAGTCAATTCGCAGCAGAGCGCGTGGCTGCCAATTGTCCCGCCTTCTTCATTCTGAAAGATGATGACTTCAAGCGGGTGGCGTGTCGTGACACGATTCTCAGCAAGTGTCTCGGCAACTTCGATGGCGCTCATCGAGCCGACCTGCCCATCGTAATTTCCGCCTTCGGGCACTGAATCAATATGCGAACCCAAAACGAGCGGCGGCAGACTTGAATCACTCCCGGCGCGTCGCCCGATCAGGTTGCCCGCGATGTCAATGCTCGCGTCGAGACGAGCCGCGCGCATCAATCCCATCACGTACTCGCGGCCCTGGAGGTCTGCTTCGCTGTAAGCCACGCGACTCACGCCGCCTTGCGCATTTTTACCGAACTCGCCGAGCGCGGCAAGATGCGAGTTGATGCGCTCGCCGTTGACCCGAAGCTGCGGTTGAGCTTGCGCTGACTGTATAAGACCAGCGCCGATTGCGCCGAGCAAACTGAGATTGAAGGTTCTACGATTCATAATCTCTATCGTGCGCTCGATTGCTTCAAATATTCCTGCGCCTCACGCAGTTCAGGCAATTGCGAATCTGCCTGCCGCCATTGCTTCAAGAAAGCAGAGTAAATTTCGGCTGCGCCTTTTTGGTCGCCTGAGCGAGCGGCGGCTCGCGCCGCGCCAAGAAGTGATCGCGCACGATTGGGCTGACGCGTGAGCGCTATTTGAAACTGCTCGGCGGCTTCTTTGTAGCGTTTGGCTTGCAGGAGGATTTCGCCAAATAATTCATGCGACGGCTTTATCAGGCTTGGCGGCCCCGAAGGCGGCGACATCTCTTCTTCTATCGCTGTCGCTCGCTTCATCATCTCGATTGCCTCGTCGTACTTTTCCTTAGATAACGCAATAGTGGCGGCTATTTCAATTTCTCTGATCTCTACACTCTTCGCCGCGTAAGCTTCGGAAGCTGGCATCTGTTTTCGCATGGCTTGCAGTTCTGCGATGGCTTTTTCTGCATCCGGCGAGCCTGCTTTTGCCGCGGCCATCCCGCGAACAAAAATCGGCAGCGACATATTGCGGCGGTATCTTCCTGTCGCGGGCATCTGACCAGGCCCGTGACCCGCGTGCGCGCCCGATGCGGAATCGTCCGCCGCCTTTGCGTCCAACGCGAAAATCTTTGAAGCCCGCTCCCACGTTTCGGTTTCAATTATCAAAGCCGCAGCCATGTCTTCGTGGCTTCGATTGACGCCCATGTCATTTCCGGCGCTTGCCATGTCGCTCTTCTTCATCGTGAGCAACTCTTCAGCTTTTGCTGTAACGTCCCTGCTGCAAATAAACATATGCCAGCCAGTGCAGGCTGTGATAATCGCGCGCGCTTATGGGCAATCCTTTGCTCTTCACCCATTCGACCGACACGGCCCACGCCGATTCGTTCGACGCTGCGGCTTCCGGCCACATTCCCAATTGAAGAAAGATGTGCGCAGGCATGTGGCGCGCGTGATGAGCTGCGGGAGCGATTTCGGCATAACGCCGCGCGGCGGGCAGCGCCAGAATGGCATGCTCAGGATCATCGAAGGCGTGAATGATGTAGTGAGCCGCGCCGGGATGATCGGGATTCTTCTCATAAACATCCGTCGCAATCGCGCCCGACTTCATCTGCCGCGTGAACCCTCTGTCGCCAGGCCGCACTGTTCCGAGCAGCGAGAGCGAATAAAAACAGCGGCTTCCAGATCATCCGGGTAATCGCGATAAACTTTTTCCATCGCCGCCTGATACGCGCGGTCGCGCGTCAACTTATCGCCTTCGCCGTACAACGCTCGCACAGCGTTGATGTAAGCGCGCTCTCTGGCTGTGAGCTTCGGCGTGTCCTTGATCTTTTCGATCACTTTTCGCGCGGCTTCGGTGTCCTGTTCGGCCCAGAGCGGATGGTTATGAGCCATCGCCTCGCCCCAGTATCCCATCATGAAATCAGGCTCTACTTTCGTTGACTGGCGGAACTCGTCGAGCGCTTCCTCGAACCAGAACGAGTGAAGCGCGGCCAGTCCCCGAATGAAATGCCCCTGCGCTTTGCGAGAGCCGGAGGTCGGGAAATCCACCTTTCCCAGTTTCGATTGTTGCGCGCTCGCGACGGGGGCCAGCGCCATTATCATAAACACAATCAATAGCAGCGAAGCATTACGGCGATTTTCAATAAGCGACATGATATTCTCCTCCGTTTAGTTCCGGTGTCGTCGGTGCAGAATTTTATCTCCCCCTTGACACAGATACAAGCGACGGACTGTTGAGAGAATAGAACCAGTTCACCGCAGAGGAGGCGCATAGAGTTTTATATTTGCTTATTCTCTGCGAAATCTCTGCGTCCTCTGCGCCTCTGCGGTGAACTGACTTTCAAACCCGAACAACTGAATAAATCCGAGAAGATCATTTCTCCGTATCCTTCACAGAAAGTTCTATTTCGATATGGCAAATTGTTGTGATAGTATTTGCGAACGTAAAATTGAAGTCTAATTTGTGCAGAGGTGGACTATGCTCAATATTTCTGGAATCAGATTATCACTCAAGTTGTTTTTGATCGTTTCTCTAATCTCGCTTGCAGCGCCAATCGCACGCGCAGATGATAAGAGCAAAGAAATCGCCCCGGTTTCAACGAATGCCACAGACGCGAAATCGGCTCCAGTAGCCGATTCTGAGGCGGCTGCCGCACCGAAATCGCCCACTATTTCTTATGCTCTTTTTAGTCAGGCTTTGAAGCCGCAACCGGAAGTCGCTACCTCCGCTGACGCGCCACAGATTCAGGCCGTATTGAACCTGAAGGCAGCAACAAAGCCAGACGCGACGACCGAGTATGCCAATATCCCGCTTCCGCGAATCAATATGGCGGCAAGCACCGCGCCGCTGACCTCAGGGGAGAAATTCAAGCTCTGGGCAAAGCGGTTCATCTCGCCCGGCTCTTACGCCTCCGCCGCATTTAACGGTCTTTGGAGCGAACTACGCGATAACGACGATAACAAAGAAGACACCGTAGAGAATTACTTTGCCGACGCGGCGACTCGCGCGGCGCGCAGTTATGCCACTAGCACTACTTCCGGGTTCTTTGAAAAATTCGCTTACGCTTCTCTTTTCCGTCAAGACCCGCGCTATCACCGCTCGGACAAAAGAGGAATGGGCGGCAAGATCGGTTATGCCGTCAGTCGTGTGTTCATAACTCAAGGCGACCGTTGTGGCTGCGATCAGTTCAATATATCCTTCCTCGCGGGCGGGCTGACTGCCTCAGCTATATCAAATGCCTGGCAGCGCGAAGAACGACGAACCGTCGGCAAGACCTTATCGCGGTGGGGCACTCACACAATGATAAGGGCGCTCTCTAACATCATCAGCGAGTTCATCGGCGGACAATAAGCAAGGCAAAAGTAAAAAGTAAACAGGCAACAGGTAGAAGCGATATGAAAAGACTTTTACCTGTTGCCTGTTTACTTTTCAGAACTGTTTGAGCGTTTCGCGTGACCTGAGGTCTCGTTCGAGCGCGTGGCGAATGATGCGATAGTTGATGTCTCCTATCTGCGCTATGTGCTCCGGGCGGACGCGCTTGCGAGCGAATTCCAAAGGGTGTTTGTGGAACATCTCACGAATCGTGCTTCGCAAATCGGCGTTCACCGCAACGCCTCTCCCGCCGCTACAAGCAAAACATTTCGGCGCGCCTTCTACGGTCAAGAAAACGGACTCGCTCGCAGCTATCGTCGCACCGCACGAAGCGCAACGCGACGTGTCAGGAAAAAATCCAACCAGTCTCAAAAGCCATGTCTCGAAGTAACGCAGCACTCGCGCCAGATCGTTGCCCTCCTCTATTGCTTCAAGCGAGGCCGACACCAATCTGTATAGTCGCTCGTTAGGCTCGTGGTCGGGCAGGAACTCGTTCAGGAGTTCGGCCATGTAAAAGAACGCGCTTGCGGTCTCTACATCCCTGGCCGCGATGTGAAATTGCGAACGCACTATCTCGCAGTTCGAGACGCTCATCAAATCGCGCCCTTCCTTTTGAAAGAACGTCAGAGTAACTTCGGTGAACGGCTCAAGCGAAGAGCCGAATCGGCTCTTCATCTTTCGCGCGCCGTGCGCGACTCCGCGCATCTTGCCCATGTCTTTCGTCAAGAAACACATATCTTGTCCGCTTCGGCAAGCGTGTAGGTGCGCAGCACGAATGCATCGGTCGTGTGTAACGGCATCGAATCAATTATATCAAATAACAGCACTGCAAGGCTGGTTGCTCAGTAAACTGTCAGCGTGTAGCATTGAATCGTGATGATGAAACAAGCAGAAAAAAGAGAAGCCAGCTTTGTTTCGCTCGAAGAAAAAGAGCGAAGGCTTCGCGCACTGCTCAAAAGCTATGGCTCTGTGATGATAGCTTTTTCAGGAGGCGTTGACAGCGCATACCTGGCCTACGTCGCGCACAGCGAAATGGGCGAGCGAATGATTGCAGTCACGGGTGACAGCGCATCGTATCCTACTTTTCAGCGCGCGCTCGCAGATCAACTCACGACGCAATTCGGCATACGCCACGAGATGATATTCACCGAAGAGTTCGAAGATCAGAATTACACCAATAATCCGCCGAATCGCTGCTACTACTGCAAGACGGAACTCTATACCAAGCTGGATGAATTGGCGCGCGAGCGAGGGTTCAATGTAATCTGCGACGGCACGAATGCAGACGATGCCGGTGATTATCGTCCCGGCAGGCAGGCCGCTCGCGAGCGCGATGTGCAGTCGCCGCTTTTAGAATGCGGATTGACGAAGGCGGATATACGGGAACTATCGCGGCGCGCAGGGCTGCCGACGTGGAACGAGCCCGCATCAGCCTGTTTGTCTTCGCGCGTGCCTTATGGGCAGGTAGTGACTATCGAAAAACTTACAATGGTGGACAAAGCAGAAATCGCTCTGAAGCAACTTGGCTTTCGACAGGTTCGCGTGCGCCATCACGGCGACGTAGCTCGCATAGAGGTAGCGGAAGAAGAGATGCTGCGCGCGCTCGACTTAAATATGGCGCACAGCATGTCTGAGGCGCTCAAGGCGATTGGGTTCGGGTACGTCGCGCTCGATCTGGAAGGCTATCGGACTGGTTCGCTCAACGAAACTCTAATCAAGCCCTGATCATGAAGAAAAGAAAACGAGTCATCGCTGCAGCAGTATTAGCCGTTATTCTTTTCGCTGTCGGCTTCTACATAGTTTTCTTTATTCGCCTGGTCAAAGTCCCGACAGGCTCGATGAAAAACACGATCCTCCCGGGTGACCGTGTTGCCGTAAATATTGTCTTTAGACAGATCGAGCGCGGCGACATCGTTATATTCAAATTTCCTATGGACCCGTCGGTTCAATTTATACAGCGTGTAATCGGGCTGCCGGGCGAGAGCATTCGACTCCGTGACAAAAGAGTCTATATCAACGGTAATGAACTTTCTGAAAGACGGGTTTCGGTTGAGCGTGTATTGCCTGATGATCCAAGCCCGATGAAAGAGTTATCGGCAGATGGCGGAGGAAGCTACAGCGTGCTGTACAATAAAGCTGACCCCGGCGATCTGGATCTCTCTGATGATTTAATTCCGTATGGAATTAAGGAGCCGTTTCAAATTCCAGAAGGTAGTTACTTCGTAATGGGAGATAACCGCGATAACAGTCTTGACAGTCGTTTCTGGGGTGTTGTCCCGCGAGATTCGATAACGGGCAAAGCTTTTTTGATTTATTGGTCAGAAGATCCGCTCGATAAAAAGACTCGTTGGGATAGGACGTTTTCCAGATTGAGATAGCCGGCGCGTAATAAAATCGAGACTACGAGCATGTCAAAAGATTCCTGGAATCCTTCGCAATACGAACGGTTTCGCAACGAGCGCAGTCAGCCTTTCTTTGATCTGATGGCGATGGTCGAACCTCGTCCGGCAATGCGTGTCGTTGATCTGGGGTGCGGCACGGGCGAGTTGACTGAGGTGCTTCACAAGCATCTTCACGCGAGCGAAACGCTTGGAATAGATTCATCGGCGGCGATGCTTGCCAAAAGCGAGGCGCTCGCAGGCGACGGGCTGAGATTCGAGCAGCAGGATATCAGCGACTTCGCTGCCGATCATCATTATCACCTCGTATTCTCGAACGCCGCTTTGCACTGGACCGCTAATCATGAAGAGGTGCTTCGACGACTGACCGTTGCGCTTGTCGAAGGAGGCCAGCTTGCCGTGCAGGTTCCGGCTAACAACGACCATCCTGCTCACACGGTTGCGGCGGAATTAGCAAGCGAGTCTCCGTTTCATGAAGCGATGAATGGTTACAGGCGCGAGTGGCCCGTGTTGAAGCCGGAAGAGTACGCGGCGTTGTTGTACCGGCTGGGTTATCGCGAACAAGAAGTCAGATTGCAAGTCTACGGCCATGTGCTTCGGTCGCCCGAAGACGTGATCGAGTGGGTGAAAGGGACTTTGCTCACCGATTATGAAAAACGCATGCCTGCCGATTTGTACGCAGAGTTTTTGAAGCAATATCGCGAGCGATTGCTTGCCGCGCTCGAAGACACTCGCCCTTACTTCTATCCGTTCAAGCGAATTCTCTTCCGTGCAAAACTGTAGGGGCGACCGTCTCTGGTCGCCCCAGAGTCAAGTAACACAGATCTGGGGCGACCAGAGACGGTCGCCCTTACACGATCTGTAACGCGCTTTATTCATCTTGATTGAAAGAACCGTGACGGCCCGCGCCGCTTGCAAATCTGGTGGCTCCTGCCGATGTCTCTGCATTCAACGCATGGAGTCCGTGATTGAACTCGTTGGCGAGCGCCTCTTCAAAACTCAAATCGAATTGTTCATAAGCTGACAGGCGGTCGCCTCTGAGACAGACTTGCGGAAACGCGGCTATCTCGCGTGCGAGCGACTCTGCGGCTTGTCGAGCGGTTCCTTTCGGCACCACACGATTTGCGAGGCCGATGCTTTCCGCTTCGGCAGCAGAAACTGCTCGACCTGTCAAAATGAGATCAAGCGCACGGCTGAGGCCTATCAATCGCGGCAGCCGAATAGTCCCGCCGTCAATCAAAGGTATCCCCCAGCGACGACAAAAAACGCCGACCGTCGCGTCTTCTTCCATCACTCGCAAATCGCACCAGAGCGCAAGCTCCAGCCCGCCCGCCACCGCATAGCCTGAGATGGCCGCGATGACAGGCTTTTTCAGCAACAAGCGCGACGGCCCCATAGGCCCATCGCCTGCGGCTTCCGTGCGATTGTGCCGCCCCGAAGCGATGGCTTTCAGGTCGGCTCCCGCGCAGAAAGTTCCTCCGTCGCCATAAAAGACTGCGGCCAGCGCTTCGTCGTCTTCGTCAAACGCGCGAAACGCAGCGACAAGTGCTTCGGCAGTCTCGCGATCAACTGCGTTGCGGACTTCCGGGCGGCTCATTATGACCGTAGTCACGGGGCCGTTCTTTTCGACGTTGACTGGCATAGCTCACCTCGCATCGTGCAAAAATGAAAGCGGCGATCATAATAATCGCCGCTTTGCTCGGAAGGCAACGCGCAGTTAACATTCCCGTTCGCTGCGCTTGTGTTGATGCTTAGAATTTGATGTCCGGGTTTTTGCGTGACCCTTCATCGGCTTGGAACAGTTCGGCTCTATCGTAACCCAGAAGGCCCGCAATCAGAACTTTGGGGAAGCTTTGACGAGACGTGTTGTATCCGGTGGCTTTCTCATTGTAATCGCGTCGCCCAACAACGATTCGCCGGTTGGTTCCCTCAACCGTGTCCTGAAGTTTCAAGAAATTCTGATTTGATTTCAACTCAGGATAACTTTCTTGAAGAGCTAACAAGCGGCTAAGAGCGCCCGACAACTGGTTATCAGCTTCGATCTTTTGATTTGGTGTAGCCCGCGGGTTAATCAGTCGCGAGCGGGCATTCGCAATTTCGCCAAAGACCGCCTGCTCCTGTTTTGTCACACCTTTGACGACTTCGACTAAATTTGGAATCAGTTCGGCGCGATTCTGAAGCTCTGTGTCTATGTTAGAAAAATATTGTCTCACTACTTCACGCTGGCCGTTCAGCGAGTTATATGAAGCTATCCCCCAAATCAGCAAAAGTGCAAGCACAACGCCGCCGATAATCAGCCCCATCGAGCGCTTTTTAGCCTGCGTTTGCATTTGACCTTGCTGCGTTGCAAATTCCTGGCGGAATTGCGCTTTTTCATCTGTTTGCTGCTCAAAACGATTGCTCATGTTTTCCTCCTACGCTCCTTATCTCATTTCAAGCGCCTGTGCGATTTCCTTTATATCTCGTTTGCTTTTGCTCGCCGCCACGTCATCGAGCATTTCGCCAACGCGTTCGATCATAGGCAAAAGTGAATTGCGATTTCGCGCCGAGATTACGACTGCCGGATGTGCGCGCTTCATGTTTTCAAGCTCGTCTTCGTTCAAAAGATCAGCCTTGTTAAAGACGAGCAAACGTGGAATTTCTGACAGGTTCAGCTCTTCGAGTATCTTAACTACCGAAGCAATGTGATTCTCAAGCTGCGGACTGCTCGCATCAACCAGGTGAATCAGTATGTCCGACCCTTCCATCTCTTCAAGCGTTGCGCGAAAGGCCGTGATCAAATCTGGCGGCAGGTCGCGTATGAAACCGACCGTGTCGTTGATGATCACTTCCTGATCGCGGGGCAACCGGAGCCTGCGGCTCGTCGGGTCGAGCGTCGCAAACATCCGATCTTCAGCCGCGACTGCAGATTCCGTGAGCACGTTCAGCAGCGTGGATTTCCCGGCGTTCGTGTAACCGACGATTGATATGATCGGCAAATCACGCCGCTCGCGCCTTGCCCTCTGCACACGACGGCTCGTGCGAATCTGCTCTATCTGTTTTTCGAGATGATGAATCCTATCGCGCACTCGGCGGCGATCAACTTCGAGCTTCGTTTCGCCCGGCCCGCGTCCGCCGATTCCGCCCATCAGCCGTGACATCTCCGTGCCTGAGCCTGTCAATCGCGGCAGCATGTATTTCAACTGCGCAAGCTCGACTTGAATCTTTCCCTCACGGCTCTGCGCGCGCTGGGCGAATATGTCCAGAATCAGTTGCGTTCGATCTATGATCTTCAAATCGGTCGCTTCGTTGATGGCTCGAACCTGCGCCGAGGCGAGGTTTTGATCGAATATGATCGCGTCCGCGCCAAGTTGAAGACTGCGTATGATCAATTCGTCGAGCTTGCCTCGGCCCAAGAGCGAACGCGGGTCGAGTTTCTGCCGCCGCTGCACTACGGAATCGAGCACGACGACGCCTGACGAGCGCGCAAGCTCGCGCAATTCTTCGAGCGACTCCTGCGCCGCCGCTACGCTCGCGGTCGTCACGCTCACAAGTATTGCGCGGTCGCGGTGGTCGCGTGGGTTGCGGACGTGGCGCGCGCGCGCGACTTCCTCTTCGAGCGACTCGATCAAATCAATGAAATCAACGTCAAGCTGGCTCGGCGGGCGAGGATCGAGAAAGCCCCAGACCGCAGGCGGCTCCGGCTGCTTGAGCGCCTCGTCAAGCTCGTCCATTTCCGCCTGTGCCTTAGGCAAACCATTGCCGCTTGCGGGCAGCAGATGAGCCGCGCGAACAAGGCCGGGCAATCCATCGCTGCGCACATCAATCGCCGCCATCAGGTCGAGCCTGAGTAAGGCAAGATCGGTCAGGTCGTCTTGCGTGAGACCTTCTCCGGCAAGGTGCGTGTGCAGGCAGCGAAGCCCGCGAAAGCGAGTCTCGCCCACGCGCACGCGCTTCAAATCGGGCAGGACTATGCTGCGCGCGTTGCCTACGACGACGTATTCGACATAGCCGCTTCGATTGACGAGCACGCCTATTTGCCGGTTGATTTCGTGCGAAGCTTCGGACATCTGGCGCGCAAATTCTTGCGTGACGATCTGGCGCGGCGGGATGCGGCGGTTATAAAGCTTTTCGAGGCGTTGAATCTGATTGTGCTTTAGCCCCTGGATGTTCCCTTCGATATTACTAATGGTTATTTCCTCCACTGAATACAAACTAGCAATAACATTCTACACCAATCTCTCACCGGATTCACGGAGTTTCAATCGAACTGACGCGCATCGCTTGTGTTAATTGATTTTGTTTTCTGCTGGCGCGCGCGTGCGACTTGCCTTTGATTTACATTTGAGCTACTATCAAGCCATTCTGAACGGTAGACAGTAACCCGCGTTAAATCTAGCTGGAACACTACCCAGTTTATCAGCGTCGACGCATACCTATACCATGCGCGTTCGGCTCTGGTAATTGAAATTGATTAAACCAGCCGGAAGGCTTACGGCGAAAGATTGCCGTTCAGGAAATGAATTCTTTTGGAGGATGTGTGGTGAACAGAAAACTAATAAGACCGACGCTGGCTGAGGTGAGAGAAAGGAACGAGCGCGACTCGCAACAACGTCGCAGTAATGCTCCGACTGATCAAAACCGCAAGCGCGTGCCACCTGAGCAGACTCATGCTGAAAGCTTCTATTATAAAAAGCAGATGGACAATAAGACACAAATGGTCATCGTGCTTCAAGACGGCGAAGAGCTTCGCGGAAGCATAGAGTGGTACGATAGGGCCTGCATCAAGCTGCATCGCCTGGAAGGGCCGAACCTTCTTGTGCTCAAGCACAACATAAAATATATGTACAAGGCTGACGAGGGCGACGACGGCGACGACAGCGACGAGATGTCGTCCGACGAATAAGCAGCCGTTGCAAGAGGAAAGTCCCACTTCGTCTTCTCTCTATAAATGAACTGCGTGACGCGAGCACCTAATAGCCCCAACAAGCCGCGCGTCGGAATCACACTTGGAGACCCGGCAGGCATTGGCCCGGAGATCGTGCTGAAGTCTGTCGCCGAGTCTCAGGTGCGCGAAGCTTGTCTGCCAATCATCATCGGCGATGCAGCCGAGCTTCGCAATCAAGCGCGCAAACTCGGTCTAGCTTGCGACTACAGGGCTCTTTCAGAAAACGAGTTATCACCAGACCTCACGGACGAGATTGTAATTTGCGACACGGGCAGCGAGATTGAGCGCGTCGAGTGGGGCGTGCTTTCATCGGCTGCGGGAAACGCGGCTATAAAAGCAATCGAAGCGGGTGCGAGGTTATGTCTTGCGGGCAAGCTCGACGCAATTGCAACCGCGCCCATCAACAAAGAAGCTCTGCGACTTGCGGGGTCTGCTTTTCCCGGCCATACTGAAATGCTTGCGTCGCTGTGCGGAGTAAGCGATTCGTTGATGTGCTTTTTTGCGGGCGACCTCAGAGTCTTTCTTTTTACTATTCACATGAGTTTGGCTGACGCGATAAAAGCTATTACGAAAGAGCGCGTTGCGCGCGCAATCGTTTTAGCGGATCGCGAGCTTCGCAGGTTCGGCATCGTTCGCCCGCGCATCGCCGTGGCGGGACTGAATCCGCACGCCGGAGAACACGGATTGTTCGGCTGCGAAGAAGAGCGCGAAATCGAACCTGCTATCCAAGAGTGCCGCGCTCTGCACGACATCGAAGTGAGCGGCCCCTTCCCTGCCGACACGTTGTTCGTGCGAGCGGGGCGGGGCGAATTCGATGCTGTGGCGGCCTGTTATCACGATCAGGGATTGATTGCAGTCAAGTGCATGGCGTTTGGCGAAGCGGTGAATGTGACGCTGGGCCTTCCGATCATTCGGACTTCGGTAGATCACGGCACAGCATTCGACATAGCCGGTCGCAATATGGCCGATCACGGCAGTCTGGTCGAAGCGATAAAGTTAGCGGCTCGGCTTGTAATCGCCGAACGCTCGACATGAATTCCGGGAGATTAATGATGAGATTTGCTCTAATCGTTTTGTTGATCTTTACTACCTTTCTGATTTCATTTGGCGGGCCTCGACCTGCCAATCAGGAAAGCGTTGACACGCTTCGCCTGCCCGAAGAGAAGCACCTGAAAAATATTCGGCAGCTAACGTTCGGCGGTGAAAACGCCGAAGCCTATTTCTCTGCCGACGGGAAGAAGTTGATTTTCCAATCAACTCGCGGCGATTACCCGTGCGATCAAATCTACGAAATCAACACGGACGGCTCCGGCCTCAAACAGCTTTCCAATGGCAAAGGCCGCACAACCTGCTCGTACTATTTCCCCAACGGCAAGCGCATCATTTATTCTTCGACTCACATGGCCAACCCCGCTTGCCCTCCGAAGCCGGATTATTCGCGCGGCTACGTCTGGGCTATTTATCCGGGCTACGAAATCTTCAGCGCCGCGCCGGATGGGTCAGACATCAAGAACATCACGCGCGTAGATGGCTACGATGCCGAAGCTACGATTGCGCCGAACGGCAAAAGAATCGTTTTCACTTCTATGCGCGATGGCGACTTAGACATCTACACGATGGACCTGGATGGCAAAAACGTGAAACGACTGACGAATGAGCTTGGGTATGACGGCGGGCCGTTCTGGTCTTACGACAGCAAATGGATAGTCTTTCGCGCGCATCACCCGAAGTCTGAAAAAGATATCGCGGATTACAAATCGCTTCTCAAAGAGAATCTGATTCGGCCCACGACGCTCGATATTTGGGTGATGAAAGCCGACGGCACCGGCAAGCGACAAATCACGAGCAATGGCAAAGCCAACTTCGCGCCTTACTTCTTTCCCGACGGCAAGCGAATAATTTTTTCATCGAATCAAAACGATCCGAAAGGACGCGACTTTGATCTTTTTTCAGTAAACATTGATGGCAGCGGCCTTGAACGCCTAACGTATAACAACACCTTCGACGGCTTCCCTATGTTCAGCCCCGACGGAAAGAAGATCGTCTTCGCCTCGAATCGCAACAGCAAATCTCAGGGCGAAACGAATGTCTTCATCGCCGATTGGGTAGAGTAGGATTAAGCAGTAAACAGTACCGCGAGCGATAGCGAGCGGGTTGGCTTAACAGACGACCCGCTCGCTATCGCTCGCGGTACTGAGTTTACGTATTCAATCAGCGATTCACCGCGCCCATCATCGCTTCAGGATATCGAGTTCCCGCGGCAACTCCTTTCGGCGCTACTTCGTCTATCTGCCGAAGATCGTCTTCGGAAAGCGTGACATCCAACGCCCCCGCGTTCTCTTCGAGATACTTGCGCCGCTTGGTTCCGGGAATCGGAACGATGTCTTCGTCTTGAGCCATCACCCACGCCAGCGCGAGCTGGGCCGGAGTGCATCCTTTCTCTTTGGCCATCTCCTCAATGCGACGAACCAGTTCCAGATTCTTATCGAAGTTCTCGCCTTGAAACCGAGGCGAATGTCGCCTGTAATCATCTTCAGCCAGATCATCGAAACTCTTGATCTGACCCGTTAGAAATCCGCGACCGAGCGGGCTGTATGCGACAAAACCTATGCCAAGTTCCCGGCACGTGGCAAGCAGACCGTTTTCAGGGTCACGACTCCAAAGAGAGTATTCGGTTTGCAGCGCGGCAATCGGATGAACCGCCTGAGCGCGACGCAGAGTTTCAGACGAAGCCTCGGAAAGACCCAGGTATCTGACCTTGCCTTCTTTGACCAATTCAGCCATCGCGCCGACAGTCTCTTCTATCGGCGTGTCAGGGTCTACGCGATGCTGGTAGTAAAGGTCTATTGTCTCTACGCCAAGGCGACGCAGACTGCCTTCGCAAGACTCGCGCACATACTCCGGCTTCCCGTTGACGCCGCGAATCGTAGGGTCAACATCGCTGCGAACTATGCCGAACTTAGTAGCCAGTATCACCTCCTGGCGGCGACCACGAACGGCTCGCCCGATAAGTTCTTCGTTTTTGTATGGCCCGTACATATCGGCAGTATCGAGAAAGTTGATGCCGAGTTCGAGCGCTCTATAAATAGTAGCGATAGATTCATGGTCATCGCTATCTCCGTAAAATTCCGACATCCCCATGCAGCCCAGTCCCATTGCCGAGACCGTAAGACCGCTTCTACCTAATTCTCGTGTCTTCATGTTTTTCCTTTCTTCGTTGAAATGATTCAAGGAATCAAAACTATTTTGCCATAAGCGCCCGGTTCCATCACTGCCACATGAGCGCGCGGCGCTTCGGCGAGCGGTATCTCCTGACCGACAACGGGGCGAAGCGTTCCATTTTCAAGTCCTGCAAACAACGCCGCGTGAATGCTTGCCATCTCTTGCTCCGAAGCATTGAAAAGCGTCATCCCAAGTATAGCCGCGTCACGTCCCATCGCGTCACGCGGGTTGATCTCTATCGTCCCGCGACTGCCGATTACAACGACACGACCCGCTTGCGCAAGCGCGGTCAGGTCTTTGGCGAGATTAACATTCGCCAGCATCTCAAGAATCACGTCCACGCCGCGCCCCGATGTTAAGGCTTTGAGCTGATCGAAATAATCCGGCGCGCGATGATCGAGCACGTGATGCGCGCCCTGTTCTTTCACAAGGTCGCGCCCCTTTTCGGTTCCGCCCGTCCCAATCACTTTCATTCCGGCAGCGCGCGCGAGTTGAACGCCTGCGATGCCGACTCCGCCGCTCGCGCCGTGAACCAAAACGGTTTCCCCTGCAATGGCTCGTGCCCGCTGGAAAAGCCCGCGATAAGCAGTCACATAAGGAACATTGACGGCAGCGCCTTGCGCGTAAGATACATTTTCAGGCAACAGATTCACCTGTGATTCATTGCACAACACCTGTTCGGCATAAGCGCCGGTGATCGTCCCTGAAGTGTAAACTCTGTCACCGACCGCAACGCGCGTAACGCCTTCGCCGACTGCTTCGACATCGCCAGCCGCATCCATTCCCGGCGTGTAAGGCAGCGGCGGCTTTACCGCGTGCGCGCCTGCGCGGATGTAAGTGTCAACAGGATTTACGCCTGCGGCTTTCACTCGCACGACGACCTGGCCGGGGCCGGGTTTGAGGTCCGGCGCTTCTTCCAGTTTCATAACCTCTGGCCCGCCTGTTTCGTGAACTCGAATCGCTTTCATCAAATTCTCCCTTCTAGATCATAAAGTCGTATTCACCGCAGAGACGCAGAGGACGCAGAGATTTCGCAGAGAATTTTATATTTGCTTATCCTCTGCGCCTCCTCTGCGCTCTCTGCGTCTCTGCGGTGAATCTTTCTCTTAAACAATCTCGCATTAAATTATTTGACGATTCTGAAATTAAAGCGAGGCGTTTCGAGAAGCCCCATCAGATTAAGCCAGATGGGCAGAAGCATCTCCGTGCCTCTGGCCGTAGTGATGTCGCCAAGATCAATGACCGACTTCCAGCCGAACCAGTCTTTCAATATTTCCGTCACCTTCGCTTTTGCGTCCGGGTCATTCCCGCTGACGAAGATGTCATGCTCTCCTGCTACAATCGAAGGGTTGACCATGACAGCGCAGTTCATCGTGTTGAGCGTCTTGACGACTTTTGCATCAGGGAAAGCTCTTTGAATCTGCTCGCCCAGCGAATCCGTATTGCAGACTGACAAAGACGGCGGCGCGTCTTTAGAAAAGACCAGAGCGTTTGCGCAATCAATCAAAATTTTATCTTTCAGGTTTTCAGTGCCCGCCTGATTCAAAGCTTCCATTGAAACAGTGCCTCCAGTGCAGTTGAAAACCAACTCACCGAAGGCGGCGGCATCGGCGAACGTCCCTTGCGAGGCGTTCGTTCCATTCGCCTTTACCCATTCGGCTGCTTTTTCATTGTCTGCCGAACGAGAACCCATTTTCACTTCATGACCTGATTCGACGAATTTCGAGCCGAGAGTACTGCCAACCATGCCGGTTCCTAAAATGCCGATTTTCATATCGTCTCCTTTCTATTCGTAGCCCGACCGTAAGTGGATTGAAACATTATTTCTGGTATAGCACGCACAGATGAGCGTGTGAAGAAGGCACCCGGAAGTGGCGTAGTTACTTTTCAGTGCCATAGAGTTTTGTCAGTTCGGATTATCTGATATTGTCTTTCGACTAACGCATGGTCGAATCAAAGCAAATGAATTCCCTCTTCATCGTGTCGCTTCCGCGCTCGATGTCATCTCTGACTTATCACATCGCTCGCACTGTGCTCGGCCTGAATTTTCCTTCGTGGACCTCGGACGGCGAGATAATGAATGTTGATCGCTACGCGTTTTTCTCCGGGCCGACGCACGATACGGGAATAAAATACACCGTCGAAGAAAATGATCCCGCGCTGTTTCAAACGATGACGGACTTTCTAAATCAAGTAACGGTCAGCAACGGATTTGCTTATAAAGATGTCATTCAGCCATTCGTGGTTTCGCAGTGGTTGAAGTCAACCGAGTTCCGCATTCTCAGAATCAAGCGTGATCTCGCGGATGTCGTTTACTCGATACTGGCCAAAGGGTGGCACTACCCGAAATCGGCGGCGCGCGCAGAGAAAGATTTGTTGGATTCGATCATCGAAGGAATCATACGCGCAGACCGTGCGATGGATACGCTAGAAGGAGAATTCGTGAACTACGATGATCTGGTCGCCGACGAGAGCGTGCTGCTCAACGGACTTTCGCGGTTATACCCGGAAGCCGTCCTGCACGGGTTTCAATTCAACCAGACGTTCCGCGACATCAGAGAGGCGGTCTTAGAGCGCAGGTCAACGGAGCAGTACAAAATGCTGAGTGAAAAAATTCAGCAGTCAATCGAAGCAATCGAGATTTAACAATTTTTTAAAATTTTTTGCCTGACTTTTCACGCTCCGCGCTTTCACAAATTTAGAGCATAGATTATAATCGGCACACTTTCGTGCTTGTGACGAAAGCTCCCCAGGGAAAGCATTTTCAAAACTTCAGACATGGAGTTGAACCGGGTATCACAGTGCCGTAAGAGCAAGCAAAAGCTGATTGCAATTGCGGTGTATTCTTAAAACCCTTGTAGCTCAAATCTAAGGAGAAAGACGATGGGTGGCAAAATAACTGTAACCAATTTTTCGGAAAACGAACTGAGCGTAAATATCACTCAGAACAACCAGCCCAATGCGGTGCCCCTAGCTTCCGGTTATTTAAATGTAGGCCAGACAAGCGGCTTTGTAGTCAGCGGCTCTAACCTATACGAGGTCATTTTCTCCGCAGTCGGATCGAACGCGATTTCAGCAAAGGGCGTCACGCCTAATTCCATAGTCGAACTCGCGATCACCGATGCGACAACCGAGGGCGATACCAACGAGTAAGACTTACCACAGAGCAAACAAAGGAGACTGACCATGGCTAGCGGTAAAATAACAGTAACGAACAATACCCAGAATTCTGTTTGGTGCAATATAAACGGAGAGGGTAATACTAACGTATTGGCCTCAGGAACACTTCTCTCGAAGCAGAGCGATGATTATCCAGTCAGCGGGTTCAATCTATATCAGGTTAATTTCTATCCTGTGATCAGTGGCGTTATCGGCGCGACAAATGTTCCTCTTAATGGGCAGATCGTATTTTCTGTTAATAGCGACAGCGGGAAGGTTGCCGACGAGTAAACGCTTTATCGCTGGCAACCGAGCAGGTTTCGTTATTGATTGAGCAGTTGCTGGAACAACTCGTCCCACTGCTCCGCAATACGGTTCCAGTTGTACTCAGGGCGCGTAGCATTGCGATAAGCGGCTTCCGACATTCTGCGAAGATGGTCTGGGTTTTCGTAGAGCCGCTCTAGCGCGTCGGCGACGCTTTCGGGCGAAACGTATTTCGCTTCCGTCAAGACTCTCTCCGTAGTCAGCGTGAAGACAGGCTCCAACAGTTCAGCCGCTCCCTGCCATAGCTCTTCGCACGAAGTATGGCGCGGCACGATTTGCGCCGCGCCAGTCGCCGCATGTTCAAAACTTATAAGCCCCCAGCCTTCTCCCGTAGATGTATTGATTCCTACTTCACAGGCGTTGTAGATCAAATTCAATCTCTCGACGGAATCGGCAGGAACGTCTTTGCTCATGTTGCTTATAATCAATCGGCCTTCCAGGTCGTACCTCTTCGCAAGTGTGACCAGGTTCCAGCCTACATCTTCCGAACCCATGTGAAGATAAAGTTTCACGTTGTCCGGTTTGTTCTCCGCAAAAAGCGCAAAGCCTTTCATCGTGATCTCGATTCGTTTTCTCGGCTGATTCCGGTTCGCGTTGAGCACGATGAATGACTTCATAAAATCTTCGGTATTGGGCAGAAGTTTTTTCTTAGCTCTGAACCTCCCCGTCACAACTCCATCAGTAGAGCTTTCATCCGCGTAAGGGTAAAACAAGCTCGTATCTACGCCGTGAGGAATCACGCTGATTGGCGGCGGCGCAAATTCCGGCTCATCTCGTTTGATGACATCAATCGTTTGCTCTAAGACTCGCTTGCCGAATTGATTGTATGCGACCAGTTCATCAACAGCGCATATAGGTTTGACGATATCGGGATCGAGCGGCCCTCCGTCAACTGGAAAGTACATCACTGTTTTTACAAGGCCTTTGTACTTTTCCAGCACAGGCATGTAAGTGCTCAGTATCCACACGTCGTTGATGAAAAAAACGAGCTTCGGTTTTATCTTTTCAATAAGCGGCTGCAAACGGCTTACGCCATAGACATCGCCTCCAAGTCGCGCTACGTAAATTTTCCAATCAGCCGTATGCGGGTCGCCAAAATAATTGATGCCGAGATGATGAACATCGTATTTATCTTTCAGTCTATCGAGCACGCTATGCAAGACCCTGGCAAATCCTGTGGATGCCACCGCGTCTCCGACTATTAAAACAGACACTCGCCTGTCAGCAGTTCTCAGTTCTTTAGCCATAAAGTTTGTGATTGAGCCATCGCTCGAAATTTAAATATAAGATGAAGCAGGCGGTTTTGGAAATCCCGCGCTTATCGGTGATATAGTAACTGGAACTTTTAACGGAGATGCTGCGATGAAACGAAGACAGACAAACTGCCCGGCTGAGATAACGCTTGCGGTGATAGGCGGAAGATGGAAGACGCTTTTGCTTTATCACCTGTTTCAAGGCGTGAAGCGATTCTCTGAATTGCAGCGCGCTACGGTGGGCATTACGCAGAAGATGCTCACTCAGCAACTGCGCGAGATGGAGCGCGACGGGCTGGTTCACCGCGAAGTCTACCCGGAAGTCCCGCCGAAGGTTGAATATTCGCTCACCCCTCTGGGCATTAGCCTTGAGCCGGTCGTAGGTGCGATGTGCGAATGGGGCAGCAAGTACAAAGAAGGAAAGTTTAATCAGGACGCACTTGAGCCATACGTAGTCGAACTGGCCGCAAGACAGAGCAACAAGCTCACGCAGCATAAGTGAAAGCTAGACGCCTGCGAGCCGAGTTTATTGCACGCACTGTTCAGCTTTGATAAATTTCTGATGTAGGTAACAACGTTGTTTAGCGCGAGGAGGTGGTTCAATGAGTGTGACAGAAATTCAATACATATCTGACGAAAGCGGCGTCACTGTTGGAGTAATTATCCCTATAGAATTATGGCGTGAGATCGAATCGGAAAGAGAAACAGCTTACCTGCTGAAGAGTGAAAATATGAAGCAACGTCTTTTGGAAGCAAAGGATCGTCAAGATGGAATCTCCTTAGAGGAGGCTCGTGAGAAACTTAGAGTTTGACGTTGCTAGTTTTGAAGATTTGGCTTGGTGGGTTGGACAAGACCGCAAGAAGGCGTTACGTATTATCAAGCTAATCTTAGAGGTTCAGAAAGACCCATTTCATGGAATCGGTAAGCCAGAACCATTGAAACACGAACTGGCTGGTTGCTGGTCAAGACGAATAGACGAAGAGCATAGACTTGTATACCAAGTAACAGAGAGCAAAATCAGAATACTCGCCTGTAGGTATCATTATTGACTTCCCTATAAGCGCAGTGTGCGAGATTCTTATCGCTTCAGATGTAAGGTCGTTATCAGCTTAAACCATAGCAGTATCGCCAAACGAAATAACAACTGGCGTCACACCGCAACGAGCATCGCTTCCATTGCAAGCTGGCGATTGATGTTGCGCGGGAGGTTCTGCAAGACTTGCTCTACGCTAGCGGCCCATTCGATTATCTGCTCAACCGTAGTCGTCTCGGTGATTCGTTCAAGCCGCTTGGCGGCATCCGCATTTGTCAGTCGCTCGGCAGGCTCGCCTAACTTCAAATGAAACAGATCGGCAAGCAATACCATCAACACGTCGAGATGGTTTTCAAACTCAAGCTTTTCAAGCTTGCGCCCAAGGTGTTCTGCCGCGCTCATCAGCTTGATCGTGTCGCGCGTGATGGCGAGCGATTCAATAATTTCCAACATCATGCCGCGCTGTTCGCGATAAACTCCGAGATCAATTTCGAGAGCGCGACCAATACTGCCGCGCGACAGCCTCGAAAGCATTCGCGTCTCTTCAGCGGGCCGCTTGTAGTTCGTTTTCAGGTATGACTCAAGTTCAAGGTCTGCGAGCGGCGCAAAGCTCAACATCTGGCAGCGCGAGCGAATCGTTTCAAGCAGCGCGTAAGGCTTCGACGTGACGAGCACGAGCAGAGTGGTTTCCGGCGGCTCTTCGAGGACTTTCAGAATCGAGTTTGCCGCTTGCTGGTTCAACCGGTCTGCTTCGTCAATGATGTAAACGCGGCGGCGGCCATCGTAAGGACGGTATTGCGCCTTTTCAGACATCTCTCGCATCTGGCTGATTTTGATGAACTGGCCCTCGGGCGAAATCGTTTCGACGTCAACGTGCTCGCCCGCTGCGACCTTGCGACAGTTGACGCACTCGCCGCAGGCATCGCCGTCTTTCGGGCGCTGGCAATTGACCGCCTGAGCCAGAGCAAGCGCGAACTGGCGTTTACCTACGCCTTGCTGCCCTGCCATTATCAAACCCTGACCGATACGGCCTTCGGCAACTGCGCGCTTGAGCAGTCTCTTTATTCTTTCGTTTCCAACAAGCGATGAGAAAGGCACAACCGAATTGTAGCAGTTCACGCCCCCCGCGTGGTAATCTACTGATCGTGCTGAAGAACTTTCTGGAATCAAGGCTCGAAATGTGGAAGCGGCTGGAAGAATTGACGGCTCGCGTGTCGCGGTTTCGATTGAGGACCCTGTCGGGCGCAGAGGTGCGCGAGTTCGGGCGCCTCTACCGTCGCACGGCGGCTGATCTTGCAATCGCACGCGAAGAGGTGCGCGACCAGCGACTCGTGAATTATCTCAATCACCTCGTAGGCCGCGCGCACGGCGCAATTTATCGCAGCGAATCCTCGGGCTTCGGCGTATTTCTGGATTTTTTCCGCTACGAATTCCCCGCCGTATTCAGAAAAACGTTCCGCTATACTCTCACATCATTTTTGCTGTTCATACTCTCAGCGGCGTTCGCCTGGGGTGCGTGCTTTGTCGATGAAGGCTTTGCAGACCAGGTTGCGCCTCGCTTGAGGCAGGACATCGCCGCCCATCACAACTGGACTGAATCGGTGAACGAAGCAAATCCCATCGCATCAACGTCAATTCAGACTAACAATATCTATGTAACTTTTCTCGCATTTGCCGGAGGCGTGCTTATCGGGCTTGGAACCATTTGGGTCTTGATTCAAAACGGGCTGCTGCTTGGGATGGTGATGGGGCTGTGCGTGAAGTATAAGTTCTGGGAGATTCCAACATTCGTTTCGGCGCATGGCGTGATCGAGTTGACTGCGATCTTCATAGCCGGAGGCGGAGGGTTGATGATAGGCAAAGCGTTATTGATGCCGGGCGATCTCAGGCGGATTGATGCGCTGGTGACGAACGGATTGCAGGCGGTCAAATTGATAATGGGATGCATACCGATGCTTTTGATTGCGGGACTCATCGAAGGTTTCATCTCGCCCGCTCACATACCTTCGGCAATCAAGTTCACTATATCAGGCATGAGCGCGCTTGCGATGACGGCCTATTTTGTCAAACCGGACAGGCGGGAACTGAAGGCGGAAGCATAAATCACGCTGCGCGAGCCGAAGCTTTCGCAAAGTTCCGGCAACAGCATTAAGCTTATTCCGATTATTTGAAGTTAGAAAAAAGCGTGTAAAATCATCGCTTCTCCTCACCTGATGACGACGGTAACATCTTGCCCGCAGCCCAGTGACAGACAACCCAATAACCGCTTTGTGGAGGAAAAAATGTATAACAAAAACATGATCAAAGCGCGTTTTACGATAGTCGCATTAGCATTCGCGCTGGCCCGCATTGCGACGAATGCGGCAGGACAAACAACCAGCACACAACCATTCCTGCGAATCGAAATGGGGATGCACGCTGCTGCCATCAGACGCATCAGTGTAGACGGGGCAAACCGCTATCTGGTGACGGCATCGGATGACAAGACGGCGCGAGTTTGGGAATTAGCCACCGGGCGATTGCTGCGAGTACTGCGACCGCCGATTGGCGAAGGCGATGAAGGGAAACTTTATGCGGTAGCGATGTCGCCGGATGGGCGCACTATCGCCGTCGGCGGGTGGACTTCACCGGAGGGGCTCAACACGAACATATATATCTACGACCGCGACAGCGGACGGTTGATGCGGCGCATCACGGGTCTGGAGAATGTCACCTTTCATCTCGTCTTCTCCCGCGATGGGCAGTGGCTGGCCGCAACATTGTACGGCAAAAACGGCATCCGCGTTTACGAAACAAAAAATTACACGCAAGTCGGCGAAGATCGAGACTATGGCTCAGACAGCTATGGCGCAGATTTTGATGCTTCGGGTCGGCTCGTGACTGCCTGCTTTGATGGATATGTTCGCATCTATGACCGCGCGAGCGGCGGCGCATTAAGGCTGGCTGCGAAGCGCAAGACGGGAATCGGCGAATATCCATACGGGGTAAGCTTTGCGCCGGATGGTTTGGCCATCGCAGTAGGGTTTAACGATTCAGCCAGAGTGGCAGTATTGTCAGCGCGCGATCTTTCTCTGCGTTTCGAGCCCAACGCGGGCGGCCAAAGCAATGGCAACTTTACTGCCGTCGTATGGTCGTCAGATGGCCAGACGCTTTCGGCAGGCGGGACTTGCGTTAATAGCAACGGACTGCGCATCGTCCGGCAGTGGACCGATGGAGGTCGCGGTTCATATCGCGATGTTGAAGCGGCAAAGAACACGATCATGAGTATTCTACCGCTCAGAAATGGGGAGATAATTTACAGCGCATTCGATCCCGCTTTCGGACGTGTGGATGCGAGAGGTCAGCGCACACTCTTCATCGGCCCGGCGATTGCAGACCACAGGGATAATCTGCAAGCATTCCGGCTTTCATCTGACGGCGCGGTAGTGCAGTTCAGTTATGAGACATTCGGCAAGTCTCCGGGGCGATTTTCCATCCCTGGCCGTAGTCTGGAAGAGGCCGTCAGTCGCACAACTCCGCTCAGTGCGCCGACGACTACAGGCCTTACCATCACCGATTGGCAGAACACACTGAATCCAAAACTGAACGGCGAGATATTGAAGCTGGAACAGTATGAAACATCACGCAGCCTTGCCATAAACCCGACCCAGTCGCACTTTCTGCTAGGAGCGGAATACCGGCTGCGTTTATTCGACCGCCAGGGCAAACTTGTATGGGTGATAGCGATTCCGAGCATTGCCTGGGACGTCAACATTTCCGGCGACGGCAGGTTTGCGGTCGCAGCTTTTGGCGACGGCACGATCAGGTGGTATAGGATGACGGACGGCAAACAACTCCTCGCCCTCTTTCCGCATAGTGACCGCAAGCGTTGGGTAGCCTGGACGCCATCGGGTTATTACGACACATCGCCCGGCGCGGAAGAAATGATAGGCTGGCACGTCAACAACGGGCGCGATACGACGGCAGATTTCTTTCCGGTAGCGCAATTCCGCAACACCTACTATCGCCCGGATGTTATCGCAAGAGTTTTGCAGACCGGCGACGAATTGCGCGCGCTCGCAATTGCCAACGAAGAAGCCGGGCGCAGACAACAGCAAGCTGACATCGCTGCGCAGTTGCCGCCCGTCGTAGAAATCATCTCGCCGTCGGATGGCGGCGAGGTTTCAACCAAAGAAGTCACTGTGCGCTTTCGCATTCGCACGCCGTCAGGCGAGCCTGTCACAAATATTAAAGCGCTCGTAGATGGACGCCCTACGGGTGCGCGCGCGCTGTCGGTCGTGACACCCCCCGAAGCGATACGCGAAATCCCTGTCACTGTGCCCGAAGGCGATAGCACAATATCTGTCATCGCCGAAAACCGCTTCAATGCGAGTGTGCCCGCAACCGTGCGGCTTAAATTGCGAGGCGCTCGCCCAACGAGTGATGCGATTGTGATCACTCCCAAGCTCTATGTGCTGGCCGTTGGAGTGAGTAAATATGCCAATGAGAAATTTAATTTGAATTTCTCAGAAAAAGACGCGCGCGATTTCGCCGCTACTATGTTGGCCCAGAAAGGATTCCTATACCGCGAAGTGATAGTGAAATCTCTGCTCAACGAACAAGCCACAAAAGATGAAATTCTTGACGGGCTGGACTGGATTCGCAAAGAGACGACCAGTAATGATGTGGCGATGATTTTCTTCTCAGGGCATGGCGTCAACGACCAGAACAACTATTACTATTTCTGTCCGCATAACGTTGACCCCGAACGCCTGCTGCGTACAGGCGTGGCATTCACCGACATCAAGAATACGGTATCGGCCATTGCGGGCAAGGCGTTGTTTTTTGTTGACACTTGCCATTCGGGCAATTCAATCGGAATGGCCGGACGGCGTGGTGGTCTCGACATCAACATAGTTATTAATGAACTTTCGAGCGCGCAGAATGGCGCAGTGGTCTTCTCGGCCTCGACCGGCAGCGAATCATCCTACGAGCGCCCGGAGTGGAACAACGGCGCGTTCACTAAAGCTTTGATCGAAGGCTTAAACGGCGCGGCAGACTTCTTGAACAAAGGCCGCATCACATACACTATGCTCAATGTCTACGTTACGGAGCGCGTCAAAGAATTGACCAAAGGCCAGCAGCATCCGACAATGATTTCGCCCAATACCGTGCCCGACTTTCCTATCGCCGTGAAGAAATGAATTGACGGAATCTCAGAGATGGATCAGCAGAGCATTCTCGAACTCGAAGACGGTTATAACCGTGTGGCCGGCCAATACGTCGAGCACATCTTCAACGAGTTGGAGCACAAGCCGATTGACCGCCAACTGCTCGACAGGTTCGCAGGTAGCATCATAGGGCTGGCCTGCGACCTGGGCTGCGGGCCTGGCCAAATTGCCAGGTACTTGCGCGAGCGCGGAGCGGATGTCTGCGGCATTGATCTGTCATCTAAAATGGTCGAGCAGGCACGACGATTGAATCCCGGCATCGAGTTCACACAAGGCAATATGTTATCGCTTGATGTAGCCGACGAACGCTACGGCGGAATCGCCGCTTTTTATTCGATCATACATATACCGCGAGACGAAGTGGTAGCGGCGCTTAGCGAGATGAAACGAGTCCTTCGCCGCGAAGGCTTGCTTTTGCTTTCATTCCACGTCGGTGACGAAACACTCCACGTAGAAGATTTGTGGGGAGAGAAAGTCTCGCTTAATTTCAGCTTCTTTCGCCCGGACGAAATGGAAGATTATCTGAAAAGCGCGGGGTTCGATATTGAAGAAACTATTGAAAGGCCGCCTTACGAAACGGTCGAATACCAGAGCCACCGAGCTTACATCTTTGCCAGAAAACCCGGAGAGCCGATTGCTTGATAGAGTTCTTTCATAACAACCCGCGTTCTTTCACTTCGAGATATTTGTTAACCAACTCTAGCGACAATCGTCCGGCGGGAACGTCGAGCGCCAGCCCTCCTGCGTGGCGTATGCGTGCGAGCGCTTCTTCGCGCTGGCGCAATATCTCTTCGGCTGTGCCCTGGCGATAAACATCTGCGGCGGTCGAGGGGCGCGTGCGCACTAACTCGCGCAAGTCAGTATCGCCTATCGTGATGATGAGCGGCAGGTGGCGAGGTATGAGCTTCGACGTGTGAGCAAGCAGTTCTGCCGATGCATCGCGGTCAACCAGATCGGTCAGTATCACGACGAGCGAGCGCCGCTGATAGTTCGCGCTGAAAAAGTTGAATGCTCGCGCGTAGCTCGGCTCAATCATTTGCGGCTCTAAAGCATAAAGCGCTTCCATCATCCGATTGATCTGATCTTGCCCGCGACGAGGCGGCAAGTAACTCATCACGCGACGCGAGAAAGCAACCAGCCCGACGTTATCGCCGCCAGCCGCAGCGACATAAGCAATCGAAAGCGTCGCGTTGATGGCGTGATCGAGTTTCGTGAGCTTGCCAATTCGCGCGGTCATCAAACGGCCCGTATCCAACAACACGACTATGTTCTGGCTGCGCTCGATTGTGTACTGCCGCGTGATGAGCTTGCCGCGCCGCGCGGTCGCTGCCCACGATATGTGGCGTATCTCGTCGCCGATGACGAACTCGCGCAGTGACTCGAACTCGCGGCCTTGCCCGCGAACTCGCATTCGTCTGAGTCCCGGCTCAGGCCGCCGGTTGCGATGCGCATACAGATCGTGCTTTCTGGCTTCTCGAATGTCTGGATAGACTTTCACACTGCGCGATGTAGGATATTCAAACTGCTTCCACAACAATCCGAGCCGCGTGCGAAAGCGAAGAATCGTGCTGCCAAATTCGTAGCTGCCCCGCGCGGTCGGAAGCAACTGATAACGCCAGGAGCGCGTGCGACCGGGAGTGATGGTCAGTTGAACTTCGCGAGGGTCGCGCAGTTCCATCTGCGGCGGGTATTCATCTTTGAGAATGAAGGTCACTTTACGCCCGGTGCGGTTGGCGATCTTGATTGCCACTTCGTTTTCCGCGCCCATCGCGAACCGATCTTCTACGAGGCGTTCGATGCGAAACTGGTCGCGCTTTTCCGAAATGAAATAATCAACCGCCGCCACTGCAACCAGCGCAATGTCGTAAAGCACACTGTAGTAGAGCGCGTCGTGGTTCAGCCATCCGAACGACAGCAGCGCAAGCCCGAAGGCCATCAAAACAAAAAATCTTTTTGTGAATACAAACTTCAAAACCAGTAGTCCTCGTCCATGCTCCCTTCAGAGAGCGCGTTCAACAAATCATTGACGCTTGCGAAACGCGAGATCGCGTAAACTGCTGCCATGATCTGATAAGGCAACTCGAATCGCGAGAGCGCATCAGTCGGCGTCACCCATACCTCTTCTTCGACTTCTTCCGAGTTAACCGATGTGTTGAATTCGCCCTCGACCGGGTAAGCGAAAGTAAGCATATGATAGACAGGCCCTGCGTGCGGGCTTGTGTGAATGTTTCTGAGCGGCACGAGCCTGTTGGAATCAATCTCAACTCCTATCTCCTCTTTCACCTCGCGGCAGGCTGTGGCTTTTATGTCTATATCACCATCATCGCGCCGCCCGCCGGGAAAAACGAATGCGCCGGGATAATAACGAAAATGCATAGGGCGGCGGCTGAGGTAGACTTCGATGCCTCGCTCAGTATCTCGTAAGAAAGCAACAGCCGCTGCCGGGATGGGTTTCATACTTTATCTCGGTACTTCGATTGCTGCGATGACTTCATCAAGCACCTGATCGGCTGTTGCGCCTTCGATTTCGGCTTCCGAGCGCAGCACTATGCGGTGGCGCAGTACAGGCTTTGCGATCTCTTTTACATCGTCGGGAGTGACGAAGCCGCGACCTCTTATGGCAGAAAGCGCTTTCGAGCAGAGCAGCAAGGCTACGGCTGCGCGAGGGCTTGCGCCCCACGATATGTTCAACGCTCCGCGCGTGGCGCGTATGATTGACACGATGTATCGCTGAATGCCGTCTTCGACTGTGATGTTGCGAACCTGCGCGCGGCATTCAAGCATAGCCGCAGGGTCGCCAATCGGCTGTATTGCCATGTCGTCGAGTCTGCGCGCGTTGAAGCCCGCGTTCCAGTTCGAGACTACGCGCAACTCTTCGTCAGCGTTCGGATACCCCATCAGTATCTTCAACATGAAGCGGTCGAGTTGCGCTTCGGGCAACGGGTATGTGCCTTCGTACTCGATCGGGTTCTGCGTAGCAAGAACGGTGAACATCGGCGAGAGCTTATGCAATTCGCCGTCGATCGGTTACCTGTCGTTCCTCCATGGCTTCAAGCAACGCGGCCTGAGTCTTGGGCGGCGTGCGATTGATTTCATCCGCAAGCAGCAGGTCGGTAAAGATCGGCCCGTGACGAAGCGTAAAAGTCGAGGTCGCCATGTTGAATATGTTCGTGCCGGTCACATCGGCGGGCATCAGGTCGGGAGTGAACTGTATGCGCCCGAAGTGCGAGCCGATTGCGCGTGCGAGCACTTTTACAAGCAGAGTTTTTGCCGGTTCCCGGCACGCCTTCGATCAACGCGTGACCTTCGACCAACAGGGTTATCAACACCTGCTCGATCACTGCGTCCTGGCCGACTATGGCTTTGCGCACTTCGGCCCTTATATGCTCAATGACATTGCTGACAGAATAAGGCAAATGGATAATCCTCCGATTCTTTGCTTTCGATTTGCTGCTGTTAAAAACGGCCCGGCAACCGGAAACTGCGGTATCGAATAGACAAGAATAATGTTTCAAACGCCAGGCCGCAATGACAACATACGGAAAATAGTTCTTGATTCAAAAAATAAAAGGTGGTACAGTCCGAAACTGTCACTCTGGCCCAACCCCACGTCGGCCAATAGACGCCCCAACATTTGGACGCTTATAAATCACGCGCAGGATGTTCTTGTAGGTCTTCCCATCCGAGACCGTCAATAAATTAGAAGATGATAAAGTTCGGTACTTCAGGCTGGCGCGCCATAATCGCCGACGAATTCACATTTGTCGCCGTTCGTCGTGTTACGCAAGCTATTGCAAATTATTTAAAGAACGATGCGCCGCACTCTCAAGTGATCGTGGGCTACGACACAAGGTTTATGGCCGAATCATTCGCGGCAGAGTCCGCGCGCATACTCGCGGCGAACGGTTTCGAGTCCGTGCTATGTGATCGAGCAACACCGACTCCGGCAATCGCTTACGGGATTCGCTCAAGGAAAGCGAGCGGAGGTATCAACTTCACGGCGAGCCATAACCCGCCTGAGTATTGCGGGATGAAGTTTTCTACCGCGGACGGAGGGCCTGCGCTGCCCGAAGTCACAAACGCGATAGAGCGCGAGATAATGAACCTTGAGGGCAATAGTATTCTTGACGCGGCTTCGCCCGCCTCGCCCGTAGGCAGCCTCGCGCTTGTGGACGATTATTTGAGCGACCTTGCTCAAAAGATTGACTTTCAGGCCATCGCCGATGCCCGATTGCGCGTCGTCTACGATCCGCTGTGGGGGACGGGGCGCGGTTATTTGAACAAGGCGCTTGAGAATGTAGGCTGCGAAGTTTTCATGCTGCACGATTGGCGCGACGTTTACTTCGGCGGCCACAGTCCCGAGCCCGACGAAGAGTACCTGCACGAGATGCGGGACAAAGTCGTAGAAGGCGGCTATCACCTTGGGCTTTCGACCGATGGAGACGGCGACCGCTTTGGAATTTTAGACCGCGATGGGGCTTTCATATCTCCGAATCTGGTGATCACTCTGCTGGTAGATTACCTCGCAGAATCGCGCGGATGGAGCGATGCGGTCGCGCGTTCGGTCGCGACAACTCATCTGGTTGATAGAGTAGCAGCGCGGCGAGCGATAGAAGTGATCGAAACGCCCGTCGGGTTCAAATACATCGGGCAGTTGATAAACGAAGATCGCATCGCGATAGGGGGCGAAGAGAGCGCGGGCCTTTCCATCCGGGGTCACTTCCCTGAAAAGGATGGGATACTGGCCTGTTTGCTGGTGGCCGAAATGGTCGCTAAAAGAAACGCCACTCTGCGCGAGATGCTCGAACAGGTTTATTCGGATGTTGGGAAACTGGTAAATGGGAGGATAGGCGTTCGACTGACGCCTGAATTGCAGCAAGGGTTGTCGAGCAAGATTTCGACTGGCCCTGATAATTTTGCGGGTCGCCGCGTGAGCGAGGTGAGTCGCATTGATGGGGCCAAATTTATTCTCGAAGATGGGTCGTGGTTATTGATGCGACCTTCGGGAACCGAGCCGCTGGTTCGTATTTATGGAGAAGCTTCGAACGAGCAAGATTTGGAGGTGCTACTTGAGTCAGGCCGCAAATACATTCTGGATTAACAAGTGCGATTCGTCAGCAAGAGCGAGTTCTGCGGCGAAGCGAAGAACATTATTCCACCGCTTCATAGACGGCGTGATCCTGATGATAATCATCGCGGCGTGCGCCATCTGTGTTTCGGTTTACATGAGGTCACGGTCAGAGTTGGACGCCGCAAAAGTAAAGAACCAGGCCGCCGCAGAGAAGGTGCAACTGCTTGCGGGTCAAGTTGAGAAGACTGAGCGCGACGTAAAGCAGTTACAGACAGATATTAAAGTAATCGAGTCATTCGCTCGGCAGAAATATGGCTACGTGCGGGCGGGCGATGTTGTGATAAAGGTGCAGCAAGAGGAGCCGGAAGAGGCGACCAGTTCGACAGCGGTTCGAGTGGCAAACTTGACACCTCAATCAACGGGTAGCTATACTAACCTTTCGAATTGATCTTTAATTTCGACGCGGGGTGGAGCAGTCTGGTAGCTCGTTGGGCTCATAACCCAAAGGTCGCAGGTTCAAATCCTGCCCCCGCAACCAACATCGAGGGCCGCAAGGCCCTCATTCTATTTGGGTTATAGTTCTTTTCGCCTAACATCGCCTGATTCATCCCTTCCCTTTTCACCCTTCAGGTAACACTTTGGGTAACAAAACTTCAAGTTGACCACATCGCTGCATTGCAGTATCGCTATATCTTCCACGATTGCGCCAAGCAACATTCCTGTGGTCGCTTCATCTACGATAATTTCTGCATGGTCGTAGATGTCTTCGGTCGTAGATCGCCTTGCATGTCCGAGCGCCCGTTGCGCCACTTCGATGTCGCCTGTCTCTGCGTGCAGGATCGTCGCGCTGCTGTGTCTCAGAATGTGAAACCCAAACTTGCGGGCTTCCCGCTTTATTCCAAGCTCATCCATCACGGGATATAAAACCCGCTTGCGGAAGTTGCCCGGTTCCAGCGGCCCGCCTACGCTGTTTGGAAAGATGAAATCTTCTGCGCCGTTGAACTGCGATTGCAGCCTGTAGCTTTCTAACGCCTTCACCAATGCCTCTGGAAGCACAAACCGCCGCTTGCTGCTTTTAGTCTTCAGCGTCGGCTTGAGCCTCCCTCGCCATAGAGAATGTGTCAGTTGCAATGTTCTACTATCGAAATCCAAGTTGAGCCACCTCAGAGCCAACCCCTCGCCTATCCGAATCGTCAGTACACTCAGCATCACTATAAACAGCCTGTGCTCATAAGACAGCTTCATCAGAATCCCTCTGACCGTTTTAGGCGCGAGGATTGGCTTTTCTTCCTTCTCAAATTCCGGCTTGTGAAGATGCTTTCTGACAGGATTCGATTTGATAAGATCATACTCAACCGCTATATCGAACATCTTGTAAGAAAGCGTAAAGATGTTTGATATAGTTTTCTCCTTCATCCTACCGCGCAGCCCGTCGAAGAAATCCGTCATATCACCTACTTCAATGCTCGAAAGCTCGCGCTCTGCGAACACCGGCAGCAGGTGCTTCTTGATTATGCTGTCATAGCCTGCCAAGGTCGAAGGCTCCATCTTTCTCTTTGCCACGTATGAGGCCCACCTTGTTTTGATAAATTTCTCGAAGGTCAGCCCCGTTTTTATTTGCTCTGTTCGAGTCGTCGTTTTTGGATTACTATTGAGTTCGTTTATTGCGTTAAGAAACTCATTAGCAGTTGGTAGCGCGGCCTTCTTATCGTTCTTGTCGGTAAACGATTTGAAAGCCGCGCTCTCACGTTTTTGAATACGCTTGCCTGACTGGTGATCCTTGAGCCAGTAAAGCAGCGTCCATTGACCGTTGTGCCATTGCAGACTTCCCCTTTGAAAACTCCTGCGAGCCATCACAAATCTCCTTTGTTATGGCCCGTATCTTGTTTCTGTAAGAGTCTATACATTGTACGTCTCCTGGCTGTCAACGGTTCTATCTTGGCCTATGTCTACGCCCATTTCCTCAAGCCATTTTGAGAACTCTCTTGATTGGGTGTCGTAGCGATAAGGGCGAATGCCTTTAAGTCTGGGAGGCCCTTTGCCGCGCTTGTTGAGCTTATAAATCCAGTGCGGGCTGAAGCCGAATGCCTCGGCCAGTTGCTCGGTCGTGCAAAAGCGCTGTGTTTCTAGTGCTCTCTTTTCACTCATGACCCAACCTCTTCCTCTAGGCAGCTTCAGCGCGCCTAGCTCCTCTTAGTTGGCCCGGTTTCCGCAATCCGCAAGTCTTATAAGAGATTGCAGAAATGCGGAACCCCCCATCCGTTTATCCTGCTGTCGCTTCTCCGGTGTTACCGGAATGGCCCTTATTGTCGTCACGCAAACGCCGGGGAGCCTTCTGATGCTCTTTTGCGATTAGCTCTAGACGTTCTGCCTCCCTGATTCGGTCTTCTATTGTTCGCCTACTAGCTCTTTGCTCGAAATGCTCGCAAATCTCACCAGTTCGCGCTTCTGTCCGCTTCCCAACAAAGTCAGCTATCTCTTTAGCTGTTGGCGGCTCCGGTTTGGCCGATGGGCTGTCTGAGCACATCTCGAACCAGCGTGTGTCAGGATTGAGCTTCAGCAGCACAGGTTCGAACTCTTGACCTTTGACCTTAGGGCAACTCAGCGCGATATACCCCGGCCCTTTCTTAACATCCTTATCGATGTTGAAGATCGTTCGTGACAATGCGCCGAATGCTGACGCGCCACGACCCTTATAGGCTGCTTCACCTGATTGCGTCTCGTTGGCTTTACCCATGTGGTGCGTGAAGATCACCGCACAATTGACGAGCGAAGCCAATTGTTTGAGCGGATTCATTATCCGGCGGGTGATTTCCGCATTGCTGTTTTCGTCTTGAAGCTCAAAGGCGCTTGCCGCCGTGTCTATTACTACAAGATCGGCCTTGTGACTCTTCGCCAGGGCTACGACCCACTTGAAATGCTCTGGCCTGCTCAGACTCAGCGGAGAGCCGTTAATCGAAGCGTCTACTACCATCGCGAAGTTCTCGCGCGATGCTTTGCTGTCAGATATGCCTCGAATCATCGTTTGCAGATCGGCTCTTGATACTGAAGCCGGAGATTCCGAATCGATGTAGAGGACCCGGCGAGGCTTCTCAATGTTGGGCGCAAGCGGCCACAGTGATTCGCCGGCAGCGATGGTTAGAGCAATGTTGTAGAGTAGTGTAGTCTTACCGTAGTTAGTGACTGCGAACATGCCCGCAACTTCGCCCCGATGAACCCCGAACATGATTTGCTCTGGCTCATCAATCTGCGCGGAGAACAAAGCATCAAGAGTTATGTATACACCGCTGATAGCCTCTGGCTTGTCCTCGCTCTCACCAATCTGTGCCAGCTCGGATTGCAAGCGCTCAAGGATAAGTTCTAATGCTTTCTCGCCATCAAGTAGTTCCCTTATACCTTTATTAAGAAAAGCAATGGCTTCCCGCTCCCCGGCTTTGTGCTTAACTATTCGGCAGTAATGCTCAATGTTGTCAGTCTGCGGTACTCCATCTATGAGCGATGCCAAGTAGGCGACGCCGCCAATTTGTTCAAGCTGCTTTCGCTCGTTTAGCAAAGCGGGCAGAGTCACGGTGTCAATCGGGCCTCCGCTCTGTCGAAGGCTTATCATCGAATCAAAGATATTTCTGTGCGAGTCGAGATAGAAATCCGAGGTCTTTAAGATAGCAATCGCTTGAGCAATCAACTCAGGGTTGAGAATGATTGCACCAAGCACAGACTTCTCGACGTGCACGTCAGAAGGTAAGCCTTGCTCTGAGAAAGGGTCGCTTTGCATCGCGCCGCGAACTCTTGGAGTGTGCAGCCCGTCGGTACTGCGATTTGTATAACCTGTGATAGGATTCATTCTGTACCTGTAAATGTGTTGTTGCGCTACTACCGCAATGGGAATGGCTCGAAGCCCTGCTTGCCCGGCGGGGCTTTTGAGTTTCTACCTTTGCAAAGCTAACAGTGTTTTCAAACTGTCAGCTCGGGACTCACTTTCTTTTTGTCTTTCACGCTCGGCTGCCAAGCGCTCAACATCCTCTCCTCTGAATACGCGCTGCCCGCCTGCTGTACGCATTGCCGCCAGCTTCTCGCCACGGGCCAGTTTCCTGACAAACTCGCTTGAAACGCCGAGTCGGCGCGCTACATCTCCGGTACTCAAAAGTTGCTCCTTCATACTCCCTCCTTATCGCTGGCTTATGGTTCTGCACCATCAACCATCAACAGTTCGGTTGTACAACAAAGCTAATCCGGGAATAAATTACAATCGGAGCGATCTTCCAAGCCTAGTGTTTGCTTGGCTTAGAGGCTTTTCTTGAGAGGTGGCCGTCCTCGGCCTTTCCGCCTACGCAGACCGAGACGTTTTAGAACCGCTGAGATGGCTTGACTGACTCTTATCGTCTGGACCAAGGGAGGACCTGCTGCGATCTGGCTAGGCTCGAACCCCAATACCTGATAATAGGCTGTCCAGAGTATATATTTCACCTGTTCTGGTTGCTGACGTGTTTGCTTCCAGCCCTGCCTTTGGAAGTAGCGTTCGACCTGCTTGTAGTAACTTCGGCCTGGCCCATCCAGGAGCTTATTTATGTAATCACATCGCTTTGCCTCAGTAAGGCTTGATAATGATGGATGTTCTTCAAGATGCTCGCGCGCCATCTTTGAGATAACTGTCAAGGGTTTGGAGCGGGAAGACCGTTATAGGAAGGAGTTTACTTTTTGGTCGCGGTATTTTGGGGTAGATGAGGGAATAGATCGAATCATCTCGGCGCTTAGCCCCTGAGAGCTTATTATCCATTCCAAATGCTCCAGGATCGTTTACCAAACTGCGCACGAATTCTTGCTCGTCTTCACTGAGTTGATCAATGATTCTAAGCCGCTCCTGAACGCTGTTCCAGAGGTCGAATGAATCCCAAGACAGATATTGCTTCGCCGCTTTGCTATATCCCCACAGCCGCATTGCGTGGATGGCTCGGTCACGACACCAATCCGAATCAAGATGCCACTTCACAGACCAGTCGAGCAGAGCGTCTTTAAACGGGAGAAGAGGGCTTCCCGCCAGCGCGCCTTTAGCCTCCATCTCTACGCTCTTCCAGTCCGGCAAAAACGATTGGAACTGTTCCCAAGACAGTTTTCCGTTATAGGAATCGAGAGCGTAATTCCTGACTAAATCACTGTAGAGGCGGTAAGGGTCGATCAACAGATCGATCATTATCCGCTGGTCACATCGTCGAGCAATAAAGAGGAAGAATTGCCGTTCGCCTTCCAAGGAATGGTTGTCCAGACCGGCTCGCTGGTATCCCCCTCCCCTCATCAGCCCTCCCGTAGGCATTCCTGATTGATTCCGGCCCGCCAACCGCGCTCAGGAATGCGCGGCTGTCTACCCGTTAGCTAGACGGGTGTTAGGCGAGCCGAAAAACTATCAATCTCTTTTTCTCAGAGTCAGGAAGATATAACCCTCTAACCAATTAGCTTCAAGACGATCAGTGGGTGAGACCTTCTACCGCCTAGTCGCTGTCATGTCGCGCTCGAAGTTCCTTTAATTTCGCCTGCGCCTCCTGGTAGGTGATATACAGGTAAGGCTCAAGGAAGGGGCATTCCGACCGCACGATCCCCTCTCGCGCCTCTATTAGCCTTTGTCTGAACTCTATACCTTCCAGGCTCTTGTTCCCTTTCTGAAATGCAGCAAACTTCTTAGATATAGGCCCTGCCCATTTGAAGTCTTCCAACTGTTCAGGATCATCTTTGATCTCCTCTGCTAGGCTGCGGAGCAGATCTATCTTGCTCTTGCGCTCATTGATACTCATCTGTCCAGTGACGATGCCATAGGCGAGTTCGTTAAGCATAAGACGCGCTTCAAAGGCAGATGACTCATTGTGCATGCCGCGTACGAGTTCAATCTTGTATGCGAGTTCTTCCTTGTATTCCATGACCTTACATCAGCCACTGAGCGGCTTCAGGCTCGTGCTCAATTATGTCGCGTACGACCACGTCACGAGGCTTATTGTATTTTGCAGCCATCTCGTCAGCGAGACGTTGATACCGCTCGGCTCTCGCATTATTCTTATTAACATTAAGCGTCGCAGGCGATTTGCCTTCCGTGCGGTCTGAGACTTCTCTGATAGCTTGCACATCGCCCGTTGCGGCCTTATTGATCAAAGCCCAAGCTATCTGTTCGGCGCGCGAACTGGGCGTGAAATGCTCGCCAGGATTGCCGGCAAGCAGCTTCATCAGCGCGACACTGACTTTGGGCGTGCCTTTTGGCATGCCACCGGGATTGCCGCTTTGACCGGGCTTGAATTGTGTCGCTTTAGGCGGCTGTTTGTAGCCGACTTTTCCCTGCTTCTGAGGGATTTTTGTAGATTTCGATTTCTTGCTCATAATTAACCCATACCCCTGTTTCGTCTCTATGTTTGCTAATATGAAACAACGCCGTAGGAGCTAGGCGGATTATATATTATTCCATATATTCACACTAATTGAGTTTTTCTTGCGATCACAACTTAGCTATACAGGTGCAGGAAAGCTCGAACTTGGGATTGTAAACTTGGAGTGAACCTCTGAACTGAGACAACCGGTTAGGGTGATACTGGTTGAATCTTTAGCTACTCAAACTCCAGTAGGCCATTCAAGTGCGACCCTCTGAATCTGGTCGCGCAACTCAAGATCTGAGTCTGACTGAGGTTGATCGCCAAGGTAATAACCGGTGCGTGAGAACCCAAGCGCCCGGCATATAGAAGCTCTAGCAACCTCCATTGAACTTTGTCGAGTAATGACTTCAGCCATCATTGCTTGAAGTTGCTTTGTGTGAACGGGCAAAAGCTTCTAACCGCAACAAGGCTTTTTTTAACAGGCCGTTTTCCATAGTGAGTTGCCTGCTCGCGGTACTGTGGTGTTTGCTCAATTGCAAATCGTAATAGTTTTCGGAAAGAAGCTTTGAATAAAGTATCGCTTCAGCGTCGCAGCCGCACAGGTTTTCTCTGCTTCATTAAGCCTGCTTTCAGAACTTCGACGAGGTTAAATTTTCAATCCACCGCTGGTTCAATATATTAGATTTTGCTTAGTATGTTAAACAACAAAATATCTTTACTTTTTCGAGTGAAATTCTGTGACAAATGATATAGAATCCGAACCGCCACAGGGTACACATCCCCTTAGTTGCCAGGCTCCCTGTGGCAATGCGTCAATCCCTTTGTAATGTGGGCCGACAATCAGTTTAACTTATGTTCTTAGGAATCTAGCCCACACTAAGAAAGCAAGCGCCATCATCAACGCGCTTGACCCGAAGTCAAAAGAGGCATTTTGATCGAACGAGCCATCAGATTTTTTCGGAGTAGGATTGATGCCCTGAGTGTGTGGGGGTGGGGTTTCACCTGGATCGCAAATGCAGTAAGACCCGCTTCCGCATTCGCAATAATAGCCACCCATACTCGAATGACCGGCGAAGGCGACCGATGCGAATGGAATAGAGTTAACAAAGTTATTTCGAGAAAATGAAGTCAGCAAGGGGAAAGCGGCCAAAATGAACAGGCAGGCAAGAGTCCTCTTCAATTTCATATCTTCCTCCAGTAGCGGTGATTTTTCGGCGTTGCGAGACACCTCTGCGCAGCATTCTTACTATCAACGACTGATTGGCGCTTTGGTGTCTCGCAGCATATACAAAGCAAAAGGCTTCGAGTCCTTTGGCAGACAGATTGCGGATATTACTCGCCATGCTTATCTCGCCAAGCAGATGGATGCGGTAGAGCAGGCAAGCCAGATAATGCTTGCTCTACCATTATCGGCCCAACTGAAAACTGTTGCCCGACATTACCAGGCCCTCTGTGCGAAACAAAGAGGTGATTATGAAGGCGCTCGCAAGTTGCTTGAGCGCGTTATAGAAAAAGTTACACCACAATATAAGGCAATAGCTTTGCAGGTCATCGGCGCGACTTATTACGAACAGGGCAAAATTAATGATGCTTTGCCATTTTACGTTGCAGCAGGAAAGGCTGCTATAGATTGCGATCCTCTAACCCTAGCTTGCTCTCAAGCGATGATCGCCGTCGTTCGCAGCATTCACGGTGATCACAAGCAAGCTCTTAACGATCTTGAGCGGCTGTTTCCTTTGGTTCGAGCCATAGGCAAGCACTATCCTACATTTTACTACGATTTTCTCAACAGCTTGGCCGTAGAGCTAGGCGAAGTCGGACGCATCAACGAAGCCCGGCGCGTGTGTCAGATTACACTTGCCTCACCGTTCGCTGCCGTTCATCCGAACTGGTTAGAAACACGCGACGAGATCGAAGCGAAACGTACTGATGCAACGCCTTCAATAGTCGCCGTCAGCAAAAAGCCTGAAGCTGAAGTTCAAACACAGCACAAAGTTAAGCCAGTCCGATTGGTCGCATTCATTCAGTCTGCGCGCGAATGCGTCTTCGTTCAAAGATCTATGGCGATTGTCTGTGCGGCAGTCGCTACGATTGAAACTACCACCAGCCTTCTTGATCGAGTTCGACACGCGATTATTCCTCGCGGCCCTCCTGCCTGCTGCTGAACTCTTTCGCAATTATTAAGTCAACTTTGACTTTGAAGCGGGCCGCCAGTGGCTCTGACGACCCACTTCGCTCAGACACGCACGGTCGTGCCTTAGGATTGGTTTGCCCAAAAACGCGACCGCGCACCGAAAGAGCGGTATGAGTATATCAAAATATTCAACTCACTGAAAAAATCTTGAGTTGACGGAACCCTTTTCTGCTACTGATACCGCTTTCTGAGAGTCAAAGACTTTAACCGCTGACATTCAAGGGCAGGCTGTTGCTACAGTGACAGCCAACCCTCGTCAATTGCGCGTAGGTGTGCCAATGGGTTGTCTCATCTCAGCACACTTGCGCGCAGGAAAGGATACCTATGAACAATCTTAAAGCAGATAGACAGGAAATGGCAGATAGGAGCATCCCCTGGCCTGAAAACATTGACGGCTTCGTCGTAACCAAACAACACCTCGAAGACTTTATCGGCAACCAGACGCTGTATCAGGCACAAACTACGGCAAAGCGAATAGTCATCCTAGCCGAAGCCGCTCGACAGATTGCCGTAGGCGAACAGCTTGATATGAACTGGCAGTTGATTCGCTTCATCGCAAGCGAAGATAAAAGCGAGGGCTACCAGCGAGTGATAGGGGCGATGATTCGAGCAATCGAGCAAGGCGAAGAAGGGATAACGGCAGTTCGGAGCACGGCCATGCACATTATGGATTTCGGGTTCGACTACATGACGAGCTACGGCTATGAGTTCATTTACGAAGAAGGGCTTGAGAGGATGAAGCAATCGGCTGGAAGGATAGATTGATCAAACAGCCTGTCGGACTCAGCAATGAATTGCTACCGTCATTGTGCGCGAAGTAATTGAGAAAGACCTGCTAGACGATGACCAGCAGGAAGCAGATAAAGATGACGGGACAGAAGAACAAGCAAGCGAATGAAATAGCGGGCCGTGATGCGAGCGCGGCCCGCTATTTTTTCTTTAGCGGTGGCTTACAATTCCGCTTCACGCAGGAACGCTTGCAGGCAGAAGCCATGTGGCGCAAGCGAGTTGAAGCAAAGCTCACTCCTGAATCCGATTAGTCTTTGCTCTTAGATTTCATGGCTTCTACGTACTTCAACACATCTTGCAATTGCTTGAGCGACATTTGCATCAGCGCCTTTACTATCCTTGTCAATTCAGGACTAGATACGATCTTCCCAATAGCTTTTGCAAGAAGCGCCCCAGGCCAAGAATCACGGCTGCCTGTTGATTTATAATCTAGAGGAAGCCCCCGCGCTACATTGAAAAGATCGTCTTCCGGCTCGTCAAGACCAACGGCCAAAGCCTTGAGCTTACTGACAGAAGGGTTCCACGCATTACCGTTGACGATTTGGCCGATATAAGCGTGAGCTATACCTTCATCGCCATTGTGTCGGCTACGTTCTTCAACATCTTTGTGCTTGAGGTTTTTCTCATGGAGTATGCGTTTAACATACTGTGCGAGTGATTCGATTTTCGAGTGATTGTTGGGCTTGTCATTGGGCATAGTTGTCCTTTTAAGTTCCTATAGGTAATAGCGGAAGTATCCCCAGTTTGAGTTTTGTATCACGGACTACGCGGGCTCTCAAAGAGGATTAATGCAGAAGGTTAGATTTGAATACAAGGGTAAGCAGTTAGGGATAGATTCAGATTCAGGTGTATGGGTGAGAGCCTCAGAGCTTGAAAACTGGCGGTGCGTCTCAAAGCCGTGTAACGTGTCTGGTGCGCTTCAGGCTGTGGAGTTTCTTACTTCTGATTGATTCAACTTTCTTACCCCAATTTCTACATTCATCTCTCTTTATGCTCTAATCATATTGAACTGGATTATCTCTTGTGATATATATCGCCTGCCTTTAGAGACCAAGACTGATACATTGTTCAACCGGTTCCTATGTTGCGCGGCCCCGTTGATGCGAACGTTAGACGCCGAATCTAAGTACCTACTTTTTGCTTTGAAAGTATAATAACATCTAAGCATCGATGCAGGTATTGAAGCGTGGCGGAAAGGGGCTGGAAATATATGTTTCTAAGATTGTGTATTCTCATGAAGCCGAGTTGAGAATAGATTCTTTGCTGGGTAGTGCAAGAGTTGCAGCAATTACAATGGTCTTTTCTGATTACCTTTATAAAACTGAGGCGGAGCTAAAGCGAATTCCAGAGGAAAAACCAAACTCAATTACAGATTCAATTGAACAAGTAACTGATTCCTTAAAAAGGCTACGTCGGTATCTGATGCACTTTCAGATCAAGGCAAAGAGGTACATTTATGAAACCGGAACGAGTGGATTCGTCATAGAACTAAAAGCAGAGCTTGAAAGGAAAAACTGGCTTAGGTTTGCTTCAGTAAGTAAGGATCATAAACAGAGAGCGTCTAACAATGAGATCAGCCGGAGCGCGAAGCGAATTTCGCTTGGTTCCACCAGTGCCGCTCGCGCGCCCGGTCATCCCAACCCTTAGGCCCGCAATCGACAAACGCCGGACAATGATGGTTCGAGAAGTTTGAGTTGCTATGACCCTAAAGCACTAATGGATCGAGCTGCCGCACCGCCAATGAACGGCTGACGAAGGCACAACTCCTACGGTTTGCTGGCTCGCCGGCAGAGGCAAGCGCCGTGAAAGCAATCAGGGTTCGCCTGCGACTAGCTTGCCGTTGCGAGCGCGTTTCCTTGCCGAAAGGGTAGATCAATAGCTCTTTCGCGATTACTCATAACTGATTATAAGTTGCGCCACTTGCCCTGGATTCTGGAAGCCATACAGGTATTGAGATGACACAACAGGTTCATACAAACAATGCTGGAAAGCCATACTTGCTTGGGTTGGTTGGTACGCTTGCAGGTCAAGTGTTTACTCTCGATACAGATCGAGTCACCATTGGCCGTGATCCTAATCAATCTGATCTCGTAATCCAACAAGCAGTCGTATCGCGGCAACAAGCTGCGATTGAACGCGATTCAGAAGGTGGCCTTACTCTCATCAACCTTGCTGCCGGCGAAAGCACATTTGTTAATGGTACGGCAGTGACACGCTACAAATTGAAAGAGGGTGACCGCGTCGGTTTTGGTCCCGGTGGTATAATTGCTTTTAGCTACCATTCAGCGACACCTGCTACAACGCCCCCGCTGGAGAGCGAGCCATCGGCTTCGCAGGCAGAAGCACTACGGGCACAATTACTGGCCTCAGCGTGGCAGGCTACGACCGGCAATCGCTCGGCATCAGCCCCAGTGCTCGACACGTCCGCGCCGCTGGCGAATACTTCCCTTGCAACAGAAGCGCCGGTATTGCGGGTAGGCCGCGCGCCGGACAATGAGATTGTATTGAATGCGCCGAGCGTCTCGCGTTATCACGCCACGCTGACTTACAACAATAGCTCACAGCCGATATTGGCCGACCTGGGTAGCACCAACGGCACCTTTGTCAACGGCGAACTGTTGACCCAACTGCGACTGCTCAGCCCGTCGGACCTTATCTTTCTCGGCGGTTTTTTGCTGCGGGTCGAAGGCCGGCATATCAAGCGGTACGACTTGAGCGCCAGTCGGCTCAGTGCTCGGAACTTGACTAAAGAGATTAACAAGCGCGTGTTGCTCAAAGACATTTCGTTGGCCATCAATCCGTGTGAGTTCATCGGCTTGATGGGGCCGTCAGGCTGCGGCAAATCGACGCTGATGGATGCCCTCAACGGCTTGCGGCCGGCCACAACGGGTGCGGTTTACATCAACGATCTCGATCTCTATCGCAATTTCGATGCACTGCGCCAGTCGATTGGCTATGTGCCGCAACGCGACATTCTGCATGATGCGCTCACGGTTGAGCGGACGCTGTATTTATGGCGCGAAGCTCCGCTTGCCGGAAAGCACGCCGCCTGGGCAAATGCATCAGGTTGTAGATGAAGTAATTACGACTGTCGGCTTGCAGGGACATCGTACTAATCAATTTCGCCAGCTTTCCGGCGGACAACAAAAGCGGCTTAGTCTCGGCCTCGAATTAATCACCAAACCGAGTTTCATCTTTCTGGATGAGCCGACATCACCGCTGGATCCCGAAACCACGGAAACCATGATGCTGCTGTTTCGACAACTCGCGAACGAAGGCCGCATCGTGATAATGGTGACGCACAAATTTGAGAAGTTCGACGAAATGCATCATGTTGCAATTCTCACATGTGGCGGGCGACTGGCATTTTTCGGTCCACCGCGCGAGGCCCTGACGTATTTTGGATGCCACGAACCTAGCGATATTTATCGAGCAATAAGCAGTCGTGACCCTGATGAATTGAGTCGCGCCTTTGCCGCTTCCCCGCAATGCCAGCATTACGTGCGCGAACGTATTGCCGAAGTAAAAGAACTCGCCCAGACCGGCGGGCCGTTCGTATCAGCCACGGAGCAGCGCAATCCGGCGCATCGCTTCGGCTTCAAACAATGGCTGACCTTGACGCACCGGTTTCTGGAAATCAAGCTGAAAGACAAACGCAACACGCTGCTGTTGCTCGCGCAGGCACCGATTATTGCGGTGATTCTCGCATTCATCATCGGCGATGCGCTTAACGATGCGAAGACCCTCTTTATCGCAGCTATCATCTCAATTTGGTTTGGCGCTAATAACGCCGTGCGCGAAATCGTTGCGGAAGCGCCGATCTATAGTCGCGAACGATTAGTCAACCTCAAAATTCCGTCTTACGTCTTTTCGAAGTACGCCGTCCTGAGTGGCATCGCATTCCTTCAGTGCTTGCTATTCGTTGGAATCCTCGTTGGCTTTGGGCGATTGAGTGGGGGTGATTTCGGTTGGCTTTGGCTCACACTTTATCTGACCTCGCTTGGCGGTATCGCGATGGGTTTGTTTTTCTCGGCACTGGTCAATTCAACTGAAAAAGCGATGAGCATACTGCCACTGATCCTGATTCCCCAACTGCTGCTCGGTGGCTTTCTCAAACCGTTTGACGACATTTACATAAACCTGAGCACCGGCAAGCCAGCCACTGAAACCGAGTTCCAGCGCTTCGAGGAGAGGAAGAGTCAACCCGTGCCGCCACCACAACCACCTGGCGGTCAGCCGGTTATGCCGCCCGTGCCGCTTGAGCCAATCAACAAACTGGAGGGACTGGGCGCGGTACGTTACGCAGGCACGATCATGATTGCGCGTTGGTCGATTGATGCGCTGGCACATGCGGTGAGCTTAGATGATAAAAAGGCCCGTGAGACACTGGCCAAAAGCATGACGATGGTGGGGTATCAACAAGTCTTCGATAAACGGCCTGAGAGCGAAATCACGAACGCCTATCGCCAGCGCGTGTGGCTCGACTGTCTGGCACTAGGTGGCTTCAATCTGTTGTTCCTTGGCTTGTCAATGTGGGCACTCAAGCGAAAAGATGTGCTGTGAAGCGATGCGGCCAGCCGTTTGGGGTTGCGTACAAAGCAGGTTCGGTTGATTGCAAGTTTAGTGATATGACATCTTCTGAAGATTACTTTTTCGCTCTGGCTCGGTCTGAGCAGTGTGCTGGGCGTCAAAGCGCCCAAAAATGCAGGCTGGCTTTGAAGCACCCGGTTTTAACTACGGCACGTGACCATCTCAACCAGAGCAACGAACTGCAAGTAACCTGCGACCGGAGGCAACCGTGAACCAATTCGATCAGTCCGACAGTGCTGCCGGTACGCCGCCGTCAGATGATAACGCAATTGATCCTTTGATAGGACGGACGCTGGAAGGCAAGTACCGCCTCGACGCCAAACTGGGTGCGGGCGGTATGGGCGCAGTGTATCGCACAACTCGCCTGATGATTGGCGATACTGTGGCCGTCAAAATTCTTCATGCACAGCGCGTATCCGATCCGCAAGCCATTGAGAGGTTTCGCCGAGAGGCACAAGCTGCCGCCAGGCTCAAGCACCAGAATGCGGTGGCCATTTACGATTTCGGAGTATCCAACGAAGGCCTAGTTTATCTTGTGATGGAACTGGCTGAGGGCCAAAGCCTGCGCGACATGATTAAGCAGCAAGGCCACGTCACGCCATCTGCTGCGGCAGAGATTATGAACCAAGTTTGCGCTGCGCTGGATGAAGCGCATGGGCAAAACATCGTGCATCGTGATTTGAAGCCCGACAACATTATCGTGGCCGCGAGTAATACTGGTCTACGAGCAAAGGTGCTCGATTTCGGCATCGCCAAGATGCGCGATTTGACCGCCGACAATTTGACTCTGACGGGCGCTGTTATGGGCACGCCTTATTACATGTCACCGGAGCACTGTATGGGCGAAGAACTTGACCATCGCTCCGACATCTACAGTCTTGGCATCGTCCTATTTGAAATGCTGGCCGGCGTTGTGCCATTCAATTCGCCAATCTCGACTGCCGTTGTAGTGCAGCATGTCAATCAAGCGCCGCCATCGCTGCGAGCGCTCAACGCGAGCATTTCACCTGCAGTTGAGGCCGTTGTGATGCACGCGTTGGAAAAGCGGCGTGAAGCGCGTCCGCAAACGGCGGTTCAGCTAGCGCAAGAGTTGATGGCCTCAGTTCAAGGAATACCATTCACGCCGCACAGCGTGAGTGCGGTTTATTCACCCCCAGCCTCGACTACTCCGAGCACAAACCCAGTAATCGGCACCAGGTTGGCGGCAACAATACAGATGACAAGACCGCCTGTCATCAGCGAAGCGCCGACGGCGGCACCGGCAAAACGCCGTTTGCCGCTGATGTTGGGCGTAGCCGTAGTCATCATGATGGCTGCGATTGCGTTAGCTGTTCTTATGTGGTCACGGCGGGAAAAAACCAATTCGCCAAAGCTGTTAACTATCGATTTAGAATTAGTAAAGTCCTTTAATAGCAAAGAGTTCGTCCATGTATTAGGATTTAGTCCAGATGGAAAACTCTTAGCAATAGGTACAGGAAATGGCAATGAGGGTGAAGTAAACATTTATAATGTACTCACTGGTGAAAAAATTCAATCATTCAATATTGGTTATGTTAGATCTATTGCTTTTAGTCCGGATGGCAAATTGATTGCAGTTGCCGCAGATAATGCTGGTACTGTTATTTACGACTCAAATACTGGGGAGCAAATAAAATCACTAAAAGGAAAAACCAATGTTAGCTCAATTTCTTTTAGTAAAGATGGAAACTATTTAGGGGTCGCCGCATTATATGAAACATATATTTTTGACGTAAAAACATTTGGACAACTCGTTTACTTTAAAACAAAAACATACGATTCTCAAATTTCTTTCGACCCCAATGGTAATTCATTTTTAATAGCAAATAGCGAAGGAATATTTACATACGATTTGCCTACAGGTAATCCCTTAAACTCGTCTACTCCAAATTGGAAATCTGTCCTTTCTGCATCCCATAGTCCAAATGGAAAATTCTTAGCAATTGGAACTTTGGATAGCACGATACTATATGATATTGCAAATAATAAGCCTACTAAGTTGTATGAAGGGTTTACTAATAGTGTAAGTTTTAGCCCCAATGGAGATTTTTTGGTAATTACAACAGAATCAAAGGGAGCAATGATTTTTAATATTCAAACAGGTCAAAAGATTAAATCAATTTTCAATGAAGGAGAAGGAGGAACTTATGCAGCACAATTTAGTCCGAAAGGAAATTACTTAGCAATTAACGGAAATCGTAAAGCACTTCTATACGGAGTACAATGGAAGGAAGTGCGGGACGTGCCGCCAGCGCCCGCAGGCATGGCTTATGTACCTGGCAACGAGTTCACAATGGGCAACAATGCAGGTGATGAATCTGAAAGGCCACCACATAAAGTCACGGTGAAACCCTTCTTCATCGATCTCTACGAAGTCACCTGCGAAGAGTACGAAAAATTCATTCGGGCGACGAGCCGACAACCACCAGCGACTTGGGCGAATGGCCATTATCCCAGTGGGTGGGAGCGGCGGCCCGTTACGGGTATTAATTGGGATGATGCCAGCGCTTTTGCCGAATGGGCCGGCAAAAGATTGCCAACCGAACAGGAATGGGAATTTGCGGCGCGTGGCTCGGATGGACGTCTTTACCCTTGGGGCAGTGAATGGAAAGGTAGTTTAGCCAATGCTGGACCGACATCACTTGGCCACGTAGTAGATGTCGGCACGCACCCGGCTGGTGTGTCGCCTTTCGGCGCTGTCGATATGGTGGGCAATGCCTGGGAATGGACTGCTAGCGATTTTGTCGCCTATCCCGGCGGCAGAATACCTGGACAGGCGACGGGTACGCTAAAAGTGATTCGCGGCGGCTGTTTTCTCAGTCGGCCAGATCAAGCAACCACAGCTATTCGAGTTGGCTGGCCCGCGCGTGGCGGTAACGAGTACGACAACACTGGTTTTCGCTGCGCGAAGGATCTCCCTGCAACTTCTCAACCGGCGGAGGCTTCGGGAACCAAATCCGATGACTTGCTGAACTTCAGCAAGAACTTTGCAGGCCTCGTGGGCGGCAAGTTCAAGATCGAGATGAAGCTACAGAGAAACGGAGGAGACCTATCCGGCAGTTATTTTTTTCAGTCTGTCCGCGATATCGTGCTTCACGGAAATTACGCGAGGGAGCCTGAGCGCTGGGCAGACAAGAATAACGCCATGGCAAGGATTGACGTTCCCATTAGAGGCACAGTTGATAATCAACAAAACTTCATTGTTGAGGAGTTCGATGACAAGGGTCTGAAAACGGGGATATTCAGTGGGCATTTTGTGTCGGATGCCGGCATGGAGGGTATGTGGTCGAAGCCCAACGGGAAGAGTCAAACACAATTTTCATTAAAGGACGAAGGCGACAAAGCGAGCGGAGGTAACTACACGATTGTTTCAAAGGTTATCAGAAGAAAGACCGGGAAATTTAAAATTGACATAAGCTATCCACAACTCGAAGGCTTGTCCGATGAGAATGTGCAAAAAGACTTCAACGAACGAGTGCGGGCACTCGTGACCAAAGATATTGGAAAATCCAGCAACGATGAGGGTGAACATGGCGTCGGCTTTTCAATAGATCACCGATCAGGAAATCTACTGAGTGTAGTATTCGGAGTCTATGACGAGTGGAAGGGAGCTGCTCATGGGCAACATTACAATTTTTCCTATCACTATGACTTGAATCACAACAAAGAACTGAAGCTTTCAGACTTCTTTTTGCCCGGCGTGAACCACTTGAGCATTCTTTCCAAACTGTGCGCAAGGGAGATTGCGAAACAGAAACGGAAAAATGGGATGGAATACGCTTATGAAGATGGCGAAGCAGCGGCCTTCGAGGCGTTGAAGGAGGATGCAACATTCTACCCGGCAGCGACGGCGCTGGTGTTCATCTTCGATCCTTATCAGGTCGGATCTTATGCGGAAGGATACTATGTGGTTTCGATCCCTTACTCACAGTTAAGGGGTATTATCAACCTCAATGGCCCGTTGGCTCCGTTTGTAAACTGAAAGCATAGCAGTCGCTGAAAGAATTGGCAGTGTAGGCTCAGGCGTGCAGTATGCAATTCAAAAAGGTCGCAAGATTGACGGAGGCAAGTGATGAAGAAAATCTTGATTCTAGTAGCTCTCAGCTTATTTTTGTGCTCGACAGCCAGCACCTTTCAGGACGGTGGCGGCAAATCGACCAAGAATCCTAAACCGACGCCGAAGCCGAGGTCCAAGTCGGCACCAAAACCAAGAGTTAACCCACATAAAGCAGTACGATCATCGCCTCTGGCCAAACCTCCAAAGACGGTCAAGCTTACCGCACGCGACATGCAGGTGATCTTTCAGGAGATGTTGCCGCCGCAGAAGCAGCAGGAGATTGCCGCGAACCCGGAAGAGAAAAAGAAATTCTTAGACCAGATCAAAAAGCTTCTGGCAGTGGCGCAGGCTGCTGAAGAAGAAGGCTACTCGCAGCGCCCAGAAGTCAAGACGCAGACTGATTTTCAAACCGATCTGCATCTCAATCAAGCGTATCGCAAGAAGTACCCTGATATGAAAGTGAGCGACGACCAGCTAAACGCTTACTACCAGTCACACCCAAGCGATTTTGATAACTTCCTGCAAAGCAATCCTCAGTTTCAGCGGGGGGCGCAGCGCGAACAGTTCAAGAAACAGTTTGGCGAATTCAAAGTAATCGCAGACCTCGCGCGCAAAGAAAAGCTCGATGAGGATGGCATGACAAAACTGGCAATTCTGCTCGACCGCAGCCAAGTTCTTCAAAACGCTTATCTCAACGATTTCGGTAAGAACACGGGCGGTTTGATTTCGGACCAAGAAGTCGAGCGGTACTACAACAATCACAAAGCAGACTTCGATGAAGTGCGCGTGCGACACGTTCTCATAAGCTCACAACCGCCCGACACAAGTCAGCCTGGCCAGAAAGATGCGGACAAAGACAAGCCGAAGCCGTTAACCAAAGATGAGGCGCGCCAGAAAGCGCAGGCGATACTCAACCGCGCGCGCAAGGGCGAAGATTTCGCAAAGCTCGCCAAAGAGAACTCGGACGACCTTGGCTCGAAGGATAGGGGTGGCGAGTATGATTTCTTTCCGCGAGGCCAGATGGTTCCTGAGTTCGAGAATGCAGCGTTCTCGCTCAAACTCGGAGAGATAAGCGACATTGTCGAAACCCTGTACGGCTTCCATATCATCAAGCTCGAAGGGAGACGCACTGCGGCGTCTCCAGCTACCGAGCAAAAGATGCGTCAGCGAGTCACTGACAAGCTGAAACAAGAAAAGATCGCGGCCCGCATTGCTGAAATCGCGGACAAGAGCCTAGTTGTGGTACCGGAAGATTTCGACACGACACCGAAAGCCGGCGCGCAGCATCAGACACCAAGCCCCAAACCGGCTGGCGAGGCGGAGCAGATTGAGCGGACCGGTATCTAGCTGAAGCTGCAAAGTTAATGCGCTTGAGGAGCCTGTCTGAGTAACGAGGCATTTCTTCGTCAATAAATACGGGCTAGTAACGGCAATCAGTCGCTGAAAGAATTGTCAGTATAGACGGAGGCAAATGATGAGAAGAGTCCTGATTCTAGTAGTCATCAGCTTATTTTTGTGCGCGACAGCCAGCGCCTTTCAGGATGGCGGCGGTAAATCGACTAAACCGACACCGAAGCCGAGGCCCAAGTCGGCACCAAAACCAAAAGTTGCGCCGCATAAGCGAAGTTCGACGGCAGATGCTCAGCCCATCACCACGAAGCCGCAAGCCTCAGATCGGGAGCGCCAGTACGAAGCAATCCGGATCGCAGGGACCGCAGAGCGTACGCGCGTGGAACAGGGGATTGCGGGAGAATGGTCGGATGGGACTTCCCGGCTGACGATTACAAAGGACGGAGACAAGTTCAGTGCTGTGTATCCATCCAGCAAAGGTCTTCATGTCGTGCGCGGGGAGCTACTGGCTGATAACCAGTTGAGGCTGGTAAACGTCAGCTATGGAAAAATTGTTCAGCCTGGTACGTACTACGATGGCGATTTCTCTCAAGAGGCATGGATCGAACTCAGCGTTGACGGTAGTTTCCTGACTGTCAGGTTCAGCCAAGCGAAGGGTGGACGGTCCCTTGTAATGAAGCGAGTAGATGGCAACCCTGCTTCCCAAGTTCCAGAGGCGAACACTGTAATCTGGGCGTCGGTGAGTGTGGGTTCCAGTTATGCCTGCGCCGTGACGACGACTGGTGCCCCATATTGCTGGGGGAACGGTCATGGCGACATCACCTCCGACAAGGTTTATGGCAGCCCTGGACTCGTAGCTGTCATCGGCGACCTGAGTATCGCCATGGTCAGCGCGGGCGACGATTCCACGTGCTGGGTGACAACCGGCGGAGCGGCGTATTGCTCTGGGGGGAACGACTACGGCGAACTCGGCAACGGCAAGGAGTCCACTGGGGTCCAGCATGGAAGCGACAGCGCGGTGCCGACCGCCGTCAAGGGTGGGCTGAGGTTCTCGGTCGTGAGTGTTGGCAAAGATCACACCTGCGGCCTGACGACCAGCGGAGCGGCGTATTGCTGGGGGTCCAACCTGTACCAACAACTCGGCAACAGGATAGGCGAGCAAAGCACGGTACCCGTGGCCGTTGCAGGTGGATTGCGCTTTGCGTCATTGAGCGCGGGCGTTGGTCACACCTGCGCGGTGACGACAGGCGGAGCGGCGTATTGTTGGGGGACTGGCGTCGGTGGCGAATTCGGCGACGGGAGGAGCGGAGTAAGTTCAGGTGCCGTTAGCTCGGTTCCGGTCGCCGTTGCTGGCGGGCTAAGCTTCGCATCCGTGACCGCGAGTAACACGGAAAGCTTCACTTGTGGCCTTACAACAAGTGGTACTGCCTATTGCTGGGGTAATAATGACCACCTGCAACTCGGCAACGTCAAAACAGAAAGTAGTTCGGTGCCAGTCGCCGTCGGGGGCGGGTTGAGCTTTGCGTCATTGAGTGCGGGCGCGTTACACGTCTGTGGAGTAACAACCAGCGGCGCAGCGTATTGCTGGGGGACAGGCGGCTATGGTCAACTCGGAACCGGAAGGACTAAAGATGCCTTGACCCCAGTGCCCGTAGCCGGCGCACTGAAATTTGCGTCGATCAGTTCAGGCGACCTCTTTACTTGCGGGGTGACGACCAGCGGTGCCCTGTATTGCTGGGGGCCTAACTCCTACGGCCAGCTCGGCGGTGCCACAACGGCCAGAAGTAGTCTGGTCCCAGTCGCCGTGCGAATACAAACAGACGAAGACGGATTTATAGCTTTCTTTAGAGAGTTTTGTACTGCCGTGCGAAAGCGTGACCGCGCAACCCTAGAATTGATGATGTCGCCTACAATTGAGTTCCCAGTGGAAATTGGGTCGCCGAGTATGGCTTTTGATTATTTGGGCCATGACGACGGGAAGGGTTGGAAACATCTTGAAGAGTCAGTAACTAAAGGCACATCGCCCTACAAAGACTCAAGCCCTCAACTAGTCATTCGTGTTACAAATGATGCCCGGTCGCTCTTCGGTCCTGGTTCGGTGTTCTTCGGGCGTGGTTCTGATGGAAAATGGCGATGGATACGTTACTTGGGTTATTAAACAATAACCAGAAGGGAGAAGGGGTCAGGTGTGCAATATGCAATACAAACTGCAACTCCTCAATAAATGCAGGCTAGTAAGGGCGATCAGTCGCTGAAATAATTGCGTAGGATGCCGGAAGAGAAAATCACTCTGAGAGCAAATAAACGCGGTTCTTGGGGAATCGAGCGTGTGGCTCAAGATCCGCTCCGCGAGTTACTATTCGACATGGGCTATCAGGTTCATGCGAAGAGAACGTGCCTGAGTAAAATAAAAACCGGATAGTATCTTGACCTTGCCCTTATAGTAGCTTTACATTTGATCGCGGAGGTCAATGATATGCGATGTAGCATCTATAGGCTCAACTTACTTTCAGCAAGTTACGGTCACGCCTCCACAATCAACTTCGATGGCAACAATAATAACCTCAACGTAGAATCAAGCGCTTGCTAATGGCTTACTGTCTACCACAATTAACTATAGAGCTACCGCCCTTATTCGGCTCAATGATAATTCCGTTTTCTGTAACGAGACGCACATTTTCAGGTAACAATTCAGGTAACCAAATCGTCCTAAAAGGGCTTAAAAGGGGGGCAATCAGGCGAGTTAAACTATTGAAAACAAGATACGGGCGAGTGTGTTCTTCTACTCATAACCCAAAGGTCGCAGGTTCAAATCCTGCCCCCGCAACCACACATGAGGGCCGCAAGGCCCTCATTCTATTTAAGTTAGCCTCTATACACTCTCGCCATATTCAGTTATCAATTCACCCGTTCAGATTCCTCAGGCAAGGATAAGGCAAGGTTGATTTTCTTTTACCATGATTTCCGTCGCTTGCCCCGTCATTGTCTCTGGAACATGAACATAAATATCTGACGTCGTACTGATTCGTGAATGTCCCAAGTATTCCTGAATCAGTTTCAAGTTCCCTGTCGCCGTGTGCACTATACTACCTGCCGTGTGCCGAAAGATGTGAAACCCATGACTTCGGTCCTGCCGTTTGATTCCGGCCCGATCCATTGCTGGGTATAGAACCGACTCTCGAATTACGTCAGGATCATATGGGCGACCGTCCGCTCGGCAGAATACGAAGTCTTCCGGTTGGTTGTACTGCGATTGCCGCCACAAGTAGCGTAAGACATTCATCAATTCAACCGGCAAGATCAGCGGTCGCTTGCTGGCCTCCGTCTTCGGCTCTTTCAGTCGCGACCGCCAGATGCTGCGCGACACTTGCAGCCTGCCGCTTTCAAGCTCTATATCTTGCCACTTGATGCTGCGAGCTTCACCTAATCGTAAACCCGTTACTGCTATGAAGAACACGAATGGCTTGTACTCGTCGGGCAACTGTTCCACGATGGCGCGAATCTGCACGGGCGTAAGCACTGGCTTTTCCGTTCGCCTGTATTCTGGCCTGTGCAGCTTGCGTCGTAGCGGGATGGTATCGAGTAGATCATGCGCCTTCGCGACCTCAAACATCGTATTCAACATTCCGTAGATGTTGAGCGCGTACTTCGACGCTATCTCTCCATCCTGCAAAGCACTGAAGAATGCCGTCAGATGGCTTGGGGTAATCTGATCTACCCGTTTGTCGCCGAGCCGTGATTTGATGTGATGCCTGTACATCGCACTGTAGCTGTAGATGGTAGAGTCAGCAACCGATGTGGTTTTAAGGTACGTCTGCCAAGTCGTTTGCTCGAACTCGTTCAGAGTTAAAACCCTCACCATCGAGCGAGGGTTGTTGTTAAAAGAATTCACGGCAGTTAGCCGCTGGCTAAGAATCTGCCGCGCTTGTTTCTCGTTCTTGCAGCCCGGTAAAGTCTCCCGCTTATGCCTCCAGCCTTTCGGGCTGTTCGGGTCGCGGACAAGATAGCGAATCGTCCACTTGCCATTTTGCAACTGCGCCGAGCCACGTTGAAAGCTACTCTTCATATAGCGTTTCTCCTGTGGCCCGCCCTTTGTTTTCAAGGCGAGTTTATCCATTGAACGTGTCCAAGTCAATGGGGCCGAGCCTCCGCTCAAGCCACGCCAGGAAGAGTGGATCGCGAGTGTTAAAACGTATTTCTTTGATGCCGGGACAGCGAGGTGGTGGGTCTGAACTTCCCTTCTTTGTTTGCTTGTAGACCCAATGAACTGAATAGCCAACAAAGGATGCCAAGTCTTCGACTGACCAGATGAATGGAGGTGATTTTATTTCGTCATTCGCGCTCATTGTCTTTGCTCCCCATTGATCAGTACTTCCGTAATTCTTTCCCTTTACCCATAATTGCTTTGCTAGGCCGCCTCGACATCCTGATCAAGAATTGAAACCATCATGTCATCCATTTATTTTTCGAACCATCCAGCGACAAAGCGTAGTTTCTACTTCAGACACCGGCTCATGGGAAACTTCGCCTACTTTACAGGCGAAATTTCAAGCTGGCGTTTTTCTATTTTTTCTTTTCGACTTCTGGTTAAATTCGGTTTTCAACTACTTGGTTTTGTTTTGCGGGTTTATTTTTGCGCTATTGTAAACGTCGTTGGTTGCTGCAAAATATTTCCGTCTGTCCTTTGTACCCCTTTTCTCAGGCAAACAACATCCCTCCATTAATATAAAGACGGTGAATTCACCAATTCCTTCCTTAAAGAATGATTTTTATCTCGCTGTCAATTCTATTAATCGAACCGACTCGATAGCCGATGCATTTCACCAGAGAGATGTTGATTGCATTACAAAGCTCATAATGGCAACGTAAAGAATATTTTCACATTAAATCATCACAAAGGCAGTATATTGCCAAAACAGAGTCGTCCATCAGCAATGCTCCTTGTTTGGTATTGTGTCGGAGCAAAGTTGGCGGACGGCTTTTCTGTTGTCAAATAACGTTGCGGCTCGATCCTCGTGCCGCTAGGTCACAACTTGGGTTAAATAGACAATCAATAATCTCCGCAGGCGTGAAGCCTCCACTCTGTCGCTGCCTGAATAATTCTCTCGCCAGATTACGATCAAGCTTCATCAGGCTATCGTGTTGGCACTGCGCCACACCATCATTGCCCTGAGCGATGGCCGCCAGTCCGATCCCGTAACAGGCTTCAGATAAGTCAGGTTCAAGGCTAAGCGCGCGCTTCAATGACTCGCTCGCCTCCGTGTAGTGACTCTGTAGGAGTTGCGCGAAACCTAAGGCTAAATAATGACCTGAAGCAAGCGGCACAACCTCAATCATCTTCACAGCCACCTGCTCGGCTTCAGAATAGCGACCCAGAAATAAATAGGCGTGAGTGAGCGCGGCCAATGTGCCAATGTCATTCGGCTGGAATTTAAGCGCTTGTCTATAAGATTCAACGGCTTCCTTACGTCGGTTGGCAGAGGCGTAAGCAAGTCCAAGCTGCGAATATGCCTCTGCCCAGAAGGGCCGCAACCTGATGGCTTCCTTGAATGCTGCGATGGCGTAACTCTCAAGCCCAATTCCAAGCCCCATAAAGGCGAGTCCGTAATCGAAGTGCATTTCAGTGTCATTGGGCTTGATCCGGCAATCAAATTCATACCCTCGTATGATCTCCGCAGCTTCGTCAACTTCAAGCCATAAATCATATGTTTCTTCAACCCTCATACAATCATCCTACAGATTGAATTCTAACCTGCCCCACACGTCTTTAACGCGTTCAAAGGAATCTCCTTCAATGGTTGCATACCATTGTCTCGCATTTATCACATTCATATGAATTCCGGCCAGCGCAGCGTCATCAATCCCTTTGGCCTCGCCTCCCCAGATGACAATCATTGTTTTCACCATAGCAGCCTGATGTATCTCAGCATCTCGCATTCGTTCGGCGATGAGCGCAGCAAGCTGACCGCACACGCTGGGATTTGAACGGTGGTCTATGTCAAATCCGATCAGTACGTCGTGGCCTCGTGTGGCGGCAATCAATTCGGCGCGGGAATTACCTACTCCTGAATTCGCTATCACCAGACTTCGAGGGCGAAGGGATACGAAAGCTTCACCTTTGAGCGCACCCTCAGTAATCAAGCGTGGTCGTGAATTCTGACAATCCGCCTCGATGAACGTGAAGTGTAAAGGGCCGCCTGTTCCTGCTCCTTGAGGATCGCCCGCCGATGAGAGCCAGCAATACCTTTTCTTTTTATCCTTCAGTTCGCCTGCAACCCGTAGTTGACACGCTTGGATGCGCCCTTGCCCGTCGCGGTAAGGGATGATGAGGAAAGGGTGATCGTAGTTGATCTTCTTCCACAGCCACACTCGCCCATTTGGCTCTCGCCAGAATCCGGGTACGCCGATGAGCGGCTCATCCTGCCGGTCAGTTACAACAGAGGGGAAGCGTTGCCTCAACATACTGTTCAATTTGAATAACAATTTATCTCGTTCGCTCATCAACGGCGGCAGTGCTCCGAACTTAGATAATTCACTCGGAAGGAAGCCACGAGATAATAAGCCAACAGGGCCGCTGACAAGTTCGCGGTCATAGTTGGCCGCCGGTGAGAGTCGAATCAATTCACTGTAGACGGCGTGCCGCACTTCGAGCGGGGCGAGGTTGATTGAAGGTCGGTCATAATCAGTTGCTTGCTGTTGCTCAAGGCCAATAGGTAGGTGGTCATAATGCACATGGATGAATCCGCCTCGGCTGTTCATCCTGATTGCGCCCGCACTGACTCTCATGCAGATCGTGATTTCTTCGTCCCGTGTAAATGAGCACCAGTCACACTTCCCGCATACCTTACACGGTCTTTTCCGGCTGACTCGCCCGAACCCGCTTGAGATAAGTCTATTTTGTTGTTTAATCGCCCGGCTCATCCTTTTTAATGCTGGAAAGAGATTCGACTCAAGAATCAATCTCTTATTTGAAAGCTAAGTGTTTCCCCCTTAGAAACGGGAGAGGCGCGACGGGTGCCCGCAAGAGCGCACCCTTTGGCGCGAAACGCGAGTGGAGCACCCTGAGACTTCAGTCCAGGGTTGCGCTCTTCGGGCTGTCGCGTACACTGCTGTAAAAGGGGAAACCCGGCGATGGATCTTTCCCTATAGAGTGGAGGCAGAGTTAAGTCTCTCCCCCTACGCCGCTCGTTTGAACTGCTCCTCGTACTCTGCCGGTGACAGATAACCCACTGCTGAATGGATTCTACTCCGGTTGTAAAACACTTCGATATACTCGAACACTCTGTCACGTGCTCGCTCTCTATTGTTGAACCTCGCCTCCGCTACCAACTCCAGCTTCAGTGCTGAGAAGAAACTCTCTGCCACCGCATTATCCCAACAGTTCCCTCTCCGGCTCATGCTCTGTAGGCACCCCAGGGTCGCCAACTTCTCTCTGAATAGAGAACTGGCGTATTGGCTCCCTCGATCTGAATGCACCAACAGACTAACACCTCCTCCTCGCCTCTTCTGCCCCATCTCAAAGGCCGACATTATCAATTCACAACTCATCCGCTCGCTCATCGACCAGCCCACTACCATCCTCGAAAACAGGTCGAGAAAGATCGCCAAGTACAACCACCCCTCAGCGGTCCATAGGTAAGTTATATCTGAAACCCAGACCTTGTCCGGCTCACTGACAGTGAAGGCCCGATCCAGTATGTTTGCCGCAACTGGTTGGCTGTGCTGCGAGTTGGTTGTCACCTTGAACTTCTTCACCCGTTTAGCGCGAATCGAGTTTTCACGCATCAGCCTCTCCACTCGCTTGTGGTTGCAGGCTTCTCCCTGTCGGCGCAAACTGCGGTAGACTTTCGGGCTGCCGTAGTTTTGGCGGCTCTCTTTATGGATAACTCTGATCATAGCCAATAGCCTCCGGTTCTCCTGCTGCCGGTTACTCGCCACACGACCGAGCCACCCGTAATAGCCCGAAGCGCTCACCTCTAAGACGCGGCACATCGCGGTGATTGAGAACTGCTCGCGATGCTGGCGGATGAAGCCATACTTCACTTGAGGTGAGTGGCGAAGTAGGCCGCCGCTTTTTTTAGGATCTCTTTCTCCTCTTCGAGTTGTTTGACTCTGCGGCGCAGGTCTGCGATTTCCTGCTCTTGACCAGTAGGGTTGCCGTTGCCGCGGAAAGCATCCTTCCCTTGCTCTTTAGCCGCCCTGACCCATCGCGAGAGACTCCAGGCAGGGATTGCGAGACTGGTAGCGGCATCACTAATAGAGCGGCCCTGCTCGGTGACGAGCCTAACCGCACCTTGCTTGAACTCTTTCGTATACTGTTTTCTCTGTTTCATAGCGCCTCCAATTATGTCACTGAAGGCGGCGTGGGCATATGAGGCTTAACTGGCTGTCCATTCTATGGGGGAAGGTTCAAACTAGCGCCTCAGCTTCATTGTGCCGCCAAGCGAATCCATGGGACTAATCAGGCAATTCATAGGCCAGTATTACTAAAATTATTTGTTCAACTCGACCGAAAAGTTTGGAATGCGTCCAGCAGTGCGCCTACAATTCAAATCTTGAGTTGCTAATGTGCTGTACCTAATAACCTGACGGCTCAATATCGAGTAGATTATCGGATGCCAATTACACTTTCAGTAACCGTTCAGGTGGTGTGAAGGGATGAAAAGAAATCAGTGTAGAGCCGGTAATAAACTCAATGACTGATGACTGCATAATGCTGTCAGATACTCCAATACATTTCGCCCTTGCTGTCTCAAACTCATCATCGCTGTCAGTATTCTCTCTACAAAACGGCTTCCCCCTTCGCTTTGTGTGCCAAAGGATTTCCTTCGCCACAGCACGGCTCGACGCAGTGCCCGTTCGGCGCTATTGTTCGTAGGCTCTATGCCTTCTACTTGCACGAACCTCCACAAGCTTCTTCTTGGCTTTACTATCCTCTCGCAGGTGTGTCTCGTCTTCTTATTGTCACAACACGAGCCCCTCTTGAGCAAACCTTTCACTCGCTGCTCAACTGGCGCGATCTCTTCATGCAACTGATTGCGACTTATCTTTCCATCGCGCAGCTGAGGCCAGAGTTTGAATACTTCCTCTACTTCTTTCAACAGCCCTTCGCCCACTTGCGCTGATTGGCCGCCTCTATCAACCATTGCTTGAAAATCTCGCTTCAAGTGCGCCCAGCATATCTGTCGTCGCCTAGCTGGCAACCAGTTGTATGCCCCGAATCGATCTGTTCCAATGATGCCTTTAGCCCGCTCGCTTATGACTTGTTTAGCTTGTTTGGTTGCTCGACCTTCCAGTAGATGATAGACCGTCACGTCCCTGGTAGCATTCACCCACAGCCACTTCGATTTGTCTGCCTCCGGCCAGCTTGTCTCATCCACATTCTGTGAAGCCTGATTGCCGACATATTGCCTGGCCTGCTCTACTACTGTTTGAAGTGATTGACTTACTCTCTGCTGCAAGGCTGATACGCTGCCCAGACTCAGCTTTACTCCATGCAGAACTTTCATCGCTTCCACCGCATCTCGATGACTTGCTGTTAACCGCCCTGTGAGATAAGCGACTATTGCTTGCGCGCGCGGGCCGAAGCTTCCCCGCGGCATATCTTCCGGCCAGTCAGCTTGATTAATCTTTCCGCAGGCCAGGCAACGCAAACTGTGACGGCGATATTCTATGATCCGGGCTTTACAGCGAGGCACTTCGCTCACCTGATGACGAGCAGCATCTGCATCATCTCCTAATAGAAGATGTCCGCACTCAGCGCAACTCATTGGTCTGATGTCAATGACGCGGTCAACTTGAGCCACAGCTTTGAGCTTGCGAGACTGCCCGCGATGACCGGCTTGTCCGCCCCGCTTTCGCGCTTTCGATTCATTAAGGGTGGTCTTGAGTTGATATGGTGGGTCAGATGAAGGGGGCTTGGAAGAGTTGTTAGAGTTCTGGCTCAGGCGCTCGCGCAGTTCATCGAGCTGAGCCTTCAAATCCTCGACTTGGGCGACCTGTTGACGCAATTGGACAAGCTGGTGCTCATAAACCTCGGCGCGCATATCAAGCATAAGGAGTTGATGAAAGAGAGAGGTGAAAGCCTGTTGAACCGAGGCAGGAGTCTGCTGCCAATCCTCATCCGTGATGGCGAAACGATCCAACATGGGCAAAAAGCATAAAATGCTTTATCAGAACTGTCTATGCTCTGATCGCTTTTTTCTCACACCCACCTGAACGGTTACACACTTTCACAACTTCAACAGTGGATTGACTCGCACGAGAACGAGCACCTCGAATTTAAGGAGGCGCGAAACGATTTCAGTTTTGACAAGCTCGTTCGCTATTGCGCCGCACTTGCCAATGAGCGAGGCGGCATGATCATACTCGGAGTCACAGACCGCGCCCCGCGACAGGTAGTCGGCACACAAGCCTTTCTCAATCTCGAACAGATTAAACTCGATCTCTTAGGGCGATTGCACCTCCGCGTAGATGCTGACGAGGTCGCTCACCCTGACGGACGCGTCATCATATTCAGCATCCCTTCGCGTCCGATTGGCACTCCCATTCAATATCAGGGAGCCTATTACATGCGGACAGGCCAATCGCTCGTTCCGATGACGGCAGAGCATCTCCGCAGGATATTTGATGAAGCCGTCGCCGACTACTCTGCCGAAACTTGCACTGGGGCAACCATTGATGACCTTGATCCTGAAGCTGTCGAGAGATTTCGCAGTATGTGGCAGCGCAGGTCCGGTAATCCAGCCCTAGAGCACATCTCCGTTGAACGGCTCCTGGCTGATGCGGAGTTGATCTCCGACCGAGGGGTTACTTATGCGGCGTTGATTCTGATGGGTACTGGCTCCGCGCTCGGAAGATATTTGGCACAAACGGAAGTCATTTTTGAATACCGATCAAGCGAAGCCTCGCTCTCCTACCAACAACGAAAGCAATATCGGAAGGGATTTTTCCTCTTCCAGGATGAAATATGGCAGATCATCAATCTCCGTAACGAAGTCCAACAGTTTAACGATCAGCTCTTTATCGGGCAGAGGTCCACTTTCGACGAAATGGTCGTGCGTGAAGTCATGCTCAAGGCTGTGGCTCACCGGGACTATCAGCATCCCGGTTCTGTTTTCATCAGGCAATTTCCGCGCAAGCTTGAGGTCGTCAGCCCTGGAGGCTTCCCGCCTGGCATCACGCCCGAGAACATTATCTGGCGTCAGCTACCGCGCAATCGAAGGATCGCAGAAGCCTTCGAGAAATGCGGGCTTGTCGAACGGTCAGGGCAAGGTGCTAACAGGATTGTCGAGAGAAGCATTAACGACGCCAAGGCTTTGCCAGATTATACCGGTACTGACGCCCATCAGGTCTCCGTTACCATTAATGGTGAGATTCAGGACCCGAACTTTTTGCGGTATTTATATAATGTAGGGAGGCAGCGTAAAGAGGCTTTTACTACTCAGGATTGGCTGGTTTTAGACACCCTACGTCGCAGTCAAAGAACTTCTGATGACCTCCAGCCCAATCTATTAGACCTGGAACGAGAAGGACTCATAGAGAAGGTTGGCAGGGGTCGGGGCACCCGTTATGTACTTGCTGAGAAATATTACGGGGCATCTAACGAGAAGCGGGATACGCTATCCCAAGTTGTATCCGAACGTGAGCAGAATAAAGCGATTTTAGTTGAGCACTTGAGTCGCGCTGGAAAAGCAGGCAGCGGTCTTTCTGAATTGAGAGATGTACTTCCATCGTTGACCCGTAATCAGGTGCAGAAGCTGCTAAGCGAGCTTAAAGCCGAAGGACGAGTGCGAAGCACCGGACGCACTAAAGCCGCACGATGGTTTGCTTAACCTCGGATTGCGCCGGTTAAAAACTTAATGGCGCAATAATGGTGCATTTAATTCCAGTAAACCGCTGACAGATAAGGGCCTAATTGCGCCGAGAATTATTTTGATAATTTGCAATAGGGCGCAATATTGGCGCAATTAAGATACCTTTTCGATGGAGTTCAGAGTTGCCATACTTGATGTTACGCATTTCTCTGATCCTATGCGCAGTACCCATCTGAGGATCAGACTGTGTGAAAACTCAGCGCGTATATACCTGAAATCGGTGCGGCTTCCTTTACACCTTATGATTTTTGGCCAGCCGCCTCCGCTCGCCGATGATAAAGTTCGCCACTCTATGCTACTGCTCTTATCATCTCTTCAACTCCCAGGATGTTTAATACTCGTTTCAGATTATAACAAAGCACTGTCAAACTCATTTCCGCTGCTACCTTCTTTATACCTCTCATCAGAAAATAACCTTGGTTCATCCCCCGCTTCATTCTTCCATATGGATGCTCCACTATTCGCCCTCTCGACTTCATCTTCTCCGGGCTCCCTCTCAACCTTTCTGCCATCCTCTGCATCACTGCTTCATCTATCAATCGCTTGATGACCCTCCCACGCTTATTGTCTGTACATACAGAGCCTACTGCACAACTCTTACACGCTGCCGTCTTATAGTATCGCTGCTTCTGCCCTTTCCTTTCCGGTGTGGTGTAGCGGTAGGTCAATTGCTTTCCTTCACGACATCTGTAACTGTCAGTCTCTGAGTCATAGATGAAGTCCTCTTTCGTAAAGAGATTCTTCTTCGGCTTTGGTGACACATGTGGTTTGGGGATGTAAGTAAGTATGCCTTCGCTCTCACATTTGCTGACCTGCTCTCCTGAGTAGTAGCCCTTGTCGGCCACTACCTCCAAGCTATCTACTCCCAACATCTCCTTGGCCGCTGTTGCAATGGGTGCTAATTGTTGCTGGTCTGTAGTCGCATTCGTCACCTCATGATAGACGATCAACTTATGTTTGCTGTCTACGGCGGTCTCTACGTTGTAGCAGACCGCAAGCCCTTGCCCGACTGACATCAATCGGCTGTCTGGATCGGTTAACGATAGTTCTTGCACGTCACTGTTTCGCAACTCTGCCGCCAGGATCCTGGAAATGCTGCTTACTCTGCTTGAGTTGCTCGATCTTAGTCGCAAGCTCTTTAGCAGAGGGGTTAGCAACAGCGGGTTGGGCCGAATCCTTTAGGTCCATCTCCGCTAGATAGTCAGCGATCTTCTTATCAATATTGTCAATGAGGCGAGCTAACTTCAAAGCGGTGAAGTTGCGTTTGCGACTATTGACTGCCCGGAATTTGCTGCCGTCAATGGCAATCAACTCGCCTGCAAACAGGTCGAGACGTTTACACAACAGAGTAAACTCACGGCAGACTGCCTTAATAGCTGCGAGGTTTTGTTTGCGGAAGTCGGCGATAGTTTTGAAGTCAGGGGTGATCTTGCCCAGTAACCACATCAACTCAACATTGCGGGTAGTTTCGCCTTCAAGCATAGGCGATGAGCGAAGGCGATTGAGGTAGCCGTAGACATAGAGCCGGAGGAGATCAGCCGGGTCATAGGCGGGTCTGCCAGTGCTGGCAGGGGAGGCATGTGTAAAGCCGAGTTGAAGCAAGTCGAGCGTGGTAAGGAAAGCGTCAATGAAGCGGACAGGATTGTCTTGTGTAATGTAATCATCGATGGCTTCGGGCAAGAGCAGCACCTCAGAACGATCCGTGCGGCGAACATAACTCATGAGAGGTCACCTCGTGTTGAAAGTGTCAGAGTTGATACGATGGTAACAGCGCAAGAGTTTTCACACAGTCTGGGATGGTCGTATGAGCCAGACGGACGCCACGCTCGGCCATCATATCGCGCAGGTCGCGATAGCTGAGTTTGTAGGTGATGTACCAGCGCACGCAGAGAATAAGGAAGCATCAAGCGATACTGCTACAGATCCACCAGTCGTCTTCACCGACGGGGATCTCAATCCGTTTCAGCCGCAGCAGCAAGTGCCGAGTGCGCGTCAACTCGGCAAAAAGCGAGAGGTCCAGGTTAAGATGGCAGTCTTTCCTCGGCAATCGTCGTGCTGCGACTTCGTTCTGTAGGGTCGCCGACAGACGACAAACGAAGCTGCCGGGCACTAGCGAATTCCAGTCGCTGTCCAAGCGGAAAGCGTAGTTATCCGTCAGGATCAGCGGGATTCGAACGGTCAGCACTTCTCCGCTTGCAAACTTTGCCTGCGGCCTAAGATAGCTAGTCTCCAGCTTGATCAGGCGCGTGCCGGTTGGCTCACTGGAGATGTGGAAAAGCGTCTTAAAGAGCGCTTCTAGTTTCTGTGGCAACGTCGTGCCGGGGAAGTCTGCAAGCGAGATGCGCTGGTCAACGAGCGCCGTCGGTGTCGCCGTTTCCGGAAAGGTCACCCACGGCGTTTCGTATTTGAAGTGTTCGTTCGCCTGCCTATCGCCACCAAGTGTCGTGTTTCGTTGAACGCGAACCGCCGCAAAGCCATTCTCGCGCTTGAGCATCGATTGACCACGCAGAAAGAACTGGCGGGATCGCAGCGTATCTCCTGTCTGGGACCGGGTGCGGCTTGCCTTCATGATCGATTCATACACCGCCTCATAGTCGGTCGAGCTTTGCAGGGCAAAGCCGACAATTTCCAGCCACTCCGGCCAGGACGGATCCCAAGCCGTCTTCTGGGAACCCTTCAGCAGCAAACCGGAAGGCCGCTCCTCAACCCTGTACGTATTGACCACCGTCTTGTCTGATTGTTGCCCCTCCGCCACCGTTTGTTGGTTATGCAGCTTCCACCCTTGGACGACTCCGATCACAAGCTCAACGAAACGTCGGATGACCGCTTCCGCTTCCTTGGGTGTCCTGCCCTTCGTTGGCCGCGCGGAGTATCGCAGGGTAATGGGCCGCGATAGCAGGCGACTCGGCTGTGAACCGCGCCAGCGCCTCAAAGAGGCTTCGCGGCGGGTCCCGGTCCTCGCTCGCGGCCGCAACACGGTCGGTCATCGTCAGGGCAAATTCAGGGCGCGCCTCCGCGTTGAAGGTGACCTCTGCTGTGACCGTGTCCTGAGCGATGATCGCCTGATCGTAAGCAAAAGAATAGGTCCACTCGGTTACTTCCTTGAGAATCGGGTCGTCAAGAGTCGCCGCCGCAAATCTGGCGTCGCTCGACTGCGGATTGAATTTAGCGTCAGCCCTCTGATCCTTCAACAACGGCACGGGCGGGTAGAAACGCAGAGGAATCGGAATGTCAACCTCGATATTCTGCGCGGCATCGCCGAAGGGTTGAACGAGCTTCAGCCATGACGAAGTAACATATCGTGGGGCGTCGTCACCGGTTCGATCAAGGGGAGCGAAATCATGCTCGACGTAAGTCACATCATAAGCAACCGAAGTCTGGTAGTTAGTCTGTCTGGTTGGGTCGGCTGCCGTAAACAGAAATGTGAGGTACTGGACCCCGGAGAGAGACGCGGGAGACGCCGCTATCGATTCGGGATCGGCAAGCGGCAGTCTACCCGTCGAGAAGCTGTTACTCTGGGGCTGGTCTTCCGCAATTAGCGCAATGTCTTTGACCGGGCCGAAGAGCTTGGCTTCGACGACATCGCCGTGGTGTTTCACGCGGGCCGGAACCTGGACCACCGCATTCACCTGATAAGCTGAAGCCAGCGTGATGAGGATTCTCTGGAAGAAGGCCTCGCGGGCTGCCTCCTGCGCGCGAGCGTCCGGCTGATCGTCGGCCAGCACAGGGATCAAGCCTTTCTTGATTTCGGCCGCCAGTTTCTCTTTCTGCTTCATTATCTCCTGGAACTGCCCCGGCGCTACCTGCGCCACGGCCACAGAAAGGTCTGGCGAGAGGAAGGCGTCGATTGCAGCCAGGCAGGCGCTCGCCCAGACGTCGATGTCTTCGTCGTTGAACCCTCTCTTTACCTCCGTGTAATCTTCCGGGCCTCCATGCCACGGGCCGGAGATGTATTCTCGCACAGTCACGACGTTGCTTTGCAAAGAGCGCGAGAGCGGCGCCGGGGCGTAATAGTGGCGCAGTGACGGCTCGAAGGTGACCTGTATGCCAGACTCGCCGACTCTTATCACCCAGAGGTCGGCGATGCCGTTCGCGTCGGCCGGGCGGCTGGCGCGGTCCGCCGCCAAAGGAGTTCCCAGAGCTATCCGCAGCTTCCGGTCAAATGCGGCCTCGAACCGTTGGGCGAACAATGATATTTCCTGGAGTTGGAGTTCTTCATCCGCTTCTACGGCCGGTTTCTGCGGGACCTTCGCTGGAACCTGCGTGATCACTTCGCGCGCTTCCGGAATCTTGCCGTCGGTTTCCGGCGCAACGTTGCCGTCACGGAATAGTCTGATCGCGGCCGTCAGCTTGAAGATTTCGGCCGTCTGGTGTGCCAGCGCGTCGTTCGTCAAAGTAAACGGCAGCAGGAGTGGTGCGACAGAGGGGACCTCTCCGCGAAGGTATTTCTGGATTCGGCCCACGAACTCCGCCAGGATGGCCAGGTCGATCCGCGTTTGGGTGTCGCCCGTCAGCGTGGTGCTGAAGGTGGCGCGCGTGTTCGGGTCTGTCAGTTGGTCTGCGATGCGCTCGTACTCGGCCAGCGCGCTGGCGCGTGTGTCGGAAAATGTCGTCACGCCGTTGTCCGAGAAGCTGTCTGGCGCCAGGGTCAAGGTCACTACGAGTATTGGCGAGGGTGCCTGCTCCGGGCGGTTGACCTCGAAGTTCACGGCCATGCCGGGCCATTCGGTAATGGCCAGCAGGCGATCATAGTAGAGGAGTTTGGGCACAGTCAGTGGCGGGAACGCGTCGGAGTGCGTCAGGATGTCGCCATAATTGTCTACCACACGGAAGTTGGCGATCAGGGTTCTGCCGATACCCAAGTAACGGTTCGGCCGGACTTCCGGCTTATCGAAATTCTCTTGTGCGAAGCGATAGTAGGCGAATGTGTGCGTGTAGCGCCAGGGAAACTCCGCGTCTGGCTCTCGCATCAGGCGCTCGGCAAGCGCGCGGCTCTCTTTATCGCCCTGCTCAAGTACAGGGCCGAGCGGGATGCTCCACATCGAACGGTGAATTCCCTCTGTATCTTGAATGCGGAATTGCACCGAGTTGAACAGCTTGGCAATCTCGACATCCATCTCACCGGCCTCGGTCATTAAAGTATCGAAGTCCGGGTGATCACGGCCAATCCCGCGCGCCGCCAGTGTCTCTTCGAGTTGACGACGCGTCAAGTCGCGCCCGCCCATGCGATTTGGTAGAACATAACCCTGCTTCGGATTCTTCCGTTCCAGTGAGAAGCTGACGCTCCCGGCTGGCACGGCCGGGTCGTACTCGAATGCGTCGCGAATCTCGGCGCGGTAGGTAGGCCCCGTCTCTTCCTTCACCACGGCAACTCCCGGGTTGCTTGTCGCCACCACGGCGTTGTTGAATGGGAAGAGCGTCTTGACGCTCTTGTTAAACGTGATCACGATGGTGAACGGAGAACGGTTGGAGTCGCGGAACAGATCAGCCGGCAGGTCGTCCCCTGTGTCGGTTACGTAGTGAAGATAGTAGCCGCCGCTGTTGACGATACTGCATTGAATAAGCAGCAGGAGTAGCGCATGCCGGTCCTTGAGCCGGGCGTAGACCGGGTTTTCGTCCTCCTCGGCGGCACCCCTCAGCATCGCCTGCAATCGATCAGGGTTGCTGTCGGTCGACAGATTCGTCTTGATAAGAAAAACGGAACTGCCAGTGGGGCGAGACGTCAAGCCTTGATCTTCTCCCGACGGATAAAGCAGCGCGATATCCTCGATCTGGTCGAGCAATCCCGGTTGACGCCGCGCCTCGTCGAGCAGGCTTTGAAGCACCTTGCGGTTGGCTTCGTCGGCGCCGCCTAGCTGGTAGACGTTCGGGAGAAAGTCGGCTGGCTCTCCTTCACTTGAAACGTTGGTCTGGCGGGGCCTTAGCACTCGCCGAACGCTGAGATCGATCCGGACAGAAGTCCGGTAATCCATCGGCGTCACGCCCCCGCTCTCAGTCAGCAATCCGAACTGGCTGAACTCTACCCGGCCGTCCCGCGAAACTCGCGCGGCTAGCGGGCCAGCCAGTGAAACGATGCGAGGCGGCTCTCCAGTGGCGCGAGCCTGACGCCGCTTGGATACGGATGTCTCGCGCTGCCAAACGATGCTGTTCTTGAGGGTGAAGGCCAGCGGCCTCTGTCGAATCCATGGCAGCGGCGTCGGCGGATGAATGACGTTCGCCTGCATCGCCAGACCGGCCAGCTTCTTCAGCTTCTGTCTCGCATCGCCATCGTCCTTGCCGACGATCAAGACCGGCGCTTCGGCTCCGGTGCCTAGCTTCAGCCAGGGGCGCTCGCCTACGGCAAAGCCTAAGCGCACCACGTAATCGACGCCGTCGCGCAACCGGATCGCGAATTCTTGTCCGGTCAGTTCATACAGGCCCGCCAGATCGAGATCGGGCCACTGCCGCTTATCCGGCGGAATCGTGGCGGCCGAGGGCAACCGGAGCCCCTGCTGCAAGAATCGCGAAACCTTGCCTGCGAGATCGGCGAAATTGACTTCCCCCAGCAACTCTTGAATTTCCCATTCGCGGTTCTCTTCTTCCCGCGCCGTTTCAACCTGCCGCTCAACAGAGCGGAGAATCTGCTCGTGCATCTCTTTGAATATCTGGCTGAAGTAGTCTTCAAAGATCAGTGTAGCCATAGAAGGCTCAAGCGCGGGGTCGAGGGCGCTGCGTGGCGGTTCGCCCGAGTTGCCGAAAGCCAGCATCAATTCGGAGATATAATCTTTCAGCTCTCGAATGAAGGTCTCGGAGCGGGGAGTCTTGGTCAGGAAGTTCACTTCAGACGGCGGCGGATCGGCTGATCCTTCGACGCTCAACTTTAGATCCGGAATCATCGGGAAGATAACCTGATCTTGAGACGCCGTGCCTTGTGGGGAGCCCGCCACCAACAGCGTGACCTTCAGTCGCTCCAGATTTCTTATGATCACCTCGTAGGTGAGCGGGTCGTCGTTCTCCGAACGGCTATTTAGCCAGCGCGGCATGCCGAGTTGTATGCCAATGAGGCGCAGGTCGCGCAAGGTCAGGCGGTCGGTGCCTCCGCGATTAGTGGCCGCCACTTGCAACAGGAATTCTCCCACCTTACGCACAAGAATCTCGAAATCCGCTGTGGAGATCGTCAGGCCCGCCAGGTAGAGCGCATTCCCGCCACCGACACTGAGTTGCGGCGTGAAATAGATGCGCAGCGTCACAGGCTCTGGCTCGGCAGCCAACGGCGGCGAAAGGCCCCAACCCAGGGGGCGCAATTGTGCCGCTTCCAGAAGGAAGGAGTTTGCACTACGCTTGCCGGGGATGACGAAAGTCTCGCTGATCTCGGCGGTGAAGCTGAATTTAATGACGATCGCTATACGGACTCCGAAGATCTTAAAGCCGCCGATCTCTACGCTCAACGAGACGGAAACCCTTCCGCCGACCGTGATCGGGATGTCGCGACCTGTCTCGAAGGTTACGGTGATCGACGCCTCCAAGCGAATCGACAGAGAAGCTTTGATGATGGTGAAATCGATTGCGCCTTCGATCACCGCCGTGATGCCGAACGTGCCGCGAAACCAGAAATAGGAAGGCGCTTTGGAGAACTCGGCCAGCGCGGCGATGCCGTTTGCGGGAGCGAGTGCGAAAGCGCCGCTCGGCTGCCTCGCAAGGTCCAAGCTCTTTTCATCCAGCCATGCGATGCGTCCTTCAAAAATCCCGAAGAACGTCACCGAAATTGAGGCGGAGAGAATGCCCTTCTTGATCTCCTTGCCAACGCCGAGCCGCATTGCGATTCCGAAGGCGAGGATCAATCCCCATTCTTTGCCCGCCGGTGGCGGGGGCATGTCGGGCGCTGTGGCGCCGCTGAGCTTGGCGAAGTAGAACCCGCCGCCGCCAATCAGGGGAATGCCCGGCGGCACTATCACCTGCACGGTCATCGAGCGCCCGCCCAACGGCCAGCCGATAGCCACACGGAAATCCCCGTTGGTGTAGATGGTGATGTCGACGGATGGCAGCGTGATCGAGGCCGCGCCGACCTCGAACTGGCGGACGATGTCGGGTAGCGTGAGATCGATGTAGAACATGCCGATCTCGTCGTTGACCTTGGTGTAGAGTATCTGGAACTTCAGCCCCTTAAGCTTCAGCTTTTCGCTCAACGTGATGGCCAGCCCGTAGAGAGAGGGGTCGTTGAAGATCACCTGGAGCGAAAGGAAGTTCCGAATTTCCAGGTCTATGGCGACCAGCCAGCCAGCCTCGGGTTTGTAATATTTGCGAAATGCCTCCGCGAGCTGGCTCGGGTTCTCCGGGCTCAGGTCTTGTTTCAATCGGTTGATGACGTCGGGGATCGAGGGGTTCTGCGGGTTGGCGGCCACTTGCAGCCGTTGCCCCAGCGCGAGATAGTGAAACTGCAACAGGGGCGGCAGCGGGGGAGCCGGAGTCGGCAGCGGGTATTCCACCAACTGTCGCGGCTGCCCGAAAATCTCAATGTCGGCCCCGAAATCAAAACCGTCCGTCCTGCTGATCGACAGCGTTACGCCATAGACTTTTAAGATGGGGGGCAGGCTTTCGATGAATTTGATCTCGACAGGGGTAAGGTAGGTCAGTTTCCCTTGCAGTTTTTTCTGGCTGGGCGATACCGAAATCTCTATGCAAAGACCTTCCGAGAGCAGCTTGCCCCACGGTCCGGGAATGTCCGGTACACTAAGGCCCGCGATGCCTTCAAACAGTTTATTCAGCAGAGCCTGCAGACTGACGGCTTCGGCGTTTTTCAGAACGAAGAAGAACTTGGAGTCAGAGAGCCGGGCGATTAACAGGAGCGTTACGTTCGTTTCGCCCACCTTGAACGTGAGTTTGTTTGTCCAGTCCAGCTCCCAGATAGTTTCCGCCATCATATGCAGAGTCTCCGCCGCAAAGGCTTCCCGGACCGCATCATTTTCTGCTCTCAGCGCGCTTCTCCGACCCGGTGCTTCAGATGATCTCAGGCGATTCGACAACCCGTTTGACAGAGAAATTCGCGCCCGTGAACTTCAACCCCAGGACAGGAGGGAAATCAGGGAATATGAACGAAATGGCTAGGGCGAAGGTGCCCGCCTCCGTGTCGATGCTGAAGACATCAATCGTTGCTTGAATATTCCTCATTTTATCGAATGGCGATTGGCTCCAGTTAATCTCAGGCAGCCCTAACTCCTTGAATGGCGTAGTATCCCTGAGACTATCGTAACAGACCTCCAAGGTCGGGAACTGTACGGGGGCATTCAGGCTGAATTTGAATTTCTTACTGAGCAGCGCCATGACATCGTCGTTGCTGATCGCAACCGGCTGGTCGGCGATAACAATCGTGATGCCGACCCCTACCACCCATTTAAAATTATCGTTATCAAGGCCGAGGTCATTGCCGTGAATTACAAACGGCGCTTCCTTCTTCTTTGTGGCAGGCGTAGCGCGGCGTGACGTCTGTTTTCTTGCAAGCGTTTTGGTGGCCATGTAGTTTCTCCTTTTATTTGTGTTTGTTTGAGAAACACCGACACGTCTGTCATGGGCAGACCGGGCACGACCTGCCACGGTGTGTCGAGTGTCGCGAAATACTCGAACCCTTGTTTGGGATGAAAGGTGATCTTCGTCTGGTACAACTGGCCCACGGCGCTCTTAGGGTCGATCGGATTACCGAGGGTGGGCAACGTGAGGCCGAACTCTTTATTCAAGCAGATCATGAAATCATTGACCGTGGCGGATGCGCCACAATCTCTCGCTCTACGCATCGGCACATCCTTTCGTTGGCGCGGCCAGCGGCTTTGGTCGCGCCGCTTCCAGGGCCAACTGCTGATCCTTTTTCTCCTTTTGCAGCGCCAGCAGCCATGCGACATTGCTGTTGCCTGAGGATTGGTGCGGATCGGCCGAGATGAGAAAATCGATCATGTAGCCGGGCGGTAGCTTCATGCCCATGATGCTCAGGCCGACGTTATTGAACCCGAGCACAAAGCGCTGCCCGTCCAGCCGTATCAGGTTGCAGGTGCCGAAGCTCGCGCCCAGCACGCCCTGCAGATTGAAGCCGCGAAAGCCGGGCGTTATCGCGGGAAGTTGAATAGTCAACGCGACGGCGTCGTCGTCCGGGATGGTCGGGCTGGCACCCCAGCCGATCCCGAAATGCGCATCCAGGCTGACATGCACTCCAAGCGCGCCGAGACTGCCGAGCGGCAGCGTGAAGACCAGCCCGTAGGTCGGTTCCGGCGTGCTGATTGGCAGGAGGTCTGTGGAAACGACCGACTGCCCCCCCATCTTCGACGGGCTCATGCCCTCGGGATCGTACAGAAACCTCGTCAAGGTCAGAGGGAAGCTGGCCGGGAGGCTTCCCGTCTGCGGAGGCAGGATGGCAGAGTCGAATACAAGCCCTGCGGGATCGAAGCGGTACACCACGTCGCGAACCTGCGAGTGCTCGTCGATCGTGAAATTGACGGCCAGCCTGACATTGCCGAACGCCAACTCATGATCGGCCGCGTAGCCAAATACGTCAAACGGCAATCCTGTGCCGGTGCTGCCCGGATTGAAAGTAAGACTGCCATTAACCAGAAAGCCCGCCGCTATCGCAACGCTCTTCTTCTCGTCATCGCGAACAGCGCTGTCGGTCCCGAATCTGACGCCGCGAAACCGCACAGCCGTCAGCACTCGGATGGTTTCCGGCGGCTGGTCAATAAGGAAGTTCTTGTTGTCGTCAGCCTCGAATATGAAGAGGGGCAACCCGTCATGTTTCTGGTAACGGCCGCGGATGATCACTTGATCCGGCGACTGCTCCTGCGCCCCTGTCTTCACCGAACGCCCGAACAGTGTTCGGAGAGTCAATGTGATGTCACACACGAAGCCGACCAGTTGAGAGTTCAGAAAACTGGTGAAGAATCGGTCAACGTTGAAGGTGAATGGCTGTGGGACATCAGCACGAGCGGCGGGCGGCGGCGGCTGATCGGCTTTCGCGATGAATCCGAACAGCGAGCTCTTCTCCAGTTTGATATCCCTGCCGGTGCTGACACTGCTGATCTCAATGCCAAGGTGGTGGCCGATCAGGCCGCCGGGCATACCCGCCCGAAGCCCCTGCAAGTCGGTCGGCAGGGCATCCGTGCCGAGGGCACAGTTCAACGCCAGAATGCCGTTCCACTGCGAGTCCGAGATCACGCGGCGGAAGTTCTTGAATCGGTCGTCATCCGGAACGTCGAAGAACTCTCGGATGCGATCCCGGACGGGGAATTGCCCATCCAACTGCTGATTGAAGGTCGCCGCGTCGGCCCAGTTCGCAGGGTCTTGCACCAGATCCCGCATCGGCTGGTTGCGAAACTTGAAGATCAGGATGGTCTTGATCTCGTCGGCGCGGATTTCTCCGTGCGCTTCTTCGCTCAGGGCCAGATCGAACGTAAACCCCTGGATGGACACCTTCGATTGGAACCGACCGACGTTGCTTGCCGTGTTTGCGTCGCCAGCCGGTTTCTTGACTGAGATGACCAGGAAAAGATCATTGCTCATCAGCGCATTCGCGAGCGCGTGAGCGAGCGTGGGATTTTGCACATCTTCGGGCAGAAACGATAACCGCTGTTCGCCCAGTTCTGGGTGCGAGGATACGGCCAGTATCAACTCCCGCCAGGTGCCCTGAGGTTGATTGATCGCCGCAAGCAGACCCTGCGGGGTTACGCCGAAAGCGTCGTCCGGGCCAGCGCGCAACGCCAGAGCGCGCGGCTCGCCGGTCCGCACCGCGCCACCCTCGAAGATCGGCCCTTGCGGGTTCTTCGGGACCAACTGTTGTCTGGCGGGGCTGAGCACGTTCGTCTCAAAATCGACAAAATCCTGCGAGGTGATCTGGGAGCCATCGTTGACTCCAGGCAGCCCGACGCCTGCGTAGGCGACTGCCGGAAAAACGGCCGGTTGGCCGCCTGGCTCTTTCAGGCTTGAGACGTTGACATCCATTGCGCCGATGAAGTCACTGCTTTCAAGCCCGGTTTCGATCTGGCCTCCGTAATAGACGGACAGGTCTGGTTGCGCGTAGTAAGAGAAATCGCCTGCCGCCGGGGCGGGCAACACCGAAATCCAGGACGTGGTTCCGTCGGGCAGCAGGCGGCTTGCGCCCACCCTGGCGTACCGATCACGCCCGGATTCGTCGGCAAAAAAGGCGGGGCGCTGCGCAACGAAGTTCAGCAGGTCCCCTTCCCGCGCTTCGACGAATTCAGAGCCGGACAGGCCGAACATCAACCGCGCAGAAGTCTGCGCTTCCGCCTGGCGGATACCGGAGCCGGAGAAGCTGATCGTCATCGTCCCCACAGGCGCAAGGTAATACTTGTTCAGTTTCGGCTCGGATGTGCTTATCAGTTGTGTTGAGAAGACAAATCCAGCGCCGTCACCGGGCATCAGGTAAACCATCTCATCGGCGATGGTCCGCAAATAACTGAGGTAGCGCTTCCCCTGGCTGGCTGCGGCGATGGCAAAGCGCGTTCTGTTCTCGTCTTCTAATCGAGACGGGTCCATGCGAACATCAAACTCAATTTCCGTTTCGCCCTCGCTGATTGATTCCTCTATCTCGATCAGCGGGTAGCGTATCTGCTGGATCCTTCCCGTTTCAAGATCGGTTCGGAAGTAGCGTAAATCCCCCCCGAACGCGAACAGACCTCGCCGGTCCAACTTATAGCCATAGCCCAGCCCGCCGCCCTGCGCGCCCCACATCGGGACCACTAACGGCCGCAGAGGGGTGCCGGCCACAGTGCCATCGATGAAGAGAAATAATCTTCCCGGCTGGCCGTCTGTAGTATGAAAGCGGAAGGATGCCGTTTCCGAATCGCCGTGCTCAAGACTAACTTGCAACCGCGAAGGCACTTGGAGGGTGACCTGGCGGAATTTGAACGTCGCTTGGTCGGTCGTGGTGAACTCAGGGCGGCGGATTTTTATGGCTGTGCCTTCCAGATCGTCCGGCGTGTTGGGGGCAGGAATCCATAGAAACCCCTGAGATCCCAGACTCTGGCGGTCGATTAAAACTCGCACTTGGGCCGCAAAGCGATCCGGGCGCTCGACCTCTGCCCCCGTGAACAAGTACCAGCCAGCCCGATCACCGGCTTCCGGCTTCCATGTGTCTGGGAGAGGAATCTCCTCTGGTCCCGCCTGCTGCCCCCCGAGAAGAAAGTACAGTCCGGAAGAGGGGTTCCCGCCGACTTGAGCGTGATATAGACCACCGTCGTCAGTGCCGGTCCTGAATACGATCTCTGCCATAAAACCAGTCCTCGGAAAACTCCCCTGCGGACCCTTTTTGTACCTGAGCGGCGAAGCGCAACCAGATCGCGATTATCGCCGCTGACATCAGACACCCATCCTGGCCTGCGGCGAAGCGGGCATGCTTGTGACTGGTAACTGTTGCGCGATCTCTGCGTGATCCGACAGGCAGCCGAGCGAAATTGCGACCTTGATGTTACTTTTTCTTGCTCTTGCTCGCCCCGCGAGTCTCTACGCGCAGTGCCTTCGGCTTATAGTTGGATTCAATGTATACACCGTTGCCGGCCAGCACATAGCCGTCGGAATTAACCACCATCTGCATGTTGTCCCTGAGCTGGAAAGGAGGGCGACGGGGTACCGTGACCGAGAAATTTAGGGAGTAACCCGAGTAGCGAATATTCATCTGATTGGTATCAGCGAACAAAGGATCGTCTGTCGATGGCGCATTGACGCGGTCAACAGCAAGCACCCCAAACTTGAAAGCCTCTGTTTGACTGGGGGTGCCAGCAGGCACTTTGCTGGCAAGGTTGACCCCGTTCAACGTGACAGTCAACTCGATGGTCGTATTATTGTAAATATAGACTTTTCCTACCGCATCTGCTCCAGCTTTTGGCATTGAATCTTCTCTCCTTTTGAGCTTGATAATGTAGCGGCAACCTTATATCATAAAAATACTAAGAATCACCAAGAAATCTTTATAAATCGCGTAGTTTTTTGCAGGCTCTTGTTAAAAATCCAGTGTCAAAGTTGAGGTAGAGCGAGATGAAGAAAAGCGGAAGCGGGCAATCTTCCACCGCCGAGAGCGACGAAGTTGGGTTCGTTTACATTTATAACTTCACCCAATGGCGTCTCCGTCCGACGCTCAACGGTAACAGTCTAGATAGTATACCTGCCCTTTCCATCACGGTCCCCGGGAGGCAACCCAGCAGCCTTCCCGTGCTACGCGTCAACTCGCAGGAGACCAGCGAAGCCAAATTCGCGGACTTCAGTGACCTGCGGCTGCGGTACGAAGGGTCGCAAGGAACCGATTTCGAAGCCTTGGTTCAGATTTTTCGCCGGGACGTTCCTCTGATTGATGATCTTCAAATGACGGTCTTTCATAAATTCCTTGTGGTCTCCTCTAATGGTAAGTTCGTCACTACGGTTCCTTCTCTTGCTGCTAACGGAGCGGTTCGGCGCGGGCTGGCGCGCCGCGGAACGTAGAGTCAGAAAGTCGTCTGGATGATGCGAACCCTCGAAATAGGGCCTGGAACGAGCGTTATCTACTCAAGGTGCTCAATGGTTGAGATGCGCTCGCCCTGAAGGACTGGACACACCCTCTTGACAGACAAAATTGCCTGTGCCAGTATTTGGTTTTTCTGAGTCCTGCCCAGTGATTTTTGAGCCATTATTGTGGTCTTTTCCGCTCGCTCATCAATTTTTACCGGGCATGACGCAGTTGGCTTTTCTGTAATCTTAAATCCGATTGCGATTATAGATTGCGCCCTGAAACTTTATATCACTTAAATGATTTTGACCGTGAGCACGCGCATTTCAACTGACATCTTCGTCCAGACATTCAACCGGCTTGACTTCACGAAAGCAACCCTTGAGGGGATAATCGAGAATACCAGTCTTCCGTTTCGTTTGATCGTTGTTGACAATCACAGCACGGATGGAACTGTTGACTACCTGTCAACCCTGAGAGAGCAGGGAATAATCAGTGAGCTTATTCTCAACCCTCAAAACACGGGGCTAATGATTCCCAAACGGCAGGCATTCGCACTGGTGAAGTCGGATTATTTCGTAGTCACTGACAATGACACTGTCCCGCCGCGGATATCTCCCGATTGGTTATCGCAACTCATCGCGCTGATGGACGCATCGCCGCAGTTTGCGCAGATCGCTCCGCGCGGGAATGGCACACGCCTGCCGGACGGTGACGAGCGGGTAGTCGAGGTCAGGATTGTGCCTAACATTTTCACGCTAACCAGAAAGAGCGCAATCGAATCCATCGGCGGATATCCTGACATTCTGGAGATGCGAGAAGATGATGCGATCATTGCTTCCCTTCTACGAGGCCGGGGGTGGAGACTTGGGCGCGTGCGGGATATGTGGGCAAATCATTTAACAGAAGGGCTCGTGACCGGGCAGCATAACTGGGGATACCCGGCTGATTGGCCTCCATCCTTTCATGGGCATAGCAGCGTTAGCGAACCGCCGCGTCACGTCGCGGTTGACCCTGCTACGTGTCAACCGCTGGGCGCTTCCGGCGCAGAGCCCTCCGCGCCTGCCTGTCGGACCAAGCGGCCTGAGGCCGGATTCGAAGCGCGCCGCTGGCACGGTGTTGACTCGTGCCTCAAGGGTGAACCGGATGCTGTTTACCTGATCATCAACAACGATGATTTCGGGTTGTGCCGCGCAGTCAATCGGGGCACAATCGCGGCCTACAAGTCAGGGGTCATCACATCGTCCAGCCTGATGATTGTCGGCGCTGCCGCTGAAGAGGCGATAGCTTTCATTCTTGAGTATCCGCAATGTGCGGTTGGTATCCACATTACATTGACCAATTTCTTCATGAACCTGACCATCGGGCCGGTCTCTCCGCCAGGCGAGGTGGCCTCGCTTGTCAGTAAGCATGGATACTTTAAGCGGACCGTTGAAGAAATTCAGGAAACCGCTTTACCCAATCACGTGGAGCGCGAAGCGCGGGCGCAAATCGAGAGGGCGATGAATCTTGGCATTAATATAAGCCACCTGGATAACCACATGCTCTCGATAGCCGGTAACCCTGAGAATTTTGAATTCGCCGAGATTCTTTTCCGGCTAGCCGAAGAGTATAAGCTGCCGGTGATTAATCATAACAAGTACTTTGGCCATAGGCTGGAAATTTTTGACGAGAGCGAGGCGACAAGTTGTTTCGGGGCTGAAGAGAAGTTAAACCGCCTTGTCACTGTAATTGAAGGATTGCGCCCCGGATTGCACTGTATCACATGTCACATTGCCGAGGATGCGGAAGAGTTGAACTCGCTGCACCCTGAATATACCCCGTGGGCGCGCGACTATCGCGTCTCCGACTCAGAGGCTTTATACGACGAGCGCTTCAGGGCCGCGCTTGAAGAGCATCAAGTCGTCTTATTCGACATGCATGCGTTGCGCTGCTCAAGCCTCTTTTCACGACTATGACTCTTGTTTCACTGAAAGGCCCGTCGGATGGATGCCGCGTCATCGCGCTTATGCCGGTATTCAATGAATCGGATATTATCGAGCATTCAATCATTCACCTGAATGATTCGGGCGCGAGCGTCTACGTGTTAGACAACTGGTCAACGGATGGAACGTGGGAAAAGCTACAGACTCTCGGCGGCGGAAGGCTTGCCGGGCTGGAACGCAATCCTCTCGGAGGTCCGGGAAGGCACTACGAACTTGCTGCCACGGCGAAGCGAATCTCTTCGCTGGCGTGTGAATTGGGTGCGGATTGGTACATATGGCACGATGCCGATGAGTATATGCAATCTCCCTGGCCGGGCATAGACCTGCGCGCAGCGCTTTTTGAGGTTGGACGTCAAGGTTTCAATGCGGTCAATTTCAAGGTCGTTACGTTTCCGCCAATTGACGACAGCTTCCAGCCGGGAATGGATTTCGTTCGCCATTTCCGGCACTGGATCATCGAACCGGCCCCGCCGGATTTTGTTTGGATTCGAGCGTGGAGAAATACAGGCGTCCCGGTCGGCTTCCCATCCGCAAGTCACGAAGCTTTTTTCGCCGGGCGAAATGTTTTCCCGGACAAATTTGTGCTGCGCCACTATCCCTTCAGATCACAGGCGCAGGCGATTCGCAAAGTTTTCCGAGACCGTAGGCCGCGCTATTCACCGAGTGCGAAAGCCAGGGGATGGCATAATCATTATGATCATCTCGAAGCGGATGCTGTGTTCCTCAGGCGGCCAGAGGAGTTACATAAACTAGACGAAGCCGAATTTCTCAACGAAGTTCGCGAGAGATGAAGATAATGTCCGATCCTGCTGTAGTCGTAACTTGTCACGAGCCTTACTTAAAGTGGCTTCCGGAGGCGCTCGCCAGTATTGACCGCCAGCGCACAACTGCGAGCGACCGCATAGTCGTGTTTGACGGTTGCGCAGCGCCTGCGCTGCCCGGCTCGTGGAGAGCGGTTACTGGTGAATGGCACCATCCGTCAAAAGCAAGAAACGCCGGACTCGCGACAACAACCTCGCAATGGATCGTCTTCTGGGATGCAGATAACATAATGATGGAAGGCTACCTGAACGCGATGTCTGACGCGATTGCGCGATGCGAACCTGACGTGGCCATCCTTTACCCTGACATGTGTGTCACCGACGAACACCTCCGGCCCCGGACATACTGGAGGGCGCGCGACTGGGATTATTGGGAGATGCGAGCGCAAAACTATGTTGACACGGCATCTGTCTGGCGGCGGGATGCGCTGGAGATGGCCGGCGGCTGGTGCGAGACCATATTCGGCTTTGAGGACCACGCCTTAGCATTGTGCATTACCGAGCTTGGCTGGAAGGCGAGTCATTGCCCTGAAGCAGTGATCATTAAACGCGAGCACGAGGAGATGCGCTACTGGGAGCATCATGGCAGCGACCAGGTTTTAAACGATTTGTGGAAGATGAGGTCACTCGGCATTGTGACATTGCTCGCCGGTCGAGAAGAGACTTTCGATAACTGGAGAGATTTTTTGCTTGAAGCGGACCTGCCTCCGCGCACCAGCCTTTATGCGGTCGATAACAGCGGCAACCCTTCATTCGCATCCAGGCTTTTTCAGACGTGCCGGCGCATTGCTGACGAGCGCGGGTTTCTGCATCTGGACATGGCGCGCGATGATGGCCGCTATAACCCGGCAGAAGGCCGGCCCTACCTGGATCGCGGTCGCCACCTTCATGTCGCGCGCCTGTACGCATCGGCCTTACCTCGTGTACGCGAGGATTTGATTTTGACCTTAGAGGATGACATGTCACCGCCGCTCGACGCCGTGAGACGGCTCGTAGACGTTATAGGCTTCCGCCCCTGGGGCAACGTCGGAGTCGCGGCGGCGGCCTATTCGCTGCCGCTGGATCAATCGAAAGTTTGCGCCGGGTATGGCCGTGATGGATGGGACCCAAGCGTAACGTGGGGGGACCTTGACGATAGTGCGATTGATGTCGGCTGTGTGGGCGGCGGGTGCGCGGTGTGGGCGAATTGGGCCGTGAGAAGGTTCCCGATTCATTTGCGTTGGGAAGACGAACTCGGATGGGACGCGGTGCTGTCGAGAGAACTTCTTCGACGAGGCTATTCGGTTCGCCTTCATGGCGGCGTCCGGTGCGCGCATAATCTGAACAAGCGGCCGGAGCTGGTCAGCTCATCGCCGGAAAATTGAAACCAGGCTTCCCCGCCTATTCGAGAGAGACCATGTCGCAACCCGCTTTAACAATTATCGTCCCTGTTCACAATAAAACGGAGGTGCTGCCGCAGACGGCGGAAGCCCTATTGAACCAATCACTCCCTTATAAAAACTGCGAGGTCATTTATATCGATGACCATTCAACGGACGGCTCTGGAAAATTCCTCGACGGTCTGGCGCGCGTCCATCCGGCGCAGGTATTGCGGCGGGCCGGGTCTGGCGGAAGCGCCGCGCGAGCGAGAAACGCGGGATTAAAAGCAGCGCGAGGGCGTCACTGTCTTTTCCTCGATGCCGATGTTCTGGTTGGCAGCAACTTTCTTGACGAGCTGCTTCGATGCGTTTCTTCATCGCGGGACGTTCTATTAATCCCGACGATGGGCTCGTCCGGCTCAACGCAGACGTGGCCGTTCCTTAGCGCAATCATGACCGCATCCAGAGGGGCCGATTCTATTTTGCGGGAGTGCCGTGAAAACTCGCTTCTCAGCGACGCGCGACTTCAGTGGTGCGACCCGCAAAGCGGAGATTTCGAAGCCTTGCCATCTGCATGGGTCTTTTGTTGGACGACAGCCGTGGTGGTTGATACGGGGGTCGCGCGTGAGGTCGGTGGATTCCCGACCAACCTGAATGGGAAAGGCTCTGAAGACATCGCCTTCGGCCTTCGTTTGCACGAAGCTGGCGCTCGCTTTCGAATGGCCCGCATGGAATCGGTGTTACACTTGCCTCACTGGCGAGATAGCACCGCCGAAGACGAGCGTGACCGCGAACACGAGCGGCGTATGCTGTGTCACAATCCGCGTTTCGAAGTCGAGATGCTCGCGGCATTCGGAGCCGATAACGCTAACCCTGCTCTGAATGCATTTTGCTCGATGCGCCGTGAGCCGTGGATTGAAGATTGGCCGAGGTGCGCCATGCCCGTTGAACGCCAACCCGGCGGACGGCTGATTCTGCTAGGCGCTGCGTGCGAAAATCTGCGCGAAACATTTCAGCCGACCGAGTCTGCGGACCCATCCTTTACGCGAACGGGGGACTCATCGCACCTGCCTTTGCTCGGACTCGCTCTCCCATACGACGACGGAGAATTGGATTGGGCTGTGATCCCGGATTGCAGAGGTCTGCTACCGGAGAGTTTGATTTGCCGCATTTTTCAGGAAGCATCGCGAGTCGCAAAGCGAGTGCTTGTAGCATTGCTCCCTGAAGGCGCATTGCGCCGACCGATTGTTACGGAAGCTACATCTCGGCAGTTTGACCGTCCTTACTGGGAGCGGACCTTCAGGTTAAGCCGGTCATATTATGATTGGGATCTGCTCCCTTTCCAGAGTTTCGACCATTTCGAGCTTTATGAGTTGCTGCCTCACGGTAACAGCGCAGCCAAAAACCTATGGTGATTCGCGAAGTCAATGATGCCGAGCAGTGGGATGATCTCGTTAGCCGCGCGCGGGGAGGGACCGTCTTTCACACGTCCAGATGGACATCTCAACTGCGCAGAGCCGTCGTGCGTCTGGGCGCTTTCAAGGGCGATACCCTCGTTGCGGGAATCCTTGCTTTTGATAACGAAACCTCGCCTAACCCTCGCGACACCATAACCCCGTATCAGGGGCCATTGATCGCTCCTCATGAAAAAAAGGCGCTGACACCGGCAGAGATATACAGGTTGATGCTTCCGCTCACCAGGGCGATCAAGGAGCGCATTCCGAATGTAAAGTTCGTCACTTCACCCTGGCTTGAGAGCCTGGGGACATTCACTGGAAGAGGGCTATGAAGCTCGCTTACTCTACACATATTTGCTCACAATGCCCTGCGCTGACAGCGCGTGGGCGTCGTTCTCTTCGGGGTTGCGCAGTAATATCAGGTCCGCGCAGAAAGCCGGGCTGGTTGCGGATGAAACAGTTTCAAGCGACGAGTTGCTGTTGCTGGTGGCTCAGAGTTTCGCGCGACAAAATATGCGCCTGTGGTTTGATCGCGAGGAAGCCGTCGATTGCTTGAGTAACCTGGCCGAGACTCATCAGGTGAGGGTTTTCATAACGCGAAAGCCGGATGCGACTCCGGTCGCTGCCGTCGCAGCAGTCCGGGACGAACGCAGAAGCTATTACGTTCTAGGCGGGTATGATCACACGTCGGCTCATCGGGGCGCAACCTCGCTAGCAATGTGGGCGGCCATTCAGTTCGCCTACTCGCAGTGGGGGCTGAGTGAGTTCGACTTCGAAGGCTCTTATCTTCCTTTCGTCGCCAGATTCTTTCGGCAATTTGCAAATGAATTTCGTTCTTTCTACTATGTTACAGAGGCTACACGGCCTTTGTATTGATTAACGAAGACAGGATTGGGATATGTCTGATGCGAAGCTTGCAATTCAGGGCGGGGCGTGCGTTCGCGCGGCCCCCTGGACGCACTGGCCCGTTCATGACGAGAACGAGGAGAGCGCCGTCTTAGAGGTTATACGAAGCGGGAATTGGGGCGGGTATCCGATGCCTAACCGGGTAGCGGCTCGCTTTGCCGAGCAATTCGCCCGGCACCATGATTGTCAATTCGGCCAGTGCGTTGCCAATGGCACTGTGTCGCTTGAAATCGCGCTTCAGGCCCTTGGCGTTGAGCCCAACGCAGAGGTTATCGTTCCTGCTTACACGTTTGAAGCGACGGCAGCAGCGGTCCTTTTCGCCGGCGCGGTACCGGTATTCGTAGACATCGAGCCCGATACGTATTGCATTTCACCCGACGCCGTTGAGGAAGCCATCACAAGTCGGACGCAAGCCATCATCCCGGTGCATCTGGGCATGCGCATCGCTGATATGGATAGGCTTCAAGGGATCGCTAAGAAGCATCATCTTAGAATCCTGGAAGATTGCGCGCACGCTCACGGCGGGCGGTGGCGAGGTCGCGGAGCAGGCTCGCTCGGGGATGCAGGCTCATTCAGTTTTCAAAGCAGCAAGCTGATGACATCGGGCGAAGGCGGCATAGTCCTGACCAGCGACGAAGAGGTGATGGACTCATTGTTCGCGCTAACAAACTGCGGGCGACAGAGAAGAGAGCCGGATCAAGGTGCTGCGCTGATCGGGCATAACTACCGGATGACGGAGATGCAGGCAGCGCTGCTTGAAGTTCAGCTTCGCAGGCTCGACAGCCAGAATGAAACGCGAAACAACCGGATAGCTTTGCTTGATCGCGCGATTGCCGCGATACCGGGCCTGAGTCCGATGAGAAGTGACCCGCGAATAACGACGCAGGCGGCTTATCGTTATGTATTTCGTTATGATTCGAAAAGTTTCGACGGGCTGCCGCGGGAAGCGTTTGTCGCTGCGATGAACGCCGAGGGTATTCCCTGCGATGGCTTGTTCTTTGAGCCGGTCTTCGAGAGTCGCCTTTTCCAAATGGATGCGCAACGCTACCCGGCCTGGGCCGCATCATCTCACAAGCCTGATTGCCCGGTCACGGCGCGTGCGGCATATGAAGAATCAATCTGGCTGCCGCATCAGCTATTCCTCGGAAACGAATCTGATGTCGAGCAGATCATCGAAGCGATTCGGAAAGTTGCGGAACTTTCGCCGCATCTCATCGGCTTTGAGCATCCTTCAATTGAAGCTCTTCAAATCCCTCGAACCGGGCGCTGACGCGCGAGGCAAACAATATGGTTGATTGGCAGAAGATAGATGATTGGCAGCATTACTGGGACACCGTAGTCAGCAAGGTGCCCGGATGGTTCAACTCTTGGGAGGGCGAAATGCTGTCGGCGCTTGCCCAACAGCAAGCCGCCAAGGGGCCGATAGTTGAAATCGGCTGCTATCGCGGAAGGTCTACGCTTTGCTTGGCACATGGTGTGAAGCGTGCGCTCGCAGGCCGCATCTGGTCCGTAGACCTTTTCGAAGATACGTACACGTTCGATGGTTGCGAGGAGCCGTTACCCTCTGAAGAGGCGTTGCGTTACCTGATTCGGTCGCACTCTCTGGAAGACACTGTGACTATCGTGCGAGGCGATTCGCGCTCGGTCAAGACGGGGGCGGCGGTCCCTTCCGACATCAGCTTGCTCTTTGTCGATGGAGATCACGTCTACGACTCACTGTTTGAGGAATGGAACGTCTGGGGCCGCAAATTGGCTCCCGATGCCGTAGTTGCCTTCCACGATTACGATAACGCGGTGGTCGGAGACGGGGTCACAAGATTCTGCGACGAAAACATCCGGCATCTATTTGAAGATATCACCGTCTGTGATCGCTTCAAGCGCGAGCCGGAAGCCATACCGGGCGGCCTGTTCATAGCTCGGCGCAAGAAATCGCCGGTGAAAAAAATATAGCGATTGGATGAGACCTGAGCATTGGGTTTCATGTAAGGGCGACCGTCCCCGGTCGCCCTTACATGCTTGCATCCAATCGCAAATCGCTGCGGCTAAGAACTGATAGCCATAACTTTTTCCGGTCTTCCCGTCTTGAGAGAGTGATTGGTCGCAACGGTGAGCGCGAGTGTTCTGGCCGCATCTTCATAAGAGGAGCGGACCATGCTCTGATCATTTCTCTCAACGGCTCTGAGGAAGTGCTCAATCTGACGAAAGTATCCCTCTTCCCGGCAGCGGTGCTCAAGCCGGACTTCGCCAACGCGCGCCTCCAATAGCTCATCTATCACGAGCTTTATGTAAAGCTCGCACCCGGATAGCTCCGCGGTAAAGTAGTTGATGGCATTCGCGCAGCAGGTGCTCGAAACGCTGGCGACTGCGCCGTTAACAAATCGAATGTTGCATACAGTGCAGTCTTCAGAATCCGTATATTCTCTAGCCATGCCTTTATGTCCATACGCGTGCGCTTCGTCCGCTTCGCCCAGAAAATAGCGGAACAAATCAAACAAATGTGTGCTTTGTTCGAGCATTTGCCCGCCGCTGATCTCTTTCTTTCCCCACCACGGGTGCTCTTTCAATCGGTAGAAAACGCGGCCTATGCCAAGCGCAAGCGGTTGATCGCCTACCAGCTCGCGCGCTTTTTCCGTAATGTCCGAGTACCGCGCCATGTAGCCTACCTGATTGATGACTCCGGCTTCCAGGATAGCATCTAGCGTTCGGCGGGCCGTCTCCAAAGCCAGCGCGACCGGTTTGGTGGAAAACACGGCGGCTCCCGACGAAGCTGCGTCAGCCACCTGAGTTGTATGCGCGCCGGGAGGGATGGCAACAAAGACAACATCAAGTCGCTCGCGCTTGAGCATCATCTTGTGGTCCTGGTAGACCGGACAACCGTACCTGGCTGCGACCTTCTGCGCTTGCGACGAATCTATATCGCAAACTGCGGCGACACGCTGCCCCAGCTTATCCAGACTCGCCATGTAGTTACCGGCAATCAGCCCTGTCCCAATGAATCCTATCCGGAACGTGATGGTCATAGACGGCCTGTTAAGATCGGAAGCGAAGCTGGTGTCAAAGCCACCCTCCGCTGGTCTGCTTCAGGGTCGAAGAAGTGTTCGAAGTCAATGTGTCTGTTCTTGTAGCACCAGGCGCACTCTTCAAAATTCGGCGCGTGAGGATTTCTTGCGCTCAAATGCTCGCGCCGCAGCTCTCGCCAGGCGGAGCCGTTCCATATCTCTTCAAAGCTGGATTGCGCGAGATTCCCTAAGAGATATTTTTCACCGTCCGGCCCGATCAGATGATCGCAAAATCCGACGCGGCCATCATAAGCGAAGAAAGCATAACTCCACGGGTGAATGCATGCGGCTTCGCCCGCAGGCTTTTCAGGCATAGACCCAAGCCTCGTCCCGGCGAATAGCTTTACGCCCCTTTGGTGAGCGCGCTCGGATGCGCGAGTTATGGATTCGTCCACCTCGCGCGGCGTGCCCACGAGCGACAGGGTGTGATGAGGCTCAATCGTAACGGCGAACAGCCTGACTTCATGTATTCCACGGTCGGCGGCGAAATCTATGAGATCGGGCAGAGTTTCCAGGGCCGGGCGCTGAACTGTCACGGTAAGATATATTTGATCTGCGGAGCCGTGCTTGGCGGTGTAAGCGGCAACGAGCGTGTCGATGTTTTTTGCGATCCGGCTCAAATTCGCGCCGCCCCTTATCTCGGACAAAAGGTGAGGGTCCGCGCTGTCCAGCGATACTGCCAGATAACAACGATGGTCCGACAACACGTCCAGAATGTCGTCTCTTTGAAATGAGAGATTGGTAACAAATCGCACTCTCGCACCAGCCCGGCTGGCCTGCTCGATAAAGCGGGCGACGTCGGGTAGAATCAGGCTCTCTCCCCATCCCCGAAGGTCCACCATTTCTGCTGTGCCGAACAGTTCGCCTGCAATGCGCGAAAACAACTCGTCAGACATACTCCGTCCGCGCGCGGGCAGTAAGTTCGGGCGGCACATGGGGCACCGGAGATTGCACCCCTGAGTAAGCTCGACTAGGATGAAGCGAGGGCGGCTTCTGAGCGTGACCGCTCTCTCCGCGTATTCCTTCAGATTTAATTCGCGATTTTCAGCCTGTGTCATGAGTGAACTATGGCCCCGCGCATCAGGGCTGGTCATAACCGAGATAGCGGTTTGAAAACCCGCCGAGCGAATAGATCAGGGTTGCCCGCTCTGTGCAAGCGGTCGGCAGACCGAGTCGGCGAATTTGATTTAGTAACTTATCATCCTCACCCGTGCGGTCATTGATTTCCTCCTGCGAATAGCAGAAGTCAAACTTCAGCATGTCGAATATGGAGCGGTCAAACAACCATTCGCCCATATCCACCATGCCGTACTCGCGGCCATGGACTGGCAAGTTCACACGATCTCGAACGATGCAATCACCGGCGGTCAGAACCCCGAAGGTCGTGTAGAGATCATAAATGCGGCGCTCATACGGACCCGGCGGCAGCCATGGAAAGCGGTCAGCCCGCCAGGGGCGGCCAGCCACGTCTACGAGCTTGCGCCAACTGTGCGTTGCGAGCGCGAGCCGCTCGCGAAGCAGGTTGTAAAGCGTTGACAGGTGTTCGCGCTCCAACACGTTATCATCATCCAGAAAACAAACATAAGGGGTATCAATAAGCTGAAGCGAGATGCTTCGCAACCGGGCGACGTGAGCAACGTCCGGCATAGCCCGAGACCCGCGACCAGTTGTTAAATTCCATTCGCTTACCCATAGCCCTGCGCTTCGGAACAGGCTGTCCGGCGCTCTCGGGGTTGAGGCGCAATTATCACCGAGCAGCAGAACCCTGATCGGGCCTGGGTAGTCCTGTCGGGCGATGCTCGTCAGGGATGCGTAAAGAGAGCGATTAGGATGATCGCGATGGTCATGCGTTAAGACAATTACTCCAATTTCCGGGTGGCTAAAAGTTTCAAGCTCACTCGTGGGCCGACTCTCATTCATTGCCGCTCCAACTCAGATCGGTAGATGCAACCGAAACGGGTGAATCTGCGGAGGTCGCCTGGATTGAAGGCTGGCCACCTGTCGCCTGAGCGAGGCTCTTGCTGCCCCAGGCTACCTTCTCGAAAGCCGTTGCTATGGCATCGATCGCGTCTTTGTTCGCGAGAAGGACGGCGTGCGGCAAAGTGAGGCACGTGCGTTTGGCATCGTCGCAATTCGGAAGGTCGAATCTGGAGGGGTCCAGAAGATAGCGCATCTGCGAAGACAGGTCGGTTCGCGGAGACTTCAAAGGGTTATAAAGCCTGTGCCTGTTTAGCGGGTCGTCAACCGGTTCGACGAGAACTCCTAATTCAGCGGTAAGCGCTTCGGCAACGATGGCACTGGGGAGCCCGCAGAATGCTTCGTCGCACAGGCGCACGCAGAAATGATAAAACGTCCGAGATTCAACCTGCGAAGGCCGCCGTTGCAATACCGCCAGTCCCCGCTGCTGCAAAAGCCCTCCGAGATATTCGCCATTGACTTCCCGCAGACTGTTTTCAGCATCGAGGTATTGCAGGCGATCAAGTAAAATGGCTGCTTGCAATTCGGAGAGGCAGCGATTTCGCCCTTGGATTTGGCCGACCTCCTCAAGTTCCATGAACCTAGGCCGAGGCTCATCCGAACAGTACCGCCGCCCATCGGCTCGTAGTTGCTGCATACGCTCGTAAACGTCAAAGTCGTCCGTGATGACTGCTCCTCCCTCGCCGCTGGTGAGCACTTTGCTATGCTGCATGCTGAATGCGCCGACCTTTCCATGCGTACCAACGCGACGACCACGCCAGCGTGCCCCATGCGCTTGAGCGCAATCTTCTATTAAAGGGATTTCATGCTCTTCGGCCAGAGCAACGAAAGCGTCCAGATTGCCGACTGTGCCATAAAGATGAACAAGCATGATGGCTGCCGTCTTAGGGCCGGTGGCTTTGCGAGCCGCGTCAACCGACATGCATAGCGTGTCAGGCTCTATGTCAACCAGGACCGGAACAGCGCCCAAGGCTGCCACCGACGAAGCGCATGCCACCCATGTCAATCCGGGGACTAACACTTCGTCACCGTGGCGGACTCCGACCGCTTCTAGCGCTATGGACAGCGAGGCCGATCCGCTGGCGGTGGGGACGCAGTATGCCGAATTGTTATAAGCAGCGAACTCTTCAGCGAAGCGCCGCTCAAATGAGCGAACCCCCGTGTGGCAGCCGCTAATAGACCATCGTCCAGAGTGGAGCGCTTCCAAGACAACCCGTTCTGTACCTGCATCCGCCCTTGGCCACTTGGGCCAACCCGAATTCCAAACCGGAGAGCCTCCATGTATCGCGAGGCGAGCACTCGGAACATTGCACATCGCTTTCTCCGCAGTCTGCAAATACTTTATCCCGCTGGCTTGATGAAGAGGCATCATTATACTGACATTGTTTTTCTAATTCAATCCTGAAGTATTCATTACTCAGGGCGAGCGCATCTTAACCATTGAGCACCTTGAGTAGATAACGCTCGTTCCATCCTGCATTCTTGCGCTTTGACTTTATTCCTACTTTTATTGACTTATCTTGCTTCAACAAGTTCAACGCTATGTGCCTCAACGTTGTCATGTTTTCTGGCCCGTGATCCTTCCTTATCCGGCTATCATCCTCTCGGAATGCTATATCCAACACCCAATGCAGAGAGTTCTCTATTGACCAGTGGCCCCGTATCACTCGGTTCAACTTCTTCGCATCTGCTGAAAGGCTGCTGATGTAATATCGTCGCTCCCGACTCGGCTCCGCTCCCGCCACACTTCTTTCGCTTTCGACCATCATCACGCAGCCTATGCCTTTCCAATCCCCCTTCTTCCTCAGCCAACTGATATCTTCGCTCGCATAGCATCGCCTCACTTCTACTCGCCCGTGGTCACCGGTAACCGTCTCATCCTGTGTATAACTGGTCTGCTTAAACTTGTCAGTATAAGCTCTACCACAATAGAGCAAGAGTTTATCCTTCACACCGAGTTTGCACCACAACCCAATGGAATACCAATGTCGATAAGCGATGGCAAATCAAGCATATCATTGAACACCCGATGTGCGCCCGCATCGAGCAGAAGAGCTGCCGGGGTAAGCGCCGAGTATCCAAACACCGTCATGCCCGCTGCGATGCCGGCTGATACACCGGTAGGCGTATCTTCAATGACAACGCAAGCTGCGGGCTCCACGTTGTTTTTATGGGCCGCGTAGAGGAATACATCTGGGGCCGGTTTGCCTCTTGCCACTTCGGTGACGCTAAAGAGCTTGCCTTCAAAGCGAGGAAGCAGTCCTACAATTCCCAGTGTGAGTCGCATTTTATCGTGGTCACCGCTGGAGGCGACACAATAGGAGAGTTTTATTTCGCTTAGCGCAGCCTCGATACCGGGAACCGCCGTTAGCGAAGACTCAAGAGCCTCTCGTGTCCTACGGCGATAGCTTTCAACGAAGTCGTCAGGCGGTCTGTGTCCGAGTAGCTCGGTAATAAGTTCGAGACATTGAGCCATCGAGCGGCCCACGAAACGCTCGAACATATCATCGAGCGTCACGGGAATACCAAGCTCGTTGAGCATTTTGGCAAATACTGTATTGGTGATGCGCTCGCTATCAACCAGTACGCCATCGCAATCAAAAATTACCAACTCAACGTTCCGCATACCCTGCCTGCTCTTTTCTCTATAGCTGATGTTTGTTTCGTTTCAAGGTAAGATTCTAATACCATTTCCTGTTGGCATAACTCAACTCTCAGGGATAACTAGCAGCGGTGAGTTTGTAGAAGGGCGCGCAATATCAGATCGCCATCGTAGCCAGTTTCTTCGTACTCTAATGCCAGTAACCGGAAACGGCTTGGAGTGAGCCGAGGAGTCACCGCGATAGAGATGCCCGGCGTTGCAACAATTACTGAAAGTCGCCGACATTGACAGACCGATACTCAGAAACGAATTCATTGACGCAATCCATCAGCGGTCCCGCCAGCTTTCCGAGATTCAACCCCGGAGCGGTAGCAATCACGCCGGTATGCCAGGTAGAGGCGAACGCCTTGGCCGATTCCGCCCGAGCTAGGTGTGTCCATTCGCCCAAGTCCAGACTGATCAAACACGCCCAGCCTTCCGGGTAGCCATCGAATCTTAAAGCTCTAAGACAGATGCATAAAATAGGGCCGCCCGTGACCTGAGTAATGTGCTGGAGGTCGAGCACTTCGATACCAGCCTCTTTCAATGTCGCTTCGATTTCACTGCGCCAAACATCCGCCAGAACGCCATGGGCTTCCGCGTCCCTGTTGACGTCCATCGTGACAGACAAAGCCCTCAATCCGCGCAGTGAATCGGCTCTAATGAAAATGTGATCGTCTACCAACACTATTCCTCAGCAGGTTATTTCGTTGAGGACGCAGGCTGTGTCATCCTTAACAAACATCGTCAGCGGCATGTGTTGTCGAAGCGCATCCTCAAAAGGATACTCAATGAAAGGCAGACCGGGCTGGCGATTGACCAGCCCGACCCGACCAACCTAAGCGCGTTACAGTTTGGTGCAGACAGATTTCACTTCGGTGTACAACTCCAGAGACTCGTGACCCATCTCTCGTCCCCATCCCGACTGTTTGTAACCGCCGAATGGCATCGAAGCATCAAACACGTTCCAGCAATTGATCCACACCGTTCCTGCGCGCAATTCCGCTGCCAGTTTATGAGCCTTACTTATATCCCTTGTCCATATCCCTGCTGCCAAGCCGTATGGAGTATCATTGGCTGTGGGGAGCACTTCCTCGACATCCTTGAATGGCATCGCCGTAATCACAGGGCCAAATATCTCTTCCTTCACAACCTTCATGTCCGGGGTTGTGTCAACAAGCACTGTGGGCTCGACGAAGTAGCCAGCCTCTCCCACTCTCTTTCCGCCAACGACTGTCTTTGCACCTTCCGAAACACCCGACTCCAGGTATCCGCACACGCGAGCGAGCTGCTCATCTGATACCAGCGGACCCATTTCGGTCGTTTGCTCAAGACCCGGACCGATCTTGATATTCTTGGCTATCTCGGCCACTCCTTCGACCACCCTGTCGAAGATTCCGGCTTCGGCGTAGAGCCTTGATCCTGCACAGCAAACCTCCCCCTGATTGAAGAAGACGGCGCTGGCGGCAGAGGGGATGGCTACATCCAGATCCGCATCTTTCAAAATGACGTTTGGCGACTTTCCGCCCAGTTCGAGCGAGACTTTCTTCAGATTACCGGCGGCGGCTTGGAGAATTAGCTTCCCTACCTCGGTCGAACCGGTGAATGCCACTTTATCAACATCGGGATGAGCGGCAAGCGCGGCCCCGGCGGTTTCTCCATAGCCTGGAACGATGTTGACCACTCCATCGGGTATTCCGGCTTCCTGAATCAACTCTCCAAGCCTCAAGGCGCTGAGCGGGGTCTGCTCGGCTGGCTTCAAGACTACAGTGCAGCCTGCTGCTAAGGCAGGCCCAAGTTTCCACGCCGCCATCAACAGAGGGAAATTCCAGGGGATGATTTGACCGACGACACCAACTGGCTCGCGCAGTGTGTAAGCGAAGTGACCTGGGACTGAAAGGGAAAGCGTATTGCCCTCGATCTTAGTCGCCCAGCCCGCCATGTAGCGGAGGCAATCCGCCGCGAGGGGAATGTCGGCGGCACGGGATAGTGTCAGAGGCTTGCCGTTATCCAGAGTTTCCAGCACGGCTAGTTCTTCGGCGTTCTGTTCGATCAGGTCGGCGAGTTTCCACATCGCCCGCCCCCGCTCCGAAGGCGTCATTCGACGCCAGGAGCCTTCAAAAGCTTTGCGGGCAGCCCGAACAGCCAAATCTATGTCTGCTTTGTCCCCCTCCGCAATCTCTGCGAGCGTCTCACCCGTCGCCGGGTTGAGGGTAGCGAATGTTTTCCCTGACGCAGCTTCGGTCCAGCGACCATCAATAAACATCTTCTTTGACGCGGACGAAAGTTTGCATATGATTTCCTCGGAGCTGTCTTTTTGCATTGCAACACTCATTACTAGCTATTCTCCTTTCAACATAATTAAGGCATTACCATAATTGAGTCACCTGATCACTTATTTTGCCGAAGGGATGCGGTAACCGAACTGCTGTAGAATCGCTTGCCCTTCGTTGCCCAGAACAAAGTTTACAAAGCGCCGCGCCATATCTTGTTTGCCTGATGCTTTGACTACAGCAAGCGCCTGATCTATCGGCTGATGCAGCCGCTCTTCAACCTCAATGTATTGCCCTTCGCCTTTCTTAATCAGCGACAGGGGAAGGAAGGCGACATCTGCGTTGCCAGAGGTTGCGAACTGCTTGGTGCTAGAGACGTTCGTGCCATAGACCACCTTCGGCTCGACTTGCGGCCAGATATTCATCGCCTTGAGCGTTTCGACAGTCGCCCGACCGTAAGGCGCGAGATCAGGCTTCGCCATCGCAACCGTCTTTACATCCGCGCCGGTCACATCTTCAATACGACTGACACGGGCGCGACCTTGCGGCGGCACCCAAAGGACTAATCGGCCACGCGCATAGATGGCTCGCGTGTCAGGCGCGATGAGTTCCTTCTGGTTTAGCTCGTCTATATGCTCTACGTCAGCCGAAGCGAACACATCAAACGGCCCGCCATTTTCAATCTGCTTCGTCAGATCAGCCGTGCTGCCGAAGCTGTACACAACGCGAATGCCGGTCTTGGCTGTGAACTGTTTTGCAATTTCTGCAAACGCATCGGTCAGGTTTGCTGCGGCAGCTACGGTGATCTCTTGCGCATTCTCTGCTGGTTGCATGCGGCAGGCGGCCAGGAAGATGAGGGCAACCGCTACGACCGCATAGAGTTTTCGGTTCGAGTTAAAGACTGCTTTCGCCCGTTCGCAGAGCTTCATTTTTCTGCCTCACTTTCGATGCTTGCCGAAAGAGACTATAACGACTTCTCTTTTCAGAAGTTGAATTTCAGCGCGAGCTGAATCACTCGCGGGTCGCCCGCTGATGTTATTGAACCAAAGCCGGGAGTGCCAAGCACGACATTCGGAGCAGACAGCAGCGGTGTGTTTGTCAGGTTGAACGCCTCGGCCCTGAATTCAACATTCATCCGCTCTCGAATGTATGTCCGCTTGATGAGCGCAATATCCGCGTTGCGGTAGTTCGGCCCGCGCACAGGATTTCGAGAACTACTGCCGATGGTGAACTGCGGCGCGACCTGAAACGCGTCCGTGTTGAAGAACTTCACAGTGCTTTGTTGAGAGGCAGGCAGATCAGGCTTGGCTATACGATTCGGTCGTTGTGTACCGAATCCCGCGAATGTGTTGAAGTTTGTCGCCTGTGTGACGGCAAGCGGCAAGCCCGATTGGACTGTTACGACTCCTGCAACTTCCCACCCGCGCAGGAACTTTCCTGCAACTCCTCGCGGGTCAAACCTGCGGCCTGCGCCGAAGGGAAGCTCATAAGTGAAGCTCGCGACGAACACATTCGGGATGTCGCCGCTCGATACGTCGCGTTCGAGCTTGCGATTGAAACTGTCGGCCACGGGAAAATTCGCCACAGGCCCTGTCAGTATGCTTGCGTCAAATACAGATGACGCTTCGTCTATCAGCTTTGATCGAGTGTAGCTCGCTAGGAAAGAAAACCCTTGTGAAAGGCGCTTCTCTACTTTCATCTGTAACGCATTGTAGTTTGTGTTGCCGACATTGTTACGAAACAGACTGACCGTTGTGAATCGCGGGAACGGCTTTAGAAGTTGCGCTAACGGTATTGTCGGGTCGCCTAAACTGGATGAGCGTGGAATCTGACCGAAGAAAGGGTTGGGCACGCGTTGAAGCAGTGCCGCGCCCATCTGAAGTTGTTCGATTGTGAGCTGGTTGATGTTCGTGTCAGGTATGCCGACGTGAGTGATCTTCGACCCTGCGTAAGCTATCTCGAAATACAGGTTGTTTGTGATCTCCTGCTGGATTGCCAGATTCCATTGCTGCGCGTAGCCGGAGCCGAGTTCGCGATCAACCGAAAAAACTCCCTGCCCCAGCCCCGCATCAGGCGTGAGCGGAATCGGCGCAACGCTCGGCCCGCCCTTCAGCACAAAGGCGGGATTAACATTGTCCAGCGTCCTTTGCGAAACGGTCTGGATGAATGGGAATTGCGGGTTGATGAATGGAGTCGTAATGCCTGCCATCTCTATCCAGATGAGGCCATAGCCTGAGCGCACTACTGTTTTGTCGGTCAACCTATACGCGACGCCCAGACGCGGCCCGAAGTTGGCCTTATGTAGCTCGCGGCCAGATCGTGGGAATCCATCTTCGCCAAAGAAATCAAACTGCTGAGTTTGCAGGTTGAAAATCGCTCCTTGATTATCAACTTCTGTTGAGGGGAAGTTGAGCGTGTACCTCAGCCCCGCATTGATCGTAAGTCGCGGCGTGACCTTCCAATCGTCCTGAATGAAATATTCCTGTATGTGAGCGCGCGGGCGAATCGCGTTCTGTTGCAAGTCGATTGAAAAGGTTTGCACCTGCCCTAACAGAAAGCTCGCAAACGGATTGCCCGTTCCGGTCGTGCCCGGCAAATCCGTAAACAGGGTGCTGAAGCGGAAAGATCCTGTGGGCGATGGTGGCTGAATAATATTAAGCCGCTCCCATCGAAAATCCAGACCGGCCTTAATCGAGTGCCTGCCCCGCTGAAAAGCCACCGTGTCAACGACCTCCGTCACGTCAGTATTAAAGTCTGAATCGGTATTCGCGGCAGGTCCGAGTTGCTGGAACCCATCAATCAAGAACGTGGGAAGTTCGTTCTGAAAGGCGGCGTTCGACGGGATGCCAGGTAGTTGCAAACTGTCGGAAGGCGGCGAGTCCAGAAGCAAGGCTTTGCGGTCAATTACGCGGCGGGTGTAACCGAAGCGAAGCTCGTTGCTCAGCCTCGGACTGAAGATGTGAATGTAATTTGAAGCGAAAGAATGACCGCGAGTATCTGTTAAACCCGTAGCCCCCGATGTGATGTTGCCGCTCCCTTCCGGCAGCGGGGTGACGGGATCGAGCACGTCTTTAGCAAAAGAGTAACGAGCGAAAACCTGATCTTTGTCAGAAAACCTGTGATCTACGCGAATGTCGAATTGGTCTTGCTCGTCGTTCTCGTTGGCGACACGGCGAAAGTTGTTGGCTGTCGCGCTTGAAGTGGGTAGCGGGTAACGGTTGAGTAAGGCCAAAGCCACGGGGTCAATTCTCGACGTGGGGATTTGATTGCCTGGGAATTGATCGCGCGTGAATCCGCCGCCCTGCCGGGGCCTTGTCGTCGCGGGGTCGAATATCCTGGGCGCGACCCCGCCAACCAGTTCTGTGAAGATGCCCTGTCGCTGCAAAAGCGTTGGCACGGTCGAGATGCGAACCCGCCCGATCAATTGCCGCGTCCCCTGATAGTCGCCGAAGAAGAACGTCTTGTCTTTGATGATCGGGCCGCCCAGCACAAACCCGTATTGATTGCGGCGGAACACGGGTTTGTTAGGGTCTGTTGCCGTTGCGGGCGCAAAGAGGTTGCGGGCATTCAGAACTTCATTTCTAAAAAACTCGAATGCGGAGCCGTGAAATTCGTTCGTCCCCGATTTTGTAGTCAGGTTTATGACGCCACCGTTGAAGCGACCGAACTCGGCGGGCGGGCTGTTGGTTTCGACCTTGAACTCTTGGATGGCGTCAATGATCGGGAAGAAAGCGACTTGCCCCGGTTCAGGCTGCAAGACCGAGATGCCGTCGAACAGGTATTCGTTGGTTCTTGGGCGACCGCCGTTGATGCGCGGGAAGAATGAAGCGGGCGGCAGCGCGACTCCCGGAGCCAGAGCCACGAGCGGGACGAACGTGCGGCCATTGAGCGGCAGGTCAACTATCTTGCGGTTGCTGATGACCTGGCCGAGGCTCCCCGTTTCACTCCTGAGCAGCGGCGCGTCAGATTTGATCGTGATGCTTTCGCTAACCGCCCCGGCTTCAAGCTGAACGTCGAGTCTCACCTTCTCGCCTGTCGCGAGTTGAACGCCTTCGCGGACGTAGCGTTTGAACCCCGCGACTTCAGCGGCGACCGTATACAAACCGGGCTTAAGCCCCGTGAAAGTGTAGACGCCGCTCGACCCTGCCGTCGTGAGATAAGATTGATTAGAGTTAGTTTCAGTCGCCGTGATTTTAGCATCTGGGATAACGGAGCCTGATTGATCTCGCACCTCGCCGGTAAGCTCGGCCTGACCTGCTTGTGCTGCTGCGATGTGGATTGAACTGTGGATTGAACTGACGAGAAGCAAAAGGACAAAAAGAGTCTTAAGTAGCCGGACTTGCATATGTGCTCCTTTCCAAAGTGGGAGGCCAGACCGTTTCCCGACTGACCCTATCGGCCATCGACCATCGGCAGGTGCTATAGCCTGACCTTTAGGCGCGAAGGCTCGGAGTCTTGTTCTACTGCTGTTTAGAGATCATCACCTCAGTCGCTTTAACGACCGCCGTGACTGTGTCGCCCTTCTTGATGTTCAATTCTTCGGCGCTCTGACGAGTGATTACTGACTCGATAATATTCTGTCCCACCTTGATGGTAACGTGAGCCATGATGTCGCCGAGCTTTACGTCTATCACTTTGCCATTCAGATGATTCCTTGCGCTTAGAGGCATTTCGTCTTCTCCTGAAAACAGCCGGGTGTCACCCTCTAACGATCATAACCTCAGTGGCCTTGATGAGCGCGAACGCTCGCACGCCTTTCTTGAGACCTAAATCCAGACAGGCATCGCGGGTGATGATTGAGGTGATCGCTTGCTCGCCTACGTTGATCGTGACCTGCGCGAGCAGTCCTTCAAACTTCACTTCGGTGACGGTGCCAAACAATTTATTCCTTCCACTAATCGCGTCCAGCCCGGCAGGCTTCTTGCGCTTAGCCGAAACCGGCTGCCTTGCCCCCGTAATACGATCTACTTCACTGCGGGGGATTCGGTGATGCCCGCCGGGAGTTTTGACCGAGCGAACTTTGTCGGTATAAATCCACTGCTTTAACGTCGGGTAACTAACACCGATCAGTTTCGCCGCGTCCTGAGGTTTCAGCATTTCCATAGAGTTCCTCCTATACGTGTTTAGTCGTTTAACGTCAAGTAAAGATTAAAATCTGTATACGGTTTTATACAATTTTATTGGATTTTAATACATTCTTCTTGCTTTGAAAGGGGTTTAGCCTATAAGGTCTGCAAATCAAACATTCCAGTGAGGCTTAGAAGATGGCTCATATTCGCTCATTCATCGCCTTGTATCTGATTCTGTTTTCCTATTCTCCTGCAATCTGTTCGCAGGAGAAACAGGCGGCAGGTACTAACTCAACGGTTGCGCTAAGCGTCGGCGGAGAAGTAGAGCGACCGATGAAACTGAGCGCAGCCGATCTGGCAAAGCTGCCGCGTCGAACCGTCCGCGCAAAAGATCATGGCGGAAAAGAAAACGCTTATGAAGGCGTGGCGATTGCAGAGATTCTGCGCCTCGCTGGTGTACCGCTCGGAGATGGTCTGCGTGGTAAAAATCTTTCGCTATACCTGATAGTAGAAGCTTCAGACGGTTACCGGGCGGTTTTCGCGCTACCTGAACTCGACCCTGCTTATACCGACAAGGTGATATTGCTTGTGGACCGCAAGGAGGGGAAGCCTCTGTCGGCAACAGAAGGGCCGTTGCGGATCGTTGTTCCTGATGAAAAGCGCCAGGCACGATGGGTGCGCCAAGTTATCTCCCTTACTATTCGCCGCGCTTAGTCACCTTACTCAATCACATTAGTAGCCCGGTGATTTGGCGATTTTTGGGGTAACGACACTAACATCCGCTGACCCCTGTCCTACGGAAAGCGTGTGTGAAACGACACACCCTACTGAGCCGCACCCAAATCCTGAGCCAATCACAAGGTTAAATTTTCCGCTTCATTCGACCCTCTTGCCTGTTGCCAATTCTTCTTGAACGCCTCCGGTGTTTTGTTGCCCAAGGCGCTGTGCGGCCTCGTCTCATTATACTCCTCCCTCCACTGCTCGATCTTTTTGCGTGCTTCCTCCAGCGTCTCGAACCAGTGCTGATCCAGGCACTCCTGTCTGAACCTTCCGTTGAAGCTCTCTATGTATGCGTTATCAGTTGGCTTTCCTGGCCTGCTGAATTCCAGCTTCACCCCATTTCTATAAGCCCATTCATCTAATGCTTTTGAGATGAACTCCGGGCCATTATCGCACTTGATCACCTGTGGATTGCCATACCTTGCGATTACCCTCTCAAGCACCTTCACTACCCTTCTGCCCGTCAGCGAGAAGTCCACTTCGATTGCCGGACTAACTCGGCTAAAGTTATCCACTATCGTTAAGGCCCGCAATGCCTGACCGTTGCCCAGATTATCTGAGATGAAATCCATTGACCACACTTCATTGGGCGACAGCGGCGCTTGTGATTCTACACGTGCCCTGCTGACACGCTTTTTCTTGCTCTTCAGGCGTAAAGACAATCCTTCTTCTCTGTATAGACGATACACTCGTTTATGGTTGACCTTCCATCCTTCGCGTAACAACAGGACGTGCAATCTCCTATAGCCATACCTCACGCGAGCCTGAGCCAGATCACGGATTCTAATGCGAAGCGCTGATTGATCTTTGGCCTGGCTGCTGTAGTCATTCGTTGAGCGAGGCACACCGACCACACGACAAGCCCTGCGCGTTGAGACCCTGAAGCCGACTGTAAGAAACTCCACAAGAGGACGTTTCTGTGTCGGCTTCACAGCTTTTTTCTGATCACCTCTTGAAGCATATGCTTGTCTAAAGTGAGGTCCGCGACAAGTGCCTTAAGCCTGCGGTTTTCATCTTCGAGTTGGCGGAGGTAACGGACTTCAGCCACGCCCATACCAGCGAACTTCTTCTTCCATCGGTAGAAGGTTTGTTCCGTGATGCCGAGTTTGCGGCAGACCTCAAGGACTGGAGTGCCGCTTTCGACTTGTCTCAAAGTATAAGCGACTTGCTGGTCGGAAAATTTCGATTTCTTCATGATTCCTCCTGGTTTTGGAGGACCGAATTTTAGTAGATTTTTAACGTTAGTTTTGGCTCAGGATTCCGGGTGAAGGTCAAAGGCGGTATAATTCCGTTTCATAGTGACGGGCGGTACACCCGAATCAACAGTCCCTTTAATTCGCCTGCCTGCTCCAAGGCGGTCGCGACTCGCTCTGCCTGCCCGATTCGGTCCGGGTCTTCCGTACAGATGATGATCCCGGCATGGTCTGGGTGCCGTCGGTGCAATCGTTTGAAATCCACACGATTGAGCGTAATCACCGCCCGCCCTTCCTCAGTCGCCTTGGCTAATAAGTCCTCATCTGAAATGGCTTGATTGGCTCTGCCGTCTTCAAACGCCGTGAGCACATCGTACCCCAGCCGCCGCAACTCTTCGACCACACGGAGGGGAAAGTTTTCGTCCGCGTAGAGCAGTGTCAATGATCATCCCTCTCGTTGGCCTCAATTTGCTCCTCGATCTCAGCCCGATGTGAGCGGACATAGGCCCAGGCATTTGCCAGATCCTGAGCCGTTAAGCTCGGATAATCGCGGAGCAGGTCGGCTTCACTGGTACCCAGCCGCCTGGACTGTTCCAACACCCAAACCGGGATGCGGGTGCGCGAGATGCAGGGCGCGCCCCCCATAACGCCAAGGTGGCTCTCAATTCCTGGGAAGACATCGCCCAAGTCGCGCACGATCCACTGGAGCAGTTCGGCCTTTTCTGCACGAGTCATATCGGAGAGTATCTTTTCCGTTTCTTTGGTCATCGGCATCGCCCCCTCCCGCTCTTAGCACCAAGAGGATTCCTAGTTCCTTCAGCTTGATCTTCTTTTAAGCACTTTGGTCGGTTATTTATAACATACATTTTGTGTCTTGTGCTCGACCTGTGATTTCACGAGCATCACAGATCATTAGGTTCTTCCAAAAACGATAGGAACTCAGAGAGGTCCCTGACAGAACTAGGCGAATAGCCATTCTGGTCGGGGGATACTAATGCTGGATACGCTACCTGTGCTTCACTTTTTGGAGGCTATCACTCATCGGGCATCATTTGAGGCTTTGCTAACTTGATTCTGCGGCTCTCTTCCCCAGGGCAAACGCATCTTAAATTTGGCATTAATATAGTTGACTCACCTGACTGCAAAGATAGTAACTCTCAGTATTCTAAGCACTGCTCAAAACGGCCTGAATCAGTGACAATCGCTTGTCACGTGTTTATATACTGCCATCACCGCTTGAGCGACTCTCGAATAGCCAAACCTTTCAATAACGCCTATCAATAGCTAATTCAGGGATTTGAACAAGACGAGCAGTACCCCGTTCAGTGTGGCAGCACCTTTGCAGTTGTGATTAGTGACCGAGGAAGAATTGGCGAGTAATCGTATACGGTGAGGCCAGAGCGACACGCCTCACAGACTAAAAAATCAAGTCGTCCCTCGGTCACAGACTATTCATTCATTTTGTAAGGAAGGCCGCGAGATGCTTCCGGTTTGCTCTACTCGATACTGAGCTAACCGGAAGCAAGCCGGAAAGGAGCGCGCCGCGTGAAGCCGCCTATGCCATTCGCCATTCGTTCTTCGCGAGCGTTGTTTACCAGAGCCTTGTTCTTGTGTTTCATATTCGCCTTAACGGCGGCTTCAGCCTTTGCCGATGGCGCGAGCGGCGTGACCAACATTTTCAAACCGGATGGTACGCCGGCCAGGGCGATCTCTGACTACACGATACTCGTGCTTGTCATCTGCGCGGTGATTTTTCTCATCGTTGCCGGTTTGCTTGTTTACACCACCACACGATTCCGGCGTCGCTCCGGCGATGATGGACACGAACCACCGCAAGTCTATGGCAGCAATCAAATAGAGCTTGCCTGGACGGTCTTGCCTATCCTGATCGTGTTTGTGTTGAGTCTGGTGACGGCTCGTACAATCGCCGAAATTCAAAATGCCCCCCCGCCTCTGAAAGCGTTGCAAGTTACGGTCGTCGGTCACCAGTGGTGGTGGGAGTTTCGCTATCCCGAACTCGGCATCGTTACCGCGAACGAGATGCATGTTCCGGCGACCGATGCGGCTCAACCGAGACCGACGTTTTTGAAACTGGAATCTGCCGATGTCGCGCACAGCTTCTGGGTCCCTCAGCTTGCCGGTAAAACCGACGTCATCCCAAATCGTGATAACCGAATGTGGATAGCCCCGGTAACACCTGGAACCTATCTTGGTAATTGCGCGGAGTATTGTGGCACACAGCACGCTCGCATGCTTCTCCGCGTCATCGTGCACCCGCCTGGCGAGTTCGAAAAGTGGGCAGCCGCGCAGCAACGTGACGCGGCCAATGACATGCAGGTGAAAGCCGGGCGCGACCTCTTCTTTTCGACCTCTTGCATCAACTGTCACACGATCAGAGGTACGGAAGCCAACGGCAAGTTCGGCCCCGACCTTACTCATTTAATGAGCCGCGAAACGCTCGGCTCCGGCGCGGCTTCGAACACGGCAGAAAAGCTGCGCGCCTGGGTGCGCAATCCGCAGAGGGTAAAAGAAGGTTGTTATATGCCTGATATGCAGCTTACGGACGAAGAGATGGATCAGATGGTCCGCTACCTGCTGACCTTGAATTAGAACGGGAGAACACCTGATGGTCACTGCCAATCCTGAATTTCCGCTGACCGGCCCGGTGGCTTCGCCATCGCTTGTGACCCGGCTGCATGCGTTAGTCGTCACCGTTGATCATAAGAAGCTTGGCCTGATGTATATCGCAAGCGCCTTGTTCTTCCTTGTCGTCGCTGGCTTGATGGCTTCTGTTATCCGCTTGCAGTTGGCCTTACCCAATAACGACATCGTCGCCCCCGATACGTTTAATCGCCTGTTCACGGTTCATGGCACAACGATGGTCTTTTTTGTCGGGATGCCGATTGTGGCGGGGCTTTCGAATTACCTTGTGCCGCTGATGATCGGCGCGCGCGACATGGCCTTCCCCCGCCTGAACGCCTTCGGCTATTGGATGTTTCTATTCGGCGCGCTGCTGCTCTTTTTCAGCTACCTCGGCGCGCCGGGATTGAGCGGTCACGGATCGGCTCCCGACGTCGGCTGGTTCGCTTACGCGCCGTTGACGGGCCGAGCCTTCTCGCGTGGGAATAGCACGGATTACTGGATATTGAGCCTGTCCGTAAGCGGCATCGGCAGCCTAGCCTCGGCTGTCAATGTCATCGCCACCACGTTTCAGCATGCGCTGCCGAGGGATGACGTTGATGAGGATGCCGCTGTTCGTATGGATGATGGCCGTCGTCTCGGCAATGATGTTGGTCGCGATCCCGCCGCTGACCGCCGCGCAGGTCATGTTGCTGTTCGACCGCTTTCTCGGCGCAACCTTCTTCGACACCCAGGCGGGCGGGTCGGCAGTCTTGTGGCAGCACTTCTTCTGGATCTTCGGCCACCCGGAGGTCTACATCCTAATCATTCCCGCCTTCGCCAGCGTCTCTGAAATCGTCCCCGTCTTTTCGCGCAAGCCGATTTTCGGCTATGCCGTGATGGTTAGCGCGACGGTGATGATCGGCCTCATCAGCGTGAGCGTCTGGGCTCACCATATGTTCAGCGTCGGCATGACCAGTATGGGCAACACCTTCTTTGTGGTTTCGACCATGCTGGTGGCAGTCCCAACCGGAATAAAAATCTTCAACTGGCTGGGCACGATGTACGGCGGCAAGATCCGCTTCGAACTGCCGATGCTCTGGTGCCTGGCGTTCTTATTTCAATTCCTGATCGCCGGACTCACAGGCATTATGCTGGGTGCCGCGCCGCTCAACTGGCAGTTGACTGATTCTTATTTCGTCGTGGCGCATTTTCACTACACGCTGATCGGCGGCATGTTGTTCGGCATCTTCGGCGCGATCTACTACTGGTATCCGAAGGCCACGGGGCGAATGCTGAGCAGACGGCTCGGCCTATGGCATTTCGCCCTCCTTTTCATCGGCTTCCACCTGACCTTTGACACGATGCACATACCGGGCTTGTTCGGCATGCCACGGCGCATCTACACGTACGACCCCGGGCGCGGGTGGGAAATATTCAACCTGATCTCTTCCATCGGGGTCGCTTTTCAAATCGCCGGCGTTGCTTGCCTGGCGTGGAACATTCTCAGATCGCTACGCAAGGGCGAGAAGGCGGGGGATGACCCGTGGGATGCGTGGACGCTTGAGTGGGGCACGACTTCTCCGCCGCCGGAATACAACTTCGAGACCGTGCCCGCCGTGCGCAGCGCCCGCCCGCTCTGGGACTTGAAACATCCCGAAGACCCTGATTGGAAGTACGAATGAATCGGAGAGTAAGACCATGACCAATGCTGATGCGCTGAATCTGACTGACGAATCCGCCGCGTGGAGATTGCCGTCGCGCCGCAAGGTGGCCGTCGCCTGTCTCATCCTGGGCGAGACGGCGATGTTCGCGATCTTCGTCGTGGCTTACCTGTTCTACATCGGCAAGAGCCTGACCGGGCCATTCCCTGCGGACGTGCTTGAGACGCCGATTGTTTCGACGATCTGCCTGCTCGCCAGCAGCCTGACCATCATGATGGCCGAGCGCGCCTTCAAACGAGAAAGCGTCGGAGGCTTCCGGCTCTGGTGGGCAACAACGATCCTGCTCGCGGCAATTTTTTTGGCGTCAACCGCCGCCGAGTGGAATGGGCTCATCGTCGATCATCACCTGACGATCAGCACCAACCTGTTCGGCACAACTTTCTATTCGCTGGTCGGATTACACGCAAGCCACGTCGTCGTCGGGCTCACGCTGCTCACCTTGGTTCTGGTCTTTAGCCTGAAGGGAAGCGTCAGGAAAACAGACGGCGAGCGCATCGAGATGATCTCCTGGTATTGGCACTTCGTTGACGCGGTCTGGGTCGTTGTCTTCATCGTCGTCTATGTCATCGGTCGCTAAAAATAGCAGGCGAGAATGGGTCGTTACGATTACAAAATGAATACGCTTCAGAAATTACAAATTGTCGCTCAAATAATCGGGGCAGCGGGCTTGGTGATTACGCTCGTCATTAATTACCGGCAGTTCCGAGTCATGAATGAGCAGTTACAGGAAGTGCGCCAGAGCACAGCCACGCAGCATATTCTTTCGCTGTTGAGCTTCATCGAGTCGGACGAAATACGTGCCGCGATGAACCTCGTGTATACAACTTTGCACAAAAAACATTTCTCCCAGTGGACTGAAGATGAGCGGCAAGCCGTTTCCAAGCTGTGTTCGAGTTTCTCAACCGCAGGCACGATCCTTCAATCGGGCCTGGTGCCGCAAGAGCCGCTTATGGGCTGGGGGCCGAGCATTCGTCGTTGCTATCAGGTACTGGAGCCTTACATAAGAGAGATGCAGAAGCCAGAAAATGCCGGGCCGCAATATTGGGCCGGCTTCGAGTGGCTATACGGCCAGATTGGTCTGACAAACGCCGAAGAAAGGATTCTCAAGACGAGTCTTAGCTTTCACACAGGCGCGGCCCATCTTGAAGCGAGGCCGTGGAAGATAGCGGAGAAACACTATGTCATTAGAACTAGACAGGAACCCATCTCAAGAGATGATCGAAGTCCCGGCACCAACGGCTTGGCCGATGATCACGGCTCTCGGCATCACCTTGCTCGCGGCAGGACTGGTCACGCATCTGGTCGTCAGTGCCGTGGGGCTTGTCCTTGCTCTGCGCAGCGCCGCTGGGTGGTTCTCGGAGGACTTACCGGTTGAGCATGTCGAGTTCATACCCGTGCGGCCTGCAATCGAGCGTGCCCAACCGGTCAAGGTATCTGCTCGCACGGCGGCCCACCTCGAGGCTGGTCAAGCCGGTCATCGCGTCCGCATCCCGGCGGAGATTCACCCCTATTCTTCCGGCTTGAAGGGAGGCATCGTCGGCGGAGTTGCGATGGCAATTGTGGCATCGGCGTATGGCCTCATTGCGCATGGCAGCATCTGGTACCCCATCAACCTGCTTGCAGCAGCGGCAATACCGTCGCTGGCGCAGGCGGATGCGGCTCAATTAGAAACCTTCAACGGCGCGGCTTTCATCGTCGCATTGGTCAGCCATGGCCTGATCTCTCTGCTTGTCGGGCTGCTGTTTGCGGTGTTGCTGCCAATGCTGCCGTCGAGACGCGCAGCCTTCTGGGGAAGCTTGATGGCCCCGCTGTTGTGGACGGCACTCGTCTGGGCGACGCTCAGACTCGTCAATCCCCTGCTCGACGCCCGCATTGACTGGCTCTGGTTCATCGCATCGCAGATCGTCTTCGGCATGACCACTGGCTACATTATCCATCACACAGGAACTGTTGAGACCCTACAGACCTGGCCACTTGCGGCGAGAGCCGGGCTTGAGGTTCCCGGACTGATAGAGGGGAAGGAAGAAAAGCAATGATTACAAAATGCTACGCCCTCGCCATATTTATTCTAGCCTTCGTCTGGGCCTCAGGCTGCAACCGTCTGCCCGGTAAACCGACTGAAGCAGACAAGTGGGTAGCTCCTTCTGAGGTCGCCGACTTTGATAAGCTTTACGGTCAGAATTGCGCTGGCTGCCACGGTTCTGCTGGGCGACTGGGTGCCGCGCGTCCGTTAAATGACCCACTCTACTTGAATCTGATTAGCCCGGACAATTTGCGCGAGATCATCGGGCAAGGTGTGCCCTCTACTACCATGCCCGCCTTCGGGCAAAAGTTCGGAGGCCAGCTCACCGACGCACAGGTTGAAGCACTGGTCGAGCAGATGCGATCACGTTGGGGACGTCCGGAGGAATTCAAAGATGTCCAGATGCCGCCGTACAGTCAGCAAGACGCCATGGCAAACGGCACAGGGCCGGGTGACCCGCAACGCGGCGCAACCGTTTTCAACACATACTGCACTGAGTGTCACGGCACGGATGGACGCGGCGGCAAAGAGTATGGCTCAATCGTTGACCCAAACTACTTGAAGCTGGTCAGCGATCAATCGTTGCGGACGACCGTCATCGTAGGCCGTCAGGACATGGGAAAACCCGACTGGCGCTCGAACACGCCCGGTCACCCGATGTCTGCGCAAGAGGTTTCCGATGTCGTGGCTTGGCTGACGGCACAGCGCCCCAAGACATTTGAGTCTGAACGAGCGCAATCCACTAATCCATCATCTTCTGAAATCAAGACGGCCATCGCACGTTGATTGATGAACAAAAGGAGAAACATACCATGGCTGTGAAAGAGCAAGAGTTGCAACCGGCTTCCAGCGCCGGGACTTCTCGCCGAAGTTTTCTGTTGAAGCTTGGAGCCGCGCTCAACGTAGTGGCAGCATTGTTTATAGGCGTTCCCGTCATCGGCTTTGTTTTTTCCAGCTTCCGACGCCAAGGGCCTTACCAGTCGTGGGTCTCGCTCGGCAAGCTGGAAAGCTTTCCCGCGGGTCAAACCCGGCTCGCGACCTACCGCAACCCTTACACGCGGCCCTGGGACGGAGCGACTGCAGATATCCCCTGCTGGATACGGCGAATCGAGGGTGAGAAATTTCAAGTCTTCGCCATCAACTGCACGCACCTCGGCTGCCCCGTGCGCTGGTTTCAAGAGTCGCACCTGTTCATGTGTCCCTGTCATGGCGGCGCATTTTACGAAGACGGATCGCACGCGTCAGGCCCGCCGCCGCGCGGCTTGTATGAGTATGACTACAAAGTCGAGAACGGTCAGCTTCTGGTTAAAGGCGGCCAACTCCCGACCCTGTCGCAGCCAGTATCAGTCAACAAAGGCGAAAATGGATGTAAAGGGAGCTTCGTATGCTGAGAAAGATTGCGCTATGGATTGATGACCGCGTGCACCTGAGCAAGCTGTATGCTTCAACCGCAGGGCACCATGTGCCGCGAAATGCCGAGAGCTGGTTTTATGTATTCGGCAGCGGCACCCTGCTCTGTTTCATCATTCAGGTTGTCACCGGCATCTGTCTGGCCTTTGTTTACGCCCCCTCGGCTAGCGAGGCTTACACCAGCCTCGAATACCTGAACTATCAACAGCATCTCGGCTGGCTCCTGCGCGCGATGCACAACTGGGGTTCGAATTTCATGGTCGCGATCATGATCTTGCACCTGACGCAAGTCTATCTCTTCGGTGCCTTCAAGTATCCGCGCGAGATGACCTGGATCTCCGGCGTCGTGCTGCTACTCTGCACGCTCGGCATGGCCTTCACAGGACAGGTACTGCGCTTCGATCAAGATGCTTACTGGGGGCTTGGCATCGGCGCGGCGATGATGGGACGAGTCCCCGTAATCGGGCCGGAGCTTGTCCATTTTGTGCTGGCCGGTCCGATCATCGCGGGCGAGACGCTGTCGCGCTTCTTCACGCTGCATGTCTTTATAATTCCCGGCACGATTATCGCACTTGTGAGCCTGCACCTCAGGCTAGTGCTCACCAAAGGCATCAACGAGTACCCCGTGCCGGGGAAACCCGTAGTCAAAGCCACCTATGAACAAGAGTATGAAAACTTAATAAGGAAAGACGGCGTGCCTTTCGTTCCGAAGGCGATCAGCAAAGACCTGATCTTCAGTGCCGTGGTGATGTTTGGCATTCTCGGCTGTGCAATGTACTTCGGACCCGAAGGCCCGCACGGCGTCCCCGACCCTACGCAGATCAATACGGTGCCGAAGCCTGATTTCTTCTTTCTCTGGCTCTATGCGGTGCTCGCTCTGCTGCCCGACTATCTGGAAACCATTCTGATTTTGACCGTGCCGGTGATTGCGATAGGACTGCTCTTCGCGATTCCCTTCATTTCCGGCACGGGTGAAAAAAGCGCCCGCCGCAGGCCCGTAGCGGTGCTGGCCGTAATCATCATCTTTTTGAGTCTCGGCATACTGAATTACCTGGGCACCTATTCACCATGGTCGCCACAGATGGCCGCGTGGAGTTCTGAAGAAACGCCTGTCAAATATGTCGAAGGGCGCACTCCTCTCGAACGGCAAGGCGCACTCGTGTTGCAAAACAAACAATGCCGGAACTGCCATAGCCTCGCCGGCAGTGGCGGCCTGCGCGGGCCTGCGCTCGACGGCGTCGCGACGCGGCTGACCGGAGATCAGTTGACCAGGCAAGTGATTCAAGGCGGAGGCAACATGCCTGCTTATGGCAAGAACCTGACCCCATCAGAGGTCGCCGCGCTGGTCGCCTTCATGAAAACCTTGCGCGGGCCGAATGAGTCTCCGGCTTACGATTCGACTTCACCGCAGCAGCCCACGCAACAACAAAAGAAGGTCGCGCAAGCTGCGCCGTAAGGCAGCCGACACATCAGCTCGTATGAAAGCAAGCACGGAAAGTGTGATTATGAATTTAAGTAATGAAAGAATTGAGTCGAGAGATCGTTTCGCAGTCGAGATGCATGCGCTTTCGGGCTTGGTGAGGCATGATGGCCAGATGCCCGGGACCCAAATAAACAGGCTTGATGCTCCTCAGACCTTCCCGCCTGCCCGGCTGATGGACTTCGTCAGCCTCACCAAGCCCGAAGTCTTACTGCTTGTCCTGATCACGACCGGCGCAGGCTGCCTGATGGCTTCCGCCTCGCTCGACTTGCTGATTCTGTTCAACGCGATAATGGGGACTGCCCTTGTCGCAGGAGGAACTGCCGCGCTCAATCACTACGCCGAGCGCGACCATGACGGCAAGATGCGCCGCACGGCCAATCGTCCGCTGCCCGCCGGACGGCTGACGCCGCGAGCGGCTCTCGGTTTTGGCATCGTCCTGTCGGTCACCGGAACCATCTATCTCGCCCTGACCTGCAACCTGCTGACAGGCGCGGTGGGGCTCGCAGCGCTACTGGCTTACCTGCTGCTCTACACGCCGCTCAAGCGCCGGAGTGATCTTTGCACACTCGTCGGAGCTTTTCCCGGAGCCGCGCCCATTCTGATGGGATGGACGGCTGTGCGCGATGACCTCACGCTCGGCGCGTGGATACTCTACGCGATTTTGTTCTTCTGGCAGTTCCCGCACTTTCTCGCCATCGGCTGGATGTATCGCGATGATTATGCCCGCGCAGGAATGTTGATGACGCCGCAGAACGACCGCAATGGCGCAGTCGCTTTTCGCCAGGTCTGGATAATGTCAGCCGCGTTGATCGTCATAAGCTTCTTTCCGGCGGTGCTTGGCATGGCAGGAAAGGTTTACTTATTCGCGTCTCTTTGTCTGGGACTGTGGCTGCTCTCTTACGTTCATCGAGCCGCGATGGAGCGCACCAATGCTTCGGCAAAACAGTTACTTGAAGCTACGATCATGTATATCTTCTTACTCCTTTCGATAATGATAATGAACAGGTCTTCACCGCTCTACGTCCAACTAGGATAAAAAGGTGATGAGGGTTGCTTGATGAATTCGGTTGTCGAATCAGTGCTAAAATCCTGGACGCTCGACCCGGCACTATTATCCCTGCTGGCGCTGACGGGGTTGGTCTACAGTCGCGGCTGGCTCAAGCTGCGTAAACAGATACCGGGTCGGTTCAGCCCCGCGCAACCGCTGGCTTTTTTCGCTGGTCTCGCAAGCATCTTTTTGGCGGTTTCTTCACCGCTCGATGCCTTCGCGAATCTGTTGCTGACCGCGCATATGATTCAGCACCTCCTGCTGATGATGCTCGGGCCTACGCTGATTTTGTTGGGCGATCCTTTCTTACCGCTGTTGCGCGGATTGCCAACGAGCATATCCAAACATGGACTAGGCCCTTTTCTCGCCTGGAAGTCGCTTGCGAATGTTGGCCGCAGACTTACACACCCAATCGTTTGCTGGGTTGCCTTCGTGACCGCAACCATAGCCTGGCATTTGCCGCCGATGTATGAGTTGGCTTTGCGATCACAGACCATGCACGCGGTGGAGCACGCGTGCTTTCTCGCAACCGGCATTTTATTCTGGTGGCCGGTGATTCAACCCTGGCCGAGCCATGCGCAATGGCCTCGTTGGGCGATGATCCCGTACCTGTTTCTGGCCGACTTCCAGAACACAGCCCTAGCGGCTTATCTCACATTCTGCGACCGGGTGGTTTACCCGACCTACGCCGCCGCTCCGCGACTTCCGGGGATGACGGCGCTCGAAGACCAGGCGGCGGCGGGCGCAATTATGTGGGTGCCGGGCTCGTTGGTTTTTCTGATCGCTGTCGGCGTGATCAGCGCCCAAGCGCTGAGCTCACGCCGCCGCGCTGTCCGCCCCTCAAGTCTTCAGATTGCGCTGACGGGATTGAGCCATTCGATCAAGCCGGCTTCACGGCAAACAGGGCCACGCCGGACTGGCCTTGATCTTCTATCTATCCCATTCGTCGGAGCAATGATTCGGTGGCGATACTTTCGCCGGGTCGCGCAGACCGTCATGTTCCTGCTGGCATTGATCATCATCGCTGATGGATTGTTCGGACATCAGATGAGTTCTATGAATCTGGCAGGCGTTCTGCCGTGGACGCACTGGCGTGGACTATCAGTGGTGGCATTGTTTTCAGTCGGCAATTTTTTTTGCATGGCTTGCCCTTTCACGCTGACGCGAGACCTGGGGCGTCGCTTCTTGCCTGCGCGATGGCGTTGGCCCAGGCGGATGCGGTCGAAATGGCTCGCCGTCGGATTGCTCGCGGTTTATCTATGGGCTTACGAGGCGTTCAGCCTCTGGGACAGCCCCTGGTTAACCGCCTGGATCATCATCGGCTACTTCGTCGCCGCGTTCGTCATTGATGGGCTGTTCAAGGGGGCGAGCTTCTGCAAGTACGTCTGCCCCATCGGTCAGTTCAATTTTATCCAGTCGCTCATCTCACCGCTGGAGGTGAAGGCCCGCAACCTGGATGTGTGCCGGACCTGCACGACACACGAATGCATTCGCGGAAGCAGCGTTCAACGTGGGTGCGAGTTGCAACTTTTTGTGCCGAGAAAATCGGGCAACATGGATTGCACCTTATGCCTTGACTGCATTAACGCCTGCCCGCACAAGAACGTCGGCCTCATCTCTATTACTCCCGCGAGCCAGTTAATACCAGCGAGTCTGTTAATACCAGTTCGCCCTCGCTCATCATTCGGGAGACTTGCCGAGCGACCGGATGTGGCGGCGCTGGCGTTGCTGTTAGTCTTCGGGGCATTCGTTAATGCCGCGGGGATGATTGCCCCTGTGACGAACTGGGAGCAACGCTTGCAGAACCAGTTGGGCTTTGGCTCACCGCTACCTGTCATCACAGTCCTAATTGCGATTGGTTTGTTGATCGCGCCGGCCATTATGGTTGTTTCATGCGGCGCTATGTCCAAAGCTTTCGGCGGCATTCAGGTTCAGCGGAAAAAAATCATGTGCAGCTTCGCGATGGCGCTTGTGCCGCTGGGGTTCAGCATGTGGGCATCGCACTTTGTCTATCACCTGCTGACCGGAGCGAGCAGTATCGTGCCGGTCTTCCAGCGCGCCGCGAGTGATGCAGGGATTAGCTTTCTTGGCAGGCCCGATTGGTCTTCCGCAGCAGCGATTGTTCCTCTCGACTGGCTGACTTCAGTTCAAGTATTGCTGCTGGGCGCGGGCCTGCTGTTGACGCTTTATGTCTGCTGGCGCACGGCCTTCAGTTTCACAAAACAAACCCGAAGCGCTTTCGGTCTGCTTATGCCGTGGGCTGCTCTCGCAATGGCTCTCTACGCGGCAGGCGTTTGGATCGTGTTTCAACCCATGCAGATGCGCGGGATGATGCATTCAATGATGTAGTGATCGGAGCGTTTTTTTGATGCGGCAACAAAATAAGACAATCGGCTCTAACCGAGTGGCTAACGCAGCCGTGATGTCGATCTTGTTTATCGCCACCGCATGGTTTGAGGCGCACGCAGATGGAGGGGCCGTGCAATTCGAGAAGTCGGCAGGCCCATTCGTCATCACTGTATTCACAACGCCATCTCCACTGCGCGCCGGCCCGGTTGACATCAGCCTGATGATACAGAGCCGCGAGAATCAGCAACCTGTGCTCGACTGTCATGCTCTCGTTCAACTACACAAAGAAGGCGCGATGAGTATCCGCTCCGAGGCCACACATGAAGCTGCGCAGAACAAATTGTTATACGCGGCGCAGGTGAAGGTTCCAGAGCCTGGCCCCTGGGAACTTGAAGCGGCAATCAAGCATGGGAACGATTTAATTAACGTTGCCGGAGAGATCACCGTCGCGTCCTCAAATCCTGTCTTGCTCATTTACTGGCGGAGCCTTGCCTTACCGCCGCTGTTCATCTCGCTATTCGCCGTGAATCAATGGCTGAAGCGGCGGGGCACCAAAGGAGGTAGACGATGAAGAGCGCTTGGCGCAGTCCGATGCCAAGCTGCGTAAGGGCCTGCAAAGCGCTTCGGCGGCACTCAAAGGGTACGGTGGCACTGGCGGTGCTATGGCGGTTCTTGCGCGACGTACTACCTCTTATCCTTCGATTGAGCGCCAGGATGCAAGTAAAAATCAGGCGTTGGCGTACCAAGCTCGGTTGGCGCTCAGATGATCGTAGAAAGTCTGTACGCAAAAGAGCAACTGGCGAAATTGTCTCGATACGAAGCTGTCGTCTTCCTGGCCGCTCTCGGCGAGAAGGAGAAAGCCTTTGCCGAACTCACCAGGTCTTATGAAGTCTTTGGGCCGCTGCTCAGAATTGAACCTCTTCTCGACCCTCTGCGCGATGACCCGCGCTTTGCGGAAATCCTGCGGCACGCCGGACTCCCGGAGAGGTAACCGGATTCATCGCCGCGCCTTTACCTCCGCTGCTGGTCGGCTGCCGCGCCGTGTCATTCTCGTCTACAACAAAAGAGGTATCTCATTGGTTGTCAAAAGTGGTAACACAAAAACACTCTATCTCGTGACGTATTCCTTGCTGCGATCCTGCACAATGTGAGCGTTGCGACGCTAATGAAAGGCAGCAACCGATGGGCAGCAAATCAGTGCGCGCATCGCAGCAGCAGTCATCTGCAACGATGGACTGAGCCGGATCGAAGGACACTACGCTGAAAGGAGAAATGGAATGACAAGTGAAAGAAAAGATATTAAGCAGCAGAAGCCACTGCCGGCACCGAACAGCGACTTCTATGAATTCGCTGCGGACCTGCCCGCCGAGGAACTGGCGATCGTGAAGAAGGTGCGCGCCTACATGGAGACGAAGGTCGCGCCAATTATCAACAAGTACTGGGTCGAGGACTCGTTTCCGTTCGAGCTGCTCCCGTCGTTCAAGGAGTTGAACATCGCCGGACTCGGCATGCAGGGCTACGGCTGCCCAGGCGGAAGCCCGTTGCTGGTCGGCCTGGTCGCCATGAATATCGCGCGAACCGATACCTCGATGGCGACCTTCTGGGGCGTCCACACCGGCCTCGCGATGAATTCCATCTACCTCGTACGGCACCGAGGAGCAGAAGCAGAAGTGGCTGCCGCCGATGGCTCGCATGGAGAAGATCGGCTGCTTCGCGCTGACCGAGCCGCTGGTGGGCTCGGGTACCGGCGGCGGTCTCCTGACCACGGCGAAGCGCGAAGGCGACACCTGGGTTCTCAACGGCCAGAAGCGCTGGATCGGCAACGCGACATGGTGCGACATCTCGATCATCTGGGCGCGCGACGTCGCCGACAACCAGGTTAAGGGCTTCATCGTCGAGAACAAGACGACGCCCGGGTTCAGCGTCGAGAAGATTCAGAACAAGATCGCGCTGAAAGTCGTCCAGAACGGCCAGATCACGCTGAAGGACTGCCGGGTGCCCGATGAGAATCGTCTCCAGGGAGGCAACGGGACGTTTCGCGATACCGCGCTCGTGCTGCGCGGAACGCGCCATGGCAGCGGGTGGGAGATCACGGGCACCCAGATGGGCGCCTATGAGAATGCCCTCAAGTATGCGCAGGAGCGTTTGCAGTTCGGAAAGCCGATCGGGTCGTTCCAGCTCGTCCAGGAACTTCTCGCGAAAATGTTGGGCAACATCGTTGCCTGTCAGTGCATGGTGGCTCGCTCGGTGCAGCTGGAAATCGAAGGCAAGCTGACCGACGCGCAAGCGGCGATTGTCAAGGCGTTCTGCACATCCAAGGCGCGCGAAACGGTCTCATGGGCCCGCGAGCTGCTGGGTGGCAACGGGATCCTCGTCGACTACAACGTGGCGCGCTTCTTTGCGGATGCCGAGGCGATCTATTCCTACGAAGGCACCTACCAGATGCAGACCCTGATCGTCGGCAAAGCAATCACCGGATTCAGCGCCTTTGTGTAAGTTCAAGCAGATAACCAGAGGCTGTGGTTAGCCATAGCTTCAAGATAGGAGTTCTTATGAGTTCGCCAATAACCGAAATTAACACTTGAAAATGTTTTGTACGAGAAGAAAGACGCCATCGCCTATGTGACGCTGAATCGTCCGAAGGTGCTCAACGCGCTGAATCATGCAAACCTGGACGGACTTGCGGACGGCTTTCGAGGAGGCGCGCGATGATGCTGCGGTGCGCGGCGTCATCCTGACCGGCGCCGGCGATAAAGGCTTTATCGCCGGAGCCGACATCAACGAACTCGCTCAGGTCACCGCCGTCGAAGCCGAAGACTCCAGCAGGTACGGGCAGGAGGTCCTCAACCTTGATCGAGAATCTCGGCAAGCCGGTGATCGCAGCCGTCAATGGCTTTGCGCTCGGCGGCGGCTGCGAAACGGCCATGGCTTGCACGATCAGAGTCGCCGCTGAGAACGCCAAGTTCGGACAGCCGGAAGTTAAGTTGGGACTCATTCCAGGCGGCGGTGGAACGCAACGAATGCCGCGGCTGGTCGGCAAGGGCCGAGCCCTGCAGATCATTCTTTCCGGAGAGATCATCAGCGCCGAGGAGGCCTATCGCATCGGGCTCGTCAACGAAGTCGTTCCAGCCGCCGATCTAATTACACGCGCTGAGGCAATCCTCAGGCAAATCTTTGCCAACGCCCCGATCGCCGTGAAGTTCTCGCTTGAGGCCGTGAACAAAGGATTGGAGACGAGTCAGGCCGAAGGCTTGGCACTGGAAGCTTCTTTCTTCGGGCTTTGCGCCGGGACAGAAGACAAGAACGAAGGCACACAGGCATTTCTCCAAAAGCGTGCGCCACAGTTCCAGGGGCGATGATTGGTTCGGTTGGGTGAGTAGTTTCAGGAGGCGTTATGGCTATACAGAGTGGTTATGCAGCAACGATTCCTTCGACCGAGTTTAGATTTACCGGCACAGACGGCTTGTCCATCGCGTGCGCCCGTTGGGAAGCCCAGGGCCCCGCGCGCGGCGTGATTCAGATCGCCCATGGCTTGGGCGAACATATCAGGCGGTACGCCAGCACCATCGAAGCTTTGGTAGCTGCCGGTTTGACGGTCTACGGCAACGATCATCGTGGACATGGCCGCACGGCGCCCGACGCCCATTTCGGAGATTTTGGCGAGGGCGGCTTTGACTTACTGGTGGAAGATATGGTCCGGTTGAGCCGCATCGCTAAGGATGAAAACCCCGACCGGCCATTCCTCCTGCTGGGGCACAGTATGGGATCGTTCGCGGCGCAACAATACGTGCTCGACCACAGCCAGGATATAGACGGTCTTATCCTCTCGGGATCAGGCGCTCTCGACGGACTCGCGCGTCTGGCGAATTCAGCGCTGGCAGGGAAAAACATTTTGAACGCCCCCTTCGAGCCGGCGCGCACCCCCTTCGATTGGTTGAGTCGGGATGATGCCGTCGTCGATGCATTCATCAACGACCCGCTCTGCTTTGCAGAACTTCAGCCCGCGTCCTTTGCCTCGTTTTTGGCGGCTGCGGACCGATTGTCTAACCCGGTCAGTCTTCGCCAGATACGCGACGACCTGCCCATCTACCTCTTTTCGGGTAGTGAAGATCCCGTGGGCCAGCAGCTCGAAGGCGTCGAGTTGCTGATGCACCGCTATCGCAAAGCGGGCATCTACGGCATCTCCGACGATTTCTATCCCGGTGGACGACACGAAATGCTCAATGAGATCAACCGCGACGAAGTGAGGGAACGCCTGCTTGCCTGGATTACTGCGGTGCTTGAGAGAAATGAAGGTTTCAGTGGTTCATCGGACTCAATGGAACTTTGAATAAATTAAGGAGACGACAATGGCAACTGACAATATTTTTTCTGGACTAAAGGTAGTTGACTTCGCGAGCTTCGTCGCGGCTCCCGGAGCCGCCGTAATCTTGTCCGACTACGGCGCCGACGTGATCAAAGTAGAGCCGCCTTCCGGCGATCCATGGAGACACGGGAACCACGTCCCATCGCAGCCGCAAGCCAAAGATCCCTATCAATTTCATCTGAACAACCGCAATAAGCGAGGGTTGACGCTCGATCTGAAATCGCCGAGCGCTCAACAGGTTCTGGAACGGCTCGTCAAGTGGGCCGACGTGTTCATCGTCAATACACCACATCCTGCACGCAAGAAACTGAAGCTCGAATACGAGGATGTAGTGCAGTGGAACCCGCGCCTGATTTATGCGGATCTCACAGGTTTCGGCGACAAGGGGCCTGACGCTGACCTGCCGGGCTTTGACATCACTTCCTATTGGGCACGCAGCGGCCTGCTTTCGATGACGCGCGACGCTGGCGCCCCGCCTACTTGGCCGGTCGGCGGCAGCGGTGACAACGCAACCGCGGTCGGCCTGTACTCCGCGATTGTCACCGCGCTCTATCGCCGCGAGCGCACCGGCAAGGGGTCGCATGTCACGACTTCGCTGCTCGCCGAAGGCGTCTGGTCAGCGAGCGTTTCGATACAGGCGGCGCTGAGCGGTGCGAAATTTTACGGACTGCACGACCGCAAGAACCCGGCGAGTGCGGCGTTGAACGTGTATCGGGCTGCCGATGACACGTGGTTCGTGCTCATCGTCGAGCCCAACAAATTAGAAGCGATGGCGAAAGCCATCGGTCGCACAGACCTCCTAACCGATCCGCGATTCTCCGACCCGGCGAAACTGATGGCGAACATGTCGCAGTTGACGGCCATTCTCGACGAAGTCTTTGGCGCGCAACCGATGTCGCATTGGAATGAGGTCTTCAGTGGCCTCCGCGTCACGTTCGGCGCCGTGCACGGCCCGCAGGAAGTAATCAACGATCCGCAACTTCGAGCGAACGACATTGTCGTCCCGTTGGAAGGCGCGGGAGATAATTTACAGCTCACGATCAGCAGCCCGATGCAGGTGAAAGATGTCGAGAAGGCGCTGGCCAGGCGTGCCCCGGAACTCGGCGAACACAACGAAGAGATTCTCCGGGAGCTGGGCTTTGATCCCAAACAGATCGAGGGCTTCGTCACAAGTGGCGTTGTAGCTGGACATCGGGAAGAGCCAATGAAAGGAGTTGGGCGATGAGTGATATTTTAACGGAACGTTCGGGAAGCATCTTACGGGTCACGTTGAATCGACCCGCCAAGAAGAACGCTATGACTTCGAGTATGTACACCTCTTTGGCGGACATCTTGAATGACGCCAATAAAGACGATTCGATCAGTGTGGTGGTCTGGAATGGCGCGGGAGACTCGTTCACGGCAGGCAATGACGTGCAAGATTTCCTTACGAACCCTCCTCCGCCGAATGATAGTCCACAACTTCGCCTGACGAATGCGTTGATCAACTTTTCAAAGCCGCTGATCGCCGCCGTCCATGGCGCAGCTATTGGAGGCGGCACCACTATGCTGACGCATTGTGACTTTGTATATGCGGGCGAGAGCACGAAGTTCCAATTGCCTTTCATCAATCTCGCGCTGGTGCCGGAATTCGCGTCTTCCTTCTCGCTTCCGGCCCGTATCGGACACCTCCGTGCGGCTGAGTTATTTTTGTTAGGACTTCCTTTCGATGCCCGACGAGCGGCGGAGCTTGGACTGGTGACCCGCGTCGTGCCCGATCAGGAACTGCTAGCAACGGCGACTGAAACAGCTCATACATTAGCGCAGAAACCATCTGGGGCGTTGCAGGCCAGTAAGCGACTGCTGAAGCGATCTTCACGTGAACAGATCGAGCAGGCAGTGAAAGCCGAGGGCGAAGAGTTCTCTGCGCGAACGCGTTCGGCGGAGGCCAAGGAAGCGTTCGCGGCGTTCCTTGAGAAGCGTAGGCCGGACTTCACGAGAACAAAAGAACCTGCGGCTGCAAAATAGGCTTTTCCAAATGTACAGATTCGGAAATGCGCGGGAGTAGTGTGCTCGGAGCCTTTCGCCAGAGATTCAGAAAGGACCAGGACGAATCATGATAACAGGTATTCAAACCAAGACAGTTCGACGAGTTGTCTCCACCCGAATGCCAACCAGGTGGGGAGTGTTTCAGACCTTGGGGTTCGAGCGCAAGGTCTTGAACGGCAGCCCACGGGTCGAAACCGCGCTCGCGATCATAATGGGTGATCTGACAGAGGGCGCTCCGCTGCTGCGCATCCATTCTCAGTGCTTCACCGGCGAGGCGCTCGGATCGTTGCGTTGTGATTGCGGAGAGCAGTTAGAGATGGCCATGCGTGCTATTGCCGAAGAAGGACGCGGGCTGGTTATCTACGAACATCAAGAGGGGCGCGGCATCGGCCTGATGGCGAAGTTGCAGGCTTACGCGCTTCAGGACGAAGGGCTTGATACGGTCGAGGCAAATCATGCCCTGGGGTTGATGGCTGATTACAGAGACTTCAGCCTGCCAGCCGCGATTTTGCATGACCTTGGCATCAGCCGGGTTCGCCTTCTCTCGAATAATCCTCGAAAGTCTCGCGCCTTGAGTGATGCCGGTATCGAGGTCGTCGCGCAACTTCCCTGCGAAGCTGCGCCAAACTCACACTCCCTCGCATACCTTCGGGCCAAAAAGGAAAAGATGGGGCACACACTAACCATCGAACAACACGAGCCTGCGGACTGCGCAAAACATGCAGATGTCGTGGGGCTCGACCTCCGCACCAAAATAAGTGATGGCGACAGTCGAGATGAGTTCCAGTTCGCAAGCATCGAGGTCGCCATTCGCGAGCTTAGAGCCGGACGCATGATCGTCGTGGTCGATGATGAAGATCGCGAGAACGAAGGCGACCTGACGATGGCGGCGGAAATGATCACGCCGGAGGCTATCAACTTCATGGCAACCCACGGGCGAGGATTGATCTGCCTGGCCATGACCGGTGAGAGGCTCGATGAATTAGAGCTTGCCCCGATGGCGCCGGACAATTCCGCGCTAGGTGGTACCGCGTTCACCGTTTCGATTGATGTCAAAGGTCATGGCGTAACAACGGGCATTTCAGCCTACGATCGCGCGGAAACGATCAGGGCTGCGATTGACGCAAACAGTTATCCGGAAGACTTCGCGAGACCGGGGCACGTCTTCCCGCTTTGCGCTCGCGCTGGCGGCGTGCTGGAGCGCCGAGGCCAGACTGAAGCTGCGGTCGATCTTGCCAGTCTTGCAGGTTTATACCCCGCCGGCGTGATCTGCGAGATAGTCAACGACGATGGAACCATGGCTCGCGTTCCTGACCTCATCCGGTTCTGTAGGATGCATAACCTGATGATGATCACAGTCGCGGAGCTGGCGCGGTATCGATTCGACCAAGACTATGAAGGATCACTTGCCGCGATTGAGGGGCTCTTTCCTGTCTGTGAGAGGCATTACTCTGTTGCGAGGCGGTGATCAAGCAGACGATTAATCAAGAACTGATACTTAAAGGAGAAAAACATGAGCGAGCAAGCTTCGAAACCAAAAGTTGAGTCCGTCGCCAAAGGCGCGGTTGGCCGCTTATTCGTTCTCGACCTGAGCGGTGGCCGTGTGTTCTCAGTCAACCCGGACGGCTCAGACCGAAAGGTCATCGTAACCGATTGCCCGCTCCCCGATGGCATCGTCGTGGACGTTGAAGCCGGGCACATCTACTGGACCAACATGGGGGCTCCCAAGCTGAATGACGGACACATCGAACGCGCCGACTTCGACGGTCAGAATCGCAAGACGATCATTGCGAGAGGCGATACCTTCACGCCAAAGCAACTCCATCTCGATAAGGAGAACGGCAAGCTGTATTGGTCGGATCGCGAAGGGATGCGCGTCATGCGAGCGAATCTCGACGGTTCGCAGATTGAGACTCTAGTTGATACGAGCCAGGGCGATGCGCGCCCCGGCCACGACGCAAAAAAATGGTGCGTCGGAATCACCCTCGATCCGAAGCGAGGGCAGATCTACTGGACGCAAAAAGGTCCGGACAACGCTGAAGTAGGAAAGATCTGTCGCGCGAACATCGAAATCCCGAATGGCGAGAACGCGGCAAACCGCAGCGATATTGAAGTCTTCTTCGATGGCCTGCCGGAGCCGATTGATCTGGAACTCGATCTCGAAAATCGCGTCTTGTATTGGACCGACCGAGGGGACCCTCCGCGCGGCAACACTGTCAATCGCGCTTCAATTGATGCGAAACCCAACGCGCCGGAGATTGTGTTCGACCATTTGATGGAGGGAATCGGCATTGCCCTGGACGTTGCGGGTGATCGCATATTCATGACCGATATGGCCGGCTCGGTTTATTCAGCCAGGCTTGATGGGTCGGAGAAAAAGAATTTCCTCTACGCTCAGGGAAACCTGACCGGAATTGCATACGCAGAAATATATTCAAAGGAGAACTGATTATGTCTTACGACAAACCTATTCATCGAATCGTCATCGTTGGCACCGGAGTCATAGGAGCCAGTTGGGCGGCTCAGTATCTGGCGCGCGGCTTCGACGTGGTTGCCACCGACCCGGGGCCAGACGCGGAAGAAAACTTGCGCAAGTACGTTGACGAGGCGTGGGAGCAACTCACGGCCATTGGCCTTTCGCCCGGCGCATCGCGCGACCGGTTGAGCTTTAACGCGAACATGCAGGAAGCGTTGTCGAATGCCGACTTCGTGCAGGAAAACGCGCCCGAGCGTCCGGAATTCAAGATCAAGCTCTTCGCAGACATGGATGAGGCGACTCCGGTTGATTCGATCATCGCGTCAAGCTCATCTGGGATCACGCCGAGCGTTATACAGTCGAAGTGCAAGCACCCCGAGCGCGTCCTCATCGGGCATCCCTTTAATCCTCCGCACATCATTCCGTTGGTTGAGATCGTAGGCGGCACTAAGACATCGCCCGAAGCAATCCAACGAGCGATGGCGTTCTATGCGTCCATCGGCAAGAAGCCCATCCTTCTGCATAAGGAACTTCCCGGCCATGTCGGGAACCGGCTTCAAGCGGCGCTCTATCGAGAGGTCATGTACCTCATCGAGCAGGGTGTGCTGAGCGTCGCGGATGCGGACGATGCAGTGAGTTATGGACCGGGTCTTCGTTGGGGAGTGATGGGGCCTAGTTTGCAGTGGCACCTCGGCGGTGGCTCAGGCGGGATCAAACACTTCACGGAACACCTGATGGATCCGATGGCCGCCATGTTCAAGGCGCTCGGCACTCCGGAAGTCACGCCAGAACTTAAGCAAACGATCGCCGAAGGAGTCTTGCAAGAGGCTGGAGATCGCTCCGTAGACCAACTCGCGCAAGAAGAGAACGAGATGCTGGTGGGGCTTCTTCGTCTGCGTGCTCAGCGCGCCTAAGACTAGTCAGAGGCGAAGCTGCACGTAAGGAGTGAAGATCATGACAAAACATCTATTGCCACGCGTGGTGATCGTGGGCGGCGGTTTTGGAGGACTGGCCGCCGCTCGCGCATTACGAAACGCGCCCGTTCGCGTGACGTTGATTGATCGGTCGAACCATCACCTCTTCCAACCGCTGCTCTATCAGGTTGCGACTGCGATGTTGGCACCGGGCGACATCGCCGCGCCTATACGTCACCTGCTCCGAGGCCAGCGCAATGTGACCGTGGCGTTGGCGGAGGTCACCGGCGTAGACGCTGCGAACCGCCGAGTGCTGGTCGATTACCTGGGTCAGCCGGACATGCCGTTTGAGTATGACTATCTGATTCTGGCCACCGGCGCTTCGCACAGCTATTTCGGCCACAACGAATTTGCGCCCTTCGCGCCGGGCATGAAAACGCTTGCGGACGCGGAGGCGATTCGCGCCGAGGTGCTCAAGGCATTTGAGACGGCGGAGATTGAAGAGAACCCCGCCAAACATCAAGACCTGCTCACCTTCGTGCTGGTCGGCGGCGGGCCGACCGGCGTGGAGATGGCGGGCGCGTTGGCCGAAATGCGCCGCTACACGCTCAAGTCCGACTTCCGGCGCATAGACCCGAAGCGAGCGCGGATCATCCTGGCGGAAGCAGGCCCACGCATACTCCAGAATTTTCCTGAAGAACTTTCGCGCAAAGCCAAGGCACGCCTTGAGAACGTGGGCGTGGAGGTGCGCACCGGAGAGCCTGTCAAAGCGATTGACGAGGCAAGCGTAGTCATAGGCGACGAACGCATTCCTTGCCGCACAGTGATCTGGACGGCGGGCGTCACGCCTTCGCCTGCGGGCAGATGGATGAACGCGCCGACCGACAGGGCCGGGCGAGTGCGGGTCGAGAAGGATTGCAGCGTCCCCGGCCACTCGGAGGTCTTCGTCATCGGCGACACGGCCTCGCTCGATCAGGACGGCAAGCCGCTGCCGGGCGTTGCGCAAGTGGCCCTGCAGCAAGGCCCATACGTCGGCAAGGTGATTAAGAATCGTGAGAGTGGAAAGCCTGCGCCGCCACCGTTCCGTTATTTCGACAAAGGCAACATGGCGGTGATCGGGCGCGGCTATGCGATCCTGGACTCGCGCGTTGTAAAGCTGAGCGGGCTCCCGGCATGGCTTGCGTGGGCTTTCATACACCTCCTCTATTTGCCTGCTTTCGGGAACCGGTTGCGGGTCTGGACGCAGGCGATGTGGTCTTATTTCAGTCGTCAGCGCAGCTCGCAACTCATCGTGGAGCCGCGCGGCGGACCCATCGCTGCGCCGCTCAACAGTCACCTCCGAGAGGAACAAAGCAAGATTTATGAAAGCTCATCCGCATTGAAATAGCTGGCAAGAGACTACCTGCAATTTACCAATGAGAATCAGATGAACAGCCTTTCAGATAATCCAGGTCATCGCTCAGATTGTTGGCTCCATGGCGTTGCTCATCATTACGCTATGACGCACTGAGTTATCCGATGGCAGTGAGGAGAACTTAAGATGATTTATACGCATTCCCTGGGCCGCGCGGCAAGATTCTATCCAGAACAGATGGCGCTAGCTTCAGCCTGGACGCGCTCGACTTTTCGAGAGCTTCACGATCGTGTCGCGAGCATTGCCGCGGCATTAAGCAGACACGGTTTTAGGGCTGGGGACCGCTTGGCCATTCTCCTTCCGAATGAACCCCAGTACATCGAGCTTGTGTATGCATGCGCGTGGCTGGGAGTGATCGCGGTTCCATTGAATACGCGGCTCTCGGCAAGAGAGATTGATCATGTACTCACCGATGCAAGCCCGCGAGGCCTGATCCGGCACTCGTCAATGCCGATCCCGACAGTGCGGCTTTCGTGGCAGTTGGTGCTCGACGAAGAACCTCTCGACGTTCGGAGCGATTCCTATCCTGATCCTATTTACGACCCGGAGGCGATCCTTGCTCTTGTCTACACCAGCGGAACAACCGGACGTCCCAAGGGCGTTGCGCAGACTCACGCAAACATTCTGGCGAATATAGACCACGTCAACTACTGGATGCCTTACACAGAAGGCGGGGTCTATCTCCACGCGGCACCGGTTTTTCACATCGCGGACTTCCCGTTCATGTTCGCAGCCCCGGCTTTCGGTGCCTGCCAGGTCACGATCCCGAAGTTCAGCCCGCAGAACTTCTGCGAGACGGTCGAACGAGAACGGGTCAGCCACACGGTACTGGTGCCGACGATGATCAATATGCTGACACAATTCTCGGAACTCAAGAGGTATGATTTAACCAGCTTGGAGCAGTTGGGCTACGGCGGGTCACCAATGGCCCCTGAACTCATCCAGCGGACGAGAGAGGCCCTACCGCATCTCAAACTGGTTCAGGCCTACGGGCTGAGCGAAACGGGTTTTCTCACTGCTCTGCTAGACCACGAGCACACAGAAGAGAGGCTCAGGTCTTGCGGGCGACCTTGCCCGGGGATCGACGTGCGGGTCGTGGACAAGTCAGGAAAGGAAGTTCCAGTTGGCGAGCATGGTGAATTGGCGGCCCGGGGTGCGAATGTTATGCGCGGCTATTGGAATAATGCGGATGAAACTAAACAAACGTTTCGAGACGGGCTGTTTCGCACGGGAGACTTCGGCTACCAGGATGAAGACGGGTATTTCTACATCCTGGACCGCTTGAAAGACATGATTGTTACGGGCGGCGAAAATGTTTATTCCGCTGAGGTCGAAGCGGTAATTTGCGAGCATCCTGCGGTTCGCGAAGCAGCAGTCTTCGGAATCCCTGATCCGAAGTGGGGCGAGATCGTTATGGCTTGCGTAGTGCTGAGGCCAGGAGAAACTCTAAGCAGCGATGATTTGATCGCTCATTGCCGTCGGTCTCTAGCCAATTACAAGATCCCACGCCGCGTCGAGTTCTTAGAAACCGAATTGCCGAAGAACGGCTCCGGCAAAATCCTCAAGCGGGTTCTGCGTGAGCGTTTTTGGGCCCATCAGGAACGGTCCGTGAGTTAAGCAAGCATCTGCGAATGTGAGTGTTTACGATCCTGCGTTTTGGAGCCGGTTTCAATTTGGCTTCACGCTGACCTATCTATACTTTCCGCAACTCACCATAGGGTTGGCGTAGTTCCTGATCTATTGGAAGTGGTGCGCCCAGGGTTTTACTAAGAGCTCAACGGCGACTATCTGTGTTGCCACCTTCAAACACGGCGTTGTAGGATGAATCAATCAAGCCGTTATCCAAGGTGGCATCATAGCGATGAGCAACAAAAATAAGGCCTCACGACAATCGACTGCGACGGAAGGTTCGCTACGCCTTCTCATCGATACAACTCCGGCGTTCATTCATACTGCGCTGCCTGATGGCGCTCTCGACTTCTTGAATCAGGGCTGGCTGGACTATGTTGGCCTCTCTCTAACAGATCTCCTTGGCTGGCGCTGGACCACCGCAATCCATCCCGAAGACGTCGAAGAATTCGTAGACAAGTGGCGCTCGTCGTCCCTGGTGTAAAATACGGCGAGCGAAGGAGGGATCCATGGCGGCTTCTACTCTACTCTGGTCTGCTGTTGACGTCGAATCGTTTATCAATGAGTACTACGGCGCGTGGTCAGGAACGGACGAGGATCTCATTATGTCTTACTACGCGGAAAACGTGGTGCTTCAAATTCCGGGCGCGCTCATGGAGGGGAAGGAAGCCGTCCGCGATCAGTTCGTTCGGCCTTTTATCACTGCGTTCCCAGGAAACCACCACCGTGTGAAGAACATGATTTTCGGACCAGGTGTGGTCACCGTTGAATGGAGTTTTGAAGCCCAACATAAGGGGCCATTCGGCGGCCATGCGGCGACCGGTGCTCGAATCAAACTCCCTGGTTGCGGGGTTTATGAATACAATTCAGCGAAACGCCAGATCACTGCGGGTCGCATTTACTTCGATGTGGGGACGTTACTGCAAACTATCACGGATTTGCCGGTGAACGAAAAGGCTGCAGAGGCTCTGCACTTGAACGAGCGCAATTTGAGCCTGATCATCAACACCATTCCTACACACATTTACGTATTGAACACTGAAGGATCCGTCCAGTATGTGAATCAGGCTGTGATGGAGTACACCGGCCTCAGTATGGAGGATGTACAACAAGAGGATTATCGGGATCGTGTCATCCACCCGGAGGATTTTAAGAGAGTCCGCGCACCGCGCGCGGCAGGGCTGAGGCGTGGCGCACCATTCAGCACTGAGCAGCGCGTTCTGGGCAACGATGGGCAATATCGCTGGTTCCTGGTGCGCTACAAGCCCTTGCCCGACGAGCAGGGAGGTATCGTGCGGTGGTATGTGGCCGCATTCGACATCGAGGACCGAAAACGGGCGGAATGTGAACGTGAGCAGTCGCAGGAAGCCCTCAGAGATGCGCTTGACCAAATCCAAAAGTCTGAGTCCAAACTTCGGCAGGTGATTGATACGATCCCTGCACTCGCGTGGTGCAATCTGCCGGATGGTCCGAACGAGTTCCTCAGCAAACCATGGCATGAGTACACAGGTCTGTCTCCTGAAGAGTCGCAGGGTTGGGGCTGGCAAGCCGCTTTCCATCCGGAGGACCTGCCACCATTGATGGAACGATGGGTGAAAATGTTGGCTTCAGGAGAACCGGACGAGATCGAGGCACGTCTTCGCCGCCATGACGGCGCTTATCGCTGGTTTCTCATTCGCGCCGAGCCGTTCCGCGACGAATCCGGCAAGATCGTGAGGTGGTACGGCACAAGCACCGATATTGATGATCGAAAACGGGCTGAAGAGGCTCTTCAGTCGAACGAGCGCAATTTGACCTTAATCATCAATACGATGCCCACGTTGGCATGGTCTGCTCTTCCAGACGGCTCTATCGACTTTATCAATCAACGCTGGCTCGATTACACGGGTCTCTCTCCGGAACAGGCGCTGGGCTGGGGATGGACCGCAGCAATTCACCCCGACGACTTGAACGACCTCGCAGATTACTGGCAATCGATCATGCATACCGGAGAACCAGGAGAGACTGAAGCACGCTTTCTTCGTTTCGACGGCGAGTATCGGTGGTTTCTATTTCGCGCTAACGCTGTGCGCGACGAATCAGGAACCATCGTCAAATGGTATGGGACAAACACTGACATCGACGATAGGAAACGGGCGGAGGCGCAGGTCGAGCAAGCCTACCTTCGTCTCGCCCAAGCCCAGCGGCTGAGCAAAACGGGCAGCTTCATCACGGATTTGCTAGCGGACGAGCACAACTGGTCCGAGGAGCTTTGCCGGATCTTCGAGTTCGATCCCGGTACCAGAGTCACGACAGATGCGATTCGGGCGGTCTTCCACCCCGAGGACCTGCCAGTATACGAGGACGCGTTCAAGCGCGCCGTCGACGGGCGGGATCGGGATATCGATATCATTTACCGCATCATCACCCCGTCTGGGAACGTGAAGCATCTCCATGCCGTCGCCCACTTAATGGAAAAGATCGCGGGTCGCCCTGCGTACATCGGCGCCATTCAGGACGTGACGGAAAGCAAGATCGCCGAGGAAGCCATGATAAGGGCCCGTATGGCGCTCGCCCATATGGCGCGTGTCACGACACTGAGTGCGTTGACTGCCTCGATCGCCCACGAGATCAACCAGCCCATCGCCGCCGTCATCACCAGCGCCGGTGCCTGTCTGCGCTGGCTGAACCGGGATCAACCGGAGGTGCAGAGGGCGCGAGAGGCGGCCATGAGGATCGAGGATGACGGGAAGCGGGCCGCCGAGATCATCACCCACTTGAAGTCCTTCTACAAGAAAGACGTCTCGCCGCAGCGAGAGATGGTCTCGGTCAACGACGTCGTTGGTGAGATGCTGGTGTTGCTGCGCAGCGAGGCCGACCGCCACTCGGTGATGATGCGTACGGAGCTGGGGGCGGATCTACCCTCGGTGAGCGCCGACCGGGTGCTGTTGAAACAGGTGTTGATGAACCTAATGCTGAACGGGATGGAGGCGATGAGCGAGCGGGGAGACGAGCTCAAGATAAGCACCCGAGGCGAGGGCGGAGAGGTGATGGTGTCGGTGAGTGACACAGGAGCGGGAATACCCGCTGAGAAGATGGAACAAATCTTCAACGCGTTCTTCACGACAAAGGCAGGGGGGACGGGTATGGGGCTGGCGATCAGCCGCACGATCATCGAGTCGCACGGCGGCCGACTCTGGGCGACTGTGAACCCGGGACGTGGCGCAACTTTCCACTTCACTTTACCAACTGAACCTGAGGCATAAGTGATCACTGAAGACGCACCAGTTGTGTTCATCGTCGACGACGACGCGAGTGTGCGCCGAGCGATTCAAGACCTTTTGTCGTCGGTGGCTTTGCGGTCTGAGGCGTTCGCGACGCCGCAGGAGTTTCTCGCGAGCCGACGCGCCGACTGCCCCGGCTGCCTGGTTCTCGACGTCAGACTTCCCGGCATGAGCGGTTTGGATTTTCAACGCGCGCTCGCGGAAGCGGGAGTGAGCCTTCCCGTCATCTTCATCACCGGGCACGGGGATGTCCCGATGTCAGTTCAAGCCATGAAGTCGGGCGCGGTTGAATTCCTGATGAAGCCTTTTAGAACTCAGGAGCTGCTCGATGCGATTCAGCAGGCGCTCGACCGGGACAGAAAATTGCGCGAAGGGCGGCGGGAGATCGCGGAGTTGCGCCACCGCTATGAGACGCTCACCCCCCGCGAACGTGAGGTGATGGGGCTGGTCGTCTCCGGCCTGCTCAATAAACAAATCGCCGCGCGGCTCGGGACCGGCGAACACACGGTGAAAATTCATCGCGGCCATGTCATGCAAAAAATGCAGGCGGACTCCCTGGCTGCTCTAGTCAGAATGGCGGATACGTTGAAGTCTAGCTAGCAAACTACGCCCTTCGCGCCGCGCGACAACCGGACCGCGTTGTCGCGCAGCGATTTCCGCACTCAAACCGAAACTAAGATGCAACAAGTCCCACTTTTAATCACACCCCTATCCTCCGCTCAGGTGCTTCCAGAGTGGACAACATCAACCCCGCCGAGCAACAATTATTCAGCGAAGTCGTAGAACATCCGGGCGGAATCAGCCGTCGCTTAAAGACCCAGGAGGTATTGATGAAAGCATTGATCTTTCGCGAGACCGGTGAACCGAAGAGCGTATTGAAACTGGCAGAGATCCCTACTCCGCCTTTGGCCCCTGGCGAAGCGCTCCTCCGAGTGCTGCTGAGCCCGATCAACGCATCGGATCTGCACATGGTGCGCGGGCGCTATGGCTATCAGCCGGAATTGCCAGCCAGCCCGGGCATTGAAGGCGTGGGGATTGTGGAGGCTGTAGGTCCGGGCGTGCAAGGTCCGATTGTTGGAACTCGCGTAGTTTTCCTTAACACGTGGAACACGTGGCGCGAGCAGGTCGTGTGCCCGGTCGACAAACTCGTGCCCGTTCCAGACGGTCTGGACGATCCGACTGCTGCCACTTCCTATATCAATCCTTTGACTGCATGGGCACTGACGAGATCAGGTCACAATCTCAAGGAGGGCGACTGGCTCCTACAGACGGCGGCTGCATCCAGCGTCGGGAAGTTGGTGCTTCAATTGGCGCATCAGTATCGATTCAAGACAATCAACGTCATCCGGCGGCGCGAGCAGGAAACAATCATACGCAACCTCGGAGGCAATCAGGTAATCTGCACAGCCGACGAGGATCTCAGGGCACGGCTGCAGGAATTGACCGCGGGCAAGGGCGTTGAACGAGCGATTGACTGCGTTGCCGGGGAACTTGGCGCTGAGATTGCCCGCAACCTCGCTCCCGCTGGAACCATGCTTGTGTATGGAGCCCTTTCCAGCCATCGGCAGACGGACCTCGCGAAATTCACCATGCCGCTCTTCGCTCCGCGTTTGATTTATTCGACAGCGACGGTTCGCGGGTGGTGGCTTCCGCGTTGGGTGAGTTCCCAGCCGCTCGCCGAAGTGCGGGCAGCGACCAGCGATCTCCTCACCATGTTGTCGAACGGAGCACTTACGCCGCCAGCGATTGTGCGGTATTCATTTAAGGACTTCCAAGAGGCAGTACGCCTAGCCGATGGTGAGGCAGGACAGCAAAAGGTCTTGCTGGACTTCTCCGAATGATCGGTCGAGAGTCCCCTGACAATGGGTCCAACTCGCCAGCAACAGCATGTGGACAGGACTAAGGCCTACCCATGACATGTACGTGCGCGTATGGAGTGCCTGCCCACTTGATGTACGCGCCCGTGGGCTTATGATGTGTAAGAAGGCCCGTCGTCTTAGGATCAAATGGCCACCTGATTATCCAGTGAGGGCCAATTTTGCTCGGAGTACGGTAAGGCCATAGTTTGATTGTCTCTGATGCCTCACCGTACACGCAATTGAAAACCGATCTAGTCCCAACGATTCATTAACGACCCACTCGCGGTCGGATGCCATGTAACCAAAGTACTATCCTGTCCAACCAACGTGTAATTGTTTCCGCTCGCCGCGCCAAGTAAACTCGCATCGTGACCAGCAAGAGTAACTCGCAAATAGTTGCTATCGTCGATGATGATCGATCAGTCCAGAGTGCGCTCAAGGATCTGATGGAATCCACCGGGCTTTCGGCGCAGTGCTTCGGATCAGCAGAAGAATTCCTTGAATCGGACGAGCGCAACCAGACCGCCTGCCTAATCACAGACATTCGTATGCCGGGGATGTCAGGCCTGGAACTGCAAGCGAAGCTAAAGGTCGAAGGGTCTCGCATTCCAATGATCTTCATCACGGCGCACGATGGCGCAAAGATGAAGATGCAGGCGATGAAAGCAGGCGCAGTAGAGTTCCTGTCCAAGCCTTTCGATGATGAAGTTTTGCTTGAGAAGGTCCACGCCGCGCTAAAGGGCTGAATAAGAAAAATCACACGCGATTTTTCAGGAGGAGCATGGCGATGAATTCAAACGTCTTGGCTTTCTCAGAGCCGCGCGAAGCATCACGTTCGGCGGCGAATCTCAGGGCATTCAGCGAAGTGAATAATGATGGCGATGAGGCGGCTTTTGCAGAACGCACGCGCATCGCGCAGGAACTTCATGACACGCTGCTGCAGGGATTCATTGCCGCATCCCTGCAGTTACATGCGGCGGTGGATCAATTGCCTGCCGATTGTGCGACGGCCAAGCCGCGATTTAGCCGGGTTCTCCAGTTGTTGGATCGCGTCATCGAGCAGGGGCGGGATGTCCTGCAAGGGCTGCGTTCGCCGGACGAGCGCCTCACGTCTATCGGCGAGGCCTTTGCCGGTGTTCCGAACGACCTGGGCTTCTCCTCGGCAATCGGCTTTCGCTTGGCAGTTCATGGCAGGGAGAGAGAATTGCGGGCAGGGCTGCGTGACGAAGTTTACCGTATTGGCCGCGAGGCGATTATCAATGCCTGCCGCCATTCCCGAGCGACAGAGATCGAGATAGAGGTCGAGTATCAGCCCACCGAACTGCGCATCGTCGTGCGCGACAACGGCTGCGGTATTGCTCCTCAGGTACTGCAACGGGGACGGAATGGACACTGGGGTCTCCAGGGGATGCGTGAGCGGGCTGACCGAATTGGTGCGCGGCTTCGCCTTTCGAGTAAGGTTGCACTCGGCACTGAGGTCGAACTGCGCGTACCAGGCCGGATCGCTTTCCAACAAGCGGCGGCAGCAGCAGCCCGCTGAATTGGAGGGATTTTGCGCGAGTCGGACGTGAGTATGGAAAAGGGAGAATCGTATGATCAATCAAAGCAGCATTCGCATCTTGAGTGTCGATGATCATCCCCTGCTGCGCGAGGGGATTGCCATTAATATCAACAACCAGCCGGATATGGAAATTGTGGCTGAAGCCGCTAGCGCGGGCGAAGCCTTGCAGCGCTTTCATGAACACCGGCCAGACATCACGCTGATGGATCTTCGGCTTCCCGATATGAGCGGCATAGACGCGTTGATCGCGATACGGGCTGAATTTCCTGATGCCAGAATTATCATGCTGACGACGTTCGAAGGCGACGCGGACATACGCCGCTCTCTTGAGGCAGGCGCTTGCGGTTATATGCTCAAGAACATGCCGCCGGAAGAGCTATTCGAGACGATCCGCCAGGTGCATGCAGGCAAGAAGCGTATCCCAGGAGAGGTTGCGGCTCAGTTGGCTGAGCACTTCGGCGACGATGCCCTGACTGAGCGTGAGATAGCTGTCCTGCGGTACCTCGCCGGCGGGAATCGGAATCGTGACATTGCCGAACGGCTTTTCATCTCGGAAGAGACGATCAAGACCCACATCAAGCACATCAAGGATAAGTTAGGCGCCAATGATCGTACGCAGGCGGTGGCGATTGCCGCCCGCCGTGGCATCATCCAGTTGTGAGTTGCGCCGTCCGTCTGAGTCGAAGCAATCTCACGAAAATAGAGCCTACTGGTGGGACTGAGCAGCGTTGGCGTTTGGCTTTCATGGATTTCAGTGCTCCCTTTGAATTCATTCGATACGAAGCTGGCAATCTTTTTTGTGATGATTATGTCTGCCGCGATTTTCCTACTCGGGCCGAAAGCGTTCTCGCTCGACTCCCGCCTGTTCGGACGCCGCGAGATCATCATCTCTCACAACGCACGCTCACCCAATTCCTGATTCCTCAACCGCTCGTCTTTAATCCCCACACCGGCATTCGCTCATTTCCTGTCTTTTCATCCGGGAATTGCCGATTACCTCATTGGTGGTATCCAACTCCTTATCAATAGTAGTAGCAAAAAAACGTTCTATCTCGTGATGTGCTCTCTGCTCAGATACTGCATAGTATGCACTATCGAGAAAGACTTCAATCAAACCTGATTGAGCGGGAATTGAATTAGCGATGAAAGGGAGGGATGAAGATGTCTTATCAAACTCTTAATTTGACGACTCAACCGAATGACCAGGCCATCTGTCCGAAGACCAATAGTACGAACAGATTGGTCGCGCTCGATACCGACCGCACGAGTAGCCAGGCCGCGCAGTTTGAGGCAGGGTTGCGCGCTCGCGTCATCGGCCAGGAACGCGCTGTTCGCAAGCTCGCTTCGCTCTACCAGGTATTTCAAGCCGGACTTGCTAATCCGGCGCGGCCCATCGGTACGATGCTCTTTCTCGGGCCTACCGGATCGGGCAAGACTCATGTGGTCGAAGCCGCGGCCTTTTACCGCGGAGGCGCTTATCGAACCGACTCAAGGCGCGAGTGAAGAAGCGCGACGACGTGTGGAGATTCACGCTTTGGGCATGCGCTCTGGCTTCGAATCCAGGCGTCTCCGGAATCAAATAAGGCCCTTATTATTGGCTCGGCTATTGTGTGGCTTATCTTTTTATTTTCCCCGCGGCGACGCTCGCCCAAACCTCTCTCCTAACGGCGGAGAGCCGCGCGCAGAACGCTTAGTCTGCAATTCTGCCGAACTCAGCGGCTCTCCACCCCGCCTCATCTGGCCTCAGAGCAGTTGACGCCGTATCGCTTACTGTTGCCGATGCTGATTGAGCGAAAAATAAGCTACCAGATACACAAAGAAAGACATTGATAAACTTGACTCACCCAAAAGGCAAATTTGGGTTGCCGGCTTGCAACACGTTCCAGCGCCAGCTCGAACCTTTTCGCCTGTTATGGCGTGCCTTTTCGTCTGCTGCGGTTCAGCGAAGAGCTTCTGTAATCCCCGCCTACCACAATATGGGCATCTCGTAGGCCGTCAATAGTGGTAGCACAAAAACACTCGATCTCGGGACGTTTTTCTCGCCGCGATCCTACATAGTGTGAGCGTCGCGAAGCCAGTGAAAAGCTGCAACCTATGAGCAGGAAACAAGTGGGCATAATGCTGCAGAGATCGGGCACAGCGCTCAATAGAAAGAAAGGTAAGGAAATGCTGATTGACTTGAGCCTGACCGGATACATGACCCTGGTTGACGCTCCGATGAAGGTTTCCTTCGTCCAATAGGCGCACCTTCACTCCCGTGGTCTACGCCCACGTGTTATCGCATCCGAATGAATCGGAGACGTGAAACGGACAGCTTTTTTATCAAGGAGAACACACCATGCAACTCGAAAAAGTGCAGCACGCGGCCAAATCCCACACCGCAGGTGCCTTCGGCCTGCTCACGCGACTCATCGTCGTGATACTGGCGGCAGCGGTCTCTCTGACAGTGCCCGCTGCCGTGACCGCTCAACAACCCGCCCAGACTGGTACGCAGGCTCGAAGCGCGGCTAAGACACTCGCGAGCGAAGACGATTCAATCCGCCCTTTCCGCATTAACGTTCCGCAAGAGGCCCTCGACGACCTCCGCCGGCGCATAGCGGCGACGCGGTGGCCCGACAAGGAGACCGTCGCAGATCAGTCGCAGGGCGTGCAGCTCGCGACGATTTGGGAACTCGCGCGCTATTGGGCGACAGATTACGACTGGCGAAAGTGCGAAGCGAAACTCAACGCCCTGCCGCAGTTCATGACCACGATTGATGGCCTGGACATCCACTTCATCCATGTGCGCTCGCGTCATCCGAACGCTATGCCGCTGCTCATGACGCACGGCTGGCCCGGCTCGGTGTTCGAGCAGATCAAACTTATCGGTCCGCTGACCGCCCCAACGGCGTTTGGCGGCAAGGCGGAGGACGCGTTCGACGTCGTGATTCCGTCGCTGCCGGGCTACGGTTTTTCGGGACGACCGAGTGAGACCGGGTGGGGACCCGAACGAATCGGACGAGCCCGGGACGTTCTTATGAAGCGACTGGGCTACACGCGCTACGTCGCACAGGGTGGCGATTGGGGGTCGGGCATCGTGCAAGCGATGGGGCGCCAGGCGCCGGCAGGGTTGTTGGGCATTCACACCAGCTTGCCTTCCACGGTACCGGCGGACGTAGCTGCCGTACTGGCTGCCGGCGGGCCCGCACCGGCCGGACTCTCCGACCAAGAGCGTGCTGTGTTCGAATCGCTGAGAACGTACGCTAAAGAAGGAAACTCCGCGTATGTCTTGATGATGGGAGCGCGGCCACAGGCCGTCGGCTACGGAATGACGGACTCCCCAGCCGGTCTGGCGGCGTTCATTCTCGTGCACCCGGGGTTCGCGCAATGGAAGTTCGGCTCCGACCCCCAACAGACACCGACCAAGGACGAGGTCCTAGACGATTTCACTCTCTACTGGCTGACCAACAGCGCGGTCTCTTCAGCACGGCTATATTGGGAAAATCACGGACGTAGCATCACGAATGCGACCGCGCAGCAAACCGACAAGATATCGGTGCCGGTGGCGGTCACCGTATTTCCAGAAGAGGTCTATCGAGCTCCGGAATCGTGGGCGCGACGCGCTTATCCAACGCTGATCTACTTCAACGAAGCCGCTAAGGGCGGGCACTTTGCAGCCTGGGAACAGCCGGAGCTGTTCGCGCAAGAGATACGCGCGGCTTTCAGGTCGCTTCGTTGATCCAGGCATTCGACTGTAAGTCTACGATGACAGGTGATGAGATGAAGAAAGCCGCTTATCTTGCTTTCGCCCTGCTCGGAGTGATCTGGGGGAGCAATTTCATCTTCATGAAGTGGGCTGCCGAAGTAGTATCGCCGAGCCAGATTGTGCTTCTACGCGTCGTGTTCGGCTTCCTGCCCCTCTTCCTTTTCGCTCTGGCGAAGCGGGCGCTTCGGTGGGAGCACGTCCGCTACGCCCACCATTTCGCCGTCATGGCGCTCCTCGCGACGGCGGTCTACTACTTCGCTTTTGCCAAGGGAACAGTCCTCCTTCCGTCAAGCATCGTGGGCCTGCTGAGCGGCGCGATCCCGTTGTTCACCTTCATTTGTGCCTGGCTGTTTTTGAGTGAGGAGCACCTCAACATAACAAAAGCGGCGGGAGTGGGACTTGGCTTTCTCGGCGTGCTGCTCATTGCGCGTCCCTGGTCAAGCGTCGGCGCGATCAACATTCTCGGAGTTATCTACATGATTGCCGGCTCGATGAGCGTCGGATGTTCCTTCGTCTACGCCCGAAAGTTCATCACCCCGCTGAAGCTCCCTGCAGTAGCTCTGGCGACATACCAGATAGGGCTCGCGATGATCTTCCTCTTTCTGGTGACCAGTCTCCATGGGATCGGAGCCGTGTTTCAAGATACGCGCGCTTGGACAGGTCTGATCTTTGGTCTTGGGCTGTTGGGGACGGGGCTGGCCTACGTCATCTACTACTTCATCGTTGAAAACCTTGGCGCGGTTGCGGCTGCAGGTGTTACCTATATTCCGCCTGTTGTGGCCCTGGTTATTGGTGTCTTCCTGGTGGGTGACACGATCCATCCCATTGGTTACGCTGCCATGATCCTCATTTTATTGGGCGTCGCCGTTCTGCAACTCGGCAGCAGTCAGGCGTCGAAGGAGATCAGCAAGACGCAAACGTCGGCAGCACAAGAGAGCGAAGGTTCTCGCGCTGCCTGCCTGGCCCAGCACGCCCCAAAAGCCTGATTACAGATAGGAGAGTGAAAAATGTCGAATGAAATCAATAAACCACCGAATGGGAATGCAAAAGGAGCGGAGAACAACGCGTCAAAGTGCAGTACTAACCAAGGCAAAGGGGGAATGGCGCGCGGGTTATCAGGGAGTGTGATTATTTTCCGGGTTAGCCTTTTGATCTTCAGTTGCTTTCGCTTTCGTCAAATTGAACGGTCATAAGCTCATCAAGCAGCAAGCTCATCTCATGCTTTACCGGCCAGGAGTCTTTCATCGCTGACTGTAGCCGATGACCTGCAGCCCATAACTGCTTTGCAGCGATATTGAATTCCTCTACTGAATATATGACCCCTTTTGCCCCCTGCTCCCACGTTGGATCTATTTCTACTCTGAGGGTAGATAATAAGTTCTTTACCGCCTGCATAACGGTAATTATCTGTATCTTGGATTCGGGCTGCGAGCCGCTTTTCACTATCTTATATGCCTTCAGCAGAAAAACTTCCGCACTGGCTGTAAACTCTTTTTTTGCGTCCGTGTACTTGACTTTTTCTGTGGGTTTCGGCTGTGACATTTTGCATATCCTTCTGAGATTGACGAATTATACTGCGTCTTATTATTTCGATCAATTGTGCCCCGTCATTGGAGGCTGTTAGCATCAATTACGAGGAGTGTGTAGATATAGATTGGGATACTGAAGCAAGTGGTGAGCAAAACAATTATGACTCGGGCGCGTTAGAAACCGAGGTTGAAAGAAAATTCCTTGTCTCTGAAATCCCAGGGCTGATCGGCCTGAAAAGCGAGGAGATTCTTCAAGGGTACATAAGCACTGCCTCTGATTGTGCCGAGGTCAGGGTGAGGCGAAAAGGGGACAAATACTTTCAAACTATCAAAAGCGATGGCGGCTTAAAGAGAAGCGAGGTAGAGATCGAAATTTCAAAGGAGCAATTCGACTCGCTCTGGATGGCGACGGAAGGCAGGAGGTTAAAGAAGACTCGTTACGAGATGCCCTATGAAGACTTGACTATTGAGATGGACGTGTACGGCGGAGAGTTGGAGGGACTTGTGGTGGCCGAAGTCGAATTCGTATCCGAAGATGAGAGAGTACTGTTTACTCCTCCATCCTGGTTCGGCCAGGAAGTGACTAATGACCGCGCCTTCAGAAATAAGAATCTGGCAAAGAAAGGAATGCCCTCGGGAGCTAAAGGATCACCGGATTCATCAAGTAAGTCGAAGTGATATTCAATACAATGCTAAAAGCTGACCGATACCTGGAGCAAATAAGACATGAGCTATAGATTTGAAGCCGGTGAAAAAATTTCCGAAGGCCTGAAGCGTATAGCGTCGGAACAGTGCGAAAGAGCGATTGAGAAGTTAAAAGCTCAAGGCGTAAGCCGGGATGAGGCGATTCATGACGCTCGCGCATGTTTTAAAAAAATTCGAGCCGTTTTGCGACTGGCAAGGAACGAAATCAACAAAGAGATTTATAAGCAAGAGAATATTTACTATCGCGATGCCGGTCGCAGGCTCTCAGCCGTACGCGATACCGCGGCAGTTATTGAGACGATCGATAAACTTACTGAGAGGTGTGCAGGACAACTGGCAGCTGACGCGTTTGAGAAATACCGGGCGGCTTTTCTGAAGTCAAATCGTAAGCGGCAGATTGATAAGAAGAAGGCTTTGTCGGAGGTCAGAAGGACAATGAAGGCAGCGCGGCAGCGCATAGATGACTGGCCGATCAGCGGTGATAAATTCCCTGTTATAGGAAAAGGGTTGAAGCAAGTTTATAAGGATGGGCGACTGATCTTCGTCAATGCTTACGAGCAGGCTGACGCGGAAAGCTTTCACGAATGGCATAAGCAGATCAAATACCTGTTGTACGACGTGCGAATCATTAGGCCCGTTTGGAAGAGTGTGATCGGCGGGATGGCCGATGAGCTTAAGAAGCTGGCCGGCTATCTTAGTGACATGCATGATCTTTTTATCTTACGGCAAAAAATCTCGGAACATGCGGATGGCTCATCCCCATTGAAGTATTAGTGGCCTTGATTGATCAGCGAAGCCAGGAAATACAGGTGATGGCCAAGCCTCTGGGTGAGAGGCTTTACGCAGAGAAGCCTAAGGACTTACTTTCTCGATTTGACGCATACTGGGATGCCTGGCGTTCTGAAGTGAGAATGGAACCAGTTGCGAATTTAAGAGAGAGTTCATAGTTTTGACACGATAGCTTCATAAGGATTTATTAACTTCTCAAATAATAGCAATAAGGTTTCCCTGGGGACTGTGGGCGGTGAGTCGCATGCCGCCTACAGTTAATGGTCAGGCTAAGTGATGGCTGAACGAGTGCAGTTAGCTATAAAGATGAACGATTCAACACCAGCGTTCACCGTTTTTCGATGATGGGGTCGGCGGAGTCATCACAAATATCAATCGGCGACCCTATCAATTTCAAAACGGAAAATTCGTACCTTTCGAAGTCAAAGATTTACCATCCAATAGCCCATTAATTTTGACCGACCACGAAGGCGGATTGTGGTTCAGCGGAGATCATAGGGTTTATTTATTCGAGAACGGACATCTAAAGGCCTATTCGCTCGCTGGCTTTAAGTGTGGCACAGATTACCAAGTCGCTTACAAAGATCATCATGGCGGTTTTTGGGTGAGATTTTTTGGGACACTCGGCAACAGTTATTCGCTACTTAGGATCAAAGACGAGCAGGTCCGCGAGGTTCGACTTCCGGGGGAGTCAGTCAGTCATTTTGCGGAAGACGCGCAGGGGAATTTGTGGCTTTCGATTTACCACAAAGGAATCTTCAGGATGAACCAGATGAACGCCGCGTTTTGCGGCTCATCGCTCAATATAAGACGACTCAAGAAATCGCCGAAACCCTTTTCGTCAGCCCGCGGACAATTGAATCTCACCGAGCGACAATCACCCAAAAACTTGGGTTGCGCGGGAGCCATTCCTTGATGCGTTACGCTCCACAGCATTTAGCAGAAATAGAGCGAAGTTAACGTTCGTTTACCCCTGGAAAAATTTCCTTCTTCGCTTCCTATCACAAAAATCAGTAGTTCTACGTAGAAAAAATCAGTAAGTCTGCCGATGGCAAATGCTCGTCTTTCTGACAGAATCATCTCGTCAGCGAAGAGAAGTATTGGAAAGGCACAGATACAAATGAAGATTCTGTTGGTCGACGACAATGCTGAAATGCGCCGCTTGCTGAAAAGTATGATTGGGAGAATCGCAGATGAAATCCATGAAGCCAGCGACGCCGTGGAAGCCGTTGCAGTCTACCGTGCGGTACATCCTGACTGGGTATTGATGGATATTTCCATGAAACCACGTAACGGTTTGATGGCAGCAGCAGCAATTAAGAGCCTGGATTCCAGGGCCAGAATCGTCTTTGTATCGAGTCACACTGACAAGCGAACCAGGAAGGCAGCGCAAAATGCAGGCGGCGCGGCGTTTTTCGGCAAAGACGATCTGTTGAGTTTGCTCGAATTCTTAAGAAGTGTTTAGGACTCGGGAAAAACCGAGAGAAACAACGAAAGGAGAACTCATGAACAGTACCATCGCTACACGAACCGCAAAAAGTGTGAAGAGCAAAAAACTAATGTTGGTTCTGCTATTTGTAGAGCAACTTTCTCCCGTGCCACCTTTCATTCCTGCCTACCCCGATAGAGGTATCTCGCAGTTTGTCAAAGGTGGTAGCTAAAAAACACTCGATCACGTGATGTGTTCTTGGCGGCGCTCCAGCATACTGTGCGCGTCGTGAGGATGCGGAGGGGAAGACCTCGATTGATGTTCTGAGGAAGGCTGCCTCGCAAAGAGGGAGGTCCTGAACCCGTTTCCTTGAGATTCAGAATCGCAAGCATCTCGGCCTCCACGGCCAGGTGAGTCAACGATATTATTGCCCAGAAAAAGGACACTCGCGTTTACAAAGGAGAAGACCATGACTCAACTCGGAAAAATTCTAGGCCGCGCCAAAGCGGGCATGAAACTAACTTTGCTGCTTTGTATCTTTGGCGGAACGGTGATGGCTCAGGAGCCCAAAGTCACCGAGCTCTTGTCAAAAGACCTGAAGGACATTCCCGGCAAGGAAGTCCTGATGATCAGCGTGGAATACCCTCCGGGCGGGGCGGACCCGATCCACCGGCACAATGCAGCAGCATTTGTTTACGTGCTGGAGGGTTCCATCGTGATGCAGATAAAGGGTGGAAAAGAAGTCACGCTGATGCCAGGACAGACCTATTATGAAGGCCCCGATGATGTTCATATCGTTGGCCGGAACGCAAGCAAGACCAAGCCGTCAAAATTCATTGTGTTCCTGGTCAAGGAAAAGGGTGCTCCGGTGCTAGTGCCTGTACAGTGACTGGCGTAATCACCACGTACACACTGTATTAGAAATGCAGTTCAACCTAATTCCGAATACACCTCGTAGATCATCATCTGGATTGCAGCCGACAAACGAAAGGTAAGATATGGAGATTTTATGACAAACGAAACGTCAACTATAAAGATCGTGGTAATTGGCGGTAGCGGACTCATCGGGTCAAAGCTCGTGACGAAGCTCGGTGAGCACGGCTATCAGGTTGTTCCGGCGTCACCCAATTCCGGCGTCAACACGCTTACAGGTGAGGGACTGGCCGAAGTGCTGAAGGGGGCACAGGTTGTCGTCGACGTGTCGAACTCGCCCTCGTTCGAGGAGGAGGCGGCGACGGATTTCTTCAAGACGTCCACTCGCAACCTCCTCACTTATGAAGCCGCCGCAGGCGTGGGCCATCACGTTGCGTTGTCGGTCGTGGGAACCGAGCGTCTGGCCGAGAGCGGCGGCATCGGCGGCTACTTCCGCGCGAAGCTCGCTCAGGAGAAGCTAATCAAGGAATCCTCAATACCCTACTCGATCGTCCACGCGACGCAGTTCTTCGAGTTCGTCAAGAAGATCGCCGACAGCGAAACCGACGGCAACACGGTTCGCCTGGGGCCGGTGCTCATCCAGCCAATTGCCGCTGACGATGTAGCCGGTGCGGTGGGCAGAGTCGCCACTGGCTCGCCGTTGAATGGCACGGTTGAGGTGGCGGGGCCCGAAAAGTTTCGCATCGAGGAACTTATCCGACGAACCCTCAACGCACTCAACGATCCGCGCGAGGTTATCGCTGACCCGCGCCTGCGCTATTTTGGCGCGGAGATAAGCGAGCGCACGCTCGTTCCCGGCGATGACGCGCAACTCGGCGAGACGCGTTTCGAAGACTGGCTCAGCCGCTCGTCGATCCCGGATAGTCATCAGTCCTCAAAGACAACGAATTCCGCATAAGTGAAGTACCGTCCGGATCCGCCTTACTGGTGGGCGATGTAGCTGTCTTCAACGTCGACGGAAGTTTCTGTGCTACTCAGGACAAATGCCCGCACAGGCAAGGTCCACTGAGTCAGGGCAAGCTCGAGGGCTCAACGGTGACGTGCCCTCTTCACGGCTCACAATTCAACGTCTGCACAGGTGCCCTTCTGCGCGGTCCGGCGAAGGATCCGCTCAAAACTTATCGAGTGATTGTGGCTGGCGACATCGGGCGGGTAGAGGAGACGATCTCGCAGGTCGCTTGATGCTCATGCACAATAGCAGAAAGCCGGTCGCCGCGGCAGAACGTGACGTTCCTAAAGATCGTTCTGCCGTGGTGTCAAGTTAATTTTCAAGATACGGAACCGATGATAGCTCTGGGGCAAGTGTTCGTCCTTATGAAGCCAGTACATACATCCGAGGAGAATGAAATGAGTGCAATCCAACCCACGTCGCGACCCGACGTCGCCAGACGTTTACTAGCCGGTGTCTCTGTGCCCGACACTCCACTGATTTCGCGTGCGATAGAGTACGCACGAGAGCGCTCTGAGCCGTACCTGTTCAATCATGTCATGCGATCGTGGCTCTTTGCGGCGACCCTCGCTCAACTCAATCAGACTTCGCATGACGGCGAGGTTCTTGCCGTGACCACTATCCTGCACGACCTGGGTCTGGCGGAAGGCTTCAAAGGGCCGCTGCGATTTGAAGTGGAGGGGGCGAATGCCGCACGCGAATTCGCTCGCCATGAGGGCCTCGATGATCGTCGGGTGCAGTTGATCTGGGACGGGGTTGCACTCAACTCCACGCCTTCCATCGCACTTTACAAAGAGGCCGAGATCGCCTTGGCCACGATGGGCATCGGGCTCGATTGGGGCGGTTGGGGTTATGAGGCTCTAACCGAGTCTCAGGTTACAGCGATCATCGAAGCGTTTCCTCGGCTTGAGATGAAACAACAATTCACGCGCGCGGTCTGCCGCATTGTAGAGACGCGCCCGGCCACGACGTATGACAACTTCGCGCGCGATTTTGGGGAGCGCTTCGTGCCGGGCTACAAGCGGGTGTCAACGGTGGACTATTTGCTGAACTCTCCGTTTGAGGAGTAAGCACACGTCCGCTCAACACAACTCACGGTATGTCAAGGAATCAACGATCAAAACAATAGGAGGAACGAAGTATGAAAGAACTGGAAGATACTTTCCACGCTGAAACTGAGAAGCTCGCTTATGAGTTCTGGGAGGAGAGGGGGAGGCCTTCAGGCTCATCGGAGGAAGACTGGTTTCAGGCCGAACGACAGTTGCAGCATTATTTCAATAATGAGAGGTTGTTCGAATATATCTGAAATTAGAAGCAGTCTCAATGATTATCATGTCGAGAACTTTCTCGGCTTCGTGCATCTGGGTTGTATCAAGATTCTGCTCAGATGCTATTTATGAGACTGCTTCTAGCGGTTTGTTCTTCGCCTCGGTAACGCATATTTCTGCATGAGTCGAATCCCTGGATTAACCATCACTCTGATGAGTTTGGCTTTCAAGAACATCAGGAGGACTACAATAATGAGATGCTGTTCGCATTTATTTGAAATTAGCGATGTTACTCCGAAAACCTCGAATGGTTGTGAAGAGTGTTTGAAAATGGGCGACCGATGGGTTCATTTGCGACTTTGCGAAACGTGTGGTCACGTCGGCTGCTGTGATGATTCAAAGAATAAACACGCGGCAAAGCATTTTCATTCGACGAATCGTCCCATAATCAAATCATTCGAGCCGGGTGAAGATTGGGGCTGGTGTTACATCGATGAACTATTATTCGAGTCGTTTCCAGGATCGTTTACGACACAATGGTGCGGTGTGCTCGGCGTCACGGTTGAGAAAACGCCGGAGACGAGCTTGCACAAGAAGATGCCAAAGTTGTAATGACAAGCGGCGGGAGTGGTTCGCGCGCAGCAGCCGGATCGGAAGGCAAGCGGGTGCGGCTCATCACAGGCTCTCTCTATGGCGCGCGCGCGCCTGTCGAGACGCTTTCGGATATGTTCTACGCGGACGCCTCGCTTAAAAGCGGTGCTGTGATTTCCATACCCACAGAATACGAAGAACGAGCCGTCTACATAGTAGAAGGATCAATTTCTCTTCTACCGGATGATAAAAGCTTCGGCGAGGGACAACTCCTCGTTCTCAAGCCGGGCGCGGCGGTCTCGCTTCGCGCTCATGAATCCGGTGCCGCCCGCTTAATGCTGCTCGGCGGCGAGCCGATGAACGGCCCGCGCCATATATGGTGGAACTTCGTATCAAGCTCAAAGGAACGCATTGAGCAGGCGAAGGAAGATTGGAAGGCAGGCCGTTTTGCGCCCATACCAGATGAGACTGAGTTCATCCCGCTGCCGGAGTCCGGACCGGTGGTAGTGCGATACCCGTAGGGAAAGGACCTAACTCAAGCCCTTGCGACTTCCCTTTAGTAAGCACACTCGACCTAACTCATGCTATGGCATTGATATAGTTGACTCACCTGACTGCAAAGATAGTAACTCTCAGTATTCTAAGCACTGCTCAAAACGGCCTGAATCAGTGACAACCGCTTGTCACGTGTTTATATACTGTCATCACCGCTTGAGCGACTCTCGAATAGCCAAACCTTTCGACGAAGCCTATCAATAGCTAATTCAGGGATTTGAACAAGACGAGCAGTACCCCGTTCAGTGTGGCAGCACCTTTGCAGTTGTGATTAGTGACCGAGGAAGAATTGGCGAGTAATCTTATACGGTGAGGCCAGGGCGACACGCCTCACAGACCATAAAATCATGCAAACCACAAAATCAAGTCGCCCCTCGGTCATAGACTATTCATCCATTATTTTTTGAGGAAGACAGTGAGCTGCGGCCAGCTCGCTCTACTCAATACTGACCTAACTGGAAACAAGCCGGAAAGGAGTGCTCTGAGTGAAGCCGCTTATGCCATTCGCCATTCGTGCTTCGCGAGCGTTGTTTACCGGAGCCTTGTTCTTGTATTTCGCCTTCGCCTTAACGGCGGCTCCAGCCTTTGCCGATGACGCGAGCGGCGTGACCCACATTTTCAAACCGGATGGTACACCGACCAGAGCGATCTTTGACTACACGATGCAAGTCACCGTCGCGTCCCCCAATCCTGTCTTGCTGGTTTACTGGCGGAGCCTCGCGTTAACGCCGCTGTTCATCTCGCTATTCGCCTTGAATCAATGGCTGAAGCGGCGGAGCGTCAAAGGAGGTAAACGATGAAGAGCGCCAAACTGATTGCTTGCGCCCTAATTCTGATCTTCTGCTCATCGAGTCCTGTGTTTACTCAGGATGCCGAGCAACTGAAAAAAGAGTTGCAAGAACTGAAGCAGGCATACGAAGCAAAGCTTGCAGAGTTAGAGAAACGTCTCGCCGCGATTGAACAGCAGCAGGCCACAAACAAGAATACCGTTTCAACGGTTCAACTCGCCGCAGAGCAAGCGGCCAAGACGGCTGTCCAAGATCTTGAAACCGGACAGCAGGGTAAGGCCGAACTCGCCCGACAAATCGGCACGACTCCGACCTACGATCAGTTGAGAGACGCCGAGACCTCGATCAAGAAACTGGAGACGCAGATGAAGGCGTTCGAGTTCCATGGCTACTTTCGCTCTGGCTATGGAGTCAACGGGGAAGGAGGTCAGCAGGTGGCCTTTCAGGCTCCCGGAGCGGGAGCGAAATACCGGCTCGGAAACGAGACTGAGACTTACAGCGAGCTAATCTTTGTCAACAACTGGCTCAACTCCAAAGGCGATTCCAGTAAGGCATGGATGAAGACGGAGGTAATGGTCGAGGCCGACACGCAGAACCTTGCGAGCTTTGATGACAGCAGCAGATTTCGGCTGCGCGAAGCGTTTGTGCAGGCGGGCAACTTCATCAAGAGCCAGCCCGGCATGAAGTTTTGGGCGGGCGAGCGCTATTACCGGCGGCAGCACATCGAGATTGACGATTTTTACCCCCTCGACATGAGCGGTTACGGAGCAGGCATCGAAGACCTAAACGTGAAGGTCGGGCAGATGTCCATCGCTTATCTGGCCGGGGCGCGGCAAGACATCGTGACCGACAATGGCAATTACTCAAAGAACAATCTCGACGTGCGCCTTTACAACGTCAACGCACCACTGGGGAAGGTGGGCTTCTGGTACAACTTCGCAACCACGAAAGGCGGCACGCTCGAAGACGGCACCGTTGTGCCGACGATTACCGGACAGGCCTTCGGATTCGGCCACCTGCGCGCAGAGATGTTAGGCGGCTACAACCGATTTTCGATCCAGTACGGCAGGGGCGCGGCGAGTAACTTCAGCACCTCGATAGAGACGCCGACCTCGTTTCTGAAAGACGCTTCGACGTTTCTACTCACCGAGCATTTTCTCATCCAGCCCAACGAGAGATTTTCAATCATGCCGATCTTCATCTACCAGCGTCACAAGAGCGGCAGAAAGCAGGATGGAACGGATGAGTGGGTATCGTTCGGGGCGCGACCGGTCTACAACCTTTCCGAGCATTTCTCGATAGCGTTCGAGCCTGGCTTCGATCACACGGACAACGGGCGAGGGCTTTACAGCGGCTGGCTCAGAAAATTCACCATCGCCCCGCAGCTCGCGGCTGGCCGAGACTTTTTCAGCCGACCTGTCTTGCGGGCCTTTGTGACCTTCGCGAACTGGTCGAATGGATTCAGAGGCTTTGTCGGCGGGACTCCATACCGCAACAAGACGAGCGGCATCACTTACGGCGTGCAGACGGAAATCTGGTGGTAGCGCATGCATTTTAAGTTACGAATTATGATCCGAGACATTAGTTGATTCGATAAGTGGAGGTAATAAAGATATGACAACTAGCGAGATAGTAACTGACTCCGTACCAGTGCGGAACGCTCTGGTTTCATCGGCCACCGGGGATTACAGACGCCCTCTGGCCATTGTCACGACACTCTTCTTCATGTGGGGCTTTCTCACCAGTTTGAATGACATACTTATCCCACACCTGAAGTCGATCTTCGATCTGAATTATATGCAAGTGATGCTGATCCAGCTTGCGTTCTTCTCGGCCTACTTTCTCTTCTCTATGCCATGGTCGAAGATCGTTAACATGATCGGGTATCAGAAGACAATGGTTGTCGGCCTGCTAACCATGGGGGTTGGCGCCGTATTGTTCGTGCCCGCAGCATCTGCTCCTTCGTTCCCGCTGTTTCTGACGGCGCTCATGATTCTTGCTGCCGGCATTACTGGTCTACAGGTGGCGGCGAATCCTTACGTGATCGTACTCGGCAAACCCGAAACGGCATCAAGCCGATTGAATCTGACCCAGGCTTTCAACTCGCTCGGCACTACCCTGGCGCCGACGCTCGGGGGATTGCTCATCCTGAGCGCGGCACCATTAGCAATCGAACAGTTGAGCCAACTCTCGCCTCAAGCCCTGCACGCGTATCGCGCGGGCCAGGCCGGCTCGGTCAAGATGCCGTACATCGTTATCAGCATTGCGCTGGTGTTACTGGCGGCGGCGATCGCGAGGTTTAAGCTGCCGAAAATCGAGCAGGCTCAGGGCCGCCATGGAGAGAAGATCAATGATTCAATCTGGAAACATCCCAACCTGATCTTCGGCGCGATCGGAATTTTTGCCTACGTTGGCGCTGAGGTTTCAATCGGAAGCTTCCTGGTGAGCTATCTAGGTCAGCCCGATATCGCGGGCTTCTCTCCGCAGACCGCAGCAGGTTATGTCTCGTTCTATTGGGGCGGCGCTATGGTTGGGCGCTTCATCGGCGCAGCGGTTCTGCAGCGGATTAAGACCGGGTATCTGCTTGGCGTATGCGCGGTTTGTACTGCGACGCTGGTCATAGTTTCCATGCTCACCGGCGGACACCTGGCAATGTGGAGCATGCTCGCCGTCGGATTGTTCAACTCCATCATGTTCCCGAGCATCTTCGCTCTGGGTGTTGCTGAACTTGGGCCGTTAACGGGAAACGGGTCTGGCCTAATGAATATGGCGATTGTGGGTGGAGCGATCATTCCGGTGATCCAGGGTGCGGTGGCTGACAGCATCGGGATTCACCACGCGTTCTTCCTGCCCGTGATTTGTTACTTGTATATCTTTTTCTACGCGCTCAGAGGCTCAACGCCGAACAGCGAACGCTATGCACACTGCCTGGAAACCGTAAAAAGGAGTATGAGTCACGCTACTTGCAGGTGACGATCATGAAAAGTCAAAATAAGATCACTGATCTTCGCAGGCGTTCTCACGCAAGTGCTGCTAGGCGGAATCCGTGTCTGGTTTCCCGCCTCTTGCTTTCACGGGCAGAATCATCATCGAGCTTTAATCAAGCCGCCATTCTCCAGTCAGCTTGTTTAGAGCGGTTTGCAAATGGATGTACGGTTCACCGCAGAGACGCAGAGGACACAGAGATTACGCAGAGGTTATGCATAAAAAAACTCTGCGCCGCCTTTGTGTCCTCTGCGTCTCTGCGGTGAATCCTATTGCATTACCGTACATTCAAAAGAAATCCGCTCTAAAATTGAAGCTTAAGCGCCAACTGGATCGAGCGTGGTCCGCCAATCTGATAGAGCGGGTTGAAACCTCCATTAGCGCCACCCGACCCCAGACTGCTCGCCAGCGTTTGCGTCGAGCGTCCGAACAGCGGGCTGGTCAGGTCGTTGATAGGATTGCCGAAGTTTGGGTGGTTGAAGATGTTGAAGAACTCGGCGCGGAAACGAAGCCCTACTTTCTCTGTGACGTGAAATTGTCTCTGCAATCCGACATCCGCTTGCGACGCTGCGAATCCTCGCAGCACATTGCGACCGAGATTACCCTGCTGCCCGGCGGGTGCTGCGCTAAAAGCCGCGCGATTGAAAATCTTGCCGCCGGGATATTGCGCCCCGCGGAGTTCAAGCGGCACTCCCGGGCTTACGTTCGGGCGGGGAGAGATGGCGGTGCCCGCGGCAATGAAAATTGCGCCAACAACGTCAACGGGAGGAGCCGATCTGGCCAGAACGAAACTGTCCAGCGACCAGCCGCCCAACGTAGCATAGGTAACCTTGTGCGATTTGGGAGAGGGCAGATCGTAGGTTACGCCAGCGGTGAAAGAGTGGCGGATGTCAAAGTTGGAATTGCCGCGATCTAAGTTCGGAGCAGCAATCGTAATCGGCGTGTTGAGGTTGTTAGCCGCATCCGTCGAGGCATTATCAATCGAATGAGAGAAGGTGTACGAAGCCAGTCCTTGTAACCCCTGCGACAAACGCCGCTGGAACTTTAGTTGTAGAGCGTGGTAGTCCGATGTCGCCGTATTGTCGGTCAGCCCGATAAGCTGAAAATTCGGATTCGGGTTAAATAAATTGGTCACGCGAAGCAAGTCGCGCCCAATCGCACCGATGTATGTTAAGGATAGGCTTTGGCTGCTTCCAATGGACTGCTCAAGCGCGACATTCCATTGATAGCTCCGCGGAAGCTTCAAATCAGGGTCGGCTACGACAATAGCGTTAACTGGTGGGTTGGTAGTAATGGCTGGAGGAGCCGCGTCTTGAGGGCTTAACGGAAACGGTGTGGGTGAGGGCTGAATGGTCTTTCTAGCACTATGTGGAAAGAGGCTGGAGACTGCTCCCAGCGACCCTTGCCCGAGGTCGTAAAACACCCCGAAGCCTGCGCGCAGGACGGCATCCCAATTTCGTATTCCACGGAGTTGATAAGCAAGTCCAATTCTTGGCGCTACATTTCCATAGGTTGTCTCATAGAGCGGAGTGCCGCGAGGCGCTAAGGCCAGCGTCGCCGGATTGTTCAGACCCACCACGGTGAACGGATCGTTGGCCGAGTTCTTGCCCTTCAGCGGCGGGTTGACATCCCACCTCAGGCCATAAGTCAACGTCAGTCGGGGTGTGATTTTCCAGGTGTCCTGGCCATACAGCGAGAAGTTTTGTGATAGGAACGTATTGGCTTGAAAGGCAGTCGATTGAGCGAACAAGGCCGTTCCCGAAAGAGCCCCTCCAGGCGCAGCCGTCACTCCTGAGAAAAGCACAAATTGCTGGTAGGCGGCTGGGTTGCTGAAAGGCGCGAGCCAGCGATAGTCCACGCCAAACTTCAATTGATGGCTTCCTTTAGTCATCCATAGATTGTCAATTAGATTGACCTGGCGTTGCTCGTTCGTTCCTTGATGGCCCTGAGCGTACTGTCCAGCGCCTAAGATGAACAATAATAAAACGCCATTCGCGGACGAGAACCCCGTGGGAAACAGGACGGAATCGGGAACCGGCTCGGCTCCGCCGAAATCATCCATTGCGAACTTAATGCCGATTCTGTGATTGCTGTAGTTCGCGCGCACTTCGTTGCTGATTCCCGGCTTGATCAATTGGGTAAGGCCCGCTGTTAGAGTGTGTACGGATGATGATATAGAATTCGTCGTGCTAAGGACTGAACCGGAGGAGGTAAAGGGGCCTCGTTGGTCTAAGCTGGACGGCGAGTAGTTATAACGGCCAAACAAGTTGAGCTTGGAGTTGATAACTTGATCCACCCGGATGCTGTAGGCGTCAAGCGAAGAAGGATTCGAAAAGCCGGCGTTGAACCCGGCCAGACCTGCCCCGAGTTCAGCGCCGTTCGCAACCGGGTATGCGTTCAAGTATGGGCGCATCGCAGCAGGAGCCTGCTGCCGCGATGTGGAGTCAGGGACGGCGGTTTGTTGCGTGGATGGCTGGCGCAACCGCAGCCCCTCGTAGGAAAAGAAGAAAAACATCCTTTCTTTGAGGACCGGACCGCCTACTACTCCGCCAAAGTCATTCTGCCGCTCCTCAGGCTTCGCAAGACCATTGAAGTTCGCAAACCAGTCTCTGGCATCGAGCACGCTGTTCCTGAAGTACTCGAATAGCGTCCCATGAAAACCGTTCGTTCCTGAGCGCGTCACAATCGAGATCTGTCCGCCGGGCGTGCGCCCGAACTCCGGCGCAAACGAAGAGGTTTGGACACGAAACTCCTGCATCGCATCTACAGACACAAGGCTGTTTGTACCACCTGAAACACTGAGCGCAGGTAACGCTCCCCCTGCCGTCTGCCCTAGCGTAATAAAGCCGGTGACGCCGAAATTGGCGCTCACCCCATCCACAGTGAAATAATTCGCATCCGCGCGTTGTCCATTCACACTGAATTGTCCCTGATCATCGAAGGCGGTGGCGGTCACGACCACACCCGGCGTAAGCATGATCAACGTCTGGAAACTCCTGCCATTGAGAGGCAGATTCTCAACGAACGTGCGGTCAACTACTGTGCTGACCGTCCCCGACTCTGTATTGACTAGAGGCGCACCGGCTTCAACCGTGATAGTTTCGGACACAGGACCAATCGTCATCTCGAAGCTGATTTCGAGAGCATCCTGGACGTGAAGGATCACATCCGGCTTGATCAGTTTTTTGAAGCCGGATTTTTCGATCTCAATGCGATAGAGACCCGGAGGGAGATTCGCCAGATAGTACTCGCCCGATCCGTTCGTCGTGGTTTCGTAACGGACGTTTGTGCTGTTGCTGATGGCGACGACTCCGGCATCGCCGATATAGGCTTTGGTAGGATCAGTTACACGACCCGTGAGCGAAGCATTTGTGGATTGGGCGCGAACAACCGCCGTAAACGAAACAAGGAGGAGGAAGGCGAGCATGAGAACCCGGCGCATAAGTTAAACCTCGTTGCGACGCGGAGAGCGTAAGCCTACTGCCGGGCTCACCGCCTTGTCAAGGACAAGGCAACCGGATTGGGGAAATATGACTCACCTACCACCGGATGCACTCAGAAAGAGTGAGGTGAGCGTGTGCGATTTATCTGAGTGAGATCGTGATGAGAAATCCGGTTCAGGCAGAGTTGATTGCAGTTTTCGGAGAGTGAGATAAAATGTACGAGTTATGGACAGCGCACGCGGACGAGGACGACACGCTATCACGTTGGGCGCTGTGCTGGCTTTCATGCTGCTGGCGTGGTGCCCTTCTGCGTTCGCGTTGAATCCGTCGCTTGACGTCAGCCAGTACGCACATACCTCGTGGAAAATCCGCGACGGTTTTCCAAAAGGCCAGACCACCTCAATTGCTCAAACGCCCGACGGTTATCTCTGGCTGGGTACGGAATTCGGGTTAGTTCGTTTCGATGGTATCAAGAACGTTCTTTGGCAACCGCCACCGGACCAGCAACTCCCCTCCAGCCTTATCATGCGTCTGCTCACCACGCGCGACGGGACGCTTTGGATTGGCACCTCTAAAGGGCTGGCAAGTTGGAAAGACAGCAAGCTCACCCAGTACCCGGAGCTTGCCGGACAGTATATTTTCGGGCTCATTGAGGATCATGAAGGCGTGGTATGGGTTGGCGGCACGGCGGTTCCCACAGGGAAACTCTGCTCGATTAAGAATGGCAGCGTCTGGTGCTACGGAGAGGACGGCAGTCTTGGCCGCGGAGCGTTCAATTTGTATGAGGACAGCAAGGGCAATTTATGGGTGGCAGTGGAGAATGGCCTGTGGCATTGGAGACCTGGCCCTCCAAAATTCTATTCGCTGCCGGAGTCTAACAGTTTCATCGAAACTCTAGGCGAAGGCGATGACGGCACGCTATTGATCGGCACGCGCAGCGGACTCCAACGATTCGTTGATGGGAAAACTGAGGCCTATCCGCTCCCAGGTACTGTGGGGCAGTTCAGACCCAATTGGCTGCTCCACGATCGCGACGGTAGTCTGTGGATCGGAACAGTAGATCGTGGACTGGTGCATGTACACAGGGGAAGGACAGATGTATTTACGCCGTCTGACGGCCTTTCAGGAGAAAACGTTTACACACTCTTTGAGGATCGTGAAGGCAATATTTGGGTGGCTACGGCCAATGGCCTCGACCGCTTTCGTGACTTTGCCGTCGCCACTTTTAATGTGAAACAGGGTTTATCGAATGCTGTCGTTAGTTCCGTTCTGGCGGCCAGTGATGGCAGCATTTGGCTGAGCACCCTTGGTGGCTTGAACAGATTGAGTAACGGGCAGATTAAACTCTTCGGCACCGGCAACGGCAAACTCAATGGACTGAACCCGAATTCTCTTTTTCAGGATGCTCGTGGACGAATCTGGGTCTCTACAGTTCGCGAATTCGGCTATCTGGAGAATGACCGGTTTATTTCCATAAATGGCATTCCTGGCGGATTTATCCTTTCCATTACTGAGGACATTGCGGGGAATCTGTGGATAGCCAATGAAGGTTTCGGTCTTTTTCATTTGCTCCACGGGGGTGAGGTCCGGCAGATTCCCTGGGTCGGGCTGGGACATAAGGACCATGCCAGTACTCTGGCCGCTGATCCATTGCACGGTGGCCTATGGATTGGATTTTTTCTTGGGGGCGTCGCCTATTTCGCTGACGGTCAGGTCCGAGCTTCCTACACATCTGCCGACGGGCTGGGCGAAGGCCATATCAACTACTTGCGATTCGATCAGGGTGGTACTCTCTGGGCCGCCACCGACGGCGGGCTCAGCCGCCTGAAAGACGGACGTGTTGCCACGCTTACCAGCAAGAACGGTTTGCCCTGCGATACAGTTCATTGGGTGATGGAAGATGACGCCCGTTCGTTCTGGCTGTACACGACCTGCGGCCTGATGCGCATTGCGCGCACGGAGCTAGACGCCTGGGCCGCCGCTGTAGATAAAGATAAAGATGCGAAGCTGACGATCAACGCCACGATTTTCGATAGTTATGACGGAGTAAGAAATCTTTCCGGCATCAGCCATTACAGCCCGCTGGTCGCCAGGTCTTCGGATGGAAAGTTGTGGTTCGCAGGTTTGGACGGCGTCAGCGTCATTGATCCGAGCCACATTCCCTTCAACAGTCTTCCCCCGCCGATACACATCGAGCAGATCACCGCCGACCGCAAAACCTATGATGCGACTCCCGATTCAAACGGGCGCTTGCGCCTGCCCCCGCTTGTACGCGATCTGGAGATAGACTATACGGCGCTCAATCTCGTCGCGCCCGAAAAGGTGCTGTTTCGCTACAAGCTCGAAGGCAAGGATCGCGATTGGCAGGATGTCGGCAATCGTCGCCAGGCGTTTTATAACGACCTTCCTCCCGGCGACTACCGCTTCCGCGTGATGGCTCGCAACAACAGCGGCGTGTGGAGCGAGGCCGACACATTCCTGGATTTTGCCATCGCCCCTGCCTATTACCAGACCACCTGGTTTCGTGCGTTGTGCGTGGCCGCCTTTGTGGCGTTGCTCGTCGCGCTCTATCAACTGCGGCTGCGGCAGGTGGCGCGTCAATTCAACATGCGGCTGGAAGAGCGCGTCAACGAGCGCACACGAATCGCGCGGGATTTCCACGATACTCTGCTACAGAGTTTTCAAGGAGTGTTGCTGAAGTTTCACGCAGTGACCTACATGCTCCCTCATCGCGCTGACGAAGCCCGAAAGACGCTTGAGGGCGTCATCGAGCAGGGCAGGCAGGCGATCAACGAGGGCCGCGATGTCGTGCAGGGGTTACGCTCCTCCACGATTATTACTAACGACCTTGCCTATGCGATCAGCACGCTCGCAGAAGAACTCGCTGCCGATCAAACCAGCCAGAACTCTCCCGGCTTTCATGTGATTGTGGAAGGCAAAACGCGAGACCTCGTTCCGCTCGTCAGGGATGAAGTCTACCGGATTGCAAGCGAGGCGCTGCGCAACGCATTCCGGCACGCACAAGCAAGGCGGATCGAAGTAGGAATCCACTATGACAACAGGCGTCTTCGGTTGTGGGTCCGGGATGACGGAAAGGGCATTGACCCGAAGGTTCTTGCTGAAGGCGGGCGCGACGGACACTACGGCATGGCCGGCATGAAGGAACGCGCCAAACTTGCGGGGGGCAAGCTGGCTGTCTTTAGTAGACTAGATTCCGGTACGGAGGCCGAGCTAACCATTCCCGCCTCTATAGCATACGCAAAACCGCCTGTTGCGCGGGGAAAAGGAATGTGACTCGGATTCCAGCGATCACCGCAGGCACTAACCGCCAGTGGCAATAGCTTGCCACCTGTTCATATTTCGTCATTCTTGCTCCGTTATTTCTCCATCGAGAACTTCCCTGCCCCACAACTTATCAACTGCTATTCCAGCATTTGAAAGCGACGCTGAGTGCTTGATGCAGTGTGGCAGCAGCTTTGCTTGAATGATGGCGGCAGACGAATAACGATTGATGAAGGAGCACCCGCACCCGTGTTGAGCGCGGCACTTTATCAGCGATTCACATCGCGCGGCGAGGACGACTTTGCAACTAGGGTGCTCTCGGCGATGCGCTTTGAATTCGGCGGGCACATAGAGCGCCCAACCGGCGGATAGCTGATCGCAAGTCGTGAGTAAGGAGACTGAAGATATGAGCGCAACACACACGGCACGGAATCGAGTTAAAGGCGATGGAGCGCAGCGCGCAGTAGCCTCTGACGCGCTGGTCTTCTTTGGGGCGACCGGCGACCTCGCTTATAAAAAGATCTTTCCCGCCTTACAAAATATGATCCGGTGCGGGACATTGGATGTGCCCGTCATCGGTGTCGCTAAATCCGACTGGACACTCGAACAGTTACGCGCACGAGCCCGCGATTCCCTCGCGACGCATGGCGGCGTTGACGAAGCGGCATTTGATAAGCTCGTCGGCTTGCTGCATTACATTGACGGCGACTATCAAGACCCGGCGACTTTTCGACAGCTCAGAAAAGTTCTGGGCAACGCGGCGCACCCGGCGCATTACCTCGCGATTCCGCCGAGCCTGTTCGGAACGGTGGTTGAGATGCTCGGCCAATCCGGGTGCGCTGATGGCGCGCGGGTCATTATCGAGAAGCCGTTTGGGCATGATCTCGCATCCGCCCGAGCCTTGAACGACAAGCTTCACGCCGTCTTTCCCGAATCGGCCATCTTCCGCATTGATCATTATCTCGGCAAAGAGGCTGTTGAGAACCTCCTCTTCTTCCGCTTCGGCAATACCTTTCTTGAGCCGATATGGAATCGTAACTACGTCGAGAGCGTGCAGATCACGATGGCCGAAAACTTTGGCGTCGCCGGTCGTGGCCGCTTCTATGACGAAACGGGCGCGATTCGCGACGTAGTGCAAAACCATCTGCTCCAGGTCATCGCTCTCCTGGCGATGGAGCCCCCAACGAGCATGTATATCGAATCCTTGCGCGACGAAATCGTCAAAGTCTTTCGAGTCATCCCGCCGCTGAAGCCCGCAGACCTCGTGCGTGGGCAATTCAGTTGTTACTTGAGCGAGCCGGGCGTTGCCGCGGGTTCCGAGGTCGAAACCTTCGCGGCAGTGCGGCTCGAAGTCGATTCGTGGCGATGGGCTGGCGTGCCATTCCTGATTCGCGCAGGCAAGTCCCTGCCGATCACCGCGACGGAAGTTCTGGTCAAACTCAAACAGCCGCCGCTCGGCAGGCTGTCCGCCGGGAATAATTATCTGCGCTTCAGGCTCGGGCCTGATCTCTCGATCAGCCTCGGCGCTTCGGTCAAACGTCCAGGCGCGGCAATGGTCTCGATGCCGGTCGAGCTTTCCGCGATCAAGACAACACATGGGGATGAAGTGGACGCTTACGAGCGGCTGCTCGGCGATGCGATTCAGGGCGACGCCATACTGTTTGTGCGCGAAGATGCGGTCGAAGCGGCGTGGTCAATCGTCGAGCCGATTCTTGGGAGCGTGACTCCCCTTTACCATTACGAGCCGGGCCATTGGGGTCCCACCGAAGCCAATCATCTGGCTGCCGACGTGGGCGGCTGGCATGACTTGAAGTAATGATGCAATCGATGGCGCGTATGCGCGCGATTAAGAATGAAAGGGAAAATGAATGATTCTCACAGGTGACGTTGGTGGAACTTCAACCCGGCTCGCTTTTTTTACAGTCGAGGACGGACGGCTGAACCTCGTTGTTGAGAAGGACTATCCGAGCCGCAGGCACAAGAGCCTGGATGAAATTGTCCGCGAGTTCGTTTCGCATCACAGGCTGGCGATTGAGTACGCCTGCTTCGGCATCGCTGGCCCTGTGCAACACGGGCGGGTCGAAACGCCGAACCTCGCATGGGTTGTTGACCAGGAAACTATCACCCGCGAACTGCGCATCCAGTCCGCGTGGCTCATCAATGATCTTCTGGCAAACACCTACGGCATTCCGGCGCTTGAAGAGAAAGACTTCGCCGTGCTCAATGCCGGTTCGCCGGATGCGTCAGGCAATGCCGCAGTGATTTCGGCAGGCACTGGACTGGGCGAAGCCGGAGCATACTGGGACGGCAAGCATTACCATCCATTCGCTTGCGAAGGCGGGCACGCGGATTTCGCGCCGCGCGGGCGAGTTGAGATTGACCTGCTCAGATACCTGCTGGAAAGGTTCGGTCACGTCAGTTGGGAGCGAGTAGTTTCCGGTCCCGGTTTGCGCAACATCTTTGACTTCTTGCGCGAGACTGGGCGCGGCGAAGCGCCCGCATGGCTCATCGCCGAAATGGAGGGGAGTGATTCTTCTGCCGTCATTTCTCAGGCGGCGTTAGAAGGCAAGTCCGAGCTATGCGTGCAGGCGCTCGATCTGTTTATCTCCTGTTTCGGCGCGGAGGCAGGCAATCTCGCCTTAAAATTTTTGGCCACAGGCGGAGTGTTCGTCGGCGGAGGTATTGTGCCCAAAATAATTCGGAAGCTAAACGGGCAGACTTTCATCAATGCATTTACCGAGAAAGGCAGGTTCAAGCACCTGCTGGAAGTCATTCCGGTGCGCGTCATTCTAAATGATAGGGCCGCGCTGCTTGGTGCAGCCCGCTACGCCGCTCTTCAGGCTTCATTGATTTAGCTATGCAATTCGTCCGCAATCATGGAGATGTTTTGGAAAGACTTTAGAGGAAGATGCATGATAAAGATCGCTCCGTCTATCCTGGCTGCCGACTTCTTGCGATTGGGCGAGCAGATAAAGGCTGTCGAGAGGGCGGGAGCCGATCGCATTCATATAGACATCATGGATGGCCGGTTCGTGCCTAATATCAGCCTGGGCGTGCCGATTGTCGAAGCCATACGCCGCGCGACATCGCTCCCGCTGGAAACGCACTTAATGATCCGGCAGCCTGAACGGTATATAGAAACATTCGTAAGAGCAGGAGCGGACTATGTGATCGTCCATCAGGAGGCCTCTCCGCACCTTAGCCGCACGGTCCAGTCTATAAAGCGCCTGGGAAAGAAGGCGGGCGTAGCTCTCAGCCCTTCCACACCCGCAGTGATGCTCGAAGAGGTCCTGGAGGATCTGGATCTGGTTTTAATCATGACTGTGAATCCGGGCTTTGGCGGGCAGCACTTTATAGATCACATGCTGAGAAAGATCAGGCAAGTCAGGTTGCAGTTGGACGAGCGAAACAGGGCCTGCGAACTAGAGGTTGATGGCGGAATTGATATTGAAACGGTGCCGATGGTTGTCGAAGCAGGTGCCCGCGTGTTAGTTGCAGGCACATCTATCTTCGCTCGCCCGGGCGGGCCTGGGACAGGTATCGAGAGCCTTCTCAGGGCAGTCTGCTGAAGGCAAGCCCTGATCATCCCGCATGATTAACTGGCCTCAGCCGAGTTCCGTTTACCCCGAAGGTGGTATTCCCTCCGGCTACCAAAAGTGGTAGCGAAAAAACATTCTATCTTGTGATGTGTTCGCCGTACGGAATCGCGCATAATGTCTCTCGTCGTCCTAGACAAAGACGGCAATCTTCAGATGAAAAGATGAAAACGGGAACTTACGATTCCGATCTGACCGGCGAAGGAGATAGCACATTATGAGCGCAGTTTTAATCAACCGATCAAGCTCACTTGCAGGTGGTTGGGGCGTTCCCCCCTTAAGCAGCGACGTAAATACGCGCGAAGAATCTAATGTGATCAAAAAACCGGGTGCCTTCAAAGATGTCCGGTCACTCCACCTCTTTGATGACATTATCGGCAATAGCCCTGCTCTACAGCACGCTCTCAAACAAGCAGAGCTTGTTGCCCCAACCGACTCAACGGTTATGATCCAGGGGGAGACAGGCACAGGCAAAGAGTTAATCGCCGACGCCATCCACAATCTTAGCCCAAGACGCCATCACAACTTCATCAAGCTCAATTGCGCCGCCATCCCTTCCACGCTGTTCGAAAGCGAACTGTTCGGCCACGAACGGGGTGCCTTCACAGGGGCCGTCAATCAGCGGGTCGGACGTATTGAGCTTGCCAATAAAGGGACGCTCTTTTTAGATGAGATCGGTGACCTCCCGCTTGAATTGCAGCCCAAGCTTTTGCGGGTTTTGCAGGATCAGGGGTTCGAGCGACTCGGCAGCAGCAGGACCATCAAAGCAGATGTTCGCGTGATCGCTGCCACTCACCGCGATCTCGGTCGGATGGTTCGGGAGGGGAGGTTCCGCGACGATCTTTATTACCGGCTGAACATCATCCCGATTACCGCCCCGCCGCTGCGTGAGCGCGGTGAAGACGTCATCTTGCTTGCTCGCCACTTCGCCAGGAAGTATGCCTACCGGCTGAACAAGCGGATTGAGGATTTCCCCCCGGAGGTAATGGAAGCGCTGGCGAGCTATGACTGGCCCGGAAATGTGCGCGAGCTTCAGAACGTGATCGAACGAGCCGTTGTCCTGTCAGTTGATGGGGTACTGCGCCCCGCCATGTCTGAATTGAAGCGCTCCGTCAGAGCGTCCTCAGCCTTATCAAAAACCCTTGAGGAAGTCGAAAGAGATCACATCCTGAACGTGCTGAAGGAGACGAATTGGGTGATCGGCGGCTCAGAAGGAGCGGCGAAGAGGTTGGGGATCAATCGCACCACGCTGACCTTTAGAATGCGAAAGCTGGACATCGTTCGGCCTGGTCTGTGTCAATAGTTTGCCACGTGTTCATATACTGTCATCCACTCCCTCCCATCGCGTCTTAGCTCCATCAACCGCCCTCTGCTTAATCAGTTGGCGATTCAGAGACTTGAATGCATAGACGAGGACTCGAAAGGTTATGGCAAAGCTGTTGCTACATCAAGCAATGAACGGAAGATCATTACTCAATTCGGTTCCGAGCGGTTTGCGGATGAGCAGCAAAGCGGGAGATTGCGTGCGTGCAGAGGAACAAAGATCATGCGAAAAGCAAGAACAATCATCACTGTAGTATCTATACTGCTATTGACGCCGCTGACTGCCTGGTGTCAACAAGACACTTCGGCTTCGGGCGAAATTCTGACGCTGGAACAAGCCATCGCCCTGGCCTTGCGCGACAACCACTTGGTGAAAAACGCGGAGCTTGGGGTCGGGAAAGTCGAAAACGAACTGGCTGCGACCCGCACCTTCCGATTGCCTTCTATGCATCTATACATGCTCGCCTCGCAACAGCTTGTGAAGCAAGAGACCAACATCAGCAACCCGCTATCGAATATAATTCCGGGCCTCGGCCCATTCTTTTCGATCAGCGCTCCGCGAAGGCCGACGACGATCTTCGCCGGACAGGTTCTGCAACCGCTGTCTCAGCAATACCGCATCGGTCTCAATATCAAACAGGTCAGTTTAGCCCGTGATGTCGAACGCGAGGAACTGCGTCTGCGCAAACAGACGACGATTGATGAGGTCAAGCAAACCTATTATGGAATTCTGCAAACCCAGAGCGCCCTCGACAGCCTGCAGGAATCCGTCAGGCTCTACCGCGAGCTTGATCGTGTGACCGGCGATTACGTCGCACAACATGTCGCTTTGAAATCCGACAGCCTCGAAGTCAAAACGCGGCTGGCGAAGACCGTGTATGAGGCGCTCAACCTGACAAATCAACTTGCTACCAAGAAGGAACAACTCAACAACCTGCTCGGGCGAGACGTGCGCAACGACTTCAGGGTGAGCGCCGTTGCCGATGTAAGTGACGTTGGGTTCGATCTCGCCTCGGCCCGCAATCGCGCGCTCGACCAGCGGCCCGAATTGAGGGCCGCCAAACTAAAGGTCAGCCAGGCCGAAGTAGACCGCCGCATCAAGAAGTCCGAATACATCCCCGATGTCAGCGTCGGTTTAACCTATCTGTCATTTCGTAATTTCGGCGACATCATTCCAAAGAACATTGCCAGCGTCGGCCTTGTCGTCAAATGGGAAGTCTTTGACTGGGGGAGAAAGCGAGACCAGCTTGAGGAAAAAGACAAGACCATCGAGCAGGTAAAAAACGGCTTGCACGAAGCGGAGAGCCTTGTCCTGATTGATGTCGGCGACAAATTCCGCAAACTCCAACAGACACATCAGGCGCTTGTCGTCGCGCAACTCGGGCAGGAGACTGCGCGCGAAGTCCTGCGAATTAACACCAACAAGTACAAGCTGACGGCGGCCCTCTTATCCGATGTCTTGCAATCGCAGGCATTGCTCGCCGAAGCCGATCACCAGTACCAGCAGGCGCTGCTGGGTTATTGGACGGCAAGAGCCTTATTCGAAAAAGCAATTGGGGAAGAAAAGTGAAGCTTTTAGAGGAGTGAAGCGAATGGCTGAAGGTAATAAATCATCCGAAGCAGGAAATAATCCACCGCAAGAAGGAGCGGTGGCCGTGAGTTCAGACCCACAGCCGGAACCGAGCAAGCGACGACGAATAAAGCTGCGCCGCTTCGTACCTGTTTTGGTTCTGTTGCTCGCGGCGGCGATTCTTATTCTAATTACCACAAACTGGAACGCATGGGCCGGAAGGCAAGGCATCCAGAAAACCGATGATGCTCAGATACGTGCCGACATCACGCCGTTGAGTACGAGGGTGTCAGGAACTGTGACGCAGGTTGCGGTCGCAGATTATCAAAAGGTCAAGGCGGGCGACCTGCTTGTGCAGATCAAAGATGACGATTACCGCGCGCAGGTCGGGCAGTCGGAAGCCGCCGTCCTGGCGGCACACGCGGCGCTGGAGAGTAATGGCAAACAAAAAGCGTTACAGGATTCCAGAATAGCGCAAGCACAAGCCGGAATCGAAGCCGCGAAAGCCGACATTGCGAAGGGAGAGGCAGGCATTGAAGCCGTGAAGGCCGACATTGCCAACGCGCAGGCCGGAGTTGACGCCGCGAAAGCCGATGTCACTCGCACCCAACTGGAGAGAAAGCGGCAAGAAGCGCTCGTCGAATCAGCATCCGCCACGCGGCAGAAACTGGAACAGGTAACGGCGGACGAAGAGCGATTTCGAGCCGCGCTCGACAGCCGCAAAGCTGATCTGGCTAAGACACAAGCACTGCTCTCTGTCAGACAGGCCGAGTTGCAGTTGGCGCGCGCAGGACTTGCTGGCCGCGAATCTGAACACGAAGCTCAACGCAGGCAGCGCGGCGTGCTCGATGCTCAAGAAGGGCAACTCAGAGCCGACTTGAGCGCCAAAGAAGAGGCCGTCAAAGTCGCTCGCACGAATTTGGAATACACGCGCATCGTAGCACCTACCGACGGCATCGTCGGCGAGCGCAAAGTTCGCATCGGGCAGCTTGTCAGTCCGGGCACGCAGGTCATCTCGCTTGTCGATAACGAAGTGTGGGTGCAGGCGAACTACAAGGAGACACAGCTTACCAATGTCGGCAAAGGCGATTCGGCGGTGATCACCGTTGATACTTTTCCCGATCTCAAACTGAAGGGGCATGTCGAAGAGATCGCTCCGGCGAGCGGCTCGCAATTCGCGCTGCTCCCGCCCGACAACGCGTCGGGCAACTTCACCAAGATCGTGCAGCGCATACCCGTGAAGATTATCATTGATCACAACCAGCGTGGGACTGACAGGCTGATATCGGGAATGTCCGTCATCGTCGAGATCAACGCATCGGGTAAGCGAAACGACGACGCGACGGCGAGGAAAGAGCCGTGAGCGCGATTGCAACAAGCGAGGATGACGTGGGAACACTGGCAACGGTTCCGGCATCGTCAACGTTTCGCTTGAAACTCGCGGTCAAGCCGAACCCTTACATAGGCACGCTGGGCGTGTTTCTCGGCGCAGGCATTACGACGCTGTTCGGGCGGCTGTTGAGCGTCGGGCTGCCCGACCTGCGCGGCGCGCTCTCGCTCGGCGTAGACGAGGCCGCCTGGATTCCGACCGCTTACAACATGGCGCTGATGTTCATGGGGCCGTTCTCGGTCTACCTCGGTGCACTGCTGGGAGTCAGGCGGGTGCTGTTGTGGACTGCGCCCCTCTTTGTCGTGGCGACGATCTTGCTGCCGTTTTCACCGAACCTCGCGGTGATGCTGGCGCTGCAAGTGATTGCCGGACTAGGGTCCGGCACCTTTTACCCGCTGACGATGGCGTACGCGCTGCGCGAACTGCCCATGCGCTATATCATCTACAGCATCGGCGTCTATTCGATTGACATCCTCGCCGTGACCTCGATCGCGGTGCCGCTGGAAGGGTGGTTCACCGAGCATCTATCGTGGCGCTGGATCTTCTGGATTTGCCCACTGCTGACGGCCCTGATGATGCTTTGTATCTACCGGGCAATCCCGCACCCCCCGGCGCGAACCGGGCCGAAGCCGCAGATAAGCTGGGCAGGTTTCTTGTATGCCAGTCTCGGCTTGAGCTTGATCTATGGCGCGCTCGATCAGGGAGAACGATTGGACTGGTTGGGATCGGGCGTGATTGTCGCGATGCTCGCAAGCGCCGCGTTCCTGATCATCGCCGCAATCATTCGCCGCTGGAAGTCACCCAACCCGCTGGTGAATATTCCGTTCCTCGGGCAGAGAAACCTCCTCATCGTGGGGACCAGCCTATTCGCACTGCGCTTCGTGATTCTCGCCATTGCCTTGCTGGTTCCGGCATTTCTCGGCGCGATCCAGGGGTATCGCCCGCTTGAGACCGGGCGGGTGTTGCTGTGGTTCGCCGCCCCGCAGATCATCGTCGGCTTCGTCGGGGCGTGGCTGATGCGGCGTGTTGATGGCCGGTTGATGCTGGCCGTCGGGTTTGCCACCGTCGCCGTCGCTTGCCTGCTGAACACACAACTGACGAGCGCGTGGGCGGGGGACAATTTCTGGCTTTCGCAACTGGTAATTGCGCTTGGACTGTCATTCATCTTCGTGGCCTTTATCGGAACGCTCCTCCAGTCTATGCAAGAGGCGGGAGCGCTGGCGAGACCGTTTGATGTCCTGACCTATTCGGCTTTCATTCACTGCATACGGATCTTCGGAGGCGAGGTGGGGAGCGCCTTCATGCAGCATTTCATCGCCGTGCGCGAGAAATTTCACTCGAATTTGATTGGGCTGCATGTCGAGGCCGGCAACTGGCTGACCGATGAGCGTCTGCGGCTTCTCACCGGCGGTGTCAGTTCCAATTCCACAGGAATGGATGAGGCGCAGAGACGTTCGGCTGCGCTGCTCGGCGGACAGGTCAGACAGCAGGCATACACTCTCGCCTACATGGACGGCTTTATGATCATCGCCTGGGTTTGCGTCGGCGTAATTGTGCTAATCGCTTTCATGAAACGGACGGGGATTTTGTTCGATTCGCAATCGCCGAAGCCTCCGGGAGGATAACTGCGCTTCGGCGAGCGAAAGGCCGGGAGTCGCCAGAATAACAAATGAAATCAGACCGCTTCATCCTTTTGTCTATCGTCAAAATGATGGTTCTTTTAACGCTACCTCTAAGCATTGACGCACAATACCGCACTGGTGCGTTTCGACGGGGTTCGATTCAAAGTCTTTAATGAAGGTAACACGCCTCAAACTACAACCGACCGCATGACGGGAGCCTTCGCCGATAAAAGCAGGGATTAGGCGCACACCAATGCACAGTCCCCTTGACCTGGGGAAATACCACGAAATGGGTATAAAAAGATGCCTGTCTATAGGGATTCGCTTTTCCGTCGCGGCCTTTACTCTATATATGTGGTAAAGTGATCGGACTGTTTGGGTGGGTGCAGCGTAATAAACACTTCAGTCTCTACGTGACCGGAAACGCCAATTTGAAAGACTCAGGATTGAACCTAGAACTTAAAAACTTGGCGACAAGCAATATCGCATGGAAAAGCATTCTACTGCTGGCCATCAGTTGTACGCTACTCAGCGCTTGCCGCACGCAACACACCAACGCGGGGCCTTACATAGAATTCACAAAAGTTCCTCCGGCGGATGAAGGGGGGCCGGATAAACTCGACGTGATCGAAGGGCGTGTCATCGGTGATCATCCCTACCTACAGATCGTCTTGTTCGCCCGCAGCGGAGACTGGTATGTACAGCCCTTTGACACCCAGCCCTTCACGCAAATTCAATCCGATTCAAGCTGGAAGAGTTCTACACACCTCGGAACAGAGTACGCCGCTCTGCTCGTGGAGTCGGAGTATCAGCCTCCCCCCGTAACCGATGCGCTGCCGGGCGAAGGCGACGGGGTGATCGCTGTCGCCATTGTGAAAGGCGTGCCGGTGTTCTGGCAGAGATGGTGGTTTGTGCTCCTATGCGTGTTGGCCTCCCTGTCGGCAGTGTTGGCATTCTATAATTACCGGCTACACCAGTCGAGCAGGCAGATGAATCTACGCTTTGAAGAACGACTCGCCGAGCGGACCCAGGTCGCACAGGAACTCCATGACACGCTTTTGCAGGGTGTCATCAGCGCCTCCATGCAACTCCACGTCACAGTTGACGGCTTGCCCGAGGATTTGCCGGCGAAGTCGTCGCTCACCCGTGTTCTGCAGATCATGGGGCAGGTTGTTGAAGAAGGCCGGGGCGCGCTTAAACGTCTCCGTTCGTCCGACGGCGGTAACCCTCTTGATCTTGAACAGGCATTTTCCCGAATACGGCAGGAACTCTCTGCCGAGGAAGAGATTGATTTTCGCATCACGGTTGAAGGCCGCCCCCGTCCTGTGCATCCGATCATCCGTGACGAGGTCTATCGCATAGGGCGCGAAGCGTTGCTCAACGCCTTTCGCCGCTCGCGCGCCAAGCGCGTCGAAGTCACGGTGAAATATAGGGCCATACATTTGCGCGTAGTCATTAGTGATAAGGGCGGCGGGATTGACTCGCAAGTACAGCGGTCGGAACGCGAGGGGGATGGGGCGCTTTCCGGCATGCGCGAGCGGGCGGAGAGAATCGGCGCACGCCTCAAAGTGCGAAGCCTCGCCGCAGCCGGAACCGAGGTCGAACTGTCGGTCCCCGGACATATTGCCTTTCAAGGCCAGCCTTCTAAAAACCCGCTGAATTGGTTTACAGTTTGGATGCGCGAGACGGCTGACCGGGGGCTACAAAAGCAAAGAAGGGAGAAAAGTAAATGAGCGATCAAACTCAGATTCGCGTCTTCAGCGTTGATGACCATCCCCTGCTCCGTGAGGGGATCGCCGCCATCATCGACAACCAGCCGGATATGCAGATCGTGGCTCAGGCGGCCAACGGAAGCGAAGCCATCCAAATGTTCAGGCAACACCGGCCCGACGTCACGCTGATGGACCTCAGGCTTCCCGATATGAGCGGCATTGAGGCGATGATCGCCATCCGCACGGAATTCCCTGATGCCCGTATTATCATGCTGACGACCTTCGAAGGCGACGTTGACATACGCCGCTCGCTTGAGGCGGGCGCTCGCGGATATATGCTCAAAAACATGCCGCCGAAAGAGTTGGTCGAGGTCATTCGCCAGGTGCATGCTGGAAAGAAACGTATCCCGGCGGAGGTTGCGGCTCATCTTGCGGAGTATCTGGGCGATGAGTCCCTGACCGAGCGGGAGATAGAGGTCTTGAAGCAAGTCGCCGGAGGGAACCGTAATCGGGAGATCGGCGAACAGCTTTTCATCTCGGAAGAGACGGTCAAAGTCCACATCAAGCACATCATGGAGAAGCTGGGAGCCAGTGACCGCACGCAGGCGGTGGCCATTGCCGTCCGTCGCGGCATCCTCCGGTTGTGAGTTGCGCTACTCTACCTGAGTCGGAGCAATAAAACGAAAGTAGTATAAAAAAATTCCTGTCTCTGGGGATTCATTTTTCAGTTGCAACTGTTACTCTACGCACGGTTGCGATGGAAAATATCGATAAGGGTCAAGGAGGCCGGATTGCAAATGCTATTTTTTTTCACGTTTCCAGGAGGGAACCCCGGCGTCGGGCTGCTGCTGTTGCGAGCAGCGATTGGGGTCACCGCCATCGTTCAAGGCGGAGTTTATCTGGCTAAACCGGACAATTCGATATTCGGAATGTGGATAGTCGGATTGCTTGCGATCGCAAGCGGCGCTCTACTTTTGATCGGATTTCTAACTAAAGCCGCCAGCCTGCTGGTGGGACTGAGCAGTGTTGGGCTTTCATGGGTTTCAGCGCTTCCGTTGAATTCATTCGATACCAGACTGTCATTGTTTTTTATAATAGTTATGACAGCCGCAATCATTCTACTCGGGCCGGGAGCGTTTTCGCTCGATTCCCGCCTGTTCGGTCGCCGCGAGATTATCATCCCTCACAACACGCGCCCGCCCAACTCCTGATCCCCGGATGGCTCGTCTTTACCCCCCGCCCCGGAATTCGATCATTCCCTGTCCCCTTATATGGTAATCCCCGATTACCTCATTGGTAGTACCAAACCTCTAATCAATAGTAGTAGCAAAAAAACATTCTATCTCGTGATGTGTTCTATGCTCAGATACTACATAGTAGGGGCAGCGGGGCGGGTAATAGGCCACTTTCGTGGGCCGCAGCGCAAGTCGCGAATACAAACCCAAGGAATAACTATAATTGGCAAACGAGGGCAAACGCGATGGATCATCCTACGGCAATTAGAATCTTGAGCGTTGATGACCACCCTGTCTTTCGTGAAGGGCTGAGTACGATCATTGGCTCTCAGTCAGAACTTGCTTCTTGTCGCGCAGGCCTCCAACGCCGTGGAGGCCATCGCAGAGTTCCGCCGTCATCGGCCAGACATCACCCTGATGGATCTTCGGCTTCCGGGTACCAACGGCATAGACGCTCTGATAGCAATTCGAGGAGAGTTTCCCGAGGCTCGCATCATTATGCTCACAACCTCAGACAGCGATGGCGAAATCCAGTGTGCGCTGCGAGCGGGCGCTTCGGCCTACATCCTTAAGAGCATGCCGAAGGATGAATTGCTGGCGGTGATCCGTTCGGTCCATTCCGGGAAACGGCATGTCCCGCCTGAGGTTGCGGCGCGCCTCGCCGAGCATCTGGACCAAGAAGATCTCACGGGTCGGGAGTTGGAGGTGCTTCGACTTATTCAAGACGGCTATCGCAATAAGCAAATTGCCGATCAACTGGCTATCGCGGAGACAACCGTCAATTTTCACATTAAGAATCTGGTTGCAAAGCTGGGCGCGAATGATCGAACGCATGCCGTGACCCTTGCGCTCCGGCGCGGGCTGCTCCAGGTCTGATCCGGTTATGGCAAAGGCAAAAACTGTAGGATGATAGCTGGCGGTTTTGATGGTTTTGATAGTGCTGAACACTTGCTCGGAACAATATGAAGATCGCGCATTCTATTTTCGCCGCGTTCGTGCTTCTCTTCGTAACGCACTCTGCGCAGGCGCTCGATCCGAGCCAGCCGGTGAGCAGCTACCTCCGCACGCGTTTTAGCTCTGACAATGAACTCCCTAACAATGTCGTGAATCAGATCGTGCAATCACAAGACGGGTTCCTGTGGATAATACTCGGTTCGCGTAACCTTGTCCGCTTCGACGGTCGGCGTTTCACGACGCTTCCTGTCAACACTGCAAGTGGGATGGCGATAGGGCCGGACAACGATCTCTGGGTGGTGACAGCAGATGATTTAATACAAATACCGGCTGCTGCTTTCAATCAATTCGGCCCTCTGCAAGCGATTCGGCATCCTATCGCTCTAGGTCCGAACACCCAACTGGGCTGCGTCCATTTCAGCCGGAGTGGCATTCTCTGGGTGGGGGCCAGCGACGGCCTGTATCGGTTCGAGCATGGCGTCTTTTCAGTCGTCACACCAGGGCTGGACATCCAAAGGATCGAAGAATCCTCAAATGGCAACCTGTTGCTAACATGCTTACAGGGCTTCATGGAGTGGGATGGCTCGCGGCTTACGCAACACCCAGAGTTGGCCGCTCAGCTCGGGGTAAAGGCTGACGAGATCCATCATGTTTTGGAGGACAGCCACGGCATCACGTGGTTCTGCACGGCCAAGGGAGTCGCGCGCCGTATCGGCAAGTCGCTCGAAAAACTTCAACCGTGGGGTCGGAAGACAGACGAAGCATTCAGGGTTTATGAAGACCCGCAGGGGAATATTTGGATTGCCGGTTCGCAAGGGCTGTTTCGAGCAACCTCTAGCGGTCTGGAACTCGCGGTCGCAAGCATGAATGCGCGGTATATGTACGGAGATCGTGATGGCGATTTGTGGGTCGGCACAAACGGCGAGGGGCTCTTCCGATTCAAAGACCGAGCGGTGCGGATGTTTACCACTGCCGACGGCCTGCCGAGCAACGTGCCCATGACCGTTCTGACGAGCCACGACGGGACCTTGTGGAGTGGCTTCAATTGCGGCGGCCTGGCACGCTTCGACGGGCGCGGCTTTCGTATTTATAAAGAAAAGGACGGCCTTCTCAATGGCTGCGTGTGGTCGCTGGCGGAAGACGCCAACCACGACCTCTGGATTGCGACATACGGCGGCGGAGTTTTCCGCTTTCGCAACGGCAGCTTTACCCAATATTCGAAGGCTCAAGGGCTAGCCAGCGATATTGTGGTGGCTATCTTCCCGGCACGGGATGGTTCCTTGTGGTGCGCGACCCACGCGGGCGTGAGCCGCTTGCGCAACGGACAAGTGCGCAATTACACAGTAGCCGACGGGTTGTCCAGCAATCACGTGGCCAATATCTACGAAGATCGAAGTGGCAGCATCTGGGTCGGAACCACAAAGGGAGTTGATCGCCTGGAGGGTGACCGCTTCCTGAAGGTTTCATCCGTTCCGAATGTTCATGCCTATCTGATCGGAGAGGACCACTCTGGCGCTCTGTATGTAAGTCTGCTTCATGGCAGCACATTCCGCATTGATAGCGACCGGTTGGTCGAGGTCGTTCCAGATTTGGAGGCAAACCACATGATAGAAACCGAGCAAGGTGACCTGTGGTTTGACGGGGACGGCATTTTGCGAGTCCAGCGCGCTGCCCTTGAGAAACCGCGCGGACACGATGAACCCATTGACCTCGCGATATTCGGGCTTGCTGACGGCATGATTTCGTCGGAGGGCAGTATCGGCTACCCCGGGTTGGCTCTGACGCGAGACGGCAAGCTCTGGATGGCGACCGTGCAGGGATTGGCCATGCTGGACCTCCCGCGTCTGCCGAAAACCGATCGCAAGCCGGCAATTTATATGGAAGAGTTCACCGTTGGCCGTAACCAACAGCTTCCCGGCGAAGCACTCGTGCTCCCACCCGGCACACATCATGTCGAATTGCGTTTTGATGCCATCGAAATCTCATCTCCGGAAAAGATTCGTTTGCAATACCGACTCGATGGCGTCGATTCGGAATGGCTGGATGCAGATCCTCCCGGTCATGCGATTTACTCCAACATCCCGGCGGGAACGCACGAGTTTCATGTTCGGGCGTGCAACCGCGACGGAATTTGGGACCGTGAGGGGATGGTGTACATTATCACGCAGCAGCCATTTTTCTACGAAACCGCATGGTTTCGACTAGCCATAGTCGCCGCCGGATTATTGCTGCTCGTGGGTTTGTACCGTCTGCGGCTGCGTCAGGCCACAGCGCGCCTGAAAGTGCGGTTTGATGAACGCCTCGTTGAGCGCACTCGCATCGCGCGAGAACTTCACGATACACTCCTCCAGACCATCCAGGGCAGCAAGCTAGTGGCTGATGATGCTTTGGAAAAATCCGATGATGCCGCCCACCTGCGGTATGCGATGAAACGGCTATCCGGCTGGCTCGAACAGGCGGCGCAGGAAGGACGGGCAGTGCTCAATTCGCTTCGCACCTCAACGACAGAGACGAACGATCTCGCTGCCGGTCTGCGGAGGGCGACCGAAGAGTGCTTGCTCGATAGAAACATGGCGGTTAAGTTTTCCGTGGTAGGTGGCCCAAGAGACATGCACCCGATTGTGCGCGACGAGATCTATCGCATCGGCTACGAAGCCATCCGCAACGCCTGTGAGCATGCCTCGGCGAGCGAACTGAATGTCTCGCTCAACTACGCAAAAAACCTTACCCTGCGTGTTAATGATAATGGCATCGGCATCGGAACGGCTATCCTGGCTGAAGGTAAGGAGGGACATTTCGGTCTCCAGGGGGTGCGAGAGCGTGCCGAGCGAATCGGGAGTAAGCTCACGTTTGTCAGCTCTCCAAATTCTGGAACAGAGATGACACTGGTTGTGCCGGGGAACGTCATTTTCCGAAAGGCGCATGCCACTCGATTTGAAAGAATCAGGACCTTCCTTGAGCGAAGGGATGGGGCCTCTGACCACGATTGATCTACCTCACAATGAATTCCTCCCTGAACCTCGTTAAGAAAATCCTACAGAAAAATCTAGGTTGAATTTTATGCTTTCGAGTGTTTCGCGAAACTCGAAATAAGTCTATCCTGTGGCCGTTGAGTATGAGTGGATGCTCATAGAGAGGGCAACAGAGTATGATGAACCAAATTAACGATTTCAGTTTTAGCGTGAATCCCGAAGCAGCCGCTTCTTTTCACGACGACGGAATAGTGATCCTGCACACCGGCAAAGGCAGCTTGTTCACTTCCAACGAGACAGGGGCGCGCATCTGGCGCGGGGTCGAGCGGCAACTTCCATTGGAAGCTATCGCGGAGGAAATCAGCGGTGAGTATAACATCGCCCGAACCACCGCGCGCGAACACACAGGCCGTTTTCTGGCCGAGTTGGAACGGCATAAGCTGATCCAGCGGGAGGCTTTGTCATGAAAAGCGTTAAACAGGTCCGGCTCGTGTTCAAAGCGTTTTACGAACTCGCTCGCTACGAAGTGACCATCGCGTTGCGCGGCTCCGGGTGCATTCTGTCGCAGTTGAAGATGCAATCCATTGCGGAGAAGCCAACCAGCCACGAATTGGAACAGGCAATTTGCAACGCCGTACTGTTCGCGACGTGTTTCTACTGGAGGCCTGTGCTTTGCCTGCAACGAGCAGTCTGTACAGTCCGATTGCTCAGGAGACACGGTATCGTTGCGAGGCTGGTTATAGGTTATCGCCCGTCGCCGTTTTTTTCTCACGCGTGGGTTGAGGTAGACGGACGTGTTGTTTATGGCTCGCCAGCCTACCAGAAGCGGCTGAGGCTGCTTCACATTGTTTAGCCGGAGGGAACGAAGATGCTCATGAATATACAAGGACTGATCTTGATGGATGGCCGGAGCCAGAACAATGACCGAACCGAAGTCCTCCACTGGGATGGACGGCTTGATAATCGCGACGATTTGCTTCTGCGGTTGAGAGACTCGCTGCGAAGCGACACCAGCAACGCAGAGATCGCGCGCGCCGCCTACGAGCTTTGGGGGACCAGCGGTCTGGTTCACCTGATCGGCGATTGGAGCGTGGTCATTCGCGATCATGTTAACCGCACTACTGTCCTCGCGAGCGACTTCGCGGGCGTGCGTCCACTTTACTACCACGTCGAACGGGGGCGCGTTCTGTGGTCCAGCGGTTTGCAGTCTCTTGTGGAAGCGACAGGGATCTCTGATCTTGACGAGCAGTACGTCGCAGGATTCTTGATGTTCGGCGGATGCCCGAACCGAACGCCATATAAAGGCATTTACTCCGTTCCTCCCGGTCACGCGGTATGCGTGTCGTCTGAGGAGACGAGCATTCGCCGGTTCTGGGCTATGCCAATCGGGGATACGATCCGGTATCAGAGCGAGCACAGGTACGAGGAGCAACTTCGCGCGCTGTTTCGCGAGGCGGTGGCCGTCCGGTTGCAAACCGAAGCACCCGTTCTTGCTGAACTCAGCGGCGGCCTTGATTCGTCCTCTATCGTCTGCATGGCAAACCACCTGATGAAAGGCGGTGATGTCAGTGCTTCGAGCCTCACAGGTCTGAGCTTCATCTGGCGGAACTCGCTTGACGAGCCGTTCATTCGCGAGGTCGAATCGCACTGCGGGATTGAGGGAGTCCACATTTCAACCCACGACGATCCGCTCATCGCCGAAACACAAGCAGGCAATGCGATGCCCGAAGCTTTTCAGCCGCTACGCACGTCAGTTGCGGCAACGGCGCAACGGCTCGGAGCCAGGACTATTCTGACGGGGCAAAACGGCGACCTGATGATGGGGAACTGGTTCGACGATAGCCTTCAGGTGGCGGCGTCTCTGCGTCGCTTTCGAGTTGGCCGCGCGTGTGAAGAAGCGCTCGCCTGGAGCAAGATTCTCCGGCTTCCAATCTACCGGGTTCTTTGGCAGGCGTTTCGGGCGGCTCTTCCACCAGCATTGACGCCAGCCGCGATCTACGCAGCCGCCGACGGTTCGTATGTGCCGAAGAACACTGAGACATCTCTTGTCCCCGGCTTTGGTGACCGGACAGGTCTTTCTGAAACGGGAAGCCTTTTTTCAACTGACTGGATGCAGGCCTCCCCGGAGCGAAGGAAATATTTCTATGCTCTAACGACGATGTTGGAGCTGCGCCAGCTACAACCGGGCGAGCCGTTACAACACCTGGACTACACGCACCCGTTCGCACACCGGCCTCTGGTCGAGTTTCTAATGACCGTGCCGACGGACGTTCTCTGCCGTCCGGGTGAGCCGCGTAGATTGATGCGCTCGGCCTTCTCGGATCTGTGGCCGCCCAGGTTGCGCGAGCGGCGATCCAAGGGCTTGTTTAACGCCCCGTGGCAGGAGGCGTTGCGGCCATTGGCCCGCGCCCTCCTCAAGGACAGGCAATTGCACTTAGTGGAGCGGGGATTTGTGGAGCGCACCAGCGTGCTCTCGCGCCTGGAGCGCCTCTCAGTTGGATTAGAGTGCAATGAGTCCCAGTTGCGGCAGATCATCCTGCTCGAATTATGGCTACGCAATCGCGCGGATGGTGTGATGTCTGGGCATATGCTCCGAGCCGCATGAACCAACGACTTTGTAAGATTGAGTTTATAAACCAAAGGAAAGGAGGTAAATCGAAATGCAGAACAAATACGAAGCTCCAGAACTGACACTGGTCGGTCAAGCAGACGATGTTGTCATGGGCGTATTACTCGGTGGCCAGGACTATCCGATGAAGGCTGCGATTGATTTCGAATTCGAGATGGACTAGTCAAATCAGAAACAGTTCTTATCCATCTCATTGCGCACGATTACAATCGTCGCAACGAGGTGGATGAGAACCCGCCGCAATCCAGACTGTCCGAATTTTCACTTCTGGTCGTTAGAGCGGTTTGCAAATGGATGTACGGTTCACCGCAGAGACGCAGAGGACGCAGAGATTTCGCAGAGGATATGCATAAAAAAACTCTGCGCCGCCTCTGTGTCCTCTGCGTCTCTGCGGTGAATCCTATTGCATTACCGTACATTCAAAAGAAATCCGCTCTAAGCTGACAACACCATCATCTATGGTTTCGGGTAGTCTCCAATTACCTCATTGGTGGTACCCAACTTCATATCAATAGTAGTAGCAAAAAAGCATTCTATCTCGTGATGTGTTCTATGCTCAGATACCGCATAGTTGGGGCAGCGGGGCAGATGAAAAGCACGCTACAAACAGATATTTCAGGAGTGAGTTATGAATACAAAAACGAGTCTACAGTATTTCGCTTCATTCAGCAGATGGGGCAGCCTTTCAACTATGATCCTCCTATTGTGCGTGAGTGCGATGGCATTCGACGACCGAGATGCATCAAAAGGTTCCACAGACTCAGACCAGAAGTCTAAAGCAAAGGGCGCGACCCCGCCGCCCTTTGATGTGAATCACATCTCAGGCAGTGATTCATCGGTGCCGAAAGATAACGGGCTAGTTAAAGACTCATCCTTAACAGGGAGAGAGAAGTTCAGATATTTCTTCACCAGATCGTTCCTCAGTCCTACAGCTTACGGGAGGGCCATAGCGGCAGGCGCGTTCGGAGAATGGATTGACGACGATCACCACCATCATTCAAAGCCGGGCGATTTCGCTGCCGATTCCATGACTCGCGCCGCCCGCAGCTTTGCCTTCGGCACGTCGGCCAACTTCTTCGAGAAGTTCGCATACGCCTCCATCTTCAAGCAGGATCCGCGCTATCACAAATCAGAAAAGACAGGCGCTGGCGCGAGGATCGGGTATGCAATAAGCCGATTGTTCGTCACCCAAAACGATCATGGGGCGAGACAGTTCAATTCATCTTTTATCGCAGGTGGGCTGACGACCGCCGGATTGTCGAATGTCTGGGAGCGAGACGAACGACGCACTGCAACGGATACGATGAAGCGATGGGGGATACATTGTGGGTTTACAGCCGTTGCGAACATTTTTCGTGAGTTCGTCGGCAAACGGTGATCGAGGATTAAACCCAAATTTCTCCACAGTCAGCGGCAGGCATACGGAGGGGGCGATGAGAATAATTAGAAAAACACTCTTGATCGTATTGGCCATAGGTATAGCGGTAGTAAACTTCGGCTGCTCAGTCCGCAGTGTGGCCACCTCCGTGCCTTCGCGAATATTCCGCGAGGTGCATGGCCTGAGGGTACGCTCATACCAGATAGCTCCGGTCATTGACGACCTCCGCACTTACCGTCGCATCGAGATTCATCCGTTAGAGAATCGTCATGCTCGATCAGATGCCCGAGCTTACCGTCAGGCAATTAAATACTGAGATAATCAACCGGACTCGATCTCTCAATCGTTTTGAGCGCATTACACAAGTTGATGAAGCAACAGGTTCTACGGAAAGTGCTCTCAATCGATCAGGCGATAAAGTCAACATTGCCCAGTCGCAGCCCGAGCTAGTTGTCGAGGGGTACATAGACGACTACACGCCGGGAATACCCGCGCTCCGTTATATCGAGCAGGGTAATAATCACGCCATACTGACAGTCCGCATCACGCTCAAGGACAAGCAGACGACGCGGCTCTTGGGCGAGATCAACATCACTGTCGAAAACACCCGCGTCACCAGCAACGTCGAAAGAATGGTGGACAAGGCGGCGGATGAGGTGGCCGCTTTCGTGGGCCGCAGCGCAAGTCGCGACAACAAACCCAAGGAGGCGCGAGCTTATGCCAAATAGTCAAAGATCTATCAGAATTCATAAAGGTTCACCCCTCCTGATGCTGCTCGTACTCTCTTTATCGGTGACTTGCCTGGGGCAATCATTAGCAGAGAATCGGGAGAAATTGGAGAATTACAAAGGCAAGAATGGCGTGATCAGTATGAAGACCCTTGTCCTCGGCGGGGAGTTTCGCGTCACGACAATCATTCCCTTTAAAGGTAACCTTGCCGAGTATCATCATCTGGAGATTACGAGGCCCGTCAGCCTTGTAGGCGGTGCTCTGACATCGCAGGTTTCAAATCAGCAACTCGCCAAGCTCAAATCTCAGTTTGAAGCGCGAAAGATATTTGAATCGGTCGCAGTTATTGACTCTTATAGCGCGGCGGTTGCCGACCAGCCGCAGAATCAATCCCACAAGAATTCTTACAATATAGATGGCGCGGCTGCCGATTCTCTGGATTCTCCAATCGGCAGCTTTCAAGACCTACAGACATGCGACAGGCAGAGAGTGCTCAAGGATCAGAAAGAAGAGCAGCCTTCAGGCCGGACGCTTGTGACGGTAATCGAGGTGCTGGATTACACGAAGGGGAACCGCATCAAACAACTCCTGCCGCTCGACCTCGGCAAATCTATCCTCACGGTTCGGCTGCGCTATTACGACAAGTCGTCCGGGCAAGAGATCGGCAGACAGATCATCTCCGGCAAGGCGGGCGGATCAAGCCTGCTTGGCCCCCTCTCGCCACGCGATGCGTTAAGCGGTGTGGCTGATGGCTTCGTTGATCAGGTGACCCGTCGCGTGGCGGCTTCGGTGAAATGAATGCAGAGGTGATCACATGAAACATACCTTTTTAATCGGCATCGCCCTCCTTATTGCGACACATATGGTTGTCGCGCAGACCGTCCAACAGCCCAGATCAGCCGCGCAAAATTCCAAGGCGGAGCCAGAGGGCGACGAGACGATCACCTTCGACGCCGCGCTGGTGAATACGCATGTCTCGGTGCGTGATGGGCAGGGGCATTTCGTTTCCGGTCTTACTAAGGATGATTTCATAGTACTCGACGACGGCAGAGAACAGCCCTTGATCCACTTCAGCCAGGAATCAAACCAACCGCTTCGCGTAGCCCTCGTCGTTGACAGAAGTCGCAGCGTACAAAAAGTCCTGGGCCGTGCACAAACTGCCGTCCGTGATTTCATCAGTTCAGTACTTAGATCAGGAAAGGATAGTGCCTGCCTGGTGGCGTTCGATTCGGGCGTCTACCTGTTGCAAGACTTCACGGACGATGCCAACACCCTGGCGGGCGTTGTCTCTAGGCTGACTGCGGCAGGTGGGACATCCATATTTGACGCCATCTATAAAACTTCACGTGACAAGTTGGCCGGGACAGAAGAAGCCCGTCGTGTTGTCATCTTGATAACTGATGGCGACGACACCACGAGCCGCGCGTCCATCGAACAGGCGATAGAGATGGCAGTCAGGAATAATGTGACCGTCTACGCCATTCGATTGCCCGGTGAAAGTTCGCTCAACGCGCATGCTCAACAAGGCAAGCCCATGCTCGCTCGACTTACCGAGACCACCGGCGGACGCCAGTTTCACCTCGATGGCGGCGAGAGCCAGCTCGCTGGATTCTTCAACAAGTTGCAGGACGAATTACGGAGCCAGTATTCAATCGGCTACCAGTTTCAAACTTCGTCTTCCGCCAGCAGTTTCCATAAGATCACGATAAAGCTCAGACAGCCCGCCCTGAAAGCCTTTACCCGGAGCGGTTACTACTCAAGGTCAAACTAATCAGGCAAAGATTAGGAGTGTAAAAGTCATGCAGAATGTAAATCGTATAAACGTACTGCCGATACGGGCGAAGCTAGAAAGCCGCTTCAACTTTCTTGCCGGGATGGATGAGGAACCCTTTTTGACGCGCTTATACAAGGTCATTCGTGCTTCGATCAGCCAAACAGAACCGCCCGGTCATTACGACTCTGTATCAAGGCTTGAGATTGAATCTGATGCCTATACGGATTTGGCATTTCTAAAGCAGGATGCCGCAGCTCCCTTCCCCGTCAGACTGGCGCGCGAGCTGACAGAGACGATCAGGGCGATCCGGCAAGATCCAATTACATTGGTAAGCCTAATTGCGAAAAGAGAGTCTTCTTCTCAGAAGAAAAAAAGGAGGATGAATACCGGGATAACGGTTGCCATCCTGATTTACTCCATAGCGCTCTCGGCAGTATATGCATCCTATGCGATCTTTCACCGCCGGGATTCAAGCGCCGGAGATGAACAGCATCTTAAAATCACACACCTGCAGTTGCCGCCGATGCCGGTCACAAAAACCCTCCCCGTGTTAAAACAACCCGGTGGAAACAGCAAGAGCCAGTTGGCTGTACCTGCACAGCCGCCGGGGCAGAATAAAACAGAGCTGGTAAAGTCCGAGCCGCAGCCACATGCGATTAATCAAACGCAAACCAACCCTACACCACAGACTCAGGTTGCCAGCGTAGCATCAGAACCGTCTCCCATTGATGAGGCGAAGGCTTCAGCAGTCCTCGCTACTAGTGGTACCGGTGGCGGGCCGGGAACAGGAAACGGTACTGGCCCGGGATCGGGGCAGGAAGGCGTTGCGAGTGCGAGGATAAATTACAACGATGTGTTCTCTGTCAGTAACGTTACAACCCGCCCGCAAATATTAGGGCGTCCTACTCCGGGATACACGGAGGAAGCCCGCCGCGCTCAGATTGAAGGGGCCGTCAAGCTATCGGTAGTTCTTGACGCCGATGGCACCGTCTCAGCAATCAGTGTGGTGCGGGGGCTTGGTCATGGCCTTGACGAGAAAGCCATAGAAGCTGCGCGACAGTTGCGGTTCGTGCCCGCGCAGAAGGACGGGCGCAGGGTAAGTGTGCGCGTCTTTCTCGAATTCAAATTCACGCTCCTGTGAGATGGGAGAGGAGACATACAGATAGCGACGCTTGGGGCCATTGCACCTGCCGACAAATTGTTTGGCAGAGAAAAGAGTAGTGATTATGAGAATCTTTCAAGCCCTCTTCTTAATATTCGCAGTTCTGGGATACGGGCTGTTGGCATTGGCGATGTTATGGTGGTTCGCGCGCGATGTCTTTTCTCTTATGTCCGAAGAGTTCAAGACCAAGGCGCAAGTAAAAACCAGGCATTGGCGCTCGGACGATCTGAGAAAGTTTGCCCGACAGGCCCCGGTGTCTTCTTCCGCGACAAATGTTTTGAAACGTCGCGGTCTTTATAGGCGAGTGTGAGTTGTCATGAAACGCTGTCCTCAATGCAACCATATCGCGACAGATGATCTGCTTGCTTTCTGTCGCGCCGATGGCGCTCGACTCGTTCAGGATAGCGACTCATTCAGCGACAGCAAAACGGTCGCCCTTCTGCCTGATGCGCCTGTAGCACCAACCTCAGTAATGGACGAGTCTTTGAATGCGCGAGCCGCCTCGACGCGCTTGATGGATTCGCCAAAAGTAACAAGCCCCACACGCCATCTGATCGGAAGAAAGAAGCTCCAGAGTGGCGTGACTGTTATCGCCGCCCTAATCGTCTTGACGCTGGCGGGGTCGGCCTACTACTCACTATCACGCAAGAGCGACGCGGCCATCTATTCGCTGGCTGTTTTGCCCTTCATCAACGTCAACGCAGACCAGCAGCTTGAGTACCTTTCTGACGGCATGACGGAAATGCTGATCTGCAATCTGTCACAGCTTCCGAAATTGAATGTGAAGGCGCGTTCGTCCGTGTTCCGTTACAAAGACAAGGATGTTACACCGCAAACAGTGGGCGCAGATTTGAAGGTGCAGGCGGTCTTAAACGGGCGCATGGTTCTGCGCGGCGATGTGTTGACGCTCAGTTTGGAGCTGGCCGATGCGCGGACGGAGAACGTCCTCTGGAGTGAGCATTATAGTTGCAAACAGACAGATCTCGTTTCTTTGCAGAGCGAGATTGCCCGCGACGTTTCCAACCACTTGCGGGTGAAATTGACGGGTGCGGACGAACAGAAGTTGTCGAAGAAGTACACGAACAACATGGAAGCCTACCAGCTTTATTTGAAAGGGCGTCTGTATTGGAACAGGCGAACGTTGAAAGACCTGGAAAAAGCCCTTGATTATTTCAACCAAGCAATCTCAATTGACCCGAACTACGCGCTGGCCTACGCAGGGCTGGCCGATACATACGTGGTGCTTCCCTTCTATCGCAATGAACCGATGCGCGAGGCGATACCGCTGGCGCGAGAAGCCGCCTTGAAAGCCTTGTCGCTGGGCGGCGATTTAGCCGAGCCGCACGCGACGCTCGGACAAGTTAATGCGCATGAATATGACTTCGCCGGAGCGGAGCGCGAATACAAACACGCCATCGAACTTGATCCGAATTACGCGACCGCGCATCAATGGTATGGCATTCTGCTCTTCTACCTTGCCAGAAACGAAGAATCACTTGCCGAATTACGACAGGCGTTAGAGATCGATCCTCTCTCGCTCATCATCAATCTGCGCTATGCCGAAAGCCTGTACTACGCGCGCCGGTACGACGACGCAATCGCACAACTGAAAAAGACTCTCGAACTGAATACCGAGTTTGCAACCACCTATCAAAGGTTCACCAGGTTTTATCAGGCGAATGGGAACTACGCCGAGGCCGCCCGAAGCTATGCCACGTACCGAGAGCTGATTGGTGATCGGCAAAGCGCTGCATTGATACGAGAGAGCTTTGCTAAAGGCGGTTGGCAGAAATTCTTGCAAGCAATGACTGGAAAAGAGCAACCGGCTAATTCATCTCGATCCGAAACCGTCGTATTCTACGCAGCACTTGGCGAAAAGGATAAAGCATTTGCCGAGCTGAACAAGTCTTATGAAGTTTTCGGGCCAATGCTCAGAATTGAACCTCTTCTTGACCCGTTGCGCGATGATCCGCGCTTCGCAGAAATCCTCCAGCGAGCCGGACTTCCGCCAGAGTAATTCGGTTCATCTTCATCATCAAAGGCTAAAGCTAACGAGGCGTGTCCGCTGTTGTGAGGGCCGGGACGCGATGTCGTAAGGTAATTGCCGATTACCTCATTGGTGGTATCCAACTCCTTATCAATAGTAGTAGCAAAAAAACGTTCTATCTCGTGATGTGTTCTCTGCTCAGATACTGCATAGTAGGGAATATCAGGATGACTTCAATCAGACCTCATTGAGAGGGAGTTGAATTAGCAATGAAAGGAAGGGATGAAGATGTCTTATCAAACTCTTAACTTGACGACTCAACCAACGAACCGGGCTGGCCGTTTAATGACGGTTAGCACAAACAGATTGGTCGCGCTCGATCCCGACCGCACGAGCACGCAGGCTGCGCAGTTTGAGGCAGGGTTGCGCGCTCGCGTCATCGGCCAGGAACGCGCTGTTCGCAAGCTCGCTTCGCTCTACCAGGTATTTCAAGCCGGGATGACCAACCCGACCAGGCCAATAGGTACGATGCTCTTTCTCGGACCTACCGGATCGGGCAAAACTCATGTGGTCGAGGCAGCGGCAGAAGTGCTCTTCGGTGACCGCAACGCCGTCATCAAAATAGATTGCGCGGAGTTCCAGCACTCGCACGAGATCGCCAAACTGGTCGGCTCGCCGCCCGGCTACCTCGGCCACCGCGAAACGCCTCCACTGCTGACGCAAGAGAGCCTCAGCAAGTATCACACCGAGCGCAACCCGTTCAGCCTTGTGCTTTTTGACGAGATCGAGAAGGCGAGTGACGCGCTCTGGCAGTTATTGCTCGGGGTCCTTGATAAAGCGACGCTCACGCTCGGCAACAACCAGCGTGTTGATTTCTCGCAGACCATGATCTTTATGACATCGAACCTCGGCGCACAAGAGATGAGCCAGTTAGTCAATGGCACAATCGGTTTTGCGCCGAGCGGCAGTGACCAGATGCTACCGGAGGATCTGGATCAAAAGATATATTGCACGGCGACGGAGGCGGCGCGGCGGAAATTCTCGCCCGAGTTTATGAACCGCATAGACAAGGTAGTGGTCTTCCGCAGCCTCAAACACGGAGAGTTGCACCGGATTATTGATCTGGAACTTGACGCGGTGCAGCGGCGAATTGACGAAGGTGCCGCCGAACGGTTCACGCTCTCTGCCACCGAGGCGGCCAAAGAATTCCTGTTGGCCGAAGGGACCGACTACCGGTATGGCGCTCGCCATTTGAAACGCGCGATTGAGCAGTTTGTGGTCTACCCGCTGGCGAACCTTACTTCATCAAAGCAACTACGGTTGGGAGACGTGGTAGTCATAGACCTAGATCGGGGCGGCAAGAAGCTTTCTTTCTTCCGCGATGATAACGAATCTAGCCTCGCAGCCGCCGCGCTGCAGTCGGCTCGTTCCTTGAGAGCAAACCGAGCGCGCACTATCGCAGCTTGATCCGAAACGCTGAATAGGCTGCCCGGCCCGCCGCTTGATAGATGAAAATGATGGGCGCATAATACGGTTTCACCATTTTGCGCAGGAGTCGGTTTATGGCTCAGAATAAAGCAAACAGACTTTTATTCGCATACTTCCAGCGACCAAAAAAAGAGTACGTCCAGACCGTGAAATCCATCAAAGCTTCCGGCGGGCTCAGCGACGAGGAGATTGAAGAAATACGCGCAGAAGCGCCCGCCGTTCACGCCGAAGCCATCCTTCGGCACCTGACGGCGAGCAAATAACTAACTACCTCTGAGCTTGAAGTCAATCCGCCGGGGCGTTTATGTCGAAAAAGATTCCTGTCGTTGAAGACAAGCAAGAGATTCTCCAGTTATACTTCGAGGCTAGGCGTTGTCAGCGGCCCGCACTGAATGCCTAAGCCGGATCATCACCGATCTTCATACGTCCGAACGGGGGTCAGATGAAGTTGCGGTTTGTAGCCTTTTTGGTGTTGCTGTTCAGCACAAGTGAAACGCTCGCCCCATCAAAGACCTCTCAAGACATTATCACTCCCCAGGTCTCATCTCTTGACCCAACTAAGCGCATTTCGCAATATGTGCATACCGCCTGGCGGATTCAAGATGGGGCGCTACCCGGTCTTCCGGAAGCCATTACGCAGACCACGGATGGATATCTGTGGATCGGGACATATGCCGGACTGGTTCGCTTCGATGGAGTGCGGTTCGTTCCGTGGAAAGGGCCTGAAGGCCAGCACCTGCCGGATTCGCGCGTATTCCGCGTCCTGGGTGCGCGCGACGGCAGCTTGTGGATCGGCACGCAAAAAGGCCTGGCACGTTGGAAAGACGGTGAGCTGATCACTCCGCCTTTAGGCGGTGTAGCCCGTTCCATCTTAGAGGACCACAACGGCGCGATCTGGGTAGGCCGAACGAGCGTTGAGGATGAAAGGGGCGGAATCTGCCAGGTCGTCGGGAATGAACTTAAATTTTATAGCGCGGGCGACGGAATGCCTTTCAGGGCGGTAAGTCGGATTGCGGAAGACGAGGCCGGTAATCTATGGATCGGTGGCGCTGAGGGGCTGTGCCGGTGGAAGCCGGGATCATCTTTTCAGAAAGAAGAACTAACGACCGGAGGGATTATGGGCGTGCTGGCCGTTGCAGCGGAAAGAAACGGCACATTGTGGGCAGGCGTGGAATTACCCGGAGGCAGACTGGAGATTCAGCGCCTGAGTCAGGGACGCTGGAGTCATTATCAGTTGCCGGGGATCAAGGGCGAGGCGGGAGTCACATCACTATTTGTCGATCGCGACCAGAGCGTTTGGATCGGAACTGCGCGGCGCGGAATCTACAGAGTTCATGGCAGCGAAGTGGATCATTTCGGCAGCGGCGACGGTCTTTCCAGCGATGCGATAGCGGGCTTCTTTCAGGACCGTGAAGGGACGCTGTGGGTGGCCACATCGAAAGGGGTTGACCGCTTTCGCGATGTTCGTGTAGCCACCTTCTCCATGCGCGAAGGACTGAGCGCGGACAGTGTCACTTCGGTGCTGGCCGCGCGCGACGGCAGTGTGTGGATTGGAAATTCAGGCGCTCTGAACTTTATAAAGGACGGCAAACTGTCAGCTATTCGCACGGGGCAGGGCTTGCCGGGGCGAGACGTCACGGCTCTGTTCGACGACCACGCAGGACGGCTCTGGGTCGGCATTGACAATGGCCTATGGGTCTATGAGGGCGGGAGGTTTCGCTTGATTGATCAGGGCATCGTTCAGGCGATAACCGAAGATACGAATCGGAACATCTGGGCGCGCATCGGTACGAGGCTGGATCGCATTGAAAACCTGCAAGTCCGCGAGCGTATCACACTGCCGCAAATCCCTATGGCGTTCAAGCTGGCACCTGATCCGGCGGGCGGGATTTGGCTGGGCCTTACCAATGGCGATCTGGTGCGATACAGAGATGGGCGGATGGAGACATTTCCGGCAGTCGAGAGATCAGCATCCCTGGTCAATGCGCTGATAACCGAATCCGACGGCTCAGTTTGGGCGGCAACTAAGGAAGGGCTGTTGCGCCTCAAAGCAGGCACGAGCAGATTGCTCACCACGCGCAACGGCCTGCCCTGCGATGATATCTTCACTCTAGTGAACGACGGCGTCGGTTCGATGTGGCTTTACGCCCAGTGCGGAGCTATTGCAATTGCCACGGCTGAATTGGAAAAGTGGTGGGCGGAACCTGACAGCAAAGTGAATCCGAGAATCCTCGACGGATTCGACGGTGCGCAGCCTGGTTTGTGTCCAAAGCAATCGCAGGCTTCGCGATCAACTGACAGCAGGTTATGGTTCGCCAACGAGAGCGTCTTACAGATGATTGATCCAAGCCGCCTTGGGACGAATCACATTCTGCCTCCCGTCCACGTCCAACGCATCGTTGCTGATAAGAAAAGCTATTCGGCGAGAGAGAATCTAAACCTTCCGCCGCTAACGCGTGACATCGAAATAGACTATACGGCGCTCAGTCTGGTGATTCCGCAGAAGGTCCGCTACCGTTACAAACTCGAAGGCCACGACCAGGATTGGCAGGAAGCGGGAACACGCCGCGAAGCGTTTTACAACGACCTGCCGCCGAGGAGGTACAAGTTTCGCGTCATAGCTTGCAACAACGATGGTGTGTGGAACGAGGAGGGAGCGACCGTTGAGTTCAGCATTGCTCCCGCCTTCTACCAGACCGGCTGGTTTGTTTTGCTCTGCGCCGCAGCGGCGACCTGCCTGGTCTGGGCGGCCTACCGATGGCGAGTACGCTGGATCGCGGCGCAACTCGACCGTCGGTTTGAAGAACGGCTTGCGGAACGAACGCGCATCGCACAGGACTTGCACGACACACTCTTGCAAGGGGTGCTCAGCGCGTCGATGCAGCTCAACATCGCCAATGATAAACTGGCCGAAGAGTCCCCCGCCAAACCTCTGGTCGTGCGAGTCCTCGAATTGATGGGGCTGGTCGTTAACGATGGTCGTAACGCGCTCCGAGGTTTGCGGTCAGCAGACGAGGGCACTCAGGATCTGGATCAGGCATTCTCACGTGTTTCGCATGAACTCGCTTTTTATCAACCGGGCGACTTCCGTGTCATCGTCGAGGGACAGTCCCGCCCATTGCATCCGATGATTCGGGATGAGATTTACCGCATTGGGCGGGAAGCCATAACCAATGCGCTTCGCCACTCGGAGGCAAGCAACATTGAAGTTGAGATTGAGTATGCGCCTCACGAGTTACGCGTCAGGGTTCGCGACGACGGTCGCGGTATAGATGCGCAAGTGCTGCGGTCGGGACGCGACGGTCACTTTGGTCTGTCGGGTATGCGCGAGCGTGCGGAAAGGATTGGCGCGAAACTCAAAGTCTGGAGTAGGCCAGCCGGAGGAACGGAAGTTGAGTTGTCCATCTCCGGCAACGTAGCATTTCATACACATTCCTCCCGTGAAAGGCGACGATGGTTCACAAGCTTGTATCCGCGAAAAGCTGAGACGGAGATCGAAACGCGCGGAAAGGATGGACGACGATGAATTACCCAGGTTGGATTTTGTGTCGGATCGAATGAACTGATGCGCTGAAGCGCGAGTTAGACGCAGGATTGGGAAGGAGAGGGTCGCATGACCAAGCCGTACCGCATTCGCATCTTAAGTGTGGACGATCACCCGCTTTTTCGTGAGGGGATTGCTGCCATCATCAACATCCAGCCGGATATGCAGATCGTAGCTGAAGGGCGCGGGCAACGCCGCTGATGGAACCTTAAGAAACTCGCTGCCCGCGCTCCGGTCAAACTCAGATTTTGCGCAAACAGGTTACAGTTTCTCCCGTTTAATGTTGGTATTGCAACCATTTGCCCCAACCTGAAATCAACAACTTACAAGCTTAGACTAGTCAAATTCTACAGACTCAGACCTGTGACAATCGAGCAACAGAGCTTACAAGCGTCTAAGCCAAAAAAACTCCAAAATGAGACCTCCCTTGAAACCATCATTAAGCTTTTTATCCGTGATGTTTATACAGGCCATATTCATCCTGTTTGCGCAAAATCTGAGGTCAAACCATTTATTGGGCATCACCCCAAATCCAACCCAACGCTTAGTTCGCCGCCGCCTTCGCGGCACCGGCGGCCTTTTTGATGATCGCGGCTACCGCATTCGGCTGCGACACGTAGATCGCGTGACTGCCCGCAACCTCGTCGACCGTCGAACCCGCGCGCTGAGACATGAAACGCTGGGCCGGAGGAGGAATCATCTTGTCCTCGGTGACGACCAGATACCAGCTCGGCTTGGTCTTCCAAGCCGGCTCACTGATCGTGCCGCTCAATGCCTCGACACCCCACGGAACTTGAGAGTCGGCCATGAACGCGGCTCTTTCCGCGTCTACGTCTGCCGCAAATGAGGCTGGGAACTTCGCTCTATCGAGAAATAGATAGCCGTCCTGCGGCGGAAGGATCGGCGGAACGGGTGCGCCAGGCGGTGGATCCTTGATGAGACTGGACACGGACTCGCCCTTGTCTGGCGCAAACGCGGTGATGTAGACGAGCCCCGCGACTTTTGGATCGTTGCCAGCCTCGGTGATCACCGCCCCGCCGTAGGAGTGCCCGACGAGAATTACGGGTCCATTTTGTGCGGCGATGATACGCTTAGTTGCGGTAATATCGTCGGCCAGCGATATCGTCGGATTCTGAACGATGCTGACTGTGTAGCCGTCTTTCGTCAGAATCTTATAGACGCCTTCCCAACCCGATCCGTCCACGAATCCTCCGTGGACGAGAACGACGTTCATTGCTTTCAAATCTGGTACTTCAGTCATAACGATCTCCTTTCTCTGAAACGAATCTGCGTAATCTGCAAAAGATGCCTAACACAATTCTAAGGCAGAAACGTGAACACCGCGTCATGGTCGCGATTCCGGACAAGAGCGCGCACCTCCTCATTGGCACCGACCAACTGCCTGACCATCTCACCGCCGACGTTCCCAGTCGCGCCCGTTAACCTATCAATGTGAATTCGCCGGTATGGGTACCCGGATCATGATGCGCCTGCCTCTCTGGCCGCGCCGTTCCGGGCTTCGATGGCCTTGACGGAGTTTTCAAACGCCCTTTCCAAAACGCGCCTGCCGATGGTCCCGAGCACGAAGCCGAGCACCCGTCCCTTGAGGTTCTTGCCGTCGCGTACGACGACCACGTCTATGTCGGTCGTGCCGTTGGGCTGACGCGTGAAGGTGTAGGTGTGGCCCGATGCGCCTCCCCACAGGTTGGAGTCGGTCGTCGTGAGGACGACGCGGTTGGGATCGGACCAGTCGTAGTGCAGGCGTTCCCAGACGCCGCCCGAGCCTTCCGTGACGTCGGCCTGCGAGCGGCCCAGGTCATGCACCTTGAGGTACTCGTCGGCGCTGTTAGCAAAAAGCTTCGAGCGGCCAGGCCCGAAATCGGTGAGCCCGGCTACGTACTGCTCGGGCGTCAAGGTGGTTATCCGGTGGAGATGGATCGTTGACATGCGTTCTCCTTACTTGGGCGGTGTCACACCGTCCATTGCCTGAAGTTCTAAACAGGGCATTGATATGGTTGACTCACCTGGCCGTGGAGACCGAGCTGCTTGCGATTTTAAACCCCAAGTAAAGGGGTTCAAGACGTCCCTTTTTGCCAGGCGGTGCCAGTTCGTTTCCCGCCCATATATTGTCGCCTTTCACTAGCCTCGCGACGCTCATAGTATGCCGTATCGCAACAAGGAATACGTCCCGAGATCGAGTGTTTTTGTGCTACCACTATTGACGGCCTACAAGATACCTCATTCGGGCATTGATATACTTGGCTCACCCAAAAGACAAATTTGGGTGTCGGCTTGCAACACGCTCCAGCGCCACCTTGAACCCTGTTCGCTTGTCATGGCGTGCCTTCCCATCCGCTACGGTTCAGCGGCAGCACCTGTAATTCTCGCCTACCACAATATGGGCATCTCGTAGGCCGTCAATAGTGGTAGCACAAAAACACTCGATCTCGGGACGTTTTTCTCGCCGCGATCCTGCATAGTGTGAGCGTCGCGAGGCTAGTGAAAGGCCGTAACCTATGAGCAGGAAACAAGTGGGCGTAATGCTACAGAGATCGGGCACAGCGCTCAATAGGAAGAATGATAAGGAAATGCTGACTGACTTGAGCCTGATCGGAGGCACGACCCTGGTTGACGCTCTGGTGAAGGCTTCCTTCGTCCAATAGACGCGCCTTCACTCCCGTGGTCTACGCCCATGTGTTATCACATCCGAATGAATGGGAGACGGAAACGGACAGTTTATTATCAAGGAGAACACACCATGCAACTCGAAAAAGTACAATACACAACCAAAACCTATAACGCAGATGCCTTCGGCCTGCTCACGCGACTCATCGTCGTGATACTGGCGGCAGCGGTCTCTCTGACAGTGCCCGCTGCCGTGCTCGCTCAACAACCTGCCCAGACCGGTACGCAGGCTAAGAGCGCGGCTAAGACACTCGCAGGCGAAGGCGATTCAATCCGCCCTTTCCGCGTTAACGTCCCAGAAGAGTCTCTCGCCGACCTCCGCCGACGCATAGCGGCGACTCGTTGGCCCGACAAGGAGACTGTGGCGGATCAGTCGCAGGGCGTGCAGCTCGCGACGATTCGGGAACTCGCGCGCTATTGGGCGACAGATTACGACTGGCGAAAGTGTGAGTCGAAGCTGAACGCCCTGCCGCAATTCATCACCGAGATCGATGGGCTGGATATTCATTTCATTCACGTTCGCTCGAAGAATCCAAATGCGCTGCCGCTCATCGTGACGCACGGGTGGCCCGGCTCAATCATCGAGCAGTTGAAGATCATCGGCCCGCTTACCGATCCTGCCTCGTATGGCGGACGCGCCGAGGACGCCTTCGATGTCGTTATCCCCTCGCTGCCGGGCTACGGTTTCTCCGGCAAGCCGACGAGCACCGGATGGGATCCCATCCGCATCGCACGTGCGTGGATAGTGCTGATGAAGCGCCTCGGTTACACGCGATTTGTGGCGCAAGGCGGCGATTGGGGGAATGCGGTCACGGAACAGATGGCTCTGCTGTCGCCTCCGGAATTGATCGGCATTCACACCAACATGCCTGCCACCGTACCCGAAGACGTGGCCAAGACACTCCCTGGTGGTCCGCCGCCAGCCGGCCTCTCATCGGACGAGAGGCGAGCGTGGGATCAACTCGACTTTTTCTATAAGCACGGCCTGGGCTACGCCAACGAGATGATGAACCGCCCGCAGACGCTTTATGGGATCGGGGATTCGCCGGTCGGCCTTGCGGCCTGGATGCTCGACCACGACGCGCGAAGCTACGCGCTCATCGCACGCGTCTTTGACGGTCAGTCCGAGGGTCTTACGCGAGACGATGTCCTCGACAACGTCACGCTCTACTGGTTGACGAACACGGCGGTCTCTTCGGCTCGTCTGTATTGGGAAAGCAAGCTTGCTTTTTTCGCCCCGAAACACGTCGCCATCCCGGTCGCGGTGAGCGCCTTCCCAGACGAGCTCTATCAAGCCCCGCGTAGCTGGACCGAGAAGGCGTATCCCAAACTCATCTACTACAACAAAGTTGACAAAGGCGGACACTTCGCGGCGTGGGAGCAGCCACAACTTTTCGCTGAGGAAATTCGGGCCGCATTCCGGTCGCTGCGTTCAGGTAAAGCAAATACAGCGAGTGCCCTTCAACTTAATTAAGGTGGTGCTCAGGAATTTGGAAGGAGGAAGCATTATGAACATTATTAAAAGGATCATTTTCTTGCTGGTTGCAGTTGCAGCGCTGGCCGGCGGTGTCGCCTTCACGGCGACCGCATCTCGACCCGCCGATCAAGAGGCCGCCCCGATCTTCGTAACCGAAATTCCGCCCGGATACCGCGACTGGAGGCTGATCTCCGTGGCCCGCGAAGAAGGCGACCTCAACGATATCCGCGCCATTCTGGGCAACGACGTAGCGATCAAGGCCTACCGCGAAGGGAAGCTTCCGTTCCCCGAAGGCACAATCATTGCCCGAATAGCATGGAGTTACGACGCGTCGGAGGAGAACAACAAAGTCTTTGGCCGTTTCGCGGGTCGGCCAGTTGCTTCCCAATCTTTCGTGGCCGGGCACCCAAAGAACGGGGTTCAGTTTATGGTCAAGGACTCGAAGAAATACGCCGCGACGGGCGGCTGGGGGTTCGCTCAATTTGACGATGGCAAACCCGCCGACGAAAAGGTGCTCAACACCTGCTTTGCCTGCCACGCGGCCATCAAAGAGCGAGACCTCGTCTTCACCCGCTACGCACCTTGATACTAAGAACTACAGCAGAAAGGAGTAAGACGATGACCAAACACAAATCATCCATTGCCCGCAATTATGCCGTGTCGGTCATAGCATGTGCCATGTGGCTTGTTTAGCTCACTCGGCCACGCACAAACCGAAAGACCTCGGAGTATTCAAAAGCAGAACGCCATGAGCCAATCACAAGCTACCAAACGAAGCAGCGGACAGGCCGTTGACAAAGAAGCGATTCGTCCATACTCTGCGCGGCGTTCCGCTCGCTGCGCCCTCAAACTTTTTCGCGTAAGTCAAACTAGAGAGGAGAGGATGCCGTGAATTTCGATACGATCACCGTGCGCAAGGAAGGGGCCGTTCTGTTCGCGGAAATCGCGGCCCCGCCCATGAATCTTCTGGGGCCTGAACTGGTTCGCGATCTAGTCTCGCTCATTCAGCGGGCCGAAGCCGACGACGGCGTCCAGGTGCTCGTCTTCAAGAGCGCCGACCCAGACTATTTCATCTCTCACGTCGATGTGACCAGCATCAAGGAGAACCGAGAGGCGGCGGCGAAACTCGACGGCGACGCGTCAATCGGCCAACTGCTTCGCCATCTGAGCGCAAGCCGCCTCGTCACCATCGCGCAGATCGAGGGTCGCGTGCGCGGCGTCGGTAGCGAGTTCGTGCTGGCGTGCGACATGCGCTTTGCCGCGCGAGAGTCAGCGATTTTCGGTCAGTTCGAGCCGTCGTTCGGCGTGATTCCCGGCGCGGGCGGCGCCCAACACCTCGCGCGCCTGATGGGCCGCGCCCGTGCGCTCGAAGTCCTGTTGAGTGCGGAGGATTACGACGCGGATTTGGCTGAACGATATGGCTGGATCAATCGAGCGTTGCCTGCTGACGAGCTTGAGGATTTCGTGAGATCGCTCGCTCATCGGGTCGCAAAGTTTCCGGCTGCCGGCCAAGTCGTGATCAAGGAGCGAGTCAATGCGATCTCTCTCCCGTCGGCCGAGGACATCCGTCGCGATTCCGATCTCTTCATCGAGGGTGCGCGCAGCCCTGAGTACCAAGTTCGGATGCAGGCAGCGTTGAAACGCGGCTTCCAGACCCGAGACGCGGAAATGGACTTGGCCCGGATGCTGGCCGATTTAGCTGACGCGAAAAGTATTGAGTGACACGCCTTAGAAGGAGGTGCATCGTGAACCAACTGCTTGCAAAAATTCTAGATGCTCACGGCGGCATGAATCGCTGGAATGAATATCACAAGGTCGAAGCCACGATTGTGAGCGGCGGGGGCCTCTTTCCACTCAAAGGAGTCCCGCAGGACCCCGGCCCCTCGCCGGATGACCGTATGGCTGCACGAAGAACGCTCGTCCGTCTTACCGTATGGGGCTCCTGATCAGCGTACGATGTTCACTCCGGAGCGAATCGCCATTGAGAAGCTTGACGGCACACTGATAGCCGAACGCCTCGCTCCGAAGGACTCCTTCGCCGGCCACCAGATAAACACTCCCTGGGACCCGCTCCATAGGGCGTATTTCAACGGCTATGCCCTTTGGACCTATCTCACCACACCTTTTCTTCTGGCGATGGATGGCGTGCGAGTGGAGGAAACAGAACCCTGGCGAGAAGATGCGGAGACGTGGCGCGTACTGCGCGCTTATTTCCCCGGGTCGATTGAAACGCATAGCCTCATCCAGGACTTCTTCTTCGGGGAGGATTTAATGCTCCGCCGCCACGACTATAACGTAAACATCGCAGGCGGTTTTGGAGCGGCGCAACTGACTTCAGATTATGTAATGGCGAACGGCATTCATCTTCCAACCAGGAGGCGCGCATACACCCGCGGACCCGACCGGCAGCCGATACGGGAAATGCTGATGGTCTCAATCGATCTCAGCGAGGTTCAGTTCGAGTAGCGAAATGGAGTTTCTGTCATGAAGCGTTCTTTGTGGTCATTGGAATGGGTTCGTCGCGCCCTGGGCGTGACTGTGATCTTCGGAGAGGAAAGAACATGGCAAGTCCGAAGTTTGATAAAGAGATCACTGCACTTCTTGTGATCGATCCGTATAACGACTTCATCTCCGAGGGGGCAAGGTATGGGATCGCATGAAGGCTGTTGCAGAAGCGAGTGGTTGTGTGCCTATCTCGAAGTGAATATCCCTAACTACGCCAACGCTACCGTGACCACAAATGAGATCGTCTCCTCGATCTCTTCATGAATCGGGCCGCGCTGAAAGCTTATGGCCCGCACACGGAGCATCGGCGCGTTGTGCAGAACTTTATCAATCCGATTCGCGCTAGACATCCTCGCCCTCGATTACGAGTTCTGAGGCCGGACAAGGCAAAGCGCCGAAACCAGGCCGGCTATAGAAGGCGGCGTTGTAACTGGGAATTAGAGCCTACCCACAAAGAGGTATTTCCAAGAAAGTCGAAAGAAGTAGCGAAAAACACTTCGATCTCGTGATGTGTTTCTTGCTCGAATCTCGCATAGTCAAGGAAGTTCTTGAAGGTGATCATGTCCCTGCCGTCGCGGGAAAGAACAACCTGATGGGAATGCAACATTTGAAAAATTAACTCGTTCAAGCCCGGCTACAAACGGCCACTCGATGGCGGAAGGGATACGGTCATGATGACGAACCGATATCGAATTTTGGCTCTCTCAGGTCGTCGCCAGCTTTTTTGGAGGAATTGAAATGAAGGCTCTTTTGAAATCCAAGTGGCCAGTTGGCGCGATGATCGGTTGTTTGATTCTTGTAGTCTTGTTTTTTACCTCAGGCCGCTTGAAAAGCAATCAGAAGCCGCAAGCGGAGGGGCCGCTTGAGGTTGAGGTGGCGCAAGTCGAGCAAAAGGACGTGCCGATTTACAGGGAATGGATCGGCACTCTCGACGGACTGGTGAACGCCGAAATCAAGGCACAGGTGTCGGGCTACTTGATCAGCAAGAACTACACTGAGGGGACCTTCGTCAAGAAGGGGCAATTGCTATTTGAGGTTGACCCAAGACCCTTCCAGGCCGCCCTCGATCAGGCGAAGAGCGATCTCGCCAAAGCCGAAGGACAGCTCGCACAGGCCGGTAGTCAACATCTACAATCGCAGGCGCAACTGGCTCAAGCCGAAGCCAATCAGGGCAAGGCACAACTCGATGCTGACCGCTACACGCAGCTTGTAAAGAGCGGCGTCGCCTCCAGGCAGGAATACGACAATGCCGTCCAGACCAACCTCGCCTCCATCGCTCAGGTCAAGGCGGCTCAGGCCGGGGTCGAGACGGCGAAGGCGGCCATCGTCGCGGCGAAGGCGGCGGCGGCGGCGGCCCAAGCAGCAGTAGCGACCGCTGAACTCAACCTGGGCTTCACCAAGATCACTTCTCTCATTGATGGCATCGCCGGCATCGCCCAGGCTCAGGTGGGCAACCTGGTCGGCCCGAGCAGTGGGCGTCTGACCAACGTTTCGACCTTGGATCCGATCAAGGTTTATATCAACCCCAGCGAGCAGGAGTATCTCAACTGGGTCAGACGCCATCCGACCGAAAGTGAACAGGAAGCCGCGACCAGGAATCTCGAACTGGAACTGATCCTAGCCGACGGATCGACCTATCCGCAGAAGGGGAAATTTTTCCTCAGCGGACCTGGAGGTTGATAAGCAGACGGGGGCGATCCGCATCGCCGGAATCTTTCCGAACCCCGGCAATGTCCTTCGCCCCGGCCAGTATGGGCGAGTCCGCGCGGTGATCAGCCTGAGGCAGGGTGCGTTGCTAGTCCCGCAACGCGCAGTCACAGAGTTGCAGGGGAGCTATCAGGTCGCCGTCGTGGGCAGTGATAACAAGGTCGCCATCCGCAGGGTCAATGTTGGCGACCGGTTCGGGACGATGTGGATTATCGAGGACGGGATCAAACCGGGTGAAGCGGTCGTCGCCGAAGGCACCCAAAAAGTCAGACCCGATATGGTCGTCAACCCGAAGCCGATTGTCGCGCGTTCACTAACAGCAGCCCGATAGGAGAGGACGTAAGCCATGATTTCAGCATTCTTCATCAAGCGCCCGATTGTGGCGATGGTCATTGCTATCGTCACGGTCATCGTCGGTCTCATCGCAATGCTTGCACTGCCACTGGCGCAGTTCCCCGAGATCGTGCCGCCGCAGATCATCGTCTCGACGACCTACACCGGGGCCGACGCGGTCACGATTGAGCAGTCGGTCTCAACGCCGCTCGAACAGCAGATGAACGGCGTTGACAACATGCTCTACATGCAATCAACGAACGCCAACGACGGCACCGAACAGTTGACCGTGACTTTCGACATCGACACGGATGTCAACACCGATCAGGTCAACGTGCAGAACCGCGCTGGCACAGGCGCAGCCGAACCTGCCCGCCGACGTCAACCAGTACGGTTTAACGACTCGAAAGTCCACCGGCCTGCCCATGCTCGTCATCTCGCTGTTCTCGCCCAACCAGACCTACGACTCGCTCTTCCTGGCCAACTACGCCAACATCAACATCAACGACGTCCTCTATCGCGTGCCGGGCGTGGGCGAAGTGAGGCTGTTCGGGGCAAGCGACTACGCGATGCGCATCTGGGTCAAGCCTGACGTGCTGTCGAAGCTCGGTCTTGGCGGTTCCCGATCTTGCCAACGCGGTGCGACAGCAGAGCACTGTCAATCCCTCCGGCCAGGTGGGCGCGGCACCGGCACCGGAGGGAAAGGAGAAGACTTACACGGTACGCGCGCAGGGGCGGCTACAGAAGCCGGAGGAATTCGGTCAGATCGTCGTCCGTTCCAACACGGACGGCTCGGTCGTGCGGCTCAAGGACGTTGCCCGGATCGAACTCGGCGCCCTCAACTATCAGCAGAGGTCGCGCGTGAACGGCAAGCCCAGCGCCATCATCGCGATCTTTCAGTCCCCCGGCTCAAACGCGCTGGCCGTCGCCGAGGGGGTCAAGCGCACGATTGCGGAGCTGAAGGGGCGATTTCCAGCCGACCTCGATTATGCGATCACGCTCGACACGACGCTGCCGGTCACGGAAGGTATCAACGAGATCGTCCATACGCTCGTCGAAGCCATGATCCTCGTCATTCTCGTAGTCTTCCTTTTCCTGCAGAACTGGCGTGCGACGCTCATCCCGATGATCGCCGTGCCGGTGTCGCTCATCGGCACCTTCGCGGTGTTTCCCTTGTTGGGGTTCTCGATCAACACGCTGTCGCTTTTCGCCCTGGTGCTCGCCATCGGCCTGGTCGTGGACGACGCAATCGTCGTCGTGGAGGCGGTCGAGCATCACATCGAGGAGGGTATGTCGCCTCGCGAGGCGACGCTCCAGGCGATGAAGGAAGTCTCCGGGCCGGTCATCGCCATCGCGGTGATCCTTTCTGCGGTCTTCCTGCCGGTGGCTTTTATTGGCGGCATTCAAGGGCGACTGAACAACCAGTTCGCGGTGACGATTGCCATCTCGGTACTCATTTCGGCCTTCAACGCGCTGACCCTGTCGCCTGCGCTCGCGGCACTGCTGCTGCGCCCGCGCAAGCAGTCGAGAGGAATCCTCAGTCGTTTCTTCAGCGGCTTCAATCGGGCGTTCACCAAGGCGACGAATGGTTACGTCAAATGGAGCCACGCCCTGATCCGCAAGGCGGCTATAGCCATGTTGATTCTCGCCGGCTTCGCGGTCGCGGATGGTCTCTTAGGCAGGAGACTCCCGACGAGCTTCCTTCCAGAAGAGGACTACGGCTACGCCTTCCTCAACGTCCAGCTCCCGCCCGCAGCTTCGCTGGCGACGGACGGATGAGGTGTTGAAAAAGGTCGAGGAGATTCTCGGCAAGACCGAAGGCGTGCAGTATTACACCACGATTGGCGGCTTCAGCCTGTTGACTCGCATTTCAGCCAGCTACCAGGGCTTCTTCTTCATCGGCTTCAAGCCGTGGGACGACCGCACCAAGCCTGAGCTTGGAGCACGATCAATTGTTGATAACCTGAACCGGGTGTTGGCAACACAGGTTCCGGAGGCCGTGGCCTTTTCCTTCATGCCGCCTAGCATTCCGGGCCTGGGCAATGCGGGCGGTTTTTCGCTTTGGCTGCAGGATCGCAGCGGCGGATCGGTTGAACTCCTCGACCAGAATCTGCAGAAGTTCCTCGCCGCCGCCCGCGAGCGCCCGGAACTGGCCGGAGTCGCCTCACAGTTCTCCGCCGCGGTCCCGCAAATCTTCGCCGATGTGGATCGCGACAAAGTCTTAAAGCAGGGTGTGGCAGTTGGCGATGTCTATCAGACGCTGCAAGCCTATCTGGGCGGCCTTTACCTGAATCAGTTCAACCGCTTCGGCAGGCAGTGGAGAGTGTTCCTGCAGGCGGAAGGGGAAGAGCGCCACAGCGATGAGGACATCCGGAATTATTACGTGCGTAACAACCAGGGGGCTATGGTGCCGCTGTCGGCGCTGGTCTCCACACGCAGCATCAGTGGCCCTGAATACACCAACCGCTTCAATCTTTACCGCGCTGCCCAGGTCATCGGAGGGGCCGCGCCCGGTTACAGCTCCGGTCAAGCGATGGCCGCGCTCGAAGAAGTGGCGAAGGAAGCCCTGCCGCCGGAGATGGGCTACGACTGGGCCGACCTCTCTTACCAGGAAAGGCAGGCTTCGGGGGGAACAGCGACAGCGTTCGCTCTGTCGCTGGTCTTCGTGTTTCTTATCCTGGCAGCCCTTTATGAAAGTTGGTCGCTGCCGTTCTCGGTGCTGCTGACAGTGCCGATTGCGGTCTTCGGGGCCTTCGTTGGACTCTGGCTACGGGGCTATGACCTGGATGTGTATGCCCAGATCGGTCTGATCGTGCTCATCGGACTTGCCGCAAAGAACGCGATTCTGATTGTCGAGTTCGCCAAGGCCGAATTCGAAAAGGGCCGTGACTTGATGGAGGCGGCGCTTGAGGGCGCGCGTTTGCGTCTGCGGCCAATCTTGATGACATCGTTCGCCTTCATCCTGGGCTGCGTGCCGCTGTGGATCGCCGCCGGCTCGGGCGCGGCGGGGAGGCGAATTCTAGGAACGGTAGTCATCGCCGGCATGCTCGCCGCCACCGGCATCGCCATTTTCATCATCCCGGTGAGCTTTTATCTCGTCGAGAAGCTTTCAGGGACGAAGAAGGACAGTCTGGTCGCCGCACCGGAGGCCCCTGCGCCCGGCAACCGGAGACTGAACTGATCTATTAGGAGAGAGAAATGGATACAAATGCGAAAGAGCAAACGATAACTCGCGAAGCTGTCAGGCCAGCCAGCGCCGATGAGATCGCCGCATTAGTCCGAGGCTTCCTCGGTGCTTCACGTTAACGGTTCTCAGTTGCAATAAGAAAGGTGGTTTTCGAATGCGATCTGACATTGTTCCAGGGGCTGTCTTCCCCGACTATGAGCTTCCCGATCACACCGCGAAACGCCGGAAGCTCTCCGAACTGCAAGAGCAACATCCAATGGTTCTCGTCCTCAGCCGCGGAGGGTACTGCCCCAAGGAACGACGGCAGCATGAAGGGCTTGTTCACCTTGATCGTGAGATTGAGGTCGGCTATTGCCGGCTGGTTACCATCAGTACCGACAATATCACCGAGACGAATGAATATCGCAGCGGAGTCGGTGCCCACTGGCCTTTTCTCTCCGACGCGGGGCGCAGAATTCAAAAAGATCTCGACATCGCCGAATACACTGATCCTCTCCACAATCCCATGATCCCTCACACGATTGTCCTCGAACCTGGTCTTATCATTTATAAGATTTACATGGGCTACTGGTTCTTCGGGCGGCCCACGATGGAAGAGCTACGCCAGGACTTACGAGCCGTTACCAAAAAATGCCGACCGGACTGGGACATCACGACGCCCGAACTCAAAGCGGCGTGGGAGCAAGGACGCAAGAATCTCTTCTATCCGTACGGCAAAACATATGTCCAAACTCTTGGTGAAGAGGATTAGGAACGGAGTTATCACAAGCGCATTTGTTGGTGTGAACAATTAAGGAGGCACACGAATGAATCTCAAATTGGAAGCTATCATCATTCACCGCCGGATCATTATTATGACGGGCACACGCTATGCCCGTAGCCGATACCCAGCGCCACAAGCCCCGGTTTGAGTCCAACAGGAAGTAGAGAAAATGTACGAAGCAATCAACCATCATCTCCGCCGCTTGAGCAGAAAACGTTGTTGGACACAGGGCCTAACTATAGGTGTAGCGAACGTGGTATAAACATCTCGCAGAGGGGCGACGCCGGAGATGGTCGCAACCATTCCGGTGGGCAATCTTTCCCGATTCTATGTCGCTGTGGAGACAGCTAAACAAAAAGGAGATTACTATGCGATACAGGCTCTTAGGTAACAGCGGGCTTCGAGTTTCCGAGGCGGCGCTCGGCACCATGACGTTCGGCGATGATTGGGGCTGGGGTGCCGCAAAGGACGAAGCGCGAAAGGTGTACGACGCTTTCCGCGACGCCGGGGGCAACTTTATAGACACGGCTAACATTTACACGAACGGGACGAGCGAATCTTTCCTCGGCGAGTTTATCGAGGGCCACCGCGAGAGCGTGGTGATGGCCACGAAATACACCAATGCCGCTCCGGGCACGGACCCGAACGCAGCCGGCAACCAGCGCAAGAATATGGTGCAGGCAGTCGAAGCAAGCCTCAAGCGGCTTAAGACTGATTACATAGATCTCTACTGGGTCCACGCCTGGGACCAGATGACGCCGGTCGAAGAGGTGATGCGAGGTCTGGATGACCTAGTTCGTCAGGGCAAGGTGCTCTACGTCGGCATCTCTGACGCCCCGGCCTGGTGGATCGCGCAGGCGAACACGCTTGCTCAACTGCGCGGGTGGTCGCCGTTCGTAGGGTTGCAGATCGAATACAGCCTGATCGAGCGAACCGTAGAGCGGGAGTTGATCCCGATGGCTGCGGCGCTGAACATCGGCGTGACTGCGTGGTCGCCACTTGCCAATGGTGTGCTGACGGGCAAGTATCATGGTCACGGGACTACTGAGAAAATGGGCGAGCCGGGCCGTATGAGCGGCGAGATGATGAAGGGTTTCATGCCGGAACAAGAGAGAACCGACCGCGTCGTCGCTGCCGTTAAGGCCGTGTCCGACGAGACCGGTCGCAGCATGGCGCAGGTCGCGCTGGCGTGGCTTCGCTACCGCGCGGTGCCGGTCATTCCCATCATCGGCGCGCGGAAGCTTTCCCAGTTGCAGGACAATTTGGCGAGCTTCGACCTGACGCTTTCAGCGGACCAATTAAAGACGCTTGATGAAGCAAGCCGGATTGAACTGGGGTTCCCGAACGACTTTTATGCAAAGGAGCTGCCCCGCACATTTATCTACGGCGGTATGCGAGACCAGATCTTAGCATAAGTGCATTTTGAATTTCGCCACACCCGATGAGATCGGGAAGGCCGTGGTGTTTCTCGCAAAGGATTTCTATATAAAAATGAGAGTCGAAGGAAGAATAGAATTTACTATTCTAGAGCAAGTGCCCGAGCAAGTGATTTCTGAAATGCCAATTCAGCCCGGCATACTAAATCCATTCGGTGTGGTTAATGCAGGGGCAATTCTCTGGTTTGCCGATGTCACCGCCACTGTTCTCGCAATGGGTTCAACTCAAACTGGCGAAGGAGTAGCGGGCTTTCCTCTTGCCATAAGTCTGAATGCAAATTTCGTAAGCAACCAAAAAACTGGCAAGTTCAGAGCCGTTGCTTCCTTTGTCAAGAAAGGGAAAACAGTCAGCGTCGTGCGAACAACCGTTTTTGGCGAGAATGATAAGTTGATAGCTGACGTTTCGACAAATCATGTGGCGGCGAGATGAACACTTAGTTTTGATTGCGCTCCGTGATTGACTATTTATACAGGAGGCTGACATGTCTATTCGGCCAGTTAAACGGCTCAGCAAATCCAAGCCGACTATCGAAGGCGCGGGCGTCCATCTTCGCCGCGCCTTCGGCTTCGGCAACACTTCTGACTTCGACCCCTTTCTGCTGTTTGATGACTTCCGCAATGATATTCCGGAGGATTATCTGCCTGGCTTCCCCTGGCACCCTCATCGTGGAATCGAGACGATCACCTACGTCCTGGCGGGATCAGTCGAGCACGGCGACAGCATGGGCAACAGCGGCTCGATTACCGCAGGTGACGTGCAGTGGATGACGGCGGGCAGCGGGATCATTCATCAGGAGATGCCAAAAGGCGATAAGGCGGGGCGCATGCACGGGTTTCAGTTGTGGGCCAACCTTCCCGCAGAGTTGAAGATGACGGCGCCCCGTTACCAGGATGTGAAAGCCGCAGACATCCCCATCGTGACAGATGATGACGGGACGCAGGTGCGAATTGTGTGCGGAGACTTCTGGGGAAAGAAAGGCCCGGTAGAGGGCGTCGCGGCGGATCCGATCTATCTGGATGTGTCGGTTCCGTCGGGGAAGCGGAAGGCGCTTCCCGTCGAGACGACGCGCCACGCTTTGGCATATGTATTTTCCGGGTCAGGCAAGTTCTGCAACGCCTCCGGCCCACTCGCTGTGCCTACAGAGCCGGTCGGATGGTTAGATACGACACCTCCATCAGATGCTACCGACCGCTCGCTCGTTCTTTTCGATCGTGGCGACGAGGTAGAGGTACAGGCCGGGGAGGATGGCATACGGTTCCTGCTGATCTCGGGGAAGCCGCTTGAGGAGCCTGTCGCGTGGTATGGACCGATAGTGATGAACACGCAGGAGCAACTCCGGCAGGCGTTCGAGGAACTCCGGGAAGGCACGTTTCTAAAGCACAGGTCATGAAGGTACCAGCCTGACTTTGCAAGCTCGTGTCACTGTAAAGACCGGTCATCCAGACGCTCATCTCGCTGACCTCAACAACCTTTGTGGCTGAAAAAATACTGTGGCCTCGTTGTATGGATTAATATGTACGAGATATCAGGAAGTGTGATTATTTTTACACAGTCGAGTTAGCCTTTTGCTTTTCAGTTGCTTTCGCTTTTATCAAATTGTACGGCCCATTGAGGAGGCGAAGGAAGATTGGAAGGCAGGCCGTTTTGCGCCCATACCAGATGAGACTGAGTTCATCCCGCTGCCAGAGTCCGGCCCGGCGGTAGCGCGATACACGTAGGAAAAGAGACTAACTCAAGCCCTTGCGACTTCCCTTTAGTAAGCACACTCGACCTAACTCATGTTATACTATGACTTGCCAAATTCAAGGCAAGGATAAGGCAAGGTTGCGTACTAAAACGTACTAAGATGAGCAAAAGTGTATAAAGGAATCTCAAGAAAACAAAAGGCGGGCAAAGATCTTGGTAGGCTCATAACCCAAAGGTCGCAGGTTCAAATCCTGCCCCCGCAACCAATCCTGAGGGCCGCAAGGCCCTCATTTCATTTGGGTTACAGTTCTTTTCGCCTAACATCGCCTGATTCATCCCTTCCCTTTTCACCCTTCAGGTAACATTTCAGGTAACAAAACTTCAGTTGACCACATCGCTGCATTGCAGTATCGCTACGTCTTCCACAATTGCTCCGAGCAACATTCCTGTGGTCGCTTCATCTACGATAATTTCTGCGTGATCGTAAATGTCTTCGGTCGTCGAGCGCCTAGCGTGTCCGAGCGCCCTTTGCGCCACTTCGATGTCACCCGTTTCAGCGTGTAGGATCGTCGCGCTGCTGTGCCTCAGAATGTGAAACCCGAACTTGCGAGATTCCCGCTTGATACCAAGCTCATCCATCACGGGATACAAAATCCGCTTTCGGAAGTTGCCTGGTTCAAGCGGCCCGCCCACGCTGTTTGGAAAGATGAAATCTTCTGTCCCGTTGAACTGCGATTGTAGCGTGTAGCTTTCTAACGCCTTCACCAATGCATCTGGAAGCACAAACCGCCGCTTGCTGCTTTTCGTCTTCAGCGTCGGCTTGAGCCTCCCTCGCCATAGAGAATGTGTCAGTTGCAATGTTCTACTATCAAAATCCAAGTTGAGCCACCTCAGAGCCAACCCCTCGCCTATCCGAATCGTCAACACACTCAGCATCACTATGAACAGCCTGTGTTCATAAGGCAGCTTCATCAGTATCTTCCTGACTGTTTCTGCTTTAAGAACCGGCTTCTCTTCCTTCTCGAATTCGGGTTTGTGAAGATGCTTTCTGACAGGATTCGATTTGATAAGATCATACTCAACCGCTATATCGAACATCTTGTAAGTGAGAGTGAAGACGTTTGATATAGTTTTATCTTTCATCCTACCGTATAGCCCATCGAAGAAATCCGTCATATCGCCTACTTCAATGCCGGAAAGCTCGCGCTCTCCGAACACCGGCAGCAGGTGCTTCTTGATGATTCTGTCATAGCCTGCCAAGGTCGAAGGCTCCATCTTTCTCTTTGCCACGTATGAGGCCCACCTCGTTTTGATAAACTCTGCGAAGGTCAGCCCCGTTTTTATTTGCTCTGTTCGAGTCGCCGTTTTTGGATTACTATTGAGTTCGTTTATTGCGTTAAGAAACTCATTAGTAGTTGGAAGCGCGGCCTTCTTATCGTTCTTGTCGGTAAACGATTTGAAAGCCGCTCTCTCACGTTTTTGAATACGCCTTCCTGACTTGTGATCTTTCAGCCAGTAAAGCAGCGTCCATTGACCGTTGTGCCATTGCAGACTTCCCCTTTGAAAGCTTCTGCGAGCCATCACAAATCTCCTTTGTTATGGCCCGTATCTTGTTTCTGTAAGAGTCTATACATTGTACGACTCCTGGCTGTCAACGGTTCTATCCTGGCCTATGTCTACGCCCATGTCCTCGAGCCATTTTGAGAGCTCTCTTGATTGGGTGTCGTAGCGATAAGGTCGAACGCCTTTAAGTCTGGGAGGCCCTTTGCCGCGCTTGTTGAGCTTATAAATCCAGTGCGGGCTAAAGCCGAATGCCTCGGCCAGTTGCTCGGTCGTGCAAAAGCGCTGTGTTTCTAGTGCTCTCTTTTCACTCATGACCCAACCTCTTCCCCTAGGCAGCTTCAGCGCGCCTAGCTCCTCTTACTTGGCCCGGTTTCCGCAATCCGCAAGTCTTATAAGAGATTACGGAAATGCGGAAACCCCCATCCGTTTATCCTGCTGTCGCTTCTCCGGTGTTACCGGAATGGCCCTTATTGTCGTCACGCAAACGCCGGGGAGCCTTCTGATGCTCTTTTGCGATTAGCTCTAGACGTTCTGCCTCCCTGATTCGGTCTTCTATTGTTCGCCTACTAGCTCTTTGCTCGAAATGCTCGCAAATCTCACCAGTTCGCGCTTCTGTCCGCTTCCCAACAAAGTCAGCTATCTCCTTAGCTGTCGGCGGCTCCGGTTTGGCCGATGGGCTGTCTGAGCACATCTCAAACCAGCGTGTGTCCGCATTGAGCTTCAGCGGCACAGGTTCGAACTCTTGACCTTTGACCTTAGGGCAACTCAGCGCGATATACCCCGGCCCTTTCTTAACATCCTTATCGATGTTGAAGATCGTTCGTGACAATGCGCCGAATGCTGACGCGCCACGACCCTTATAGGCTGCTTCACCTGATTGCGTCTCGTTGGCTTTACCGATGTGGTGCGTGAAGATCACCGCACAGTTGACGAGCGAAGCCAATTGTTTGAGCGGATTCATTACCCGGCGGGTGATTTCCGCATTGCTGTTTTCGACTTGAAGCTCAAAGGCGCTTGCCGCCGTGTCTATTACTACAAGATCGGCCTTGTGACTCTTCGCTAGGGCTACGATCCACTTGAAATACTCTGGCCTGTTCAGACTCAGCGGAGAGCCGTTAATCGAAGCGTCTACTACCATCGCGAAGTTCTCGCGCGATGCTTTGCTGTCAGATATGCCTCGAATCATCGTTTGCAGATCGGCTCTTGATACTGAAGCCGGGGATTCCGAATCGATGTAGAGGACCCGGCGAGGATTCTCAAGGTTGGGCGCAAGCGGCCACAGTGATTCGCCGGCAGCGATGGTTAGAGCAATGTTGTAGTGTAGTCTTACCGTAGTTAGTGACTGCGAACATGCCCGCAACTTCGCCCCGATGAACCCCGAACATGATCTGCTCTGGCTCATCAATCTGCGCGGAGAATAAAGCATCAAGAGTTATGTATACACCGCTGATAGCCTCTGGCTTGTCCTCGCTCTCACCAATCTGTGCCAGCTCGGATTGCAAGCGCTCAAGGATAAGTTCTAATGCTTTCTCGCCATCAAGTAGTTCCCTTATACCTTTATTAAGAAAAGCAATGGCTTCCCGCTCCCCGGCTTTGTGCTTAACTATTCGGCAGTAATGCTCAATGTTGTCAGTCTGCGGCACTCCATCTACAGCGATGCCAAGTAGGCGACGCCGCCAATTTGTTCAAGCTGCTTTCGCTCGTTTAGCAAAGCGGGCAGAGTCACGGTGTCAATTGAGTTTCTACTTTTGCAAAGCTAACAGTGTTTTCAAACTGTCAGATCAGGACTCACTTTCTTTTTGTCTTTCACGCTCGGCTGCCAAGCGCTCAACATCCTCTCCTCTGAATACGCGCTGCCCGCCTGCTGTACGCATTGCCGCCAGCTTCCCGCCACGGGCCAGTTTCCTGATAAACTCGCTTGAAACGCCGAGTCGGCGCGCTACATCTCCGGTACTCAAAAGTTGCTCCTTCATACTCCCTCCTTATCGCTGGCTTATGGTTCTGCACCATCAACCATCAACAGTTCGGTTGTACAACAAAGCTAATCCGGGAATAAATTACAATCGGAGCGATCTTCCAAGCTTAGTGTTTGCTTGGCTTAGAGGCTTTTATTGAGAGGTGGCCGTCCTCGACCCTTCCGCCTACGCAGACCGAGACGTTTTAGAACCGCTGAGATGGCTTGACTAACTCTTATCGTCTGGACCAAGGGAGGACCTGCTGCGATCTGGCTAGGCTCGAAACCCAACACCTGATAATAGGCTGTCCAGAGTATATATTTCACATGTTCTGGTTGCTGACGTGTTTGCTTCCAGCCCTGCCTTCGGAAGTAGCGTTCGACCTGCTTGTAGTAACTTCGGCCTGGCCCATGCAGGAGCTTATTTATGTAATCATATCGCTTTGCCTCATTAAGGCTTGATAATGATGGATGTTCTTCAAGATGCTCGCGCGCCATCTTTGAGATAACTGTCGAGGGTGTGGAGCGGGAAGACCGTTATAGGAAGGAGTTTACTCTTTGGTCGCGGTATTTTGGGGTAGATGAGGGAATAGATCGAATCATCTCGGCGCTTAGCCCCTGAGAGCTTATTATCCATTCCAAATGCTCCAGGATCGTTTACCAAACTGCGCACGAATTCTTGCTCGTCTTCACTGAGTTGATCGATGATTCTAAGCCGCTCCTGAACGCTGTTCCAGAGGTCGAATGAATCCCAACACAGATATTGCTTCGCCGCTTTGCTATATCCCCACAACCGCATTGCGTGGATGGCTCGGTCACGACACCAATCCGAATCAAGATGCCACTTCACAGACCAGTCGAGCAGAGCGTCCTTAAACGGGAGAAGAGGGCTTCCCGCCGGCGCGCCTTTAGCCTCCATCTCTACGCTCTTCCAGTCCGGCAAAAACGATTGGAACTGTTCCCAAGACATCTTTCCGTTATAGGAACCGAGAGCGTAATTCCTGACTAAATCACTGTAGAGGCGGTAAGGGCTGATCAACAAATCGATCATTATCCGCTGGTCACATCGTCGAGCAATAAAGAGGAAGAATTGCCGTTCGCCTTCCAAGGAATGGTTATCCAGACCATCTCGCTGGTATCCCCCTCCCCTCATCAGCCCTCCCGTAGGCATTCCTGATTGATTCCGGCCCGCCAACCGCGCTCAGGAATGCGCGGCTGTCTACCCGTTAGCTAGACGGGTGTTAGGCGAGCCGAAAAACTGTCAATCTCTGTTTCTCAGTGTCAGGAAGATACAACCCTCTAACCAATTAGCTTCAAGACGATCAGTGGGTGAAACCTTCTACCGCCTAGTCGCTGTCATGTCGCGCTCGAAGTTCCTTAGATGTTGACGGATTCATTAACACGCTGACCTTGCTGCTCGAAGGCGATAGGCTCTCCGACAGCACAAAAGAAACTCTCAGAGCAACGTTGTGTAATGTCGGAAACACATCAGGCGAAGGCGAGATCACTGGCTCTGAAAACGTCAGAGCTTGGCTCACCAACGCTTTGAATATTGACAATGCGGAGACTGCTATAGAGCGTGAGGACAAAGCCGAGCAAGCAGACAAGAGCAAGGCTTTTGTGATTTCCCCTGATGAAGCCGAGGCGCAACACGCTATTGAATTTATCATGAAGGGAATCACAGAGCAGGGGCTTTATATTCTGGCTAACATTCTCGTTGAGCTACGCGAGATGACCAGCGAAGGCGCTGAAGAAGCGATGAAGGCAAGCGATGAGTTAGGCAGAATTCTAGAGCTTGTCTTCCGGCATTCCAGATCATACCGACAGACTTTCAGACTCTACGCAAACCGCTTCGACATAATAGGCGGAGGCGACCCGGACGAGCATATCAGCCTGTTTGTTAACGGGCTGTTGAAAGGCGAAAAGGTGACAGCTGCCGAACAGTAAAGAAGCATCCTGCGCAGCAAAGAAAATGTGGGGTGCAGAGCGCCCCACAACAACCAACCCCGAGACGCAAGGCATGAAAGAAAGAGGTTACCCGCGAGGGTTAGCCTCTTTCTTTCATGCCGCGCACTGATTATGTATCTCATCAATTACTGTCCGATCTATTTATCGTATTGCGTCGGGGTTTGACAAAAGAAAGCTGTGGCTGGCAGCTTGTGCAAGCCGAGCTTGACCGTTTCATCGAGTTGCTGTTTCACGATTCGGAAGCCTACCGTCTGGCGTTGAAGCTATCTACAGGCAGGTATGATGTGATTGCCGAAAGAGATGCCACCGACATTCTGCGCTAAGTCGTTGAGGAACATATGCCTGACGGTGATCATCAGTCAACATCCGAAGATGATGAGATATAAGGGCAATCAAGCGAATGAAAGTGCCGGGATTGAGGCGAGCGATCCTGACCCACTCACATAGGTTCAATCCTTGCCATTACCACACTTGAGGAATGAGGGTATCGTTTTTTCCAGTTCCCCCGGGTTTCTAGGCTTGTGTATGTAGGCTTGCGCGCCAGCTCTCATTCCTTCTTAGCGGTCGGCTTCCCCTACAACGGCAGAATAGAAAATGATGGTGGTAGCCGTATCGAATATGCGAATCTGTTTGCAAAGTTCAAACCAGTCATGTCAGGCAATCAGTTATCGAGCACCTATAGCGGTATGCAAACGAATGCGACCTTGTAGGGGCGACGCTGCTGTGGTCGCCCCAGACTGGCCATACTTGAATCTGGGGCGACCACAGCAGCGTCGCCCCTACAGGATGTTCAATTATCCGGTCGCACTCAATTGCAAGCCGCTATAAGTATCGAATTTCTCTCTCCAAAGCATCGGCCTCATTGTTGACTGTTATGACTTCGTAGCTAAGAATCCCAAAAAACTTTGCTAGCATCTCGCAACTATCCGAGTTGTCTTCAACACAGAGTATTCGCTTCTTCGCATTCTTCATATATGAGTTGATTTGCTAATGCCCTATCACTCAGCTTTCGTTGTGTAATAACCCCGTTGCGCTTGCACTTGAGGGCCAGAACGTTTGATCCAAACCCAAATGCTTTGAACCTGCCGTCGCAAGCCTAGCTCTTCGAGCAAGTCAACACACAGTGGACGTGCACTTCCGCGCTATGCAGAGCCTGTGCACATGATCAGCCTCCCTCCGTGCGTCGGTTCGACTTCTGATGAGTTCTATTAAGTTTTACTGAGCCGGCGCACGAACCGCACACAAGTTTGCGGAATGAGCAGCGGGAGTAGTACTAAATACTTATAAACAATGGCTGGCCTTCGTGGACTCATTTCGAACTTTATGCTTTGCACCTACGCCGGAAGTTAGAAGTGTTTTGATGAAATGCGGCGGTTAGGAATTACTGGCTGAATTCGAATACCTCTAATATCCGAGCCCGGCGCGCGTCGAGTATGATCGTTTCAGATAGATGTTACGGATTGGAATTATCAACATAGGACTCCGAACCTCGGACTTCGATAACTTTGCGTCCTGAGAAGATCCGCAAGAACTCTTCCACGTTAAAGGCTTCCATTACACTCGCTCGGCGGGCTACTAACGGAAGATGTCTTTGAAAGCTGCCCAGGTCAAACCAGCTTTCAAATTGATTCCACCTGCGACGCAATCTCACGCGAACCTGCTCGGCGTTGAACGAAAGCGGCTCCGCAGATAGCCGCCCCTCAACTGTCAGATAAAGTCCATTGCAGTCTTTCAGTTTCAGTCTGTATAAGGATTCTAATAGATCTCCAAGTATCAGCCCATAAGCATCTCCTGCGCAGTGAAAAACCCATGCCATCTCAGATTGTCCTGGTGGGGATGCGGATTCCCCTTCTGTATGACTATCGCCCCTGCCTGTAATCATCGCCATCTCAGACGGAGAAGAGGCTTGAGGCATGCCTAGCTCTTTCGCAATAGCCTTAGCCCTTTCGTGCGGTAAAGGCCGCCACGGTGTGCGAAACTTGGGCGCATTTGCCTCCGATCCCTCTTCTAGAGGTTGCGCGATTAATTTGCGCCCTTTCAGGCGTGTGGCGCGTCGCGCCTGACCGCCAAATAAAAACGTAGGCTCTCGGACTGCCCCACAATCAATCTCACCCAGCTTGCGGCCAGTCATTTCATCTACAACGTCAAATGCAGTGCGATTCGCGCCCGTCAAATTAGTATAGATCGCGCGTTGGTCGTGAAGCTCTTGCCATTTCGGACCCGGCCTAACAGCGTGTCCGCGCGCCGGGATGAAATAGCCCTTAACAATCAGATGCTCGATGATCTGGTCGTATAGAGATTTTGCAATAAGCGGAGCACCTTGAGGTGATCGGAACAACTCGTAGGCGCTGTCAGGTTCAATCTCCCCAAGCCGCGTCTGTTTTATGTAGGAGCAAAGTTGCTGGACCACTATTGAGGGCCGGAAGAAGTAAGGACTTGATCCTGTCTCGCCTGACTGGGCGGCGCGGATGAAAACCTGGAACATCGCTCGTTCTATAGGCGTGCGGTAAAAGCAAATCACCGCTGCGCGGGATGTGCGGCGATTGCCCCGGCCTATACGTTGCAGGAAGGCGCTCGCGTTTTCAGGAGGCCCTATGAGGACAATCAGGTCAACATCGCCTATGTCTATTCCAAGCTCAAGTGTCGAAGTGGCAAAGCACAGGCCAACATCGGCTATTGAAAAATCTTTCTCCACCTGGCGTCGAAGACGCCCATCCAGGCTCGCATGATGGGCGAACACACGATTGCCAAACACAGAGCCGTAGCGAAACATGTGCGCCAACTCTTCGCACTCGGCTCGACGATTGCAAAAGGCGAGCACTTTTTTGACGGCTCGGCGTTGAAGGGCGGCAAATAGCAGCCGGAGCGATTCTGCGCTTTCCATAGCAATCAACTCGGCATCTATCTCGCGCCGCCCACCGGTTTTGATAATAACCGGGTTTACGAAATAACGTTCCGCAACGCTCTGAGGGTTATCCACAGTGGCAGACAGCGCGCAGAACTGCAAATGATCGCTCCGTGTATCCCCACGCTCAAGCGCATAGCGTTTTATCCTTCGCAGACGATTAAGGAGTATACGCAACTGATCGCCGCGCGCAGTGTTGTCATATAGATGAATCTCATCAAGAATAACTGCGCGCACGTCTTTAAGCATTCGCGGCGAATTTGCAAGCAACGAGTCGAGCGATTCAGGAGTGGTCAGCAGCAACTCGGGCGGACGGTGACGATTGAGCGCGGGTTCGTCGCCCGTTTTCACCTGCATACGCACTGCAATTCGTTCAAGGGGCTGCTCAAAACGCCGGGCGAGATCGCGCGTAAGCGCGCGCGTGGGAACTATATAAACAACACTCAGTCCGAGGCCCGCAGAATTCGATTGTTTATAGCGTTCGAGCATCGGGGCAATCGCGGCTTCTGTCTTGCCGCTCGCTGTAGCCGAAACTAGTAAACAGTTTTTTCCCGCAAGTAACGGGTTTACTGCGAGGGCCTGTATCTCAGTGAAGCGACCAAAGCGGGCCAGGAATGCTTCCCAGGTGTGCGGCAGCTTCTCCTTCAGCTCATGCATAAAACTTCACTGTCCGAAGTCGGAGATTTGTTGTTCCGACTTTAGAAGCCGATAAGGTTGCGTTGCATCTCTTCAACCGCTTGCGACTCACTGTAATCAGGGTAAGCGCAGCAGAGATCATAAATTTCCGTGGCGAGACGAATAGTCTGGCGAAGATTGATGAGCCTTCTATCCAGGCACTCTCGCACCCCCTGAGACACGACGATGTGCGATATGCTTCGGTCGTAACAGTAAGCCTGGCGATGCAGCATCTGTATTTGCTCCATCAGCTTATCTATTTCATCCGCAGGCAAGTGGCCGTTGAGAGTTAATACTTGATCTTCATCCAGCCACCGGAGGTAATCGAACGTGCTGGCCGATGGCGTGACTGCAAACATCAAGAGCAGCTCGCTCCGGTCGGAGAAGCGAAACGGGTGCTGACGCTGCTGATGCAGAAGGTCACTCTCGCTCAAGCGGCAGCCGGGACGCTCTCGCATCGCAGTGTAGATCATCGCTTTGAAAAAATTATCAGCCCGCTCTTGCCCGCGCTGATTCAGCAAGCTGTAATGCTCTGACTCGTCGAGCAACACGGCTAAGCCGGTATAGCCCACCTGATTGGCAAGCCATCCCCACCCATTAAGCAAATAGCAATACTGGTCTGCCGACGTGGTCATCATCGAAAGAGCGCGCGCAGGAAACTCTTTGCTTTTAGTCACAAGCCCGTTTCGCACAGACTTGATGTAGACTTTCTCACCAGAAATCCAATTAAGCAGCAAGTCTAGAGATTCGCCCGGCGACGAGCGCATCAACGAGTAGTTGTAGAGCGCGGTGGAAAAGGTCGTGCCGCGCAGATTCTCCGCGAGTGATGCATAAAGCACAGGCTCGCTCAGAATGCGATCAAACAGGGGAACGAGTGTGCCTGTATCGGGCGAGTCCGGATACCGCAATGAACGAATCAACGAGTTGTAAATACGCTGAGGGCGATTTGGCGGAACCTCTCGTATATCGAGGCTGGCGCTGGCGACCAGAAAGTTTCGCTCAAGCGCCTCCCTCGCCGCAAGCTCAAAGAAATGACTCTTGCCCGCACCATACTCACCTATGATCACACGCGCATCGCCGCCTGAGCGCTCGACCTCATCGAATGCTCGATGAAGGCTTTCGCGCTCGCTGTCAAGACCCACGCTCAGTTCGCGTATACGTTTGCTCGGCACAACGCCGTAGCGCAATGCCTCTATTGTGCGCCGCGCTTCAAGCTGGCCGGGCGTGACCGCAGCCTCAACCCGCGCCTGAACTGCTGGACGCGGGGCGGACGGAACTATCTCTTGTAACACTGAGAGCATGCTCGTTTGCGCAACTGTACGAATGCCGTTGTCGAAGCGCACGACGGCCTCGCGCGCTGCATTGCGCATCTCAAGCACGCGCCCGCGTCCGAAAAGTGGATGGCTAACGATTGCACCGATCATAATCAATCCGGGTTCTAATACTCTCCGCTTTCAGACCGGCCCAGTTGCTCGGTCACCTGCCGCATTACACCCTGCGCATTATCCGCTTCGTAAAGCCGCTCGCCTTCGACGCGCTGTTCAGTCAAGATGTCCATCAGTGATTTGACGAAATGGCGGCGATGGCTCGCCGAAAGCAACGACGCGCAAGCTTCGGCCAGTTGCGCGATATTTTGCGCCTGAAGCTCGCGGTCAAATTTGATTTCGTAGGCGATCTCAAAAACATTCAGCAGCCTTTCGCCTATCAGCCTCAGCAGTTGTTCGCCCGGATAATCCAGATGGTCAAGGCTGATCTGCACGCTGAAAGGATTCTTGCGCGAGAATTTCACCTTGGAGGTGATTCTCTGGCTGAGCGCTTCATACTGCGGTGCGATGTTGCTGACGAAATAAGGAGGAACTGCGTAGACAAACAGCGTCGAGGGCAGGCTTTCTCCCGCGCAACGGTCGATGACTTCACGCAAGTTATCGCATGCGACCTTCTCAGTGCGCGAAGAGCTGATGCTCGCCATGCGATCACCTTCGTCGAATAAGAGGGCAAGCCCGGAATAACCAAGCTCATGTATCAATTGCGAAAGTGACCGCAGCATCTTGAAAGCAACTGAGCGATCCATCCTTTCGGTTATGCTGAACTCGCGCGTATCTTTAAGCGAGATTGCCTCGCCGCGCAGCCACGCGCTAATCAACCGCTTTTTTGCCTCGTTCTCTTCGGCGGCAGCTTGCAGATAGAAATAGACGGCGTGACGGTAAGAAGGGCTTTCGACCTTGAAGCGCAAGATGGTATCAAGCCATAGCTTGGCACGCAGATCTAGTCCGATGGATGTCATCGGCTGCTCCACTCCGAGTGTAGCCAGGGTATGAAAGAAATGATTCTCCAGGAAAGCCTCTATGCCTTGAGCATCTTCTACGTTCGGGTCCTCACTATGAAAGATCAAGTTGCTTACGACTGCCTGGTAGACTTTCAGTTGATTGTCATAAGGACATTCTTTCGGGCTTAATTCGGTACGGCTGACGACGTATCCGTTTTCCCATGCTTTATCGCGGAGCCTGTACAGAAAATGCGATTTGCCGCTGCCATAATCGCCGACGACGAGTTTAAAACTTGAGCCGCCGTCCTTCAGGTAGCCGCGCAAGTATTCGTTTTCGAGCGTTTCAAGCAGCGAATCCAACCCTACACTATAAGCTTCGAGTCCCCGCGTGGGAGGGATGCCGGATTCGCCCAGCTTGCGCACAATATGCTGCGCTTGCTGCTGCGTAAGTGTCATCGCTATTTCTCCGGTGTGAAGTAAACATCCTTGATAAACTGCCCTTCGGTTGCGCCTGTCGCCAAAAACATGGCGCGGGTAGTGTCGCTGCCTACGTCTATAGTTGCGGTGCCAAGGTTAAGCCGATGCCCCTGATGCGTGAGCTTGCGCTGGCGGCGCAGTTCAAGCATATCATAGGCGAAATGAGTCTTTGGATAATCAACGAAACTCAGTTTCGATGGTGCCTTGCGAAAACCGAGCGGTTGGCGGACCATGACCAGCTCACGATAACAATCAACGATACTCGCGCGCGCGCCCATCTGCTTGCCTGCAAGTTTGAGAGTGCGCCCATAGGCTTCAAAAAGCTCCGCCAGAAGCTCATCAAGATTCACCTTGCGCTCGCATATCTCACGCCGCGCCCGCTCGTAAGCAGATACCACTTGATCAACATCGAGCTTGATCTTCTTGCTGGTAGCGGGCTGGCGTGAAAAATTAATCTGCACCTGCTTCTTGCGCAGGTCGGGTTTGATAATGAAAAGCTCAGCTACCAGCTCTGAAGGCGAGCCTTCAATTTTAACTCCTCTTTGCTTGAAGGCGGCGCGCAAGTCGCGCGCGAATGTAAACTCAAGCTCGGAGAGTTTGGCATCCGCGAGTGCGCGCAACTCAGCCAGAAGCGAGTCATAGCCGTTGGGCAGCGTCAATTCTTTGGGCATTTTTTCAAGCAGCGCACTCGCTTCGTAAAGCGCGACCGCGTTCTGGTGCGGGTCCTTAAGCGCCCGCAATGCCTGCTCAAGCGGCTTGATTATATCGCGCCTAAGTTTGACCTCGTTGAGAAGCTGGCGTCGCGCTTCGCCAACAGATGCGGCTAACTCTGATAAGTCGTCTGGTGTCTGGTTATTAGTTCTGGTCGAAGATGCCAGGCCCGTTTTATCGCTCATCGGTTGCTTCTCCTGCTCATATTCTTTCTCCTATTCTTTATAAAACCTGGTTAGGACGGTCAGCAAGTTTAATACTGAACGCTCAATACGCGCAAATCAAACTACACTTGTACAAACAAGGCAAAGAAGTGAGATGGATGACTAAGTGAGGACTCAGATTGCGGGATCGCGACTATATGAATTTAGTTGCCGCGTTCTCGCTCTTCCAATATCGATTCTAACTCCGCAATGGTTTCGAACTCTTTGGGACGACTAGCGGCACGCTTGACGTGGATGAGGCGCTCCAGTCCGAGACAGAAACACTCGACGCCAAAGAGTTGCAGCCTGACCGAATACGGTAATAGATCGTCATAGCTGCCATCGCCAGTGATCTCTCCTAGCGAGTCTAATGCGCCTAAGGGTGAAGCTTGTTTGGCAGGTCATCGCCTACGGTACGCTTCCAGGTGGCAAAACAGTCCCCGTAGAACTTGATAGTCCTTGGGAGTACGTTATTTAGGAACTGCTTTTTACGAGTGAATTGGGCAAACAGCTTATCAACCACACTATACCTCACTTTCCGAATCTGCATATCAATCTGTGTAGTTGATTTTTAAAAAGTAAGTGTACGTGATTTAGCTAAGTGAATGGCCAAAAGTTTTTTGAAAAATAAACTCGAAAATAACCGAATTTATTGAGTATTTTGACTTTTTTCAATGAACTATTTTCCAATTTCTTTTGGCAACTCACTTATTACACTGGAAATTAAGTTCGTTTATATTGAGCATTCTCAGCATTGACTTGCTGATAGTGCCTGTTGAGTTTGTTTCTGGCTGACTCGATTGAGAATTGCCAATCTATCTTGATTCCTTTCTCTTCTCGCTCGTTGACAATTGCTAATACTTCCTCAGTTAGTTTCTCGCGCGTCGCAATCCGCCTGTTCAAGCATTGCTTGCTCAATGCCGAGAACTCTATCTCGATGAGGTTGAGCCAACTTGCACTCTTCGGCGTATAGTAAAACTCAAAGCGTTGCGACAATGCGAATGCCTCCTCAGCACTGAATGTTGCATAAAATGAACTGCTGTTGTGAGTGTTGAGATTATCTTGAATCACTCGAATCTTCCTGGCTTCCGAGTAGCGCGCTGCCAACTCTTTCATGAAGATTGCGTACTCACGCTTTGTGCGCTGCCCGTGAACTTGTGCCAGCCGTTTGGCGCTCTTGGCTTCAATCGCCATCAGCAAGACGCAGGAGCCATTTTTCTCGTAGGTATAATGCTGGCGAGCTACTTGTCCGGCTTTCATCTCTAGTCCTTCGACCACCTCGCCGATCAAGAAACACGGGCGTTCATCGAAGCAAATCAGTGGGTAGAGCGGGTCGTAGGGAAGCTCATAAAGATGAAGAATCTGTTCCATTCGGGCGATAAAGTTGGCGTCCATAATGCCTATACACCAGGTCTTTTTCAGGTGCGGTCGGAGTTCATTTTTTTTAGAATCTGCCGAGCGCCAGTGTGCGATAGATTCTCACAATAGCCGAGTTCGACGGCTTTGTCAGCCAACAGACGTAAGGTCCAGCGAGCGTGACCATCGGGCGGCTGAGAGCAAGCCAGGGCGGTGACTTTAGCTCGCTGCCTGCCGTCAATTTCAACCGGGCGACCAGAGCGGGGCTGGTCGTAGAGGGCGGCATTGAGTCCGCCTGCGAGATAGCGCCGTTTGATATTGAAAACCGACTGCGTACTGATGCGCAATGTCGCGGCGATGAGATCAGGGTGCTGACGGCGATGAAGAAGGTCGAGCGCACGGGCGCGAGTTTGAGTGCGAGCTTTGGTTGTGCCAATACTCAATAGAGTTGTCAAAGAACGAAGTTCCTTGTTTGAGAGTTTGATGGGCTGTGCGGTTCTTGCCATATAGAAACCGTACAACATGAAGGCTTGTTTCTCAAACTATTTAATTTCCAATGTACTTAGTTAAATTTGGCCGGGAGGCAGGAACTCGACCCCGATAAGCAGACCCGGAATTTGCCTTAGGATTGTTTAATCCTGTTCAAACGAGTCCAAAATTCAGTGCTCTTTTCTTTGGCTCTTCTGAAACTCTTTCTTCGTTTCTGTGCTAATGAGTTTCACTCTGTGTAGTTGCGTCGGTGCACATTTTTTGAGTCTCAACCTCGCCTGCAATGGTCGCCATAACATCATTGTGATGCGTCTGTGAGAGCCTTTGCGAGTTCCTTCTTTGTCGCGCCTGCCGCAAGCACCGCTCGCACCAGCAGGTCCAGCGACACGGACGGATCGCCCGCCTCGATCTTAGCCACTCGCGACTGGCTCGACCTCATCCGAGCGGCTAAGGCGCTCTGCGATAGGCGATGCTTTTCCCGCTGTGTCTTCACAGCGTCGGCAAGGGCGAGCTTTATCTCAACCAGCGCCTGCTCTTCCTTGCTGAGTTCGAGAAAGGATTCCGCTGAGCCAACGCGCCATCCCGCCTGCTCTAGTCTCTTGAGTTTTGCTGCCTTCATGATTCACCCCCTTCAAGCAACCGCGTCGTAGTTCCTGAGCCGATGCTTGCAAACCTCTATGATACTCTTCAGTGTCTTATTAGTCGTTTTGCTAAACACCTCAAGAACAATTATCGCGTCGGCATCTATACGGTAGATGATTCGCCATATCTTGCTCTCATCTGTGATTCGCAGCTCGTAACAGCGCAGCCCGATAGTAGGCATCGGCCTAGAATGCGGCATACCTAAACTGTCACCGCGCTGTAATCGCCGTAGCAAGTAGCCCGCCTCGATCCGAGCTTCCTTGCCGAATGGCGGGGTCTTTACCTCGCCGTGTAGCCAGAATAAGAGGCTTGTGTTTAGGCGACATCAGAATATTATATGTCAAATCCGACATAAGCTCAAGGATATGCACGCGCTCAACCAGAGTGGGCCACGCAGTTTGTGAGGACTGTTGAGTCTGGCAATACTGTTCAACCTCGGAGTGAGGGCAGGCTTGAGACCAAGTGAGTACTTGGACTGCAATGGAAGGACGCTGGCTTTGAGAAGGATGTTGTCACTAATCAGCGTACTCTCACTTGGAACCATGACAGGACTTGGCACTTCGGCGAGCCCAAAACCAGCAAAAGCTGAGGAGTATATTACCCTCTTTGCCGCTCTTGTACATGCTAAGATAACACAAGCTGAAACAAGCCGAAGAGAGATTGAAGGCTGTCCCCAAGTATCACAACTACGAGTGGTCTTCTGTGGCAAAGAGGGTAATTCTCTGCGCCCGCGCAACGCGATTGCCCACCTATTCAAACCGATACTGAAACGCGCGGGGTTGCCCGACTCGGTCAGACTCTACGACTTGAGACACCTGCGCGACTCTGCTGTTGATTGCTAGTGAGAACCAGAAGGGCTCTTGTGAGAGGCTGAGGCATTTGAGCATAGTGCTCACGCTTGACACCTACCCGCACGTGATGCCAACAATGCAAAAAGCGACTACGGACAAGCTCGCAGGCATGCTCTTCGAGAGGGTAAGTGCACAGTAGAGGTGGATTATTGGGGGATAGGCAATCGAGTGATAGAAGTGATTGAGAGATTGGGAAACGGTTAAGGGTTGCTAAAATTGATCGGGTTATCTCCTCGGCCAGAATTACCTCTGGCTAATTGATGACTGGGCAGGAGGTAAGCTGATATTCAGAAGACCAGGAAAACCGATGGATAAAGAGTACATAGAGAGCTTCAACAGAAAGTTGAGACAAGAGTGCTTGAATCAAAACTGATTTGGGAGTATAGAAGAGTCGGGCAGTGGAGAGAAGAGTATAAAAACCATAAAACACATGGTGCGATAGGAAATGAGACATCTAGTACATTGAACAGAAATGACAAGTAAGCTGGGAAGTCCGAGAAGCTAAGTGAATGGCCAAAAGTTTTTTAAAAAACAAACTCGAAAATAATCGAATTTATTGAGTATTTTGACTTTTTTCAATGAACTATTTTCCAATTTCTTTTGGCAACTCACTTAGATCTTTGGCCTTCTTACTTCTATAGGGGTTGGGAGCAGGCCACATTCTAAGAATCGTAGTCGATACCTACACCCACTGGATGCGAGCTATCCCTCAAATGAATATTTTCAAAGTCTTCCAATTTGAAGCTGCACACAAATTGCCGAATGTACCTCCTGACCATAAATGTGGAAGGTTGCATGGACATTCCTATCGAATAGAGATTCATATATGTGGGACTGTAGGAGTTGATTCGGGTTGGGTTATGGATTTCGCTGATATTAAGAAAGCTTTTCAACCGGCTTACGAGCAACTAGACCATAATTATTTAAATGAGGTTGAAGGCCTTTCAAATCCTACAAGTGAGAATATCGCCCGCTGGATTTGGAAACGGCTATACGTTACATTGCCATCAATATGTAAAGTAGTTGTTCATGAGACTTGTACGTCCGGGTGTATTTACCAGGGGGAAGATGATAAGTTTTGTGTTTCCTAGCTGTACAGCGTGTTCATTATGCCTCAGATTGTTGTTGAGAAGGTTAAAGATCTCATCACCGTAGATAGGATCAAGAGCATTGCAGACGAGCATCGCTCAGAACTTGGATTTCATACTCGCCAAACTTTCATTGAAAGTCTTAATAAAGGAGAGTTACTTGCCGCAAAAGTAGATGGCCAAGTCACTGGATTCGTGCGCTATCACCATAGGAAAGATAATGTCACCACCATTTATGAAATAGCTACTGATGTCAGGATTCGGAGCAAAGGCATTGGCCGTCATTTGATCGATACACTGATCGTCGATTGCCAACGAACAGGGTCAAGGTGTATTCGTCTATCCTGCCCTGTAGAATTGCCTGCCAATGGCTTCTATGAAAGAATAGGATTTATTCGTTCATCACGCCGCAGCCGCTCTGGTAAGAGCCGGCCATTATATGAGTGGGAGTTGCCTGTTCTTCCACATCGACCGATTATGTTTGTTGCTTCACTAACAGCTTCATCCCGCGATATCAAACATCTCATAAGTATTTGGGAGTCAGAGGGGTCATCTATTCGTCCTTTTGAACGATGCATCATCACGCCACTCTTTATCGAACCTGGAAGCTTTGAATATGTTCGTTATATGCACGTGAACTGGGGTGTTGAAGTTGTCTTTGATTCTGGAGGATTCTTTGTCCAGCAAGACAAAATAAAATATGATGAGTTGTTTTCCCGCCTTCTAGCCTTCTATCTGAAACAAGACTGGGCTGACGTTTACGTTTTGCCAGATTATGTGCCCACTTCTAGGCAATCAGCATCGGAAGTGGATGAACGTGTTTATGTGACAGCATCTGAAGGGGTAAAGTTCTTAAAGCGCCTTCCTCCTGCTATACGTGATCGTGCTCTCGGCGTTTTACAAGGGCATACGCCACAGCAGCTACAACACTGTTTAGACGCTTTCTTGAACTGTGGAATGCATCGTATCGGTTTTGGTAGTTTCGATACAACAGGAGTCAAAGCCGAAATTAATTTACTGACAGAAAACGCAACTCGGCGGCTTGAATTTGTGCGAGATTGGATTTATCAAGCGTTCCGGAGCGGAAAGATAGCGTCGCCGCCAGATTTACACTTGTTTGGTGTCAGTTCACCGAATATTATTCGTGAGTTTAGTGGCTTTCTAGCAACTAGTTTTGATAGCTCTGGGTGGATGCGCACTGCCGGCTACGGGAACGTGTATCTACCTTTTCAAGGGCGCAAGAATGTAACGCACGGTGGCTCAGCACTGATCAGTGGTGGTGGATTGAGCGCTGCAGGTTTTTATGCCGACTGTGAGCGTACAAAGCATTCATGCGTTTTTTGCCGGGATTTTCGAAGGCTTCAAAAAGACCGGTTTGCGCGCATGTTGCATAATGCGATTGTTTTCGGTGAAATGTCAGCAGCGATTAACAATACCGCTGAACTCACTCAGTCTGCTTGATTAGCGCATAGTACATAGATATGGCCTTAGAAAATCACGTTTTTCACACAAAACACGATTTCACCCCGGAGTTCGCATGGGCTGCATTTCAACTACTCGCTGAATTGGATCAAGAAAAAGTTACACCAGTTCATTTATACGAGGTTGCACAATTAACGGCTTCACCACTTGCAAAACGTGCTGACGCAAATAAGCTACTTAGCGCGCTCCAAGAAATTGGACTTATTGAACGGCCTCGCGGCACAGTGGCCCTTTCTGAGACTGGGCAAGCTTTAGCAGTCAGTCTTGGTCGATACGAACAAAGCTTCTACACAGCTCTCCACGGCATTTATGCATGGAAGTGGATTTGGGATGGAGGCGGTAGAATTGCGTCACCTTCATGGAGCTATCGTGAAGCCTGTAGGCAAATACTAAATTCCGGGGTTTTAGGTGTTACTGCCGACGATCTTGTCTTACGTGTCGTAACAACTGCCGTTGAGCTTTTTGAGGTTAATAGGGTTAGTTTTAGTAGATCAAGCATAGCAGGCATCACAGTGTGGCTTGAAGCACAAGCACCACCTTTGATCCAAAGAGAGAGCCAGCGTATCCGAATACAAGATGCTTTAATTTATACGTCAGAAGCAATGCGACTACACCTCGCCTCTCTTTGTGCACTGGGCAATGGACAGATAGAGCTTAATAACAAGAGCATTCATATGCTCGCTGAGTGCTTCTTATATAATGCGGAAGAAGTATATAGTGCCGTTTTAGATTTTGCACAGAATTCACCTGAGTTTATGCTTCTTAGCGGCGCTCCGTATCGGGTGATTTTCAAAAACTCAGATGATCCTTTTATCAACTGGATCATTAACAAAGCTGTTAAGATCAACTAAATAGTCATAACTTCGCATAATTTAATATGGAGAAATTATAGATGAGTGCTGCTTCCACAACTTTTACCAGGCTTTTAGCCATCGCCGACACTGTAAGCGGGGTCAAGGCAAGAGAGAATCCGCAAAGCACAATCGCCCACTACGAACGCCTTGTCCACCAACTCTGGCTACCACCCGAAGTTCGTAGTATCGCCGATGAAATTTTCGACACTGTAAAACAGGGTAGAACGGCTTGGGCAAGTTTGTCAGGTGCGTACGGCTTCGGTAAGACTGCAGCAACAATTACATTATGGGATCACGCACGCACGAAAGAGTTCTTAGCAATCCCGCCGCTATCATGCACGAACTTTGATGAACTAGCGCATGGAGTTGCCGCACTTGCCGAAGCCCAACTACCTAAAGCTGAGAAAAAGATACGTGCACTGTTTAAGGAAGTATGGACAGAGGGATTGGATGTGGTGGCTCGCACGGATGCAAAACGTTACGAGATGTCTCCGAAGCAGATGCGACACCTCTTAGAGGATAAACTAAAAGCTGGGCAGTTAACCCTTGATAGTCAGTGCTATCGACTTGTTGAATTTCTATCTAGGTTGGGTGAATTGGCTACACAGTGGTCAAACGGGCTGATTATTGTATTGGACGAACTTCAACAACTGCTCGGCCCACTCGATGTACGCGCCATCGTCAAATTTCGTGAATTCGTATGGGGTATGCGTACAGAACGTTCGCACTGTGGTGTGGTGCTGGCACTCGACTCATTGTTAGAAGCGCGATTGGCGCGCTGGGCAACAGACGTGTTGCACAGGATTCGCGACCATGGCCCTTCTCTACAAATGTCGACTATATATACGCGGGAATTCCCACGGTGGTTATGGCACAAACTTTCAACCCCCAATGGGTCTGGGACACCACAAGTTGATCCTAAAGCATTAACAGACGATGTGCTTGTCTCTCTTGGGCAATTTGTCGAACGTCCAGATTTGTCTAACGGCCCGCGGACAGTAGTTGATGTTTTCTCAAATGCTCAAATACATTACCAGGTATCTGGGAAAAGTTATGACATCCCAAACCTCGTTGATGATATATATCTTGGGAGGTTCCGGTACTTTGGTGAAGGTGCCCCTGTTCAAAACATACTAGCCCAGCTTTTCAAGGATGAATGGCTAGTCGAAGACGAAGCGCGGCTCAACATGATACGAACACTCGCCGCGTTTCCCCTTGGCTGTCCGCAACAGACTCTTCAAACATACATTCCTTCTAAAAAGAGTCGCGAACGGGCCCGATCTGAATTGTTCGGTCCTTTGCTTGTTGAATTGTCCTCTGGCTTGGCACTAGAGAAGCTACAGCAGATCCGGCGTTCAAGCATGGATTGGGAGCAATTACTTGCCCGATGTTGGGAGACATTGCCGGCCTTAGATGCCTTAGGCGCTCATGCCCCCAATATGATTTTGCGTGTACTCGTCCCTGTGCTCTTTCCACATAGTAATCCGGCCAACCCGACTTGGGAAAAACTGTCGGATGATTCGACCTCAGTACTCACTGGTTGGCACCTGTTTAGAGGCTCTTTCCACGAATCATTTCCGCAGCGTGAGATAGCTATATGGGTTGCGAATGAGGAACCACGATCGTGGCGGAAGGATGTCGATTTGTGCATTGCCTTTGTGTGCAACGATAAACTTGATGCCGTGCCAACAACTATCTTTCACGAGAAGGATGAAACACCCTGCATCACACTACAACTGCCTGTATTGAAACCATTGGATGGGATACTCCCCGCTGATTTAGGGCGATGTCATAAATATATTCAGCCAGAGCCTTTCCGTCCCGTTACTATTCTAGCAGCCATTCATGATCTCGAGGCTTTCCTAGGTAATTTACTTGAAGGTGAACAAGATGCTATTTCAAGTGATGCTGACGGACAAAAGGGACGGAGACACGCAAGAACGTTTGTCAAAGTCACAGTGGACTTCGTGATACGAGAGCTACTACAAGGAATGGTTGATATTGGTAATAAGCATTCAATAAGACAACGTGGGCCAGAACTTCTTCACGCACTCTTCATTATCGCCTGTCGTCGTCGATTCCCTAATTATGACACTTTTCTTAAAGCTCCTAAGTGGCAGGAGATTTTAGAAACATACAGGGAGGGCATTCGGAATGATCAGTTGAGCCTGGCGCAAAAGCAAGGCCGCGAGACTATTACTGCGGCGAAAGCGGAGCTGCTAGACATCCTATTTAAACAAAAGAGTACGGCAGCAGGAGATAGTTATTTGCGTTTGCTCGGGCCGCTTGTTGCAGCAACTGGCACCCCCGATGCTTTTTCTATACGGTTATCGCTGCACCCTGCTGAAGTTGCGCTACTAACCTACCTTAAAGGGACAAAAAGCAAGCGGCGGGTACCTTTCATCGCCGCGGTAGAATTTTTACGGCATCAAGGATACATCGCTCTGGAAGCCGCCGAAGTGGTCAAACTGCTTGTAGAACGTGAACTGATTACGGCAGATGAAAACCAGAACATCGAAGTTGTGCAAAACTCAGATCTGATGCGAGAAGCTCTCATTAATCGCATCACTGAAGTACATCGCGAATTGGAACTTCTGGGGGATGAGCTTGCGATGGATGAAATATTTAAAAAGCTCTCTCTGTTGAAGCTACAGAAGCGATCAGATGAACTTGAAAGGCAATTGAAGTTGCGGCTTGCGCATCAGGTTGATGAAATTGAATCTGGTGTTAGCAACCTTAGACAAATGATCGGAACCGTTACTGCAATTTGTATTGAGGATGAGTGGGTATTCTCAGGTATTAGCCAACATCTCGCTAGTATCGCCGATGTGCTCCAACGCAATAAAGAAGAGTTAGGGAGGGGCCTTCGCAAAGAATTGCAGCGCGCAGAAACAGACCTTACAGAAGTACAGAGCGATTCAGCTCAGTGGTTGAAATTGTGGCGACGCCGACGGACGGCTTTGTTAACTAGTCGGCAGAAGCTAGAGGAGAGAGTCACACTATTCACTGAACGAGCAACATCTCTTGCATACTGGAAGCCCCTCAATCAGCAACTGCATTCTGTAGGGATGCTGTGCGATAAAGCAAGAAATAGCGACCCTGGGCTGAGTCAAATGTTAAACAACTTAACCGATCACTGGAGAGAACGGTTTGCAACCAACGTCTGGGCTACATTATATAACACGGCGGAGTTCGGCACATCATTGCAAAGCGTCCAAAAACATGCACAGACACTTCTCTATCGCTACTTTCAGGCTTTTAATACAGAGATGGAGACCTTGAGAAGAGAGTTCAAATCCCTTTTACCCTCAACTGCGCCTCCTAAGTTTGATGTATCAGATGAAAGTAATGAGAATCATTTAATTGATGAAGCGTTTCAGAAATTGTATACTTGGGCCGTCAAAGGCTTTCAACACACAATCGAAGATTGCCGCAATCGTAAACGGCTTGGTGCGAAATGGCGTGACGAGCTTAGTGCTCACAAGAGCTGGAAGGAAGCGAATGGGCAGGTTGAGAGTGCGCTCCAAAACTTCTTAGCCATGCCTGATTTCAAAGGGTTGATGAGCCTAGGGGAGAAAGTATCGAGAATGCAATGTGGCTTTAGTAAAGAGACATCACTTTTTGCAAGAAGGGCCGATAGTGAGAGCTATAGTAATCCCGCTCAACCTCCGGATTTTAACAAACTGAAAGAATCGTTTCTTCAGGGACGTATTACGATAAAAGTAGAACCTCGCGACGTAGGTCCCGGCTTAGATTGATGTAATTGAGTCTATCTCCTCTGTGAAGACAAGGTGTTCTTCGCATGATTGAATTACTCGGCAGCAATGAAGGTAGTGAATACGAAGCAGCGCTGAGGTTGCGTGGCTTAATGCTTGAATCATGGCCCTGGCTGGAAAGTGATCCTCAATCAATCATTAAGCTTATCTCTGGGGTACAGTGTCACGGTCAGTCTAAACGCGATTTAGATATAGTCGTGCTGGCAACTTTCCCCGACTACGCAGCCTTTAGTCCATTCTTCTCTTTCAGCACATTTCAAGGCCACCTGAAAATGCCGGACACTGTTCACATTAAAAGCCTATGCTTAATTATAGAGGTTAAGAATCATGACCTGGCAAGCATCCGATTTACTGGAACCCACCTTGATGTTCGGTATCTAGGGGATAGGGAGGCTAAATGGCACAGTGCGACTGATCAAAGTGAAGGCCAAAAGTATTCACTCAAACACTACCTAGAACATAATCGTGTCAGCCCACCATACATAACCAACCTTATATGGCTACCTAATGTTTCCAACACAGACCTGCCGCGTCGCCCGCATAATATACTGGGCGGCAATTCAAGCTGGGACCTGTTTCTCAATGTGATCATGCAGCTTGCCATCCCTCGCTTCTATAACAACAAGTGGATCCTAAGCTCAAGCTCGTCCGACAACTTCAGAGGCATGTCGGATGCCATCAGTATACTTACCAGAACTATTGAGCCGACGAGCCTGGATCGCTGCAAAATGGATCGCATATGTCGCTCTGCGGTACAGGCTGATTGGCTGGATATCATTGGCGAAAAGCAGATAACTTTCCACGGTCGCGGAGGAGCAGGAAAAACAATGATCCTATTGCGACTTGCATGGAAGGTGTATGAAGAGCGACAAGCTCGCGTCCTTTTATTGACTTATAATAAAGCTCTGGTCGCCGACCTGCGTCGCCTTTTCACCTTGATGAATTTATCCGATGACATCGGACAGAATACCATTCAAATTCAAACGGTGTATTCGTTTTTCCGCTCTGCTCTGCAAGGGCTTGGTATCTTGTCGAATGCTGACAACTTCCTGACAAACTATGAGGGGTCTGTAGGTGAAGCACTGAGTTACTTGCGTAATGAAACAATTACACAGGCAGATATCGATAAGCTGATGCAAGATAGAACCGAAGCTTTTAGCTGGGACTATATCTTTATCGATGAAGCACAAGATTGGTTTGAGGACGAAAGGGACTTGTTGCGCGCGCTTTATCCGGCAAACACTTTTGTTATAGCCGATAGTAGGGACCAGCTTGTGCGTCGTAATTCCTCATGCAATTGGCGACAAGGGTTATCAGCAAGCGCTCAGCAGACATTTAAACTGAAGAGATGTTTACGCATGAAAGCTGGGTTGGCGAGATTCGTTGCCGCATTCGCCTCAGCGATGGGAATCAGTTGGAACGCAGAGCCGAACCCTGAGGCACCAGGTGGCAAGATCATCGTTATCGAAGGCGATTACTTCAATGCTCCCGATTTGCACAAGGAAATCATGCGCGAGAACTCAGCAGCCGGGAATTATCCCATCGACATGCTAATTTGCGTTCCGCCATCGGCAATTGAGCACGATACGTTTCGGGAAAATATAAACTCATACCCCGGCAAGATTTTGATGAGCATGGGCGCAGAAATCTGGGACGGCGTATCCGTGGATGTTCGAGCTAGCTATCCGACTTCCGTAAACCAACTGAGAATTGTGCAGTATGATTCTTGTCGCGGATTGGAAGGATGGAGTGTCATTAATCTAGGCCTTGATGAGTTTTACGATTATAAAAGACGGCTCTGGCAACCTCCAGAATCGGCAGAACCCGGAGGAGTAGTTGATGACCCGGCGCAAGCGCAACGTTATGCAGCCCGTTGGGCGATGATTCCTTTGACTCGCGCCATCGACACTTTAGCTATACAGATCAGTTCAGCGCCTTCACTAATGCGAACAGCGTTAAGGAAAGCGGTTGAGGGTTGTCCCGATTCGGCGCTTTGGATCAACACATAGGTTTAGCCCCGACTAAGCGAGGAGTACATGGCAAATTACAGCGAGTGGAACAACGCGCTTGCGGAATACTTTGTGAGCGGCGTGCCAAAAGGGACAGAGGTTTTCCTCAGCGTAGATAGTGCCGCGCTGGCAGATGTCGGCAACCGCTTCACTGATGAGTGGCTCTCGGATGATAAATGCGTAGACGATTTTTTAATAGCTGTTCGCAAGCAATGCGTCGGGGTTGGCAAAGTGTACATTGATTCGATCTCCGATTTTGAGTCGGATACAGTTCCTCCATGTGTTGGTTTTCTCGGAGCTATGGTACTTGCTGCGCATCGCATGGCAACAGAGGGAGATGAAATTGAGATTATTTCAGACATTAACTATTTTACCAGACTACGACAAGTATTAGGTTTCCAGAAGAGGACGGTGGACGTCCGCCAGGTATGAAGCCCGCCGGGGAAGAAGAGGTGTTGTGGAAAAACTGGAATGGCTGGCTTATGCAAAACGGCTGGTTACCTTCAGCAGAAAGAGGTAAGCATCAAAACGACAAGTTCATTCACTATCCGCTTAGCCAGGCATTACTGCGTGAAGGGGATAAAGGGAAGTTAGAACTGCTCTTTCGTAAAGAAGAAAAATCACGCCGGCTGAGTAGAAAATGGGACCGCGACCAGCTAGGTATCTGGTTGCGCGGTTCTGTTACTCTGCCATCAAGCTATTTAAGACAATTGATACAAGAACCGGAGTCCCGTCGCTCTCAAGCTATTACCGACGCCTTTCACGAAGTTTACTCATCAATCGAATGGGATCATACTGCCGCAAGCACTCAAACAAGAAGTAACGCTGCTCACCAGCTTAGATTGACCGCCGGTTTGTATCGTAATGAGAATGCCATTACCGGCTCTATCAATTTTCTTCTTTACCCGCGTCAACCGAGACGCTCACACGGAGAGCAGCTTCAAGTATTAAAAGATGGCAAGTATTGTGACCTGAGGATTATGCGTTCCGGCTGGTTCTACCCTTTATGGGATGAGTCACCGCGCGGCGGCGTTCAGTATGAAGTACTCGGAAGCTCACAAGTCAAAGAATTGGTTTTGCCGGAAAGGCGATTCTGGATATTGATACGCGATCCCGACAATCCCGATTCGGGTGTCTTTGGCAGTTGGGGAACTCCCGAAATAGGTGAGACCTTTTTATTATTGTGCCACAAAGAGTGTGCGGAACAAATAAACATATTTAAAGACGAGGCCCTTATAAAGTGGAGTGCGGAACATACCTTAACCTACTCTGATGAAGAATGGTTAGAGTACCGGGAGTGTATGGTGCTTACTCAAAGCTGGGAAGGGGTGTTGCCACAAAATAATGAATTGTACGAAGCGCTAAAGCCTAACGCTTCGGCTTCGATCTCTCTTGCCGGAGGGCTTAGAGTACCTCGGCTAGGCGCATGGCTCGAAGGATATGGACCGGAAATAAGAGTTAACGCGTTCGAATACCCGATCATGCTTGATCTCTTCGATATTCATGATCCGGAAGAACCTATTAAAGAGATAGCAGTGGCTTCAAGCAAGATTCTTGATGAGTTCATAGGGCTTGAAGCGGGCACATACATACTGAAAGTCTATGAACGTGGCAGTTCAAAGATAATCTCACAAAGGCCGCTAAGAATTCTTTCGTGGGAGGAGATAGACTGTTCTGATCCCACAAAATCAATTGTCACACAGTTGAATTCATTCACGCTTGAAGGTGGCATCGTGAAGGCAGTGCAGCAGGACATCGAAGAGGCAGATTGACATGGAAAGACGTTACATCGGTGTGCTAACAGGAGGTCAACCGCGTCAGGTCATAGATAGAATAAGCCGCGTGATAAAGACTCGCAATCTGGCACGAACAATTCCAGTAATTAAAGTTGAAAAAAAAGCTCGCGGGCAGTTCTATGTGTTCCTTGCGGTTGAAGGGCTAGAAGGCTCATATCTTCCTGAGTCGATTAAAACCGTGCTACGCGAGTCTGGTCTGAACAGGCAGCCGACTCCTCCCTTAGAGCTATCTGAAATAAAGTCTATGGTAAGTGGCGCGGACTTCGAGATCGAAGGTCTAAACAGCATTTCTTACAAACCTAGGTGGACGCGTGATCTTGGTGATCCGTTCGATTCATTCAGTACGCTTGCCTCATCTGACACCGAAGAGGATGCCGAAATCGGAGCGCGATATGACCAGCTCCTTTATTGGCTTTCTGCAACCGGCGAAGGCTCGTGGAGCACGTTCGTCAATGCTTGTCATACGTTAAATCTTATCAAAAATAACATGACCGCACAGCGGATCCAGCGGTGTTTGATGCTGCTCGGACACATCGAATGCTCGATTGACGGCAAGCACTGGACCGTGTGTACGCCTACCTTAGTACAAGATCCTGCTAATCCGGAGACTGGCTTTTTGTGCGGAGCGCGGACACCAAAGTTACTCGACGAGGTGGGAAGACATTGGAACATAGAAGAGGTATCGCAGCCATGTTATAAGGGACCTGACTGTATTCGGGTTGCCTGTAGTGAGTTACCGGAAGACAGACCGTTTGAGTTGAATAGATCGCTATCCGTCTTTGTGGCGGGCACCTCATCCATAAAGCTTGCTCAGGCTTTGCCTGACCTTAATGGGTGGATGGAGACGCTGACAGTTATAGACCGTCTGAGCACCTCGCAATACACAGTTGAATGGTGGAACGGTGAAGGATATGTGCCTTGCTACGAATGCATCGAGAAAGACAATCAATATGTCGGCAAGTCCGGCCTGTATCGACTGACGAGGTCGGAAGGAGAGCGATCTTACAGTATTAATCTGTATCTTGACCGCGAACGTCAGCGGTGGCTCAAGGGTGATTGGTATGGGCTGAGGTTTCTTGCGCTTCATGCAGATGGTGCGGAGTGTAAAGCTGTACGCGATAAAGAGAGCGGCGTGTTGATGATTCCAACGTCCGCACATTTACCGATGCTATTCGAACGGTCCCTAGTGCTTGCTTCCGGCAGGTTGCCGAGTCGATCAACCGACTATGAGTGGTTAAGGTATGAACGAACATCCGAAGAATTGACGCAGATGCTTGTGGATAAGTTGAAATTCCAGATTGAGGAACGAAATCATGTATGATCTTGTTGGTGCTTATGAACGATTAACTCAAATATACAGAATGTATATCGAAAGCGCATTTCCGCTACGCTATGAAGCACTCAGCGAGGAGCGACGTGCTTTGCTAGGTAAAGAGGGCATATTGTCTCAGCCACCTCTTCTCGAAACTGTTCCTGTCTATCCTCAATCCGGGTTGAATATTGCGGCTGCAAGCCAAGCACTAATCGGCTATCAAGACCTACAATACTTCGCTAAAGAACTGATCCCTGCCGACCGACAGCTCTATGATCACCAATGGCAAAGTCTACAAAGCGTTTTGGTTAAGAAGAAGGATATTGTTGTCACAACCGGCACCGGCTCAGGCAAGACCGAATGCTTTTTACTGCCACTACTCGCAGAACTCTCTCGTGAATCTGCCCTGTGGAAGGAGAGTCCACGTCCACCCGCTAATCATGAGTGGTGGAGCCGTGGCGAGCGTATAGGACAGTGGAAACATACACACCGCAATATGACTGGCGAGCATGCAGTTAGGGCCATTATTCTTTACCCGCTCAACGCGCTCGTTGAAGATCAACTCCGCCGATTGCGCAGCACATTAGATTCTTCATCCATGCATCATTGGCTTGACACCCATCGCGGCGGCAATCGCGTTCTTTTCGGACGTTATACGGGGCTTACACCGGTTTCAGGCTCTCCGTTAAATCCTAACGCGGTCAAACTGCTGCGTCAGCGGCTAAATGAAAGCAGCGAGGAGACTGCCGAAATCTTAAAACAACTGGCTGCCAACCCACAAATGGATCAAGACATCCGCTATTACTTCGCTAATATTAAGGGGGGTGAGATGTGGTCTCGATGGGATATGCAAGAGACCCCTCCGGACATACTAATTACTAACTACAGCATGTTGAACATCATGCTGATGCGCAGTATAGAGGCAAATATATTCGAGCGAACACGTATCTGGCTAGAATCTGACCCAGATCGCGCTACAAATCCGACGCGCAAGTTTTTTCTTATAGTTGATGAGCTTCACGCGTACCGAGGCACACCTGGCACCGAAGTCGCTTACATTATCCGGTTGTTGCTTAATAGACTTGGACTTGACATCGACTCCAAACAACTTGTAATTCTGGCCACATCAGCAAGTGTCACTCCTGATGAGAAGTCGAGAAAGTTTCTGCGAGAGTTCTTCGGTCGTGACAACTTCGATATTATTGCCGGTGACCAGAATCCTCCGCAGCCGGGGGCGCGGTATTTACATGGCACCCTACCAGGCAGCTTTTGAGCGGTTTGCTCAGAATGTCCAAGAGGACGTGCTCAAGCCTATGGAGCCGCCAGACCCGAGCCTTACCGCAAACAAAACTGAAATGGAAACTTTGGCATCTGCCCTCGGCTATCCCCGTCAACCCAATGTGGATTCGGATACTGCTCTTGCCAACGCACTACAAGCCATAAACGCTCCTGAAGCATTGAGGGAGTCCTGTTCAGTTGTAAACAAAGACGTACGTCCAACAAAGGTTCCCCAACTGGATAAAGTGTTGTTCCCTGATTCGAATAGAGGCAATACAGCTTCTGATGCGATGCGCGGTTTATTGCTGGCACTCGAGCATGAGCAAGGCATCGAATAATGCGTCGCCACAGCCAGTGCGCGGGCATTTCTTCTTTCATAATTTACAGAACCTGTGGGTATGTGCCAATCCTAATTGCAGCTCCCCTGGGTGCGATTCTCAACTGCGAACTGAAGCGAGACAGAGCGAACAGGCCGTCACAGTTGGAGCATTACACGCCAGACATCGCCTCGCGTGCTCTTGTGGCGGACGTGTTCTCGACTTCATAGTTTGCGAGGTCTGCGGCGAAATACTTCTTGGTGGATTCAGAAACAAGCGCCCAATGGGCGGAACCCAAGTCGAGGTTCTCACTGCCGATCAGCCTGACCTCGACAATATGCCCGACCGGGTGACGATGAACCAGACTTACGGCAACTATGCTGTCTTTTGGACTTTAAATGATGAAGTTCCGTGGACTACCAGACCTTCTACACCAAGCTATGTCTCGCTTGGAGTGAATCGGCTTTGGAGAGAGGCGCGCCTTAATGTCTTCTCCGGAATTTTGCAACATGGCGCAGGTGAAGAGCCTAATGCAGAGGAAGTTGCAGGATGGGTGTACATAGTCGGTGGAGGAGCGGCTGCCGAAAAAGAAGCTGCAATGCCGCACAAGTGTCCGAGGTGTGATGCCGACTATCGTAAGAAGCGCATTAAAACACCTCTACGTAATCACCGTACAGGTTTTCAGAAAGCCTGCCAGGTACTTGCCAGCGGACTTTGTCGCGAAATGCCAATGCAGCAGAATAGTAAACGCACACGTAAGCTCGTGATTTTTTCGGATAGCCGCCAGGATGCAGCGAAATTAGCTGCCGGTATGGAGCGGGATCACTTCCGAGACATGGTGAGAGTTGCACTTCTAGATGCGCATCAGGAGTATTTACAGGGCTTTTTGGAGTTTCTGAAGATCACGCTTCCAGTTAGCCCGACTGGACTTGCGCAAATCGAACGTATCAACCAACAGCTTCACGCTGACGTATCGAAAAATGATCAGCCACTGCGCATGGACTTACGTAACCGCTTTGCGCAATATAATCCTGCTCTTGTTACAGAGATAATGTTCTGGCTGCAAAATCTGCCATCGGCCAATCCGGGTTCGCGTAAGCAACTGGATCAGATGATGCATGATTATCCCAATCGGATTCCGCTGCAAATGCTTCGCATTGCTGTTTGGCAAAAGATTCTTTCCTTAGGGACCTGCCCCGGTGGTACGGATGCCAAATCATTAAACTACTGGACTCAAGAGGGAACCGATTGGCAGCGCCAGCCTTGGTGGTCATGTTTCGAATGGCTTGACCAGGGTCCTGTTCCACTATCCCCCAGCACACCGGCGATGGACACTCACATCAATCGAATTCAAGCTTCTTTGATGTCTGAGATTATGTATGCGCTCTTCCCTCACAAAGCTCGGACATTCGAAGGGCTTGGGCAAGGACGTGTGACCTTCTTACCACAAGGCAATCCATCAGCCGATCTTGTCCAAGCTGCCGATGCTGTTATTCGGCAATTGGGTGTGCGACGTTTGCATCGGTATGCCGCTGATTATTTCAGACCCGGTAATGAGTCTAAACTTCCCGGTTATGCCCGTAAGTATATCGCTGAGGTTGGAGTCGCAGAAACCACCGTTGAGCAACAACTCCTACAGTCGAATGTTGGAGTCAAAGGACAGAACGGCATGGGGCTCGATCCGGACAATTTATATCTGGCGCTCCCCCCCGTGCGTAACGCGGAAGCGCCACAAGAAGGGTGGCGCTGCTTGAAGTGCAATGCTTTCTATCTTCATCGTGCTGGTGCGCAATGTGCGGAGTGTGGCGGGAAGCTTTCAGTCAGTACAACGCGGCACACTTTCGATTATTACATATACCTGTCAGAGCAGTCTGGGCCTCCATTCCGTTTGCATAGCGAAGAACTTACTGGACAAACAGACACAGCGGAAAGGCCGCGCCGTCAACGCTGGTTCCAGGAAGTAATTCTTCAAAATGAAAATGGATTGGTTCAAGGTATCGATCTACTCAGCGTTACGACAACGATGGAAGCAGGCGTAGACATTGGTGCGTTGTTAGCTGTGATGATGGCGAATATGCCGCCTCGCCGTTTTAATTATCAGCAGAGAGTCGGACGCGCTGGTCGTCGTGGAGTTGGTGTTTCTCTCGCAGTAACCTTTTGCCGTGGGCGCAGTCATGATGATTACTACTATGAACGAACCGAGCAGATGACCGGTAATCCACCTCCTTTGCCATACGTGGACACCAGGAGTCCGCAGATTTATAAGCGTGTCTTGATTAAGGAAGTTCTCCGACGAGCGTTCATTGCGCTACCGACTGCATTGCAATCTCAAATTGCAGAAGAGTCCAAGGCAAAGGGAGGCTCCGGCGACAGTGTACATGGCGAGTTCGGACGAGCCGATAACTGGTTGCAAATCTCACCCCGAATACAGTTTTGGCTGAACGATGCAAACAATGCCAAATCTATACGTGAAGTTATAGATACATTACGCATCGGCACTCCATGGGAGTCTGACTCTTCAGAATCTACTCGATTTTGCAACGAAATGAGTTCCTTTTTACAAAACGATCTGGTATCGCAGGTCAATGAGATAGCCGTCGATGCTAAATACACACAGGAGGCACTCAGTGAGCGGCTTGCCAATGCAGGATTGCTGCCGATGTTTGGCTTTCCGACGCGCGTGCGGCTGCTTCATACTCAATGGAAAGCTGAGGAAAGCACTGTAGATCGCAATTTGGACATTGCCATCAGTCAGTTCGCTCCCGGTTCCGAAACAGTGAAAGACAAAGAGGTCCATACGGCTGTTGGTGTAGTAGAGCTTCGCCCACAAAACTATGGTGTTGGCGTTAAGCCTGGTTTCTACCCTGACTTGAACGAGCCTAACACTTCGCCACTGGGTTTGTGTGGCAATTGCCAGGCTGTGGTCTACTTGCCAGCTATGACCGCACCTGTGAATGCGGACCAACTTCCTGCACCGGTTCAATGTACGGTGTGTGGCGAGCTCTCGCTTAATTCCGTTGATGCACGAGAGCCAAAGGGTTTCTTTACAGATTTGCGACCGGAAGATTTTGATGGATCATTCGAGTGGACACCACGCGCGACACGTCCTACCTTGAATTTCCACAACCAGAATTTGCAAATGATTACAGTTGGAAATTCGACTATATGTGCAATACCAGACTCAGAGATCATCTCTATAAATGATAAAGGAGGAGCAGGCGGTTTTGATTTTCAAGCTGCATCCTTGCGCAATAAGCGAGTTTCCGGTGCCTATGCAGTTTCCACAAAAGATTCTCCGATCAACCCAAACTCACCAATAAGCGTTTCTGGTCCGGCTTATCGCATTGCTCTTCTTTCAAAGCGTTTGACCGATACTCTTCTTGTAGATATTAACAAGTTCCCAGTCGGTGTGAACGCTGATCCACGTACGGCTGTGGGTCGCGCTGCATGGTATTCGCTCGCATTCTTCCTACAGCGGCGGCAGCAGCAGAACTTGATGTCGATACCTTAGAACTTGATGCCGGTTTCCGGTCTATAAATCGGTCTAACTCCCCGATTGGTCAGGCTTTCTTGTGCGATAAGCTGGAGAATGGTGCAGGCTACTGCCGATGGCTCGGGAAGCTGATAATTTCGAGAAATTACTAGAGCAGGGAGATAGCGGACTGGAAAATAGCACATCCGCGTTGTGGACCGGTTCTTTCCATGATCCTGGGAGTGACGCCGAGAATCACGGAACTACTTGCGACACTTCATGTAATCGTTGCTTACGAGACTTTTACAATCTTCCGTACCATGGGCTCTTGGATTGGCGATTAGCACTTGATATGGCGCATATGGTGGCTTCTCCATCTGCGGTGATTAGCCTTAACCAAGGGCCAAGCGGACAACTTAACAACTGGAGCATTCTGCTTGAAGGCGCAGATGCACCAGTGCCTGCAACTATGAAACGTTTGGGTTATATGGATCCTGTACGATTCGGGAATTTGCGCGGATACGTACATCAGCACCGCCCCTACTTGTGGATCGAGCGACACCCATTATGGACAGATGAACACCTTGATTATGTTGATGCAGTTAACGTAGCAGGGCAACTACATCCAAATCACTCTGTGCAACCGATGAACCCTTTCATAGTTATAAGGCGGCCAGCGGATTACGTATAAGACACTTCTGCGTTTCCGTTCGGAACGAAAACGATTTTTGGGCAGGGATTCCAACTCCGATAGGCAGTTCCAGAGATGGAGGTTGGGGTGGATTGAACGCGTGTAAAGCTGATGCCCAAAGAGAACATATACACAGGGGGATGAGGGCGTTATGTTTGTCAGAACAAGCAGCCTGTCCTCAGAGGCAGATGCTCTATGCCTTTAAGCGCAATTTATTTTGTCACCCATTCCGAATCAACTCCCGTTTTCGAAGTACTTTTTAGCGGCTGCAAAATCTCAGTATTCAATTAAGACTTAGGCCACAAGTAGACCACAATAACGGGCTAACAGTGGCTAATACGAGCTAATAAGAACTATCTAAACCTGAGTATTGATACTGCTGGCGAATTCCAAAGGGGCAGTTGCCTGGCGACTATACGAGAAGGCTTCCAGTAAAATGAGGGCTCTAATCACAACATTTTGTATGATGGAGGAAAGAAGGCAGGGCCTTAAAACCCAAAGCCCTCGACCTTATACCAGATCAAACTGCCAGAGTTGCTCACGCAGCTTTTCCCAAAGGAAATATCTACTTGCGCATTCGCGATGAGCTTGGCTCTATATATAAGGATGAATCCTTCGTTGACTTATTCGCCAGTCGTGGGCAGCCGGCACAGTGTCCCGGTCGCCTTGCCTGGATCACTATCTTGCAGTTTGCCGAAGGTCTATCAGATCGTCAGGCATCAGAGGCAGTGCGTAGCCGCATTGATTGGAAGTATCTGTTAGGGCTGGAACTGACTGATTCGGGCTTTGATGCTTCCGTATTAAGCGAGTTTCGTGGACGCTTGGTTAGCGGCAGCGCCGAGAATCTATTGTTTGAACTCTTGTTAGATCAGCTTCGGGAGGCAGGGCTGATGAAAGCACGCACTCGCCAACGAACAGATTCAACGCATGTGTTGGCATCTATTCAGGCACTCAATCGGCTGGAATGTGTGGGAGAGATTATGCGTCATGCTCTTGATAGCCTGGCAAGGGTTGCGCCCGGTTGGATTCAGAAGCAGGCTAAACCGGAATGGTTTGAGCGATATGTAAGGCCGTTTGAAGCGTCTCGACTGCCAGCGAGTCGCGCGCAACGATATGCCCTGGCCGAGACAATCGGCAGGGATGGTCATCAACTATTGAGCGCAATCTATGAGCAGGCACCGGAATGGATGCGACATATTCCTGCGATTGAAACTCTGCGGCGGGTTTGGGTTCAGCAGTTTCAGACTGTCGATGAGATCCTGCGATGGCGTGAAGGAGGCAATCTTCCACCTGCATCAATAATGATTTACTCACCATACGATCTGGATGCTCGCTATGGCAAAAAGCGGAATGTGGAATGGAAAGGTTACAAAGTTCATCTGACCGAGTGCTGCGACCAAGACCTGCCGTTGGTGATTACGGATGTGCAAACCACGCATGCAGCGACAACCGACTTTGAAGTGCTTGATAAGATTCAGGCAGATTTGGCTGCACGCGACCTGCTGCCGGAAGAACATATTGTGGACTCAGGATATATGACTGGTGAGCATCTAGTTAGAAGTCAAAACGACTACGATATCACGTTGGTTGGGCCGATGCTGCCCGATCCGAGTTGGCAAGCCAGAGAAGGAAATGGATTCGACATTTCGACATTTGCAATAGATTGGGAAAGCAAACTCGTGAGGTGCCCGGAAGGGAAAGCGAGCGCATCTTGGGTTGAAGGCAAAAATGCTCATGGACATGAAAATGTACACGTCACGTTTAGAGGCAGGGATTGTGGTAAGTGTCGCGTGCGGGGACAATGCACGAAGTCGAGAACTGGCGCACGGACACTGACGATAAGTGCGCGACCCTGCCACGAAGCCTTGCAACAAGCGCGGCAACGGGAGAAGAGTGAAGAATTCATAAAGATATATCATGCCCGCGCGGGAGTGGAGGGGACAATTTCACAGGGAGTGCGCGAAGGGGAAATGAGACGGTCTCGATACGTAGGGCTGGCTAAGACACATTTACAACATCTGGCAACAGCAACAGCGCTGAATGTAGTGCGAATAGGCGAGTGGCTGATGGAAAGACCGCGTGCAGAGACGAGGCGATCAGCATTTGCCGCGCTGGCTTCTAAAGCTGCTTGAGCAGACGGCTATATCGAATTCGCCAGCAGTATCAATACTCAGGTTTAGTAAGTATGCCTTCGCTCTCACATTTGCTGACCTGCTCTCCTGAGTAGTAGCCCTTGTCGGCCACTACCTCCAAGCTATCTACTCCCAACATCTCCTTGGCCGCTGTTGCAATGGGTGCTAATTGTTGCTGGTCTGTAGTCGCATTCGTCACCTCATGATAGACGATCAACTTATGTTTGCTGTCTACGGCGGTCTCTACGTTGTAGCAGACCTCAAGCCCTTGCCCGACTGACATCAATCGGCTGTCTGGATCGGTTAACGATAGTTCTTGCACGTCACTGTTTCGCGACTCTGCCGCCAGGTCCTGGAAATGCTGCTTACTCTGCTTGAGTTGCTCGATCTTAGTCGCAAGCTCTTTAGCAGAGGGGTTAGCAACAGCGGGTTGGGCCGAATCCTTTAGGTCCATCTCCGCTAGATAGTCAGCGATCTTCTTATCAATATTGTCAATGAGGCGAGCTAACTTCAAAGCGGTGAAGTTGCGTTTGCGACTATTGACTGCCCGGAATTTGCTGCCGTCAATGGCAATCAACTCGCCTGCAAACAGGTCGAGACGTTTACACAACAGAGTAAACTCACGGCAGACTGCCTTAATAGCTGCGAGGTTTTGTTTGCGGAAGTCGGCGATAGTTTTGAAGTCAGGGGTGATCTTGCCCAGTAACCACATCAACTCAACATTGCGGGTAGTTTCGCCTTCAAGCATAGGCGATGAGCGAAGGCGATTGAGGTAGCCGTAGACATAGAGCCGGAGGAGATCAGCCGGGTCATAGGCGGGTCTGCCAGTGCTGGCAGGGGAGGCATGTGTAAAGCCGAGTTGAAGCAAGTCGAGCGTGGTAAGGAAAGCGTCAATGAAGCGGACAGGATTGTCTTGTGTAATGTAATCATCGATGGCTTCGGGCAAGAGCAGCACCTCAGAACGATCCGTGCGGCGAACATAACTCATGAGAGGTCACCTCGTGTTGAAAGTGTCAGAGTTGATACGATGGTAACAGCGCAAGAGTTTTCACACAGTCTGGGATGGTCGTATGGGCGAGATTGATGCCACGTTCAGCCGGCATATCTCGGAGGTCGCGATAGCTGATGATATACCAGTGGACGCAGAGAACGATTATTGAAGAATTAAAGTGGCGGCCCTTGAATAGAGATGAGTAACCAGAAATGCTGTCGTTTATTCTGCAGATTATGTACTCTCTCTGCTGGATGCACCAGAACACGCGTCTTGGCGCTCGCCTTCGTCTTGGGCGTGCCCAACTGCGAACCTGTTTTCCAAGTGAAGGTCAATCTCCCTTATGCTTGCGATACCGCAAAAATAATTTGACAAGTGGTTCGCAAAATGCGAACATGCAAATGTGAGGATAATAAGTCGAAAGGCGCTGTTAGACTTTGGCGCAGATCACGTCGATGCAACCGAGCCTCTCGATAACTGGTATCGCAGGGCTAAGAGCGCGCAATGGAATAGCTTGGATGATGTGCAAAACGACTACAGGAGCGCAGATTAAGCAGGTGATTGCACAGTGTTTAACATAAAGGGCAACAAATATAGGCTGATAGTTAAAATTCGATATGATAAACAGCTTATATTTGTACGTTACATATTTACGCATGCTGAATACGACAAAGGGGGCTACAGAGATGACTGCAACTGCTAAATTGAACGAAAAGAAATACGCGAAATTGTTGGCTAAGGCTTTGCCAGGAGTTATTGAAACTGAAGAGGAAAACAATCGCCTCCTTGTACAAGTAGACCATCTTATGGATAAAGAGCGCCTATCGCCGGAAGAGTCAAAACTGCTTGATCTTTTGGTTAAGCTCATAGAAGAGTTTGAGGAAAAACGTTATGCACTAAATGCTTCAACCCCGCATAGTATACTGCTTGACATAATGGAAACACGCGGAATCAAGCAGAGCGACCTGTGGCCCCTATTCGGCTCTAAAGGTACAGCCTCAGAAGTAATCAACGGCAAGCGAGGCATCAGCAAGACCCATGCTAAGAAGCTTGCCGAGTATTTCAACGTGTCGGTCGAATTGTTTATCTGAAAATGAAGTTTTCTCACTGTAGCGGGCAATTTATATTGGGGCAGCAATCGCAGGTGAAACGACTTGCTACCTCGCTTTTTCCCTGAACGGTTAATCTCCCCCACAAGGCACTTAAGCTCTTGTTGATTCCCTTCCCTTTAGTAAGCACACCGTACCTAAAACGCGCCGAGCCATAACTTGCCAATTCTAAGGCAAGGATAAGGCAAGGTTGCGTACTAAAACGTACTAAAATGAGCAAAAGTGTATAAAGGAATCTCAAGAAAACAAAAGGCGGGCAAAGATCTTGGTAGGCTCATAACCCAAAGGTCGCAGGTTCAAACCCTGCCCCCGCAACCACATCTGAGGGCCGCAAGGCCCTCATTTCATTAGGGTTACAGCTTCTACGCTTTCACACATTCTGCTGACGGTTCAATTTACGTTTCTTAATTCCTCCTTACTATATAAAGACGGTGACAATTTTATTTTCTTCCATCTAACGAATTCCTATCTTCTTAGCTTCAATCGTTGATCCAAGTATTTCCGTTTTTCTTTTATTCCCTTAAGTGCTTACCCAATAGAATTACCTCCTGTTTATATAAGACGCCGATCATCAGCATTTCTTCCACTGCACAAAAATAATCGGCTTTGTCCATTAATCCGCGTTGTCGATAGCAATTATGCGGGCGAAATTCTGACAGGTTTGACGTAGAAGAATATCGCCTATTGCGGCCTTGCTACGATGATCGCTAAGGCTGATTACTATTTTATGCTACGTGACATTGACTGGAAGAAATCACCCGGGGTGCCGATGCGTAATTTCGTATGTCGTGCGACTGCCAGAGTGAAGTGTTTCGTATTATTCGTGAGCAGCCAATCGGGACGACTGGCAACCGCCGAATCGAAGGATCTAAATCGGCTACGTGTATAAGCAAGTTTTCTTCCACCTCATCTCTTACGGCCTCTGCCAAGACAAGGCGGCAGATGCGGGCCGCGCACAGCGACAGCACTGCCTTTACCACGATTATGCGTCTGCGTTGGTTCCCGCACCAGATCCCTTTTTGCCACCTGCCTGAACAATTTTCATCGTTACCATTTTTGCATACCATTGCCTGCTGGGTTGAGCCCCCGACAGGGTTCGCAGACGCAGTGCTGGCGGATTGAGACTATCGATAAGGTACTGAAGAGGATCACTGCTCGCGCGCTTCTGCGAACGCGCGGGCAACGGCTGATCGAGTGGCGGGAGTTGTAGCCAGCGGAAATCTGTTGCTCCGATAGTCGTAAAAACCTTGAGAACGTCCTCCCCCTCCACATAGCCATCTGGCAGACTGGCACACAAAGGCAGTAAAATTTCCTCACCCGGATCAATGGCCTCAGATAGGGCGGGGCTTTCCGGGTAAACTTGACTGATGCCGTAATCCGGCTGCAAATCGAGTACGGTCAGATTCAGCGTGGCGGCATAGTTATTCTTTACGCGCAGAAAAATCCACTCCCCCACTTCAACCACTGGCAAGGTGGCGACATAAGTAAAAGGGAGTAGCTCAGGCTTATCAACGGGGTCGTAATCCGGCATATATCCGGCCAGTTCAATCTCCACCTTGGAGGCAAGTTTGGAGAGCCGCCCGTAGTTATCAATCTCTTGTATATTTCGGTATTTGATCAGATGGACTAGTCGCTGTGCGATCATGGACGGCGCCCGCTGATCATTTGCTTTAAGCGATGAGGGCAACCGCTTCGGAAAGTCTAAGCGGTCTAAAATTTCGTACTCCCCCTTTCGGTTTAATGATACAGAGAAATCGGACGGCGCGCCCTCGCTTGTCAATTCGAGAAAGCCGCTTGCTTCTTCCTTGATCGCACGCGCGACGGCCTCCAGAGCTGTCATTTGATCGATTTTCCTTGAGAGCTTGGCATTCGGCAAGATACTGATTTTCCCATAGAGCTTAAGGCTGCCTTGATCCAACAACACCGCCTGTGCGCCTTCAGTAATCGGGGAATCTTTGAATCGCTCCTTGATCTCAGCCCAAGACTCGGTCGCACCAAGCTGGGAGATTTGCACGAGTGCCTGACGACTCCCGACATCTTTGACATCGCTTGTGCCCCACGGGTAGACGATGAGATTCGCGCCCTTGCGTAGCCCTTGGGCTTCGCCTGCCTGCAATAAAACTCGATTTGCCAGTTCATCCAATTTGAGCACGTTGACAGCATAATAGGGACGAATCTGTTCGCTGCCAAAGATAATGCGATTGCCCTCGCCTTCAAGCTGTGGCGTCTGCTTGTCGAAATAGCCGCGCATTTTGGCAAACAGCCAGTCATAAGCCATTTTATAGGTGGCCTTGGAGTCAAGATGTCTGAGCGATTGCAACCAGAAATAAGTGAGGGCACCTTGTGAAGGGTTGCCGTCGACGGCAAATTCGTAAGCGACCTCGTCGGCTCTGCAAGCCGCAAGCAGAACATACCCCTTCGGATTAAGCAGCCAGTTGCTGCCAACAGAAACGTTACGCCGTTTATCTGTTGCCATCGCCTTCCAGGTTGCAAGCAATTCTTCATCCGAAGCGACAAGGCTATCCAGTGGTCGCGCTTTCTCATCAGGCTTAAACATGGTGCGCGGGACTGCATACCGTGGTTGACGAGTCGCGCCACCAGAATGGCAGCTATCCAATACGATCGTCACAATTAAGTGTTTATCCAACATCTTTTTGATCAGATAAGCCATTTCTATGTCTCGGAAATATAGCCCCTGAGTTTCGCCGATGTCGGACGGCACCAGGGCTTCATCATAACCATCTTTTCCTTTCAATTTTTTACGCTTGGTTGCAACGCGTCCGCCATGGCCGCTGTAATGGATGTAAACATGGTCGCCGTCGGCGGCGGTGGCGATCAGGCTTTTGAAGGCGTTGACCATGTTCTTGTAAGTGGGGGCGACTTCAACCCGCTTGTCCTCCTCGCCGGGCTCGGTAACGCTGGACGTCAGCTTGGTGATTTGCTGGTTTTGCAACCCGATCTCCTGGCGTAAAAATCTTTCCACTTCATCGACATCACGCACACAGGCGGTCAGGTCGCTGTAGTAAAGCCCTCCGGGCAATTCATTTGGCATGTAGCGATCAATGCCGATCAGCAATGCATGCATGCGGTACTGGCTATTTGGCTGGTCAACCATGACTCCTCCATTGGCATTCAAAAAGTTAACGTCGAGCGATACGTTCAGCTATTCTTTATGCAGGAAAGGGGCATTGTATAACAGCCCGTTCACTTTTTTTCTACCGGATTTTGCAAAATGATTGACACACACTGTAACTTACCTTATAACCAGACTTTCAAACTCCCTGGTTTGTAAAGAATGTTTTACCGAAAGCCATATCACTCAGGAAAGGAACTATTTCATGCCTACTAAATTAAAATCACGCTCCTCGCAAACGGAGAAAGAGGTTTCTACACGGAAGATCAATACTCGCGGCGGCGGCACACAAGACGCTAAAGGAGCCAAGAAAAAAAAGCCACCGACAGTTAAAGTCACGCCCAAAGGCGGCGGCACACAAGATGCCAAGTCAGTCTCGAAGAAGTCGTCGAAGCGCCGGTAGCTTGGAAGCTTTTCAGCCACCTTACCATCCCATCTGAATATCATTTTGTCGAGTCGCGCGGCCCGTGCATTTAGGGCTGTTTTTTGCGCGCGACTCCTATCGGGCTTGGCCTGATTACAAGCTTATATAAAACTAAGCCAGACTGCAGGAGCATTGTCGTCTACACATGTCGAGAGTCGTAATAATATAGAATGTGTTCACAATCCCGAATCCTGGGCTGCACCAGTAACGGCGCTATCAGCAACTCGTGACCGAGCAGATGAACTCGACACAGGCTATTATTGCGAGATGAGCGCTTCCACTCAGTTTGACTTGGCAAGGATGTTCCCCACAAGTATTCTAATTTCCTGTGTATTGAAGGCCGATGAATGTAAGTAATGAAAACGACCGGCACACGGTATAATAAAGATTGGTAATGCCTTTGCCAGATGCGCCTAGAGATCGTGATGCGATGATATCCCAAACCCTCAAATGGATTAACGCAGTGATCGACATCTCAAAATCGTTATCCACTTGCCCGCGCCTGACGGTGGTCGCATGCGTCATTGCCCTTTGTGGGGCTTATCAACTGTCGGATGCCTTCCCCCGGTCGTGCCCAGACGAGGTTGCGCAGCAGACGCAGGCCAAACCTTCGGCACGACCACCATCGGCTCTGGCGGCAGCGCTCTTCGAGCAGGCGGAGAAATTGCGCAAAGACTGGAAGGCCGAAAGCACTCGCGAAGCGATTAAGAAATACCGTGAGGCATTAGCTTATTGGCAAGCGAGTGTTGCCCCACTGGCGCAAGCCAAAGCGCTGATCGCCCTTGGCGATGCTTACGCCACCCTCAGCGAAAATAGAAAGAGGCTGAATGCTTATGAACAAGCGCTGAAGCTCATTGAGCAGGCGCAGGATACCAAAGCTAAAATCGAGACGCTCAACAAAATAGCTTGGGCTTATATTGATCTCGGTGAAGTGACCCAAGCTTTCAGATTCTGCAATCAATCATTGGCTTTGAGCCGGAAAACCGGCAACCGACCGGGGGAGGCTGAAGCGCTTAGTGCGACAGGTTCTGCGCAAGGCGCGACGGGGGATATGACCCAATCAATCGAGACGCTGCGCCAGGCACTCAATCTGTGGCAGTCTCTGGCCGACCATCATGGGCAGGCAGAGGCGTTAATCAACCTGGGATACCTCTACGATAATTCGGGTGAACTCCACCAGGCACTGGATGCCTATAAGCAATCGCTTGAGCATAGTCAGAAAGCCGGTGATCGGCAAGGGGAAGCTCTGGCCCTTAGCGCCATTGGCAGGGTGCAGGCATGGTTGGGAGAGAAACAAACCGCACTTGATTATTACCAAGACGCCCTGAAACGCTTTCGTGAAATGGGTTTCAGAAACGGCGAGGCCTCGACCTGGAATAACATCGGCGCAGTTTATGAGGATTTGAGAAAGTTTCAAAAAGCCTTGGAATCCTATAGCCGGGCGTTGCACCTTTATCGACTTGCGAGACACCGCAGCTATGAAGCCCTGACTATCGGTTACGTCGGCAAGATGCATCTATTGCTGGGTGACAAAAAGCGCGCGCTAGAACACTTTAATCAAAAACTGGGCATCAGCCGTGCGGTTCGTGATTCTCGAATGCAGGGGTATACACTCAGAGATATCGGGTCAGTGTATGAAGCATTCGGTCAGAAAAAGAAAGCGCTCGCTTGCTATAACCAAGCTTTGAAGATGCAGCTTACTCATAACGACCGGCGGGGACAGGCTTATACATTGCTTGCGATGGGGCAAACCTATGAGGCCATCGGCGACAGGTCGAAAGCAATTGACTATTACCAGGAAGCTTTCCAGTTGATCGAGGCAGCAGAAGACCGCAGCGGCGAGGTGTCAACCCTATTCAACATCGCCAGAGCTGAGCGCGACCTCGGCCATTTAAATGAAGCGCGGTCACACATCGAAGGCGTGCTCCAAGCGGTCGAACAGCTTCGGCATGGGTTAGTCAACCAGGAGATGCGACTAGACTATTTTGCTCATGCTCACCAATACCGCAAATTTTATATCGCCTTGCTGATGCGGCTGTACAAACAGCAGGGGAACGACGAGTTTGCCACCACCGCATTTGAAGTGAGCGAGCGCGCCCGCGCCCGCGTCTTGCTTGAGTTGTTGGCTGAAGCGCGAGTCGATATCAGGAGTGGAGTCGATGATGAGTTGTTGCAACGAGAGCGCTTGCTGCATCAGCAGATCGAAGCGAAGGCCGCTTATAATGCGCGCCTGCTTTACAGTTCCGGGGCTGGCGAACAGGTTGCGAAGGTAAAGCAGGAATTAGCGAATTTACTTGATCAGTATCAGGAGGTTCAGGCGCAGATACGAGTTAAAAGCCCCCATTATGCTGAACTAGTACAGCCGATGCCGCTCTCCCTGAATAAAATTCAGCAGCAAGTTTTGGACGCAGATACGATGCTGCTTGAATATTCACTCGACGAACCTCACAGCTATCTCTGGGCGGTAACGCCATCCTCAATTAGCAGCTATGAGCTACCCGGACGAAGCGAGATAGAGCGAATTGCTCGTGCCGTGTTGGACACAATTATCGCTTACGAACCGCAATTGAATCAGCTCGCATCGCCGCTTCGCTCGCAGATTAAGCCGACAGGCGAAATCTACTGGCGCAGGGCGGCCCAACTCAGTCAAGTTCTGCTAGGTCCAGTCGCAGCCCAGCTCAGCAGCCAGCGCTTGCTGATTGTCGCTGAAGGGATTTTGCAATTCGTGCCCTTTGCGGCCTTGCCCGTGCCGGAAAGACCGGACAATCTGGCAGCACCGACCCTGACAGGCAAGGGAGCATTCTCGCCTATGCTTATCGACCATGAGATTATTTCCCTCCCCTCGGCGTCGGTGCTGGCGATGATGCGGCGACAAGTTGGCAACCGCCCTACAGCTGAAAAAGCGGTGGCGGTGATTGCCGATCCTGTCTTTGATCACAATGATGCCCGCCTGCAATTAGGCGATGCCCGCGCGGACGTCTTGAATCCATCCCCATTTGATAGAAACCAGGTGAGGAAGGCGTTTGTGAGCCGTTCTTCGAGGAGCAAACCGATGAGTTTCCCGCGCCTACCTTTCACCCGACGAGAAGCCAGCGCTATTCTGGCTTCGGCTACTGACGAGCAGGCGATGGAAGCGGTTGACTTTCAGGCCAGCCGCGCCACTGCCCTGAGCGCCGAGTTAAGCCGATATCGAATGGTTCATATTGCGAGCCATGGATGGCTCGATAGCGAGCATCCGGAATTATCTGCTATCGTCTTATCCTTGGTTGACCAGCACGGCCAGCCGCAGAATGGCTTCTTGCGGTTGCATGACATTTACAATATGAATCTATCGGCTGATCTGGTTGTGTTAAGCGCTTGTCAGACTGCGCTCGGCAAAGACGTTAAGGGGGAAGGGCTGATCGGCCTGACGCGCGGATTTACGTATGCTGGTGCCACACGCGTTGTATCCAGCCTGTGGAGGGTCGATGACCAGGCGACCGCCGAATTAATGGGACGGTTTTACCACAAAATCCTCAAGGAACACCTTCGCCCGGCGGCGGCATTGCGGTCAGCACAGCTTGAGATTATGAGTCAAAAGCAATGGCAGTCGCCGTACTACTGGGCGGCCTTCATTTTACAGGGGGATTGGAATTGAAAGATCGAAATGCAGTAAGAATTAATTTATCCGATGGTTATAATCTGTGAAGACAGAATGGGCCCTGACAGAAGCCGCTTTCTACAGATTGCTGCGATGGCTCGATGAAGATCAGGAGCAGGCGGCGACCCGTTATGAAGAGATCCGCGATGGATTAATAAAAATATTTGTGCGCCGAGGGTGTTATTGTGCAGAGGATCTCGCCGACAAGACGATCAACCGGGTTACGCAGAAACTCGATGAGATAGGCGATGAGTATAGAGGCAATAAGGCGCTGTATTTTTATGGGGTAGCGAAGCACATCTATCAGGAATTTCAGAGAAAGCCGCCGGTGGCTAGCCCCTCCGTCCCGATTCATTCCCCCGAAGAGAAAGAACGCCGCTCCGTTTGCCTGGATAGTTGCCTGAATGAGCTCTCGCCCGAAGACCGCGAGCTAGTCCTCCAGTATTACGAAGCGGATGGGGCGGTAAGGATTGTTCATAGAAAGAAGATGACGGAAGCGATGAGCATCGACCCTCATCTTCTAAGAGTACGGATTTCAAGAATAAAGCGGCGGCTGGCGCAGTGTGTTCGCGCTCGTATGCAGGAGAGCGAAGAACGTTGAAGCGTGCGACCGGTTATTCTTTCAGCTTGAATTGCATATTATACGGAGTAAGTTGTCAAAGGGTCAGCAACAATGGATATAGACGCAGAGCGAAAGTCGCTGCTTAGACAGTATCTGCTGGGCATACTCTCCGAAGACGAACTCAGTCGGGTGGAGATGCAAATACTGTCTGACAAAGAATTCTATGATCAAGTACAGGCCGCTGAAGAAGAGCTGATCGACGAATACTTGAATGGCGAACTCATCCGACAGGATTTAATTAAATTCGAGCAGGTGTTCTTAGCCACACCGGAAGGAAACGAACAGGTGGAACTCGCACGAATGCTCAGGCAATATGCCGCCGATAGGACTCAGCCGCAGGCGATCAAGCGGGCGGTTGATGCCGATAAACAGTTGTCCGTGTCGGCCATTCTTTTATTCCTGCGGGCTCAATTTCGTCAGGCGAGACTTGCGTTTTTGTTTTTGTTGCTCATTATGATGGTTGCCGTTGTTTGGCTGACGATCCGCGTGCTTCGCTTGCAGGATGAGATGGGGCAACTCCGCGCCAGCCAGACACCATCGCAGAGCACCATCGTGGAGATGGAAAAAGAGATCGTTAGCCTAAAGACCAACATCGCGCAGTTAGCGGCAGAGTTGCAACAGGCACAGGAGAGCAAGGCTGTATTGGAAAAAGAAATCGCCGCTATGCGCATAAATAACGGCAATCGAAATCTCGGCCCGGACAGCGAGCAGACCGCACTCGTTGCGATGACGTTGAAGCCGGGAGGCGCAAGAAGCAACGGTCTGAGTAATACTATAGAAATCACGTCACATACAAAAAGCGTCTTGTTACGGCTGATCTTGTCGGATAATAGCTACATAAGATATAACGTGGTTGTTGAATCAGCAGAGGGCCGAACGATTCGGACCGAGCAGGCTCTCGCGGCGCGGTCGGCTAGCGGTAAGCACCTGCGACTCACCATTCCAAGCGAGGTGCTATCGGCTGGTGATTACCTAATCAAGATCTTCGGCCTGACCAATGAAGGCCAAGCCGAAGGCAGCGACATTTTTTATTTTCGGATTCTTAGAAAGTAGCGCGAGCGCGGTTGACTCTCAGCCGATCCAGCGCCTTCCCTGCCCTGGTACTTTCCGTCCTAATCGCAACCTGAAATCTCAAATTCTCTGAGACGTTTTTCTTTTTTTCATCATAACGAGTGGAGGCGGGCGACGGCCTCCGTTGTAAGACTTGGTGCGTAGCGAGGCGAATGCAGGCGAGTGCGGAAAGCAAGCCTCAGTGACCAGAGGAGATCAGAGTTGATAAAAATCGGGGATTTTGACGGGATGTGCGAGCGCCTGGCTGCGCTGGCCGGAGAGTCGGCGAAACTTTCGGTTTTAGACCTGCGAGCGCAGCAATCACTCCGTGAGGTCGAAACGAAAGCCAGAGCGCAGTATTTCAGGATCGTCTTAATCAGTCCGTTCCAGGGCGGGAAATCGACTATCTTTAACACGCTTTGCGGCGGCAGAGAGTTGAGCCCGACGGGCTTCGGGCTGAAGACCAGTGCCGCCGTAGTTGAGGCTACCTATTTGGAGTCCGGCGACGAGTACGCAGAAATCGAATGGCGTAACAATGTGGAACTGCTTGAGGGAATTCTTGATCCTCTGGTTGAGCATTTAGTCAAGTTCGATCCCGCGCGCTTCGGCAATTCGCAAGGCAAAGACATCACCCGGATCCTGGATTTGGATAATCCAAAAGATCGGGCGTTGTTAATAAAGGCGCAGGCAGAAGCGGAAGCTGCATATCTGGGTAATAGGGCGAATTATCCGACTGAATATATCGATATGCTGGAGGTCGGTTGGCTCACCCTGAAGCATTTTGAGAGTACTCGCAAATTGCTCGCCAGGCAACGGGTCAGCCTTGAGCAAGCGACCGGCTGGGTGCGCTACCCGAAGGACTGGACGGGGCGCGCCAAAGAAGATTTCAAGCTCTCCGACGTGCTCTTCCTGTTTCTCAGGAAAGTTTCGTTCAAGCTGAGAGAACCGAATTTGAAGACGCTGCGCGCCACGATTGTCGATTGTCCGGGATTGCAGGCAAGCACGTATGATAACAAAACCACTCGCCGCTTAATTAGCCAGGCCGATGCGATCATTTTCCTGCTGGGGACTAACGGCAGGGGGATGTCGCTGGACTATCTCGATCAGGTTGCACTCTTCAAGCAGTATGACCTCGGCGACCGGATTTTCTTTGGCTATAACGCCGTCCAGACGCCGGAGAAAGTTGCACGCGAATTGATCTTACCCGCCGACCTGGCGCAATTGGCGGCGCGAGGCTTTCGAGTGCCGAAAGAGCGGATTGCCATCTTTCATGCGCTACTTGCCTACCGAGCGAAAGGCTATCAGTTGTTGCACGCGGGGAAAATGCCGGAACAGACCATGCGCATCTTGTCGGAACATGCCAGGGACAAAATCCCCCCTGAACAGTTACCGCTCAAGGGCAAGGAAGATGCAAAGAATGTAACGTTCATTATCGAATCTGACTTGCAACAATCATTCGCGACTTTTTTGGGCCGCTGGATACCAGAGATCACTCCGCCATTAGCAAGTGAGGCTGAGCGGCTTTCAAATTGGCAAACCATGATTGAGCTTGCGGGCAGATTCATCACCGGCCAGAAAGCCGAATCGATCCTATTGAACAAAGGCGCGCTGTTGATTAGGCAGACTCTCGACGAAGCTGCCGATGGCTGGCTCGATAGAGAGAAGGCGGTGGCCAAGAATGAAAAGCAATTGAAAGCGGAGCAAGAAAGCGCCCAGGCCAGGTTTGACCGTTTCAAGCGCGAAGCCAGGCCCGTGCAGAAGCGATTTATCCATAAGCTGGAAAACTCCGCCATGCAGCAGCTCTGCGATGAAGTGACAAAAATTCTCGACCAGGCCGAGGACGATTTAGCTGACGAACTCAAAAAGCGAATACGCGGTTTTGACAATGCAGGCAAGGCCGGGCGCAAGCTGGCGGACTGTGCCAATAACTTCATCGGCAGGAAACTGGCGGGCTGGCAAAATAAAGTGAAGCATGGCGACAGCAAAGCGCTAAAGGCCATCCGCAAAGAAATCATCAGGCCCGCAAATCAAGAATTCCGCGATCTGGCAAAGAAAGTTGATATGGAGTCTACCGGCATGTTGAAAGGGCTGTCGATCAATCTCGACTTCGAAGACGGCCTCGACCTGTCGGGCGTGTCCGAATTGATCGAGCGATCTTTCTCCGAAAGCATAGCAAATGAACTCGGCGACATGTTCGAGGAGATGTTCGGAGATATTGCCATCTGGCTAAGAAATTCGTACTTTGATCACATCTCGGATTCCAGGCAAAAGATGTTGGTCAAGGTGACCGGCGTGGCCGAATCTGCCATCGAAGAGGCGAGCAAAGCGGCTCGAAAAATGATCGAGAAACAGATGCGGCGACAGGCCAAACGAATTGATAAGAAGATCGACAAGGCGCTGGAAGAACTCCAGCAGGCTCTTCAGGGGCGAGTCGAACAGCGCGAAAAAGATTTCAAGAAGACGGTAAAAGAGAGGGAGAAGATAGCCGCCGAATCCGCGCGCATCCGCCAGGAAATCATCAAGCCCGCTCAGCGGCGCGTGGACGATTTCATTGCCGCAGCACGCCGGAGCCTGAAAGGGGAGCGATGAATACGCGGGTCGCCATTGTCGGGGGCTTTCAGAACGGCAAATCGACGCTGATCAATTGTCTTCTCGGCGCGCGGGTCGCGACCGTCGGCCAAGGACTGGCGACGACTCGCATTACGGTCGAATACCGCTACGGTGATAAAAATTACGTCGCCGCCGTTGGGCCGTCCGGCGAGCGATTTGAAACCCCTGTGAGCGAGTTTGTGCGGGCAAAGTCTGGCTATCAATGGGAGACATGTCGGCGGGCCAGTGTCTATCTTAAAAACCCCATGCTCGAGCAATTGGAGTTGATCGATACGCCGGGGCTTGACGCCAGCGAGCCCGACACGGCGCGGTCGCTGGCGAGCACGGAGTCGGCGGACTTCGTTATCCTGTTGATGACCAGAGGCTTTCCGGCTGGCAACCCGCAATTCACCGATTTCATTCGCCGAGCGCTGTCCGAACGGCATTATGCGCTCGTCCTTAATTGCGGTCGCGAATGTCCGCCCGACATCAATACTCCGGCGGCGATACAAATTGAGCAAGAGATTGTCAGGTGGCTTGAACGGCTCGGGCTCACGGGCCCCCGCTTCACACAGCGCGTCAATCTCGGGTGGGTTTATCGAGATCTGATCTGCAAAACCGCCGAAGTCCGCCAGCGTGAAAAGTGGACGGCTGAAGAGTTGTTGCAACGCAGCGGGCTCACCTCATTCCGCGACAAATTGATTGCCGAAGCCCCGCGCCATAGCCGGGACCACTACGCCTTACGATCCACGTTCGAGGCGGCGCGCGGGGCGAGCGGCGGTCTGACTAAAATCAAACATTCAACAGGCGTGGTGAATACGTTGGAGGCCATCGGGTTTGATGGAGAGGGGAAAATCATCGCCTCCGGGGGCGAAGGCGGGCGTATTGTGATCTGGGCTCCGCAGACCGGGCGGTTGCTGTTGGCTCCGGGATGGCATTCGGGGTACATCCGCTGCGCGGCAATCAACGGCAGCCATCAGCTACTAGCCACCGGGCGCAAGCGCATCAAGCTCTGGGATATGAAAACCGGCAGGCTGATCTGGAGGTATAAATACCTGAACTCCTACTTGACCTGCATGGCGCTCAGTTCAACGGCGCAGACAATCGCTTACAGTTACGCGCGGGAAATTTACTCGGTATCGGTCAATCAAAGGCGAGCGCTTAACCCCAGGCTCAGTCATGACGCGAGCATCAAATGTCTGGCTTACAGTCCTGAGGGCAAGCGGCTCGCCAGCGGTAGCGACGACGCGCTGGTCATTTTATGGAACCGTTATCGCGGCACGAAGGCGGCCACGCTTGCAGGCCACAAGGGGCCGGTCACGGCTGTCGTTTTCAGTCCTGACGGTGAACTGCTGGTCAGCGGCGGCACCGATAAAATGATCCGCATCTGGGAAGTCCGCAGCGGCCAAATGCTGCGTCAGCTTAAAGGCCACCGCCAGGCGGTTCAATGTCTGAATTTCAGCACTGACGGGAGAACCTTAATCAGTGCCAGTCAGGATGGACAGATTAAAATCTGGGGCCGTTAGCGCGCTGGTCTCTTGGCAGCTCAATCGCTCATAAGGAGATGAATTATGGAAAGCACGGTTTTTGATCGTTATTGTGAAGAGCTTGCACAGTTGGCCCGCGACGCCCGGTCGCTGCCTGATATAGCTCATTCGCTGCAAAACATTGAACAAATCGAGAGCGGCGCAACGTCGCAGCACTTTAAGATTGTCCTCGTCAGCTCGTTTCAGGGCGGGAAATCGACTATCTTTAACACGCTTTGCGGCGGCAGAGAGTTGAGCCCGACAGGCTTCGGATTGAAGACGAGCGCCGCCGTCGCGGAAGCCCATTTTCTCGATGACGAACATGCCCCAGGAATATGCCGAGGTTGAATGGCGGAAAGACCATGAACTGCTCGAAGGGCTGGTGGAACTCCTGCTGCCTTATATGATGAAGTTGGAGAGGAAGGCTTTTCAAGGTCTGTCGGTCGAAAAAGCCGCCGAAAAGTTAAATCTGGCAGATGCCCGCCATCGGGCCTTTCTTCAGCAAGCGATGGCGGAATTGCGTAAAGATTTCGGATCAGCGAGAAAAGGGCGGGCTGATCTATACGACCTGTATGACGTTGCCTGGCTGACGCTACAGCATTATGAACAGGTGACGACCGGATACGGCGGCGCAGAAAGAATCCCTCTTGACGAAGCGACCCTCTGGCTGGCGTTCCCTGCCAATTGGGCCACAAGGAACCTGGAGGACTTTGCCAGCAATGAATTGATCTTCCTCTTCCTCAAAAAAATCACTTTCCACTTGCATGAGCCGATGTTAAAAAAATTACATGCGGCCATCATCGATTGCCCCGGCTTGCAAGCGAGCCGATGGGATACGCAAATCACCAATCGCTGCATTCACGAGGCCCACGCAATTATTTTTTTGCTTGGCACACACTCCACAGGAATGTCGGAGAGCGATGTCGAAGAGGTAAAAAAATTCAGAGAATACGGCCTGGAAAACAATGTTTTCTATGGCTACAACGCCAAGAGCGTCAGCAAGAAAATTGCCGTCGAGCGGCTCCTGCCGAACGACCTGGCGCTCCTGCAAAAGGCAGGCTTTGAACTGACGCCCGAACAGTTTTCCATCTTCAACGCTTTGCTGGCCTGTCGGGTCAAACAATATAAGCTGAAGAAAGCCGGGGATCTCGATCCTGACACTATCCGCGCCTTGTCGAGAAAGGCGGGGTTAACGCTCGATTTGTCGCAACTGCCGACTAAGGGCGAAGATAACATTGCCAATGCCGATTTGCTGATGACCAATGACATCCGGCAGGCTTACAATCAATTCACCACCCTGTTCGAAGTCAACCTGACCGATGAATTCCTGCGACAGGCCGAAGCAATCTCCAATTGGGAAGAAATGGTTCAAACAGCCTCCAGCTTCATGATCAGGCGGCGCGGCGAAGCCATCCTGCTGGATCGCGGCGCGCGGCAGTTGAAGCAGATACTGGAGCGCGTTGAAGGCGACCTGCGCGACCGCGAAATGCTTGCCGAACGGACACAGCAACAGGAAGAACAAGAGAAGGCCGATGCGGAGCGCGCCTTGCGGTTCGTTGACGTGCAGATCACAGAGATCAAACAGGAGGTCGTTCGGGATTTGCAGAATCGGTGGCAGCCAGCGCTGGCCGCCGATCTGCGCGCAGTGCTAAAAGATGCATCGGCTGAATTGCGAAGTTCGCTGACGACGGTGGTCAGACAGATGGAAAATCCGCGAGATTTAGGCGTTAAACTGGCAAGCACCGCGACCGGCCTGTTAAGCCGCAAGCTGACCGGGTGGCAGTCTAATATCGCCAGCGACAGCAACCAAATCGTGCAGCAGATTCGCAAAGAAACCATTGAACCCGCTGAATCCAAGATCAAAGAACTCGCCGCCGATGTCAGCTTAAAATCGCCCGCGCTGCTCGGCGGCTTTTCGGTTATCATGGGCCGCCTGAAAGTCGATTTCGACATGGACGATGTCGCTGCCGCCCTGCAAAGCGCCATCCCGATCAGCCCGTTCACCGCCGCTGCGGACTGGACCGAAAATCTTCTTGACGAATTTGACCCGGCTGGCCTGGGCGCGTACTTCAAAATTCTGCGTAAAGAATATAACCAGAGCGTGCGCGACCGCCGAGATGAGTTTGCTGATATGATACCGGGATTGGTTGAAGCAATCCTTCAGCGAATCCTGCCGCTGGTGGAGCCATGCCTCGTCAACGAAGTTAAAGGACTGGTTGATAAAGTTTCGGCAGAGATCAGTCAAGCCGTGCACGACATACGCGAGATTTATAACCAGCGGTTGCAGCAACGGGAACTGGACTTTAAGAAATCGCTCGCCGAAAAGGCGCGTGTGGTGGCGGAAGCGACGGCGAATCGAGCCGTCATCGAAAGCTTTCAAGCGCGCGTCGAAGATTTCATCCGGCGTGCGCTTGAAAGCTTGATGAAAGGATAATCCTTTATGCCCAAGGCCTTTTTCGCTCGTCGCCGGGCGAGGTGCGGCGCGGCCCTGGGATTGAACTTTATGGAATTTCTAAAGCAGAACCTTTCAACGGAAGAGGCATTAGCCAAGCTCGCTTTGGCGCACGAAATGGTTACTGACGAAAGTGGCAGCCGGTCAGAGAACATCGAACGTGCAATCAATCTTATTCTGGAAGCCCTTAACGTCATCACCTTTGAATCTGATTCACCAGCCTGGATGGCGGCCAATTTATTACTGGCTGCGGCATATATTGATCGGTCGAATGGCAGTCGTACGGAAAACTTTGCACAGGCGAGCCAGATTCTCAATAAAGTCATAGCCCTCGGTTATCAATATAACAACGAGAATGGCCTGGCTAATGCCTTGAGTATCTTTGGGAACCTGCGATTCCGGCAATCATTGGAGCCTGACCTCGATAGAGTGGCAAAAATGAAAGAGGCCATAGGCGCTTATGAACAAGCCTTACAATACTTCCATCAACTCCAGAATGGAGATGGAGAGGCACGCCAACATGTGCTTTTGGCCCAGTGTTATGCAATGCACGCTAAGGAAGATATTTTCAATTATCCCGGTAAGATTATCTATCATGCCGGGCAGGCTTTAACTTATTTCACTTATGAAAGAGATAAAATAATCTGGGCGCGTCTGATTTTACTTGAAGGAGCCGTTTATGCCGAAACCTATTCAAGTGGCTTGGGAGAAAGATTGAAAACGGTTAGGGCAAATGTGGCAAAGGCCCTGTCTATTCTGGAATCTGCCGCCGGGTCGGTAATAGAGGTTAATCAAGATCTCCTACAATATGTCGCCGGGGGGATCATGGCCTCCGGCGGTGAAACCAATCCTGAAGTCACGAAAAAGCCGGATGAGGGGATTCAAGAAACACTGTCAAATCCTTCACCGCAAGCGAGAATGATTGAGCATATGAGTGCGCTCAGAGCGATTGGCCTTAAGATTATGGCAGAGCGAACTTCCTTAGAAGATCGGGAAATAGAAGAAATGAAGGCAGCGCAGTCCCGCTTGACCTCGTTACTTGAAGAGCTTGATAAAGCAGGCCAGAAAACCGGCAGATCGGAATTAGAAGCACTGTCGAGAGTAATGGCCGATGAAATTGCAATCAGAGTTATATTTTCCGATTTGCTGGAAACTGTCCTTACACTGACCGTGTTTCCAAAAACCGGGCCCATCACCATTGAGAATCCGCGAGAACTTTTAGCCGATCATTTTGATGGTAACTTTGAACGATTAATGGGATATGCTTACCAACTGATTCCAGAAAAAGTCAGCGCCTTCAAGAAAGCAGTTGAAGAATCCATCGAGTTCGCGACAAACTTCTTAAACCAATTCCCCAAAGAAAGAGATCCGTCTACCTGGGCGCACTTAAAACTTGGTTTGGTAGAGCGCCATCTGCAACTGCTTCTCTGCTCAAATACTGAAGAAGAGCGGGCAGGGATAAGAAGACAAGCTGAGGAGTACTTCGCAAAGTCTTTCCATATTCTAAGAGCAAATACAAATCCCGCCATCCTTCGTAAGGTTTGTAGAGCCATCGGCACCTATCTGTTCTTTCACTATCAACGATGGCTCGAAGCCGCAAACCTTTACGATCTCGCCTTGCAAGCTCAGGAATCCATCTACAAAAACATCATCGGTCTGGAAGGGCAGAAGATAGAGTTAGAGGAAGTAGCGGATATGGACTTTAGCCTTGTGCTTAATCAAGCCTATGCGCTTTCACGTCTAGAGAAAGCCGATCAGGCCATAGCCGTTCTTGAGAAATGGCGGGCGCGTCAACTGGCCGAACAGTTGCGAATAAACACATCGGCATTATCAGCCGCCGCCGGGGCGCAGGATTCAATTGTTCAACAGATAGCAACACCTGTTCGGCCTCTCGTTTACCTGGTGGTGACCAGCCGGGGCAGCCTGACGCTTATCTCTCAAGGGGCCGTGCCGCCAATCGCCATCTGGAATGATGAATTAAGCAAAGGCAAGCTCCTTGCTTTGCTCCTTTCACCGGATGAAAGCGATTCTTATTACGACGGCATTGCAAATAAAAGCGCCAACTTCCTTCCGCAAATACTCAACAAGATACTGCCAATATTAGGGCAGGCTTTAATGAAGCCGATAGCCGACAAACTTCAAGAATGGGGAGCGACACAAGTTGTTTTAATTCCTTGTGGACTGCTGACGACGCTTCCCCTACACGCTGCGCCATACGACGACGGGCGGTGCTTACTGATGAATTTCGATGTCAACTACGCTTACTCCGCGCAATCCTTTCATGCCGCCAGCCAGCGATTGAAAAGCTTTAGTAAAAAGCATTCCCGGTTGGTTGGCATCGCGAATACGAGGGGCGATTTGCCAGATGCCGAAGTGGAGCTTCACAACATCGCTTCAATATTTCTCCACAGCAACATTTCAATGTTTTCAGAAGCGTCCGTTACCGCTTTGCTTAAGGAGAGCGGCACCCGTGACAAGCTTATCGAAGCCCTGTCAGGAGCCACGCATCTGCACTTCGCCTGTCACGGCATTTTTTCTGATGCTCAACCGCTCGATTCCAAGCTATTGCTGGCCGCAGGTCAGGAATTGACCTTGCGCAACATCCTGTACGACCCAAAATTAAATGAGATAAAAAACTTGCGCCTGGTCGTCATGTCCGCCTGTCAGACGGCCTTGTCCGATTTTCAAAATCTCCCGGATGAAATGACCGGGCTGCCAGCGGGGTTTCTACAGAAGGGCGTTGTCGGTGTGGTCGGCACGTTGTGGCCGGTTGATGATTTGAGCACCTCACTATTGATGACCCGCTTTTATGAGCGTTTGCTTGAAGACCGGCAAGAAGTCGCGACCGCCTTGAGAGAAGCGCAGGTCTGGCTCTGCAATCTTTCCTGGGACGAAAGCGACAAATTGATTCAGGAAAAGCTACGATTATCTGCTCGATGATAGTCAGTCAAGAAATTTTAGCTTGCACTCCACCCAAGCAAGGTCAAAGCAAGAGCGCCCATACTCGAATCCCTACTATTGGGCCGGGTTTATTCTGGTCGGAGTTTAGATCTCCTCAATAGGTCTCACCCTTCTATCAAAAAGGCTCGTCAAACCAGCGGTGAGACGTTTTTCGATTAATCGTCATTAGGATTGAGCGCAATAACGCGGCGTTTGGATGGCCGACGCCATCCAAACGTGCACAGGAAATGATTACATTCGCTGCTGTGGTCGATGCAGGCAGTCGGAGCGGCGAAAACTTTACCAGTCGGAGTTCTCCCGCCAATCCCGGAGGTCTCTGCTGGCCCAACAACAGTCTGTGAAAGGAGCACACATATCCTCATGTCCACTCAATATAGTCCGGAAACCGATGGCATCATCCATGATTTGGAGAAGGTCTCAAGAGCCCGCCAACAATTCGCCCAATATCTGACCGACATGGCCGAGATCATTGTCCGGTCGGAAAAGGATGGCGAACGAGCGTCGGGTAAGCTCGAATTGCAGATCGAGGTTGAAGATCTGAGTAAGGTGGGGGCAAGCTTGCGCGAAGGCCGTTTTCGCTTGCTGGTGCTTGGCGATATGAAGCGCGGCAAGAGCACTTTTCTTAACGCCTTAATCGGAGAAAAGCTTCTGCCCAGCGATGTCAACCCGTGCACAGCCCTGCTCACGGTCCTCCGCTATGGCGAAGAGAAGAACGTAACGATCCACTTCAACGACGGCAAACAACCGCAGCCGCTTGACTTCGAGACGTTCAACACTTCCTATACGATCCTGCCCAACGAGGCGAAAAGGCTTGAGGAGGAATCGCAGCAGGCTTTTCCGGATGTCGATTACGCCGTGGTGCAGGCGCCGCTGTCGATTCTGGAAAAAGGCGTGGAGATCATTGACAGTCCCGGCCTCAATGATACGGAAGCGCGCAATGCGCTCTCGCTGGGCTACATCCGCGAATGCCACGCGATCCTCTTCGTTCTCAGCGCGACGACGCCTTTTACGCTCAATGAACGGCGCTATCTTGAGAACTATATTCAAGGTAAAGGGCTGACGGTCTTCTTCCTCATCAACATGTGGGATGATATTCAGCGCAGGCTCCTTGATGAGGATGACCCGGTCAAAGTCCGGGAAGCCGAAGATCGTCTGCGACAGGTCTTCCGGGCCAATCTCGAAAAAGAGTGTCGGATTGACGGCAAAGACCTTTATAGTCAACGGGTATTTGAGATCTCCGCGCTCAAGGCATTGCGGGCGCGGTTGAGCAACCCGCCGCGCTCTATGGAAGGCAGCGGATTCACTGGCTTCGTGGATGCGCTCAATATCTTTCTGACGCGTGACCGCGCCCTAGTCGAGTTCGGTAAAGCCCGTCTGATGGCCGCCCAAGTTGGCAATCAGGTCAGCAACAAAGTATGGCAGCGTATCAAGCTGCTCGACGACAGCACGGAAGAGTTAAAGCAGAAGATCAATACCGTGCAGCCGGAGTTCGCCCGCCTGACAGAAATTCGTGACCAGTTCATTCAGGAGATCAACCTGAAGCGGGATGAGGTCGGTAACGAACTCGGTCAATCTTTCCAAACCTATTTCTCGCAGCTCGAAGCAAGTTTCGAAGCCGACTTTACCCGCTACCAGCCAGAGATCAAGCTCCTCGATTTTTTGCAGAAGGATAAACGGCAGGCTTTCGAGTCCGAACTCAAGCGATCCTTCGAGCAGTATATGAACGACAAGATTTGCGACTGGGGGCGCACGGCTGAATTGCGGCTGCAACAAACATTCAACGACCTGACTCAAAGCGCGGCTCAATATGCAGTGGATTACACGGGAATAACCAACCGCATCACCGAGCAACTGACTGGCGAGCGGATTGCCAACAAGACTTCGAGGGCGAGTGTCGCGGAATCGCCCCTATGGCAACGGGTCGCTGCCGGTGTGGCCGGAATCATGGGCGGCGATCTAACTGCCCCCTTGATGGCTACACAGGGTGTATTCAACTGGCAGCAGATCATTTTGAATATGGTCGGCGCGATAACCGCAGCGTTGATCCTGCACGGTTTCTTCGGCATCATACTCGGCCCCATCGGCTTGACCTTGCTGGGCATGGGTTTGGGGACAATGTCAGCGGGAAAGGCCAAAAAGAAGTTTCTGGAAACCATAAAGCAAGAGATGCACAAATCACTGCCCGCCGAAGCCGCCGCAGGCAACAATCTGATCTATCAGAATATCATCCGATTATTCACCGGCTACGGCAGCGAGGTGAGTGAGCGTATCAATAATGACATCACCTCGCGCAAGGCCGAACTCGATAACCTGCTCGCGCAGAAAGAATCTCGCGAGATTGATCGAAAGAAGGAAGTCGCGCGGCTTCAGAATCTGGATGCGGGCGTTCGCACGCAGCGCGAGAATATCGAAACCGCCTATGACGCCCTGTTGGGCAATACCCAGTGAAGCTCCGCACGGGAAGGAGGCGCTAATGAAGCCGATCTACGATACCCTCGATCAGGCAGCCAGTCTGCTCAACGGCAACCACGCTGAAATCCGGCAGCGGCTTACGGTTATCAACGAACATGCGGGAGGGCCGGAACTGCGCGTCGCAGTCTTCGGCCCGTTCAATCAAGGCAAATCCACGCTCTTGAACGCGTTGCTCGGCAGCCAGTCACTGCCGATTGACATCGTGCCGACAACCGGCTCCGTTATCGTTATCCGTTACGGAGCCGCCCTTGAATCCCTCATCAGACTGAAAGATGGCCGCTGCTTACAGGAACCGGGAACGGCTCTGCTCAAAAACTTCGCCGTGCTCGATCAAGCGCGTCGCATGCGCGGTGACGTTGCTTACGCCGAGGTACGCTGCCCACATCCGCTGCTTGAGAATCAGATTACACTCATCGATCTGCCCGGAACCAATGACCAGATGGAGCAGGAAGAGTTAGTCCAGCGCGAGCTTTTGACCGCTGATCTGGTAATCCAACTGCTCGACGCACGCAAACTCTTTACCCTGGAAGAGCAAACGAAGCTCAACAAGTGGCTGCTCGAAAGAGGCATCACCAATGTGATTTTTGTCATCAATTTTCTCAACCTGTTGGAAGTCGAGGATCAAAAAAAAGTCTGGCAGCGCGCCCTCATGGCGATTGAAGGAATGCGGTTGGGCTCCCCGCCCGAGTCCCGCCTCTTCCGTGTCGATGCGTTGCCTGCGTTGCGGGCGCAGTTGAAGGGCGACACAGAGATGTTTCGGTCAACGGGACTGACAGGGTTTTATGTTGCGCTCAAACAAGCGCTCGAACAGACTGCGCGACACCGACAAAAGTATCGCCTGCCACGATTAATCGTCCTGGCATCAAAGATTCGTCAAGCTCTTCACGATGAACGCGAATCAACGCAGACGCGGTTGAATGAGTTGGAGAGTCGCAGGTCGAACAGCCACGCCGCACTCGCGAGCAAGGCGTCGGTTCTCAGACAACGCTTTGCCGACAGCCTGAACGCCTTTCGCTTATGGCTGGATTACAGCAGCTTGCTCACTGCCTACCAGAGCGATTTAGTCGGAGCCCTGCGCCGTAATGAGTTCGCTGGCTGGCAAAGGCAAACGCTTCAGACTCAGGTCGCGCGTCGTCAGGAATCGCTTCGCTTGATTGTGGGAGAGGTCACAAGACTGCTCAATGGCGGACCTTCTCCGACTCTTCAGCTCGCTTGGCCGCCGTCGCCGACAGTGGCTTCGGTTGCACCGCCCCGCGCCGCCGATCAGGGCGGCGCGGTCGGGGGATCAATGTCCAGAGGGGTAGCGGCGGGGCTTGCCTTCGGCTCGGTATTTCCCGGAATCGGCCACCTCGCAGGCGCAATCGGCGGGGCGATTGTCGGAGGGATCGCAGGCGCGTTCAAGAAGAGCGCAGAAGAGGAGGACTATGCGCGGCGATTGGCGCAATATGAATTGAACGTACAAGCCGCTTATCAATCGGCGGCCTCGGCTTATTTGCGCACATTCAGTATTGAGGCGGCAGCGGCGCTCGCTAATTATGAAAATGCGTATCGACAGGAGGCTGAAGTTCCGGCTTCGCTGCCATCCCCGGAAGAGGTGCAACTGAAGAAGCGGCTTAACCAGTTGACCGCGGCGATCAACTCTCTGAGCCGGGAACTGACCTCATAATCACTGTCAGGTGCTTGCAGCCTGACAAAACCGTCAATCAATTACTGTCAAATCAAGGAAGAACATGATGAGCTTCAGCGATCAACTTGAAGAATTTATGAAAGGGATTGAAAAACCGAACATTCTCACAATCGGGAGGACGGGCGTTGGTAAAACGGCATTAATTAACGCGGTGTTCGGTAAGCAACTCGGTCAGTCAGGCGTGCCCAAGAGCCTTGGAGGTATAACGGATAAGTTCACCCGTTACCCAAAAGATGAAGATGCGCTCGAAGAGGTGCCGGTCATACTCTATGACTCAAAGGGGTTCGAGACAGGGAAAGAGGAAGAATTCCTGAAAGAGACGGCTAAGTTCCTCGACCACCAGAAAAAGCAAGGCAAGAATGAGCAAATCCACCTCGCCTGGTACATCGTAAACACTGCTTCCGCCCGGTTCGAGCATTTTGACAAGAGCGTGATCGATCTGTTGAACAAGGGCAAGGTTCCAGTCATCATTGTTCTAAATCAGTGGGACATCGCAAAATTTGATCAGAGGCAGGATATGCGGAGGCTAATTGAACAAACCAGGTTTCAAAAAGCCTACGACATTATTCAAATTGCTGCCGCCCCTGTCCCATTTGATCCACTCACCGGACAACAGATCGCCGGGCCTTTTGGACTCACCGAACTGGTAAGCAAAACCGTCGAATTACTCCCAAAAGCTTATGTTGACGCGTTTGTTGCCGCTCAACTCGTCAACATAGAGGCAAAGCGGAAAATAGCATACAACTATGTGCGACTCTCTGCCTCTCTATGTTATGCCACTGGCTACGTGCCGATACCGTTTACGACTCCACTTGCTACCTACCTTGCGCAACAAAAGCTGGCCGTTAAGTTAGCGGCCTTGTTCGGATACGAAAAGTTGAAAAAGCTGCCTGACATACTTGTAGAAGTCAAAAAATCACCCGAAGCCAGGGGAACGTTTTGGATCACTACAATCGCTGATTTGTTTGTGGGCAACCCGATAACGTCTACGGTCGCGGGCATAGCAGCAGCTTCCTACATGATGGTTATTGGTATGGCATTGGCAGCCACTTTTGAAGACCTCGCGAAGCTGGAGTTGGAAGGGCAAAGCAAGGAAGACATTGAAAACCTGTTGCAGGAAATCTTTCGAAAGAAGTTTGATAAATACCGAAAAGAGATCAAGCTTCGGCGCAAGGAAGACATTGACAATTTCGAGTCTGCTTTTGTGCAAGGGGATTAACACACATTTTGCAGATGAGTTGTCGGCGCAGACGCGAAAGAAGTGTCGGTATTGCTTGAGACCTCATCTGTCACAAAGTCAACGGAGGCAAGTTATGAAACATGCAATGGTTCTATTACTAGGCTTCATAGCCCTATTATTAACGGTCAACTGTAAGATACCGCATGCTAACAGTAGCAGCGGCGGGATAGGATTCGGCGAGTGGAAAGGTGATATAGAGGGCCGAGCCTACAACCAGTCATTTCGTTTGCCGGTGAGCGTCGTTATAGATAAGCCATTACCATACGAGACAAATCAGGTAAGGCTTTCTATAAGCGCCGGTGGGTCTTCTCAGGTTGGGAATCTCGCCTTGAAAAGCTCTCTTGAATTTAATGCCCCTTATTCCGGCGGAAAGGTTACGCTACAATATTTTTCTGTCAGGCTTGAAGGGGGGCGATTAGAAGCGACATTAACTAATGGTCACAAGGCAGAAGCAGCAGCATTTAATGGGTTCACCGCTCCAAATGTCACCGCCCAGTCCGCCCCTGGCGGGCCGGGCCAGGAGCTTTATAAGAGTATGGGGCCGACCGAAATGTTCGCGTTCCACGAAGGAGCGACAATTATAATAAACCTCAATGGGAATTCATTGACCGGGAGCGTGCAAGGAAAAGGTTATAGCTATACGGGCATTTTCCCCACACCTGATGTCAGTTATCAGGCAGACTTTTCAGCAAGGCGCATACGATAAGCTTTGCGAATCTCTCTTGTCGGTTATCGGGGGTTAGTTCCAATCCGCTTGTAGGGCAAGGGCAAGGGCGGGCACCGCCGGAGATTCTCTATGACCCAACCGGTCGAGCTACGCAACGTCGAAAGCTGTCTAATATTGCATGGCACAGATGAAGTCCGCATCGAAGTATTAAAGGGATTCCACATAATAGATAATCCCGGGGAAAAGGCGATACTTGAAGCCTACAAGCTTGGGGAAGGCAACTTACGCGACCTGCTTACCAGCGCGACCTGGACCTTTTCTGATGAGGGGGGATTTGTGTTCAGCCCGTCAACCACGGTCTGGGTAAGAAACGATCTATACCCTGTCAGCGGCTCTTATACGAAATTCGGTGACCGCATTGAATTCTTCAGCGAGCGAAACGCCGAGTTGAGAGCGACCGTTTCACTTGATGGGGTCATACGAGCAGATCAGACCGGCTACTATGCGGATATGATTCACACCATGACAGAATCGTCCGCGCCGTCGCAGATAATGAAAATATCGCAAAGGCTCTCTCTGCACCCGACCGTGCAGCCGGAATCAGTGCCGGAAACAATGCCGGAATCAATAGTAGAAGGAATTCCTGTGCCGTCGGATTTCTCCATCACTGTCGAAGGAACTATCGACGGGCAAGCCTTCGGCCCTCTCGCTGGCACGCTCAATATATATCCCGATACCGAATCAAACACTGAATCAAACGCGGCGCTATTTTTTACCCTATTTACAGACTTAATGGATGAGCCGGGATCCGTCTTCTGGGACCTGTCCCCCCTCCGGAAAGCCCAGCTCGACTACGATCTTGAGGTGAGAGACGGGAAAGTTAGAATGAGAGTCAATACCGGCGATAAACTGTTGCTCGGCCCGCGTTGGGTGACGGCTTCGCAAAGAGATGCGATAGAGCAGCTTCCCCTACCCACCTGGCAGAACGTTGGGCAACTCAGCTTTGTCGTGCAAGACGATAAGGTTTATGGAGAGATCGAGGCTTCGGGGGTCTCCTACATCGACGAACCGAGTGAGTACAGAGCCCGTTTCGTCGGCTTGCGAAGAAGCAACGGGGATTTGATTAGAAACCCTGCGGAGCCGACGGTGACCAGTATCGCTCAACCGGATTCAAGCACGAAGGTAGCAGACACGATCGAAGGAATTCCAGTGGGGTCACAATTCAACATACGTATCGAGGGGAAAACCGAATCGAATTCTTTCGGCCCGCTCACAGGCAAACTTTTGATCAACCCCACCCCATCCGGCGACCCAAATCCGTTGTCTATCCTGCTCGCAACGGATTCAAGCTGTAGCAACGGATGGATAGCCTGGAATATGTTGTTTCATCCGGCGCTGCAAGATGAGCGCCAAAAGCTACCTTGCTCCCGTTTGCGAATAGAAGAAAATCATGTCGAAGTCGAATTCATTCCCAACCTACTTATTAATCAAGACCTCTCTTGGTGTACTTCCCCTGAAGATGACTCATCCGACCTTGTCGCAGGAGTTCATGTAACGACTGCAAAATTGAGTTTTTCAGTGAAGGGCAAACAACTGTCCGGCACTGTTAGCGGCTCCGGCCTCTACAATTGGAACTTCTCTTATAACTTACCCAGTACCTATGAAGCTCGTATTGAAGGGCAGCTCGATGAAAGCCTTGTCGCAAAAGCTCTGAGCGATGCCGCGGCAGAGCCGCTGAGTTTTACCGGGTGCTGGTTTGCCGGTGAAGCGTTTTTTGGAGAGATGCAATTACAAGTGGAGGGAGAGCGCATCACCGGAACATTTTCCGGCCAGCAAAAAGGAATTATAGAAGGCATCGCTCATGACCGCCGAGCTGTCTTTACGTGGATGAGCCGCGAGTCGCGCAAGGGGTGGGGGATGATCCGCATCGTTGGCGCTACGAGATTGCTTGCGGGTCTTTGGGGAAGCGCTGAAGACAAAAGCGACGCCCGTGGCATGACGGGCGTGAGCAAGAAAATTGCCGGGGCCGATTTGACGAATTCGAGCACCGATGACGTGAGCGCACTTCGGTTTCTCGGCTATAGGCTGCTGAAAGATGGAAAAATCGAAGCTGCTATTGAAGCGCTCGACAAAGCGTTGGCGATCTGCCGGGACGCGCAAAAGGCAACGGCAGGCAGTTATCTCGACAAAAGAAAACATTTGATTGATGAATCCCTGATCCTCACCCGCCTGATCGACGCTCATTTTCAACTGGGGAATTATGACCGGTGGATAGACCACCTGCAGCACACCATTGAGATTGAGCGCCAGCTCAGCCCGCAAGTGGACACCCAGGCGCTATTTCTCCATTCGGTTATACCGATCACAGAAGCTCTGGTTAAACAGTCCGAGTTTATCCGGCAATTCAATGAGAATCTAGCGTCTTTACAGAATGAACTTGACCGCATGCCGACGGTGACCGGCCTCGGCGATTACGAGACTTTGTCACAAGATCATCAAGTCCGGCTCAGTGACCAAGTGGTTTATCTGCGCGCTTATCTGGACAGCCTGCAGGAACTGGTTAACGAGTATGATGGCCTTCTGCACGAGCTAAGGGCGAAGAGCGAGGCGGGGCAGATTGCCCCCGTCGCAGCCATAGAATCGCTGGGGCTCCTATTTGCGGATTTGCGGGAGAGCATCAGAATTGGCCATGGCAAAATAGTGGTGTGGATGGAGGAGACTTTCAAAGCATATGCGGATTTGTTGCAAAGCGCCCTTTCGCTACTTCGATATTTTACTCCCTCGTCTTCTGCGGAGGCCCTGCAGGTTGATTACACCGCGCTCGTCGAAGCGGAAGAGAAGACTTATGCCTTGCTCCACTCGAACCCGGAGATGAGCCGGATCGAAAAGGCTATCTTTTTTGAAGCTCTGAAACTGGTGCCCGCATTTTCAATACTGCCCTTCAAGGCTCTGTGCGCAAAAGATTATCTCGCCCGTCTGCAAGTTGAAACCAGATTCGCCAAGCAAAGCGAAAGCATACGCACGACGCTTCGTCACATCGCCGACAGCCTCGAAGCATGGCAGAGCCGGTTGGTTACAGACATTGATAAAATCCAGGTGCTAAAATCCGGGCAGCCGTTTTTTCAAAAGCTCATCCGCCTGCTCATAGAGCTTGGCAACGATGAAGAAGCACTGGTTGTGTCAGAGAAGGCGCGCGCCAGAGCGATGGCCGATATGATGGCCGCGCGACGCGACGGCGCACATAGCGCGAGCGCAGTTGTTCCAGATACTGATCAGATTCCGAGCATTGTCTCGGCCCCTCTCCCCGACTGTGAACAGATCCGGCAAATCGCCAGAGAGCACAAGGCTTTTTTGGTCGAGTACGCCATCCTTGATTCGCCGACATCCATCCTATGCATCTGGGTTGTCAATCCGTGGGGCGACATCAAACTCCGGCAATATGACCTTCAGCATCTTTTCCGCGGCCAAGTGACTTCGCTTGAAGATTTCATCGGGAAGGCGCGCGATAAACTTGGATTAAGAGAGTATTCGCTCAGGCATCTGAGCTATCAGGCAAAGCCTCTATCTATGCCTGCGCTGACTATCTTGCACAGGATTCTGATTGACCCAATCGCCGATTTATTACCCGAAGACGATAAAAGTCCAGTCATTTTCATTCCCCAGGGGCCGCTGTTCCAAGTTCCTTTTGCGGCGCTTCAAGATTTATCGGGAAAATACTTGATTGACAAGCACTTGATTTTCGTTGCACCTTCGATTCATCTACTGAGTTGGACTCAGGAGCGGCGTAAAAAGATTTCTACAAGCGCGCAGAGGGGCGCTTTAGTAGTTGGCAACCCAAAACCTGCGACTGATTCAAGCAAAGCCGGGCCGCCCGGTCCAACGACAAATCTGCCCGGCGCGGAAAAAGAAGCCATGCGAATTGCCAGAAAGCTGAAGACCCGGGCTCTGATCGGGAAACAGGCAGGCAAGAGAGAAAGCATCGCCGGGATGAGCGGATGCCAAATCATCCACTTTGCAACGCACAGTTTGTTAGACAACATCAGGGATGTCGAGATGCCAGGCGCAATTGTGCTAGCCGGGTCGGACGTGGACGATGGGCTGCTGACATCTAGAGAGATCACGAAATTGAAGCTCGACGCCGAGCTAGTCGTATTGAGCGCCTGCGATACGGGACGCGGGCTGGTGACGGGTGACGGGGTGATCGGATTAGCGCGTGCTTTTCTAATAGCGGGAGTGCCCAGTGTGGTTGTCTCGCTATGGGCTATTCCCGACGCCCCGACGGCGCTTTTAATGGAAGAGTTTTATTCAAATATTCTCAGCGACATGGATAAGGCGGAGGCTTTGCGCCAAGCCATGATCACTACCAAAAAATTATATAAAGATCCTTTTGACTGGGCGGCCTTCACTCTGGTCGGCGAAACAAGATAATCAAAAGCGTTTTGCGGTTTTGTCTAAACGTCTCCTATTAGGGCAAAACGGCACCAAGCAATTTATTCAAGCGTAGATTCTCAAGGGCTTCGTTCTGGTGGAATGATCCCCACTTTTCGTTACGCTTTTGTCTTTGACATCCCGCCTGGATGATTTCGTGCGCCTGCCTTGTCAGACAGGTAATTGGGTGAAGCTGTCCGTGACTGCTGATCATTGATTGATCATGCCCCTGACCCCGATCCAACGGCCAGTTTCACTCAAAGACGTGGCTGACTCAAGCTCTTATAACTTCCCTCTGGTAAGCAAACCGCACCTACCTCATACCCTCTATGACTTGATAAATTCAAGGCAGGGATAAGGCAAGGTTGCATACTAAAACGTACTAAAATGAGCAAAAGTGTATAAAGGAATCTCAAGAAAACAAAAGACGGGCAAAGAAATCAGTAGGCTCATAACCCAAAGGTCGCAGGTTCAAATCCTGCCCCCGCAACCACATCTGAGGGCCGCAAGGCCCTCATTTCACTAGGGTTACAGCTTCTACGCTTTCACACATTCTGCTGACGGTTCAATTTACGTTTCTTAATTCCTCCTTCTATATAAAGACGGTGGCAATTTTATTTTCTTCCATCTAACGAATTCCTATCTTCTTAGCTTCAATCGTTGATCCAAGTATTTCCGTTTTTCTTTTATTCCCTTAAGCACTTACCCGGCAAAATTACCTTCTGTCTATATAAGACGGCGATCATCAGCATTTCTTCCACTGCACAAAAACAATCGGCTTTGTCCATTAATCCGCGTTGTCGATAGCTATTATGCGGGCGAAATTCTGATAGGCTTGACGTAGAAGAATATCGCCTATTGCGGCCTTGCTACGATGATCGCTAAGGCTGATTACTATTTTATGCTACGTGACATTGACTGGAAGAAATCAGCCGGGGTGCCGATGCGTAATTTCGTATGTCGTGCGACTGCCGGGGTGAAGTGTTTAGGGATAGCTGAGGTTAAAGTTCTGCGAGAGGATTCGCTGCATGTACCAGCCAGCCACCGCCCTCAATATAGCATTTGCATTGAAATTTGTTCAGGGTGAATCGCCTGAAGGAACTTTATAAGTCCTTGATGTCTTCGATATAAAGCACCAGATTGCGCACGCGCACCAGCGGTTGACTATTGTTGGACAGGGATGAAAACGCACTGAGATCGAACAGAAAGCATGCGCTTTGAGGCGAAGGGCCGTACCTATCGAACCATTCTTTTATTCGTCGCGCAAGTGTCGCAATAAACTCTTCTGTACTCACGCCGCCCGCCGCAGTCTCTGTCAGACTCTGCCAATCCGGCGGTATTTCGAACTCTGCGGGCGGCAACATCAACACAGGTAGCTCGATAAAAGGGGCGCTTGCTGCATCCGACAGGGCATAGGCATAACGGGTCTCGAGCTTGACGAGCTGCGCCTGAGACGGGCTTCCCTTGAAGAATGCTTCAAACAGCGCGGTCAGATGTTCGGTCAGCGTGCGCTTCTGGACCGTGCCCGTAGGCACTTGAGCAACGTTGATTGCCTTCGACGTATCGAGAAGCGGCCTGAGCGGATTGCGGAATTGCACGACAGGTGTCCTGTATACGAAAGGCTCGCGCGTCGGATTATCCTCGCCCACCAGATTGAGGTTACGTATGATTCGCACGTTGGCCCAGGCGTTCTGGTACTGTATGGCGTCAAGAGTAGTAATATCGACGGTACGGTCGGGCATTTCGAGCGCCTCATCCCACGTCAGATAGACATGCTCGCCTATAACGGGATCGATCTTCCTATAAATCCAAGCCTTGCGCGAAGTGGTCTTATCGGGTGGGACTTCGCAACTGTCTTGCGCCATGAGGCGGGCGAGCGCAACGTGGCTCTCTTCGCGCCGAAGCTTGCCAGTGGCGGTCAGCAGTGAAACCTCCTCAGGGTCAACCTCTTCAGGTATGTATCCTCTGAATGTTATGACCGGCGGGTTGTCTATTCCCGGCAGCAAGTCTGTGAGGTAGACGGTTGTCACGCGCATAACCCGAACCAACTCCGAACCCTCTTCTTTTTCGATGAAATCTTCCAGTATAGAAAAAGGCAGTTCTTGATTGAGTTCGCCCGCCGCCATCTTAGCGCCGCTATCTGCTTGCGCAACCCACCTTCTCCACGCATCATCGAGCCCGTTGGTCAAAGTGGCAAAGGCGCTAAGCGCACTCTGCGCTCGTTTAAAGGTCGAGCTGGACGTAGGGGTGTTGAGTTTGACGTTGAGCAAGTCTTGCTCGAAGACAGCCTGAAGCTGGCCGAGCACGTGTATGATCCGCGCCAGCATAACCACCAGATCGACCGGCTTTTCGGCCAGCAGCATGGCGCTGCCTCCGACCGGCACATTCAACCGCACCACAGAGTCTATGCGATCTTGCGAAGCATGTACCTGCGAATATATGAATCGGAACGTCCATTCCTTGGCTTTCTCCAGCGTTGTTTCGGGACTATCGCCGTCGTCTTCCTTCAAGAATGCCTGATTCTGGAGGGCGGGCGGTGTCGGATACGCGCGCAGTGGAATGGGAATATCAATGTTGATGTTTGTGACGGGCGGCAAGCCTTCGCTCTCAAGCGCAATGGGTGGCAAGCTGTCTATGAAGTTTAGCCAGGACGAGGCCTTATACTCGTCTGTGCCCGGAACGGCGGCAATCTGGTGCTCTATGTGCGTCGGCCTGTATTCGAGCGCGAGCGGGAAGCTTGCCTGGCGGCGTGCGTCGCGAGCGCGGAACGTGTACGTGAGCAGAGAGTCGCCGTTAACAAGCGGAATCTTGAACGAGCTTGCCGTGTAGTCCTTTGCGGTGACCGCTTGATTCGGGTCAACCGGATTGCCATAGAGTCTGGGCACAGTCTTCTCGTCGGTCGCCGAGACTGGCGCGGTCACCTTCATCTCATACTGTATGATGGCATCGATGCTATAGGCATTCTCCAGCCGTATGAGTAATTGCTGGCGCAGCTTCTCGCGCGCTGCGTCGAAGTTCGCCTTGTTGGTCGTCGGGTCGAGCTTCGGCTTGCACAGGATATTCGTCACGCCCTCAACTATAGCGCCCGCCAGCGCGAACTTAGTGTCGAGTATCTGTTTAAGGTAATTAGTCCCGCCCTTGTTATCGACGAGAAAAGCCGGGACCGCATATTGCGGGGAGAGAAGCTGGTCGATTGCCGCAAGCACAGTGCGCGCCCAGACGTCGAGATCGACCCCGGTAAAGGATTGAATGACGTCAGGCGTCGGGCTAAGGCCTCCTTCCGGCGTAAAGCTGTAGAGCGAAACGTCAGGGCGGCTGATCAGCGCCGTCGACAGCGGCGCGAGCGCAAAAAAGATCGCGGGGTTATCAATAGAGTAACGGTAGGGCTGGTCGGCCAACTTGCCGAAGCGAACAGACCAGAGCGTGTCTCTGCGCTGTCCGCTGCCAAGGTCGTGACGCGACACGCCCGTGGCAAGGCGAAGCTCGAAGCTCGTTTCGTTAAAAGCTTCCTGGAATTGTCGCGTGTACCAATCTAGCGTGTAGCCGGGTGTTTCGCCTTCTTGCTGCACTTTGACCAGGCGCGGCCCGATGGCCGTCGTCGCCGCGCGGGACGCTTCCTCATCGCGAAAACCTGAAAGAATCGTCGAAGCGACGCGGCGCATCTGAAAAGCCACCTTGATCTCTAAAACCACATTGATCTCTTTTATGATGTCTGCCAGGTGGATGGCGCGGACCAGATGCACGGGGTCTGGAAGGTCAGTGATCGGGGGCGGGTCGCCGCCGCCCTCCAATATCTTCTCAACATAGCGCCACGCCGCCAGCACATACTCCCTTACCGCGCTCGCCTCTTCGGCAGTGATGATTTGCGGCCTGTCGCCTGCAAGCGATGTGATCGTCTCCATTTTGGTCGCATCATCGCCGTCGCGGCCAGTCTGCAATAGCTGGTAATAGATATTTGCGAAGACCTGCCGGTCAGCCTTTGCATTGCGCTCCCATGCGGGCATCTCGTCGTCTGTGACGGGCGGTTGGTCTTTCGCGTAGCGGCTCGGATCGAAGCTCCAATAAATGTTGAGTTGCGCGCCCGACTGGCCCCTGTCGAAGAAATGATCGAAGTGGGTGGAGGGCCACTGGCCGAGGCCGATCACGTCGTCCGTGAACCCCATTCGCGACGGCGGGTAGTTCAGCGGGTATTTGTTAGATGACGAATCGTCATCAAACGGCGACCAGGTATGGTTGCCCATCATGTCGCGCCAGTCGAGCGAGAGCTGAACGAATCCGCCGACGCCCGCATAAGGATTCATGTCCCGGTTCGGGTACTGTGACTCGGTCGTGGTCTGGGGGATGGGGTTGTTGCGCGCGGCACGCGCCGCGGGGACGGTGAACGTGTAGACCCACGGCTCCGCCTCCGGGGCGGGCGCGGGCGGGGCCATCTTGGCGGCGACCAATTCCTCTTCGCTTTCGTCCTCGGCCGGCGTTGACGGCAACGGCAGCGCGTCGGCAATTGCCGCGCAGTCGGTGTTGGTTATCACGTCGTAGCCAAGCATGTTGTACTCTTGCTCAAGGTAAACCGCGGGCTGCGTGTGGTCGCTGCCGGGATTCTTGCGCGTGACGACGAGCCCCACGTTGCCCGGCGGCAAGGTCGCCTGCTTGTCCAACAACCGGTCGTCGAAAGTGAGCGGGTCCGACGTGTATAGCCCCGGCACGTCCCTGTTAGCCCAAGCCAGCGCCGAAAGTGTGCTGTCATAGTGGCGCGCTATCTCAGGCAATGTCAGCCCCGGCCCGGCCCCGTTCGGTTTGGTCGTCAGGTCGGGAATGTGCAGCCCCGTCCCGGGCGTAAGATTTTTGAAATCCACGTTCGGATTATCATCCCGGATCGCCTGCTCGGTCGTGCCGAAGTATGAGGCGATCTGTGCGAGCGTCTCGCCGCGACCTACCTGTGTAACAATATCTGTGACATTGACGAGCACGCTGGTTGACAGCAAATGCGTAGCGTTAGACTGGGCAATCTCGATTACGCCCAGGTGATAGGCGGCTGAGATGTCTGCGAGCGACATTGTGGTGGACACCTTTACGCTGGCCGGGCGCGGCATTGATTCGAGGTAGACGACATCGCTTGAGCTGTCAATCGGGTCGTTGACGACCGCCGCGTTCATGAAATTCTTCAACAGCCCGCCGTCACTGCCCGCCACGCCCTCGGTCGGGTTGTAGACAATTAAGACCGAGATGTTGGCGATGTCGTCCTCGTTAAACAGCGTGGCGGGCAATCCGCTGCCGTCGACCAGCTCGAAGAAGAAGTAATAGCCGCCGGAGCGAACTATGCTGCCCGACCATAGCTGGCTCAGAAATTGGTATGGGCTGTTGAGGAGCCCGCGCGGCGGCGCGTCCTCAGCCAGGAGCTTGCGGCTCACCTTGGCTTCCGGCGGATTTGTCTCGCTCGACAGGTTGGCCTGCACGATGAAGGTCGCGTAATTCTGGTCGCCGTCGTATTGCAAGCCCTCGGCGCGGTCGGAAGTCTGATTAGGCTGATAGAGGATGTATATGTGGTTGATTATCGAAACGTCGTCGGGCCTGATGACGCCAAGCAATTGCTCAAGCTGGTTTATGCCGACCTCGTCCGCGCCAACCAGCTCGTAAGTCGTCGGCGACACCGGGGTGCCTCCTTCCGACAGCATGGCGCGCTTGATCGCAACGTTGATGAGCGTGCCGAAGCCGTAGGCGAGCGCCGGGCGCGGGATCACCTGGCCGCCCTCGCTGTTCGTCGAGCCTATCTGGATAACGAAACGGGGGTCGAGCACCACGGGGCGCGCAAGCTCGGCCAACAGTGCCGCCGGGAAGTTCCATATGCGCGGCCGCGCTGTCGTCCCCTCCGGCAGATCGTTGTTCGGGAGCGGGAGCGCCGCCGCCGTTTGCAGAATGATGTCGTTGCTGAACGTGTATTGACGCGCGCGGTTCTCGACAAGGTCCAACGGCTCGGGCGGTTCAATCAGGGCCAGGAGCCCCAGGTCGCGCGCGACCTTCACAAGGTTGTTGACTTGTATCGCCGCCGACTCAGGCAGGCTGAAGGGCAGCCGCGACGTGTCGTTCGGGTCAACGGGGTTGGTGAAGGTGATCCAGTCAACGCCCGCCGGATCGGCCAGCGTGATTACTAGCGAATCGTTCGGGTCATAGCCCTCCAACGACGGGAGCGAGAACTGCTGCCCTGTAAGGCTCTGTAGGCCGCAGGTGTCTTCCTGCGCGCAGGGGTGCTCCAGGCCCTTGAACGTTATGCCCGACACCGGCAACCGCAAGCCGCTCAGCAGGTAGCGAGAGGCCATCCCGGACAGGTGCGTGACGCCGTACTTGTCCGTGATGTCGTCCCAAAGCTCCCTGTTGGTGAGCGCGCGCAGCCCCGGCAGTATCGCCGTCGGCAGCTTCGCGCGGTCCAGCAAATTGGCGACGCCTGATATAGACGGCGTCAGCGTCTGTATGTCAATGCCGTAGTCCTGCATCAGAACGGCGATGGTGTCGGGGTTTTCCGAAGCGGTCGTGTACGCAAGCCCGTTGAGCGTGATGACGGTTAGCGGCTGCAAAAGGCCGGCCATGCCGGCAATGGCGTCGCCGAATTCCGACACCGTCATGTCGAATTCAGGTGCGGTCGAAGCGATGGCCCCGTCGTTGGGGACTGTCCTGGTCTTGTCGTTGATGGTGATTGGCCTACCGGGGATGAGGAGTTGCTCCACCGTGGCGTTGTCGGCGGCCATCGGCCCCGTCTGCAACCCGTGGCTCGTCGCGATAGCGCCCCAGGTGTCGCCCAACTGTATCGGGTAAGGCGCGCGGTTAATCGTCAGGCTCAGGTTCGGAGTCAGATGGTGGTCGCGGTTCGCCCACGCGATCTGCTCGTCGGTGAGCGCATTCTGGCCGCCGCCGAGCATGTTGAACTCTTCGCGGATCGTCGTGATCGAATCATTCTCCTTGAGCGCGTAGAGGTAGTTATCGAAGGTGTCAATCGCGGCCTGCACCAGATACTGCGCGGCCATCGCGAAGTAATCCACGAAGACGAAGGCGGCCAGCGAGTTTTCGTTCACTTCCTCCTTGCGCAGCAGCTCGCGCGCGTCGGCGTGCTCGTCATTTTCGCGCTCCAGCTCGTCGAGCATCTGCGCGATCAGGCGGTTGATGCGCTCCTGTAAGTCTTTGAGGTAAGCGTCGGTCGCGACGGCCCAATCATTGAAGTTTACATCGGCCATAGTCGCGCCCTTGTAAGTCGCCGTGAGCGTCAGCTCGGCGGGCATGGGGAATGCCGCCGAATCAACCCCATCGGAAGCGTCTTCGGGGCCTGCCGCTTCGGGCGGCAGTTTGATGTCCAGGATGAAAAGCGCGACGAGGTTCCCGATAACTTCGTCGTAGGTCAGCGAGCGGCCATCGGAGTTGGCGGTCAGGTATTCAAGCGCTGCCTCCATCTGCGACAGTAGCGTGGTCTGCTGCATCTCCTCTTCGGGCGTGCCCTTCACCTCGCGGCCGGAGAAGCTCGAAGCTATCCATAGATACGTGTCCCGCATGAGCCGCTCGAAGCTGCGATACGTGTCATCGCCATTCGTCCGGGTTTCTTTGGAGATGAACAGGTTGATCGAATAGACGGCCGATTGATCCGTCTTGCTGCTCGTCGGCTCTCCCGAAATTGATAGCTGCGGCAGGAAGAATACGTCGAGCGGACTTTGGCCCCCTGCGGGCGTTTTCAGCGGCGCGAAGTTCGGCTCTGCGGCGTAGAGCCGGACCGCTTCCATCAGCGACATGCGCGGCGGGGCGGCCTTCAGCTGCGACGCGGTCGCGCCGCCGCAATACCAGGGCGCGTCCTGCGGGCGGTCGCTGCCGATCGTGAAGGTCTGCTTGATGCGTGTGGAGAACGAGAGGGTGATCGTTATACTGAAAAGTCCGCAGTTGATCCTGAATCTGAGGCGGACCTTCACGCCCGCTTCCATCTTCAGGACGGTCTTCTTGTAGGCTTCAAACGTCCCCTGGACGTAAGCGTAAACGGTGAGGTTGACTTCGGCCTTGATGATCGCGAAATCAACCACGCCCACGATCTTGCCGATGATCCCGATCGTGCCCGTAACCTTGTAGTAGTAGGACGACTCGATGTTGGAGCCGCCGCTCGCGAGCGCGCGGGTGTCCGGCCCGGGCAAGGCGCGGCCTTCGCCGCCTTCGACTATCAGCTCGGTATTATCGTACGGGTTCCAGGTGGCGACCACGCCTTCTATTATGCCGAAGACGGTCACAGCGACCTCGGCCCTGAGTATACCGATTGACACGGACTTGCCGAAGCCCACCTGCAACCCGAGGCCGAATTCTATGACCGGCGTGAAGTTGCCGCAGGTGGTGTTCTTCGGCACCTGGCTCGAAGTCGCGCCGTTGAGCATGCCGAAGTAGAAGCCGCCCGACCCCGTGAACGGGAAGACCTGCACCGTGAACGACACGCTGAAATCCATGTTGTACGGGAACCCGAAATCAATCTTAAAGTTCCCGTTCGTGTATATCTCTATCGAGACGACCGGCAGGATGATAGTCACCGACCCGAACTGCAGGTAGCGCATGGAGTCGGGCAGCTTCAGCATGAAGCTTGTACATGCCGATGGACGCTGTGATCTTCTTGTACAGGATCTCGAATTCGAGACCGGCGAAGATCTTGGCTTTCGGGCCCGAAAGCGCGATGCGAAGCCCGTAGAGGACCGGGTCGTTGAAGATGACCTTCAGGTCGAGCATGTTGCTGACGGCAAAGAAGTGTGTGCCGATCAGCCAGTTGCTGTCGCGCGAAAATACAGGGGGTGCCGGCTCTGTTGCCATCAAGGCGGTGCTGGTCGAGACGGCGGGGGTCGTGGGAATCCCTGGGCCGACCGGGACTATGCGGCTCGCGGCTGGCGGCTGCTTGAAGCCCTTCAGTTGATCTACGGCGTCATTGACGGTATTAATCTCGGAAAGGTTCGGCACGGTGACGCGCTGGCCGAGCGCGAGCAGCCTCAGGTCGAATGCCGAATTGCCTCCGCCGGGAACCTGCGGCGGATCTTGAGTCACCGCATCCCACTTGGCTTCGTTGGTGTTGTTGAACAGGAATTTGCCCGTGAGCGTGACCTCGACCTGCTGGCCGGGGTTCTTGACTATGTTGAGGCTCTCTATCTCCGCGAAGAACAGTTTGACCCTGAGCGGCCAGGTGACTGTCACAGCCTTAGTTTCAAGATTGAAAACCATCTTGAGTCCCGCAAGCGATACGTTGTTTAAAAGGTTCCAGGGCGAAGGCAACTCGCGGTTCGCGGTCGGGGCTACGATCTGCACAATAACATTTATGAGGCGGCCGAGGTTCCACGTCTTATCGGCGGTGAACTCAAGAATCTTCTGGTCGCTGCCCTGTATGTAGCGTGCGGTCAGCCCTTGCCAGGTAAGAAACATGACTTCCGTCGCCTGGTTCGCGCCCGGCTCGTTTTTTATCTCGTAGCCGACGGTGAACGTCGCGCCTATGCCGAAAATGTCGAAGGTGGTCGTCGCGGTGACCGAGCCCGTGTAGTGGCTCGGCAGGGACTTGGAATTGTAAGTGAGCGACACCCTGGCCAGCGTGTCGATTTTCTGAGTCAGGATTTCGAACACCCACCGAATCGAGCCGCTGCCCGAATAGGTAGTCGCGAGGCTCTTATCCGAAGGCACCACGGCTCCGAGCACAACGTCCGAGATCTGAATATCAATATTGAATATGTCTGTCGGAAGCTGAACGCTTTCAAAGATCGCGTTGATCAGGTCTGCAATCCGAGCACCGTGCCCGGCTGCATGGCCAAGCGGAAGGTCCATACGCCCTCGATGTAGCTGCCCTCGGCGAGCAGAAACAACGGGCCGACGATCAGGCTGCCGCTGATGCTTCCGTTGTAGCGCGTGCCTGTGGCGACGGCGGTATTATCGGCTTCATTTGCCGCTAGCGGCACCGTGGCGACCGATACGGGCTGACCGCCGGACGGCTCCGGCCTCTGGACGCTCAGCATTAAGGCCGTGTCGTTAAGCTCGAATTTGCCCTCCCCCACGATGGGCAGCTTGATCGAGGTCGTCGAGCTGAACGTGTACGAGCGCGCGGGCTGGTTGATCGTGGCATAAAACTCCTGGAACTCAATCGAGATGAACTGCTCCGGGACCTTGATTATGCCGCCCGTAACGGCTTCGGCCAGCGCGTTGAAGCTGACATATTCGGCGGGACTAAGCGCCACGTAGCGGCCCGAAACGACCAGGTCCGTGTCTATGGAAAACTCAAACTCGCCCGGAAACAGTTCTGGCATGAAGCGGGCCGTGGCGACCAGTACGGCATATTGCGATTGGCCCGTCTGAAAAGGCGACTGTATCGTCCAGTCCAGTTCGAATGTGAGCGCCAGAAGAGGGTCATCCCATACGACCCAGGGCGAGCCTGATGCGATGACAACTTGAACATTGCTGATGCTCAAAGTGCTGCCGTATGAGACTACGGCCCCGAACGAACGGAAGCCAAAGTTTTGCATGAAAGACGAGAGCGCAGGCGGCACAAGGCCGAACCAGGTCTGCCCGGCCATTAATGCGAAAAGCTGATCTGCCGTTAATGCCAGTCCGCCCCTGGGATCCACGACACTAAAGGCGGCAACTTGAATCTCTGGAGATACAGGCAACTGCGCACTAAACTCCGGGTGCGGGCCGCCAGGGATGTCGAGAGCGGCGGCAAGCATCACGGCGGGCGATGGCCCGGCATCCCCGCCGTAATCAACCAGTGTGATTGAGAGGTAGGGGGCATTTATCCTGAGGTAGCCTATCTCAAATACGTTCGATGCGAGTTTGGTCGAGGTAAGGATCAGACCGGGATAGCTGTACTTCTCGCCCTCCGGCGTGGTCTGCACTTCCTGCGAAGAATCTATCGTACCGCTCAACACGTAGCTCGGCTCCGGGGAAAAATCCGGCAGCAGACTGATCACGGTAGACAAATATCCCGTGAGCGATACGCTGCCGGCAAAGTTCAGCCCGGGTTCCAGCTCGACCGTAGTGTTTGACCAGGGGTAGGCGTTCTCCTGCTGACCGGCGAAAAAGAAGTAGGGGTTCTTGGCCTTGAGATCGGCAAACATCTTGCCGGTCAGCGACGGGTAGCTCTGGCCGAAGTCCCAGGCGTCGGTCAGCTCGATGCCGATGACCAGCGTGCCTTGAGTGCCCGTCGCTGAGAACTTGATCTGGACCTGTTTGTCGTTGGCGATCTGCACATCTATCGTGCCGCCGACCATGAAAAAGCTGTCGTCCTGTATCGGCCCGATCTGGCTGTCCGTAGTGTTGATCGCAAGCCCGGCCACCGGATCGACATCAACAAATGCCTTCCTCAATAACTCGTCGAGCCTGTCGGGAGGCGTCAATCCGGCATTTGTAAATGTGCCGGCATTAATCCTGATCTGACCGCCCTGGGCCTCAGTGATTAGATTCTGTCTCAGGGTCTCCAAACTCATGGGCTATTAGTTCCTAAACATCGAAGAGTAGCGCGAAGTGGTCACTGACTGAATAGACCGTGCCGTAGTTGTCCGGTTCACGAAAGTACCTGTTCCAGTCATATGTTACGAGTTTCGGATTCTGCTCTAGCCGGGTGTAGGTTTCATCAATCGTACTATTCATATAGGCGGCTTTCTCGTAGTGACCAAGCATCGGCATCACAGGCGGCGGGCCGGTGGGCGGGCGGTAAGGTTGCGCCCGCGCCCGCGCTAAGATTGTCGTGTTATGGGCAGGCCCGGGCGGATTATGATAGCGCACCAGAGCGTTATCAATCGAAAGGTCCGAATACCGCTGCCCCGGATAAACCCCTGCCTGCTGCCAGAAGGGTGGGGCGACTGTGTCCTGTATGATTTGTGCGGGAGTCTCGCCCGGCATGTTGCTGGATGAACGACCGTGCGTGTGGTAATAGGAATTGTACATAACATTGAGTGCCGCCGGAGGCCGCACAAGCGCCGTGTATGCAGGGGCAACCGGATTAACTCCATTACCGACCAGACGACTGAACGGGCCGGCCAGGGTGAAGTTCCCTGGCACCATATTATCAACATTAAAGTCGCCGACGATGACGTCTACCTGATTGGGTGCGGCGGGCGGGCGAGCCGTCATGTCGTAGACATCTGCCAGATTAGCGGTTGCATCATTTGCATAATTGACATGGCGGATGATGTCATTCGGCGTGGTATGAATCGCCATGATGCGAACCAGATTCTGGTCGTTGTTGACGTCGCCGAAGGCGGTCAACCATGGCTTTCGGTAGGCTGCGCTTGGAAAGTAGACCGGACGCAGTGGAAAGACTGGCATGGGACCAGGCGTTATCTGAAATACATACTGCCCTGCGCTGCGGTTTTCGGCCTGACCGCCGCGATAAGGATAACCATTTGGAATGATGCGGTGGGCAATCCACTCACTCAAGTTTTGTGGATATTCCTGGGGCCAGGTTTTCGGGCCGAGAAAGTACCAACGGTCTCTGCGATAAAAGACCGCGATCGCTTCGCGTCTACCATATGTGCCTGTTACGACGGGGGGAACCATACGCCAGGTGCCTGTAATGTTTCTATCAATCTCTGTCACGAGGTTGATGCACCCTGTCCGGCCAGACCCACCTATCAATCGCCCCTCCTTGGGGCCCTTGCGCGCGTAAATCTCTACGACAACTATGAAGTCAAGCTGCACCGTGTTGTTGGTTGCGGGATCGCGTGGTTTGAGCGTATTCAGAATCATTCGCAGGTATTGAGGTCCTGATGGCCCCGCGTTCCACTCCTCATCATCGTGGCCCTTGCGCTTGTTGGTCCCAATCTTACTGTTCGTGAAATTGTTGATGTTCCAATAGAGGATTCTAGCCATCAGCGGACCTCCTTCAGTCCCGGCGTCAAATCAGCCTCAGCCCGTGCGCTCGCCCCCGTCGCGTCTGTGGGTGCGAGGGCTGTTTGTTAATTATCTTTGTTATAGGCGGCATACCACCCAAGACTGTTTTGCGGCGCGCCCGGATTCGGGTCGCCGAATAGGAAGAAGACCGTGTTGCCCGACGGCGGGAACTTCACGCCCAGCAGCTTCAGCGCAATCTGTGTCATCTTCAGCATGTAAGCTGGCCGCGCGTCTTCGGTCTCGCCGAGAAGAATTTCTATATTATTGATCGAGAGGCTCAAGACGCCCTGCAACGACAGCAGTTTGCCTTCGCCCCCGCCCGTGCCCGGCAGCTTCAATCCCAGAACCACATCATAAGTGCCCGGCGTGCCGCCGCTGCCAGGCGACCATGCGCCCATGAGCAGTGCGGTCATCCCCGCGTTTTCGGCAAGCGTGCCCGCCGTGCCCAGGTCGAGCTGCAATTGCAGCCCGCTCCATAACCCCTTCAGCCCCGTGTAGGGCGCATCTACAGCCACGGGCAGGAATCCAAGTCTGGCCGGCCCTTTGTCGGCTAAACCGCTGATCAGCCCCGCCACCTTCAGAGGAAAATTCGGGAAGAGGCTGCCGGGGCGCGCGCGGCTTCGCTCCATGTCGAAGGCGATGAAATTCGGGTTGAAGGTAAAGGTCCGATCCGTCGGCGTCGGCGCAGGGAAATCCATGTCGATATAAAGGTTGCTGAAGTAGAGACCTTGACGCGCACCCGGCTCATCGTTGACCCAATCGCCGCCGAATGAGAAGAAGTCGAAGCGCTCGGCCGGCATGAAGTTCATATACCCCGTGAAGGCGAAGCGCGATTGCACGAGATCGCCCGCGCCGCCCGTGTCGGTCAGCGTCGAGAACTGCGCCTGCACGGCTTCGACCACGCCGAGCAGGTTGCTGTTGAGCCGGAATAATTGTTCGGTGTTGGAAGTAAAGGTAAAGACCGATTGCCCGTCCTGCTCCTCGTAAGCGCCATCCAAGATTATCGAATTGCTCGGCAGGCTGACCGGCGTCCCGTCGGGTTCGACGATGCTCAAGACCTCGTCGCCGAACCAGCGGTTGACCGTGATCTGAATCTTGCTCTCGAAGGTCTTGACCGCCGTGTTCTCGAAGAGCACCTTGAGAGTAAGCACCTTGAAATCATAATCGCCCGGCGCGGCCTGGACGGGTCGGTCAGGACTGCCGCCCAGAGCCAGTTGGTTCTCGTAGGCGGCGTCCATATAGTAAATCAGGCCGAATAAAGAGCTATTGCCTGAAATGTTCAGGCTGCCGCCCTGTGCCTGTACAAAGTTGACTTCGACGCCGAAGTGGTGTGCGTAGAATCGCGTCAGGTCGAGGCCGCCGACCAGACCCTTGAGCTGTGAAGGGAACTGAACAAGGTCTATGTGAACCTTGAGCGCCAGGATGCCGTTCCACGTGTCGCTGTCTACGATGTCGAGGAAGTTCTGGAAGTAGCTCTCTTTCACGCCCTGCCGCCGCTCGTCGGCAGCCATTATGCGAGTCTGTTCAATGTAATCCTGTAGCCATTGCGACAGGAAGGACAACCCTTGCGACTCTGCGTCGTTAAACTGAACGACGCTCGTCCAGTTCGATGGGTTCTTCACGTGCTCCGACAGCTTGCCTGGGATGAACTTGAAGATGAGCACATTCCGATAATCGCCCAGCACGTTGCCACTGCCTACCATCAGCCGGAACGGCCAGTCTTCGATCAACATGAGATTTTCAAAGATCGTGCCGCCGGCCTGATTCCAGGGGGCCTTGGGCTGAGTGACGACGAGGAACTGCTGGTTGGTCTGGAAGGCGTCCTGCAAGACCGTATCAATATTCACGAACCTGAGGTCGTAGGTCACGTCCTTGACCACGTTGTGGGCCAGGAGCAGCGATTGCCAGCGCGCGTTTTGATCGGTTGCGATGGTGGCCAGCAAGCCCTGCGTCGTTGTCGTCGGCTCCGTGCCGATGTTGGCTGGCAGCGCGGCAGGCAGGGCGAAGAACCCCGCGTTTTGCTTGATCGCCAGGATGCGCTGCTTGCGGGTCGGGCTGATGATCTGCGACTCGAACTGCTTGAGTGTGTCGGTCGAGTCCTCGCCGATTATGATAGTGGTTGAGGCCACGCCCGCGTATGCAGCCACGGGGAATGAGTCCGCAGCAGTGTCGCCGCTCAGGTCGGCCATTTTCGTCTGGTAAAAATTGAGCGTCTGCAACTTCTTTTCATCCGCCTGACCGTCGTTGGCGTATAAAGACGCCCCATGAGGCTGCGAGTAGTAAACATTCGCCGCCACTTCGCCCGCGCCAGGTGTGACGGTGACCCAGGACGTAGTAAAGGTTTTATCCAGTAAAATCTCAATTACCGGCGGCGAGTTCGGCTCGCGCAGGTTGACGGGCGGCAACGGGAAGCGGGGCGCGTACGCCGGTTGGTTCGGGTGAAAACTCAATGTGTCGCCCGGCCTTGCGTCCGTGCGCGATCTGAATTCGACTGACTCCGTGCCCGCGAGCCCGCACATCAGGTTATAGAATGGCTTCAGGGGCGCTCCTTCGCTCAGGGCCACTAGCTCGAAATCGCCCGAAGGCGCGAGGTAGTATTGCTGCTTCGCGGGGTCGCCTTCAGCCTCCGCAGTCAGCGGGGCGAAGACGAGCTTCGCGCGATTGGCCGAGTCAGTGATGGGAGCTAGTCCTACACTCTCGCCATAAACGGTGCGAAAGTATGTCCCCAGCACGTCGCCATGTTCGGCCGCCGTTATATAAAAAGTCCCCGGCTTGTTCTCATCCCGGACGAGCTTGAACGACACGCCGCGGAAGGCGAGGTAGGTCCGATCCCCGTCTAACGGCGCGACCGGGTCCCACCTCATCTGAAACAAAACCTGCTGATCTTTCTCCAATTCGAAGACGGGATAATATTGAGACGCGATGCCCGCAACTGTCTTTACAAAGTAGCGGCAGCCGATATTCCACCCGGTTTGAAAGTCGTCTGAGAAATCGCCGATAGTGGCTTCACACATAATGCTTCCGCGCCCGTCGCCTTCGAGCGGGAGGTGAACGTCGCGCTCGGGGATGGGGGCAGCGCTTCCGGGGAAGGCCGGGTACTGAAAGATGAATCCCGTGATACTGCCTTGCGCCTCTTGCGGATGATGGGGGTTGATTGCTTGAACGGCAGGCCATAGTTGGCGAGCCATACGGTCACGTCGCTTTCGACGACAACGCCGCCCGCCTGCTCGACGGTTTTGATCAAGCCAATCGTTCGCGGCTTCTGTTCTTGACTCGAATAGCTGACCCAGGCGAACCCGGTGTGGGCCGGGTCGGTCGGCTCCAATTCCTGCTCGATGGCGGCGGCGAACGCGTCCAGGTTCTGCGGCTCTTCGGCGAGGAAGAGGTAATAACCTTTATACGTCTGCCATGAATCGTTGCCGGAGATGATGGCCCGGAGGGTCGCCCCGGTCGTCGCACAATAGATAGGCTAAGAAGCCCCGTGTCGCGTCCGTCTGGTTTTCTTCGGTGTACAGCAGAGTATCTTTGTATCGTTGAAAGTTCATAGCAGCGATCTACGCTGGTCGTCGTCAGCCTATTTAATTTGCGCCGGCTACTTTTCACCTTCTTCGGAGCCGTCGTCTTGTGAGTCCTGTTCCTGAGAGCCCTGCTCCTGGGAATCTTGAGTGGCCGTCGGTAGTGGCGTGCCGTTATTAGCGGCATTATATTCCGAGTCCCACATATTCAAGGTGAGCTCGATCTGAGGTGACCCCACCCCGAACAGTGCACGTCTGAGCATGCCGCGAAGGATGTCATCCATCGCGCCATCGCCTTGGATCTCATTCAGTCTCTTTTCGACGGCGTAGTACTTGTAGAATCCGACGACGAACCTGTAAGCCGCCGCGTTCGCAATGGCGCTGACGAGATCGTTTTGCGGCACAGGCTTCTGATTTATCAGGGCATAGCTCGAATGCTCATTCAAATAGTTGGTGAGTTCCTGAATGAGCTGTGGAGTCAACCCCGAAGGACCGGTCACCCCCTGCGCCCCCGTCACGCCTTGCGGCCCCGTCACACCTTGATCGCCTTTTGAACCTGTTACCCCTTGCGGACCTGTCACCCCCTGGTCGCCTTGCTTGCCTAGGGGACCTGTCGCCCCCGTCACGCCTTGCGGACCTGTCATACCTTGAACGCCCGTCACACCTTGATCGCCTTTTGAACCTGTTACCCCTTGCACACCTGTTACGCCCTGAATGCCGGTTGCCCCTTGCGCGCCTTGCAGACCCGTCGCTCCCTGCGCGCCTTGCGGACCTGTCACCCCTTGAACGCCCGTCACACCTTGTTCACCCTGCGAACCTGTCGCCCCTTGCTCACCTTGCACTCCTGTCACCCCCTGCACCCCTTGCTCGCCTTGTGGACCTGTTACACCTGGTCACTCCCTGCTCGCCTTGCGGCCCCGTCGCCCCTTGCGGACCAGTCACGCCCTGCGCACCTTGTGGACCTGTTACCCCTTGCGGACCTGTTACTCCCTGAATGCCGGTTGCCCCTTGCGTGCCTTGCAGACCCGTCGCTCCCTGCGCGCCTTGCGGACCTGTCACCCCTTGAACGCCCGTCGCACCTTTTGGACCTGTTGCTCCCTGCGGACCTGTCGCCCCCTGCTTGCCCGGCTCGCCTTGCGGACCTGTTCACTCCCTGAATGCCGGTTGCCCCTTGCGCACCGACCGGCCCGGTGATTCCGTTGAGCACCATGTAGCTCCAGGTGCTGCCCGGGTAACCGGTGATGCCTTGCAGACCCTGCGCGCCTGTGGCCCCTACAGGGCCCGTAACACCCTGGACGCCTGTCGCGCCCTGCGGGCCGGTTACTCCCTGTGGGCCGGTTGGCCCCTGTGGCCCCGTCGGCCCCTGTGGCCCTGTCGGCCCTTCGGGACCCGTAATGCCAATCGGGTCGGTCGTGCCATTAGGACCAGTGGTCCCACCCGGGCCTGTCTCGCCGAGTGATTTTCGCTTTCTCATTCTATTCTCATTTTCTGCTGAGGTTTTAGGCCTGTTCCTTTGGATGGCGAGCTATCTTACTATAAGTCGCCTTCATTTGTATCCCTCTTTTTTCACTTGCCGACGATTTTTACCGTCAATATTCGTTATCCGCGGGCTGGATTCTATAGTACAATTGCGCGGCCCTGAGCCGAACGCCCCAAAAGGAAGAAGGTAATAGAGATGGGAATCATTCCCACTTTCGTCGTTGATGCGAAGACCAATCTGAATGGGACGCACGGCCCGGGCTACACCGACAACATCGGCTCACTGTAGGTTATGATCTACAAAGAGAATAGGTAGCCTGGGGGCGAGAATCCGCCAGGCGCGCGGCAGCCTTAATAGATTCACATACGCGGTCAACTTACCTGGCGGTCGCCGCATAGCATCATGAGGGGTGTGCGAGAAAGATGGCGCAGATCAGCTTGTGCATGATTGTAAAAGACGAGCAGGAGGTGCTCGGCCGCTGCCTCGATTCGATTCGACCGCTTGTAGACGAGATCATTATAGTTGACACGGGCTCAGCCGACGAGACGCGCGACATCGCGCTCCGGCATGGGGCAAAGGTTTACTCTTTCGACTGGGGCGATGACTTTGCCGAGGTGCGGAACTTCTCTTTCAGCAAAGCGAGATGCCCTTACATACTCTGGCTCGACGCGGACGACGTCGTTTTGCCTGAGGAGTTGGATAAGCTGCTGCGGCTCAAGGGCGGCCTAAATAAAGACGTCTACTACCTGCTATACGACTACGCGCAAGACGAGTCGGGCAATTCCCTTTGCACGCTCTACAGGGAGAGGGTCGTCAGGAATCACCCGGCGATACGCTGGCACAACCCCGTCCACGAATGCCTGCTGATAACCCGGGAGATGATCTCAGAGGTGACTGACATAGTAATAACTCATCGCAGGACTCAGGCCGGGGCGAGGGCCGATGAAAACCGCAATCTGCGTATACTGGAAAGTGCGGTTAAGAATGAAGGCAATGCAGGCAATCCTCGCTTGCAGTATTACCTAGGCAAAGAGTATCAGGATGCTGGAAGAGAAAATGAAGCCATAGCTGCGTACCGCCATTTTCTGCAAATGGATGGCGGATGGGTCGAAGATAGGATCAGCGCACAGCAGCGCCTCGCGGAGTGCTATTACAATCTCTCAAGGAAGGAGCCGGGCCAGGAGATTCATTACCGACTTCTTGCGAGGGCGGAGGCAAAAGCGGCCCGGATTATGGACGACCGCTGGGCCGAGCCGTATTTCCTACTTGGTCAGATTGCATTTGATGAAGGAGATTATGAAGAGGCGGCATTCTGGTACGAGAGAGCCCTGCGCCCCCGCCCGCCCGTATTAAGCCCTGTCAGCGCCTTCTGCTATGCGCTCGGTCCGCTCGTTCAGCTTTGCCTCTGCTACGACAGGCTCGGGAAATACGAGCTGGCTTACGACTACAACGAGCGCGCCCTCCAGTTGCGGCCCTTCGATGCAGGTTTGCTTTACAACCGCCAGTATCTGCGCGAAAGACTGGCTGCCGCGAGGCCGCATAATACTCCTGTCAAATTGAACCTCGGAAGCGGCAATAAACGCTTTAAAGATTACATTAGCTGCGACAGATTTCCCGGCAAAGAAGTGGACCAGGTATTTTCACTCGACCGCATACCTTACCCTGATAATTCAGTCCTGGCTATTCATTGCGAGCATGCGCTCGAACACCTCTGTCACGACGATGCAAGGCGCGCGCTCAGAGAATGGCTCAGGGTGTTGCAGCCGGGCGGAGAAGTGATACTGAAGATGCCCGATCTTGAGGCCTGCTGTAAGGGGTTTCTACAGGCCCAGAGCAGGAGCGAGCGCGATTGGTTTCGCCTTACCATCTATGGAGCCCAGCGACCCCAGGGCGACGAGCCGATCGAAGGGCAGATACATTACACAGGTTTTGCGGGGACTGAGATTGTGGGTGAGATCGAAGAAGCAGGGTTCGTCGTAGACTATCATTATAAGTATGATGGCTATGGCACGCCATCAATCGAGGTAAGGGCTTTAAAGCCTGCTCACAAAAAACGTATAGGCTGGGTTGGCGGCAATCAGGATTTAAACAATCCTCAGTATCGCATCCGAATCTATCATATCAACCGCTGGCTTCGCTCGCGCGGCTACATCTCTGAGGTAATAGACGCAGACCAGGCAGAGGCTTTTGATTCGCTCGTTTTCTTCAGGCGATTCACGCGGCAGGAATACGATCATATGAGGGCGGCAAAGGCGCAGGGCAAACAGGTCGTACTAGATATATGCGAAGACCTGTTCGACCTGGGCGTCGAGTGGTACAAGCCAATGATCGCGCTTGCGGATCAAGTAGTCTGTTGTTCCCACGCGCTCGCGGCGAAGGCCAGTCTTTCCAACCCGCGCGTTTATGTAATAGAGGATGCCGTAGAGGCAGATTTCAATCTCAACTGTGATTATAACGAGAGGGATACTCTTCGCGTGGGTTGGATCGGTATGGGTTGCAACGCCAGGCACCCTGAAGCTCTGAGGTCGATGATCGAAAGCCTCGGCTACAAACTCGTGACCATCCATGATCGTGATGGGGCTGATGTCTCCTGGAATTTATCGAGCTGGCAACAGGCTCTGGCGCAATGCGATATCGCAATTGCCCCGATAGACGAAAAGCTCCAGCCCTCGAAATCAAATAACAAGATAACAACCTATATGTCTCTTGGGCTGCCGACCATTGCCTCGCCGCTGGACGCTTACCTCCGCATCATTGAGCACGGACGAAATGGTTACATAGCGTACTCAGAAAGCGATTGGGCCATACACCTTCAGAATTTAGGTGACGCAAGGCTGAGGCGAACAATAGGGGGAGCAGGAAAGGACTCGGCCCGCAATTACCACCCGGATGTGATAGCTGAAAGGTGGGCGAAGCTTTTGACAGAGCCGGAACAGGAGTCAGAGCCGATCATAGACATAATCATCCCGACCTGCGGGTTTTCCCCTTACCTCAAGCTTTGCGTCGAAAGCGTTGCGGCCTGCACTGAGATACCCCACCGCATACTTGTGATAAACAGCGGGGGAGAGCTTGGGATCGAGACGTTGCCCGGCAATGTTGAAATTATTCAGTCGGAACACAAGCTCAATTATTCGCAAGCCCTCAACCTCGGGATCACCCGCAGCCGGTCTGCTTACCTATGCTTTCTCAACGACGATGTCATCGTGTCGCGAGGGTGGCTCGAACCCTTGATAGCTCAGATTGAAGCAGGCGCAGGACTATCGAACCCGCTATCGAATAGCGATCACGGGTGGCTGCATAATTATCAGCTTGAGGTGGACGGGGTGCCTTTGCTGGCCAACCTGAATACACTCGTTGACGGGACCATTCAACTGAAAGGCGTTAGCGGGCCGGGCATCCTCCCGGAGAGGCTGCATCAATACAATCCTGGTATGACACGGATATACTACAGGGAATGGGTCGCCTTTTACTGCACAGTCGTCTCTAGAGAGGTGATCAATAAAGTCGGCTTGTTGGACGAAGATTTTGTCAACGGGTGCGAAGACCTGGATTATTGCAGAAGGGCGGCTGAGCTTGGCATCTGCTGCTCGGTCAATCAGAGAAGCTTCGTTTTTCATTTCGGCACAGTAAGCAAGAGACAGAGGGAGATTACGCTGCCTGAGCAGTATCGCGAAGAGTATCGGAGCAATCACGCGCTTATTTCTATAAAGTACGAGCAGCCGCTATTAGTTATCCACACAGGGAATGCGTACGAACCTTGGACATCTGAAAATATTGAGGTCCAAGGCATAGGCGGGTCTGAGACCGCTGCCTCTCACATGGCGGAAGAGATGACAAAACTTGGCTACAGAGTCATCGTCTTCAGCCTCTGCGGAGCAAGAGAAGGAGAGTATAAAGGCGTCGAGTATCTCGACCGGTCTCGATTTGCTCGCTTTGTCGAAATGAATCACATAACGGTCTTCATAGCTTCCAGGTACGTTAATCTTTTTGATTTCAATATTCGGGCGACCAGGAAATACCTGTGGGCGCATGACGCCCGCGCGCTGTGCGCGCATCTCGGAGGTGAAGACGGGGTCGTCCGCCATTACGAGGGCATTGATGGGATCTTTTGTTTGAGCCGCTGGCACAGAGATATTTTTGCCGAGGCGCATGGGATAAAAAAAGATAAGATCATCATCACTGGTAATGGGATCAACCCGGCAAGGTTTGACCGCCCCATTGAAAAGCAGCCATACAGGTTCATTTATTCATCAAGCCTGGACAGGGGGCTTGATACACTGCTCGCCATGTTCCCCCGCATTCGTGGCGAATTCCCGCAAGCCGAGTTGCACGTGTTCTACGGGTTCGAGACCTGGGACAAGTCAATCGAGCAGTCGGGCGATACGGCAATGAAAGCACTGAGGGAGAGTATCTATTCGGCCTTGGATCAACCAGGAGTCTTTTTTCATGGGAGAGTCGGGCAGCAGAGGCTTGCGGAAGAATTCTTGAGAAGCGATGTATGGTTCTATCCTACTCGCTTCATCGAGACTTATTGCATCACGGCGCTCGAGGCCCAGATGGCGGGCGCTGTTTGCATCTGCTCTGATCTTGCCGCTCTGCGCACAACTGTGGCAGACCGCGGTATACTGTTACAGGGCGATCCGTGCACGGAAGAATACCGCAGGCAAGCTTTGCATGAGATATGCAGCATTCTGAGGGACGACGAACGGAAACGGTCGCTTACGACAAAGGCGAAAGAGTGGGCGCGCAAACAGACGTGGGCCAACCGAGCAAAAGAATGGGCAGTAATATTCAATTCGAGCCGATCCAAGTTTAGCTTTCAAGCCTCACCCTCGACGACGCAATCAACTTCTGTCCGGATGATCACATAGGGGCGAGCGAGGTGGCTGCCTTGCTCATTGTGAGGAATAGTCACTTTCGTATCCTTAGTGTATAAAGGGAACTCAAGAAAACAAAAGACGGGCAAAGAAATTGGTAGCTCATAATCCCGCATGTCGCAGGTTCAAATCCTGCCCCGCAACCAACTGAAAGCCTTCAAGTTCGATCACGACCATCTTTACTGCTTCACTTAGAAGAGCGCAAACTTCCGCGCCTGATACTGACTTGGCATAATTTTAGTCAGAGGTTTAAAAATCCCCTTCGAGTATGCCGTCATGCATGCTTAAGACGCGATGGCACAAAGCGCGCAGCATAGCTTGATCATGACTGACAATGACAATCGCTATTCCCTGTTTGGATGCCATCACCAGCAATCGCAGAATCAACATAGACACAGCAGCATCAAGCGCCGATGTAGGTTCGTCTGCAACGATCAGAGCCGGTTCAGCCGTCAGCGCACGGGCGATTGAAACGCGCTGACATTGACCTATTGACAGATCATCGGGGCGCGCTTCCAGATCGACCTGCGCCAATCCGACTTGGGCGAGCTGCTTGCGCGCGATCTCACGCCGGAGTGCGCGAGACGGGCGATTATTCCGAGACTTTGCCATCAAAGGCTCCGTGACGACGCGCCAGATAGCCCAACGCCGATCAAGACTGCTCACCGGATCTTGAAAGATCGACATCACAAAGCCGCTCCGTGCGCGGCGATCAAGCAGTCGCTTAGTTTCACCTGTTGTCGTGAGCTTACCGCCTAAACTAACTGTCCCGGCAGTCGGTGGTTCAATCGTAGCGAGCACACGCAGCAAAGTTGATTTTCCGCTCCCGGAAGGCCCGTAAATCCCAACAATCTCTCCACGCCGCACGCTCAAGTCGGCCTTAATGACGGCGTGAACAGTTTCCGTGCCGCTCCTGTAAACGCGGCTCACACTGTTTGCTTCAAGCACTACCTCGGCGTGCGCTTCAACCGGTGAAGCCATTTTATCACCCGCGCGCGGCACGGCGGACAGAAGAGAAATTGTGTATGAATGTTGCGGATGCCGAAGCACTGCTTCTGCTTCGCCGATCTCGACGATGCGCCCTTCATAACAGACAGCGATCCGGTCGGCATGGCAACCGACAAGATTAATATCATGACTGACGAGCAACACGGCGGCTGTGGTGGAGCGTAGCGCCGAGAGCATAGCGTCGGCCCGGTCGGCATCAAGCGCGCTCGTGGGTTCGTCCGCGATGAGCAATTGCGGTCGGTGCGCGGCGGCGGCGGCAATCGTCGCCCGCTGCAACATACCGCCGCTCCACTGATGCGGATATTGCCGCGCAAGCATTCCCGCACCCTGAATTCCGAGCGCCTCAAGCGCATCAGTCACCGCACTATCAGGCGGTCGCATTCCGTGAGCGAGCCAAGCCTCCATCACGTGGTCGCACACGCGATCCAGAGGATTGCACGCGTTGAAAGGATTTTGCGCGACGAAGCCGACGACCAAACCTCGCAATTTGCGTAAAGTTTCTGCGTCGGCATTAATTACTTCCGTGCCGCCGATGCGAATCGAGCCAATGATTTTCGTTTGTGCAGGCAAGAGGCCGAGCGCGGCCTGCACGAGCGTCGTCTTGCCGCAACCTGATTCGCCGACGAGCGCGAGACACTCTCCTTCATTGACCTGGAAGCTCACGCCGCGCACGGCCTGCACGCCGCTCGCGTATGAGATAGCTACGTCCTCAAAACTAATGACCGTCCGCTTCATACACTTTCATCGAAGTCACGTCATATTGTTGTGGCCGAAGTCAGCCGCGTCGCGCAACGCGTTGCCGATCAGGTTTGCCGACATTACTGCGAGGAATATCGCGCAGGCGGGCGCAAGCAGTAGCCACGGGGCCGTCGTAAAGAACAAGCGCGACTCAGCAAGCATCGCGCCCCATTCGGCGTCCGGCGGCTGCACGCCTAATCCTAGAAACGATAATCCGGCGATGCCAATTATTGTTCCTCCCAGATCGAGCGTCGCGACGACCGCAAGTTGCGTGACGACGCCGGGCGCGATATGTCCCGTGATGATGCGCGCCCAACTGATTCCAGACAAGCGAGCAACGATCACGTCCTGACGCTCGCGCGACAGTTGCACATAACTGCGCGCGAGCCTGGCATAGTAAGCCCAGGACGAGAGGAGGAGCGCGAGCATCAGATTCTCAAACCCGACTCCGAGCACGCCGACAACAGCAAGCGCGAGTACGAGCGACGGCAGCGCGAGCCATACATCAATAACTCGCATGACTAACGTATCAACGATGCCGCCAATCATCCCGACCGTGACGCCAACAAACAAACTAAGCAGAAGCGTACTGCTCAATACCAGAAGAGCTGCGCCTAGCGACCGTCGCCCACCATCGGCGATGCGCGCCAACTGGTCGCGCCCATATTGATCTGTTCCCAACGGATGCTTGATGCTCGGCGCAATGAGTTTTTGGTCGAGACTGATCTGATCTGAACGATCAGATAGAATTACCGGGACAATGAGCGTCAGCGCGCTGAGCAGCCCGGCTAAAAAGATGCCGACACGCGCCGAACGATGCATCAGCAAGCGCTGCAACACACTGCGCGAAGAAATCAGCGGCGCGGCTGACTCTCTTCTTCCAAATATGGCATGGAAAACAATCATGCCACTTTACCCGCACGCCGGAGGCGCGGATCAATTAACACGCTCATCAAATCAACCAGAAAGCTCGCTGTTACGTAAGCGAACGTGCTAACGACGACGAACCCTTGCACCACAGGGAGATCGCGCGCGGTGATTGCCGCGACAGCATAGCTGCCGATGCCGGGGTATGTGAATACGGCTTCGATAATCGCCGCCCCGCCTAACAATGAGCCGACGCCGACGCCGACCACGGTTAAGAATGGCAGTAACGCGTTCGGCAATGCGTAGCGTACCAGCACACGTATGCGCGTCGCACCGCGTGCAGTGGCAACGACCGTATAGTGCGCGCCCAACGCTTCAAGCAGATTCGCGCGCAACAGTTGCGCCCAGTCTGACGCTCTGCCGACCGATAGGCAAAGCGCGGGCAGCCACACGTCATGCAGCGAGTCGCCAGACAACACGCGGCCCCAACCCGATCCGACGACGATAAATTGTAGCGCCAGGAGGCCAAGCAGAAACGAGGGGCAAGCCGCGCCTGTTTGCGTCAGCAGGCGAACGATTTTGTCCGTCAGTTTCCCATAGAAAGCGGCTCCCATCAGCGCCGCCGCCACAGCCAGCAAAATGGAAAAAACGAGCGCCAATCCAGCCAGCAGTGCTGTCGCAGGTAAACGTCTGCCGATCTCCTCCGAGACTGGTCGCCCGGACTGGTAAGAGGTTGATAAATCTCCGCGCACGGCGCGACCTAGCCATGTGAAATATTGCACGACAGCCGGTCGGTCAAGTTGTAACTCATCGCGCATTGCGGCAATTTCGGCGGGTCGCGGATTCGCAAGACCTCTCGCCTGCAAAGTCCGCAGTGCCGGGTCTCCTGGCGCGAGCGGCAACAGCGCCCAGACAAGAACGCTTGCACCAAGCATCGCCAAACCGGCCTGCGCGAGGCGCGCGCCGATGAGCGCGGACAAGCTTCCGCGCCGCTCACGCCACGCACGCCAGAGTGCTACTTTCGTGTTAACCAGCCGGTCTCGTCTCATAGGTCACGTGATGAAGAGTCGGCGACGGCTTGTAATTACGGTAAGCGCGCCCAACTACAGCTTTTGATCGCGTAAACACCACGCGAACTTCATAAGCCTTACCTGCGATAACAATTTGCTGAATACGCGCGAGCAATTCCGCGCGGCGCGTCATATCAAAAGTGCGTCCAAGCTCATCAATCAATTTGTCCAGTTCGGCATCCGCAACGCCGCCATAATTCTGCTCGGCGGTCACCCGCAGGTAGTCGCTCAATATCGGGTCCGGCGCGCCACCAGTCGTAACGACGCCCGGAGAGTCTATTGCCACATTCCAATCCGCGTGGTTGCTCATTCCTGCGTAGATGTCGTCAACCTGTCGTATCCGCAAGCGAAAGCCAAGCTCGTTAAGGTGGCCTTGTATGGCAGTGGCGAGCGTCTTCCAGTCAGGTTGCTGCGGATAGACAATTAAGACAGCTTCGAGCAACTTGCCGTTACGAACGCGCACGTCAGCATCACCCATCAGCCATCCGGCTTCTGTCAGTAACCGCCGCGCTTCGTCAACATCCGTCCTCTGATTCTGCACCGCCCAGGAAAAGCTTGGAGGGTAGAAGCCGGTTGCCGTTCCGAACACCCCATCCATCACATCTTCAGCTAGAGCCTCGTAATTAATCCCGAGGCTGAAGGCGCGGCGGACGGCTGTCTCATCGAAGGGCGCGCGGCGGACGTTGAAAATCAGGCAAGGTCCGCCGCTGCTCGTCGAATTGATGACGAAGAAGGCATCATCACGATTCACCAACATCCGCTTCGCTTCGGTCGGAGGATAAAGCGCGATGTCCAATTCCCCATTCTGTACTGCGAGAATGCGTGCTTGAGCATCAGGCACAAAGCGCACTGTCACACCATCAAGCGGAGGCAATCCTCGCCAGTAATTCTTATTAGCGTCAAGCCGCAACTCACGATCATCGAGACTCACTATCCGGTACGCGCCGGTGTAACACTTACAGTTCAGCAACGCATCCACGTCATCTCCGGCTGTTTCAACAGCCTCCACATCGTAAATTGGAAAGACAGATTCGTCAGCCAATGCCGCAGGCACAGTCGGGTCGGGTTTAGATGTGGTTAGCATCACTTCACGCTCGCCCGTAACGGCAACTCTCACACCTGGCAGCACAGCCCTTGTTGATGCCGAGCGCTCAAGCTGGCGGTTCATCGCTGCTGCCAGCCTTGCTGCCGTAAGCGGCTTACCGTTTTGAAACTGGACGTTCGCGCGCAGAGTCAGCCGCCAGTTAAGGTCATCAATTCGGGCGTAAGATTCAAGCAGCCACGGACTGATGTTATTATTCTCGTCACAGATCAGCGGTAACTCGACGACACCAAATTCGACGAGGAAATAGTGCCCTGACTTGATTGGATTGAGGTTTTGAATTTTGAACGGCGTGGCAATGCGTAAGACGGGCAAACCTGAGACCTTTTCCGTCAACGGCTTCTGGTGCTCGCAGGCGGTAAAGACGCAAGCCATCACTATCCCGATTACCGCATAGAACAGCAATTGAAATGACCTTGAGAGATTTCTCATCATACAAAGCATCAAAGAGATGTGTACGACGCTACCCCAAACCCAAGTGCGCCATTGAGCAGTCGCAGAACCGGGTTGACGTCATACCATTCGATTACATTCAGGCAACCATGATCTTGTGCCAGCCGCAGCCAGTTGCGCATCGGCATCCCCAGCACATTCCCGATGATTGTCCGACAAACGCCGCCGTGAGCAACAATCGCGATCTCGCCGCTTTGGTGAGTCACCCTCAACTGCTCTAATGCGCCCTGCACTCGCGCTGTGAAATTTGCGAACGACTCGCCGCCGGGATACTGGAACGAAACCGGATCAGTGAAAAGATGCTCTACCCTTTCCGGCGCTTCCGCGTGAACCGAAGCTACTGTGCGACCTTCCCACTCTCCCATATTGATCTCGCGCAAGGCGGCGTGTGGCTGCACTTTCATGCGACGGCGTTCAGCGATGGCGTCAGCCGTCTGTCGCGCGCGCAGCAGGTCACTTGAATAAATGGCTGATAGCTGTGTGGTCGCCAGATTTTCCGCCAGCCGCCGCGCCTGTTCAACCCCCTGATTCGACAAACCCGGGTCAGTAAATCCGAGCAGCTTTCCGGCAACTGCATCTTCGACTTCGCCATGTCGAATCAAGTAAAGGCGCAAAGGTTGTGGCATGTTCGTTTCGCCCATCAGAGAAGATTGAATCGCAGCAGGATTACTGCCGTCAGGTACATAGCGACTTCTGTAAGTTGATTAGTTGCGCCCAGACAATCGCCAGTGATGCCCTGAAGCCGAGATCGAAAATACAAACCGCTCAGTAGAGTCACAAGACCTGTTACCAGCAATGCCGCAAGCGCCGCGTGCCAAGAGAGCAGAAAAAAAGCCACGGCAAGCGTGATCGAGCCGACCACAATTTCCATAATACCCACCTGTTTTGCCACGAGTTTGCCCTGGCCTTCAGCTCGCGCGTAGGGCAACCAACTACACAGTGGCAGCGTTGTCCAGCGACTGGTTGTATGCGCGACGATCATCCATCGCCACACCTGTTCCTGGGTCAGCAACGAAAGAAAGTTGAGCTTGCCGAGAATAAGAAAAATAAGCGCCAGAGTGCCATAAGTCCCGATTCGACTGTCGCGCATTATTTCCAGCACGCGATCTTTAGTCCAACCGCCGCCGAATCCGTCAAACGTATCTGCCAATCCATCTTCGTGAAAGCCGTTTGTAATGAAAGCTGTGAAAATAATTGCACACAAAGCGCAGGCCGCCAGTGGCAGCACGTAGCTCAACAATACGAAGCCCAGCGCTGCGCCGCCGCCCACGATAACTCCGACAAGAGGAAAGAATGCCGCTGCTTTGCCGAGTTCTGATTCCGAACTCTCAAGAGCATGCGGGACAGGCAGTCTGGTCAAGAACTGAACGGCTATAAGGAAGCGGCGGAAGATTGTCAGCACTCGTTTTACTCCTTATCACTCACGCCCGCTTCGTTGAAAGTCGCCATCTCAGAAATCAGCTTTGACGCAGCCTCAAGGAGGTGCATTGCCAGCGCCGCGCCTGTACCTTCACCAAGCCTCATCGACAGATCAAGCAGCGGCTCATCGCCGATATAATCAATCAGCGCCGTGTGTCCCGGCTCACTTGAACGATGCGCAATGAATAGGCAGCCGCGTACATCCGGGCACATCTTTATGGCAAGCGCCGCTGCGGTGGTGGAGATGAAGCCATCGGCGACGACGGCTAAACGCTCTACCGCCGCGCCGAGCACAACGCCCATCATCACGCCGATCTCTGCGCCGCCGACTTTCGCGAGAATATCAATCGCATCATTAGCGTCTGGTTGGTTGATTGCCAGCGCCTGATGGATGATTTCGATTTTGTGAGTCAGGCCATCGTCGTCTATGCCGGTCCCTTTGCCGGTTACGCTTTCCGGGCCTCTCCCAGTCAGAACAGCCGTTATAGCGCTCGCGGCTGTCGTGTTACCGATACCCATTTCCCCGGTGCCGATCATTTCAACGCCTTCACCTCTGGCAGAGCGTGCGAGTTCGATTCCGGTGACGATAGACTGTTCAGCCTCTTCACGAGTCATCGCCGGACCACGAGCGAAGTTGGCCGTGCCGCGCATTAGCTTAACGTGAATCAAACCTTCACGGTCAGTCAGATCAGCATCAACACCGCCATCGACGATCTTCACATCAATCCCGCCGTTTCGCGCCAGCACATTGATTGCTGCGCCGCCGCGAAGGAAGTTGTCCACCATTTGCGCGGTTACCTCGCGGGGATATGCGCTGACGCCTTCAGCCGTGACTCCATGATCCGCAGCAATAACGTAAATGCGCTTGTTGGTGACGCGCGGTGTGACGGTTTGCTGTATCGCGGCGAGTCGGTTGGAGATCTCTTCAAGCCGACCGAGGCTGCCGGGTGGTTTGGTCAAAGTGAGTTGCCGCTCGCGCGCCGCTGCTGTCCATGATTGGTCGAGCGGTTTGACCTGATTACAGATGAGCTTGATGAGTGAAGATTCGTTGTTCATAGTTTATAAGGATGCAGAACTAAAAGAACTGCGATTTCCCCTCCACAGGTTTTAGCTGTAACGACAACCCGGAAACAAGCAAGTAAACTTCATCGGCAGCCTGAGCAAAATCCTGGTTTACGCGACCTAGCAGGTCACGAAAGACGCGCCCAAGTCGGGTCTCCGGCACAACTCCAAGTCCCACTTCGTTGGAAACACAAATAATCGTCTGCTGCTGTGATTGCGCTAACTCCAGAAACCTCTCGGTGATTTGCCGCACAGCTTTTTCGCACTGCTGTTGATCGTCATATTTCAACAGCCAGTTGGAAACGAACAGCGTCAGGCAATCAACGATTACAACCTCTGTATTGGCCGTCTGTTGTAGCGCCTGGTCAAGCTGATAAGGTTCTTCAATCGTCTGCCAGTGCGACGGCCTCTCGGCGCGATGCCGCGTGATACGCGCCGACATATCTTCATCCAGAGCCTGTGCAGTGGCGATGAAGCAGACGTTACCCCCGGATAGTTGTTCGCGCTCTGTCGCCAGCCGCAACGCACAGGAGCTTTTGCCAGCACGTGCGCCGCCAAGAAGCAGAATCAGTTGCTTATCATTGCTTATCGCCTCAGACATAAAGCCGATTTCTCACTCTCTCCAACTTGAACGAACCTCGGACGTGCGCCGGATACATTTCGACATCCGCGACCTGCTGAAGCACGGGCCAGTGCCGATTATCAGTTTGAGGGCAGTTATAATGCGGCATCAGTTCTCTCTTGAGGCAGCAAGATTGGATCAACCGATTGATTCACGGTATGAGCAATAATCGCGTGAAGCTGACGGACTCCTTCGGTCAGCGCTGCCGGTCCAGGCTGAAGGATAAAAGTCGATTTCACCTCGTAGATGTGATCGCGGCGGCACGCGCTGATCTCTTGCCAGCCGTCACGCTTGCGAATGAAATCTTTTTTCACCCGGCGACCGCACCACGAAGCGATGATAATTTCAGGGTCGCGAGCAATCACATCGGCGGGATTAATGATTCGATCCTTCGCGGATTGGCGCTGCCGCAACTCAGGAAAGATGCATTCCCCGCCAGCAATTTCGAGCAACTCTTCCACCCAGCGAATGCCGGAGATCAATGGGTCATGCCATTCCTCGAAAAAGACGCGCGGGCGCTGCGAAAAGCGCGAGGCCGATTGTGCAATGGCATCGAGTTCACTTTGCAAACGCAGGACAAGCTGCTTTGCCTTTTCTCCGCAATTAACGATGCGCCCTATGGTTAAAATCATTTCTAAAATTTCCGCGACGCTGCGTTGATTGAAAGTGAAGACGTTCACGCCCCGCCGTATCAATTCCGCCGCGATGTCGGCCTGCAAGTCTGAGAAGGCGAAAACCAGATCGGGTTCGAGCGCGAGAATCTTGTCGAACTTCGCGTTGATGAACGCCGACACTTTTGGCTTCTGCCGCGCTTCCGGCGGTCGTACCGTGTAGCCCGACACGCCGACGATGCGATCCTGTTCGCCAAGCAGGTAAAGCGTCTCAGTTGTCTCCTCGGTCAAACAGATAATGCGGCGCGGATATGAATCGAAGTCGTTAGTCATAAATTAATTTTGCAACTCACTGTTTTGAGTTTCGGCCTCGGTTCTTTCTAAACAAGCTCGACACAAACAGCGGCGGTATTTGGCTCGCAAGGCATGGCGGGTTTCCTCGCTTATCTTGACTTGCGCGCACCAGCATCCTTTCAGCCCGATTTCACAGGCAAACGATTGTCCGCACGCTTCGCATGCTTGCGGGATTCGCAGCACAAGAAGGCTAAAGCTAATTCGCTCGCGTAGTCTCATCTTTTTACCCGGCTTGCTATCATTTGTTACCACCCTGTTCTTAGTCACGCAGAAGCGAGTTAATCCCGGCGCGAACCTCCAACAATCGGCCCAATAACCACAGCAGATCAGAAAGACGATTGATATAGGCCACGACCGATTGCAACGGTACGCGATCATCGCTTTCCATCAATCGAACGAGCGAGCGTTCTGCGCGACGGCAGACCGTGCGCGCCACATCGAGCGCCGCCGCCGCCGCATGCTCGCCGGGCAACGACCAATCGTCGATGATGCCGTCTACCTGTTCGATGCGGTCAACATGCGCGGTGAGCGCGTCGATCATCTCTACAGTTACTTCAGGCGGAGTGCGTTTCTCGTCCGGCACTGTGGCGATGACCGAACTGACATGGAACAATTCTTTTTGAATTGACTTGATTACCTCGCGCACTTCCTGATCTTCGCAAATTGCGCGGGCGAACCCCATCTGCGCCCCCAGTTCGTCAATCGTACCGTAAGCTTCAACACGGAGGTCGGACTTTGACACGCGCCCGCTGCCGATCAGACCCGTCTGCCCTTTGTCACCACGTTTGGTTGCAATGCTCACCTCTCATCCTCCTTGAATAAAACTCAGTTTGCTTTGTCGGTATTCATTGCTCATTTCGCTTGAGCCACGTTCCGATCAAAGAGACCAGTCGCAGATTATCCTGGTGTGATCGCACAGCTAGACGAATGTACTTATCTCCCAGCCCGCGAAAAGAATCGCACTGCCTGATTAAAATCCGTTCTGGTTCGAGCCACCGCGCCAACTCTGCGCCGAAGCCATCAGGAAGCCGCGCCATCAAAAAATTGGCGGCGGATGGGAAAACGCATATCCCGATGTCACATAACGCGTCCGCGAATTCTTCGCGGGCTTTGGCGTTGATGCGGTGGGTCTGTGATTCATATTCCCCTTCGGCCAGAGTCGCGCGGCCAGCTTCCAAGGCAACGGTCGAAACTGACCATGCCTCGATCTGCTCTCCAATCGCTGATGCCAACTCTGCTCCGCACACGGCGTAGCCCACGCGAAGCCCCGGCATCGCATAAAACTTGGTCAGCGAACGCAGCACAATGAATCGGGATTTCTCTGCTGCACAATGAATCAGACTGGCTTGCGGTGCATAGTTGATGAAAGCTTCGTCCAGCATCACTGCTACATGGTTTGCCTCTGCCAGATCCACCAACATCAGCAGTTTCTCTCGCGCATACAATATTCCCGTGGGGTTGTGTGGCGAGTTCAAGATAATCAGATCGAACTGGCGTTTTTCGATAGCGCGGGCAAGACTCACGAAATCGGGAGTGAAGCCAGTTTCTTCCGCGAGCAGCCACCGCGTTACTATCGCTTTGACGGCACCGCAAGCGCGAAAATATTCGTCGAAAGCAGGCTCCAATATTAGAACCCGCGCGGGGAGGATGGCACGTAAAATAGCAAACATCAGGGCGGTCGAACCGTTGCCGATGATGATATTGTCCGACGTAAGGTCGTGTTTATTGGCTAAAGCGGAGACGAAAGCATGCTCATCTGGATAGGCATGAAGGCTGGCTGGCGCAAGACTATTTTCGATAGCAGCGAGAACTCCAGGCGGTGTTCCCAATGGATTGATGTTGGCGCTGAAATCGATCACGGCTTCGGGACTGATCCCCCATCGCCGCGCCGCTTCGTGGACCTTCCCACCATGCACTGCAATCATTGGCTCTGCCTTATTCAATGTCTTTCTCACTGTGATGCCTTGCATTTCGCCTCTTGGATGACAACTTGACAGGCTCGACGTAATACACGTTTCCAAAGGGCGGCTTCTTCTATTGTAGGATAGACTCCAATCAATTCTGCCAGTTCGCCTCGCGCGCGCGTGCTGAGTTCGGCCTGTTTGCGACACCCTAACAAAATGACGGCCCGATCAAGCTCCTGCCTGTTTTGCGGCAATCGCGGCGGCAGTGAAATGGCGTTGAGGTCACTCCGCTTGGCTTTCATAACATTGCAACCAATCATTACGGCTCATTACCAGTGAGCGACTAATAAATGCGCCGACAGACACAGCGCGAACATCAGCAAAGAAACGCAGGCTGTCAGGCGCAAGGCATTTCGCAAGGCTCGAACGTCAAGCGGGCTTAGTGCATCACCCAAGTATTGACCAGCGTGCGATTCGCCATTGTAATAGTTCGTTCCGCCGAGCCGAACGTCGAGGGCACCAGCCATCGCCGCTTCGGGGCGTCCAGCGTTCGGGCTTATGTGCTTCGCACCGTCGCGCCGCATCACGCGCCATGCGCCATTCCAGTCCAGACGCAGCATCCACGCCGAAACGATAAGCAATAATCCAGTCAAACGCGCCGGAACAAAGTTCACCGCATCGTCCAACCGCGCCGCACACTTTCCGAAGAATTCATATCGTTCACCGTGATGACCGATCATGGAATCGAGCGTGTTGATTGCTTTGTAAGCCAGCGCCGCAGGCACCCCGCCGATTGCGAGGTAAAGCATCGGGGCAATGATGCCGTCCGAGGCGCTTTCAGCGAGCGTTTCAATTGCTGCCCGCGCCACCTCCGACTCGTCCAAATCCTGTGTGTCGCGCCCGACTATGCGTGCGACCTGTCGCCGCGCCGAGAGCAGATCGTTACCAACAAGAAAATGTCGCACGGCGCGAGCCTCATCCAGCAACGAACGTGTGGCCAGTGTCGTCATGGCAAAATAAACTGACACAGCGAACTCAAGCGCAGGATTCCTGCTTTCCAGTAGCAGCAGCAACCACCAACTGCCTACACCGAATGCCCCGACTGTTATTACGGTCAATAAGAGACCGCAAACAAACTCGTCGCGCGGTGTGTGCGCGAGCCTCCGCAAAAGCTTTTCGCCGCCCCGGATCATCCGCCCCATCCAACGTACCGGATGCGGCAGCCACGCAGGGTCGCCTACCAGCCAATCCAGTGCATAAGCTGCGACGAACAGAGCCGGTGTCATCCATGTTACCTGTCGAGTGCGCGATAAATGACATCCAGTTTCAGGTTGCTTCGGTAATGTTCAGCCAAAGCGTCATAGCGTTTCTCGCGCTCTGCGAGCGGATCAATCATGCTTGAAAGGTCCTCTCCTTTTCCGCAAAACTTTCGCCAATGTCTGAGCAACACCGCCAGCCCATACCCCGAGTCGAACAGTCCGTGCAAGTAAGTGCCAAATACAATACCGTCTTCGCTGATCGCGCCGTCGTTGCGGCTTTCATCATCGCCTAGCCGGTGAAGTTGAAAGAGTGGCCGAGTCCCTTCTCCAATCAAGGTCTCGCCGAGATGGATTTCATACCCGCTGAATAAAGGGTCGGCTTGAGAGTCGGCAATGTGTGATGGGTCAAGCAATCGCGCCGTCGCCTGGCGAGTGACTTTTTCGCGCTCCAGAACCGTCGTAACATTTAACAGATTCAAACCCTGTATGGATTCGATGTCGCTTTCCGTGCGATGCGGGTCGCGTATCTCGCGCCCCAGCATTTGAAAACCGCCGCAGATGCCAGCGAGCGGTTTGCCGCTGGCGACGTGAGCCTTAATTATTGGCTCCCACCCGCTCTCCCTGAGCCACAGTAAGTCGGGAATGGTGCTTTTACTGCCGGGGAGAATCAACACATCTGCCAGAAGCCCTTCTTCCGGTCGCCGCGCATAATACATGATCACGCCGGGCAGGTTTTCCAGGGCGGTGAAATCCGTAAAGTTAGACATGTAAGGCAGGGCCGCTACGCATATGCATAAATGATCTTTGCTCTCTGTCGGCGGTCGCATGGCGCGGCGTTCAAGCGAAACGCTGTCCTCATCATCTATGCCGTGGTTGCGAAGGTAAGGAATGACCCCGAGACACGGCTGCGACAAGCGCTCTTCCAGATAATCAATGCCCGGCGTGAATAGGCTCACGTCGCCGCGAAACTTGTTGATGAGAAAGCCGCAGAATCGTTCGCGCTCGTGGGCCTCAAGCAACATGTAAGTACCGACGAGTGAGGCGAACACTCCGCCGCGATCAATGTCTGTCACAAGCAAACATTTTGCGTCTGCGATCTCTGCCATTTTCATGTTCACTATGTCGCGGTCTTTGAGGTTCATCTCGACGGGCGAGCCTGCGCCTTCGAGAACGATGATTTCATGCTGCGCCGCCAACCGTTGATATGCCGCGCTGACCGCATCGAGCAGTTGGGGCCTGAGGCGGTAATAATCAACGCCGCGATAGTTTCCGAAGACCTTACCGTTGACAATGACCTGCGAGCCGACATCGGAAGTGGGTTTAAGCAGTATCGGATTCATATCAACATGCGGCTCGATTCCGGCGGCCTGCGCCTGCATAGCCTGCGCGCGCCCGATCTCATGCCCCTCGCGTGTGGCGAAGGAGTTGAGCGCCATGTTCTGTGATTTGAACGGCGCGACATCAAAGCCATCCTGTTTGAGAATCCGGCACAGCGCGGCCACCGTGAGCGATTTGCCCGCGTGAGAAGCCGTGCCCAGTACCATCAACGCCTGCGTCCTCATAAATCACAACCTGCCTAACTGAAGAACAACGCTCATGCTTTACTCATCTTCCAATCGTTATCATTCAGCCATTCTTCTCCGGCTGCGGTGTCAAAGATGAAGCGGTTAAAATGACAACCTGCAAGCAGACCTGTCGGCGGCAAATATTTTTCAGCCTCAAGCATCGCTTCCAGATAGTCGTATATCGCCATGACGTGTTCCGGCGTGTTGATCGAGTGCAACCAGATGGACTGGCCTGCAAACAAGATCAGCACGACGTTCGCAAGAGGGCATGGCCCGAGACAGCCGGTCACGGTCAGATGAACGCGCAGGCGTATGCCTCGCTCCTTCCACTGCTGCTTGAAATCATCGAGCGGCAAGGCGGGTATCCCGCGCTCCGTCTGGCCACAGCAGCAGCCGTGGCAGACTAAGAGTTGCCCTTCGAGAACTCGCGTTTTTTTCACCTCTTTGTCAGCGCGCTCGACATACACAAACCGATTCGGGATGCCCTCCGGCAAAGGCTTTTCCGGCTTTGCGGTCGCGAGTTCTCTGACAACTTTCTCTTGCGATTGTGACATTAAAACTCGATTCCCTTCTGCGCCTTGATGCCACTCTTGTAAGGATGTTTAATGAGCTTCATCTCAGTCACAAGATCTGCCAGTTCAATCAACTCTTCTTTCGCGTGGCGTCCCGTGACAATGACATGCAGGTCTTCGCGCTTGCGGCGCAGCACATCCAGCACTTCGTCCAGCGGTAGGTAGTTATACTTAAGAACAATATTCAGCTCATCCAGCACGACGATCTGATACTGCGGGTTTTCCAGCAGCGAACGCGCTTGCTCCCATGCCTTTTGTGTTAAGGCGATGTCGCGCTGGCGATCTTGCGTTTCCCATGTGTAGCCTTCGCCCAGAGTGAAGAAATCCACACGCCCTTCAAGCTCTCTAGCAAACGCTGCTTCGCCAGTTTCAATCGCGCCTTTGGTGAACTGCACAACACCGACTCGCATGCCATGCCCCAGCGCGCGAAATACCATTCCAAGAGCCGCGCTGGTCTTGCCTTTGCCCGTGCCTGTATGAACGATGAGCAGCCCTTTTTCTTTTGTCGCTGCCGCCTTGCGCGTGTCGTAAGACGCTTTGCGCCGCCGCATCAGTTCCGCGTGTCGCTCGCCGTCGCGAGTCGTTTCTGATGGTTCAGTGTTTTCAGGTTTTTCAGAACTCATGTTTATCTCCTGCCGCTCTTAAACTTCATCCAATGCCAACAGCGCGGTGATGTCGAAGCAATAGGTAAAGGAAAAAGGGCGCGCCGAAAACGGCGGTGATAATGCCTAGCCGAATCTCCTCCGGGCGTTGCAAGGTGCGCGCCAGGATGTCCGTCAGAATCAGGAACGTCGCCCCTGTAAGCGCGCTCGCAGGCAACAGGTAACGATGTCTTGGTCCAATGAGGAGGCGCACAATGTGCGGCACGACCAGCCCGACAAAGCCGATGATGCCGCTTACTGCGACCGCTCCTCCTGTGAGCAGGGCTGTGCCCGTGATAATGATCCGCTTCACCTTCTCTACGTCCGTGCCGACGGCGAGAGCGGCTTCTTCGCCGAGCGCCAGCACATCCAAATCGCGCGCATAGACAAACGCGACGATCAGGCCGAGCAGACAGCAAGGCAGTGCGAGCCAAACGTGCTGCCATGTGCGACTGTCGAGTCCGCCCATCAACCAGAACAGAATTTCCTGTGCCACCTCCCAGCGCACCCATTTCAGGCTGATCAGAAAAGAAGTTGCCGCGCCGACGAGCGCGTTCAATGCGACTCCAGCCAGGAGCAATGTGGCGACCGGCGTGCGCCCGCGTCTGGTGGCGATGGCGTAAACGAGGAAGAGTGCGACAAGTGCTCCGATAAACGACATCACTGGCAGATAGAAAAGTGAGTGCATCGCCAGTCCGGTCGAGAGCGCGAGCACGGCTCCGAATGCGCCGCCGGAGCTGCTGCCGATCACGTCCGGCGAAGCCAGCGCGTTACGAAACAACCCCTGCATCTGTGCCCCCGCAACGGCAAGGCTCGCTCCGATGCAGGCGGCAAGCAGGACGCGCGGCGTGCGGACGAGCCAGACAATCACTCGCTCAGGTTCGCTCACGCCGCTCACGTCAACCCACCCGCTCGGAAGGAAGTGAAAAGACAGGACACGGGCGACCGTGCCGGGCGCAATAGGCGAACTGCCGATTGCAATGCCTGCGACGAACGCCACCATTAACAGGATCGCCATCGTCGCGAAATACGCTCGAACACGCGTTGATGAGCCTTTACCGAGAGCCTGCGATTGCCTACGCACTCCGAGCAATTCGATTGTCTTACTTCTTTCCATAGAAACCGTTGGATAAATCTTCGACCGCGCGCACAACGAATTGCGAGACGGTCAGAAAATGCCGATTGTCCATCACAATAATGCGCCCGGCGCGCCCGGCGCGACTGGAGGCGATGACAGGGTCGGAGAGCAACTGCTTCCGAATATTTTCTATCTCGCCGCGAGTCGCGCCGCTCACAATGACATCCGGCTGCCATTCGGCAATCTTCTCTACGCTGATTGTGGAGAAGCCCGTCAGCCCATTCTCGGCGCTTACGTTGACGGCCCCGGCGGCGCGTATAAGATCATCGAATAGCGTGTTCGCACCAGCCGTGTACCCCGACCGATCATATGACATTACTCGCCGAGGCGGCTGCCCTTGCGGAGCGCGGGCGCGCAGGGCGGCGAGTTCTTCATTCATCTGTTGAATTACTCTCTCCGCTTCTGCATCGTACCCCGTGGCATAGCCGACCGTGCGAATGTTAGAGATAACGTCTGCGATAGAATCGAAATTAGCGAACCGAAAGACCGGGGCTTTAGACTCCTGTAGTAATTTAACCATCTCGGCGCGACTGTAGCTGGCGACGAAAATCAAGTCGGGCTTGAATTGCAATATCTGCTCTGCCCCCTCCGTCGTCCGTCCGGGAATCCGCCGCGCTTGCTCGGCCACGTTGCTGTAATCTTCCTTTTCGGCCAGATCGCTCAATGCAGCGATGCGTTCCGGCGGGCAGATGGTGAGCAGGATTTCGTCCGTGCCGAGCGTTTGCGAGACTATGCGTTGTGGCCTTTCGGCAATAACGAGTGTTTCGCCTTTGGCGTCGCGCAACTCGCGAGGGAAAGGTTGAGCCGCGCGTTCGCTCTCCGCAGGCAAAGGCGATGGCGCGTCAGCCGGAGTCTTCCACCTGCGCGCAAGCTCGATTGCCAAAACGAGAGTAAGCAACAGCGCGGCGATTACAGCAGCGTAGGCGAGCGCGCCTTTAGGACTCTTTTTACCCGGCGAGCGGGAAAGATTGTCAGACATTTTCAACTCTCGTGTGCCGCGTTTTCTCGGCTCGGGCCGAGCGGGTAAACCATCAAGCTCCCTGTTTCCTCATCGCGCCATACACGCGCGCGAAGCGCGAAGTGGCGCATAAGATTACTCTCACTGATAACTTCGGCAGGAGACCCGGCAGCGACGATTTGACCCTGCGATAAAAGCAAGAGTCGGTCGCAGAAGCGCGCCGCCAGTGACAGGTCGTGAATTGCTGCCAGCGCAGCGCCACCTGCGCGCGTGAAATCTTTGACGAGTTGCAAAGCCTCGAACTGGTGTGTCAGATCAAGGTTGGCTGTAGGCTCGTCCAGCAGAATGATGCGCGACTCCTGTGCGATGGCGCGGGCGAGATGAACTCGTTGTCTTTCGCCGCCTGATAGTTCCATCACTGAGCGAGCGGCGAATATATCCGTCTCTGTTTTACGCATCGCAAGGTCAATCGCCTCTTTATCGGCCCGCTGCTCCGGCGTGAAGCGACCTAGATAAGGCGTGCGCCCCATTGCCACGACCTCGCGCGCGGTAAAAGCGAAATCTATGCGCGTGTCTTGTTGCACGAGGGTGGCGCGCATAGCGATTTCGCGGCGATTGATTGACCGGAGGGTGGACCCGCACAATTGGATTTCACCTTTTGTTACTGCCAGTAAACCGAGCAAGATGCGTAGCAGCGTCGTCTTGCCACTGCCGTTCGCGCCGATCAAGCCGACGAACTCGCCCGCTTCGACCGTCAGCGACACCCCTTCCAGAATGGGCTGACGGTCGTATGCAAACGACAGGTCTTGTGCTGCCAATAACACGCTCATCCGTACATTTCTACTTTTCAGAAACGAATGCTTGCGCCACCAGTGAATGTCGCGCCAGGGGTGCGAAAACCGTTCTCGAAATACTCGCGGTCAAATAAATTCTCGACTTTCGCGTAAAACCGCAGGCTATGCCTTTCGCTCAACGGCAAGGTATAATTCGCGCCCAGATCGGCTTTTATCGGGCCGCTGAATTTGAAGGCGCGACCGGAGAATGGAAAGTAGTAGCTGCCGTAAGCAAACATATCGAACGCAACATCCAGGCGGCGTGTAATCTGTTGCACGGCGACGAGTGTGAATGTGTGTCGCGGTTGTAAGAACGTCCGCAGGAATCCGGGAACGCTCGTTGCGACGCGATTGACGGCGTTCGTATAGGTGTAAGACAAGCTCAGATCAAGCGTGCGATATGGCTTGGCGCTGGCCGCCAGTTCCACGCCGCGCGCCAACCCGCCGCCCGTGTTGAGGTAACCGCCGAAGCGACCGAACGGATCGGTCGAGGGATCAACGCCTCCGCTGAAGTCGAAAACGATCACCTCCTGCAATCGCGTATAAAAGTATGTAGCGCTCAACAAAACGCGATCTCTCGCCACTCGCTGGTCAATACCGCCATCAACCGCTATTGAACGTTCGGGGCGAAGACGCGGGTCGCCGAACGGCGAGAAGACGCCATCGAAAAAGGAAGATCCGAATCTCTCGAAAGGCGCCGGGGCGCGATAACCATTGCCAACATGAGCGCGAATCTTTGTGCCGCTTGAGTTGAAGAAGTAGGATAGAGAGCCATCTCCGGTATAAGCCGTCTTCGGCGACTCAAACTGGAGTCCTGAATAGACCGAAGTGCCTCCGAAGAATTCCGGCTGCTTTAAATCAAATGATTGGACGCGGAATGCGACAGAAGCCTGAAACCGGTTCTCCACCGCGCGAAATTGGTTCTGGATAAAGAAAGCATTGCTGCGTTGCTCGACATCGGTTCCGGCATCGGTGCGAAAGGCGAGGTCCGGGTTCTCATCACGGTTGCGTCCAATATACCGTTCGCGCTCGAATTCGTAGCCGACGTTGAGCAAATTGTGTCGGCCTAATCTGGCATCGGCTTGCAGGTTGAACGTGTCAATCCTCCCGTTAAAGCCGCTGGCGCTGTTAAACAACGGTTCAAAGCGGACGCCCGCCGGTCCGTCGCTGAACTGGCGATTCGTGTTGACCCTTTGATAACTGGCGCGGTAGCCAAACGAATCGTTGAGGCGATGATTGAAAGTGAGTGCCACGGTCAAAAAATTAGAGTCGCGGCGATTGTCAGGATCGTGCAGGTTCGGGATGAAGTTGGCATTGCCGGGTGTAATAGGCTGACCCGTTTCAAACCTTCTTTGCTGATCGAGCGACAGCGCGTGAGCATCAATGATGCTTCCCGCAGGCGGCAAAATGATTCCCGGCAGAATGAAAGGACTGTCAGTCAGCGCCAGGTATGCCGTATTCCCGAACAGGCGAGAGGAGAGTGAGATATTCGGCGTGAAATTGTATCGTGCGAACCCCTGACCGCTGAAATTACGAGTCGGGGTCTCATTAATACCGTCGCTTACATTGAGCAGCGAAAGTCCGCCGCTGTAAACGAAGCGATTATCACCAACACCGCCTGCCAGTTGCGCCCGCCCGCGAAAGAGTCCCAGTTGTCCGCCTTCAAGTTGCAGTTGCCCATGGGTCGCCCCACCGCCTTGATCCGAGATGACATTAATTACGCCGCCGATTGCGTTTGTGCCGTAAAGCGAAGAACCGGAACCGCGCAGGACTTCAAGCCGGTCGGAGTTGACTGTGAAAAGCTCCTCAATAAATGAGGTTGCATCGCTCTGCGTCGATGCAGCATCGCGCAGGCGCAGTCCATCAACCAGAATAGCTGTGTCCGAGTCGCGTAACCCTCGCGTTTGAATGCGCGCGAACGTGCCTGGACCGCCGAGTTGTTGAATGCGTAAACCGGGGACGGTGCGCAGAGATTCGGCAATTGAATATTCATCACGCTGCTCTATCTCCTGCGCGCTGACGACCGAAACAGCTTTCGACACTTCGTCAACCGTCTGAGGTGTCCCGGCTGCCGTTACCAGAACAGTTTCGCTCGGCCCGACGATCTCCAGAGCAAGATCCAGCGTTGCTGGCGCATCTTTCTCTATGCGAGTAGTCCTGGCAATTCTGCCGAAGCCATCTGAAGTTGCCTCAATTACATAATCGCCAGCAGGCACTCGCTCAAAGCGGTAATTGCCGCTCGAATCTGTCACCGTTGTTGCGCGCACATTGGTTGCCCGCGCATAGAGCGTCACTGTAGCGCCTGTAACCGCCGCGCCTTGCGAGTCCGTTATACGTCCGGTCAGACTGTTTGCGGTTTGCGCCAAAGCCTGAAGCTGACCCGCCGTCAGGCAGAAAATGCAGACGACAATAAAAACTACTTGAATGTTTCTCTTCATCGGATTTCATCCTCTCTTTCCCATCGAAAGCTGGTGATGGAAGTGCTCAAAGCCGGTCTCCTGACTTACGGTTTTCGTCAATGGCAGGACATGCAGTCTCATCATTGACTACCCATTCTCCGCACCTTCCCATTCGCCGCGAACAGTGGCGTTTTGCGGAGTAGGTCGCCGTTACAGTTGCGTGGGCAGTGGCGGATTCACACCGCGCTTCCCGCTCACTTTAAGCACATCTTGGTTAGTTGCCGACCAGTACTGGCTCTTCGCTCTCATTGAGCAAAGCCATCGCTGGAACGAATGATTCAGGAATTGGTTCTCCCAGAAAACGGTTTCGCAGTTCATACCACAGGCGCAGCCGCTCCCATTGCGGCTCTTTCGATATTTTCATCTCGTCGGACAAACGCGCATTCGGCAGAAAGATGGTCGTCATTTGCTCGCCGAATCCGTTCCACATGCGCAACCCGTAGCTGCTGCTCCCGGCCAGACAACGGCTGCCGTGCGTTTCAAAGAGCGCCACCTTCGCCACTCGCCGCTTCGTTGCCAGTTCAGCCGAGCGCGTGCCCTTGTGCACGCCAATGCAGAGATGAAAGTGCCAGTAGCCCAGATCGACCGTCAGATAGCCATCAAGGACGGAAACCTTCTTCGGAGGCTCCTCGAAGCGAATTTCAAACACCGCGCCCTCGATGCACGGGCCGACGATGATGTCGCGCCAGTGTTCTTCAAAAAGCAACTGGGTCAATTCGCGCATTGTTTCTTCGGTCGGGGTGACATAGCTATATTCGGTTACTGCGCCGCTCAGATCTTCAACGGTCTCGCGCATTCCCGTAATCCGCCTTAATTCTCCAGTCATTGTTGTTCTCCTTCTTCGGTTATCGGCAGTTGGTTGATCGCTTCGACAAGCATTCCGACGGCATCGGCGATGTGATGCGAGACGGTAAACACGCCGCGCGCCGGAAGCTCTATGATGCGTTTGTGTTTGATCGCTTTCAGGGTAGAAAGCTGTGCGTCAGTTTCCAGCCGTTGCCGGAAACCGATGTCACGTTCATAGCCGGACGCCACAAGAATTATGTCCGGGTCAATTTGCGTAATCTGCTCGGCAGCGATTTTGACGTTACCCGTTATTCCACTGTCAGCCACAGCATTCTTCAGCCCGGCGGCCATCAAAATTTCGTGGATTGATGTTTCGGCCCCCGCCGTGAAATTGCCGGGCGCTAAATACATCACGCGCAGCCCGGCCAGCTTTGAAATCAGGCGGGCACGCGCCGAGGCGAGCTTTTGTCGCATCTCGCTGATAATCGTTTCGGCCCGGTTTTCTTCGCCGACGGCTCGCCCGATGAGGCGAATATTGGCTTCGATCTGGTCGAAGTTGCGGAAATCGGTCGAGATCAGAATCGGCACGCGAGCTTGTGATAGCAGGCTTCGCAAGTCCATCTTTGTATAACGCGCCGCCAGTATCAAATCAGGTTCGAGCGAGATGATTCGCTCTGCGTCACGGTCTATGAAGACATTGATTCGGCGCGCGACATCGGCAACATGACTCGTTGCTTCGTCCTGCGAGAACTTGGAAAGTCCTGCGATTCGCTTCTCATCCACCAGGGCGCACAAGATTTCATCATTGCCGAGAGTCAACGAGATAATTCGCTCCGGTTTGCGCGCGATTGCAACCTCAGATCCATCCGTCATCTGGACGGTGCGAGGAAAAGACCCGTCGCCAGCATCGGGCTGCCTGCCCTGTCGTGACGACACACCGCAAGCTGTGACCAGCACCGCGATAAGGAGGAACCCGGAGCGAAGGAGACGTACAGGTGTTCCTCGCTCGCGCGGACTGACACTCTCTTTCACTTTGTTTGTAAGAAGAGCCATCGTTTAATCGCTACAGCAAAGTCTTCGCAACACCGGCCTGATGTTCAGCAGCAACCCATTCGTGGATCACGCGGCCCCATTCTCTGGGCGGCAGGTCCTGAATGTGTGTGTAGTTGGCATTCAGGGCACGGGCCAGTGCACGAGTCTGTCCAAAACGCAATCTTCCTACTTCCATATCTATACACATGCCGCTGACTTGCAATCGGCGCAGGTGAGCCATCTCACTCATCGCCGCTTCAAACGCTCCTGTTTCCGGCACAGTGGCACGCCCATCCGTAACCAATACTAAAAAAGGACGTACGCGCTCGCCCTTGCGCGCCTGTCTTTCAATCACCTGTCGCGCCCGTTTCAAGCCTTCGGCCAGAGGCGTTCTTCCGCCGGTCGGAAGCCCGGCCAGCCGCCGGTAAGCAAAGACCGCGCTGCGTGTCGGCGGCAGATGTTCTTCCGCCGCCTCGCCGCGAAAGGCGATGAGCGCGACCACATCGCGCTTCTGGTAAGAGTCTTCCAGCAGAGAACAGATCGCGCCTTTCGCGTCCTGCATTCTTTGTTGAGCTGCCATCGATCCAGAAGCATCGACGAGCAGCAGAATCAAGTTGCGTGTGCGAGTCTGTCTTTGCTTGTGCCGCCAGTGCGCGGGGCGTATGCGGAGTAACACAGGTTCGCCCGCATCGCGCCGGGATGCATCGAGCGCGGCGGCGCGAATCGTGGCTTCAATTGCCAGGTCCAGTTTTTCTGAGTTGCGCGGCAGCACCGCTCGCACGACTTGGCCCGACCGGCGCGACGCAGCGAATGAGCCTTTACCGAGTGTAATCGCAGCTATACTCCGCCGCTGCCTGCGGGAAAGCATACGAGAGAGATTGAAGCCGCTGCCGATGGCAAAAACTTTTTCCGGTGATGCTTCGTTGTCGCTTTGACTCTGGCTTGCGCTTGCGTTCGGCTGCTCTTCGTTGGATTGCGTTAGTGGATCACTCGAAGCCTGTCGAGAGTTCGAGCCTTGTTGAGTTGACCGTGATTGGCCGGTGGCTCTATCCGGCTGCTCGCTGTTCGAGTTATCAAGCGGGGGCGTTTGAGGATCGCTCGCTTTCGTCTTGGGCGCAACTCGGCGGCGATGAGCAAGAGCCAGTGCGAGCGCTTCCGACACATCGGTAGCATTCACTTCGGCGCGCCCGTCGAAAGCGGCGATGGCACGCGCGGTTTTGTACGATACGATGTCAGCCCGCAAGCCATCGGCTTGTGCTTGAGCGCAGGCTTCTACAATGGCATCTAGTTGTTCGTCCGGCACGCGCACCGAAGCGAGCAACGCACGCGCCCGCTCAATGCGTGCGGACAATTCCGTTTCAGCTTCTCTCCACTGTTCGATGTAAGCATGCGGGTTGATTTCGTAGGCCATACGCCGCCGGACGACTTCCCTGCGCATGTCCGGCTCGAAATAGCCCTCAACCGAGACGGACAGCCCGAAGCGGTCGAGCAACTGTGGGCGCAGTTCGCCTTCTTCCGGGTTCATCGTGCCGATCAGGATGACGCGAGCTTCATGTGTAAAAGAAACGCCTTCCCTCTCAACGCGGTTTATTCCCATGGCAACGGCGTCCAGCAGGACATCAACAAGGTGATCCGGCAATAGATTGACTTCATCCACGTACAGCACGCCGCGATTGGCGCGGGCAAGCAAACCCGGCTCGAAATGTTTTTCACCCGCCTGCAACACCCGCTCGACATTGAGCGAGCCAAGGACGCGGTCTTCGGTAGCCCCGACCGGGAGATTAACGAAAGGCGTTGGAATGCGCGCAAGCTTTTCTGTCTGCCCGGGTGAAGGCGCAGTATTGAAAGCGTCGCCCGCCACAATTTCTATCTCGGGCAGCAAGGCAGCCATCGCGCGCGCGGCGGTTGATTTCGCGGTGCCGCGCGTGCCTGTAATCAGCAAGCCGCCGATTGACGGGTCGATGGCGTTGAAGATTAAGGCTCGCTTCATCCCATCCTGCCCGACGATGGCGGAGAAGGGAAAGGATGGCGAGACATCTTTCATTGAAGTGTCGAGCGTCGTATGATCGTTACTCATTGCCGTTCGCCCTTCGCTTCAAGCATGCCTTCGTTGGCGAGATAAGCGGCTTTCAATTGTGCCAGCGTCTCAGAGTTCGGCTCATTCCACATTCCACGCTCCGCCGCTTCCAAAAGCCGCTCCGCCATTTCGCGCAGCGCCCAGGGATTGCTGCGTTCACAGAATTCCCTGCTCGTTTCATCAAGCACATACTTTTCAGCCACCTGCTGGTACATCCAATCCTCAATCACCTGCGCCGTCGCGTCATACCCGAAGAGATATTCAACCGTCGCCGCCATCTCTAAAGCGCCTTTGTACCCATGCCGTTGAATGGCGCGAAGCCATTTCGGATTGGCTACCCGCGCGCGAAAGACACGTCGCGCCTCGTCATGGATGTCACGATTACGCGCCGTCTCAGGATTTGCCGAGTCGCCCAGCACTGCCATAGGCTCGCGTTTAGCGAGCGATCTGATGGCAGCAATCATCCCGCCGTGAAATTGCATGTAATCGTCGCTGTCAAAAATATCGTGTTCGTAGTTGTCTTTGTTCTGAACGGCAATGTCGGCTGCAGCGAGCCTGAGTTGAAACTCATTCTGTGCCGGTTCGCCATAAAGAGAATCGGTGTAGGCAAAGCCTCCCCACTCCAAATAAATGCGCGCGAGATCATCACTCGTCTCCCAGTTCGACTCGCTGATGGCATTCAATATTCCCGTGCCGTAGGCTCCGGGCTTATTGGAGAACAATCGAAACCGCGCCCGCGCCGCTGCCTGCGGAACGCCGTTGCGAATGAACTCTGCTTCATCTCGAAGTACATGCTTTCGCACAAAGTTTTGTGTGTCCGATTCATCCAAAGCAGCGATCATATTTACAGCGCGGTCCAGCAGCTTCACGACGCCGGGGAAAGCGTCGCGGAAGAAACCGGACATCCTCACCGTGACATCAATGCGCGGGCGGTTCAGTTCTGTAAAAGGGATTACTTGCAAATCTACGATGCGCCGATTTTCTTTCTGCCAAACGGGGCGGACGCCCATTAGCCACAGCGCCTCGGCAATGTCATCGCCCTGCGTTCGCATGTTCGATGTTCCCCAAATCGTCAAACCGATGGATTCCGGGTAGCGCCCTTCGCGTTCAAGGTACTGTTCGAGTAGATCGTCGCCAAGCCGTCGTCCCACCTGCCACGCGAATGGAGACGGAATCGCCCGAACATCAACCGAATAAAAGTTGCGACCTGTGGGGAGGATATTCGTCATTCCGCGAGTTGGCGCGCCGCTCGGCCCGGCGGGAACGGCGCGACCTTCCAAACCGTCAAGCAGGTTGGTTAGTTCTTCATCCGTGCGCCGCAGGTTTGGGATGATCCTGTCGGTTAAGACTCGTAGAGTCTCTCCGGTCTTGCCCTCGTGCGGCAGGTTGCAGGAGGTAAGTGCCATCTCAATATATGATGGTGCGAAATCGGCAGAGGCTAAATTCGTCACGAGTTGCCGCGCGATGTCTTCCAATCGTCGCAGTATGTCTCCGTTCGTTCTCGCCGGTTCATCGTCGATCATGGCCCTGAAGCTGTCCGGCAGTGATTCCACATAAGCTGCACCCAATGTAGAGACAGCACTCAATGCGTCGTAATTCATTCCATAATCTTCGGCGATGGCGCGGCGGATTCCGATCAGTTCGGGCGAATCAAGCCGGATCAGAGCCAGGACCAGATTAATGAGTTGTTCGTCACCCGGCAGTCGCCCCAGAATGTGAAGGCCGTCGCGAATTTGCAAATCGCCAATTTCACATAGATAGCCGTCAATGTGCTGAATGAATTCGCTGTAGTCTTCATCGCCAGGTTGCGCTTCGACTCCCAAATCCTGATGCAGGTTGGCGGTGACTACGGCGTCCCAGATTTCCTGTTGAATAAGCGGCAGCTTATCCGGGTCAATGCGCTCGGCATTGGCGTAGGTGCCAAGTAGTTGTTGCAGGCGCGCAAGCTCATCATAAGTTTCCGCCTGCGTCATCGGCGGAATCAGATGATCGATGATGCAGGCGTGCATCCGTCGCTTGGCCTGCGTGCCTTCACCCGGGTCGTTGATGATGAAGGGGTAGAAGACCGGTAGGTCGCCGATTGCAAGTTCCGGGTAACAACTTTCGGATAGACCTAGCCCTTTGCCCGGCAGCCATTCCAGCGTCCCGTGTTTGCCGCACTGGACTACAGCGTCCGCTCGAAACACATCGCGCAGCCAGCGGTAAGCGCCGAGATAATGATGTGTCGGAATGAGATCGCCGCTGTGATAAACGGCCAGCGGATTTTCTCCGAAACCGCGCGGCGGTTGAATCATCACGAAAACGTTGCCATATGATTTCCCGGCGATGTAAATCTGGTCATCCTGTCGAAAAACATTGCCCGGTGCCGCGCCCCACTCTTCTTCGAGAGCGATTCTGTTATCAGCCGGAAATTGCGAAAACCATGATTCGTATTGACTGGCAGAGTAACTCGCTGCGGCAAGCCGCATCTGATCTTCCGTGAGAAACTCCTTATCGTAGCCGCCACAGGCGATCAGTTCCTCCATCAACGCATCGCCGTCAGCCGGTAGATTTTGCACCCGATAGCCTCTTTCACGTAGACTGCGCAGCAACGCAACCACAGATGCCGGAGTATCCAATCCGACGGCGCTGCCGACGCGCCCGTGCCGGTTCGCAAAATTAGTCAGGACGAGCGCGAGTTTTTTTTCGGCGTTCGGCTTGCGGCGCAGAACAGAATGGCGCGCGGCCAGATCAACACAAGCCCGCAGGCGATCCGCCACGCTTACCGAACGCGAGTCGGACTCTTGTTTTGATTCTCGGTTGTTATCATCACGCGACTCGCGAAAGCCTACGACTGGACCAATGATGCGTCCATCGAATTCCGGCATCACTACTTTTGTAGCCGCATCCCAGGGCGGCAGACCCGCCTGACTTTGTCGCCATTCGGCCAGAGTGATCGAAGTCGTGGCGGCCTGAACGAAAGGAATGGCGAGCGCGGTTAGATAATCAGCCATCCGCCCGCAGGCAGTGGTCGTCCGTTCTTCGTGCAGCAGTTCGGCAACCGCGTAGCTGAATAAGCTGATGATGCAATCTACCATCGGCTCGGCATCGCTCACGAAATAATGGGTGAAGATATTGGATGTGGTTTCTTTTGCCGCTTCGTCGCGCAGGCTGTAGCAAAAGACAGGCAGCGCATTGTAACCATGCGCCTCGATCTCGCGCACCAGCCCGTCTATCACGGTAAGGTCCCCGCTCTGCCAGTACGCTCGGTAAAATAGAAGTCCGATGGCGGGGCGGTCTTCACGCCAGTATCGGCGGCTGAATTCGGCTAAACTCAGATTCGCGCAATTGAGATGATCGGTAGCATCAGGATGGTATAGCCCTGCGTCAGGCATGCGTGTGGCAGGCTCGAAGCCGAAGGCGGTTGAAAGGAAGACATCAGCGAGGTACAGCAGCAGGTTTTTATAGTTTTCGACGCCGCCCGCCAGCACATACTGAAAGGCGGTCGCGGCATCTGCCAGTGGAATATTCGAGATAGCATCCAGTTCCGCATCGGGGTTCTGATCGCCCGGCAGAGCGAGCAACCGGCATTGATGTTTTTGGCAGAATTCCTGCAAACGGGCGAACCCGCGCTCAAAGTAATTTTTACCGCCCAGCACCCGAACGACGAAGAGACGAACTTCTGCTCCGGTATTTGTTAACAGGCCATCAAGTTCAGCGTCTGTTTGCAACTGCCCGCTATCCAGCACACGCACAGGCGGGAAATCCCCGGGCAAGTTCTTTGAAGCCGTAGCGACCATCAGACGTTCGGTCGCGGCGGCGGAAATAAAGACAATCATTGTCTGGCCCCCAAAAACTGATAAACCTCGTTATGAGACAAATCGGCTTTGTGGGTCTAAGGCAGGTGTACACGTAGATTCAGAGTGGGATGATGCTTTGAAAGGCAAGGGAAATAAGATCACAGTCGCACTCCTTATCCGCGAAGGGTTCATCTGCGATGACCGAACCTCAGGCAGGTCTCCTGACTTGAGCCTTTACGCCGAAACTTGAACGACGTGTCTTTTCCTCAAACGCCTTCCCACGCTTTCGCGCAGTGGCAAACGGTTGGATAGGAAAAGAACCAAAAGGCTTTCACAGTGGCGGGACCGTGCGGGATTCTCACCCGCTTCCCTTATTCTCCTGTTGTCACAGAACTGACAACAGGCACCTGAAGCCAAAGCTAATTGTCAAAACGTCACGCATTATATATCACGCAATAGGTGTAACGCAAGCACATACTACGCATCGTTGCTGAGGCGGGCTATTTGAAAATCTTCAGCGGGGGTGTTGCCGCCAGAGCAAGTCGGCTATGGCACAGGCTCGCCTGATGTCACAAAGCTCCCAAACATTTTGCGGGTGATGGTCGGCGTGCAACAGACTATGGATTCGCCGACCATCACTTCGTTGTCGGTATCAATGCTCGTGACCATGATGCAGATGCGGATGAGAATGGATCTCGCCGGAAGCATGGGCGTGGCTGAAGTCCGTCGCCTTCGCCAACTCGAAGATGAGAACCGTAGGCTTAAAGCACTTGTCGCTGACCTCACTTTAGACAAGCACATGCTCCAAGAGGTGATCAGAAAAAAGCTGTGAAGCTGACTCAGAAACGCCCACTTGTGGAGTTTCTTACAGTCGGCTTCAAGGTCTCAACGCGCAGGGCTTGTCGCGTAGTCGGTGTGCCTCGCTCAACGAATGACTACAGCAGCCAGGCTAAAGATCAATCAGCGCTTCGCATTAGAATCCGTGATCTGGCTCAAGCTCGTGTGAGGTATGGCTATAGGAGATTGCACGTGCTGTTGTTGCGCGAACTGTGGCAGTAGCGCTCGGCCTCCGGGAAATAGAGCGGCAGATAATGAGTGAAGATGGCGTGTTGGATTTGCACCTTGCGGAGCGAGACTTGCCGGTAGGTGTTGGACATCTCCGACAAAGGGAGAGCAATCCAACTCTAATTTGAGCGTGATATTTTCAACAGGTGTCAAAGATTTAGATAGTGTGGATAAGTAATGAGACTAAAAATCAACAGGAACGTATCAGGTAATTATGAAATTCACCTTGCTATCGTTGGGTGTCTTTGGATATTTTTAGGACGCGATTAGGACGCAAAAAGGTGATTAAAAGTGGAAATACGGGGAAACAGAGGGAACGTAAGGGAAAGACAGCAAAGCACAGGGAACTATATATTCAAGCTCATAACCCAAAGGTCGCAGGTTCAAATCTTGCCCCCGCAACCAATACACAGAACAACTTAGGGCCACTCACAAGGTGGCTTTAGTTGTTTGGTCACACTTTTAATCACACTTTGAAACAAAAGTGTGGGCCACTTATAAATAGGCAGCCCACATTTTTAATTATTTCTACTTCCGACGAAGGCATCATATTTGAGAAGACCTAACAGAGCGCCTGGGCTCGACCGCCGCTTCGCAGCGATTCAAAACAGACGTGTTTTAATGGTTTCCTGGCATGCAAACTGTTCTATTAATTTCTAACGCGTTACTTCTGCTTTTATTGATTGAGGCCGCGCGCCGCATTCTGAACTATAGGTCCCGGCTGAGGAAACTCGAACTGAGCTATAGGTCTGAGCTAAAGGCAATCGAAGGGACATTTGACTCGGTCATCCCGCAAGTCGGGCTGGATGAATTTCATGAGGTGTTTGCTCAAACCGGACTGGGATTCAACCCGGAAACCGAAGTGAGTTTCATTGGAGGCTATGTGCCTGGGGGGACTAGTTGCTTTGAGAGCTGGGTGTTATCGGTTCTGGCAAAACAGGCAACGTTTCTGTTTGAATTTGGTACCTGCACCGGCAAGACAACCTATCTCTGGGCGAAGAATTCTCCGGCTGAAGCGAGAATCATCACTTTGACTTTAGGCAAAAACCAGCATGCGGATTATCTTCCGGCGAGAGAAGATAACTTTTGGGCGACCCGAACGGCACTGGGTGAATCGGCTTTTGACAGGTTCATTTATTCGGGATCCCGGTCGAACACAAAATCACCCAGCTATTCGGCGACAGCAAACGATTCGACGAAACGCCTTATCTGAAACAATGCGACCTGATCTTTATTGATGGCTCGCACGCATACTCTTACATCAAGAACGATACAGAGAAAGCGTTGCGCATGCTGAGGGAAGGCGGACTCCTTCTCTGGCACGATTACCGTTATCGCAATGGGGAAACCAGCGGCGTGCGTCGTTACCTGGATGAGTTGAGCGAGACCTTGCCGCTGATTCGTTTGTCCGAAACATGCTTCGTCGCTTATCGCAGCGATACTAACAAAGTCGCGGCGGACTAGAGAGCGGAATCGGGACGCATTTCTCAGTAAACCGGGGAGACGAAAAGAGAGGCGATGGTTCTTTTTATAGCCTCGGCTGAGTAGCAGTGGCGGAACAACGAAAACGCATTCTCCGCCAACCGATCTCGCAAAACGCGATCAGCCATAAGCCAGACGCAGCGTTCAGCAAAGACTTCGGGCGTGTTTGCGATCAAGACGTGTACGTCATCGATGGCGTCAATGCCTTCCATGCCGATTGAGGTGCTGATAACCGCGCGACGATGACTGAAGGCTTCCAGCACCTTGATGCGTGTGCCGCCTCCCGCCCGCACAGGCACCACCACGGCAGTGGAGTTCTGATACCACGGCGCGATGTCCGGGACCTCGCCGATCATCTGCATGCCGTAATCGACCGCGATCTGGCGGAGCCGTGGGCTGGCTCCCCTTCCCACAATATTCACTGCGAAGTCAGACCGGGTCAGGCGGCGAATGTGCGGGAGAATCTCGCTTCCGAAATACTGCACCGCATCTTCGTTCGGATAGTAACCCAGGGTTCCGACGAACAGGAAAGTGAAGACGCCCTCATTCGCGTCGCGTCGCGCTGCATCAGGAAGGCGCACCGCGTTGGGCAGGACGCACAGATCATACTCCCGTAGTCGGCGTGCAGCCTCGCCTTGTCGCCTTCGGAGCAGACGTAAACGCGATCGAATTCCCTAAGCACTTCTTCCTCTAAAGCCTCATAGCGCCGGGCCTCCATCTCATAGTAAGCGGCTAGTGGGCCATCTTTGTTCAAACGGCAGAGCGCGGCTATACGGCGGTGAGTCTCGGATTCGACATCGTCAAGGTCGAGGTGCCCTTTGGGCGTGCCGGAAGAGACATTAAGGAAAGGACGAGCATAGGGCATCATGGAGAGCCGAAACACATGCACTACGTCAAAGCGCGATCCGTGATAAGGACGCCGCCCAAATCCTCTGCTAAGAAACGGCGGCAGAAACGAAACCTTCGTGCGGGCGAACTGAGCCGGAGTCGTCACGACTGTGCGCAGGCAGAGTCTCTCGAACGCAGCGGGCACACGAGCAGCAAACGGCGGGTATAGCGAAACGACCAGCAAGGAAATCGAATAATGCTCGGCGAGGGCTTCGAGAACCATTCCCGCCCGCATCGCCAAGCCGTTTCCGGCCAGAGCCGGGACCACGGGACTGAGATACAGGAGTTCAGGTTTCGACGACATGCAGATCATTACGACGCGGCGGCACTGAAAAGAAGAGCGCGCCGCTCGTTCTCTAGTGTTGATGCAATACGAGGTTTACTCTCGCAATCCAAGCCGATGCTGCACGATTTTGACGACTGCTGAGACGGTCGAAGTCAGTCGGGTGGCAAAACCAACGCCCGCGCGATCCGCAGCGCTCATCTGCCGCACTTTCTCCGAGAGGCGAAGGAATGAGTCCTTCGCCACAACCTCCACTTTGTCGAGAAATCTTTGTCTCAGGGGCTTTGTCTTCCAGGCCAGATATGCGTCGTACTCGGATTGATTGCCCGCCGCGAATATCAGATACTCAGCTAGCTCGCGAGGGCCTTTGAATTGCGCCACGTTGATGAAACAATGCTCTCCCGGAGCGAAATCGTCAATATTCGGGGCACCCAGGTAAACGGGAACCGAGCCGACGATCAGCGGATCAAAGAACTTTTCCGTCACGTAATCGTGAGAGATCGAATTCTCGAAGGCCAGCGTGAATTTATAGGCGGCGATCGTTTCCAGCTTCGTCTCTCGCCGCTTGTCCTCCGGCAGCTTCTTATTCTGCAGCGTAAGGCCATAGGAATCTACAGGAAGGCATTGCATCAACTCCTGCAGGTACTTGAACCTGCCGCTCAAATCGAATCGGTTGGAAACGAAAGCGACCACCGGCGCGCTTGCGGTCTTAAGCGCCGGGGCGCGGAGAAGATCATCTATGGTATCCGGGCCGAAGTAGGCGACGGGTACATCAGAGTCCCAGCGATAAGTCATCGTGAGGTCGAACTGCCGCATGTATTTCGGATCGCGCAGCCGTGGGTAAAAGCGGTCGCTCTCAAACGACCAGGCCACCCATTTTTGACCGGGCCTCTTCCTGAGACGACGCAGGTCCGGCGCGGTCGGTATGTGGAAGACCACGACATCTGCATCCTTCAGCCGCTTTGGATCGAAAATGATTTCGTACCCGGGCGCGCAGGCCGAAGTCGGTGCAAGCGACGCCCCCCATTTGAAGTCGTAGATGAGAATCTTAATTGTCGAAGTATCGCTCATTGATCTATAACCAGCCTCTTGAAAAAGGAACTCGCGAGGCAAGCATTGATTATCCGCATAGACGGCTCCACATCATTTTTCCCTTCTTCCGTATTCTTGCCCACATTTTCCGGTCGTTGAAAGTCAGCTCATTCGCCTCGCCCTCGTCACCCCAGATATCCGACTTGAAATCTGCCAGCGCGACAACACTCGGGGTTATGCCATACAGATGCAGGCTGGTCATTAGCGTGAGGCCCACAAGGTCATCCGCGGGCAATCGGATCGGATACACATGCTCGATCAATTTTTTCGCCCCTTGCCGATTGATCAAATAAGCCGAAGTTCTATTCGCAATCCCTTTGAATCGGCAAATTCTATAATCTTTGCAGACCGGCCCCCCCAAGGGAATGGCTTGCGCCCACGTATTGGCAAAATTTATCGCTTCCCACTCCGGCGGGAATTTCCTTCTTTGCAGAAGCACATCCAACAAGTCCTGCGTTAAAACGATATCATCCTCTAGGATCAAAACTTCTTCGAGGTTCTCATCAAGCATTTGCTGATAGATTTTCGCATGCGTCAGCGCGCAACCAATTTCACCCGTTGATAATTCCCGTCTTTTAGTTTTCAAAGCGTGCCGTTTGGAATACTTTTGCAGTTCCTCTCGCGATAATTTTTTGCCATCGCTGGCATTGATTATCCGATAAGACAATTGCAGTGATGCAAATTGCTGTTGCATGAATCGTCTTCTCTCATGAGAGCGCGCCAGATTGGCAACCCAAATTGGCGGCAATGCAATAGTGCAATCTTCTTTCTTCATATGTTTACGTCGCTATTTGGCTGAAGAGAGCGGCACGGTAGCAATGCGCATAGTTGCACAAAAGGGATGTATATCACTAGGCCGCGCACAGGCGCCAAGTTCATCAGGGTCATCCGATCATCCTGTATCCTGCCCCGCGCGCGGTCAGGCGCAATGGTTCATTCGGCGACGTCATTCTGCTGCAATAGAACGATCTTTTTCCGCCGCGGTATATGACGAAGCCTGAAGACCCCTCTCCTGTTCGTGAACTCGAATACTTTAGCCATCTCGCAGGAGAATGGTGGCCGGGTTAGATCCAGAGGGCGAAAATCACCATCCAAAATATCATAATTAAACGTTCGCCCGTATGGGTTGACGCAGTTCGTGATGAGCGCAAACTTGTACTTGGCGATTTTCGGTAAGAACGACCTGATCGATTGATGCGACCAGTGCTGAAGGACATCCTTGAGGATTATAAGCTCTGCGTCCGGAAGCTCCACAGGCGTCTCAGCGAGAACCTCAAAAGTTATATTGTCTTTGCGATACGTCTTAAGGTTATGCTCAATCAATGAGTCGACTATATCTAATCCGAGATATCGAACGCCATCCCAATCAATCAGCCGAGAGAATTGCCAATCGCCGCAGCCGTAGTCCATGACGCTCTTGATTTGCCTGTCGCGGATAAATCGTTCGAGGAATCTCCTGTAACCCTTTGTGTGATCGGGCAGAGACCCATCTCCCGACCCACACCCCCAAATATTCTGTGCGTAGATTTGAGTGAATACGGCTTTCATGTTCATACGAGCCTTCTAACGCGCTTGGCAACTCAAATTGGCGGCAATGCAATAGTGCAATCTTCTTTCTTCATATGTTTACGTCACCACCTGGCATGCCGTATTTCCAGGCGCGGCATGCCCCAGCACTGATGCCCCATATCCTGCGCCATAAGCCCCAGGCCTTCGGTCTCAAGCTCGCCACGCTCGGGCCGCCGACGGACGTTTTCCTGGCCGTAAGGAAAGGCAGGAAAGATCAGCCCGTCCCGGTGCAGGTCAGCGCGCACGAGCAGCATAGTCCCGCCGACGGCGTCCAGTTCAACCAGTTCTCCTTCCTGGCGCAAGTCGTCCATGTGATACCGCCCCTTGTCGCGCCACGCGTTCAGGTCAAAGGTCGCGCCTCCGAACTCCAGCACGCAATGTGGGTGGACGATTTCCTTGCCGGTTGCCAGCAGCCGTTCAATGATGTCGGGCGGGTACTCGATAACGTCCACATCTAACCACACTACCCAGTCCTCGTCGTCAAGAGCATGCATGAGCAGATGATTGCGGCTCTTGGCGAGTACCGTGCGCCGCTCGACCTGAATCGCTTCCACTCCGCGATGAACGCCTGAAGGCACATGGTAACCAAAATCTCTTTTCCACATACCGACGCGCCTGAATTGTCTCCGCAGCGCAGGAATGTGAGCCTGCAATGCTTGATAGGTGGAGTCATTGCTGTCGCTTTCAAGCAGACCCACCGATATTGATTTATGAGGATAGGTGAGTTGCTGAAGGCGTCGGCAGTACCCTTGAATGAAAACGGAGGCGTTCTTTACCGGCGTCAGGATCAATATCCGCTCGCGATCCTTGACCGCGTTCTTTCCAGGCGCTATCAAGTTGGAGATCAGTTCGAGAATAGGCATCTTGCACTTACCTTTAACCCCGTCCAAAGAGACCGCGCAGAATACGAGTTCGCATCAAGCGCGTGCGCAGCGAAGGCCGTCTTCGGCGAAGCTTTGCCTTGAAGTCGAGGACTCGCTTAACCTGAAGCGCCTGCCTGCGTACGAAAGGATCATCGTCTTGTAAAGCCAGTTCCAACGCAGGGCGCGCGGCCTCCCCGATGCGAACTATGGTGACCCAGTGTCTCAACCCATGCCCACTCGCCACAAAGTCTAATAGATACTCGCGCGGAAGATCGCCGGGGCGGGTGCCATACTGCTCTTGCATCTCCAGCAGGGCCGTGGCCGCGTCCGCTCGGACTTCGCGGAAGGGGTCCTGAAGCAGCAAAACTAAATCCTGCACGACCTCCGCAGTCTTGAGCTTGCCCAATGAGAGCGCGGCAGCCTCGCGGAGATCATGGTCTTCGCTCCTCGCCGCCCAGCGCAACAGTCCAAGAGCCTGCGCGTCACCAGCATTACCGAATTCGCGCAGGAGGACAAGCAAGATGGATTTTCGCGGCTGCTCCAGGATTGGAGGAGCGGTCGTGTCTTCCTCTGATGAGGGGTGCGCGCACTGTAGCAAGCCGAGCGCGATTTGCTGATGGCGCGTTACGGCGTAAGGGTGCCACCCGTCAGGGTAGGAGCCTGCCATCATCAACAGCCGGTACTTTTTGCCCAGACAATAAGCGGCGTGCACCATCCATCCTTCGACCGCCACGATCAGGTCCGCGAAGCGAATGAAATAGGTCACCATCCGTACGACACGGTCTGGATGCGTGAGGGCCGGAGCGCCGGGAACCGTGTGCAGCGCTGCCTCAGAACCGCAGGCCGGATCAGGTCCCACAACGACCTGTGTCTGCTCGTGCGGCTCAAGACGCCTGATGGCTTCGGCGGCGAGTGAGGCCGTACCCCATGGCGTACCGTTGGGCAAAAGGACAACGTAGAAATTCTCTCGGATCAACTGGCGGATCATCGCCGAGAGCTTATCTATCTGCCGCTCGACAAACCCTTTCAGAGGCTCCGCGCCGCCAAAGGGGTTCAACAGCGCGACTGCTCGCCCTTCGGTATTCTGCCGGACAAGTTCGTGCCATGCTGCTTCGGCCTCATTCCAGGGGAGGCAGGCAAGAACCCAATCCGTCGCCGGAGGGTCTTCGCCGCAACGCATGGGAAGCCCCAATTCGGCGATCAAGCGCGAAGGTGGTCTCATAGATATTCTTCACGCGACGCCGATCCAATCCTAGCGACTGGGCCACGGGACGCGAGTCTACATGAATCTGGTCGTAGACGAATTGATGGTACCCGTTGGTTGAGCTGACAAAGAGGAACGGTCGGTGTTGCTGAACATAATCCTGGATAAGCGGCTCAAGATCCGGGTCGTGATTAGCCTCAAGCAGGGTCGGCTCGAAGAAGTCAATCACCGCGTCAAAGCGTTGATCGAGCAGGGCCGTAATGCGGTCCCGATCTTTGAATGGAATAACTGTGATCCGGGGCGTGGCGTACAAGTAGACGCGGCGCGTCAGGAGAATGATCTCAAGCGCGGGGTTGAAATCGAGCAAGGCTTGGATGAGCGGGACGGTGCGTATGATCTCATCACCCTGGCCGTCTTTCACGTTTTTCACCACCAGAATGCGTTGGCTCCCGCTGCCCAGTCGCCGCGCGATCTCCTCATGCAGCGAAAAGCGGCCTTGCAATAACCTGCTCGCCAACTCACGTACATCCGACCGAAAATCGCTTCGGGACTTGACGTTATAAAGACAGTACTTGAAAGAGCCAGCCTCGTCATAAAGCTGAGCAATCCGGGCAAGCGCCTCCGTAGTGGCCGCCTCGCCTGCCGCATAAATGCAAGGCTCGACGATCTCCTGAAGTAGATAATCGCGATGCGAGGACAGGTGTTCAAATTCTGACAGGTCCGACAGGGTCTCCAGGTCGAGGAGTTCCTTCGCCCAGGTCACGGCGTAGCGCAGTGTTTTCAGCAATGCTTCATAAACATCTGAGGGCTGATTCGGCTGGGATAAAATGGTGACTGTCGCTTCGACTGCACGCGCGGCAACTGGTGTGGTCAGCAGGAAATTCATGACCTCTGCTGCGAGGCGAAATGTGCCCGCAGGCAAGTCGGCCCGGCGGAAAAGTGTTAGCAGGCTGGAAACAGAATTATGATCGAGCAGATCAGGCCGTGTGAAAATTGCGCTTGCTAGAACCAGCAGCGCGCGGTCGCAGACTTCGGGCGGCAGGTCTACAATCATCAGGGCATCTTCAGATGCTGCGAGCGCCCCTTCGGCCTCATTCTGAGGCTCGTCGAGCGCCATCAACGCCATGCGCGTGAATCGGTCTTCATCCGAGACGGCAGTCCGTTGGTCTATGAATTCCGCTAGAGCGTTGTCTTGCATAAGGCTGTCCACAATCGCGCCATCCCTCGTCAGTTTTCTGCGGGTGCGATCATCTCGTTGTGGAGTCGCCTGTAAAAGTTCAGCGCCCACGTTGGCAGGAGGTCCTCCGGGCGGCGGTGATACAGAGGCCGTTGCTCCAGGTAGTTTTCCAGAGTCCCACCGTCAAGCTGGTGGGTCCAGGTATGGCCACGGTCTCGCACCGCTCCACGATGCCGCACTGCCATGAAATGCTCCAGCGCAAGCACAGGTAGCGCGACAAGTCCTTGCCGTATCTGATCCAGCAAGAACCAGACATCCTCGTCCTGGCTCAAGGCACGAAAAGGCCGTTGCTCCCAATCTTCGCGCGCGAACATAAGAGTCGCTCCCGGAGCATTGTTGCCGACCGACTGCCGCACCTCCCAACAGGCCAGTTCGAAAAAAAGAAAAGAGGGTAGGAAGGCGATTGCCGGACGGCATACCTTTAGGCGGTTTCGCATGAATGCCGAGACCATCGTCTCAAGGAAGCGGGAGCCGTACCAGTCATCGTCGTCCATCTTCTGGCACAACCACCCTCGCGCTTCTCCTAGGCCGAGGTTGAGCTTTGTGCCCAGCGGAGTGCCCGGCGGCACACGGATGAGCTGACCGCTTACGGCTTCGACGCTCGACTCATCCACGGGGAATTGATCGCCATCATCAATGACGATCAACTCCCGCAGCGGATAGGTCTGATGCTGGTAACAGGCCAGCGCCACCTGTAAGAATTGTGGCCTGTCGCGCGTCGTCAACACCATTGAGACAAGTGGCGTGTTGGAAGTGGAACTGGCCATAACTACCGGTGGTCGAGTCGTGCCTTCCCTCTAATCACCTTCTACGGGGTTACGCGAACCTACGTATCGTGTCCTACAGGGACGCAAACGAAATTACCACCATTTATGGAAACAGCGCACTCGCCTTCGGGGCAATGCGCCGAAGTCGAAACACACTCCCCGAACTCGCGGCCATGCAGCCCCTGCTCACGGCAAAGCTGTACGCAAACTGAGTTACCCTCGGCTGATGCCGAACGCCCTGAAAACACGCCAACCGCTGCGCCACTGATCCCCGCGAAAAACAATCGTAAAGCATCCCTTCGCGTCATCCCGCTGGCAAGATCTCTTGAAAGCTTATCCAAATGTTTTTTCATACGATCCTCTCTTTACTGAACGGGGTTAGCCAACTTTCGCGCCGTTCAGAACGCGGAGCCGGGTGCTGTAACTTGATTAATTCCCCTGCAGCACTCAGGGTTGGGCCGTGGCCCTTGATCCACGGATTGCGGGGAGGTTTAAGATAGCATCTGCGCCCATGGCGACGCTCGTCGCCAGCAAGCCTTTCTCGTCAATCAGATACCCGACCGGCGTCGCAAACACACCATAATCGCGTGAAATCTCCCAGTGGCGTTGTAACACTACGGGAAAAGTCAGGTCATGCTCGGCGACCTTTTGACGATTGGCCTCGGTGTCGCCCCGACTGATCATAAGCACCTGAACATCTCCCTTGCGGTGTAGGTTCTCAAGTTTTGGGGCGAGCTGTTGACACGGCCCGCAGGCCGGGTCCGAGAAGACGAGCAGCACTTTTTGGCCGAGGTACTGATTCAACGATAACTCCCCTTCATCCACGCGAGGGAGGGTGAATTCCGGAGCGCGCGCTCCAACCTCCAGGCCGTCTCTCTTGATCTTGCTGTTATCGAGAGACCGCGAGAATCCGCGACGACCTTTCCCATTCGACGAGTTCTTTGCTGCCTGGGTCGGGTGTTGAAATCTAACGCCGAGTAAACCAAGTAAATCCTCAGCGCCCTTTACCAGTTCCGTAGCCGTCTGGCCTCGCTCATCAACGATGTAACCCATCGGCGTGCCAGGCACACGGTAAAGCGTGGCGACTTCAGCGCCCTCTTGCAAAAGCACGGGATGGGAGACGCCCGCTTGCTCGAAGATTCGCCGATTCTCTTCAGCGTCGCCGGTCGAAATGATGAGTGGGACAGGACTCCGCTTGTCTGCGCCCGACGTCAGAGCGCTGAGGTGGGGAAGCATTTGTATACAGAAGGCGCAGTCCAGGTTAAAGAAGATAAGCAGCACCTTTTTGCCTCGCCATTGGGAAAGCGTCATGGTGCCGCCCGCCAGCAGAGGCATCTCAAAATCGTTGAGCAACGAGCCGACAGGCACGCCCTTCAGGATGTCTCTTTCCTTATCGGGTATAATGCCTTGCGCTTGCAGTTCCTGTTCGAGCGCTTCCAGCCGCAACTGGAGTCGGCCATTTTGCATAAAAAGTTGATAGCAAAACCAGCAAACCGCCAGGAACGCCACCCACAAGAGTAGTTGCCCGAGGTCAACTCCATTCATGCCATTTTCTTCCGCTCGTTCGATATATTCTGGGGATGTAATTAAAGGTACGGTGTCAGAGTATACTTTGGACGCTATAAGCTGTCAACGCCATTAGAGAATTCGGACAGGGGCCTTGCCAATGTGCTTTGACCGCCGCTATGATTCTCTCCATTTTGGCAAGCAGCATTGCCTTATAAAAACCTTAAGGACGGACCTGACGAAGTGTCACGTGGCTTCAGCTACTACCCCCAGCTCTACCTTCATAAGGCCGAGTGCGGCGACTATTTGAATCCTGGCTTTCTTCGACAAATAGAGCGCCAGAGAGTCAGTACGATCTTTGAGGTCGGCTGTGCGGATGGTGCGGACACGCTCCGATTGGCTGCCGTCTTTCCCGCCTATATCCACGCGTTTGAGTGTAATCCGCATGCGTTAATCGAAGCCCGCCGCAGGTGTGCGAGCACGAATGTGGTCAGGTTGGTCGAAAAAGCCGCCTGGGATGCCGATTGCACAATTCCTTTTTTTCCGTAACCGCAGTGGTAGAAGAGACTGGAAAAGTAGTCAGAAATCCCGGTGCCTCTTCGTGCTTTAAGGCCCGAGTCGATCATAGCCAGTACTCTCAAGCAGAAGTCATGGTTGAAGCCACTCGCCTTGACACCTACTGTGCGCAGCACGGCATCACGTCAATTGACTTGTTATGCATGGATGTCCAGGGCGCAGAGTTGCGCGTGCTGAAAGGTCTGGGCTCGGTACTTGAACATGTGCGCTACATTATTACGGAGATTGAAATCAAGCCACTTTATTACGGGCAGGCGTTATACCACGAAGTGCATGGGTACTTGAAGGCCAGCGGCTTTCGTCAGGCGGCAGAAGTATATAGGGACCCGTGGTTCAGTGATTATCTCTACATCAGGGCATAATGCGTATCGCCTTGTTGGGGACGCCCTTGCTTTACAACTCTGCACATTCGAAGACGTGGCGGCGATGTTACGACTTACAAGCACCTGTGAGAGAGTTGAACGAAGTCCCGTTCAGCGAGGCCGCGAACGGCAATCAGGGTAGGCAGTATGTTTGCCATGAGATTCTCACGATTGAGGCGACTATCTGAAAACTGGCCCAGTGCGGGATCTTCTTTCTAAATTTAATTGATGATCCTGATCTAGAACCGGAGGATGAGCATCCTCAAGAGGGTTGGTTTGGCCATAAAGACCCAGCTACAAGTGCGCTTAATCATGTTCGCCCTAGAGCGGATTTCTATTGAATGTAAGGTAATGCAAGAGGGTTCACCGCAGAGACGCAGAGAACACAGAGGGGGCGCAGAGTAATAATAAAACCTCTGCGTAATCTCTGCGTTCTCTGCGTCTCTGCGGTGAACCGTACATCCATTTGCAAACCGCTCTAGCGCATTAATTGCGCTTTTGAAATACGCAAGGTATCGAGCAGAGTTGGATCTAGAATCTGCCCCGGAAGTAACGCCAGAAGGCCCTGGCCCCAGTAGAGTAGAAGCTATGGTCCGGAGCGACGCGCGCCTTGCGAACGCCGCCCGTACCCTGCACAATATCACCGCGCTTAGATGCAGAAGCGAAGCGGGAAACCGCCAGAGGCGATTTGACTTGCGGGATGTCGTGATACAATCTGAAGGCGTGGTCAGGCATTACCCCTCGGCAACCGGAGGTAAGCTGAATAGAAGCCGCGCCAGCATCCGCTTTAAAGTGAGATAGCTAATGACGCACATCGCTATCGAACTGCCGGAAGGCATTGCCAGCCGCTTGAGCGAGCCAGACGATCTCTCGCGCATAGCTCGCCACCTTCTTGCGGTTGCAATTCACCGCGGCGATTACAGGTTAAAATCCAGCGTCGTAATCTTTCTCTCGTGCTTCGGCACACACTTCCACCATCCGCCGTGACCATACCACCCAAAACTTAACTGGGACTTGGTCCAGTCCGGTCCACCTATCAGGCCCGTTGGAGTGACCTGAAACTCAAACGCACTTACCACTGATGAATCATACCGATAGACTCCACTCGATTGATCGTAATTGAATTGAAAGACATTGCCATCCCACGAAACCCGGTCAGGTTCGCCAATCCGCCAGGAGCTGATATATTTCAGCTCCTCTTTGAAAGACAGGTAATAGTGTCCATCACGTACCTTCAGCCCCTGCTCAGATTTACAACCGATGTGCACACTTGTCCTGTTTGTCCCAAATTCGACTATGTATTCTGCCTGGCGGTTTGCAGCATTGAAATACATCGTCTCAATAAACCATAGGTAGTAATTCCAACCAGACCAATCAGGCAACTCACAGATAGCCCGGTCGTCACTGGTCACGTCCCATCTTTTGATAGTTTGCCGATAGAGAAACTGCTCGACACTTTCAGCTTTCACATCCGCCTTGCTTGATGCTTCCGGGCCATCCTTTTTCCTGGCGTAGATCATTAAGGCTGTGTCACGGGTGACGTTGTCAACTGTTATGGGGCCAGTTGCTCGCTTAGATTCGTCCACAGGGATACGGACGCCGTCCTTCTCTATTCTGACATCACTCAGGTCTTTGAACGGGAACTCCCACTGCAATCTCGTTTTTGCGGGGCCCAGTTCGAGTGGGTGCTCAGGCGTAGACGTGAAGGATTTGATTCGGTACAGTTCCAGCCCGTTTCCTAATTTGACTTCTTTTGTGGGCTTTTCATCCGGCAACTTGGAATTCCAGGCTTGGAGCTTAAATGTGGTTTTCTCATCGAAGAGTCCGCTGGAAGGCTTTAGGGCGTGTCTGCCGCCCTTCTTGTCTTTTGCGTCTGGTCTGTAAAGTGGTGCGCCGTTTTCGTCCTGAATCTCCACGTTCAGCCAGTTGTCCAGCTCACCGAAAGTGATACTCCATTGCAAAATCGCCTCCGTCTGGGCTACAACTCGCCGTGAACGAGTTGATTGTCGGGGCGGTATGAATCACAGTCACGATCGCTACCTGCTGCAACCCCGGTATCGGGGTGTTACTGTCAAAGTCGGCCTTGGAGTTGTAACCGCTCAGGATATACCTGGTCTCATCCCCAATCTTGCCCTGATCTTCGTTAGTCGCCTCGCCCGGCACATGTTTGTTGACTAGGCTCGATGTTCCTGTCGGATAGACGGTTGTATAAGACAGTCCAAGATAGGGAATCGCGAACGACGACCATGAAAGCTTGACCGCCGTCCCGAAGGGGACTTCAGTTGCAGGGCCGGTTAGAGGTTTAAGCTTTAGTTTCGCTTGCGAACGCACCACTCTTAAGGCGAACCAGCCGTCCTGGAACCCCGGCAGGCTCCTGAACAGCAGGTATGCGTAGGCGTCGCCTTCGACAAACTTCGGGCCGATATGAATGTTGTTAAACTTGAACTTCGCCGTACTATTCGCCTTCAAGGGCTGGCCGGTTGTAAATTTCCATTGCCGCGGATTCGCATTGTCTGGATTGGCAGACCAATTCGCATCCTTGTCGCAACTGATCTGGTTGACCTGGTCCGGGGTGGTAAGCGCCCCCTCCACTGTATCGTCGCCAGCCACAAAGCTAAACAAAAACTCCGCGCCAGTGAGGTCAAGGCTGCCGTCGCGGGATTGAGGGGTGTAAGCGAGCTTCAGTATAAGTTCGTTGGGGAGCCAGCTATTGGGGTTGGCGTCTAGATAAGGCTGGGAAGTGATCCAGGCTTTCGCCGGTTCAGAATTATCGGCAGAGCTGAGGCTCACCGTCAGGTTATTGCCTATCGCAAGAATCGTCTTGGGAGGTACACTCACGAGTAGCGGAGTAATTGAAAAGGTCCCTAGATTTGCCACGAAGCGGCCACCCATATTGGCGTAATAGATATAAAGTGTATGCCGGGTAAACTCCTGGTTGGTACAACTGACTCCGGTGAAATGGAACGCCACGGTTTGCCCTGCGGGTATTACCATATCTGAACCTGGGCACAGACCCAGGCGGAATTCGTCTGCAAACGACTTGAATTTCCAGCCGGTATCCTTGAAGGGTTTCAGCTCGCCGCCAACAGAAATTTTGTCGACAGACATCCGGCTCAACTCCGTCCCTTTAAAGACGTCGCCGAAGTCGAGGAATAGAGTTGATGGACTGCTTTTTAGATCAGGCTTGCTCTTTGCCGACGCGGGTAATTCTCCGCCGAATAGTTGGAGAGGTCCGGTCTGACAATTGGTCAGCTTCAGGACCAGTTCATTCTGGTCACCAGTATAGATCTGGTTGGGCTGGACGGTCGAGTAGGCACTGTTTTCCAGATCGAACCCAATGGGCTTACCTTTCGTGAGAGTCTTCTGCCGTGACGTTTCGAGTGTGATGGCGTACATGAGATGTGACATCCTTTCCAGAGATTAAGCAGACCGGTTGTCATTAAGTTATTTTTCGACTGGCTTCTTTGATGACGTCTCTGCCGGGTAGAGCCGCAGCCAGCCTTCGCTCAGGCGTGAAGGCGCAGAGAACGCGGCGCGAGAGTCAGGTGCGGCGACAATATCTTGCGTTTGCCATTCGCGTCGTTGCTGCTGACCGGCTTGTAGCGTCAGCCATGACCAGGCGTGGCCGGCCTCATCGGGCACGGGCAATTCCAGAGCGCCCGGGCCGCCCAGAACCGGGGCAGTCAGGAAGGTGACCGCGATCCGCTTTAAGGCGTCGGCGAAGTGCGAAGGTGGAACGGTGATGCTCTTGACTGGCAGGATACCCGTGCTCAGATTCACAGGGGCACGAGGATCGATGAGCATTGTTACCGTTAGACGGCCCTGATCTGCGGGCGCAAGCTTGAGAGATCCTGGCCCATCAGGCAGCTTGACACGCTCGTTGCTTCCCTGCGCGTGTGGCGAATAAAAGGTTCCATAGGTTTCTAGCGGCTGCTTCTGCGCGCTTTCAACGAAGTATCCCACCAACCCATCATTGACTTTGGCCGAGTCGCCCAGTTGCACAGGAAACTGAACCTGATCGAACCGCGCAGCATCACGGTTGCCATAATCGTAGGTGGCACCATCCTGAGTGAATGCATTCACCGCCTTGTCCAACGCATCCCGACTCTGATTCAAGGCGGGCAAACCACCATGCAGATCGAGACGCAGGTCGGCTCGGACGATGGCCAGCGGGCGACCCATCAGCAGTGACAGTCCCTGATCTTGCGCATAGGAATCGGGCACGATGCCCATCGCGCCGTGATCTATGCTATCGAGCAAGGCTTGCAGAAATTCGTTGAATGCCTTTAATCGATTTGCGTCCTGTGGGTTTTGGGGTACGCCGCCACCCAGATTTAGCGCGAAATCCTTCAAATGTTGGTTGGCATCTTTGAACGAATCAACGATGGTGCTCTCAAACTTCCCGTGCGGACCGGGGATTCCCTGCCAGGAGGGGCCGGACAGGTTGAACGAGCCGATGGGCGTCCCTTCGGCGCTGTAGATAGCAAGCGCGTTATCAAGGCGATTGAGCAGAACCCAGCCGATGATTGGTGACGAGGCCGGGTCGCTGTTGGTTTCCATCGTATCATCACTTGCTGAGCGATAGCGAAAGGATAGTCGCGCGGGTTGCGCGATTCGCAAAGGCAGCAGCGCGCGCGTTTCGGTCGAGTCTTTGGGCTGCTTGAAGGCGCTGGAAAGAATAACGCGGCCCAGGTTGATATCGCGAATCTGCCCAAAGGCGTCCAGAATGCGCAATCGCGTGAGCTGCAACATCCCGACCCGAAGCGGATTATAGTCAGCCGTAAGTAGCGGGGCCGCGTTGTTTTCGGCACCGACCGCATCGGCGATAGCATCGGACAAAGGATCGCCGTTCGGGTCGAATACAGGCAATTGAAGTGACTGAGAACGCATCAGCAGTTGCCGGTGCAAGCCGCCCATTGCTTGAGCCATCATCGCGAGACGCACGTTACGGAGTTGATCCAAGGTCTGCTTCATCGCCTGTATCGGTGGAAGATCGTTAACCGGGTCAAGCGGATGGTTTTTCAGATAGGTATCAATCTGCCCGATCAGGTCAATTTCTGTACGGTGTGTCAGGGCGATGATACCGCGATAGACCTTGCCATTTTGATTCGCGGGGGGCAGCTTGCCTTTGTATCTCATTTCCCCCGTGTCGCTATCGAGTTCGAAATCATTCAGCGCCAGAGTCTCAGAATAAGGCGTCTTCACATTGACTGGATAGAGGGGATCGAATCTCGCCTCCCATTGCAACAAGAGCGGTATCCACGGCTGTTCGTAGCTAACAAGTCCAACCAGTGACGGGGCAACGCCCGCAAATTTGATCATCGTTTCGGAGTCGCTTGAAGACTCGGTTGATTCGGTCTTTGCGAGGGGCGCTATACCAGTATATTTGGACTGTGCCTTCTGAATCTGTCCCGCAGCCTTGTTTGTATCGGAGCTTACGCAACTTGCCAGCACGTGCGCCTGATGATGGTCAAGGAATACGGCCTCGGCCACCAGCGCGTTGAACTCGGCCACCAGAGGCGCGAAGACTTGATCTACGGCAGTTCTAGTTGGCAGCTTGGGCAGTTTCGGGTTCTGGCTATTAAGGGTCTGGTCGCCGATGGTTACTTCCCGCGTGATGTCGCTCGATAACCGGCAGATCAGGTTACCGTTCTTGTCGAAGCGCCCGTCGCCGCCATAACGGTAGGACGGGTTCACATCCGGGCCGGAAAGCAAGATCACGGGGTCAGCCGGCTGATAAAAACGCGGCGCTATGGTCGCTTCCAGTATATAGGCGTCAGGACATTCGTTCTTGTTTGCAAGGAGAGTTGTGAGCGAGGTCTTTGCCTGGTCTCGGGCAACGCGGCGTACCTCAAGCTGTTTCACAATCTGGCCGGACTCAGGCCCGTTTGTGGTTATCAGCGCATCGATTTCGGCTTTGAGGTATTCGACCAAATCATTAATATCTCCGCCTTCACTCTTGCGTGAAATATACTGCACCCAATCCGCAAACACTTGCCCACGGCGAGTGGCCACCTCGGCGGCCAGTGCATCGTAGCTCGATTGGGCGACGTTCAGCGTCTGCAAAGCCTTGGCGACACGGTCAGGCAAAGCCTTACTCAGCGATTCGGCATCAGCCGTTAAATTATTATTGTCGCGTTTAATGATCCAGGTGAGACCATTTTCGGTTGCGTTGTCGTGGCCTGGGCTGATGGGGGTGAAACCACGTTGATGTAGGGCGTATCTGAGATTTGACTCGCCATCAAGTCCGTACTCATTAAGCAGATCATACTGAAGTTCGTTGAGGATCGTCTCGATGGCAGGGTTTTGGCTCTTGCTGGCCAGCAGTGCGGAAAGCGCCTCGGCGGTTGTTCCGCCAAGTGCGACATCAATCGGGGCCTTTGTCCGCGTCAAATATTCCTTTGCCGAATCCCACTCTAGCGAGATCAACTGCCCGACATACAGCGTATGCGCAGGTTGTTCTGATTCCTTTGCGGTATACGACCAGTGATAATTCGCTTCGAGCGCCTCGGCGAGCGTCGCCGGTGTCACCGCTTTTTTTTCGCCAAGGAGCCGGGCAGTTTCAAGTGCAATCGGATCGCCTTTGGCGCTGTCGCTGTGCCACCCGATCACCAGATAGGAAAGCAAGGCTTTATCACCCAATTGATGGAGGCCGTCCGGGCAACTGCTGTCAAACGGATCAAAGAAGCCAAAGACATTTGGGCAGTGCGGGTAGGCCGCCGCGTAAGTCTCTACTCCATAGCCAAGCGCCGTATGGCGCGCGGGATCGCGATGCGAATCTATTTCCTTCCAGTCGGAATAGCCAGTCACACGCCCCTTGTATTCATAAAGTTGTTTATTAAGCTCGGGATTCAACGGCGCAGTTCGAGTGCGAGCATTGCGCAAATCAGATGGACCGGGTGATGGAGAGTTGAAATCGCCATCCACTACCCAGGCATCCACCTTCGTCGGAGCGTTCTGCGACGGCGTCTGCGAACTGGCAAAACGAACGACCAGAAAGCGGTTGGGAGCGGGCCGAAACTTGACTTCTTTGTTCTGGTCGCCGACCTCGCCGCGCGCCAGGGCGTCGGGCAATGCCCAGTGCAGGTGAATGCCAGCCGGAAAGCTTTCCCCATCGAATGGTTGAGGCAGTAGATGTTGGCCCAGGTACGGCGTGTTCGATCCTAGTCTTTGGAAATCAATGGCCAGACTGCCAAAATGTTCTTTTTGCTTGTCATGGAGGCTAACGCATAACGCAGTTAGATTCATCGGGACAATCAACGAAATCGGTTCCATGGCGTTTAACCTCCAGCCTTCGGTGTGATCTTGATCGTCACGCCCTCGACCCCTTCAATCATTTCGAGAGCGAACTCGGCGGGAGTAAAGCTATGCGGCTGCCCGTCGTCTTTGTTGTTCGCCTGCACCTCCCGGAGTTTTGCAGCCATGCTTTGGGCGAGCGCGTTGATTTTGAGGACCTGTTTAGGTCTGAACTCGATGGGAACTCCCAGGTTGCCATTCTTATCAGGTATCGCGGTGCCGGGAGGAGTCTGTGTTTTTTTGCTCTTGGGAACGTTAGCGTAGCGCAGCGACTTACTCCCGGTTAACGTCTCTCTGCCGCCTTGATTGTTTTTTTTATCCAGTCCGAAGTGAATCCCTTCGCTCGGCTCCTGAAACGTCACAGAATCGATAATCCCCTCGACAAGGTAGAGTAAAATATCCGGCGTTATTCGGCGGCCTGACCCTAACCCTTCTGGTGGGGTCAGTGTGCGGTTGTTTGAGTCATAGGCCGTCACCCGGAGGTGGGGCCAACCGGAAACAACCGCAGAGCGAAGCAAGAAACCGGAAAAGTTGAACAGCTCAGGCTCGTTGCCTAAGGCAGCCTTCGGTTTACGGACTAGGTGGTTATATAAATTCGGGGCCACCTGTTTATACAGGTTTTGCGCGACCACCTGGTCATGCACCAACTCGCTGGTGGTGACGCGCCCGACGCTGTAAGCGCCTTCAATCAGACTGTAGATCCATTTCGGATCGAGCTGGAAAAATCGCAATGACTCAAGGGGCAGCATGCGTTCATCAGGCACAAGATAGTCTAAGGGTATGCCGCTCAAAACTGTCAGTTTTTCCAGCCATTTCGTAACGGTGGATGGTGGAGTGGTATGTTCGTGAATGCGAGCCAGATCTTCCAGCCCTTGTAACCCCTTGGCCGACGCCACCGTATCGTTGAGATTAACGGTCGGTTGAGCGAGCGCCTTGAGCAGATCCCGATGATTCATTTCGCGGTATCCTTTCCATCGAGAGTAACCAAAATATCCTTCAGGTTATCCGCCACGAACTGGATAGCCGCGTGCCGAATCTCTTCGGGAACCATGGGTTGTTCGCCGCCTTTCAACAGGTGTTGCATATGCGGCAGCTTCTTGATGCGGCTAGTCTGATGATCCTGGAAGGACTTCCGGGCAACCTCCTGCTTCCACTGGTACAGCGCATAGGCGAAACTCTTTTCGCGCATCGCCATGAGGCGACCGAGCTGCCAGGCAGCGGCGTAGGAGACGTCCAGCATTCCCAATTCGGAATCGTAACGTAAGGCCGCGTCTGCGGTGGAAAGCGGCGCTGACGAAGCGGACAGCAGCGAATTCACATCCAGCAACGCTTTGAAGGGCAACAGCGGGCCGCGATACCACGAAATTGTCTGATCGCCCCATCGCGTATGGTGATTGAGCGCAGTGTAGCCCATCGCCAAAGCGTTTTTCACCGTTGCTTCGGACGCTAACTCGTCTGGTGTCGGGGAGGGCGGCGAGAAGACTGGCGGGGTATAAGGCAATTGTAGCGGCCCATAAGTAAGATTTTGAAAAGTCCCTTTGAATGTTTCGTGAGGGGCGGTGCAACTGAAACTCCATTGCTTCAGCACAACGAGACGTATATAGCGGGCACCTGGCCCCAGATTCGGGCTGCTGCCCGAGTCGAGCGGGAGGAACGCTTCCATCCCTTCCAGAGACACCAGACAAGCCGTGCTGACGCCGCTGCTCTTTGGCAGGCGATTGGCGATAATGACAGAGTATTCGCCGAGCGGTGTCTCGTTTATTGCGTCTTCTGCCGCGACCAAGGCGTTCGGTTCCGGTTCAGACAAAACTTCCCGGGAGTGTGCCAACCAGCCCAGGTCCTCTTTTGTAGGAGCGATTGCACTGAACAGTTCGACCGGGACATCCACCACCAGGCAGGGATCCTTCAGATTTTCGCCCGGCTCCAGTGCCCAAGGCTTAGAAGAATTGCTATAAGTCTTCTTGAAAGCATCGTCATAGGACAAGATGCCCTTACCGGAATCACCCTTCACTTCGCCTACGGTCACCGCCTGGATTGGGGAGGCGGATCATCGTCGTGGAAGATCAGGAGGGCCAACCAGGGCTTTGCACGCGGCGTATCGTTCTGCACGCTTTCAGTATCACCGACTTGGCGCTCCCAGGGCAGCGTTTTTCGCGAGAATACAATGTGCGGCAGGACGTTGAAGTGGTCGCCCTGATTCCGATCCGGTGGAAACACAGAGGCGATATCCAGCGGATCAAGCGCAAATCTTTCTCCCTGGATGTACACCTTCTTCGTGTGGGTGAAGGTGTCATTAACGTCGGGACCGGTTACCTTCTGTTCTATCGTGAGCGTATAGGTCCCTGCCTTGATCGGCGGCTGGTAGCTTTCCACGAATCGGATCGTTTCTTTGTTGGCTGGAAGATTGTCGTCGCCCTTCTTGGAATCACGTGTCATCTGTTCCGCTCCCCAACGAACATAGGATGGGCGCCGCAAGCAGTTCGCTATGCTGTGCGGCGAAGGCTAAATATTGAGTATCTGTAATGGCGGCAACAGACTTCCCTTGCCGCTGCAGGGCCGAGACGATCTTCGCGCGCTTCTCGCGCACCGTGTTGGAGTCAACCTTCGCCAATTCCGCCATTCTTGTAGCTGGACTCTCCTGTTCATCATCCGTTTTCGGAAAGGTCGGGTTGGTCCATGATCGAACAGTCCCATTCTTTTCGTTGATGTCATACAGATCCACTTCCAGTTTTTCGACCTTGATCGGCAAGGTCTCGTCAGGCTTCGCCAGTGTCGGCTTCAACGTAAATCCGGTTGTCAGTTCGTCGGTAACTCGGTCCCCATTAATCATCGCCATGGATGGCGGTTGCGTCGGGTCAGTCTTTGTATCTTTGAACCAGGCAGCGCGAGGCAGGCGACTGGTAACAGCGGGCAGGATGTCGTCCTTCCCTGTCGGCGTAGAAGGAATCTCCCAGTTCACCGAGCCGCCATCATCTGTATGCCATGTGATGGTAAGGACGGATGTCAGAGTGCCATTGCCGATCCCGCACGCTGTGACGCCGAATTGGTTCGAGATCTGTTTGGTGCCCACTGCCTGTGAAGAGCGTTGGTTACCGATTGTTTGAACAAGATGGGCTTCCGAACATGGAATCTTGCTGGAGGTGACGATCTCCAACTTCTCAGGGTTCACAATCCAATCCGGGGTCTGATGTTTGGGGTCTGGCGGGAGTTCTTTGATCAGCCCGCCCGATACCCGGATGAAGCAGATGGTGTCGGCCTGCGTTTCAGCGACCAGCGCGCGAGGCGTCACTCCGCCGGATTGAGATTGGTCTTTCGGCAACAGATAGTGAGACTTGAATTCCTCCCAGGTGAGCATCTTCGGAGCGGAGGCGGTCGGGCCAAAGTCGATTGCGATGCTGAAGATGTACAGGTCAATCACGGCTGTTCCACCAAATGGCGGCCCATGCAGCGTCACGTCCACGCCAACATGGACGGTGATCGTCCAGGCAGTCGTTCCCGAGCCGAGCGTGTAGGACGCGCCCAGGCTCAGACTCAGGTTCGCCAGATAGTGAAAAGGCTCCCAGTAAAGCAAGAAGTCGGCTTTGGCCGTGAACCACGCCTTAAAGTTGCCGCTCACGAAGTTGGCTTCCAGTTCGCCTCCTGCCATCACGGCTACGGGTGTGAGTGCGAAATAGAAGCCGCCCTTGATCGTCAGATTATCGCTAACCTTCCAGTTCGCTCCGACTCGCGGTACGGACGGATAGCCCGCCGGTTTTTTAAAGTATGGACTGTAACCGCCGAGCGAGACGACGAAATCACCTGCATGGACCTCATCCTTCTCAATTGCTTTGAACCAGATATAGAACGCAAAGCCGCCGGTGAGGTGGCATGCCTCGGAGAGAATGTAGGATTCCGGGGTCAGTTGCGCGGCGACTTTTAGCAAACCGTCGTCTGGTGCGTAGGTCACCTCAAGCGCCAGTTGTGCGTACCCAATCGGTTTGGATGCCATTGGCGGCATCGTTAAACTGGAGAGGCCTAACAGCGCAATCTCAAACCGATTGCCGAAGGAGATAGTCAAGAGGGCGAACGACTCAAGAATTTTGAACGAGGTGAACTTGATCCCCGCCGCCAACCAATTCTGCTCAAGCGCAGGATAGACCCAATCGTTGATGACCTCCATCGCCTGCACTGGATCAGTAGCTTTGCCCCCGCCAAACGGGCTTGGGTTCTTGGTGGTGGGCATGGCCGCGGCGACTAACGGGAATCGGGGCAACTGATCTATTGTCGGAATCGTCAGGCTCCGGTTGTAGCCAAAGCCTGCCGCAATGCCTGTGATGAAGAAGGCCGGCGGCCCACCAAATTCGCCCGTCACCTGTGCAAACAAGAAAAACGAGGATTGGCCGCTAACCTTCGCATACGCGGCGATGCCGTTGATCAGGTACGGGTCAATAGCAATCGTCACGTGGCCGCTATATTCATCCGATACTTCCGGCAATCGTGGCGGCACTCGCCGCAGCCCGCCGTTGATCGTGACCGGCTTGGCGCTGAAGGAGACCGAGATGCCGTCAAGGTGTGGGACGAGATTGACCTCCTGCAACGACGAGCCCACGCCGAGGCCGCTCATTTCGAGGTTCAACGCCGAGAAGCCGAGCGACGCATCGAGCAGGAAAAATAGCTTGCTGGCTTCGTATTGCACTCCGATCCGCTCAATCGAGACCGGCCCGAACGATTTCGAAATCTCGAACCATTTGGCGGCGGCTTGATAATTTGGCGTGGCTTCTTTTTCCGTCGTAGCGAGAGCAAGCGGTTTCGGGTCAGGTGGCTTATCAGCGCTGAGCGGCAACACCATCGGCAGATTGTTGGTGCCAGCTTGCAGCATGGCGGCAAACGTGAGCCCCTTGTTCAGCTTGGTTGGAATCAGCGCGCGGTTACTGAGTTTCTCGGTGATCAGCGAGTTCAGTGTCCCAAGGTCGGCAATATCGTCCGAGGCAAGCATCACCTGCAAATCCTCGATGCCGAGTTGCAGCTCCGCAGGGAGCTTGTCGCCAATCACCGGCAAATCCTTAAGCTCAAGCTTGAGCGGCACGTCGAGCTCGAACAAATAGAGCCTCGGGCTATCGGGCGGTGCTTCGGGCACAAGCGAGGCAAACAGAATCTGGCGACCGCCCTTCGACTGCGCGCTGACGACAACCGTCTTGGCCGTGAAGTCGTAATAGAATTCTGCCTTGGCGAGCGTGAGGTCGAGATTCTCCGGCAAGGGTGCCATACTGTAGTCGAAGAATTTTGCGATATCCTCGAACCTAAGCGGCCAGCCTTTGTCGGTCCACTTGAAAAGCACACTCTTGCTCGTCTTGGTCGAATCAAATTCGGCCTCGAAGATTTGCCCCGCGATAGTCAGCGAGCCTTTCACCGTGGCTTGATAGGTCTGGTTCGACTTGATCAAATGGATGTAGAGGTCAATGGTGGCGGGCTTGTCTTTGACCAGCTCAAAGGTGCTCGCAGCTTCGAAGGTGAACTCCTTGGTCCTGGTATCGAACTCTACCGCTAGCTTGGTCAGATCCCACTCAGGGAGACCTTTTGCCTCCTTCCCAAGTGCCTGGCCGATCAGGCGTGTGAGATGAACCTTGTCTCCCTCGTGCAGCGAGCCGCTGACCGAAAAGCCGCCGTGGCTGTGGGCAGTGACATCGAACCTCACCGCATCGTTGCCCTTGCCGAGCTTGAGTTGCCCATAAAGACTGGCTGAGACTGATCGCACATCGGAGTTGAACGGGAACAGGATGAGCCAGCCGAATCCGAGTTGCGTGACTTGAATCTGCTCTGTGATCGTCCAGACTTGGCTTGATTCCACGGCAAACTGCAGATGCCGAACGAGCGGGACCGTCGGGTCTACAGTTGTCGAGATCTCCCGCAGAGAAAGCGATTCCAGCAACTTGATCCCCTCCGGCAGCGCAAACTCGTCCTGCTTACCGCCCGCCAGTTCGACCAGCGCGCTGATGCCGCGCCCGAGGCTGACCAGACCTGGAGGTAGCTCCGCCGCAAAACCAAAGAGCGGCGACAAACCATAGATGGGGCTCGTGATTTTGACGGGAAGTTGCTCCGTCCTGCCAATGAGGACGGTTCCCGCTACTTCGATCAGCGTGATGATCGTCGACGCGTCGTCGGGTGCAGACGTCGTCAGGACTCTTCACTTCGATTTCGGGGAGCTTCAGCCACTTGCCGACTTCCAGGCTCGTGATGCCGGTGACGAGGCTCAGGCAAACGTCAGGCGACTTTGCCCCATTCAGCTTGATGGTGCCGGTAAGCGTGGGGGTTGCGGCGAGTTTGAGCGGGGCCGCCAGATTTTTGAACGCCGTATTGTTGGTCAGATCGCCGGTAAAGTAGAGACCCGCAGCCAGCTTGCCCTCGGCGGCGCTCCGCACCGTTAACGTCGGATTGCTGAAATGGAGGTCGCCCAGAATACTCGGCTGTAGAGAGACCAGGCCAGGGTTGTCATCGACTGATTTATACGATGGTGGGAGATTGGGGAAACTCGCCGGAAACTGCCACGAGCCCGGCAGGCGGAAGATCAGCTTTACCAGGTAGGTGTCGTCTCCGGTGATCTCCAGTTGGGCACTTACCCCCTTTACTCCCAGCACGTCAGCCTTGCCATCGAGCGTGACCTTACCTGCGGCCTTCGCCGGGGGCGCGTCTTTGTGGATTTGGAGTTCAGTGAGACCGAGATAAGAAAGTGTCGTGGCCAGTTCCGGAAACATCTCCTTTGTGAGAACAACCGGGTCTTTGGCCGCAAGCAAACCGTAGATCTCATCCAAGCTGTGGCTCATCTGCTGTCTCCCCCATGGTACGTCTTGCGAGCTATGTCATTCGCACGCTCACTAAATGGCTCGGCTCCCACGTGGAAGTAACATCAATCACGCTTTGGTCGCTGATACTCAGTTGATACTGAGCCCCTTGATCAGCAGCAGGGCCGATTTGCTGCGGAACATCCAATGCAACCAGTGAGGTGAAAATACCGGCTTTGGTGGCCGTCGACAGCCATCCCTTTCCCTGTGCCTGATACTGCACATTATCATTGGATTCATCTGGTTTCTGGTTGTATGTGTCGTAGTCGTCCGAATCGAAAGCAGAAATAATATTATGGGTCTCGCATTGCTGGTAGAGATTACTGCTATGTTTCTTGATTAGGTCCAGCGTCAGGGTCTGGGGCAGCCGGTGCCCGGTGTATGTTTTATCGTCGAGGAAGCCATGCCGGTCAGCGGTGATGAAAACAAGTAACGGGCTGACAGCTTTTATCCACTGTACGGTATTGGAAGTACGGCGGCTGCCGTGGTGTCCAACCTTCAGAACATGGCTGCTCAGTGCGCTAGAGGTATATTCAAAAATGCCGCGGATGAATTTTTCAGTATCCGACGTTGCATCGCCTGCAAGAATGACACGCACCTTCCCATACTCAAGCATGAGAACGATGCTGCCAGTGTTCTTGCACCAGGCTTCATCCCGTTTGAGTGTGCCGGGCGTGTTGGCCGCAAGGATATGAACTTGAGCCCTGCCAAAATGTGAGTGAGACAGCGGAAAGGGGAAGTAACCATTTGTCTTTAGTTCTTGGACCTGGGGACAGAGTTCCTTGATCCTTTCAATCAAATTTTTCGCCTTGGATTGGTCTTTGATCGCCACCTGAGTTTTGTAAACACCGTAATCATCCGGGGATCCGCTGTACATCACCCTCGCGACGTTGACCTTCAGGTTTTCTATGAACACCTGCACCATGTTGTAGTGATCGCGGTCGCCGTGAGTGAGGATGAGGTAATCGAGCGTCTGCCCTGGCTGGCCAAATTTAGTCTTAGTAGTGAAATAAGTGAGAATATCCGGGGTGACGGCCCCTTTGTTCTTGGTCGAGCCCAGATCGACAAGCATCGTTGCGCCGCCCGGGAAATCGATAAAAATCCCATCCCCCTGGCCCACATCGAGAAACTGTATTTTCAATTCCGGCATGTCAGTTGCCCTCCCGCAGTATCAATTGCCGGAGCAATTCCATCATCTTTCCCACTGTAGTATGAGGAGCGGCAGCCACACAGTCTGCCGTAAACCCGAAGTTGAGCCTATCGCTCATCGTGGCGTTCCAACGATAGGTGGGGCGAAACAATTCGCCCCCGGTAACGAGTAATTTGTCTGGCCCGAATCGCACCAAGAAGTCTTGTGAGGTCGGAAATCTGGTTGTGGTCTCAGCGACCCAATTGACGCGACACCGCTGTTCTACTCCCAGCCATGTAAAGCTAAACTTTCGCGCCTTACAACAGAGCACACAAACGCTAAATCGCCGCCCACTTGCGCTTGTCAATGGCCGACTGGCTGATGTGCAATTCGGCGGCAATGATAAACACCGTGCGGTGCTGCACCAGGTAATTATCTTCGATGATGACTTACGCGCGAACTGGTCTACGTAACGATCCCCTCTCGCGGCAACGACTATACAATGTAATCAACCTAATGGCAAGAAAGCGCATTGACTCAGATATAATTTTACAGTGCTGGACCAGGGCCATTCAGTTCTCTGGAATTGGAAGTCAATTCACCGCAGAGACGCAGAGATTACGCAGAGGAAAACTATTCTTACTCTGCGCCGCCTCTGCGCTCTCTGCGTCTCTGCGGTGAATTGACTTCCAATTCCAGAGAACTGAATGGCCCTGGTGCCGGACTGGCTGATTCATCCACAACCCGCTAATAGCAGTTCTATTTATTGAGAGAAAGAATGTCCAAGTCGTTGAGTTTACCCTCACGCCGCGAACTGCTCATAAGCGTGCCCCAACCCCATCGAAAACGGGCGCACCCTGTGCCGCCCGTACTTCTGATTGAGCCGATCCACAGCCTCCATTAGCCGCGCTTGGCGCTCTGTTTCGGGCGGCACTAGCAGGCTCTGTCGTCGTCGGGTGTCACGCACAGTGTCGATCAAAAACAAGCCGCCTTATGATAGCGGAATCCCGGCTTATACACGCGCGCGACTGGCGCGGGCGCAGCGTGTCGCTTCACCCATGCAGGAATGAATCACGGGTGATCATTCCCATTGACTGGATTATCGGTTACATTCTATCGATGATCGGCGCTTTCGTTATTCTTCTCGAAATGCTTGAGGAAAAAATCTGGATGAGATAGTTTCTCCGGCATCAGTCCAGCTCTTCCGGCATCGGATCTTGGTTTAATCGCCGATTGTTTATTCCGGAAGAGGCGTCTGACTTTTACTGATATTGTGTAAAGAGGTCTGATTCCTTATGGCCGCCTCAACATCTCCCACCCCAACTGCAATGCCTTCCAGCCCCAAAATCTCGCGCTTAACGCAACTATCTCAAGAAGCTAAGACCGAATGGTGGGTCACTCCTATCGGATGGGGAGCCCTGGTAATATTCCTGTCGATACCGATCATCACCCCCTTTGCGCAGCGTTACGCTGGTCGTGCAGTTTGGACGATTGTAGTTGCAGGGATTCCGCTCTTTATTGTTCTTATAGGCTATCACAGATGGCGTCGCATCTGTCCGCTAGCTTTCTTCGCGCAGATTCCGGTCCGACTGAAACGTCCCGGGCTGCGTAAAGCCCCTGACTGGCTAGCTGGCAGTTATTATTACGTTGCCTCCGGGCTGTTCATCATCTCTCTGTGGCTCAGATTGATCGCCACAAATGGTGACGGGCTTGCCATCTCGATATTTTTCGTCTTTATATCTCTGGCAGCTCTTGCTTCCGGCTTTCTCTACACAGGAAAGACGTGGTGCAACTATATTTGTCCCGTCTCTTTCATCGAGAAGATTTATACTGAACCTCACGGCTTGCGCGAGATGCCCAACTCGCAATGCGCAAAATGCACGGCCTGTAAGAAATTCTGCCCCGACATAAACGAAGAGAACGGTTACTGGAAGGAGATTGAAGTGCGACCGAAGCGAGTCGCCTACTATCTATTTCCCGGCCTCGTATTCGGCTTCTATTTCTACTATTACCTTCAATCGGGCACCTGGTCTTACTACTTCGGCGGCGGCTGGACGGACGAACCAGGGGTTTTCGCCAGCGCCTTTCTTCCGGGTAGGGATATAAAAACCGCAGGTTTTTTCTTCTTGCCCATGATCCCACGTGCGGTCGCTTCCTTGCTGACGCTGACGCTGTGTGGTTCGATCAGCCTGTTACTATTCGGAAATCTCGAACACACTATCGAAAGAAGATTGCGCGGGGACATCTCTAAGAGAGAAACAGAATCAGCGCGCCACAAGACGTTCGCGCTCGCGGGATTTACAGCGTTCGTTACCTTCTACACTTTCGCAGGTGCGCCGACTCTTTGGAAATTTCCGTGGGTCGTGCCTCATCTCTTTCTGATTATAGTCGTTCTTACGGCGACTGCCTTTCTACTTAGACGCCTGCGCCGAACTCAGAAACTCTTCGCCGAAGAGACGCTTGCGCGGAACATCATTAAGCGGTGGGAATGGACGGATGTCGAGGTTCCGGGGGATCTGCGCGAAGCATTGTTCGTCCACACTATCCGCAAGAAGGAGAGCGCGAAAACCGCAGCGCATATTCTTGAAATCTATAAGGAGGCAGTGCACGAGGCGCTGGCCGACGGATTCGTGACCCGAAAGGATGTGGGAAAGCTGGATCGCCTGCGTAGCCAGTTGCAGATAAAGCAAGCTGACCATGAGAAGGTGATGGCGGTGCTCGCAGAGGATGAACGCGCACGTTTGCACGATCCGACCCGCCATATATCGGCTGAGAAGCGGCTGCAGCTTCAGACCTATTCGCGTGCTCTCGAAAAGCACTTCGAACTAACGCTCTCCGAGCAACGCGCGGGAGACGACAAATTCATCATGCGGCTGCGCGCCGAATACCAGATCACGAAAGCAGAGCATGAAGCTGTCCTCGATAGTTTGCTCGGAGGTGAGAAAGAGCTGACCGCACGGCTGGCAGAAGAATTGCGAGTCCTGGAGCGCGCCGCCGCAGCGATCGGAATGCTTGAACTTATGCCTTCGCAGACTCACGGTTTTATGGTGTACCTTTTGAGCCGCCGTCGAGCGCGCGCTGTCGAGCGTCTTATGGACGCACTCGGATACGGGGTGAAAAATGAGAGCAAGATGGGTGCGCGCCAGAAGCTGAGCAGTGCTGATAAAACAATGCGTCGGTCTGGGCTTGAACAGTTGCGCGATGCCATCCCCCCCGTCGTCGCCGGGCGATTGCTCGACAGCCACAGTGAAGCGATAGCTTTTGCTTCCATGCCTATATCGGTGATGCTTCGCACATACACAAGCAGCGTTGACCCTTACGTACGGGCCAGCGCACTTTACACCCTCTTTCAGACCGGTGAGGCGGATAAAGATACTATCCAACGGCTCAGCATAGACGAGCATGAGGTCGTGCGCGAAACGGCGCAAATCCTTAGAGAAAGTGCGGCTCAAAGAACAGTTGAAAAAAAAGGCGAAGTAGGAATGGTCACCATCGAGAAGATGATAGCCCTGCGATCGGCCCCGATCTTCGCCACACTGGTGCCGGAGGATTTGGCAGATTTAGCGCGCGCAATTGTTGTGAAGCAATACGAGGCAGGAGCGCCCCTTTGCACCGAAGGCGAGTCAGGCAATGAGGTCTTCATCGTCATTGCTGGCAGCGCGAAAGTTATTCGCCGTGACGGCACAAGAGCAAGAGTCGTAGCCGGGGAAGAGATAGGAGGATTGCTCGGAGAGATGGCCGTGCTGGACCCTGCGCCGCGCTCAGCCTCAGTGTTTGCTGGGAAAGATGGTGCGCGCGTCCTAAGTTTGGACGGTAGCACCTTCCGTGAAAGTGTCGATGCGAATCCGACAATCGCTTCCGAAGTGCTTCGTATCCTCGTGCAGCGCTTGCGGGGGGTGACTGAAGAATAGCGCGGCGTGTCTCTCAAACGGAGCGCGCGTGCACGAGTTTCTTATCGTTTCATCAGTGCCGTTCGCGCGCCCGGTCATCCCAATCGTTAGACCCCCGCCGAGCAAGTAAGACAAGTTAGATGCTCAACAGGCTAGGCAGACGGCTAGAGTCTCGACGTTACTTGATGTCAAAGTTGCGGAGTAGCTTTGTGGATTGAATCGGGTCTAACAACACATGCAGCGGAGCGCGCGAACGAGTATTCTCATACTTGCCAGTGAGTGCCGCGCGCCCGCTGATGTTCGTCCGTTAGGCGTCAGAATGAAGGTGCTATTTATGTACGGGATGAGGAAAGACGAGTTGCTCCTGTTGCCGCACAACCCCGCATGGGCGGATGACTTCCGCGCGGAGAAGGATCGGATGGTCGGAGCCTTAGCGGATCCCTCCGTTCGAATCGAGCATGTGGGAAGCACCTCAATACCGACAGTCCACGCCAAGCCCATTCTGGACATCGGTATTCTCTGCGGGGAGAAGGGTCTTGCCCCCTTAACCCAGACCTTGATTGGGATCGGCTATGAGTACCGGGGGCAGTATGGCGATGAAGCCGGTCATTACTATGCGGTCCTCAACAGTGGGAACATTAGGCTCTGCCAAGCGCACATATTTACGAAGGCCACACCGGAGTGGCACGCGACACTGAAGTTCCGCGACGTGCTGCGGCGGGATCACGAGCTGGCGCGTGAATATGACGAGTATAAGCTGGGGCTAGCGGAAGTGGCTGCTAACAAAACAGAATACGCTGAGATCAAGTCGCGGTGGGTAGATACCTTCATACTGAAGGTTATGAGCGCCCCGTTTTACGCCTAACAAGCGCGTGCACCGAAGGCCGGACGCGAGACGAGTTGGTGGCCACGCAGGTGCTCGGCCAGCCCCTGATCATCGTGGGCCAGCCGGAGGCTTCGCCCCTCGTGCAAGCGCTTCGAGGCGCGGCCAGCGGCCCGATTCGGGCTTACTTCGGACAGGCCCGAGCGGAGGCTGGCGACCTCGCCGTGATTGAGCAATGGATCCGCGACGGCTGCCCGGAAGTCGCAGCTAAGCGCGGCGCGGCCCGGAGCCGCTTCACCGGCACCGAGGCGGCTGGGGACGACCAGCACACCGCGTATATGTGGGTATGGACGCGCCCACGATGATCGGGGAAATGGTCAGGCGGGCGCGGGAGTCGAATCTCTTTGGTTAAAGGCTCGGACAAAACCCTTTGCCAAGCCGGAGCACCGGGGCGGATTGTGGTGCAAACGATGACCAAAGTGCATAATCAGCCGCATGCTCGAAAATTCATTTGACTCAGCCAAGCTGTTCAAGGGCCGTCACTTTGATTCATCAATAATTATTCTCTGCGTCCGCTGCTACATCACCTACAAACTCAGCTATCGTGACCTCCGCGACATGATGGCTGAACGTGGCATCAATCTCGCTCATGCTCACAATCCTGAGATGGGTACTGCGCTACGTTCCCGTGTTCGAAATGAAGTGGAGTCGATTTGCTCGCCCCGTCGGCACGTCTTGGAGAGTGGATGAAACATACATCCGAGTTCGAGGCGAATGGAAGTATCTTTATAGGGCAGTTGATAAGCAGGGTAAGACCGTAGACTTTCTGTTGAGCGAACATAGAGACGTTGAGGCCGCCAAGAGGTTTTTCACGCGCGCAGTTAACAGATATGGAGCCCCAGAAAAGATTACACTCGATGGCTACGCGGCGACGCATAGGGCTGTTGGTGAGTTGAAGGAGTCTGCCATCTTGCCGATTAACGTTTGTGTTCGCACGAGCAAATACCTCAACAACATGGTCGAGCAAGATCATAGACGAGTGAAGCAGCGGGTATATCCGATGCTGGGATTCAAGCAATTTGAGAATGCGGCAGTCACCATCAGCGGGATCGAGTTGATACACAGGATCAGAAAGGAGCAATTTAACTCTTCCAAGATTGATCTGAAGGAACGCAGAGCGCACGAGCTTTGGCAAATGGAATGTACTTTACTTTTTATACGTATGGTTGATAGACTCCCGCTCTGAAATTGATTCCACTTATTAAGGAGGCTCCTATGCAAGCTGTTGCTCCTCCCTTCACCAAGTCCTTTCCGCCACCACGTGATAAGGACACACTGGCAGATTACATTACAGAGGCGGCGATGATCGAGCAGCAGTTCATGTGCCAGTATTTGTATGCCGCGTTCTCTCTGAAGAAGCAGCCCGATGCGACTTGCTCGCCAGCTCAGCTTGAGTTCGTGCGCCGCTGGGCATCTCAGATATATATGATTGCGCGACAGGAGATGGAGCACCTGTCTATTGCCAATAGCCTTTTGACAGCGATTGGACACGCGCCCTGGTTCGGCCACGATAATTTCCCGACACAGTCACGCTGGTACAAGGTAAAGGCGCTAAAGAAAAAGAACCTCGGTCTTAAAGCGGCCCCAAAGCCATGCGACTTTCCGTTCCTGCTTCAAGCTTTCGACTTGCAGGTTGCGAAACGTTTCTGCTGCATGGAAAGCCCTACGCTGAATTATGTGCCGCCACAGGATAAGGTAAACGTGACCGGCTGGTGTTATGAGCCGGGGTGTGGGTGCGTGCCCAAAGTGAAAGCGCCTCCGTCACGCACATTTCTCAGCAAACCAGACCCGTCGGCCAATGACGTTCAGCCCGGAACCGTGCAGGAATTGTATGCGGCAATTAAAAGCGGTATGGAATACCTGAACATGGAACTCGGCCCGAAAGCATTATTCAGCGGGCATCAAAGCGGGCAGTCGCAGATTCCAAGCGAATACAACATCTACCTGTTTTCCATCTGCGATCTGGATACGGCGCTGGCCGGTATAAAGCTGATCACGAGCCAGGGCGAAGGCATAGACACACCGCCCGGCTACGACAGCCATTTCCAGAACTACTATGATATAGTCGTCGAATACACGGCCTTGCTCGAAAGTGATCCTAAGTTCGAGCCGTCCCTGCCATTGCCTCTCAACCCGAAACTCGACCAGTATACTGACTCAATCACGGCTAAGTCTGTCAGGGCGTTCGATGATGGTTATGTTGCAATGCTATATATGCTTTCCGCTTATTACGGAAACTATCTTTCATCGGCGTACGACAAACCTCCGTATTTATTCCAGGCGCTTGAGCAGACCGTATTCGCGCCGACGATGACGATGCTCATACGCTCGCTGGCCGAGTTGATCACGCAACTGCCGGGCAATGCGCCGGGCGAGACTGCGGGGCCTGTGTTCTACCTTTCGGACGAAGTGCTTAAGATGCTTTCGCAGCCGTCCAATCCGATCTTTCTGGACATCAATTTTCACAGGGCGAACCTTGAATCGGTCGCCCTCCAGCTCGAAGCCGTTATTAACGAGCCTAAGCTGGAACCGGCGCTGAAGCCGAAATTTATATATGTCCATCAGAATGTGCTGCGCATGGTTGCGAATCTGAGCTACATCTACCAGAACGGCACCTACACAAAATTCGTGAATTTACCAAGCTGCCCGCAGGACGATGGCTGTGAGTGAGAGAGGAAAAAGATGATCTACGGGACACTGGACATAAATTTTGATGGCTATTTCATGTGCCGTTTGGCGACAGACCCTGATCCGACGAACGAAGAGCGCGGGATGAGCGGCTACACGATGGCGCTGGCAAACGAAGACCCGCTCGATCAGGTGATCCGTCTGCAAGTATCGCCCGAATGGCTTGAACACAACGCCCGGCCACCGTTGCTGGATATGGACATTTCGCTTGGCGTGACTGTGAAGAGCGCCTTATTCAACGGCTTAAAGTATGACGGCGCAAACAATGTGCTTGGCGCGAAAGTCTATCTTGACGGCGTAGATTTTCCGCTGCCGGGTCCGACGTTTGAAAGCCGCAACTCGACCGTCGGCAGTGACGACACCTTTGCTTTCGTCGTTAACCCATTCAATTTTCGCATCGAGCAGGAGCACACCAGAGTCAAACTCACCGCGACCGACTACGTTGATCCCAGCGACCCCGCGCTCGCGCTCTGGCAAGTCAATGATCCCGCGATCTACAGTCGCAGGCTGCCGAACTGCGCGACCATTGGCGACACAGAGGTCGAAGAAGCGCTCAACGTGTTCGACGCTTATGGTTATTTTCGTGACCGCAGACGCTACCTCGATAAATTGATCCGTGACACCTCTGCGATTCGCGACAAGACGACATCCAAGCAGAAACGTGATCAGCTTGAGGCGCAGATTCAAAGCTGTAGAAGCCGAATCTATCAGCTTGAGTTTTGGGGCGACCGGGTCATCAACAAAATTCAGACCAAGGTGAGTTGGGCGTATGACATTAACGGCCCGCAATATGTAGAAGGCAACCTCGGCGGCAAAGTTGACACGACTCAGCCCTGGAAAATGAGCTACTGGTTCGGCGGATGGGATGGCGACTTGCTGCTCGGCTATATGCGCGGCACGTTGGGCGTGCCTTTTACGACGGTTAAATAGCGCGAACCGCAACTATCTCCTAAAGAGATTCGCGAAGTCCATAGTTACGCCGAAGACCAGCGACCGTCCCGGCGCAGGCGCGCTTTGAAAATTCTCGAAATAGAAGCGGTCGGTCAGATTATCCACTCCGCAGGTAAACGATATGCGATTTGTCTCTCTGCGATAAGTATGGCCGCCGCGCACCGACTGTTTCGCAAATGATCTCAACCCCGCGAGCGTGCCATATTGCGTCAGGATCGTTGAAGAAAGGTCGAGAGGGTCAATCCGTTCGACGCGCGATTGATAGCGAACCTGATATTGGCCAAACCATTTGCCGTTGGCACTGCTAAAGCGAGCGCCAAATACACCTCGAAAGGGCGTGATGCCGGACAAAGGCACATCGCTCAAAGACCCTTTTAATGGAATAGCTGTATCGGGTCGATTATAAAACTTCCGGATGAGCGCAACGGCATTTGCATCGGGAGTTAAATCCGCACCTTTCAACCATCCAAGCGTAGCGAACGGGGCAACGATACCCGTTCTCCCCGCCGGTATGTTCACTTCGTAAGAGCCTTCGATGCCTTGAATGCGCGCGCGGTCAGTATTAATGCGCTGCACGTACAACACGCCGTGAAAAGGAAATTCGGGAGATATGGGTTGCAAACCGCGGGCCGGGTCAGCCGGTATGAACAAGGCGTCAGAAAATGCCGGGCGGAGAAAGTCTTCAAGGTTGTTGCGAAAATAAGTGAAAGAACCGGCCCATCTGTTGCGATGAATTTTAAGACCAACTTCATAATTATTACCTCTTTCAGGTTTCAAGGCGGTGTTTGAAACCAGCAGCACGCTGAAGGTGGGGTCGCCAAAATCGCGCAGAATATAACGCTCGGTAATTCCAGGCTCGCGATAGCTGTTCGCCCATCGGAAGTAAGGGTTGATGCGGCCAGGTGCTCGTATGACCACGCCGACGTTTCCAGTAAGCACAGTGTTATCTGTGCCGGTCCCGCTTTTTTTATTGACCAGATCGTTGATGCCTTTCAATCCATCAATATTTATCTGGCCGGGACTGGACGTAAGGCTATCGACTGAAGCGGCAAGGATTGCTGCTTCAGTATCGAGCGGAAAGCCTCCGGTGATACGCGCTTCTGTTTTCCATTTGTCTGCGCGCAGCCCTCCGATTAATCGTAGCCAGGCAAACGGTTCGTATTCTACAAGATTAAACCAGCCGATATTCTTGTAAACGGAATCGGGATTCCCTGCCCTGCCGGAAACAATCTTATCAGGGACCGAAGTGCCCGACTTAAAATCTATGCGTGAAAACCGGTCTTTAGAATAATCTCTCAGATAAGCGAAGCCTGTCGTAATCACCGCGCCTGAAAAAGGGACCAGCGTGGCCTGAATATTGATGCCATATGATGTGACGGTATTTTTTGCGTCCGTGAAGTTCCCTAAAGTAAATACCGAAGCGTCGCCCGTGAGGGTAGATAAGGCTCCGCCGGAATCGGGCACGAAGGTCCAACTGCTGACCGGCTCGATGGCGGAAACAAAGTTGTCATCCGAGAACGAATAACGCTGCCTGTAAAAACCGGCTGAAAGATGCGATAACCAGTTTGCAAGATCGTGGCCTTCATACCCCAGCCCATACTTATCCAATCGCCGGAAGCCGTTAAACTGTTCGCGCCCATCGAAAGGAGGCGTGATAAATGGGAATTCGATATTCTTATGTTGACTATTGAGTTGCCGATATCGAACGACATGTTTAGCAGACGGAAAGAACCACAAGTCCGCCTGATCATTAAAGCCATGACCCGCCCCGTTTGGGATTTCAGCCCCCGCCGCCAGTTGCCATACTGCATATGTGCGCGCAACATTGTTGTTGACAAAGTTTCCCATCTCAGTAGCAAGTTGGCCTAAGCGCACGACCTCTTGAATATCAACAGCACCGTTGCCGGATTTATAATCGTCCGTTGCGAACAAAGACCCGCCGAGCCTTAAAGCGAGTTTCGGAATGCTCCAGTTTATAGCAGTAGCGCCGCGCCGAAACGGGCCGTTGCTATGAAGATCACCGTCAAACCGGATGCTGAAAATTTGAGCTGAATCTGTTCGCTCAGGGGCTTTGGTTACAAGATTAATTGTACCAGCTAAAGCATCCGAGCCGTAGAGGCTTGAACCCGCACCGCTGACTACTTCCGCAGATTGCAACTGAGTAACATCAACAACACCCGGCGAAACACCTGAAATAGGGTCGCTTCGGAAATTATTGAGCCGCTCACCGTCAATCAACAACAAAAGGCGATTGGAAGCAAGGCCACGCAGTTGCGGGCGCTCTACAGCCGGGTTTGAGCCGATGGAGTTAAGGTTTGGAGTTTTTTCAATTGCCGCAAGCGTTGACCGAGGGCGACTCCTTTCGATTTCAGCCCCGTCTGTTACCGTCACTGTCTGCGGGGCATCCAGAGACAATCGAGCATTGCCTTTACTTGCAGTTATAGTGATTGTGTCTTTGATAGTGCCGGGCGCAAGCGAGAAATTCTGATCTTTCAGTTCAACACCTGCCAGGGACAAAGTTCGAGCGGTGACAGCAAATCCGTCACCTTCGGCTGAAAGGTGATACTGGCCGGGTCGAAGTCCGCTGATCTTGTATCGTCCTGCCGAATCGGTCTTTGCCGTGATAACTCGTCCGCTTGCCTGATTAATGGCCTTAACCGTCGCGCCCGCGATTGCCTCTTTGTTCTGGTCGAAAACCGAACCGGCTATGGACGAGCCGGATTGAGCCAGTGCACTGATGACGCACGCAACCGAAATCTGAGCAATTACCAAACATCTGAAGAAGCGATTCATATCTCCCTTTCAAGTTAATGCCGAGCGAACCTTACTGCCTGAAAACCGGGATCATCACTCTAAGATCGGCGATGATAGCGCCTGTGGACGTTTGCCTTTCACAGAAGTGAATCGCTAAAACTCAACATCTAATTTTGCGGGGAATAACCTGACCTTTGATCGAGCCGATGTTATGCTAATAACAAAACCTTGTCAATCACGCGGAATAATTACAAGTGTGATATATTTGACTTTTAACATGCGCCGCTGCTATTTTTCGGCAATGCAAGCGCAACTCGAAGAGATCATCAATCATTTTCATGCAGACACGGGTTCGATACACCTGCTCGAAGACGGGATACTCATCCTGAAAGCTCACGTCGGATTGCCTCCTCATATAGCCGACATCGTCGCCAGAGTTCCTATCGGTAAAGGGATGGCTGGTCTCGCCTTCGAGCGAAACGAGCCCGTCTCCAGTTGCAACATCCAGGCAGACCCGACTGGTAACGTACGTCCCGGCGCTAGAGATACCGGTGTTAACGGCGCAATCGTTGTGCCTATTCGAGACTCAAGCGGAGAAGCCCGTGGAGCGCTTGGCATAGGCGTCCATCGCACCTACGATTACACAGAGGAAGAGACCGAACAATTACTTGTTATGGGAGCGAAGCTAATCTCATAGAAGCAGGCGTGAGATTTGCAACGCCCTTTTTTTAATGATTACCGCTCAGTCTATGTCCGATCCACCAGAAGATGCTCGTCAGCAACAAAACCATCGGAAATATTAAGATCCCTGTTCTCACATCTGATGCCTTCGTTCCTGCCAGTGCATAAAGAAATGCTGCAGGAAAAATCCCTACCGTCGAAGCCATCGCAAATCGCAGCCATCCTAGTGATGATGCCCCGGCCAGAATTGCAACGGTTTCTGCCAATATTGGTACAGGACGGGTGATAAGGATAGCTGTGATACCCCACTGCTTCATTAGCATCTCAGTTCTTTCGTATTCAGGAGTAGTTATTAGCCGTCTTAGCATGTTGCTACCTGCCCGGCCTATGCCAAAACCAACAAGGGAAGCGCCTAGTGATCCAATAATTGAAAGCGCTGTGCCAATTAATACGCCAAAAAGCGCTCCGTTTGCAGTCATTATAATACTCGAAGGTACTGGCAACCATATATCGGCTACAAGTAGCACGACTCCAATGGTCGCAGGTAAAACTCCCCTAGAATTGAGCCACTCTGATGGATCGGTGAGTAATGGAACTTTATATATTTCAGCGACTCCGAACAGTAATAGAAAAAATGAAGAAATAGCAAGTACAGTTATCCAATAGCGCCTCAACTTCAGAAATTGGATTGAAGATTTTGGAGCAATTTTTTTCATCCCTGCTTCAGTCTGTTCTGGAATCAAGTAAACAGTATGCATAATCGTCGGGATGAAAACCACTGCTTCTAGCTCATCATCTCTGTTCACAGGCCGCCATTTCGATTCCGCAATCATCATTCTCTGTGTCCGTTGGTACATCACCTACAAACTCAGCTATCGCGACCTCCGCGATAGGACGTAATAGAAGAGAGACTGATGAATTTTTGGAAACTAGGAGACCGGCTTGTGTGCCAGGATGTATTTGAATTACAAGATCAGACTTGTGAGCTATGTGATAAACATCCTATTACTAGAAATTATGTTGTACGAAATACCAGAACACTGGAATCGGTTATATTTGGCTCAGATTGCATCGTCAACTATAAGCAGGCATTTAAAAACAGAGGCTATACTGAGCCCCCTTCTCTTGATTACCGGCGCGACGCTAATCCGTCTCGATCTCTGGCTTCATTCTCTAAAGTATTTCAATACTTCCTCAGCTCGCAAACGCAGATAGTCAGATGATCCTTCCTCATCGCGTATCTTCTGCAAAGTATCCGATATGTCATTGACCAGATCTGTTTGCGTTCCGCGACGCCTTTGTGCAGCGCCTCTGGTGCGTACATCTCCTATTATACGTAAGCTCGAAGACTTCGACTGCTGAGTCAGGTCCGGACCTTCGGTACAGTCCACACGCCCGCCAGTGGCCAAGTCTTCAATGGCCGAAATCGCGGCATCGCGCACTGCCTCGGTGCCACTCGCCACCGCATAGCGCAGCCCTTCGGAGGATGTTCGGCCACCAATAGTCCGCAGCGCAGTGATGCAGTAGAGTTGAACCTGCTCGTCGGAATCCGATTCGAGGACGCGGCGGAGTGCTGCAGCAGTTTCCTCGCCGCCCCATTCGCCCAGTGCCAGAGCGACTTGAGAGCGCACCTCTTTATCCTCATCATTGAGGTGCTCTAGCAGGGCCTCTATTTTTTCAGGGTCAGGAAACCGGTCCCTCGGGGTCACGTAGAGCGTTCCTCGTGGAAGTATGCTGCCGCGGGTACGAACGCCGAGTCGGCCCAGCTCCAATGCGGCCTTTTTTCGATCCTTTCCCGTGCCGATCAGCAATTGGTCTATCCATCGCCGGGCTTCTTGATGTATTTCCTGATCCCTGACTTCACTGTCACTCATTTTAACTGTCTCCTATCGTAGGTTGTGGCATCGACGAAATATCTCCCAGGATACCAGAGGGATCTTCCTCCAGCGCTCCAAAGCCACTTCGGCAGCGACGCGCAGCTCGCCCCAGACTTCGGGTTCCGATTCCCAGGCGAATGGGAATCCGATCTGTTTACGTATCTTCTCCTTCACCTTGAAACTGGCCATCGGGGCGAGCGTCAATTTGGTAGGCCAAACTGCCCACAAGTTGACAAGGCCGAATTGTTCGATCCTCTCTTCATGAGGAATATTTCCCCTGGCTCTCCCCTCAGCTTTGGGCGCGTCGTAAAGGCCCCACTCGTAACACTCCGGATTGAGGAAATACTTTGGCGTTAGTCTCCGCAGTGCAACAAGCACTTGATGTAACCACCAGTGAGTGTCCGAACTCCAACCAGTCTTCGACCACCGCCAGCGAGCCGCTGCGATTATCTGAGATCAGCCAAATCACCTCCGCGCCAAGATCGCGTGATGCGATAAACAGCGCCCCAAGGCGTGGGAATACTCCGGTCAGCGGCTCCAGATCCGCTTTCTTGCCTTTGATCACAAGCATAAATGATTTGCGAATCTGTTGTGCGCCGGCAATCCGCTCTGTAAGGGGGCGATACTCCCTCGATGCGCACTGCAAGAGGGCTTGATTGCCTGCGCCGGCAGTAAGGACCAGTGCCCTGGGGTGAAAGGTGAGTCGGTCCCCCGTGTCCAAGGAGACCTCGACCTCTTTGACCTTCTGGTTGCGCACGGTGATACGTTCGACACTGCGAATGCGGCTGATCATGTGCCTAAGTCCGCGTGATAAACTCTCTACAAGCCAACTGCCATCCAGGCAGTTTTCAGGGCTCCGGTCTACAACCTTGATTGCGCCCCCGACCAGCGGAGGCGGGACATCAACCTGATCAGACTTTAAGCCCAAACTTAACCAGAAGTTTCTCTTCTGCTGAGCATCAGCCGCGCTTTGGTATCCGAAGTAGGATGGCGTCACGCCTCGTTTTGGCGGATTCTCTGCGAACCAACTTTCCCACAGCGCGTTCACGCCTCCCAGCCGCTTGATGAGATCTTCTTCTCCGCGTTTCTCATCATACAGATGCCCCTGATGAATATAAACATGAGAGTGGCAAGTCTGCCCATCGCCCAATGCCCGCTTTTCCAGCAGTACGACCGAATAGCCTTCTTTAGTCAGGTCTCTCAACAGCCAGAGCCCTTGCACTCCGCCGCCAATGATTAAAACATCCACTTCAATATGATTCGCTTGAGCCCGTCCCGACGACCCTTTACTTATCATAGATGGGGCCTCACATGATGAGTTTTTATAACCGTCACATCATTATAGAGCAGATGAATGACTTTCAAGCCACCGCTTCCACCCTCAAACTGCTACGTTGCGCCTACACACTGAAACGCGCCCCACCAGTAAGTGTGGGCGAAGGGCTTGCCGCCGTGGGTAGCCGCTAACTCTTCTATGTCAAAGCGTGCATTAGCGAGATCGATTGCAGCCATCCGTTCACGTGCGTTGACTTGCATTAACTCTGTACGCTTCTCGTTGAGCAGTCCACGCACTTCGGTTACGGGCAAATCCCGCAGCCAACACTGTGCCTCTTGCAATGCGCCGGCTTTCCCGAGGTTGCGATTGTAGAGATTTTCATGAAACCGCTTCATCAACAATGCAGTGGACAGGTCATTGACCGCCCACAAACTCCCCACCACCGTCGGGTGCGAGCCATGAGAAACGCTATGTGCAAACCCTGCGCCTCGTCCACCATATCGCGATAGTCAGTCACCGTCGTCTCGCACGCGCTGAGGACCGTGAGCCATGTATCAGACAGGTCGAGTCGTAAGATGTCACTTAATAGCAGCCGGTCGTCGCCGTGGAGAGTTAAATGTGAGGCGAACACATCGTTCAGGTCGTAAGTGCCGTGACACGAAAGTAAGACCTCATGGCCCTGGGCAATGAGCCTTTTGACCTGGGCGAGCGTTGCTTCAGCGCCGGGCAGGATCTGTTTGATGGGGAAATACTGCGCCGCCTCTTCTACGTCCCAGTCGGCAAAGCGCAACGGCCAGTCGCCCGAAGGGTTTGGATCCTGCACAGCGAATAGAACCTCGCGCGTCCGGCGCTCCTTATCTCTGTGCAAGCAGCGGGAGAGCACAGCGCAACTTGGCGCGTAAAGTATTTCGTAGTCATCCAACCAGTACCGGCGCTGTCCATCAACCTCATAGTAACACGCATGTAGCGGAAGCAGATTCAGCCCTTTGTTGGGAACGAATATAAGCCGCTTTGCTTTGGGATAGTACTTCTTCAGCCGCTCCTGGATACGGCCATCAATCTTGTTTGCAAAGTCCTTGTCGTTTGCTCCAGGCAATTCATCCATCCCTGCTGGCTCACTTCTTTACTCCGCCATCGGTGATACGTCACCAGCCACCCGTCCGCCGATACACCATCTTGATTTCTCTTGATGAGCATTTCTTGAAGCGCCTGGTTGGTAAACTCTGGCACGCGAATGACCTGCTCCTCAGTAACGTCATCATCGTCGCCGCTCAGCAGAAACATGAACGCGCCCGCCTCGGTCACGCGGAATTCAACCAGGACGGAGTTCGTTTGTTGGGGAATCGCCCGAATGTCGGCGAACGTGAGGGGCGGCGCGGTGGGCAGATGGTCAGGGTCGTCAGCGCGGAATCGCGCCTCAAGCGAAGCGAGCTTGGTGCGAGTGCGAGACAGTTCATCGCGAATGTCCTGGTAGAGCGCCGCAGACACAGGGTCGCGCAAGCTCCCTGTATTCAACTGCCGCTCCAGCGCCTGAGTCTCCGCAAGCAGGTTCAGATAGTCGCGCCATACCGATTCCGCGACACCCTTCGGCCTGGCGTCGCGGCGGACCAGCGCTTCGACGAGATTCCGCGTCTTTCCGCGCTCGGTATAGACAAGCGCGTCGGCAAAGTAGCCTAATTCGATACTAGAAACTATCGCTCGCTCAAACACGATTGCCTTTTGGGAGAACAAGCGGTGTCGCTCCTCGGATGTCAACGCAGCCGCCCGCGCGCCTTCAAGCAGTTCGATGATTTCTTCGCAAACCCACATCGTCTCTTGCCACTGTCGTTCTCGGTAGTACGCCGTGCATAGATTGTGCAGTGTATTCAGGCGATCAAGAGGCATCGCGTCTGCGGTATAAACTCGCAATGCTGCTCGAAGCGATTTAATGGCAGGTTCAAGACTCACGCCCGGATCAATTCCCCTCAGATCTACGTACGCGCCGCCGAGATTGGTTTGCGCCCGCGCCCAATCGGTCGGGAAATTCTCCTCTCGGTGAACCTCCAGCGCAGCTTGAAAGTGGTGAATCGCATTTCTCAGGTTGTCCGCACGATCTCCGATCGCGGCGGTGATATACCACGCGCCAAGATTGTTCTGCACCAATGCCCAGTCCCACGGGTAACTTTGTTCCGTATAAACCCGCAATGCGGCTTCGTAGTGCTCTCGTGCCAGGTTAAGGCTTTCGTCATCCCCGAGTAATCGCCGGTGCATATTACCCAGACCATTCTGTACTCTTGCCCAGTCGTACGGGTGATTGCCTTCGGTATACACCCGCAACGCCGCCTCCAAGCTATTGATCGCAGCCTTCAGGTTCGTACCATCAGCGTCGGGCAGATCAGCATAAGCGCTGCCCAGATTATGTTGAGTGGTCGCCCAGTCCAGAGGGTGTTCAGTCTCGGTCACAACACGCAATGCCGCTTGATAATAACCGATCGCCCTGCTGAGGTTGTCACGCTGATCGCCTGTCGGCATCTCGACGTAAGTGTTACCCATATTGGACTGAAGCTTTGCCCAGTCGAGCGGGTAGTCCTCTTGCGTGAAGACCTCAAACGCTTGAGTATAGCAATCGAGCGACTTGGAGAGATTATCATTTCGATTACCTGCGGGAAGCTTCGTGTAGGCTCCTCCCAGATTGTTCAAGGTCCTTGCCCAATCTTCGGGGAAGTCGGTTTTCGTAAAAACTCGCAACGCTGCCTCAGAACACTCTATGGCCGAGGCAAGGTTCTTGCCTCTATCAGGGGTTTGCAAATCCTGATAGGCAATACCTAGGCCCTGCTGTGTATACGCCCAGTCTTCCGGAGATGACCGCTCTGTAAAAACTTCCAGGGCCATGCGGTAATAGTCAATGGCTTTCCTAAGGTTGCTGGCCGGATCACCCGACGACAAGTTGGCATAAGCACTGCCAAGATTACGATGGACTCTCGCCCAATTTTCCGGGGAATCCTCTCTCGTCCACACTCGGAGCGCGGCTCGATAATGCGCGATGATGCGCTCCAGATCCTTCTCCTGGTCATTGGCGTGTCGCTTGCGATATAGGTCGCCCAAACCGTCCTGGGCCATTGCCCATAACCTGGGAACGGATTGTTCTGTACAAACCCGTAACGCGGCTTGGTAGCATTCAATAGCCTTGTCCAGGTTTTCTTTCCGGTCGCCTCTGGTCAGCTTGCTATAAGCGGCTCCCAGACCCATGTGAGTCCACGCCCAATCCAAAGGGAAGTCGTTTTCGTTGTAGACACGTAATGCGGCTTTGCAACAATCAATCGCCTTTAGCACGTTCTCCGCATCACGCTTCGTCGGTAAGGCGAGATAGGCAATAGCCAGATTGCCCTGAGTTCTTGCCCAATCCTCCGGAAAATCTTTTTCGGTGAAGACGCGTAGCGCTGCAAGGTGGCAATCAATCGCCCCTTGTAAATTCTCCTTGCGGTTGCTGGTGGGCGATTCCCCGATTGCAATGCCAAGGCCATTCTGCGCGTTTGCCCATTGCACAGGGAAGCTCCGTTCGTTAAAAACTCTCAATGCGGCGAGGCAATGAGCGATGGCCCGGTCAGAGTTATCCTGCTTGTTCCCCGACGGTAGCTTTGCGTAAGCATCTCCCAGCCCCATCTGTATCAACGCCCACTCGGTGGGGGAATTCCACTCTGTGAAGACACGCAATGCCGCCTGGCAACAGTCGATTGCCTTCCGCAAATTCTCCGCTCGATTACGCGTAGATAAGTCGGCATAGGTGGCCCCCAGGCTATGCTGTGTCCGTGCCCACTCCACCGGAGAGAGGGCTTCTGTCCTGACTTGCAGGGCCGCCTCGTAGCAAGCCTTTGCCTTCAGGTAGTTTTCCTCAGAATTGGAAGGCAGTTCGCGGTAGGCGTTGCCCAAGTTGTGCTGGGTGCTTGCCCAATGGCCCACGATGTTCAGCTTTGCGTAGCCTCGCAGCGCCGCCTGATAGCAATCAATCGCCTTGTTGATGTTTTGCTTTCTATTGCCCACCGGCAAAGCCCTATACGCCGCCCCTAGATTGTTTTGTATACTCGCCCACTGAGGAAGGAAGTGCCGTTCATCGAAGACGCCGAGCAAATCGGTAAAGCACCGGATGGCCTCGTGCAACCAGGGTAGCTTGTCGGCTGTCGGCGATTGCACATAATTCCGGTAAAGCTCAATTCCGCGTAGCAATCGGGCATCAGCTTGCGCGATAGTCTCATCGTCTGGCATATCGCTCATCGTTTTCCCTCATTTGCTGACTGGCGCGACAGCCAGCAGGTACTTACCGGCAGGCAGGTGTGTGAACTTTGCAATCCATTTGCCGGCCTCTCCGCGTGTAAGCTCCGGCAACTGCGGCAGTCCGCGTTCCGCCTCGGGCACGAGCATCACCAGTGGTGATATGGGTTCCTGCCAATCGAGAAACGTGACTGTTACTCTATCCAGTCCGACTATGACCTTAGCCCCGAGAACGTCATTTGTAGTTATTACTACGAGGTTGCTTCGCTCGGCTTCACTGCTGAAGGCTTCGTCGGGCGGCGGACCGCTCTCGCTTCTGAGACTGCCCCCGGCGTAGCCAAACTCCAAACTCTTGTGGCTCAAGGTCGGCAGCACTTCTATCGTCCCCTCCTGATCTGTGACCAGGACTGCGCGCAGGACTGCTTCAGCGCTGGAGACTGCGCCGCGCGCTAACTCTTCGCGCCACGCCAGCAAGCGGCCTTTGATGTTTTGATGCGCGGTGGTCAGGTAGCTCAAGGCGGCTATCAGTTGCGCACGGATTGATTTCTCATCAGATTGTGGGTCGAGCGCATGCTGTAGCAGTTCAATGGGATGAGGCATCGGCTCATTTATGATCGCAACCGGCTGCCATCGAAACTCATCCGAGGGGCGGTGTCGCTCGTCCAAATCTTCCAGCGAAGTCACCTCCAGCTCCCTGTCCGCGCGCCAGGGTGGAGCAAACAGAACGAAGCGTCCTTCGCGCTCGTAGGCGACGCCGAAGGGTGCCCATCCCTCATCATTGCGGCGTTCGAGGATGCGATATGTGGCCATCTCACACAACCTTTCCGAACCCCAGGCGGCGGAAGAACTCCTGCACCTGTGTTTCATCCTCACCTTGGTCGAGGCTGGCGTCCGTATGGGACAACTCACGCTCACAATACTTCCGCGTATCATCCCAGTCACGTTGGGGCGGGTCGCCATGCGGATTATTAAGAATCAACTCTCGCAAACTAAAATCGAACCCCATTGTTTGCGCTACGATTTGCAAAAACCGATGCTCGACCAGCAACGCCTGTGAGTGGGCCTGAGAATAGTGCCTGATCTGTACGTCGGCTTTGAACGGATTGAGCTTGTGCGCGGCATACCACTGTAGCTCGATGAATTCATGCAAGTACAGGCTATAGCCGCGCACTCCGCCATCCAGGATGAGCTTCCAGTAATGGGTCGCATAGTAATGCACCAGATAACTGCCCACGATAATCAGATGATCTTTTCGCACCCATTCGAATGTTCCATTAGCGCTCCCCCACCGATAGAGCCCCACCGCCCGCTCAACTTCGTCTTTATCCAAAAAAACCTTCGGAATCCAATTAGACGGGAAATGCAACATCAGCTTGCTCTTCTCTCAATCTTCACAGAAAGTTTCTGGTGACGCGCGTCGAGCATCCTGGCTCCCGGTCCTATAGCCGCAACCCCGGGCTCACTGTCGAATAACTCATTCGATTCATCCTTCCTGCTGAGTCACCCAAAGGGCGATAATTGAGGCAGGTAATCGCCTGTATTCGCCCGGGATCTTAGTTTCGATGACGAAGACGGCCATATTTTTTTCGGGCAGCGTCGGCGGGAGCAAAACAGGGACCCCGCAACTTCTAATCGCCGCTTGAACGCTCGCGCATTCGGATGGAAGCTTTAATTCCAGCGTCAGTCTTCCATCCTCTTGCAAATCGGCCTTACATAGTCGGACTTTCCAATGTGTGAACTGGTTTCTGACAAGAACCGGGTCCCCTTTATGGTCGAGCACAACTGCCGAAACAGTATTCGCGCGCTCGCTTCGCGTGGCAGTCCCCTGGTTGCGCATTTGGCGGATTCTTATCGCCATATTAGTAAAGTGAACGGATCGCACATCTTCAGTGATGATAAGCCTGTCAAGCTCCTCAGAGTTGCGGCGACAAGCTTGACAGAGGCTGACGTGGTTGAGGGCGCGGAGCCTCACGAAATTATGCTCCCTTAACGTCCTTACTACATGAAGCTCTGCCAGTTCGACGTGATGATCAGATTGAATCACCTCCCAGCGCGAAGAACATCGGAAGCAGTTCAACAAATGTCTTGCGAGGCTCTGAGGGGTGAGGCTGTCGCGCATCAGCCTGCTACCTGCTTCGATTAACGTCCCGGCATCAAAGCAAGGGCTGTCGCTACCGGGGCTCTCCTTTTGCTTCGCCAGTATATTTAAGAGGGAATCAGCCACTAAGTCACCAAAGCAAGACATGCCCACTGAGCTTCAGAGGAAGTAGAAGGCACGATTTTGTTTATAACAAGATTTGATTCTTCGGCAGCTAATTAGCCGTCGAAGCTATCCCCTGTCTGTTACCTGCCTCTGCACCTATTCATAAATGCTCAAATTCGATCAATATGAGACGGGGGCGTGAATGAAAGCAGCCCTTCTTGACCTCGCTTGATAACGACTTCCTGATAAATTGGGCTGACATGGTTAAACTCAAGCTCCCACAACCGGCTGGCAATTACTGTGGGTTCTCCACCCGAAGCCAGGATTTTCTCGAATGTGTTTGAGATAACGTCGAGCGTGGCGTTGGTCTTGACATCATCGACGATTAAGCCTCGTATTTTCTCAATCTTTAGTCGGATCTGCTTCTCTTGATAAACAACCTGTCCGGGATGAGCAGGTGAAGGATGGCGCAGGTAATACCTGTACTCGATGTCAGCAAGCTTCGATTCCAGGGCGATGAGGATCTCCAGGTCGTCATTTCTTGGAAGCTTGTCTTCCAGGTCCTTGAGTTCTTCGAGCAGGTCGGGGTCGCCGCCTACGCTGCTGATCTCCTTGCGTATCTCGTTGAGCCTGTATGCCAATCCTTCTGCCGTCTGCGAGAAAGCTTGAATCATCCAGCTCAGGACTTCCAGTTGCCTGATGCGATCATCAACGCGAGCAAGGTCAATAATCTCCGGATTCTCAAATTCCGTCCGTATGTCGAAAATGAGGGCCGTTCGTTCTCGCTTGAAAGTTTCTGTTCTCGGCTGATCTTTAGGAAGGCTCTCCAGTTGCTTTGCCGTCTTGGCTTCGATGTCCTTGAAGCTCACCCACATTTTGCTGCGATCATTTGAGAGGTTCAAAGGGTCAAGTTTCACCTCGCTGAGCAGAGGGGGCAAATCTCCGACCTTCACTTCCACGTCAAGTTTGCCTTGCTCGTATCTGGTTTGAAAGATGACCGGGGTGCCGATCTCAGCCTCGATGTCAAATGTTCTCGTAGTAATCGGATGATGCCCTTCATAAAGAGGGGCGCGAATCTTCCCGCTCTTATCGTATATGAATAGGGGCTCCGATCGTTTAACCATTCCTGACCGGGTGCCCACGGGGACTAGTTCTAAAGAACCATCAATCAAGCGCAAGAGGATCGGGCGAGCAAGTCCGGGCTCGGTGAAGCTGATTCCATCACGGACTATAATGTGCGTTTCCCTGCCGCAAACTTGCTCATTACCATCTATCACCGTCAGCTCCACGCTGTTCTCACCCGGCTCCAATTTAAAGGGCGGGATACGGAAGAGGCCGTCCGGGCCAGCTTCAATCCTGCTTGATTGCTTGCCTACCGCAAATTCGATGGAAACGTTAGAGCCGATGTGGTCTGGAACGGTTACGCTCAATTCCGGATGAACCACGAATTCTTCGCCAACACGTACTTTTGGCCTGACTAGCCAGTTTAATACCTGACCGGATTCGTCCTTCCATTTTATCGCCCTGTACGTATCCGCATAAATTGCTGCTCCGATGCCGACGCATTCATATGGGCGAAACAATTTGATGTCGAGGGGCCGTCCTGAGATCCGCTCGAAATGATCCTTGATCATCTGTTTGACGCACGGAATCAACGTAGAACCGCCTACAAGAACAACCCTGTCCAGTCTTTCAACAGCGGCCTTGAGTTGTTCCTCCCTGTTTCCCTGCTGAGCAATTTCGCCAAGCGTGCTGGAGTGATTTAACAGTGCTCGTTCGCAGAACCTCAGTGTGTCGTTGATCAAAGGCTTGATCATCTCTTCGAATTCCTGTCGCGCCACCCACAAATCAAGCGAGCCTTCCTGGCCGGATTCTTTTATAACAAGGTCCTTCGTCCACTGCGCCTCCATATCATCGGATAACTTCTTCTTGCAGGATTCGGCAGATGTCAGCAGGTCCCATAACCAGGGCGAGCTTAACGACTGAGGATTTTGCTCGCGATACTCAAGCGTATCCATTCCGACGTTAAACCCTTGCGCCGCGAGCTTCTTCATAGCATATCGCACAAGAGCCTTGTCAAAGTCGAAGCCCCCTAAAAACTTGTCCCCATCATAGGCTCGTCCTTGCGCACCGACTACAACGTGGCTTCCAGTGCGGACACAGACGGTGGCGTCGAAAGTTCCTCCTCCGAAATCGTATACCAGAATTGTTTCTTCCTGCTTAACGTTTCCCTTTGAGCGCGATTCATCATAGTAGGCCAAGGCCGCCGCAATCGGCTCGCGAAGAATATAGAGTGTCTCCAGACCTGCCATCTGCGCCGCTCGCTGAGTCTCGTTAATGTGGACTGATTCAAAATGCGCAGGGACACATATGACTGCTGCGACCTCGCTGCGTAATGCCCTCTCGGCGCGCTCCTTGAGGTCCTTCAGCAGATAAGCGCTTAGCTCGCATGCCGTGACAGGGTTGTCGTTTAAGCGGAACATATGGTTAATACCGATAGAGCGTTTGAAAAAACCGTGACGGTTGACGGGCTGGTTATAGGTTTTAGCGCGCCATCCTACAAGAATATTGCCGTTGCTTTCTTCAGCAATGATGGACGGGATCGTACTTCTATCCTGCTCGTCATGATAAATATTTACCTGACCGCCTTCCATCCATGCCATACAACAGTTCGTGGTCCCGAGATCAATTCCAATAGGTATCTTCATGACTGTTACCTGGCTTCTAAGTGTTCAAAGTTCAACATCAGATCGAAGGCAAGGCGCAACAACCTATCTTGAAGGCACTGTGCCGCGCGGGCGCAATCTCCCGGCTTGAGATTCGTGTTGCGCCCAGGTTGAATGCCGGCTTGTAAAGCCTCCTCCCCGGCCTGGGCGAACCCTTCGATAACCGCCGCGTTCGTGTCCAGCGACACGCCGAGAACAGTGAACGGGTTCTCCTCGTAGGGGTTGACACTGTAGAAGAATGGGTTCTCTCTTTTCATACTTATCCGCCCCTTCTTGCCTTTCTTGCCAGGCGTGCCCACGCTCGGAGCTTGTCATCTTCGGGTTTAAGGCGTCGCGCGCGACCGATCATCTTTAGAGCGGATTGATAATCGCCCATATAGAAGTAGTACCAATATAGGTTCTCGTATCCGTCTGAAAAAACTTTGATGTCGGGCGAGGGCGCAAAGTGAAGGTTGTTGAGATGATGCCGAAGCCGACGGACTGACCTGCGTAAGGCAGCACGTAATCGCCGTCTCTTGCCGGGTGGGAGCTTGTTCACCCCACTCGCTTCGTCCTTCTTATGCTGGCGGCTCTGAGAAATATTCTCCAGACCGCGCGAAACCTGATAGGTATAGCCTTCAATTGCTAAATCTCGCGCCCGCCCATTGCCCCCATCTATAGCGAGGATCTTTTCCGCCTGAAAGAGGGTTTGAGCCTCATCGTCCGAGCTTTGATTCAGCCGCTTTCTAGTGACTTTCAACCGCTGGCATATCATCTCGCGGGAGAGAGATAGATCAAATTCCTTCGCTAGGGCGGGCAGCCGCGAGCCAAGCTCTAAAAGCCGCCAATGGCTCTTCGCTGCTTCCGTCTCGGACTTAAGCAACGCCGTGTAGCATTCTTGAAAATGAAATTCCTTCAACCACCGAGGCAACTCGGCGAAATAATCGTTGGCGATCTCTTTAGCATGGCTCCTTGAGACGCAATCAAAGCGGCGCGAGATTCAACGGCGAGCTGGAGATTGGGCGTGGTCATCAAACCGTCAAATCCATTCAGCGCGCCCGCAAAGCAGGCTTCGGCCTCGCGACGGTCCCCAGCCGACCTGTGGGCAAATGCTTTACGGTGCAGAGCAAACGGGTTCATACAATCAAGCTCATGGCTTATCGAGATTCAACAAAAGATAGACCGGCTCGTTGGTCTCGTTTCGCATTACGTGATAAGCATGATCGCCTGGGTCCTGGCGGTAAACCGAACCTTCACCCAAATCATTGTTGGTGATGGCGAATCGCATTACTCCTCTGTGCGGCAGCCTACCCCGCTCTATACCTGTCTTCGACAGCAGCAAAGCGTCGCAATGATTGCAGTATAGAGTTCTTTTGATCGGATAGATTATTTCGTGCCCGCTATCAGCCGGACAGGCGAATTTAATCTTCTCCCCGACGTCGGCAAACGCGAGTTTATTCATTCGCTCTTTGTCCCAGTCTATATCCTGACTTTGAAAATACGCTGTGCCTTCGAGGCTTCTCAAGACCGTTCTTAAATTCTTATGGCCGCTCGCAGGCAACTCCTGGCAATGAACTTCCATCTCTCGCCACGCCGCTTCGTGCGAAGATTGTCGGGCCGGACCGGCTGCGTAGCTTAAGCGCGGGAGCTGCTCACTGACCATGGTTAGACCAAGAAACCTCTCCCCGCCTTCGATGCAGAACGGCCCATCCTCTTGCGGCAGCAAGTCCCCTTCGGGCGAAAATCGTCTCACGTGCTCGCCCTTCCACCCGTCCTCGATCTTAACCAACAGCGGGCGGTGAGTAAGAAACTGTTTTAGCGATGAGGGCGTTGCTTCGACCATAACGCTGTTCTTCCGCATAAACTCTAACTGGCTGCAAGAGCGTTCGCCGACTTGCACAAACCCGACAGGCGTTTCCCTCAGCCCGCCGAAATCAACCGATTCAGCATCGAATATCTCACCGTCAGATGCGACAAGGAAGAAGCCCTGATCTCGCGGTAAGGTTGCTCCTGCGTTAACATCCGCCATTGCCTGCAATGTTTCTCGCAACCACGTCCCGGTCCGAACGCTTCTGAGGCTGCCAATCATTTCTTGAGCTATTTGGCGGCGGCTTAAGGGGCGGTCGGAATTCATACTGAATTCGTAAACCTTGTCCTTCTGCCCGAGCACCCATAGGCTGCAAGCGTCATCAACCTGCATCGCGTCCACCAGAATATTTAATAATCCTTCGACCTGCTTACGCTCGGATTTGCAAGAATCGGTCGTATCGACTGCAACAAAGATCCGCCTGCGTAGCCTCAACTGGAATAGCCAGACGAGGACCGCCTCAGACAGCCTAGTTTTAAGAAGCAGCCCTGGTGAATCCATTCTATTCCTCCAAGCTAACTCCTTGTGCTTTGATAAGCTCGACCAGGGCAAACATATCAAAATCCTTGCTACCAGTCCCCATTATCCGAAGCTGGCCGTCGTCTTTGAGGGTCACTTGAATTTGGCCACTTCTCAAATCGTCAAGCCTCTGCCTGCCGACCCGGTCTGTAAGGAAAATGACCCGCTGGTTATCAGAGCCCGTCAGCGGAAAGTCTGTCTTGCGGCTGTATACGAATGGGCCGTCGACGAGCACGTCTATTTGCCTTAGCAGATCGAGCCAGTCCTCGCGCTTGCCGCTGATGAGTTCATCGAGATAATAGCCCGAGTACGCGAGTATTGGGGTCTGCGGCCCGAACGCGCGTACGAGCCGACAGAGGCGCGCGAGCGCGCGCGCTTGCGAAAATGGCTCCCCGCCTGAAAGTACAAGCCCGTGGCCGACCGCTTGCCATTGGTGGGCCACCTGGTCAGGTGTCATTAGACGGGCGGGTCCGTCTTCTTCGAGCGTCGCTATGTTGAAGCACCGCTCGCAGCGTCGCGGGCAGCCCTGCACCCATACGTAGAGGCTCGGCCCTAGAAGCGGGCACCTGCCAGGTGCAAGGTCGTGGATGCGTAGGAGGTCATCGGTTCTCATAATCTCTTCTAAGCTCTACTTTCTCGTCTGTCTCATTCCACCGCAAGCACCATGTGTCTTCATTCGGGGTGCTGTCAAGGAATTGGCCGACGCTGGCCCCGACGAGTTGATTCAAGATGGTGTTCACGTCTCTGAGGCCATAGTTTTCAAACTCGACTCGCTTTAGTAGCTGGTCCACGGCCTGCTTATCGCCATCCCTGTCGGGGTCGAATATGATGCGGCTCTTCCCGCCAAGACGCTGGTTGGCTTTATCGGTCATGTGCAGAAGCCGCGCCTTTATCATATCCCTAGCGGTCGTCTCGGTGATGTAATCGAACACGACTATCCCTTGTTTGAGCCTATTGAATATCTCGGGGCGTTCTAACTCATCACGGAAGTATTCTTCCACGCGGGCGTGGAAGTGCGCGTCGACTTCCTTGCGGTCGTTCTTATTCAGACTGGCCCCCATGCCCTCCGTTGTGCCGATATTGCTTGTGAAGATGAATATCGTTTCGCTCATGTCTACCGTGACACCCTTCCCATCCGTGAGTCGCGCGCCCTCAAGTATCTGAAGGAATATGTCCAGAATACGCTCATGCGCTTTTTCCACTTCGTCGATCAACACTATCGAATGAGGGCGCTCTTGAACCCAGTTCGTGAGTTGACCGCCTTCCAGGTGCCCGACATACCCGGGAGGAGGACCGATGAGGCGCTGGTCCGTGTGCTCTCTTTGATACTCGCTCATGTCGATTCGCTTCAGGTTCTCTTCACTGCCTGTTATTGCTTCGCAAATTGCGCGGGCCATCAACGTCTTCCCCACGCCCGTTGCTCCGACAAAGAACATGACCATGGCAGGGGTGCGGGTCGATTCATCAATCATCGAGTTGACCCGGTGCTTGGCGCGATAAAGGCCATCGACGATTTGCTCGGTGGCATGCATCTGCCCCTTGACCGCCTGGACAATTTTCTTTTTGATCTCGATGATCTTTTGGCTGGCCCAATAGTCCACTTTCCTTCCGAAGCGGAACAGCGAGAAGACCTCCGACAAGGGAATGCTGACAGGTTGCGAGTCCGCCATCTCGACCAACTGAGCCAACTCCTGCAAGCGGTAACCTTCTGTCGCCCGCGAAAGGCCCTCGGGCGTTACCCTTCCAACCGGGAGGCTTGTCTGGAAGATACTTGAATCGCGATTCAACTGCTCAAAATATGAGAAGCGCTCGGAGAATCTCGGCAATGAAATCAGGATTACTGCCGTGTCCGGGTCGGTGGTGATAAAATCCTGCGGAATGCGTGAATCGCTGCAATAGAGGTAGATTGCTAAGCCTTGCTTGATCGGGTTCCCCGACGAGTCGCGTGTCAACTGGCGCAGTAATACGGCCTCCTCCGAAGGGTAGGCGAGCCGGTGCTCCGCGTTTTCGATTATCACCGCAGTCCGCTCGCTCGCTTCGTGCAGCAGCCTGGATAGAACTCTCAAAGCCAGGCCCGGGTTAGAGAGGTCACCCGGGCGATCCGCCAATCCCTGAAGAGTCTGTTGCGCCTGCTCAGTTGAGGTGTCCGCCCAGTATAGGACCCGTGGAGGCTCGTCGTGGTTGTAATAGACGACGCGGCGAAATCCCCGTTGCTCAACAAGGTATTGCCATATCCACTCAGTCAGGGGAACTGGCTGCGATTCCTTCCACACCCAATCCAGCACGTTACCGTGTAACACGATTCGATGCCGGGTGGTGGCGGCTATATCGAATTTGCTCATCCACCCGATTGTGGTTTCCATGTTTGAGCCTCGGTGTGTGTATGTTCAACCTGATTGGCTGTTTTAGCTGGTGCCACATTGCGTATTTTTAGCGATTTCCAATCTCCGCCAGGGTCTTTCCATATTACATCATCGATTATGAGGCCAAGTGCTTGGGCCTGGGCAATCACAGACTCAATATCCCCGATGCATCCGTTGTGAGCAGTCATTTTCGCCGTGCCGCTTCCAGAGGCCCCCTCCATTAACAGGTTTATATGGCCATCCTGATTGACCCTGGAATCAACTTTCACATGCAGGGTCTGACTATTGGCCCTGTGCTGAAAAACGATCAGGTTACCGGCCTCTATCGTATCTTCGTGGACCCGCTTGAACCCTGCATTCTGAAAGGCCCGGTCCAGGGTTTGGGCTAAGGAACGATGCTCAGCCCGTTTGCGTTCAACCTGCTCAGCTTCCTTGATTAACTCCTGGAACTTTGAACGGAATTGGTCAACGTCGGCATCAGTGATGTGCTTGCTGCCAGTTATGGCGGCATTTAAGTCTATTTCAAATTTCTGCGCGCCTGTGTAAACCAACGACAGACTGCACGGTAGAGCCGGGTTCGCTCGCCATTGCAACTCGCCAAGCAATCCTTTTAGGGTCCTTCGATTTCGTTCGCTTTCTTTTTGCGCGCTGTACTGGGCGCTCTGCTGCTCTTGCTCAAGGCGCTCGGAGGTTGAAGAGATCAGGGTTTCAATCTCTGGCATGCGGCGCTCGACCTCAGCGGCGACGCTCTCCGCGTCCTGTCGCATCGAAGTGGCGAGCGCCTGGTCTGAGTTGACCCACTCAACCTTTGAGCGTAGCGCCATGAGCCGGTCAAGCGCGGCTTGTAGCTTACGCATACTTCCACGAAAGCTTTCTATCTGGGCGTTAAGAGTCTCAAGCTTTTTGCGAAACCCTTCGTTGATCTCTCCTTGGAGGTAGCGCTCGACTTCTAAGCTCTCGGCTTGCCTGACCAGATTGGCCGCGTTGGCCAACACGGCGACAAGAGCCCGACTTCTATTAAACTCCCGCTCAATCGCGGCGCGGGCCTCGGCAGTCAATGTCGCCTTCGCGCACTTTTCACCGCTCATATTATTTTCTCCTTAATCTTTGCCGTATTCTTATCGATTCTGACCTCATCTGACTCTGCCGGACCAAACATATCATAAAGGGATTACGCAACCGGACACGGAACAAATCCGAGTGCTGATACTACTCTTCATAACCTCTTCGGAAAGTAACGCGCCAGATTTCTGGCCAGGTCCGTATTGAATCGCACTAAGTGACTAGACAGTTGCTCAATAAGCCAGTTGCGAGACCCATCCTTGGGCAAATGTTCAAAGGTCTGTGCAATGGCTCTTATAAGGATTTCTCTTAGCTCCTGGCTACAAGAATCGCCTACATGAATTAACTCCGCGAGGGGAATCAGGTGCCAGCCTGACCGGTCAGATAGAATCCACTCGGCCACCGCTTCTGATTTTCTGGATATGATGTCTCTGATCGTCAGGAACACGGTCTTGTTATAGGGATTAACGCGCAAGTAACTTGCAGCTATCGGGATGCTACGTTTAACCGGAAGTGCTTCGAGCAAGCCTGTGATTTTTCGATAAAAGGATTTCCGTTGATCGCTGAGCACCGTTATCGGTCGGCGAAAATCGCCGTGATTGGGATCGGCCACGTCTACCCAACTCGCATACTTTGGCAGACGCATTCTAGGGTTTTGGTGAGCCAGTATTGTCTGGGGGTCGTCTAATACTTCCGCGAGTTCCACAAGCATTTCAACGAAACTGCGCGCGAACTGATCCTTTCGCGTTTCCAACCAGGTTTGAAACAGCACAAGGCTTAGTTTACGTCTGTTACTTTCCGAGAGGGGCATGCGGCCGATAAGGATGGTGAAGTCTGTGTTCGCGAATGATTCTATTTCTCTTATTGTCTGCACTAGAATGCTATTTCTATGCTTCACAAAGCTGCCGGAAGCAAAGGGGGGGTAGGTATCCGCCAGCTCGAATATAAAGTAGTTGATCAGCTTGAGCACGGACTCGAACTGGTCTTCTCTGAAGTGAGCCCAAATCTGGCGGGCGAACTTCCGGATAAAGATATGAGTGAGCTGCGGATTTCTGCGGCAAGTCGCTTCCATGCTCGAAAGAAAAAACAAGCCCTGGAGGCTTGGTTTGAGTTCGGGGAATTCAACAGTAAAACTGGACAGCATAGGATAATCTTTTCTTCTCGCCTCTACTATTCTGGTGAGATGATCTACGATGTCGTCTCGTGTTGAAGGTTCCTCTTCAAACAAGCTCGGGATAAAACTTTCGAGCGCAAATCTGAGCTTCGCTGGGTCAACCTCTTCGTAACCCCTCCGAACGCGCGCAGGGAATACGCCCTGTTGATCGGCCTCAACCCAAAACCTGACCTGGGTCGCGGCAGGCAGGCGCTCCAGGACTACTTGCAAGCTGTGAGCAGATCTTTCTTCGAATCTCTCATAGAAGCTCAAGATTTCTTTAACAAGTTCTTGATGCGGGCGCTTGCCCGTTGAGTCCAGCGCCCTGCAAACGGCAGCGTAAGCTTCAAGCCGGTCTTCTTCGTTCGTTATTTCTCTAATGGCCCGATGCAATGACCTGGGTTCAAAATCCGCCCCTCTAAACTTGCCAACCATTGTCGTGACCTGGCGAAGTGTCAAGTTGCGATTCTCGGCCTTTGCCTCTTCAACCGCTGAGTAGAGTTCGAATCCCGCGTCTAAGCCCGAGCGTGAGGGCTGGCAATCGACAGGAAGCAGGTTACTCAGCCAATCACGAAGCGCGCTCAATTCTTCCCACTTCTCTCCCTGTGCGAGCTTGATGCAGTGGGATAGCCAAGGCCAGGCTTGCCCGTCGGTCCGTTTTTCTGCGCTGGTTCGCAGCATCGTGACGACGTATTCTGCCGATGCGGAAGACGCCGCGTACAGCTCATTGACTGAAAAAGTCGCGTCCCTCTTGAATCCGATTGGCAGGATTGAAAAGGCTGCGGCCAGTCGCAGCAATCGAAGAAAGTCGCGATTGTCGGAGATACTTTTATCCGGCCCGTGAGCTTCCGTGTACAATCTCTGAAAGTCTTCATGAGGAGGAGGCATCTGAAGCGCAGATACCTCTTTCGAGTCAGGGTTGGAGAGTCGTTTAACCAGCCAGTCAAATAAATCGTAAATGTTCCTCTCGCCTACTTCGGGGATAAGGAAGGCAAACAGGTTGAGCTGCTTGCTCTGATCGATGTTCACACTGACAGGCAGCAGGAGGTCAGCGCCATAAGGGTCTTGCGGCTGATAGCCGATCGCAATTGAAAGGTGGGCCGCAATCCAGGCGAGGTTATAATTGGATTCTTTTACCAGTTCATCAGGGACCACGTAACTATGCGCCAGGTAATTGCCCTCCGACCGATCAAACGTCGCGCCCGTATAAGCCAGAATGCTTATCGCATAAGTTTCTTCGGCAGGAAGATGAAATGCTCGGAAGATCAGCGGCGGGTCCGCTGTGGCATCCGACCCGGAGTACCGGCTTGCTTGCGCCTCCAGTTGCGCCCGCGCCCGCGCGGAAATGTTCGAGGAGATCGCTACTGTCTCGAATTTCCTCCCGCCCGAACTCGTGTAAATGTGCTGTTTGAGTTCATGACTCATGACGTTGCCATCCGCTTCGCAAGAACAATTGTATTTCGCAGGGCCTGCGCCACACCATCAAGTGACGTGCTGTATTCGGGCAGTCCTGGAAAGTTTTGATGCGCCCACTGAAGAAGCAAAGGGTCGGTCCTGGGCCCGGTGAGAATCCCAAAGGGTGTTAACTCTGAGGTCCATAATCGTTCAAGCAATTCGCTCAGGTCTTTTTCGCCACGGTATCGCGAGCTGCCAACCCCGATCAAGATTGCGGTCGAATTCACTTTTTCATCCTTAGTCACGGGAGCGTCTTTGTTCCACATCTCAACGACAAAGGGCCATTCGCCACGCCACCAATTTTTTACACAGCCCTGCAAGGGAGGCACGCTGTCGCCCGGCACCGGGGGGGAATTTCTCAACTGATGGAGTTGCCCCCAGTGCAGCCCCTCCTCCGTGGGCTTAACCAGGATGCGCGACCGCAACCACCTGTCACGCGTTAATTCAATTCGCTCGGCCCACGGTCGAGCTTCTACCCCGTTTAACGTCATGCGGTGTAGCTGCGAAAGGAAAAGCCGACCGGTTACTCCGCCAACATCGGCAATGCGGATAATACCTGGCTCCAGACCAGGCGCGGCGGAATGAGGCGTTGCTTCTTGCGAATAAGGCCCCATGAGCCAATCCAACGCAGCCTTAGCATCTTTGAATGAGCGCAGGTCATTACAAGCGCTCGCGACGCGCACACGATCTTTATCCGATAACGCACCCTTCGGGTCCAACAACGCGATCTTTGATGGCGGGCCGGGACAAATAGAATAGATGTAATGAAGCCGGTCTATGAGTTCGGCAAAAGAAGGAGCGGCTTGTATGCCCAACATCCATGCGGACTGAGCCTGGAAGTCCGGTGAAGGCTCCGGGGCATCCAGAAGAATAAGTTTTGTTTCGGCCAGGGCGCTGATGATCGGGGCCATCCTGTATTTCTCTTCGGCGCTCACAAGGTCAGGCAATCGCGGGAAAGCCGAAAGACGAGTTTGCCACATCCAGACCGGGATGTTGCCTCGGTGCTTGCAGATGATCTGCCATTCTGAGTCGTTTGAAAGGTGTCGCGTAATGCCATCAAACATCCCGCCAAGGAGGCTGTCAGGCGCGGGCGCATCTTCGACAAGCGCGAGATAGCCGATAATAATCGGCCTCTTATTGGGCGGCGCGGCAAGTAGAAATGTGCCTCCGCATGTGCAGTAGCCAGCCCGCTCAGACTTGGTAAAACAGTGCGGACAGAGCCATCCTTTCGTCACAAGCGCGCCCTCCTTTGCCCTAGTTTGCTAGTATCCACAGGAGCGGTAAAAGCACATGTTGTGGGTCAGGCTGTCTGCCGCCTCTCGGTCCACGTGTGAGAATCTTATCCAATGGAAGCAGGTTTAGATCCGTCCTCGCGGGAGCAGCCTGTTGCTCCTGCCCAAGTGAGGTATACATCGTGGCCTGAGGTATTGGCGCTGCCGTTGCTTCCTGCTTGACGAATTCTTCCGTTTCACGACCGCAACTGCTGACAAAGAAGAATCCAACGTCTCGGAATTTTTTTTCGGCCAATTCGACGAATTGACGCTCGCCAAAATCGATCAGGATTTGTTTTGATATTCCGCTAATTTTGCTCAGGATCTCGCGCCATTCCACCTTGCTCGGCCTAAAGTCGGGATCATTCAAAGGAAACCTTTTATATTCTTTCAACACGTCGGGGATCAGGTCTGCTTTAGAAACGGCTATCGCAAGTCGGCGATCAAGCTTTTTGTCCTCGCCCACGCGATCAACCCCGCAGCGAGATATGAACTCCGCGAGGCCTCCAATCTGCGATTTAAGATCCGGCACGGCATTCATTTTTATAGAAGCAAAGTTAAGTCGTTCCGCAATCTTTGACACGAGGCTTTCGTGCGGAGTGTCATGCACCAACAGGGCTAGTTCCACGGCCAGGCTGCCATAGGGGTGATATTCGAACTTCTTAAGAAGCGTGCCGATGGGATCGCCATCGACCTGATGATTCATCTGCTCGGCGATTGTATAGGCGCTGCCACTGGAAAGGAGCGGGTCGGGGTCATTGGCCACCGGGTAATTATGCGTGGAAAGAGCATGCTTCATCCTGCTCAACAGGATCTGCTTTTGGTAGTGCTCGTAATGATCAAGGAGTTTAAATTGTGTATACACCAGGCCGATTTCCTGCAAGGCGGGATACAAATCGCGTCGCACCATGGATCGCAATCCCGGCGACGCTTCGGGATCGGCGATGAATATGGATTCCTTCGTATCCAATATCAATGCCCGCCGGGCGCGTAACTTGGCATCTTCATCGCCTAAAGAGAGCCAATCTTCATAAGTCTCGCCCGCCAGATCCGTCAACGCGAGTTTCCGATTCCTCCAACCATCCCCTCTGAGCTTAAGGACCAGTGTGCGGCGATCATCAGGTTTTGTTTTTCCCGGAATGATGCCGTTGATCTTGAACTTATCCCCAACCTCCTCCTTGTACTTGCGCTCGTTATGAAAGTGTATGGCGGTCATCCCAGTCCAGTCATACAAGTGGCTATCAATCTCCACCATGAGCGAGGCGCAGTATACGGTCTTACCCGCTTTAGAAGCCCCCCATATCCCTATTGGCGGGCTCCAACCATCTCTGTCGATAATCACTTTGCAAGTCGGGCAATGAGGCAGTAAATACAGGTTGGGGTGATCATGGCACGGCACGGGTGTTGACCATATTGCGGAGAGGTTTGCCGGGAAGCGCGTCCTCGTTTCGTGAGGAAGCTCATCGTATAAGGTTAGTTTGGGGTTATCGCACAGATAACAACCATATAACATTTTATTCATCGGAATTGGACTAAGACATTTCAACCAGCCCAAGTCGTCCCCCGGGCCGATGTTCGCTTCGTTGTCGCAGCGAAAGAATCGCGCCACCGGGGGTTGAGGGGTTTGCGGCTGCGGAGCCTGCGGTTGTGGAATCCTGGCAGAAGGCTTAGATTTCTTCCCAAACATTTTTATTCCTTTCTGCGAACTCTTCTGGAGTTCCTTAGTTCTTTACTCAGCAAGAGAATCTTTTGAGTTACGGTAAAACCACTCTGAAGCCGAAAGCGCCGCTGATGTTGTACGGCGATGCCGACCGATGATCCCATCCGTGGATTCGCTTTTCCGGGTTGAGATGGTCCAAAGGGCGTGCGGACGGCCCATAAGCATAAGGGTTATACCAATCGCTGCACCATTCGGGGATGGGGCTTACCCGGCTCGATTTCTCAGGACTAAATTGACTTAGTTCTTTAGCATGTGGCAAACGCCCCCCGGCATGCTTGCAATAGGCGCTAGCCTCGTACCAGGAGAGGCCGCGGACCGGCTGAGCGAGACGTTTCCACTCGAACCCGATCCGCCTGAGCAATTCATCCCCGCCAGCTATAAGCGGCCTGCTGGGCTGTTCCCAATTCCGCTCATCAAAGTAGCTGCCGGATTCGACGAAGCGCATGAATTCCCCAAGCGTCACCGTATCAATGGAGATTCGGACCATAATTTTATCGACGATTATGCTGCGATACATCGTTACTTCCCTGCTGTCGCATCAGTAGGACGTCCGGCGCGAAAGTCAATATCGATTCGCCTGCATCGCTTATGCCACTCGGCCAAACCTTCGCTCGACTTTGGTTTCAATAATTGCATCTCCCCCATGCCCACGGGGTAGATGGAGTAGTCCTTGCCTGCCTGAAGTCTTCTCCTCGTCAGGTGATTCTTTATTTCATCTACGACCCTCAGAGCCCGGCGGTAAGATAACAGGTTGTTATATTCATCCGTGAACGTCTCATCCGTGTGGCCCACCACATAAATAAGCTTATGGGTCTTGATATATTGATCGACATAGGACCGAATCGTCTGAAAGCCGGTTGCCGGGTCGGACTCAAACTCATCATACTTATCAACTTTGAAGTGGAGCACATCCTCGGGAATGCTTTCCGATTTCGGTTCCTGACACCCTTTATACAATTCCCATATCTTTTGGTACTGAGCAGCCTGGTCGTTCAGGAATGCCAGTTGTATGATGGGGTCGGCATCCGCCGGGGGCCATTTCAACCTGGGCCTTTTGTCCGGCTCTACGCATAGTTCTGAAGCGCGGCGCTCCCAAAATGCCATTTGGGACCCGGTAATCTCAGGCACATGCGCCATCCCACTCGCCATATAAGTGTACATAAGCGAGCCCACCGTGAATAGCATCAACAGCACGTCGAACACAACAATCACGGAAGCGGTTGACCGCCGTCTGCTTGTTTTCCTGATTGCTCTCATAAACCAACTCCTTACGCTTCGTTTACGCCCGCTCCTTATTTCCCGGCGCCCGCTTCGATTACCTTCGTTGTGGCGTCGACAGCCTCCAGGAGAGTTATAGCGCAGTCTCTCAATTCGCGAGCCAATTCGCGCGCGCCGCTTGTCTCTCTATTAAAGTAGCTCCGCATATCCTTATCCATGCCTCTAGCATCTGCGATTGACAAAATAAGCTTTTCGTTTGCGGATGACATCAAGCCGGTCACCGACTCGAATTTATGCCTTACCATCTCGATGTCCATTATAAGTCCCTTCATTTCCGCACTCGCGTCAACCATATTCTTGCTGACCTCGCCTGGGACTTTAATGGCTCCATTCAACGCAGATTTCAGATCCTCGGTCTTGCGCGCCAGCATTAGCGTCGTGCTTTGAATTCCTTGAGTGCCGGAAGTAAGGGAAGAGCCAATTTCTTTCACTTCGCGAGCAAATGGATTGACGACATTCTTTTGAAGCGCTTCGATAAAGTTCTCGGTTGAGTAGGCTTCGATCCGCTTGATGGCCTTATCAACGCCGTCCTCAATGGCTTTATCAAGCCGGGCTGCCATTGCCTCAACTGCCAGGGTGAAGTTTTCAACGGTTACTTGAAAAGTATTTGATAAATCAATCGTTGATCGAGTCCTCGGGTCGCACGACGGAAAGACGGAGAAACTGAGGTGGCAGGCTATTCTATAGCATAATCGGTCAAGACCTTGAATCAGGCGAGAGCGAAGAATTCGGGCGTAAGCTGCAACTATTATCCCAACGAATGTGGATGTCGTCGCCATCATAAACCCGGTGAGAAACGCGTTGCTGAGTATCCCAACTCCGCCGAAGCTCTGAGCGAAGTAACCCTGAACGGCGAGGCCGAGTACCGTGCCAGCAAAACCTAGGGCGAGAGCCGCTTCATGATACCTTTGAAGTGGATCGACTCGATCCAGCGCTCGCTCTTCAACCGTTTCGATCAAGCTTTCCGAAGACACAGTTTCACCCGCCATATACTGCTGCTGAACGCGTTCAAGCGCCAGGGTAATGAGACTGTCCTCCGGCATATTCAGAGTATTGACTATTGATGGAGCTGCTCCTCCCGGAGTGGCGTTAGTCGCCTGACCCAAGGCGAGCTTACGGCTGTTTTCCAAAAGTGTTATTAGCCTCTCAGTCTTGGAAGGGAGTATTTCAAGGAGTCTATTGTCCTCGTCAAGCCGCCCCCACTCGCGCAGGGCGATGGATCGAACGCGGTAAGCTAGCCATGCAAGAAAAAGTAACGGGATAAACCCCTTAATAAGTATAAAGCCCGCTACAACCGTGGAAGCCTGCCAGGGCGTCGCCACGGTACAAAGATACATCGCTACGGCGTCTACTAGCAGAATTACACCGAGGCCCACCCAACCGGGACGTCGCTCTTTTGCCCGCCCTTCATTTAGAGGGTCCCTCTTATTATTCGCCATTGAGTATATCCTCCTACGGGTGGTAATCTTTAAACGCATTTCGTTACAAATCGTGCCCAGCGTGAACTCTAGCATGAACAACTATTTCAACCGGACACGGTTTCCTGCCGCGCAATAGCGATTTGTATCGCTGGTCGATTCCGCCAGCGCAAGATGGTATGCGCAAGCCAACCAGGTGTTATAAAGACCGGACGCGGCGGTTAAACCCAGCCCAGCGTTGATATGTGCAGGTCTTTCATCATACCTTGCCAACCTTCCTCATCAACACCCAGGCCGTAAAGCCAGCCTGTTACCTGCTGAGGGAGAAGGTGCCAGGATAGCGCATCTATCCCAAGCAAGCATCTCAACAGTCTTGCTTCGGTTATTATCAAAGAGCGTTCCTCAATCGCCATGTTCATCGCGGCTTTGATCGCCTTACGAGCTGGGCCTGTAAGATTTGCCCAATGTAATGGCTCGCCAGCTTTCCAGCGGACGAGAGGCGGATTAAGAGGCAATCCCACTTGGGCCAGGAACAGTGAAGTCTCTGCACCTGCCAAAACCAGCGCAACAAAAAGATCCCAACAACTTACGAATTCAATCAGTCTATTCCCCGTTTTGGAATCTCTTAACTGTGGCAGGAAGAACTTTGGATCAAAAAAACCGTCCGGCTTCACAATGGTTTCTTCTACCTGAGCGCCTGTCTCTACCCACTCTTTAGCAGTTCTGACAATTGCGCTGATGCTACGAGGCCCGCGCTCCAAGTATTGGAGCGCGCACCGTATCTCCGGATCATCAACTTCACCAAGACCTTCAAGAAACGCGAGTTCGTCAGGTTGATCATGACGGGCGTAAGCAAGCGCCCTGTTTATCGCAAAGTGCCCGGCACTGGTAAGCTCCACCTCGCCTGATGCAGGGATGGATGGGCAATAAGACACCCCCAACAGGTCGCGCAACTGCTCTAACAGTTCGATGTAGCGCTGCCCCTCGATTGAAAAGTAGATGTGCCCGATTATCCACCTCAGAGTTAAGACCGCGAAGATGTGGCGTGGCGCGACCGGGCCTGAAGCATGTTGCCCGGCTTCCAATAACAAGCCGCTTTTCAATGCATCCTGTTTGCGCAACTGCAAACTTTGGCCCGGCGAGGCCTTGCTTGAAAGCGAGAGCTGAGTCGAAGGAATGCCATACAAGATGTAGGTATAGCTTAGAAATCCATTGGGATTGGATGTATAAGCCTCTTCGCGGTATTTTCGAACCGCTGCGCCAAGGTCTTCACCTGAGATGACCAGCTCCCAGACTCGTCGCGCCGCCGAACAGGCATCGAAGTCTTGTATCTCCGATCGCGGCGCGATCACGGCCTTCGAGCCAGCGTCTAGAAACGCATTTGCGACCGAAGCCGATTGGAATAAATCCAACTCGCCCCCGGTAGTAGCATCTTGATATACGACATCGCAGCCGTTGAGAAATACTATGTGCACGCCATCATAAGGAAAGTATTGGACTATCTCTTCGATCTTGAGGACGCCCTGCTTTAACAATAATCCTGTCTTTGGCAGAACGTGTCCGGAGTAGTGAACAAAGGGCATTCGACCTGGAGAAGCAAAGACCCTGATGATTTCAGCGGGCGTGGGGTCAATGACCAATTGATACTCAAGCCCTTCAATTGAAGACACGAGGGATTTGAGATACTCAACTTCGTCGACAATGAAATCCAGGTCATTGTTTGGGTTTGCAACTATGTGAAGAAACCTGGGGCAGCCCTCGCGAACTCCCCGTTGCGGGTCAACACGCCTGCCAGTTGGAATCTTGAGCCCCACGTTGACCTTGTGTGAAAGCGGCGCTCCTTGGAACGGGATGAGGTCCCATGGTATGGAGGTCACAACTGTATTGATCGTAAGCGTATCTCCGACTGTAAAGTCAGTTGATCTAAGAAACTGTTCGAGTTGGAAACTTCTCGCGGCCAGATGACCGAACAGCTCCATATACTCTATTCTTCGAGACTCATCTTCACCAACGTTAAAAAAAACATTGATATCATCGATCATATCAGAGAAGACCTCTTTCCGAATGTTCCTCGAATCTCGCCAGTAATACAGACGGTCTTCACTAAAGAGGCCTATGTTGAGCAGCAAGTCTCCTTTGTTCTCTCTCAGGTCAATCGTGAGCGTCCAATTGTTAGGCATGATAAGTCTCGCGTCGCATCAAGAGTTGAATGCTTTCAAGCATAGGTCAAGAGCATCAGAAGGGCCAAGATGAGTTAAGTTAGGTTCTTCAATTGAATCGCAGAATGCCTGCCAAGGTATACGAGTCCAGGCAAGAATGCCCAGCAGTCCATAGCGACAATCTGGCCTCTTAGAAATCAGGAGCCGCGCCATATTCATGGCTTGAGGCAAACCGCTTTTCGGAATACTTCCGGCTCCGGCAATTGAAGTGAACCCTCCTGTGTTGAGGATCAAAAGCAGGCTCTTCCAAACTGCACCTTCTTCTATCTCTGATAGCAGCAACATCAACATGCAAAGCTTAAATCTATCCTGCATATTAGTGCAGGCTCGCATTATAACTACTAATCCAGGAAGTTGACTTCCAGGTAAAGGAGCAGGCAAATTGAAACATGGCCACGCGATAATAGGATCCCCGCTCGCGCTTTTCCAGGGCAAGTTCTTAATGATATTTTTCAACGGTCCGCCGGCAAACGCCTCCAGGATTATAAGAAAGAAAGCTCGCTGGAATGGGCCGACGATCAGACCATACCTGTTGGAGCTGGTAGCGTAAAAACAGCTTGCTAAGCTTTCCGCGCCTGCTTCGCTGATGCAATCGGCCTCGCGGCACAACTCCAAGATTATGAGGAACCAATCTTCTGCACCAAGATCATCATTGTGCCCCGCCAGATAACGATGCATTGTTCGTTCAGTCAATCCCATTTCTGCTGCTACTTCTAGGACAAGCCTTTGGCCTACGATGATTTGATTGAACGCATAAGCCTTTTCGGGCCAAACCAATGCCAATATGCCTGTTGAGTATTGTACTAAATCTGACAAGCGGGGTATTCGAACAGGATCCGTGAATCCTGCCATTCTGGCTTTCTCCAGGATTCGCGCATTTGATTGGTGCCCACGATTCATGTGACTCTCTGCGAATGGCCTATACGTCTTTGACAAGCAGAAACCGCTGATATCCAAGCCGAGTTCAAATCATAATATCTAATAGGCAAAGCGCTAAATGGATTCGAACGACTCATTGGTTTGACCGAGAGGATAGGGCCTGCCCGTCCGTCCGTAGTAGCCAGACCTCCCAAGGGGTTCACCAGATACTTTTCCCGGTTAAACCCATCAATGGCATGCTTCAAAGCTTCTATCTTCTTTGATCGTCGGTTGTGACCCACTTCTTGCTCGAGGCTTTTCCAATTCGCAGCACCTGAACAACAAATAGATCATCGGTCTGAGTTAGTGCCAGGCGCACGGTGAGTCGCCGCTTGATTATTATTTCAATGCCTCTCAAGAGAAGCTCAATGTGGTGCGCCGAAGGCTTCTCGTGCCCAAAGGAAGTTGATACCTTTGATATTGCGCTGGGTGGAATGATCCCAATGCCAACAGATCAGGTCGCTTTCGTCGGTATAGGGCTTCTCTTTGATAGAGTCATCGAGGACGAGCACGGCGTCATCTTGTTCGACTTGTCTTAGCATTGGCTTAACAATTCGCCACAATTGGGCGCTTGAGTTGACCGGAGAGGTCAGAAAGCGAGTGATTTGATCGTGACTGACTTCTCCATCCAGCAACCGAGACGGCCCGGTTGCTGTAGTTTGGCCAAATGAGCTGATCAAGTAATCGGTGTAGAGGTCCAACAGCGACTTGTTCATATGTCAAGTTTACTATTGATCTCTTCACGGCGTAACATCAGCTACTTATTGAGAACTTAGATCGAGAGCTAACTCAGATGAAAAATAATTACTACTATGGCTAACTCAGGACTTACGGCGCAATCGCTGCCTGCTTTGTACGGATTAATACAGAAACCAAATAGACAATCCATAAACCCGCAAGACAATATGCCTTTATAAATAGAGACCGTATATCGAAACTAAACCCTTAGCTAGTGTATGCTTGTTACCTAATACCTGGATGAGAGTTCTTCAATAAACCAAGAATTTTATTCCGAAATATAGTACAAGATGTATTTAGCAATTGTCCATATCTTTCGGCATCGAGTCAGGGTCTATTCATTCTCGGCCCAGAGCCATTGAGTTCTAAAATCAGAAACCTGAAGATTCACCGCAGAGGCGCAGGATGGCCGATGATGTGCTTCGCACGCGGCGGACGCAGAGATTACGCAGAGAAAAACAATTACCATCTCTGCGCCGCCTCTGCGTCCTCTGCGCCTCTGCGGTGAATAGGCTTCTTTTTCACAGAATTAAAAAGAATGAATAGCCCCTGGGCATCGAGTCATGCCCAGCCCACGCCTTCAGAAAATGAGTATGGTGTTAATCGAACGATAGAAATAGTCTCTCGCTACAGTGTACTCGATCTGGTTGCGGTGCAAATAGCAAATCGGAGGTCGCGATAGCTGAGCTTGTATGTGACATACCAGCGCACGCAAAGAATGATTATTGAAGAATCGAAGTGTCGCCTTTTGAACAAAGATGAAGAGTCTGAGGAAAGTGTGAGCATACCGCTGATTATGCCCTTGCATTAGTTCCTGCACCAGATCCCCAGAACCCACAGTTTCAAGGTCGGAATTGCTGATCGCACTACCAATCGCCGCTGCCGTCAGATAAACTGACCTAGCCGTTAGCTCTGATGCGCGAGGGTTGGTTTTCGCATATCTACCGGTATCTTGGAACCGAAGGTGAAATGAATTTCAAACTGGTAAAAGACAAGTATAAGCCGCTTACCTTATAAGCGGTCAGGCATGCCGGCCAAGCTGTATCTGGAGTCTTATGGCGTCATACTCGTCTCATAATGTAACGCAACTGCTGATAGCCTGGAATAACGGAGACCCATCGGCGCTCGAACAACTGGTCCCGATGGTGCACGCCGAACTGCACAGGCTGGCCAGACGCTACATGGGACATGAGCGCGCAGGGCATCTGCTGCAACCGACGGCGCTGGTTAATGAAGCCTACATGCGATTGATCGACTGGAAGAATGTCGAGTGGAAAAACCGGGCGCATTTTTTCGGCGTTTCGGCGCAACTGATGCGGCGCATTCTGGTTGATTTCGCGCGCCAGCGCCCGCGCCTCGCAGGCCACACTGCGCCTCAAGTTTCACTCGATGAAGTTCTCACTGTCAGCGCGGGGCGCACCGATGATCTGGTCGCCTTAGATGATACGCTCACAAGTCTGGCGGAGATAGATGAGCGCAAAAGCCGCATCGTCGAGCTGCGTTTCTTCGGCGGGTTGAGCAACGAAGAGATCGCCGAAGTGCTACAGATATCGACGATCACCGTGATCCGCGAATGGAATAAAGCGAAGGCATGGCTTTACCGCGAATTGAACCGCAGGCCATGAATTCTCCACCTCCCCATTTATGGACGCTGAACGCTGGGCAAAAATAGACCGCCTGCTCGATCAGGCTATGGAACGCCCGCCAGAGAGACGCGCCGACTTTTTGGCCGCTGCCTGCGCGGGCGATGATCAGTTGCGGCGCGAAGTCGAATCGCTGCTCGAAGCTCACTCGCACTCTGAATCTTTTCTCAGTACTCCGGCGCTCGATCTGGCTGCTCGGCTTCTGGCCAGTGAAAGACAGGCATCAATAGTCGGAAAGCAACTCGGAGCCTATCAGGTCATCTCTGTCCTCGGCGTCGGCGGGATGGGCGAGGTATATCTGGCGCGCGATGAACGGTTGAAGCGCAAACTGGCGCTCAAGTTGTTGCCGCGGCAATTCACGCAAGACACAGACCGAGTCCGCAGGTTCGAGCGCGAAGCCCGCGCCGCTTCCGCGCTCAATCATCCGAACATCATCACAATTTATGACATAGGAGAGATGGCCGGAACCTATTTCATCGCCGCCGAATATGTTGAAGGTCAGACCCTACGCCAATTGATAGGGCAAGGCCCGCTCCGAGCCAAAGACACGATAGATATATGCTCGCAAGTAGCTGATGCTCTGCAGTCGGCGCACACTGCAGGGCTGGTCCATCGCGATATAAAACCGGAAAATGTAATAGTGCGACCGGACGGTTACGTCAAGGTACTCGATTTCGGGCTGGTCAAACTTAAAGAGCGAGAACAGAGGTCCAGTCTGAGCGATCCCGACAGGACGAACCCCGGCACTGTGCTCGGCACGGTTGCCTATATGTCGCCGGAACAGGCTTCGGGTATTGAGGTTGATCATCGCAGCGATCTCTTCAGCCTCGGAGTGTTGATGTATGAACTCCTCACGGGAGCAGTGCCTTTCAAGGGAGATTCTACCGCTTCCATTCTCGACGCAATCCTCTACCATCAACCCGCCCCGCTCACAGGCCATCATCGAGGACGCAAACGTCGAGGTGGAACGTATAGTCAATCGCGCTCTGGAAAAGGATCGCGACCTTCGCTATCAGACGGCGAGCGATTTCCGGGCCGAGTTGAGACGATTCGAGCGCGAACTTGATTCGGCTTCGATCAAGTCGGGCACTGCCTCTTCCCAACCGAAAGAGATTAAATCAACGGCCCTGTTGATTACGAAACCCGTGCTCGCTATTGCGACGGCAATTCTCATTCTGGCAGCTTTGTCTTTTGTCTGGCTGCTCAGTAGGAATGAAAAGATCGAGCCTTCGCCGTGGCTCGCGGCGCGTTCTACTCAGGTCACGGATTTCCCGTACGAGGAATTCTTTCCCAGCATATCTCCTGACGGCAATACCATCGTTTATGCGCGGCGCAGCGGCAGCGACTGGGATATATTTACGCAACGCGTGGGCGGCTTCAATGCGCAGAATCTGACCGAAAGTTTTTCAGGCGACGACACGCAACCGGCTTTTTCGCCCGACGGCGCATACATAGCATTCCGCTCGGAGCGCGATGGCGGCGGCATCTTCGTCATGGGCGCTTCGGGCGAATCAGTCAGGCGGTTAAGCGATAGAGGCTTTGCTTATCATCCGGCCTGGTCGCCTGACAGCCAGGAGGTCATTTACACCGAAGAGAGATTCAGAGACCCGCGCGAGCGACAGATTTCGCCTCATCGTCTCTGGGTGGTCAATATTAAAACGTTTGAAAAACGGCTCATCACCACAAGAGATGTAGTGCAGCCGCAATGGTCGCCCAACGGCCATCGGTTGGCCTACTGGGCAATGGACGCGAGCAGCCAGCGGGATATCTGGACGATGAATCTGGAAGGCGACGGGGCCGTGCAGGTGACGAACGACGCGGCGACTGACTGGAATCCAATCTGGTCGCCCGACGGTAAATACCTTTACTTCGTCAGCGACCGCTCGGGCGGAATGCAACTGTGGCGCGTTGCGATTGACGAACAGACGGGCCGAGCGCTTTCTGCGCCGGAGCTTGTGCCTACGCCTTCTGCTTTCAGCCAGCACATCAGTTTTTCGCGCGACGGCAAGCGGCTGGCTTTCGTCAATGTCAGCCTCAAGCGCAATCTCTACCGCGTCGAAATTGATCCCAGGCGCGAAAAGTCATAGGGCAGCCTGAGGCGAAGACTCAGTGGTCGAGACAGGGAGTGGACCTTGATCTTTCGCCCGACGGAGAGCGCCTCGTATATACAACAGTAGGCAGATACTCAAGAAGACCTGGCCATACTAAACAGCGACGGCAGCGGAGGGCCTCAGTGGCTGACCGAAGACGAATACAGGGACCGTGGCCCTCGATGGTCGCCCGATGGAAAACGGATCGCTTTTTATTCCACGCGCAGCGGCAATTTTGAAATCTGGCTCATCAACGCGGATGGGACAGGCTTGCGGCGCTTGACCGAAGCAGGCGATGACAAAGCACTCACTCCCCTATGGTCGCCTGATGGTAAAAGGCTCAGCTTCACCAACCTCAGGGGTGAGACCTGGAGCATCGAAGTTGATAAACCATGGCGCGAGCAGACTCCGCAAATGCTCAACCCCAAACGCGAGCCGCCGCTGCAATTCTGGCCCGGTGCCTGGTCATCGGACGGGCGCAAACTGATTGCCGGGGTGGTTGTGCCCGGCAGTCTCCCGATTTTCGCTGTCTATTCAATCGAAACAGGCCAGCTTGAGAAGATCAGCGATTCCGGATCCCTTCAGCGGCATGGTTGCAGGATGACCGCCGTGCGCTCTTCATTTTTGATGGCGCAATCTTCATCACCGACACTGCGACAAAAAAACAGCGTCCCTTTTTCACCGAAGCGCCCGATAGGATCGTCGGATTCAGGCTCTCGCGCGATAATCGATGGCTTTACTATATACGCGAATCCGTCGAATCCGACATCTGGATGCTCCAGCACAAATGACTCAACGTTTGGGCATCTCGTCCGGCAGATCACTGAAGTTTTCCTTCAATTGTCTCAAAGGCTCGAAGACATATTCGATCAGCGAGCGTTTGCCGATGACGATCTCCGCTTTGCCGCTCATGCCTGCCAACAGCGGGCGCGACTGGCCTTGAACTATTACTTCACCGCTGGCTATTTCAACATATGCTTTGAAGGGTGCGCCCTCTTTTGTCTCTACGGCTGCCGGACTGAGCCAAGACAGGCGTCCCTGCCTCACGCCGTAGCGCTGGTATGGGAAAGCATCATATTTCAATTTAACTCCCTGGCCGGTTTTCAATTTGCCCACTCCTGCTTCCGGCACTTTCAATTCGGCCTGAATCGTTTCGCCCGCGCATACAAGTTCGGCCACTACATCACCTTCGTTCAGGACTGCGCCGCTGTTTTTTACGTGCAAGCGCAGAATCGTTCCCGCGCACGGAGCCGTCAGTCGGATTTCATTACCATCGCTTCCGGCAAGCCCCGCTCTCAGGGCGGCACTGCGAATCTCGCCGGTCGCCGTCGCTTCCCTGTATGTCCGCTCTACCTCTTTGAATTCGGCCCGGCGCGCTGAGGAGTCAATCTTCACATGTTCAATCGCTGCGTGCGTTTCGCTCTGTTCGGCGATGAGCTTATTCAACTCCGCAGCGAGGTCTGCCAGTCCGAGTTGTTTTTCGGCCAACTGCGCGCGGCTGGCTATGCCCTCGCGATAGAGTTTCTCGTAGCTGTCTGCCATCTGTTTCAACAAAGCCATCTGCTGGCGCTTGAGCGTAATTAACCCTTCGAGGTGTTCAACGCGGGCGGCGAGCTTGCGCACGTCCTGTTCGTCTGCGAGAGCCTGAGCCGTGAACTTCGCCTTCGCGTTTATGAAGCTTTCGCCCGCGCCCGCAAGCCGGGTTTGAACTATCATCAACTCTCCCGCGCGGTCGCCCGCCGACTCTGATCTGAGCGTTGCTATCACATCGCCTTGATTGACCGACTTACCTTCGTTGACGAATACGTTGTTGACAACGCCTTTCCGAGTGGCCCTGATAGGGTCGGTCCCTCGCACAGGCACGAGCACGAAGTCCGCCGTTACGGTTTCAGGCAGTTTGATGACTACCACCGCGATAGCCACGATCAGGACTGTTGCGATAATCGCGTAACTGAGTCCGCGAGCGGCCCAATGAGGGGGCGCGATAGCAAGGAATGTCTGAGCCGCATCGCGCTCGTCATCTAAAGCAGCAGAGTTAGCAGCCATAAAGAAACTTCCTTTAAACCGGTCTGTAATCAATCGGCGAGGCGGTCAATGGTATTGCCCCGTCCTCGCCGTGTTGCCGTCTCACATGTACTGCGTGGTATTAGAAATAGCTTTTTGTTACTGGTTCTTATACCTCTATATCTCTGACTCGCTATAACGATTTTAGGAAAGTGATTAACTGACTCTTCTGCTCAACGCTCAATCGCTTATAGCTGCTTGTAACCTGAGAAGCCTCGCCGCCATGGCGCAGGATCGCGCTGTCGAAGCTCAGCGACTGGCCATCGTGCATCAGCCGGTTGCGAGTGCGCAGACCCCACAGCGGCGGCGTGCGCAGTTTGTTGCGGGTTGACAGGCCGCCGTTCTGAACTATGCCGTCGCCCGTCCCAACCTTGTGCAGCAAGAAATCGCTGAACGGGTGAATAACCTTGTCGCCAAGCGCCTCGGGTACTATGAACCGACCGCCATTGATGAGTGTGCCCGGCGGGGCGGTTGTGATCGAGCGAACATGACAGGTGGCGCAGCCTATTGAATTAAACAGGTTGGAGCCTGCCTGGGCCTCTGCCGTAGCCGCCAGATATTCATCGCGCGGCGGCGCGTTTGTTGCCCTTATAAAGCGGGCGAATGTTTCAACGTCGGCCCCGTCATCTTCAGGGTCGGGGACAGTATCGTATAGGGCAACCGAAACTCCGTTAGACGTGTTCTCAGTCGGCAGCAGGGGAGAGGTTATACCTATCTCGTTAAGGTATTCGTCGGCTGAAAACGACACCAGGCTGGCGTGCTGATTCTTCCAACCGAACCGGCCCACGCGGAGCGCGCCGCCTGCTTCGAGCACGGGCACACGGACAACCTCGCCCGCGATTCGCCCCCCGGATTGACCGGGCTGGCTGTTTGCAATTGCTATGAGCGTGTCGTCGCTGATGGCTTCAATAAAGCCATCGCCGAGCAGGTTTAAAGGCATGCGAAAGGCCGTGACCTCGTTGCCGTCCAGAACACGTTCCTGTAAGGCCGCGTCAATGGCGAAGGATTGAATTAGCGAGCCGCCCGGGTGCTCAAAGAAATTCTCGCCGTCGTAACGCCCGGCTCTCAGTCCTGCGTACAAGGTGCTCGTTTCCTGCGCGTGGCATCCATTGCAGGTATTCATGCTGTAGACTGGCCCGAGGCCGTCGCTTATAAGCTTAGGCTCGTCGAACACCTCCCTGTCGGCATCGAACTGATCCTGCGAGACTAGCCCGTTGGTCTTATTATCGAAGCCGGTCGGCGCTTCGGTCGCGGGTTGTTCCTGTGTTGCGCTTGTAAAAGTAACGGGCAGCAGAAGCGCCACCGCGAACAATAGTAAAGTTATTATCTTCAGAGTTCTCATTTTGTAGACGTCCTTTCATAAAAGTTTGATGTTCACCGTGAGCGCATCATTCGCGCTCATCTCCTAAGGCGAAAGTCGGCGGCGGAAACTATCACGGCAGGTCTGTTTTATTTGTTTGCTGCCGACAGGTGGAGCTTGAGCCGTAACCTTTCATAATTTGCGCGACATGTAAGCAAGCGGGGATGCGTTGCTTGGAGTACGCGCTCGAATATAGTCAGAGCGCGTTCATAGATCGCCGCGGCTATTGTCAGTTCGCCTCGGCGTTTTGCGAGCAGGGCCATGTTATTGAGCGTCACAGCCATATCTGGATGGTCTGCACCTAACAGCTTTTCTTTGATCGCAAGCGCACGGCAGTACATCAGTTCGGCTGCCTCCAGCTTGCCTTGCGCGGCATAGACGGCTGCGAGGTTATTCAGGTTGATCGCGATTTCATAACTCTCCTGATCGGCTTCGCGCTCAAAGATTTCAAGCACTCTGTGATAGATCGGTTCAGATTCGTCATACCTGCCCAGCCCATCCAGTATCCCTGCCAGAGCGGCCATATCCGCAGCTACGTCGAAATGCTCTTCGCCGAGCAATGCCCGGCGTATTTCGACAGAGCGACGGGCCAGAGGTTCGCCCGCCGCGTAATTGCCGCGCGCGTGCTCCAGCCCGCCCAGATTGTGATAGAGCGTGGCGACTATGGCGCGGCGTTCGCCAAATCTGCTTTCGGCAATATGAAGGGCGCGGCGGTACATCTTCTCTGCTTCATCGAATTGGCCGCTGTATTTGTACAACACGGCGAAGTTGTTGAGCAGAGGCAGGAGTTCACCATCATCATCGGCGAAGATATGTTCAGCCAGGTCGAGCGCGCGGCGAAACAGCGCCTCCGATTCATTGTAACGGCCCTGCGCGCGGCAAGAGTCAGCGCGCAGGGCTAGTTCGCAAACCTTCCGTTTCTGAGCAGCGTCGGAAGTCTGTGGAGTTCCGTCAGTCATAGCGATTTTCAGTTCAGCGTATCTGTCAGAATCGTCTCGTTATGGTTAATGACCCAGTCGCCGCCCATACCGCCGCCGCCGTCTTCCTCTGCGCCTGTGAGCCTGCCACCCTTGATCCCGTCCAGTTCTTCATCAGTCAATCCGAAGTCAGAGAGGCGGGCTTCAACTTCATCGTCGCTCACAACCATTTCGTTATGATTAATGATCCAGTCCCCACCTGTGCGGCCTCCGCCGCCGTCGTCTCCACCAACTCTGCCACCCTTGATCCCGTCCAATTCTTCGTCAGTCAATCCGAAGTCAGTGAGTTCAATCTCGGTGGCGTTGTCTTTGACTGTCGTCTCGTTATGGTTAATGACCCAGTCACCGCCTATGCCGCCGCCGCCGTCGTTTACACCATCTCTGCCACCCTTGATCCCGTCCAACTCCTCATCAGTCAATCCGAAGTCAGTGAGTTCGATATCAGCGGCTGTTGTCTCGTTGTGATTAAGTACCCAGTCGCCGCCCATACCACCTCCGCCGCCATCCTCTGAGCCTGTGAGCCTGCCGCCTCTGATCCCGTCCAATTCCTCGTCGGTCAATCCGAAGTCGCTTAGTTGGGCTTCGATCTCATTGTCGCTCACAATCGTCTCGTTATGGTTCCACTTAAATCCCGGGTCCGGTTCGATGACGGGCCACTGCCCCGTCCCTCCGCTGACTTTATCAGCCTCCTCATCAGTGACCGCCAGATCAGCGAATCGGACTTCATCTCTCTCGTCGCTGACGGTCGTCTCGTTGTGATTATTGATCCAGATTCCGCCATCCCCCGATCCCGGGTGTGGCCCGCCCTTGATGCCATCCAACTCTTCGTCTGTAAGTCCAAGGTCGGAGAGTTCGATATCAGCGGCAATGTCTTCGGCTATCGTCTCGTTATGGTTAACTATCCAGTCGCCGCCCATACCACCGCCTCCGCCATCTTCCGAACCTGTGAGCCTGCCGCCTTTGATCCCGTCCAACTCCTCATCGGTCAATCCGAAGTCGGTGAGCTGGGCTGCAACTTCGTCGCTCACAATCGTCTCGTTGTGGTTGATAATCCAGTCGCCGCCTATGCCTTTGCCGCCGTCTTCCTCTGCGCCTGTGAGCCTGCCACCTCTGATCCCGTCCAATTCCTCGTCGGTCAATCCCAGGTCAGTTAGTTGTGCTTCATCTTCGATGACATTCAAATTCTTCTGCTTATCGTTCACCCTCATGATTGAATTCTCCTATTGATAAGATTGGTTAATATTGAGCTGCGGCGTTGGGCCTTAGCCTACAGGCACAAGCTGTTTGTGCCCGTATGCTAAGGCGGAACATCTCAGCAAAAACTATCATCCGCGTAAAAATAATTGTCGGATGCCGTCAGAACAGACCAAGCGGTTTCAGCCATTCGTGCAGATCGGCAGGCTTGATGAAGAGCAACAGTGCGGTGAGCATCGTCCATTGAAAAAGCCCTGTTCGCATGAAGCACTGCAATCCCAGATGTAGCACAAGGCCCGCCAGCAGCAGCGGGTAACGCAGCGGGTCGAACCACAGCAACAGGCCGAGCGCGCCTTCGAGCACAAGCGTGCCATAAGTCGCCGCTCGATAGAACAAAGGCCGCGCGAGCCATTGCGGCAGTTTGAGCCGCCGGTAATCACGCAGGTTCAGCGCATAATAAGTGGCGCTGCCCGCACGCCAGGTTGTGCCGCACAGCTTCCAGTAGGTTGTGCGCAAGTAAACAATCGCCACCAGCACCTGCATCAGCCGCAGCGCCCATGGATCGGCCACGGTTTCCGAGACCCCTGCCAGCCAGACGTCAACCGATAACGCGCCGCCCGCGTGAGAGAAGATCAGAAAAAAACTGAGCAGGCGTTGCAGCGTATCGCCGCCATTGAGCATATAGGCGTTCCGAGAATGCAAGGATATCAATGTGATAAAAACCAGCGCCGCGCTCGGTCGCGTGTAAAAACCGAACAACAGCCCGAGCACGCCGACAATGTGCAACAGCAGGACGAAATGCACTGCGCCTCTGGTCGGCGGCAAATGATTGAAGAGCGACCAGTTGGTTTTCTTGAAGACAGTCCTATGATCCTCCAGCGTCAGCGCGCTCGCCGGATAGAAGCAGAATTCCGCCGCCCGCCAGAATAAACAGGCGTTGACCAACAACAACGAGCCAAACGCCACACGAAAGATCGCCAGCATCAGCGTGCTTTCGGGCACATGAAAAAATTGATTCCAGAGGCCCGTCATATTTTGCAGGTTAAACATCAGCGCATTCAGCATAGTTATTCTCTACAAAGGTTCAGTTGTGACGGCTCGACCTCGCGAACCGAAGTCGCCGGGTTGATAGGTTGCGTGTAGATGATTCGGCGTTTGTATGGTTCGCAGCTTTCGATCTCTTTAGCCCCAAACGGGGAGATCGATTGCCGCCATCGGACTAACTGTACTTCCACCGGATGCTGCGCCTCATTTGCAGACTGCGCCTGAAACTCTGCTGCAACATACTTGCACACAGACGCTCTAAGCGGAGCGGACTCCGCCCGCAGCAAGTTGTTTTTCATCTTTGTCCACCTATAACGAACAGGCTGGCGCTGTAGCTCAGGGAAGCGGAAGTATTCAGGCTCGATAGCGACGACAGAGCCATCGGCCAAACGAAGCTTGAACTGAAGGCGGTAATTATCAGTTGCCGGGTCAGGGCTGAACAATCGCCAACTGTGAACCAGGCCCAGTCGTTGAATCGGCCATTTCAATTTGATCGCCAGGCGATTGAGCAGGCTACGCTCCGGCAAATCCCACGCCCAGAGGATGAACAACATCAGCGCAATGAAACAGTCGGTAAGTATCGCCTCGATTGAATTCATATCTTCATCCCATCCATATTTGATACGGGTCTATCCGTTCGCCTGTTAAGGCGGTCAAACTCGGTCAAAGCTATCACCCCGCAGAAAAATATTTTCGGATGATAGTTTTCGCCGCCTGCTTCCGCCTTAACAGGTCAGTATATGAAAAAGGACTCTGGTACAAGATGACCGCGCGGCTGCCATTAAATTTCGCGCAGGAGATTTTGCCCGCGACTGAGCAAGTCAGCACGGGCCAACCCGACAGGCGAAGGACGGCTACAGAACTCGGCCCGTTTGCGACCGAAGACGGCCACTTTGTCAAAGGCAGTAAGCGTATCTTGCGTTTCCCGCACATCAGACAAATTGACGAAATGGATTGCGGCGCGGCAAGTCTGGCGATGGTATGCCGCCACTTTGGCCGAAAAGTTTCTATTACGCGCATTCGCCAGGTCGTTCACACGGCGACTGACGGAACCAGTTTGCGCGGCCTGTGTCAGGGGGCCGAAGCGCTCGGGTTGGCCGCGCGTTCTGTCAAGGTATCGAAAACCAACGTCAGGCAGATGCCGCTGCCCGCGATCATTCACTGGAAGAATTACCATTGGGTTGTGCTGTTTGCCGTAAGCGACAAGCACGCCCGGATAGCCGACCCGGCGACCGGCATTCGCAAGATCACGCGCAAAGAACTCTGCGAAAAGTGGAACGGGTATGCCGCGCTGTTTGATTACACCGAAGCTTTTGAACAAGCGCCGGAAACTAAAACAGGGGTCGTCTGGTTGAGGCCGTTTTTGAAGCCGTTCGCGAGCGTCTTTGCCAAAGCGTTCGGCCTGGCCGTGATCGTTAGCGCCTTGCAAATGATCCTGCCCGTCTTCACGCAAGTCATAGTTGACAGCGTGCTGATCGAGCGGGATTCATCGTTGCTCGCAATGATGATCGGCGCGATGATGGTCGTGCTGGCCTTTATGACTGCGGCAATGCTTGTCGAGCGGTATCTGCTCAGCTTCGTGGCGGTACGCGTAGATTCATCAACGCTCGATTTTATCACGCGGCGCTTGCTGGCCTTGCCCATCAGTTATTTCGCTACGCGCAAGACCGGCGACATCCAGCGGCGATTGTTGGGCGTCAGGCAAGTGCGCGAATTTCTGGTGCAAAACGGCGTAAACGGATTGACTGCCATCGCTCAGATCGCCGCCGCCGTCGCGCTGATGTTTTTGTATAGCCCGGTGCTTTCGGCTGTATTTCTGGCCGTCGCGCCGTTTTACGCCGGGCTGATGAAGTATTCCGGCAAACGACTGGGGCCGATGTTCGACGAACTGGAAGAATCCTACGGCAAATACTCATCACATCAGATTGACGCGATTAAAGGTATCGAAACCGTCAAAGCGTTGGGCGCGGAAAGTTCATTGCGCGAAAAGATGCTCAGTGAATTCCACTCGCTGGCGGACAAACAATTCAAATCGAGCTTCCTGCTGATGAGCTACGAAGGCGCGGTACAGACAGTCGGCTTTCTTTCGATGGCACTGTTTCTGTTTGTTGGCGCGCAACAAGTCATGAGAGGCGAGTTGAGCATCGGCTCGATGGTTGCGTTCAATTCATTAGTGGCGATGGCCAACGCGCCGATTCTGGCTCTGCTTTCGATGTGGGATAACTGGCAATTCGCGGTCGTGCTGCTGAACCGGATGAACGACATCTTCGAGTCAGAGCCGGAGCAAGGCTACGACCATTCGCACTTGAAACCTGTGCGCACGCTGGAAGGACTTGTGCGATTCGAAAACGTCAGCTTTCAGTATGGCGGCCCCGGTTCGCTTAAGATTCTGGAAGAGATCACGATTGATATTCCGGCGGGGAAACGCGTCGCCATTGTTGGGCGCAGTGGTTCAGGCAAAACCACCCTGATCAAATGTTTGGCCGGAATGCTGGAACCGACAGAAGGCGCGATCTACTTCGACGGTATTGAGCAAAAGAGACTACGTTATCGCGACCTGCGCCGCCAAATCGGCTTTGTGTTACAGGAGAACTATCTATTTGACGACACCATCGCGAAGAACATAGCATTCGGCGAAGAAGAACCGGATATGGATCGCGTTGCCTGGGCGGCGAAAGTTGCCAACGCTCACGAATTCATCCAACGGCTGCCGCTCGGTTATGACACGCGCGTCGGTGAAACCGGAATCGCGCTGTCGGGAGGCCAGCGCCAGCGCATTGCCATCGCGCGAGCCGTCTATAACGAACCGCCGATTCTGATCTTCGACGAAGCGACCAGCGCTTTGGATACCGAGTCGGAGAAGGCCATCAAAGAGAACATGGGTCAATTGCTGAGTGGCCGAACCTCATTCGTCATCGCGCACCGGTTGAGCACGATTCGCGACGTTGACCTGATTCTGGTCATGGAAAAAGGCAAGATCGTTGAGCAGGGCACCCATGAAGAGTTGATGCGACAACAGGGATTTTATCACTATCTCGGCAGCCAGCAACTCGCCCTGTAAAAATCACCACACCGAATTATGTACTCTCGCTGCTGGCTGCACCAGAACCCTTGCGCGAACCTACAGGCTCGCGGCACTGTAGTCTGTGCCCAATCGCAAATCACCCAGAAAACTTTGCACCAGAGCCCACACGACTACCGTTTGTTCGTCCCTGTCAGAACGCAGTTGCCGTGCCCAGCCAAAGATACTATTATTTTGAAAATAGATATTTTAAGTATGCCTCTTTATTATGTTCGTTTTAAGCAAAGGAAAATCTACCGGTAAAATAGTTAAGAGTCTCAATGATAACGGAGTCATCATCAGCACTACGCACTATTCGGTTGAAGAATGTAAACAAGGAATACACTGTCATGAAAATTCTCACATCTGTCTATTTTTTGAACATTTAGTTCAATAGACTGGCTCTTTGGAATTTCAATAAGGTGAAATCTTTATGCGTATAAATTTTATTCGGTCAAATTATTTATTAACTGTCTTGGCGGTATGTTTGCTCACCGTGCAATTTGCTGTGGCGCAAACTCCGACCGCAACAAAGAGTTCTATTGATACTATTATTGAAAAAAAAATGAATGAATCAGGAGTGGTTGGAGTTGGGGCAGCTATAATCATTAACAAAAAGTTAGTTTGGGCTAAAGGATATGGATACGCTGACAAGGATAACAATATACCCTTTACTCCAAATATAATCATGAATATTGGATCAATCAGCAAGACTTTTACCGGAGTCTGTTTGATGCATGCGATTGAAGACAAAAAACTGTCTCTTGACGAAAATATTAATAACTATCTGCCTTTCAAAGTGATCAATCCGTTTTTTCCAGAGGAAAAGATCACTTTGAGAAATCTGGCGACGCACACTTCTGGAATTACAGACAGGTCTCCAATCTATGATAATAACTACTTCTACGGTAGCGATTCTCCGGAACCATTGGGAGAGTTTCTAAAAAACTACTTTGTACCTGGTGGTAAATACTACTCAAAAGACAATTTCTTGAAAGTCAAGCCGGGATCATATCGTGAGTATTCGAATATTGCTGCCGGGCTTGCTGGTTACATTGTTGAAACTGCAACCGGAATGAAGTTGAATGAGTATAGTAAGAAATATATTTTTAAGCCATTGCAAATGAAAAATACGGGTTGGTTTTTGTCTGAAATCAAATTGGCAAATCACTCAAAGCTTTACAAAAAGGAAGGAGATACAACTAAAACTATTAAGCTATATGGACTAACAACCTATCCTGACGGAGGCGTTCGTACATCGGTTTCAGATTTATCGAAATTCTTTATCTGCTTATTAAATGGAGGGGAATTTAACGGAGTCAGAATTCTAAAAAATGAATCTGTCAGGGAAATGGTTGAGTTTCAGTTTACTGCATCAACTAAGCCTGAGAATGTAAACTTAGACGAAATAAACTCCGGGATTTTTTGGGCGACGAAACGAAATGTAACTCGAATCGGGCATGCCGGAACCGACCCGGGAGTACGTACCGAGATGCTTTCTAACCTTTCGAAAGAAGTGGGAGTGATATTATTTGTGAACACGGAAATTATTACAAATTCCGGCGAGAATGATTTTAAAGCATTCTTCTCCATATCTGATGAGATTTGGAAGTATGCCCTGACATTAAAGGATGCTAAAACAACGTATTGAGCATGACATCGTAATAGATCACTCCTTTTTGCTATTTGCACCGCAACCTTCACACGCTCGGGCAGCGACTTGAGCGATTTGGCCCTCTTGCCAGTACGCTGTGGGCTGGTCTGATGGTCAGTCTTTTTCGCCCAGTGAGTCGAACTTCAACCCGCTCGAACCTTCGCCGCTTCCGACCCCTTTCCGACGCCCTACCCAGAAGTGAGATGAGCCGTCGATCCATCGAGTGAACTGATAGCTCCGCGTCACGCGGACGCCTTCGCGCGGCACTTCTTCTTCAAACAGCGCCAGTTCCTGGCCGGGTTCCAAAATGCGTCCACGGGCATGGACGGGTTCCGTCGAACCATCCATCTTGAGTACCGCGCCTCGCTTGAGGCGAAGCCCTTGGGCGGTCTGCGCCGGCAGTAAAGGAACCCAATAATCGGGGACTTCCGTCGCCAGCCGGTAATCGAGCGCGTCCGGCGCTGCCATCGGCGGTGGCGCTTCCAGATCGTGCCGCCGCCTCTGTTCGAGGTAGGCTTCGAATCGGTTGAGCGGCCCTTCGGCTGGACTTTCAACCACGCGTTCAACCGCCCAGGCGAGGTTGGCCATCTCGTCGCGCAGGAAGAGCACCTCTTCAATCGGTCGGGTCGCCAGACTTTTGAGGAGAGATGGCGGCAGGAAGAACAGGTTCGACGCCGGCTTCGTCAGTCCACTTTCTCGTGTGTTGGAAAGTTGGAACATACGCCATAGCGAGTGCGGCTCCCCGGCTTCGCTGTTCGGTTTGACCAGCGTTCGGACGCCGAACGTGTCGGTGATGACCAGGGAGCGAGTCCTGTAGAGAGAGCCGACCTCGACTTCGATCGGGATGACGAACCAGTCGTTGCCATAATCCAGCGCGAATTCGACCAGCAGCATCCGCGCCAAATCGGTCGGCCCGGCGTCGACTGAACCGAAGTCCACCTGCGCGTCTTCAAACTCCCAGAACCGGGCCGCCGGCATTCCGCGAAAACTCACCGGGGCCGGAATCACTTTGCGGGCGATTTCCGTAACCGCATTGTCTTGCGCCCCGCCGAGCGTCACCTCAAGGTTCGAGTCGAAGGCGTACCAGTCCAGATGTCCTTCGGCGTACTCCTTTGCCGTTAACACGCACTCGCCATCGCTCAGTCGCGTCCCCACCGAAAACGCATACTCCATGCGCTCCGGCAGCCAGGACGGGTTGCCCGCGTCAGGCTCGCTGAAGAGCGTCTCGAACCATTGCCGCCAGAGCTGCGCGGTATTCTCGACCTGGGGCAGGTCGGCAGCCGCAATTCCGAGCGAGGCCGCGACGGCGACCCCGCCCGTACCGGTCGGGCGGAACGCGGCATATAGCCGCCGACCGTCGGGCACGCGCCCCGCCATCAGATCAAAGAAGCTGAGGCTCTCGCCGTCGAATGCGGCACGCTGCTCCGCCGACAATGCCGGGAACGGATATTCCTTGATGAACGCGCCGCGGTAGTCGCGCGATAGCGACCGGCGTTGCAGCATACGCAGGAACTGCTGACCGGCCTCGGCGGCCAACCTGAGCTTCTCCGGCTTGGCGGCCTGAGCCACGGTCGGACGAACCGCCTCCCGCTCGACCAGCGATTCGAGGGGCATGCGGGTGGGGTCATAACTCGGGGCGTTGACCATGTCGTTCGGCTTGATAGGCCCCGAATGATAGCGGGTCAGCCGCGCCGCTTCCGCCCGCCAGCTCGCGACGACCGGCGAGCCGTTGTCTTCGCCCTGAAACTCGCCGAGCTGCCATTGCCGGGCCAGCAGCCAGAGCGGGTCGTAGACCCTGGCCTGTAGACTGGCGCTCATCTCTGCATTGCGGCTGCGCGGTTCCAGGCGCATCCAACTAGTGATTGATGGTGTTGATGGCATAGCTCCCTCTAAGAGTTGATCTTGGTGAAGTCGGTCGAAACCGTGTCGCCGACTGTGTTGATCGCGAAGTACATCGCAGGAAAGTAATGGCCGACCTCGTCCAGCGCGTCCGGGTCGACGGCCCGAATGCGGGCCAGGTCGAGCGTTTCCAGCAGCACCTGTTGCATCGACCAGATCGTCCACGGCACCCCGACCTCCGGCGGCACCGCGATCAGAATCGTCTGCGGCGGGGTGGCGTTGGGGCGGTCGCATTGCAGCGCGATGCCGGTGGTCTCGGTCGCACTGGGCACCACTTCCACCCATTCGTCGACGAGCAGCCCGGCCAGCGGCTGGCGCACGTCAACCGTCGCGCCCGATTGCACGACCAGGGAGAGTTTTCCGCCGGGCAGAGTCTGACCGGCTTTGAGCGGCAAGCCGACCCAGCGGTCGGTGGCGCTGTAGGGCAGTTGCGCGACGTTCAGGTTGAGTCTTTCGCCGGTGTCGAGGGCTTCAGAATAGTTGAGCGTCGCGTTGAGCCGGGAGACGCCATCGCGCACGCGCGCCATCCGCTGGAACCATGTGGTCGAAGCGAACGGATCGCCGTCCTGCACTTTGGCGCTGTCGGCGAGCGCTTTCTCAAGCTCCGCGGCATTGGCCACCGTAAAGCGCGGCAGCACTACAAAGCCTTTGCCGAAGATTACCTGCAGCCGCGCCAGCGCGTAATCGCGTCTGGCTTCCAGCGTCGCCGTGCTCCCGTTGGCCGTGCTCGCGTTGAAGCCTGCGAATAGGGCTTCGAGTTGTTTGGTGCGCTGGTCGACTTCGCTCAGTATCGAGGCGGACTGCGCCAGGATCGTCTGGCGGTCGGCGGGCGAATTCCCCGCGGCGGAAAGCGGCACAGCGCCCGCGATGCCGAGACCAGCCGCGCGCAAGAGCACCCCTCGCAGCGTCTCCAGATTGACCGTATTGGGTGTCATGAGTAGCGCCTTCAAATCGTTCCGCGTTCGGCTTATCCAGTCGGCGTTCGTCGCGCGTTTCTCCAACTCAACAACATCCACACTGAAATTCGTGCTTCGCTCCGGCAGATCCAGATCACCAGCCTCGATAGCTCGCGCGCTGGTAATCAGCTTGCGCGCTTTCCGCAGCAGTTCGCTGAATTCGCCATAACTCAACTCGTTAGACTCCCAGCCCGGCTTGCGATTGGGATTAACTCGAAGCAGCGAACCCGGCGCGAAGCCGCCATTAATTTTCATCATCGTATAGAAGAGGCGTTGTTCGATCTCCGCCTGCTGTCCGCCTTCTCCACCTTCCATCGCGTAGATGAAATCGAGCGGCGACAGGCCCAGTTGACTAATGCGGAGTTCTTTTGTCGCCAAAACTTTTCCGGTCGCCGGTTCCAGTTGTTCAACTACGCAGCGCACCTTGAGCGGATTGCCAAGCAACTTGGCCGCCCAGGCGTTCAGGTGCGGTTCGGCGTTGGCGCGGAAGAGATTCGTTGCCGTCGTCGTCCATTCGGGCGAAAGCACGGGTTCGCCACTGAAGAGCGTCACCAGCCGATGCGTCAAAGCGATGCCGGTGCGCGGCGTCCGTACGACTTCGAGTTCCGGCGGAGGCGTTTCACCGCCCGCGATCGATTCGACGGTGCTGGCCGCCCGCAGTGGGTTTCCGCGCACGACTTGATAAACGCTTTCGGCCATCAGCGCGTCGCTGACGGCATCGACCGAGTCGTTGAGGGCCATCAGCTCGGAACGAACGAAGGCTTTCTCTTCGTCTGTCATCGGCGGCAGTCCAGAGAAAAACTCCTGCTCTTTGTGCAGGGTTTGTGCGGGGTCGGTTTGCGTTTGCTGCCAGAGGTGGTGCAGTTGTAGCCCATCCACGACGTTGTTGGCGGCGATGGCTTCGAGCGGCTGAGCAGTGGCCGGTTCACTCGTTTGCTCCAGCTTCCGTGCCACCAGCGGCGCCAACTCGCGGAAGGCCGCAATGAATTTGGCCGGATTTAATGTGTCCGTTCGGCCTTCCTGCAATCGGCGTTCGAAGCGATAACCGAGCAGCGCGCCGAGCGGCTGCCCCTGTCGCACGCCGTCGAGCAGCCACGTCGCCAGCCGCACACGTTCGGACGACAGGTCGATGGCCAGCAGGTCGTTCGGCTGTTGATAACCGGCGTGGGCCTGGTGGCCGCTGCGCAGGATCGCGGCGGCGGCGGCGTGGGTCAGCGAAGGCGTGTGGATAAAGCCGGGTTGGTTGGCTGTTTGAAAGACCGGAGCCTGTTCGCCGGGCGGTGCCGGAACATTCGCTTGCGCGGCGGCGGGCTTTAAGTTCATCACCCAGCCGTAGCCGCCGAACAACATGCCCGTCGGACTCGCGTTACGCATCTCGGCCAGCCGCTTGGTCGCAAGCGAAGTGATCCACGCGTCCAGGCGGTGCGAACAGAGGTCGAGCGTGCCGGTCATCAACTCTTCAAGGCGGTCGGCGTCGAGTGATTTCAGATGGGTCAGGCTGGCGCGAAAGTCGCTCAGCGGTTTCAGCTCCGGTTTCCGGGCCGTATCCGGTTCGCCGGAAGGCAGGAAGCCGAGCAGGTACGGCCCCAGTTTCTTATTCCCAAGGCCGCTCACGTTGACGTCGTTGTTGAATTTTTCCCAGACCGTTTGCGCTACCGGCCACCCTGGCATGTTCACCAGTTCTTGCTCGCGGCGCGCCCCTGACAGCAACAAATGCCCTGCCGCGCCGTATTCGAGCAACATCGAATGGCGCAGTAGCAGGTAGAGCAGCGAAGGCGTTGGCGGCGGCTGAATCGTTCCGTTGCGGATCGCGTTCAGGTCTCGCGCGGCGAGCAGCGAGTCTATGTAGTTCGGCAACAGCGTCTTGTTCTTGACGGCCTGCACCAGCGCGCCGTTGAGCTTGGCGATGGGCGGGGAAAACACGCCGCGCGACAGCCGCGGCCACCACGTCACGCCCGGAGTCTGCCTCACGCCCGGAGTCTCCAACAACGCGCCGGCGCGCTGTTCCTGGGTGGCCCACCACGAAGCGGTGTAGCCCTGCTTGGCGGCGATGAAAGCGAGCCTTTGATTGTATGCCGCCATGGCCGCGGCCCACTGCTGGTGCGCCCTTTGGGCGGCGAGCGCCGCCGCCTGCTGGGCACGTGCCCAGGCAGCCCTCGCGCTCGGAGGCAGGTCTTCGGGCATCGGCTCTGGCACGAAAGGCTCCGGCTCCTCGGGCGGCTCGGCCACGGGGGGCCAGACGTCCTGATAGTAATCGGCGCTCAAAAACACCCAGAGGTGTTCCATGTAGTGGCGGCCCATCAGGTTTCGCACAGAGTAGCTTGACGACCGCGCGTCCATACTCAGCACTTCGGCGAGGTCTCTGTCGATGCCCTTCTCCTGATCGATGTCCTCAGTGCGGCCAAGCCGCGGCACGTCCGTGTAATTGCGGCGCCACACGTCGCGCAGCCCGAACAAGAGATCGCGCAACACCTTGTCGCGCTGCCCGCCGGCCTGTTGTTTCCAGGCGTCGAGCGAAGTCACAGGGAGAATGCCATAGGGTTGCTTGCCGATGCGCAGGGCGGGCAGCGGCCCGTTCGCCCGCACGTAATCAATGAAATGGCTGCGCGCCCAGGCGATGTCGGGATCGAGCAGCGGACTCTCGCCGGTTTTGTCTACCCCGAGCATCTGTAACAGGAAGTAGCCCCACGTTGCCTGCCACAAGGCCGTGTTCATCTGTCGCGCGTCCAACTGCTCTTTGGCGGCGGCGTTGGGGAGGTTCGCAAAAACTGATTTGGCGTTCGCCAGCCCCAGGGCGCTCGTCAACACGTCGGCATTCGACCGGTCGCCGGGCTGAAAGATGGAGGTGGCGTGTTCGGCCAGGTAACTCGCTTCGTGGCCGGGGTCTGCCGAACTGAAGCCGCTCGGCGCATCCGCCGTATTGTTGGAAGGGGTGCCTTGGGGTATGAAGTTCAACCCGTCTGTGTAGCGGTGGGCGTCGAACAATTCCGCCAGGCGCGGCGTCCAGTCGGTCGTCCCGCCGCCAGAATCCTTGACCCCCAGCACCAGCAGAAAATCCAGCCCGGCGGCGGCGGCCTGCTGACTCAATCTGGCACGTATCCCCATGCCTTTTTCTTCGGCGGTGTCGAAATCGACCATCCACTTCATCCCCTCGTCGATCGCCAGTTGATCTGGGGGGATCGAATTCCCTCCGCCCGCTCCGGGGTCCGGCCCCGCCTTCAGGTCCTCTGCAATCGCCTTACCTTTGACGTTCACGATCAGCTTGCCGTCCTTGTAGCCGAGCACGACCCACTGGTTCGGCAACATACGTGCCAATGGCGCACGCGTCCATGCCTCCGCCTTCGTCGCGGGTGACGGAAAGACCGGCGGCTTGTTGGCCGTGCGGTCCTGGGGGTTCAGCGGCATGAGCGTCCGCGCGACCCACGCCGCTCGCGGCGGATCGAAACGGTCGGCCAACTGCCGCCAGGCGGACTTTCTCCGCTCTTCGTCATTGCCGGCGGCCCAGGTCTGTTCCCAGAAATGCCGGCCCCAGGTCTGCTCCTCGGCGGTCAGCGCGGGCTCGTGCGAGTCGATGTGCACGCTGTCAGGGTAGACGCGCACGCGCAGTTCGGAGCTGCCGTCGGCGAGCTTAAAGAACCGCGTTTCCAACCGCACAGGGAACAGCACAACCGGGCGGGCGGGTCCGGACGATAGCGGCGTGGCCACGTCAGCCGTGTTCGGGATGTTTGGAATGTTAGGGTTCGGAGTCAGCATGATTAGAGCCTTTCTAGGGAAGCATTTCCTTTGCGTGAATGGCGATGCGCATGGGGCGTTGAAGCGTGATGTAAGCCTGATGCGCAGAGTTCCTGCCCCACTTCGCTTTGTCGATGTCGGGCAGCACCTTCTGAATAGAAGCGTGCGAAAGCGTGTTTAATTCCTCGGCGGTCGCGGCCAGGTGCCGCCAGCTCAGGTTATTCCACGTCGTCAGCGGCGGGGCCGGTTTGTCGAAGTCCGCGACGTCCATCCCGAAGCATGGCTCGGTGGGTTGTTGCTGGATGACGAAGAACCAGCCGGGGTCGGCCTTGGCATCTTCGCGAGTCAGATCAAACCCCAGGAAGGTGACGTCGGGTTTCAGCGTGCCGCGGAAGAGTGGGTGGCGTTCGTCCTCGGGCCTGAGCGACAGGTCGAGTAGCCCGTTCCTGCGCTCTGCCGCCACGGCGTAGATCACCGAGTTGGGATAGCGTCGCAGCAACTCGCCGCGGATGAGCAGCACCAGTTTATCGCCCGCCTGCGCGTTGTCGCCGAGGCGGTCGGTCTTGTCCCACTCGTGGATCGGTTCGATGTCGGGCTGTTCATTGCCAGCCGACGTGTCCCAGAACTGGCGGAAGAAGGTGCCGCGCTGATCGGTCGGGTAATTGCGCCAGAGGAATTCGCGGCCCATCTCCGCGTTCAGCCCTACCATGAACGATTCGACGAATTTCGAATTGGTCTCTAGCAGCGTGATCGTGTTGGGCGGCACATGCTCCAGACCGGGGAAGAGGGAGTCCTGCGAGAGGTCGCGCAAGGCTTCATACATGGGATGTGGGAAGTCGGGCTCGTCCATAATCGGCTCAAGCGGGTCGCCGGTGGTCCCGGTGCCGCCCGCGATTTCAAGCGACGCCTCTACCCGCGCCGTGATGGTCTTTTCGGGGCTGACGCTTTCAAGGAGGGCTCGCTGGGTGGCGGACAGATTCATCGGCAGCGGCGGCGTCTGAAACGCAATAGAAGCGGGCGAAAGGCTGCTCTGCATCAGGTAGGTCTGATGGGCTTTGGCCGCGTCTCGGAATGCGAGAAAGGCGAGCGAGGCGGCATTGTCGGTCGCTACCGCGGGCCACGTGAATGACAGCAGGTTGCGTTTGGGCGGGACGCCTTCGTCCACGATCGTGAAATCCCTGAGCTTGGGTGCCGTCGTGAGCGCGTTCAAGATGCGGTTGAAATAGACGGTCTGCTTTAACTGCGTCGCGTGCGTCCCGGTCTGGGCCTGCGTCACTTGATCGAGCGTCACCAGACCGGCTTCGGTTCTCTGGTCTGCGACGATCGATGTAGAAGTATTCAACCGGGCCACGATGGCTATGGGTGCCGCACCCGCCGTCTGGAATCGGGCGCTGATCGCGTTACGCGGGCTGGTCAATCGGCGCAGCGGTGCCGAGACGGTCCTGTCCGGCAAGGCGCTTTGCGAAATGTACTTTGATAACAGCGTCCGCGTCGTGAGGTTGCTGCCGCCGCTCACCCCGCTGCCGCCCGGCATCTCGACGACGACGCGCAACTGAGCCGGGGCGACCACTTTCAGCAGCGATTCTTCTGAGAATCGAGTGAAGTGTTTGGCATGGTAAGCGGCGTTGACCGCGCGGCAGAGCTGGGCCTGTCGCCGCATTTGGTTGATCCGTTCGATCTCGCCGAGTTGTTCCCACGCCGAAGCCATCAACTGCTCTTGCTGACTCTGGACGACGGCAGTGCCGAGCGCGGCAACCGCCCGGTAGCGCGGGTCGAGGTTCAGTTCATCGAGCCAAGTCTGGACTGCCGGCGGCGTGAAGTTGGCCTCCAAACTGTGCCGCGCTGCGTGCCAACAGCCATAAATCGGCGGCGCGACCAGCGGTTCGATGCTGCTTTGATCGATGGCCTGCCAGGGTATTTCCAGAATCCGCTTAAGCTCGGCCTGAAAGGGTGTGCGCGTCTTCTCGGGCCATTCGGCAGCCGGGGCGTCCAGCAAGCGCAAAGCGCCTTCAAGCTCCAGCGTCGTATCCACGTGCAGCGGATGGCCCACGGGGAATGCGGCCTGGCCGATGTTCATGCGGCGCTTGCCGACTTCGGGAGGCATATCGTCCGAGTCGCGCGCTTCGAGCAGGCCGACCAGCGCCTCGAAATCGCCGCCAGCGCCGGTGCGAAACTCCCATTGGAAATAGACCGGCAACGCCACCTGCGCGGGAGATTGCGGCCCCGAAGCCCACGCAGGCTTCAGGAATCTCTCGTCGTCGGTCGTGATCGACAACCCGAGACCAGCTTTGCACCCCAGCTCGAAGGCGGGCACGACGCAGGCCAGGTAGTCCGTCAGCGGGTCGAGCCGTCGCGGGCACAGCAATCGCGACACCGTCAGGGCCGGGTTGCCCGCCAGCGATTGTCTGATCAAAGCCTCTTGCGGTTGGCTGCCGGTAACCTGCGCATGCGCCCACGCCCACGACTCGGCCAGGTCCGGCAGTTCATTCCGCGGCGCGGCTGGTGCCTTGATCTCCAGTATGGGCAGCGGCAGGTTGCGGTCGACGCGCAGGGTGACGCCTTCCTGCTTCCGCACGACCACCAGGCAGAGCCAGGGGCGCAGCTTGCCCGCCGCGGCGGCCTTGGCCGGGGTAAAGAGCCAGGGGAAGTCCGGGCGGTCAAATTCGATTGCCGGAAAATAGTTCGGCTCGAAGTCCGTCGCTAAGTGGCGCGGCTCCGTGCGGACGACCTGCTGTGAATCAATTCCCGTGACATCGCCGGGGCCATGAAGGCGCACTTTCCGCTCGATGTCGGGGGTGTCATTGACTCGCAACTTGACCGGCACGGAGACCACCCCGGCTTGATTTTCATTCATGCCGTCGGGCGTCTGAATGCCGGCGGCGGCCCCCTGTCTTACCCAGGGCAGGAACACATAATTTGCGGCTGAGACCGTCATCGCTACCTCACTATAGATTTATTGCGAAAGACTTCAATTCCTGGTCAGTGAGAAAGACCTCAACTCCTGGTCAACTCCGACACTTTCGGATAACTCGGATCGGCGCATGATCTTCAAGCCGGCGGCTTGGGCCGGGTTCTCCCGTTTCAGTTTCCGCAGCGCCTCGGCGGCTTCCGAATAGGATGCAGGCTGGGCCGGGGCGAGGCCGGGCACCGGTCGCTCCGTCAGGTCGTCAGTCGAGACGATGCTCCAACCTTCTTTGGCGACCTTGTGCTTGCCTACAGTCGTCCGGTATTTTGCTTTGCCCGTGCGGCGCAGGTCGCTGCTGCCGGCGGCCCCGAAGAGGGCCTGCTTGCCGAGCAGTTCCGGGCGCAAGGTATACATATCCTTCGGCTCCTCTGGATTACTGGGCCGCGGCTGGTTTTGCTCCTTGTCGACGATCCAGGTCTCGAAGTCAATCGCTTCGACTTCGAGCCAATCGTTGGCCTCGGTGGTGAAGGCAAAGTTGTTAGCAGTGAAACCGACCCCGGCGGCCATCGATTCGAAAGAAGGCCGGGAGAGCTTCTCGTCGTCGTTCATCTCGAAGAACTGCGCCGGGGCGAAGAAATCCCTGACCGGCTGCGTGACCTGGCTCTGATTGCCGAAGGTGACACTGGTGATCGAGAAGCGGCGTGCGCCTGCGGGCGCGGCCTGGCCGAACTTCGAGATATCCATGTTCAGCGGGACGATATTCTGTTTGACCGTCAGCGAGCCGAGCGGGTGGAGAAGCACATCGGTTGGCCCTGCGGCCACTGCACGCAGCGTCACCAGATTACCTTGACCGCCGGGAAGCTGACTGACCCAGTTGCCGGGATTGCCGAGCGCTTCTATCAAGCGCGGCAGGACGTCGATGGGTTCGGGGAGTGGCGGCTTGACGCCCGCGACCAGCGTTTTGTCGATGCGAATCGTGACGTCCCACCACAGCACTTCGAACGTGGCTTTGCCTTTGATGTGCAGCGGGCGGGGGCCTGAGAGCGAGCCTTCAACGCGGACTTTGAAGAGGTTGGTCGAGCCGCGCTTGAGCTGAAGCTGGGCATGAAAGTCGGCCAGGAAAGCGAAGGGGTCGAACTGGATCAGGACGTCGAAGCCGACATCGCCATGAATGCTGAACCCGGCGGCGGAGGCGTAGAGTTCGGCGCGCGCGCCAAACTGAACGGTGTTGGATGTCAGCGCGAAATAGGCTTCGCAGCGAATCCGCGGGTTGTCGCCTGCGGCGAGATTGATGGCGATGCGCTCAAGTTTGGGAAACGCGGGCGGCGGGTTGAAGGCCGGATGCAATCCGCCAACCGCGAGGGCGAAATTGGGTGCGCCCTCCCACTTGAGCCGCATCGCCATATCCCCGGTGAGGACGAACTTCTTCAGCAACCGCGAATCGTGCAGAGAGGCGTCGAGCGAGGCCGTCCCTTGGTCGAAATCGAGAACGCCGACGGCGTCCATCTGCAAGCGGATCAGATCGTTCTCGGGTTTGGGCAGAATCGCCTCGATCTGGGCCAGCATCAGCAGGCGCAGGCGGGCGCCGAATTCGAGCACGAGCGCCAGGTTGGCGGTGATCACGGACGGTGTGCCCCAGGCGATCTGGACTACCGGCCCGAAGAGATGATGGCCACGGGCGATGGGGAAGACTTTGTTCAGGTTGCTGAGGATTTGGGGCGCGTTGCGGATCGGGTCTTTCGGGAACATAACGCTGTCGAGCGTGTGGTTCTTGAGCCCGGCGCGCAGCACGTCCTCATCAAAGGTGCGGTGGAGGGCCAGCAGTCCGCCGATGCCGGTCAGTTTGAACCCTAACGGGAGCGGGATCGGCTTGAACCCTTCCGCCGTGATCAGCACCAGCAGCGAGTAGCCTTTCGATCCGTCGGGCAGCCGTGTGGCGATCAGGCCGACCGCCTTGACGGCGATGCCGCCTTGCAGATTCAGTTGGACGATGCCCGCATACTGCCCCTTGTCTGGATCGAAGTAGAGAAATCCGCCGCCGCTCACCGACGCCGTATCGATGCTCAGGCCGACGCCGCTTGGCGGCTTGAAACGGAAGTCCAGATTGGCGGCGCCGAGGTTACCGCCGGTTTCGGGGAAGGTTACCTTGCTCACGATGCCGATCCGATCGACGACGGCGTTGACGGGGCCGAGCGACAAGCCCACGGCGGCTGATACTTCGGCTGACAGGCCAGCGTCCGAGGCCTGCAAGCCGAGGTGGAGGGTTGGAATCCTGAACACGTCGCGGATGGATAGATTGACTGGCAGCGTGGCCTCAAGGCTGCCCGAGCCGCGCAGCGTCAAACCTCGTTCATTCGACCAGGCCAGCCCCAGATCGAATTTCGCCTCCAGCCCTTCGGCGGGGAGGATGCTGCTGAGGAAGCCATCGCCGTCTCCCGGCGCGATCACGAGCTTCGACGAAGAGACATCAGCCGACAGCGCGAGCGATTGCCGCGCCTCGGAGAGCGCCGTTTCGAGCTTGAGTTGAGCGCCGCCGATTTCCAGCCGCGAGCCGTCAGGCGAGCCCAGCAAGTAGGCGGGACCTTTTTCGGGGACGGGCAGCGTTGCGGCGAGGCTGCCTTTCACCTCCGTCGTGGCTGAGTCAGCCAGCAACGTCAACCCATGGCGACCGTAGGCGACCGCGTCGACCGCGCTGGTGAGGTTCATCTCGACCGACCAGTCACCAACTTCCTTCGTCATGGTGAGCGTGCCGAAGGGGCTGATCACCAGACCCAGATCGCCGCGCTCGGCTGACGAGGGATTAAGGATGACCCCCGCCTCGGCCTCGGCACCTGCCAGCACGTCCGCCGCATAGATGATGAGCGCATCTTCGAGAAAGGGTGCCGCATCGCCGAAAGATGCCTTGCTCTCAGGGTCTAAGCCGTAACGACAGGGCACGCCCAGAACGTTCAATATGAGCTGCAAACGAGGGAAGAATTTTCGCGCAAACCCGACCGGGTCATCGGTCGGGGAGCCGTATTCAGATTTCAACGCGGCCACCGGATCCCGGCAGAGATCCACCAGCCGGCCAAAACGGAAGCGATCGATATTGAAAGAGTCCCGGACCAGTTCATCGCCCCGGATAACGGGCGGGCGGGGTTCCTGCTCATGAGCGGGTTGGACCAGCGTGGCCAGCCACGCCAGACTAAACGCCAGCGGATGCCAAACGCGCAGATAGACGGACAGGAGATAGGCCGCCAGGTCCTTACCAAGATCGGCGAATGCATCTGCCGCCGCCCCGAAGCCATGGAGCGCACGCACTGCCGCCAACGCTTGATTCGATACGTCGAGCAACGCGGCAATACTCTCCAGGGAAGGAGAGGGATCGGCCACAAGCGCGTCGATCTGCGTCTGTAGGTCGTTCACTGCGGCAAGCGCGGCGACTACAGTTTGACGCTCGTTTCCAAGGGCCGTCTCGGCAGTCCGCGCTCCGACCTCAGCCAGCAATCGGTCAAGCGCGTGCGAGTTCTCAACGGCAGCCGCGAGGGGGGCGGTAAATTTGGCGATTTCCTCGGCCAGTGTTTTCAACAGATGTTTTTTCATGAGTTGAGGCCGTCCTTAATGTCCGGAAAATTAGGATCATTCGGATTGAGACTGACTAGGTAAGTCGTGGCGAAATCTCCGATTTGAGGCGCATGCCAGCGCACTGTGTGCCGAACTGCTTTGTCATCGCCTTGTCCCCAATTGAACGTCACCTCACTGAAGTTATTGACGCCGATAACCTTTTCCTTGCCAGGGTTTCTGTTATCGAGACGAAAGAGCGCGTTCAGTGCTTTATAGAACTGCACCACCGTCTGGCGGTTAGTCAGTGCCGCGCCGGTTGGCAGCGGTGGAATACTCGGGTCCTCTGAGTCTTGCGGCAAAGGGGTAAGGTAGTCGAACCGATAGCGATAGTCCGGCTGACGATGGAGGCGGAAGGTGTTTTTCGGAAAACGCTCCCGCCACAACGCCAGCGTCGGCCCCTTAAAATCGATCTTCACCTCATGGGACGGCGTAGTCGCGATGGTTTCCCGTCCGACATCGAGCTTCGTTCCGGGGGAAACGTTCCAACCGACATAGCCTTCCGGCACATGAGGCGGAATCAGGCCCAGAACATGCGCCAGGGCCGGCGCGTAAGTGTAGCCGTCGCGCTGGAAGCCTCGCGTCGAATCTGTCTCCTTCTTGAAAGAGCTTCCGACCAACTGGGCAATGACTGCCCTGGCCGGCTGATCGGTCACGTCTTCAAAGCGCGTTTTGGCGCGGTAGCTCAAGCGCGAGGCGTAGCTGTGATGAACATCACCCGAGAGCAGGATCACCTGGCCGTAGTGCTCATCGCTATTGTTCTTCGGCAGTTTCGACGTCAGTGTTCTCAGCAACCTATCGGTTGCTTCCGAGGGTATTTCCCAGGCCTCAAATGTGTCTGGCGATCGATCGCGGTCCATAATAAAAGCGCCGATTCGGGCGATGAGGTTGTGCCTTGCCGCCGAACGGATCGCTGGCACCGCTGGCGCATTGGTCGACAGGACGACGAGCAAAGCGCGATTCTGCAGGGGCGGTGTCTCCAGGATCTGTTTACCGAACTGAGCCGGTGGCAGAAACTCCCCCGTCTCGCGTCCACCTTTAGGGAATGAGCGCCAGGTGCGGGTATCGGTGACGATGATCTGGTGCCCGTCAGCCTCAATGGTGTAGTTGTATAGCAGCGATCCGGGCTTGTGGACAACAGCCTTCGCCACCTCCACCTCATTCTTGTTCTCCGGCATTCCCAGGAGGGCGCGCATGTCCTTCGAGTTCTGCTCATACCGGGCCGCCCTTTGGTTCAGCGGGATTGATTGAGACGGGTCGATCAGCCCCGGGTCGAGCATCTCTAATAGCTCGCGGCCCGGCGGCGTCGGAGCCTGATCGACCTTATCGAACTTCTCGGGAGTATTACCCCAATGCTGGCAGAGCGCGTAGGCCGCGAGCCCGTTCTGCATGACGCGTATGCCGAGCGGTTTGCTGTAATGTTTGCGGCAGGTATGGAGCGTCCCATTGAAGTCGTCGGTCACATCGTGATCGTCGAAGATCATGTAGGTGGGGACATTGGCCAGTGCGCGCCGAACTCTCCGCAGATCCTCCTTAAACCTGACGACTTTCTCTCTCTGGCCCTCGACGGTCCGCATTAAAGGGATATTGCTGAAGTCGGGGTCGATCAGGCGAGTCTTTTCCAGGAGATGACTATAGTTTGGCAGCTCGGAGGGCCACAAAACGTCCGACCAGACGAACAAGTACATGCACAGATATTCTCCGAGCGACATCAGATGACTTCGCAGGTCTACCGAGGTGAAACCCGCTTCGCTCAATTCGTCTTTGCGCATGGCTGGGATAGGCAGTTTGGTCGCGGGATCAATGAGGGAAGCAGGCACGGGGAGCGTTTCATCCCATCCCATCAGGACATGAGCGGCGTCACTGAGTACGAGCAGCAGGACGTCCGCGACATCGTCCGCATAGATCTGGTCACCGGTCAGCAGAAGTTGATGTGGGCGGGCATAGGCATTGTCGACCGTTGTCATGATCAGATCATCAATCATCGGCAAGGCGTCCACGCCTTCCGCATGCGGCATCCGGCAGGACCCATGAAGCAGCCGCAATTGGTTCAGGTCCTGGGCGGCAGGGCGAAACTCGGCAATCCCGTAGGCGTAGAAGCAAGCTGCGCGTGCCCGGTCGCCTCGCTCAGCGACACGGAGGGAGGGGTGTGATTGAATCCGAATTTGAGATCGTAGGTATAGACGACCCCCTCCATGAGCGGACTGCTGGGGGAACCGGGTCGAGCGGTGACGGCGACGATGTGCAGATGCTTTCCAACGGCAACTGTCCTGCCCGTGCCCGCCGCCGCCGCTGTAATGCCGCCAGCGACCGTCACGGAGAGTTCGACCGTTGCCGCCGTCCGCGTGGCCACCCAGACGGTGACCGATTCCGGCGTGACCCGGCGCAGGATGGGTCCGGCGAGAACCTGAGGTTTGCCGCCGAGTGAATTCTGAAGCGATTCCCAAGCCATAGGCTGTCTCCCAAAATAGACGAAACGTGTGAAGCCGGGGCGAACCGTGAACGCTACCCGGAAAACTATAGGACGCGGAGAATCCGGTGACGTGGACCGGAATGAGCCGTCATGGAGTCCGCGCCGAAGACGGGATTGGCGGCAATTTCCGGTGCCGCTATCCTGCTTCTCTCTTTGATTGGCGACGCCACGCTCTGCAGACGGGGCGCCTGAACTTCAGCCGTTGCCGCGACTAGTTGTGGCAGTGATACAATTAAGCCGGGCTGCGTTGCGATTAGCAGACGGTTTCTACGCATCGGCTTCATTATCGCCTGCCAAAAGGGAAAGTTGCTGAACTTTCCACGATATTACTGCCTGCACAAAATTTTTTCAGTGCCGGAGCAACCCGGCCAAATAACATGCGTTACGTGGAGCGTAGGAGGAAAAATGAATATTAAAGTTTTAGCGGCGACCATTGCGGGGTCGATAACAATTTTTCTTTTAGGATATTTGATTTTTGGAATCCTGCTCGCGCCATATACGAAAGCGGATGTGATTCAATACGCCGGTTTGCACAAAGAGCCGCCGGATTTCCTGCTGCTTATACTCAAAAACATAGTTCAGGCATTTCTGCTTGTATACATTTTTGAGTATTTGGCGAGAATCAGGACGTTTCTCGGCGGTATGAAGGTTAGTGCAATAATTATGTTTCTCATTACCCTGAGCCTAAATCTGAACTTATTGAGTATTTTGAATCTGCACACGGGATTCACGGCTAATATCCTCGATGTTGTGGGTGAAACCGTAAGGATAGCTCTCGGCGGCGGAGTCATCGGTGCGGTTTTGGGCTTTATGGATAAGGGCGAGTGAGCCGCCGTCAATGGCTCTGAGTAATAGACCATCTCAAAAATAGGCTCTGAGTAAATGTCCGCGTTCTCCGAGCTGTCGGCGCGTCACTACTTGATCTTTAACTTGCCGGAGACGGTTTCTCCGGCGTTTCCCTGCGCATCCCGCGCGATGATCTTGATTCTTCCAGTTCCCGTTTTTGGTAAGGAACCGGGCACTATCCAGGTAAAGGATCGTTCGTTACCCGCCAATCCGGAGATGACCGTGGTCGAGAAGATCACTCCATCTTCGGCAAACAGAATCTCGTGCGAAGCTACTGCTGTGTTATCGTTCGAAGCCCAGGTTATGGTGACGGTCGGATCGGTTTTGCGCTTGACTTTCTTTTTCGACAGCGCAACATCCAACACCACGGGCGATTCGGCGTCAACCAAATCTGTTTCGATCTTCCGATGGGTCTTGAAAATCTGGAAAGGGTCTGTTGCTTCCAAATGAAGCTCACTCAACAGTACCCCCCCGCCCGTGTTCTGCTGATCGTAGCCGCAAGCTCCGCGAAAGCCATTCGGATCGCCTTCGATGTAGAGCGTCGAAACCAGCCTTCCCTGCGCGTCTCGCTTCAGCCTGCCGGAAGCTAAGTCTGCAAACTCGAAGAAGTGACATCCGCTGTAATCCGGCTCCGGTCCTCCCCGTAATCTTAGCGGAGTAAGAGTCAAGTAAAACTTGTCTTCCTGACGAACCAGATCAGAGGCGCTGAAGTTGATCTCGCCCAAGGCTGTCGCATCAACCGGATCAGCCAGCGTCGCAACAAACTCCCATCTCTGACCGTGATCTCGCGACCGGATCAGAACATTTTTATCACTGGCGGATGCCCCCTGCGCGCACAATAGACTTAGGTAGATGTCTCCATGCGTCACTATCGAACCCGGCTCGCTGTAAGCCAGACATGAATTGAGCGACGGATGGAGTGCGCTCAGATTCATCGCGACCGGATAATTGGCCGTGTCGGTCAGTGGACCGCCGAACAATCGCACGCGCGGCGACCATGGCCCTTGCGGTTGCGGCGCATAGCGCGCCGCGATCCAGCCGTGCGTTACGAATTTCGAGTCGTTCCCGGCGGCGAAGTATTCGTGCCAGTAGAGCTTCCATCGCCGTTGTGGGTCCGGGTCGCCAGGGTCGTACAGGAGGGTCGAGACTTCGTGTTGCCAGACGCCTGCGGTCGGCGCTCCGCCAATGATGATCGTGTCATTGACGGCGGCATTGATCTCTGCGACGAATCTCCACGTTGCGCCTTTGTCATCCGAGCGAGCCAGGCGAGTATTGACTTTGTTCGGCGGCATTGTCGCGCCGGACGGCGTGTTGGCTGAGTAAGACATCCATCCCACGCCATCCTGATCGTACTCCAGCGAAGGGTCGAAGATGCCCAGCAAAGAAGCGTCGCCCTGGACGGTGAGTTTTGTAGGCACCGGTTGCTGTGGGATCCAATTGGGAGCCCAGGGGCCGGATCTGATGCGCTCCGGCAATTGATCGGTTCCCTGGTCGCTGACGATGGAGATTCCGGCGTATTGTGCCGCTTCGTTTATCTCTGTGTACAAAATCAGATTGTCTTTCCAGTTCGGGAGAACTGAGATCGGGCCGGGACTGGTCACGCGCCGCAACCCCGTGCCGTCAAGGTTGATCACATACAGGTCGTGGGCGGTGTTGGCCGACGGGTTGTCGGGGAAGTTCTTGAAATCGGGATTGACCTTGCTGAAGACCACCTGTTTGTTATCCGGCGAGATTTCGGGATCATGAACGCTCGCCTTTCCGACAAGACCGCCTTTGTAAATCATCCGTGGATTTGAGCCGTCAGGACAGATCACCCAAACCTCTGTATGAGTCTCACCTGGGAAATCAATCACCTCCTTGATGTGAGACACGAGCGAACCGTCCGGCGAAACGCCGACGTCGGCTTCACCGCCATCGGTCGTCAGCGTCAGCCTCGACAGCCCCGTGCCGTCGTAACGAATCTTGTAGACATCGTTGGCCACCGCGTTTTTGATGTGATCTTCGGGCGTTTGCGGATTCTCCACGACATCCTTTTCTAAGGCCGCGAAATAAATGAATCCGTTCGCATCCCAGTCAACGCCGCCGTTGCCAGCGGTTTTGAAACCGGGCACAAGTTGCGCCTCAGTCTTGCGTTCGAGGTCGTACAGCCAGATCACCGAATTCCCGCCGGGCTGATTGGTCGGGTTCGGCAATTGTTCATTGGCGACGATGAACCGGCGATCAAAAGAGACGGCCACGTGTTCGTAGTTGCGCGGGCGCTCGAAGGTGATCTGCGTGACACCGCCGCCACGATCCATCGCGTATATATAATAGCCGTCCTGGAGAAAGATGATCTCTGCCTGGTCAGGGATACGATTGAGTTTTACCGAAACAGGCGCGGTGATGAGAGGCGCAGTCGGTGGTTGCCACGAAGCTCTTCCTGGAAATAGTCCCGCATCAATATCGGAGTCGTTCTCTCCATCAGCGCCCATGGCATCAATGATCGAGGCACCCGTGCGAGAAGGCGTAATTGAGAGCCATGCCACGGGAAGCAGAAGAAGCGTTACCAGGATCATCAGGAATGATTTTGACATCGTTTATTTCCCCGTTGTTTTGCCCGCGATCTCTCGCAGCCGCGCTTGCTGCTCCGGCGTCAACTTGTTCTTGACGCGAATGAGCAGCCCGATATGTGTCCGCTTGATCTCGCGTTCAAGAGTAAGCACTTTGTCCAACTGAGTCAGCGTCTGCGCCTCATCCACCTGCTCCTGTTTTATCAGCACCGCCAGCTTTTCAACTTCCTCTTGCAAATCCCATTGCAACTCCGTGAGGCGGGTTTGCGTCTTGCGCAACTCAGCCTTGAGGAAACTCTTCTGCTCTTCGCTCAGGCCGAGCGTTTGCTGATGCTGCATGATCAGTTCAGGTGGAAACAGATTTCCCGCGAAAGGGTCGGGCTGTGGTTGTTGCGCTATTGCAGCGCTGAAAGACAATAACAGAATGCCAACTATGCAGAATGTTTTCATATCTCCTCCGACTTAGTTTTTTAGATTCGGGATGGTTGAATTGATGTTCACTAGCGACTCGTCCAATCTCGGCACTCTCTTGAACACCTGCTCGCCCGGAGTTCGCAACAAGGATTCAGTGGGCGAACGCCATTGCGAAATCAAGTTCGCTGGCGGTTGGGGCCGGACAACGTGGCGCTGCTGCCGGATAACGTAGTGCGGATTTTTGACCGGAACCGGCAAAGGAGAAACAGTCGGTGGCGTGACGTGAGGGGGAGGCGGATCCGACCTGACAATCTCAATCAAAGCCTGCCGCGTCGTTGGTTGTCTGAAGAACATCCACCATCCCGCGCCGAGCAAAATCAGGGCGATAGCGGCGGCGGTCAATCGCCACACACCCCAATGGCGACGGGGCTTTTCCAGTCGCAACAGAGCAACGTTCCAATCGTGAGTAAAGGCTGGCGCGTTACGTTCATCATCCTCTCTCAGTTGTTGGAACAGCTTTCTGATTCTCTCTTCTTCCCGCTTCATCGCTGATTTCCACTCCTTTCATCAGTCGCCGGAGATGTCGTTTTCCCCGTTCGTAATGAGTGCGCGCCGAGCCAAGCGAAACTCCCATTACTTCGGCGGCCTCTGCCAGACTGAGGTCGTGATAAAAGACCAGTTGCACTACCTCGCGCTGTCGCCGTGGCAATTCAGCCAGCGCCCGTCGAAACGATGCGCGAATCTCCGAGCGATAAATCACCTCATCCTGAGTTTCTCCACAGGTCGCGCGCCCGATGCTCTGCTCGTATCTATCCATTCGGAATCGGCGCAGCCATTGCCGCCGCCGCTCGTCGATTGCCGTCCTGCGGATGACGGCAAACAGCCAGGTCTTAAACGAGGCCCGTCCGTCGAAGCGCGCCTTCCCTTCGAGCGCCTTGAGATAGACGATTTGGAGCACATTCTCGGCTTCCGCCGGGTTGCGCGCGCAACAGCTCAACGCCCAGCCATAGCTTTCGCGATGGTGTTTTTCCAGCTCGGCACGTAGTTCGTAATCGCGCATCTCCTCGGTCTGCAAGATTGTTTTTGTTTGTCGCATGAAATTAGTCGTTTGGCCTATGCAAGTATATGACATGCCTTGCCGGGCTCTGGTGCAAGGTTTTCCGAGTGCACAAAAACTTGTACGCGTGTTTCAAATTCTATTACAACCCCATCGGGAGTTCTAAACATTCTGTGTAAGTGAGTTTTGGTTGAGTCCACCCATCGGGACTCTCCCGTCGGGGCCTAACGCTCTTTCGCGCCTCAAAATTATCTTTGCAACGCAACCGAAAACCGCTCGAAATGGGTTTAAACTTCAAATATAAAAATTCCGGTCAATGTCTTATACTTGATTAAAAATGCGACGAATTTCTAATTTTCAATGGCTTTTTATCCTGGCATTGTGCGCTTTGATCGTCTTCCTAGTGGGCGCAATTTTTCTGCATCTTAGATTAAAAGGGCTGGAAATTGTATCAGAAAACTTTATCGAACTTGTTCCGTTCTGGCTGTTTTGGGCAATTCACACTCCATTGATTCTTATACTGTCACGCCGTTTTTCTTTTGAACGCAGGCGTCTAGCTAAGAATTTGCTGATCTACTTTTCGGTTGGAACCGTCTGGGCGATGCTCGTTCAGGGATTACCTTTATTTCTTCTATACATTTTGAAAGATTTGACAGGTTATAACAGCGCGCAATTTTACCGCCCCTTTAATGATTGGCTATGGAGCCTCCTGCCAAACATGCTGATTTACTGGTTAATTCTTTCCGCTAATTTTATTTTCTTGTACTACGAGCGGTATCAAAATGAAATGTTAAAAGCTTCAAAGCTTGACGCCCAGCTATCAAATGCCCGACTTCAGGCGCTGAAGATGCAACTGCACCCGCACTTTTTATTCAATACGCTGCACTCGATTACGGCTCTGGTTCTAAAGAATGAAAACCGGGATGCGGTCAAAATGATTAACCGTCTCAGCGAACTTTTGCGATTAACACTTGATAATATAGAGACACAAGTTTTGACGCTCGAAGACGAGATTGAATTTACGCGGCGTTATCTGGAAATCGAGCGCATCCGCTTCCATGACCGGCTTGCCGTTGAGTGGGAGATTGATCCGCAAGCGCTCAAAGCCGCAGAGGTGCCGAATTTAATATTGCAGCCGCTCGTCGAAAACGCTATGCGCCATGCTGTGGATTCTCATTCGGGAACTAGCCGGATACAGATTGCGGCTCACTTGCAAAACGGTCAGGTTCTGATGGAAGTACGCGATGACGGCAAAGACTTGAAGAAAATTTCCGGGCAAAACGGCGCCGCCGGTTTGGGATTAAAAAACACCCGTGAGCGCCTCTCGGAGCTATATGGTGAAGATTATAGTTTCAGCCTGAGCAGGAGGGAAAACGAATGGACAATAGCGCAAATTGTTATCCCATTTTTTCCCGCTAAAGAACAATCAAAAGGAGAGCTGCATTGAATCGAAAAATCCGCGCGCTTGATCGTCGATGATGAATCACTTGCCCGCGAGGCGCTGCTTGTGATGCTAAACGATGACCCCGAAATGGAAGTGATTGGCGAGTGTCGCAACGGAAAAGAGGCAGTGACGGTAATCCGCCAGCAGTCTCCGGACGTTGTTTTTCTTGACATCCAAATGCCGGAAATGGACGGGTTTCAGGTGGTCGAAGAAGTCGGGGCAAAGCGGATGCCCGTGACCGTTTTCGTAACTGCATACGATAAATACGCCCTTCGCGCATTCGAGGCGCACGCGCTCGACTATTTGCTCAAGCCTTTCGATCACGACCGCTTCAACACCGCTTTGCAAAGAGCCAAAACCTTTGTCCAGCAACAAAAACTCGGCGAAATCAGCGAGAGTTTGTTCGCCGTGCTGCAGGACATGAAATTAAAAACCGGTGAGTCGCCTTCGGAAGCGGATAACAGAAAACCGGAAAGGGCGGCTCAAAAAGAGCCGATTGATCGAGTGGTCATAAAATCAAGCGGGCGCATTTATTTTCTGAAGATCGAAGAAATTGATTGGGTCGAAGGCGCGGGTGATTATTTGAGTCTGCACAGCGGCAGCCAAACCCATTTGATTCGCGAGACGATGGGAAACTTTCACGCTAAATTGGATTCACAAAAATTTCTCAGAATTCACCGTTCGACAATAGTTAATATCGAGCGCATCAAAGACATTCGAGCCTCTTTTTAAAGGCGAATACATCATCACTTTGACCAGCGGCAAACGTCTGAAATCAAGCCGCGGTTATCGCCATGAGCTTCAATCCCTACTGGACGAAGCGCGATAGAGTTATGAAAGTATAAATCCGATTTGTCTCATCTTGCCGTTAATCCACCGCTTTTCTACCCCAATTCATCGCAAACCTGTTCAAAGCCTTTTTAGTGACATATATCATTAGATTGTAAATGCAGTAGCCCGCGCGTAAGCAAGGGCGAATCTGCGCTCTCCCTCACGGTCGGGCTACTGCATTTACTTTCCTATGTATTAAGTAAGGAAAAGAGAAATATGCTTAAAAGATACCAGGATTTATTTATACGAAAAATTATCGTCGTTATTTTGTTTATGGTCGGTTTCACCGCCACCGACATTTTGGGACAGCAGAATATGACCGCTAAAACTCAGCCTTCTGATGACGAATTGGCAAAGAAAGTGGATGCGTTTCTTTCTCAATGGGACAAAAACGATATGCCGGGATGTGCGGTCGGTGTGGTTAAAGACGGCAGGCTTGTTTACAAACGCGGCTTTGGAATGGCAAATCTCGATTACGACGTTCCAAACACGCCTTCGACCCTGTTTAATCTCGCTTCAGCGTCAAAACCATTTACGGCAGCCAGCATCGCTCTTTTGGCGCAACAGGGAAAATTGTCGCTCGACGACGACATTCGCAAGTACGTCCCCGAAATTCCGAAATACGACGATACGATCACGATCCGGCATTTGATTCATCATACCAGCGGAATCCGTGACTATCAGGCGTTAGTCTTTTTCGGCGGGCTTGGCACCGATAATGTCTTACTCCCCTAAAGCCATATTAAATATGCTGGCGCGTCAAAAGAATATCAGTTTCAAACCGGGCGCAAAGCACCAGTATAGTAATTCCGGTTATTTTTTGTTGGGAATCATCGTCGAGCGCGTGAGCGGGAAATCTTTGCGGGCATTTGCCGAGGAAAACATTTTCAAGCCTCTGGGTATGAAAAATACTCTGTTTTTCGATAACCGCTTCGAGGTCATCAAAAACCGGGCGAGCGGTTATCGGGTCGGTCCGGATAAAAGCATCCGCGCCCGCTCTTCATTGTTCGACCTCGTCGGCGGCGGCGGAGTTTTAACGACTGTCGAAGACTTGTATTTGTGGGATCAAAATTTTTATGAGCCGAAGGTCGGAAACAAAGAGTTGATTTCAGCTGCTGACGACGCCGGGAACCTTAAACAGCGGGGAGAAAATGGATTACGCATTCGGAATGTGGCGGAGCGAATATAAGGGGCTGCCGGTAATTAAGCACAGCGGCAATATGACCGGCTATCGGGCGCAGATCGTCTCATTTCCCGAACAGAAATTTACGGTAATCGCTTTGTCCAACAACTCGGCGATTTTTCCGAGTGTAATTGTGGAGAAGCTCGCGGATATCTATCTGGAAGGACAATTGAAACCTGACTGTGCCGAGCCAAAAAAGAGTTACAGAAAGTTTGCCGCAAGCGATTGCTCTGTCTGAAAAGGAAGCGCTTCGCTACGCAGGCATTTACGCGAACCTGGAGAGCTGGAAAGGTCTTCAAGCTGAGTCTCAAGGACGGAAAATTAATTAACAGCGGGTTTCTGAAAAACGAAATACCGGTGATGCCGATTTCCGAAAACCGCTTTCTAATGGTTGCCGACACTAATAAATACGAACTAATTCCCGTCTTTAACAAGTCCGGCACAATTTCGGAAATAAAATTAATAACGAATGGCGGAAAACCGGATGTTTTCATCCCCGTCAAACCGCCGTTTGATTCGCCGCAAAAATTATCCGAATACGGCGGGACTTATTACAGCGATGAGTTGAACGCGGATTACGAAATTTCGCTGAAAGGCAATAATCTCGCCCTTCAGATTGGCGAATCTCTCGAAACTCCGCTCATCGCTTCATACGCCGATTTTTTTACCATTCCGGGTGGCGAGATTAATCTTTCTTTTACTCGCGATGATAAAGGAAAAATCGCGGGATTTGTGTTCAATTCAGCGGCTGATGGACGAGATGTTAAAGGAATCATTTTTAAGCGACGACAGTAGAAAAAGCAAAGCTTTTATCTAGCAAGTTGGGTTATTGAATCCGACCGGCTTTGCACAAAAAGTCATCTGCTGGCCTTGTAGACAGGCGGAAGAAAATTTTTTACAACAGTAAGCAGACTTTTTGTGCAAAGCTAGGAGGCAAAAACTCGGCTTGAACTCTCGTTATGATTGCACCTCAGTTCGGGGCTGGGTCAATGATATGCGATGTTCATCATTGATAAAGTTTGATATTGGTGACGGTGAATCCTCCTTAATTCCCTTCACTCCTGAATCGTTACGCTGAAATCTCGCCCATCCCAACCCCGCTCGCCCGGCCAGAAAAATGTGAAGCGCACCGGCGCTTGCTGATCCTCGGCCACCGCCAGGTCGGCATAAAAAATTCCGAATGCAGTCGGGGTGGACGCGGCCTCTTCCTCGGTCGCCCAATCGTCGCGTGAAAAGCGCAGCCGGAACTCGGCCTCCGCCATCACGCGCAGCGTGTGACCGCGCCTGATGAGGGCGGCGGGAAAGTGGAACGACCAGATTTTCAACTTGTGGCAATGGCGATGATCGCCCAAGTAACGCTCGGCGACTTCGGGGATCAGATCGAATACGCGCCCGCCTTTGACCGAGCGCAGCAGCTTAACGTATTCCGCGTGCGCCCATAGTAGCGGCATCGCCGCGCCGGTCGGCTTGCCGAAGAACATATGCGCTTCAGGCTTGTCCGGCTCGTCCCACACCTGCTCCGGCAGCAAGCCGGTTGGCGAAGCGAACCGCTCCATCGCTCGAATGTAAGGCCGCGCATCGCCGCCCGCCGCCACCTCGTAATGCCCGCGCTCACCCGTGAGCAGCGGCCAGGAGCGCCCGAGCCCCACGCCTGCGTAAGGCTCGCCGTCCGCCTGCTGGCCGTAGCCGTCATGGTTATAACGCCGCCAGCAAGCGCCGAAAGGCGTCTCGATTTTTAGATGAGCGTCCACTACGCGCAGCGAATCAACGACCAGCGGATCATCGGCTCGCCGGATGCCATAGCGCACCAGTTCCAGAAAGCCCGCGTCCACGACTTCCTTCGCCGGAAACTCGGTTGGTTCTCCAGGCCTCTGGTTGGGGATTGGGATGAGCGCGTCTCCCACGCCCGCATCCGGTAACTCCTCGCCGAGCCGCACCGGATTGAGACGCACGTAATGACGCTTCACGTCGGGCAGCAGCGCGCCGTCTTCGGTCACCGTCCACAATTCGAGGTTGCCTTCGATGAAGTCTGCGTACTGCTCAAGGAAGACGGCAGCCTCTTCGTCGGCGCGCTCGCGCGCGAAGCTCGCCGCGCAGATCAGGGCCGCAATGTTCGAGGCGAGCGTCGAAGGCGAGTAGCCGCTCGTCTCTTCCCACCGCTCTTGCTGCGTGGCAGGGCCTTGCTTCATCAGATAGCCCGCCGCGCGTATGACCATCACATAAGGATCGAACTCTTCAAGCGCCTTTTCGCGCCGCAACCGGTGTGCGAGCAGGATCGGGAACGAGACCTGATCGAGCTGAATGCCTTGCTGGTCAGGCTCACCGTTGATCCAGAAGGTCTGCGGGAAGCTGCCGTCCGGCAGTTGATTGGTGGCCAGGTAGATGAGCGCACGGCGCGGCGTCTGCCGGTTGCCCGCCGCAAGCAGACCCATCGCGCTGTTTACCATATCGCGCGTCCAGACGAGGTGGTAGCCGCCCATCCCGTCCTCGTCACTCTTTGCCTCGCCCCACGGGATCGAGAGCGACGCGATTAGCGCGCCCTGATAGGTCTTGTCCTCGTGCGCGAGCAGCAGGTTGCAACTCGCGCGGTAAAGATTACCGCTGTCGCTGCTCACTTCTTCGAGCGGGGCGCGCTTCTGCGCCGCTCGCGACCATTGCTCCTGATACCGCATCTGCTGCTCGTCGAAAGGCACGGCCAAAGCCTGGAACAGGTGGGTCAGCGCGCCGTAAGGACAATCGCTCAAGGACAGGCCGAGCGTGAACTCGCGCGTCTTGCTCACATCAATCTCGCCGGTGAGCGCCACGTTGCCGTCGGTCGCGCGGTCGAACTCCCAATCCATCTTGAAGCCTTCGGCCAGATCGGTCCAACCGTCGCTGCGGCCTACGTAACCGCAGGAGAGGCGCGTAAATAATGGCCAGGCTCCGAGCGCCAGCCAGACATTATTCTTCCGCGCGACCAGCACCTGACGGCCCGCCGCCTCCATCACATAAGCGCTGTTGCCCCAGCCGCCGACCTCCAAGTGCGGCGCGCACAGGGCGTAAAGCTTGATCCGCCGCAGCCACTCCTCTTCACCTGTCACGCGCGTGTGCTGCAACAAACACGGCAGGTGCGGGTCAACGATGATAGTCTTCTCAATCGCGTACCGCCGCTCCGGGTCGGCGCGATGAACGCGATAGCCGAGCGCCGAGTCCAATGGTTCTATCTCCCATTCGAGGCTGCGCAGCTCATCGTGAAAGAAGCTCTCGCCGTCCGTGACCAGATACTGCAGGTCGCGCACCTGCGGGCGGTCAACCGTCGGGTGATAAATTTCAGTGACGAAGCCGTGCCAGATCGTGAACCAGAGGCGACTCGAAGCCGAATAGGCAGTGCCGACGGCCTCTTTGTCGCCGTGTGTCCAGCGCGGCTCAATGCCGGGCTTGCCAAAAGCTTCGTGTCCACCACGATGTTTCATTTACAATTACTTTATCAATCCGTCTTGAAATCCTGCAATGCTTGGCCGATTTCACCTCGAACGCCGCCGAGGCCTGCCCGTATCTGTAGCTCAATTGTCTTCTCACAACTTTCTCACTGGGGCGTCATTTTTCTTATACCGGATTGAATTAGAATCCAGACTTATGATCAGACAAAGGAGGATTTGAATGTTCAGATTAGTATCGTTCGTGGTAACCGCCCTGCTTCTCGGCACGCCCGTTTACGCGCAGGACAAGACGAGTGAGATCGACAAAATATTCAGCTCGGCCACGCCTGCCACGCCCGGGTGCGCGGTCGCCGTCTCGCAGCACGGAAAGGTGGTCGTGAACCGCGCTTACGGCTCGGCTGACCTTGAGCGCGACGTTCCATTGAGCCCAAGCTCGATCTTCGATATCGGATCGGTGAGGAAGCAGTTCGTCGCCGCGGCGGTCCTCCTCCTCGTCGAAGACGGACGCCTTTCTCTCTCCGACGACGTCCGCAAGTATTTTCCGGAGCTGCCCGACTACGGCCATAAGGTCACAGTGAACCATCTGCTCACCCATACTTCCGGCGTTCGTGACTGGACCGGGCTCCGGCCACTGGCGGGGGGAAATGCCGACGTAGTGAGCCTGATTCTGCGTCAGCGCGGCCTCAATTTCGTTCCCGGCGAGGAATGGTCCTATTCGAACAGCGGCTATGTGCTGCTGACAGAAATCGTGGCGCGCGCGAGCGGGATGTCGTTCGCCGATTTCGCGCGCAAGCGGCTGTTCGAGCCGCTCGGAATGAAGACGACCTTTTCCCCCGTCGATCTGCGGGACGTCATCAAGAACCGCGCGCTCGCCTACGAGAAGGAGGGCAACAGTTGGCGAGTGGGAATGTATGTCGGCAACGAGCGCGGCAGCAGCGGCGGTGCCATTCTCACCACAGCGAGCGATCTCCTCATCTGGAACGACGCGCTGACGAGCGGACGCCTGGGCGCGTTCGTCACCGAAAAGCTTCAGGAACAGACAAGGCTGAACAACGGCAGGAAGCTCAGTTACGCCCGCGGCCTGATCGTGGACGCCTACCGCGGCGGCACGCTGGTGTCGCATTCCGGTGGCGCTGCCGGGTACAGTGCATGGTTAGGGAGACTTCCCGCGCACGGGCTTTCGATCGCCGTCCTGTGCAATGCGGACGTAACGTCGGCGTCGGCGCTCGCGCGCCGCGTCGGTGACCTGTTTCTGCCCGCCGCGAGCGCAGAAACAGCCGAGGCGAGAGCACCGTCCGCAGTCGCCGAGAGCGCTGGCGTGACGGCGCTCGACCTGAACAGCAAGGCGGGGCTGTTCTTCGGCGAGCGTACCGGCGAGCCGCTGCGCCTGACCGTCAATAACGGCAAGCTGCAGATCGTCGGCGGAGCCCCCCTCATAGCGGTAACAAAGGACCGTTTCCGCAATCCGCGCGGTGAATTGTTCTTCAGGTCGCAGGACGAGTTCGAGTTGCGCTTCCTATCACAGGATCAGTTCGAACTGAAGTCCATGGAGGGCCAGACGACACAGTATCGCCGCGCCCAGCCTTACTCGCCCACCGCAGCCGACCTGCAGGCCTTTGCGGGCCGATACGAAAGCGACGAGATCGGGTCCGTCTTCCAGGTGGTGCCCGGAAAAGACGGCCTGGTGATGCGCTTCGATCTTTCGCCGGACAAGGCTCTGGAATTCAGGCCGGTCGATCGCGACGCGTTTCAAATAGGCAGGATGACTTTGCGCTTCCATCGGGACAAAGCCGGACAGGTCGTGGCCTTCGACTACAGCAATCCGTTGATCCGCAACATCAGATTCACGCGGCTGAGCGACCGCACCAGTCGCCGCTAGCGCCAGAGAGAAGGAGGGTTCGGCAGCGCACCCGTCGGGATTCCTCAGCATTACGGCAAAGCCGAGGAATCCATTGGCGGTAGAGCAGAACACACCTAAACCTCCTCGGAGTGGAAACTTGGTAGATCGATCAGCCCCTCGGCTGCCGCCTCTGCTAAGGCGAGGCGTTATACCGCTTTCCTCTTCACGAGGGTATAGTACACTCAAGGGCGTCGGAGATTACAAATGGATTGGAGTCTATCAAGTGAGGTATAGAAAAAGATTGATTACAATGCTCCTGGCCCTTCTAGCCATTGCTTCAACGGCCAGCCCACACCAGTCGCAACAACATGACGAACTAGAAGACCCCTCTTGGCTAAAGGAAATTCTCCACAAGCGCAAGAGTTCATCAAATTGCATGCTTGAAAGGATCAAGCCATAAATTGAGATAGGAGCAACAGGTATGTCAGCCTTTATAGTAGTCGAAGTAGAAGTTCTGGATAAAGAGAGATACGAGACTTATAAGCGGATGGTCCCGCCCTCGCTGGAGGCCTACGGCGGCAGATTCCTAGTCCGGGGCGGCAGTGTGGAAACCCTTGAGGGAAAATGGACGCCGAAACGGTTAGTGATCCTGGAGTTCCCATCAATGGAGCAGGCGAAAGCATGGTGGGGGTCGGAGGAGTACTCGGAAGCGAAGGCGCTGCGCCAGGCGACGGCGAGCACACAGATGATCTTAGCCGAAGGGGTAGGGTAAGGGTTCCCGCCGGACCTTGAGCCACAGAAGCGAATGATGACGCTGGAGAATCTGCTCACGATGTCTCCGGGCTTTTTCTGCGACGACAACAACACGGAATGGACCGAATTCCGAAAGGTTGACGATGATATTCAAAACTAATCTGGCGCTTAATAATCTGCACTGTGTCACACCCACCGACCCTGGCGGTGAAGACGAGCCTTACCTTTGGGTGTTGTTTGTCAAGGCTGACGGAAGCAATATTTGGCAGCGCGCCAACGACCCCTCGCACTTGTCGGCGAACATCACAGTATTCTCTGGCTCTGGCCGCCCGGGCAACCTTAATGTCAGTGGCGTTAAAAGTAGAGGCAACATCCACATCCCGCCTTCTTTGGGAGTTTTTAACAGTAACCTCAAGCCCATTACACTATCGTTTGTGCGAGGAGGGACGCCGATAAGAGTGTTCGTTCCGGGCAGAATCGCAGTGGTTTGCATCGCGATTGATGAGGACTCTGCTCCCCGCAACGCTATGGAAGGAGCATTCAACGATGTGAAGAATCTCGTTAGAACCCGCTTTAACGATTTTCTTAACAGCCTCGACCTGCAAGCCCTGGCGACGCCCGCGCTCGCAAGTTCCAATCCCGCGAACACCTTTCAAGGACTGTTCAACCAGCAAGTAGCGCAGTTCCTGAACAACATTCAGCGAGAAGCGACTGCCGTCGCGATTCAAAGTGCCCAGATCGCAGTGATGTCGGATTCGGACTGGTGGAATCCGGTAGACATAGGCAAATCCATAGTCGCGGGACTCGACCCGGATGAACCCATCGGCAGTGTGCAGTTTATCTTTAATGAGAGAGAGATTCTCGATAACAATCTGGAGCGGGGCGTGCACGCAGACTTACGCCAATCTCGAACGGGACTTGGAGGCGCGTGGTACATCTTAGACGGACATCTCGACGCGACAGTATCTTTCACTTCAGTCGATCTAAAATTGCAATACCTCCCCGCCGTCTCCCAACCCATAGGACAGACCGAAGAATATACTTTTCAACGCAACCATATTTGCGTTAGTGAGGGGACCAAAGTTCAGATCTCGCGGGTCTCTCACGCCGAGAGAGTTCAGACCTCCGTTGAGTACCCGTTTGTTAATTACCGGTACACTCTGGATGGGCAAGTGATGAATGGCAACAGCGGCACAATAACCCTTTCAAAGGATGTGCGTTTTCCAGAGTTTGACGAAGACAGTATTAAGCCTAGCTCACCATTCATAAAGTTCCGCCACGAAACACGGCAGGTAAAGGTAAAATTTGAAAGGAGGCGACTGCCTAACGACCCTCAGATCGAACAACTCTTTCTGGCCAATGACCCGAATGATGGGAGTTACGACATGGGGCTGAAAATTGAAGCCGTCTTGAACAACGGCAGGATCATACCGGTCGGAACAGAATCGATCTTCTTCGATGGACAAACGATACAATTACCGGATGATTTCTTGAAACAGGTCCGCGATTGTTTGGAGAACTTTGTTGGTACGAAGTGGGCGAAATCTAAGCGATTGAGCGTGATAGATTTGTGGAGCCCGGCAGCGCGGAGGCGGCAGTATGAAGAGATAGCGAAACAGCTAGACGCGCTGGCAGAATTAAAGGTTTTCGAGAAACGAAGCGTGGAAGCTGCGAAGAATAATATCGCAGCGGTGCTAAAGATCAAGCAGCATTAAAAACATCACGGCCTGGCAAATACATGCGGCGGAGGCCGCGTGCGCGAGTTTCGCATCAATCTATCAATTCCGCTCGCAGCCCTGCTGATGCGAGGCGTCAGTCGCTCGCGGGCAATCATAAACATACCGCAGTTGAGATAGACAATGACAGAAGCCTTCACGGAAAGGAGTTGATCAATGAAACGCCTCCTTGTTCTTAGCGCCATTGCAATCGCGATGGCAATTCTTACCTTCGGCAGCACAGGGAGAATACAATTCGCGGTCTCCGGTCCAATGATCGTTAGGCAAGCTTTACTAAGCGCTATTTTATGTCAGCGAGAGATATGCTTTAGTGCAAGTCCGCTTCTCTCTTTTTGTTTTTTCACATTGCCTTCCGCTTTTTTATGTCCTTCCATCAGCGTCGCCTAACATTATATTAGACGCCCCGACTGGGGCGTCCGCTGCATGCGTTTGTTAGACGGCGTTCTCGCCAGCAGAGCCTTTCCCGGGCAGCTTTATCTCAGGCTTCTCTGGATGGGCTCGGTACAACACTATAGTCTTGCCTATCACTTGCGCTATCTCCACACCCTCCAATCTGCCCGATATCATCTCTGCGCTCTCATCTGCGCTCTCTGGTGCTGCATCAAATACTTTTACTTTGAGCAACTCCCTACTGTTGAAGGAATTCTCAATGGAGCGCAACAGGCCATCTGTTACACCCTCTTTACCGATCTGAAATATTGGTTTTAATGAATGGGCTAAGCCTTTGAGGTACTGCCGCTGCTTTGGATTGAGAGTAGACATAGCTTTCACAGAATATCTGTGATTTCCTTGTGCTGCAAGACCACGCCAAATTGTCTACTCACTTGTGGCCGTCTAACACTTGGGTTGACCGGGGTGCCGCCAAACACTAAAAGAAATCAGACGAACCTCGTTTCGGTGGCTCCGGTCAATCCCTTTGTTAGACAGTTTTTCGCACGCCTGTAGGTTTATTCCTTAAACATATTTTTATAAGTATTTAGGTCCTCAATTGCCTCATCGATCTGTGTCCAGCATTCTTCCAGATTTGTTGCTCGCCTCTCCGAAAATTCTTTTATCAAATCCTGGCCACCATTGTCACTGTCAGCCCATACTTCCGTTGTAATAAGCCAGCCATCTTTATCCAAGAGTACATCAAGGTACAAGTTATAAGGCTTTCCTGCTTTCGGTGTAATTGTGATGTTCCAGAATATGATCCCAAGAAATTCACGAATGTTTTCGGCTCCTATGATTGTGTATGGGCTGCATCCAACTGTTTGGGATAAAAAAGCGTAGTATGCGCCAGCAATCATAAGCTCATTAGTAAGTGTTAGCAATTTTTCACGCCGCACTTCTATAGCTTTCAAGAAATGTAATATCTGGTCACTTACTTTATCCATTAGAGCTTCTAATTCCATATCCATTCTCTTATTATTAGTTCCTGTTTTGAAGTAAGCCAAAATTGAACATAAGGTGAGACGATAAAATGAAGAAATTCTTTCTCCTCTCTTTGAGCCTGCTGATTTGGGTTGTGGCTGACGGCGATACTAAACCCGCACATTGGCCCGAATGGCGCGGGCCTTTCCTGAACGGCATGGCGGCTACTGATGCGCCAACGACCTGGAGCGATACGAAAAACATCAAATGGAAAACCGAGATTCCAGGTCGCGGCCACTCAACTCCGGTAATCTGGGGTGATAAGATTTTCCTTACTACTGCAATCGCGACAGGGCAGAACCCGCAAGGATCATCCGCCGAGAGCCAAAGCGCGCAGGCACCAGATCGCCGAGGCGGGGGCGCAGGCGCGCAAATCGAACACAAGTTTGAAGTCGTCTGTATTGACCGAAAGACGGGCAAAATGATCTGGCAGAAAACAGCGCGCGTTGCTACGCCACACGAAGGGTATCACCGCACCTATGGCAGTTTCGCTTCAAACTCGCCCGTAACCGATGGCAAGCATGTTTATGTCTCTTTCGGCTCGCGAGGAGTCTTCTGCTTTGACATGAATGGAAAACTGATCTGGCAGAAAGACCCTGGCGTTAAGATGCAAATGCGATTGCAGTTTGGTGAAGGGACTGCGCCGGTGCTGGACCGGGATCGAATCATTCTCACCTTCGACCACGAAGCGGGAGCTTTCATTGTCGCGCTCGACAAACGCACGGGCAAAGAGTTATGGAAGTCCGCACGAGACGAACGAAGCTCGTGGAGCACTCCGCTGATTATTGAGCACGCAGGCCGCCGCCAGGTTATAGTCAGCGCGACCAACAAAGTGCGCAGTTATGATGTGCAGACGGGCAAAGTAATCTGGGAATGCTCGGGGCTTGGGTCGAATGTCATCCCTGCGCCTGTCTATCATAACGGAGTGGTCTACGTGATGAGCGGTCATCGCGACCCGAAAATGATTGCTATAAGGCTTGGTAAAGAAGGCGACCTCAGCGGCAGCGATGCGATATTGTGGAGCCACACGCGCGGGATTCCATACACAGCTTCGCCCGTCCTGCACGAAAATAAACTGTATGTGGTGACAGATTCGGCACAGATCAGTTGTTTCAACATCGCGACTGGCGAGCCTTACTATCAGCAAGTGCGACTGCCGCGACCGTACAATTTCAAAGCCTCACCAGTAGGAGCAAACGGTAAGCTATACCTGGCAAGCGAAGAAGGTAATGTAATCGTTTTGAAGATGGGAGAGAAGTTTGAAGTTTTAGCCACTAACATACTTGAGGACCAGATGTTCATTGCTTCTCCGGTTATCGTGGAAGGGGAGTTGTTCCTGCGCAGTCAGAATCATCTTTATTGCATCAGCGAAAGCAGAGCGAAGTGATCAGCCTGTCCATCACTGCGGCAGCAAGCGTCACGCTGGACAGCCAATCTTTGTTTCTATTATGCTCTGTCCCCATGAAACGCAGAGACTTTGTCAAAACCGCCGCACTTGGCACCGCGGCCTTCGCAATGCCGCGGCTTGCGCTGACCGATGACTCAGAATTGCAACCCGTCTGGGCGCAAATCGAAAAGCGACATGATGAAACTGTACAGCAACTGCAACACTGGATACGCCAGCCTTCGATCGCCGCCGAAAACCGAGGCATGACAGAAGGCTGCGATTTGACTATGCAAATGCTGCGCGAAGCCGGGTTCGCCCAAGTGACCAAGGTGCCGACCGATGGACAGCCCGGTATTTTCGCCGTGCTGGACGCTGGCGCTCCGCGTACTTTGGGCCTTTACTTCATGTATGACGTGAAGCAAGCCGATCCCGCTGAGTGGTCGTCGCCGCCATTTGAGGCTGCGTTGGTAGATAAGCCGGGACTGGGCAAGGTGATCATTGGCCGAGGTGCCGTGAATCAGAAAGGCCCGGAAGCGACGTTTTTGGCCGCGCTCCACGCCATTCGCGGCGCGGGCAAAAAGCTTCCAGTCAATCTGGTGTTTGTGGCGGAAGGCGAGGAAGAGATCGGTTCGCCGCATTTTACGCAAGTGGTCGGGCGGCCCGAAGTGATGGCAGCATTGAAGCGCTGCAACGGCGTGTTCATGCCTTTTCCGTCACAGGACCCGAGCGGCGAAGTCACGATTAACCTCGGCGCGAAGGGCATAGTGGAACTAGAGTTGGTTTCCAGCGGTGAGCGCTGGGGGCGCGGGCCGAAGCGTGATACTCATTCCAGCAACAAGGCGCGGATGGATAGCCCCGCATGGCATCTGGTGCAGGCGCTCAACACGCTGGTCTCATCTGATGGGAACACTCCTGCGATCGAACATTTTGCCGATAAGGCGCGCCCGCTCTCGGATGCGGAGAAGAAGATGATCGCCGTGGCCGCGAGCCGTATCAATGAAGAAACGACGAAGAAGCAACTTGGCGTGGGCCGCTGGATACGGGATGTGAGCTGGCGCGAATCGCTGGAGATGCTCGTCTCACAGCCGACAGTCAACATTGAAGGTCTGGTCGGCGGCTACACAGGGCCTGGAGGCAAGACCATTCTTCCTCACAAAGCTGTGGCGAAGCTTGATCTGCGGCTGGTGCCAGACATGACCGCAGCCGAGGCGCTGGCTGCTCTCAAAGCGCATCTGGGGAAACACGGCTACGGTGATATTGAGGTGAATATGACAGGCGGATACGATCCGACCAGCACGGCGGCGGATTCCGCGCTGGTGCAGGCGCAGGCGGCGGTGTATCGGCGGGCGGGGATTGATCCCATCATAATGCCGAGGCTGGCTGGGTAATGGCCCGGCTATGTCTTCACCGGCAATCCGTTGCGGCTGGCTGCGGGTCATTTCGGTCTGGGCCACGGCGGCGGGGCGCATGCGCCGGATGAGTACTACGTAATTGACTCGGCCAATCCCAAGGTACAGGGCATAGACGGCGCGACACGTTCATACGTAGAGTATCTCTACGAGCTTGGCCGTCAAATCTAGTTTTTCTTCATCTTGATCAGGGCTTAGATAGTGTCCGGATTACTGCTGCAGACCTGGCTTCTTATGATTCAGCAGCTTCTTCCTGGATTGCTGAGGCGGGCACTTATACGATAAAAATCGGCGCATCTTCCTTGAGTATCAAACAATCTGCAACGCTTGAAGCAAGAAAGGACGTACTGGTGGAGAAGGTGAATAAAGTATTATCACCAAAGGTGGAAATCGAGGAGCTAAAACTGAAAGGGCGACACCTCGGGCGGATTAACCGCTAATTTGTTTTTGTAGCTTTTATAACTCTAAATTAAAGTTAGCCTAACTCACGAAAGGAAAAACACAATGAAGCTATTTTTTTCATCTCTTATTTTGATCGCGGCGCTGGCGCTCTTCACCACGTCCGCATTGGCTGGCTCTGACCTCGACAAACGTGTCGAGCACGGCTACGCCAACAGTAATGGCGTAAAGATTCACTATGCCAGTCTGGGCAAAGGGCCGCTCATCATCATGATTCACGGCTTCCCCGACTTCTGGTACACGTGGCGAGAACAGATGGAAGCCCTCTCATCGAGTTATCAGGTAAGTCGCTATAGATCAGCGCGGCTACAACCTGAGCGACAAGCCGAAAGGCGTTGAGAATTATGATATCGGCTTGTTGGTCGGCGACGTGGCTGCGGTGATCAAACACCTGGGCCGCGACAAGGCTATCGTCGTGGGTCACGATTGGGGCGGCATAGTCGCCTGGGCTCTGGCAATGACCAGGCCGGAGACGGTTGAAAAGCTAATCATCCTCAATTTGCCGCACCCGAAAGGTCTCAGGCGCGAATTGGCTAACAACCCGCAACAACAGCAAAACAGCCAGTACGCTCGCAACTTCCAGATGGATGGCGCGCACAGGCAACTGACCGCCGAGGGGCTCGCCCGCTGGGTCAAGGACGCGGAAGCCAGAAAGAGATACATCGAGGCCTTCAATCGTTCTGACGTCGAGAGCATGCTCAACTACTACAAACGCAATTATCCAAGGGAGCCATACACGGAAGATACTTCACCAATCATCAAGGTCAAAGCGCCGGTGCTAATGATACATGGCCTAAAGGACACAGCGCTTTTAGCCGGGGCGTTAAATAATACCTGGGATTGGTTGGAGAAGGACCTGACACTGGTGACTATTCCGGATGCGGGCCACTTCGTCCAGCAGGATGCGTCGGACCTGGTGACGCGCACGATTAAGATGTGGCTTGCCAGGTAGCGGAGGTGGCAGTATAGCAGTGCCGGCTCGATGCTCACCGTCACTCATCAACGTATATCTGAAAAGCCTTCTTTGCGAACAGAACAAGGCTCTGTGCAGGCTCGTTGTATACCTTGTTGCCTTTCAAACCCAATAAGGAAAGCATGAGAGATGAAAAGAAATTCCCGCCTATCTTTGCCCGTGACAATCACACTGGTCCTTCTCAGCCTATTGACTATCAATGCGGGCGTCTTCGCCCAAGGCAAGGCCGACAGTGGGTTTGCCGCGTATTGATTATGTAGATTATACATTCAAAGACCATCATGAAAGATTCAGCCATCTCTCAAACCGACGAACCGACCCCTCAGACCGACGTGTCAACTCTTAAGAAGCCGCTTCGACTGTGGCCCGGCGTGGTCAACGTTTGCAGATAGTTAACCCCAAACATATAATTCGCAGCTTAGACGTTAGATTTTTTGGCCATAGAGTCATCCCTTTTCGTCAAGTAAATCCCATTCGACTCTTCCCTAACGATTCCAGACCTCGGGTCGGAGCGGCGGTTGCGGACGGACGGGATAAGCATAGGCACAGATCGTCGATACTCTTCGTAGACCTCCCCGTGCTCACGGACCAGGTCTCGTTCCTCGAACCGGATCGCCAACAGGATGTAAGCCGTGGTCGCGACCGAGAAGAGCAGGTGCGCGAGCGTCATCAACGGCGTCATCCAGAATGCGAAGAGCCAGCCGACGTAGAGCGGGTGTCGCACTAGCCGGTATGGTCCGGGGGTCGCGAACCGCACGGTCTTATCAGATCGGCCCAGCAGGTACAGCCAGACTTGACGCAGGCCGAACAGGTCGAAGTGGTTGATCAGGAATGTAGAGACCAGCACCAGTCCCCAGCCGAAAGCGAACAACCCCCGCAGCACGAGCCGCCAGATAGGGTCTTCGACCGACCAGATCACGCCGCCCAATGGCCGCCACTGCCAGAACAACACGATGAGGGCGAGGCTTGAGCAGAGGACGTAGGTGGAGCGTTCGATTGGCTTCGGCACGATCCGTGTCCACCAATCCTTGAACCACTTACGTGCCATGACGCTGTGCTGCACGGCGAAGAGCGTCAGCAGCCCCGCGTCAATCGCGAAACTGACTCCCAAGGGTCCGCTCGCGGCACCGTCCAAGGTCCTCGTGACGGCGAAGTTGCCGATGAAACAGACGGCGTATAGAAACGTCCCCAAAAAGATCAGGTAGCTGATACTTCCGTAGGCAAAGAATAGGATTCGTTTGAGCATGACAATTTCTCCATTTCTGCTGATTTTTCGTTATGAACATCACTACTCCGGGAAAGCAGACGCCCCCACCGGGCGATTTCCTCGAATGTCATATCTACATCCTTCTCTAATGTCCTGTGGGAGCAGAGCGACATACGGATCGCCACACGACCGTGGATGCGGGTCGTCATGACCAGCGCGAGGCCGCTGCGCTGGATCGCTTCTACAATTTCCTGGTTAAGGCGATCGAGTTGGTTTTGAACTTCGGGCTCCTCCTGGCACTCCGCCAGATCGTTCGGCACGTAGCGGAAGCAGTAGAGGTAAAGGGTTGGCTCATGAAGCACCTCAAAGTCTGGATGTTCACGCACGAGGTTATGTAGGTGCCATGCCAGGCCGAGGTTCTTCGAGAAGAGATCACGCAAACCGCGTGCACCGAAGAAGCGAAGCACCATCCAGACTTTGAGCGCCCTGAAGGCGCGTGACATCTGGGGGCCGTACTCCAGATAATCGAGCGCCACGTCTTCGGTTTCAAGACTCCCGCGCAGGTAGGGCGCTGCAATCGAGAAGGCGCGACGCAGGCGCTCGCCGTGGCGGACCAAAACGATGCCGCAGTCGTTAGGCACTCCCAGCCACTTGTGCGCGTCGAGCGAAAGCGAGTCGGCGCGCTCAAGCCCGCAAAAGAGCGCTCGGGTCTCCGGTACGCCAGCAGCGAGCAACCCACACGCCCCGTCTCCATGCGGCCATACGTTGTGTTTCGCACACACATCTGCGAGCGCACCAATCGGTTCCACCGCGCCGACGTTAACCGAGCCAAGCTGGGCGACAACGCAGAACGGCAGGTCACCCCGTCCTCGATCAGCGGCGAGCATCTGATCGAGTTCCTTGATCTCTATGGTGAAGTCGGGTCGGCTCGGGACGAGCCGGACGGCATTCCTGCCGAGATTCAACATGTCTGCGACGCGCGTAATCGATACGTGTCCTTCGTGGTCAGCCATGTAGACGAGGAACCGTCCGCTCCGGGCGGCGTCCTGAAGCCCGTTTTCGGTCGAGTCGTAAGGGGCAACGTGGCGCAGTGCCGTGAGCAGCGCCGTAAAGTTTGCCATCGTCCCGCCCGAAACCATGATGCCGCCAGTATCCACAGGATAGCCGATGAAGTCTGCAATCCAGCGCAGACACTGGCGCTCGATCTCTGTAGCAGCCGGTCCAAGCTTCCACGCACCCGCGTTTGTGTTCGTGCACGCTGCGAGCGCCTCGGCGAGGATGCCGATCATTGCACCTGATCCGTTCACATAGGCGAAATGTCGTGGCGAGCCGATCGCCGTCAACAGCGGAACGACCCGCTCGCGCCAGTCTGTGAGAAGCTCCCCTGCCGATTCGCCCGCCTCCGAGAACTCGTCAACGAATCGGGCTGCGACCTCCTCAGGCGTGCCGCTCGGGAGGACACTACGGCGAGAGAGGCCGTCATGGTAATCAGCGATGGCGTCGATGACCTCACGACCGACTCGCCGGAACTCGCCGAGATCAAGATCGCCTGGCCTTGTTTCGTGTTCCTGTGAATCCATCGAGATCTCCTTTCTTCTCTCGCATATGATGAGGCTTTCGGCTCCGCCACGCTATGGGAGTTTCGTCCCGGTTCGGGTATACTGCGGGGCATTCGCCCGGGACATTCGTCCCGTTCGGGCGAAGAAAGTGACGTTTGATGATCAAGAGGGCCACCCAGCGAATTCGGTATGTGCGCACTGGGGACGGAGTCCAACTCGCCTGGGCTGAGGCGGGTACTGGTCCCTTGCTGATCAAGGCCGCGAACTGGATGACCCACCTCGACTACGAATGGGAGAGCCCGGTCTGGCGGCACTGGATCCGCTTCTTCAGCGACCACTTCCGTTACGTGCGTCACGATGAACGAGGGTGTGGGATGAGCGACTGGAATGTCGGCGACCTCTCCTTCGAGCGTTGGGTCGAGGATTTGGAGGATGTGGTCGCAGCAGCCGATCCGCATGAGCCGTTCACTCTGCTAGGCATTTCTCAGGGGGCAGCGACGTGCTTGGCCTATGCCGTGCGGCACCCGGAGCGCGTCTCAAAACTTGTGCTCTACGGCGGCTACGCCCGGGGGCCGTTTCGTCGTGGCGACCAGGACAGGGAGCGCCTGTACAGGGCGATGATTGATCTAGTTCATCTGGGATGGGGCAAGGATAATCCCGCCTTTCGCCAGGTCTTCACCTCGCGATTCATCCCTGGGGGAACCGATGAACAGATAGGCTGGTTCAACGATCTCTGCCGGAAGACCACATCGCCGGAGATCGCTGCCCGACTCATTGAGTCGCGGGGTACGATTGACGTCACGGCGCTGCTCGAACATGTGCGGACGCCGACCTTGGTGCTGCACTCGCGCGACGACGACATTGTCCCGATTACAGAAGGTCACATTCTCGCTGCCGGGATCTCGGATGCTCAGTTCATCGAGCTCGACTCGAAGAATCACGTCCTCCTTGAGAACGAACCGGCCTGGGAACGCTTCTGCGATGAGGTGTTGGAGTTCATGGGGCTCAAGGGCTCGACTCGCGGCGAGGACCCCGCGTTCGCCTCGCTCTCCCCGCGCGAGCGAGAGGTGCTGGCGCTGATTGCAGAAGGCCTTGGCAATGCGCAGATTGCCGAGCACCTCTCGATCAGCGAAAAGACTGTCCGCAATCACGTATCGAATCTCTTCGACAAGCTCGGCGTGTGGACGCGGGCTCAGGCAATAGTCTTTGCCCACGGTCGCGGCTTCCGGGGCTGAGGTCCGGCCCAAAACGGCCAGGCGTATTTGAATATCCCTTAATAGCACCCATTTACCGATAGGCGCTATGCGGAATGAATGAATGTAGGGGATGCGTCAGTTACAGTACCGCGAGCGGGTTGGCTTGGCCGTAGACCCGCTCGCGGTACTGTTCCCTATACTTAATTGCAATTTGCTCTAGTGCAAGGCCAGGGCCATTCAGTTCTGGGAATTTGATGTCAACTCACCGCAGAGGCGCAGAGAACGCAGAGATTTCGCAGAGGTTAAAGACCGCTTTTCTCTGCGTAATCTCTGCGTCCTTTGCGTCTCTGCGGTGAACAGTTTTCCGGTTTCAACCTCTGAATCCGAGAACTGAATGGCCCTGGTGCAAGGCTGACGGAGCATGAAATATTAATTACCTTTCCTTGCTCGATTGGCAACCGAAGGCGTATGATTCGCCTGGCGCTCACTACTCGGAGTCATCGGCCTTTCAGCCGTAAAAGACCATGTAAACTGCGTGCGTGTGCCATCTCTCGAACAAAGAAATAGCGCGAGTTGTTTATGCTCTTGGGCGGGCGGTTCGATAAGCCCGCTTATGTGTGAGCTGTGGGCAATCGAGAACCTGTAGGAAGTGAAATGACAAAAAAACAATTTACGGTCGCAGATTATCTGTTAACCAGATTGAAACAACTCAATGTCACCGAAGTTTTTCAAATCCCTGGTGACTACGTCAAACACTTCACCCAGGCACTGGAATATTTTGATGGCGTGAATGCGATTGGGGCTGTTAATGAACTTGATGCAGCCTACGCAGCCGATGCCTATGGACGAACCAGAGGACTGGGAGCCGTATCGCTGCAATATGGCGTCAGTACCTTCAGTGCGCTCAATGCCATTGCCGGCGCTTATGTTGAACGCAGTCCCGTTGTTGTTATCAGCGCCGCACCGGGCTCGGATGCCCGCCAAATTACCAAGATGTATAACGTCCTATACCACCACTCCACCGGCAACATGAAAGCCGATCAGGAAGTCTATGAACATGTCACCGTAGCTGCGGAAACGCTCAGTACATCAGTAGGTGCGCCCGAAAAAATCGACGATCTGCTTATTGCAGCCATCACGCACAAGAGGCCGGTTTACATTGCCTGTTACAAAGAAGTTTGGGGAGAACCTTGTCCGAAACCGTCCAATAAAGTCTTGCGCCCGTTATCAATAAAAAGCGAACCATTGGCTCTTGAAAACGCCGTCGAACAGGCGTGGACACAAATTACCGCAGCGAAAAACCCGATGATATTCGCAGGCATCGAAGTGCTTCGTCACGGACTATCAGGGTTGTTACAACAAATCATTGATGCGAGTGGATTCCTTTACACCACCACTACGCTTGGAAAAACGGTGTTGGATGAAAAAGGCGACAAGTTTATCGGAACCTATTCCGATGCTGCCTCTATCGCCAGTGTGCTTGAGCTTGTCCAGCAGGCCGATTGCTTCCTGACGCTCGGCACAATCATTACGGACGATTACCTGTGGTTTATCGAAAACAAGTATGCCGATATGGTGCTGGCTACCACGGAAGAGACGCGAGTGGGGTACTTTACTTATCAGGGCGTAACCATGAAAGATTTTATGGAAGCCTTGCTGGAGCGTTTCAAGAAGACCAAAGGGTATCCGCTTTCGACCGTTGCGCCGCCCCAACCCACTTACCCGGAACCGTGGGCATCTAATTCAGACCCGCACTGGAACGACAAGCCTGAAGCCATCACATACAACCGCTTCTTTCAGCACTCGATGAAATTCCTGCAAGACAATCACATGCTCGATGAGATTGTTATGACCTTTGGCGTCAGCTCCTCGCTTTACGTGGCTACGAACGCCTACGGTCTGTCACAAAACAGCTTCCTTGGATCAGCCGCATGGCAATGCATCGGGTTCGAAACCGGGGCAGCTTCGGGCGCGCAGCTTGGAAGTGGAAAACGGGCCTGGACTATTGCCGGAGACGGCGGATTCATGATGGTTTGCCAGTCGCTCTCGACCCTCGCAAGAAACAACCTGAATGCGGTCATTTTTGTGATCAGCAACGGAGTATATGCCATTGAGCAGGTCTATGTTGACATTACGGCATTTGAACCCGGCCCCCAACACAAATTCGATTCTTTTGACATCCTGCCAAAATGGGATTATATGGCCCTGGCCCAGGCGTTCGGCGCGAAAGGCTACCGAGCGCAAACCATCAATGAATTGAAGTCGGTATTGAAAGAGCTTAAAAAGTCTACCAATAAACCTTCCTTGGTAGAAATTGTCATCCCTGAAAAAGACCTGCCCGGGCAAATGCTCCGGCTGGGAGAGGAATAAAACGTCATGAAAAATAAAACCTATTCCATATTCGGAGCCGGAGCGTCGGGGCTTTATACTGCATGGCGATTGCTGGATGGTAAAACAAGCGGCGAGAAGGATAAATCGAAACAACTGGCGAAAGGCGACACGCTTGAATTGTACGATTGGGGAAAGTACGACTTTTCCAAGGCCGAGCCCGGAACGAGGTCTCCCGGTGCCCGTGTGTGTAGCTGGTATTACAAGGACGACAAGGATAACTCCTATCTGGAATTGGGTGGCATGCGCTACTCGGATTGGGACGGCAATAATGACGCTGCCAGCCAGGGACACCGGCTGGTTACCACTGTAATCGAACAGCTCGATCTCAAAAAATATTCAGTGCCGTTCAACGAGTCCACCAATCCCTTGTTTTACCTGCGCACGAAGAACATGTATCTGAATGACATCACCTCCAGCAATCCCGCGCCTTACAACGTGGACCACTTCGGCGCGGCCACCTCGCCGGACAACGGGTTTTCAGTTATTCAGGATTTGGCAATGACGCCAGCGAAAGCAAAGAAGATAACCCGTGCCGAGTGGTGTGAGTTTTATAGGACGGGGACGATCAACGTTGAATTGCAGGACTCTTCCGTCTTCCAAAAAGGCGACCGAATGACGGACATAGCCTATTGGGATCTGATGTTCGATCAACTGGGACCGGAAGGCTTCGCTTATACAGCGGATGGAAACGGCTATACGTCGAACGTTATTAACTGGAACTCGGCAGTCGCTATTCAGGCCAATAATGAATTTGTACCCGGTAATGAATACAAGACTTTGACAACGGGTTATTCCAGCATATTCACCGCCTTGTTTGCTGCCATTGTGCAACTGGCAAAAAAGAAAGGCGTGAATTTCAAGTATTATCCGAACACTCGCCTCCACTCTATTTTGCAGATCGATAAAGTTATTCATTACTCGATAGCGACTCGCGAGAACCCCAACAAAAAATCGGGCTCAAGCACCACCGATGCAGCCTGGCTGGCCATGCCGCGCTATGCGATTGACCTGGTGGCGCAGGCTACTCGTTATGAAGATCACAAAGGCCTCGATGTGCTCAACCACCGGAAGGTGCAGTTATACCTCGAATCCGCAATCATGCAGCCTTCTTACAAGGTAGGCATGTTCTTCAGCGCCCATGGTGGGCAGATTCGGCTAGTACTCCTCCTCCGTATCCGGCTCAAATTACTGCCTACGAAGTGACGGATGATGTGCTCAAAGAATTGGCAGCCAAGGGATTTCCTAAGAAGTATATCGAGGCAATCCGTAAGGCCAGTAATCCCACAATCGTCGAGTCTCCGTTTACGCCCGCAGCAGTTTTTATAAGCACAGTTGAAGAGTGCATACAGGAACGGTTAACTGTGAAACAGGCAGACCTGTTGCTGCAGCTTTCCGTCCGCAACACCATTGGGCCGAGCGTAACCGACACGCCGATCCGCCAGGTTGTCTATTTTGGGAATAACGCGATTGTCCAGAAAGGAGACCCGGTTTACGGGATTCTCGCCAGTTACGATGACGAGCAATTCACAAGTTTCTGGCAAGAACTGGAGTTAGAGCCGAATACAGAGCGAAGAGTGCCGATCTCGGAGGATTACCAGCCGCTTGAAGGCCCGCGCAAAGTGCCTGATCGGATGGTGAAGATGCTGCGCAAGCAACTGGCGGCGGTGCATTTCGGACCGCAATCAGACTATAGCGATGTGCCCGAACCGCTGGAAGCAAGGTATATGGACTGGTCGTTGCCGCCTTTCAACGCGGGATACCACGCCTATGCCGCACACTACAATATTTGCGATGTGCAGCAGAACATTCGCAAGCCATCCCAATTAATCGAAGGAGAAGATGCCGACATTTTCATCGTTGGTGAAACCTATTCCAACGATCAAGCCTGGGTGGAAGGTGCTTTCTGCACTGCTGAATCAGTGTTGAATGATTTTTTCGGAATCAAACCCATCATTGACAATAAGCATTATCCGTTCATCTGCGCGGCTTGTTAAGTTTAGGCGTTGGCATTCACGACTTCGGCCAATTCCCTTTCCAGGCTGCATTGAATAGGCCGTGTTCTTACGGTCAAGCTGCCGTTGCACGATGGTAATGTTAGCGTAATTTTTATCACGAAGAAGTATAGATAAGTCATTATTTATTCCACGCCAGGTGTTTTCGCGCGGACGTAACCCATCCAGGCGCGATAGAGGATAAATCCGAAAGCCGCCGCTATCGCCACATCACGCGCTGCCTGCCAGCCGCTACTAAACAGCAACCATACACATAGAGCTATACAAACGACAGAGATTGCGGGACCGGCAGGCGCTTGGAAAGATGCCGACAAGCGACTCTGGCGGCGCAACACAGGCAGAGCGGCACAGGTGCCTGCGTAAACAATCACTCTGGTTATGGTGCTCAATGTCAGCGCGTATATAAAAGTGCGCGAAAGTGTCATCAGCAGCACCGCCGCAGCCGTTACTGCTATGGCAACATAAGGAGTACGAAAACGTCTGTGAGTGCGAAGCAGCAAACCCGGCAATTGTCCTTGCTCTGCCATTGCAAATGGAAGTCGCGAACAAGCCAGAAACACGACGTTCAGCGTTCCTACGACTGAAATCAGCGCGCCAGCCGTGATGATCGAGGCCCCCCCGGAGCCGAGGAAACGGCTGCCCGCGTCGGCAAGCGGTCTTTCCGAGCTTGCCAATTCTGGCAGGGTGCCAACACAGACAAATTGAATCAATATAAAGAGCAGCGCCACTGCGGCCAGCGATGTAACCAGCGCAAACGGTATGTTGCGCCTCGGCTCGCGAATTTCCCCTGAGTTGATTAAAACAGCCTCGAATCCGGAGAACATGAAAATCAGGACGAATACGGCGTTGGAAAATGCCGCGACGTTTGGTCTGGTTTGAAACTGGAAGTTTCCGCGATTGATAAAGAACAATCCCACTCCGATAAAGAGCAGTAAAGGTATCAGTTTACTGATAGTGAAAATGTTGCCTACAATGGCCGATTCACGGACTCCGATAATGTTGACGAGGGTCAGCAAGATGACCATGCCCGTAATGATAGCCGCGCGTGGCAACGCAATCGTCGCCGGCGGCCAAAAGTAGCCGAGATTTACCACCAGCACATCGGACAACGCTGCGAATCCGGCTAGCCGCGTGATCCACATCAACCAGCCGATCATAAAGCCGAACGCGGGGCCGAATGCTTCGCGCCCATAGAGATATGGCCCGCCGGTCTCAGTAAAACGGCTGGCGACTTCGGCAAAGCACAGAATGATTAATCCTATAAAGACCGCGCAGATCAGGTAGGCGAACAGGCTGTACGCTCCGGCGTCTCTGAAGACTTCTGACTGAAGTCTGAAGACTCCCGCCCCAACAGTGACGTTTATAAAAAGCGCAACCAGGTCCCAACGTCGGATGTCTCTTTTTAGACCTTCTGCAGTCTGGCTCATTTAGCTCCAGTATTACTCCTGGGGGCACAGGTCAGGGCGCGTAGCGCGCTCCAACGTTGTGAGCATTTTTATAAATGGTCAGCCCGGATCGTCTGCTCCAAGCACGACGGACGGTTTGATACTTAGGGCGATGACTCCTCCTCGATCACCGGGCACTACGGAACCAAATCGCTCCGCAAAGACCTCAGGCAAAGGCCGCGCACTCGGCGGAGCCAGCCATAGCCGCAGCAAGTGGCGTTTGCGGTCAGGCTCCGGCCAGTCCTCATACGCAGTTCGGTCATGCAGGACGGTATGATTGTGCACAAACTGCATGTCACCGCGCTGTAGCTCCATCATCAGATTAAGCTCAGGATCATTAGCCAATTCGTCCAGCAGATCGAGCGCCTCGATCTGCGCCGGTGTAAAGGGCGGAACATTCGGGAACCGGCGAGCAGACTCAATGTATTGCCGCTGATAGATTGCAGAAAGCAACTCCGCATGCCAGTTGAAAACAGGAATACTGAAGTAAGGCTTTTCACCTTCTGCCACTTCGCCGCGACGATCTGTTTCAATAGGCTCAAACAATACTTGAGCAAGGTCAGGGCGGCGGCGGCGCATCTCGTTAAAGATCGTGGTTGAACTAACCAGACTGGAGAGACCGCCTGACTTCGCCGTCGATAAACACAACAGACCGACAACATCGCATGAATCCGTGTGAAAGCTCTGGCGCTCGCGAGTCTGGTAAATCCGCACGTTAGGGTCACTGCTTGAGCGGCCCAGGTCTTTGACGTGGCCGAGCAGATGTCCGTCGGCATTCTGTGATCGCAGGCTGCCCAGATGACTACCGATTCCCAGAAATGCTATTGCGGTTTGGAGATTGCTCCATCGCTCGACAGGAAGACGTCTGAGAAGCACGAAACCGCGTCCATCAAGCACCTCGCCAAGCAAACTATGAAGGCGCGGGCCGAATGTCGGCAGTGGAAAATCGTCCCGGGAAATATCGCCGAGATTTTTCGACGCGCTTGTCAAACCGTTTACAGCAGCTTCGATTTCTATTATCTCTGTTTCGGACAGATGATATATCCAATCGGCTTGCCCTAACAATCCGGGGCCGTACCATGCAGAGGGTCCTTGAATCTCAGGCGGCAGGAATTGAATGTCGTTCGTCATGGCTACGCGAAATCATTACCCCGTTCTGTCAGATGTCCAAAGTCAGAGTGCTACCGACTTTGTTCTCGTTGTCATGTTATCCCAATCGGCTCTAGAGCGGTTTGCAAATGGATGTACGGTTCACCGCAGAGACGCGGAAGAGAATGATGAAGTATGAACGATGAACGATGAATTAAAGAATTTCTCTTCCGTTCATCATTCATCATTCCGCATTCATCGTTTTCTTCTGCGTCTCTGCGGTGAACCCTCTTGCATTACCTTACATTCAATAGAAATCCGCTCTAGTGGATAAAGCAACGAGAGTAGCTCTGTCCTCAAGGGTTATGATCGACTGTGCAGGTCACAACTGGATGATGCCGCGGCGAACGGCAATGGCCACCGCCTGTGTACGATCACTGGCGTCCAACTTCTCCATGATGTGTTTGACATGAACCTTGACGGTCTCCTCCGAGATGAAGAGTTGCTCGGCGATGTCCCGATTTCGATTCCCCCCGGCGATGTGCTGGAGGACGTCTATCTCACGCTCGGTCAGGTTGTCGTCGCCGAAATAGTCAGCCAGGTGGGCTGCCACCTCCGCAGGGATGCGCTTCTTCCCTGCATGGACTTGGCGGATCGCCTCGACCAGATCTTTCGGCGGCATGTTTTTGAGCATATAGCCTCGCGCTCCTGCTTCAAGCGCTCGTCGAATATCCACGTCGCCTTCGAACGTTGTAAGCATAACAACGCGGGCTTCAGGGAATTCCGACCGGATGGCAATCAACACATCGATGCCGCTCATATCGGGGAGCCTGAGATCGAGGAGGGTCACATCCGGCTGGTGTTGCTGATACTTTTGAATGGCCTCGCTGCCGCTGGCTGCCTGAGCCACCAGTTGCATATCTGGTTGATTGTTGATGATGGTTGCAAGCCCCTCGCGGAGCAATGGATGGTCATCAACGCTGAAGACTCGGATGCGTGCTTGATCGCTCATATATTTTCCTCGATTCCTGATTTCTGTACGTCATGGTCTGGCGTTCCGTGTATACAATCTAGCGAACCAACTCAAGAGGCTTCTCGAAGGCTGGCCCTGGAAGGCAATTTGACCCGGGACTGACAATTCAATCTCAGTTCCGGTTGCGCTATGGCTCCGCACTTTGAGACGTGCGCCGATTTTCTCTGCCCGCTCTCGCATGCCTGAAACTCCCCAAGGTCCTCGCGTCCCGAGCGTAGCATCTCAGGAGAGATTCCGCCACCGTCGCCGCGCAGGACAACGCGCAAATGGCTGGCCTTGTATTTTACCTAAGACTTCGATGTTTTTGGCTTGGGAGTGGCGGAAGGCATTCACCAACGCTTCACGACCGATGCGATATACTTCATCACGGATAATCGGGTGTACAGGACGGGGGCGGCCTTCGACAGTGACGCGAAAATCAATCTGCTCCTGAATGGCAAGTTCCTGCTGAATGCGGGAAAATGCCTGCTCGACATCCAGAGAGCCACTGCCCGCTGACGAGCGGAGACGTTGAAGCGCGGTACGGCCTTCTTCAAGAACCTGCCCCATTACCTGCAGAACACGGGTCAGAGACGGCTTCGCCGGCAAATCCTCAGGCAGGCGATCAACCGCGATGTGAAGTTGCATGGAGGCACTGATAACACCCTGCAACAGCGTGTCATGCAGATCCTGCGCGATGCGCGCACGCTCTTCGAGTCGCTCTTCAAAGCGGAGATGCAGTTGTCTCGTTCCCTGATGTAGCCGATAGCTATAGAATGCCAATAGCACAGACATACAGGCCAGTGCGCATAAGAGTAGAAACCACCATCTCTGCCAAAATACCGGCTCGCCTTTCCGAATGGCTACGGCGATCACCCCGCCGCCTTCGGTCGGGAGTACATCGGTTGAGGATGGAGGGGCATACCCCGGCTCAACGAGCAGAGCGGCATACTCTGTTCCGAGGTGTGTAGAGCTTCTCCATTTTGAATCGGATTGAATTTGCGTGAAAGGTTCGTTAGCGAGCGGCTGTACGTACCATGTTCCGCTTCGTGCAAACAAGACGATCTGGTGCTCGGGGCCAGCACCATCTACGCGTCCTTCGATAACATCAAGTTTATCCGGGCCACCCTCATCTGCTAGAGGGACTCTGGTGAATTCGATATAGGGTCCGGCGTTGACTTGCCGTGCGCGACAACCGCCAAGCAGCAGACAAAAGATAGCGAGCAGTAGTGCCAGGCGGCTTGCGGTTAATTTGTAATGTCCTGAATTCAATCTTAGTCTTCCGGAAGAGCGCCGATGTCGTCAGGCTCTTCGATTTTGATTCCGGCAGGCCACTATAGCCAGGCGTTTCTGGTCACGAAGAGATACAGTTATCATCATGTATCTCTCCAGACAGTCCTGCCGCTTTACCACCTATACAGAATAATTGCCGCAACGGAAAAATGAATCCCCATAGGTAGGAATCTTCTTGTACCACAAAAGGGTTATTGCCTAGGGCCAAGCGGACTGCGCAGCGGTTATCCTCCCCGCTTCCTGGCTTTTATTATTTCTGCCCGTACTTTTCGCGGATACAATTTGGCGAACCATCTCCGCCGATGCTCCGATGAGAGAGATTCGAAGGCTATATCGCTGGGGACAGACAGTTCAACTTCTGTGCCGACGTCAGCACCGCTCCAGACCTTAAGTCTCGCACCGATCTCTTCGGCCCGCCCGCGCATGCCCGGAAGTCCCCAGTGCCCTTCACGTCCTGAACGCAGCACTTGAGGGTCAATCCCGCAACCGTTGTCGCGGACTAGAATGCGCAATTGTTTTGACCCATACTCAAGTACTATTTCGATCTTGTTCGCTCGGGAGTGGCGGAATGCATTTATCAAGGCTTCCCGTCCGATACGGTAAACTTCGTCCCGGATGATCGGGCGCAAGGGCCGGGAAGTCCCTTCGACTATGACCTGATAATCAATTCGCTCTTGAAGGGCGAGTTCCTGCTGAATCCCGGAAAATGACTCTGCGAGATTATGAGAACCACTATCAGGCGAACGGAGACCTGTAAGTGCGGTTCGGCCCTCATCAATAACCTGTCTCATCAGTTCGAGAACTCGGCTTACTAAAGGTTTCGCCGGAGAATCTGCAGATAACTGATCCGCGGCGACATGAAGTTGCATCGAAGCGCTGAGAAAGCCTTGCAACAACGTGTCGTGCAAGTCTTGAGCGATGCGTGTCCGCTCGGCAAGTCGTTCTTCAAAGCGCATATTCAATTGCCCGGTCAACCGGTGCAGCCGCAAGCGATAAAAGGACAGTACGGCGAGCCCAATGATCATCACGCAGGAGAGGCGAAACCACCATGTCTGCCAGAATACCGGCTCGACCTCGAACTGAATTGTAGACTCCAAACCGTTCCAGAGTCCCTCGCTGTTGCTTGCCATTACTCGGAAGCGGTATGGGCCTGGGCTGAGGTTCGTGTAGACGGCTTCGCGGGTAGCGACTGGTTCGACCCAATCTTGATCGAAGCCATCCAATTTGTATCTGAACCTGACACGCTCGGGGACCGAAAGACTCAGACCCGCAAAGCTGAACGCGATCCTTTGACGAGCGCCCGGAATATGAATTGCCCGCTGCAGATCAACGACGCTACCATCTGCTGTAACGCTTTCAATGTGAACGAGCGAGGGAACCGAATTGCCTGCCACCTGTCTTGGATCAACAACCGAAAGCCCGCGATTCGTGGAAAACCAAATCCGCCCGTGCGGGTCCATAACGACAGATCTGTGCCGCTTTACGCCTTCGACGCTGCGGAGGCCGTCAGTGAGTCCGAACTCACGCACATCGGCCTCGCCTGTTACGCCGCCCAACAATTTGTCGCGGTCGGCCCGCAGGACATGATTCGAAGTTGAAATCCAGAGACAACCCTGCCTGTCTTCTGCAACACCGAGTATCGGTTCATGTAATGTCATCGAGTTCACGACCGGCATAATCAAGAGCCTGGGGTTCCTGTCCGTCGTTTTCGCGCCGCATGAGCCGTCATCGATAGTTACCGCCCTGGAGTTGCCGTATCGTTTAATATTGTCGCCCATCCCCACCTCAAACTGGTGGCACGAAACAAAGCCGGTCACTCACAACGGTCGCACAGAGTTGTGGCACACGCGGCTCACGATAACAGCCGACGGCGTCGGCACCGATGCGCCGACCAAGGTGCGCGCGATCTGGTCGCCGGATTATCCGATGTCGGATTCAGAAATCGTTAATGTGGTCAACAGCAATCCCCCAAAGCCGTTCCGCATGAGCCTGAATGCAAGCCACCGGCAGGCGTTGGTGAAACTGACAGCCGACTTCACAGAAGACAAGTTCGTTCCTCGCGCCGTGCATTCGAAACGGCTTTCGCTGTCGGCGCTGGGCGCGCTGATAGATGTCGAAGGTAATTGGAAGGACTTGCCAGAGGGCGTAGCACTTGAGCAGTGGCGGCATCTGGCGACGATGGGTCGCGACCATTACGTGCGGGTGATGGAACGGGGGTTCCTGTGTATGTTCGGCCACGCGGCTTCGCTCGTGACTGTGACCGAGCGCAAGTTTGAAAATATGCCGGGAACGAATAAACGCGTTGCCGCGCTGCGCCAGCGTTTTTTCATTGTCGTGCGAGAGCCGGTTAAGTTTTACAGCGGGAAGGGGCACGCATTTCATGGGAACAATTTCCCGTTCACCTCGGTCGAGATACTCACGCGCGTCACGCCCAACCTTCTCGACCCCGGCAATCCGGCCTGCAAGCTGAGCGATCCGCCGAAAAATCCGGACCTCCCGTCAGACGCGATCTATGGCTCCTCGGGCGGGAAGACGCTGCACAGCGCCTGCTTCTGGCCGATGATCGGGGCAAATAACGACTTTATGTTCCAGGCCGCGGCGACCGATAGGTGCGGCAAGCGAGTGACGTTCGCAATGCCGCTGTTGTTTGTGGGTAAGGTACCCAACGAGAAGCCTGCCATCGTCGCCGAGATCATCAGGCGATATGATTTAAAAGTATATGCCCCGCGCCGTAGCACGCTGATAGGCAACGCTTCGATATGCTTCGCGCCGTCGAATCCGGGCGCGAAGGGCGATCCACGCTTGCCGACCGCCGACGTTACCTTTGACGCTGCCGGTGTGACAAATATCTCTAACAAAGAGCCCCAGTTCTATCCCGAAATGGAGACCGCGCGAGTCGGAATCGCGGCTGTTCAGCGGCTGCTGCAACAACCGAATGCCGTGTGCGAGGTTACATATCCCGAGGCGTATAAGACGGCAGAATTCGGCGGTGGCAATCCCGGCGAGGTGTTCCTGAAGTTGACCGCGCCGTTTGTGCTTGAGTTCGGCGACAAAGTCAAGAGCGACGCAATCGGCGGGCTGGCGTCGCCGAGCATGTCGATTCAGGGGCTGTCGCGCATTATGGGGCCGGTGGCGGCAAAACCAAATCCTAACGTCGAACAGGCGCTCAGTAATGTCATTAACAATAACTTCGACCCTGCCGACTTCTTCAAAGACGCGAAGATACTTGGCGGCGTCTCGCTTGCCGAGATTCTTAATACCGTCAGCTCGCTGGCCGGGGCGGACGTGCCGAAGCTATTGAGCAAGCAGCTTCCCGATAAAATTGAAGCGAGCTTCGATTGGACCACCAACATCAACAAGTCCGATCCGCTCGGGCTGTTCGTGCCGAACGCGGGCGGCGCTACAGTGCTTGAGATGCACGGCGTGGTCAGCTCGCCGATAGCTCCGGCCTCCGGGACCACTTTCACGGCGACCGCCTCGATCATACATTTCAAGGTCAACCTGTTCGGCTTCGTCACCGTCTGGTTCGACCAGCTACGGTTCTCTTCCAAGAGCGGATCGAAACCGGATGTCGCGGTTGATCTGCATCAGGGCGAGGACGCGATAGAGTTCGGCGGGCCGCTCGAATTCGTCAATGAGCTGCGCAAGATCATTCCGTCAAACGGCTTCAGCGATCCGCCCAGCCTTTCTGTAACGCCAAGCGGCATCAGCGCCAGTTATTCGATCAACATCCCGTCGTTGGCGGTGGGCATCTTCGCGCTCGAACACGTGTCGCTCGGCGCGGGGTTCGTGCTGCCCTTCGATGCGAAGCCGGCGGAGGTGCGCTTCAACTTCGCCGAGCGGCAGCGCCCATTCAGCCTCACCGTGTCGTTGCTGGGCGGCGGCGGGTTCTTTGCCATCGGCGTAGGGACGGAAGGCGTGAGGGAGATCGAGGCCGCGCTCGAATTCGGCGCGGCCTTGTCGATTAATCTCGGAGTCGCAAGCGGAAGTGTCGAGATCAAGGCGGGCGTTTATTTCCACTGGATGTCGCAGTCGGTCGAGCTGGCTGGCTACGTGCGGCTGCACGGCGAACTCTCGGTGCTCGGCTTGATTTCCGCTTCGCTCACGTTCAATTTGCAGCTCGCCTACTTGAAGGAAAATGGGCACTCGGTTGTGTGGGGCGAAGCGATACTCGAAGTCGAAATCGACATCCTGTTCTTTAGCTTCAGCGTGTCGGTACAATGCCGGCGCGAGTTTGGCGGATCGGATTCCGATCCCAAATTCATCGAGTTGATTCCAGATCAAGCGACCTGGTCGAACTACTGCGAGGCATTCGCAGCGGAGGCGTAAATATGGCCAAGCAATCTTTACTCTGGACTGCGCTCCCGAATGGCTACAGCCAGGACGGGAAATCGTTGCGCGTTTCGCTGCTGCTGTCACCACGGCTTGATCCCGAGGCCGACCCGCTCGATCCGACTATCGTGGAGCAACTCGCAACCTTTCCCGATTTCGTTGATTGGCCCGCTACTCTCACGCGTACTAAGTTCGTAATCCACTTCGGCGCAGACTCGGTCACAATCGACGGCAATCAAACTACAGGCAAGAACCGCGTTGACGATAGTCTGGGCATGGCGGACTCTGGCGTGTGGAGTGCGCTCTTTCCTGACACTACCTACGTTAAAGGCTACAAGTTCAGGGACCTTTCAAATCACTCGGTGCTTTCGTTCCAAGCGGCGACTATAGAAAACCTTGTGAGCGACCTCTATACACAGCTCGCGGCATCGGCAGAGGACCATTTGCCGAAGATATCAACGATCATAGGTGATCCGAAATGGCAGGGCGTTTTGAACGCCGTGGCGCATAACGACGAGCGGTTCACGGACCGCAAGACCCACAATGACTACAAAGATCAAAGAGCGGGCTTGCGCGACACGGTGAAGCAGTTCGCCGCTTTCAAGGACGGATTCAAGGGATTGTCCGGCATCGATAGAGATCTGGCGCTATTTCAGCTTTTCCATACTCCGCCATCGACGCCAACTGTCGCAAAATACCCACAGCCTCCCGACCCCAAGTCCGATCCTGCGAAAGCGGAAGCGCGGTGGCGCACCTACGAACGCGCGCAGTTGCCGGCTGCCAATGAGTTCCAGGATAAGATCGACTTTCATCAGATCGTGACGGCGATGAACCAGTACCCGACGCTGCTGCGTAAACTCGGGTTGGTCGTGGACCTGCTCATCCAGAGAAAGGCCTTTAATCTATCGCCCAACGCCCTGCTTTTTGCCGAAGTGCATCTGCCGGCGGGATCGCCCAATGTCAACCGCACACAGGACGTTTCGCCCCGCAGTCACACGCTGCTCGACACGTCAAACTTTCGCCCTGTCACCAGCCCGATTCCGGCGCTGGGTAAGTACAGCGTGGTGAATGGGCTGCTCCATCTCAATCCCAGCCTGTTCAAGCTGATGCAAGCGGATGTTGATGGCGCAGGAATCAAAGTAATGAACTTTGCGCGGACGCTCCTGCTGCACCGCAACGCGCCGGAAACTCAGCGCGATCCCGTCACCAGACATGAGCGAGAAACGGGCGCACCGGCGTTGCGCAACGCGGGGTTGATGTTAGTGCACAGCTTTCGCGCCGAAATGCTCAAGAACAGCTTCGCTCGGCAAAAACTGTTCAACGACAGGGCCGTAGCAATCCAAGCCGGTTCCCCACAGCCGCCGCCAACGCTGTACGCGGAAGACTTGGTGCGGGGTTTCCGCATAGATATATGGGACAGCAAGACTGAGGAATGGCGCTCGCTTTGCAAACGCGAGGCCGATTACGACATCAACGATGGCGAGGTCGGCATTAACGTTAGTGAAGAAGAAGGCATGGTGCGGCTGGCGGCGACAACAACGCCGGATAAAGCGAGCAACCCGGATATCGTATGGCTGCACGAGACGCTCGTTTCCTGGACGGGCTGGAGCCTGTGCGCGCCCCCGCCCGGAAAGACGATCAGCCACGACGAGGACGATCACACGGACCCTGTGACTGAGCCTGAAGCCGAAGTGCCGCCCGGCCTGCGGCTCCAGACCGCCTTTACAGCGCGACCGGGCTCGCTGCCGCGCTTACGGTACGGGCGCAAGTATTGGATTCGCGCGCGCGTTGTCGATCTTGCGGGCAACTCGCTGCCGCTATCGCGAGGCGATTTCGGTACGGAACAATCAGATAAAAATGCGCAGTCTTATCTCCGCTATGAACCGATTTCTGCCCCGGCAATCGCGCTTGTGAAACCGGATGCTGACTCGGTCGAGGAACCTGAAGAGGGCGAATCAATGGAGCGCATGGCGGTGCGTAGTTTCAATGTCACGGAGTCAGACAACTCTGTGACGGCTACTCAGATCGCACGACGTTTCGCCGTTCCATCCCGCACGAGCCAGAGGGAAGCAGAACACCACGGTATGCTGGACCGCGCCGGTATAGTTGACCCCGCATTCTTCGCGATGCTGGCTGCGAAAGACAACTCGCTCGCCAAAGAAGTGATTTTGATGGCTGGCCCGCTTGCCGAGATTCCACCGGTCGAGACAAGCTTTGCAGTGATGGAGGAGGGGCAAGAGTTGCCTTATCTTCCTGAACCGCTCGCCGTCGTAATCGCAGCGCGCATCTTCGATCATCCTGGTTTCCCTTCCGACGCCATTATCGAGATACCTCTCTATGATACGGCCTCAGAGTGGCCCGATGCCGCGCCGTTCAAGATCAAGCTGGTTGAGGACCCTGTCGTCAAGCCGCATTTCGACAAGACCACGCGCACATTGCTAATCCCGCTCCCAAAAGCCGAACGTGCGACGCTGCGCCTGAGCGTGAAGCCAGCCGACGAAGAGACGTTAAAGCTGCTCGGCGTCTGGAACTGGCTCACTAAATCGCCGCTCTGGAACTCGCTTACCGTAAAGCAACGCAACGTCTTAAAAAAGATGGCGATGGACGGGCAGCACTGGATGTTGACGCCGTGGCGCAACATCGAGCTTGTCCACGCAGTGCAAAAGCCGTTGATCACCCCGGAGATCATAAAACACACCGTAAACCGGTCCCTCAATAAGACACACGCCTTGCCGAATTTCATCGTGACTTGCAGTATAAAGAGCACTGATCACCTGGATGTGCTTGCGCAATGGAACGAACCGGATGGTGATGCGAACGAGCAAATCGGCCAGAATCGCGCCCGAACCGATCATGCGTTTACGGTAAAAATAACCGATGATAAATCTTACGCAGGCAACCACGAGTATCAGCTTTTATCACCCGACGTGATTAGCGCCGGGGGCTTGTTTCACGATCGCATCTCGGTAAAGGTTCACGAGTTCAACGACACTCGTTACAGACGAATTGAATACTGGTTCGACGCCACAACAAAGTTCCGCGAATTCATGCCAGCAAGCTTGCTGACCGAGGAGGTCGCCAGCAAGACAGTGCCGACTGACAAGAACATCAAAGTAACCGGGGCGAAGTTGCGCACCTGGATTCCAAGCTCTGCGTCGCCGCCCGCGCCGGAAGTGCTGTACGTCGTGCCCACGTTCGGCTGGGTGCGATCCTTCGACCAGGCGAACAAGAGCAGTTGGCGGCGCGGCGGGGGATTGCGCGTGTATCTCAACCGACCGTGGAACGTTTCCGGCTACGGCGAAATGCTTGCCGTCGTGCTTCCATCCGCAGCATTTTCCGGCGACCCGAACACAGACCCAAATCCAAACGTTGACCCCAAGAACAAGCCGCTGAAGAACTTCGTCACGCAGTGGGGCAACGACCCGATTTGGTTAAGTCCGTTCGTCACAGGCAGCTTGCCTAATCCGAACAACTTCCCGCTCGCGCGGACTGCGCCGGACCCTACGGGTAGGTGGCTGCCGAGCTTTGGACCGGCGGAGGAGGCTGATCAGCCACCCGCCCCATTCATTACCACAGGCTTGCGGCACCCCGAGCTTTCCCCCAACGCGAAGGCGCAATCGCTCGTCGCAATTGCGCCCCACGATGTGTTCTACGATGAGGAGCGGCAACTCTGGTACTGCGACATAGAAGTGAATTGGGGCACGGCTTACTACCCGTTCATTCGCCTTGCGCTTGCGCGCTATCAGCCGGTCTCGTTGCAGGGCATGCACTTGTCGAACATCGTGCTCGCGGATTTCATGCCGTTAGTCCCCGACCGCTGGTTGAACGTTACTCAAACATTAGAACCGAGAACTAAGCACGTAAGTGTCTACGGCTTTACTTACACCGACTCAAGCTCGCACACGGAAGCGACGAGCGCCCTCAACGTGGCACCATCGAGCGTGATCGAAATATGGGTCGAGCGATTCGATCCCGCATGGGGCGAGGATTTCGGCTGGCGGCGCGAGCCGGATGCCTTCGTTCAGCGTGGGGTGCGACTGAGCGAATTGTTGGTCACCACTACCAAAGTAACAGTAGCTAAACAGCGCGCTCGGGCAAAGTCGCTGTTGCAAGAGCGCGAGTACACGGCGCTGATCGAAGAGGGGCTGATCGATAAAATCTTCATCACGCCAACCCTGTGGGATGGGAGCGTGACATTGCCTCATGCCCGCGAAGGCCTAACGCGCTATCGGCTGGTGATCGCCGAGTACGAAGAGTATCTGGTTGATGACGCACAGCCATACGATCCGCCCCCGACTAAGAAGGATAGGCGGCTGGTCTTCGTCGAGTATGTGGAATTGAGTTGAGCTTATTAAAGTTTCTGGCGATGGCTGTCGGTCTTTACTTATGCCCCTCTGAGTTTTAAGGCCCCATTGACCGGCTTTGTTTCATTAGAACGTACCATAAGATGCTTCTTGTTTGGGAGCAACTAAGATGCGCTCAATCCATGGGCCGGTAATTTCGCCTTACCTTAAGGATGATTAGAAACGTGGCTCTCCACGACGCGGATTAATGTGTCAATATGCTCCCGCTGCTCTTTCAAACCCTCATTCATTTCTTTTATCTGCTCGCTGTTTCGGTCTATCTGCTCGTCATGAATCCGTGCAACCTGAATCAGTCCCGCAATCGCCTCCTGCATTTTGGCGGCATTCTCTTGCATGCCGTCCATCTGCGCGCTGAATCGCGCCTGCTGCTCTATTATGAACTCTATCCGGCGCTCGATCTCTTCGCTGCTCATTTCGCTTCGCCTTTCTTCTTATTTCAGGAATCCTGCTTTGTAACTTCGGGCGTGGATTTTTTCATGAATGTCCAAAAAGCTATCGCCTCATCGCCATATAGCTCTATATCGTTACCATTGTTTAACCAGATAGTCAGAGCTTCCTTTGTTGGCCCTCCCTCCGGCTTGCCGTATTCAACGAAGGCTACACTATCCAGGTTTATAACCCGATCACCGATGCGTATAAATCGTCTCTGATAATCCAATGTTATTTCCCCTTGCTTTTCTTCGCCGACTCTTTAGCCTTCGCCGGACGGCCCGGCTTACGCTCCCTTACTTCATCAGGGTTGGTCATGTGTGCGAGCGCGTTAAGTCTACTACATCTCGCATTATAGGGGAATAAAACTCACACGCCGGTCGTGGGTAGTGTCCTAATCCTGTGTTGCTAGCACGGGTGTTTTTTTTGCCTGCTCCAGATGTGCTAGATTAGAAGCATGGCAGCACAAATAAAATTGCCTGGTGAAAGAAAAGAAAGTGTTAAGTGTAGCGACTGCGGTGAATCCCGCTTATATACGCTGCTGGGACTGAAAAGGGGCACTTGTCGCGCTTGTAAAGAATCGTTGCGTGGGGATGAGTACGAGGCTGCAAAGAGAAGTCTTGAAGGCCGCGAATTTGCCCGAACGATATTGATTAAACCGTGAGGAGTTCTTTCAACTCCCAAATGTGGTCAGTGATACCCGCTTCCAGTGTAGGGTATGCGCGTGTTGGGGCGCAGATATTCACCTAGTCCCTTATTCTTTTTTTCCTGATTTTAAAATTGACTACTGTTGCATGTGCCGTAAAGAAATCGTCCATCTCGCTATGTTCCCGTTTATTGAATTTGACCTCAATACGTTTCCCTTGTTGCAGATCTTGAGGGGTACCATTGATAAATTTGGCATCGCGAATCAGGAATTCATGCATTCTACCCTTGACCTTAAAAAAAACTGAATGCAGGCCGTTAACATCTGATTCAGTGCGTTCAATAACTCCTCTAACCGTTCCGCTGCTAGAAACATTCTTCTGGAGGGACTGAGCATGTACCGATGGCACGAACAATGAAAGCATTGATGCGATAATCATTAACTTGTGTTTCATGTTTGTCATCCCCCTGTGCCTAACGCCAAGCATCAGCGGGCGCGGGGCTGTTGACCCACTTTAGCTAGTGCAAGGCATTTGAATCGTGTTTACCGCGCTCCGGTGCATACTGTAAGTTAGGCCCGCCCCCACGCGCTACCGCTTCCGCGGCGGGCGCGAATCCACCTGCAGCCTCGGCGCTGCCTCGCGGCGAAGTTCCGAAGCGTCCGGCCTATGCGGTGAGAATTTTTCTTCGAGCCAGGCGATTACCCGCGCCACGGCCACCACGGGAATCAACAGGATGCGGGCCAACACCATCAACAACCTCGGCCACACCGGCGGCACCTGAACAACTGGAAGCGATTCGGTCTCTCCGTGGTCGCCGAGAATTTGACCCGCTGTCTCCAATGCGGCAGAGACAGCTCCCTCCATGCACGCCAAATCGATGGCGTTTTTTACGAAGTCTCCAGCCAGGTAGAGGTTCTTGATCTTCGATTTTGGCCGTGGCCGGTTTGGCCAGGCTCCAATCGTGTTGATGAACAAGGGCACGCCCGTGTTAGGATTCAGCTCCCAATTTTCAACATCGGCTGGTGTAATTGGTAGGTACTCGCCGATCTCTTTCAACAGCAGGTTTTTCGCGCCTTCCTCGCTCACCTGATTCAACGGTCCGTAGTTACTCGATATGAAGGAAAGCTGGGGTTTGCCATCCAGCTCCTGCCAGAAGCGCCCAACATCGATTAGCGAAAGCGCGTAGTGGCTTCCGTGAAGAAAGACGTGTTCCCGAGGCAGGTCTGGCAGCTCTCGCCGCAGGCGGAGGTGTAAGGCGGCCATGGGTTGAGCTTCGAGAAAATGCATGTTGCCTAGCTCGGGATCTGCTTCGTAAAGGCTTTCATGGAGCCAGGTCCGAGTGACCTCAAAGGGGGTGCAAAGGGCATACACATCGGCAGACACCTCTGTTCCGTCGCGCAGAGCTACGGCAGCGACGCCGCCTTCACGCATCACCACACCACTTACGTCGGAGTCATATCGAATCTCGACCCCCAGCGCTTCAAGCTCGCGCACCTGCGGATCGATGAAAACCGTTTGCAGATCCCCCGGTAGTATTGACAGGAACGGACTGGCTTGCCGCACCCAGTAGCTGGCGATTCGTTTGGCGGTCATTGCGCTGAGGTCATAAAAGGGGATGGCGGACGCCTTGAGAACGTTCTCCTGGCCGAGTTCTGCGACCGACTCGCTCGTGTACCACTTCCCGCGTATCAGGCCGACCTGGCTCACACGGTCCAGGAAGCTCTTCTCGGAGAGCGGACGGCTGATCATATCCAGCACTGAGTAGTTATACAGGATGTTGTGGTACCACGGCAGGAGGCCGTCAAAGGTGTTGTGCCAAATCGCGGAAAGGCTCGAAGTCCCGCGCACGGTAATTTTTTGCGGATACGCGCCGGGCAAGAGGAAGTGGTAGCGATCAAAGTCGATTAGCCGCACGCCAATGCGTTCAACGATGGCTCGGACATTGGGATACCACTGGGGGAAGACATGATAACCGTGTTCGACCAGTCGTCCGTTCTTGAAATCGGAGCCAGCCTTCCCTCCCAGACGCCTGGAGCGTTCGAGAAGTATCACCCGCCAGCGGCGCAGCGCCAGCTCACGGGCAACGACCATGCCAGCGAGACCTCCGCCGCCGACGATGGCAGAAGGAGTAGTCATTTCGGTTGCTCGTTCACACGCGTCTCCCGGAATGACACTCGATAGGAATGCCCGCCACAAGAGGGAGCTATGCCGGGGATTTTCGTGGATACTGGATACAGGCCAGCTTCAATACTCATATTTCCTCTCAATGATCCTGCCTACCGCTCCGTATCAGCGGGCGCGCAACCTATATCACAACTAACTTTTGATTAAAAGCAAAAGTTAGAGACGTTTATCAGCTTTGCCCAAAAAGTCTATTAGTTGTAGAAGCACCTTCAAAGAAGCTGCAAGATGTTGCGCCTCACACAGGCTTTTTGGGCAAAGCTGACTCGCGCGCGTTTATCATCAGAGAGGCGATTTCTTCTCTGGCTTCGAGCAATGAAGCAACTACGCAAAACGCAGCATCGCGGGCCTCGGGCGATGGTGCTTTTAGATCAGGCACCATCATGGTAGTAATTCCTGCCGCACTTGCTGCGAGCACTCCAGCATCCGAATCTTCCAGGGCGATACACTGGGAGGGCTCGACACCAAGCCGCCGCGCTGATTCGAGATAAATGTCAGGGGCTGGCTTCCCCCTCACCACCTTATCCCCTGTCACGATGTGATCGAACAGCGCTGCTAATCCAGCCGCGCGCAAACTAAGGCTCGCGTAATCCCGGTCGCTCGAAGTTGCCACGGCCACAGAAAGCTGATGTTCGCGTAGGAAGGATAAAAGCTCAAACAGCCCGGCCTTAGTCGGAATCCCCGAAGCCTCGACCTCTGCTCGCCAAAGGCCGGACCAGCGAGCGCGAAAATCAACAACAGGAAAATCCTTGCCGAAGTGGTCGAGGAGTGCGGCTTCACAAGCGGGATTGGGCTGACCGACAAGCGTGAGGTAGAAATAATCGTCGAGGATGTAGCCACACTCTGTCGCCGCTTTCTGCCATGCCTGTTTGTAGATAGATTCCGTATCGAGCATCAGCCCGTCCATGTCCGAGAATCACCGCAGCAATGCTTGCCCTCCGTCCATGACACCTTCCTGTCCGGCTAGCGGATGGGTTGACCGAGCGCATTGCTGTAGATTCATTTTGCCAGGGCAAATCCTGTGAAACCAGCTTACCGCGCTTCGATCGAACCCTTTGTTAGACCCGCCTTCGGTGTTATTGCATAAATACAGTTGCGGATGAGCGAGGTCTGTTATCCCTCAATCATGACAAAGAAGAAAACCAAACTTCAATACCGCATCCGTAACTGGCCTCACTATAACTCAGCCCTTACCAAACGCGGAAGCCTCACGGTCAGGATTGACCAAGCCGCCCTCGACCGCTGGCTTTGCCCCGCTCTCCCTCATTCCCAGGCCCATTCAGTTGTCGGAATTTGATGTCAACTCACCGCAGAGACGCCGCAGAAACGATGAATGCGGAATGATGAATGATGAACCGAACAGAGACTCTTAATTCATCATTCATTGTTCATACTTCATCATTTCTGCGGCGTCTCTGCGGTGAACAGTTTTCCGATTTCAAACCTCTGAATCCGAAAACTGAATGGCCTTGCCCTCTTCCCTGCGCAGGCGAACTCTTTCTGGAAAGAAGCGTTACTCAAGACAACCTTGACCGGCTCACCGCCGCCTGCCGTGGCGAGCGAACTCGAACGGCTTTGGCGGTCGGAGCGGCGGCAGAAGTAATAAGGGGAGCTAACCCCTCCATAGTGCGCTCGACCGCCCAAGCCATCTCCGCCGTCTCGTCGCGGAAAAAGATCACCTCTTCGATTGGCAGGCCAAATTACATTGAACTCATTTCAATCGCATGGTCGGGTCGCCGAGCAGCAGGAACGTTCGTCTCACGTCTCTATCACTGGTCGCACGTTTCGCTCGCCTCATTGTTTCGCCCAGCCGCAACCCACTGCCTCCTGCCCCGAACATCAATCGATACAACTCCTGATTCATCGCCGCCTGCTCTCCCGGCAACACCATTGCGCTCGATCCCCACACCGCTACTGCTCCTCCGCGCTCCGCTTTCAGCAACGCTTCGCCCAGGCTGTCCAGACCCGGATCATCGAAATAGCTGTTCAAACAGGTCATCAACACGAACACTGACAAATGATCTCCATTCTGTAACCCTGCCGCATCGACGCTGGTCAATAAGTTGCCCCTCCACAGATCGACTGAACCGTGACCGGTATAGTTGATGATTAATTGCTTGCGGTTGATGCCGTCTATCAGCAGCCGCTTCGCTTCTGCCGCTTCCAGCCGGCCACGGTTGATTTGCGATACACGCAAGGATGCCGGTATCAAGTTTTGCAATTCACTGCTGGCCCGCTCAAAGTTATACCCTTCGTTCGCGTCTGCCACCAGTAGCACTTCTTCGCTCGCGCTGCCAGCCTCATAACCGACGATCTTTGCCACCATCAGAGCCGCTTCTGCCGCCGTGCGGAATGGCAACCGCCCCACGGCTAACTCCGCTACGCCATCGCCATCCAAATCTCCCAGCGCTTCGTCGCTCGCCGCTTCCATGAAGATCGTATCGATCAGCGTTGTCGGCACCACATCCACATCGCCGTACCCCAGATAGTTGCGCCCGTCATAGCTCGCTTTGCCTCCCAACAATAAATACTGCGGCTTCTTCTTCCACATCGTCTTCGCGTAGGTGATGAACTCTTTCACCGCCTGCGGGGACTTGTTGCCATAGCTGAACTCATCGTAGATGTCTTCGATGTCAACAAGCTGTACGCTCAAGCCCTGGCTTTGGCGCAAGGCGACAAGCCCCGCAAGCGCCGCGAAGAACTCACGCCGCGTAATAACCAGCAGGTCGGCTCCGTTCGACGGCTGCCGCAGACTCGACCCCTGATTGGCACTGATCACCGCTGGTTGCTTGATGCCCGTGTCGGTGAAAGCCATCAAGATTCGCGTTCCTTCTTTCAACCCCACCGATACTGCGTATTCATTGCCCGTCGCTTCGATCTGCCCCGCCAGTTCCATCGGCATCTGCGGATCGGTAATATCAATCACTCGAATCAACGGCGACGTGAAGCCGCTGATCGTCTGCCCGCTGTTGCCTTTGATCGCTGTCGTGTTCGTCGCCGTGCAAACAAGCGCATCGTTGTCGGAGGCGTAGCTGTGTGCATAGGTCAGGCGAATGTAATCCACCAGACTGACATCTGAGTTGCCGCCCGCTGCAGTCAGTGTCACTATGTTCGCCCCTTCCTGCAGCAGCCCCGCGTTGACTGTCATCTGATTGACCATATGCTCGCGGCCATCAAAGCTTAACGCTCCGACCGTTACGCCGTTCAATGCGACGTTCACCAGATGATCGGGATAAACCGGCAAGTCAGTCACTCCCTGTAGCGCCACCTCAAGCGTTACCGTGTCAGCGGCTTTCGGGTCGAGATGCTGAATCATTAAGGTCTGGTCTACTGCCTGCGTCGTCACGACGGCTCCGAAGAAGTTTTCCGTCTCACCGTTGAGCAGACTCGAAAAGTAAATCGTCCGGTCGCGCCGCTCGCTGGTATAAGCAAAACTCGTAGCGCCGCTGCGTTTCGATTTGCTGGGAGTGATGCTCAGGCGCTTGCCGGGTTGATTGCCTGCGACCAACCAGTAGACGTGCGCATCGGTCGCAGTCGTGTCCAGTGCCGTGCCATAAAACTCTATTGCGTCGCTCGCATCAAATCTCCCATCGCTTTCACCACTGACCAGCATCGGCTGCTCCACTCCGTCCACATACAGTTGCAAGCGGCGTGGGTCGGTTTGTGAGTCCAGCCTGGCCGCCATCAACTCCGGCTGCTTCACTCGATACCAGCCCGTTTCCCGTATGCTCATCTTCACTGCCGCTTTGCCTGCCAGTTCGCCTTGCGCAGCCTGCGCGGCGGTTGATCCAGCCGTGATGGCCCGATTCTCCGGTTCTCCGGGCAGCATCTGTCCCACACGCGGCTCCCTCTCACCCAGGCGGCTCAAGACATCTGCTTGCGTCATCGCTGGCGGCTTTCCACCCGCTCGCTGCGGCTTCACAGGGCCGTGCAGCGTCGTTTTGCCATTCAAGTCGATGTCTTCAATATAGTAACTTATCTCACTATCTTGATTGCCGCCCCCATCCCACAACGCATAGCGCCTTCCGGCCAGCAACGCCGCTCGCCCAGTCACCAGCGCCGACCCCGCAAGAAGTTCAGTGTTGACCAATTCACGCCTGCCGGAGATTTCGCGATAAACGTTGAAGCCCAGATTGTCTGCTTCAAATCCGGTCTGCCATTCGATCAATGCGCCGTTGTCATAACGGCTCGCCTGCATCGCCTCCAATCGCACAGCGGTCGGCTGCGACGCCGCTCCTGCCGTCCAATCCGAGAAACTTGACACGTTATTGATCGTCATCGTGTCGGCTGCAGGATCTACGCACGGCGACCCGCTCGCGCAATCATTTAGAAAGACCACGGGCGTGCCATCGCTCACGCGAATGATGCGATAGCTGGCATCGCTGCCGCCAGCCGGTATGTCGGTCGGGTCGAGATAGTGAAAGACGAGATTGACCGTGATGCCGCTGCCGTTTAACGACCAGTAGCGTTGCAACGATTGGCTGGCATTAACTATCGGCTGCGGCCCCTGGATGGCTTTGACCGTCAACTCGCCGGAGCCTGCTGTGACGGTCGCATCAACCGGCGAATAGCCGTTAGCCGTGCCGACCGTGTAGGTAAAGCTGCCCGCGCCGCCGAACTGTTTTTTAAGATTACCAATGACCTGACCGCTGGTGCGCGAGATGGTCGCTGTTGTGCCGAGCGTCAACGTGTTCGCGCCGGTATCGATCAAGCCGCCGCTCAAGCTCAACGTGCCATTGACGTTCATGTTTTGACCGTTCAAGGTCAGCGTGCGCCCGACAGCTACGGTAAGATTATTTACAGTAGCAGTGGCGGTGCTGAGTATCGGCTCATTGGTGACGCCGCTTGCGGGAATGACGACATCGTTCGGCGCAGCGGGCACAAACCCCGGTGTCCAATTCGTCGCGGTGTTCCAGTTGCTGCTTGTCGAACCGTTCCAGGTCAACGTGTTGGTGACGTTGAGGGTAAAGCTGGCATTGGTTATCGCGTTGCAGTTGTCAGTAATGCGAAGGTTGACTGTATAAGCGCCTTCCGGTGCTGCGCCAGTGATCGTCACGATGCCGGTTGAAGTGCTGGCCGAAATTGTGCCGGTGAATGTGTTTGGCGATACATTCAGGAAAGCCACCGAGAAAGTGCCGTTGTCAGATGGCCCGGTCGCCGGGTTGACCGTTGTTGATGTTCCAATAAGCATTGTCTGTGGACTGCTATAAGTCAGAACCGGCAGAGAGTTGGCCGTGACCGCAACACTCAAGGTCGCCGACGTAGCAAGGCTGCCGTCGCTGGCCTGCAAAGTAAAGGTGGCATTGGTCGCCGTGCAGGTGGCGCTGACGTTAGCCGTAATCGTGCCGTTGGTGTTAACGATATTCTGTATCCTCACGCCGTTGGACGGGTTGGTGGTTGTCACTGTCACAGTGACACCGCCGGGGCCGCTTTCATCATCACCAACCATCGCGATTGTCGAGTTGGAAGCTGGCGAGCCTTGTTGACGGGACAGGCCTGCTTGTGGGGTTATCGTCGGCGCGGTGTTCGGCGTACAACCGCCGAGTCGTATAGAGGCGTTGTTATTACTGCCATTGATAGCGGCGAAATCCAACGTACCGTCTTCGTTGAAATCACCGACCATCACTGATAATGGCCTACTGCCGGTGGGAACGTCCATTGAGCCGGTAAAGCCACCCGCCCCATCTCCGAGACGAATCGAGACTGTGTTTGAATTCGTGATAGCTATCGCCAGATCCTGCTTGCCGTCCTTGTTGTAATCACCGATTGCGATTGAGCGCGGGTTCGTGCCGACTGTCAAAACGGTTGTGCCGCTGAAATTACCCATACCGTCGCCCAACCTGACGAACACTCTGTTATCAGTGCCCACAACTCCGGCGGCGGTGACAGCGAAATCCTGTTTGCCGTCGCCATTGAAATCACCGATGGACGGCGAGCGTGGCTGCGTGTTCGCGCCAATGAGGATGTTGGTTGAGCCACTGAAACCGCCCAGCCCGTCTCCGAGCCGGATGCCGACAGTAGTGCCGCCCGATATGATGAGGTCTTGTTTGCTATCCATATTGAAATCGCCAACGGCCACGGCTTGAACAGAGCCAAAAGTCACGATGCCGGTGACTGTGAAAGCGCCCAGTCCATCTCCGATCAGGATATTAATGTTTCCCAAAGAAGTATTAGCGACTGCCAAATCCTGCTTGCCGTCGCCATTAAAATCGCCGATTGCCAGTGCCACGGTTGTCGAACCTATGCCGCCTACGTTGATCTCACTGGTCGCGGTTACGCCCGTGAAGTTGCCCGCGCCATCGCCGAGGCGAATCGAAACCGTGCCGACACCAAGGTTTGCGGTGGCGAAATCTTGATTGCCATCGCCGTTGAAATCACCCACGACGACCTGATTGGGCTGAACCCCGGTTTGGGCGGGGGGCTGGCCGCCCGGCACGCCGACCTGCACATTCGTTGTGCCTGTAAAACCACCCGCACCATTTCCGAAGCGGATGGAAACCGTGGCGGGTATGGCTGTGTTATTGGCAATCGCCAAATCCTGATTGCCGTCGTTGTTGAAATCTCCGATTGCCACCCAACATGGATCGTCACCGGCGGCAACGTTGGCGGCGGGACTGAATGACGGCGTGGCGCAACTGACCGCAGGATTCTGCACAATCAAATTGAAAGTGCGCGTGAAGGTTCCTCCCATATTGTCGAATGTCTTTACGGTTATGGGATAAGTCCCGGCGGGTTGAGCGTCGGTAACTCTCACGACTCCCGTTGAAGGATTCGCAACCAGGGTTCCGTTGAAACTGGTTGAAGTCGAAACATTGATGCGAACGATATTCGTTGGCGCGGCATCAGGCGTAACCGTTGTGTTAGCGCCAATGTCCACAGTCGTATTCGGATAGTTGCCAAGCGGCACGGGAGGGTCAACATTGAGCAGGAAGCTAGTCGTTGTTATCACATCGCAGTTGTCAGTCGCCGTGACCGTTACGGTGTAAGCGCCTACGGGAGCCGCGTTGCTGATGGTCACAGTGCCGCTTGTCGTGTTGACGCTGAACGTGCCGGTAAAAGCCGGAGCCGATGCCGTGATGCTGGTAATCGTTACGTTGTCGCTTGGCGCGGCATCGGGCGTGACCGTTGTTCCGCTGCCTTGAGGAATTGTGGTCGTCGGATAGTTGCCGAGCGTTGGCGCAGAGTTCGGCGTGACCGTTACAGTCAGCGTTGTCTCCGTAAACGCGCCGCTGCCATCGGTCACACGCAGCATGAAGGCGGCTGTCGTCGCCCCGCAGGCTGCTACTACATCGGCAGTCACGACTCCTGCGACGCTGACGCTGATGCCGGAGACTGTTACTCCGTTGACCGTAGCCGATACGCCGCCGCCCACCGTCACCGCCAGAGTATTTTCGGCATCCTCGACATCGTCCACGGTAGCAATTTGCGAGTTAGCCCCAGGGCTACCCTCAGTGCGCGAGAGCGGTGTAGCAGTGATGGTTGGCGGAGTGGCCGGGACACAGGTATTAAGCTGAATGGTTATGTTGCTGGAACTGGAATTCACGGCCAGCAGATCGGCTCTGCCATCAAGGTCAAAATCTCCTGTCGCCATAGAGACAGGTTGATCGCCGGTTCCAATGGTTGACGGTACTGTAGTGAATACGCCACTGCCATTGCCTAACAAGATAACGATGTGATTAGAGTTGCGCTTCGCCACAGCCACATCCATTTTGCCGTCGAAGTTGAAGTCGTTTACAACCAGGGAACGGGGCAATGTTCCCGCGCCTACTGAAACTGGCGAGCCAGGCGCATTAGCAAACCCACCACTGCCATTGCCCAACAGAATGGAGACGGTGGCAGAACTCGAATTTATCACTGCCATATCAAGGTTGCCGTCGAAATTGAAGTCGCTTGTGGCAATGACATTAGGTCCTACCTGCACACCAACCGCTGAGGCTGGAGAGAACCCCCCGCTACCATTACCAAACAAGATATTCACCGTGTCGCCGGAGGAGATTGGCACCACCAGGTCCGATTTGCCGTCCTTGTTGAAGTCGCCCGCGACGATGAAAAAAGGAGCATCTCCTGTGGCAACCGGGGAGCCTGCTGCTTGAGTAAATCCACCACTGCCGTTGCCCAAAAGAATCGTTATATTGTCGCTATTAAGGTTCGCCACTGCCAAGTCAGCTTTGCCGTCGGTGTTGTAATCTCTTACGGCAATGGATCGAGGCATCTGTCCCGGCAGGAATCGGCGAGCCTGCGGCTTGCGTGAATCCGCCGCTGCCATCACCAAGCAGAATAGTCACATCGTTGGAGTTGAAGTTCGGCACCGCCAGGTCAGGTTTGCCATCGAAATTGAAATCTCCACTGGCTAAGACACTAGGTCCAGCACCAACGGCGGCTGGCGAGCCAGTCGCATTCGTAAAGCTACCCGTGCCATTGCCCAACAAAATGGCTACGGAGGAGTTGGTTTGTGAAACCGCCAGGTCGGGTTTACCATCAAGGTTGAAGTCTTTGACGACAGCGTTACTAGGGGCACTTAAGCCGATTGGCGAACCCGTAGCTTCACTGAAAGTCATACTGGCACACGGGAAGGCCGTGCAGGTGTTGAGATAGACGGTTATGTTGTTGTTATTCTGGCTCGATATTGCGAGATCGGGTTTGCCGTCGTTGTTGAAATCCGCCGTGGCTATGAAATTGGGAACCGCCCCCGCGCCGACAGTGGGGCTGGCCGGTTGCGTAAACGCGCCCGTGCCGTCGCCCAAGCGGATGCCAGCCGTGTTGCTAGACCCACCATTCGCCGACGCCAGATCGGGTTTGCCATCGAGGTTGAAATCAGCAGCGGTTACGTTAATAGGACTGGTTCCTATGCTAACCGGCGAGGCCGCCGAGAAGAGGCCGCTGCCGCTGCCTAACAGAATTCTGATGTTGTTTGACACAGTGCTCGCCACGGCCAGATCGGGTTTGCCGTCTCTGTTGAAATCGCTGATGGCGACAGATTGAGGAAAGATTCCGATATTGATCGGTGAGCCTCCGGCTTGCGTGAATCCGCCGCCGCCTGTGCCCAGATATACACTCACTGTGCCTGCGCCTGCGTTGGCCACGGCCAGATCGAATCTGCCGTCCGCGTTGAAATCGCTGATGCCGATAGAGCGAGGTTGGCTGCCTACGCTGAGCGGCGAGCCTGCGGCTTGCGTGAATCCGCCGCTGCCATTGCCTAACATAATTGACACGCTGCTGTCATTGAGGTTCGCCACGGCCAGATCGAGTTTGCCGTCTCCGCTGAAATCGCCCGTGGCTACGAAAGATGGATTATTACCGACGTTGATCGGCGAGCCTGCCGCCGGAGCGAATCCGCCGCTCCCGTTGCCCAACAGGATAGTCACTTTGTTGAGGCCCTGCCCCGACACGGCCATGTCCAATTTGCCGTCCAAGTTGAAATCGCCCACGGCTATCGAAGAAGGCTCGCTCCCCGCGCTAACCGGCGAGCCTGCCGCCGGAGCGAATCCGCCGCTCCCGTTGCCCAATAGAACAGTCACGCTGTTGGAGCTGCTGCTGCCATTTGCCACGGCCATGTCGATTTTGCCGTCCGCGTTGAAGTCGGCTGTGGCGATAGACCTTGGCGTTGTCCCCACGCTGACGGGCGAGCCTGCGGGTTGGGCAAAGCTCACATCCGTACAACCGATGGCCGATGCCTGCACCGCGACTTTGCCGGGGCTGATGATGCTTGTCTGCTCTTGCGCTTCCGTCTTCGAGGCGCTCGCCCTATTCAAAATTGAAGGCAGAATCGCCATCAATATCAGTCCTATTACCAGAATCATAAAGGGCGTTTTCGGGGAGTTTGATTTCGCTCTGTTCATTTTGTCTCCTATGATAAAAGGCATTAAATAGCGGAGTAGATGTTTTACTCATCGCTCTCACAGGTTGGAAAATTTGCGCAAGTGACTTGCGAAGGGGCCGGTGTTCGACTACCGGGATGATTAATTTGCTATCGGTTGATACGGACGGTCATCGGTTCGCTTTGCCAGAATGAGGTTAAGCTCCTGGAGATTGTCTTTCACGACATAAGCGCTTGCGTATGCTCACGCTGTCGTCAACGATTAGGATATTGACTGCCTTAATCACGGCGACAGTATGGGACAGAAGAGAGCGGAATGAAATAAGCAGACTTACACAATTTATCTATGGGAAAGTACTCATTTTTGCGGCAGGTGGTGGTTAAGCGGTGGCTGCCGCCGATTGCTAGAGCGGATTCCGAATTACTGTAGGGGCGATGACTTAGAATGCGCTTCGCGCAGCGCGGGCTTGTCCCTGCCCTGCCCCTACCACTGCTTTACAATATCCGTGTTACAATCTTCATTTCATTGGTGTAGGATTCAATCGTCTAAACTGATTTTTGCATGAGAGAAAAATAATGCAGCCTTTAGTTGGCGTGATAATGGGTTCAAAATCCGATTGGGAAACCATGTCGCACGCGGCTCATACGCTCGAAGCTCTCGGCGTTCCTTTCGAGGTGCGCGTCGTGTCTGCTCATCGCACACCCGATTTACTTTTTGAATATGCGGCGACGGCTGAATCGCGCGGCCTCGAAGTCATCATCGCGGGCGCGGGCGGCGCGGCTCACCTTCCCGGCATGACCTCGGCTAAAACGGTTCTGCCTGTGCTCGGCGTTCCCGTCGAATCGAAATCGCTCAAGGGCATTGATTCATTGCTTTCAATCGTGCAGATGCCTGCAGGTATCGCCGTGGGCACGCTTGCAATCGGGCGGAGCGGAGCCGTCAACGCAGCGTTGATGGCTGCGGCGATTTTGGGAATCAAACACTCCCAGTTCCGCGATGCGCTGCGCGCTTATCGTGAGAACCAAACAGAGACGGTTCTCGCGCACCCTGATCCGAGGGAGCAGCAATGATCGTCGGCATACTGGGGGGCGGTCAATTGGGTCTAATGCTTGCGCTGGCGGGCTATCCGCTCGGCCTTCGTTTTCGCACTCTAGATTTATCGTCGGAAGCGCCTGCCGGGCCTGTAAGCGAATTGATGGTCGCAGACTTCAACGATACCGACGCGTTGAAGCGATTCGCGCGCGGCCTCGATCTTGTGACTTACGAGTTCGAGAACGTGCCCGTAGACTCCGCGCGATTCTTGAATCGCCGCGTGCCGGTGTTGCCCCCTCCCGAAGCGCTCGAAGTCGCGCAAGACCGCGTCACGGAAAAGAGTTTTTTTGAGCGGCTCGGCATTCCTGCTCCTCGTTTCGTAGCCGTCAACACTTGGGACGATTTGAAAAACGCGCTGAACGAGATCGGCCTGCCCGCCGTGTTGAAGACTCGGCGCTTCGGCTATGACGGCAAAGGGCAATTCGTTTTGCGAAAGACCGAAGACGTTTCGCTCGCTTGGCAATCGCTATCGGGAGTGCCGTTGATACTTGAAAGCTTTGTTGCGTTCGAGCGCGAGGTGTCAATTCTGGCCGTGCGGAGCCGGACGGGCGAAACCCGGTTTTACCCTCTGGTCGAGAATCATCATCAGGACGGAATACTCAGACTCTCCCTGTGTCCGGCTCCTGGAGCCAGTTCTGAGTTACAACGTGAAGCCGAAGACTATGCGAAGCGCACGCTTGAAGCTTTGAATTATGCGGGCGTTCTTGCGATAGAGTTCTTTCAGCACGAAGGCCATTTGCTTGCGAACGAGATGGCTCCGCGCGTTCATAATTCCGGCCACTGGACGATTGAAGGGGCCGAGACAAGCCAGTTTGAAAATCACCTGCGGGCGATACTTGGACTGCCGCTCGGTTCGACCGCAACCGTTGCATATTCAGCCATGCTGAACATCATCGGCACGATTCCCGACAGCCGGACGGTGTTGTCAATCCAAGACGTCCATTTGCACTTATACGGCAAAGCTGCGCGGCCTAACCGCAAGCTCGGACACATCACCATTCGCGCTCAGAGTGAAGAAGCTAGAGGCGCGCGCCTCGCCGAGCTGCGAGGCATCACAGAGCAATGAAATAATTTGAGAGGGTTCAAGATGAAAGTCGCAATCGGACGGCGTTGCTTGCGGCTCACTTTGTAGGTTCAATCGCATCCGAGCGCAAAAACTGGTCGAGCAATTCAGCATACTTCGCGCTGCGCTCGGCTATCTCTTCTTCTGTAGCATTCATGTCTTTGCGGGCCTGAAACAACTCGTCGGCAATTTGAAGGGCGGCCAGTATCGCCACCCGCAACGAATCAACGGTCATTGTTGCGCGGGCGATTTCGTTCATTCGACGATCCACGTATTCAGCCAGGTCTTGAATGTAATCAGGCTTGTGGTCGCTACGAAGATTGTAGGTCTGATTGTAAATGACGACCTTGTAGGGTTGATTCGGATTATCCATATTCTTCGATTATCAGTTCTGATCGAATCGCGTTACATCTTATTTCTTAACCGTCTCTGTCGCTTCGAGTTCGAGCACGGCAATCGCATCGAGCATCGCTTCGACCTTGAGCTTGATCGTGTCGCGCTCGTTCAACAATCGCTCGACCTGCAACGCGAGCCGTTCTTTTTCATCGCCGGTCTGGCTCAACTCGCGGCGCAGGCTGAGCACTTCGCGTTCGAGCGCTTCTCTCTCCGAACGCTCGCGCTTGAACTGCTCTATCGTGCGATAGATTTTGTCTTCAAGGTGCGAAAACTTTTCAAGTCCGTATATTCCGCTCATCCGTACATCCTTTATCTAAGTTGAGCGCCGAAGCGACTCTCTAACAACTGCCTGACGCGCTCGTGCATAGCGGTGACTTCTTCGTCTGTCAGAGTTCGACCTTTGCCGCGATAAGTCACGCGGAATGCCAGCGAGCGCATTCCTTCGGGCATCTCTTTGCCTTTGTACATGTCAAAGACTCGCACTTCGACGATCTCGCTGATGCCGAGATCACGTATGGCTTTTTCAATATCGCCCCACATAGCAGCATCGGGCACGAGCGCCGATACATCCCGCGACGAAGCAGGGAGCCTGGGCAGCGCGCTGTAGCGCACCTGCTCGGCGGGAATTTCTAACAACTTTTCAAACTCAATCTCGCCGACGTAAACCGGCTGGCGGAACTTGTACAGCGAGGCGATTCGCGGGTGCAGGCGACCATATCGCGCTACTTCTACGCCGTCACGACTGAGCACCGCCGACTGTCCAGGATGGAGGTATTCTACACTCGCGCGCTCAATTGTAAAGCCCGATACGCTGAGGCTGCCGACCACCGATTCAATCGTGCCCGCCAGATCATAGAAGTCTACTTGCCGCGCGCCGCGCCAATCATCCGTTGCGACTTCCCCGCTCAATACTACCGAAAGCGATTCGCGTTCATCGGGCCGCCCGCTTCCGCTGGCTTTGAACACGCGGCCAAGCTCGAACAGTTTCACATCCTTCCGGCCCTGATTGAAATTGTGCTGCAAGGATTCGAGCAGTCCGGTCAGAAGCGATGAACGCATCAATGATTGATTCACGTCGATGGGATTGGATAAAACTGCCGCCTGTTTTGCGCCTTGTCTGAAAAGTTGATCGCGCTCGCCGTTGACGAAGCTGAAAGTGTAAGCTTCGTCAAAACCAAGCGTGGCGAGCGTGCGCCGGACATTGCGGCGGCGGTCGTCGCCCGGTAGATAACTACCAAACCCGCTCCACGCTGGCAGCGTCGTTGCAACCAGATTATAGCCCACGTGCCGCGCGACTTCTTCAACAAGGTCTTCTTCGCGCGAAATATCCACGCGAAATGATGGAGCGATGACAGTCAATGTTTCAGTGTCTGTAAGCGTGGCAATACCGGTCTGAGTATCAGCGCCACCTACTAGTTCAAATTCGAGAGCTTTAAGAATCTCAGCAGCCCTGCTCACTTCGACTTTCAAGCCTGTAAGTTTCTCTACACGGGACACACGCAACTCAACTTGATTGCGCGTTATGCGCGATGGGTAAACGTCAATCGCTCCTTTGAGCACAGTGCCGCCAGCTATCTCCCGGATAAGTTGCGCAACCAGGTCAGCCGCCCGAACTTGCGCGTCGTGATCTACCCCGCGCGCGAAACGGTAACTGGCTTCCGTGTCCATTCCCAGAGCGCGAGCGGTCGCGCGAATTGATGCGGGGTTGAAATAAGCGCTTTCGATCAGCACGTCTGTCGTTTGCTCGTTTATCTCTGTCTCCTCGCCGCCCATCACGCCTGCGATTGCGACCGGATGGTCTGCGTCTGCGATTATCAGGTGATTAGGCGCAAGATCGCGCTTTGTTCCATCAAGCGTCGTAAGCTGTTCGCCCGCGCGAGGCCGTCGAACGATGATGCGACGACCATGAAGCAGGTTCAAATCGAATGCGTGAGTGGGCTGCCCCATCTCGAACATCACATAGTTGGTGATGTCTGCGATGTTGTTGACCGACCGCTGTCCGATTGACTCTAATCGTTTGACTAGCCACTCGGGCGACGGGCCTACTTTAACGCCGCGAACTATTCGCGCGGCGTATCGAGGACACAGATCCGCATCGTGTATTTCAATCGAAGCGACTGATTTAGCGAGTTCATCGCTTTCGGTGAGCGCGAATGTGCGCGGTTTGAGCGCAGTGCCGCACACGATTGCCGCTTCGCGCGCGACGCCGAGATGCGAGAGCGCGTCTGGGCGGTTTGATGTCAAATCTAAATCGAGGATGTGATCGTCGCCTACGGGCTCGACCCCTTCGACGGCAAGGCCCGCCATAGTCAACGCTTCGCGCAGCTCTACCGGCGAGAGCGTAAGCGCAACGAGTTCATTCAACCAGTTATAACTGATCTTCATTTGATTCGATTACCTTCTGTCTAAGAATCGAGTCGAAATGTGAGGTTTCATCCAGATCATACAAACTGTTCGAGGAACCGGACGTCGTTCTCAAACAGCAACCGTATGTCATCAATGTCGTACATCCGCGCGGCCATGCGATCAATCCCTAGTCCGAACGCGAATCCCGAAAATTCTTCCGGATTAATGCCGACGGTTTCGAGCACGTTCGGATGCACCATGCCGCTTCCGCCAAGCTCTATCCACCCCGTCCCTTTGCAGACGCGACAACCATGACCGCCGCAGACGTAGCAACTGAAATCAACTTCGGCTGAAGGCTCGGTGAACGGGAAGTATGACGGGCGAAATCGCGTCCTGAGATTCGGGCCGTACATCATCTCGACGAACTTCTGCAGAGTGCCTTTCAAATCTGCGAGCGTGATGTTGCGATCAACGTTCAGACCTTCGAGTTGAAAGAACATCGGGTTGTGCGTCGCGTCGGGCGTGTCGCGGCGAAACACGCGGCCCGGCGCAATGATGCGAAGCGGAGGCGGCTTTCGCTGCATCGCGTGAATCTGAATGGTCGAGGTCTGCGACCTCAGCGCGAGGTCAGGTGTGACATAAAACGTATCGGCTGAATCACGCGCGGGATGACCCGCCGGGATGTTCAGCGCGTCGAAGTTATAGAAGCTCGTTTCAATCTCAGGGCCGTCTTCGACCGTATAACCCATCGAAACGAATATGTCTTCGATTTTCTGTCGAACGAGCGTGAGCGGATGCAAATGGCCACGGCGCGGTCGAGTGCCCGGCAGCGTGATGTCAATTCGCTCGCGATCAAGCGCCCGGGCTTCGGCTTCGGCTGCGAAATTTTCACCCAGCCGAGCGATTCCCGCTTCGACTTCCTGGCTGAGTTGATTGACCTGCTGACCAAACGACGCGCGCTCGTCGGGCGCAAGCTGTCCAACGCGCTTCTTTTCGGCTGCGATCAGTCCTGCTTTCCTGCTCAGGTACTTATCGCGCAAAGCGTTCAAATCATCCGCGCTTTTGACTGCCTTGAGGTCTTCTGAGAATTGTTCTCGCAGCTTGTTTAGATTTTCATCCATAGTGAATAAAACGCGGAACGCGGAATGATGAACGATGAATTAAAGAAGAAGCAGCTTTTAATTCATCGTTCATCATTCCGCGTTCATCATTTGTTTTTCAGGCGGCAGGGGCCGACGAGCGATTAGACTCGATGGCCTGCTTGACTCTGCCCGTTATCTCTGTGAAAGAGGCAGGCTCGTTGACCGCGAGGTCGGCAAGTATCTTGCGATCAATATTGATTTCAGCAAGCTTCAATCCATGCATGAACTGGCTATAGCTGAGTCCGTTGGCGCGCGCGGCTGCTCCTATGCGAACAATCCACAGCGAGCGAAATTCCCTTTTCTTGAGCTTGCGCCCTTTGAATGCGAAGTTCAGCGACCGCTCGACCTGCTCTTTCGCGTGACGATAGAGCTTGCTCTTGGTTCCGCGATAGCCGCGGGCCAGTTTCAAAATATCTTTTCTCTTCTGTAGGCGTTTGTTTCCACGTTTAGCGCGAGGCATAAATCCCTCCTTAATTCAGTTATCAGTTGTCAGTGGCCAGGGGTCAGTTGAGAAGCAAAATCTTTAACTGACCACTGGCCACTGACAACTGTCCACTATTAACTTATTATTGCGTTCTAGTCGCGACCGTATGGAAGCATGCGTTTGACCAATTTCTCGTCGGCTTTCGCTACCATTACGTCTGTGTCAAGAAGTCGCTTCCTCTTTGTTGTTTTGCAGGTCAAGAGGTGACGCGCATGCGAGTGCCCGCGTTTCACCTTGCCTTTTGCTGTAAGCCGGAAGCGCTTTGCGGCTCCCTTGTGCGTTTTCAATTTTGGCATTATCCCTCCTGATTCCTATGTAATCATTTCTTCTTTGGCGAAACGATGATGAACATATTCATGCCTTCGAGCTTGGGTCTGACTTCGACCGTGCCGTGTGCTGCGAGGTCTTGCTCAAGCCGCCTAAGAAGTTCGCTGCCAAGCTCCTTATGCGTGATCTCGCGGCCACGAAAATGAACGGTTCCTTTCACCTTGTCGCCATCTTGAAGTATCCGCACAGCATTGTTCTTCTTGAACATATAATCGTGTTCGTCCGTGCCGGGGCGGAACTTTATCTCTTTGACAGTAATGAAAGTCTGTTTAGCCTTAGCCTCTTTTTGTTTCTTCTTCTGCTCGTACTGCCACTTGCCGAAGTTTATTATTCGACAGACGGGCGGCTGAGCCTGCGGCGCAATCTCCACCAGATCAAGCCCCTTGCCGCGCGCGATTTCGAGCGCTTGCTGCGGCGGCATGATTCCTATTTGAGCGCCGTCTTCGTCAATAACGCGAATCTCGCGCACTCGAATGCGCTCGTTTATGCGAACTGATGGCGTGCGGTCTCGCCTATCTCGAAAGCCTCTTCGTCCCTGAAAGCTACTGATGGCTTATCCTCCTAAACCGGCTTTGCCGGTTTCAAATCAAAACTGCTTGAACGCTGGCCGTCGAGGTCAGCGCATATATCGCCTGAATGTAATTGCTGAATCGCGCAATACCGAAGCGCCCCGCTTGAGCGGTTCTTCATCCGTCAAGCGATTGGTAATTTCAGCAATAGGCGAACAACTATCTGATCTTTCAGCCACTATGGTCGGATCTTGCGTCAGCGCCTTCGGTATCACAGCAGCTTAAAGAAGCCGCTTGTTTTAATATCCCCGAAGGGCTTATGGAGCTGATGCAAAATAACGATTTCAGGTTCTCAACATCAGAGAACCTATTGCATTTCAACGACAAACGCTGCGCGCTGCCATTGCCAACTCTGAATAGTATCAAAGCGCAAATAGCTAATGCAAGCCTTCAGGCCGAAACCAATGGCTTACAATCTCGCCGCATCCAGGGCCATTCAGTTTTCGGATTCAGAGGTTGAAATCGGAAAACTGTTCACCGCAGAGACGCAGAGTACGGAGAGATTACGCAGAGAAAAACTATTCAACCTCTGCGCCCGCTCTGCGTCCTGCGGCGTCTCTGCGGTGAGTTGACATCAAATTCCGAGAACTGAATGGCCCTGATCACGGATGTGTTGCCGTTTTTGTCTTGCCTCGTATCTTTGCAATTATTGTTCGAAAGTATCTGACTATCTTGGGCAGCACGACGATGGAAAGAATCAATCCGATCAGAACTACTACTATCAGTATTATGGGGTAGAACGCTGCTAAAAACACCGAGCCTATCGCAACGACATCCTCTAACAAACTGGCCGCTATATTTGATACAGGCTCAGGGCTTGTGTTAATGACTGCTCGCGTAGCTGCCTTCGTTCCGTGCGAGCTTAAGGCAAGCCCGCCTCCAATCAAGAAAGCGACCGCTTGCACGCTTTTATCGAAATCCCCGAATGTTGCGGCTGCGAGCACTGCACCGGCAGGCACTCTGATAAAGGTGTGGATCGCATCCCACGCGCTGTCAATTATAGGTATCTTATCAGCGACAAATTCGATCACGTATAAAGCGGCTGCGACACTGATAACCCACCAGTTGGTTAAGGCCGTAAGCTCGCCCGGTAGCTGAAGATTTGAAAAGCGACCAAGCAGTCCAAGCGTCGCGACAGATGCGTACAGATTTATCCCTGAGACCCAGGAAGCTCCCATTGCAAGCGCAAGTGTGCTGAAAAGGCTCATAGATGATTTAATATCTACTAAATTGATTCCCTTTCAAAGCTCGATGGCATATTATATTGCCCGGTGATAGGCCTGACAACATTGACTCTTTAGGAGACATTAAAACATGAATAAAACCAACCTGTTTGGCACACGTCGGAATTTTTTGACCAGCGTCGCTGTTGGGGCCGTCGGGACTGCTGCTCTTGCGACGCCGGGCGTTTTTGCTGACCAATTGACCCAGACGCTGCGACAGACGGAGGGGCCATTCTATCCGAACAAAATGCCGCTCGATACTGATAATGACCTGCTGATTATCAACGATTCGATCACTCCGGCTGTCGGAACCGTCACCTACTTGAGCGGGCGGATTCTTGACCGGCGCGGCGAACCCATCAGAAGCGCAACGGTTGAAATCTGGCAGGTAGACAACAACGGCGCATATCTGCATACCGGCAGCGATAACCGGGACAAACGAGATGTGAACTTTCAGGGGTTTGGTCGTTTTGTGACAGGCTCGACCGGCGAATACACTTTCCGCACGATCAAGCCTGTCGAGTATCCCGGTCGTCAGGCCCCGCACATTCACGTTGCCGTAAAGGTGAAAGGGCAGGATAAATTCACGACCCAATGCTACATCAAAGGACATCCGGGGAACATGCGCGACGGCATTTTCAAGGGGTCTGGTGACGGCAAAGCCCTCAACACTCTCCTTGTTGATTTCACCCCGATCAAAGCATCGCGCATCGGCGAACTGGCTGCGCGCTTCGATATCGTGATGGGCTTTACGATGGAAGGCTGATTGAAGACAATGGCGGAAGAATGTTGCCGGTATCCCTTGCGGGAGTAGCTGGTGTTCTTCCGCCATTCACTTCTTAAGAAGTTATGCAGGCAATCTTAGAGCATTATCTCTATCCTGTCTGCTCCCTATTCAGGTCAGTTGCTGGAATTACTCTTGCCGCTCGCTCATCTGTGCTTATCATTTGCCGAAACTATGGTGACCGGCCCATTCACTGTGGACATGCGTATGACAGGGGTTGAGTCACCGAACTCAATGATATGCGGCTTGTCCCATGTCCCTGATGGCTTGCTTGCATTGGACTGCGCGGCATTCTACGGGCGAGTGCCTCGAAGCTTCCACACGAACCGAAGATTGATAACCTTCCGGCAGCGACAGCGACAGCGGGCCGTTTTGGGCAGTTGCTTCCAATTCACCTGATTCCCATGTGCTTCCTTCCAGATCAACTGCAATAGGGCCGTTTTGAGTCTCAACGTGAAAGTTGCCCTTGTTGCCTGATACGCCGATGGGGCCGTTTTGCGCGCGGGCTCTTATTTGTCCGGCTACGTCAGAAAACGAGATCGGCCCGTTGGTCGTTCGCGCCTCGACCGTGGCCGTTATAGAGTTGAGACTGATCGGCCCGTTAGTCGCGCTCAGATCAAGACTGGACCCGTTCGGAGCTTGCACGAGCAAATAACCTACCCATGAACCGCCGCCCGGCCCCGTCACGGTCACTTGTCCGTCACGAACGGATAGCGAAAGCTGATCTAATAACGCCCTGGCATCGGCGTCGCTATCACCTGCCGCGCCAAGACAGGCTTTAATCGAGTATTCGCTGCGGTTCCACCCTTCGACATGAACGCCCCCGGTATTAGGCGCCTGAATCCTGAGCGATGAAGTTGAATTCTGAGGAATCGTCTTGACCTGCTCGGAACGAGCCACTTCCCCATCGCGAACGGTTAATTTCAACTGAGAGCAGTCGCGAAGCTCTTTTCCAGGCCCGGTCGAGATCGAAAACCCCCGATGCTTTCGTTCCTGGGCGTCTGCGGTCGTGTAGCATAGGCCGACGAATACAATCGCGGCCATCAGATATAGAAGGTGCTTTTTCATCGTATTATTATCCTTTCGCAGTAAGTGAAAGACACACTGGATAAGACGCAGCGCAAGTAAAAGTGTTAACACTGCGTTGTGGTATGAACATCCTGGAATGTGATATGCTAAGGTAAGAGACAGACTAGAAGGCTATTAAGGCTCACACCAATTTGCTTCGTTGGAAAAGGGTCGCTACTCTCAAGACTACTGTTGCTGCCCGAAACAAAGAGCATATTTTTGAAACTGCCGCAGGAGTGGGAATGCACAAAAAGTTTTCGATTAAAGCCATTTTCTGCTTTGCTATCATCTGGCAACTCTTCATCCCCGGCGCTTCTTTGTGGGCGCAACGTAAGAAGCCGCCGCAAAAAAAGCCTGCACAACAAAAAAAGTCCGCGCCGCCTCCGGCCAAGTCGGTCGAGAAACCTGCGTTAGTGATTCAAAGCGGGCATTCGGACAACATCCGCGCTGTTGCCTTCAGCCCTGACGGTAAACTTGTGGCCTCGGCCAGCTCGGATAAGACCGTAAGATTATGGGAGGTTGAGACCGGTCGCATGCTTCGCATCCTGGATTATCATACAGACAGCGTCACCTCTATCGCCTTCAGCCCTGATGGAAAAACGATTGTCTCCGGGAGCCTTGATAAGACCGTCGTGGTCTGTGATGTCAAGAGTGGGCGATTAATCCGCACGCTCAGAGATCATGGAGATGAAGTCAACTCGGTGGCTTTCAGCCCGGACGGGAAAACAATCGCCTCTGGGAGCCGGGACGAGACAATCAATCTTTGGGACGCGGATAACGGCGAAGTGATTCTTACGATTGAGAAGCCAGCTTCTGAAGTCCGCGCTGTCGCCTTCAGCCCCGACAGTAAAATTCTAGCTTCGGGAAGCGCGGATAAGACCGTGCGGCTGTGGCAAGTAAGCGACGGTCATCTGATCGGCGCGCTAGAGGGTCACTCGTCTGCCATCCGCGCCGTCGCGTTCAGCCCCGATGGGCAAACAGTCGCTTCAGGCGGCGACGATAATATCATCAAACTCTGGAACGTCGAAAGCAGACTTGTCCTGCGCACGCTTCAAGGGCATTCGGGGATTGTTACTTCCACTGTCTTCAGTCAGGACGGAAGGCTCCTTTTTTCCGGCAGCCAAGATAAGACGATTCGCGTCTGGGATATACAAAGCGGCAAAACCGTAAACACCATTGTGCGTGCAAGCGCGCCGGTCACGTCCGTAGCTCTCAGTCCTGATGGGAACACCGTTACGGCTGGAGGCTGGATTACGATAGATCTATGGAACAGCAGTAACGGCAAATGGATTCGCACACTTGAAAGCCGCTTGTCCAACGTCCGCGCTGTCGCCTTCAGCCCCAACGGTAAGACGATGGCCTCCGCCACCAAAAACACGATCAAACTTTGGGATGTTAACTCTGGCGGACTGATAAATACGCTCGAAGGGCATTCATCTCAGGTCAACGCCCTGGCCTTCAGCGCGAGCGGACGGAGGCTTGCTTCCTCAAGCGCGGATAAAACTATCAAGCTCTGGAATGTCGCAAGCGGTAAGCTGATTCGCGATTTCACAGGCCATGTTTCGAATGTTTCTGCGCTCGCCTTCAGTCCTGATAGCAAGTTTATAGCTTCCGGTAGCATTGATAAGACCGTCGGGTTATGGGATGTCCAGAGTGGCAAATCGCTGCGATATTTACAGGGCCATTTCACGTTGATAAGCGCCGTTGCTTTCGCGCCCAACGGGAAGACTCTTGCGTCCGGCAGCTACGATAATTCTATCAAGCTCTGGGATTTTGATAGCGGCAAAGCGATTCACACTCTGACAGGGCACACTTCGGAAGTGACAGGCATTGCTTACAGCCCTGATGGAACGATGCTGGCTTCTTCGAGCCGCGATAAGACAATCAAGCTGTGGAACCCGCAGACAGGTCAACTGATCCGCACCCTTGAAGGCCACGCCGCCGATGTTTTCGCAATCGCTTTTAAGCCTGACGGAACGGCGCTGGCATCTGGAAGCTATGACAAGACCTTGCGGCTCTGGAATCCGCAGAGCGGCAAACTGATTCGCACCCTCGAAGGTCATTCCGGCCCTGTTGTCGCTGTTACATTCAGCCCGGACGGAAGATTCATTCTTTCCGGGAGCGATGATGCGAGCGCGAAGATTTGGTCGCCTGAAACGGCCCAACTTCTCAGCACTCTGGTCAGTTTCAACGATGGCAGCGAATGGTTGGTTATAACGCCCGAAGGCTTGTTTGACGGCTCGCCCGAAGCGTGGAAAACGATTCTTTGGCGCTTCGCGGGTAATACATTCGACGTGTCGCCGGTCGAATCGTTCTTCAACGAGTTTTATTATCCCGGCCTGCTTGCAGGCGTGCTGGCGGGCAAGAAGCCGAGCGCCGTTCAAAACATAGCGCGAGTGGATCGTCGTCAGCCGCAAGTGAAACTCGCGCTCGGCGATGATCGCACAAACGCGGAACGACCTATCGCTTCGCAGAAAGTAAAAATAAGCGTCCAGATCGCAGAAGCGCCGCCGGACGGAAATCATCCCGCAGGCAGCGGGGCGCGTGACGTGCGGCTGTTTAGAAACGGCTCGTTGATAAAAGCATGGCGCGGCGATGTGCTTACATCACAGCAAAGCGTGACGCTCGAAGAAACTATTTCAATCGTTGCAGGTGAAAACCGCCTCACGGCCTACGCCTTTAATAAAGACAACATAAAGAGCGCTGACGCAACGCTCACGCTAAAGGGCAGTGAGAGTTTGAAGCGGAAAGGCACGGCTTATGTTTTGGTAGCTGGCATCAATGAATACGCGAATACACAATACGACCTGAAGTATGCCGTAGCCGATGCCCGAGCCTTTGGCGACACGTTGAAACAAACGCTGAGCAAATCGGGAAGCTTTTCTCGTATCGAAGTGATTCCGCTATTGGATCAGAATGCGGTCAGAGCAAACATTCTGACCGCGCTAAACAAGCTCGCAGGAAAGGATAGCGCGACGCTGCCCAACCCGCCTGCGGACTTGAACCGAATCAAGCCTGCCGAACCGGAAGACGCGGTCATCGTTTATTTCGCAGGCCACGGCCTTGCACATAAGGATAGATTCTATTTGATACCGCATGACCTCGGTTATGCAGGCCCGCGTGATGGCTTGGATGAAGCCGGGCTGAACACTCTGCTCGCGCACAGCATCTCAGACCTGGAGCTTGAACAGGCATTTGAATATATAGATGCGGGTGATCTGCTGATGGTAATAGATGCTTGTAATAGCGGTCAGGCATTGGAGTCCGAAGAGAAACGACGCGGCCCGATGAACTCGAAAGGGCTGGCGCAGCTCGCATACGAAAAAGGGCTTTACATCTTGACGGCAGCGCAGGGCTATCAAGCGGCGCTGGAAGCCGCCGAACTGGGACATGGTTACTTGACTTATGCTCTTGTAGAGGAAGGGCTGAAGAACGCCTCAGCCGACAATAAACCTAGAGACGGAGCCGTCTTGATACGCGAGTGGTTAGACTACGCCGTAGAACGTGTGCCGCAAATGCAAGCGGCGGCATTGCAAGGAACTCGCGGGCTGAAGGTTGTATTCGTTCCGGGCGAAGAAAAGATTTCTGATCCAGAGAAGAGAAATGTGCAACGCCCTCGCGTCTTTTATCGGCGCGAAGTGGAACCCCAACCGTTAATAATAGAAAGAGTCACAGCGAAGAATAGATGATTATCTGGTGTACAAAGAACTAGTCATCGAGTTGACAATTGATCAGCCCGATGAATCGGGCTGATCAACGGCGCAACGGGTTTGTCAACATCTACTCTCTCTTATTTGCTGCGTAACATGAATAATTATCTAAAAAAGATTCTGTGACGATACTCGAATGAATATAGTTTCCCTTGAAAATATCAGTAAGGCTTATGCCGTCAATCCTCTGTTTGAAGGCGTGACGTTCGGCCTCGAAGAAGGCGAAAAAATCGGCATCATAGGGTTGAACGGCTCAGGCAAATCAACCATCCTGCGTATCATCGCAGGGCGCGAGCAGCCCGACACGGGGCGAGCCGTCGTTGCTAATAATCGTGCCGTTGCTTACTTGCCGCAGAACCCTCCGTTCGACCCGGACCAGTCTGTGCTCGATGTAGTCTTCGCAGCAAGCAACGAGAAGATGCGGTTACTACGAGATTATGAGATGGCTTGTCACGATCTATCCCTGCGCGACGGTGATGAGCGATTGCTTGATCGAGTCGCAAAGCTGGCTCATCAGCTCGAAGAAACAGGCGCATGGGATATGGAGACAAACGCCAAGACCGTCCTCACACAACTTGGCATCACTGACACAGGGGAACGGATGGGGGCGCTTTCCGGCGGACAGCGCAAGCGAGTCGCGCTGGCTAAAGCACTGGTTGCGCGCCCGGACCTGTTGCTGCTTGACGAGCCTACGAATCACCTCGACGCAGACACAATAGCATGGCTTGAAACATACCTTGCGCGTTATGCGGGCACGCTTCTTCTTGTTACTCACGACCGTTACTTTCTTGATCGCGTGACCACGCGCATCCTTGAAATTGATCGAGGCGGCGTGCAGAGCTTCGCGGGCAATTATGCGTATTATGTCGAAAAGAAAGAGGAGCAGGAAGCGCAACTCTCTGCCGCAAGCGTGAAGCGCGAGGCTTTGCTTCGTCGCGAACTGGCATGGCTCAAGCGCGGCGCAAAGGCTCGCACCACAAAACAGAAGGCGCGCGTAGGTCGCGCAGAAGAACTCAAGCGGCAACCGGTTGAAAGAGCGAAAGCCGAGTTGGATATTTCAGTGGGCTTCAGCCGGATGGGCAAGAAAATTCTGGAGCTTAACGCCGTCTCGAAATCTTATGGCGATCTAAAAGTTATCGAAGGATTCAACTACAACTTGAAGCGCAGCGACCGCATCGGCGTTATCGGCCCGAACGGATCAGGCAAGACAACGCTGCTTGAGATAATCACCGGAGGAGTTGAACCGGATGCAGGTCATGTCGAGCGGGGCCAGACCATCGTCATAGGTTACTACGATCAAGAGAACCGCGAATTGAACGACGCCGAGCGAGTGATAGATTACATACGCGAGGTCGCCGAAAGGATCGAAACCGCTGACGGTCAGGTCATCACGGCGAGTCAGATGCTTGAGAAGTTTCTCTTTCCGCCATCAATGCAGTATGACGTGATTGAAAGATTATCGGGCGGCGAGCGGCGCAGGCTTTACCTGCTCAGAGTGCTGATGAGCGCCCCAAATATTCTGCTGCTGGACGAGCCGACAAATGATCTCGATATTCAAACGCTCGTGCGGTTAGAGGATTATCTCGATTCTTTCCCCGGATGTTTAATTATCGTAAGCCACGACCGTTACTTTCTTGATCGCACCGTGGATACAATCTTTCGATTTGAAGGCGACGGACGAGTTCAGGAGTACCCCGGCAACTACAGCGCCTTTCTCGAATCTCGCGAGCGGGAGGAAGCTGAAACTATCGAAACAATATCGCGAGCCGCGACGCCTGTGACATCAGCGAAATCATCTGTCACGACACGTCGGCTGTCATACAAAGAGCGGCGCGAATTCGAGGAACTGGAAAAAAGAATCGAAGAGGCGGAAGCAAGAAAGGGCGAGGTTCAACGCCAGTTGGCAGCATCCGCGAGCGATTTCGTCCTGGTGCAGGCGCTCTACACAGAGCTTGAATCGCTCAACGAGCAGTTGGAGCGAGACGTTGATCGCTGGGCCGAGCTTGCAGAGTTCGCTTGAGTTCTGCTTCTACACTAGGGCGCTATGTTTGACACAACAAGCGGCACTCACCCAAGGACAGACCGTTTATGCATTCAAGCGCGATTTATTTCAGCAGCCCATCCCGCACTAACTCCCCTTCTTGGAGCACTTTTTAGTCGCTGCGTAATTTCAGTAATATAAATAAAATACATATCTTAAGATCAACAATTTTTAACAGGGGCAAACTAAATTTTACATTATTTGTAGCTTATCTTACGTCATATAAAGTGGAAGAGAATTTAATTAAAAATCCGTAGAATTTCTCCGCGTGACATGGGAAGTTTTTGTCACTCTCTACACAGTAAGGATCTGAAGTTACTTTTGCCTTGAATCCTCACCCAGAAGAGTCAGACAGGCTCTACGATATTGCAAAACCGACCCTGTGACCATAGATGGGGCCACGCAACCGGGTTTCGCGGGCTTACCTATCGTCGAGGCTGAACGAGCGCAAAAGTATCGCCTCTGCCCGTTCATCTAATGGTGTTCATCACTCCTGGGGAGGGAACTCTCAGTCTGGCATTTAGCAAAACAGTTGGCTAAATCTGAACCTGTTTTATGGGGCGAGATGACAATCTCTTTCAGTTTGGAGCTTTCCGCCTGGATGCGGGCGAGCGGGTGCTCCTGCGCGATGGCCGACTAGTACCGCTACCTGCGAAGGTTTTGAGTACCCTTCTTCTCCTCGTTCGGAATAACGGGCATGTCGTGGAAAAGGACGTTCTAATGCAAGAAGTTTGGCCGGATGAGTATGTCGAGGAAGGCAATCTCTCCCAACATATCTTCATTCTGCGCAGGGCTCTTGGGGAAAGCACCGAGAATCCCAAGTACATCGAAACTGTTCCGCGTCGAGGCTATCGTTTTGTCGGCAAAATAGAACGCGAGGAAAAGGCTGATGACAAAGGGATCGATTCTCTTGCAGTGCTTCCTTTTGTCAATGCTGGTAATGATCCCAACATGGAGTACCTTTCGGATGGGATAACCGAGGGCGTAATGAATAGCCTTTCGCACCTTCCGCAGTTGAAAATGATGGCACGTAGTACAGTCTTTCGTTACAAAGGGGGCTGGTATTGACCCGCGAGAGGCTGGCCATAGTCTCGGAGTCCGCGCAGTGATGACGGGCATTGTTCAACAGGTCGGAGAACAACTTGTCATAAGTGCAGAACTGGTCGATGTTAAGGACGGATCGCGGATCTGGGGTGAACAATATTACAGGAAATCCTCGGACATTTTCTCTTTGCAAAACGAATTGGCTTCAGAGATCTCAGAGAAGTTACGCCTTAGATTGAGCGGTGAGCAGAGGGAAAAACTAACGAAACGATTTACTGAAAACAGAGAGGCCTACGAGTTTTATCTTAAGGGACGATATGCCTGGGGCAGAAGAGCCATCGAGGATCTGAAAAAAGGTGTTGAATACTTCCGGCAGGCAATTGCCGAAGACCCAACAGCCCATCAGTGGCATGGTGAATATCTGGTGTCGATGGGTCTATTTGATCAGGGGATCGCCGAGCTGAAGAAGGCCCGGGACCTCGATCCACTTCTCGCTCATCATCAACACAAATCTTGGACTCAACTACCTGGTTACTGCTAAATGATGTACTAGAATCTGAACATGGACGCCCGTGGTGGCGTCCATGTTGATTTGACACCGAGGGCGCTATGACGCTCGAAATCTGTTGTATGGATTGGGTATTGCGCCCTCCAAATCAAGGCTTAGTGGGCGGCGTTTTCGATTTCCGAGCAGGTCGCTTGCATTCACTCTTTTGCACATCTCCGGCCTGTTCCTACTGCGAGCTATTCTTCCGAAAAGGAAAGGCGGGCTGGATAGCCTCACCTAAATCATTGAAAATACTAGTAGCAGTGGTGATAAGTCAGAAAAAAGTGAAATAGGCACGTGGGGATTTGAACCCCAGACCCCTACCGTGTCAAAGCCGAAATCTGCATGATGTGGTGTGTTATCAAGTGCTGGCGAGTCCTTTGTAGTTCGCTGATTATAAAGGGCTTGCCGCACTTAATCAGTAACTTTCGTGTTATCTCGTCCTTTGGTGTTTTATGCTGTTTCGTAGCGTTTTTGATAGAGGTTATGTGACAATTATGTGACAGCTACGTAAGAATTCTTACCTTACTGTCTGCTGTCAAGGTTGCTGTCATTGCATGCTGTGGGTTGGTCTATCAAAAATGAGTTGAAGACTCGCGGCGCACATTAAAACCGCGAGTACGTGCGATATCGAAAATCAACCATATAATTTAACCGATCTGTGATTTTGATCTCAGCTTCGATCAGGTCCAATTGCCATTGCAATGCAATCAGTAATACAATGTGGTTCGCCCCGAACTTGGCAGCTATAAAAGAGGAGAGGATGTAGGCTACACTAGATACACTGCCATCTTAAATTAATACTCAAGCTGCCTCCCCATCAGTCGTCAAATAATGTGAGCGCAAAACTAGACTGCAAGTCCTGGTATTTACCTTATGGCCCATTCACCGGCTTATGTGTTTATGTCCGTTGTCGCCCGGCTTTTTGCATTGCTGTCGAGCTTGATCTGGCTATCTATTGCTACAGCTACGGCGCAATACCGTTTCGATAGTTGGACGACTGACAACGGGCTGCCGCAGAACTCCGTTCGCTCGATCATACAGACCCGCGACGGTTATCTGTGGCTAACGACTTTCGACGGGCTGGTGCGTTTTGACGGCGTGCGCTTCAAGGTGTTCAACAAGAGTAATACCAGAGGACTCAGCACCAACCGTTTCACCTCTCTCTACGAAGACAAAGACGGGACGCTTTGGGCCGGGACGGGTGATGGCGGATTGACTATCTATCGCGACGGCGTGTTCACGTCTTACACTAACGCCGACGGGATGCCGACAGGTCAAGTTATGGCTTTGGCGCATGACCTGAGAGGCGAATTGCTTATCGGTATTGGATCCGGCCAGTTTTACATGCGCGAGGGCAGATTCGTCCCCGCGCCGCCTGAGTATCAGGCACAGGATATAAGACATTACCTTGCGCCTTCCGGCGCGCAATGGACTATCTCTGCAAATGGAGCTAGACAGGTCACAGACGGGCGCACGACTCAATACCAGATGAATCTAATCTTTGCTTCCGGCGTATGGCCTTACGAAGACAGTCAGGGGAATTTGTGGTTAGGCGATCAGGCGGGGATATATCGGCTGCGCGACGGCCAGATCACGCGATACCTGGGACATGACGGCGTGCCGTCGCGCACTCTTCTGCGCCCGCAGTGTGAAGACGACGAAGGCGGCATCTGGTTTGCCACAGGAAAGGTACACTTACCGGGCACGGGGGTGGCTCGCTTCAAAGACGGGCGGTTCACCGTCTATGGTAAGAGCAGCGGGTTAGGCAATCTAACGATTAGTTGCATCTTCAAGGATCGTGAAGGCACGCTCTGGGTTGGCACATCACGCGGGCTGCATCGCCTGACAAAACAAATTATCACCGGATACTCTACGGCCAGTGGACTGCTTAACCGCGAAGTCTATCCTATTTTGCAATCCCGCAGCGGCGACATCTGGGTCGGCTCGACACAAGGACTGAGCCGATTCACAGATGGACAGTTCAAGAACACTCTGTTGCCGAAGCCAAATAATATTGTACAGGCTCTGCGCGAAGACGGCGCGAGGCATTTATGGATTGGCCTTGTCGGCGGCTTGCTTTGCTATGAGAATGGCAAGCTGGAAAACTTATCGAGTCTGGTCGAAGGAGCAACGGTTCGCACGATTTTGACGGATCATTATGGCAACGTCTGGGTTGGCTCCGAGCGCGGCCTGTTCAAATTCGATGGCGAGCGAGTCGCGGCACACTACACGACGAAAGACGGACTGCCCGCCGACGATGTGACGGTAATTCATGAAGACCGAAACGGCGACCTGTGGATCGGTACTTCCGGCGCACTGGTGCAGTTCAAAGACGGGCAATTCATCACCTCCGCGATGGCCGGAGAGGTGGCGCGCAATCATATCTGGTCTATCTATGAAGACCAAGACGGGACGTTTTGGATTGGAACTTATGACGATGGCCTGATCCGATTCCGCGACGGACATTTCTTTAACTACAAGATGGAGCATGGGCTGTTCGATAACGGAGTCTTTCAGACACTCGAAGACCGGCGCGGTTATTTCTGGATCAGTTGCAACAGAGGCATCTATCGCGTCAGCCGCCAGGAGTTGAATGATTTCGCAGACGGCAGAATTTCGAGGATCAACAGTGTCGCATACGGGAAACAGGATGGCATGCTCAACATCGAGTGCAACGGAGGGCGGCTGCCTGCCGGGATTATAGCGCGCGACGGTAAATTCTGGTTTCCGACGCAGGAAGGTGTCGCAGTAGTTGACACGGAAGCCGTCTACGTCAATCCGCAGGCCCCGCCTGTGCTGATCGAATCAGTCACCCTTGAGCGCGACCCTGTTGATTTTCGAGGCGGCGTGATTATCGAGCCGGGGCAGCGTGGCCTGGAGATCAGCTACACGGGGCTGAGTTACATCAAGTCTGATCAGATCAAATTCAAGTACAGGTTGGAAGGTCTTGACGCCGACTGGGTAGACGCAGGCACGCGCCGCATGGCCTATTTCCCTTATCTTCCGCCCGGCAGCTACACGTTCCGCGTGATCGCCGCCAACAGCGACGGCGTCTGGAACAACGAAGATGCATCAATCACTGTGATAGTACGCGCTGCATTCTGGCAGCGGTTGTGGTTCTGGTTATTGTGCGCGGGCGCAGTTGTAGGCATCGCGGTTTTTGCTATCAGAGGTCGCCTCGCCCGGTTGAAGATCAAGCAGGCGGAACATGAAGCGTTCTCGCGGCGACTCATCGAATCACAGGAGGGCGAGCGCAAGCGCATCGCTGCCGAATTGCACGACAGTCTGGGTCAGAACCTGCTGATCGTCAAGAACTGGGCGCTGATCGGGTTGAACTCGCTCGCGGAAGATAATCCCGCCCGCGAGCATCTTACTGAAATCTCTGAGACGACTTCGCTGGCTCTAGACGAAGTACGCGAGATCGCCCACAACCTCAGACCTTATCAGCTCGAAAGGCTCGGACTGACAAACACGATTGAGCACATGGTTCGCCATGTCGAAGAACTCTTCGGACATCGAATTCATCACTGAGATAGACAACATTGATGGACTGTTATCGAAAGAGTCTGAAATCAATCTCTATCGCGTGGTGCAGGAGTGCGTCAACAACATCCTCAAGCACAGCGCGGCGACCAGTGCCTGGCTGTTGATTAAACGAACGGCCAGCGGAGCCGAGATCACTTGCAGGGATAACGGGCAAGGGTTCGACTCCGAAGCCAGCTCGCGCAAGGGCGGCACGGGGTTGATAGGCATGGCCGAACGTGTGCGGATGCTCGGAGGCCGTTACACGATGGAGACGGCTCCGGGAAAAGGCGCGACGATCCGCGTCACCATCGGCAAGATTGACAATGAATAGATTGCGAAGGAAACAGTAATGCAGAAAGAGATTCGTATACTGATCGCCGATGACCATCCGATCTTCCGGCGAGGGCTGCGGGCGATGATCGAAGCAGACCCGCTGCTGAAAGTCGTAGCCGAAGCCGACGACGGCCAGTCAGCCCTCGCGCGCATACAAGAGCTTCAACCCGATGTAGTCGTGCTCGACATTGATATGCCGCCGCCCGATGGGTTGGCGGTTGCGCGCCAGCTTCAGAGAGCAGCAATTGCCAGTAGCAGCAATCTTCCTGACGATGCACAAAGACGAGGCTATGCTCAACGCCGCGCTCGATGTGGGAGTGAAAGGTTTTATAGTGAAAGACGGCGCGGCAACCGAGATCGTAGGCTGCATCAAAGCAGTCGCCGCCGGGCAAAGTTTTTTCAGCCCAACGCTGTCAGGCCACCTTCTCAACAGAATAAATCAGGCAGACTCGTTCGCCAGCCAATCAACGTCACTCGACGGCCTCACCACATCAGAGCGCCGCGTGCTGCTGCTGGTCGCCGAATCGAAATCTAACAAAGAGATAGCCGAGAAGATGTTCATCAGCGTCCGCACGGTCGAGCGCCACCGCTCAAACATCTGCGCCAAGCTCGGACTTACGGGAAGAAATGCGCTTCTAACGTTCGCGCTTGCTCACAAATCTGAGCTTTGAAGCCGAGTCTTTTTTCGCGTTTCACCTGCCATTAGCTGCCTTCCATTAGCCACCGCATGGGTAGTACTACCCATATAAATTGATACACTACCCATATAAAATGGGTAGTACTACCCATATAAAAATGGGTAGTAGCACCGATGCTATTTTGTTCGTTTCATTACATAATCCCTCTTCGTCATGCCCGTCACAAAAGCACGGACATTAAAGATGCTTCTGATTATTACAAACGAGACGGGCATTCTGGTTTCTCCCCTTCAACGAGCCTGGGTAATACAAATGAAACTGTTAATAGTAGATGACCACGTAGCTATGCGTCGCATGATCGGAAGAGTGGTAAACGACATGGTCAGCGACATAGAGGAATGCGGCGACGGCTCAGAAGCTCTCGCCGCATACACGAAGTATCGGCCCGACTGTGTGTTGATGGACATTGAAATGAGCTGCGTAGATGGAATCATTGCCACGCGAGAAATTCTCACGGCGTTCCCCAGCGCAAAGGTTGTGATTGTCAGCAAGCACGATGACAAACAGATTCGAGAGGCGGCCCGAAAAGCCGGAGCTTGCGGATATGTTTTGAAAGATAACCTCATCAAAATCCGCGAGTTGCTCGGAAAGCTGTAAAGGTCAATCGGGCGCACTGCGCGCTAACTCAGGTAAACAACTCAACTCAAGTAAGAGAGCCGACTGCATTATCGCCGGGTTGAAAGAAGAATCTGCGTTTCACCGAAATGTTGGAAGAGGGGGCTTCTCATCTGCCCGGATTCGCTAACAAGTCTGAAAGGCCAGACTCCGCAAGCTGGCCTGAAAGTCTAAAGGAGAAATGTAACGATGACTAGTTTTACTCAGAAGTGTTCAAAGCTGTTTTTAGGCGCGGCGATTCGTGTAGTAATGCTTGCGCTGTTTCTCGTAGTCTTCGGAGCAAGCGCGGCGCTCGCTCAAAACAAAGTTTACGTGACGAATAGTAATAACAACACTGTCTCCGTGATAGACGCGGCGACTAATACAATTACCGCCACCGTGCCGGTGGGAAGCGCACCCGTCGCGATAGCCCTTACCCCTAACAATGCTTTCGCTTATGTTGCGAACATAGTTAGCGACAATGTCTCAGTAATAGACCTGGCAACTAATACAGTGACCGCAACTGTGTCGGTGGGAGATGCCCCAATCTCAGTAGCCATTACGCCTGATGGAGCCTTCGCCTATGTGGCCAATCTTCGAAGCGCCAACGTTTCAGTAATAGATACGGCAACTAATACGGTAGCCACTACAGTGTCGGTGGGATCTTTCCCAATCGCAGTCGCCATTACTCCAGATGGGGCCTTCGCTTACGTTGTCAGTCAGGGAACTAACAACGTCTCAGTGATAGCCACGGCAACCAATACGGTGACTACAACTGTGCCGGTGGGAAACGGTGCCGACGCAGTGACCATCTCTCCAGATGGAGCCTTTGCCTACGTCGGAAACATTATTACCGCGCCTAGCACCGGGGGAATCTCAGTGATAGACACGGCGACCAATACGGTGGTCGCGACTGTAGCGACATCGAACCAGCCTATTTCAATTGCCTTCACTCCAAACGGAAACTTCGCCTACGTCGCGAATTTTGTTGGCAGTTCGGTCTCGGTAATAGACACGGCAACCATTACAGTGACCGCTACCATCAGTGACCCGGCGGCGCGCACACCTGCGGGCGTGGCTATCACTCCGGATGGGGCCTTCGCTTACACCGCAAATTTCAACAGCAACAACGTCTCAGTGATAGACACGGCGACCAACACAATCACCACTTTGATTCCGGGGTTCGCTGGCCCACAGGGGATAGCTATAACGCCGCCAGCACCGAACCGCCCGCCGGTCGCGCAGTGCCAAAATGTCACGGTTAATGCGGGGCCGTCTTGCACGGCAAACGCTTCGATTGACAACGGCTCCTCCGACCCTGACAGCGGCGATACAATCACGCTGAGTCAAGCCCCGGCTGGCCCCTATCCTATCGGTACTACCAACGTCACCCTGACCGTCACCGACAATCACGGCGCTTCCAGCCAATGCACTTCAACTGTGACGGTCGTCGATAACACGCCGCCCACGATCACCTGTCCAGCCAACATCACCACGTTAGGCAACATTCCCAATTCACCCTTCGCCAATGTGAATCCGGGAACTCCTACGGCTATGGACACTTGCTCAAGCGTGACTGTTGCAGGGGTACGAAGTGACGCTCAACCGCTGAATGCCCCTTATCCAATCGGCACGACTACCATCACGTGGACAGCTACGGATGCATCGGGCAATCAGGCGACTTGCATGCAGACTATAACGGTCATAGCAAATACGCCGACCAACAAAGATCAGTGTAAGCACGGCGGCTGGATGACCTTCACTAATCCGACCTTCAACAATCAGGGCGACTGCGTCTCATTCGTTAACCACTTGCCTTAAGGGAACCATTGATCGAGTCGCTTAACAACGATCAGAGATACTCTCAGGCCAGACTCCGCAAGCTGGCCTGAGAGTTCATAAGAAGAAAGATAACGATGACTAGTTTTACTCAGAAGTCTTCAAAGCTGTTTTGTGGCGCGGCTCGCTCACCCCGGCTCAGGGGCAACCGCTGATTGACGCGGCCAATGCCCTCAAGGCCAACAACGGTTGTTAGCCGTTGGCGGGAGCATAGGCCGCGCAGCAGGCGGCTATCCGGTAAAGACGTTGTGATGTGGAACGTCTGGTGGCTCGACGCAGAGAGCGCAGAAGTACGCTGAAGTTTCTGCGCCTCTGCGTTCAAGCAACCAGACGTTGAAGAGTTGTTGGCGGCGTAACGCGGACTCGCGCACTCGCAGAGAGCCGACGCTCTGTGTCTTTCTCAAACGCTTCTCAAGGCGAAATGGAGTGATATATGAAACGAGAAAACTTATTTCGACGGATAGCAGTGGGAATCGCGCTGGTAGCCTTGTTGGGACTGAGCCTGGCTCCAGCCGCTCCCGCTCTCAAACAGAATAAACGCACGCCCTTCTACGTCATCCGCGACGTGGTGGACGCGCACACGCGGTCGGACATCGCGGCGACCGGAGCGCTCATCATCGAAGTCGGCAAGGATTACGTTCTTGTAGAAGCGACGCCGCAAGAGAAGAAGGCGATTGAGGCTCTCGGCTTCTCGCCCTCAGAGTTGCCTGCCAATGACCAGATGATAATGGCGTTCCCAGCGGCGGATTCGGCCTATCACGATTACGCCGAAATGGTCGCCGATATTCAACTGGCGGCTAGCAATCACCCGGGCATCTTCTCGCTGTTCAGCATCGGGACTTCCTACGAAGGCCGCACGATCTGGGCGGGTAAGATTTCGGACAACGTCGGCACGGACGAGCCCGAGCCCGAAGTGCTGTTCACTCATCATCAACACGCGCGCGAACACCTGACGGTCGAGATGGCGCTCTACACGCTGCACATGCTGACCGATGAGTACGGCGTAGATCAGCAGATTACCGATCTGGTCAACTCGCGTGAAATCTGGATGGTCTTCGATATGAACCCGGACGGCGGCGAGTACGACATCGCCACGGGAGCGTATCGGTCGTGGCGCAAGAATCGCCAGCCCAACTCCGGCTCTGTCGGGACTGATCTGAACCGGAACTGGGGCTACAAGTGGGGATGCTGCGGAGGCAGCAGCGGGACGGCGAGCAGCGAGACTTATCGCGGCGCGTCGCCGTTCTCGTCACCGGAGACCGACGTCGTGCGCGACTTCGTCAACAGCCGAGTGATCAACGGCAAACAGCAGTTAACGGTCTCGATTGATTTCCACACCTACGGAGAACTGATCATGTGGCCGTATGGCTACACTTTCACAGACGTGCCCCCGGACATGAGACAGGACGACCGCGACGCGATGGCCGCGATAGGCCAGGCCATGGCGGCGACCAACGGCTACACGCCTCAGCAATCCAGCGACCTGTACATCAGCGACGGTTCGACCAGAGACTGGCAATACGGCGCTCACGGCATCTTCGCCTTTGGCTTCGAGATGTTCCCGGTGACTTCGGGGCAGGGCGGATTCTATCCGGGCGACGAAGTGATCCCGGCTGAGACCTCGCGCAACCGCGCCGCCATTCTTTACCTGCTCGACAAGGCCGACTGCCCGTACAAGGTGATCGGCAAGGAAGGACAGTACTGCAGTGGCGCGACACCCACCAACACAGGAATGAAAGGCCCGACTGCTAACACAACTGAGACCATCTCGTCCGGCGACAACAACGGTTACGAAGTCAACGCCGCAAACGCGCACACATGTGATAGCCTGTTTGCGGTTGATAACAACAGCGGCTCAGGCACGAACACGTCATGCACTCACGCGCAGAAGGACAAACATCGCTTCTACAACTTCGGCTTCAACATTCCGGGCACGGCGACGATTCAAGGCATAGAAGTCCGGCTGGACGCCAAAGCCGATAGCACCAGCGGCGCGCCGAAAATCTGCGTGCAGTTGTCGTGGAACGGCGGGGCGTCATGGACGGCGACCAAATCCACCGCGACGCTGACAACGAGCGATGCGACGTACATCCTCGGCGGACCAGCCGACAACTGGGGCTTCACGTGGACGCTCTCGACGCTGGGCGATGCAAACTTCCGAGTGCGGGTCATCAATGTGGCGAGCAATACCTCGCGGGACTTCTCGCTCGACTGGGTTGCAGTAAGGGTGACGTATCAGCCTTGACCTGACTGATCGCTAACAATCAAAGACCTCGCACGGCGGGAGTCGCAGACCGGCATGCGAGGTCAATGTCCCCATAATCTCAGTGACCCGGTTCCCACCACCGGGCCACTTCTAAAGGAGAAAAAATCATGACCTATAGAAACAACAGCCGCAGATTCTTACTGTCGGCGCTGCTGCTGGCGCTGGCCGTAATCAGCAACCTGGCGCTGCCTGCCACTGGCAAAGCAACGCCGCCCGCTCCTCCTAACCCCAAGAAAATCTCAATTGCCCAGGCGCGTAGCTTGCAATTGGGAACCGTAGTAACGGTTGATGGCTCTGTCACAGTGCCATCTGGCGCGTTCAGCTCAAGCACCTTCGATCAAGGCTTCGCGATTCAAGATCACACTGGCGGCATCTATGTCAGCGTTGCCAACAATCTAGGGTTTGCGCCGAGGCAACAGGTTCGCGTCACGGGCGAACTTGCCGACAGCAATGGACTGCTCGTGCTAATCAATGTGACTAACACCAAAGCTCATGGAAGCGGGCCGAAGGTGCAGCCGCTCCCGGTCGCGACCGGAGCCGTAGGCGAGGCGACCGAAGGTAAGCTTGTCAGGATAACGGGAACTATCACTCAGCCCGTATTTAATGATCTGCCGTTCGGGTTCATCATATTTATCAATGATGGGTCCGGCGAAGTTCATTCATTCGTCTCCGCCTCGACAGGCATAGACGTTAGCGGCTTAAGCCCCGGCCAAACCATCGAGTTGACAGGATTCAGCGGACAGTTTGGCGCTTCCTTCGAGGTTGATCCACGCTTTCAGAGCGACATCAAAGTCTTACCTTGAATCTGGGACATAGTATTCTCCGGGCAGTCGCTGGCTGCTCGGAGAATCGTTTCCGGCAAACTCGAAATCTTCTTATCCCGTAAAACCGGCACACGAAAAATTAAAGGCATCTCGAAGGGGGCTAAGGTTTCATGATCTGCGACACCATGCAATTACTGAAATGTTGGAAGGCGGTGTTCCAGAACATATGGTTATGGAGATTGCCGGACATGTTTCGCTGAGAATGCTCAAGCGGTACAGCCATATCAGGATGAATGCAAAACGCAGTGCTGTTGATTTTCTCAATACAAGTAATGTGACAAAACCAGCCGCAGACTATAGCCAACAAAGTGGCTCGCGCAACGGTTACGTGACAAACCATGTGACAAATGATAAGGGGATTCAAGTCTATTCCGACTTAAATCCCCTAGGATCAAGAAAAGGTGAAATAGGCACGTGGGGATTTGAACCCCAGACCCCTACCGTGTCAAGGTAGTGCTCTACCCCTGAGCTACGCGCCTATAAATTCAAGGTTCAAAATTAGCAGAGCGTTTCGAGCAGTGTCAACCCTCGCAAATTTCAGCTATCAGTACCGGGGCACAATCTGCATCAGGAAGCGCCTTCTGTGGTTCTCGACTACCTTTGCTTAGTTAATGCTCAGAGGTTGCTCAATATCGAAGCGGGCAATAAACTGAAACTCCAGTGAAATTATCAGGAGATTACTTTGAATAAAATCGAACGTGTAACGAACGCGCTCAAAGGTGAAGAGGTTGATCGCCCGCCTTTTGGTTTCTGGTATCACTTCGGGCTTCAGCATATGCCGGGAAAACATCACGCCGAAGCGGAGATAGATTTTTATCGAGCCTATGACATGGATTTCTTAAAAGTCATGAGCGATTACCCTTACCCGTTGCCGCGAGGCATCGAGGCCATCGCAACCAAAGATGATTGGAAGCAAATAGAGCCTGTCAGTGGCAAAAACAAATGCTGGGACGAACAACTCACCGCGCTTTCGATAATCAATGACCGCATAGGCAAAGAAGCCTTGTTCATCGAAACGATATTCAGCCCATGGACGACTGCGCGAAGGATGACCGAAACAGGCAACATCGCCCAAGCTCGCAAGCGTCACCCCGAAGCTTTGCTTTCTGCGATGGACGCAATTTCTGCATCGCTCGCAGATTATGCGAAAGAGGCCATCGCGCGAGGAGCGGCTGGAATCTTTCTTTCGCTTGGCGCGGCGACTGACGATGTAATGAGTTCAGAGGATTATAAAATATGGGGCCGCCCGTTCGACTTGAAAGTGTTGGAAGCCGTCCGCGAAGCCCCTTTCAATGTAATGCACATCCACGGCAAACGAATTCATTTCGATTCGCTGCTCGATTATCCTGCGAGCGCGATCAACTGGTCGCACTTCGCAACTCCACCATCGCTTAACGAAGGCCGCGCGTTGTCGGGCAAAACAGTGATGGGAGGTGTTGATGAATCTGCTGCCGCTCATCTGTCGTCGCCTGAAATCAGAAAACAAGTTGCCAACGCCTTGCAAGAAGTTGGAACGCGCGGTTTGATAGTAACTCCCGGATGCTCAGTCTCGACAGATACGCCCGAACTCACGCTCCGCGCCATCAAAACCGGGCTTGAAAATACCTGACGCGCTCACTGCTTATGATTCGCCTTCAAACCTGATTGCCGCTGCGCCAATCACTCGGCGAGAAGTGCGCTCTTGCACAAAGACTACAGCTTTCATGTTCTGGCGTTTCCAGGTTGAGCCGAGATCAATTCGAGGTTCGCCGCTGAACGCCTTGCCAGAGACGCTGCCTACACGAGTCAGCTTGCGCGTCACCGCTGAGTGCGCGAGTTCGCGCCCCGAATTTTCGCCTTTCGATACTTTACTCAGCAAATCGCTTTCGGTAATGGCCAGCATCACATCAGCCGTGTCGCCGCGTGAAATATCCGGCACGTTTTCCACTCGAACTGTGAGCGTGACCGATTTCTGCGCTAATGTCTTGATCGCTATGCTCACGTCTGCTTTCGGCGCGCGAGCCGCTTTCGTAATCGCTTCGCGCGCTGTTGCGAGGTTGCTCCCGACAAACTCTGTCTGACCGTCTACGATCATCTGCGGGGTATAGACATCCTTAGTGTGGAGCGCTTTCATGTATTCAAGCTGTCGTTGACTGAAGTCGGCAGATGAAAACGGGTCTTTCCATCCGAACTGATTCCAGTAATCAACGTGCTGGCTGAGAGCAATCACCTGCACGCCTTTGATCGGTTGAGTCTGATCGAGATTAGTTAGCAGTTTGTCGGCAGGCGGACAAGACGAGCAGCCTTCGGAGGTAAACAACTCGACCAGCACCACCGCAGAAGCTGATGTCGCGGATGCTTCTTCGCGCTGAGTTGTGGCAGTCGCGTTGTGCGCGCTCGACGGAAAAACGATAAACAGCAGTAAAAGTAAAAGAGGCGAGAACCGGCGGATGACCAGCGCGATAGGCAGCCCGACGAATAATATGTGTATGGGCACTGAGACTGCGACTGCGGAGAGTTGAGTGATGGAGCTTCGGTGAAAGGTCAGAGGTAGAACGACACCATACATAAACAGGTAAACTGCGATGCCGTAGAGCACGCCGCTCAGGATTGGTTGCCGCACCATAAATTTTAACTTTCGGCTAGCCAGGTAAAATATGATGGTCGCAGTAAATGCGATCAGAAAATGTAACGCAAGACCAAAGGCAGCAGTCCAAAATCCACCTTCTCTAGCTGCATCGCCGAGAATTCCGCTGGCGATGCTTTTCAGCATACTTACGGGACTTCGCCCCAGCACGAGTGTATGGACGACCGCAGACATAATGTCGAGCGTTCCGGCTATCAACCAGGCCCATAGGATTGCTCTAGAAGCCGTCCGCTTTTCCATTGAAACGGCTCTGGACTCTGCGCTCATAAAAGTTTGCCCCCTTGTCTTTGTGAAATGTTTTCGTCGAACCGGATAAGCTGCGTCCTATCTCATTTGCTAAGTTTGCTGAAGACGAAACCATTATCCTTTCGCTTAGTATGGCAGTTATAACAAGCTGTTTTTGCCTGCGCGGTTAACGCTCGATCAGTCTGGCTATCGCCCGTGAACTCTTCAAATCCCCATCCTCCGGTCTCGGCGTATCGTTGACTGTCTTTTACCATCAAATCAATAAATTTTCGCGGCCCTTCTACGGTCGTCCCTGCACTGTCTCGTGTTTCGAGCAGGTCAAACACGATAACCGACCCATCCGGGAACTGACCTGTGCGATAGCCCTCCATCGCTTTTTCATTTGCATAGATATGATGAAGCCCTCCGTAACGCCCAGCCGCAGGGCTTTTGGGATCAACCGTCGCGCTCTTCACACGCGTCCAATCGCGATAGCCCAGAGGATATGCAATTACGCCATCAGTCGCTGCCCGCATATTCAATGCCCAGGCCAAAATCACAACTGAAGCAAGCACAATCAATGTCGCTTTTTTTATCATGACATTCGTTCTCCCTGGCGATTATAGAATCATTTGAGAACAGCGTCGCGCACATTCGGACGCTAATAAGCAATTTTAGACGAGAGAACGAATAATGTCGCGGTGAGACGTTGCGCATTAACGAAGCATCTCTCGAAGCGTTTTCGGCGAAACGCCAAGCAACCGGCGCATATGATGCGCGAGGTGACTCTGATGAGCAAAGCCCGTTTCAAGAGCAATCTGGCTGATTGGCATCTTGCCTTCGCCGAGAAGACTTTTTGCGCGCTCTACTCGACGCCGGATCACATACTGATGCACCGGCAAACCTACAGATTCGCGGAACAAGCTCTTGAAGTGCGACACGCTCAGACCGGCAACACTAGCAATGTCATCAAGCGATATGTTCTGGCTCAGGTTGTCTTCGATGTAAGAAATCACATCCTTCAGTCTGCGACCCAACAGTCGTCCGTTCGGCTTTTCCGATTCCGCTGATATAGAGCTGTGGCAGCGCACCAGTCGCGCGGCAACAGAGACCGCTAAACTGTCGAGGTACAGATTTCCGCACGGATAGCCGCTCTCCATCTCTGCCTTAAGCGCCCACCCGATATTTTCAAGTTGCGAGTCGCGCATCTGGAAACGATTTCTGATCTCTATTCGGCTCGGATCAAAGTCGAATCCTTCCGCCACCGTGTTTATGAGTTCAGGAGATACGCTCAATATGAGCGCCGTGTCTTTCTCTTTTAACTCCCAAAAGCTTGGCGTACCGGCGGGGATAATGTCTATATCACCGTGCACTGCCGTCCCGCGATGGCTCGCTCCGCCTCTGCGGCAAGCGATATGAACGGACGGGCCAAAGTGGATAGAGACAAGCGTATTCTTAAGGGCAGGAACTTCGATCAGGCCAGGAGGGTCGGATAGAAGCAACAAACGAATATTGTTTTCTTTAATCCGGTTATATGACGGGTTTGGGTTTTGTTGAACCTGTGGCGCTGCCGATTGAGAACTCATTATTGATAATCACCTGTCGAGATTAATATTCGCTTACATAATATTGAACTCTCGGCAGCGCGACTTTTGCAAGGGCCGCTGACAAGCCTGTTCATTCTTTCGTCCGATTCTGCTCTTTTCCGTCCGAACGTGCTCAAGCGTCGTTATTTTCTCATCCAAACCCGCTTTTTCGTGTCTGAACGTGCGCGACTGTGGCCCTCACTCGCTCCTACAATTGCTTTGTAAGCCTATCGAGATGGGACGAGACCCGTGCTCTCATCCTAAACCGCTCACTAGGAGAAAGACTAAATGAATTTCAAAAGAAAAAGTCTGCGCGAGGCGATGGCAAGCCTCCTTGCAGTTTTCCTTCTGCTGTCATTTGGCCCGGTCGCTGCGTTTGCGCAAGGCGAGACAGGCCAGATCACAGTGAAGGCTACGGACCCTCAAGGCTCGGTGGTTTCCGGCGCGACCGTCGCGGCTAAATCAACAACGACGGGCGTCGAGCGCACAGCTACGACTAACGACGAAGGCATTGCGATAATCACCGCGCTGCAACCGGGTGTTTACGACGTAACAGTCAGCGGCAGCGGCTTTGCTGCGTACAAACAGCAGGCCAATGTAACGGTCGGAGCTAAACTGAACCTCGAAGCCTCGCTTTCAGCTACGGCCAAGGGTGAATCCGTAACCGTAGTCGCGGGTGATGCAGGAGTCGAAGTTAACACTCAGACTCAAGAACTCTCCGATGTCGTTTCGCAGAAACAACTCGTCGAGTTGCCTACGATCACGCGCAACCCTTATGACCTTGTAGGCATATCGGGCAACGTGTCGGCAGGTGATCCCGTTAACATGGCAATGCGTGGGACGGGGTTTGCGATCAACGGCCAACGCTCGGCCAGCACTAACATCCTGCTTGACGGCGGCGAGAACGTAGATGCGTTCGTAGCCGGTGTCGGACAGAGCGTTCCGCTGGAAGGAGTTCAGGAGTTCCGCATCATCACCAGCAACTTCTCTGCGGAATATGGTCGCGCTTCCGGCGGCATCGTCAACGTAGCAACCAAAGCAGGCTCCAACGATTTTCACGGCTCGCTCTTCGAGTTCAACCGTGTTTCGGCCCTGGCCTCGAATGATTTCGACAACAACGCTCAAGGAATTGATAAGGGCGTTTTCACTCGCAATCAGTTCGGTTATTCAGTAGGCGGGCGTGTCATCAAAGAAAAGCTGTTCTTCTTCAACAGCACCGAATGGACGCGCGTTCGCAGCACGGGCGAGGTCATAAGCATCGTTCCGACTCCGCAACTGATCGCGGCATCGGACGCCAACACCAAAGCGTTCTTTGCGCCCTACCAGCTTGTGACTCCGATCAACGGCACTGTTTACACAGTAGGCACAGTAAAGTCTTTGCTCGGACTGTCCGGGGCTAACGCGTTCAACGATCTTCCGAACGGCCTTCCGGCCTTCGGTCAGGTCCGATTGAACAACGCGACCGATCTGGGCGGCGGCACTCCGCAAAACGATTGGCAGACCGTCGGTCGCCTTGATTACAACTGGAGCGATAAGACTCAGATGTACATCCGGGGCGTTTATGAAGACGGAAGCCTGCTGGACGGGACGATAAACTTCAGCCCGTATCAAGGCTTCAACACGGGGCAGACTGTAAGGAACCAGAATTACTTGTTCAACGCGACACACGCTTTTTCGTCGAGCATTGTGAATCAGAGCAAGGTAGTCTTTAACCGGCTGACCCGTCAGCAACCGCTGGCAGAACAGCCCCCAGGCCCGACGCTCTACATCAACGACACTTTCGCAGGCCGACTCGCCGGTTTCCTGTTCAGGTTTCCGGGCTACAGCGCGACCACTCCGGGCAATGCCATACCGTTCGGAGGGCCGCAGAACTTCATTCAACTTTACGACGATCTGAACTGGACAAAGGGCAATCACCAGTTCCGATTCGGCGGCCAATATGTTCACATACGCGACAACCGCACGTTCGGCGCGTACCAGAACGCAGTCACGGCTCTCAGTTCATCGGGGCAGAGCTTTTCAACGGCGCTTCCCAATTTTGTAAACGGGCAGTTGCGGTCGTTTACTGTGGCCGTATCCCCGCAAGGAAAATTCCCGTGCGCCAACGACCCGGCAACCGGAGCCAGGATAGTAACCCCAGAGTGCACGCTGCAAACGCCGTTAAGTGAGCCTAGCTTCAGCCGAAGCAACCGTTACCACGAGTGGGCGGCTTACTTCAACGATTCCTGGAAGGTCAAACCGAGATTCACTCTGAATCTTGGAATCCGTTATGAGTATTATGGAACGCAGCACAATGCGGATCAGTCGCTCGATTCCAACTTCTACTTCGGCGAAGGTTCGACGATCTTCGAGCGAATCAAGAATGGCCGCATACTGCGCGCGCAGGACAGCCCGATTGGCAAACTCTGGGCCGTGGACAAAAACAACTTTGCCCCGCGCGTCGGGTTTGCGTGGGACGTATTCGGCAACGGTTCAACCAGCCTGCGCGGCGGGTACGGCATGGCTTACGAGCGTAACTTTGGAAACGTGACGTTCAATGTCATTCAAAACCCGCCCGGCAGTGCGACGGTGGCGATTACTTCCGGCGTAGACGTTCCGGCAGGCACGCTTCCGATCACTCCTGACAACCTAGGCCCGCTTGCGGGCAGCGGTATCGCCAAGTCATTTCCAGCCGTCAGCCTTCGCGCAGTAGACCCGAACATCGTGAATGCTTACGCGCACTTCTGGAGCTTCGCGGCTGAGCGTCAGTTGAGTCCGACGACCGTGGCATCTGTCGAGTACTCCGGTTCGGCGGGGAGAAGCCTTTACTCGATTTCGAATATCAACCGCGCCGGAACTGGTTTCGCTTATGGCGGAATTCCGAGGCTCGCTTCTCGCCTCAACAACAATGGCGCGTCGGCCATCAACTTCCGAGGCAGCGACGGTCGTTCGGACTACAACGCTGTTATAGCTTCGGTCGAAAGCAGCCGTTTCCGTAACTGGGGCTTGCGCTTTACCAGCCGGTACACCTACTCGCGAGCGAAAGACAATTTAAGCTCGACCTTCAGCGAGTCGGGCAATAACTTCAACCTCGGTTACACAGACCCGTTCGACCCTGATCTCGATTATGGGTTCGCGGACTTCGATGCTCGACATAGAGCGGTGGTGAGTTGGACGTGGGATATTCCAACGCCGAAGTTCAGCAGCCACGTTGCCCAGTACCTGCTCGGCGGGTGGGAAGCAACGGGCATATTCCAGGCGCGGAGCGGATTGCCCTTCACCGTGTTCGATTGCACAAACGGGCAGCAGATGTGCCCGCGTGTGTCGCTCGATGGGCCGGTGAGTTTCGATGGCTCGATTGGCCATGACTCGGTAGGTGTTTCCGATACTCCGAACCGCTACAAGTATATTGACCTGAGCGGCCTGCATCCCGGAGCCTTTGTTGATCAGTTCGGCTTTGGGGCGGACTTCGGGCCGTTCCCGGCGAATATGTCCAAGCGCAATGCTTTCAGAGGCCCCGGCTTCTGGAACCTTGACGCAGCGTTGTTCAAGAACCTGAACATAACCGAAGGCGTCAAGCTACAGTTGCGTTTCGAAGCATTCAACGTCTTCAACCACGCCAACCTGTTCATTTCGGGCGGTGAAGCCGAGATCAACACGGGAGCTACGACGGACGCTAACGGGAACACGGTTGGTGGATATGTGCCGGCCAATTTCTTCGGGCGTCGAAACATTCAGATCGCTGGCAAGATCATCTTCTAATTTTCCTTCTAACTTTCTTCGATTGGAAGGTTTAACTCGGGGAGCCTTCGGGCTCCCCTTTTTGTCTCATCGCCAGACGTTTTAATGTCGCGTCAGGAAGACATCCCACGCCCACCTGCCAACGCTTGCGCCCTGTGCGTCGCGGACTTTAGCTCTATATCGGAAAGCATTCCCGTATTCATCTACACGGTCTGATTCTTGATAATCAAGATCTATCGCTACCACATTAAGCGCGGGTAATGTGCGTAGCTCGGGCGCTTCCGAATTAGGCGCTGCATAACCTGCTATCGCACAGGCACAGATATACAGACAACTTAAACCGAATGCCCTTCCACGCAGAAATCTTTTCATAGGACACCTCACAGCGGGTTAGCTCATTAGCATATTGAGCCGGGCTGGACTCTCGTCAAGCCATCTTCGCAATTCTAAATTAGCGATAGTAATACAAACTCAAAGCCTGCTCTCTAAGCTCTTAAAATCGTTTTTTACTCTTAATAAGTAATCGCGAAACCCCTCATATCTGTTGACCGGCGGTTGATTATTGTTTGAAGTGTCTAATTTTTTTTCATCCTCAGCAAGCGTGTTGTTCAGCTTCCAAAGGTACAGAAGGATCAGGTCTTTGCCCTCGTTAAGACCAAACTCCAGGGCTGTGGACATAGGAGAATTACTGTCCGTCTTGATAGGCAAGTTTTCGGCAAACTGTCTAACGTTTTGAAATTCTGTTTGAATCCGGTTGGAATCTACTTGGCTGAGATTTTCTAAATGCGAATTAAAACGGGCCAACTGTATCTTGGCTCCAAGCCGTCTATCTAAGACGCTCCTGATTGCTCTAAAATCTCCTTCCCTTGTCATGTCACTGAATAAAACGGCTTTAATAACAATATTTTCATCCTCGCTAGAAGTTATACCGTATGAAAACTCATCAGTTGCGCCCGGTGAGAGCTTTTGGCGATGCTCTAACTCGGCATAGATATAATCTGTGCGACTAGTTTTATGATCTCCGATGTAGGTGACGACAGCCGTGATGTCTTTTGCGTAGCCATTTTTCATGATGACTTGAAGCACATTAGGGCCAAGCATTGCCGTTTGGATGATTTCTAACTTCGTAACCTCGCTTCTTACTGAGGGATTGAACTGTTTTGGAGCTACATTGGATTTTATAGACGGCCCAAATATGGAAATGCAGACTCCGAGGCCGACCAAAAGATAAGGAATCGATACCCTCGCTCTGATTATTTGCATGAAATCTCCTTTCAGTTTGACGAAACTAAGGAAATATCTTGATAACCAGATAGGCTCGATATGATTTGGAGTATATGTCACATTACGCGATCAGGTCAACAATTTTTTACGAGCGAATGAAAGATTAATTAATGTTTATGACGATAATGATCCACCTCGTCCATTCACCTAGGTTGTTCAGCACCTTTGACTGAAAATAAAAAGGGCCGACTAAGCGGCCCTTAAAAGTTTCAAGTTGTGTATCGTTGTTTTATGAAGCTATCGCTGTTCCGTCAAGGAAGGCGCGCAGCCTTCGCGAGCGCGACGGGTGACGAAGCTTCGCAAGCGCTTTGGCTTCGATCTGTCGTATGCGCTCGCGCGTAACGTTGAAGTGCTTGCCGACCTCTTCAAGCGTGCGCTCTTCGCCCGATTGATCGAGGCCGAAACGCATCTTGATGATCTCTTTCTCGCGCGGCGTCAGCGTCGAAAGCACGTCTTCGGTCAACTCGCGAAGGTTGTTCGTTATGGCAGTCTCCGCGGGATTAGCCGAGCGACGGTCTTCGATAAAGCTGGCTATCGTAGTCTCGCCGTCGTCGCCTATCGGCGTTTCAAGCGAAATAGGCTGCTGCGCGATCTTCAGCGCTTTGCGAACCTTCCAGGCTGGCATGTCAACGCGGCGAGCAAGCTCTTCGTGAGTAGGCTCGCGGCCAAGTTCCTGCACCATCAATCGCTGCGTGCGAAGAATCTTGTTGATGACTTCAACCATGTGAACAGGCACGCGAATCGTTCGCCCCTGGTCTGCAATCGCGCGAGTCACGGCTTGCCTGATCCACCACGTCGCGTAGGTTGAAAACTTGTATCCGCGCCGCCAATCGAATTTTTCGACCGCGCGCATCAACCCGATGTTGCCTTCCTGAATCAGGTCGAGGAAGTGCAAGCCGCGATTGATGTAGTTCTTTGCAATCGAGATGACCAGTCGCAAATTCGCTTCAATCATTTCGCGTTTGGCCTGCTCGACTTCCGCTTCGGCGGCGATGATGGTCTGCTGCGTGCGCTTGATGTCAACAGCCGTTGCCGAATACTGATGCTCAATCTCGCGTACGGATTTGCGAAGCACACGCTGTTGTTTCTTCAGTTCATCAATGTCCTTGCGTCGCTTGTTTTCAAGCGCGCGCTCTATGCGATGAAGGTCTGATTCAGCCGCTCGAATCTCACTGACCACCGCGTCAATGATCTCCATAAAGCGGCGGCGCATTTCGGCGCTGAAGGTGAAGCTTCGGACGCGCTTCGACATCTCGATAAGCTGATGCGCGTACTGGCGACGAAGCCGCTTGAGCTTCTTGGAAGATTTCGGCTCGGCCTCTATCTTCACTCCCAGTTTGATAAGCTTCTCGTGCGATTTTATTATCTGCTCGAACTCCGCCATGACGTGCAGGCGAATCTCTTCGCGCTGCTCTTCAAGAGCTTCTTCAGCCTCCGGGTCTGTCGCAATATCAATTATGTCCTGAGGGTTGATCTCGCCTTCAAGAAGTTGATCGTAAAGCCGTCCGATCTCCTCTATAGTGATGAACGAGCGGGAAAGCGCTTTGTAGATGCGCTTGTTGCCTCGTTCGATTCGCTTTGCTATGCGAATTTCGTCCTCGCGAGTGAGCAACGGGACAGAACTCATCTCGCGAAGGTAAAGCCGCATAGGATCGAGGGACTCGTCTTTTCCAGGCTCTAAATCAACGTCAACATCGTCAGCCGGTTCTTCAGCCGGTTCGGAGGTTTCCTCTTCTTCAACAGCAACGGATTCCCACAGGGACTCAGCTTCGTCTTCGTCTATTTCTGCTACAATGCGCTCAATGCCGACAGCGGGACCAAAATCCTCGTTCCCCTCTTCGGTAGCGTCTATTAGAATGTCTTTGTCCATTCGACTTTTCATTCCGCCTTTCGCCATCCACCCTTATATTAGACCGAACTAAAAGGCGCCCCCTTCATTTCCACCGGCGGCGCCTCAATTGGAGTCAACATTAAATAGTGGTTGACATCCTGTGATGCAATACATAATATAACCTGTAACCTTGCATTATACAACATAATTCGCCAAGTAGCTAGATGCAAGAAGAGGAGAAGTAGATGTCTGCTGATGAGAAGTTAAGTGGTGCGGGGACTGATATTTATGAGCAATTAACGGCGGCTCGCAGTTATCTTCGAACGCTGGACGATTTTTATGCACGGGCGGCAGCCGCTCATAATACGACCTTCGAGCATTACCAGGTACTGTTGGCCGTCCACTGTCTGGGCGAGATAAGTCTGTCGCTCAGATCGCTGGCCGAGCATCTGGTTAGGGATAGGACGGCGACCGGCCAGTTATGTAAACGTATGCAACAGCTAGGGCTTTTAGACCTGACCTATGAATCAAATTCACACAGGCCGCAGTTGCTGGTTTCGTTGAGCGAGCGCGGCAAAGAGGTTTTGAAAGCCATCACGGAAGATGGCCTGAGAAACCGCGATAGATACCTGATGTCTTTGCCGACTGACAAGCGGCACTATCTGGCCGAAGCAGTGCGGTTTTCCTGGCTCGAAGGGCTGGAAGAAGATATGGCTTTGCCACACGGGCAGAACCTGCTAGGTCATTAAAAAAACTGTCTCCAGGTTGTTAACCAAACATTGCGAATCTACGAAATCAACGCGCGCGTGCGCTGCCGGAACTTTGACCAGATCACACAAGCCGAGTTGGATGAATTAGCCCGGCTCGGGTTCGATGCTGTTTGGCCGATGGGCGTATGGCAGATCAGCCCCGGCGCTTACAGAATATCGAAAATAATCTCCGAAGATTTTGAAGGCTCGCCTTACGCACTTCCCCGCTACAAATTCAATCGTTTCCTGGGTGGGAAGCAAAAGTTCGTCGCACTGACCAGACGCGCACACAAGGCTGGGCTTGCAGTGATTGTTGACTTCGTTTCAAACCACATGGCGATTGATTCGCCTTGGATTGACGAGCAGCCCGATCTATTCATTCGCAGCAACGCGGAAGCGCGAAAACAATCAACCGCTGAGTTCTTTCTTCACCCGTCAGGCGAAGTGATCGCCTTCGGACGCGACCCTTACTTCCCTCCCTGGCACGACACGGCGCAGCTTGATTACACCAACCCGAAATTGAGAGCGCGGATGATTGAAACGCTCAAATGGATAAGCCGGTATGCGGACGGCGTTCGCTGCGACATGGCCATGCTCGTGTTGAGAGATTACATACGCCGACAATGGTATCCGCTCGTTTCCGATTCGTGGTTCGACGAGCGAATGCCCGGCGAGTTCTGGGACGAAGCCATCCGCGAAGTCAAAAGGGTGCGCCCCGATTTCAAATTCATCGCAGAAGCCTACTGGGACAAAGAACAGCAACTTCACGAACTCGGCTTCGATTTATCATACGAAAAGAAGGTTTATGACGGGCTGGTCGCGCTTAATGCTCAATCGGTCACCGAACGCCTCGTCAGGGGGACGGAGGCGCTGGGCAGTTCACTTTACTTCATTGAAAACCATGACGAGCCGCGCGCCGCTTCCGTATTCAATCATTCGCATAATCTGGCGGCTGCGGCGTTGATTCTTTCGCTGCCCGGTTCAATCTTGATTCACGAAGGCCAGATGGAAGGTAAACGCGAGAAGCTGCCTGTTCAAAGAATTGTGCCGCTGGTTGACGAGCCTGCCGATCTCAGGCTGAAACAGGCTTATTCGGAGATTCTCAAACTTACATCTGAAGATGTTTTCAAGAACGGAGATTTCCAACTCTTCGACACCGGCGTTTATGGCGTAGTCGCATTCATCAGGCGGAACGCAGAACGGACGGTCGTCTATCTCGGGCAGATTTCCGACGCGTGGCACAAGTTCAATTCTGTGCCTATTGATCTGACTCCGGTTGCGCGAGCCTTGACCGCGCAATCTCACCTGCAACTCACAAACCTGCTCACCTCCTCATCAATCACGACTGAAGGAAACAACGGCGCGTTTCACGCACAACTCAATCAACTGGCCGTTGAGACGGAAACCAACTTCTGTTTGCTCGAAGCGCGAAATTAGCCTTTCTTGACAAGGTCGGACGTGGGGATTATAGTCGCCATTTATGCCGAAGAAGTATTTTCATAGCAGTGAAACAAGGCCGCGAGTGCACAGCACTACCATTCTTGCCGTGCGCAGAGATGATCGAGTTGTGGTCGCGGGCGATGGCCAGGTCTCTTTCGATAAGATCGTGATGAAATCAGGCGCGCGCAAAGTCCGCCGACTCTACAACGACAAAATCATCGCAGGGTTCGCAGGCTCAACCGCCGACGCGTTCACGTTGTTCTCCAGATTCGAGTCGAAGCTCGAACAGTATCACGGCCAGTTGCAACGCGCCGCAGTCGAGCTTGGTAAAGAGTGGCGAACAGATAAGTACCTGCGCCACCTCGAAGCCCTGTTGATAGTGGCAGACGACAAAGCTTCGCTTGTACTTTCAGGCGCGGGCGATGTGATAGAGCCTGATGATGGCGTGGTAGCCATAGGGTCGGGCGGCCCTTACGCTACGGCAGCCGCGCGCGCTTTGCTTCGCAACACAGAGATGTCCGCAAAAGAGATTGCCATCGAAGCGATGAAGATCGCCGGTGAAATTTGCATCTACACCAATTCAAATCTTGTGATCGAAGAGATATAATCTTTATCGTGAATCGGCGGCCTTAAAGGCCGCTTTCGAGATATTGTCATGGTCATTTACTTATCAGGTGAAGTTAAAGACACTCCCCGACTCGACGAGATGACCCCGCGCCAGATCGTCGAGGAGTTGAACAAGTATGTCGTCGGCCAGCACGCCGCAAAGCGCGCCGTCGCAATTGCCCTTCGCAATCGCATTCGCAGGCAGAAGCTGCCTACGGACATGGCCGAAGATGTCATACCGAAGAACATTATCATGATCGGTTCGACCGGCATCGGCAAAACAGAGATTGCCCGCCGCCTTGCGCGGTTATCAAATTCGCCTTTCTTGAAAGTCGAAGCGTCGAAGTTTACCGAAGTTGGTTACGTGGGCCGCGATGTCGAATCGATGATCCGCGATCTGGTCGAGATTGGCATTGACCTTGTGCGCGAAGAGAAGATCACAGAGATCGCCGACAAAGCGGAGCAAAACGCCGAAGAACGCATACTCGATTTGCTGTTGCCGCGAACGAAACAAATGGAAGAACCGGAAGGCGATTCTTCCTTTGAAGCATTCGAGCGCACGCGCGAAAAACTCCGCCAGCAGTTGCGCGAAGGCCGGTTGAACGCGCGCATAGTCGAGCTTGAAATACAGGAGCGATCAGGGCCGGGCCATTTTGAAATCTACACGCCGCAGGGCATCGAAGAGATGGACATAAACCTGCGCGATATGTTCCCTAACATGTTCGGGAACCGGCCTAAGATGCGCAAGATGCGCGTTGATGAGGCGATGGAATACCTGACTCAAGAGGAAGAGCAAAAGCTGATTGACATGGATCAGGTTGCGCGAACGGCTATCGAGCGCGTCGAATCATCGGGCATCATCTTCCTTGACGAAATTGACAAGATCGCGGGGCGCGAGGGGGGACAGGGGCCGGACGTTTCACGCGAAGGCGTGCAGCGCGATATTCTGCCCATAGTCGAAGGCACAACCGTCAACACCAGGTACGGGATGGTGAAGACCGATCACATACTCTTCGTCGCGGCTGGCGCGTTCCACGTTTCAAAGCCGTCGGATTTGATACCGGAACTTCAAGGGCGCTTCCCCATTCGCGTCGAGTTGAAGCCTCTTACAGTCGAAGATTTCAAGCGCATACTCACAGAGCCTAAGAACTCGCTCACGCGACAATACGAAGCTCTGCTCGGCACCGAAGGCATTAACATCAAATTCACAGAAGAAGCTGTTGACTCCATCGCGCGATTCGCGTTTTCCGTAAACGAGCAAACCGAAGACATAGGCGCGCGGCGGCTTCACACCATCATGGAGACGCTGCTGGACGAGTACTCGTTTGAAGGCCCGGACCTCAAAGAAAAGGACGTGGTGATTGACGCAGCCTACGTCCAAAAACAACTGGCGGAAATAGTAAAGAACGAAGACCTCAGCCGGTATATCCTGTGAAGCTCAAGCAGCGAGATGTTTGCTTTCTCATCTGCGCCGCGCTCATCTTAGCCGTGCTCACCTTATCGGCTTGCGGCAAAGTCGGTGCGCCGGTTCCGCCCGCTCGCATCACTGAACGAACCTCTGATCTTTCGGCCATTCAGCGCGGCGGCAAGATTGTCCTTTCATGGCCCGCGCCTCCTCTCGGCGCTAAAGAAGAAAGTCGCTCTTACATTGCGCGAGCCTATGTTTACCGCCTGGACGAACAGCGAGACCAGGAGCCTGTGCTTGATCCTGACGACTACGAAGAGCTGGCGCAAGTGATTGGCTACCTCGACCGCGCAACGATTGAAGCTCAGGTCAAACAACTGGGGCATCTGGAATTCAACGATGCAGTGAATCTGGGCGACCAAAAAACCCTGGCCAACCGCAGGCTGCGCTATGCCGTGCGCTATTCGAACAAGCGCGACCAACCCTCCATGTTTTCAAACACTGTGGCGCTTGAGCCGTCGCCCGGCATCGCGCTTCCGCCCGGTGGATTAAAAGTTACAGATAAAACGCAGGATGCGATAACTCTTTCGTGGAATGTGCCTGAATCGAATGTCGACGGCTCGCAACCTGCCACGGTTGTCGGCTACAACATCTATCGCCGCAACGCGAAGAAGAATGCAGTGGGCAGCCCGCTCAACTCCGAGCCGCTTGCCGACACGACTTTCGTTGATAGTAAGTTTCAATACCAGGTGGATTATGTCTATTTCGTTCGCGCGCTTTCGCAAGGCGTGAACGGATTGATCGAGAGCGCCGACGGCGAGCGGCTCGCCTTCACGCCCGTTGATACTTTCCCGCCTTCAACGCCTGATCCGGTCACGCTCGCATCTTCCAACGGAACTATCAGTTTGTTCTGGCCCAGCAACCCTGAGCGCGATGTAGTTGGGTATAATGTTTATCGCGCAAGCACGGACTCCGCGCCCGACAAAGATTGGCTGAAGCTGACCGCTCAACCCATTACGACTGTGACTTATCGCGATGACCGCGTGACAATTGATCAGGTTTATTACTATAAAGTGTCTGCGATTGATCGCTTCAACAATGAGAGCAAGCCGTCGCGCGTCGTAAGCGAGACCGCGCATCCATAGCTGGCGCAAGCAACAGTTGAACTGTTAATTTAGCTTAAAGCAATCATTCAAATCTCTGGGAGGGGACTCGATGAGTTTGAGGCGCGTGGTTGTCACAGGACTTGGAGCCGTCAGCCCAAACGGCATAGGTCAAGAGGCATATTGGAAAGCGACTGCAAATGGCGTGAGCGGCACAGGGCCGATCACTCTGTTTGATGCTTCGAAGCTCTCGTGCAAGGTCGCAGCCGAAGTCACCGATTTCGACTTCGACCGATACATCTCAAAAAAAGACAAAGACCGCGTGCAGCGCGCAGTGCCTATGGCGTTCTTCGCCACCGAAGAGGCTGCCGAAGACGCAGGACTGAACTTTGAAAACCTTTCAGAGCTTGAGCGCGAAGGCGTTGGCGTAGTAATCGGCACAGGCGCGGGCGGCATAGAATTCGCCGAGCGACAGTACAAACAATATTACGACCGAGGCGACCACGATGCCGCTTATCGCCGCGTCAGCCCTTATTCAATCGTCGCATCATTCGTCGGGATGCTTTCGAGCGAAATCAACATGCACTTTCGCCTTCACGGTATGAGCCACGTCGTCTCGACCGGCTGCACAAGCTCGACCGATGCAATGGGCTATGCGTGGAACAGTATTCGACTCGGACAGATTGACACGATAGTTTCAGGCGGAGTCGAGGCCTGCATCACGTTCGGGCTGATGACTGCTTTCTGCCGAATGGGAACCGTCACGACGAAATCAAACGAGCAACCCGCTCGCGCATCGCGCCCGTTCAACGTTGACAGAGACGGCTTCGTCTTAGGCGAGGGCGCGTGGATTTTGATTTTTGAAGAGCTTGAGCACGCGCTTCGACGCAATGCTAAGATTTACGCTGAAGTGGTCGGCTACGCTTCGACCTGCGATGCTTATCATCGCGTGCAGATTGCGCCCACAGGCCATGACGCCGCGCGAGCGATGCGAATGGCGGTCGAAGGCGCGGGCCTTAGGATGGACGAGATTGATTATCTCAACCTGCACGGCACTGCGACAAAGATAAACGACCGCACGGAATCTGCAGCCGTGCGAATGGCTTTCGGCGACCACGCGCGACAGGTTCCCGCCAGTTCCACAAAATCAATGATCGGCCACCCGCAAGGAGCGTCAGGCGCGGCAAGCGTCGTGGCCACGCTGATGGCCATGCAACACGGGTTTGCGCCGCCCACTATCAACCTCGAATCGCCCGACCCTGATTGTGATTTAGATTATGTGCCGAATACTGGCCGCGAAGTTCGCATTGATACGGCGCTGTGCAATTGCATAGCATTCGGCTCGAAAAACTCTGCGCTAGTGTTCAAGAAGTACGAGCACGCGGAAAGCTGAATCTTCGTTCGTGTTTCATACGCCGCATAGTAATACAGCCACGAATTGCACGAATGTTTACGAATAAACACGAACTATTTGTAAATATTCGTGCAGCTCGCGGTTGCTTCAATTCTTCGATTCCCGGCACGCCTGTTGCACCTATACAATTGAATGAATTCATGACCTCACGCTGAGTTCACAAGAGATATTCACCCGGACGCCTAATTAATCAAGAATGGAGGTGGCAGAAATGAGATTCAGATTAGCATTTTTGCCCTTATTAATGGCGCTCGTGATTTTCTCAATTATTGGTGCGCGGGAACAGACGAGCGCATCGCAAGAGATCGCAGCGGCAAACGTAACGGCACATAATGACGCAAGCAATCCTGGTCAGACAACAGCCCGCTACAGAATCGTGCCCGATCAGAGTCAATTCATGGTCGAAGCATATTCCGGCGGCCTGCTCTGGTTTATGGGGCACACTCATCATTTTGCAGTCAGAAATTTCACAGGCGAAGCGCAGGTTTCTCCTGAAATGCTTGAACCGGCTTCGCTTAGCTTACAGTCAAAACAGACTCGCTCGAAGAAACGGGAAAGGATTTTACAGAAGAGCAGAAAAAGATAATCAATGAAGGCGCGCGCAAAGAAGTGCTTCAAGCCGATAACTATCCTGAGATTGTTTTCAAAAGCACAGATGTTAAAACAAAAAAGGGTGGCGGCGATAAATTTGAAGCTGAAATCGGCGGCGACCTGACCCTGCACGGCGTGACTCGTCACATAGTAATTCCCGCGCAGGTGACATTCAACAGAGACTCTTTTCGCGCAAGCGGAGAGTTTTCGATCAATCGCAGCGATTACGGAGTGAAGACACATTCAATCAAAGGCGGCTTGGTTCGAGTCAGAGACAAGGTGAAATTCACCTTCGACATTCTGGCAAATAAATTTTGAGCGTCTTTGAAAACGAACAAGGAGGTTAATGGTTATGTTAGACCAAAGAGCGATTTCGCAAATCAATTATGATTGGCAATCCGAAGCACGAGTCGAGCATCCTGCTCACCGTGAATGCGCTTATGCACTGCTGCGTTCAACTTTAGGCATCGTGTTTCTGGTTGCAGGTGTAGGTAAGTTCATGATGGGCATCGGCACTTTCGTTTCCGGCCTGCAAGAAGAATTCGCGGGCAAGCTTCCGTCGGCTCTGGTCGCGCCCTTTGGCTATGCGCTGCCTTTTCTGGAAGTAGCAATAGGCTTGATGCTCGTGGCTGGTCTGTTCAACTACTTCGGCTCGGTGCTGGCCGGACTGCTGATGATCGTGCTTACGTTCGGGATGTTGATCAAAGGCGATGCAGCAACTGTGGCGCACAATCTGTCATATTCAGTAATAATCTTTTTGCTGATATGGTTCGCCAATTACAACGGTTATTCGCTTGATAGGCTTATGCACGGCAGAAAAGGCGTGCATTGAGCCTTGCATCGGTTAGACAACAAATCCTGCAGTATAGAGCCGATCATTTGACCGACTCTATACTGCAAAGAAATCATTGCGGCGATTTGTCTTTATTCAATACGTGTCGTCACAATTCAATACTTGCTTCTCAGATCAATTCGCGCGCCTTGTCCTGTGAATCTGTCAATTGATAGAATTTTCAATCTCATACTCAGCCTGAAAATGCTGGCACGCGCTTTGCCAAAATATCTGGTGAATATAAAGCTCGATGAGCTTTAAGCAGAATGGAGAGGCGATGAAACGAAGATTTTTATTCTTAATATTTGCGCTCGCAATTGTTACATTCGGTTGTTCGACCGACAGCAGAGATTCTGGCACTGTAAAGCCTGCGGTGGAAGTTGAAAAAGAAGATGGCTCGCTGGTAGCTGTCAGCACCGGGCAGAACGGGATTAAGTCGGAATCAAGGACATTCCCCGCAGGCGATGTCTCTCGCGCAACTCGCATCACTTATCCTGATGGCAAACGCAGAGCGCTTGTCGAATTTCGAGAGGGAGGGCGATCAATAGAGTTAAAAGAGCAGAATGATGTTGATAGTCTCATGGAAGCCTCTGCTGACAGCATAAAAAGTGCAGCGACGAAAACGTGGGAAGCAACGAAAACAGTTGGCGAGAAGATAAGCGATAAGACGGCTAATACGGCGAAAGAAGTTGGCGACAAAGCAAAGAGCGGAGCAGAAGCAACAAAAGACGCCGCTGCTGGTGCAGCCGAAGCGACTGGCAAAGGAATCAAGAAAGCAGGCAAGGCAGTAAAGAAAGCCGGAGAGAAGATAAAGGAAAAGGTTAATCCTTAGTCTCACGTTCGAGAAACGAACGCGAGACCAGCCCGCTTTGAGAACGATTTGGGGGGATTCTTGAAGCGGGCCTCCTTATGTTCACGCATTCCTCAAGTGCGGCCCAGCCGATTGATGGATTATAATGAAGCAATGAGCGACAACGAGAGGAACGTCCTTGAAGAGTGGCGCGGGTCTGCGCCTTATTGGGAGAAAAACGCCGATACTATTCGCGCTATGTTTGCGCCCATCACACGAGCATTGATCAAGGCAGCCGAAATCAAAACGGGTCAGAGCGTGCTTGATGTAGCAGGAGGCACGGGCGAGCCTTCGCTCACGATTGCCGAAATAGTCGGCCAGTCAGGCCGTGTCGTCTGCACCGACGCTGTGGCCGAGATGGTCGCCACAGCCGAGCGCGAAGCTGATCGTCGCAAACTCGGCAACATTGAGTTTCGCCAGTGCCTGGCCGATTCCCTGCCCTTTCACGATAATAAGTTCGATGTGATAGTCAGCCGACTTGGCGCGATGTTCTTCCCCGACACGGCTGCTGCGCTTGGCGAAATGTTGCGTGTCGCAACTCCCGGCGGTCGCGTGGCGCTTGTCGTTTGGGGTGTGAAAGAGGCTAACCCTTTTTTCAGCACGGTCACGGAAGTCATGTCACGTTACGTGGAATCGCCGCCCGAAGACCCAAACGGGCCGGGCGCGTTTCGATTCGCCGAAAGCGGTAAGCTTTTGCGCTTGCTCGAAGCAGCAGGCGCGGTTGATATAAACGAGCAAGTGGTCAATTTTCAAATCCAGGCGGCTCTCACGCCTCGCGAGTTCTGGCCTTTGCGCGTTGAGATCAGCGATTCGCTTCGGACTAAAGCGTCGCGCCTCACCCCTGCGCAATTGTCACAAGTAGCCGGAGAAGTCGAGGAAGCCGTGCGCGAGCACTTCTCTGAAGGGCGCATGAGTTTTCCGGCGCAAGTGATAATAGTGAGCGCAAAGAAAACCACATAACACGTCGTTGAAGTTCGACATTTGTGCTATAATTTTTATATCTCAACATTCTCGAAAGCGGTGGCCCTAGGTTCCACGCGAGATGAGTTAGAGACAAACAGGAGATTTTTAAATGAGTGACTTTGATCGTCAAAAGCACAATTATTCGCAGCCTAATGCTTGGTCGCCTGAAGAAGGCACGCGCCCTCTTCAACCGCGAACAGCGAGCGAAGTGACCGTAGGCGAGCGCGTGGATTTCATTCGTAAAGTCTATGCGCTGTTTTTTGCCGCAACGCTTTTCGCCATTGGCGGAGCGTTTATAGGACTCACCTTTGAGCCGCTGATGGTTGCAGTAGCCCAACACTACTGGATCACGCTAATCCTGCTGATAGGCGGTGTGATGGCCGCGCAGGCCGTACGCCACGTGCCGGTCGTGAATCTTTTCGCGTTATTCGGATTCACTACGATGACGGGCGTAATCATTTCGCCTCTACTTTACTACGTCAGCCAGACGAACCCGAACTCGATACTTCAAGCGGGCGTGCTGACCGTAGGGATTTTCGGCGGATTGACTGCTTACGTCTTTTTGTCGAATCGCGATTTCAGTTTCCTGCGCGGGATGGTGACGGTGGGATTGATCGTCGTAGTCCTTGCCGGTTTACTCAACGTGCTGCTGGTCGGCTCGATGGGAATTTCGTTTGCGATTTCGATAGCGGTGTTGCTGCTCTTTTCAGGCTTCGTGCTCTATGACACGTCGAACATCATTCGCCGCTACCCCACAAACGAATACGTCGCAGGCGCATTGGATCTTTACCTCGATGCGTTCAATATGTTTCTTGCGCTGCTTCGCATACTGAACGCGGGCAGACGCTGATGATCTCTGGTTGCGGGTTGATTTGAAATCTCGAATCCGAAATTTCAAATTGATCCGCAACCGCTTCATTCCCCGCGAGCGAGCCTGCCGAGCGCGCCGCCCGGATGCCACTTGGCGTACTGCTCGCGCGTCAATCCTTTATGCGCTTCGAGCGCGACCGAAAGCGCGCACAACACGTAAATCTTCGCCAATATGCTTGCGCGCGGTACAAGGTTCAGAGTCCCGCCTTCGTTATTGACTCCGGCATACAAAAGTACTTCAGCCGCTTGCGCGAGCGGCGATTCGGGATTTCCCGATACGGCTATAATTTTTATGCCGAAGTCGCGCAGCACTTCGACAGCGTACAGCAACTCTGGCGTCGAGCCGCTGTTTGAAATCGCAATCGTTACGTCCGCTTTGCAAACCTGACCTGCCGAGCCGTGAACACATTCGGTTGCATGCAGAAAATAGGCTGGCGTGCCGGTGCTTGAAAGCAACGAAGCGACGTAGCGCGCGATGTGCTCGCTCTTTCCTATGCCGGTCACGTGGACGCGCCCGCCGCGAGACTCGCATTCGAGAATCAGGTCGGCAGCGCGTTCGATGGCCTCCGCTTCAGCCCGCGTCCGCAAACCCGATAACTCTTCTACAACTCTGTCAAAGAACGATTCGACCTCTTCGGTCGGACTGCTCTTTTTTTCAGTCGCGGCTGATTTATTCATCATGTCGTTCGACTCTTCAGCGTCAGTAGCAGGACTTGTAGCCTCATCAAGCTTTGACGATGTTATTGATAGCTCAGCGATAGACTTTCGTTCTTGTCTGGTTGACATAAGTTAAATATGGGAGTGGCTTGATAGAATATGTTGCGGCAACGCGCCACGTCAAGGCGCGATTGCCAGCACGCGGGCCGGGCTGCCCGAGCCGTTTTCAATTGGCAACGCGCCTACAAAGATTGCCGCGCCGCGCGCAGGCAGCTTGTCGAGATTAGCAAGGTTCTCCAAGTGGTAAAGAGAGGATCCATGCGAGACGTGATGCCCTGAGAAATCTTTCGACGGGCCGTAATCAATCGAGAGAGTGTCAATGCCGAGCGCGACGACTTTCAAGTTTTTAGCAAGGTACGAGATAGCCTGCTGAGAGTATCCGGGGAAATGCATGACTCCCGCCTGGTCTGCGTTACGATATTTATCCGCATTGTTCCATCGCTCGCTCCACCCCGTCAGCAACAACACAGCAGCGCCTTGCGGAATCGCTCCATCGCGCTCCGATTGACGAACATCTTCAAGGGTGAGTTGATAATCAGGATTGGCTTTGACCTTTGCGCGAACATCAATCACGACGGCGGGCGCGACAAGCCGCTTGACTTCGATTGTGTCAATCGTCTCTCGGCCTTTGACGAAATGGCCCGGCGAGTCAACGTGTGTGCCGAAATGTTCAGGCACGCGAAACGCCCCGGCGGCGTACCCATCGCGATCATAATCGGCAAGCTTCTCGTAGCGCCACAGGTCGCGCTCGCCGCCATAGGCAGGCACATTCGCGTTGAGCTTGTGCGAGAGATCAATTATGCGCGCCTCGCCTTTGAACGCACGTTCGAGCAAGCCGTTGCCACTCGCGGCTTTTTGTTTTCGTTGAGCGTTGGCACTGGCAACCAGGCCAAAGGCTAAGAAAAGAATTATGGTGATGGTTGAAAGCTTCTCTGCGCGCTGCAGAATCATAGACGGCCTCCTATAAACACCGGGAATAAAATTTCCGAAGCGCCTGGGGCGCAACTACATTTTTTGAAAGCACTAAAATGTAACACGTTCGTTAAATTGATTCTATTTTAATAGCGGCTCGCGTTCTGGCAAATCAATTGCAAATAAGCAGTCAGCGCCGACGCTTGTCTGAAGCAGTTATTAATAGCGCGGCTACTAGGATTAGCCGCATCCTCGTGATGCGTAACGAGAAACTTGAACGGCAGCTTATCGCAATGGTTTTCAAGGCGTCATGATGTATGAAGTTATTGCATAGTTAAATGGAAAAAATGGCACAGTAAGCAATCAAGCCTGAGCCACCTTAATTGTCGGCATCTATCCGCCCCGTCCGGGATGCTCTGAACAGCGAGAGGGGTTATGAATCAACAATCCAGCGTTTTCTCATCCGACAAGTCGCCGATTCTCATCGTTGATGATGACCGCGACACTTGCGAGTTAATAAATTATTTCTTATCGCCCGACTTTGACTGCGACATGGCTTTTGACGGAGAGCAAGCTTTGCAAAGAGTCATGCAAAAAGATTACTCGGTTATACTTGTTGACCTGATGCTGCCGAAGGTTGATGGCTATGCGCTGATCAGGAGCGTAGCCGAAAAATCACCGAACACACCCGTTATAGTTGTCAGCGCCGTTGCCGAAGTTGATGCCGCAATCAAAGCCATGAAGATGGGAGCGTTCGCTTATATCGTAAAACCATTCTACCCAGAGCAGGTGGAGATCAGCGTGAAGCGCGCTTTCAATCATCATCTCTCTATCAACAAAGAGCATCACTCTGAGTTAGTCGAAAACTGTATTTGAGGTTCACTGTTCCTCGTAAAGCTCGCGGTGTCGTTTCTTCAGCTCAAGATATTTTTTGTCTTCTCTGGCCAGCCGCCACTTCTCTCGAAATATCTCCGCCGCATTTTAGAGAATCTCGCGCTCGTTGCCGACTCTACGCGTGATGCGTTCTTGATCGAGGAATTCGAGCAGCGGGATGGCGTATTTGCGCGTCAGCCCGCCCGTGATCTCTTTGAAGACCGCGATGTCAATCTTCGGGTTGATTGACTTCTGCGCTTGCACGCGCGATTTCAAGTCTTCGATTGCGTCAACGTGAAAAACGAAATCGCCTACGCGCTGGACGCGGCGCTCGGCGGCGAGCAGATTGTAAAGCTTTCGCGCCCGGTCAATCTTTATCCCTGCGCTTGCAGCAATCTCTTCAAGCGTCCCGGCCTGCAACCCTGCGCCCTTGAAAGCGGCTTCCAGAGCCTGTTTTGCGGCAGCGTCTTCATCCGTGAGGGCGAGTTTGTGCGATGCGAGACGCAACTGGTCGCGCTCGGCTGCAACACGGCCTTCGCTCACGAGCCGTGCAATTACTGCGCGAAAGATTTCAGGCTTGAGGTTTGTGAATATGCGCTCGCGCGCTTCTTCGCGGCTCAAGCCGAGCGAAAGCGGCTCTCGCTTATGATGCTCTGCAAGCGATTCGACCACACGCGAAGCGAGCAGGTCATTGCTCTCCTTTGAAAGCAACAGCAGGGGGGCGCTTGCGACTTCAATAACGCGGCCCGACTGTGTAAGCTCGCGCGCAGAATTTGCTATCTGCTCGTCCGTAGCTCCCGTCCGCGCCGCAAGCTCGCCTGCGCTCATCGCACGCGCGCCTGCCATCTCTATGAAAAGCCGCGTGCGTTCGACTTCGTCCGCCGATTCGAGTCGTTCGAGTTGTGCGCGAGCCGCCGTGTCGCGTATGCGATGTTTTTCCGGCAGCCCATCAATGACGACTCCGCCGCCAATGGTAACCTGCGGCGAGTAGCTGCGAATGATGAAGCGGTCGCCCGGCAAGACTGTGATGGGTTCTTCAAGCCTGAGTTGAACGAGCGCGCTGCTGCCCGGTTCGATGTAAGGCAAACCAGTAGCTTGCTCTGCTCGAAGCATAGCAACGCGAGCCATTACTTCGACCGTGCCGTGATGCAGGCGAACGCGCGCGCGATGGAGGAGAGGGCGCGGAGCGGTGGACAACAAATCGAGCCGCGCATCAATCATTGACGTTGAGCGCAACCGGCCAGACGGAGCGAGCACGCTTCCACGTTCGACCTGCTCTACGTTGACGCCTTGCAGGTTGATCGCAGTGCGCTGGCCCGCGAGCGCGCGGTCTGTGTCGTGCCCGTGAACTTGCAGATTGCGTATGCGCGTTCGCACTCCGGCGGGCAGGATTTCTATATCGTCGCCGCTTTTGAGCGAGCCTGCTACGAGCGTGCCCGTTACGACCGTTCCAAATCCTTTGATCGAGAAAGCGCGGTCAACAGGCAGACGCGGAACCGCAGACACGGATTTCGGCTGAATGTCGCCAGCGAGATTGACGAGCGATTGTTTGAGTTCTTCGATGCCTGCGAGCGTGCGAGAACTGACGGCGATTATCGGAGCGCCTTCGAGAAACGACCCCGCGACGAAGTCTTCGACTTCCGCCCGCGCAAGCTCAAGCAACTCTTCGTCAACGAGGTCTGATTTCGTGAGAGCGACAAGACCGGATTTGACGTGAAGCAGGCGACAGATGTCGAAGTGCTCGCGAGTCTGTGGCATCACGGATTCGTCTGCGGCGACTACGAGCATTACGAGATCGAGACCGTGCGCGCCCGCAAGCATGTTCTTGACGAAACGCTCGTGGCCGGGCACGTCAACAAAGCCAAAGCGATAATCGCCCAGAGCCAGATCGGCAAATCCTATGTCAATCGTGATGCCTCGTTGTTTTTCTTCTTTGAGCCGGTCGGCGTCAACGCCCGTTAAGGCTTTGACTAAGGCGGTCTTTCCGTGATCTATGTGCCCTGCGGTTCCGACTATGATGTGCTTCATAGTTTTGCTCTATGGATGACGATACAAGACCGCGCGCAGCAGAGTCAATTCACCGCAGAGACGGACGTAGAAGAAACGATGAAGTATGAACGATGAATGATGAATTAAGAATCTCTCTATCAGTTCATCATTCATCATTCCGCATTCATCGTTTCTTCCAAGTCTCTGTTTCGTTATTGCTCACGGCTTGAATAAGCAGTGCCCATCGTGGCACAGTCAAAGTAGCGTTGGATTTCTACGAGCTATGTAAAACTTCTGAGGAGCATTCGATGAAGCACGCGAAAATTATTTTGATCTTGATGGTATTTGCCATGACAAATCAACAATCATTCTTTTCACAAACTCAGTCTGATGAGCGCAAGGACTATCATTCATATTCAAATCCAGAGCAGGTGAAGGTTCGTCACGTTGATCTGGATTGGGACGTTCTGTTCGACCAGAAAATCTTGAAAGGCACTGCCGTATTGAGCCTCGAAAGAGTGGGAACGAACAAAAACGTTCCTCTGATTCTGGATACGAAAAACCTGAACGTCACAAAGGCCGAAGCATCGGCGAACGGAACAAACTATTCCGAGACTAAATTCACCATCGGCAACACCGACCCGATACTTGGAGCGCCTCTGACAATCGAGTTGCCGGATAATGCCTCGCGAGTCCGAATCACTTACTCTACAAATCCCGGCGCGAGCGGTTTGCAATGGCTTGAGCCTTCGCAGACAGCCGATAAAAAGCACCCGTTTATGTTCACGCAATCGCAAGCAATTCATGCGCGAAGTTGGATACCGCTTCAAGACACGCCTCAAGTTCGTTTGACCTATACTGCTCGCGTGCGAACGCCGCGCGATCTGGTCGCCGTGATGAGCGCAGAAAACGATCCGCAGTCGCCGCGTGATGGCGATTACAGCTTCAAGATGACGAATCCTATCCCTTCTTATCTGATAGCGCTCGCAGTCGGAGACCTCGTCTTCAAGCCGATGGGCAAACGAACAGGCGTTTATGCCGAGCGCCCTGTAGTGGAAAAAGCCGCGAAGGAATTTGCCGACACGGAAAAAATGGTGAAGGCGACCGAAGAGTTATACGGGCCGTATCGCTGGGAGCGTTACGATCTGCTGGTGCTTCCCCCGAGCTTTCCGTTTGGGGGAATGGAGAACCCGCGACTGACCTTTGCAACGCCTACGGTTTTAGCCGGAGATAAGAGTCTTGTTTCGCTTGTGGCGCATGAACTGGCTCATTCCTGGTCGGGCAATCTCGTTACCAACGCAACGTGGAGAGACTTCTGGCTGAACGAAGGATTCACGGTCTACCTGGAGCGCAGGATTTTAGAGACAGTTTACGGCAGACCGCGCGAAGAGATGGAGGCGGTGCTCGGTCGTCAGACGGTCGAACAGGAAATGGCAACACTCGAAGACCGCGACGAAATTCTTTACGTTGACCTTAAAGGTCGAGACCCTGATGATGGATTCACTCAGGTTCCATATGAAAAGGGCGCGCTGTTTTTGAGACATCTGGAAGAGACCTTTGGGCGTGCAAGCTTCGATAAATTCCTGCGCGGCTACTTTGACCACTTCGCTTTTCAAAGCATCGTCACAGCGGACTTCCTCGCTTACTTGAAGAAGAATCTTTTAGACAAGAATCCTGAGCTTGCGGCAAAAGTGCCTATCGAGGAATGGATTTACAAACCGGGGATTCCTTCTTCCGCGCCGCGCCCTGCCTCAGACGCTTTCTCGAAAGTTGAGAAGCAGGCCGACCCGTGGCTGAAAGGCGAAACGCCTGCTTCAAAGATTCAAGCAGCATCGTGGTCAACACACGAGTGGCTGCATTTTTTGAAGTATCTTCCCACAGAATTAAGCAAAGAAAAGATGAGTGAACTTGATCAAACTTTCCATCTGACTCGTTCGGGCAATTCCGAGATTGCGGATCAATGGCTGCTGATGGCTATTCGTAATCGCTACGAAGCCGCTTATCCGAGGCTTGAAGAATATTTGACCTCGATAGGTCGGCGAAAGCTTATAAAGCCGCTTTATGAAGAGTTGGTCAAGACACCCGAAGGTCAAGCGCGCGCTCGTGCCATCTATCAGAAAGCGAGGTCTTCGTATCATCCAATCGCAGTAGATACGATTGACAAAATCGTCAAATAGACTTGTTCAAAAAAGAGTTCACCGCAGAGGCGCAGAGGACGAGGAAGAAATGATGAATGCGGAATGATGAATGATGAACTGATAAAGAGATTCTTAATTCATCATTCATCGTTCATACTTCATCGTTTCTTCTACGTCCGTCTCTGCGGTGAATTGACTTCATTTTTCATCATTGAGGATTCTTTTTATTATGTCTGTGGTTGAAGAGCCTTCGATATAAGGCAGGGACAAGACCTGTCCGCCCGCGCGTTCGACTTCTTCGCGCCCGACGATCTGTTCAACTGTCCAGTCGCCGCCTTTCACAAGCACATCGGGCAGCAAATCGGCTATCAATTCGCGCGGCGTTTCTTCATCGAAAACAATAACGTAGTCTACGGCTTCGAGCGCGGCCATCACTTCGGCTCGCTCGGTTTCACTGAGTATGGGACGGCCCGCGCCCTTGAGCGCGCGAACCGAACGGTCGCTGTTGATCGCCACGACCAGCGCATCGCCGAGCGCGCGAGATGCGGCCAAGTAGCGCACGTGGCCCGGATGAAGCAGGTCGAAACAACCGTTGGTGAAGACTAATACTTTACCCTCGTTGCGCAGACGCTCGCGCTCTTTGATCAAAGCTGACTTGTCTACTACTTTGCCCATTAACAAATCCTACATTAAAAGAAAAGGCAGCAAGCAATTGAAATCACTTTCGCTGCTTGCTGCCCGAAGCCGAAGTCTTTAACTGCTACGTTTCAGTAGTGCCTCAGAAAGATATTCGGCCCTACAACGTGCTCGCCGAACAGGTTGGTCACCGCAGAGGGTTCTGCGTCGTCATGAATGAAATGGCCTCCGTACCAGACGACGATGTCTGTGCCATTGATATTCTCGCTATTGGTGAAGGGTTCTAATTGAATCCTCGTGTCGCATCCTTGTGTGCAATTCACGCCGTCATCAATTTCATTCCCTTTAGCGGCAAGAAACCAGAGATCGCCTTTCGAATACTTATTGAAGTTGCTGTCGTGGTCGCCCGGAACTATGAGCACGGATTCGCCATTCGGGGCGTCCAGATTTTCAATCAGCCATGTATGGTTCGTTCCAAACAATCGCGGCCTCATTCCTTCTTTTGTCAGCTTGAAGTTATCTACCGGCGTATTCTCGGTCACAAAATTATTAGCTGCCGTGACGATGTCAAAGTCGAATCGCCAGTACGCATGGTGATTATGAATGTGGCAGACACAACTGTTGTTCGTAGCTCCGAAGCCGTATCGAGGGCTGATGGTCCCATCGTCCGTGAAAGTCCATTCCATCAGATAGCGATACCAGCCCGCCTGCATCTCTGTAACAAGCTGCACCTTTTCGCGATCATCCCAGACGGCGACGCCGCGAAAATTGCCCGAATCAATCCCGCTTTCGAGTATAGTCTGCGGCGGACTCGTGCACAGGCGAATGCCCGGAGCCACGTCCGTCCCGTTCGCTATAAAACTATCTTCTTGATAACTCCAATCGCGATACGGGCCGCAAAGATTGCGGTCGTATTGTACGTTGAGGATTGGAACATGGCCGCGCGTCAGCACGCGCTTGCCCAGGTAGTTGACGTTCTGCACTTCTAAGCCTGATGCGCGAGTGCCGGAAGAGGCCGATGGCCGGATGACGATGAGATTCCATATTTCAGTTCCCGCACGGCTGATTACCACGTTGAACGAACCCGCCGTTCCGCGCGGAGTCGTTGATTGACCTGCGCTGTTTACGGCGCAGGCTGTAATCGCAGATGTAGAAGCGGGCGGCGCATTGTTTGCAAACCGGATTACAGTTTGGCGAATCATGTTCACGCCGACGATTTCAGGTGGATTGCTTCCGTCTTTGTACTTAAGGCCGACTGCAACAGTCCTATCAACTTTCCCTGCCGCATCCGAGCCGTTGACAAGCGGCGGCATCGGAGGATAAGCGGTGACGCTCTGATTGCGCAGCCCTGCTCCGGCCCTCGAATCTTTCGACAACATCTCGACCGCCGCCTGGAACTCTTCTTCGCTTGGTTCAGGTTGAACGGTTGTCGGCTCAACTATCAACTCCGAGCTGTCGAATCTGCCGGTCGCAGTAAATGCGCGATTGCTCGTGTAGTTAAAAAACCATGCCCGATAGCTGTCGGGCGGCTCTATATTTCCGTTGACCTTCCCTTTGTCCAGCATCTCAAAAGAGATGAGGCGGAATTGAGCGCCTTTGAGATATGCTCGCACCGCAGGATGTTTAGGCAGGCTCTTCTTCACCGCGTCGATCATCTCTTGGGCTGGCCCCAAAGGAGTTATTTTTATGTCATGCGCATCCCGCCTTGATACAGAGCGCGCAGGTTTGAGGTCGGCCTTATCCGATGCTGCAACTTTATTCGAAGTCACCGATGCCAACATAAAACCGCTCACGAGCGTGAAGATCGCCGCAAGCACATACAGCCGTCGTTGCATATAACTCTCCTTTTGGTCTAATCCCGTTGTTCTAAACTTTCGGCAGGCAATTTCTCGCTTGCCGCGTTCTCGCTTGCCGCGCATTGCCTGTTTGCATAGCGCCAGGCCTTCTCAAAAATGCTGCTTGCAATTGAAAGCGATGCACCTGATGATTGGGGCAAATCAAAGAGGTATGGTTATCATATCGCACGCGACTGGTCAAGGATTGAGCCGGAAGCTTCTCCGAGAACTTGCGATAATCATCACAAGAAACATACGCAAATATAAAAAGCGCAGCGTATTAGTGTGCGCTGCGCTTTTTATATTTGGACACTTATTTTTTAGTTGTCGCTATCGGGCTTGCGCTTGAGCGTCGGCTTGTCCTTCTCCGAATCGTCTCTGCTTTCAGAGTCGCCGCGTTTGAGCGTTGGCTTGCGCTTAAGCGTCGGGCCACTGTTATCGCCATTGCCGAGCTTCGACTGACTTGTGATTGCGAGCAAACGCTCTTTCACATTGTTGAACTCGGATGTGGAGAGCATGTACTCGTCGCGCTCAGGAAACCGCACGAGCAGCGTGCGCGCCTTTTCAATGCGGTTGCCCGTCGGCGGGTGCGAGCTGAATACTTTTTCGAGCGTTCCGGGTTTCTTCTTCTCCTTCGATTTCAGCTTCTCGAAGAAACTGAGCATCGAAGTCGGGTCGTAACCGGCTGCCCACATATACTGAAGCCCCAATCGGTCTGCTTCTTCTTCGGCTCCACGACTGAATTTCAAAAATGTCAGAGGCACGAGAATGCTGACGGCGTTTTGCGCGATGGCTCCGAGCGGCCCGCCTACGAATATCAGCGGAATCGAAAGCCATTGAAACAGCCTGCCCTTCGATGCCTGCTCGACGCCGTGACGCGCGGCAACATGTGCTATCTCGTGCGCCATCACTCCTATGATCTCTGCTTCGTTGTCGGCTGCCAGCACAAGACCGCTGTTGACGTAGAGGAACCCGCCGGGCAACGCAAAGGCGTTCACGTCCGCCGAGTCAAGCACTTTGATGGTGAAAGGTATCTTGGCGTCAGACCTCAGAGCTATATTCTGGCCTATACGGTTTATGTATTCGGTAATGACCGGGTCTGTGATGAATTTGGCATGACTGTCAATCTCGGCTGCGAGTTGACGGCCAAGGTTCGCTTCTTTTTCGAGCGAGTAAAAATCGAGATTGCCTTTGTTGATGTCCCGCTTGCCGATCATAAGCGGGTTCTCTTTCTCTTTGAGCGGGTCAACTTTCTTAGCAGTCTCGCGCTTTGGTGGTTCGGCTTTCTTTTCGTCATCGCGCGCAAGCGCCAGAGGCGGCCCTACGAGCATAGCCAGCGCGATTGCGAACGAGGCGAGTCGCTTCGACACTTCACACCTGAACTTCATGATGCACTCCATTCTGTGGACACCCATGCCCTTGTTCGATTAATCCTTCGGTAGACGCGCCCTGTCGGTCCGACTCTTTGCTGGTTCAGGGGCTTCCGAAGATTGGCTGGTACTACTGAAAATCATAGATTGGATCAGGAGAGTGTGCTCCAGCCTTCATCAATTCTACCAGCGCACGAACAGCGATTACAACCTTGCTTTGTTTGACACTATTTGGAAGGCATTCCTATAATCATTTATTCACGCCCTTATGCCTTATGAGTTATTCATTGCGCTACGCTACCTGCGAGCAAAGCGAAAGCAAGTGATGATTTCGGTCATCACAGTGATCGCTGTTATGGCGGTCGCTGCGGGCGTTGCGTCGCTCATCATAGTGCTTGCGATGATGACGGGATTCCGCGAGGAGTTTCAAGAGAAAATTCTCTCAGGCACAGCTCACTTAAATCTCACACACAAATCCAACCGACCGATTGAGAATTATCGCGAGGTCGTCGAACGGCTCCGCAAACTGCCTCATATTCGCGCTGCATCCGCGACGCTTTATCAACGAGTCTTGATTCAAGGCAGCAACCTGACTGATGGCGCAATACTAAAAGGCGTTGACGTGGCTGCGCAGTCGGAGGCGAACGAGATTTTTCAATTCGCAAAGACGGGCGACCCCCGATTGCTCGCCGAACCCGAAGTTGATTCGCAGACGGGGGCGAAGATTGATCGAATATTCGTAGGGGAAGCGCTTGCCGAAAGAATCGGTCTCAAGATAGGCGACTTTGCGACAGTCATATCGCCTCAAGGCCATCTGACTCCGATGGGGCTGGCTCCGCGCTACAGGGATTTCAAAGTCGTGGGCACATTCGCTTCGGGGTTGAGCGATTACGACGAAGCGTGGACGTACATATCGCTTGATGCGGCGCAGCGGCTCGCGGGCAAAGAAAACGTAGCCGACACGATCCAGATGAAGGTGGATAATATTGACAACGTCAAACAGATTGGTCAGGAAGTGCTCAAAGCAGTAGGCGATGATTTCGAGGTGCAGGACTGGCAGGAATTGAACGCTCCGATTTTCAGCGCGCTCAGTTATGAAAAATATCTGACGGGCATTGCGCTTCTGATCGTCATCGGCATTGCCGCGCTCAACATCATCACGGTCTTGATTATGATCGTCATGGAGAAACACCGCGACATAGCTGTGTTGAAATCAATGGGCGCGACCAATCGCAGCGTGACCTACCTTTTCATGATTCAGGGATTGATGATAGGCGTTGTCGGAATCTTTCTGGGCATCCTTCTCGGCACGGGCTTCTGCTATTTCGCAGACGCGCATCATTGGATAGGACTGCCCGCAGGCGCATACGCGCTCGACTATCTGCCTTTCCATGTCAAAACGTCCGATGTAATAGTCGTGGTGCTTGTCACGATTGCAATCAGCTTCCTATCGACGCTCTATCCATCCTGGAACGCTGCGCGAATCAATCCCGTGGAAGGACTGCGCTATGAATGAGCCACGGGAACGCACTCCACTCGTTCGGGCCGAGCGTCTCACAAAAACATACGTAACGGGCAAAAATCGCGTCGTCGTGTTCGAGGATTTGAGCGTAGAGATAGCCGACGGCGAGATGGTGGCAATCGTCGGGCCTTCGGGCGCTGGAAAATCCACCTTATTACACCTATTAGGAGGATTAGACCGGCCAAGCGTTGGAACCGTAAAAGTAGCCGAATTTGACATTTTCAAACTCGGTGATGTAGACTTGGCTCGGTTTCGGAACAGGGAGATTGGGTTCATTTTCCAATTTCATCACCTGCTGCCCGAGTTCACAGCCGTTGAAAATGCAATGATGCCGCTGCTGATAGGTCGCAGCTCGCATCAAGCAGCAATAGATCGCGCTCTGGGGGTGCTTGAATCAGTCGGACTCAAAGACCGCGCGATGCACCGTCCCGGCGAGATGTCAGGCGGCGAGCAAGCCCGCGTCGCGCTGGCAAGAGCACTCGTCGCTCGTCCGCGATTGCTGCTGGCAGATGAGCCAACGGGTGACCTTGACAGCAAAACCAGTGAAAGCATTCATAACCTGCTCAAGGAGGTTCACAGTTCGCAGAAGCTGACCTCAGTAATCGTAACCCATAATGAGCGTCTTGCCGCTATCTGCGACCGCGTGCTTCACCTTGAGGATGGACGGTTACAATAAATGATGAACTAGGAACGATGAATTATGAACCGACGAAAGACTTTTAATTCATCATTCAGCATTCATAGTTCATCGGTTTCTTAGCGGAAGCGAGTATGTTCGAACGTTACACCGAGAAAGCGCGCCGCGTTATATTCTTCGCCAGATATGAAGCCAGCCAGTTTGGAGCGCAAGCCATCGAAGCCGAACACATCCTGCTCGGCCTGCTTCGCGAAGACAAACAACTGACTCAGAAATTCTTCCGAAGCCCGCACTCAACCGTAGAATCAATCCGCAAAGAGATAGAAGGGCGCACGCCGCTGCGCGACAAGGTGTCGGCCTCAGTTGACCTGCCGCTGTCGCAGAGCGCAAAGCGAGTGTTGAGCTATGCGGCGGACGAGAGCGAGCGATTGCAGCACCGGCACATCGGCACGGAGCATTTGCTATTAGGCATCCTTCGAGAAGAGAAATCCTCGGCGGCGGAAATCCTTTACGAGCGCGGGCTGAGGCTTAATCAGATACGCGACGATCTGATGCGTGTGCAGCAGAGCGAGCGGGCGATGGCGGCGAAAAAAGACGCGCCGCACCTCGCAGAATTCAGCCGCGACCTGACGGAAGCCGCAAGCAACGACATACTCGACCCGCTTATCGGGCGCGAAGGCGAAATCGAAAGAGTCATTCAGATACTCTGCCGCCGCACTAAAAACAATCCCGTGCTGATAGGCGAGCCGGGCGTCGGCAAGACCGCCATCGTCGAAGGTCTCGCGCAAAGAATCATATCGGGCGATGTTCCGCCTTTCCTGCGCGACAAACGGATACTCGCGCTCGACCTCTCGCTCGTCGTCGCGGGCACGAAGTATCGCGGCCAGTTTGAAGAGCGATTGAAAACTATAATGCGCGAGTTGATTGACAACCCGCACTACATAGTCTTCATTGACGAGCTTCACACGCTTGTCGGCGCAGGCTCGGCTGAAGGGTCGCTTGACGCGGCCAACATCTTGAAGCCCGCCCTGTCGCGCGGCGAGATTCAATGCATAGGCGCGACCACGCCCGCAGAGTTTCGCAAGACTATCGAGAAAGACCGTTCGCTCGAACGAAGATTTCAAGCCGTTAAGGTTCCGCCTCCGACCGAAGAAGAGACCATCAAGATACTTGAAGGCATCAAGGAGCGATACGAGTCATTTCACCAGATTCGCTACACGAATGACGCTGTAGAAACAGCCGTCTATCAATCGCAGCGTTATATATCCGACCGATTCCTCCCTGACAAAGCCATTGACATAATTGACGAAGCGGGCGCGCGCGTTAAGCTGCGCGAGGCGCATCTTCCGGCTGAGATACACGAGTGCCAGCGCAAGCTCCGTCGGCATACTCAGAACTTTGAGCGCGCGACGGCTGAACGCGATTTCGAGCGCGCGAAGATTTTTAAACAGAAAGAACAGGAAGAGATGGAAAGGCTCTCTCTGCTGCGCGAATCGCACAACCTGCTGGCCGAGCACTTTCCTACTGTCACGCGCGACGACATCGAAGAAGTCATCTCGCGGTGGACAGGCATTCCGATATCTTCGCTTAAAGAAGAAGAGACGAGCAGGCTGCTTCGCATCGAAGAAGAATTGCACAAACGAATCATCAGCCAGGACCGCGCAATATCGGCGCTCTCGCGAGCTATTCGCCGCTCTCGCGCGGGGCTTAAGAACCCGAACCGGCCAGTCGGCTCATTCCTTTTCTTAGGCCCGACCGGCGTCGGGAAAACAGAAGTCGCGCGGTCGCTTGCGGAGTTTTTGTTCGGGACTGAACGCGCGCTGATCCGCTTCGATATGTCCGAGTACATGGAGAAGCACGCCGTTTCCAAACTCATCGGCAGCCCGCCCGGCTACGTCGGCCACGAAGAAGGCGGGCAGTTGACCGAAAAGATCAAACGCAATCCATACTCTGTTTTGCTGCTGGACGAGATTGAAAAAGCGCACCCGGATTTGTTCAACATCCTGTTGCAGGTTTTGGAAGACGGCACGCTGACGGACTCGCTCGGCAATCAGATTGATTTCAAGAACACGATTCTAATAATGACCTCGAACATCGGCGCGCGGTTCATACAGAAGCGCGGCCACATGGGATTCCAGTCCTCGTCGCGCTCTCAACAAACGACCGTCGAAGAGGGCGTGATGCAGGCCGTCAAGCAGACGTTCAATCCTGAGTTCATCAACCGCTTAGACGAGATAATCGTCTTCGAGCCGCTGACCGACACAGACCTGTTTGAGATCGTGGGGCTTTTGATCGCGCAACTCAATCGCACTCTGATTCGCCGCAAGCTACAGGTGCAGATGACCGAAGATGCTCGAAGATGGATAGTCGAAAAGACCTGCTCAGATCGCACCTACGGAGCGCGGCCCTTGCGTCGCGCTTTGCAAAAGCATGTTGAAGATCCGCTGTCTGAAGCTTTGATCGGCGGTCGCTTCAGCGAGGCTTCGGTCGTCGAAGTCTACCTTGAAGGCAACTCGCTTCAATACAGGCCGATGGAATTGGAAGAACTCGGCGACGCGCTGCTCGTGCAATGAGAAGACCGAATCGGCTTTCAGCGATACGTTGTTTCAGCGACTTTCCTTTTCAGTAGCCCGACCGTCGTAAGTTGGGCTACTGCCTGCAATCTGAAATCCGCAATCTGGAATTGGCTTTGCTTCATATATTTTTGCTACAATAACCCATCAAACTTGCATTCTATATTTGGGGCAGGAAGAAATCACCAGCGCAAACCGAGATGTCCGGCTAACGGGAGCCAGGGCTAAACACTTGAAAAGGATTGCCCTTGTGTTTGATGGCCGAGTGGTTTAGCCTGCTGGTTTGAGTAAGTTGTAAATAGCCTGACACGGACGGAAGGCATAATAATAACTCGCTCATGCCCAAAACAAAGGGCGAGTGTTTTAGAACCGAAACGGATTTTAGTATTTTAGGGAGCGTGCAATTCATCTATGAGTAAGCGTGTTCTTTGCTTAATTGCAGTGATAGTGGCGACGGTCAGCGTTTGGCACATTTCGACGCTTCAACCGCCTGCCCTTGCAAATCCTTCTCAAAACGTAACGGTTGAAAAAGTAGATATTCGCGGCAATCGCCGCATCCCGGAATCAACCGTAAAGATTTGGATAGGCACGCGCGACGGCGATCCTTACAATCCGGCGCAGCTTGATCGCGACGTTCGCGCGCTCTACGCGCAGGGCCACTTCGAGGATGTGAAAGTCTATGCCGAAGAAGGCGCGCGCGGAGGCAAAGTCATCACCTTCGAAGTGCGCGAGCGCCCCCTGCTTCTCGATATCAAGTACGAAGGCTTGAAATCGGTTCAGCAGTCAACTCTGCTCGAAGAGTTCCGCAAACGCTCGGTCGGCCTGTCCAAAGAATCGCAGTACGACCCTGTTAAAGTCCGCCGCGCCGCAGTCGTCATCAAAGAGATGCTGGCCAACGAAGGCCGACCCGAAGCGAAGGTCGAACCCGCAATCGAACAAATATCATCAACGGCGGTCGGGCTAACATTCAAGATTGATGAAGGGCCGCGCTTCCGCATCGCTGACATAGATTTCGAGGGTAACACTATTTATTCCGACTCTGACCTTCGCGGGCACATGAAGCTGGTGAAGGAAGCGAGTCTGTTTACGACCTTCACGTCGAAAGACGTGTATCACAAAGAAAAACTCGAAGCAGACATTGATCGCATTCGAGTGCTGGTTTATGCCGACAACGGCTATTTGAAAGCGCGCTTTGGCGAACCTCGCGTCGAAGAGGTCGGACAGGTAGGCTCCTGGATTCCGCTGATCGGCCACAAAGGGCGCGGGTTGAAGATTGTCGTGCCTATTGACGAAGGCCGCCAGTATCGCGCGGCTGATATAAAAGTCGAAGACAACACGGAGTTCACCGCCGACGAGATCAAATCGATTTTGAATATCAAGGCCGGAGATGTCGTAAAGGGCTACAGCGTCGTCAACAAAGGCATAGAGAATCTGAAGAAACTCTACGGCTCGCGCGGGTACATACAGTTCAACGCATATCCTAATCTTGATTTTCACGACGACCCGAATGACCCGGCCAAAGGGACTGCCGACATCACGTTCGTAGTCGAAGAGGGCAAACAGTACGCGCTCAGGCGGCTTGAATTCATCGGCAACACATTCACACGCGACAACGTGCTGCGGCGCGAAGTGCTCCTGAACGAAGGCGAGCGATACAACGAGAACCTCTGGGACTTGAGCCTTCTGCGTCTGAACCAGCTTGGCTACTTCGATGAGGTCAAGAAAGAAGACGCGACCATCAACACCAATGAAAAAGAGGGGCAGGTTGACATCACCGTCAAGGTTCAAGAGAAGGGTCGCCAGCAGATAAGTTTCACGGGCGGACTGTCGGGCATCGGAGGCTCTTACATCGGGCTTGATTATTCGACGAATAACCTGCTCGGTTACGGCGAGTCGCTGTCGCTTTCGATAGCGGCAGGCAACCTGCAAAAAGTAATTTCGGTCGGATTCTCAGAGCCTTACGTGAAGGGTCGTCCCATCAGCCTTGGCTTCAACGTCTTTTATCAGGACTATCAATTCCTGGGGCAAGGCTTCGGGGCATTCACAACCGGGCAAGGCTTCAATAGTTTCGACGGCCAATCTCTATTCACACAGCGGACTGCGGGCGCTACGGTCAGCGCGAGCGCGCCGCTCAGTTATTTCGCGCGGCGATTCCGCATGGGCCGGTTCGTTCGACTCGGATTGTCTTACACCTTCAGAACTACCGACATCATTGATCCGGCGGCAAATCGCGACGGCGATATGAGCAACGACATCATCGTGTCGTTCAGACAAAGCGGCGTAACGCAATCCACGCTTACGCCGACCATCATCTACAACACGCTGAATTCATCGCTCGACCCGACGAAAGGCACGTCCGTAACGATGGGGCTGTCGCTTTCGGGCGGGCCGCTGGGCGGCAAAGTCAACACTATAGAGCCTACGTTTGAATACAAACATTTCTTCCCGCTCTTTGCGGGCAAGGAGGCCGACAACAAGATCGGGGCGGGCAAGCAGACAAGAACGCTCGGATACAGATTGCTGGTAAGTCACATCCGCTCGTTCGGGACTCCGATAGATATCAACTCTTTCTCGTTCATCGGAGGCACGCCGCTGTTTGCGCGCTTCTTCCTCGGCGGCGAGCAAGACATTCGCGGCTACAATATCCGAGGCATATCGCCGACTGCGGACTTTGAAACGACCCTCTCTACTCGCGAAGTGTTTGCGACAGACCCGGTTGGCAACCGGCTGCCCGTAAGATCAGCGGCTAACGCAACCTCGAATAGCATTACACCGGGCGTGCTCAACGAATTCCTCTTACAAGACCGGGTGGTTACAAATCCCAATCAACTCCCGGCATTCCTTGGCGGCGACTCTCAGATTCTGTTCAACCTGGAATATCGCATCCCGATCATCGGGCCGCTTCAATTCGCGCCCTTCTTCGACATAGGCTCAGTCTTTAACCTGCGCAATCTCGAAGATCAGTTCCAGCGATCAGAGTTCGTCTCTAACTTTCCCAACAGTCCGCTTGCGACGGTGACGCTCAACCCGCGCGGGCAGAAGGCAACGCAGCGTGAAATAAATAACGCGACTACGCCTGAGACTCCGCCGGGGGCGCTGCCGCCGGGATTTAAGAACGTGTTAATTTTCAGCGAGCAACAGACATCGCAACGCGCTCTGATTTCGCAGGCGAAGTCAGGGGTATTCGATAACTATCGCTATAGCCTCGGCGGCGAACTCAGAATGCAGGTTCCAGTAATCAATGTGCCGTTCCGTTTGATATTCGCGTTGAACCCGAATGCGAGAACCGATAACCCGTTTTTCTTCGAGCAGAAGAAGGCAATTCGCTTCTCGGTGGGCAGAACGTTTTAAGAGTTGGTTTCTGGTTAATAGTTTGTAGTACAGGCGGTGGTTTCGGGGTTGAAATGAAATACCGAAACCAGAAACCAAAAACTAGAAACCAGAGACCAATGCTGTTATAATCACTTTTTCTCAGGTAGCGACTGACGCTCGCCGTTAGTCGGATTCAATCTAGAAACGACAGGAGCAGTTATGTTGAAGAGCAAGTTTGCTGCGTTTGCAGCAGTGATCCTGGCAGCGGCGGCATCATCAGTGGCGGCGCAGCAAGCCACTCAGGCAGGTGTCGGCGGCGCAGTTCCAGACGGGAAGATTGCCGTAATTAACGCTCAGATATTTCCGAGCGCGATAAGCGAATTGAAGCAGAAATACGAGCAAGTCAATAACCAGTTCAAAGACCGTCTTCAAAGGCTTCAAAACATGTCCGAACAGATGAAGCAGATGGAGAGCGATCTCAGGACTAAACAAAACGTGCTTGCCGCAGACAAGTATCAAGAGCTACAGGCTAACTACGAAGACACGAAGAGAAGAGGCACACGCGAGCAAGAAGATTTGAATAACGATGTTGATCGCGCGCTCGATGCCGCTACTAAACCCGTGCGTGATAAGCTCACTCAATTTCTTCAGACTTACTCGGCGCAGCGCGGCGTTGTGATTGTGATTAACCTGGCCGCCGCCGCTCAAACAGGGACGCTGGCATTCTGGAATCCCGGGGTTGATATAACAGAGGATTTCGTCAATGAATACAACAAAGCGAATCCTGTTGCAGGCGCTCCGGCTCCAGCGCAGCCCAAACCCGCGCCTGTCAAGCCTGCGGGCAAACCCTGATAACGCGACGAAAGGAGAAGGATTATGAAGAAGTCGATCTTAACTATAGTCGCGTTGCTCAGTCTCGTTGCGGCAGTCTCGGCTCAACAAGGCAATCCGCCACCAGCGCGTCCGGCGTCTACTCAGCCCGTGGCGACATCAAATGTTCCCCCGGCGCTGCCAAAGGGCAAGGTAGCTGTCATCAACACGGCTGCATTTCAACAACAGGTATTAGAGTTCAGGGCGAAGATTGAAGCTCTCAACAAACAGTTCGAGCCGCGCGTGAAAGAAGTGCAGGGTCTCAACGACCGCATTCAGGCGCTTGAGAATACGATCAAAACACAAAGCAGCGCGTTGTCGGCTGCAAAAGTAGCCGAGATGACCGAACAGCTCGAATCCATGAAGCGCGATTACCAGCGCAAAGGCGAAGACCTACAGGCCGATGCGAACCGGGCGAAGGATAGAGCGTTCGAGCCCATAACCGGCAAGCTCGGTAAATTTGCCGAAGAATACACGGCAAAGCGCGGCATCGTTTTATTGATAGACCTTGCCAATGCGGCGCAGGCCGGAGCAATAGTGTGGGTTGATGCGCGGACAGACATAACACAGGATTTCATTAACGAATACAACAAAGCAAATCCTGTCCCGACCGGAGCGCCAGCGCCAGCCAAGCCCTGACCGAAAGGTATAAGTAAAAAGGCAAAAGCGGAAAGCGACATCTATCGCTTTCCGCTTTTGCCTTTTTACATTTTACTTTTTACTTAATCAGAGACCATCCCGTGTTTTTCTTCGTCTTTGGCTCTGAGCAGGTCGAGTATGAGCGCCGTGTTGGTGGTCGTCTGAATCGTTCGCTCATAAGTGAGATTGTTTTTCTCAAATTCAAACGTGCCATCAACAGCGCCCGACAGATGACTGAGCGCCCTGCGGCCTGAATCCTGGCCTGATCTGGCTCCCAGTATCACTCCTTCTTCAAAGTAGACTTCGCCGTTGGCCGCAGACGACGTAACTAGCAATACGCCGCTCAGCCGACTGTTTTCGATTATTTGAATGATGTCGAAAAGACTGATCTCCATCAGGTTGCCTGTGAGAATTTTCTGCGAGCGCGGTTGTGCTACGGTCTCTGTTCGATGAACGTCCTTCAATTGTCCCGTAACCGAAACTCTCGGATCAAGCCGTTTGGCTTCAAGCAATCTTTCATTCGCGCGTTCGAGGTCGCCCGCAGAGATGTGCAGGCTGGCGAGCGCGAGACAATGCTGCGCAGCTTGATCGCGCTTGCCTGCATCAATCAGTATCTCGCGCAGTTTCTCTCGCAGCCCGATGTGGCGAGGCGCGCTGTCAATCGCGCGCTCTAAAGTCTCGATAGCGCGGTTGACCATTCGATACTTGATAAGCAACTCCGCGTCTATTATTGCGCTTTCTGGATCAAACTCGTTCGGCGTATTTCTTGTCATCTTCCCTTCGCTCTTTGCGATTTGCGGTGTCACACCAGTTTAGCACAAAACAGCAATGCCCTGGGAGCGCAGGCGTCTCGCCTGCATAATTTCAAATATAAAACATTCAAATTTCAGCAAAGCCTTGAAGGTTTCTTGTTTCAATTAATGCCTGCGCTCCCAGCAACAACCAGCTATTGACCGCCGATGACCGACAATTTGTACTTATCGGCTAAAGATATGAGTTCATCCCTATCAAACAGCAAAGTCTTATTCGACGTAACATGAATCGCAGTTGCGCCCGCGCTCTTGATCGTCTCAATCGTCGGCACGCCTATCACGGGCACATCGAATCTGAGATCCTGATTGGGCTTTGCCACCTTGATGACGACAAACGGACGGCCAACAGTTATCTCGCCCGCACGCCGAATCACTGCGTCCGTCCCTTCCATAGCCTCAAGGGCTACGACTGCGCGATCTTTGACCGCTATAGTTTGACCGAGATCGAGCCGCGCAATCTCTCGCGCGACATTCAAACCGTAATCAATATCGGCGCGTTCTTCTTTCGTTGGCGCGCGGCGCGTCAACACGCCTTCGCGCGCAAGCAACGGCTGCAAGAAGGTAGTCGAATCAACGAGCGTAATGCCTTCGCGCGCAAGTTCGCCTGCGACAGCACCGATCAGGCTGTCGGTGTTTTTCGTCGTCAACCGCGCAAGCATTTTCACCATTCTGAGGTCGGGCAGAGCGTTGAGCCGGAATATCTGATGATGCTTGACCTGGCCCGCCATAATCGCGTGCGTCACCTGCTCGCGTTTGAAGAAACGAATGAGGCCGCCGAGATGACCTACGCCTACCCATTCTACGCGGGCAGCCTGCTGCTCTATTTCCGGCGCGGTCTCTTCCTTGATGGCAGCAACCACCATCTCGACCCCTTGCGCGCGAGCGCCTTCGAGCACGAGAAACGGAAATCGCCCGTTGCCTGCTATCAATCCGTACTTCATATCAATTGCTTTTAATACTCAACCCAGTGGCCCGTTTGCATCTGTTCGGCTTTGCTATAGAGATATTCTGCCGATGCCAGGTCTTCAACGGCCAGGCCCAATGATTTGAACAATGTGATCTCATCCGCCGAAGTCCGGCCTTGCTCTGTTCCGATCAAAAGCTCGCCTATCTCTGCGCGAATGTGGTCAGGCTTGATGGCTCCCTCATTGAGCGCGAGCAGGTAATCGCCCGCTTCGTTGATTGTTGATTCACGACGGTCTACGAAGAGGCTCGAAGCGGACATCAATGCGCTATCAACTTCGCGCGTCGTCGGGATGCTCGAACCGACTGCGTTCAAGTGCGCGCCCGGCGCTATCCATTCGCGCTTAACGATTGGTTCGCCTGCCGTCGTAGTTAGCACTATCAAATCGGCTCGGCTGACAGCTTGCTCGACGGTTTCGACAGGCTCTATCGGAAAGCTGTAGCGGGGTCTCATCTCTTCGGCAAACTTCTTTGCGTTTTCAAAGCTGCGACTCGCCACGCGCGCCCGTTTGATTTGCCGCGCGCAAGCCATCGCTTCGATGTGCGTTCGCGCCTGTACGCCTGCTCCGATTATGGCAAGCTCTGAAGCATCCGCGCGAGCCAGAATTTGCGTTGCGACTGCGGACACGGCGGCTGTGCGAATGGCTGTGATGGCCGACGCATTCATCAAGGCAAGCAACTCGCCTGTTTCTCCGCTCAGCAGCATTACGCTGCCCTGATGCGCGTCTAAACCTTTTTTAGGGTTTTCGGTAAAGATACAAACAACCTTCACTCCATAGGCCGGTTGATTGCCCGCTCTGTGAGAAGGCATAAGCCCCATCGCTCCATTTGCGTCGGGCGGGCGCACAACCATGCGCAGAGGTTGATAGACTTCACATCGCGCGAGCGACACCAGAGCGTCGCTCATAACAGGAATGCACTCTCGAACCGGAAGGAGGCGTTCGACTTCTGCGTGGTTCAGAATCAGAATCTTCATCTACTTCGTTACTCCGCGCTCGGACGTTTCGATGAACTCGATCAAATAATCTATCTCAGGCCAGCCGCCGAGTTCCTGCTTAATTCGCTCGACTGCCTGCGTCGTATTGAGCTTTGAAGCAAGCAGCAAACGATAAGCTTTAGCAAGACGACGAATCTCTTCCGTCGAAAATCCGCGACGGCGAAGCCCTATCGTGTTCGGCCCATAACATCGCGCGTGATTGCCAACTGTTCGCCCGTAAGGAAGCGCGTCTTTCACGACGACTGATGAAGCGCCGATGAAAGCGTGGCGGCCCACGCGACAGAATTGATGCACGCCGGAATAAGCTCCGACCGTCACGTGGTCGGCGATTACGACGTGGCCCGCGAGCGATGCCGCGTATGAAAAGATCACGTGATTGCCGATTCGACAATCGTGCGCGACGTGAGCTTGAGCCATAAAAAGATTGTCCGAGCCGATTTCGGTCACGCCTCCGCCGCCTTCTGTTCCGCGATGAATCGTAGTGAACTCGCGGAACGTGTTGCGCTCGCCTGCGCGCAGCCAGCTCCGCTCGCCTTCGTATTTCAAATCGTGCGGAACTTGTCCTGCGGAAACGAACGGGAAAAAGATCGTGCCGCTGCCGAACTCCGAAGGGCCTTCGATGACGCAATGGCTTTCGACTCGAACGTCGTCGTGCAAGATAACGTCATCGCCGATTATCGAGTAAGGGCCTATGTGAACGTTGCGACCGATTTCTGCCTTCGTGCTGACGAGGGCTGTTGGATGAATAGACACTTGGTGGCGCTCCGGTTGATTATTTCTCGACAGGTTTGAACGCAGCGTGGTTGATCTGGTCGCTGCGCTCGACGACGCTGCGATCAACGAGCGACGATGCGATTTCCGCTTCTGCCACGAGTTGCCCATCAACATAAGCTTCGCCGCGCAATCGTATGTAGCGCGGGCGCAATCGAAGCACAGTCAATTCGAGCCGCAGTTGATCGCCCGGCACGACAGGCTTGCGGAATTTCGCGCCGTCAATGCCTGTGAAGAAGACGAGTTTGGTGTCACGATCAGGCAAGCTCGCAAGCATCAACACGCCTGCCGTCTGCGCCATCGCTTCGACGATCAAAACGCCGGGCATAACAGGTGCGCCCGGAAAGTGTCCCTCGAAGAAAGGCTCGTTCAGCGTGACGTTTTTGATTCCGACTACTCGCTTGTGCGGCTCGTATTCGATGATGCGGTCAACGAGCAGAAACGGGTAGCGGTGTGGCAGAATCGCCTGGATTTGCGTTATGTCCAGTAGTATCTCCATAACCTCCTTACCAAATCGTTTGAGTAGCAATAAAGAATCAATGCTGATATTGCCGCGTAGCGGCTGATGATTTTAGCCAGGCGTTTCAACGCCTGGAAGCAGCATAACCCGAATTCTTTGTCGCGTAGCGACAATTGAATTTATTTCTATTTCATTTCAATCGTCGCTAACGCGACGAGAGATCAACTCATCTTATTCTGACCGTGCGTTAAAACACACGGCTAAAATCAGGTTGCCGCTACGCGGCACAGACAATTACCTCGCCGCTGAAGGACATAGATTTGTCAGCACTACTCTGCTTACTCCTTTTCAGCATCAAGTCCCGCATCTCGGATTATTCTTTCCAACTCTTTTACGCGGTCTGCGAGTTCCGGCAGCCTTGAGTATAGCACCTGCGAGCGACGCCAGGCATTGTAGTCTTGAATGGGCGTGCCCGCCACAACTGCGCCCGCGCGAACGTTTTTAGTCACACCGGCTTGTCCCGTAACCGTAACTCCATCGCCGATTGTTATGTGCTGGTTCGTGCCGACCTGCCCCGCGATTACGCAACGCCGCCCTGTGCTAGTGCCGCCTGAAAAACCTGCGAGCGCTGCGATCACAGTGTCTTCGCCTATGTCGCAGTTGTGGCCGATTTGAATCAAGTTGTCGAGCTTCACTCCGCGCCTGAGCACCGTGTCGCCAAAGCCGCCTCGATCAATGGCGCAGTTCGTTCCTATCTCACAATCATCTTCAATGCGCACGCGACCGAGTTGCAACAGCTTTACCTGATGGCCTTCTTCATCAGGCACGAACCCGAAGCCGTCTGCGCCGATCACGGTTCCCGCATGAATGATTACTCGATTGCCGATCTCCGTGTTCGAGTAGATCGTTACGTTCGCATGAATCACAGTGTCGTCGCCTACACTGCAGTCATCACCTATAACGACTCCCGGATGAAGAGTTACGCGGTGGCCGATAATCGAATTGCGGCCAATGGTGACGCGCGGGTGGATTGACAGATTTTCGCCGAGCGTCGTTCCTTCGCCAATATAAAATCATCGCTCACGCCTGAGGGCTGATACCGAACACCGTGAAGGGCTTCGATGGCGCGCGCGAATGCGAGTTTAGGATTTTTGCAGATAAGCAGATTGCGAGTTCGAGTTTTCTATCGCTGACGCTGACGATGATGGCAGTCGCGCGGTGATTCGTTCACTCGCGAGCGATACGTGGCGTCTGCTGCGAATGTCACGTCGCCCTCTTCGGCCAATTGAAAAGATTGCGCCCGTCGTATGATTGCCTGCGGGTCGCCAATCAATTCAGCTTTTATGATTTCAGCCAGTTGGCTTAGAGTGTGCATCATGATTTCACCGTGTTCAACGAGCTTTACGCAAAAACCTCGCGCGACTCGAAGTTTGAAAGTTTCCCATAACGAATGAGCGTGCGCAAGCAGGCAGCAGGCAAAGAAACTGCGCTCAGGCGAAAGCTTGACTGGGCAAAAATGCGTGTGTTAGCTTGCCAGTTCTTGTGAGTCTAGCTAATCTCGATAATGAAGTATTTTTGAAAAGGATCCTCGATGCTCAAGCGTACTCCGCTTTACAATTCACATGTTTCACTCGGCGCACGAATGGTTGATTTCGCAGGGTGGGAAATGCCTGTCCAGTATACAGGCCCTATTCCTGAGCACATGGCCGTGCGCCAGGCGGCGGGGCTTTTCGACGTTTCGCACATGGGCGAAATCGAAGTGACAGGCCACGATGCGCTCGCTCTGGTTCAGATGGTCACTACTAACGACGCGTCAAAGCTTGATGACAATCAGGTTCAATATTCGACTCTGACGAATGAAATCGGCGGAGTCATTGATGACCTGCTTGTCTATCGCATCAACTCGGAATATTTCCTGCTCGTCGTCAACGCTTCGGGTATAGATACCGACTATGATTGGATCAAGCGTCACGCTGCATCTTTTAACGTCGAGTTGCACGATACGAGCGCAGCTTACGCGCTGATTGCGATTCAAGGGCCGCGAAGCGAGATGTATACTTCAAGATCTTTCGGATCATATGCTCGACCGAATACCTTATTACTGGTCGCAGCGCATAGGAGTTGACGGCATACAGTGCCGCGTGTCGCGCACAGGATACACGGGCGAAGACGGATTCGAGATTCTCTGCGATGAAAGCCATGCGCTTCATCTCTGGAATCGCCTGCTGATCACGGGCCATGAGCGAGGGCTTATCCCGTGCGGGCTTGCTGCGCGCAACACGCTCAGGCTCGAAGCCACGTTTCGTTTATACGGCAACGACATGGACCAGACCACCACGCCGCTTGAAGCGGGGCTTGGGTGGGTAGTGAAACTCGCAAAAGGGAATTTCATCGGGCGCGACGTGCTTGTGCAACAAAAGGCCGAAGGTTTGAAACGCAAGCTTGTCGGCTTTGAAGTGCTCGACAAAGCGCCTGCGCGCGACGGCTATCCGGTCTTTATAAACGGCGCGCAAGTAGGCATCGTAGCATCGGGCAGCCCTGCGCCTTACCTCAAGAAAAACATAGGTATGGTTTATCTGCCAATCGAGCATACGGCGGTGGGCACGGAATTTTTCATAGTCGTGCGAGGACGCAACATTCCTGCGCGCGTAGTTGAAACGCCTTTTTATAAACGAGAGAAATAAGTCCGACCGTAAGGTAGGTCGAGATCACGAGCTTTTGCTTATTGCGGGCTTCCAAGTTAGAAATCGAGATTCAGGGCGCGAAACTTTTTTGACGGAGAGAAAAGATGGCAAATACCCCAGAAGACCTTAGCTATACCAAAGACCACGAATGGATCCGCGTCCAGGGAGACGTGGCGACCGTCGGCATCACCGACCACGCGCAAAAGCAGCTTGGCGATGTTGTTTACGTTGAACTGCCGAAGGCAGGCGATAAGTTTGAATCGGGCGAGCCGTTCGGCTCCGTCGAAAGCGTCAAGGCAGTGAGCGAGATTTATATGCCTTTGAGCGGTTCGGTGGTCGAAGTAAACGATAGCCTCAACGACGAGCCTGAGCGTGTGAACACGGACCCTTACGGCGACGGATGGATGATCCGCATCAAGATGGACAACCCTTCGCAAGTTGACGGCCTCCTCAGTTCCATCGAATACGAGGACTACATCAAGGAAGAGGAGTCGGAGTAACTACTGATGAGGTATATCCCAAACTCGCCCGACGAGCGTCGCTCGATGCTCGACTCGATTGGCTGCGAGCAGAATCGAAGAACTCTTCGAACAGATTCCCGAAAAGTTAAGACTGAACGAACCCATCGGCATCGGCCCCGCGATGAGCGAGCCTGATCTACTCGGCTTACTTTCGCAACCTGGCCGCCAACAACGCGACCGATTATCAATCGTTTCTCGGCGCAGGTGCTTACTCGCACTTCATACCCGTAATCATTGATTCGCTGATTTCGCGCGCAGAGTTCTTTACGGCCTACACGCCTTATCAGCCTGAGCAGAGCCAGGGGACGCTGCAATACATCTTTGAGTTTCAAACGATGATTTGCCAGCTTACGGGAATGGACGTGGCGAATGCGTCGCTCTACGACGGCTCGACAGCCGTTGCCGAAGCCGTGCTGATGGCCAATCGCGTTACGCGCAGAGACAAGTTCATAATCGCAGATACTATTCATCCGCAGTATCGCGAAGTGACTTCCACTTACACCAAGCATCTCGGTTTGAATGTCGAATACGCCGCGCACACAGAAGCGGGCACGATTGATTTGAACTCGCTCAAGATTGATAAAGAGACTGCCGCCGTAGTCGTTCAATCGCCAAACTTTTTCGGCTGCGTCGAAGACATCAAAGCGATTGCAGAAGCGGCGCATCAGGCGGGCGCTTTGTTGATCGTGGCGATCAGCGAGCCGATGAGCCTCGGCGTATTGAAGTCGCCCGGCGCTTGCGGGGCTGACATAGTTGTCGGCGAAGCTCAATCGTTCGGTATTCCGCTCAGTTACGGCGGGCCTTACTGCGGGTTGTTTGCGACCAACGAAAAATACATGCGTCAGATGCCGGGCCGACTCGTAGGCGAAGCTACGGATCAGAACGGGCGGCGCGGGTACGTGCTGACGCTTTCGACGCGCGAGCAGCACATTCGCCGCGAGAAAGCCACCTCGAACATCTGCACCAATCAAGGATTGTTCGCGTTGATGGCGACAATTTATCTGGCGACGCTCGGCAGGCGAGGCGTACAGGAAGTCGCGCGTCAGAACTTGCAAAAGGCGCATTACGCCGCGTCAGAGATAGCGAAACTCGACGGCTTCGAGTTGAGATTCACGGCTCCGTTCTTTAACGAATTCGTCGTGCGCGCCCCACGCCCTGCGACTGAACTGACGAGGGCATTGCTCGACAAGAAGATAGTCGGCGGAGTCGCGCTCGAATGCTACTACCCCGACCTCAAAGATTCGCTTCTCGTTTGCGTGACCGAGACTGCGAAGAAAGAGGCGATAGACAATCTTGTTACAGCACTATCTCAAATATGAGATTTGAAATCTGAAATTCAAATGGGAAATAGCAGAATAAAAAAAGCAACAACACACATCGTTCAAAACGAAGGGCTTTTGTTTGAACAGTCGCGCGCGGGCCGCATCGGTTATTCGATTCCTGAACTCGATGTGCCAGCAGGCGACGAGAGCGAATTGATAAACGGCGAGCCTGCTCAGAGACGACGACCTCGAAGGCATGCCCGAGCTATCGGAAGTTGACGTGATTCGACATTTCACGCGGCTCTCGACCTGGAACTACTGCATAGATCATGGCCTGTACCCGCTCGGCTCCTGCACGATGAAGTACAACCCGCGCATCAACGAGCGAGTCGCGCGCATAGAAGGCTTTGCAAATCTTCACCCGCTCACACCCGCGCCGCTTGCCGAGGGCGCGCTTCGAAGTCATCTATCGTCTCGAAGAGTGTCTGAAAGAAATCACGGGGCTTTCAGCCGTCACCACTCAACCGGCGGCAGGCGCGCAAGGCGAGATGACCGGGATAATGATGATTCGCGCGAAGCTTACGGAGCGAGGCAACCCGCGAAAGAAAGTTTTGATACCGGACTCGGCGCACGGAACCAATCCCGCTTCGGCTGTCATCTGCGGGTACACGGTCGAGACCGTTCCGTCAAACTCAGAGGGCGGCACAGACCTTGACGCTCTGCGTAGCGCGATGAACGAAGACGTGGCGGCGCTGATGCTAACCAATCCCAACACGCTCGGCAAATTCGAGCAGAACATCGAAGAGGTGTGTCGAATAGTTCACGCAGGCGGCGGCTTCGTTTACATGGACGGCGCGAACATGAACGCGCTGGTCGGCGTGGCTAAACCTGCGACGTTCGGCGTTGACGTGATGCATTTGAATTTGCACAAGACATTTTCGACTCCGCACGGTGGAGGCGGGCCGGGCGCGGGGCCTGTCGCGGTGACGGCAGAGCTTGAGCCTTATCTTCCCTTCCCCCGCGTGCAGAAGACCGAAGACGGAAATCTCACGCTCGATTTCAATCGCCCGAAATCGGTCGGTCGAGTGCGCGCTTTTCTCGGTAACTATGGCGTGCTGGTTCGCGCGTTGAGTTACATCCTCACGCACGGCGACACGGGCTTGCGCGAAGCGACTGAAACAGCCGTGTTGAATGCAAACTACATCGCGCATCATTTGAAAGATACTTACGATATTCCTTATCCTGGCCGAGTCATGCACGAGGTCATCTTTTCCGACAAACAGCAGCTAAAATACGGCGTGCGAAACGCAGATATTTCCAAGCGGCTGATTGACTACGGCTTTTACCCTCCGACTATGTCTTTTCCGCTGATAGTTCCCGGCGCATTGATGGTCGAGCCTACGGAGACCGAAGGGCGCGAGGAGCTTGATCTATTCATTGATGCGATGAAATCAATCAACGATGAAGCGGCGGAAGACCCGGAGATACTCAAACACGCCCCGCACACGACGAAAGTAGGCCGACTTGACGAAGTTGCAGCCGCGCGCAAGCCCGTCTTGCGCTGGCGGCCTAAAGACAGCGGAGACAAGGATCGAGCCAAAAGCACATCTTCGTCAACGGCATAGCACTATTGCAGAAGCTTTAATCCATCTTGTAAACTCGTTGGTTTCAAGTTAGTGGTCGCTTGGAAACAAAGGAGTTTAGTGTTTTTATCACAATCATAAGAGAGGTAGAAAAATGACTAGAGAAAGTATAGAAGAATTGAGAGCACGATTATTGCGTGACCCGGAAGTTCAAACGATGATCAGAATGCGCGCTTATGAGATTTACCGTATTCGCGGCCAGGAGCCGGGCCGTCAGGCCGAAGATTGGTTTCAAGCTCAAGGAGAAGTGCTGGAATTCCTGATCGAAGAAGAATCGCGACAGTCAGCGGAAGACCCGCAACCAGATCCTCAAATGACAGCCCTGCCTACCGACGGGCCTGAATCCATTGAGGAGCCTTCCCGGCCTGTCGAACATACTGCCGCGAACGCCGAATCTGAAACTGCGCTTGGCGTATGGTCTGCTACAGAGCCTGACGGCGCAAAACTTGCGCCCGCCATCGGCAAAGCAACTGAGTTTCAAACTGACGGGCCAACAACGGCAGGCGATCTCCGCTCGCGCGTAAGCCCAAAGCGAAAGCCGAAGGCTCTGCTACTGAAGGCACCGCGAAGAAAACTACCCGCCGCGCAGGAGCCAAAAAGGATGCCGGTTCACCCAAACCCAAAAAGACTCGCAAAAAATCAGAGGAGCCAAACACAGCCGGAAACGAATAACATCAGTTTTAAATTATTTATTGAGCGCGACTGTGGCTAATCAGTCTCAGCCCCGCAGGGGCGACTTGTTTATAGAATGATCAAGAGAGAAACTTCAGTAGCTCCGTAGGAACGACCTTTCTATAAACAGGTCGTTCCTACGGGGCTGAGTTATTATGATAACGTGATAGCGGTTCTTTGAGAGGTGATACCTGAGCGTTTCTGTTTTCTATTTGTTCGGCGCGTAGTAACTGTCGCGCGTGCGCGCGTTATAGCCCGAGCGAGTGAGAAAGACTTTCACGTGGCGCAGGCGACCGTCGCGCTGCTCGTTCTTCGAGACGTAGGTAAGGATGTATTGATTCTTCAGTTCGTGAGCTACCTCTCCATACACATCTTTCAACTCGTCATCTCTGAGCGGCGAATAAATTCTGCCGCCCGTGCGCGTCGAAAGATCTGTCATAAGCCGTTCAGCCGCGACGAATCTCGAAATATAGAAATCAGCTTGCGAGCCTGTTCCGAAGATGCGACCGAGTTTGCCGCCGCTCTGGCTCTTAATCTGTTCGATGAAAGCGCGCGCTTTACTGATCACATAAATGACTGCGCCTGATTTTATGATTGCATCGAGCGATTGATTGTATGTAATTTTGCTGGAAGTGTCGTCGCCATCCGTAAGCATGATGATCGCTTTACGACCGTCAACTTTAGACAGTTGATCGTCTGCCGTCGCATAGAGCGCATCGTAAAGCGACGTGCTGCCATACTGATTATGTCCTTCCTTAGTCATGACCATCCCTGGCTTGAATCGCCACGAGAGAGCATGGCGAACTTCTTCAGCTTTGGCGGTCCAGTCCTGAATCAATTCCACATTGGTATGAAATTCCACTATCGAGACTTTATCCTCCGGCCCAAGCTGGCTTACAAATCGCATTGCCGCATCGCGAAGTGATGCGATCTCGCCCGCAACTGAGCCCGATGCATCGAGCATTAAAACTACGTTCACAGGCACACTGCTTATCAGAAAGCTGGAGATGTCTTGTCGCTGCCCGTCTTCGGCAATGATGAAATCGTTTTTGCTCAGGTCGGTGGCTTGTCGCCCGTAAGGGTCTATGACGGTGATGTTGAGCAACACTTCGTCTGCGCGAAGGCGAATTGAGTCATCCTGATTTTGCGCGCCCGGTTGCGGGCCTGCGGAAGGCAGCCTGCGCCCGCTCTGCGCCAGCGCGCCTGCGGTCATGACGAAAATGAGCGCGATCAGGCTCAACGTCATAGATTTAATACGTGTTGACATAAACATCTTACCCTTCTGAAGCACTCATAGAAGTATAGACCACTTGTCCGTGTTCTGCATTTGAAAGAGAGATGTTTTGAGCGAGCCTTGCAATGCGCGTTGCTGCGTAATGTGAAACATTCTGCCTGAAATTAATACTCAAAATTTTTTCTTTGTTGGCTATTTTTCCAGACGATTTAATGGTGAGATGTTTGCATAAGAGGTCAAATAAGTTCGATTCAAGTACAGTTCAAGGTTTTTTCAAGGTGGCCATAAATAATGATGCCACAAACGGAAGTGGGAAAAAATAATAATTTTTAGTCAGTAAGGCTTGAAAAATGAAAAGAATCACCTCCCCCCGATTGACCGCTGTCATATCATTCCTTTTAGTATTCCATTATTCAATCACAGCATTTGCAGGAATTACATTGATACCCGGACAAGGGGTAGTGTTGACGGGCGCGGACGGCGTAGTGTTGACGGGCGCGGACGGCGTAGTGTTACGGGAGCGGACGGCGTAGTGTCTGACGGGCGCGGACGGCGTAGTGTTGACGGGCGCGGATGGTGTAGTTCTTACAGGGGCGGGTTTTCTTACTTACATAGGAGTCGAAGGAGTTGTGCTTACGGGCGCAGACTCAGTAGGCATCAATAGCCTTGACCCCGACCTCGGCCAACTACTCAACGGGCTTCCAGACACGAGCGCGATCAATGTCTTCATAGCTTTTCACCAGATGCCTACCGAAGCTGATTTCGATGCGCTTCGCGCGGCTGGCATACTCGGCGGCACGCGCTATCGTAATCTGCCTATAGTTCTGGTTAACGCCTTTAAGCAACAGATATCAACGATCTCGGCTCTTCCCTCTGTTCGGTCAATCTATTCCAACAAGACACTTGGATTTCTCAGCCACGATACACGCGTAATAACCGGACAGAAGAGCGTTGTAACTGACTCGAAACTCACCCAGAGCAACGGCGGAACGGCGCTTTCAGGCCAAGGCGTTACCGTAGCCGTTATTGACACGGGCATTGACGCCACGCACCCTGACCTCCGCTCCGGCTCGAAGGTGGTTCAAAATGTCAGGACTGTTGATCTGCAAAGTATTCCTCTCGGCTTCAACTATCCGATAGCAATAGAAGGGTTGAGCAACAGCGACCTGCTGATGGGGCACGGTACGCTCGTGGCAAGTTTGATTGCGGGAACGGGCGCTGCATCCAACGGTTACTACGGCGGCATGGCTCCGGGCGCGAAACTGCTCGGCATATCGGCTGGAGATGCAAGCCTGTTTTATGTGCTTTCAGCGATGGATTACGTGCTCTCGAATCGTGTCAATCAAAACATCCGCGTGGTCAACTGCAGCTTCGGCACTAACGGAGTATTCGACGCAAACGATCCTGTAAACATCGCGACAAAGATAATGCATGACAGCGGCATCTCCGTCGTGTTTTCAGCAGGCAATCGCGGCGACCAGCCGAATTCGCTCAATCCGTATTCAGTCGCGCCGTGGGTCATCGGCGTCGGCTCAGGCACGAAGGATAGATCGTTGTCATCGTTCTCTTCGCGCGGCGCGGCTGGCTACTCGATGTTTCATCCGACACTCATCGCTCCGGGCGAATCAATAGTCGGCGCTCGCTCATTCGGCGTCAACGTAGTCGGCACGCTCGGATTGGCAAACGTGCTGATCTCGCCTGCTAACGACCTGCAAACGATTCCGCTTCCTTATCTGTTGCGCTATACGAACAGCTCAGGGACAAGCTTTGCCGCGCCGCACGTTTCCGGCACCATCGCATTGATGCTGCAAGCGAATCCGGCGCTTGAAGTTGATACTATTAAAGCCATCCTCGAAGATACTGCGACTCCGATGCTGGGTTATACGCGCTATGAAGTCGGAGCGGGGTACTTGAACACTTACGCTGCGGTTCGCAAGGCTGAATACGGAACTTCGTTCGGAGCATTTCGCACAGGACTGAGCAACCCGACATATCACATTTACAAAAGACAACGCATCGCAATTCAGCGGGACAGTCGCGCCGTGGACAAAGCTATTCAGTGGCGCTCGACGTTCCTGATGACGCGGTCTCTGCAACTGTTCAGGTAGGCTGGATCAACAGCGGAGTGGTTGCAAACAATCTCAATATCACAGCCAGCGGGCCGGGGCAGACGGTTCAATCGAAGCCTTCTATTCAACTGGCCGGGTCGGGTTATAAGAAGACAGGCGTGACGATCAATAATCCTACGCCGGGCAGTTGGACTATAACAGTTACTAACGCAAGCGCTGCGCTGCTGGGCAGTTCACAAAATTTCACAGGCGCGATTGAACTGTTTCACACCAACATGTCCGCGTCGGGCCTGGATCAATTGTCGCCTTCTGAGCAACGAGCCGTCAGGCAAGCTTTGATTACAGGGCTTATGACTGCCGAAGGCGATTTTGCAGCCGATTCACCAGCCACACGGCTTGACGTTGCGCGCGCGGTGATGCTCGGAGCAGGGGCGCGCGTGCCTCAGTACTTGCCCTATTCGCCAACCTATGTTGATGTGCCGAACGACGCGAGCGCAGTATTCGTCGAGAGCGTCGCGCATTCTCCGTATGGCGATTTGATGAGCACGAACGGATGCTCATTCAATCCGCAAGGGCAGGCCGACCGTCTCACCGTTGCCGTTGCAACGGTCAAAGCATCAGGGATTGAGCCGCGCAGCTGCTTTAATCCCGGGCTGGCCGATTGGTCAACAATTCCAACCTGGGCGCGCGGCTACGTCAATGCTGCAATCTCGCAGGGATTGATGAGCGCAAACGCAGGTTATTTTCGACCGTTTAATTCGATAACACGCGCGGAGTTAGCTAAGACAGCAGTCGCACTCCAGAAGGCGGCGCGATAAAGAAACTCATAGCTAACGGCGAGTGCGTTATTTGGAGGAAAGAGAGTGGGAATATCGGTACGCTTTCCTAATAGGCTTATAGATAAACGAAAGCTCTTGCTGCCGATCATCTCTCTCCGGCGAAAGCTCAGGAAAGATTCGCCACGAGTGGAAAGATGATTCGTTGTTCGATTATCCACCTGATGATCACACCGCGCGACAGACGACCAGCCACAAAATCAAGCTTTAATAAATTATTGAATAGAAGCTCGGATGATTCTTTCAAGTTTTTTTCAAGCGTTGATTGTTAAACTCCGCTCGATGATTGGGAAGTAAAAAGTTTTAACTTGTGAGCCGTCTCATAGGCGGCCACCTAAAAAGCGCGACGTTTACTGGGGAGGGACGCCGCGCTTTTTTTATTTTTGTCAGTCATGTGAAAATAGCGCCTCTACTGCAGAGGGCGCAGATAATCTAGATCTCTTCGCACTTCTGCGGTGAATCTTCTGGCTTCGGCATTCGGCGCGTGATAGACTGGTTTCCGATGCTCCGCTTGATTGACCGTTATTTAGTCCGCGAGGTAGTACCTTACCTATTGCTCAGTGTGCTGTTGCTGACCGCGATAATCTTTGCGCATGAAGCAAGCCGCTTTTCGGAACTGTTAGTCGTCGCATCTCGCAACGGGCTGCCGATGCAAACGCTATGGCGAGTCATGGCTGCGCTCGTTCCCGGCATACTCGTATTCACGTTGCCGATCTCTTTGTTGATGGGCACGCTCGTCGGGTTAGGTCGTCTCTCAGGCGACAGCGAAATCGTAGCTCTCGGAGCGAGCGGCATCTCTCGATTGCGAATGCTCATGCCCGTAATCGCGCTGGCTGTGGTCGTGTCGGCAGCGATGCTGCATATCACGTTCAACTTGCTGCCGCGCTCGGTGCATCAACTCACCAACCTTAAGGCCAATCAGAGCTTGATTTTTCAAGGCTTGAACGCCGAAATCAAGCCGCGAGTATTTGAAGAAAGCATTCCGCAAAAAGTTCTCTACATCGAAGACATTGATCGCGCGCGAAACATCTGGCACAACGTATTTCTGGTTGACCTCGGCGACGACCCGTCGGAGATGAAGATAGTGACAGCGTCTTCCGGTTCGCTCAGGCAAGGCGAACGATCAGAGATGCCCGAACTCTACCTGGAACATGGAACCTGGCATCAGACCAGCACAAGCAAATCTTCCGCGCAGGATCAAACAGATTCAAACGGCGCACGACCATCAGATTCACACGCGAATGCCGTTGTCGATAATCCGACACAGGCTACGGACTCGACGCCTCCTGACAAAGACAAAAAGAAGAATCGCAATCAAGGGCCATACACTTCGGGCAGCTTCGGCGAGATGACGTTGGGGATCGAAGTCTCGAACGAAAACAAAAACGATGCCACGGGCATAGATCAGGAGCCGAGTCAGGTCGAAGAGATGCAATGGAGTCAACTGATCAATTACACTCCGCCGGATAAGGATCGTCTGGAATGGCGCGCAGAGATACACAAGCGGCTGGCATTGCCGACGGCCTGCTTGGTCTTTGCATTGCTCGGCGTAGGGTTCGGCATCAGCAATGTGCGCACGGGCAGGTCATTCGGGTTATTGCTCGGGCTCGCATTCACGATCTGTTACTACCTGCTGGCGCTGTCAGGCCAGCACGCAGCAGTGTCGGGCAAGCTTCCCGTATGGCTTGGCGTCTGGCTTGCCAACATCACACTGGCCGCGCTTGGTGTCGTAGTGATTTTGCTTCAACGCCGTCCCGGCTCCGATCCGATGTCGCTGCTCAGGAACCTTCGCCATTTATTGCCTTCAAGACAGTCAGAGATCGTCAGCAGCCAGTTGCGAACGAAAGAAGAAACGATTGCTCTACAGCAAGCAACGAACGAGCAACCGGAAAATAAGAATCAGAAAACCACTACCAATAACCGGCCACAGGTCACCGCTCGCCGCCGCGTCTCTGTTTCTCGAATACCTCAGTTGCTCGATAAGCTGGTGCTGGCCGACCTTGCGCGATTCTTCTTTTACATACTCGCAGGGTTTTCCGCTCTGTTTATTATCATCACGCTCTTTCAATTGCTCGATTACATAACGCGCAATCGCATTGACTGGTCTGTGGTGATAAATTACCTCGTCTTTCTGCTGCCGATGATAGTCAATTACGTGACGCCGCTTGCCGCGCTGGTTGCGGTAATGATCACATTCGGCCTGCTTCAAAAGACGAGCCAGGTGGTTGCGCTCAAAGCTTCGGGGCAATCCATCTACAGACTCGCAGCGCCTGCGTTGCTTGCATCCATCGTTTTGTCAGGCGTGGTCTTTTTCAATCAAGACTATATTCTTCCGTTCACCAACAGACGACAGAACAATCTCCGTTATCTGATTCGCAAAGGGCAGGAGCCTCCGCAGACTTTTTATCAAACCACCAACCAGTGGTTATTCGGCATTGATTCGCGGATATTCAATTACGCTTATTTCGATCCGTCGAATAACAACTTCGCCCGACTAAACGTGCTTGATCTCTCAAAAGACCCATTTGAAATCAAGCGTCGCATATTTGCGCGACGAGCATCGTGGGACAACGCTGAACAGCAATGGGTGCTTGAAAACGGATGGGAGCGCAAATTTGAAGGCGAGCGATTAATCGCTTTCGAGGCTTTCAAAGAGCGTCGCATATCACTTGCCGAGCGGCCAGAGTACTTCAAGAAAGACTCGCGCGGCGCGACTTCAATGACGCTTACAGAGTTGCGCCGCAAGATTGCGGACTTGCAACAGTCGGGATTTGATGTGCTCGACCTTCGCATAGCTTTGCAAAACAAGATGGCTTTTCCGCTCGCGTGTCTGGTCATGGTAATAGTCGCGCTTCCCTTCTCTTTTTCAGTCGGCAAGCGCGGCGCGCTCTATGGCGTAGCTATTGGAATGGCGATAGGGCTTCTGTACTGGGGACTGCTGTCGCTGTTCGAGCAGATGGGGCGATACGAAATGCTGCCACCGATGCTGGCGGCCTGGGGGCCGAACATGTTGTTCGGCGCGGGCGGCCTGTACCTCTTGCTGACTTCGCGAACTTAACCGAAACCCGCCGCGTAGCGGCGCTTGAATTTAACCGTGTCTTTTAAGGCACGGAACCAAAGGCAGGTGGATTTTTATTTCGTCGCGTGAGCGACGATTGAACAATTGATTCAATCGTCGCTCACGCGACGAGAACGTGAGTGATGCGACTCGGTTCCGTGCCTTAAAAGACACGGCTAAATTCATACTGCCGCTACGCGGCGGCGCGATTTCGTAACAGGCGCTAACGCCCTCGCCCGAATTGAAACGTCAACACAGGTCTGCCGCTCGGCACGGAACCCGGAATGAGCTTTCGCAAGTTCTCAGGCCTGGCACGTGAATCGAGCAGGCCATTGCGCACGAAAGCTACGAGTTGTTGTATCTCCTGCTCGTTGAGCATAATTGGCGTCGCAAGAATCGGGTCTACGCGCGCCAGCACAGGCTCGATTGGCCCGGTCGGCCCCAGGAGGTCTGCGTCCAGATTCTGCGAGGCTGGCGTATAGTTGAGCGCAGAAGTGAAGACATCGAGGTGATGGCGCACAGCAGCTTCGAGATCGGTAAAAGCTCCGTTGTGAAAGAACGTCGGCTGCATGGCAATGTTTCGAATGGGTGAAGTTCGGAACTTATAACGATCATTCGCATCGCCTGTGATCTGTTCAAGCCCGAAATCTTCGTTTGCTCCCGGCCCATCAAAGACGCTATTGGTAACGGCTGGCGCGATCTGCGGTATGCCTATCACGTGATCTTTAAAGTCGCTGAACATCTCGTTAGATGCACCTGATACTGCGTGACATTCGACGCATCGCGCTCTGCCAAAGAAAAGCAACGCCCCGTTCTTTTCGTCGTTCGTCATTGCATTCTTATTGCCGCGCGCAAATTTATCTATCGGCGCATCGGCGAAGGTCAACGTAAACTCGAATTCGGCAATGGCCTTTCCGAACATCTCGAATGTGATGGGCGATCCGTTTTTCACCTCTCGAAACACCTGTCCGAATAACTTTCGATAGTTCTCTACGTTGTTCAGGCGGCGCAAAACTTCATCTCGAATGTCGAAATTATCTCCGGGAAACTCGAAGCCCGCGACCTCGTTCCGCTCTGTGGGAGGAATGAATGCCTGCGCGGTAAGCAAGTGCGGAAGGTCTGAGAGAAGCAACCCTTCGGGAGCAGGAAACTGGAACCCCGCGCTGTTATCAAATGGATCATCTGAAAGCGCGATGAAGCGCGAGTTCCACATCAGATTCGGGAAGAATGCGCTATTGATTATTATCGGCGTGCGGCGCTGATTGCGCGGCCCTGTTCGGTCAGGCCCTACGATGCCGTTGTTTTCTATGCCGATGGCGATTGATTGCGTATCGCCGAATCCGTTTGTAGGCGAGTGACACCCTGCGCAAGTGTTATCGTCATTCAAGCCCCCGATAGTGTCGAACCAAAGCATTCGGCCAATCTCGGCGAGCTTTTTGTCTATGCGATGGCCCAGCCTGCTCTCCAGTGTTGATTCGATGTTGCCTGTAAATCCTAACTGACGAAGCCTCACGATCAGGTTCTGGTCTGTATCGCCTCCCCTGCCTGGCCCAGAGGCAGACGTGTCTTTATCGTGCGCCGAGCTTTGCGGAGCAAATGCGAACACGCCGAAAGCAGCCATCACTAACACGATAATCGCAAGCTTGGTTGATCGAATCTTCATGTTGGTGCTCCTTTATCCCTTTGATGGCACATCTAAAGCGATGTGGAATGTATAGAGGTTTCACTCGACGAGTGAGACATCGAGCAGATTTATTGCAAGTCTCGCCGCAGGGCTTCGACTTCGGCTTACAAATTATTCAGATTGCGTCCGGCGCTTCTTCTTACTTGAGAAGCTGTGTTGGCATCTTTTTCAGCGTGATGAAAAGAATGTTCGATCTGTGCTTTTCTGTTTCATCCCACTTGCAGGTTGCAGGCAAAATCATCCCTTACCCCTTGCCCATTCATGGGAGACGTGACTGGGAGAAAAAATACATAGCAGAACAACTTTCGTATCGCGAGATTTAGGCTTCGATGTCTGTCCACATAAAATCGAAGCACAAGATTATCAGAGTTGATACTGGCCGAAAGCTGCGACCAGCATTTTGCTTTGATATAGTGATATTCATAACGCAAAGCCATGGCGCAGTCACTCTCATGACTACCGATTATTCGCGCCCTCCTGTTTGCCGTTGCCCTCCTTCGCGTCCTGTATTACTGAGATATCAGTTGATGGCAGATCAGAGTAGCGCACGCCTTTCGATTCCACAGCGACCATCATTCGGTAAATCCCACTCACGGGGAAAATCTGCGTCACTTCGTAGACGCCTTTTTCAACTTCTGTCGCTAACTGTCGCTGTTGCCAGATGCCCGGAGGCTCAAAGGCCAGGATGCGAACATCCCTTATGCCCGTAACCGGCTCTTTGGTAATCGAATCCAGAATCTTGAATCTCAGTTTTACAGGTTCACCCGGCTTAAATTTCTGATCCTTGAACAACGCTTCGGAAGCGATTGGCGTTCGTGCAATCTGTTTTTCAGCCAGAGGCGAATCAGCGACCTCGACCACAAAACAATTGGTGAGGCGCGGTTGATCTATGAGCATGGGAACATCGAACCGGCCCGCGCGCCTGATCTTGACCGGCACGGCGTATGTGCCAGGCTCGACTTCGGACAGGCTGTGATCGACAAGCATTACGGCTCGCGCGCGGCGTTTGTAGTTGCTGATGGTTCCGCTCGGAGCCATCAACCCTTCGGTGTAGTAGTAGATCACCTGATCCGGCGCATGGCCGATCATCACGGCGTTGCCTTCGGGCGTTGGCGCAATCATGTCGGCGACGTTTATGTCTCCCGGCGATGCGCTGGGAGGACTCTGCCCGGCTTGAATAGTGGTCGGCGCGAGCTTGCCTTTACTGGCTTCGGTAAAATCAATCAGTGAGAACTTATCTGATTCTATTCCGCGAATGTATGCGTAGCGCCGAGTGAAAGCCACCTGATCCGGCCCCTTCACCACCTCCGTGCCTGCGACGACCGCATTCGTCGCGGCGTCAATAACCGAAACATTACTTTCGACTTGATTGACCGCAAATGCGTAACGACCGCCGGGAGCAAATCTCAGCGCGACAACGCCTCGCTTGACCGGGATGCTTGCAACCTCTTTTTGCTTGTTCGGGTCAATCACGCTTATTGAAGCGCCGTTAATCCCCGCGACGTAGAAAAGCTGGCTTGCGCTGCTGTAGGCGATAGGAACGGGAGTCTTTGCCACATTGATGTCGGCAACTTTTTTTAGCGTTCCAGTCTCGATTACAGAGACCGTATCGGCGGCGCTGTTGGTAACATAGACGAACCGGCTGTCATCGGTGAACGCCAGATTGTGCAATCCATTACCGGCAGGCACTATCGCCGCAAGCTTGCCGGTCGCCGCGTCGATTGCGGCCACGTTCGGTGAATCATCAAGCCCGACCCACACGTAGCGTTCGTCCGGCTGAATCGCTACTCGCACGGGCTTCGCTTTTTCGCCGATCATCACCGTAGAGAAAATTTTTCTGGTTATAGTATTAATCACAATAATCTGCCCCTGATCGGGCAGCGTGATGTAAAGCAGGTCTTTCGCTCTTGAGAAAGCCCAATCGGCCCCTTTGCCCGGAAGCGTTATTATGCTTTCGAGCTTGGTTGAACTGAATGATATCTGCGGATTGATGAAAGTGATCGTGTTGTCGTGATTGAGTGTGAGCACATAATAAGCGTTGAGGTTTACATCAGGCCGCACGCTCAGCATGCCACCCATAAACGCGGCTATCTTATCTTTGCACTCCGCCTCGTTCGGGAGATGCTCAAAGGCGCGGGCGCTTATCCACGCATTCGGGCGAAGTCCCCTGACGGGCTGGCCCGTGTGCGAGTCGGTTACGCGAAAAGTTACTACAGCATCGGCCCCGGCCAGCAGATTTTGATCTTGTGGCTTATTGTCGTCAACCGGCTTGATCGAAAAATCAACGACAATTCCCTCTTTCTCGAATCTCTGCGAAGTATTCTTTCCGCTGACCGCCGTTGACTTCGCGCGATAAAATGGTTGGTCGTCCTGCGCTACGGCTACGGAAGCCACGGCCAGAATGAAAAGCATCCCTCTCAGTAGCGATTGTTGCATGAAGCCGCCGTATCGTTTCATATTCGCCTCGCTGGTATCTGTGTTATTGCTTACGTGATGTTAAGCGCTCAAATTGAGCAAAATGCGTTCCCCGGATTCAGCCATCATAAACCCTTTATAAACTCGAATAAGACAAGGGGAGATTCAAAGCTGTGTTTCACGATGAAACATTAAAGTGCGGGCCTGATTCGCAATGAATCAAGCCCGCACCGTTTAGCCCCCTGATTAACTCAGCAATCCTTGGAGAGGGATTAAGGGGCTGTCAGTGATACTCGGAAGATTCCCCACAATCCGCCAGCAAAACTGAAGCTGTCTTGCGTCCTGTAAAGGAAATCACCCGTCTTCTGACGCAATCCTCCGGCCACGGTCAGGACGTTGAAATGACGAGTCGGGCCGAATCCGCCGTAGGAGCCAATCTCGAACGTCAACGGATTGGTTCCCTGCACAAGCGATTTATTCTGCCACGGCTCGAAATTCCAATGGTGTCCGAACACCGTGAAACCATGCTGTCGAGCATGCCCGGCGGATTGAGCCAGCCTGAATCGAACGTTGGTTCCCGGCTTCGCCTGGAATATAGGCGTCAACGGGTCGCAAGGTGTCACACCACAGTTGAAGCTTGGGGTGTTGGAACTCAAGCTGTTCTTGAAATCCAGGTTGTTGAGGTCTTCGAGCGAAGTCTCAGGCGGAAGCCCGAAACGCGCCCAAATCGGCTCAGTCCTGTAATTAAACGCCTTCATGCCGGTGTCTTCCGAATCGTCTTCACCGCCCTGGTTCATCATGCCCTCGGTGCCCGAATCGGCGCTCTTCATAGTCACATCATCCTGATAGTGGACTACGAATTCGCGGAACAGTTGCCCACCGGCTGCGCCTTTGATGTCCGCCTGCGCGCCGCTGTTGATCGGGGTCGTCGTTCCGATGGCGAAATACTGCGCGCCCTTCGGTTCGACCACCAACGAGGCGACAGCGCCGTGCGAGCTATGCTTGATCACGTCGCCGTAATCTCGCAGGTTTGTCACACCGAATTCGGCAGGCGTCAGCGTGATGACGCCAAAATTGTCCACGTCTATTAAGCCTGCGTACCAGGCATAATTAATGGACTGGCCCGGCCCGACCGTGGTGTCGGGGTTGAACCCGACGGCTCCACCGTCAGAACCGCTCACATCGAAGGTCAACACTTGCGGATGTATGGACAACCGCTTCGACGTAGCGACCTGATTGAAGTTGAACTTCGGAACGATGGGCGGCACTTCGTTCCAGCTATTGTATTCCGGCACACCCGTGCCTGGCAGACGATTGCGGAACGTTACGTTGACGCAGTCGCCAGCGTTGACACGCAGCACCATAGGTTCGAGCGGCTTCGTCCCGGCAGCAATCGCCGCGCGGTCTGCGGCATTGATGTAAACGATGCCTGCCGGATCGAAGAAGTCGAACTTGCTGTTGTAGATGATGCCCTTCGCGGCATTCGGAAGCGCGGCAAGAAGATCCTTAGCCAACCATGCTTCGACTATGATGTTCTTGATCGGCACTCCCGGCACAGTCGGGCAAGTGCTGATACCGCCGGTCGCAAGAACTCCAAACTTGCCGTCCGGAGCGGTGGTCTGACCGGCTTTGGCCGCTGCATCATCAGGCGACAGCGTGCCGTCGCCCGTTTTCGGATCGGGCGTTTTGGGATCAGTCGTTGCCACAGGGTCTGTAACAGCGACCAGCTCGCCAGCACGAGGAGGCGCAGCAACCTTCTCAGGATTGGCGAACGGTGTGGTCGGCGCTCCCTGCTTCGTCGGTGAAGGCGTAACAGCGTTAGTGCCTCCAGCAGGAGCTGGCGGCGGAACGAACGGGTTATTCGGCAGCAGGCTGAGCATACCCGGCTGCAAATATTTGTAGGTTCGCATTATTCCCCACATCCCGTTCCACAAATCATCGGTCGGTGCAGACTGATACAGGAAGTCAGCCATTCCGCCGCTGTTGAATACCGGAGCCACCTTGTCGTTGAAGTTGAACTCGAAGTGCTCTGATATTCCTATCGCCTGCGAATTGGTGAATCCCGAATTGTTCTGTTGCGTGGTGTCGTGAGGCGTGCCCGGCTCGAAGTACCACTTGTTACCGTGGATGTTCATGACGTGCTGTTCTTCCTGCGCGCCCTGCAACAATCTCACCTGTACGCGGTCACCCGGATAAACGGGCAGTATCGGCGTGAACGGGTCACCGTGCACTACCGAACTGAACGCATATGCCATGTCTCCCGGCTGACCGGCCTTCTGCTGAAATGTTCCTCCAACCATTTGACCGATGCGAAGCGGTATCGGCTCGTGCCTGTAATTGATCAACATCGTTCCGGGGTCTGCTGCTGATATTGCTTCGGGGAACGGATGCTGTTCCGGCTGGTCTATAATCACCGACCCGACGACGAACGGCTGAGGATGTTCGACGCGATTCGGCGGGTTCACTGGAATAAGATCCGGTGTGTACACGATTGCGAAATCCGCTATCTCTAACAGGAATTCGCGATAGCTTCGTGTCTGCCCCGGCCCCGCGAGAATGTTGGCCGCAAAGCTGGTCGGCCCGCCATCTACGCGAGTGCCAAACGTCTGAGTGCCTGCCAGATTAGTCCAGACAGAGTCTGTCGGCTCGATCACAAGTCCTGCGTACAACCCGTGATGCTGGTGTCCGCTCGGGCTGAAGTGATCGTGCGTGAAGACGGTTCTCAACGTGCGGTCTCGTCCGTTTCTGTTGACCAGCGGATCGGCCCACCAACGCTCGATCAGCGTCTGTGCGCCGAGCCATGTTCCGTCCGGGCCTACGCCGAACTTCGGATGCGGCTTCGCCACGGGGCAGACGTCCGTCCCGTCGCGCGGGTCGCCCGAATCTTCGCCCACGCAATGATTGAACTTGCGTATGGCTGAAATCGTTTCGACCACGGCTTCACCGGCAAAAGCGCCGCTCTCATAGTTCCATCCGTTGCCTGCTCCGTCCGACGATGTAACGTCGAACTTCACGAGGTGGATGTGCTGGCCGACGATGTCCGTGTCTTGAAATACCTGGAAGTCATCAAGGTTTAGCGCCTTGCGCATCAGGTTGGTCACACGATAGTCAATGCAATCGCCAGAGTTCGCTCGGAAAAAGAGCGGCTCTGGAGTCAGCGTGCCTTGAAGCATCGGCAGAGCGTCTTCTTCAAGAACAGCGATTCTGCCCTGTCGGTCATGCCAGCCAGCGGGATTGACCGTCAGCGTCTTGAATCCCGGAATAGCGTTGTCTTCGGTGGCGAACTGAATCCATGCAGCGCGATATTTGCGCAGAGGAACAGGACGGAGTCCACCGTTATCGGGATCGGGTGTGAAATTGGCCGGGCAAGGATCAGCATAAGGAGCGCCCGGTTGTTTTGCTCTGCCGTTGACTAAGAACTTGGCCGCCACGTTTGACGAGGTGAACGAGTCATAGCCTTTGGCAGTCCATCCGTAAGGAGTGGTGACGACGACACTCGGAAAGAGTGTTCCGTCGTGGAACGACATGGCGGTCAATTCGGCAGGGGTTCCGCCATTTGGAAGCAATACTGCATTGGCCGTGTCCAGATCGCGAGCGAATGCGCGCAGATTCGGATCAGGGTTTAGCGCAGCAACGCGCTGGTGAACAGGGTCAGCGAGCTGATCCGGTTTGATGGCCGGAACGCCGTCAATGGTCGTGCCCGCAACGATGTAGTGCCTGCGAAGGCCGCCATCGAAATCCAAAGCGAGAGGCGGCTGCGAAGGACGGTGCCCTTTGATTGCCGCGATGTAGAACGGGAAACCTGGGAACCCTGCCGTTGGCATCAAAGGCATCGCGATGTTCTTGATCGGGATGATGGCCGGGTTCGGCGTGCCGCCCGCTATTTCGTTATCGGGCAGGTTGCGACCCGCAGAGCCATCTTCGAATACGTCGTGAGAGCGCCACAACTCCCACATACCTTGCGCGAAATGCGGGTAGAGGTGGCAGTGGAAAATCGAATCGCCCGGAGTCAGGTTGCGATTGCCTGTTCCGCCGTAATTGATCTCGTAGGTGTAAGAAGCGCCCGGCGAGATCGTTTGCGAATCGAGATAAGTCGAATTCTGATCACGAGGGCTTTGCAGCCACTGGTGTGCGTGAAGGTGGAATACGTGCGTCTCTTTCGGGCCAGCGTGGATGTTGCGGAAACGGACTGGATCGCCGAGATAAGAGTGATGCACGTTCGAAGGATCATCCGGGAACAAAGCCGCTGTGGCTACGTGCGTGGTCGGGTTGGCCTGCACAAGCAAGGCAGGGTCGCCGTCAACCCAGGACTCAAGGAAGAATTCTTCGTACTCGCATTCGGCGCAGTCCTTGCCGGGACCGATCTTCTTGCGGTTTGCAAGAAGCTGAGCGCCGAGACCTTGAGAACCATAGTTGATGCCGAAGCCGTCGCGGACTGAGTGAAAGACACTCTCGTCGTTGAGAAGTTCCGGGAATGCGGGTTTGCCGGTTTCAAGTTCATCGTGGAAGATGACCGTGAATTCGCGGAACCACTGGCCGCAGGTGCCTGACGGCGGATCTGTGCGATTCGTGCCGCCGTTAGCAAAGCAGTTGTCGTTTTGCGGAGTGAAGTCTGTGACGATGGCGTTGAGATCGCTGTTGATGATCTCGCCAGCCTTCAACATATTCAACACAGGGTCGCCGCCGGGGGTGACAGTCGCTTCGTAGTTGATTATGGGTTGACCTTTGGCGGTCGTTCCGGTCTTTACCTGATTCAACTGAGCGTTGGTGACCTGCGAACGATACCACTTGGAACCCTTCGGTTCTACGATGACAGCGCCGAACAAGCCGTGATCGACCTGTCCGCCGTTGCCTTCGCCGCCAATCGTCGCGCCAGTCGAATACAGGAAGTACTGGCCCTGCTTTGCGGCATACCACTTATAGCTTTTCACCTGATTGGGGTTGGCAAGCGAAGTGGCATTCTTTCCGACGTTCGCGCCGTCATCGGCGACGCCGTTGAAGTAATCAAGCCCGTTGACATGCACGGAAGCGGCTCTGGTCGCAGGCGTATCATTCTGCGATAGGTGAACCGTGCCGTCGTCAATTTGTTCAACGGTGGGGGATGTTTGTTTGACCTGATAGGTGCCAGCGCCGAGCGGCAAAATCTTGCGGACGCTGCCATCGATCTGGTCTTCGACCGGACCAAAGAATGGCGTCACGTCATAGTAAGGCCGACGGTTTGGCTGGTTGAGAAATTGTAAGTTTTCAACGTGCGCTCTATTGGGGTCAAGCCAATTTGTAAAGTTGACAAGCAGGCAGTCGCCTTCATTAACGCGGAGTACGATTGGGCGAGGCCGCTTGTTACCTCTGAGCTGAACGTTTCCGGCTGTCAGCCCGTTCGCGGTGATTATCGGAACTACATCTCGCTTCAGCGCGAACATCATCCCGCCCGGATCAAACGCTCCGAAGCGGTTGTAGGTGATGATCTGATCGAAAGCTACGACGTTGGCCGTGACTGTAGTAGTACAGTTAGGCACAGCCGGTACTGGTACCGGCGTAGCATCGGGCGTAGGCGTTATCTGTACCTGGGCCATTGCTGGCAAAGCTCCGAGCGCAATGAACGCGCATAGAATCAATCCCCTTTTAAGGATCGATCCTCTTTTTAGGAGCCTGAGCAGCTTGAGGCGCAATTCTTCCTTCTCGGACATACTTACTTGCCCTCCCTTAATGGTGAGTGGTTGTTCGAACTATAATCAGGCTCTGACGGACACACTCCTGCCTGCCCTCAGGTTGAGGGTGTCAGCAAAACTGGTTTTAGCCTGGTTGAACCTGACTAATTATATGACGACCCGCCTGTAAGACATTGTAGCCCGTCTTACAGGTCGCAGGTTGTAATCTCCAATCAAGTTGAGAGTGGTGCTTCGGCCTCGCTCAAGGCCATGAGACAGAGGTCGGCAGATCGATTAGCAATTGATGTGCCCTCGCTGATTGTTGTTGTCATGGACGACGATTATTGGAGGTTAGTTATATTACAAGGCTGACGAGAAGGGTAGCAGGCTTGTTTCACCTTGAATCACTTTGACAATCGCGTGTTTCAATGTATAACAGAAAGCCTGGTTCGGGCGTGATTTAATTTACGATAGACGCAGGTTATTTGATGGCGCGATGAATTGAAGTAAAAAGATTGCTGTCTTCAGAGATGTTTTGCCATGCGGCAGGCGAAGATGTAAACTAAGTTGCGCTTTCGAGGTTATCCTAATCCCAGCTCAAAATTAATTGTGGACAGAGTAGCTTTCTATATTGTCGTCTGGATGAAAGCGGGTAGCATTATGAGAAGACTTAATACTGTAAAACTTGTCTTCACGTTCACGTCATTTACGATACTCATAACATGGTTTGTGATCTTCACCTATGGTCACTATCTGCGTAAGCCATTTTACTCGATGGTGAAGAGCACATGGCCCGACAACGAAGGATTGCAGGATCAGATTGAACAGTCAATCGAGCATTTTTTCATCTCAGCCGTAGTTGACATAGTCGTTGTGACGTTGTTGCTCCGGCTGGTCAATCATCAACAGCGCGAGTTGCAAGACAGCGAAGAGCGTTATCGCGCGCTGTTCGAGCACGCCAGCGACGGCATAGGCGTGGTGACGGCTTCCGACCATGTGATTGTAGATATCAATAAGAAGTTCAGCGCAATTCTGGGCTATGACCACCAATATCTGATTGGAAAGCATGTCTGCGATTTGTTTGAAAAGAACAGCAAGGAGATGAGCAAAGATTTTCTTTCAAATCAGATTCTTTGCGACATATCTGCGCCCGCAGACCTTGATGCCCACGCATGGTTTCGCAGAACTGAAATCACAATTGAAACGGCATCGGGCAGTTCGCTCGTTGTAGCAGTCACTTGCAGCGCCGTCTTAACCGGCAACGAAAAACTATACATGCTGATCATCCGCGACATGACGGAGCACATCTCGCTGGAGCGCGAAAAACAGGAGATGCAGCGCCAGCTTTTTCAAACATCCAAACTCGCGTCTATCGGAGAGCTGTCGGCAGGGGTAGCGCACGAAATAAACAATCCGCTCAATGCAGTAGTGAATTTCGCTCAACTGCTGAAAGACGACGGCGTGGCGCGCAACGAAACAGAGCAGCAGATGTTGGACGGCATTATTGAAGAGGGCCATCGCATTGCCAAGATAGTTCGCGACTTGCTAACCTTCGCCCGCCAGGACCCACACATGCCTGTCCAGATAACGATTGCCGAAGTTATAAAGAATTCAATCTCGCTTTTCGGGCATCAACTTGAGAAGGACGAAATTGAAGTGGAGGTGGATGTAACTCCAGATACCTTTCCCGTGCGTGCCGACGCTTCGAGGCTTCGCCAGGTATTCGTAAACATCATCAGCAACGCGCATCACGCTTTGCAAGCCGGGGATGCGGATAAGAAGATGCTTCGCATAACTGGCCGCAACGTCGAGCGCGGCGGCAGCCAATCGGTACGCATCGAATTTTATGACAACGGCACTGGCATCCGCAGCGAGCACGTAGACAAAGTTTTTGACCCGTTCTTCACCACCCGCAGGGACAGCGGGGGGACAGGATTGGGGTTGAGTCTCAGCTTCGGTATTATTCATGACTATGGCGGGAATATAACTGTTGAAAGTGACGGCAACAGCTTTACACAATTCGTCGTAGAGCTACCTGCGTACAATAAGGGGGGTAACGAATATGGCGAGGATTTTGGTAGTGGACGACGAACCGAATATCCGTTGGACGATGGCGGAATTGCTCAAGCGCGAGGGCTATGATGCGCTGACCGCGTCCGATTATGATAGCGCCCTCTCCATCCTTGACAGCAACCGGCTCGACGCGGCAATCGTTGACATAATCTTGCCTCGCAAGAGCGGCATCGAGCTATTAAAGGAGTTGAGCAACCGCGAGCCTTCCATCCCTGTCATAATGATTACGGGAGAGCCGAACATATCTCAGATACCAGAGATCGTGCGAGCCGGCGCGTATGACTTCATATCAAAACCTGTTATCAAGGATGCGCTGCTGAAGGTCGTTTCAAAAGCGGTCGAGAAGAAGCGACTCGTAGATGAAACGCGCCGCCTTCAGGATCAGATCAAACATCACGCCGAACAGCTTGAAATAACGGTGGCCCGGCGCACCCGCGAGTTGGCAGAAGCTCACAAATTTCTAAACATAGTTCTTGATAGCTCGACCGAATACGCGCTCATTGCGATTGACAAGGATGGCCTGATTACTCTGTTCAATCGCGGCGCTGAATTGATATTCGGATACGGCGCGGAAGAGATCAAAGGCAGGCGAGCGGCAGAGTTGGCCGACGGCGATGTGACTCAAGATCAAACGCCGTTTCTCAGTATTGCCAGGAGCATCGCAAGCGAGGGCCGTCATCAATCAGAGATGCAGTTGCGGAGGTCGGATGGAAGATGGTTCACGGCTTCTGTTGCCATAACTCCGATATGCGAAGCCGAAGAGGAGTTGATGGGTTACCTCATAGTCGCAAAAGACCTGACGACAGACAGGCTGAACGAAGAACACCTTCGCCACATGCAAGAGCAACTCGCGCGCAATGAAAAGATTGCCGCGCTGGGCCGCATGGCCGCGCAGGTTGCTCACGAGGTTAAGAACCCGCTCGCGGGGTTGCGGCTCTACTCGCTCCACTTAAAAAGCAAAGTGACGGGGAAACTGGCCGATAACGAGATGGCGCTCGTAGACAAAATAATTGAGGGGATCAATCAGCTCTCCGACACGGCGGAGCAGGTTCTCAGTTTCGCGCGCACCGTCCAGCTTTCGCGCCGCAAGGTAGATTTGAATCGCATTATCAAAGATTCCCTCGCGCTGCTTGAGCCTCAGTTGAACGAGAACGGAATCAATGTGAATTTGAATCTGGCTGAACCTTCAGCAATTGCGATGCTCGATGAAGTAAGCATGCGTTCGACGTTGATAAACCTCATGCTCAATTCTATTCAAGCGATGGCACTGGGAGGCGAGTTGATCGTCTCTACTGCGGCTTCCGAAGAAACACTCCGGTTGTCCATAGCAGACACCGGATGCGGGATGAACGAAGATCAGATGAAAAACGTATTCGAGCCATTTTATACAACCAAAAGTCAGGGGCTGGGACTGGGGATGTCATTCGCTTCCAAGATCATCGAGATGCACGGGGGAGCAGTGTCCGTAGAGAGCCACGTAAACCGAGGCACTTCGATCAGCATCGCATTGCCGGTGGAGGGGGAAAAGGCAAATGAAGCGAGATGCTAGAATCTTGATAGTTGATGACGAAAGCAATATTACGGGCGCGTTGGAATCGATACTGAGCGATGAAGGGTACGAGATTAAGACTGCAAGCAGTGTCGCCCAGGCGAGCGGGCTGCTTCGTGAATTCATATTCGATTTAGTCTTCACTGATTTGCGGCTCCCTGACGCCAGCGGGATTGATCTGCTCTCTCAGGTCAAAAAAGATCACCCTGAAACCGAAGTCGTTTTGATGACTGCGCACGGGTCGCTTGATGTCACAATCGAAGCCATCAAAAAAGGCGCATACTATTATCTGGAAAAACCATTTACACCCGATCAGGTATCGATGCTCATCAGGCGGACGCTCGAATATGCTGCCGTTTGCCAGGAGAATCAAAATCTCAAACGGGTGATCAAAGCAGAGAACGAAGCGTTCGGAATGATCGGGCGCAGCCAGTCAATGCGACAGATTTACGAAACTATCCGCGCGACTGCTGCAAGCGAAGCTTCCGTGTTGATAGAAGGGGAAAGCGGGACTGGAAAGGAGTTGATCGCCACAGCGTTTCACCTTCAGAGCAATCGCTCGGACGGGTCGTTCGTGCGAATAAACTGCGCCGCTATCCCGCGCGACCTTATCGAAAGCGAGTTGTTCGGGTATAAGAAGGGCGCATTCACGGGAGCGGACAGAGACAAGCGCGGATTGATCGAAGCCGCATCGGGCGGGACGCTGTTGCTGGACGAAGTGGCGGAAATGCCCGCGCACCTGCAAACAAAACTTCTGCGCGTGCTGCAGGAAAGAAGCATTCGACGACTGGGCAGCGAGCAGGAAATTCATGTCAACTTCAGGCTGGTCACGTCTACTAATAGGGATACGAAACAGGCCATGCGAGAAGGTGTTCTGCGCGAAGACCTCTATTTTCGCATCAGCACGATAAGGATCAAAGTGCCGCCGCTACGCGAACGGCTGAACGATCTGGTATTGCTGGCCGAGGATTTTCTGAAACGCTATAGCACCAAGTATGGCCGACACATTCGCGGCATTTCGCAAGAGGTGATTGCGCTGCTGTCAAGGTACGAGTGGCCGGGCAACGTGCGAGAGCTTGAAAGCGTCATTGAGCGCGCGGTCTTGTTCTGCCAACAAGAACGGATCACTCCTGAGCATCTTCCTGAACATATTCAAGCTTCTCGCGCGAGCCACTTCAAATGCGAAATACCGCCCTATCTGACTCTGGAAGAAATCGAGTGCGAGGCCATCAAACAGACGCTTGAACGCACGGCAAACAATGTCAAGAAGACGGCTCAAATACTCAATCTTCATCGTCCGACTCTTTATCGCAAGCTCAAGAAGTTTGGAATAAAAGGTGATAGAGAACTGGCTGATTAGTTCTCTGGTAAATAGAGTCAATTCACCGCAGAGGCGCAGAGTACGCAGAGCAGGCGCAGAGGTTAAGGCAGTAGCCCGCGCGTAAGCAAGGGCGTAAGGCTTACGCCCTTGCTTACGCGCGGGCTACCGCCATTCCTCTGCACCTCTGCGGTGAACTCTCCGTCTTCAAGAGTTTGCTCGACTACTACTGTTGTGATATAAAACACAGGGCTCGCGTTTGTCCCATTAATGAATATGCGAGACCACAAGGGTAAAACTTAGAATATCGGTGCGGCAATATCCCATAAAGATCGAAAACGCTTTGAAACTAAAAGAGATTACGGCGTTTAAGATAAAGGCACGTAAGATGTGCGAACATCAAAAAAACAAAGCGGCACGATAACTGCTCTAAGCAACGCCTGAAACATTGCTCAGCAGCACACGGTTAAACCAAAGAGGCAGGAAATGACGTGGGCGTTTCTGCTTCATCAATCATCACAGCAATGGTACCAAGCAGGTAAACACGAGAGGCATGAAGTGACGGCTCTTGCTCATTACAGATTAAACCAAACCTTTGTGAAGATTCACTAAGGAGTTCGTTACCAACCTCTCATCACAATCTAAGCAGGAAGCTGTCAAACTGATTTGTCGGCGAGGATGTTTTCTTCTGATCCTCGCAATAAAGTCCCGGCTGAAAACTCATTGCGCAACTTGCTTTTGTTATGGGTGAAAAGTTCACCATACTGGTTATTGATGATGAGCCGATCGTCGGCGATGCGTTGATGACGGTTCTAACCGATAACGGTTACGATGTGGCCGTTGCCAGAACTGGCCGCGAAGGGCTTGATAAGACCAGCAAACAACGATTCGATGTCACGATCACTGATCTCAGACTGTCTGACATGCTGGGCATTGACGTATTGCGCCATATTCGAGAAAAAGATCCTTGCAGCCGGGTCATTATCATCACCGCATACAGCACGCCTGAAATTGTTTCCGAATCCAAAAAGTTGGGCGCGATTGATGTATTAGCCAAACCTTTCTCTCCCTCAGATGTTCTCGGACTGCTTAACGAAACGCTCTGCAAGAAAGATCTAATAAGCTGATAATGGCCTGCGCTTCGACGTCAGGTGACGAATCGAATATTAGAGCGGATTTCTATTGAATGTAAGGTAATGCAAGAGGGTTCACCGCAGAGACGCAGAAGAAAACGATGAATGCGGAATGATGAATGATGAACGGAAGAGAAATTCTTTAATTCATCGTTCATCGTTCATACTTCATCATTCTCTTCCGCGTCTCTGCGGTGAGCCGTACATCCATTTGCAAACCGCTCTGAGGACGCTGATTCATCTTAAATCACAGGGCTACCTGTGGTGATGCGTAATGAAACATACCCCTTGAAAGTTCCCCTCTCATTATCACACAACTGAAGTTCATTCGCCGCGAGCATTTGCGGTTGCCGACTGTAATTTCAATCAAGGGCACGCGGGTTGCTCTGAGCCAACGATGCATTCGGCTACAGTTTTGTTCAATCAGTACACCTAAAATTCGGAGACGATAGGACGCCTCTATGCTTGCGAGCAAAGATTGACCTGTTTTTCGGTGATCAGATTGTGCCTTCTTTAAGTTGGTATTAATAGAAGGCATATGCTCGCGGGGGCCAACCGGGGCCACGGGGAAGCCCCCGCGAAATTGGGACGCTGGTAGAAGAAACAAGAAGGAATCAAAACAATGAATAGCGTGATCGTGAGATTGAAAAAGGTAATAGTGGAGCCGGAAAAAAAACGGAGAAGGCTCTTTCAATCAATGATAGGAGTCTGCCGGGTCTTACTTTTTGCCTGCTGCTTTTTCCCTCTAATCCAGCCAGCGCAGGCAGCACAAAGAAAAACGCAAGCGACGGTTTACCAATGCGTGATGGACCCGGATGTCAAATCTCCAAAACCCGGACTATGCCCCAGGTGCGGCATGACGCTGAGAAAAGTTACTGTCGAACCGGGAAACGATTCGCGCAAAGATACAACTAAGAGCGGTGATTCTGACAAGCTTTCACAGATACCGGATACTATTGTCTACGATCAGGACGGAAAAAAGCTGCGCTTCTATAGTGATCTCATCAAAGGCAAGACCGTAGCCATCAACTTCATCTTCACGACATGCACAACTATATGCCCGCCGCTCACGGCTACGTTTCGCAAAGTTCAACAGGAACTAGGCGCGCGTGTAGGCCGTGACATTCAGATGATTTCGGTCAGTGTTGACCCGACGACAGATGTGCCGGAGCGATTGAAGTCATTTTCGGCCAAGTTCAATGCGGGGCCGGGATGGACGTTTGTAACAGGCGACAAACAGGAGATCAATCTTTTGCTCAAAGCATTAGGCACAAACGTCGGAGACAAGAACGATCACAGCCCGATGATGCTGGTCGGCAATGAGAGCACGGCCTATTGGACGCGGACGTATGGCCTGGCGTCTGTGAGCACAATCGTAAAAGTGATCACGGACGCTGCTGGAAAGACTTCGGCAGAGGCAAGCGCCGAAGTTCCATTGCCGGGCGCGAATGCTAGAGCAGTCCAAAAACGCGTGGCTGTCGAAGGCACGGCCAAAGTTTCGCCGCAACCGGACGCGGAAGTAAACAAACCCAAAACGCCTGCCGAATCTGCCGCCGCGTATTTTCCAAATACTGTGTTGCTGACTCAAGACAACAAGCCTGTTCACTTCTTTGACGATCTGCTCAAAGGTAAGACCGTCATAATCAATTTCATGTTCACCACCTGCACCGGAATCTGCCCGCCGATGACATCGAACCTGGCGAAGGTTCAAGACTATCTAGGCGAGCGCGTAGGCCGCGACGTTAATATGATTTCGATCAGCGTTGACCCGACAGTTGATACGCCCGAAGCGCTCAAGAAATACACGGACAATTTCAAGGTAAAGCCCGGGTGGTATTTTCTCACAGGCAAAAAAGAAGATGTGGATTTAGTCCTTCGCAAGGTTGGCGGATTTGTTACGGACAAAAATCAACACGCGACATTATTGATGATCGGCAACATTGAAACCGGCGAATGGGTGAAAGCCTTCGCGATGGCAAAACCTGCTGAAATAGCTGATCAGGTAATAAAGCTCGTAGAAGCCAAACCATGAAATATAACGGCAATGGAATCCGGTCTGCGCTCGTCCTAACAGCACTCCTCTTTATCGGCTGGTCGTTGTCAGAGATTCGCGCCACTGCTCAGAGCGCAGCCGAGTTGTCGCCCCAGGAAAAACGAGGCAAGCAGATTTATCTGAAGGGCGAAAGCGAAGGCGGCGAGATGAACGCGGTGCTGGGCACTGGCGACCTGGAGTTTCCGGCAAGCTCGTTTCCTTGCGCGAACTGTCATGGGCTGAGAGGCGAAGGCTCAAGCGAAGGCGGATTGCAGCCACCTTCGCTCATCTGGAACAAGCTCGCCTCAGTGGGCCAATCCGCGCTCACTCGACTTGATCGCGGCCCTTACAATGAAGCGACTCTCACCCGCGCAATTACCGCAGGCATCAATTCAAGCGGCGGGAAGCTTCACCCCGGCATGCCTCACTATAAGATGACCGGCGAGCAGATGGCCGACCTGATCGCTTACCTGAAAAAGATCGGCAAAGAACTCGACGTTGACCCCGGATTAAGCGATGAGGCTATCAAAATTGGCGCGGCGCTGCCTATGACGGGGTCGCTTGCGAGGGTTGGCGAAGACGTGAAACAGGCTCTGGGAGCCTATTTCGCTGAGGCGAACAGGCAAGGCGGCATTTACGGTCGCAAGTTTGAGCTTGTAGTAGCCGACTCTCGCGGCGATTCAACGGGGACTGCTGAAGCGACGCGACGACTGATCGAACAAGACGGCGTGTTTGCTCTTGTCGGAAGCTTTGAGCCGAGCGCGAGCGAAGCGGCCAACGAGTTTTTAAAACAGCGTGAGGTTCCGCTCATAGGCCCTGTAACGTTGTCGCCGCGCCAGCCTGCTGTGCCTAACCCTTACGTCTTTTATTTACTGCCGAGCTTTGCCGATCAATCGCGTTCGCTTGCTGAGTTTATCGGCGCGGGCGAGATGCGCGCCAACAACAAAGCTGCGCCTCGCCTTGCTGTCGTCTTTGCCGAAAACGATCTTGATCAAGACGCCGTTTCGGGATTAAAGTTACAGGCAAAAATTCACTCTATGGAAATAGTGATCGAGCAAAGTTACAAGGCCGGTCAATTTTCACCGAGCGCGATGGTCAAGCCGCTCGTGGAGAAGCAGCTTGATTACGTCTTCTTTTTCGGTGGCGGCGATGAATTCACGGCATTCGCAAACGAGATGGAGCGGATGAAACTGGATGCCGGTCTGCTCAGTTCCGCGATAATGATAGGGCGAGCTGCATTCAATGTGCCGCCTGCTCTTTCGGCAAAGACTTATTTATCTTATCCGGTTTCGCTGCCCGACCGGGACGATTTCGCCGAGTTCGTATCGGTGATGCAAAAATCCGGCGTACAGTTGCGAAGCGCAGCGTTTCAGGCCGTAGCCTTTGCAGCGGCGAAAATCTTTGTCGAAGCCGCGCGCTCCGGCACCAGGCAACTCAGTCGCGCCGGTATCATCAGGGGGCTTGAGCAATTGCGAAACTACACGACAGGCGTCATCGCGCCTGTCACGTTCGGCCCTAATCGCAGAACCGGCGCGAGCGGTTCATACATAGTCAAAATAGATTTGGATAAGAAGCAGTATGTTCCGGTGAGCGACCGGATAGTTCCGAAAACCAGTAATCAATAATCCTCACGTCAATTCACGATCAGGGAAAGGTCAAGATTATGAAAACGATCAAGGTCGTTGCAGGTTTTTTGATTCTTGTCGCAGTCTTCTTTGCCAAATCGGCAGCTACTCAAACGACTGCTCCTAATACTTACGTAAACTTTGAAGGCTCGCAGACAAGCCCTGTGCGCCTTTCACCGGACGGCTCTCGTTTATTCGCCGTCAATACGCCTGACGCGCGCCTTTCGGTATTCGACCTCTCGCAGTCATCCGGTCCTGCGCTGATCGCAGAGATTCCGGTCGGCATCGAGCCTGTGTCTGTAAACCCGCGCACGAATGACGAAGTATGGGTAGTCAATCAGGTTTCTGACAGCATCAGCATCGTATCCGTTTCACGCGGCATAGTAACCGACACGATTAACGTGAAAGATGAGCCGGTTGACGTAGTCTTCGCAGGCAACAAAGCTTTTGTCACAGCCTCGCGAAGCAATGCCATTTGCGTCTTCGATGCGACGACGCACGCAAAACTCGCTACTGTTCCGGTGAAGGGAGAAAACCCAAGAGCGATAACAGTGAGCGCGGATGGGGCGAAGGTTTACGCGGCCTTTGCGTTGTCGGGCAATCGCACGACGATCATTCCCGGAGCGCAAGCTCCCTTCCCGCCTAATCCGACAAATCCCACGTTGCCTCCTGCTCCGAAAGAGGGAGTGATAGTTGACGCAACTGACGCGGCGTGGGCACCGTCAGTCATTAAGTACACGATGCCGGACAATGACGTTGTCGAGATCAATGCGGCGACGCTTGCGGTCACGCGCTATTTTTCGCGCGTTGGAACCATCAATCTGGGCATCGCCGTGCAGCCCACCACGGGCGACCTTTACGTCACAAACACAGAGGCTCGCAACCTCGTGCAATTCGAGCCGAACCTTCGCGGGCATTCGGTTGACAATCGCATCACACACATATCAATTGCAACCGGCGCTGTTCAACCAATAGACCTCAATCCCGGCGTTGACTATTTAGCATTGCCCAACCCGTTTGCGAAAACTTCGGCGCTGGCTCAACCGACAGCCGTCGTATTCGAGCCTGACGGAAGTTTCATGTATGTCGCGGCATTCGGCACAGACCGCATCGCGCTCGTAGAACCGAATGGAAACGTCTTCGCGCGAATCGAAGTCGGCCCCGCGCAAGGCACAGCAGCAGACCCAAAAAACAAGCGCGGCCCTCGCGGCCTGGCGTTGAATGCGAATACGAAACGGCTGTATGTGATGAATCGAATCTCCAACACGATTTCGGTTATAGACACGGCGCTCGACACGGTCATAAAAGAACTGCCGGTGGGAAGCTTTGATCCCACGCCGTCTGCCATTCGCAACGGTCGCGGCTTCCTGTATGACGCAAAGCTTTCGGGCAACGGTTTGGCTGCCTGCGCGGCATGCCACGTGGATTCGGACATGGATTTGTTAGCCTGGAACCTCGGCAATCCCGCAGGCACGATGACTACTGTCAGCTCAGCATTCGGTACGTCGCAGTTTCATCCGATGAAAGGGCCGATGACTACGCAAACACTAAGAGGGCTTGACGGTCTCAGCCCGTTTCACTGGCGAGGAGACCGCGCGGATTTCCTGGCATTTAATCCTGCGTTCGACACTTTGATGGGCGGGTCGCAGCTTTCGACCGCAGATATGACGGCTTACCGTGATTTCATCAACACTCTGAAGTTCCAGCCCAATCCGAATCAGAACCTTGACCGGACGATGCCCGCTTCGTTTGCGGGCGGCGACCCGAACGCGGGCCGCAATACGTTCATCAATGAGCAGTTCGCGCAATCCGTCACCTGCAATCTTTGTCACACGGCTAATCCCGGCACAGGAACCAACAAGGTCATCATTCCAGGCTCTTTGACTCAAGAGCCTCAGGACATGAAAGTTCCTCACCTTCGCAACATGTATCAGAAGGTCAACTTCACCAATGCGGCAGGCGCTCAAAGCATCGGCGGATTCGGGTTCATACACGATGGATCTATCGCAACGCTGAATGATTTCCTCTCACAACCAGTCTTTCAAAGTTTTGCAGCCGACACGGTCAGGAAAAGAAATCTGGTTGCGTTCATGCTCTGCTTTGACACAGGCATGGCTCCTGCTGTCGGATACACCAGGACGATAACACCAGCCAACGTAGCCAATGCGACGGTCGCAAGCGAGTGGACGGTGTTAGAGAATCAGGCGAGGGCTGGCAACATTGATCTTGTGATTAAAGGGACGATTGATGGGCAGGTCAGAGGCTTGATATTTCGCACATCATCGAACAACTATCAGTCAGACAGAACAGGCGTCGGCCCATTCACGCTGGCACAGCTCAAGAACAAGATAAACGCAGGCGATACGTTGAGCGTGATGGGTGTGCCTGCCGGTTCCGGCGTGCGTATGGGGATTGATAGAAATCTCGATGGCCTGCTCGATGGCGATACGGCAGCGCCGCCGCCGCCTGCGCCTGTAATGCATTCGGCAGACGTTATCAGCACCGATTCAAACGGAAACCCGAAGACGATCTTCACAAGAAGAGAAACAATCTTCTGGCGAGTGAAGATCGTAGATCAGAACAATGTGGCCGTAAGCGGCGCGTCGGTTAAAACCACTCTTTCCGACAGCATCAATAGCATATTCAGCAGCCCGACGACTACAACCAACGCTCAAGGGTGGGCGCTGTTCAGCGCGACTACAAAGAGCAGCTCGCGCACTGGAACTTATACGGTTCGGCTGAACACTGTCACCAAGACGGGCGCTACATACAACTCCGATGCAAACGTTAAGAGTTCGACCACACTGACATTGCGATAGGAGAAATATTCAGGCTGTCGTTTAGGCAGGGGTCAGCAAGTTCGATTGACAGGGAATGCTGTTATGCAGTCTTTACAGCATTCCCTGTTGGTCGAGCTACTTGGCTTTCAACTCAGCGCGATGAATCAAAGCCTTGAAAGCCATTGTTCATACCTTGCGCTGGTCGCGTTTAACCAGTTTTGAAAAGTGCTCTTGTCAGGCGCTTTTTTCAGATCCGCTTCAAAGCGCTCAATTTCATCCAGCGCTATTTTCTTGATATAGGCTCGCGCGCTCTGGATAATAAGTTGAAGTTTTGATTCCAGTCCGCGACCAACATTAGGAATATCTTTCAGCAGTTCACCGAGGGCAATGTCGTTTTCCTCATCTGCATGGAGGAAATCTGTCGTTTCAAATTTTCCGCCGCTGCCAAAGCATCTGCATCTCCGGCCTTCATCGCGTTGTGCAATAGAACTGACACCTGAGTGAGTTGCATCTTGTGGGCCAATCTGCGCGCTTTGAATTCAGCGACAACTTGCACATCGCCTTCGTAAGTTCCATCGTCGAAAATCACAGTGCCGATTACGATGCTTTGATCTCGCGGCGATGACGGGACATACCCTTGCTGCGTTCTGACTGCATCCTCTGCCCCGCGCAAATCCGTCTTGAAAACAGCGCCCGCTTCGATCAATGGCTTTCCTTCTTTGCCCTGCGGCTGAGAACCGATGCGCCTTTCATTTCCCACGAAAACAAAGATTTCCATCGCGGCAATATTCTTGCTGGAAATGTTTTTGAGCGACAGGCTGTAGAACGGAAGCGTGGAATCCTTAGGTTCAAGGCCGATCACCTGAATGGATTGAGTATCATTCTTCACTGGAAGCAGGTCAGGAATAACTTTAGCTTTTTTGATCACGCCGATCTCAAAAGGCTGTACGCCGAATCTGGTTAATTCGGCTGTAACGATCCTTTCATTTTCGCGCACCAGGTATGTAGCGACAGGTTCTTCCTTGTCGAAAGTTTGATTGCCCGTAAAGACTGAAACATTTATTTTGATGGCATCGCTTTCTCTGCGCGTAACGATATTGACACCTCTAACCGGAAGTGAGCCTTAGGCCCTTGCCAGGATGCTATGCGACGAAAGCGCCCATACCACATTTTAGAGGGTGAGGATTCCTGTTCTGGAACCGGTTGATAAGTTGGAGCCATGCCTTTGTAAAAGGTCACTTCTAAAGCCAGGCTCATTGGAGAAGATGCGTCTTCCTTTTGTTGAGCCTTGCTTCCGGTGACAACCGACAACATGATCAACACTATGGCGGGAACGATCATTCGTCTTTTATTCATCTGACCACTCCAGACTCATCTCGAATTAAGAAAGGAAAGAACAGGCTATCGAGTTGAGAGATAGACAGAAATCAGCACCCCAAACAGCAGCGATTTTATATTAATATCCGATCAAATTGAAGCTCATTCAAGAATCAGGCTACACGGCATTGCGGCTGACGTAGATGCGGCCCGGCTCGCCTGATTCGAATCTGCCAATAATCGCGGCATCCTTCACGCCTGCGCGAATGAGCGAATCAAGCATTACGCTTGCGCGATCTTCCGGCACTGCGACAAGCAGCCCGCCTGATGTCTGCGCGTCTGCAAGAACAAGCTCATCTTCTTTCGTAATGCCTTCATCGTAGCTCACCCAGTCGGCAAGGAAACGACGATTTGCGTGCGTGCCGCCGGGCGCTACGCCTTCGCGCACATAATCCCACGCGGCAGGCAACACGGGCACGCGATCAAGCCACACGCGAGCGCTCGCGTGACTTGCGGCAGTCATGTTTCGCAAGTGACCGAGCAGGCCAAAGCCCGTCACGTCAGTCGCGGCGTTCGCGCCTATCTCCGTCACTACTTCGGCGGCCTGACGATTCAAAGTAGTCATCACGTTGATGGCTTCGCGTATCGCGCCCTGCTCATCTCTACCCTGCTTTGACGCTGTGGTGATGATGCCGATGCCAATAGGCTTTGTCAGTATCAACACATCGCCGGGACGCGCCCCTGCATTAGTCAAAATCTTTTGAGGGTGAATCGTGCCGACGACTGCTAAACCATAAATAGGCTCGTCGGTCTTGATGGTGTGGCCGCCGACTATGTCAATGCCTGCCTCGCGAGCTTTCGCGGCAGCGCCCCGCAGGATTTCGCCGAGCACTTCAGGCTCAAGCGTAGCTTCGGGAAAACCGACTATGTTGAGCGCAGACAGTGGCCGCCCGCCCATCGCGTAAACATCGCTCAAAGCGTTAGCCGCAGCGACCGCGCCGAAATCATAAGGCCCATCTACAATCGGCGTGAAGAAGTCGGTTGTTAGAACCAGCGCGAGGTCATCGCTCAACTTATAGATAGCCGCGTCGTCTGCGGTTGAACTGCCGACCAGCACGTTAGGGTCTGTTATCTCAGGCAGCTTGCCAAGCAACGGAAGCAGATAGCCGGGTGGATGCTTCGCCGCGCAGCCCGCGCGCTTTGCCATCTGTGTCAGTTTTATCTCATCGAATTCAGCCATTACTCACCTCCGAAAATCAGTAGCCCGCGCGTCAGCAAGGGCGTTCTGCTGTGCCCTCCCTCACGGTCGGGCTACTGTAACCAGCAATCATTTTAGCAACGGCAAAAGCTCGCTTGTTGCTCTCCCAATAAAGCATCTGCATAACGGTCTCGTCACTGACCCAGATGTATTGCTCATGCTCACGTGGGTCAATGCGGACTTCGCACTTGTCAACTTTCAGCGCGAAGCAGACCTCTTCGTTGCTGGTCACGCCCGGCGCATATTTCGCGCGCCACTGCGGGGCTATTTCAAAAACATTAATCACGTTGAGATCAATCAACTCGTCTTCGCGTCGCGCGATTCCCGTCTCTTCATAAACCTCTCTGACAGCCGCTTCGGCGTGCGTCTCGCCTTCTTCGAGCGAACCAGTGACAGATTGCCAGAAGCCGCCGTGACTTGATACACGCTTGAGCAAAAGGTATTCGCGCCCGCCCGCGCTTTCGGCAAAAATTACAACCTGAACCGAGCGTGGCTGTTTGAAAGGCATAACCAAGTTTAATCGCTTGCAAGCCGCCCGCTCAAGTGCCACGAGCGACCGAGACATTATTTGAAAGGTTGAGGAGATACGGGCAGGCGCTCGTTTATTGAGCTTGAGGTGGAAGCCGGTCGCGGCGGCCCTGCGATATTGAGCGGAGTAGGATGGCTGTGCTGCGTAATGCAGGCCACCGCGACAAGGCTTCTCTGTTTGTAGAAGTTTTTCGATTGCAGCAATCGCGAGTGCGCGCCGCGTTACGTACCGGCTACTACTTCTTCGCGCCGAGCACCGAATCCTTTGCAGCTTTCGCCACGCGGAAACGAATGACGGTTTTGGCCGGTATCTTGATCTCTTCGCCCGTTGCCGGATTGCGTCCCGTGCGAGCGCTGGTCTGCTTCTTGACGAGTTTGCCGATACCGGGAATGGTGAACTCGCCGTTCTTCTTAGCTTCGCGATAAGCGATGTCAGACAATGATTCAAGAAATGCCGACGCGGTCTTCTTGTTTGTGCCTGTCGCCTCTGCCAATTCTGTTGCAAGCTGGGTCTTGGACATCTTCTTTCCTGATGACATGATTTATAGTATCTCTCTTTCTTAATGTAGGCTCTGCGCTTTGCGGCGCAGGCGATTGGATTTTCAATTGCAGCGAGCGGCTCAATGCTGTAAACAGTTCAAGGTTATTCCGCTCAAAAAGATACCCCTGCTTTGGCCGCCCCTTCGAGCCAGCAAAAACAGGGGGTTCACTGCGACGCGAAGATTACTACACTAGCTCGAAACTTGCAACCGAAAACCGGCCAAAATCCGCATTTTATCAGGGAAACCGTATGGATTTCAGAGTATGGAACGCACATCGCAGATTGAAATTTTTCTTACCGTTTTCACATTTCTACGGATTAAAATCCGGCCTGCAAATCCTCGGCTGCGACTGGCCGATTCGCAATAATTGTTGACGCGCTGTCAGTCGCAGTGAGAGAATCCTGGCTGTGAGTTTTTCTCATACGGAGAGTTAGAAGCTCCCGCGCGCGAGTTCGATTCCGCTTTTGAAGAACGTTCCCCGTTTTGTGAGTAAGCAAGATGTTATCTTTCAAGCAGCAACCATACGAAGCAGACGTGGCTCCAAGATGGAGCATAGGCGTAGACAAAAGGCATGTGGCTGTCTATGTTGCAGTTGCGCTCGTCGCAGGATTCTCACTCGGTTTCATCGTAGCGCGTTCGATAGCGCACAAAGAAGCTGGTCCGACGATTCCCGCCAACGCCGCTGTTGCGCCGCCGCGCCAGCCCCAGCCAGAAATTTCGTCGAATGAGTTCCGCCTCGTCAAACGCATTCTGCGCGCAGATACGCTAGAAGTAGAGAGTGTCGGCGCTGTGCGAATGATAGGCGTTGAAACGCCTGACGGAAGGACTCCGCAAGGCATATACGCTGCGCACGGGCAGAACGCGCTCAATTTCGTAGAGAAATCTCTGCTGAATCAGGAAGTGCGGCTTGAGTTTGATCCTGCAAACGCCGCTCGCAACAATAAAGATGAAGCCGGTCAGACGCTCGCCTACGTCTACACGAAGGACGGGACGTTCATCAACACGGAATTGGTCAAGCAAGGATTAGGGTTCGTCCGCACGAGCGACGACTTCAAGTTTAGCGATAGTTTTCGCGCGCAGGAGCGCGAAGCCATGCAGTCAATGCGCGGCGTGTGGGGATCATCCTCCGGAGCAACATCAACAACGGCGGCTGCGGCCCAGCCTCCGCCAACTACAACGCCCGGCGCAACGGATGAAAGAACAAGACGGCTTTCACCGCTTCCGCCTTCTGCAATTGGCCCTAACATCCCGGCCATCTCAGGCACGGCGCAAACCTCGACCTCCCCTTCCGAGCCTTCTGTGTTCGTCTCGTCTACGGACAGGCTATATCACAAGTCAGGCTGCGAGTTACTGAGCAAAAAGAAGCAGGCGATTGGCATATCGGAAGCGCGGTCGAAAGGCTACACGGCTTGCAGCCGCTGCTATGCCTCTACTGTGCTCAAAGCGCCGTAGAACACGCTTTCAGAGCGCCTGCTGTTGACTAATGGTTTATACTTTCTGTGGATTGCCGAAAGTGCCAGCTTAATCTCCGGCTCTTAGCAGAATCAGCCCCTCTGCCTTAAAAGCCCGCAGGAAATCAGTAATGCAATCAATCAAAGATAGGCGATATTCACCTGTGTCTTATTTATCTGCACGAACTCTGGCCGCATTAATGACCGCAGCGCTTCTCTGCTTCGCGTTTGCGACTGAAGCTGTCGCTCGTGATCGAAGCACTTCAAGGCGATCTGTAAACTCAAGAGGCTGCGCCGGGTGCGGGAGCAAAACAAAAAAGGCTTTCAAAGTCGCGCCCTGCCACGCTAAGAATTATGTTGATCCGAAGGTTGCGAAGAAATTAAAGACGGCGGTGCGCGATATGAAGCGCGCAGGCATCAGTCCGACTGTTACAAGCGCGTGGCGTTCGACTGATAAGCAAGCCGCGCTGTATCGCTGCTCGCAAAGCAGGCGTTGCCGTAAAGCGAATCCGGGACTCTATCGCGCGCTGCCTCCCGGAAAATCCCTGCACGAGGCAGGATTCGCAGTAGACATATCGGGAGTCGCTGCGGGACCTCGCGGCGCGAAAAGGATAACACCGCGAGGCCGCCGCATCGTCAGCGTCATGCGAAAAAACGGATTTCAATGGCGCTACGGACTGAAAGACCCTGCTCACTTCGAGGCCAACCCGCGCCGATACGGCTATCGCAACGCGAAGCAGGCCATCTCGCTCAGCCAGAATATCTGCGAAGCTAAGATCGCGACTAAGAAATCAGGCCGCAGCCGTGAAACCGCAGCCGTGACGAGAAGACAGACCACTGTCAGGCCCGTATCCGTCACGGTGAAAACGCGTAAGCACAACTCCAGAGCTTAGAAGTCCTGGCTTCTAAGAACTCTTTTCATCCTTCACAGTAACGGCGCTGGATACGACGGACTTCACGCCCGGCACTTTGCGCATGGCTTGCGCCGCATAAAGCAGTTGCTCGTGTGTATCCACAGAGCCGTCGAGCGAAACCACACCCGCATTGCTGTCAACCGATAAAGAAAGGTCTTTCAACTTTGAATCGTTATCAATGACCTTGCCGAGTTCGTCTTTTATTTTATCGTCAGCGGCATTGACTTCTTGGCGCTTCGCATCGGGCACGACTTGAATCTGATCGTTCACGCTCTGAACGCCTTCGATCTTTCGCGCGGTTGCTTCCATCGCCGTCTTCGCTTCGTTCGTATCAACTTTGCCGGTGAGCGTTACCGCGCCATTCTTAGTATCTACTTCAGTTTCATATCCGCTCGTCGGGTTTTCGGCCAGCAACGCCAGTTTAACCTTGAGCGTAATCCAGGAATCGGGCCGCGTTTTGCCACTGGCCGTAGCATTAGCATTCCCGCGAGCATTCGCATTGTTGGCGTTGGTGTTGCTTGCGGGAGTGCATCCGATGTTGAAGGCTAGAAAACAGAGACATGCTGTCAGGAAAAGCTTTCGCATAATTGTGAACCTCTAAGAGAGCCGCTTACGCTCGCGGCTGAATGGTATGCGTCACAAAATTAGTATACAACAAGCCGCGCCCTGTCTTCCCTGTTTCAATGCTCGTGTTACTATAGCGAACAGTAGCGAGCGGGTTCTTCAACAAGCCTACCCGCTCGCTACCGCTCGCGGTACTGTACTGTATATTCAATATCTTTCGGGGGATGAAATGCTCTACGTAAAAAGAATCGTGTTTCTGCTAGTCGTTCTCAGTGTTTCAAACGTGCTTCCTATAAATGCTTATCAAAAACAAAAACCCAAAACTGAAGCTTCGTGGGTCGAGACTACGCTGGCTTCGTTGAATCTCGATGAAAAGATCGGCCAGTTGATTATCCCCGCGACGGTCGGAATGTTCATGAGCCAGGACAGCGATACATTTCAGCAGGTGCGCCGTGACATCAACGAGTTTCATGTCGGCGGCTATCATATGCTGGGCGAGGTAAACATTCTTCACGAGCCTGCTGGCGTTTCGCTGCTGATCAATCATATGCAAGAGATGTCGAAATTGCCGTTGTGGATAACGGCTGACTTTGAAGGCGGCGTCGGCATTCGCTACATCGGCGCGACCCGCTTGCCGCGAGCGATGGCCATTGGCGCGACTGCAAATCCTGAGCTTGCCTTTCAAGCTGGCCGCGTGGCAGCCGAAGAAGCTCGCGCGATGGGCGTTGATGTGAATTTCTATCCTGTGGTTGATGTGAACAACAACGCGCGCAATCCAATAATCAACATACGCTCGTTCGGCGGCGACCCGGAGATGGTTTCAAGGATGGCTCGCGCTTACATTCGCGGCGCGCAATCATCGGGCGTGATGGCGACGGCCAAGCATTTTCCAGGTCACGGCGACACGTCTACCGATTCGCACATGGAATTGCCTTCGATTGATGTTGATCGCACGAGGCTGAACGCGATAGAACTGCCGCCGTTTCGCGCCGCCATTGAAGAAGGAGTCGGCGGCGTGATGAGCGCGCACATAGCCCTGCCGCGCATCGAGCCTGAAAACCTTCCTGCGACTTTGTCACCAAAAATATTGACCGGCCTGCTGCGCGAAGAACTTAAATTCAACGGCGTGATCTTCACGGATGCGATGAACATGCGCGGCGTCGCTGCTCACTATCCCGACGGCGAAGCGGCGGTGCGCGCCATCAAGGCAGGCGCAGACATATTGCTTTACCCGCCGAACGTAGAGCAGGCTTTCAAAGCAGTCAAACGCGCAGTCGAGTCGGGAGAGATCAAACAGTCGCGCATTGACGAATCTGTGCGAAGGATACTTGCGGCAAAAGAAAGACTCGGCCTCGATAAGAACCGTTTTGCAGATTTGAACAAACTGGATAAAACGCTTGGTTCGCGCGAGCATCAGCAAACAGCGCAGCGAATAATCGAAAATGCCATCACGCTTGTGCGCGATAATAAAAACGTCTTGCCGCTAAAGCTTGCGCCCGACCAGAAAGTCCTGTTCATCACGATGGTTGACAACAGCGAAGGGTGGCGCGACGGAGTGCCGGGACGCGCGTTTCTTCAAGGCTTGATTAAGCGACACCCGAACACGACAAACGTTTATGTTTCGGACAAGACTTCGCCTGCGGAGTTTGAACTCATCAAAAAGCTGGCCGCATTTTCAGACGCAGTCGTAGTCAATGGCTTCATTCGAGTGGCGTCATACAAAGGCTCGATTGACATGAGCGAAGGCGAAATAAATTTGCTCAATCATCTTTCGGGAATCGATAAGCGTTTCGTATTCGTTCTCTACGGCAGCCCATATTTGATTTCATTCGTGCCTAAGATTTCTTCTTACATTCTGGCATACGAATACTATCCGGCTGCCGAAGAAGCCGCGCTCAAAGCTGTGCTGGGCGAGATAGAGTTCAAAGGCAAGCTTCCGGTTGAATTGCCGGACTTCTATCCAATCGGCCACTCAATCGTTAAGTCTCGCGCCGCAGCGGATTCGCGTTGAGTAGAATACTTGGAACTAGCGACAACTGGCGACGTTTATGCATCGGGGTGAAAAACTTTACGTAAGGAGCGCCCTATGACCGGCAAACTCGCATTGGTTATCTCTGCGCTATTAATCACCCCCTGCTTGACGACAAACACGCGCGCAAGTCAAACGTCGCCCGACTCGCGCGTAAAAACAGATCAGGCCATATTTGATTTTCATAGCAGCTTCTGGGTCAACCTTCATCACTTTCTTCTTCCAGTAGCGCGGCGGCGCGACCAGTTGAAAGCAAATCCGCCAGCCGCTACTGCTCCGACCGCCGCCCAAGCACAAACGCTCACCCCTGAACAACAACGCGCATGGGATGCGACGCTCGATTACTACATCGAGAGCGGTCTCATCAAACGCGATCTTCTGTTCGATGAAAAGATGGTGACAATAAAAACGCGGCTGGTCGAGATGGAATCTTCTGCCGACTTGCGAAAGGCAAATCTCGAACCCGAACTCACAGCCGCGCTTGAGAGAGCAGCAGTAGTCTATCGCGCGGTCTGGTGGGCGAAACATGATAAAGATAATCGCGACTGGATTGCCGCCGTATCGCCAAAGATTAAACAGTTCGCCGTCGCGTGGCCCAAGGAGTTTGCAGCGGCTTATCACGCGAAATGGCCTGCGGGACAGATACGAGTTGATGTGTCGAGATTCGCCGGGCAGTTTGGAGCTTACACCATTGACACTCCTCTGCACATAATGATTTCCAGCACCGACGAGCGCCTGCAAGGATATGCCGCGCTCGAAACTCTATTTCATGAAGCGTCGCATTCGATGGTTGATGTGACCAACTGCGCGGTTGCTGATGCGATTGCCCGCGAGTGCCGCGCTCACAATAAACCGATCCCGGACAGGCTTTGGCATGCGCTTCTTTTTTACACCACGGGAGAGATAGTCAAGCGCGGTCTTGCGGCGCGCGGCGTGAAAGATTATGTCCCTTATGCTTATCAAACTGGAGTGTATAACAGAGGCATGCAGAACTATCAGCGCGTCCTTGAGAAATACTGGCAACCCTACCTCGAAGGCAAATCCGATTTTGATAAAGCGATTGCCGATATGATCGCCGCTTTATAGTCAAAGTTACGTTCTAGTTCGATCACCGGCAGTTTCCAGCCTGCGGCTGGCGCTTGACCCGCGCACGCCGGATGGTGCAGCATTAAGCCATCTCGATTATCAGGAAACTGTTCGATGCTGGACGAATTGGACGAGGTAAAAGTATTTACATTGAGCGAAGCGCGCGGTCTCATACCCCGTCTGCGCAAACTGCTTTCGCGCGTCAAAACGGAGCGCGATGTGTTGCTCGACATGCGAGTGGAGATTGATCGCGCGAGAGAGAAAGCCGAATTCGGCGGCGGCAGTCCATACGGGCCTCGTTATCTCAAACACATGATTCGTTTCAGCGAAGCAATTCAAGAGATCGAATTTATGGGCGTGCACATCAAGGATTTTCGCATGGGGCTGGTGGATTTCCCTTACGAACACGAAGGGCGCATAGTCTATCTCTGCTGGAAGCCTGATGAAGATGAAATAGGCTGGTGGCACGAAACGGATTCGAACTTTGCCGGACGCCAGCCACTCACTGATGATTTCAGTTGATGAAGTGCAACCCCGCCCCGCCAAAGAATTAACAGACAGGTCTCCGCAGCGATCTTAAAGCAGAAGATCACATGTTTTCCGAAAATCAATTAGCTGAGACAGCCAAGAGTTGAAGGGAGAGACTTTACTAATAATCTTAGCTGGATCTGCGTTCAGCTTCGTCACGATACCTGCGGTCTTCGTCGCGGGCCTCATCGCCGCGAATGCCGACCTTGAAGTTGCGTATACCTTCGCCAAGCCCTTTTGCAAGGTCTGGTATCTTGCGCGCGCCAAACAGCACTATGATTATCAGAAGGATGATCAATAATTCCGGCATTCCGAGTCCAGCCATCGTTGTGCTCCTTAAACAGTGAATTCAGATGATGTGATTGTAGACCCACCCATCACCTGTGTCAACGTGAAGCGCCGAGCCGTTTCTTGCTTTTGCAAGGGCGAGCCGTTATACTCCGCCAGTACCGGGTACAAGCTTTACAGGTCTAGCGGTCATCCAATTCTTGATTCAGCAGCGTATAAGAATATTAAAGCTTCAACTACAAAGCAGTGATTTGAAGATATATAATCTATTCGTATGACGCTTGAGTGTCCAAAATGCAAATCCCCCGTCGCGCGCGAAGGGCAGCGATTCTGCTACCGTTGCGGCAACGACATGACTGCTTACTACGATTCGCTCAATATAAAAGTTAAAGAATCCGATTCCTTGCCCAAGCCTGTACCCGACGAAATTAAATCAAGCGCGGCTTCCGTAGCAGGCTCAGAGCCTCAGCATACGAGAGTGCTGGCGAGCGAAGGAACTGAAATCACAACAGAGGTAATTGTCTCGCCTGCTGCAAGCAATAAAGCTTTGCTGAAGATACTGCTTCCCACGGGCGATGTTTTCGACCGCGAGATAGTCCAGTCGGAGACTCAGATGGGCAAGGGGCCGCGCAATGATATAGTCATCGCCGACCCGGCTGTCTCTGCGGCGCACGCCGTGATTGTAGCCGAAGCAGACACCTTCACACTCAAAGACCTCGGCAGCCGCAACGGCACTTTCGTCAACGGCGAGCGCATAAGCGAACCTAGAGTGCTACGTCACGGCGACGTGATCGGACTGGGGCTTTCAAAACTCACTTTCCGGCTCAACTCTCACAGCGAAACGGGCATCGTTCAATCGCCTGAAATCACAGCCGCTATACAGCGACCGGGGCCGCCTCCACTTACGCAAGAATCGCTTGCCAACGCAATCGTAGGCGCAAGCCTCGTCTCCAGCGCAGATGTTTATCGCCTGCTTGACAAAGAGGCGAAAGGCCGAAGGCTCTATCGCTCGCTGATCGAAGAAAACCTCGTGACCGAAGAGAGCTTGCGCGATCTGATGAGCCGCACTTTTCAAATCCAGACCATTGATCTGAAATCGGCGCAGGTTGATCAGGCAATCGCATCGAAATTCCCTCCACAGCTCGCGCGCGATCATCAAATCTTTCCGGCAGGCAAAGAAGGCGAGAATTTGATTCTGGCCGTCGCAGACCCGACCGACAGGGATGCAATCGAAGAAGCAAAACGCCAGGTAGGCATGCCTGCTACCGTGCGGCTCGCGACATCAAACGACATACTCGAACAGATAGACCGTCACTACGGGCCGCGATTGATAGGCGTGCTGCCTTCCGGCGAAAAGCTGGAATACTTCATCAACCGGCAGGAGATCGAAGTCGGCAAGGCTGCGCACAACCACATCGTATTGAACGATCCGACCGTGAGCAATACCCACGCAATACTGATTGCGCGCGAGGGCAGCTATTCCATCGTAGACCTCGGCAGCCGCAACGGCACTTATGTCAACAGCGAGCGGCTCGGCTCTCAAGCGCATACTCTCCGGCACGGCGACTCGATTCAACTCGGACAGACTTTGCTGACGTTCAGAAATCGCGCGGAGACGAGCGCCAGCATAACGGCGACTCTCTCGCCCGCCGCGCTTGCGGATATAAGAAAACGCGCAGAGCAGATGGACACGTCTGCTGAAAAAGCTTTGCAGGCAGACGCGAGCACACCGCCCGCTGTTCCTACGCCTGCGCCCGTCCCTGAAGCAGCAGTGCCCGCTATGGTCGGCGCGGCAGCCCTTGCAACCGCCGACGCGCAAAGCGAAGAAGAAAAGAAGAAGAAGAAGAAGAAAAAAAAGAAAAACACTGATGATCGTCTCAAGGCTGCTTACATCGGCGGCTTGAGCAGAATAGTCGCTCAAGTATTCGCGGTGCTACTGTCTGTCGGGCTTGCGCTGTATATAGCGCAGCGCTCCATGAATACTGGCAAGCCCGGTATAGAGATCAATACAAAGGGCAAGGCTAAACTGAAGCTGGCTGGCGGCGGAGCGGGCACGCCAATTCAAGGCGGTCCATTTGAAGCATCCGGCGTAGCCGCAGTGCTCGGCACCGATGGCGTTCTATTCGTTGACGACAGCCGTCCGGGCGAAGTGCTGTGGATGCAAGTCAATTCTGCGGGCGACCAATCAGGCCCGATCAAACCAGTGCAGACCGGCGTGAGCATCGAAGACCCCGAAGGCATCACTTCTGACGGTTCATATTTTTATATCGTCGGCTCGCAGTCATCTATCAAAGCAGGAGAGCGCGAGGGGCTTGTGCGGTTCACATTCGACCCGGCGACACAGACTGTCACAAAGGCCGAAGCAATAGCGGGGCTGCGAAGCTTTTTGGTAAACAATGTTCCGGAACTGAAAAACTTCGCCGACCTGAAAGGTGAAGAGGGTGGATTGAATATCGAAGGCATCGCGTGGGACCCGGACCCCGAGCATAGAAGACTGCTGCTCGGGTTGCGCTCGCCGTTGGTTAACGGCAATGCGCTTGTCGTGCCCATCAAGCTGCGCGACGGGAACGGCCCGTTTTCGATTGACAATCTCCAACTGGCAGAACCGAACGCGATTCAATTATCGCTTGGCGGATTAGGCATACGCGACATTCAATATGACAGCCGCTTGAAATCCTTCCTGATAATTTCGGGAGCGCCCGAACATCACGAAAAGACCGCTTTCACCCTTTGGGAGTGGAGCGGCGACGGCAATCAATCCAACGCAGATGCAAAGCCTCGCGAAGAAGCACAGCTCGATATGAGGATGAAGCCCGAAGGCGTGACGAGATTGAAGCTGCCCGGACGCGAGATGATATTCATCGTCGGCGACGCGAGCAGCTATATCAAACTCGATTACGCAGAAGGGCAATGATTTGAAGCCCTGATCGAATCGAGCATCTACTTATCGCCGAAACGAAAAACGATTCCAACCCCCGCCCGAAAGTTGTGGTGATTGTCAAATCCAATGCGATCAAATCCCAATCGCTTGTACAGGTAATCTGCTTGAATGACTCGCAAGGCAAGGCTCTTGCTCAACTTCACATCTAACCCGCCTCCAATCGCCATAGCAAATGATGTTTCGTTGCTGGAAGAAAAAGATTCGAACGAAGCACTCCGGCTCTCGGCTTCGGTGTGTGTCCGCGCCACTCCAAACAAAGCGTGAGCGAAAGGCGTTATTTTCTCTATCTTGCGATACGAGAAGCGCGGGCCTACCATAATCGTGTGGATGTTTGTATCCACCCTGGTTCTGAATTCAAACGGAGGCAAGCCCGGCAAAGTGGGAAAGTCTGGAAGGGTCACTACGAAACTAGATGAGCGTGATTCGTAGTGACCGCTGACATCTACGACGAGGCCTAACCACTTGTTCAGGTTCGCGGCCACCGAACCATTCCAACCATGTAAGTCACTGCCAGTTTCGGCGTGAAAGTAAGAATAACCTCCGAATACTTCGACGCTTGGGGTCTCTTGTGCTTTTGCACATAGCGGCAACAAAAAGAATAAGCTAACAACAAGTAATATCCTTCGCATACCTGTTCTCCATTCCGTTCGTTCGGTCTAGGCACAAACTATGAACGCACGGTTTATTTGATTCTTGCATTAGATTCGATTCGCCTCTGTTTATGACTATGCTTCGTCATTTCGCAAGCCACTATAATGCAGATGATCGAGGAAAGATGTTGGCGTTGTGGCACTCTTGTAAGTGGCACAAGGATGTAATCAAGTAGCCGCGCAAAGAAGCTTTCAACAATAAGATGTTATGGTGAATCACATCTCCTCAATAGACTGGAGAGCAAGCGGAAAACGCTGATTCCTTCGGAGAAAAGTGTTGCAAAGGCCATCTCGGTATACTATCATCGCCGACGTACCCCCACTCTTATATTAATCTGTAATTTTATTCCTAGTGCAGGTAAGTAGCTGGTCTTTTAACAACGAGTCTGAAGACAGATTTTTTTTTCTCAAGCAACAGTGGAAGAAGGGAAAGCCGCGATGACACAATTGATCGGCGAGCAGCTTGATCTCGATATAGAACGGCCAGTCAGAATGCTCATCATTGACGACGAGCCGAATGTGCTTTCCGTGCTCGACTCATTGCTTTCGAGCCAGTACGAATGCCAGACCGCAACCAGCGCGATTGAAGCTCTCGAATACCTGAAAAAAGATAACTACGATCTAGTGCTATCAGACATTATGATGCCTGGTATGAGCGGTCTCGAACTGCTCGAAGAGATCGGTCGCCTGAGCCGCGAGACCGTAGTAATACTCATCTCAGGCAACCTCAACATCCAGAGCGCCATTGAAGCTCTCAGGCGGGGCGCTTACGATTATGTAACCAAGCCTTTCAATCTTGAGGATGTGGAAACCGCAGTCCGGCGCGCATTGCGTCATCAGTCCTTGCTCAAAGCCAATCGTCAATACGAACAGCATCTCCAAAATCTGGTCAATCAAGGTTCAAAAGATTTGAGCGTGGCGAATGGCAATCTCGACCTGACGCTTGAAAAGCTCTCCATGAATTACAGAGCAACTTTGCAAGCTCTCGCAACGGCGCTCGAAGCGCGCGACGTAGAGACCAGAGGACACTCTGAACGAGTAGTGGCTTATTGCCTGAGGCTCGGCAAACAACTCGGCCTTGCCGATGACGACTTGAGCACGCTTGAGCACGGTGCGCTGCTTCACGACATCGGCAAGATAGGAGTGCCCGACGCCATATTACTGAAGCGGGGCGCGCTGACGGAAGAGGAATGGAATTACATGCGCCGCCACGTCGAATACGGCGCTCAGATAGTTCGCGGTGTAGATTTTCTAGAAGACGCAAGCCATATAGTCGCCCAACACCACGAGCAATTCGACGGCAGCGGTTATCCCAATAAACTCGCGGGCGAGATGATATGCCAGGGCGCGCGCATATTCGCAGTTGCCGACGCAGTTGACGCCATCACCTCAGACAGACCATATCGCAAGGCGCGCTCGTTTGAGGATGCCGCCGACGAATTGATCAGATGCGCGGGTTCTCACTTCGACCCACAGATAGTCAAAGCTTTCACAGCAGTGCCGCTTGATCTGTGGCGCGAGATACGCCACCTGACAACCGAACCCGGAATGGCAATAAAAGACCCGGTCACTGGTCGTGATGTTCGTTACTCTGTCCTCACAATGAAAGGTGACCGAGTTGCAGGCAAATGGACAAGGTGAAAGGTAAAGGGCAAAAGGCGAAAGTTGAAAATCATATTTTGTATAAGATACTGTTTGCCCATTGCCTTCTAAATCAATCTTTTGTCACTGATAAAAAGAATTCTTGCTGATCGCGGCGGTCAATCGAGCTATTACGCGCTCGTTGATCGGATAGGCGCGCTTGCCCGCTCGGCGCGAGACCTTAATGCTTTTCTCGCCGCCGCCGCAGAGGAGTTTGGCCGCGCTCTCGATTTGACGCGCTCGGTGATCTTGCTGAAGACCGAAGGCGGTCTCAAGTGCGGGGGCGAGTACTGCGCGCAAGAGGTCAATTCCACCGCAAGAGAAAAACTCCGGCTTCTCGACTCGGAGATTGCGCGCGAACTCGCCATCGAAAACTCTCCCTTAGAGATGACCATTGCCGAGGCTGCGCCGACGCTGAAAGCCGCTTTCGAACGCGCGCTCGATGAAACAGAAACCCGGCCCGCCGTGGAATCCATAATGTTTGCCCCGTTCACAGACGAGTCGCAGGCCATCGGCGCGATTCTGTTCTACAGGCGCAAGCATCACAGGTTGTCGAGCGGCGATAAAGAAGCGTTGCGATCAATCGCTTCCTGTCTCAGCCTTGCGCTCCATCATATTCAATCGCAGGAGAGCGCGAAGAACGCAGCCAGCCGCGAAGTCCTCACGCATCAACTGCTGACCGCCATTCGCTGCGCAGGTTCCATTGACGAGATTCTGAAATCGGCTGTTGACGGACTGGGCACGACTCTGGGCGTAACTCGCGTGGTCATCTTCAAACATAGAGACGGCGAGTTAGGCAAAACGTCGGGGCAAGGTCTGAGCAACCTGCTCACGGCCCGCGCAGAGTATCGCTCAAGCGTGCTGGTGCCGAGTTTGCTGCAAACGGGACTCGACGTTGAAGGGTCTTCGTTGTTGAGCCGATTGCTGTCGGGCGAAATGATAGTCATACCCGACACCAACGACGGCGACCCGATAGTGCGCGCCCTGTGCGTAAGGCTCGGAGTGCGCGCTTTAGTCTTAGCGCCCATTGCTTATAAAGACCACACGGTTGCTGCGCTCGCGCTTGAACAGTTCGACCACCCGCGCGAGTTCTCTGATGAAGAGATGAGATTGCTGCGCCTTGTGACGGAGCAGACGGCAGTCGCGCTCTATCAGGCGGAGTTGTACCGCGAGGCGCAAGAGTCTGCCAGGCGCGAGGCGCTAATCAGAAAAATCAACTCGGCCATTCACAGTTCGCTCGACCCGGAAGCCGTTTTGCAAGCAATAGTCAACGAGCTTGGCGCTGCGTTGTCGGTTTGCCGCTGCAGGCTTGCGCTTTTGCCAAATCCTATGCCCGAGCAGGTGCCGCTCACGCACGAATATATTGCCGAGTGTTGCAAACACAGGCAGGCCGAGTTGCAAACAATCCAAGTGTCGAACAATGCCTTTTTTCAAACCGTGATCGCGGCAAGCGGGCCTGTGGCAGTAAATGACCCGGCGAATGATTTGAGGATGGCTCCGTTCAACGAGCGGTATCGTGTAGCGGAAGTCAAATCGCTGCTTGCGGCTACGATACGACACGGCGGGCGGCCTATTGGAATCTTCAGCCTGCATCACTGCGAAGAGCCTCACACGTGGACGCAGTGGGAGATTGACATAGCTCAGTCCGTAGTCGAGCAGGCAGCAGTCGCGATCCGACAATCGGAGCTTTACAGAGAAGTGCGCGAATCTGCCACGCGCGCGGCGTTGGTCAATCAAATAGTCGCCTCGATTCGCAGTTCGCTCGATCTGAAGCAGACGCTTGGGGTTGCGGCGGCAAAAGTTGGTCGGGCGATGGGCGCGAGCCGCACTAACTTCCGTCAACTGGTCGGCGACAGACTCGTAGTCGTGGCAGAGCATTTGACTCATCCTGATTTAGCAATGAAGCACGTTCCTGCAAATGCAGGCGACTACATAATGAACTATCTGGTAGAGAAGCGGCGCACGCTCGTCATAGACGATCTGCCCGAATTCGTTGCTGCTCATCCCGGATTTGCCGCAACCGTGCGCGGGTGGCAAATCGAGCCGCGCAGTTTATCGCAGATCATCTGCCCGATATTCGTAAACGACCTGTTCTGGGGCGCGCTTTCGATAAGTCAGACAGACCGCTATCACAAGTGGACTGCCAGCGAGATTGCGCTGATCGAAGAAGTGACCGCTCAGGTTGAAGTCGCCGTCAGTCACAGCCGGTTGTTTGAAGAAGCAAAGCAAGCTGCCGAGCGCGAGGCATTGATCAGCCAGATAGTTCACGGCATCAATCAGTCGAATCAGCTCCGCGAGATATTTCCAATCGTCGCCAAAGAGCTTGGCGATTACCTGATAGCCGATAGAATGATCATTACAAAGCTCGACGAAGAGGCAGGGCTGTGGATCAACGAATGCGAGTACAGCGGAGGAACAATATCGCATCACACGAAGGTTTTTCCGGTCGAAGCGTTTGCAAAGTTTGCCGAGATGGCTGAAAACGAAATGATACGCTCGGACGACGTTGAAATCGATCTTCGCATGCTTCCCTTCCTCGACCAGTTCTTGCGTCCTGTCGGCACGCGGGCGTTTCTGTCCGTGCGCGTAAATAACCAGGGCGCTGTGAAACTTGTGATTACTGCCATAATGAAATCTGGCCCGCGTGTATGGGCAAATGAAGAATTAGAGATCATACGCGCGGCGGGCGATCAGGTGCTTACAGCGCTTCAGCGCGCGGAGTTGTTCGAGCAAGTTTCGCACGGCAAGTATGAATGGGAGGCGACGTTCGACGCGCTCACGGACGGGATACTCATCTTCGATCAGAAAGGAAAACTCTGCCGCGTGAACGAAGCGGGAGCGGCGTTCGAGAACGCTCATGTCCGCGATCTGATCGGGCGCAGGTGTTGCACTCTGCTTCAAGGAATAGAAGGCGAGACCTGCCGCGTCGCCAATGTCATCAAAACCGGGCGGCCCGTAACATTCGAGCTTGTGCCGGAGCGGCTCAACCGGCCTGTGCTCGTCACCATCTCTCCGCTCAGGAATAGATTTGGTGACAGCCAGGAGCAGGACGGCCCGCACGGAGCAGTCTGCATAGTGAGAGATTTGTCCGAGCTTAGAGCAGCCGAAGCAGTAGCTCGCGAGCAGCGCGGCTTCCTCGTCAAGTTGATCGAACATGCGAACGACGCCATCTCTGCCTTCTCTCCTACGGGACGCTTGATATGGTTCAACGAGCAGTTGGTAAACCTGTCAGGGTTCTCGCGCGAAGAATTGACCGCGCACGATTACAGGCTGTATACCGCGGGCGAGGACAAGAAGACGGCAGTCGAACGCTTCACGGGGGCGCTTGCGGGCGAGGCGCAAACTTTCGAGTTGAACGCGTGCAGGAAAACGGGCGAATCTCGATTGCTGCTCATCACCTTCACGCCCATCTACGATGAAGGAGGCGTGACGAGCGTGCTTTCAATCGCGCGCGACATCACCGAAGAGCGTTTGGCAAGCGAGCGCGCTGCTCAGGCAGACAAGTTGCGCGCGCTTGGGCAGCTTGCTTCCGGTGTTGCGCACAACTTCAACAACATACTGGCGGCGATACTCGGCCACGCGCAGCTTATCAAACGCGACTGCAAAGAAGAAAGAATCCTTCAGCAAGTTGACATCATCGAGAAAGCCGCGCTCGACGGCGCGCAAACGGTCAAGCGGATTCAAGGCTTCGGCCTACAGCAAATGGAAGAGACCCGCGAATCTGTTGACATCAATCAGCTCGTGCAGGATTCGACCGGCCTGACCCGCGCCCGTTGGAGCGACGAGGCGCAGGCCAGAGGGCTGCATTACGAAGTCGAGCTTGATCTTCAATCCACGCGAGTAGTGCGCGGCGCAGCATCAGAGTTGCGCGAAGTATTCGTCAACATGATATTGAACGCGCTCGATGCCATGCCTGCTGGCGGCAAGTTGCGTATAGCGACCGCCGCGAAAGGCGCAAGCGCGCAGGTCAGCTTCACCGATAGCGGCATAGGCATGACGCGCGAAGTGAGCGAGCATATATTCGAGCCATTCTTCACTACGAAGGGTGTGAAAGGCATGGGGCTGGGGCTTGCTGTGAGCTACAGCATAGTCGAGCGGCACGGCGGTCGAATCGAAGCGGTCAGCAGTCCCGGTCGCGGCACAACTTTCACGATAACGCTTCCCGCAGACGAGACCGCTCTTACGGTAGTGAAAGGTGGTGAAAGATCGAAAACGAGAGCAGCGAACGTGCTTGTCATTGACGACGACGAGCGAGTGCGCGAGGCGCTTGTCGGAATGTTGAGCATGGCCGGGCATCGCACAGACTATGCGGCCAATGGTCGCGAAGCCATGGCGAAGATGGAGCATAAAAAATTCGACCTCGTGTTCACGGATTTATCTATGCCAGAGCTTGACGGCTGGGCGGTAGCAAGCGAGATTCGCCGCCGCTGGCCCGAAGTGAAGATCGTCATGGTAACCGGTTATGCCGTCCCGACCGATACATTCAAACGCAACAGCGAATTCGTCAACGATATAATCTCGAAGCCCATTTGCTTCGACGACATCAGCGCAACACTCAGCCAGATGCTTTCTTAAAAAATACGACAAAGAGTTCACCGCAGAGGCGCAGAGGACGCAGAGGCGGCGCAGAGAAAGAATAATTCCTCTGCGTAATCTCTAGCGTCCTCTGCGCCTCTGCGGTGAATAGGCTTCTTTCTTGACCGCCTATATTGGCTCTGCTATTTTGGGGTGAAGGGAAAAGCCTGGTGAAGACAGTATTACTTTTTGACATAGACAATACTCTTACCCCGCCCCGGCAGCCGCTCCAACAATCAATGGTAGAAATCTTGAAGCGTCTTGTAGTTCCGTTTCATGTTGCAGCCGGAAGCCATATCGAGTTGCTGCGCGATCAGTTTTTCGAGCCGCTCTATGCATTCGGATTCCGCAAGCAATTCGATGCCTTTATCAGTAACGGAGGCGTTCATTACTATTGCGATTATTCAGAAGAGATGTCGCTTGAGGTAGTTTCGGCATTCGATATTCGAGATCATCTGGGCAACGCTAATTATGACTTATTAATAGGGGTGCTTGAAAAAGCGAGAGAGATGCCGGAGTTTCAATTGCCGCCTTCTTTCGAGGTGATGGGCGAAACTATAACCTACCGAGGCTCAATGATTAATTTTGTGCCGATAGGCAGAATCGAAGGCTATAGCGTCGCGTACCATCGCAGCAGAGACAATTTCGTAGAATTTGATCGTGCGACGGGCTATAGATCGAAGATGATTGATCATCTCAAGCGAGAATTGTCGTTTCTGATTGAGAGTCGCCAGTTGACCATAAGCTTCGGAGGCCAGACATCTTTCGACCTCAACATTGCGACAAAGGACAAGGCAAATGCGGTATGGACTCTGTTGAACAATGGAGTTGATAGAATTGTGTTCCTGGGTGATGCGTTGTTTGAAGGCGGAAATGATGCTCCGATTCGTGAACTGGCTGAGAATTGGCCTTCGACGCCGCCGTGCCCTCTTGTGGCCATACAGGTAAGCAATTGGGACGACACCATAGAGAGACTTCATGCGATGAAATTTATCGGCGAATAACCAGAACAATATTAAATCAATCTCTCGTCTACTTCGGGAGAGTCTTGGCAATCAGGCAAATCTGAAAATTCTCATGCTCCGGCTCAGGAGATAATCATGAAAAGAACGCTCGCAGTTTTTGCTGTTTTCGCAATGCTCATCACGACCTTGGCCGCCCAAACATCAGACAAGCGCGCGCTGACGCTCGATGATTTCCTGACGCTTTCCGATGTAGACGACCCGCAAATATCTCCTGATGGCGAGTGGGTGGCTTACACAGTTCGCACGCAAGACTTGAAAGAAGACAAGCGCGCAACAGATATTTGGATGACCAGTTGGGACGGCGCGCGGAGTGTGCGACTCACTTCCACCAAAGAGAGCGAGCAGAGCCCTCGATGGAGTCCTGATAATAAGTATCTCGCCTTCTTATCAAGCCGCAATGTCGAAGAAGAGACGGACCAGTTGTGGTTGATGAACCGCGCGGGCGGAGAAGCGGAAAAAATCACAGACCTGAAAGGCGGCGTCGATGATTTCGCATGGTCGCCCGATGGCAAACGCATCGTGCTGGCCGCGAAAGACCCTGATCCCGACGCGCCCGACCCTAAAGACAAAGACGAGAAGAAGACTCAAAAGCCCATCGTTCTTGATCGCTTCCAGTTCAAACAAGATGAGACGGGTTATCTGACGATGCGCCGCCAGCATCTTTACTTATGCGAATTGGCGACGCGCAAAATTGAAGCTTTGACTTCGGGCAATTATGACGAGTTGATGCCTTCGTGGTCGCCCGACGGCTCATCCATAGCATTCGTCACAAAGCGCGGCGATGACTCCGACCGTCACAGCAACTTTGATATTTACGTTATCGAAGCAAAAGTCGGCGCAACAGCGCGCCAGCTTACAGATTATGAAGGCGGAGACTGTGACCCGGACTGGGGCAGCCGCCCTGAGTGGAGTCCTGACAGTAAATCAATCGCTTACATTCGAGGCAGCGCGAAGGAGTTGATCTATTACGGAGTTTATCAACTCGCGGTTGTGCCTGCGGCGGGCGGAAAGCCTAAGATGCTCGCGCCGTCGCTTGATCGCAATATGACAAAGCCGCGATGGTCTCGAAACGGGGATTCGATCTATTTCCTGCTGGAAGACAATCGCGCAAGCATTCTCTCGCGCGTCGCGGCAAACGGCGGGCGAGTCGAGACCTTGCTCGGCGGAAGGCGAGAGGTTGCCAGCTACGACATCGGGCACAATGGTAAGATGGCGGTACTTACGAGCAAGCCCGATGAGCCTATGGAAGTATTCGCGCTCGAAGGCAGCGCGACCCGCCCGCTCTCTCGTAGAAATCAAGAGTTGATGGCGAAGATCAAACTCGGCTCAGTCGAAGACATCGAGTTCAACAGCAAAGACGGTACAAAGATTTATGGTTTCGTCGTCAAGCCGCCCGACTATCAAGCCGGAAAGAAATATCCGACCATACTGCGCATACACGGCGGCCCCGCTTCACAATTCAGTTATGGCTTCTTTTATGAATGGCAAATTCTGGCCGCACATGGATACGTGGTCGTAGCGGCCAACCCGCGCGGCAGCACAGGTCGAGGCGAGGCTTTCTCGAAAGCCATCTACGCCGACTGGGGCAACAAAGACGCGCAGGATGTGTTGGCGGCTGTGGATTATACGGTGGCGCATGGGCTAGCCGACCCTGAACGATTGGGCGTAGGCGGATGGAGCTACGGCGGGATGCTGACGAATTACACCATCGCGCAGGACACACGGTTCAAAGCGGCTGTGAGCGGCGCAAGCATATCGAATATCATCGCGGGCTATGGCACGGACCAGTACGTTCGCGAGTATGAAATAGAGTTGGGCCAGCCATGGCGCAATCCTGATGCGTGGATGCGGGTTTCATTTCCATTCCTGCACGCAGACAGGATTGTTACGCCGACGTTGTTTCTTTGCGGCGATAAAGATTTCAATGTGCCGCTGCTGAATTCAGAGCAGATGTATCAGGCGCTCAAGAGTCTTGGGCGCGACACGCGGCTTGTCATCTATCCCGGCCAGTATCACGAAATCACAAAGCCGAGTTATTTGCGCGACCGATTCGAGCGATACCTGGCCTGGTATGACAAATATCTGAAGGCGAAAGGCGCGGACGCCGCGAAAGGGATGCGGAGCAATTGAACGACGTTCTCAGAATCAAGAAGCAGTCTGTGGGCCAAAGTATTCGGAGCCGCGCAAGAGTTTTACCGGACAGTAGTATTGGATTGCTTTGAAGTCATTATAATTGTTGGTTACAACTATTGCGCTTTTGCGTCGCGCGCTTACAGCTATAAGCGCGTCCAAGAACATACGTTGGCTTGCGCCAGAGAGAAGCTTTGGAGTTTTGCCGCCAGCTTTCTTCTTTCGACCTTGCGAAAGCCAAAACAAGATACGGCTCGCAGTCAGCCAGTCATCGTGAGTTGGAATGATAAGGGCGTTATCTTTGTAAAATACCAGGCGCATCGCTTCATAAACTTTCCGAATGGAATCGTCTGCTGCACCGGCTGTTAGTTCCGCAATAACCACTGCAGAAAGCAAGAAGCTCGGCGGTAACTCGCGTACCTGATAGGCGATGATAACGGAACTGTCAAAGGTATAGATCGGCATTACGAGCTTTTACCGTGATGCGCCTCATAGGTCATTCGAAACGCTTTCAAAGCGAGCTTCTTGGCTTTCTCTGAAAGCTGTGGAGTTTCTGGATTACGTCGGCGTGGGCGCTTGGTCTTTTTCGCACTGTTATCAGCGTCCGCACTATTGGTTAGTGTTCGATTGTCAGTGTGAACTCTTACCTTCCTTTTCAAGCTGGCTCTACCTCGTCTATAAATTAACTTACAAGCCAGTATATCACGCATTGAACGATGGATAAGAATAGAATCTATACCGACCCGCCTTATCTTGTCGCGCGCCGTTTTGGCTTGTTAGAATTCCTTTTGCGAAACCTTACATCGCTATCAGCGTTTGAATTCAACAAACCAACGACGAGCCAGCCCCTTGAGCCCGTTCGTGGTTTGATCTTGTCGCGAGAGGATTTGTTTATGAAAAAGTCTTTGCTATATCTCATCAGCGTTATCACGCTTCTTGTCGGTTTCACCGCAGCCGTCGCCAGCGCACAATCGGGCGATGTTCGCCGTCGCACTATCGCCATCACTTATTTCAAAGACCCTGTGTCCATTCCTTTCGCGGGGACGACGCTGCGTCCCAACGCTCGCGGCGAGGCGACGGTCGAACGATGGCGCAAACGCAATGAGAGCGAAATAGACATTTCTATCGAAAACATGATCCCCGCGTTCAACTACGGCGGGGACTATACGACTTATGTGCTGTGGGCCATCACGCCCGCAGGTCAGGTTGACAACCTCGGCGAATTTCGATTGTCGGGCGGCTCGGCCCGTTTGAAAGCGGCGACGCCTCATCAAACCTTCGCAATGATCATAACCGCAGAGCCTCATTATCTTGTGAAGCTGCCATCGCGCATGGTCGTGCTTGAAAACCTTGCGCCGAGGACGACGAAAGTCGCCGTGCAATCAAGCGAAGTCTATTTCACGGGAGATTCGGGCGCGTTCTACAAGGACACGAGTATCCCCGCTCTGGCCGAGCGCGATTACAACAAGACTCCTATGGAGTTACTGCAAGCGCGACGCGCGATTCAAATTGCCCGTCTCGCCGATGCCGAGCGCCACGACCCGACCGATTTCAATCAGGCAATGAACCTGCTCGGTCAAGCAGAAACGTCATTTCGTCAGGGCAAGAGTGTTCATGAAACAGGGCGCATCGCGCGCGATTCAATCTCGCTTGCCGAACGCGCGCGCGAAATATCTGAGGAGCGCGCCCTCGCAGCCGAGCGCCGCGCAGAGATAGCTCGACGCGATGCGGAAGTGCGCCGCGCAACCGAGACTGCTTCTGACCTGGGCGAGAAACTGTCCGACACCGAATCGCGATTGAAAGCGGCTGAACTTACTCGCACAAGCATGCAGGAACAGCTCGACCGCGCATTGCGCGAAGGCGCAGATGCCCGCGCTGAAAATCGCTCGCTACGCAACGAGAACGAGCGGATGCGCGATGAAATGGATCGCTTGAGCCGCGACCTGGCGCAAGCGCGGACTACAATCACTGATTTGCAAGCGCAAACATCTTCGGCAAGCGCGAAGCTCAACGAAAGCAATTCGCGCATCGAAGCTATAGAGCGCGAAGAGAGAGAGAGACAAGAGGCCGCCGCCCGTCGCCAAAGATTTGCCGAATTGCAATCGGCTATTGGAAGCATATTGACAATAAAACCGACCGCGAACGGATTCGTCGCAGTGCTGCCGGATAATATGTTCGTGACAAATCAAGCGACTCTTCACCTCAGGGCGAAAGCAAAGATGGATGCGCTCGGTCAGGCTCTGGCCGCTAATCGTGACGTTATCTTCACAATCGAAGGCCACTCGGACGCGCGCCCCCTGGCCGACAGTTTTTCGCTTGGCCGCGCGCAGGCCGTTGCCGATTACATAGCCGCGTTCGGCGTGTCGCGAACAAATTTCAAAGTCGAATCGCGCGGCGCGGCGGTTCCTCTTTCGACGAAGAGGACAGTGGCGGCAAAGGCTCAGAATCGCAGGGTGGAAATAATCTTTGTTGGCGTTAATTAAAAAGAGGAGGATGACAAATTGAATAAGGCAATTTCAATCAATATCATTCCAGGAATTGTCTTAGCAATTTTTTCATTCCTTGCTGTTGTTCCGGTTGTGAGCGCGGCCATCGCTGATCAAAATGCGCCATCAGCAAAAGCCGCGCCTGCGCCTGACACTGCCGAAGCGCATCTCAAGCAAGCCAAGGAAGCTTATGCTTCCAAGAAATTAGGCGCAGCCAAGGATGAAGCGAAACGCGCGCTCAAACTTCAAAAGGATTCGCCCGATGCTCATCTGATGCTTGCGCTCGTTTACAGAGAACAAGATAAGCCAAAGGACGCGATTAAAAGCGTTAAAGAAGCGATCAAGTACAGGCAGAACTATGCCTATGCTCATTACCTGTTAGCGATCTTACTTTATGAGCAGAAGAAAGACCTCAAGCAATCAGCCGAAGAGATAGACCTGGCAATCAACCAAGGTCTACATCAGGCCAGCGCCTATGTGTTAAAAGGCGTATTTGAGTTGACGGCAGCAAAATTTGAATCAGCTCTTGAGTATTACAAAAAGGCTAGAGAGTTGATCTCGAAAAATGACCTGGAACTGCCACTGCTGCAAGAACAGATCACAGCTTTAGAAAGCTATGTTGAATATCGAACTCACAGTGGTGATTCATCTGTCACACGTCCTAAGCCGCTCAACCTTCCTCGCCCCAATTACACAGAAGCAGCTCGCCAGAGAAAAGTTCAAGGCGTGATAGTATCTAGAATACTTGTCAGCGAGCACGGTGATGTGAAATCAGTTCTTCTCGTTTCGCGATTGGGGTACGGTCTCGATCAACAAGCCATAATCGCGTTGTCGCGGCTCAAGTTCGAGCCAGCCACAAAAGACGGCAAACCGATTCCCGTCTGGCAGGTAGTCGAAGTTGAATTTCGTCTCAGGTGAAGATATTTTCGGGCGTTGTCGGCTCTTTGAAGAAGAGCCGTGCTTCACGTTGGTATTTTTTCTGCGACGGTCTATGCTTCATATGTATAAGCGAAAGGAAAAGAATACATGGTTAACGTAGCATTGTTCGTTCGACTGGAAGCAAAATCGGGCAAAGAGGAAGAGGTCGAGAGCTTTCTTAAAAGCGGCCTCGCAATCGTAGAAGAAGAACCCGCAACGACCGCGTGGTTCGCGCTCCGCTTCGGGCCGACGACGTTCGGCATATTCGATGCTTTCCCGGATGAGTCGGGACGACAAGCGCACCTTTCGGGCAAGGTCGCTGCCGCGCTGATGGCGAAAGCTCCCGATCTTCTGGCCGAGCCGCCTTCAATCGAAAAAGTAGACGTGCTTGCTGCCAAGCTCCCTTAATGGATTGCGGCGAGTTGGAATTTCTTTCAATAACGGTTTATGCTTCGTTTAGAACAGACGAGGTGAAAGATAATGTATTGCCCAAAATGCGCAACGGCCAATGCTGATGATATAAAATTCTGCCGCTCTTGCGGCGCGAATCTTTCGCTAGTGCCACAGGCGATGACCGGCCAATTGCCTGAAATCCGCGATACGCATAGGCGCGGCAGGCACAGGAACAAACACGGACACGATGAAGACAAATTGCCGAACCTTGGTAAAGGGATCACCCAGCTAATCATGGGCGTGGGGTTTCTGGCAGTTGCTCTCGCGATCTTTTTCAGTCCGGGCGGTAAAGGCTGGTGGTGGGCAATGCTCTTTCCCGCCTTTTCTCTGATCGGCAAAGGTGTCGCTGACATTGTCATTGCAAGGACTGCAATGAATCTTCCGCAGTCCCCGACGCAGACAGCTATGCCGCCCGCGCGCAATACGGGCGAGCTTCCGCCGCCACAACAGACACAACAGACCTACAATCCATTGCCGCCGCCGAGCGTCACCGAAGGCACTACGCGACATCTCGACCCGGTCAGAGATCGTTATGACGAAAACAGGTAGATCAGCCGCGCCTTCGATGTTTCATTAGGCCCTGCGTCCAACAATCAAATAAACTGGAGGGAAAGAATGCGAGTCAAAATCCTCTCGGTAGTCCTGTGCATAATCGCGCTCGTTGCGGTAAGCGCCAACGCTCAACAGAAACAACCCGTTCAAACAAAAATAACGATTCTTCAACTCAACGATGTTTACGAAATTTCACCCGTAGATCAGGGCAAGCGCGGCGGCATGGCTCGCGTGGCAACACTTCAACAGCAGATTCGCGCCGCTTCGCCTAACACACTCTTTTTGATCGCAGGCGATTTCATCTCTCCTTCGGTCGCTTCACGTGTATTCGAAGGCAAGCAGATGGTGGACACACTCAACTATGTAGGCATGGAGATCGCCACATTCGGGAATCACGAGTTCGACTTTGGCCCGGACGTTTTGCGCCAGCGAATGAAAGAATCGCGATTTGCTTACACCGTCGCGAACGTCTTCGACAAAGCAACGGGCCGCCCGTTCGGAGGCGCGAGCGAATACATCATTCGCCAGATGGGAGGCGTGCGCGTAGCTATCTTCGGCCTGCTGCTCGCGGAGACTGCAACTATGTCGAAACCGGGAGCGGGAGTACGTTTCGATGATCCTGTGGCAGTAGGCGCGCGACTGTCGCGCAAGCTTCGCAGGCAAGGCGCGGACGTCATAATCGCGCTCACGCATCTAGCTATGGCGGAAGACAAGCGGCTGGCCGCAGCGGCTGATATTGATTTGATAGTCGGAGGGCACGAGCACGAGTTGCTGCAATCAGTCGCAGGCTGTGCGCCGATTTCAAAGATGGGGTCAGATGCAAGAAACCTTGGGCGCATTGATTTAAACATGGTTCAGGTTCGCAAGCCTCGACTGCGCAAGCGTTCGCGGCGGGCGGCCTTCAAGCTTCAATCGCTCGACTTGCAAGCCATCCCGGTCACAGACGGCGTGAAAGCTGACGAGGCGGTCGCCGCGCTCGTCGCAAACTATGAAAAACAGTTGGACATAAGTCTAGGCGTGGTGATTGGCAAAACATCTGTGATGCTTGACGCTCGCGCTTCAACTGTTCGCTTCAGAGAAAGCAATCTGGGAAACTTTCTGGCCGATATTTACCGGGAAACCATGGGGTCGGATGTCGCGCTGGTCAACAGTGGGAGCATCCGTTCTAATACGACATACGAGCCGGGCGACATTACGAAAAAAATGGTAGTTAATATTCTCCCGTTCAACAACAAGCTGGTCAAAGTTCAGCTCAAAGGCGAACACATAAAGCGATTGCTCGAAAACGGAGTGAGTCAGGCAGGTCAGGAGAGCGGCAAGTTTCCGCAGGTCGCGGGGCTGTCGTTCACCTATGACGGGAGCAAAGAAGTAGGCTCTCGCGTGACGAGCATTGACATCAATGGTAAGCCGATTGAACCGGGCAAGTCATACACTATGGCACTGACCGCTTATGTTCTCGAAGGCGGCGACGGCTATGATTTCAAAGGCGCGGAGGTGCTGGTTAACGAGGAAGCCGGGCCGGGCGAGTCTGAGGTTGTAATGGATTCCATCACAAAGAAAGGGACGATTTCCCCACAGGTCGAAGGCCGAATCAAATCCGCGCAGGATAGTAATCGCACGTCATCGCTTCGTTTCAACCGCGCGCTTCGCAAAGCTGCTTAAACGCAGAGTCAAATTCTTATTCATGTATAAAGAAAAAATCCTGCGCTTGATCGAACGATGCAAAGCAGCGCAAAGCGCAGCGGTCACGCCAGATGAAATACGCGACAGCGTGTTGCCGGAAGAGCTACAGCGGGTGATGAAAGAGATCGAGTTTCAAGATTTCCTCGATTGGGTGAAAGAAGATCGCGAGTATTCTTATTATTACTACGACGCGCAGCAAAGCGGCGTGTGCGCTAAGCCTGCCGAAGTCGCAGGGATGATTTTAGAATTAATCGCGCTCGATGCAATTGAATAAAGAACAAAACTTAATTCGATAAGACAATCAGATTGCGGCTTGAATCGCTGAACGTGCTGCTTCGATAGTTTGCTCGATCACTTCATCCGTATGGGCAAAGCTCACAAAAGCACACTCGAACTGCGAAGGAGCAAGGTACACGCCTTCTTCGAGCATCGCTCGGAAAAACCGCGCATACTGATCCGTATTTGCTTGCTTTGCGCCGGACCAGTCAGTCACCGGCTCACTGGTGAAGAATGCGGTCATCATCGAGCCGACGCGATTGACAGTTGATGCGACTCCCGCTTCTTTTGCAATTTCGCCGAGCCCTGCCGCAAGGCGTGCGCTGCGTCGCTCAAGTTCTTCATACGGGTTTGTCTCTTTCAACAGCTTCAACATCGCAAGCCCCGCGCTGACTGCGAGCGGATTGCCCGAAAGCGTCCCCGCTTGATATACGGAGCCGAGCGGCGCAATCGCTTCCATCACATCTGCTCGACCGCCGAACGCGCCAACCGGAAGCCCGCCGCCGATGATTTTGCCGAGACAGGTAAGATCGGCCTTCACGCCGTAAAGCTCCTGCGCGCCACCAAAAGCAACGCGAAATCCTGTGATGACTTCATCGAATATCAACAGCGCACCGTTGTTTGCGGTCACGTCGCGCAAGAATTCGAGATAGCCCGCGCGCGGCGACACGCATCCCATGTTTCCGGCTATCGGCTCGACGATGACGCAACTGATTTCGCTTCCCTGCTCTTCAAAAATTTTTCTCAACGCATCTTCATCGTTGTATGGAGCTACAATCGTGTTGCGCGCGAAGTCTGCGGGAACGCCCGCGCTGTCAGGCGTGCCGAAGGTTGCAAGTCCCGAACCTGCTTTCACAAGCAAGCTGTCGGAATGGCCGTGATAACAACCTTCAAACTTGACGATGCGGTCTCGTCTGGTGAACCCGCGAGCCAGGCGCAGCGCGCTCATCGTTGCTTCGGTGCCTGAGCTTACCAACCGCACTCGCTCGATTGAAGGGAACGCTTTGGTGATCTCTTCGGCAAGCTCTATTTCGATTTCGGTCGGAGCGCCGTAGCTCGTGCCGTGTTCTATGGCTTCGCGAATGGTTTCTATGATGACGGGATGCGCGTGGCCCATTATCATAGGCCCCCACGAGCCTACATAGTCGGTGTAAGTGTTGCCGTCGGCGTCAGTGATCAAGCAGCCCGCGGCGAAACGTATAAAAAGTGGCGCGCGGCCCACTGCGCGAAACGCGCGCACAGGGCTGTTGACTCCGCCGGGAATTACGCGCTCGGCGCGATTGAACAGTTCGGCTGATTTTGTTGTATCTAACTTTGTCATAGTTTGAATTTGATCGTCGAGCAATTGATTCATCGAGCCATTGAATCATACAATCATCGTTGTAAAATTGAGTATAGCAATCGGGCGGCTATTGAGTAAGCGCAGAAAAACCCCTCGCAGCTTCAGAAACAGTAAGAGAAAGGTGGAAAGATAATGACTTATGAAGAGATGAAGCGAACGATGGAATTTCTGCTCGAATGGCAGGCAAAATTCAGTATAGAAATTGAGCAGCTCAAAGAATCACAGAAACAGCAGGGCGAAAACATCAAACTTCTTTTCGATACTACAATGGCGATGCAGGTGGACATGGCAGAATCTCGTGAGTTGTTTAACGGCATGGTTGCTGAAATGCGGGAAGGGTTTAACAAACTGATTCTGGGCAACGAAGTAACGCGCGACCTTGCCAACAAAGTTGCATCTCTGGAAATTCAAACAAGTCAGCGCGTGACCAACCTCGAGCAGCGCGTCAGCGACATTGAGACGAAGCTATAAATGGTGAGTTAACTTGAGAAATTTCAAACGAAACATGAAATGCGCTTCAGCGTATTTCGCAAAACAACCAGCCCGGTCTCAGTCATCAAAACTCAAATCTATAATTCAGCGCCCGTTGTTGCTCTTTTTTTTATTGCTCGCTGCGGGGCTTTCGGCCTTCGCTCAACAAAAGCCCATCAAAGATTTGCAGCCTACAGTGATACTGATCTCCATAGATGGGTTTCGTTACGATTACATGAAAAAATATGCGCCGCCGAATTTAAATCACCTTGCGCGCAATGGCGTGCGTGCCAGGTGGATGATTCCTTCTTTCCCCAGCAAAACTTTCCCCAATCACTACGCGATTGCTACGGGGCTATACCCTCAAAACAACGGCATCGTTGAGAACAACATTTACGACAAAGAGCGTGATGTCGTTTTCAGCATGGGCAATCGCGAGGAGGTGAGCAATGGCCGATGGTGGCTGGGCGAGCCGATCTGGGTCACAGCGGAAAAGCAGGGGCAAAAGGCCGGAGCGCTATTCTTTCCCGGCACGGAAGCTGAGATAGCAGGAAAGCGGCCTACTTACTGGAAACCTTATGATGGCAAAATGCCAAACAGCGCACGCGTGGATACGGTTTTGTCGTGGCTTGATCTGCCAAGAAGTGAGCGGCCTACTTTTCTGACGCTATATTTCAGCGACGTTGATCATGAGGGGCATAACTTCAGCCCCAACTCAGTCAGGACGAAAAACGCCGTGCTCGAAATTGACAGGCAGATTGGCAGGCTCATCACAGGGCTTAAGGCCCGCAGGATTTTCAATAAAGTTAATTTGATAATCGTCTCAGACCATGGCATGGCGGCTGTTAATTTCAATAACGCCATTATCCTGGATGAGATGTTCGACACGAGTCTGACACACAAAATTTTATGGGTGAATGAAATAGTCAGCATCTTTCCTAAAGAAGGAAAGGAAGATGAAATTTACGAAACGCTGAAGGCCAAACTGCCCAGGCACGCAAAGGTTTATCGAAAGAGTGAAGTCCCCGCCCGCTTTCATTATTCCAACAGCCCTCGCATCGCCCCGCTTCTGGTCTTGCCCGTAGAGGGTTGGATTGTTGTTAACCGCGAACATTATGAAGAGTTGAAAGCGGACGGCAAGATGAAGCACTTAAGAGGCGAGCACGGCTATGACAATCAGCTTGCGTCAATGCGCGCGTTATTCATCGCTCACGGAGAGGCCATCAAGAAGGGCAGAGTCGTTGACCCGTTTGAGAACGTGCAGGTCTATAACATCATGGCGCGGATACTTGGATTAAAACCTGCTCCAAACGATGGGAATACCGACGCCGCCAAAGCGGTTTTAGCTGCTCCGCGAAAGAATACGGACAGGAGATGAACTGGCCGCCTTTGAAAGGCAATGTGTTTAGCAGGCACATTAACTTCTGAAAGCCGTTGACGTCGGCTGTCGCCACAGGTGCAAGAAAGTGTCCGTCTCAGGCGAGCAGGGTGCTTATCAGATGCTATCGAGTTCCCTGCTCGTTATCAGATGGCCCGGAGCTAATTGGGAGCTATGAACTCTGTGAACGGCGTCATCGGCTCGACAAGATCAAAACCGCGCTCGCTTGCTCTTGTTCGTTCAGTTTGAACTCTCTTTTCGGTCATGGAAGTCATTGTGAGCAATTCCTGGATATATCTTTCAAGCATAAGTGCTTTCCTTTCCTGATTCGCATTGATTTTTTACAACAGCCCGATATTTACATCGCAAGGATTGTGCCGGTCGTTACCGGTTAATCAGAATGATTATTGAGAGGCTAACACCATCAATATTTGCTGCAACAGTCCGCGGACTGAAGGTCAAAAGCCGTGTTTGCATTGTTGTTAATATTGCTGCGCACTGTATCTGCCTGTATTTGGAATCTATTTATATTTGTTCTAATCTCCTTTCAGAATGTCTCGTTGGGGAGATGTTTCTTTGTTTCTTCTAGAGCTAATTACCCACATAAACATTGCTTACTTCAAAAAGCTTCATGATTAAACTTGAGAGGAAATACAAGGATATCTCCTGCCGTTTTCAATATTGTCATCTCATTTACTTCATCTTTCTCCTCTTCAATCTGCAGACTTGAATGCTCTTTCAAAAAGTTGATCGCGTAACCCGGCTTGCCCGACTCGCTTTTCTTTAACTCGGGTATTGGTTGAACTGACCATACAATCCATACCCTTTCAACTCCAGGTTTATCATCAACAGCAAGTGGTATAACTATGCTATGGGATGTTTCTAAAATGTAATCTCCATCTTTCACCGGAAACATTGAAATGACGGTGGACAGGGTCACGAACTGGTTAGAATCCACTATTTGATAGAGCAAGTAGATGTAGCCGTTCACAAAGGCATCAAGCCTTACTTGTATCTCATCTCCTGAATGCACAACTGGTATGCTAAAGACTCTGTTAGCCGTAGAGAGCTTTCCTTTCTGCCTTTTCGAGTGAAACAGCGTATATCCTATCTTAGATTCGATACCAGGGGCAGAGGGTGCATTCGAATGCGATTGTTGGCGAAGATACTTATACACAATTACACCGGTTGTAGATAGCATCAGAAGAATTAATACAAGACCAGGAATGAGAATTCGTTTCTTGCGTAGTGGTCCAACAACAGGCTTTTCGCGAGTCAGTACCGTAGGTGCGGGAGATGTAATAGGGGGGTTGTGAAATGGCGTAGTTATACTACCTGGTATAGGCTCTTCCGAATGTGCAACCGCTGAACTACCTATTACAAGAGTTGGACGATCAGCCTCATTAATGGAAACTGAATCATTAGATTTACTTCTCAAGTCGGAAGCAAACTCTCCTACTGTTTGATACCGTTCGTTAACATCCTTCCGCATTGCCCTTTCAAGAACTTGATTGAGAGATACAGGCCGTCCGTCTTCTCCTGTCATTAAGGGCGGCTCTGTTTGCAGGAGTGCTGCGATGATATCGCTGATGGTGTCCCCATTAAAGGGGGGCGTGCCTGTCAGCATTTCATAAAGCAAAACCCCTAAGCTGAAAATGTCACTCCTCTCATCTACATCCAGGCCCCTCACCTGCTCTGGGGACATATACCGAGGCGTTCCCATTATGAGTCCTGGCTCTGTATAAGCCAGTGGAACGACCCTTGATAACGTAGTGTTGGCGTGCGGTGCTTTAAGCTTTGCTAAGCCGAAATCCAATACTTTTACGTAGCCGTCGGGCCGCAGCATTATGTTCTCAGGTTTAATATCACGGTGAATGATTCCTGCCTCGTGTGCGGCTGACAGGGCGCTTGCAACCTGAAGAAAGACGGAAAGAATTTCATCGAAACCAAGTAGCCCTCTACCCATCCACTCGCGCAGAGTTTCCCCCTTCACAAACTCAGTTGCAATAAAATATGTGCCGTCTACCTGGCCAATGTCGTAAATCGTAAGGATATTGGGATGGTTGAGTCCAGAAGCGGCGCGGGCCTCCTGTTGAAACCTGAGAACCCGCTGCTCATCATCTGTAAGATCAGATAATAACACTTTGAGAGCTACATTACGGTGTAGGCGAATATCTTCGGCAAGAAAAACCTGGCCCATACCGCCTTCGCCAATTTTCTTGATAATTCGGTAGTGAGAGATTACATGTGAAACCACATTCTTAAACTCCATCCAGGAACTGACGTGCAGGGGCTAATAATGATACGCCTGCTTCGTTTATACAAGGGCAAATCATCGAATTTCTAAATCTTGATGGCCGGTTCTGGAAATAGGAGAAGAGAGAATGAAGGGTGAGAGTGCCTCCGTATTGTACAAGTTCTACTATTCTGTTGATCTGCTATACTATTGAACATAAGGGTTGTTATGTAGACAACAACCGAACGCCGACAATCCAACCGAAATCAAACTTGCGACAGCACTTTTATCTTTCACCAAGTACTGCCAAAGCTCTAACAGGTGCGAGTGGCTGTTATGTGCGACAATCATTTTACACTCGGCTCTTTTCAATCACTTTTTTGATCGTCTGCATATATATCTGCTTCACCCTTTGATTCGACAGCCGCGCATAGATCTCGCTTGAGGTGATTGATTCATTACCGAGGAACTCTTTAATCGAGATGACCTCTGCTCCCCCCTCTACACCAGCATGCTTTGCCTAACCAAAGCATGCAGCGGAGGCCGCAAATCGAGTTGCTTATCGTTGTTTGAGTGCTACATGCGGCCCCGCTGATACGGAGCGTTAGGCGCTATTTACATCTCACTATAAAAGGTCTAATCTTCTTTCGGGTTCGGAGTCGGCGACCTATCTATGTTGATCTTGCGCTCTGGAAAACTGTTTCGACTTTACACCGACAAACCACCACGAACCTGACAATGTCCATACTAAGACGCAACAAGGAGGCAACATGCTGTTAAGTAGAGGTAGAATCGTCGCGCTTCTTTCTATCACCCTATTAGCTCATGTCTCGGCTATCTCTACAGCTAAGGTTGAACAACAAATTGAAGCCAAAAGCACAGTAGACTTAGGCGCATTTGTTAAAGAGCTTATGGTAATGAAGATGGATGGAGATCAATCTCAAATGGCTATCTGGTTCCCTTTTGAGTTCTTCTTAGAATCCGGTTTGGCTGAAAACAATAAGAGCCGAGCAGAAATTGAAAGAGACCTTGCTTTTCTCAAGCCTTTTCACACTATAACCATCCAATGCAGTATGGATCAGCCCGATGGGTCTAATCTCTATGCAAGCGAAAAAGAGGTCCGCAGCCGTGCGTTTCTAAAACTAGAAGATGGAACAGAACTTCATCCATTGGATAAGGTTCCCCCGATGGTCTCAGCCACAGTAGCGGCAATGAAGTCATTGATCGAGGCTGAGGGGGACGCTGGGAGCGCCAACATGCACATCCTGATATTCCCCTCCACTAAGGACAACAAACCGGTAATTGATTCAAGTAAGAAAGGCAAGCTAACCTTAGTACTGAGAGCAGACAAGCGATTCAGGCCAGTAACAATTAACTGGCACACCCCATTTGATTCGGTTAATCCAAATTCGTTTTGTCCGCGATGCAAAGAAAGCATTTCAGCTAAATGGTCATACTGCCCCTGGTGTGGCGCGAGCATAGACATGAAGCGTTAACTGCAAGTTTGTGAGATAATCGCCCTTTAACAATAGGTTTTACACCTAATGATGAATGAGAAACGATATCACAGTCAAAGCCGCGCCTAACAAATGCGTGCAGCGGAGGCCGCCAACAACAGTTCGAATGAAAATGAGTGTCAGGCGCTGTCCCGCTAATGTGCCAGCGTTAATTGGCTACAATCCTGTTAGCATTGTATTTAATAAGAATCAGTGGGTATTGTGCTTCTAAGGAGATAACACCTTGGGCGTAACCAACAATAACGAAGCTACTGGCCGCCGCCCCTCTAAGCTCTCTACAGCCTTACAAAATGCTTTGACCACAATCCATACATTTATTTATAGCAGCACCAATGGTGCGATAGGCGGGAGGATGATGAATTGCCCAGTGCTCCTGCTCACAACAAAAGGGCGTAAGACAAACAAGCAACGAACAGTTCCGCTGCTATATTTGGCAGATGGAGATAATGTTGTGCTTGTTGCTTCCAATGGCGGAGCGACGAAACACCCAACCTGGTGGCTTAACCTGCAATCAAACTCAGAGGCCCAAATCCAAGTAAGAGGCATTAAGCAGCGAGTCAGGGCTGAAAGAGGTAGCGCAGAGGAAAAGCGGCGGCTATGGCCGCTGCTTACAGCGATGTATCCCGGCTACAAAAGATATCAAGAGATAACAAGCCGGGATATACCGGTGGTCATCTTACGCCCGGTTAATGACAGTGCCGAGAAGGAAAGGTTGAATGAAAAAGCCACTTAAAGGCCGCGACAAGGGTTAGAATCAGCGCCAGTGCTCGCCGCGCGCCCGCTGATGATGGGTCGTCAGATGCGGAAATCTTACGGCAGTTGAGTGGTGATCCGAGCTTTTATAATCTATCGATTTATGACTATGCCTTTGCAACCTATCTACCTTTTTGCTGATAGCCAGCTTCTATTTTGGCACAACAAAGAAACTCTTTTCCTTAACACTATAAAAGAACTAATCGCACCTGCCTCGCTAAAGGCTGCATATATCGGAGCTTCCAATGGAGATGATCCTCAATTTTATTCGATCTTTGAGGCGGCTATGGAAAACATCGGCATTCAGAATTGTAGAATGATCCTTTCATCCTTTACATCTACCGATGAACTATTTCTGAATGAGGCTGATATTATTCTTTTAGCTGGAGGCGATATTGAGAGAGGTTGGAAGATATTTAATCAATCAGGATTAAAGGAGATGATAATCAAAAGGCACTATGAGGGAGCAGTGTTGATAGGTATCTCCGCCGGAGCCGTACAACTGGGTTTGTTTGGGCTTGTGCAAGAAGAAGCATGCAATAAGCTAATAGATACGTTCAAATTGGTGCCCTTCATCATAGGGGCACACGAAGAGAAGCAGGAATGGAAAAGTGTTAGAGAAGCGATTGAACTGCTAGATGGTTCTGCGAAGGGGATAGGAATACCGACAGGCGGGGGCCTGATCTATTATCCGGACGAGAGCATCGAAGCAATTCGATATTCTTTGAATGAGTTTTCGATAAAAGAAGGTAGGATCAGTAATAGTTTACTGGTCCCAAAGTAGAGGAAGCGGGGGAAGGATTCATCTTGTGACCAATGACCGCGTCTAACGACCGATTCGAAAGAAGTATCTTAAATGGAGGCCGCTGTGAGGCGACGCATACCAACCGCATGCAACAGAGGGCGGCGAGCGAGTTTCGCATCATTCCACGCCGCGCCCACTGATGCTGGTCGTTCGGCGCTTACTTGAGTAGTTCATTTAAAAGTGTTTACCCTCAGTTCGCTAGATGCTAGCATTCGCCACATGAGACATCGCAACCATAATGACACTTCCTCTACCTCTCCTGCCCCCCAACCTCAGCGGATAAGTCCTATCGATGAAGCCCGTGCGCTTTATAAACGCTACGTCAACTTTGCTGTTCGAGATATTAACCGACTACATAGGGCGGGGGGGAACACAAAGCCTGCCTGGCTAAGGATAGTCGATCTAATCGGTATTCTTGCGGTGGTGCTGGCGGTCATGGTCTTGGCATATGGAGTGTACAAATGGCCGGATGCGCCGATCAGACAGACTGCCAGTGGGCATGCTGGGAAGACGGGAGTAGCTCACACGCGCGAAGAATATGAATTGTTCAAGGATTGGGAGAAATCGCTACTAGTGGTCGTTCCGGTTGCTTTTATAGTGAACATCGGAGCAGCAGTCATATGGAAGCGACGGGGGAAGCGCCAGGGCCAGGGAAGCTGATTTCACATGGCTTTCACAGACTGAATTGGCCTACGGCTACGCGCCCGATGATGCAAGGCGTTAGATACTGTCAGCATGCTTTAAGACATAAAGATCGAATTAATGTAATCTCAACCCTCTTGATTCTAAAGATATTACACTTTAGATTTTATTTGTGGACGCCCTTACTTGTTTCATTTCCGAAGGGAGGACAAACAATGGCAGGCGATCACAAAACCGAAGTTCATGAGAATGCAGCTCGGATCATTGAATGGCTACTCGAACACCGTACAGAGTTTGAGCAAAATGGCGTAGAGGAATCGAGTTTGGGTGCGGCTGTCGGGCTATCAGAGGAGGAGGTCAGAGAAGCCATAGACCATCTGGAGGGCCACGAAGACGTAGCGAGGTTGCCAGAAAGACTGAGTAACCCGCCTCGATTCTTACTTAAACCAGCGAGAGGATGGTATGAAATAGCAGGAAAGCCGCGAGGAGAAAAGCGCGCCGGTGGGAAAGTGTAAACGGTGAGGCGGTCATTCAACAGTTGAGGCCGCATCTAACTACAGCATGCAGTCAAGGCCGCGAAGCGAGTTTTTTATCGTTCCACCAGTGCGGTTCGCGGCCTTGGTCAACCGGGGCGTTAGACCGCAGAATTCATTCTATGGCAGACTAAAACCGAAAGGATACCAAATGAAAATATCAATTGTAATCTTTGATGAATTCACCGACATAGATTTGTTCCTGATGTGGGATTTGTTCAATCGAGTACGTCTTCCAGAATGGGAGGTTCGCATTATAGGTGAGAAATCCCATCACATATCAGCCACAGGATTAATAACTGCGACCCATGGCTCGATAGAAGAAGCAAATCAATCTGACGTCGTCTTGTTCGTCAGTGGGCGCGGGACGAGAACTATGATGCAGGACAGGCTCTGGCTGTCTCGATTTAATCTGAACCCCGAAAGACAGATGATTGCGTCGGTATGTTCAGGCGCACTTTTGTTAGCAGCCCTCGGATTACTAGCAGGCAAAACAGCAACAACGTATCCGACGACAAAGCAGTTACTAGAAGGATTTGGGATAACGGTGGAAGAAAAACCGTTCATTGAGCATGGCAACATCGCTACCTCGGGCGGATGTTTAGCTGCGCAATACGTCGTAGGTTGGGTGATAGAGAAAAAAGCAGATAAAGCGTGGAAAGAGTTAGTGCTGAAATCGATACAACCTGTAGGCGAAGGCTTGAGATTTTCTGATGCAACTGAACTTGTAAAGTTATATGCTCCAACTCCAAAGGCAAATGCGGTCTAACAAAGACATGCAGCGGAGCGCGGTAAGCGAGCTTCTCATGGTCGCCTGAGTGAACGGCGCGGCCCCGCTGATGCGGAGCGTTAGACCCCTTGCCTGCTCTCCGGGCACAACTCAACTAAGCAATCCTATCCTGCTCGGCCTGAATGAAACTTATGAGAAAAAAGCCCCGAAATAATTCAGTCTGAAGAGGGGATTGATAAATACGCCAGGTCAGCGGAATTGAACTTGGTATGCGAGAAACCATTGATAAAGCTTCCTGCAATCAGGAGGGTATGGTGATGCAAAAAGCGAGTTTGATCGTTTTCTTAATCTTCTGCGCGGTTGAGAGTGTTTCCGCCAGTCAGCTTGTTGACGCCAAAGTTGAAACCAAACTGGTACCGAGTCCTGTTGAGTATGCCGTGTTGTTGCCCGATGGCTACGAACAGGCAAAGGATTTGCCTCTGCTATTATTCCTGCATGGCGGAGGTGGCGACAAAAATTTCCTTACGCGTATGCGTCCGATGATTGACGAAATGTGGAAAATCGGGACGCTGCCGCCTATGGTTATCGTCACGCCCAGCGCAGCACGATCATTTTATATGGATTACAAAGACGGCTCGCAGAAATGGGAAAGCTTTATTGTTACAGAATTCCTCGATCATTTGCGGGCAAAATTCAAAGTCATACGCGAGCGCAAAGGTACTATGCTCTTCGGCATCTCGATGGGCGGCCTGGGAACGCTGCGCCTTGGGTTCAAGTACCCTGAAAAATTCGGCGCGTTGGCGGCGATGGAGCCCGGGATTGATCCTGTACTGAAATGGAAAGATTTATCATCGCGCTACAAATTTTATCGCGGGCAGGATTTGATGGAGACCGTTTTCGGCAAACCTTTTGATGAAGCGTATTGGGAAGCGAATAATGTCGCTACGATTGCTGTCAATAGAGCCGACAAATTGCGCGCCGCAGGGCAAAGCATATACATCGAAGCAGGCGATGAAGATATGTTTTACCTGCACGAAGCAACAGAGTTTCTGCATCGCATACTTTGGGATCAGAAAATTCCGCACGAATACCATCTAGTGCGAGGAGCTGATCACGTAGGCATCACCATTCGCCCGCGCGCAAAAGAAGCGTTGGCATTTCTGGCGCGCACACTCGCGCCGCCACAACCAGACCCGGAAGCAGAGGCAGCGCGTAAAAGGCTTGAGCCTTTGAAAAAAGCTGTTCAGAAGCGGTGAGCCTTACATAACAACGTGGCTCACGGAATCGTACTAAACAGAATTAAAATCGGTAAAAGCTATTACCATGAAGGGTGTTCGGATAGATCGCCCGACCATCAAAGAAGCACTCGCTCAGATGGAGCGGGCGAGCAAAGTCGGTTAACATTGTGAGTAGTATGCTTAGTGGGCGGCAAGGATGAAAGCTAAACATCATTTCTGGTCTTCGCTGGTGGCGGGCGGCGCTCTGTACTGGGTTACAGGATCAAGCGTTGCGCTTGCAGGTTCTATGCTTGGCGGGTTCTTTATTGACAGCGATCACGTCATAGATCAGTTGTGGTCTATCGTGAAGGGCGCGCCGCTCATGAAGGAATCCGCCTCGAATAAAGCCAGTCGCGGGTGGCTCGCACGTTACGTGCGGCGGCGAAAGCTTGTACGACTGCCCTTGATATTTCACTCGTTCGAGTTGCTTGCAGGGCTCATCGTATTGACTGCATATTTTCGCACGCCTTTTTTAATTGGACTTACAACAGGCTACGCGCTGCACCTTTCGCTCGACTTGATCCGACACTATCACGAGTTTCGCTCGCCATTTTTCTACCTCCTCTTATATCGTTCGTCACATGGCTTCAGGCGAGACAGGCTGATCAAATCAGAATATTTGTAGATCGAAATTGTCAATAAGCTTCCCGGGCGCGCGACTGCCCCTCAAAGTGAATGATGTCGAAAACGCAATCATTCCGATTGTCATAGGCATAGGACTTCGCCTATAATCCCGCTCACTGTGGCACCTCGGCTCAACAAACGCGACCTGCCCTGGGTCGTTCTCATCGCAGCGTCGTTCATATTTGCCCTCGCCGTTTCATGGCAACGGTGGGGCAACCCGCTCGTAGATTGTGGACGCGAGATGAATCAGCCGCTGCGCCTCGCAAATGGCGAGATGCTTTATTCCGAAGTGCGCCACATCTACGGGCCACTTTCGCCCTACGTCAACGCCGCGCTTTATCGCCTGTTCGGCCCATCGCTGAATGTCTTGTACGCCGACGGCATAATCTCCGCGATCATCATAATCGCGCTCGTCTACTGGCTCTCGCGCCAATTGATGAGTCGTATGGCTTCGACTGCCGCAACGTTGAGCGTGCTGTGGCTCTGCGCCTTCAAGCAAGCGGGCAATTACATACTGCCCTATTCATATGGCGCATTGCACGGCTGCGTTCTGGGACTCATCACGCTCGTGCTGCTGGTCAAATCAGTAGGCGGCGGGCGAGGCAGTTACCAGCCATCCGCGAAGCAAGATCAAACAGACACGGGCGATCAACCAGTCTATCAAACAGTCTCTATAGCCTACTTGATATTGGCGAGTGTGTTTGCGGGGCTGACAGTGCTGGCAAAGACAGAGATGGGGCTGGCCGCTCTGGCAGCAGGAATCACGGCGGCGGCGCTTTTCGGCTACCCGAGTATTCGCCGAGCCACCGGTCTTGTTGCGATGTTTCTATTGCCTGTGGTTGTGATAGTAGTCGGAGTCTACTCCCTCATAGCCATGAAAGTCGGATGGCATACGCTTTCGGAAGAGAGCTTTCTTTTCCTGCGCAATCTTTCGCCGGAACTTGTTTACTTCAACAAGCGCGTATCGGGATTTGACCAGCCCTGGCAATCTTTCATTCAAATGATAGGAGCAACGCTTCGCGTAGCGTTGCTCGCAATCATCATAACGACGATCAGCCTGTTGTTCACTCGCGGCAAGAAAGAGCCGACCGGGCGACAAATTCCTGTTGCCGATTTCAGCGTATCCGACGCGGGCAAAATAAGTTCCCAACAACTGTGGGTTTTGTTTGCCCTCTCGTTACTCGCATTCCTGCTGGTTCCTCTGGCAGGCAACATCAACTGGGACAGAGGCCCTTATCTGGCAATGCCCGTGATGCTTGGCGTGTTGCTGGTCGCGTTGTTGATTCGCTATCAGAAGCAGATCACAAAAAACCGCTTTGCAAACAAAAAGACGCTCGTGTTGATTATCGTCGTAGTGTATGCGCTCGCGAGTCTTGCGCGAGTCATACTCCGCGTGCGCAGCGGTGGAGCGTATGCCTCTTACCTGCTGCCCGCTTCGGTCATCTTGTTCACGTATGGCTGGGCGGTTCCGTTTGCGGATATGTTCCGCGACCGCCGCGCGCGACGGCTTGCCTGCAACATCGCCATCGGCTTGATTCTGACCGATGCGATAGTGACAGGCGGATTGCTCTCGTATCGCTACCGCTCGAAAAACACTTATCCGATCACGACCGAGCGCGGGACTATGATAGCCGTCCCCGACCTTGGCAAAGCGATTGACGAAGCAACTGTGTTCATCAATAACGAAACAGCGGTGGGCGAGCCAGTAGCCGTAATGCCCGAAGGGACATCGCTCAACTTCTTCACTGCGCGCCCGAATCCGCTCAGAGAAGAGATCACGACACCCGGCTTTCTTGATCGAGAGGGAGAAGAACGCGCGATTCGCCAGTTGGGTGAATCGAACACGCGACTGATATTCATCACGAATCGTAAAACATCTGAATTCGGGGCCGAGGTGTTTGGGCGCGACTACTGCCAACGATTGATGCAATGGATTGACGAGAACTTTGAAGCGGTCGCAATCTTTGGCCCTGACCACAATCCTAATTTGCAAATAGGCGACCAAACATTCTTCATCCGCGCTTATCGCAAACGCGCGAGCGGGTGATATGCAAAGGAAATGATGAATGCGGAATGATGAATGATGAACAGAAGAGAGATTCTTAATTCATCATTCATCGTTCATACTTCATCATTTATTTCGGATAGCCCGCAGATGCTTTCACTTCAGCAATCTGCTTGTCGTGTCGCAGATTGTGCAGCGGAATGTAAATTAGCCAGTCGTATGCGTTCAACGTATTGAAGACCGGGAAAGGATGATCGACCGTGTGCGCTTTCAATGGCAGATCGGTCTTTTGCGCGAACGCAAGCGTTTTGGCTCGGACTTCCTTATACCGTTTGATGACTTCTTCGCGCGACAGCTTGCCGGTCGGCCTGATCTCGTGAGGCGCTTGCGCTTTTCTATCACGGCTAGGCATTACCCTCTCTATGAATGCATCTTTGCCTGCGGTCTTGCTCTCCCAATCGGGATTGGGCTTTTGAGCAAGCGCTCTTTCGACAAAGGAAAAGAGAGCGACTTCAGAAAGCACAATATGCTCTGCCACTTCTCCGACCGACCACTTGAACGGCGATGGTCTGTACTTCCATTGCTCGTCGGTCAGGTTCTCCAGCGAGTCGAGATACTCTTTCTGCGTGTCGAGCAGCAGCTTGACGACTTTTGCTCGTTCCTCCGGCGTCATATGCGGATCACCCTCGGGCTGCGGAAGCCGCGCGCCGCTATAGCCAATAACCGGGCAGGCCAGAAACAGGTAAAGCACGACTGAAACTATTTTTTTCATATTCTCCTCCGCTTGATTTCTCAGAGAATGTAGCTTGTGGGATTGGAGTTCGCAAGAGTCTATCGTCGCAACGGAATGAGCGCGCGCAGTCGTTCGTCGCGCAAGAAAAGCCCTCCCCAGATCAATATGCCGACGATGCCCGGAAATAAAATCGAGAAGAGCGGGCCGCCTACGCGCACGTGAGTAGCGATTGCGCCGCCGAGATAGCCTGTAAGCAGGATCGCTCCCAAAACCGAGGTGCGCGGAATCATATATAGAATAGTACAGATGAGTAAGAGGATGCCGAGGCCGATTATGACGCTCTCCGGGTACCCGAGTTGAATTGTTCCCTCCACGACAGGAGCCGGTTTGAACAGTTTTGCCACTGCGTCAACAAGCAGAAACAGTGCAGGAATAGCGCTAACGATGCGTCCAGCCCAGAGCATCTTCTTTGAGGTGGAATCACTTTGAATGCCAGATTGCATGAATTATTCTCCAATTGCGCTTCTGAAGAAATCCGATTAGCGATACTACTCCTGCACCGCACATCTGCCGAGCGCTACGGCTTAAGATCAAGCAACGCTTTGAATGTCTGCATATCGAAAGGATCAGAGTCGTGCTCATGTGTGATTAACCACTTGCCTTCGATCTTGCGGAAGCAAAGAGTCGCCCGCACCCACATATCAACTTCCTTTCCGCTCGTCAGGGTTCCGGTGATCCGATATAGGTAATGGCAGAAAGCAAGGTCATTATCTGTCGAGATGTTCAGGTCGCGTATCTCGCAGTCAATCGCGCTTTGATACCCAGAGAACCACTCCTCAATGCCCTTTTTGTTCACTCCCCTGGTTTGAAGTGGAGGCGCGAGATTGAACATCACGAGGTCCGGCGCGTATTCGGACGCGACCGCGTTAACATCTTTCTCGCGTATTGCTTTGACTCGCGCTTCGAGCAGTTTGCGAATCTCGGATTCATTAGTTAATTTCGCATGATCGGCTGTCATATTTACTCCCCTTTGTTAGAACAAGCGTCCTCGCTAATTATGATACATTAGCGAGAAAACTTTCCACCTCTGCGTTCGACCGCAGCCAGATCACTTTCTTTTTATACGGGTTCTCTTCCAGTAGTTTTACAATTTTCAGCCTGGTTCTTTTCTTATATCTCCACACCCAGGCTAGAAATTCCGGGGTTAACCTCTCAGGGCATCCATCGGCCATATCTGGCCTGCTCACGTTTTGATACTTCGCTGCCCTCTTTACCAACCGCCAAAGGCAAATCATGCGCGCGATATCCAGGAATATTACAGTGTCACAAGCCTCATAACGTATGTCGAGCGTGCCTGAATAATTTCCGTCCATTATCCAGGAGTCTCGTGTGATTAGCTCTTCGACCATCCTTTTCCATTCTACCTTTGGTGTCTCAACCCACCCCGTACTCCAGTACAGAGAATCTAAATGAATGACTTCTATATTGAGAATTTTACTCAGTCGCTTGGCGAAAGTGGACTTACCGGCTCCGCCTGAACCAATCACTAAAATCTTCCTCATCATTCCTTATAAAAGCAGACAATTAATCCTGGCTCGCCGGTATCTTGATTCCCTTCTCTGCGGCAGTTTCTTTCGCCTCTTCATAGCCCGCGTCAACGTGACGAGCTACTCCGATGCCCGGATCGTTCGTCAACACGCGATTCAATCGCCGCGCGCCGTCTTCTGTTCCATCAGCAACAGTCACCTGGCCTGCGTGAAGCGAATAGCCAATGCCTACGCCGCCGCCGTTGTGAATCGAAACCCACGATGCGCCCGACGCAGTGTTGAGCAGCGCATTCAAGAGCGGCCAGTCGGCTATCGCGTCCGAGCCGTCACGCATTCCTTCCGTCTCGCGATACGGCGAAGCGACAGACCCCGTGTCAAGATGATCGCGGCCTATGACTATCGGCGCTTCGAGCCTTCCAGTGCGAACCATATCATTCATCGCTTCACCGAACTCCGCGCGCTCGCCGTAGCCGAGCCACAGTATGCGCGCAGGCAAGCCCTGAAACTTCACGCGCTCGCGCGCAAGACGCAGCCATCTGGTCAATACTTCATCATCGGGGAAAAGCTCCATTGCGAGGCTGTCCGTCTTGCGAATGTCTTCTTCGCTGCCCGAAAGCGCGACCCATCGAAACGGCCCGCGCCCTTCGCAAAAGAGCGGGCGAATGTATTCGGGCACGAAACCCGGTATCTCGAAAGCGTCTTCTACTCCGGCCTGTTTAGCCTGCGCGCGAATGTTGTTGCCGTAATCGAATGTCACTGCGCCCATGCGTTTGAGTTCGAGCATAGCGCGAACGTGCGCGCCCATCGCTTCCATCGAGCATTTTATATATTCATCAGAATTATCGCGCCTCAGCTCCGAGGCTTCTTCAATCGTCAATCCGTTCGGCACGTATCCGTTCAAAGCATCGTGCGCGCTCGTTTGATCCGTCAGCACGTCTGGCACTACGCCGCGCCGCGCAAGTTCAGGCAATATGTCCGCGCAGTTGCCGACCAGTCCGACCGAGATAGCTTCGCCTTTCGAGCGCGCGTCTTTCAGGATAAGAAGCGCTTCATCCAGATCAGAAGTCATGCGGTCGCAGTAGCCCGTCTTGATGCGCTTCTCGATTCGCGCAGGGTCTACTTCGATTCCCAGAAAGCACGCGCCGTTGAGCGTAGCCGCGAGCGGCTGAGCGCCGCCCATTCCGCCCATCCCTCCGCTCACGATCAGGCGGCCTTCGAGCGAGCCGCCGAAATGTTTCTTCGCGGCGGCGGCGAAAGTTTCAAACGTGCCCTGCACGATTCCCTGACTGCCGATATAAATCCACGAGCCAGCAGTCATCTGCCCGTACATCGTCAAACCCATTCGCTCCAGGCGATGGAACTCGTTCCAGTTCGACCACTGGCCTACGAGATTCGAGTTTGCGATCAACACGCGCGGCGCGTATTCGTGCGTGCGAAAGATGCCGACGGGTTTGCCCGATTGAACAAGCAGAGTTTCGTCATTTTCGAGGCTACGTAAAGATCGCACTATTTGATCGAACGCGTGCCAATCGCGCGCGGCGCGACCGGTCCCGCCGTAGACAATCAACTCATCGGGCTTTTCGGCCACTTCCGCATCAAGGTTGTTCATCAGCATGCGGAGCGCGGCTTCCTGATGCCATCCCTTGCAACTGATCTCGCGCCCGCGCGGCGCGCTTACTTTTCTCGAATGACTCATATAATCCTTTTTCAGATTTGGAATCCCGGTTCGATTCACAATCTCAAATCAATGACAGCTTGATTCAATTATGACTTGGCCGAGAATTCTAGCATAGGAAAAATGACGACATGAAATCTGCTGTGTTCTCGAAGCCGACAGTGCTGACGAATTGGCATTCCCCGCGCGGGTAATTGATTCGACTGTCATTAAAGAGTATCTTTGGCATTGCTGTTGCCAGAGTGAAGAACGAGCGCGAGATTTTTGGGACCCCCATTCCAACTTGCGCGTTTAAGAATTGAGCAGAAGAGGTAATTATGATCAGGACCCCCGCGATATTTCATAACTCGAAGCTATTCATGTATGTTCTTCTTTCACTCGTGATGTCTGGCTATGATGCAGTAGCGACTATGGAGCACATCGGTCGCGGCGTTGCGGCGGAAGGCAACCCGTTGATGGATTCGTTGATACAGCACAACGCGGTTCTTTTCTTCTTTGTGAAGATGGCGATAACCACGCTCGGTTTGCTCATTTGCTACAACTACTCGAACGTGCGCACGGCGCGGTTCGGCATCAAAGCGGTAGTAGGCATCTACGCGGTCGTCTGTGTCTACCACACCTTTATTGTCTTTCTCGGTTAATCATCAAGCATCTTATAGCTTGTTGCTTTGAAAGACCTGTTGCCAGTTCAGAGTGCGGCGCAGGACGGCGATTTCTGATCGGGCACTGTCTTGGAAAATAACTTCAAGCTGATCGAGCACTGCCAACAGCAGTTGCGGAGCGAACTGTCGAGCATGCGTTATGACTTGCGCGTAATACCTGAGCGACAGCCTGTTACGCGCGTCTGTGTGAAACGCGCGCACCTGCGATTCGCTCATCGTGACTACTTCCGAGTTGACAGGTATGACCGCGCGCGGGATGCCTTGATGGCTGAAGCCGCCTTCTATCCATCCGACCAGCAGCAATCCTATCAGCACGCCTTGCTCGTTGACTAAGTCAGGGCTGAAAACTGCGTTCATCTCGGCGGAGCTTGAAAGGCGCGGCCCAAGTCTTCCATATTCGGGATTGATTAACTGCGAGTTGTAAATAATGCCGACCATCGCTTCTGAACCCGACGGGATGGAAACGAACTGGGCGAACTGGTAGTCTGCGGGCGCAGGTGGTTCAGCCGAATCGAGCGCGTCAATGATGCGGCCAATGTAGTCAACATGCGAGTTTGATTTTACGATTCTTGCTATCTTCATAATGCTTCCTTCACCGCCGATGAGCTTTACTAACAGCCTTTCGCGCAAGGCTCAAGTTTAAGCGCTCGCGTTCGGCGAATTCCTGGAAGATCGCATAAAACATCTCGCGGTCGCGCGCGTCTAGCACAGCCGTCTGGTCTGCGGCTTCGATAGCGTAAGGGTAGCCGTTGCCGACGATCACTTCTCCGCGCGCAGTGTCTACGACGTAATCGAGAAGGCCGCGCTCGTAAACCCACATCGGAATGTCAATGCGCGAAGGCGGCCCGTCGCTGGAAGTTTTCAGATAAAGGAAAGCCACGTCGCGTCGCCACTCATCGCCGTAGGAATCGAGTATTCCGCGACGCGCGCAGCGAAACAGCGCAGTCCTATCGCCCCACTTCATTCGCGGCGCAAGCAACAATGCATCGTGTACCTTCTGCGCGTCCGACAGATCGCTGAACACCACTTGAAGCATGTTAATCAAGTCGCGCGCAAAACTTGTATCAACATAGCCGATGACCGGTACTCCTGTCTTCTTCGACGTGCAAAGCAGCGAAACAATATCCGCCACGTAGCGCCCGCGTTGTTCGTCGGGCAATAACTCTGCGAAAGAGATCACGAGCAAGCTGTCAAAGAAAACAACGGGCGGTTTTGCCGTGTCAAAGCCACGGGCAGCCACGCCGTTCATGAAATTTTTTATCACGCCGACTTCCAACCCGTAGCGGCGCATATGAACCACTTGCTCCGAAATTTCAGTCGCGCCGCCCGTTCTCACCATCACTTCGGCGGGCGAGAGTATTTCAAACGCGGCATCTTTTACGTAATTGCCGCCGGGCAGGTGCGGGTTCTCGAACCATCCTACTTGAACTGCCGCGACAGGCACGGAGAAATCTTTCGACGGAAGTATCTGGCTGCCATCGGCAGAGAAGGTCGTGCGACCCAGCAAAGTCTCGAAGCTCCACCGGCGGGCCTCCTCGCGGTTCTGCCATTCGTGATCGAAGGGGACGATGACGTCGCCCGCTTCAACGGGCAAAGCGCCGGGCGCTTCCGATTCACCGAGCCGCGCGATCAATTCATCGTCGCTGATTGAGTTGAACTGATCGAGAGCTTCGGCGTAAGCCGAGAGTTGATCGCGCAGGTCGCTTTGGAAGTGCGTGAAATCAGCTCGACGGCTTTCGAGCGCAGCCAGTATTTTGTTTCGATAAATCATAAGTGCAAAGCGTTTTTTAGCGTATTGAAGCGAGGGTAAGAAGTCAAACCCTTCTATTGTCTGGAAAACAATGGGCGAGAATCAGTGTATTGACGTATAATGGATTTGATTTGGTAGCCAGGTATTGTGTTTAAATCTTTAACATTGCGGGTAAACGGTTCGTAGCTTGGACACGACGATGTGGCCGAGAGGGCGAAAAAATAAGAGCAATCGGAGCGGTACATTGATGGCAGCTATGACTCAGCCAGTAGTATCGGTGATGACTCAAGCCGACCTCAACGAATGCTGGCGGCTCGATCAAAGGTGTTTCATTGACGGAGAAGCTTATGACCGCGAAACGATACGCTATTTGCTGTCACACACTCAATCGGTCTGCTTCAAAGTGGTCTTGTCTGCTGACGAAATGATCGCTTTCGTCGTTGGGATGATAGAGCCTGACCGCACGGGCCACGTAGTCGCTTTGGGAGTTGATCCCGCACATCGCCGCTTTGGACACGGTCGCCGATTGATGCACGCCATCGAGCAGGGATTTCTGGGCAGTGGAGTCTCGACCGTGCGACTCGAAGTGCGAACCACGAACGACGCCGCGCAAAAACTCTACTTCGATCTGGGCTACAAGATAGTACGCCGTATGCCTCGTTACTACACCAGCGGCGACGACGGCTATCTGATGGTCAAGAACCTTTCCTGATTTTGGATTTTAGATTTTGGATTTTGGATGGGATGCATTCAACACATTCGCGCAATCAATCTAATTCCGAAAATCTAAAATCCAAAATCTAAAATCCAAAATCATATGAGTTTAACCGTGCGCGAAGCGCTTTCATTGAACGTGTTGAAAGAAGCGGTTGTCGTGGCCGGGCATCGCGGTCTTGACAACCCCATTCGATGGACACACATCCTCGATCACCCGGACGTGTCCGACTGGGTGAAAGGCGGCGAAGTGCTCATCACCACGGGCTACGGCATCTACAAAGACGCCGAGGCGCAAATTAAGTACATGCTCGAAGCGGTCAAGATGAAAGTCGCCGCCATATTTATCACTACCCAATACCTGCCGCAGGTGACTCCCGAGATGCGCGACATAGCCGACACGCACGCTTTGCCGCTCGTCGAGTTGCCACCCACTATGGCCTTCATCGAAGTGACCGAAGCTATACTCAGGCGGCTGGCTGCAAAGTCGATAGACGCAGAGCGCGATTACCTGATTGACGCGTTGCTTGCAGGCAACCTGCCCGAAGGCGCAGAAACGCTTGCGCGCCTATCAGAGCTTGGCCTCGAACCAGATCAGCATCATGTGCTTGCTCTTGCCCAATGCGCGAATGCGCCTGTAGATCAAACTCTGAGCGAAGCGGACATCCGAGGGCTGTTTGCTGCTCTCAATCAAGCTCCGCGCCGCGCAGTGTCGATTGCAAAGTCGGGCTGGGTTGTGGCTCTGTTTTCTATGGGCGCGCGCGCGGCATCAAGCGTCCCGTTCGCGCGCATTCTTGAAGAGACGCTTAAAGAAGAATCCGGCGCGCAAAAGATTCGCGTAAGCGTCGGGCGATTGGCCAGAAAGTTGTCGGACTTTCCAATAAGCTATCGCGAAGCGCAGGAAGCGCTTTTTATCGCAAGCATCACAAGCGACACAAAAACGGTCTATCATTACAACGATCTGGGCGTCTGGCGATTGCTGCTGCGCGTTGACGATCAGAACGAGCTTGAACGATTTGAAGATTATTATTTGAGCGCGCTCACACGCCACGACCGCGAGCAGCAGACAAACTGGTTGAAGACGCTTGAAACGTTTTTGGAAGAAAACGGCAACCTGCGCGCGACCGCGCGAAGGCTTGAATTGCACCGCAACACAGTGACCTACCAACTCGACCACATAAGCCAACTGTTGGGCCAGAATCTAAACGACTCTGAAGTGCGGCTCAATCTTCAGATCGCGCTCCGAATCCGGCGACTGCTCGAAGAAAAACAAAAGTAAATACTCAATCTCAGCGCTTACCTTCCCTTTGTTGTGCCATGAGCACGATAGAACAGCGAAATGGCTGGTGCTTTCGCCCGTTGTAGAGCTTCTCAACATCGCCGAAAATATTCATGTAGAAAGAATGGTTAATAAAATGATGAACATCAGGGCAATTGAAAACAAAGAGCAGTTCATATCGAATGATCGACTGATGGGCCGAAGCATGATAGTGCTTTCGACCATTGGCTTCGGCACGATTGGAGTGTTTTCCAAGTTCGCTTATGCTTCGGGGATAGATGCCCCGTTGCTGCTGGCGTTGCGCTTTCTCGTGGCAGCGGTCGCGCTGTGGTTTTATTTCCTGATCTTCAACCGCGACGGGATTCGGATAAGCAGAAAAGAGCTTGCCACCTGCGCGGCGCTTGGGCTTGCGGGCTACGGCATATTCTCAACTCTGCTATTCAAAGCGTTCGAGACGACACCGGCTTCGGTTGTCAGCCTGCTCTTTTTCAGCTATCCGGTCTTCGCATTAATACTCGATTGGATAGTTACAAAAGAGCGACCCGATGCGCAGCTCTGGATTTCTGCTTCGATGATTCTGTGCGGCATATCTATCGGCGTCATCGGGTCGCTGACTGGCGGCTTTCAGATGGGCTTGCTGCTGGCGATTGTTGGGGCCTTCTGGTACGCGGTATACGTCATTGCAACCCAGCGATTGCTCGTCAACCTCAAGCCTCAAACAGTCGGTCTTTACGTCATCAGCTTTGCGGCGCTGGGCTTCTGGCTGATGGGCGGCCCCATGACTTCTCGGTTGCATCTTGTGACGGGATGGGCGTGGCTTGCGGTACTGGCAATAGGGCTGGTGTCAACTGTAATGGCGTTGCTTTCGTTTTTTTCGGGACTCGATAAACTGGGCAGCACCGAGGCATCACAGATCGGGACTTTTGAATTGATCGTAAGCCTCTCGCTCGCCGCCTTCGTGTTGGGCGAGCACGTCGGCCTCCCGCTCCTGCTCGGCGCAGGGTTCATACTCTTCGGCATAGTAATGGGCCAGCTTAAATCCTCAGATCAATCCGCCCCTTGCGGCGATGATGTGCAGTTGCAGGTTGGTTGCAAGTGACAACCTGCAACTGTTTGTCACTCGTATTGAATCATTAAATCCAGAGCCTGGCGCTTCCTGACAAATATCTCGACAAAGCATTTTACGGATAATTGTCAGGTTGTATGGCGTGCACGCGACCGCATGGGTTAAGGCTTCAGGAGCGCGTCTTCTCTGTTCGGAAATGTCTGCTAGAATCTTCTGCCGACTTTCTACCGGATAGCCAGAGCGAGTTCCTTCCAAACAAGTTTCTAAAGAAACTCAGGAGAGATAATGAGACTATTTGTGGGAAATCTGTCCTACCAGACGACAAATGATGAGCGCCAACCTGTTTTCCGAAGTCGGCGAGGTGACATCGGTCACTATAGTAACGGACAGAGAGACGGGTCGCTCGCGCGGCTTTGCTTTCGTTGAAATGGATCAAGATGCAGCCACTCAAGCTGTCGAACGTTTCAATGGTCATGAACTGAATGGCCGCAAGATCAATGTTAATGAAGCGCGCGCGCGCCGACCGCAGCGGCGGAGGCGGAGGTAGCGGCAGCTACGGCGGCAATCGTGGCGGCGGCGGCCAACGTCGCGAGCCGCGCTGGTAGTTGAGCCGATAGGTCGAACATGTAAAAAGGTCGGACACGCTCCGGCCTTTTCTCTTACGAAAGTCATGGAGAAACATCAATGGATTTCATATTTCATGATGAAAACAACGCTGAGGTCCGAATAACAGACCGCGCATGGTTTATCAGGCTGGTCGGCGAAGGAAGGATCAAGGCCGATACTTTGCTCTTCGATCCGCAAACATCGCTCTGGAGGGCGCGTGGAGTTGAGCGAATATCACGAGGCTCTGGCAAACTCAACTAGGGAAGCGGATAGGGTGTTTATAGGGGAGGGTAGAAGATGGAAGTTCGGCCAACCGTCAGTCGAACAACAACCTCAACGCCAGTGGGCGCGGGGGCTTTATATTTTTGAAGTGGCTGTTCTTCTACAAACTTTCAAATACTGTATCGGCATACAGGGCTGGATACAGGTCGGCATTATGATGTCCTCACTTTATTGCGCTGCTGGCGCTGCTGATATGGCAATTCGCGCTCAAGAGAGCGAAAGGCATGGGCGTGCTGATGTTTGCAGGCGGCTTTATGGTGCTCGCCCTCATTCAACCCGCAGTGGCATATCGCGAAGGGCAGCGTAATCGTCTCGCCGTCGCCGACATCACGGCCACGATGCAACAGATGATGAGCGGCAGCGAGTTGTCCTCAACAGAGTCTGACGATAAGAAGTATGGAGAGATGGCTCCTATGGTTAAAATCGTCACAGACTATGCGAAAGACATGCAGAGCGACATGCTGGCGATGAACAAAGAGATGGAAGACCTTCAGCTAGAAGCGAATCGGCTTTATTGCCTTAACAAATCTCCTCATGCTACTGTAGCGGTCGCCACAGTTAACTGGTCTCCACTGATTCGAGACTTCGGCGCACCGCGTTTCGAGCAGATTAATCCGTACCATCAGGAGTTATCAGAATGGCAAAACCCATCGAAGTATTCTTCTCCTACTCGCACGAAGATGAAAGATTACGCGATCAACTGGCGAATCACTTAGCCAATCTCCAACGCCAGGGCATCATTCAAAAATGGCACGACCGCCAGATAACCGCAGGAAGCGAATGGGAAGGGCAGATTGATAATCATCTAATGACTGCCGATATAATTCTCCTGCTGGTCAGCGCGGATTTCCTGGCTTCTAATTACTGTAATGATGTCGAGGTGACTCACGCAATGAAGCGACACGAAGCTGGTGAGGCAAGAGTGATTCCCGTCATCCTCCGCCCGGTCGATTGGAAAGGCACACCTTTCAGCAAGCTTCAGGCGCTGCCAAAGAATGCCAAGCCTGTAACTAAGTGGAGCGACCGCGACGAAGCATTCCTCAATGTTGCCGAAGGCATAAGAGCAGCGATAACAAACATAGACCCTCAGTAAGCCCGCAGCCTGATAAGGGCGTAAACGCTGCGGGCACAAACACAGCGCCGATCTGGAACGTCTCACACTCTCGCAATCTGAACTTCACAGGGCGCGAAGAGATTCTGTCTGACCTGAAAGCGGCGCTCGAATCAGGCAAACCGGCTGCCCTGACGCAAGCTATCAGCGGGCTTGGCGGAGTAGGCAAGACTCAACTCGCAATCGAATATGCTTATCGTCATGGCTCAAGCTATGAAATTGTGTGGTGGATGCACTCGGAACAACCTGCCACGCTTCGCTCCGAATACGCGGGCCTTGCGGTAAAGCTCGATTTGCCGGAGCAGGAAGCGCAAGACCAGCGAATAACAGTCGAGGCCGTGAAAGAGTGGCTGAGGCGAAATAAAAACTGGCTGCTGATATTCGACAATGCACCCGATGCCGAGTCAATTGCGTGAATACATTCCGTCAGGCAGTGTAGGTCACATCATCATAACGTCGCGCGATTCAAGTTGGAGAGGCGTCGCTACATCTCTGTCCGTTAAAGTATTACCTAAAAGGGAAGCGGTTGAATTCATCTTAAATCGAACTGGCCAGCAAGATGAAGCAACAGCCGCGACGCTTGCAGAAACGCTCGGCTGTCTACCACTCGCGCTTGAGCAGGCGGCGGCTTACATCGAGGTTGCGGGTGCTCGCTTTCGCATTACTTGAGTTTGTTTCAGGAAAGCAAAGAAGAACTTTTGCGAGAGGGCAAGATTGCAACAGATTATCCCGATACAGTAGCAACTACGTGGGAATTATCTTTTCAGCAGGTTGAAAGCTGAGAATGTGGTAGCGGCTGACCTACTGAAACTCTGCGCTTTCTTCGCTCCTGATGATATTCCACTGCAAGTAATAAAAGACGGCGCAAAGTTTCTGCCTGAATCGCTTGCCTCAGCAGTAGTAAACCCATTAGCTTTCGATAAATCTCTCGCCGCGTTACGGCACTATTCATTGTTGGAAAGAAAAGCAGAATTCATATCAATCCACCGATTAGTTCAAGCAGTCACACAATATCGAATGGGGAAAGATGGAGTTAAAAAATGGACAGAAGCGGACTGTTCAAACATTGAACAATGTTTTCCTGAAGGAAAGCCGCGACTTTCGAACTTGGAAAACTTGCTCACTGCTGTTGCCTCATGCCCTCGTGGCGTTATCCGATGTCGAGACACTTGAACTGGATGCAGATGCAACTGCAGACCTATTGAACAATGTTGCGGGGTATATGTACGGGCGCGCGGATTTCAGACAAGCAGTAATACTACTCAAACGCGCATTGATTATTAGTGAAGCCGCGCTCGGCCTGATCATCATACTGTAGCGACTCGCCTCAACAATCTCGGCTTTGTACTGCAAGATCTTGGCGATTTTGCTAGTGCGAAGGCTCACGTTGAGCGCGCCTTGGCTATTAGCGAAGGGCAACTCTTGGCCTTGATCATCCTAATGTAGCAAGTCATCTCAACAATCTCGGCTTTGTACTGCGAGAACTTGGTGATGTTGCTGGCGCGAAAGCTCACTTTGAACGTGCGCTCTCTATTGATGAAGCCGTGCTTGGCCCTAATCATCTTAATACTGCGCGCGATGTCAATAATCTCGGCCTTGTGCTGGAAAAGCTTGGTGATGTTGCTGGCGCGAAGGCTCACTACGAACGAGCGCTCTCTATTAGTGAAGCTGTATTCGGCCCTGATCACCCAAATATAGCGATTTCCCTCAACAATCTCGGTGGTATGCTGCAAGATCTTGGCGATTTTGCTGGTGCAAAGACTCACTACGAACGAGCACTGGCTATCTATGAGGTAGCACTCGGCATCGATCATCCTGACACTGGGATAATTCTCCAAATCTTGGCCTTGTGTTACAAGATCTTGGCGATTTTGATGGCGCAAAAGTTCATCTCGAACGAGCTTTGCGAATATTTCGAGAGACAATAGGCGAAGATCATCCATATACATTGAGAGCGCGGAACAATCTGAAATTACTTGAAGGCTCTTAATAACGAAGAGAGTCGGTCATTTTATATCTGCTCTCCTCTGCTGTTGCAATATGCGCACTGCTTGTTAAAATTCCAAGCAATGGCTAATCATAGAATCATCTCTCTTATAGCAAGCGCGACGGAAATCGTTTGCGCGCTCGGATTTGAAGATCAACTCGTCGCCCGCTCGCACGAGTGCGATTACCCGCTCTCAGTCAAACAACTGCCGCAATGCACTGAGCCGAAGTTCAACGTCGAAGGCACTAGCTACGAAATAGACCAGCGCGTAAAAGCAATAGTTCAGGAAGCCTTGAGCGTTTATCGAGTCGATTCCGCTGCGCTCGAAGCGTTGCGGCCTACGCACATCATCACTCAATCGCAATGCGAAGTCTGCGCCGTCTCTCTCCGCGATGTTGAACAGGCCGTGTGCGAAATGGTCAGCAGTAAACCCGTCATCGTATCACTGGAACCGAACGCGCTCAGCGACGTGTGGGCGGACATTCAACGAGTCGCCGACGCGCTCGGCGCACCAGATCGAGCCGAACGATTGATCGCTTTACTGCAAAGTAGGATTTCGGAAATCACGCAACGCGCACAACAACTATCTTCTAATCCGACCGTCGCCTGCATAGAGTGGATTGAGCCGCTGATGGCTGCGGGCAACTGGATGCCTGAGCTTGTCGCGATGGCAGGAGGCACTAACCTGTTCGGCGAAGCGGGCAAGCATTCGCCCTGGATGACGTGGGAAGAACTGGTCGCAAAAAATCCCGATGTGATTTTCGTTTCGCCTTGCGGGTTCGACATCCCTCGCACTATGCAAGAGATGAACTTGCTGAGCGACAAGCCCGAATGGGAAAAACTCAACGCGGTTCAAACAGGGCGCATGTTCGTCGCCGACGGCAATCAGTATTTCAATCGCCCCGGCCCTCGGCTCGTTGAGTCATTAGAGATTCTTGCGGAGATGATTCACCCGGATGTTTTCAACTTCGGACACGAAGGCAAAGGATGGATAAGATACTCGGCTAGTCAATCTGCGAAGGCCGATTGACTCAGACAAAAATCATTTTCCAGCTCAAACTTTAATTGAAGTTGAATGTAATAGTTCCGACAGTTTTCACAGGGACGCCGCTGACCATTTTAGGCGTGAACTTCTATTTGCGCGCCGCAGTAACGGCAGAGTCTCTGAGCAACGGGTGACCGCTCACGGCGTTTGCCGATACAACGTCGCCCCGTTCATCAACCGTGATTTCAACAACAACCGGCCCAGTCACCTTTGCGCTTCGGGCAAGAGGCGGATAGGTCGCATCTTCGCGTTTGATTGCAGAAGCCACAAGATTGCCGCTCGAAACACGATTAGTGCTGGGACTGCTCTGGCTGCTGCTCTGTGAAGTGCTTGAAATGGCGCTGGTATTTGACTGCGGATAGGTTGGAATTGCCGCCTTCCTCTTCTGCGCGTTCATTCCGATGATTCCCAAAACCAGGCACCCGCCCATCAATGAAAGGAATATCGCCACAATGATCAGCACGATGTTTCTAGTCTTATTAGGGTTCTGCGGCGGAGGGTAATACGGGTACGGTGGTTGCGGCTGTGGCTGATATGCCGGTTGATACGGCATGGGCGTAGGGCGTTGAGGATAAGGGGTGTTGTGAATCGGCGTATTAGGTCTCGCGTTTGGCGGCGTGAAAATCGGCGGCACCGGTGTATTCGGATTCGCAATGGGACGCGGCCCTGAGTCAGCGGGCGGATTGATTGCCGGGCGAGTCGGGCCTTCCTGCGAGCGCGTAGGCTGTGGCTGCTGAGGTCGCGTGGCCGGATTATATTTAGAGGCCAGTTCCAACGCTTCCGCAAATTCAGTAGTGGAAGTGTAACGATCATTGGGCTTGCGAGACAGGGCGCGAAGTATCACCGCTTCGACGGCGGGCGGCAGAGTCAGTTGCGGGCGGGCCAGCGTCAGCGGCATAGGAGGATCAATCACTCGCTTCATCATCTGGCTCTGCGTCGTCGTTCCGCTGAAGGGCAAAGCGGCGGTCAGCATTTCGTAGACGACGAGGGCGAGACTGTAGAGGTCTGAACGCGCGTCGAGTTCTTCGCCCATCACCTGCTCAGGCGACATATAAAGCGGCGTGCCGAGCACGAAGCCTGCTTGCGTAAGTCCCGCTTGTTGTGTGTCAGCGACTGCGCGTTTGGCGATTCCAAAGTCAACGACTTCGACCCAATCAGGGCGGCCCGGTTTGTCGCAGAGCATGATGTTGTCAGGTTTGAAGTCTCGATGAATGATGCCTAAATTGTGCGCCGCACTCAGAGCATCCGCCGCCTGCTTTGCGATTCGCACGACGCGATCAAGCGCCATCGTCCCGTCTTTTTTGAGGATTGCAGAAAGCGGTTTGCCATTGACATATTCCATAGCAATATAGATCAAGCCGTCTTCGGCCTCGCCGAAATCATAGATGGCTACGGCGTTCGGATGATCTATCTGGCTCGCCATTTCGGCTTCTCGTTGAAAGCGGGCTATAAATTCCTGGTTACTTACAAGCTCAGAGGTGAGAACTTTAATCGCCGTCATGCGATTTATCTTCACGTGCTGTCCTTTGTAAACAGCGCCCATGCCTCCCTGCCCGAGTTTTTCCATAAGGCGGTAACGCCCCGCAATCACCCGCCCTATCATCGGGTCCTCTTCGGGCAACTTGCGCTTCACAGTCGTCTTGCTTGTGGGCGTAGGGGTTTGCTCGATTACATCCACCAGGTTCTGCCCATCGCGCGTACAGAAACGCGTGGCGTTTTCATATCGGTCGCCGCATTGTGGGCATTTTTTCATTAAGAATACCTCTGGCTCGTTTGACTCCAGTTGCCGGACGGTTGGCGCGATTGGCTTTGAGTTCGACCTGAGTACCGACAAATCGTCACGCAAATAATAGATGAAAGTCGCCCGTGCTGGCTAGTGCTTGGAGTTGGCAACGGCTTGCCGATATGGGCGAACTGCGGCACGATACGATGGATGCTGTTGCATCACAGCCTTCAACGTCGAGCAAAAAGAAGAGGAATGATCATATGCCAAGTGTGGGCGTGTTTGCCGCGATCTTTGACGATGAACGTCGCATACTCTGTGTGAAGATGAATTATGGCCAAAGAGTTGGACGACGCCGGGTGGAAAGCTCGACAAGAACGAATCGCCTCTCGAAGCGCTCAAGCGCGAAGCTCTCGAAGAAGCGAACTGCACGATCAAGCCGAAAAAACTTGTCGGCATTTACTCCAAACCATCAAGAGACGATCTGCTTTTGTTCATCGAAGCAGAGCTTGTCGAACAGGGCGAATGGCAGCCCAATGACGAGATTTCAGAGATTGGATTTTTCGGCTGGAACGATTGCCCACCCTATGGATGCTCTGAACTTAACGAGAATTCAGGACGCCTTTGAAGGCCGTTCGGGCATCGTGCGCGTGCTCGATCCTGAGATGGAATCAGAATAAAATGAAGTCTTGTCGTGGAACTGGCTCTGGAAGCCAGTTATAAGGTCTTCACGCCTGTTTGTTGCTTCGCGCCCACTCGCGGATGCTTCGCAGCCATGCAGCGCGCTTGAGCGATTTGCTCTCTTCAATGAAAGCTGAAATTACGGAAGCAGCCAGATAAGGAAACGCAAAGCTTCGCTCGCACTCAATGTATTCATCGCCTTTGAGTGCGAGCATAATCAATCTCTTCCCGTCGTACCGCCAGACTTCGGGAATACCGAGTTGCGCGTAAATAGGAAGCTTATTGAGAGACTCGCCGGTTATGTCTATTTCAATAATCAGGTCGGGCGGCGGATCAATGTTCAAGTCTATCCTGTCTTTGCCTTTGATGAGTTCGGCATTCTGAATGTAGAAACAGGAATCAGGCTCGAACCCGCGCTCCAGGTCTTCACGCTTGAAGGTGGTCGAGCCAAGATTGTCCCAGTCCAAATTCATTGTTTCTGCCAGCACTTCAACAAACATTGCTATCGAGCGATTAACTCTTTCGGGCTCAGGCGATGGGCTCATAATTTCCAATGCTCCTCTGTCATAGGTGAAGCGGGGGCTGCTGCTGTCCGTGTGATCGGCAAGCAATCGCTCGTAGGTTTCCCAACTGACATTTCGCAGCATGATTCTTTGCTCCGGCGGGTTCAACACTGTAGCCATTTGATTACTTCTCCAAAGTTAATTGCTTCTCACCAGATCAACTCAAGTCTTTAGGAATAACGACGTGGCGCATGAGGCGCACGAGGAGATTGCGGCGGCGCTCGACGCGGCGGCGGTGTTTTGCAGGGCTGAATGCCCCGTTCGGGCTTGGGATGATGGCAGACAGAAACGCCGCCTGATCTGCGCTGAGTGACGCCGCGCTCGTGTTGAAGTAATTGCGCGCGGCTGCTTCGGCTCCGTAAATTCCATCGCCCCATTCGATAACGTTCAGGTAGATTTCAAGTATGCGTCGCTTCCCTAAAATCCATTCCATCTCTTTGGTTATCGCGGCTTCGTGCAGCTTGCGCACGGGGTTCTTCGAGGTGGATAAAAAAATGTTCTTTGCCAATTGCTGGCTGATGGTCGAAGCGCCCCGGCTGAACTTGCCTTCGTTCCAATCTTTCTCAAGCGCGACCTTTATCTCTTCCCAATCGAAGCCCGCGTGATCAAAGAATCGCGAGTCTTCTCCCGCGAGAACTGCGCGCACGAGGTTCGTAGAGATTCGATCATAAGGAATCCACGTCTGTACGCGCTTCACTTCCTCGCCTCTTGACGCGGCTTCCGACGCGCGCTGTTCCATCATCGCGGTGACTTCCGGGTTTTTAGATTTGAATCGAAAGACGCGAATCACTATCAGGCCGTGATAAAAGATTGCCGCAAGCAACAGCGTCAAGATGACGATCTTCACCCATTTGCGCCATTGAGGCTTGGGAGCCTTATACACAGTCGTGGTTTCTTGGGCGGCCTGAACCATAGCAGGAATTATAAACGATGAATGATGAATGATGAATAATGAACTAAGAGTTTCCCCTGTTCATCATTCATCGTTTATCGTTTCTTCCTGAGCGCGGAGCTTTCCAGATGTAATAGACGGGGATGCCCGCGAGAATTATTCCAGCCACCATCAACGCGCCGCTCCACTCATACGGGTTCGGGCCTCCTGCAAATTGCGCGATGTAGTAACGAATGTCATTCAGCAGCGCGTTACCTATAAGAAACAAGACGGCGAGGATGAAGAGCGCGGGCGTGACGGGATAGCCGGGCGTCTTGTAGGGCCGTGGCAAATCGGGCCGCTTGCGCCGCAAAGTGTAGACCGCCGCGACGCCCAACGCGTAGAAAGGCCATATGCCAAGCACGAAAGTGTCAGCCAATTGCTCGAAGGTTCGCAACAACACGAATATGATGGCCATCGTGGCCGCGAGCGAAATTGCAAGGTAAGGTGTTTTGAATCGAGGATGAACCGAAGCGATCTTTTTGAAGAACAGCCCGTCGTCGGCCATCGCAAAAAATATTCGCGGGCCTGTCATCATCGAGCCATTTAATGTTCCAAAAGCCGAGACCATCACGGCTATTGAAACGAAATTCACTCCGCCGTTGCCGATTATCCTGTATGCCACGTCCGCAGCAACGAGCTTGGAATTCGCAATCTCATTAATGTCGAGCAAGTGGAGATAAGCCAGATTCGCAAGCAGATAGATGGCTATGACCGCAAGCGTTCCGAATATGAGCGTGCGCGGCAGAAATTTTTCAGGCTGCTTCACTTCGCCGCTCACGAAAGTCACATCGGCCCAACCGTCGTAAGCCCACAACAGCGATATAAAAGCGAGGCCGAACATCGCAAGCGAGAAGCCGCCCGTAGAATCACTCGCCTGAACTGTGACCGGCGAAGGGTTCTTTGCTTCAATCAAGAACGCTATCAGCACGAGCACTATCAGCGCACCATACTTCGCGCCGGTCGTCAGGTTTTGAACCAGCGCGCCCAATTTCACGCCGAGAATATTGAATACTGCAACGACGAAGATCGCTGCTGCCGCAACGTAGTGGACAGTTTTAGGATTTTCGTTGCCGAGCAGGCGCAGGAAGTATTCGGCAAATGCAGTCGAGATCGCGCCAAGCGCAGATGCGCGAATGATGACCAGCTCTCCCCATCCAAACAGAAAAGCAGGAAGGCGGCCCCATCCTTCGCGCAGGTAGACGAAGACTCCGCCCGTGCGCGGCAGCGCGCCCGCAAGCTCTGCAAGCGTCAGCGCGCCGCAAAGCGAAAAGAATCCGCCCATCACCCAAAGCAACAGATACAGCCCTTCAAACGGAACCTTGGTGGCTATCCCTGCGGGCGAGCGAAAGATGCCTGTGCCGATGGTTGATCCGACCAGCACGGCAATCGCGCTGATTAGTCCGAGCCTTCGCGGAAGCGAGGTGTGGCCTTGATCTTCTGAAGTTTTCTTTTCGATTTGTGTCTCCACGAGATTAAGGGAGATTAGAGCGCGCTTCGATAATCGTCAAGGCAAGAAACGCAAGTGACGGCTCGGCATCCGCAAACTTCCGTGCAGAGGAATTCAAGAAGCAGTCGGGCAGTCTCCGTTGAAATTGAAAGTCGCCGGGCGGCTTCTTCGATTGATCCGCTCGCGCGAAACTCATCTGATACGATTACCCACTTATCGCGATGAGCGAGCGCGTCACGCCATTTTGCCGCCACGCGCCAGTCGGGCAGGTCGAGGTTTAATTCCTCGTCGCACAACGGGCACGAGCCGATAGTATCTTTTATCGCTTGAGCCATGAGCGAACGGTGAGAAAGAGTACTACGAATCCGGCGAGCATCGCCGCAGACATCAGACCTACTGAATACCCGTGCATAGCGTTGAATTCAATTCGCAACGGGTCAGTTGCCGCTACATCATCTATCACGCCGCCCATCGCCTGTCTCAACGAGATCAGCTTTGCCGATACCCAGAACCGCGATGCCGCCGCCGCCGCAATCATCATCAGAAGGAGTATCGCGCGAAGAGTTGTGACCTTTGCGCTCGCGGCCCTTGATCGCCATGCCGTCAACTGAATGAGCAGGAGCAGCGGGCCAATGATAAGGCCAAGAATTTCGAGCTTGCCGATAGCGCTTGTGACAACGGCTCCGGCCATCTCGCGCGAAGGAAGAACTGCGAACGCGCTCGGCGCAACGGCGAAGCTGAAGAAGATCATCGAGCCGAGCCACACCGCCAGCAGCAGCACTTCGATGAAGGCAATAGTTTGCTGTCCGGCCCCGAAAGTGGCTTCCAGAGCCGGTTTCGCGGTTTCTGATTTTGCGACGTTAACAGTCATTCGACCTCGCTTTCGCGTTTCTAGTCGCCGTGAGCATTATCGCTTTCGGGATGATTTGGAATGACTTCGCCATCGGGCATGATTATATTTTCGCGATCAGCGGTCACGCGCTCACCCTCGATTGTGACCTCTTCGCCCGTTGGAACTGGAACGGGAAGATCGTCCAGAAATCGCTCCGCGTCAATCGCGGCCATGCATCCAGTGCCCGCAGCAGTCACGGCTTGCCTGTAGAAAGAGTCCTGCGCGTCGCCACAGGCGAACACGCCGGGAATGTTGGTCGCCATCGAAACTCCTGCGGTCTTCAGGTAGCCGACCTCGTCCATGTCGAGCTGGCCTTTGAAAATATCGGTGTTGGGTTTATGGCCGATGGCGATGAAGACCCCTTCGCAAGGAAAGATGCTCTCCTCGCCGGTCTTGAGATTTTTGATTTTCACTCCGACCACGCCCGTTTTAGGCGTGCCCAAAATCTCTTCGACGCCGGTGTCCCAGATGAAGTTAATCTTTTCGTTCTTGAAAGCCTTGTCCTGCATGATCTTCGACGCGCGCAAAGAGTCGCGGCGATGAATCACTGTGACGCTTGAAGCGTATCTGGTCAGGAAGTTCGCTTCTTCCATAGCGGTGTCGCCGCCGCCGACCACGACAAGCAGCTTGCCTTTGAAAAAGAATCCATCGCAGGTTGCGCAAGCCGAAACGCCGTATCCTCCGAGTCCGTGCGGCGCGGGCGCTTCGCCCGGAATGCCCAGCCATTTGGCCGACGCCCCCGATGCGATGATTAGAGTCTCAGTTTTGATTATGTGGTCATCAGATTCGAGCGTGAACGGGCGGCTGCTCAGGTCGGCTCGATTTACATGAGTAATCAAAAACTCAGTGCCAAAGCGGGCCGCCTGCTCGCGGAATTCCTGCATCAACTCAGGCCCCTGGATGCCTTTTGAAAAGCCCGGATAATTCTCCACCTCGGTTGTAATCATCAACTGCCCGCCGGGTTGCGGCCCTTCGATTACGAGCGGGTGAAGGTCTGCGCGGGCGGCATAAATCGCTGCGGTCAACCCGGCTGGCCCCGAGCCTATAATCACGACTTCTTTATTAACCTGTTCTTTTGCCATTTGCTTTAGTTCGCGTCCTTTCGTCCGGCAGAGATCGCGGCGTTTAATCCCGCGCTATAGTTCAACAATATATTATAGCCTTCGCCGTCAAGGCGGGAAACCTACCTCCCGGCTGCGCGGTTAAGAATGAAGTTAGCCAACAGCCGCACGCCAAACCCCGTCGCGCCCTTTGCGATGTAAGGCTTCTGCTGATCAGTCCAGGCGGTTCCCGCAATATCTAAGTGCGCCCACTTCTTATCACTTGCGAAGTGCTTCAAAAACCATGCGGCGGTGATAGCGCCTGCCGTGCGATTGCCGATATTTTTTATGTCTGCGATGTCGCTGCGAATCATGTCGCCGTACTCTTTGTCGAGCGGCATGTGCCACAATCGCTCGGCGCACTGATCGCCCGCTTCAATCAAATCATCAATCAGTTGTTGATCTGTCCCCATCACGGCTGCCCGCGTTTCGCCCAGCGCAATCACACACGCGCCCGTCAGCGTTGCCGCATCAACTATCGTCGTCGCTCCCTGATTGATCGCATACGTGATCGCATCGCTCAGAATCAATCGGCCTTCGGCGTCTGTGTTTATGACTTCGATGGTCTTGCCGCTCAAGCTGCGCACCACATCGCCCGGCTTGACGGCTCGGCCCGAAGGTAGATTCTCAGTTGCAGGCACGAGGCCGATGACTCGGACATTGGGGCGCAGCCGCGCAATCACCTGCATGGCTCCGATCACAGCAGCGCCGCCGCCCATGTCGTACTTCATATCTTCCATCTTGTCGGCAGGTTTGATGGATATGCCGCCTGAGTCGAACGTCACTCCCTTCCCCACAAGCGCGATTAACTCGCCGCTTGCGCCACTCGGATTATGAGTGAGAACTATCAATCGCGCGGGTTCCTGGCTGCCGCGTGAAACGGCAAGTAGCGCGCCCATTCCGAGTTGCTTCATCTCTTCTTCGCCGAGCGCTTCAAAACCCAGCCCATCGCGCGCGGCCATCTCTTCGGCTCTGCGGGCAATCTCGGTCGGGGTCATTCGGTTTCCCGGCTCGAAGCCGAGCGTGCGAGCGAAGTTCGCGGCCTCGGCCATGCACGTGCCTATAGTGATGGCTTGCTCGATGTCGGGCGCAACGGGTGATTCGCTGATGAGGTGAAGAGTTTCAATCTCGCTTGCGGGCTCGTCCTTTGATCTGTAGATGTCGCCTTGCACCTGGCCGAGAATCGCGCCCTCAACGATTGCTCTGACGTTTAGCTCGCTTGTCAGGCTCTCTCTGAGGAGAAACGCAGCCGAACGCACCCCGCGCAACCTGAGCGCTCTTATGCTCGCGCCAGCCAGCCTCTGTGCGGTCAGCGGACTCAAGTTCTCGCGCTTGCCTGCCCCGTAAAGCAACAGTCGTTTAGTAGAAAGATTTCCTGCGTTGTGCAAAATGATCGAGCGGTCGCGCTTGCCGCTAATCTCGCCGCTCTCAAATACGGATTCGAGCAGGCCGCGTGTGAGATGATCAAGCGAGGCAAGCGCAGGTGAATTCTTCGCATCCACGGGCGTTTCGCCCTCGAACACAGGCACGATTAAAACGTCTTCGTTTATTTCACCAAGACTCGTGCGGCTCGCGGTTATCTTCATAGATTGTGGCAGCCTCCTTCAATTAAGTGCGAGAAAAATTCGAGCGCTTGTCAGCGTTGTCTAAAACCCAAAGGCTTTCAGGCGAAGTGAGTGACCGAGCAACTACTAAAGCGAACGGATAATGGTTTCTGTGAACTCAATAGTCGTAGCTTGCCCGCCGAGGTCGCGCGTTAAGACGTTGCCCTCGGCAAGCACTTTTTCAAGCGCCGTCTGGATTCTATCAGCGGCTTCAGGTTCATCAATATGCTTGAGCATCAGCACAGCCGTTTGAATCAAAGCAGTCGGATTGGCGATGCCGCGTCCGGCTATGCTTGGAGCAGAACCGTGCACTGCTTCAAACACGGCAATCTCTTCGCCGATGTTCGCGCCGGGCACAACTCCAAGCCCGCCGACCAGTCCCGCGCCAAGGTCCGAGATTATATCGCCGTAGAGGTTTTCAAGCAGCAATACATCGAACTGGTTCGGATCAATAACAAGCTGCATGCAGGTATTGTCAACGATCATGTCGTCGGCCTTTATCTCAGGATAGTCTTTTGAGACTTCGCGGAAACAATTCAGGAAAAGGCCGTCGGACATCTTCATGATGTTGGCCTTATGAATGGCTGTGACTCTTTTTCGCCCTTCGCGTCTGGAGTAATCGAAGGCGAATCGCGCGATGCGCCGCGACGCGCGATCAGTGATTATCTTGAGGCTCTCGACAACGCCGGGCACAACTTCGTGCTCAAGGCCCGAGTAGAGGTCTTCGGTATTTTCGCGCACTACAATCAGATCAACATTTTCATAACGCGATTTGACGCCATCGAGCGATTTAATGGGTCGGAGGTTTGCGTAGAGGTCGAGCGCTTTTCGCAGTCTGACATTCGCGCTGACAAACCCTGTGCCGACGGGCGTCATGACCGGGCCTTTGAGCGCGACCTTGTTTCGTTTGATCGAATCGAACAGGTCTTGAGGCAGCGGGTCGCCGAATCGAGACAGTGCTTCTGCGCCGACGACGAATGATTCCCATTCGATTTGAACTCCAGCCGCTCTTATTACGGAAACGGTGGCTCCTGCGACTTCGGGGCCGATGCCGTCTCCTGGTATGAGTGTTATCTTGTGCTTCAATTAAAGCGCCTCCGCATAATCAGGAATAACGAGTTTACAACAAGCTTCTAATCATACAAGACGGTCTCGCAGGCACACAACCTGAGCGAGTTGTCGGATGTCAGTAGAATTTCGGTAATAACATAATCGCAATCAACTATGGCAGCTCGACTGTGAGGGAGTCTGGACTTGCAGAATAGTTTGCAGGAGGGCAACCGCACAGCCGTGTGTCTTGCTAATTTTGAACCTGCTAAGCAGGTGGGAGCCTGAGCCCTGTCATATTGCATCCCCGATCAGTATGAGGCATTGCGCTTGACAAGTGCTATGCCTAGCTCCCGTTTCACAAGCATTGGTAAAAAATTAACAATTCAACCACCAACCTAGCAGAAGCCCTCTGCTTGATTCGGATATTACACGAGCAGTCAGAGGCGGTCAAGATTTTGGTCAGCAGCCAAACAAAGTTTAATAACGAGGCACCACGCAAATATATTAAAATAAGGAGTATTTGTAGTTGCAAAGCCACCCGGCTTCTTGTATATTCTGGCTCCGCCAATCAAGCGTTGGCCTATCAGCGTTGAATGATGAGCGGCCTAAGTACTAACACAAACTTCTAAAAGAGGATTTTCTCAAGCTCGATCAATAAATTGCTCTTTACGGCAATTCTACCTGAACCTGCTCAGATTAAGGCGTGAACTTTTAGTCTGCTACAGGCCGCTCTCTCGCTCTATGAAGACTTACGACTCTGCTTAGAAACGTAAGTCACTTAAATCTTCGAGGTATCTGGAGGCTCCCATGTTCAATAAATCAAAAGACCGAATGAAAACGTCAAAGAGAAGAAGAATAGCATTTACGCTATTACCATCAATATTAACCTGCATCTGCCTCGTAGGCATGATGGTCGCAGGAGTCTTTTGGACCAAAATCCCAAAAGCAGCCGCCGCGGCGCAGGTACAAAACGACATCAGCCCTGAAGCCTTAGCTCAGATAGAAGCGCTGATCAGGGAAAAAGAGTCGCGTTCAGGCGTGCAGACGAAAATAGATTCACAACTCATCTACGAACTCAAGATGAGGAGCGGCCAAGCCGTCGCCGACGGCGTTCAGGTGGTCGCAACAGACTTGCCTTACGATAATCAGGGGCGGGTGGAGTTGGACATCAGCGCGACGGTTAGCGATTCGTTGTTGGATCAGATAAGAGCTACCGGCGCTAAGATTCTGAATTCCGTCGCGTCCGGCGGCAGCGTCAGCATTTCAGTTGACATTGCCCAGGTACAAGCAATTGCTGCATTACCCGGCGTCACATTCGTTCAGCCGAAGAACGAGGCGATGACTTCGCAACTGGAGAGGCCGGTAACCGACAAAGTTCCGGCAAAGACTTCAAAGAGATATAACACGCTGCCGGATTTCTCGACCCGCGCGGCAAACGTCAAGAGCGCCATAACGACGGCGCTCGCCGGTAAAGCGCAGGTCGCCAGTAACGCGCAGCTTAATGTCGCGGGCAATCCTCCGCCCACGGGGGTCGGCAGCCGGAGTTCACAAGGCGACGTCACGCACAGGGCGTTCAGCGCGCGCGGCACGTTCCACATAAACGGGACGGGCGTCAAGATAGGAGTCCTCTCGAATGGCGTGACCAGCCTGGCCCAGTCTCAGGCTTTGGGCGATCTCGGCCCCGTCACCGTCCTTCCGGGGCAGGCAGGTACAGGGGACGAAGGCACGGCGATGCTTGAGATCATTCATGACCTGGCCCCCGGCGCGCAGCTCTTCTATGCGACGGCACTGCCTACCATCACACAGTTCGCGCAGAACATTCGCGACCTTCGCACGGCGGGCTGCGACATAATAGTTGACGACGTTTTCTACTTCGTCGAAACGCCGTTTCAGGACGGCGCGCCGGGGCCTACCAACACCAACGGCGGCGCTGTCATTCAGGCCGTCAATGACGTGACCGCGTCGGGCGCGCTCTATTTTTCATCGGCAGGTAATTCGGGCAACCTTAACGACGGCACATCGGGAGTCTGGGAAGGCGACTTCGCTGACGGCGGCCCGACTGCCGCTCCGCTGGCCGGAGGCAACCGGCTGCATAATTTTGGCGGGCAGAATTTCAACGTCATAACAGCGGCCAACACCGCCGCCCCTATCAGTCTTTACTGGGCGGACCCGCTCGGCGGCGCAACAAACGACTATGACCTGTTCATTTTGAACCCAGCCGGAACGGCAGTCGCGGCAAGCTCGACGAACATACAAAACGGGTCTCAGGATCCTTACGAGCAAACAGGACAGGCGACGGGCTTTCGCATCGTCGTAGTCAAAAAGGCACTTAGCGCAGACCGCTTCCTTCATGTGAATTCCAATCGCGGCACTCTATCAATCAGGACTGCGGGGCAGACGCACGGACACTCTCACGCGGCTGATGCCTACAGTTGCGCGGCCACGCCTGCGGTCGGCCCGTTCCCGAATCCTTTCAGTGCGGCCAACGTCGTCGAGACGTTCAGTTCCGACGGCCCGCGCCGCGTCTTCTTCCAGCCGAACGGCACGCCGTATACTCCGGGTAACTTCTTAGGAACGGGCGGACTGGTGCGTCAGAAGCCCGACATCACTGCGGCAGACGGCGTGGCAGTTACAGGCGTGGGAGGATTCCCAAGCCTGTTCTCCGGCACTTCGGCAGCCGCTCCGCACGCCGCTGCCATCGCCGGATTGCTTAAATCAGCCAGCCCTGGGCTTACTCCTGCGCAGATTCGCAGCCTGTTAACCACCACCGCAATAGACATCGAAGCGGCGGGTGTTGACAGGGATTCCGGGGTGGGCATCATTGACACCTATTCGGCCATACTGGCTTCGGGAGCGCCGGGGACTGCCTTCCTCGAATTCGGTTCGATCACGGCTACGGAGAACCCAGGCGACGGCAACGGCAATATTGATGCCGGTGATGGCGTGAGCCTCACCATTCAACTGAAGAATACAGGCGTGCAGAATGCTACGGCTATTTCGGCAACCTTGACGAGTTCAACTCCTGGCGTAACCGTCACGTTGCCGAATACTTCGGCTTATCCGGACCTTGCCGCGATGGGCGGAAGCGGGACGAATCTAATGCCCTTCCTCTTCACAGTCGGGAGCAGCGTCCAGTGCCCCGCGACGCTTAACTTCACCCTGACAGTGAACTACACGGGAGGCGTTAGCCCGCAAGTATTGAACTTCAGCGTCCCGTCAGGTCCTCCGCCGGTCAATATAACGTCGGTTCTCGACACGACCGCGCCGGCATCCGGCCCGGGATTTACGACCACGACCGGCACGGTTGGCGTGCGTCATTTCCGCGATGGCATCGCCAGCACATGCGGGCCGACGAAGCCTTTCCCGGGGACAACTCAGCCGGGCACGCGGCAGTTCGACGCTTACTCATTCACGACCTGCTCTAACAGCGCGCCGAGTTGCGTGACGGTTACCATGAGCGGGGCTAACGCCATCAACCTTTTCACCGCCGCCTACCTGGGGAGCTTTAACCCGGCCAACTTTGCTCAGAACTACCTTGCAGACCCGGGGTCAAGCGCCGCCTCAAGGACTTACTCGTTCAGCCTTCCAGCCGGACAGCAGACATTTGTCATTGTGGTTTACGACGTGCCTCTAGGCCCGGCGAGCGGTTCGACTTACTCGCTCAACATTACCGGCGCTTGCGTCGGCGCATGCGCGACTCCCAATCAACTCCCTGTGGCCAAGTGCAAGAACGTGACCGTATCGGCGGGCGCGAATTGCACTGCGAATGCTTCGGTGAATGACGGGTCGTTTGATCCCGATGGAGACCCGATCACTATCACTCAAACGCCCGCCGGGCCGTACCCGAAAGGCACAACGACCGTGCTATTGACCGTTACAGATCCGAGAGGCGCAACATCTCAATGCACGGCGACGGTGACGGTCGTTGACACGACTGCCCCTGTCGTCACTTGCAACATTTCCACGTCGCAACTGTGGCCGCCTAATCACAATCTCATCAATGTCGGGCTGACGGCTTCGGCTACCGACAATTGTGATTCCAGCTTGACGCTGGTCGTGCGTGTCTTCGGCGACGAGGATGACACGCCGCCCGCAGATCACTCACCCGACGCCAAGAACATCGGCCTCGGGACGTTGCGGCTGCGCTCAGAGCGCAATGAAAATGGCAATGGTCGCGTCTACCTGATTGTTGTCACGGCAACCGATTCGTCGGGCAACGTCGGGCGGTGCTCCAAGACAGTAACCGTCCCGCTTGGTCAGAGCGCTGCTCAGATTCAGAACGTGCTGAATCAGGCCGCTGCGGCCAAAGCATTCTTCGATACAAACGGGACTCCGCCCCCGGGTTACTTCGTCATAGGCGATGGCCCGGTCATCGGTCCAAAGCAGTAAACAGTTTATTGCAGCAAGCAACCTCAAGGGAGGAAGTCTCAAAGGTGAGATTTTCTCCCTTCTTTTTTTGTAGAAGCTCTGGCTTGCTCGCCGATAGATACAATTACCAATTGCTGAAACGGATTATTGTAATAGGAGGGATAAAAAATGAGGACGAGACCTCTGCACATCCAGCATCTCGTCCTCTACCATTCCGCTCACTTCAGGAATTGAGGAGGCACCTCAATTGCTGCTTTCAGTTACTATATTTTTAACATAATTCTAAGCTCCGCGCAAGGGGAGGGCAAAACGACCCGTCGCAAAGGCGCCATTGAAGCGGGTTATGATCGCACAGCCCTCGCCGGGAAGCAACTCTTGAACGCGAAAACGAGTCATGTTACAAGAATCTGGAACGATCTCTTTAGCCCCGCTCCCGGAAATTCGAGGTTATATGACATCTATCAGCAAAGTCTGCTTTGAGTGCGGAATGCCCATATCTATCGGAATAGCCAATTGCGCGCACTGCGGCGCGAAAGTGGGAACAGTGTTCGACGAAACGGCTATCGCCGCAACGCCCGCGCGCCAGAGCCAGTGGTCGCGAGTCACAAGGCAAATGGACGAGAATGAAAGAATCGAGAAGGCGCAAAACCATGCTAACAGCTCTGTGATTCTGGGGCTTTCGAGTTTCTTCCCTCTCCTGGGCTTGGCGATGGGAATTGCTGCGGTAGTTTTCGGGACTATGGCCGTGCGATCTTTAAAAGCACACAAGGTCGAAGATGGGATGGGTTCGGCCACCGCGGGTTTTGTGATCGGCGCGCTCGGTATCGTTGCTCAAGCTTGCATAATCATCTATGCGATGAAGCTTATTTCGGGCGGTAATAGATGAATCGAGAGCTAAAAACTTGCGACGTCGAACGATGAATAGCGCATAACTCATCGTTCGACGCTCATGTTTCCGCGCTCATTTGATGCCTGTTATCAGAGCGGCCTTTATCGAAACGTCGAACAACGCATCGTACCTTTCGCGATCTATGATTGAAACCATTTGGTCGCGAATCTCTTCTTGGCGTTCCTGCGGAATTATCGCGAGCCAATCAGACAGAAAAACGTCTTTGATCAAAGGCGATTCGATGAATGTATCTCCCGTCTCAAAGCTGAATTCTTCTTTTGAAGTGAAGCTTTTAACCTCGCGCAATCCTGCGCGAACGGCCATACGTTCCGCGTCATCAATCGTCGCGTGAGATTTAATCAAAGCTTCAAGCTCCGCCCATATCTCGTCAGACAGTCCCACGCCAAGCAGGGCTTCCCAGTAAATCGAAAAGAACTCGTCGAAGCTTCCACGTGACACCACCTTCAAGACTACGCGCGCGTCCGGCTGTGCCACGCGAACCATCTCGTCCAGCACGTCTTCAATCTCGTCCGTTGGGAGCATCGAAGCATCGCCGATGACGGCATCGAACTCGAAGCTGTCAAACCTGAGAGCATCGGGACTGCTCTGCTCAAAGGCCGCGTCGTCTATCTTTTTCACCAGCGCCTTTGCTCTCGCTATCTCGATGCGTTCTGCGCTAGGGTCAGTGCCTACGACCTCGCCCAGGCCGCGCATTTTTTCAGCAAGCTCAATCGCGAGCGCGCCCGTGCCGCAATTCACTTCTAGAATGCGGCCCTCGGTCGGCAATTTAACATTCTCGCTGAGTAGCGTATCGAACCTCTCACGCCAATCAGGCGTGATCAAAAGATCGTAACGGTAAGCCAGTTCCTTATCATTGCTCATAACAAATTTTCTCTTATCAAGTTCATAATAACACGAGTGAAAATTCCGGGAGAAGCATGTCTTTCTCCGGCTGCTTGTTGCATAATCACTAATCTTTGCGAGGGCGCTGATTATGTCGGATAAGGCAAAATGGGACAAACGCTATGACACAAACGAAATGATCGGCGGGTCTGCGCCTTCGAGCTTTCTCTACTCGAACGCCGAGAGCCTGCCCGCAAGCGGCCTCGCTCTGGATATTGCTGCCGGTCAAGGCCGCAATTCGGTCTTTCTTGCAAAGCGCGGGCTGAACGTAATCGCGTTAGACATCTCTACTCGCGCACTTGAAAAATGTATTAGCCTGGCGCGCGACAATTATTTGCAAATCGAAGTCGCGGCGGTGGATTTGACATCGTTCATCATTCCCCCGAAATCGTTCGACGTGATCGTCAATTTCAGCTACTTGCAACGCGACCTGGCCGCTGGAATCATCCAGGGGCTGAAGCCCGGCGGGTTGCTCGTGTTCGAGACGATGACGATGGACTATCTTCGATACAAGCCGGATTTCAACCCTGATTTCCTGCTTCGTCGCGGCGAGCTTGTTCAAATGTTTCGAGGGCTTGACCTCATCAAATATCGCGAGTCAACCTTGCAAACACGCGCTGTTGCAAGCCTCGTGGCAAGGAAGCCTGAATAACTGCGATTGCGGCTTGAGATTTCGCTCGCTAGAATAACGCTTCACTTTACGAATCGAGATCATGCATGGAGACAAATTCTACTCAGTGCCCCATATGTTTCAGAGAAGTTGATGCCAATAACGTTGCGCCTCCCGAAGCGGTTGACGACATCGTGCGTTCGATGCTGACCGTCAACACGCACCGCTGGGAGCCGGGCAGAGATATTTGCCTGGATTGTCTGGGCCGCTACATCCGCCGCCGTGACGAGCTTGCCGCAGCCTTTCCGCAGTTTGCCGAGCAAGAGATCAAAGTGATACCGACGCCGATGCGGCTTGAAGCCAGCGGCGAATTTCGCGGGCGCGGCGTCACTATAGCTTTTCTCGACTCAGGCTTCTACGCGCACCCTGACCTTACGCGCCCGCACAACCGGATTTTGAAATACGCCAATCTGGTCGAGCGCACGCGGCCTACGGATTTGACTACGCCGCAGGTCTCGTCCTGGCACGGGATGATGACTTCTGTGGTCGCCGCCGGAAACGGATTTCTTTCAGGCGGGCTGTATCGCGGCATAGCTTCGGAAGCCAATCTCGTGTTGATCAAAATAGGCATCTCGTCGCGCGTTCGACATCGCGACATCGCGCGTGGGCTTCATTGGGCGATGCGCAATCGCGAGCGATACAACATTCGCATAGTCAACATCTCTGCCGGGGGAGACTTTGAAGCCAGCTATCTCGACGATGAGTTATCGCAGATGGCAGAGGATGCGACTCGCGCAGGGCTGGTCGTCGTCGCCGCCGCGGGCAATTCCGGTCATTTGCCGAATCATCCCGTGTTGCCGCCTGCGTCTGCGCCTTCGGTCATAACGGTCGGCGGGCTTGACGATAAGAACACGCTCGAATTTTCCGACAAACAGATGTACCGTTCGAGCTTTGGGCCGACGATTGACGGGCTTCAAAAACCTGAAGTGATTGCGCCCGGCATCTGGGTAGCTGCGCCTATCTTGCCGGGGACCCCGACCGCCGAGCAGGCGATTCTGTTGTCTGAGCTTGAGGACGCGCGCGAAGATCAATTGCGCGATATTATCAAGCAACATCCCGGCATTGACGAAGACTTACGACCATGCTCTTGAGCTTGAGCCTTATCTGATCCGCCATGTCGTCTGGATAAAGCTGCGCGATAACAACGTCATCAGCGGAAGCTACAAGCACGTGGACGGGACTAGTTTCGCCGCGCCGATTGTATCTTCAATCGCAGCGCAGATGCTCGAAGCGGTGCCCGACCTCAAGCCTTTTGAAGTTAAACAAGCGTTAATCAAGACGGCTGTGCGATTGCCATACGTCGAGGTTGATCGCCAGGGGTGGGGCATCGTACATCCCCGCGCCGCAATCGCGGCTGCAATTGAAACGCGCAATAGACGCAGGCGCGCATCGAAAGAAGACGAGCCGGCCACGGTTTCGCGAAGGCAATGATGGGTTGCAACTGCGGGCAAAGTTGAAATACACAGTTCAGTATGATAAAAATCAAATTTGCTTGTGCTGATTTATTTACAAATTCGTGACAACTTTTTGAGACCCTGAGCGCGAGTGCGCCGTATAAGACGGAGGGGTTGTCAACCGTCAATCACGCTTGTGCCCTGACAATCATCGTCGCAGGAATTTAACCAAGGAGATAATTAAATCATTATGGATAGCAAGATGGCACCACAGGTCGAATCACAAGAAGCAGCAGCAGAATCCGATATTCCAACATCTAATCCCGAACCCAAAATAGACGGCAAGCCAAAATCTTATTCGATGATGGAACCGAAGATGCGCAACATCTACGGCCAGTTCTATCGCGAGATTTACTTTTCAGAAAAGAAACACCTCGACACCAAAACTCAAGAGTTGATTTCAATAGCCGCATCGCTTGTGGCAAAATGTCAGGGCTGCATCGAAGGACATTTGAAGAAGGCTCTTCAAGCAGGCGCTACGGAAGAAGAGATCAGCGAAACGATTAGCATAGCGGCGGCCATAAACGCTGCGGCTATAATTGACCTGACGGACATCGCTGCCGCGAACATGAACATAAATCATTTTCCCAGCGACGGGCCGCGATTCAAAGGTAATAGTTAATGGAAATGTTCGGGCATTTTGCCATCGCGATTCTTTCGCTCGTCATCACACTCGTTGCAAACACCGCTGCTCATTTGATGCCGAGAAACTTCATGCAAACACCGCAAGCTACGGCTACGGCTCCACCTTCATCAGACGCGGGCGTCGAATACGGCTCGCTTCAATCCCCCTCGCTTGGCAAGGAATTGAAATTCGCCGTTCAGCTTCCTCCGTCCTACAAGACCGATACGAAGCGGCGTTACGCAGTGCTCTACTTCCTGCACGGGATGTTCGGCAACGAAGGCGAATTTCAAAGGCGGGGCGTCGCCACTGCCGTTGCGAGGTTGCGCGCCGAAGGCAAGATCGGCGAGTTCATCATAGTTGCGCCCGCAGGCGAGAACAGTTTTTATCTCAACTCGAAACCTGGCGTGCGCTATGAAGACGCGATAATCAAGGACTTGATTCCTTACATCGAAAAGAACTATCGCGCCGTAGCAACGCCCGCTGGCCGCGCGATTCAAGGCATCTCGATGGGCGGATGGGGCGCGATGCTGCTTGCCTTCAAACACCCCGAGATGTTTTCAAGCGTCACCACGCACAGCGCGGCGCTGTTTGCAGAGTTGCCGCATCCGACCGGCACAGACCGCCGCTCGCAGTTCATGCTGAAATTGATCGGCAACATCTTCGGCGACCCTCCCGATGAAGAGTTCTTCCGGGCATCCAACCCCGTGTTCATAGCGGAAGCCAATGCCGCAGCAATCAAGAAGTCAGGCATAAAGATTTATTTCGATTGCGGCGAACAAGACCGCTACGGCTTTCAAGAGAGCAACAAGGCGTTTGATGAAAAATTGACGAAGGCAGGCATCCCGCACGAATTCCACCTCTTTCCGGGCAATCACGGCTGGGAGTACATGATTTCTGTCGCAGATCATTCGTATGCGTTCCTGTGGAAGAATTTTAAGCTCGACGCGCAGGCTAAACACTGAAGCAAAACCGTCATTTCTCGTGATATATTGAAGGGCTGGTGATTCGTTCATCAGCCCTTCTGATTTTGCTCGGAGAGCGCAATCAATGTCGAAGCAGCGAACAAGCATCGCGCGCAGCCTGTTTACGGAAATCGTGTCGCGCAAGGATGAAGAGATCAACCTCGCCGAAGCTGCTTTGACAATCGCAGCCGAAGAGTACCCGCGTCTTGACATACCGCTCTATCTGAACAAGCTCGACCGTATCGGCGACATGGCGCGCGAGCGCGCACGCGACGCGATTGACAGCTTTGATCAAATCTCGGCGCTCAACGCCGTGTTGTTTGAAGAGTTGGGGTTTCGCGGCAATCAGGGAAATTATTACGACCCGCGCAATAGCTTCCTGAACGAAGTGATTGATCGCCGCACAGGTATTCCGATTACCCTGACGGTTGTTTACATCGAAGTTGCAAGGCGAATCGGTTTGTTCATCGAAGGCGTAGGAATGCCCAGCCATTTCATCGCACGGCACGAGGCTGCAAACGGCAACGTGTTCATAGATGTATTCAACAGCGGGCGCTTAATGGGTGAGAAGGGCTGCGCAGAAATGCTGACAGAGATGAGCGGCGGAAATTTCGAGCTGCGGCCCGAACATCTGGCGGCGGTGACAAAGAAGCAGATACTTGCGCGAATGCTCGCGAATCTGCTTGGGATTTATTCATCGAGCGATAACTACAGGGCGCTTGCTGTAATCGAGCGCATGATGATTATCAATCCCGACTCGCCGCAACACGTGCGGGATTACGGATTGCTGCTCGCCGTTACCGGCGACACGTCGAACGCGATTGAAGAGCTTGAGCGATACCTCGCGCTATCGCCCGACGCGCCCGACCGAAAAACAATACGCGAGCAGATCAAAGCAATCCGACAGAGCCGGGCGAGATTGAACTAGAAATAGAGGTCAGAGATTAGAGGGTGGCTTAGAATTAGCTCCGTAGGAGCGACCTGTCTATAGTAACAGTCGAACAAAAGAGCCGTAGCTCCGTAGGAGCGACCTGTCAATCATCAGGTCGCTCCTACGGAGCTACGAGATCATTTTGCATTGCCCTACTATCGACAGGTCGCTCCTACGGAGCTTCTTAAACAATATCTGTTCTCTACTCCTACTTCCTTTTCTTCAAATCAGCGAGCAACTGTTCAGCGACACGGTTTGGGAATTCAAGATTGCTTGAATTCATCTTGATGGCTTTATTCAAAGATTCTTCTGCGCGCGTGCGATCTTTTTTGCTCTTCGATTGCGCAAGAACTATGCCGAGATTCAGATGAGGCAGCGCGCTTGCCGGATCAATCTGCATTGCGCGCTCGATGTCTTTGACTCCGTCTTTGTCGCCTTTCATGAAGCGTGCAAGCCCAAGTCCCGCATAAGCCCGCGCTTGCTTTGAATCGAGTTCAATCGCTCTGCGATACGCCTCAATTGCTTCTTTGTACTTGCCTCCGGCCTGATACGCAGACCCAAGCGCGACGAAGTTATGCGCCCATCCGGGTTCAAGCTGTGTGACCTTTACAAAAGCCGCTTCTGCTCCTGCGACTTCGCCCATTGATTGTAAAACGACGCCCAGTTGATATTGCGCCGCCGCGAATGATGGGTTCAATCGCAGCGCGTTTTCGAATTCGGCCCGCGTGCCTGCAAGATCTCCCTGCGCCTGACCCGATTCATTTGCGCTCTGCCAGTCGCGCAGCATAAGCGCGCCTTTCAAGTAAGCGACCTCTGATTGAATTCGCGCGTCATCTTTCTTCAAGGCAAGCGCGTTCGTCGCGGCGTCGAGCGCGCGACTGATTTCATCTCGCGTCGCTGCGCGCCAGTTCGCCGCAGTCGTATTTATAACCGGAGTGATCGATTCCACCAGCTTTGTCGCAAGAATGCCGCGCATACGTACAACTTCGGGCCGGTCTGGAAATTTGCCTGTAAGGTCGTTGACTATCGCGATAGCGTTTGGGCTTTCAGGCCCCGTGAGCTTGCCTGCGGCTGTCAGCGAATCGAACTCTTTAACATAGCTGTCGAGACTGGCTTCGAGCGTAAATTTCAGAGTCGGCGCTTCGGAGCCTGCCTGAAAGCCGCGAAGCATCGGGCTGTATCCATCCTTTCGCACTTCGATGGAGTAACGACCGAGCGCCAGCCGCTCGAATTGAACTTTGCCCTCGGCATTGGTCACGCCGCGTTTATCGCCGTTGATGAAGACCTCGCTTTGAGGCGGGTCGGTCAATACAGTAAGCGTCACGGTCACCGGGCCAGGGTCAGGTTTAACGGGCGGCTTTCTGGGCGGCTTCCTGGGCGGCTTTGTCGTAGGAGTAGGAGTAGGAGTAGGCTCGGTGGGCCGACCCGATGGGTCTTGCCCGAAGCAGGGAGTTAAAAGCACGAAGCTTAAAACAAGCGATGATGCGAATTTTGCAAGTAGCGATTTATCGAAAAACATAATGCTCACCTCGGTTCGTCATTATAGCGCACCTCGGAACAGCAACAAAGAATCAGTTTTTGTAAACCGGCCCGATTTCGCGAATGCTCAGTCGAGCGACGTGCGCTGGCCCTGTTTTTTTCGTTTGCGGCATCAATGCGATAGTCGCGCGGGTTGTCTTCATCGATCTGAAAAATCCTTCAAACGCGTCGGGCTTTGCGGCATCTTCCAGATTCTGTAAACAAAGCCGTTCGCCGGTATCGTCGTCAATGACGACCAGCGCCCACTGTTTCCCATCGGCAGTCGCTTGAACATTCAATTGATAAATCATGTCAGGCTTCAACTCGATAGGGCATAAGGCAATCAACCCATCGCCTCGATGTTGTTTTTCTATGAGCAGACCTTCCGGCTCAATTGTCATATCAGCCGCGCCCGCGCATTGTTTCAAATCCGTAGCGGTTGCCGACCAGACTTCCACCGCATCAGCGACTTGATCTTTTGAAATGTGACCGCACCGTTTGCCGAAGAACTGATAGCGCACAGGCTTCAGTGTCAGCCAGCGCGGGTCAACTCCCGTGTAATAGATTTGCAGATCGCCATAAGGCGTGTTCGCCATCTCGCCCAACAGATGATGATTGTGGCTCGCAATCCTTTTCACCCACCGCTCGGCGATTCTCGGATTGACAAGCAGAGCATAATCTTTGCCGTCAATATCAACTACTTTTCGCATCCGCTCCTGGATGTTCGCAAAGCACTCGTCGTGCTCAGGGAATACGAGCCATATCACAGGGTCGCGCACGATGACAGGGCAAACTCCGTCAGGCACAATACTGCGAAGGGTCGTCTTGAACTCTTCAAACGAAGCAGCATCAGGGTTACGCACTTCATTCAGGTAACGCTTCGTCTGTTTGAGAAACTGGTAGCTGAATCCAAGCGCCAGAACCAATCCGATTGCGATTGCCGCTCTATGAGCAAGCGGCGGAACACGCCAGCCCTTCCATTCGAAAGACCGCCATCGCTTGAGCAAGTCAAGCCCATCGCTAATCAGAATGCCCGCCATCAGAGCGAACAACGGGGCGAGGTGCGCCATGTAATAAATCGCTTTCTGGCTCGTGACGATTGCAAAGAAAAACGCTGCGACTACTGTGACGACGAATATGCGAACGCGCGCTTCGCTGATCGCGTTGCCTTTTTTGAGATGAAAGAAGACGCGGACAAGCAGGTAAATGAATGCAATTACGACGAGCCACTGGAAAACGTAAAGCAGCGTGCGCGGGACGCCCGGATACATCAGCCCGCCTTGATGCCACAGATCATATCGGCGAGGTTCGTGGCGCAGGTTTTTGAGCCATCCCATATCGCCCAACAGCCCGAAGTGGCGGTTGTCGTCGCGATTTTGAAGAAGGACGTTTTGAAAATCAATGATGTCGTTAATGATTTCGTAAGCCGACACAATCAATGAGCCGAGCGCGAACTGATAAAAACTCGCCGCCTTGATGATGCGCCACCCTCGCCTGAAAAGCATCAGCACAGAGATCGCCACGATCATATAGAGCGCGGTCGTGTGCGACATAAAAGCCGCTCCTGCCGCAAGACCGCTTCCTATAAACCAGCGCCAGTCTTTTCGCTTCTCTGCCTCTTCGTAAAGGTAAAAAGCAAGAAGGGCAAACATCGCTGCGCTGTAATCGTTTCGCAAAAACCGGCTGCGATATAAGAAAGTAATGTCAGATATGACCAGAATGATTGCAGTCAACCCGACTCGCCAATTTATCATCTTGCGACCGATGACAAAAATCATCACGAGCGTAAAAGCTGCCGTGATTAAATTGAAAATGCGGCCTTGCAGAATCCCCCAGCCGAACAGTTTCAAATACCCGCTCAACATCACGAAGTAGACCGGAGTGAACGAGTGCAGATTGTTTTCGATGTTGCCGCCCAGATAACGGCTAAAGGGTTGCGCCAGTTTCCCTCGATAGATCATCTCGTATGACACCTGGAGCATGTACGATTCATCCGTGTCGGGAACAGGAACGCTGGCGATTCCCTGCACCGCAACGCCGAGAAAGCTCGCGATGATCAGGGCCATCAAGATCATGTCAAAGTTCTTCTTCAACATGCGTATCATTTCTTTTTTGCGAGGGCGACCACGGACAGTCCGAACGGGAATGAGAGGCGGCGCACGAGCCGCGATTCGAGTTTCAGCGCGCTCTCGAAAATAGTGTTCAGCAATTGCGGAACAGGCTTCACGTCAGACGACTCTTCGCCTTTGATTCTGGAAAGCAGGCGATGCCCCGCTGCTGCGCCAAACAGCAGCGTGTTGACGTAAGTAGCTCGACTTACGTCAAAACCATTGGATGCGAGCAATCGTTTCAGTTCACGGCGCGTATAACGATGCCTGGTGCCGACCGCGATGTCGTGCGCGCCGCGCATCCAATCATACGCTGGCTCGCGAATGAACAACCATCCGCCGGGTCTCAAGACTCTGTGCGCTTCCGCTATCGCCGTGCGCGCACCGTCCGCGTCGAGCTGATAAATGACATCGAAACAGGTCACGAGGTCGAATTCGTTCGCGTTGAAAGGCAGGCCGGTCGCGCTCGCAATCGAAACAGTGTCGAGGTCGCGCAGCCGCCACAATTCTGCCGCGTGAGGTGAAAGATCAACGCCAAACGCCTGTTCAGACCTGTATCGCTCGCGGAGCCAGCAAAGCGAAAACCCTGTGCCGCATCCGACATCCAACAGACGCGGGTTGCTGTGTCGCGTCAACTTTCGATCAAGCATTGACGCAGTGATCGCGCGCATTCCTGCGTACCACCACAGGCGCTCTTCGAGGTCATACATCGCGCGGTATTCATCATCACGCATAGGGAAAAAATGATGAATGATGAATGATGAATGATGAACAGCACTGCTTCTTTCCCCGTTCATCATTCATCATTCATCATTCATCCCTGTTAGCAAGCTGCGCCTGACGCTTGACCACGAGCCGCCACCATAATCGGCTCAGGTCTTTGAACGTTTTGAACAATCGCTTGAAATTGAAAAACTGGGATTTGCCGTAAGCGCGATGATAGTGATGCACGGGGCATTCTGCAAAGCGCAGCCCCGCATCTTGAAAGCTCTTCACCATCTCAACGCAGATTGTGCCGCTCGTGGAAAAGAGCCGCACGCGATTATAACTGGCGCGGCGCACTAATCGAAAATCGCAGTCCACATCTTTGATCTTTATTCTGAAGGCGAGCTTTATCAGCCAGCAATAAGTCTTGCCGATAAAGATTCTGTGCATCGGGTCTGAGCGGCTGATCTTATACCCGTTGACCACATCGACATCACCACTCATCAGTGGGACGAGCAATTCCAACTCTCTCACATCGTACTGCGCGTCGCCGTCCGTGTAGAAGATAAGGTCTTTGGTCGCGCTCGCGAATCCCGTTCGCAGCGCGCTCCCATATCCCATGTTCGTCGGGTGATGCACGACTCGAAGTCGCGGGTAGACCGATTCAAGCTCAGAGAGCACTTGCGCGGTGTGATCCGCGCTTCCGTCGTTGACGACGATGATTTCGTAATCGTCAGTCAGCTTTCGCAGAGTCCTGTCGGCAAGCACGACAAGGCTCGCAATCGTTCCGGCATCATTGTAGGCGGGAAAGAATACGCTGATGCTTGGGGCTTTACTCATCGCGCTCTTTCATCTCCCCTCTGTCGCCGCGAAAACAAAGAACAAAAAAAGCGATCAATCTTACTTGTAAACATTTCATCTTTTCGCCAAAAGCTCGTCATTCTACAGGCTGCGCGCATTAATAGTCTAGCGACTCTGCTCGCTTTGCAGGGGAGGCAGAGAGTTCACCGCAGAGGCGCAGGATGGCCGATCAGGTGCTTCGCACGCGGCGGGCGCAGAGATTACGCAGAGAAAAACTCTGCGCCCCCTCTGCGTCCTCTGCGCCTCTGCGGTGAATAGACTTCTTTATCATAGAACTGCGATGAACTCGCGCTGATGACTTGATAAACTTCGTCAGGCGTAATCGTCATCAAACAATCGTGATGCGAGCAGGCATGCACTTGATCGTCACCTTCGAGCTTGAAGCAGGGGCTGCACGGCAGTTCGCGCCGAATGACTTTGTGATCCGGCCCAAGCGGCGCAGTGCGATTGATGTCGGTCGGCCCGTAAATAGCAATTACGGGAGTGCCGACAGCAACCGCTACGTGCATCAAGCCGCTGTCATTGCAAATGAGCGCATCGCATCGCTCGATGAGCGCGGCCACCTGCTTTACAGTGGTCTTGCCTGCCGCAACGCACACCCGCGAACCAAGCCCTCGCGCGAGGTCTTCTATCATCTCAGCCTCGCCGGGCGAACCGAACAGAACTATCTGCGAATCGGTGTGATCTCGAAGCAATCGCTCGATCACTACGCGATACCTTTCAACGGGCCACTGCTTCCAGCGCATCGCGGGCGAAGTGCCCGGCTGCACTCCTATGATTCTGTCTGAGCGACTGTCATCGAAAAAACTCTTTGCGAACTCTCTGTCTTCGTCACTCAGGTAAATAAACGTTCGAGCCTCATCAAGATCAATCTTTCGAGCATCGGCGGCCCTTACTAAATCGAGGTAGCGTTCAATCTCATGCTCGTCTTCTCTCATGCGAACAGGCATGTTGAAGATGAAGCTGTAGCGGCTGAATCGCTCGGACCAGCCGGGGCTTGTGACATGGCCGAGACGATAAGGCGCGCCGCTCGCGGCTACGAGCAAGGCGAGCGGCCAGGAGTGAGAATGAAATTCGTTTATGGTCAGATCGTAACCGGTTGCGCGAATCTCCTTCGCGCGTTCGACCCACACGCCAACTCCAGCCGAGTACTTGATATTGTAAACATTGTCGAAGAGATTGGCTCCGGCTAACACCTCTTCGCAGCCCGTGCTGTTTCCGACTTGAAGATCAATTCGCGCGTTCGGGTAACGTTCGCGCAGCAGGCGAAGCGCGGGCGTATACATTATGAAGTTGCCCAGCCCGTGATAAGCGAAGACAAGGATGCGATTGATATTTTCAGGCGCGAACGTTACGCGAGGCAGGCTGGCAAAATAGACCTTGAGCAGGGATTCGGCTGGAATCCTCATTGCCTCTTTGAGCATTTGCTTTGTGTTCGCCACTTTCAATTCTTCCACTCAGTTTTCATCAGACGATTGATTTTCTTCTTCAAAATCATCGCCGCCCTGTGAAGGCGGAATATCGCCCGCCGCATCTTTCCTCACATAATAAATAAAGAAACGGTCTTTGCGCATCACGTAGTCTTGCTGAACCCAATCAAGAAATTCATTCTTGTGAAGCAGCGTCTTCATTCTGTTCAACACAACTATTTTGGGGCGCTCTTCTTTCAATGTCTGCAGCCATCCTGCGAAGCCGCCCGCCAAAATGCGGTCAAGGTATTCGTCTTTGCCTCGATCTAAAAGATAATACTTGCTCGCGTTAGTCAGTCCCGACAGCACCAGAATTTCCGTTTGCCCGTGCACATACAGCTTGTCGCCCGGTTGCAAATACGAAACCATCTGCGCGACTTCTGCGTCCTGCGCTTTGAGGCTTTGATCGCGCTTTGCCAACAACGAGTTGCCTATGCTGATGACAAGAATAATCGCCAGAATTAACGCGCTTCCCCATGCTTCAATCGCCGCACTGTTTGCCGAAGGCCGCACGCGCGCAAGCAGCAATGCTACGCCTTCGAGCAAGTAGACAACGGCAAGAGCAGCGAAGATCGCGACGAAAGGCAAGAGCGGAATCAAGTCGGCTCCGCCTTGAATGTCAATCATGCAAAAAAGGAAATAAACAATCGGCGCGATGATTACCGCGTGGCGCGGGGCCGCGTCGAGCAGCTTCGCGAGTCTTGCCTGCTTCGCCTCTTGCCACAAAGCGAGCAGCAAACCAATCGCCGAAAGATAAAAATAGAATCGCCCGTCGCGATAAGTCCCTGAAAGCATCTTTCCGATGCGATTAAAGAAACTCGAAATCGTTCGCACGCCGCGCGGGCCATAGATAGTCGCGTTGAAATGAATGTTCCAGAGATAAAAATCTTTGAGCGCGCCTGTCGCCCAGAAATAGCCGAGTTGTATCACAAGCGGAATTGCCGCTCCTGCGATGAGTTTGAAAACTTTCCCGTCGCGCCAGCGCGTCAGGTAATGCGAGAACGCAAGGCCCGCCGCCCCGACAAACAGCAACCCCGGTTGCCAGCTTAAAGCCGACAGCATACCGAACACGCCCGCAGTGAAAGGGCGATCTTTTATTATTGCCCACAGCGTCACCAGCCCGAAAAGTATCATCGGCGTTTTGGGCTGAATGCCGCCGCCATTGAGTCGCAGGAACGCGCCGAACGCGAGCATAATGCTTGCGGCAAGCAAAGCAAGGCGATAGCTCGCGAAGTAATCAAGCGCGACTAAAAACGTGAACGCCACAGTCAACGCCGCAAGCAGAATGTACATGAAGCGAATGGCATATACATCACGAATCCCAAACGGTCGCGTTGCCACTATCGCAGCCGCGCCGATGTATGCCGACAGCGGGCTTTTGATGTTTACGACATCGCGGTAAGGAACATCCCCCCGCGAGATTACCTGCGCGATGTAATCCCAGTTTGCGCGGTCGCCTGCGCTCCCCATATTCCAGAATCGAGATTGCGCGTAGACCAGCAGCGCGACTACCAGAACGACCCAGAACAGGCTGCGACGAGTGAGCCATTGAGCCATCCCATCGGCAGTAAAATTCCAGGGGCGTGCAGTTTTTATCGCTACCAATCTGTGTTTCTCTCCGTCCTTGCTCAGTTGAATATTGCATCTCGCGGATCACGAATCATTAACTTTCAGTTTACAATCTGCGTCTGGATGCCGCAAACCAATGCGCATGAATCGCGCTAGCTTGCGTTCAAGCTCAAAGTGAATTAGCTTAGTTCATTATAAATCATGTTGATCGAGCGCCTACGCAAGCTTCTGACAGATCCAACTGCTACAAATTCAAAAGCTCTTTGCAGAGCATGGTTGTGCCTCAGCCTGCTATTTTCAGCCTATTACGCGGGAATTGGAATCGAACGAGGTTTCAGCGGCAAGTATATAATTCAGGATGACGCCCGTCTGCATGTGTTCTGGATGCAGCGATATGTTGACCCTGAGTTATTTCAAAACGATTTGATAGCGGATTACTACAGTTCAATAGCGCCGCCCGGATACACGCTTGTTTACAAGGGCGCGGCTGTCTTAGGCATCAGCCCGCTTGTGCTTCACAAACTCTTGCCGATGGCGCTGGGGCTTCTGACAACAGCATTCTGCTTTGGCATAAGCATGCAGTTGTTAAGAGTGCCCGCCGCAGCGTTCGTTGCTTCTCTGCTGTTGACGCAAAGCCTATGGATACGAGACGCCTTGATCTCCGGCACGCCCAGAGCTTTTTCTCATTCGTTGATACTGGCTTTTCTGTATTACCTTTTGCTTGGCGCGTGGCCGCTTTGTGTGCTTTCGGTTGCGCTGTTGGGATTGTTTTATCCTTCGTTCAATCTGATCGCTATGGCAATTTTGGCTTTGCGACTTGTGCGATGGGAAAACAAGCGGCTGCGACTTTCTCAAAACAAGACGGATTATCTGGCCTTCGCTTCGGCAGCGCTTGTCACGCTGGTTGTTGGATTGCTCTATTATTTCAAATCGTCCGAGTTCGGCCCTGTGGTTACTGCAAGCGAGGCCAAAGCATCGGCGGAATTTTTGCAGGGAGGCAGAATAGCGTTTTTTCACGAAGGCTTTCTGAAGTTCTGGATCACAGGCCAGCATAGCGGCATCATATCTCCGCCCCTGTTTTCACCCGCCGCGCTTGCGTTCGGGTTGCTGCTTCCATTCTTATTTTTTTATCCGAACCGCTTTCCGCTCGTCAGGCAAATCAGCGCATCAATCAACCTCTTGCCTGTAACGCTGATAGCTTCGCTGAGTCTATTCTTTGCGGCGCACCTGGTAATTTTTCGCCTCTTTTTACCGACGCGATTTACTATGCACACGCTGCGCATAGTGTTGAGCCTGTCTGCGGCTCTGGCCTTGATCGTGTTGATTTCGGCGCTGCTGGACTGGGCGAAATCTGCGAGCAACAAAACGCGACAATTTTTTGCGGCGGCAGTCATAACTGCGATTGCGATTGCGATCGTTTCCTATCCGGCATTCCTTGATGACTTTCCAAAGACCCGATACATCCGAGGCACCGAGCCTGAGCTTTACGAATTCTTTTCCAATCAGCCGAAAGATTCGCTCATCGCATCTCTGGAATCGGAGGCGGACAATCTGCCTTCGTTCTCTGCGCGCTCTGTGTTGATCGGGCGCGAATATGCCTTGCCGTTTCACAAAAACTATTATGATCGGATTCGAGAGCGCGCACTGGATTTGATCGCGGCTCAATACACGCCTGACATCGCACAGTTGCAGAGCTTCATTCGTAAATACGGGGTGGATTTCTTTCTGATTGATCGCAACTCATTCGCGCCGGATTACATATCGAAGAATCGCTGGGGAAGAGTCTTTCGGCAAGCCGCGTCCGAAGCCAAAGCGAAATTGAAAGAAGGCGCTCATTCGGCGATGGAATCGATGTTGAATAGCTCAGTGGTTTTCGAGACTGATGATCTGCTTGTTTTATCCGCTCATCGAATTGAAGAAGCCTCGCCGTGAAACTCATGTAGGGGCGACCGTCTCTGGTCGCCCCCGAGTGGCATTACTTGAATCTGGGGCGACCAGAGACGGTCGCCCCTACATAGTATTTAACTCGTCATTGATCTTTTCTGACATAGTAAGACAATACTTTCCCTTTGCGGCCTTCGTACTCGGATTCCGCCCACTTCGACAGCGCCTTTTTGTGGTCTACGCCTTTCATGCGCGAAAGCGAGACTATCTTCGGGCGTTCGGCTTTCAACTGCTCGAACCAGCCTTCAAAGCCGCCCGGCTCCACTTGATCGAGGTAGTTGTCTTTTCCATGATCGAGGTTGGTGTACTTTCTCGCATTCGGCAGACCTGTAAGCACAAGTATCTCTGTACGGCCATGTACAAACATCTTGTCTCCCGGTTCAAGGAGGGCGGCAAGTTCGGCAGCGTCTGCCAACTGCGCCTTCAATCGTTTGGGTGGAGTCCTGGCCGAAAGCACACTCCTCAGCCCCACAAACAATACGACAGCGCAGATGACCGCAAAGCCGATTCTTTGAATCAACGTTAAGCTCGATGTGACTCGCAATCTCGAATTCAGATTTATCACAGCATCAAGCGAGTAAATCATCAACACGGCTGAGAAGATTGCTACGAACGGCAGCAGAGGAATGATGTCTTGCTCGCCTTGCAGGTCAATCCTGCAAAAAATGAAATAGACAAGCGCCGCGATTATGATTTGATGACGCGGAGCAAGCTGTAAAACCGCTCGAAAGCCATGCTTGACTCCTGGAATGACCTCGCGCGCTATGGCGAGCAGCAACCCCGCGACACTCAGATAAAAGTATATGCGGTCGCTGCCATAAGGCTTTTCAATCAGCTTTGTGAAACGATCAAGAAAGCCTTGCCCCGTAGTATATTCTCGCGGGCCATAAACACTGAAAGGATAATGAAAACACCAGTGATAAAAATCTTTGAGCGCGCCTCCTATCCAAAGATGAATCAGCAGAAGCATCAAAGGCACAGCCGCTCCTGCCAGCATCCGTGCCACTTTCAAATCACGCCAGCTTGTAAAATATTTTGAAAACCCGAGGCCCGCCGCCCCGACAAACAGCAATCCCGGTTGCCAGCTTAAAGCCGACAGCATACCGAACAGGCCTGCCAAATACGGGCGATCTTTTATTATTGCCCACAACGCTATCAGGCCGAATAGAATCATCGGCGTTTTGGGCTGCGCTCCCGCCAGGCTCAGGATTGGAAACTGCTCGACGCCTATCATAATCAATGCCGCAAGCAGGCCGATTCTCAGGCTATCGAAAAAATAGCTCGCGACTAAAAATGTGAATGCGACCGTCAGCGCCGTAAGCAGTGTATACGTGATGCGAATTGCATAAATGTCGCGCAGCCCGAAAGGCTTGCTGATAAGGATTGCAGCGGCGCCGATATAAGCCGACAGCGGGGTTTTTATATTTACGACATCCTTGTAGGGCACGCCGCCGCGCACGATGACCTGAGAAAAATAATCCCAGTTCGCCTGGTCTCTTCTTTCGACCCAGTTCCAGAAATTAAGCTGTGAATAAACGATGATGGCAAGCGCGAAACAGAACCAGAAGATGCGGCGGCGCGTGACCAGATTGAGCCACTTCGACAGGTCGAAGGCGCGTGCGCGAGTCTCGGAAGGTACGGCCACATCGCTCATAAGTAACGAATCATTCGTGATTATTCGTAAACATTCGTGGCTGTTATTTGATCGTTAACCGATATATCCCAGGCTCTTGAGGCGCTCGATCACATCTTCGTTTTCTTCGGCGGAGTATTCCATCTCTCCTGTCTGCTCTTCGCTGCTTTGTGCCGTCAACCGAATCGGATGCGAATTCAAATACTCTTCCGAGATAATCTCTTTCAACACGCGCCCGTCCATGTCTTCGGGCAAAGCCTCGCCCAACAGATAAAGCATCGTCGGCGTGACATCATATATGCTCGCAACATCGAGCCTTGAATGAGGCTTCACAGCAGCGCCGTTGCCTATCATCACGCCTTCCATTCGATGGCAGCCTGAGATGCCGAATGCGTCAACCATGAATTTATTCGATGTGAAATCGGCATTGCCGAGCGGAAGGTATCGCATATCACGCGGCAGGAATGCAACGTCCGGCGCATCGGCTACGCGCGGGCCTTCGTAGACCTGCTCGCGGCGAAAGACCTGCCCCGCCCATGGCTCGCCCGTCTTCGGGTCTTTCAAAGCTTTGAGCCGTTCGACTATTCGCTCGCACACAGCGTCGTATTCCTGTTGGCTTACTACGCCGTTCGGTTCGCGCCCTTTCAGGTTCACGTAAATCTGGCCGTAGTTCCCTTTCGAAAATGCCTGTGTGCGCGTCCAATCAACGTCGTTGAAAGAGAGAAAGACAGTGCTCAATAATTTAGAAGTGCCGGGTTGATTACTAGCGCCGCGCGCGGGACGCAGACTGCCCGGAAGTTTCTTTATCAGCTTGAAAGCTACTTCGGGAGTTAGTCCGAGCGAAAACATCATCTTCTTGAATCTGGTGAGCGCATCGCTCTTCAGTTTCAGGAAGCCTTCTTGAAGCAACCAGATGTTGAACGAGCAGTATTTGTGCGCGGGGCCGAAGCCATGATCGGACGCGACCCAGACCATCGCATCCCTGCCTGCAAGCTCGATCAATCGCCCTGTGATCTGATCAACGCGATTGAAATACGCGTAAACTTTTTCTTTGTACTCGCGAGCTTCTTCCGTGTTGTGTCGCGGGTGCTCTTCGTCAATTATGTGCCATAATTCGTGTTGAATGCGATCAGTGCCCCAGAAATATTGAAAGAAAGCATCCCACTCATACTCTGTCATCAGGTACTCTGCGACCTTCGCTTTGTACTCAAGCTCGTCTGCCAACTCGTCGAGCACGCCTTGCGCTTTGCCGCCCGCGTAGGTCTGAGAAAGATGCAGGCGGTAAGGGCCGAACTTGTCTTCAAGTTCCGAAAGCAGAGAAAGCGGGCGAGTGAAATCACGCTTCCCTTTTGGAGTCATGAAATCTGCAATCATCAATCCGTTCAGGTCGTGCGGCGGGTATGTGCATGGAAAATTGTGAACGATGACGCGGCGACCTGCGTCTGAAAGCAAATCCCAGACTGCGCGCCCCTGTCGAAACGACGCGTTGACGGCCAGTTCGCGTTTTGAATCGTGATCGAGACGAACGAACTCGAATATGCCATGCTTGCCGGGATTTTTTCCCGTCATAAAAGACGACCACGCAACGGCTGTGATCGGAGGAAAAGTTGTTAAGAGATCGGCGCGCGCGCCGCCTTCGATCAGCTTTGCAAGATTCGGGAGATAGCCTTTTTCAATCAGCGGGTCGAGGACATTAAAAGAAGCTCCATCCAGACCAATAACTAATAATTTTTTTGTCATAACAGTCGGCTCAAGCCAAGTTATGAATATACTTGCACGGGCGGCGTTTCTTCAACCGCAAAGAAAACCGAAGAGTTCACCGCAGAGACGCAGAGGAATGGCGGTAGCCCGACCGTCAGGGAGGGCGTAAGCCTTTCGCCCTTGCTTACGCGCGGGCTACTGCCTTAACCTCTGCGCCTCCTCTGCGTCTCTGCGGTGAATTGACTTCCGTATTCAATGCTTGACAGTGCCCGACGCCGCAAAATAGAATTTTCCACCTGACGGGAAAACTTTTGGAGCTTCTAACACCTACTTTAATGCATTCACCCAAAATCTTATAACCGCTAACTCAACATGGGTCTATTGCACAAACAGGAGAAACGGACTTGCTTTTGATGTCCCTGACCAGGTACGCCGGAGCGGGTTTTGCCGCCGCGCTAATCCTCACTTTGATAGAACTGGTTGATCTCAACATCAGCCTTACCCCTGTGTTCGATTCTTCGGGCGAAAGACTGACGTTTGCCGTTTATTTCAGCCTCAACCTGATAGTCGGGGCGATTATCGGTTTGATAATAGGTACATTCGCGCACATCGCTTCTTTTCTGATGCGCGCTGCGGAGCGTGCGCTATCAAGAGGCTGCGAGGTTAAGACAGCTCACAAGCTGATAGCCGGATTTTTCATCTCTATGATTGTTGCCGTTGCTGTTAATCTCCAGCCGCAAGCTCACAGTTACGTTACGGGGTTGATAATCGAAGCGCAAAAGCTTCCTTATCTCTACGGGCGCTTGTTGAAGTACGACACGATACTATCATTGTTGATAGTGGCGGGACTTTTCATATCCTGCTGGCTTGTGTGGCGTGCGTCGACAGCAGCCGGGCAGATGTCGCCTCTGATGCGGAATGCATGGCTGTTGTTTTTGATATTGGTCATAGCAATCGCTTACTACATTGACTCGCGCTTCGAAGCGCAGCTTTACGAATACACGCTGCATCGTTCGATGTTTCTGCTTTGCATGGCCGCGTCGCTCGGTCTGGCAGCGAGCGTTTATTCATCATCGCCTCGCGTTCGCTCGATGTTCGCACAAAATAGTTTCAGCAGGGTAGCCGTAGTAGTGGCCGTCTTGCTGACAGGCACGGCTGCTTTTACGTTTTATCATTTCGGAAAGAACCAGAACCTGAAGTCGCAATTGCTTTCGCGCACAACGCAAGCCAAACAACACTTCAGGCTCATACACTGGGTGATGGATTTCGACCGCGACGGGTATTCGCCTTATCTCGGCGGCGGCGATGCAGATGACACGCGAGCAGACATTAACCCGGAGCAAACGGAAATCGTCGGCGACGGAATTGACAACAATCAAATTGGCGGCGACCTTAGCAATGAAGCGATGGCCGAATGGCACAACAGCCGAAAGATGCTTCACACTCCAACGTCGCCCGCTTCACAACGGTTCAACATAATCTACGTCTTTTTGGATGCTTGCAGAGCCGATCACATGAGCGCATACGGATACGGACGCAACACGACTCCTAACTTTGACAAGCTCGCCGCGCGCTCGGCTCTGTTCGAGAACGCCTTCAGCCCTTCGTCAAATACATTCGAGTCGGCGGCCAGATTTATGAAATCGTCTTACTGGGACGCTCCGGTCGAAACTTGGACTGAGGTGCTGGCCCGAAACGGCTATCAGATAACTCTCTTCCCGGAGAAGCGGCTTCCAATGCTGCGGCGCTACGTCAAAGGCATGGAGGTTGCGCCCGGGTCAGCAGGAAAAGAGATCAAAGAAACGATTGATGTTGCAATCGAGACGCTCGGCAAGGCTCCCGAAGATCGCGCGTTCTGTGCATATATATACGCAGTCGAACCCCACAGACCATACGCTCCGCACGAAGAATTCAATTTCGGTTCATCTGTAACTGACCTTTATGATGGAGAGATAGCTTACACGGATTTTCATTTCGGCAGGTTGTTCGACTGGCTGGAGCAGAGCGGCAGAATGAAGGACACGATGATAGTCGTCATGGCCGATCACGCTGAATCGCTCGGCGAGCGCGGAGTCTACAGACACTCTTCAGAGTTGTTTAACGACCAGACACATATCCCGATGATCTTCTACGTGCCCGGCCAGTCTGCGCGTCGCGTCACTGATTACGTCAGCAGCATTGATCTGGGCACGACGATTTTGAACACGGTTGGAGTCCAGTGCCCTGAGCAATACGCTGGCGTCAGTTTGCTTGCTCTGATGCGAGGTGAAGCGTTCAAACATCTGCCTATATTCGGGGAACAGACTCTCAGAGAGAAGGAGTTTCCAAACCTGCGTTCCGACCAGTACCCGCAACCGATAAACAAGAAGTACATGATAATCACACAGGATGGTATCAAGCTCATGTACAACAGGAACATGAGCACTTTTCAATTATTCGACCTCAAGAGCGACCCGAAAGAGCAGCATAATCTTTACGACAAAATGCCGCAGCTTGCCGCAAGCCTCCGAGACCAGTTGGGACAGTTCATAGACATCGTGACAGCGAGCAGACCTGCGAATGCTGACGAAGCGAAGTATCGATTCGGCGAAGAAGACGATGATGATTGAGGCGTTATGAAAAGTAAGGCAGTGTCCTAATTTCAAAAGGACACTTACTTGATAAACTCTACTGTGGCACGAAAAATAAAGACATGCCATCCTGCGCTATCCCCACCAATCCTCAATCGTCTTATAGTAAGTAGAGCAAATGCGCTTGACTTCTTCATTGGTGATTCGATCTTTTAAGACAACCTTTAGGATTACCTCAAGCAATTGCAATGGCGTTAATGATATTGGCTGTTGCCCATTGCCATGTCCGTTGTTTTCCTGACACGCGCATGGTTCTTTCGTTTCCTCTTCGCTCATACTCTGTCCCCCTCTAAGGCTACAAAGTATATACTGCACCGATTTTGGGTGCAACACGTTTTGAGCTTTATATTGGGCGCGTGACGAAATCAGTCTTTACAAGGCGATATAAGCTGTTTCTGTCTCTCCTAATTTCCATCCGTGAGGACAAAGGGCTATCTCAGCGTGCCTTGTCTGAGAAGCTGAAAAAATCTCCGACGTATGTTTCCAAATACGAGCGAGGCGAGCGCAGGTTAGATGTCATTGAGTTCCTTGATATTGTAAAAATCTTGGATGCCGATGCATGTGAGATTATCAAAAAGATCGAAGATTAAACCAATTAAAAGCCCAAATACCTCATCAAATTTATTTCAAAAGTAGTGATTGCTTGACAGCCGCGAATCCTGACCTCTACGATTAATTTTCATTATTCAATCCGGGAGTTATTTTTAAGTGTCACGACCCACGCCCTTAGCAGTCGCTCATCAAAACTCCAGTCAGGTTTTCGAGAAGGGAAAGAACACTGAAAAACGTTCTTCGCGCATGTCATCGCTCGGCAATTACGCGCTGCTGGGCGGGACGGCGGCGTTGCTGCTCGGTTTTGTAGAATGGATTGATCTCAGCTATCAACTCACGCCCGTCTTCACATCTCTTTCTGAAAGGCTCGTCTTCACTTCTTATTTTGGCTTGAACCTGCTGGTCGGCTCAATAATAGGCTTGATCGTCGGGCTGTTCGCGCACGCCGCCTCGTTCTTGAAGCGATTTGTTCAGAAGCGGCTTGCGAAAGGCGGCGATGTAAAGCTCGTTCATAAACTGTTTGCGGGGCTTATTGTTGCACTATTTGCTGCGATTCTGTTTACCCAGCAACCACACATTCAAAGATACGCCACAGGACTTCTGCGCGAGGCTGAAAAGTTCCCTCACATGGCAAGGCCGTTGCTGGCGGTCGAGTATCTTTTATCATATCTCGTCGTGATGGGATTGATAATAGGGTGCTCGATTATCTGGATGCTCGGGCGACGGTCGGCTTCGTGGCATGTGCTCATAAGGTCAATGTGGTTGTTGATTCTCGCGGCGGTAATCGCCGCAGCTTACTATGTTGATTCGCGCGTCGAAGTTCAACAGTACGAATATTCCATGCATCGCTCGATGTGGCTGCTCGACATGGCTCTGGCGATGGCTCTCGTCGGCTCGATTCATCTTGCGCGAAACCGCGCCGCGCGCAAATCATTATTGAAGATGCTCATAGCGATTGCAGTTTTAATCGAAGTTGCGGCGGCGGTCGTTTTCACCTTCGCAGTCTTTGACAGGAATCAGAATCTCAAGACTCAAGTCTTCTATCGCACAACGCAGGCCAAGCAGCACTTCAAGCTCGCTCAATGGGCGCTGGATTTCGACCGTGATGGGTACTCGCCTTATCTCGGCGGGGGCGATGCGGATGACAGCAATCGAAACATCAATCCCGGCGCTGTGGAAACGATTGGCGATGGCATTGATAACAACTCGATGGGCGGCGACCTGACAGAACAGGCAATCAATGATTGGCAAAGCCAGTTCACCCCGCTCCACACGGCCCCGAATCCGTCGCCTCAGAAACTGAACATAATCTATTTTTTCATAGACACGTTGCGCGCAGATCATCTGGGCGCTCATGGCTACTCCAGAAATATAAGCCCCAATATTGACAAGCTGGCCGCGCGCTCATCTGTTTTTGAAAACGCCTACACGCCGTCGCCTTACACTTACGAAGCGGCCCCGAAGTTCATGCAGTCGGCCTACTGGGACGGCCACTTCGAGACGTGGACAGAAGTGATGAAGCGCAACGGCTACAGAACTATTCTCTTCCCTCGCAGGCTCTCGATGCTGCTGCGCTACGTCAAAGGCATGGATCAGGCAGTTGACGCTTCGCGCAAAGGGTTGAAGCAGACGATTGATGGGGCGATTGAAACGTTGAGCAACACGCCCGCAGACCAGCCTTTCTGTGCATATATATACTCACTCGACCCGCACAGACCTTATCGCCCGCACGAAGGAATTGACCTTGGCCCATCGTTGATTGACCAGTACGACGGTGAGATAAACTACCTCGATTATCATCTGGGCCGACTGTTCGATTGGATGGAAAAGAGCGGGCGAATCAACGACACGATGGTAGTGATTATGTCGGATCACGGCGAATCGTTCGGCGAGCGAATGGTCTACAGGCACAACTCGCAGTTGTACGACGAACAAATGCGGGTGCCGATAATTTTCTACGTGCCGGGTCAGGCGGCGCGCAGGATACCGAATTACGTCAGCACGGTTGATCTCGGCACAACCATATTGAATCTGATTGGGCTGGATTGCCCGAAAGAGAGCGCGGGCGTCAGCCTGCTGCCGCTTATGCGCGGCGAGGCGTTCACGCATCCGCCTCTGTACGGCGAGCACATAGTCATAGATGAAGCTCCGAGTCTGGGGCCTGACAAAGCTGTGCACCCGGAGAGCCGCAAGTACATGGTCGTTACGCAGGACGGCTACAAGTTGATTTACAATCGCAACTTCTACAACTTTGAATTGTTCAATCTGAAAGACGACCCGAAAGAGAATCACAATCTCTATGATCGAATGCCTCAGAAGGCTGCGGAGATGAAGAAATTGCTGGGGCGATTCGTTGACGTAGCTGCGGTAAAAAGGCCGTGGGACGCCGACGAACACAAGTTCTATTTCGGCGCAGGCGACGACGACGAAGACAAGGATTAGCTTATCGCTTAAGCACTTTTTTCACGTCTGCCAGATCATCGCGCCCTATTTCTCTGACGACAACAAGCGCGATCACGTAGACGATGCACAACGCGACGAGCTTTCCGACTATCAGCACTTTCGATTCGGGCGTGAATGCAATCGAAGCTGCGTAGATCAAACCTGAGCAAAAAGCTATTCGCAGTAGCGATGTCACAGGCATCAACGCGCCGAATTTAGCTGTTAAGTAAACGCCGCTGATCATCGCTCCTAACAACATCGAAGCGGACATGCCAATAGCTGCGCCTTTGATGCCGTGATCCGGTATCAGCAAAGTGTTCAATCCTGCGCTCGTCGCCAGCGTCACAGCTCCGATTATCAGAGACACGGTCGGGCGACCACTGGCAGTGATGATTGTTGTCATCACATAGATCAATCCGAAAAAGAGCATTCCGAAAGCTGCTATGGCAAGCACAGGGCTGCCAGCTTGATACTCTACCGGGAAGAACACGTGCATCACGGCTTTGGCATTCGCCGAAAAAAGCGTCGCAAGCAGCGCCATTATCATCAGCGTGTAACGGAGCGTATTTGATATGTAACTTTGAGTTCGCTCGTGGTCATTTGCGAAAGTCGCTTGCGATACCAGAGGAAAGATTACGAACGTGGCCGAGATGATGACTTGATATGTGATATTTGCGATGTAGATCGCTGCGCTGTAAGACCCTGAATTATCGCTTGCTACCAGGGCATCGGGCGATGACAGCGCCTTGATCAAAAGCAGATCAACCTTTTGCAGCAGATTGAGCACAAGCGTGAACAACAGCAAATAAAACTGAAATGTAAACAGGTCGCGCGTGCGAACTTCACCCTTTCGCTCGCCTTTCCCTGCGGTGAATGCAGACAAGACGAGAACGCAAGCAGCGGCAAGCGCAAAACCGCCGACACCGCCCGCCACTCCGAAGCCCAAGCTTACAAACAGCACGATGAACACGAGCTTCATCGTAGAATAGCTCATATCCAGGATGGCCTGCGTCAAAAACTTTTTCTGCCCGTTGAAGTAGCCGATATAGACAGAGTAAAACGAATACGAAAGCGTAATCAGCGCCGCCAGGCGCAGGTAATTCGTCAATCCCGAATCGTTCAGATAATCCGCAATCACAGGCGCGAGCAGCGCGAACGCAAGCGCGGCGACTCCTCCGACCGCGAGTTGAAGCCGCAGGGCTTTTGATTTGACCGCTTCGGCTTTGCTCTCGTCTTGCGAGATGTACTTTGAAACCGTCTGCGACGTGCCGATAACAATAACGGCGTTGATGATAGAGATGGTGCCTGTGACGACTTGATAAACTCCGAACTGCTCTTTGCTGATCAAGCGCGTGAGTATTAGATAAATCCCTGCGCCGCTCGCCAAAAACCATAACTTGGCAGCAGTAATATAGATGGTTCCGCGCCCGGCTACTTTTGTGATGTCAGCAGCGGGCGTTTCCTGTGCTGACGTTTTGATCGTAGTTGATCGAATCATTCTCTAAAGTACCTTTGATGATTTCGCTGAATCGCGCTCCTATACGCGACCACGAATACTCGGATGCCGTCAGCCGCGCGTTCCGAGAAAGCTTCAGGCGCAACGCAGCATCGCTCGAAACAAGCCTCAACTTTTCTGCAAGCATCACGTGATTGCCAGGCTCGAACAGCAAACCATTGTGACCGTCAATGATAACTTCCGCCAGTCCGCCTACGCTCGATGCGACGACGGGAAGCCCTGCCGCCATCGCTTCCAGGCACACGACGGGCGTCCCTTCGGTTCTGCCATCGGCCAGCACGCGCGATGGAATTACTATCGCAGCACAAGAAGAAAGCAACATGTCTCTGCTCGTTGCTTCGACCTGACCTAAAAATTTTGCGTTGACAGATATATTCCGCGCCAGTGATTCGAGCGCATTTCTTTGCTCGCCGTCGCCCGCGATCAGAAGTTGCGCTCCGTCAATCTGCTTCACGGCTTTGAGCAGAACATCCGCGCCTTTGACTTCTGTGAGCCGACCGATGAAAAGAATTGTTTTTTCTAACTCGCTTTGAGTGTTCTTGACTGTCTCACCAGGATTGAACGCCCATCGGAATTACTTCAACCTTGCCGCTTGCGTCAGGGCAGAGCGCGAGAAGCTTTTGCTTCAAGTCTTCGCTCACAGTGACGACTCGATGGCAGCCGTCAATAATAAAACGGGCAAGGCGCGCACCGCCCCGCATCCCGGCTAGTAAGTGCAGAGCGCCAGAGTGTTCTACAGCGATGTGCGGCTTGTTAAGCATTCGCGAAAGCATTGCGCCGATCAAACTCGACGGCACAAGCCAGTGTGAGCAGATCACGTCTGCGCGCGACGCAAGTTTTATCGCATCTTTGAAAAAAGCCGCGAACGAAATGGCGGAAGCGAACTTTACGGAGAGACTCTGAGAGCGCAGGCTGTTGAAATCTACACTTGCTTGAAACGGGTCCAACCATTCAGGCAGCGGAGACGACGAACGCGCGAGCGCGAAGAGGTCTTCGGGCCACGCTTGAGCATTTCGGTCGGCAGGCGCGAGAACCTTGACATTGAAATCGTGCGAGACGCTTCGAGCAAAATCTCTGATATAACCACACGTCTCGTCACTGGGCCCGGTAGGAAACGAGCTTGTCAATATCAATAGATTTGGTTTGTCGGAATTCATCAAGGGATTATTTCACGGAATTGCTTTCGCTTTTCTGCACGGTGAGGATGACTCGCGCAGCCTGAAAAGAAAAGCGCGCTCGAACGAAACTTCGCGCAATCAGAAATAAAATAATCGGCACTGCCGTCAAAGGGTTGATGCCTGACACTTCCGTTTCGTAAACGCTTCTGACAGGCACGCTCTCGATGCGCAAGCCTGCGCGCGCGGCAGCAAACAACATCTCGTTTGGAAACCCGTAGCGGTCGTAAAGATCATCGAGCCGCAAGGCTGCGAGCGCCGCGCGCCGAATCACAGTATAGCCGCATTGCGCGTCGAGATTGACGCTCAGGCGCGCGGCTTTGCCCGTGAGCCAGCTAAAGACGTGATTGCCGATGAAGCGCGAGACAGGCATCGCTCGAATAGACCCCCTGTGAAGAAACCGGTTGCCTTTGACATAATCAACTCCGCTGATTGCGCGATCAAGCAACGCAGATAAATCTCGCCCGTCCATCTGCCCATCGCCGTCCATCACGGCTACCAAATCAACTCCGGCTTCTAGCGCGCGAGCGTAGCCCGTCTTTGTCGCCGCGCCCACGCCACAATTCTTTTCATGTCTGAGCCTGATCAATTTTTCATTTTCGATTTTGTAGAGCCTCTCCCATGTTCTGTCCCGGCTGCCGTCGTCAACCGCGATAATCAAATCAACAAACGAAGGCACGCGCGAAATAGCGCGCGCGATGTGAGACTCTTCATCGTGAACTGGCATCACGACTGCTACACGGTGGCGTTTGTACATACGCAATAATGCTCCTGGCAATCAATAATTGCGTTCGAGAAAAATAGTTCTGCCTATAGTTGCCGTCTGGTGAAAATCGTTTTTCAAATAATCGAGCAGCGGCTTGTAATGTTCACTCGCAAGAGCCTGTTCACTGGTCAATACAAGTCGCACTTCTTTCGCGTGCAAGACTTCGACTGTTCGCGCTCGCTCTGGGTCACTGGTGCCCGCATCGTTCCACAGTGTTGCGCCCGTCGGGCTGTTGCGGTCTGCGAGGAAGTAATAACTCGCCCCGTCGAGCGCGTGTGCAAAGAAGTATCCGTTTTCGTCAACATGCGATTGAATGAAATCAACCGTTGAATTTACGTCCACCGCTTGCTTGTACGGCAAATGAATTCCGCGCCCGCGCTCAAAATTCAACCGCGTATCCGCTTTCAGCTTCAACTTGCGCGCCGAGTCGAAATAAAAATAGTGCGGCAAGATCGTCCTTAATGCAAAGAGCGCGAGCACAAGCGAAACGGCTGCGAATGCGATACGGCGATTGGGTGACGCAAAGACTATTTTGGCTTTCGCAATGATGAATTCACCGGCTGTATTTGCCGACAGATTTTTACCGAATAAAAAAGCGAAGAGAATAAACGCGGGCGGCATAGTGCCGATAATAAGCCCGCGAACAGAGCGAGGGAACACTTCGCCGAACGAGGCAACGGCGAACAATAGCAAGATCAACAGCACGCCGCGCGCGCGACTCTCCGGCGCGTACTCGTCTCGATTTGTTCGGGCGTACTGCCACAACGCATAAAGAAACAGCAAAGGCGCGAACCAGTAAATCGAATTGTCAATCGCTGACTGCGGCACGACCAGCGCACAAATTGCCGCGCCGATGAGAAGCAGTGAATTGATTATGTTTTTGAGCTTCGGCCATCGGCTCGCAAGATAAGCAGAAGCAAGCAAGACAATCGCGCCAGAGGTGAAAATTATCGCGGCGTACTTAGGCAGCGGGTAGCCGGTGAGTTTCATCTGAATGTGCTCGCCCGGCCCTTGAATAAAGACGCGCATTGCCGCTTGGAGCGCGTGATTGCTTGCGAGATAAACTAACAATGCGACAAGCGGCAGGCCGATTCCGGCTGCCGCCGCGATGTGACCGCGCGCGCCCTCTTTCCACGAATCGAGATACAGCTTCTTCGCTTCTTTGAAAGAGTGAGGTAGGCCGCGCGTATTCAAGATGATTGAAAACCCAAGCGCAGTCGCCGCATAGACTCCGACGTTCTGTTTGAATATCGCGACGAGTCCAACGGCGAGACCCGCTGCGAAAATGTGAAACGCTTTCTTTGAATCGAGCCATAGCAATGTGAAGTAGATTGCTGCGAGCAAAAACAACATTTCGTATTGAATAGGCGCGGGACGAAACGGGCCGCCCGGCGGCAGCCACACAAGCGTGAGCAACGTCGCAACGACGGCTGCTAGCCGTGGCACGATGAGCCTCGCTATACGGAAGACCATCACGACCGTGAGGATTTTGAAGACGAGCACGCCAGCAAACGCCGTTATCAGAGTCGTGCCCCAGAGTTTGAAAAGCCCCGCATTCAGGAGAAGTATTCCCGGCGTTTGAATTTTGTAGAAGTCGCGATAAGGCACTTCGCCTTTGAGCACACGTTCTGCCGGGACGAGATTTGCGCCTATGCCAGTAGCAATAGATTCTTCGCGGAAATAGATCGAGCCGTAAATTGCCGCTGCGATAACGAACACAATCAACGGAGCGACTGCGCGTTTCATCCGGCTCGATGTTATTGAACTCGATTGAAGCCGGTCGCGCGCTATTTCACTTGTCTTTTCTGCCAGCATGGTTTTTAGAAGATTCACCGCAGAGGCGCAGAGAGCGCAGAGGGGGCGCAGAGAATAATATTATCCTCTGCGAAATCTCAGCGTCCTCTGCGTCTCTGCGGTGAAATTTACTTCGCGCAACACATCTATTGATTTCATGTCGGCCAATTCAAACTTCCGAACGCTTCAAATCCAGGTCGGCAACTTGCTGCCCCGCTCTTCTCAGTTTAGCCATCGAAACATAGATGATGCCTCCGGCAATCGCATTCAAATAAATCGGCGCGAATGCGAGCAGCGAAAACGCAAGCGCCTGCTCGCGCTCGATGCCTGCGCTTGCAAAGAGCGCGATGATCACCCATTCACGAACGCCAAGCCCGCCGACTGAAATCGGCAGCATCCTGACCAGATCAACCAGCGAGATGAACGCGAACACTAGCGGTAAGTCGAGCGGCAAGCCCAGAGCCAGAGCAACGATGTAACAGCCGAGTCCCCACACAACTCTGATTAAAACCGAAAGAGCTATTGTGGCGGCGAGCATTCGGGGATGCTTTCTAAATTCCGAAATCGCTTCGAGCGTCCGCGCCGCTGCCTCTCCTGCGCGCTTCGCAGAAAGGCGCGCGCCCAAGTTACGGCACAGCCGCGCGAGTTTTGATGAAACGTAATTGCTCATCAACAAAATCGCCGAAATGAATACAACGGCGAGCATCGCTACGCTCGCAACGGTTATTCGATCAGCGCGAATGTATCGTTGGCTTGCGACGGTAGAGATTAAGCCGATGAGCAGAATGATGAACCCTCCGACTAATCGCTCATAGACGAGCGTCGAAAGCACGAACGCTTTATCGCGCACTTCGCGGTCAACGTATATCAACCGCGCCACATCGCCGCTGATTCCGCCGCCCGGCACGAAGTTCATAAAGAAAATGCCTATCAGGTAATACCCGAACAGGCGATGCGACTTGATCGAGTAGTCGCGCACTTTCAAAATCGCGCCCCAGCGATAAGCCATCAGCCAGGTGACCGCGAACGACGCGATGATGGCAAGCGGCAGGTAAGCGATGCGCGCAGATTTGATGACCTCCCAGAGTCCGCGCATGTCCGATTTCATTATGACCAGCGCAAGCGCGATGATGCCTATCATCGCTTGAGCCAATCCGCGCAGGTTCAACTTGCCGCGCGGTTCGCCCTCGCTATGTAGGTCTTCGGCTTTGTCGCGTGTCGTCATTCGATTTCGATTAACGCTTGCCGCGCGGCTTTGAATGGATGTTGATCCAGATGCGCGCAAGTTCTCTGAGCGTAGACAGAACGTGGCTCGGTCTGACGGTTGAACGGCCAGCGGGGCGCGGGTAATGGCGCACTCCGATTTCGACCGTTCGGAAGCCGAAGTATTTCGCCTTTGCCAGCACTTCGGCATCAACGAAGAATTTTTTCGATTCGATTGTGACTTTATCGAACACTTCGCGGCGAAAAAGCTTGAACGCGCAATCAATGTCGCGCACTTTTATGCGAAACATGATTCGCACAAGCAGGTTGAATCCCCAGCTTAACACGAGGCGCGTCAGCGGGTCGAAGCGGTATATGCGGAAGCCGTTGACGATGTCCGCGTCTTCGATCAGCGGTAGCAGGTTCTTAATCTCGCGAACGTCGAATTGGTTATCCGAATCCGTATAAAATATCAATTGATGCCGCGCGCTGGTAAATCCCGTCTTGAGCGCTTCACTGTAACCGAGATTTGGGCTGTGATGAAAGACTCGAATATGCGCGGGGTTTTCGGCGGTCAATCGGTCTGCAATTTCGCCTGTGCGATCAGTGGAGCCGTCGTCAACGATTATCACTTCCCAATCCTTGAGTGACAACGAGCCGAGCACTTCGGCCAAACGCAAAGTCGCGGTCTCTATGTTTTCCTCTTCGTTGAGCGCAGGAAGCACAGCCGAAATAGTGTCAAAGGGCATAACAGATCAAAAGATCAAGTAATAAATCTCATAAAAAAGGTTTCGGGCATAAAAACAGCCAGAAGCCGCTGGGGAGGCGGTAAATATTGGAATGCGTTGTTAGAGCCGTGAAAAATATCAGCAGTAGCCTTGGCTCTTACCGGCGAGCAAGGCCACTGCCGTATTTTCAATGAGCCTAGAGAGTAACCAGTTTGGCGAAGCTCGCTGCCCAGTTCTCTTTCACCACGCTGCCGTACATCTCTCTCTCTTTCTCGCGCCGAATGGCGCAAGCTTTCAAGAGCGCAGCTTTATCGCCGTACTTGTCTATCGAAACGAATATGCGTTCAACACGGCCAGGCTCAGGGTTCCACGTGACGACGTAATATTTCTCGATCTCACGTTCGCCCTGATCTGTCTTGACGATTTTCGTTTTGCGCTGAATGCCCATGATGCCTGAGCTATTGCGCGGATTATGAGCTATGACCTGCCTGTCCGTGCGCGGTCTGCCGAGTTTTTTCTCCGCCTCATCGCGGAATAACACAGCCTGCTCCAAAGCTTTTTGTTTTCCATTATGGGCTTTGTCGCTAAAAAACTTTGAAACCTGCTTGTTGTTGTAATTTACCCTGACGTACCAGCCGAATGTTTTCCTCGAAGGTTGATCAATTCGGCTGATCCCCTTAAATCCACTCTTGGTCATACTGTTGCCTGATTCCCCCTTGAACATTTTTGCCCGAAGCTCACGCCCCGCTCTTCAGAATTAAAAAGCGATAACGATATTAGCTTTGGGTATCCCCTACCTTTAACTAGTATTCTACCCTAGATATCCCCATCCGCGAAGCCGTTCGCGGATTTCATCGCTCTCTTCATCCGTCATCGCGCCTGCGCGCTCGACTTCCGTATAAGCAGCCGCGTCAGAAATCCTCACAGGATTTCCCGACATGTATTCTTCCGTGAAAATTTCTTCAAGCACATGCCCGTCCATGTCGGATGGAATTTCTACGCCGAATGAATGAAGAATCGTGGGCGCGTAGTCAATTATGCGAGCGCCTTCAATCATTGCGCCGCGCCTTAATTCAGGGCCGCGACCCAAAAGGATGCCATGCATTCGATGGTCGCCCGAATTGCCATAGACCGGGGTGATGAATTTGTTAGAAGTGAGGTCGAGCGTGCCGAGCGGTTTGTTTGACATGTCGGATGGCAAAAACTGTAGGTCGGGCGATTCGTCGGTGTGCGGCCCCGTGTAGAGGTCTTCGCGCCGCCAGATGGGGCCGATCAACGGCTTTGGGTTTCCAGCGTCAGTCAGCGCGCGAAGCTTCTCGGTGACTTCGCGCATTACGCCTTCGTACTCCGCGCCGGGTTCTACTGCCCCTTCGGCCTCGCGCCCTTTCAGGTTGATGAATATCTGCCCGTAGTTGCCCTTAGAGAAAGCCCGCGTTCGCGACCAGTCAACGTCTTCGAGCGAGAGCATCAGGCTGTTTGCAAGCTTCATCAAAGATGAGCGATTGGTCACGCCGACAGACAATCGCAAGTGCGCAAGGCCGAGCTTCATGGCCGAGCGATAGGCGAGGTCGGGCGTGAGTCCGAGCCTGAACAATGCGCGCTTGAATCTGGTCATCGCGTCGCGTTTCAGCACGAGCAAGCCTTCATTGATAAGCCACACATTGAAGCAGAGAAATTTTTTGATCGGGCCGAACCCGTGATCCGAGCCTAGATAAACAGTCGCGTCATCGTCTACGGAATCGAACAACTGGCCGAGCGTCGAATCGACGGCGTGCCAGTATTCGTGTATGCGGCCAATGTGCGCGTCGTGCTCTTTTCGATTGAAGGACGGATGCGTTTCGTCGAGCAGATGCCATAGCTCGTGTTGAAAACGGTCTGTGCCCCAGTAATGCGTGGCGAGCACGTCCCAGCCGTACTGCTCCATCAAGTAGAGATTGACTTTTGTTTTATATTCAAGCTCATCGAAAAGCTGATTGAGTATGTTATCAACTTTGCCGGGCGAATAGACTTCCGTGATGTAGAGCTGGTATGGGCCGAATTTGCTTTCGATCTCTTCGAGCAGGTTCTCAGGATAAGTGAAATCTCTTCGGCCACGCGGCGTGAGAAAGTCCGAGACCATCACTCCGTTGACCATCACGGGCGGATAGGTGCATGGCATATTGGTTACAATGGCGCGTTTGCCCATCTGTCCCAGTATGTCCCAGAAAGGAAGCCCGTCGCGCGAGTGCGAACTGACGGGTTGATCGGGCAGCGCAAGCGTGCCTTTGCGACGCAGAAGAAATTCAAACACGCCATGTTTGCCGGGATTTTTGCCCGTCATCCACGAGACCCATGCCGTGGGAGTGATTGGAGGGATTGTCGTTTCAAGCAACCCGCGCACGCCTTCGCCGATGAAGCTTTGAAGTCGCGGCATCAATCCCTTTTTCATCAACGGGTCTAAAACATCGAAGGTGGAACCGTCCAGCCCTATGAATAGTACCTTTTTGCTCATAACAAAAGACCAATAAATTTAACCGATGAGCGATCAAATCTCAAACTATAGGAATTGAGTTCTCTGAAAACCAGAGGCGATTCACCGCAGAGACGCAGAGGACACAGAGATCACGCAGAGGATATGCAAATATAAGACTCTCTGCGCCGCCTTTGCGTCCTCTGCGTCTCTGCGGTGAACTGGTTCTACATTAGAAGCCTCTGTTTTTGACAATTGATTTCCCCTCTCAATCTCCCGCGTCGAAGCTTTCATCCGCGCTCACCCTCACTTCGTCTTTGCCGGTTTTCGATCTCGGATTCACTTTCTGCCAGATTTCTGCAAGCCTGCGTCGCTCGCGCTCGTCATAAAATCCTAAAGCGAAAAGCAGGAGTGGGAACGAAAGCGCAAGCACCACCTTTATCGCAGCCGACAGATAAATGATTCTGCGACGCGCGGGGTCTTCATAAGGATAATTGCTCAGGTCGCCGCGCAAATAATCAATCACGTAGAAGGCGACAACGATCAGAGTCCCGATAGCTCCCATCGTGAAGACCCTGCCCCATTCGTAACGGACTTTGAAAAACAGATTCGACGCCCAGAACCTCAAAGCGCAAAAGACCGCGTATGAAATCAACGTCGAGATGGTCGCGCCGAGGCTTCCATATTTGGGAATCAGAAGAAAGTTCAAACCGACGTTGACCGCAAGCGCGGCCAGGATGACGATGGGCGCATAAATGGTTCGCTTCTTGAGCGTGATGCCGATATTGAGCACGCGCGCACAGCTATCGAGCACAGCCGAAAGCGCAAGCAGCGGCAGAATGGTTGCCGCTGCCCAATAGCCTTCCCGCGCGAATCGAAGCAACCCGTCGCCCGATACAGCAGCAACGCCGAGCGCCAGAAACATGCTGACGAAGGTGATGTAGGTCAACACGCGCGAGTAATACTCTTCGGCTCCTTCTTCGTTCATCACCGAAAAACGCATCACCGTCCACACCTGGCTGAACGGCACAGTCGCAAGCACAGAAACGACAGATACGAGAGTGTTCGCAATCGCATAGACGCCAACGTCTCGCTCTTTCCCGTATCGTTCAAGAAAGAAGCGGTCAATCATCATAAAAAGCGTCATCGCGATTTGATTGAAGATGAGCGGCGCGCCAAACGCGAGCATCCCGCGCAATTCGGGCATCGAAAATTTCAGGCTGAGATCGCGACGCACGGCAAAGAAAAATAGCGCGGCTTCGAACACCGAGCCGATCAAGCGCCCAATCAGAACTTTTTCAACACTCGCTTCAACAAATATCACCAGATAAGTGATGGCCGAAAGCTGAAAGATGAAAGCCGCTATGTTAAGGATAGAGTATTGAGCCGATTTGAAATGCGCCCTGAGAATAGAGTCGGGAACGACAGCGATGATTTCAAAGAACCCGATGAAGAAGATAAGCCGCAGCAGGTCGGCGCGCGATTTGTCGCTCGTGAAAACGGCATCAGATATAAAAGGCGCGAGCAGGTAGAACGCCGCCGTCGAAATGATTGATGATACCAATAAGAAAAGAAGGGTCGAGCCGACGATGCGGCGGCGATGTTCAACGTCTTCGGTGTCGTAGTAATGGCGAAAGAATGCGTGATTGAGGCCAAATTTTAAAACAATAGTCACAAGCGTGAGCGTGATTGTCAGAAGCGACAGCACGCCATACTCGGTCGGACTCATCTTGCGAACATACACGGGCACGAGCACAAGCCCGAACGCAGAGTTGACCACGCTGCCGATTCCAAAAATCAGCGTGTGCTTGATCGTCTTTTTTATCTTTCCGTATATCGTGGCTGTTGCTCCTGGCTTGTAAATCTCTTCAATTAATTTCGGAACCGGAAGAAAGTCATAATCAATCCAAACGCCACAAGCGCAGCCGTTGCAAGGCTGAGATAAACTGAAGCTTTGAACGTCGCAGGCATAAACACGAATGATATCATATGGCGGCCAGCGGGAACGTTGATTGCCCGCATAGTACAGTTGGCTCTGAATATTTCTGCTGGCGCTTCGTCAACCGTCGCGCTCCATCCGGGATAGTAGTTATCGCTTAACACGAGCATCCCTGAATCTTCATTGTGGGTTTCGATCACAACGTGATTGCGCTTGTCCTCGATTATAGTCGCTTGCGACGGTGAAGTCTGTCGCATTTGAGATGCATTATCAATTCCCTGCGCGCTTGCATTCGCGCTTTCGATCACAACTGCGTTTGCAGAAGCGCGCAGAGTCTCAATCGCATCTGCGTGATTGTTGACTTCAACCACACGGCTGGCGAAGAACGCGCGAGGCAAAGCGTTTTTGTTTTCGTAAATGGATAGACCTTCTGCCGTCGCAACAAAATCATAACCCGCGAGCGGCGTGGCAGCGTGAGTCACTACGTATCTAACATTAAGCATATCGAAAAACCGCGAGTGCGTTTGATCGAATACGACGTGGCTAAGATTCGGTTGAGGCTCGATGAGCGCGGCATATTCTCTGTACCATCTGGGGAACTGCTGGTTCTTCCCCGTGACGGTTGAAATCTGATAAGGCAGAAGCGTGTTCGGCGGGGCGATGATTTTATCCTCTTGCGATGCGGCACGGCGATTCGTTTCAAGGTCTGACGGCACTACGAGCACGCGGCCCGGCGGCAGTCGCCGCAATGTGTCGGTTATCTGAGTCGCGGGATAAACGCGGGACCGCTCAAAACTTTGATTGAACTGACCGCTCACCCAGAACAGATCAACTATCAATAGCGCAACCAGGCTTGCGAAGAAAGCTTTGCGGCTCAATTTTTCTTTACTTAATAACCACAATAAAGCCACGGCTACTGAAAGCAAGACGAGCGGTATGATTATACCCGCGTCGGGCGGCGTGAATTGTGAAGCGAGCGCAGCAGCCGATTTGCGAATAAATGCCATGCGGCCTCTATCGCCTGTTTCAACAGCAAAGCCTGCGAGCTTCATCAGGTAAGACGCGATAATGGCTGTCGCAACAAAACCCAAAGTTACAAAGAGAAACTTGCGCGCGAGGCGAGCGAACCCAGAGAGCGCGTCATTGCTCGCTCGCATCAATAAATCAGTGCCTACGCCAACAAGCGCAGCGGCGGCGAAAAGAAAAAGCACACCGGCCCGAACGGCCACGCGGATCACTTGAAGCACAGGAATGAAGCGCGTCACAGGAACATAAAGCGGCGTGCTCATCATTATGACTAGCGATATTGCCGCAAGCAGAATGAAGAATCCGGCGCGGGAGTGCGCCGATTTAAGCCGATAGATGACGAAAGCGAGAGGCAAAAGCGCGGCGATGCTCAGATAAAGAATGTGGTCGTGCGAAACGCCAAGCGCGGTGAATAGAGTGAGCGTTCGCGTGTCGTATGCAGCGCCAAAAAGATTCGGAAAAATCAGAGTCAGCCCATACCACGGAGGCAGGTAGATGTAACCGAGTTCTGCGCCGACAATTTTTCGGTTAGAGTGCCTGAGCAGTTCAAGCATCGGCACCCACTGCGTTGCCGCGAGTGCGAGTCCAACTGCGAGCGTTACAGCCATCATTGCAAGATCACGCGCGATTTTCTGCTGTCTGCGCTTTCTGACAAATGCAAAGAACAGGTAATACAAGACTACTGCGCCGACATAGTAAATCTGATTGGGCATGTACCCGCAGAAGAACTGCGCTGCGAGCAAGACGCCTGCGATTGTCGCTTGCGTAAAACTTCTTCGTGTGAGCGCGCGGCGGGCAAAAAGGATTATCAGCGGAAGCCACATCAGCCCGCCCCACCACCCAAGACCTGTCAGGTGAAGCATTGAATGAGCCGACAGTTCAAAGACCAGCGCACCCATCAATGCGCCGCCTGAGCTTATGCCAATCGCTATGAGAAAAACATACATGAAGATCGCTGCGAGAATCAGTTCTGTGATGCGAGCGAGCGAATAGCCGAGCGGTACATCGAAGAATTTGTAGAACAGCAGGAAAGGCGAGAGCGTGCGCGTCACGCCATCTGCATAGATCGGATGGCCCGCCATTGTGTAAGGATTCCACATAGGCATCTCGCCATCGCGATAAGCCGACACGACGAAGTAATCGCGCGTCACATACATATCGGTCAGGTCGCGGCGATTGTACTGGTAATCGGATTCACCCGCCGAGTAACCCCAGGGCAACTGATTGTTGAGCGTAGCGACATCAATGAGCGTTTCGCCTAAAAAGAAGACTCGCCAGAACATGGCAATCAGGGCGACAGCTATCAAGGCGACATATAAATAATGAGTGATGAATGATGAATGATGAACGGCGTTCGGATAATCAATCACCCTCTCTACTTCATCGTTCATCATTCATCATTCATCCTTTACAAATATCCCAGGCTGCGCAGTTTCTCTTCGATCATCTGCTCTTCCGCATCGGTTAGGCTTTTGCTCTCCGATGCAAGGCTTTGAGCGGCAGAGTCAGCGCGGAGTGGGTGCGATGCGAGGAACTCATCCGTGCATAATTCCTGAATCGCTTTGCCGTCGAGACCGGCGGGCACGGGCAAACCCGCTGCATACATAACGGTCGGCAGCAAGTCATAGACAAACGGAGAATTAACTGTCGCGTCTCGGCGGATGCCCGGCCCTTTTGCAATCAATATGCCGTCAAGCCTGTGATCGCCGCTCCACCAGAACTTGCGCGCCTGCACCTCGCGCGGCGGGTCGCCAAGCGAAGCCGTCGCGTCCCAATAAATGTAAAGGTCGCTCGCTCTTTCAACAAACGGGCCGGAATAAGTTTCATCACGTCGCGCCACTCGTTCGACTACACGATTGCCGCGAGCGTCTGTCCACCGGCCAAGGTCTTCGATGATGCGATTGCAAACTTCATCGTAATCTTCGCGCGAGACGATGCCTTGATCGTTTCGCCCCGCGAGGTTGATGTTGATGACATGTCGGCCCGGCTCTGTGTAGCAAGTGGTTCGCGCCCAATCAATCGAAGAGTAGAACGAATCTTTTTCAGCCGTTTGCAATCGCTTGACTCGATCAGCGCCCAGTCCCGACTTGATCTTTTCTTTGATCGTAACAGGCAGCAGGTTCTTTGCGGCGCGGCGGCTCGCATTGATTAACGAAGGTCGAGCTTGCGTTGAGCGTTTGCGAATCATATAACCATTCGCTTCAAGCCAGTCCGCCAGATGATAAGCCGCCCCCGTGTGCGGCCCCATGCCGTGATCTGAAATCACGTAGACCCGCGTCTGGTCGTCCGCGTGATCGAGCAATCGAGCGACCGCCGTGTCAAGGGCCTGATAGATCGAAAGCAATGCGTTGGAAAGCTTCCACAGATTATGGCCTCCCCAATCGCTCGCCGTGTAGACGGTCATAAAAAAATCGGTTGGTCTCGATGAAATCAAATACTCAGCCGCAGCCGTTTGAGTCTCAGTCAGTTTCATCCACGCACTGATCGCGTCATCAATTCGGCCCGCGCTCATCAAATCGCCAAGGCCTACGGGTGTGAAATTATAATCGGGGAATTTGGTCAGCAGTTCCGCGCGAAGCTCCGCTGGACAGAAAGCCTGCTCGTTCAACGCGGGAGCGTCGAGGCCGCTGACCATGAAACCACCCGTTTGACATTGGGCTGTGTAAGTCATCGGCACATTGAGAAAGCCGCTTGTGAGATCGTGACGCGCGAGGTGCGAGCTTATGATTTCGCCCGCGCGGTCGCCGCCTTTGAAAAACTCTTGCCGTCCGGTTCGGAAGTCTCGATCAGAAAAAACGAACAGCCCGTGACGGCCCGGCCCAAGCCCCGTCAGAATCGAAGTCCACGACGATGCGCTGTGCATGTTCGGCGTTGAGATCAATCGCGCGCTCGCGCCTTCGCGCATCAATCGCGCAAGCGTCGGCAAGTGGCCGCCTTCGGCCCACGGCTCGATCAAATCCATTGTTGCGGCATCAAGGCCGATGATTAAAATCTTAGGCTTCATTTGCAAAACGCGATTATTCGATGTAGCCGAGCGCGCGCAGTCGCTCTCGGAGTTCGGCCTCTTCGTTCGCGTTATAAACCGATTGGGTCGAGGATGCGGTTTTGTCCGTGTCTCTGTATGAACTGCCGAGGCGTGTCGGCTCGATTCGTTCATTGAACACTTCGACGAGCGCGCAGCCATCCATGTCGGTCGTCAGCGGGCAACCCAGCGATGCGAGCGCGGTCGGCCCCACATCGCGCAAGTTCGGTTGCGTGATGAAATTCACACCGCTACGGATGCCACGCCCCCACGCAATAAAGATTCCATCGCGCGAATGCGTGCCCGTTGTCGAATCGGCAGGCACTATTACATCGCCGTAGCTTGGGCGCTCGTTATAAACATGCTCGTCGCGGCGCGGTATCATCACAAGGTCGGGAAGCCGCTCAGACCAGCGACCGTTGAACGCTTCTTCGCGCCGCATCACTTTTTCAAATATAGGCTCGCCGTCTTCGGGCGATGTTAAATTAAGAAGCACGCCGCGCGCTTCTTCGACCACGTTGTCAAATTCATCCTCGCGCACGATGCCAAAGGGTTCGCGTCCTGCGAGGTTAACCCACACGCCTTTGTCCTGCGCGAAGAAAGCCCGCGTGCGCGACCAGTCAATTTCATCGAGGAATGCGCTGCCGTATTGCACTTTTCGATCAAGCGAGTTGCCATTCGGGCGGGCGGGCGAAAGACGGCGCGAGATTTTTTCTTTGATTGATTTCACGCGAGCGCGGCTGCGACGCGAAGCGGGCGATTTAAAAACGAGCAGCCCTGATGATGCAAGAAGTTCGTTGACTCGCACTTCAAATAATTCAGAGCAGAATCCATGATCCGAAACGACGAACACGCGCGAATCTGCGGGCAGCTTTTCTATCACGCGCCCGATTGCGGCATCGAGCCGCTCGTAGATTTCATGTATGAAGCTGCGAAATTCTGTCGGCGTGTTCGGGTCGTGACGAGGATGCAACGGATCCATGTCGGCCCAGTAATCGTGCTGCGCGCGGTCGAGCACTGAAAAGACTATCATCGAAAAATCCCATTCGCCTTGCTTCATCAGAAAGTCGAACGCTCGCTCGTGTCCTTCGATTGACCGGCGAAACTCAACGGCTCGCGCGGCGCGGTCGGGAATTCGCTCAGGCTCTATGACGTAATCAGGAATCGCGCGGAGCAATTCGCCTTTGAGCGAAACCGGATGAGTAAACTCTGACGCGAGTCCCGGCGTCAGCATCCCTGTGACCATCATTCCGTTAAGCGGTTCGGGCGGATAAGTGGTTGGAACGTTGAGCACAATCGAGCGACCGCCTTGATCGGTCATAAAATCCCAGACGTGGCGGGTCTGTATGTCGCGCCCGCTCATCGCGCGCACGCTATAGCTCGAAGTGTTCTTGATGAAAGGCGAGAATACGCCGTGCATCCCTTCGCTGGTGCCGGTCGTGCAACTCGCCCAGCCGGGAAAACTATTCGGCAGGATGGTCGAGCGCAGCGGCGCGCTCGCGCCTTCACCGATCAGTCGGGATAGGATGGGCAAACGCCCCGCGCTCGCAAGCGGAGTGATGATGTCAAACGTCGCGCCGTCCAGTCCTATGATTACGGTCTTCATTCAATTGATCGAACACACCCGGTCGCTACCGCTCCCGGTACTGCACTTATGCCTTGCTCACTTTTTAATCAGCATCGAACGGCCATCCATGCTTTCAGGAACACCAAGCCCCATCGCATCGAGCAATGTTGGGGCTACGTCTGTGATGTGCGGCTTGTCGGAGCGCAACACGCTGGCCTGCGCATTGATGAAAAGCGTAGAATCGTCCTGCGTGTGCATGCCCGTGAATATTTCGCGATCCATCAATTGTGATTTGTTGACTGCACCTTTCAAATCGTACCCGTAGATTGATTGCACGCACAAATCGGGCGCTGACTCAAGCTGCGAGCCTGAAAACAACTCGTCTCGTTCATAGACTCGCTTCACGACAGGCGTGCCGTTGTCTGCTACCTCCGAAAGCCCTTGCTTTATCTCTTGAGTCAGTTTTTGAGCGTCCTCTCGCGTGACCGCGCCGTTCGGATACTTCCCCTTCACGTTGATGTATACGCGACCCGGATCAAGAGCGAATGCCAGCGAACCGTCCGCGATCTCTTCAATCGAGCGCGCATTTTCTTTAAGCTTCAGATAGCCGTTGTCAACAAGCCAGCGATTCAAATAGACCTGCTGCTTAATCGGCGTGAATCCATGATCGCTCATTATTAACAGAGTCTCGTCGCCGAGTCGCTCTCGAATCTGTCCGAGAAAATTATCAACGCGACGATAGAAATCCTTGAAAGCCGAATGATACTTGTGGCTTTCGTCAAAAATCGCGTCCATAAAAAAGTGCTGCAAGCGATCAGTCTCCGTCACTACGCCGATGAACAAATCCCATTGCTCGCTGTCAAAGAGGTGAAGCAGGACATTGATTCTTCTCTCAAGCGTCACGAGCACATCTTCCATCAAAGCATCGTGAGACTGCTGAACTTTTCGCGCGTCAACGTCAATGCGATAATCCATCTCCGTCAGCTTTGGAACGAGCGTGGCCGGGTACGTTGCTTTGTTTATGTCAACGGCGACGAAGCCTGAAATCAAAACCCCGTTCAACGGCTGCGCGGGATAAGTCGAAGGCACATTGATGACGACGGCGCGTTTGCCTGCTCTTCCGGTTGCGGCCCACACGGTTTCGCTTTTGATGTGGCGCGAATTCGGAAAGTAAATTTTGTAACTCGCGGGCTGAAGATCGAGGAAGCCGTAGATGCCGTGACGGCCCGGATTCGCGCCCGTCATGAAAGATGTCCACGCGACAGACGAGATGTCCGGGATGGAAGTGTCCATCTGCAACAGCGTGCCCCGGCCTGCAAGCTCGCGCATCGCAGGCATGGTTCCGTCTGTGATGAATCGCTGGAGCAGAGTGCAAGGCGTTCCGTCCAGCCCTACAAGTACGACTCGCTTGCTTGCGTCTTTAGATTTGAACCTGTCGAATAAACCCATGGCTGCTTCAAACGTAGCCGAGCGCTTCGAGCCGGCGGCGGACTTCTTCTTCATCCTCTTCGCTGTAGACGGCTTCTTTTGAAGCGGCGATGAGCGACATTACTTCGAGCCTTGCAAGGATTCGCCGCGCGCTTTCTTCGACGGTTTCTTTGTCGGTCTCGACCATGATCTCAGGCGCGCGAGGATCTTCATAAGGGTCGTCTATGCCTGTGAAATTTTTTATCTCGCCTGCCAGCGCTTTTTTGTAAAGCCCTTTCACGTCGCGCTCTGCCAGCACGTTAATCGGGCACTTCACATAGACCTCAACAAATGTTTCGGTGTTGTGCCGCACCTCTTCGCGCACGTCGCGGTAAGGCGAGATTGCAGCGGCAATCGCCACAACGTCGTTGCGCGCAAGCAGGTCGCAGACGAAACCTATGCGCCGGATGTTGGTGTCGCGGTCTTCTTTCGAGAAGCCTAACCCTTTGGAAAGATTTGTGCGAATGATGTCGCCGTCGAGCACTTCTACTTTGTGCCCGCGCGCTTTGAGTTCAGATTCGACCAATCGCGCAAGGGTCGTTTTGCCCGCGCCCGATAGCCCCGTAAACCATAAAGTAAATCCCTTTTGTTGCATACAATCTCCAATTTTCTTTGATTGCCTGATTTGCTGCTCTTGCGTATCACCGGGTCGAATCCATTCTGAAATTATCTCTTTACCCGTACCCGTTGAATCTGAAATTCCATTTTTAAGCTGATCCGTTAAAATGGGCTTTTGCGTATCATTGGGGCGAATCCATTGCTCAGGCCATTCGTCCAAGTCTTCAACTTCTTTATTATTTACGATAAGCGTATAAAGACTTTCAGCAGGAAAGTCGTTCAGGCGTATTAAGTAATCGTCTTGATTTATCTTGGCAGAATAAGGATATTCAGGGTTTTCAGTTTCCTGCCAAACGATTCTTCTTTTCAAGTAATTATTCTGATCTGTGCTCATATTCCTATTAATCTATTTTAGACCTAAGCCCTTATTTACTTCAACATTCGTTCTAATTGACTCGTCAATGATGGCTTCATACACTGTATCTCCGACAAGCCCAAGTTTTCTATTCTCCTTCACTAAAAAGGTAAATGTTGGCCCATCAGGGTTTCCGTATTTGAGCAAGTCTCTCTGTCGAAGAAGTTCGACTTCTTTGGGGTTGCTCATCATAGCTCTGGCTTTTAACCGCGCGTCGTGTCTGATTTTCCAAGCTTTACGCGCTCTTTTTCGCACTAGAAATCCATTCCTTATCCATTCTTCATTCAACATTGGAATACGGGAAACCTCGTTGGCGTACCATTCCCGAATCTCTTTATTAGTCATGCCTTTTCCGGCGCTAAGTATCTCGGCCACAGAATGAGTTGGGGCCATTTTCTAGTTTTATGTTTTTTACTAGCCTCGTTCGGCCTGCATTCTATGTTAGACAATGAGAGCTACGCAAGTTTTATAAGGTTGTGGCTTTAGGGTCGTAGTCTAAACAATTCTCCCTATCTAAATCTATAGCCACATGGTTTGATAAATGCGGATGGCTTGATATTGCGCTGCTGCTGAACCGGCGGGGAGGGGCAGGTCCAACAGCAGCGCGGGCTGCAACGACCGAAGACGTTGCAGAAGTGAATTTCGCTTCAAGGTTTCTGCCTAGCTTGAATAATCTGATAGTTCTTTCAATCAGGACGCTTCTCCTATCGGCTCGTGCCGATCTAAAGACTCCGACTACGGCTCAAGCGCCATCATCAAGGCGCTTGCTTTCTTGGTATGGTCAAGGTTCCTATGTAGTTCTTAGCTCAACTGCGCCCGTATTCAACAGGACTGAATGCCACCGGGAATGGGCAGATCAGGGAATTTGTATTCCGGCAGCCATTCCAGATTGTATAGCATTTGCGCCAGAATTTCACGCAAAAAATGTTGTTAAAAATACTAAGCAAAGTGCAATATATTTAACAAATAACGACAGGCATGTCTTCAACGGATCAGGCATAAAAAAAGTCTTGCCAATCTTTCTGCCAAAGATTAAGCTCTCACCGCTTTACGGTAACTTCAGTTACTTTCACGTTACAGAGTGCCCCCTCCCGTTAGGTGTTGATTAACTTCCGAAGAAGAGGAGCAAATGAACGAACAGACTATGTACACGGTTGCCGTAATGCTGCCCGGCATCACGGGCAGCTTACTTGTTTCGCAAGGCGATAGCTTTGACGACATTACCAACCCGGTCTGGCAAGCGCAGGTCTACAACGCTTTGAACAACAATTCGACAGACCAACAGGCGTTGATCTTATCGGACAGCCACGAAATAGATAAGGAAGAACTCGTCTTGATTTGACCGCGTATCGCCAAGGGCGTCAAAGCTTCCGAATCTGAAAAACCTTTCCCTCATGAAAAGCGCGAGAGGATGTCACCCTGAAACGACTGATCTCCTCCCGCGTTATTTTTTACCGGCAACACACTACACTCCCAGGTATGCTTGACATCCCATACAGCGAAAGTTAATAATCGCGGCGCTTCATTTATCTTTAGTCTGCCAGCGTCGAAAGTTTTTCGTAGGCCACATCTTTTGGCGCAGCGCTCGGTTTCATGCCAGTACAGATGAGGGGAAAACAAGCGCATGGAAACAAAACAGGGCGATAAGTCGGGCGTCAATGTACAGACGTTCCGGGGATTGTTTCGCATCAAGTCACTCGATTCGATTCTGAACGACGCCGAAGACCCTGAGCACAAGCTGAACCGCGCGCTTGGCCCTGTTCAATTGACGTTGTTCGGCATCGGCGCGATCATCGGCGCTGGCATATTCGCTACTATCGGCACGGCTGCGGCAGGCGACGTGCACCGGCCCGGCGCAGGCCCGGCGCTGATGGTATCGTTCATCATCACCGCAATCGTCTGCGGATTTACCGCGCTCTGTTATGCCGAGTTCGCTTCGATGGTTCCCATATCGGGTTCGGCCTACACCTACTCTTATGCAACGCTCGGCGAAGTGATCGCATGGATAATAGGCTGGGATTTGATAATCGAATACGCGGTCGGCAACATCGCAGTCGCAATAAGCTGGGCCAATTATTTCAAGACTCTTGTGGCGGGGCTCCATATTCCGGGAATTGCTCCGAACGGGATTCATATACCCGACTGGATTTCGATGGACTATCGCACCGCCGCGAAGATCGTTGACGAGCAAGGCGTGCAGACGGTTTACAGAGACGCCCCGCACATATTCGGCATCCCCATAATTTTCAACGTGCTGGCCGTACTTATCGTCGCGTTTATAACGATAGTTCTGATCTGGGGCATCAAAGAGAGCGCCAGATTCAATGCCACGATGGTCGGCATCAAGATTCTGGTGCTCACTTTCTTCATCATCGTGGGCTTCACTTACGTTCAGCCTGCGAACTGGCATCCGTTCAACCCTAACGGGTTTGCTGGCATCAGCGCGGGCGCGGCCATAGTCTTTTTCGCTTACATCGGATTCGACGCTGTCTCGACCGTCGCCGAAGAAACCAAAAACCCGCAGCGCAATCTGCCAATCGGAATAATCGCTTCGCTCATCATCTGCACGATCTTTTACGCGGTCGTCGCCGCCGTATTCACCGGCCTGATCTCTTACGGAGACCTAAAAACGAAGCTTGCAACCGAGCAGGCCGAGCCGTTGACGATGGCGCTCGAACACGTCGGGCAACAATTCGGCACAAATCTCAACTGGGCCATCGGCATCGTCGCATTCGGGTCGGTCATCGCGCACACAGCCGTGTTGCTGGTGTTTCAACTCGGACAGCCGCGCATCTTCTTCTCGATGGCGCGCGACGGATTGCTGCCGAAAACATTTCAAAAAGTCCATCCGAAATATCGCACGCCGCACGTCGCTACGATACTGACAGGCATCTTCGTAGCCTCCTTTGCAGCCGTCGCCAGCATAGACGAGATGGTTGACCTGACGAACATCGGGACGCTGTTCGCCTTCATACTGGTCTGCGCGGGAATAATCGTGCTGCGTGTGAAAGACCCTTCGCGCCCGCGCCCGTTCCGCGTGCCGGGCGGGTTGATCATTCCGATTCTCGGCATTGTGTCTTGTCTTTACTTGATCTATTACCTGCCGCCTACATCGTGGTTGCGATTTGCGGCGTGGCTCAATCTGGGGTTCGTGATCTATGTCGGCTACGGCTCTGTTCACAGTCGCCTGACGGGACGACACACTTCGGAGCATCCAGCCGAGCACGCGGCTGAGACCGCTTACACAGGGGCGTGGCTTGGCGTAATTGGAACGGCGCTTTTGTTCTTCATGCGCGGATTCGATCTGTGGCTCGAAGCGCTCAAAAACACCGAAAGAACAGGCTCTGCGTTTGGCGAGATTATGAAGCTTGGGCCGTGGCTCGATCTGTCCTGGTTTCTCGTCATTCCGCTTGCGCTGAATGTTTTCGTGCTTTGCCCGATAGTATTCAAGCGAGCGATGGCGGCACGCGCAAGCGGTCATGCGGCCCGGCGCGCAAGCATCATAAACGCAAGCATTGTGCTGGCTGCCATAGTAGCCACTGTCGGCATAATCTATTTATTGCTCGTCCTTCTGCACAACAAATGAGCGGGTAGTTAATTGACCGGACGCGCGTTGACAAGATAGTATTGACGGCGAGCAGGTTGGGGTCCGGATCAAAGCTTTCACACTAATCTAGCAGGACAAACTCGGAGGAAAAACAATGGCGAATGCCGCCATATCTGTTGAGGACAAATCCACAGGATTTATTCGCGGGCTTGGATTGCTCGATTCGACAATGATAGTTGCCGGATCCATGATCGGGTCCGGCATTTTTATTGTCTCAGCCGACATGGCTCGTCAGGTCGGCTCGCCCGGATGGTTGTTGGTCGCGTGGGTAATCACGGGACTGCTTACAGTGATCGGCGCGCTCAGTTACGGCGAGCTTGCGGCGATGATGCCAAAAGCCGGTGGCCAGTACGTCTACCTGCGCGAAGCCTTCTCGCCGATGTGGGGATTCCTTTATGGCTGGACGCTGTTTATGGTCATCCAGACGGGAACGATTGCGGCTGTAGCAGTCGGTTTCGGTAAATATCTCGGCGTGCTCGTGCCACGGGTTTCGGAAAGCAATTACATCATCAATCCCATTCATCTCGGTTCAAGCTACGCTGTTTCGCTTTCGACCGCGCAACTGATCGGCGTCGTGATGATCGCGCTGCTGACCTGGATGAACACTCGCGGTTTGAAGCTCGGCAAGCTCGTTCAAAACGTCTTCACCATCACGAAGACCGGCGCGCTCATCGCCTTGATCGTGCTTGGCGTGATAGTAGGTCTGTCGAGCACGACTGCGGGGAGCAGCAATTTCGGCGACTTATGGACTGTGCGCGGCACATTGCAAGAAGTCGGCCCGAACGGTCTGACAGCCGTTACTGCATTTGGATTGTTCGTTGCGATATGTGTTTCGCAGACCAACTCGCTTTTTTCAGCCGACGCCTGGAACAACATCACATTCACGGCGGGCGAAGTCAAAGACCCCAAACGCAACATTCCGCTCTCGCTCGCTTTCGGCACCTTCCTTGTCATAGGTCTCTATCTGCTCGCAAACATCGCCTATCTTGTGACGCTGCCGTTTGAAACCATTCAAACGGTGCCAAGCGACCGCGTGGCTTCGGCTACAGCCGACGTTATTTTCCCGGGCGCAGGCGCGTCGATAATGGCTGTAGCGATTATGATTTCGACCTTCGGCTGTAACAACGGGTTGATTCTGGCGGGCGCGCGAGCTTACTGGGCGATGGCGCGAGACGGGCTTTTCTTCAAATCATCGGGCGAGCTTAACAACAAGCATGTGCCTGCCTGGGGCCTTGTGATTCAAGGAATCTGGGCTGCGCTTCTGGTGTTGCCGCGCACTGTGAAAACCAGCGCAACCGGTGATGTCAGCTATGGAAGCCTCTATAACGACCTTCTGACCTATGTAATTTCCGCTGCGTTGATATTTTACATACTGACGATTGCCGGAATATTTCGCCTGCGTAAAACGCGCCCCGACGCCGAGCGGCCATATCGCGCATTCGGCTATCCGGTCATCCCTGTGCTCTACATACTCGGCGCGGCTGTGATACTCGTCGTGCTGTTCATCTATCAAACGGCAACGACGTGGCCCGGCCTTGTCATCATCGCTACGGGCATTCCGGTCTATTTCATCTGGCGAAAGGTCGGAGTGCCTTTGCCGGAACACGAAGATTAGATGTAGGGGCAGGGCTTGTCCCTGCCCGGATGGCCGACAGGCCATGATAGTCACCGCCTTACGGCGATTCAGGCAGGGACAAGCCCTGCCCCTACAAATTTCGCGGAGGATAAAGAATGGCGAACCAACTTTTCGCAAGGAAACCGCTCCACATCTTGCTTGAAGAGATGAAGGGCGAGCACCGCTTGAGGCGCGTGTTAGGCCCAGTCACGCTTACGAGCCTTGGGGTTGGCGCGATCATCGGCGCGGGTATTTTCGTCTCTACAGGCGCAATCGCAAAAGAGACATCAGGCCCCGCTCTGATGTTGTCTTACGTAGTCGCAGGAACTGTGTGCATCTTTGCAGCCTTGTGCTACGCCGAGTTCGCTTCGATGGTCCCGGTGGCAGGATCGGCCTACACTTATGCCTATGCGACATTGGGCGAGCTTATGGCCTGGATCATAGGCTGGGACCTGGTGCTGGAATATGCAGTAGGCGCTGCAACGGTAGCAAACGGGTGGTCCGGTTACGCTCAGTCAGTCTTGAAAAAGCTCGGCATAATTCTACCGGAGGCGCTCAGCGGGCCGCTCATCAAATACGACGCTGGATCGTATTCATGAACACGACAGCAACAACCCACCGGGTGACGGAAACAGTGGTTGAAAACGGTCAGGAAATTCAAAGGGTCGCGGACCATGTAATTCCCGGATCGCTTTTTAACCTGCCTGCGTTCTTTGTAGTCGCGCTCGTAACCATCGTTCTCGTCGTTGGAATCAAGGAGAGCGCGCGCTTCAACGCTGCGATGGTGATCATAAAACTTGCTGCGGTGGTCTTTGTGATCGGTGTGGGCGCGTTCTACGTAAACCCCGCCAACTGGGAGCCGTTCGCGCCGTTCGGCTATACCGGTATCAGCTTTTTCGGCGTGCCCGTGGCTGGAGAAACCATGGCAGGCAGGCCCGTAGGTGTAATGGCCGGTGCAGCGCTGGCGTTCTTCGCATACATAGGCTTCGATTCGGTTTCGACTCACTCGGAGGAAGCTAAGAATCCTCAGCGAGACGTCCCCATCGGCATCATCGCATCGCTAATAATATGTACGGTGCTTTACATAGCCGTTGTCGCTGTGCTGACGGGAATGGTCAAATACACAGAACTTGACAAGAGCGCTCCGGTGGCAGATGCATTCGGCAAGGCGGGACTTGGATGGGCAGAGTTTTTGATCGCGCTTGGAGGCGTCACTGGCATCACGTCGGTGCTTCTAGTTATGATGTTGAGCCAGCCGCGCGTTTTACTTGCGATGGCACGCGACGGATTGCTCCCGCCTAGTTTCTTCGGCGCTATCCATGATAAGTTCCGAACGCCCTGGAAATCAACTATCCTGACAGGCGTATTCGTGGGGCTTCTCGCCGCATTCCTTCCTATAGACGTACTGCTTGAACTGGTCAATGTCGGAACTCTGCTTGCATTTGTGATGGTGTGCGCGGCAGTGCTTATAATGAGGCGGACACATCCGAATGCCGAGCGTCCCTTCCGTGTGCCGTTCTATCCTATAGTCCCAATCCTGGGCATTCTAACTTGTGGGCTTTTGATGTTTTCGTTGCCAGCTTACAACTGGATACGGCTGGCCGTCTGGCTGGGAATTGGCCTGACGATTTACTTCTTTTATAGTCGCAAGCACAGCCACATGGTTGCGTACCTCACCCACGAAGTCCAAAAGCACGGCGTCTCGCCCGGCGGGCAACTGGTTGACGACGTCAAGGACAAAGACGAAGCTCATCCCGACTCTAAGCGCAAGTAGCTCGACAAAAAACACCGGGCGATGACACAACTTCGGGTGTCATCGCCCGGTTCCCTCCTTCCCTTTTCATAACACCCCTCTGGAAAAATTAATGAAATGAAAAGCCGGTATAGGTCATAACCATGTGAGACGAAGCATAGCAGTCCAGACCGCTATGCGATTTGTAATCGCGTCTTCTTTTTGCAGTTGCCACGGTGCCTTTCGTCTCATACTTGCCGATAGAGAGGCGGCTTTTTATCCAATAGGGAGCTGGCCCGATTTCAGTCAACGTGTCGAAAACATCCGGACTAGTTCCGGAAAGGGGTTTAACTATGCCTGAATTCCATAGAGAGGAATACATTTACCTGGCCGGTCTTTCTCATGACTCGGTGATCATTGCCTGGGGCGCATTCTTTTTCAAAATAAAAGAGAGAAAAAACGGCGATAAGTTCAAGATCGTTGATGACAGCGATCTTGAAGACATTCATCCGCCGCGTAAGTCAACGATTGGGGCAAACTCTGACCCATACGGACCCGCAACAGTCGAAGTCTTCGACAGCAAAGGGATAATAGTCGCATCTCCAAAAACGGAAATTAAAAACTATGTAATGGTGACCGGCCTGACACCGGACACGGAATACACATACAAGGTCACGATCAAAAATGATGAGTGGGCCGCCGGAGAACGCAGAGATTGGGTGGCCAGTTCTACAGAACAGGGGCTGGAGAAAAGCGGAAAAAGATATGTCAACAGGTTTCGCACTCATCCCGCGACAGGCCAATCGGCATCGCTGAAGTTTGCAGTGCTCGGTGATTTCGGCAGAGGAGTGAAAAAGCCTTCCAACGATGAACGACGCCAGCGAGAGATAGCGACAGCCTTAGAGAAGGCGGTAGACAATAAAGCGATAGACATTCGGCTGATGTTGACCACAGGAGACAACATCTACGCCGGGAAAAAATTTCTCGGCATCCCGACAGGCAGTACCGGAGACGAGGACGATGATTGGTTCTTCACTTACTATCAACCGTATCGTTACATCATCAACCGCATTCCAGTTTACCCGTCTGCGGGAAACCACGATACAGGCGAGACTGAGAAAAGCGATGACCGTGACCAGTTGATGGATAATTTCTACCTCATCGAACGAATGTCAACAAATGAGATTATGGGGCATCCGATGATACGGAAGGGGTTGTTTTATCGCTTCCGGTATGGAGCCGATATCGAGTTCCTGTGCATTGACACGACCAAAGAAGACGGCAAGCGTTTGTTCGAGCATTCAACGTTTGCTCCATTCGTCGAATCAGCTTTGCCCGATGCATCAACGGTTGGCCCTACCGCACCTGTCTGGCGCATACCTTTTTCGCATCATCCTCCTTACTGTGCAGGGCCTACGCACAGAGGCTCAGAATCAATGCAAAAAAGGCTTAAGCCCCTTTTTGAACGGGCAGGCGTCCGCGCAGTCCTCAGCGGGCACGAACATCTGTTCCAGCACTCAAGCGTAGACAATGTGGATTACTTCATCACGGGCGGAGGCGGAAAAGTGACCAGCCATAAACCTACTAATTTCACGGATGCGCATACATTGACATGGGCAGGTGAATGCCACTTCCTGCTCGTTGATGTCAATCGAGACAGGATGCAAATCACTCCCATCGGAGAGCTTGGGTCCGGGCTTACAAGACGGTTTCCGGGCGGCGAGTCAGAGGATACGCCTATAGAAATTCTCCGCTGACTTGATCGCAGTTAGTGAGTTTCTTTGAAAGGAGAAAAGCCATGCCACGAGTTATAAAACAATTGCTTCTCATAAGTTCAGCGTTTTTCATTTTATTTGTAGCTTCGCCGTGTTCTGCTCAAGACACAAGAACCTGGGTACTACAGAATCGAGGCTACTACGATCCATTGATAGCGGAGCCAAGAGCGGCTAATGTGAATGTCATGTTTTTGGGGCTGTCGGACGAATTTCCGTTTTCACAAAATGGCGGAAGACGCAGAGTATGGGATATAGAACTTGGCAAAGAGATACCAATCGTCGGCTTTGAAACCGGCAAAGCGAAAGAGAAGCCCATGCCGTATCGTAAGTGGGGTTTCGGGGTATGGATTCCGATAAGTTTTCACGTGATCGAAGATTTCAAGGATGATTCCGATCCAATCCTCAATACTGATTACCGCTTCAGCGTGATGATGAAGTTTCAGATGGGACTGACAGCGAAAAAGCCATCATCCGGCGCTCCAGCCAATCCGGGCGCGTCATCAAACTCTCGTCTTGGCCTGCGCTTTCAGTTGGGACATGAAAGCACGCATCTGGGCGATGAGTTCTCACTGGTGGCAAGAAGAACGAGGCCGGATTTTGAACGAATAAATGTCAGTTATGAGTATTGGGAATACGGCGTGTCTTATGAAACAGACAGGCTGAAGGATGGCGCTCATCATTTTGTGTTTCGACAGGGTGGTATTGGCCTGCTCAAACCCAATAAAGGGTATTACTCCGCCAGTTTGTTAGAGCCAGACGGAAGGACTATAGCGAGGTCGGCTAGAAACTTTGAGCCATCTGCGGGATTTCAGTACTACTTTGAAAATAATGTGCTGAAAGGATTCGGCCCCTTTGCGTCTGTGGATGCGAGATACAAGACTATCTACGATTACAACAAAGCAAACGACCAGCAAAAAGAAGACAAGCAATGGTCTTTCAATGTATTGGTCGGCCTTAGGCGAATAGAGCGAAACTTTCTGGAGAAAGGGATTCCTGATCTCTACATACGCTACTATCACGGAGTGAATCCCGCAGGGCAATTTCGCAGCCAGCGAAATTATTCCCTTTTAGGCGTTGGAATCCATGTAGATTTGTAAGGAGGTGAAACCATGAGTTTTAATTACAACGAGAGCGTCGTGTTCTGGTCATACCACATAGATTCTCCCAGTGATTACAACCCCAGCAATAACAAGCTGAGGGATTGGGATCAAAGCCTTTTTGATGCCTATGAGGACGATCTAATAGAGAAGATGACGGACGAAGAGATTCCGATAAACAGAGAAAATAAATCAAGAGTGTTGCTGGCTGCTTTGGTCTCGAACGGAGGAACGGTTTCGCTAAAGGTGCGAAATGCCTGCAAGTATTATAAGAATGTATGGATGCGAGATATAGTTTAAATAACGCTTGTTGCATCTCTCCCTGAAGTCCCATCGCGAATTTAAGTGAAACGCGTAACGCCTGCCACTTGAAGTGAATCCGGGCTGCATCGCCGGATCATACTCAGTTGACGCGTCCAGTCCGTGCCAGCTAGAATGATTCGACGTTCGAGTCGGTAATCTGATCTTTGAGGGGATGTGGCGGAATAGGCAGACGCGAAGGTCTCAAAAACCTTTTAGATTAACTCTAGTGTGGGTTCGATTCCCACCATCCCCATTGAAAAAAAAAGATGAATGATGAACGATGAATGATGAATTAAGGAATTTCAAATCTCCTGATTCATCATTCATCATTCATCGTTCATCATTCATTATTTCTTCTGACTCCCGACCCCCATAATGAAAAAATCCGAAATCAGTTTTGAAACTATCCCAGGCTCGGCTGTTTCGGAGACGATTCTCAAAATTTGCCTCAAGTGCGCTTTCGATCTCTTCACAAAACAACTCAAGCTTACGCCTCGCACAGCTTATAGCGAACTCAAAAAGCATGTTCCCGAAGAAACAGACTTCACGGGCGCGACTACCGTCCGGCCCCACTTCTTTGATGCAGAAGGACTCACCCATTGCCCTTATTGCAACGGGGCGAAGCGATGGTTTACACAGTTTCGCGCGCTCAGAATAGACGCGCATCCTTCGTTTGAGAAGGAGCGAAAGAAGCTCTGGACTGCGCTCAAGAAAGACCCTGATCATTACACGCTCTGGGCTCCGGAGCGCACCTCTATGCAGATATTCTCCGAATGGCTTGAACGATTGAAACGCGCGGTTGATTTCGACAACGATGGCTGGCTTCTGGAAGTCGCCGTCGCTCAAATCAAACGCTCTGAGCCGTCGAACAAATGGGAAGAGATTCTAAAGAGCGGAGTGCGCCGTGTGCAACTTTCCAGGCAGGTCGAAGGTGATTGGCAATATGACAATGGATGGCTGTACATATCGCCCGCGCTTTACGGCGACGCGCTGATGATTCAACATCTGCTGTCGCGCTCGCAACAGCACGGCGGGCGCACGTTTGAAGGAAGGCTCACGCTGCAAGAGTTTATGCGGCGGCTCAGGCGCATAGGTTACTTTAAAGCGAAAGGCATTGAGGCGAGCGACCCTTACGAAGAATTCGAGCAAGCCATTGCCCGAATAGTTGATTCAGGCCCCAGCGCCGTGTACTATGCCGTTGACCGAAATGATTATCTTGAAAAACTGAAATCCGTTTACGAAAAGAAGCGCGACAAATGAAAATCAAAATAGCATTGCTTTTAATCATCACAGCGATTATCACGGTGGCTTCGGCTGCCGCTCAGGACACGGCCCAATCAGGATTCGCGATCTCGCTGAAGAATGGCAGTAACGTGCGCGGGCGCACGCTCTCGCGCGATGAAACGACAGGCAAGCTGCGGCTTGCGATGAGCGAAAACAGTTACGCAGTCATCGCGCCGGAAGACACAGTATCCATACAATCTCCATCGGGCGCGGCGGATTCCATCAGCATCAAGTTGAAAGGTGGAAGCGAGTTGCGCTGCAAAGAGTTCGCGCTCAACGGCGAGATGGTAGCGGTCAAGCTCGGCACAGCCTCGCGCGTCGAAGTGCGATGGACCGATATCGAATCAATAAGCTTCGCGCCGTAATGACTATCCAGCTCCGCAGGAGCGACCTGTCTATAGTTTCAGCATTCGTAATGTTTCTTGTAGCTCCGTAGGAGCGACCTGTTACTCCTGAGGTCGCTCCTACGGAGCTACAAATCGTTTGCTCGATTATTGCTATAGACAGGTCGCTCCTACGGAGCTAAGGCGGTATCTCTATAGACCTTTCTCAACCAGCATTGCAAGCGCGGACACCAGTTCATCCCACGCAAGCTTGATGTGCTCGCGGCGAGTGCGAATGTTTCCAATCGCAAGCCTGAGCGTGAACTTCCCTTCAAGCTTCGTGTGCGATAGATAAACTTTTCCCGCGCGGTTCACTTCATCAAGCAATCGCTCGTTCAGCCTGTCAAGATGAGCTTCGGCTTCTCGCAAACCCGAAGGATTCGCTCTGAAGCAGACCAGGCTGAATGGCACGGGCGCGAGCCGCTCGAAGTCTGCGCTCTCGTCCACCCACGCGGCGAATTCGCGCGCCATTGCTATCTGATCGCGTATTCGCTCGACCAGCCCTTCCACGCCGAAGTAACGCATCACGAACCAGAACTTGATTGCGCGAAAACGGCGGCCAAGCTGCGGGCCGTAGTCCATGACAGTTTTTGACGTCGTTATCCTCGCTCGTGCGCAGGTATTCAGCTACAAGACTGAACGCAGCTTTCAGCGCGTCCATCTTTCGGCAAAACAGCACGCTCAAATCTACAGGCACGAAAAGCCCTTTATGCGGATTGACCACCAGAGAGTCAGCGCGCTCGCACCCGGCCAGTATCCATTTCATTTCAGGCACTATGGCAGCAGCCCCTCCGTAAGCCGCGTCAATGTGTAGCCACAAACCTTCGCGCTCGCAGATGTCTGCAATCTGCTCGACAGGATCGATGCTCGACATTGAAGTAGTGCCCACGGTTGCGACCACACAGAACGGCTGCCATCCTGCGGCGCGGTCTTCTTCAATGGCTTGGGCGAGCGCGTCGGCATTCATTCGATATTCGGCATCGGTCGCGATTTTTCTGACGCCGTCTCGCCCCATGCCAAGCGTCATCACGCCTTTATCTACTGACGAATGTGCGTGCTCGGAAGCGTACAGGCGAAGCTTGCCGGGCAGTGCTATTTCGCGCGCTGCGGCTATCGCGCACAGCGTAGAGATGGAAGCCATATCGTAGATTACGCCTGAGAAATTTTCCGGCAATCCCATCATCTGCCGCAGCCAGTTGAGCGTTACTTCTTCAAGCTCTGTGGACGACGGCGAAGTGCGCCACAGCATCGCGTTGACGTTGAAGGCCGCCGAAAACATCTCGCCAAGTATCCCCGGCCCCGACCCGCTGGTGGCGAAGTAAGCGAAGAAGCCCGGATGGTTCCAGTGCGTCACACCGGGAAGTATTACGCGGTCGAGGTCGGCTAGAATTTCTTCCATGCTCTCGCCGCGTTCTGGCGCGCTCGCGGGCAAAGCAGCTTTCACCTGGCCCGGCTCGTTGCGAGAAAGCACCGGATAGTTTTCAGGTTGAGCCAGATAATCGGCTATCCAATCCACTACGCGGTGGCCGTAACGGCGAAACTCTTCCGCGCTCATGTCGCCGAGTCGATCTGAGTCAGACAAAAAGCTCGGAATCTCTTTGTTATTATTTTTCATGAGGTTTTTCAATCACGAAATAATGCTTTGCACCAATCTGCAATCAACACCTAATTCCCAGGCATATCGCGCAAGGGTTCGATCATCATCCGTCAGGAGAGTACAACCCTCTTGTCTTGCTAATTCTATCAGCCACACATCAGTAGGCCCTATATTACAAACAGCCTTTCTAAAATCTTCTCTCTCATGCATATCAATGAGGCTTAGTGGTGATCGTTCGTCAAGGCGTTTTCTACTGAGATAACTCATTCCCCCTAACCAAAATTGCTTTTTGTACCCCCCATCCAATTTATTAACGAGCCCTTGGAGTTCAGCAACCACATGGGAGGTTATTAAGATATTAGAGATGCTATCAAAAAATTGAATAAATTCTCTCTGAAGTCTCTGATCCGTTCTGAGGTATTCCGCAATCCTACTATTTCTCAATATTGAATCGCGTTGGGCCTGCGGGCGGTTGCGAACAAAGTCTAGCAACAAAGCTGCGAGCAGCGGGCTTGTATCTATAACAGCCTTTCTAATCGGACCGCTTGTTAAATTGGCCATGAGGCAGTTACCTACGCAATTAGCTCTTTAGGAGTTACGTAAGGTACATCATTTTCTAACGACAGGCTTTCCCTTTCCTCTCTTAATGAAGTGATTAAGTTTCTTACAACTATTAACAAGGACTCTCCTGTTGCTATTGTCTCTCTATTGTAATTAACAATAGCAGGGTCATTTAATACCTCAAGGAAGTCGTCTCTATACTGATTCCAAAGAGACGCCGTAATATAATAGTCTGGAAGGAATTCAGTATTGTTTACGATATACTGAGCTAACAGGTGAAGATGATCTTGCTGAGGATATGCCCCAAAAAGCTCGTCTAATGTTTTACCGAGCTTAGAGAGAGCCGCTGGGGATGTGGCCTCTTCATATTTGCCCTGCAGGGCCGGACTATTTGCTATAACGCTATGAAGATTCCAACATTGGTCAAGAAGCTTAGCCTTCTTTTCATCATGCACATCTATGTTCTTCTTTATTTTCGGATAATAACTTTCAAACTGCTCTAAGTTATCAACGGCTCTGAGGTCTATAAGCTCTTTAATATCGCGTATCGCCTCTAAATGCCCCGGTCGGAATTGCCATGTCCAATTCTTCCTCTCTAATAGCTCTTGTTCCATTTTTAGCGCGGAAATTAAAGGATTGATGACCGTATCAAACCACGCGCGGATTATGTTACGGCCGATCCGTCTCTTTGTCTTTTTGATTTGTGTTCTTTTGCTCATAAGTTTGATCACCTCAATTTCAAACTTTCAACGCAGCAGCTTTATGGTCCGGGCCGGTCATATTGCTTAATTTCTTATTTTTCAAGAAAGGTCTTCAACTCTCACGTAATCGGCTCGTCGTTTGATGGGCGTGAAGCCTTCACTGATAATAGCTTCGCGCAGCATCAATTCATTCGCGCGGTGATGCGCGCCTGCGGGCGTGATTACATTCTCTTCGATCATAGTGCTGCCAAGATCATTCGCGCCGTAATGCAAGCCTTGCCTGCCGACATCAAGCCCCTGCGTCAGCCACGACGCTTGAACGTTAGGAATGCCAGCCAGATAGAGCCTGCCGATTGCAAGCCAGCGCAAGTATTCGTCACCGGGTATGCGATCAGGGAATCGTTTGCCTATGGGAGTGTTGTCGGGCTGAAGCGTCCACGGGATGAAAGAAACAAATCCGGGATTGCGTTCTTGAAGCTCGCGCAGTCGTTCGAAGTGCATCAATCGCTGATCGCGCGTTTCGCCCATTCCGAACATCATCGTCGCTGTAGTCGGTATGCCCATCGCGTGCGCCACGTCCATCACGTTCAGCCACTCTTCGGTGTTGCAATGCGTGCGACGCTTGCGGCGAATTTCATCTACGAGTATCTCTCCGCCGCCGCCCGGTATGGAATCAAGCCCCGCCGCGCGCAACTGTTTCAGCACGCCTTCGACGCCCAATCCTGTGATCTTTGCGAGGTTATCTATCTCAGGCGGCGAGAAGCAGTGAAGGTGAATCTTATAGCGGCTTTTCAATTCGCGTAGAAGCCCCGTGTAGTAATCGAGCGGCAAATCAGGATGCAAGCCGCCCTGCATCAACACGCCGCTGCCGCCCAGTTCGATCATCTCTTCGACCTTGCGGAAGATTTCTTCGTAGCTGTGAACGTAGCCTTCATCTGATCCGGGCTTGCGATAAAAAGCGCAGAACGTGCAGACAGACACGCAGACGTTCGAGTAATTCACGTTGCGGTCAACAACATAAGTGACGACGTTGTCGGGATGATAAGACCGGCGCAACTGGTCGGCGAGACGGCCTAGCTCTTCCGTAGAAGCAGAGTCTTCAACAAGCTTCCACTCCTCAAACGTCAGCCGCTCGCGCGCTTCCAATCGCGCCATCAGGGTGTCTATGTCAATTCTTTCAATTATGTTTTCCATAGAGAAGCCTCGAACTGGGATTATAGCCAAACAACAGGCGTCGGCAAACTCGTAAGACTTAACCTTTGACTTTCGTTCAGATATACTCTTGCCTCTATTTTGAGGAGATCACGATGAGCTATGCACATCGCCTTGAAGGCGACCGCCGAATCAAGCTGAAGGATTTCGACCCGGGAAATAAAGCGGGATTAAAACGCGAAGAGGGCGAAAAGAAGACCGCAGAGATCATCGCCGAGTTGGTCGAGATGCAAGAGCTTCTTTACGCGGCGCAGCAGCAGAGCGTGCTCATCATCCTGCAAGGGCGCGACACCAGCGGCAAAGACGGCACGATTCGCCACGTCATGGGGCCGCTGAATTCGCAAGGCTGCGAGGTGGCTTCTTTCAAAGTTCCTACGGAAAAAGAACTCGCTCACGATTTCCTCTGGCGCATACACCAACAGACGCCCGAAACGGGACACATAAAAGTTTTTAACCGCTCGCATTATGAAGACGTGCTGGTGGTGCGCGTCCATAACATAGTGCCGGAGGAAGTCTGGCGTTCGCGTTACGATCACATCAATGCTTTCGAGCAGTTGTTGACGGATTCCAACACTCTAATTTTGAAGTTCTATCTACACATCAGCAAAGAGGAACAGGAGCAGCGACTTCTCGAACGCGAGAAAGATGCAGTCAAATCCTGGAAGCTGTCCGTAAGCGATTGGAAAGAGCGCGAATACTGGGACGATTACACAGAGGCTTACGAAGACGCGCTCAATCGTTGCAGCACGAAACACGCGCCCTGGTTCATCGTGCCCGCCGACAAGAAATGGTTTCGCAACCTGGCGATTGCAGAAGCATTGCGGGACGCGCTTGTGCCATTCAAAAAGAGATGGTTAGAGAAGCTTGAAGAATTAGGGCGAGAAAAAAAGAGAGCGATTGAAGAATATCGCAGGGGCGGCAAACACTAGAGCGGAAGAAACGATGAATGCGGAATGCGGAATGATGAATTAAGAACTTTTCTTCCGTTCATCATTCATCGTTCATACTTCATCATTATCTATTGCGCATTCTTCTGTGTTTAGGAGTAGAATGCATCCATCCAAACAATTCAAATCGGAATCAGGCGAGGGTATATATGAACAAGACATCGCGTAGGGACTTCATCAAGCTGGGCGCGGCGGCGGGCAGTGTGTTCATCGGCGCGCGCAAAGTTTCCGCTAACGAATACATACTCGAAGCCGATCAAGAACCGCAGAAGGTTTCGGCTAATGACAAGATTCGCCTTGCGACTATAGGCATCGGCGGGCAGGGTTCGAGCGACACACGCAGCGCAATCAATACAGGCATGGCTGAACTTGTCGCCGTCGCGGACGTCTACGACGGGCGCAGAGAACGCGCGCAGGAAGTATGGGGCAAACAGGTCTTCACTACGCGCGATTACCGCGAAGTGCTGGCGCGCCCGGACGTTGATGCGGTCATCATCGCGACGCCCGATCACTGGCACGCGCAGATTTGCGTTGACGCATTGAAAGCGGGCAAACACGTCTATTGCGAAAAGCCGCTCGTGCAGATGCTGCCCGACGGTCACAAGATCATCAAAGCGGAAAAAGAATCGGGCAAAGTATTTCAAGTCGGCAGCCAGCGCGTCAGTTCCATCATCTACGCGAAAGCGAAAGAGGTGCTGGCATCGGGCGTCATCGGCAATTTGAACATGGTCGACATATGGCTCAATCGACGCTCGCCGCAATCCGCGTGGCAGTATTCGATTCCGCCCGACGCTACGCCCGAGCGAATTGACTGGGATCGCTTCCTTGGCAATGCGCCGAAAGTTCCTTTCGAGCCGATAAGACTTTTCCGCTGGCGCAACTATCGCGCTTACGGAACAGGCATTGGCGGCGATCTGTTCATTCACCTGTTTTCAGGCTTGCACTTTATGGTCGGCATAAACGGCCCGACGCGCGTGCTCGGCACAGGCGGGTTGCGATACTGGAATGACGGGCGCGATGTGCCGGACGTGTTGCTCGGCCTGTGTGATTATGCGAAGACGGCAAAGCGACCTGGCTTTAACGTTTCGCTCAGAGTCAATTTCGTTGACGGCGCGGTTGACCCGAACGGCTTTGAAGATGCGGGCTATCGGCTTGTGGGCAGCGACGGCGTGATTGCGCTCGGCGGTCGCGGAATAACAGTAACGCGCAAACAAAGAGTGAAGGAACCGGGCTATAACATTGATACTTTCCCAAAAGAGATTCAAGAACAGTTTTTGAAAGATTATCGGGCCAAGTATCCCATCTCAGCGCCAACCGTTAGCCAGTCGAGCGATGAGATTTATTCTGCGCCAGCGGGCTACAGCGATTCGCTCGATCACTTCCGCAACTTCTTCACTGCGATTCGTTCGGGCGGCAAGGTCGTCGAAGACGCAACGTTCGGAGTGCGCGCCGCCGGTCCCGCGTTGCTGACAAATCAGAGTTACTACGAGAACCGCATCATGAACTGGAACCCCGAAACAATGAAGATGACCGACGAAGGCGGCAAGTAATATTCAGTTGAAGCGCAGGCAATGTGTATTTGCCTGCGCAAATCCCTTTTCAATTCAATCAGGATGAAATTCAGCAGGTTTTACCTCCTGAATGCGCTGCTGTCAAAATCATGATATAGAAGTTATTCGTCTACGATTGGAATCGTATCCCAATAGACTATTCGATCAATTCATTGATGTATCTGAAAACCAAGTGCGATTTGCTAAAAAACAGGAATAATATGACTCTCTACTGCGAAGGAGTAAACATGACTAGGACAGGCAAAGTTATTCTGGCAGTTCTCTTTTTATTGATATGCACGAGCAGCGCGAGCATTCTGGCAACACAGCAACCGCCGCCGCCACCTATAGTCGGGCGATGGGACATCACAGTTCAATCGCCCGCAGGCAATTATCCATCGTGGCTCGAAGTGCATCGCTCAGGCTATCGCACGCTCGTGGGCCAGTTCGTCGGGCAATCAGGAAGCGCCCGCCCGATCTCCAGCCTCGAATTCGCCGACAACCAGTTGCGGTTCACGATTCCGCTGCAATGGGAACAGCGTGACACCGAAATCAAATTCGAGGGCAAATTAGAAGGCGACCGATTGACCGGCTGGACGACGGACAAAGACGGCAACAAGTTGAATTGGACTGCGAGCCGCGCGCCTTCGCTTCGCCGCAGTGCGCCGCCAAAGTGGGGCGCTCCCATAAAGCTCCTGAACGGAACCGACCTGACGGGCTGGAAGGCTATGGGCGATAACCAGTGGAAAATGATCAACGGCGTATTGACTAATACGAAAGCCGGTGGGAACTTAGTAACAAATCAGACATTCACTGACTTCAAGCTCCATGCGGAATTTCGCTATCCGAAGAATGGAAACAGCGGAATCTATTTGCGCGGGCGACACGAAGTGCAAATCGAAGACAGCGCAGGCCAGGAGCCAATGAGCGTTCATCTGGGCGGGATTTATGGATTCCTTACCCCGAACGAAGACGCCGCCGGAAAGCCCGGCGAGTGGCAGACGTTCGACATAACTCTGATTGGACGGCTAGTGACTGTCGTGCTCAACGGAAAGACGATCATCTGCAATCAGGAAATACCTGGCATCACCGGCGGAGCGCTCGATAGCGATGAAGGCGCCCCCGGCCCGTTGTATTTGCAGGGCGATCATGGGCCTGTGGAATTTCGCAATATGATACTGACTCCCGCGAAATGAATGTGTAATCGTTATGGCTGGAAAGAGCAATTTGCCCGCTCCTAAAAAAAATCGCAACCTTGTCGGCAAGTACAAACAGGTGCGCGTTGTTTTTATCGGAGCCTCTTTTTTAATGCCCGAAGCAAAGGCAAAAACAAAAGGCGTGGATGATGCGTTCGGCCTTTTCATATTGGACGAAGTTTTTCGCCGACAAAGCATCTTGTCAAAGCTGAAAGGAATGTTGAGAAAGACTCATCATTGCAGAAAGTGCGACGCTGATTTGATGGGACTGAAAGCGCACAGGCGAAAGTTCTCTCTGGACATATCCTATAAGACACTGCCGCCGTTCAAGATTGAAATCGAGATGCCAGCTATCCCCTGCCGCAAGTGCGGGACAAGCAACGCTGTCAATGAAGAGAACACGGAATTCATAATCAGCGGGGCCATTGCGAAAGTGTTTGAATCAGTAAGCAGCGCGCAATGACACGGCCATCTGGCCTATAATAAAAGCATGGCAAGAGGATGGGAAAGCAAGGCTATCGAAGATCAGATCAGTGCGGCTGAAGCCAGAGATGAAGCGCGCGCAAAGCGAGCACAGACAGCATCCGAGATGGAGCATCGAAAGCAAAAAGAAAGGCTGCTCATGGAGCGAGCGAGAATAACCAGAGAGATGCAAGAGGGGCACAAACGACGCTACCTCGTGCTGCTTGAACGCGCGCTGGCGCATGTGGAAGCAGAGCTTGCTAAATTCGAGCAGGACGATTCTGTTTCGTAATTAAATGAAGCCCTTTCAGCCCGATTAGCTCTGCTGCCGCATAGCGGCTCTGTGAATTTAGCCGTGTCTTTTAAGGCACGGTAAACAGACAGGCACTGTGTTTCGCGTCGCGTGAGCGACGGTTGAATGGCGCGGTTAATTTCAATCGTCGCTCACGCGACGAAAAAGGATCTCGATTAAAGTGTTCCCGACCTTGAAAGACCGGGCTAAATTCACAGGGCCGCTACGCGGCTAAGTTGCACACGCTTCAATCAAATCAATCAAGATACTTAGAGCGGTTTGCAAATGGATGTAGGGTTCACCGCAGAGACGCGGAAGAGAATGATGAAGTATGAACGATGAACGATGAATTAAAGAATTTCTCTTCCGTTCATCATTCATCATTCCGCATTCATCGTTTTCTTCTGCGTCTCTGCGGTGAACCCTATTGCATTACCTTACATTCAATAGAAATCCGCTCTAAATCAATCAAGACATCGCGCTCGATTTTGCTTCTTCAAGATCAGCCTCATCGGTCGCAAAACTTTTCCAATCAATCCTCGACAGGTTCCGCGATATAAGCGCTCCGGCTACGACTGCGATCACTATGTAGACAACGCTTGCGGCCCACTCCTTGAAGATCAGTTTGCCGATGCCGAACAGCGAAGCGTAGATCAGCGCGCAGCCCAGCAACCAGTTTACAAACTGGATGGCGATTCCTCCGCTTCGAGAAGGTTTCGACAACCGGGCGGCGGCTCGAACGTGTTTCCATCCTGGCCCTTCCGGTTGCACCTTGCGATAGAACGCCAACAGCTTTTCTTTCGGCTCAGGCGCTGTAAATAATGTCGCCGCAAGCCATATAATTGTCGTAGCCGCAACTGTGATCAGCATCAAATAAGCAAATTGTTTCGGATTATCGCTGTCCCACCTCAATCCAACTTGCAGGATGAGCGATACGACAGTTGCTCCGAGCATGGCCGCAACCTCTGACCACGCATTGATTCGCCACCAGAACCAGCGGAACAGTAAAACCGGCCCCGTTCCTGCTCCGATCACTAGCAGAAACTTCCACGCCCCTCCAATGCTCTGCATATTCAGAGTCACAATGATCGAAATTGCCATCAACAAAACGGTGATGAGTTGCGAAGCGATTACGTAATAGCGTTCGCTTTTCTCCTTTACGAGAAAGCGGCGATAAAAATCATTGAGCACATAGGATGCGCCCCAGTTCAATTGCGTGCCGACGGTTGACATATACGCCGCAGCAAACGCAGCCAGCATGAATCCTCTCAAGTAAGAGGGGAACACGTTCGGGTCCATCAGCGTCATGATGTAGCCCGCCTCTTTGTCTGCAAGCTCAGGATAAAGGATGAGCGAAGCGAGGGCCGTCAGTATCCACGGCCAAGGTCTCAAAGCGTAGTGCGCGACGTTGAACCAAAGCGTTGCCAGCAGTCCATGTCTTTCATCGCGAGCCGAGAATATTCGCTGCGCCACGTACCCGCCGCCGCCTGGTTCGGCTCCCGGATACCAGCTTGCCCACCAGTTCACCGCGAGATAAACAAAAAGCGTGATTGCAGGCATCCACGCCGAATCGTATTCGGGAAAGAACGCGAGCCGCGAGCCAGTTTGCCCGCTTGCGGCATCCAGAGCCGTTATCTTTGCCTTAAGCTCATCTATTCCCCCCACTGCATTCACGGCCAGAATAGCCAGAACGATCACCATTCCCATTTTGAGCACGAATTGAAAGAGGTCTGTGACCAGCACTCCCCACAACCCTGAGATGGTCGTATAGAACGCTGTAAACAGCAGCAATCCGACGACTACCATTATTGCCTGACCTTTATCGAGGCCGAGCGTTATTTCCAGTATCTTGACCATCGCGAGATTGACCCAGCCCAGAATGATGCAGTTGATCGGGATGCCAAGATAGAGCGCGCGAAAACCTCTCAGAAAAGCAGCGGGTTTGCCCGCGTAGCGCAACTCTGCGAATTCGACATCGGTCATCACTCCGGCCCTTCTCCACAATCGCGCGTAGAGAAAGACCGTCAGCATTCCGCTCATCACAAAATTCCACCATAGCCAGTTCCCTGCTATGCCGTTTTTTGCGACGAAGCCCGTCACGGCCAGAGGCGTGTCGGCTGCGAAAGTGGTTGCGACCATAGACGTGCCCGCCAACCACCAGGGCACGTCTCGACCTGAGAGAAAAAATTCCGTCGTGCTGCCTCGCGCGCGGCGAGCGTAATAAAGACCTATGCCGAGATTGAAAAGAAAGTAAGCTGCGATGACTGACCAGTCCAGCAGAGTTAAATTCACCTTATACCTCAACAATGTATTGATGTTGCGATTGCTCGCGCGCTGATGGCGTTGAAGGGTATCACATCCGATATTCATAGTACACCCGGTTTGCGCCCCATCATTCGCTCGTTGTAGTATCACTGCTGCGAGCGTAATAAGATTGCTCTAAATATAAACGCTCAGATTTTTGCTGACCGAGAGAGGTTCAAAACAATGGCCGATTTGATGAACAGACCGCTGTCGGAAGTAGACCCGGAAATTGCTGCGACCATCGCCGACGAGGAACGCCGTCTGGCTTATAATCTTGAGATGATCGCTTCGGAGAATTTCGTATCGGAAGCCGTGCTCGAAGCGATGGGGTCTGTGCTTACGAACAAGTACGCCGAAGGCTATCCCGGAAAGCGTTACTATGGCGGTTGCGAATTCGTTGACGTTGCCGAAAACATCGCCCGCGACCGCGCCAAACAAATCTTTGGCTGCGAACACGTCAACGTCCAGCCGCACTCAGGCTCGCAGGCCAACATGGGCGTATATCTGGCTGTGCTCAATTACGGCGACACGATACTTGGAATGAACCTCGCGCACGGCGGCCATCTGACGCACGGCCACCCTTTGAACTTCTCTGGCCGCAGCTACAACATCGTTCCTTACGGTGTGACCACAGACACACAGCAGATTGACTACGACGAGCTTGAGCGACTCGCGCATGAACATAAACCAAAGCTGGTACTGTGCGGCGCGTCTGCTTACTCGCGCATCATTGACTTCGAGCGCATAGGCCGCATAGCGCGCGACGTGGGCGCATATTCGATGGCAGACATGGCGCACATCGCAGGGCTTGTTGCAGCGGGGCTTCATCCGAGTCCTATACCGCACATGGATTTCGTCACAACGACGACTCACAAGACGCTCAGAGGCCCGCGCGCCGGAATGATCATGTGCCGCGCGCAGTTTCAAAAAGAGGTTGATCGCGCGGTCTTCCCGACAATTCAGGGCGGCCCTTTGATGCACGTCGTCGCCGCGAAAGCCGTTTGCTTCAAAGAGGCTCTGGAAGCCAGTTTCAAGGATTACCAGAGTCAAGTCATCGTAAACGCTAAGGCGCTTGCCGAAGCGCTTGCAAGCGCAGGATTCCGCATAGTGTCGGGCGGGACTGACAATCACCTCATGCTCGTAGACGTGTTCGTGCGCGGTCTTACGGGAGCGCAGGCAGAGCGCACGCTCGAACGCGCTGCGATAACGGTAAACAAGAACGCCATTCCATTCGACACTCAGCCGCCGATGAAAGCATCGGGCATTCGCATAGGCACGCCCGCGCTCACAACACGCGGTATGAAAGAAGCCGAGATGCGGCAGATAGCCGAGTGGATAAGCGAAGTGGTCGCAGATCACGAAAACGAATCCGTGCAGCAGAGCGTTCGAAGTCGCGTGAAAGAACTGTGCGAGCAATTCCCGATTTACGAGAACCGGCTCGTCCGCAGCCGCGCACAAACGAGATGACAGAAGATAAGAGACTAATGCTTGAGCAAAGCAATAGCGTGCTTGGCAGATTGCGCGCTCGATTCTCGCAGGTTCTCGCAAATGTGAGCTTGAGCGACGAGTTGATTCAAGAACGCAAAGCAGAAGCGCGCGAGGAGAATGAACTTGAGTCGATTAAGTAATCCTGCCTTTGTGGTCGAAGTAATTTAATAATTGAGTTGTAAAGCATGGAAGAAGTATTCGGCCCTGATGGCCTCATAGCTCGCTATCATCCAAATTACGAATATCGGCCCGGCCAGGTCGAGATGGCCGAAGCTGTCAACGATGCTCTCATGCACGGCGGCACTGCTTTGATCGAAGCGGGCACGGGCACGGGCAAGACTCTCGCTTACCTGATTCCTGCGCTCGCAAGCGGCCACCGCGTCATCGTTGCTACTGCGACCAAGAATCTTCAGGAACAGCTTCACAAAAAAGATATTCCTTTCCTTCAAGAGATAATCCCGCGCAAGTTCAAAGCCGTGTGCATGAAAGGTCGCTCGAACTATGTTTGCCTTCACCGATTGAAGAAAGCCGAAGAGACGCCGATTCTCGAAGGACTCGATGAAGTAGATTACTTCGACGAGATTCGCCGATGGGCTGCCGAAAGCGAAACGGGCGACCGCGCAGAGTTGATCGAACTCCCTGAAGACCTGTCTTTCTGGCCTCAAATTGATGCACGTGCCGAAACCTGTCTGGGCCAGAAGTGTCCCGAATACGATTCGTGCTTCATCACGCGAATGCGGCAAGAAGCGCAGGATGCCGACCTTGTCATCGTCAATCATCATCTCTTCTTCGCAGACCTCGCGATGCGCGGCGGCGATTACGGCGCGGTGCTGCCCGACTATTCGACCGTCATCTTTGACGAAGCCCACGAAATCGAAGACGTAGCGGCTTCATACTTCGGCGCGAGCGTCTCTAATTATCGCGTCAACGATTTGCTTCAAGACGTGCAGAAGCTTGTCATCACGGAACCGGACGCGGCGATGGAAATTACGAAAGCCATCGCGCGGCTCGCGCAACGGGCTGATACGTTCTGGCTCTCGTTTCGTGGCGATAGTTTCACTGACGCAGGGGAAACCAGCCAGTGGCAGTCAGCATCCAGAAACCGCTCGCGCGCTGCCAGCCAGCAGGATGGTCGCTATACGCTTAGCGAATCTTTCTTCGCCCGCGCTGGCAGCGAAGGCGACATCGAAGCGACGGCGGCGGGCGAAGCATACATCGCGCTTGCGACTGCAGTTGATCGGCTGGCGGCGGCGCTCGGCGTGGTCAGGAATCCGCCGCCTGAGCTTGACAACATACTTCGCCGAGCCGAGAGCATGAAGTTCGACCTTCAATTCATAGTGACGGGCGACGAACCGGGCTTCGTTTACTGGTGCGAGAAGCGCGGGCGCGGCGTCTTCCTTCATGCCACGCCGATCGACGTTTCGGGGCTGCTGGAAGAGAAGCTTTTTTCTTGCGTTCACAGTGCCGTGCTCACATCTGCGACGATGACCGCAGGCCGCAGTTTTGATTTCATCAAAGGGCGACTTGGAATCACGAACGCGCACGAATTAATGGTCGAGTCGCATTTCGATTTCGCAAGTCAAGCGGTGCTTTACCTGCCAAAAGATATGCCCGACCCACGCAGCCGCGACTTTTTAGACGCGTCCGTAGATGAGATTGTGCAGATATTAGAAGCAACTCGCGGTCGCGCGTTCGTGTTGTTTACAAGCGTCTCTTCAATGCGCGAGACATACGAGCGCGTGCGCGGGCTGATTGACTTTCCGTCCTTCATTCAAGGGCAAGGGTCGAAGATAGGATTGCTCGACCGCTTCCGCAAAACGGAAGGCGCGGTATTGTTTGCTACATCTTCTTTCTGGCAAGGCGTAGATGTTCAAGGCGAAGCGTTGTCGTGCGTCATCATATCGAAACTCCCCTTTGCTGTGCCGACCGACCCCGTCGTAGCGGCGCGGCAGAAATACATTGACCAGCAGGGCGGCAACTCGTTTTACGAATACTCCGTCCCGCAGGCGGCCATCACATTGAAGCAGGGGCTTGGCCGGTTGATTCGCGCGGCCACTGATCGCGGCGTGCTTTCGATACTCGACCCGCGAGTGAGGACGAAATCATACGGCAGGTTCTTTCTTCAAAGCATTCCTCAATGCCACGTCACCACGAACATCGAAGAAGCCGCCCGCGTCTTCGGCGAGTGAACCAATAGTGAGGGCGTATGACGGCACAACCGGCAAAATCGAATCCTCCGGCAAGAACGATTGACGAAGTGATCGAGCAACTCGATGAGATCATTGCGCGGTCGCATCGTGAAAATAGCAGGCTCGGTTATTTCGCTGCGCTCTATCGCAATGTGACGGTCGAAGTCAAACGCGGAATCGCGCAGGGGCGATTTGAAAACGGCCCGCGAATGGAACTACTCGATGTGACATTTGCCAATCGCTACCTGACCGCGCTTGGGTGTTACCTGCGAGGCGAGCAGGCAAGCAAATGCTGGGTCGTGGCGTTCAAGGCTGCGACCGAGTGGCCGCCCATAGTTTTACAACATCTATTGCTGGGAATGAACGCGCACATCAATCTCGATCTGGGAGCGGCGGCTGCGATTGTGTGTCCCGGCGATCAGTTGCCTTCGCTCAAGCACGACTTTGACGAGATCAATAATATATTAGAAGCGATGATAGGCGGCGTGCAGTTGCAGATGTCAAAGATTTCGCACTGGATGAAATTGCTTGATCTGGTGGGCGCAAGAACGCAAAAAACCATTATCAACTGGAGCATAGATAAAGCGCGCGATGCGGCGTGGAGAGTGGCCCAGCGTCTTGCTCCGCTCAATCCAGAGCAGATGGAAGATGAGCTTAAAAGAATTGATGACGAGATTGATCTTTTAGCTTCTCTGATTCGCTATCCCGGTTTGTTAATCGGCGCGGCGATTTTTTTTGTGCGCCTCAGCGAGCCGCGCAGCGTTTCAAAAATAATTAATATTCTCGCTTAATACTCTGATAATTAATCGCTATTTCTTTGCAAGCACGACAGGTGAAGCTTCGGCAGTACGTATCTCCTCGAAAAAGTCGCGCACCGTTGCGTAGTCACCGACCGGAATAGTCGCGCCGCGCACGACCAGCGTTCGCATGAAACGCAGTTGGCCGTTCTCCACTTTGCAAGTCGTCGCGTAGGTTCCAAACGACGCATCCAGCTTTACAGCTTTGGGCAATTCATCCACTACGAAGCCCGCAGGCAGTGTCACGCTCACGGTTTCCGTGTAAGCGTATGATTCGAGCACAACGGCATGCTTGCGCGCGGTTTCAGTCAAGGAAAGCGATTGGCGGCGAGCGATTATTGCAGGCTTGAAGACCAGCAGTCGCTCTTCGATCAACTGCCCATAGCGCGCGGCTGTGAAGTTCACGTTCAGCGCAAACCGGCCTTCGGCGCTTTCGTCGGCGGGTTCAATTTTTGAAACGGTCGCGCCGGTCGCGCCGCGCGCTATCCATCGCTCGACGAGCTTGGTGTATTCAGAGGGCTTTAACTTGCGAAACGCTCTGCGCTCGCTGACAGCCGATTGCCCTAATGACCTTTCACGAACTCTCGCCGTAATCGAGCCATCAGCGTCAAGCACCACATCGGCCTCGCGTTCAAGGCGATTGGCTTCGGGCGGTGTGACGGGCATTCTTAGTAGCGCGCCCGCTTCGCCCGCTACAATCAAAGCCAGACTGCCCTGCTCGTGGTCGGGCAGGTCGCCTACGGGAGTGTTGTCGTCAGTCGAGTCGAAAATCAACAAACGGCCAAGCGTCGGGTGTTTCACAATGGTCGCGGCCTGCGTTTCGTCGCTCACCTTCACAGCAATGATGCAATGATTGAACTGCTGCGGCGAAGGCCACTCTTCGCGCACGAAAGTGCGGTCGCCTGCGTAGATGCTGACAAGATAAGCTTGAATGCCAACGGCTTTGAGCATGACGCGCATCAGGTTCGCTTTGTCTTTGCAATCGCCATACGACTTGGCGAACACGTCAATCGCGGCGTGAGGGCGATAGCCGCCGCCTCGACCTATGCCCGTTTGAATCGAAACGTAATTGATGCTTTGAACATATCGGCCTACGGCTTGAATGCGCTCAAGCTCGGTCTTCGCGCTCGCGGTGAGTTGTCTGGCTTTGACTGCAAGGTTATCGTCAAGCGCGGCTTGTTCGTCGCTCATCTCGGTTAACCAACGCGACACTTCGGCCCAACTACTGAACGTTCTTCCGATGCCTGACTTCACGCCGGGCGGCGCGAAGTAGCTGATCGCAAGACGTGGCGCTATGTTCGTCACAGGCGGACTCATCGGCTCGTCTTCGATGAAAGGCAGGTCGCGCATCTCCCAGGAATAGATCGGGCCGTTTATGGTCGGCTCGATTTTCGAGTGATTGAACGTGACCGAATCGGCTCGCCAGCCTTTCGGGAGAGTGAGCGTGAACCGAGAGAGCAAACAAGGCAGGGCGCGTTGAAAATGCCAGTCGAACTGCGTGAAGACCGATCGCTCTTCGGTTACTGCTTCGTAGCCAAAGATTGCTCCCGGCTCGACATCGTTGCTTGCGATAATAACTTTCTTGCGCGTCTCGTTGTAGATGTCGTTGTCAACGATGGCCACATCAATGGCTTCATTCTTACTGTATTTTTTAACTTCGCCTGAAGGCCGAATCACCCACGCGCGAATCTCGCGCACCTTGCCCGTGCCCGTGTTGTAAATCTCTCTGGCTATGGCTTCATCGCGACCTTCTCGCGTGAGTATTTTAACTGCGTGATGGTTTGTCGTCTCAATCCGGCCATCATCATCAACATCAACATTCGATTCGTCGAGAAGAACGACTGCGGGCACATCTTTCCCATAAACCGGCGTGGTTGCGGCTGCGGCGCGTTTCAACCATTCGGGCGGATCATCACCTGCCTGCGCAGCAATGCTCGTCAGAGCAACTGCAATGCATAGGAAAATAATTCTGAATAAGCAGAGACTATGCGCTCGCTTCATTTGCATAAACGGTTTATGGAAAGTGTTTTCAGGCGGAGGCCGATTCACCAGAAGAAACGATGAATGCGGAGTGATGAATGATGAACTGAAGAGAGGCTCTTAATTCATCATTCATCGCTCATACTTCATCGTTTCTTAATGGGTGAACTATCTCCATCCTTATTTCTCGAACACTTGATCTACCGGAACGACTTCAACCGCTTTAGGGTTGAAGTTCATCTTATAACTCTCGATCATTTTGTCTTCGTCAAGAATCTCTTTCGGCGGCGCAGAGGTATAGCTTATGGGCGAAGGCGCGTTCGACAGCGCACCCTTCTTGAAAGCTTCTGCGTCCTTCGTCACGACGACTATCTGTACGTTGTTGGCCTGAAGGTATTTCTTCACCGCGCGATTCACATCTTCGAGCGTGAGCTTCGCAAGCTGATTGCGCACGTAGTCTGTGAAACTCGGGATTCCGTAATAGCTACTGTCGAGCGCGTAGCCCAACTGCGAGCCTTGATCTTTGGTCAAGACGTTGACGTACTTCGTGAGGAATTGCCGTGTCGCCTCGAAATCTTCTTTCGACATTCCATTGCGCGCCAGCTTGTCCAGCTCATACAACCCGGCTCTCAAAGTGAACAACCCGTTTTTAGGCTCGACGGGACGAATCCACACCTGAAAGATTTGCTGCTGGCGGCCAAGATTCGGGTCGGGTTGAAATTGAAACATCCCGCGCGGGAAATACTCTATGTAAGCATAGTCGCCGTAATTCAACCCGCGAATCTGCCGCAGCCGGTGATAGAGGTAGCTGTTGCTCGAACGGTGCTGCCCAAAGTAAGACTGCATCACCAGCAGCGCGGGCCAATCTGCATCGCCGCGCTTCACGGGCAGAGGGAAACCGAAAGAGATGGCCGTGCCCGGCGTGTCTTTTTCGATAATCGTCATCTCAAGCCCGCTGATCTTTTCAGGCTGACCCAAAGCAATCTTCGCAGATTTCCCCGCCGGAAGCTTTGAAGCGAAGTCTGCTTCCATCTTCGCTTGAAACTCTTTCGAGAAGCCGCCCGCAAGACCGAGGACGAAATTCGCCTGCGTGTAATTTTCCTGATAGAACTTCTTCAAATCGTCAATCGTGAGACGCCCGAGCGACTCGACCGTGCCGACATTGTTATGCCCATAAGGGTGGCCTTTGTAGATCGAGTTGTAGAGCGCCTCTTTGCCAAGCTCTTCGTCGTTGTTGCCGCGAAGGCTTACTTTCAAGTAGTTGATAGCGTCTTCGCGTATACGTTTGAAGTCGTCTTCGCGCCAGCCGGGATTCAGTATCATGTCGGAAATGAGCTGGTAATACTTTTGCAGATTGTCGAGGTGAGTCGTGCCGATGAAGACGGTCATCTCTTTATCAACCTGCGAGCCGAAGCCCGTTGCCATCGGGTACATCGCGTTGACTATCTGCTCGTAAGTCATCGCGCGGCTGCCGCCGCTTGAGATCAGGTTCGCGGTCAGGTTGGCGACTCCTTCTTTGCCTTTAGGGTCTGCGGCTGCGCCGACGTTAAACAACAGGCGAAAACTTACGAGCGGCGAGGAACTTGGAAGTAACACTGTTGCCATCTTATTCGGAGCCTTTCCGGCTTGCGCGACCGGCGCAACAACTGACAGGACTAAAATGAATGCGATCAAGTATGGGCTACTGCTTCTGCGCTGCATTTGATGGTTTCTCCTTGTGCGACAGGGTAACGATGGTGCGGTGTTTTTCGACGAAATATTTCTTCGCCATAGCCTGAATGTCTTCGGGCGTGATCGAAGCGTAAGTATCGAACACTTTATTGAGCGATTCCGGCGTGCGCCGCAGAGCCACGAAGGGGGCGACGTTTTCGGCAATCGCTTGCGAGTTATCGAGGCTCAACGCAAAGCTGTATTTCAGATTTGACTTCACCGCATCGAGCTTGTCTTTCGACACAACCACAGTCTTAAATGAATCGAACGTCTTTATGATTTCGCCCTTCACATAATCTACGTCCTTCGGGTCTTTGACTCGGACAAGGACGGTCATCAAGTAGGGGTCGCTATGATCTTCAGAGTCGGCTCCGAGCACATCAACCTTCTGCTCTTTTATGACGAGTCGCTGATAGAGTTCGGAAGTCTGCGAAAATCCCAGGCTGCCTATCAAGTCGAGCGCAGGCTTATCTTTTTGATCTTCTGCGAATGCCGGAACTTTGTAAGCGATGGCAATCCAGGGCAACGTCTGCTGCGGCCAGTCAACCTCAGCCATGCGCTCCTCATTTTGTTCAGGCTCTTTGGGAATCTGCGGCACGTAGCTTCCGCGCTTCCAGTCGCTCCAATATTTCTTTACGAGCGACATCACGTTGTCCTGCTTCACATCGCCCACAACAACGATAGTCGTGTATTCGGGGCGATAATATCGCTTGAAGAATTCAAGGCTGTAGTCGTACTGGTTCGGCATGTTCTCGACATCGCGCAGGTAGCCCATCGTCGTGTGCTGATATGTGTGCGACTCGAACGCCTTGTCGCGCAGTTTTTCATAAAGCGCGCGCACAGGGCTTGACGCGTTCTTATTGTACTCGCCGAGCACTGCTCTGGTTTCGGTCTTGAACAATTCGATAGGAACTTTGAGATTCTGGAAGCGGTCTGCCTCCAACATCATGACCTGATCGAGGTCTTCTTTGGAAAAGACCGTGTGATAAACGGTGCGGTCGTCCCACGTCGAGGCATTCGAGTCCGCGCCTGCGTTCTTGAGCGCCTCGTTGTACTTGTCTGCGGAAACTTTTTCGGTGCCGCGAAACATGAGGTGCTCGAACAGGTGAGCGAAGCCCGATTTGCCCGGCTCGATTTCATTGCGCGAGCCTGTGTTGACGACGATGTACAATGCAACGATGTTCGGGTAATCAGTTGGAATAGTGATTACTCTCAGGCCGTTCGGCAAATCATCGCTTGAGTACTTGTAAGGGAAAATTTTGTTCTGGCCTGACGCTGTTAATGGCATAAGCAATCCTAAGGCAAGCAAAACTGCTGCTAAAGTTTTCATTACTGAACCTCTCTTCTATTGATACTGGAATTATCGTTCGATGTGGACACACTGCGCAAGGCTACGGTGGCATTGGGAAAGCCTTCGTTGCCTGTTGGGGGGACGGACTGCACAAGAGTGAAATCGGGATTATTCTTGCGCCGCCACACAAATCCGTCCAGAACGTAATGAATGATCTGAGGCAAAGCCAGCAACGGGACTAACACTATCTTTAATGATTCAACGTCCCACGGGCTGCCGAAAAACCAGCTTCTATCCTGCCACACGCCGCGATCCCAGAACATCTCTTCAACGTAAGCCAGCGCCCACAAACCGACAAGAAAAATAGCAGGCCCGCGCGCAAACAAGCGGAAGACGCCGCGCCCTTCGGTCTGCTCGAATCGCTTGCGGCTGTACCAGTAAATCAAAGCCAGATACGGCACGCCATGAATGACGACGTTCGTCACCGTGAATGCATAGTCTGAATTGAAAGCGACGATGCCGACGTACCAGCAAACAGCCGTCGTCACGACGACTATGTCTTTGCCCGGATTCCCTTCTCTTTTAATCAACCAGCCGCGCAAAGATTTCAACGCATAAACAAACATCAGCGTCCAGTAGATTGGCGCGGCGGCCTGGGCAATCACGGAAGGAATCCCGTTGAAGTCGTTCGTTAAAAACCACCAGAAGCGACGAGGCAGATGCGCGTGCCAGTAAATAAGCGGGTACAGGGTCGCGGCATAAATTGTCGCAGCGTCTATCCATTTGCCGAGTCGGTCGCGTTCGCCTGCTCGCGCGCGATACAAAGCGACCCAGCCGTATTGCTGGCGTATGAAGTGAAACACTGCCAGATAAGCGAGCACGCGCCAGAAAACAAGCTCGCCTTCTGAATAGAGCGCAACGCCGATGGCAAATCCGATCAAAGGCACGAGCGAATACAGCCACGGCCTGCGTTTCAACTCATCCGTGTCGAGATAGACTCGAAAGCCTGTTGCATAAACGTGCGCCACATCAATCAGCAACACGGCAGGAACCCACGCCCAATCAGGCGTGTCGCCGTAAAGCACGCCCGCCCGCGCGCCTATCCACAAAGCGATGAGCGACACAATCGCGCTTCCTAGAAAGACTGTCAGATCAGTGCGCGCAGAGAAAAGCCATGGGCCAGATCGGAAAGCGGAAGGCAGTGGGCGGAAGGCGGAAGGCGGCTCATTGTCTTGCCTGTGATCTGCTTCAAGAGTTCTTTTTACTGCTTGCTCCATAATAATTCACTGCTTAATGTTTTCGGTTTGCAAGAACTTCGTTTGCTGCGCGGATGCCGTGATAGAAAGCTTCTTCAAACAAAGCCACGCCGCTCAGGTCTGTGTGCGCGAAGTGAATGCCGCGATGCGCAGTCGCGCCCCGCAGGCGGGCTTCGCTCCAAACGAAACCGGGGCGCGGTCTTATCATCGCGTGGCCCCACTTCATCACGTCTAGCCTTTCGACAAGCGAGCGTATGTCAGGGTGCGGGCGGCTCAAATCCGTCAGCGCAACATCGGCGCACGATTGCCAGTCCATCTCAAGCAGCTTTGACCTTGCCTCTCGCGGGTCAGCATCGCACATCGGGTAGTAGTATGTGAAGACCGTCGGGCCGCGATCAAGCCCGCGTTGGTGAGTCGCAACGACATATCCGAGCGAGGGGCTTTCGTAAAGCACGTTGTCCCACGCGAGCGGAAAGCCGCGCGATACGGGCCTCTCTTTCAAAAACAGATTCGCAACCATCCACACGCCATATTGAAACTCAGCAATGTGCGGCGGCGCGTTCTCCCGAAAAGGGCGGACCAGGTAGCGAGTCAAAAAATGCGGCGCTGCGAATATCACTCGATCAGCGTGAAAGCCCATTGCCGACTGCGCTTCGTGGTCTATTGCGATCACGTCAACGCCGCTCCTGCCGTTTGAATCAACAGGAATGATTTCAGCGGCGGCAAGTCCCAACCTGATTTTCGCTTGCGCTTTTTTGTAGAGATAAGAAACCAATCGCCCGTTGCCTTCGGGCCACGTGATCAGCGGGGCCGCTTCTTCGCCCGGTTTATTCATACGCGAGGCAGAATAAAACAGCCCTGCCCACGCGCTTGTTTGATCAATCGTCAGACCGTAATCGTCTCGGCATCCGTAATCAATCAACCAGCGCAGTCGCGGCGAATTCCATCCGCGAGCCGCAAGCCATTCGCTCATCGAAATTTTATCGAGCGCGGTAACTTCCGCATCGTCAGAACCCGTGGCAACCGGAATTGCAAACGCGCGCCGCGAGCGATTGTCTCTCCAAGCGACCCATCGGTTAACTTCCGCGTTGAAGCCGTCTAACTGCGCGAGGTCTTCGCTTGTTGCGCCAGCGCGCAGATAGAGTCCTTCATACCACCGGCCTCGATAATAAACTCTCTCTTCGGGGTCGCGGCAAAGGTACTGCTCTCGAACGATTGGCTCACCATTCGCGTCGCGTCCTTCGAGCACGTCCATCTCATCGAGAAGCGAAACAAGCGCCGTGTTCTCTTTCATCGGAACGGGCAGGTAGTGCGCGCCCCAAGGGTAAGCAACAACGGGTGATGTCCCGCTGCGCGCAGTGCCGCCGGGCGCGCGTTCAAGCTCTATCAAAACGAAATCATCGAAACCCGCTTTCAACAACGTCCACGCGGCTGACAGTCCCGCGACTCCGCCGCCGACGATGACGACGCTTGCGCGCTCCCAATGATCCTGCGAAGGCGTAATGTGGATTCCGTCTCGCAAGCGATGGCCTACCTGATCTGATGCGCCGACGATTTCGCCTTCAGGGAAATGCGGCGTTTCGCGCGAGCTACAGGCAGCAACCGCGACGGGTAAACCTAAGAAAGCCGCGAGCATTTCGCGACGCGTGAAGCTATGACCGATTGATGAAGCGCGCGAGTCATTAGATTGAAACCGCTCATTCATCTTGCTAACGGCCTGCGCAGAATCGAGACTACCTCTCTGCCGCCTACGAACGTGTCGCCTACCGTCACGCCGACAAAGACGAATCCATCGCTTCCCGCTTCGTTCAACTCTTTTTGCATAGTCGAAGTCTTTTTCGTAGCCAGCAGCTTATACTCCCACTTCATAGGTTTGGCTTCCGCATCGCGTTCGAGAATGACGACGACTTCTTTGCCGCCGAACGTGGACGAATACACGGATTGACCTTTGTACTCGAATCCCGCGTTGCCAGCCTCTTGCAACTCCCTTTGCATCGTTGAAGTTTTGCTCGTGGCCAGCAGTCTATAGTCGTAACGTTTTTTGTTGTCCGCAGAATCTTTCGACATGATGACGACGACCTCAGAGCCTCCGAAAGATGTATCGCCGCCCATCGTGCCTTCGAAATGGTATCCTACGGCAGCGGCTTCGTTCATCTCTTTTTGCATGGTTGATGTCTTATTGGTTGCAAGCAAACGGAACTCGCGTTGCTGGCCCTGCGCCGGTCGAGCGCTGCCCTCTGTCGAGATGCCCATCGAGTTTGATTGCCCAAGCGCTACGGCTGTGAGGCAAAGCGTCAATACGCACATTCGCAATAACATGATCTCCTCCTGATTTTCGATTTGTCAGCAGTGAATAGTTAACAAACAGAGCAAGTCGTTATCTTGCCGTGCAACTCCCCAGGTGCTTTCGCCTCGCGCAACTTAGGAATGTTGATTCCTGCCAATGTTGCAGAGTTGCCCTCTTTAATATTTCAGGCTCTGAATTGTAGCTCACTCATATCGCTTCCACTCTGATTCGTAGTAACGAACGAGGATTTGATTATCTAACCGATTGATCTCAACCGGCACAGGTTCAAGGTCAGCCGGTAGAACGAACATCGCAACCATTGATTGATCGTTCAGATGGCGCAAACCCGCAGGCGAACGCGAAGGCGGTTCAAATGCCGCGACGCGAGCAAGCGCAAATCCCCACACGCCGCTGAACGAAGGCACGGTCGTATGATACGCCCTGACGGAAAAACCTGCCGCCTCGATTGTCTTCAATATGCACCAGTAGGACGAGCGCGCATAGAGCGGTGACGTGCATTGCACGCCGACTGCCGCGTCCGGCGAAAGGCGCGATTTGAGCAAACGATAAAAGCGCGTCGTGTAGAGTTTGCCGAGCGCAAAGGTGTTCGGGTCAGGGAAATCAATGATCGCGGCGTCGAACATCTCATCCGTATCTTCGAGCCATATCATCGCATCTTTGTTGATCACATGAACGCGCGGGTCAGAAAAAGAATGCTTGTTCAACTCGGCGAGCGGCGGGAAGGCTTTGGACAACTCGGTCATCGCCGGATCGAGATCAACGAGCGTGACCGATTCGACCGACGGATGGCGCAGCACCTCGCGCATTGCCAGACCGTCGCCGCCTCCGAGCACAATCACACGGCGCGGACTGTTTGCCAACATCATCGCAGGATGCACCAGCGCTTCGTGATAGCGGTATTCGTCTGCAGAACTGAATTGAAGATGGTTGTTCAAAAAAAGTTGAAAGCCAACCTTGCCTCGCGTGACAACGATTCGTTGATAAGGCGTCGTGCGCGAATAGACTATGTCATCGGCATATAACTCATCTTCTTCGAGCGTCGTAAGCGCGCCTGCTTTGATAACCCCGATCACCAGCAACGCAATCACTATGGTTGCCCGCCCGCGCAGCCCCGTGACTCCGCCTTTTATCAATGGTCGCATGAACCATGTCGCCCACAACCCCACGCCCGCATTCAAAAGACCGAATATCAGAGACGTTCGCACGAGTCCTATCTTTGGCACAAAGAAAATCGGAAACAGTATTGAAGCTACGAGCGCGCCGACGTAATCGAACGTCAGCACACGCGACACCAGGTCTTTGAAATCGAGATTGTCTTTGAGTATCCGCATCAATAACGGCAACTCAAGCCCTACGAGAACTCCTATCAAAAAGACGACCCCGTACAAAATGACGTGAAAATAACTGAGACGCGCAAAGCTCAAAAACAAGAGCGGAGCCGACGCGCCGCCCAACAGCGCGACCGCTAGTTCGACTTCTATGAATTTTTTGGCAAGCCCTGTTTCGATGAACCCCGAAAGCCACGCTCCGACGCCGAGCGCGAAAAGATATATGCCGATGATGATCGAAAACTGAGTCACGTCGTCGCCAAGCACGTAACTGGCTAAAGTCCCTGCAAGCAACTCGTACACAAGCCCGCACGTGGCGATGATCAAAACGTTGAGAAAAAGTATTGGAGTCCGAATCATCTCTAAAAGGTGACGTCAGTAATTTGAAATTTCAGAAACTGTATTAGAAGAAGCTCCATAGGAGCGACCTGTCTATAGTTAAAGCTGCTGAATACGTTCTGTAGCTCCGTAGGAGCGACCTGTAAATCAACAGGTCGCTCCTACGGAGCTACAGAACATGTCTATACCACAATACTATAGACAGGTCGTCCCTAACGGGACTTCTCTAACTGCGTCTCAGATTTGTAATATCAAATCAACTATCGCGTCATTCCGTGCAATCCGCCTTGTGGTCCGGCCCGCATTGAAGAAGCTGTGGCGCAAGTTCTTGCGTGGCCTCTCTGGCGCTCGTCCAGACAGCGGTGTTGCCGTAAATCTCTTTCGTCCAGCCGAGTCGCTTCTTATTTCGCCATGTGCCCTCGACCGCTTCAAGCTCGCCGTGCCCGAACAGATGATAAGCTTCGTGCAACAGAACCAACGCGCGCTCTACATCATCTTTGGTCTCATCAAAGAATGGCGGATAGAGTGTGACTATCTCGAATGGAAAATTAGTGGAAGCGAACGCATTATCATGCCCGGCTTTTCGATTCAACCAGTTGTCCGTCGCTCGATAACGTACCAGATGTCGCAGAACAAACACCTCGTCATCAAACCCTTGTCGCTCTAAAACACTGATCGCGTTGTTTACGATTTTCTTTTGATCGAACACAACGGGCTCTGATGTTGCGATCAAAGATGCGTACCAGAGGAAAATCAGAAATCCCGCGAGGGCAAAGACTCGCAACAAACTTTTTATGATCTTCTTTTTAGTTTGAGGCTTCGCTTCATCGGTTTCGCTCACGGCCACCTGACTCTGCGTAAAGAGAAGAGTGCCGCAACGGCGACACTCTTCTGCGCCGCCAAAATTCATGAGACCGCACTGCCCGCACTTCGCTCCGCTCATATCCCAATGCCCTTTCTAAACGATCTAAAAAAGAAGAACCAGATTGGGGGCCGACAGGCGATTGTTTATGCTCAACCGTGAACCGCTGCGGAAACTACGAGTGCAATGCCGATAATCACTGAGGCAATGACTATTGCCAGAGCGACGTTCTGATCTTCTTCAAGTTCTTTGCGAACCGAAAACGGCGTAGCCTTGACTATAATCCAAAACGCCAGCGCAAACAGCAGTATTCCGATGATTGAAAAAACCACCGTCGTGATGACTAATCTTGCAAACGGGTCTGTTGGCATTATTTCCCTCCGTGAAAGCCTACAACGTGGAATGAGCGGTATCCGCCCGGCGACTGGCGCACGTCGGCTGGTATCTTCTCTCTTTCAGGGTCGCCAAACTCTTTCCCTGTGAAGGCCACCCAGCCATAGAGCGCGATGATGATTATTCCTATAGCGAGATAGATTTTGCTTAACATTCTTCTTCTCCTATTTTTATTCCGAACTGAACGGGCTGTAATCGCTGTCTTCCCATCTTCGCCTCTCGAAGCTGAAATGATAGAAGATCATTATCAAAGGAAGCACCGATATTAACACCAGCGCCACAACCAGATGCACCGCGTTGGGCGAGCCTTGCTCCACTCTTACATTCAATACGGCAGGCTGCTGGAACTTCTCCCATCGCACATCAAGCCCAAGTATATAATTGCCTTCGGGCACGGCTGAAATGCGCACGCCCGGCGACTGATTCCCTTCGCTCCAGGATTCGCCGTCTTCCACGCCGTGATAATACTCGACCGGAATCGAAAATCCCTGGCTCTCGTCCGTCGCCTGATTGATGAGATCGCCCGCGACTTCGAGCCACGAGTTGTCCACGTTCGCCGTAGCAGTGATCTTGATGTTCTGCCGCGCCTTCAACTCGAACGGGTCGCTGAAGCGTATCTGCGAATCTTCCAGACTTTTCAAAGCCTCCAGTTGATAAGTCTGCTCGAACACTTTTCGATTCGTGGTGGTGCTCATCACGAAGGCTCCGAACAGAAACGTCACCACGAGCATCAGTATCCAGTACTTATAAATGTTCTTGTAGAGGTAAGGCTGATTGGGCGCTATCTTTGATGTGCGCGGCAGCCCGGTTATGCCGAAAGCTTTTTCGACCTCGCCCCGCTTCATATAGGTTCCAAGCGACCAGTTGATCTCGCCCGTGTTGACTGTCTTCCCCTTCGTCCAATGTTTTTGACTGATGACGCTTTCTTCTTTAGATAGCATCTGCGGCGGACTAATGAAATCCGATGCGCGAGCAAGCTCGCCCATAGAGACTTGCCAGTAAAATTCACCGAGCACACTTTCGACGCGCGCTGTGGCATTTTGATAGAGCTTGAATCGCTTGCCCTCGTAGCGCGCCCCGCGCCCATTGCCTTCGACTACAATAGCGCCGGGCGATACGGCCTCGACGAAGTTCCAGTTGTCATCGCTGCGCACGAGCCAGCGGAAACCGACTTGCGGATTGTAGAGCAGGTACTCTTCCCAGTAATAACGCACGCCCTCGAATTCGACGCTGCGCTGCATGAAGCCGATCACAGTGAGCCGCGCGCCGTTGAACTCTCCGGTTGAGCCGAGCGGAATTATCGGCTTCACTTTTGGAGGAGCAAGCGCCTGCAAAAATTCGAGTTTTCCTTGATTCGCATCGAGCAGTGAGCCGCAGTTCGGACACGCTACGCGCATTGTCTGATCGGGCGCGCGAAGATCGAGAGGCCCGCCGCATTGCGGACACGAAAGTTGAATCGCGGACACGCGACGCGCTTCTTTTTCGGGCGCTCTGACGTTGGCTGGAAAACCCAGTTCTGATAGCGGGACTTCGCGCCCTACGAAGATGAGCGGCGGAAACTGGCCGTAATCGAGCGTAGCAAATTCGCCCTGCGGGCCTGAGAGGTCGGCGTATGCGTATTCTTCACCCGGCACAAGCTTGTAAGGGATTTCGCCTCGTGCGCCGAGCGCGCGAGCAATGCCTTTTTCGGCAACGACGAACGGGACGGATGAAGGCATCGCGGCGACAGGCTCGCCGAGTTCGAGCATATCGAAAGGCTCGATCAAGCTCTGCTCAGACATCTGCTTTTGAAACGTCAGGTAGAAACGCCCCTGCGCCTCTGCCAGCCATCCCCAGCGCCCGTCTTGAAACGCAGCATACCACTCGTCCCAGATTCCGCCCGCGCTGTGTCCGAGTTGCGCGCGTCCGGTCAGTTCAAATGAAACGCCTCGATAAACGCCTTTTAGTCCGATATCGAGCGGCGAGCCTGTTTCGACGAGTTCCGCGACCTTGCCCAGGTCTTCCAACTTGCGATCGCCGCGCGCGACCGCAGAGTTGCAGAACTCGCACACGACGACGATTGACGATCCTCTCTTGAATGTGATCGGCGCGCCGCACGCCGGACAGGATGCTTGAATCTGGCTCACCGTCTACGAACCCCTTGCGCGGAGATTGCGCGACTTTCTATATCATCTTCAAATGAATCATCGTTGTGGTTGATGCTTGCGCCGCGAGTTGCAACCCGCACCGTCACGACTGATGCGGAAAGCGCGTCACTTAATTTTTTTTCCCAGTCCCAACGAGGACGATTGCGGCAACAATAAAGATTGAATGTCGCCACGCCCAACTCGGGATATGTGTGGCAGGCAAGATGCGATTCCGTAAGCAGGAACATTCCGGTCACGCCGCCCGGATGCGGGAATTTGTGCCATACACCATTGCCAACAACGCGCAGTTCGAGATCGCCTATGATCTGTTCGCAGATGCGGCGAATCGTCGCTTCGTCTCGAAGCAGGGCTGCCGAGCAGCCTTTTGCGTCAACCAGCCATTCAGTGCCTACATTCATGATAGTTGCCGAAGAAGTCATTTATTATTGCCAGTCGCAAAGCATTGATGAAGCGCGCCAACCGAGACGCGCGAAAGTATTCATTTCTGACGAACAGAATTATTTAAGAACTTAACGGGGTGTCGAGAGAATATCATAGTAAGATGAGGGGGTGAAGGGGTGAAGGGGTGTGGGGGTGATGTGAATTATCTATGACTGATCTTTGTGATTCAAAAAATTGTTTTCGTGACGATTTCATTCTTCGTTCCCTCTCACCCCCACACCCCCACACCCCTTCACCCCCTCATCTTATCCTGTGCGACGGGTAGCCGACGTGTATGTGCGCGCCTGTGGCCGAACCGGGCACGGCCTGACGGAATGCTATGAATGGAATTCCTGCGCTGCGCAGGTAAGACATCAATGCCTGTCCTTCTGCGCTGTCGGGGTGGACCGCGACATCCATCGAATTGCTGTGATCGAATCCGAGATGATTATGCGTAGCCGTCTGGCCGAATGCGCTCACAGGAAGCGTGCGATGAAATTGCGACACGAAAAAGCTCTGCACTTTCGCGGCATCGGCCAATACCCAATGCGCGGGGCCGTTGTAGCGAATCATCGCCGAGGTCGCTTGATAACCACCCATTCGCAACGCAGGCAGCCGAGAAATCCGATCAAGCGCTTTCGCTTCTGCAATCACGTTGTCAATCTGCGTCTCTTGCGAGGCAATATCTTTGCGCTTAAGCTCAAGCTTCGATTTCGCACTGGCAAGCGCTTCCTCTTTCCCTTTCACATCCCGCTCCGACACGATGCCGAGCGGCAACAACTGCTTGACCTTTTCCAGCTCTTCCGTTGCCCGCTTCACATCTGTTTCGAGAAAGGGCAGCTCTTTTTCCAGACTGGCTTTGAGTTCTCTGGTTGCGTCAACGAGGTCTGACTTGGAGGCTTTAAGATCTTTGACAAGCTGTGATTCAGTTTTGCCTGATGGCTTTTTCTTTTTCTGTGCGTAGCAGTCCGCGCTTACAAACAACAGAACAAGACTGAGAAGAATGATCTTCAAATGACTTGTGAGACGTGAAGGCACAGAGAAATTCAATCTGTATCTGCGCCTTCGTGTCTCTATGTTTTCAGAATTCAGCATAAACTTCTCACCATCAATGAACCTACATAAGTATTCTACTATTGATGCGAGTGAGCGCGCTAACTGCCTTTCACTGCGGTGCACTCGATTTCGATGCCCATGCCGCCGAGCAGTTGCGTGCCGACCGTTGCGCGCACAGGATAAGGGTCGGCGAAATAACGCTTGTATACTTCGTTCATCTTCGCAAAGTTGTTGAGGTCTGCCAGATAAACATTGACCTTCACAACATCGGCCATCGTCGCGCCAGCCGCTTCGACAATCGCTTTGATGTTTTCAAGAGTCTGCGCCGCCTGTTCTTCAAAAGCCTCTGGCATCTTGCCCGTGCGCGGGTCGAACGGCCCTTGACCTGCGACGTAGATAGTATTGCCTGAGACTATCGCCTGGCTGTACGGCCCGGCTGGTTTCGGAGCCTTGTCGGCTGTCACTTTTTGCTTGTTTGATTTCCCCTTCGACTTAGCCTGCCCGGCGCGCGCCGTCTTGATTTGTGATCCGGCTACCGTAGCAGTTGCTGCCGTAGCTGTTGTGCCCTTGATGAATTTTCTTCTCGTCATGGTTTCCTCCTATGTTTGATACGAACTTCTAGTTGAGTTGGTTAGACAAATCGTCGTAGACCATATCTTCTATGACTCTCGCCGCCACTTCAAAACGGTTTTGCAGGTAAGCTTCATTAAATGACGAATGCCGCAAAAGCTCGACCAGCCACTCCCGCGCGTACATAAACCTGAATCGCCATGCGCCGTGGTGTTTATATTGAGCGCAGTGAGCAAGTTCGTGCGCGATCAAGGCAATGCCCGCCAGAGATCCCGGTCTGTATTTGCCGCGCTCGAAATATATGCGATTGCAATTTGTGTAAGCGTCTACTTTCATCGGCACGTACCACGGGATGCCTTGCTTTATCCGAATCTTATCGAGATCAAGTTCAGGGAAATATGCAACGAGCAACCTCTTCACATTCCGGGGCAACTCGGTATTGTCGCTTCTGCCTCGCGCCATGTCTTCAGTCGATTCTTATAAGGTAAGAGGCACTGTACCAGCCGCAGAATTTGGCTATGCTCAATAAGTAATGACCATCCCGCTACCGCTCGCCGTGCAGTACTGGCGTGCCACAGCGAATTTTACGATTATTCCGCTCGTTTTTCGATTCAAAAGATCGCTCTTTATTTTCGACAATTTGCTTGACAGCACTGGAAATAAAGCGATAATGGCTGCAAGCTACTTAGGTTGTTTTATATATGGGACTTATGTAACGAATATCATCGGGGTGTTTGTGTTATTGCAGCGAGCCGGAAAGTAACAGGTCGTCAGTTCATCCAGGGAGAAGTTCAAACAGTTTCCAAACGACACTCGCCGCCAGAAATAAATAGAAGATAACTTGCTCCGATCTCTGAGTACCATTAACGCCGAACCCGACAAGGGGGGACAAGGTGTAGGAGGCCCACAGTGTACGAGTATAAGGACAAGGTTTTGCGATGCATTGACTGCGATGAAGAGTTCATCTTCACTGCCGGAGAACAACTATTCTTTGCCGACAAAGGGTTGAAAAACGATCCGAAGCGGTGCAAGCCCTGCAAGCTGAAGAAGAATGAACGTATAGCCGCTAACATGCAGGCTTTCGGGCAGCCCTTCCCGCGCGAGCGAGTCGAAGTATCGGTCAAGTGCGCGCTGTGCGGGGTTGAAACCACTGTGCCATTCAGGCCGACACAGGGACGCCCGGTTTATTGCCGTGATTGTTTTTTGAGGATGCGCGCTTCATCTGCGCACGCTCACGCGCCGCTTGCCTAGCCAGCCAAAATTTTTCGGTTCCTTAACGGCCAATTAAGATTTTCCTGCCGCCCGTTAACTAAAGGTGTATCCCGAAATCAGGCAGAGCTATTGATCAGTCGGGCAAGCTACTCAGGTAGTCGCGCACTGTTTTCATGTCTTCCCATGCTTCGCGCTTCTTTTCGGGTGATCGCAGCAGGTAAGCAGGGTGAAACGTCGGCATTACTTTGATGCCGTTCCAGTCGCGCCAATTGCCGCGCGCGCGCGTTATGGTCTCTTTCGTTCGGAGCAAGCATTGAAAAGCTGGCGAGCCTAGCGCAACTATTATTTTTGGTTGGATGAATGCAAGCTGACGAAAGAGGAATTGCTCGCAGGTCGCTACCTCGTCGCGCTCAGGCGTCCGATTGCCCGGAGGGCGGCATTTGACGACGTTGGCGATGTACACGTCATCGCGCTTGAGACCGATGGCCGCGATTATCTTGTCGAGAAGCTGGCCAGCGCGCCCGACGAACGGGCGGCCAGTCGCGTCTTCGTCCGCGCCCGGCCCTTCGCCGATGAATACAATCTTCGCATGCGGATTGCCTTCGCCATAGACTATCTTCGTGCGGTGCTCGTGAAGCTTGCAGCGAGTGCATTCGCCTATGTCTTCGCGTATGGCCTCAAGCGAAGCGTCTTGCGAATGAAGGAGCGGAAGCGCGACACTTTTCGGAGCAGGCTTTGTGCCTTCATCATTAGAAATGTCGCCGAACAGTCCCGCCTGCTGAACCTGCTCTTTCTTTTTTGGCATACTCTCTTCGTTATGTGTCTGAACTTGCGCTCGCGCCATCTGAGTTTCAACAGGCTGCTGCGGCTGCGTGTGCGTCACGGCCTCAGAAATGGCTCCGGGAGCCTGTTTTGAGGAACGAGCCGCGCCGCCTATGTCCGCAACCCCGATTTCGCGGTAGAACTTCAAATGCTCTTCGAGCTGGCGAGCGATGTCCGATATTTCTTCGATGATCTCTTTCGACATCCTAACTTGATTCTCCAACGTCATTATTCATTAGTCAATCATCATCGGCCATTAACTGCCATCATCGACCATTAACTTCGGGAGCTTGCAGTGTCGGCTTTGCCGACGCAAGAGGCAATATGGCGGGCCGATGCGGTTATTTTCGACTTGCAGCCAGTGGGTTGGACGAAATTATCATTACCTCTGTGCCTATTCTGGCATCCTCAGATTCAATCATTTAAGCCGCTGGCGCAGACATCAGGACATCGCGAGCAATCCCTTCTGGTACGTCGCTTGCTCTTTCTCCGCTCAACTATATTTATGCTGGACGCTCGTTTCAAGGAGGTATACGTGAAAAAGTTGTTGCTACTGACCACAATCCTGTTCATCGTGTCGCTGCCGGTTTATGCGCAGAGCAACCACCCGAAATTCGAAATCTTCGGGGGCTACTCGCATTTCAGCGCCGACATCAATTTCGATGACCCGTTTGACGACGACGACGAAGGCGATTTCTTCAGCCAGCGCGAAGGTTTTCACGGCGCTGGCTTTAGCGTCGCAGGAAATCTCTCGCGTCATTTTGGCGTCGTCGCCGATTTCAGCTATCACAAAAAAGAGATTGAGCTGCCTGGCCCTGACATTGATTTCACTACGTTCGCCTTCCTGTTCGGCCCGCGCCTGACGGCGCGCGGCAATCGTTTTGAAGGTTTCGCGCACGCGATGGTTGGCGGGGTGCGTCGCAAAGTCGAAGACTTCGCCTCTGACACAGACCTGGCTCTGGGGCTTGGCGGAGGTCTCGACATCAAAGCGACGGACAACTTCGCCGTGCGCATCGTGCAACTCGATTATTTGCCCTTCCGGGATCGCAACTTTTTGACTGGCGACAAGGAGTGGCGTCACAACCTGCGGGTCGGCGTCGGCGTAACCTTCCGCTGGCCGTAAGCCATGCAGCAAGAGATGTGTGCAGGCGGTAAGAATCCTGCCGTAATAGTCAGATACTCTCATCGTCTGTACATCTCTTTTTTGCTACCTGAAATGCCACATTATGCTTTCGCCTTCATCATTTTTATGATAGCGTGAGTGTTATATATCGCTATTTAAAAGAGCGCTTTGATAGGAGGTGCCTTATGCGCCTGAACTCATTTGCACCGCGACTGTTTGTGGCTGTCCTTTCTGTCCTGCTCCTTTCTATTTTTTCTTTTGCTCAAGCAGGTCAGGGCGGCGCGGCGCCTTCGATTCAGTTCTTCATGCCCAATGGCGCGATACCGGAACGCGAGATCAGGTTCACACTGATGAGCGATACCGGTCGCATAGAGGTGTACTTCACTGATTCAAGAGGGCGCTTCATAATGTCGCGCACGTTGGGGCTGAAGACCGATTCCGAATACCGGCTGATCGTGCAAAGCGACGGTACAACATTCGATACCACTACGGCAACGTTCCGAGAGTTCGGCGTTTATCAAGTGCAGGTCTTTCTGAAGCCTTTCCGCGCCCCGGCAGTCAAACCCGCTGGCGTAGTTGATATTGCAGAGTTCGATTCGCTCGCGCCCGAAGAAGCTCGACAGGCTTACACGGAAGCAATGCGTGTGTACAAAGAGGGACAGCGCGACAAGGCCGTGCAAGGTCTTGAACGCGCAATCAATATTTACCCGCAGTACTTTCGCGCTCTAAACGATCTCGGCGTCATCTACATGAAGATGGGCAAGCTTGAACTGGCCGCTCAAATGTTCGACCGAGTCATCAAGCTCGCCCCGCGAGTTTACTACCCAAAATTGAACCTCGCCAAAATCCATACGAGGCAGGGGCGATACAAAGAAGCCGTTCGCCTGCTCGACCAACTCCACAAAGAGAACCCGACTCTTGTCGACGTTCGCATAGCGCTCGGCGATGCGCTGTTGGCGATGAACAAACTCGACGAAGCAGAGCCTCATCTGCGCGCCGCGCTTAATGACGCAAAGCTGGAACGTGAAACGGCGGGCGATGTTCATTACAAGCTCGGCTTGCTGCTCAATAAGAAACAGCAGTATGATGCGGCCATCAAAGAGTTGTCGCAGGCCATAGAAGTATTTCCCACTTCGGCTCGCTCTCATCTTCTACTCGGAGGCGCGCTTCTGCAGGTGAATCGAATGAGCGAGGCCGAACGCGAACTGCTCGCAGCTTATAAAATCGGCGGCACGCAGATGGGAGGCGCGCAGCTTATGCTGGGGCAGATTTATTTCCTGCAAAAAAACTATGAAGGCGCGCTCAAGGCATTTGAACAGTATCTGGCAGATGTGCCAAAAGCTCCGAAGCAACTCGAAGTTGAAGGCATGGTCATCAAGATCAGGGCTGCGCTCAATAAATAATAATTAGCCTGCTCGCCGCTCAAGGCTCGACACTAACTCACGTTTAAGGCCCTAACTCTGGTAAGATTTGAGGGATAAGTGTATTTGGAGTAAATGTTTTTAGTAACCATTCGCAACGCATGTTCGTCTAATACAGCGGTGACAACAAATCCGGTTTGTGTGTCACACAAGCTCTTTGTCAATAGATGAATCTGGCTGAAAACTGATTATAGGAAATGCCGAACAAAGCGTCCGCTCGGACGTTAATCAGATTTAGCCAAATTCGTTTGCGCCAGCCAAGCACGGGCGCGAGTAAGAAAGCGGAAGTACCGAAAAGCGTTTGCGAGATAATCAGGGGCGAAGAATTTTTCCATCCCCGAATTCAGTGGAGCGTGGATTGAAAGAGGGCAACAAGCGCAGCGCACAAAGTACGGCTCAAAGTATCGCCGCAGGCTCTTCGGAAGATATAAGCCAGCTCGCAAAACATCAGGTCGAATCGAGCGCGAGAACTGTCGCCAGAGCAAGAGTAGCGGGCGGCCCGGTTGATCAGACGAGCGAAGACGAGCTTGTCGAACGCAGCCTGGCCGAAGATCACGACGCCTTTGAAGTACTCGTGCGCCGCCACAGCCAGCGAGTCTTTTCCATCATCGGCAGCTTCTTTCGCCGCCGCGATATGGTTGAAGACATCGCGCAGGAGGTCTTTGCCAAAGCGTACTTCTCGCTTTCAACCTTCACGCTCGGCAGATCATTCGAGGCGTGGGTAGCAAAGATAGCGGTCAACGCCTGCTACGATCACTTGCGAGCGCAGCGTCGTCGCGTCGAACAGCAAACGCCGCACGAATCGCAGGACGAGGATGAATGGTTCGAGCTTCAGATGCTTGAAGTAGCGCGCGATCGTCATTCGAGCGCCGAGCGCCAGCGCGACGCCGCAGAAATAGCAGAGAGATTGCTGTCAAAGCTCGAACCCGAAGACAGGCTTGTGGTGGTGCTGATAGACCGCGACGGTTTTTCCGTTAAAGAAGTTTCCGAGATGACTGGGTGGGGTCAGTCGAAAGTTAAAGTCCGCGCATTCCGGGCGCGGCGCACGCTCAGGGCCGCGATGAAGCGATTGGTCATGAGCGGCGAGCGAATGCAGAGGAGTAAAAAATGAGTAAGGGTAACAACGAACCAACGATTGTATGCAGACAAGCGCGGAAGAATTTCCCGGCTTTGATCGAAGGCAGCCGCGTAGTGCCAATCAGAGAGAAGTTGAGCGTCACCGAGCGCGCAGCCACTCACAGGCATTTGCAGACATGCGAGCGATGCGCAGGCGAATACAGATTGTTTGCGCTCAGTCGCGCGGCTATGGACGGGGCGGCTGCGGGGGAAGTGATTACGCCGGGCGAAGATTTCTTCAAAGCGCTTCGCGCCAGAATAGCGCGCGGGCCTGAGCGCGCGGGCCTGGAGCGTGTAGACGAATCGTGGGCCGCAGCGTTGCTGCTAACCTCGCGCCAGTTGATACCGGCGATGGCCATGCTGCTGCTCATAATAATCGGAGCCACGCTGGTGTCGAATATACCTGAATCAGCTTCAAATAAAAGACCGACCGCCACAAACCAGATTCCTCGCAGAGAACGAATAGTGTTCAACGATGTTTACGATGTCCCCGCGCCGACAGCCGATGATGTGCTTGAGACGTTAGTGGCTGTCGAGGAGAAAGAGAATGCAAAGTAACAACAGCAGTAAGCAAAAAGCCCGCTTGATAGTTATATCCGTTTTCATAATCGGGTTCGCGGCAGGCGCGCTGTCACTGAACCTTTACCAGGGACTCACAAGCTCCGGCTCTGAGAAAGTGGACCCGCGAGACCGCACAGGAGTCTTCATCAAAAAAATGAATGACAAGATGAAGCTGACCGCCGACCAGGAGACTCGAATAAGAGAGATTCTCGATAACACAGGCCACAAATTTTTCGAACTCAGAAAAAAGGTGGAGCCTTGCATGAAGGATTTCGACCCGCAGTTCGATGCCGTGCGACAGCAGGGGCGAGAAGAAATCCGAACAGTGCTCACGGAAAAACAACTGCCCGCGTATCAGGAGATGGTGGACGAGCAGGATCGCATACGTCAGGAGGAAAAAGAAAAGCTCAACAAGAAATAGCCCCTTACGATTTTGGCCACATGAAAGTGGAACCTTTGAATCAGAAAAGCTGAATCTGAATTGAGAAGAAGTAGAATTATGAAAAGAATAATTTCCATAACGCTCACATTGCTCCTGATGATGATGAATCTCGGCGTGGCCGCTTTTGCAGATGAGGCAGAGCCTCAAGCCGCGATTGAATTACGCGGTACTGTTGTTGATGAAACAAACGCATATATACAGGCTGCGCCTGTCACGCTCGATGACGGCAAAGGCAACAAATACACAGCGCAGTCGGACGACCGAGGCCGTTATCGCTTCGTCGTAAAGCCCGGCGTTTACACATTGACTGTCGAAGTCGAAGGCTTTGCCAACTTCGTCGAACAGATTGACCTTACGCAGAAGCGCAAAGATGTTTTCGATATAAAACTCAAAGTCGCTTTGTCCGAGCAGGTCGAAGTCAAAGACGATTCGGCTGGCATATCAACGGAGCCTGACAGAAATCTTTCGGCAATCACGCTGACGGGAAAAGACCTCGAAGCATTGCCCGATGACCCGGATGAACTTCTTCAAACGCTCAAGGAGATGGCGGGCGCAGGAGGCGCGGACGACGCGTCAGTATATGTCGGGGGCTTCCGCGAGCGCGGCCAGATTCCTCCCAAAGACGCGATTCTGAGAATCAACATCAATCAGAATCCCTTCGCCGCCGAATTTTCAGAGCCTGGTTTCTCCAGAATAGAGATCATCACAAAGCCCGGAGCCGACACCTATCACGGGGGGTTCAATTTCAGGTTCAACGACAGCGCGCTTAATGCGCGCGAAGCTTTCGCGCCTACAAAACCGTCCGTACAGATACGCAACTTTTTCGGCTACTTGAGCGGGCCGATCATTCATAATCGCTGGGGCTTCTTTCTCGACGCGAGCCAGAGCCAGGATGATCGAAGCGAAGTCATAAACGCGACGGTGCTCAATCCCACAACATTTCTGCCTGAGCCGTTCGTTCAATCGCTTGCGGTTCCTGTTCGCTCGATGAACTTTTCGATTCGCAGCGATTATCTTTTGTCGAGCAAACACACGATAGGCATGCAGTACCGCCACAACAAGAACGAAGCCGATAATCAGGGCATAGGCACATTCGATTTGCCTGAGCGCGCGTTCAGTCGCACATCGCGCGAAGACACTTTGAGGTTTTCGTTCACCTCTATTCTGAACGAGCACTCGGTCAATGAAGCGCGGTTGCAGCTCAGCCGTCGCAGTTTTAATTCGCAGGCGCTCACCAATGCCCCGGCTATAAACGTGCTCGAAACTTTCAACTCAGGCGGCAATCAGGGCAATCTTTTTACAGATAACTCAAACAGCAACCTGGATTTCACAAACAACGTTACCTACACGTACAAAACGCACACGTTCAAAGCCGGATTTCGCGCCGAAGCGCTGCGCTTTGAAAACATCAATCGTTCCAACTTCGGCGGCACGTTCGTATTCGGTAACCAGACAGGCTCGCCGCTTGAGCTTTTTCAAAGTGTACTGGCGGGAGTTCCCGGCGCACATCCGTCACAGTTTTCGATCAATCGCGGCGACCCGTTCATAGGCTTCTCGCAATGGCAGATGGGATCATTCATACAGGATGATTGGAAGATATCGCCTCAACTGACGCTTTCGCTCGGATTGCGTCACGAATTCCAGACGCACCTTCAAGACAAAAATAATTTCGCGCCTCGATTGGGAATAGCGTTGGCGGACAAGAAACGCGTGAACACGTTTCGCGTAGGCGCTGGCATTTTCTACACGGGACTCGACAACGGCATCACCTCCGACTCGATTCGCTTTGATGGATTTCATCAACAACAGTTCGTCATTACGGAGCCTGATTTCTTTCTCAATATACCGGATGTGCTGACGGGAGCAGTACAGCCGACCATCCGCGCCAAGGCCAAAGATCTGAAAGATCCTTACAACTTCATCTCGACCGTAAGCTATGACCGGCAATTGCCGTGGAAGCTGGTCGGGTCTGTAGGCTACACCTGGCAGCGCGGCGTACATTTGCTGCGCTCGCGTAATATCAATGCGCCACTTCCCGGACAGGGAACAGTTGAAGACCCTGTGCTTCCCTTCCCCGGTCAAGGGCCGATACTTGAGTTTGAATCAAGCGGACAATCGAAGCGACATGAACTCAGAGTGAGCATGCGCACAGGCTTCAGCCAGAAATTTACATTGTTTGGCTTTTACACCTTGTCTTCGACGCGCAACGACACGGACAGCGCGTACACCACGCCGTCAAATCCTTACGATCTGTCTACGGAGTTTGGTCGCGCGAGTAATGATTCACGTCATCGAGTGACAGTCGGAGGCAATTTCACGCTGCCCTGGAATTTGCGAATGGGTTCGTTCATTAATGCGTGGTCAGGTCGTCCGTTCAACATCCTTACCGGAAGAGATAACAATACAGATAACTCATTCTTGGACCGTCCTGCGTTTGCCAACGCGGGCGACCCCGGCGCTGTAGTAACCAGCTTCGGCGTCTTCAATCCTAATCCGACGACCTTTGACGAAATCATACCGCGCAATTTCGGACAAGGGCCGGGTTATGTCAGCGTAGACATGAACATCTCGAAGACGTTCGGGTTCGGCCCGCCGCCTAATAATTGGGGCCGCGCAGCAGTTCAAGGACAAGCGCCTCAGCAAGGTAATCAACAAGCCAATCAACAGGGGAATCAACAAGGCAACCAGCAAAGTCAGAATCAACAGGGTCGAAATCAGCAAGGTCGAAATCAGCAGGCTCGAAATAATCGGGGCGGCAACAATCAAAACAGAGGCAGCGCAGGTGGAGCGGGCGTAGCGGGCGCAGCGAGCGGCGGACAGATGGTTATGCGCGGCGGCCCAGGCGGAGGCGGATTCGGCGGACCGGGCGGATTTGGCGGGTTCGGCGGCGGCGATGCGAAACACAAATATAACGTCACTATAGATCTTCGCGCGACGAACGTGCTCAATCATACAAATTTCGACCGATTCAACGGTGTGTTGCCACAACTAAGAGACGGCGTGTTGCAGCCATCGCGGTTCGGCACACCCTCGCGCGCGATAAATCCGCGCAGGGTCGAGCTTTCGTTGCGATTTAATTTCTAGTTGGACTGAGAGCAGAATTAAGGAGTGATAGGATGAAGAAGTTTTTCGGTTTGATTTTTTCAATAGCAGTGATGACTAGTGCCAACGCGCAGGATTTGCCGCCGCAGGGGCCACCGCCCGGCGGCCCGCCTCCCGGTGGTGGAATGCGTATGCAGTTTCAGATGCCCAATTTCGCAGAACTGGATAAGAACAAAGATAAAAAAATAAGTCGCGACGAAATACCCAGCCAGTTCCCGCCGCAAGTCTTTGATCGTTGGGACACAAACAAAGACGGTTTCGTTGATGAAGAAGAGTTCAACTCGCTTCGCACTCGATTTGCCGGTCCCGGCGGCGGCCCGCGAATGGGCGAAACTCTTTCCAAATTCCTTGACGCAAATCACGATGGACATATATCGCGCGATGAATTCGCCAAGATGATTTCGTTGTTCGACGCAATGGACCAGGATCACAACAGCGAACTTTCTCAAGAAGAGCTTAACGGATTTTTCCGCGCAGTGAACGAAGTGCAGACTCAGGCAACAGGCGGAGTTGACGCTGGCAACCTGTTTACGAAATTTGATAAGAACAAAGACGGCAAGCTCACCGCTGATGAGATGACTGAAGAGAGAACTTTCAAAGCGCTCGATTTGAACAAAGACGGCTCAGTCACACGCGAAGAAGCAGATCAGGCGCTCAAGCAAATTGCCGAGCGCTCCAAGCAGAAAAAACAAGCTCAACCTTAAACGGTAATAAGAAGCTCCGTAGGAGCGACCTGTCTATAGAAACGCTATGCTAAATAATTTCGTAGCTCCGTAGGAGCGACCTACTTGATTAACAGGTCGCTCCTACGGAGCTACTCGAAAGCTTTCTATGCCGCAGGTACTATCAGACAGGTCGTCCCTGACGGGACTGCTATAACGACCTCTCAGATTTGAAATCTAAATTGTCAGCCTCTAAATCATTATGTTGCGTGCAATAATCTTTGATTGCGACGGCGTTATTGCCGACACCGAACCTCTGCACTTTGCGGCGCTTCAACGAGTGCTTGCCGAAGAAGGCATCGCGCTTACAGAAGAAGACTACTACCGTTATTATCTCGCCTTTGATGATCGTGGATGCTTTCGCAAAGCATTCTCAGACAGCGCGACGCTAACAACAGAAAAACTCGCGGAGTTGATTGATCGGAAAGCGAGTTACATAGAACCTGCACATGCGCGCTCATCTGCGGCTCTTTCCGGGCGTAGCCGATTTCATCCGGTGCGCTGCTCGTGCCTATCCATTGGTAGTGGCATCAGGCGCGCTCAGGCGCGAAATCGAGTTGGTGCTCGATTTCGGCGGCGTAAGGGATTGCTTTCTTGCAATCGTCAGCGCCGAAGATGTCGCTCGCGGCAAGCCTGACCCTGAATCTTTCCTGAAAGCGCACGGGATTATCAACGCCCACGCAGCCGCTCGAATCTCTCCTCAAGAATGCCTCGTCATCGAAGACTCTCTGCATGGCGTCGAAGCGGCGCACCTCGCTGGAATGCCTGTGCTCGCGGTCACGAACTCTTACTCGAAGGATCAGCTTTCAAAAGCCGATTTTGTGATCGAAAGCCTCGACGGCTTATCAATTGACAGCTTACAAGTGCCCTAGATGCGTTTTGCGGCTGTGGCTCTTTATGGACAATCACTCGCCTTCAAAGTAATATACTTTTTCACTGATTGGACGAAAAAAACGGAGGCCGAGGGAGCAACATAGAATGGCGCAGCCTGAGATTGAGAATTTGACACCAAGTGCCGGGATAGAAGGAGGCGAAGTGATTATCGCTTGCCGCGATTTCACTTTTTCGACTTACGACCGGGCGCGCGTCAAATTCGATGAAACTGAAACCAGACCTGTCAGCACCTCGCCCAGTCGCGTGATTGCGCCCGTGCCGTCCAGCCTCCTGGTTTCAGACGGAAAAGTCGAAGTCACGCTCGAAGCCAACGGCGTATCGAGCAAAGGGCACGCATTCATAGTCGGCCAAAAGCTCTCTGAAAATCTCCATCCTGTTGCCAACCCTGCTTATGATCGCGACAACGGCGCTATTTACACGACGCTGTCGGGCACACGCGGGCAGAAAGTTCCCGTATCGGTTTACAAGATAACGCCCGACGGCGAAAGCGAGCCCTTTTTGACAGACATAGTCAACCCCACAGGACTGGCTTTCAGCCCCGACGGCGAGATGTTCATCTCCAGCCGCTACGACGGCACTGTCTACCGCGTAACGCCTTTCAAAGAAGCCGAAGCGTTCGCGCACAATCTCGGCATAGCGACGGGCATAGCCTTCGATCACGAAGGGCGTATGTACGTCGGTGACCGCAGCGGCACTATCTTCCGCGTCAACGAAATCGGCGAGGCGACGACGTTCGCAACGCTTGAATCGAGCATGGCGGCTTATCATCTGGCATTCGGGCCTGACGGTCATCTGTACGTTTCGGGGCCGACGCTTTCCAGCTTCGATTCCGTAGTACGCATAGCGCAAGATGGCGAGGTGACGCGATTCTTCACAGGGCTTGGCCGTCCTCAAGGTCTGGCATTTGATCGCAAGGGCAATCTCTACGTCGCGGCCAGCCGTCGCGGGCATCGAGGCATAATCAAGATAACGCCTGACGCCGAAGCGGAAATAGTTGTTGCCGCAATAGGATTGGTCGGATTGTGCTTTGACGATCAAGGCAATCTGATCGCGGCATCAAATCGAGAGCTATTCCGCGTCCCGCTCGGCATCGAAGGTTATTGGCCTTTCTAAACATCAGACAGCAGTTTCACGTAAAGCATATAAGGTCGCGTTTTATAATTTTGACAGTGACTTTACTGCGTGCTAGTTTTCAGATAGAGCTTATCAGGCGCGCGGTTGATTAGGAGTGCAAACGCTTGGGAAACATTGATGTTGGCAATCTCATCATCTGGTTCATAGTGCTTCTTTTTTCGCTTTCATTTCACGAAGCTGCGCACGCATGGACATCAGAAAAATTCGGAGACGACACGGGTCGCCTGCAAGGGCGCATTACGCTCAACCCCATAGCGCACATAGACCCGATTGGAACTATCCTCTTTCCGCTGCTCAGTTCCCTTGTCGGAATACCGCTGCTCGGATGGGCAAAGCCTGTGGAGACGAATCCGCGATTGTGGCGCGATAAAACAAAAGCGAACATCTGCGTGTCAGCCGCCGGGCCGATCAGCAACTTTATTCTGGCAACGATAGCATTCGTCATCATCAAGATTATGATGTTGAGCGGCATGTTGATCCTGCAAGGCGGTTATTACACACTTGTAGGCCCAGCACCCAACCAGTCTGCGTTCATGGCACCGCTGGCGGTTTTTCTGAGCGTTATGTTGCTGCTCAATGTCCTGCTCGGGGTGTTCAATCTAATCCCTGTGCCGCCGCTTGATGGAAGCCATGTGCTTGAAGAGATGCTGCCCGCCGGGATGGCCGAAGCTTATTACCAGATTCGTCCTTACGGATACCTCTTGTTGTATGGGTTGATGTTTCTGGGAGTGTTCCGAGCCATTTTCAATCCAGTTTTCAGTGGCGTAGTGTATCTGCTTAGAATCGGCTCATATAGCTAAACCGAGAAGAGGGAGTTTCAAATTGTCAGCTTCGCTAACGGGTAAGAAAAGAATCGTGAGCGGTATGCGGCCCACGGGAAATTTGCATCTGGGCAATTACGAGGGCGCGCTTAAGAACTGGATACGCCTGCAGGACTCGGCGAATACGAATGCTTTTACTTCATCGCCGACTTGCACGCGCTGACGAGCGATTACGCAGACACGAGCGCGATCAAGCAAAATACTTTAGATATGGTGAGCGACTGGATTGCTGCCGGCCTTGACCCGCGAACGGTCTACGATCTTCGCTCAATCAATGGTGCCGGAGCACGCAGAACTTCACCTGATACTTTCGGCCAGTCACTCCGCTGGGGTGGCTTGAGCGTGTTCCGACTTACAAAGAGCAGCGCGAGAACATCACCGAAAAAGATATCGGCAACTATGCGTTTCTGGGCTACCCTGTGCTTCAAGCCGCAGACATCATCATGTACAAAGCCGATTATGTTCCCGTAGGCAAAGATCAGGCTTCGCACGTCGAGCTGACACGCGAGATAGTGCGCCGCTTCAACAATTTTTACGGCGATGTCTTCCCGGAACCGAAAGCGCTTCACACGGAAGTTCCTGTGTTGCCCGGAACCGACGGGCGAAAGATGTCGAAAAGCTACGGCAACGCCATCTACCTGGTTGATTCAGCCGACGTGGTGCGCGAGAAAGCGCGGAAGATGATAACCGACCGCACGCGCATTCGCCGCACAGACCCCGGCCATCCCGAAAGCTGCGACGTCTGCCAGATGCACAGATTCTTTTTGAATCTCGGAAACAGCCGACCACTTTGACGACGACTGTCGCGATGCGCGCATAGGCTGTGTTGATCGCAAACGCGCGCTGGCAGATTCGATCATCGAGCGATACGGGGCAATAGCTGAACGCAGCCAGATGCTTCGCGAAAATCCGGAGCAGGTCATTGCAGTCATCAAAGAAGGCTCGCGGCGAGCGCGCGAAGAAGCGCAGAAGACTATGGTCGAAGTGCGCCGCGCAATAAAAATGGACTGGGAGTAAAGATGGAAGAAGCGTCAACGCGAACAAGCGAATCGGCGGCAGGTTTTACGGATGTTGCGCCGGAGTTTGCCGAGTCTGCGGATCAGTACAAGATCAAGCTGCCTGTATTCGAGGGGCCGCTCGACCTGCTGCTCTACCTGATTCGCAAGGAAGAGGTCTCGATTTACGACATTCCGATTGCGCGCATCACCGCGCAGTACCTCGATTACCTGAAAGCGATGAGCGAACTCGACATCGCTGTGGCGGGCGAATTCCTTGTAATGGCTGCGACGCTCATTCACATCAAATCGCAGATGCTTCTGCCGCGCGACCCGGACGCCATAGAAGAAGCCATCGAAGACCCGCGCTCAGAGCTTGTCTATCAGTTGCTTGAGCACCAGAAGTTCAAGGGCGCGGCAAACGTCTTGCACCAACGAGCGATGATGGAAGCGGCTACGTTTACGCGCGCGGACATGGAGACGGATCAGAACAACCCGGAAGTTGCGGCAACTGTCTTTCAATTGTTCGAGGTCTTTCGCGAAGTGCTAGACCGCCGCCGCGCGATAACCGAAATTGAAATCGCGCGCGACGAGATGACGATGGCCGAGAAGATCGCCGAGATAAAGTTGACGCTTCAGGAAAGAGGCGAAGTGCGCGCGCGTGAAATGTTCGAGCGCGCACGCTCGCGCCGCGAACTCGTGCTGGTCTTTCTGGCGTTGCTGGAACTGGTCAAAGAACTTGCCATTCGATTGTCGCAATCTGAAACTTTCGGCGAAATAATTATCACCAGGCGAGAAGAAATCCAGCAGATCACGTCTCCCGACGATCAGGTGATGAGCGAGAACTGAGCAAGTCTTCTCAATTCTCATTCATCTCCTATTACCTTCCCCTAATCCTTTCTTCTAAAGAAGCTCCGTAGGAGCGACCTGTTCACTCAGAGATCGCTCCTACGGAGCTAGAGAAAACATTCAGCCTTCATTAACTATAGACAGGTCGTCCCTAACGGGACTGCTAAAACAACTTCCTAATCCCGCTCCGAAATCTTTATCAATCTCCAAACAACCTTCCGACAAATTTCCACGTCAAAGGCGCAGTTGATTGTTAGGGAGAAAGAAAGTTTATGGGCGTTCTTTTTTCAGATAAAGTGCGCGCAGATTCAGAAGTCGGGACGGGGCCGAAACCTACACCCGCCAGTGAAATTATCTTTCGCATCAAATCATCGCTTCTGCAGGCAAGGCGTATTCTTCAGAACATCTTTTCGGGCGACGTTCAACAATACTGCAAAGGTGAACTGCTTGGAAACGAGACCGTCATTGCCGAATCGAAAAGCAAGCTGTGGTCGAACAATCAAAGCGCGGAAATCCAGCTCGAAGCAGGAAAAGTGCATAACCTGCGAATGGCAATCCGTCGTCTTAACGGGGTTGAGATTCCGGCTGGCCGCGTCTTTCAGTTTCTGGTCTCATGTCGGGCTTCCGGTCAGGTGGAAAGGGTACGCGCGAGGGCGCGAGCTTCGCGAAGGCTGCATCATTCCAAGCGTTGGCGGAGGGCTTTGCCAGTTGTCAAACGCTCTCTATGACGCGGCTTTGAGCGCAGGGTTTGAAATCCTTGAACGCCATGCTCATAGTAAAGTTATTCCCGGCTCACTAGCCGAAGTCGGACGCGACGCGACAGTCTTTTGGAACTATGTTGACCTGCGATTCAAATCAAACAATCCGTTTCGCATCGAAATTTTAATGACGAGCGATGAATTGATCGTTCGATTGAAGAGCGAAAAGATCAGAAAAAGAACTGCCCTGTCCGTTCGCGCCACTAATTTGATTACATCTGCCGATGACCTGCACTCTTGCGCGAGTTGCAACGTACAGAGTTGCTTCAAGCACATCGGGCACAAAAGAGGCGCATCGAATTTAGAGCGGAGCGCATATCTTGTTGACGAATACTGGCCGGAACTGGATGAGTATATAAGCGATAATAAGAGCGATAAAGACACTCTCGGTTTGCCGATCAACGGGAAAAAATTCAACAAGCCGAACTACGCATGGTCTTGCCGATGGTTTTCAGAAAGTGAGCGAAAGCAGACTTGCTACTATCTGGAGAGCAGTTGAATCGAGAAACCTGAGTCCGCAAGGGGCAGCCAGACAAAAAGCTCTGTTAAGGAATGATGAAAGACTTGCGATCAGTTTTGTGCCGTTGCTGAAGGTGGATGTCACGCACGTCACTGTCATGCAGAACCTGCTTCCTTTCCTGTGGAATGAAGGTTATCTGGGCGGCAGAACTTTCGATGTGTTAATGACTCGTTTGCCTCTCGCCGATTTGCACAAAAGATTAGACCGCGCTCGCAAGTTACATCTCGAAAGCGAAACACTCGGCGACTTCAGAGCGGACGAATGGCTCGTGAGGGCAGAAGGCGAAGCGTTGAGATACGCGCGAAAAATCGTAACGCCTCACACTGAAATCGCGGCTCTGTTCAAAGAGAAAGCGGTAGTGACAGATTGGCGCATCCCCAAAGTGGAAAGAGCGCCGATAAAAGGCAACAAGGTTCTTTTCCCTGCTTCGACGCTCGGAAGAAAGGGCGCATATGAGATGCGCGAAGCGGCTCGCGCTCTCAACCTTGATCTGGTTTTGATAGGCTCGCAACTGGAGAGCACGGATTTCTGGCGAGGCGTTCGTATCTCTTGCAGGCGCTTTGACGAAAGATGGCTGGACGAAATCGGCCTCGTAGTCCTTCCTGCGTTCATAGAACATAAGCCTCGAAGATTGCTTGAAGCAGTTGCTCGCAAAGTTCCGGTAATTGCATCCGAGGCTTGCGGGTTGGGCAATGTAACCGGTGTTGTGAATGTTCCAATCGGAGACGCGCAATCGTTGTTCGACGAAATTCAAAAAGTGCTATTGAGTTCTCAAGAAGCCGATGCCGCTTGATCTGTGTAAAACAAAGGTCTATTCATTCTCTTTAATTATGTGAAAAAGAAGCCTGATTCACCGCAGAGACGCAGAGGACACAGAGGGAGCGCAGAGATAATAGAGAGTCTTCCTCTGCGAAATCCCTGCGTCCTCTGCGTCTCTGCGGTGAATCTTCAGGTTTCTGATTCAAGAACGGATGCCTCTAGTCTGAGAATGAATTGACCCTGTGTGTTAAACCCCTTCACTTGCCAAGCCTCGCCGAGACGTGTAAAACGTATGGCAGACTGCTTGCGATTTTTGAGCGTCTAATTTCAATCGAAAAGTTCTTATGACTATAGAAGAATTAAAACCAATCATAGAATCGCTGATATTCGTTTCCGAAGAGCCGATGAGCGTGAAACAACTTGCCTCGCTTCTCGATGGCGCGCCGGTTGAAGACATTGAAGCGGCTGCCGAGCAGTTGAAAGAAGAATACAATGCTCGGGGCGCGGGAATCGAAATCAGGCAACTTGCGGGCGGCTATCGAATAGCGACGCGGCCTGAGTTGAACGAATACGTTCGCCGCTATATGAAGTCGCAGCCTTCTGCGCGACTGTCAATCGCCGCGCTCGAAACGCTCGCCGTCATCGCTTACAAACAGCCGATCACAATACCTGAGATACTCGAAATTCGCGGCGTGACTTCGACCTCTGCAATCAAGACGCTGCTCGACCGGCGATTGATCGTCGCCAAAGGGCACAAGCAGGTCGTTGGCCGCCCGATGATGTACGGGACTTCAAAAGAGTTCTTGATTCAATTCGGGCTTAACGACCTGTCGGAGCTTCCGAACCTTGAGGACTTTGAAGACTTGATGAGCAGCTAACCCATATATACCCTGCCGCGCTATACTTTCCTTATTATGAAAGAACGAATACAAAAAATAATCGCATCGACCGGTATGGCGTCGCGTCGCGCTGCCGAAGAAATGATCGTCGGCGGAGAAGTGATGGTTAACGGTCGCGTCGTCACAGAGCTTGGCTCGAAGGCAGACCCGACCGAAGATCACATCAAGGTGCGCGGCAAGTTGATCAACGCTCAATTAGTCAACCGCGAGAAAAAGTACATCCTTATCAATAAGCCGCGCGGGTATCTCTCGTCAGTTTCAGACCCGAAAGAGCGACCGCTCGTAGCGCGTTTGCTTCCGCCTTCGATGAGGCGCGGGCTTCATCCTGTTGGCCGATTGGACTTCAACACCGAAGGGCTGATCATAATGACTAACGACGGCGACTTGACCAACGCGATTACGAAAGGCGGCATGGTCGAGAAGGTCTATCACGTGAAGGTGAAAGGCTCGCCGAGCGCGGAACAAATCGAGCGTTTGCGACGAGGCATTAAATTCGGCGAGTCTCGCACTGCGCCAGCCGAGATCAGATTGATCGAGCGCACACGCGAAGGCGGAAACTGCTGGTATGAAGTCACGCTGCGCGAAGGAAAGAATCAACAGATTCGCCGCATGTTCGATTCGACAGGTCATTCGGTCGTCAAGCTGCGCCGCGTGCGAATAGGCCACGTCACAGAGCAGGGACTGCCAATGGGCAAATACCGCGAATTGAAGCCGGGCGAGGTTACCCGGTTCCTTCAGATCAATCAAAAACCCGGTAAGAAAAAGAGCAGGAAAGCGCCCGCCAAAACGCACGGCAAATCACATTCGCAATCGTAGAAGCCATGCCTCAAACAGCGGGTCAATACGAACAGAGCCGGTGAAATACTCATCCGGCCCTTTGCCGGAAGGCTGTGAATTATTTCTTTTGATTTCCATTTTCTGAATTACTGCACTTGATTATAGGTTCATATACCTGGAGTCGCTTCTTGTAATTGTTTTTCCCGGATTTTGAATTCTTCAAGGTCGATCAATGAAAGATATTTCCTGATCAATTCTTCATCGAATTCGGCAAGGTGATTCATTTCATTAAGCAATTTTCGTTGTTGCTCTAACAGTTCCAGATAAATAGTTTGATAGCTTTTTAATGAGTTTTCCTTTGTGTTGTTTATTTCTTCAAGTTCTTGATTAAAAAATCTCAGATCAAGTTTTAGTCTTGCGTGCAAATTATTTAAATGTTCGTTTAGCAGGCAATCTTCACCATATTTTTCTTCCAGGAATTGAAGTGAAGCCTGTGCGATTTTCTTTTGAATGATTATCTCCTGCTTATGTTCCGGTATAGTGGTGGATTTGTCCTCCGGCTTTACTTTTCGGATCAGCCACGGAAGCGTTAATCCTTGAAAAACCAGGGTGACCAGAATGACAATAAAAGTAATAAAGAGAATCAGGTTGCGATAGGGAAAAGGCTGCCCCTCCTGAATGAGTATTGGTATGGAAAGCGCGGCTGCCAGCGATACTACGCCACGCATTCCTGCCCAGCCCAAAACCAGTGGGCCTCTCCATCCCGGATTAGGATCTGCCACCGTAATAAAACGGCTCATAAACCTGGTAAAAAGAGAAGCTCCAAATGTGCAAAGCAACCGTGTAATAATCAGCACAAAAGAGATGACCAATCCATACCATATTGCCCTGCCTAAACTAATATCTCCGAGTTGCCGGGTAATGGAGGGCAATTGAAGTCCAATGAGTAAAAAAATCAAACCGTTCAGTACAAAGACGATGTTGGTCCATACATTTACTCCTTGAATCCGGCTCTGATAAGTAAGCATACTCTGTCGCTTACTTGATAAAAAAAGTCCGCCGCTGACTACTGCCAGAACACCCGAAAAATGAAAGTGCTCTGCAAAATAATACATGCAGTAGGGCGTTACCAGGGTTAAAACGATTTCTATACTGGGTGTCGTAGGCAGCCAGCGGTGGATGGCATAGAAAATGATTCCGACGAAAAGACCAACCAATATTCCCATAAAGATAACGAGAAAAAAGCTGGTGGCTGCCTGTTGAAAATGGAACTGCCCGGTGATCACTGCCGCTAAAGCAAAGCGAAACACAATCAGCGATGAGGCATCGTTGAGCAGACTTTCGCCTTCAGCAATGCTCACCAGCGATTTCGGCACTTTTACCTGACGCATGATGGTCGTTGCGGAAATAGCATCGGGCGGTGAAATAATGCCTCCCAAAAGAAAGCCCAACGCTAAAGTAAAACCGGGAATGAGTGCACGGGATACAAAGGCAATCACACAGGAGGTAATGATGACGATGGGAAAAGCAAAACTGGTGATCACACGTCTCCATTTCCAAAACTCTTTCCATGATATTTGCCAGGCTGCTTCATAGAGCAGAGGAGGAAGAAAAATAAAGAAAACCAGCTCCGGGTCAATGGTGATATTTGAAAACTGAGCGGTAAAACTAAGCGCCAATCCGCCCAATACAAGCACGATCGGGTAAGCCAGCCGAAGCTTATTGGCTAGCATGACCAGCGCCAGGATAATTAAGATGAGGTAAACATACTGAATGAAAATGCTTTGCATAAAGTGAACGGTGAAGCTACCTTTCAAAAGCCATGGGTCTAAGCTTTTGAAAGGTAGCTTCACAACACAATGCCTCAATAAATTTTTATTTTCAACTTCCACGCCTAGCGATCGATCTTTCGTTCCAGGTGCTCAGGATAGCGTGCACCTTGCACAGTGATCTGCGAGGTGGCGCTATCAATTTCGCGCAGATCGTCAGGCGTAAGCTCTACATCAATCGCTCCAATGTTTTCCTCCAAGCGGTGTGGCTTCGTGGTGCCCGGGATCGGCACGATCCAAGGTTTTTGGGCAAGAACCCAGGCGAGCGCTATCTGTGCGGGCGTCGCCTTCTTCTGTTCCGCGAACTTTCCAACCAAATCAACCAGGGCCTGATTCGCTTTCCGAGCCTCCGGCGTAAAGCGAGGGACGATGTTGCGGAAGTCAGTGCTGTCGAACGTCGTGTTTTCGTTGATCTTTCCCGTGAGGAAGCCTTTACCAAGCGGGCTAAATGGAACGAAGCCGATTCCGAGTTCCTCAAGCGTCGGCATTATTTCCGCTTCAGGCTCTCTCCACCATAGCGAGTATTCGCTTTGAAGCGCCGTCACGGGCTGAACCGCGTGCGCGCGACGGATCGTCTGCGCCCCTGCTTCGGAAAGACCAAAGTGCTTAACCTTCCCTTCCTGAATCAAATCTTTCACTGCTCCGGCAACATCTTCGATTGGCACGTTCGGGTCAACACGATGCTGATAGTATAAATCTATGGCATCAACTCTTAGTCTTTTAAGCGAACCCTCAACAACTTCTTTGATGTGCTCCGGGCGACTATCTAAAGCACTCCAGTGTGTTTCATCCCTGGAGGCAGGTTTGAAGCCGAATTTTGTCGCTATCACCACTTGCCCGCGAAAAGGCTCCAAAGCTTCGCCAACAAGTTCTTCATTAGTTAGCGGTCCATAAATTTCAGCGGTATCGAAAAATGTTACACCTTTCTCGACAGCCGAACGAATAAGGCAAATCATTTCCTTCTTATCTCCAGCCGGCCCGTAGCCAAAGCTCATTCCCATACAGCCGAGCCCGATAGCCGATACTTCCAAGTTGCTATTTCCAAGTTCCCGCTTCCGCATATTTCTCCTTAGCTTTCTCCAAATATCTTTTCGTTTCGTTAGTAGCCATTTTTTATCCTACTCTGCTTTAGTTAGATTATATAAGCTTCGGAAGATAGGGCGGTAAGACGATACTCGCGAATGATTGTACAATCCTGCAAAAACTCTACGTGCGGCGTGCTGATAGGAACCAAAGAGGCTAAGATGAATTTATGAACCATCGAGAAGCGAAACGTGAAGCGCAAAGGATGCAAAGCAACAGAGATGAATTAGTCGAGCGAATGGCTCGCGCCATTCCCGAGGACGAAATATTGGAGGTATTCCCCGGCTTCTTCCTCGGTCGTTCATCGAAACCGACGGAACCGTTGCATTCCGTGTTCAAGCCTGCCTTTTGCGTCATTGCGCAGGGCAGCAAGCAAGTGCTTTTAGGCGAGGAAGTGTTCCGGTACGATCCGGGCCATTACTTGATCTCTACGGTCGATTTGCCGATCGTCAGCCAAGTAGTAGAAGCGTCTAAGGAACGCCCCTATTTCAGCTTCCGGTTAAATCTAGACGCTCCTTTGGTCGCCTCAGTCATGATGGAATCCGGCGTCGAAACTAAAAAAGGCGACGCGAGCGTGAAGGCGATGGACGTTAGCTCGATTGACGCCAATATGCTCGACGCGGTTGTCAGATTGGCCAGGCTTCTCGACACGCCGGACGAGATTCAGGTTCTTGCGCCGCTCATCATTCGCGAGATTGTCTACCGACTTTTAAGGGGAGAACAGGGCGCGCGACTCAGCCATCTGCTGGCTTCGGCAGGAGACACTCGCCGCATTTCTAAGGCAATCGAACAGCTGCGCGAAAACTTTGACCAGCCGCTCAGAATTGATGATATCGCGCGTGAACTCGGCATGAGCGTTTCCGGCTTCCACCATCACTTCAAGTCCATCACGGCGATGAGCCCTTTGCAGTTTCAGAAACAGATACGACTCCAGGAAGCACGCCGTCTGATGCTGGGCGAAGACTTGGACGCAGCGAGCGCCGGGTTCCGTGTGGGCTATGAAGACCCATCGTACTTTAGCCGGGAATACAAAAAGCTTTTCGGCGCTCCGCCGCAACGTGACATCGCCAAGCTTCGCAGCAACCTTGAACTTTAATAAAGCGTAAATTGCAGGTTGGTAATAAAAGAACTGTTCTAATCGTCAACACACTGCGTCACCACTACCCTTCGCAGACAACACGTGATTTTTTCCTTCGCAACGTGTAAAATTAGGAGTTCTTATTAACACGCGATTGTTCACAATTGCACTCGCAGTCGCAGCAGCAACGAGTTGTTTGGAGGAACGATGGATTTCGAGTTGAACGAAGAGCAGCAGCAGATCAAGCAGTCAATACGCGAGTTTGCCGAAGCAGAGCTTGCGCCTCACGTGTCGGAATGGGACGAGACGCAGCACTTCCCCGTAGAACTCAGGCCCAAGTTTGCCGAGCTGGGCATTATGGGCGTGCTCTTCCCGGAAGAATACGGCGGCCAGAACTTAGGTTACGTCGAATACGCAACGATCATCGAAGAACTCGCGCGCGTTGATCCATCCGTCGGACTTTCGATTGCCGCTCACAACTCGCTCGGTGCCGGGCATATCTTCATCGCCGCCAATCACGCGCAGAAAGAAAAATATCTGACGCCGCTTGCGCGCGGCGATGCGTTTGCCGCGTGGGGGTTGACCGAGCCAAGCTCAGGCTCCGACGCAAGCTCGATGCGAACTACTGCAGCGCGGCGCAACGGCGGATGGGTAATCAACGGCTCAAAGAACTTCATCACCAACGCGACGTTCGCGGAAACAACCGTAGCTTTGGCAATCACTGATCGCACGGCGGGCACGCATGGCATTTCGGCGTTTATCATCGAGCGAGGCACGAAAGGATTTTCAGTCGCGAAAAAAGAGAACAAGCTCGGCATGCGCGCAAGCGATACGGCGGCCCTGGTCTTTGACGATTGTTTCGTCCCTGACTCGAACCTGATAGGCGAAGTAGGTCAGGGGTTCATTCAAGCGATGAAGGTGTTAGACGGCGGCAGGATTTCAATCGCCGCACTCGCCATAGGCATTGCGCAAGGCGCGTATGAAGCCGCGCTGAGGTATTCGAAAGAGCGCCACCAGTTCGGTCGTCCAATCTCGGAGTTCCAGGCGATTCAATTCAAGCTCGCCGACATGGCTACGGAGATCGAAGCCGCGCGGCTGTTGACTCTTCGTTCGGCAGAGTTGAAGAATCGCGGCAAGGTCACGACCAAAGAGTCTTCCATGGCGAAACTCTATGCCAGCGAAGTCGCCGTGCGCGTCGCCGAACAGTCGGTTCAAATACACGGCGGTTATGGCTATATCAAGGATTACCCGGCTGAAAAATTCTGGCGCGACTCGAAGCTCTGCACAATCGGCGAAGGCACGAGCGAGATTCAACGAATAGTGATCGCGCGACAATTATTAAGATCATAAGGAAGTTATAATTCAAAAGTCATAGGCCGGAAGAAACTCGAAGGCGCGCGCAGCAGCTTCCTATTCCAGCTCATGACTTTTGACTACTGACTTCTGGCTCCTATGAGTTCGATAGAAAAAATTCTCAACGGCGACAAACGTTCGATAGCTCGCGCCATCAGCACGGTCGAAGATGCGCGCGCAGATGCCACAGACCTGCTCAAAGAAATCTTTCCGCACACTGGCAAAGCTTTAGTCGTAGGAATTACTGGCGCGCCGGGCGCGGGCAAAAGCACGCTTGTTGATCGGCTGGCTGCGCACTATCGCACGCAGAACGAACTTGTCGGCATCATTGCCGTTGACCCATCGAGTCCTTTCACGGGCGGCGCTATACTTGGCGACCGGATACGAATGCAGGGCATGGCTACGGATCCCGGCATCTTTATTCGCAGCATGGCAGCGCGAGGCCACCTGGGCGGGCTTGCGCGCGCGACGGTTGATGCAGTAGCGATACTGGATGCGGCAGGGTATAATAAAATCATCATTGAAACGGTTGGCGTTGGCCAGGACGAAGTTGACATAGTCAAAACAGCCGATGTTACTGTGGTCGTGCTCGTTCCCGGAATGGGCGACGACATACAGGCCATCAAGGCGGGAATAATGGAGATTGGCGACGTCTTCGCTATCAACAAAGCCGACCGCGATGGGGTGTTGAGAACCGAGCGAGAGCTTGAACAATTGCTTTCTATCTCGGAGCGGCCTGACGGTTGGAAGCCGCCGATAATCAAAACGGTAGCTACTGAAAACAACGGCATAGAAGCAATGGCAGAAGCCATAGCGAGTTACGCGGATTACACTGCGTCGCGCGGCGAGCAGATCGAGAGCCGCCGAGCGAGCGTTGCCGAGCACCGTATAATTGAATTGCTGCGCGACCGGTTACTGAGAGTCGTTTTGAATAATCGCATTGGCAGAGACGAGCTTCGAGCGATGGCGCGGTCTGTGGCTGACCGTAGCCGCGACCCGTACTCTGTGGTTGAAGAGATAATCGCGAGACTAGGAATCACTGATCACTGATACTTATGAAAATAGATCATTTTGGAATTGCAGTTCGCTCGATTTCAGATTCGCTGTCGTTTTACCGCGACGCGCTCGGAATTGAGCTTGGAGGAACTGAAACGGTTGACGACCAGGGCGTGAACGTGGCATTGCTGCCTGTGGGCGAGACACGAATCGAGCTTCTGGAGCCGATTTCAGAGGATACGGCTGTTGGCCGATTCATCGCCAAACGCGGTGAAGGACTCCATCACATTTGTTATGCGGTTGAAGACCTCGCGTCCAGGTTGGGCGAATTAAGATCGCGCGGCGTACGTGTGCTCGATGGCTACCCGCGTCGCGGCGCGGAAGGAAAGCTAGTTGCCTTTTTGCATCCGGCGAGCGCGAACGGTGTTCTCGTCGAACTGGTTGAGAAGGCTAGAACACCGGAAGGAGAATAGATGACATCAGAATCAAACAAAGACAACGATATGGAAGGCGCAGAGGCAACGAACGCATCCGAAGTCGCTGCGCCAGTCACAACAACAACGGTTGAGCCTGAATCGGCTGAACCCGAAGCGACTGAATCTGAAGCGGATGAATCTGAAGTGGATGAATCTGAAGGCGACGGAGAGCCTGCGGTTGCGCCTTATGGCGCGGCCACTGCCGAGACGACGCCGATGGCGAGAAAGGCTTCAGCAAGTAAATCGAACCTGTCTGCGAAAGTTATCGTCGTGATACTGGTTCTGGTTTTTCTGGGAGGAACATTCTTTCTCGTCCAGCAATCATCCACAAAACCGAGATCATACAACTTGAGCAAGCAGGATATGCAAGTGCTGTTTCAAGAGATGGTGCCGCCCGATAAACAGCAGGAGATCGCTACAAACCCGGAAGAGAAAAAGAAGCTCATTGACCAGGTCAAAAAGCTTCTGGCAGTCGCCCAGGCCGCCGACGAGGAAGGCTACTCGCAACGCCCCGAAGTCAGTGAGCAAATTAAATTTCGGACCGAACAGCATCTCAATCAAGCCTATCGCAAGAAGCATCCTGAAATGACTATCAGCGACGATCAGATAAACGCTTACTACCAGTCACACCCGAACGATTTTGAGAACTTCTTGCAGAGCAATCCCCAGCTTCAGCAGCAAGCGCAGGGGGCGCAGCGCGACCAGTTCAGGAAACGGTATGGCGAATTCAAAGTAGTTGCAGACCTCGCCCGCAAAGAAAATCTTGACGATGAAAGTCTGACGAAGTTGGGGATTCTGCTCGACAGCAGTCAGATTCTCCAAAACGCTTATCTGAGCGAGCTTGGAAAGAACGCTGACTCTCTGATGTCAGATCAAGAAATCGAGCAGTATTACAACGAGCACAAAGACGAATTCGAAGAAGTGCGCGTGCGCCATGTGCTCGTAAGCACACAGCCGCCGCCGCCCGCCGCGGGTGCGCCCGGCGATAAGGATGGGGGCAAAGACAAACCTGCGCCGAAGCAATTGACCAAAGAAGAGGCGCGCCAGAAAGCGCAGGCGATACTTGAACGCGCGCGCAAGGGTGAGGATTTTGCAAAGCTCGCCAAGGAGAACTCAGACGACCCCGGCTCGAAAGACAAAGGGGGCGAGTATGATTTCTTCACGCGAGGTCGAATGGTCCCCGAGTTCGATACTGTGGCGTTCGCGCTCAAGCCCGGAGAGATAAGCGATGTTTTCGAGACTCCGTTTGGTTATCACATAATCAAGCTCGAAGACCGTCGTTCCGGCCCGCCGCCGTCAGACCCGCAAGTGCGGCAACAAATCACGGATAAGATGAAGGAGCAGAAGCTCAAAGACCGAATTGACGAGATCGCCCGCGACAGCAAGATTGTCGTGCCGGAAGATTTCGACACTACGGTCAAGCCAGCCGAACTGCCGCCTCCGATGGTCTCGCCTCCGAGCGAGAGATAGCGGTTGAAAAGGTCAGATGATAGAGGTCAAAGATTAGTCGTTTTTGTTTGTGACCTCTATCATCTGGCCTCTAACACCTAATCCCTGTTTTTATGAAACTAGGCTCATTTGAAATCGAAGTCATTTCTGATGGCACGTTCGCGCTTGATGGCGGAGCCATATTCGGCGTAGTTCCTCGCGTGGTGTGGGAACGCCACTTCCAGCCTGACGCAAACAATCGAGTCCGTCTTGGTCTCAACTGTCTACTGGTTCGCACTGGACGCGAAAACGTTTTGATTGATACGGGCATAGGCCCGAAGTGGGACGCTCGCTCAAACGCGAGATACGGCATCGCGCACGAGACAGACCTGTCGAGCGAACTTCAAAAACGAGGGCTGGCTCCCGAAGACATTGACATAGTCATCAACACGCATCTTCATTTCGATCACGCGGGAACTAATACGATTTGCCGAGACGGTCAAATCGTTCCCGCGTTTCCTCGCGCTCGTTACATTGCGCAGCGCGGCGAATTCGAGCACGCTACCAATCCGCACGAACGCGACCGCGCAAGTTACAGCTTCGATGATTACAAGCCGGTTATGGAAGCAGGGCAATTCGATTTTGTTGATGGCGACGCTCAGGTAGTTCCCGGCATAACTGCGATCAAAGTCGCAGGTCACAACCGCGACCTGCAATGCGTGAAAATAGAGTCGGAAGGCGAGACGGCGTTCGTGTTCGCAGACTTGATACCCACGACGGCGCACGTGCCGCCTGCGTGGGTGATGGGTTTTGACCTCTACCCGGTTGACACACTCGAACAGAAAAAGCGGCTGATACCACAGGCGATCAGCGAGAACTGGATATGTCATTTTTATCACGACCCGCACACGCCGCTTGCTCGGCTGCGCGAGCGAGACGGCAAGGTTGAAATCCACCCTCTCGTTTAGAGGCGGTATCCAACCTCTAATGAACAAACCTAAAATGCTGAAGGAGACAATCAATTGTCACAGGCGAAGATTGGAGTGATAGGCGGGAGCGGACTTTACCAGATGGAAGCGCTCGCCGAAGTTGAAGAAGTGCGGGTGTCTACGCCATTCGGTGACCCGTCTGACGCATTCATCGTCGGTTCTCTGGACGGCGTGCGCGTAGCTTTTCTACCTCGTCATGGTCGGGGTCATCGCCTTTTGCCCACAGAGATTCCATTCCGCGCAAACATCTATGCAATGAAGTTGCTCGGCGTCGAGCGCATAATATCTGCGAGCGCGGTCGGCAGCCTTCGCGAAGAACTTAAGCCGATGGACATAGTCTTTCCAGACCAGTTCTTCGACCGCACGCGCCATCGCGTTTCGACTTTCTTCGGGGAAGGCGTCGCAGCGCACGTGACGTTCGGCGATCCGGTCTGCCACGATCTGTGCGATGCCTTGGAACAGGCTGCCAGAGCCGATCTCAAGGAAGTGGACGTTCATCGCGGCGGGACATATCTCTGCATGGAAGGCCCTGCGTTTTCGACCAAAGCGGAGTCGGAGACTTATCGCTCGTGGGGAATGTCTGTGATTGGGATGACCAATCTTCAGGAAGCGAAGCTCGCGCGCGAAGCCGAGATCTGTTATGCGACGATAGCGCTTGTTACGGACTACGATTGCTGGCATCCCGATCATGATTCGGTCACGGTCGAGATGGTGATCCAGTATTTGAATCGCAACTCCGCAACCGCGCAGAAGCTGATTGCGGGAACCATCGCGCGCATCGCTAATCAAGAGCGCGAGTGCAAATGCAGCCGCGCGCTTCGGCATGCTATCATTACCTCGCCGGATAAGATCACGCCGGAAGCCAAAGAGCGGCTCGCGGCAATCATTGGCAAATACGTAAACTGAATGTGAGGTATTAGAAATGTACGGCATGAAGTTTATTGCCCGAATATTTTTATGCGCAGTCATAGCGACTTCAGCCTTCGCGACTTCGGTCTTCGCGACTTCAGCCTTCGCCCAAGGCCCCGCGCGTGGGCGCATCGAGCCGCCGCGCGACGAGGCGATGGAAGTTCAGGCGAAGCACAACCTGGAAGTCGCCCGGTGGTATATCACCAAGCGCAAGGCTTATCAAGGCGCGATAGACCGTTTGCAGGAAATCATTGATACGTATGCAGACTTTTCGCGCATGGATGAAGTCGTTTTCCTGATGGGCGAAGCCAATCTCAAACTCGGAAAGAACGACAAAGCCGCAGACTTCTACAACAAGCTTTTGAAGATCTACCCCGATAGCGAGTTTGTAAAGAAAACTCGCGCGCGGCTTGATGAGTTAAAAGTAGAGCCGAGTCAGAAAACATCAGACAGCAAGCAGTAGGCAGAAGCAACCCGCTGCTTTGCGAGTCAAGAGGTGAAATTATAAATGTCAATTCTCGTCGTAGGGTCAGTGGCGTTTGATTCACTGAAAACGCCATTCGGAGAGAAGGAGCGAATACTGGGCGGGTCGGCGACGTATTTCAGCGTCGCCGCTTCTTTTTTTACTGATGTTCGTGTTGTCGCTGTAGTCGGCACGGATTTCGGCGCGGAAGATGAAGCGGTCTTCCGCGAGCGCGATGTAGACATCTCAGACCTTGAGCGCGTGGAGGGCCGCAGTTTTTTCTGGAAGGGCGAGTATGGCTATGACTTAAACGTGGCTCACACGCTCGACACGCAGTTGAACGTGTTCGCGGATTTCAAACCAAAACTGTCCGCCGCCGCGCGCGAGACTCCTTATCTTTTTCTCGGCAACATACAGCCCGAGTTGCAGACGGAGGTGCGCGAGCAGGTTGGCGCGAGGCTCGTCGCTGCAGACACGATGAATTACTGGATCAACAGCACGCCCGACCAGTTGCGCGCGATGCTCAAAGGCATAGACATTCTCATCATCAACGATTCCGAGGCGAGAGCGTTGGCCGAAGAAGCCAATCTGGTTCGCGCGGCTCGCCGCATCCTCTCGATGGGGCCGAGCAGACTTGTCGTCAAGCGAGGCGAGTACGGCGCTGCCATGTTCAGCGAAGAGTCTTTTTTTGCGACGCCTGCTTACCCGCTCGAAGAAGTGTTCGACCCGACGGGCGCAGGCGACAGCTTCGCTGGCGGACTCATGGGATACATGGCTGCGACGAATGCGACGGATGACGCGTCTTTGAGGCAAGCGATAATTTATGGCTCGGTAATGGCTTCGTTCAATGTCGAAGAGTTTGGATGCGAACGCATCGACGGCTGACACACGACGAGATCAATGCGCGCTTTAAAGAATTACGTTCTTTCTCGCACTTTGAAGAATGCGAGATGCCTCGACGAAAATGAATGCCTGTCACTCAGGCAAACAGACGCCGCAATGTTTGAGTCCGCGACGTAGCGCCGCCTCTTCACTCAGCGCTGTGCGTTCACATCGCGACGGCAAATGAGTCGAAGCGTGATAATACTCCTGGTCTGCTGAGCAGGAATAGACCAGTCGCACGGTTTTGGTTTCAGTTGAAGCAGCATTATCTATTTGGACGGCAGAGTTGTTCAGGGTCGCGGGCGCATTATTTTCAGTCGCGCCTCGCCAGGCGCATGATGACTTCGTTTTTCAGGTAGTTTACGGCCACCCATCCGGCCCCCAGCAGGATGATGAATGCCGTGAGAGAAATGAGCTTATTGATAAATAACAGCGGGTGGGCACTGCGTAAAGAACTTCGGGCTTGGAGACTTGCCAAAGCTTACGCTCCTTTCAAAAGCTGCTATGAAATTCGTACAGGAAGCGTGGAAAGTAACATAGCGACGGGGGCGAGTCAAGCTGGAAAATACAGTCTTAGAGAGGGCGAGTGAGCGAGATAGAATTCACAAAGCTGCAAGGTCTGGGGAATGACTTCCTTATTATCGAGGTTCAGGACGTCGGCACGCTGCGCCAGGCAAGCGAGATTGCGCGTTTGCTGTGCCAGCGCAATTACGGCGCTGGCGCAGACGGCGTCATTTTTGTCACTCGCGCTCGGCACACTGATGCCGATTTCGCGTCGCGCATATTCAACTCTGACGGCAGCGAAGCAGGCGTCTCGGGCAACGGCACGCGATGCGTTGCGGCCTATGTATGCTACAAAGGCTTATGGAGCGAGCCTGCTGTGAGGATAGCCACAGCGGCGGGCGTGAAGCTTGGGCGACTGGTCGCGCGCGAAGGCACGCGCTTCGATTTTGAATTCGACATGGGCGAGCCTCACTTTTCAAGCGAGGATGTGCCGATGTCGCTCGACCATCCGCTTGCGCGGGTCGTGAGTTATCCTTTGCATCTCGGCGGAGACATGATGGAAGTGACCTGCCTGTCTATGGGCAATCCGCAATGCGTCATCTTTGTGCCTGACCTCAGCAGAGTCAACCTTTATGAGATGGGGCCGCTCATCGAGCATCATCCGATCTTTCCAGACCGCGCGAATGTCGAATTTGCGCGCGTCATCTCGCGCGACGAGCTTGAAATCCGCATCTGGGAGCGAGGCGCAGGGCACACGCTCTCATCCGGCACAGGCTCGTGCGCATCGGCTGTGGCCGCCGCTTTGAACGGGTTGACAGACCGCAGCGTTCGAGTGCTGACCGAAGGCGGGAGGCTGAGAGTAGACTGGCATGACGACAACACGATTGCTCTCACAGGCTCTGCCGAGGTTATCTACGAAGGCAGATGGCTCAAAGAAGAATTTGCCTGGCAGTAGCCCGACCGTGAGGGAGGGCGCATGTTCGCCCTTGCTTACGCGCGGGCTACTGATTATTAACTATTGCGCTTGAGCAATGCAGCGAATATCATGCTGGTCTAATACATTATGCCTCCACGGACGCGGGGGCCTTTAGTGAGGGATGAATGGCATTCTGCCCTAACTGCGAGGCCGAGTACAAAACGGGTATTACGGTCTGCCCCGATTGCGACATTGAATTGGTCGCTGAGTTGACACCGGAAAACAAAGTCCACGACACGAGCGATGGCGAGCCTGTTGTGCTTCAGTCGTTTAAGACCGGAGCCGAAGCCGAAATGGTTCGCGAGCTTTTGGAGCGAAACGGCATACGCTCTTTTGTCCAAGGAGGCGACTTCGCCATTATTCCCAGCAGCTTCTCTCAGGAAGTTGTAGTTATGGTGGACGAACGCGACCTCGACCAGGCCGTCGAAATATACAACGCGTATTTCGATGTTGACTCAACTGCCCCTGTCACAGAGGATCAATCCGAAAGCGAATAGCTTCAGATTGCTGGTTTCCATTTTCTGGTTTTTTGTCTTTCAGAAATCGGAAACCAGAAGCCTTTGAGAGGGGTTTGTGATGAAGCATCTTCTACGCATCTGTGTCGTCTCTTCGATAATACTCGCCCTGGTATCTTTAACACATGGGCAAGACGGAGCCACTCGCGCTGAGTTCGAGTGCTTGCTGCTCAGCAATTCATCAAAAGTCGCAGCGCCGGGAAACACCCTGTCCGCCGGGTCTTATCATCACGTCTGGACGCCGGGGCTGATTTACGGCTCTTTCAAATCAAACGGGCTGGACTTGCTCTACGAAACTCAAGGCAACGGCCAGGAAGTCGTGATAGTCGTACACGGCGGGCCTGGGCTTCCGCACGAATATTTTCATCCCATGCTGTCGAATCTCAGTCATTATGCAAAGCTGGTTTACTTCGACAGGCGCGCAGACATGTTGAGCGCGCAACCGTCGCGTCAGTCCTTATCGCTCGACGAGATGGCCGACGACCTGGATGCGCTGCGCCAGTCGCTCGGATTAACTCGCGTCACGCTGTTAGCGCATAGCTTCGGCGGAGCAATCGCTTTGAACTACGCGGTGCGTCATCCTGAAAACGTCAAGCGACTGATACTTGTGAGCGCGGCGGCTGCGATTGAAAATCCTGGCGAAGCCGAGAAGCGAATAGTGAAGAAGCTGTCGCCTATGGAGCTATCGCTTTATAAATCGAACGAAGGCGGCACGGGTGGATCAAACCCATGCGAGCGCGTTCGTAAACGCTATTCCGTGCTTTACCCGCACTACTTCCACAAGCTTATTCCTTACGAGTTCGACCGGGGAATATACACAGTTTATTTCGACTCGCTGGCGAAGAAGCTGGCGCTCGCAAACACCGCGCAGAAGCTCGACGTGCGAGACCAACTGAGCGCGATCAAGGTTCCCGTGATGGTTGTCGCAGGGCGATATGACCTTGTGACCCCGCTCAACCAGTCCGCCGCGCTGGCTGAAAGCCTGCCTCGCTCGCGGTTCGTGGTGATGGAGCACAGCGCGCACTTCCCGTTCTTTGAAGAGAACTATATGTTCACGCAATGGGTTCGCCAGTTTATGGCAGGCACGTCCGATATGCTTGATGACAGAATGTCACCTACTATTTCATCAAGCGGCATGCGTTAAGGCGTTTTGCAAATTAATGCGAACCTTGTAGGGGCGATGGCGCAGGATGCGCTTCGCCCCTACGATGTTATTCAACTAGACGCTTCGGTGCGCCTGACGAGGCTGGCTATTACGGTGATCAACTCGGCTGGCTCAACTGGTTTGGCCACGTGCGCGTCATAGCCCGATGATAATGCTCGCATGCGATCTTCTACTCTTGCATGCGCCGTCAACGCAATCGCGGGTATGCTTGCCGCGCGCCCGGTTTCCAGTAATCTCACTTTTCGGATCAATGAGTAACCGTCTTCTCCCGGCATTTGTATATCGCTCACCAGCACGTCGGGTTTCCATTCTTTTAGCTCCCGCATAGCTTCAGTAGGGGTTGCAACGCCTCTAACCTCAGCTTTGCATTGTCGAAGTATGGTCGTCAGCAGATCGCGAGCATCCGGCTCATCTTCGACTACCAGCAAACGAAAGCCTTCGAGTGTCGGAGGGCAATCGAACGGGATTTCGGCTGATGCAACTACTTGATCTCTTTCGATGGGGCTTGGCCACGTGCGGCCCGTGCGATTAGCCAGCATAAACGGTAGCTTAACTGTGAAGACTGCCCCCTGGCCCTGGCCGTCGCTGAAGGCTGACACAGTTCCTCCATGCAGTTCTACCAGGTGACGCACAATCGCCAGCCCTAACCCCATCCCTCCATACTTTCTTGTAAGCGTGCTGTCCGCCTGTCGGAAACGGTCAAAGACGTAAGGAAGAAACTCCGGGTTGATTCCCTGCCCGGTGTCGCTCACAGTAATCTCTGCGTAAGAGTCTACCCGCGCAACACGAACCTGCACGCGCCCGCCTTTGTGTGTGAACTTCACAGCGTTCGACAGCAGGTTCCAGATTACCTGCTGCAACCGCCCCGGGTCGCCTGAGACAGGCCCGGCCTGAGGATCGAGTATTATCTGCAGCCTGACCTCCTTGGCATCAGCGGCGGGGCGCACAACATCTATAGCCAACTGAACGACGGACGAAATATCTACAGGCTGAACATCGAGCCGCAATTTGCCTGAAATGATACGCGAAACATCCAACAGGTCTTCTATCAGTTGTGCTTGCGATTTTGCGTTGCGCTCGAACACTTCTAAAGCGTGCGCGGTCGTGGATTCATCGAGCTTGCCTGACCTGAGCATCCCCACCCAGCCGAGCATCGCGTTGAGCGGCGTGCGCAATTCATGCGAAACAGTCGCAAGAAATTCATCCTTCGCCTTATTTGCATTTTCCATCGCCTTATTCGCCGTTTCCATCTGCAACAGCAACTCGCGCATCTGGTATTGGCGACGACGCGCTCGCAGAGCCGATTGAACAGCGCTGACGACTATCGCTATGTTGATCGGGCGTTCCAGAATGGTCAGGTTTAATCGAGGCCCAGCCGTTTCCAGAAAAAATCTCGCGCCTTCTTTCGTCCCGGTGAATAGTATCAGCGGCAGGTCAGACCACAGAGGATGTTGGTCGAGCGTTGATATCAGTCGCTTTAGCACAGACGAATCCAGCGCTTCTTCCGTCATAAGGGCTGCGCCTGCGCCTGAAATCAATTCTTTGCACAGTTCATCCATGTCGCGACACGGATGAGACGCGATACCTTCGTCAGCAAGTATTCGGCAAGTCAGGGCGGCGTCGCGTCCTATAGGCGCGAGCACCAACACCCGTTCTTCCATATTATTTTTCTGTGCTGTCATTGCTGCCTGTCATTAACGGTCTGGATTCTCCGACGTACTCCGGCACTCCTGTGAGCACGCCCTGGAATTCTTTCAGCGGCTCGCCCACCTCTATGCCCGTTGAAGTTATACGGAATTCACGGATGGTTCGCTCATGGTTGCCTGTTCGCTTCTTGACAACGGAGATTGCCTGTCGCACCTGGCCCAATGCTTCAAAGTAGCGAATCAGCAAGACCGTATCAGCCATGTAACTGAGATCAACGGGCACAGGCATAGAGGTGCCTATTAACCCGTGTTGAGCCAACAGCATCACCGTCAACACGCCTTTATTGCTGAGATATGAAAGCAACTCATGCATGTGAGCAGTGAGGAAACGTTCTTCGGGCATCGCGTAAAAATATCCGTTCACGCTGTCAATGATTATTACGGTTGCCTTATCTCGTTCCACAGACTGACGCACGAGGAATGAAAACTCGCCCGCAGATAGTTCGGCAGGGTTTATTTGTTTGATGGTGCATTGCCCGGTCTTTACATGCTTTTCAATGTCAATTCCGATTGTGGAGGTGCGTTTAAGCAGGGTGTTCGGGCTTTCATCAAAAACAAAAAACGCAACGGTTTCGCCCCGCTCGGCTGCGGCGAAGGCGAACTGTGCCGCAAGAGTGGACTTGCCTGATCCCGCCGGTCCCATAATCAAGGTGGCTGTGCCCGGATCAAGCCCGCCTCCCGTAAGAGTGTCTACGCCATCTACATTGCTCGAAAGTGGCTTCAGGTCGAAGCCACTTGGTTGATCTGTTGCGACAAGTCGGGGATAAATAACAATGCCGCCGGATTCGATATTGAAGTCATGGTAGCCGCTGAGATATTTGACTCCGCGCAGCTTCTGTATGAACAGATTGCGGCGCGAAGCTCCGTAACCGGGCGAGTTTTGAGAGAGCATTATTACGCCATGTACGATGCTCTCTAACAACCGATCAGAAGTTTCAGAAGTATGATCATCGAGCAAAAGCACAGTGCTCTGCTTGCCGATGAAGTATTGCTTGAGCGCAAGTATCTGTCGCCGGTAGCGCAACGAGTCGCGCGCCTGCAACCGCATTTCCGACAAGGAATCCAATATTAGCCGTGTGGGCTTCAGGAGTTCGACTTGATCGAAGATGGCTTTTGTCGTTTCGCCAAGCTCGACTTCCGAAGAATGATAGAGAGTGTACTGCGATTCAGGCGACACGGTTTCTTCGGGTATTGCCAGGTCGTAAATATTGATGCCGTCGAGCGACCATCCATGTGAACGGGCTACTGAGAGCAATTCTACTTTTGTCTCTGAAAGGGTGATGTATAACCCTACCTCGCCGAGGCGAACGCCATCCAACAGGAATTGCAGCGCGAGCGTGGTCTTGCCTGTGCCCGGATCGCCTTCGATCAGATAAATGCGATTTCGAGAAAGCCCGCCGCCAAGAATATCATCCAGACCTTCGATGCCCGTAGTGATTCGATCATCAACAGGATTGTTTGCCATATCTATTGTTCGATGGAAAGGAGTTTGATGCTAAGGAAAACGTGCCTTACCCCAAGTATGTTGAGTCGTCCACAACGATCAAAAGCCGAATCAAGTTTGATGCATCGTTGGCTTTTCGGCTTGCAAGTATACTATCAAACCGAGGCACGGTTTTGTCCAATACTTTTCGATGGGAATATGCGATAACATCTTTTTCATTGCCCCTGTCATCCCTGATACAATGCTTTTCACAGGTATGAATAACGAACTGATTATGTTTGTCACCGCGTCAGGCAGCGAAGAAGCTTCCCGCATTGCAAGCTCGCTCGTAGAAGAAAGGCTCGCGGCTTGTGTGAACATAGTAAGCAACATCGAATCAGTCTATCGCTGGCAAGGCGAGGTCACGCGCGACAGCGAAATATTGATGATTATCAAGACGACCGACGAGCGATACGCACAGCTTGAGCGTCGCATCAAAGAACTGCATAGCTACACCACGCCTGAGATCATCGCGCTGAGGATAGAGCGAGGTTCTAAGGCTTATCTTGATTGGCTGCGGAAATCAACGTCCGAGGAAAATGTTTAATTCGAGTTCGGCAGTCACCCTGGCTCGGGCAGGAGATGAAGAGAAATGCAAAGAGCAGTATTAATTGTACTCATCCTGGCGATGGCCGTTGCTATCGCGACGGCGCAACAGACCACGCCATCGGTCGGCGAGCCGTCGGTATCATTGCCTCCGGAACTGGCGCGCGTGCTCAAGGACTACGAGACCGCTTGGGCAGGCCGCGATGCGGTAAAGTTAGCGCGGTTGTTTGCCGAAGACGGGTTTGTGTTGCCGAATGGGGGAGTCCCCGTGCGTGGCCGGGCGGCAATTGAGAAGTACTACGCTGGGCACGGCGGACCATTGTCACTTCGGGCAATCGCTTACGGGGCAGAGGGCAAGGTGGGCTATATCATTGGTGGATACACAGGAACGGCTGGATCACCCGACGATGGAAAGTTCACGCTGACGTTAAGCAAAGGGCCGGATGGCCGGTGGCTGATTATGTCGGATATGGACAGCCCGAATCGCCGACGTCAATGACAGCCTGGGAACATTGTAATTAGAGTGGTCTGGCAAAATGGTTCGCTGCCGAACTAGCGGTTGCGCCGGAGCCAGCGCGGCTTAGGGCTATAATAAGTTTGTGAGGTGCTACAACAATGGTCTTACGAATGGGATTGAAAACCATAATATGCATTTTGCTAGTGCTCTTGTTCTGTGCAACTGGTTCTCTCAGCAATTCTGCGCCAACACCGCAGCCTGACGACTTGGAATCCCTGAAAGCCGAGCTATCCAAATATAAGACCTGGACGCTGGTCAATCCTAAACCGGTTTTGATGGACCCGGTTGCAGCAGTGGCCTGTGCTGCTCCCAATGTCGGTTCCCCCGGCCCACATTCAAACAAGTACATTCTCGTTTACGTGAATGAGATTGGAAGAGCCGCAATGATGTCAGAGAAGCACCCGAGGTTTCCGAAGGGCTCTATTATTGTCAAAGAGAAATTGAGCGAGGAAACAAATCGTCTTCCAGAGTTATTGACTATTATGGTGAAACGAAGCGAAGGGTACGATCAAGGAAATGGCAATTGGGAGTACTTTGTAGTAAACGGAGATGGTTCGAGGGTCGAGAGGCCAGCTAATGTGAGAAGCTGCCAAACGTGTCATCTGGCTCATAAAGAGAGCGATTATGTTTCAAGAATATACCTACCCAATAGTATTCGTGAAAAATTAAAGTAGGTTTCAGCTTGCTCGTTCGATATAAGAAACAGCCCTGAAAGAGCGACATTCAATTGAATATCGCCCTTTCAGGGCTTTGTTTACGATTTAATTCCTACACTGATTTATTTCTTACGCGATTTAGCGGAAGCTTTCTTCGTTGCAGCTTTCTTCGCTGTAGCTTTTTTCGCAGCAGCTTTTTTAGCGCCGCCCTTCTTCGCAGCAGTCTTCTTCGCTGCGGCTTTTTTGGCTCCGCCTGATTTCGCACCACCTGATTTCGCGCCGCCTTTTTTCGCGCCGCCTGCTTTTTTCGCAGCAGCCTTCTTCGCCCCGGACTTCGCGGAGGATTTCTTTGCAGCGGTAGGCGCGGCCTTGCTCGCGCCCGGAATAAGGCTGCCGACTTTGCCGATTGCCGCGCCTATTCCCCCGCCGATGGCGCGCGCTCCGCGAACGAGCAACCCTTCTGACTTACTGTCTGCGGCTTCAGCGGGCGCTTTGGCTTTTTGCGCGCCTGCTTTTTTCGGCGCAGCTTTTTTCGGAGCGGCTTTTTTCGCACTGCCTTCGTTTGACTTCACAACAGATTTTGCCGGGCCTGCCTCCGGCTCACTGCCCTCCTCCAAGGCTCCTACTATCATCTCTTTCGTGTCCATTTCAATTCTCCTCCAATGATGTGATCAGTGTTTGAAATGACGCATCCCTGTGAAGATCATAGCCAGGTTATGCTCGTTGGCGGCGGCGATGACTTCTTCATCGCGCACAGAGCCGCCGGGCTGAATCACTGCGGTAATGCCTGCTCGCGCAGCTTCATCAAGCCCATCGCGAAACGGGAAAAAAGCATCCGAGGCGAGCACTGTCCCGGAAATCGGAAGCTGCGCTTTCATAGCTCCAAGCTTCACCGAATCAACGCGGCTCATCTGGCCCGCGCCAACTCCGACTAACTGACCGTCGCGCGCATAAACAATCGCGTTTGATTTCACGTGCTTGGCAATCACCCATGCGAACCGGAGCGCACGCATCTCTTCATAAGTTGGCTGCCGCGCGCTCACCACGCGGGTCTCAGCATCATCGAGCGTGCCCCGGTCGCGGTCTTGCACTAAAAGGCCGCTGCCGGTCATGCGAATATCAAAAGGCAGGCCATCGCGCGCACGCTCGCCCATCTGCATAACGCGCAGGTTTTTTTTCGCGGCAAAGATTTCAAGCGCGCCCGGCTCGAAATCAGGCGCAGCAATGACTTCGAAGAAGGTTTCTGCGATCACTCGCGCCGCTTGTTCGGTCATCGTTTTATTCAAAGCGACAATGCCGCCGAAAGCCGAAACAGGGTCGGTCGCTTTCGCCTTCTCGAACGCCTCGACCGCATTTGCGCCCGTAGCCGCGCCGCACGGGTTAGTGTGCTTGATGATCGCGCAAGCTGTATCCGTGAATTCGCAAACAAGCGACCACGCCGCATCGAGGTCTATCAAATTATTGAACGAGAGTTCTTTGCCCTGAAGTTTTTCCGGCGGGCTGCCGCTGCTGAAATTCTGCAGTTCGTAGAGAGCCGCGCGCTGGTGCGGGTTCTCTCCGTATCTGAGGTTCATCTCTTTTTTGGCGAACAGATTGAAGCGGGCCGGAAGGTTTTCGGACTTCTCTATACGCAACTGTTCGCTTTCTGAATCGAGCACGACCGAGCCGACAAGGAATTCCGAAATGGCTGCGTCGTACTGCGCCGTCGCCTCAAACGCATGCCGAGCCAATCTGAGCCTCGTAAGACGGGAAACCTCGCCGTCGTTTGTATCCATCTCATTTGCAATCACGGCATAATCATCGGGGTCTACGATCACCACTACGTCCTCGAAGTTCTTCGCCGCCGAGCGAATCATCGAAGGCCCGCCTATGTCTATGTTCTCAATTGCCTCTTCAACCGAAACATTTTCGCGGGCTATGGTCTCGCGAAACGGGTAGAGGCTCACAACGACCATATCAATGTATTCGATTTTGTTATCTTCGACCTGTTGTTGATGCTCTGCGCTTGCGCGAATGGCGAGAAGCCCGCCGTGAACTTTCGGGTGAAGCGTCTTCACGCGCCCGCCGAGTATTTCAGGAAAACCTGTGAGCGATGAGACGTCGCGGACTTCAAGCCCCGCGTCTCTGAGCATCTGCGCCGTGCCACCTGTAGAGATTAATTCGATTGAATGACGGGCAAGCCGCCGGGCGAAATCTACGAGTCCTGTCTTATTAGAAACGCTGATGAGGGCGCGTTTGATCTTCTTCAAGCTCTCTGCCTTTCACGCCGCGAGAGTGAAACAGATGGCTGCCCGCCAACGTGTTTATCGCGGCCACATTCTCACTCACTCAATATAACGAATAATGGGATTAATGATTTGAAACCGTTAATTGATCGCTTGCGCGTCCACGCGATTTACAATATCACATCAACATGAAAAGGCAAAAGCCATCTACAGGCAGGTCACATCTCAAAAGAAAACAGGGAGTTCACCGCAGAGGCGCAGAGGACGCAGAGATTTCGCAGAGAAAAACTATTTAACCTCTGCGCCCCCTTTGCGTCCTCTGCGCCTCTGCGGTGAATCGCTTTCTTTTGTTTGAACAGAACAATCACTTGCTGATTCTGAGCGGCACGGCGATCACAAGAGGGCTGCCGGATTTTGCGACGATGCGATAAAGCGTCTGCGGAAGCTCGTCTTCCTGAGTCAGCAATCGCCCTTCAACACCGGCTTCCTTTTCGGCTTTTGTGTAGCTCTTGCCCGCGCCGCCTATCATCTCGAATCGCTCGAAAGGCGCGCCCCATTGCTTTTCCCATTGCTCGACCATCTTGCTTTCGAGTTTGACTTCGGCTGCGCCCGGCTTTATTTCCGCCAGCGGCTCAGGCGTTACGATCAGAGTCAGTAGTTCGCCCTTGTAATCCGCGCGCAATGGCTTCAGCAGGAAGGCGGATTTGCCCGGCATCTCTATAACCTTTCCGGCTGTGACTGCGTTGTTATTCCTCAGCGTCGGAAAGATCAGGTACGGCTCGCTCATAGTGCCGTCCGTATACTGTTCGCGGTCAATCACGTATAGGTAACCGTCGCGCGGAGACTCTACGCTCAAACGCACGCGATCACCGATTGAAAAAATGGTTTCGACTTCGACGCGCTCAGGCGTCCATTCGGTGTTGTCTTTCGTCTCTGCGTCCTGCAAGAGCAAGCGAGCGTCTTTGTTGTCCGTAGCGCCTGACGGTCGCAATCGCCAGATAGTTACTCCCATCATTTCACCCGCAACCTTTTCGTCAACAACATTGCTTTTGGGAGTCGCGCGGCGATAAGCAGGAGCTTTTCGCGGAGCAGCGGGAGCTTTCGTCGCCGCTCTTTTCTTTAAGAACTCAGAATCCCAAAGCCGTCTGGCTTCATCTTCCTGTGCAAAGCTCACAGATGACGCGATCAGGCTCGCGATGAAAAAGAAAAGAGCGCACGCCGCAATTGCACTGCTCGAAAAACGGAGTCTCGATTTTGTTCCCATGGTTTTCATTTTGATTCTTTCCCTATCGGTCACTCACGGTTTGGCGACGATCATCGGTCGCGCTTCCATCTCGCGGCGATAAAAGACTCGGGGCCTTTGCACACTTCGCTTGCCGGGGTCTTTAATCTTCTCTTCGCCTTCGACGAAAACAACATCGGTTTGCAACAAGAGCCGCGCACGCATCTCTTTCTCCTGCATCTGAGGCACGCGCTCCATCGCATAGTTGAACCATTCGCGCGCCAGTATCTGGCCGTCCTTTCGGTCTTTGTCCGCAGCGCTGTTCTTCAACCCTTCCTCGATCAGCGCATAAGTCAAATAACCGTGCCCCAACTGCGCGGCCTCAAGCGCCGCTTGATAGCTCTGCGCTGCGGTCAATATGTACATGCCTTTTTCATAAGCCAGTTGCGCCAGCCCCTTCGAGTTCATCGGGCCGCGCCGCTTCTCTTCCGCTTCGAGCGCCTGCCCGCTGTTGCAGGCATCAATGACGAGCAGCATCTGTTCAGCGTCCAGACCTTCGACTGCCGCTTCCAGTTCGAGATCAGAGATGCTATGCGCGAGAATCATTTGCACTCCTTTCGCATCGAGCGCAGCGCGCGCCCCCGTGTAGCCTAAATCATGCGGCACAAGATAAAACCGCGCGCCCTGCGCCGTGCCGTGACCCGCGAAGTAAATAATCACTGCGTCTTCGGGTTGCGCCGGTTGTATTTTTGATAACACGGCAGGCGCACCGGCGGGCATCGCGGCCTGACTCGTCAGGCGTTTAAGCGCGAGTAGAATGTTTTCCTTCGTCGCCTCTTTATCCATCAATGGGATGATTTCGACTCGCTCGTAGCTCTGTAATTTCATCTGTGCGGCGCGCACTTCATCGGCAAACGCTGTGGCATCGGCGACCGCATATTTCAAATTGTACTGTTCGTTGGCGTAGCTGTTGACGCCAAAGGCCAGCACATAAGCCGTGCCTTTGCGTCGCAACTCTGATGCCCCGGAAATCATTAACTGAGCGTCCGCGCTTTTCACATTGTCGCGGTTGAAGCCGTAAGCCGTCAGGCGATTCTCTCCGGCGACGATTGGAAGCTGGGCTTCAAGAGAGACCTGTTTTTGTCCGTTCATCACATCGCCGCGCCAGACCTTGACCAGCGTGCCGTTGCGAAATAATCGGATGTCGCGCGCTCCCGCAGGCGACCCGCTCTCTGTATTTCCGACTACAGGTTCAGCGACATCAATTCGAACCTTGATTGTACGAGTCGCTACACTTGCGCCTGAGGGCTGACCATCGGCGCGCGTGATACTGACTACAGGCTGGCGGCGATCTTTTTCGGAAACATCTTGCGCGGCGCGAGGTTTCTTGCCTGAATAGATGGCCGAGAGCAAACCGGGATAGAAGAATTCGTTAAAAAAAATCTCGACCGGCGCAACATCGAATATGTTCGGCGAAAAGCGCCAGAGGATTTGGCTCCAGGCTGCTGGCGTTCCATCAAATAATCCGTCCGGCGTGATGACGAGCCAGTCCGCGCCTTTGTTGAGCGTGATGAGCGTGGACTGCAGTTCGCCCGTTTGCGCATCCCATAATTTGGCGCTTCCGTCTTCGCTGCCGCTTATGATGAACTTGCCATCCGGGCTGAAATCAATCGCATTGACTACAAGCGTGTGACCCGCGAGCGTCTTCAACTCTCGCCCCGTCGCCGCGTCCCACAGTTTCACCGTAGCGTCAAAGCTGCCGGTCGCGACTGTGCGGCCATCGGGACTGAAAGCTATAGTCATCACATTCCCCTTATGGCCTGTAAGTGCTTGCACCTCGCGCGCGCCCGCGCTCTGGTTGGAAACGTCCCACAGCTTGACTGTAAAAGTAAATACTTCGCCGAAGTTGAAGTTCCTGTTTGCCGAGGCCATGTCAAAGCCGGGCTTCGTTTCCATCATTCCGGTCGCAAGCACGCGCCCGTCAGGGCTGAACGCAAGACTGTGAACTTGAAAGCCGCGATCAGGCGCAATTGTCATCAGATCGCTTCCGCTTGCCAGGTCATTAATTTTCACAGAATGTCCGCCGGTCGCAGTTGCAATAACGCGACCGTCAGGACTGAATGCGATTAATGGGGAAGTAGCAGTCGTCATCGTTGGCGGGCCGGTCAACGTGCGGACTTCGCGGCCCGCGTTCACATCATAGAGTTTTACGCTCGGCGATGACATGCCGAGAGCAGCGCCAAGCGGAGAGGATGAGTTGCTGCCGACCATCTGCCCCAGCGCCTCCTGGACTTTACCCATCTCGCCGCGTTGCGCCGCTTGCGCGATCTCCTCCATTTTTTGCATGTCAGGCATTCCGGTCGGCATCCTGCCGGACTTTGCCATCTGCTCCATCTGCTTCATCATATCGCGCTGCATATCCTCCATCTGTTTGCGTGCGTCCTTCGCTTTCTTCTTGTCATCTTTCTTTTTATCGTTCTTTTCGGGTGTCGGTGTCGGACTTATAGTCGGCGCTGTGGGCGAAGGCGTGGTCGGAGTTTGCGGCGCGCCTGTCTGTGGCGTGCCTGTCTGCGGCGCACCTGTTTGCGGAGTTTGAGGTGAAGCGCTGCTTTTTTTGTGGGATTCGGTAAAGGCAAGCAGACCTCCGTCGCGGCTTATGCTTGCGCCTCCTAATTCTTTTCCGCCTGTAAGCGGAAGCGTGCGCAGTTCACGGCCCGTGTGTGTGTCCCACAACTTCATGTTGCCTGCTCCGCCGCTCGAAGCTATGAACTTACCGCCCGCGCTGAAATAACTTCGCTCCGGCCCCTGTGCCATTTCGGCGACGCTGGTTTTAGTAGTCTGCGGCAATTCTACTGTTCGCAGAGAAGCGCCCGTCGTCATCTCCCAGAGATTGACGGCTTGCGAGCCAGCGGTCAAAAACGTTCGCCCATCATCGCTGTAAGCAAGACTGCTGACAGGCACGGCCCCTACGCCAAGCGTGCGAGCCAAACTTGCGCGCCCTGCGGTCAGATCCCAAATCTTAATCGAATTATCCACGCCCGCCGTCGCCGCCTGTCGCCCATCAGAGGCCAGCACTACGGCCATAACTTCTCCAGTGTGGCCTGTGAGCGTCGCAACACTGCCCCTGAAGCGACGTCAAGGATACGGACGGTTTGCCCTTCGCTCACGGCGATTTGCCTGCTGTCATTGCTGAAGGCGAGCCTGCTCGATATGGGCAGGGATTCGCTTGGGTCTACGGAAGAATTTTCGCCGCGAGCGATAGCGATGTTCAGTGACCGCAACTCGCGCCCGCTCGCTCCGTCCCACAACCTGACTGTGCTTTCGCGATCAGCAAAATGAGATTGCGCATTAATTGATATAGATAGTGGCATCGTAAACAGATCGAGCAGCGCGCTGATTACGCGCCCGTCGGGACTGAACCTGAGCGCGCGCGGGCGCACATACGACGCACTACTCATACTCGCTTTCCCTTCATGAATTTTCGTAGTCGCCGTCACGCGCCAGCTTGCTATATCGCGAAGCACAAGATTAGTTTTATCCGCTCCCCCGCCACTTAACTCTTCAATCGTCGCAAGCACGCGCCCATCGGGGCTGAATGCAGCGGCAAAGATTAAAGTATCGCTGTCCAAATTGCCGGTCACTGATTGCACCTGCCGCCCCGTGCTTGTGTCCCAAACAGTCAGTGATTGTCGCGACAGGTTCACTGTAACGAGCAATCGTCCATCAGGACTGAACGCAGCCGTGCCTGTATCCTGGCCGTTATTGAAAGACACAGCTCGAAGTTCGCGCCCGGTTCGCGCGTCCCATTGCTTGAGCGTGTTCGCGCTGGCAGTGAAAAGCGACGCGCCGTCCGCACTGAAGCAAAAAGCCGATGCACGCGCAAACGAGGTTATGGAATGCTCGCCCAGGTTCAATGTGAGCAGTTGCCTTCCCGTAGCCACTTCCCACAGGTTGATCGCGCCGCCATAAAAACTCATCGAAGCCAGCAACTGCCCATCAGGGCTGAAAGCGATGATGGCCGGAGGCGCAGTTACTCCTGTCTGCAACACAAGCTCGGGTTTAGCCGCGCGCGGCACATCAGGCTTTTTCGCCGGGTCTTGTTTTTGATCCGCAGGGACGAGAATCCTTTTCTGTTCCTGCGCAAAAAGTGTTAATTGAACAAGCAACGAGAACAGAAGAACGCAAGCAACCTTCTGCGTCAAATTTGCGCGTTTGAATGATCGAATCGAAATTATATAATTGAAACTGCGGCGGGCGTTTTTCATAACCAGACTCCTTGAACGGTAGTGTATGTGATGCTTAGATCAATGATGCTCCAGGTTCACGAGCTTTGCGAGCACATCGCCTTTGCCCTTAACAATCGTTTGCTTCTTAGCCTCATCTTTTTCGGTGTCGAGTTTGGAGGTAGAGTGACCCGCCAGAAACTCTCGCAACGAGGATGCTTGAGCGGAGTCTTTGACCTCGCCTCTGTCTTGCGGGTTGGCCCATCTTTTCACCGCTTCCAATTCGGCGACAGCGTTCGCGGACCAGACGAGCCAAAGTTTTTCAGTCCCCTGCTCTGCGTCGAAAATGAAACCGTCTCCGCGTTCGGGAATTTGAATCTGCTGACCGGCTGAGAGCTGCGCTGAATTGTTGTTGCTGGTTGTCGAAGGAAACAACACATTAAAACTCGGTGCAGCGCCTGACGCTGCAGGGCTTTCGTTGATGACGTAAAGATAGCCCGCCTGCGGGCTTGAGACCGTGAACCGCACGCGGTCGCCGGGTGAAAATATGACTTCGCCGGGAAGCTGAAACGGTTTGCTGCCGGGATAGAGCTTAGGATTTTTTTGCGCGGTGATCGAATACGTCAACACGCGCTCGGGTGCAGTCGCGAGAGGCAAAGAGACGGCCCCGGCTGATTCTGGATTTGGCGACGAGCGGGAAAATTTGCCGGTTGCCACTGCCCAGACAAGCGATGCCGCGAGAGCCACAACCAGAACGAGCAAGATTATCATCCATTTCTTGCCGCTGTTTGTCGCTGCGCTCGGCACGATGCTTTCGGCGTGACCGATTCGCGTTTCATTCAAATCTTTCTGCGTTTCTCGCCCAACGTATGGAACAGTGGCTTGCGCGGAGCCCGGCGCGCTCACGGGCGATGTGGGCACAACGACCGTCGCCTGAAAAGAATTCGAGCTGATGGTCAACGCGCGGGCCAGTTCTTCGCCGAAGCTTCGCGCATCCTGTGGTCGTCTTTGCGGGTCGAAAGAAAGCGCGTTCAAGATCACACTCTGCGCTGTTTCCGAGAGGCTCGGTCGCAATTGTTTAGGTCTGACGAGGTCTTCGGCTCGGTGCATCTCAGCGAGTTGCTGCACCACGACAAGCTCACTCGGCGCGTCGGGATTGAAAGGACGGCGACCTGTGACCATCTCGTAAGCGATTATGGCAAAGGAATAGATGTCGGTCGCTGATGAAACTGCCTGCCCGGACAATTGCTCAGGCGAGATGTAATGGAGCGAACCTGCCACGACTCCTAAATTAGTAGTTGATCCTTCTTCTGAGTTCCTGACCTTCGCAATCCCGAAATCAATAAGCTTGATCTGCTCCTGTCCGTCGCTCAATGTTTCGAGCATTATGTTTTCAGGCTTGAGATCGCGGTGCAATATTCCTTCCCTGTGCGCTGCGCCGAGCGCCTGCCCGATCTGCCGCACAAGCTCGGCGGCGTATTCAAAGTCCATGCCCGGAGACCGGCATCACCGAGCGCAAAGGCTTGCCCTTGATAAACTCCATCACGAAGAACGGCTTGCCATCGTCCGTCTTGTCTTTATCAATCACGCGCACTACGCCGGGGTGATTTATGCGAGTGAGAGCTTCGGCTTCTTGTAGGAATTTTTTCGCAAGCCACGCGCTCTGATTAGAAGTGTCCAGCAGAAATTTAATCACAACAGGCATTGCGTGAAGCCGCTCGTCGCGAGCCAGGTAGACAACGCCAATGCCGCCGCGTCCCAGTTCTTTCTCAATCAGATACCTGTTTTTAAGCTTCAAGCCCGGGCGCAATTCTTGCGGCGCAGGCGTGCCGCTGGCAGGAGATGACCAGAATTCCTGCGTCGTATCTTTGTGATCGGTATCTTGAGCCATACTGACCTTAAGGCAGATGGTTTGCCGAAGGCTGCGTTGATTGTGAGGAAAACCAGGGCGATTCTAGCATCGCGACAATCTTCAAGTAAAGAGTTCGCGCCGCTGGCCGGTCATCATGGAAAGCGCGACACTTGCAATACAACATTGAATAGACCAAACTCTTAATTTGTGGAGGTCGAGGCATGAAATCAATCAACAGATTAGCGGTTCTTTTATTACTCGCTTCACTGGCCGCAGGCGGCGCAGTCATATTGAAAATCAATGCGAGCGCGAAGCAGGCAGCCCAGTCTTCTGAATCCAAACATTCAACAGAATCGAAAGGGCGTAAGATGACCGACAAAGTTGTCAAGACCGATGAAGAGTGGCGCAAGCAACTCACACCTTTGCAGTACGAAGTCACGAGAAAGCATGGAACTGAACGAGCCTTCACAGGCGAATATTGGGACAATCACGAAAAAGGAATATACGTTTGTATCGCCTGCGGCCAGGAGTTGTTCGACTCCAGCACGAAATTCGATTCCGGCACCGGATGGCCCAGCTTCTACGCGCCGATTTCAAAAGAGGACGTTACCGAACACAAAGACACAAACTATGGCATGGTTCGAGTCGAAGTGCTTTGCAGCAGATGCGACGCTCATCTTGGACACGTCTTTGATGATGGGCCGAAGCCAACACACCTTCGCTATTGTATGAACTCAGCGGCTTTAAAATTCGTGAAGAAGGATTGAGCAGTAGCCCGCGCGTAAGCAAGGGCATAAGTATTCGCCCTCCCTCACGGTCGGGCTACTGCCTACCGATGCAAACTGCTCATGAGACCAAAGATAATACTCAAGGCGGCTGCAATCTTTGTTCTGCTCGCTGCCTGCGTGGACGGCTCCGGCCAGTACATTTCTGCCGACACATACACGCGCTACGAGTTGCTCGCGCCGGAAAGTCATCAATTCAAGATTTACTATGAAGTGACCGAGACGCGACCCGGCGCGCGGTTTCATTTCAACGCCATTCGCGAAGGCAGCGAAGCTTCGGACGAATCAGTCATTGATCTGGTTACTGGAAAGCCTCTGAAGTTCGAGGTCGTCAGCGGCACACAGGCAAAAGCGGACGAACCAGCCGCCGAGTTCACACTCGCGGGCAAATACATAAAAGTCCATCTCACTCATCCAGTGCCCGCCACAGGCGAATACCGCATAGCGATAATCAAAACCTACAAAGACGAGAAAAGCTATTACACGGAAGGAGACCAGATCGTCTATAAACGCTCGCTTGGAATTCCGCGCAACAGCGTAGTACTTCCGGCTGGTTATGAAATTGTTTCCTGTTCTGCGGCGGCTCAAGTGCTTACGGAAACCGACGGGCGATTAAAACTTGCTTTCGTCAATCCCGGAAGCGGCGGCCCTCTCGAAGTCACAATACGCGCGCGCCGATTGCCCGTAAAACCGGAGGCCGTGCGATGAGCAAATCTATCAAACGCATCTCGCCCTATGCCAAAGCCGTTGTTGCAGCAATGCTGACGGCAAGTCTATTTCATCCATCGAACGGACAAAGCACAGCGGTTAATGAACGCGCTTATCAAGACCGTGAAATACTCTACGAGTTGCAAGCGCCCGAATCACACGCCTTCCGCATAACGCACGATTACACCGTGCGCAAAGAGAGCGAGCAATACTACTTCAACATTGTTCGCGCGGGCAGTCACGTCACTGACCCTGAAAGCATTGATCTCGACAGCGGCGAGAAGCTCAAATGGGAAATCATTTCAGGCAAGCAGGCACGCGAGCGCAAGCTGCCCATCGAAGGCGTTAAGGATGACGATTCAGAGATAGTCGTCACGCACCTGGCCCGCCCGCTTGCGAAAGGGACAACAAATCGCGTGCGGCTCAAAGAGACTTACGTAGATGCGAAAAGTTATTACCTGGACGGCGAAGAGCTTGTATGGGATCGCACGTTTGGTCGTTTGCGCAATACCGTTGTGCTGCCCGCCGGTTGGTACCTGACTTCGCTTCTTGCGCCCGCGATCATACAGACGCTTCCTGATGGCCGCGTCTCTGTTTACACGGTCAACCCGCGTAACGACGATGTTAGGGTTTACCTGCGCGCTCGCAAACGTGTAATAAAATAATCACGGGGCATCGTTTGCTACAAAGGCGATTCTATCTCCTTTGGGGCTTACGGCAAGGCGCGTTATCTGATTGATTCCTGCTTCGGAAAAGTCCGCCACCTCTTGCCAATCTTTATCGCTCACGGGATTATATTTAAAAAGCTTTGACCCTTGCCCCATCAACAATACGCCATCGCGCGACCATACGAAGTATTCACTGCCGGGCAGCATCTTGATTATTGAGCTTATCTTGCGCGTTTTAACATCGAGCGATTTGATGACTAATTCATCATCAGAGATTTTGTGAACAAAGCTTATAAGCTGTCCGCGCGGCATCTTTTGTAATGATCGCCCGATATTTGTGCTTATCGTTTCGGCCTTCTCCGTTTCTACGTCAACAAGCTGCAACGTGTCAGGCTGGCCGAGCACAAAAAGCACAAGCGTCTTTCGATCAACCCAGACGTGATAACCCACAGGCTTTATTGTTTTCAGAACAAGCACAGGCTTGCCGCCATCAAGCGGGAACTTCCACAATCGCTGCGTCGAATCGGCCTCCACGCGAATCACAGAAAAGTATTTGCCGTCAGGCGTCACGGTCGGCGAATACTCGCGCTCTGCGGTATCTGTCATTCTCGTGGTCGCTGACTTCTCGATGTCGTATCTGTAAATGTCCGCTTGCAGTCCTTCTTTTATGGATGTGTAGAACAAGCTCTTTCCACCGGGCAGAAAACCGGGCTGGTTATCGTAGCCCGATCTCTTCGTGATATTGATTGGTTTGCCGAATTGCAATTTGCCGTCACGCTCGCTCATATCAACGATGAAGACATCGGTTTTCGGCGGCGGTGTTGTTTGCGCTGTTGCGCTGAGCGAAAAGAAAGTGAAAGCGAGCAGCACAATTATGATTGGCTTTTTCACGATGAATCCTCCGGCTATTTCGATTTGCTCAATTCATCTCGCGCAGCAACGAGCAGCGCAGTGTTTTTGGCTATCGCATCTTCAAGAATGCGTCGCTGTTGGTCTGCAACCGTCCAGTTTTTTTGCTCGACTGCTTCGGTCAGACCGGGCAATTCAAGATGCGCGTAAGTGTATCGCGCTGCATATAAAATATGCTTGAACCATGGACGACCGGGAATGCCTTCGGCGTTCAACCAGTTCGTCTCTACCTGCATAAGCTTTTGATTGACGCGCTCAGAAGCGCGCTTTTCCAATCGCCCTTTTGCGAGCGTTTGTTGAATCTGATTATTCAACGCAACTCCTGCGGCTTCAAACTCGGCTATGCGTCGAAGCGTTGATTGCAGATTCACGCGCCCTTTCATATCGTTCTTCTTTTGAAGCTCTGTGACGAACTCGCGTATGTTCCGGCTGTAGAACGCGAAATCGAGCGGCAGGATTTCAGCGTTCGCAATCCTCAATGCGAGCACGCCCCACACGACAGACATCATCGTGTGATAGCGATAGCCGGGGTCGCCGAAATTATTCATCCAATAAAAATTGTCGTACACGGAATGATAGACTCCATAAGGCCCATCGAATTGCAGCAAGATAGTCGGCATCCCAAGAAAGTTCAAAAAGACAGTGTGGTCCGAACCGCTGCCGATCTTTGTGTCAACCAGCTTGTCATCATTGACCGGGCGTTTCGCTTTCTGCTCGCGTGCAAGCGACTGCTTCCATTCCGCGTAAAGTGTCTTGCCTGATGGCGCGACAAGCCCTCGGCTTGTTTCAACCAGCAGCGGCGCAAACGATGCGACTGCGCTAGGTCGAAATTCCGGCCCTGATGTCGAAGAGTCAACGTTGATGTAAACGACCGCTTTCTTTTTCAACTCGTCTGCGAACTGCTCGCCCCATTCGGTCGAGCCTGTGAGCGCGACTTCTTCGCCGTCCCAACTGCAAATGACGAGCGTGCGGCGCGGGCGCGTGCCTTGTTTTTTCAACTCGCCGAATGCGCGCGTCATCTCCATCATCGAAGCGGTTCCGCTCGACGGGTCAACGCCGCCGAACTCCCATGCGTCGCGATGATTGCCCATCACTATCCACTCGTCAGGAAACTCAGAGCCGCGAATGCGCGCCTCGACTACGTAATTCGCCATCACGCTTGTGTCCATATCAACTTTGACGTGCGCTTGCACTGCGCCCGTCAGCCGGTATTTGATCGGCAACCCGCCTTGCCAATCCTTTGGAGCTTCGGGGCCATTCATGTTTTCAAGAAGCGGTTTCACGTCGCGCCACGACATCGGCAACGCGATGATCTTCGGGACAGAGCGAGCCTCTGCAATTGGAATCTGTTTCGCGCCGGGAACCGAAGCCCAGCCCGGCGTCAACGGGTCGCCCGGAACCATGAAGTCATAGGTGATGGCTCCGCGCTGAATATGGCTTTCCGGCCCCCACGGCCCGTCGGGAAAAACTTTGCCTTTCTTGAAACCGTCTTCCGCCGGGTCGGAGTAGATAATGAGAGCGGCTGCGCCTTCGCGCTCTGCCGTCAGCGCTTTGAATCCGCGATAGCTGTAAGGATTCGAGTAACGCACGATGACTATTTTCCCTTTGACATCAATGCCGTGCCTGCGCAACAGGTCATAGTCTTCGGGATTTCCGCTTTGCGCGTAGACGACCGGCGCTGTCACTTCGCCCGATGCGGAAAGCCCGAGATAGCCGGAGCGCACGTTCGGGTTCTTCGTGTCAGGGTCAACGTCGTAAGCGTCTTCGCGGAGGCTGGCTTTGTAGCGAACGGGCGCGACCATCTCGACCGCGACTTCACGCGGGTAAGAACTGAGCACGTCGTAGCGATGAATCTGAACGTCTTCCCATCCTTGTTGCTTCCAGGTCTCTGCGATGTTGCGCGCCAATTCGTTGTTGCGCTCGGAGCCTGCCGGGTGCGGTTCGGCTGTGAAGTAGCGATGAAGTTTTCGCGCTTCTTCGGATGACGGAATGCGTTTGAATTTTTCTTCAATCTGCTTTTGCGTTTGCGCTGCCTGCCGAGAGAAGCCTGACATGCGCTGTTGAGCAATCGCGTTGAAAGAGAGGCTAAAAACAGTGAGCATTGCCATCACTGCGCAAAGCATTCGCCTGATGCTTCGAGTTGTCGTCATAGAATTATCGCTCCCGTGTGCAATCAGATAAGGCGCGGCAATTCTATCGCAGGAGTTTCGATTGTCAATGCAGCGGCGAGTGATGAGATATAAAGAATCACTTCACCGCAGAGACGCAGAGGACACAGAGATTACGCAGAGAAAAACTATTATCACTCTGCGCCTCCTCTGCGTTCTCTGCGTCTCTGCGGTGAATTAGCTTTCAAACCCGGACAATTCAATGGCTCCGGGTAATCTCTAAAGCGATTCCCTGACCTGCCGCCACTCGATGCCGAATCGCGAGAGATACTTTCTCAAACGGTCTGCGTCGTTGACAGTTTTCTTGCGACCGCGCGAAGCCGTAAACAATGCGCGGCCCGCTTCCGAAAGCGTTCTAGCCTCAATGCAGACCTGAATAACATTCGCAAGCTGCAAGCGATCAAAATGATCTAACTCGTCGGCTCGTTCGCGCCCGATCAATTGCACAACAAGATCATCGCCCTCGCTCGACGCTTGCGTTCGCCATGCAGCTCGCAATCGCGCGATCTCTTCTTCGACAACTTCGACCGAGATTCTTCCGCCGGGCGCGAGCGTCGCCATGCGAATTACTGCGCCATTTAAGTCGCGGAAGTTTCCTGCCCATCGCGCTTCGTGCGACGCGGCGAACTTCAGGAACTTCGCTCGCGCTTCGCGGCTGAACGTGACGCGCTTGCCCGTTCGCCGCGCGTACTGGTCAAACTCGTATTGTAAGTTCGGTTCTATGTCTTCGATGCGCTCTTTCAGGCTCGGCAGTCGAAACGTCCAGAGGTTGATTCGCGCAAGTAAATCTTCGCGGAACTTCCCTTCTCTGACCGCAAGACTCAAATCGCTGTTAGTTCCGGCGACGAGTTGAAAATCGCTTTGCGCTTCGCGGTCGCCGCCGAGCGGGTAAAACTTTTTCTCTTCGAGTGCGCGAAGCAACATCGCCTGCTCGTCCAATCCGAGACATCCAATCTCATCAAGAAACAGAACCCCTTCATTCGCAGAGCGCAGGTGACCTGCGCGGTCGCGCACGGCTCCCGTAAACGAGCCTTTCACGTGACCGAACAGCGCAGACATTGCTCCGTCGCCGCGAATCGTCGCGCAGTTGACTTCGATGAACTCGCCTTTGACCTGATGGCGCGCGCGCTTCAATTCATAAATGCGTCGAGCAAGCTGCGACTTGCCCGCGCCGGTCGGCCCCATCAACAGGAGCGGGTCGCGCGAATTGATAGCCACTTGCTCTATGCGGGCGATCAAATCGTTGAACCGCGCGTTACGAGTCTCTATGCCCGACTTCAAAAACGAAACTGCTTCGCGCTGCTCCTGCTGAAACCTGGAAGCGAGCCGATCATATTTTGACAGGTCCAAGTCAATGATTTCGAACTTGCCCAGCCCTTCTTTGCCTCGACGGTCGGGCGGCGAAGTTTGAATGAGCTTCGCGGGAAAGTAGCGCGACTCTGTCAACAGGAACATGCATATCTGCGCGACGTGAGTTCCGGTCGTGATGTGAATCAGATACTCTTCGCGCTCTGTGTTGAACTCGTAGCCGCGCGCAAAGTCATGCAGCACGCCGTAGACCTGCTCGAAGTCCCACGCATCATCAAATCGAATTTCTATCATTCGCACATCGGTTTCAGGCGAACAATGCGCGATGTCTTCCGAGACCTGTCGAAGCAAGCTCTTGGAACTTGCGTTCGTAGAGAAGCTCGAATCTTTTGATGAGCAGGTTCTCGTGCTGACACAGAGAAACCGAAGGCCGCCATCGCTCCCAGCGATTCGCATCCGTTCCGCTGTCGAGCGACGGCCCAAGCAGTCCTATCGTAACGTGCTCTTTTGTAGTCATAGATTAATCTCTAAAATCTTAGCTATTAAGATAATACTTTTGCATCGTCAAAGACCCAAGTCTTTTAGAAAATTCGACAAAAGTCTTTTGTTCAGAACGCTTGCCCCAGTCAATCAATGATTCGCCGCACGCTGGCACGGCGAATGCCCTTAAGCCAGTGTCGGAATGAAGCAAACTTGTCCGAAAGAGGTATAAGGCGATGGCTAACAAAAATCTATTTCAAACGTTAAAGGGAATGTTGATTCCTGAGACAGACACGCGCAACGAAGAGCGTGCCGCTGCCTACAGCTTCACGCCTGAGCAACAGCTTGCTCAGTACGCGGCGACGGGTTGTTTGAACTCGACGTTCTATGCGACGGCAGAGAGCCAGTTGAAGACCGTGATTGCTCTCTCGAATCGAGTTGACGCGAGGTTCATTGCAGCGACGGCTATCTATTGCCGCGAGCGCGGATTCATGAAGGATATGCCTGCATTGCTTTGCGCTCTGCTTTCCGTGCGCGATGCGAAGTTGTTTACGGAAGTCTTCCCTCGCGTTATTGACAATGGCCGTGTGTTGCGTACTTTCGTGCAGATCATGCGCAGCGGCGCAGTAGGTCGCAAGTCGTTAGGCTCTGCTCCCAAGCGAATGGTGCGCGAGTGGTTGAACTCGCGCAACGACGTGACAGTCTTCAACGCATCGGTCGGTCAAAGCCCTTCGCTTTCTGACATTGTGAAGATGGTTCACCCGAAGCCGAAGACGGCGAGCCGCACGGCGCTTTACGCTTACCTGATCGGCAAGCAGCACGACGCGGACGCGCTGCCTGACATAGTGCGCAACTTCGAGGCGTTTAAGAAGCGCGCGAGCGCAGAAGTGCCTGATGTTCCGTTTCAGATGCTGGCCGGTTTGGAACTGGGCGCGGCAGAGTGGGCGGCCATTGCGCGCAACGCATCGTGGCAGATGATACGAATGAACCTGAACACGTTCGCGCGACACGGTGTTTATGATCGCGAGGGCATGACGGATTTCATCGCCAATCGTTTGCGCGATCAGGCGGCTATCGCCAGGGCGCGAGTGTTCCCTTATCAATTGCTCGCGGCTTACGTGACGCTTGCGAAGGAAGTGCCTGACGCGGTTCGCATCGCTCTTGAAGAGGCGATGGAGATAGCGACAGCAAATGTGCCTAAGGTCGAGGGCAAGGTTTACGTTTGCCCTGACGTATCGGGTTCGATGCAATCGCCTGTGACGGGTTTCCGTCGGGGCGCGACTACAGCGGTTCGTTGCGTAGACGTAGCGGCGCTGGTTGCGGCGGCAATAGTTCGCCGCAACCCTGAGGCGGAAGTGCTGCCGTTCGAGTGCAAGGTTGTAAAGATCAGCTTGAACGCAGACGAGCGCATTATGAAGAACGCGCAGAAGCTTGCTTCGATTGGCGGCGGCGGAACCAGTTGTAGTGCGCCGCTGGCGATGCTGAACAAGCGCAAGGCGAATGGCGATCTGGTCATCTTCGTTTCGGACAACGAATCGTGGGTTGACGCGGGTCGTGGTCGAGGCACGGCGACGATGGCCGAATGGCAAACGTTCAAGCATCGCAATCCGCAGGCGCGGCTTGTGTGCATAGACATACAGCCTTACGGCTCGACTCAGGCGAAGGAGCGCGAAGACATATTGAACATCGGCGGGTTTTCTGACCAGGTGTTCGACGTGATAGCCGAATTCGCAACGGGCCGGTTGAATGCTGATCACTGGGTCGGCGAGATCAAGAAGGCTGTGGCAGATGGCAAGTGACGAGTGACAAGGAAGGAGGTTGATCAAAAGCATGACGATTGAGTTATTCGTCACTCGTCACTTTAATTTCGGGAGCCGAATGCTGTCGGGACTACATCACCAAACCTGTATTGTCTCGGCAAAACCTTGTCGGCTCCAATTGGCGAATGCCGGTGGGAGTACATGGTGAAGCCCTGACTGATAGTCTTGGCGGGGTTCGAATCCCCAACTCAGGCAACTGAGTAATCTCTCATCAACCTTGTCGCCATTTATTTTCTGATGTAGCGCCTTGCTTGAAAAAGACGGGGCGCGAGAAGATGATTGATGCGGCGAATGCCTAAGGAACTACAAGGTAACCGAGAGTCGCCGAGTGCAAATCTCGGCCCGCGCTTGCGCGGTAGCTCAGGAGCAGAGCATCGGGCAAAATGTTCTTTAACTTTTGTCGCCGCATTTTTTATTGCGCGAATGCGGTCGAAAGTACATCGGTTCCGGGTTCGAATCCCGGCTGCTCCATCACTCTCCGGGGCAGTAGCTCAATGGCAGAGCAACCTTTCGGCAAGACTTGTCGCGCAGGTTTTGTTGATACTTGAATCGAGTACACACAAACTGGTTTTTAGCGGCCTTCAGGCTGCTTTCCCGAAGGGCGCGTAGGCCAGCGCTTCTAGAGCTGGTTCGTGATTCGCATATAATTCATTAGCGCGCTTCAGCGTGCTTACCTGATGGGCTTTAGAATTAATCAACCAATCGCTAAAGCCCGATGAATCGGGCTGGATATACAGCAAAAGGAATTAATGGATAACATAACTTTAGATGCAAAGGCGTTGAAGGAAGCAAGGAAGCTGAAGAACGCAGATAACTGGAAGCATCTCGCTCGATGGAACGGCGCAGGCTACTACGAACTTCAGACCGAAGACACGCTTGATGTGCCTGTTCGCATATTCTTGACGCCGAAACTGCTCAAGGAAACCGAAGAGATAATCTATCGCCAGATCGTCAACGCGACTCGCTTCCCCGGCGTCAAGCTGGTCGTTATCACGCCCGATACGCATTACGGTTACGGCGTGCCTGTCGGCTGCGTGATTCTCACAGATGCCGAATCGGGCGCAGTAGCAATGGGGCCAGTCGGATTTGATATTGGCTGCGGGATGGTCAGTGCGAAGTCGGACGTGCCTGCCGATGCTGCGACGTTCGATAAGAAGCTCGCTTTCAATCGCGCTGTGATGGATAAAGTAAACCTCGGCGCGGGTGGCAAGTCCGTCAAGCTCGGTCGCGTAGATAGCCGCGAGTTCGATAACCTGATTCGAGGCGGCGCTGAGTATTACGTTGAAAAATACGGCGCGTCGTTTGACCGCAGCCGCGCAGAGCGTCACCGCTTGCCTGTTGATGATGATTGGCAGCCACCGCTCGGCGGCAAGGGTAGGCCTGAGCGCGGCATGGAGCAACTCGGCTCGCTCGGCGGAGGCAATCACTTCATCGAGCTTCAGCGATGCGAAGAGACAGGCACGTTGTTCGTCCAGGCTCACACAGGCTCGCGCGGATGGGGGCACGGGCTGGCGACGAATTACTTCGAGATGGCTCGCGCTGAAAAGCCTGAGGCCATCACGGACATTGATCTCGGCTATTTCATGCCCGAGTCAAAGCATTATCGCGATTACTTGAATGCGGTCGCGGCGGGCGGGAATTTCGCGATCATCAATCGCCTTGTCATATTCGAGCAAGTGGCGGAAGCTTTTCGCGAAGTGTTCGGAAGCGAGTTGGAATTGATCTACGAGATCAGTCACAACCTTGTGCAGAAGGAATGGCATCCCGATTTCGGCCAGGTGTGGGTGCATCGCAAAGGAGCAACGCGAGCATTTCCCGCAGGCCATCCGGCGTTAGAAGGGACGATCTGGGAACACACAGGTCATCCGGTTTTAATTCCCGGCTCGAACAAGGATTTCAGCTACATCCTGCGACCGCAGGCCGCGGCAGTCAACAGCGGGTTCTCTGTCAATCACGGCGCTGGCCGTCGAATGTCGAGAAGCGAAGCCGCGCGCAGCCTCGATCAGCGCGCCATAGATCGCGAGTATGCCGAAGCCGGAATCCTTGTCAACGAAAACGGGCGCGTGCCAATTGACGAAGCGGCTCCCTGTTACAAGCCTGCGGAAGAAGTTATTCAGGCAGTAGTCGGCGCAGGGCTTGCAACAGTCGAGTATCGCCTGTGGCCGCTTGCATCGTTGAAAGGCGACGACGGACGCGGGTCGAGAAAAAACAAAGCGAGGAGAAAGAAGTCGGGCAAGCATTTCTAGGCTGAATTATTATGCTGACGATTGATGGTTCATTTGGAGAGGGCGGCGGGCAGATACTTCGCACGTCGCTCGCGCTTTCGCTTGTGACGGGCAAGCCTTTCCGTATCGAGCGTATTCGCGCGGGGCGCAAGACGCCCGGCCTGTTGCGTCAACACCTGACGGCTGTCAATGCTGCGGCTCGCGTCGGATGCGCCGAAGTCACGGGCGCAGCCATTAACTCTCAACAACTGACTTTCGCGCCTCAAACAATCGCGGCGGATTTCTACTCTTTCGCAATAGGCACTGCCGGAAGCGCGACGCTCGTGCTTCAAACAATCCTGCCCGCATTGCTGATCGCCGATGGCCCGAGTACGGTTGTGCTCGAAGGCGGAACGCACAACCCTTATGCGCCTCCGTTCGATTTTCTCGACAGAGTATTTTTGCCGCTCGTTAATCGCTTAGGCCCCAACGTCACGGCTGAAATCGAGCGGCCAGGATTTTATCCGGCGGGCGGCGGAAAATTTCAAGTCCGCATAGAACCCTGCGCCAGGCTTGCTCGATTTCATCTACCCGAACGAGGCGCAGTGCGCGCTCGCCGCGCAAGGGCGATTGTAGCAAATCTTCCTCACAACATCGCGAGGCGAGAGCTTTCCGTCATCGCAAGCAAATTGTCCTGGAAGCCTGAATGGTTGAGCGCAGAGATGGCGGACAACTCTCGCGGGCCGGGCAACGTTGTCATGATCGAGATTGAATGCGAGCACCTGACCGAACTCTTCACAGGGTTTGGCGAGCGCGGTGTGCGCGCAGAGGCTGTGGCCGAACGCGCGGTGAAAGAGGCTCGACAATACCTCGCGGTCGAAGCAGCTACGGGTGAGCATCTGGCAGACCAGTTGCTCGTACCCGTTGCGATTGCGGGCGGCGGATTATTCACTACAACGCGTCTTTCGCGCCATGCGACTACGAACATCGAAGTCATTCGCAAGTTTCTCGATGTCGAGATTGCGACCGCGCCGCTTGATAATCGCGCGTGTAGCGTTGAAATAAAATCATAGCTCTCACACCTGCGGTGAACTCTCCGTTTTCTTTATGGCTTCTGATTCTGTGACTCGCGGTGGTATCATAGCTGACCCATTGCAGTTGATACCGTTTGGGGGTAGACAGATGAGCCAGGACTACATTCTCGCGCTCGATCAGGGAACGACCAGTTCGCGCGCGATTCTTTTCGATCAAACAGGCAATCCCGTTGCGACAGCCCAGCAAGAGTTCGAGCAACTTTATCCGCAGCCCGGATGGGTCGAGCATCGCCCCGCCGACATCTGGTATTCGCAATTGAACGCAGCCGAGCGCGTGCTTTCGGAATCGAATGTCAAAGCCGATCAGGTCGCGGCTATCGGCATCACCAACCAGCGCGAAACGACTATAATCTGGAACCGCGAGACGGGCGAGCCTATCTACAACGCCATCGTGTGGCAGTGCCGCCGCACTGCTGAGATGTGCGACCGCTTGCGTCGTGACGGACTTGCTTCAATCTTTCAACAGCGCACAGGGCTGGTGCTCGATGCGTATTTTTCGGGAACGAAGGTGCGATGGCTGTTGGACAACGTCGCAGGCGCGCGTGAACTCGCCAAACAAGGCAAGCTCGCGTTCGGCACGGTTGATTCCTGGCTGATATGGAAGCTGACGGGCGGGCGTGTTCACACAACAGACCCGTCAAACGCCAGCCGCACATTGCTCTACAACATAGAGCGCGGCGAATGGGACGATGAACTGCTCGCGGCTCTTGATGTTCCGCGCGAGGTGTTGCCACTTGTCGCTCCGTCAAGCGCATTGATCGGCGAGACAGACCCGCAGCTTTTTGGCCGCGCAATTCCCATCGCGGGCAACGCAGGCGATCAGCAGGCGGCGCTCTTCGGGCAGGTATGCACTCGTCCCGGCATGTCGAAAAACACATACGGGACGGGCTGTTTCATGCTGCTCAATACGGGCACAGAGCTTGTCCGGTCAAAGAGCAATCTGCTGACGACCATAGCGTGGAAGATAAATGACAAGCCCGTAGAGTACGCGCTCGAAGGCAGCGTTTTCATAGCGGGCGCGGCGATTCAATGGCTGCGCGACGGATTGAAGATCATTTATGCCGCATCGGAGACCGAAAGCATGGCCTTGAGCGTTCCCGACAACGGTGGAGTTTATCTGGTTCCGGCATTCGTCGGGCTTGGCGCTCCGCACTGGGACCAGTACGCGCGCGGAACGATCACGGGGCTGACGCGCGGCTCTACGCGCGAGCACATAGCGCGCGCGGCCCTCGAATCAATCGCCTATCAGACAAGCGACGTGCTCACCTGCATGCATACCGACTCCGGCATCAAGTTGAGCGAGTTGCGCGTTGACGGAGGCGCGGCGCGCAATGATTTTCTGATGCAGTTTCAAGCGGACATCCTCGGCATTCCCGTAGTGCGCCCCGCGAACACGGAAACGACAGCCGCAGGCGCGGCGTATCTGGCGGGGCTGGCAGTTGATTTCTGGTCCGATGTGGAAGAGTTGAGCGAGATGTGGCAACGCGAGACTACGTTCGAGCCGAAGATGGAAAATAAAGAACGAAAGCGTTTGCTTGAGAACTGGACGCGGGCCGTCGGTCGCGCAGGCAATTGGGAGCAAGCTTAATATAAACAAGCGGCCCGCATGACCTGTCCTATCACTGATCCTCGCAACCGCAATCATCGGATGATTCAATGTCCGGTGGTTTGTCCGCACCGCATAAAATCTGATTCAAGCAATCGGAAACCGGCAATCGGTTTATTGGCTATCGCAAGCCGTGACTGCTAAAATCTATTTTTCTATGGATGAATCATCGCTCTGGCCGATAATACTGAAGGTAGTCGTTGTATTTCTGCTGGTGCTGGCTAACGGCTATTTCGTAGCTGCCGAATTCGCGGTTGTAAGCGTTCGCCACTCGCGCATCGCCGCGTTGGTCGCAGAAGGAAACAAGTCTGCGCGCGTGGTGATGCGACTGATGGATAATCTAACGGCCTTCATTTCTTCCGTGCAGGTCGGCATTACCGTCGCAAGCCTCCTGCTCGGAGCGGTGGGCGAAGAAACATTTGCTCAAATACTAGAACCCGCATTCGAGCGGTTGCCCTATCCTATCTCTATTGTTGCGACGCATGGTGTCGCTTCGACAATCGCGATAATCATAGTCACATACTTGCACCTGCTGCTTGGCGAGTATGTTCCAAAAGCCCTCGCGCTCGAACGCGCCGAGCGAGTTGCGCTTTCGGTCGCTCGACCGATGGAGATTTTCTACAAGATTTTCAAAGCGCCGATCTGGTTAGTCAATCATTCGGGGAACATGGTGCTGCGATGGATGGGATTGCACACGAGCGACGCGCATGCCGCGGCATACAGCGAAGAAGAGTTGCGCCACCTCATAGAGTTGAGCCAAAAGAGCGGGCACGTCATCGAAGACGAGCGGCGATTGATTGACAACGTATTCGATTTCACAGAGGCGAGCGTCGAAAGCGTCATGACGCCGCGCACAGAGATTGATGCGCTCGACATAGAGCTTTCGCCCAAAGAGATGCTCGACATGTTTGAAACCATGGGCTATTCGCGCATGCCTGTGTATCGCGGCTCGCTCGACAGCATTCTCGGCATAGTGCTGCACAAAGATTTGAGCCGGTTAGTACGCAAAGGCGGCGCGACCAACATTGACGAAATAATCAGGCCCGCAGTCTTTCTGCCTACTTCGGTTCGATTGCACGATGCGCTCAGACAACTCCGCCGGTCGAGCGCGCACATGGCGTTGGTCGTTGACGAGCACGGAGGGGTTGAAGGGCTGGTGACTCTCGAAGACCTGCTGGAAGAGATCGTCGGCGACATAAGCGACGAACACGACGAAGTTGCCGCGCAAAACATCAAACAGATCACAGACGACTCGTTCAAAGTGAACGGCAATCTGACGATTCGTGATGCCAATCGCCGCCTCAGTCTCGGATTGCCTGAATCCGACAACTATCACACGATTGCGGGATTTATGATGGCGCGCGCAGGAAAAATGCTCTCGCCCGGTGACAGCATTGATTACAACGGGTTGAGGTTCACGGTCGAATCGGCAAATCGCAATCGCATAGTCGAAGCAAAGATCGAACGATTGAAAGAAGACGCTCCTGTGCAGGCGTAATAGAATTTGATCACTTTTCAGCCATCGCGTCTGTGACCTTGATGTGGCCTTCGATTATATCCTTCTTGGCTCGCTCAACATCGTCAATCACTGATTGCGGGATGAGACTGCGATTATAATCATCAAGCGCGTAGCCTATGCCTTCATTGTCGAGGCCGAACAAGTGCAGGCCGCCTTTGAACTGCCCATCTATAGTTTCTTTGACCGTGTTATAAACGGCGTTATCAACTCGCTTCATCATGCTGGTGAGAATGAACCCGGGCTTGACCCAATTCTGATTCGAGTCAACTCCTATGGCCAGCGTGTTGGTCTCTTCTGCCGCGTCGAACACGCCCAGACCTGAATTCCCCGCCGCTTGAAAGATCACATCCGCGCCGCGCTCAATCTGGGCTTTCGCAAGCTCTTTGCCTTTGCCGGGATTGTTCCACGCGGCATCGTTTACGCCGACGTAATTCAGAAAGACCTGAATCCGTGGATTAGCGTAGCGCGCGCCCTCAGCGTAGCCGGTTGCGAATTTGTGGATAAGCGGAATATCCATTCCTCCTACGAAGCCGATGCTATTGGTCTTCGTCGCGCGAGCGGCAATCATTCCAACGAGGAATGAGCCTTCGTGCTCTTTGAAAATAAGCGAGGCAACATTTGTGGAGTCAATTACACCGTCAATGATGGCGAATTTCAGGTTTGGATAATCGCGCGAGACCGATTCCATTATCGGAGCTTGGGCGAACCCGACGCCGATGATTAGATCGTAACCGCGCTCTGCGAATGCGCGCATCGAAGGCTCGATCGAGGTGGGGTCGCCCGGCTCAACATCGCGAAGTATCATGTAATCGGGCATATCCTGAAGCGCGCGCTTCACGCCTTCCCACGCGGCGGCGTTGAACGATTTGTCGTCTTTGCCGCCGATGTCAAAGACTATTCCGACGCGAATTTTTCCGCCCGCCTCATCGTGGCTGCCACTGCAACCCGGCAGCGCGAGCGATATACCCAATAGGAAAAGCAATGTTAGTTTTTTCATGTCAAACCTCAACCAGAGCATCTGTTATTTCACCAGATAGTATTAACCAAGCCGCTTTGGGTAATACTTAGATCGAGTGAAATACATGTAGCATTCAATCGCCGCGCAACGCCCACTATCATTCGGTCATGCATTTCCGGCACTGCCGAGTCATTATCAAACTCCAATGCGTCTTCTGCTTCAAACGACACAAATATGAATTGACCACCCTGACGCAAGAGATTCATCCCAGAAGCGAAATCAAGTGGGAGCCTCAGTTTTTCGTTCAGGTAGTACAGTTCTGCAAACACGATTGCAGGCAGGTAGATCAACGCTTCTCCTCGCTCTGCTTCTTTAAAAGCACTCAATGCTTTTGCCCCCAGTCGGGGTGAAGCAATTAAGTACCAGAACAAAGCGTGAGTATCAGCAACGTAGTAGTTCACTTTTCAAAAACCTGTGGCCATTCTTTTTCCCATTCATGACGTATATCTTTAAGGGCAGCTTCCGGGTCGAAATCATCTGGAATCTGTCCTCGCCACATTCCATATAGCTCTTGTGTTTTTGGAGCGCGCTCTGGCATGCGGCGTAATTGTCTGGCTAGATACTCAACTAAACTCAACTTGTCTTCAAAAGAAAGCTCATTAATTAGTAGCCGGACTTGATCCAAATTCGTTTCAGCCATCTCGCCCTCCAAATAAGTTTCTACTTGCTTTCAACCAGCCTGTTATATTTTCTCATTACTTGCTTGAGCCGGTCATGCCCAATTGCAAAGACTTTATGATTATCAGCCCCCGTCATGGTTTCCGCCGCGATCAGCGCGTTGATGATGGCTTCTTCGGTCGCCTGCACCGTCGCTTCAAAGATCGGATTCATCAGATCGTTTGGAAGCATCGTCAACTGCACCGGGCCGGTCTGTTTTGCAGCTTCCGCGTTCGCCGTCGAGAAAGCGACAAAGATGTCTCCCGACCCGTTGCCCGAACTGCTCCCCGTTCGCGCGACGCCCATCGCAGCGCGCCGCGCCAGTCGCTTCAATTGATGCGCCAGCAGCGGAGCGTCCGTCGCTACCACGATGATGATCGAGCCAACGTCTTCATCGCGCGGACGAACTTCGTTTGATGCGATCTTATCGTCGGGGATTTCAACGCCAACCGGAACGCCCGCGATTCTCAGTTGATTGCGCCGACCGAAATTTGCCTGCACCAACACTCCGACAGTATAGCCACCCTCTTTTTCATTGAGCTTTCTTGACGCAGTGCCGATGCCGCCCTTGAAGCCATAACAAACCATCCCCGTCCCGCCTCCGACATTGCCTTCAGCGACAGGGCCGGATTTTGCCTGGTCGAGCGCTTCAAAAGCGTGCTTCTCCTTCACATGGAATCCGTTGATGTCGTTTAGAAACCCATCGTAGGTTTCAGCGACAACGGGCAACGACCACCAGTAGCCGGTAGCATCGGGCGGGCCGTGCTTCACACGCCACGCTACCGCCGCATCGCGTACTATGCCGACGCTGTGCGTGTTGGTAATCATGACCGGGCCTTCGAGAAAACCTGATTCTTCAATCCAGGTAGTCCCCGTCATCTCGCCGTTGCCGTTGAGCGAAAACCAGCCTGCGAAGACAGGTGCGTTGGACGATTGTTTGCCGCGCGGCAAGATGGCAGTGACGCCCGTTCGCACAGGGCCAGTGCCGACTTGCAGCTTCCCTTCTCCTGAGATAAGCGTCGAGTGTCCGACCTCTACGCCTTTCACATCCGTGATCGTGTTGAGCGGCCCGGCAGTTCCTTCAAACGGAATTCCCAGATCGCGCGCGCGCGGTTTGTTCTGCCCCATCACGTCTTGAGTAATAATAGTCATAAGCAATACACAAACCTTCAGGCTCAAGCCACGTCTATTCATCAAATTCTCTCCGACTCTGGTCCCCGCTCAAAATCAACAAGTGCGATTTTTACTTGTCGGGCGATTCATAAAGGTAAGCAACATCATGCAGCTTGCTCTCGCCGCCAGTGTTTACTGCGTACTGATTGCGCTTGCGTTCGCCTTTGGTGTTTACCGAATAACCCCACAACGCGGCAGCGCCGTGCTCGCCATTCTTGTTGAGCGCGTAAAAATTGAGGTTGAACTTTTTGAGCTTCGCCATATTGCCGTTGTAGTTTGCGGCAACGCGCTTGCAGGCTTCGAGCGCGGCATCCGTGGGCGACATCCCTTTGCGCATCATCTCGACTACAGTATGCGCACCATTGATCTTGATGCACTCTTCGCCGCGACCTGTCGAGCCTGCCGCGCCTACTTCGTTATCAACGAACAGCCCGCAGCCGATGAGCGGCGAATCGCCTACGCGACCGGGAATCTTGAATGCAAGGCCGCTGGTCGTCGTCGTGCCTGAGATGTCTCCGCGCTCGTTGACCGCTATGCAATTGATCGTGCCTGTCGGAGGGCGAGCGATTATCTCCGTCGCAAGCGCGAGAAGCTCATCGTGTTTCATCGCGCCTTTGTACAACAAGCTCTGCTGCGGAGTGTCAGGTGCGGCAAGCCCCGGCCCCCACGCATCGCGGTCGCTCATCGTCTCTTTCCACTTCAGCCATATCGCGCGCGATTCTTCTGTATTCAGCTCTTCTTCTTTGAAGCCGTGAGCGAGAGCGAACCTGAGCGCGCCGTGACCAACGAGCAACAGGTGATCTGTGCGTTCAAGGACGAGCTTGGCAACTTTCGACGGGTTCTTGATATTGCGAAGCGAAGCGACAGCGCCTGCGCGTTTCGTCGGCCCGTGCATCACGCTTGAGTCAAGCTCGACTACGCCTTCTTCGTTAGGCAACCCGCCGTAGCCAACGCTCATGTCTTTAGGGTCGTCTTCTACGATGTTGACACCGGCCACAACAGCGTCGAGCGTATCCGCGCCCGCGCGAATCATCTGCATGGCCTTTGCGGTTGCTTGCAATCCGTTTGCGCTCGAAACGACGACAGGGCGCGCGGCAGTTGGTCGCGCAAATCCCGTCAAAGACGATTCACCTGCGAGGCTTGCGGCAAGCCCGGCTGTCGCGCTGGTGCGAAAGAAATCCCGACGATTTATTTTCTTCATTGTAACCTCCACGGAAAGGTGTTCTGGTTTCTCCAAAGTGAGTGGGTGAAGCAAAGCCGGTACACTTGCTCGGCTGAAATTTTGAAATTCCCCGGCGGTGCTCGATTCTATCTAGTCGCGCTGGCTTTGTAAACTGAGACAGCAGATCAAAAACTTTTATCGCAGCGCCGTTTTAATGAGCGCGGGCAGCGTGATGCGCTCATCGCTGATCGTGTATGCGCTGGCGATCACCGCAGATGCTTCATCGGCGCGAGCAGTATCATTGAAATGAACGGTCGCAAGTGCGGAGCCTTCGTCTATACGGTCGCCGATTCTCGCTTCAACGATCAAGCCTACGCTCAAATCAATCGCCGTGTCGAGACGAGCGCGGCCCGCGCCAAGCAACATCGAAGCGTGGCCTATTGCTTCTGTGTCAATCGCCTGCACGTAGCCGCTTCGTTCAGCGACGATTTTTTCCTGGTGTTGCGCGTGCGGAAGCAGGTTGTAATCGTCAATCACCCGGGGGTCGCCCGATTGAGCTTCGATGATCTCGCGCATCTTTTCCATCGCATCGCCCGAAGCTATCAACTCATCGTACATCGCGCGCCCGCGCTCGACCGTGTCTGCGGCGCGACCGAGCACTATCATCTCCGCAGCAAGCTCTCTGCAAAGTTGATTGAAATCCGTTGGTCCGCTTCCTTTTAGAGTATCCAGAGATTCGATCACTTCGAGCGAGTTGCCGACCGCTCGCCCAAGCGGCTGATTCATGTCTGTAAGCAGCGCGACACAATCTTTATTCATCCCGCGCGCGATTTCGATCATCAACTGCGCGAGCGAGCCAGCATCCTCTTCTGTTTTCATGAAAGCGCCGTTGCCGACCTTCACGTCGAGCACGAGGCCGGAAATGCCTTCGGCCATCTTCTTGCTCATGATCGAAGCGGCCATCAGAGGTCTGCAAGGCACTGTTGCCGTGACATCGCGCAAGGCGTAGAGCTTTTTGTCGGCGGGCGCGATTTCTGCGGTCTGGCCTATGAGCGCGGCTCCCACTTTTTCGAGCGTCGCGCGAAACTCCGCAAGCGACAGGTCTGTTTTGAAACCGGGTATTGATTCGAGCTTGTCGAGCGTGCCGCCTGAATGAGCGAGCGAGCGACCGGAGATCATCGGCACGAATACGCCCGCCGCTGCGACAACAGGCGCGATGACGAGAGATGTTTTATCGCCGACGCCGCCGGTCGAATGTTTGTCAACGCGCGGTCGGCCAAGATCAGAGAAATCCACGACCTCTCCCGAATGAAGCATCTCTTCCGTAAGCGCGATGGCTTCTTCATTGCTCATCCCGCGAATGTAAATCGCCATCAACAGCGCAGCCATCTGGTAGTCTGCAACTTCATCTGCCGTGTAACCGCGCACGATGAAGCTGATCTCATCGCGCGCGAGCGGCTTGCCGTCGCGCTTCTTCGCAATAATGTCAACTGTTCGCATAATTATTTAAGAGGCTGTTTGAAAAGAAGCTCCGTAGGAGCGACCTGTCTATAGTATCAGCAGCAGTAGAGCGTTCTGTAGCTCCGTAGGAGCGACCTCTAAATTTAGAGGTCGCTCCTACGGAGCTACAGTAACATTCAAAATGCTTTAACTATAGACAGGTCGTCCCTACCGGGACTTCCAGAACACGCTCTAAGAATTCATTATACGAAAGAAGCAGAGACGATTTCTAATAGATATGGCGAAGCTATTTCCAAATTTCGCGGAAGACGCGATGAAAGTTTCCGCCTATCACTTTTTCGATTACAGCCGACGAGTGGCCTCGTTTAGCCATAGCGAGGGCGACTCCTTCGAGTCGTCGCGGATAGTTCAGCTCTTTTATGTGAAGCGGGCGGTCATCACCCGGCGCGGCGATGCCAGCCCTCTTGCGCGCGATCACGACATCACGCATCTGCTTCAGGTAATCGGCTGTTTCCTGAACAGGCATAATGGTTTGATCTGTGCCTATGCCGACGTGATTTTCTCCGCACACTTTCAAAGCGTGTTCAATGTGTTTGAGCAGCAGTTCTTCCGTAGCGTAATCGGTTCCGCCAAGATAAGGCATCATGTAAATCCCTAAGACGCCGCCTCGTTCGGCCATCGCGCGAAGCTCGCGGTCTTCTTTGTTGCGCGGGTGACGAAAGATTTCGCGGCAACCACTGTGCGTGATGAGCGAAGGCTTTGATGAAAGAGCGATTACGTCCGAAGTTGTTTGATCTCCGCAATGGCTGAGGTCAACGGCTAAGCCAAGCTCGTTCATACGCTTTACAACTTCTCTGCCGAAATTCGAAAGCCCCGCGTTGCGCTTTTCAAGGCAGCCGTCGCCGATAAGGTTGGCCAGGTTGTAAGTGGGTTGAATCACCCTCACTCCAAGATTGTAGAATTCGTCAACGCGGGCCACGTCCTGACCCAGCATTTTCCCATCCTGAAATCCGAGAATTATGCCGAGCTTGCCTTCACGTTTTGCGCGGTCTATGTCTGCGTGTTTTTCGACCAGTAACAAGTTTGAAGGATGATCTTTAATCTCTTTTTTCCAATAAGCGATGGTCTCTTTCGTGTCATCATACTCACCAACGCCAACTGTAAGATTAATCGCAGCCAATCCTGATTCTTTTATGGCTTCGAATTGCTGTTGCCTCCGCGAATCCGAAAAATTATCGCCTCCGAAAAGCGCGCCGAGGCAATCTATGACAATAGAGCGGCGATAAATCTCTTTCGCCTGTTCGGAGCTGACCGTCGCTTGAAAAGCGACAGCCGCTCGAAGCGTAAACCGAGGCAGACCCGCCAGGCCCGCGAGAGCGAGAGTAAATCCACGCCTACTGATTACTGGATTCAATGTTTCTGTAATCGGGCTTTTAGACATATAGTTACTCCTACGACTCAAGCCTTAATTAAAAGAGCAATGGCGTGCGCCGCCATCGCTTCTCCTCGCCCAACGGATTCAAGCCCTTCGCTCGTCTTTGCCTTCACGCTCACGCAGTCAACATCAACTTGAAGCACACCGGCCAATCGCTCGCGCATGGCTTGAATGTGCGGCCTGAGCCTGGGTCGTTCGGCCATGACCGTTGCATCAACATTCGCCACACGGTAGCCGCGCTCTGAAATCATCTCAACCACGCGCGCGAGCAGGTCAAGGCTCGATGCGCCTTTCCATCGCTCGTCGGTATCGGGGAAATGCGCGCCTATGTCGCCGAGCGCAGCCGCGCCAAGCAGCGCATCGCAAATGGCATGAGTGAGCACATCCGAATCCGAATGGCCCAGCAAGCCTTTCTCAAAAGGAATATCGACCCCGGCAAGCACGAGTTTGCGCCCTTCGACCAGACGGTGAATATCGTAGCCCATACCTATGCGAGTGGATTCGTTCATCAAACCATCAGATTATAAATGATTTCATAAATACTCAGCCCCGTAGGGGCGACCTGTCGATAGAACTGTTAAGAGACATATTCATGTAGCTCCGTAGGAGCGACCTGTTGATTCAGAGGTCGCTCCTACGGAGCTACAAAATCATTTTGTATCATGCTGCTATAGACAGGTCGCTCCTACGGAGCTATTGATGAGTAACTACAATCTCCCAATAACTCAACTGAAGAATTCTGCGTGAATGGTTTCTGCTAATTTCAGATCAAAGGGCCGCGTGATTTTGATGTTGATAGGCGAGCCTTCGATTACACTCACGCGATGGCGAATGCGTTCGACAAGCTGCGAATCATCCGTGGCCCTGAAGCCATCCGTATAAGCTCGCTCGTAAGCCTCTCGAATGATCCCGTAGCGGAAAGCCTGCGGCGTCTGCGCGTGATAGACGCGGCGACGGTCGAGCGTGCTTTGGACGCGGCCCGATTTCACCTGCTTGATCGTATCAATTGCGCCCATAGCCATCAGTGCCGCGCCCGTCGCAGCCGCGCGCTCAATGACGACGCGAATCTCGTCGGGGCGAACGAAAGGGCGCACAGCGTCGTGTACGACGATGACGCCCGCGTTCTCTTCTTTGATTACTTGAAGGCCGCGATAAACAGAGTCCTGCCGTTCGGCCCCGCCGCCTACGACGCGAGCGATCTTTTTCAGATTGTATTTGGAGATTAATGCCAGCACTTGCGAAGTCAAATCAGGCTGCAAGACCAATATCACCTGATCTACCGCCTCGCATGCTTCAAAGCGCCTTAGCGTGTGGACGAGCACAGGCACGCCGCCGAGTTCAAGCATCTGCTTGGCGCGGTCGGCGTGCATGCGCGCGCCTATGCCAGCGGCAGGGATGATGGCTGTATTGATACGGCTGTCGGTCACTGCGAGGCTGAAGTGTGTCGCGGATTCGCTGCTGCGCGCCCGTCCTCGCTGAAGCGGCCAAAGATCATCTTGCCCGCTGTGGTCTGCAATACGCTCGTGACCGACACGTCAACATTTTTGCCGATCATGCGCCGAGCATTGTCAACCACCACCATCGTGCCGTCGTCGAGGTAAGCTACGCCTTGATTGTACTCTTTGCCTTCCTTCAAGACGAAGACTCGCATGATCTCGCCCGGCAATACGACGGGCTTGAGCGCATTGGCAAGCTCGTTGATGTTGAGGACGGAAACGCCGCGCAGTTGTGCGACTTTGTTCAAGTTGAAATCGTTTGTGACGATCTTGCCTTCTATCTGCTTGGCAAGTTCTATAAGCTTGTGGTCAACTTCGCGCACGTCGGGGAAGTCAGCCTCGCTGATGACTATTTCGTAGCTGCCTTTCTTCTTTTGGAGCCGTTGAAGAATGTCGAGCCCGCGCCGACCTCGATTGCGTTTTATGGAGTCAGCGCTGTCGGCGATCTGTTGAAGCTCGCGCAACACGAATTGAGGAATGACAAGTGTGCCGGAAAGAAACCCTGTCTCAGCTATATCGGCCACGCGGCCATCAATGATGACCGACGTATCGAGTATGAGTGAGTAAGATTTGCTTGCCCCCTTCTCTACGAATATCCCTCCAAGAGCTGTCAGGTCGAGATAGTCTCCTTTGACTGCGCCTACTATTAACCCTACGTATCCCATTAATGACGTCACCGTGAGTGTGAGGAAAGATTTGAACGCTGGCGGCATAACCTCGACGGGCTGCGCGTATATGATCCAACCGATTAATGTAGCGGCTGCAATTCCAAGTATAGACCCGACCGCTCCGCCGATAAGAGTCTTAAGTGTGGCTTTGCGAATTCGCGTCTCAAAGAAAATGATGCAGCTCGCCAGCACTATGCCTACTACTGCCGAGATTTTCCAGCTACCACCTAAAGGCTGAAGGTAGCAGCTTGCACTCACGAGCGCTGCGAAGAAGACGATACGAATTAGAGTAATGTCCAATCGCATATAACCTCCGTACGTCTTAATCTATCGCTCGAGCCGTTCCTGCATTACGACGCTGCGAATAGTTTAAGTTGAGTTGTAAAAGATCTGATCGCGAATCGAACTCGCGATGACGATTGGCTGCAACAGTCAACTTCCCTGCGGACAGGATATATTAAGTCTATCAAGCGTCCTGTTCATCTCTGATTGAAGATCGCCCGAACACGGATGAAGAAGTATGCTGTTCGAGCTTAGGGCGCGGCGGCCAGACGGTATGAATTAAGAAGGTCCGGCTCATCCTTGCGACCCTAACGGGCTGCCAATCGCATCAGGGTTCAAGCCCTGACCGCCTTCATTATAGCTGAACTCAGTTATTTTGCTATCAAAATCCAGGGACGACACATCTTTAGCCAGAATAAATTTTTCGCGGCAGTGAAATATGACTGGTCAACCAGAGGTTAGAGGCCAGATGTCAGATGTTAGAGGTTAGATGTTAGAGGTTAGAGGTTAGTGAAAACCAGATGCCTGATAACTACTAACCTCTGACATCATCAATCGCCGCCGTCAGGCGCTTCTTTTAGCTTGCGCTTTGCGAATTGCTGGCGCACGCCTTGCGCATAGAGCTTTGCGAAATCCAATATCGAAAGCTTTTGCGGCGCGCCTTCATAGTAAAACGTGCAGGCGTTGCCGATCTCGCGCTGAAGCAGTTTCAGATCGGTCGGGTCGAGCGGGAACTTCAAACAAGCCTGCGGCGCGGCGGGCGTAGTGTAGATTGCACAGCGTGTGTTGTACGGCCCTTCGTCAATAAAGAAGGGGCATTGAAATTGAATCTTGCAGCAAAGCCCACAGCGATTGCACTCGCCTCGCTGGTAAGCTTTGTAACGGTAGACCAGATTATCAGGCAGAACATTCGCCAGAAGCGTTCGGCGCAATGCGCCCCAACTATGAATTGATAAACGGGGCGCGCACGACCTTCTTTGCAACGGCGCGAGTCATCTGCCAGTACATCCAGCGGCGTGATGGCACTTCGGGTGGAGGCTCGGGAGTTATTGATTGCTGAGAAAGGATATTATCGAAAACATGAAGTACCCGTCCGCTGTGTTGCTTCTCTTGAGTCATTATTAGTCCTCTTATTTAAGAAAGTTGACCAAAGCTGTCTCCGAATCTTAATGAAAGAAATTTGATTCGGGAGCATTGCGTCCTACAAGCGAAGCTGCGAATGAAACAGCGACATCACGTTCATAGTAGCATCAAGCGCACAGCGCGGGCAAACGCACGAGTTGCGAGTAATCATTCTATTTTTTGTGACACGAAATGGAATTTGATTTATACTGCTCGACGCTAACAAGCCGGGGGACATCCGACGATATCTGAGTGATGAGTATCAACCGATGCGAACGGCTAATTTCTGCTCCAACTGCGGTGAACAATTGAAAGCAAATCGCGCGAGCGTTTTATCAGCGCGTTCATACTGCTCGCGTTGCGCGCCGCGATTTCGATTAAGTCGGCTTGTGATGATTGTAAGCTTTGCGGGCTGTTTGATAATCGGCTATGCATTCGGGCGTTACAACACCCCGCGCCAGCCGTTTTACCTGCTCGGCACGCCCATTGATCCGATTACGAACAGCAACCAACGAAGCGAAACGAACGCGCAGGCTAATGCCAACAAGACTAATGCTAACAAGTCAGCCACTCCAAACAGTCCGTTGTCTGAATCTTCGACTGACGAGGTGGTAAAGCTATGCGGCGCTCCGACGAAATCAGGCAGGCCGTGCAGGCGAAAAGTAGTGGGCGGCGGATACTGCTGGCAGCACCGCGACAAATACGGGCCGAAGAAACCAGCCGCCAGCGAGCAATAATGTCCGGGGCGGTATCTGTTTTATTAGAGCGACGCGACGCGACGCTGCAAATCTTTTGCGATTATTGCCGGGTCGTCTTCACGCGAATACTTCACAGGCTCGCCTATCGTCACTCGCACTTTGCCCGGTCGCGCGAAATACTTTTTCTTCTGCTTCATCTCGTACAATCCATCGAGCTTGATGGGCACGACCGGCACATTCAAATCAGTCGCAAGCAACCCGATGCCTTCCATAAAACTATGCATTCGGCCATCAGGCGAGCGACGGCCTTCAGGAAATACGATCACGCTGTAGCCGCGATCCATCATCTCGCCCGCGAACGCGAAGCTGCGACGAAAGCCGCTCTTCTGCGGCAGCGGAAATACATTCAATAGCGAAACCGTCAGCACGTACTGCGCAAGTAATATCAACCGTCTGAACCAGGAAGTCCCTTTGGGCGCGTGACGCCAGCCGCGTAGCTTTTCGCCTTCCATCGCTATCGCAAGCCGTCGCTGAAATCTTGCGGGCAGCGCGAACTGTATCAACGATTGATCTGCCATCGTCACATGATTGGCGATGAACAACATGGGCCCGCGCGCGTCTTTCAATTGCTCTTTGCCTGTCACTCGCGCGCGGCTCATCAGCCACACAATCGGCCACATCACAAGATAAAACACAACGAATCGAATCCATGTCACAGGAAAACGCCGCGACCATTTCGGATAAGGAAACTCGATCGCTTCACCGCGCGTGCCTTCGCGCAGTAGCTTCTCGATGTCGCCAACAGTCGTCGCAGCCGTGAAGTCCGCTTCGTCAATATCAACCTGATAATGATCTTCGAGCGCGCTCAACAACTCGACGCGACCGAGCGAGTCGAGTTTCAAGTCAGTCGCAAGATTGGCCGATGCGTCTACGGCAACAACTGATTCTCCGCTGACGCGAGCAACCTGATGAAGGATGAAGGATGAAGGGTGAAGGGTGAAATCTTTTTTTGTTGCGTCGGCTTCCGAGTGAGAGCCATTCATCCTTCCGCCCTCGTCCTTCATCCTTTCGGTTACTTCCTGCTTGCGTATTTTCTGAGTCGGCGTTCGAGGAAAGTCTTGCTCGGGCCAGACGGCCCAGCGGCGAATCTGCTGATAGACTGCGAGCGTTTCATTCGCGCGTTGCACCGCTCGATCTGCGTCTGCTCGCTCGTCGTTCAATATCAAAACGGCCATCGGCTCAGGCCCTTGCGCGGTGTCAATTCCGACGACTGTGTTGTCGCGAATTTCCGGTTGAGCGTTTAACGCGGCTTCGAGGTCTTCGGGATAAATATTCATCCCGGCAGCCGTGACTATCACATCTTTCTTGCGGCTCTTGAAATATAAATTCCCCGCTTCATCCATTTCGCCGATGTCGCCCGTTCGCAGCCAGCCGTCTCCGTTCGTCATCGGTTTCAATCCGCCGTTCCAATAGCCGGGCGAGACGTTCGCGCCCCGCACCAGTATCTCGCCCGTCTCGTCCAGCTTCATCTCCTGGCCGGGAAGCGTCTTGCCTATTGAGCCATGCCCCACTTTGAAAGGATGATTGACGCTGATCAGCGACGCAGTCTCGGTCATCCCGTAACCCTGAACTACGACAAAGCCCAATCGTCGCCAGAAAGTTTCCGTTTCAGCATCGAGCGCAGCGCCGCCCGACACGAATGCCCAGAACTTCCAGCCGAACCGCGCGTGAATGCGGCGAAAGACTCGCCAGCGCTTCAAGACACTCCACCCTTCGGCGGCGATCATCTGCCCGTGAAACTTTTCGCTTTCTCCGCGCGCCGCGTAGTCGCGCTCAATCTTGTTTCGCATCGAATCGAGAAATCGCGGGACGGTGACGGCTACAGATATGCGCTGTTTTTTTATCGTCGCGATGATCTCTGATGGATTCAGCGAATCTTGAAAGAAGACTTCGCCGCCGAGAATCTGCGGAACGAATATGCCCATGAACTGGCCGAAGACGTGGCTCAACGGCAACAAGTCGAGGAAGCGAATCGGGTGAAAGGGCCGCTCCCATTTAATGTATTTTTGAATCTCGCGCTCAATCGGCGCGAGGTTCGCCGTCAGGTTGCGATGCGTCAGGCATACGCCTTTAGGTTCAGCCGTTGTGCCCGACGTGAAGATTATTTCAACGATCTCTGTATCAACGATGTTTTCTACTGCATAAGCTTCGGCTGAATGGCGCGCGACGGTTTCTGATAATTCTTCGAGCGATAAAGCGGGAATGTCCGCTGCACGGTCGCCGCTCGAAAGCAACAGTTTCGCTCCGACTTGCCTTTGGACTCGCCGAACGAATTCAGGCGCGCTCTCCATATCGAGCGGCACAACTATCACTCCGCGAAGCAAACATCCGAAGAACGCGGCTACCCATTCGGCGCTATTTTCAGCCCATAACAAAACCCTGTCGCCACGAGCGATGTCGCGCGATTCAAGCTCACGCGCGAATTGAAACGCGGTTGCGCGAAGCTGCGCGTATGACCAGCGGGCGACTCTCAGCCCGCGCCTGTGCGCAAAGGCCGTAGCGTCGCCGCGCGCGGCACAATCATCAAGGAAACTGAGCAAGTTATTTCGCATAATCGTTCGGCTCGACCGCAAGCAGTCTACGCCCTATGATTTATGATAAATGCTGGAATCAGCGGCTGCCATCCGCATTGTGACACTTAGCTGATGTGACTCTACCCGGTTTGTCGCCGGGCGCTGCCGCAGTGTATCATGACTGATCAGAAGCAGTGCTCGCCACACTAGACAATCGGAACACAATCGGCTCTGTTATCACAGTCGAGATTTCCAGCTTCAATCTCTTCATGAAAAAGTCTGCGCTCAAGGCGCTTCAGATCATATCGCTCATCGCGGGCCTTGCGCTGTTCGTTTACTTGATAAAACAGACCGGACTTGAAACCCTTGCGCAGTATCTAAAGATGATGGGTTGGGGCTTCGCATTCATCATCGCTCTCTCAGCCCTTCGCAACGTGGCGCGTGCAGCCTCGTGGTATTACTCGATTGAGCCGTCGAGTCGCAATGTCGGCTACTGGTCGCTCGTGAACGTGATGCTTGCGGGCGAAGCGATCAAGTTCCTGACTGCAACGGGGCCGTTTTTGGGCGAGCCTGCTAAAGCCGCGATGGTTCGACGAGAAGTGCCGCTCGTCGAAGGCTTCTCTTCGATAGTCGTAGAGAACCTGATTTATAACCTGACGGTCTTTCTCGTAATGCTGGCGGGTTTGCCCGCGCTCGCGTGGCTCATCGAAGTGCCCGACAGCCTCAAGCTCGCCGCGTACATATTCGCGGCGATAATAATCCTGACAGTTATACTGACGTGGCTTGCCGTTCGCGGTCGGTGGTTCCTGCTCGCTCGAATGATGGAGCAATTGTCGCAACTGGTTTCGCCGCGTGAGCGTTCAGGCAAGATCATCGAGCGAGTGCGCGCGGTCGAAGAGAACATCTATTCGTTTTACGAAACGCGGCGCGCGGCTTTCTTTCTTATATTCGCAATCAACCTGATCGCGCACTTGATCAACATCGTCGAAGTTTATGTCATCATATCTTTGATGGGCTTGCCCGCGACGCTTGTAAGCAGCTTTGCGGTTGAAGCCGCTACGAAAGTTATTAACGCGGCATTCTTCTTTGTGCCGACGCGCGCGGGGGTTTTCGAGAGCGGCCATGCGCTTGTGCTTGACGCGCTCGGGATGAGCGCGAGCGCGGGCGTTGCGCTTGCTGTAATCCGCAAGCTCAGAGCGTTCGTCTGGATTGGGTACGGGCTTTTTGCGATTGCGATGATTACTTTGAAAGACAAACGCGCGGATGAAAGGCGCGCGGTGATTTGACAGCGCAAGATGATGAAAGAATTAAACGGCTTTCCAATCCAAAATCCAAAATCTAAAATAAAGCTATGGACAATTTAGTCGTATCGAACATTCTGTATCGCAAGACGCGAACGATTATGACGATGGCGGGCGTGGCGCTCGGCGTCGTGCTTGTAGTGTTGACGATTGGCATAACTCACGGCTTTCTCAGCGAGCAGGGCCGCCGCAATTCCGCCATCACCGCTGAGATATTGTTCGGCGCGCCGGGCGCTAATTTCGTTTTGAACTTGAGCCCGACGCTTTCGCTTCCAGTCAAGCAGGCCGATGAACTGCTCTCGATTGAGGGCGTATCCCAGGCCGTGCCCGTCGGCCAGTATCTTCGCGGCTGGCGAATGGTAGACGGCGTGGATTACGAGTCGTTCGCTCGCGCATCGGACGTGCGCGTAGTCGAAGGGCGTCCGATTCAATCAGGCGATGAAGTCATGATTGATCGCATCCAGCAACTGAATCGAAAGCTGAAGGTCGGCGACGAGATGGAAATACTTGACCGCCCGTTCCGCGTCGTAGGCATCTACGAACCTGAGTCGCTCGGGCGTCTCAAGATTCCGCTTGCGACCTTGCAGCAGTATTTGAATCGGCCAGGGTTGTGCTCGACCATTTTCGTTAAAGTCAGCGACCCGTCGAAACAAGACGAAGTGGCCGCCCGCATCAAGGAGCGATTCCCGGATCACGGCATCCTGCTCACGCGCAATCTGCCGATTCTGGTCGCGCGCGGGACGCCTCAAATGCAAACTTTCCTGAATGTAGTTATCGCGCTTTCGATCATCGTCAGTTCTCTGGTCATATTGCTTACGATGTACACGACAGTCGCAGAGCGCACGCGGCAAATAGGCGTGCTGAAAAGTCTCGGCGCATCGAAGTTGTGGATTGCCAGCGAGATTGAAAAAGAAGCTCTGTTGATAAGCTCGCTCGGAGTGCTGGCCGGATTTGCGCTTTCGGTGATCGGCAAATTCATAATCACGCGGCTTACAGGAATGAACATCGAGTTGGAACCCGTATGGCTTTTTTACGCGCTCGTGCTTGGAATGCTGGCGGGATTGTTGGGCGCGCTCTACCCCGCATTGCGCGCCGCGAATCAAGACCCTGTGAAAGCCCTTGCTTATGAATAGTCTGCAATAAGGAGACAAACAACGTGAGCGCCATAGAACAATTGAACCTGAATATAATGGAGCAGATTCACCAACTGTGCGATCAGATCGTTCGTGAATTTCACCCGCGAAAGATAATCCTTTTCGGCTCGTATGCCTATGGTCAACCCACGGAAGATTCCGATGTTGATATCCTGGTAATCATGTCATTCAATGGAAGTTCTCGCGACCAAGCAGTGAAAATACGCACCCGAATAGATACTCCTGTCGCAATGGATTTGCTAGTTCGCACGCCTGAGCAAATTTCAGAGCGGCTGGCAATGGATGATTTTTTCATCCGTGAAATCATCGAGCAGGGAAAGGTGTTGTATGAAGCCAATCACGCTTGAATGGATTGATAAGGCAGAAGGAGATTGGTTTTCAACTCAACGAGAAGCCCGCGCTCGAAAACATCCGAACTACGACGCGGCTTGTTTTCACGCACAGCAATGCGCAGAGAAGTATCTCAAAGCCCGACTTCAAGAAGCAGGTATCGCGTTCAAAAAAACACACATGATCTTGTAAACCTGCTTAATCTGATTCTACCGATTGAGCCAACCTGGAACGCTTTGCGCCCTGATCTGATCGTGCTAACAAATTTTTCAACTGACTACCGTTATCCCGGCAATTCGGCCACGAAACAGGAAGTTCAAGATGCTGTTAAACGTTGCCGCAATGTCCGACGCCGCATTCGACAATCATTCGGTCTGCCGATCTGACGCTCTTTTGCAGTCCAGCGTGCAGTTTTACGCATCCAGCTTTTGCACTCCGCATTGAAAGGCTCCATAGCAACCCTGTAATATCACTCTTTGAATATCTACGAGCGGAACAGCGACGGAGGGCGAGATGTACTGTCCTAACTGCGGCTCGAACAACCAGGCGGAGATAAAGTTTTGCACGCGCTGCGGCACGAACCTCGGCGTAGTCTCCGAAGCGTTGAGCGGAAAAGCGGCGACCCAGACGCCTATTGATGAGCGCAAGGTGACAGTGCTCAAAGAGTATTACAGCGGTCGCCGTTCCGCTTTTATGGGCGTGCCGCTGTTTGTATTAGGAATAGTCTGGTTGGCCGTATTTATCTCTCTCGGATTGGGCGACAATTTGGGACCGTTGCTTTTGCTTCCGCTCGCGATGGCGATCTATGGCGGGATTTGCACTTTCTGGGGAATCAGCACCTGGATAGATAGAGCCAGCGAAATGAAAGCTCTTGGTTACGACATACCCAACGAACAGTCGACGCGCCCGTCGCAAGCTCAACTGGCAGCGCAGAGCCCGGCTGTCGAAATCAGTTCCAGCGAATACGCCACAGACCCAATTCGTTTTCCCGGAAGCGTCACCGAACAGACCACGCGACAACTTGATGAGAGCGCACATCGACTAAATCCTGAAAGCAGATCAGAACAGACCAGTCAATAACAGATGCCAAAACGAACCGATATAAAAAAGATTTTGATCGTAGGCTCAGGCCCTATAGTCATAGGGCAGGCTTGCGAATTCGATTATTCAGGCACGCAGGCGTGCAAGGCGCTCAAGAGCGAAGGCTACGAGGTCGTGCTCATCAACTCGAACCCCGCGACTATTATGACCGACCCGGAGCTTGCCGACCGCACTTACATCGAACCTCTTACTCCCGACGCAGTTCGCGCCTGCATTGAGCGCGAGCGGCCCCAAGCGATGCTGCCAACCGTAGGCGGGCAGACCGCTTTGAACCTTGCCGTCGCGCTTGCCGAAGACGGCACGCTTGAGAAGTACGGAGTCGAGTTGATCGGCGCGAAGCTCGCCGCGATCAAAGTTGCCGAAGACAGAATGTTGTTCAAGTGCGCAATGGAAGAGATAGGGCTGAAGATGCCGCGTTCGGGATTTGCGAAGACGCTGGATGAAGCGCGCGAGCTTATAAAAATGGTCAGCTTCCCTGCAATCATACGGCCCTCGTTTACGCTCGGCGGCACAGGCGGCGGCATCGCTTATAACTCCGAAGAGTATGAAGAGATCGTGGCCCGCGCGCTTTCCGCCTCGCCCATTCACGAAACGATGATCGAACAATCAATCATCGGTTGGAAAGAGTACGAGCTTGAAGTGATGCGCGACCTCGCGGACAACGTGGTCATCATCTGCTCGATTGAAAATTTTGACCCGATGGGCATTCACACAGGCGATTCGATCACGGTCGCCCCCGTGCAGACTCTCACAGACCGCGAATATCAGGTGATGCGCGATGCCGCGATTCAGGTCATACGCAAAGTCGGCGTGGAAACGGGCGGCTCGAACATTCAGTTCGCGCTCAACCCGGCGGACGGCCAGTTGATAATCATAGAGATGAACCCGCGCGTGTCGCGCTCGTCGGCGCTTGCATCGAAAGCCACCGGATTTCCGATTGCCAAAATTGCGGCGAAGCTCGCCGTCGGTTACACGCTCGACGAGATACCGAACGACATCACGCGCAAGACGCCCGCCAGCTTCGAGCCGACGATTGATTATTGCGTGGTAAAGATTCCCAAATGGGCATTTGAAAAATTCCCCGCCTCTGACCCGACGCTCGGCACGCAGATGAAATCCGTAGGCGAAGCGATGGCAATCGGTCGCACGTTCAAAGAGGCTTTTCAAAAAGGGCTGCGCTCGCTTGAAGTGCGGAGCGCGTTCCGGCTCCCCGACAATCTTGACGAAATAGAGTTGCGCCGCCGACTGGTGGTTCCGTCAGCCGAGCGCGTCTATTTCGTAATGCACGCGCTCTCTTCGGGCTACTCAATCGAAGAACTGCACGAGTTGACGAAGATTGATCCATGGTTTTTGGACAACCTGCGCGAGATCACAGAACGCGAGACGGAACTACGCGGCGAAAAAATCGAGACCATCACCCGCGAGCAGTTGCGCGAAGCGAAGCGAATGGGATTTTCAGATCAACGGCTCGCGGCTTTGATGAATACCCAAGAGAAAGATGTTCGTCGCGCGCGAAAAGAGATGAACATCGCGCCCGTTTTCAAGCGCGTTGACACGTGCGGCGCAGAGTTTGAATCCTTCACGCCTTATCTTTATTCGACCTATGAAGACGAAGACGAAGCCGCAACGACCGACAGAAAGAAAGTGATTATTTTAGGCTCAGGGCCGAACCGCATAGGGCAAGGCATCGAGTTCGATTACTGCTGCTGCCACGCCGCGTTCGCGCTTGCGGAAGAGGACTACGAATCAATAATGGTCAACTGCAACCCTGAGACTGTTTCGACCGACTACGACACGTCGGATCGCCTGTACTTCGAGCCGATCACTTTCGAGGACGTGATGGAGATAGTCGAGCGCGAAAAGCCTGCGGGTGTGATAGTGCAGTTCGGAGGCCAGACGCCGCTTAACCTGGCTGTGCCGCTTCTTCGTGCAGGCGTGCCTGTGATAGGCACTTCGCCCGAATCGATTGACCTTGCGGAAGACCGCGAGCGATTTGGGAAATTACTGGTTGACCTGAACATCCCGCAGCCAGATAACGGATTCGCCACATCGAATGAACAAGCTCGCAAAGAGGCCGCGCGCATTGGCTACCCCGTGCTCGTGCGACCTAGCTATGTGCTCGGCGGGCGCGCAATGCAGATCGTTTATGACGAAGCGAGCCTCGATAATTACATGACTTATGCGGTCGAAGCATCGCCTGAGCATCCGGTGTTGATTGACTCATTTTTGGAGAACGCCGCCGAGATTGATGTTGACGCGCTGGCGGACGGCGAGCGCGTGGTGATCGCAGGGATTCAACAGCACATCGAAGAAGCGGGCATTCATTCAGGCGATTCGTCGTGCGTGCTGCCGCCGTGGAGCGTCAAGCCCGCGCATCTTGACGCGATGCGACGATACACGCGAGAGCTTGCGCGCGCGCTGAACGTCGTCGGATTGATGAACATCCAGTTCGCAATTTCGAACGACACTGTTTACGTGCTTGAAGTGAACCCGCGAGCGTCGCGGACTATCCCATTCGTTGCGAAGGCGACAGGAGTGCCGCTTGCAAAAATAGCTGCGAAGCTGATGATCGGGCGAAAGCTTTCCGAGTTCAACCTGCCTGACGAACTCGAAGTCGAGCGATTCTATATAAAGACGCCTGTGTTTCCGTTCGTGAAATTTCCGGGCGTTGATCCGATACTCGGGCCTGAGATGCGCTCGACGGGCGAAGTGATGGGCGTCGCAGAGAGTTTCGGCGGCGCGTTTTTGAAAGCGCAGCTTGGCGCGGGCGCGCGGCTTCCGAAAGAAGGCGCTGTATTCATCAGCGTAAATGATGGCGATAAAGCTGAGGTCGTCAATTTAGCGCGCCAGCTTCACGAGATGGGATTCAGGCTAGTAGCAACACGCGGCACGCAAAAGCGAATCGAGAGCGCAGGTTTGTCTTGCGACTTTGTAAACAAGGTGAACGAAGGCCGTCCGAATATCGCTGACCTTGTCAAAAGCAAGCAGGTTGATTTAATCATCAACACGCCGCTTGGTCGGACTTCGTTTTACGACGAGCGAGCGATTCGCCGCGCAGCTATGCAGTATTCGGTGCCGTGCATCACTACGATGACCGGCGCGACTGCTACGGTAGCGGCTATTCGTGCGCTCAAGGAAGAAGAGCTTCGCGTCACCAGCCTGCAGGAGTATCACGCTCAGGCCGCCAGCAAGTGAAATAGTCAGTCTTAATCAATCGGACGGGATGCAGGTTTCATCTTGCTCTTGCATTCCCGTCCGAAGTTTTTGAATTGAATTAAACAACAGGTCGAGTGCTCAAGCTCCCATGCCTGACGCTCGCGCATCAGCAGTGGGCTTTGCGAAGAAGCTGATGATGCCGCCTATTAGAAGGATGCATGTAAACACCAGCGCTTTCGGAGCAAGGATGACTGGCGCAAGCGCTCCGATAAGCATCAGCAGCCCTGCTATTTTTCCCTTCCCTTTGAATGCCATCACGCCGCCTACAATTCCAAGCACAGCAGACCCCAGCAGTATGTAGGCTGCCGTGACGGTCTTGTCAAGCTCGCTAATGTCAATGCCCAGGTTTCTTGCCGCGCCGACCATTTCCTTCATGTCATTAGCATCACTGAGCCACTTCATGCCAAGAAAACCTGCTGCGAGTCCTCCTAAAATCCCTAATACCAATCCTGCTATTCGCATACATTTCTCCTTTCGATCAGTTCTTTTCTGTTACAACAGGCAGCGCCAGAAAAGGCTAGGCTACTGGCGCTTTGATTTCTTTTGGTAAGACTTAAAATGCTTTTACGACGGCGCAGATATTATATCCTTTAGGCTTCCACGACAAGCTTGTTTCAGCATTCAGCGCGCAATCTTGTATGCGACTGTGGGGCGTTCTGTTTTTGCGAACCCGTGTGGTAAATTCACTTTATGCGAGCAGTCGTTCAACGCGTTACGTCATCAGGTGTCACAGTCGATGGCCTTGTTGTGGGCAAGATAGGCGCGGGATTACTCGTGCTGCTTGGCGTCGCGCGCGATGACGGCAACGAAGACGCGGATTACCTTGCCAACAAGGTCACGAACCTGCGCATCTTTAACGATGAGCAGGGAAAGATGAATCTTTCGCTGATTGATGCACGGGGCGCAATGCTCGTAGTCTCGCAATTCACGCTCTATGGTGACACGCGGCATGGCCGTCGCCCTTCTTACATTGATGCCGCCGAACCTGAAAAAGCAAACGCGCTTTATGAATACTTCGTCGAGCGCGTCAGGTCGCAAGGCGTCAGAGTCGAAACAGGAGTCTTTCAGGCGATGATGCAGGTCAATCTTACAAACGACGGCCCGGTCACAATTATTCTAGACAGCAAAAAAACCTTTTAGGCAAAAAGAAAAGGCAGCGAGCGAAACGCTCACTGCCTTGATATTTAAGTCTGCCGACCTTCTTACGCTCTCGCGTCGCCCGGCACCGGCGGGATGATCGGGTTGAGCACGGAAGGTTTAGGCTCAGCTTTAGCTTTGTCGCCGCGAGTCGGCGTCGGCTCGTCATCATCGAGCGGAAGACCGGCCACCAGACGGCGAATCTGAATCGAGTCGAGCGATTCGCGCTCAAGCAGCGCCTCGGCCAATCGGGTCATCGCTTCTTTGTTCTCGAAGATGATCTGACGCGCGCGATTGTACTGCTCGGTGACTATGCGAACCACTTCCTGATCAATCTTGATCGCAGTATCTTCGCTGTAATCCTGATGCTGCGCGATCTCGCGGCCAAGGAAAATCTGCTCTTCCTTCTTGCCGAACGTCATGGGTCCGAGGTTCGACATTCCGAACTCGCACACCATTCGGCGCGCAAGGTCTGTAGCTTTCTCTATGTCGTTGGATGCGCCGGTCGTCATGTGATTGAGGAATATCTCTTCCGCAATTCGACCGCCCATCATTATCGCTATCTGGCCTTCGAGATAATCAAGCGTGTGCGAGTAACGATCAGCCTCGGGCAACTGCATAGTCACGCCGAGCGCCATGCCGCGCGGGATGATCGAAACCTTGTGAATCGGGTCTGCGTTCGGGACTTTGATGCCCACAAGCGTATGGCCCGCTTCGTGATAAGCAGTGTTGCGCTTCTCTTCGTTCGACATCACGATGGAGCGGCGCTCGCTGCCCATCAACACTTTGTCTTTCGCCCATTCAAAATCCAACATCGAGACGGCCTTGCGATTGTAGCGAGCGGCATTCAACGCGGCTTCGTTCACAAGGTTCGCAAGATCAGCGCCCGTAAATCCCGGCGTGCCGCGAGCGATCACGTTGATGTCAACATCGTCGCCCAGAGGTATCTTGCGCGTGTGGACTGAAAGTATTCCTTCGCGGCCCTTCACATCCGGTCGCTGCACGACCACGCGGCGGTCGAAACGACCCGGACGCAGCAGCGCAGGGTCAAGCACGTCGGGCCGGTTGGTCGAAGCGATCAGGATGACTCCGTCGTTGGACTCGAAGCCGTCCATCTCAACAAGCAACTGGTTAAGGGTCTGTTCGCGCTCATCGTGTCCGCCGCCAAGTCCCGCGCCGCGATGGCGACCCACTGCGTCAATCTCGTCAATAAAGATTATGCACGGAGCGTTCTTCTTGCCTTGCTCGAACAGGTCGCGCACGCGTGAAGCGCCTACGCCGACGAACATCTCAACGAAGTCCGAACCCGAAATCGAGAAGAACGGCACGTTCGCTTCGCCAGCGATTGCGCGCGCAAGCAAAGTCTTGCCCGTGCCCGGAGGCCCCATCATCAAAACGCCCTTCGGGATTCGCCCGCCGAGCTTTTGAAATTTCTGCGGCTCTTTCAAAAATTCGATTATTTCTTGAAGCTCTTCTTTCGCCTCTTCGACTCCGGCAACATCCTTGAACGTGACGCGCTTCTGCTGATTGGAAAGAAGCTTCGCGCGGGATTTGCCGAATGAGAGCGCCTTGTTGCCGCCCGACTGCATCTGCCGCATCATAAAAATCCACAGCCCGATGAAGACCAGAAGCGGCGCGTAGCTAATCAAGCCGAAAAGCCACTGGCTGGACGACGCGCTCTTAAAATTCACTTTGACGACGGGCGTTGCATCTTTCATTGCCTTGACAAGATCCGCCACCACAAACTCATTGCTGATTTCGGTGTAGAAATTTTCACCGCTGGTCAGATCGCCTTTTATTGCGCGACCTTCTTCAACGGTCGCGCTTTTAACCTGAGTCGGCTTCGCGGTAACTTTTTCATAGAGTTCGTTGTAGCTGAGTGGAACTTCCTTCTGCGTGCTCCGGCCATTGAAGACCTGATAGAGAAGAAAAGCGCCACCGATAATCAACACCCAAAAAACTATCTGTCTGACAGTTGAATTCACCTGTTACCTCCAACTAATGCAAGCGCTAAATGCGCATAATTTAATTCTAACTTACATGAATTTGATGCGCAATGACCGCCTCACGTCGTTTTATTGCAGATTTCTTACAAAATGCCCGCCCCCTTACTCTTTCATCATTGCTAGATACGGAAGCTGGCGAAATTGGTTCTGTAGTCCTAGCCCGTAACCAAAAATAAATCTGTCATCGCTTTCAAAAGCCGCGAAATCGGGCTTCACATCCACGCGCCGCTCCCCAGGTTTATCTACGAGCATACAGGTGCGCAAGGATTTAATGCCGCGCGCAGCCAGATGCCTGGTGATGTATTCGAGCGTGACGCCGGTTGCGACTACGCTGCCGACCAGCAGAATATCGCGCCCGCGCGGGTCGAATTCGCTTGTGAACAGGACTTCGGTCTGTCCGCCGTGACGGTGGCGAGTTACCTTCATAAAACAGCAGTTTAGCGGCATATCGAGCGCGCGAATCAAATCGGCGAGAAAGACGAATGCGTCATCTAAAATCCCCACCACCGTAAGGTCGCGCACGTGCACGTTCGAGCGAATCTCGTCGGCGAGCGTGCGCATTCGGTTTTGTATCTCTTCGTGTGAATGAATTACTTGGAGGTTATTGTCCATTATAGCTCCTGCGTCACCAGTCAAATGGTTGAAGCTCGCAATATGGCAAGATGTCTGGTCTCGTCAGTTGCGGCGAATTCTAAGGCTGGGGGCAGGCCCGGCGACCAGATATACTGATCATCGGGAGTCGTCACTACAGGCCAGGAACGGCGACGGCTTGAAGGGATTCTATGGTCAATCATCAAGTTTTTCAACTTCTTTATTTTTCGCTGCCCTGCGACCAGCGCGCGCTCTTGCGGTTTGCGCGGCCTGACGACGAGCCGATCCGGCATCGCTTCGTCATTCACAGCGGCAACAAGCCAGTCCCGTCCGCCCTCTCGCTTCTCGCGTTGGGCCTGCTCGATCACGGCTTCGAGCATACGGCCAGGTTGGCCGCGCTCTAATGTCAGGTTGAATCCGCCCATCTCAATTTGCGGATTTGCAACGCTCAACTCGCCAGATTCTGCCGCTCGCCCACCGTCAGCCGTGCGGGTAAAAACAAGCGTGTCAAACTCTCGCCAGATTGCCAGCCCACAGGGCAGTTCAATACGTTTGCCGCTCATGCGATTTGCCAGCAACCGTTCTACCGCTGCGATATGCGTCGAGGTAATCTCTTCGCCCTTGCGCGCGCGCGCGCGATTGATCGCGCCGATTATCATTCTTCGCCTGAGTCCAACGGGCTTATCGAGCAGCGCCGCAACTCGATAAGCAGCCAATTCCATGCTCTGATTCAATCGCGCCTCGTCGAGGAATTTCGACGCGAGATGATCTAACGCATCCTCATCCGCTCGGATGGCCTCTGCCGCACGCGCGATTGATTCGACCACGCGCGGATTGATCGAGCGCAGGGCAGGCAGCACGTCGCGGCGCACACGGCTGCGCGTGTAATCCGCGCTTAAATTCGTAGTGTCTATGCGGAACTCAAGACCACGCTCGCGACAGTAAGCTTCCACATCTTCACGCATGATCGAAAGCAGCGGACGAATTAACAGGGGCCGGAGGTCGGGGGCCGGGGGTCGGGGTAAAGAAACAACGGCGCTCTTCTCTGGATAAACTTCCGCATTTCTCACTGACCCCTGGCCCCCGACCTCCGGCCCCTGCCCCGCGAACTCGTGAGCGGGGCCGACCGGGCGCATCGCAGCAAGGCCGCGCGAACCAGCGCCACGAGCCAACCGCATCAGGAACGTCTCTGCCTGATCGCTCATCGTGTGGCCTGTGGCAATTCGGTCACAATCCGTTTTGCGCGCTACACGCAGCAGGAAGTCGTAGCGAATCTCGCGCGCGACCTCTTCGATTCCTTTGCGCGAGCGTTCGGCCTCGTCGCGCACATCGCTGGCTTCAATGCTTATTGAAAATCCGAGTCGCGCGGCAAGTTGTCGCACGAATTCAGCATCTTCAGCAGAGTCGCGCCCGCGCAGTTTGTGATCGAGGTGCGCTATGTGCAAGTTGAGATTCAAGCGGGCAGAAGCCGTCTCTCGCAGCCGCGCAAGCACATCGAGCAACGCCACAGAATCGGGGCCGCCCGACACGGCAACAACAACGCCGCGCGCATCTTTCAGCATTGCGTGTCGCGTGATAAAGCTTCTGACTCTCACGAAGATTTTGCTCATCGCCAATCGAAGCATCGCACGACATTGCAGCGCGTCGCAATGCAAAGAGAAAGTCAGCATAACGCTCAGCCCCGTAGGGGCGACCTGTCTATAGTTTCAAGTCGGGCAAATGATACGCAGCTCCGTAGGAGCGGCCTACTTGATAGCTAACAGGTCGCTCCTACGGAGCTACGGAAATATTTTTTTTGCTGATTCTATAGACAGGTCGCCCCTACGGGGCTGAATAGTTTTCGTCAATTTACTTGCCGACGTATTCCCAGTGCCAGGGTTCGTAAAAGTAAGGCCGAAAGCCGAAACGCGAGGCGTTTTTTACTAACCAGCGATAGGCTTTGGTTTGCGTCTGAATCGCGCGGTTTTCGTCTTTGGTGCTGACAGGCTCGCCGCCGACATAGATGTCCAGCGCGCGACCCGTGAAATGCGGGCTGTTGACCGCAAGCCCCGCGCGCCCGCTGTTGGGCGACTGCTGGCGAAGATGCTCTTGATACTCGCGAGAGCGAAACGCCGAGATCACTTTGAAGTACTTTTCGCCCGGAGCAAGCTGGCCGTCGCTCGTAACGGCTAGTCTAAGCGAAGCGTCGGCAGCGGCGGCGGCGACCATTCGCTTGTATGCGTCGTAAGTGCGACGCTCGACCTTGCGAAGCTCTTCGACTCGCGACGGATCATAGCATTCTGAAGTAGGAATCGTAACAAGCTGGTCAGCCGTCGGATACGTGCGGTCTTTTATGCGATTTGATTGCAAAGTCGAGACCATCTGCGACCATGTGGAGTTCTCTAAAATGCCGTTCGCTTCGATGCCGTTCGCTTTCTGCCAGTGCGACAATGAGGCCGCAAAGTCATTAGCTTGACCGTCCGCATCCGCGCCGATAAGGCTTGAAATCAAGGGAGTGTAAAGCTGCCAGCCGCGCTGCGTTTTGCCGCCAAAGACCCAGTTGAGGTCTGATTGAAGCTGCGAGTTGCGAAGCGCAGCCGATGCGAATAAAGCGCTGGAAGTGGCTGCTGGAGCCGTACTCGCGGGCGCGGACAGCCTCTCAAGGCTTACGCTCTGACTGGCCGTCGCGTTTTCGGTCGTTGCTTTTGCGGATTTCGCGGCCCCCGCTTGTCTGGCAAAACTCGACTTGAAGCCGAAGAAGAAAAACAGACAGGCCAGCAAGGCGACCGACCCGATAAATAACCTTTTGCTTGATGACATGATTGCTCCTTCGGAGAATGCTGCTTGATATATATTACCGTATGATCAATTTGCCACTCAATAACTTATTATAGTCACAAGAAAAACGAAACAATTGTGTGAAGCTTCGTCAAAACTTGTGAAACTTGTCAAAGAGTTGTAAAAAGCAAACGGGTACCTACTAAAAGTAGTTCAGGGCTGTTGTATAGTAGTTGTGCGGAAAGGGCCGCAAAAATGAATAGGCTGAAAACCTTTTTTAAGAGACATGCTCTCTTAACGGGCGTACTGGCGGTTACCTTTCCGCTGCTCTTCATTCTATATTTGCATTACCGCTCACTCGTCACATTGGATAAAACGCTCGTTACGTTGGAAAAGACTTTTCCCGGTTATCGAAAGCAGGTAATGCGGGAATACCTTTTGGAGGTTGCCGACGACTCGGCGAGTTTTTATAGCACCAACTCCCAGCGAGTGTTGAACGTGCCAGCCAGCGCCATAACTAATAGCGGCGTCAGCATCATTCGGAGCAGCAAAGAGAAAAACGCCGTCATCGCCGCATCTGAGCCGATTGCCGCGTTTTTCAAGCAGCAGGAGTTCCGAGGCGCAGAGCGATACTTTATCGTATTGGCAACGGAGTACGAGGGCAATAATAATAGCCTCGTGCTCGTTTATAACCGCGAGCGCAACGCCATGGTGGAGCTTGACCAAACGACGCGGGAATGGCGCGCAATCAACGTTGCCTGCGCTCCATATCTGATCTACATCCGGGCGAAAGCAGAAAGAATAGCGCCCTGGCCAATGGGCAATGATCGAGACCCTATGCACCCGCTCATTACCAAGTCCATCAGCGATGAGTCGGAAAAGATAGTCGCGGTTGCAGGCATGTTCGTGGACATTCCTTTCTTCCAGAATGAGTTTCTGCCCGGAGTCATCGCGAAACACTTGCCGGAAACATTTCCTACCGATCACCAGCAGGCCATCGTAGCCGTATACGACGAAACAGATGAGCTAGTGCTGGGAGACGAGAGTGTGTCTAAGGAGAACGCCGAAGAGTCTTTGCGGTTAGGCTTCATCTTCCAGCGATGGTTCCTCAAGATTCGGATGACTCACATGACCGTAGAACATTCGGCGAGCAGTAATTTCTACTTCAACCTGTCGCTGTGGGCTGTGATGACATTGTTTCTAGTCGGCGGAATAGTGATGACGCTGCGCACGGCTTCGCGCTCGATGAAGCTCTCCAAGATGAAATCAGACTTCGTGTCCAACGTCTCGCACGAGCTTCGCACGCCGCTGGCTTCAATTCGAGTCTTTGGCGAATTCTTCAAGCTGGGGCGCGTCAAAGAACACGAAAAGATGCGCGAGTACGGCGAGTACATCGAAACCGAAAGCCGCAGGCTCACGCAACTCATAAACAACATTCTGGATTTTTCCAGAATCGAGTCGGGGCAGAAGTCTTATCACTTTCATCCGACGGACGTCCAGGATGTCGTCGCAGACACTTTGAAGATGTTCGAGGTTCGGATGAAGCAGAGCGATTTCGTCATTAATTTCAAAGCCCCGCCTACAAGTCTGCCGCAAGTTTCGATTGATGCCGATGCGATGACTCAAGCGATGGTCAACCTGCTCGATAACGCGGTGAAGTATTCAGGCTCGGCCAGAGAGATTGAAGTCCGACTCGCGCAAAAGAACAACTTGGTCGCCATCTCTGTAACAGATCGCGGCATAGGCATACCGGACGAAGACCAGGACAGAATATTCGAGCGATTCCATCGCGTAAGCACCGGATTGGTGCATGACGTGCGAGGCAACGGGTTGGGCCTGTCAATCGTCAAGCACATCGTCGAAGCGCATCGCGGCAAAGTTACAGTCGAGAGCGCGCCCGGACGCGGAAGCACGTTTACGATTCACTTGCCGGTAGAAGAAAGCACCGAGGCGAAGCCCGAAGCGAAAAGAGGCACGTTTGCGCCGGGAAGCGATTCACTGCCACAGGCAGGATTAAAGGGATGATTAATTATAAGGATGAGTGCAATGGCAAATGTGTTAATTGTAGAAGACGATCAAGCGATGGCCGTGGCGTTGAGCGACGGCTTTCAGTACGAAGGTTATTCGGTGACAGTCGCAAGAGACGGCGCAAACGGATTGTCGCTGGCAACAGAAAAAGAGTTCGACATAGTAATCCTCGATGTGATGTTGCCAAAGATGAGCGGCTTTGATGTGTGCAGAGAGCTGAGGAGCGCAGGCAATCGCATACCGGTCATCATGCTGACGGCGCGAGGGCAAGAGATTGACAAAGTTCTCGGCTTAAAGATCGGCGCGGATGATTACCTGACAAAGCCCTTCAGTTTTTTAGAACTCGCTGCGCGGGTTGAAGCAGTGCTGCGCCGCGCTTCAAATTCCACTGACGTGGGAGGCGTGTTCAAATTCGCAGACGTGACGCTCGATTTCAAAAAGGGCACGGCTCTAAAAGGCGAAACGATGCTCGATATGTCGCCGCGCGAATTCAGAATCATGAAATACTTTATCGATCATAGAAACGAAATCGTCACGCGCGATCAACTGCTCGACCACGTGTGGGGCTACGACAGCTTTCCGCTTACGCGAACCGTTGACACTCACATTGCCAAGCTTCGACAGAAAATCGAAGACACGCCCGGCGACCCTCGCTACATCGTGACCGTCCACAGAGCCGGATATAAGTTCACAGGTTGAGCCGCAGAATAAAGGATGAACTATGAATGATGAATGATGAATTAAGAGGCTCTCTATTAGTTCATCATTCATCATTCCGCATTCATCGTTTTCTTCCGCGCCTCTGCGGTGAACTGACTTCTACATTCAAAAAAAATGGGAGCCGGGGAGGCTCCCTGAGGTCCACAGGCCATGAGAATCATGCCTAACGGAAACAGGCAGTTGGAAAGTTAGAAGATGAACTTTGCGGCGACCTGTACGTTGCGGCGTTCAGGCACGCCCGTCGTTGGCAGTCCTCTGGTCGCAGGGATGTAAGCCGTGCTGCTGAGGTCTGTGTTGTTGTTTACCAAAAACAGGTTCGCGTGATTCAACACGTTGAAGAACTCTGCGCGGAACTGCAAGCTCTTCGTTTCCGTGATCCTGAAATTCTTGAGCACGGACGTGTCGAGTTGATAAAATCCCGGCCCTCTGAAAGCGTTGCGCGCGGTCATGTTCGAGGGGAACGGGCCGTAGTCTGAATTACCCGTATTCGGGTTGACGAAGAAACCGGGAGTCAGTCCAGTAATCGGAAGATATTGGAACGTGTTTGCAGCCGTCGGGTCAGGCGCAGGATTACTCGAACCGCTCGCGCTCTGCGCTCCAGTTTGCGATGCTCGCACGCAGGTTCCGGTTTGAGAATTCGTGCAGTCAAAGATTGTAAACGGCGCGCCCGAGTTGGCCTGGAACAAACCGTTGATGCTCCAACCGCCGAGCAGTTTCCCGATCACGCCTTTCTGATCGTTGTGGAAAGGAAGTTGCCACACCCAGCTTCCGAAGAAGCGATGGCGTATGTCGAAATCCGCATTGCCTCTATCCAAACTCGGATTGTACGGGTCGAGCAGGCCGATGTTGTTATTGTTGGCCGCCTCGCTGAACGTAGTGCTCAAGTTGTCTATCGTGTGCGCCCACGTATAACGAGCCGTGAGTTGCAAGCCGATTTTGCGAATGAACGGAGTCTCGTATCCGAGCGTCACTCCGTTGTAGTTGGAAAATCCCAGGTTGCCGCGCGTGTTGAGGTTCGAGTACTGCGAGTTCAATCGCGTAGTGCAAGTGCCTTGCGCCGGGTCGCAGGGAACTCCCAGATAAACATTAGCGGTTCCCGGACGGTTCGGGTCTGTCAGGTCATAGAGCTTGCGACCCGCCGAGCCGGAATACTCAACGGCTGCGACGCCGCCAAGTACTTTGCGCTCGATGGCTAAGCTCCAGAGATGAGCATAAGCATTCACGATGTTTTCGTTGATAGCACGAAGGCTCGTTCGCGGCAGCAACTTCGAGCCTGTGCCCGAAAGCGGCCCCGCGTTGTCAGGCGTGATGTCTATGCTCGGCACGTCAGTCCCGGCCACGATTGAAACGACCGCATAGTTAGGCGGGTTTTGAATCACGTTGAACGTGACGTTTCCAAAGTTGCGTTCGTAGGCCATGCCATAGCCGCCGCGCAAAGACGTATTGCCATCGCCGAACACGTCCCACGCAAAGCCTACGCGCGGGGCGAAGTTATTCTTGTCAGGCTTCCACAATCCGCCCGCAGGGCTTTCAGGCGCGATGAACACGCTGGCCGTTTTGAATCTGCTCGAATATGTTCGACCCGCTTCCAAAGTAGAAGTTCGAGTCGAGTCAGCGGGTTCGAGTTATGCTGCACGCCGTAATATTCATAACGCAGTCCGAGATTGAGCGTAACTCGCGGGTGTATTTTCCATGCGTCGTTGAAGTAAGTGGCCCACTCGTGATAGCGGAAGCTGCGGCTGAAGTTAGGCTGAGTCGCAGGCAGTGTGACCGTTTCGCCGGGGAACTTACCCTTCGGATCAATCGCGCCCTGAAATTGAAACAGCTTTCCAAGCAAAAGATTGTCGAGACCTTTTCCAACCGTAGTGCTCAACGTCTGGACCGAATTCTGGAAAGCGCCGAACGTGCGATTGGTTTGATTGTAGACATACTGACCGCCGAATCGGAACGCGTGTTTGCCGCGCAAAAAGTTTATGTCTTCGTTGAACTGCAACTGGTTCAGAGGGCCGGTCGCAGGGATGGCCGCGCCCGGAGAAAAGGGCAAGTAGCCGGGCAGCGCGATGAAGTCTTGCCCGATGGCTGCCGCTCTGGTCAGGAAATATAGCGTCGGCCCGACGGGCTGCTCGCCGAGAGGAGAGTCTGTTCTCAACCTATTGAATGCCACCTTCGATTGCGACACCCATCGCGGGTTGAATGTGCGTGTGAGCGAAAGCAGGAAATTGTTGTTGTAGAGCTTGGTTCCCGTATCGAACCCTTCATATGGACTGGTGGAGACTGTGCCTTCGGGAAAGGCTGAATCCTGTAGCGCATAGCGCCCGTAGACCTGCGTCTTGTCGCTTAGGATCCAGTCGGCGCGGCCAACTAACTGATAACTGTTTTGCGGAGGACCGCCGCCCGCATCGCCGGGGATGTCCTGAATCACCTGTCCGAAAACAGGAAGACCGGATGAAAGTTCAGAGAAAGGTCCGCCGGGATTTGTGATTCCAAGAGCATCAATATCGCCTTTCGTAAGCGTGCGACCGTTGATGGGCTGGCTGAGGTTGTACTTGCTGAAGAAATTCTTTGTTGCCGCAGAAGTGTTTGCTATAAACGCTGCCGTCGGCACGAGCGAAGTAATCGTAGTGACGCTGCGCACGCGAGTCCATTCCGTGCTGTTAAAGAAGAACAGCTTCTCTTTGATTACGGGGCCGCCGACGGAGTAGCCGAATTGATTGCGCGTGAAGACAGGCTTTCGCGCGCCGATGGCGTTGTTTTGAAAACCATTCGACGCAAGCGCAGAGACGCGGTTGAATTCATAGAGCGTGCCGTGAAATTCGTTGCTGCCCGATTTGGTCGCAACGTTGACGATGCCGCCCGATGCGCGCCCGAACTCGGCTGAGAAGTTGCCTGTGATTACTTGAAACTCTTGCACGGAATCGAGCGGCACGCTTTGGCCGACGCTCGCCGTAAAAGAGTTATTGTTGTCCACGCCGTCAAGCAATATGTTTGTGCTGGCAGATCGCTGGCCGTTGATGGCGAATCCAGCTCCACGAGCCGTTGCGCCCGAAGGATCGCTCTGATCGCCGGGCGAAACATTGCCTGAGAGTTGAACCAGAGCATACGGATTGCGAGTCAAGGTGGGCAGTTCAACAATCTGTCTTCCGGTAACAGTATTCGATAGCATCTGCGTTTCGGTGTTGACCGCAACGCCGCTGTCACCTGCGACGACGGTTAATTGCTCGGACGAAGCCTGAGCCGAAAGAGCGATGTCTAAGGAAAGTTTCGACCCTACGGTCACTTGTGCTCGCTGCGTGGTCGGCGCAAATCCTTGCGCTTCGATTCGGACATCATAGACTCCGGGCTGAAGGCTGGTTACGACATACGTCCCCGCATCACTGGTAGTAGTGCGGCGCTCGGCTCCCGTGTCAACAGACTTCAAGGTTATGCTGGCTCCGGCCACGACTGCGCCGTTGGGGTCAAGCACAGTTCCGCTGATTTGACCTGTCTCGGCTTGTGCAAAGGCCAGGACGGTTACTTGCGACAAAAGCAGAAACATCGCGACAGATGCGGCCACGATGCGGTTGATGGCCTTTGCTCGCTTTGATGTTTTCCTTTTTGATTTCAAACTACTCATTGTGCCTCCTAAGTCATTTCCGTTTTTGAGCGGGTAGAACGTTAACGGTAATCTCCCTCGTTAGGTACTTCCTATTAATGAGAGCAAACAGTACCGCGAGCGATAGCGAGCGGGTTTGATTAATGACTGACCCGCTCGCTACTGCTCGCGGTACTGTTGGTTTGCTGCAACTAGATTGAGCAATGACAAGCCCAATCTATGGTCTGAACGAGGCTGTCTGGAAAGTTGTGTGAATTGTTGAAAAAGATGTGAAGGATTTGTAAAAGGATAGAGAGAGTGAAAATCGCGCAAAGACGAAAGCCGCGCAAAGCATCAACAGGTGATAAGCTTCGCGCGGCTTTCGTCTTTAGTGGGGAGTTCTCTACTTCTTTCTGACGTAGATTAAATCGAATTGCGGAGTCCAGGTCTTTCCGTCGTCGGCTGATTGTTCGAAGAGTTGGCGCACGCGATCAGGCCCGAGGCTTGATAATGTCAAACGCCTTAAAGTTTTCTGCCCATTGTTAGTAACCGGGTTGCCATCAAATCGCATCGCGCCGTCTTTATACTCGCCCTCGTATTCTGCGACGTTGCCCGTGCTGTCTACCCAGGTCTGTCGCCATTTTCCTGTGCTTGCATTATAAAAGTTGATGCTCTTTCCGGTTCCGCCCGCCGCGCCCGTCCAGTTCTCCATTAAGATGCAGCCCTGTTCCGTGCGCTCGATGATGTTTTTTCCGGCTGGCTGCCCCTGCGTAGTCTCGACGTTCCATTCACCTACCCAGAAATCGAACTGCTTATACTCAGCCGCAAACTGGCATGGCTTGGTCGTCCTATCGGCGAGTGTCACAGACTCTTTGAATCGCGCGTCATCGCGCAGACTCGCAAGGTCTGCGTCCGTTTGCAATTGCGTGGAACCAAAGAACCCGGAGTTTATTGATTTGTTCAGCCACTCGAAAGCTTTGTCTTTATCTTTCAATCGAGCGTAAGAGCATGCGAGGTTGTACATAGCAAGGGGATTGCCCGCGATTTCAACCGCTCGCTGGTAAGACCATGCGGCCTGCTCAAAGTTTCCCATTGAATGCAAAGCATATCCCAGGCGATACCATGCGCGGCCATTCTTTGGCTCGTTCTTCGTTATCGCCCCATAAGCTTTTGCCACATCGGGCCACTTCTGCGCTTTGAAGAACGCGTCAGCCTCTTCAGCAGTCGGTGCGGGTGCGACCGACTGTGCCAATGCTACTTGCACCGATAAAAATAGAATCAATGAAACGAAGCCGATAAGCTGTAATTTATATTTTTCCATCCTTAGAATCCCTAGCCACCGGTTTCAAGAAACTCTTTGCACTTGCTCTGTGTACCACCTCGAATCTACGCGTATTGGTTGTAAATGTAATCAAGAGATTGTAAAAACCTGTGAAAAGTGTGAAGAAATTGTAAAATAAGACCATGAAACCAACGCGCTATTTCCTGGCTCAATTATTTATCGCATTAAACCTGTTCACAATCGCCTGTACGAGCACTTCGCCTGCGAACAACAATCAGGCGAATACTAATGCCAATGTTGCGCAATCGAAACCGGCTAACAACAACTCTGCTCAGAAGAATGTGGGCAGCATCGAGATCACATCAGTTCCGCCGGGCGCAGGCGTGACGCTCATCCCAACCTACGAAGACGGAGCGAGCACTCCGCGATCATACGGCCTTACGCCCGCGACTATCACGGACCTGGCTCCCGGCAAGTACACGATTAACCTCCAGAAGCCCGGCTACGGGTATGCTCAAAAAGAGGTCGAGGTTGCGGCGAACAAAACCGTTAAAGTGAGTTTGTCGCTCAAGAAGCAAGCTGCAGGCGGGCGCAGATAATTGTCTCTTAGCCGCGCTCTGCTTCTTTGTCCGTGCTCATTTGTAAAAGACTGACCTTGCAATCGGTGTTACATTGACATCACCTGTAATGGCTGCTAGATTTGCTCCGCTCCACACTGGGAATATCCTCCAAGCATCGCGCATCTGTGATTTTTTCAGATGTAAACATTCACCCGCTCAACTTTGATTTGAGGAGGTCAGAAATGAAAAGGTTCATCTACGGAAGCCGATTTGCTATTTCAGTTTTGGTCGTGTCTCTTTTGATGGTCGGCCCTTCGCTATTTGCCGACAACGGGCCAAACCATCGCGTGCGCAACCTGCATTTCGGAGTGTCAGGCGGCAACGTCAAGGACTCAAGCCGCCGCTTTTGCTGTAGTGGAACGCTCGGCGCTCTCGTCCAGGCGGGAGGCACCCAATACATTTTGAGCAATAACCATGTGCTCGGCCTTTCAGGCTCTGCGGCAGTCGGCGACGACGTTTCGCAGCCGGGTCTGATTGACAATAACTGCGCGGTCTCGACCGTTGTTGCTGATTTCACAGTCGCGCCCGCCTTGAATTCGAACGTTGATTGCGCAATCGCGCAACTGCGACCGGGACAGATGGACGGCACAGGCTTTATCGAAGATATAGGTACTATCAGCAGCGTGGTGCGAACGCCGACGGTCGGCCTCTCGGTTACGAAGAGTGGTCGCACTACGGGTAACACAACGGGCACCATCAGTTCGATCAATACGACAGTCAGCGTCAGGTATTCGAAGAGTTGCGGATCCAATAACGGCCCCACCTTCACGTTCACCAACCAGGTAGTCATCAACAGCAGCACGTTCAGCGCGGGCGGCGATTCCGGCTCGCTGATCGTTTCCAACAACAGTTGCCATCAGCCGGTCGCGCTGCTGTTTGCGGGCAGCAGCACGTCTACCATTGGAAATCCCATCAGCCTGGTGCTCACTCGGCTCAGCACAGCGCTCGGAAGCACGGTGAGCTTTGTCGGCAGCACCTGCACGTCAACGGCGTCGCTGGCGTCTGCCGGTGACGGACTTTCAGATGCATCCGTTGATTTCGCAACAGCGGTCATGAAAGGACGCGAAAAGAACCTGATGTCACGATCTGGCGTGATAGGCGTGGGCATCAGCGCATCAGATGACAATGCGAGCGAGGCCCAAATCGTAGTCTATGTTGACGTGAATGCGAAAGATACCGCTAGAGTTCCCAAAAGCATCAACGGCGTGAAAGTGAAGAAGGTCTTCACCGAGCCGTTCGTCGCTTTCTAAGCAAGCACGCTTTCAACCGCGCGCATAATCAATAAAGCAAAAGGCCGGACAACATTGAGCGTCCGGTCTTTTCGTTTTTCATTCAATCTGCTGTTGCTAATGACTACAATGGAACATCAACGATCAGGTTAGCCCATTCTTCGCTTTCGGAGCAGACCCAAATCAACAGCAATTCGTCAATTGCATGCCGCAGGCTAAGATTTTGTGAAATTATAAAAACGCCGGGGCTTGTATGATTTCGGATGAAATCAGCAAATTGAGTGGGCATTGTGCGACGATCATGCATAACTAAAATACGATTCTCTTGTGCAGCACGGGCTAGAACTTCCGTATCTGGCAAACCGCGCAAATCTGCTTCGGTTGCTGTCTGAAAATCAACACCCGGTTCTTGGCGGATGAGGCCCAAAACGATTTCTTCGTTTAGGTCAGCATCCGCTTGAAAGCTTATTTTCATTAGCGTGAGCTTTTGTTTTCCTGACGGGCTTGGGTAAGCCGTTCGTATAACTCAGGCTTTGCTGTCTTAACTTGCTGGCGTCGCACATCGGCTTGTGCTGCAAGTTCGGCTTCTGAGCTTTGCAGATATTCATTGATTTCCGTCTCATGCCCCAAATAAAACGTGATCGCGCCGTAAACTTCTTCAAGAGTCAAAAGTGGAAAAGATCGTCTTATCGTCTCAGGCGCAGCGCCACGTTTGAAGGCGTAAACAATCGAGTCTAATGAAATACGGGTTCCGCTAATCCAGTATCCTCCATCTCGCTGTTCGACATAATCTATAGACATAACTTCTTCCTCGTCCTTGTACGGACTCAAACTCTCTTTCGTCTTTAACGCTCTCAATCCGCTGTTGCTTCGGCGAGTTCCTGCGCGCCCACTGAAAAGTAATTCGCGTCCGGGTGATGAAAAACCAGTGCCGATACTGACGCTTCTGGCTCCATCATGAAGCCTTCGGTCAACTCGACGCCTATTTCTTCAGGTCTCAGCAATCGGAACAATCCCGCCTGTTGCTCAAGGTCAGGACAAGCAGGATAGCCGAACGAATAACGCTTACCTCGATAGCGAGCCTGGAACACTGCCTGCCTCGTCAAATCATCCGCGTCGGCAAATCCCCACATCGCGCGCAATCGCGAATGAATCCATTCAGCCGCAGCTTCCGCCGTCTCAATCGCCAATGCCTGTAGCGCGTAAGACCGCAGGTATTCGCCTTTCTGCTTTGCCTCTTCGGCAACCTCGCGTATCCCTTCACCCGCAGTCGTCACAAACAAAGCTATGTGATCGCGTTTGGTGATTCGCCCTTGTTCGTCTCGCTCAGGCGGAAGCACGAAGTCGCTCAAAGCAATGCCGTCGGGTTTTCGCTGGCGCGGAAACTGGAAAGATTCAACCGGCGAACTTGAGCCGCGACCCCCGTACAAGCGTATGAGATTGCCAGCGGGTTCGGCTTCGAAGAACTGCCACAAAACTCGCACGTGCATCGCGCCCTGTCGGCACTCTTCTTTCACTCGTTCGATTTTTTCTTCAAGCTCGATTGCTTTACGGTCGCCCGCCGCAATCAAATCATTGAACCGGCCACGCAAACCCATGTGCCGACCGTAAAGCATCTGCGGGTTGATATAACTCCATATCTCGTCGAGGTCGCTTGCTTCAAGCGAGTGACGATCTATATCAGGCACAGGCGGAATCTCTACGGCGAGAGAAATCCGCGAACTGCGTTGCTCGGTTTCGTCAACGACTACGACCGGCGCGGGTGATTTATCGCCGAAATCTTTTTCAAACAATTCGGCTTCAAGCCGCGCGCGCGCGTCAGGGTCCATGATGCGGTTGAGAATGTCCAACCCGTTCATCGCATCATTGGCATAAATGACAGTGCTCGCATAAGCAGGCGCTATCTTTGTTCGCGTGAAGCGATTCGACAGCGCAGCGCCGCCAACAAGCATCGGCAGATCAATACCTGCGTCTTTCAAATCTTCAGCCGTCAAAACCATCTGTTGCGCCGACTTCACCAGCAACCCCGACAACCCGATTGCATCGGGGCGATGCTCGCGCACGGCTTGAATCAAAACGTCGGGCGGGACTTTGATGCCGAGATTGATCACCTGATAACCGTTGTTCGACATGATTATGTCAACAAGATTTTTGCCGATGTCGTGAACGTCGCCTTTGACGGTCGCAAGTATGATTCGCCCGCGCATCGAATCTTCGCTTTTTTCCATGAACTGTTCGAGGTGCGAAACTGCGGCCTTCATCGCTTCCGCCGATTGAAGCACTTCGGCGACGATCAATTCGTTGTTGTTGAACAATCGTCCGACCTCGCTCATTCCGCTCATCAGCGGGCCGTTGATGATGTCGAGCGGCGCGGACTCGTTAAGCTTCAAATTCAAATCATCAATCAAACCGTCTTTGGTTCCTTCGATGATGTAATTCGCCAATCGCTCATCGAGCGGCAGGTCGCTCATCTTCTTTTTAGTGCGCGAGGTAGCAGAGCGGAAATGCGCCGCAAACGCGGCTATCGGATCCGCGCCGCGATTCCACAATAAATCTTCCGCGAGCCGTCGCTCATCTTCAGGAATCGAAGCATATCGTTCGAGCTTTTCCGAATTGACTATCGCAAGATCAAGCCCCGCCTTTGTACAGTGATAAAGGAAGACGGAGTTCAGCACTTCCCTTCCCGCTTCGGGCAACCCGAAAGAGACGTTGCTGATACCGAGCACAGTTTTGATGTAAGGAATCTCTTGCTTGATGAGCCGCACGCCTTCGATAGTCTCTACGGCGCTGCCGACATAGTTTTTATCGCCGGTCGCGCACGGAAAAACGAGCGGGTCAATGATGATGTCTTCGACGCGGATGCCGTAATCTTCCGTAAGCAACTTCACAGAGCGTTTAGCAACCTCAAGCTTGCGCTCGCGCGTGATGGCCTGCGCCTGTTCTTTGTCTTCGTCAATGCAACCGACGACAAGAGCGCAGCCGTATTTGCGCGCCAGCGGCGTGACCAGTTCGAATTTCTCAAGTCCGTCTTCGAGGTTGATCGAGTTGATGATTGATTTGCCCTGGCAGTAAGTCAAAGCGCGCTCGATTGCGACAGGGTCGGTCGTGTCAACCATTATCGGCGTTTTGACAACGCGAATGAGCTTCTCGTAGAAACGATCCGCGTCATAAAGCTCGTCGCGGTCTGCGTTCTGCAAATTCACGTCGCAGACCTGCGCTCCGCCTTTGACTTGCTGGCGCGCGATCTCTGCGGCCTCTTCGTATTTCTCTTCGGTGATCAATCGTTTGAATTTGCGCGAGCCTACTTCGTTGGTGCGCTCGCCGACGATGAGCGGTCGCTGGTCGTCGCTCGCTTCAACAAAATCAATTCCGGAAAAGAATGTGCGATGATGTTTGACGGGAACGCGCGGGCGTTTGCCTTCGACCATCTGCGCGAGTTGCCGGATGTGAGCGGAAGCCGTGCCGCAGCAGCCGCCGACGAAGTTTAGCCAGCCGTGATCTACGAATCGCTCCATCACTCTGGCCAGATTCTCAGGCGTTTCAAAATAGCACCCGGTGTCAGGGTCGGGCAGCCCCGCGTTCGGTACGCAGGACACGCGAGCTTCAGTAAGCGCGGCTATGCTGCGAATATGATCGGTCATAAACTCAGGCCCGGTCGCGCAGTTAAGACCTAGCGAGAACAAGTCGGCATGCATCACTGATGTGGCGAACGCTTCGGCTGTCTGCCCGCCCAGCATCGTTCCCGTCGCTTCAATCGTACCTGATACCATCACAGGCACTTTGAATCCGACTTCATCAAAGACCCGATTGATTCCTATCAACCCGGCTTTGACGTTGCGCGTGTCCTGCTGCGTTTCCAGAAGCAGCACGTCCGCGCCGCCCGCAACGAGTCCCGCCGCCTGATCGTGAAACGCTTCGACAAGTCCATCGAACGTCACGCCGCCCGTGACCGAGATGGCTTTAGTAGTCGGCCCCATCGAACCTGCGACGAAGCGCGGGCGATTCGAGGTCGAGTATTCTGCCGCCGCCTGACGAGCGAGCCGCGCCGCCGTCTCGTTAATCAGATGAACGTGATCTTGCAGGTCATACTCTGCGAGGACAATCGAAGTGCCGCCGAAGGTATTCGTCTCGATGATGTCCGCGCCCGCTTCGAGATAGCCGCGATGAATGTCCAACACGACATCGGGCCGCGTAATGACGAGATTTTCATTGCAGCCTTCGAGGTGCGGGCCGCCGAAATCCGCTGCCGTCAGGTCGTGCCCCTGAATAGCCGTGCCGGTCGCGCCATCGAGCACGAGTATTCGTTCGACTAATAATTCTTCAAGCAATCGTGTACGTTCCATAAATAGTGACCACTGATCAATGCTGAGGCGGTTTGTCTTCCGCTGCTTTCTTGGCATCCGAGGACTTGTCTTCTTTGCTCGCGGGCGTGCCGAGCAGTTGGCGAATATCCGTCTTGCGCTCGCGCGCTACCGTCGTCATCGTCGTGTATATCGAATCGAACGCGTTCAGCGTGAGCGGCTGCGCGCCGCTGACCAGGTACTTGTACCCGATGTCATCATCGCCATCTACAAAGAAGCTGCCGATTGTTATCGCGTCGTTGGTCGTGAGCAAATATTTGTAGACCTCTTCACGCTCAGTCGCGTTCTTGAGGCTGCCGAAATTGTAGATGTAGAAACCGACCAGATTCTTGCGCCGGTCATTGAGTATCACGACGGTAGTCTTGCCGCCTTTCGAGTCAGGATAATTCGATACGACCATGTCGGGCGTGGTCTTTGACGGGTCAATGGTCGCGCCAAGCTGCTGCAAATACTGTTTGATCTTATCCGCGAACGTAAGCTTAGGCGCTGGCTTCACTACCTTCGGCGGCTGCGCCTGCGGTTGTTCAACCTGTTGGGCAAATGCAGGGCTTGCGATAATCGCCAGCAAGATTGGGATTGCGACAATTATTTTTTTTCTCATAAGCATTCACTCCAAACCTGGGAGCGCAGGCGTCTCGCCTGCCGGATTTGACATGAGCAACTTTGAAATCTTTGCGAAGAATTCATTCTTAACATTTCAAGTCATGCAGGCGAGACGCCTGCGTTACTTCAGCTCATCTTTTCGCATATGATCTTCGAGTATCGGCGTGTAGTCATCGCTTATGCGAAAGGTTTCCGTCAAGGCTACGCGAAACGATTCAAAGCCCACGCCGTTTTCGGTTGTGAAAGTGAATCGCACGCCGATGTCTCCCTGATCGTCTACAAAGAATGTTGAGAACGAACGGTGATTGGCTTCCAGCAATCGCTGCAACGTCTTCTCGCGGTCAGCCGCGCGCGTCAGGCTGAAGTATCGCCCTTTCGATTTCGGATAAGCGGTCAGCACGAGCGACTGATCCTGTCGAATCTCCACGTAAAGATCAATGCGGTCGGCGTTCCGGTTTTCGGAGCGCGGCACGACCAAGGTGTTTGCGCTCTTGGGATGAGGCACATACTGCAAGCTCATCTTCTCTAAATAACCTTTGAGCGTCTGCGCGGTTATGCCGCGCTGTTGAACATAGACTGGCGCAAGCGCAATCATCGCGCCTGCCAGTATGGGAATAGCAATTCGTTTCGTCATTAAAACACAACTCCGCGTTAATCCCTCGCAACTACTCTCAGTGAGTGTAATCGCCTGATAATCAAACATTCAAAGCTAACACCGCGCATCACGGAAGTCTAGCAAGTCCGAAAAACAAGAGATCAAAGTTATTCACCGCAGAGACGCAGAGGACACAGAGATTACGCAGAGAAAAACTATTATTACTCTGCGCCTCCTCTGCGTCCTCTGCGTCTCTGCGGTGAACTCCCTATTATGCATAGTCTCTGATTCTCAGAACTCGATTTTTACAAGGCGCTGAAAACATCCATCGCGTATTGAACTCTGCCGAACGGGGCTGATACCTGCACGCCCTGCACGACATCGCGAACGGCGATGAGCGTTTCGCGCGCAATAGCCAATCCTTCTTCACGCGCCGCCTCTTTGTCCGTTATGCGTTCCATGCGTTTCAGAACTGTTTGAGGCACGACGACGCCCGGCACTTCGTTGGCCAGAAACTCCGCGTTGCGATAACTCACCAGCGGCCAGATGCCTGCTATCACAGGAATGCGGTAATGCTCTATGCGCTTCAGAAAATTTCTCAGTTGATCTACATCGAAAGTTGGTTGCGTGATGGCGAACTCTGCGCCCGCCTCCACCTTCCACTCGAACCGTCGCAACTCGTAATCGAGATCAACAGCGCACGGGTTCACGCCCACGCCTATGTAAAACGATGTGGGCGTGCCGATGGGGTTCCCGCCGATGTCCAGCCCGTGATTGAGCCGGTTGACCATGTTCACCAGCCCTATTGAATCAATGTCAAAGACGGCGGTCGCTTCCGGGTAAGGCCCCATCTTCGGCGGGTCGCCTGTGATGATTAAAAAATTTCTCAGACCGAGCCCGCCCGCGCCTAACAGGTCGCTCGTCATTCCGAGCAGGTTTCTATCGCGGCAGCAATAATGCACGACCGCTTCGATACCAACCTGCTGCTCGATCAGAGTCGAAACGGCAAGCGCTCCCATCCTCGACTGAGCGCGCGGGCCATCGGGCACGTTCACAGCATCAACGCCGCCTTCTTTGAGCAGCCGCACGCTTTCGAGCATCTTTGATGCATCGCATCCTTTGGGCGGAACTATCTCAACGGAAGTGACGAATTCGCCCGCGCAGATTTTTGCGGCGAAGCGCGACTTCTCTGCGCGCGGAGTAATTTCAATGTCGAGCGTTTTCGTTTCTTCAACGAAGATGCTCGCAGACGTGCGGCCCGGCGACAGCGCAGCCACAGCATTCGCGATCTCTTTTATGTGCTTCGGCGTAGTGCCGCAGCATCCGCCGACAAACTTCGCGCCCGCTTGAATCAGCCGCTTTGCATATTTGGCCATGTAGTCGGGCGAGGCCATGTAAAACAGTCGCCCGTCAACGTGGCGCGGCAGCCCGCTGTTGGGTTGAGTCGAGAGCTTGCGCTTTGTGACAAGGCGCATCTTCTCTATCGCTTCGAGCATCGTGTGCGGGCCGACCGAACAATTCAAGCCGATCACATCGGCCCCCCACTCATCCAATCGCTTTGTGAAAATTTCAGGCGAAGTGCCGTAGCTCGTGCTGCCGTCATTTTGAATCGTCACCTGCGCGACGACCGGAAGATCGCAAACCGAGCGCACGGCGATAATAGCTTGATGAATCTCAGCTATGTCGGAAAAAGTTTCCAGCACAAACAGGTCAACGCCGCCTTCGAGCAGGGCTTCGGCTTGTTGGCGGAAAATTTCACGCGCTTCTTCGGTCGAAGTTGGGCCGTAAGGTTCAATACGAATGCCGAGCGGGCCGATTGCGCCTGCGACGAAAGCTCGGTCACCGGCTGCTTCGTGCGCGAGACGCGCGCCTGCGGCATTGATCTCGCGAATCTTGTCTTCTAAACCGTAACCCGCAAGCTTCACGCGGTTCGCGCCATAGGTATTCGTCTCGATTATGTCGGCCCCGGCTTTTACGTATTCGCGCTGCACGCCGAGCACAAGCTCTGCGTTTGTAAGATTCAGTTCATCGTAGCAGCGATTTATATAGACGCCGCGCGAATAAAGCACAGTGCCCATCGCTCCATCGAATACGTAAACTCGATCATCGGTTACTGCGTTGCGAAAATCTTTCATATCAAAAAACCAAAAGCCCTACGCTAAACTGGCGCAGGGCTGAATCCGGGCTGTTTAGCAGTTTTTTACGTGGAGCAATTCGACCTTTTTAAATCGCCACGTTAATTTGTCAATGAGGCAAGGATACACTCCCGCCTATCGCCAAGTCAATTCTTTACTACCTGGTTGACTACGTCGCGCGCCTTCGTGTAGAAAATTAAAAAGGTTCAATCATGACATTTGAGTTTAAAAGCGTGCGCGCTATTTTTGTCTTCGCGCTGACGTTTGCGCTTGCGCCGATTGCTTTGTCTTCAGACAACGATTCTTATCGGCAGAAAATTGAAAAGTGGCGCGCAGAGAAAGAAGCTGAATTGAAATCGGATAACGGGTGGTTGACGGTAGCCGGTCTGTTCTGGCTCAAAGAAGGCGTGAACCGATTCGGCACCGACGCTTCAAATGAAATAGTCTTGCCCGAAGGATCAGCGCCATCTAAGTCGGGCGAATTTGAATTTCGCGCTGGCAAGACGACGCTTCGAGTAGAAAACGGAGTAACCGCTACATCCAACGGCAAGCCGGTCACGACGATTGAATTGAAGACCGATGAAAAGCTGCTGCCCGATATTATTAATATCGGCAGCCTCTCTTTGAACGTCATCAAGCGCGGCGAGCGATACGGCGTCCGCGTCAGAGATAAAAACAGCAAACAGCGGCGCGAGTTCACAGGTCTGCGATGGTTCCCCGTCAAAGAGTCTTATCGTGTTGCGGCTGCGTTCGTTCGTTATGATAAGCCGAAGGAGATCGAGGTTCCCAACGTACTCGGCGACGTGAACAAAATGGCAAGCCCCGGCTATATGACATTCAAACTGGATGGCAAGGAGTATCGTCTGGAGCCGGTTCTTGAAGGCAAGAACAAGCTCTTTTTCATCTTCAGCGATTCGACCAGCGGCAAAGCGACTTATGGGGCAGGCCGTTTTCTCTACGCCGATTTGCCCGAAGGTGAAACGGTCGTGCTTGACTTCAATCAGGCGATCAATCCGCCGTGCGCCTTCACGCCTTTTGCGACCTGCCCGCTTCCGCCGCGCCAGAATCGCCTGCGTGTTGCGATTGAAGCCGGAGAGTTGAATTATCATTCAACACCGCAACATAAACCGCTCGACGGCCAGTGAGTCGCACTGTCAGGCAAACACTTCCGGGTCAACATCTGTGAAGAACTCTTCGTGCAGTCGCTCGACTACCGTATTAACTTCGCTTTCATTAATCACGAAAGTAAGATTTATCTCTGACGCGCCTTGACTGATCATGTTCACGTTCGCATCGCCAATCGCGCCGAACAGCCGCCCGGCAACGCCCGGCGTGAATTTCAAGTTATCGCCCACGACGCAAACAATCGCCTTCTCGCGCTCTATCGTGACTTCGCCGAGACGGCTGAGATCGTCCCGGATCGCATCAATGCTGTCTGTGCCGTCGAGCGTGACAGAGACAGACACTTCAGAAGTCGTGACCACATCAACCGAAGTTTTATGGCTGTCGAATACCTCGAATATCGCGCGCAGGAATCCGTAAACCAGAAGCATTCGCGTAGAAGAAACGTTCACAATCGTCACGCCTCGCTTGAATGCGATTGACTTTATCAGGTTGCGCGACGATTTAGGATTAGCAACTATCAGCGTGCCTTCGCAAGTTGGATTGCGAGTGTTGTAGATGTGAACGGGTATGCCCTGCTCGATTGCCGGAATCACAGTGTTGGGATGCAAGACCTTCGCGCCGAAATAAGAAAGCTCCGAAGCCTCTGCAAAAGAGATTACCCGAATGCGCCGCGCGCCAACCACGACGCGAGGGTCTGCGGTCATCAATCCGTCAACGTCAGTCCATATTTCAATCGCGCTGGCGTCGAGCGCCGCGCCGATTACCGCTGCCGAATAATCAGACCCGCCGCGACCTATAGTCGTAGTCACGCCTTCGGCAGTCGAGCCGATGAAACCTTGAGCTACGGGCACACAGTTTGATTCGATAACCGGAAGCAGCACCTCGCGCGCGCGCCGCCGAGTCTCTTGCATATCAGGCGCGGCGCGAGTGAATTGATTATCGGTGATTACGAAGTGGCGCGAATCAACAAGCTCGACTTGAATGCCGCGCTCGCCAGCGCAGCGGCGACGATGAGCGATGAGAGTCGCTCGCCAAATGAAACTATCGCATCCTGACTGCGCGGTGTAAGTTCGCCGAGCGTTGCGACCGAGCGAACCAGACTACTAAGCTCGCCGAATTGATATTCGATGCTGCGCTCTGCCCAATCGAGCGAATACGGGCCTGTCGCGGAATCCGTTAAAAGCTCGCGCGCTGTAGCAACGTGTCGTTTGCTGAGTTCGTCAATGATTACTGCTGCGTCTTCGTAACGGCGTTCCGTAGCTGTGCGCGCAATGCGAAGCAGCGTGTCCGTGACTCGCGTCATCGCAGAAACGATTACGACGGGCGAGCGCGCGGCCTTGCCTGCAACGATCTCGACTGTCTGTTTTATAGCGGCGGCGTCACCGACCGACGTGCCGCCAAATTTCATGACGATCATGGTTTCCGGTTCCTAGCCCCCTGTTGAAAAACCTCGAACCAATAATCACACAGGATGCAAAGAACTAAAAATAAGAAACCAGAAATCGGATATTTTTATCCCGGCAGCGGCACGCTTATGTGCTCGTGAACGATGAGCCAGTGGCCTCCGCGCTTTTCCCAGATAGCCGTGTGGCGAGTGTCAAGTTCCATCGAGCCGCCCGCTTTCAGTTTGCCCGAAAGGTGAAAAGTCAAGGTAGTCCAAGCGACGTTTTCGCGCCGCGTGACTTTCAGATCATCTAGGTTCGGTGTGAGCTTGCCGCTCGTTATGTTGTCAAAGAACGCCTTCATCACGCCCGCCTTATCTCTGCGTCCTCCGCGTCTCTGCGGTGAATCTTCATACAAGACCGAACACCTCAATGGCCTCGGTGTCTTAACATTTCCGTGGCGTTTCGCCTTTTGCCTTTCTTGACACCATATATTTGCTTTGTTAGATTCGCCATCTAGGCAACTCTCCGCGCAAAAGACGACGGCGCGCACAATTTTTATGAATAGAAAAGACCTCTGGTTTCTCCTTATTGCGGTTGGCGTCGTTGGACTCTTCATTCTTTTATCGGTGATAAGCCGCAAAGCGCCGCCCATGCAGCCTCGGCCAGAGCACGCGGGCATAACGCGCGAGACGAAGCGCGAAGATTGCTGGAGTTGCCACACACCCGATTCCAGAGTCTGGGATCGCCATCCGAAAAAAGGCAAGCCGCCCGATCAAACAACCCCCTGTTATGTTTGTCACAAGCTACCGGCGACGGTGGCGGCGGCTTCCGAGCTACGCTCAACGAAAAATAGGGAGGGAGAATTCTCATGGCTAAACCTGCAAGAAAAGTGAAAGCCGAAGAGTATCGCAATTACATCGCGGGCGAATGGGTAGCGCCGTCAACCGGCAGCTATATCGAAAACCGCAACCCTGCGGACACGCGCGATCTGGTCGGTCGCTTTCCCGCTTCGAACGCCGAAGATGTTGATCGAGCGGTGAGCGCAGCAGCCGACGCATTCAACAAATGGCGCAAGACGCCTGCGCCGCGCCGCGCCGAAATTCTGTTTACGGCGGGCGAAATTCTGATCAAGCGTAAAGAAGAGTTCGCCCGCGCGATGACGCGAGAGATGGGCAAGGTCGTCAAAGAAGCGAGCGGCGATGTGCAGGAAGCCATCGACATGACCTATTTCATCGCGGGCGAAGGCCGGCGACTTCACGGCTACACCACAAAGGCAGAGCTTCCGAACAAATACGCCATGTGCTCGCGCGAGCCAATCGGCGCGTGCGGTTTGATCACGCCCTGGAATTTCCCGATGGCGATTCCGTCGTGGAAAATCATGCCCGCGCTCATCTGCGGAAACACGGTCGTCATCAAGCCAGCCGAAGACACGCCGCTTTCGACTTACAACCTCGTCGAAGCGTGCGAAGAAGCGGGCGTGCCTGCGGGCGTGCTCAACATCGTGTCCGGTCTGGGCGAAGAAGCGGGCGCGCCGCTCGTGAGTCACCCGGCAGTGCGATTGATCTCGTTCACTGGCTCTACGCAGGTGGGGCGCATAGTCGGGCAGGCGGCAGCGGCGAACGATAAGATTGTTTCGCTCGAAATGGGCGGCAAGAACGTCGTGATGATTATGGAAGACGCCGACCTCGACCTCGCAGTCGAAGGCGTGCTGTGGGGCGCGTTCGGAACGTCGGGCCAACGCTGCACAGCCGCATCCCGCGTTGTCGTTCATAAGAAGGTCGCAAAAAAATTCACCGCTATGCTGGTCGAAAGAACGCAGGGCTTGAAGCTCGGCAACGGCCTCAACGACAAGACCGATGTCGGCCCCGTAATCAATCAAGATGCCGTGAACAAGATTCTGGGCTACATCGAAATCGGCAAGAACGAAGATCACGCGAAGCTTTTATGCGGAGGCAAACGCGTCGAGCGAGGCGACCTCAAATACGGTTACTTCATCGAGCCGACGGTGTTCGCAGGCGTTGAGCCGCAGATGCGAATCGCGCAGGAAGAAATCTTCGGGCCTGTGGTTTCCGTCATCGAGTGCCGCGACCTCGATCACGCGATTGATATAGCAAACGGCGTGAGGTATGGATTGTCGGCTTCGATTTACACTAAAGATACGAATCGCGCTTTCCGAGCTATGGAAGATGTGCAGACCGGCATATTTTATGTGAACGCTTCGACCATAGGCGCAGAGGTGCATCTGCCGTTCGGCGGCACGAAGGCGACAGGCAACGGGCATCGAGAAGGCGGCACGCAGGTGCTCGATATTTTTTCCGAATGGAAAGCCGTTTACGTTGACTATTCGGGCAAGCTGCAACGCGCGCAGATTGACACTATTGAAAGTGGGATAGGTTAAAACAGTGGCCGACCCCCGGCCATCGACCACAAAGGAGAGTTATGATCGTCGGACTGCCGAAAGAGGTTAAAGATAACGAGTATCGCGTGGGCATCGTGCCTGCGGGCGTGAAGGCGCTTACCATCGCAGGCCACACAGTCCTTGTCCAGGAGAGCGCGGGCGAAGGCTCAGGCATCACCAACGAAGAGTACGTGGCTGCCGGTGGCGAGCTTGTAGATACAGCCGAAGAGGTTTGGGCGCGCGCAGAAATGATCGTCAAGGTCAAAGAGCCGATAGCATCAGAGTACGGATTCCTGCGCGAGGACTTGATACTGTTCACTTATCTGCATCTGGCTCCGGCGCGGGAATTGACAAAAGCGATGGTTGACAGCGGCGTGATCGGGGTCGCTTATGAAACGATCACTAACGATTTCGGGCACCTGCCGCTGCTGACGCCGATGAGCGAAGTCGCTGGGCGAATGTCTATACAAGTCGGCGCGACTTATCTTGAAAAGATCAACGGCGGGCGCGGCGTGTTGCTCGGCGGAGTGCCGGGCGTATTGCCGGGTCGCGTGACGATCATCGGCGGCGGCGTTGTCGGAACGAATGCCTGCAAGATGGCTGTGGGGTTGGGCGCGGCGGTCATCATCATTGATCGCGACATTGAGCGATTGCGTTATCTTGATGACATCTTCGGAAGCCGCATTCGCACGCTTGCATCGAACCCTTATACGATTTCCGAATCGGTCGCGGCTTCTGATCTGGTTGTCGGAGCAGTGCTGGTGCCGGGTGCGGCTGCGCCCAAACTGGTCACGCGCGATATGCTGCAATATATGCCGCGCGGCGCTGTGATAGTTGACGTAGCCGTAGATCAAGGTGGGTGCATAGAAACCACGAAGCCGACCACGCACAGCCAGCCGACTTATTACGTCGAAAACGTTTTGCATTACGGCGTGACTAATATGCCGGGAGCAGTGCCTCGCACATCGACTTTCGCGCTCACCAATGTAACATTGCCTTTCGCTTTGCAACTGGCCAAACACGGCGCGGTCGAAGCGTTCAAACGCGACCGGCACCTGAAGAACGGTGTGAACACCTATAAGGGCAAGGTATCTTATAAGGCAGTCGCTGAAGATCAGGGCCTGGAGTACGCGCCGATTGATGAGTTGTTGTAGTTCGATTGACAGAACATCTATGTAGGGGCGGCCCTCTGTGGTCGCCCCAGATTGAAATTACTTAAATCTGGGGCGACCACAGAGGGCCGTCCTTACATGGCAGTATTCTGATCTATGAAGAAATCAACCGTTGAACAAATCCGAGAGCGATTTGATCGCGATGTAGAACGATTCTCGAACCTTGAGACAGGACAATCTGCAACGATTGACGCTCCGATCGCATTGGAGTTAATCGCAAGAGTGGCGGCGGCAACTCCTTTTGCGACGCACCTGCTCGATATAGGTTGCGGCGCAGGCAACTATACGTTGAAGCTATTGCAGTATGTGCCGAACCTCAACATCACGCTTGTTGACCTCAGCAAACCTATGCTCGACCGCGCAGTCGAGCGTGTGCGCGCTGCCACGAGCGGCGAGGTCACAACGGCGCAGGCAGACATTCGAGACCTGAGACTAGGCGAGTCGCGATTCGACATCATCGTGGCGGCTGCCGTGTTTCACCATCTTCGCGAAGACGCTGAATGGTTAAGCGTTTTCAGCAAGTGTTACGCGGCGCTCAAACCGGGAGGCTCGATGTGGATTTCGGATCTTATCGAGCATCCGAATCCTTCAATACACGCGGTTATGTGGGCGCGATACGGAGAGTACCTGACCGAGCTAAAAGGATCAGAGTATCGTGATCAGGTGTTCGCTTACATCGAGCAGGAAGATACGCCGCGACCTTTGTTGTTTCAATTGAATTTATTACGCGAGGTCGGTTTCCGCGAGGTTGAGATACTTCACAAGAACGGCTGCTTCGCCGCATTCGGAGCCATAAAGTGATCGCCCGCACAATAAAACTGCTCATCTCTTATTTGCTTGTATGCGCCGTTGAATTATCGCTGCCTTTGCAGGCTCCCGTGATGGTCTTGAAAGAGCCGCGACATCACGTGAAGTTCGAGAATAAATATGTCCGCGTGATAGATGCATCAGTGCCTATAGGTGACGTAACTCTTTTTCACACACATCCTCTCGACAACGTTCCTGTGGCGATAAGCGGCGGGCGGCTGAAGACGGAACTGTTAGGGCAAGAGGGGACTTATTCCACTGTTGCAACGGGCGCTGTCAGTTTCGCAAGAGCTGCCTATACTCACCGCATAATCAATATCGGAGATACACACGTTCGTTTCATAGATGCCGAAGTGCTGGCATCAATCGGCAATTCATCTGATGTCCCACCTCTGGATAAAATCACGGGCACGACTCTTGTCATTGATAACGAGCGCGTTCGAGTTTACCGACTGATTCTGGAGCCGGGTGAAGCGACTGAAGCGCACGATCATAAACTGTTCAGGCTTAGTGTCGTCGTTCGAAAAGGTAAGGCGGCGATTAAGTCCGGTAGTCGTAAACTGCGAATAGAGCAGTTGGAGCTGGGAGATTTTCGCTGGCATGATCCGGAGATGAATCACTCGGTAAAAAATGTCGGCGCGACAAGAATCGAGATAGTAGACATTGAGTGGAAGTAATTCGCACACCCGCAACCAACTAAATTCAAATCTTCGTCATCTATGAAGGCCAGCGCGATGTTAGAAACCGAAGCAGTGGTTTCTTATGTTCAAATCAAAAGCTCGCTTTGCAACCCGCGTCGTCACAGGTCTAGTCCTCTTCGAGCTATGTCTGATCCTTGCTTATTGGATAGACATTCTTGTCGGAGAGCCGGAGCCGTTTCATAGATTAGTGAACCTGGATGGAGAAGCTAACATTCCCGCCTGGTTCTCATCCTCTCAACTTCTGTTCGGGTGTCTGGTTGTCTGGGTCACTGGTCTGCTGCAAAGTTCGCGCGACAGACCTTCGGGACTCTTTCTATTTATGATTGGCTTGTGTTTCATCTTGATGTCTGTGGATGAAACAGCGCAGCTACACGAAGGCATCACTGGTGTCATAGGGACACGCTATGTGGATTGGCTTCCCACTTTTCTTTTAACTCACAAAGCGATAATCGCGTTGCTATTGATACTGGCGCTGGCGGGCTTGAGATTTATGTGGCGTCACCTGAAAGCGATCTGGCGCTGGTCGCGTCGAGAGAGCATGCTCGCGCTCACAGGTATGTGCGTCTTCCTGATGGGGGCGGCTGGCATAGAGACGCTGGGGTACAAGTTTTTGCAACTCGGCTCGCTCGTTTATAAGGTTGAAGTGACTATCGAAGAGTTCATGGAAATGTTCGGAGCGAGCCTTGTCGTTTATGCCGCTCTCAGTTTTGCGCAGCATCAATTAGAAAAAAGCGAGATGAGAAGGTTCGGCAGAAAGGCGGCCAGTCGCTTGACTAGAGCCGCTTGAAGAAGAAATGAGGAACAATGAATGCGGAATGATGAATTGAGGGCTTCTCTTTGGTTCATCATTCATCATTCCGCATTCATCCTTTCTTCTGTTACCGCTTACCCTCTTTGAAATTGAATCTGCCCGTCGGGTTCCTCTTGAGGACTGTGCGCTCTGAGCAGAGGAACTCCAATTCCCCGTTCTTGTTCACATGCACTGTAGCCGAGCTACGATGATGGCAATCTCCCGAATCTTGAGACTGCTTCGCCATCCCGATGTGTTGCAATCGAGGGCGGCCTTTTGAGTCCGTCTCCACTCTCGACAGCCGCCAGTAGCCGTCGCCATTCATAAGATATTGTCCCGTGGTATGAATCGTGTACAGATGACCCGTCCCGCATTCCGTGACCAAAGATAGGTTCTCGGAGTATGCCATCGGCGTTTTCGGGTATTTGCTGATGCCCTCGTGCTCGTACTCGGCAATAAACTGAATGTCCTTGAGGCTGTTCGGATGTCTGTCGGTGAGCCTGTAGAAACGCGTGTATCTAGGTTCCTGATTTTGCTTTAAACCATCTATAGTTGTCCCCAGTCGAAAGCCGTCGCCACGCGCCGTGACCACCAATAGATATGCGCCATCCTGCAACTTGGCTAATCCGAGACCACCGCCCGCCCCTTGCAGACCTTTATTGCGCGGGTCGAGCGTCGTCGGAAAGTCAAACCCGTTGTCTTGATTATCCACCGCAGCCGCAGCCGAGATTTTGAACCAGCGAAGGCGACTATCTTCGGCCACGAACAGATCATCACCAAGCACGTGTACACCGCTGGGATGATCATTTTTGGCCTGGTGCAGCGAATACAGCCCCTTATCGCCATCCTTGTTTACGCCGATGAAGAAAATGGAACCTTTATTCTCATGACTATGGCTCCCTGCATAAGGAACGCTGGACGAATTGGTCCGCACCAAACCCTGTATGTGTTTGCTGGCGATTCCGGTGTCAAAGGGCTTGAAGGCATCTTCCGGTTTCATGTTGTCGGGCGGGTACTTATTATTTCCACTGAAACTCCACGAGCCTTTGTTCCAACCGATCCATGGCCTGTGTCCTCCTTCAAAAGCCAGCTTGAACTGTGTGGGCACATCGGTCGCGCACCGATTGCAGTCACTGTCACCGTACTTGCAATCGGTGTCGCCGCGCAAAATAATTGAAGGAGCTATTACCGCGATATTGGTCAGCGTATGCGTTGGTTTCAACTTCTCCCATTGATCGAAGAATTGATCGGCTGTCAGCGGTTGAAAACTATTGCTGCTTTGACTCGCGTGCAGAGGGCCTGCTGCTTTAGATGATTGTCGCCAAACTCCAAGAAAACTCCACCGGCCATCCTCTGTTTGAAACATCTCGAAGTCGAGCATCTCCTGCGATGCATTGAGGCTTCGCTTCATCTCGGCAAACTTCTGCCAGTCCTTCATCGAATAAAGCGCGCCGTTGCCGCTGCCTCTGCGCCAGACACCCGCAAACATGCGTTTGCCATTGCTTACATAGCTTTCGACATCGGAGAGGTACTGAGCATCGCCGAGTTTCTTCCACTGCGCGACAAGCTCGTCCCAGGTGAGATTGACTAAGAAAGCGCCGCTGCCCATGTTGCGGCCTTGCTTATGACGCCAGACGCCAAGATATTTCCAGCCGCTATTGGTATCGAACATCTCAAAGTCAATAAGGTCTTGAGTCTCTTTTAGCTCATTCCATTTTTTTACAAAGCTATCCCACCCCAAAAGGTAGAGCGCGCCATTGCCCGGCCCTACGCGCCACAGCCCCGCATAGCGCCACTCCCCTTTTTCACGGTAGACTTCAACATCAGCGAGGTATTGATTCGCGCTCAATTCTTTCCAGCGCGACACCAGATGTTCCCAGTCCTGACCAACGAACATACCACCTACCCCGTTAGCGTCCTTCTGTGACCAGACGCCCGCAAAGACAGGCTCGGACTCGGCAGCGTTGGCCGTTATAGACACCAGCAGCCCAATGATAAGAATGATGATCGTGCGTGATATTTTCATTTTGAATACCTCTCATTCCGCGTCCGCACTTTATCGAAAGCGAGTGCGCGGTTTCGGATTTAATCGAATGTTTGTTGTCGTAGTTTCTCCGGGCCGAATTACTGCGCTTGCAATGTTGTCGAGGAAATCGCCTTTTCTGGCTATTACTTGATAAGCGCCCGCTGATAAGCCGTCGAAAGCGTAGAATCCTTGACCATCGGATGTGATATTTCGCTGACCCTTGAGCGAAACAATAGCGCCAGGAATCGGCCTGCTCGTCTTTGCATCCAGAACTCGTCCTCGCAATTGCCCTTTCCTTATCTCAATGCCTCTGAAGACAGGCTTCCCGGTTTTTGCATTGTTAACCGGGCCTCTCGGTGGATTGTTTCTGAATTGAACAGGCGACGTTTCTTTTGTGCTGATAATTTTATTTCGCGGCTGGCCCTCGCGGTTGTTATCGGGGTTGCCTGCAACCGCTTTGCGCGCGACATTGCCCGTTCCACGAATGAGCACTGGCTGCTGGTTTTTCGCTTTTGGAATTTTGTCAGCAGCAACGAACTGAGTTTTCGACTCGATGTTTTTTTTCGCCGCAACTCTGACAATCTCAGTCTTAGGTTTCAAGCCGCTTCTGTGAACAATCAGTCGGTGCGTGCCGGGCGGAACGCCCCTGATAACATATTGCCCTTGAGAATTGGTTCTTGCTATCGCAAAGCCTTTAAGGTTTACCAAAGCGCGTGGCAACGGGCGGCCCTGCGCGTCTTGAACTGTGCCTTTCAGCACGCCGACACCTGCATCGCGCGTTTTTATGCGGGCGACCTGCACAGTTGACGGAATGATTCTGAGAGTGGGCCGAGTCGTAGCGTTTGTTTTTGGCTTCAACTCGAAATCAGCGATTGATGCACGCCCTCGCAGAAGATTAATCCGGCCTTTTGCAAGCTGTCTGCCGCTTCTCGTGAGCACGAGATTCGTCAATCTTCCAGCAGCAACGCCTTGCAAAGCATATGAGCCATCGCTGTCAGTAGTGGCGTTCGCACCTGATTCAGGCTCAGTCACGGTCACGCCTGCAACCGGCTCGCCCATCTCTGTGACCACTCCGCTTATCTCTTCAGTTGGTTCCATCGCAGGCGGCGGCACTTCGCCCGTCGGGTCAGGTTCAGAGATGCCTTCCTGATGATCGCCTTTGCTCTCGCTGCGCAGTGCCGCACGCATCTCTTGAATCTTCTGAATAATGCCCAATGCTTCGCCCGCGTATTCATTGATGCGCGCAAGCATGTTCTTCTTTTCGCCGCTCGGCTGCTCGATTTGCGCATGATCGGACTGGCCGGGTGATTCATCCTGGCTGAGAGATGAAAGAGCGGCTTGCAACTTTTCTTTTTGCGCGGCGATTTTCTGATCGGCTGACTCCGTATCTTTGCCCGCTTCGAGAAGAGTTGCTTTAGACTTGAGCGCCGTTTTGAGTGTGGCAAGCGACTCGCTCAAAGAAGCGAGTCGTTCGGCATTGCCGTTTGAGCCGTCTGTTACAAGCGTTTCGGCTTGAGCGATAAGTTGTTGCAGCTCTTCATCCGATTCAGCCGCATCAACGTCTTTCGGATCGCTCTCCGCGCTCATGTCATCAGGAGTTTGAGGCTGTTCATTTTCCGGCGCGGGCGAGATTATCGCCTGGTGAATCAATTCGGCTAACGGTCCTATCGCATTTTGTAGAGCCTTATCTTTTTCGCCGCTGCTCCCTTCGGCGCGCACGCTTTTTATGCTGGAGGTCTCAACTGAAACGATGTCTGCATAAAGCTGAACTGATGCGCTCGCATCTCCGCTTGAGGTGTCATCGCTTGCGGCAAGCAAGCCGCCACGAATTATGAATTTGACCCCGTGTTGTTTGCCGAGCGCGCCAAGCTGCTCCACATTCATAGCTTTGATCAAAGAAACATCGGTCGCCGCGTTGAAGGGCCGCGCAAGCACATCTTTGTGAACGGCATTCATTTTCTGCGCGAGTTCACGGGCGATCTTTTGCGTGAATTCTGCGGGCAGCTTTGCTCCGCTCTCATCCTGAAACTCAAACACGCCCACGCTGATCGTCTGGCTTTGACCGGATGCGGTGTTCAGCAAACATAAAAATGCGAGGCCAGCAAAAATCAACTTGATATAAAATCTTTCCTTCATGATCGATCTCCCTGTTTTGAGAGTCTGATTAACCGCAGAGGGCGCAGAGGGCGCAGAAGAAACGATGAATGCGGAATGATGAATGATGAATTGATAGAGAGATTCTTAATTCATCATTCATCGTTCATACTTCATCATTTCTTCCTCGTCCTCTGCGGTTTAGTCCCTTTTCAAAAAACGTCACATGGCTTTGCAGTCAGAGCTTATTTGATCATCGCGGGCAATGCGGAATACTCTTCTACCTTCAACAACGTATGAGTGGCTTTCCTGTCTTCACGCTCTTTAATAAGCCGCGCCCAGGTCACACCTTGAAGCATCGGCCCGCCGGATTTTCCGACGTGCCAGACGCCCAGGTAATTCCATTTTCCATCTGAGGAATTGAACTGCTCGAAATCTATCAATTGCTGAGTCGGGTTCAATTGCTTTTTGATGATTTTCAAAATCGCTCCAGCTTTTTTGCCAGTACAACGCCCCATTGCCTTTGCCCGCGCGCCACACGCCTATGAATTTTCTTTGCCCTCCACTGTCCACATAAGTTTCGACATCAACCAGATATGCAGACGCCGCGTATTGCTTCCACTTGTCGGCCAGTTCATCCCAACTCAAGCCTGCGAACAAGCCGCCGTCTCCTATAGCGCCTGCATCTTTAACCTTGTAGACGCCGAGGTACATCCACTTCGCGCCGCTCTTATAAATTTCAACATCTATCAGGTCTTGAGTTTTCTTCAGCTCGTTCCACTTCTTAGCGAACTCATCCCATTCCAACGCCCATAAAGCGCCGCTGCCTTTGCCAACACGCCAGACGGCCATGTACTTTCTTTCGCCGTTTCTGACATAGGTTTCGACATCGCTCAAATACTGGTTGGGCGCGAGTTTGTTCCACCACGAAACGAGTTCATCCCAACTGATGTCTGCAAAAAAACCTCCGACTCCGCCCGGATCTTTCTCGCCCCACACGGCGCTGTAGGACGGCTCGTGTCGCCCGACGTAGTAGATAAACCATGCATAGTTGTCGTTGTTGTAAATCGCCCAGTCGGGGTTGCTCTTTGCCAGAGGGAGCGCTTTTTCCTGGCGGTAGTATTTGTGCCCGCCATGAAGATCCGTTACATACTTTCCATCAACTGATAGCCAGTGAAATGTCTCGTGAATCAACATGCGAGCAGAAAGAGCCAGTCGCGTGTCGAGGTCGTCCTTTTTATCATTTGCGTTCTCCCAGAAGGAAGGACAGGTAACGATCACTCCTACAGGAGCGTGATAGCCGCCGGGAGGTCCATCGCTTCCTATGTTCGAGCCGGGACAGACATCCGTGTGTTCGTCTGCTTTGGGCGCGATGGGCTGGCCGCAGCGAAGCGTTCTTATGCCTTTGACGATCTCGCCTTTGTTCTCGAATCGTTTTCGCGCTTTGTCTATCGCGTCGCGGACTTTCTTCGCTCGGTTGCTGTTGTAAGCGCCAAACCATCTTCGCGGCGAAGGCACGCTGCTGTTTCCATCAACATAATCTCTGTTCCATAAATCGTCGCGCTGCGCTTCGTCTTTTGAGAGGATGTAATCCATCAGCTTGTCCGCGCGCCACGTGTAATAATGCGCGAGCCGCCATGCTTTTTTCAGATAGGCTTCCTGAGACGACGAACAACCTTTTATGTCAGGGTACGGAGTGTCGGGCATATCCGGCGGATAATCCTCCTGGCTGTCTATCGCAGAGTTGTTAGCTTCGACCGACGATGTCGCCGAAAAGAGCATGGAATTTATAAGCAAACCAAACGAGACGATACTGACAACAAAATAGTTGAAAAGATTTCTTCTTCGTTTCATTTCTTTTCTCCTTTCAATCAATCAGTAGCCCGCGCGTCAGCAAGAGCGCTCTTTGAAGTTGGCAGTAGCCCAAGCGTCAGCGCGGGCGAAGGTCTTCGCCCTCCCTCACGGTCGGGCTACTGACGCTTTCACTTGAAAATTTTGCTTGCACTGGCCCAGAGCTTTCTTTCTGATGTGTGCGGGAATTGTTTTGTCGGCGGCCAATTTGCCGCAGTCTTCATAAACCTGGCTCGCTACAATTTTTCCGTTCGGATCTATCTTGTTGAACCGTATGCCCACGCCCGCAGTGAAATGAGTCTTGCTGCCGCTGCCGCATAATTGCCACCTTCTGCTCACGTTTACGCATTTCAACGGCTTCTTTGGCAGTTGGCTGCTTGAGAAAGATTCGCTCGCAGTCAACATCACAATCGAGCACGCTATTGCTGCCAGCAAAGAAAAGGCTATCGGCCTCCTGCCTGTTTTGGTTCTATTGAAGTGATTGAGTTTCATAAAATATTCTCCTTTCATCTATCTTTCGTGGCGTCCGCGTTAAGTAACTGCTTCCGACGCGCACAGGATAAACTTATTCCCGGAATGCGCGTATGAAGCGGCTCACAGCAGAGGTGTGAAATTGTTCACACAGCTTTAGCCGCTTGCGGTTTCCACGCTGCGGGCCAGCCGCACCGGTTGGCCAGGGCTTTCCAGTTATGCAAGGTGATGTGTCGGTCGTTATCTACAGAGATGTAGCCGCGTTCTTTGTAAGAGACTATGATCTTGTTGATGCTTTCGCGAGTCGCGCCGACAAGTCCGGCAATATCGCTTTGGGTGAGGCGGATGGGGATGACAATATCGCCGCTTGGCGACAGTTTGCCGTGTTGGTCTGCAAAGGCAAGAAGCTGGCGTGCAACGCGGCCTTCGACTTCGCGCGTGGCCAGGGCTTGTATCTGTTCGTTGGCGGCGCGCAATCGCTTCGTCAGTATTCGAGCGAGGTTGTAGGCGATGCCCGGCACGGTCTGCAGGTATACGCGAAAGTCTGCGCGATCCATCCACAATAGAGTTGATTCTTCTATCGTGATAACACTGGCGCAACGGCTGTCGTTATCGAGCGGACTCATTTCACCTACAACATCGCCTGCGCTTAGGATGGCTATTATTACTTCTGTTCCGTCCTCTTGATCTACGCAAACTTTGACTGTGCCGTTTAGGATGATATAGACCACTTCGCCCGTCTGCTCGACGGTCATGAGAGTGGCTCCGGCGGGAAAAATTCTGCGATGCAGCAGTTCGTTGAGCGCAGACAACTGCTCTTGTGTAATGCCGTCGAACAGAGAAATCTTTTTAAGCTCGCTCAATTCGTATGCTTCCATTGCGCTCACTGCTTACCTTCTCCTCTCGCAGTCTTCTCATGCCTTCTGATTGAAGACGATGTAAATCGAGCCGCGTATTACTATCCGGTCTGAAATTTTGACTCGACACTTGCGCCTTGCTATCATGCGACTGCTTTGTGGGAGAGTCGAACTCAGGATTCTCGATAGACCGCAACCCGGAAGGTCAATCAAAACCACGCCTCCTCACCTCGTTGAGAATCCTTAATCCCGGAGGACTTTTTATGCCTCGTTTGAAAGGGCAATGGTTCGCGGCCATCATCTGTTTTTCGCTTTTCGGTTTAGCCAGTACAATCGGAGCGCAAACGACCGATGAAGAACACTTGCGCGCGCTTGCAGCAGAGTTCTTCGCTGCCTATTCACAGAAAGACATCAACAGCTTTACAAAATTCTGGGGCGAAAAATCTCCTGAGCTTGCGGCGAGAAAACGGGCTATGGAAAAGCTTTTCGCCGACAGCGAAAAAATCGAAGTGAAGGATGTAGCCATTCGCAAACTGAGCGTTGAAGGCGATAAGGCAAAGCTGCGCGTTGAGGTTGAGATAAATGTAACGGATGCGAAGACGGGCAAGCTCGCGGCTGGATTGGGAAAGATGAATCGCGCGATGGAGTTTGTGAAACAGGCCGATGGCTGGAAGGTCTGGCGCGAGGCGGCGGCGGAAGAAGAACTGGCCGATGCGATAATCGCAGCCAACTCCGAGCAGGAACGAAATGCGCTGATGGCGGCAGAACCGGAACTGATCAATAGCAGATTGCTCCGATCAATTTTTGAACGAGGGGTGAGACTGCGCGTCGCTGGCAAATATGACGAAGCGCTGAACGTATATTCGCTGCTTCGCGGCCTGTCCGAGCGCAGCGGTGACAAAGGCTCCCTAGCAAGCGCCTTGAACGCCGCAGCCGTTGTTTACGATTTGCGAGGCGACCACGCGCTGGCCCTGAAGTTGTTTCAAGAGAGTCTGGCAATTCGCGAGGCGTTAGGCGACAAATTAATGATAGCCGCATCGCTGCTGAACGTCGGCGGGGCCTATCGCTGGCTGGGCGATTATGACAAGGCGCTCGATTATTACCGGCAGAGCGCGGAACTCAGCGGGGCGCTCGGAGACGAATTGCTCGTGTCGAGAGCTTTTAATAACTCAGGGATCATTTATGATCTGCGAGGCGATTACATATCTGCGATTCAAGCTTATCAGCAAAGCCTGGAATTGAAGCGCAAGCGTGGCGACAAAATCGGAATCGCTCAAACTCTCAACAACCTCGCAGTAATCTACAAGGTTCAGGGCAACTACGATCTGGCTTTGAAGCTTCATCAGGAAAGCCTCTCACTCAGACAGGCAACAGGAGACAAATCAGGCGTCTCAGAATCGTTCCTCAACATAGGAAGCGTATACTCGCACCAGGGCAACAAGAACGCGGCACTGGATTACTATCGCAAGAGCCTGCAAATGTCCGAAGAAATCGGGGAGAAAAACAGAGCCGTCCTGACGCTCAACAATATAGGCAGCATTCATACATACAGGCGAGAGTACGCCGAGGCCCTGGAAAACATCCGAAAGAGTTTGGAAATCAGCAGGTCACTTGAGAACAAAGAATACATGGCCTACACGCTTGAGAAGATGGCAAGTCTATACATCGGGCAAGGTGACTACGCTCTTGCGCGAGACACTGCCGAACAAGCCATCGCAATTGCGCGGCAGGTAGGCTTGCTCGACTCGCTGCATGAAATGCACACCATTGCGGGCAAAGCTCGGTTCGCTCTCAAGCAATATGATGAAGCCCGGCGGTCTTTCGATGACGCAATCAATATCATCGAAACTATGCGCTCGCGGGTCGCGGGCGGAGAACAGGAGCAGCAAAGTTTTTTTGAAGAAAGAGTCTCGCCTTATTATGCTATGGTCGAATTGCTCATCGCTCAAAATAATGTGAGCGATGCTCTCGCTTACGCGGAACGAGCCAAGGGCCGCGCGCTTCTGGATGTGCTCCGTAGCGGCAGGGTAAACGTGACTAAAGCCATGACCGCCAAAGAGCAAGAACAGGAACGCGATTTAGTCAGAGAGATCGGCACGCTGAACAGCCAGATTTCACGCGAAGGCCTGCCCGCGTCTGATCGGCTTGCCAGCCTTAAAGCTCGACTCGAAAAGGCGCGGCTGAATTACGAAGCGTTTCAAACCAACCTCTATGCCGCCCACCCGAAACTGAAAGCCCACCGCGTCGAAACGCCGCCTTTGAGCCTCGCGCAAACATCCGACATGCTGGACGGGAAGACGGCTCTGCTCGAATACGTGATTGCGGAAGAAAAATCTTTCCTGTTAGTTGTGACGGCTGGGCCGATGACACCAAAGCGGCTCCCAGAGCCTGTTTTGAAGGTTTACGAGCTGAACATCAAACGCAAAGACCTGGCCGAGCGCGTCGAACTTTTTCGCCAGCGGCTTGCAAACCGCGACCGCGATTTTTATGAACCCGCCAGCCAGTTGTATGACTTGTTGATCAAGCCTGCCCGCGCCCAGTTGCAGGGGAAGACTATGCTTGTCGTCGTGCCCGACGACGCGCTATGGAATTTACCCTTTCAGGCATTACAGCCAGCCGCGAGCCGTTACCTTGTAGAAGATTCGGCAATCTCTTATGCGCCATCGTTGACCGTACTGCGCGAAATGATGAGCGCGCGCAGAAAGGAAGTGAACGCGCGCGAGGTCTCTCGGAAGTTGCTGGCGTTAGGCAATCCCGCACTGGGTAATCAAATTATGAATCGCGTCAAGTCTACGCCTATGGGTGAAATACTTGAGCCGCTGCCCGAAGCCGAGCGCCAGGTTAAAACATTAGGGCAGTTGTATGGCACAGCTAGCAGCCGAGTGTATGTTGGTCGAGAAGCGCGCGAAGACCTGCTCAAATCCGAAGCCGGAAAATACAAAATCCTGCATCTTGCCACGCACGGCATGCTCAACGACGCTTCTCCTATGTATTCATACGTGCTGCTGTCGCAGGTGGAAGGCAGCAATGAAGACGGGATGTTGGAAGCGTGGGAGATGATGAAGCTCGACTTGAAAGCAGAGCTTGTAGTGCTGTCGGCTTGCGACACGGCGCGCGGGCACGTAGGCGCAGGCGAAGGAGTCATAGGCTTGACCTGGGCGTTGTTCGTGGCAGGTTCTCCGACGACTGTCGTAAGTCAGTGGAAAGTTGAATCCGCGAGCACTACGGAATTGATGTTAGAGTTTCATCGAAACCTGAAATCGGCGCGAATGACTAAGGCAGAGGCGCTACGGCAAGCTGAATTGAAACTGCTGCGAAACAAACAGTATCAACATCCGTTCTACTGGGCGGGCTTCGTCGTGATGGGAGACGGGTTTTAACCGATCAAGTTCTATCTGCCACTATTTCGATTTTCACAACTCTGTAAAGTATCAGCGGAGCGCGCGAAAGCGTATCGGCTTATTTGATCTGATTAGAGTTCTCTAGTTGTCTGGTAGTGTGCTCGGTCACGCTTGGCTTAGGAGAGTCTGATTCATACCAATCAGCAGAAGGTGAAAGTTCATCATTGCTATCTCTGGCTGATGCAAGCCTCTTTGCGGTCTCTTTTTCTTGCACTTCTCGTTTCTTGAGTTCAACCAGCTTCTTGCTCACTAACACACCGTTAATCAGCAGCCCGGCTCCGACGAAAAGAGGAATCACTCCGGCAATCCATATGCGACTGAGGATTTGCGCGGTTTCAAACGGAACCCTGCCGCCCAGGATGATGCCCTGCATAAAGATGTAAAGAAAAATCATTAATCCAACGCCCACGCAACTCGTTATCACACCCGCTTTAATTTCATTATACCTTCTCTCTTCGGATCTGAGGTTTTCACGTTTGCGCTTCTCTCGTTCATCCTGTAAAAGCATTATGTTCTCAACCCAGGACTTGCCCGAGCCAGATTTCTCCGAGGTCTCGCGTGTAGTCACTGCCTGCCGCACAGCAGATAGATTCGCGCCACAAGACTTGCAAAATTTCAACTCATCGCTCTGATTCGTACCGCATTTTGGACAGAACATTATTAAGCTCCTTTTGCTGCCAATGAGTACGGCAATTATAGCTTTCTAGTTCTTGCGGTGACTACCCGAAATCATCAAGCGTAACTGCATAGCTCTGACGCTACGCAACAGTTTTTGCGCGACTTGAGATTTAGGATTCGCGTCGAGCAATGCCTGAAACTCTCGCTCCGCCTCATCCAACAAACCGGCTTCTGTGTAAAGGACGCCCAGCAGCAGATGCGATTTGCCGCTGACTTGCTTCACGCGTTCCAATTCATCAATTTTCGATTGTTCTAATACTTTGAACTTCGCATCTGCTGCTGCGGGCGGCGGCAACACTATTTCTCTTCCCTCAACAACCGCTCTTACTTGCCATGTATAAATTCGCCCGCGTTCGAGCGGAGCAGTCACGGTCCACTCTGTCGCGGACAATGGCTCGCTTGCCGCAATCTTCTTTGAGTCTGAGCCGAAAACGGTAACTACATAATTTGTCGCTCCGTTTTGCGCGCGCCATCGAAAAACCGGGCGGTCGCTTTGCACAACAGTAGCGACGGGGCCGAGTAATCCATAAGACACGTTACCGGCAGCGCCGCCCATAAGCTTTCCCGACCGACCTGTAAGACGGGCGAGCACTAATGGAGCCTTCACTCGTTCAGCCGTCAATGCGCTCTTGATCGCCTGTTGATAAGAGTCCGCAGACGGCTTCAGCCCTGACAGGTTGCCTTTCGTGTCCAGCGTCACACGCCCCTCGCCATCATTGAGCGCGAGCACAATCTGTGCGCCGCTTTCAATATCTTTTTGAAGCCACTCATTCTCTTGTCGAAGTTGAGCTACTTGATCCCGCAAATCGCGAGCAGCCTGAGCGTCTGCCAGATGCTTGTCGTTTTCCAGTATCAGAAACAGCACTTGCTTATTGAGGTCAGTAATCCGCGTTTGCAACCATATCGCCGTTATCAAGAGTATCAACGAAGCAAAGATCGCGACTCTTGCTAAAAAACTTCTCATTCTGTAAGCGAGCGGTGGCACTGCGGGAACCTGTTTTTTATCCGTGTAGGCGGCCATCTTTGCTTTGATCGAGCGAAGATCATTCAGTTCCGTTTCGCACTGCGAGCAGTTTTCCAGATGAGCATTCAGATTTTCGCGCTCTGCTTCGGTTAACTTATCGTCTACGCGCATCGCCAGTTGTTCGTATGTCAGATGGTTGAATTCTGCACTGGCGGCGTTGTGAAAACTCGCCTCTACGGACTTAAACGTTTCGCGCAATTCTTCGCGGTCAATTCGTCCGTAGCATACATCGCAAATTGCAAGGTGATCGTCTGCGGCCAGCAATTCCGCAGGCGTCAGTTTGAGTTCGCGGTAACGCTTGATCCGCTGATCTGAAAGATGTTCAGATGCGCCAGTCATTTTTCACCTTTAACCGTAGACGGTTTCATTTCCCTTCAGATTCATACGATGTCTTTTGGCACACTATCTTACTACGCATATAAAATTTCATGCTCCTTTATTGAACGCCTTTGTTCGGCGAGCCAGCCGTTCGCGCGCCGATTTTCGCAGGTTGATGACTTGCTGTCTTGTGACGCTGAGATGGTTTGCAATCGTCTGGTCGTCTAAAGGCAAGTCTTCCCAAAGTGCGGCAAGTTGTTCGGGTGGCATTGCAAGCGTTTCAGCAAGCTTGCGAATGCTGGCAATGCGTATGAGCGGAAGCAAAGTTATGACGCCGCGCCCCTGCTCGTCTCTAAGATTCAACAGGAGCGCGACGCGCTGTTTAACAGGCAGTTCGCATATCTCTGCCCACAATCGTTCGAGGTTGGTGCGCTGGTCGGGCGCTGTGTCGGCGCTTCCGCGCGGATCATAAAAACCTTCATGCGCGCCAGAGGAATTTCTATTGTCGGCGGCTTGCGCTGATTTGTCTTCGACGCCCCATAGGTCTGCGACAATCGTGACCAGATTGTGGAGTTCGACAGGAGAATCCGCCTAGTTGAAAATCGCTGCGAGCAAATCCGCCGGGTTACTGTTTTGAGCGTCCCTGTACATCGTGAATTCTTGAAGGTTGTCCTGAAGCTTACCGGCTTGCGCAATCGGCTTCGTTTTATCGCGCCACTCGGCCAGTCCGCATAACCATTTGTCGTCGGCTTCCCACAAAGCAAGCTTCTGGCTATGAGTCAAAACGTATCGCAGTTTGTTTTTCAGGCTGTGGCGTTGCGGGTATTTATGGCGGAGGTATTCGTCGCAAGCGTGATAAGACATAACCGCGACGTAACTGCGAAGATTTTTTATCGGTTTGCCTTGAGGGTTGGTTTTCAATTCGCGCAATCTTTTGACCAGTCTCAATATCACATCGCCGGAAACATCTTCGGCGTCCTGTTGTTCGCTGGTTGTTCGAGCGCGCGTTGAATAAACCCGCAATTTGAAATTGACGATTTCATTGACTAGAGGCTGGGCGCATTCGCAAACCAGTTGTTCCAGCAAACGATTCGATTCCGTTTCATCGGCAGAGTCCAGAAAGCGCAGCAACGCTTGATCAAAGTTTTGTTTTGCTGCCTCTCCTTCCATTGGGCCATGATTTTCGCTCGCGAGCTTTCGGCGCGCAACTTCAATCGCCCTGGTAAGCCGATTCAACCGATTGAGTCGCCCCGCTTCGTTGTGATAGTTTTCATTTTCCTTTCATGTTAATCGAGATGGAGGTCAGCCGGGATGTCGCAATCGAGCATTGATTCAATTCTGAAAGAAAACCGCGTCTTTCCGCCTTCCGAAGAGTTCAGTCAGCAGGCGCACATCAAGAGCCTCGAACAATACGAACGCATCTATCGCGAGGCCGAAGCCGACCCGGAAAAATTCTGGGGCCGAATTGCGGGCGAGCTTCACTGGTTCCGCACATGGGACAAAGTGCTCGAATGGGATGCGCCCTGGGCGAAGTGGTTCGTCGGCGGCCAGATCAATATTTCCTACAACTGTCTTGATCGTCACGCGGCTACATGGCGCAAGAACAAAGCCGCCTTGATCTGGGAAGGCGAGCCGGGCGAGGTGCGAACGCTCACTTACAATCAACTGCTGCTCGAAGTCTCGAAATTCGCTAACGCGCTCAAATCGCTCGGCGTCAAGAAAGGCGATACGGTTGCGATTTACATGGGCATGACGCCTGAGCTTCCAATCGCCCTGCTTGCGTGCGCTCGCATAGGCGCGACTCACTCGGTAGTCTTTGGAGGCTTTTCCGCAAACGCGCTCGTTGATCGCATCAACGACGCTCAGTCAGTAGCGGTTATCACTCAGGACGGCTCTTATCGTCGCGGCGCAGAGGTTCTGCTCAAAGCTACTGTTGACGAAGCGATGGCCGATTGTCCAACGGTCAAAACCGTGATCGTTTACAAACGAACAGGCTCTGAAATCCAGATGCAAGAGGGGCGCGACCACTGGTGGCATGACGTTATGGCTGAAGCTTCCGACAAATGCGAAGCCGAGCCGCTCGATGCCGAGCATCCGCTCTACATACTCTACACTTCGGGCAGCACGGGCAAACCCAAGGGAGTAGTCCACACGACGGGCGGTTATTCGGTAGGCACATACATCACGGCGAAGTGGGTCTTCGATTTGAAAGAAGATGACATCTACTGGTGCACGGCGGACATCGGATGGGTGACGGGTCACAGCTACATCGTCTATGGCCCGCTTCAAAACGGCGCAACGGTTGTGATGTACGAAGGCGCGCCGAATCATCCCGCGCCTGATCGCTTCTGGCAGATCATCGAGCGGCACAAAGTCAACATCTTCTACACCGCGCCAACAGCCATCCGCGCGTTTATGAAGTGGGGCGAGAAATACCCGCGCCGCTACGAGATGAAAAGTCTTCGCTTGCTCGGCACAGTGGGCGAGCCTATCAACCCCGAAGCGTGGATGTGGTATCGCGAAGTGATTGGCCGCGAGCGATGCCCGATTGTAGATACGTGGTGGCAAACAGAAACAGGCGCGATAATGATTTCGCCATTGCCCGGCGCGATACCGACCAAGCCCGGTTCAGCGACTCTGACCATTCCCCGGCGTCATCGTTGACGTAGTGACTCGCGATGGCCAGCCTGTGCCGCCGGGGTCGGGCGGGTATCTGGTGATTAAACGACCATGGCCTTCGATGCTGCGAACGATCTACAACGACCCCGACCGTTACGTGCAACAGTACTGGTCAGAGATACCGGGCGTTTACTTCGCAGGCGACGGGGCGCGAAAAGATGAAGACGGGTATTTCTGGATCATGGGGCGAGTGGATGACGTGCTGAATGTATCGGGCCATCGTTTAAGCACGATGGAGGTGGAATCGGCTCTGGTGGCCCATTCCAAGGTGGCTGAGGCTGCGGTAGTAGGTCGGCCCGATGAGATAAAAGGGGAAGCTATCGCTGCTTTCGTAACGCTGGAATCTGGCAATGAACCGAGCGACGAATTGAAACAGGAACTAAGACAGTGGGTCGCGCACGAGATAGGCGCGCTCGCAAAACCCGATGATATACGTTTCTCTGACTCGCTTCCAAAGACTCGCAGCGGAAAGATCATGCGCAGACTTCTAAGAGAGCTTGCCACGAGCGGCGAAGTTCGCGGCGACATAACCACACTCGAAGACTTTGCGGTGCTGGCAAAGCTGAAAGAGGAAGAGGAATAGGGGCCAGAAAGAATGAGAAATGATGAATGATGAATGATGAACTAAAGAGGAAACGGAAGCCGGATTAAATAGATAATCCCCTGCCGCAATTCATCATTCATCATTTATCATTCATCATTCATCCTTTTATTCGGCTCCGACCCTGATTATGAATGTTGAACTGATGCTATTTGATCTGGACGGGACGCTGATTGACTCGAAGTCAGACCTGGCGGCGTCTATCAATCTTATGCTTGCCGAAGTTGGTCGTCCCGCCCTCAGCGAAGACACCATCGGCAGCTTTGTCGGCGACGGCGTTCGCGTGCTGACCTATCGCTCGCTAACGGCGACTGATCCGAATCACAAGCCGCCTGATGAAGAGCTTCACGCCAAAGGCATTGCGCTGATGCATAGCTACTATCAGGATCAAATGCTTAAGACGACTCGGCTGTACCCGCAGGTTGAAGAGACGCTCGAATTCTTTAAGAGCAAACGCAAGGCGGTCGTCACCAGCAAAGAAGTCCGGTTCACAAAGATCATTCTCGATCATTTCGGCATTGCGCAGCATTTCGACGCAATCGTCGGCGGCGATACGTTGCCTTTTCGCAAACCAGACCCGGAACCGGTCATTGAAGCGATAAAGCTGTTGGGCGGCACGGCTGCTAATGCCGTGATGATAGGCGACAGCGAAAACGACGTGAACGCGGGGCGAGGGGCGGGCGCTCGGACTTGCGCTGTGACTTTCGGCTTCCGCAACCGAGAGCAACTGAGCGTGACCAAACCCGATGTGTTGATCGAACGATTCGATCAACTGAAAGATTATTTCTCTTGAAGGAGCCGGAGTGACTGAGTTGAGCGACGAAATAACCGCGCGCGCAAGTAAGATCAAATTATTGATACTGGATTGCGATGGCGTGCTGACGGATGGGCGCATCTTCATGCTGCCTGACGGCGACGAGACGAAAAGTTTCGACGTGAAAGACGGTCACGCGATAGTGATGCTGCAACACGCAGGCATAAAGGTTGGGATAATCTCAGGGCGTGCGTCTTCGGTCGTGCGCGCGCGGGTGAAAGAGCTTGGCATCGCGCACTTGCACGAGATGGCGTGGGTGAAAACCGAAGTCTATGAAAAGATGCTCGACGAAGAAAGTTTAGGCGATGAACAAGTCTGCTATATCGGGGATGATGTTGTTGACATTCCGCTGCTCAAACGCGTGGGACTTGCCGTTTCGGTCGCCGATGCGGTCGAGGAAGCAAAGCAGTTTTCGCATCTGGTAACTGCGCGCGCAGGCGGTCGCGGCGCAGTGCGCGAAGTGATCGAGTTGATTTTGAAATCGCAGAACAAATGGACTGATGCGCTCTCGCGCTATGTTGAGACGTAGTATGAAGGATGGAGAGAGTTCACCGCAGAGACGCAAAGAGCGCAGAGGAGGCGCAGAGGTTAAGCAAATATAAAAACCTCTGCGTAATCTCTGCGTCCTCTGCGTTCTGCGGTGAATAGGCTCTTTGCCCATCTTGCGCTAATGTTGTTTTATGACTACTCGGACTGATCTCCGCTTTCGTGCCTTGTTTTCATTAATACTAATCGCGCTCATCAGTCTGACTTCGACTGTAGGGGCTGCGCGTCCGCCTGAGCGCGATTATCTCGTCTACGTCGTGTGCGAGTCGGCGGACAAGATAGCTTTGATTCGCTTCGGCCCGAAAGGCGCGCGCATCGAGCGAGAGATTGCAACGGGCGAGATGCCCAGTGATATTGACGGCCCGCACGGCATCGTTGTTTCTCCTGATAAAAAATTCTATTACGTCTCGCTCGGTCACGGCAGACCTTTCGGGTCGGTGTGGAAATACTCGACTGAAACCAACGAAGTTTTAGGTCAGGTCAGGCTCGGAATGTTTCCTGCGACAATGGACATCTCGCCTGACGGCGGGCTGCTCTATGTTGTCAACTTCAACCTGCACGGCGATATGATTCCTTCGTCCGTCTCTGTCGTAGCGACCGAGCGGATGATTGAAGTCAAACGAGTGCCAACCTGCACTATGCCGCACGGCTCGCGGCTCACCTCGAATGGGGCGAAGCAATACTCGGCCTGCATGATGGATGATATGCTGGTCGAACTGGACACGAACACGCTCGCCGTCTCGCGCCACTTCTTGCTTACGAAAAGCAAAGAGATGGGCATGCCTGGCTCGCCCGCGTCTCACCAGATGAGCCAGCACGCATCGCACGACGCTGGCGGTCACGGGCTTGAGCCGCCAAAGGCCGGAGACATTTCCTGCTCTCCGACCTGGGCGCAGCCTTCTGCCGATGGCTCAAAGGTCTATGTCGCGTGCAATAAATCGGACGAGATAGTCGAGGTGGACGGAGCGTCGTGGAAAGTGCTGCGACGCATTCCTGCGCGACCGGGAGTTTACAATCTGGCCGCGACTAAGGACGGACGGTTGATTGCTACCAACAAGCGCGATCAATCCGTTTCGATCATTGATCTGAAATCGGGGCGCGAGCTTGCGCGAGTGCCGACAAAAAGAAAGGTCATCCACGGAGCAGTCGTATCGCCTGACAATCGTTACGCATTCATTTCTGTCGAAGGGATTGGCGCAGAGCCCGGCACAGTCGAGATTATTGATCTGGAAACGTTCAAGACCGTCGCGACTGTTGACACTCCTGAGCAAGCCGCAGGCATTGATTTTTTCAAGGTTGAAACTCCTAAATGAGAAAGCAAAAGCGAAACATAAAATTCAAACCTATCTGACTGTCGCGCTGTGTTTAAATTTCCAGACGTAGCTCCGTAGGAGCAACCTGTCTATAGTAATCAGCAGCAAAAAAGCTTGTAGCTCCGTAGGAGCGACCTGTCAATCAAGAGGTCGCTCCTACGGAGCTACGAAACATTTCACATCGGGTTGCTATAGACAGGTCGCTCCTACGGAGCTACATAGTCGCAACCTGACGATCGTCCTTTACCCCTGCCTTCTAGTTTCCCGGCGCGCTCGTCGAGCCTTTATATTTCGGCGCGCCGAGTTTGACTATCCAGATGCCGCTGTTTATGTCGTTGAAGAAGATCATATCTTTGTGCGGCTGCGCGCCCCACGCAAATGGTATGTTAGCGCGATAACCGTTCGCATCGCCTGTCCACAATCGCGCGATCTCGCGCCCCTGTTGATACAGGTTGCCTCGCAACTCGCCCGATACGTCAACGATGCGGCCCCCTCCCGTGTAGTAGCCCATGCTCATAATGTCATCTTTAACCCAGATGTTGTGCGAGCCGCCTTCGGGGACTTCATACTCGGCTACCTTGCGAGGATTCATTATGTCCGACACATCTATTACGTGAACGATGCCGCGAACAGGGATGCGATTCCTTGCCTGAATGTCAAAGGAGGACGGAAAGACTTCGTCGCCAACGAAAACATAGTTCTTGTAACGAAAGACCGCGTGCGCTCCGGCAAGCCATCCGTCGCCATATAACTCGTTATAGTTCAGGCGAAGCTGGCTGACCAGTTGCGGGTGTTCAGGCGAGCCGCCTTTGATGCCCTTGCCGACATCGAGGATGATAAGCCCGTCGCGCCAGTAGGCCAGATAGATCAGGCCGTCTTTTACCTGAACGTCATGCAGGTAACGCCCGCCGCTTGCCTCCGACCCGTCGGGGGCGGTGAATGTGCGCGCAATCGGATTTGAGACTTCCCATCGAGCCACCTCTTTAGGATTTTTGATGTCCTTGAAATCAATCACGCGCAGCGAGCCTGTCGCATCATCGGTCAGGTAAACATAGTGATCGTCAATGTAGGCGCTGTGGACGCCGCCCGTGACCGTCGCCGTGTATTCGGAAATCACTTTTGGATGCGCGGGGTCTGCCGTGTCTAAAAACACGATGCCGTTCCTGCGGCTGGAAGCCCCTTCGCGAGTGAGCACGGCGATGCGCCCGTCCGGCGTGGTGCTGACATCGTTTACGTGGCGCGCATCAACTTTGACCTTGGCCGTAAGCTTCGGATTTTTCGGATCCGAGATGTCATACACTAGAAGCTGGTCAGAGATTGTCGTGACATAAACGTGATTGCCGATGACCCACTGTTCGGCTGCTTGAAAATCTTTGACCGGCGCGCGGCCTATAACTTCGACTGCGCGTTCGACATTTCGCGGAGCAACGATGATCGAAGCGACTGCCGTGTGTTCGCCGCTCGCGGCAGTTACGACATACGTGCCGGGGCGTTCGGCTACGAATCCGCCATCGGATTCTATCATCGCGCCCGCGCCGCTGACGGCCCATCGGACAGGAACTTTCTTCATCACCGCGCCTGATTCATCTACTGCTCGCGCCGCGAAGCGAATCACATCGCCCGTTCGCGCAGTTGACGACCTGGGCTCTACGGCGAGCGAGCGCACAGGGTCGGGGATGACTTCAATCGCAATTGTCTCGCTCGCTTTTTCAGCAGTCGCGCGCAACGTAGCTTTGCCGGACTTGATGCCTGTGACGAGTCCCGCTCGGTCAACGGTTGCGATGTCAGAATTGTCAGAGGCCCACTGCACCACAATGTCTGCGCGAGAATTGCCGTTTCGCGCAAGGGCTGTGGCGCGAAGCTTTGTAGCGCCGCCGACTACGACGGGCGCGCTCGGAGGCTCAATCTCCACGCGGGCAATAGCTGAAGGTTTTACTTTGATTTCAACAAACTCGGTCTTGCCGCCGATGACAACGCCGACCGTTACCTGGCCCGCGTCGTAGAAAGTGACCGTGCCCGTCTGATCTGCCGAAGCAACATCGGAGGGAAGGGCAAACCATGCGGCAGGTTTCATATCAAGGGGTTTGCCGGACTCATCCTTGCCGACAGCGGTGAATTTCAACTGCTGTCCGACTTCGCCTTCGGTGACGACGGGAGAGATTTGAATCGTCTTCACGCCAGAAGACTGCCACGCAGAAACTTTTGATCCGGCTGCTATAATTCCTGCGGCCAGAACGAGAGAGCATAACAGAATCCGAAAATGCGACATTGATGTTACCTCCGATTTTTATTATTCGGGATTGTATTTCGTTGTCGCCGGACGCGCAACTTGTCGGGAAAATAATTTCATCATCAATAATTGCTTCACATGCTTGAAATCACCTACGATCTGCTTTGGTTGTCGCGCTCTGATGAACTACAATTAATCACGCATCATAACTTATGGAAAGGCGCGCAACGTGTCAAAGCATCCTTTGGTGGAAGTTTTCGGATACCCAGTAGACAATCAGACGCCGGAAGCAATTCGTCACCGTGAAAAGCGGCTTTGCCCTTTTAATAATAAAGTGCCCAATTGTACCAAAGACAAAGCGAAAGACCCTTTAGGTGTTTGCACTGTAAAAGAGGGGGGGACGCTAGCAATAACCTGCCCAATTCGCTTTCGTCAGGACTGGATTATTGCAGATGAAGCAGCCGGTTTCTTTTTTCCGTCAGACGCTGCTTGGACATCAATAGTCGAAGTTCGCCTGAATGACAAACACGGAAAATCGGCAGGCAACATAGACATTGTATTAGTTTCTTATGACGAAAGAGGGCGAATCAGTGATTTCGGCTCAATTGAAGTTCAAGCAGTTTATATTTCCGGTAATGTGCGTGAGCCTTTTCAATTTTTCATGGAGAATCCATCAACACGCTATGATATGGATTGGGCAGGCAAACCGGGCTATCCGCGTCCTGATTATCTATCATCTTCTCGCAAAAGACTTGCGCCTCAATTACTTTTCAAAGGTGGTATCTTTCATGCTTGGGGAAAGAAACAAGCTGTTGTAATACATAGCGGCTTTTTCAACACGCTTCCTGTTTTAGCGCCGGTTGACCCGAAAGATGCGGAGATCGCCTGGTTGATTTATGACCTTGCGCACGACTCTACTCAAAATGTGTATAAGCTGAAACACAACAGAACGGTCTATACTAAATTTGAATCAGTAATGCTGAAACTCACGACAGCCGAACCTGGATTGGTCGAAATATTTGTTGAACATTTGCAAGCAAAACTCGACGAAAAAATGGATAGTCCGCCTGATGCACCTACACTGACAGATGCCGTGTTGACGTAACGCCATGTCGCAAGCAAACCACCAGCTATTATTGTTTGAAGCGCAGCCCAGTCGAATTGTAAACGTGGCTTCCGTGCCGCAGCGAAGCCCGTTTCGGTACCCAGGCGGAAAAACTTGGTTAGTTCCGCGTATAAGGCAATGGCTAAAGAATAAGATTTCTGAATTTATTGAACCATTCGCTGGCGGTGGCATCATCAGCCTGACCGTCGCTGCCGAAGACCTCGCAGAACATGTGACAATGGTTGAGCTGGATGATCAGGTCGCGGCTGTATGGAGAACCATTATTGAAAATGATGACGGCGAATGGCTGGCTAACCAAATAGCCTGTTTCGATCTGACAAATGAATCACTGCAAAATGTTCTGGCAAGCAAAACGCGCACAGTGCGCAAGAAAGCATTTCAAACTATTATTAAGAATCGGACGCATCACGGCGGAATACTTGCTCCTGGTTCCTCGCCGTTGAAGCAGGGCGAAAACGGCAAGGGCATTCGCTCACGTTGGTACGCTGAAACTTTGAAAAAACGAATCCTTGACATCGCCTCTATTCGTTCACATATCACATTCATTGAAGGCGATGGTGTTGAAGTAATAAAACAAAACGCTAATCGCGCCGATGCTGTATTCTTTATTGATCCGCCTTATACAATCGCGGGCAAGAAAGCTGGGAGACGGCTATACAGGCACTTTGAACTTGACCATGAAGAATTGTTCGATGTTATTAGCAATGTCACTGGTGATTTTCTGATGACCTATGATGATGCTGATGAAGTGCGCAAGCTTGCAGAAAGACATGGGCTAAACACTGAGCTTGTTGCTATGAAGAATACTCATCATGCAGAGATGACCGAGTTGCTGATAGCCCGCAACCTCGATTGGGCCAGATCGGTTTAGCAGGCGAAAGACGGCGCAATAGTGAAATTGAACAACAACAATGTCAGCGACGTAATAACACGGCATTCCAATTTATGGACTTCATAACCGAAGGTACATTCATAGCGCATTACCGAATCCTCGAACCGCTGGGCGCTGGCGGCATGGGCGCAGTCTATAAAGCGCACGACGAAAAACTTCATCGCATAGTCGCGCTCAAAGTGTTGCCCGCCGACTCGGTTGCTCAGGAAGACCGCCGCCTCCGATTCCTACAGGAAGCTCGCGCGGCTTCGGCGCTAAATCACCCGCACATCCTGACCGTTTACGAAATTGGCGAGGTTGACGGCAAGCCTTTCATGGCGACCGAGTACGTGCAGGGAGATACGCTCAGGCAAAAGATCAAGTCGCGCCCTCTGGCAATCCGCGATGTTTTGGAAATCTCCCTACAGATTTCCGAAGGGCTTCGCAAAGCTCACGAACACGGCATAATTCATCGCGACCTGAAACCTGAAAACCTGATGATCAGCCGCGACGGGTACGCAAAGATTCTGGATTTCGGTCTTGCAAAGCTCACTGAGCGAAAACGCACTGTCAACAGTACTGACAAAACTATCATTCAAGTGAAGACTAATTCCGGGATGATACTCGGAACGGTAAAATATATGTCGCCTGAGCAACTGCTCGGCAAGCGCGTTGACCTGCGCAGCGACATCTTTTCTTTCGGCGTCGTGATCTATGAAATAGCGACGGGCCAGTGCCCTTTCGCGCACGAAAACGACGTAGACACGATGCACGCCATTCTTCACGAAGACCCGCTGCCGCCGCACGCGGTCAAAAACGATTTGCCGCGCGATCTTCATCGCATACTTTCGCGGGCGCTGGCTAAAACGCCAAAGCAACGCTATCAAACGATCAAAGAACTGGCCGCCGACCTCAAAGCTTTGAAGCGCGACCTCGAAGCAGGCAAAACATCAACCCCTGTTAAAACAAAACTCGTGCTCAAGCCCGTAGGCGCAGCCGAGCGCGCTACAAAAATAGATTACGAAAAAGAGTTGAACGAAACTCAATACCAGGCGGTAACGACGATTGACGGCCCGCTGCTGATAGTCGCGGGAGCAGGCACTGGAAAGACGCGCACGCTCGTCTATCGCGTAGCGCGGCTTGTTGAAACGGGCATCCGCCCCGAATCCATTTCGCTGCTGACGTTCACGCGGCGAGCGGCTACAAGTATGCTTTCGCGCGCCGCGGCTCTTGCCGACCAGAGATGCCAGCGCGTTTCAGGCGGCACGTTTCATTCGATGGCTCATTCCGTCTTGAGAAGATACCCGGAAATGGCAGGCGTGCTCAGAACATTTACTGTGCTCGATTCCAACGACGCCGAAGACGTGATTGACATTGTTCGCAGGCAGTCGGGCGTGGCGACTAAAGATCGCCGCTTTCCGCGCAAGCGCACGCTCGCTGCCATCTTCAGCATGTCGGTCAACAAGGTGCTTTCGATTGAAGAAGTGTTGAATCTTTGCTATCCGCAGTTCGCTCACGAGCAGGAAGACCTCGAAAAACTCTTCAAGGCGTTTGACCAGTTCAAGCGCGCGCGCCAGTTGCTCACTTACGATGACCTGCTCGTGCGTTTGCGCGACGCGCTCGAAGAAAATCCTGACCTGCGCGCGCGGCTGTCAGACCAGTATCGCTACATAATGGTGGACGAGTATCAGGACACTAATAAACTGCAAGCGCAGATCGTGCGCTTCATGGCCGCCTCGCACGATAACGTCGCGGTGGTCGGCGACGAGGCTCAGGCGATCTATTCGTTTCGCGGCGCGAGCTTCAAAAACATGCTTGAGTTCCCAGAGCTTTTCCCCGACGCGCGTGTGATAAAACTGGAAGAGAATTTTCGCAGCACGCAGCCGGTTCTCGACGTAGCAAACACCATTATCGGAGAAGCGAGCGAAGGATACGCGAAGCGACTCTTTTCAAACGTTGCCGATGGGCCGCTGCCGATGCTTGTTGAAGCGAGCGATGAAAACGAGCAGTCGCGCTTCGTCGCGCAACGCATCGAAGAGTTGCGCGCGGAAGGCGTCCCGCTCAGTGAAATTGCAGTGCTGTTTCGCGCAAGCTCGCATTCGTTCGATTTGGAAATCGAGATGAGCAAACACGGGATTCCGTTTCGCAAATTCGGCGGGATCAAGTTCGCAGAGTCGGCTCATATAAAAAATGTGCTTTCGTTTTTGCGGGTCGTGTCTAATCCATCGGATACGATTTCATGGTTTCGCGCTTTGAAGTTGCTCGACCAGATCGGCGACGCAACAGTCCAGCAGATTCTCGATCATCTGAGCGTCGAAAGAAAATCGTTCCGCACGGCTCGCGCGAAAGAGAGTTTGTTCAAAAAACTGAAACAGTTCCCCGCCAAAGCCAGCTACGAAGCTCAGCTCATCAAGCTCGCCAACCTGCTTCAGAAAGTGGCCGAAGCGAATTCACCGCGCGAGCAACTGTCAGCCATCGAGCGATTCTATCGCCCGATTCTTCAAGCGCACTACGACGATCACCCGCGCCGCCAGCGCGACCTCGATCATTTGCTTACGATAGCAAAGCGATACAAGACCGCAGAAGAATTGCTGGCGGATGTGGCGCTCGACCCTCTGGACCTGGAGCTTGCGGCAAACGAGACGCGTGGACAAGGATTCGTGACGCTTTCGACGGTGCATTCGGCGAAAGGTTTAGAGTGGACTGCGCTGTTCATAATCTGGATGATGGATGGATGGTTTCCTTCGGCGCGGGCTTACGATGCATTTGAAGATCTGGAAGAAGAGAGGCGATTGCTTTACGTCGCCACTACGCGAGCCAAGCAGCATCTCTATTTCACCTACCCGATGAACGCATATGAAAGCGGCGGGCCAAACGCTTTCGCAAGCGTCTCTCGATTCCTCGAAACGATACCTTCGACCATTCTGACTCGCGCAACGCTGGCGGGAGAATAGCTTTCGATCAGTAGCCCAAACGTCAGCCGGGCGCGAGCCTGTCGCCTCCCTTACGGTCGGGCTACTGACGCGGGGCGATTGACGCGCTCAATTCGCTGGCAAGTTCGGCGGCAGTTTGTTGTCGCTTGGCAGGAGATTTCTCTAACGCGCGCATGCAAACGCGAGCGAGCGCTTCCGGCAAATCCGAACGCAGTTCAGAAATCGGCTTGGGCAGTTCAATCGCATGGCGGATCAATATCTGGCGGGGTTTCGGGCCGCTGAATGGTACTTGGCCTGAAAGCAACTCATAAAGGATTATCCCTAGCGAGTAAATGTCCGAGCGGTGATCGAGCGGTTGCGCGCTCGCCTGCTCCGGCGACATATATTCCGGGGTGCCGAGGACAAAACCTACCCGCGTCAGCCCCGCTCGATCAAGCAGTTTTGCGATTCCGAAATCGAGCACGCGCGCTGTCTCGCGTTCATCAATCGTTTCGATGACCACATTCTCAGGCTTCAAGTCGCGGTGCACTATCTCTGCGTCGTGAACTACAGAGATTGCCGAGCAAATCTGGCAGCCGAAATTGACAACACGCTCAGGCTGTAGTCGATTCTCTGTGCGGATCACTTCGCGCAGCGACGCTCCGGCGACATATTCCATCACCATGTACAAAAGCCCGTCGTCTGTCCGGCCAAAATCATTGACCGGAACCAGATTGGGGTGGCGAATGCTGGTGGCCACTTCTGCTTCCTGTTTGAACCGTTCCGGCATCGAAGGATCGTCGTCCGTGTCGGGGTTTAATATCTTAACTGCGACCTGCTCATCGGTGATTTTATCTCGGGCAACATAAACGGTTCCCATTCCTCCGCTGCCCAGTCGTCGTTCGAGTTCATATTTCCCATCCATGACGACGCCGATCAACGGGTCCGTTTCTGCTTCTTGAACTGCCGCAGACGCAGAAGTCTCTTTTTTTGTTTCCTGTGTTTGTTTGATTTGCTCGACTACGATGAGAGGCTCTCCATCGTTGCCGCAAAACGCATCGTCATCCGCATATTCCGTCTGGCATTTAGGACATCGCTTCATAAGAAAACTCTTCTTAAATTTGTCGCGCAGAAACAGCGCGAATCTTACGAAACGGCTATGGCGAAGTCAATTAAGAAATGATGAATTATGAATTATGAATGATGAATTGAGTGATAGCTTTCTTATCATTCATAATTCATCGTTCATCATTCATCATTTCTTAATTGACGGACGCTCGCGTATCTGGTTAATTGAATTATTACTGAACCAAAAACTCAAAAGTCCGGGTCGAAAAGGAATCAGATGTTATCTCCGAACACAACTTTGCAGAATCGCTACGTCATTGAAAGCATGCTTGGTCAAGGCGGGATGGGTGCGGTATACAAAGCTGTAGATCAACGATTCGGCAATGTTGTCGCCTTAAAGCAGACCCTTGTTGATGGAGAGCAACTGAGAAAAGCCTTTCAACGTGAAGCCGTTTTGCTCAACGGCTTGCGCCATGCGGCATTGCCTGTCGTTATGGATTATTTTACCGAAGGCAACGGTGTATTCCTCATAATGCAATTTATTCCCGGCGAAGACCTGGCCGAACTGCTTGAGCAAAAAGGCGGGCCTTTCCCTTCGGAACAAGTGTTGTGGTGGGCAGACCAGTTACTAGATGCGCTCGATTATCTTCACAATCATCAGCCGCCGGTCATTCACCGCGACATAAAACCTCATAACTTGAAGCTGGCCGAACGCGACCAGATCATTCTACTGGACTTCGGCCTTGCAAAAGAGTCCGCAGAGGTGTCAGGAAGCAGCAAGTCCACAAGTGTGCTCGGCTACACTCCGTCCTACGCGCCTTTCGAGCAGATACAAGGCACGGGTACGGATGCGCGAACTGATATTTATTCTCTCGCCGCGACCCTCTACCACCTGATCACAGGAGTCACGCCTGCCGACGCATTAACTCGAACAGGGGCGGTAGTAAACTCGCAGCCTGACCCCCTGATACCAGCCAACGAGATTAATTCGGAGGTGGCTCCGGCTGTTGCTGCTGTCTTGCTGCAGGCGATGTCGATCAACCGCGAGCACCGTCCTTCGACGGCGCATGAAATGCGCAATGCATTGCGCGAAGCAAGCTATCGCCCGATTCACAGCGCCAGAGAAACGCATGTCATAGGTAACCAGGCATCCACCAAAGTAAAGGAGGCTCCTGTAGTCGCCGCCGCGTCATCGCAGCAAAAGACGATTCAATCGCCTGCGCCCGTTTCAGACCCGGACAAAACTACTGTGACTCCTGAAGACCGCGCTGGCAAATCAAAGCGATGGATAGCTATCGGCGTGATTCTTTTGATAGTCGCAGCAGCGGCGGTTGCGTTTGTCTTATTGCAGAAACCTAAACCAGTCACTCCGCCTGTGGCGCAGGAGCAGCCTGCGGTCGAAGCGCCAAAGCCAGTAAGTCCGCCTCCTGCCGCTGGCGCTATCCCGATCAAATCTTTCGCATTCGATCTGGTCGCAGTAGACGACAAGGGAGCCGTCACAAATCGGAGTCGAGGCGAGGCGAAATATTTTGCAGAAGACCTCGGCACAGGAATCACGCTCGATATGGTTTTGATTCCGGCAGGAAACTTTTTGATGGGGTCGCCCGACAGCGAAAAGTTTCGATTCGGAGAAGAAGGCCCGCAACGCAATGTCGGGATTTCTTCGTTTTACATGGGCAAGTTCGAGATCACGCAAGCTCAATGGCAAGCCGTGGCAAATCTGGAAAAAGTTAAATTGGATTTGAACCCGTCCCCGTCAAACTTCGAAGGCGTAGACCGCCCGATTCAGAATGTAACGTGGGATGAAGCTCAGGAGTTCTGCGCTCGCTTGTCAAAAAAGACCGGGCGGAAATGGCGATTGCCGAGTGAGGCCGAATGGGAATATGCGTGCAGGGCCGGAACAACGACTCCGTTTTATTATGGCGAAAACATCACTTCGGACTTAGCCAATTATGACGGCCAAGCGCCGTATGCGAACGGGCCGCGAGGGATTATCAGGAAGCAAACAACCGTTGTCGGGAAAACCGGATTTGCAAATGCATTCGGCCTGTACGACATGCATGGGAATATGTGGGAGTGGTGCCTTGACCCCTGGCACGAGAATTATCGCGCCGCGCCTTTGGATGGAAGCGTCTGGGAAATCGGCGGTGTCAACTCTTTGAGAATAGTGCGCGGGGGAGCATGGAATCGCCCTGCGAATAATTGTCGTTCGGCTTACCGGCTGAAAATAGCGCCGGGCAAGAGATACGATGTCATCGGGTTCAGAGTCGTAGTCCCGGCTTCGGAAATTCCAAGCTCTCAATGAAGCCTTGCATCGAACCAGGATTTGCTTGACCGACGATTGCGGCGATTCGTATTATGTTGCTTCAAATTCACACCTCTTAAACCAAAGGCGTTGAGGATCGTCAGGGCATCAGCCACATCTTAAAAGCAGGAGAACAAATATGTCACAAGAGCAGGAACACGGCGACGTTGTATGGCGTAACGGCGAGCTTATTCCCTGGAAAGACGCGACCATTCACGTGATGACGCACGTGGTCAACTACGGGTCATCTGTCTTTGAAGGCATCAGATGTTATAACACCAAACACGGATCAGGCATCTTCAGACTAGACGCGCACATAGAACGGTTGTTGAACTCAGCGCACATATACCGCATACAGGTTCCCTACAGTTACGAAGATCTTATTGAAGCTTCTCGCCAAGTGGTGCTCGCCAACAATTATAAAGAATGTTACCTGCGGCCATTGATATTCAGAGGCTACGGCACATTCGGTGTTGATCCTTTTCCCTGCCCTATCGAGACCTACATCTGCACATGGCAATGGGGCAAGTATCTTGGCCCCGAAGCGTTAGAACAGGGCGTTGATGTGTGCGTGTCTAGTTGGACGCGCATCGCGCCGAACACTCTGCCTTCGATGGCGAAGGCGGGCGCGAATTACATGAACTCGCAACTCATCAAGATGGAAGCCAAAGTCAACGGCTACGTCGAAGGCATCGCGCTCGACCCGCAAGGTTACATCAGCGAAGGTTCAGGCGAGAATATATTCTTAATCAAGAACGGCACTGTGATGACGCCGCCGCTTTATTCGACGGTGTTGCCCGGCATCACGCGCGACTCTGTAATCAAGATATGCGACCGCATGGGCATACCCGTGCTTGAGCGAGCGATACCGCGCGAGATGCTTTACATCGCCGACGAAGTTTTCTTCACAGGCACGGCTGCCGAGATCACGCCGATTCGCTCGGTTGATAAAGTTCAGGTCGGAGCAGGCAAGCGCGGGCCGCTGACGACCGAGATTCAGAAGCGATTCTTTGACATCATCACGGGCGAAGTCGAAGACGAGTTCGGCTGGTTCACCTGGGTCGAATCATCGAAAGCCGCATCTCAACCCAAACCCCAATTGGCTTGATACGTAAGGCAAAAACTCCTGTAGGGGCGACCCTATGTGGTCGCCCCTACAGGCTCACACTCATTTACAATTATCTTATTATTTCCGCTTCCACTTCGTGCCTTGCGGAGTGTCTTCGAGGATGATGTTGCGCTCGGCCAACTCGTTTCTGATTTGATCGGCCAACTGAAAATTACGCGAGCGCCGCGCCGTGTTGCGGTCTTCGATTTTCGCTTCGATTTCGGGGTCGAGCATAACTTTCTGCTCTTCGCCAAGCACGCCCAGCACAGAATCAATTCGCGTGAGCAGTTCGAGCACGCCTTTGCCATCATCTGCGCCGAACTCGCCAGCGTCCATCGCGATGTTGATTTCGCGCACCATCTCAAATATTGCCGCAAGCGCTTTCGATGTGTTGAGATCGTCATTCATACCCGATTCAAATCCCTCGCGGGTGCGCGTGATGACATCCTGCACGCGAGCGTGCGAGCCAGCCACATCTTCAAAATCATTTACGCGGCGGCGGAAGTTTCGCAACTTCTCCAGCGCGGATTCAGCCGAGCGCAAACCGTCGAGCATGAAATTCAACTGCGTGCGATAAGGCACGCTCAATAACAGGTAACGAATCGCAGACGCAGAATGGCCGCGCTCGATCAGGTCGCGAACGGTGTAGTAGTTGCCCTTTGATTTAGACATCTTCTCGCCTTCGACGAGCAAAAATTCCGAGTGAACCCAGTGCTTGACGAAAGGCTTGTTGGTTGCGCCTTCGGATTGCGCTATCTCGTTTTCGTGATGCGGGAATATCAGGTCAACGCCGCCGCAGTGAATGTCGAAAGATTCGCCCAGATACTTCATTGCCATCGCAGAGCATTCGAGGTGCCAGCCCGGTCGGCCTTCGCCGAACGGAGAATCCCATCGCGGCTCGCCCTCTTCCTTCGGCCCTTTCCACAAGACGAAATCGCGCGCATCGTCTTTTTCGTATTCATCAACATCAACTCGCGCGCCTGCGATGTTGCCTTCGAGTTTGAGGCCCGACAGTTTTCCGTATCCCGGAAACGACGCTATTTTAAAATAAAGCGAGCCGTCGCTTTTGTAAGTGTGCCCGGAAACGTCAAGACGATTCATTATCTCAATCATCTCAGGGAGGTGTTTGGTCGCGTAAGGCATGACTTCGGGCCGCTCGATATTGAGCGAGTCGCAATCTTTCAAAAACTCCTGCGTGTAAAATTCTGTGTACTCTTCAAGCGTTTTGCCTTGTTCGAGCATATTGCGAATTATCTTATCTTCCACATCCGTAATATTCATGACGTGCAGCAAATCGTAGCCGAGATACTTCAAATAACGACGCAGCACGTCAACTGCAACGAATGTTCTGAAATTGCCGATGTGGCCGTAGCCGTAAACCGTAGGCCCGCACGCATACATTCGCACAGTGTTGCCTTCGAGCGGTTTGAATTCTTCCTGCGTGCGCGTCAGAGTATTCCTCAATCTAAGCATAATAGTCTATAGCTGCTCCCACATCAGCAAATTTAACAAAAGAATCAAAGCGAAATGGTATCTATCGCAAGCTGGGGTTGTCAATAAAAGCAGATTCACCGCAGAGGCGCAGAGGACGCGCAGAGGTTAAGCAAATATAAAAACCTCTGCGTAATCTCTGCGTCCTCTGCGCCTCTGCGGTGAACTCTCTGTTTTATAGTTGAAGCGATTTCACTTCGAGATATTCTTCAAGCCCGTAGCGACCCAACTCGCGGCCATTGCCCGATTGTTTGTAGCCGCCGAACGGGGCGAAAGGATTGAAGTTTCCACCGTTGATGTCTACCTGCCCTGTGCGAATCCGTCGCGCCACTCGCTTCGCGCGCTCGACATCTGCTGACCACACGCCGCCTGCCAGCCCATAAACCGTATCGTTGGCGATGCGCACCGCGTCATCTTCGTCTTCGTAAGGAATGATCGAAAGCACGGGGCCGAATATCTCTTCGCGCGCAATCGTCATGTCGTTGCGAACGTTTGCGAAGACCGTAGGCTTGATGAAGTAGCCCTTCTCCAAACCTTCGGGCGTTTCCGCTCCGCCTGTCACAAGCGTCGCGCCTTCTTCGATGCCTTTCTTTATGTAGTTTCGCACGCGCTCGCGCTGCGTTTCGGAAACGAGCGGGCCGAGTTTAGCGCGGCCTTCGCGCGGGTCGCCAATGGTGAAACTTTCAGCGGCTTCTTTAGCGATTCGCACAGCCTCATCCTGGCGATCTTTCGGCACGAGCATTCGAGTGTGCGCAGAGCAGGTCTGCCCTGAGTTGAAGTAGCAATTATTGACGCCACTCTTTACGGCCTTCTCGAAATCGGCATCATCCAAAATGACATTCGCCGATTTGCCGCCTAGTTCCAACGCGACGCGCTTTATGCTCTGCGAAGCCAGTTCGCTCACGCGCTTGCCTGCTCTGGTCGAGCCTGTGAAAGAGACCATATCAACATCCTTGTGCGACGCGATGGCCTCACCGACAACCGGCCCATACCCTGTCACGAGGTTGAACACACCGGCAGGCAATCCCGCTTCATCCATGATCTCGGCGAGAACGAATGCCGTGAGCGGCGCGACTTCGCTAGGCTTCAACACAACGGTACAGCCTGCGGCGAGCGCGGGCGCGACTTTTGCGACAACTTGATGGAGCGGGTAATTCCAGGGCGTGATGCAGCCGACCACGCCGACCGCCTCTTTCACAACAAGCGAGTTTCCAATCTGTTCTTCAAACTTGTAATCGGCCAGAAGCTTCGCAAAAGAACCCATGACCATCGCGGGCAATCCTGCCTGCACAGCGGTCGCGAGCGGTAGCGGCATGCCTACTTCGCTGGCGATGATGGCGGCGATTTCACTCTGTCGCGCGCCCAACCCTTCGGCTATGCGCTTAAGAAATCCTGCTCGCTCTTCGACCGTTGTGGAAGACCATGAATCAAAAGCCGCGCGGGCTGCGGCCACTGCCCGGTCAACGTCTTCGGGCGTGCCTTCGGGGATGCGGCCCATCACCTCTTCGGTCGTTGAATTAGTTACGTCAAGCAAGCCTTTGCCTGCGGGCTCAGACCATTTGCCGTTTATGTATAACTTATCGTGAACTTTTACTTCAGGCTTTGAAGCAGTCATCATTTTCTCCTTATCAATATTAGAACTGTATCAAGAATCAAAAGAATTGGCCGCGCGATCTGATCGAATCGCGCGGCCCGAACCTTCTTGGATGCTTCGATGCTGTCGAGCAAAATCCGATCTCTGCCTACTTCCTACTTAACAACGAGATTCACCTTGAATTGCAACGGGGGTGTGCTACAAGGAACACCAGGGCAAGGAGGCGAGCCGATCACATTCAGAGCGGTTTGCCCTTTCTTGGTCGCTTCAAATATGGCAACCATGCCGGGCAGAGGCAAAGCGTTATCTACAACTTTGACCACTGTCGAATCTTCAACCCTTGCTGCCCATCTATACGGGCCACGGCTCAACAGCAAAAGGAATCTTTCGCCAACGTCGATGCCGACAGTTTTGTCTGCGTCATTCTGCGTGACGGTCAAGCCTCTGAAAAAATCGAATTCGCCGGAAGTCGCACCATTATCACCTTGAATGATTATGGTTGATATTTCACCCTTCGCCATTTTTTTGCCCGCTTTTTTTGCGATCAGCATGGTCGTGGGATTCTCTGAATCGTTTTTGGTCTTCTGCGCTTTGCCGTTGACCACAATCACACTGTCCTGACGGAAGTTCTCGCCCGTTACGATCAACTTCTTACCGCTCAATCGCGCGTTGAAAATTTGTGGCACTGGCTCATCTTGAACAGCGGATGCGCTGACTTTTTGAGCGCCTCTTTCGATTTGGAAACCGATTTGTCCGGTCGCAAGCACAATCAGAATTAGCAGCAGGCATATTGCAAATCTCATAAGGCGTTCTCCCTGACTCCCACTGAGATTGTTTCATAGGAGTGCCGCAATTCGCGAAGGCTAATTAACTTTTGCAGCCACCCTTTTCGCTTTTTGCAAAGCTCAAGTATCCGCCCTACCCGCGAAGTTTATCAAGCCTTTTTTTCTTTCTTCCATTTTGAATGAGCGGTGAATAAGATAGTTAAAGGTATGATGCAGAGCGTTATGCGAACAGGTATTCTTAATGACCCGCGAAAACATTAAACACACGAAACAACATTCTCAAAAACGGGCGGCCTCTCAAACAGTCGAGTACGATCCATTCGTCCGGGGGCGATTTCCTGTTGGTGTGCGCACGATTCAACTGCTTGATACGGTACGCAACCGCCTGTTCCATTGTGAGGTCTGGTATCCTGCATCTGCCCGTCATGCGGGTCAGGATATTGCGCCGGAAACTCAGGACTTCTTCACGGTTCCGTCGCGCGAGAAACCTCGGAGCCAGACGGCTGTGCGCGACGGGGCAGCCCAGCCTGGAAATTATCCGCTGATTATTTTTTCGCATAGTAGCGGGGCGGGGCGACAAAGCGCCACGTTTCTTTGCACTCACCTGAGCAGTCACGGTTATCTGGTCGCGGCATTAGATCACTCTGAGATTGTAGCAACGGAACTGGCGCGTAAGGAGAGTGAGACCGACGAGCAAAAGACTGCGCGATGGGAAGCATTGATTGCGAGTCGTGTGCCTGATATACGCTTTCTCCTCGATCATCTGATTAACGGCGCAGCATGGGACTCTGAAGCCAACCCCGATCCCGCTCGAATTGGAATCGTGGGACACAGCTTCGGAGGCTGGACGGCTCTCGCCGCAAATGACTTAGAGCGGCGTATCCGAGCCGTGGTGGCGCTCGCGCCAGGCGGAGCCTCTCAGCGAAAACCGGGTATTCTTCCGGTGGAGCTTACGTTCGATTGGGGGCGTGACGTTCCGACACTGTACCTTGTCGCAGAGAATGATACTTCGCTACCACTCGCTGGCATGTACGAAATATTCGAAAGGACTCCGGCAACAAAACAGATGGTCATCTTGCGCCGAGCCGACCACATGCACTTCATGGACGATGTCGAGCAACTGCACGAGACCGTGCGGAAACTGCCATGGCCCGGAGAGTTGGCATGGCTTCCGAAGGAGATGCGGCCAATTGCGGAACTCTGTACCGGTGAACAAGCTCACTTATTTGTGCGCGGACTCACGCTTTGCCACATGGATACAATATTGAAGCAGACGGAGGAAGCGCAGCAGTTTTTGGCCGGTGATATAGAAGCTGAACTCGCAGTGCATGGCGTCGAAGTAATTGTGCATAAGCCCTGACATTAAAAAGTGAATCCTTAATTTAAGGATTCACTTTTTGGCATTGATATAGTTGACTCAACAGAACGGCTGACCAGGATTTTCTCTACAGTCACGTGAGTCAATTATATCAATGCCCTTACGTTGCAGAAGGCTTGCGGGCGTTGCTCGTCAAGTAGTTATGATTATCAAACCGACGTGCCGCAATTCGCGCAGAATTTCGAGCCGGACGGCACTGGTGTCTGACAGTTCTTGCACGGCTGCGGCACGAGCGATTGCCCGCAGTTATTACAGAATTTTGATCCGGCTTGTACTTGCCCGTGGCAAGCCGGACATTCGGCAGTCGCCGCTTGCGGAGCTTGTTGTGGCGCTCCGCAATTCGCGCAGAACTTTGTGCCGACAGCGTTCTGCGTTCCGCACTTCGGGCAAGGGACGGTCTGCGCCTGCGCCGCGCCGCCCTGCTGCTGCGCGCCTTGACCTGACAACGCGCCCGCCATCATCTGACCATAACCCAGCCCCATTCCTAAACCCATTCCCTGCCCCGCTGCGCCGCCCGGCTGCTTGGCTGCGTCCTGCATGGATTGCGCGGCTTTGAACTGCATATAAGCGCTCATATCGCCAATCGCGCCCATGCTTGAGCGCTCGTCAATCATCTTCTGGACTTCTTCGGGCGGAGTGATGGCAGAAATTATCAGGTCAACAAGCTCAAGCCCTTGCTTGGAAAATTCTTCGGCCACACGCGCCTTTACGCCCGACGCCAACTCGTCGTAGTAAGCCGGAAGATCGAAGACCGTCTTCAAGTTTTCGCCGAGCAAATCGTTGAGGCGAGCAACAATGATGTCGCGCAGGAATGAGCCGATGGCCTCGGTCGAAACTATTCCGCGAGTGCCGACTACCGAACCGACGAACAACTGAGGGTCTACAACGCGCAACGAGTATTTGCCGAACGCGCGCAACCTGACCATGCGAAGCTCAGTGTCGCGGAAAGGGATAGGCTCCTTCGTGCCCCATTTCAAATCTTGAAACGTGTGTCGAGCGACGAACATCACGCTCGCTTGAAACGGCGATTTGCCGCCGAACGGGAGCGAAAGCAGCTTCGTGAGTAGCGGCACGTTCATCGTTGTGAGCGTGTGACGGCCAGGCCCGAAAGTATCGAGCGCTTTGCCGTCGCGGAAGAAGACTGCCGCCTGACTCTCCTGCACTATCAACTGCGCGCCCAGCTTGATGTCGGACGAGCCGATTTCGGGTATGCGATGAACTATCTCTTCGCCTGAGGAATCGAAATACTCTAAAACTTCAATTGCCATGTAAACAGTCTCCTTCGTTGCGCAAATTACCTGCTGATATTTATGCCACCGTTTACAGTTGTAACGGTCACGGGCTGACCGCCTTTACCTATTCGCCCACTTGCTCGCTGGCCGAAGGGCCGCGACTTTTGAACGGTGATGCCTATTTCGTCGTCAATATCAATCGAGCCATGCGTAGTGCTGGCTTCGAGTGTTGCATTAAAATCCGGGTTAAAGTTCAGATTGATTTCGCCGTTAGTAGTTTCGAATTTCAAAGGGCGATCTATTGCGGCGCTGTTCAAATCGGCTTCTATTGAGCCGTTGACAGTTATGGCGCGCTCAAGGCCGGAAACATTGTCGAGTTTTATTTCGCCGTTCGTAGTCTCGATGATTATGTTGCCCGCTATGTCAGATACGTTGATAGCGCCGTTCGTCGAGGCGAATCTTACCGCACCCAGATTGCGCGGCAGATGGATTTCGAAATTGATTTGAACGTCGTTGCGCACCTGCGTAGCATCAACCGACAGATTGTCTTTGTCATTCTTGATATTAACAGGCAAGTTTTGAATATCGGTTCCGGCTTTGCCTCGCTTGATTATTTTAACTTCGGCCTGCGGCTGATCCCACGCTTCGACGCTGATGGTGCCGTTCAGTGTGGTTATCGAAACCGTTGCGCCTTTACTCAGCGCGAAGGTCTGTTTGTCTGTGGCCGATTGCGTTCTGGTGTCCGTTACATTAGTTCGAATCTGATTTCGAATATTACGAACGATTGAGCGGACTACAAAAATCCCGCCGCCGAACAGGAGTAAAATTACCAATATGAGAATAGGAATCCACGAGCGCGAGCGCGGCGGCTGGTAAGGCGGCATCTGCTGCATGGGAAGCGGGGGAACTGTCGGCTGATAAAAAGTCGGCGGCGCGTAGACGGGATTCGTTCCTTGCTTTGGCGTGGGCGCAGTATTAGCCGCGCCACGCGCGCCCCACACATCTGAGCCTCGCACATTGGAGCCCTGCACATCGGGCGGAGGCGTCATTCTCTGCGTAGGCGCTTCCCCGCTCGACAAAGAGGCTGGCGAATCATCGATGGAGTTGCCGCACGAGCGACAGAATCGCTGTGCGTAGAACAGTTCTGAGCCACAGTTTCTACAAGTGTCTGCCATAATAACTACAAACGATGAATGATGAATGTTCGTTCATCATCATTTATCATTCATCATTGAAATAACGGTTGGCCGGGTGGTTGTTCCTGGCCGAAATTATTTATAGCCTTGTAGCGGTCATCGAAAGCGTGATCGGCTTCGTCTATTGTGGCAGTGACCTCTGCGGCTGCGGTCTTCAAACCTGCGGCAGTCGCAGATTGCGTTTTCAACTCGCCCACCTTCGCTTCGATTTTGTCAACGTGCTCGACTAATGCGAGGTCGAATCTATAAATCGAATCCAACTGCGCCTGCTCGATTTTCACTACATCGAAGAATCCCGAATAGCCGTAACTGGCAAATCGCACGCGGTTCTCCAGATGATCGAGTTTCTTTATGGCGGAATCAACCGGGCTGACTTCAAACAGGCGTCCGCCCGAACTCAGTTCTTTCATCACTTCGGTGAGCGGAGCTTTAAGACGGCGCAAACGGTCTGCAAGCTGCTCGCGGTGCAATTTGTCTATATCGCGGCGGCTTTCGCGATCAACATAGCCGCTGTAGCCCGGTATCTTGCTGGTCAATCGCTCAAGCCAGTTGCGCTTATCGTCCGTATCAGAACTCATTTCTTGATTCCTCCCTTGTATCAGACAGTCGCCTTAGACGAAACAAATCGGATCTGGCTGACAACAGGTTCGCATATATTTTAAACCGAATCCATAATCAACGCCCACGTCTAAGCGGGCGCGCTTTCGCTGATCTGGCCGCTCGATAGTTGCATCAAATACTGATCATAAGCCATGCGATCCGCCGCAGACATATCTCTTATATAAAGGCCGACCACCCAGAAGAGCCCGTCGGCTTCGGGCCTGTACCACGCCGCAAATCCCTGGAGCTTGACAGTCGCGTTAGGCAAATCAACTTCGACTTCCAGCTTATTCTTGAATGCAATCGTGTGGTCGCGAATTATGTGAAGCTTTCCCGTCTCGACCGTGCCGGTTTGCAAACGCATCCCTTGCTTGCCCAGATCCAGCACCAGTCCTTCGATGATGCGCGAGCGGTGTCCCTCGTCGCCCTGATCTATGATGGTCATTCGCATCGGGAGCGGTTCGGGCGGAGGCGGTATCTTTCTTTTACCTTTGCCCTCTTCGAGGTCGCTTGCGTTTTGAACAGACCTGATGAGTTTCGTTCCGTCAACTGGGCAAAAACTATTTTCGTCCGGGTACAAGCGGCGGCAGCTTGAACATTCTTTCATAGGCTCTCTCCTGCAAGGCCTTTAATTATACAGGGGGTCGGGGGCCAGGGGCTAGGGATTAGCGCGCATTTGCAAGGTTGGTATGCACGCAAGAAAGTTTTTCCCGGTTTCCTATCCTGCCCCCCTGGCCTCTGGCTCCCGATCCCTATAGAGGAATATTGCCGTGCTTCTTCGGAGGATTCTGATCGCGCTTCGTTTCGAGCAACTCAAGTGCGCGAATTAGCTTAGGCCGAGTCAAACGCGGTTCTATCACTTCGTCAATGAAGCCACGCTCGGCTGCGACGTAAGGCGATGCGAATTTTTCGCGAAACTCGTCGGCGCGGCGCTTCGCTTCGAGTTGCGGGTCTTCGGACGCGGAAATCTCTCTGCGATAGAGAATGCCCACAGCGCCTTCAGCTCCCATCACTGCGATCTCTGCCATCGGATAAGCGAAGTTCACATCTGCGCGTATGTGCTTCGAGGCCATAACGCAATAAGCGCCGCCATACGCCTTTCGCGTAATCACCGTAATCTTAGGCACAGTCGCCTCGGCGTAGGCGAACAACAATTTCGCGCCGTGACGAATGATGCCGCCGTGCTCTTGCTCGACTCCGGGCAAAAATCCCGGCACGTCTTCAAACGTGATGAGCGGAATGTTGAAGCAGTCGCAGAACCTGACGAAGCGCGCGGCCTTGACCGAAGCGTCAATGTCGAGCACGCCCGCAAGGTGCGCCGGTTGGTTGGCGACGATACCGACAGAGCGCCCGCCCAGTCTCGCAAATCCTACGACGATGTTTTTCGCATAGTGCTCGTGAACCTCGAACATATAACCATCATCTACCACCGCGTGAATGATGTCGCGTATGTCATAAGGAACGTTCGGCGATTCCGGCACTATTTCGTTGAGGCGGTCGTCCATTCGATCACTTGGGTCATTTGTCTGAAGTCGCGGCGGATCTTCGAGGTTGTTTGATGGAATAAAGGAAAGCAACTCTCGAATCAGTTGCAAACAATCTTCGTCGTTTTCTGCCGCGAAGTGCGCCACGCCCGACACGGAGTTGTGAGTCATCGCGCCGCCGAGTTCTTCTTTAGTCACCTCTTCGTGCGTGACGGTCTTTATCACGTCCGGCCCGGTGATGAACATATACGAGGTCGCCTTGACCATTATGTTGAAGTCCGTGATGGCAGGCGAATAGACAGCCCCGCCCGCGCACGGCCCCATGATCGCCGAGATTTGAGGCACGACGCCCGACGCAAGCGTGTTGCGCAAAAAGATGTCTGCATAGCCGCCAAGCGAAACTACGCCTTCTTGAATGCGAGCGCCGCCAGAATCGTTCAGGCCAATGACGGGTGCGCCCACTTTCATAGCCATATCCATGACCTTGCAAATCTTTTCAGCGTTCGTCTCGGAAAGCGAGCCGCCGAAGACCGTGAAATCCTGCGCGAAGACGAAAACGCGCCGCCCATCAACCAGCCCGTGACCCGCGATTACGCCATCGCCCGGATACTGTTGATCCTGCATGCCGAAATCCTGCGAGCGATGTTTCTTGAACCTGTCGAACTCCTCGAACGTGCCGTCGTCCAACAGAAATTCTATGCGCTCGCGCGCGATCATTTTCCCCGAAGCGTGCTGTCGCTCTATGCGTTCGACGCCGCCGCCCGCCAGCGCAGCGGCGTTTTTTTCAGCAAGCTTCTTCAACCCGTCGCTCTTTTCTTTCACTTCTATCTTTCCTTCGGATGTTGCCATCTGCCCTCTCCAAACCAGCGTTGCTCAATCTTAGATTAACCTCGGACGTGACAGTCTATCAAAGCAGAGCAAACGAGAACAGTAGCGAGCGGGTTGGCTTGACCTGCAACCCGCTCGCTACTGCTCGCGGTACTGTTGATTATTACACCCGTCGTGCGATTTGCGGACGCAATTTCTTGACAGACCTTGAGATGCTTCTTATAATGACAGCCTTTCAGGCGGTCTCTCAGTTTTTCAAACAGAATAGTCCAAACGGAGGCTAATGTGATCAAGCTAGACATAGTCAATCAGGTCGCCGACAAAACAGGCGTTCCGAAAATCAAAGCCGAGGTCGCAGTCGAGGCGCTGTTCGACGCTATGAAAACAGCTTTGCAGCGCGGCGAGCGCATTGAACTGCGAGGCTTCGGCGTGTTCGTAGTCAAGCCTCGCAAACGCGGCGTAGGCCGCAACCCCCGCACGGGAGAAGTCACAGACATTCCGCCTGGAAAAACTATTCGCTTCAAACCAGGCAAAGAGCTTCAGGCATAAAAATAGTGACGAGCGACAGGTGACAGGTAACCGGTAACAAGATAGAAAGTTTATCGCAGCTAACTAAACTCTTCTACTTGTCACCTGTCACTCGTCACTTGTCACTGTTTCTTCAGCAGTTGTATCCTTGATTTGTGGAAAGTTCAGACCATCCTTACCGATTCACCGAAATTGAATCTGCGCGACAAGCATTCGATGCAGAACCTGTTTTCTTAAACGCTCCGCGCGTAAGCGAGCTGTCACGTTCGCGCGTGCTGCTGCATATTTCGTTGTTCATCATTACGGCCATAACCACGATGCTGACGGGCGCGGCGTGGGCCGTAGCCGAAAACGTGCCGGAATCGTCCTCGATAATTGGCGCGTTTCTTGCCCCCGTGCTGGAAGCAATAAACGAAACGGCGGTAGGAAACTACAACCCGCTGTTGCAGGGAATAATCTTCAGTTTCACATTGCTTCTCATATTGGGCGCGCACGAGTTCGGCCATTACTTTGCCTGCCGCTACTACGGCATTCGAGCGACGTTGCCTTTTTTCATCCCTGCCCCTCCGGTCATAACCATATTGGGTACGTTCGGAGCAGTAATCAAAATCAAAGAGCCTATCCGGTCGCGCCGCGCGCTGTTTGATATAGGCATAGCCGGGCCGCTCGCAGGATTCGCATTCGCCCTTCCGGCATCAATCATCGGCATTTGGATTGCCCAAGCTACGACAACCACCTCCGGTGGGGGCGAATTCAAAGATCCTTTGCTTTTCCAGATAATCGTGCATCTCTTGGGCGCGCCGCCGGTCTGGCATTGGAATCCTGTTTACTGGGCCGCGTGGGGAACATTGCTGGTCACGGCATTGAATCTCTTTCCTGTCGGCCAGCTCGATGGCGGCCACGTGCTCTACGCAGTGCTGGGCCAACGCGTTCACAAATGGGTTTCGCGAATAGTGTGCATCGCGACAGCAGCGCTTTCCATCACGGCATTCCAGTTGGGCAGGCCGCCCGTTTATTTGCTATGGACTCTGGTGCTGCTGTTTCTGTTGAGGGTAGGCCATCCGCCGGTTATCGAAGAAGAGCCGCTCGGAAAGACCAGAATCATACTGGCCATAATCGCCTTGCTGGTATTCATACTTTGCTTTATGCCCTTTCCTATTACTTAATGTGCAACAGAGCGCATGATATGATTTCGGGCGCTGGCATGCAGACGCACTTATAGAATTGACAGGAGCCGCTCGATGAATACAAGCATCGCTTTCGCGCTCGTCGTTGGTTTCCTCAGAGGACTTCAGCACGCGCTCGACCCGGATCACCTCGTCGCGGTATCAACCATAGTGAGCGAGCACAAGAGTATTTTGCGCTCATCGCTCATCGGCACGTTCTGGGGATTGGGTCACACGGCGTCGCTCGCTGCCGTGAGCCTCGTAATCATTCTGCTCAGGCCGACAATACCTGAACACGTGATGACATGGATGGAAATGCCTGTTGCGGTGATGCTGATCGTACTCGGCGTGAGCGCGACCTGGCGAGCGATGCGAGAGCGTGGCTGGCAAATTCACACGCACGCGCACAGCCACGACGACAAGCCGCAGCATAAGCACATCCATGTGCACAGCGGCGAAGAGCACGACCACCGGCATCGCCTGTTTCACATAGGCCGCAGGCCGTTCATAGTCGGCGTAGTTCACGGGCTTGCCGGAAGCGCAGTGGTCACAGTGGCCGCGCTCGCGGCGATTCCTTCGGTCACGCTCGGCCTTATATGGCTTGCGCTTTTCGGCATCGGAACCATCGGCGGAATGTTGTTGATGAGCGCTGCCATAAGCTTGCCTTTCATCATAACTGCCCGGCGCTTCTCGGCAATCAACGGCGCAATCAGATTGCTCGCGGGAGTCTTCAGCATCTTCTTCGGAGTGCTAATCGCCTGGGAAATTCTGAGCGAAGTAAGCAGCAAGTAATTGCTCGACTGTTTCTTTTGCAAGCAATAATACAAACGGCTGATTACTTGGTACTCGCTAAATAACTAATCTCGGTTTCATTTTCAGGAGGGACATGTCAGAACCCAAAGACTTCACAATGCCACCGGTCGCTTATCTCAATGCGGAGTTTTTGAAAAGTGCTGAAGGAAGACTCATACGAATACTTTCCGAATACATGGAACCGGATGCGCGGCTGCGGCGCTATCGCGTGCGCGACACGATAGTCTTTTTCGGCTCGGCCCGTTCGGTCTCGCCCGAAGCGGCTGCGGTAATAATCGAATCCGTTAAACAGCAGATCGAGCAGGCGGGCGGTCTCACGCCGGAGCTTGAAGCTGCGCAATTGCGGGCTGAGTATACGGAGAAACTTTCGCGCTACTACTCTGATGCGGTGGAACTCGCGCGGCGCGTGACCGAGTGGTCTAAGGGTCTGACGGGCCACCATCATTTCATCGTCTGTTCGGGCGGGTCAGGCGGGATGATGGAAGCTGCCAATCGCGGAGCGTCAATGGCCGGAGGCAAGACCATAGGGCTGAACATTCAACTGCCGCTCGAACAGCAAGTCAACCCGTATGTCTCGCACCATCTGGTATTCAACTTCCATTATTTTTTCATGCGTAAATTCTGGTTCGTCTATCCCGCGAAAGCGCTCATCGTATTCCCCGGCGGGTTCGGGACGATGGACGAGTTGTTCGAAGTGCTGACGTTGATTCAAACGAAGATGCCGCGCAAGGCGATGCCCGTGATTCTGTTCGGCACAGAGTTTTGGGATGAAATAATCAATTTCGATGCGCTCGTGCGCTGGGGCGTGGTGCATCCTCAAGACCTGGAAATATTCTACAAGACCGATTCGGTTGACGACGCATTCAAGTACCTGACGACCAAACTTGAAAAACTATACTTGACGCCCGAAGGGTTGGATCAGATGAAACTGACTTAGGATTCGAGTCATTGCCTCCGGCACTTCGAGCGACCTGCGTTATTGTTTATCCACTACTTCAATCACACGCTCGACCTGCGCCAGATAAGCGGTGAAGGTTTCTTCTGCTTCGGACTCAAGCCATGTCTCTTCGTCAGACGAATAGTCGAAGATGCGCGCAAAGATTTTTTTATCCAGCTTCAACTGATCGGCCAGCCTCATCACGCATTCGCGTTTCTCAAACGGCGCTTCGCTTCCGAGCATTGCGAGCACGTGGCGAAACAAAACGGCAAAGCTGTCGAGCGAGTTCGACATCAACTCCGCCAGCCGGTTCGGGTTGTGTGTAACGGTCATGTAGAGGCGGCGCAGGCGTATGAGCTTGCCGCGCAATTCGTATTCGAGTTGATGGCGCAGGTTGTGCGTGCCGATGTCCAACGTTTCAAAAGGGTCTTTGCCGTAGAGCACATGGCGCACCTGGCTCATATCTATGAACTCGATGGGGAACACGTCTGCCGCGTGCGCCATCTCTCCGCTTGTGAAGTAGACGGGAAGCGGGTTGCCTTCCATTCGCCATTCTTCGGCGACAGGGTTGGCCGCTTTGAGGTCGGTCGGCGTGATGTGGTCAAGCACGACAAGCACCCTTTTCGGCGCTTCATCATCAACCAGCCCGCCCACAACAGACGAGCCGTAGAGCACCACTGATTTCAGGTTCTCTCCGTGCGTTTCTGTGAGCGCACTTACAAAATCTTTCAGTTCGTCAGCCAATTTCAGTAGCCTCCATTTTCAGAAACGATGAATTATGAATGATGAATTATGAACTGCTTTCTCTTAATTCATCACTCATCGTTCATCATTCATAATTTCTTGATTACCAGCTATCGCTCGCGCCGCCGCCGCCGAAATCGCCGCCACCGCCGAATCCGCCAAAGCCGCCGCCGTCTCCGCCGCCGCTGCCCCCCCAGCCCGAATCGCTACTGCCGCCGCCCCAGCCGCCGCCTCGCCCGCTGCCAAAAATTATGGGCAAGAGCATCCACTCCAGACCTGAGCCTCCGCGACGATTGCGGCCACCGGGACCGCCGCCGCGTCCGCCCTTGTTGCTCAGCGCGTGAACGATCGCGAGGAAGACGAACACGATTGCAATTATCGCAAACGGCGAGATGCCGCGTCCTTTGCTACGCGTGCGCGGGGCGGGAGCGCGATATGCCTGGCTCGAATCAATACCCTCCATCGAGATGCCGAGCTTTTCAGCGAGCGTGGCGGTTATGGTCTGCGTGGCTACGGTCAATGCCTGATCGAATTGCCCGCGCTGGAGATCGTTTCGCATCTTGCGAATGATCTCTCCCGCAAGGCCGTCAGGCAGGTCGCTGTCGAGATGGCGACTGACCTCCAGTCTCGTGCCCCCCTTATAAACCCCATCGCTTCCGGGCGGCTTGATTGCGACCACCAACACGGCTGCGCGCTTGTTAGATTCTCGTCCAACGCCCCATTGCCTTCCGAGATACAGAGCGTAATCTTCGATTGGATAACCCTGCATGTCATCGAAGTTGACAGTAACGACGGCTATCTCGATGCCCGCGCGCGCGCTGAAGTTCGAGAGCAAGTTTTCAAGTCGTTGTTTTGTATCAGGACTGAGCTTCGAGGCAAAGTCGTTGACGAAGCCCTGAGGTTGCGGGAAAGTTATCTCTGCAAATGAAGCTGTCGCAAGCAAAAACAAGAGGGCTACTACTGTAAATGATCTTTTCATTATCAATTTCATATTACTCAAACCTTGCCGCAATCTCTGTGCTCTGACACTCATTGCGGCTTGACGATGATTCGCAACTGCGCCTGACGTAAATTTCTATCATCTTTAATCATAACCGACAGAGCACAAAGAAAGCACGCTTGCGATTGATTTCGTGCTCGACAACAACTATCTTGAAAAGCCATAGCCGATGGCTGAATGGCAGGTGCGGTTCCGGCCTTTCGCCAACGCTCGAAGCATTAAGCAAAAGTTGGCATAAGCACGCAGCAAAAAGCTCTGAAAATTGAAAGGAGAGATTGCAGTATGAAATGCCCAGTTTGCAGCGCCGAACTTCCTGCGACAGCAAAATTCTGCGGGAGTTGTGGCACCACAATATCGTCGCCACCACCCCAGGACTATTCCAGCCCGCCGCCAAGCCCAAGTCGGGCTCGCCCTATGGTAATCCGAGCGGGCCATCCTATGGAGGTTTTTCTCCACCAAGTTATGGAATGAGTCCAATGTCCGGAGGAGGAGGAACAAAGTACAAAAACCTTCGGACGGTAGCGAATGTACTTAAAATTCTGGCTTTTGTCCTGGGAGGGATACTGGTCATCGTGGCTTTGATTTCTATGGTTGGCGGGACGGCATCAAGCGCAAGTCCCTATGGCGGCGGGGCAGTGCTGTTCGGTGGATTCATGTTGGGCTGGTGCATACTCGTATATGCCGCAGTTGTTTTTTGTTTCCTTTACGCATTCGGAGAGGGCATATACGTCTTGCTCGATATTGAGGAAAACACTCAGAAGGCGAATTGCTCTCCAAAAAATAGCAATCGAGTAATGGTGACGTGATGAGCAGAGAGAATATGGCGGATTATTCGCGGTCTGATGTAGCCGACTTCGCTCTCTTCATTGCGTCACTATCGAAATCTATTTTTCTAGTGCCCCAGGTTCAATGCTTCGAGCGCCAACTCCGTGATGTAAAGCAGAGCTACGCCCGCAAACACCATCAACGAAGTTTTTACGCCTCCTTCGCGCGTATTGACTTCGGGGATCAGATCAGACGCGGCGACGTACAGCGTCACGCCCGCCGAAAGCGGCAGCACATGCGCCGAAAGCGGACGCGAATAGATGGCCAGGTTCTTGAAGACGATTACCAGAGCTACGCCTACGAGCGTGGCAAGCCCGACCAGCAACGCCGACAGCACGGCGCTGCGATGGCTGCGACCCGCCGCCAGCATCATCGAAGCTACCGTGAAACCCTCCGGCAGCTTGTGAAGCAAAATAGCTATGAATATCAATACGCCAAGTTGAGGGCTGACGAGCGAAGCTACGGCTATCGAAACCCCGTCAAAGAACGTGTGAACCATCAGCGCGCCCAGCCCCGCAAGCGCCGCGTGATGCGCCAGCATCGCCTCTTCGTGAGTCTCTTCGCCGAAATGAAAGTGAGGCGCGACCGTGTGCTCGACAAACTGTATGAGCAGGTATCCGGCCAGCACCCACAACATCGGATATAGCCGCTTTTCGGCGGGCCATAGCTCGATGCTCTCCGGGATCATTTTTATGAAGACCGCTGCCAGCATGAACCCTGCGCCCAGGGCTATCAGGGCGCGCAAGGCAGCCTGTCCCAACCTCCGCGACGTTACAAAAAGACCGCCCAGAAAGTTCGCCGCCGCCGCCGCAAGCCCGTAGACGATTATGATGAATGAGGCCTTATCCATTAGCGAGACTCCGTGATACTAAAGTTTCGCACTATACCACACTTGCCTCACAGGCGAAATTTAATAGTGCGATTCACCTGACCGAGACAGTCCGCCTCGTAAGCCTCGTTTGTAGCTCGGAAGCTCTTATCGAGCGCAGAATTTCCCGCTTGACAGCCATGCCTATCTGACGTACCATACGGCGACGGTGGTCCAAAGTGGACCAAAATGGAGATATATTTGAAAACAAGAATAAGCTAGGAAAGGCTGAGATTAAACTTTAACTCTTTCACGTTAGCTCGTCATATGCTGAGAGGCAATTATACAGTAAGAATGGACGAAAAGGGACGAATAAAGCTCCCCGCCGCCTATCGTCGTTATATAGATGAGAATTACGGAGCGGAATTTTACGTGACGAGCCTGACTGGCGAATGCGCCCGCCTTTACCCTATGCGGGAGTGGCTGGCGATAGAAGAAAAGCTTCAATCGAGAGGGACGATGGATGCCGCCGTGAGGAAATTCCTCGACCGGACAAACTACTACGGGCAACTGGCCGATATGGACGCGCAGGGGCGAATACTGGTTCATCCCGCTGTTGCGCTCAAAAGCAGAACTGGTCGGCGACGTAGCAGTGCTCGGATATTTGCAGTATCTCGAAGTATGGGAACTGGACAAATTCACGGCTCGAATGGACGCCGAGCCTTACACGGCAGATGATGCGGCGAGCCTTGCGCAGCTTGGGGTCTAGCTTCGGTGCGGGTCTTGTGGGAGTATCAATCGAATAACCGGGCGCAGATGGCAAAGAAATGGATAGCACAGCAGAAGGTCAGGCGCACGAGCCGGTTTTGCTCAATGAGGTCATTGACTGGCTCCAGCCCCATCTGGGCGGCATCTTCGTTGATTCTACATTGGGACTGGGCGGCCATTCGGAGGCCATACTAAACGCCTCACCCGACGTTAAGGTCATAGGCTATAGACCGCGACCTTGACGCGCTTCGGCTGGCCAAAGAACGACTAAGCATCTTTGAAAATCGATTTCAGGCCGTGCACGCCAATTTTGAAAACGTGGCTGACGTGCTCCGAGAACTGGGCACGGATAAAGTCCGAGGCGTGCTGGCCGACCTGGGAGTATCGTCGCTGCAATTAGATCGGGGCGAGCGAGGTTTCAGCTTCGCACAGGAGGCTCCGCTCGATATGCGAATGGACACGACGACCGGCGAGACAGCAGCCGATCTGGTCAATCACCTCCAGGAGCGTGAACTGGCCGATCTGATCTTTGAATACGGAGAAGAACGAGGCGCACGCCGTGTTGCGCGTGCGATAGTCCGCAAGCGCGAGAGCGCTCTCATAACGACAACCAAAGGAGCTTGCAGATACGGTCGTTCGCGCGCTCAGGGTTCCGGGGCGCTGGCGAATACATCCCGCGACGCGCACGTTTCAAGCTTTGCGTATTGCAGTCAACCAGGAACTCAGCGCTCTTGAAAAATTCATCCCCGAAGCCATCCCTCACCTGGATTCGGGCGCGCGACTTTTAATCATATCGTTTCATTCGCTGGAAGACCGAATCGTCAAGCGCGGCTTTCAGCGAGAATCAGGCCGTTGCATTTGCCCTGATGAGATAAAAGCGAGCAGGCCGTCGAATTACTGGCATGCAGGTGCGGGTGGTGAAATGAAAGAGAAGACCAATCGGCGACGAGATTGTTTGTTCTGTTTGCGGCGCGCAGCATCGCGTGAAAGTGCTTACGCGCAAGCCTGTGCGTCCGAGCCAGGCAGAAATCGACCGCAATCCCCGCTCTCGCAGCGCGCGGCTTCGAGTTTGCGAGAGACTCTAGCGAGCGATGACGACGAGCGAATACTTTTCCAGCCCCAAAGCAATCGGGTATGCAGGCAGCTTCTTGATTGTGATTGAGCTTCACTTCGCGTCAAGACAACGAGTGAAGATTTGAGAACAGGCACGAAGCTTAAAGCCCGAATCAACTTTTGAGGCGAAGTTTATGACTAACCGGTTTTACCTTGATAAGCAGATACATAATTCGCAGGTCGCGCGACCTGTGAGCGGGCGCGTGTTTGTCTGGCTGGCAATTCTCACGGTTGCCGGAGCGCTGCTTTCCTGCGGCTTCGTAATCAGCGCACGCCAGCATTTTGAAGCCATATCAATCGGATATCAGAGCGAAGAACTCAGACGACAGGCATTTCAGCTTGAAGAGAAACGGCGACAGTTGGAACTCGACTATGCGCGAGCATCCTCCCCCATCGAAATCGAAAAGCGTGCGCGCAAGATAGGGCTTGAGCAACCCCACAGCAACGCAAGCAACATCCGCCGACCTTGCAACGTCGATGCGAAACCTAAAGCTGAGGCGAAACCGAAAGCGAGGAGGTAGGTCTGTAGTTTCTGGTTTGTGGTTTCCAGTTTCCGGTTGTTATTTGATGGTTAACCGAAAACTGGTAATCAGAAGCCAGAAGCCAGAGACCGCCATTTAAAGCTATGGGAAACGCAAATCAAGCAACGGATAAACGCATACTCATAATCCAGGCTTTGCTCGTAGTGTGGGTGCTGGCGATTGGATACAAGCTCATAAAACTCCAGGTCAGCGATCACACGTCGCTTCGCGCGCGAGCCGAACGCCAACAGCAAGCTGAAATAGAACTCTCTCCCGTGCGCGGAATAGTCTACGACAGAAACGGCAACGAGCTTGCGCGCTCGGTCGAGGCGAAATCGCTCTACGCCTCTCCCGCTGAAATCACAGACCCCGACGGCACGGCGGACAAGCTCGCGCGTCTTCTTGACGTAGACCGCGATGCGCTTTACAAACGGATAACGTCTTCTCAAGTGCTTGTGGCCGTCAAGCGCAAACTTTCTGAAAAAGAGATTCCGCAGGTCGAAGCTCTCAAATTGCCCGGTCTTCGCTTCATCAACGAGATGAAGCGGTACTACGTTACAGGGCAGACGGCTGCGCATGTGATCGGTTTCGTTGACATGGAAGATCGCGGGCAAGGCGGGTTGGAACAGTCATACGATAAGCTGATTCGTGGGCAGGGCGGGAAACTGCTGCTCGACGTTGACGCGCTCAAGAAATCGTACGATCACTCGATTGAAGAATCCATTCCCGGCGCGAATGTCACGCTGACGATTGATGCGACCATTCAGCGCTCCGCAGAACAGGCGCTTGTGGAGGCCATTCGCAAGCACAGCGCGCGCGCAGGAACCATCGTCATCGTCAAACCCTCGACGGGCGAGATATTGGCGCTGGCGAACTATCCGACGTTTGACCCGAACAAGATTTCCGATTCGACCGAAATCCAGCGGCGCAATCGCGCTGTCGAAACTTCGTTCGAGCCTGGTTCGATATTCAAGATGGTCACTTATTCAGCCGCGCTCGAAGAAAATCTGATCACGCCCGACAGCAAGATTGATTGCGGCGGCGGACAGATTCGCATAGGTGATCGCGTTGTGCACGATCACCCTTATGGCGTGTTGACTGCGGCGCAGGCTCTTGCGAAATCCTCCAACGTCGCGGCCATCAAACTTGGAATGCGGTTAGGCAATGAAAGATTCGCGCGCTACATCGAGCAGTTCGGCTTCGGTCGTCGCACAGGCATAGAGCTTCCGGCAGAGGCTCGCGGGCTGTTTCGGCCTGCCAGCGAATGGGCACCGACAACAATCGGCTCAATCCCGATGGGCCACGAAGTCGGCGTGACCGCAGTGCAGGCCGTCGCAGCTTACGCTTGCATTGCCAACGGCGGCGAGTATGTGAAGCCGCATGTCATCAGCCGCATCACTTCTTCGTCGGGTGATCTGCTCGAAGAACATCAGGAAGAAAGACGACAGGTCGTGAGCGAAAAAACGGCCACGACTATAAGGAAGATGCTCGAAGGCGTCGTCATGCAGGGAACGGGCAAGGCAGCGCAAATGGGCGGCTATCGCGCGGCGGGCAAGACTGGCACCGCGCAGAAAGTGGACGAGAAGACGAAACGATATTCGCAAACCAAATACGTCGCATCATTCGCAGGGTTTGCGCCCGTTGATAACCCTGAGGTCGCCTGCATCGTTTCAATAGACGAACCCATAGGCGCGCATCACGGCGGCGATGTTGCCGCGCCGGTCTTCGCGCGCGTAGTAGCAGACGCGCTCCGCACGCTCGGCGTTCAACCCGAAGGCGATCCGCAATCGCTGATCGCAAGCGACTCACAGGTTTACAACGTTGCCGACTTGATTAACGAGAACAGCCTCGCGGCTCGCACGGACGAGCTACCTGCGATTGATTCGTCTGAGGATTCGCAAAATCAAGATGATGCATCTAAGCGCAACGGCGGCGTTGTTATGCCTGACCTGAAGGGATTGAGCATACGCGAGGCAGTCGCTTTGTGCGCCACACGAGGTTTGCAAATCAAACCCAGCGGCGAAGGAGTTGTCGCCATGCAAAATCCTTCGCCAGGCTCGCTCGTCGCTCAAAATGTGATTTGCCACGTCAGGCTCTCAAAGCTCGTCCACAGGGAAGTTGCGAAGGAGATTAAGCCGGAGAATGAAACCAGGAAAGAGGTAAAGCCGGAGGCGACACCGAAAAAGCCTGTTGAAAAACGGCCCAAACCCGAGGTCGCAAAAAAGAAGGCTAACAAGAAAGAAAGCAAAAAAGAGAGCAAGCACGCGACTGTGACGAAGAAGCCTCAGCGCGGCAGTAGTCCTTCAAAAAGGGTGGTAGCAAGAAAGAATTGAAACTCGACGATTTAGCAAAGGAGATAAACGCCATAGCCGCGACGGGACGGCTAGACCGAGAAGCGCGCGATGTCACTCACGATTCGCGCGCTTGCGCGCCTGAAACAATCTTTGTCGCGATTCGCGGTGAAAAGACCGACGCGCACAGATTCATTCCGCAGGCCGTCGAGCGCGGCGCAGTGGCCGTCATCTCCGAGCGTAGCTTCAACGACGACTACGCGCCGAACTCAGATGTCGCATGGATTCAAGTAGCAGACGCACGCGCTGCCCTTGCCCGTGTAGCGGCAGCCGTGCACGGTCATCCATCTCGAAAGCTGAAGCTTGTCGGAGTCACAGGCACGAACGGCAAGACGACTTCGGCACATTTGATTGATTCAATAATTCGCGCAAGCGAAGGAACATCCGCGATGTTCGGAACTATTCAACACCGAATCGGCAATAAAGCTGCGACTGCCCATCACACAACGCCCGAAGCGGCGGACATTCAACGGATGCTTGCGCAGGCAGTCGCCGCCGGTTGCCGCTCGGCAGTGATGGAAGTCTCGTCGCACGCAATCGAGCTTCATCGCGCTGACGCTTTGACGATTCGCCGTTGCCTGCTTCACTAATCTGACGCGCGATCATCTCGATTATCACAAGACGATGAATGCTTATTTTGCGGCGAAGGAAAAACTTTTCGACGGCAGTCTCGGACTCTGGGCCAATGGCTTCGGTCATAAACATTGACGACGAATATGGCCGAAAGCTTTTGAATACGGCGAAAGGCCGTGTGATCACTTATGGCTTCAGCAAAGATGCAAACGTAAGAACGGATGAGTTCGAGATGTCGCCTCGCGGACTCGCCTACACGGCCAGCACGCCAGAGGGCGATGTCGCGATAGTTTCGCCGCTCGTTGGTCGCTTTCATGTTTACAACACGCTCGGCTCGATAGCCGCAGGACTGGCTCTGGGAGCCGGTTTGGAGCAGGTAGCGCGCGGCATTCGCGAGTGCTTGACTGTCGCGGGCCGCTTCGAGCAGGTGACGCCGGACAATTCACACCAGCCGTCTTTCACAGTCATCGTTGATTATGCGCACACGGATGATGCGCTCAAGAATGTTTTGTTGACGGCGCGAGAAGTGGCCGGGAGCGAGGGCCGCGTGATTACTGTCTTCGGCTGCGGCGGTGATCGCGACCGCACGAAGCGAGCGCCGATGGGCGAAATTGCCGCTTCAATGAGCGATGTTGCGATAGTCACTTCGGACAATCCGCGCACGGAAGACCCTGTGGCGATTATCGAAGAGATTGAAGTCGGCTTAAAAAAAAACGGTCGGCCTTATGTGAAGCTGCCTGACCGCCGCGAAGCGATCTTTCGCGCAATAGGCGAAGCGCAGGCGGGCGACGTGGTTTTGATCGCGGGCAAAGGTCACGAGACTTATCAAATTATCGGCGACCGCACGATTCATTTTGACGACAAGGAAGTGGCGCGCGAAGCGATGGCGGAAAGAAAGTAATGAAGCTAGGCGAAATCGCAAACATACTCGGTTCAACGCTCGACTCGACGGCTTCGAGCGAGCGGCACGCGCTCGGCTACTCGATTGATTCGCGCACGGTTCGCGCGGGCGAGATATTTTTTGCGATTCGTGGCGAAAATTACGATGGTCATCGGTTCGTTCGAGACGCGCTCGAAAGAGGAGCAATTGGGACGGTAGTCTCGCGCGACTTTGCTTTATCAAACGACGACGCTGACAACATCAATCTGATTCAGGTAGCCGATACGCTCGTTGCGCTTCAGTCGGCTTGCGGCGGCGGCGCTTCTCAACTGGCACGGTCGAGAAGTGGCGATAACCGGAAGCATGGGAAAGACGACCACGAAAGAGATGACTGCGGCGGCGCTCGCCCGACAGGGGCGCGTCATCAAGACGTTAGGCAATTTGAATAACGATTACGGCCTGCCGCTTTCGATCTTGAAGATGGAATCCGACGGCGCTAAAGCTTCGGATTTCGATTATGCGGTCTTAGAGATGGGCATGAATCACAAAGGCGAAATCGCGCGCCTCGCCCAGATTGCGCCTCCCGATCTTGGAGTAGTCACAATCGTTGCGCCTGTTCACCTGGAGTTCTTCGATTCAGTCGAAGCAATCGCCGAAGCGAAAGCCGAATTGATCGCAGGCATAAAACCGAATGGCGCGGCTGTGCTCAACGCAGATGACGAACGCGTAGCGCGAATGCGCGAGATTCGCAGCGACATTAACTATAGAACTTTTGGCATCGAGCGCGAGGCGGATATCACAGCGCGCAACATTGAATCAGATGGACTGAGCGGCACTCGTTTTGAGCTTGTGACTCCGCGCGGCAATGTTGATGTTCGTCTGTCCGTGGCCGGTCGGCATAACATTTACAACGCGCTCGCTGCTGCTGCGGTGGCGGACTTTTATGAAGTGTCGCTCGAACAAATCGCCGCATCGCTTGCCGAATCTTCAAGCCCACGGATGCGCGGCGAAGTCCTGCGATTTGCGGAAGGATTTACCGTCGTTGACGATTCTTATAACTCGAATCCACGCGCGCTAATCGAGATGGTAACGACCATCTGCGCGAACAAAGATTGCGAGCGCAAAATCGTTGTCGCGGGTGAAATGCTCGAACTGGGCGCTACTGGAGCGGATCTTCATCGCGAGGCGGGCCGCCACATAGCAAAGCTCGGAGTTGATTTGCTGATAGGAGTTCGCGGGCTTGCCCGCGAGATAGTCGCGGGCGCGCGTGAAGTTGGAATGAGCGCAGGGTCGGCGATCTTTTGCGAAACGCCGAATGAGGCGGCTGATGTTTTAACACGCGAAGCGCGCACGGGCGATCTCATCTTGATCAAGGGATCGCGCGGCGTGAAGACGGAAATCGTTGTTGAAAGAATGAAGCAGGCCAGGGGCCAGGTGACTGGGGCCGGATGCCGGTGAATCAGAGAATTTCAGATTTCAGATTTGAAATTTCAGATCGCCGCTCCTGAATTTCAGCGCCAGCCGGGAGGCGGATGTTTTATTACTTAAGACTACTTAGAGATGTCCACGAGAGCTTATCGTTTCTGCGCGTATTCGATCAGGTAACGTTTCGCACGGCGTGGGCGGCGATAACGGCTCTCGTCATCAGTCTGATATTCGGGTCGCGAATGATTAAGATGCTGAGACAGTTTCAGATCGGCCAGCAGATACGCGAAGAGGGGCCGCGCTCGCATGAGTCCAAGCGCGGGACGCCGACGATGGGCGGCGTGTTAATCATTCTCTCTGTTGTTATCTCGACTCTGTTGTGGTCCGACCTCTCCGTCGCATACGTTTGGATGGCGGTCGCAGCAATACTCGCTTATGGCGCGATAGGTTTTGCTGATGATTATTTGAAGATCAAGCGCCGCCATAATCTCGGGCTGACCGGCAGACAGAAACTCGCATTGCAATTCGCGGCGGCTTTAGCCATCGGGCTGGCGCTCAAATATCTGACCAATTACAGCACGGTTCTGAGTCTGCCGTTTTTCAAGAACTTCACTCCTGAAATTTACTGGCCCGTGTACCTTTTGATTTTTGCGCCGATAGTGATCGTCGGTTTCTCGAACGCTGTGAACTTGACAGACGGGCTGGACGGGCTTGCCATCTCTGTAACGATGGTGACAAGCGCGGCGCTCACAGGATTCACCTACGTGAGTGGGCACGCAAAGTTCGCCGAGTATCTTGGATTGGAGCACAATCCGGGCATACATGAACTGACGATATTCTGCGCGGCGCTCACAGGAGCAAGCCTCGGTTTTCTCTGGTACAACTCGCCGCCCGCAGAAGTGTTCATGGGCGACGTAGGCTCGCTCGGCATCGGTGGAGCGATAGGCGTAGTCGCAGTCATGATCAAACAAGAGTTTCTGCTGGTGATGATCGGCGGCGTGTTCGTCCTCGAAGCGCTGTCGGTGATCTTGCAGGTCGCATCCTTCAAGTTGTTCAAGCGGCGCATATTCAAGATGGCTCCGCTGCATCATCATTTCGAATTGATGTATTCGCCGGAAGCGTCACGCCGCATGGAGCCAAAGATAGTTTTTCGCTTTTTGATTATGGCAATCTTGTTTGCGCTTCTGAGTCTCTCGACTTTGAAGCTTAGATGACGATGAATGTTCAAGGCAAAAAGGTGCTGGTCGTCGGAGTCGCGCGCAGCGGAGTGGCCGTAGCGCGATTGCTTGCTTCGCGCGGCGCGATGGTTATAGCAAACGACCTTAAACCCGAAGCGCAGCTTGCGCGCGAGGCTGAAGAACTGCGCAAGCTTGACGTGATGCTTTCGCTCGGCGGTCATCCTGAAAGCTTGTTTGAAAATGCCGAATTGATAGTGCTCAGTCCGGGCGTGCCTGCTGATCTTCCGCAACTTGAAAAAGCGCGCAGCAAAGGAATTGAAATCATAAGCGAGCCTGAGCTTGCGGGACGATTCCTTCGAGGGCAAATGATTGGAGTGACAGGCTCGAACGGCAAGACGACGACCACAACGCTCATTGGAGAATTGATGCGCGCGGCAGGCGCTGATGTGATCGTGGGCGGCAACATCGGCACGCCGCTCACGAGCCTGATAGAAAAATCGAGCGACAGCACTTGGATTGTCGCAGAGCTTTCGAGCTTTCAACTGGAGATGATCGAAAGCCTTCGCGTGAATGTTGCCGTAATGACAAACATCACGCCCGATCATCTTGATCGTCACGGCACGTTTGAAAACTACGTGCGAGCAAAGCACAGGATTTTCAAGAATCAAACGACCGAGGACTGGGCTGTGCTCAACCTCGATAATCAGGCCATCGTTGAGATGGCAAACCAGTTCGGGCTGCTCTCAAATGAAATCTACTTCAATTCGCACGGACGCCTTTCGATTTCATTTATCAGGAGAGCGGCTGACATCTTTGTGCGCGATGGCCGCGTCTACACCACGATGGTCACCGCTGATCGCCGCGAAGTCGAAGTGATAGCGATTGAGGAAATACCTCTGCGCGGGATGCACAACGTCGAAAACGTGATGGCATCGCTTGCCGCCGTCTTTTGCGCGAGAGGAACGCGCATCAATGATTTGCCCGCGCTCAGAGAAGCGATAAAGCGATTCAAAGGAGTCGAACACCGCATAGAGTACGTGGCCGAAATTGGCGGCGTGAAGTTTTACAACGACTCGAAAGCCACGAACGTTGATTCAACGGTAAAAGCGCTCGAAGCATTCGACCGCAACGTGATTGTGATTCTAGGAGGAAAAGACAAAGGCAGCGATTACACAGTTCTTGCGCCGCTCGTGCGCGAGCGAGTCAAGCGCATAGTCTTGATCGGGGCGGCGAGCGACAAGATAGCCGCGCAGCTTGAAAACGCGCGCCCCATCACGCGGGCAAGTTCCATGCAGGATGCCGTGACGCAATCAATGGAAGCGGCAGTCGCGGGCGACATAGTGTTGCTTGCGCCAGCCTGCGCCAGCTTCGATATGTTCGACAATTACGAGCACCGTGGGCGCGTGTTCAAGGAAGAAGTTTTCAATCTCGCCAACCGGATTCGCAGCGGCTGGACCGGAAGGCTTACGACATAAGGGTGTGGGCATCAAGATGGCTATTGATTATAGAACGACACAACCGAGGTGGAAGCGAGCGGCTGAATTGACGAGCAGGCGCGCAACAGTTTCGCGCGCGCAATCGGGCCGCGAGCTTCCTGTTGATAAAGTGATGCTGGTGATTGTGCTGGCGCTCACACTGTTTGGCGCGGTGATGGTTTATTCCGCTTCGGCTATGCTGGCCGAAAAGAATTATGGCAGTCAGTTTTTTTTCCTCTATCGCCAGGGGGGATGGGCAATCGTGGGGCTCGTGGCGATGGCTGTTGCGATGTGCATTGATTATCGACACTACAGGCGTCCGGCGGTGGTCTTCTCTCTACTCGGCGTGACGCTCGCGATGCTGATCGTCGTGCTGTTTCTTCCAAAACTGAATGAGACACACAGGTGGATAAGGTATGGCCCTGTGTCGCTGCAACCATCGGAAGTCTCCAAACTGGCTCTGATAGCCTTTTTGGCGTTCTTCCTCGAAAACAGGGCGAAAGAAGTAGAAGGCTTCAAGCGAGTCTTCTTACCCGCAGCCCTCGTCGCAGGACTTTTGATAGCGCTCGTCGCTGCGGAGCCGGATTTGGGGACGGCAATGGCTTTGGGCGTTGTCTTCATAGCAATGATGTTTCAAGCGGGCGTGCCCGCCAGGTATCTTGCGACGCTTGCGGTGCCCGCAGTGCCAACATTGGCGGGAATGTTGTTATTCGTGCCTTGGCGACTTCAAAGACTCATGGATTTCATAGACCCCTGGAAGAATCAGACGACTTCGGGGTTCCAGGTAGTTCAATCGCTGATTGCCATCGGAAGCGGCGGGGCGAACGGTTTAGGCTTCGCGCAAGGCAAGCAAAAACTTTTCTACCTGCCCGCGCCGCACACCGATTTCATATTCGCGGTCATCGGCGAAGAGCTTGGCTTGATCGGCGCGGCGGCTATCGTGATCTTGTTCGCGTTACTGGCGTGGAGAGGATTCCGCGCAGCGCGATTTGCGCCCGACGCGTTCGGCCAATTGCTGGCAATCGGGCTGACGGTAATGATAATCGCTCAGGCCTTTTTCAATATAAGCGTGACGCTGTCGCTCGTGCCGACCAAAGGCATCCCTTTGCCCTTCATCAGCGCGGGAGGAACGTCTCTGGCAATCAGCCTGTTTGCGGCGGGCGTGCTGCTCAACGTGTCGAAGCACGGAAAGGCATAAGGGAAACGATGAATGATGAACGCGGAAGGATGAATTAAACACTTTCTCTTAATTCATCATTCATCATTCATCATTCATCATTTGATTATGCGGGTCATTATCGCGGCAGGCGGAACAGGCGGACATATTTATCCGGGCGTGGCAATCGCGCACGAGTTCAAAAAGCGTGATGCGGCAACAGAGATACTTTTCGTGGGCACGCCGCGCGGGCTTGAATCGAAGATCATTGGGCGCGAAGGGTTCGAGCTTGAGTTGATGCAGATAGGCGCGCTTAAAAGCGTATCGGTCTTTGAAAGAACAAAATCGCTCTCGCAGTTGCCGATGAGCTTCGTTGCAGCGCGGCGCATACTGAAAAGATTCAAGCCGAATGTCGTCATAGGCGTTGGCGGTTACTCGTCAGGGCCGACACTGCTCGTGGCCGCGCTGAGCCGGATACCGACGATGATAGTCGAGCCGAACGCGATGCCGGGTTTTACGAATCGAGTGCTTGCGCGATTCGTAAACGCTGCCGCTTTGACTTTTGAAGACACGCTGAAATACTTCGGCAGTCGCGGCGTTGTCACGGGCAATCCGGTTCGCGGCGACTTCGCTCATCTCAAGAAGAAAGCGCGAGGCGATAAGTTGAACGTCCTTGTATTCGGCGGAAGCCAGGGCGCGCACGCCATCAACACGACGATGATTGAAGCGGCACGGCTGCTGGCTCCGAAAAACGGTCAGCTTGCGATCACGCACCAGACGGGCGAGCGAGATTTCGAGATGGTCAAGCAAGGATATATGGAAGCAGGTTTTGAAGGCGCTGATGTGAAGCCGTTCATTCACGACATGGCCCATCAGTTTGAAAACGCGGACGTGCTGATATGTCGGAGCGGGGCGACGACGGCAGCCGAAGTCGCGGCGGCGGGGAAGGCGGCGATATTCATCCCCTTCCCTTTCGCAGCCGATGACCACCAGCGCAAGAATGCCGAAGCGTTCGAGCGCGTAGGCGCAGGCCGCTTGATTTTGCAGAAAGAGTTGACGCCCGCGCGGCTCAGTGAAGAGTTGACTCGATTGATTGAAAATCCGAGCGAGATAGACCGGATGGAAGAAGCGAGCCGGAAGCTAGGCCGCGCAGATTCGGCAGAGCGCGCGGTTGATTTAGCGATGAAAGTCGCAAGCGTTTAGAGAGCGAGTCTGAACGAGAAAAGTTTTATGTTATTTCGCGGCATCAGACATATTCATTTCGTCGGCATCGGCGGCATAGGTATGAGCGGCATAGCCGAGGTGTTGCTGTCGCTCGGAGAAAACTTTCTCGTCACGGGAAGCGATTTGAAACGCTCGGCGATTACTGACCGGCTGGAATCGATGGGCGCTAAGGTCTACGAAGGCCACAGCGCAGATAACGCAGCCGGAGCGGATGTTTTGGTTTGTTCGTCGGCAGTGCGCGACGATAACCCGGAGGTCATCGCTGCGCGGCAACGACTTATTCCGGTCATCCCGCGCGCAGAGATGCTGGCCGAGTTAATGAGATTGTATCGTCACGGCATTGCTGTCGCAGGAACTCACGGTAAGACGACGACGACTTCGATGATAGCGCACTTGATGACGAAGACAGAATTTGATCCGGCTGTCGTGGTGGGCGGGCGTGTCGCGTCGCTCGGCTCGAACGCGAGGCTCGGTCGCGGCCAGTACATCGTAGTCGAAGCGGACGAATCCGACGGCTCGCTGCTTCTGCTGACGCCGACCATCGGAGTATTGACGAACATAGATGCAGACCACCTCGATCATTTCAAAGGCGGCATCGAGGAGATCAAAGAATGCTTCGTTAAGTTCGCCAACTCAGTTCCATTCTACGGCGCGATAGCTCTGTGTCTCGACGATCAAAACGTGCAGGCGATCATCCCTCAGATAACGCGCCGAACGATCAGCTATGGGTTGGCCGCGCAGGCCGATGTCTCGGCTTGGAATATTCAGTTGGACACGAGCTTCGGCTCTGAATTCACTGTGCGTTCGTTCAGCAAAGAGATGGGCCGGATGAAGTTGAGCGTTCCCGGATTGCACAACGTCTACAACGCGCTTGCGGCGGTCGCAGTCGGGCTTGACCTCAACATCAAGTTTGAAGAGATTGCCGCAGCCTTGGAAGAGTTTCACGGAGCCGAGCGAAGGTTTCAGATCAAAGGTGAAAAGAATGACGTGATGGTGGTTGACGATTACGGCCATCACCCGACAGAGATCAAAGCGACGCTCGCGGCTGCGCGCACATCGGGGCGAAGAGTAGTGGCGTTGTTTCAACCGCATCGCTACACTCGCACGCACGATTTGATGGATGATTTCGCGCGGTCGTTTTATGGCGCGGATGTGTTGTTTGTAGCAGACATTTACGCAGCAAGCGAAGACCCGATTGAGGGAGTCAACAGCCGTGTGCTGGCCGAACAGACCGAGCGATTCGGCCACCGGCACGTCGAGTACATCGGCGCGCTTTCGGGCGCGGCAGCAAAACTGAAAGAGATCGTACAGCCCAACGATCTCGTACTGACGCTCGGAGCAGGTAACGTCTATCAGGCAGGAGACGAACTGCTTAAGATTCTTTGAGAGGTCGGAGATCACTAGCTTCTAACCTCTGACCTCTGAGTGGGAGGTGACACTGTGGCAGTAGCTCAAAAGAGCGAGCCCAGGGCACGCGCTCAAGTCGTTACTCCGCGCTCGTCGCGTCGCATCAACAAGATGCGCCCGCGACAAAAGGGCGGGGCGGATATTGGGAAGTTTTTGAAGTCTGCCGGGGCGTTTGTAAAGCCCGCGGTATTTCTGGTTGCAGTCGCGCTCTTGATACTGGGTTATAACGCCCTGGCAAGTTCGCGGTTGTTTGAATTGCAACACGTCACTGTCAGCGATGCCAGTCCCGCTCTGCGAGAGGACGTAGAGCAGGCGGTGTTGGACGCAGTGAAAAAGGCAAAACTGTTGGACGTAGACCTTAAAGCAATTAGGCAGAAAGTGGAAGCGATTCCGATGGTTCGCTCGGCGACCGTGGCGCGTGTTCTGCCCGATGGAATATTCGTTCAAGTAGTCGAGCGTCATCCTGCTGTTTTAGTTCGACGCGAGTCGGGGCCGCAGGAAGGCAAGCTCGTATGGCTCGACGAAGATGCAGTTGAGATGGGCGAGTTTTCAAGCTTCATCACAAACTCGAAATCCGGTGAAGCGCCAGAGATTCCGCCCATCGCAAAAGGCTTTGCTGAAGGCAATCGCTCTCAGTCCGCCATAAACGAAGACCGCGAGCGCATCGCGCTTTACCAAAAGATAAAACGCGAATTCAGCGAAGGCGAATCTCCTGTGTGGAGTCATCTCGATGAAATCGATTTGGAGTCCACGAAAGACGTGAACCTGAGCCTGGCTCGCCCGCACGTTCAGGTTCATGTCGGGAGCACCGATTTTCGCAAGCGTTTCGAGAAGGCGCTTGAAATACTTCAGGCGATTAAGAAAGGCGATTCCGAATTGCTCAGTCGCTTCCGAGTGCAAGACGTCGAGCGGCTGATCGAGAACGTAAATAACATTAACTTCATTGATGCGACGAAGTCTGAGCGCATCGTGGTGAACTTCGCCACCCCCGGCGCGGTGAAGCCCTCGGTTCAGCAGGAAGCGAAACCGAAGCAGGCCCCGAAAAAGAAGTGATGGGTAATGAGTAATGAGTGATGCGTGTTCGCCACTTGTTACTCATCACTCATAACTCATCACTCATCACTAGTGTGAAGCCGGAGGATTAAGAATGCCAAAGGGAAATAGACATATTGCCGCGCTTGACATCGGTACAACCGAAGTTCGAGCAGTTGTCGGCGAGATAACCGAAAACGACCGGATCGAAATCATCGGCGTTGGCCGCGCGCCGTCGCGCGGTGTACGCAAGGGCGTAGCCGTCAACATAGAGGCTACGGTCGAAGCAATAAAACAGGCAGTCGAAGAGGCGGAGATGATGTCGGGGCTGCCAATTGATTCCGCTTACGTAGGGCTTGGCGGCGCTCAGGTGCGCGGCATCAACTCGCGCGGCGTGATCGCCATCAGCCGACGCAACCGCGACATAACGGAAGAAGATGTCTATCGCGTGATAGATCAGGCGCGAGCCGTCAGCGTGCCGACTGACCGCGAGATCATTGACGTGCTGCCGCAGGAGTTCACCGTTGACGGGCAGGACGGGATAGGAAACCCCATCGGGTTTCTTGGGATGAGACTGGAAGCATCCGTCCACGTTGTCACCTCACCGATTACCGCTCGGCAGAACGTCATCTCGTCGGTCAATCGCGCGGGCATGACCGTCACCGATACGGTGGTCAATCACGTGGCCGGTGGCGAGTCTACGCTTACGCCCGACGAAAAAGAATACGGCGCTGCGGTCATAGACATAGGCGCGGACATTACCAATCTGACGATCTTTTACCGCGAAGCGATACGCCACACGGCTGTGTTTCCGATGGGCGGGAACCATTTCACCAACGACATAGCCGTAGGCTTGAGGACTCCGGTGCCCGAAGCGGAGCGCATCAAGCAGAGCGAAGGGTGCGCGCTGGCAGGGTTGATGGCCGACCACGAGCGCCTGCGTATGGTCGAGGTGCCGTCGGTTGGCGGTCGTCAGCCGCGCATGCTGAGTCGCCAGATACTGTGCGAGATACTTCAGCCGCGAGCCGAAGAAATTTTCTCTCATGCTGCGGAAGAGATTCAGCGCGCGGGCTTTGAGCGACAGATACTTTCAAGCGTCGTTTTGATCGGCGGCGGCGCGCTCATGGACGGGGTCGTAGAGATGGCCGAGCAGATACTGGACCTTCCGGCGCGGCATGGGCTTCCCGACTTCATCGGCGGGCTGACGGGCGAGATAGACAGCCCCGCCTACGCCAACGTAGTGGGAACAATGCTTTACGGTTTCCATAAGCAAATGAACCTGAAAAAGATTCATTCGCTGAAGGATGGAGCGCCAAAACAGGAGAGTTTCTGGAAGCGATGGTTTCGTTAAAAAGAGCTTAAAAATGTTTCCATCAGCGGGAAAAAATGGTTGTAGGGGCAAGGCGACTGTGCTACTATGCGGTGTGTCTTCAGAATATCGGTCTACCACATATTGTAGCAACCGGCTGCCAGCCTCAAAGGCACTGTTAGAGAACCCCCTCAAAGGACGGACGCCAAATGCAAGCGCCCGAAGGGGTGGTTTGTGCGCGACGAGCGCCCGTCTCGCTACATCGTGTGAACTACAGTAGTGAAACTTCTGGCAGTGTTTGATAACTTTTGCAGTTCGTAGGAAGTTTTTCGTGCGAGCGGTCGGGAGCAATCGCTCGCCCGGTTGCTAATTTATTGTTTGCAGGAGGCACATATAATGGCAGCGGATGAACGTAAAGATGAACGTAAGGACGTGCGCAGCGCAGTAATAACATTTGCCGAATCGGAGCAGCCCGTAAGCGGCGCAAAGATTAAAGTCGTGGGCGTGGGCGGCGGCGGCGGCAACGCCATAAACCGCATGATCGAGGCTGGAATCGAAGGTGTTCAATTCTTAGTAACCAACACTGATCTTCAGGCCCTGAAGAGTTCCAGAGCTTCTGTAAAAATTCAAATCGGCGAAAAGCTGACGCGCGGTCTGGGCGCGGGCGGCGACCCGGAGGTTGGTCGCCAGTCCGCGTTGGAAGATACCGAAAAGATAATCGAAGCGCTCGAAGGCTCCGATATGGTCTTCATAACTACGGGGCTGGGCGGCGGAACGGGGACTGGAGCGGCTCCCATCATCGCAAGTCTCGCCACAGAGCTTGGCGCGCTCACCGTTGCGGTCGTCACCAAGCCGTTTCGTTTTGAAGGCCGCCGTCGCCAGCGCCAGGCCGAGCAAGGTTTGAATGAACTTCGCGAGTGCGTTGATACGGTTATCACAATACCGAATGAGCGGTTGCTGAACGCGGTCACAAAAGGGACTCCGTTCCTCGAATCGTTCAAGCTCGCTGACGATGTATTGCGCCAGGCCGTGCAAGGCATATCAGACATCATCACTGTGCCGGGGCTGATCAACGTGGACTTTGCCGACGTGAAGACGATTATGGCTGGCATGGGAATGGCGCTTATGGGCACGGGTTCGGCGACCGGCGAAAACCGCGCGCTCGAAGCGACGCAACGAGCCATATCAAGCCCGCTGCTTGAAGAGGCTTCGATTGAAGGCGCTAAGGGCCTGCTTGTAAACGTGACCGGCGGCACAGACCTGACGCTGTTCGAAGTGAATGAAGCAATGTCCATCATTCACGATTCAGCAGACCCGGACGCCAATATCATCTTCGGCGCAGTGCTTAACGAGGCGCTAGGCGATGAAATGAAGATTACCGTCATAGCTACAGGCTTTGACAAGGCTGCAGCCGCAGCCGAGCCAGCGCGCACTTACACGACTCAGCCTCCGGCACCGCCGAATCCCGGCAGCCCCGCTGGACCGGGCACCAATCCTTCGGGGCCGCTTCGCCGCGATGACATAGATGTTCCCGCGTTCATGCGCAAGAAAGCAGATTGACTCCTGAAACCAATAATCCTCTGAGCTGCCTGGCCGCTGCCGATTTTGCAGCGGCCTTTTTGTTCATCAGACTATTGCAATAAAATAAGCCATGAGTTTGACAGGCGGCGCAGTAGCCGATAAATATCAAACCTGCTGAACTGATATGAGAACGATAAAGTACTACGCATATCTTGCGTTAGCGTTCGCTCTGGTCGGCAGTCTGTTCGCGTACCAATTCTTTTATCAAGACGGTCGTTACTCTTCGACTCCTGATGGTATTCGTTACCTGGCTGCGGCACAGGGCGAAACAGTTGATCTGCCATACAATAGTCGAATTGTCGTCCCTCTTGTTGCGTCACTTATTGCACGCCTAACCACAGTGTCCGTCAGCGCTGCTTTCACTATACTGACAATAACCAGCCTGCTAGGCTCGCTATTGCTGCTCGTTTATCTCCTTGAAAGACGAGGCGTCTTCGGTGTTTATTCGGCGGCTATCATCACGGCATTCGGGGCCGGGCTTGCCGTTTTCCATGGCAAGTATCCGACGCTTGTAGACATGCCTCTCCTATTGCTTACCTGCTTGACTATCGTTGCCCTGGATCACGGCAAGCTCTTTGTTGCGCTTGCTATCATCTGCGTCGCGGCTCTGACGAAGGAGTATGGAGTATTGCTAACGCTTGCGTGGGCCATTCAAGCGTATAAACAAAAGGGAGCTTATATCATCGTCGGCGCAGTCTTACCCGTAGCTGCAGTAATGGCTGCTGTATTGTTATCCCCTTCGCAGCCAGGTGTCTACCCGAGTCATCAGTCGTTTCTAATTAGCCAGTTGAAATATCAAGCTTTCTGGCTTTACCCGGAATACCTGTTTAATTATCTCAAGCTCGCTTATTTCTGGGCGTGGGGAGCAGTCTGGCCGATACTGCTGTTGTCGGTTTGGGCCTTGATAAAGACATTGCGTGACGAGTCTGTTTTTACGATGGACCAGCTTCGATACAGTGCCATGCTTTTCGCAACGCCGATTCTTCTAACGGGCGACTGGGATCGAACCTTTGTATTGCTTGTCCCTTTTGCCTGTCTTGTTCTGGTCTCCAGCCATTTCGCGCGAGATGTTCGATTCTGCTTTCTTCTCGGTGTCGGAGGATTGTCAACCGCCCTGTTGCGTTCCTACTATATAATTCCGTCAAATCCTTACAAACTCATATTAGTGCTAGTGAGCGTTTCGGCATCAGCAGCGCTCGTTATAATCTGGTGTCACGCTATGGTTAAAGTGGCGCGCAGGTGTTGATCGTTATTGCTGCTGACGCAGCAGTTTCGGCAGCCGGTTCAAGAAGCTGAAGACTTGAGAAATATAGTCTCCTATTTGAAAAGGAAGCCTGGGAAGATCATTGAATGGGGCTTTCAAATTGAAAGTGGCCACGACAGGATTCGGCCAGCGTAGGCGAAGCGCGTTCGGAATGTGAGTCAGATGACGCAAAGAAATTGACATCAATTCTGGCGCTGTGTGATCCAGTGAGTGTGACCACTTCCATTGTTTCAAAACGGCTGGCACGAGCCAGTTCGGCAGGTTACCGGCTCTTTGAGATACAGGAGTATTGTCCACTCGCGCTCCGAGCAATTGATGAGCAAGCCCTATAGAGCAGGCTATCAAGTCGGCTTGACGGCGATCAGCGGTTAAGCAGAGATTCCAATCAAAGCTTGAAGGAAGAGACTCCACTATCGCCGCAATGTCGCACAACCAGAGAGGACGCCATGCGCCATGTCGCAACAAGTGCCTACAGAGAAGGCGAAGCTGGTCTTCCAGCCTGAGCACTCGCACATCCACATCTCCGATTCTTAAAATCTCGGAGCGCTCGAATAATTCATTGAGACTTTGGTTGTCCAGCTTTTCAACCCCTTCGTGCACATCCACATTATACTTTGCGCCTTCGGCGCTGTTCCTTATCGCTTGTGCTCGCTCATAATGCTCTGGCCTGAAGCACAGATCAATGTCGCCGTAAGGGCGTAGCCACATTTCGGGATAAAACCGCGCGACCGTCCATCCTTTAATAAGCAACGGGTCAGCGCCTGCTGAGCCATAGAGCTTCATGACAGCCTGAATCTCCGATTCATGAATTGCAGCTTGAATGGCATGCAGCCGGTAAGCATGTTGAAACTGTAAAGCGACGGGGGTTTGCTGCAAAGGGGAATTGCGGATTCGCCACCAAATGAGCGCCGCAGCGCCTGAGCCGAGCAGCAGCGGCGCGATCTGATCGAGTTCTTCGGCAGAAATCTCAAGCGGTGGGTGAGAGCGCCGCCAAGAACCATTAAGTACTTTTGCAATAAGATTACCCGGCGATTTTACGCGGATATCAGACATAACAATCAAATCTATATTCGAACCGTTTGCGAAATACGTCGTGGTTTAGTAGTTGATTCTTACAAACTGGCGTCAAAAGCTTTATCGCTTTTTCTGACGCTTCTTATAAACCTCTTCGATTTCAGCCCCAATCTGGTTTATGAGAATCGCGCGATCCGAGACTGTGAAAGAAGGTTTTATTGATTTCTCCAGCGCGTTGAGCACTCCTCCACTACCGCGCGCGTCTCGGATAGCCAGGAAGGCAGCAAAGATCATATCAGCATCGCCGAACGGCGGAGCTACTACCTTTGCGCTGCCGGGCAAATTAACAGGTTCATCGCCATGGGCGAGCAGCCGTAGTGTAGGCCCGAACCGGGTCAGTAGCGTATGAGCCCCTTGCGGGGTCAGAGGAATATTGGAAAGCGATACCGCTTGCCGAAATATGATTTCGCCAAGCGCCAACGCCCGCAAAATGGCCTCAGATGATAAATGAAGCATTTCGAGCCGAAGCGGCGGCGCAAGCGCGATCAAAAGATCATCAACCGAATCGCGCGGTTGCGAAGGCACAGGCAGTCCTAAAACTCGCGCGGCTCGAACGACAAAACCGTCCAGCGCATCGGGGTCTGCAGATGCTCTTCTCAACACGTCAGCAAAACTGCTTTGACCAAGCTCCAAAGAGCAAATGTCGCGGAAGCTCACTTCTCTTTCCAGCACCGAGTTGGCATTCACGGATGGATTCATCCCAAAGGGGGGCTTACGATTGCTCATAAACTCGGAGCTTATCATCGGGCTGCTGCGGATAACCGACTCAAGGGTCGCGTGCGTGCCTTCGACATAGCCGGGACGCGCAGGAATTTGCAGCCGCAACGGGCAAAGGAAATGGGGCTTGACAGCGATTGTATTACCAATCTGCATGAAGCTGTTGAATGGGAAGAGATTGCAGATGCTCGGCTTGGCAGCTTTGCTGTGCTCCTTCTCTATGCGGCACCAATTGTCGCTATCAAGAAGTAAGCATCCAGAGCTTAGAGTAGCAAGTTCTACATAATCACCTTGCCTGTGTGTGGCCATACTCTCAATCTGCGGATAGAGCACAAACAGAGGGCGCAACTCCTTCTCCAAGCTCCCGCCGAATCCATGCCCCTTGCAGCAAAGTGCAGTACATTCAGCACAGACATAGTTGAAGACGCCGTCAGGAAATGCAAAGTAGAGAGGCGTAGCTCCCGTTTCATTTGATAATTTTTGAGTCACTGAACCGACCTTCCTGCTCACAGTGTATAAATATTATTACTCCTATGTGACAAAGGGCAGCCATTAAAGGCCGCCCTTACAAGACTGAAACTGATTCTGTAATAGTCCTATCTCAAAATGCTTGATTGCTTGAAAACTCTATACGCACTTGCTGGCACTGCAAAGACCAGAACAACATTCAGCTGCTTGTTCCGCACGGCAGTCCGGATTTCACACATGTTGCCGCTTGCACTGCTGTCGGGGCCACGATGCTCGTTACCGCCGGTAATGCTACCGCCGCCGCCAGACCCATTCGTTTCATCACCTCGCGCCGTGTCATACCCGGCTGCAAAAGTGTTACTCGCTTGTTCAGTAAATGTGTCTTGCCCAACTGCTCCAGCGCCAGCCATACGACCTCTTCTTTAACCGGCGTCTTCAACTCTTCCTCAAGCAGATGCGCCATCTCTGACACGGAGGTCTTTCCATCGCAATGCTTCCAAACAAGGGCGGCTGTCTGGTTCAGGCAGTGCCCTTTGTGTCGCCGTTGATCGTAAATCAGAACTTCATCTGACAGGTGTTGCACCACAAGTCCTTCTTTACGCGCTTCAGGTACTCCCTGCTCTCGTTCTCTTTTCATTGATAGCTCCAATTCTTATTTAGCAGTTGCCACGGACGACATCCACGTTGTCAGCGTTATACTACTCTACGTCTATGATTGTCAATTAAAATGGAGATTTTCATTGCTCAAATTGCTCGAATATATAGTCTATTACCTGTCTGGCTTCACCACGATTACTTTTTAGTACAGTAGCATTTGAGACCGCATGATTAAGCGCAGTGAGTGCGTTTTCCGGCTCACGTCTTGCCGAAACAGTATTAGCCAGCAAGGCAAGCGCGCCTTCGCCTGCCGACAACTGACGAGGTCGCCATTTCGCTCCTGGTTTGTACTTGCTCACCAGGACGAGTTTCACAGGCAGAGGTTTCGAGCCGGGCCTGCCGCCCAGCGTTTCTACCGCATACTTTGTAGCTTTCTCAAGTTCCCCGTGCTCACGAATACCGATAGGGCGTGCGTAATGATGCACACGGCCCTGCTCATCCAGCACAGCATATTCGTCAGAGTAGTAGGTTGCTCCTGCCTTCACCAGTTCAGCCGTCAGCGTTGACTTGCCGCTGAAGCTCCGGCCCGGAATAATTATGGCCTGCCCGCGCCAGCCTACTACCCCCGCGTGAACGAATACTCTGCGCGGCGACATTTCAGCCACGTATAATTGCAGGTCGGATTCAAACGCATCTATGGCCGCTTGCAAATCGGCGGTGCGCACCATCCTGAACGCACCCGCGTAGATAATGTTAAGAAGGCGAATGTTCGGTCTCGGTCCCTGTCCACCGGCTATTATAGAGTACATTCGCTCCACGACCGGCGATGAAGACGGCTTCCAGCCCGGCGGCAGGACAGGCAGAAACTTATCGAGAATCCCCGGCTTGTTCGCCCGAATCCCGATGCGCACTCCGTATGATATGAATGATAGTCCTTCCGCCCAAACCAGGCGGTCTATTTTTTCCATTCAAGTAGATTTGATTCTAAGCTGAGGAAGCTTGAACGCTGTCACGCGACCTCCTGTCAGTTTTACCTCAAACTCTTTTTATAACGCAGGCACAAAGTTAGTCAATGATTGCCTGACACAACTGGCAAGACTATCTCAGTCGCATTGCCGGATCGCCAAACAGGATGTACGTCCTTCGCACATCAAAGTCATCGATGACAGACTTCGATCTTAATATCGCCTCGCCAAGCGACATCGGCTTGTCGCCGCTAAATATCAAGCGGAAGAGTTCAAGGTTCATGGACAGTTGAGAACCCGCTTCGCACATTCCCGATGAAGCCCACACAGCGGCAGCGCCCCCGCCTTCTGCCTTTACTAATGATTCGGCAAGGCTGTCAAGCACAGGGTCTTGAAAATATCCATTCAGGCATGTGATGGCGAAAAACAGCGTATGGGCATCATTTCCCGTCATATCTTTCGTATCCGTTGAAGTCAGCAGATCGCCTCTCCATAACCCGACGCTGCCGTGACCGAAATAATTGACTATCCTCTGCCCCCTGTTGACACGGTCAAGTATTGTGCTCTTTGTCGCAGTGTCGTCCAGCCTGCCTCGAACGATCTCATCTACGTTCACGCCATCTGGAATGATTCTGCGAAGCTGTGCGCTCCCGTTTTCAAAATTAATACCGCTGTCATCGCTATCTGACACTAACAGCACTCCGTTTCCTGTCTGCGCGTTGTCATAAGCGATAATCTTTGCCGCCATCAGCGAAACCTCATTCGAAGTGCGAGCAGGCAGGCGGCCCATCTGCATCTCTGCCAGCCCGTCCCCGTCAAAATCTGCCAGCGATTCATCCGAAGCCGCTTTCATCAAACCCGTATCAATGAGCCTGGTCGGCACTATGTCGTTATCTCCGCTGCCGAAATAGTCCTTCGGGTCAAAAGTAGCATCCCCTACAAACACCACAAAGCGAGGCGCTTTTGACCAGTTGGCTTTCGCAAACGACAGAAAATCCTTCACAGCTTGAGCTGCCTTTTCGCCGAAGTTGAATTCGTCGTATATGTCTTCTACATCAACAACTGATACATCAAGCCCCTGACTCTGGCGGTGTGCTTTGAGCGGCTCAATGCCGGAGAAGAAATCTCTCCGCGTGATGATGACATAGTCGGCTCCTTGTGATTTGTCCTTTAAGTTTGAAGGCCGATCGGCGACGACAGCAACGGGTCGCTTCACCTGCTGCTCGGAGAAAGCCATCAGCGTGCGGGCATCACCTTTCTGCCCGGAGATAGTCACTGCATACCCATTTCCACGACTTTCAACCCGGCCTCGCACTTCAAGCGGAGCGCCTGGATTTGTAATATCTACAACACGAATCGCGCTGTTAGTGAAGCCGTCAATCGTCACCTGCTGTTTCTTCGATGTGGTGAAACGCAGAGCATCGTCATCGGCAGTATAAGCATGGCGATATGTGAGGCGAATCGAAGAAACCAGGCTCACATCGCTTTCGCCCCCCTGGCCGATCAAGGTTACGTTGTTTTGTCCTTCTTTAATCAAAGAGTGGGGCACTGCGAATTTCGCGGCTCCTTGCTGTAAAGCGGCGAACGAAATTTCGCCCAGTTCGCCTCCGTTGAACTGAACTTGAACGCGATGCGAAACCCCTGTCACGCCTTGCAGCGTTACTTCGAGCGTCGCATCTTCGTTTGACGCGCGATCAATGTGCCGTAACAAGAGCGACTGATCAACAGGGGTGCGCGCCACGACTGCGCCGAAGAAATTCTCTGTGTCTCCGTTCGTAAGAGCTGAAAAGTAAACAAGGCGATCTTTTCTCTCAACGGTATAAGCGAAGCCGGTCGAAGCAGCGCGAGAACCTTTTTTCTTCGCAGCCTTGATGCGCTGACCGGGTTGCGACCCCGCGACCAGCCAGTACGTGCGCGCGTTGGTCGAAGGGGTGTCCAGACCCAGCCCATAAAATTCTATCGAATCGAACCGCCCGTCATCTTCGCCTCTAACCGCAAACGCTTGTTCCTGCCCTTCTGCGAAGAGTTGCAAAAGGCGCGGGTCGGTCGCGGGGTCAAGCCCTGCTGCGAGGAGTTCTTGCCCGGTCACTCTATACCAGCCCTCTTGTTTAACTGATAGCTTGATTGCAGGGCGCGATACGATTTCAGCTTGAGCGGCAAATTGTGCTGCTATGGCTTGAGTCGTATCAGCGGTGCGCGGAACAGGTGTTATAGAATTCGCCTGAACGGAATTTGCTCCGAGACTGCTCAACAAAACAGCGCGTGCTCTTGAGGGAGGCAATCCATCGCGCGACCTTGAGCGATCAATACCTATAGGCCCGTGCCATGTGCTTTGCCCGTTGAGGTCAACTTCTTCGAGCAGATACTGCGCGTCTCTGCCTTTCGGCAAATCGTCCGCCCACACGTAAGAGCGACCTGACCTGAGATGAGTTCCTGCGCCAACCATCAATGCAGAGCCTGCGAGCATTTGCGAGTTGATGCGCGTGCGATTGCCCTTCACGTCGCGATAGACGTTGAAGCCTAGATTATTTACTTCAAGACCAGTCCGCCATTCGAGCAACACTTTCCCGTCATCGTAGCCATTGGCGGCAAACGAATCAAGTCGCGCAGCCGACGGCACGAAGATCAAAATATCGTCAATGCCGACCCATTCGTCATTGCCCACTGCGTTCGTCGTCATTATTCGGATTTGAACAACCGGTTGATTGTCAGCGGCGGCAGGCAGCGTAACGCTTACAGCAGTCACGAGCGTTGCAAGGCTCGGCCCTGTTGTAGCATCAGCTACGAAACCGGCTGGGATATCCGTATAGTTGCCCGATGCGCCGACGCGGAATTGAAGGGCTACGGGTTGAACAGCGTTGTCCGCTGAGCCGTCAATGTCGCGAAGGAAGTAACCGATTACGATGCCTGACATCCCCGTCGTGTTGACGGTAATTACTATGTGAGGCGCATCCGCCGTGCCGGAGCCTTGAAGCGCGGCGACAGGGTTTGCGATCCCGTCGAACTCTGCGACGCCTCCTGTGGCTTGGGTGTTAGGGTTAGCTTGATTGGCAATCACGTCTACTGGCGTTCCTGAGCCATCGGCCAGAATCGTTTGAGGGTTGGTGCCTGTAACAGTCGTCAGGTCATCGCCTCGAAAGCCTACAATGCCCAGCACACCCGCCCAGTTATCATCCGTTGTAATCTGCCCTGTGCTCGACCAGTTCTGACTAAACGGGAGAGTTTGAGGCGTGCTATCCGCATAAACGGATGGCGCACGAAGTTCTGTGAACAAGCCACCGGCAGGGAACATACCGGACAGGAAGATAACGAGCAAGGCTGCAATGCGCAGCCATTCGCGCAATGATCTTTTTGTTCTCATGGTCTTCTCCTCGTTCTGGCAAGAGTGAAACTGTGCGGTCTGTGCGTTCACCACGCATCATCTGAAAGCAACCGGTTAGTTATCGAAAAATGTTATCGTTAATGACGTGCAAGGATCGCTTTTGACCGTCAGCGGCATCCACGAATGTGTCGGCCTCATCCTTCACGAGAAGTATCAAATTAAATAGATTTGAACTTCTCATCAGTAGAAACGAACAAGGCTGCAACAGTCTTCATACGAGACCGCCACAGCCTCAGATCAGAAATAACTTTGCTTTCTGCGCGGGACACGCGCAAGCAATAGATTGCAGCAAACACTCTACCTCCTATTGCTCAGAGCAGTATCGATCGCAAGGGGAACAGCGATTAAAGGCACTTGGTCGCGGTGCACACACCAGAGCAACACTCCGCACTCCCCCCGCATGTAGCTCCACTCGCTTTGCAGGTTGCCGCTTGTACGGCTGAAGGCGCTACGATGCTCGTCACCATAGGTAAGGCTATCGCTGCCGCAAGACCTGCCCTCTTCATCATCTCTCTGCGGCTCACGCCTTCTGCCGCTTTGCTTTTCGTCGCAGCGCCTTGCAACAGTCGGCTCTTACCTAGCTGATCCAACGCCAGCCACACCACATCTTCTCCCACTCGTGTGCCTGTCTGTTTGCTCAACTCTTGCGCCATTGACGCGACTGTCGTTTTGCCGTCGCATCGCATCCAGATCAGAGCGGCTGTTTCGTTGAGGCAGTGCGCCTTGTGTCGCTGTTGATCGTAGACCAGCACCTCATCTGACAGGTGTTGCACTACCAATCCTTCTTTTCGCGCCTCGGGTAATGACTGCTCTCTTTCTTTTCTCATTGATAGCTCCCTGTTAATTTAGGATTAGTTCTCGCGTTCTTGAATATTATTTAAGCCTGGTCGTTGGATCGCCCAACAATACCCAGGTGCGACGCACGTCGCTGCTGAGAGTTGCCGCCTTCGCTCTCGACGCAGCTTCTCCGAGCGTCAACGAATTATTTTGGTCGAACAGCCGCTTGAACATCTCAAGATCCATCAGGGCTTGATCGCTGGATAAGGTCATACCTGATGAAGCCCATATTGCGACTGCTCCTCCATTTTCCGCCTTCAACAAAGACTCAGCCAGGCTGTCTAACTGAGCGTCATGGAAGTAGCCGTTCAAGCACGTCATCATCACAAACAACGATAGATCGCTCCCATTGCTCAACGACCCGACATCATCGGAATTGAGGAGTCCGCCTCTCCATGTGGTAACGTTTGCGTGCCCGATGTAATTAATTACCTGCGGCCCACGATTGATGGCAGCGATAAGCCTCGACTTCACCTCTGCCGCATCATCACCGCTTCGGTTGATCTGATCCACTTTCACACCGGCAGGCAATGTCGAACCTAGTTCACGGCTTGAAGCTTCATAATCGCTCCCGTCGCTATTTTCATCGGCCACAAGAAGCGCGCCTTCCGGCCTCCCTACTTTATCATACCCAATGATCTTAGTTACAACGTTTAATGCCTCTCTTGATGAACGGACGGGCAGCCGTCCCACAGCCATCTCTGCCAGACCATCTCCGTTAAAGTCTGCCAGCGATTCATCAGAAGCCGTCTCCATCAATTGCGTGTCTATCAGCATGGTCGGCACAAGATCGTTATCCCCGAATCCGAGATAGTTCTTCGGGTCGAAGCTGGCGTCTGCTGCAAGCAGCACGAAACGTGGGGCCACCTTCCAATTCGTCTTTGCGTAAAAGAGGAAGTCTTTGATGGCCTGCGGAGTCTTATTGCCAAAGCTGAATTCGTTGTACACGGCTTCTATGTCAACCACCGCAACCTTGTAGCCCTGGCTTTGCCGGTGAAGCCTGAGCGGTTCAATCGCAGGGATGAAATCTCGACGAGTGAAGATGACAAGGTCTGCCGCATTGACAGGCTGTCGCCAACTGGACGGTTGATTAGCCGCGAGGCTTGCGACTCTGCTTGCGACATCATTCGTCATCGCAAGGAGAGTCCTTAAACCTGCTCCCGGCACGATCAATGAAACGCTGTATCCTGCCTTGCTCGGTTTGATCGTTCCCATCACCTCTTGAGGTGCATTTGGGTTGGTAACGTCAAACACACGGATTGCGGCGTTGCCGAATCCATCAACGCTCACGGCCTGCTTGCCTGCAGCGTTGAACCTCAATTGATTGTTATCGGCCAGAAAACTGTGCCAGTAGGTTACCCTCACGTAATCTACAAGGCTGATGTCGGAAGGCCCGCCTTGAGGTATCAGCCTCACAATGTTCGCGCCTTCCTTCAAAGCCGACTGCTGTATCGCCAGTCGCCCGACTCCCGCATTCTGCCCGTCGAATATAACCTCTCCGGCTCTTGCGCCGTTGATTTGAACTTCGACGCGATGCGAGACTTGTGTCACGCCTTGCAGCGCCACTTCCAGCATCGCCCCGCCCGTCGCAGCCCTGTCAACATGCTGCAACGTTAAAGCTTGATCCACGGGGTCGCGCGCCAGGGCTGCGCCGAAGAAGTTTTCTTTCTCGCCGTTCCTCAGCGAGGAAAAGTAGAGGATTCTCTGCTTTAACTCTGCCGTGTAGAGGAAGCTTCCCGACGCGCTCTGACTGGAAGGCGATGAAGTCGTCTGAATGCGTTGACCGGCCTGCGAGCCTGCGACAAGCCAGTAGACGTGATCGCTTGTGGCGGCTGAGTCCAAGCCGATGCCATAGAACTCTATCGCCGCAGACGAATCGAACTGACCGCCCTTGCTTGAGATGTTGATCGGTTGCTCTTGTCCATCAACCAACAACCGTATCGTTCGCGGGTCAGCATTCGGATTGAATCCTGCCGCGACTAACTCAGGCTGAGTCACGCGATAGAGTCCTTCCGATCTAACGGACATTTTCACTGCCGACTGCGCTGATTGCAACGAGACGCCGGATGCGCTGACCGTTTGCAGAGTCGCCTTGCGGTCGAGCCGCGTTGTCTGGCTTTCCTGCGGACTTGACACGCCTAACTGACCCAACGTCAGCGACTGCCCCTGAGCCGAGGGGTCGAGCGCCTTGCCTACGGATTGGCCTACGCCGATAGGCCCGTGCAATGCGCTTGCGCCGTTGAGGTCAAAGGATTCGATATAATACTGAGTCCCGTTACCTGGCGGAGCATTGTCGAACCACGCATAGGACTTGCCTGCTCCGAGAGCAGTGTTTGCGCCGACCATCAAAGCCGACCCTGCTATGAGCTGCGGATTGACCCGAACGCGCCTTCCGTTTTCTTCGCGGTAGATGTTGAATCCGAGATTGTCTACCTCGAATCCTGTGCGCCATCTGAGTGATACTCCGTTGTTATACCTGATCGCGTTCACGGCGCTCGCGGAGTCATTGGCAAACCGCGCCGCCGTAGGCCCGCCTACGCTGACCGAAAGCAGGTAATCTCCTGCGCCCGTTGCGCCGTTCGAGGTAGTGCCGATTGAAACTCTGGCGAAGTAAGTCCCGGTTGAAGTTACTCTGAAGGTGAGAGCTTCTGCGGGGGATGATGGAGTCGTGGCCACGAGCGACCCCGTACCGGGAGTCGTGCTCGATGTCGAGCCTCCATCGTTGACAGAGACGAGCACAGTAGTTCCATTCCTATCGAGCAATTCGAGTTTAGCGTTGACCGGCGTGTTATCGCGGCAGGGGTCTCCGTCGAGGCCGAGGAATACGACTTGCCCGATGGCGACAGAAAACGAGTACACGTCTACATCAGTAGAAGGCGCAGCCCCCGAAAGCGAGCCTGAGAAATATCTGTTCACAGCAGCATTCGACTGCGGCGTAGTGTCGTTCGGCTCCGTCTCAGGTGTGGCCGATGTGGTCGAAGACGCGCAGGACGGTAACGGATTAGCCCCCGGCGGTTGAACCACATAGAAAAGGCGATACGGCTCTGCCACAGTTGCGGCTGAATTGTGATCCACACGCAGGAATACAGAGCCAGCGCCTGCCGGAACGGGTGTGCCTCCTATGGCTGGGCCGAGCGTGCCAAACAGCACGTCAGCGTTGATGTCGTCGTATTCCAGCGTGTTAGTCGTTGTCGTAACGCGCATGTCATAATCAGTGCTATTAGACGCTACGCCGTCAAGGAGCGCAAAAACGCGCGACCCGGATGCCACAGCTCCAAGCGTGTAGAAGTCTACGTCACCAGCCGGAGTGATTGACCCTTCGAGGCCCAAAAATTGAATCCCGAAATTATTTGCCGTACCAGGCGTATTATTGGCTTCGGTCTCGCGAGAGCAGGTGCTCGCCTCTATTGTAAACGTGGAGCCGGGGAAGGTAAGGGGAACCACGTTGTCATCCACAAAAATGAATATCTGCTGACCGGATGTGAGCGACAGGCACATCAATTCTTCCGATGTACTGCCCGACACGCGGTTCGACGCAGCGAAAGCAGGCCCGGATATATTATTGCAAGTTATGTTCACGGGTGTTCCGGGTGTTGCCGCAGGACAACTGGTCGTAGCGTACATCACCAGATTGCCTGTGACGGCATAGCCTGTCACTTTGAATGAAAAAGTATTAGTAGAAGGCGCGGTGAAGGAATAGACCACCTCGCGGCCCGTGGCAGTTGACGAGGTTTGACCGACGCCTGTAAAGCAGGTCGTCCCCGAAAGCTGGTAGTCATTATTACCGGCAACGGTGGTTCCGTTGATCGCCGTGTTAACCGGGAGCGTGATCGCCGCCGAGCAGGTGTCGTTTGTCGGTGGAAGAGTCCGAACGACTCTCAATTGCACAGCCGTGTTGCCTACCGTTGGCGCAGTATTATCGCACTGCCACACAACGATGAAATAATTCGTGCCTGAATTCAGTTGAAGACCGCTGATAGTTGATTGAAGGGCTTCGGATACGCATCCGTCATCATCGCAGGCCAGAGGAACCTGCGTGAAGACTCCGCCGCAAGCGCCTGTTGATGACGTGTATATTGCCATGACCGTGTCATCAACCGTCGAAGCAGTTCCATCCGAAACGCACGAAGAAAAATCATAGGTCGCCGTCACTGAAGGCGTGAATCGGTACCATATGCTGCGCGATACCTGGCCGGATATGCAGGTCTGACAAGATGGAACAGGCGGGTCGCCTGTTACGGTCGCATCGGTTATGTCTGCGGTGACGGCTGTTAAGACGGGGAACGGCCCCGCGCCAGCAATGACCTCAGCACCTGCGCACTGGTCGTTTGAGGGTGCAACCTGCGTCGCTGCGGGCGGCGCTGCTGCGGCTGCGGCAACACGCTTGTTGTAGATTTGCAATTTAAGGTCTGCGACATCAGTTGAACGACGAGCCGCAAACTGTGAGTAACGTTCGAGCAAATCTTCCTGCTCTTTCGTAAGCTCTTTATCCGCTACGTAAAAATCATACAAGGCGCGTGATATGACTATGTCGGCTTCCAGTTCTGATACCGCTCCGCCCGCACCGAACCTTTGTAGTATGGCAGCTTCTTCTTTAGAGAATGCGCCGCCAGCTTTGAATTGTGCGTAGAGTTTCTCAAGCGCAGATTGTCGCTCGGCGTCCAGGCTTGAACCAGACTGCTTTTGTGTCGCCTTCGGCGATACGGTCATGTCGGGTGACGTATTAGCACGGCTACCTGGCAAAATCAGCGATGCGGTTAGTCCCGCCAATATCAACACCATGCCGAACAGATGTCTCCCGCCCCTTGTTGAACCCCTCATGAATATTCTCCTCTGATCTTTGATTTTCTTACGAGACTGTTTGCGTGTGATGATGGAATGTTCCTGCTCCTCAATTATTTTCATCAAAGTAGAAAAAAAATTACAGGAACCCGGATGTTCCCGATGTGCCAGATTCGTCGCGCTCCTGCTCACGATCGGTGCGTCCTATTGTGCAGATTATTTCAAGGACGCTCAGACTAATTTTCAACCTCGTAGTGGAGATGATTTCTGCCATCTCTCTATCTGGCTTTATCAATTCTCTGCTCTGCCGCAATGCGGTGAGGATGCATACAGAGATAAGCCAGTCTCGATAGAAAACTCCCGCCGAATGCTGGCTATCGTAATGTTTTAAGAGACAACAAGTCAAGTGTAATTTGGCATGATGTGCGATGTCTTAGCTGCCGCTTAGATAGAATTCTGTGGCTTATTTGCAACTCTTCGCAAATGACTGCGAGTATTTGCTAGTTTCCCTAAAGCGATTGCCGTATAATGCAGAGCTTTTCTTGTTTCACACGCTCGATTTAGGGCGATCATAAATGCAAGGCAGCCAGAATAAATGAAGAAAAATCACCAACAAGATAAGGACAATTATCTTCACACGCTTCACGTATTTCGAGGCCAGGGGGAATTGCTCAACGATGAGGCCAGAAATCGCGCTTTTTGGAGCGCGATTCGAAAACATGTTCGGCCCGGTTCTTCCGTGCTCGACATAGGTTCGGGCACAGGGATATGGGCCACAGCCGCAGCCCTTTTGGGAGCCGACAGGGTCGTAGCCGTAGAGCAAGACGAACTGCTCATCCCGATCATCAGGCACACCTTAAAAGAGAACGGCGTCAGCGACAAAGTTGAAGTAGTACATGGACACTCAAAGTATCTCGAACTAAATGAGCGATTTGATTTGATAGTGAGCGAGACCATCGGCAATCAGGCATTCGAGGAAGGAATCGTTCCTATAATGACGGATGCAAGGCAGAGGTTTCTCAAACCCGGCGGAGTGTTGATTCCCAGCGAGGTTGCCTTTGTCGCCGCCGCCGCTCATTTCGAGAACGATTTAAAAGAGTCGCCTGCCGGAATCTCAATGAAGTACAGTTACTTTCAATCACTCAATTTGAACGTCCCTCTGGTGTTAATCGACAAGTCCGGGCTGAAGATCATCTCAAGCCCGAAGCAATTGATTCGCGTTGATCTCAACCAGGCAAACGGGCCGCTTGACCTCAGCAATCTGACGGCTCAGTGGAAACATACTGATGCCGAGCGCATCAATTGTTTTGCTGTGTGGGCTGAAGTCACTTTGGCAAGAGGGGTGAAGATATCAACGCTGAAAACCAGTTCGTGGTCGCCCGTGATCTACCCGATAAAGCCATTCAAACAATCGCGTGGCAACGTGGAATTCACGTTCAACATGACGGAGAAGACGCACTACTGGTCGGCTGCGCTTTCAAGCAGGCAAGAGAAGGAAATGCATTCATACTCGCCCGTCTTCGCCTACACATCGCTGATGACTCACATCAAAATGGCAGAAGCTTTTTCGCGTAAGAAGTGATTAAAAAAACAAACAGGGGCGGGCTCAATTGAGCCTGCCCCTGTTGACAACGCGCATGTCGCGCTTATCTCAGTCTGGTGGTCGGGTCTCCGATCAGCACCCATGTGCGTCTTACGTCATTACCATTCACTGACGATTTCGATCTCATGGCTGCTTCGCCCACTGTTAACCTTCCTCCGCCGAACAACAAACGATAGAACTCTTTGTTCAGCGTCCCCTGCTCTGTCGGGTCGCTCATACCTGTTGAAGCCCACGATGCCACCGCTCCTCCGTTCGGAGCTTTCAAAAGCGCCTCAGCCAGGCTTTCCGTTGCTGCTTCCTGGAAGTATCCGTTCAAACACGTCATCCCTACGAACAGCGATAGCTTCTGCCCATTTCGCAGACTGCTTGCGTCTTCCGAAGTGAACAGGTCCCCTCGCCAGTTTTGCAGATTTCCATGTCCCATGTAGTTGATTACCCGCTGCCCTTCGTTCAGATAACTCAACAACTGCGCACGCGCCGTCTCGTCGCTCACATTGCCGCGCGTTATTGCGCGAGTCGTCATATTGCCGGGGATGAACGCTCGCAGCGCTTCGCTTTCTCCCGCAAAGTTGAACGTGTCATCCGAATCCGCCACCAGCACCAGGCTGTCTGACGGGCTTGAATTGTCATATCCGATTATCTTGCTTACGACTGTTGCCATCTCCTGCGCAGAGCGAACCGGCAACCGGCCAACTGCCAACTCCTCTATCCCGTCATCGTTGAAGTCTGCAAACCATCCATCCGAACATGCTTCCATAAACTGCGTGTCTATCAGCTTCGTCGGTACGATGTCCCAGTCTCCTGATCCGAGATAGTTTTTCGGGTCGAGGCTGGCGTCGCCTGCGAACAATGCAAAGCGCGGCTTCACCTTCCACTTGCTCGTCGCATACGCGAGGAAGTCTTTGATCGCTTGCGGAGTCTTGTTGCTGAAGCTGAACTCATCATAGACATCCTCTATGTCAACTATCACGACCTTCAAGCCCTGGCTCTCGCGGTGAGCTTTCAGCGGCTGGAGCGCAGGGATGAAGTCCTTGCGAGTGAAGATTACAAGGTCTGCCTTGTTGTTCTTCTGTTTCCAGGCGGAAGCGGTGTCTGCCTTGATCGAAGCAGGTCTCTTCATCTGATCGCTGGCAAATGCCAACAGCGTCCGCGTTCCAGTGCCGCCTATGCCGACCGTCACGCTATGGCTGTTGCCGTTTGAGTTGATAGCTGCGGCCAATTCTGTCAAGCCGCCTTTATCCGCTTCGCTCAAATCCATAACGCGAATGGCCGAGTTGCTGAACCCTCCGATGGTCACGCGTTCGCCAGCCTTCGCTGTGAACTGCAACGCATCGTTGTCGGCTGCATAGCTGTGCCAGTAGCTCAATCGAAGCACGTTGACAAGAGAAACATCCGAGTCTCCGCCTATGGCGATCAGTTCCACGGAGTTGTCGCCTTCTCTCAAGCTCGATTGCAAAACAGGGATTCGAGCGACGCCCGCCGTCGGCCCCTCGAAAGTCACCGCTCCCACGTTAGCGCCGTTGAGAACGACATTGACGTGGTGAGAGCCTGCCGTAATTCCCTGCAATGAGACTTCGAGCATTGCAGAATCCGGAGCTGATCTGGCGAGGTTGCGCAACGAGAGAGTGCGAGTCGCCGGTTCTCTTGCCACGACAGCGCCGAAGAAGTTCTCCTGCTCTCCATTTCGCAAGGAGGCAAAATAGAGGTTTCGTTCTATAAGCTCAGAGCTGAACAGGAAGCTATCCGCGCTGCCTGCTGCATTGACTTCCGGGGCAGTCTTGATGCGTTGCCCCTTCTGCGAGCCTACGACAAGACGATAGACGTGAGTGTCTGTGTAAGCATTGTTCGCCGCAGTAGCGAAGAATTCTATCGCATCGAATGTTCCATTTCGCTCGCCCTGCACGAAGATGGGCCGCTCGTTGCCGTCTTCAAACAATTGCAGCTTCTTAGGATTTACGCCCGGACTCAAACCGGCAGCGACAAGCTCGGATTGCGTGACGCGATAGTAGCCCGTCTGTTTGACATCGAGCTTGAGAGCGGATTTGCCGGACGAACCGGCCTCGACTACAGTGCTGGAAATTGAAATGTTGCTGCCATCCGTACCGGGGCCGTTGCGATTCAGCTCGCCCAGGGTCGCCGACGGAGTATCGAGTTTAGACCTGCCGGGTGAATAGGTAGGACTGATAGGTCCGTGCCATGAGCTTGTGCCGTCTAGAGCAAAGGATTCAATCCAGTATTGGGCGTTAGGGTTTGAAGTATTGTCGCGCCATCTGTAATTGCGACCAGCCGTCATAGCAGTGCCCTGACCGGCGACGAAAGCCGAACCGGCTATGATCTGGTTGTTGACGCGAGTGCGGTTGCCGCCTTCATCGCGATAGACATTGAAACCGAGGTTGTCTATTTCGTAACCCGTATTCCATTTCAAACTGACCTGCCCGTCATCATCTACGCTGGCGGATGAGGACGACATGCGGGCAAGTGTCGGGCTGGAAAAGCTGATGTCTAAGCTCCAGCTAGTGATGCTTCCGGCATTCGTGCCTGTGTCATCTCTAATGTAAAGGCTCCATGTGCCAGCGGCGATGACATTGCCAGGAGTGACGAAACGGTTCGTAATCGTCGCCGTTCCAAAAGGGGTTGCGGAATCGGCATTGGCGCAATCCTGCTCAGTGACCCCACATGGGGCTGGGGCCGGGAAGTTATCGATTCCGCCATTGCTTGTAGGCCTAAACGAGCCTGACGTTAGCGTGCCGCTATCCGTCAAGTTGGTTGCCGCCGCATCATCTATGACTACATTTACGTCCGGCGCACCGATAGTATTGCCATTGCCAGAGTCCGTCCAGAAGACCAGTCTTGAGGTTCCGTTCGGCGCGACCAGCAACATATCCACATCATCCGGGTTGGTATGCTGGAAGCCGTTGATACGTATGACTAAACCCGATACAACAGCATTCGGGCTAACATTTGGGGCAGCCCCTGATGGTACAGTTATAGTAGCCGGGTAAGGCGTGGCAAGATTGGCAGCATTTATAGTAATCGCCCCACCTGCGAAATTTCTGACCTGCGTCTTGAACGGCCCGCCATTTCTAGGTTTCGTCGCAGAGTCGTCAACAACGCTCGCTTCCGCATTAAAGGAGGCAGTTATGCCCTGGCGGTAGCTTGTGCCGATCAGTGTAAGAACTAAGAAGAGGGCAAAGCCCCCGGATAACTTTCTAGTTACCTTGCTTAATCTCATAGTAGACCTATTTTTCATTTTGCCTCCTTATGTGAGCAGCCTGCGCGGAAGAGTGCGTAAAGCTCTTAACCATTAAACCCAGTCAGACTGTTAGTCGAAATTGCATCATAATGGAACTGAACGAACCATCTGCTGGTAGCCAGACACACTCATTGACTCTTTTTCAGAAGATGATTTCGCGTCCTTATCATGACATTGTAGCAATCGCGTTAACGACGCGATGCTACTAAAATTCCTGCAACGTGAGCGATGTCTTCGGTCGAGCCGAACGGATTGGAATTCTTATGATCATTACGAATGGCTTTATCATATTGCAACCCGCTGAAAAAAACCTGCTTATTTCGCGCAATATATTCTCACCGCAAAACTGCAAAACGAACCGGACTTTCTTTTGGAAAGAACTTTATCTTATGGCTCGTTATCGTAATTTCTTCAACAAAACAAGTCAAGGGAAAACAGGAAGATTGATTATTTTCGGTGAAAGCGGGGCTTAAGGGCAGTCCAAAGAAGTTGAAGGGGATTTCAGCTTCAGTGGATTCAGCATTACGAAATCAGCCGTATGCAAAAAAGCCGGAGGCGATTCATACCCGCCTCCGGCTTCACCTTTAGTTTGAGATTATGCTTAACGAAGCCGCATCGCCGGATCGCCGAACAGTATCCATGTGCGACGAACATCGCCGTCTATAACTGCCGCTTTAGCGCCCGATGCCGCTTCGCCGATTGTTATCGGAGTTGCGCCGAACAGCAAGCGATGAAATTCCTGATTCAGCACAGCCTGTCCTGACGGCTCGCACTGCCCTGCCGAAGCCCAGATGGCTGCCGCTCCACCGTTTCCTGCTTTCAATAGCCTCTCGGCCAGACAATCCACAGACGGGTCGGCGAAGTAGCCGTTCAAACAAGTCATCAGCGAGAAAAATGTCAAAGGCTGATTCGTTAACGCTATGGCATCATCATTATTGAGCATACTGCCTCGCCATTCGGTCACTGTTCCGTGACCGTTGTAGCTGATAATTTTATGATGCCCGCCGTTGATGCCTGCCAGCAATTGTGCCTTCATTGTCGTGTCATCCGTGCTGCCTCTGCGCAAGTCCGCTACCGCAGTTGAGGCCGGAAGGTGTTGACGCACGGTGTTGTTGGCCGCTGCGAAGTCGTATCCGTCGTTGCTGTCGGAAAACAGTAGAACCGAATCCGACGACGAAGAGCTGTTATAGTTCACGATCCTGGAGATGTATTTTGTCATTTCCAGAGGAGTGCGAGCGGGCAAGCGGCCCATGGCCATCTCTGGCAATCCGTCCCCGTTGAAATCGCAGAACCAGTCATCTGAAAACGCTTCCATAAAGATCGTGTCTATCAATTTCGTCGGCACCAGATCAACATCTCCCAATCCGAAATAATTCTTCGGATCGAAACTGGCTTCGCCCGCCATCAGCACGAAGCGCGGCGCTGATAGCCAATTGTTTTTGGCAAATTCGAGGAAATCTTTAACAGCTTGCGGCGACTTATTGCCGAAGCTGAACTCGTCGTAGATGTCCTCTATGTCAGCAAGGATGACGGACAAGCCCTCGCCCTTTCGCAGCGTCACTAGCGGTTTGAAGGTAGACTTCAAGCTCGCGTGAGTGATAATTACGAAATCTCCTCTAAGCCCCACCCGCTTCAAGATTGACGGCACATTAGCTTTCACGACGGGCTGCTGCATTTGATTTGAGGCGAAAGCGTAGAGGGTGTGCGCCCCTGTGCCCGGCACTGTGAATGACAGCCCGGACTCGGCTTTCGAGCCGACCGTGACGGACAATAGCTGCGGAGCAGTAGAGTTGGTCAAATCCACAACTTTAGTAGCAATGTCTGTGAAACCGTTCAACGTTACTCTTTGCCCTCCCTGTGCGGTGAAGTGCAATTGATCGGCGTCTGCCTGGTACGTGTGCCAGTAGCTTACACTCACCTTGTCTGCAAGCGAGATGTCGGCCCCTCCGATTAGCGAAACCAGCCGCACTATGTTATCGCCCTCTACAAGCAAAGACTGAGCAACGGTGAAGCTCTGAACAGCGCGCTCCGTGCCGTTGAAGTTGATCGTGCCGATGTTTGTGCCGTTGAGCGTGACTCCTACTTGATGGCTCGTCAGCGTTACGCCTTGAATTGCAACTTCGACTGTAACAGAGCCGGGAGCCGCAGCGGCCACGTTCTTGAGATTGAGCACCTGATCTGCGCCAGCGGCGTTAACGACAGAGCCAAAGAAGTTCTCCACCTCTCCGTTTCTAAGCGAGGAGAAATAGATAGTCCGGTCTTTGCGCTCAACCGAGAACAGGAAACTGCCGGGAGCAGGAGCCCCTCCCGATCCAGTGTTCGTGCCGATTCGCAATCCGTTCGTTCTTCCGGCTACAAGCCAGTAAACGCGCTCGGCGGTGACAGCGCTGTTTATTCCCATGCCGTAGAACTGCACGGAGTCCGCAGTGTTGAACACGCCATCCCCTTCGCCTGGGACCAGCACAGGCACTTCCTCTCCATCAACGAACAACTGTAGCTTGCGAGGGTCAATGTTGTTGCCGAGTCCTGCTGCTATCAAAGCCGACTGCGGCAGGCGATACCAGCCTTCCTGCTTGACGGCGATCTTGAATGAGTAGTCGTTGGCAATGCCCAATTGAGCATTGGTCGCCGCCGCAGAAGGCTCGGCAAGGGATGCCTTTTGCTGAACCTGCGTCGAGCCTTGCCCTTGCGTGAACATCGCCTGCGAGTTCGCGATATTACTGAGTAACAGCGACTGCTCGGCGTTGGGCGCTTTGCCGGAACCTGTCTTGAGACGGACTGGGCCTGTAAACGTGCTTTCGCTTTTGAGGTTGATGTCTTCGAGCCAGTAGGTCGCCGGGCCAGAGGCGCGCTGCGACAGATCGGCCCACGCATAAGATTTGCCCGCTTTGAGCGCAACACCCTGACCGACCATCAGAGCAGAGCCTGCGATGATTTGCGGATTGAGTTTGACGCGATGGCCTGCGACTTCGCGATAGACGTTGTAGCCGAGGTTGTCTATTTCATAATCCGATTTCCATTGAAGAAGGACTCGCCCGTCGTCAAAGCTGGTCGCAATAAACGAGTTGATCTTTGTTCCTGTCGGCGATTTAGTCTGCCCCTGCGGTATGGATTTAGACTGATTTATGCCTAACGCCGCGCTCACTTTCGGCAGCAAAGCAACGCCAGCAGCCAGCGCTGTGAAACAAAGCAACAGTATTGTGATTAGAGAGCTTTTCGCTGGCTGAACAGGTGAGTTTTTTGTATTCATAGCGTTGCTGTTTTTCATTGCTCCGTATCTCCTCAATTTACTGCCTGCAGATCATGGGACTAAATCTTCGGGGTGGACAGTTCGCGTCGTTGAGTCGCGGCACAAATCCTAATTTGCAATCCGCAATCAGGTCAAGTCAAAAGGTGAAGGGGTAAAATTGCAGTTGAGGCATTTCGCCTACAGATAATGAGAAATACTTCTGCGGTATCGCTACACAAACACGAAGCGATCAGAAAGCGTGAAGTTAATCAGCGAGCAGATGGCTATAGTGATCAGGTTGGCTATGAAGGGGTTGAGTCTCGCCTGGCTTACGAAAACAAACATCAATATGAGATTGCCCGCAAGCGACATCGCTCCGCTTGTCAGGTTGAAGCGCAGCAGCATCAACGTAACGCGCGACTGCGGGCGATCTTTCCATGTCCATCGCCTGTGCCAGACGAAGTTGTGCAACACGCTTGCTTCTACGGCAAGAGCCGTCGCGGCCAGGTAATGCAGCCCGGCCACACGCAACAGCAGCGTAAGAATAACGATCTGCACGAATATGCCGCCCGCGCCCACTGCGCTGAACTTGACCCATCGATGAAAGATTGCTTTCCAGTTCGACAAGGGATTCCCTCAGAATTTGAGATTTCAAATTTCAATCTCGGGTCTGAAATCACCCGACTTGAAACTTCACCTCAAAAGGTTTTTCGCCGCAGAGTAAGCGTCGAGCGGCGACAGCAACACTATGATTAACCAGATGGGAACCGAGATAAGCGCAAGAATGGCTCGCTTCACAAACTGGCTTTGTTCATCGGGGGAACCGGCAGATACGCTTGCTATGACTGCGCTCACGAGCGGGCCTGATACGCGATTGAGTAGACCTGCCTGTTGGTCGAGCGCAGAAGTCGTGTAGGGCGACCGCTCTTTAGAGGCCAAATGCATTGACGGCGCGCAGCTCAGTTGATCGCTTGCCAGTCGATTGCTTGCCATAAAATCGAGTTGTCGCGCACCGCACCAGCGGCAGAACTTATCGTATTCGAATAGCCCTCCGCCGCACGAAGCGCATGCTTTTACCGCTACTGTTATTGCGTCGTGCGAATTAAACATTGCAACCTCACATTCCATCTGCGTCCCCTGAAGCAAAGGCCAGTTATCGCGATTGCAAGACCGGTGCCACTATTCAAAATCTTGCTAAATGGCCGGAAAATCAGGAAAAATCGCTTGAATCAGTGTCGTGGGATTTATGGCAGTGGTGCAGTAAAAAGCAGCCAAATGCACACTATGGCATACGGCCCATGCCATATAAGGCGGCAGAAGCTTTGAATATAGTTGCCGATTCACCGCAGAGGGCGCAGAGGAGGCGCAAAGGTTGATATATTATTTTCTCTGCGAAATCTCTGTGTCCTCTGCGCCTCTGCGGTGAACTGACTTTCAAACTCAGAGAACCGAATGGCTATGCTCAATGCGCCATAGCGGGGCCGCCGCGCGCTTTGACTTTCTTCAGCAGGAACACGGCTGCGATGCAGAGCAGGCACATTATTCCGAGCAATCTGAAGTTATCTATGAAGGCCGCGAGCGTCGCCTGCTTGACGATAATTCCATAAATAATGCCCGCAGCTTTTTCAGCCGCTGCGACCGCTCCAAACTGCGGCGCGAGTTTATCCGTCAGAAGCATGAAGTTGCTGTTGGTATGCTGCATCGTAAGGAGTGGCGTGGCCGATCATCAACGCTTGATGCGCCTGCGCGCCGCGCGCAAGCATCGTGGTCACAGCCGATATTCCTATGCTGCCGCCGATGTTGCGCATCAGGTTATAAAGTCCCGTGGCGTTGCTCATCTCTTCTTGTCTGAGAGTGCCTACGGCCATAGTCGAGAGCGGCACAAATATAAAGCCCATCGCAGCGCCGCTGATTATTATGGGCCAGAGGATGTTTTCAGGCGCGATGTTGAGATTGATGCCGCCGAGCACGTAGACCGATAAGACCGAGCATCGCAAAGCCGAGTATGATCAGCCAGCGATTGTCAATCATGCCTATCAATCGCGCGACAACTATCATCGCAAACATAGAACCCAGTCCGCGCGGGCTGACGGCTATGCCGCTCTGCAATGCCGGATAGCCCATCAGGTTCTGCAAAAAGAGCGGCAGCAGCGCAGTCGTGCCATAGAGCACTATGCCGACGATCATTATCAAGAATGTGCCGACTGCGAAATTGCGATTCTTTAATACGCGCAGGTTGACAATCGGCTCTTTCGATTTCAGTTCCCAGACCACGAATGCCGCGAGCGAGAGTACGGATATACATGCAAGGCTCGTTATCCACGAAGACGAAAACCAGTCTTCGTCCTGCCCTTTGTCCAGCATTATCTGCAAGCTCGCGAGCCACAACGCCATAATGCCGAAGCCTATGTAATCAATGCTGCGGCGCGCGGAGTTTTTGATGTATGGCGGGTCTTCGACGAAAGCCTGAGACATCAGGACTGCGATTATGCCGACGGGGATGTTGATATAGAAGACCCATCGCCATGAATAATTATCCGTAATCCACCCGCCGAGCGTAGGGCCTATGATAGGAGCTACGACGACGCCCATGCCGTAGACGGCCATCGCCATTCCGCGCTTTTTGCGGGGGAAAGCTTTCCAGCATCGTAGCCTGCGCGATTGGCTGCAAAGCTCCGCCGCCCGCGCCTTGAATGACGCGCGCGATGATCAACATGCTGAGGCTGGTCGCCGCGCCGCACAACAGCGACGAAAGAGTAAACACGATTATGCAGAAGATCAGAAGTCGCTTGCGCCCGAATCATGGCACTCAGCCATCCGGTGGCGGGCAGCACGATTGCGTTTGAAACGAGATAGCTTGTCAGCACCCAGGTCGCTTGATCCGTGCTCGCGGAAAGATTGCCCGCGATGTGAGGAAGCGCGACGTTGGCAACCGACGTGTCGAGCACTTCCATGAAAGTCGCAAGCATCACCGATATGGCGATGAGCCACGGATTGAAACTCGGTTGCCATTCCTGAGCATTGATTGCGGCAACGGTATTGGCCGGTATTTTTTTCGCTTCGCTGCTCATCGTATCTTTCCTTTATCGCTTATAGCGACTCACTTCACTTTCACTTCCGGCTCGACCGACATGCCAGGGCCTATCGGATATTGCGGGTCAGGCTGCTCGTCGAAGACGATCTTCACAGGCACGCGCTGCACTACTTTGACGTAATTGCCCGTCGCGTTTTCCGGCGGAAGCAGACTGAATCGTGCGCCTGTTCCGGTTTGTATGCTGTCAACGTGGCCTTTGAACGTCTTGCTGGAATAAGCGTCAACCTTGATATCAACCGGCTGGCCGGGCCGGATGTTATCAAGCTGCGTCTCTTTGAAGTTTGCAACAATCCACATTTCATCAGGCACAACTGCCATCAACGCTTGCCCGACCTGTACGAACGCGCCTTCTTCAACAGCCTTCTTCGTCACGCGGCCATCTTCGGGCGCATAGATTTTCGTATAAGAGAGATTCAACTCTGCTTGCGCAACCTGCGCCTGCGCCTGCTCTATATCTGCGTCAGCGGTTGCAACCTGCGCGCGGCTTTCGGCTACCTGATGTGGCGCGGCGTTGGCTGCCGCTAGCCTCCCGCTTGCTTCACCGACCTGCGACTTCGCGGTCGAAACTTGAGCTTCTGTTTGTTGAAAATTTCCCTGCGCTGCATCAAGCGCGGCGCGAGCTTCGTTGACTTGCGCTTCCGCCGCAGCTCACTTTCTTTCGCGCTGCGTCGAGCATAGCGTTCGATGAACGCGCCTGTGCGATTGCGTTGTCGAGTTGCTGGCGCGATATTACCTGGCTTTCAAAAAGTTGCTGGTAACGTTGCCGGTCTTGATCGGCGCGCGTGGCTTCTGCCTCGGCCGCCGTTGCCTGCGCCTGAGCTTCTGCGACATTCGATTGCGCTGTCGCTACCTGCGCTCGCGCCTGCTCGACTCGACCGCGCGCTGCCGTCACTTGAGCGCGAGCAGTTTCAACATTGGATGGGCCGTTTGAACGCCTGAGGATGCCTGCTGTACGCTCTGCGCCCGAAGTAGCGTTTGTCAGGTCTACGTTAATTTGCGCGGCCTGTTGTTTGGACATCGCGGCCTGCAAGACTGCGCGTGCCTGCGCGAGCTTCGCATCGTAATCGCGCGAATCAATCTCTGCGAGCAGGTCGCCTTTCTTCACTTGTTGATTTTCTTCAATGTAGACCTTCGATATATGCCCCGTCACTTTCGGGCTGATCTGTATGACGTGCCCTTCGATGAAAGCATCATCAGTAGATTCGTGTGCGCTTGCATAAACGTAATATCGCACGCCGAAAAACAGACCAGCGATGAGAAACACGGCTGCGATTACCATCACTCGCATGCGCTTATAAAAAGGGGTGGCTTTTTCTTTTCAGGCTCATTTACATCAGGCAGAGTCGCGCCCTCGCGCATCATCGCTTCAAGCTCAGCGTCATCCAGTTCCCGAACACCTATCGCGTCGTGCTCATCTACTTCATCTATGACTTTCGGCATTGCCTTTCCCTCCGACTATTGAAAGTGCAATTTCGCTGCCAGATAACTTGCGCCTGGCTTTGCGCTTGATAAGAGGTACATGCAAAGAGAGATAAGCGACTTTCTAATAACAAAGGAACGATGATATCGAAGATGATTCGTCACGATATTTCGCGCCGGACGCGACATTTCGCGTCGAGCATTAGCAAGATGAGCGGGATAAAAGGAGTGATTGATCAAGCGGTAAATGAAATCATGAGACGTTCAATTGTTTCGATGACTCGCTGAGTGAAAAGCTCGCAGCCCTCGAAACAAACGCCTTGATGTTTAAGGCGACGCAACACAGCGGCCCCGTCTTCATTGAGAAAATTCACCGCAGAAACATTGATAATCAGCTTTGCGCCTGCCTCGTCCAAAAGCTTCGCGCAGACATCATCAAGCAACCGGGCTGTGTCAGCCGTAAGCGCGCCTTCAATTCGCAGAATAGTTCTTCCCGTAGCCGAATCTTCAGATTGTGAGATGCGAATACTCACACCGATTTTGATACAAGGCAATCACCTTGCCAAAGAAGGCTGCCTGCTGGGAGCGCAGGCGTCCCGCCTCAGACTCGGTTATTGCAGAGATGGAGTAAGAACGAACAATCGAATTCTTAGCATTTCAATCCAGCAGGTGGAATCTGAATCCCCGCGATGAGGTGTTTTCACTTCTTACGTCGAACAAACGCTAAAATATCATCTGACTCCGAGTTTCTTCATCCGGCTGCGAAGCGTGGATGCGGGCAGGCCCAGTATGTCAGCCGCGCCGCCTTTGCCCGCGATCATTCCGCCCGTTCGTCTCAACACCTGCTCGATGTATTCGCGCTCCATCTCTTCGAGCGTGACAAGGCGCGCGGTTTGGCTCAGTGCAGCGGGGCCATCAGTCACCAATGTTTTGTCGCCGAGCGGCAAATCAACCGTAAGCACTTCGCCTTCTGCCAGCAGCACTGCGCGCTCGATTATGTGCTCAAGCTCGCGCACGTTGCCGGGCCACGAATAATTCTGCAATCGCTCAAGCGATGCCTGACTGATTGAAGAGATGCGCTTTTTGAATAGCGCGCGGAATTTCTGCGCGAAGTAATTCACAAGCAGCACGATGTCGTCGCCGCGCTCGCGCAGCGGAGGTATGTTTATCGGAAAAACATTCAGCCGGTAATAAAGGTCCGAGCGATACTTCCCTTCTTCGACCAGTTTCGCAAGCGGCTGATTTGTCGCCGCAAGCACTCGAACATCAATCTTGATAGTCTGAGTTCCGCCTACGCGCTCGAACTCGCCTTGCTGTAGCACGCGCAAAAACTTTGCCTGTGTTTCAAGCGGGAGTTCGCCCACTTCATCCAGGAAAATCGTAGCATTGTTTGCAAGCTCGAACCGCCCAAGCTTTCGCTGCACAGCGCCCGTGAACGCCCCCTTCTCGTGGCCGAACAATTCGCTTTCAACCAACCCGACTGGGCAGCGCCGCGCAGTTGACCGTTATGAGCGCGCGCGCGTGGCGACGGCTGCGCGTGTGAATCGCGCGGGCTATTAATTCCTTTCCCGTCCCGGTCTCTCCGGTGATAAGAACTGTCGCATCCACAGGCGCGACCGTTTCCACATCTTTCATCATCTGCTTAAAGGTAGGGCTGACGCCTACCAGTTCTTCAAGCTTGTAGTTTTGATTGATGGATTCTTGCAGGTGAATGACTTGCGATTCGAGCGCGCGGACTCGTTCTTCCTGTTCGGCCAGGGCTTTCGAGCGATGTTCCAGTTCGCGCATCAGGCTTTGAATCTCGCTTCGGTCAGCAACGATCTTTGGAATCTCTTTGTCGAAATCCTGAATATGATAAAGCTCTGTCGCGATCTGAACGGCTTCGCTGCGATCATTCAACATAGAACGGCCCACCACGTAACACCGCTCATCGCCCTTGCCCAGGCATTCGGTCTCGAAGTAAATAACATCACTGCCCAATACCGCAGATGAATAACCGCCAGCATATCCCATCAACGTCCAGCAGACGGGCGTATCGCTTTCGCCTATGTGCTTGAGGTGCTGCTCCGCTTCGTAAGAATTAATCCATGCCCCCTCGGCATGAAAGGCCCCTGCGTCTTTGTCGAGTTCAAACAAAACAGGATTCACGCCGACTACGCCTTCCAGGGCATGGAGCCGCGTGCCTGCTCTCCACCAGTCTTCGAGCGTCTTCCAGTCGAATGACTCTTTCAAAGTCAGCGCGTCGCGGTAACCGCGCGCGTATCCGAATTGAGCCAGTATGCGACGCGCTGACGCAATGCCCATGCTTTCAATAAGCCCCTTGCGAAGAAAGCCCATCGCATCCGCGTCAAAGATCAGCATTCGCCGGTTCTTGAAATAGATCGTTCCCGCCTCTTCATTGGCTTGAAGAAGCTCCAGTAGTTTTAGCTCTTCGGGCTGCATACTATTGATATTGGCGGGCACAGTAGAGAATGGCAAGAGGCATGAGATTTTGAATCAGTGCACCGCAGAGACGCAGAGGAATGGCGGTAGCCCGACCGTCAGGGAGGGCGTAAGCCTTTCGCCCTTGCTTACGCGCGGGCTACTGCCTTAACCTCTGCGCCCCCTCTGTGTACTCTGCGTCTCTGCGGTGAACTGACTTTCAAACTCGGAGAATCGAACGGCCTTGTTACTCGCGCTTCTTTAAACCTGCGTAAACTTCGGCGACGCGCTTTTGGTGTTCTTCCGATTCAAGACAGGCTCGAAAAGTCCGGCTTATCTCTTTGAGTGCGCTTTGGGTGTCGAGGTCTATCAGTTCGCGAGTCAATCGCTTCGTTTCAAACAGAGCGCCTCTTGCCTTGTTTGCAAGCACGCGGGCCATCTCCATAGCGCGCTCCATCAACTCTTCGCGCGGGTAGATGTGATTGACAAGCCCTATACGATAAGCTTCTTCTGCCGAAATGTTACGGCCAGTCATCGCAAGCTCTTTAGCTCGCGCAAGCCCGATTGATTTGTAAAGCGGGTGAATGATCTGTGTCAGGCCGATGTTGATTTCAGCCTGCCCGAACAGGGCTTCGCTGGCGGCAAGTCTTATATCGCAAAACGCCGCAAGGTCGAAGCCACCCGCGATGGCCGGGCCGTTGACAGCGGCAATCACCGGCTGCGGCAACATCCAAACACGGTGAAACATCGTCGTCACCGTGTCGAGATACGCGAGCTTCTCTTCCATCGTCCAGTTAATCAGCAATTGGAGGTCGAGGCCCGCCGAAAAGCTCCGGCCCGCGCCGGTTATCACAACGACGTTGAGACCGGCATCGGCTTCGGCATCGGCAAGGGCTGCGGATAATTGCTTGACCAGATCGGGGTGAAGCGAGTTGCTTTTATCTGGCCGGTTGAGCGTCAGCACAAGTATCGCGCCGTCACGCTCGCTGAGCACGAATGATTCGGAATTGTCATTAGACATCAGGCTGAATACTCCTTGTTATCCGCATGCAACATCTTTATTCTATCGCCGTATGATAAAGCAGCGAGCGGAGGAAACAAAATGTTTTGCCCGAAATGCGGAACTCAAAACATGCTTGAGCAAAAGTATTGCAGAGCTTGCGGGCATCACCTCACGGCTCACGTCGCCGCGCTCGAAGGCAGAGTTGAGGACGCAAACACGTACCTCAATAAAGGCTCATCGTTTGTCGCCATCGGCCTCATCGTCATAGGCATTGCCAAGCTCAATATTCTGGCAAACTTCTTTCTCGGAGGCGACAAGTTTGGAGTAATACTTAACCTGCTGATCTTACTTTTTATAGCGGTTCCGCTAATCACATTCGGCTTTATACGCATCAGTCATGCAAAACGCGCTCTGGCTCCGAAAGAGAAGGCTGGCGATAAAGCGATTACCGCAGCAAACCTCAATCAACTGCCCGCCGCCGCTGATACTGATCGCTCTATTTCGATTCCGTCCGTGACCGAACACACCACGCTCGAACTGAAAGAGCCTGAGCGAGCGCGCAAATAACGGCCTTGGTACAAATCTGGTAAGAGAAAATAGGGGTATGTTAATGGAAAGAACTCGTCTGCAAGACTTTTATTCAAATGGGAACTAAACGATCCTTGATGGACTTTCTCCCACGTTTTGTGGCGGCCACGGCTGTTGCGTATTAGTCCCCTGCGGCAGCATCGCAAACTCGGGCGTCGTAGTTAATTCTTCATCAATTTCGCTCGCTTCACTCTCTGTCGCTATCGGGCCGGTTGAAAAACCGATGAACCCATCCTTCTGCAGTTTGAGCAACCCGAAAATGCACGCCTTTTCAGGAGCGATTCCATCAATTCCGGCGTCCTGTAGAGAGAACTCCTGGGCGATCTCATTAACCGTCCGTCTTCCGTCACACAGCCGCAACAACCGCGCAGATAACGGTGCCAATTGCCATACGTTTACTTTCTTGTCATTTGTCGGTGTGAATACAATCGTAGTCTTTCGTTCCGAAACCCGGCTCAGGTCTGACTTATTACGAAGACTTTCTATAAGCTCTTTGTAGTCAACCTCAATGTCCGACAAATACAGGTTCGCTGCCGGGTAAGGCACACAATCTTCATCCAGGTAATCACAGATCTCCACTGCCAAAGATGCAGGAGTCAGCGTGTATGATAAGCCTTCTATCTCAGTCAGTGCCTTGATGACCGCCCGCGACGTTGCCATCTCCTCCAGATAGCAAGTTCGGATAAACTCCACGAACTCTTTATGAAATAGACGTTGACAGTAGTATGGCGCCCACCTCATCCCGTCATCCGAAGCGGCAGGACTCCTCTCTGCGACCCAGCTTCGCCATCTATCAAATACTTCCAGAAAATCGCCGCTGTCTTGAACCAGCGCAACAGGCAACCAGCGAAACCACGATGCCGTGTACATCATGAAATCCAAAACTTCCTTCAGATAACCGCGATCCAGCCACATCGTCGGAATCGCGTAGAAGTTCGGGAAGATGTCAGGATAGTCCTTTATCATTTCCACTTCAACAGGGTCTTGTCTCCAACCCTGATGAGACATACTGGAATATATATGGTCGAAGAACAATCTATCCTTGTACTCTTCATAGATGGGAGTTCCGGCAAGCGGCGCTAAGAGGGAGACCTGAGGCTCCGCGTTGTCAAACCGAAGCGAATCTATAAAGAAGTGGACCGTATCTCTCAAATCATCTCTCGTCTCTTCCGGGAAACCGATTATCAAAGCGACCGCCATCTTGATTCCGTGGCCGTCCGCGCAGCGAATCCGTTCCATGGCCTCAACCAGATCCAGTCTCTTGTTGACAACATACTGCATGCGGGGTGAGCCAGTCTCTATGCCGAAGAAGATTCCACGGCACCCGGCCTTTGCCATAAGTCCAATCAGTTCATCGTCAATGCAATCGGTACGGGCGCTGCAACCCCAGGTGAATTCCTCGCCGCATTCGAGCAGAGCCTCACAAAATGCTACTACCTTCTTACGGTCAACGGTGTACATGTCATGAATCAAGCTGAAATAGCTAATGCCATATTCCTTCTTGATGAGCTTCATTTCCCGGATCATCTCTTCGGCGGACTTCAGGCGGAAATTACGTCTGAAGAAGTCGTTCGTCGAGCAGAAAGTACAGGCGAAAGGGCAACCTCTGCCAACCTCTAGATGAATACCTCCACGCCCCTTTAAATCAGGATCGAGATCAATTGCAGGCAACGGCAGCCGATCAAGATTCTCGATAGCCGGGGCATTCTTGTTCCTTATTACATTGTTGCCTCGCCTGAAGGTGATTCCAGGAATATTTTCCCATTCACCGGCAATTGTGTGCGAGAGCGCTTTCAATAGAGCGGGAAAAGTTTCATCCGCTTCGCCACGGACAATGAAATCAACGAACGGGAAGGCGCTCATCGTCGCTACATCTACAACAGACGCTTGAGGCCCTCCCAGGATGATTCTTGCGTTGGGGTTAAGTCTTTTGACTTCCCGGGCCAGACGCAGCGTAAGAGGAAATGAACCACAGATCGAACTGAACCCGAAAACATCAAAAGATAACGATTTAAGATGCTTGACAACAAACGGAAAGAAGCGGTTGGATTGTCCCGGCGCAGAAAAATCAGCCCGCCCGCCGTTTACCGCAGACGCCGGTATGGCTTGCTCCTCCAATTCAGCAGTAGGTCGGCCTTCGCCTTCGATAAAAGAGATGAAGAGACTGTCCAGATTAACGATATGGGGCTTGAAACCCGCTTCGCGCAGGATCGCGGCCAGAGTGAGGATGCCCATGTTCGCGCCTGTGTTAGTCTGACCACGACTACTCAATTCGGGATCAATAAAATCAATCACGGAGAGGGCCGTTATTAAACATATCGACAAATTTGGCTCGTCTTTACTCTCATCGAGCGCACGCGCGCGTTTGCCAGCTATCTGGTGAAGGTCAAGATTTTTCATGGCTAAATAGTCCTGCTACTGAAAAGAAAAGTCAGACCAGACGCGACGCCGAACCGACGCCTGCTGCTCTCGCTCTCGCCAGGATTTTTTGTTAACCGCTCGTGGTAACCGCTCGCGTCTATACATCCACCACTTGTGATTTTCTGATTGAAACCACCTGCGGAACCTGTACGGTCTGTGGCCTGGCCACAACTAGGGACTCCGCCTTCGAGCCTGTCATTGCCTCGACAATCTGGTTCTGGAAGCTTTGCTCCAGACGATTAAGCTGATCATCGGATAAGCCCAGGCTTTTGGGGATCTTGACTTCGATATCTGCCATGATATTACCTCCACGAAATTGAAAAACGCTGGTAACTATTCAGCCGCGTTAGCGGCCACGCGAATTTAGACCGGTCTTTTAAGGCCGGACATGTGCCGGTCATCAACAGGCCTGGATTCTAGCATCTTCCTTTTGGGGCGTCTGTTAACTAGTATACATTTTTGTAAAAGAATCCGAAGCGCGACTCGCGCGCGTTAAGATATCTCGGCAAGATAAGCTGTGAGTTTCTCTGCTTTGATAATCAGAAAGTGCTCCGCGCTTGTTTCTATCAAACCGAGTTTGCGGAATTTCTGCAAAAGCCTGCTGATCCAGGGGCGAGTCGTTCCGACCATCTTTGAAAGATCCTCGTGTGAAATCCTTAGCTCGATACATATGCTGGAAGACTCTTTCTTGCCGACCTTGCGCGCCAGCAGCAGTAATGCCTCGGCCAGACGGTACTCACTGTCAACTGTCATAAGGTATGTAATGATCTGCTGCTGCTCGGCAACGCGCAGCGCGAGGTACTGCACAAAGCTCTCAAACAACAAGTCGTTAGCCAGTAGCAGAAAGAATTTGGAACAGGAGACTTTTTTCAGCCGCGTGTCTTCCATCGCCATCGCTATTTCAAGACGCTCGCACGCGCCTGCGAGGCATAATTCACCGAAAATATCTCCCGGCGTGTAGATGTTTAACAAACACTCTTTGCCCGCAGGCGAAAGCATGAGCAGTTTTACGCGCCCGCTTTCGATAAAGTAGAGCATCTGATCATTGTCTCCACAGGTGTAGATATTCTCGTTTCTTTCAACCTTAACGCTGACAAAATTCGCGGCGTTTCTGAGCAATATCTCGTGCAATCGTGTTCTGAACAGTTCAGCTAGGGGGGCTGTTGTATCATAATTCTTAAACCTCCGAACGTAGGCGATTTTTCCGGCGTTCACCCGATACTAATAAACCCGGTATGTAAACATAGAGAAAGGCCTGCAGGGTCAGGTGACTGGATTTAAGACTTCCTAAGGTTAACCATATTCGAAACCGACTTGACGAACATATGCATCCTCATAGGTTTTCCTTCTCAAACAAATTCGTACTATAACTTACAAATAGCTACGAAAAACAGGTCGATCTTGAATTCCTGGATTTAGGAAAACCTGAAGGTTGTGCTGTGGCGGCCCTTGAACAGCGTGACTGAATCAATTGAGTTTCGGTACAGGTGGCTGTTTATGCATTTGATTTCTATTTCGCACCGTAACCTAAATAACAATCATCGGAAATTCAGTTTGCTTTATTGAATATAAAGATATTGGACCATCCGTTGATGTTCTTCACGCGAATCCGATTGGCCCCCGGCTTAAGAGCTAACTGTTCGGCGCGGCCTTTGATCGTCATCTTGCTGCCTGAGCCGTTCGTCTTGATCTTTCGCGGCGGCGCGACCATTTGCCCGTTGATTTCCAACTCCAGATTGGTTGCGGCTCCGCGCACATTTAATTTGAGTTTCGCTCCGTCGAAAGAAGCGCCCAGCAGTGCAAGCCCGCCTGTCTGAGCTTTGCCGAAATCAATGATTGTTTCAGCGCTTCTATTTCCAGCGCGATCAATCAAGACTACGCTTGCCTTGAGCGCTGTAGGAATTGTACTGAGCCCCGTAATCGTTAATTGCGATTCAACGCGAGTCTCGTTGCCAAAATTGATCGCAGAACTGGTCATCGAATTGACTGCGCGTCCCGCTTCGTCAAGGAGGCTCACTTCTGCCGTCGCAAAATCGCCATCGCGATCTATGGCCGCATAATCGAGTCTCAAAGCATCGCCTTCAAGATCAGAGTTGATGTTGAATAGGGCGGGCGCGCGATTAACGGTTCCGCTGGCACTGCCTCCAGTGACGGTCGCTGTAAGGGTGAAATCCGCATCACCCGGCCCGAAATTCGCCATAGCCATGTAGTAAGTCCCCTGGCGAAGAGGCGGAGTATCGGACGAAGTGATGATTATCGTTTCCGAGTTTGAATCGGTCGTAGCCATATAATCGGTCTTCGGATTATGTCCTATAAGCACTACCGGCTGGCCGAAACGAGCAAACAAGTCTACGTCCTGATTTCCACTCAATTCTATTTTGAGTTGAGTAGCCCCGGACGGAACTGCGATTGAGTAATGTGTGTGACTGAGAACTCCAAGACCCGGCGGTGGCGCTATCATGCCTCCTGCCTGAGGGCGACCGGAAACAAGAGGGATAAGAATTGTTTGGTCTATCACGCTGCGAGTGCGATAGCCGATTGTATAGAGCACATCAATATCGTTATCGGTTATGAATTGGTGTTCGCCCAATTCAAGGGTCGGGTCCATCACGCCTGTGTATTGGCCTGTCAATCTATCATCTTTCCAATGCGACGCCTGCGCCCCGTCTCCGCCTGTGCTGTCTGGTCGCCCGGTTGATAAAGCCAGCAACCCGCTGCCATCGTAAAAGCTCTGATCTCCTCCTGAAGACAGCACTCGTTCAGTAGCGGCGAAATCTTTTTGAGCGTCACCGGGACGCAGCCTGAACAAGTCCCAGATTGAAAGCTCCGGGTCTATCGAAGAATCCATTTCTCGCTGGCCTACGAAAGATATGAATCCGAGCACATGGCCTATGTCATGCAAAGCAAGGGATTCAAAATCCAACTTGTTCGCGTCAACGCCATCGCCGGGGTCGAAGTCGAAATCAAACTTCGAGTTCAAACCGATGGCCGGAGGCAGTCCGAAATTGTTCGATTCAATGTCAGGGTCGGCTGCCTGATTGATCACGCCCAGAGCGCGAAGCGTTGCAGATGAAGCCGTCATTCCTGCGGAGCTTCCAATGTCTGTAGGCGTAACTTTGGCGGGTAGTGAATTATAGAGCGCCGTTTTTGCAGATGTGGATGCCTCGGAAATCAAACCGGCTCGAACTGCCGGATAGAGAGCATTGCCTCCGAGAGCTTGAGCATCTGTACTGCTGACTACCTTTTCATCGAACTGCCTGCCGAATAAGGTTGGGCCGAAATCAACATCTATGATGATGGTTATTTTAGTGCGAATCAGATTTTCCCATTGAGAAGCGGCGCGTCTGAAGGCTTCCATTGCCAGAGGGAAGCTCTGCAATTGCGATGTGCCGCGAAAAATTATTTTCAAGCCCGTCTGATCTGAATCGGGCGTAAGCACGTTCATTGTCAGGTCGCGCGCTTTTATGCTGCGAGCTTGCGCGACACTTGCTTCAAGACAAACGATTCTATTGTCAACCATCTTGCGCACGAAAGTGCCCAGCGCGTTCGGGCCTGTCCAGTTAGCGTGATTATTGGATAGATCAGAAACGGTTGAATCATCGGCTTTCCGGCTTTGCGGGAAAAGCGTCATTGAAATAATGAACAGGCATAAAAGGGTGACAGCGCGAATGGGGGCATTACGCATGATACTACCTCAAGCAGAACTCACTCTTGAGTTTTAACGAGGCGTGCTTTTATAGCGAACGAGTCGAAATCGAATAGTATTTTAGATCGGGTATTTCATGAAGATCAATCTCGCAGCCCCATACCCATTCAGGGAGGTGGCCAGTCGGCCACAGAAGGCCACCCCAGAAGGAAGCCCGCGTAGATCAGATTTGCCTGCGCAAGTTGACAGCACTGCGCGCGCGCCCTAGCATTTCATATTCGCTGCGATCTCGGTCGCAGCTCATCCTACAACCCGGAGACCGACAGATGGCAACCATTCGTGGCTTTAAAGCCGAGCGCCCGCCTAAAGAGAAAGCAGAACTCGTTTCAGCAGTTCCTTACGACGTAGTCAACACAGAGGAAGCCCGCCAGCTTGCGGCTGACAATCCGCTGAGTTTTCTGCACGTCTCGCGACCTGAAATAGATTTGCCCGACGGCACTGATATTTATTCGGACGGCGTTTACCAGAAAGCCGCAGAGAATTTCGAGAAGCTCAAAAGCGCCGCGCCGCTCTCGGTCGAAGCGACGCCGAGCGTCTATGTTTACAGGCTTCGCATGGGCGAGCACGAACAAACGGGCATTGCCGCATGCTGTTCTGTTGACGAATACGACACGGACATCATTCGCAAACACGAGCGCACTCGAAAAGACAAAGAAGACGACCGCACGCGCCACATCATCACATTGCGCGCACAAACCGGGCCTGTCTTTCTGACCTATCGCGGACGCGACGAAATCAACGCTCTTGTCGAACGAACAAAAGCATCAGAGCCGCTCACTGATTTCACAGCCGCAGACGGCGTCGTACACACCATCTGGCGCGCGAGCGATGCGGACGCCGAGGCATTAATCAAAGAGTTCGAGCAAGTCCCGCTTTTATACATAGCTGACGGTCATCATCGCGCCGCGAGCGCAAGCCGCTCGCGTGCCGCGCTCAAAGCAGAAAACTCAGAGCATTCGGGCGATGAAGAGTACAATTATTTTCTCACGGTTCTCTTCCCCGCCGACCAGCTTCGCATTCTTGCTTACAATCGAACTGTAAAGGATTTGAATGGAATGACGGCGGACGAATTCGTGAGCAAGCTATCCGGGAAATTCATGATTGAGGATGCCGACACTCCTGCGCCTGCGAGCAAAGGCGAAATATGCATGTACCTCGAAGGCCGATGGCACAGGCTCACGATTCCTCCCGGAATTGTAACCATCGAAGACCCAATTTCGTCGCTTGACGTGAGCGTGCTTCAGCAGAGCGTGCTCGACCCACTGCTCGGAATAAGAGATGTTCGCACGGACAAGCGCATTGATTTCGTAGGAGGCATTCGCGGCACTTCGGCGCTCGAACAGTCTGTCAATGAAGGGCGCGCGGCAGTGGCGTTTTCGCTGTACCCGGTCACAGTTGAAGAGTTGATGGCAATTGCGGACGCAAACGAAATAATGCCACCCAAATCAACATGGTTCGAGCCTAAGCTGCGCGATGGATTGTTGACCCATTTGATTTAGAAACCGTGACAAGCGACCACAGGAGCAACAAGGATGAAGATACTGATTGCAGATAAATTCCCGGAAAGCGGCATGGACGAATTGAAGCAGGCAGGATTTGAGGTCGTCTATGACCCGGAATTGAAAGACGACACGCTCACCGAATCTGTTCGCTCGACCGGCGCAGATGTGCTCGTTGTTCGCAGCACGAAAGTCCCACAGGCCACGCTCGAAGCAGGTCGATTGAGCCTGGTCATTCGCGCGGGCGCAGGCTACAACACGATTGATGTGAAGACGGCTTCGGCGCGCGGCATCTACGTTACGAATTGTCCGGGCAAAAATTCCGTCGCCGTCGCAGAGCTTGCATTCGGCCTTATGATGGCGCTCGACCGCCGCATCCCTGCGAACGTCGCGGATTTGAAAGCAGGCCGATGGAATAAGAAGGAATACAGCAAAGCGCGTGGCTTGTTCGGGCGCACATTGGGACTCGTAGGACTTGGCCAGATCGGGCAGGAGATGATCGGGCGCGCTCGCGCATTCGGCATGCCTGTAGTCGCGTGGAGCCGCTCGCTCACACCCGAACGCGCCGAAGCGCTCGGCATCGAAATGAAGCAGTCGCCTGAGGATGTCGCCGCCGCGTGCGATGTCCTCAGCGTCCACGTCGCGCTCAAAGACGACACGCGCAACTTGATCAACGAAGAAGTGCTCGACGCGCTTCGACCCGGCTCGTATTTCATCAACACCTCGCGCGCTGAAATAGTAGATCAGGCGGCGCTTGAAAGAGTCGTTCGAGAGCGAGGCATTCGCGCAGGGCTTGACGTTTTCGCAGGCGAGCCGTCAGGCGGCACAGGCGCGGTCGAAGACAAAATATTCGAGCTTGACGGAGTGATCGGCACTCATCACATAGGCGCGTCAACCGATCAAGCTCAGCAGGCAATAGCGGACGAAAGCGTGCGAATCATCCGCGAATACAAAGATACAGGGCGCGCTCCGAATGTAGTTAATCTCGCAAAGAAAACACCTGCGACTCACCTGCTCGTCGTGCGCCACTTTGATCGTGTGGGAGTGCTGGCAGCGGTCTTCGATCATCTAAAATCGGCAGGCATCAACGTGCAGGAGACCGAAAACATCGTCTTTGACGGAGCCGTCGCCGCCATCGCTCGCATTCACTTAGATCAAGCTCCATCGAATGAAACGCTCGAAGCGATGCGCGCGGGATCAAACGATATAATTGAATTGAGCTTGTTGAAACTTTAACGAAGCAGGACCGGAGGGAACCATGACAGAAAGAATCTATAATTTTTCAGCAGGGCCAGCCGTTTTGCCCCTCACAGTGTTAGAAGAAGCGCAAAGAGATTTGCTGGCGCTTCCGGGCGTTGGGATGTCCGTGGTCGAGATCAGCCATCGCTCGAAAGCATTCGACGAGATAATACTCGGCGCAGAAGCAGACATCAGAAAGCTGGCGGGCGTGCCGGACAATTACCACGTCCTGTTTCTGCAAGGCGGCGCGTCGTTGCAGTTTTCGATGATCCCCATGAACATTCTGCCCGCAGGCGGCACATGCGATTACATCGTCACAGGCTCGTGGTCTGAGAAAGCAGTTAAAGAAGCGCAGAAGGTCGGGACGGTAAACATAGCCGCGACGACCAAAGCGGAAAACTTTACGCGCACACCACGACAGGACGAATTGAAGTTAGACCCGGAAGCCGCATACGTTCACATGACGACGAACGAAACGATTCACGGAGTCGAGTGGAAGCATGACCCCGAAGCAGGCAATGTGCCGATGGTGGCGGACGCTTCGTCAGACATATTTAACGGGCCGATCAATGTGGAAAAGTATGCGTTGATTTATGCGGGCGCGCAGAAGAACCTCGCGCCTGCCGGAGTAACGCTGGTCATCATCCGCGAAGACCTGCTCGCGCGCAGTCCCGCCGGTCTGCACACTATGTTGAATTACAACACGCACGTAAAAGAGCGTTCGTTATATAACACGCCGCCGGTCTTTTCGATTTATGTCATGCGATTAGTGCTCAAATGGTTGCTTGATGAAGGCGGGCTTTCCGGCATAAAGGCGCGTAACGAAGAGAAAGCAGGGATTCTCTACGATGCGATTGACGCATCAGATTTTTATCGCGGCCACGCCGACCCCGGCAGTCGCTCGCTGATGAACGTGACGTTCCGGCTGCCGAGCGAAGAGCTTGAAAAGCAGTTCGTGAGCGAAGCTACCAAAGCAGGACTTGATGGGTTAAAAGGCCATCGCTCAGTAGGCGGCATCCGTGCGTCAATTTATAATGCATTCCCGCGCGAAGGCGTCGAAACGCTCGTGGCTTTCATGAAAGAGTTCGAGCGCACGCACGGCTGATATATAGGGCCGTGACTTTGAAATAAAATTGTCTGGATTAGAAGTCCATTCACCGCAGAGACGCAGAGGACGTAGAGCAATCAACAACTATCTCTGCGCCTCTGCGGTGAATGGGTTCTAAAACTGAGTTAGGCGCAATACTACAGTACCTGACGATTGTGCCCCCTATTGATCTCATCTTTTCTTTCTCCGGTCACACTTCTTGCCAATGCGCTTACCCTTAACTGCGTCGTTCTTTTTATACGCGCGTTCAACTTCAACCAAGCCTCTTTCTATTGCGCCGCTCAACAGAATTCGCGGCTCATCTTGAGGTTTTAAATGCCCGGTTAAATATAGGCAGTATAGTTTTAGCGCGAGTTTGTGTTCTTCTGTGAATTGATAGACCAATCTAATGCCATCCAGAAGTGTATTAACTGCTTGCTTAGTTCCATCGGGGCCTATCTCTATAGCTTCTTTCAGAGTGAACAGCAGATGAGCTAAAGTATCTGATCCAGTCGGATCATTGCAGAAGGCTGGTTCAAGGAATATGAGCCAAGTCTCATCATCTGCAAGTAGGTCTTTACTATATTCTCCATCCTCTTGTATATACATATGAGCCTCGCTACTTAATTCTAATGAAGGGCAGCAAATATTTGAGATAGACAAGATACATAAGCCTAAATATACACAATTGTGCACCTAAGAGCAAATATTTTTTGTTCACAATTAGGTACTTGTTTGACGAAAAAAAATGAAAGAATGCGAGCAACTTGTGATATTTCAAAAATAGCCTATGCACAATAGTGTACTGCCCGCTCAACCCATCTTACACAACATGATATTTATTATGTTAGCCTCTGCTGCATGATTAGGTGGGTGGTACGAGAGGTAGCAGAAAGAGCTGGAATCCGAAACGCGAGAGAGCTTGCGGTTAAAACAGGGTTACCGCCGACATCTGCTTACCGCATCTGGACGGGGAAAGCTACTAGAACTGATCTGGCGACTTTAGATAAATTGTGTACAGCACTTGAAGTAAAACCAGGTCAAATATTCGAGCATGTAGCAGAACCAGAAAAGCTGAAAAGGCCAGGGCCTATAGCTACGCATAAGCGACTAATAAATAGACACAGGTAAGAAGGTAGCCGAGTCAACTTTTAATAATGCTTTCTGTTTGGGATTACTATAACAACGCCTCGCATGCAGTGGAGGCTGCGAAGCGAATTTCTCATTGTTCCCTGAATGTTCGGCGCGGCCCCGCTGATGCTAGGCATTAGATGCTTACCGTTATATACCACTCTATTCGTAGGCGGAGGAAATATCATGAATAACAAGGTATTTGTCGAGTACGCAGATGTAATTGATTACACTTGTGACGTTCTAATCTTAAAATATGCACAAGAGTTCTATGGGGCCGATGCTTTAGTAGCTAGCATAATACACCCAACGGCAGAAGACCGCCCTCATCTATCGCCTCCTCCAGGAAAGTATGTACTTTTATCATCTGAAGGAAAGATCGCTGCAAGAAAGATCCTTTTCGTAGGTGTATTGCATTTATCTCAATTTGATTATGGCCGGATCAGAGAATTCGCAAACTACTCAATGCAAATATTAGCTGGACAGGTTCCAGAAGCGAAGCACATTGCTATGACCATGCACGGAGTAGGCTACGGGCTAGATGAAAGAGAGTCTTTCTTAGCGCAAGTCGCTGGACTGCTTGATTCCTTTCGCAGTGCCATAATTCTACCGGCTTTAGAACGAGTTACAATTGTGGAAAGAAATAAAGGTAGAGCAGAACGACTCCAACAAATTCTTGATGAATTCTTACCATCAGCACCCTCATCTATAGATAGCTACAAAGCGCATACCCCAAGTTCGACAATACAAGAAATAAATGCTGGCCCTCAATCAAATAAGAAACCACATATTTTTGTCGCTATGCCCATTAGCGATGACACAGAGGATGTATATAATTGGGGGATTCAAGGGCCCGTAAATACAGCAGGATATCTATGCGAAAGGGTTGATAGAGCTATATTCACAGGAGATATCCTTGATCGTATAAAATCCAAGATTGATACTGCTAAACTGGTAATTGCTGACCTTACCGGCGCAAATCCAAATGTGTACTTAGAAGTTGGATATGCTTGGGGGAAGAATAAACCTACCCTGCTTCTTAGCAAGAAGGCTGACGAATTGAAGTTTGATGTAAGGGGTCAGAGATGCATCGTATACAAGAACATTACAGATCTAGCAAAGAAATTAGAAGCTGACTTAAAATTACTCTCAGAGCAACTTTAGAACTTAATGAGTCAGAGATGGCCTGAAACGCTCCAACCAGCGCATGTAGCGGAGGCCGCGAAGCGAGTTTCATATCGTTCACGGAATGCCGTTCACGGCCCTGCTGACGTGAGGCGTTATAAGATGATTCTTTTATTCCACGATCACTCTGTCCGTGCCGCCGCGCCCGAAGGTTTCAGGGTGGTACATCTCTTCGGCCTTCGCGGGCGGCACTACGAACACGCCCGGCGTTGTGGCTCGCGCCACATATGAATAAGTGTACACGCCTTCCCACACTAACGACGCGAACGCTTCGATGCGCTCGTCGCGCATGTTCTGGTGCTCGAACCAGGGCCGTCGCCACCACCACCATCTATCGTTCGCATTCTCCTTCGGGTCTTGCGGAACGCTGCCAGTCACAGCAAGCTCAGGGTTCATCGCTTCAAGCCCGGCAGGGATAGCGTCAACCAGCGCGACGTGATAGCGGCGCGACGGCACGACCATCGTCAACCGCACGCGCACCTTAGCGCCCGCTTTGATGTGCCACGTGCCGTCCGCATCGCGCCGCACATCGTCAGCTTTCTCAACCGCTTCATACACGCGCTCGACCGTAAAGCCATGCTCTGACGGAGCAAGCTTCAAACTCGCTGGCGCATACTGCATCCCTACGCGATAGTACATTCGCCCCGCGCCTTCCTTGCTCAGGATCAAATCCTTCGACGCGCTGGTGTCGGCCAGGTATCGCATCGGGATGCTCACATTGAACCGCTCGGTCGTGCGCCCGCTGAATTTGTGATCTCCCGCGTAGCCTTCGCCCAGCCACGCGCGAGCAACGAAATCGGGCGTGGTCTTCTCGTACATGTTGAAGTATTTGTCGAGGGCCAGCAACACGAAACTATTCTCTTGCGTGTTTTCCCAGCGCCCTTCTTTGCGATGCGCGAGCAAGCCTCGCACGAGCTTGGGTATCAAATCGTTAGCAGGTTGATCGGCAATCAACGCTTCGAGTATCACTCCGTCCGTCCGGCGACTTGAATGCAGCAACAGGTGATCGCTGTCGCTGTATGAAGTCACGAAATGGGCTGTGGCAGCCTCTTCTGTGGCATGGTTGTTTATGTACTTGCGAATCGCTGCGACTTGAGTCGCGGAATTCGCATCATTCGACAAGACGGAAAGCAACCACCCGATTGATTCAAGCGATAACCCTTCGAGTCCACCTTCAGCAATCATCATCCGCGCTTTCACTGCGTCCTTATCGCCCATGCGGTTTCGCACATAGAGCGCATACGAGATGATCGCGCGGCGAGCTTGCACGCTGTAATAGTGAGCGATGTGACGCTCGATCTCGCGCAGATATTTCTTTGCTCGTTCAAGCATCTCTGCGGGAACGTCGAAGCCCTTTTCTTTCGCGCGCTGGAGAGCGTGCGCGACGTGAATGCTCACGTAAGGCCACGACTCGTCGCCGCGCCGCCAGAAGCCAAAACCGCCGTCGTCATTTTGCCGAGCTTGCAATCGCTTGATGTCGCGCGCGACTGCCTCGATCATCTCTTTTGGCTCAGGCAATCCTTTCGCTTTGAACGCGGCCAGCACGTCTTTCAGCGCGGCTACTGCAAGCACTCTCGATGAGAGTTGCTCTGCACACTCGAAACGATAAGCGACTAGATAAAGCACGGCATCGGTCAACGCCTGCAACTCGGTTGATGACGTAGTGATCTCCACTCCGCCGAATTGCTTGATCGAATCGGTAGGAGCTTTGATCGGCTGAACGATTGCGCCCGCGTCAATCTCGCCGTAAGTGGCAAAGGCTTCAGTAGTCGCAGGAGTCCAGACAGGCAGAGAGATTTCCGCAGCGTCGGCCCATTCGCCCGACACGCCCGCGATTTGAAATCGCGCAGTGCCAGCGCGGGCGGCTGATGTCGGAAAGCGAACTTCGACTCGATCATTGGCAGGCACGGTCACGCGGCGGCCCGTGCCTTCCGTCAGCTCTGCGTTCGTAGCGCGAACAGCGACATTGACATCAATCGGCGCATTAGTTTGATTCTGCACGACGACTGGAAGTTCAAACTTGTCGCCGAAGTTGAGGAAGCGCGGCGCGGACGGGCGAATCATCAAAGGCAATCGCGCAGTGATGGTTGATTCGCCGCCGCCGAACTGTTTGCCGCCCCCGACCGCGACAGCCATGATGCGATAGCGAGTCAGGTTATCAGGCAATTTCACTTCGACGCTCGCTCGCCCGTTCGAGTCCGTAGCGACAGCCGCAGCAAACGTCGCCAGCGCGTTGAAGTTTTCGCGCATGCGAATCTGCTGCGCTTCATCCTCGCCAGCGCCAGCGCCGTTTTTCGCCGCCCTGCGCCTCGGCGCTGCCATAGGCGGGACCTCTGCCGCCTTGGCTAAATGATCCTCTTCGGCTACATCGGCCAACTTTAAAAACTCTCTTCCGTTGACAGGCCTGTTCTGCTGTTCGGCTTCCAGATCGGCTGGGTTGCGCAGCAGCACGTTTTGTCGCAGATGATAATCATTCGTATCGTCGGCGCGCGGCGCATAAAACGTAGCCATCGGGTCGCCAATGCGGTAGCCTGTCAGTCCAAGTATAGCTTCATCAACAACGACGACCGCTAGCTGGCTGCCAGCGACAGGCTCTCCCTTTGCATCGCGCACGACAACATCCACCACCGTTTCGCCGCCCGGCTCAAGCGCCTGAACGCGCGGATTAGCTTCGACCGCAAGCCTCCTTGCAAGCGGCGGCACAGGCAGGTTCAAACTTCCTTTCGCAAAAGCCGGTCGCCTGGGTAATTTCTCATTCGGCTTGCCCGTGTCATCCGTCCGCACAGCCGCGCCGACCAGATCAACCTGCACGTATATGTTCGGCGTGTAGCTCTCTTTGATCGGGATTTTCAGCGTATAGGACGGGCTGTTCATCTTGAACCGTTCAGTAGTCACGATTCCAGAACGCCTGAGCGTCATCACACCTTCAGCCGGATAGAACGGAGCCTGAACCAGAATCTCTGCCACATCATTCGGCTGGTAATCTTTGCGATCAGGAATAAGCCCTGTGTCTTCCTGCTCAACATCTCGCTTAGGAACCACCTTTCCGCCCGCGACCCAAAGCGTCAACTCGCTTTCGTTGCGGCGTTCGCGGTCATCTTCAATCGTCGCGGTGATGCGATACATGCCGCCTTCTTTAGTCTCGAATCGGCATTCGACCGGATCATTCGCGGATTTCACTTCGCACGTTTGCAGACCCGTTTCCTTCTGCTGCCACACTCCTTTTTCATAAACCCAGTCGAGCAGCACCGCGCGCATCTTGATCGTTCGCCCCGCGATCAATTTGCCGTCCAGGTCGCAGGCGATTGATTGAACGACGAGCGGCTCGCCTTTCTGAACAAACACGCGCGGGCTGCGAACGCCGACGTAAAGCGCAGCCGGATGCACAAGCATGCTCGCCTGCGCAGTCCACGCTTGACGGTTCACGTCAGTGACGGTTGCTTCGGCGGTGACGGTTGAAGGTTGCGGCGGATCAACTGAAACGAAATCTATATGCAAAGCGTGCTTGCCTGCTGCATCCGTGCGAGCCGTGAACGTCTCGACTTTTCTCTCTTGATATTCATTGCGCGCAATCCACCACGGAACCCATTTGCCGAAAGTGAAATCATTTCTATTGGGCGGGGTGAACTGCGCAGGCGACGTGGTCACGCGCCATGTCAGTTCTGAATTAGCAAGCCCGCCGCCCGCGTAATAAGACGCTGTGGACGTAACACTGGCAGAGTTGCCGACGAAGTGCGGGCCTTCGCTTGCTGCGGCTGTCACTTCAAACTCAGGGCGGCGAAATTCCTGCACTTGAAACTGATGAGTGTGCTCCAGGTCTTCAAGCACAGTGTTCACGCTTTGCGCTGCGAATTCAAGACTCGCCCCTCCGAGATTCATAGTCGGCGGCAGTTTGAACGCCGTGTCGAACCCGCCCAGCATATCAATGTCGGCAGAGCCTTTGAGCACTTCGTTGCCGCGCGAATCTTTCAGCTTATAAGTGAGAGTTCGAGCCGCCCCATGTGGCAGATTGATGTCGCCGTCTTTAGCGCCTCCAATGCGGCGAACCCATCCTTTGATGTGAACTTCTTCGCCGGGCTTGTACATCTTTCGATCATCGAATACGAACCATCGAAGCGAATCATTCGCCTCCTTCTTAACCCAGCCCTCGTCTTCACCCCACCAGTAATTGTTCTCTGGCAGTATCGCGGTGTCACGGCCTTTGCGAGCTACAAGAATATTCGGCCCCTTTGTCGCGCCGCTTTTCAAAGCGAGATGTGTAATCCCGCTTTCATCCGTCACTCCGCTGATACTCGTTTGTTGAATCGTCATCTGCACGCCGCTTATCGGCTTGCCGTCTTTAAGTGATGTAGCCCAGCCCACCAACTCTGAATTGTCAACGAACGCATCAAGACCTATTTGTGTAGCCTGTACCCACGCAACTACTCTCTGGCGGTCGTTACGGTTTTTCGGTGGGATAGATGGCTCTACAATAATTATGGCGTGACCGAATCCGTCATCGAGCGCTTTGCTCAGATCAATGCGAGTCTCTGCCATCTCGTCAGGCTGGGCTTTGACCGCAATTGTGTCTGAGTAAGCCAGACGACCCGGCGGCCTGCCACTGTCGCCATCCTCGTGGCTGCGCATAAAGGTGGCAAACTGTTCCCAGTGCTCAGGTCCTACCTTGTAGAGACGCACTTTCAAATTCGGATGATTGATGCTGAAAACAGAGAAGCGCCGATTGGCAGCCGCAGGGTCAAGCACAGCGAATTGATCGCCCGAAGACACGAGCGCGGGCGGCGCTGACCCTACGTTGAAGACGGCCACAGCGTTCGCCCCGAGCGTCTGCCCGAACTGGTCGCGGATTGATGAATCGAGCGTCACGCGATAAGTTGTGCGCCCGCGTTTGGCTCCGGTGATTGTAAGCGTGTTGCCATAAATCGCGGCCTTCATCCCGGCAATCTCAGGCTCTACTTTCAACTGCGAAGGCTGGAATGATTCCGCATCGAGAGGATTGCTGAATTCGATATTCCATTGATCGAACGGCGAGCATTTGTCCTGCCAACCGCAACGATAATTCGTCACTCGCAGCGGCCCGTAGGTGCGAAATGAATACTGCTGCGGGCTTGCAGTCGTGCGCGGGCCTTCCATCGAAGGCGTGCCCGGCCCGATTGATACGCTCACGTTTGTCTCAGCCGGAAGCGGCATCTGCGAATTTGCGCTGCTCGAATCAATAACGCGAAACGCGAACCAGCGATCTTTGATTGCGGCTGCCGCGAAATTCCTCACCATCTCGTCGGCTTCGATTTCTGCTTTGTTTGCGAGCCGCACACGGTATTCGGCGCGGCTTGCGCGAACGTGAATGGTTTTCAAAACGGCTTCGGGGCTTACGCGCTGATCGAACTCTACGAACATCACAGGGTCGCGGCGATGAGGGCCGTTCGTTGGATAAAACGATTTCACCTGCGGCGGCGGCGTCGCGAATTTCCATCGCTTGCCTGCCGCGAAAGTGGCTCCTGTGGCCGATTTCGTGCCTGCTGGCACTTCGACCGTATACTCTGTCGCCATCGGAAACCGCGTGCCTGTTTCAAAGAGCAAGGTCTTCGCGCCGACCCATCGCCAGCGACCTTCGGGTTGAGGCGTGAGCCGCACAGGCAGATTGCCAGCTACGGTGTCGGCGTGCGAAGTAATAGCAACCATCGGCTGCGAAAAAGTCACGCTCAGTTGCGGCGCGAGCGGAACTTCGCCTTCGGGCGAATAGCGAGCGACTTCGAGCGGGCCGGTTGCCGGTTTATCAATCACACCGCGCTCGTCGGCTGGTGGAAACGAAGCGTTGACGGTTTTGCCTGTTCGAGGCGCAGGCAGCGACCGCTCTCTGAATGCAAAATCCTGTTCGTCGCTCGCATCGGCTTTGATGGGTTCGAGTCGCTTCAACACGTTTTGCGCATCGCTTTCTGAAAGCGGAACAGCAGACCCTTTGGCGACCGGTTCAGGGCGAGCAGACGCGGGTGTGCCTTCGCTCAATCTAACCTGCAATCCTTTTTTCATATCACCGACCTGCACAATGGGTCTTGGGCCGCGCCTCGAAGTCCTTGTTTGAGCGCTTGCCAGGGACAACAATCCGGTAAATTGAAACAACAACAGTAAAAGGCACAAAGCACGTTTGAAGCGCTTCATAAACGTTATCCTCGCTTCGATGAAAGTGGTCAGGCCACAACAGTACAACTGCAGGGGCACATTATCAATTATGAATCCGACATGAGTTGAACCTGCTATCGCAGCCTTTCTTGCAAGTTGTTGGTAGAGGCAAACTCATGCATCACGAAAGCATCAGATAGAGATACAGTAGCAGCAACGCTGCAAGTATGACGATGATGACAATGGCCGCCGAGATCACTGCCAGTGTCACGAGCGGAAATGTGCCTATCGAGGCAATCGCTTTGAAAGTCGGCTTCTGCGTCGAGAAACAGCTTGACCGCTTCCTTATCGCCTTTGACTACGTTTTCGATGAAAGCGGTTTTCGTGAATTTGATGTTTCGGCGCGCCAGTTCATCGCGCGCCGAAGAACTCTGGCCGCGCATGGGCGCGCATAAAATCAACATCGCAAGCGAGAAAAGAAAAACTCGCCATCTCAAAAAGCTACAACGCGCAGAACGCCGTGTTGTTCCCATATTCAAGTTTCCGGAAAGAAGTTTGTCACTTGCAAATCACACTGCAAGTCAGGGGCGGGGAGTTTTCTTCGTTGAATATAAATATCACTCAGCCGCGTAGCGGCCAGATGAGTTTAGCCGTGTACTTTAGTGCACGGTTGTCGAGGGCCGTCTTTATTTCGTCGCGTCAGCGACGATTGAAATATTCAGTCGTCGCTGACGCGACAAGCGCATATAATCCCGTTTCCTTCCTTGCACTAAAGTACACGGCTAAATTCAACCTACCGCTAACGCGGTCGAAGAGTATGCGAGGCCAAATTATATTATGGAATTTCGACTTCAGCTATTCCGGCATTCGGCGCTGCATTATAAATAACAACAATATTTCCATCACCGGGATATAGTGATTTTTGTATCCGGGCAGTACGGATTGTCGTATTTGCCTTTCTCGATAACTCTCTTCCATACAACAAAGGAGAACTCATGTTTCGTCTTCGCAGAATCACTGCAATTGTCACACAACTGGCTCTGGTAGCCTCTTTCGCGTTCTCGACCGCATCGGCGAAGATCAACGGCGGCCACAATCTGATCAAGGCCGAAGAGTTGAAAGAATGGCTCATGTATCTCGCTTCGGATGAATTCGAGGGGAGAAACACTTACACGGAAGGCTTAGGACTTGCGGCAGGCTATATCGCCGGACAACTGAAATCGTGGGGCGTTAAGCCCGGCGGCCCGAACGGTTCTTACTTTCAGCGAGTCTCCGTGCTCGGAGTGAAGTCAACTAACAACTCTACTGTTACGGTCGAAGCCAACGGCCAGACGCGCACGTTCAAGAATAAAGAAGGCATCAGCTTTCCTACGAACGTCGGAGGCAAGCGTTCAGTTAAGGCTGACGAGATTGAGTTCATCGGCTACGGATTGAATCTGCCCGGACATAATGATTACGCCAGTAAGAAAGTGAAAGGCAAGGTGATCGTTTATCTCGGCACGACGGCTCCCAAAGGAGTAGAGCAGCAACAATCTTTCCGCGTGATGGGTGGCCGGTCTCGCAACGCGACCGAGTTGGAAGGCGCAATTGCAAGCATCGGCCCGGTAATGCCTCTTCGCGTAGGGCGCGGCGGTGGCGGGCCTGGAGCAGGTGGCGCAGCGGCGGGCAGTCAGCTTGCTTTGCCGGAACCTGATTTCACAACCGTTCAGCGATTAGATAATCTCATAGCGCCGAACGTCTCAGCGCAAGATGAGTTCTTCGAGTTCCTGTTCAGCGGCGCGGATGTGAAGTATGCAGAGTTGAAAGACAAGGCTGCCAAAGGTGAGACGCTGCCCGCGTTCGCTCTCAAAAATGTTCGCATAACTTTCAACATCGATGCCGATTATAAAATCGTTCGCACGCAGTACACGCGCAACGTCATAGGAATAATCGAAGGCACAGATGCGAAGCTCAAAGACACTTATGTGGCATTCGGCGCACACTACGACCATGTGGGCTACGCCGAAGGCGAAGTTGAAGATGGGCGGCGACTCGGGGCGAAAGGTCGAGTGACCGCAAACGCTGTCGAAGACCGAATATGGAATGGCGCAGACGATGACGGCTCAGGGACTGTGGGTATACTGGGCGTGGCGAAAGCGTTCGCGCTGGGGTCAAAGCCTAAACGGTCGCTGTTGTTCATCTGGCACTCGGGCGAAGAGAGAGGCTTGCTCGGCTCGCGTTATTTCGCCGACTATCCGACCGTGCCGATGGAAAAGATAATCGCGCAGGTCAACATTGACATGATAGGTCGCAATCGCGACAACAAGGCGGAAGAAGCGAACTCTGTCTATCCGGTCGGGTCTGATCGCATCAGCACAGAGTTTCACAACATCACGGTTGAAGCGAACCAGGGGCTTGAAAAACCGCTCAAGCTCGATTACGAAATGAACGATCCTGGTGACCTCGAACAGGTTTATTATCGCAGCGATCACTACAGCTATGCGGCGAAAGGCGTGCCGATAGTATTTTTAACCACAGGGCTGCATGCCGACTATCACGCGAACACGGACAGCGCCGAAAAGATCAACTATGAAAAGTTCACGCGAATAGCTCAGTACGCTTACGAGATCGGCGCGCGCACGGCGAACCTCGACCGCGCTCCGGCACGGGACAATCTCGGCCCGCGAGTAGGGCGCACGGTCACGGGGAAATTAAAAATTACGAATTAAAAATTACAAATCCTTGCGGCGTTAATTCAGGGCCATTCAGTTCTACGGATTTGAAAATCAATTCACCGCAGAGACGCAGAGGGGGCAGAAGAAACGATGAATGCGGAATGATGAATGATGAACTGGATAGAGACTCTTAATTCATCATTCATTGTTCATACTTCATCTTTTCTTCTGTCCTCTGCGTCTCTGCGGTGAACTCTCTTAATTCTTAATTTTTAATTTTTAATTCTTCGCCTCATCTGCTTCAATAGTTTTGTGGACCGGAAAGGCTCAACATATGAGCACAAGCTCGAAGCAGAAGCGTGAGTCCGACCGCGAAGACAAACGCGCAAGGCGCGTGTCCAAGAAAGATCAAATCATCTCTCTCTACACATCCGGCATAGGCGAGGTCGAAGACCTTGCGATGATCACAGGCTCGCGGCCAAGCTATGTCGCAAACGTGCTGCAAGAGTCGGGATTGATGACGGGATACTTTGATTTATATACAACCAGCGCCCATCCGATGAACGTCTATTCAAAGTTCTTTGCAAAAAGGCTCGGGTTCAAAGACGAAGAGACGGCGCGCGCAAGCGTTGACATTATTGACCGGCTGTATCGCCAATTTGAATTAGCGAGCGACCGCGCGGGGCAACATCATGCGCTCGTGATGGCGTTGACTATGTTCGACCGCGCGCGGTGGACAGGCAAAGGGCCAGAGGCAGAAATCTTTCGCCAATGGCTGATGGCCCGACTCAACGATGCCGAGATGCGCGAAGAGATTGAAGAAGATCAAATAATCGAACAGTGAAGGGCAAGCGGGCAACGCTTGCCGCTCATATCAACTCTGGCACTGAGGGCAGAAGTACGCCGTGCGGCCTCCGATACGCTTTCTTTCAATCGCGTGGTCGCATGCTTTGCAACTCGCGCCAGAGGCGCTTCGAGAAACAAGAAAGTAGGACGGGAAATTTTCGTCGCCGCCCGTCTTAATGGCCTTCCTCAACACGCGGCGCGTCTCGCGGTGAATACGCTTGATCTCTTCTTCTGTCAAATCGCGAGCGCGGCGGTCGGGCCTCACCTTAGCTTCAAAAAGTATCTCGTCGGCATAGATGTTGCCGACGCCTGCGATCTTTTTCTGATCCATCAAGAGCGGCTTGATCTGGCGCGCAGGACTCTCTTCGATGACGCGCTCAAGGTAGGCTAAGCTGAACTCTTTGCCGCCCGGCTCTGGCCCCATCGCGCGAAGCGCGGGAACCTGCTCGACTGAATCAACGAGCATCACGCGGCAAATTTTTCGCGCGCAGGTGAAAGCGAGCCGAGCGCCGCTCTCGAATATAAACTCGATGCGTGTGTATTCGGGTTTGTCTTCTGCCGAGTTGTAATAAACCAGATCGCCGCCCATGCCGAAGTGAAGTATGAGCGAACGCGCGTTGTCCAAAGCGACGATCAGATATTTGCCGCGCCTGTACGCATCAACGAAGGAACGCTCGGCCAGATTGAGAGCGAACGAACGCGCGCCGGACGTTTTGATCATGCCGGGGGCCGTGACAACGACGCGCTTGACGCGCTCTCCAAGGGCGGTGCGCCGCAAATATAGCAGCCGATTTTCGACCTCCGGCAGTTCAGGCATAAGTCAATTGTTTTGCTTTATTCATTGAGGCTGGTTATTCGCGTTGTCATATTGAGCGCGCATCATCGCCGACGCGCGTTCACGAGTAACCGTCAGGTCAAAAAACATGCGATTATTATCGGCGTCGATTTTCACCAGTGATAATAACTCTGCGGCGTTCGAGTTTTTTTGAGCAAATGCTCATGACTTTGAAGAGGAGCCTGAGTTGACTGGCTTTCTCTTTCAGCCCACTCAGAAGTCGGCGCAAACCCCGTGATTGTCAGGCGCACTTTTTCGCTATCGAGTTCAAACTTAATGGAATTTGAAGTCAGCGGCGAGAGTGGCGCAAGCGCGTGCGACTCGCCTATCAGCCAGAGCACCTGCAAAGCAAAGTTGTTCTTTTGAGGGTCGTCTGCCTTCTTAGTGAGCACGATACTTGATCTCGGCATCGAACCATCAGGGTCTATTTTGAAGCTGGCCATGACGGTGAAATCTTCCGTCCCGAGTCTGCCTTCTTTGTACTCAGAGAAAATCTTGCCGACTATGTCTTTAAGTGCGTTTTCGTTGATCTCGCCATATTTAGTGTTAGCGGCGGTCGCCTGCTTGGCTTCGGCTTCGGCTTCAGCTTTCGCCTTAGCTTCCTTCTCTGCTTTTTCCTGCTCTGCCTTCCTGCGCTCGGCCTCTTCGCGCCTGCGACGTTCAGCTTCTTCGCGGCGAGCGCGCTCGCGCTCACGCTTCTCAACCTCTTCAAGCGGCGCTACCTTGTCCGTAGCAGATGCTTGCAGCTTTCGCTGGCCCGCGTATAGCTGCGCAACTGTGTCCGCATCGAAAGGTCTGTAAGGCCGACTAACGATTCTGACATCGGTATAGGGCGCAAACATATTGAGCACGGTCAGGTAAATCAAAAATACAATCAGCGCGGCGTGTACCGCACCGGACGCAATCAGTACCGGCAAGAATCTGTCACGCGCTTTCACGCGGGCGTCGCTGGTTGAAATAGCATTGACGACAAATGTGCTGCTGTGACGAGCAGGCGGATAAATGAACCCGGTCGGAATCCGGTCGCGTCTGAACAATTCGGCGATAAAAGAGAGCGGGTGCGCGACCGTTGTCCATAGTGCATTTGCAAATCGCAAAGGAAACCAGTCGTTGATGTGATCAGGCAAAAAAGCAGCGCGTAGGTAAGCGAAAGGGCTATGGGCAAACTCGTGCCATGCATCGGCTATCGCTCGCGCGAGCCGAGCGACAAACGGGCTGCCAGGCGTAACCGAGAAAAGCTCCTGATCGCTTTCCGTATTCAGCGCGTGAGTTGCTGTTTGCATAATGCTTTGCTCACCAGCCGGATTGTCCGGCTTCTTATAACTCCATTGTACATTACGCATCATAGTTTTAAGAAAGTGCAAAAAGTGATTCTGTTTCGTTCCGGCCCTCAGCATGCCCGGAGCTTGTTACAAACTGAAGATTAGATGCGCGCATTGCAGGAAAGGATGTGAAGGGTAGAGGTCAGAGGGTAGAGGCTTGCAATTTCTGATTCCAGATTTGAAATCAGAAATTGCAAGCCTCTACTCACTATTCGCTGGAGAACATTTTGAAGAAGTCTTCGACTGCGGCAGGCTCGACCGTAGCTGTTTCCAGATTCTCTTCTACGTGCGAACGCTGGCTCATGCCGATAAGCGCGGTCGTCACGCCGGGAGTCGAACGCACGAATTGAATAGCCCGCTGAGCATCCGTTTTCAATCCCTTCAATGATTCAGCTACGAAGGGCGGTAGATTGTGTGTGAGCTTTGACTGAAATATTGACGCGCTGCACATTACAGTGATGCCGAGACGATGCGCCGCCATCAACAAAGATAATGGCTCGCCGTCAACCGTCTGATTCCCTTCCGTCAAGGCTTCGGGCATAGCCAGGTTATAGGGCAACTGTATGGCGCGAAAATGATGATCTTCGCCTGCGACTTCACGCGCGATTTCGACCATCTCGGAAAGCGACAAATATCCGTGCGAGCCTGGAGGCTGGCGATAACCGTTCCATGTGGCTGTGCCGTAGAACTGTATCCGCCCGTCGCCGGCTGCTTTTTCGAGGAACTCGAACGCGGCGCGGATTCGGTTGTTGAACTCATCGCGCGAAATGCTTTCAAGCTGAGTTTCGGGATTGTGGATGTAATAGATGTCAACGGATTCAAGGCCGAGATTATCGAGGCTGCGCGCGAGTTGATTATCGAGATAGCTGGGCGACATGCAATGGCTGCCGCCGACTATGTCTTCGGCGCGCGCCGCGCCATTGTTGATGATGTTTTCTATCACCCAGGCGCGAGGGTCGCGCGGCGGCTCGCCGTCGAACGGAAAGAAGCCGCCTTTGGTGGCAACAATGATCTCGTCTCGCTTTGACTTGTTAGCGTCGAATAATTGCTTGAGCGCTGCGCCAATCACTCGCTCGCTGCGCTGGAAACGATAATTGATGGCGGAGTCAATCACGTTCGAGCCGAGTTCAACAGCGCGCCGAATCGCTTCCTGGTACAAGCGGTCTGTGCGCTCGTCCCAGTGGCCAAGATAAGTGCCAAGCCCGATTGTAGCTATGCATAATTCCTGTTGCTGGCGGAAATGCCCTTCAGCCGTAGTAGCACTGAGCCGCTCGGCGTAGCGGCGAGTTCCTGCCGGAGTCGCACGTCCCTGTATGCTCATAGTCACTCCTTCACAATCTTGGATGAACAATTGTATCACAGGGATTTGCGGAGAACAGTTTTCGCTTATTAAAAAAAGAACTCCGGGATTTAATTCTTAGAGTGATATGCTTCGCCCGCCAATTTTGCGATATCGAAATCATCCCCAGGATATGAACCATTTCTGCATTTATGAGTGATACACCGACCAGAGAAAATGAGTAGGGTTTATTGAGCATGAACCTTTTCACCCATTTTTTTCGCATGAGTAAATAGAGGATCGCTCTGCCAGCAGCCCAAGTTCATCGGCAAGTGATCAGAGAATTAAATAATGTGAAAATTTCATGGTAAAGGAGAAATCTGAATGAAAAAGTTCATCGCCCGTATAGCAACTCTCACGCTGTTTGCGCTCACGATTTCGAGCGGCAGCGCATTGGCTCAGTCCGTAGTAACAGGGGGACTAATAGCCCCGACCAGGATTATTCTGACTCCAGAAGGAAGCCTGATAGTTTCTGAGACAGGGACAGGGAACAATGACGGTCGCATCTCCATAATTGATCAGAATGGTAATCGCCGAACGCTGGTTGATGGTCTTCCATCTGGAATCAATCTTGATGGCGGCGAAGGAGACCCTTCCGGCCCCACAGGCATAGCGCTACGCGGGCGCACGATTTACGTTTTAATCGGAGCAGGCGACTCTGTGCTGCCCGGCCCCGTGCAAGGCTCGCTCATGCCTAACCCCCAACCTTCTTCTTCGATCTTTAGTTCTCTGCTGGAGATTCGACTCGATTCTTCTCCCGAGTTTTCAGCCGGAAATTTCACGCTGACAGGCGCGGATTACGACGCCTTGAATGAAGGAGTAACTCTCAAGCCTAAAAATCCGAGCGGCCAAAGGATCAGGATTAATGTACTAGCGAATTTCAAAAGCTTTTCTGAGGAGCCGAGGCCCGACTTTCTGGCTAATGTCCGCAACTCGAATCCGTTCGGCCTTGCGCTCGACAAAAACAAGCTCTATATGACAGACGCCAGCCAGAATACCCTTCGAGAAATAGACATTCAGACTGGCGAGCATCACTTGCTGGCGCGTTTTGCGCCCAAGCCAAACCCGCTGCCGTTCGGGCCTCCTTTTGTAGACGCTGTGCCGGATAATGTCCGAGTCTTCGGCAAACAATTGCTGGTCACTTATCTGACGGGATTCCCATTTGCTCCGGGTCTGGCCGAAGTGCGCAAGATAAATCTGGCTAACAATAGTCAGACGACTTTTATCGGCGGGCTGACAACGGCCATTGATGTGATTCCTGTGAAAGGGGCGAATGGAGAGAACCAGTTCTACACGCTTGAAATCAGCACAAATCTGTTGACGGGCCAACCGGGGCGGATACAGTTTTTCAGTTCAGCCAGCGCCGCGCCCGTCCTGGTCGCAGGCGGCCTGATCGGGCCGACCGGTATGGCATTCGACGAGGAGAACGGCGATCTCTACGTCGCTGAGTTATTCACTGGTTTGATCAAGAAGGTGCACGTCGGCCAGTAGATTGTTTATCACAAAAATTAAGTTCACCGCAGAGACGCAGAGGACACAGAGGGGGCGCAGAGTAATAATAGTTTTTCTCTGCGTAATCTCTGCGTACTCTGCGTCTCTGCGGTGAACTTTCGGTTTTACATCTTCTGGCTTTGAACTTCACACGGTTTAGTAATAATCTTTCCTACCTCGTCAAACACAATCACATAGAGCTGAATAAAATGACATGGACTCAAGTTTATGATCCGTTCGGCGCGTGGTGGCTTTCAACGATAGTCGCGGCGTTGCCTGTTGTGGTCTTGCTGGGGTTGCTGGCAATCTTTCGCGTCAAGCCGCACTGGTCTGCGATGGCAGGAGCAGCAACGGCCATTGCTGCCGCGAGCCTGGCTTTCGGCATGCCGTGGAAGCTGTCGTTTGCGAGCCTCGGCTATGGCGCGGCGTTCGGCCTGCTGAAGATCGCGTGGATAGTCGTCGCGGCAGTCTTCCTTTACGACATAACTGTCTACACGGGACAGTTCGACATAATGAAATCATCTGTGGCGCGCATAACTGCAGACCGCAGGCTTCAAGCGCTGCTTGTCGCTTTCTGCTTCGGCGCGTTGATCGAAGGCGCTGCCGGGTTCGGCGCGCCGGTCGCCATCGCAGGCGCTTTCTTGATAGGGCTGGGCTTCAAGCCGTTTCACGCGGCGGCATTGAACTTGATAGCCAACACAGCGCCCGTAGCGTGGGGCGCAATAGGCACGCCCGTTCATACGCTGGCGGCTGTGTCGGGACTGGCTGAACAAGACCTCAATGCGATGATAGGCCGTATACTTCCGATCACAGCGATCATAGTTCCCTTCTGGCTTGTGCGCGCGATGGTCGGCTGGCGCGAAACATTCGAGGTGCTGCCCGCGATACTGGTCGTCGGAGTCTCGTTCGCCACAACTCAGTTCGTCTGGTCTAACTTCATTGACAGCAATCTTGTTGACATAGCGGGCGGCGTCGTGTCGCTAGTTGTAACGACTCTCTTTCTTCGCTTCTGGCAGCCGCGCCGCATCTTCAGATTCAAAGAAGAGACGGAAGAAGATGAAGCGGCAATAGCAGGAAACGCAGCGCCGGTTGATAAGCCCACGCACGGGGCTGGTCAGATCATGCGCGCGTGGATGCCTTTCGTTATTCTGACAGTCTTTGTTTTGATGTGGGGATTGCCCTGGGTTAAGGCTTCTATGAATCGCTGGACTACGCCTGCCGCGAGTCGCGGAGGATGGGAAGTGCCCGCGCTGCACATGAGTGTTGCTCGCGCCGCGCCGGTTGTAGCCGAACCTGCGCCCGAAGCCGCGAAGTTCGATTTCAACTGGCTGGCGGCGACCGGCACGGGTTGCTTTCTCGCGGCGATAGTCGCGGGGTTATTGCTCGGCGTATCGTTTGCCGAACTTGCAAAGATATTCTGGCGTACGCTTGTGCGAATGAGATTTGCGGTGCTTGCGATCTCTTTCATGCTCGGGATTGGGATTCGTGACGCGCTATTCCGGTATGGACGCGGTGATGGGTCTGGCATTCACGCGAACAGGCCCGCTGTTTCCCTTCTTCGGAACATTTTTGGGATGGCTGGGAGTTGCGCTCACGGGCAGCGATACTTCATCGAACGCATTGTTCGGAGGATTGCAGCGCATAACGGCAGAGCAGCTTGGCTTGAGCCCCGTGTTGATGTGCGCGGCCAACAGCGCGGGCGGCGTGATGGGCAAGATGGTTGACGCGCAATCAATAGTCGTGGCGACTGCGGCAACGAATCAGGTAGGCAACGAAGGCTTGATCTTTCGTGCAGTCGTGTGGCATTCAGTCGCGCTCGCTTCGATTGTCGGGTTAATAGTGATGGCTTACGCCTATCTCTTTCCGGGCGCAGTGCCGGGACAGTAACAGCTTTACTCCCGGCACCGCCAACGCTCGATTCTATTTCTGTTGTTCGCTGATGCTTTCCGATGCGAGCACATCGTGAAAAGCGTTTAACAAAACGCGCTTTGGCTTTTGCGGCAGTCTCACTTGAAACTCTTTTGTGCCGTTGCCCAGGACGGGAACTGTACCAAGTCGTACAAGCTTTCCGTCGAAATCCAAATACACCGGCACAATCATTTTGAAATGTTCCGAAACTTCGCTTTGTGTGAGGCTTCCTTTCAAAATCACCTTGCCGTCGCTTTCCGGTATAAATGAATACTGTAGCTTGTAACGCGGGATTTCGGTGTCGTATACCCACTCCCTGAAAAACCAATCCATCTTGTGGTTCCCATCCAGGTCCATTTGCGGAGTCATATGCTTTTCAACCACGGCCTGGAACCCTTCGGTAGATGCGTTGCGATGAAAATAAGTCTTCACAAAATCGCGCATCATTTCAATGAATCTCTGGTCGTTTGTTTTTACATCCCACATCATCCCGCGCAGCATGTGCAGAATGTAGCCGCCTTTCGGATAAACCAGGCGATTGTAAGCGCCGGGCGTTTTGTAAGTATTCAAACGCAATCCCATCCATAACGGGCCTGCGTCGTTTGCGCGGCGGCCATACTGGTTCTTCTCAGTTATGGTTTCGCGCGCACGCTGCCAGTAAGTCAGGTATTTGTCGGGCTTCTGCTCGGTCGCCTGCAAATACAGCCCCGCCGAAAAATCTGCGAAGCCTTCCGACAACCACTGATCGTGAAACGATGCCCACCCGACGATGTGGCCCCACCACTGATGCGCTACTTCATGCGGCGTGACTTCCTGAATGAACTCCGTAAGGCCGCTCGATATGCGACCCATCAACATCCAGCGTTGAGTCGCATCGAAGAAAGAGATTATCGGCAGATAAACCAGCGTCGGCCACGACTGGCCAAAATTGAACTGCGGCTGCTGAGTGATGGCAATCCGACCATAAGGCGCTTCGCCAAACCAGTGAGTGAAAAGTCGCACGGAGTTCTGCGCTTCAACTATCGCATTCTCGGTCAGCCGCGTCGGCGTCATGCCGCCTATCGCGTTTCCTGCGTTGCGCAGATAACTTGGCAATTCAGAAGTCGCATAGCCTTCGATCAAATATTTGGTAGGCTCGTCGGTTATCTCTTTCTTTTTGAAGTTGCCGTAATTGAACCCGGCGACGGCAAGCGGCACTTCTGAAGTCCACTGCGATGCGGCGTAATCGCCTTCGCGCCAAGTCTTGACCTGTTTGCCCACGCCGACCAGCGTGTAAGACTTGGGCACCTTGAACGTCAGGTCGAACGTAGCCCTATCGTTGAACGCGTTGACTGACGGATACCAGCTTGTGCGCGCGCCGACTGCGAAGTTTCCGCCGCCCGCGTCTTCAACAACTTTGTCGCCTTGATACTCGATTGATACTTTGTACTTGCGCCCCTTAACCATCGGCTCAGGCAGTATGGCGTAAAACGAGCCGTCCTCTTTTCGATTTTCCTGAATGAAATTGATTTCGCTGTCGGCAACCGTCACTCGCGTAACTCGGAGGTTAGGCAACAGCCCGAAGCTTAATAAACGGTCGCCGTCGCCAAGAGCAGTGAAAGTCAATTCCGCCGTCGCCGTCAGTTTTTCGCCGTCGTCAATCGCCGTTTCGATTCTGTAGTGCTCGGCGTCAATGATGCGATGATCTTCTTCAGAACTGACGCGCCCGCTTTTGTATTCGCTCAAGAAGTGAGCGAGATATAAAATGCCTTCTTTTTCGCCCAGCGGGTCGAGGTTGATTAACGCGACTTCTTCGGGCGCGAGCAATTGCGGCAGCGCCCCTTGCGGACGAACTTGAAAGCGCAGGTCGTTAAACTTTCGCCCGAAGATGTAAGCGTTGAAGAAGCCCGGTCGTTTCGGGTTATAAATATCTGCAAGGATTTGCGCGTCAACGTTTACGACATCTTCGCCTGAAAGAAGATACTCGACAAGGCTGCGCGGTCGTTCCGTTCGATGGCGCACGCGGCTTTGGAATTCGCGCAGCACATCGCGCGCACGCGAATCGGCTTCCGTGGCCTGCCCCTGTCGCTTGATCTCTTGATACGTGTCGTCCGTAAAGCACAGCGCAAGTTTTTCAAACGTCTCGCTCAATATGTCGTTATTGGTGATGAGGCGCAGGTAAGCTCGCTCCATAACGATTGTGGGCGTAAGAACGAATTCGCCCTCGCCCGTAAATACTGCCTTCACCACACGGCCCATCACAGGCGCGAGAAAGTTTATGCGCCCGCTTTTTAATGTGAGCGTTCCCACATCGCGCTTGATCGTGACATTGTTGACCGTGTAGCTTTCAAAGCTTTCGCCGTCACGCAGCCCTCTATACGCAGGCTCCGTGTTAGGCGCGATGGCCCCCTTTGTCGTGACTTTTATCTCTTCGCGAGGCGTTTCGATTTCAAGCTTGATCTCGACGGTCGCGGCTCGTTCGGATGTCACTTCGACTTCGCGCTGGGCGGATTTGAAACCCGCGTGAGCGACGCTAATTGCATAACGCCCCGGCGCAATGTTCTCTATGCGAAACCGCCCCAACTCATCCGTGCTCGCGCTGCGCGACTCGCCGGTCGCAATGTTGCGAACCGTGACCTGCGCGCCCCCAACCACAGCACCAGCCGGGTCTTTAATAGTTCCGGCGAGCGAGCCGTTTGTTTGTGTAGCAGCGATGGGAGAAACAAGTGATATGAGCGCGCAGACAAGCACGCACGAAATCATCATCCTGTAGCGCATATTTTCCTCCTGTGTAGTTGAGGCCACGGATAAGCAAAACTCTGATTGAGAAAGCCACAAGGAAAATATCACACACGATTGGCCGGTTCAAACTGCAATGCACAACGATTCGATACGCGCGTCGGATGAAAGCTTTATAAATTCGGGTTATGATGTCCGAACGGAGGTTACTTCGAGATGGATTCGATGAGCACCGAAATGTTCGCCGTCACACTCGCGGTTATAGGCGTTGTCATAATGGTATCCGCGCTGCTTTCAGGTTTGATCGAGCGCAGCGGATTGCCGCAAGTCGCAGTGTTTCTCGGTCTAGGCGCGGCGCTTGGCCCGCTAGGTCTTGGCGTGCTCAATCTCTCGCTCGATTCTGCGGCGCTGCGCGTCGTCGCAACGCTGAGTCTCGCTCTCGTGCTCTTTACAGATGCCGTCTCGCTCAACATCGCAGAGGTGCGGCGTCGCGCCACGCTGGCGTTAAGGTTACTCGGTCCGGGCACGCTGCTGACTGCCGCACTCATCGGTCTGACCGGATGGTGGCTGCTCGATCTGTCTGTGGCCAGCGCCGCGATTCTCGGCGCGGCGCTGGCTTCAAGCGACCCGGTGCTATTGCGCGGAGTGCTGCGCCGCCGCGACATCCCTTCGGACGCGCGTCAAGCGTTGCAACTGGAGAGCGGGCTAAACGATGTAGTGCTGTTGCCGGTCGTGCTGATCGCGATGGTTTTCCTCAATCAAGAATCTTCGCTCGGAGGCGCTGGTTTTGCCAAATTCGGTCTCAATCTGTTCCTTCTCGGACCGGGCGCGGGGGTGTTTATAGGGTATTTAGGAGTGGCTGCTTTAGACTTCATGAGGAAACGGCTCGGCGTGCGACGCGACTATGAGTCACTCTATTCGCTCGGCGTTGCGTTCACTGCTTTTGCCGCCGCAGAATCCATACACGCCAGCGGGTTTATCGCCGCGTTCGCCGCAGGGATGACCATAGCAGCGCTCGACGTAGAGCTTTGCGACTGCTTTGTTGAATACGGCGAAGTGACCGCAGAAATGCTGCTGCTCTTTACGTTCGTGCTATTAGGAGGCTCTTTGATATGGAGCGGGCTTACTGTAATCAACGGGCCGACATTGTTATTCACGGCGATAACGTTGTTGATAAGAACGCCTGTTTATCTGCTGTCGCTGTTAGGCTCGAACGTGGACATGCGCGGACGCCTGTTGATCGCGTGGTTCGGGCCGCGCGGGCTGAGTTCTTTGTTGCTGATTCTGTTGCCGGTCTTTGCAGGGTTGCCCGGCAGTAGTCATCTGTTCGCGGTCTGCTCTCTCGTGGTGCTCGTGTCAGTCGTGCTTCACGGCGGCTCGCCTATGCTGCTGGCTAGAGCCGCTCGCAAACGCGCGATTAGAGAGAGCCTCGCGCCTGCCAGCCCTGAAGTCGTAAGCTGAAGTTGCAAGCTTGAAGTCGCTCGCTCGTTCGGCCCTGAGAAAGAAGACGATCAACCTGTTCAAGACGGAGCAAATAATAAAAAGCTTGTTGTGCGAGCAAAATTCGGCGCTCGACTTCATCTGATGGTAAGCAGGTTGCGACCTGTTCGGGCGACCCTGATGGAGTCTGTCATCTCGGCTGGTTGGCGACGAAGTCAGGTCGGTTCGCAGCGAATCACGATCGAAGAGTTACGCCGTCTGTGGCAAGCTAGAGAGCCTGTCACAATCCTCGACATCGCAGAACAGCGCACTCTCGAAGGTGAAACCACTAAGGCAAAAATGCTGTTCGGATGCCGCCCAATCATGTGATTGAACGAGCAAAGGAGCTCGGTCTCAAAAAGGAGAACTGGCTCATCGCTTACTGTGCCTGACCGAACGAAGAGACAAGCGCCCGTGTGGCGCAGGAACTCAGACAAGCCGGATGGAAGAAAGCACGCGCCCTGACAGGCGGATGGGCCGCGTGGAAAGAAGCGGGGCTTCCTGTAGAGCCGCTGGCAAAAACAGCAGAATCAGAAGCCTGATAATAGCTCAGGCTACGCAGCAAGCAAGAGAGATTAGAGGTTGACAATGCAATTGCGCTGTTGATCAGCCCGATGAATCGGGCTTTCCCGTAGGCAAATAGGCCAGCGCTTCTAGCGCTGGTTGACGATGCGCTCGAACCTCACGAGCGCGCTTTAGCGTGCTTGCCTGTGCGGCTTTAGCCTTCGCCAATACTGGCTAAAGCCGAATGGAGAAGGACGTTGAAACGCCCTTTGAAAAACGTGCGCGCCAGTAACCAGCCGTAAACGGCTGGCCTATTTGCCTACGGGAAAGCCCGATGAATCGGGCTGAAGAGGTGTTAACTCGACGACGGATTCTTTCATTGCGTAACATTAGATAGCAATATCACTTTTTGGCAAGGCGACGGGCAATCAACTCGTAGACCGAAGGATTGAACGCCAGTCCGACGTGCGTGCCTTTGACTTCAAAGTCAGTCTCGCAGTCATCGTGAACACAAACCCGCCAATCCACTATCCCATCCGACTTTGTGTAGATCGCCGATTGAAGAATCGAAGTCGGAAAAGGCTTCTGCAAATCGATGACGGCATTGCAATCACAATAGCCCGTATAGCAATCGGGCTGCTCGCGCCTACTCTCGCGCAGTATTCGCTCGCGCACACGATCAGCCATCTGCAACACTATCGGATGAGAACGGATGCCGCGAAACGGAGAGCCTAAGGTGATGATTGATTGAACCAGTTCGGGATGTCGCGCGGCGGCAGAGCGAGCCAGCACTCCGCCCAGACTGTGTCCTATCAAATGCACTTTGCCGCCTGTTTCCGAAGCGGCGGATTTAATAGTGTGCGAGAGTCGGCCAACCAACATATCAAGGCATTCGGCGTTCCATCCTATGCGAGACATGAATGGCCGATAGTTGATGCGACGCAGCCAGTAATAGAGTTCTTGCAGATAGTGATCGGTTCCCAAAAAGCCGGGTATCAGATCACGGCAGCAGAGTCACCGCGCGGAACGCCGAATCCGTAATAGACAGGCGAAGCGCGCAGGGCCATCCAATCAAGTCCTGCAAAGGACTCGCGCCAGATGGGCCGCTCTGCGGATTTGCGTTCTCGGCTAAAGGAGTCAGAAGATGCAGTCATAGCGAAGGAGACTTCCAGATTGTCAGTGATGGTTTTTCTCCTCTTTTGCTAAACCTTAAAGCTAGCGTTTCCTACCTCGCGCTGCTTTCATGACTTGGGGTTTGATTTCGTCCACTCCGGCTGCCTTCCTTAGTTCAACGAAGGACTCATCCAGAAACTCTTTGAGGCGTTCAACATCGGGCATCGCCTGCGTGTCAGAGGTCAGCCCGAAATAAAGTTTCTGGTCGTAGCTCATTATAGCGCAACCGCACCCGACGGCATAGCCGACCGGCACATACGGGTAATAAGCGATCATCCGTTTGCCCATCGCGTAAAGCGGAACCTGCGGGCCTGGCACGTTAGTCGAAACCATGTTGAAAGCAGGCAGCGGAGTCGTAGCCATCGCGCCGACCAGTGCTTGCACGCTTGCGGGCAGTATTCCCATCAAAGCCGTAAACAGGTTAAGACCTTCGGCCACGCGCGCATTTTTCATCGCTACGGTTTTGCCGTTGATATATTTGAAACGTTCGAGCGGGTCGCTCTGGTCAAGAGGTATTTCGACAGGCAGCATAGAGACGAGATTGCCGAGCGCCCCGCGTTGGTCTTCTCGTCTGAGGCTGACGGGCACCATCACTCGCAAGTTGCGCCCGTGCACTTGCTGGCCGTGCATCTCTACGTATCGAGATACTGCGCCCGATAGCACAGTCAGCACAACATCGTTGACCGTCCCGCCCAGTGCTGCGCGAATGGCTCGCGCTTCCGCAAAAGAGAACGTGCTCCATACCAGCTTGCGCTCGCCTGAGCATTGACGATTGAACGGCAGCAGCGGCGCTGGCACGGCAAGCGCAGGCAGCAATCGGCTCATATCAGGCGCAGATGCTCGCGCTTGCTCTGAGGTCAATGACTGCGTCAGGTTCAGCAATCCTGTCTGAAATTCCATCCAGCGATTCATGCCTTCCTGCATTCCGCCAAGCAGCGCGTCAAAGAAACTGCGCGTGGCATCCGGGCGCGGTTGAGGCGGAGGCGGAGCAGATTCCGGTTTGGGCAAAGGCTGCGCGTCAGGAGAGATGTCTAAAACGATTTTGAGCAGATCAACTCCCGAAACGCCGTCCACCATGCAATGATGCACGCGCGCGATCATCGCCGTGCGCTTGCCGTCAAGCCCATACACCAGATAGATGTCCCAGAGCGGCTTGCTGCGATCCATCATCGGCGTAAAGATGCGTCCCGCGAGTTTGATCAAATCTTCTTCAGAGCCGGGCGCGTCAATTTGGATTCGGAGGACGTGATTTTTGATGTCGAAATTCTGGTCGAACTCCCATGTCGGGTGGCTGAGATTGAACGGGTCTGGAGTGACCTTCTGCTGATAGCGCGGAAGCAGATGCATCTTCGAGCTTATGTTCTGCACGAATTTATCGAAAGGGATTTCGCCTTCAAAGATGCTCACGCTGCCGATGTGCATGGGCGATTCTGTTTTCTCGAAATAGAGAAAGGTCGCATCCATCGAAGTGAGTCGGGTATTGAGACTGGGCTGTGCCATTTATGATTCTCCGAACAGTGATTAGTGATTATCTTTTTTCAATCGTCATGCGCATGCCATGTTTCGGGCGCAACGTGATCAGCGGTTGCATCTTAACAGGGTGACCGGGTACGAGGCGCATCTTCCATTTTTGCGCCAGCGTTGCAATCAACAGAATGCCTTCCATCCATGCGAACTGTTCGCCTACGCACATGCGCGGGCCGCCGCCGAATGGGAAATAAGCGTACTTGGGCCGCGCGGCTTTCGCTTCCGGCGTCCACCTGTCAGGGTCGAATTTTTCAGGCTCCGGGTAATAACGCTCGTCGTGATGCATGACGTATTGACTGAGCAGGATGATTGCACGGGCTGGCACATAATATTTGCCGACCTTGTAGCCGCTGACAGCGCGGCGGCCCATCACCCAAACCGGCGGATAAAGACGCATCGCTTCCGTAAATACTCTCTCCGTGTAAGTCAATTGCTCGACCGTATCAACTGTCGGCAGTTTGCCATGAAGCACTGAATCAATCTCTGCGTGCAACTTCGAGCTTCTACATCAGGGTTCTGAGACAGCAAATACCATGTCCATGTCAGAGCGTTGGCCGTCGTTTCGTGGCCTGCCAGGAAAAGCGTCATCACTTCATCGCGCAGTTGCTCGTCAGACATCCCGCCGCCATCGCCTTCCGTGTCCTGCGCCATCATAAGCATCGAAAGCAGGTCGCCGCGATCTTCGGTTGTTGCGTGCCGCTCTTCAATGATTCGATAGATAGTTTCATCCAGTCGCATCTTTGCTTGCTTGACGCGACGGTTTCTTGGAAGAGGCAGCTTATCCAAAACTTCTGTCAAAGGCGAGGAGAAAGTTGAAAACATCTCCAGCACTTCGCCGAGCGCATGGCCGATCTCTTTCGCTTCGTTTTCAACATCCGCATCAAAAAGCGTCTTTGCCACAATCGCCAAAGTCAGGCTCATCATCTCTTGAGCTATGTCGCGCGTCTCGCCTGCTTTCCACTGCTCGCCTCTGCGCTCGGCGTATTCGGCCATAATCTCGGCGTAGCCTGCGATGCGCTGGCGATGAAACGCAGGTTGAGATAGCCTTCGCTGGCGGCGATGAAAATTGCCTTCGCTCGTAAGCAGCCCTTTGCCCAGAACTTTCTTCGCGCGTTGCAGCCCGCGCCCTTTCAGAAAATTCCAGTCGTGAGCCACTAGCACATTTTGTATGTGATCGGGATGACTCAGCAGAAATGTGTGCTGCGGGCCGAGTTTGAAATGCGCGACATCAGGATAATCACGCGCGACCTTCATCAGGAACTTGAGCGGGTCACGGCTGATTGCCATCAACTGGTCGCCGGGCGCTTTGCTTTTAGGGCCGGGCGCATGCTCTTTTTTCTTTGCGTGTGAGGTTGCGCTTGCCATTATCAACTCGCTTTCGTTTCTATGTTTCAAATCTCTATCTAACGGTTAAATCAATCGCCGTTGTAAACGGTTGCTCGAAGTAGCCGAAGAATCGCTGAACGTCAGCCACGCTTGCTCCCGCCACTCGCACCTGGCCCGAAGTGAAAGCATCTGGCGAGAGTTAGTTCGCCGAGCAGAATCAGGTTCAACACACGCTTGTCGAGCGTGAGCGTCGCGTCGGTCTTTTCCGGCATCCGTTCGTGAAACTGGGCTATGCCGCGACGAATTTCGAGCGCGCAGTTTTCATTGATGTCGGGGAAGTTGAACCCCATCGTCATCTTTACATCGAGCGCCTGCTCCGCTTTCAATCGAGTCGTGAATCCTTCGACCCACGCTTGCACTGAAAGCGCCGCTATTAAATCCGGCGAGCTTAAAACCTGTCGGCTCGATTTCAGCGCGACAGCCGTGTCAAGCGTCCCTTCCAGTTCCCGCGCCGATACCAGATACCAGTTGCGCCAGTTAGTATTGATCTGCGCGTAGCCAAGCTTACGAAAAGCATTGGCCTTAAGCCGTCGCGCTTCTTTGTCGTTGTGATCAATGCGTATCAAGTAAGTCGCAAGCTCCGCAGCCCACTGCCAGTCTCCACCGTCGTAAGCCTTGCGCGCTTCGGCCATCACGCGGTCGCGGCCTCCCATCAACGCTACGTGTCGCTTCGCGGATTCGACGCGCGGAATCGGGTCTAGTTCAACAGGGTCTCCGTCGAACCATCCGAGATAACCTTGATAGATTTGCCGCACTGAATGTTTGACCGTGCCGTAATACTGCCGAAGCCACGGCTTGAAATTGTCCAGATGCGGCGGCAGCTTGACCGTGTTCGCCAATTCGTCCGGCGTCAGCCCGTGATTCATATATCGAATCGTCTGATCGTGCACGAACTGAATGCCGTCACGATACATTCGCAGCACCTCTTCGACTCTATCCGCGCCCGATGTTGGCTGGCCGTGCGCCGGAACCATGTGTTCTGCCTTGAAAGAGCGCAGCACATCAATGCTTTTGAACCACTTAACCGGGTCACGAAAAGCAGTCCCGCGCAACGTGTGGATGTTTGGAAAGGCTGGCGCTTGAATGACCTCAGCCGATAACAAGACGCGATTTTGCGGGAGGAAAATTGCGATCTCGTCCGGCGCTTCGCTCGGCACGTAGACCATCTGCATCCGTACTCCGGCGATAGTAACGTCGAGCTTGTCATTAAAGGTCTTCGTCGGAGCGATGAAGGTAGCCACTCCACGCCTGACTGTAGGGCCGAGTCCCTGATTCATATCCTTGCGGTCATCTTCATCAAGAAAAGAGCCGAACGAATAGCCTGATCGAATGCCTAAAATCGGCCCGATAGTCCCGCCTTGATTCTGAACGTTTTTCAGCAACGTCTCGTGAGCATAGATTACGACTTTGCCCGATTTGACATCTTCTTCGGTCGTGTAAGCCTTCACACCGTTGATGTGATCCGGGTGAAAGTGCGTGTAGACGATGGCGACCACAGGCTTCCGGCTGATCTTCCTTAGTTCCGTCTCGACCTCGCGAGCAGCGTCAATCCCTGTTCCTGTGTCAACGATGATGATGCCGTTGTCGCCTTCTACCATTATGGTATTGGCTAAATCCCAACCGACCACTGAGTAGACATTGTCTGCAATCTTGAAAATCTTTTTATCGAATTGACGGCTATGCTCTTTGAGTTCGGGATGGATGCTCGGTTTGACATCTTTCCCGTCCTGCGCCCAGACGACTTGAGCCAGTAGAGTCGCAACAGGCTAATCCGACAAATGCTCTTTGACGCTTCAATCTATTCATAAGCGCCTTCCTGAGTTGTGACTCGCGGTACTGTTTTTGATTTATTCGGTCAAGCCGGTCACATCGTAAGACATCACGATCAAATCGTGCGTGCGGTCCTGACGATCCATTACGTAATCTGCGAGCAACGCTTCGGCTTTGAAACCAAGTCGCTCGAAGACCTGCAAAGCGCCTCTTTGCTCGCTGGCCATGCGGGCCACGATTTTTTGCAAGCCCAGTTCCTGAGCGATGGCGAAGACTTCGTTGGCTAAAATATTTCCCAGCCCGCGCCCGCGATGCTCAGGGCTTATCATCAACTGGATTTCGCCCAGATGGCGAGTCCACATCAGTTCGTTCAGGCTCAAGGTGCCGTGTCCTATCAACTGGCCGTCCATTTCTGCCAGCACAGTGTTGACGCGGCCAGATTGAACATTGCGTCCCCACTGATCAACTACCTCCGGCTTAGTGATGTCAACCGAGAGGAAGAGCAGATCGTCTTCGGGCAAAGACTGAGCGAAAGCGAGCAAGGCTTTCCCGTCTTCGGGTTTCATAAGGCGAATGGTGACTTGTTTGTCGTTGACGCTGGTTGTCCAAGGATAAGACCGTTTCGAGGCTGACTCTCTGCTCATCGTTATCTCCTATGTATTTTGCATTTTGAGATGGCATTCTAAAACAAGAATGAAGGATGAGCCAAAGATTTTTAATTTGAAATATCAGAAGCTGTTTGAGAAGCCCCGTAGGAGCAACCTGTCGATAGTATCTATTAAGCGATTGATTCGTAGCTCCGTAGGAGCGACCTTTTGATTTATAGGTCGCTCCTACGGAGCTACATAATCTTTCTATGCTACAGGTACTATAGACAGGTCGCTCCTACGGAGCTTCTTCTAAAACAGTTTCTTAAATTTGAAATTTCAAATCCTCGGCTCATCCCTCACGCTTCACTCATATTGCAGACGGGTTATTTTTTGTCAGAAGGGCGAAGAAAAGGAAGCTGTGTGGCTAAATCGAGCCAACGCTTCTGCACTTCGACGTAGTTGGTGACTGCCTGCTGCGCGAAGTCTGCGAGCGCGGCTGCCGGTGAAGATTCGTCAAGGCCCAGACCTTCCTTCACGGCACTCAGAACCTGAGCATTCTGCTGCGCGGCGAAATCGAGCCACTGGGTTCGCGCTTTGACGAACGCATCAACTCCCTGCCCTGCGTAATCTGAAATCGCTCTAGTGACATCACCGGTATCGAACCCGGCTCCTTCACGCATCGCTTCAAAGAACTGCTTGCTCTGCTCGGAAGCGATTTCGGCCCAACGCCTTTGCGCTTCGACAAAACCTTCAATCCCCTGTCTTGCCCAATCGGCAAGCGCGGGCGTCGGCGCAGACCTGTAGAAGTTTATGCCTTCCGTAATCGCCTTGAGGACGAGAGCATTCTGCTCGGAAGTGATTTCAATCCATCGCTTCTGTGCTTCGGCCATGTTCTCGACGACCTGCTTGGCCCATTCAGCCGCCTGGTTGGTTTCGGGTGCTTTGCTCTCGGCAGTCGCTTGACCGCTCTTTTTGTTGCTTGACTTTGATTTGCTAGACATAATGTTATTCCTTTCTTATTAGATGAATCAGTAGCCCGCGCGTCAGCAAGGACGTAATTATTCGCCCTCCCTCACGGTCGGGCTACTGCTTAGCAGCCGCGCAGTAATTGCCATCATTGCTCTTTTCGTTTAGCCTCTTCCTGTTCGCGCAATTCCCTTCGCAAAACTTTTCCGACGGCGCTCTTCGGCAAACTCTCGGCGAACTCGATAATCGAAGGCACTTTGTACCGTGCAAGTCTGACGCGGCAATATTCAATGAATTCTTCAGCCGTCGTCTGCGCTTCCGGTTTGAGCACGATGAACGCTTTGACAGCTTCGCCACGATACGCATCGGGCACGCCGATAATTGCCGCTTCTTGAACCGAAGGATGTGTGAATAAAACATCTTCGACTTCGTTCGGATAGACGTTGAATCCGCTGACGATGATCATATCTTTCTTGCGCTGCACGATGTAGAAGTAACCGTCTTCATCCATGCGCGCGACATCGCCCGTATGCAGCCAGCCGTCGCGCATCGTCTTCGCAGTTTCTTCAGGCTTGTTCCAGTAGCCCTTCATCACCTGCGGCCCGCGCAAACACAACTCGCCTTCTTCGCCGATGGGCATTTCGCGCTCGCCCGTGTCCAGATCAACGATCTTGCATTCAGTCCCTGTGACCGGAAGCCCTATGCTGCCCGGCTTGCGCTTTGCCAGCGTCGCCGTCGTCGTTGCGAGCGCAGCAGTTTCCGTCATGCCATAACCTTCGTAAAGCATAGCGCCGCTCAGTTGCTCGAACTGCTCTATGACTTCGAGCGGCAGCGGCGCGGAACCGCTGTTGAAACGCCGGACGCGATCAAGGCCGTAGCTCTTGGCTTCCGGATGATTGAGCAATGAGATAAACAGCGTCGGCACGCCGGGAAAGTAAGTCGGCTCGTAACGCTTGATTGCTTCGAGCAAAAGATTCACATCAAACTTCGGAACAAGAATCTGCATCGCGCCGCACCACATTCCGAGTATCGCGCCCACTACCATTCCATAAACGTGAAAGTATGGAATCACTAACAGGTAACGCTCGTGGCCGCGCTCGATGAAGTAGCTTGACCACGCGGTGCATTGAATGGCTGCCGCGTAAAGATTGTAGTGCGTCAGCATCGCGCCCTTGGGCACTCCGGTCGTCCCGCCCGTGTACTGCAAAACCGCAACGTCTTCTTCCGCATTTATCTCGACGCGCGGCAACTCCGGCACGTCTACGCTCGCGATCAATTCCGAAAAAGAGAGCGTGCCCTCAGGAGGCGTCGTTATCGCTTCGGAAATGCCTGAGTAATCTTGAAAGCTTGTTGTGATGACCTGTTCGATGTTCGATTGCGATTGAACGCTGAGAACGGCTCCGGCCAGCGCGTCGAGTGTGATAATAGCACGCATACCGGAATCACAAGCTACCGTCTCGACTTCGCGCGGCGTGTAAATGGGATTGACGTTAGCCACAATCGCGCCCAGTCGCACAATCGCAAAGAAGCTGATTAAATACTGCGGACAGTTCGGCAGCATGATGCCGACGCGATCACCTTTGCTGATTCCAAGCCTCGAAAGCGCCGTCGCCAGTTTATCTACTTGAATCTTGATCTCGCTGAAGGTCAACTGCGAACCGAGGAAGGCGGTCGCGGGCCGATCAGCAAAATGCAGCGCCGCCAGATTGACCATTTGATAGATGGGCTGACGCGGGAAATTGATCTGCTCCGGCACCCAGAAATCATATTGCTTGAGCCAGGGCTTCTGACTGTACGGAGACTGTTCTTCGATTTTCGATTTTCCGGTGCTCATCAGTTTGTGCCTTCAAGAACGATTCTTTTGAGTTCCTTCGTTATAAAGATTTCCGCTGCCTGATTTGGATTGCGAAGCGCCGCGCCTCATGCCTTCGACGAAAGGCACGCCGAAACCAAGCGCGATGTCCATCAAACCCGGGGCAAGCTTGTTGAAGAAGTTTATCACCTGCGCATCGAGCGCCATCACGATTTCAGGTTGAGGGAAGCGCGCATCCTGCACAATGATCCGCGCCATCTCTTTGGCCGGAAACTTCGGCAGGTAGCTCGGCATTTCCAGACTCGTCTGGTTGGCAGAGGTTTCAAATATTTCTGTCTCAACTGCTCCCGGAAAGATCGTGCTCACGTCAATACGGTCGGACATAACTTCTGTGCGTAGCGCTTCGGAAAATCCGGCCAGTGCGAACTTGCTGGCGCAGTAAGCCGTCTCGAACGGCATCCCGCGTTTGCCCAGTATCGAAGAAACATTGATGATCACGCCGCCGCTCGATTGAGCGCGCATCTGCGGCAATACGGTTTTGCTGGCATAGACCGCGCCCCAGAAGTTCACGTCCATTACGCGGCGGAAATCTTCCAGCGACATATCGGCGAAGCGTGCTGCTATACCAACCCCTGCGTTATTGACAAGCGTATCAATTCGCCCGAATCGCGCAACAGCTTTCTCAATCAACCGTTCCACTTGCGCCTGATCCGCTACATCCGTGGGCACGGCGAGCGCCTCGCCGCCTTTCGCTTCGATTTCGCTCACCAATTCTCGGAGTCTTTCTTTACGGCGACCGGCCACGACGACCCGCGCTCCTGCGCGCGCGAACCCAAGCGCCGTTTCGCGGCCAATGCCGCTTGTGGCTCCCGTAATCACAGCCGTTGTCCCGCGCAGTTTCCGTATCACAATTGACCTCTCCGAAAGAACTTATTACGTTCAGCAGCATATCATAGAATCTTGCCTTGTCAAGATGATTTTTCGCATCTGCGAAAGAAACGGAATAACGCCTGATATATCAACAAATACATTGCAAGTAAATACTAATATCCATCTTTAATCATAGATTTATCGCCTTTTATGCCGGATTTCCAGTTTTTTCTTTTTCGCACTTGCAGCATCACCTTATCACGTGCATTTACTAAAGATACAGGAAAATATTAGACAAGTATGCCGCATCTGTGATAGAGTGCGAAGAAGTCATGGCAAAGAAAAAAGCAGACACTGATCGAGTCATCATCAAGCGTTACGGCAACCGTCGGCTCTACAACACAGAGACGAGCAGCTATGTCAATTATCAAGACCTAACCAAGTTAATCCGCGACGGCCACGACATACAAGTTATTGATTCGAAAACAAAGACAGATGTCACGAAATCGGTTCTGATGCAGGTGATTCTGGAAGAAGAGAAGAATCAGAAGAGCCTGTTGCCTCTGCCCTTTTTGTTTCAGCTCATCCGATCAAGAGAAGAAGCCGCTCAAGATTTTTTCAAGAACTATCTGGCGAGCAGCTTTGAGGCTTATCTGAAGACGAAAGAAGAATTCGACCGGCGCTTTCGCGGATTGCTGGAAATGAGCGCGTCCGCTCCGCAGCTTTGGGAGAAGTTCATTCCGGGAGCAGAAGCTATGAAGGAATTTTTGGGCGGCGGCAAAAAAGAAGACGAAGAAAAAAAATGAAGCCGAGCGCGTGACGGGTGTTAATCGAAGTAGCGCGATTGCGCGCGGTGTTGCCGTTCGATCTCTTCGAGCACGGCTTCGGGTGAAAGCTGTCCCACAGCGATTCCGAGTTTAACTGCGATTGGTTGAGCCAGGCGGACGGCAAGCGTCGTGCGGTTTACAGGAGTCAATTCATATCTTCGCTTGAGAAAAGTTTGAACCGCGCGCAATTCGTTTTCCGCCAACAGCCGCGTGTCTGCCTTGAACGGGGCTGGCGCGGCGCGCTCGATTCGCTGCTGCTCGATGTTCGAGATGTTGATGATCTCTGCAAGCGTTGGGGCTTCGGTCGCGCGCTCTTTCACAACGACCGTTCCGGCTACGAAATCGCCCACGCGTTTTGATCGCGCGCTGAAGATTATTGAAATGACGCCAATCGCGTAGGTCGGAAACGGTTGGAAATCGAGCGCGAGGCGCAAGAGGTTTCTGGTGAAGACCTCGAAGAAGCGAACGGGCCGCCCGTCCTCGCGCACCACGCGCAGCCGCATTATTCGTTTGCCCGGCGTCTGCCCGCTCCAAAGCGTTTCAAACGCCACGAAGTAGCCCCAGTAGATTGCGAATATCACAAGCACTGTGATGGCTGCGGCCCATACTCCCATCGAAGAGAAAAGCCTGCCGCTGTTGAACGCGCCCGCAAGAACCAGAACGACGAACCCCAGACCAGCCTGTATCAAGTGGTCAATCGCAGCCGCAAGAAAGCGATTGCCGACATTGGCGAGCACATAATGCAGCTCTACGCGTTCGGGAGTTTCTATGACAAGCTCATCGTCCAGCATAAGTAGTGACGAGTGACAAGTGACGAGTGGCAGTAGCCCGCGCGTAAGCAAGGGCGTAAGATCTCGCCCTCCCTCACGGTCGGGCTACTGCCACTTGTCACTTTATTAATTGCAGCACGAGCGACATCACTTGCGCGTGAGTTTCTTCAAGTGACCCGGAAGCTTCGACAACACGAATGCGATTGGCTTCGCGGGCTGCAAGGTTCAAGTAGCCTTCACGCACGCGCGTATGAAATTCCAATTTTTCTTCGTCCACCGCGCCCATCCATCCGCTCATGGGCCGGGCGTTCAGCCGCGAACGCGCAACTTCAGGGTCAAGGTCGAACAGAATCGTGAGGTCGGGCCGGAACCCTCCCGTGGCAAGCTCGTTGACCCGATCAATCATCGAAAGATCAAGCCCGCGCCCATAGCCTTGAAAAGCTACTGTCGAATCCGTGTAACGGTCTGAGATGACTATCTTGCCCGCCGCAACACTCGGCTTTATCAATTCAACGACATGCTGCGCGCGCGCACCGGCTATGAGAAATAGTTCCGTAGTGGCAGCTATTCCGACGCTCGCATCAGAGACGAGCAGGCTGCGAACACTTTCGCCGACCGGGGTGCCGCCAGGCTCTCGCGTGATGATGATGTCAAGCCCACGCGATTCGAGCGCCTGAGCAAGCATCTCCAACTGCGTGCTCTTGCCGCAACCATCCATCCCTTCCAGGGTTATGAAAAGTCCGCGCATAAGTATCGGTGATACGATTCACTTCCCCAAGTGACGAGTCAAAATCGTGGTCCCCGCTTGTCACTCGAAGAAATGGGTCGCGTCACTTCAAATTAGTTGGGCTGCCTTGTTGGGCAGCCCGACGTGATTGCAACTATTTCGAGCTTCGCGCGCGCTTATGAGCGGTCTTGGCCTGCTGCTGAACCGGTTGAAGTTGCAGTTGATTGATCTGTTTGATGCTCGCGCTCGATATGTTGCTCGCGGTCGGACGTGTTCGTCCCTCGACTATGATGAAAATCGCGCCCGCCTCCACGCGGCAGCGAAACGGTCGAGATGGCGTGTTTGAAGATCAACTGCTCTTGCGATCCGGCCTCCAGAATTACCGAGTACTTGTCAAAGCTTTTGATTCTTCCTGTAAGCTTAACTCCGCTCATCAGGTAAATCGTTACATTGCTTCTTTCTTTACGGGCACTGTTGAGAAAGCTGTCTTGTATTGTGTTTTGTTGTTGTGGTGTCTTTTCCATCTATTGAACTCCCCAAGTAAAAAGTTTTCAGGGTACTTGAAAACTAACACACTCAACTGCGCTTGAGCAAGAGTTTGCCTTGCTACGGTTTATAAGTGATAGTGGAAAAAACAGAAGACAAATCTTATCCAAAAGGGCTGCAACTGTTCGCGCTGGTGATGATATGATTCTCTCGATGAAAATCATGAATCGAAACGATGCGCACGTAATTAACACTCGTCACGGGTCGGAGATTCGCCCCCTGATAGATCGCACGACATCCGAAATAACCCGATGCAGTCTGGCCGAAGAAACGCTTTGGCCCGGACAAGCAGTCACGCCTCATCACCACCGCGAGATTGAAGAAATTTACTATATTATTTCCGGTCGCGGCGTGATGCGAGTAGGCGACGAAAAGCGCGAAGTCACGGCAGGCGACGCTATCTACGTTCCGCGTGAATCTAGTCACACGCTCGAAAATACCGGAGCAGAACCTATCAAGCTGCTGCTCGTGTGCGGCCCCGCGTTTTTCTACGAAGACGAAGTGCTGGACGCTCAAGAGTAAATCGGCTAAATCATATGCTCGTATCCGGAAGGCTGAATCGCTTCAAACGAGCCGTTGCGCTCAAGCTGCAATCCTTTATCAGCTACTATCTGGCCTATCGCGAGTGATCGGCACGCCCAGTTCTTCTGACATCTCCGCAATCTTAGTTTTGATTTTCGAGCGGAGAGGTGAACAACAGTTCGTAATCTTCTCCGCCATCGAGCGCGAGCCGTAAAGGTTCTATCTCTGAATCGCACGCTGCAAGCCGTTGCACACAACCGGCAACGGGAACCCTGTCAGCTTTAATTATCGCTCCGCAATCGCTCTCATCTAAAATGTGCCACAGGTCAGTGCTCAAGCCATCGCTTACGTCAATCATCGCCGTCGCAAGCCCTCGTTCGCCGATTGCCTGCCCGATCTTCAATCGCGGCGCGGGCGCGAGGTGTTTCATCAATGCCTCTGCGTGCGCATCACTCTCAGTCAAATTTGCGAGCCTGAATCCTCGCTCAAGCAACAAAAGACCGAGCGCCGACGCGCCAAGCGCGCCTGTAATATAGATAGCATCGCCGACTTTTGCTCCCTTTCTCGTGATTGCGCGCCCGGCGGCGCATTCGCCAATTACGCTCGTATCAATGAAGAGCGAATCAACCGAACTCGACGTGTCGCCGCCTATGATCGAAACGCCGGAAGAGTCCGCCAGTTCAAAGATGCCTTCAAATAACTCTTCGATAAAATCAGGCGATAAAGTGTGAGGCAAAGCGATGCTTATCATCGCAAACCGGGCCACACCGCCCATCGCCGCTACATCGCTCAGGGTGACGGCCAATGCTTTGTGGCCTATCAAGCGTGGCGCGGCCCACTCGCGGCGAAAGTGAACGCCTTCCGCTATCAAATCGCAGCAGGCGATTAAATCAGTAGCAGTGCCATGTCTTAACACAGCGGCGTCATCGCCTATGCCAATCAACACTTGATCGGTTGCGCGTGCGCGCCGTCTGATTCGAGAGATTATTTCTGCTTCGCCCGGCATCAGGTTCTCAAAAATGTCTTGATGCCGTTTTCTATGGCATCTTGATAACGGCCTGTTATTGCCTGGCCCCACGTCCTGGCAGAAGCAGAATCTCTGGCCGTCAAATCCACAATATGAAGGCTCTGTAGAATTACTCTCTGGTTGTTGATTTTGTCTAAAAACTTGCTGAGATCCGCAGACCATGCAAGAAGCTCCGGCCCCGCAATGATGATTTGAAGCCCAAGCTCATTAAGGACGGGAATATAACCAATCGCTTTTCCCAGCGGCACCTTGATGCTTTGAGCAAACTGACCCGGACTCTGACCGACATCGGAAAATGGCAGCAAGGCCACAGCGCGATTCATGTTGAAATTCCTTCGCTTCCAGACCGCAGCAATGTTTACACCGGGCAATTGCGGAGCCTCTGCCATTCTCTGAAATGAATGCGGCTTCAGTTCTCCCTCAACACACTCGATCAATTTGCTGTCGAATTGAAAACTCATGATGATCAACTATTCTTTCATCGCAGGATTAGCCAACCTTCGAGCCGCAGCCAGCGCAGAATTTCGCCGCAGCCGAGAGCGCGCCTCCGCAATTTTCGCAGAAGCGACGCGCGGTCTGCTGCGTAGGTGCCTGATCCGGTCGCGGCGGAGCGGCGCTCGGTGGCGGCGTGCTCGGCGGATTCTGATACGGGTTCTGCTGATACGGATTCTGATACGGGTTCTGATATGGATTCTGATATGGGTTCTGCTGCGCCGATCCGCCGATGAAGGCTTGTATGAACTCGAAAGTTTGTCGAGGCAGAGTGCTCTGCTTCCACGCGCCATACGCCGCGGTGAAGAAAAGAGGCCATACGAGCAAAGCGCCGACTCCACCGGCTATCGCCTTGTCTGCCCACTTCCCGGCTCCGATCTCGACTATCAGCGTGGATTCTTTATAGCGCAGGCCGATGTTGAGCGTTGATGACATGCCGAGCGCATTGCGCCAGCCTTCTTGCTGTTTGGCCTGCACGACCATGCCTTCGCCCGGCACGGGCAATACTTGCACATCGAATTTTTGCGCGCGATACCAATCGCCGATAGCCTGCGCCAGATGATCGAGCCTGCAGGTTAGGCGCTTGAAAGACTTGTTGCTCAGACATAGATTACGTCTCCTTATTAAACTGATAGGCAGTATAATCGAAAGATGGCGGCAACTCTATTCCTGTTGAATCTTGCTATCAATATAGAGATTGATGGCTATCGGTTTACTGAAAATAGTCGTTGGCTTTTTCTGTAGAAATGCCATGTGCCGTGTTGTAGAATACGACTGCCTTGCTTCCGCTTAAATGTCCTATACGAAAAAGACCGGGATGAAATTCAAAACTGCCGAGCATGATCTCCCCACGGACTCAAACGCTCCTGACGTAAGCCTCGATGAGGCAAACGACCTGAACCTATACGACGACTTGCTCGTGTTCACCGATCTATCACCGGAGGAACAAAAAGCTGCGATGAATCGCCCCATCACAAGCGCCCTCATTCGATCCACCTCAGCAATCGCCAGTTGAAACTGCCGAAACTAATGCCGTCTACGAACAACAACAAGCGTTCGAGCCTGTTGTCGAACCACAACAGACAAAGCATTCGACAAAACCAGCAGCGCAGATTTTCAGTTAGCCGAAATATTGAGAGTCACAGGTCAGCTCAGCTGACTTTCCAACGAAACATGATTCAACATCAGTTTGTGTAGATTGCGGCAGTTTGCTAGCAGCGAAGATTTGTTTTGCAGCACCTGCGGCGGGTCGCTCGGAGAAGAAGTTGAAGTTGAATACGCAACATCGCTTTCGTGCAGCGATTGCGGCTCGACGATTGTGAGTGATGAAATCTTCTGCCCGTCGTGCGGCTCGGCAATGTTCGGCGCGTAAGAAAATACGCGATTCGATCATTGGCCGGAATTTATGATGTTTCGTTTCTCTTCTTCGCTGATCACACCTTTGCTGGCAAGCAGGTCGAGCAACAGAAAGAAACTCTGAGGAGTAAAAAGTTTTTCGGCGGGGCTTCTTGAGCGACATCTTCCTGAGCGCCTTCCCGTTCAATCTCTTCCGCACCGAATCAACGCTTCACGCACTTGATCAGCCGAAGCCCATGCTTATGAAGGATTTCTGCCGCAGAGGATTTTTCTTCGCGCAGTATGCCTAATAGCAAATGCTCCGTGCCGATGTGCCGGTGCTGCAATCTATCGCTTTCATCCGTCGCATAGCTCAACACTCGCTTCGCGCTCTGCGACAGAGGCAGGTCAACTGATGCCGACACCTTGTCGCTGAGAGGCGTGCGTCCTTCTATCTCTTTGCGAATGGATTCTACTGTTGAATGAGGGCTTCGGAAGAATTTCTGAGTCAGTTCTTTATCTTCGCGCAGCAGGCCGAGCAGGATGTGTTCGGCTTCGATGGCTTGCGATCCAAACTGGATGGCTTCATATCTGGCGAAGAATATAACGCGGCGCGCTTTCTCGGTGTAACGTTCAAACATACCGTCTCCTTCAGCGGCTTAGATATAACTTTTTGAAATCCTCAGCGCCGACTGTCTTCAATCGCGGCGCGCAATGCTTCAATGGCTAAACTCGCGCAGTGCGTCTTCGCAGCGGGCAGGCGACCGAGCGCCTTGATCACGTCCTTTTTATCGAGCGCATCCAGTTCGGAAAGTGACCGCCCTATGATCAATTCAGTCAGCGCCGAAGCAGCCGCAATCGTCGGAGGGCACCCGGAAGCTTTGACTCTGGCATCACTGATGAGGTCACCTTCAATGCGAACTGTCAACTTGATGCGATCCATGCAGACCTCGTTAGTCACATCACCTGTGCCTGACGGGTTGTCAAGTTCACCCACGTTACGCGGGTTTGCGATGTGTTCGGCTACCTGTGGGCTGTACATATTCAGGAAAGCGACGTTTCCAACTCATCAACCGGGAGCATCTGCCTGAGTCGAGCGACGCTCTCGGAAAGTGCGACGATCAGGTAATCAATCTCTTCGCGCGTTGTGTATGCGCTCAAACTGACGCGCAAGCTGCCGCGCACTTCTTCGCGCGAAAGGCCAAGCGCCGTCAGCACGTGACTGGGTTCAAGCGAGCCTGATGCGCAGGCCGACCCTGTTGATACCGCGATGCCTTTCAAATCGAGCGCGATTAAAAGACTCTCTCCGTCTACTTTATCAAAACTGAGGTTCGAGATGTTAGGCACGCGACGCTCTGTATCGCCGTTCACCTGCGTACATTCGATGCGCAATGCAATCTGCTGTTCGAGATAATCTCTTAACTCTCGCATTCGCGACATGCGTTCATCGAGGTTGATGCGCGCAAGTTCAGCCGCGCGCCCAAAGCCGGCGATAGCAGGAACATTTTCAGTCCCGGCTCTGCGGTCGCGCTCGTGGTGCCCGCCATAGATGAGCTTTGCCAGCCGCGTGCCTTTCCTGATGTAAAGCGCGCCGATGCCTTTCGGCCCGTGAATCTTATGCGCAGACATCGAGATCAAATCAACGCCCAGCCGTTTCACGTCAACAGGAATCTTGCCAACTGATTGCACCGCGTCTGTGTGAAAGCGCAGATGCTTCAATCCGCGTTCGCGCGCTTCGCGGACGATCTCGGAAATTTCGGAAACCGGCTGAACCGTGCCCGTTTCGTTGTTCGCGTGCATGATGGATAACAGTATCGTGTCATCGCTTATCGCCGCGCGCACATCATCCGGGTTTACAAGTCCGCCTCTTGTCACTGGAAGGTAAGTTACGCGAAATCCGTTTTGCTCAAGCGCTTCGCAAGTGGCAAGCACTGCCGGGTGCTCGATTTTAGTAGTGATGATGTGATTGCCGCGCTCACGATGAGCTTCTGCGATTCCGCGAATGGCGAAGTTATCGGCTTCTGTACCGCCCGCAACGAATACGATTTCAGAAGGCGCGGCGTTAATTAAAGCGGCGATTTCGCGGCGAGCGCGCTCGACTGTTGACTTGGCCCGCTGGCCGAACGAATGCACAGACTGTGCGTTGCCGAATTCTATGTCGAAGCAAGGCAACATCTTTTCGATGACTTCCGCAGCCATCGCAGTCGTCGCACTGTTGTCGAGATAAACGCGCATATCGAAGATTAGAGCGTGTTTTGAAATGCGGCAGTGCTTCAACAGTTGCCTGCTTCGCAGGCTACAGCATAAAGCCCAGCACGCCAGTGCTGGGATAACACCATGCAGCGCCGTCAAGCCCGTGAAACGGGCGACAGTATCTCGGCTGACGGCGCTGCCGCCCGCTACGCGGGCTTGTGAAGAATCTATCGCCCGTATACCCATATCTGACGATATGGGCTACGATCTGACACCCGCTTCGCGGGTTGAATGCCAACACTTCAAAACACGCTCTTAGAAGTTAGCCGTTCTCTTCCTGCCACTCTTCGTACCAGGCCATCTGAATTGCTTCGAGTTTTTTTTCGTTCGACTCTTTTCCGTCGCCTGCAAAGCCATCGAGTTGCATCACCCATTGATGCAGATCGGTGAAGCGCACGCTCAATGGATCAACGCCGGGGTGTGTTTCCATCAGCCTGATTGCAATCTCTTCCGTATCAGTCCAGTTTATCTCCGCCATCGCGCCTCCACTTTCGTCAACAAGAAAGCTATTCAGCAATTTCAACCGTCACGTCGCCTTTGACAACAGACTGGCAACCCAAACGCGAATGCAGCGTCACGCTGTCGGCCATGTAGATGCGATCTTCTTCATCATCATCCATGTCGGTGAGGTTTTCTTCGCCCTGTTTGACTATCACATGGCAGGTCGTGCAAGCGCAGTTGCCGCCGCACGCGTGCTGTAGCTCAATTCCGTAGTTGAGCGCTATGTCGAGCAGCGACCCTTCCTTACCATGTTCGTGATAAGGCGTGACGCCCGGTTCGTAATCAACCGTTAAGGGCGGCTCACCCAAACGAATAAAAGTGACTTTGTATACCTTGCGCTCTGTTTCAGGCTGTTCGTCAATGACTGCGCTGCCGGTTTCTCTTGCTTCCATATCTAACCTTCTGCGACTTCTGATGCCTTGCGGTCTTTGAGCGCCGCAAGCACAGCGTTGTCCATTATCAATTCGGCAAGATGACGCGCGGCATCATCAAGCTGTTTAATCGAATCGCGAATCGCGCGATGATCTTCGCCTGCGGCAGAGGTGCGCACACTGGCGAGCGCGCGACGAATCGTTTCTCGTTCATCTTCTTCGATCAATTCGTCTCCGCGTTCAGAGAGCGCCTTCTCAGCCGCGCGCATAAGAGTGTCCGCTTCATTGCGCGCTTCGATCAGTTGCCGCTTGCGAATGTCTTCTTCGGCGAACTCCATTGAGTCCATCAACATCTTTTCGATCTGTTCATCGCTCAATCCATAAGAAGGCTTCACCTCGATGGATTGCTCCTGGCCCGTTCGTTGGTCTTGCGCCCTGACGGTCAATATGCCGTTTGCGTCAATCAGAAATCTGACTTCGATGCGCGGCAGTCCGGCAGGCTGTGGCGGGATGCCTTTGAGCGTGAACTTTGCGAGACTGCGGCAATCGGAAGCCATCTCGCGCTCGCCTTGAAGCACGTGAACATCTATTCCCGTTTGGTTATCAACCCATGTGGTGAACATCTCACCAGCCGAAGCCGGGATGGTTGAGTTGCGATTGATTATTTTCGCCACGACTCCGCCCATCGTTTCGATGCCCAAACTCAAAGGCGTAACATCAAGCAGCAACAAATCCCTTCGCCCGCCCGCAAGTATGTCGGCCTGAATCGCCGCGCCGAGCGCGACTACTTCATCGGGATTAAGCTCTGTGTGCGGTTTGCGCTTGAACAATTCTTCCACGCGACGACGCACTGCGGGGATGCGAGTGGAGCCGCCAACCATAACGACTTCATCAATCTGATCGGGGTCCAGCCCGGCATCTTTGAGCGCCTGCCGACACGGGCCAAGCGTTCGCTCAACCAGGTCGGCTATCATCTGCTCGAATTGTTCACGCGTGATTTTGCGAGTGAACTCTTCTCCGATATTAACCGAAATAACTGCACTGTCGTTTGATGAGAGTTCATGTTTAGCGGCTATCGCGGCTTTGCGCAGAGTTTGAAACAAAGCTGGATCATTGTTCGCGCCTTCGGCCTGTGCTTTCGGCAATCTCATCGAGCAGGAAAGTAATCAGGCGATTATCAATGTCATCGCCGCCCAGATGCGTGTCGCCGTTCGTGGCCAGCACCTCGAATATGCCTTCTTTGAGCTTGAGTATCGAAATGTCAAAAGTGCCGCCGCCAAGATCGTACACGGCAACGGTCGCTTCTTCGCGCTTGTCAATTCCATAAGCCAGCGAAGCGGCTGTCGGTTCATTGACTATGCGAAGGACTTCCAGCCCCGCAAGATGACCCGCATCCTTAGTCGCTTGTCGCTGCGCGTCGTTGAAGTATGCAGGAACCGTGATGACTGCTTGCGTCACTTCTTCGCCAAAGAATTTCGACGCGCGCTCTTTGAGATCGCGCAACACGAACGCAGAAATTTCAGGCGGCGTAAACACGCGGTCGCCCATCTGAAATCGAATGACCTGTTCGCTTCCTGCCGCGATTTGAAACGGCACTAAACGGAGGTCTTCCTGAACGTCTGCGCTGCCTCGGCCCATGAATCGTTTTACTGAATAGATAGCTTTGCGAGGTTCCGTGATGAGCCGTTCGCGCGCTTCATCGCCTACGAGCAATTGCTTCTGCTCTGTGTCGTAATAAACAATCGAAGGCACAAGCGCTTCGCCTCGTTCGTCGCGTATGACCTCTGGCCCGCCCTCGCCCGTGAAAGCGACAAGGCTGTTTGTGGTGCCGAGATCAATTCCGACAACGCGACCCGATTTCGGGCGACCGCTCATGCTCAGTTCAATAACCGGCATTACTTATAATTCCTCCGTGATGTCTCGCACGAGATTGCGAATGTATGACCTGTGCGACAGCGCTTCGCTCATTCGATCAAGCGCGGCCTTTCGCGCTTCGTCATTTGGTCCGCTGTCAACCGCCGCGTCCCACACGCCAAACAGCGTATAGAGCCGTTCGTCAATCTCGTTCAACTTTTCTTTTAATCCTTGAAGCGCAATTTCAAGCGCCGCGCGCGCTTCGCCCAGTTCGTCTTCATCAGCCCATCTTCTTTGCGGCTTTCAACTCTTCAATCTGCATGTTCAATTCGAAGACTTCTTCGAGCAGGTCGGGCGGCGCTTTCTTTTCGGCTTCCTTATAGCCTTAAAGCGAGAGCAGGTACTGCGCCCGCTTGATGCGATCACGCAGCGTGCGATAAGCATCGTTGAGCATCGAAGAGCGATCTATGCTCGCTCGTCTTTCCCCGTCCGCAGCCGTCATGAAGTAATCAGGATGAAGCTGGCGACTGAGCGCATAGAAATCTTTTTCGAGAGCCGTCTCATCAATGAGCAGATGTCGCGGCAGGCCAAAGAAAGCGAAGTAATCTGTGCCTGCCGCGACCGGCTGAATCTTTCCGCATTCTGAGCAAAAATGCGCATCCGTAGAGACTGCGCCGCAGTGCGCGCATGCGTTTTTGTTTGCGTTTATCTTAGCTTCCGCCATTTTTTCAGATTCAAAAAAAATGGTTGAGTACCTCGTACCCAACCATCACGCTTGCGCCCGACGCCTTGCGGCATCTAAGGGTACTGTGATCATAGAACAGTCGACTGGCATCAAAAGCAGCTCTCGTTTAGACGGCGAACGATTCGCCGCAGCCGCACGCGCCCGAAGAATTCGGGTTGCTGAAAATGAATCCGCGCTGCATCAGACCTTCATCTTTCCAATCCAACGTTACGCCGCTGAGATAAAGGAAACTCTTCATGTCAACAAAGACCTTGACGCCATCCTGCTCGAACATGCGATCACCGGGACGCTCTTCTGTATCGAGCGCGAGGTTATAGCTCAGGCCGGAACATCCGCCGCCCTGTACGCCAATTCTCAACCCGCCTTCTGCCATGCCGTTTTCGCGCATTATCTCGCGCACACGTTCAATAGCTCTCGGAGTCAAATTAAGTTGCGCAGCACCTACAGACATCAATGCACCCCTTCGAAATTATGCGCTGACAGTTGACTTCTTCCGGCTGCTCTTCGGTCTGCTGTTTTTGCTGATAGTCGCGAACAGCCGCTTTGATCGCGTCTTCGGCCAGCACCGAGCAATGAATCTTGACCGGAGGCAGGTTCAACTCTTTGACAATCTCCGTGTTCTTGATCTCAAGAGCCGAATCAACGGTGCGCCCCTTGAGCCATTCGGTCGCAAGGCTGGAGCTTGCGATGGCTGAACCGCAGCCGAACGTTTTGAACTTCGCGTCCTCGATTACCTGCGTCTCAGGATTGATCTTGATTTGAAGCTTCATCACGTCGCCGCATTCCGGCGCGCCGACAAGTCCTGTGCCGACGTTGGGGTCTTTTTTATCAAGATTGCCAACGTTGCGCGGGTTGTTGTAATGATCAATAACTTTATCGCTATAAGCCATTTTGCTTTTCCTTTCCTCTTCGTAGCTGCCTCAGTATCGCAGAAATTTTTTCAGAGTTATTCGCCAGCCCACTGCACTTTGCTGAGATCAATGCCTTCCTGCACCATCTCCCACAGCGGCGATAGTTCTCTCAAACGATTGACGGCTTCATTGACGCGGCCAATCGTGTAATCAACCTCTTCTTCGGTGTTGAATCGACCGAGCCCGAATCTGATCGAACTGTGCGCAAGCTCTTCGCCTACGCCAAGAGCTTTGAGCACATAGCTGGGTTCGAGGCTCGCAGACGTGCAAGCCGAGCCTGACGAGACTGCTATATCGTTGATGCCCATCAACAGCGATTCGCCTTCAACATACGCAAACGAGATATTGAGATTGCCGGGCAGGCGATGTTCCGCGCTGCCGTTGATGTAAACGTCGGCAAGCTCATCCATAAGCCCTTTGCGCAGTCGTTCGCGCAGAGTGAAGACTCGCGCGCTTTCGCTTTCCATATCGCCTCTGGCAAATTTCGGCGGCCTTGCCAAGACCTACTATGCCTGTGACGTTGAGCGTGCCGCTACGCATGCCGCGCTCGTGGCCGCCGCCGTCTATCATCGGCACGAGCATCACGCGCGGGTTCTTGCGGCGCACATAGAGAGCGCCTACGCCTTTCGGGCCATATATCTTGTGCGCCGAAAGCGAGACCAGATCAACGTTAAGCTCATTGACGTTAAAAGGAATTTTACCGACGGATTGAACAGCATCGGTGTGGAAGAGCACGCCGCGCTCTTTGCACACTTTGCCGATTTCAGCTATCGGTTGCAGAACGCCTATCTCGTTGTTCGCGTGCATGACAGAGACTAAAATCGTCTTGTCTGTCAGGGCAGTTTTGACATCATCGGGCGAAATCAGGCCGTCGCTTCCGACAGGAAGATAGGTGACTTTGAAGCCGCGTTTTTCGAGCTTCTTGCAGGTGTCGAGCACAGCCTTGTGCTCTGTGACGACAGTAATGATGTGGTCGCCGCGCTCGTAGTACATATCGGCGACGCCTTTGATTGCGAGGTTATCGGATTCGGTCGCGCCGCTCGTAAATATGATCTCTTTTGAGCTGGCGCCGATCAGATCAGCCACCTGCTTTCGCGAGTTCTCGACCGCCTCTTCGGCTTGCCATCCAAACTCGTGATTGCGGCTCGCGGCATTGCCAAACATCTCTGTGAAATACGGACGCATCGCTTCAAAGACGCGCGGGTCACAGGGCGTCGTCGCATGATAGTCCATATAAATCGGGAGCTTCACCGCCATTTCAATCTCCTTAAACTCTAAAAAGCCCTTTAATCCATTTCAACTGTTTCCGGCTCAGGCGCTGTCTCATCTCGCTTCGCGCGATCTGCCAGAATCTTCTGCGATTTTATTCTCAAGCCGTAAACGACTTCGGGCTTCGATTTATTCGCAAGTTCGGCAAGCGTGATCGAATCCAGAAAATTGTCAACGTGCTCGGACAGTTGCTTCCATATAGCGCCGCCAATGCACGTATCGCCTATGCGGCAATTATCAACCGCGCCGTCGTTACTGAAACAAGAACTGGTGTAAAGCGGCGGCTCGATCAGTCTCACTATTTCGCCAATCGTTATCTCCGCAGGGTCGCGAGCAAGCACGTACCCGCCGTACGGCCCGCGAACGCTTCGGACTACGTCGCCTTTTCTAAGTTGTTGAAATATCTGTTCGAGGAACAACAGCGAAATGCCTTCTCGCTTCGAGATAGCTCCTAGTGGCACAGGCGAGCCGTTGGAATTTTGAGCAATGTCGAGCACTGCTCGCACCGAATATTTTCCCTTTGTTGAAATCTGCATTTGATTTGCGCCTCAAGCCTCACTCCTCATTTTATATACCTGACTAATAAAGTCAAGTTTTATCTGACTAAAATGCTCAGGATTATTTTAACAGCCAAAATTCTACCCAAATCTAGGGGCTAATAAGCGATTTATGCGGGTTTAATCGGTGATACTTGACTAAGAAACGGATTTACCATAGAAGTAACTGCCAATCTTGAAGAAACCGTAGAAAGGGGATAGGGTTTGACGCCAAAAACTCAACGTCTCATCGGCTTGTTATTCTTGTTAGCAGCGTTAATCTTCTTCGTCCTGAATCTCAAGCGTGTGGCAGACCTGGGCACATACTCTATAGCCCTGCCTTTACTTCTGATAGGGATAATTTTAGTAGCTCGTTCTAAGAGAAGCCGGTAAGGCGACTACTTATCGCGCGAGCGATTTTAATTTCTGCAATCGCTCTTCGGCTGCCGCGAGCGTTTCGTCTCTTTTGCAGAAAGTGAATCGCACCTGAGTAGAGCCAAGCTTAGGGTCATGATAGAAGCTGCTGCCGGGAACTACGGCCACGCCTATGTCCTTGACCAGAAATCGCGCAAACTCGACATCATCCGTATAACCGAATGCGCTGATGTCCGTCATCACATAGTAAGCGCCATCGGGGTCATAGCAGACAAAGCCGACATCTTTTAATACTCGAAGCAATCGCTCGCGCCGCACGGCGTAGTCCGATTGCAGGTGATCGTAGTAGGTGCGAGGCAAACGCAGAGCGTGCGCGCCTGCTTCCTGAAGCGGGGCCGCCGCGCCTACTGTAAGAAAGTCATGCACTTTGCGAATCGCATGCGTGATTTCAGGCGGCGCTATCGTATAACCTACACGCCAGCCCGTGACCGAATAAGTCTTCGACAAGCCATTGATCGTTATCGTGCGGTCGCGCATGCCATCGAGCGTCGCTATCGCGATATGCTTTTTATCATTGAACAGAATGTGCTCGTAGATTTCGTCTGTGATGGCTATGGCGTTCCATTTATGACAGAGCGCGGCGATAGTCTCCATCTCTTCGCGGCTGAAAACTTTTCCGGTCGGGTTGTTCGGCGTGTTGATGATTATTGCTTTCGTGTTGTCGTTGAAAGCCGCCGCCAGTTCATCAGGGTCGAATGTCCAGTCAGGCGCAGTCAGCGTGACGTAACGAGGCGTTGCGCCCGATAATATCGCGTCCGGCCCGTAGTTTTCATAAAACGGCTCGAAGACTATCACCTCGTCGCCGGGATTCACGATTGCCATCAGGGATGCGATCATCGCTTCCGTAGAGCCACAGGTGACGGTTAGCTCTCGCTCAGGATCAACTTCCAGTCCGAGATACCACGACGATTTTTCCGCAATCGCGTTGCGAAAATTCTTAGCGCCCCACGTGATCGCGTATTGATTGATGTCGGCCATGATCGCATCGCAGGCCGCGAGCTTGATCTCTTCGGGCGCTGAAAAATCGGGGAAGCCCTGCGACAGATTGATCGCGCCGTAAAGAGCAGCCTGGCGCGTCATGTCGCGGATGACGGATTCGGTGAATTGCTCTGCTTTGTGAGAAATGATTTGCTTGGTCATAAATTATGGTTCTAAAGATAGCGCGTCTTTAACACTTCCATATGATGACGCTCGTGTCCTGCGATGATGTAGAGCAATGCTCGCACGCTCACTTCAACTTCGCTCGCGATGCCGTGCCGACTGAGCACTTCATCACTTAGTGAGCGAAACAGGATTAAGTTTGCTCGCCGCACATGTTCGAATTCTTCAACAAGATCGGCTAGAGTCCGCTCATCAAACGCGCTGTTTCGAGCGAATTCATCCTGATCGAAACCTTCAATCGGCGCTTTATCATTTCTGGCAAATCGAAGCACGCGGTAAGCAAAAATCCGCTCGGTGTCAACGATATGACCGATGACTTCTTTTATGCTCCACTTGTCGGTCGCGTACCGATAACCGGCGCGAGATTCCGAAATGCTGCCCAGCAAACTTAAAGTCTCTTCAAGCTGATTGCTCAGGATTTGAACGATATCGCCTTCCGGCACAAGACTGACGTATCGCCCATAGTAAGGCGCGTATTCTGTCGTAGATGGTCGTACAGCTAATGAGCTAGACATTTATTACACCTGCTTTCAGAAAATATTGCACGGTACTATCTATCCGGTTCCTGTTTCAATTGCTCGATAACGGATTCGACCGCAGAAGCATATTCGCCTTCGGGGTCGAGCCGCAAGTAATTGCGATAAGCTACTATCGCTTCTTTGTTGCGGCCTGCTTTTTCGAGTATCTCTCCAAGCTGATAATAAAGTATCGGCTCGGTCTCCATGTCTTGAGCTATGCCGATGCGATACTCTTTCGCTATTTCATCAATCAAGCGCGGATCAGTGCGAGATTCATTCATCTCGTTCAATGCGATTGCAAGCCCGATGTGAGCCTCGAAGGAATTATTTTGCGCGAGCCGCAGAGCTTTCCTGTATTCGGCGATTGATTCTTCGACAAGCCCCTGCGTGCGACGCAGGTTCGCAAGCACGGTCTGAGCCTCGGGCAGTGTTCGCCCGCCAGCTTTTATCGCCGCCTGAATATTTTTTTCGGCTTCCTGAAAATCTTGCAGAGTGATGAAACTTCGCGCGAGACCGATGCGGACTTCGGGAAACGCGGGCCGCACAGCCAACGCCTGTTGATACTCAGCGACAGCATCTTTGTTCCGGCCTTTGTCTCTGAGGTCGTCGCCTTTCTGATAATAGAGCATGGCCGGGTCGCTGAGCGGTTGTTGAGTGACTTTCAACGCGCGGCTTCCCTTCGCAACAATAACTACTGAGCCGTTGAAATCAACGAAGCCGACCGTTCTGACGCGCACAGGAAACGAGCCGACTTTGACGCGCGGCAGATCAAGCTCGCCTTTATCGTTCGTCGCTCCATGTCGAACTTTGTTGATGAAGACGACCGAGCCTGCCTGTCCTGTCGTAACTTTCAATTGACCTGTTTGCGCTTGAATCGCTAAAGGCAAAAGAAGCAGTAGCAATCCGCTCAGCGCATAACCTGATCAAAGAAGATTCACCGCAGAGACGCGCAGAAGAAATGATGAACAATGAATGATGAATGATGAATCGAGAGCCTCTCTTCTGTTCATCATTCATCGTTCCGCATTCATCGTTTCTTCTGCGCCTCTGCGGTGAACTCGTATTTGGTTCTCGAAAACATCGAATCAACATGACTCAATAATACTATTCTTTGTAGAGCCTTCGGTAGTTCGCACTGTAGCGCAGCACGCCTTGAACATAGCCGCGCGTCTCTGTGAACGGGATGGCTTCGATCCAGTCTTCTATGTCCAGCCCTCCGCGCTCGGCTATCCACGCGCGCGCGCGTCCTGGCCCTGCATTGTAAGCAGCCGCCGCGTATTCGATGCGCCCGAACTGGCCGAGCATCTGCGACAAATAATTCATGCCGAGCTTGATGTTGATCGCCGGGTTGTAGAGATCAGCCGATGTGATCGCGCCGCCGCCTTGACGCCGGGAAATCTGCTGCCCTGTTGCGGGCATCACTTGCATCAAGCCGCGAGCGCCAACGCGCGAAATCGCGTTCGGGTTGAAGACGCTTTCCTGTCGAATCAATCCGGCAGCGATGTAAGGATCAATCCCGTATCGTTTGGCTTCTTGCTTGATCGCGCTCCAGGCAACAAGCGGGAAGAAAATCTCCCACGCCTCGCGCGGCACTTCCCCATCGTCATACGAGTAGATGTCCGGGTAGCCTCGACGCAGCACGAGAGTCGCTTGAAAATTCTCGCCTCTCCGCGAGTAATATTGCGCTATTCGCAAATTGATCTTTGGCGAAGTCGGCGCTTTCTCTAAAGCCGCATTCATTTCCTTGAGCGCAAGGTCAGAAAGCCCTATCACTTCAAAATCGCTCGCCTTCGCAAGGCGATTCGCCTCAGAGCCATCGGCTGTCTCTTCAATCTTCTCAACGTAAGTCACGTTGCGGCGAATGCGATCAAGGTCTGACCCTTGCTTTGCCTGCTCAGGCCGAAGCGATGAATCAGCAGCGCGCAATTTATCGGCTCTCATGCCTGCAAGATAGCCGTGATAGCCGTAACGGTATCGCTCATTGACCAGACCATACAGGGCAAGCGCGCGCGCTTTATTGCCCAGTCGCTCTTCGGCCTTCGCGGCCCAGAATCCCGCTTCGCCGATGAACTTCGTGTCGGGATAACGATAACTGGCAAGATGCTGTTGAAGTATGCGCGAGCTTTCGGCGTACTGTTTCAACTTATAAGCCTGCCAGCCCAGATTGTACGAAGCTTCCGGCGCGTACTGGCTCTTGGGATAAAGACCGAGCAACTGGCGATAACGCGATGCGGCTTCCGTATCACGGTCTTGTTTGTCGAGATCGCGCGCCAGATTGTAAAGCGCGTCTTGCGCCCAGCGGCTCTTGCCGTATTGATTCAACAAACGATCAACGATAAGAGCGGATTCGCCCGCGCGATTTGAGCGGCGCAGAGCTTCAGCCTGATTGAATAAAGCTTCCGCTTTCCATTCAGCGTTGCGGTCGCTCACTTGCACGAAGAGGCGCGACCGCTTGAGCGGGCTGCTTTGCATTGACGTAGCTTTTGCCGAGTCGCAATTGAATCTCGTCGCTTTTGTCTGCTTCCGGGAACCGCGCAATCAAATCCGTGTAAGCGCGAGCGCTTTCGCCGTACTGCTTCGACTCAAAGAGAGCGTCGGCGCGCGAGCGTTCCTGCTCGAACGAAGCGGGGTTATCTTTCACGGACGCAGATAACGCAGCGAGCCTCTCTTCGGCCTTCACGCTCGCTTTAGTCGCAGGCAGTTCGTAATAGATGCGACGGTACAGCTTGATGGCCTGCTCCGTCTTTCCGGTCGTGTCGTAACTTTGAGCCGTGATAAAAACCGCGTCCGCGTCATCGGTCTCGACCATTCGCGCAAGCTCTTTGCGGGCGCTGTCAGGGTCGCCGAGAGCTAAAGCCATCTCTGCGGCTCGCAACTTCGCGTCGCGCGATTTCAACGAATCGGGATGCTTCGTGCTGATGATTCCATAATCGCGTAACGCTTCGCTTTGAGCGCCGTTCGCCGCTTCGCTCTCCGCGCGGTAGAACAAAGCGTAATCTCCTATCGCGCTGCTTTCGCCTATCGCTCGCGCATCGAGCGCGTCAATGGCGGACTGATAGTTCTGCGCAGAATAATAAAGATAGCCGCGCAAGAAACGAGCCAGCGCCGCTGCTCTGGTATGTGGATAAGCAGACTCTATCCGGCTCAACTCATTTGCGGCGGGACGGCCCTGCGCACTCTCTACAAGCGCGCGTAGCTCTGCGGTGCCGCGCTCAGAATCAACTTGCCTGCGCTGGCAGGAGGCTGTCAGCGGAGTGATAAGAGAAACGATTAAAAGCAAGGCTTGCAATGTTGCCATCAAAGCATGCCGTTGAGAATTAACGATTGGTCTAAGCATGAAAAGCTCCCCGCATTGTTCAAGTATGCGATTACAGAACTATCATGGGGCTGATGCAGATTATCATCGAAGAGGTTTCCTGCGGACAAGGGAAAAGCAGAGGTCGGAGGTCAGTAGTCAGTGATTAGATAATTTGAAATCTCAAATTACTGACCACTGACTACTGCTTTTATACTGCGACGGACGGGCCGGGGTGATCCGAGCCGAGTTTGCCCGGGTCGCCTTCGGCCAGCGTGTTGACCAGTTCATCGTAGAAATAATCAAACTTGGCTGCTACCGATGGCACCACGCGCTTTTCGTACATCTGGCGAGAGCGGTCTATGTCTTCCTTGAGCCGGTCATACAGATCATTGTTGCGCCGCCCTTCGGAAACTTTCTGTTCGTTGTATAACTTTATTTCGCTCACAAGCAGGCGCGCGAACCTGCGCGCGTTGTTGTGCAACTGCTCTTCTTCCTCAAGCGTCGCGCCGCGCGGAGCAGAGCTTTCAACAGGCATGGCACTCGCTTGTCCGCCGCTCGCCGTTCTCCACGTATCTTCCGAAGCTTGAGCAGGAGGCGCGCTTGCCCCGGCTTCAGTCGCTTGAGGCTGACTTGCTTGAGGAGGTTCAGCCGCCGGTCTGAAATAAGTCGGCGCGGGCGATTCCGGCGCGTCACCTGAACTCGCAGGTTGAGGTTGGACGTTGGCGGGTGGTTCCGGTTGAGCCTGCGGCAGCGGCGCGGAAGGCGGCGGCAACGCAGCGCTCACATACGGCTCCGGCACAGCCGGTTGAGCAGGAGGAGTTGGAGCAACAGGAGTTGGAGCAACAGGAGTTGGAGCAACAGGAGCCGGAGCAGCAGGGCGCGCTTGAGCGGGTGCTTGCTTGCCTGCGGCTTGCGCGCCTTCGGCCATTCTCGCCCTCAGCGAAACAAGCTCGACTACAAGGCCCGTCGTGTGAACGAGCAACTCGATTGCTTCAACGTTAGTCGCCTCCTCGCCGTGATCGGCTGAGTCCGCATAGACGACAGCGGCAGATTTGCCGCGCACTTTCAGCGGGACGGCCAGCACACGCTGCGGGCGAATGTTGCCCAGGCGACCGGAGATAAGCTGGTTTTCAGACTGTTGCTCCGGCGAGCCGTAGAATGTCTGTTGCGAATTGAGCGCGGCGCGCAGCACCGTGTCTGATTGCAAAGAGACAGACATTCCTCGAATGGACGGAACGCCGCTCGATTCATCCATACCTCGCGCGGCCCAGGCGAGCGCGTTCGCGCCTTTGACGACGAACAGCACTACTCTGGGCGCGAAGTTTGCCGCGCGAGCTATCAGCGCATTCAGCACTTCGGCTTGAGTTCGTTGCTGGTCGAGTTCAGCAACAGAGTCTCTGAGCAGGGCTATGTCTGCGCCGAGTCGGACGCTTTCGGCTCCGGCGGCATCTACCTGCGCGTTGACCTCTGCGGCAATCTGCGCCAGCGATTCATCTGATTCAGGCATCGTGGCCGCCGCGTCCGTGCGTTCAAGCAGGCTGGTGAATGATTCATTGACTTCTCGTTGCAAGCGACTGATGTCTTGCTCCAGCGCTCCAACGCGAGAGCGAACTAACTCTTCAATTTGTCGGCGCAGCCGAACCTCACGCTCATGTTCCACTTGGGTTCCTCCCAACATCCAGAAAAGATCCTACCGCGGGGGTCTCAAAAAGGGTTTGCATTCGCAGGACTGGATTATCCCGCAGCCCCTAGCGCTTGTCAATAAATCAGTTGCACTTGCTTTTCACGCGTGTAAACGGGTATCATTAAAGGCTTGCTAAACAAGTGGGCTTGGCCCACTTTTTTTCTTGGCGAGATGGCTGAATTAGAGCGCGATGCTATAGGTAAAATAATCGAGCGAGTCGCCGCGCGCGAAGGACTTGAATTGGTCCATTGGGAGATGGTCGGCCCGCGCAATAATTTCGTATTGCGCATATACATTGACAAGCCGGGCGGCGTCAATCACGGCGATTGCGAAACAGTAAGCAATCAAGTCGGGACGCTGCTTGACGTAGAAGACCTGATCGCGAACCGATACACTCTGGAAGTTTCTTCGCCCGGAATCGAGCGTGGCCTTTACAAGCGCGCAGACTACGAGCGATTTGCAGGCAATCGAGTCAAGATCAAAACGTTTGCGCCTATCGGCGGCCAGCGGAATTTTCGAGGCATGCTCGTAGGCATCAGCGATGACACGGTGAGCATTGACACCGACAGCGCCGGACGGATTGAAATACCTTACGAGCAGATCGCTAAGGCGAATATTGAATACGAATTCTAGGGGTCAGATGACCCATCCAAAAGGAAAGTGCTATGTCTACGAGTCCTATTTCACAAACCATAGACATTCTCAGCCGCGAGAAAGGCATCGAGCCGCAAGTCATAATCTCGGCTATCGAAGAAGCTGTGGTAAAAGCCGCTCGCAAGCAGTTCAATGCCGATGAGACGGGCGAAGAGTTGCGCGCTCGCTACGATTTGGAAACAGGCGACATTGACCTGTTCGCTTTGATGACGGTCGTCGAAGAAGTCCAGTACCCAACGACGGAAATCAGCCTCGCCGATGTGGAAGAGATGGGCATCGAAGGCGCAGAAGTCGGCGACCAGCTTGAATTTCCCAAACCCAAAGAAGAGCTGGGCCGCATCGCCGCGCAGACCGCTAAACAGATCATCTTTCAAAAAGTCCGCGAAGCCGAACGAAAGAACGTCTACGATGAATATATCAGCCGCGTGGGCGAACTCGTTCACGGCTTTGTGAAGCGGTTCGAGGGCGGGCGCATCATTACAGACCTGGGCAAGATAGAAGCTCTGCTGCCGAAGACTCAACAATCGCGCGCCGAATCCTTCAGCCAGGGCGAGCGCATTCGCATCGTCATCAACGACGTGTTGACCGATTCAAAAGGGCCGCAGGTCGAAGTCTCGCGCACCTCTCCCGAACTGCTCAAGCGATTGTTCGAGATGGAAGTGCCCGAAATTTACGACGGCACCGTGCAGATCAAAGCGGCGGTGCGCGAACCGGGCGACCGCGCAAAGATCGCTGTCATCTCGACCGAGCGCGACGTTGACCCCGTAGGCGCGTGCGTCGGCATGAAGGGCTCGCGCGTGCAGGCCATCATACGCGAACTGCGCGGCGAGCGCATTGACATCATCGAGTGGAGCGAAGACCCTGCAGTCTTTGCCGCAAACGCGCTATCGCCCGCTAAGGTTTCAAAGGTCGAAATCAACAGCTTTGAAGAAAAGAAGCTCACCGTCACCGTCCCCGAAGACCAGTTGTCACTGGCCATCGGAAAGAAAGGGCAGAACGTTCGGCTCGCGGCAAAGCTCGTGGGCTGGCACATAGACATTCGCAGCGCAGAAGAGGCGGCGCGCGCAGCAGCCGCGCAGCTTGAAGCCGTCATGGCTGGCGGTGAAGCCACGCTCACAGACATTCGCGAGAGCCTCGCGCTCGATCAGATAACGGCGCAGCGATTGAAAGATCGAGGCATCGAAACAATCGAAGAGCTTACGACCATCTCGGTTGACGAGCTGGTTGATACGATTGACGTCAGCTTCGATCAGGCGAACGAGATACTTGACCGCGCGCATCGCCTGCTCGCTCAGAAGCACGCGCGCGAAGTGCGAGAAGCGCACGCGGCGGAAGAGAGCGCGGCGCAAGAAAGTGCGGCACAAGAGAGTTCGGAAGAAGAGAGCGCAGCAGCGCCTGGAGAAGTGAGCGAAGAAGGCGTCGAGGAAACAGCCGAAGAAACGTCACCTGACGTGGAAGCGGCTTCGGGAGCCGGTTTGGAGGCAAGCGAAGAGATCGAGAGCCAGATGGCTGCCTTTGATGAAATGGATCAAGAGGAGCAGTTTGCGCCTCCGCCGGAAGCCGAGCCTGAACCGCCGAGACCTCTCGCATCAGCCGTGCCCGATTTCGATGCCATGAGTCCGAGCGAGGTTCAGATTCAAGAACTGCTTGCCGACGAAGCTCCGTCGAGCGATGAAGCTCAGGGGCCGATGCCAGCTTCCGGTCTTGAAGCATTCGCTCCCGGCGCACAGGTCATTCCTGAAAGTCATTCGGAGTGGGCTGAAAAGGCAGGCATCGACCGTAGCGAGGAGCAAACAGCCGAAGAGCTTATAGATTCATTCAATGAAGACCTGAAGGCTGAAGACGCTGCGGCTGTTTCAAGCGAAAGCAGTGAAATGATTAGCCCGTCCGAAGCTGCCGAAGAAGAGACCGGACAAGAGACTACGGATGAGCTTGCGCCGGAAATTTTTGAAAGCTCGGAATCGGAAACAGGCGACACGGATTCGGGCGAAAAGAAAGAAGAGTAAGCGCGAGTCAGGCATAAACAATCAGCGGCGCAACTCGCGCTTGCAAAACTGCCTGAAGCAATTCGGCTTTGGGCGATTGAAGAGAAGTGTTTCGGATTAAATATGGCGACAGGCAACAAGATAAGAATCTACGATCTGGCGAAAGAGCTGAAGCTCGATAATAAAAAGGTCATCGAGGACGCGCGGCGCGAGGGCATAGACGTAAGTGTGCCTTCAAACACCGTGCCGAACGAAGTGGCCGAGCGCATTCGCACAAAGTATTTCCCTAAGAAAGCTATGCCGAAAGCTGTGCCGCGACTGGTCAAGCACGCTCATACAGAGTCTGCTGAAACGCTCGGCGAAGCCGCGACTCCGGTCGAGCAATTTGAACAAGCACCGGTCGCTGAAGCGCCCACACAGGCAGAGGTGAAACCCGCGAGCCGGTTTTCATCACCTGAACCTGCGAGGCCCGAACCACTCAAGCCTCAAATCCGCGTGCTGAAAAAAGCGCCTCTCGCGCCGCAGCCGGTTGAGCCTGTCACTCAGCCGACGGTTGAGCCGGTCGAGCCCGAAGTGCCGATAGTCGCGCAGGAGAAGCCGCCGCAACCAGTCGCAGAGCCGGTTGCGGCGCAGCCGGTTGCTACTCCACCTGCGCCGCCTGCTCAACGGACTGGTCAACAGGTGCGCGTGCTGCGCCGCATTCCGGGCGCAACTCCGCCGCCTCCGGCAACGCGACCGGGGGCTCACGGCCAGACAGCTTACGCAGGAACTTCCGGGCCGGGCGCAGGGTTGCGCGCGGTCGAGCCGGGAGTCGCTACTGAAACGGGAGTGCCCAAGCGAACGCCGACCACTTACGTTCCGCAAGATACTGGTCGCCCGCGCAAACGAACGCGCAGAGGAAAGCGCGGGCCGGGCGAGTTCGGCCACGAAGAAGGAAAGCATCTTGAAGCGCCACGCCACACGCGCGGGCCGGGCACAATGGCGCAACCGAAGGCCAAGCCCGTCATCACAGAGATCAAGCCGCTCAAGCTCGTCGAAGGCACTACCTTGAAAGACTTCGCCGAGAAGCTGGAAGTGAAACCGAAGGACGTAGTCCAGATGCTGCTCCAACGCGGTGTGATGTCAACCATCAATCAAACGCTCAACCAGGACTTGGCGAAAGAGATCGGCAAAGAGTTCGGATACGACATCAGCTTTGCGGCGTTTGAAGAGATGATAAGCGACGCCGAAGAAGAGAAGATCATCGAATCGGGCGAGGAAGAATTGGCTGCTCGCGCGCCGGTAGTCACCGTCATGGGTCACGTAGATCACGGCAAGACTTCGCTTCTTGATGGCATACGCGAGACACGCGTGGCAGAAGGCGAAGCGGGCGGCATCACTCAACACATCGGCGCGTATTCGGTGGACGTATCTGACCCCGATGATCAAGAGAAGAAGCGGCGAATAGTATTTCTCGACACGCCGGGTCACGAAGCGTTTACGATGATGCGCGCGCGCGGCGCGAAAGTGACGGACGTTGTGGTTTTAGTAGTCGCTGCCGATGACGGCGTGATGCCTCAAACACTTGAGGCAATTGATCACGCGCGCGCGGCTGAAGTTCCGATCATCGTCGCCATAAACAAGATTGATAAGCCCGACGCAAATCCTGATCGCGTGAAGCAGGAGCTTGCGGATCGCGGGCTGCTGTGGGACGGCTGGGGCGGCGACACTGTCATGGTCGAAGTGTCTGCCAAAAAGAGGATGAACCTCGATTCCCTGCTCGAAATGATCATACTCACGTCCGACCTGCTTGAACTCAAAGCGAGTCCTGATCGTTTGGCTTCCGGCGTTGTGCTTGAAGCGAAGCTTGATCGTGGGCGCGGCGCGGTTGCCACGGTCCTTGTACAGCAAGGCACGATCAAGGTTGGAGACGCGTTCATCGCAGGCCAGATATTCGGTCGCGTGCGAGCAATGTTTGATGATCGCGGCAGGCAGGTTGATAAGACAGGGCCTTCGACGCCAGTTGAAGTGCTGGGCTTGCAGGGCGTCCCGCACGCGGGCGATCTGCTTGCGGTTTCGCAAGACGCGACGCAGGCGCAGCACATAGCCAACCAGCGTCAGATGCAGGCTCGCATGGCCGCCATTGCGCGCGATTCGGCGCGTGGACTCGAACAACTCTTCTCTGACAAGAACTCGGTCAAAGAACTGCTCGTCATCCTCAAGGGCGACGTGCAAGGTTCGGTCGAAGCCGTGCGTGATTCGCTCAACAAGCTCTCGACCGAGCGGGTCAAGATTCGCATCATCCGTTCGGGCGTCGGCGCAATCACTGAATCAGACGTGATGCTGGCTTCGGCCTCTGCGCGCGATATGAACCGGGCGGCGGTCATCATTGGTTTCAACATTCGGCCCGAATCACGGGCGCGCGAAATTGCCGAAGCCGAAAGCGTAGACATACGCCTGCACACGATCATCTACAAGGTCGAAGAAGAACTCCGCATGGCGATGCTCGGACTGCTCGACGCGACGAAGCGCGAAGTCATCACAGGCCACGCCGAGGTTCGTCAGGTATTCCGCGTCCCGCGCGTCGGCCAGATCGCAGGCTGTTACATAACGGATGGCTCGATAAAGCGCACAACCGCCCGCATACTGCGCGATAGCGTCGTCGTGTTCGAAGGCAAGATTGATTCGCTCAGGCGATTCAAGGAAGACGTCAGCGAAGTGAAGCAAGGCTTTGAGTGCGGCATATCGCTCGAACGTTTCCAGGATGTAAAGACCGGCGACGTGATCGAAGCTTACACTACCGAAGAGGTGGCTCCCACATCGCTGTAACCCAGCCGGGAGCCATCGAATTCACTACAAAAGAGAGAATCATATTCATACAGGATTGGTGTGTGATAAGTCGAAGTGTAGATAATTTCTATTGAACTTCTTGCGATTTTTTAGCATAGAGTAAGGCAGAGGGTTTTGATATTGTAAGTGAGAGTTTTTGAGGTTAGTATATAGAGTTTAACTGTAGCCTTGAAACGTAGCCTAAAAGTATTATGACAGGAAGAAGGCCAGAGCGTTTAGCCGAACAGATCAAGGAAGAGGTCAGCCTGATAATCGCGGGCGAAGTCGAAGACCCGCGTGTCGGGTTTGTCACGGTGACGGACGCGAAGCTGACCCCGGATTTGAGATACGCAAAGATTTATGTAAGCGTGATGGGCACCGAAGCAGAGGTGAAAGAATCGCTTGCGGCGCTCAAACACGCCGCAGGGTTTATTCGCACACAGCTTGGCGCGGTGCTCAGGATGAGGCGCACGCCGGAATTGCATTTCGTTCATGACGAGACTATCGAGACTGCCGCACGGATAGAAGAGTTACTCAGCGAGGAGGTAGAGAAGGCGCGGGCGCGGGAACAAGCCGAATCAAGCCCCACTGATGAACACGAGTGAATCAATTTTGGATTTTAGATTTTAGATTTTGGATTGGCGGAACAGAGCTTTATAGACTCTGCGCTATCAGTTCTTAATCCAAAATCCGAAATCTAAAATCCAAAATCGACAGCGCCTTTGGTTAAGACATGCTCAGTCAGGTTGTACAGCTTATAGAACAAAAATACCGTTTCATGATCACATCGCACATCCGGCCCGACGGTGACGGGCTGGGTTCGGGGCTGGCTCTTTACTGGATGTTGCGCAGCCTCGGCAAAGATGTAGATGTAGTCTTACGCGACCGCGTGCCGCCCAGCTACACGGTGCTGCCGGGTACAGACCTGGTGCTGGTGCGCGATGACGTGACTGAAGCCTACGACGCGGCATTCATCATCGAATGCAGCGATGTCGAGAGGCCCGGCTTGCCCAGCCTCAAAGACCGATTCGTAGTCAACATAGATCATCACTCGACGACCATGCCCTTCGGCGACATCAACTGGATAGACCCGACCGCAGCGGCAGTCGGCGAGATGATTTATAACCTGTCGAAGGCGCTCGGCATCGAGGTGACCAAAGAGATAGCCGAGTGCATCTACACAGCGCTGTTGACCGACACGGGCAGCTTTCACTTTTCCAACACGACCGAGCGAACGCTCAAAATCGCGTCCGAGCTTGTTCGTCGCGGCGTCGAGCCTGCGCGCATCTCGCAAGCGCTCTTCTACTCTCATTCCTTCTCGAAGATCAAATTGCTTGGGTTGGTGCTGTCACAAATCCAGCGCGATGAATCGGGCCGCGTGGCATGGATCAAGCTCGACCGCGAAACGATGTACGAAGCGGACGCTTGCGATGAAGACGCAGACGGCATAGTCAATCACGCGCTTTCGGTAGGCGAAGTCGAAGCGGTCGCGTTTTTCAAAGAGCTTGAGCCTGACGTGTATCGCGTGAGCCTGAGATCGAAAGGCAAAAACAATGTGGCGAAGGTAGCCGAAACGTTCGGCGGCGGCGGTCATCGCAACGCGGCAGGCTGTCGAATTGAAGGCGACTTTGAAGTCGTCAAGCAGCGCGTGATCGAAGGGCTTCAATCGGCAATCGGCGTTGCGCCCGTCTCGGCATAAACGTCGAGTGCTGCGCTGATAGCGCCCGTTATAAGTAAACAGGCGGCTGTTCGATGATTCACCGTGATGGCTGAAAAGAGCGCTTACTGTCTCTTTTCTTTTTCAGGTATTGAACCTCAAAAAAAGCTATTGCGACTCCGATTATTACAGCGCCGATGGTAATGATTGTGCTATTCAAAATACTCCCTCGTTGAAGGGCGTCCTTAAACGGGCACGGCCTGCTCTTCCAGAAGCGCAATTTTCCCCTCTTTAATCACGAATCGCTGCACACACTTTATTCGATACTTCTTGCCTGTTGCCCGTACTTCTCCTTCCTCTTCCATCGTTATTATCACAGTATCGCCCTGCGCTATGACCGATTCGACGATTGGTTTTTGGTTCTGTAGTGATGAGAAGTTCACTATTATGGCATCAAGCATCTGTTCGCGCCCCTTAGCATTGCGGATAAACGGCAGTTTGTCTGTCCCTCGAATCTCAAGCCTCACGTCCTCTGCCAACATCTCACTGACAAGGGCCAGATCATCACGCCCTATTGCCGCAACAATGTCTTTAATGAGTCTGACATTCGAGGCTTCTTCGTGCTTTTCAGCGGCCTTCAAATCGCCACACCGAAAAAGGTATTCAAGTGAATTTGTATAGGAATCAAACTTAGCTTCACTCATACGCGCCTCCATTTCGACTGCTGCGATCCAATCCCTTTCAATTTCATTATGCAGTTTACCATCTTTTTTCGGTTTGATGTCTATCGTGTACTGATTCCTTAGCCCCTGAAACAAGAAAGAGCGAAATGCAGCCCTGCGGTATCAAATCTTCTTGAACTCTTCGACTGCCAGCACCCACTTTTTCGCCCCCTTTCCGCCGTATCCTCCGAGAAAGAAAAAGTAGATCTCAATTTTATCGCCCTTTTTCAACTCCTTCTCTACGAAGGGGACCAGAGACTTAAGCACGGGCAACCAGTAATCCGTGCCGTTTTCTGTAAACGTGTACTCCTCCAGCAGCAGTTCGGCTCGCTGCTTCTCAACGCCTTTCGTCTGGAACCAGAGTTCCATGAATTCTTTCTTCGCTTTCTCGACTGCTCGATGCTCACCGGCGAAGGTGACGACCGATTTTGAAGGGAATGGATCCGCTGACACCGCAATGTCAGCTTTGCGCGATGCCTCGTCCGAGTGCATATCAATTAACTCAGTGATTGTCCGCACTGGATAGGTGTGAAAGTCGGATTGGCCGAAAACTGTAGTCGCCAATGTGACCGCAAGCACAGCCGCTGCTACGAAGTTGTGTCTCATTACTATAGGATACACCAGCTCTTATCGGGCCGCCCAACTATGTATTAGAAGTGTTGACCAGTTCTTCCCACTTTTTCTTGAGGGTTTCGAGTATGGCTTTGAATCGCGGGTCGCTGTGCAGAGTGATCCAGTTCGGGCTTCCGGAAATCCAGGGGTAATTTTCGTTGCCCATCGCGATTGATCGTTCAAGCCAATCTATGGCTTCGTCAGCCTGACCCGCGAGCGCGTAAAAGGTCGCGAGGCGGTAGGCTATGTCCTGATCGGCGCGGGCTATTTCTATCGCACGGTTATCTATCAAATCGAACGCATGGTCGCGGTCGCCTTTTGCAACGTAGCAGGATGCGAGGAATATCTTCTGCGACTGAAGATCGGGATTCTTTGACAAAACTTCTTCTGTTACTTCTATCGCCTTTTCAATGTCGCCTTTGTAGTAATCTATCACCGCCAGATAAGATCGCAGGTTCGGATGATGCGGCTCGAAAGCAAATCCGCGCGCAAGCTCCGCTTCCGCTTTGGCGTAATCTTTTTGATAGATGTACATTCGCGCGCGATTGTAACTGGCATAAACTATGTCGGTCGGGCTGATCTTCAAGAAGCGATCCCAAGCTTCGAGCGCGCGGTCGTACTGGCCGCTCAAACGATAAACGTAAGCGGATGCGGCGTGGACTGAAGGCTCGTTGGGCGCATGGCGTAGCAGACGGCGAATCTCTTGCCGCGCCAGGTCTGAACGACCTTCGATCAAGTCTATGTAGATCATGCGAACGCGCGGCTCTACGAGTTTTGGATCAATATCAAGCGCGCGGTCAAATGCCTTCTTCGCCTTCGCGTAGTATTCTTTCCCGCCTATGCCCTTTAGCACATAGTTAATGTCGCACACGCCCAGCCCGCTGTGCGCGAGCGCGAAGTTCGGATCAAGGTCAACCGCTTTTGTGAAAAGGTCTACAGCGGCTTCGAGGTCTGCCAGGTCGAGCGTTTGAGTGATGAATTTGTAAAGCAGCGTGCGCGCCTTCAGGTAACACTCGTAAGCTTCGGCATTTTCCGTAGGCGATTTCACCAGGCGCTCTTGCTCTTTGGTGCTCGTCCTGACGCGCAAACCGTCAACTATCTGGCGCGATATGGTGTCTTGAATCGTGATTATGTCTTTCGATTCAACGTCAATTTTGTCGCTCCACATGATCTCGCCGGAGTTAGTATCAACAAGCTGCGGGGTCAAACGAAAGCGGTCGCCCGCTTTGATATAGCCGCCGATCAACACAGCATCAACGGCCAGTTGAGTGCCAACCACGCGCGGGTCTACGTCTTTGTTTTGATACTGAGCGATGTATGAAGACGGGCGGACTACCAGATCGCGCAACTGCGCAAGCTCTGTGATGACGCTGTCGGCGAGGCTGAAACCGTAGAAATCGTTTTCGGCGCTGCCTGAGAGATTTTTGAAAGGCAATATCGCGATGGCTTTCTTGTCGCGCGACTGCCACATCGAAGGCGTGATGTCGGGTGTCACGGATGAGCTGCCCGCGCTGCTCGATTCTTCTTTCGGAAGCGGCGGCGGCCCTGTGTTAAAGGTGCGCTGGACGAATGAAGCCATGCGGTCGAGCAATCCGCTCTTGCGAGTCTGCTTCGCCGCAGATCGCAAAGAAGCCTTGTCGGTCGGAACCCCTTTATCCGAATAGTGACTGCGAACGAGCGCGCGCAAATCTTCCAACAGCAGATCGGCTGATTGATAGCGCGCGTTCGGGTCTTTTGCCATCGCTTTCGAGACTATCTGCTGGAGGCGTGCGGGCACGCCTTCGCCGAGCGATGGCGGGTCGTCGTGCATCACCGAATGCATTACGTCTACGGATGTTTTGCCTTTGAACGGCAACCGCCCCGCAAGCATTTCGTAAAGCACGACGCCAAGGCTGAAGATGTCCGAGCGTGCATCTGCGCGTTCGCCTCTTGCCTGCTCAGGCGACATATAGCTGGCCGTCCCAAAGGGCGAGCCGACCTGAGTAAGCTCCATCGTGTGCTGCGAATCCGAACTGCCCCCGCCCGACGGCTTGATAAGTTTGGCAAGTCCGAAGTCCAGAATCTTTACCTGGTTTCGCTCGTTCAACATGATGTTGGACGATTTGATGTCGCGGTGAAGCACGTTGCGGCGATGCGCTTCGGCGAGCGCGTCTGTGATTTCAAGTGAGAACTCCAGCGCCTGATCGAGCGGGAGCGGGCGACCGCCGATGAACTTCTTCAAGGTCTTGCCGTCAACGTACTGCATAACGAAGAAGAGTATGTCTTCGACTTCGTTGACTTCGTAAACAGTGCAGATGTTGGGATGATCTATTGCGGATGAAGCGCGGGCTTCGCGCATAAACCGCGCGCGGGCTTTTTCGTCTCCGATGAGTTCGGCGGCAAGTGCCTTGATGGCAACCGTTCGATGGAGCTTGGTGTCTTCGGCCTTGTAGACCACACCCATTCCACCTTTGCCTATTTCTTTCACGATGCGGTAATGAAGTATGGTTCTTCCGACCATGTTATTGAACCCGAGCGCGACCCGGCTCTGAAATTGATTATACACTCGCAACAGGGATGGGCAAATGAATTGAGACGGTCAGGCAATGTGAAAGCGCGATTGCCTCAACTTACAACTTCAAACATTGCTTTTTTCCGCTCAACCATTCAAGAGCTTTTACTACAGGCGCTTGAACTTTACCAGCAAAGGCGTTCTTACAAGGCGGAAGCCGACGTGCCTATAGAAGGTAAGTTTATAGCGAGACGAGGACTGGCAGTTAACACTGAAATTCTGGTAATAGCCGCCACGAGCCACTCGGGCTGAACCCGTATTCGGACCACGGGGGTCTGTACTCGGGCTCTCGGCATAATAGTTTTCCGAATACCAATCCCGACACAATTCCATCACGTTCCCATGCATATCGTACAGTCCCCAAGCGTTCGGCTGATAACTTCCTACAGCCACTGGTTCTCGTAGGCTCGGTATCCGGCTCTTTCTAATGATGTCTTGGCAATTCGCCTGCCCTTCTCTAAAACTATCGCCAAATGCAAACGCGGTTGTCGTTCCTGCGCGGCAGGCATACTCCCATTCGGCTTCCGTCGGCAGATGATAGACATAGCCATCATATTTCGCGTTCAGTTTGTGAATAAAATGCATCACATCCTTCCACGATACATCAATAACTGGCAGCTTCTTGCCTTTGAAAAGGCCTGGATTGCTGCCCATCACTGCCTTCCACTGTTCCTGTGTCACTTCATACTTGCTCATCTCAAAACCCCGGCTGATGCGCACGCGATGAACCGGCTTTTCGTCAGCCCCGCCGTTTTCTGAACCCATCATAAACTCACCGGCAGGTATCTTCACAAAACTGTTTCTCAACTGGGCCAGAGTCCGTGCTTTCAGATCAACACTTGCTGGCCGTGCTTTTGGCGCTGGCCGCGTTCCGGCAGGCTTCTTTGTGGCTTTGTCTGTGCTCTTGTTCAGCGGCGCGCCGGGAGGCGGCGACTTGGGGCCAACCTGCCTGCTCATCGCTGGCAAACACGTTATTGCAGATACGATCAGAACAACTACGGCAGCGCACAGATTGCTTCTCACGCCAGCGCGATATAGGCAGATCAATGCGTGAATTTTGTTGCGCCTCTCTCGAATCATTATTCGTTGCCTCGTCTTATCAATTCTCTGCGACATCCCAAATCCTCACAGTCTTGTCATCGCTTCCTGATGCCAGCGTGCGGCCATCTCCGCTGAATGACAAACTGTTGACCGATTGCGTGTGGCCTTTGAACGGCTCCATCAAATGGCCGTCGTTGATGCGCCAGAGCCTGATCGCGCCGTTCTTAAATCCAGCCGCCAGCACGCGGCCATCTCCGCTGAATGCCACGCTCATCACATCTGCATCGAACTGTCCCAAAGACTTTATCAGGCGGCCATCGCTCACACGCCACAGTTCAACCTTTCCGTCGCTGCTGCCGAGCGCAAGCATCTGCCCGTCACGGCTGAACGCTCCGCAGTTCACCGAAGGTACATCGCCATCAAGCATCCTTATCAACTCGTCTCGCTCAAGCGACCACAACTTGAACGAGCCATCCGGGTTATAGAATCCGACCAGCCGCAAATCGGGGCTGACCGTGACAATCACATAGCCTTCTTCAGGTGTAGTCACGGTCTTGATTAGCCAGTTTTTGCTCGCGGGCCAGTTATCGCTCACGTGCCAGAGCTTGATCGTCTTATCGTAGCCTGCGGAAAAGAGCGTCTGTCCATCAGGACTGAAGCCCACGCTGAAAACCATGCCTGAATGTCCGGCCAAGACGTAAAAACCTTGCTGCAAGTCGCCTGCTTTCCACAAAAGAATTGAGTTGTTGATACTGTCTGAAGCGACGAGTCGGCCATCAGGACTTATCGCTACGCACTTGCCGCCTCCCCCAAGACCGGCTGGAAGCCTCTCGCCGTCTGCCCGCCACAAGCTAACCTTTGATTTTTCGTCTATTGCAGCGAGAATCCGTCCGTCATCGCTGAACGAAACCTCGGACACCTTGTTTGTAGCTGTGAGCACATTCGCCTTCAATCGAGCGGGCACAGCCGCGTCGGTTGATTGTGGTGCCCCATCTGGTTTGTTCAGCGCTAGGATTACCCATATCAAGATTGCAACCACCACAACACCTGCGCCGATTGCAATCATTACTTTCTGGCGGACAGCTTTTCTTTCCTCCTCGACATGCGTTTCTTCTGTTAGCGGCCTGCGTGATTGCTCTTCTTGCTGTTTTCGCAACTGCTCTTCATGCTGTCTCAGTCGTTCGGCTTCTTCTCGCGCCTTTTCTCGTCTCAACGCTTCGGCTCGGCGCTCGCGTTCCTCTTGCACGCGTCGCGCTTCCAGTGCGGCGGCAGCTTCGCGTTCTTTGCGTTCGCGTTCCTCCCGCTCGCGTTGTTGGCGCACAGCTTCGGCTTGCTCGCGCGCCCGGAGTTCTTCTTCCTCTTGCTGTCTTCGTCTCTCAGCCTCTTCGCGCGCACGGAGTTCCTCTTCTGCGCGCCGCTCTCTTTCAGCTTCTTCCTGAGCTTTGCGTGCTTCTTCCTCTCGTTTTCTGCGCTCGGCTTCCTCGTGCGCTTTCTGTTCTTCTTCGGCTTTCTTGCGTATTTTGATTTCCGTTTCCGGCCAGGCATCTTTCGTGTTAGCGGCGGTCTCAGCCTCGCGCGGGCGGCGATCAATCACCGTCGAGTGCTTTGCCGCACGCAGTGCCTCAAGCATCTCTGCCGCAGTCGCGGGCCGCTTGTTGCGATGCTGCTCTAGCGCCTTCATCAACATCAAGGCAATCTCGCGCGGCACTTTCGGGTTCACTTCATTGACTGCCTGTAGCGGGTCAGGCTCGCCGCCGATAAAAGCATCTGCGCGCGTCGCCGCATCCGCAGGCGGCGCTCCGGTTATCAAGTGATAGAGCGTTGCTCCGAGCGCGTACAAGTCCGAACGCGGGTCTGTTCCCACGCCACGAATCTGTTCCAGTGGTGCATAGTTCGGAGTGTAGCCGTGAATACTTCCAGTCGTTGTCACCCGCGTCATCCACTGCGGCTTGCCTTTCGCAAGTCCGAAATCGAGCAGGATGATCTGATTGCGCCCTGCAAGCTTCAGGTTCTGCGGCTTGATGTCGCGATGAATCACAGGCTCAGGCAGCGTGTGCAGGTAATCGAGCGCATCAAGCAACTGCTCTGCCCAATGCATAACTTCGTTAACCTCGAACGGCTTCGGCTTGCCTACCGGTTCTATTTCTATCCTTCGCTTTTCGAGAACGGTTTCAAAATCGTCGCCCGCGATGTATTCCATCACGAGGAACTGGCCCGTTTCGTTGATGAAGTAATCTTTGACCTGAGGCAGCGCCGAATGTCGCAGCCCCGCGAGCAAGCGAGCTTCGCGCTTGAAGGCTTCTATCAATCGTGAATTGTCGAAGAAGTTCTGCTTGAGGGCGACCGTGATGCCGAGATTTTCGTCTCTGGCCGTGTAGACTGTGCCCATCCCGCCGCGTCCGATCTGGCTGATGACGCGATAACGCCCTTGCACAACGGTATTCGCTTCGAGCATAAACGGAGCCTCAGATGTATTGGTGAAGCGCCGTGATAGTATCCAAGAACACACTACAAGACAAGCCCGCGCTAATGTGGCTATTTCAATCTTGATTGCGCCATCACTCACTCATCTTGCTGCGCTCATAGTCCGTCCGGTAAAATAGAGTGTTTTCGAGATGAACAAATTCATATCTATCCGGATTCAGGTTTAATGGTAATAAACAAGATCACTATTCGTGGAGCGCGGCAGCATAACCTCAAGGACTTGAGCCTTGAGATTCCCCGTAATCGCTTAACCGTTGTCACAGGGCTTTCAGGCTCAGGGAAATCTTCTCTCGCTTTCGACACGATCTATGCAGAAGGCCAGCGTCGCTACGTCGAATCGCTTTCGGCATACGCGCGGCAGTTTCTGGATCAACTCGAAAAGCCCGACGTTGACGCGATAGACGGATTGTCTCCGGCCATCTCAATCGAGCAGAAGACCACGACGCGCAGCCCTCGCTCGACCGTCGGCACCGTGACCGAAGTCTACGATTATCTCAGATTGCTTTTCTCATCAATCGGCCAGCCGCATTGCCCCAAGTGCAATCGCCCGATCTCGCGCCAGTCCGCAGATCAGATAGTTCATCAGATGGCGCACCTGCCCGAAGGCGAGCGCGTGATGATACTCGCGCCCATAGTTCGCGGGCGCAAAGGCGAATTCAAAAAAGAACTCGAAAAGCTGGCCCGCTCAGGCTTCAATCGCGCTCGCATTGACGGCGAGATTCGCCAGCTTGACGAAGAAATAAAACTCGACAAGCGACGCAATCACACAATCGAAGTCGTCGTTGATCGGTTGCTTATCAAACCGGGCGTGCAGAAACGATTGGAAGACAGCGTGCAACTTGCTGCGAAGCTAACGGACGGGCTTGTGCTCGTGAGTGTAGTTGACGGCGAGGAGCGGCTTTATTCCGAGAAGATGGCTTGCCCGGAATGCGGCATCTCTATTCCGACAATTGAGCCGCGCTCGTTTTCGTTCAACAGCGTCTACGGTGCGTGCCCGGCATGTCACGGGCTTGGCACTCGCGCAGAGATTGATCCTGCTAAGATCGTGCCCGATCAGTCGTTGCCTATTAAAGATCAAGACCCCTTCCCTGCCGACGCGGCCATCAGTAATTACTTGCGCGATGTGATGAAAGCTCTGGCGCGGCAGTCGGGGGTATCTGCGGAAAAACCTTTCGCGGCGATGCCGCAAAAAGCCCAGGACGCATTCTTTCATGGCTCGAAAGAGCGGCTCGCGCTTCGGTACGGCGCTTACGAATACAAGGCCGAATGGCGCGGCGCTATCCATTATCTGAGCAGTCGCGAAAACGAGATGAAGACGGAAAGCGCCATCGCTGCTTTTGAAGGGCTCATATCGCTCGTCACCTGCCTTGAATGCGAAGGCCGCAGACTTCAACCTGCATCGCTCGCCGTCCGCGTCGCCGGGCGCACTATCGCAGACTACACTGCCCTTCCGATTTCCGATGCGGTCGAAGACTTGCGCGGGGTCAAGCTCAGTGACAGAGAAGAAAAGATTGCGGGCTTGATCCTGCGCGAGATTCAACAGCGGCTCGGTTTTCTTGATACTGTGGGCTTGGGCTATCTCACACTTGATCGCGGGTCGTCTACGCTTTCGGGCGGCGAAGGCCAGCGCATAAGGCTTGCCACACAGATAGGCTCGCAGCTTCGCGGCGTGTTGTACGTTCTCGACGAGCCGTCAATCGGATTGCACCCTCGCGATAATCTCAGGCTGCTGGACACGCTCGAACACCTGCGCAATTTAGGCAACACGGTGCTTGTAGTCGAGCACGACGAAGAGACTATTCGCCGCGCAGACCACGTCATTGATCTGGGGCCGGGCGCAGGCGCTCACGGCGGACGGATAGTCGCGCAGGGCACACCCGAACAGATCGCCGCGTCTTCTGAATCGCTAACGGGCCGTTATATTTCAGGCGAGCTTGCGATTCCGGTTCCGGCTGAGCGACGCCCGTCGAACGACAAGGCCATAAAAGTCGTCGGCGCGCGCGCGAATAATCTGAAGAACATTGATGTAACCTTTCCACTGGGACTGTTCATTGTTGTGACAGGCGTGTCAGGCTCAGGCAAATCAACGCTCGTTGACGATATTCTTTATCGCAGCCTCGCGCGCAAGCTCTATCGCAGTCTGCTTGAGCCGGGCGAGCATCGCGCAGTGCTCGGGCTTGAATACATAGACAAGATCATAGAGATAGATCAATCGCCCATCGGGCGGACGCCCCGCTCTAACCCTGCGACTTATACGGGAGTGTTTACGCCCATCAGAGAGCTTTATGCGATGCTGCCCGAATCGCGCGAGCGCGGCTACAAGCCGGGTCGCTTCTCGTTCAATGTGAAGGGCGGGCGCTGCGAAGCGTGCCAGGGCGACGGCATGAAATGCATAGAGATGAATTTCCTGCCGGATGTGTACGTGCTTTGCGATATCTGTCGCGGTGCGCGTTACAACCGCGAAACTCTTTCGGTTCGATACAAAGGCTATTCAATCGCAGACCTGTTGAACACGACTATTGAAGAAGCGTTGCCGTTGCTGGAAAACATCCCGCAGATCAAAATCAAACTTCAGACGCTGATTGACGTAGGCTTGAGTTACATCAAGCTGGGCCAGTCGGCCACGACGCTTTCCGGCGGCGAAGCGCAGCGCATCAAGCTGGCTAAAGAGTTATCGAAGCGCGCGACCGGTCGCACGCTTTACATACTGGACGAGCCGACAACCGGTTTGCACTTTGAAGACGTGCGCAAGTTGTTAGACGTGCTTCATCAACTGGTGACATTGGGAAACACAGTGCTTGTGGTCGAGCACAATCTCGATGTTATAAAGAGCGCCGACTGGGTAATTGACCTCGGGCCTGAAGGCGGCGAAGAAGGCGGTCGCGTCGTCGCAGAAGGCACGCCCGAAGATGTCGCTCGCGCGAAGCGATCTTATACGGGTCAGGCGCTCCGCCCGTTGCTCAACGGCCACCGCCACCGCAGGTCAGCTTGAGCGCAATGTCTATATGTAGCAGGGTTGGCCATGGCTATCGCTATTAGTTGTGTAGATTTCTCTTTGGTCGCTTCATTTTTTACTTGACATGAAAACGGCCTATGCTACTATCGGGGTTAACACCGGAAAGGAGGTGGTCCAACGCAATGATAAGTTTTAGACCAGGTGAGGTGGCTGAGGCCTGAGCGTGGCCAGCCGATCTGTGCGGCTGACTTCCGTGACGTTCGCAGGGACGCCGAGCAGCACGCTCAATCAAGTATTTGCGGATAGGCCACAGGCCAATCCCAACAGTCCACCGCAAGCCCCGATGCTGTGCGCCGTCAGTGGTCGCCGCGTCGGGGCTTGTTCTTTCTGACGGTCGGGCTACTCTTATCCCGCTTTTGTTTAATTGTCCTTGCCCGTGATATATTGAGCGCGGTAAATTAAAGCTGTCTGGACTCTTCGCAATCCCGCTTCAAAAAAAACTTTTCGGAGGTCACTTCTGATGGCAACTGAAATTGTGGACACCCCTAAAACGGGCGCTAATGACTTTCCCGATATTGTAGGAGCCAAGCCCGAGAATCCTTACCTCGCCTCATTTCGCCCTTACATACCTGCCGAAGTAAATATGCGCGAACTGACGGCGCTTCCAATAATCGTCGGCACGCTGCTCGGCATGATATTCGGCGCATCTTCTCTATATCTGGTGCTGAAAGTCGGATTGACCGTTAGCGCCTCAATCCCGGTGGCCGTCATTTCAATTACGCTCTTTCGCCTCTTTTCAAAAATCGGATTGAGAAACGCTACGATACTGGAAAACAACATCGTGCAGACCGCAGGCTCTGCGGGCGAATCAATCGCTTTCGGCGTAGGCGTCACAATGCCCGCGATTCTGATTCTAGGATTCGACCTTGAACTTACTCGCGTAATGCTGGTTGCGGCGTTAGGCGGGTTACTCGGAATCTTGATGATGATACCGTTGCGCCGCGCGCTGATAGTTCAACAGCACGGCCTCTTGAAGTATCCTGAGGGGACGGCCTGCGCGGAAGTTCTTAAAGCGGGGGCTTCTGAAGAGTCCAGAGCAGCCGCGTCTCAGGAAGCGAAAGCCGAAGCGTCGGCACGTGGCGAGACGGCCATCGGCGCTAAAACGATCTTTACAGGGTTCGGCATCGGCCTTGTTTACCAAACCGCGATGAAAGCTTTGTACGGTTGGAAAGAAGTCCCTGAAAAAATCTTCGGCACGCCATTCAAATCGGCAGCCTTGGGCGCAGAAATTTCGCCCGCGCTGCTGGGCGTCGGCTACATCATCGGCCCGCGCATCGCGTCAATCATGGCCGCGGGCGGAGTGTTGTCATTTCTGGTATTAATACCTGCCATCAAGTTCTTCGGCGAAGCAGCAGGGGGCATCGTCCCGCCCGCCACCAAGCCCATCAAAGACATGGGCACGTATGATATTTACAACGAATATATTCTCTACATCGGCGCGGGGGCCGTAGCGGCAGGCGGAATCATAAGCCTGGCTCGCTCGCTTCCTGTAATCTGGCATGGGCTCAAAGGCGGCATCAAAGACCTGAGAGCCGGTCAAGCCGCAGCCGAAGCAACGCCTCGCACCGACCGCGACCTTTCGATGAAATTTGTGCTGGCGGGAATAATCGCCCTTGTAATACTGATAATGTCTTTCCCGCAGTTGAATCTTGGATGGACTGGCGTTGGCATAGTCGGCTCAGTATTGATAATCATCTTCGGCTTCCTGTTCGTTACGGTTTCATCAAGACTGACAGGCGAGATTGGCTCGTCATCGAATCCCATCTCAGGCATGACGGTAGCAACACTGTTGCTGACATGCCTCGTCTTCCTGGTCATCGGTTGGACCAGCGCAGCATACTTTGTCACGGCCCTTTCAATCGGCGGCATTGTCTGCATCGCTGCTTCAAACGGCGGGACGACATCGCAGGACTTGAAGACGGGATTTATTGTCGGAGGGACGCCCAAAGCACAGCAAATCGCCATAATAATCGGCGCGCTCGCGTCGGCGCTGATACTCGGCCCGATACTGCTGCGCCTGAATGATGCGGCGACTGTTTATGTGCCGCTGCCTCATGCAACCTACACGAAGGTCGAAGGCGACACAGAACCGCTTGAGCCAAATATCCTCGCCCCGATGCCGGTTTACAGTGAACAAGGCAAGTATGAGGGCGGGCCTTACCGCTTGCTCGAATACAAAGATGGCGACAGGACGCTTGCCAACAGAGGGATTCAGCCCGGCGAGTATCTTGTAGATGGGTCGGGCAAGATCGTTTACAGAATAGAGCGGCTCGGGTTTCCCCCGGATTTTCGCGCAGACCGCTCGCAATGGGGAAGGGCCGAGCAGCTTCAAGGGCCGCAAGCGCAGAGTGATTCAAATACTTACCACCTCTGGCATAGAACCGACAGAATCGGCGCGCCGTCCGGCCTTTACCTGATAAACGATCAGGGCCAGCCTGTTTACTACGTTGACCCCGGCATTAACGGCAAATATAGAGAGAGGCCGGACGGAACTACTGTGGATAAATTCCGCGCGCCGAAAGCTACGCTGATGGCTTACATCATTCAGGGCATCCTCAGCCGCGAACTCCCATGGGGCTTGGTGTTGTTGGGCGTGATGATCTCCATAGTGCTCGAAATGTCCGGCATCCCATCGCTCGCTTTTGCAGTCGGGGTGTACCTGCCCCTGTCATCTTCAAGCCCGATATTCGTCGGCGGAATGGTTCGATGGATGGTTGATCGCAATCTGCGCAAGAGGCTGAGACACAAGAATCTGACCGAAGAGCAACTCGTCGCAGAAGGCGACAAGAGTCCCGGCGTGCTTATGGCTTCGGGTTACATCGCAGGCGGCGCGCTTGCATCAATCATTATCGCGTTCATGGCCGGAGTTCTTATCAATGTAAACAAGGATTTGACAGATTGGTCTACTGCAAACAATCCATTTTTCGATGGGGGGAGCGCAGATTTGCTGTCGCTCATTCCATTCATCGTGCTTATCGTGTTGCTTTACCTCACTGGTCGAGAATCCATACTGGCAGGCCGCAAGAAAGCAGCGAGAGATTAAGCTAACCGATGGCATAGCTCATTAAAAGCGGGGCGCTTTACTTCGAGCGCCCCGCTTTTTTGTTTTTCGAGCTTCTGTTAAATCAATCTTACCACGGCCTCAGCTTGCGCAGCTTGAGCGGGTTGATTGCCTTGAAGGGCTTGAGCATCATCGTGACAGGCCCTTGTGCTCTTGCGCGCGGAGCGCGTGCAACGGCAGCGGTTCGACGAGCTTTGTAAGGCTTCCGGTCGTGATAGTCAGAAGGCTGCTCGACAGATTGCGCGGCTTGATCAGAAGTTGCTTGATCAGGGGTTGCAGGTGGAATTGCATTTTCTTCGGATGATTGCTTGCTTGCGATAGAGCCTTCCGCATGTGCAGAGGGCACGATTGCAGCCACTTGCGTAGGAACTTGCGCGGAATTGATCGAGGCTTGACCTATCATCCATCCTGCGCTGAGTCCTATGATTGATACAAGAACTATCCAGAAATATTTCATCCCTTTCGCTCGCCGCTCACCCGGCTTTAATGCTCGCGATTTCACAGCTTTTGATTTTATTTCAGGCTTGCTCGAAAAATAGGGTATTGCTGTACCTTGAGCGTTGCTTGTTGACATTACTACATCTTGACTTCTAGCAAATCTGCCCATAATGATCTCTTTTCCCGAATATCAAAAATGATTATTCACACGCTCTAAAGGCAATCAGTGTGCCGCCGCAGTTTTGCCGGATAGCTAGTGTTTAAGCAAAGACGAGCTGGCGCGAGTGACAAATTTCCATACAGGCAGCCGTACAGTCACAGACAGAAATTGCCAAAGAGCGGCTCGCGGTCAAGGTCTATTCATTCTCTTTAGTCCTGTGAAAAAGAAGCCTATTCACCGCAGAGGCGCAGAGGACGCAGAGGTGGCGCGGAGAAAGAATTACTCCTCTGCGTAATCTCTGCGTCCTCTGCGCCTCTGCGGTGAATCTTCAGGTTTCTGATTCCAGAACTGACTCGCTTTGAGCCGAGAATGAATAGACCATGCGCTCGCGGTACTGTTGTTTGCCATTTGCCTTCTTCTTTAGATATTATCCTACAGGCGATGATTAAAACTATCGAATGGACAGATGAAGGCGTTGTGATGATTGACCAGCGACGCCTGCCTAACGAAGAACTTTATCCGGTCTTCAAAACTTACGAAGAAGTCGCGCGAGCCATCGAAGACATGGTCGTGCGCGGTGCGCCTGCCATTGGCGTCGCTGCCGCCATGGGTATCGCGCTCGGCTTGAGAGATTCTACCGCAGGAACAATTGAAGACTTCGAGATGAATTTCAAGCTGATTTGCGAGCGGATGTCTGAGACGCGCCCGACTGCCGTGAATCTTTTCTGGGCGGTCGAGCGCATGCGTTGGGCTTTTAATCATGCGCGGCGCGAGTCGGCTTCAATCGAACAGATCAAAGAGACGCTCATCAACGAATCGCTTGAGATTCACCGCGAAGACATCGAAAGCAATCAGCGGATGGGGCGCTTCGGCGCGGAGCTTGTTCCTGACGATGCGACAGTCCTGACGCACTGCAACGCGGGCGCGCTTGCGACTGCCGGATTCGGTACGGCGCTCGGCGTGATTCGCGCAGCGGTCGAAGCGGGCAAGCGCGTAAAAGTATTCGCAGATGAAACGCGCCCTTTTCTTCAAGGCGCACGCCTGACCGCCTGGGAGCTTGCGAAAGAGGACATCCCCGTCACACTTATCACAGACAGCATGGCCGGGCACTTTCTGAAATCGGGCCAGATTGATTGCTGCATCGTAGGCGCTGACCGCATTGCGGCAAACGGCGACGTGGCCAATAAGATTGGAACTTATATGGTCGCAATAGCGGCGCACGAAAACAACATTCCTTTTTACGTTGCCGCTCCGCTTTCGACCGTTGACCTCAAGCTCAATTCAGGCGACGAGATTCCTATTGAATTGCGCGCGGCTATAGAGGTCACACACTTTCGCGGCGAGCAGGTTGCGCCCGAAGGAATCACGGTTGCCAATCCCGCTTTCGATGTGACGCCGCATCGCTACATTTCGGCAATCATCACAGATGAAGGCGTCGCGCGCGAGCCTTACGACCTGAGCTTGAGGACGCTGTTCGAGAATAAATAACAATTTAATAATTCAAAATCGGGAACATGAAACTAGAACATAGAATAGGGCAGTTGCTACTTATCGGCCTGCCGGGAACGCAGATTGACTCGCAGAACCGCGAGTTGTTAGAGACCATTCAGCCGGGCGGCGTGCTGCTTAACGGGAAGAACATCGAAAGCGCGCAGCAAGTGGTCGAGCTTACGGCGGGCATACGCTCGATCTGCGAAGTGCCTCCGGTCATCGCAGTAGATCAGGAAGGCGGGCGTGTTGATCGCTTGAAGCAGATTTATTCGCCGATGCCGTCGGCTGATCTGCTGCGCGCGTCGGGCGACGCTTCAATCGCCGCGCGGCTGGGCGAGATAACTGCGGAAGCTCTTCGCGCGCTCGGATTCAACGTGAACTTTGCGCCCGTGCTCGATGTTGCGTTTAACGATTCGGCTGACAACGGGCTCAAGGGGCGTTATCTGGGAAGCTCTGCGGCCAAAATCGTGCGTCTGGCGGGCGCATACCTCGAAGGGCTTCAGCACGGCGGCGTGATCGGGGTAGGCAAGCATTTTCCGGGACTCGGTTCATCCACAGTAGACTCGCATGGGCAACTGCCTGTGATAGACCGCTCGCGCAACGACATAATAAAAGAAGAACTCCTGCCCTACCAGGAACTCTTCAGCAAGATCAATGCGCGGTTGAACGGCGTTCTCATCGCTCACGCGCATTATCCGGCTATTGATGGCCCGTCGGCGTTACCTGCTTCGCTTTCAAAAAACATCGTCAATGGCTTGCTGCGCGACGAGCTTGGGTACAAAGGGTTTGTAATCACAGACGATCTGGAGATGGGCGCAATAACCGAGACGCGAGACGTGGCGGAAGCGGCGGTGATGGCAATCGAAGCGGGAAACGACATGGTGCTGGTCACAGGGTCGGGCGAGCCTGAGCGCGTGCTCTCAGCCTGGCAAGGGATGGTTGAAGCCGCGCGCAATGGCCGCATCACGCGAACTCACATCAGCCGCGCTTTCGATCACATCGCGCGCGTAAAATCAATGATCTCGCCTCCGCACGCTCTTAGCGAGATGACCATCTCGCGTTTGCGCGAGCGCATAGCGGAACTCAATCTCGTGCTACAGCACTCAAAGTAAAAGGGGGGAAGGAGGGAAAAGGTGAAAAGGGAAAAAGGGAGTGGCCGACAACGATCCTTCCCTTTTCTCCTTTCCCTCTTTTTCTCTTTTCGATCTTATTTCTATTGCTTTCTGATACTGCTGATCATTCCAACAACCGGATGCCGCAGAGGCGGCGAACCCGGAACGCTCGTCATCGCCATCGAAGTAGCGCCGCGAGGATTCGACCCGCGCTTTTCCACGGGCTTTCAAACCTCCGCCCGCATCATGCAGTTGATCTACGACACGCTCGTCGTGAAGAACGATAAGTTCGACTTTGTGCCTTCGCTCGCCGAGCGATTTGAGGAATCAGACGATCATAAGACGTTCACGTTTCACATACGGCAAGGCGTCACGTTTCATAATGGCAAATCGCTCACCTCGGCTGATGTGAAATACACGTTCGATTCAATACTCTCGCCCGCGACCAAATCGCCTATTCGCGGCGCGGTCGAGAAGATCACTTCGATTGAAGCGCCCGACCCTGTGACGGTCATCTTTCGCGCAAGCGAGCCTTATTACACTTTTATAGGCAACCTGCCTGCAATCGGCATAATTCCTGACGGCGCAGACGCAGACCTCATCAACTTGCCTGTGGGGAGCGGCCCGTACCGATTTATCTCTTACAAAGATGGCGATGCGGTTCAACTCGAATCCAACACCGCCTACTGGGGCGGCGCACCAAACATTCAGCGAGTGCATGTAAAAGTCGTGACAGACAACAGCACGCGACAGGCAGAGTTGATGAGCGGCGAAGTTGATATGGCTTATAACGCGCAGTTCGACCCTGAAACCGTTCGCGCGCTCGCTCGGCGCAGCGATATGCAAGTGGTGCTGGGCGATGGGCGCGAACATAGGCTATCTCGGCGTGAACACGACCTCTGTTTCGCTGCTCGCAAATCCGAAAACTCCGGCAGGCCGTAGCCTACGCCATAGACCGCGAAGCTTATCACTCATCTCCTGCTTCGAGATCAGGCGCGTAAGGCGAACGCCATACTTCCGCCTGAGCACTGGGCTTATAACGCTAATGTAACGGTCTACGATCACGACCCCGAACGCGCAAAGCAACTGCTCGACGAAGCAGGATACACGGACCCGGACGGCGACGGCAGGCAAGCGCGGCTACAGCTTTCGTTCCTCACCTCGACCACGCAGTTATCGCGCAACATCGCTTCGATAATGCAAGATCAGCTTCGACGCGTCGGCATAGAACTTGAGTCTGTTATCGCTTGAGACGGCGACGATGTTTGATCGTCTCGCAAAAGCGCAATACGATCTCTATTACCTGATCGGTCTTGGCTTCAACCAGAGCACAGACGTTTTTCAATTCGTCTATCATAGCCGTTATCAAAACCCGCAGTTCAACGAAGCCATCGCGCGATTGCGCGCAACAAATGATCCTTTGCAAATGCAGCCGCTGTTCGAGCAGATAGCTTCAAACCTCGCGCGCCGCGAGTATTGCCCTTCTGAAGAAGTAGACCGGTTTGCTACAGCAAGCGGCTTCGACCGATGATGCAGCCACGAAGAGGCAATTGTATTTGAAGATCGCTGCGCTGCTCACAGACAGAGGCGGGCAGAATCGTATGCGTTACTGCAATCCGCAGGTTGATCGGCTGATAGTCGAAGCAGAACGAGCAAATGATCGCGCGGCGAAGATCGCTCTTTATGCGCAGGTTCAAAAGATCGTCTCGGATGAATTGCCGCAGATTTATTTATGGTATCCCGCGAACGTGTTAGTCGCGCGAACACGCGTCCGAAACATCCTGCTTGATCCTTCCGGCTCGTGGTACTTCATTGCGAAGCTCACACTTGAAGAATGATGAAGGGGTGAGGGGGTGTGCGGGTGAAAGAAAGAAATAACGATATAACAGAGAAAAAGGATTCAGAGGCTCACTCCTTCACCCCCTCACCCCTTCACCCCCTCACCCCTTCATCTTCTTCCCCCCACACCCCTTCACTATTCACAGGCATCTCGTCGAGCGCCGTCATCATCGGGTTTGTAAGCCTGCTGTCTGACATAAGCGGCGAGATGATTTATCCGATCTTGCCGATGTTTCTCAGAGATACTCTTCACGCGCCCGCGACGGTTGTCGGTCTGATCGAAGGAATAGCAATCGGCGTATCGAATGCCATCGGCGGAGCTGTCAGGGTGGATTTCCGACCGCATAGGCCGACGCAAGCCTGTTGCGTTTGCGGGCTACGTGCTGACTGCCGTTGTGAGGCCGGTGATGGCGGTGGCGCAGGTGTGGCCGGTCGTGTTGGGCGCGCGATTTGTAGAAAGATTCGGCAAAGGCATTCGCAACGCTCCGCGCGACGCGCTGCTGGCAGAATCAACAGAGCCACAGTATCGCGGGCGGGCGTTCGGATTCGAGCGCGCGATGGATTCAGCGGGCGCAGTGCTCGGGCCACTTGCGGCGCTCGCGCTCTTTGCCTGGGCAGGGCTTGGCCCGCGAAGCATTTTTCTTTTATCGGGAATACCTGCGATGCTCGCGGCGCTGCTGATACTGGCTGTTCGCGAAAGACCAGAGCAGGTTGTCGCGGGATCAAAAAAGCTGTCGCTTTCGCTCGCCGACACAACGCCCGAGTACAAAAGATTGATCTTGATAGTGACGGTATTCGGGATAGCCAATTCCGCGAATGCGCTTTTGATTCTGCGGGCTAAAGACTTAGGGCTTACCTGGGAATGGACGATGCTCGCTTACGCTTTCTATAACCTCGTGTCAACAATTGCCGCGATGCCTGCTGGCGCGGCGAGCGACAAATTCGGAAGGCGTAATTTGTTAATCATAGGATACGGGGTTTACGCCTTGAGTTATCTTGGATTCGCTCTCGCGGATTCTGCCTGGATGGTGTGGCCGTTGTTTGCGCTGTACGGGTTGTTCCCTGCTCTGACTGACGGCGTAGCAAAAGCGATGGCCGTAGACACGGCAGGGCGAGCAGGTCGCGCAACTGCGATTGGCATTTTCGCGACCGTAAATGGAGTCACTCAAATTGCAGCAAGCTACATCGGCGGCGTGCTGTATGACAAAGTAAGTCCGCAAGCGACTTTTTATTTCGGAGCCGCGTTTTCAGCCATAGCCGTTGTCATGTTGTTTGCGCTTCTGCCTGCGCGCCTCCGAGCGTATTCAGAAGCGAAATAAATCAGGTTGCCCTTGCGCCTCGTCTTGAAGATAATCCATCTGCGTTACAACTGCCGTATAAAATCTCAGACTATTTCAAAAGGAGATTATTATGCAAAGCACCATGCAGGATCACCCGCTGACGATCAACTTTTTATTCCAGCACAGTCGCCGCGTTCACCCCGATAGCGAGGTGGTCACTTTCATGGGCGACACTTCGCGCCGCGCAAGCTACAAAGAAGTAGCAGACCGCGCCGAACGATTGGCCGCCGCGCTCAAGCGGTTAGGCATTCGTGAAGGTGATCGCGTCGGAACTTTTTGCTGGAACACGCAGGAACATCTGGAAGCTTACTTCGCCATTCCGTGCATGTCTGCGGTGCTTCACACGCTGAACCTGCGCCTGTTTCCAGAGCAACTCACTTACATAATCAATCACGCCGAAGATCGGGTGATAATCGTTGACGATTCGCTCGTGCCCTTGCTTGCGCGCGTTGCGCCTGATTTGAAAACCGTCGAGCGATACATAGTCGTAGGCGACGGCGACGCTTCACAACTCGGCGATGTGCTTCGGTACGAAGAACTGATCGGGGCTGAACAACAAGGTTTTGACTGGCCTGAAATAGAAGAACGTTCGGCGGCGGCTATGTGCTACACGAGCGGCACGACGGGCAATCCTAAGGGCGTGGTCTACTCTCATCGTTCGACCTTTCTTCATTCGCTCGCCACCTGCGCAGGCTCGGTGTTCGCGCTCACAGAAGAAGACCGTATAATTCCAATCGTGCCGATGTTTCATGCGAATGCCTGGGGGCTGCCTTATTCTGGATGGATGGCCGGGGCTGATTTCATAATGCCGAACCGATTCCTTCAAGCGGAGTTTGTATGCAAATTGATGACGGCTGAACGCCCGACTTTCGCAGGCGCTGTGCCTACGATCTGGAACGAGGTTCTCCGTTACACTGATACGAACCCGGTTGATTTTTCGTCGCTGCGCATGGTGATCTGCGGAGGGTCTGCCGTGCCGCGCTCTCTTATGGAGAGATTCCAGGAACGCTTCGGAGTGCGAATCATTCAAGCGTGGGGCATGACGGAAACAAGCCCGCTTGCGGCAGTCTCGTTTCCTCCAAAAGGCTCCGCCGCCAGCGAAGAGTTCGACTGGCGAACAAAGAACGGTCGCGTCAAACCCGGCGTCGAGATTCGCATCACGGACGGCGATCAGGTCTTGGAGTGGGACAACAAAGCTGTGGGCGAGATTGAGATTCGTGGGCCGTGGATCACAGCAAGTTATTACGGCGACGACACGCCTGAAAAATTTCACGACGGCTGGCTGCGCACGGGCGACGTTGGCTCGATTGATGAGAAGGGATTCATTCAGATCACAGACCGCGCGAAAGATGTCATCAAATCGGGCGGCGAATGGATTTCAACCGTCGAGCTTGAAAACTCTATCATGGCTCACCCCGATGTAATCGAAGCCGCGGTGATCGGCGTGCCCGACGAGAAGTGGGACGAGCGCCCGCTCGCCTGCGTTGTGTTGAGACAAGGCTCAGAAGCGACGGCAGAACAACTGCGCGCGTTTCTGGCAGAGCGAGTGGCGCGGTGGTGGTTGCCCGAACGATGGGCCTTCATCAACGAAGTGCCCAAAACGAGCGTTGGAAAATTCGATAAGAAAGTCCTTCGCGTGCGCCGCGAAAATAATGAGCTTGAAATCGTCGAAGTGGGCGCGAAAGCTGCGGGCTGACAGATGTAAATCAAGAATACCGAGGTGAAGCCATGAGAAAAACTGTCACGATGGCGGCGCTGATAATGGCGCTGGCGATAGGCGCAAAAGCGCAAGTCAACCAGTCGCAGTCTTCATCTCCTGTACGACCTTTGCGGCCCGTGCACACTTATTCAATCGTCGCGCGCGACCCTGCTACGGGCGAGCTTGGCGTGGCGGTTCAATCGCACTGGTTTTCCGTAGGCACGGGCGTTCCGTGGGCCGAAGCAGGGGTCGGCGCGGTCGCCACTCAATCTTTCATTGACCCGAGCTACGGCAAGCTCGGACTGGACTTGATGCGCGCGGGCCGAAGCGCGCCCGACGCGCTCAAAGCATTGCTTGCCGGAGACGAAGCGCGCGACGTGCGACAGGTGGCGATGATTGACGCGCAGGGACGCGTGATGGCGCACACGGGAGCGAAAGATATTCCCGCCGCCGGGCACAAGGTGGGCGAGAATTATTCTGTGCAGGCTAACCTCATGCTCAACGACAAAGTGTGGCCTGCGATGGCGCAAGCGTTTGAAAACACGAAAGGCGACCTCGCCGAACGAATGATGGCCGCGCTCGAAGCAGGACAGGCTGCAGGCGGCGACATTCGCGGCAAGCAATCTGCCGCGATCATAGTTGTGACGGGCAAGCCAACGGGTCGCCCCTGGGCAGACCGAGTATTTGATCTCAGAGTCGATGACAGCGCAGAGCCTTTGAAAGAGTTGCGACGGCTGATCAAGTTGCAGAGGGCTTACAATCACATGAACGCGGGCGACCTGGCCGTCGAGCGAAAAGAGAACGAGAAGGCGCTTGAGGAATATGGCGCGGCTTCGCGCCTCGTGCCTGACAATGCAGAGATGGTTTACTGGCACGCCGTCGCGCTAGTAAACATGGGCCGCGTAGACGAATCGCTTCCGCTCTTTCGCCGCGTTTTTGAAATGGACAAGAACTGGGCGACGTTGACGCCGCGCCTCATGAAAATCGGATTGATCGTAGACGATCAAAAAATCATTGATCGCATAGTCAAAGTCGCAAGCGATAAGTAAGATATAATCTTAAGCTGCTGCAGGCTGGCTTGTATCGCCAGTAGTTAAATTTCAATAGGGAGTGCAATATGTCTGGAAGCTGGGATGACCGCAAGAAAGCTCTTGAAGAAGATTACTTCCGTCGCAAAGAACAAGAGGCCATTGAGAAGATGCGCCAAAAGCGCGAGGCCGAGCAGGCACGTGCTAACGCTATACATTGTCCTAAGTGCGATGGCACGCTCTTGGAAATCACACACGAGGGCGTGCAGATTGATCGCTGCGACACGTGCAACGGCGTTTGGCTCGACGCGGGAGAACTGGAACGGCTCACCGAGCGCGAAGAAGATGCAGGCTGGCTTGGCCGCCTGGTGCGCGGCGTTTCGGGCAAATGACGTCTTGAGTAAAAGTGGGCTGATCACTCTCAGCCCACTTTTACTTCCGCATTCTTAGACCTGCCTTCATCCGTTCGCCTCCATCCGTTCGTCTAACATCCGTCACATCCAATTTCGCGCCTTCAATTTTCAACCCAACTCCGCAAATCCGAATAAGGCCGGGCTGCCGTAGTAGTGGATGAATTCGGAGGAAGATAAAAAATGGAGAATTTAGAAAACATATACACGGAAGATCGCTCGCTTGGGCTCACGACACTCGTTTATTGCGCTGTGATGCTTGTGGCATTCGTCATAGGGCTTTATGGTCTGCTTTCATTATTGTGGATCGCCGCAGACACTGTAGGGCAAAACGTTCAAGCTATAGGCTTGCTGCATTAATTTCATCATCCACACGCCGAGTCGTTAGTAATTTCTCAAACTCAAACTGGTCGTTTTCAGAAAGGTGTGGCAAAGCCATTCACTTCTACGGATTTGAATGTTGATTCACCGCAGAGACGCAGAGAGCGCAGAGGAGGCGCAGAGTAATAATAGTTTTTCTCTGCGTAATCTCTGCGTCCTCTGCGTCTCTGCGGTGAACTGATTTCAGGCTGAGGTTGAAAGTCAATAAAGCGCGATGCTAGACTTCCGGCATGAGTTCCCAACAAAGCGCGAGTCGCCCTGAAGCCAGAAGCATCGCGTGGACTATTTCGCGCAGGGTCGGCATGGTCATAGTGCTCGCGCTCGCATTTTTCATGAGCGCGCTGATTACCGTCTACACGCTCTTTCGCACTGGCGAAACGCGCGTGCCAGACGTGATCGGAAAGACAGAAGTCGAAGCGCAAAAGTTAGCTGAAAAGGCAGGGCTGAAGGTAAAGATCACGCGGCGCAATGACCCGTCTATCCCAACCGACACTGTAATAGAAACACGGCCCGGCCCGAACTCTTCGGTCAAAAAAGATTACAACATCACCATAATCGTTAGCAGCGGGCCTTCGCAGACAAAGAGCGAAAACAGGATCAACGAAGGATGGTTTCTAGTCCCCGGTTACTCGCTTCGGGGTCGGAACCTCGCGCCCTCTACGACTAGAAATCAGAAACTGGAAATCAGAAACTAGAGGCCGGAAAAGCAATGATTGAAATCGCCCCTTCGATACTTTCAGCAGATTTCGCCCGTCTCGGCGAAGACATTAAAGCAGCCGAGCGCGGAGGCGCGGGGTTGATTCATATGGACGTGATGGACGGCCATTTCGTGCCGAACATCACCATCGGCCCGCTCGTCGTCCGGGCAGCGCGGCGCGTGACAGACCTGCCGCTCGATTGCCATTTGATGATAACCGACCCCGACCGCTACATCGAAGAATTTGCGCACGCAGGAGCGAACATGATCTCCGTTCATGTAGAGGCGGTTGCGCATCTGCACAGGACGCTTTCGGCGATACGCCAACTGGGTTGTCGGCCCGGCGTGGTGCTCAATCCGGCCACGCCGCTCGTCGCGATTGAAGAAGCGTTGCAGTTTGTTGATTATGTGCTTGTCATGTCGGTAAATCCCGGATTCGGCGGCCAGTCTTTCATAGGTACTTGCCTTGACAAGCTCAGTCGCCTGCGAGGTATGATTGATAGTCGCGGCCTCAACGTACAAATAGAGGTAGATGGCGGAGTAGACATAAACAACATTGCCGAAGTTGTGCGTCACGGCGCTCGTTGGATAGTCGCAGGGTCGGCTGTATTCGGCAAAGGCGATGCGGAGCAAGCAACGCGTGCGCTGCGCCAGAAAGCGTTAGAGGCAGTCTCGATTTAACCCGTGCTCATTAATCAGCATATAAAAGCCAGAAAAGGAGTTGGCCGCCGCGTGCGCGCGGAGCGGCAGCTAAAGGTAGTTTTATGAAAGCAGTCAAGATTTCTCTCATAGCTCTCGCGCTCACGCTCGGATTTGCGGCCTGCGGCGGCAAGTCTAAAACCAAGATTACTCTCGAAGAGGCGAAAGGGCCTGGCCGCGACCTGGAGTTGTATCGCGATGGGGTTAACGCCATTCGCAAAGGGAGTTTCGATCAGGGCAGGATTTTGTTGAACACCATGATCAACACTTACTCTGACAGCCCTATGATTCGCATAGCCAAGCTCTCCATCGCAGACTCTTATTATTTGCAGGGCGGGTCGAAGAGTCTCGCGCAAGCCGAAGTCGAATACCGCGACTGGATTCAGTTCTTCCCTGACGACGCGCTGGCCGACGACACGATGATGAAGATTGCTGAAATTCATCTCGAGCAGGTGCAGGCCGCCGACCGCGACCCGACTCACGCGAGATTGGCCGATAGACAATTGAAAGAGTTGATGCGCCGGTATCCGAACACCGATAAGAAAGAAGATATTGAGCGACTGATGAACGAGGTGCAGGAAATCCTCGCCATGCACGAACTGAAGGTCGCTCGGTTCTATTATGAATTGCGCGAATCGGCTCCAGCCGCTCAGGGGCGCACGGAAGAGATACTGAACAAATATCCGAACTTCTCTCGATTCGACGAAGCGCTCTGGCTGCATTCGAAAGCTTTAAGCGATCAGGAAGACACGGAGACGGCGAGCCGTGACCTTGCGCGCATTGTGACGAGCTACCCGCATTCGGAGTTCGTCGAGAGAGCCAAAGAGACTTTGAAGAAATGGGGCAAGCCAGTGCCTGAGCCTGATCCGACGAAGGCGACCGCTCCTGCTCCCGAAGCAAAAGGCATGGTGGCGCGCGCAGGCAATTTCCTATTCGGGCCGCACATAGACACGTCAAATAGAGGCGTAGTCATTGACCGCGAGCTGAAGACAGAAGAGATAGTTGCTCGCGCTCAGGAATTGAGCGGGCAGAAAGTGACGGGGCCTGTGACGCCCTCTGCTGCTACTACGAGCAATTCGCCTGACTCGCGACCTCGCCGCGCCAATCAAGCGGGCCAGGATGTTGAAGTGAAACCCGGCACGCCTGCTGACCCGAAGGCACAGCCTTCATCCGGCAAAGACAAAGACAAAAAGAGCAAAGACGAAAAAAAGAAGAACAACGACGGCGGCTCGAAGCTGCTGCGTAACCCCTAAACCGAATTTTAGATTTTGGATTTTAGGTTTTGGATTCAGAGGATATAAGCTCTGAAAGCCAACAACCGAAATCCAAAATCTAAAATCTAAAATCTAAAATCGAATGAAAGTTCTCGTCATCGGCGGGACCGGCTACATCGGCAGCCACACTGTTGAAGAACTTGTGCGGCGCGGCCACGAAGTTTCGGTCTTTGCGCGAGGCCACACGCGCGCAAGAATTTCTGAAGAGGTTTCGCTGATAAAGGGTGATCGCCACAACAGAGAAGACCTTACCCGCGCTCGTTCACTCCGATTCGATGCCATCATTGACATCAACGCTTATACACGCGAAGAGACGCAGACAATAATTAATCACTTTGACGGCTTACTTTCGCGATTCGTACACCTGAGCACAGTCGCCGCATGCCGACACATATCAACGCTGCCTTTCGATGAGAACGACCCGCTCGTGACAGACCCGACCGACAGCTACGGCTACAACAAAGCCGAGTGCGAACGCGCGCTCCGCTGGGCGCACACGAAAAGCGGCTTCCCGTTTGTGAGCATAAGGCCCGTAGCCGTCTTCGGCCCGCGCGATGACAAATCGCGCGAAAATTATTACCTCAAGCGCCTTATCGCGGGTGACCCCATCATCGTGCCCGACAGCGGCGCATTGCCTATTTTCGCGATCTTCGTGAAAGACCTTGCCGCTGTGCTTGCGAACGCGCTCACAGCCGAAGGCGCGGCAGGCAACGCTTATCACCTGATTCAATCTGAAATAGTGAGCATCAACAATCACATCGCAAACATAGCGCAGATTGCAGGAGTAGAAGCCGACGTCACACATATTCCGCATCTGTTGCTTGAACGGCTTGGCTTCAATCTAAAACACTTCCCATACATTTCAGGTGATCGGTTACTGTTGCTCGACACAAGCGCAGCCAGAAGAGATTTGAATTTTGCGCCTACGTCCATACGCGCTTGCGCTTCGCGAAACGATTGAATACTTCCTCGAACGCGGCCCTGAAATCAGCAAGTCCACCGAAGACCGCCATCCGCCCGTGATGCCCCGCTCGCGCGAGCGGGCGCTTGTTGACCGCTATCGCGCAGCGGTGCAAGAACTCGAAGACCGGCTCACGGACGAATGGCTGAACGAAGCAATAAACGGATTGTAGTATCAGGTCATTCGGTTCAATGAAACAATGATTCGATGAATCAATCGTCAACCAAACTGATGATAGTGGCCGGAGAAGCGAGCGGCGACAAACACGGCGCAGCGCTCGCCAGCGCACTCAGGCAGCTTCACCCGGACGTTGTATTCGAGATGTTCGGCGCGGGCGGCGACGAGATGCGCGCGGCGGGAGTCGAAACACTGGTTGATGCGCGCGAGGTCGCAATCATCGGCATACCTGAGATTGCCCGCGCACTTGGAAAGCTTTATCGCGCGTACAAAAAACTGCTTGATGCTGCGCGCGAACGTCGCCCCTCGGTAATCGTGTTGATTGATTGGCCCGATTTCAACATGAGGCTTGCGCGCAGTCTGCACCCTGAAGGCTTCAAAATCGTTTACTACATCAGCCCGCAGGTTTGGGCCTGGCGCAGGTATCGCGTGCGCGCGCTCGGTCGAGACGTTGACCGAATGCTGGTCATCCTTCCCTTTGAAGAGGAGTTTTACAAGAACGCAGGGATTGAAGTCGAATACGTAGGACACCCCCTTGCGGAAGCTGTTCGCGCAACAGCCACTCGCGAAGAGTTCATCGAAAAGTACGACCTTGATCTTGCGCGTCCGATCATCGCGCTTCTGCCCGGCAGCCGTCATAAGGAAATCCATTATCATTTGCCCGCGATGCTGGACGGCGCAAGGCAATTGCAGATTGAAAAGACTGCGACTACACACAAAACGGCGAAATCACAAATCTCGAATCTCAAATCTCAAGTTACAAACCGGCAATCTGAAATCCACAACCCGCAATTCGTGCTTCCGCTTGCAAACACCGTCAGTCGCGCGCAGGTTGAAGCGATAATCAACGACGCAGGGGTCGATATTCGGATAGTAGAGCGCGACACATATAACGCCCTCATCCACGCAGAGTTTGCAATTGTGGCGAGCGGAACGGCTACGGTCGAGGCTGCGCTTGCAGACACACCGATGGTCATCATCTATCGCGGGTCTGAATTGAATTGGCGCTTGATTCGCCCGCTCATCAAGCTGGACACTTTCGGCATGGTCAATCTCATCGCGGGCCGACGAATAGTTCCCGAATTGATGCAGCGCGATGCGACAGGCGAGCGAATCGCACGTGAAGTCCGCGCGCTGCTTTCAGATCATGCCCGGCTCGATGAAATGCGTCAGGGCTTACAGGAAGTGCGCGAGCGATTAAGAGCAGGTGGCGGAGCAGGCGCTCACACGGCAGCGCGAGCTGTGATGCGAACCGTTTTTGAGAGTTGATAAAACGATGAGTTATCGGTTGAGACTCGTTGCAACAGAAAGTTCCAGGCGTTTGCGATCTAGTTCTACAATATCGAGAACGATAGTTTGAATCTCACGTTCTGCTTTCATTACTTCTGCGGAGGGTATGCCCGGTGAGTGAGAGCCGGGCGCGTTCTGCACAATGTCTTCAAGCTCTCTGAGACGCCCGCGCAATCGCGCTTGTTCTTGTTCTAATTCTTGAAGCTTCGACTCGATTTCTTCTTTCGCCATCCTGCCTTAAACAAGAGTCAAACAGGCTGGCGACTGATTGCCGCCAGCCTGCCGGGGTTTTTGCTATTAACGACCAGAGGTCGCGCCTTTGGCGTCGCGCCATTGCTTGACCTGATCGTGCGCCTGCTTAACGCTGCCGAATTGTTTTTCGACCAGAGCGCGAAGGTCGTTCGGCAAGTTCTGGTCTTTGAGCGCATCCTTGTAAGCTTCGACTGCCGAGTCCTCGCCCCGCTCGCATTCGCTCAGTATTGATTCATCGTTTTTGCCTGTGAAAGTTCCTTTGATGTCTATCCAGACGCGATGAATCGCTGCGCCTGTCGAGCCTGTATTCTCAGGGTCGCCGCCAAGGCGACGAACTTCCTGCTGAAGCTCGCCGACGAAACGAGCGCGGTCCAAACTTGCTTGATTGAAGAAAGTTTTTAGTTCGGAATTCTTGATGTTTTCTGCTGCTTCTTTGAATCCGTTCTGTCCGTCGCGGTTGGTTTCTATGAGGTTGTTCAGGCAGCTAATTGCTTTATCATTATCCATTCTGTGCGTTCCTCCCAATGTTCGTTTCGAGTTCGGAGGATTCACACTCTGCGTCCAACAACTACATAAATAAGTATGCGGGTGAAGCGCGCCGATGTCAACTTGAGCACATCCGGCGCTCGCCTGTGTCCAGGACGCGCCGCGTATAAATCATGTTAGGTGTACCTAATCGGATAATAAAGCCGATGTCTGAGACTCTGATTTCAGCCTAGAAAAGAATAGGCGAAACGGTATAACCTTTTGCAGAACCTTTGATTTAGGAGAAATGGCATAATGCCAGATATAAAAGTAAATATTCACACGATGGCTGGTGAAGTAAAAGAAGTCGAAACTCCAATTGACATGATAGTAGACGAGTTTATCAAAGAGCTAATTATAGCATTACAACTTCCACTGCTAGATGCTAATGAATTTCCAATAATTTGGCGAATAGATAACAAGGATACAGGCAAAACACTGGCATTTGATCAAACACTTGAACAGAATGGAGTGCTTGAAGGTCATAGGCTTATCTTACTTAGAGCAACCACTGCGGGCGGCGGTTATGACGGAGTACGACTTGTATCAAAGGGGAAAAGTCTTCGAAGGATTATTGGCCGAAGCGAAGAAAGTATCTATGGTATAGAGGATGGATACCTCCTTATTCCGCAGGTTATGCTTCCTCTTTTAAGAGAGCACATTGAAAATGATTCTACGTCCAAGTGGTTTGATCGATTCATTGGTTTTTTTCTCGGTGCTTGTGTTGGCTTCACAGTACCAGCTCTAGACGATAAGTCCAGCATGACCTTCCGAACTGCTCTAGCGGGAGCAGCAGTAATGAGCTTGTTTTCAGTTGTAGTATTAATGATACTTGAGCGCAAGGTGGAAGACAGAAGAAAGAGAATTATAGTGCCGCTTGTCGAAAGATTATCGGCAGAACTTAAGGAAGATGACAAAAAGAAAGCTGGCGAATGAGCATCAGCTAAATAGAGCAACGCCGCTGAATCGGCCTAACAGTCGGTTCGACCGGGGCCACGCGAGCGAGTTTCTCGGCATGTTTCGAGTGTCATGTGCGCAGCCCCGTGATGTGAGTGTGGTAGATGTGTTGACGATCTCGAAAAGATCATCCTGCGACTATCTGACGAGCGCGGCGAACCATATCAACCATCACGGCTCGGACTTCTTCGGTAGTAGTAACAGGCGATTGAAAATCCATGCGCAGATGTTTATGCGCGCCGCCCGCGAGCGCGATCATATCAAACCCACGGCTATCCACAGAAATCATGCGCGACGATTCAGCCTGGGTTTCTGCAAACGCGGCGGCGTACATAACAAGCGCGTCCGGATGATCTTCATTCATGTGATCGCAGATCATTTCGGCGTGCGCTGCTATCGGGTCAATATTTGAATCAGTATCAGCACTGATTATCTCGTGACGATCAAGCCAGTAAATTTCTCCGAAGCCGCCGATGAATCGCACTTTTGAAACCCTGATCTGAAACAGAGTGAAGTCGTGCGCGTCAAAAAAGCTGGCAGAATTCGGAAACAATTCAAGGTAACGACGGCTAGCATCTTCGAGGTATGGCTCAGGCACGGGCATCGCGTAGCCGATCAGCGTGGCCCGCGCTCCGGCCTGTGGGTCTTTGATCGCGTTTGAATCCTGAACTATCAAGCTCACGCGAGCATCAGCGCGAAGATTGCGCGTATGCTCGGCGATTTCGCTGATTAATATTATCGGCTCGCCTGTGTTCGTCGCCGTATACGGCGAGATTGAACCGAAAGGCCAGCCTTCGATCTTTTTCGAGATGGTACACAGCACGGCGTTGCGTTCCTTTTGGAGGAGAGCGCGGACTTCTTCGCTTTGTTTGCTCATATCAAGATATTAGTCTAGCGAGTCTAGCGAGTCTACTGAGTCCGGTGACTACGGCGAGCAGATAGTCCGAATTTTCCGACTCACCATCCTCACTGTCTTCTCTGCGGGCGGAAGGGGCGCGGATAAACAGCCATGCTCGTGTTGCCGTCTTTGTCCACCGCTTGAACGCCGAACAGGTAATTGTCTTTCGATACATTTTTCACCGTATAGCGAGTGACGTTTCCAACCAATTCTTTATGCTGCCAGAATGGAGCGGTCGTTTCGCGCCAGACGATTTGGTAACCGGCGATGTCAGGCTCGCGGTTAGCTTCCCACTTGAGCGTCGTGTCGTTTTCGAGACGGACGGTTTCAACTTCGACGTTGCTCGGAGCAGCCGGGCCGAGCGCGAGGCTTGCAAGCGCAGAGGCGTTCACGCGCGCGACTTGAGCTATGTAGTTGAAATCATCGAACTCGATCAGGTCGCCGTATTGAACGCCGTTCTCTTTGCGAACCATTTGATGTTGATGTTTGAAGTCTTCGTTAGGCTCGGTCATCCTGACAGCGGGAAAGCCGCGTTCAAGGAACGGCGAGTGGTCGCCGCCGCGCAGGTAGCGGTCTTTGCGATAGATAACCGTGACGGTGAAGCCGGGCAGGTATCTTTCAGCAGTTTCTTTGATATGCCTGGCAAGCTGGCGGGGCGGAGTATCGTTTTCACCACCCGTTTGTAACAGAGTGCGAAGCTGATCCGAGACTTCTTTGGCGGGCGGCACGCCTTCGGCAAACAGCCGCACTTGTTTATCGTCAACGCGCCCGTCTTCTGCGCGCGAGCTTCCGATGATGTCGTTGGTAATCATCCCCGCGATGTTTAGATTTTTCTGCTTCGCCATCTCAGCCCAGTGCGTAGCGCCCAGCAGGCCTTGCTCTTCTGCCGCAACGGTCATAAAGACGAGCGTCGCATCGAATTCATATTTCGACATCACGCGCGCCATCTCCATCACCGCAGCCGTGCCTGAAGCATCATCATTAGCGCCCGGCGCAAAGCTTGTTGCGTCCAGCATATCGGCATTGCAAACGCACGAATCGTAGTGACCGCTCACGACATAGATGCGGTCTTTCGATTCCATCTGGCGGCCCTGAAGCGTAGCGACAACGTTGACTATTTGGGTCGGCTTTGGAATGCGCGCGACGGGCTGTTGGGTGAACTCATCGAATTCGACCTGGAGCCTGCCGCCCGCTTCGCGGCTGTATCGCTCGAATTCTGATTTGATCCAGCGCCGGGCCGCGCCTATGCCTCGCGTGTCGCTTTCGGTTTCAGACAGCGAGTGGCGAGTGTGAAAGCTGACAAGTTTTTTGATCGTCGCTTCGATGTTCGAAGCTGAGATTTCGCTTATGATCTTTTGAATCTGGGGATTGAGCTTCGCGGCGGTTTTGTTCTTAGCCGGAGCTTTCTGTGTTTTATTCTGTGCGTTCGGTTCAGACAGCGAGTGAAGCAGTGGCAAGACAAGCAGGAGTAAAAATATTTTCTTCATGCGCGGATTCTCGATTTACTTATGAGAGTAAAGACACTGAGCGTGTCCCAGTATTACATCGCCGTCGCGCGTACTGGTCGCAGTTGCAGACCATCCACTGGCAACGCGGCGTTCGAGCAACTCATCTGCCGTTGGCGCGTGATCCCTCAGAGCGACCGCTCTGACCGTGCCGATTCAATTAGTATCGAAAACGAGAAAGACTTCTTCTGACACTTGAATCACAATATCGTGAGTGAATTCGTCTTGCGTCACGACTACGTGCAACTGAGCGGGCGGCTTTCGAGCAAAGGCCCATCGCATCACATCTTCGAGCGTGCGAAAAGTTTCAACTTCGCTGAGCAAGTCGGTAGACATCACAAAGACATTATATCGCAAGCGATGGGTAATGATTCAGATCGAATATCTGTTATGTGCTTTTCCCATGTGTAATCTCGCGCCCAGCGTATGAGTTTCTGCTGACCATTAAGCACTGGCTCAAGACGGAGACAACCTTCTGTACCCATTGCCGTAGGAGGCACGACGTAAATATCTGCGGTATGAGGATCATAAACCGCAAAGAAATCTACTTCATCTACTCTATACCGACGCATTCCGTTATATTTGGAGTCCCTGATTCTTCGCCTACCTTTATATAAAAGGCAGCCGTTTTTATGCCAGCCCGTTTTCACCTGAATTCTGAGCAGTCGTGCTCCGGTATCAACTATCAAATCATAAGCGCTACCACTTCCGAACGGCAGGCTAACCATAAACCCGGCCCGTATATAAGCAGCTAGTATCACAGCTTCCGATGAGTTCCCTTTGTGCATAGTGTTGCCGGTTGAATACGCATCTGCCTTCATAGCAAATCCTCCAACGCTCAACATTCAGTGTCTTGCCATAGTATGAAAGCGTTTGCGATAATCACTTTCACGGGCCTGTAGCTCAAGGGATAGAGCGACACTCTCCTAAAGTGTAGGCTGAAGGTTCAAGTCCTTCCAGGCTCATTTATTTTTTCCTTCGACTCATTACGCCATCACTCGTCATACTTGAGCAGCGAAGAAATCTTGTAGCCGTTAAATCTGGCGCGGCCTTTGAGAAAAGACAGCTCGACCACGAACGCAAGGCCCGCGACCGTGCCGCCCAGTCTTTCGACCAGATCAACTACGGCTCGCGCCGTTCCGCCTGTCGCAAGCAAATCGTCGGCTATTAGCACGCGATTGCCCTTCCCGATTGCGTCCTTGTGAATCTCAAGCGTGTCCGTGCCGTATTCCAGTTCGTAAGACACGGACTCGGTCGCGGCAGGAAGTTTCTTCGGTTTACGCACGGGCACGAACCCCGCTTTGAGGCGATAAGCGAGCGCGGGCGCAAAGATAAAGCCGCGCGCTTCGATGCCTATTACAGTGTCAATATTCGGGTCGTCTATGCACTCGACCAATCGGTCAATCGTCGTGCGCAGCCCGTAAGAATCTTTGAGCAGCGTCGTAATGTCGTAGAACTGAATGCCTGCTTTCGGAAAGTCGGGAACAGTTCGAATCATCTTTTTCAATTGGTCCACCGCAAATTCTCCTCATAAAACGAATTACGAACTATGAGTTTTGTCATTCATAATTCGATTAGTAGTCAACATCAAAACCTGTGTATCGCCCGGTTGGACGCATCTCTTTCTCTTCAACCGAAGTGACTTGCGCGTAAGACGGGCCTCGCCGAAGCTCCGCGCGAAAATCAGCTATCTGATCGGGCAACCCTTCGGCGACGGCTTCGACTGTGCCGTCAGGCAGATTGCGCACTGTGCCGTTAACGCCAATTCGTCGGGCCGCGCGTATGGCAAAGAAGCGAAAGCCCACGCCTTGCACTCTGCCTTTAACTATAAATCGCCGGGCTATCATTCAAACGAGTCTCAAGCCTAAGATGAAGCCGCAATTTAACACGAGAAGCGGCGCATTGGAAAGCTGCGCGAAACACGCACGCGCTTAAATATACAATCAAACGCGTCTCAAGCTTTAGGTAATTTAAGAAGGCAAAACCTAAAAGTCGGAATCTATACGTCTTTCAGGTTTTGTACTATGATTACCCCGATTTTGAACTCCTTAGTCTTTAGCGCAATTTCGGTAATCGCTCCTTTGAGGTATTGGCAGCATAATGAATATCGATAAAAAAAACCTGCCCTGAGGGATGGGCTATATGCAAAATAGGGGATTTAGTTGGAGAAGGAGTTTTCATCTATGGTGATTGGGTCGAAAGCAAAGATCAAGACCCGAGGGGAGATGTTCGGCTCATTCAATTGGCTGATATAGGAGATGGCCTTTTCTTGAATAAGTCCTCACGCTTTTTGACGACCATCAAGGCGAAGGAACTCGGATGTACATTGCTCGAAGCCGGAGATGTGCTGGTGGCAAGGATGCCGGACCCGCCAGGGAGAGCCTGTATTTTCCCTGGGGATGTAAAAAAAGCTGTCACCGTTGTAGATGTCTGCATTATAAGAACCGGGACTGGCAAGGTTAATCATAAGTGGCTAATGTGGGCAATTAACTCGCCTGCGTTTAGAGCATCAATCGCCGAATTACAGAGCGGCTCTACGAGAAAGAGAATATCCAGAGGTAATCTGGCCACATTGTTTTTACCTATGCCACCATCAACAGAACAACAGCGCATCGTTGAGGAGATTGAGAAGCAATTCACGCGGCTTGATGCGGCAGTGGCGGCGCTCAAGCGTGTGCAAGCGAATCTCAAGCGGTATCGCGCATCGGTGTTAAAGGCTGTGTATGAAGGCAAGCTCGTTTCTACGGAAACCGAACTCGCGCGCGCGCAGGGACGCGACTGCGAGAGCGCGGATAAGCTACTTGAGCGCATCCTCAAAGAGCGACGCGAAAAATGGGAAGCCGACCAACTCGCCAAAATGAAGGATGCGGGCAAAGAGCCGAAAGACGGCAAGTGGAAAGAGAAATATCAAGTGCCTGCCGCACCTGATGTAAGCGATTTGCCGATATTGCCTCAAGGTTGGATTTGGGTTCGCGCTGAACAAGTTTGTGATTACATCACTAAAGGCACAACACCAGCCTCGAATAAACTCGATAGTGGTAGCGGAGGAATTCCATTCGTAAAAGTTTATAATTTGACCTTTCGCGGCACTCTTGATTTCAGCATCAACCCCACTTTTATAAGCAAACAAACGCATAACGGAGAGTTGGCACGCTCTAAGGTTTTTCCAAACGATGTGTTAATGAATATTGTTGGCCCGCCTCTTGGCAAAGTTTCTATAGTTCCTGACGCTTACCCTGAATGGAATATCAATCAAGCAATTACTATATTCCGGTCTATGCCGAGCTATGACAAAAAATTCTTATGTTTATCCCTTCTTAATGAGCGGATTCTTTCCTGGGCCGTGCGCCGCTCAAAAGCAACTGCTGGCCAGTTCAATTTGACCCTTGAAATCTGCCGTGACTTGCCGCTGCCACTTCCTCCGTTTGCGGAACAACAACGCATTGTTGCAGAAGTCGAACGCAGACTTTCTGTCATTGATGAAATTGAATCAACTGTTGAAGCGAATCTGAAGCGCGCAGCAGCATTGCGCCAATCAATTCTTAATTGCGCTTTTGAAGGCAAGCTCGTCGAGCAAGACCCGAACGACGAACCCGCAAGCGTCTTGCTGGAACGCATAAGCGCAGAACGTATCAGCAAAGAGGCTGAAACCAAACCCGCAAAGCCGACGCGCAAAAACAGAGCAAAGCAGCCTGACGAAAAGGCGACAAGGTTTTCATAAACTCAAACAAAAACAAAAGAGACTATGAGCAATCATTCACAGCAAATCGTTCAAAAACTCTGGAACTACTGCAACCTGCTCCGCGATGACGGTCTTTCTTATGGCGATTATGTCGAGCAATTGACCTGCCTGCTCTTTTTGAAGATGATGCACGAGCAGACCGGCCCTCCTTGGCGCAGACCTTCGCCGATTCCTGCCGGATACGATTGGGCTGCTCTTTCTGCGAAAGACGGAGACGCGCTCGAAGCGCAATATCGTCACACGCTTGAACAGCTTGGCAAACAAAGCGGGATGCTTGGACTCATCTTTCGCAAAGCGCAGAACAAGATTCAAGACCCCGCGAAGCTGCGCCGCCTGATCGCTGACCTCATAGACCGCGAACAATGGATGACGCTCGATGCAGACGTGAAGGGCGACGCTTACGAGGGCTTGCTCGAAAAGAACGCGCAGGACACAAAAAGCGGAGCGGGGCAATACTTCACTCCCCGCCCGTTGATTCAAGCAATCGTTGACGTGATACGCCCGCAACCCGGAGAGACGATCTGTGATCCCGCTTGTGGAACGGGCGGCTTTCTTCTGGCGGCTCTCGATTACATTTCGCGTCACAACCAGAACCTGGACAAAGACCAGAAGCGCCATCTCAAGCTCGACGCGCTGCGTGGCGTCGAGTTGGTTGATAGCGTCTCCCGTTTGTGCGCGATGAATCTCTTGCTGCACGGCATCGGGCCGACTGGCGAAGAAGCGGCTCCGCCTATAGAAACAAACGATAGCCTCAGAAGCGACCCCGGCGACCGGTACGAAATCGTTTTGACCAACCCGCCTTTCGGCAAGAAATCGAGCGTGCTCGTAGTCAACGAAGGAGGCGATCAAGAGCGGCAATCATTAACCGTAGTGCGTGATGATTTCTGGACTTCGACAAGCAATAAACAACTGAACTTCGTACAGCACGTCAAAACGATTCTCAGAATAAGCGGGCGCGCGGCGGTCGTCGTGCCGGATAACGTTTTGTTTGAAGGCGGCGCGGGTGAAACCATCCGGCGCAAGCTGCTTGAAGAATGCGACGTTCATACCTTGTTGAGATTGCCGACAGGCATATTCTACGCGCAGGCCGTAAAGGCAAACGTGTTGTTCTTTGACAAGAAACCGAACTGTACGAAAGAGCTATGGATTTATGACCTCAGAACGAACAGGCATTTCACGTTGAAGACCAATCCGTTGAAGCGGACTGATCTGGATGAGTTCGTAGACTGCTATAAGCCTGAGAATCGCCACTACAGGCAACCAGCCTGGTCGAAAGAAAATCCAGACGGACGCTGGCGCGTATTCAGCTACGAGGAGTTGATGCAGCGAGACAAAGTGAGCCTCGATATTTTCTGGCTGAAAGACGAAAGCCTCGAAGATTCGGAGAACCTGCCCGCGCCTCACCTGATCGCGGATGAAATCGCCGAAGACCTGCGTGCTGCGCTTGAGCAGTTTGAAGAAATAACGACTGATCTCTGCGCAAGCAAGGCGAGAGCAAATGCTGAGTAGTAGCCGAAGCCCCTTACTCATCGGCCATATACCGATTACCTATAAGGATACTGTTGACCAATTAATATTAATCATTGATATTAACCTTGCCCTTGGGTAATACCAAAATATATGCACTTATAGGTCAAATCAATGGAACCAGAAATTGTATTCGCAGTATTGGGCGCTATAGTAGGGGTTACAATTGGCCAGATGAAAAGCGAAATCATTACTGATCGCTTTTCAAAGCCGTTGGGTAAACGGTTTCGGAAGGTCGTTGAGATACTAAATCGTACCAGATCCCACGATAAAACATTCCATTAAAGTAAATGCGGTTAGACTGTACCGTATTGCCTTAGTTTATGGTTATTGGTGAATGGGCTAGTTTCTATTCACTATTCTGTATAGGCAATCCAAAATAGTACGGCTGCTTTATGGGTCGTTAACCAGCAATATTGGTGAGGTGATACTACCGGCGCTTGAAAGGCAATACCACCTCAACTAATGAAACGGCAATGGATGCAATCGCTATAAGCGCCACTGCGATCAGGCGCGCAAGCTACGGCTTGTTACAGATGCGGAACAGGTAGAAAGACCTTTGCAAAAAGATGAGCGACTTTTTGCCAATGAGACAAGGTCGTTAAGCTCAGAAAATGCCTGGCCTGATTTCAGATTTGTGTTTCAGATCCTTGAAGACGCTCCGCCTGCTCTCATCCTGATTTCAACTGATGGCTACGCCAATTCATTTATCAGTGAAGAAGCGTTTCTGAAAGTGGGGACCGACATTTTAAAGCTGATCCGGTCGGATGGCTTGGATGAGGTGGACAGCAATCTGGAGACGTGGCTCGCGGAGGCATCCCATGCCGGGAGCGGAGATGATACTACGCTCGCGATCATTTGCCGGATGGAAGTGTTGAAGGAGTCTGAAGACAGTATGCCCGGCAAACCACAGGTAAGCGAAGCAAACGGCGACAATTCATAACGCTGCGTCCCCGGCAGACCCTGATGATCCTTTCGCTCAAGGCAGGACTGCGCCACCTCTGTCCGCACAACCTGAAGAGATACTTCGCCAGGCTCTGCGTATAGTGTTTGCTGATGATCATGCTACCGAATACGAAAAGGCCGACCTCCAGACTATAAGGCAGCGTCTGGGCATTCCCGTTGATGTTGCGAGTAGAATCTTCGCCGAAATTAAGAAGGAGAGACAGCAGGCAGATCAAAAGGTACCTCTTGTGACTTCTTCTGTACCCATGCTCGTCGTCTCACAAAAGCGGGGAGCGCAGTACAGCAGCATCAACCAGGCAATCAGAAGCGCCGAACCCGGCGCGCGCATAAGTGTCCAGCCCGGAGTATATAGAGAAAGCCTGATCGTAGATAAACCGATTCAGATAATGGGTGATGGCCCTGTCGAGCAAATAATTATTGAAAGCCAGGACTCGCCCTGCCTGACAATCCGAGCGCGTGAGGGCGAGGTTAGAGGTTTATCATTGCATTGCTACGTCGAAGATAATCGGGCAGATTATCCCGCTATAGATATCGGCTATGGCCAGATGATACTCGCAGGCTGCGATGTCGTAAGCAATTCAAGCGTGTGCATTTCAATTCATGGTCTCAACGTGGCTCCAACAATCAGGCAATGTCGCATACATGACGGCTCAAACTATGGCATCTGGCTGTGGGATAACGCCGCAGGGCTTGTCGAGGAATGCGAGATAGTCGGCCTGTCTGGTGCAGGAATAATAATCAGCGGAGACACGATGGAAGAAGCCAGGCAAATGGCGAAATCCATTCTAGCCAATAAACAGAGCGCCATTGATGAACAATTAAGCAAGAGCACTTAGATGAACAGAGATTATATGACTTTGCGCAACCCGTCGCGGAAGTGGTCCGGCATCCCGCAAACCAGAGTATTTGGGGACTCAAAAATCTATCGCAAGATAAATGGGTTGCGACATCGACCGAAGGAAAAGTTAATGATATAGACCCTGGACGCAGCCTGACCATAGCTGTGGGCATAGTGATAAACTTCGGGAAAGCAGAGGGGGAAATTCGTTCATAAGCGCCATTATCGTGTAAGGGCGCGATGAGTTTACTATCCCTCAGAGCGATTTTCTTTCCCGGCCTACTGTGACTCGGACAAGCGCGAAAGGGGGAGTGAAAGAAAAAGCGGAAGCCGAAGCCTCCGCTAATTCCTTGCATTTGAAAGTCGGGGCGATATGATCTGTACCCTTTCTTCGAGCCATCTATAATGAGATAGCTTCCAAGCCAGTCTGTTCAGCGCGAAACTACCCCGGTGTTTTATACCCTAAGCTCGGATGCGGTCGCTTCTCGTTATAATGCTTCCGCCACTGCTCGATTACTACCCTTGCCTCTGCTCGGTTTCTGAACCATTCCAAGTTCAAGCATTCATCCCCCAACTTCGGGCGTTTTTGTGCATCAGCCTTTCCCTGTAGTGTTGAAATCTCGCTCTTATTCGTAGCGCAACGCCACCATCGGATCGACTTTCGCCGCGCGCCGCGCCGGGAGGTAACACGCCACCAGCGCCACGGCCACCAATAAAATCGCCATACCCGCAAAGGTGAGCGGGTCGGTGGCGCTGATGCCGAATAACAAGCCTTCCATGACCCGTGTCAACGCTAGCGAGGCCACCAGCCCTATCGCCACACCAGCCAAAGCCGACCCCATACCCTGTTTCAGAATCAGCTTCTGCACGTCTTGACGCTGTGCGCCAAGCGCCATGCGAATGCCGATCTCCTGTATGCGCTGCGTCACCGAATATGACGTCACCCCATAAATGCCCACCACCGCAAGCATGAGCGCCAGCGCTGAAAAGATGCCGAGCAACTGCATCATAAAACGTTGCGACCCGAGCGAACGGTCCAACAGCCATTCGAGGGTTCGCACTTTCCAGACCGGCTGATCTTCGTCTAGCGACCAGATCGCGCCGCGCACCGCCTTTGAAAAACTCACCGCGTCGCCAGTGGTCCGGACGACCAGCGAGGCAAAAATGTTCGGGTGTTGCGCCGCGGCGAGATAAGCTTGCGGTAACTCCGGCTCGTCCAGGCTTAAATGCTTAACGTCGCCGACCACGCCGACGACCGTTGCGGTTACAGCCGGGCTGAGCAGGCGCACCGGTTTACCGACCGGGTCTTCTTCAGGCCAGAAACGGCGCGCCATGGTCTGGTTGATGACGATAGCGGGCGGCTTGTCGATCTGATCCTGGAGATCGAATACGCGGCCCCACAAAATCGGGATACCCATGGTGCGAAAGTAATGCGCGCCGGCATAATTGGTCTGAGCGCGAGCCTCCTGGCCGACAGGAGGTGCGGGACGATCAGGGAGCACAAAATCGCTTGAGCTGGCCCCAGCGCCATGCGGGACGGCCATTACGATTGCCGCGGACTCCACCCCCGACAACGCTTCGACGCGTTCGACAACCTGCTCATGAAAACCCCATTGCCGCTTTGCTTCGGGGTACTTGTCACGCGGCAGACGGTATTCAAGTGTCAGGATATTCTTCGGGTTGAAGCCTGGGTCAACGTCATGCAGATTCTTAAAACTTCTAACCATCAGTCCCGCCCCGACGAGCAGAACCAGCGCGAGCGCCACCTGAGCGGCGACCAGCACGTTTCGCAAGCGACTTCGCCCCGGGCCCACACCCGCTGACCTGCCACCCTCCTTGAGCGATTCGTTGACGTCGGGGCGCGAAAACCGTATGGCGGGCAGCAGGCCGAAGATCACGCCGGTCAGCATTGATATGCCGAGCGTGAAGCCGAACACGACCGGATCGAGTTTGATCTCTACGCCATTCGGCAGGGGTATAGGGCTGCTGGCCGCGAGAGCATCGATGCCCCACAACCCCAGGCAAAGTCCCACGGCCCCGCCGGCCAGGGAAAGCATCAACGACTCGGTCAGCATCTGGCGCATGAGGCGGGCGCGACTAGCGCCCAGAGCGGCACGCAGGGCCAACTCTCTGGCACGGCTGACCGCGCGGCTGAGCAGGAGGTTGGCCACGTTCGTGCAGGCAATCAGTAAGACGCAGGCGACGGCGCCGAACAATACCAGCAGGGATGGCCGCAGCCTCTCTACCAGCAGCGCCTGAAAGGTTGGCCAGCGTGACGCCGCGCTCCTTGTTCGTATCCGGGTACTGCTGAGCAAGTTGCCCGGCAATCGTTTCCATCTCGGCTTGCGCCTGCGGCAAGGTCACTCCCGATTTGAGCCGCCCCATGACCTCCACTGACGCCGCCCCCCGGTCAGGAGAAAGGTAGGGGTAGTGTTGAATCGGCATCCATACGTCAACGTCCGAGTAGGGGAAGCGAAACCCTTCCGGCATGATCCCGACGACGGTGAAGAACTGGCCGTTGAGCGTCAGCGTCTGGCCGACCAGGTTCGGGTCTGCGCCGAAGCGGTCCCGCCAAACAATGTGGTTGACAATGGCCACCCGTTCCGCCCCCGCTTCATCCTCTCCGGAAACGAAGGCGCGCCCGATCACTGGCCCTGTGCCAATCATCTGAAAAAAGTCGGCTGAGACGAACCCGCCGATCACGCGACCGGGCTCCGCCTGTCCGGTCAGATTGACGCTCTGCGTCACCACCGCAGAGAGGTGAGCGAACGACGAGCTTTGTGACCGCCAGTCGCGCAGGTCCGGGTAAGCGACAGAGGCCCGCGCTTCCCGGCTCGTCCGCGAGTAGACCATGATGAGTTGTTCCGCGTGCTCAAATGGCAACGGGCGCAGCAACGCAGCGTTGACGACCGAAAAGATGGCGGTGTTGGCGCCGATCCCCAGCGCCAGCGTCAGCACGGCGGTGAACGCAAAGCCGGGCCGTTTAAGCAGCATTCGTGCGCCATGGCGCAGGTCTTGCATCAATTGTTCGAGTGATCTCCCTCCCCACATGTCGCGCGTCACCTCCTTGACCAAGCCGACGTTGCCGAACTCACGCAGCACGGCTCTCCTCGCCTGCTCGGCACTCTCGCCCCGCTCCACCCGGTCCCGAATGGCCATTTCCAGATGAGAGCGGATTTCCTCATCCAGCTCTTCATCGCGCTGCCGCCAGGACAGAAATCTTCATGACCCACTCTCCTTGCCCGCGGGGTTGAGAACGCCGGCGATGGCCGCTGAGAGTTGCTCCCATCGTGATCGCTGCGAAGCCAACTGTTTCTTCCCTGCGGCAGTCAACTGGTAGACCTTAACGCGCTGATTGCGGTCAGAGACCTTCCACTCGGAAGTGACCCATTTCTGTCGTTCGAGGCGGTGCAGAGCCGGGTAGAGCGAGCCGGTATCGACTTGCAGGACCTCACCCGAATTGGCGCGGATGGCCTGGGTGATGCCATAGCCATGCTGCGGCCCCCATTGCAGCGTTTGCAGGACCAGCAGGTCGAGCGTGCCTTGCAGCAATTCGATGCGATTTTGATAGCGATATTTCATAAGCACCTCAAGATATAGACATCCTACACCCAATTTACGTAGAATGTCTACACCCCGGGGATTTTTCACGTGATACCTTGGGGGACGCCCTTCGATGGTGAGAGAGGAATTGCTGGCTCTCAACACGCGAGGTATGAGCGAATATGTGTTCGCAAGCCCGATAACAGGGCGAGCCGTCACAGACTGTAAGCGCGCATTTACGAGCGCATGTCGCAATGCAGGTATTGAGGATTTTCATTTCCATGATACCAGACACACGGCGGCAACAAGGATGGCCGAAACAGGAGCGGAGCCGTCAACGATCAAAGATATCCTCAGCCATTCAGATATGCGTATGACTGACCGCTACACGCATGCGGTCAAGTCGCGCAAACGAGCAGCACTTGAGCGCATAGCCGATTACGGCAAAAACGCCGAGGTTATAAACTTTGAAGAAAGGAAAATAAGATGAAGTCGAATAACCCGGTCACAAATCGGTCACAAACAAAAACGGAAGCCTTTTGAGCTTCCGCTATCTGTTTGATTTTGAAAGTCGGGGCGATAGGATTTGAACCTACGACCTCTCGGTCCCGAACCGAGCGCTCTACCAGGCTGAGCCACGCCCCGTTATGGCAGAATTGATATGATAGCTGCCCTTTCTCCGAATTGTCAAAGCAGCTTCACCGTTAACTAACTCGTCAAGCTCTCTTCTGCCGCGATCAGCGATGAAACTTCGAGCATTTGCGGAAGCATTCCTCGCCATGCCGATTCAATTTCCGCGACTCTTCGATTCACAACAGTCTCCCCGTTCACGTTAATCACCAGCCGGTCTCCTCCCGTCCGCCCTATCACCGATGCCGGTATATTGTGCGTGCGCGCAATCTCAAGGATCTTGTCCGCATTGTGTGATGCAGCCGACAACACTATTCGCGATGGGGTCTCTGAAAACAACAGCGCCGCCTGCGACAACTCGCCTTCGATGTTCACCTCGCAGCCGACAGCTTCTTTGCGATAGGTCGAAAAGGCACTCTCGGCAATCGCAACGCTCAAGCCTCCGTCCGAACAATCGTGCGCTGATTCAACAAGTCCCTCCTGAATGATCTTCAAGCAAGCCTCTTGCACTCGCCGCTCAAGTTCAAGATCAAGTCGCGGCACACGGCCTTCAATTCTTCCGCGCGTCACGAGCGCGTATTCGCTCGCACCCAGATCGTCTTCGGTTGCGCCGAGCAATATGATCGCGCGGTCTTCATGCTTGAACCATTGAGTAGTCACATGGCGCGAATCTTCTATCAATCCGACCATCCCGATGACAGGCGTCGGATAGATGCCGCGCCCATCCGTCTCGTTATAGAAACTGACGTTGCCGCCCGTCACCGGAGTCTGAAACGCATTGCAGGCTTCGCTCATGCCGTCAACCACTTCGCTGAACTGCCACATCACTTCGGGCCGTTCCGGCGAAGCGAAGTTCAAACAATTGGTCAACGCAAGCGGGCGCGCTCCGCTCACTGTCAGATTGCGGCACGCTTCGGCAATCACAAGTCGCGCGCCTGCTCGCGGATCCATCCGGCAGTAACGCGCGTTTGAATCCAGGGTCATCGCAAGCGAGCGCCGCTTCTCTTTTATTCTTATCACCGCCGCGTCCGAGCCAGGAAATACTACGGTGTTTGTGCGAACCATGTGATCGTACTGGCGATAGACCCATTCCTTCGATGCTATGGTAGGCTGCGTGATGATTCGCATGAAGGTTTCATCGAGTTCTTCAATCGAAGATTCCGCTTGCGCGACTTCCACGTTCAAAGATGAATCATCAGGCTTCTCGATTGGCCTGTGATAAACAGGAGCCTCGTCCGTGAGCGCCGTGTTGGGAATGTCGGCAACAACAGTGCCGCCCTTCTTCACGCGCAACCGGCCATCTTCTGTGACGCGGCCTATGACAACAGCGTCAAGTTCCCACTTCTTGAAGATGTCAACCACTTCGCGCTCGCGCCCCGCATCGGCCACGATCAGCATTCGCTCTTGCGATTCCGAAAGCATCATCTCGTAAGCAGTCATTCCCGTTTCGCGCTGCGGAACCAGGTCAACATCAATCTCGATGCCATTGCCTGCGCGCGCGCCCATCTCCGAAGATGAGCTTGTCAGTCCCGCCGCGCCCATGTCTTGAATGCCCACGATGGCCCCTGCGCGCATGGCTTCAAGACATGCTTCAAGCAAGAGCTTTTCAAGAAACGGATCGCCTACCTGAACCGTTGGCCGTTTCGATTGAGCTTCTTCGCCGAACTCTTCGCTAGCCATAGTCGCGCCGTGTATGCCGTCGCGCCCGGTCTTTGCGCCGACGTAGATCACGGGGTTTCCTACGCCCGCAGCTTTGCCGATAAAAAATCTGATCTTCGCGCATTATGCCGAGCGTGAACGCATTGACCAGAGGATTGCGCGAATAACAGTCTGCGAAACGGACTTCGCCGCCAATCGTGGGCACTCCGAATGCGTTGCCGTAGTCGCCGATTCCCTTCACCACTCCGGCCATAATCGAACGATTGCGCGCGACGGTCGCTTTCTCTTCTTCGGTCGCATCGGTGACGGCTGAAAGCGGACCAAAGTGAAGCGAGTTCATCGCAGCCAGAGGTCGCGCGCCCATCGTGAACACATCGCGAAGTATGCCGCCAACGCCGGTCGCTGCGCCTTGATACGGCTCGATGAATGATGGATGATTGTGCGATTCTATTTTGAACGCAGCCGCAAGCCCTCCGCCTATGTCAACCACGCCTGCGTTTTCGCCCGGCCCTTGAAGCACGCACGCGCCTTCGGTCGGCAATCGCCGCAGGTGAACGCGCGATGATTTGTAAGAGCAGTGCTCGGACCACATCACAGAGAAGATGCCAAGCTCAGTAAACGTAGGCTCGCGGCCAAGCAATTCGATGATGCGGTCATATTCCTCTTTGGTAAGCCCATGGCTTCGAATGAGTTCAGGGGTTATAACAGGTTCATTCATATAGGTGTGCTCGACTCGATAAACGAGGATGGAAAAGACTGACGGATATGCTACCCGACCAGTCAGGCTTTATCAAGTTGGCTGACTGCCGGTTGTAACAATAGCGAGTCTACTTGCGCGAAGCCGCTGCCCTAACATAATCTTATGAAGGCTTATGCAAACCAGCAAATGCTCTAATTGCGGCGATGATATTGATTACGCGGCCAAGTTCTGTCGCCGCTGTGGTCAGGCGATAGACCCGTTGGAGTGGGCTACGCGAAATCTCGAAGAGCCTACCACGAATTCGAGCAGCCTCCTCGATTCGAGTCCCCGACTCGACCTGCCAAATGCATGGTCTACTTCTCCGACATACTTGCCGCCAGATGCTATGCCTCCGCAAGCTAGCGCGCCCAGTGGCATGGAATCGTCTGGTCAGAAAAAGACGGTGATAGCGCTGGCGGCAGTCATTGCGGTACTCGTGATCGCTTTGGCGGGTCTTGGTATATTTCTGTTCGTTAGTGGAACTCGGCAAGCAACGCCGCCTCCGTTTCCACCACCGGGAGGTTCGGGGCAACGGCTCCGCCGCCACATATTCCATCTCTGCCGGGAGTCCCGGGTCAACCGCCGCTGCCGCCGCAATCTCCTTCTCCGCCCGACAGTGTAAGCGGAGAGTTGATCTACCCCGGCTCTAAGATAACGATGGAAATGTCCGGCGGAAGAAAAGGCAGGGTGGTTAAGCTGAGCACGCCTGACGCCATAGACACGGTAACGGATTGGTACATTAAAAAGATCGGCCCGGTAAAGCAGGTCAAAATTCCCGGCGATAGTACCGTGCTCACACGCGAGGGCCTCGCGGTTGTAATAACGCCTGACGGCAACGAGACCAGTATTTTATTAACGCAAGGGGAGAATTGACAGCCGCGCTTCAAAAAGGTCGAGGCAGACCTTTCCTATCTTTCAATCAACTTCACGTTTCGATGAATAGATTCGGGATTACGAAGCCTTTGCAAGCTCTGCGAGCGTGTCTGCAAGCGAGTAGAAAATAATCCGCCCGTCGTTGCTGCCCAACAGTTGCTCGCTCGCTCGTTCAGGGTGCGGCATCAAGCCAAGGACATTGCGTTCGCGGTTGCATATTCCTGCGATGTCATCAAGCGAGCCGTTCGGGTTCGATTCCGCAGTCGCGCTGCCTGAAGCATCCGAATACCTGAAGATGATGCGATTCTCTCTTTGAAGTTCGGCAAGCGTCTCGGCGTCGCAGAAGTAATTGCCATCGCCGTGCGCTATCGGCACCGAAAGAACCTGCCCGCGCTGGCAGCGATTTGTAAACGGCGTGTCGGTAGTTTCGATCCTCATGTTGACGTGGCCGCAGATGAATTTCAGATTGCTGTTTCGCATTAATGCGCCGGGCAGAAGTCCTGCTTCGCATAAAATTTGAAACCCGTTGCAAATGCCTAAGACGAGGCCGCCGCGCGAGGCGAACTCTTTTACAGCGCCCATCACAGGGCTGAAGCGAGCAATCGCGCCCGTTCGCAAGTAATCTCCGTATGAAAAACCGCCGGGCAGTATCACCGCGTCCGCATCGCCTATGGAATCCTGGCGATGCCAGATGAAGTCAACCGGCTGGCCTATGACTTTGCTGATTACGTGGTAGGTATCGTGGTCGCAATTGGAACCCGGAAACACAACGACTCCGAATTTCATATCCTTCCGCCTTTCGTGATGTCCTTTCAGGTTTACTGCCAAAGGGCCTCTATCGGTAAGCAGCATTATCTCACGAAGCGGGTTCGGAATCTAGTTCTACGCGGTAGTCCTCGATGACAGGGTTAGAGAGCACATCACGAGCCATGCGCTCTATACTTGCGCGCGCGTCGTCTTCGGAGAGTTGCGCATCGAGCGTAATCTCGAAATACTTTCCCTGTCGCACGTCTTGTATGCCGCTATAGCCTATGGTCTCTACCGCGTGATGTATCGCCTTGCCCTGTGGGTCGAGCACCGATGGTTTCAGTGTTATATATATTTTGGCTTTCATAATCAGTTATTCACTAAATACCCTCTTAAAAATCTTGTCAACGTTGCGGAGTTGATTGCTTACATCGAACAGCGCGTCCAGTTCTTCGCGCGTGAGTTTTTCTGTCACTCGTTCATCTCGCAAGACAAGTTCGCGGAAGTTCGCGCCTTCATCCCACACGCGCATCGCAAGCGGCTGCACAATCTGGTAAGCGTCTTCGCGCGTCACTCCTTTGCGAGTCAGTTCCAGAAGCAACTGCCCGCTCGCCGTCACGCCGCCGAGCGATTCAAAATTCGCGCGCATGCGTTCAGAATGAACTACGAGACCAGAAATCAACCATTCGGTCTTTTGAATCAGATAGTCCGCCAGCACGCACGAGTCAGGCAAGATGACGCGCTCGACCGACGAATGCGAGATGTCGCGTTCGTGCCACAACGCAATGTTTTCAAACGCCGCCTGCGTGTTAGAGCGAACGACCCGCGCAAGCCCGCAAATCTGTTCCGATGTCACAGGGTTTCGCTTGTGCGGCATCGCGGAAGACCCTTTCTGGCCCGCCGAAAAAGGCTCTTCGGCCTCGCGTACTTCCGTGCGCTGAAGGTGGCGGACTTCGAGCGCGATCTTCTCCATCGAAGATGCGATGATCGCAAGCGTCGAAAGAAACTCGGCGTGACGGTCCCGCTGAATTACCTGAGTCGAGATGGGCGCAGGCGCGAGTCCTAGACGCGCGCATACTCGTTCTTCGACCTCAGGGTCGAGATGCGCAAACGTGCCGACCGCGCCTGAAATCTTCCCGTAGCTCACCAGATCGCGCGCCCGGCGCAATCGCTCTTTGTTGCGCTCGTTGTCCGCGTAGTAGAGCGCCAGCACCAATCCGAATGTCGTAGGCTCTGCGTGAACTCCATGAGTTCGGCCCATCATCACCGTGTCTTTATGCTCGAATGCGCGACGGCGAAGCACCGCCCCCAATCGCTCAAGGTCTTCGAGCAGCAGCGTCGCGGCGTCGCGCATCAGCAGCGCATTCGCGGTATCAACGACATCAGAAGATGTCAGTCCGTAATGAACATAGCGCGATTCGGGGCCGATGTTTTCGGCGAGCGCCGTGGTGAACGCAATCACATCGTGGCGAGTCGTGCGCTCGATCTCTTTTATGCGGTCAACGTCAAAGCGCGCTTTTTGTTTGATCACTTCGACGGCTTCTTGCGGGATAGTTCCCATCTCGGCGTGGACTTCGCAGACGGCGATCTCCACATCGAGCCATTTCTGAAATCTGTTCTGTTCAGTCCAGACAGCGCCCATGCCGGGCAGTGTATATCGTTCAATCATATCTGTTTAAAATTCAAACCATTCAGTAGAGCGGTCGGGATAAGCGACCTTCACGCGGCGCTCTGCGTGCGGGTAAAACAAAGAGCCGTGCGACTCTAATGCTTGAATAGCCGACAGTCGCGCAAGCTCAGGATGATTGCACTGCCGCGACAGGTGAGCAAGCACCAGATACTGCGCGCGGCCATCGAAGTCTTCGCGTATCCAACGCGATGTCTCGTCATTCGACAGATGCCCCGTGTTGCTTGCGATGCGCTGTTTTAGCGGCCAGGGGTACGGCCCGACTTTCAACATATCGCGGTCGTGATTCGATTCGATCATAACGAAGTCAGAGCCGCGCAATCGCTCGGCCACGAGTTGCGTGATATATCCCAGGTCGGTCACTATGCCGACCTTCACGCCAGCCGGATTCAACTGTGAAAGCGAAAGTGTCCACTCCATCGTGAGGTATCGTGAAAGGGTGAAAGTCGAGCGACCCGATTTGAAAGAGTAGGCTGGAAGAGATCGCTTCGCCCCAGTGTATGCCGTTGCCTTCGCCGGGAAAGCGGCACTCCTGTCGAGTGGCGTCCGAAATGTAGACTGGAACGTTTGCCGTCTTCGACATCACGCGAACGCCTTTGACATGATCCGAATGCTCGTGTGTGACGACTATGGCTGACAGCCGCGCCGCGTCTAATCCCGCTTCGGTCATTCGCCGCGCGGTCTCTTTCGCTGAAAGCCCCGAGTCAACAAGCACGCTCGTCGCGCCCGATTCTATATAAAGCACGTTGCCTGAACTTCCGCTGCCAAGAATTATCAATCGCATTCCAGGCCGTATGGTTAAGGCTGTCGAGGTCGAGTGAATCAATCTGGCCGATTGCCGTCACCGCCAGGTTGCTGCCGTGAAATATATCGTTCGCTATGCGCTGTATGTCTTCTGTCTTTACGCGGTCTATGCGTTCCAGTATTTCGTCGAGCGTGAACTGGCGGCCAAAGAAAATCTCCTGCCGCGCCAGATTGCTCATTCGCGCCGATGTGGATTCGAGGCTCAACATGATCGAGACTTTAAGCTGATCCTTTGCGCGTTGCAGTTCGGCGTCCGACACGGCTTCGTCTTTGAACTTTCCGAACTGCTCGACGCTCAAGCGAATAACATCATTGATCTGGTCGGGCGAAGTCGCGGCATAAACCGATAGATAGCCCGCGTCCGTGTACGAATTGATGCCGGAAAAGACCGCATAAGCAAGCCCGTGTTCTTCTCTGATCGTCTGAAACAGGCGCGAACTCATTCCGCCGCCTAAGATCACATTCAGCACGTGCACGGTGTAGCGGTCATCGGAGGTCATCGAAGGGCAGCGCGTGCCCATCACCAGATGAGCCTGCTCCAGGTCTTTGTTGATTATCACGCGCCGCGCGGCATACGAAGGCGACGACGACGCCAGGTCAACCGGGCGGTCAACGAGGTTGCCCAGATAGCCCGTGACCATCTCGACGAACTGGGCGTGCTCGATATTTCCCGCGCCTGCGACGACCAGGTTGTGCGGCGCATAAATCCCCTCGAAGTATCCGGCAACGCGGTCGTGATCAAAGGTGGCAAGCGTTTCGGCTGTTCCCAGAATAGAACGGCCAAGCGGATGGTCAGGCCAGAAGTTCGCGACGAAGACTTCGTGAACGAGATCGTCGGGAGTGTCCTCGACCATTTTGATCTCTTCGAGCACGACATTGCGCTCGCGGTCGAGTTCTTCGTTATCGAACAGAGGCGCGGTCACGAGGTCTGCGAGCAGGTCAAACGCGCGCAGTATATGTTCGTCCAGAACTTTGACGTAGTAGGCTGCGACTTCACGGCTGGTGAATGCGTCAACGTGGCCGCCGATGGCATCGCTCTCTACTGCGATCTCGCGCGAGGTGCGCGAGCGCGTCCCTTTAAAGAGCGTATGCTCGATGAAATGAGAGATGCCGTTGATAGTGACATCTTCGTGGCGCGAGCCTGACCGTACCCAGATGCCGACCGAAGCAGAACGCACGTGGTTCATTTGCTCCGTGATTATTGTGAGACCATTCGGAAGGACCGTCTTATGTATCGGGCTTACTAGTTCAATCATTGTTACTCCCAGAGGCGGATGCTATCACACGGTTTCAAGCACACGCAAACGGACTCGATTGCGGATTAGCAAGCGGCAATGGTTTAACCGTGGCCAGTTAGTCATTTAGAATTACAGCGGTTATCGGGGCGTGGCGCAGTCGTTGAGCAAGGTCTTCTCACTGTTCAAGCAATTGAGCAAATAATTTCTATCAACAGAAAGAGCAGCGGCGGGCTGTTGCATATCCGACATATTTAACTAATCCTTCCTGAGCATCGCTAAAAATAGCGATTATTGAATTACATCACTCCTGTTTTCCGTCTATTTATCATGAAACCCCAATAAGATTAAGAAGAGGCTGTCTATGACTAGAAGATATACGGGTAACATTGAGATGAGCTAGCGTGAATCGGTCAGGTTTTTGCCAGGGCCGGATAGTCCGGGCAAAAACATCAATCGATGGTTCGGCGTTTATTGAACCTTGATCTATAAGGAGCCAAGTATGCTGCCGCTATTCTTCGACAACATCCATTATTACAAGATGAATGATAAATTCACCTTTTCCGGAGACCTGATTATAACCCCTAAGATCATCTACTATTTTCCTCATACTGATTTAGAGCAAGAAAGAATCAATCGAGGGAGCGAGGCCGGACCAGGCTTTCTTGGCTCTGAGGCTTTTGGTAACCTCTTTAGGAATGTCCTGACAAACTTCGGTTTGATCCAACCAATCAATCACTACAAGTCTTGGAGGACGGTGATGTGGAAGTGGGGGGAGCCTGTAGAAATATTGCAATCGAGACTAGATGCCCTTATCGCAGAATTAAAGCATAACGCAAGACACAACCCAGAGTTCACTTCCAGTCTGCCAATTCCAGGCAGATTTATGACCAACGCTATAAAGCAAATGAATATAGATAAAGAGGGCGTGCTGAGTTTTGAAGCTAGTTATGACAAACATGATTTCAACATAGGAAATGAAAAGAAAAGAGACTTACAAAATGCTTTATCGGAGGGGGAATTCCGGGTAAATATACTGTAGTGTGCAAGAAGGAATCCTTAGGTGGAAGCGCATTTTTCACACTTGCATCCGATAGGCTTAATGTACTGGTCAAAGTATTCTTTGCCATAGTCGAAAGTGATTTCCTCTCCGGCCTTGATGTTCTTTCTTGACCATATCCATATCTGGTCTTCTGAAGCATATGCTTCGGCGTTCGGTCGGCACGAGTGGTTGATATAACGAGCGAGGTTGCTGCGGGATCTGCCGTCAATTGCTCGGTTCTCATCAAGTCCGAATAAGTATTTACCGCGTATTCTCTCACACTCTTCGCTGTTGATAATGGGGCCGACAACTTCGATGATCTGTTGTTTGGCTGGGATGGGTTCCAGGGTGAATAAGCCCAGTCCTATGTTGGTGCGTTTAACTTTCAGTTTCCTTTCGGTCATCGGGGGAGTATAGCAGTAGAGCCTCAAGGATTATTTAACAAATGAAGGGCTTAATCTAATTGGTCTGTGTGTTTACTAGATGTTCTTTTTTAGCCTTAGACCATTTTTTGACTTCTATCTCCCGGCGCATAGCATCTCCTAAGGTCTGAAAGCTCTCCGAGTAAACAATATCGCCGCCCCCGCGACTTTTCACGTAGGCGGAACCCCTGCCTGTATTATGCAGTTTGATGCGGTTTTCCAGATTATTGGTACTGCCGCAATAGAGCGTCCCGTCTTTACAACGCAGTATGTAAAAGTAGGAACATGGTTATCAGGTTAATAGCTCCTTCCAACTTATTGCTAATTTAATAATTGCTTGTTGCATAAATTCTGCGTGACGTGAAGGCCACCGCCGTGTGGGTCGCTTGAGCAGGGAAAGCATTTGCCTCATTATCGAAACCTTTTTGTGCATTTCTATGAAGCCCCGGCGTCTAGCTCAACAAGAATAAATGACGAATGTTTGTCCGTTTGGCTCTACACTGATATAATGCTTCACGTAACTTAGCAGAGCCTATGGGCAGTCAATTGGATACCTGGTTGAAAGCCCGTAAGTTGTTGGTTATCGGGGCGTGGCGCAGCCTGGTAGCGCACCTGGTTTGGGACCAGGGGGTCGGAGGTTCAAATCCTCTCGCCCCGACCATTTATCTAGTTACAAATATTGAGTGACGAGTGATGAGCATTTGATTCGATTGTCACTCGTCACTTTTGCTTCTTTGAATGAATGCGCCCGTAGCTCAGTCGGATAGAGCACCTGCCTTCAAATAGGAGCCTGTACGGAGAATAGTAATTCGTACAGTGGAGGATGCTATATCGGTGAATCTCTAAAGAAGCCTTGAGGCTTCCATGACAACACCGAGGTAACCTTGTGCAATCGCTTTGCAGTTTCTTAGTCAGATTTGCGGCTGATTACACAGGGGTACCGTAGAGGCCATACGCATCCGGGCTGAAATGCCCAAGATATGGTCCAGACCACAACGGAGTCGTTTGATTCCGCTTCGGGAAATCGAGGGTGGTAAGCTAAGCAGGGGGTCGCACGTTCGAGTCGTGCCGGGCGTACTAATTCTTTCGCTGCGTTGTCTCTTACAAGCATGGATGTATCGGCATACGATGTCATTGCTACTATCGCCATTGCCTTCCTAGCGTTGATGCTTTTCCTTGCGCTGTTCGAGCCGGGACTGCGTTACAAAATAAACGCATCGCCTTCGGTCCCGCTCGACTCGGAAAACTTTCAGCGCATACTCGGAGCGCTGGCCGACTCGCAAGTTCACAGTCACAACCGCATCGAAGTATTGACCAACGGCGAAGTCTTCTATGAAGCCGAGCTTTCCGCCATCCGCAACGCTCGCTACAACATCAACATCGAAGCTTACATTTTTCAAAAAGGGAAGATCGCCCGCCGATTCACAGAAGCGCTGACCGAACGCGCTCGCGCAGGCGTGCAAGTCAATATAGTGCTCGACGCAATCGGCAGTTTCGCTACGTGGAACAGCTACTTCAAAGAACTCCGGGATGCGGGCGGGCAGGTCGCCTGGTATCACCCGATTCGCTTAGACACGCTGCCGCGAATCAATAATCGCACTCACCGCGAGCTTATCATCATTGACGGGGAGATAGGGTTCATCGGCGGCGCTGGCGTTGCTGATCACTGGTACAAAGGAAAGCGCAGGCATCCGCGATGGCGCGATACGATGTTTCGAGTCGAAGGCGAAGAAGTCACGTCTCTGCAAGCGACGTTTGCCGAGAACTGGCTTGAAGCTTCGGGCGAGCTATTGACCGAGAAAGAGTACTTCCCTCTCTGCAAAGTGGATAGCGAGGCAGTAGCGATGGTAATCAACAGCTCGCCTTCGGTGGGAGGGTCTACGCGGGCGCGTATGCTATTTCAAGTGCTTCTGGCATCGGCGCAGAAGAGCATCTGCATTACGACGCCTTATTTTCTGCCCGACAAGAGCGCACGTGATGAAATGGTTCGAGCCATCAAAGAGCGCGGAGTCGAAGTGATGATCATCACGCCGGGCAGCCATTCGGATCATATGCTCACGCGCACTTCGAGCCGCCGACTTTACGGTGACTTGCTGAAAGCGGGCGCGCAGATTTACGAATACAAGCCTGCGATGATTCACGCGAAGGTGATGATAATTGACGGGCTGTGGAGCGTCGTAGGCTCGACGAATTTTGACAATCGTTCATTCGGCTTGAACGACGAAGTCAATCTCGCGGCTTTCGATGACAAGCTCGCCCTGCGACTCGAAGAAGATTTCGCGCGCGATGTGGCCGACAGCCGCCGGATAACTTACGAGCAGTGGAAACACCGCTCAAAATTCGAGCGTTTTCACGAATGGCTCGGCTGGGTGCTTGAAAGGCAACAATGAATTATGAACGATGAATGATGAATTAATAGAGGGGGCTGAATGCTGAGCGAGAATGACAAGCATGACCTGCGAGCCAGAACCAAAGCATTTGCATTGCGAATCATTCGGTTATACGTCTCACTGCCAAAAACAACCGAGGCGCAGGTTATTGGCAAACAGGTGTTGCGAAGTGGTACTTCTCCGGGAGCGCATTATCGAGAAGCCATGCGGCCAGGTCAACGGCAGAGTTTATAAGCAAAATTGAAGGCGCTCTTCAAGAGCTAGAAGAGACCATTTACTGGTTGGAGCTTTTGATTGAAGCCGGAATTGTTATTGAATCCAGACTACAGGATATGATTAACGAGGCAAAAGAGTTGATTTCGATTTTTGTGTCATCGGCTAAAACAGCAAAAAAACGCAATGACTGAAATTCAATTCCTGTTCATCGTTCATCATTCATAATTCATCGTTTCTTTCAATGAGGTTACGGGTAGTTACATACAACGTTCACAAGTGCCGTGGGCTTGATCGCCGCGTGCGCCCTCAGCGAATCATTGAAGTCCTTCGCGAGATCAACGCAGACATCGTCGCGCTTCAAGAGGTGTTGAGCATAGCTGGCCAGTCGCGCGAAAAAGATCAGGCGCAGTTCATTGCCGAAGAGATGGGCATGACTCATACGGTGGGCGGGACTCGGATGCTGAAAGGCGGCGTCTACGGAAACGTCGTTTTGAGCCGGTTTCCTTTGTTCGACACTTGTAATTATGACATCTCAGTGCGCGGGCGCGAGCAGCGCGGATGCCTGCGCGCGGACGTTGAAATCGCGCCCGACCGCGCGCTCCACATCTTCAACGTTCATCTCGGAACGGCTTATCTTGAGCGCCGCCATCAAGGGCGCAAGCTTATAGATGAAGCCATTCTCAGTAATCGTGATTTGAAAGGCGCGCGAATTATGCTCGGAGATTTCAACGAATGGACGCGCGGGCTGACTACGCGATTGCTCGCCTCGCATCTGGTGAGCGCGGACGTTCGAGTCCATCTGCCGCGCGCTAAGACATACCCCGGCGTGTTGCCGTTTCTTCATCTCGATCACATATACTTTGAAGATTCGCTTGATCTGGAAGGGATGGCGCTGCATCGCAGCCGCACTGCTTTGATAGCTTCCGATCACCTGCCCTTAGTTGCGGATTTCAGGATGAAATAACCCGTCATCATATTGCTCATCCGTCATCCTTCCGCCTTCATCTTTTAGAAGCGGCAGCATCACTGTAAATGTCGCGCCTCGGTCTTCGCCTTCGCTTTCGACTTGAACCGTTCCGCCATGCATCTCGACCAGATGCCGCACTATGGAAAGGCCCAGTCCCAGCCCGCTGTGCTGCCTTGTGTAAGAACTGTCGGCCTGACGAAAGCGATCAAAAACGTGCGGCAGAAATTCTTTGCTGATGCCGCAGCCTGTGTCGCTCACGATGATTCGCGCGGTGGAATCTTTATGATCGAGCCTCACTTCTACGCGCCCGCCATTGGGCGTGAACTTGATGGCATTCGACATCAGGTTCCAGACGACTTGCTGCAAGCGGTTCGGGTCGCCTGAAACGGGCGGGACCGGCTTGTCAAACGAGACGTCCAGTTTGATCTCTTTGGCGTAAGCCGCAGGCCGCACTGAGTCAAGCGCCGCGTTGATGACTTGAATCAATCCGACCGGGCGCACTTCAAGCCCAAAGTTGCCTCTGATTATGCGCGACACATCGAGTATGTCTTCGATAAGCTGCGCCTGAGATTTCGCATTGCGCACGATGGTGTTGAAGGCCTGGTGCGCGCCCTCATCATCGAGCCTGCCGCCGCGCAGCAGTTCAGCCCATCCGAGTATCGCATTGAGCGGCGTTCTGAGTTCGTGCGAGACTGTGGCGAGGAATTCGTCCTTGAGACGATTGGCCTCTTCGGCCTCGACGCGCGCCGCCTTCTCGCGAGCAAGCAAGAGGGCGCGCTCCTGCTCGGCTTGCTTGCTCTCTGTGATGTCGAGCACAGTACCGATGAACCGCGCGGGCAGCCCCGCTTCATTGAAGAACGCCTGTCCACGAGCCGCTATCCATCGTTCGATGCCGTCTTCTAAACCTATGATGCGATATTCCGCGTCGTATTTGCCGCCGCCTGCGGAATCGAGCGTGTGCCTGATTGCCGCCTGCGTGCGCTCTCTGTCATCGGGATGAAGCGCGGAAATAAAAATTTTGTAAGTGATTGCCGTATCCGACGGCAGGCCGAATATTGCTTTGCACGCATCATCCCAGGCCAGCACGTTCGTGATAGGATTGTAGTCCCACGTGCCGAGCGCCGCCGATTCGACCGCAAGCCTCAGACTTGCTTCCTTGTCTCGCAAAGCCTCCTCTGCGCGCTTTCGTTTAGTAATATCGCGCGCAATTCCCTGCACTCCTATTGCGCTGCCTTGTTCAAGTATCAAGCGACTGCTGATTTCGAGCGTTATACGTCTACCGTCTTTAGCAATGACCTCAAGCTCATACGTGGTCAGCGCCTCGCCGTGGACTTTGCGCTCCATCATCTGGAGCATTCTATTCATGTATTCGGGCGCTACGATTCGAGCTATCGGAGTGCCGAGAACTTCTTCACGGCTGTAGCCTGTGATGCGTTCGCCAGCTTTATTAATCGAAGTCACGTTGCCTGACAGGTCGAGCGTGTAGACTATCTCGGTTGCATTCTCGAACAGCTCACGATAACGCTCTTCGCTTTCGCGCAGCGCTTCGCTTGATCGTTTGCGCTCTGCTATCTCGGATTCCATGGTTTCATTCGTTGCCGCCAGTTCTGCCGTTCGCTGCTCGACTCTAAGCTCCATCTCATCGCGCGACTGCCGCAGCGCTTCTTCCGCTCGCTTGCGAATTGCGCTTTGCGCGCTTATCAAAACAAAGGCCAGTGTGAAGACTAAAGACACGAGCATGTCAGCGAACTTGAGAGACCATGTGTAGAGCGGAGGAATGAAGAAATAATTAAGGGCAAGCGTCGCAAGGACGGAAGCCACAACGCCTGGCCCCAACCCGCCGTACCATGCGGCGAGCATCACGGCGGCGAAAAAAAGCGGCGAGGTCGTGGCGCTCATCACAGGCATCAACAAATGCGTGATTAGAAGCGCCAACCCGACGGACGTTACAGCAAGGCCATATCGCAAGATCAGGTCAAGCATTCGCTGCGACGAAAATCTATGAGACATATGCTTGCCTCTGTAGCGAAGCCTTAGCAGTATAGCACTCTCGCCCTCTATTACGGTCGGGTTGCTTCCAACTGCGGCGCTTCGATTCTAAGAGCGTGTTCAGGAAGTCTCGTTAGGGGCGACCTGTCTATGGATAAAGCGCGTTGAATGTTTACGGTAGCTCCGTAGGAGTCAACAGGTCGCTCCTACGGAGCTACGAATACTTGCCAGACTTTCTACTATAGACAGGTCGCTCCTACGGGGCTTCTTTCCAAATAGCCGCTAAAAATCAACTGCCGAACCCTTTGCTGTTCCTTGCCGCGAGACTGGTTATCACGGTTGTCAATTCTATCGGTTCGGCAGGCTTCGCCAGATGCATTTGATAGCCAGCCGACAGCGCGCGCATGCGATCATCAACTCTTGCATAGGCCGTCAGCGCAAGAGCAGGCACGTTCCCTCCTTGCTCAGGCGCGAGCGACCTGATCTTTTCAATCAAGTGGTATCCGTCTTCGCCGGGCATCTCTATATCGCTTACTAAAACATCGGGCTTCCAGTGCTTCAGTGTTTCAAGTGCTTCGGCGCTTGACGCGCAGGTTTTGACCTCGCCTCCGTATTGCTCAATCATTATCTTCAACACCTCGCACGTATCCGGCTCGTCGTCAACGACCATGACCTTTATGCCAGAAAGCTGCGGCGCTACTTGTGCAGCAGTCGCGATTGAATCCGAATGGTGCACGCGGTCTGCGCTTCTGTGTTCGGAATAGATGGCCATCAGCGGCAAGTTGACAGTAAAGTTTGCGCCGCTCCCGTGTCCCGGACTGTCGGCATAAACCGAGCCTCCGTGCAATTCGACGAGGTGGCGCACTATCGCCAATCCCAGGCCCAGCCCGCCGTGCTGCCGCGTAGTGGTGCTGTCGCCCTGGCGGAAACGATCAAAAATAAACGGAAGAAGGTCAGGATGAATGCCCTGCCCCGTATCGCTCACGACTATCTCGACGTGCGAGTTCACACGCTCAAGCCGCACCACAACGCGCCCGCCTTTAGGAGTGAACTTGACGGCGTTCGACAGCAGGTTCCAAACGATTTGCTGCAAGCGGTTCGGGTCGCCTGAAACGGGGCCTGCGCGCGGGTCGAGAATATCTTGAAGTCGAATCTCTTTTGCTTCGGCGGCGGGACGAATAGCGTCGAGCGCCGATTCGATTACTGACCCAAGCAGTACAGGCTGAACCTCAAGTCGAAGTTTTCCCCTTATGGCGCGCGACACATCAAGTATGTCTTCGACGATTCGAGCCTGAGATTTCGCGTTGCGCTCGATTGTCTCCATTGCGCGAGTGGAAGTCGCATCATCGAATCTCTTAGTGCGCAACAGGTACGCCCATCCGATTATCGCATTCAGCGGCGTGCGCAATTCGTGTGAGACCGTGGCAAGGAATTCGTCCTTGAGGCGATTGGCTTCTTCGGCCCGCGCAATTGCGCGCTGCGCATCGCGGTAGAGCAGCGCATTGTCTACGGCAAACGCTGCGCGATGCGCCAAGTCTTCGGCCAGCGCAAGGTCCGCCGCTGTGTAGTGCCGGTTCGTCTCCGCAACTATAAAGCTGATCGAGCCGAGCGTCCGGTTGCGCGCAAGCATAGGCACAACCATAGCCGATTTCATGCCGCGCTGGCGCAGATTGCTCAAGTGATTTTCATCATTCGCATATTCCGCTAGAAGCGAGTCAGGAATCTCCGGGTAGAACTCTGACTTTCCTGTACGCAGCACGTTGGGCGGACCCAGTCGCGCGTTCGGGTTTTGCGGGTAGCGGCTTTCGAGTTCTTTCGCCCCTTCTGCTTTCGCCGGGTCAGTGTGAGCGACGGCCAGCGGTTTGACTTGCCCGCTTTCATCCAGAATGTGAACCAGGCACCAGTCGGCAAGATAAGGGACGGGCAATCGGACTACACTCGCAAGCGTCGTTTCGTAATCGAGCGAGCTTGCAAGCGCGTTGCTCGCTTCCGCAAGAAAGCTTTTCGCTTCGGCAGAGCGCAAGCGTTCGGTAATATCCATCGTGACGCCGCGCATACCGATAGGGCTGCCTTGCTCGTCGCAGATAACATTTGATTGCGCTTCCACGCAGATTACGCGACCGTCTTTCGTCATCCATCGAAACTGGCTTGTGCCGCCTTTGCGGCTTGCGAAAATTGCGGCGGCTTCTTCGGCGGCTCGCTCTTTGTCATCGGGGTGGACGATTGACAACCAGAAGTTCGGCGTTGAAAGCCATTCCTGTACGCTGTAGCCCAACATCTCTTCGACGTAGCTGCTGACGAAGTCAATGCGTTGCGTGGCTTCATCAGGTTTGCCCCACGCCTCCCAAACGATGCTCGGCACGTTGGCCACGATTTGATTCAATCGCCCGCGTTCCTGCTCGATTTGCGAGAGCAGCTTTTTCGATTCCGCTTCTGTGCGCTTGCGCTCTGTGATGTCGCAAAAGACCAGCACGACGCCGATCAAATTCTCCCGCTCATCTTTGATGGGCGCGATGCTGTCTTCTATCGGTATCTCTGACCCATCTTTTCTTATCAGTTGCGCGTTACTGGCAAGTCTTACGCTCGTGCCGCCCGTCAGCGCTTTGATAACGGGGCTTTCGACTTTTGCGCGAGTTTGCTCGTGAACAATATTGAAGACCTCTTCCAGAGGCTTGCTCCGCGCCTCTATTTCAGCCCATCCGGTCAGTTTTTCGGCCACGGGGTTTATGAATGTCACGCGCCCTTTTTCATCCGTCGTAATGACGGCATCGCCGATGCTTGCGAGCGTGGTCGAAAGCAAGTTTCGGCTTTCGGCAGAGGCGAGCGCGTTTGCTTCGGCTCGCGCTCGCGTCCTTCGCATCGTTTCACTGATCAAAGAAATCACGGCGCTCACGACCAGAAAAGGAACGAACTTCATCACCTCTGGCGGTTCCGTGATAAAGAAGTAACTGCCCGCGACTGCGCCGAGCGCGGCGGCAACAAGCGCTGGTCCCAATCCGCTGTACCACGCTATGAGCGCCACTGCGATAATGTAAGTTATAAACGGAGCCTGAGCTTCAAGTACCGGGGCAAGCAACATCCGCAGCACTGTTGCCAAAGCTACGCTTATGATTGCGACAGCGTAATTAAGCAATGTGGGGCGCGTCTGTTTCATCTTGCGATCCTCATTAATACTTGACCGGGCAGTGGTCTTCTATCAAGTCGAAAGCTTCTCTGTCGTTTTGATTTGAATTACTGATGGCGAATGACGCAACTCTAACGATTAATCTCCCGTCTTCCCGTACTGGCGCGCAAGTAAACAAGAGCGAAATGAACGAAGCATAACAACACGCCGATAACGGCTATCACCACAAAATGGTGAGCCAGCGCTATAAGTGTAAAGAATAGAATCAAGCTCAAACCGATATGTCGAGCCAAAGAATTGCTTTGTTGTCCACGCCCGAATAATAACCCGATAAGCCCAAAGATCGAAAGGCTGACTGTAAACCATCCTGCAAAATTGCTTGCGGGGATTCCGTAATACGCGCCTCGCTCTTGCCAACGCCAGTAGCCAAGCTCGCCTGCCGCAAGCGGGTCAATTACAAGATCAATTGCTGTCAGCCACAGCGCTGCGATAACAGCGCGCACAGCCACGGGCAAGCGGTCAGGCAGCATCTGATCTGCATATGCTACGAGCGCCATCCACGCGCAGGCCATCGCCAGAGGCACTCCGAAAAGCTGCGGCCCAAGTTCGCCAGTGTAGCTGTAAGCGCCGAACACGAATCCGTAACGCACGCCTATCGCTTCCGCCGCAAAGCCGATGACCGAAGCTGTCAGTAGTCTGGCAAGACCGGAAGGCTCAGTGGTTAATAATACGATTAAGGCGGCTAGAAAAAGAAAGGCCGGGGCAGCCCACTTCGCATCCTGCGGAGCTTGCCCGAACAGGAAATGAGCGCCAACGCCGCCGACCCACATCACAACATAAAAACAGACGAGAGCGGCAAGAAGCAGTTTCGAGATTCGAGATTTCAGATTTGAATTAATCACCAATGTTATGCAGTGAAACAGCCGGTCACCGAGTTGACAACTCGTCGGACTGATTCATCCGTCAAGTTGACAACCATTCAGCCCGATTCATCGGGCTGATCAACAGTGCAATGGACTTGTAAACCTATACTCTCTCTTGACTGACATTAGCCCGGCGATTCACCGTTCAAATCTGTTTATCAGTTCGCTCGTGATTTGAGCAGACAGCAGCACGGTCGGCGTGCCTCCGCCGGGATGAGTGCTGCCGCCGACGTAATAAAGACCACGCAAGCGTGCGTCTTTGTTGGGCGGGCGCAGAAAAGCGCGACGCCACCCGTGAGAATGTGTGCCATAAATCGCGCCGCCCGGCATCATATATCTGGCTCGAATCGTGTTCGGCGTCCAAGTATCGCTGACTACGATGTCCGATTCAATTTCAGGAAACCCGCTTCGACTTAATCTCTCGAACACGCGCCGCCGCGCAAGCGCGATTTTTTCGTCATCCCATTCTTCATCATTAGCCGGGGCATTAGCCATTACAAACAGAGTCTCGCCTTCGCCTTCGACAAGCGAGCGATCACTCCGGCTCGGCGCGTTCACATAAACCGTAGGGTCGGACGGGAAGACGCGTTCGTTGAAAAGCTCCCTGAACTCGCGCTCGTAGTCGGATGAAAAATAGATCGAATGCTGCGCGAGTTCAGGGAGTCGACGCTTTATGCCAAGCAGAAAGACCAGCCCGGAAAGCGACCGTTCGCTCGGCGGCAAACCAAAGCTCTGCTCGGCGGCAAGCAGGCGCGGAATACCTGAAGCGTCGCCGTTCATCACAATCACATCAGCAGGCAAATGTGCGCCATTAGCCAGCCGCACGCCAGTCGCTTTTTTTCCTTCGAGCGTGATCTGCTCGACAGCCGCATTCAGCAACAAACCGACGCCCGCGCGAGCGGCTAATTCGATGAGGCTGGCTATTATGCGATAAAGACCGCCTTTCACATACCACCCGCCGAAGGCATATTCGATGTAAGGAATCACGGCAAGCGTGGCGGGCGACTCGTAAGGCGACGAGCCAACGTAAGTAGGATAGCGATCATAAAGCTGCCTGAGATGGCGGCTCTTGAAATGCGCCGCTACCGTTTGATGATAATTGCCCCAGCCGTGGCGCAGAGGCATATGCCTGATGGCCGCGAGGCTCCGCTTGTCGGGCGGGTCGAAGGGGCGTCGGCGCAGAAATGTCTCTTTCGATATTTCGTAAAGTCGCGCACCCAGTTCCATGAATTTGAAGAATCCATCCACGTCGCTCGGCTCAAGCTTTCGAATCGTATCGAGCCATTCAGGCATCGAAGCCGAATAAGAGAATCGCACCCCGTCGGCGAATATGTAATCGGCGAGCGGGCGCATCGGAATAAGCTCGATGTAATCTTGCAGGCAAGCGCCCGCCGCTTTGAACAGGTCTTCAAAGACCCAGGGCATAGTGATGAGCGAAGGCCCCGTGTCGAAGCGGAATCCTTCTGCGCACCATGAATTCATCTTGCCGCCGAAGCTCGCGCCCTGCTCGCAAACAGTGACTCGCCATCCGCTCGCTGCAAGCCTCAAGCCGGTCGCAAGCCCGCCAAGCCCGCCGCCGATGATTACTGCGCTTTTCTTATTCATTGCTTTAATCAGTAGCCCGCGCGTAAGCAGGGGCGAGCCTATTCGCCCTTGCTTACGCGCGGGCTACTGCCAAAATTATTCAATTCGCCCTTGCTTACGCACGGGCTACTGCCGAAATTATTCAATGGTTCAACAACCTGCGCCCTTTCCACTCGACGCCTCTGCCGCTCTTGCATCGCCACCACGATGACAGGCCGAGCAGAATCAAAACCGCTTCGGCAACCGGGTGCAGAAACGCGCTCCAAATCGGGTGACGAAAGCGAACAGCCAGCAGCAACCGCATACCGAACACGCACGCGGCAGCGACACTCACGGGCCACGCGCGCGTCCAGGCCATTACGGTCAACGGCAAAAAAAATATCGCCGCGTGAAGAAGCATGAACGCCCAGAAGCTCGATTCGCGGCGAAAAGCCGGAAAGAAATTTTTCTGAAACCCGCTCCAGATTTCCGCAAACGATGAGTACATCCTGACGCTTACAACTTGCTGGCCGTCCAGGCATAACTCGCGATGGCCCTTCACGCGCCACAGATGAGCGAGCCGCGTATCTTCGAACACCTCGCCGCGCACAGCCCCATGTCCGCCGACCGCAAAGTATGTCGAGCGATCAACAAGAATGCACGCCCCATGCGCCAATCCTAAAGATTCGTCGTTTCGCAAAGCCGCGAGCGGAGCCGGATATAACGTGAAGACAACAAAATTGAGCATCGGCATCAACGCTCTTTCCCAAAAGCTCTCAAGCGTAAATCGAGGCCAGCACGACAGCATCGTCAGATTGCGACGGCTCGCTTCGCAAACCATTATTGCTATCGCGCCTTCGGCGAGCCTTGCATCGGCGTCGAGAAAAAGCAGCCATTCGCCGCACGCTTCTTCGGCCAATCGCGCGCAGGCAAAATTCTTCCCGCACCATCCGGCAGGAAGCTCTTCACCATCAATCAGCCTCACGCGCGGGTCGAGCGCGGCACGCTCGCCAACGATTTGCCCCGTAGCATCAGTCGAGTGATCGTTAAGGACTATGATCTCTCGCACGGCTTCGCCCTGTCTCACTATCGTATTGAGGCAAGCGCCGATATTGGCTTCTTCGTCGCGTGCTGGAATCAACACGGAGACTGCGTCGCGCCGCTTTCGTCCATCTGCTTTGAGCGCGGGCCAGGCCAGAACATTCCAGGCCACCAGCCCAAGAATCAGCGAAGCAATCATGAGAAGAGCGATAGTCATATAGCTGTTTTCAACCGCCTTTTGGCTTTCGACTCAAAGACGATCTCACTCAACTGTTTCGTAGCCTCTTCAATAGGCAGATGGCCCGCGCCTCGAAGCTCTGTTGCGCGAGCCTGCGGCCATAAGGCTTTCCATCGAGCGACCGACTCTTTGACAGCAGAAAACGTCTTTTCGCCATAGACTATGTCAATCGGCATTCCGAGGTTGTCGAACTGCGTGATGTCTTTTATCTCGGCAAGCAGGGCAAGATAATGCTGAGAAATTTTATGATCGATTGCGCTGAACGAGCGCGTCAGGTCTGACGTTGCGGTGCGCTTGCGCTTCAATGAAGCGTTCGTCAACCAGCGCCCGATTGGGTTAGCAAAGGTCGAATAGTAAGCGTATCGGCCAAAGCTTCCGGCGACGAACACTTTGAAGTACCAGGGCATGAAAGCAAACGGGTCTATCAATATGAGCCGCTCGATTCTGTCGGGCAGTCGCTCGGCTACGAGCAAACCGAGTATGGCTCCGCTGCAATTACCGATCATTGTAATTTTCGCCTCATCAACTTGCGCGATGGCGCGCACTATCTCGTCAACTATCGCAGGCAAGCTCCACTCTGGCGGCGCAGGCGAGCGACCATAACCGGGCAAATCTGCGGCGTAGAGTCGCGCACTCGCAGGCATATGCTCGGCCAGCGGCGCGAATGTTCTGTGATCGCCGCCCCAGCCGTGCAGCCCCAAGTATGCCCGTTCGCCTTTTCCGTGTCTTTCAATCCGCATGTTTTGCTCTGAAATCAGCAGCTCGACTGACAGTAGCCCAAGCGTAAGCGCGGGCGAAAGTCTGCGCCCTCCCTCACGGTCGGGCTACTGAAACATCTGATTCAACTGTGACAGCAACGGCGCGGCGCGAGCCGTAATGATCCGCAATTTTTTCTGCGACCATATGGCCGCTCAATACGACCATCGGCATCCCTGTGCCTGGTGTAGTGCTGGCTCCGACATAATAAAGTCCTTCGACATCTTTCGAGTAATTGCGCGCCCGCATCGGCCCCATCTGAAAGAGCGTGTGCGACGCGCCAAACGCCGAACCGTCATATAGTCCGAATTTCCTCTGCCAATCGAGCGGGGTATAAATCTCTTCGACCGCTATCCGTTTAGCCGTGAGGTTCACACCGTGATGATTGAGCCGTTCGATCACGCGCGATTTCACTTCGCGCGCAGTCGCTTCCCAGTCAACGCCGCGCATTTCGCTGACTAGCGGCGTCGGCACAAGGACGAACATCGCAGTGTCTCCGGCGGGCGCGAGTTCCGCATCTGTCGCCGAAGGCACGCTGATATAAAAAGGCATCTGTTGAGGAATGCGTTTCTGCTTTAGCAGTTCATCGAAAGCGCCGCGATAATCATCAGGCAGAAAGATCGTGTGATGCCCCAGGTGTTCTACTTCGCCGCGAATGCCCCAGTAAAAAGTCAAAACGCCGGGCGTCATCTGCGGCTTCTTTGTGCGTTTGTTTTTCTCGTTGCTTTCAATCAACGCGGCATCAGTTGTTGGCGCGTCAACGTTAGAAACAACTATGCGTGAGTCGTGAAAGCTGCCGTCTTCAAGCTCGATTCCTGTGACGCGCTTTCCCTCGGTGACGATTCTTCGCGCGCGCGCGGATGTGCGTATCGTCACGCCAAGCTCGCGCGCGAGTCTTTCGATTCCTGTAACGAGACCGTATACGCCGCCTTTCGGAAGCCACAGCCCGAACGCAAGCTCGCCGTAAGGCAGGATTGAAAACAGTCCCGGCAGTTCAAAAGGCGAGCCGCCCAGATACATTCCATACGAGCCGAGCGCTTCGCGTATCAATCGGCTTCGGAAAAATCGTTTAAGCTCTCGGTCGAGCGAACGCCATACGGATGTTTTCAAAAGCTCGCGCATCGAAAGCACGCCGAGCCACCGGGCGAAATTGTCTTCGTTACTGGTGACCAGCTTATCGAAAGCCATGCTGTATTTCGCGCCCGCGTCTCGCAGGAAAGCAAGAGCGCGAGGCCGCACGCCCGGCTCCAATCGCTCGAACTCGTCAAGCATCTTTTGCATATCGCTCGACAAAGTGAATCGCGTTTTGTCGGGCCATTGAAAGCTGACCGAGGGCTCGACGGGCAGCAGCGTGACATAGTCGCGCATCCGGCGGCCCGCAGCTTCAAACAATCGCTCGAAGACCCACGGGTAATTCAAAAGCGATGGGCCTGTGTCAAAGCGGAAGCCATCGCGCGATATGAGATTCGCCCTCCCGCCCACGCGCTCGTTCGCTTCGTAGATAGTCACGTCGTAACCGGCCAGCCTCAGATGAATAGCCGCGCTCAGTCCTCCCAACCCGCCGCCTACGATTGCGACAGTCGCCGGTTGCTGATTATCAATAGTCATTTGAGAATGCTTTACTTTGCTCATTCCTGGCTCTGCCTCCGACCAACAAACCACTGGCCGCTGTTGAGGTAAGCGAGCGGCAGTCGCCAGTATTTGCTTGCGGGCAAGACCTTGAGCTTTTCGCTGAATGGAACGCTCTCGCGATGCAACACGCCTTGGAGGCTTTGACTTATGCGATTGTTCAATTGACGATAAACATCTATGCAGGCTCGAATCGCCGTCTGACTGTCGGGCGCGAAAGCCGCTAGACACTTGAGCGAATCGGCATAATAACTTTCGGCAATCGCAGCAACTCTGCGAAGGACTCTGTTGAGTGCGCGACATTCGCGCGCGTCGCGGACATTCACCTCTTCGATTCCTTCTGCGCGCAGATGATCGAGCGGTAGATAAACACGCCCGCGACCTTGATCTTCGCCCACGTCGCGCAAGAAATTTGTCAGTTGAAGCGCGATGCCGAGCGAGCGAGCGCTTTCGAGCGCGCGAGTGAAGAGATGCGGCGAACTCGCTCCATAGACATAAGTAAGAAAGTAGCCGACCACGATTGCGCTGCCATAGATGTAAGACTCGATCAAGTCATCGAGCGTCCGAAAACTGCGCGGGCTTGCGTCCAGGCGCATCGCTTCGATAAATGCGCGGTAGTGTTCCGGCGGAATCTTCGCATCGCGCACTACTGCGGCAAAGCTCGCAAGAAAACATGGCGTGCCGATTTCAAGCGAACCCCTGATGGACGAATGAGTGAGCGCCGCTTCATATTTCGCGGCCCAATCATCAAGCCGACGCAACTGCTCGTTTTGATCTATCGGAAAAGTGTCAACTATCTCATCCAGGTAGCGCACGGCTGCATAAATGGCTTCGACCTTCGCGCGTTTGTTTGCAGGCAAAAAGCGCGTGACCATGAAAAAGCTGGTGCTGTAAGCACGCAACACCATTCGCGCCTGCCGAATGATTATTTCCCACGCTGCTTCTTCGGTCTTCGCCTGCAAAGCCAGTCCGAGCGTCTCCTGCTCCAGATGGTTCCAACGCTCTTCGCTCCAATCATTGCGCGCCTTGATGAGTTGCAGATTTAAAATTTGAAACCTCAATCGTTCATTCTCCAAATTGCGAAATTGAGCGAAGCGGCATATGTCACCCAGATCAAATAAGGCACAAGCAACAGCGCCGCCGCTTTCGATACAGTCGCAAATATCACTGCGGTAGCGAGTATTGCTAACCACAGAAAGACTATGTCCACTAAGGCCCACGCGGGGCTGTGAAACTTGAAAAAGATGAATGACCACGCCAGATTCAATGCGAGTTGAATTACAAACAACCACAAAGCATTGTTGTTTGCTTCCCACCCTGCGCGCTTCCATACAAGCCACCCCGCAACAGCCATCGCCAGGTAAAGCGCGGTCCACACAGGGCCAAACAGCCAGTTTGGCGGAGTCCACGCGGGTTTCTTGATGGTCTGATACCAGTTAGGAATTTCTGGAATGGTAGCAAGCGAGCCGAGTCCCGCAACCGCAAAGCAGATCAAAATGGAAACAACCAGACCTATCCAGTCGCTCTTGTATTGTGTGATGATGTCCTGCATATCCGTTACCATCTTGCTCGATTTCAAAACTTGTGATTAACCGAATTCGCTCACCCGCTCGATGTAAGCTTTCACGTCGAACTTGCGCGCCATTCCTGCGCCCGACATATATCGAACGGTTCCGAAAACAGGGCGGCGCGGCCCCCACGGGCGGTCGTGTTTTCCGCCAATTGCCCAAGCTATGCCCGTGTAGCCGTTCGGGTCGCGCCCGTCGAGAAAGTATTTGTCATTGAGCCGCACACTGATATCGAATGCCTCTTCCGGCGAGCGAGTCCATTCGAGAATCTTCTTCGCCCAGTACATTCTCAAATACCCGTGCATGCGACCTGTTCGAATCATCTCCGTCTGCGCGGCGTTCCAGAGCGCGTCTGCCGTGTCGGCTGATTCGAGTTGCGATTCGGTATAAAGATGTGGTCGCTCGTCGCAAGATTGCTCTCGAAGCGTGGCCTTCGCCCAGTTCGGACACCCTTCGAGGCGATCATAATTCGGATTGCGCGCGACGAAGTTAATCGCAAGCTCGCGGCGCACGATCAATTCTTCGAGATAAGCTTGCCGGGCCGCTTCGGGGGAATCCGCATTACGTATTTCAAGCGCGACACGCAACGGGCTGATGTGTCCAAAGTGAAGATAAGCTGATAGCGCGCTCGTCGCGTCAAGGTGCGGCAGATTACGCGCGGTGTCGTACTCGGCCAGCCTCTCTTTGATGAATAGTCTTAGTCGCTTCAAGCCTTCGCTCGTTCCGCCTTTGAACTTGGTGACAGGTTGCGCGCCAGGATTGAAAGGAAGAGTGCGTAACAAATTCGCTTCGTCAAGCTGTTGACTGAAAGGGCGTTCGTCGTCGCAGAAACGGTATCGCGCTCGCGGATTCTTCGAAGGATGCATGAATACTTCGAGCAGGCGATTGATATTCGGGCGCAGGGTGCGCGCCGCGTATTCTTCTTTCTCAAAAGTCTTGACCGGCACAATCGCATCTGCGTCAACAGTCCAGAACGGAACGCGCAGTTTTTCTGCCGCGCTCTGTCGCCACGATTCGGGCGCGCGCAACGGGTTTTCATCGCCTACAACAAGACACGGTTTCACTTCATCGCAAAACCGCAAAAGGTCGTGACGAGGAAAGGGGCGAAAGATGAAGGCCGCGCCGCGCCGCTCGATTCGTTTGATCGTTTCCGCAAGCCCTTCGATCAGGAAAGCGTAGTGGCGTAGATTCGCGTTCGGGTATTTCGGATGAAGTCCGAAGAAGACCGCGACCGGGCGGCGCAGTTCATTCGCAGCTTCTATCGCAACGTCGAGCGCCGTGTTGTCTACGCCACGCTGCGCGCGCTGCATCCAATAGACAACCGCGCGGCCATCCGGGTCAGGCGTTCCGCTTCGACGCACGGTGATGCGGGGATTAGTCAGCAGTCTTTCGAGCGCGATCAAGACGCTACCCTCCGGTGCTGTGAATCTTGATTCGCGTCCTTGTCTTCGAGCTTCGATTCCGGCGCAAGCAATCGGGCAGTCACCGCTGCGCGATAATCGAATATTTTATTGAGAGATTGTTTAACAAAAAGAGTGTGCGCGATGCGGCCCAAAAAAGAGAAAGGGACGCGGTATTCAACGTGGTCGTGTACCAGCGTGCGATTCTGATCTAGTTCCTCGAACGTGTGCGTGTGCCGCCACATCGAATAAGGGCCAGTGAGCTGAACATCAATGAACGATGTTTCAGGCGTCCATTTTTCGATGAGCGTCTTCCAATGAAAGCGCAATCCAAACATGGAGAGTTCATACTCAAGAATGGTGCCCGCCTGCATAACGACTGGGCGCGGAGTCAGAATGTGAAAGCGCAGAAAAGGCGGCGTGATGCGCTCAAGATTAAACGCATCTCCGAAGAAGGCGAACGTCTCGCTCAGAGACCGCTCAATCACCTGCGTTCGTTCGAGTGTGTAGGTTTTCATAGCTTCCAGTTCACTTCTGCTTTTGATCTACTTATTGCCGAGCAGGTTCTCAAGCGCTGGCCCAAGCGTCGGGTAAGTGAATTCGTATTTTGATTCTAAAGCGATCTGCGGAATGACTCGCTGGCTGCCAAGAAGCACTTCCGACATCTCGCCCATTAATGCCTTCAATCCGAACTCAGGCACAGGCAAAAAAGCTGGCCTGTGCAATGCGCGCCCAAGCTGCTTGGTGAAATCAGCATTAGTCACAGGTTCCGGCGCAGTTCCATTGACAGGGCCGCTTAACGAAGACACAAGCAACGTGTGGCGAAAGATACCAACGATGTCATCAATGTGAATCCACGGGAACCATTGCCGCCCGCTTCCAATCGGCCCGCCCAGTCCGAGTTTGAATGGAGTGAGCATCTTTTGAAGCGCGCCGCCTTCCGGGCTCAATACAACGCCCGTGCGGACTTCGACGACGCGAAGGCCTAGAGGTTTGGCTTGCTCTGATTCTGATTCCCACGCCTGACACACTTCGCTCATGAATCCGCGACCTGCGGGTGATTCCTCATAAAGCTTCTCGTCTCCGCGATCACCATAGAAACCTATGGCTGAGCCATTGATCAAAGCAGCAGGCTTCGATTCCATCGAGCGAAATCCATTGACGAGGTTTCTGGTGCTTATTACACGCGAATCTCTTATCCGCTGCTTCTGCTCGTCGGTCCAGCGGCGCGCGACAATAGGCTCGCCCGCGAGATGAAAAACCGCTTCAACTTCATTCAAAGCCTGCTCAGGAGGCGGCGCTGATTGCGGCTCCCATTTATGCATCTCCGCGACGGCCAATCCTTTCGCTCGTTCAGGCGAACGAGACAATCCAACAACCGTGTGTCCTTCGCCTGTTAGCACCCGGCAAAGGCTGCGTCCGATCAGCCCTGTCGCACCTGTAACCAGTATCTTCATGCCGATTCCTCCTCAGTAGACGACAATGTCTACAACTCTACAGCCTAGACAGAATCGAATCGTTTGTCAAGATTTTAATCATCAATTATCTAGACAGTGCAGATATTTTTCTGATTTGTTGAGATTTTATCTTGACAAGATTAAGACGCGCTATAAGAATAGGAATAGTATGACAAACGGTGAATTGATTTCTGGCGCGGGAAAATATCGCATTGGCATGGTGACGAAACTGACTGGTCTGTCAGCCGATGTGGTGAGAGTTTGGGAGCGGAGATATGGCGCTGTTCGTCCTATTCGAAGCGAAGCGGGGACGCGGCTTTATTCTGACGCTGACATATCGCGGCTCAGACGGCTCAGGCAAGCGATTGAAAAAGGCCATAGCATAAGTCAGGCGGCGAAGCTCACAGAAGCCGAGTTGGATGCAGTAATCAGCGATTCAGAAAAAGCGACTGATTCGTCCGACGCTTATTCAATCGTCCGTGATCGCTTTCTTGAAGCGGTCAGCCGAATAGATGTAGTAGCGGCTGATCTCGAATTGAGTCAGGCGGCTACGCTCTTTCCTGCGCGCCTGCTGATCACGAAAATCGTCGCTCCGATTCTGGACGAAGTAGGCGAGCGATGGGCGCATAAAGAATTCGGAGTGGCGCATGAGCATGTCGCAACATACCTGCTCAGAAACGTGTTGAGTTCGCTGTTTCGTCTGTACCCTCCAAGTGAACCTGCAGAGACGATAGTACTGGCGACGCCTGCCGAAGAGCGTCACGAGTTTGGGATTTTGCTTGCGTCGCTGTTTGCTGCTACGCGAGGCTGGCGAGTCGTATATCTGGGCACGGATTTGCCAGCCGTTGAAATAGCTCGGGCTGTTCGCCTGACCGGCTCGCGTTTGCTCGCGCTGAGTTTGGTAGACGAGAATCCAAACACTGAAAAAGAACTGCGAGCGATTGCCGATGCTCTACCTGCCGGAACTCGCGTCTGGATAGGCGGGGGCGAAGCCTTGAAGCACAGAGAATTGATTCACAGGCTCGACTGGATTTTAATCCGCGACCTCGACGACCTCGACGACAGACTTAGAAGATAATGATGAACAATGAACGATGAATGATGAATTACTGATGATCAGTTCATCATTCATCGTTCATTGTTCATCATTTCCTTGTTGGCACAATCATTGCTGTGCAAATCGCGTTTACATATGAACGAGCAGAACGACAACAGGGATCCGCAGGAGATGGTCGAGCTTGGCGCGCGTGCGCGATGGTGGCGCAGGTGCGGCTCAAAGCGACGCGGTTTTTTCTACGAAGATCGCAAGGGCCAGCCCGTCAAGGATGAAGCACATCTTGAGCGCATACGCTCGCTCGCTTTGCCTCCAGCCTGGACTCACGTGCGCATAGCGCCTTCCGCGCGAAGTCATCTGCAAGCAGTCGGCATTGATACAGCCGGTCGCATACAGTACAAGTATCATCCTGCGTTCGCAGCTCGTCGGCAGATGAAGAAGTACAAAAAGATCGAACGCTTCGGCGAGAATCTACCTTCGCTCAGACGCATCACCAACGAGCATGTCGCGCTCGAAGGTTTTCCGCGCGAGCGCGTGCTGGCCATTGTGATTCGCTTGATCAATGATCTTTATTTCCGCGTCGGCTCGGAAATGAGCGTCAAACGCTATCGCACTTATGGGGTGACTACTTTTCGCAATCGCCACCTTGAGATCAAACGCGGAGGCCGACTCGATCTTCAGCTTTGTCGGCAAACATCACATACGCCATCGCTCGATAATAGTTGACGAAGAACTGGCGATGGCGATGCGTGATTTGAAAGCGCTCGGCGGGCCGAAGCTGTTTGAATATGTGGATGAAGACGGTCGCGTGCGGCCTGTGACTCCGCGCGATGTGAACGAGTACATCAAGGCCGCAACCGGAGCAGAGTTTTCCGCCAAAGATTTTCGCACGTGGGGCGGGACGCTTTTGGCTGCTATGCATCTCACAGATATGGGGAAACCCGAAGACCAGAAACAAGCCAAACACAATATCATTCAAGCCGCCCGCCGCGTAGCCGAACATCTGGGCAACACCGCCGACCGTTTGCCGCAGTTGTTACATTCATCCGATTGTGTTCGAGAAATATATTGAAGGCGTGACGCTCGAAGAGTTCCGGCCTAAAGCCGAGCGACTCATTCGCCGCTTACAACCTGAGTATGGGCCGGAAGAGGCTGCTCTGCTGAAGCTACTGGGCGTGCGCGCGAACAACAAAGCATCTTCGAATGGGAACGGCGCGGAGAAAAGCAAACAGCGCGCAACCGCCGGGAAATAATTTGCGAGTGCGCGCCGCCTGCTATGAAGTTGCAAATAGTTTAAGCTTCCGACGCCCTGGCTTTGGTCACGAATCCACCAACCAGGAACAGACATTGCGAGCAACACGTGAATGTAGTGATCCATCGTGCCAGAATTCGAGCGTACCGGGCAGCAGTTTAAGCAGGTGCATAACCTCTGCCATGTGAGGCACGGAGGGCATACCGGCAGTGCCCGCCACCATACCAACAATACCGAGCAGACCATAAACGACTCCGAAAACCAGGCAGAAAGTGCGAGCTTGCGCAAGTGAAGCTTTGGTGCCAAAGTAAAGCGAAACGGCGCCGGAAACCAGATGAACAAGATTGTGAGCAAGAGTCGAGATGGGCGTTAAGAAGACCCTGGGCGAGGAAACCCAAATCCCAACCAGAATGAACACGACGCCTACAAGAGTTGCAATGGTCTTTGCCATAATTCTCTCCTTTATCAAGTTATTGAGTTAGACAGAGAGGAGTGCGCCTGTTCGATCAGCGAGCTAAAACCTGAAACAGCCGATTAATGCCAGGGCAAGTAATGTATACGCAAGGAGACGAGCTATTGGATTATCACTTCTCTTCGACCTGTTCTATCTCTACTCGCTCTCTCTTGATGTCCAGGCGAAGCCTCCCGTAAAGACTCATGTACAGGTTGGCGACCCAAACGAGCGCGAAGCCTGCGATCAGGTATCCGCGCCAATCTTGATAAAGCAGCTTGTACCCTGTGATGACGAGAAAAAAGACCGTGACGTAATGGCTGAAGCAGTACTCACATGTAAAAAGATAAAAGAATTTGCGCTGGTACAGCCTCGCACATTTCTGGCTTTTATCGAGGCAATAATCTCTCGGTTCGCGAAAGACTTCTTCATGAGTGACCGTCCAGGCAATACAGGCAATTGGAATGGCAAGAACGAACAGCCATATTATTTGTAAGCCCAGAGTCATTCGTTCCCGGCTCCACAATTACAGACTGAGCGTCCCCTCGGATTTGACCCTGCTAAACTACATATCCGGCGCAAGCGAGTCAAGCCGCAAAGCAACTTTCACTTCAATTACTATTGCCCCGCGAGCGAGTTCAAAATAATATGTTGACACCTAACCGTCTGCCCCTGCCGCGATATTCGATACTAGGAGAACTGGAATGAAAACATCGTTGCTACGATTGATTTTTGCGGGACTGATTTTCGCTTCAATGACCGGTTGCGATGGCTCGAAGACGACAGTGATCGAAGCACCGCCGCACGCAACAGCCGCTAACGAGATTGCGGCTATGGCGAGACTGACTGCGATTGCAAGAGCCGAAATGATGTATCAAGCCGAATCGGGCGGCACATTCGCCTCGCTCGACGAATTGATCCGAAAGGGCTTCGTCAATGACCCGATCGAAGGGCAAACTGACCGGCTATGAACTCGAAGTAAAAGTCAGCAGCAACGGGTTTCAGGCAACGGCTACGCCTGAGAAAGTTCCCTGTCACTGGCAAGCGATCATTTTACATAGACCAGAGCAACTTGATGCATGGCGCAGACAAGCGCGGCGCGCAGGCAACAGCCTCCGACCCTGCCGTGTAATCGCGTGTCTTGCGTTCTATGACCCGGTGTGGCTGAATTCTAAATCATGCCGAAACCGAAAGACCTTTCTGCCGTTAAGTATCTTTACCTGACTACGACGGGCCGCACACGGGCCAGCCGCGCGAAATAGAAATTTGGTTCGTCGAGTCGGAAGGCAAGTTCTACATTCTGGCCGAGCATTTTCACAAAGCGCAGTGGGTGAAAAACATTCTTCGCAACCCGCGCGTGCGCGTCCGCATCGAAGGCCGCGACTTTGAAGCGACGGCGCGCGTGCTTGATAAAAAGAAAGACTCGGCGCTATGGAAACTGGCTCAAGATTTAGAGCGCGAAAAATACGACTGGGGCGACGGCTTGCCGGTCGAGATCACATTAGACGACAGTTTGAAATGCCGCCTCGCATTGATACCAAACGCATAAGCAGCTAGGAAGTTTGCTATTACTTGAGTAACGGCATTGTACATACTCAGACAAGCCTGAAGATTTATCAATTATGACTATCCTTCTGTCGCGACCATCTTTTTGCAAATAAAGCGATCACCAGCAGAACTTATTCAGTTCAAATTCAGAAAGGAATGAAGCCTCACATCGGTCCCGACAAAAAAGGCAAGCACGAAAACGGACGACTAGCGGCCCGCGTCAATGCGCACAGAGGCGGAAGGCTAAAGATCAAAATAAGTGTAAAGACTGGAAAGCGCTGGAGACGATCAGACCGGCCGGAGATCGGGCCGTATAACCTTGCTATGTCACTGAGGAAGATTGGTACATGCGTTTCAACTCATCGGGTACAAGGTACACTTGAGGAGCCGTCATCAGGTACGGTGAGCAGATGATCCTGGACCCTGTTGTTAGAAAAAGTTAAAGGAACCAAGGAGTCCGGTAATCGAAGCAGCCTGAAGAAGTGGAATGGACTACAAAAAACGGAATTGGTCATGTACGGCAAATATAGAGGCGAGATAGACATCTGGCACGAACAATATGGAGTTCGCGAGTTAAAACATCGCTGAATAGAAAGTGGGCGGTTTACGGCCGAAACGCAGCGATAGGATTTCGCCCGTGTACAAATCAGGTTGTCTAAAGTACGTGCGCAATACCACGCGTCAAAGCTGGCGCGGGCTACTGCTTGCCTTTCCCTACCCTGTCAGTCAAAATTCAAGCGTGCGGCGTAAAGATTTCAGATATAGAATTAAGCAAAGGAGAAAGCTATGGCAGAGGTGATACCGGAAAAGTACAAGGACTTGTTTGACAAAAAAGCTTTCGCGAATCTCGCTACGATAATGCCGGACGGCACTCCGCAGGTGACGCCTGTGTGGGTTGATTTCGACGGCAATCACGTGCTGGTAAATTCCGCTCGCGGGCGGCAGAAAGATAAGAACATGGGGCAGAGTTCATCCGTGTCTCTTTCGATAATGGACCCCGACAACCCTTACCGCTATCTGGAAGTGCGCGGTCGCGTCGCCGAAATCACCGAAGAAGGCGCGTCAGAGCACATAGACAAAATGGCGAAGAAGTATCTGGGCCAGGACAAGTATCCGTTCAGCCAGCCCGGCGAGGTCCGAGTGATTTATAAAATCGAACCTCAACACACCACGCAGATGGGATGAAGGGGTGAGGGGGTGAATACACATATGAGTTGGGCTTTACGATTTACAATATCGTTTCTTTGATGAATTCATGGCTCGCTCACCGTTTCACCCCCTCACCCCCTCACCCTTTCACCCCTCCAGATTAATAGGCGATTCTTCGCGTCGGCGCGGGTTCAGGCAAGCGGTCTACTCTGACTCGCGCGTCCGCGACTATAGCGCCTTTCTCTAAGACCTTGATGGGGTTCGCATCCATCTCTTGAATCTCCGGGCAAATCTCCAGCAACGCCGAGACGCGCAGAATGATCTCTGTTATCGCAGATTCATCCGCAGGCCGTGCGCCGCGATACCCTCTCAGCAACGCAGTCCCTCTCACTTCATTCATCATCTCCTGAACATCAAGCGTCCGTGAGCGGATGTATGCGGAAAGCAACATCATTCAACAACTCAACCAATATGCCGCCGATGCCATACGACACAAGCGGGCCGAACGTCGGGTCGAGCGTTGCTCCCACAACTACTTCAACGCCATCCGAAACCATCTCCTGCACGATCACGCCCGTCATATCGTTTTCCAGTCGCGCCAGCATCGCTTGATAAGCGTTGCGAACCGTCGCTTCATCATTGAGATTGAGCGCGACTCCGCCGACTTCTGTTCTGCGCAGGATAGTTGGCCCTGCGGCTTTCAACACGACAGGAAAACGAATCTCGCGCGCAGCTTTCACCGCTTCATCCGGGTTAGTGGCAAAGCGCGACCTCGCTATTGGAATGCCAGCCGCGCGAAACAACCTGTGCGCTTCGATACAGCTTAACCATCCGCCTCCGCGCTCAAGCGCGCGCTCGACAATCTTTCGCGCCTCGTCTACGCGAATGTCATCAAACATAGAGATATGCCTTCGAGGTCTTCGCCGCCACTCGCTGTAAGCAGTCACTTTCGCCAATGCCGATGCAGCCGCTTCCGGGAAATACATAGCTCGGAATTTTTGAGAGTATCTCCGGCGCTCCTTTCGCGCTCATGAAATTCGCAAGCACGGGTTTGCTGCCCGCGTCTTTCGCCCCGGCCACTATCGCAGCCGCTACGGATTCGGGGTCTATCACAAGCGGCGGAATAAATATTACGATGAGCGAGTCAACGTGTTCGTCTCGGAGCAATGCGCGCGTGGATCGCTCGAAATGTTCAGGCGTGGCTGATGCAGTGATGGTGACAGGATTAGCTACGCTCGCCGTTGGCGGCAAAAATGATCGCAACTCTGCGACTGTTTCATCCGAAAGCGTAGGGAGTTCAAGCCCTCGCGATTCGCAAGCGTCGGCTGCGAGTATGCCCGGCCCGCCCGCGTTCGTAAGTATTGCTACGCGCCGCCCGGCTGGCACTGGTTGATGCGCGAGCAGGTTCGCTACATCGAAGAGTTCTTCGAGCGTGTCTGTGCGAATGATGCCCGCTTGCCGAAACAGCGCGCTCGCCACTGCGTCTGTAGCGGAAAGCGCGCCGTGTGCGAAGAAGCGGCTCGCGTTGCCGCGTTTGATCTGCCGGACTTGACTACGACTATGGGTTTGGTGCGGGCTATTCGCTTTGCGATGCGGCTGAATTTGCGAGGATTGCCGAAGCTTTCCAGGTAGAGCAGTATCACATCCGTTCGCGGGTCTTTCGCCCAATACTGAATCAGATCGTTGCTTGATACGTCGGCCCGGTTTCCGACCGATACGAAAGTCGAAATGCCGAGGTTGATCCGTCGCGCGTAATCGAGAATGGCAAGTCCCAGCGCGCCGCTCTGCGTAGACATCGCCACGCGGCCTTCGGGCGGATAGACGGGCGAGAAAGTTCCATTGAGCGCGACTTCCCCGTCAGTGTTGATAATGCCCATGCAGTTCGGGCCTATCATTCGCACGCCTGCGCGCCTAACTTTTTCAAGTATACGGGTTTCTCTTTCTCGCCCTTCGGCTCCTGTCTCGGCAAAGCCCGCGCTGATGATGATGATGCCCCGCACGCCTTTCGTTATGCAGTCGTCAACTACGGCTTCAACCGTATCGGCAGGAACGATGATGATTGCCAGATCAACGTCGTCGGGTATGTCTGTGATTCGCGAGTAAGCGTGAACGGAGCCGACGACGCGCGCTTTTTCGTTCACGGGGTAAAGGACTCCTTGAAAGCCCGCGCTCATGAGGTTGTGAAATATTTCAGCGCCGATAGTGCCGCGACTGCGGCCCGCGCCGATGACCGCGATGGATTTCGGCTCGAAGAAAACTTTCATCGAAGCAGAGGCCGCTGATTGAGAACGCGTGGCCGATTTCTCTTCGCTTTCAGGCGTGGGAGTGATCGAAAATGTGATGTAGAAGACTCCGCCGTCGAGCCTGCGCTTGACTTCAAATCCTGTGTTTACGAACACGTCTATCATCTTGCGATTGTCGCCTAACACGTAAGCTTCAAACGTAGTGATGCGATGTTCGCGAGCTATCTCAGTCAATCGTTCGAGCATGCGCGATGCGATGCCGCGACCTTGCAGCGCGTCCTCTATAATGAAAGCAACTTCGGCAACTTCCGGGTTCTGACTGTTACGATAGTAACGCGCGACTGCGACGATGCGACCGGCCAGTTCGCCCACGAGCGCAAAAGTGTTGTCGTAATCTACAGTCGCAAGCTGGTTGGCGCGTTCATCGGTCAGTTCCGGCAGCGGGCTAAAGAAACGAAAGTAGATGCTGCGAGGCGATAAGTGATGCTGAAACTCTTGCAGCCCGCTCGCGTCTTCCGGCTTGATTGGCCGCAAGCTGAGCGTCGAGCCGTCGCGCAACAAGATGTCTGATTCATACTGAGCAGGATAGGCATTCATATTCGAGAGTATGCCGAAGAAACGATGAATTATGAATTATGAATTATGAATTATGAATTATGAACAATTCGTTTGCAGTTCCGCGTTCATCATTCATCATTTATCGTTTCCTCTGCTCAAGGGGTCACTTTATCGGGCTGTTTCCTATCATCATTATCAGGTCTTTTTTTTATCACGCTGATATGCCCGTCTGATTCGAGATAACATTTCTTCACTTCTTTTACGTTTTCGACTCCTTGCTCGCGCAGCAGGCTTATCAACTCTTCCTCTGATATCAATTCCTGTCTCATATTCCGCCTGATCATTCGCCTGTCTTTGACCAGCAGCAAGGGATGAAGACAGATTTCCAGTCAATTTCCAAAAGCGCGTTCATATTTGCCTTGTTGCCGGACGACATATCAAACCGCCGGACAGGCGATCAACTCGCTAACGCCCTTCAGATGACTGTGCCGTCGGGGATGATGCCGTTTTTCGGGATGATGACTATGCCGTCGTGAATGAAGTAGCCGTCGCCTTATGCTCCTGGAGGCGCGCCTCGTTGATGATCTTCACGCCTGACCCAATGCGCGCGTTCTTGTCTATGATCGCGCGGCGTATATAGCAGTTCGACCCTACGCCGATTCGCGGGTAGCCGCGATCTATGTCCGACTGCATCTCTTCAAGCGTCTGGTAGAAGTCGGCCCCCATCATCAACACGCCTTCAAGTCGCGCGCCGTGTTCTACGCGGCTGCGTATGCCGATTATCGAATCGGTCACGGTCGCGCCGTTGATGATGCATCCTTCCGTGATGATCGAACTCTGTATATGGCAATTGAGCAGCTTCGAGCCGGGCAGGTAGCGCGGCCTCGTGTACATCGGAGCTTCGGTATCGAATACATTGAATGGAGGAAGCGGCAGCGTCATCTCAATATTCGCGCGATAGAAAGCGCCTATCGTTCCGATGTCCTCCCAGTAACCGTCGAACAGGTGAGCTTGCACGTTATAACGCGATAACACTTCGGGAATGATGTGCTTGCCGAAGTCCGTAGCTTCGGGCATCTCTTCGAGCAGAAAATGGCGCAGCACCTCTTTGCGAAAGACGTAGATTCCCATCGAAGCGGCGAACGGACGGCGCGCGGCCTGCTCTGCCGATAAACCCAGTCGAGTCGTATCAACGCGCATTCGGTCTAAGGCTTCGCCTTTCGGCTTTTCGCTGAACTCCAGGACGCGGCCCTTCTCGTCAATCTTGAGCAACCCGAATCCTGAAGCGTCATCCTCGCGCGCCGCCGTGACGGAAATAGTAATGTCTGCATTCGTCTATTCGTGCTTCGCTACGAAATCGCGATAGTCCATGCGATAGAGATGATCGCCTGACAAAACCAGTATCGTATCGCCTTTGTAGTCGTCCAGGTGAAAGAAAGACTGGCGCACGGCATCGGCTGTCCCTTGAAACCAGTCCGAACTATCGGGCGTGATCTCTGCTGCTATTATCTCGACGAAAGCTTCCGTGAACTGGCTGAAGCGAAACGTGCGCGTGATGTGGCGATTAAGCGACGCGGAATTGTATTGCGTGAGTATAAAGATGCGGAGCAGATCGGAGTTGATGCAATTTGAAACCGGTATATCAATGAGGCGATACTTGCCGCCCAATGGCACGGCTGGCTTTGCGCGCAACTTTGTTAGAGGATAAAGCCTCTGCCCTGCGCCGCCGCCCAGAATTATAGTCAGTACGTTATCCATGTCCATCTGCACGCGCCTCCCGAAAGAGCGATTTTAATTCTGCGCGAAAAGTATAACTGCCCATCTGAGTTGTGTAAAAGCAGTGGCTACTGATTCATTTGCGCATGTCCGCCAAATCGAACTATCTTAATCATCCGCGTTAAGAACGCATTGACATGAACTGGAAGAACAAGAAATCAATCCGCATCCGAGAGACTGTCAGCCGCGCGCTTGATGAAGGCCATCCGGTCGTCGCGCTCGAATCAACTGTAATCGCGCATGGATTGCCTTACCCGCTCAACATCGAAACCGCTCGCGCGTGCGAAGAGGCTGTGCGAAGCGAAGGGGCACAGGCAGCGACCATCGCCGTAGTTGACGGCGTCGCTACGTATAGGATTGAGCGAAGATGAAATGATGGTCTTTGCCAACTCGAAAGCGACGGGCGGAAAACAAATTGATAAAGTGGGACTCAACAATCTGGCTGGCGTGATGTTGCGGCGCGGATGGGGAGCGACTACGGTTGCGGCCACTATGCGTATCGCAGAGCGCGGCGGTTTGAAAGTATTTGCAACTGGAGGAATCGGCGGCGTGCACAGAGGCGCGAGCGAGACGTTTGATATATCGGCTGATCTGACGGCGCTTGCGCGCATACCCTTGATCTCGGTCTGCGCGGGAGCAAAAGCGATTCTCGATTTGCCCAAAACTATCGAGCAACTTGAAACGCTCGGCGTGCCTGTGGTCGGCTATCAAACGGAAGAGTTCCCCGCCTTTTATTCCCGCCGAAGCAAGCTCGCAGTAGACATCACGGTCGAAACACCCGATGAAGCGGCTGAGGTCGCCATCAATCATTGGCAGGCGGGCAATGATTCGGCGGTGCTTGTGTGCGCGCCCGTGCCCGAAGAGTTCGAGATGCCTTTCGAGGAAGCAGAGCGAGCCGTCCGAGAAGCTGTAACACTAGCAGAGCATCGCGGGATTCGCGGCAAAGCGCTCACGCCGTTCTTGCTCGCCGAACTAGAGCGAATCACCGCAGGCAATACGCTCAAAACGAATCGCGCTCTGCTCGTAAACAACGCCAGGATAGCCGCGCGCATTGCCGCAAGCCTCAACGAAAAAGTTTACCGCAGAGACGCGAAGAAATGATGAAGTATGAACGATGAATGATGAACTGATAGAGTGATTCTTAATTCATCATTCAGCATTCATACTTCATCGTTTCTTTCGTTCGCGGCGCCTTTGCGGTGAATTGACCTCATTCTTCTTTGACTTGCGCGGCGAGTCAAATATAATCGCTACTCCCACTAAATCAATTTCGCTTTGGCCGAATAATCAGGAGGCTCCCCATGACCGCGTCCGCAAAACAAATGCCGCTAGACCACTCCGGGTCAACCACTCGCACGAAACCGCGACGACTCTGGCTGCGATTGATACTCGCGTTGGTCGTCGTGTTGATCGCGGGCTTCGTCGCTTTAGGCGTATGGCCTGCGCCCGCAGAATTCACAGGCGATGAAGGCACAGTCGGAGTAGCAACGGGCGGCGGCGGTCTCAAAAAAGACTTCCCCGCGATGGTGATACCCGCCGACAACACGACTGCTGATCCTAAGAATGACGAGCGAGTCGCGCTTGGGCGATTGTTGTTTCTTCGACCCAATACTATCAGGCGCAAACGACATCTCCTGCGCGACATGCCATCATCCCGATCTGGGTTTCAGCGACGGGCGAGGGCTTTCGATTGGCAAAGGCGCTAAGGGAGCTTGGGCCGGAGCGCGCGGGCGGCTCAGTCGTCAAACGCGGAGCGCCGACACTGTGGAACGCTACGTTCAATCACATGCAATTCTGGGATGGCCGCGCGCCTGATCTCGAAGAGCAGGCCAAAGGCCCGATCACGAGCGACATCGAGATGGCCGAAAATCCCGACACGCTTGTGGGCGAGTTGAAAGCTATACCGGAATACGCGCAGAAGTTCGATTCTGCGTTCGGCGGCGCGAATGGTTCAGGCATAAACTTCGACAATGTGGTCAAAGCGGTTGCGGCATTCGAGCGGCGATTGACGGCTAACAACGCGCCGTTTGATCGCTTCGTCGCGGGCGATCAAACGGCGCTCACACAGGAGCAGCTTCGCGGCTTCAACCTGTTTCGCTCAGGCCGCACGCGCTGCTTTGAGTGTCACGGGATGCCGACTTTCGCTAACCGCGATTTCAAGATCGTTGGCGTGCCCGAAGTTGATCCGAGCAATCCCGATTACGGTCGCTTCAATGTGACGAAAGGCGAAGGCAACAAGTACGCTTTCAAAGTGCCGACGCTTCGCAACGTTGTTTTGAATCCGCCCTACATGCACAACGGCAAATTGAAGACTCTCGAAGAGGTGATTGATTTCTACGCGGCGGGCGGCGGGCCGGGCGTCGGATTCAAAGAGCCGCGCGTTGACGATAAGATTCATTCTTACTCGATCACCGCAGAAGAAAAGCAAGACCTGATCGCGTTCATGTTCGCGCTCGTAGACGAATCGAACGCGCCGCAATTCCCTGATCGCGTGCCGTCGGGATTGCCCGTAGTGCCTCACATAGAAAACGCTGCTCGCGCGCTCGCCCTGAAACACAACACAGGCTCGCAAAAAGATCAGACGGCTGAGCGTGCGCCGCAAACGATAACCGTAAAGGCGGGCGAATCAATTCAAGCTGCGGTCAATAGCGCGCGCGCAGGTGACACGATTGAAGTGATGCCCGGCGTTTATCGTGAAGAAGTGAAGATTGATTTGGATAACATCACCCTGCGCGGCGTGACAGCGCAGGGTGCGCGCCCGGTGTTTGATGGAGAGAAGAAGCTTTCAGACGGCGTGATTGCGACAGGCAGCAATTTTGTGATTGAAAACTTTGACGTAAAACATTACGTCGCAAACGGCGTTGTAGCGCAGCACGCGCGCAACGTCACGTTCCGCGATTTGAAGATTGATGACACGGGCCTCTACGGAGTCTATCCCGTAAGCTGCACGGGAGTCACAATCGAGCGATGCACGGCTACAGGAATCGCAGACGCCGCGCTCTACGTTGGGCAGTCGCGCGACATCGTCGTTCGAGACTCGGAAGCTTATAACAACGTCACAGGCATCGAGATTGAAAATTCGATCAATGCAGTTGTCGAAAACAATTATGTGCATGACAACACCGGCGGCATACTGGTCTTCGTGCTTCCGAACAACGTTTCGAAAGTCGGGCGCGATTGCACGGTCAGAAACAATCGAGTGATCAACAACAATCACCCGAACTTCGCAAATCCCAACTCCATTGTGTCGAACGTCATGCCCGGTTCAGGCATTCTTGTTATGGCAGCAGACAATACGGAAGTTACTGGAAACGAGATTCGCGGAAATGACACTTACGGAGTTGCCGTGTTCAGCCTCGAAGTGGCCTTCCCGAAAGGCACGGCTTTCGATGTCGGCCCCACGCCTGAAAACACTTTCATTCACGGCAACACGTATGCGGACAACGGGCGCAATCCGTCCGAGAAAATGACGAAGGAAGGCATCAAAGGCGCTGACCTGGTGTGGGACTTGTCGGGCTGGTCGAACAAATGGAAAGAATCGAACGCGACTAGCGCGACACCTGTCTTGAGCGCAAGCTGGCCCACGTTTGCGCGTCGAGCCGAATGGCGCGTGTTGCAATTCATGCAGAAATATCTCTGAGTGCGGGGGGATTAATGTCTAAAGCCGCCGTCATATCTGAAACAACAGGACAATCGCAAGCGGAAGAAAAATCGAGCGCCATATTCACAACGCCGCTGGCCGCTCAATGCATTGCAGAATTTCTGGGAACGTTCATAGTCATACTTGTTGGCGATGGGGCCGTTGCTGCCGCTGTGTTTACGAACTCGATTGACGGATGGGGAGTCGCCGTGATGTGGGGACTCGCCGTTACGTTCGGCATCTACGTGGCAGGCCCCGTGTCGGGCGCGCATTTCAACCCTGCCGTCACAATCGCAATGGCTGTCTTTCGTGATTTCCCACGCAGCCGCATAGTTCCTTACATCATCAGTCAAATTGCAGGCGCGTTCACAGGCGCTGCCTGCGTCTACCTGCTGTGGCAAGGGTTCTGGGCGAGCACGGCTGAAAAGCTCGGCGTCGAGATTGGCGCGGCGGGCAGCCAGAAATTGATGGCGGTCTTTTCATGCTTCTACCCAAGCCCCGGCGGCGTAGGCGTAGATGCGAACGCATTCGCGATGGTCACAACGCCGACAGCTTTCTTTGTTGAAGTTGTGCTTACTATGTTTCTGCTGTTGATGATCTTCGCGCTCACAGAGCAGTCTAATCCCGGCCTTCCGCAAGCGGGGCTTGGCCCCATCTTCATCGGCCTTACGGTCACAGCCATAGTCGGCATAGGCGGGCCGCTCACGATGGATGCGGTCAATCCTGTGCGCGATTTCGGCCCGCGACTTTTCGCTTACGTGATAGGTTTTGGCCGCATAGCTTTTCCAGGCCCGCGCGGCAACGAATGGTGGCTCTACATCATTGCGCCAATAATTGGCGCGCTCATTGGAGCCGCCGTGTATCGTTATTTCGTGCGGCGATTTTTGCCGCCTGCTGCGTAAGATTCATTAACCTGCCGGGGCGGGCGCGACCTTCACTTTTAGGCTAGGGCAATCCGCTTTCGCGCTGCGCGAGTCATTAGTGGGATTTGCCCGCAGCGCGATATGGTGACGATTACTTGAAGAGTTTGTCGAACGCCGAGCGCGGGTCTTTCTGATTGGAGGATGCAGCCGTCGTTTCTCGCTCGACGGTCTTGCGCGGCTCGAACAGGGTGCAGGTATTGCCTTCGTCCTTTTTCACTACGCGCTCGGTGATGGGTTTTCGGCATTGAAAGCGCGCTCCGGGATCGAAACTCACACAGTTTTTGCAGGTGTGCAGGTCGTTATGACACTTCGGGCATTTCGCGTCAACGGGTATGCCGTCTACATCAATGTTAACCATAGTGCCGCACATCGAGCAGCGAGTGACTTCGCGAAAAGCGGGCATTTTCGGAGAGCGAACATCGCTCTTTTGTTGAACCAAGCGCGGTCTATGCTCTTGTGGTTCCTCTTGTTGGTAACCGCGCTGCTTATATTTTCTTTCCATAAAATCTCCTGTTGATAAACGACAGACTGCTATTGTGTCTGGAGTCTATAAATGGTTAGCCAGTCGTAGAAACAATTCGTCAGCAGCAGTCCGAGAGGTTCTCGGTCTTTGCCATCGAATCAATCAGAACTTGGTTATCGGGAGTTCCAAGACCGATAGATGTGACAACTTCCTTATACAACATCCGCCCCATGTAATCAACGGAAATAAGTTTCCGACTTGCAAATATACTTATTTGCCTGTTATTTCATCATACAGGGTAACGAGAATTAATGGCGTCGCAACGCGCGCTGATTCTTAAGCAAAGCTGCGCGTTTTGTGTTAGCATTAGGTCGCCTTGAAGTTAAGTTTCAGTGCCAGCGTTTTAGACCGTGACGAGCGCCCAGGTACGGCGATGACTGTTGAAGATTTCCAGGTAGCGTTTAGAAAAGAGATAGCAGAAGTCCTGGCACACATCCAGCAATGTTACAGTGTCAGCGAACTCGACATGGCTGGCGCTCTACACTCGTCCGCAAAAAAATATCTGCCGGATGCGCTGAGCCAGACAACAAATAATCCTGGCCTTACGCCGGAAGCACGCGAGACAATAACGGAATATTTTTCATCGCTTAACTCTGAAGACCTCTGTCTCGCGGTCGCGTGCGCGAAAGGCGACGAGTCGGCATGGGAAGATTTTTATAAGGACTATCGCAGCTACCTTGTCAACGTTGCGCGCACGATGACACAGGACGCGGGTGCGGCTGAGCAGCTTGCCGATTCGACTTTCGCAGAGTTGTACGGCTTGCGCGAATCGGGCGGCGCTCGCGTCAGCAAGTTCTCGTTTTACTCCGGTCGAGGGTCGCTCAGAGGCTGGCTTCGCGCGGTGGTGTTTCAGCTTTCAGCCGACCAGCATCGCCAGACGAGCCGACTTGTTCAGACCGAAGAACCGGAAGAGATGGACAGGCTCGTTCATGCAAGCGAGAATCAAGAGCGAACGCCTGCGCCGGAAGTCTCTTTCGTAAGCGAACGTTATCGTGTGGCCGTCGCAGAGGCTCTGCGCCACGCCATCTCAGAGCTTGAAGCGCGCGAGCGGTTGTTGCTGGCTTACTATTATTACGATGAGATGACGCTGCGCGAAATAGGACAATTGTTCAATGTCCACGAGGCGACTATAAGTCGGTGGCTGACGAAAGTGCAAAAACGTATACGCAAGCTGGTGGAAAAGAGTCTTGCGCGCGATCATCACTTCAATCGGCGGGAAGTGAGCGAAGCCATAGAACTCGCGGCTGAAGAGATGGACATCAACGTGCGCGAATACCTCTTCGAGCCTGCTTCGACCGATAAAGACCGTGATAAAACGGCAAAAAGTGCTGAGGGAGCGGTGGCTCCAAGATGACTGAATAATTTACGCAAGCAAGCGTTGCGACAACGTTCTTTTATAGGAGAAGACCCTGAAGGATGAAGATGTTTTGGAAAACCCAGGATCGCGCAATTGACAAACTGCTAGGCGCACAACGCGCGCGGCAGGGCGACCCCGCACAGATTTGTCGAGAGTTCGACCCCGATCTAGCAAACGCATATATCGAGCATAGCCTGACGACGACCGAAACAACGCGCTATGAACAACACCTGTCCGCGTGCGGGCACTGTCGAAAGAACGTCGTCGCGCTTGCGCGCATGGCAGCAGCCGATCCGGTCTTTTCTCCCATTGAAGCGAAATCATTCGTGCTTACAGGTGAAGCGCGAACGGGCATCAAGAGATGGTTTGGTGTGATGAGCGCTCCGCAATGGGCTATGGCCGCCGCCGCCGTTTTAGTGATTGCCATAAGCCTGCCTCTTCTGCTCCCGAGTAGTAGACGCAATTCATCCGATATACAAGGAGCTTCGACTCAATCTGAGCAGGCTAAAGCGGGTGGCGAACCGCAACGCGCATTCGACGCGCCAGAAGCGCCTGCGTCCGGGAGTGCCGCCGCCAACACCTCTGCTCAAACCGGACAGCAGCCGGGCAGCAACGCTCAAGCGAAAACTGAAAAAGATCAAGAAAGCCCGGACAAGGATTTATTAGCCATAGCAAAAGGGCGTGTCGCTGATCAGCCTTCTGCCGGAGCAGGCACAGAAACAACGGCTCCAACTCCTGAACAGCCTCAGCCAGCCGAACCTAAAGCCGATTCTACGACCGCCGACCAGGGAGTAGCCAAAGCAGCCGAGCAGGCTCCACCTGTTGCCCCGCCTCCTGCGCCTGCTTCTCGACAGGAAGAGCCGCAGCTTCCGAAGATCAATCCTGATGATGCAAAGAGTCTGGCGCAAGACAAAGATTCAGCTCAGGTAGCACAACTCAAACCAGGCGTGACTGGTGGTGAAGCGAGCAAGAAAAAAGAAGCAACGATCACAGACGGGGCCAACATTGCTCCGCCTACGAAGCCGTCAAGCTCCGAATCAAGAGAACGCAGCCAGGCACTGAAGCAAGGTGCGCCCGGAAGCGCCAGATTCCGCGATAGTAGTAACGAAGCCGTTCGATCAACATCCAGTGCTAAGGTGGGAGGAAGAAGGTTCTGGCTGAGAAATGATGTATGGACAGATAAGGACTACAATCCTAATAAAGAGATGCCGATGGTTACGGTATTCCGCGACAGCGATGTCTATCGCGACCTGCTTTTGAAGTATCCAGGGATGAAACCTTTTCTGACAGGCTTTGCAGAAACCGCACGCGTCATCTTCGTCTACAAAGGCATGGTCTATAAATTAATACCGCAAGAAGGCAGCAAGTGATCGTTTGAAAGCCTAGCGCGATGTCCCCTCTCATCCGCGCTAAGCTCAACGCCTCGCGATTGTTTTTATCGCATGGGCGCTGGATTTATTGGCCGCCATTGAAGTTCTCGCCAAACCTGACTCGATTAAATCTCACAGATTAACTGTAAGGGGTAGAGCGTTACATCTACCCCTTACAGAAAAGATTTTTCTCAGGATACCATAGTCCAACCGGTAGGGGCTCCATCAACAGGGTCAGCAGGAAATTTCTGCCCTTTTGCGATAAACATAACGATCTGAGTATGCCTGTTACATTTGTACGGGCCGCTCGCTGTACAGGTTGCGCCGGTTTGACCTGACCCTGTCATCTTAGTCGCAGTAGTGTCGAACATACTAATTCCTCCTCTTAAGGTTAAAAGTTATTTTTCCACAGTACTGATTATGTAGTCAGTACTAACGAAATCATGCAATATGCCAATCAGCCCTCAACGTCCGCCTGCTTCACAAATAATCGCCCGGCGGTTCAGCGCGATGCGACAACATCAGAAACTAAAAGCGATGAATCCCGATTCACTGCCCTTGCAGTTGTAGCATCGGACGCCACCCCCAGGGAAATAGTTTATTATTGACGTGCAATTCGTCATTCTTCTTCCTCAATACCCTTATGTATTCCAATGAATGCTGAGGCAGATTATGTTTGGAGACGATTTCATCACGTTCACGCGAAGTCAAACCTTGTAATTTAGCCTTCTCACCACATTGATCTATACTCTCGGCTACTTTCTTTATAAACTCCAATGCATTCAGGTACGGGTCGCTGTTTGGGAGCGATTGAGTCTTCACGTATTTGTCCCACTCCAGATATATATTGTGGGTTTTTTCAAACTCTGCCGCGGTCAATTCGACGCGAATAAATACGTTCTCATCTTTTTTGTCTTTCTTTTCCTTGTCCTTATCGCTTTCATCTGTGAGCCGGTTGTAAAGCTCGGCTTCGATTGGCCCAAAGACCGGCAAAGTATTGCCCTTGTCATCGCTGGTCAGTTGCACGCCAAGCGCTTCGACCTCAGTCTTGCGGCCATCCATCATCGTCCACATTACCAATGCAGGCCCGCCAGACGGAGCAAGGCCCTTGCGAGCGGCGAAGGTGAGGAAATACAGATGCGTCTGCAACCTTTCCCATCCTGTTTTTTGCCCTGTTGCCTCGTCAAGTGTGGTGAAGTTATTGTCACCATACTCGACTATCTTCCATATGGTTACGCCTTGTTGGAAAACATCATTTCCACGCGGCGTCACGAACTCAATGCGTTTGGGCGCAGCAGGCTTGTCCAGCTTATAGCTTAACGCTGTCATCACCTCGAAATCCTGGGGCAGAGTGCCTGAGGAATAAGTTAGCAACGTGACATGCCCCGGCGACTTTGGCGAAAAGCTAAAAAAGATGGGTGTTGATTCGGTCGTTATATCCGATCTCCAAAGGCCACCAATATTGAAGGGGCAAACCGGTTTAGCAGCCGGTTTAACATCCGATTGGCTGAAAGCTACACTGCTGGCTGCCAGGAAAATGAACATAAGCAGATAGAGAAAGACGGCTCGTTTCATATATAGACTCTCCTTTCCCGCTCGACGATGTCCTCAATAGGAGCAGATGAACAATTAAGGCCATCCACCCTTCTCAAGCTGCCATGTTTAACTCCTAAGCCAACGTAAGGTTCCGATGATATGTAATCTTCCTCGCGCTTCCTAAAATAATAGCCCTCGATGACAGCAGCCTTCAGTAAGACTCGATTTACTGCCGCCCTCTGTGTTGCTGCGTCGGATGCCCGGCTTCGTGAAATTTCTCATCCGGGACGTGAAGCGATTCGTTGAGCCGCCTCAATTCCCTGAAATACATGAACGGAATCCGCGATAGCGGGGGAGAATCCAGCAGCGAATTGGAGATGTGATCTTCCATGCTCCAGTCCAGTTTGTACAACTTGAACTTTTCCCCGCATTGGTTGAGACTTTCGGTCACCTGCTTTGCCACCAGAATATTATCCATCGTAAGGTCGGGATATAACAGTTCGTTGTTCTGAGCGCGTCTTTCCCAGGTCTTCACTATCTTCAATCCTCTCTCATACTGGGCCGCCGTGATTTCAAGTCGCAGCATGACGTCCGAGTCCTTGCGAGGTTCTTTCATAAACTCTTTATAAGTTTCCGCCGGGATCGTTCCGAAAGCCCAATAGCCGCGAACGTCATACGTGCCCACAGCATCTATTTGAGTCTGCTGTCCGTCCATTTTGATCATCATCGGGAATGTCGGCCCGCTGCCATCATAGAACGTTCCAATGCGCCCGGCCAGCACGAGGAAATAGCGGTTAGAGTCTACTCTGACCCAGCGCGTCGGCGCGGAGCCGGGTTTTGAGACAGTCAAGGATGTGTCATCGTACCCGGTGATATCCATCGCGGTTGTGCCCTTCGCGAAGCCTCCGACATCCTTATCCGCTTTGATAAGAATAGCCTTCGGCGCTTTGGGATTATCCAGCGTATAGACGGCGCTGGCGACCTCTCGCAACTGCGAACCCTGGCCCGACCCGGATAGCACTGTCACCTTGGCGTCAGGCGTGAACCGATAAAGTATCGGGTTTGTTGCGTCAGAATTCTCAGCTTTCCATGTCCCGACAATGTTGAGTTCGCAACCCTTCTGGCCCAACGCAGCGGGGGTTACAGTCAGGCAGATAAGTATCAAGGCAAATATAATGGCAAGTCGTTTCATGGCATTCTCCTTGAATCAAATGGGCTAAGAATAGAAGTTACTTTCGGCAACTCCTATTCTTAGTTCCGTATAGAACGGGCGGTTGAGGGCTAAGAGGTTGTTGCCACCCTATTAGCCCCCAAAGGCCCTGGTCAAGTTGTCATTCGGTAGCCGTACTTCCGGCGTTCCTCGTCTATCTGCTTCTGGAGTCTCCTGTTCTCCTCAAATATTTGCTCTTGCGTCTTAGGAGGATCAGCCATGGAGATTTTCCACAACACCGTATTCAGTCTGGCTTGCGGATCAACGTGCAGCCAACGGTTGGTTGCATCGTTGATGATAAGCAGGAACGACGTGTGACCGTAGATGTTCGTATCAACCGCTATGTGGTTCATACCGAAAAGCCTATAGCGAATGGTTTCGATGTCATACGGATCGCCGGTCAGGAAGGTCCAGCCCGGCAGCAGCGCGCGGTGCATCTTTGCAAAGTTCTTCAGCGCAGCCGGGTCGTCGTCTTCCGGTTTTACTGTGATCGAATACATGAACAGATTCTTATTCATTCGATCTTTCAGGGATTCGTAGACTTTGACCAGATTAGAGGTGACGAGGGGACAAGTCCCCTCGCATGTAGCGTACATCATGTTAATCAACACATGCTTGCCACGAATCAGGTCATCGTAGAAGCGAACCTCCTTGTTTTCATGTGTGCGAAGCCGGGCATTGGTGAAGACCGCAGGCCCAGGCGACGCCACGTGCGGCAGGCCCTGCACTGGCGCACGAAGCTCGCCTGATGGCTTAGTGCTTTTCTCGCCTGACGGCTTATTGCTTTTGAGGTTGGTAAGAAACTTCCTCCTTTGCATTAGCCCAACTCCTCCTTCTTGTACAGCGGCGCTTCGCCTCTGGCTAAGCGCTCCTGATTGATCTGCTCCCTGCGCTGGTGTAATTCAGCCATGGTTTCGACTATGTCCCAACGCACCATCATGAAGGCGTCTTCGTGATTCATGTTGTGGCAGTGAATCAGGTACCGGCCTTTGAAATCTCTGAACGCCAGCCTGATTCTCAGGTTGTGCTGTCCGGGCACCGGGTACACGTCCCTTCGCGCGTTGTTGCCGTCCTCCCACGGAGGCATCGTGACATTAGCCCTGTTTGCGTCCAAGCACCCGGTTGCGCTTGGAACGGTGCACACAGTTCGCTCTAGTATACGGCCCTCTTCAATGTGAATGTGCACGGGGTGGAGCCAGTTGCCCGCGAGCGTGTCGTTCCTGATTACCCATTCCTCCGTCGAACCCTTCAGCACCACATGGTCCACTCGACCTGGGTCGAACGGCCCGCCATTGCCGTTCGGAGGCGGCGCTGGAGGCGGAGCAAAGAAGTTAGCGGTGTGTTGTGCATTGTCGTCAGTTGTAGTCGAGTGAGAGACTCGGAAACTGTTCCCATCCGGTTGGCCGGGAATGAACCGGAAGCCCCATTCGAACGGATCTACTCCTGGTGCCGCAGGCGGGATCGGCGGCAAATCGGTCAGCGTGGCCGGAATCGGCGGCGTATCGGGAATGATAGCGTTCGAGACAACATCGAACCGCATCAAGACTGTGCCGATGGGTACTCCTGGTGCCGCGTCAGGTGGCGTTGGGGTAGAAACAAACTGCCCATTCGGCGCGTTCTGCACGTTCTCTTTCAGGTAAACAGACTGGCCAATCGAGAACTGGCTGAAGTCAATGACTACGTCTATACGCGATGCCACATGGACCTCAAGGAGTGGGAACCCGCTGGTGGCGCTGCTATCAGCCGGTGTTTTCAGGAGGTTGCCGTCTGCGGAGATGACCGTCATCGTCTTTTGCGCGCCGTCGGGACCGTGCAGGCTCAACGTGAAGGGCAATACCACCCCGCTGTTGATGATGCGGAAGCGGTATTTTCGCCGCGTGACGGACAGTTTTGGCTGAATCTTGCCATTGACAGTCCACTTGTCCGTCGAAGGAGCTGCCGCGCCAACTACCTGGAACGCTTCGGTGCGTCCGGTTTCGGGGTTGGTGGCGCAGAATCTCTTCTGGGCGAGAAACAGTGGGATGTCGGTCACGCCGTAGTAGGCGGGCAGCCGGATAGACCCCGGCGTGCTGAACTCCCACGGCGGACACTTATCGTTATAAAGGAGGTACACGCCGTTCATGCCCAGGTAGTTGTTGTTGGCCGTCTCGGCCATCAGGTGATCGTGATACCACATGGTAAACTGCGCTTCGCGCTTGTCGCCTTTGGGGAAATTCCAGGAAATGCGTCAATACCGGCGTATGCATTGGCGTAATGATTGTCCTTGAACAATCCCGTGGCGAAGAAGTCGCCCGCGAAACCGTCGCTTTCCGACGCCGTATGCCCGTTGTGCAGGTGGATAGTCGTCCTGTTCGTGCCGAAGCTAGAGGTACTCGCTGGCAAGCTGTTCTTGAATCGCACGATTGCCGGCACTCCATAGGCGTTAAGAATCGTCGGGCCTGGGTATTTGCCATTGAAACCCCAAATGTACGTCGGCAAGTAGTCAGTGATGGAATTGATGGGTTCCAGCCTTGGCCTCTAACTGGTAAGTAAGAGCCGGGGTGAATTCCGCCCACCGTTGATGAGGGTCACGCGCGGCCTCACCGTTGAGTGTGTTGGCGAACTCGCGTCGGCGCAGGACTCAGGAATTGCGGTACCGCCGGGGATGGAATCGGAAGGTTATCAATGAACGGTCTGTGTGGCGGACTCTGCGGCACTGGAGTTGGAGCACATAATACCGGCTCCGCCACTGTGCCCTGTGCGTACACAGTAGACTTCCTTGAAGTCAAAATCATCGGGCTAAAAACGGTCACAGCCCCTGCGGCTGCCCCTAGTTTGAGTATTTCTCTTCTGGTCAATTGATGTCGTTTCTTCTCATCTGGCTGTTTCTTGGGCATAACTCTCCTTCCTTCCCGCAAGGGGAGGGTGTTAAAATTTTTTCCACTGAATGTGATTACCCCTTCGCCCTACCTTGTTCGATAGATCTCCGTCCCCTATCTTTCGATAAGGCAGATGATTTACTGCGTGTGAGGCAAAACGCAAAAACGGATGAGCGGCGTGCCTTCTTAACAATTGGCACACCTGTCCCACCTCTAGGGTCGAATGAGTTTACGGGTTGGTTCCTAAAAGATATGGAAGCAATAAACTGAACGCTTGAGTTGCCGTTCTGCCTTGCCTTTTAGCAAACGGTCATTAAAACCACAATGCGCAGTGAGATTAATATCATAGCGTAAAAACGAGGTCAAGAAAAAAAGGTCTTCGGTTGGATTTTTTTTGTGCGGTCTGTTACACAGCAATTTATCAGCCGAAGAATTGCGCGGAAACCACAAGATCAGATTTTCGTTGCTTTATTGATAGGAGCCGTGCAAGGATTACGCAGAACCCCCATACACCTTGTGAGGTGTTTGATATGGCTTCAAGCCTCCCCACACTACTTCTGGTCGAAGATCACGAAGATACGCGAAAGATGCTTGAGTTGTTGTTTGAGGAATGGGGCTACCACGCGACCATGGTCGGAACTGCGACTGAAGGCTTGAGACATTTGCTCGCAAATCATTTCGATCTGATCATTCTAGACAACTGGTTGCCTGATCTGGACGGCATAGAGTTATGCCGCCAGATCCGAGCAATGGATCGTCAAACGCCGATCATTTTTTATTCTGCTGCCGGTATGGGAAGCGAAGACCGCGAAGCGTTGAATAGCGGCGCGAGCGCATTCATTTCCAAAGGGGGCGCGCTCGGGCTTCTTCGCGAGGCGATGGCGAAAGAATTGAGCAAAACAAGCAACAAACCGCGAAAAAATTCCTGACCAAAGCCTTTCCTCTCTCAAGCAGGTTGACCGAAGCGCACAACTGAAACTACGATACACTCGTTTCAAACGATATTCAGTGGAATTGATTGAGCAACACACCTCGCCTGAAACAATCGTGAAGCCATGAAGAAACTCGCCGCAATAATCGTTTTACTCTTCTCTGTTCAAACAATATCAAGCCAATCAGCCTCCGATGATCTTGCGCAAAAATCGCGCGCGGCGCTTGCTCAAATCTCCGGGCGCATAGAGCTTGCCGGACTAGCCAAACCTGTCGAGGTAATCAGAGACAAATGGGGCGTCGCTCATATTTACGCTCAAACGACCGAAGACCTTTTCTTCGCTCAAGGTTTTGTCGCGGCGCAAGATCGTCTATGGCAAATGGAAATCTGGCGGCGCACGGGCGAAGGTAAGCTTGCTGAAATACTCGGCCCGCAAGCAGTTGAGCGGGACAAGTTCGCGCGCCTGTGTCGCTATCGCGGCGATATGGAAGCCGAATGGAAAAGCTATGCGCCTGATGCCAAACAGATCATCGAATCATTCGTTCGCGGCGTGAATGCGTTCATCGAAACGAGCCGGGATCATCTGCCGGTAGAGTTTCAAATCACAGGCATAAAACCTGAGCCGTGGACGCCTGAAGTCTGCCTGACGCGAATGGCCGGTTATGTGATGACGGGCAACGCCAGCCGCGAGGTGCTTCGCGCGCAACTTGTTCATCTGCTCGGCGCGGAAAAAACAGGCCAGTTGCTTGAGACTCAGCCTTTCAAAAAACTGGTAGTTCCCGAAGGGCTTGATCTTGCAGGCATAGACAGCAAAGTGTTGGGCGCGGCAAGCGCGGCAAGCGCATCGGTAAATTTTGCGGCGACCGAAGGCAGTAACAACTGGGTCGTTGACGGGACGCTCACCTCGACGGGCAAGCCTATGCTCGCCAACGACCCTCACCGGCCAGTGATTCTGCCGTCGCTGCGTTACATGGTTCATCTCAACGGGCCGGGCTGGAACGTCATCGGAGCCGGAGAGCCGACGCTGCCCGGCGTCGCGGCAGGTCACAACGAGCGCGTAGGATTCGGTTTTACGATTGTCGGAATTGACCAGCAGGATTTATACGTCGAAGAGGTCAATCCCGCAGACGCGACCCAGTATCGCTACAAAGGCAAATGGGAACGTATGCGAATCGAGCACGAGCAGGTAAGAGTGAAAGGCAAACAGCAGCCCGTTGAAGTGGAATTAAAATTCACTCGGCACGGGCCTGTGATTTACGAAGACGCCGAGCGGCATCGCGCGTATGCGCTAAAGTGGATTGGCCTGGAGCCTGGCTCTGCGGGCTACCTCGCTTCGCTTTCGCTCAATCGCGCGAAGAACTGGCAGGAATTTTTGAAAGCCCTTGAGCGATGGAAAGTCCCGTCTGAAAATCTTGTTTATGCGGATGTTGACGGCAACATTGGATGGCAGGCGGCAGGGTATGCCCCAATCCGTCGCGGGTGGTCGGGGTTGCTTCCGGTTCCCGGCAGTTCCGGTCAATACGAATGGGACGGATACTTGCCGCTCTCAGAATTGCCCCACGCTTATAATCCCGCGCGCCATTTCATAGCGACAGCCAATCATAAGATAATTCCCGAAGGCTACAATCACGAGATCAATTTCGACTGGTCTTCGCCGACTCGATTCTTCCGTATAGAAGAAGTGTTGAGCAAAGGCGCGAAGTTTACAGTTGCAGATTTCGGGCGATTGCAGCACGACGAAACATCGTTGCCTGCGCGCGAGCTTGTGCCGTTGCTTAAAGGATTGAAGATTGATGATCCGAACCTTAGCGAAGCGCGCGACCTTCTCTTAGCTTGGGATTTCGTTTTATCGAAGGACTCCCAAGCGGCGGTGATTTATGAAGCGTGGTATCAAAAGCTCGTATCGAATCTCGCAAGCTTGATCGTCCCTGCCGAAGTGAAGTCGCTCGTCACAGGTCAACTCGTATCGAATAAGCTGATAGGTGCGCTCAAGAGTCCTGACGCGAAAATCTTTGGCGCAAACCCGCAGGCGAAGAGAGACGTGTTGCTCGTCAAGAGCCTGTCGGAAAGCGTAACCGAATTGCGCTCGAAGCTTGGGCAGGATATGAAGAGATGGCGATGGGGCGCGATTCACGTCGCGGAATTCAAGCATCCGCTCTCGACCAATGACGGGATGCGCGCAGTATTCGATTTGAAACCAGTTGCTCGCGGCGGCGACAGCAGCACCGTGAATGCTACGGGCGGAGGTTCAAACTTTCGCCAGTCGCACGGGGCATCGTTTCGCGAGATACTCGATTTAAGCGACTGGGATAACTCAGTAGCCATCAACGTGCCCGGCCAATCCGGTCAGCCGACAAGTCCGCATTACGCGGACCTGTTGCCGCTGTGGGCCGAAGGAAAATATTTCCCGATGTTGTTCAGCCGCGAGCGCATAGAAAAGCACGCCGCCGCAACGATGATGCTCGTGCCAACAAGCAAAAAAGAGTAACTGGCACAAGCCTGCAAGAGTATATGAATTTTAGTCCTTGCATAAAATATTAAACTGCAACAGGGGAGGAAGAAAAATGCTCAGACGATACGCAACTGTCTTTTTTATGATCCTCAGCATCATCTCGCCCGGCGCTGTGGTCAGAGGTCAGTCACAACAAGAAAAAATAGATATTGAGGCGATTGCAAAGATCAAAGACGAAGAGATGAAGCATTCGCAGGTCATGGACATTTTAAGCTATCTCACAGACGTTTCAGGCCCGCGACTCACCGGCTCGCCAAACATTCGCGCCGCGCAGGAGTGGGCTAAAGGAAAACTCGCGGGATGGGGATTACAGAACGCGCGCCTTGAAGCGTGGGGGCCATTCGGTCGCGGATGGTCGCTCGAAGGGTTCGCGGTCAACATGATCAAGCCGCACTACAGCCCGCTCATCGCTTATGCGAAAGCGTGGTCGCCGAGCACTAACGGGTCTGTGCGCGGCGAGGTGGTCTATCTGAATGCGAAGTCCGCTGATGAGCTTGAAAAATACAAAGGCAAGCTGAAAGGCGCGATCGTGTTGATGGAGGGCCAGCGGGCAGTGAAAGCGCACTTCGACGCAGAAGGGCAACGCATGTCTGATGATGATTTATTGAAGCTTGCGAACGCCGATGCGCCGGTCGGTGGAGCATCTCGCAACAGGCCGGAGCTTACGGACGAACAGAAAGCCGCCGCAGAGCTTTTGCGCCAAAAGTGGCAGATGGCAACATCGGAAGGCGCGGGCGTAGTCCTTGAGCCGGGTCGCGGCGACGGCGGAACAATATTCATCGGCTCGGCCACTGTTCCTGCTGCGGTTGACACTCCGTACGACAGGCGACCTCGCGTGTGGGCGAAAGACATTGGCACAGTGATCCCGCAGGCAATCGTAGCCGCCGAGCATTACAATCGCCTGATTCGCATGTTAGAGCGAGGCTCGCACGTCGAGTTGGAAGTGAACATCAACGCGCGATTCTACGATCAAGACTTGATGAGCCACAACGTCATCGCAGAGATACCGGGCACTGATTTGAAGGACGAAGTCGTTATGCTTGGCGCGCACTTCGATTCGTGGCACTCAGGAACCGGAGCGACCGACAACGCGGCTGGTTCGGCTGTATGCATGGAGGCTGTCAGGATACTTCAATCGCTCGGCTTCAAACCGCGCCGCACAATTCGCATAGCTTTGTGGAGTGGCGAAGAGCAAGGACTGCTCGGTTCGCGCGCTTACGTCGGCGAACATTTTGGCAAACGGGTTGACCAGCAAGGCAGAGGTCAAGGCAGCGACCAGTCGTCTCCGCCGCAGTTCGAGATCAAGCCTGATAACGAGAAAGTGGCGGGCTACTTCAACCTCGACAACGGCACGGGCAAGATTCGCGGCATCTACTTGCAAGGCAATGAATCTGTGCGTCCGATCTTCAGAGAATGGTTTGCTCCATTCAAAGACCTTGTAGGCACGAACAAAGAGAATAGCGTGGCGACGCTTTCGATTTCGAACACGGGCGGCACGGATCATCTTTCGTTCGATACTGTGGGCATACCCGGATTCCAGTTCATACAAGACCCCGTAGAATACGACACGCGCACTCACCATTCGAACATGGACGTGTACGACCGGATTCAGGAAGACGACATGAAACAAGCGGCGACCATCATGGCTGCGTTCGTTTACAACACAGCGATGCGCGATAAGAAGTTGCCGCGCAAAGCGCTGCCCGGCCAGCCGACTGCCCGCGCAGGGCAATAGCAGAAGAAATAATGAACTATGAATGATGAATGATGAATTAAGAGCCTCTCTTCAGTTCATCATTCATCATTCCGTTTTCATCGTTTCTTCTGCCTCCCCATCTTTAATCCACACAGTTTTGATATTGACGAACTCGCGTATGCCGTGAACGCTCAACTCGCGCCCGTAGCCTGAATGCTTCACGCCGCCGAACGGCAAGCGCGGGTCGCTCGCAACCATGCCGTTGATGAAAACAGACCCGGCTTCAATCTCGTCAATGAACCGCTCGCGTTCCGCTTCCGTATTCGTCCACGCGCTGCTGCCAAGCCCGAACGTAGAATCGTTCGCAATGCGAATCGCCTCATCAATGTCGCGCACGCGAAAGAGTGAAGCGACAGGGCCGAACAACTCTTCACTATACGCGGGTGAATCTTCGGGTATATCGACCAGTACGGTCGGCGCATAATAATAACCCGCGCGATCTAATCGTTTGCCGCCTGTCAAAATCCGCGCGCCTGCATCTACGGACTTGCGCACTTGCTCATCAAGGTCGCGGAGTATGCCTTCGGTAGCGAGCGGGCCGATGTCGGTTGATTCATCCATCGGGTCGCCGATTTTGAGCGCCTCCATCTCGCGAACGAAGTGACGCTCGAATTCATCAGCGATGTCTTTATGAACGATGAAGCGTTTGGCCGCGATGCAGGATTGACCGTTGTTGATCGTGCGAGCTTTGACTGCAGTGGTTGAGGCTTCGTCGAGATTGGCGCTCGGCATAACGATAAACGGGTCGCTGCCTCCGAGTTCGAGGACTGTTTTCTTTATCTGCTTCCCGGCTTCGCTCGCGACTTGACGGCCAGCAGGTTCGCTGCCCGTGAGCGTCGCGGCCATCACGCGAGCGTCATCAAGCACGCGACTGACTTTGTCCGAACCAATGAGCAAAGTTTGAAACGCGCCTTCGGGAAAACCTGCGCGACGAAAAATGTCTTCTATCGCGAGCGCACACTCGGGCACGTTCGACGAGTGCTTTAGCAACCCGACATTGCCAGCCATCAGCGCGGGCGCGGCGAAACGAAAGACTTGCCAGAAGGGAAAATTCCACGGCATCACCGCGAGCACGGGGCCGATTGGCTGGTAGCGAACATAGCTGCGCGTCGCGTTCGTTTCGACTATTTCATCAGCAAGAAAGCTCTGGGCGTTTTCGGCGTAGTAGCGGCAGACCCACGCGCATTTTTCCGCTTCGGCAATCGCGGCTTTGATGGGCTTGCCCATCTCCGCAGTCATGATGCGGCCAAACTCTGCTTTGTCTGATTCGAGAATCTCTGCCGCTCGCATCATCTTCTTTGCGCGCTCGCTGAAAGGCACGCGCCTGTGCTTATGAAAAGTGTCTGCCGCGAGTTGAATCTTTTGTTCGATTTCGGGATCCGTGAGCGCTTCAAAAGTGCGAAGCGTTTCGCCTGTCGCAGGATTGATTGTAGCTATTGCCATATACCTTAAACCTCGTTTTGTTCGTCCCTAATGAAAGCGTAGCACATCATTTGTCGCATAAGCATGCGCCCACTTTTTGATAACGATCATCTTTGATAGGATTGCAACCAGACGGAGGTGAGCCCTATGGCAAAAGCGATTGATATGCACGTCCACTTGCCGACCGCGAGTTTTTTGGACGGAGCTATAAGACCGTTCAAGGTCGCGGCAGAGACTTTCTTTCGCAGCACCGTGCCTGTGCGCGAGATGGACGAAGTAGCCAGGCTTTATGAAGAGTTAGACATAATCGGCGTGTTGCTCGCGTGGGACGCGGAAACCGCAACAGGGTTGCCGCCGCTCACTAACGATGAGGTCGCTGACATAGTCAAGAAATATCCGCGCCAGTTCATAGGCTTCGCTTGCGCTGACCCGTGGAAAGGCAAGCGCGCCGTTGAAGAGATGGAGCGCGCAATCACCGAACTGGGAATGAAGGGCGCGAAGTTTCATCCGGGCATTCAAGCTTTTCATCCGAACGATACAAGGTTTTATCCGCTCTACGAAAAGATAAGCGAGTTGGGAGTGCCCGCGTTGTTTCACACAGGGACTAATGGATTAGGCGCAGGCACGCCGGGCGGCATGGGAATAAAGATGGATTACACGCGACCGATTTACCTGGATTCGGTCGCAGCGGATTTTCCTGAACTGACCATCATCGGCGCGCACCCGGCATGGCCCTGGCACGAAGAGATGCTTGCGATCATCGGTCATAAATCGAATGTGTTTATGGATCTGTCGGGCTGGTCGCCTAAATACATTCCGAAAGCGATAATGGACGAAGCCCGCTCGCGGTTGCAAGACCGTGTTCTTTTCGGCAGCGATTACCCGTTCATCCAGCCTGAACGATGGCTTGCTGATTTCGATTCACTTGATGGATTTAAGCCGGAAGTGCGGCAGAAGATTTTGCACGACAATGCGGCGAGGATTTTGAAGCTGTAGATACTGAAGTTGTAGATATTGAAGTTGTAGATATTCTCCGCGAGTGAACACGATTTCTCATTCCCCTCAGATTCGCATCCACTCGCGGAGTGTAGCAAGGCAACGGCTCAATGATTAAAGAGCCATTGCTCGAAGATTTGCGATTCCTCTTTCTTGCCGCTGAATCGCGCGCGGTTGCGGCCCGTAAGCGCTAACACTTCTGCGTGGTGCTGACCTGCGCGGTCGCCTATGCGCTCGAAGTAAGCGTAGAGCCTCGCGATTGCTGCGATGGACTGCTTTGCCGCTTCAACAGTCCTGAAGCTCAGGATGTTGCGAAATTGTCGGCTGTAGGTGTTTTGATCTCGCGCCGTTGTGGTGTAGAGATCAAAGTAGCCCGTGATCAGTCCTGCATTCTGCAACACGCTCGCAACGTAGCTCGGACGAGTTTTCACTGTTCGAGCGATCACGCCGATGTCACTCGTGCCGCTGCGATAGAGTTCAAGTATGCGGCTCTTCTTTGAATCCTTCCGCTCGCGACGCTCTTTTGCGGGCGCGGCCAGCGGCGGATTCGCCATTTGATTGAATAGAAATTCTTGTTCCTGCATTTTAACCTCCTAACTTCTTCCGATCAGCAGGAGCGCTCGGTCAGCCTGCGTGACGGAATTCATCCGTATCCGCAGTCTTTGATTTCAAGTGATCAATAAAGGCGCTTGCTGCGCGACGCGAAAGTTCTTCCGGCCTGCACTTGAGGGCTTCAAGACATTCTGTCTCTGCGTTCACGCCTTGAGAATTTGCAATCGCGCGTATAGCGACCAATTGCTTTGGCGTAACCAGATCAGCCATAGTCTTTGCCACAGGATCACGCGGGAATTGTTGTTGGTTTCCATTCATCGCATCACCGTTTTTTTGAGGCGCGGCCTCTTCCTCTCTGCGATACAATTCGCGCGCAATGCCGAACTTCACAGCCGCGCGCTTCAGCGCGTCATGCTCGGCCTTCTTGATTCCCTTTTCGTCATAAGCAGAGCCTGTGCCCACGCCCTGACGCGTCACTCCCTGAATAGTTATCGAAGCCGTGATCGCAACGTAATCGCCGATCTGTTTTATGTTGAGCACTTCGTGAGACCAATTGGGACAGATGCGGTCGAGCAAGTCTGCAACAACATGCCATTCGACGTAATCAACTTCGTGCTCGCGCCCCGAATGATCTCTCCATCCGATTCGTTGCCTGATAAGCTCAGGCGAAACGGCTTGCGATAGTTCCTTGAGTGTTTCGACAAACGGCATAACGATCACCTCTCCTCCGTTTCCATTCTCCTGCACATACTCTTCCCTCTTTGCGCCTGCGCTTTCTTCGCTGGGAGGCTCAAGGTGAAACTTCACCGCAAAGATGTGCTCGCAACGAAAGCGAGGCTCTTGCTCTGCGCGCTCTTGAAAATCGGAACACGAGCAACGTATGCGATTCTCTTCGTCGCGCCAGACGCGAAACGTCTCTTTATGGATTCCGGGCGACACGACGTTGAATCCATCGTAATCGCGCTCAACCATGCCCATCGCTGCGATTGTTTTCGCCCGGTTCATAAGCAACTTTGAATTCTCAACTGCTGCGCTCATCTGCGGATTTCTCCTTCGTAGAGTGAAATAGATTTACTGGGCTCGAATTCGCTCAAGGGCTGTTGCGGTTCGGCGATTTCAACGGCTCCGAGCCGCGCTTCCAGCTCTTTAACCTGACGGCTGAGTTGCCCGATTCGCCGCCAGAGAGCGTCAAAACTCTCCCAGATTTCTTCAGAATGGGAGGACATCGCTTTTGCCTTCTTTCATCTCAAGCTGGGCAAGAGGAAAGCCCTCTGCTTGCTCCAAATCGCTTGAAAATTCCATCTCAGTCTCTAATTGAGCCGACCAGAACTCGTAGCCCTGCCAGGCGCTCAGTTCCGCTAACTCATCAAAATTCCAACTGTAACTATTCTGTTGATGCCCTTCGTTCATAGCCTTTTCCCTCTTTGTTTCATACGTGAAACATTGTACCATTGTTCCGAAACTGTTTCAAGCATAAATAAGATGTTGCAAGTACGATACAAGTTGTGTTATAAAATTTAAGAAAGGTAAGGAAGGAGGGGTTTATCTGTATGACAGAACCCACATTAAATATTGTAGAGTTGGGTGAATACGTGAAGCGCAAGAGGCAGGAAGAAAAGCTGTCGCTCAGAGATGTAGCAGTTAACATCAACGTGAGCGCCTCGACGCTTTCGCGCATTGAGAATGGGATAGGCGTGCCCGACAGTGCGACTCTGGCGCGGCTCGCCGCGTGGCTTGGGATACCGCTTGAGCGATTGATGAGAGGTTCGCTTCTGGGTGAAAATGGAGAAGTGGGAACTGCAGACGCTTATGTCGAGCCGGTCATCTACTATCCGACCGAATCCACGCCGAGCATAGTCGAAGCGCATCTTCGGGCTGATCGTAATTTGAAGCCCGATATGGCGAAGGCTCTTGCGGAGCTTTTCCGCGTTGCATATTCTCAATTCTCGAACAAGCAGAACGATCAAAATGGATAGCGACGAGAGGCAACAGGCTCATCAGGCAGAAACGATTGATGATATGCTACCGCCAACGGCAAAGCGCCGTGTGTATGAGCGCATCGCGCTCAAGATTCGCGAATTCGCAGCCGCGCCTGTTGACCAGCCCCTTAACCCCTGGAACCTAGCCCCCTTCGTTAAAATCCACGTAATGAATCTCAAAGATGTCGAAGGACTTTCAGACGAAAGCCGCAGGCTTCTGCTTGGCGATAACGGCAAGAGCTGGTCGGGTGGGGCGAGCCGCCCTCTCCCCGATGGATGGCGACTGGTGTTTCTTAATCCCAATCACACGCGCGAACGACAGGCGGCGACTTTGATGGAAGAGATTTGCCACGTCATACTGGGCCATTCGCCAACTCGGTTGATGCACGCCGAAGAGACCACCAAAGGGATTCGCTTCCGCAATTTCGATAAGAATCAGGAAGAAGTAGCCTATGCTGTAGGCGCGGCGACCCTGATTCCTTATTTCTCGTTGAAGCAGGCGGTCGCAGCCGGGTTGACCTCTGACATAATCGCGCGGCGCTACGGCGTGAGCCGCGATCTGATCGAATATCGAATCAAAGTTTGCCGCCTGTGGACTGACTACAAACAACGCCGCGCTTAAGCAATCGGCCCCCCTTCTGGCTCATAGTCTGAAATACATTCTGACTTTATCTCATATTAATTTGGAGTCTCGAAACATCGTTCTCTGCGCCAGAACTTAGTCGAGGCGTAGACAGTGAGAGGTCTTTTACATATAATGCACACACCCCTTGGGTTGACGCTTTGGATGAGAGGAAAGCAAAGTGGGCAACCTTTGTAAGACCCGTTCGACGAACGGACGACATTGGATAAGGAACGCGGTTGAAGCGCAGGTGTTCAGTAGCCACACCGCGAGACTATTCAAAAGATCACATCAATCTCGCCAAACGCGAGGCGGATATACCCCCAAACTTATATCATCAAACCTATCAGATGTTGCTTCATGTCGGTTGAGTTATTCTAGCCCTCATCACCCTATTTTCTATCAGGCGCAAATATCGAAAGATGCAACCTGCGTGTTGCTTGCGGTTATCTAAGCTACGTAGAGGAGGGGCGGGCCGTGTTAGAAAAGATACTCGTTGTTGATGATAGCGATGATACGCGTGAGATGATGGCGAAGCTTTTAGAGCTTGAATCTTTCATAGCTATTACGGCTGAAGATGGCAGGAAGGGATTCGACAGAGCTAAGGCTGAACGTCCTGACATTATCATCACGGACATCAATATGCCCAACATCAACGGCATCGAGATGATCAAGATGCTGCGCAATGATTCGGAGATTAGTAAAGTGCCGATAATGGCTATTACTGCTTACGGCCATTCGGTAGCGGCGGAAGCAATCGAGGCAGGAGCGAATCACGCTTCGACTAAGCCAATAGAGTTTGAATCCTTGCTGAACGGAATCAGGCAGTTGCTCTCTGAAGCAAAAGATGACATTAAAAATAATTGCTGTTAAACAATCGAATTCTTCAAATGGCGACGGCCCGCTGCTTGTGAATTGCAGCGGGCCGTCGTTTTTTCAGAGCTAGTGATGCAGATCGTTTCAGATTACTTCAAAACCTGCGTGATGACTTCCATAGGCAAATTGCCCGTGATTTTAACATCAATGTCCGCGCCCGTGACGGTCACGGTTTTGAGCGCGCCGACAAGCGGTGCAGTTTTTGGATCGTTCGTTGCGCCGAGGAAGCCTCGCGCCATGTCGAGCAATCCATTCAAACGGTCTGCTATGTTCTTGGCGTGTTCGGCAGTATCGCTGCGCAATGTGGCATTGATGTCTACGCCGAAAGCCACATCAACACTTCCGAAGACCAGTTTGACCGAATCCAAATCGGGAAGCGGCAGGTCGCTCGACTTTAAGCCGCTTGTCATCGAAGGAGTGACGGTGAAAGCAAATCGTATTGCAGCCGAAGGATTCTGCGCGATTGCTTCCACAAGCTTCGCATTCTGCGCAATGCTTTGACGGGTTCCGAGCTTCGTATCAATCGAAGCGCGAACTGCGGCTGGCGAGCCTACGACAGCCGTCCTCGAATCGTAAAACACAAACGCTCCGTCATCCTTCTTATGACGGAACTCGCCGCTTTTGGCTTGCCCGTCACCTGAGGTTTTAACCGATTCGGCGCTGAATATTTCGTAGTTTTTGTATTTCTCAGAGGTGAGCTTCACCTTCGGGTTTGCGCGCAAACGCGAGAGCACATCGTTTTGATCGAACCCGCCCGATACCGCGACCGCAGGATTGTTTGTGCCTTCGCCCGAAAATGTCAGCGCGACAAACTGTATGCTTGTCAGATTGATTCCCATCTCGGATATTTCAGCCTGCGCCTTGTCTATTTCAGATTTGATCTTGTTTTGCGTGCTGAGCGTGGCCCACAGGCTGCTCGTCGTCACACGCTGAAGGTCAACGACTACGACAGCGTGACCGTCGGGAAGCACCTGCAACAAATCGTTGCCGGTTTGGGCGGCCCCCACCGAAGTTCGACTAGCGCTCGCCGTGAGCGCGAACGCTAAAAGTATTGCTGCTAAAGCTACTCTCTTCATAAAAAATTCCTCTCCTATTTTATTTCCGCGTTTCAAATCCAAACGTTTCCGGTGAGCCTGCAATTCTTTCGCGACCCACATGCTGAAACGAGCGATGTGCGCCCGAAGTTTGATGCAAAAAACATTTTTCCGTATTCTCGTCCGTTACGAAGCTCTAACAATCTTGCGCGACCAACATCTGCTTGCTTAGAATTGATGTCTATTGTGTATAGCTTCGTCACTCTTATTAATACGCACGTTGCGCCCAATCGAATGCAGCTTGTAAAACTCTTTTAATTTCATGCGAAAAAAAACCTCTTCCAACCGAGTCGCCCGCGCGGACAAAGTGTTAACGACCGCAGAGCCTGTGGCAGAAACGCCTGTCCACGAATCAAAAGCCGATGACCAGATAAAAGCCGATGACCGGATAAAATGGCGCGGTATTTATGCGCTCATCCCGGCGGCGTTTGCGCTGCTTGTTTCCATCAACACATTGTGGAACAGTTTTGCGTCTGATGACGGCCAGCAGGTTTTAAAAAACGAGTTCATCAAAACATTCAGCAACATTCCTCGCGCATTCACGTCCAGCGTTTGGGCCTTTACGACCAGCGACATAATATTCACGGTTGATCCTTACTATCGCCCGCTGTTCACCAGCCTCTTCACAATCAATTATGCCATTTTCGGCACGAAAGCCTGGGGCTGGCATCTGGTCAATTTGCTGATACACGTATCAGTAACTCTGCTTGTTTTTCTGGTCATAAAAGAAGCAACGGAAAGAAAGTGGACTGCGCTGATTGCAGCAGTCCTGTTCGCCGTCCACCCTGCGCACGCAGAGTCCGTCGCCTGGGTGTCGGGCGTGACCGACCCGCTGTTAGCGCTATTCCTGCTCCCGGCTTTTTATTTCTACGTGCGGTATCGAAAACAGGGCCGCATTTACATGCTGGCAATTGCTCTGGGGTTCTATTTTCTTGCGCTGTTGAGTAAAGAAGCGGCGATTGCGCTGCCGATATTCATCGCTTTCTGCGAATTGTTCTATTTCAACAAATCGCTTTCGCTGAAAGGGCGAGCGATCCGATTTTCAGTTCTTGTCGTCCTGTTTGCTGTGCCGACATTGATCTATTTCGCGATACGCTATCACGCAATCAGCGCATTTTTATTCGGCGGTAGCCCGCGATATCCTCTGATCTTCGGCATCGCCACTGTGCCGCTGGCAATGGTGAAGTACCTCGCGCTGCTGCTGTTTCCTGTGAATTACAGTTACCAGCACTACACGCCTCTTGTTGAGACGATTTTAAGCTTGAGGCTTCTTGCGCCGCTCGCTTTGCTGGCAGCTTTAGTTGTGGGAATTGCGCTAACCAGATCGCGAGTTCTTGTATTCGCGGCGGTTTGGTTCGCGGTAATGCTTCTTCCCGTGCTTGTAACGCTACAACAATTCGACCCCGGCTATTTAGTTCAGGAAAGGTATCTCTATCTGCCTTCGATTGGAATATGCCTGGCGTTTGCACTGGGCATTGAGTGGCTGGCGACGCGCAACTGGTTTGGCGCACCGGGGCGCAAGGTGGCAGTATCTGCTGCGCTTCTTCTGATTGTAGTGTTTTCTGCGGTTCACATTAAACAGAACAGGGTGTGGGAAGACAGTGTCACCGTATACAAAAACTGTGTCGCCGTCGCCCCGCAATCATCCGTAGCGCACACTATTTTGGCTCGCATCTACTATGATGCGGGCAGGCCGCGAGAAGCTGAAGCGGCAGCCCTCACTGCGCTCGAACTCGACTCTACAAACGTAAACGCTTATATGAATCTCAGCTATTTCTCTCTTTCAGCGGGGAGGGTTGATAAAGCGATTGACTATCTTGAGCAAGCCGTGTCAGCCGCAAGCCCGGGTCCTATGACGCGCAATGACCTGGCGACTGCTTACCTCAATCTCGCACTGCTCTACCGAGATCAAAAAGACATTAGCCGGGCGGAGTCGAATATGCTCAAGTCAATGGACATCTCGCCGCGCCCTGTCATTTGGTATTATCTAGGCCAGTTCTACTTCGACCAGCGCCGGTTTGAGGACGCGCAAAAAATGTTTGAGATGGCCGCAGCTCAGACGCCTCGATGGTTCTCGCCAATACACATAAAGCTCGGCCAAACATACGAGAGCCTTAAACAAATAGATCGAGCTATAATCGAATATCAGAAATTTCTTGAAGTCGCACCGCCCGAATCGCAGGATATAAAAAGCGTCCAGGCTCATATACGGCAGTTGAACAACGCTCCGAGGTTTCCATAAATCATCTTTGAAAGACTCTCTGCAATCTGTCGCGCAGGCTACAATAGGATATCTGCTGATGGCTGAACCAGTGTTAGCTATAATTACTGAGCATTCAAAATTATTTTAATGCACAAGGAGAATGGTGTGATAAAATCGTTTGGCGTCGTAGGAGCAGGAACGATGGGAAATGGCATTGCGCAAACGGCTGCGCGCGCTGGGCTTTCAGTAGTAATGCGCGATGTCACGGATGAATTTATTAAACGCGGCCTCTCGACTATAGATAAAAGCCTTCAACGCGATGTTGACAAACAACGACTGGCTTCTCAGGAAAAGCAGGAAATAATCTCGCGCATAAATCCTACAACGGAACTAGCCGACCTTAGTAACTGCGATTTCGTCATCGAAGCAATAACGGAAGACTTAGCTGTGAAGTCAGATGTGATCAGTCAGCTTGACCGCATAGTGAAGCCGGAAGTGATACTGGCAAGCAATACCAGTTCTATATCGATCACCAAGCTTGCGGCAGTCACCTCGCGCCCTGATCGCTTCATCGGCATGCACTTCATGAATCCTGTGCCGGTGATGAAACTGGTCGAGGTCATTCGCGGCATCGCCACTTCTGACGAAACTTACCAGAGGACGCGAGAGCTTGCCGAGGCGATGGGGAAGATACCGGTCGAGGTGAACGATGCGCCGGGTTTTGTTTCAAATCGCGTGTTGATGCCGATGATCAACGAAGCGATATTCGCGCTTTACGAAGGCGTTGGCACTGCCGAAGCGATAGATCAAATAATGAAACTTGGAATGAATCATCCGATGGGTCCGCTTCAGCTCGCAGATTTTATTGGTCTGGATGTTTGCCTCGCCATTATGAATGTGCTATATGATGGATTCAGCGATTCGAAATACAGACCGTGCCCGCTGCTCAAGAAATACGTTGACGCCGGATGGCTCGGTCGCAAGTCGGGTAAAGGGTTCTATGAATATTGACTGCCGGAAAGCTGAAAGCTGCGAACGCAGGATCGGCCACTGGAGCCAGTTTCAAGGCAGTCATAACCAATATGGGTCGTTAATAAAATCGGTGGCCTGATAAAAGATGATATTCTGTCAACGATGCACTCATCCGAATCCCTACAACCGCGAGACGTGCGCCGAGTGCGGTATGCGGTTGATGATCATCACCAACACTCGCACTGCCGCCGCGTATGGCGGCGTGGAAAGCATGCTCAGACCTACCATCGAAGAGCATCTGCTTGAACGCATCAGCGCTCTCGAAACCGAGCTTGAACGCGCGCATGACCGGTTGGAATTGATGCTCGATTTATTGCACCGCCAGGCAACGAGCGGGCTTTACGATCACGCCATGCTCGATGCGCTCGTCGAGCATCTGTCGGAGCGCGGCGCGGTCGAAGGCGGCAAGCTCGAAACTCTCTGGCGCGACCGCGTGGCCGAGCACTATGAAGAGGCGAGCGAGCAGGAACAGTTCGAGAAACGCATAGAGCGTATGCTCGGCGGTTTCAACGGCGATAATTTCGACCTGTTCGCCCGATTGCTGGACACGGGAGCCGACCTTTTTATCGAGGGCAATCCGAAGCGTGGTATCCGCTACTTTGAAAAAGCGCTTTTGCTGGACCCGATGAACAAAACGCTTGCCTTCTTCATAGGCGAGCACTTCTTCCGAATCAACAAACCCGTGCTCGCTCGCGCTTACCTTGAACGCGCGGTTGATAGCGAGGCGGACAATTATCTTGCGCTTCTCATGCTCGGCGTCATCTGCGGCGACGATGGCGATCTGGATTCAGCCAAGTGGCACTTGAGCCGTGCGCTGAAGATCAAGAAGAATTCCTTTACGGCTCATTATGGGCTGGGCAGGATTCTGGTGAGCGAGGGCAAAGTGCACGAAGCGCTCACTCATTTGAAGCGCGCGCTCAGGCTCAAACCGACGCCGGAAATGTATTACCTTGTTGGCCGCGCTTATTTGGAAGACGGGCGAACCGATATTGCAGTTCGCCACTTGCGTCGCTGCATAGAGATGGATCCGAAATTCGATGCGGCGCTTTATCATCTCGGATTGATTTATCTCCGCCAGGAAAATCTGTTGCTTGCGCAAGAGCATTTCCGCGCAGCTTACGAAATCAACCCGCGCGAATCGCGTTATCGTACAGCCCTGCGGGCGCGCAAAGCAGGACAACTCGCGCCTCTGCCCGTGTTCGGTCGGACGGCTGTGGCGAATCGCAAGGTCGTCACCAGCGGCGATGTGCGGCTGGTAGAACTTCTGCGCAGCGATCTTCTTGAATCACAATCCGCTACAACTCAGGTAAGAAAAGGCAAAAGATAAAAGGCAAAAGTGATCAATCACTTTTGCCTTTTAAGTTTCTACTTTTGTCTTTTTCAGTGTACAGTAACGCTCTCGTGCGAGCGGCTGCCGTTAGGCAAGACTTCTACGCTGCGCGTTGTGGTTTTAAAGCTCGCGCTCGTGTCGTTAGTCAAACTGTAAATATCGAATCCGAATGAGTCGAGGTATGTTGCCAGATCGTCGCTCGATGAAATGTACAGAGCCGGTTTGTGTCCGTAGTAGTCTGTTATTTCGAGGAGCCGCTCGATGACCTCAGTCGGGGAAAATGTTTTTGCAGGATCCCGGAAACTAGCCATCTTAACTCCTTTCTCTCTTTCTATACGAAGCGCTATCTCAAATAGTTTTAAGCACCCATGCTTAAGATGCCTTCGTTTTCGGCGAAGTTGTTTTTTCTTGTAACGAAGTTGTAAAGAACTCGCCGATCGCGCACAGTGTAAGAACGAAGTGCGCTCGCAAACTTGCGCGTCAAGTAGTTCGCAAGCGACAGAGAGCAAGTATTGATCGCGTGTAAAAAAAGCAAGGCCGATGATTGATACGGCTTTTCTCGGAAGTAAGGAAAGAACAGCTTATTAGATCGCGCGTCTCACTTCGCATCCGACGAAGGTGTGCTTTCGACCTTTTTGTCAGCAGCTTTATCCGTCTTTATCTACTTTATCTGTTTTATCTACGTTTGAAGGTTTGCGCGAGTAATCAGATGCATACCAGCCGCCGCCTTTAAGTTGAAAGCTAGTGCGCGAGACAGATTTTCCCAGCTTGCCGCGACACTTCTGGCATCGCTTGAGCGGCTGATCACTGATCTTCTGCATTACTTCAATATGGGAGCCGCACTTTTCACAAACATATTCATAAATAGGCATAGGCGCGTAACACCTCCGGCAAATCCTCCAAGTAGTCATTAAGATAGTAACACGCGAAAAAAGCGGCTACAAGATATGCCCTTATCCGTAACTGTTCAGACTCCTGTGTAGGCATGAGGCCGTACAGGTTGACAATGGGTGTAAACTTCCGACGTTATGCTTGATCTGCAACAGGCAAGCCGCGAAGAGTTGATTCAACTCAACTTGCAGTTGATTGCTCGTCTTCAAACCCTAGAAGAGCAAGTCAAGCAGTTAGAAGTAGAATTGGCCTCCTTGCGGGGCGGCGGCGGCGGCCAGAATAATCCTCCAAGCTTCGTCAAGGCTAATCGGCCTGCTCGCAATAAGAAAAAGAAGCGCAAGAAGCGACTGCACGGATTCTCGCGCAGGCTTGATTCGGTTACTGCCAGCGTCGAGCACTCGCTTGAGCAATGCCCGGAGTGCCGAGTCTCGCTCACAGGCCGACGGGTGATCAACTCTCGACAGGTCATTGAACTTCCACCGGTTCAAGTTCAGGTCGTTGAGCACAAACTTGTAGAGCGGTCTTGTCCCAACTGCCGAAAGCGCTGGGCACCGCCTCTGGATTTATCATCACTTGCAGTAGGCCATCAGCGATTCGGCATCAGCGTTCAATCCGAAGTAGCTCTGTTGCGCGAGGGTTGCAGGCTTCCTTTTAGAGTCATACAAGAGTACCTCAAGGCTAGATTCAACCTGCGAATAAGTCTTGGCCAGATAGTGGCCTTAATTGAAGGTGTAGCTCGGCGAGGCAAAGCGATAGTCGAGTCTTTCAAAGACGAAATTCGAGCCTCTGCGGTAGTAAACGGGGATGAAACGAGTTGGCGAGAAAACGGGCAAAACGGATATGTGTGGAGTTTCTCGACCGATAAGGTGAGATATTTTCTATACCGCAAGAGCCGTTCAGCAGAGGTTGTGAAAGAAGTTCTCGGCGAGCAGTTCGAAGGCGTTGTGGTGAGTGATTTCTACGCGGCCTACAACGCGCATTTGGGATTGCACCAGCGATGCTGGGTGCATCTGTTAAGAGACATACACGACCTCAAAGACAAGCACGCCAAAGCTAAGGGGTTGAAGAAGTGGGCAGTAGCAGTCAAAGCGATCTATGAGGAAGCTAAGGCGTACAAAGGAGCAAACGCGAGGTTAGGGCCAGTGGAGCAGAAAGCAGAGCGAGTAAAGCGTCAGCGAGAGTATGAACAAAAGTTGATGAGAGTGTGCCGACCACACTTGAAGAAGAAGAGGCCACAGTCGAGGCTTTGTGAGCGGATAGAGAGATACTTGCCGGAGATGTTCGTGTTCATAGCAGACGCTCGTGTGCCGTCAGATAATAATGCGGCAGAGCGAAGTGTGAGACATGTAGTTGTAAGTCGCAAGATCAGTGGAGGGACGAGATCTGAAACGGGGAGCGAGACAAAGAGTATATTGGCATCATTGTTTGGAACGTGGAGATTGCAAGGACTCGATTTCTATCAATGCTGCTGGAATTTACTGGCAGCAAAAAATCCGACACTCTGAACAGTTACCCTTATCCCGATAACCCCGCGCCGGTTGGTGTCACGCGCTCGTCCTAGACAGCAGACCTGTTCGTTTTTCCATCAATGATGGATGAAACCGCGATGGTGATGTCTGCGCCCATGCCTGTGCTCTCTTATCCAGTGACGACGCCAGGCGCGGCGCTGGAGATTTCTATTATGAACAAACGCGCTTCGACGGCGACCTTGGTTATAATAGTAAGGGTTATAATACCTTGTCCCAAGAACTCGCACGGGCCTTCGAAACCTTACGGCGCGGACAGGGTATGTGCGAACCACGCGAATACGATTTCTATGACCGTATCTGTGTCTATCGTGTGCGCTTGCGACGACCGCCAAACCAAGCGCGATGCTAAGCGCTGCCAGCAATATTATTACTTTTCGCATATTGACCTCCTGATAAACAATAATTCCTACTCTATGCTTTGCAATAATCGTTCCGCGCTATTGGCCGGTTGCGGCGCAGGGCTTAAGTTGTTACAGGGCTTAGAGCGGATTTCTATTGAATGTACGGTAATGCAATAGGATTCACCGCAGAGACGCAGAGTACACAGAGGCGGCGCAGAGTTTTTTTATGCATAACCTCTGCGTAATCTCTGCGTCCTCTGCGTCTCTGCGGTGAACCGTACATCCATTTGCAAACCGCTCTAATTTCACAGATAGCTTGACCGCACTGCTCGCAGTTTTATAGACGTTTGGATTTAGTTCAAACCGCAGCTATTTATTTGAAGGCGAATGCAAAATACACAGCGCCGATGATGAAGAGAAACGAGACAATGTAATTCCACTTTACAGGCTCGTGCAGATAATACAGCGCAAAAAGCGCAAATACGCTCAGAGAGATGACCTCTTGAATGATCTTCAGTTGAGTGGCAGAGAAAATATTCGAGCCGATTCGATTGGCGGGAACTTGAAAAATATACTCGAACAGCGCAATGCCCCAACTGATTAAGATTACTTTGGAAAGCGGCGCGCCCTTGTATTTCAAATGGCCATACCAGGCAAAGGTCATAAAACAGTTGGAGATTATCAGCAGGATGGTTGTTCTCATGAGATACCCGATACCCTTTGTTCGACAAGCATTTCACAGGTTTTTGCGGAAGTAGTTTATTACCAGATAGCCGAAATAATACTTAAACGGCGTCTTGCCCATCGTGTAATGCCCCCACGGTACGAGTCTTCGATCATAATTCAAGCCGTGGCGCTCGCACTCTTGAAACAACAACTGCGAAAGATCAGGCGGGAATGAAAGGTCGTAAAGTGCTGAGATGAACAGCCCGTGACGCGGATTGCGCATCAACAGTTCGATGTAAGCATTAGGGCTGACGGACAACCACACACGCCGCGCTTCTTCGCGTGTGAGCGCGCTTTCAAGCCCGCGCCTGACGTGCGCAGTGCTTATTCCTTCCCATACCACATCGCCGAAATAGCTCGACACGTGGTTGTACGCGCCTACGCGCAACCGCTGGTCGTGAACGAATGCGAGAAACGCTATGCAAGAGCCTATGCTCGTTCCCGTTATGCCTATCCGGTCGTAGCCGCAGGCCATGAGCCAGTCAATCGCCCCGCGCAAGTCCAAAACGGCCTGGCGACAGGCTTGAAGCGTTCGCCCGATGTTTGCGCTCACCATGTAGTCGGCGCGAACAAGTCCTGCCGGTGTCCGACGATCATGGTAAGGCAAGCTCAATCCGCAATGCCGCAATCCCTGCGCGATTGAGCAAACGGCACAACCCAACATGGCTTTCGATGTCGGCATTCCATTGCGGCAGCACGATCACAGCGCGGCCTCGCGCGCTGTCTACTTCACGAGCGAGCGACCCGTTCACATTGTCTGCGCGCGCCGGAACCGGGAAATAGCGGGCGTGAACGGTATTGTTGTTTTCGTAAGGCGTAATTACGGGGCTCGGGAAGCTGAGCCACTCGCCATCAAACGAGAAGTCGGTCGCGGGCGGCGATTGAAAAAATCTGTCGCTATCGGCTACCGCTCGATCGTTAAGGCCAAAGATGATTTCGCGCGCCTGTTGCTGATTGCCATTCGAGTCGCCCGATAAGGAATGGCCGTTATCAAAGTGATTGCCCAAAAATTCAAGCCCCCACTCAAAAGGTATCATCATTCGGTTTATATCTCTTTGCGAGAGCTTGCGTTCCCACTTATGAATCAATTGCCTAAACATAATCAAGCCTTCCGCACAGGGGCGAAATGAATATATTAGGGAAGCAAGCCAGCTTGCTCAAGCTCTTTGCCTTGCAAAAGCCTGATTGTTGGTCGGCGTACAGAAAATATAACTTACTTTTGCCCGGGTTATGATTTGAGCCATATTTTTTTGAAAATAGTTACAAAAGAGTTGCAAGAGATTGCCTCGCTTTTTCGTCTATTGTTAATGGGGACATTAGAGTTATGACAAACCACGCATCAATCGAGGAACTTCCGGGGACTCCGCTGGCAGTCTGCATCAACGATTGCGCGATAGATCACGGTCAATCGCATTCGGAACTGGCCCCTGTGTGTTTCCGGCTCGGTTGCGCGTTCGCAGAGATGCGATGGAGAAAATCTATTGAAACCAGCGGCGAGATGGCGATGATAATTCGTCAACAAATCCAGCAAAGCCGCTTGACCAAACTGCACAGATAACGCGTGGCGGTGTGTATTCTTTTGCGAGCCTTCCCTCTCCGTCAAAATCAAACGCCGCGCCTGATTTTACTGCTTGAATGAAATAGCCGTGTGATCTGCCTGCAGCACGCGATCAAAGAATGCTTTCACAGTTTGATATTGTTCCACTGTGAAATTAATCGCGTTAACCGTTAAGCGACGCTCGTAGATCACACGGCTGCCTTCGCGCGCAAACGTGGCTTGATACCGCGCCGCGCCTATGTCTATTTCTATCGGGTCAGGCAGCGGTTCGACCCCGTAGCCATCGGGGACTTCGATCACTGCGCGCTCGCTTTCAGACCACGGATAGTGAAAGTAAACGATGTTCGAGCGTTGCGGCGATTGCAGCAGAGTTTCGTCTCGATGGCTCAACAACGCAGGACGCAGCAGCAAGCGTTTTTCAGTGCGGCTGGCAAACTGCGCGGCAGTGAAGCCGTAAACGGCAGCGAGCGGCGCGGCTGCGTTTTTCAAATTCAAGATAGCGATTGACGGCTCGTTGATCGTGGCGGTGGGAAGCACTTCGCGCACTATATTGATGATTCGCTTGCGTTGCTCGTCCGTGTTCAATCCCCACCACTCGTTGCGAAGCTCAACCGCGCGCTGGCCTGTGATCTTCAGATCAACCTGCGCATCCACGCGCCCATCGCTCGAAAGTTTAACGGCAATGCTGCGATCTTCGGCAGTGCGCGCCGCATCCGTGACAGGCGTTTCGACGAAGCGCGCTTCACGGTTGTCATAAATGAGCGCAGTCGCAGCTTCTTTTTCCCATGAGAGCAGACCGAGCGGGCAATGCTCAGTGCCCGGATCGTAAAACTGAATCGAGCCGTCGCGCGCAACCACAGCGGTTACTTCGCTGCTGAATTGAAACGAATCAGGAAAAGTGCGATGAAAGAAATTCTCATCGCGCGTGGTCAACTCAGCGACGCGAGCGTCAAGCCCTGCTGCGCGCAGCATCGCAATAAAGAGCCGATTGATGTCGCGCGGCGTGCCGTAGCGTCGCCGAATCGTATCATCTACGGTCTCGTTCTTTTTCAGTTCCGGGTCGTCATCGTCTTCCGCCCCGCGTTCTTCTTTGACCCTTATGCTTTGAATCTCTCTCTGAACATAGTTATAAATTCGCGCGGTCTTCTCTGCCGCGCCGTCGGTCGAAAGCGTGATCGAATCAACAACGCCGCGAATGGTGCGGGTGGGCTTTGTCTCGTAGCTCGTTCGGTCAAACATTCGCCGCGCATAATCTCGCCAGTATTTGTCGGGCTTCGTCTCCAGTTCGTTCGAGTAGTAAAGCCAGCCCCACATCTTCACGCCCAGATCGGGAGGCATCAGCGGCTCGCGGCGAAACGGGGCGATATTTTCAGCGCGGATGTCAAACGTGCCGTCCCAGGTCGGCGCAAATCGTTTTGGGTCTTGCGCGTTGAACGTCACCCATCGCACATCGAGTTTCGACTCGGCCTGCGGTTTGATGCTGTAGCGAAGCTCTTTGGTGAAGAGTTCCGATTGCAAATCGAGTTGAAAATAGCGGAAGCCGTCCGGGTAAGTTTGACGATAGCGATATTCGATGATTGAACCGGCTTCGACTGCGGGCATTGAAAAAACTTTCGCGCGCCATACGCCTTGATTCGTCCTGAGGATTATCCGGTCGAAAATATCGCGGCCCGCGACTTCGACGACTGACCCGTCGGGCCGAACGGTTCGCGCGCTCACATCTGTGATGCGGCCAAGCTCTACACGATAAGGAAGTTGCACGTCGCCGTAACGGCGTCCCCGGTCGTTAAAGATTTTGATTCGGATGTAGACTCTGAGGCTTGTGCAGTCGGGGTAGTTGTCGTTAAGATCGCCCTCGCGAAACAGCATCGCGGCATCGGCTTCTGGATCGCCGATGGCAACAGCGGTCATCTTCAGTTCTTGCGCCGTGATGGGCCTCCAATTGGATGCCGCACTTCGCCGCTCTCCCACATACGCGAAAAACAAGATCAGCAATAGCAGAATCCACTGGCGCAACATAACGCTTGACCTCTGCACGCATAGTCGCTCGCGCACCTCAACCGCAAGCTGTGGTTCATAATACTGAAGTGTCAGCATTCTACTTCTTATGTCCGGCTCAATCAACAGTGTGGCACTCTCATTGCCCTTTAATTTGCGAGCGTGGTGATTATGTCTGCGAGTGAACCGAAAGCGAGCACTTCAAGCAACATCCTGCGCATTATTTGTACGGGAATTTTACGACATCGCGATTTTCGGTAATCTACGACGACGACAAAAGGAGACGACATATGAAAACTACTGTTGGAATTTTTAGTTCGCGGGCGGATGCGGAGCGCGCGGTCGAACGCCTCCGGTCAATCGGCATCCCAGATAATCGCATAAGCTTTCTGACGCCCGGCGATATGGAAAAAAAACTTGAAGCAGTCGCAACTACTGATACGGAGCAGCCGGGCATGGGCAAGGCGTTGGGCGGCGTAGTCGGCGGCGCTCTTGGAACAGCAAGCGGAATGAGTCTGGGCGCGGCAGCGGCTAGTCTGTTCTTGCCGGGCGTAGGCCCGATCATCGCTTCAGGAATTATCGGCGCGGCGCTCTTAGGCGCAGGCGGCGCGATTGGCGGCGCGGCGCTGGGTGGAGAGTTGGAACAGGGCATGGCTGATGGTTTGCCGAAAGACGAGTTATTCTTCTACGAAGATGCGCTCAGGCAAGGCCGCTCAGTCGTTGTCGCCTTCACGGAAGACGATGAGCAGGACAGCGTTGCGCGCACAATCATGACAGAAACAGGCGCGGAGAGCATAGATGCGGCGCGCGAGGATTGGTGGCTCGGATTGCGCGATGTTGAAGAAGAGGAATACGCGGGAGACTTCAAAATCGACGAGGCGCATTATCGCAAAGGTTTCGAGTCCGCGCTGCATACAGAGACGCGCGGCAAGTCTTACGACGAAGCGTCAAAGTATTTGAGCCAGTGTTATGGAGAGCTTTGCGATGCGCAGCCTTTTCGCAAAGGTTACGAGCGCGGCCAAGCTTATCATAACGGCTTGCGAGAAAAATTTGAAAATGTAAATCGCCCTTAGAGCGAGTATAGTCGCAGAGTTCTTTCAACTGAGGGGAATTAAACGAAGCGCGTGAGTCTCGCTGGCTCTGATGCCGCGTAGCGGCTTATGATTTTAGCCGTGTCTTTTAAGGCACGGTAAGCAGACAGCTACGCGATTTGCGTCGCGTCAGCGACGGTTAAATCAGGCGGTTCAATCCAACCGTCGCTGACGCGACGCAAATGAATCTCGTCTGATGATGCTCCCGGCCTTGAAAGACCGGGCTAAATTCACTGAGCCGCTACGCGGCCAATTTTTAGTGGGAACAATTATGACAGAACGTCCGGTTAAGGTTTTAGTAATCGAAGATGATGAATACTCGCGCGATGCTCTTGCTCATCTTTTGACCGCGGAAGGATATGATGCGCAATCGGCTCACGACGGCGAAGCGGGCCTGGACATAGCAAGAGCGGCTAATCCTGATGTGATCATTCTCGACCTCAACTTGCCCGGCATAGATGGCAAGCAGGTCATTAAAATGATTCGAGGCGACGAATCAATTGCTTCTATCCCGATTCTTGTGGTCACTGGCGACGATGACAAAGCGGCGCAGGCCGCTGTTGACATCGGAGCAGATGGATATTTGACCAAGCCTTTAGAGTTCGATACGCTGATTAGCGCAATCACCAATATTCAAACCAGCCCGGTGGGTGGCCGTTAAAACTGCGGTTGAGGATTTCCGAATGAGGCGCGCGTGGAGATAACAATCGTCCTTGTGATTTTGTTTCTCGCAGTCGTGTTGTTTGCTACCGAAGTTCTCGCCATTGATCTCATCGCAATCCTGATGCTGCTCGGCCTGACGCTCACAGGCGTGTTGAGCGTCAAGGAAGGGCTTTCCGGCTTCAGCGACCCGGCTGTGATTACGATTGCAGGTTTCTTTGTAATATCATCCGCGCTTTTCAATACGGGAGTAGTCGAAGCCATCGGTCGCCGCATACATCGCGTTTCAGGCTCGAACAGCACAACTTTTTTGATTGTTCTAATGTTGACGGCGGCGGCGCTCGCTTCATTTCTGAGCAACGTAGTCACGACCGCTGTGCTTATGCCCGCAGTCTTTGCTATCTCGCGCCGTTTGAAAGAACCGGTTTCCAAGTTTCTCATGCCGCTTTCATTCGCGGCTGTTTTGGGCGGCAAATGCACGCTCGTCGGGTCTCCGACGAACCTCGCCATCAACGGGCTGCTGACCTCAAACTATGACAAGTATCATATCGAGCCTTTTACGCTTTTCGATTTCACGCCCATAGGCATCCCGCTCGTGATCGCAGGCATAATCTACATGCTTGTACTGGGCAAGCGGCTGTTGCCTAAGCACGACACGGACGAATTCGATCACGACTATGGCAGCAAAGAGTTCGTCACCGAAGTAGTTATCCTTCCCAATTCGCCTCTGAGCAACAAGACGCTCGCTGAAGTTGATTTTCGCGGGACTTATGATTTGCAAATCCTCGGCATAGTGCGCGGCGAAGAGCGTATGTTGCCGCACCGCGACTCGAAACTTGAACCGAACGATATTTTGCTGGTCAAAGGCAAGCTCGATCAGATACTCAAAATCAAAGACGAGCAGGGGTTAGACATCAAAAGCGACCGTACGCCTTATAACCCTGCAGGGCAAGCCGACGCGGTTATAGTCGAAGCGATACTCTCTCCGAATTCCACATTCGCCGGGCGCACGTTGAAGGAGATCAGATTCGGCTCGCGCTACAGGGCCGACGTATTGGCTATCTATCGCCATCATCATGCGCTTCACGAAAAGTTAAGCGACATCCGTCTTAAGTTCGGTGACGTGCTGGTAATTCAGGGGAGTTCTGAAAACATTGACCAATTAAGAAGCAGACCCGAATTTCCTGACGCTCGAAGATGTCGAACATACGCCTCTCAAAAGAAAAAAGGCGATCTGGGCAGTCGTCATATTTCTCGCGTCGGCCATAGCCGCAGGCTCTGGTATTGTGCCGATTGTGCTCGTGGCAATCGCGGCTGCAGCCTTGATGGTGTTGACGCGCTGTATCACGGTAAAGGAGGCCTACAACAAAATCGAGTGGACTGCCATCGTGTTGATCGCGGCGACTATCCCGCTCGGAATCGCTATGGAAAAGACGGGCGCGGCAAACATGCTGGCAAACTATGTAACCCAATATCTAGGATTCGGTGGGCCGATGGTTGTGCTGGCGGGATTTTTTTTGTTCACGATTTTTCTGACGCAGCCGATGGCCAACGCCGCATGCGCTCTGATCCTCGCTCCAATTGCCATCAACGTAGCCAACCAGATTGGATCGAACCCGCGCTCTTTTGCAATCACAATAGCCATCGCCGCGTCGTGTACTTTTCCGACTCCGCTCGAACCCGTGACTGCGATTGTTTACGGTCCCGGCAAGTACAGATTTTCAGATTATGTGAAGGTGGGCGGGCTGTTAACAATCATAGTAATGATCGTGACGCTGCTGATGGTGCACATTCGATGGGGCGTATGAAGTTGCGCGCAGATGGAATCTATAGTGAAATAGATATTGGCCGTTGATTCAACTATGAAGATTCCATCGTTCTTCTTTCTCGCTGCTCTGTTCGCCTGCTCAAGCGCAATGCCTATTGCGCGCGCCCAAACCACGAGCAAACCGCCTGCTGATGCAAATCAACCGAAACAGACAACCTCTGTGGCAGAGCCGGGGGCGACTTCTACATCAAAGCTGGCGCTTCCGTTCAAACGCGCGTGGCAGCATTTGACTGATGACGCAGTGACGCTTGCGCCTACGCTCGACAGCGCGCACATTTACCTGCCGCTTACAGGCGGGCGCATCTATTGCCTCGACCGCGAAACGGGTTCCCTTCTCTGGACGAGCGAGCCGGGTGGAATCATCAGCGCGCCTGTTGCTTCAAGCGAAAACGTCGTCTATATCGTCACACGCAGGATTGCCGAAGACGGCACAGAGGCGGGCGGCTCGCTGCGCGCCGTAGACAAGGCGACGGGGCTTACGGTCATGGGCGCACGATTACGAGCGCCCTTTCACATCGCCACTCGCGCTTTCAGCGGGGCGAATCTATTCAGGCAGCGCAGATGGGTCGTTCTACGCGCTTGATTCAAAGAACGGCGAAGTGATCTGGAAAGTAGAGACTCAGGACGTTGTTCGCGGGCGAACTCTTGTAGCCGAGCGAGCGATCTATTTCGGCAGCGATGACGGAGCGCTGCGGGCAGTTGAGCCAGAGCGAGGGCAATTGCTGTGGAAGTTTCAAACAGGCGGCAAGGTCACTGGTCAGCCCGCCCCGGATGAACACGCTCTGTATTTCGGTTCAGGCGACGGCTACGTTTATTCGCTTGATCTGGCAACGGGAAAACAGCGATGGCGTTCGCGCACGGGCGCGGCGGTCGAAGCATCGCCCGTGATCGTAGGCGACCGCGTGCTTGTCGCGTCGTTCGATAATTTCATCTACGCGCTGTCACGCGCGCGAGGTGATCGAATCTGGAAACGGCGGCTCGAAAACCGCATCACTGCGGCTCCGATAGTTGAGGGCGATGCGACGATGGTTGCGCCTCTCAGAGGCAATTACGTAGCAGTCTTTTTGAATATAGACGGGCGACGCGTGAATCTTTATCAACTCGACCGCGAATTCGAGATCGTGGCCGAGCCGATCTTTTCCGGCGATACTCTGGTGCTGGCGACTGACAAAGGACTGGTCGTCGCTACCGCTATACGCCACACAGACAACCGCACAAACGCGATCAAGAAATAAAACCTCGCCTTTCAAATGAAGTCGCCGCAGCGCTGGAGCAAAGCTCAACAGCGCTGCGGCGCAAGCATCGGAACTAGCACATTGGGGGGAGAGCCTAGTCCGATTGGGGGCGGGGCAATGAAGGGGCGAAGGGGGCGACTGAATATTTAACGGGAGCGACTCGGAACATCTTGGAGGCGACTTTAGCTATATCAAGTCCTGTTCCAAAGCCAACACAAGTATTAATTCGGGTTAGGCAGATTATGAGAAACAAAAAAAATCGAGCCCGATTTAGTCAACGTTATTTTTACTACAAAAACTCATTCGAGCCATAATGAAGGAATCAGAGCAGGCAGATTGCTTTAACGTGACCGAGTGACTAAAGAGCGTGACGCGTAATGTCTGTCACTTTTAACAATGCGCGTCACACATCAATACGATTGAAAAACGCGGCACATTCGCTCTATGCCTTCGGTAATCTTTTCAGGCGTTTCTTTCGAGAAAGCGAGCCGCAAAGTATTCGCCCCGCTTTCATCAACGAAGAAAGGTTGACCGGGCACGTAAGCAACGCCGTTTTCTATGGCTTCGGGTAGAAGCTTCTCGTATCAATTTCGCCCGCGAGTTCCATAAGCACGAAGAAGCCTCCGATAGGCTCGTTCCAGCGCGCTCCTTTTGGCGCGTGCTTCCGAAGCGCATCAATCATGGCGCGACAACGCACTTCGTAAAACTTTCGCAATTCGGGCAAGCGATTCTCTATCAGCCCTGATCGAATAGCTTCCATGAACTATGGCTTGATCGAGCACACTTGATGAGAGATCAGAGCCTTCTTTCGCTAATTCTATCTTTGCAGAAATCTCTTCGGGCGCGTACAGGTATGCTGAGCGAAGTCCGGGCGCAAGCACTTTCGAGAAAGTGCCGAGATATACGACGCGCTCAGGCCGCAGCGCCGCAAGCGGTGTGAGTCGCGCATCAGTTGTGAAATAAAGGTCGAAGTAGGCGTCGTCTTCCACGATGAGCAAATCATACTCGTCGGCAATTTCGACCAACTCAGCTGCGCCGTTCAGCCGCCAGCGTCACACCCGAAGGGTTCTGAAAGTTCGGAATCGTGTAGATGCATTTCACGCGGCGACCTGCGCGACGCGCGCGATCAATCTTCTCTCTGAGGTCGCTTGTGACGATGCCGCCTTCATCCTGACGGACTCCTATCATTTCAGCCTGCGAGTTGTGAAGCGCAATGATTCCGCCGATGTAGCTCGGAAGCTCGACCATCGCCACATCGCCCGGATCAATCATCACGCGCGAGATCAGGTCAAGCCCCTGCTGCGAGCCGGAGGTTATGACAACTTCCGAAGCTTTAGCGTTTTTGATGCCTCTCGATTGGAGCATGGCGGCGACCGCTTCAACCAGAGTGTTCTGCCCGCGCGACGGCCCGTACTGGAGCGCGAACTGGCCGCGAGTGCGAATGACGCGCGCGGCAATCTCTGCCAACTCTTCGAGAGGAAATGTTTCAGTGCTCGGCGCACCCGCCGCCAGCGAGATAACGTCTTTGCGACCGAGCAACTGTGTGAGCTTGCGAATAGCGTTGGGTTGCAGCGTGCGACCCATCGCCGAGAGCATCTCTTCGTATGAGGTTTCTGTTTTCAACATGGGAAGAAATACCGATCAGCCTTTTACGTCGAACGTGAACTGCACCACGATAGAAGGCGTATTAGGGTCATTCGATTTTATAGTAACTGACTTCACATGCGGGCCCGGCGATTTCCCGGTAGCAACTTTTACTTTGATCGTGCCAGCCTTACCAGGCTGGAGGACTTTTGGAAAGTCCACTGTTGTGCATCCTCAGCCAGGCTGGACGTTTTCGATCTGCAAGTCGGCATTGCCTGCGTTGCGAATCTGAAAAGTCCGAACGAGCGTTTTGTCTTGCGGCTGTTTGCCGAACTCTATGGTCTTGGTAGGCGCAACCAGCTTGGGCGCTTTGCCTGGGGGCGCACCGGCCACTGGTTGAGTACTGGGCTGAATCGCAGGCGATTTGCCCTTTACCGGTGGAGGCGAGACATTAGAGTTATTAGGTATTACCGGGCTGTCGCGCGTCGCGACCGGCGGCGCTGTGTTGCTGTTCGACGGTTGCGCGGCGTTGTTGTTAGACGAAGATGTGTCTTCGGGCGAGGAACACGCCGTCATCAACATCATTACCAGAATGGGTAGAACCCAAAGTTTTCTGCGACTGTTATTCATACAAAAATAATTTAGCACAAAACGGTAATCTTTATGCAATGACGGCGATCTGTTTCCGCAATCATCGCTTCTCCGCCTCAAGCGTAACAATCGTAGCGCCCCATCCTCCCGCTTCCATCGGCGCGTCTTTGTAATCAATTACGTAAGGGTGCGCGCAAGTATCGAGCGCACTATCTCTCGCTGCACGCCAATGCCTTTGCCGTGAATGATACGAACGTAACGGACGCCGCGCTCGCGAGCCTGTTCGAGATAATCTTCAACAACTGCGCGCACGTGTTTCGGTGGAATCGAGTGCAGATCAATCACATCGCGAAACTCTATGACTACAGGTTCAGGAAATGGGTTCATCGAATCGAGCGATTCATCCATTTCCGGTTCTTCTGTTTTTATGTCACGCCCGGCGCGGCGAATCGCCTTCAGCAGGAAATCGAAGATCATGTCGCAAATTAAATCGGTAGCCCGCGCGTAAGCAAGGGCGTAAGTATTCGCCCTCCCTCACGGTCGGGCTACTGAAACATTCGATACAGGAACGAAAAGTCAGAAGTCAGGTAGATAGGACTCAATCGCGCGGTCAGCGGATCCAACCCGTCGCACCAGATCAGTAAATCGCTGGTCTTGACGCAGCGGATCCCAAACCGGATGAGTATTAAGATAAACAAGTGAAGGAAGGCGTTCGGCATATGCTTTCTCCAACCACTTGAAAGCCATGTCTTTGTCGCCCATCTTTGCCGAAACCTGCGCGACCCACGTGGCATTAGCCTTTTCGCCTTTTGAGAGCGCCTCTTTCAATGCCTTCAAACTCTCGGCGCTCCAATTCGATCAATGGCCTCCTTTGCATCGCCCTGTTTGAGCGCGTCAATAGTATTTCTTCTCTGTCGTCTCTTCGACCATCCGTTTCAATATAGGTCGCGCGCTTCCTCGTACATCCCTTTGAAACTGTAGGCGCTGATCAGGCAATAATGCGCGGCGGGCGATTTCGGTTCCAATTCAATCATCCTTTTAGCCTGCGCGATTGCTTCATCGTATTGACGCGCGCGCAAATACGCATAAGCTGAAAGACCATTTGTTAAAAGCGATACGGGATCAAGCTGTATGGCTTGTTCGATATGGCTCCGGGCCGCCCGTCTCTGCCCTTGCGATATTAGATAATCCGCATAAAGGATATGAATATTAGGATTGCTGGGATTCAATTCAATGGCTCGCTTTATGTTCGCTCTCTGCTTCGGGCCAGTTCCATTCAAAATAAAAATTGACGGAACCCAGCGCCGCGTGAGCTTCGGCGAATGCAGGATCGAGTTCAACGGCTTTTAATGCGTCGGCTTTCGCCTTAGATAAAACTTCAAGAGCCGAGGTGTTATTCCAGGTCGTAAGTAGCACACGCGCATCCGTTGCGGCTGCATACGCAGGGGCGAAGTTCGAGTCTTTTTCAGATGGCCTCGTCAAAGTAAGGAATGCTTCTCTCCAAATCCGGCAGAGTATCTTTAGTCACAAGATAACGGCCTTTGAGATAAGCCTCGTATGCATCGGGGTTGTTTGACCTGGCTTCTATCGAATCCGAAGAGGACGCGGGCAATAACTCTAACGCCAGAGAACGCGCAACGCGGTTGGCGACATCGCTTTGGAGTTGCAGCATATCGCGCTCGTTGCGTTCGTAAGTTTCAGCCCAGAGGTGCGTCTGATCGCTCACCTGTATGAGTTGAGCCGTTATACGCACGCGGTCGGCTTCGCGGCGCACGCTGCCTTCAAGCACATAGCTCACTCCAAGCTCGCGCCCGATCTGGCGGATGTCTTTTTTAGCGTTCTTGTAAGTCAACGCAGTAGTGCGGGCAATGACGCCCAGTCGCTCGGGCCGCAAGCCGCCGATTTGAGTTATCATCTCTTCGGTCAAACCGTCACTGAAATAATCCTCAGCCGCGTCCGCGTTCAGGTTTTCAAAAGGCAAAACAGCCAGCATGATCTTTCCGGCAGGCGGACTTGTTTGAGGGGCAAAGCGTTGCCACAAGAGATAAATCGCCAGGGGCAGTAACAGCAGAAAAGCAATGCCTACCGCGCGGCGTTGAAATATGCGGAGCGGCTTGCCGGTCGCTGCCTTTGACGGCGCGGAAGATTGTTTCAAGTTCGTGTGAAGCGGGATTGATTGTTGAAGCAGTTGTAGCGAAATTCTCGACGGGCGCGATGAAGCGGTAGCCTCTACGCGGCAGAGTTTCAATGTAGAGAGGCGACTGAGCATTGTCGCCGAGCGCTTCGCGTATCTGCTTGATGCAGAAGTTCAATCCCTTATCAAAATCTACGAAGGTGTCACTGCCCCATACTTGCTGTTGAATCTCTTCGCGGGTGACCAGTTGTCCGGCATTTTCGGCGAGCAGCGAAAGAACCTTGAAGGGCTGAGGCGGCAGTTTGACCGTCGCCCCATCCCGACACAATTCTCCGCTTTTGAGTTTCAACTCGAAAGGGCCAAAACGGATTGATCGGTCTTTGTGACCATTCGATTGCATAACCGCCGCACCAATCCACCTGCTGCGTTCAAACCTGGAATTTATAGGGCACTTGTTAAAAGCGGTTAAAGACTGCGCCTGATTGCCCGCTAATACAATACTAACAAAAATCTAATGCGCTGCCAGTTGGATTCTTCACCATGGCAAGCCTAAGCTGACCTCAGCGACGTGCCCGATTTAATACTTATGACTGCGGAGAGTAAAACGCCATGTTCAAAAAATTGACTTTGCTTTCATTGTTATTTCTTGCGACCTTCACGCCTCTTGCCAACGCGCAGACCGACGATGGCCGAGCGGCTGATCGCGCCGCAATACGCGCGCACATTGAAAGCATATTTCAGGCTTTCATAAACAAAGACGGCGATAAATTGCGCGCCACTCATTCAGAGGATTGGCGAGGGTTTCTGGAAGGTTCTCCTGTCGCGATTCGCGGCATTGAGGAATATATGAGGGCGGTCAGCGATGGTCTGAAGAATCCAAACAGCGGCATGAGCGGTTATAAGATAACCGATTTTGATGTGCTCTTTCACGGAGCCGATTTAGCGGTGGTTTGCTTTGTCTCGGATATCGAATTCAGAGGCGGCGGCAATTCCAAACTGCGTATACTCGATGTATATGCCAGACGAAACGGCCATTGGATTCAAGCTGGCTCGCATACGGTTGTGCATCCTCAAGCAATGGCGAAGCAAATGGCAACGCCGGTAGATTTGCCCGCACAAACGCGTCAGCAAATACTCAGCGCGCGCGAAGCGGTATGGCGCGCGTGGTTTACGAACGACCGGGCAAAGCTCGAAAAGATGATTCCCGAAGACGCCATCGCCATAGATAGCGGCTCAGAAGTCTGGGGCACTCGCGCCACGATACTTGATGGCGCAAAGAAATTCGCCGAAGGCGGCGCAAAGCTGGTGCGTCTGGAATTTCCGCGCACGGATTTCCAGGTGTACGGCAGAACGATCATTCTCTATACAACATACCTGTACGAACTGGAGAGAAACGGACAGAAGTCTACGCATAGCGGGCGCGGGACTGAAATCTTCGTGATCCGCGATGGAGAGCTAGTTAATACAGGCTGGCATCTCGACACTGGCAAGTAAGCGTGTAAAGAATTCAACTCACCGCAGAGACGCAGAGGGGCAGAAGAAAAGATGAATGCGGAATGATGAATGATGAACTGGATAGAGACTCTTAATTCATCATTCATTGTTCATACTTCATCTTTTCTTCTGTCCTCTGCGTCTCTGCGGTGAACTCTCTGTCTGACGTTAGCTTGCCTGTGCGTTTGAAATGGTGAATAATTGAATTTTAGACTTTACTTCGCGCGCCGGACAATTGAGCACAGAGGCGCGCGGTCTTGCTTCTGTGCGGGTATGATCTTATTTCGTCTGACCTTCATCATAGCGGTAGCCATAATCCTGGTCGGGTGCGACGCTTCGCCTCAAGTCCCGAACACGACGCAGAAGAACTACCCTGCGGTAATCAAAGACTCAACCGAACGGCGCGAAAAAGCCGAGCGCGAATGGAGGCGGATGCTCGACGCTTACAACGTTCAGCAGACGCCGCCCGACCTCAATCCAATCTCTTACACGCCGCGCTCGCTGTTAGGCGTAACGGGCGGCATACAGATGTTGACCGTCAAGCCTGAACCCGGCTCTGAAACCATCGCGCTGCGCGAAGCGATGAAGGGGTTCATAGATCGATGGCGAGAACTGCTCGGCGCAGACACTTCGTCAGTCAGCCTGACCGGCGGGGACAATTCCGACACCGTGCAGAGATTGATATATCGCCAGGTCAATTATGCTTTCCCCGTCGCGGGCAATTTCGGAGAGATGGTCGCAGTCGTCACCGCAGACGGACGATTGATGCAGCTCGACGACCGATTCATTCCTGTAGTCGAGTTGCCGCTTCGCCCGCAGATTGAAAGAGAAGCTGCTCAGAAAAAAGTGGCCGGACGCACATTTACTTATTCAGACATTGCGGGACGCGAACAGCGAACGCAGATCGGCGGCATTGACGAAGTGAGCGTCAAACGAGCCGTCATTCTCCCCATCGAAAAAAGCGATATGATCGAAATCCACCTGGCGTGGGAAATAGTCGCAGGCACATCGCTCTCGTGGATTGTTTATATTGATGCAATAAACGGCGAGGAGTTGAAGGTAATTCAAAACTTCCAAACGTGAACAGGGGTCAGAGGTCAGGGGCCGGGGGCCAGTCTATTTGCGATTTTAAATTTCGCATTTGAAATCTTAAATACCAGACAGCCCGATTACCGGTCTCCGGCCCCTGACCCCTGGCCCCTGATTAAGAATATGGAAACTGTTATAACGCGAGACACAGACATTTTGCGGGAATATCTCGCAGCCCTCGATGCGCGCGAGCGCGGCCTTTCTCCTTTTGCGCGGCTCGCCGCTACGGTCAAGCTTGCGCGGTTGCGCCGCGAGCTTGACCCTGCGCAGCTTGAGACTACGGACGAAGACATTGCCTCGCTGCGACGAGAAATTGATGAACGGCTGGGCCGCACTGCTGCACGCCGATTTGAATCGAAGTCATGGGGCGCGCGGCTTTCCATCTTCCTTATGCTCGTGTTCGGCCAGCAACTCGTGCTCGCACTGATTATGGTAGCCGCAATGCTGTTCGTGCGCCTCTCTCCGGTTCCGAAGAGATGGAATCCCGTCTTGCCGCACGAAGACCCGGGCTACCTGCTCGTGTTCATCTTTTTCTTCTTCTTTACCACGCCGATGCTTGCGCTGCTGGTGCTGTTCGGCGGCAGGTACTTTCACTCCTGGCGCAAGACCGTTCCTGCAACAGTCGTTATTTTTGCTTTGTCCATCCTGGGCACTTATCTGGTTCTGCGCAACAACGAAAAGACCAACCCTGTGCGTCATCTCACATCGCTCGAACAGTTCGCCAAAGATCCTAATCGAGATGTCAATGTTACGAATTATCGCGCGTGGGTCGAGGCGAACTGGTTGATGAACGACGCAAAGTTTCAGCGCGATTATGAAAGCTACCTGCGTAACGGGCCGGGCCGTTGGATAACTTCGCGCATCTATGCCGCGAGCGATCCGAATAACCCGGACGCTGCATGGAAACCGAGAGGCGATAATGACGCCCTGCAAGTGATGGGAGAGTACGTAGACGGAGGGCAAGACCCCGATGGGTTCCGCGAATGGCTACATTATTATCTTGATCGAAATCGCATCTATTCCGAAGACCGCATAGATCAGGAAGTCGCAGCGATGACCGGCCCTGCTAACCAGCGATTCCTCAGCATCTGGCAGGTCGAGCCTTTTTTGAAAGAGCGCGACGAGCGATTGTACCGCTCTTATCTCGGCTCGATTAACAGCAGTATGAAATGGTACGGGCTGGCGTGCCTTGCGCTGTTCGCGCTGATCTTTTTGGTAATTTATCTGACAGGCCCTGCCCTCTCGTTCTGGGAGCGTGTGGCCGGCAGCGCGCGCGGCAGAGGGAAACAACAATCTTCATTCGATTCAGTCGAGTCAGCGCGCGACCCGAGCCGCATCACGCGTTTGCGCGAACGCTATTACTCGTTTCCTGAGCGAAGCGAGATAACGACGCCGCCGTTCTTTGATACGCCGTTCAAATTGCTCTCGCGCGTGCATCGTTCGTTCTTGCGGATGGCAGTCTTCACAGCGTTGTTCGTATTCTGTTTCTGGGGTTTCGTCTACGCGCTCGATCTATCGGCTGGGCATGAGAATGTCCCTTCGCAGATTGCGCTCATGCGGTCACACCTGTTATTGGGCGGCTCAAGCGAAAGCGATGCAAGCGATTCTCAAGGCGCTGTGCGGCGAGTGCTACTTACACGACAGTGGGCCGGTCTTCCGCTGAGGTTGCACCCGATTCGCGCGGGTCAGAGAAGCAACTCGCATCGCGCGTCAGCGGGCTTGAGCAGCAAATTGATGAAGACGATTATCAGGACAGCAAAAGATTCAAAGAGCAATACAGAGTCCTTGCAAGCCAGAGCAACGATCTGGATTCGATGAAGAATCTGACGGCTCAACTCCAGCAAACGACTACAGGTTTGCCTGAGCAAATCTCGCAGGCAGGGTCGCAGGCTGACGCGAGAGCCGGTCAGGCGATTGGCGACGCTGCGGCTGCAAAACAGATGGCGCAAGGCGTCGAGCAGCAGATCAACACAAAGCTGAAAGATTTGGAGAACCGCGCCGTGGGCGCAGCTCAGGACGCGAGCAATGCCGAAGCTCAAGCTTCGGGAATCCGCACCCGAACCGAAAAACTCGAAACCGAGGTTCTCAACCTGACCAAACAGCTTGAGGAGCGCACGGCGGAACTCAAGAACAACTCGTCTAAAGAGAACGAAGAGCAGCTCGCTCGTCTTGATCGCTTGCAGCGCGTCGCTTTCGCTTCGATACTCTCAGAGATTCGGGCAAATGTGGACGAGATGGAACGCCGCGTGGATTCATCTTTCTATCGCTTCTTCAATAAAGGCGAAGCCCGCCGCGACGTGGATGCGCTGCTTGAGCGCATCCGTGGTCTTACAAACGAACTGCGCGACCTGAACGGCGATCAGGCAAAGCAACTACTCGACCAGCTTGAAGAACTACGCAACCGCGCCGAGCAAATATCTGCGCGCGTCAAGTAGGAGCAAGCTATATGCAAACGCGTGAGGAGAAGGCGGACGCCCAGACCGAGCGACACATTGATACGGCAATTCAAGAGATTGAAAGTCTACCGCGCGTAGTTGCGCCCACGCTTACTGAGACTCAACCGTTCTCCGCGTCCCTCACTCCCTCAGTCCCCACATCTCAACCTCCCGCGCTTTCGAATTTTGGTATAACGATCCGGCGGGTTGTTTCGCTCAAGCCCGTTCAAATCATCGCGGGGCTTGTGTTGATTATGTCAGTGATGGGTTGGATTGAATTTGCCGGGCCAGCGATTCTCGATAACGACGGCTACTATCACATTCGATGGGCGCGGATTCTGCGCGAATCTTTTCCGCATCCGCCGCCGTTCAAAGCGTTGCCGCTCACTACGCTCAACGAGCAGAAATATGTAGACCATCATTATCTGTTTCACGTCTTTTTGTTTCCTTTCACGCTTGGAGATTTGCGATTGGGCGCAAAGGCGGCGGCTGTAGTCTTTTCGAGCCTCGGCCTGCTTTCGCTGTTCGCGTTGTTGGTCTCTTACAACGTCGGGTATCGCTGGCTGTGGCTTGCGCCGCTGGTGGCAAGCTCAGAGCCTTTCCTTTATCGAATGTCAATGACCAGAGCGCCTGCGCTCTCGCTGGCTTTGATAGGGCTGGGCACGTATCTCATCTTGAAGCGCAAACACGTATTGCTCGCGCTGCTTTCGTTCGCATTCGTGTGGTTCTATAGCCTCTTCCCGCTGATATTGATATTCGCGGCTGCATACTCAGTAACAGTCTATCTTGCAGAGCGGCGCATAGATTTGTGGGGCGTGCTGGCGTCATTTTCCGGGATAGTAATCGGTCTAGTGGTCAATCCCTATTTCCCGAAAAACTTAAGCCTGCTTTATGAGCACATGCTGATGAAGCTCACCACGGGGTCGGGCTATTCCGTTGATGTAGGCGTCGAGTGGTATCCATACGAAACGTGGGTGATGCTCACCTACAGCGCAGTAGCATTCGTGATTTACTTTGCGGGGCTCGCGGCATTTGATTACCGCAACCGCGAGCGCGATCTGAAGCCGCTTTTCTTTTTGATCATTTCGGCGATGCTGCTGTTGATGGCTTTCAAGTCGCGTCGCTTCATTGAATACTGGCCGCCGTTCGCAGTCCTGTTTGCGGCATTCACCATCAGCCCCAAACTTGAGCTAATTGATCGTTCCTGGTTTCAGCGAACTAGAGAGCGTGTCATCGCATCCATAGCGGCAGCCTTAGTGGCAATCGCCGCTTTTGTAGCAATGACAACAACTATCTGGCAAGCGCACGAGGATGTGAAGAGCGAGCAAGACCCGTATGCTTACGAAGGCGCGTCCGAATGGATCGCTGCGAACACGCCGCCCGATTCAATTATCTTCAACACCGACTGGGACGATTTCCCAATGCTGTTCTACTTCAACCCGGGCAACACCTACATAGTCGGGCTTGATCCGTCTTACCTTTATGACAGCGACCAGGGGTTATGGAATCTCTACGCGCGCATCACACTGGGCGATGAAGACGACCCGGCTCCGCTGATACGCGAGCGGTTCGGCGCAGAGTATGTGTTCACGGACAACGGGCACACAGACTTCTTGAATGTAGCCGCCGACAGCGGAGATTTCGAGACGGTCTACAAAGACAGGTACACAACAGTGTTGCGCATTCGCTTGCCCGGAGATGCGAAGCAGCAAGAAGCCGGTGACAGCGAACAGCCGTAAGCTGACGCGAAGCTTCGATCACATGTTTTCCGGCAAGCTTGATAGGTAAAGATTTGTTCCGGTATACTCTCGGAGTTGTTTAATGGAGAAGTCGCCTAGTGGCTGAGGGCGGCGGTTTGCTAAACCGCTATAGGCTGTAAAGGCCTATCGAGGGTTCGAATCCCTCCTTCTCCGCTTTCATTTTTGTTTCAAACAACATAGGGGCAACCTTCTAACGAGGGTCGCCCTTTTGTTATTTTATTGCTCCATTATTCTCCTCCTCCTAATACAGCTTCCGCCTCGCGCCGAGTTCGTCTCTTTTCAGTTTCAATGGTTGCCTCAAGTATTCTCGTTTTCCTCCCATATATTATAAAGACGGAGACTCTGGTCGTTTCTTCCTGCATCCCGTTCTTTTTTAATTTAGAGGGCGGCGCTCCGTGCCGCCCTCTAAATTAAATACGCTAGTGTTTGAGCTTTAGCGCACTTATATCAACCTGGTAAATGTCACGTAGACCGTTGCGAGGGCTGTGAAGTTTGGTCATCAATTCTTTATAACTCAAAGGCTTTTCCAACGGTTGATCGGCAAAGTTTCGATTGCTGGTAAAGAAAAAGTATTTCCCATCCGGCGAAACCTTCGGAGAGAAATCCCACCATTTGGAATTGATCTTGTCGCCAAGATTTTCTCCCTTTGTCCACGAGCCGTTTTGGTTGTAGCTGATGTATAAGTCAAAAGCTCCTTGACCATCCGGTCGCCCGGCAGCGGCAAAAATGATAAAACTCTCGTCCGGCGCAATGTAAGGCTCGGTCTCGCTGGCCGGGGAGTTGATCGCATCGCCCAGGTTCTCCGGCTCGCCGTACTTCCCGTTTATGAGCTTACAGCGCCAGATGTCTGTTCTGCCTTTACCTCCGGCGCGCTCGGAACCAAAGTATAAAGTGCCGTCCTTTGTAAGGGTCGGAAACCACTCGCTGCCATTGCTGTTGATGAAGGCGGGCAGATGAGTTGGCTCGCTCCAACCGCTCGCCTTTTTTTCGACCATCCAAATATCAGTGTCCTCTTTGGGCTTACCATCAACCGGGCGTGTTGAGATGAAAAAGAGCTTGTTACCATCCTCAGTAATAAAAGGGTCCGCGTCGCTGTATTGGCCGGAGAACGATGCGACTTCGGGCGTGTCCCATCTGCCGTTTCTATATTGCGAAACCACAATGGTCCAGTGATTAAATAACGGTGCGTTCTTCAAGAAATATAGCGTTTTGCCGTCAGGCGTGAAGGCCGGATGTGATTCATCATCAGCGGTCGAGATAATACCTTCGCTAAAGATTATTGGCTCAACAAGTGCCTTGTCGGAAGCATAAGGATGACGCACTTGCGTGCCGGTCGCGGAAGCCAGTACGTAAACCGAGAACAAAACAAAGCAAGAAACCAGCTTGATCGTTGCAAGCCATTTATTATTCATAATCTTCGTTACCTCTTCACTATATTAAGCGCTCGAATCTCATAAGGGAATCTCTTTGCGCCCGTAAAGCCGTTCTGACACTAGCCCGCGCTTCACGCACTCCTCGACCAGCTTGTTCGACTCGACAATGGGGCGAGAAGCTTCGGTGTATTGAATTGACGTGAGATACGTCAGCCAAGGCTCCTGGCCCATTGCGTATACATAAACTTGTTTCGGGTTGAATGATTTCATAATATCAACCGCTTTTTCAAAGTCTGAGCCATCAAATCTCCTCGATTGATCCATCTTCCTGGCTAATGGCTGAGTTAACAACGGCCCGAACAGCCAGGACATCGGGGCTCCATCGCACTCCATTCCCAAAAACACCATATCAAGATCGCCGGTGACTTCATGAACATGATCATAGATGCCTGCCAGCAGGTTATTGGAATCGGCGACAAAAAGCGCCGATTCCCCTTTGAGCATTACCAGATACGAGGTCTTCGTTCGTATGTTTAAATCCGCGTGCTCACCGAAGAAAGGCAGGCTGGTTATGGCCCCATCGGTAAATCCGATGGTTTCCATCTCATCAATTTCTCGCACATTCTTGAAGCCGATTTGTTGCAAAGTCCGCTTCAATGATGGGTCTGCCAACACTCCGTTATTACTCCTCGGCACAATTACGTTATCGGTTTTATGCCGCAACTGTAGCAGTGTTTCAAACATACAGTGGTCTTGATGATTGTGAGTTATCAGGATGTAGTTGATCGTTTCCGGAAGGTCAGCAAACGTATAGCGAGCAATCCCGCCACCTATCTTGTAGCTTATCACGGGGTCTAACAGTATGCTGGTCGAATCCGACTCGATTAATACGCAGGCGTGCCCAAAATAGCGTACCCTCACGTTGTCGCCCGTATAATTGCTGCGGGCAGGGGGAGTCTCATTTGTGAAAAATGATGAAAACAGCTCTTCATCTTTATCTCGAATATTCAAAACATCTTTCATATAGCCGAGCGGTTGAGCAACGTCTTTCGCTCTGAATAACTCATCGAGCCTTTCATCGCAAAAAGGGATATTTAAGTGCAGGTGTTGGTCGTCATCAAGCCTTGGGGTGCTGAAGACAAAAGCTCGGTCATCTCTTTCAACCAACGACAACGAGATGCCTTGCGCCGCCCGGTTATAATAAGGGCTGTTATAAAGTAACCCTTCTATGAATCGGATGGAGGGGTTATTGTTCAAGTCATAAACCAGCTCGACATAACCTTTCAAAGCCGGAGGAATCTTCTGATAGAGAGGCTCAAGCGAATAGCCATCGGCCTCCTTCTTCAGTGTTTCGTCCAGAGTCTTAATAGCTTCGGCCATCTCCAACATATTTGCCTGCTCTTTGATCGTCGTTTCCATCAGCGACTTGATCTCAGCGACTCTTTCGGCAGGGTGATTGATGAACGGGCCGCCAATCATCGCTGGATTTTTGAGAGCGGAGATATGCACCTGCGGGTTGGAGACGAACGACCGCATGATCTTCAGATGTGAGTTGGCAATATACATTGACGCCGTGGCAGGCGATACGAGGTATGACCATGCATACCACCGATTGATTAATGGCTCAGCCAGTACGTTCTGCTTGAGGTATAGTTTTTCATTCATGGTTAAGCTTGCTCACTAGGGTCTCATGGATCGAAGACTTCAGCCTTTCGGCCATGAGCTGGACGTAGGGCTCACGGATCATTGTGAAATGATTGCCGGGGACCTCTGTTACTTCTACGCTATTTTCGGTCAACTCCGCCCACCCACTTGATGGCCCCTGAAGGAGATCATTGGCCGACTCGCTTGCCTTCAGCAGGGCGATCCGGCATCGGGCCATTTTCGGCGTGTAGTTGTTCATGGCCATCCCGTTAGCTTTAAACACCTCGAAAAGACGGCGGACTTGAGAAAGAGTGATGGCCGCAGGAGTCAGACCTGCGTCCCTTGCCGCTTCCATAACATACGCTAACCGCTCATCCGGGCCGAGGCTCAAGAAGCGATCAAGTGAAATATTGATGTGATCAAGCGGAAGACCTAGATGCTGACTGAAACTTACCATAGCTGCCACATCATCTTCTTCCATGAGTTCTTCTTGATGGTCTGGCGCTCGCGCATCTATTAAGACCAGCAGGGCAACCATCTCACCCTGCGCTTCGAGCTGGCGAGCCATCTCGAAAGCAATGACGCCTCCCATAGACCAGCCTCCCAGCAAGTAAGGGCCGACGGGTTGTACCGTTCGCATCGCTTCAATGTAGAGCGTTGCCATCTCTTCAATTTTCGTGCAGACAGGTTGTTCGCTACTCAGTCCCCGCGCTTGAAATGCATAGAACGGTTGATCCGGTCCCAGGTGACGCGCCAACTCGATATAGCACAACACATTTCCACCTCCGGGGTGCACGCAGAAGAAAGGTTGATTAGACCCTCCAGGCTGAAGCGCCACAAGCGGCGACCAGTGAGTCGTATCCGCCTCGTCATTCCATTCATCCAGCAGTTGCTGCCGCTCTGCTTGTGTCAATAAAGGCAATCCCCATATTGGCTGCTCTATGTCAGCAGCGACGGCGACCGGCTGAATTGGCGCGAGCGTTTTTTGACTCGAACCATTGAGCGGGCTTTCCATCTTCTCATTGCTGTAGCCTAACGACTCTGCCAATTTCGAGGTGACCTCTCCGAGAAAATCATTCGGATAATGTTCTTTCCAGTTCTCTGCAATGCCCGGGTCAATATGCGTATGCTGATGAAATTTTATATCCCCCAGCATTCGTGACTCCGCGTGAATACCATCGGTCATCTTCTCTTTTTTGCCTATGTAGGGTCGCAGCATATCCGACTCGAACTCGATGCCCAGGAATCCGCATATCTCCCGTGTTACTGCTTCCGGTTCCTTCACCAAATCTTCGAACCTTACTCTATGCTGACGGCTCTCCGGCACGCGGCTCAGAAACTCCAGTATGTTCTGGTGGCTTATGACCCAGATCAGCTCCGCCACCTCTCTGGCTGAAAACGGGTGTTTGAACCTCGGAAATATCTGGGCAAGCTTCGCCTCTTCATAAGATCGGATCACCCCCTGCGGGCTGCGAAGAAGATGTATGTAGCGCGCTTCGCTGAAGTCGGTCTCTGCGCGATTCAACACCTCCATATCCATTGCGTAGGCTGGCGTCTTATCAACCAAACGCCTCTCTCCCAGCCACTCTTGCATCAGGCGATAAAACTCTTGAGTGGTCAGATTCTGCGCCTCACAATCTTCGATAATGCTTTTAGCCTTATCGGCATCGCAGCCCTTTATCTGCATAACGGCGCGGATGGCTCCTTCCAGCCAGAAGCTATGTTTGCCGGAAAACTCCGCGCGCCTTTCTTCAAACGTGTTGAAAGAGAGTAATTCCAGTTCGGGAGGGGCGAACAGCCGAGAGTGGCCTCCGAGCATGACTCTGAACAGAGTCGAGCCTGATCGGGGCGAGGAGAGGACGAAAATCGCCTGCGGATTTTTTGAAGCACCCGATTGCGCTCGCGGCGGCAATGGCCGTATCAACCGGCGCAGTTCTGCCACCTTATCCGAATCTATCTTTTCGATGAGCGAAGGCGATTCCTCTTGTTGCCACCCATCCCCTAAGAGCCTTGAGACGGCAGCCGCGCAATCCCGCTTGAGGTAGTCGGCGAACGTGGCAATGCTGGGACAATCAAAGATTGAAATGACCTGCAACATCTCAGACAGTTCCTGTTGGAGTTTGTTGACCAGAACAGCCGCCTTGAGCGATTCGCCGCCAATCTCAAAGAAATTATCGTAAACGCCCACCTCTGCTACTTCCAGCACCTCTCGCCATTTGTCTGCAAGGAAGCGCTCCAACGCATCGCGGGGAGCCTGAAATGCTTTATCTACTTGAGTGCGTGATTGATCGGGGGCTGGCAATGCTTTGCGGTCTACTTTCCCGTTTTCAGTCAAAGGCAGGCTGTCGAGCGTGACGAAGGCTTGAGGGATCATATGCTCAGGCAAACGCTCTTTGAGATATAATCGCAGTTCGTTAATGTCGGAAAAGTGATCAGGCTTATAGACCAGATAGGCGACGAGGCGGTTATAACCGTGCTTGTCCTGGCTTGCCATAACGAGTGAGTCTTGCAGGGCCGGGTGGTGTGCTAAAGCAGCCTCAATCTCACCAAGCTCTATGCGGAACCCGCGAACCTTCACCTGATCGTCCACGCGGCCCAGAAATTCTATATTGCCATCGGGCAGATAACGCACAAGATCTCCTGTCTTGTATAGGCGCGCCCCAGGCCTCCCGCTGAACGGGTCGGGGATGAATCTCTCTGCCGTCACGTCTGGCTGAAACAGATAGCCGCGCGCCAAACTTGATCCCCCTATGTACAATTCACCTCGCACTCCATCTGCAACAAGTTGCATATCGGAGTCGAGCAGGTATAGCTGCGTGTTATGAACCGGGCGGCCTATGGGTGGCGCTGCCGTTTCCTGAGGCCGAACCGGCACAACGCATGATGACGCGACCACTGTGTTTTCAGTGTCCATCAGATCGATGCGGTGACCCTTCCAGTGGCACGTCGTCGACGCGGACGTGATCGTGATCCCGCGCTCCTGCTCCTGCTGCATCCAGTCCATGGCCGCGGTCCCGTCGTCTACCTCGCCCATCCGGTGCGAGAGCCCGGTGTAATAGAGGATCGCGCTCAGTGAGTCGTGGTCTTGCCCGCATCGATGTGCGCCATGATCCCGATGTTTCGGGTTTTATCGATTGGGACTTGCCGAACCACGACCACTTTGACTCCCTCGGCGCGCACCGCGGACGTGCTTGAGCGCCCCTGTGAGGTCCGCCAATCTGACGTTGACGAAAGGACTACGACTGACTGCTGTTGACCGCCGACTCCCGCCTTACCAGCGGTAGTGGGCGAAGGCCTTGTTGGCTTCGGCCATGCTGTGCGTGTCTTCGCGTTTCTTGACCGCGTTGCCGCGCCGTTGGCGAAGCATCCATCAGCTCCGCCGCGAGTTTCTCCCGCATGGTACGTCCTCCGGCGATCGCGGGCGGTATGGATCGAGCCAGCGCATGCCGAGGTCAGCGCCCGGTCCGGCGCACTTCGACGGGCACCTGATAGGTCGCCCCGCCGACCCGGCGGCGACTTCACCTCAGCTGGGGCTGCAGTTCTCGAGCGCGCGGTCCAACACCTTGAGCGGATCGTCTTGGCGTGCTCTCGCCACGATGTCGAGGGCGCCGTAGACGATGCGCTCGGCAATGGACTTTTGCCCCGAGCCATCACCGTGTTGATGAATTTCGTCAGACGAGCCGTGTCAGATCGGCGTAACTTCGGATCCGGAGGCAGCTTGCGCTTCGGGTACTTCGCGTTACGACGAGGCATCGAGATCCTTTCCTGGTCATTTGGCCTGAGCTGTTGGCGATTACTTGGGTCGCTTGGCGCCGTATTTGGAGCGGCCCTTGCGACGTTGGCCACGCCCTGCGTGTCGAGGGTGCCGCGGATGATGTGGTAGCGGACGCCGGGCAGATCCTTGACGCGGCCTCCGCGAATCAGCACCACGAGTGCTCCTGGAGGTTGTGACCCTCGCCCGGGATGTAGGCCGTGACTTCCATGCCGTTGGTCAGCCGCACGCGGGCCACCTTCCGCAGCGCCGAGTTCGGCTTCTTCGGCGTGGTGGTGTAGACGCGGATGCACACGCCGCGCTTCTGGGGACAGCTCTTCAGCGCCGGGGAGGCCGTCTTGCGCTCAGGAGTTGTCGGCCCTGTCGGACCAGCTGGTTGATGGTTGGCATCCCTCACCCTCGCGAACGGCCCCGCTTAAGGGTCGGGCGCACACCCGTCAAGGCTCCAGGCCGTTTCCGGCCGCGATCGTGGGCCGAATCAGGGCCCGAGCCCGGAAACGATCAGGATTGCCGCCCTTCCATCCCTTGATGCCGGGTGCACCGAACAGCAGGTCACGCCGCCCGTCGCCGGTGACGTCGACCGCGGGCACCATCGACCGTCCTGCCATGGTGGCGGTGTCGCCGTGGAAGGACGCGTCCTGATCGGCAGGTTCGTCGGCGCCGCTCAGCGGCCCACGGAAGTAGAAGACCGCACCCGCTTGCGAGCCCCACTCGGCATCCCCGGGCGCGCTCACGAGCACGTCGGCGCGATCGTCGCCGTCGACGTCGCCCGCGCTCGCGACCTGGTACCCGAGCATCTGGGTGCTCACGCCTTCGAGCTTCCAATCGGCGAGCACGTGGGCCGTTTCGCCCTTGTCGAGGCGGGTACCGTCGAACAGCCACGCGGCTCCCGGTCCGGCTGCTTCGTAGTACCAGCCGACAAGCAGATCGGTCACGCCGTCGCCGTCACGTCGCCCGCGGGCGCGATCGAGCCCTGCGGGACCTCGTAGGTCATCAGAGTCGATCGTCGCGTCACCGTCCGACGCCAGCATCGCGCCCGACAGCGGACCGTGGAAGATCGAGATGCCGGGCCCGCCAGCGATCGCGAGGTCGTCCGCCCCGTCGCCGTCGACGTCGCCGAGCGCCGTCACGCTCACCCCGAAGTACCCGCCGGCCGATCCATGCTCGCCGTAGATTCGCAGCGGCGCGTCCTCGGGCTCTGTCTCCAATGCCGTGCCGTCGATTCCGTACACGGCTCCGCGCGGGTAGTTGTGGAGCTCCCGATACGGTGCGCCGAGGACGAGATCTGCGGTGCCATCTCCGTCCAGGTCTGCGGCCGCCATGGCGACACCGAGCGCGTCGTGCTCCGTTTCGCCGACGTACGTGACGTCGGCCTCGGCGAGCGTGAGCGCACCGGGTGCGAGGCCCGCGAAGAGGTACACGGACGCAGGGTCGGTGGGAGAGCTCGGTCCACCGATGCCCGGGGCGGCGACGAGGAGCTCGTCGGCGCCGTCGCCATCGAGGTCGGGAATCGCGACCGAAGAGATCCCGAAGTGGGACTGCTCGCCCTCGCCGTCGATTGTGAGCCACGCGTCCTGGAGATTGACATCAGCCGGAAACGGCCCGAGCGCCACCGCCATCTGCCCGACCTCGGTGTCACCGCCGTCGGCGCGGAACACGGCGGCGCTGCCACGTCCGCTGCTCCATCTCCGTCGAAGTCGCCCACGGAGAACGCTGCGCCGACGCCGTCGCCGCCGCGGTCGCCGAGGATCGCGATCCGTCCTCGGGTAGCTCGTACTCGCCCTCCCAAGCGACGGCTGGCGCCGTATCTGTATCGGTGTCGTCGTGTCGGTGTCCGTGTCCGAATCGGTGTCGGTGTCGGTGTCGGTGTCGGAATCCGTGTCGCTGTCGCTCTCGTCCGAAGCCGTGTTGTCACCGCCATCGGTGCAGCCAACGGTCGAGAACAACGCGAGCGCAAACCACATCGAACGTCCCATTTGGCCTCCAACGCCGGAAACCGCTGTAACCAGTTGCGCTCCGCTCGTGGCGGATTCACGGGCTTCGATTAGCCTCCGAGCATGCCCACACGCCCCAAGACCCAAAACGATTCCGACCTCGCCATCGAGCCCGTCGACTGGCTCTCCCGCGCCGAGCATCGACGCATCCAAGGGACCCTGCGAACGATTGAGAAGGAACGCGCGAGCGAGCGGAAGGAACGCGCACGCGCGCTCGAGGAGCTGAAGATTCGAGATCGCGAGCGCATCTCCGCGCTCTTGGGGCCCGAAAGCTCGCGTCGCTACAAGTCGCTCAAGTCGCGGACCGCGAAGGCGCCCAGGGCGCGGCGGACTCGGGACGCGACGGCGCTCCTCCACGAGATCGGGTTCGATTGCATCCGCGCCCAGCGCATCCAGAAGAAGTACCTCCAATCCGTCCGGGCACTCTTGAACGACGGGACGGTCGGGCCGCGCTCCGACGTACTCGACCCGGGACGATCTCCGTGGGTCACCTACGCGGCGCCGTACGCCGGATCGTTCTGGAGCTACGCGTGGGACCGGAGCGGCAACGTCCGCGACCCGGTCCTGGCGCGGTATCTCGAGACATCCACCGGGCGGATCGGATCGAGCATCCAAACGCACCTGGGCGGGGCAGACAACGACGACCGCCTCGACGCCGAGTACTACACCTGCTTCTACGCGTGGCACACAGCGCTCGCGAAGGGCCCGCTCGATGCCTACCTCACGTTCAGGTTCCGCACGTCGACGGACTCGGGAGAGGTCCACGACGAGTGGGGCCTCTCCGATGTCGTCTACAACCAGTGGTACGTGTTCGCTTCCGGGTCGTCGACACCGCCGGGCGGAGGGATTCGCTAGACAGCCGCCTCTTCAACGTCACCGGGGCCGCCTCCGGAGACGACGAGTCGTGGAACGACGTCGTGGCCGCGCCGAACGACGTCCGCTCGTTCTACTTCCGCACACCGGGGTCGTTCAACCAGGGTGAGCCGCTGTTGCTGGAGGGGGGCGTGCTCAACACGACATGGTTCACGTCCAACGACATGAGCGTCGAGACCGCGGACGATCCCGATCTGCGGCTCGATCGGATCATGGTCGATCCCCCTGACCCCCGCACGAGAACAAGAAACGCCCCGTCACCGCAAGGGCAACGGGGCGTC
>CAVSDJ010000009.1:0-1144033 GCA_963726785.1 Blastocatellia bacterium
CTTACGGGACGGACGCGGTGGCTTTGTACGAAGACCGCGTTCGCGTGCGACGACTGGGCCACATCGCTCGCCCGGAGCTTGGCCGCGTGATGAGCCGCTGCCACGCGCATGTCTTCCCGACAATCATAGAAGGCTTTGGCCGCAACATCATCGAAGCGATGGCATCGGGGCTGCCAGTTATTACTACCCCAAATTGCGCGGGGCCTGATTTGATAGAAGATGGCGTGACAGGATTCATAATTCCCATACGCGATGTTGACGCGATCTGCGAAAAACTTGCATGGATTGACGATCATCCGCAAGAGGCGATTGAGATGGGCGAACGCGCGCGCGCGCGAGTCGCGAGTCTTACTCAAGCAGATTATCGTCGTCGCTTTGCCGGTCGCATCAATGGAGTATGGCAATCAAGCGGCAGGGCCGCGCAAGCGTACAGTTAAATCAGACTCGGAGACAGAGTGGAAAAAGTTCTTGTGACAGGCGGAGCAGGTTTCATCGGCTCGCACACGGTAGATTTGCTGCTTGAGAAAGGCTACGAGGTTCGCATACTGGATAATCTTCAGCCGCGTGTTCACCCGCGAGGCAAGCCTGATTATCTGCCCGCCGAAGCCGAATTTCTCGAAGGCGACGTTGCAGATCGTGACTGCCTGAATGAAGCTCTGCGAGGCGTGAGCCGTGTCATTCATCTGGCGGCTTATCAAGACTACCTGCCCGATTTCTCTACGTTCATTCATACGAACACTGAAAGCACGGCTTTGATCTTTGAGTTGATCGTTGAAAGGAAGCTCCCGGTTGAAAAGATAGTCTTCGCTTCATCGCAGTCCGTTTCGGGCGAAGGGCGATATGAATGCGCCGAACATGGAGTTATCTATCCTGAATCGCGAACCATCGAGCAATTGCGCAAAGCAGACTGGGAGGTTAATTGCCCTGTGTGCGCTGCTGAGATGAAGCCATTATTGATTGATGAAAGCACGGTTCATCCTCATACAACCTACGCCATCTCGAAATACGCCATCGAGTTGTTGGCTAAAAATCTCGGCCAGCGATACGACATTCCGACCGCCTGCATGCGCTACACTTATGTGCAGGGCACGCGGAACTCTTTTTACAACGCTTATTCCGGGATAGCTCGCCGTTTCGCTTTGAGACTGCTGCACGGTTTGCCGCCGGTATGTTACGAAGACGGCAAACAACTGCGCGATTATGTGAACGTCAAAGACATAGCGCGCGCCAACGTGCTTGTGATGGAAGATGAAAGAGCAAACTTTCAGGTCTTCAACGCGGGCGGCGGGCGCGCAGTCACAGTGCTTGAATTCGCAAAGATTATGATTCAGGAATTCGGAAGCCAGCTTGAGCCATCTGTGCCGGGCGAATTTCGATTGGGCGATACTCGACACACTGTCTCTGATAACTCAAGGTTAAACGCTTTAGGATGGCAACCCGTTACGCCAGTCGAACAGAATGTCCGGGACTACGTTGCGTGGATGCGAGAGCAGAAGGGAACTGCCGAATATCTGGAAGAAGCCGAACGCGTTATGCGCGAACAGGGCGTGGTGCAAAGCGTGGAGCAACGCGCGTGAGCAAGTCAGGGGCGAGCTTTACGAAAGCGATGTTGCTTGCCGCCGGTCGCGGCACGCGATTGCGCCCGATGACCGAAACCGTTTCAAAATGCATGGTCGAAATCGCGGGCAAGCCCGTTCTTGAGCATAACATCGAGCGACTGCGCAGCTTTGGCGTCACAGACATCGTTATCAACCTGCATTACCTGCCCGAAGCAGTGATGAATCATTTCGGCGACGGCAGTCGTTTCGGCGTGCACATTCATTATTCACACGAGCCGGAGTTATTAGGAACGGCGGGCGCAGTAAAAAAAGTCGCGGCGTTTTTCGATGCGCCGTTCTTCGTCTGGTACGGCGACAATCTCAGCACTTGTCGCTTAGATCGCCTGCGCGAATTTCACAAAGCGAAAGGCGGTATTGCGAGCGTTGCTTTGCATTATCGTGAAGACCCGACTCAAAGCGGCATCGTCGGGCTTGATGAACAGGATCGGGTCACACGGTTTCTGGAAAAGCCGCGCGCCGAGCAGGTCTTTTCTCATTGGGTCAGCGCAGGCATACTCGCGCTTGAACCCCGCGCGCTGGAAGCCGTTGCCGCTGATGTAGCGGTGGATTTCGGGCGCGATGTTTTCCCGATGCTCCTCGAACAGGGCGAAGCGATTACGGTTATCGAATGGCTGAAGACGAACGACTCTGGTGGATTGACACGCTCGAAGATTATCAAAGAGCGGAGTCTGCATTAAGCCCTAAAAAACAAACTGATTGGGACATCAGTTCAACTTCATTCAAAAGAGAATTGTAGAAATGATTTTGGCGAGAGCGCCTTATCGAATATCGCTCGGCGGCGGCGGTACGGATTTGCCGTCTTACTACTGTGAGCACGGCGGCTTCATACTCAGCGCGGCTATAAATAAATATCTGTACATCTACGTCAATCGCCCTGCGGCTGATGATTTCATTCGCTTGAAATACTCTCGCTACGAACAGGCGACGTCACCCGACGAGATCGAACACGATCTGGTCAGACCGGCTTTGAAACTGCTCAACCTCGGTGGCTCTCTCGAAATCGCTTCGATGGCGGACGTGCCAGCAGGCACAGGACTCGGCTCGTCGGGCACTTATCTTGTAGCATTGCTCACGGCGTTGTATGAATTGAAGCGCGAGAAGGTTCCGACTCAAGCTCTGGCCGAGCAAGCCTGCCACATCGAGATGGAGATTGCAGGACATCCTTCCGGCAAACACGACCCTTATCTTGCCGCGTTCGGCGGGTTCACCTGTCTCGACATAGACACGGACGGGCGCGTAAAGGTCACCCCGCTCGACATCTCGATCACGACGGTCGAAGAGTTTCGCAATAACGTGTTGCTGTTTTACACTGGCCTGACGCGCAGCAGCAGCGAGATACTCGAAGCGCAAAAACAGGACACCGAGCGCAAAGATTCGGCGGTCGTAGACAGTCTTCATCATACGAAAGAACTGGGCTATAGAATCAAAGAAGCGCTGGAGCAGGGCGACCTCGAACGATTTGGCATGATGTTGGACGAGCACTGGCAGAACAAGAAACGGCGCTCGACGAAGATCAGCGATGCGAGGCTTGATCACTGGTACGAAACGGTGAAAAGCTGCGGCGGGTTGGGAGGAAAGATTATGGGCGCAGGCGGCGGCGGCTTCTTCATGTTCTTTTGCCCGAACCAGAGCAAAGCAAAGATTCGCAAAGCGCTCGCCGAAGCGGGCCTTCGAGAGATGCCTTACGATTTCGATTACGAAGGCGCAAAGGTGATGGTGAATTTCTGAGAAACGTCATGACGACCGCTCCGTATGCAAAGCCAAATGACGTTTTTATGAAATGGGAATTAACTGTAGAGGACGCAGAGGGCACGCGGAGAAATCCTCTGTGTGCCCTCTGCGTCCTCTGCGGTTAATACGACTCTCAAAACAGGTCGTCTGGGTATCATGAATAAGCATTCGTCAACATCAATCAGCGAAGAAGCAATGCTCGCCGCGCAGTCTTCGTTGACCGGGACGGCGTGATCAATCGAATGTTTTTTCATGCGGAGTTCGGCATCACGGACTCGCCCGCTAACCCTGAACAGTTCGAGTTGCTGCCCGGCGTTGCCGACGCAATTGCAGAACTGAATCGCACGGGTTTGCTCGTAATCGTAGTCTCGAATCAGCCAGGGATCGCCAAAGGGAAATTCACCCCCGCATTGCTTTGCGCGATGGAAAGCAAAATGATCGCTGATATAGAAGCCGCTGGCGGGAGGCTTGATGCTATCTATAATTGTTTGCATCACCCGGAAGCACGGCTTGCCGAATATCGCGTCCGCTGCGACTGCCGCAAGCCTGAGCCGGGGTTGCTTGTAAAAGCAGCGCGCGAGTGGAATATTGATTTGCCCGGTTCTTATATGATAGGCGACGGCGTGACCGACATGATCGCTGGCCGCGCGGCGGGGGTGACTACGCTGTTTGCGAGCAGTCGCAAATGTTACAACTGTGATAGCCTGATTGAGCACAACGCATGGCCGGATTACATTGTGGGCGATCTTAGCGAAGCAGCGGTCGTCATTCGCAGTCTTGAAGCGGGTGATAAAGATTCGGCTCGCCAGTTTACTTTGAAGTGCGCCACACATAAACGTTAAAGGAGAATTCGTTGGATTACGCTCGCCAGTACATCGAAGAGGCCACAGAAGTCCTAAAACGAATTGACACCGAAGCGATTGAACGCGCGGTTGATTTGCTTGTCGCGTTGCGCGAAAGAGGAGGACGGCTGTTCGTTCTCGGAGTAGGCGGCGGCGCGGGCCACGCTTCTCACGCCGTCAACGACTTTCGCAAAATATGCGGCATCGAATCCTATGCTCCGACCGACAACGTCAGCGAGTTGACTGCGCGAATAAACGACGATGGATGGGACACTTCGTTTGCGAACTGGCTGCGCGGCAGCCGACTGTCTGAACGCGATATGGTCTTTGTGTTTTCAGTAGGCGGGGGAGACTTGGAGCGTAACATCAGCGCGAATCTCGTGCGGGCGCTGGAAGAAGCGAAAAGAGTTGGAGCGACCATTTGCGGAGTCGTCGGTCGCAACGGAGGCTACACGGCGCAGGTGGCGGATGAATGCGTGTTGATTCCCGTAGTGAATCCATCCGCGATAACTCCGCACACCGAAGCGTTTCAGGCCGTGGTCTGGCACTTAATGGTGTCGCATCCGAAGCTGAAGTTTTCCGAGATGAAGTGGGAATCTTCGCGCTAGGCACAGCGAAAAAGGAATACTCGTCATGGCAATCTTTCTCGACACAGCCGACTTAAACGAGATCAAGCGATTTCATCGCATGGGGATAGTTCGCGGAGTCACGACCAATCCCACCATAATGCTGAAACAAGGCGTGACGGGCGGAATGCGCGGGCTGGAATCGCGCTCGAAAGAGATAGCGAGTTTGATAGCGCCGCTCCCGCTTTCAGTCGAAGTCACCACAAACGACCCGGGCAAGTGCTCGATCAGGCTCGAACATTCGCAAGCTGGGCAGACAACATCGTAGTCAAGGTGACGATTCACGGGCCTGAAGGCGAGCTTGAAAACATGGAGATCATCCACGATCTGGAAACGACGTATGACGTGCGAGTGAATGTGACGGCGATGATGAGCGCGCAGCAATGCTTCCTTGCCGCTATGGCTGGCGCGACTTATGTTTCCATATTCGGTGGCCGCGTCAACAACATGGGCTACAATGCCTGCGGCGAGATTGCGAGGCTTCGCAAGCTGCTCGATCAATTCAATCTGAAATCGCAGATAATCGTCGGCTCTACGCGCGAAGTGTTGAACATAATCGAATGGCTGGAAGCAGGCGCGCACATCGTTACGGCGCTTCCGAGCCTGATCGAGGGCATGCTCGTGCACCCGTACAGCAAAGAGACTGTGCAGATGTTTCTGCGCGATGGGGCGAAGGCCGAAGCAATGCTCAAGGATGCGGGCGAGAAATGATTTCAATGATGAGATAGATATAGAAAAAGCGAGGTGTATAGGATTTGGGCGACATAGCTTCATACATAGATTTACCGATTACTATATTCATAGATTTCACGGTGCTGGTGACGTGCATAATTCTCCTTTTGCGTTACGGACGCCTTTCGCATTCTCATCCGGGAACAATCTATATTTTCTTTCATATGTACACGTTCACTTTCCGCATTGTTAGGAATTTTGTTTGGAGCCTCTACGCTATTCAGTTCGCTTTCATGGATTTTTGAACCAGTGAGGATAGAGGAAATAATAAGGGCGGCAGTTTATGGCGACATTGCGCTCTTAAGTATGACGATTGCCTGGATAAGAGCGTCCTTTGTTGACGAGCGGAATGTGCGCAAATCGCCTCAGCTTGCCAAAGAAGGCCCGCCTAATCTTTCACTGCGCCACATCTGGACTATAAGCGCCATCGTTTTACCGTTCGGCATCTTCGGTTTTTACGCCTACTCTATACTGCCCGGATTTGAAGGCGAGCGTATAGAGTTAGGTGAATGGCAGTCTTCAAGCTGGCTCTTTATCACGCAGGCGTGGATAGGGCTTGTTCTTTTAGCTCTGATTTACTGGTATGGGTTTCGATGGTGGCTTTCGACGCTGATGGCTCTTTTCCTGCTCGTCATGGCTTATCAGGGTTATCACCGTTTCCGCGTAATCATACCTGCGATTTTGTTAACGCAGATTTATCTAGACAGGCGAAAGCTGAGGTGGCCGCCTGTGTATGTAATGGGATTTGTTATCGCTTTAGCACTGTTGTTTTTCCCGATGAAGGAAATTGGACGCATGGCTCAGCAGGGAGAATCCGTCACGCAGATCGTTGACAACACCAGAGAATCCATCGACAGCGCATTAGTTGCAGAATCTCCCGACCAGACGTTTCTTGATCTATTTGCCTGCGCGCTGACGCTGACCGATGAGAACGAGAAATTTTATTATGGGACTACGTATATCAATCTCGTAACCTTACCCATCCCCCGCCAGTGGTGGCCCGATAAACCCAGCATGGCAGATTTTGTCAGTGATATATCGAGGCCCTGGCGTCCTATGGCTGAGATGGGGATGATTGTGACTTATTTGGGCGAGTCATATGTCAATTTTGGTTTTTTAGGAATAGTCTTTATACCTTACTTGCTTGCCTACTGGCTGGCGCGCGGTTACTTTCGAGCTTACAGAAGTAATTATTTTTCAGTGACCAGATTGGCTTACCTGCTGATAGCGTGCAATCTTATTCAAGTTTATAGAGACGGCCTGGTGTCTATCATAATCTTCACGTGGGTCAATATGATGCCGCTAATGCTGATTGTATCATTGCATCTTATTTTGCCGATGAAGAAAGCAAATAAGTTTTCAGAAACCGCCGCTGCCAGCCATTGAAGCTGAAGCTCAAGCGTATGCTTCAAATCACTATCTGGATGAATATGCCCTCGTTTCATCAGGGCGACCTGTTCAGAGCTATAGCTGCCTGCGAAGATGTTGACCTGCAGGTCATCTTTGCTAAAGACCTGACGCCGGACAGAATCGCTCTGGGTTGGCATAGCGATCTTTCGGGGTTTTCTTATCGCTTTCTGGATGAGCGAAACAGAATGGCTGATGCCATGCGACTGGCGCGGGCGCAGCGAAAACGGCTTCACATAGTTAATGGTTTGTGGACCGAACCGGCCTTTGCCGTTGCGCTTGTCACGCTCGCTTTATCTGAAAGCCGTTACGCCATTTACTCGGAAGCGCCCGACCCTAATCAGCCGCGTTCGATAATCAAGAGATTTCTGCAATACAGGTTCGGCAGGGTTTTGGCTCCAAGAGCAACGGGCACGCTGGCTGTTTCTCGGCTGGCCGCCAGGTTTTTCAAAAGCCTCAAAGTGCGCGAGAGCCGGATATATCCGTTCGGGTATTTTCGATCTTTGCCGCTTCTGGAGATCGAAAATAATTTTAGAAGCGAAGACCGGATCGATGTTATTTTTGTTGGACAACTCATACATCGTAAAGGCGTTGACCTTTTGCTTGATGCGATGAGGCCGCTTTTCAAACAATACGCGAACCTGTTTTTGATCATCATAGGCAAGGGCGAGATGCTTGACTCGATTCGACAACAGGCGGAGGCCGCTGGCGTGATAGATCGGGTTGTTTTTGAAGGCGCGCTACATTCAGATAAGATTCCGGCGCGCATGGCGGCGGCAGACGTGTTGGTGTTGCCCTCTCGCTGGGATGGCTGGGGCATGGTTGTAAATGAAGCTTTTTCCGTCGGAGCGCCGGTTATAGTTTCAGATCGTTGCGGAGCGGCAGACCTTGTTCGCAACAGTGTTAATGGTTACGTGTTTCGTAGCGAAGACGCGCAAGACTTATATAAATGCTTGAGCGATTTTCTTGATAGAAAAAGTGAATGGTCTCGCTTCCGAGCCGATTCTGCCGCAACCGGCAAAAGTATTTCAGTCGAAGAAGCGGCGTCTTATCTCGTCAATTGTATAAAACATATGGCTGGTATTTCCGATAAACGACCGACCCCGCCCTGGGCGCAATCGGATGCAGGGCATAGCACACCTTGTCTAAATGAGAATAATATTCCTTGTTGACGCTCGCAGCGCGATCTCTCGCAATTGGATCAGGCACTTCGTTGAGCGCGAGCACCAGGTTCATGTGATTTCATCTTACCCTTGCGCACCGGATGTGATATTAGACGTTGAACATATTTATCAATTCCCAATCGCTTTTTCGGGCCTCTCTCGCATAGATCATAACGGAACCTTTGGGTCGAAAAAGCGCAAATCACTGCTGACGCGAGGGCTGGCTAATTTGCGAAGCGGCGCTCTATCGCAATTATCGACCACCATGCGATTTTGGTTAGGCCCGCTGGAATTGAACCTGCACGCACGTAGATTGCGCGAGCTGATAACTGAAATATCTCCTGACATCGTGCATGCCATGCGCATCCCTTTTGAAGGCATAATGGCTGCGAAATCAATGCCTGCCGGTGTGCCTCTCATAATTTCAGTCTGGGGCAATGATTTCACGTTGTTTGCCGCGAGCAATCCGTTAATATCCAGACAGACAAGAAAGGCTTTGCAGCGAGCAAATGCTTTGCACTGCGATTGTCGTCGCGATTTGCGGCTTGCGCTTCGAGACTGGGGATTTGACTCAAAGAAAGCGTCAACCGTGTTGCCCGGTTCGGGAGGCGTTCGGACTTCGGTGTTTCACCCTGAGCCTGATTCGGATTTCCGCAAGCCACTGAATATTGCGGACAATGCGCCGGTCGTTATCAACCCGCGAGGCTTTCGCACCTATGTTCGCAACGACGTTTTTTTTCAGGCGATTCCTCTCGTCCTCAAACAGCGACCCGAAGCCGTCTTCGTTTGTACAGGTATGCGGGCAAATCCTGTAGCCGAGAAATGGGCGAGCGAGCTTGGGATCAAAGATAGTATGCGATTGCTTCCGGTCGTATCGCACGACGAAATGGCCAACCTGTTTCGCGCGGCTCAGGTCACGGTTTCGCCCAGCCAGCACGACGGAACGCCCAACACATTGCTTGAAGCAATGGCCTGCGGGTGCTTTCCCGTGGCAGGCAACATCGAATCGGTGCGGGAATGGATTACCGACGGAGAAAACGGGCTGCTGTGCGACCCGACAGATAAAGAATCCATAGCGCGTGCCATCTTGCGCGCGTTCGAAGATCACGCGCTCCGAGATAAGGCAAGAGACTATAACCTGTCTCTGATTACAGAGAAGGCGGAATACAATAGCGTAATGACGAAAGCAGAAGAGTTTTATCATCAAGTCGCGCACGCGTCAGCGCGTCCGGTTCAGGTTTGATTAATGTGCGGAATTAATGGCGCTATCAACTGGGCAGATAGCGAAACACTTTCCCGAATGAATAACATTCAGGCCCATCGCGGCCCGGACGATCACGGCACGTGGGAGACTACTCTGCCTGACGGCAGCCGTGTGGGGCTGGGGTCAAGGCGGCTGGCAATTCTGGATTTATCCGCAGCCGGTCACATGCCGATGTTCTCGCCCGACGGGCATCTGACCATAGTTTATAACGGCGAGGTTTATAACTATCCGCAACTGCGTCGAGAGCTTGAAAGCAAGGGCTATGAATTTCGTTCCAACAGCGACACGGAAGCCGTCCTTTACCTGTACAAAGAATACGGCCCTGAAAGCGTCCGTCGCCTTAACGGGATGTTTGCCTTTGCCATCTGGGACGACCGGCAGCGGCAGCTTTTCCTTGCGCGCGATCATTTCGGGATCAAGCCTCTGTATTATTGCCATCGAGGCAACCGTTTCGCCTTTGCGTCGGAAATAAAATCGCTGCTTGAAATCCCGGACATGCCGCGCAAGGTCAATCTCCAAGCACTCAATCAGTATTTGACTTTCCTGTGGGTGCCCGACCCGCTGACGATGTTTGATGAGATACTGAAAATCCCAGCCGGGCACTACGGGCTTTATCGAGACGGCCAGTTCGAGATAAAGCAATATTGGGATTTGAAATTTCCTAAAGATGATTATCAGTTCAAAGCGAGCGAAGCAGAACTCGCAACCGAGTTGCGAACGCGCTTTGTTGACTCGGTGAAGTCGCAACTGCTCAGCGACGTTCCGCTGGGCGCTTTCTTGAGCGCGGGGCTTGATTCAAGCAGCATCGTAGCGGCTATGGCCCAAAGCGGCACAAGCCCTATTCGCACCTACACGATTGCTTTCCCTGACAAATATCGCAAAGGCGAATTGACGCTCGACGACACGGATGTAGCCCGCCGCACGGCGAATCATTTCGGATGTGATCATACAGAAATCGTCGTCGAGCCGGACGTAGTTGACCTCTTGCCGAAACTGGTCTGGCATATGGATGAACCTGTTGCCGACCCGGCGAGCATCACTGCTTATCTGGTCAACCGCGAAGCGCGCAAGACTGTGACTGTGCTTTTGTCGGGCGTAGGCGGCGACGAATTGTTCGCAGGGTATCGCAAGCACATAGCTCATAATCTGGCGCAGCAGTATCAGCGCATACCTGCCGTTTTGCGTCGCAGTCTGATAGAGCCATTAGTCCTTGCTCTACCGGCGATGCGCGGAACTTCTGTGAAAGGCTATGTCAGGCTTGCGAAAAAGATGGCGCGCAGCGGCTCGCTTTCGTCGCGAGACCGTTTTCTGATGGACAGCACTTACATCACGGAGAATCAGAAAGCCGCGCTGTATCAGGCGGCCACGCGCAATCATATCAACGGCGATCATCCCTGGTCGCGTCATAAGTATTATTTCGATCAAGTCGAAGGCGCGGATTTTCTGAATCAGATGCTTTACCTCGACACGAAAGCTTTCATGGTCAGTTTGAATCTGAACTACAACGACAAGATGAGCATGGCCTCTTCTGTCGAAGTGCGCGTTCCGTTTCTGGATTGGGAACTGGCCGAATGGGTGGCCTGGAACATACCGCCGAGTTTGAAGCTGCATAAGAAAACGACGAAGCACATTTTGCGCGAAGCCATGCGGCCCTTGCTCCCGCCGGAAGTTCTTGAACAAAAGAAAGCCGGTTTCGGCGCTCCTGCCGATTACTGGCTGGCTAACGATTTGCGAGAGATGGTTGATGACCTTCTCAGCGAAAGCAGGATAAAAGAGAGAGGCTTGTTCAATGCGGTGGCTGTGCGCCGCCTCGTAGAAGAACAGCGCACGGGCCGAGAAGACTGGTCGCTGCAGGTCTGGCAATTTCTGACGCTTGAGTTGTGGATGCAGGCGTTTATAGATTCTCATTAAGCGGGTACAACGATGGCGCTTCCAAGCGGCGTTAAGGCCGTCAATATAGGATGCGGTCTTACTATTGCGCCGGGATGGATAAATATAGACAACTCTCCTAACGCGCAGATGGCAAAGTATCCTTTGCTGCGCTGGATGTTATGGAAACTCAGAGTCCTGTCTGATGGGCATTATCGAGTCAAATGGCCTCAGTCCATATTGATTCACGATGTGAAAAAAAAGCTCCCGTTCCCGGACTCATCAATAGACTATGTATACACATCGCATTTCCTGGAACATAATTCTCTCAGCGATGCGCAGAGGTTGATAACGGATATTTTCAGAATCCTGAAATCCAGCGGTGTCGTGCGAGTAGTTGTTCCAGACTTAGCTATAGGCGCTCGCCTTTACCTGGAGGCGCTGCGCGCGAATCCGGCTGATTCAAAGGCTGCGGCTGGTTTTTTAGACTGGATGCAGTTAAGCAAACCGGGAGTTCGCGACCCACACCTTTGGATGTACGATGCGCCATCTTTGAGCGCTATATTGATTGAAGCAGGGTTCACCAACGTGGTTGTTTGTGAGCATAAACAGGGCCGGACTCCGGATTGCGATATTCTTGATAATCGGCCAGAAGACTCTCTGCACATCGAGGCGCAAAAGCCTCTACGCAATTAATCGTGAATATACATCGGTATAGATTAAGGTTTGAAATCATGACTTCGGGCAGCAGAATCGGACTTAAAGCAAATGTAAAAGAGCATTGGGAGAGAGAGACCTGCGGGACTCGATACGGCAATGAGACAGATCGTAAATTGTATTTCGATGAAATTTCCGTAGCGCGTTACAAGCTTGAACCCTACATTCACTCTTTCGCCGATTTTCAAAGCGCAAGCGGCAAGACCGTTCTTGAGATCGGCATCGGCGCAGGAGCGGACTTTCAAAATTGGTGCAAGTACGCCGCTCATGCCACTGGTGTTGATCTGACCAAGAAGGCGATATCGCTGACCGATGAACGTTTGAAACTCAATTCAGTGCCGCCCGAAACGTACAAGCTGCTTTCTACGGACGCCGAGAATCTGCCCTTCGACAACAACACTTTTGACATCGTTTATTCGTGGGGAGTGCTGCACCACACTCCTGATACTTGTCGGGCTTTTGAAGAAGCTTTTCGCGTCTTAAAACCGGGTGGCTGTATCAAGGCGATGATTTACCATGATCCTTCGTGGACGGGCCTTATGCTGTATGTTCAGCACGCGCTGGTTCGCGGCCATCTGAATACGAAAATGAAAGAGGTCGTCTTTCAACATCTGGAAAGTCCGGGCACGAAAACCTACACGGTCGGCGAAGCCAAGCAATTCCTGAGCGAAATCGGCTTCTCTAATATCGAGTTGTCTACGCGGTTGGGGCCTGGCGATTTGCTCATGATCAAGCCAAGCAAAAAATACGACTCGACTTTTTTTAAGATGATTTGGAAGATTTATCCACGCTGGCTGGTGCGTTTGATGGGCGACCGCTACGGGCTGGCGCTGTTAATCAATGCAATCAAACCGAGCAAGTGAATCGCGTGATGCATTATTGAAGGAGAATCGAACAAGATGTTGGTACTCGGTCTGAATATGTTTCATGGAGACGCTTCCGCGGCGATAATTCAAGACGGCGAAGTTGTCTTCGCCATCGCCGAAGAGCGGCTCAATCGCGTTAAACACTATGGCGGGATTCCATCACTTTCGATTCGAGCCTGCCTCGACGCTACGGGAGCGGACATCTCAGACATTGATCACGTTGCCATAGGCCGTGACAAGGCCGCGAACCTTAAAAAGAAAGTTCAATACGCTCTCTCGAATCCATCGAAGCTGCTCAACTTCATCCAGATACGCAAACGCAGAGAAGCGATGGATGATTTGAAAACTCTACTGGCTCGCGCGATGGACACAGACCCTGCGCGCATGAAATTTCAAGAGCATAACGTCGAGCACCATATCGCTCACATAGCAAGCGCGTTCTACTGCTCAGGCTTAGATGAAGCCGCCGGGTTCAGTTATGACGGCTCCGGCGACTTCGTTTCCGCGATGCAAGCGCGTTGCGCGGGAACCGATATTGAAGTGTTAGAGCGCGTCTTTTTGCCTCACTCGATGGGCAGCTTCTACACTATGATGTGCGAATTTCTGGGCTATCGAAAATACGGAGACGAGGGCAAAGTCATGGGCCTGGCCGCCTACGGGGAAGGCACTTATTACGATCAGGTCTGCGACATCGTTTTGCCGTCTGGAAATGCTTTCAAGTTGAACATGGATTACTTCGTGCCGCTGGGCAGCAACAGCGGATTGCAGATCGCAGGTGATGGCACGATCAAGGTGGCGCGTCATTACAGTGAGAAGATGATCAAAGTATTCGGCGAGCCTCGCAAGCCTCAAAGCGACATAACCAGACGGGATCGTGACATTGCTTACGCAATGCAGCAACGCTTTGAAGACATCTTTTTTCACCTGTTGCGCCAGCTTCACAAGCAAGTGTCTTCCGACAACGTTGTGATGGCGGGCGGTTGTGCTCTGAACAGCGTCGCCAATGGAAAGATTTTTTCCGAAACGCCATTTCGCAGAACATGGATTCAACCGGCGGCAGGCGACGAGGGCCTTGCAGTAGGCGCTGCGCTTTATGCTTATCACTCGACGCTCAAACAGCCGCGTAAACACGAGATGAAAAACGCATACCTTGGGCCTGAGTTTTCACCGTCGCGGATTCGCGCGGCGCTTGAGTCCGTGGGTCTGGAATATCGCTGTCTTGAGCGCGAGCCTTTGCTTGAAGAAACTGCCGAACAGATCGCATCGGGCAACATCGTCGGCTGGTTTCAAGGAAGAATGGAATGGGGGCCGCGTGCGTTGGGCAACCGCTCGATACTCGCTCATCCCGGATTGCCCGATATGAAAGACACTCTCAACGCTCGCATCAAACTTAGAGAATGGTTCCGGCCTTTCGCGCCTTCGACTATAGTCGAACATCAGAGCGAATACTTCGAGCACGATCACCCTTCGCCTTTCATGATGCATGTGTATAAGATTCGCGCTGACAAGCGGGACAAGCTCTGCGCTGTGAATCACGTTGATGACACCGGACGTTTGCAAACCGTTTCGCGCGAAGAGAATCCGCTATATTACGATTTGATAAAAGCATTCCAGCGCAGAACCGCGTTGCCGATTGTTTTGAACACTAGCTTCAACGAAAACGAGCCTATCGTCTGCACTCCCGAAGAAGCAATTGATTGTTTCCGTCGCACGAAGATGGACGCGCTGGCAATCGGCCCATATCTTGTATTGAAGAAAGAGAACCAGTCCAGGGTAGAAGAACCCGTGGCGCTATAAGTTGCTGCCTTAGAAATAAGCTCCGTAGGAGCGAATTGTCATAGTAACGGTAATCGGAAAGTAATATGCAGCTCCGTAGGAGCGACCTTGCAACTAACAGGTCGCTCCTACGGAGCTACGAGAAACATTAACGACATCGGACTATAGACAGGTCGTCCTTAACGGGACTGCTATAAAGATACAAGAAGGGATGAACAAGCAGGTGATGTTGTGGCGAGCAGTTAACGACTATGGGTTCGGATGGCTGACTGCGCGCTTCGTCTACGAGATGCAGGTGCGCAGCGGCTTTCAAACTCTGCGCTTCGGGCAGCGGGCGTGGGCTGAGAATGAATTATCGCGATGGCTCGGTGCAGACGTATCTTCCGACCCGGATGATTACGCTCATTACTGGCGCGAGCACAACGGCCATTCTTTTTCCAGTCTTCCGACCGCGCCGGGTTTGCTCTCGCGCTACGCGAGACATTAGGCGAGGCGGGGCTTCAGTCTCTGACAGACGAAGCCGGCAAATTCAGCAAGGCACGTTCAGTTATTTCTTTTCGAAGCCGGGCCAGTTGGGTTTTCCGCCCGACTGGCATCTAAATCCTTTCACGGGGCAGCGCACTTCCCGGTCGGCTCACTGGAGCCGCATACCGATGTTTTCGAGCGTTTCGGGCGACCTGAAGTTTATATGGGAGCCGGGCCGTTTCGCATCTGCTTATAAGCTGGCTCGCGCTTATTGGGCTACGAGTGATGAATCTTACGCCGAAACGTTCTGGCAGTTGATCGAGAGCTGGGAGCAGGCGAACCCGCCCAATCACGGCGCGCACTGGAAGTGCGGTCAGGAAACATCGCTGCGAATCATGGCATGGTGCTTTGCGCTTTACGCTTTCGCCGATTCACCTTCTACAACGCCTGAGCGTTTGACGCGATTGGTCGGCATGATCGCTGCGCAGGCTGACCGCGTAGCGGGCGATCACATTTACGCGCGCTTGCAACGCAACAACCACTCGATCAGCGAAGGCGCAGGACTTTGGACTGTGGGATTGCTCTTTCCTGAGTTGCAACACGCCGCAGCGTGGCGCAAGGAAGGGCGAGAGATATTGATATATGAAGCTGCGCGCCAGATAGCAAGCGACGGCTCATATATTCAAAATTCCACGAACTATCACCGGCTGATGCTGCAAGATTATCTTTGGGCAATTCGACTAGGAGAATTGGCGGGCGAGCCATTGCCTGACATCGTGCTTCAACGATTTGAACGAGCGGTCGAACTCCTTTACCAGTTGCAAGACGGTGAAAGCGGCAAGTGCCCTGTTACGGCCACAATGACGGTGCGCTGATTATGCCGCTCAACACGTGCGATTATTCTGACTTTCGACACGTGATTGCAGCAGGCCACTACCAGACAAATCGCAGTCGGTTGTATGAGGCCGGTCCCTGGGAAGAAGATATGCTCTGGCTGTTCGGAGAAGAATCAATCAAAGCAGACATGCAGCAAGTCGAGCGTAACAGTTTTGCTGCGCGTGAAGGCGGATATTATACGCTAAGAGGCGAGCGGGCTTTTGCTATTACTCGCTGTACTGCTTATCGCTATCGCCCTGCGCAAGCCGATATGTTGCATATGGATTTGTGGTGGCGCGGTGTGAACGTGGCTTGTGACCCCGGCAGTTATCTTTATTACGCCGTCGCCGCCCTGGGATAACAGCTTCGTTGGCACTGATGTGCATAACACGGTCACAGTAGACAGTCAGGATCAGATGGCCAGAGGGCCGCGCTTCATGTGGTTTGACTGGACAAAGGCAGAAGCCCTTGTCTTCGAGCGTTCGGCAGCGGGAAATCTTGAGCGGTTTGAAGGGCAGCACAGCGGCTACGAACGACTGAGCGAACCAGCCCTTCATCGGCGCGCAATCGTTCGCGCAGGAGATAACATCTGGCTTGTAGTAGATGATATTTTGGGTTCCGGCTCGCACGAAGTTGCCTGCCAATGGCTTCTTGCTGCGGGCGAGCATGTTATTGATGAACAGTCGCAACGGCTTCGATTGAGCTTGGGTGATGGCGACCTGCAACTTTATTGGAAGACCGTGGGCATCAAGGAGCAGAGGGTTGACCTGTCATGTGGCGATGAAAGCAAAGCGCCGCGCGGATGGCGTTCTCGCTATTACGGGACGCGAGAACCCGCTTTGTCTTTTCAAGTGGCCGGACGTGCAGAGATGCCCTGCCGCATAGTATCGGCATTTGTTTTAGGAGATCAGCAGGCGCGCATCTCTCTTGATGATGAAAAAGCAACAGTGCAATGCAGCGACAACACTGAGCTTTCTGTAATCTTATGTTCACTCGCATCGTCAAGTCGCATGTCAATCAAAGAAGTCAAGCTTACACAAGGCGAGCGCGTTGAAATGCTCAACGCGAGGTGAGGCAATCGTAACAAGTTATGCATATAAGCGTATTCGGGCTGGGTTATGTCGGCACTGTGACGGCTGCGTGTCTGGCTGCGGGCGGGCACAAGGTTGTCGGCGTAGACATTGCCGCAGATAAAGTCGAGAGCATAAATAGCGGGCGCTCTCCGATTATCGAGCGCGACATTGATCGTATCATCGCTCAGACGGTCGAGAGCGGTCACCTGCGCGCCACATCCCGTACAGAAGACGCGATTGCTGAATCAGAACTGGCGATTGTTTGTGTGGGCACGCCTTCTTCTGAAAACAGCAGTCTCAATACTCAACACGTCGAGCGCGTCACTGCGCAAATTGGTTCAGCCCTTTTCAGAGATCGAAAAAAGGATTTCTTGTTTGTGCTGCGCAGCACAGTTTTGCCGGGCACGACTCGAAAGATAGTGCTGCCCATTTTAGAGCAGGCAGCGGGTCGCGCTCCCGGCGACGGCTACGATGTAGTTTTTCATCCCGAGTTCTTGCGAGAAGGTTCTTCTGTTTCCGACTTTCATAATCCTCCAAAGATCGTTGTGGGCGAGAGGTCTGTCGGAACAAGTCAACCGTTGCAGGAACTATATGAGCATATTCAAGCGCCACGCTTCATCACTGCGCTTGAAGTGGCCGAAATGATCAAGTACGCCGACAACTCTTTCCACGCAGTCAAAATCGCTTTTGCCAACGAAATAGGCCGTTTTTGCCGCTCGTTCGACATAGATGGCCGAGAGGTGATGGAGATATTCTGCGCCGACCGGCAGTTGAATATCTCGCCTGCATATCTTCGACCCGGCTTTGCTTTTGGCGGCTCCTGCTTGCCTAAGGATGTGCATGCTTTATTGTATCAGGCTCGACACAGCGATCTTCATCTGCCGCTGTTGGAAGGCGTGATGCCCAGCAATCACGAACAGGTCGAGCGAGTTTTTCGACGCATCGAATCCTGTCATCCATCCGAGATTGGCTTTGTGGGGTTAGCGTTCAAGCCGGGCACGGATGACCTGCGCGAAAGCCCGCTTGTAAGCCTGGCCGAACGGTTGTTGGGCAGAGGGCATAAGCTTTCTATTTGCGATACGGATGTACAGGCCGCGCGATTGGTCGGCGGCAACCTCACTTACGTTGAACAGCGATTGCCTCATCTATCCAAGCTACTTGTTTCATCTCTCGATGATCTGAGCGGGTGTGATGTTATAGTGATAGGCCATCCATTGAAAGAAGAATCGCGGCTTGACCGCTGGCTCGAAGAAGGAAAGAAAGTGCTCGACCTTGTCGGCAAGCAAACACGCCCCGGCCATCCCGGATACGAAGGTTTGCACTGGTAAGCTTATGCGCATCATGTACCTGCATCAATATTTCATAACCCGCTCTGGGATAGGCGGCACACGCTCATACGAGTTTGCGCGCTACATGGTCAAGCAGGGTCACGAGGTAGTCATGGTTACAGCCGCAGATGCGTCCTCCGCATCTTCCGCCAGCGGCTCTGGTACTGTAAATCACCGCCAGATAGACGGCATCGAAGTTGTCGAAATACGAGCCGGTCATTTGGATTACATGCGCGCAACAGCGATGGGATACTCTGCGCGCATTCGTTCGTTCTTTCAGTTTGCTTTCGCCAGCAGTCGGGTTGTGCGCAAACTCGGGCGACCTGACATCGTCTTTGCAACCTCAACCCCTCTGACCATTGGCATCCCTGCGCTGGTGGCAAGCAGAGGGCATAAGGTACCTCTGGTGTTTGAAGTGCGCGACCTCTGGCCCGAAGCGCCTATACAATTGGGGGCGTTGCGCAATCCGGCGATCATCTCGGTTGCGCGCTGGATGGAACGCACTATCTATCGCCACTCTGCTCATGTGATAGCCCTGTCGCCCGGCATGCGCGAAGGCGTCATAGCGGCTGGCGTGCCGCCTGAACGCGTATCGGTTATTCCTAACGCATCAGACCTTGAGCTTTTCTCTCCCGAAGTAAATGGAGAAGAGTTTCGCACGCGCCTTGGCATAAACGGGCAGTTTGTCTGCACGTACTTCGGCGCAATGGGCGAAGCTAATGATCTCAGGCCTGTGGTTGAAGCTGCGCGGCTGCTCGAAGAGCGCGGAGAGAAGGGAATAGTCTTCGTGCTGCACGGCAAGGGCAAGCGTCGCGACGAACTGGAATCGTTTTGTCGCAGTCACAATCTGACGAACGTAATTTTTTCTGATCCGATACCGGATAAAAATGCTATCGCGCGACTGGCAGCCGCAAGCGATGCTTGTATGACGATTTATAAGAACGTGCCGATTCTCTATACCTGCTCGCCCAACAAGCTCTTCGATACTTTTGCTGCGGGCCGACCGGCAATCGTCAATTCACCGGAATGGTTGAAGGAATTAGTTGAGCAGAACGAGGCGGGCGTATACGTGCGCCCTGATGATGCGGGGCATCTGGCCGATCAGGTCATTTTTTTGCGCGACCACCCGGAGCTTGTCAAAACATACGGGCGCAATGCTCGCCGCCTTGCCGAAGAGTCGTTCGACCGAAATAAGCTCGCGGCCCAGATGCTCTCGATCTTCGAACAAGTAGTAAGCAGTCACTCTTCGCATTCAGTGAAGCGAAAAGAGCGTTAGATTTTTCCAGTAACTGCTCAGCCCGATTCATCGGGCTTCTCCCGAGGGGCAAATAGGCCAGCCGTTTTACGGCTGGTTTGGGATATGACGATTTATTAATAGGGCGTTTCAACGCCCTTCTCCTCTGGGCTTTAGCCGCATCGCAAACATAAAGGCTAAAGCCAAATCGGGTAAGCACGCTAAAGCGCGCTCTCGCGCCGTCGCTGCTTTCTAACCAGCCGTAAACGGCTGGCCTATGTGCCCTTCGGGTAAGCAGCCTGAAGGCCGCTGAGCAATTACTTTTTCCGAGAGCCGATAGATGTACGACGCATTTTGGAAGCGATTGCTCGACCTCTGTTTCACAATTCCGGCGCTCGTACTGCTTTCTCCTGTTTTTGTGGTCGTAGCAATGCTGGTGCGGATCAAACTGGGCGCTCCCGTCTTTTTTCGGCAACGTCGCCCTGGACGACTTGGCGAGCCATTCACCTTGCTCAAGTTTCGCACTATGACCGATGCCTGCGACGTACAAGGCAACCCGCTGCCCGATGCCGAGCGGTTGACTGGCTTCGGCAAATTCTTGCGCAGCACGAGCCTCGATGAACTGCCTGAACTGATCAATGTGCTCAAATCAGATATGAGCCTTGTAGGGCCGCGCCCTTTGTTGATCGAATACCTGAAGCTATACACACCCGAACAGATGCGCCGCCACGAAGTCAAACCGGGGATCACCGGGTGGGCGCAAATCAACGGGCGCAACCTGTTAAGCTGGGAACAAAGATTTGAAATGGATGTCTGGTATACGGATCATTATTCGTTGCCACTTGATTTGAAAATTCTCTTGCTGACCTTGTGGAAGGTCATAAGGCGAGAGGGCATCAGCCAGCAAGGCCACGCAACGCAAAGCAATTTTATGGGAACTACAGAGAGTTCACCGCAGAGACTTAGAAGAAATGATGAAGTATGAACAATGAATGATGAATTAAGAGTCTCTGTTCAGTTCATCATTCATCATTCATCATTCCGCATTCATCGTTTCTTCTGTCCTCCGCGCTTCTGCGGTGAACTGGCACCAATTGAAAGGAGATTTGCATGATAACAATCGGTCTCGCTCACGACCTTTTTATTTCCTCTGCCGCTGTTGTTAAAGACGGTCAGGTCGTAGCCGCCATTGCCGAAGAACGTCTTAATCGTCAAAAACAATATAAAGGATTTCCAGCCCTGGCTCTCAAGGAATGCCTTCGGATGGCTGGCGCAACGATTAAAGATGTATCGGCCATAGGGTTCGGATGGAATCCATCTCGTCATATAGAATTCGCCAACTATCGCCAATCGAATAATGCACGCTTCAGAGCGGAATATCTTTACGCCATTCCTAACATGATACTCGGTCATATGGGGCAGAAGTCCGGCGAGTGGATGGAGCAGTCGTTGGACGGACTGGATGCGCGCATTCAATATTACGATCATCAACTGGCACATGCCGCCAACGCTTTTTATCTGAGCGGCTATGATCGCGCAGCGACTTTCAGCGCGGACGGGCGCGGCGAGCGCGAGACTGTTTACTGGGGATGGGCCGATCACGCGAGCGGTCTTCATAAACTGGGGCAGATTTACTTCCCTAATTCGTTGGGGCTATTTTACGGGTCGGTGACGCAATACCTCGGCTATCGCCCGGACAGCGATGAATGGAAAGTGATGGCTTTAGCTTCCTTCGGTGAGCCGAATAATCATTATTATGAACTCATGCGCTCGCTGGTCGAGTTTAATTCTGAGACCGGCCAGTTTTATTTAGATCAAAAATACTTCAGCTTTGCTGAACCTGAAGTGTATGGCGGGCGCTTCTATACGCCTGAATTTGTCGAGCGGTTCGGGCCAGCTCGCGTTCGGGATGGAGAGATCGAGAAGCATCATTACGATATTGCATGGGCTTTACAAAAGGTCTTTGAAGAAACGATGTCATTCTGTTTAACATCTCTGCACGAGAAGACCGGAGAGTCGCGCCTGGTTGCTGCCGGTGGTTGTTTGATGAATTCCGTCTATAACGGTAAGGTGACCCAGTTGACGCCTTTCAAAGAGGTGTTTGTATCTTCGTGCCCAGATGATAGCGGGATTTCGCTCGGGGCCGCGCTGCTTTCGTATCATCGGCTGGCCGACAAGCCGCAGTTTGTCGAGCATACGCATAACTATTGGGGGCCGTCTTACGATCATCAAATAGCGGATACGCTTCGGGGCTTCAAACTCAATTTCAGCCAACTGGAAAGCCCTTCTCAAACAGCGGCCCAGTTGCTTGCAGATGGTTTGCTGATTGGGTGGTTTCAGGGAGCGATGGAGTTCGGTCAAAGGGCGCTTGGGAATCGTTCGATATTGGCCGACCCGCGACGCGCGGACGTTAAAGACCTCGTCAATGCGGCGGTGAAATATCGAGAAGGTTTTCGCCCCTTCGCACCGGCGATACTGGCCGAACGCGTTCACGAATTTTTCCACGCCGAGCCGACAGGCAAGGTGCTCTTTATGGAAAGGGTATACCAGTTTCGCGAAGAGATGCGTGATAAAGTTCCCGCTGTTGTTCACGTTGACGGCTCCGGTCGGCTGCAGTCGGTAGAGCGTGAACACAATCCACGGTTCTATGACTTGATAAAAGAATTTGAAGCGTTGACGGGCGTTCCAATTGTTCTAAACACTTCGTTCAATCTCAACGGCGAGCCGATAGTTTGCACGCCCGCTGATGCGATTCGCACTTTTTTCAGTTGCGGACTGGACGCGCTGATTATCGGCGATTATCTGATTCGTAAGTAAGTTGTATATTCTGTCGCATCATATATAATCTAGCGCCTTTATCGCTTAGTATTTTTAGCAACCGAATCATCGAGAAAGGAACGTGGATGAATAATCATCCGGCTTTGCTGGGAAATGATCCGATATTCGCGAGCAAAATTGGCATCGTGCGACCCGTCTTGCCTTCGTTTTCCGATATCGCCTCAGACACAGAAGAAATTCTTACAAGCGGCATGGTGACGAAGGGGCGTCACCTTCGCGCTTTTGAAGAAGCTGCAGCCGCTCATCTCGGCGTGCGTAATGCCGTCGCCGTTTCTAGTTGCACGACGGGGCTTATGCTCACTTATAAATGCCTGGGACTGACCGGCGATGTCGTAGTTCCAAGCTTCACATTCATGGCGACGGTCAGCGCGCTCGTCTGGGCAGGTCTCAGGCCCGTGTTTGCAGATGTGGATTTCGGCACGACCAACCTTGACCCGGCGGCAGCCGAAGCTCGTATCACGCCCAATACAACTGCTATAGTTGCTGTTCACAACTTCGGCAACCCTGCCGACATTGATGCGCTGCAAGCAGTGGCCGATAGTCACAGCCTCAAACTCATCTTCGACGCGGCGCATGGCTTCGGCGCTCTTTATCAAGGCAAGCCCGTTGGCCCTCAAGGCGATGCTCACGTCTATAGCCTCAGCCCGACGAAACTGCTCATCACAGGCGAAGGCGGAATCGTGGCGACTGACAACGACGAACTGGCCGAACGGATTCGACTGGGCCGCGAATACGGCAACAGCGGAAACTACGATAGCGCGTTCGCAGGCATTAACGCGCGCATGCCCGAGTTTAACGCATTGATGGGGTTGCACAGTTTGCGAAATCTGGAAGCGGCTGCTCGTCGTCGCAACGAAGTGGTTGCGATTTACCGCGAAGAGTTAGGCGAATTGCCCGGCATAAGCTTTCAACAAGTGCGACCCGGCAATCGAAATTCTTACAAAGATTTTTCCATCGCTGTTGATCCAGATACTTTCGGCATGGGCCGCGACGATCTGGCTTTGGCGCTCGAAGCCGAAAACATTGACACGCGCAAATATTACGAACCGCCCGTTCATCGCCAGACTGCGTATGCAGCATTTGCCACAAGCGACGAGTTGTTGGATAATACGGAACTGCTAGCTTCCCGCAGTCTCAGCTTGCCGATGTGGTCGCACATGGATGACGAGACAGCGCTGAATATCTGTCGTGCCATAAGGCGCATTCACGAGTTTGCAGGAGAAGTAACGCGGACGCTTAATCAATCGACAACCGTTTCCACGACCTAGAGAGCCATAGGGAAAAGGAAAAAATGTCTGTAGCACGCTCTATTCATGTAAAGAAAGAAGTACTTGTTCGCATCTTCGCGGATATTTTATTGCTCAACCTTTCGGTCATTACTGCGATGGTAGTTCGGTTCTTCTATCTCGTAGTCTTCGGGCATCCTCTGGGTGATGTTACTTATAACGAAGTCTTCTGGAATTACGTGATTCAATATCGCAACAGCGGCTGGCTGCTGACGGTCGTTTGCCTGGTGGTTTTTGCGATGAGCGGCTTTTACACCTACGGTCGCGCTTACAAAGGGCCTTATAAGGCTTTGATCGTCACGCAGGCCGTCAGCCTGGGTTATCTGATATTCGGTTTCATTTCATACTTCATAGGCGGCGTGCTCAATATGCCGCGCGGGGCTCTGGTCGTCGCGTGGGTTGTAAGCGTAGTTGTACTGGTGCTGTCGCGGCTCTGGTCTTTGCTTTGGTCAAACGTCGTGCGCACGGAGATCAATCGTGAACAGCCCGAAAAGCGGGAGGTTCGCAAAGTGCTGGTCATCGGCGGCGCTGGATACATAGGCTCCGCGCTGCTGCCAAAGCTTTTGGATAAGGGTTATCACGTGCGCCTGCTTGATCTGCTCATCTACGGCACGGAGCCTATCGAAGACGCGCTCTTGCATCCTAATCTCGAAATCATGCAAGCTGACTTTCGACAGGTGGATAAAGTCGTACAGGCCATGCGCAACATAGACGCGGTCATTCACCTGGGGGCAATCGTCGGCGACCCGGCCTGCGCGCTCGATGAGGAACTGACCATCGAAGTCAACTTGATGGCGACGCGCATGATTGCAGAAGTGGCGAAGGGAAGCGGCGTCAGACGGTTCATCTTTGCCAGCACGTGTTCTGTATATGGCGCTAACGACGCGATGCTTGACGAACGCTCTGCGCTGAATCCCGTTTCAATTTACGCTCGAAGCAAGATAGCTTCAGAGCGCGTGCTCGTGAGCATGGCAAGCTCGGATTTTGCCCCGACTTTGCTTCGCTTCGGCACTATCTATGGCTTATCGGGTCGCACCAGATTCGATCTTGTAATCAATCTGCTCACCGCCAAGGCGCTGGTCGAAGGCCATATCACAGTCTTTGGCGGCGACCAGTGGCGGCCTTTCGTTCACGTAGACGATGCGGCGCTTGCCGTGTTGAATTCGCTTGAAGCTCCGCTCGCGCTCGTCGGCAACGAGGTGTTCAACGTGGGCTGCGAAGAGCAGAATCACACGATTCAACAAGTGGGCGAAATGATTCAGCGACTCGTGCCCGCATCCAAAGTGATCGGCATGGGATCAGACACAGACAAGCGCAACTATAAAGTCAGTTTCGACAAGATCAGAAACACGCTGGGATTCAAGCCTCGGTGGAGCGTCGAGGGAGGCGTCCGTCAGGTGATCGAAGCAATCGAAAGCGGCAGGGTCGCCGATTATCAGGACGCGAAATACAGCAATGTCAAATTCCTCAGCGACGAAGGCACTTCTAAACTTATACGTCGCCAGAATCACTGGGCGCACGATTTGATCAACGAATCATCTTCGGAAGTCGCGCTCGTGGCGGAGAATAACATGGCGAATCATCTGGCGCTGCCTCATGAAAACGGCTGATGTCATCATCATCGGAGGCGGCATAATCGGGCTGGCTACGGCTTATAATCTTCTCCGGCTTTATCCAGGCAAAAGGATTCTGATTCTCGAAAAAGAGAATCGCATCGCGCTTCATCAATCGGGCCACAACTCAGGCGTTTTGCACTCAGGCATATACTACAAACCCGGCTCTACGAAAGCTGCAACTTGCCGCGCGGGCAAGCGGGCGATGGAAGAGTTCTGCGCGTCGGAAGGAATCCATTATGAAATTTGCGGCAAGGTAATAGTCGCTGTTGATGAAAGCGAGATTGACCGGCTGAACGCGCTTTATGAGCGCGGCAGAGCGAACGGGGTCAACTGCCGGATGATCGAGCGCGCAGAACTCGTTGAGCTTGAGCCGCACGCCGCAGGCATTAAAGCCATACACGTTTCTGAAACAGGCATCGTTGATTACAAACAGGTCTGCGCGCGGCTGGCTGTGCGCTTAGAGGAACGAGGAAGTGAAATCATAACTGAAGCTAAAGTCGTCGGCTTGAAGGAAACTTCTACGGAAGCAATAGTCAAAAGCGAGGCTGGCGATTTTTCGGCCCCGCACGTAGTCAATTGCGCGGGGCTTTATTCGGATCGTGTGGCTGCGTTTGCGGGCGAGACCCCGTCGGTGAAAATCATTCCGTTCCGAGGCGAGTATTATAAGCTCAAGCCCGAAGCCGAGTATCTATGTCGCAATCTGATTTACCCTGTGCCTGACCCTCGGTTTCCGTTTCTCGGCGTTCATTTCACTCGGATGATAACGGGCGGCGTTGAGTGCGGCCCGAACGCCGTGCTCGCTTTTGCGCGCGAAGGCTACGCGAAGGCGGACATAAACGCTCGCGACCTGATCGAATCGCTCACATATCGAGGCTTCATCAAACTCGCTCGGAAATACTGGAGGATGGGCGCGAGCGAGATGTGGCGGTCGTTGAACAAAACAGCTTTCGTAAACGCGCTCCGCCGTCTCATGCCTGAGATAAAAAGCGACCAACTGGTGGCGGCTCCTGCTGGCATTCGCGCTCAGGCGATTGCTTCGGATGGGGCTATGCTTGATGATTTCGCTTTCGGCGAGCGGGCGCGTGTAATCAGCGTCATCAATGCCCCGTCTCCAGGCGCGACTTCTTCGTTAAGCATAGGCAGGCTGATAGTCGAGAAACTCGCTGCGAGATTTTAAGCGCAGAAGCAAATCTGGACTCACATGAAAAGAATAGAAACAGGGCTTCCGGGCGTGATAGTGATAGAGCCTGTGGTGTTCAAAGACGAGCGCGGCTTCTTTTTCGAGAGCTATCAAGAGATTAAATTTGCCGAGCTAGGCATCCGTGACCGCTTTGTTCAAGACAATCATTCAAAGTCAACCAGGGGGACGCTTCGCGGGCTGCACTACCAGATCACGCGCCCGCAATCAAAGCTCTGCCGCGTCATTCAAGGCGAAGTTCTGGACGTTGTGGTGGACATCCGACACGGCTCGCCTCAGTTCGGGCAGCACGTAAGCGTTTTGTTGTCTGCCGAAAACATGCGGCAGATATACGTCCCCGCCGGATTTGCTCACGGTTACGTTGTCTTGTCTGAAACGGCGGAATTTCTTTACAAGTGCAGCGATTTTTATTTCCCCGAATACGAGCGCGGCGTCATATGGAACGATGCGGAAATCGGCATTCCCTGGGGCATTCAAAATCCCATATTGTCGGTTAAAGACAGCGCGCATCCTGTGCTGTCTAACATACTTTCGAGCGAATTGCCCCAGTATGAGTAAAGCTTGATGATAGATTCCGGTTGAAGCCGGAAATGTCAAAAAGCTGTTGACTTTCGAACTGTTATCTCATATTCTGGGGCTACCCTTACATGGGCGCGTGGACGCACGCAGTAATACTTCCCCGCACAGATAATTTAATGGAGGAATTATGAAGCTGCCAAAAGGACATATCAGAGCGTTGCTCAGTCTCGTGCTTGCCCTGACAGTTACTACGCTGTTCACTCTGCGCTCTTATGCTGCAATTGATACAACGAGTGAAGCGCTTGCTCAGGATTGCACGGGCACACTTACAGTCAAAAGCGGTACGGTCACCGTCAACGGCAACGCATCTCAGACCGGCGCGACCATTATGACTGGCAGCATAATCGCCACCAGCGGAAACGGCATTGCCGTAATTGACATGGGTGCGGCTGGCCGCGTTGAAGTTAAGGGCAGCACTACAGTCACCATTACTTGCGTAGGCGGCGCAATACAGATAAGAACCAACTGCTCGAAGACCGAAATTGATGTCAAAGTTGGTACGGTTAACGTCACGACTCCCAGCACTGAAACAATAGAAACGGGCAAAGACAAAGAATTTGGTGGCCCGGTAGAAGGGACGCTTAGCGCTGGCGCAAGCATTGAAGTCGAGTGCGAAGGGCGCAAAGCTGGCGGAGCGCTCCTTGTCGGCCCTGGACTGCTTGGATTTCTTGCGCTGATTGGCATCGGCGCAGCGGTTGCTGTTGGCATAGCAGTAGGTGAAGGCGAAACGGCTAACACCGATGCTAGCGCTAATTAGGGCGTCCTTGAGCTGCTGTTAAATCAAGAATTGCAAATTTTAATTATCAAAGCCCCGGCGGTCTGCACCGCCGGGGCTTTGATAATTATGAGATCAATGTAAACCGGCGGAGGCTGCCTTGTCTGATAATTTGTGTCCTGAGTGCGGGGCGCATGTTTATCGCTCTCATACTCGCGGCTTCAAAGAAAAATTCATCAAAGTCGTTACCTCTCATAGAGCTTACCGTTGCCGCGAATGCGGCTGGCGCGGCTGGTTCGGCAAAGGCAATCTGCTTGTACGCAAAAGCTCGCTGCGAATAGTCATCAGCCTATTGTTGACCCTGTTGATAACGACGCTACTGGCTCTCTACCTGGTCGAGAAACTCAGCCCTGACATATCACCCGTTGACATTCAACAAAAACACTCGCCATAACATATCTGCGAATTTGCATTCTTCTGAGGGCAAGCGGTTCAAGTTTCGGCTTGATAGCTCGTGCTTGTTTTGCAACAATACTTAACCACAAGACAATTCTTCGAGGTGAACTTTCTCCCGTGTGTTTGATAATAACCTGGCCCAGGAGGCAAGATTGAAGCTCAAATCATTAATTGCAGTTTTCTTAATGTCTCTGATCGCAACCAGTAATATTGCGCGCGCGCAAGCGCCTGCTGTGCAGTCTCCGGTTGCCCAATCTCCCGTTGTAACGCTACCGCTCAACTCGGATCAGATTGGCTTGGTCAGAACAGCCGTGCAAATCACGACCAGAGTCTCTTTCAGCGAGCCGGTTGCGGAAATTATATGCGGTGACCTATATGATGCAGGCAGCGGCAAAGGCACTTTTGTAGTTCAACGCAGCGGCACCGCCGATAAGCCCGGCAATGACGTTTTTATCAAGCCCGTCGTACCCAAAGGCCAGAGCAATATGTTCGTCAGAACCGGCGACGGAAGACATACTTACAATTTCGATTTGAAGATTGTGGCCCCGGAGCAGGCGCACCGCGTCGTCAATGTCACTGACGCGATGCCGACCGCGCCCGCAAATCCGCCGACCGAAAAAAATAACACGCAGCCCGCAGACCCTGCGCCTGACACGGTAAAGACTGCTCCCTGTCCTGATGCCGACCGCATCAAATCGGAAGCCGAGCAGGCAGCGCGCGTGAAAGCCGACGAGATCACTCGCAATGCGCGCCAGCAAGCTGATCGAATAATTGGAGAAGCTGAAACTAAACTCGCCGAAGCCAATCGCCAGCGTATCAGATGTCGCAAATCAGGAATCCGACCGCCGCTTTATGCAGGCGCTGATGCTGGGTCTGCGCGAAACCAAGATTAATAATCCGCGCGTGACCACCAAGAAAAAGATCATAGTCGTGCTTGATCCGCGTGTGCTGGTATTCGACGAGAAAGCGTACTTGCGCTACACGATTCAAAACGCCGGTGAACTGGACTTCAATTTCGCCAGCATCTCGCTTGAGATGGGCATAGGCGCAGAGGCGCATCCGCTTACGATACAAATTAAACAGACCAAAGACGAAAACAAGCTTGCATCAGGCGAATCGCTGACGGGCATCATAGCCTACGACCCTGCGCAGGTTACGTCTAAAGATAAGCTCACGTTTTTTGTGCGCGGCGAGGACAGCGCCGAAATAACTCATGTAACTATTCAAGGACCGTGATAGAATCAACCGGTATGCTCAGGAATCTAGCAGCAGCTTTCGTACTGTTAATCATCCCTGTCTGGGTGAATGCTCAGGGGCCATTGTCGCCGCCTGCTCGCCCGCCGATTCCTCTTACGGATTCCGATCAGGAGCGCGCGCGCCTCGAAGAGTTGAAGAAGAACGCTCCACAAACCGCGCCCGCTGAACAAACAGTCCAGATCAAAGTTCCAGTTCCTGCGAGCCGCCATCACATCTCGTCAGGCAATGCGGCGCTCGACGCTATAGTTTCTGAGGCCGCTGCTCAACACGGCCTCGACCCGTGCTTGATCTTTTCCGTGATGAGGGCCGAATCGGCATTCAATCGCATGGCCGTGTCGCCGAAAGGCGCTTCTGGCCTGATGCAGTTGATGCCGGAGACGGCTGCGCGATTCGGCGTCAGGAATATATTCGACCCGCGCGAGAACATCTTCGCAGGAGCAAAGTACCTGCGATGGCTTCTCAATCGATTTCAAGGGAGATGTGCGACTTGCGCTTGCTGGCTATAACGCGGGCGAAGGCGCGGTCGAATTCTATGGTCTCCGCATACCGCCTTTTCAGGAGACTCAAAACTACGTGCGGATAATCTACACGCGTTACAGCGGCATTCATCTCGCTGCTACGCCTGGCCCGGTCGCGGCTGAAGTGCCGAAGCCCGCAGAGCAGCCGAAAGAAAATCTTCCCACCTACAACCAGATCATCCGATTCACATCCTCTACAGGCGAATCAGCCGCCAAGTCTGGAAAGTAACCTTCCTCGCAATCGCCTTACCTGCCACTTGAAATTCGCAAAGGGTTCTTTACGCCTTTATCAGTTTCGTTGTGTCATCAGTCTGACAAACTCAATGAGCATCATTTCAGCCCAGAAGCGTTTATCGCCATCTGCGTTGGCAGAGACGAAGCCGACGTGCCCGCCGTGATCTGTGGCCAGCACCGCCACGTTTGGATTCATTGCTACTTCAGGTCGCTCGAAAGGCGCGAATGGAATGAATGGGTCATCTTTGGCATGGACGATGAGTGTCGGAGCGGTGATGTGTTTAATGAATGGAAGCGCACTTGCGCGCTCGTAGTAGTGTGCCACGTTGCGAAATCCCATGTGCGGCGCGGTATAAACATCATCAAACTTGCGAATCGTCCATATGCCGCGCAGGTGTGAAGCGTCGTATCGGTCTGGAAACAGCTTCGCTTTGCGACGCAAGCGGCTCCTGAGACTCCAGATGAACCTCGTATGATAGATGATGTTCGAGCGCATCTCGATTGCGTCGGCGCAGGATTCCAGATCAATTGAAGGCGAGACAGCAGCCACGCCTCTTAGCTGCGGCGGCACGCTTTGACCGTATTCGCCTGCAAGCTTCAGCACTACGTTTCCGCCAAGCGAAAAGCCAGCAAGGTAAATCTCGCCGAGTCTGTCGCGCTCGATCAACTCTGCAATTATTTGTCGAATGTCATCAGTCAGCCCCGCGTGATAAAGCGTAGGCGTCAGATGTTCCGTCCCGCCGCAATTGCGAAAGTTGATGCGCACTACGTTGAAACCGGCTTCCAGAGCCTTTTCTGCGGTTCCGAGCATATAGCGCGATTCGGTCGAGCCTTCCATGCCATGCACGATAAGAAGCGTAGGAGTTGATGCGCGCTCTTTCTGCCACGAGCAATGCGCGAGGACTTTTATGCCCGGAGCCGAATCGAATATGCGAGGCTCGCTGTGTTCTGTGATGAGTTTGAATCGCCGCCGAATCAGCGTGCCTGCAAGCGTCTGTGAATGAGCGTTCCTGATCGCCGGATGCGGCGTGAAAGGCATCTGCGACAGTTGGTTTATAATCTTTTCTTTCGACATCGTCTGTTTGGTTGCTACACTCTGCTCGGTGTGCCGCCCGTTATCCGTACAAGCGAACCACATGAAAATTTTAATCGCCAAGCTGAGTGCGAAGCAAGGTTGATGAGCGCGTTTAACATTAGCGCCTGTTGAGAGATGGCTGAAGCGAAAGACGACCGTCACCGTTACGGTCAACATTACACTCCACGCGAAGTGGCAAGATTGCTCGCAGCGTTCGCATTGCGCTCGGCAAATAATCTCGTTTTCGATCCGAGTTGCGGCGATGGACGCCTGCTCGAACAATCGCTTCAGATCAAGCGTTACCTGTCTCAGCAAAACAAACACCGATCAGCCAAACTTGCTCAAGAAGTTTTCGGCATAGACCGATCAGCTATGGCCGTCGGCCTTGCGTCCGGCACAACTGCTAACGTAGCAACAGCGGATTTTTTCGATGTCGAGCCGCTCGCAATCTTGAACGGAAATTTAAAGATGCCTGCGCAGTTTGACGCAGTAATCGGCAACCCTCCCTACATTCGTCAGGAGGTGATGGGCGCGCGCGACAAGCGGCGCATAGAAAAACGGCTCGAAAGCGACCGCGAGAATTTGCCCGAGATTCATTGGCCGCGATGGTCTGGCAGGTCTGACATCTATGTTTACTTCTTCGCTCGTTCGGTTCGATTTTTGAAAGCAGATGGGCGATTGGTTTTCCTGACCGCGAGCAGTTGGCTGGATGCCGGATACGGCGCGGCCCTTCGAGAGTTTTTGCTCCACAACTTCCGCGTGATCGCTGTCATCGAGTCTGCGGCAGAAAGCTTCTTTGCCGATGCGTCAATCAACACGAGCATCACAGTGTTGACACGCGAAACGGACGCGCGCGCGCGCGAAGCGAACCCGGTGCGATTCGTGCAGTTGATCGAGCCGCTGAACGAGATCTTTAATCGCAAACGAATCGTCAAGGATGAGGCGATAGAGCTTGCCGAAACAATCGAGCAGATTGATTCTTCCGTCAAGACCGACGCATATCGAATCAGAGTGTTAAATCAATCAGAGTTGATGAAAGAACTAAAAGGCGCGCAAGCCGAAGCATTCAATGTTGCGGGAGCGGGTTGGGGCAAATACCTGCGCGCTGACGACATTTTCTTTCGCGTGCTGGAGCGCGGGGACGCTCGCCTGCGTCACCTTTCGGACCTGGCGCGCGTGCGATTCGGCGTCAAGACTGGCGCGAACGAGTTCTTTTATGTGAAAGGCGAAGGGGCCAGGCAAAAGGCGAATGGCAGGCTTCTGACATTGAGCAATATGGCTTCGGTGCGGCGCGGGCTTACGACCGGCGCGAATGATTTCTTTTATCTCAACCGTGTTGCGGAACGCGCATCGGACATAACAATTGTAGAAAGCGCCACAGGCGGCGAGCACGCAATCGAATCGATGTACCTGTCACCTGTGGTTTTCTCATTGAAAGAAATTCCAAGCATTTTGCTTGAGCGCGACAAAACCGGAAAGCTTTTTTTTAATTGCCCGGTTGCGCGAAAAGACCTCGCGGGCACAAAGGCGCTCGATTACATCCTGAGCGGCGAACGCGATGGCTACGACCGGCGACCTACCTGCTCTGCGCGTGCCGAGTGGTATTGGGTCGCGCGCGGAATGAAACCTGCGCCTTTGATCTTTCCATCAAAGATAGGCGAGCGATGGCTTGTGGCTTTGAATCGCGCTCGCGTGTTTGAAGACAAAAAGCTTTATGGCATCTTCCCGCGACCGCGAGTTCCAAAGCTTGTGCTCGCGGCGTTGCTCAATTCGACATGGGCACGCTATTACACCGAAGTAACTTGCCGTCAGATGACAGGCGCGCAGGCTATCGCCGACATAGACGTAGCGGTCGCTGAACGAATAATGATTCCCGACCCGCGTGAGTTATCGGCTACGATGAAAAGAAAGATTGAATCGGCCATCAAGGCCATCGCGCGCAGACCTGTCCTTTCGATCTTTGAAGAAGTGAAACGCGCCGACCGGCGACGGCTCGACCTGTTGACGCTCGCAGCAATCGGGTTCAACGATAAAGCGGAGCGCAAGAACGCGCTCGATCAGTTATATCAGGCAATGACGAAACTGGTGCGCGCGCGAATTGATAAGAAATATTGACGAGTGACAAGTGCGCGCACACCTGTCTTTTACTTGTAACTTCGAGTTATATCGCTTTAGAATCGCTTCGGGAGATTTGATGACTCGGAAAAGCGTTTTCAATCGCGTTGTGCTTATCGTGCTCGACAGTGTCGGCATAGGCGAGATGCCCGATGCGGCTGATTATGGCGACTTGGGCGCAGACACGCTAGGCCACACGCTCTCGTCGCGCGAGGTCGAGATTCCAAATCTTCGCGCGATGGGACTCGCTAACATAAGACCTCTGCCCGTCGCGCCTGTCGCTCGCCCCGCAGGCATATTCGGTCGCGCGGCTACCAGTTCGCGCGGCAAGGACACGACGACAGGCCACTGGGAGATGAGCGGCATCATCACCGCTCGACCTTTTCCGACATATCCACAGGGTTTTCCACCGCGAGTAATCGAACCGTTCGAGCGCGCAATCGGGCGCAAGGTTCTGGGCAATAAACCCGCTTCGGGCACCGAGATCATCAAAGAACTTGGCGAAGAGCATGTGCGAACGGGCCGCCCGATTGTCTACACGTCAGCCGACAGCGTTTTTCAAATCGCCACGCACGAACAGATCGTGCCGCTTGAACAGCTTTACGAGTGGTGTCTGATTGCGCGCGAGTTGCTGACAGGCGAAGACGAAGTGGGTCGCGTTATCGCTCGGCCATTCATCGGTGAGCCGGGCAACTTTCGCCGCACCGAAGCGCGACAGGATTATGCGATTGACCCGCCGGAAGAGACGCTGCTCGATCAGGTGAAATCAGCAGGGCTTGCCGTAACAGCGGTCGGCAAAATCGGTTCGATATTTTGCCATCGTGGCACGACTGAAGAACTCAAAGCCGGAAACAACAACGCGAGTATAGACCAGACGCTGAACGCGCTTCGCGTCGCGCCGCGCGGGCTGATATTTACGAACCTCGTTGACTTCGATATGCTCTACGGCCATCGCAATGACGTTGAAGGTTACGCCCGCGCGCTTGAAGCGTTCGATGCGCGGCTGCCTGAAATTCAACAAGCTATGAACGATGATGACTTGATGATAATCACGGCGGATCACGGTTGCGACCCCGGCGATGTTTCTACGGATCACACGCGCGAATATGTGCCGGTGCTCGCGTGGGGGCCACGCGCGCGCGCAGGAGTTGATCTCGGTATTCGCTTGTCGCTTGCCGACATAGGGCAGACTGTGGCGGAAAACTTCGGCATCGAGTTGCAGGCTGGCCGCAGTTTTCTTCGAGAGATTGCATAACGCAAATAATCAGGGCTAAATTCTGCAAAGGAGAAATTATATGAAAGAGCAATTGGTATCGCTTTTGGTGTCGAAAGTAGGACTGGATGAGGAGAAAGCCAATCAAGCGGTTGACACCATTTTGAATTTCTTCAAAGAGCATCCGGACCAGGTCTCTTCATTGTTAGGCAAACTGCCGGGCGGTCTTGGCGACAAACTCGGCGGGCTGTTGGGGTAAATCGGTAGCCCGACCGTGAGGGAGGGCGCAGATTCGCCCTTGCTTACGCGCGGGCTGCTGACTGACGATCTGGCTACTAACATCTATCAACTGGCAACTGGCTTATGAAGCTGCGGGTCAATTTAACAGCTTTAATTTTCTGCCTCGCTTTGACGAGCGGCGCGGGTTTTTCTCGCAATGCATCATTCGATGATCAGAAGAAGAGCGCCGCCGCCGAGCAGTTGGAGCGATTGAAAAGCCAGTCTTCTGCCGAGCGGCGTGATGCCATAGACAAGCTCGCCGACATGGAAGAGGCGAGCGCGGTCGAGCCGATCATCGCTCTGCTAAAAGATACTGATTCGGAGGTGCGCGCTACGGCTGCCAACGCGCTCGGCGTGTTGGGCGATAAACGCGCGGTCGAGCCGCTGATAGCGTTGTTGAAAGATGATGTGGCTTTCGTTCGCAGCGCGGCGGCTCGCGTGCTGGGTCAATTGAATGATGCGCGCGCGGTCGAGCCACTTATCTCTTCTCTGAAAGATTCAAACTCAAGCGTGTGCTCGGCTGCTGCGATGGGACTTGGCTCGCTCAAAGATGCGCGAGCTTTGCCAGCCTTGATGCCGCTGATTAGAGAGCAATCTCCCGACATACGCGCCGCCGCCGCCGCCGCGCTCGGCGACCTCCGCGACAAGCACGCAGTCGAAGCGCTTATTAATTTGCTCAAGGATGAATCTACGACTGTGAAGTTATCATCCGCGCTCGCGCTGGCAGACATCGGCGACAAACGCGCCGTTGGCCCGCTTAACGAAGCTATGGCGAATGAAAAGGACGAGGAGACTCGATCACAGATGAAAGAGGCGCTGCATCGCCTGATGGCAGCGCCGGATCAGTAAAGGTATCTGACCTACTCGTCGTGGGTATTGCGTTTGCGCAGGCTCTTGCGGGCGCGTCGGCGCGCGACTTGAGACTTGAGGCGGCGACGCTCACCTGGTTTCAAATAGAATGCGTGCTTTTTCGTATCGGTGATAATGCCTTCGCGGGCGACCTGTCGTTTGAAGCGTCGTATTGCGCTTTCAATGCTTTCGTTATCGTGAACCTGTACTCTAGCCACTCAAAACCTCCATAAGCTTTCCAGCCGTCATAGGAAACGAATCTGTTAAAAATTGAATCGCCTCCAAGCTGATTAGCTTACACAACGCGCTCGCCGACTGTCAACGCTATAAAAAGAAGCATATTCACCGCAGAGACGCGGAGGACACAGAGATTACGCAGAGTAAAACTATTATCACTCTGCGCCCCCTCTGCGTTCTCCGCGTCTCTGCGGTGAACTTTTTCTTTCTACCACCTGACTCGCACGCGGTAAGAGAGCGTGGCCGAGCCGTCTGCTGCTACGGGGACGTTGAATCGCGCGGCGAAGGCTGCGGTCTTTTCCCATTTATGACTTGATGTGAGCATCTCCCAGTCGCCGCCTATCGGTTCATTTACGACTATGTTTACAGCCTCTTTCTTGTGATTGCGTATCACGATCTGATAGGCGTATTCATAAACCCTGCTGCCGATGACGCGATAATCCATCATCTTTCGCTCGCCAACTATATCGAACGCGTCGCCTACTTTGACCTTCACAGTTTCATCTTTCGGCGTGTGATCAATGCGGTCTTCGCCGATGAACTGTTGACCTCCGGCTGAATCGGCTTTGTAGAGGCGCACTATTCCTGCGGGCAAAGGCTGGCCCAATCCGTTCTTTGCAGAATTCAGAAACTCTACGTAAACGCCTATCTTTTCTTTTATAGGTTCGCCGGGATTGTTATAACCGTGATAGTAATAAGGCTGGCCGTAGATGATGAATTGCTTGTTCGCGCCTACGCCTTTCGCATCTAGCAGACTGATCTGTTTCGTCTGTGCGTTCTTGATCGTCGTGCGACGTTGCAACGTATAGAGGTGATATTCAAAGAACGATTCCTCTCTGAATTGTTCTTCGCGCGCTGCGCTGCGTGCAACATCGGCGCGCATCTTCGCTTCATACGTCTGGCGATTCTCTGCGCGATGCACGTCGCCTGCAACAAGCTTCAATTCGGCGTTGCGATATTCAGCGCCGCTGTTGTTTTCAATTGTCACCCACCCCGTAACATCCGCGCGCGTCTCGTCTGAATTGACCAGCACGACATAATCCGAGCGCCAGTTGATGCCGCCTGTCAGGTAAGAAGCTTCGACCGATTGCGTCGCGGGCCTTTCATTAGCAAGCCGCCACACTAAGGTGGGGTTTGCAATCAGGCTTTCGGGCAATTGCGGGAAACGTATCTCGGCAATATTCGACGGATTGATTACGATTTGCTCTCCTATCCGCCAGACTGCGCCGTTGTTGTTCGCAAGCAGAGTGGCTTCCGTCGGCACGAGTTTCTCGGTTTGATTTTCGTAACTTCGCAAGACGAGCGTTACTTTCTTGCCGACGTATTTGTCCAACAGCTTTTGAGGCGACAGCAAATCGTATTCGTAGTTTTGCTCGACCACGGACAGGTCATCGGGCGCAGTGAGCGATTTGATATGAACAGTCGCGGGGTTGATTTGCTGCGCGACGCCTTCAAATTTCAAAGCCGATTCGCCGCGCGGAACTGTTATGTCTCGGCGGTCTCGCACTAGCCCCAGATTGACGTTGTAGATGGTGATGGCTACTGACTTCTGTTCTTCAGGCGTGCTGGTCAATTCGTTGCCGCTCGCGTTTGCAAACGAGGGGGCGACAGAGCCGAGCATCAGCGACGAAATCAGCACGCCTGTTACAGCAATTCTCCTAAGCACATTCTTAAAATCTCTCATTGTTTTTTTCTCTCCATAAAAGAGCGCGCCCGAAGAGAACGATGAAGTATGAACGATGAGTGATGAATAAAGAGGCTGCATCCTCCAATTCATTATTCATCATTCACCATTCATCATTTTCTTCCGGCGCGCCCGATTTTTCTTACTACGATTGATTGAACGCAGGCGAGTTTAAGTTCTTGCAATGAAGTTATGCTGATTTCAGATTTCACCTGACCGGCAAGCAGGCAACTTACCCACACAGGTAAGTTTCAAACAGAAGTAGCGCAAGATACGGCTTGCGCTACTTCATATAACAATTTGTAATTGAGAGCATACCTGTAGGGGCGACCGTCTCTGGTCGCCCCAGACAGAGGATCACTTCAATCTGGGGCAACCACAGAGGGTTGCCCCTACACGTATTTCAATTATCGGGCGGATGCAGGGGTGAACAACAGATCGTGAAAATCAAAACTGAAGTCTGTCAGCGGCGAGACGGCTACCATCTTTATCTGTTCGATGCCGCCGTCAGGCTTGAGCGCGAAGCTGACGAACGCGTCTGCTTCAAGACTGCGGTCACGCCATCGAGCTATGAACGTGTCATACTGCCAGTGTTCCAGCTCACCAATTAGCAACGGCGTATGCGCGAATCGCAAAACCAGCTTGTCGTTTTCGAGACTTATTACGATGTCTCCGTACCACGCATCTGTGTAGCGTCCCGCGTACTTCGCAAGCGCAAGTGAAGGTTTGGAATCAGCCGCTCGCTTCGCGGCCTGACCCTTCGCAACCTCTGCCGCTCGCGACTCTGACATCGCTTCCGATTTCTTGTAAGCAGCGATCCAGTCGGTAGCGGGCGCGTTCATATAGTGATCGAGGACGCGATAGGTCAACGATTGAAACGCTCCGCCCGATTGCTGATTGGTAAGCACGACAACGCCTAGATTCAAGTCGGGCACGAGCGTGACTCTCGACACGTAACCCAACAGCCCGCCGGTGTGCGACACAGTTTTCAGCCCGCGATATTCCGTCAGCCCCCAGCCCAAACCGTAAGCCGCAAAATTTGATCGAAGCGGCGCAAGATGCGGCGGCGGGTCGTTGAGCGGAAGTATTGTTTGAGCCGACCACATCTCGCGGCTTTGTCGCTCGCTGAACAAGCGATGGCCTTCGCCTATCGCGCCGCGATTCAGTTGAGCAATCAGCCATTTCGCCATTTCAGCCACGCTTGAATTTATTGACCCGCAGGGAGCCACGTTGTCCAAAGGCTGAGGCGAGGTCGCTTGTACACGCCCGTCGAACTTGGCATGCGGAGTGGCTACGTTGGCGCTTGATGAAAAAGCCGCGACGCTCGTGTTGCTCGTCGCCATGCCGAGCGGAGCGAAGATGCGCGCTTTGATGAAGTCATCCCAACTCTTTCCGGTGACGGCAGTGATGACTTGCCCCGCGACCATGTAAAGCACGTTGTCGTAAGCGTAGCGGCTGCGAAAACTCGAAGCCGGTTTGACGAATCGAAGCCTGCGCACCAGTTCATCGCGCGAGTAGTCAGTCGGAGGCCACCACAACAGATCGCCTGCGCCCAAGCCTAGCCCGCTTCGATGAGTCAAGAGGTCGCGAATCGTCATCTCGCGCGTCACATAAGGATCATAGAGTTGAAAGCCGGGCAAGTGCTTGACTACCGGATCGTCCCAACTGATCTTCCCCTCATCAACAAGCATCGCGAGCGCCGCCGCAGTGAACGCTTTCGTGTTTGAAGCGATTCCGAATAATGTGTTCTCGTCAATTGCCGTCGGCTCTCCGAGCTTGCGAACGCCGTAGCCTTTGGCCATGACTACCTTGCCGTCTTTAACGATGGCAATGGCGAGGCCGGGCACTTCAAATTCCTTCAAGACGCGGGCGGCGTAATCGTCTAAGTCTAGCGGCGCAACTTGCGCAGGCGCGATTGATGCGACCGCGAGTGTCGCAATTGCAACGATGGTGAGCAAACGGGCTTGTTTAAGTTTCATCATCAACTCTCCTGAAGACGGTTATCTTTTCACTTCTTCACGGTCGGGTACTGTATGCCGAGTTGTTCAAGGTATGTTTTGTACTTCTGTCGAATCGTAATAATACTTCTTCAACTCAGGCGCGAACTTTGCCATCTTATCGCGGTTCAGATCAATCGCGGGCTTGTCGCTTGGATTAATCAGCGGCGTGTATTTTATATCTTTCGTCTGCACGTCGTTGAAGTAAGCCCACGCCTGCTTGATCAGGTCGGGCGATAAGAGGAAATCGAGCGCGGTCATTGCTTGAACCTTCGCGCCTGCGGTCGAGCCTTTGTGCGCGATGGGCGTCGCCATTGCGACTGCGTTCGGCCACGCATGGCCGGGCAGGTTCGGGATGTTTGCGGGAAATCTCAAATAGACCATCGGCACATTCCACGAGATGTCGCCGACATCATCCGAACCTCCGCCTGCGGGTTCTTTCGGCGGCTCAAGCGGTTTGACTTTCATCTTCATACCCTCGACTTTTGCGCCTATATCTTTCTGCAACGCCTTCGCCAGCGTCTGGTCGGCATCGCTCCATTCGGGCATTCCAACCGACTCGATATTCTTCTGCTGCGTCTCGGCAACGACTTTGTTGAAGTGATTAGGCCACGCGGAGCCGACGACTCGCTGGGTCACCGTCGTGTCAGTCATCATCGTGGCCGCTTGAGCCATCTTGTTGCCAAGCTCATAGAGTTCTTTAATGCGCGGGTAATCCAGTTCGCGAAAGTAATACCACACGGCAGCTTCCGAAGGCACGACGTTCGGTTGATCGCCGCCATCAAAAATGACGTAATGCGAACGCTGATTCAATCGCAAGTGCTCGCGGCGATAATTCCAACCGACATTCATCAACTCTACCGCGTCGAGCGCGCTGCGGCCCGACCACGGAGCGCCCGCCGAGTGAGCCGCTTTGCCGTGAAAGAAATATTGCACGGACACAAGCCCGCTGTTATTCGTCGGCTGGCCATAATGAGTCGCAAAATCGTCACTGACATGGCAGCCCAGCATAATGTCAACATCTTTGAACAGACCAGCGCGAACAAAGAACGCCTTCGCTCCGACCAGTTCTTCGGCGACGCCGGGGTAGAGCCTGATCGTGCCCGCGAGTTTGTATTTCTCCATCATCTTTTTCAGCACAATCGCGGCGGTCACATTCACAGCCTGACCTGAATTATGGCCTTCTCCATGTCCGGGCGCGCCTTCGACTATGGGCGAGTGATAAGCGACGCCGGGTTTTTGTGACGCTTTCGGGATGCAATCAATGTCCGTCATGAAACCGATGACAGGTTTGCCCGTGCCGTAGCTTGCGACCCACGCCGTTGGCATATCAGCCACGCCGCGCTCGACCTTGAAGCCGTTCTTTTCCAGCACGCCCGTGATGTAGCCCGAAGTCTCGTACTCCTGAAATCCAAGCTCGCTGAAACTGAATATCTGGTCAACCATCTGCTGCGTGAGCGTTTGAAGCGCGGCCACTTCGCCCGCCGCTTCGCGTTTCAAATCTTCGAGCTTCGGCCCGTTTTGCGAACGCACAGGCAAGCACGTCGAAACCATCAACATCACAGCCAGCGATAAGATTTTGAGCTTTGTCATTTGCCGTCTCTCCCGGAATAAATCAATGATTTCAAATTTGAGAGCATGTTTTAGCAGTCCCGTTAGGGACGACCTGTCGATAGTAACGATTAAATAAGTGATTTGTAGCTCCGTAGGAGCGACCTCTTGATTTACAGGTCGCTCCTACGGAGCTACGTAGTCTTTCTATGCTACAGAAACTATAGACAGGTCGCTCCTACGGAGCTTCTCAATCAATTTCTTAGATTTCAAATTATCTGTGGTTTCCATTCAGTTCATTCTTAATCACGCGCCCGCCTTTCATCACGAACTTCACGTGTTCAAGCACGGTGATGTCTTTGAGCGGGTCGCCTTCGACCGCGATTATGTCAGCAAACTTGTTGGCTTCAACCGAGCCTATACGATCCTGCCAGCCGATCAATTCTGCGCCATTCATTGTTGCCGCGCGAATGATTTGAAGCGGCGTCATTCCCGATTCGGCGTAAGCGCGAAGCATCGGCATACTGGCCTGCCCGCGCGTCTTGCCGGGCATTTGATAATACATATCCGAGCCTGCGGCAATCGGCACACCCGCTTTCACGGCGCGCTCAAGACGCTTGCGACTGCCGCCGATGAACATCTTGATTTGAAATTCGGTCTGCTTGCGTTCAGCTTCGGTCAGCGGCTTCGCGAAAATATCCATGTAAGTCTCGATAGGGCCGTCTGTCGGCACAAGAAATATTTTCTTTTCGGCCATCATCTTGAGCGCATCATCAGAAATGGTGTAGGCATGCTCGATTGAATCCACGCCCGCCTCGGCTGCGATGCGAGTCGCCTGATCGCCGATAGCGTGAGCCGCTACTTTGCGACCCACGCGATGCGCCTCTTCGACTATGACCTTCATCTCTTCGAGCGAGACGACGCGCGGGCCTGTGTTGACGATGACCTTGATCAGATCGGCTCCGTCGTAGAAAGCCTGACGGACTGCGCGGCGGGCCTCTTCGACGCCGCTGATCGTGACGTATTCCTGCTCGATGATCTTCTGTGTTGCGGCGGAGACTCCGCCGAACTGGCCGCCCATCCCCGACAGCGCCCGCGTAGAAGCGGCGATGCGCGGCCCCACGACCCAGCCTGCGTTGATCGCATCGCGCAGCGCAACATCACCGTTCCAGCCTGAATTTCCAAGGTCGCGCACGGTGGTGATTCCGGCTTCGAGGTCTTCGCGCCCCATCGCTGCGCCGAGCAAAGCGCGCTTGGCTGTGCTCATCTGCGTAACGTTCAAAATCATGTGTTTGTCTTCATCAATCGCGCCGTCGAGATTCATTAGCAAGTGCGTGTGCGAGTCAATCAAGCCGGGCAGCACCGTAGCTTTGCTCAAATCAATGACTTCCGTCCCGGCGGGCACGGCGACATTCGGGCCGACCGCCTTGACGCGCTCGCCCTCGATCAATATGACGGCGTTGATGATGGGCGCATCGCTTTTGCCATCAATCAATCGCCCGCATCGAATGGCTATCCTGCGCTTTGCCTCGGGCTTGTCGGACTGCTGGGCTTGCGTGATGTTGAACGAAGATAAGACTAAAAGGCTTAAGATCAGGCCGTTGATGATGCGTTTTATGCTCATCTGTTTCTCTCCTTGCCTCGAAAGATTCACGCCCGCGCGAGATTATGATTTTTGAAAGCATTAGTCAACCTGCGGCGCTCGAAGCCGCTTGCGAAAAACGGTTTGTGGTGCCAGTATGCTTGCTCGAAAAAAAATCGTATAAATTTCGTAACCGGCTGATGAGTTATTCGGTATTTGCCGTCAGGCGGGCGCGCTCGTGACCGTGCTTCCACTGGCGCGGACGCGAGCACGCTCTGCCAGCTTCTTCACAACGATGAATTATGAAGGCTGAATTATGAACTAATGCCCGCCTTCAGTTCTCAATAATTCATCATTCACTGTTTATAACTCATTGTTTGCCTCGCGGATAGTTGGCAGTAGCCTGACCGTAAGGGAGGGCGAATACTTTTGCCCTTGCTTACGCGCGGGCTACTGAATATGGAGGATGATATGAACCGAGGACACTTGTTTGCACTCAAGCAGACATGCGCGTTGGCGTTTGTCTGCGCGCTGATTTTGGGTACATTTGCCACGCTCGGCCAAGCCGCAGGCCCGCAGAAAAAAGAAAAAGCCAAAACGGCTTCCGCGTCGCGCAACAACGAAGAGTACGCGGCAAAGATAAAAGAGTACACGACGGAAAAATTCTTTCTGACGGAGCTTGTTGACCACCTTCCGGCGTCAGACAAAGTGCCTTCGCCTGACAAGGTTCTCGGTTACGTAATCGGCACGCCTAACAAACTCACTTACACGAAAGACATGTATCGCTACTATCGCGAGCTTGAAAAAGCCACGCCCCGCGTTCGCACGTTCACTGCCGCCGAACGCAGCGAATTCGGCAAAGAGCAGATGCTCGTCGTCGTAAGCGATGAAGCGAACCTTGCGAAGCTCGACCGTTACAAAGAGATCACGGCGAAGCTCGCAGACCCGCGCAAACTCAACGATGCGGACGCGCAAGCGTTAATCGGAGAAGGGAAGGCGATCTATTGGGCGTCAGGCTCAATTCATTCGCCTGAGACAGGCTCGCCGGAAATGCTGATGGAGCTTGCATACAGGCTCGCAGTCGAAGACTCGCCGTTCATCGAAGCGATTCGCAAAAACGTCATAGTGATGATAACGCCCGCGCTCGAAGTTGATGGCCGGGACAATGCGGTTGATCAATACAATTACCGCAAGGCGAATCCGAACAAGCAAGCGCCGCCGCTGCTCTACTGGGGCAAATATGTAGCGCACGACAACAATCGCGATGGGCTGGGGATGGCTTTGGCGCTCACGCGCAATCAGATGAAGTCGTTTCTCGAATACCATCCGACCGTCTTGCACGACCTGCACGAATCAGTCCCGTTCCTCTACACCTCAACAGGCACAGGGCCTTATAACTCGTGGCTCGACCCGCTCGTCATTGATGAATGGCATGTGCTGGCTTACCACGAAATCGAACAGATGACCAAACGCGGCGTGCCCGGCGTATGGACGCATGGTTTTTATGACGGATGGGCACCGAACTACATGTTTTATGTCGCCAACGGCCATAATTCTATCGGGCGATTTTATGAAACGTATGGCGGAACAGGCGCGGACACTAGCACACGCACCGTAGGCGGGCAATCGCAACGCGATTGGTTTCGCCCGAACCCGCCGCTCCCGTGGGTGAAGTGGTCAATAAGAAACAACATCAATATGCAGCAGTCAGCGATTCTGTTTGCGATTAACTATGTCGCAAATCAAAAAGAGCGCTTCCTGAATAACTTTTACATCAAGAGCAAACGCTCTGTGCTGAAAGCCACGAATGAAGGCCCTGCGGCTTACGTCATACCGGGTGATACGCCTCGCCCGGTCGAAGCGGCAGACACTGTGAATCTGCTCCGCTTGATGGGAATCGAAGTTCATAAGGCGACGAAAGAATTTTCGGTCGGTTCGCAGAAATATCCGGCTGACTCTTACATCATTCGCATGGATCAGCCTTATTCGCGCATGGCCGATATGCTGATGGACACGCAGTATTACAACGTGAACGATCCGCGACCGTATGACGACACGGGCTGGACTCTGGGCGCGCTTCGCAACGTGAAGACTGTTCGCGTGACGGACAAGAGCGTGCTCGACGCCCCTATGGTAATGCTTACGAGTGACGCAAAGGTTACTGGCCGCATCACAGGATCGGCTTCCACAGCCGGTTTCATCATCAATCACAACACCGACAACACGCTTGCGACGCTTCGATTCCGGCTCAAAGATGTCAAGATGCTGGCCGCCGAAGACTCGTTCAAAGTCGGCGACCAACAGTTCAACACAGGCTCGTTCATCATCAAGACCGAAGGGAATCCTGCGGATGTGCGGCAGCGACTCGAATCGGCTGTAACAGAGCTGGGAGTGACGGCGCTCGCGGTTGACAAGCTGCCCGATGTGAAGACTCACGACCTGGCCGTGCCGCGCATAGCGATTGTTCACACATGGACGAACACGCAAAACGAAGGCTGGTTCAGAATAGAGTTTGATCGCTTTAAGATTCCTTACGCATACATTTCGGATCACGAGATACGCAACACTTTGAACCTGCGCGAGAAGTATGATGTGTTGATCTTCCCGCCCGTAAACGGCTCCGCGCAAACGATTGTCAACGGAACGCCCATGCGCGGCGAGCCTATTCCCTGGAGGCAATCCGAGTTGACGCCGAATTTCGGTCTGACGCCAGATCAGTCGGATGATATACGCGGTGGCATGGGGCTTCGCGGGGTGATGAACTTGCAGAAGTTCATAGAAGACGGCGGGCTATTCGTCACCATCACGACCATGTCGCAGATACCGATTGATTACGGCATCACGACGGGCGTCAGCTTGCAGCAGGCGGACAAGCTTATGGCGCGCGGGTCTATTTACAACGCAAGCTTTACGGATCGCAAAAGCCCGATAGCTTACGGCTATGGTGATTCGCTGGCTATCTATTTCAATCAAGCGCCGTTGTTCAACGTGAACGCGATACCCGGAGGTTTCGGAGGAGGAGGCGGCGGCGGTGGTGGCGGCGGAGCAGCAGGCCCGCGCCCGTCCGGTCGCGGAAGTCTTAGCGACCCCGACATAATTCAAGGTATGCCTCAAGCAGGCCAGCGACCTCAGCAACCGGCGCGGCCCGGCGAAGAGGGCATCCCCGAAGAGTTTCGTCAGGCGTTGGGAATAATGATCCCGCCGCTCAACATGAGACCGCGTGTTGTGCTGCGGTTCAATATGAGCGAAAAAGATTTGCTCGTGAGCGGAATGCTGGCAGGCGGAAACGAGCTTGCGGGCAAGCCTGCTATTGTTGACGTTCCTGTAGGCAAAGGTCATGTTGTAATGTTCGCAACCAACCCGATGTGGCGACATCAAACGCAGGGAGCCTTCTTCTTGTTGTTCAACGCCGCGTTGAATTATGACAACCTGGGCGCGGGCCGTCCTGAGCCAGCGCCCCGTCCACAACCTGCTGCGGGCACGGGCGATGATCAGTAGCCGATAAAGTAGAAGACATTCACCGCAGAGACGCAGAGGACGCAGAGATTTCGCAGAGAAAAACTTTTATCATCTCTGCGCCCCCTCTGCGTCCTCTGCGTCTCTGCGGTGAACTCTCTGTTTAACCGATATATTCTCTTCCCGCCTATTGCTTCTTTTGCTAAGATACGGGCTGTATCTCTTACCTCACTATACCGAAGCTCCTGCCCCCAGCTAGAGTGTTAACCGGATAATTCCATAAAACTGAATTTGCAACACGCCTTGCTCTGCGTTTCTATTCAGGCCGAGAAAAAAAATGATTAAAAAGACCCTCCTCATCTCTTTCTCCGTTTTGTTCGTTTTCTTCTACACGCTATCGGTGTCAGTCCCGACATCGGTCACGGCGCAGGCGCTTCCGCCCATCAATTACGACATAATTTATGTGCGTTCGCCGCGACCTCCGAACAATGTAAACAGCTTCTGGCCTGATGCGATAACACCGCTCTTGCCCGACCCCGGCGCTGATCTCGTGCTGCTGCACCCGGACGGAAGCGAAGAAACTTTGTTCGGCGCAGGAGCTAACGGCGCGGTTGTTGATCCTTATGTTTCTTATGACGCCACTGCGGTCGTATTCGCTTTTTATCCGAACGTTCGCAACGTGAACCCGCAGCGCGGGCTGAATTCAGAGAAGGCCCTGTCTTATGACGGCGCGGACATCTATCGCATAGACTTACAATCGCGCGCGGTGACTCGTTTGACGTTTCAAGAGTTCACGCCAAACGCGGGCAACAATGCTGACTTCGATTGCTCGCGTTCGTTCACTAATTGTCCGAACGTCGGCGTGTTCAACACAGGCCCGGCGTTTCTGCCCGATGGCCGCATAGTCTTCACCTCGACGCGCGACAACTTCATCCCGAACAAGATGACCAACGGCGGCCAGCGCGCAATGCAGCTTTACGTGATGGACGGCGACGGCAAAAACGTCAATACCATCGGTTTTCTAAACGTGTCGTCGGCGATGCATCCGTTCGTATTGAAAGACGGGCGAATCGTTTTCACTTCGTGGGAGAACATGGGCGCGCGCGATGATCGCGTCTTCCCGCTCTGGGCCATCTGGCCTGACGGCACGCGCTTCGAGCCGTTCTCAGGATTCGGCGATGGCCCGTTCGCTCATCATTTCATGACGCAAATCTCTGACGGTTCGATAGTCGTGTGCCGGTATTACAATCTCAACAACAACGGCTTCGGCGAGTTGTATCGCTTCCCCATAAACGGCACGGGCAATCCTGACGCCCCGCTCTTTCAACCCATCCCGCCCGACTCGGCTTCCGGTGATGAAATCCCATTGAAGCGCGTCGGCTACACTCGCATCACGCCTTTCACGACTGCCGAAGACGTACCCGCGCCGTGTCGAGTTGGCGATCTTCCTTACCCGCCCGTTGCGTGTCAAGGCGGCAACAACACGCGGGTCGGGAAGTTTACATTACCAACTGCCGCGCCTAACAACGAGATGCTTGTTGTCTACACGCGCGGAGCGGCGAACCACAATGGAATTTTTGTCAACGAAGGATTGACGCAGCCGTTTTACGACGGCGGCATATATCGAATGCGCGGCGATCAGGTACTCGGTCGCCCCGAAGACCTCGTGCTTGTAAAAAACAGTCCGAACTATAACGAGATGTGGCCGCGCGCGGTTGTGCCATATCAACAAATATATGGCGTTGCGGCTCCTGTGAATCTGCCTGATATTGCAAACGACGGGCAGCTTGATTCGCGCTTACCCGAAGCAACGCCGCTCGCGCTGATTGGAACATCCAGTCTCATCTCGCGCGACACGCGTCCGTTCAAAGGCGACCGTTTCTATCAACACGAAAATTTCGGCGACCGCAACTGGACCAGGCAAGGCGCTGACGCGGGGCTTTACACGGACTCAGACATCTACGCGATTCGCCTGCTCGCGCTTCAGCCAGTGACTGATCGAACTTATCCGAACAATGGCCGCGCGTTCGACTCGAATTTCTCTGAGCGTGTCCGTATACTTGGCGAGATACCCGTTCGCAACGAAGGCGTCATAGACGCGCAGGGCAACACTGACACCTCGTTTCTTGCAAAGATTCCCGCAGATATTCCATTCACATTTCAGACTCTTGATCGCAATGGGCTGGTGCTCAACACCGCGCAGACATGGCATCAAGTGCGACCGGGTGAACGACGCCTCGATTGCGGTGGCTGTCACGCGCACAGCCGACCGGCGCTCGATTTCAACACGACGGCGGCAGCTCAACCGGGCTACACAGTGCGCGACCTCGCTTTGACAACACCGTTGCTTGCCGTTGACGGTTCATCTGCTCCCACTGTCACGACTGCGAATACGCATTCGACAACGGTCGAGTACCTGCGCGACATTCGCCCGATCTTTCAATCTAAGTGCGCGTCTTGCCATACGTCGCGCAACGGGCAGACTCCTGCGGCTGGTCTCGATTTGGACGCCGATGATCGCCTGATTGATGGCATCTACCCTGCGACTTATTCTTGGCTCGCCCGGTCGCGCAGCGCGTCTAATCCAACTCCTCGCTCAGTCACACCGGACGGCGGCTGGTACTGGCCTCAAGTGACTCGCTATATCCGAGCGGGGCAGGCGCGGCAGAGTTTGTTAGTTTGGAAAATCTTCGGGCGGCGATTGGATGGCCGCGCAAACTCAGACCGCCCGACTGAAACCACACCGGGCAATCCGGCAACAATTCCGCCTGGGAAAGACTGGTCAGAGTGCGATCTTGATTACGCGGGCACGCAGATGCCGCCGACTTCTTCAGGCGTGGCGCTGACCTGGGACGAGAGGATGAAGATTGCGCGATGGGTTGATCTGGGTGCGCCGATTGATTTGAGCGGAATCATCAACGCGCATGGCGGGGGCGGCTTCGCTGGTTTTATGGAAGACGACATTCGCCCGACGCTCGCGCTTGTGCCTTCGGTGTCGCAGGCAGCGGCTGCGAGCAGCATCTCGCGATTCGTCATAGGCGCTTACGATTTAGACAGCGGCCTCAACACGGCGACGCTCTCGCTTAAACTTGATCGCGCAGTTGGCTCAATCCCGCCGAACACGAATCTGGCAGCAGGGTTAGTTATCGCCGAGGGCGGGACTGTGAGTGTGAACCTCGCAACGCCGATTGATTTGACAGTCGCGAGCGTCACGGCGACTTTGCAGATTCTAGACATGGCCGGACACACTACTCGCATCGTTCGCACGTACAAACAGGCGACAGCGCTTTGCGCTTCGATTTCGGAAAACAGCCAGTTCTTTCCTGCATCAGGCGGCAGCGGCAGCGTTGATGTGACAGCGCCGGGCGCGTGCACTTGGTCTGTCGCTAAAGATCTTAATTGGATCATTATCACTTCATCAGAGAGCGGCAGCGGCAACGGGAGAGTCACCTACGAGGTGAGAGAGAACTTCACTGGCAGCCCGCGCACAGGGATGTTTTCTATCGCGGGCCGCTCGGTGGCTGTGATACAAGGCAGCGATATTGCGGGCAATTGCGCTTATGTCATTTCTCCGACAGGCGGGACTATGTCCTCTGGCGGAGGAAGCGGCCAGATAACCGTAACAACCGGAGCAAACTGCGCGTGGCAAGCCGTGAGTAATGTGAATTGGATAACGATAACTTCGGGCGGAATCGGCGTAGGCTCCGGCACAGTGAATTACCAGATAGCGCCAAACACGGGAAGCAACAAGCGCAAAGGAAAGATCAAGATTGCCGGAAAAGTTTTTTCGTTGAAGCAAAAGGGCAACTGAGCAATTTTGTTTGGCAGTAGCCCGACCGTGAGGAAGGGCGAGAGACGCAAGCCCTTGCTTACGCGCGGGCTACTGCCATATATCTTTTTATCAAGGAGGGATCAGTGGGCCGAAGATTATTACCCTGTCTCGTTCTTTTATCTCTGCTCTGTCTGCTGTCAAAGGATGCTCGCGCTCAGGCAGACCAGATAATCTACAGCGATTCGCTAGGCGCAGGCTGGCAGGACTGGTCATGGAGCGCGCGCGATTTCAACTCTACCGACTACGTTCACAGCGGCAGCAAGAGCGTAAAGGTAACTTACACAGGAGCGTGGCAAGGCTTTTACCTGCGCCACTCGAACTTCGATAACTCAGGCTACACTGATCTTGTCTTCTGGATCAACGGCGGCACAACTAACAATCGCAACGTCACAGTCGCGGCTCAGATCAATGACGCATCGCAAGCGAGCGTGCCGCTCAACTCGTACATCGCGGGCGGTTCTGTAGCCGCGAACACCTGGCGCAAAGTCACCATCCCGCTCTCGGCGCTTCATGTTGCGAACAACGCAAACTTCAACGGCTTCTGGCTTCAGGACGCGAGCGGAGGCGTGCAGCCTTCTTTCTACGTTGACGACATAAGCCTTACGGCAGTGCCTCCGCCTTCGCAGGTTTTAATCAATGTTGATTCGAACAACGTCAGGCGCGTGATTGATTCGCGATTGTTCGGCGTAGCGGGAGCCGTGTGGGATTCGTCGTTCAACACCGCATCGACCGTTTCACTGTTGAACGCGAATGGCACACGCGTATCGCGCTTTCCCGGCGGCTCGCTGTCGAACAGTTATCACTGGCAGACGAACATGACCGATGGCGGCTCTTTTCAATGGGCGACTAACTTTGATGCGTTCGCTAATGTGATGCGGACTGTCAACGCTCAGGCTTTCATCACTACGAACTACGGCAGCGGCACCACGCAGGAAGCGGCTGACTGGGTGCGATACTCGAACATAACGAAGCAGTATGGTTTCAAGTACTGGGAAGTTGGCAACGAAAATTACGGAGGCTGGGAGAGCGACACGCACGCTCGACCTCACGACCCGTTCACATACGCGTTTGCCGCGCGAGATTATATCAACGCGATGAAAGCGGTTGATCCGAGGATTAAAGTCGGCGTGGTTGTCGTGACGGGCGAAGACTCTTATGCCAACTACACCGATCACACGGTTGTGAATCCTCGCACAGGGCAATCGCACAACGGATGGACTCCTGTGATGCTCGCCACTCTTAAAACGCTCGGAGTCACGCCCGATTTCGTCATCTATCACAAGTACGATCAAGGGCCGGGAGGGGAAGACGATGCGGGGCTTTTGCAATCGGCGAAAAGCTGGACGAACGATGCGGCGAATCTGCGCCAGCAGTTGAATGATTATCTTGGCGCTCAGGCGGCGAACGTCGAGCTTGTTTGTACAGAGAACAATTCGGTCAGCAGCGGGCCGGGTAAACAGACGACGAGTCTGGTGAACGGACTGTTTTATGCGGACAGTTTCGGGCAGATCATTCAAACGGAATTCAACACGTTGATGTGGTGGATTCTGCGAAACGGTCAGGAGGCAGGCAATAATAACAGTTCGTCGCTTTACGGCTGGCGATTGTACGGAGACTATGGAATGGTCTCCGGGCAAAGCAATCCTTACCCGACTTATTACATGAGCAAACTCGTATCGCGCTTTGCGGCAGGTGGAGATCAGGTCGTCACAGCGACGAGCAACTACAACCTGATGGCCGCTTACGCGGCGAAGCGAAGCGACGGCGGTTTGTCGCTGTTGTTGATTAACAAGAGCGCGACTACTTCTCTCAACGCGAGCATCAGTCTGTCAGGCTTTGCGCCGCAATCGAGCGCGACCGTGCACTCATACGGCATACCGCAGGACGAAGCAGCGCGCACGGGAGCAGGTTCGCCGGATATAGCTACGACAACTTTCGCAGGCGCAGCAACGAGCTTCGTTTACACTGTCGCCCCGTACTCAGCGACGGTCATTTTGTTGACCTCTGCTGCTTGCCCTGCGGCTATCTCTCCCGCCAATCAGTTTTTCACGCTCGATGGCGGCGACGCGCAGGTAGCGGTGACCGCGCCATCTGGTTGCAACTGGAGTGCTGTGAGCAACAACAGTTGGATAGTGATTACTTCATCAGAGAGCGGCAACGGAAATGGCATCGTGAATTACACTGTGCGAGAGAACTTCACCAGCAACCCGCGACAGGGCAGCATCACAATCGGAGGTCAAACACTTACAGTCATTCAAGACAGCGTGATAAGCGCCGATTGCGAGTATGTGATTGATAACTCACGCAAAACTTATCCGGCAGACGGTGGCAGCGGAAGCTTGACCATCACAACAGAAGATCGTTGCGCATGGGCAGCCACGAGCAACGCAAGCTGGCTTACGATTACATCTGCTGGCAGTGGCATAGGCAACGGGACGGTGACTTACTCGGTCGCGCCGAATGCTGGCCCATCAGGGCGCAAGACAACGATCAAAGTTGCAGGAAAGACCTTCACGATTAAACAGAAGTAGACAGGATTATTAACATGCGCTATCAATGCGCGGCGACGGAAGAAAGCTATCCGTCGCCGCGCATTTTCTTTTTCCTATAGTAATATTGTTGTATTAGACTTGTTTCGAGGTAAACCGTTATGGAAGAAAAGACATTGCCACAGGTTCGCAAAGCGAGGCTGCCCTATATTGATCGCTCACGCGAGATGGCCTGGATAGTAGAACACGAAGCCGAATACGCAGGGCAATGGGTCGCGCTTGATGGAGACCGGCTGATTGCTCACGGAGATGATCCAATGGCTTTCAAGGATAAAGTGCAGGCCGAGGGTGTAGAAAGACCATTCATAGTTCACATACGGAAAGATAGAGGTCCTTTTATGGGAGGATGGCTGTGAAGGAATTCAGTCTCGAATATTCACATCGCCATTCATACGCCGACGAGATAGCAATCGCGCTCCCCATCATACTTATCTCCGACTACAACACTCATGTTGACCTTTCAGCGAAGCTTGATACAGGCAGCACGTATTGCATCTTCGAAAGTAAATATGCTGACTGGCTGGGCCTAAATCTCGCTTCCGGTGTCCCAACAAGAATGGCGACGGCTACAGGTTATTTTTACTGTTATGGGCATGAATTAACGATGTCAGTCTTTGATTTGGAATGGCAGGCGGTTGTATATTTCGCTGAACCGGAAGCTTTTTCTCTGAATGTTGTTGGCCGTGTCGGATTTCTCGACAGGCTGCGAATCGGCATCGTTGATTATGAGCAATTAGTTTATCTCGGTCTCTACGAATAACGCTGATTTAAATGTTCAATGGCTCAGCGATAATTCTACGTAGCGCGCTACTCCATTCGATAATTCCACTTTAATTTCGTTGCCGCTTGCGTGTTCCGCTAACCAGTCTTGACCGACAGATTCGGCAGCCCCTTTGTTGAGCCAGATGCTACCGCCTTCCTTATTCGCGCGATCAATCTCACTGTCCAGATCAGCCAACGCCACGGGCGAAAGCCTTCGCCAAGATGTCAGTTGATTGAAGTATTCAAACGCCGTATCGGCTTCCTTGCGGTCTGCGAAGTAGATCACTGTGCGCTCGTTCCAGACTGTGTTTGCATTTCGAGCCGCAGCCACCAGCGCGTTCGAGTTTGCTCGCATGTTCGGGCCTATGTAGAAGGCCAGATTGAACAACGCGAACGCGACGACCGCGCATGCAGCCGCGCCCGATGGCTTGTTGCGAGTGACGTTGTGATAATTGCTCAACGCTAACCCAAATGCGAGCGCGAGCGCGGGCGCGTAGAACGCTCGAAAGTAAATCAACGGCCCCCAGAAAAGCAGAAACAATACGTATGCTCCAATCCACACGACGAGCAGCAGAACAAGTTGCTTCCGTGACTGAATTGTTTCGGGCACGGTTTTTATGGCGCGCCCAATATTCACCTTGCGCGCAATTATGATCACAAAGATTATCCCGGCAATCAGGGCAGCCAGCACGATAGTCACTTCAACCCATTCGCTCTGGCGGCGAAAGAGTCCGAAATTATGCCCGATGATGGCATCAATGTTTGATCGGAGAAACGTTAGCATTCCGCCTGTGCGACCGTGCGATAACGCCATCTCGCTCGGATTCGATGCTGTCCATTTGACAAGATCAAGCGGACGCGTGATGCCGTGAAGCATTGCAGCGCACACGTAGTAAACCGATATGACCAATGTCCCTGCAAACGCGCTCATCCAGATGGCAAACTTCACTTTGCGCTCGATGATTCTATTTGAAAAAACGGCTGTGAGCGCAGCCGGGTAAAACAGCGCCGCCAGTTCGTGAAAGAGCATCGCGCCCGCGAGCGCCAGCCCCGCTATAAACCAGCGAGGCTTCTCTCCCAATAAATTATCCGCACAGACCAGAATCAACAGCAGCGTCAGAATGTAAGCATTCACGTCGGTTGAAATCTTCCACCACGCGGCTGAGAAGGCAAGCGCGGCTGAACATACAATCGCCGCGTATCGGCTGAGAAGTGCGCGCTGCGCTATGCGAAAAAAAACGCCGACTGCCAGAGCGCCCACGCATGCGTTTGCGATTTGTAGAAGAGTGAGAGCGCGAATGCTCAATCCAATGGCGTGCGCCGCTTTGTAGAACAGATAACCAAGGGCGTTGTAGAGCAGGTGATTTTGGTGAAACAGGAGCGACGGCGCGCGCCCTTCGTTTGCCACTTTTTCAATTTGCAACGCGAAGGTGATGCCGTCCCAATAGTAATCCCAGGTGAGCGTCGCAAGATAAACGATAATGAGCGAGGCGACAATCGTTGAAGTGCGCACGCGCGACGTATTGACCATTCGTGTTCTATGTTCGAGACGGCGAGCTAATCCAAATACCCCTGCACCTTCATCAACTCGGCGTTTAGAATCGCCGCGCCCGCCGCGCCGCGAATCGTGTTATGCGACAGCACTACAAATCGAATGTCAAAAACAGGGCATTCGCGCAAGCGGCCAACGACCGCGCTCATTCCGTTTCCGGCGTCGCGGTCGAAACGAGGTTGCGGGCGGTCGTGCTCGGTCCTCACTATGACAGGTCGCTCAGGCGCAAAGGGCAGCCTTAACTCTTGCGGCAGCGATGTGAAATCGCTGAACACGCGTGCGACCTCATCAATCGAAGCTTTCTTGTCCAACTCGACCGAAACACATTCCGCGTGGCCGTCTTCGACGAAGACGCGATTCGTGTGCGCGCTGATCTTGCACTGGGCCAAGCGTATGTGGTCGCCTTCGAGCGCGCCCAGGATTTTGCACGGTTCGGTTTCGACTTTGTCTTCTTCGCCGCTGATGAACGGGATGACGTTGCCGAGCATGTCAATTGCGGAATGTCCGGGATAGCCCGCGCCCGACAGCGCCTGCATCGTCGTCACTATCACACGCTTCACGCCGAACGCCCGATCAAGCGGAGCGAGCGGCATCACAAGCCCAACCGTCGAACAGTTGGGATTAGTCACAATCGCGCCCGACCACCCGCGCCGCTCGCGTTGAGTCTTTATCAAACCCAGATGCTCATGATTTATCTCAGGCACCAGCAATGGAACATCATCGTCCATGCGATGATTCTTTGAATTGCTCAAGACGATGTAGCCCGCACGCGCGAAATTCTCTTCGACTTCGCCCGCGACCGACGAATCGAGACCAGAGAAGACCACGCGGCAATCGAGCGTCGGCTCGCACGGCTTCACGAGTCTGTCTTTGATCGAATCGGGCACGGGAGTGTATTGCCGCCAGATAGTCGCTTCACCGTAAGGCTTTCCCGCAGAGCGGTCTGAAGCAGCAAGCTCGGTCAACTCGAACCACGGATGGTTCTCAAGCAGCCTGACGAATTTCTGCCCGACCGCGCCGGTCGCGCCGAGCACTCCAACTGGTATCTTCATTATGTCGTTACCTCTTTCAATTGCATAACCATCTTTGCGTAAATATCTATTGCCCGCAAAAGCTCTGATTTAGAAATTTTCTCATGCGCAGTGTGTGCGTCAAGTATCGAACCGGGTCCGAACAATAAAGGCTTTCCCCATTTCGTGAGCAGCGGTATGTCTGTTGTGAACGACACGACCGTCGTTTCAAATCCTTCGAGCGATTCGGTAAAGACCGCGTCGCACGCGAATGTGTATTCGATTCGCGCGCGCGCGCCTACCGCGTCCTCGATTATTTGCTTGAGCGAATCGGCGTTTGTGACTATGCGGAACATCAATTCCGCTTCGGCTTCCGGCGGAATGACATTGGCTGCCAGTCCGCCTTTGATGACTCCGATGTTCATCGTCACTGCTCCGAGCGTCTCGTCTCTGGGAAACTCGACGCGGCGCAGGTCTGCGAGAATGTCGAGCAGTTTATCAATTGCAGACTCGCCCATCTCAGGATAAGCCGAATGCGCCGCGCGGCCCGTTGCCTTGAAAACGGCTCTCAGAGCCCCTTTCGAGCCGAGCGCCAGGCGCGACTCTGTAGGCTCGCCGTTGATTAGGTAACGCGAACGGTTGGGGATTTCGTTGGCAGCGCGAGCGCCGGGGCTTCCGGCCTCTTCGCCAACGACGAAGAGCAAGCCGATGTCAGTAACGTTTGCTTCGACCAACGCTTCCGAAGCTTTGACCATCGCACTGATGATTCCTTTGGCGTCGCAAGCGCCGCGCCCGTAAATGAATTCGTCATCTTCGCTCAGTTCAACATAAGGCGGAACCGTGTCCGTGTGAGATGAAAACACCACGTCCGGCTCGCCGCGTCGCGCGTAAACGTTGGGCCGACCAGAATCTGTTTCCTGCAACTCGACTTCAAATCCGGCGTCGCTCAAATAGTTGGCAAGAAATCCCGCAACCGCTTTTTCATCTCCGCTGATTGATGGGATTTCAATCAATCGCTTCGTCAGGTCGAATACGTTCATAGATTGATTATAAAAACTTGTAGGGGCGACCGTCTCTGGTCGCCCCAGATTGAAATAAAGCCACACTGGGGCGGCCAGAGACGGTCGCCCTTACACGAATCATCGAATAGCAGTCACGTTGTCTTGTGATTGAAAAGATTCTTCTTTATTTTCAGGCGTGGCCTGTGCCACGTAAGGCTCATAGCACATGCGGCAGCGCGCTTCGTAGGTATTGTCGCCGATCTCTATCTGCGAATTGCCGCCAGCAACCCTCTGCGTGTAATGCGCAAGCCCGCCGCAGCGCACGCATACGGCGTGCATCTTCGAAACGTATTCGGCTACGGCAAGAAGCTGAGGCATAGGGCCGAACGGGCGGCGCATATAATCCTGATCCAGTCCTGCCGCGATCACGCGGATGCCAGCGTCTGCCAGTTCCATCGAGAGATCAACTATCGGCTCGTCGAAAAATTGCACTTCGTCAATGCCCACTACTTTGACGCCGAACATGAGGTTGGCGCGAAGCTCCGCCGCATTGCTCACTGCAATCGCATCAAGCCCGCGATTATCGCGCGAGATGATTCGCTTCACATCGAAGCGGTTATCTATCGCAGGCTTGAAAATCTGCGCGCGCTGTCGCCCTATCTCTGCGCGTCGTATGCGGCGTATAAGCTCTTCGCTTTTGCCGCTGAACATCCCGCCCGTGATTACTTCTATCCACCCGCCTCTCGGATTCACTCCGTCCATTTAATCGGTCTCCTTCAATTCAGCTTGCTCTGCAACTTTCTGAAAGCGCGGACGGCGAGCGCGTAATCGGGATTCAAATCAATCGCCGTCTTGTACTGGTTGAGCGCGTCGAAAAATTTGCCCTTCTCCTCGTAGACGCGACCGAGATTGAAATGAGGGTAAAAATACGCCTCGTATCTCGTAGCTTTCATCGCTCGCTCAAGCCACGGAATCGCTCCGTAATGATCGCCCTTTTCTATCAAATACACGCCGATGTCGTTATACGGGTTTCCAAAGTCCGGGTCAACCTCAATCGCTTGATGGCACTCTTCAATCGCTTCGTCGCTCATTCCCATGAAGGAGTAAGTCCAGCCAAGAAAAGTATGCGCTTCGGCGGTCGGATATGCAGCTATTGATTGTTTGTAGAGGTCGACTGCCTCATCAAGTTCGCCGCGCATCTGCGCTTCATAAGCTTGCTGAAAAAAACCAAGCGCCTCGCGTTTTGCCGCCTCTTCTGCTTCGGTCAAATCTTCTTCGCGGCCAAACGGCATACCGCCTATGCCTGTGTCGAGCGCGACCAGATGTCGCGTCTGTTTTGTTTGAGTCTTTTCACTCATCGTTCAATATCCAAGCGCCAATCCATCTTTGCGTGGGTCGGACGCGCCCATCAAAGTCCCACTTGCCGGGTCAATCATAATAGCCTGACCGCCGCCCATCGAAACGCCGCGCTCATTTGCGCGCTGGTGGCCCCGCTCAATCAGACGCTTGATTACGCCGTCTGTCATCTCGTCTTCCATCAGCACGCGCGTGCCAGCCAGATAGCGGTATCGCGGCGCTTCTATAGCCTGCTGCAAGTTCATTCCGAGATCAATGAAATTCGTCAGCACCTGCACATGTCCCTGCGGCTGAACGCCTCCGCCCATCACACCGAACGAACAGAAGAGCTTTCCATCCTTGAAGACCATCGCCGGTATGATCGTGTGAAACGGGCGCTTGCCCGGTTCTATGCGATTGGCGTGCGTGGGGTCGAGCGAAAATCCCGCGCCGCGATCATGCAGAAGTATTCCTGTGTCGCCCGCAACTATGCCTGAGCCAAAAATCTCGTACAGGCTGTTGATGAACGAAACGGCGTTGCGGTCTTTATCAACAACTGTGAAGTAAGTCGTGTCGCTATCGTTAACAATTTGTCCGGGCACAGGCGTTTCGATGACTTTATCTGGCGCGATCAAAGCGCGGCGCGAGGCTGCGTACTCTTTCGATAGAAGTTGCGACACAGGCACTTTGGCGAATGCCGGGTCGGCGATGTATTTATTGCGGTCTGCAAAAGCGAGCTTCGTCGCTTCAATCAGCGTGTGATAGTAAAGATCGGGCTGCCCGTTCATCGCCTTGAGATCGAAGCCTTCGAGTATGTTGAGCGTGAGCAGCGCCGTCAGCCCTTGCCCGTTCGGCGGGCATTCGTAGACCGAATAACCGCGATAGTTGGTCGAAATAGGCTCGACCCATTCGGAGCGATGCGCCGCGAGATCTTCCATCGTCAGAAAGCCGCCGTTCTTCTGGCAGTAATCAACTATTGCGCGGGCAATCTCGCCTTTGTAAAACGTGTCACGCCCGCCGCGCGCAAGCAGGCGAAGAGTGCGCGCGAGATTTTTCTGGCGAAAGATTTCGCCCGCGCGCGGTGCTCGCCCATCTACAAGATAGTTTGTTGCTGCGGCAGGAGTCTTCTTCAGCTTCGCGACTTCGCTTTCCCAATCCGCCGCTGTCTTCTCCATCACGGGGAATCCGTTTTCCGCATACTCGATAGCTGGCGCGAGCAAATCTGCGAGCTTCATCGAGCCGTATTTTTCCAGCAGCGTCACCCAGCCATCGAACGCGCCGGGAACGGTGATGGGTTCCATGCCTTCGGCGGGCATGGACTTGATGCCCTTCTTTTTGAAGTAATCCAGGTTCAGAGCGCGGGGCGCGCGACCGCTCGCGTTGAGTCCTTTGAGTTCTTTCGTCTTCGACCAGTGGACGAGCATGAAGGCATCGCCGCCTATGCCTGTCATCATAGGCTCTGTGACGTTGAGCATCGCGGCCATCGCTATCGCGGCGTCTACGGCATTGCCTCCGCGCCGCAAAACGTCGAGGCCGACTTGCGATGCAAGAGGCTGGCTCGAAGCAACCATGCCGTGTTCGGCGCGCACGATAGAGCGGCCCGTTACGATTTGATCTGACCACCGCTTGCCATCGGGAAGAGGTGATGCGTTCGCTATCAGCATAAGAACCACAATCGCGAATGGCATAGATGAATGCATCAGCGCCTCCTTAGTTCTCTGGAACATGGCAGTCAATTCACCGCAGAGGCGCAGAGGACACAGAGATTACGCAGAGAGTAGTTTTACTCTGCGCCCACTCTGCGTACTCTGCGTCTCTGCGGTGAACTGCTTCTATATTCACAGCTTCTTTCCGATCACTTTGGTGGTTGCGGCTGGCCGCGATGACAGGTGAAACAATTGACGCGCCCGGCGGAACCCAGGTTTGCGTTTGTGTCGCGCACGAGTTTAATCATCTTGCGCGCTATCTGCTTGGCGGATTTGTCATCTTTTTCGAACTGATCTTTTATGTGACAGTGTGTGCAATCAACTCCGAGCGAAGCCTTGAAAGCAAACATTATTGGCATCAGTCGGTCGGCAGGCAACCCCTTCAGCAGTTGAATGTTTTTGTACTCCTGTTCGGTGCGCTTTTCCTTGTTACCCGCAGGCAAGGGGTCGAGCGAAGGAAGCTCGACTGATCCGCTTTGCGAACTGGCAGTCGAAGTGCCCGGTTCTGTATCAGCCGCCGACTCGCTGGGAAGCGGCGGCGCAGAGGTCGGATTTGCCGGGTCGACCGGAGGGTGACCGGGCGGAAGCTCAGCCGTCGGGCCGCCCGTGTTGACCGATGCCGATCCTGTGTTGCCAGCGGGTTGCTGGTTCGCGCTTGGGCTTTTATAAGTCCAGTTCGCCACGATGAAACCGATTATGAGTCCTAGTACTATCCCCAGGATTCCGTAACTTACGTATTGCTTTTTCATTTACAAACCTCACAACCATCGGCGACCAGAGATTGACCACCGCTGCTTTGAACAATGAATTTCTTGAAAGTATAATGGCGGTCTCAGGCAAGAACGATTCTATCATAGCGCGTGAGCGGGCGTCGAAGGAGAACGATGATGGTACGCCTTGGAGACAAAGCTCCTGCTTTTAAGTTGACGGATGAAAATGGCCGCGCAGTAAAGCTTGTGGATTATCGCGGCAAAAGAATTGTGCTTTATTTTTACCCGCGCGACCTGACGCCCGGCTGCACGAAAGAGGCTTGCGCGTTTCAGGCCGATCTCTCGGAATATGAAAAGAGAAATGCCGTCGTCATAGGCGTGTCAACCGACGATGCGCGTTCGCACAACAGATTTCGCGAAAAGTACGGCTTGCAGTTTACGTTGCTTTCGGATGCCGATCACGAAACGGCTGAAAGCTACGGCGCGTGGCAAGAGAAGAACATGTATGGCCGCAAAATGTGGGGCATCCGTCGCTCAACTTTTATCATTGATGAGCAAGGCCGCATAGCCCGCGTCTTCGATAAAGTCAGCCCCGCAGAGCACAGCCGCGAAGTGCTCGACGCGCTGGATCAAATGTAGAACAAAAATCGAAGCGGCCAGTGTCAGGAGCGAGTTGCAAAACAGCTCGTTCCTGACACTCTTATCAAAAGTAATTGATCAGCACATCCAGAATCAGAAGCTGATCGTTGCTTCGTTCGAGCATGCTTGACTGCCCGCAGCACAAACTTTGTATCTGAAAGTCCCTGTCGCGCGCCTGTTCATCTGATCGGTGTAGCTGCCGTTGTTCGACACTGTGGTTATGCGCGAGCCGTTACGATATATGTCGAGGCTTGAGCTTGTAGCCCCGCTCCATCTCAGATCAACCAGCCTGGCGGTGTTCGTTTTGCGCGTTGAAACCGTGAGCGTTGTTGGAGGCGGCGGAGGCGGAGGCGGCGGCGGAGGCGGCGGCGCGCCGACCGCGCTGAAAAGAACCGTTATGCTCCCGCTGCTTTGATTGACCGCGACCAGATCGGGCAACGCATCGCCGTCCAAATTTCCTGCGACTACATCTACGGGCGATTGCCCGACGCTGAAAGTGATCGGACGATCAAAATTGTAATTGCCCCGATTGATCGCAATAGTAAGCGTGTTTGTTACCATACTGGTGACGGCAACATCAAGAAGGCCATCGCCGTTGAAGTCCGCCGAAGTTATGCTGGTGGGCGTATCCCCTGCGGTAAGCTCCGAATAGGAGTAGAAAGACCCGTTGCCGTCACCGAGCAGGAAGATCACCTGAGAGAAATACGAATTCGCAATTGCTACGTCTACTGCGCCGTCGCCGTCAAAATCGCCAGCCGTCACAGCATCAGGCAAATCACCCGCGTAATAAAACGCCGGAGCGCCGAAGGTCGCGTTTCTGTTGTTGAGCATTACTGTGATGGTGCCGTTGATGTCTTGGTTGACGTAAACAATGTCTTTGAAGCCGTCCTTGTTAAAATCTACGAGGGCGACTGATCTTGAAGCAGAGCCGCTCCCATACGTGCCGTTCAAAGCGAAGCCGCCTTGCCCGTTGTTGATCAGTATGCCCGACCTCGAACACTGGCTTATGTCGGCCATATCGTTATCGCCGTCTTGATCGAGGTCGCCGATTGCAACGCCTTTCGATGAGTTGCACGAATTGTAATTGACCGGCGCGGTGAATGTGCGGTTGCCTTGATTGAACAGAGCCGAGACGGCCCCATTTTGAGTCGAGAACGCAACCGCTATGTCGTTTCGCCCGTCGCGGTTCAAATCGCCGATGTCTATGTCGCGCGTGTTAGAACTTGACGACCACAGCCCGTTTACTGAAACCCGATTAAACGAGCCTGCGCCGTTGTTGAAGAATAGTTGCAAGTTTCCTTGAATGTTGACGACCGCGATGTCGTTCAGCCCATCGCCATCCAGGTCTCCGATTTTTGCGGCGGAAGGGTTGGCCCCCGCGCTGAAAGATGCAATTCTGTAGTTGAGTTGTGATGCAGCGCTTGCGCGCATCAAGCCGGGCAGGGCTACAAAGACGACGGCTGAAACCAGCAACGCTGCCAATGTAAATCGCCCGATGCTTGCGGCAAACCATTTCTTTTTTTCACTGATTTTGCGACTTGAGTGTGTATTTTTTTCCATCTCCCAACTCTCCTTCACTGTCTCCTGGCCGATCTTCTTGTCCTGATTTCGTTCCACTGAAATCTGTATCAAACAAGAAAACCGCCATTTATAGATCGCCACCGGGTTTTTCTACCACTCTGTTTCGGGCCGGTTTTTTGAAAAGTAAGGAAACTCGCAAGTGTCCGCACGGGTAAGATTTCACACAAGTGCAATGCCCGTGCCACCTTTGTAAGCGATCTATCAGATGAGGGCATGGCTTCTGTTTTGTGACGAGGCTTATTGTAGAATGCCGTAATCGAGGTGAATCAAAGACTATGGAAATCAAACAAGTGCTGACTGAAAACGCGCCTGCGCCGGGCGGGCATTACTCGCAGGCTGTTATCTATAACGGGCTGATTTACATTTCCGGCCAGTTGCCCATTAACCCCGCGACCGGAGAAAGAAATCTAGGCTCGATTGAATCGCAGACCGAGCAGGTGCTCACAAACATCAGCGAGATTTTGAAAGCCGCCGACAGCGACCTGAACCGGGTTTTGAAGATGACCGTTTACGTTTCCGACATCAGCCTGTGGGAAGCTGTCAATCCCGTCTACGCAAGAATAATGGGCGAGGCGAGACCCGCGCGCGCAATCGTTCCGACCGGGAGTTGCACTACGGATTTAAGATAGAGATAGAAGCAATCGCTGCGGTAAACGCTTGAGATTTTCTGCGCGGTATTAAGTTGTCAGATTTACTTTTTGCCGTCGCCCTTCGCCGCCCAGTAGCCACGGCGCGCGCGCGCGATAAGCCCTTGCTTGCGAACGCCGACGCTCAACTTGCGCCAGCGCCCGTCTCTTTTCGTGTTCGTGGAGTAGTAGGTCAGCGTGTACTGGTTGCGAAGCTCGTCAACGATGTTTGCAAATGCTTCTTCGACCTTGTCGCCTCGCGGAGAGTGAACGTAAAGCCCGCCCGTCTTGTCGGCAAACATGCTTCATATCGCTTCGACCGCGTTGCAGAGCCATAGCCTGCGTGCTCGACCCTCTCATCGTGTCGTCGTCAATCAAGTCAATCGTATAAATCGTCACGCCTGAAGCGAGCGATTTTTTCATCACTGAATCGAGCGATGATTTACTGCTGCTGCTGTCCCAGCCCATCGGATATCAACAGAGCCGCGCGGCGCTTTTCCTGCCGTCCGGCAAGAGCTTCGAGCGCTTCGCCCATGCAGTCGTAAAGCCTTGTCACGTTCTCGGCCTTCGCGTCCCAGACGTAATCGCTGATGTCGCGCACGTTTGAAAAATCCTGAAACTGGCGCACTTGGTTGTTGAATCCGTAAACCGCTACCTGATCATTTTCTCTGATGTGATCGAGGAAAGATGCCGCCGCCCCGCGAACCTGCCCGAATTTGTATTCCATGCTGCCGCTCATGTCTATCAATATCGCTGCGGCAAAAGGCGCTTCTTCGGCAGAGAAAGAGTTGATCGTTTGCGGCGCTTCGTCTTCAAGCAGCGTGAAATCTTTTGCGTTAAGCCCGTGCGCGTATTGCCCTGATGGATCTGTGACGGTCACACTGACGACTACAAGTTCGGCGCGCAGATGCACAGGCTCATCCTGATCTTGATCTTCCTGTGGCGGGTTGGCGTTTCGGTTTGCTTGTCGCGCTCTGCGGGGCGCACCTTTTTCTCCTGCGATGAAAAAGCCTGACCGATCAAAGTCAGGCTCATCAAAATTGCGATGCAGGAGGCGAGCGCCCTGCTGAAAGTAACATGCTGGCGGTTTGCTCGATGCGTAGACATCAATCTGCTTTGATCGCGTGGCGTATGAATTGAGCGAGGTTGATCACTTCGTTCGAGTTGTCTATGACGGTTGCCGAAACCACGAATCGAGTCTGCACCTTCATGCTCTTTTGAATGTTGGCGGCGGCTGACGCTCATCTGCTCGATTGCTTCCGGCAGGGTGCGCTGTACCGTCTTGTTCTTGTCATCAACTTCATCGCCGCCCGACTGGTTCAGTATGCGCTTTGCGAGCTTCTCTATCGTGCCAACTTTCTTCAACTCATCGGCGGTGAGCCGCCCGTGATCTCGATAGCTCTTAGCAATTTCGGCAGACAGGTCGTTGAGCTTGTCGGCGTCTTCGATGGTTTTGCGGTGTTCGCTGTCGGCCCGCTCAATATCCATCCTGATTCGCATTTCTTCAGGGAAATTGACGTTCTGGTCTGAATCCTTCGACTGATCCTGCGCCGAGTGGCGGTTTTATAGGATCAATTCTTCTGGGAGTAACGCTGCCTGCTTGCGCAGCCGCTACAATTGCGAAGAGAAGGATGAAAAACGCTGATAACAGAAACTTCTTGATCATATCAACTCTCTACGCGATTAACTGGTTACTGAAATTTTTAGCACAACCTTCAGTGCTAATTCAAACGAAGGCAAGGCGTACCAAATTAATGATCGGGCGAAGCGGGATAGCTTGCGCGATAAATCGCCGCTTGATCAAGGGGCGGTATGATTTTTCAGGAAGCAGATATTAATTCTTAAATACTCGGGACGAGATACTTTTCAGTCAGGTACATGACGACGAACGGGAGCGAAAGGACTGCGGCAACGGCGAGCGCCTGCGCGCGGTCATCGCTTGCGATCACAGGCAGCAGCGTCACGTGCAGCGACATCGCTATCAATGCCAGCAATGATAAGCACGAGTCCTGCGAAGCGGTTTGCCGCCTGCCAGGTCGCGTCGTTTACCATCGAGCGTGGCGAGCCGTAGCCTAAAATCCAATTGCGTTTGAGTCGCGGAGAAAACCAGAACATCGTTGCGCCGCATAGTATCAGCAGCAGGTCACTTGCCATCAGAAGATAACTGTAGACTAGCATAATCCAACCTTACATTTTTTTATTCTCTATTCAATCCTGGGGGAGAAGGGGCCTGGCCTTCTGACCGCACTATTTAAGCTGACAGCCGCTATGCGCGTCAAGACAAACCCTGTTGCGATTTTCTTCTTTTCGTTGAAATCCTGTTTCGATTGCGAACATCAGCTTCCCTCGCTAAAGTTTATGGCAACAACAACTCACGGAGATAAGCGCGATGAAAATTGGAATATCGCTTCCGCAGATTGGCCCGCAAGCGTCGCCCGAAAACTTAGTCAGCGTCGCCCGCCGCGCCGAAGAGCTTGGCTACGACTCTGTCTGGGTGCTCGAACGATTGCTCTGGCCGATCAATCCGCAAGAGCCTTATCCCGCATCGCCCGATGGGCATTTGCCCGAAACATATCAGATAGTTTTCGACCCGCTTGAGACGCTTGCTTTCGTCGCCGCGCACACAACGCGTGTGCAGCTTGGCACGAGCGTCATTGTGCTTCCTTACCACACGCCCATACAGCTTGCGCGCCGCATCAGTACTATTGACGCGCTTTCGGGCGGGCGAGTGGCTGTGGGCGTAGGCGCGGGCTGGTCGCGCGATGAGTTTGAAGCCGCTGGGACGCCGTTCGAGCGACGGGGCGCGCGCTCGGACGAATTCCTGGAAGCGATGATCGCGCTCTGGACTAAAGACCCTGTCGGATTCGACGGCAAGTTTTATCACATACCCGAATCGAAGGTCGGCCCCAAGCCAGTGCAGAAACCGCACCCGCCCATCTACGTCGCGGGATTCGGGCAGTACACGTTTGATCGCGCCGCGAAGTTCGGCGATGGCTGGAACCCGTCAGGCGTGCCGAGCTTCGAGTGGCTCGAAGGAATGATCAAACAGTTTCACGAGACTTGCGCACACGCCGGGCGGGGACAATTGGAAGTGGTGCTGCGCGTATTCGATATGGTCTTCGATAAATCAATAGGCAGCGAGCGCCAACCGATGATGGGCACGCTCGACGAGTTGAAAGAAGATATAGCGCGCCTCGGCGATATGGGCGTGACGCATCTGATTCACTCGCCGCCCGCAATCGGATTCACGATGTCACCGAGCATTGACGAAGGTCGTCAGGCTTATGGAGCGATTGATAGAGATTTCGACGATGAAATGATGAGTGATGAACGGCATGAAAATCGATGAATTAGCGATTGTTCTATCATTCATTATTCATAGTTTTCCTATTATGCCGCTCGATATTGACGACAACACGCGGGATTTTATTTGTGAGCATAGAGTCGCGCGACTTGCGACTGCTGATGGCGACGGTCGCCCTGCGGTCATCCCTGTCTGCTACGTCTTCGACGGCGGTTGTTTCTATTCGTCGATAGACGAGAAACCGAAAACAGTTTCACCGCGCGGACTGAAGCGCGTCAGAAACATAGAAGCCAATCCGCACGTCTCGCTCGTCATTGACGATTACTCGGAGGATTGGAGTAAGCTTGTATATACAATCGTCAGTGGCCTTGCAGAGATCATATTGCCGGGTGACGAGCACGCGCGGGCAGTTGCGCTTTTGCGCGACAAGTATTCGCAGTACGTTCAGATGGCTATTGACGAACGAATGATGATTAAGATCACACCAACACGAATCAAGCGATGGGACGCTCGCTGATCAAGAGGAGATGAACAAATGGCAAGACAGATTCGATTCGGCGTGCAGACGCCACAGCAGCACATCACGTTCGAGAGGTTGAAAGAAACATGGAAGCTGATTGATTCTTTGGGCTACGACACCGCATGGGTGTTCGATCATTTCTTTCCGATCCTGACTGAAGACGTATCGGGGCCTTGTTACGAAGGATGGACATTGCTTACGGCGCTTGCCGCAGAGACTTCGCTTACGCAAGTGGGCATACTTGTTACAGGCAACACCTATCGCCATCCGGCCTTGCTTGCAAAGATGGGCGCGACGCTCGATCACACGAGCGGAGGGCGTTTGATAATGGGCATAGGCGCAGGCTGGTTCGAGCTTGAGCACGCGGCTTATGGAATTCATTTCGGGACGGTGGCCGAGCGAATCAATCGCGTTGACGAAGCAGCCGAAATCATCAGGCGTTTGTGGACTGAGAAATCGGTCACGTTCGAAGGTCGCTATTATCAATTGAAAAATGCATACTGCGAGCCTAAGCCTTTGCGGCAGCCGCGCCCGCCTTTGATGATTGGCGGGGCGGGTGAAAAGATGATGCTTAAAGTTATAGCGAAGCACGCCGATATCTGGAACACTTTCGGCTCGCCCGAACTCTTTCGCCATAAGATAGAAGTGTTGAAAGAACATTGTTCAGCGGTGGGCCGCAACTTCAATGAGATAGAAGTCTCGTGGGCGGGCGCATCTCTGGTGACGGATTCGCGCGAAGAGAAAGACGAGTTGCTCGGGCGTTGGGCAGAAGCATTCGGCATCACGCCCGAACAATATGCGATGGGCGCGCTGATTGGCTCGGCTTCGGAAGTGCGCGACCGAATCGCAGCAGTTTATTGATGCGGGTGTGACTCATTTCATCCCGATAGCAAACGCGCCGTTCAATCACGATTCGATTCGCCGCTTTGCCGAAGACGTGATGCCCGCGTTCAAGTAAGGATTAAGCGTTCGCAGATGAATGTTCTAACTTTCGCAACCTCAATCACCTTTGATGAAGCGCTTGCCGAAGCGCGCGAAGGCCGCATCACGCGCGAATCAGCCTGCGCGCATGATTCGTGCAAGCGCGGGCGATGAGTTCGAATCATTGCTTGCGGCGGCATCTGAGTTGCGCGACCAAATCAAAGGTCGCCGCGTCACGTATTCAAAAAAAGTCTTCATCCCGCTGACGAATCTTTGTCGCGACTACTGCGGCTATTGCACATTTCGCAAAGACCCGAATCAGGCGGGCGCGCACACGATGACGCCTGACGAAGTGCTACGCGTAGCTGAGGCAGGCGCGCGATTGGGTTGCAAGGAAGCGCTCTTCAGTTTGGGTGATCGTCCCGAAGCGATCTTTCCTGAGATGCGCGAAACGCTCGCTCGATTGGGACATCGAACGACGCTTTCATATCTTGCAGAGATGTGCGAGCGCGTGCTCAATGAAACGGGACTTCTGCCGCACGCGAATCCCGGTTTGATGGGGCGAAAGGATTTAGAGACATTGCGCAGGTTTAATCCGAGCATGGGGTTGATGCTTGAAAGCACGAGCGAGCGGTTGGCGCTTGCAGGTATGCCGCACGACAATGCGCCCGATAAACCGCCTCGCATTGAGGCTTCGCACAATCGAAGAGGCGGGCCGCCTGCGGATTCCTTTCACTACGGGCATGCTGATCGGCATAGGCGAAACGCTCGACGAGCGAGTTGATACGTTATTAGCCATGCGCGAGATGCAAGACCGCTACGGCCACATTCAAGAAGTCATCATTCAAAACTTTCGCGCCAAACCGGATATTCCGATGCGGCTTCACGCGGAACCGAGCTTGATGGATCACGCTCGCACGATAGCGGTCGCGCGACTTGTGCTTCGAGACATGAACGTGCAGGTTCCGCCGAATTTGTCTGACGATAATTATCCGTTTTTGTTGCGCGCTGGGTTGAACGATTGGGGCGGCATCTCGCCGTTGACGAAAGATTTCATCAACCCTGAAAAGCCCTGGCCGCACATCGAGCAACTTGCCGAGCAAACGGCTCGCGAAGGCTTCACGCTAACAGAGCGATTGAACGTTTATCCTGAGTTTGTATATCGAGACGAGTTTATTGATCCGAAGCTTGCTCCGCGTATGCGCGCGATGGCTGACAAGAAGGGTTATGCGAAAACGGGTGATAAAGAAAGAGCTATAAGAAAGGAACGATGAATAAGCGTAAGCTGCTAGAGAAGGCTTTAGCAGGGTCGAAAAATATTCGATTCGCTGATATGGTCTCGCTTGTTGAAGCATTTGGATTTTATTTATCGCGAACCAGCGGAAGCCACCATATCTTCACTCATCCGGATATACCGGAATTAGTGAATCTGCAAGAAGCAGACGGAAAAGCAAAACCTTATCAAATTCGTCAGTTCTTACGGCTTGTTGAGCGGTATAATCTCATACTGGGAGATGAAGAATGAAGGATTATCATATAAACATATTTTACAGCGAAGAGGATGAAGGATACATCGCGGATGTCCCCGACCTCGACGCTTGCTCTGCGTTTGGCAGCACTCCCGAAGAGGCGCTCAATCAGTTGCAAATAGCTAAGGCCGCCTGGATTGAAGCCGCACGCGCCGAAGGCAAACCTGTTCCTGAACCTAAATACCGTCCGATTATTTACCAGATCGCATCTTAGAAACGTGAGGGCTGATTGGTAAAAGAAGTAGAAAAGATTTTCCCGAACTCGCTGCCGAGCTTGCCGCGATTGGGCGGAAGTTTTATGCGCGGGGTTGGGTGCTTGGAACAAGCGGCAACTTCAGCGCAGTCATCAGCCGCGAGCCGCTGCGGCTTGCCATCACCTCAAGCGGGTTGGATAAAGGAGAACTTTCTGGCCACGCACTTCCTCGAAGTTGATGCCGACGCGAATGTGGTCGAAGGCGAGGGCCGCCCTTCGGCTGAGACGCTGCTGCACATCGCTGTCGCAAGGCTCAGAGGCGCGGGCGCTGTGTTGCACACGCATTCGGTTTGGAGCAATATTTTGTCCGACGCTCACGTCAGCGAAGGCGGAGTCACTATCGAAGGCTACGAAATGCTCAAAGGGCTTGAAGGCGTTTCAACTCACGAGCACAGCGAGTGGCTGCCTGTAATTGAAAACTCTCAGGACATGCGCTCGCTCGCCGTATCAGTAGAAGCGATGCTGGGCGAGCACACAAACGCGCACGGATTTCTGCTGCGCCGTCACGGGCTTTACACCTGGGGCAGTAATCTGGCCGAAGCGAAACGCCACGTAGAGATTTTTGAATTCCTGTTGGAAGTACTGGGCCGAACGTCATTAAAGGCAGAAGGATGATTTATGGCTATCGTTAATATTCCCGATGAGAACCGAACCATCCGGGACGCGCAAGAGATCACAGATTATCTTGCCGGGCTTGGGATTGATTACGAGCGATGGAATCCGTCGAAGGAGACCGCGCCGAACGCGCCAGCAGAAGAGATACTCGCGGCTTACGCTGATGAAATAGAGAAGCTGAAAGCGCGCGGCGGCTACGTGACCGCAGATGTGATTGATGTGAATCCGCAAACGCCGGGGCTTGACGTGATGCTTGCGAAGTTCAATCGCGAGCACTGGCACGACGAAGACGAAGTGCGATTCATCATTCACGGGCGCGGCCTGTTTCATATTCGCCCGCGCGAAGGTCAAGTCGCCGCCATTGAAGTCGAGGCGGGCGATTTGATTCGCGTGCCGCGCGGCACACATCACTGGTTCAATCTCTGTTCTAATCGCGAGATCAGAGCTATCCGTTTATTTCAAGACCCGGCAGGGTGGGCACCGAACTACACAGAGAGCGGAGCCGATGCTGGCTATCAGCCTCTCTGCCTCGGGCCTTCGTATCTTCCCGCGTTGTAGCGGTCTCGGTTACTCTTTCGATTGTGAATGCGCCGCTTTTCAAATCTCCGGTCAGTGTCATTCTGCTCGACATAGAAGGCACGACTACGCCGATTGATTTCGTCTATAGTGTGCTGTTTCCTTATGCCCGCGCCCGCGTGAAGAGTTTTATTGCAGAGCATCTATCGGACGAACAAACGCAAGCCGACATCGCAGGGTTTCGTGATGAACACGCGGAAGACATAAGGCAAGGGCTTGAGCCTCCGCCACTTCGAGAGCAATCCGAAAAAACTCTGATCGAATCAATCACGGCTTACGTTCATTGGTTGATGGATCAAGATAGAAAATCCACGCCGCTGAAATCGCTTCAAGGGAGAATCTGGGAAGCGGGCTACCACGCAGGCGAATTGCAATCGCAGGTTTTCGATGATGTGCCGCGTGCGTTCTTGCGTTTGCGCGAGCGGCAAAAAGAGATTTGCATTTATTCATCAGGGAGCGTGCTGGCTCAGAAACTGCTCTTCGCGCACACGGAAGCGGGCGATTTGACCGCGTTCATCCGCGATTACTTCGATACTCGTATTGGAGCAAAGCGAGACACGGAAAGTTATCAGCGCATCGCACGTTCGCTTGCGCGTGTGCCGTCCGAGATTGTTTTTATTTCGGACGTGGTCGCTGAATTAGACGCTGCCCGGTCTGCCGGATTTCAGACATTGCTTTGCGAGCGACCGGGCAATCACTCGCAGCCTGTTTCGTCTCACACTGCGATTCGTACTTTTGATGAATAGCTATCGAAGCACGGCGCGTGTTAGATTTGATGATAACAATGGCATTTCTTACAAGGAGGGACTAATCATGAAAGAACTTTCTCAAGAGATGAAAGAATTGTGCGAGAAACAGGAGTTGATGCGTCTGGCTTACACGGATAGTCGCGGTTACGCGCGCGCAGTGCCTGTCTGGTACGTCATAATAGATGGTAATTATTATATGGGCACGTACAGGAAATTCCGAGAAGTGGAAATCCATAACGCAAAATCCGCGCGTGGGCTGGGTGATAGACGCAGGCCAGAATCCAAAGTATAAGGGCGTGTCATTTTATGGCAGCGCCGAAGAAATAACGGGCGAGCAAGCCGCTTTGGTTTACAACGAACTCGGAAAGAAATACTTCGGCACGACGGAAGACCCTACGTTCAAACAGATTTATGGCGAAGTTGATAATGCGGAGACTGGTTATCTGCGACTGAAGCCGGAAGGCGTCTTTTCGTGGGAATATTGAGATGAGGATGAATGCTATGAACGCGCTGAACGAGATTCAGTGGGATGTTCCGGGCAAGCTGGACGCTCTGCTCAAAGAGATTGATCCCCGTGTCGCGCGAACGCTTGATGATGCGCTTCAAGGTCGTGAGCTTGGCTTTGAAGAAGGACTGCTGCTTGCGCGAACTGCGGGTCCGGAGTTGGAAGCGTTCGTGCTTGCGGCAGATCGCGTGAGGCGCGAGCGCGTGGGCGACGTGATTACTTATGTCATAAATCGCAACATCAATTTTACGAACATCTGCTTCGTCGGTTGTCGCTTCTGCGCATTCAGCCGCGCGCCGCGCGAGCGAGACGCTTACTTTCATTCGTTCGAGGAGATCGGGCGTCGCTCCAGCGAAGCGTGGGAGATGGGCGCGCGCGAGGTCTGCGTGCAAGGCGGGCTGCCGCGCGACCTCGACCCTTACTACTACCGCGATCTTCTGCGCGCGATCAAACAGGCAACACCCGGAATGCACATACACGCCTTCTCGCCAATGGAGGTCGTCTACGGCGTCGAGTTGACCAGGATGCCGCTTGCCGATTATCTGGCGATGCTCAAGGAAGCGGGACTTGGAACGCTGCCCGGCACGGCGGCTGAAATTTTAGACGATGATGTGCGACATCAAATCGAGCGCATCAAGCTGAAAGTTTCTCAATGGGTAGACGTGATAAAGACGGCGCATCGTTTAGGGATACGCACAACGTCAACGATGATGTACGGCCACACTGAAACCGAGGAGCACTGGGTTCGACATTTGATGCTGCTGCGCGATGTGCAGAAAGAGACAGGCGGATTTACGGAATTCGTTCCGCTCGGCTTTGTTCACGAATTCACTCAGCTTTATCGTTCAGGCGACGCGCGGCCCGGCCCTACGCTAGCGGAACATTTGAAAGTGCATGCGCTTGCGCGGCTGATGCTGCAAGGCTGGATAGACAACATTCAAGTCTCGTGGGTGAAGATGTCGCGCGAAATTACACAGGCTTGCCTGCGCGCGGGCGCGAACGATTACGGCGGTACGTTGATAAACGAAAACATCTCGCGCGAAGCCGGGTCGAAATCTGGGCAGCATTTATCGCCCGAAGAATTTCACGAGCGCATCCGCGAGCTTGATCGCATCCCTGCCGAGCGCAACACGCTATATGAAATCGTGAAGCAGTGTTGAATCTAGAACCTGTTCACCGCAGAGGCGCAAAGGACGCAGAGATTACGCAGAGGTTTTATTATTACTCTGCGCCCCCTCCGCGTCCTCTGCGCCTCTGCGGTGAATCCTGAGAACTGAATGAAACGACTCGGCCTCTATCTCGGTCGCCTGCCCGGATTCGACAAAGGCGGATTTGATCGCCGTGAATTAATCGAATGCGTTCGCGCGGCGGACGCTTCGGGTTATGACTCGTTCTGGCTGCCCGAAGCATGGGAGCGCGATGCGTTCACTGTTCTTACAGAGCTTGCCGCTCATACTTCTCGAATTCATCTCGCAACAGGGATAGTCAACGTTTTCTCGCGCAGCCCTGCGCTGATAGCGATGAGCGCGGCGACGCTCGATGAAATATCGGGCGGGCGGTTTCGATTGGGACTCGGAACGAGCGGCGCGCGAGTCATCGAAGATTTTCATGGCATTAAATTCAGCCATCCTCTCACGCGGCTCCGAGAGACAATTCAAATCGTTCGATTACTTCTCGCAGGCGAGCGAGTAGATTTCGAGGGCCGATGTTTTCATCTCTCCCGATTCAAGCTCGGCTTCAAACCTGTTCGCGCTCGTGTTCCGATTTATGTTGCGGCGCTCACTCCTAAGAGCCTCTACCAACTGGGCGAGCTTGCTGACGGATGGCTCCCGACTCACTGGCCGCGCGAACGACTCCGGGACGGCATAGCTCACATTCGCGCGGGCGCAGAGTCAAGAAATCGTGATGCGGCTGAAATAGAGGTCGCGCCTTTTGTGAACGTTGTAATCTCAGACGACCAAGCGAAAGCGCGAGACCGCGCGCGGTTGCCACTGGCTTACTACGTCGGCGGCATGGGCGATTACTATCATCGACGCGCTCGCTCGTCTTGGGTTCACTGCTGAGGCAGATCGTGATTCGCGCCCTTTGGCAGGAGGGTCGCCCCAAACAGGCAATCCGCGCTGTGACGGACGAGATGGTTGATCGAATTGCCGTGTGCGGCACTATTGAAGAGGCCCGCGCGCGTCTCGATGAAATGTATTCACACGGCGCTACGCTGCCCCTGATCCCGATTCCAGCCGAAGGAACGACGGCGGAAAAGTGCCGCCTGATCGAGTCGCTAATCGCTTAATCGCAAAAAAAAATCGTTTCGCGGGAATATTTCGAGCGCGATTCTGGATTAAAGTGTAAGAGAACTGGATTTAACACTTTAGCGATGTGAGGGAGACCGTGTTATTCAGCCGGACTGCTAAAACGCAAGATTTTGAACAGGCGGCGATGCCTTATCTCAACGAGCTGTTTCGCACGGCTCTGCGCGTAATCGGCGACCGCAGCGAAGCCGAAGACCTGACGCAGGAAGCTTATCTTCAGGCATGGAAATCTTTTCATCGCTTCGAGCCTGGGACTAATTGCCGCGCGTGGCTGTTCAAGATTTTATTTCACGTTATCCATCATCATCGCCGCAAGTGGTACAACCATAAATCTCTGAAAGAGAATGACGAGATGTTGGAACAGACGCTCCCCTACGAGCCGCCTGTTCCGCAACGATTGAGCGATGAGGATGTCCTCGCGGCCTTCGATGAAATTCCTGAGCAGTATCGCGAAGTCGTGCTGCTTGCCGACGTAGAGGAGTTTTCTTATAAAGAAGTCGCAGAGACCTTGAGCATCCCGATGGGCACAGTCATGTCGCGGTTGAGCAGAGGGAGGAAACTGCTCAGGGACGAGCTTGCAGGTTTCGCCGAAGGATACGGAATCAAAAACGCCAAAGGAATGGGAGAAGGCGCATGAGCTTAGTTAATTTCGAACAACATCAATGCAAAAAGATCAGGTCATATCTGGACTCATACTTAAACGACGAGCTTTTAGTCGAGACTAATCATGAAGTCTTGAGGCATCTGGAAAACTGCGCGGACTGCGCCCGTGTACTGGAAGACCGGACGCGAGTGAAATCGCTTTTGCAACAGGCCGCGCGGCGCGATGTGGCTCCTGCCGCTTTGCGCGAGCGCATCGCGCAAGACATTCGCAATCGCAAAAGCCTGACTGCCGCATGGTCGTTCAACCGAGGGTTAGGATGGGCAGTTGCGGCGGCGGCTCTGGTTGTGATGGTCATCGCCTCGTGGGCTGTGATTAATTCCTTGAATTCTCGCAAACCTCAGTCGCAGGAAGTTGCCCTCGACCGTAGCGCGCAGATTTTAAGGATAGGTCTTAACGATCACATCAACTGCGCGATTGTGCACGAGCAAGCGAACAAGCGATTCACTCCCGAAAAGATGGTTGAAAGAATGGGAGCCGATTACGCGGGCCTTCTGCCTGTGGTGAAAGAGAAAGCGCCCGCCGGATACGAAGTGGTGATCGCGCATAAATGCCATGTTGATAAGCGCGAATTCGTTCACATGATTTTGAAGAACGATGAAAAAGTTCTCTCTCTCGTCATCACAAAAAAGAACGGAGAAGCTTTTCCTGAGAGTGCTGCGCTGAACGTTTCCCGTGTCGCAGGGACTCCCGTTTACGAAGCCCGGCTACAGAGTTACGAAGTCGCAGGATTCGAGACGCGCGACTATCTCGGCTTCGTCATTTCTAACCTTGCTCAAGAAGATAACCTCCAAATCGCTTCAACCCTCGCGCCTGTTGTGCGCGACTTCCTCGCCAAGATGGAGAGCTAGAGGTTAGTGATTCGAGATTCCGAATATTGAATTACTGACCTGTTTCACTCTGAACATTCAATTTGCTATAATAAAACTTATGAAGAAAACGTCGCTGCTTGTAATCTTATTGATGCTGGCCTCCGGTTTTTCGTCACCGGGAGCGACTATTAAGGAAGGATTATCGCAGATGCCTGAGTACGCAGGAAAAGTCAACGCCCCCGATTTCCCCGAAGGAATCGAGTGGCTCAATACAGACCGCCCTCTCTCTTTGCGCGAGCTTCGCGGCAAAGTTGTGCTGCTGGACTTCTGGACTTATTGCTGTATCAACTGCATGCACATCATTCCCGATTTGAAAAAGCTGGAACACAAGTACCCCAACGAACTGGTCGTCATCGGCGTTCACTCGGCCAAGTTCACTACTGAACGCGGCACGGACAACATTCGTCAGGCCATACTGCGTTATGAAATCGAGCACCCGGTAGTCAACGACAAAGATATGGAGGTCTGGCAGCAGTATGCAGTGAAAGGTTGGCCTACGCTGATGTTGATAGACCCGGCGGGCAAAGTCGTCGGCGGTCAGTCGGGCGAAGGGAGTTATGACGTGTTCGATCAAGCCATCGCGAAACTGATCAAAACGTTCGACGCGCAAGGCAAGCTTGATCGCAGCCCGCTCAAACTCAAGCTCGAACGCCATCGCGTTCCGACTTCGATGCTCGCATTTCCGGGCAAGGTGTTGGCCGACGAGAAATCCAAACAGTTGTTCATCGCAGACTCGAATCACAATCGCATCGTCGTTATTTCGCTCGACGACAATTCCGTCAAAGAGACAATCGGCACAGGCGAGATAGGCATCCTTGACGGCAATTTCGAGACGGCGACTTTCAATCATCCGCAGGGCATGGCTTTCGATGGGGCAAACAACACGCTTTACGTCGCAGACACCGAAAATCATGCGCTCCGCGCTGTTGATTTCGACAAGCGCGCTGTCACTACGATTGCGGGAACAGGCCAGCAATCGCGCACCTACACAACATTCGGCGGGCAAGGTCGCCAGATCGCGCTCAACTCGCCGTGGGACATCACGCTGCACGATGGGCTTTTATACATCGCGATGGCGGGGCCGCATCAGTTGTGGCGAATGAATCCGAAGACGGGCGGCATCGCGCCTTACGCGGGCACGGGAAGGGAAAAGCGAATTGATGGTCCGCTTGCGGAAGCCGCGCTCGCGCAGCCTTCGGGCATCACGCACGATGGCCGCAAACTCTATTTCGCCGACAGCGAAGTCAGTTCCATCCGCTCGGCTGATCTCGACCCTGAAGGGCAGAGTCGAAACCATCGTGGGCGAAGACTTGTTCGAGTTTGGCGACAAGGACGGCAAGGGCAAAGAAGTGCGATTACAACATCCGCTCGGAGTCGTTTATCACGAAGGCACGCTCTACGTTGCGGACACTTACAACAACAAGATCAAGCGCGTGTCGCCGAAAGATAAAACGTCTGAAACTTTCGTCGGCACTGGCGAAGGCGGCTTGCGCGATGGCGGGCGCGCAACGTTTGACGAGCCTTCTGGTGTGAGCGTGGCGTTCGGCAAACTCTACATCGCAGACACAAATAATCACGCGATTCGCGTCGCGGATTTGAAGACTAAAAAAGTCGAGACGCTCGAAATCAAAGGACTAGAAAAGCTGCGCCTGAAAGCTAAGTCAGCGCAGTTCGCAGGCGATCAGGTAGCGATTCCAGAGCAGACAATAGAGCCGGGCGACGCCCAGCTCACATTGCAACTTGAATTGCCGAAGGGCTACAAGCTGAACGCGCTTGCGCCTTCCGCGCTCAAGATCACATCCGAAAGCAGCGCGGTCAGTATCGGCGGCGAGTCAACCTTTCGCAATCCGCAGTTCCCCGTAAACGTTCCGATCAAAACGAGCGAAGGCGATGCGACCGTGAAAGCCGAGTTCGTGATTTATTACTGCGAGTCGGAAAAGGAAAGTCTCTGCTATTTCAAAGAAGCGCGCATCAGCGTGCCTGTGAAAGTGAAACAGGGCGCAGGCACGCGCAAGGTTGCAGCGACCTACAAACTTCAGATTGAGGGTGGCAGATAACTTGATCCGAGATTTCAAATTTCAAATTTGAAATCTCGGATTCTTTTCTTGTAATCTGTCACCTATGCCAACCTGCCCCAGATGCAACAAGCGGCCTGCAAAACGTAGTTGCCCCGCGCTCAGGACGAAGATATGCGCGGTCTGCTGCGCGCGGGAGCGGATGATCGTTCTCGCTTGCCCCGAAACCTGTCAGTATCTTCAAGATGCCCGCGTGCAATCTGCCGAGCGCGAATCCACGCTGCGCGCAAAAGATGCAGCTTATATGAAGGCCAGCGAGCAAATCACAGAGCGCAGTCTGCCGCTTCTCCTTATAATCGAAGCCGCCGTAGTCAACGCGCATCGCGGCATTGAAGGCACAGAGGTGCGCGACCTCAAAAATGTGGAGATCGCTGAGTCGATTGAAAACGCAATCAAGAACCTTCAGACCGAAGAGAGCGGCTTGATCTATGAGCATCACGCTGCTTCGGCGCGAGTCGAAGAGGTGAGCCGCCGCATACGCGCCGCGCTTGATGAGTTTGCTAAAAAGGCTTCCGAGGAATATCGCCCGCGTCGCAGCGATATTCTAAAGATGCTCGACGTTACGCGCGCCTCTGTCGAAACTCACATACATCGCGGCGAAGAAGAAGACAGCTATCTTCGCCACATATCCATATATTTTCCCTGGCCCGCAGAAAAGACACGCCCGCTCATCATCTGATTTCGAGCGGCGCTTGAGATGTCGTTTTGCACCCGGTAGTGTAATCGCCTGATGTGTTATGGGAAATAAATCCTCGCTCTTACGCCCGCTCGGTCAACTATCTTTGTGGCTGCGTGAGAGACTCGTAATGCCCGCCCCGCAAGCCCCAATCACGCAAGAGCGAATTCAGTTCGTAATCATCTGCTCGGTTATTTTCTTTGTCGCGCTCGGCGTAAGACTGCTGCACTGGCAGGACATTCAGGCGGAGATTCAACGAGAAGGGGCTACGCTCACGAATCTCGTCAACCCGTATGTGCAAGAAGTGAATCGCATGCGCGATGATGGAAGCATACTCTTTCCAGTAAGGCCGCTCGATGGGCAGGACGCAAGAATGATCCTGCATCCGCCGGGTTATTCGATACTGATGTCGGCGATTCGAGAAGACTGGCAGTCCAGCAATTCTTTTGCGCTGTTGAGATGGTTGCAGGTCGTTTGCGATTCGGCAGCCGCCGTGATGATTTTTTTAATAGCCGCTCAGTTCTTTGCTTCGGGTCTTGCCCTGATTGCCGGAATGCTCGTCGCGTTTTCGCCGCATCTTGCGTCTTACTCATTGTGGCTCACGCCTGAGACGTTAGCCATTATGCCTGTGCTGATCGCAATCTACCTGATTATTCGCTGCATAAATAAACCTCGACTCTGGAGGGTGCTTGCGGCTGGCGCGCTTATTGGAATCTCCTGCTGGCTCAGGTCAAATGGTTTACTGCTGGCCCCGTTTCTTGCATTGACTGTTTTTGTGATGCTTGAACGCGACAAAAGATGGCGGTACTCATTGGCGCTCGTCGCTGCAACCGTCATCGTTATTTCGCCGATCACTATACGCAACTGGGTGGCTTATCACAGGTTCGTTCCTCTCTCTCTAGGGGCCGGGATAACGATGGTAGAAGGCATTGCCGATTATGATAGCGAAGGAAGATTTGGAATGCCTGCCATAGATGATCTCGTGCCATATAAAGATGCCGAGTGGCACAATCGCCCGGACTATGAGCGCAACATCTGGACGCCGGACGGAATAGATCGTGATCGCGCGCGTTTCTCGCGCGGCCTCTCCGTTATTAAATCGAATCCCGGATGGTTTCTTAAAGTGATGGCTCACCGGGCCGTCTCTATGCTCAGGTCTAACGATTCGTTTGCGCCGGGTCCGGCTTTTTATAGCCCGATGGTGCCTGTCGTATCAGCAGAACCCGGTTTCGGTCATCTGCTTTCGTCTGTGGATGAGAGCCAGCAGGTCTGGGCTAATTCTCCGGCGGAGATGATGGCGCAGGGCACGCTTGTATCCGAGACGGCTCAGGTTGCGCTCGCTGCCGATGGGCAAAGATTGCGAGTGACGGGTGACGATTCAAGCTTCGGCGATCAATTCGCCTCCGCAGAAATCGCCGTCGAGAAGAACACGGATTACCTCCTGCACATGGCCGTGAAGGTTGAACAGAGGCCGATTGCTTCAAAGATAACGAGCGAAGACCGTCGCATTATGCTCGCCTCTGACCCGATGACGAAGCCGAGTAATAAAGCGAATAAGAAGGCAAAAAAGAGAGCAAAGAAAAAGGCTCTGCGAGAGGGCGCATCTGAACAAGCGATGGATGTCCTGACCTCGCCTGATGATAAAAGTGATAAAGATAGATTGCGCATTTTGCAGATGCCTTTTGCGAGCGGCGACCGTGTTGAGGTGAGACTTGTAATCAGCAACAACGGGAAATCATCTGCTCGACCAACGGTTCAGATAGGCGAAGCCAGCCTGTTCAAACTGGGAGCTACGCCACGGCAATGGACGCGCTTTGTGCGCCCTGTGGTGCGAGGCGTTCAGAGAAACATCTTTACCACATTGCACATGCTTCCGCTCGTTGCTATAGGAATCATTCTGCTCGCGATTACTCGGAAATGGCGAGCGCTTGTTGTTCTGCTCGCCGTACCTGTCTATTACCTATGCGTGCAATCGGCGTTTCACACTGAATACAGATACATCCTCGCCATTCACTATTTTCTTTTCGTGATGGCGGCTGCGGCGTTTTATGTTTTCGGGATGATGATTTGGCAAGGCGCGCATCAAGCCTTTATTTCTATAAGGCGTTCGGTATCGGGCTTCAATGTGAACCAATAAGCCCAGGCTATAAACACCCCTTGCAGCGGAAGCCTCAACCATAAGGCAATAGGGCTGATGTAAGGATAAAGCTCCGGGTGAAGAGCCATATGAATATTGGCGGGAAAGACAGCTATCAACAGCGCGATGATTCCCCATCCGGCCAGGCGCTCGAACTTTGGCACGATTAACATCAAGCCCAGAACTATCTCAAACAGTCCGCTGATGTAGACCATCGCAAGATGCCACGGGATATAGGGAGGCATGATGCTGAGGTAGAAAGCCGAATTGACAAAGTGCATCACGCCTGATGCGAAGATGAATAAAGCGAGCAGCCATTTCATTATGAGTTTGAGCTTTGACATGAAGTTTATTACCTACTGGCGGGTATCTTTTGCCTGGCGGATGCCTGCGTTTTCAAAAGCGATGGTGAGATCGCTTGCCGCGCTCTCGATCATGCGGTTGGCTTCTTCGGCGCTTGAGGCCGACGCCGAGATATTTATGCGAAACATCACGTCGCGACCGAATCGGCTGGCGCGCGATTTTATGTAGACTTCCGGGTGCGCTGCCGCGACCTGTCTGAGCGCAGGCGCGAGTACGGATTCATCGCCGCAATCAACCGTCATTTCGCGCTCGCGATAGCTGCCGCGACCGAAGACTTCGTTGAGCAACGATTGCAGCGGGCCTTCGACTATTGCTTTCAACTCGGCAGGCACGCCGGGCAGCGATATGATGCGGCTCACGCCCGCTTCCATTGCTATGGCAGGCGCGGCTCCGATTTGATTTTCAATCACGCCGCACCCGGCAGGCAGGCGCGCCATCTTCAATCGCGGTTCGCTCATCTCGGCGCTCGCCACATACCCTGCCCGCGCAAGCTCTCGATAGCGGCGCTCTATCAGGTCGCGCGCCTGCTGGTTAAGCTCAAGGCTTCGACCCGTAGCTTCTGACACGGCAGCGAGCGTCAAATCGTCAACGGTCGGGCCAAGCCCTCCGCAAGTGAAGATCAAATCGGCGCGGCGCAAAAGCGAAGCGCGCAACTCTTCGACTATAGAATCAATCTCGTCGCGCACTATTGCGATATGGCGCACGCGCCCGCCCATTCCGCGAACGACGCGGCAGAGATAATTGGAATTCGTGTCCTGCACCAGCCCAAGCAAGACTTCATTCCCGATTGTCACTATCTCGACGTTGACCACGAGCGGATTATACTCTCAAAGTCGAAAGTAGGCATCTTTTAGGCCGTTTCAAGACTCAAAGTTATGGTAGGGCCGGGCGTTCGGCTGATTCGGTTCGTGCGGCCTGGAAGTCCGATCTGCCCTACCAAACCATTTCGCACCTGTTCGGAGGACGATGAGAATGAAAAGAAAAAGCATCTTTCTGGGTGTCTCGGTCATGCTTTTAGCGATTGCTCTGACGGGCTGTCCTGAGCGCATAAAAATAGGAGATATACAACACGACCCCGGTAGGTATTACAACAAGGAAGTTACTGTAGCCGGACGAGTTGTTCGCTCATACGGCGCGCTTGGACAAGGCGTGTATGAAATAGATGATGGTACGGGAACGCTTTGGATCGCTACGGAAAAATACGGCGTGCCGAGCAAAGATACCCTCATAGGCGTAACCGGTCGCGTGATTCCGGGCGTTACGTGGGGCGGGCGCAATTACGGCAACGGTATGCACGAAACACGTCGCCGCACGCGCGAGACTCGCTGATATCGAAATAAATGATGAAGTATGAACGATGAATGATGAACCGAAAGAGGAAACGGAATCGGGATTATTCGCTAGAGACAAATTTCCCTTCCTTTTCCTCCTTAGTTTATCATTCATCATTCATCATTCATCATTTCTTCAATTTTAGGCCGTTCGCATCGCGCCTACGTTTCGTCCCGCGACAAACAATTTGACGAGCACAAGTCCTGCGATGAATCCGCCGATGTGCGCCGCGTAAGCTACGCCGCCTTCCTGCGACCCGCTGCCCAGCACACCAAGCCCGCTTATCAACTGGAATGCGAACCATAATCCTAAGGCGACGAACGCAGGCACTTCCGTCAACATTCTGAACATTATTACTTTGACGCGCCTCTTCGGGAAAAGCAGTACGTATCCGCCAAGCACGCCTGAAATCGCGCCCGATGCGCCGAGACTCGGCACTAGCTGATTGCCGCCGAACGCAACCGTAGTGAAGACGTGCGCGAGCGAGGCTATTAACCCGCAAAGAAGATAGAAGATCAGGTACCTCCCACGACCCATCACGTGTTCAAGGTTGTCGCCGAATATCCAGAGAAACAACATGTTCCCAAACAGGTGCGCCCATCCTCCGTGCATAAACATCGAAGTCAACAAAGTGATGTAGACAGTAAATGGCGTAGGCTGTAGGCCCGGCGCTTGAAATTTATCGCCGCTCACGGGGTCTTCGATAGTGCGAGGCGCTGTCACCTGATCCTGGCCCGTCACTATCTCTTTCGGCACGGTCGAGAAAGCGTAAGTGAAGCTGTCGTTTGCGCCCATGCCTTGAAAAAAAACGAAGACCAGGACGTTTATAGCTATCAGGATGTAATTGACGATTGGAGTAGTTGAGCGGTCAGAATTGTCGTCGCCTATGGGGAATAACATTTTCTTTGCTCCTTCAGATCAAAGAACTCGCGTCCGGCTATTTCTTTAGCGTCCGAATCAGGTATTCGTGAGCCGTAGTCGCCAGTCAACCAGCATCTACTGTTCCTAAGCGCCTGCCATAGGCTCGCGTTGCGCTATTTGTAAGACTGATTTGCGTTTTGCGCACAGACGCGGATTGACCGGAAGATGGCTCAAAGAATCATTCTCGTACAGTTAAGCTTCCGACCGGGAACGCTTTTATTTCGCTGCGTCCGTAGCCAGATGTGTATGTGTGTGCGGCTTCAATAACTCGTAGCCCTCAGAGCGCGCGACATATGTTGCGGCGGTGAGGTCGCCCGTCACATTCAGCGTTGTGCGGCACATATCGAGTATTCGATCTACGCCTAGAATGATCGCGATTAGCGCAGGGTTTACGCCGACCGTCGTAGGACTAAGACTATGAACGGAATCGAACCCGAAGGCACGCCCGCCGTGCCTATGCCGCCCAATATCGCAAGATAGGCGACCATGATCTGCTGGCCGAGCGTGAGATCAACTCCGGCAAGCTGCGCCAGAAACAGAACGGTCACGCCTTCATAAAGCGCTGTGCCGTTCTGATTTGCCGTCGCGCCTATGGTCAAAACGAAACTGTTTATTTCGCGCGGGACGCCGAGGTTTTCTTCCGATACGCGCAACGCCGTGGGCAGCGTTGCGTTTGATGAAGAGGTCGAAAAAGCCGTCAACATAACTGTTTTGACGCGGCGGAAGAATTCGAGCGGCGATATGCGCGACAGAAAATAGACTGAAAGCGAATAGACGCCGAACATATGAATGGCCAGTCCCGCAAGCACTGTGACTACAAACCACGCTAAGGCTCCGAGCAAATCCAGCCCGAAGCGCGCCGTGTTGTTGAACAACAAACAAGCTACGGCGAAAGGCGCAAACTTCATGATTATGTCTATGATTTTAGCCGAAATCTCGTAAAGCGCTTCAAGCCCTCGAACGAAGGGCGCTGTCACGGTCGGAGAGATGAGCGTTATGGCGATGCCTACGATGAGCGCGAAAAACATCAAGTGAAGCATGTTGGGCGTTCCGCCCGAAGTCGCCTGGCTGGGATTGTCCGGCACTCCGGCTATTGCTGCGATTGGGTTGGTGGGAACGATAGTCTTTATTACTTGCATCATTACTGAATCGTTTCCCGTGGGCTTCTGCGCGTTTTCCACCTGCTTTGCGGCATCCGACCCATAGCGCTGTTCGAGCGCGGCGGCAGTCTCGGCAGCTATGCGATTGCCCGGCCTGATCGTGTTGGCGAGAGTCAATCCGATGACTACAGAAATACCCGAAATGATCAGCGTGTAAGCGAATGTTTTCAAGCCTACGCGACCCAGCTTGCGTGCGTCGCCTATGCCCGCAACGCCTACGACCAGAGATGAAAAGACCAGCGGCACTACGATCATCAAAAGCAAGCGAAGAAAGAGTTGGCCGACCGGCTCTGTGATATTGGTGATGATCCATATAACGCGCGCATTGTTGCCGCCGACCACCATATTGACCGTAACTCCGGCGACGACGCCCACCAGTAAACCTATCAGGATGCGCGTGTGCAGCGGCCAGCCCTTAGGCTTGTCCGGGGTTTCGTCTTTTAGGTCTGTTGTCGCTTCGTGTTCGTAAGCATTCGGATCTACCGCAGGTTTATCTCGTTCGTCAGCCATTTTTCTCTCTCTTGATTGGAAATCGCTTTGCAGGCGTCAAGGTTATGAGTTTTGCAGCCCGTAGTCAATGGCAAACCGAATCAAGTGTCACGGGGTCACAATAAATTATGTGTCGGAAGTGAAAAGGAGCAAGCTCCAAGAGCTTGCCCCTTTCTGCATTCGATGTTGAATGATGTGAATCGGCGATCTATGATTCCCGCCGCGTTTCGCCTGCCGTAACGGCTCGGCCAAACTCTTCTCGCGTGTCGTCAGCCGTTGCGCTCGCTTGATGAGCGCGCTCTTCCTGGCTGTATTCACTGACGTTCATATTGCCTGCTTGAGGTTGCGCGCTTGTATCCTCTAACTGAGGACTGTTAGCTTCTTGAGATGGATTGAAGCCGGTCGTTTGAGGCGCAAATATCTGTTCCTCGCGCTCAGTTTCGTGTTGCTCAGACTTGCTTGCGCTTACGCCCAGAACCTCGTGCGCGCTTGTGCCGTCTTCGCCCTTAGCTATTTCGAGCACGCTATTCCAATCCGTATGCGCCGTCTTTCGCTTGCCCTTCACGCGAAAGTCAATCCCGTTTTGGTCAAACGACACGATGAAAGTATTGCCGTCAATATCTAATTCTCTGTTTATTGGCTTGGTGAATTTCATTAGAACACCCCTTAAGTGAAAGTCTTCGAACACCCGGCGTGTCCACTGCCGTGATGCATATACATAAAATTCTATGTGCTGAACGCACGCTTTGTCCACCTGTAGAGAGCCGGAAGCCGCGAAAACCAGTCGTGACTGTGCTTAAGAGCCTACGCCAGCAGGCCAAAAAGGCTAATTCCGGGCGGCTGTGATATGAAGGCAATAACGCATAAAAGGACAAAACGCTTATTCAAACAGATTGACCCGCTCTGATATCGAGGGTATAAGTGGATAGCCCTGAATTTCATCTCTTAGGGGGTGATGATGAAACACCTTCTTCTCGCTGTAGTATTGATATGTTCAGCATCGCCTTCTACCTTCGCGGGTGACGATGCGAGCCTGATACTCAAAGACCTGAGTGGGAACGAGCGAAGCCTCAGCGAGTATCGTGGCCGTATAGTAGTGTTAAATTTTTGGGCGACGTGGTGCGCGCCTTGCCTTAAAGAGATGCCCATCCTCGTCTCGGCCCATAATCGCTACGCGGCGAACGGCGTTCAGGTGATCGGCGCATCGGCTGATGATGCCAAGACGCAAAAGCAAATCCCGCGCTTCATTAGCAAGCTGAAGATCAACTTTCCTGTCTGGACGGGCGCGACGAAATCCCATATGCAAATGCTGGGACTCGGAGATGCCCTGCCTGCGACGGTGATCATAGACCGCGACGGCAAAATAGTAGCCAGAATACAGGGCATTCTGGATGAGGTCGGGCTTGAAAAGCGTATAGAGTGGTTGTTAGGCGACCGCCAGTTTCCCGCGCCCCCCGCTTTGTTCACCAGCGGCGAGAAGCCCGATCATAATCATCATAAGCACGGCGAGGCGAATACCGATGCCTCTACGCAGGGCGAACCAACGCATCAAGCGCACGACCATAAACACGAAGCCGGAGAGCATGCGCATCATCATGGACATGGAAGCGAAAATCATCAGGAAGGACTTATCTCTTTTGACGGAGCTTCCAGCGTCCCTAGCTGACCGCTGTGCCCTGGGGCAGGCTCCGCAGTTAGCGGAACAGCGCAAGAGATAAGACATAGGTGGACGGCTAGCGTCAGGCTGATCGCCAACGAATCTGCTCATACGAGCGTTCGCACTGCGATCACCTATAGGTTCCTGCCGAGACTTTCGGCGGGACTGGTCTATTATCCACGTGGAGAGAAGGTGAGCGTGCTGGCAAACTGGCTTGCCGTCTCCGAGACTAGACACCGGCCCGCGCTCATCCTGGGCACAAGCCCGGACAGAATAGGCACTCCTTCGGGCCAGTCCTTCTACGTAAATATAAGTAAGAGCTTAAAACAAGAGACTCGACTGCCTATCGCCCCTTACATAGGGATTGCATACGGGACGTATGAAAAACGCCTGCGGCCAATAGGCGGGGTGAATATCGGGCTTACTCAACGGTTTGCGTCCCTGGTGATTTTCGACGGTGTGCATGTACACCCGACGCTCAATTTTTCCAACGGGCGGCACGGCGCTTCGTTTATTCTCATACGCGCGCGCAATCCAGGCATGAGCTATAGTATCTCATTTTAATCTTATGGAGTTTAATGCTGAATTAGAGACTCTATAAGTATTGTTCAGTGCTCACAATCCACATTCAAAAAGCTCAATCATAGCGCAGGAGACTTGAGGCGTGCAGGTCTAGAATTTCTCGATCTACGGGCCTGTTCCTGACTCGCAATTCGACTTCATCAGGGCGTAGCGCGCCGTCTTCTGTGATTATGCCCGCAAAATATTCGAGCGGCGTCGGCTCGAAATAGGAGTTGAGCACCTGTATCCCTTGCGGCGCGTCGGGCCATAATTCAGCCGCGCTGTGCCGTTTGTGCGTTTCAAAAGAACTGCTGACAAATTTAGAAGTGTCGCAGACTGCATATACAGGTATGCCGCGCTCGCGCGCCGCAAGCGCGATCATCCGAGTCCCTATTTTGTTGGTCAGCTCCCGCCCTCTAACTATGTCGGCTCCTACCAGTACCATCTGCACTTCACTTGTCTCCATATTGAGGGCAGCGGCTGCGTCGGCTATGAAAAAGACTTTTATGCCTTCGCTCGCCAGAGCTTCGGCCATGGCGCGGCCCTCAAACATAGGGCGGCTCTCGGTCACAATAACGGTGAGTCGCTTGCCCGCGCGATGAGCTTTTCGGAAGGCTTCAAGCGCTGTAGAACTGCGCGAGTGTGTCAGGATAATAGGAGCACCGTGGTTCAAGCCGCAAATCAAATCGGCTGCGCGCGATGTAGCGACTTCTGCTGCGCGTAATGCTGTTTCAAGAAAGCGGCGCGCCGTTTGAATTGCGGACTCGATCACTTGATCTGCGCGCGTTGCGGCGCGGGCAGATCTGGCAACCGCAACCGCCAGGTTCGTAAGCGAAGCCATGTAGGGCTGTGCTGTTGCAACGCGAAAGCAGGCATATATTATTTTACTTCGCGCGCTTTCTACATCATCGGATTCTTTTTCTATCTGCGAGTCGAATAGAGAAAATACCTCGGCAGCGCGGCGAAGTATTTCGGCAGCGCCTGACTTGTTGTCAGACTCAATCTGTTCTATCTCTTCGTATATTTGTTTCCAGTTATGTTTTTTTTCTTCGCCCAAAATTATCCGCCCCTTTCGTTGCCTATGGTTTCCGCGTTAGGTATAATCGCCAGTCACTGAGCAAATCAAGCTGAGATTATGATAGCCGTGCTTACCTTCTGCATTATTAACACGCCACAACCGGAGGAAATCAATGCCTAGTGTTTATGTTGATGACGCCAAGGAAATAAAAGAAGACAACCCATTTGAATCTATGATGCAACGGTTCGACGAAGCTGCCAAAAGGCTCGACCTCGACCCGAACATCTACAAGATACTTCGCTGGCCGAATAGAGAGATCACCCTCTACATACCAGTGTTGATGGACGACGGAAACTATCAGGTGTTTACAGGTTACCGCGTGCAGCACAATTTCGCGCGCGGCCCTGCCAAAGGCGGCATACGCTATTCGCCCGATGTGACACTGGATGAAGTGCGGGCGCTGGCGGCGTGGATGACCTGGAAATGCGCCGTCGTCAACATCCCGTTCGGCGGGGGCAAGGGCGGTATCGTCTGCGACCCGCGCGAGATGAGTCAGCGAGAGCTTGAGCGAATGACGCGCCGTTACACATCCGACCTTATGGATTTCATAGGCCCTGAGAAGGACGTGCCCGCGCCCGATATGAATACCAACGAACAGATCATGGCGTGGATGATGGATACTTATTCTATGCATATGCGCCACACTGTCACGGCTGTCGTAACGGGCAAGCCTATAGAAATAGGCGGCTCTCGCGGGCGACGCGAGGCGACAGGGCGAGGATTGCTCTTCGTCTGCAACGAGGCGTGCAAGAAATTCAACCTCAACATCAACGATACGCGAGTGGTCATTCAAGGCGCAGGCAACGTGGGCGGTACGGCGGCGTTGTTGATGCACGCCGAAGGATACAAGGTCATAGGCATCGCAGACATCACAGGAGCGCTCTACAATCCCAAAGGGCTTGATGTGTCGGGCGTGCTCCGTTACCTCAAGGAGAACAAGACGGTCGAAGGCTACACCGAAGCCGAACATGTTTCGGCGGCGGAACTGCTTGAGGTCGAATGCGAGATACTGATACCTGCGGCGACCGAAAACCAGATCACCAGTCATAACGCCGACCGCATCAAATGCCGCATCCTTGCAGAAGGCGCGAACGGCCCTACCACGGCTGATGCGGACGAAATAATTTCCGCAAAGAATATCTTTGTCATCCCGGATATTCTTGCAAATGCGGGCGGAGTGACTGTGAGTTATTTTGAGTGGGTGCAAGACCGCATGGGATTCTTTCTGGAACGAGCAAACGGTCAACACGCGGCTGCACGATATAATGGTTGAGAGCTTCAACGACGTAGTTCGCGTAGCAGAGAAGTATCAGGTCAACACGAGGCTCGCGGCTTATATGCTTGCGATAGATCGTGTGGCTTACGATACGCGGCTGCGCGGAATTTACGCCTGAGCCGTCTAGTGAATTTTTCCTCAATGCACACAATGCGAGCGGCCTCGATAGTAGATTCTTTCGGAGAATAGTCGAGCGCTTAATTCGCCTTGAGTATTGACAATTCGCCCCGGCTCGAAATTTACATTTTTATGTTGACCCACAGCCTATTTGCGGGTATAGATATAACTTGTAATAAAAAAGTAATCCGAGTCGGCAACATAGACTCACGCTCTTATTAGTTAAGATCAGGTTCGGCAGGAAGAGCCTGGGCTGGACGCTCACATAGATCTTCATCCCCTGTCCCCTTGATTCTTAGGGGAGGCTAAATCACCTCTCGTAGTTTTGGAGGCGATCCCAAATACGAACTGCATTCCGTGGATGAATACTTCAGGAGGCAAAAAATGAAAGCGGCTAGAAAAATAAGCACGCTTGTCTTAATGCTTTTTGTTTTTGCGACGGCAGTCTTCGCACAAGAGCATCATGACGGCAATCTCGCCGAGCGACAGAAAGCGCCAACTGTGCTCGGCGGCACAGGGTTGTTCAACACGTTTTCGACTCGAACCCTGTGCAAAGGCGAATTTAACTTCGCTCTATTCTGGAACAACTATGATCGTGACCCCGGCGATATTGATATCAACCAGGTTCCTTTCAACTTCACTATCGGGCTGACTAACCGGTGGGAGTTATGGGTAAACTGGATAACCTGGCAGAACACCACTTCACGCCAGCCATTCCTGTTGAGCGGCTACCAGTACAACGCATCCCGTTTATTTGGCGAACCGTCAGTGCTGCTCGGACCGGCAATCGGCGGCAATGATGCGGCGGCGGCGTTTTATCCCGGAGGCGGAGCCATCTTTGGCGGAATCCTTCCGGCGCTTGGCCGTTTTGGCACGCCGATAAACTTCCCGACCAGCATCGTATCGCCTGGCGGTCCCGGCGGGCAGCAAGTAAGAGGTCTCGGCCCACTGATTCAAACAGACCTGCCGAGCTACTATCCTGAACTGCCGTTCTTCGGCGAGGTTGACTTCCTTGGCTTCGACGCTCTGGGCCGTCCATTCTTCGGCCCGCGCCAGTCATCCAACGGATCAGGCGATATCACCATAGGCACGAAGGTCAATCTCATTGATGCGAACAAACATTGGTTCAGCATGGCGCTCGCCGGCTATTTGAAAATACCGATTTCGCGCGACGATCATGCGCGCGCGCGAGGCCGCACGAGCGGAGAATATGAATACGGGCCAATGCTGATATTCGGACAAGAGAGCGGCGGGAAGAAGTTCCGTCTCTATGAGAATATCGGATACATCCACACAGGAGACATCGAGAAGGGCGGCGTGAAGGCGCTTGACCTTCCTAATAAACTCCTTCTGAATGTAGGCATGGGAGTTGCCCTGGGCTCGCACGCCGAATTCGTTGCGGAGTTCAATCACACGCATTTCGTGGGCAACGACACGCCGAGCCTGATAGAAAACGATCCATCGGATTTGAATTTAGGGCTGCGCTTCTTCTTCAAGAACGGGGCGATCTCGTTCGGCGGCGCGTATCGAAGATACCTCAACAACGAAGACGACATCACCCTGCCGGTCTTCGAAGCGCGAACCATATTCATCCCGCCATTCTTTAGAGTGGACCCGCTGTTCACCACGCAAAATCGGACGTTCGAGTCCGGTGGCGTGAACGGATTCGTCGGCTACTTCTCAATAGGTGGCCGCCGTCGCTGCCCGCCGCCGCCCGCTCCGACCTGCGTGCTTGCGGCAAATCCAGGCACAGTCAACCGAGGCGAGCGTTTGTCTTTGACAACCACGCCGACCACACCCGGCTATGATAATGCGACAGTCACTTATGACTATCGTTGGGAAGTTAAAGACGCATCAGGACGCCCCGTTACCGTCAGCGGCACGGGCGCTGGTGTTGAAGTTCCGACTACTGGAATTCCCTGTGGTCGCTACACTGTGACGACGACCGTTACAGCGTCGGTTCCTGCGGTTGATTGCCCGAGCGATTGCGTGACCACAGGTCAGACGACCTGCACGACGAGCTTTGAAGTCACAGAGCCACCGTGCCCGACCGTCACCTGCGACATAAGCGCGTCGTCTTCAACTGCCACTGTGGGTGATCGCATAACCCTGCGCGCTACATGCGACCGGCGCAGATGGCGCGACCTTCACTTGGTCAGCGACGGGCGGAACGCTCTCGTCAACGACCGGCTCTGAAGTCATACTCGAAGCGACTTCACCTGGTTCGATCAGTGTTACGGTGAACGTGAGCACGAGCCGCACGCGCTGCGACCAGCCGTGTCCGGGTGGTAGCTGCTCAACAAGCGTGACTTTCAACGACATCGAAGAAACCGGATATCCCGCCGATAGTAACACCGTGCGGCCCGATATTCTTCCCGTTCAATTCGGCGAGAATCAACAACGAGCACAAGGCGTGTCTTGATGAAATCGCTCTCAGATTGCAACAAGACCCGCGCGCTGCTCTCGTCATTGACGGTCATCGCGATTCGTCAGAGCGCGTAGGCATTTCGCTTACACGAGCTAACAACGCGCGCGATTACCTCGTCAACGAGAAGGCCATTGACTCGGCACGCATAACGGTTCGCAACTACGGCGATACGTGCGCGCACGAATCAGGCGACCCGAACCTCAACCGCAGGGTTGAATTCTGGATCGTTCCTGAAGGTCAAACGGCTGACGCCATCGAGAAGAAGTGCGCTAGCGGCGCATCGCCTCAGGTCATCACGACTGAAGAAGCTGCGCCAAACGTCGAGCCGCGTCGTCCGCGTCGTCGCACACCGCGTCGTCGGGCGCGCAGACCGGGTGAGCCAGTCATCATGATGGTGCAACCGGAAGCTCTGACCACGACAACAACCAGTAACTAACTAAACCTGAGTTTAATAACTCAGCCCAAAAAGCGGGGCGGTCTTCGGATCGCCCCGCTTTTGTTATTATCTGCTCGACCACAACGACTAAGGAACTCCTGCCCATGCAAACTTGCTTTCATTACCTGCTTAGGTAATTGACTCAATAAATTTTTGATGTATAGTCAGCTTGGCATCGCTGTATGCGGCATCTGTCCACATACGGCGATGCAGGAGCTTCCATTGCTTTTTAGCACTCACCGAAAAGGCTACCTGAAGCCCCGCGCTCAGGATGCAAAGCCGCCTGTTGTAATATGAGGCGGTTGCCGAAGTGAGAAGGCAGATTCCTGATAGCGGTTTCGCTCGCAAATACCTCGAAGCTTAATTGTAGGGTGACGTGTCTCTAACGGGAGACAACCGGAGGATGAGTCTGCGTTCGGGACGGTTGTTCTCGCAATGCAAATAAGGCAATGAATCGCTTCTTGCGCTGTAGTCAATAGCGAGCCATAAGTCACAGGTGAATCGTTGCAGGAGATTAAAATGAGAACCGTTTTAAGAATCCCCGCTCTTGCCCTGATGCTTCTCTTGATTGTAGGAACCACTCTGGCACAGCAAGACAGTCAGTCCGGCAATATCGCTGAACGACAACGGACTTCGACCGTGCTCGGCGGCACAGGGATGTTCAATACATTTTCGACCCGCACTCTCTACAAGGGTGAGTTCAACTTTGCGATCTTCTGGAACAACTTCGACCGCGACCCGGGCGCAATAGACATCAATCAAGTCCCGTTCAATTTCACAGTCGGCCTTACTAATCGCTGGGAAATGTGGGTTAACTGGGTGACGTGGCAGCAGACGACATCGCGCCAGCCTTTTCTGTTGAGCGGCTATCAGTACAATGCTGTTCGCGCGTTCGGCGATCCGTTCGACATACTAGGCCCCGCGTCAGGCGGCAACGGCAGCGCGGCATCATTTCCCGGAACCGGATCAGCCGTTGGCGGAATCCTGCCAGTGCTCGGACGATTCGCCATCCCTGTGGGCGGCGACGGCTTGTCGGGGCTCAATTCTCCCGCAGGCCCGGGCGGCTCGCCCGCAGTCGGACTCGGCCCCGCAATCGTTACTGACCGGCCAAATTACTTTAACGATCTGCCATTCTTCGGCGTAGTTGATTTTCTTGGATTCGACGGATTAGGCCGCCCTGTGCTTGGCACTCGCGAATCGGCAAACGGTTCAGGCGATATCTACGTCGGCACGAAATATAATCTGATTGATGCGAACAGACACTGGTTCAGCATGGCGCTTGGCGGTTATGTGAAGATACCTGTTTCGCGAGATGATCAGGCGCGCGCCGTCGGTCGCACGAGCGGAGAATACGAGTACGGGCCGATATTGATGTTGGGCCAGGAGACAGGCGATCATCGCTTCCGCTTCTACGAGAACATCGGATACATCCACACTGGTGACATAGAAAGAGGCGGCGTGAAGGTGCTGGATCTTCGAGACAAAATGTTGTTGAACTTAGGCGGCGCGGTTTCGATAAACAAGCACATAGAGTTGTTGGCAGAGCTTGCCGGAACTGTCTATGTAGGCAGCGGCACATCGAGCCTTCAGCAAGTGAACCCGCTCGATTTGAATCTGGGCGCGCGTTTCTTTTTCAAGAATGGGGCGGTCTCGTTCGGCGGCGCGTATCGAAGACAGTTGAACGGTCTGGGCAGGCGAACTCTTTCGGTTCTCGAATGCGAGACCATAATTCCTCCGACCCCGCCGGATGATTGCGAGAAAGACAAACATGGTTATGGCGGTTACGGCGGTCCTCCCCACTGTCCGCCAAAGCCGCCGCCTCCCCCTGTGATTGAGTGCAAGCCCAAAGAGAGAGAGTTCGGCGGCGGAGATAGAAATGGCTTCGTGGGTTTCTTCTCAATAGGCAAGCGCAACGGTTGCCCGCCTCCCCCTGTGCCAACCTGCGTGCTCGAAGCTTCTTCGCGTTCCATCACGGCAGGCGACCGTTTGACGCTCAACGTCAAGCCTACTACGCCCGGCTACACAGACGCGCAGATCAGCTACGAGTATCGCTGGGAAGTGCGCGATTCGCAGGGCCGCGCAATCAGCGTGAGCGGCAGTGGCTCTACCATCGAAGTCCCGACGGCGCGACTGGCTTGCGGCACTTATACTGCGACGGCAATCGTCACTGCTTCAGCTAAAGGCACAGGCCATCCTGATTGCCCGGACAACACAGCCGATTCAAATTGCGTAGCTTCATTTGAAGTGACAGAACCTCCGTGCCCCAATGTCACTTGCAACGTCATCGCTTCAACTACGACCGTGACCGAAGGTGATCGTGTTATCGTTGCGCGCTTCGGGTTCAGGCGCAGATAATCTTACGTTCACATGGTCTGCAACGGGCGGAAGGCTTTTGTCCACCACCGGGCGGGAAGTCTCTCTCGACACCACAGGCATTACCGGTTCAGTCACCGTCACTGTGAGAGTTAATACAGACCTCACGCGATGCGGAGAGCCGTGTCCCGGTGGCCGTTGTTCTACAACCATCACTGTGCACGAGATGCCCAGGCCGCCGCCACCGCCTGACATTATCAAACCGTGCGGGCCGATATTCTTCCCGTTCAACTCGGCGAGGATCAACAACGAGCACAAGGCGTGTCTTGATGATATAGCTATAGCTTTGCAGCAAGACTCGCGCACGACGCTTGTGATTGACGGACATCGCGATTCGTCAGAGCGCGTAGGCATATCGCTCACACGAGCAAACAATGCGCGCGATTATTTTGTTGACGCGAAGAAAATCGACTCGGCTCGCATAACGATTCGCAATTTCAGTGATGTCTGCCCGTATGATAGGCGCGATTCGAGGCTCAATTCCAGAGTCGAATTCTGGATCATTCCCGAAGGCGCGTCCATCGCAGACATCGATAAAGTGAAGAAATGTGCGAACGGCATAACACCGCGACCCGTCACAAACGAGCAACCCGCGACCGAGCAACGCCCCGCGCGCCGCACACGCAGACCTGAGCCGTCGGCTGATCTCGAAGAGCAGGAAGACGAGCCGGATGGAGCCGACGAGCGCGTTGTGAATACTAACAACAGCGCATCGCAGGCAAGACAGGAAGCGAAAAATGAAGCTTCGTTCGGCGCTGCGACCGTTGTTCGCTCTGTAAGCGCGCGCGTGATTGGCGGCGCTCTTCATGTTTACGTGGACACGGATGGCATCGCTCGGGTTCAAAGACTTCACGCTCACGAATCCGTCGCGCATCGTCATTGATATTTCAGGCGTGCGCAGCGCATCGGGAAGCATTACGCTGCCGGTTGTTTCAGGCGTGGTTGATCGCGTGAGAGTCGGCGAGCCTGGGCCGAACGTCGTGCGAATAGTGCTCGACCTCAAATCGGCCTTGCGATACAGGGTAATGCGTGACGGCTCGTCACTCGTGATAATAATCAGCGAAAGCCCCATCGCCGCAGGCGCTAATCACTAATCCTCTGCCAAAGAAAACAAGCCTCCTGAGACGGGGTGATCTTTCGGGTCACCCCGCTTTTTTTGAAGCCGTTCACTGCGCGAGCAATATGTCGGCAATCTCGTTTGTAAGCGTGCCCAAAATCCCTCCCGCGCCTTCAAGATTAACCATCACAACTACCGCCAATCCCTTTTCAGGGATCATATAAAGGTTAGTGCTCACGCGTTGCTGCGCGCCGCCGTGCGCGACTTCCTTCATACTGTTTCGCCCGTTGAGTCCCCATCCCAATCCGTAAGAAGTCTCTTTGCCGTCGCGCGTCTTCTGTTTTGTCCACATCTGATCAAGGGTTTCTTTCTTGACGAGCTTTGCGGTTTGCACCGCGATGGCAAATAGCGCCAGGTCTTCTACGGTCGAGCAGAACCCGCCGCCGGGAATCTTATAGCTAGTGTCGGCCAGCGTGGAATTGCGAAGCTCGCCGCTCGGTGTTTTGAAATAACCCTGCGCGCGATTGGGTATAATTTCGAATACATCATCCACACGCATGCGACTCATCCCGGCTGGTTTGAAAATGTTTTCGCGAACATAATCCGCAGAACTTCATTCCCGATGCGCCTTCAACCGCACAACCGAGTATCGCATAGCCGTGCGTCGTGTATTGGTACTTCGTGCCCGGCTCTTGCAGCAGCGGATCATCCTTGAACATATCCAGTCCCTCGACCACGCTGTTGTAATGTCGTCGTGCTCAGGAATTCAGCATCACTCTTGTAGTGACGAACGCCCGCGAGATGACCGAGCAATTGGCGCGCAGTGATCGGCCACTGCTTTTGCGGAAAGGCCGGGCAATACTTTTGAATCGGCGCGTCTAAATCGAGCTTGCCTCGCTCGACCAGCTGCATCACGGCTATCGCTGTGATTGTTTTTGAAATAGAACCGAGGCGATAGACCGTAGCAGACTTGCGCCGGGATGAAGTTTTCAAGGTCTGCCAGCCCGTACCCCTGCGACCATCGCAGCCTTTGATCCGTGACAACAGCGACCGACAGCCCCGGAATGTTTTGCCGTGACATCGCCGCTGTTATTGCCTTTTCGATTTTTTCAATCTTGTCCGCTGGCAGAGTGGCCCTTGTTTGAGCCGCTGCCGGAATCCAGGCTAACAGCAAAACGATCAATGTACTGCGCACGAGTGAGTGTCGAATAATCATTGAGCCTCCGAGATGTTGATTTAGGGCAAGCCGCCAAGCTTGCGCCTTCGTCTTGAACGCACAATATTAATCACGATTGGTGCCTACTTGCCAGGTGCAGAATGATCAGTTTTGTTTTTGCGGTGGCTGAGTGGCGGCACCCCCTCACGATGCCTGAAGATGCGGCGGAAGATTTGAAATAAGCCGATGCGACGCGCTTTATATCATCTGCCGTTACCTTCGATGAACTTTCGGCAAAAGCATCCACATCAGCAGCTTTGTGTTGATAGACGACTGCGCGGGCGTATTCAAGAACGCGCTCACGCGCAGATTGCAGCCGCGCAAGCTTTGATGTGGCGGCCACGGCGCGCACGCCGTTCAATTCATCCGCGCTCAGGCCCGCGCGCGCGATTCGCTCAAGCTCTGCAAGCAAAGCTGCCCGCGCCCGCTGCTCGTTTTCGGGAGCCGTTATGATTTGCGCGTAAACATTTCCTCCAACGAACAGGGCCTCGTTATCGAGCCGCGCTGCCAATGCGAGTCCCTGTTTGTCGTGCAACTCTTGAAGCAAACGCCCCCCGCGCCCATTCATCAATGCTTCGATCAATTCAATTGCAACCAGATCGGCGCTCTCGCTATTTGGGCCTGCGAAGCCGATGGCCGCAGTCGTTAGCTCGCGCCTGCGCGATTCGGTTTTCTCTCCAACTTTCGGCTGCACGACTTTGACTTGAAGCGACTTGTCGAGGTCTCGTCGCTTGAACGCTTCGGCCAACTGTGATGAGACGAGAGCCGAGCCGTTCGTATCACCGACAATGACCGCAAGCGGGAGCTGGCGTTTGGCTGCGCGCCCGTGCCATTCTTTCAATTGATCACTGGTTATCTTTGTTACTACTTCTTCGCGGCCATGCGAAGGAAGCGAATAACTGTGACCGGACCACATCGCTTGATCGAGCAACACCTTAACGCGCGCAAGGCTTGAGTCGCGCTCGCTGCGAATATCTGCAATCTGCGCGAGCCGCGCTCGCTGAATATCGGCATCTCTGAAGGCCGGGTCTTCTGTAATATCGTGCAAAATCTTCAGCGCGCGTTCGGCGTTGCGCGAAAGCACGCTGAGGACGAATCCGAAAAAGTCAGGTTCGACTACGATCTCGACTTCTGCGCCAAGCTGATCTAACTCCTGCGATATCTGATCGGGCGTGCGGCGCACTGTGCCATAGAGCATCGAGCGAAGCATCAATTCAGTAATTCCGCTCGTGCTTTCATCTTCGACGAGGCGACCGCCCTGAAAGAAAAGCGTGACGGTGATCTTTGGTTGAGAGTGATCTTCGCGCACGTAAGCCTGCGGGCCGTTGAGCGTCGAAAAATCTTTGACCGGAAGCGGCTGAATAGATTCCATCGCAGCTAGCTGGTCGGGCGGGCGCTCCTGTCCTTGAGGCATTACCTCGATTGAAGACTTTGGATCAGCCGCGCGCGCTTTGATCTGCTCAGCGGCTTGAACGAATCCTGGAGCCCACGCGGTGACAGTCTTTGCGAAACTTTCAACATCGAAAGTGCGCGGCGCAGCACTGAGAGGTTCGTATTCATGCACAGAAGCGTTTTCAAGCGTGAAGTATTTCTGAGCGACACGCTGCACATCTTCAGCTCGAACGGCGCGAATCTGATTTCGATAATCGAGCGCGTCATTAATCCCGCCTCGTGCAATTTCGGCCCTCGCCATCTCTCTTGCGCGACCGATGTAAGTTCCCAGTTTATCAATCCGGCGTTTTTCAATCAGCGACTTCGCCCTTGCCATCTCGCCTTCGGTCGGTATTTCGCGCCGCAATTCGTCTATCTCGTTGAAGAATGCCGATTCCGCTTTGTCAATCAATGAACCGCCTTGCGCGTCGGTCGCTATCCACATCTGAACGATTATCGCGCCCGCACTGGCAAGAGGCAGGTAATTGGATTCGACACGAGTGGCAACCATCTGGCCGTTGAGCAGGGAACGATTCAATCGCGACGCTCGACCCTGACCAATGATGGTTGCGAGCACTTCGATTGCTGCCCAGTCCTTCGATTCAAATCCCGGCACGCGAAAACCTACGGTCACGATTGATTGATTGATGTCGCTGCGGTCTGCGCTGTAACGAAGCTTTGCCTTCTCCTCAGCCAAAGGCTGCGTAGGTTGAAGAGCGGGGGCCGGGGGCTTGGTTATTGCCGTGCTGGCCGTGCCGGGCTTTTGAGTCTTACTTTCAATTTTTGCTGGCGGCGTCTCTTTCTTCTGTTCGGCCACTGCTCCAAAGTCGCCGTAGAGTTGTTGAATCTGCACGAGCGTATTGAATGTAGAAACATCGCCGACGACTGTGATGATGAGCTTATCGGGTCGGTAGTTCGCTCGATAATACTCTGTCAGTTGATCGCGCGTAATCGAGCGCAACGCTTCTGCGCTTGCCGGTCTCCATCGTCCGACAGGGCTTCCCGCGAAAGCAACGTTGTAGAGTCTCGCAAGCGAGTAAGCGGATTGTTCGTCATGCACGGAATCGCGAGCGTCGAGCAGGCGACTCGCGTTCAACTTCTCTTCTTCGATTACAAGCGGAATCTCGCGGCGCATCGCGTCGCCGTCGAGAGATGGGTTTCCGAGCATATCGGCTTGAATGGCGAGCGCTTCTTTGACCTGATCAGCCGGGGCGATTGCCGAATAGATCGTGCGGTCGTAGAATGTATCCGCGTCAATCAATCCGCCAATCGCGCGTAAGTCACTCAAAGCTTTGCCCGCAGGCCGGGTCGTCGTGCCTTTGAAAATCATGTTTTGAACTAATCGCGCGACGCCGGTCATTCCTTCCGGTTCGTCGAGAGCGCCTGCCTTGAAACAGGCTACCAGAGCCGCTATCGGGGTAGCGTGCTGTTCGTTGATGATGACGGTCATTCCGTTTTGTAGCACGAAGCGCGACGTTGTTCCCGCTTGCTCCTGCTTAACCACTACCGCTGCTGTTGGCACGTTCACAGGTTTTGGAGGCTCGGTATTCGAGGGAGTTGGGACTCTGGGCCGACCTCGCCCGCTTTGTGAGTTCGCCGGATTAGGTAAAAGTGTTGTTATGAGAAGGATGATTGATAAAACCGGGATTGAAATTTTTAATCGTCGCACCGTGATGCTCCTCGCTGACTACTATCATGAATCATAGATGTCGGCTTTGTTCCGAGTCAACGCCTATGAAGTATGGGAGAGTTCACCGCAGAGACGCAGAGGACGCAGAGATTACGCAGAGAAATTATTAACCTCTGCGCCGCCTCTGCGCTCTCTGCGTCTCTGCGGTGAACTGACTTCCAATTCCAGAGAACTGAATGGCCCTGAGATGCCATGATTTGAAATCGCTTTTCATAGCCGGTTGCTTTTTACCCTGCCGTCGCTGTACCTTAACCTCAAATGCTGATCGCTCAACCGATGTTCAAACGTGTTCTTGTTGTGCTGTGTGTGCTGGCTCAATCAATCGCGCCAGCCATCTTTGCACAAAACCCAACACCCGCGCCGCGCGAGCAAACGGCGACTCAAGCAGAATCGCTTGAGTCGTTAAGCTCGCGAATCAGTGCGCACATCGCGCAGCCGCGATTCGCTCCCGCCGCCTGGGGTGTGAAGATAGTCTCGCTCGAATCAGGCAAAATCATCTTCGAGCATAATGCGGGCAAATATTTTAATCCAGCATCGAATGCGAAACTCTACAGCGCGGCGCTGGCGCTCGACCGGCTCGGCGCTGATTATCGCATCAAGACTTCGCTCTACTCAACGGCGCGGCCCGATGCGACGGGCGCTCTCAAAGGCGATCTTATAATCTACGGGCGAGGCGACCCGGCTATGACTGCGAGCCTCAACGACGGCGATTACTTCAAGCCGTTTGAGCCGCTCGTTCAGCAACTCGCAAACGCCGGAGTGCGGCGCATCGAAGGCGATCTCGTGGGCGATGAAAGTTATTTCGCTACGCCGCCAATTGGCTCAGGGTGGGAGTGGGACGACCTTCAGGAATATTACGGAGCAGAGGTATCTGCGCTCACCATAAACGACAACGCGCTCGACCTGTTCGTCAAGCCTGCCGAACGCGCGGGGCTTCCGTGTCGCGTGACGACGGGGCCTGTGACATCGTTCGTCACGTTGATGAATAGAACTCAAACTGCGCCTAAAGGGACAGAGGCTCGTGTAGTCGTTTATCGCCCGGTCGGTGAAAACATCATCTATGTTTCAGGCCGATTGCCAGTTGATCACAAAGACTACAAAGGCTCAGTCTCTGTGCACAATCCTGCGGGGCTTTTTGCGAGTCTTTTCAAAGACGCGCTTGCTCGTCGCGGCATCACCGTGACAGGTCGCGCTCGCACGATTGATTGGAAATATCGTGAAGTCACGCCGATTGATTTTGCGAAGCTTGTGGAATTGGGCTTTGTTGAATCGTTGCCGCTCAAAGACATCGTGCGCGAAACGCTCAAGCCATCGCAGAACCTTTACGCTCAATTGTTGTTGTTACAGGCTGGCGCATATCAGGGGCCGGGGGCCGGGGGCCGGGGGCCGGATGCGCAGCCTAATGGCGGCGCGTCAGTAAGTCCGGCTGCCCGATCACAAACCCCGGCTGTTACTATCGTTCAATCGTCCGGCCCTCAACTGACGACTGAGCAGGCGGGTGTTCAGGCGATGAACAATTTTCTTGCTGAGGTTGGTGTCAAGAAGGGCGATGTGCTGCTCGAAGAAGGCTCAGGTCTTTCGCGTAAAGATATAATCACTCCGAATGCGACAATCGCGCTGCTTACTTATATGAGTCGCCATCGCTATGCCGAATTTTATCAGGCGGGGCTGCCGATTGCCGGAGTTGATGGTACTTTGCAGAATCGAATGAAGGGCACGGCGGCGGCTGGCAACGCGCGCGCAAAGACAGGCTCGCTGCGCTACGTCTACACGCTTTCCGGGTACGTTACATCTGCTGCGGGCGAGCGGTTGGCTTTTTCGATCATGCTCAACAACTATTACAACACGGATCCGAACTCTTCACCTCGCGGCGACATTGACGCGATTGTCGTCATGCTCGCAGGATTCGCAGGGCGCAGTCAGCAGACTGACCATTAAACGAGAAGCCGTTGCCGACCGCTCTAAAATTTAAAGAGGGTGAAACGCGCTTTGCGTCTCACCCTCTTTAAAGCATCTTACGCTAGCCAGATAATTTTACCTCAAGGCGAGATTACGATTTTGAGCTGACCGCTTGTTGCAATTGTGTTCAATGAATCTTTCACGCTCACTGTGAACATGAATGTCCCGGCGGCGGTCGGCTTGCCCGAAATCTCTCCTGTACTTGTATTGAGCGTGAGTCCCGCCGGAAGCGTCCCGTTTAGGTTCCAGCGTAAATGGCGGACTGCCGCCATTTAGTAGAAGCTGATGCGTGTAATCCTGATCCACCTTGCCTGCGGTCAAATCACCCGCGCTCGTTACAGTCAACGGCCCCGCAGTGACATTGATCTTCAGCGTGTCGGACAACGCAAACGCAGATGTTGAATCTGTTATCCGCAAGACGAACGGATAAGAGCCGGGAGTTGTCGGCTTGCCTGAGATCGTTCCTGTGTTTGCATTAATCGTCAGACCGGGCGGCAGCGACCCACTGTTCACGCTCCAGGTGTAAGGCCCTGTTCCGCCAGTGCCAAGCAATGGCTGCGAATAATTCACGCCTGTCTGACCCGACGTCAGATCGCCTGTGTTTATGACTCCGAGCGGCCCAAGCGAAATTACGATGATGATCGGGCTGGATACCGCGCTCGTCGTTTCGGTATCTGTCACTCGCGCGATGAATGTGAATGTCCCGGCTGAGATTGGCCTGCCAGAGATTATGCCTGTCAGCGGATTCAACGACAGTCCCGGTGGAAGCGACCCACTTGCAATCGACCATTGAACGGGAGGTCGCCCGCCCAGGAAGAATAGTTGCTGCAAGTAGTTTACGCCCGTTTGCCCCGGCGCTTGCTCTCCATTGCTTAGAACTCTCAGCGGGTCAACGTCAGGGAGAACGGTGAGAACGTAGGTGGCTATCGCAGACACATTCGAAGAATCGGTTACGCGGACTCCGAATGTGAAATTGCCAAAGACGGACGGAGTGCCGGACATCAATCCCGAAGCGTTCAATGAAACTCCTGCCGGAAGCGACCCGGAGAATAATGTCCAGGAATATGGCGGCCTTCCGTTGACTGCCTGGAACTGTACGGCGAACGGCTCTCCCTTCCTGCCCCTTGATAGAGCGGAAGTGGTGATTGACAACACACTGTTTTGCGTTACGATTGGCCGCGTGCCAATCACCGTCGCATTGCCTGCCGCATCGAGCAATCGCACGGATAAAATATGCTCTCCGTTGCTAAGAGTTCTTGTATCGAGTGCGAAGCTGAAGCCCGACCGGCCCGCATTCGGGAAGCTGCCCCAGATTGCTCCGATGTCCGGGCGATTCAATCCATAGATGGCCTCGCCCACTTTATTCCCGTCAACTATAACTTCGATTGTTGTGACGCCGACATTATCGAGCGCCCATCCGCTGCCGGTGGCTATAGTGTTGAGAGTCGCGCGGAAGTCCGGCGTTTCGAGATTGCCAAACGGCGCGAGCTTGTCTGCGGGCTTGATCAAAATAGCAAGTGTGCGCGTGATAGACTGCTGCGCGGAATCAGTTACTCGCACGACGAAGACGCTAGTGCCGGGCAAAGCTGGCGTGCCTGATATAACGCCATCAGCCGACAGGTTCAGTCCCTGCCCAAGACTTCCGCTCGCTATGCTCCACGTGTAAGGCGGCACGCCTCCCGAAGCCTGAAGCGTTTGAGAGTATGCTCGCTCCGCGCTCGTTTCGGGCAACTGAATGGTTTGAATCACAAGCGGCGGCGGCGGCAGAACCACAGTGATGAAGAACGTTCTCACGCTCGAAGTGCCGATCGAATCTTTAACGCGAACTGTGAAAGACATAGCTCCCGCTTGATTCGCGCGCCCTGTGATAGAGCCGTCTGCGCTCATAGCCAAACCGTCAGGCAGCGCACCCGACTCAATCGCCCACGCGTATGGCCCGATGCCGCCCGTGGCTTCGAGCTTCGCGCTATAGATAAGGCTCTGCGTGCCCGATGGCAACGACTCTGTTTTTATTTCGAGCGGCGGCGGCGGCGGCCCGACTTCAATGGACAGAGCTTTGGTTGCCTTCTTGCCCCTTGAATCTGTCACGCGAATTGTGAAGTTGGAAACGCCTTGAGTGGTCGGCGTGCCCGACAATACGCCATCGGGCGAAAGCGTTATGCCGTCCGGGTACTGTCCGGTCTTTTTCTTCTTCTTCTTATCCCACTCGTATGGCGCTGAGCCTGATGTCGCTTTAAGATCGTTTCTATAAGGCACGCCAACAGCCGCAAGCGGAAGCGGGTTCTGGCTCAGTATGGTCAACTGTGGCGCAGGGTCTATATCAATTGAAAACGTCTTTGTTACGTTTTGCCCGCTCTGATCTGACAGGCGCACATCAAACGAAATATCTTCGCCGGGTGCGGTTGGCCTTCCTGATATTACGCCCGCTTCGGTAATCTGTAACCCGTCGGGCAACTTTCCGCTCGCGATGATCCAGCGATACGGACTGGTGCCTCCCATTGCCTTGAGCGTTTCCGAATAGTCTTCGCCCACCTGGCCGTCGGGCAATAAAAGAGTTTCAAAAGCAAGCACGTTTGTTGCAGGATTGATGATGATCGCAAGCGTAGATGTCACGCTTGCGCCGGTTGCGTCTGTAAGCTTGATGATGAAGCTCGAAGTGCCTGCGCGCTCCGGCGTGCCTGATATAAACCCTGTTGATTGATTGAGCGTGAGTCCTTCGGGAAGATTGCCCGATTCTCTCGACCAGTTGTAAGGCGTCTGCCCGCCCGATGCGCCGAGCTGCTGGCTGTAGGTCGTATCTACAGAACCGCGCGGGAGTTGCCCTGTTGTGATGGTAAGAGGCGCTGCGGGTTTGACGACCAGCGAGAGAGCTTTTGTGGCCGAACTGTTAAGGCTATCGGTCACACGCACGACGAAGTTGTTGGTTCCCGCAGATGTCGGTGTGCCGGAGATGGTTCCTGATTGTGAGAGCGAAAGCCCCGGCGGCAGAGAACCGCTCTGAAGAAGCCATGTGTAATCGGGCCTGCCTCCATTTGCGACGAGCGTGCGGCTGTAAGCTACGCCGACTGTCGTTTCCGCCAGATCGCCCGTTCCGACGGAAAGATTCGGCGCGACGGTCGGCGTGATGACGGAAGCTTCGGCTGAAAAAGAAGACGTGCCTGTGCTGTTGAATGCGCGCACGCGATAAGCATAAGCGGTATTGGTAAGCGCGCTGGCATCGCTGTATGTATTCGCATTGGCGGTGACGACAGCAATCTGGCTGAAGTCCGCGCTTGACCCGCCGCGACGCTCTATCAGAAATCCGTCTTCAACCGTTGACGTATCCTGCCACAACAGATTCACCTGCGTAGGCGACGATGCCGTGGCGACAAGCCCTTGCGGCGCAGTTGGAATTGGCTTTGGCACTGCCGAAGTCCAGCCGATTTGCGCGACCGTGTGCGCGCACAATGCGAATTCATTGAGCCGCATCATGCACTGTGTTGAATTAGTTGTGCAACTCACGTCCTCGCAATTGCCGTTTAAGGCTTCGGGCCTGACTTCGGGCGCGCACCTGCAATTGCACACCGCATAACCCGGCTGAAAGTATTCGTCGCAGGCATAAAAAATATGTCCCGTTTCGTGGCTGACTATGCGCGCAAGTTGCCAGCCAAAACTGCGGAATAAAATACTGGTGTGAGGCCCGCCTATGAATGCCCACGATCCGCGCCCGTCCGTATAGGCCGCAGGCGCAGGCGCGGGATTGTAGACCATGAATATCGAAAAGGCCCAGTCCGTGTGATACTGATCTCTCAATGTCTGATCGAATGCCCCGACTCGCGAAATTACATCTCCCTGACTTGCGCCTACATTACTCATCACCCGGCCTATCCATAAATTAACGTCAGTTCCGGGATGTATTATGGGTTCGTAAGGTATCTGGCAAGCAGGGTCGCTGGGCAGATATGGCACAAGGGTGAACTGCAAAGGCCTGGCAAGCCCGAAAGCTCTCGACTGGTCCACCCACCAGTTCAACCCGTCTAACACTTGCGCAATCGCGAAGCCCTGATCTTCCTGAGTCCAGGTGTAGAGGTTGGGGTCAATGCCGCCATTGCTCTCCATAAGAAAGAGGGCGACGGCGATAGTGCCGTTCATCGCATCACTGTTGGCCATGAACTGCGTCTGAAACCCTTTGGCTGATTTTTCAGCGCCAAGCAATCTAAGATTGCGGACAAAGTCGTCACGATTGATCTGCGGGCGCGGTTCTGAGCACTCAACCATTCCGGGGCGGCCATTATCCGGCCCCGGCTTACGCTTTGCCTCGCGCAATGTGCGACGCGCGCTGCGTCCTGAAGCGACGTCGTTGAATAGATTGATGGCGATCAGCGTGTCGCGGTCTGTGAAACCAGTTGACCTTGCGTCCACGACTGAGCGATGAACTGAGCGTATCCCATGACGGCCAACTATCTTCGAGCTGACTTCCGGCGTGATCCATCCGAGTATTGCGTGAGGCGGAAGGACAACGGCCACCGTGCCGCCTTGAGCGACTATGAAATCGCGCGCATCGGCAAGCTCGCTCTTTGAGCGGGCGTCAACAAGTACGAGCGTATAACCTTTCATCCATTCGACGGGCGAGCGTGCCTCGATCTCAGGATGTGCATAGGCAGGTATGCTGACGATGGCGATAAGCAAGAGCAGAGTACAGAGAAACACCACACGATACATCAGTACACAACCTCGAAATGCTAGAAGCCCACAGCCTGTAGCGGCCTGCTTGGTGGCCGTGGGAGGGCTAGATGGAAACGTTTTCAGGATTACGTAACCTGAGGGATGCAGGTTAGATCTTATCCTGACTTATGCCGTAGCGTGCGTGCGCTACAACTTCGTTAAATTGCGGATATGCGCATTCATTTATAAGACGGATCGGCAAAATAAAAATGTTTCGCATTATTTCGCGCGCGACAAGCGCCGGATTATGGTTAAGGCTCAAAGATTCAAAACTTAACTAATCAATTCATTAAGGAGGCGAGTATACCTTAACGACTGATCGGTCGCAAGCAGAAAACAGGTTGCAATTTCATTGTGTAAAGGCCGTTAAGCGACACTGGACGTTTGACGGCCTGTTCACGAGCGTGTGAAAAAAACAATCAGTAAAAACTTGCAACAGCCAACCGGATTAGCTGTTCGCCTGTTTGCTCAATGCTATCTCTTCGGCAGCTTTCAAGAGCTTGTCCAGAAACTCCTCTGTCACATTGTCATCGTAGATCAATCTGAGTAACTTCGCCTGTTTTTCTGATAGAGTCATTTCCTGCGTTTGAGGGCGAGCGAGTTTTTGCTGGGGAGTATCATCATCTTCTTTAGACATCTTAGTCCACTCTTCAAAGTTGATTACACGCGCTTGCTGTGAGCGCGGACTAAATGATCGCGTCGAGCTGGCGTTGCCAACCGGCAGGCGCACAACGTTGTCTGCCACCACTGGCGATTGAACGTTTACAACAAACGACCTGGATGCGCGCTGTGATTTCATCCGAATCTCATCACGCGTTTCTCGCCATTGAGGGTAAGCGTGAGCGTAAGGGCTTCGAACGGCGGTCTCGGATGCGCGTCGGGCTTCTTCCAGGCGACCTGTTTCTGCAAGCTCTACTGCAAGGCTGTTGAGATGTTCGTAAAACAAATAAGGTTCCCGCAGGCTTACTGCGCGGACAAGCGGAAACAGGTTGTTTAAATCGGACAGAGCGCCTTTATGATCGCCATCTATGCTCTTGATTACGGCAATCATTCGTTGAGCAATGACCTTTACGGCTGGGTCATACAGCCCTTCGATTCCAGCGATCCGGCTGGCCTCGACATAAAGCGGCAACCCGGATTTAAAATCGCCTTTTTCGGAAGCCATGCCAGCAAGAGATATAATTGCACGACTCTTATAACGATGCGGGATTGTATCTGCGAGGGCTTCAAATTGCTTTTGCGCCTCATCGAGCCTGCCCTGATATTTTATGCACATCGTCAGGTAGTATTGCCCGACTTGTTTAAACGATTCGGGCAGAGGCAAATTTATCAATGCCTGACTGATTGATTCGACGACCTCTAATCGGCGACGCAAATAGTTATGCTCGACCAGGGTCACAAGGCGTGTGGCTAATTCAATTATGTCCTGCTTTGTTTTAAGACCTTTGATGAATTCTAAGAGGACTAACCCGCTTTGTTTTTCCAGTTCAACCACTCGCTTGAATGAAGAAGAATTCAGCAGGGCAAACTTATTCTTGGTATCTCTCTTCATACTGGCGCTTCCAGTTTATTTTCACCTTCTCCGGGTAGTAAACGCATAAACTCGGCTCCCGGTCTCGATTCAGGCGCGGCGCTACAACTCGGAACTGGATTACGCCGCCGCTCATCCAGTGCGCGATTTGCAAACGTGACTTCTCGATAGCTGCAATCGTCTGATGACAGGTGATTTTCACCATCTCATCGATTGGCATTCTACTATAGTTGCGTCCTGATTGCGCAAGGAAATTAATTGCGCGTACAAGGCCTTGCGATTGCTTGACACGCCTGTCGCGAAAGTGTAGAGTTCAGCCTTGCCTCATTAGTATGAAGAGATGTATAAACAGGCGCGTGCATCCAGTGTCCTCCCACGCTCTCGTTGAGAGAAGAGAGTTCCGCAGCATCAGCGACACCTTGAGCTAAAGCTGTAGTGCTCGCTTTTGCGGTTGTGCCGCTCGAACCGTTTGCGGCTGCGTCAATCCTCAGCCTTTGATATATCGGCTGCAACGGCTTGAAGGATAGAAGTCGATGAAGCATACTTATGAGACAAACAGTTCCACGACATCTGAATACGGCAGTTGAGGAGGAGTAGCGATTAATGGCGACAGATAACGTAAACCAGTCCGGTGCGAGCGCGGTGGCCGATAGCGCCAAAGAAGAGACCGCTTCGCTCGATCAGGCCACCGGCCCAGACAACGCAGCCGAAGAGACGCGCGCTGCGACCGATGCAGATATCCCGGCTCAAAATAGCGAAACTCAAACAAGCGATGATACGACAGCCGAGCAAGCCAACGATGCCGAATCGGCGGCGGCGACTTCAGCGCCCTGCTTGATACCTACGAGAAAGAGACTGCTGCTTCCAAACAGGAAGGCGAGATCGTTCGGGGCACAGTCGTTGGCATCACGGATCAGTACGTACTCGTAGACATCGGCTATAAATCCGAAGGCGTCGTTGCGCGCGAAGAGTTTGTTGATCGCCAGGGCAATATCACGGTCAAACGCGGCGATGAAGTTGATGTGCTCATCAAGAGCCTCGAAAACCAGGAAGGCTACGCGATACTGTCGCGTGCCGCTGCCATGCAGCAGCAATCCTGGGACAGATTGCGCCGCGCGCACCAGATACACGAAACCATAACGGGCCGTGTCGTCGAGCGAATCAAAGGCGGGCTTAAAATTGATCTCGAAGGCGTGGCTGCATTCCTGCCCGGCTCGCAGATTGATGTCCGCCCCGTGCGCAATCTCGAAACGTTCATGAACCAGGACATCGAGGTCCGCGTCATCAAGATTAACCGCAAGCGCGGCAATGTAGTGGTTTCGCGTAAAGCCGTTCTCGAAGAGAGCACCAACAAAAAGAAGAGCGAAACGCTCGGCAACATCGAAGAAGGCGTGGTGCTTGAAGGAGTCGTCAAGAACATCACAGACTATGGCGCGTTCATTGACCTGGGCGGAATTGACGGCCTGCTGCACATAATTGATATGAGCTGGGGCCGCATTCAATCGCCCGCAGACATAATCAAAATCGGCGACACCATTCAGGTCAAGGTTCTGAAGTTCGACCGCGACAAAGAGCGAATCTCGCTCGGCTACAAGCAACTGATGCCCGACCCGTGGCAATCTGTTGCGGAGCGATTCCCAAAAGGGGCGCACGTTTCCGGCAAGGTGGTGAGCCTTACCGATTACGGCGCGTTCATCGAAATCGAACCGGGCGTCGAAGGTCTAGTTCATGTCACAGAGATGACCTGGTCGAAGCGTCTCAAACATCCATCGAAGTTGCTCTCCATCGGTCAGGAAGTCGAAGCAGTCGTGCTCGATGTTGATTCTCATAATCGTCGCATCAGCCTCGGACTCAAGCAGGTCACAGAAGACCCGTGGGAGACATTGCCTGCGCGCTATCACATCGGGTCGCGCGTGACGGGCAAAGTCCGTTCGCTTACCGATTTCGGCGCGTTCGTCGAGATAGAAGACGGCATAGACGGACTCGTTCACGTGTCCGACATTTCCTGGACCAAGCGAATCAAGCATCCGTCGGATGTTTTGAAAAAGGGCCAGCAAGTAGATGCGGTCATCACCAACATTGACGTAGATGGTCGCAGGCTTTCGCTATCGATCAAAGACCTTGAGCCGAACGCCTGGGATCGCTTCTTTGAGACGCATCGTCTGGGCGACGTAGTGCAAGGCAAGGTTGTGCGCTTTGCCAACTTCGGCGCGTTCGTTGAGATCGAAGAGGGCATCGAAGGGTTGTGCCACGTCTCTGAGTTGAGCGACGAGCGAGTCGAGAAGCCTGAAGATGCGGTGAAAATCGGGCAGGTCTTGCCGTTCAAGATACTCAAGCTTGACCCGTCGCAAAAGAAGATAGGGCTGTCTGCGCGCGCTGTCGGTAAGGAGAACGACCCGGAAGACGTTCGCACTTATCATGAAACAGGCGGCGGGATGGCGACCCTCGGCGAGATGTTCAAGAACCTGCAGACCAGCACGTCAGAAAATAAGGAAAGCGACGAATAAGCAGGCGCTTCTTTAGCCTGGCATCGCTTCCAAAGTGGCGCGACCCGGAACGAATTCGGGCCGCGCCTTTGTTTTATAGAATAGATATGGAACACATTTTTAGCCCGTGGCGATATAAATACATTTCGACGGCTGGCAGCGAACAAGGCTGCGTCTTTTGTCGAGTGCAGGAGCCGCAAAAGGATGACGAGAATTACATCGTCTATCGCGGCGAGTTGAATTTCGTGATTCTTAATCTGTTCCCTTACACGAGCGGTCACCTGATGATAGTGCCCTATGAGCACACTGCCTCGCTTGCCTCAATCAGTGAAGCCACGACGACCGAGATGATGAATCTGGCGAAGCGTGCGCAAGTAGCGCTCGAAGCAGAGTATCGTCCCGACGGATTCAACATAGGCATGAATCTTGGCCGCAGCGCAGGCGCGGGCGTCGCAGATCACATTCACTTGCACGTGGTTCCGCGATGGGTTGGCGATGCGAATTTCGTTTCGATAGTGGGCGAAACGCGAGTGCTGCCCGAAGAATTGTCAGCTACTTATCAAAAGTTGAAGAAGCATTTTGATCAAGCGCGCGATGACTTATGATGAAGCCAGTTCTTTGCAGAATGCTTTTGTTTGTTGTTTTGCTCTTCGACGCAAATCTCTTCGCTTATTCGCAGGCCGGGCAACAAGACCCGGATGACCAGCCGATAAAGCTCAAAACAGAACTTGTATCGCTGGATGCTTTGATATTGAACAAGAAAACCGGAACGGTCATTAACGGCCTTACAAAAGATGACTTCACAATCTATGAGGATGGGGTCAAGCAACAGATAACGCACTTCAGCCAGGACAAGCTGCCTCTCTCCATAATGCTGCTGCTCGACGTAAGCGGCAGCGTTCAACCGATCATCAATCGGGTGCGCGATGAAGGAATGAAAGCTTTGCAATATCTGAGGCCGGATGATGAAGTCGCGGTGATGGCATTCGGCAAGTGGGCCACTGTGAAGCAAGACTTCACTAAAGACCGATCATTGATAATCAAGCGCATAGGCGAAATAGAATGGATGGGCCACTGGATAAGGGAAGGCACTTACATAAAAGAAGCCGTCTATCAGGCCGCAGCGCATCTTAACAAGGCTTTGAATCCTGACAGCCGCCGGGCCATCATCATCATCACCGATAATAAAGAGTACGAGCCGCAAGCTCTGGGGCATTCCAAGTCGGAAGCTATCGAACAACTTTTCGAGTCGGGGTCTGTTTTGTCCGGCCTGATCGTAGGTGGTTTTCAGTCTGAGGCCGCCGGGTATAAAAAAAGCGGATTTACTTTGAGCGACTCAATTAATGATTATGCCGAGCAGACAGGCGGCATAGTAATGCAGATTGAGAAGCAGGATGCGGTCGAAAAGCTTGGCCGACTGATAGAGCGATTGCGCACTCGCTACAGTTTTGGTTACTCGTCGCTGAACGTGAAGCGCGATGGGAAGTTTCGCAAGATCAAATTGAAAATCTCTTCCGCCGTAGAGAAGCGGGAAGGCGAGATTGCCATCATAACGAAAAAAGGTTACTACGGGCGGGCGCAATCCCCCCGCTGAAACTCAGGCGAGGAATTAATGTTGAATCCGATCAAACAAAATCGGAAAGACTCTTTGCGCTTGATGCTGTTTGCGTCCATTGCATTTGCTCTTTCATCAAGCGTCATCAGTGTCGCGCAAATTCAAAGCGCCGTTTACAAGACTGCCGCTTACAGGACTGCCGCGACTGGCAAGCCTATGATAATCGCGCATCGAGGCGGCGCGATGGAATCTACTGAAAACACCATCGCCGCTTTCCAGCGCGCGGCCCGCATAGGCGCGGCTGGAATCGAAACCGATATTCGATTGACGCGCGATGGCGTAGTCGTCGTTTATCACGATGATTATTTCGGTCGCGTCGAAGGTCTCCCTCCGGCGCAGCGCACGCGATTGATCTCTAATATGAATTATTCGGATCTCTCAGCGCAGACGCTTATGCCCGTAGGCGAAGACACAGGCGGGCGTAGAGTTCCGACTTTGAGCGAGTTGCTTGCACAGGTGAAATCAGGACTGCTCAACATCGAGCTTAAACGCTGCGCGCGATTCGATGATCTGGTTGATAAAACGATTGCAACGCTGAAAAGCTTTGCCGAACTCGACCGCGTCGTGCTTGAAGCGCCCGACCTGAAAACGGCTGAGAAACTGCGCACAGCATTGGGCGCGCGAATCAAGCTGCACATCAATCCGGGTTATGATGGAACCGTGCCTTACTCGGAATCGCTTGAGCGAGTGCTGAAGTTCAGACCGCATTCAATCTCTGTTTCCTACAAAAAGCTCTCGCACGAAATCGTCGAGCTTGCGCACAAGGCGGGCGCAGAGGTATGGGTGTGGACCGTAGATTCGCCTGACATTGCTCAAGCGATGCGATTGCTCGGCGTTGATGCGATCAAGACAGACAAGCCGACTATGCTGATGGATCTATTCAAAGTGACGATTGACAGGTGACAGATGGCGGTAGCCCGCGCGTAAGCAAGGGCGAATCTGCGCCCTCCCTCACGGTCGGGCTACTGCCACCCGTTGTCACCTGTCACTCGTCACTGTTTTTCAGCTATTACTGGTTCGTGTTCAGGATCAATAGTCGTCATCTCTGCCATCAGCAACCGCTCGCAATCGGCTGGTGAAGAAGGAATTTCGTCTCTTGCCTGTGCGGACTCTACTGCGTGCTCAACCGCTTCTACGGGAAGCCAGAACCCGGAAATCAATGCCAGCGTGGCAAATCCCATGCCGACCAGAAAGACATTGCGCAAAGCGCCGCCGAGCGCTGAAGCCATGGCTCCGAGCAGTTCGGGCGGAAGATTCGAGCGCGCAATCGGATCAATGAGCGCGCTCGAATTATGAACGATGCTGTTGACTTCCGCTTCAGACCGACCGCTTGTGCGCTGTATGTCTTCGAGGTGCGACGTCAGGCTGAAGGTCATCACAGCGCCCATCACCGCTACGCCGAGCGTTTGACCAATCGAGCGCGAGAATTGATTGAGCGATGTGGCTATCCCTAGCCGGCTGCGGTCAACAGAGTTCTGCATGGTGATGAGCAGCGCGAACATCACAAGCCCCATGCCTGAACCCATCAATGCCATGTTTGCCAACAGCAACGCGCGCGGAGTTCCCTGACCGAAAGTCGAAAGTATCCCGAAGCTGATTACTAAAACGATCAGCCCCGAAAGAATCGTCGTGCGATAACCTATTGCAAACATCAGCTTCCCGCCTACGACTGCCATCACTACCCATCCCAACAGGAACGGAGTCAGCAGTACGCCTGCCTGCGTCGCAGTGCCGCCAAGCGTGCCTTGAACGAAGAGCGGTATGAACGTGATGGCCCCGAACATCGCTGCGCCGATCATGAAAGCCGTGATCGAACCAACCGCTACGACTCGATTGCGGAAAAGCGAGAACGGCACAATCGGCTCTTTCGCTCTTCGTTCAGCCCAGATGAACATCAATCCGAAGATCACCACGCCCGCAACGACGAGCGGCATCAGCGGATTTGTCCAAACGGCAGGCTCGCCGCTTTCGACCAACGCGATCAGCAAAAGCGTGACTGCAATCGTCAGCGACACTGCGCCTGCGTAATCAATGACGGGTCGTTCGGCTCGCTTAGGCTCGACGAGCGCAGCGCCGACTACAACTGCCGCTGCAAGCCCGAAAGGAATGTTGATATAAAAGACCCAGCGCCACGACCAGTGATCTGTGATGAACCCGCCTGCCAGCGGGCCTAGTATCGAAGCCAGCCCCCACGCGCCGCTGAACAGCCCCTGCATTCGTGTTCGCTCTTTCAGCGTGTAGATGTCGCCCGTGATCGTCATACTGAGCGGGATCAGTCCACCTGCTCCGAATCCTTGAATCGCGCGAAAGACAATCAGTTGAGTTATTGTTTGCGATGCGCCGGAGAGCGCGGAACCTACGAGGAAGAAAACAACTGCCATGAGGTAAAGCGGTCTTCGCCCGTAGAGATCAGACAAGCGACCCCAAACCGGCACTGTGACCGTTGAAGTCAGCAGGTAAGCCGAAAAGACCCAGCTATAACGATCCAGCCCGCCGAGCGATGCTATTACGGTGGGCATCGCAGTGCCGACAACCGTAGCTTCGAGCGCCGCGAGAAACATCCCCAGCAACACACCTGCCGTCACAGCCCAGCGGCGGTTATGTGATAGCAATACGTTGGGCGTGTCCGGCGGAGAGATCGCGATTTGTTTTGCTTTCGCTTTTCTGTAACTGTTCGCTCTTCTCATGAATTCTCAATCACTCGTTCAAATCATTGCGTGTCAAAGGTTGATTATACGCGCTGATATCCAGTTTTACATGCGACGGCTGAGTTGAAAATCATTCCTCTAATTTTCACCGGGTCGGCGAATTTGAATGATCTGGCGCTCTGGCTCTTCCTCCTCAAGCGAAATTGTGACTGTGGCTTCGCATACAGGGCATCGAAGACGGCGGGATCGTCGCCCCTGTTGAAAGCGCGCATTAATGATCGCACCGCATTCAGGGCATTCGGCATCCGCGTAGCCGTCCGTATCAAGCTCATCCTCGTTTATGCGCTTACGCTTTGGCATGACACACCGCGATTCTGGGAAGCCCTGCCATCACTCGTTCTCGGTCGGATAGCCAAGCTCGTGCCATCGCTTCCATCCGCCGTCCATCGAGATGACATTTCGATAGCCCATCTGTTGAAGCACATCAGCGGCGAGCGCGCTGCGATAGCCTCCGCCGCAGTAGAGTATTATCTCTGCATCGTGATCGGGAATAGCTTTTTCAATGTCTCGCTCGATGATGCCTTTGCCGAGGTGTGATGCTCCCTCGGCGTGGGCCGCCTGCCATTCGTTATCTTCGCGCACGTCAATGAAGTGAAACTGCTCGCCCGCTTCCTGTTTGCGCCGCACTTCTTCGGGTGTAGTCTCGCGCACGCGGCTCTTGGCGTCATTTACGATCTTCAAGAATCCTTCCGAATGATCCACGTCTGCCTCCTGAGAAATGATTGAACAATTGTTATGATAGCGATGCAATGCGGCGCTCGCAATTTCAGGCGGCGCTCATCAGCTTGACCGGGGATTGCGGCCAGTCATAGAATGCCGTCACCAAGAAGCACTCTTCGATTATCAAAGCAATGCCAGTGGATTGAACTTAAAACCATAAACAGGAGTCTCATCATGCGACAACAAAAGATTTTCATGGCGCTTGCTCTCATCACACTGCTGGCCGCGAGCGCGTGGGCAAATTCGCGCGGCAAACTCACGCTTGATCTCTGGCTCGATTGGGAGACCGTTCAGTCGCCGCAGATTTCGCCCGACGGCGGCCAGATCATCTACACGCGGCGCTGGACGGACAAAGTTAACGACAAATATGAAAGCGACATCTGGATTATGAATTCAGACGGCTCGAAGAATCGCTTTCTAGTCAAGGGAGGCTCGCCCGAATGGTCGCCCGATGGCCGCCGAATTCTTTACGTCACAAGCGGTCAGCCGTCAGGCTCGCAGATCTTCGTCAAGTGGATGGACACGGGCGAAGAGACTCAACTGACACACCTCGAACGCTCGCCGAGCAATCTGGAGTGGTCGCCCGATGGCCGCCGCATAGCTTTCAACATGGGCATGCCGTCAAAGCCTGAATTCTCAGTCAAGATGCCGCCCCGCCCTTCCGGCGCAAAATGGATTGATCCGCCGCGCTTGATTGACAGGCTGGATTATCGCGCTGATGGCCTGGGCTATCGCCCGGAAGGGTTCTCGCACATATTCGTCATTCCTGACACGGGCGGCACTCCGCGACAACTCACAGATGGCGATTACAATCACGGCGCGCCCGAATGGACTCCCGATTCTCAGAAGATCATCTTCAGCGGCGTGCGCAAACCTGACGCTGAATACCTTCGCGGCGGCTCGGACATTTATTCGCTTTCTATAAGCGATGGCCGCATCACTCAGCTTACGGATCGCAACGGCCCTGATGGAAATCCGACCGTCTCGCACGATGGCCGCTTGATCGCTTACACAGGCTTCGATCAAACGGACGACACTTACACAGTCTCGAAACTCTACGTGATGGACATTGACGGCAAAAACAAACGCGTTCTCACAGAGAGTTTTGACCGCGCGCCCGGAGGCTTGATCTGGGCGGCGGACAACGGCGGCATCTACTTCACGACCGAAGATCGCGGCTCGGACAATCTTTACTTCGAGCCTGTCAGGGGCGGCGCTCCGCAAGCAATCACGCAGGGAGTTCAACAACTCACAGTAACATCGATTGCGAAAAACGGACTTGCGGCGGGCGTGCTGACAAACCCGAAGGAACCGGGCGATGTCGTCGTGTTCAATCTCAAGCAAGCGACCCCTAAAAAACTCACGGACGTTAACGGCGACCTGCTCGAAGGCCGCACCATAGGCGCTGTCGAAGAAATTTGGTACGACTCCGTAGGCGGTAAGAAAGTTCAAGGCTGGATAGTCAAGCCGCCCGACTTCGATCAGTCGAAGAAATATCCGCTGATGCTTTACATCCACGGCGGCCCGCATGCAATGTACGGCGTCGGGTTCAATTTCGAGTTTCAGAATCACGCAGCCGAAGGTTACGTCGTGCTCTACACCAATCCTCGCGGCTCGACCGGATACGGGCAGGAGTTCGGCAACGCCATCAAATTCAACTATCCGGGCCAGGACTACGACGACCTGATGAACGGTGTGGACGCTGTGATAAAGAAAGGCTACATAGATGAAAAGGGTCTGTTCGTGTGCGGAGGCTCAGGCGGCGGCGTCTTGACTTCGTGGATAGTCGGCCACACGAATCGCTTTGCCGCGGCGGTCGTGATGAAGCCCGTCATCAACTGGTACAGCTTCGTTGGCACGACAGACGGCTCGTCCTGGTACTACAACTTCAAGCGTCTGCCGTGGGAAGACCCGGAAGAACACTTGCGCCGCTCGCCGATCACTTACGTCGGAAATGTGAAGACGCCGACTATGTTGATGACGGGCGAACTTGATCTGAGAACCCCGATGGAGCAGACAGAGCAATACTATCGCGCGCTCAAGCTGCGTAAGGTTGATACGGTGATGGTGCGCGTGCAGGATGAATATCATCCGTTCAACGCTACGCCGCGCCATCCGTCGAACAGGCTGAGCCAGATACTCTACCTTCGCGGCTGGTTCGAGAAGTATCGCAGGAAAGAATAAGCTCAATCATAGAAGGCAATGACGAGGCGGCGCGAGGTTTGATAATCGAATCTCGCGCCGCTCTTTTGTGCAAAATGGCGAAATGCAGCTTGCAAGTTGGGTTTGAGTTTGACCTCGAATGGAAGTAACGATAGACTCGCTACCAATCAGTTGAAAGTATCAGTTTCGACTGACGCTTAAAATTGGCTCAAGATAATGTACAACATCAGTGGAAGTAGGACCATCACGTAACTGATCATTGCAGATCAGTGCTTGGACCCTTTACACCCCATCACAACTTGAAAACAAAGAAGGAGAAAACTCATGCAGAATATGCTTGCGCTCAGCGTCAACAGTTATATCACTAACGGCGGCGCTCCAAATGTCACTGTTGGGTAAGGAACTACGAAGGTTTATATGCAAGCGCCGACCAACGCGCCAGACAACAGTTACTGGTTTCTCTTCCTCGACTCGAATAACCCGAAAAACAAGGTCAAAGAGTTCGTAGTACCCGGAGGACAAAATTCAGCAATCCCGGCTGGCCTCGATGCTTACATGAATAATCCGCAGTACCTTTTTGTCCTCACGACCAAGTCGCTCATCACCTACTCTGTGCCGCTCGGTGATGCCGCAGCCTAAGGGGCAGCCGCCCTATGTGCTCTGCAACAACTACACCTTCATAACCCGCCCCTAACTGCGGCGCGAACACCCGGCAGGGAATCACTGCGCATTTGAAGCCGACGGTTAATTGTGCAGCATGTCCCTTTCCTGTCCGGGCGATCACAATCCAAAGGAATGTTTCATGTCTGAAGCGTGGAAATTTCGCCCTGGCACACTCGATCAAATGATCTTCAACGGCGTGGTAGCTCACAACGAGTACCAGTTGCCGCCTCAATTTGAGCCTGACGATATAGTAATTGATGTTGGGGCGCATATCGGGTCGTTCGCACATGCAACCGCATTGCGTGGATGCCGGAACATTTACAGCATCGAGCCTGATCTCGAAAATTTTGAAATAGCATCTGAAAATCTGCGGCAATATATTGAAAAAGGTTTTATACAACTGGTGCGCGGTGCTGCGTGGCGGTCTGATCCGAATACGGACGAATTACGTTTTGACGGTTATCACCCATTTCCAAAATCATATACGGGAATGCAGGAAATTCTGAATACTGGAAACGGCTCGGTTATGTGGGGAGAGGGAGAGCCTGTTGAGAAATTTGCATTCGATGATATCGTTGATTCGTTGACGAACAGCGGAGAGAAGCGCATCCGATTGCTCAAACTGGATTGCGAAGGCGCGGAATGGCCTATCTTACTTACATCGCGGCGGCTTCATTTGATTGACGAGATATGCGGCGAGTTTCACGAGATTGGCGGCCAGTTCCTCGAAATCAGCGAAGACCGCGAGGTGACTGAGCCGATTTTCTGCCAAGCACCATTTGAGAAATTTACTATCGAAAAGCTGGAGCGAGTTCTTTTGGATGCGTCTTTTTCATTCACAGGCCACAGGCACAAGCGCCCAACGGGCGCGATTGAGGGGCTGGGGATGTTTTTCGCAACTCGCAGCAGACCGCAACCATGAGCGATTTCCGAAAAAGCGTCAAACTCATCGCCATCGGCTATCACACCGCAGGCACAGGCTTGACGCGTGTGATGCGCAGCCTCATGCACCGCCTCGCCGTGTGGCACGAAATTCACTTTCTCGGCATCGGCTACTCAGGCGAGATAATTCGAGATCGCGGCCTGACAATCTACCCTACAAACCCGAAAGGCGGCGATATCTTCGCGGCTTTTCAGGCAAAAAAGCTGATTGAAGAGATCAATCCCGCTGTAGTATTCATCATGCACGACATTTGGATGTTTGATTACTATCTCGGCATCCTTGGGCCGTATCGTGACCGGCTGAAGATCGCCTGCTATATCCCGCTTGACGGCTATATCATAAATGAAGATGATGCGGCGGCGCTGGAACGCGCTGACCGCGTTGTCGTCTATACCAATTATGCTCGCACCGAATTCGATCAGGCTTTTCGCCGATTGAGCGAGAAGCGGGGCGAAGGTAATTTCCCTGACATTGATGTCATCCCGCATGGAGTTGATAGAGATAGCTTTTATCCATTCCCGCAACTGCTTGAAGCCTCATTTGCATCATCAGGTCGCGTCGAAGCGAAGAAACGGGTGTTCGGTAATATTAATAACCCGGCGGATTCGTTCGTAGTGCTCAATGCCAGTCGGCCCGACAAAAGGAAGCGGGTTGATCTGACCATAGAAGGCTTTGCCAGATTTGCAGAGGGTAAGCCGGACAACGTCAAGCTATGCCTCCATCATGCCCTTATGAGCGAGCCAGCGGAAGAAGAGATTAAATCACTGGTTCATCGCTTAGGACTCGAAGACAGGCTCTATATGAACCCGCTGGCAGGCGGCGTCAAAAGCGACAGCGAATTGAACCTGATCTACAACGCTTGTGATGTGGGCATAAACACTTCTATGGGAGAAGGCTGGGGGCTGGTCAGTTTTGAGCATGGCGCGGCTGGCGCGGCTCAGGTGGTTCCAGATCACACGGCCTGCGGCGAACTCTGGCGCGAGCGAGGGGAGATGATTCAACCAGTTAAAAGCTACAAGCCGGAGTTTACCGTTCTGGAAATGAGCGAGGTATCCGCAGAAGGCGTGGCGCAAGCTTTAGATAATCTTTACTACAATCCTGATCGCCGCCAGAAACTGGCGCAAGCAGCGTTCGCAGCCTCGCAGGATCCTCGCTACTCGTGGGACGCCATTATAGAGCAATTCGATAATCTGTTTGTGGGGTTGTCGCAATGAACAGAGAGCCTGACTTTCGAGTGATCGAGCGGATCGCAGGCGGAGCCATTATTATCGAAGGCGATTTGACCGAAGCAAGCGCGGAAGAGTTCGAGCGACGAATGAATGAGCTTATTCAAAAGCCTCGGCGCGAAATCACACTTGATCTTTACGGGCTAGACATTGACGATGGAGTCGCGCTTGCGATCTTTATCAACTCGCTTCGCCGGTTGCGCGCTGGCAATACACGCCTCATCCTCAAAGGCGCGCCGCAGATGCTCGGCCACAATCTTTATCGCGTTGGCTTGCTTGATGACGATGCGGTCACATTGATTGATATGCGCCTCGACGAGCCGTCCGGCATTTGACGCGCGATCAGATCAAGGCTTCTCTTGCTTGCGTGTCGCGCCGGGGGCAAAGAGTTTATCGAATATGAGCATCGCAAGTAAGCCCAACCACAGCATCAGCAGTAAAAGATAAAAAACAGTTGAATCCATAATTACCTCGATTCTCGATTTGTAAAAGTCACGCTGCTTACCGGTTTGACTATATCTCAAAAAAACGCGGCGTCAATTCCCCACGCAGGTAGGCTCGCTCGAAAAATGATTGACATTGCCGCTCGCGGTACTGTAGTTGGTCTGTCATTATTATGAGCTGCAAACGCGCGAGCTTTTTCAGGAGGTATTCGGTGAGTTCATATCGAAAGCGAATAGGAGTGCTCACAGGCGGCGGCGATGCGCCCGGTCTAAACGCGGTCATTCGGGCGGTGGTCAAGACGGCGACGAAAATATACGGCTGGGAAGTCATCGGCATAGAAGACGGGTTTGAAGGTTTGATGGGAGAAACGCGCACTCGACCGCTCAGCCTCGAAGATGTGCGCGGACTTCTGCCGCGCGGCGGAACAATACTGGGCAGCGTCAACCGTGGCCGCTTCGCCATGCGAATAGATGAGATAGGCAAACAGGTCAAAGACGAAGCTGCTTACAGCGAGGCCGCACGCAATTTCGAGCGACTCGGACTTCATGCGCTCGTGGTCCTGGGCGGCGAAGGCTCGCAATACATCGCTAACGACTTTTCTGAAATGGGAGTGCCCGTAGTCGGCGTGCCAAAGACCATAGACAACGATATTGTCGGGACTGACCTGACGTTCGGCTTCGACACGGCGCTCGACATAGCGACCGAAGCGATTGATCGCCTGCACACGACTGCCGAGAGCCACGACCGCGTTATGCTCGTCGAAGTGATGGGCCGCCACGTCGGATGGATCGCGCTGCAATCGGGCGTGGCCGGAGGCGCGGATGTGATACTCATCCCTGAGATACCTTTCTACGTCGAGAAGGTCGCGGCTAAAGTTGCAGAGCGAGACGGGCAAGGGCGGCATTTCTCTATCATCGTTGTCGCCGAAGGCGCACAGCCCGCAGGAGGCCAGCCGGTCTATCAAGACCTGGGCGATGCCGGTAGGATCGCGCGGCTTGGCGGAATGGCCGACCGCGTCGCAAAAGACGTTGCGCGCCTTACTGGAAAAGAGAGCCGCGTCGTAGTGCTCGGTCATCTGCAACGCGGCGGCACTCCCACGGCTTTTGATCGAATGCTTGCGTCGTGCTACGGGTCAGCCGCCGTGCGCGCCGTAGCGCAAGGAAAATTCGGGCACATGGTATCGTGGAGTTGTAACGAGATCATCACAGTCCCGCTAGCCGAGTGTGTCAAAACCATCAAAACAATTCCTGCCAATCACTACCTTGTCGGCGTGGCGCGAGACCTCTCGATTACTTTTGCGGGAGCCGATGATTGAGAAAATCGGGCAGCTTACTGCTCGATCAGCTTTTGAAATCGCGGGTCGTCTTTGAGAGATTCGAAATCGAGACTAACCTTTGCGCGCTGCGAGTTGATCGCGTGCAGTTGCGCGCTAGATTCTTCGAGGTACTTGATCGCCTGATCCCCGTCGCCTTTCAGCGCGTAGAGTTCGGCTATGTAATATTTCGTGAACGGGTCGTCCGAGCCTTTCCCCACCAATGCCTCGAATCTCTTCACAGCGCTTTTGAAATGACGCTCGGATTCTTCCTTCATGTCTCTTCTGAAATAAGCCGCGCCCATCTTTTGATCGAGTTCGATCATCGCACGGTCGCGCAGCGCGTGGTCGCTTGATAAGAGGAAAGCCATCTCGTAATTATATTCGCGCAGAGCTTCTTCGTAGCGACCTTGACAATAATAGACGTATCCGAGCCGCGTGTGCGCGCCAACGATCTGAAGCCCTTCTTTGCCCGATATGAAACGTTCTTGCAATTCGATTGCCTGACGCGCTACGGTTTCTGCCCGCGTATAGTTGCCTCGCAGCGTGTGAAGAAATACAAGCTGGAGATATGCGTAACCTCCTTGAGGGTTGATGGCTATGGCGCGCTCAAGCTCTGTGATGCTTTCATCGACCATTCCTTTGCCGATCCAGTAAACGCGAGCCAGCGCCGCGTGCGCTCCGGCGTTGTCAGGCTCAAGGCGCATCGCTTCCTTTATCGCTTCAATCGCTTCGTCGTAGCGGCCTATGCTGTTGTACGCGCCGCCGAGAAACTGGTGCGCGTGTGAAAGGCGCGGGTTGAGATGGATGGCTTTCTTTTCAAACTCAATCGCTTTGTGCGAGAGTTCGGTGATGCCCAAAAACGAGCCTTTCAAATCGTATACTGCGCCAAGCCCCATCCACGCGCTCGCATAGCCCGGGTCAACCTCTGTGGCTTTTTCAAAGAAGTGAATCGCGCGGTCGAGCGAATCGCGGCTGCCCGTGCGCAAGTTGATCATGCCGCGCGAAAAATGTTCATAAGCTTCGACCGAATGCGTTTCGTCGCGTTCTATCTCAGAGATTTCCGAATGCCCTAACTGCAGATTAAGCCCTTGACTCAACTCGTAAACGATCTTGTCTTGCAGGTCGAATATCTCTGTGATCTTTCCGTCAATCTTTACTGTCTTGATGGCTTCGCCGGTTCTCACATCAATGACGCGAGCCGTTATGCGAATCATCTCGCCTATCTTCTGGTATCCGCCGCCGAGTATCCACGCCGCGCCGAGCGTGCGGCCAATGTCTATGGCGAATTTGCCATCGAATTCTGCAAGCTGGCCTGAATTCAAATTCTTCAGGGCCTCAAATATTCGCTCGCGCCCGATGACCGCAAGGCCGCGAATTTTTTTCAGATCAGCCGTGACCGTTTCGGCGATGCCCGAACCGATCCACTCGTCCGCAGCTTCTTTGGTGATGTTGGAAAACGTCATGACCGCGACAGCATTTTCTAACTTCGTGCCTTCAGCGATGCTCGCAAGCGCCTTGCTGTCGGAAAGCATCGCCGTAGGATGATGCTCTGTCGGGTGCCCTTTCATGTTTCCGGTTTGCCTGTTCGTCTCAAGGTCGCGGCGCAGGTTGCGCAGGTCGATGTAAACCTCGCGCACGGCCTGATAACGATAGCTCGGATCTTTTTCAAGGGTCTTGCGAACTATGCGCTCAAGTTCGTGCGGCACGCTGTAGTTGAAACGCGCGACGGCGGGCGGCTCAATGTGAACTATCTGATCTATTACTTCCGTAGAGCTTGTGCCCGTGAACGGCAATCGCCCGGTCAGCATCTCGTAAGAGACTATGCCGAGCGAGAATATGTCCGAGCGTTGATCTACATCGCGGCCAAGCGCCTGCTCAGGCGACATATAAGAAACCGTGCCCATCACGACACCCACGACTGTTTCCTGCCCGAGTTGCGCCGTGTCATCGCCGCTGTTTGTTTCAATGTTCGACCTGAGCGGGCCTGTAACTTTGGCAAGCCCAAAGTCGAGCACTTTCACAAGGCCGCGATCCGTGATTATCAGGTTAGAGCTTTTTACGTCGCGATGGATGATGCCAATTGAGTGCGCTTCATCGAGCGCATCGGCTACCTGCATGGCCGTGTCTATCGCATCGCAGACGGGCAGCGGCCCGCGCGCGAGTTTCGATGAAAGCATTTCGCCTTCGACGTATTCCATCACGATGAAGGCCGCGCCTTCATGCTCGCCTATATCGTAAATAGAGGCTACGTAAGGCGAGCGCAGGGCCGATGCGGCGCGTGCTTCTTTGAAGAATCTCTCGCGCCGGTCCGGGTCATACTGGTAAGAGGCAGGCAGGAATTTTAACGCAACCTGGCGACCGAGTCTGGTGTCTTCCGCTACATACACTTCGCCCATGCCGCCCGCGCCGAGACGTTCTCCGAGTCTGTAATGAAGTACAAGGTCGCCAGTCATACACAAGTGCGAACTGCAACCACAGCCCGACTATTAACAGTATGACGAAACGGCTAAAAAAGGCAAAAGGCAAAATACAAAAACGAAGCTTGAATTCAAAATCTCTCAGGGACATTTGGTTCTGCGGTGAATATGCAGGCGGCCAGCAGATACTGTTCCAGCAAAATGTTATGGTCAGACTTACTGCCAAACATAGACCATCCATGCTCGTTGCGCGGATGCTAGATCAAACGGATGGCTTGTTGCAAATGCGTTTTAGCGAGACGTTTCATTTCTGACTCTCTACGCTTGATCCAGGCTTTTATTTACTGATCCGGCGATCTGTTGCCCTGGCGATTGTTGATCACTGTCGCTTGCTATCTGAATGGAGTTGGAGGGTGTGCTCGGCAGATTGACGCTCGATTGCAGGGCGCTTCCCAACCCGTTTTGCTCAAGCAGTTGCGCAAACTCCGACTCGACGGCTTTCTGCACGGTTGCGCCGTCGCGCTGCTCAACGGGCAATCCGTCGAGTATCAATTGCTCGATGAGAATATTTATCTTCATGCAGTCGCTCGCTCCTCTCCTTTTAATTGGAAATCGGTTTCGTTGATTGGCCGACCAATCTTTCGCAACTTGACTCTGATGGCTTCAAGCAGAATCGGCACCGTTATGCTCAGGCCCGCGTGAGCGCTGACTTGAAGCGTGATGGTGACGGCGGAAATCGCAGGTGAATTGCTCATCGTTCACCTTCTTTTCGCTGCCGCAGGTATTCATCGAGACTCATCACGCCCGATTGAGCGCGACTGCTTTGTCTGACGCGCGATTGAGACGTGGCCGCGCGCGCCTCAACGCGGCCAATCGTAATATTGATGACCGACTGCGGTTCGGTCACTGCCGCCGCCTGCTGAATGGTCGAAGCATTCGGCTCGGCGTAAGCGGCAATGCGAGGTTGCGCGATAATAGTTGGTGTGACCTCAATGTGCGAGCGTCGAGTTTCCGGCGGCTCCACGGTTTGCCGAGAGAACATCGTTTGATCGGGCGGCTGTTGTCGCGGCGTGATAATCGCCGCTGGTTCCCGGCTATGCATTATTAGTTTGCTCAGGAAGTCACTCATTTTTCGATCATCTCTAAGTAAAACTGGCGTCGCCGCGCGCTCATCCGCAAGATGTCCGACTCGAACCAGCCGTATTGAGTGGCGAGCGCATGAACATCTTGCAACAGGCGTCGCGCCCACGCATTGATCTCTGCCCAGAAAAATGCCCCTATGTCAAAAGGAGCCTGACACGAGTGGCCGCACGCCGGGCAATTCAAAGTCAAATGAATATCGGCCTGCGGGTCTTCTTCCGCCATTTGTTCGACCACTGCCTCTATTATCTCCATCGGCAAATCATCAATCGAGCGCGTTTCGCCCTTATGACGGGCTTCCATCAAGCATCGCCCGAATAATAAGAAGCGGGCTTCGTTGGCTTCCCATCCTGTCATTTGAATGAGGTCTGCGCTGTTCGGCAAACGAAATTGAATCTCGTACTCATCACGAGCGAAGGTGAGCAATTCGACTTGCTCCTGCGGTTGCTGTGCCGTGATATCGGCGACTGTGAAATTCAGTTCGAGCCGCTGCTCGCACTGTGGACAACTGGCGAGGCTGGTCAGTTGAGAACCGAAGATCATTTCGCGAAGTTTGAGCAATTGGGCATCGCGGCGGCCAATGCTCAATTGAGCCAGTTCTTCGAGCGACGACTCGGGGCAGGCCGCCGCCAGAAGAATCAGCCCTTGCTCAATCGGCTGCCCTGCGAGTCCACTTTCCCATGCGTCCAGAAGTTCAGAAGCTGAAAGCACGCGCATTGTTTATCATCCGGCTGGCTCAGTGAAGGTCGGGTCGCTGCTTAGTAATCGCGTTCCCATCCTTCGGTTTCAAGCTTGACGTGTTGGATGGCTAAGGCATTGGCATTACAGCTCAGAATATAAGGCCTGACTGCAAGACATATGCGTTACCCGAAAAGTATAAATGATTTTGGTGTTCCCCTGCTGTCAAAGGAGAGCTATCTAAATTTTGTGATTATGAACTCCCCTACATTACTTACATGACGCAGATTATGTGACGAGCAATGCAGTTTTTTTGCTTCAGTTGGTTTTTTTACACAAGACAAACCCGGCGACGAGCTATCATCGTCGCCATCGGGTTAAGCAGTAGTTTCAAACATGGACTTCGCCGTATGCCAGTTCGCCAGTTGTTTGTCTGTACTTCAACATGATGAAGAACATCCAGCCGTAGAAAGAGAGAATGCCGATCAAGATGAACCAGCCGGGAACGTAGCCTATGGCCGCGTTATTGGAAAGTTCGGTTGCGGAGTGAATGATCTGTGCTGTGTCAATGCCGGGCTGAAGCGCGATTGCCGTCGTCTTGAGCAGCCACGCAAGCAAAAGGATGAGAAACAACCAGATGTAATTTCGCCGCAGTCGCCTTGCCATCGCCTGGTTGCGCGTCAGCGAGAATCGCGGCAGGCGAAGGTCTTCGCCAAGTTGATTCATCCAGTGCGCGGGATCGATCACCTCGCGCGGGGCGAAGATGCGAGCGTAGTAATTGCGCTCGATGAGGCGAACGCGGCTGCGGTAGACATGAAAGAAGCGATAGCGGCGCGTTTCGATGTGCAGGAGTAGAAAGATCAGTATCATCGCAAACAGCAGAACGCCGTGATGCGATTGCGGCGACGACAGCGAAACCGACAACATCGCGCCGACTCCGGTTATCGCCCAGTTGGTCGTGCGGTCCAACCGGTCGCGCCAACTCATCATTCGCGACATCTCGCCGCGATAGTAGTGGGCGAGCGAATTGACGAACTCAACCGAGTTCGTCGGAAAAATGGGCGCTGCAAGTTTAGCAATCGCTTCGGGCCGTATGGTTAAATCGCTGTCGTGCATCATATGTGAGCCTCACCTGAATTCTGACAATTGGCGGTTTATCACATTGCTCTAAGCGGGTCAACTGTTCGTTGAAAGATTCACCGCAGAGACGCAGAAGAAACGATGAACGATGAATGATGAATGATGAATTGAAAGCCTCTCTTTCGGTTCATCATTCATCATTCATCGTTCATCGTTTCTTAAATGTAGGCGCAGGCGGCGCAGGGATGCGAGCGGCATCTTCGGGTGTGCGAGCGTGGCGGCGCGCGAGTTCAAGCTTCAGACTCTCTTCGCCTTTTTCCATCGCCCAGCGATGATTGGCTGAAAAGATAGGCTTGAACAGAAACGAGAGCGCCGACAACAACGGCTTATCGGCGCGCAATTTCCAATCATATGTGACGTTGACAAAGCTTTCGTCCTGCTCAAGCGTCCAGATGCCGCGCCCGTTGAAATCGCCCCATGCTTCGAGGCTGAAGCCGTGAGGGTAGTTTGACTCGGTGACGCGAAAATCCCATCGCAATGTGTAGGGCAGCCAGCCTTTTGTGTAGAGGCTGACGACTTTTCCGATGCCGTCTTTATCGCCCGGCTCTAATACTTTCACGTCTAGATAGACCGAAGGCCACCAGCGCGGCAACTCCGCTGCGTCTTTCAATATGTCTGCGACTTCGTTTATAGCGCCTTCCACTCGCCAGTGAGTTATGAAGTGATAATCATTAGACGGCATCTCGCTCTCTTCCTCCGAAGTTTGATTTGAATTGGGCCAAGCTCAATCGTTAATACGGCGACGGCAAGCGTAGAAGATTCATCGAAAGACGGCTTCATTGTACTCTTTGCCGCCCGCGCGCTCCATGTGCTACGTTGTTGAGTCATTCTGAAATCGCTGATGGAAATAGCAACGTACAAACCCGGTACTGCCAGTAAGGCGCTCGACCGCATTCGCTCGCGCTCGCTTCAGATGAACGCGGAGTTGATCGCGCGCGTGGCCGAAATCGTGGACGGAGTCCGCGCGGGCGGCGATGAAGCTCTCATTCACTACACCGAAAAATTCGATGGCGTTTCGCTCAAGCTGGATGAACTTCGTGTTGACGCCGATTTCATTCGTAGCGCAGCCTCGCGCGCTGAGCTTCGCACTGTTGAAGCGTTTCGCAAAGCCATCGAAAACGTTCGTGCGTTTCACGAGCGGCAACGTGAATCCGATTGGCAAATGACGACCGAGGGCGGAGCCATAGTGGGGCAACGAATGATGCCAGTCGCTTCGGCTGGCCTGTACGTTCCGGGCGGGCGCGCGGCTTATCCGTCATCTTTGATAATGAATGCTGTGCCCGCGCAGGTGGCAGGCGTTCGCCGCATCGCAATCACTACGCCGCCCGGCACACTCGATAGCGCCGTGGCGGTCGCGGCTATGATTGATGAACTCGGAATTGCGGAAGTATATCGCGTTGGCGGCGCGCAAGCGATTGCCGCGCTTGCATTCGGGACAGAGACGATTCCGCGCGTGGATAAGATCGTTGGCCCCGGTAATATCTACGTCGCGATTGCAAAGAAATTGGTCTACGGCTCGGTCGGCATTGATTCAATCGCGGGGCCAACGGAAGTAGTCGTTATTGCCGATGAGAGCGCCGATGCGCGGTTCGTCGCAGCAGACCTTCTTGCGCAAGCCGAACACGATAGGGAAGCCTCCCCCGTCTGCATCACAACGAGCGCGAGTTTTGCTCGTGAAGTAACGCGCGAAGTCGCGCGACAGGTTGAAACGCTTGAGCGGCGCGAAATCGCAAAAGCTTCGATTGAATCATACGGCGCAGTCTTCGTCGTCGAATCGCTCGAAGCCGCTTGCGAGCTTGCGAACCGTATCGCGCCTGAGCATCTTGAATTGATGACCGAAGACGACGAGCGCACATCTAAGATGATCGAGAACGCGGGCGCGATATTCTTCGGCGCGTGGTCGAGCGAGCCGGTTGGCGATTATCTGGCTGGCCCTAATCACGTATTGCCGACAGTGGGAACGGCGCGGTTCTCGTCGCCGCTCGGCGTTTACGATTTTATAAAGCGTCAATCTATGATTCGCTATACGCGCGCCGCTATTGAAAAGAACGCGGACGCGATTGCTGCGATGGCAGATGCCGAGGGACTGACAGCGCACAAGCGCGCAGTGCTTATCAGGTTGGAAAATGAGTGATCCGCTTGGAAAAATCAAATCGGCTGTGCGCGCAATCACCGCGTACACGCTTGCGCCGTATCGCGCCTCGATCAAGATCAATCAGAACGAAAACCCGTTCGACATTCCTGACGAGATCAAACAAGAGGTCGAGCGCCGCCTCGCGGGTCGCGCGTGGGCGCGTTACCCTGACTTCGTTCCTGCGGGGCTACTTGATGCGCTCGCCCGATTCGCAGGCTGGAAGCCGGAAGGCACGCTCGCTGGCAACGGCTCGAATGAATTGATCCAGGCTACGTTGATGGTGAGCGTGAGCGCGGGCACACGCGTTTTGATTTCAGAGCCTACGTTTACACTCTATCGCCAGATCGTCACGGTGCTTGGAGGCGAAGTTCTTAGCGTTCCGCTCACTGCCGAACTGCAGTTCGATGTCGACGGCATCCGTGAGCGAGCAATAAGAGACCGGGCTGATGTGATTATTCTCTGTTCGCCGAATAACCCGACGGGTTGCCGCATTGCAGAAGAAGAGCTGCTTGACCTCGCCCGCGCCTTCGACGGATTGATAGTCGTTGATGAAGCCTACCACGAATTCTCAGGTCGTACTGTCGTGCCGTTGCTTGCGGAGTTGCCGAACCTGATAGTGTTGAGAACGTTTTCAAAAGCGATGGCGATGGCCGGGCTTCGTGTAGGCTACTTGCTTGCGTCGCCTGAACTCGCGCGAGAAGTACACAAGGCCACGCTTCCTTATAATCTCAACTTCTTTTCGGCCACCGCCGCCGAGGTCGCGTGCGAAAGATACGATCTGCTCAGACCGCAAATCGAAATGATAGTTAGCGAGCGCGAGCGGCTTTCAAAAAGACTTCCTGCCATTGAAGGCGTTGAGCCCGTGCCATCGTCCGCAAACTTCATGATCGCGCGCGCTCAGTTGCCGCCACGGAAAATTTTCGAGGAACTGGTCGCACGCGATATACTTGTTCGTGACGTGAGCAAGTACCCGATGCTTTCGGAATATTTTCGCCTGTCGGTCGGCTCGCCGGAAGAGAACGACAGGTTGATCGCAGCCCTCGAAGAAGTGATGAATCATGCGTAACTGAGGACAAGCCTATGGCAAGAGTCGCAGAGAAACGGCGCACGACGCGAGAGACCGACGTGCAGGTTAAGATTGATCTTGACGGGCGCGGCACGTCGAAAATAGGAACAGGCATAGGATTCCTCGATCATATGCTCGACTTGTTTGCGCGTCATGGACTGTTTGACCTCGAAGTCAACTGCGCGGGCGACCTGCACATTGACGGCCATCATTCGGTTGAAGACATCGCGATAACAATAGGACAGGCATTCGCCGAAGCTCTGGGCGACAAGAGCGGCATCGTGCGATTCGGCGCGGCTTATGTGCCTATGGATGAAACGCTGGCGCGCGCAGTTGTTGACCTGAGCGGGCGCGCGTTTATTGTGTACCGCGTCGCCAATGTGCGTGATCGAATAGGCGAGCTTGATGTCGAACTGGTCGAACACTTCTGGCGCTCGTTCGCGGGCGAAGTCCGATGCAATCTTCACATCGAAGTGCTATACGGCGCGAACCAGCATCACATCATCGAAGCTGTTTTCAAATCAGTCGCGCGCAGCCTTTCTGCGGCGACGCGAACTTCGGAGCGCATCGAAGGCGTGCTCTCGACAAAAGGAACGCTTTAGCGATACGTATGATCGCGATCATAAATTATGGCGTGGGCAACCTGCGAAGCGTTGAAAAAGCGTTTGAAGCTGTCGGCGCGCAAGCTGTCGTCACAGATGATGCAGGCGCTATACGCGAGGCGGATAGAATCGTGCTGCCGGGCGTTGGCGCGTTCGGCGAATGCGCCCGCCGATTGCGCGAATCGGAGTTGGATGAGTTAGTTGTGCAAGCGGCTGAAGAAAACAAGCCGGTGCTCGGACTGTGCGTCGGCTTGCAGTTGATGTTCGACGAAGGGCATGAGTTCGGAGTGCATAAAGGGCTGGGATTGATGCGCGGGCGCGTCGTTCGTTTTCCCGAGTCAGGGCCTCGCGTCCCGCAGATCGGTTGGAATCAGATCGAAAACTTGAAACCGCATCCGCTGACGGAAGGGCTTGCGGGCGGGACTTATTTTTACTTCGTTCATTCCTATCACATCGAAGCCGCAGACACTGAGGACGTGATCGCCGAAACCGAATACGGCATTCGTTACCCTTCGATCTGCGCGCGAGCTTCCGTTTGCGGCGCTCAGTTTCATCCTGAAAAGAGCCAGGACGCAGGGCTGCGATTACTTGCGAACTTTGCCGCGCTGTGACGGCAGTCATTTTTTAATTCGGCTCTCATTGACTATTTGCTCGCACTGGCTCGGCCTGCATGGCTTTCAACTTGTCGAGCGCGCGCATTGTGTCTTGCCAGTCATCTTTATCTTTCTTTGTAGCGATGGGCGCGTTCAGGTCGTTGTAGAAAGCAAGTATATCTCGGCGAAGTTCCGGGCTTGTCGTTTTAAAATCATTCTTCGCCAGTTTCTCTAACAGCTTTGCATACGTTTCATCCGCAAGCTCGTACTCGCCCGCGCGCGTCGGCCTGCCCGTGTCGAAATCCGCGTTTTGCAAATCCAGCTTTCCGCCTTGTAGTTGAGCGAGCATTGCTTGATAGTGATCAATCGTCGCGTTGAAGCTCTCCATAAACAGGCGCTCGGCTTCGGGCGTGGGCACCTTGATTGCGAGAGCTTTGAACGGGCCGACCTTCGGAACTACGCGGACGAACCACGCAGTCATCTTTGCGCCAAACCCCGGCTTTTCATAATCCTTGCCGAATTCTTTTTCATAGTCGGCGCGCGAAAGGTTATAGATGAATTTGTCGCGCGTGATACCGGGAGAGTTTTTTTCGATCTCGTCTTTCTTTAACTCCCACGCGACCTTTGTCATCTCAGGAATCAACCCGCTCACCGTGCGGCGATAAGTGCCGATAGCCAAATCGAGGCTCGTGAATACATCTTTCATTTCTATGCTGTAGGTTTTTGCGAATGCGCGCTGCATTACATCCTTTGATACCTTGAACCCGATGAAGTCGTGATAAGCATCAGGCGCATAGCGGCCTCGCGCTATCTGCACGACATCGAAGCCGAACTCTACCTTGATGTGCGAAGTCGGATCTTCGGCATAGGTGACTTCATCTCCGTACTTAGCGCGTAGCTTGGGATAAACTACCGGGACGGCGCGATTCGTCCCCTTAGCATGACCGTTAGTGTCCGCCGCATAATGTGCCAGCGCGCCGAGCGCAAACGCGTATTCGTTTAAGTCCTGAGACTCTGCGATCAATGCTTCGATGAAGTCACCGCTGCGGACGTAATGAGCGAGGTCTGTGAAGAACTTGCTGCTGAAAGGGTAATATCCCATGTCTTGAATGATTGCCCCGCCGTAAGCGTGCGCGTGCGCTTCTCGCAGTTGTTCTGCGGTAGCAGCCGGAAACCGTTTCAGCAGAAGCGGCTTGAGCGAGTCATCCCACACGGAATCAATAATCGCTTGATGAGTGAGAACAGAATAACTGAACGACGCCTGCGCGATGCAAAGCACGAGCGCGAGCGGCGCAACCAACCGCGAAGTCCTTATAATCATTTTCGACATGGCAATCATCCAATCCGGTAAAAGTGTATTGATAACGGGCGAGCGAACCTCCAACTCGTACAGAAAGAAAACGAGAAATCATCCACAGCAGCCCGAACTTGAATATGAGCAAGCTTGATACCGTCTTGTGACTTGACTCATAATTTCAAGAAGAATAAGGTTCAGCTAGAAATGTAAATCGGAGAAGTCATGGCTACTACAGATGAAAAGGAGTCACAAGAGGTAAAGCTGGCCAGTGACGAAATAGAAAGTACCGATCAAGAAGTGATGAAGATAGCGCGCAAGTTTATGGATAAGCACAGCAATCTGCTACGTCGCCTTGCCGAATGACAACGAAATACCTCAACAAAGAAAATATCATTGCAATTCACCATGAGTTGATTGAACGATTCGGCGGACATCAGGGCATAAGGGATGAACCATTACTTGAGTCAGCAATCGGTCGTTACCCAAAAGGAATGAATCATTATAGTTTCTGATATATGCTCGTAGTTCCAGCAATAGATTTAAAAGGTGGCAGGTGCGTGCGGCTGACGGAAGGGCGCGAGGATAGCGCGCGAGTCTATGACCGCGACCCTGTGGAAGTCGCATACGATTATGAGAGTGCAGGCGCGCGGCTTATTCACGTCGTTGATCTCGATGGAGCTTTTCTCGGAGCCGCTTCTGAGAATCAAAAGATAATTCGCCGCATCGCAGACGAGGTCAATGTACCTCTCGAAGTCGGCGGCGGCGTGCGCTCGGTTGACGACATACGAAATCTGCTCGAATCCGTCGGCGCGCGATACGTCATCGTCGGGACTCTTGCGATAGAAAACCCGCTTGCGCTTGAACAATCTATCAACCAGTTCGGCGATTCCATAATCGTCGGCATAGACGCTCGCGGCAGACAGGTGGCGACGCGCGGCTGGACAGAGACAACCGAGGTGGATGCGCTCGCGTTTGCTAAGCAAGTCGCTTCGCTCGGCGCGCGTCGCATAATTTATACGGACATCGCCCGAGACGGGCGTCTTGCGGGGCCGAACTTCGAGATGACGCGCGAAGTAGCGCTCGCTTCAACCGCACGCGTGACGGCATCAGGCGGCATCTCTTCGCTTGAAGATATAATCAAACTTTGCGCGCTCGAAGCTGACGGGGTGGATTCTGTGATCATTGGCAAAGCGCTTTATGAAAAACGCTTCACCTTGAAAGAGGCTCTGGAAGCCGCTTTCAGGTCGAGTCGAGATTTCTGATATGCTGGCAAAGAGAATAATTCCTTGCCTCGACGTTGATCGAGGCCGCGTGGTCAAGGGCATTCGCTTCGTTGACCTGATTGATGCGGGCGATCCTGTGGAACAGGCGCGGCGCTATGACCGCGAGGGCGCGGATGAGCTTGTGTTTTTAGACATCACAGCATCGAGCGACAGTCGCGACACGGTGCGCGATATGGCGCGGCAAGTGGCTGATTCGGTGTTCATCCCTTTCACAGTGGGCGGCGGCATCCGCACTGTCGAAGACATGAGATTGATGCTCTTATCGGGCGCGGATAAAGTGTCTGTCAACACAGCCGCGATCAAACAGCCTTCGATCATCACGGATGGCGCGCGCGCTTTCGGCTCGCAGGCTATAGTCGTTGCGATTGATGCAAGACGTGCAGGGCAGGGCTGGGAAGTTTACACTCACGGCGGGCGCACGCCGACAGGCATTGACGCGGTCGAATGGGCAAGGCGCGCAGAAGAACTCGGAGCGGGCGAGATACTGCTGACCAGCATGGATTCGGATGGCACGCGCGACGGATATGACATCTCGCTTACGCGCGCAGTGGCTGAGGCAGTCTCGATTCCCGTGATTGCATCGGGCGGCGCGGGAACGCTCGATCACCTCGCAGAAGCATCGGCGATGGGAAAGCTTCAGCCGTGCTCGCCGCTTCAATTTTTCATTTCGGCGAGTTCACTATAGGACAAGCGAAACAGTTTCTTCGAGAGCGCGGCCTGCCGATGAGATGAAACAGATATAATTGACGTTCGAAATTGCTTATGACTGATTCACTGATAGATGCTGTGAAATATGACGAGCGCGGGATCGTGCCTGCGATTGTGCAAGACGCTGATACAGGCGAAGTGTTGATGCTCGCTTACATGAACGCTGAATCATTGGCGAAGACCATCGAGACAGGCGAAACATGGTTCTGGAGTCGTTCGCGGCGCGTGCTCTGGCATAAGGGCGAGACTTCCGGCAACACGCAACGCGTCGTTTCGGTTTCGATTGATTGCGATGGCGACACCATCCTCGTTCGCGTTACACCCAACGGCCCTGCCTGTCATACGGGCGAGCGCACCTGTTTTTTCCGCCCGCTTTGATCTATCAAATCAGTTGCCAGTTTTAATTCGATAGAGGTCGGCAGTCGCAACCTGAACGCCGAGCATCTTGAGGTAAAAAAATAACTGATGCTTATGATTGATGAAGTGTTCCAGGTTTCCCAACAGGATCGTCAGTCGCCGCTTCGCCTTCCGCGACGAAGACGGTCGGAAGCCGACGTGACAGGTCTCGGTCGGTTAAATTCGCAAAGCCTTCCCTGATGTAGACAAGATAATGTCGCACTCTTTCGCGCGCCTCTTCGACGCCGCAGCAATGATTCACTTTCATCTCGCGCAAATGTGTGAAGTGAGCGAGGCGCTGCGGGTCTAGACGGTAGAGCGCGGCGCAGAATCCCGCAAGGCATTCGAGCAGATGGCCCAGCAAATCGCATACGCGAAACGATTCAGGCAAGGGTCGCCATTCGAGCTTGTCCATTGGAACGAGCGCAATCAGGTGATCTGCGCGCTCGATTTGCTCTTCGAGTTTTGCGAGTATCAGCAGGGAAAGATTGTTAGAATCGTTCACTGAAATATTTCAGGGTTGAAATCATCAGGGCTTGCCCAGTATTCGATCTACGAGTTTGCCCGGCAGAGAAATGAGCGTATCGCCTACGGGCAGATCGCCCTTAAAAGCGGTTTTGACTTTGTGATTGAACATCGCAAACAAAGGCACCGTGAACTCGGTTTCAAGCTCATAGCTCAAGTTCAATCCGTCTGTGATAGCGCTCAATGTGACCGCAGGCAGTGCCGCCAGATTTACCGTGACCGGCAGTTCAACGGTGACGGTCGAATTGGCGGGCACCTTGATCTCTTCGTTATGCTTTCCTTCGGCAGCCGGTTGCCCGTTCAATTTGAGCCGGTAGCTCGCATCTTTGACTTTGAAAGCCGGGCCGGGATTTTCTATCTCGACAGAGACAGTCGTTTCAGCGATTTGATCGGCCAAGTCTATATGCTTTACTGTGATGCCTTTCAGCTTGACGGTCGGTTTTTTGTCCTGCGCGGCTTCGGTCGCGCTCGCGCTCGCAAGGATGATCAAAAGCGCGATAGCCGTCCGAGTTGATTTCAGCATAACTAAATTCCTGAGCGTTACGAATTTGCTATTGGCGACGAGATTATAACAGAAGCCCGCAAAAAAAATCATTGGTATAGAGGTTAAGGCCAAGGTCTATACATTCTCTTTAGTTCTGTGAAAAAGAAGTCTGTTCACCGCAGAGGCGCAGAGAACGCAGAGATTACGCAGAGGTTATGTAGACATAGAACTCTCAAACATAGAAATCTCTGCGCCCCCTCTGCGTTCTCTGCGCCTCTGCGGTGAATCTTTAGGTTTCCGATTCCATAACTGAAGAGAATGAATAGACCCTGAGGTTAAGGCAATCGCTGTTCACCGCCGGAGATTGAGCGGGCCTGCGGGTTAGCTTGCTAATCCTGTTTAGCCGATAATCTCTTTTTCAATCTGCCTTCATACATAACAGTCCGAAGAGTTAAAACTATATTAAGCGCCAGCAAAACAACAGCCAGCACAATAAGAGGGCGAACGCCGGAAGCAAAGTTTGAATCGGCTTGCAAAAAGACCAATCGAGAAAAGCGATCAATCTCTTCCCGCGTTTGCTGCCACCGATAAAGAATCCATCCTCCCAACCCACAAGCAAAAACTATGTAAGCTAATGCGCGTGTAAACATTATTGATCGCATTATTTTTTTTTCTGCCGCCTGCCTCTGAAGCAATCCGGCTTTCCACCAGATATAAGCGGCATCAGGCAGGTCGGGCCGGACGGCTGATTCTTCGGCCAGAGATTGCACGCACTCCGACACGCTGACAACTTCCCGGCAAATTGAGCAGCTTGCGACATGAGATCTGATTCCCTCATCCCAATTGCCTGATATGACGACGCGCTTAACCTGATTTTCATAAGCGCAGGCGATTTTGTTCATAATCATTCCTTCACGCCAGAGTTCTTTTGCTTCAAAATGCTGGCCAGTTTGTGACGGGCGCGAAACAACAATACCCGAATGCTTTTTTCCCTCAATCCGAGAATCCGAGCAATTTCGCTGTGCTCGTTTCCTTCTACGTAAGCCAGCCAGAGCAGAGAGCGTTGTTGAGTATTAAGCTGCTCGAACGCATGCGCCATGTCGTGATTTTTGGCCGCATATTCTGTCGTCGTCTCATTATCAACTTCAAGAATTTGCTGACGCTCTCGCTTTCTGTTGCGCCAATGATCGTTCAAGAGGTTGGTCGCAATCTTGTAAAGATATGATTTCATCTGAGCTTCATCCATGCCTGCCAGCGACGCGCGAAGAAAACGGTAGTAGCTTTCTTGCAATATGTCGTCTGCCAGAGCGGCATCACCCGAAACCCTGTGAATGTAAGCCCACAAAGGCCGCGCTGTGCTTTTATAAAATATATCGAATGCGGGTTCATCCATCGCGCTCGGTCATCTGCGGCCATCACCTGGCTTTGGAAATCAAGCCCCAGGATTTTGACAGGCGATACGTGATCACCGAAGAGATCAAAAATCCAACTCCTATTGCGCCCGTTAAGATGCTGGCGATGATGAAAACTCCAAAGCCCATCGGAAATATTAAGCGCAAGAGAAGACCGCCTAATCCCACCATCGTACAAATTACTCCTTTGCGGACTGAGCCTAGAATCTCTTCCATCAAAGCGGGATGTTTGACTGAGAACGCCTCAATGAATTGTCGGCCCTCTTCCGATTGCATAAGCTGCGCGACATCCTGTGCGGAGTGAATCTTTTCCAGCAACCGGGTTTGAAACTCTACCTGAGCTTTGACCTTCAGATGAGACACTCGGTTCATTACCCAAGCGAGCCATCCGACCAACAGGCATAATGCGGGAATGATGATAATCGCCACCATATCGCCGAAGTCTATGTGCGTGGAATTGGGGGCGGGTATTTGCCCCAATACTTGAAACGGAATAAAAGTGTCGCTGATTAAATTCATACGCTCCTCAACGCAAGCTGTTCAGTAAGCCAGGATGGCTTCCATCGCCGGGTCGCGGTTTTTGCTGTAGGCTTCAAATGAAGGCGGCGTGTAAAGCAACGGCGCAATCCAGGTCCGGTGATCGAAAGGCCATGAACTCTGCCAATAGAACTCTGAAACATTCGCCATGATCTTGCTATAAGGCAGCTCGAAAGGATTATCTTCGCCGATGAAATTCGGGCTGGAGCCGGTTGGCTCTCCGACAAAGATCGCCCTCGTGTTGCGCTCAATAAATGTAGCCACGTTTTGCGCCGCAGAGAAAGTCCGTCGCCCGATGATAACAAAAAGCTTTCCGCGCACGTTGATCTTCTCGCAGCGGACAAGGCTCCAGACGAGAGGCAAAGATATAGTCGTATCGCCGCCGGGATTCCAGCGCATGTCTATGACTAGCCGCTCGACTTCATGCTCGTTGATGAATTTGAAAAGTCGGTCGCAGAATTTGGTCAATGGTTCCTGCGGGTCGTTATGCACGCGGTTGAATTGAAAGTAGACCGTCTTAGCCTCCGGCAGATACTCGAACCAGTAATCTGCGTAGTTGTTCTTCAGGTAAATTGGAGACGGCCCCGGCAGCGTTTCATGAAATGCCTTCCATCCTTTAGGCATCCCATCCCAAAGCTTTCGCGTCGGCACGCCTGAATCTGCTGGCAGCGAAACCGTGCGGGTTTTTCCCTGTGCATCTCGAATCGTCAACGCCACATGTTCAGGATTATGAATCAACCCCAGCCCATGCAACAGCGGAAGATTACGTATCCGCATCAATCCCATTACGAGCGCCGCCCTTTGATTATCGCGATTGATTATCGGGTCAAGCCCCTGCATGACTTCTTCTACTGCGAGGTCATCGAAACGGAGCACCTGCGCGCCCAGCAAGTCTGTATACCGCGAATCTGCTGAAGTGATGAACAAACCTTCGCGGAAGAATTGCAAATCTACCGGTACGGTTTTAAGAAACTCTGGCCGTTCCCAGAAGGCATATAGCATGGTATGCCCATCTCCGACCTTGCGCATGAGTTTCATCATTTCAATGATCACTTGAATATCTGTGAGTCGCGGAATCCGGTCGTGAATCCGTTTGACAGATAAGTCTAATTCCTGTTCAGAGATTTTCAAAAACGGATGATACCGCCGCCGCTTCACTTCGCGGGCGAGCAATTGCAGGTCGTATCGCCAGCCATCATCGCGTGATAATTTGCTGACATCCTCCATAGCTGTCAGCTTGCGGAAGCGCGCATCATCGCGAAGGGCTTCGAGGTCTGCGTCTGTCTGAGGTTTTGTCAGCGAGCGAAAACCCAGATCGAAAGACTTCTCTAGCCATCTCATCGCCTGATCTTTATCACCAAGCTGCGCGTAGCAGCGCGCAATGTTGTAACTGGCATCGGAAGGGAACCCGTCGCCTAGTTCGAGAGCTTTTTCGTAAGCCTGTGCCGCCTTCAGGTACTCTTTGTTTTGATAACGGACTTCGGCCAGTTGATTCCAGAACTCACCTTCGACGGGATTCATCTGAACGATCATTTCCCATGATGACGCGGCTTCGGCCCATTCTCGTGATAGAGTTTTTGCTTGAGCGCGACCGAGTGTATCCCGAAAAGCTTTCGTCTGAAATTCCTGCGCGCCCGCCTCTTGCGAAGTAATGCAAAACGTCAAGAGCAACATTGTCGAAAGAAACCAGAATGATCTGCCATGATTATGCAGCATGCCTTCTCCTCTCAAATGATCTGCAAACAGTTCTTTTCTCTTGTATAACGGTTTACCGATCTTTGAGGTTAACAACTGCGGACAGATTTATGGCAAGGTAGGAACGCCGTCATCCCAAAAGAGCTTCATAAACGTCAAAGTACATCTGGAATTCGAGCGTGAATTTATAATCGTTCGTAATATTAGAGCGGATTTCTTTTGAATGTACGGTAATGCAATAGGATTCACCGCAGAGACGCAGAGGACACAGAGGCGGCGCAGAGTTTTTTTATGCATAACCTCTGCGTTATCTCTGCGTCCTCTGCGTCTCTGCGGTGAACCGTACATCCATTTGCAAACCGCTCTAAGCTAGCGGTAAATAACTAGACTTTCAATATCACTGCATTGCTGTAGCTGGACAGAAGCTATGAAGAACTATCGCCGGGCGCTCATTGCCGTGACTGGCTTTTCGGTGCCGTCGATTTCAGCAAGTTACCAAGTGATGATGGGAACTCCCACCCCATCAGCGCCTTCTCTATTGAAGGTCCATTCCCTTGCAGCCAACTGCTCATTTCCGGCCCTACTTCTTTCCCATACACTCGGTGTGAATAAATAATGGAAACGCCCTTGCCATTAACCAGCTTAAACCTTGCCTGGACCGCTTCCAGAAAAGTGGGCCTGCCAAAAACTACGACGATTAGATGTTCAGCAGGTTTTTCGCTGGTTCGGGGCACAGAATCGGTTCTGAGAACTCTTCCTTTTTGAGTCTTATAGTTCTCAAGAACCTGGTTGGCGACCAGAGCGAGTCCTTCCCCCTCATTGACATGTGGGTAAAAGTTGATCGTCAGCATGTCTGTCCACTTTGACAGATCGTCCTGCCCCGGAGGTGTAAATTCATGCTGGTCATTTTGTGACCAACGATGAACGTAGCTGGTTTGATTGAAATTCAAGGTTATCTTGCCCTTGGCATCGGCTTGCTTCTGTTCGGCTCCAACTGTGGCACAAACAGGAAATATTAAGATGAGTACAAAATATAGAGAGAATATCGGCAATGCTTGACCTCCTGACAACAGGTTAAATTGACTATGCGAGAAAAGTCGCACCTGCGGATGCCGCCTTAGTCGCTGCCGCGAAAGCTTAATGATACGAGTATTTTAGTGAAAACACAGTGATGATGCATATCAGCAATCAAAGTACATCTGGAATTCGAGCGGGTGCGGGCGCATGCGAATCGGGTCAACCTCTTTCTGTCGTTTGTAGGTTATCCACCTGTCGATGAGTGTCTCAGTAAAGACATCGCCTTTGAGCAGGAAATTGTGATCGGCTTCGAGCGCTTCAAGCGCGCGATCTAATGAGCCGGGCAGCGTCGGCACGTCTTTCAACTCTTCGGGCGACAGATCGTAGATGTCTTTGTCGAGCGGCTCGCCCGGATCAATGCGATTCTGAACTCCATCAAGCCCCGCCATCAGCATCGCCGAAAACGCCAGGTAAGGATTGCAGGATGGATCGGGGAAGCGGACTTCGAGGCGCTTGGCTCCTGCCGACTGCGAATACATCGGAATGCGAATCGCAGCCGAACGATTGCGCCGCGAATAAGCCAGATTCACAGGCGCTTCGTATCCGGGAACCAGCCGCTTGTAGCTGTTCGTAGTCGGCGCAGCCAGCGCCGCAATCGCAGCCGCGTGCTTTAGTATCCCGCCCGCGTAGTGCAAAGCCATCTCTGACAATCCCGCGTACTTGTCGCCCGCAAACAATGGCTCGTCGTCTTTCCAGAAACTCTGGTGACAGTGCATTCCGCTGCCGTTGTCGCCAAACATAGGCTTGGGCATGAAGGTCGCGGCTTTGCCATAATAGAACGCCGTATTTTTTACTACATATTTGAACAGCATCACGTTGTCGGCTGTGCCGAGCAAGGTCGAGAATCGGAAATCAATCTCGCACTGGCCGCCGCTCGCGACTTCGTGATGATGCATCTCCGGCTCTATGCCAACCGATTGCAGGTTCTGCACGATGTCTGAGCGCAGGTCGTGAAGCGAATCAACCGGAGGCAACGGCACGTAGCCTTCTTTCGGGCGAACGCGGTAGCCGAGGTTGTCATCAGCACGGCCTGAGTTCCATATGCCTTCAGCGGAGTCGAAGCGATAGCCCGCGCTGTTGGTTTCGTTGTGATAGCTGACGTGGTCGAAGATGAAGAATTCCGCCTCAGGCCCGAAGTAGCAGTTATCCGCAAGCCCCGTGAATCGAAGATAGCTCTCTGCGCGCGAAGCGACGGAGCGAGGGTCAAGCTCGTAGCCTTCTTTCGTCATCGGGTCAACTGCGTTTGCGAACATGCAGAGAGTAGGTTCCTCGAAAAAAGGGTCGATCCAGAATCGTTCTGCGTCCGGCAGCAGCAGCATATCTGATTCGTTTATCGAAGCCCACCCGCGCAAACTTGATGCGTCGAAACCTATGCCTGACTCGAACGCATCTTCTTTGAACTGGTTTATAGGCACCGTCACGTGATGCCATGCTCCGGGCAGGTCTGTGAAGCGCAGGTCAACAAATTTCACTTGTTCGTCAACGGCATACTGCAAAACTCTCTTGGGATCCATCGGTCGAGTTCCTCTCTCGGTAGCGGGTTATCGCAATGATCAATGAAGTGATGAGTTCAGAGCTTGAGCATAAAGCCGCGCCGGAATCAGTGTCAAGGAATAGAGAATTATTGAAAAAAAATAAAAGCCGCTGATGACAAAAAACATCAGCGGCTCTCTTCATTCACGATATAGAGCCACGCCCCCTTGTGCCTCTACATCCTGAAAACTTATTGTCTGTCGCTTCTCTCAGTATTGCTTAACTGCCTGAGGTTCAGATTGGCCTGCTCACCTCTCCTGACATTGCTTTGAATGGAAGGCAGGGCCCCCATCCTCCCTTCCATCCTCCGCACTTTAGTTCTGCATCCCGCAGTTGCTCTGAGCAGAAGAGATTTCTTTTTCAAACTGTCGAACTGCTAGAACCATCGTTCCCTTTTGCAACGACCGTGCCAACGTTAAAGGAAATTCTGACCATCGCCCTCACGTGTTTTTGTGGGTTGGGTTAGGGGGTGAGAGTTAAAGAATCACTTTCAGTAACGGGGATTTCATTGCTTGCTAAACTAACAAAATTCGGTACCCGCTGATTACAAATTGTGTCATTCCTTTTTATAAACATTGCCCCGAAGTAGTAGTGTGATACCTTACTGTTCTGAAAAACTATTTCAACCGGGAGCGCCTTTACGGGCCTCTGGACGCAATTTGCTACTTCGAAGGTGACAATAGGTGATCAGTTGCCGGTTGCTATTTGTCAGTTGTCAGCAACGGGTGACACTTATTTGCATCCGGCAACTGGTAACTGCTTTCAGTTGCGGCTTGCGCCGGATGAACGGATAATGAGCAGCGGGCTTGAAAATATTTTTATCACAGATCTGAAAGGAGACACCGATGAGTTGCCCTGAGACCGAGCATTTTGTGAGTAACTGGAATCGCATTCACAAACAGAGCGCACGCGCCCTTGAAGGCGCGACTGATGATAAGTTGGACTGGCGACCGAAGGAAGGGATGTTCACTTTGCGTGAATTAGTTCGTCACATACCCGAAGCAGAGCACGTGATCGTGCGCTCGGCGCTGGCTGGCACAATGCAGAAGTCAGAGATTGATCTTTCAAAAAGCAGCGTGAGCGAAATAGTTCAAGCATTTAATGACAATCACGACCAGTTAGTCGAACAGGTATCAAAACTTACATTCGAGCAGTTGAACGAAGAGGTCGAAGCTTTCGGCAGAAAGATGCGCCGCATAGTGCTGCTTTGGGGAATGACCGAGCACGAGATTCATCATCGCGGTCAGTTGATGACTTACTACAGGCTTGCAGACATCGAACCGCCCAAGCTCTACGGTTGATACAACGTTGATAAACGAAGAGACAAGAGAGCAATATCTGGCAGAGCGCAAACGGCAAGGGCGACTTGCCATTCCAGAGTTGATAGCACGGCTCGAAAGTGATCGTTTTATCACGCGATTTGCGGCTGAGATGCGGCTGCGCGAACTTGCGGGGCTTTGAATGACGTATAAACCGGGCGGTGCGCCTGACGAGCAAGCCAGAGGAGTGAAAGAGTGGCGCGAGTGGTGGGAAACTGCGCGCAGGAAAGACAAGAAGCGATGGGAAAGATAAAGCGAGCCGCGCAAAAATCGAAGACTACTGCGCGCACGCCCTCAACAGGTGACACCGTAAAGCCGCAACCCAAAGGCTACGATCAGGCATTTGAAAAAATCTATCGCTTCGTGCTGAAAATCCCGCGCGGGCGAGTTATGACCTATGGGCAGATCGCGCGCCTGCTCGAAGACCGGTACAGCCCGCGACTGGTCGGCTGGGCTATGCACGCCACTCCGAAGGACGGGCGCAATATCCCCTGGCATCGCGTGATCAATTCAAAGGGCGGAATCTCGACTGGCCGCGTCATCATCCAGGAGCCTCAGCTTCAACAATACTTGCTCGAAGCCGAAGGCGTAGTCTTTGACGAGCGCGGCCATTGTGATTTGAGCGTCTACCAGTGGTCGCCTGTCGCCAGGAAAAAAACATCGGATCGTCCTGCCAAATCAACTGCGAAAACTGTGAAGAAATCGAAGACCAGGAAAGTTAAAGAGAGATAACTGAATGGAGATAACACCTGAGCGAGAGCAAATAATACGCGAAAAATTCGAGGTAAATCACTTTCCGCGACTGCTCGGCATAGAGATTGACTCAATCGAACCGAGCCGCGCACGCCTGAGCGTCGAAGTCAGGCAAGAGTTATTACAATTGCAAGGCGTGATGCACGGCGGCGCTATCGCATCGCTGATAGACACGGCAGTTGCATTCGCCATCATAAGCGTCTCTGAACCGCAAGACCGTTTCACCACGGTTGAAATGAAGGTTAATTATTTGAGCGCCATTCGCGAAGGCCGCGTCGTAGCCGATGCGCGCTTGATACGAGACGGTCGCCGCATCATCGTCGCTGACTGCGACGTGTTCGATTCGCAAGGAAAATTGGCCGCCAAGGGACTGCTGACTTACATCAGGCTCAACGAGCGGGGATAGCTGAATTTGAGCTGAAGTTTAACGGTCGCTACAATAGTGAAGTGACGCGAGCGCTGCGGCCCGCCAATATTTAATGGCCTCAGCGCTTCGTTTGTATTCGGCAGGTTTATAACTGACATGACTCCGTTTCAAAAACTGATAAGTTATTTCGTTCCTTACAAGCGCACGTTAATCATAGGCATGTTCTGCGTTTTCATGACGAACATCTTCAAAATCCGTTTCCTGCCTGATTACGTGGGCAAGGCGATGGATGAATTGAGCAGGGCAGGTGCACAGGCAGACATGCTCAAATATGGTATGTACATTGTGCTCTCGACGATCTTGCAGGGCGTTTTCTTATTCACGCAGCGCCGACTGCTCATCAATATGTCGCGTCACATTGAATATGATCTCCGCAACGATTTCTACGAGCACCTGCAAAGACTGCCGTTCGAGTTTTATCAAACGCACCGGACGGGTGATTTGATGGCGCGCGCGACGAACGACCTTTCAGCCGTTCGCATGATAGTCGGCCCCGCGCTGATGTATTCAATGAACACGGTCTTTGCAATGGTGATTTTGATCCCGCTGATGATTAGTGTCAGTTGGCGATTGACGCTGCTGGCATTTCTGTCAATGCCTCTGGTTGCATCGGCCACTCATTATTTTTCGAAGCGCATACACAACCGGTTCGAGCAGGTGCAGGAATATTTCGGCATCGTATCGAATCGAGCGCAAGAAGCCTTAGCAGGCGTGCGCGTGATTCGCGCTTACACGCAAGAGCAAGCCGAAATAAATAGCTTTCGTCAGGTGAATCGCGAATTCATCAATCGCAACATGAAGCTCATTCGACTTTCTGGAATCTTTCACCCCATCTTGCAGTTCTTCATCAGCCTGGGTTTCATCGCAGTCCTCTGGTATGGCGGCAGTCTCGTCATTCGCGCAAATCAAGCGCCGGGCACGGGAATCACCATCGGCGATTTCGTGAAGTTCAATCTGTATCTTGGCTATCTGGTGTGGCCGATGATAGCGCTCGGCTGGGTGATAAATATATTCCAGCGCGGCATGGCTTCGATGAAGCGCATGCACCAGATAATGTCTACGGAGCCCGCGATCCGCGACGCCGAAGAGACGCGCGATATACGAGAGATAGCGGGCGAAATCGAGTTTCGCAATCTCACCTTAACCTACACAGGGGCCGCCGCGCCTTCGCTTGAAAACATCAGCCTGCACATCAATCCGGGCCAGACCGTCGCGTTTGTCGGAGCGGTCGGGTCGGGCAAATCAACATTGATGAATTTAGTCACGCGCCTGCTTGATGCAGAACCCGGAGAGGTGTTGATTGACGGTCGCCCGATTCGGGAGATACCGCTTGGAGTGCTTCGCTCTTCGATAGGCTACGTGCCGCAAGAGACTTTTCTGTTCAGCGAGACCATAGCCGAAAATATCGCGTTCGGCGTCGAGCGTGCTACGCCCGAAGAGATTGAGCAAGCGGCAGTCGAGGCAGGAATCGCAGACGACATTCTGGAATTTCCGAAAGGGTTCGAGACGTTTGTGGGCGAGCGCGGCATCACGCTTTCGGGAGGGCAGAAGCAGCGCACTGCGATTGCGCGCGCGTTGATACGAAGGCCGAAGATTCTGATTCTTGATGATGCGCTGTCGGCTGTTGACACATACACCGAAGAAAAGATACTCGCGCACCTGCGCCGCATCATGCGCGGTCGCACGAGCCTGATCGTTTCGCATCGCGTCTCTACTGTGAAGGATGCCGATTTGATAGTCGTGCTCGAAGACGGTCGCATAGCCGAGCGCGGCACGCACGATGAGTTGATCACGCGCGGCGGGTTGTATGCAGAGCTGTACGAGAAGCAATTGCTCGAAGAAGAACTGGCCGCGAGCTAGTTGATATAGCGATGAAGATGGCAGAATCACACCACGAAGAAGAAGTATTAGGCAAAGCATACGACTCGCGCTTGATGCGGCGGCTGCTCGCTTACCTGTGGCCGTATAAGTGGTACGCGCTATCGTCGCTTGTGCTTACCGTCTTGAGCGCGCCGCTGGTGCTTGCGGGGCCTCCGCTCACGAAAGCGGCGATTGATCTTTTCCTCGACCCCAATCGCGACACGTCAAACATCACAGGATTTGCGCTCACGCTCGTAAAAACGGCGAGTTTTCTCGGTTTTGACACGGCTAAATGGTTCGGCGAGTCGGCAAACCCGGCAGGTGGAATCGCGTTCATCGCGCTTGTTTTTCTGTTTGCGAATATTGCGGCGTTCGCCGTGCAGTACGCGCAGGCAATCGTGATGCAGACCATGGGGCAGTACATAATGTACGACCTGCGCGAAGAAATTTTCGCGCATATGCAAAAGCTCTCCGTGCAGTTCTACGATCATAATCCCGTTGGCCGATTGATGACGCGGCTGACGACCGATGTTGACGCGCTCAACGAGATGTTTACGGCAGGTGTGATAGCCATCTTTGGCGACGTGGCGATGATATTCTACATCGTCATTTTCATGTTCCAGGTCAACTGGAAACTGGCGCTCGTCTCTTTTGCGATACTGCCGTTTCTGGTCGCGCTGACCACGTGGTTCCGGCTCGGCGCGCGCTCGTCGTTCCGCTCAGTCCGAGTCCGCATTGCGCGCATCAACGCTTTCCTGCAGGAACACATCACCGGAATGCCCGTTGTGCAGTTGTTCAACCGCGAAGAGAAAGAGATGCGCAAATTCGACGAGATAAACGAAGCGCATCGCAAAGCGAACATCGATACGATCTATTACTACGCGATCTTTTATCCCGCGGTCGAAATCATCGGGAGCATCGGCATCGCGCTGATAATCTGGTATGGCGGCGGGCAGGTGATTCAGCGGGGTAGCTACAATCGGCACGCTCGTAGCGTTCATTCAACTGGCGCGATCTTTCTACGAGCCGATTTCAGACATCAGCGAGAAGTACAACATATTGCAATCGGCGATGGCTTCGTCCGAGCGAATATTCAAGCTGCTCGATGAACCAGTCACGATCAAATCTCCTGAAAAAGTGGTTCCGGTTGGCCGCGCTCGCGGGCGAATCGAATTTCGCAATGTGTGGTTCGCTTACAAAGGGGACGATTGGATTTTGAAAGATGTCTCTTTCACGGTCGAGCCGGGCGAGCGCATCGCATTCGTCGGTCACACCGGAGCAGGGAAGACCACGATCACCAGTCTGTTGCTGAGATTTTATGACGTGCAGCGCGGGCAGATTCTGCTTGACGGCGTTGACGTGCGCGAGATGGATTTGCAAGAACTGCGCGCGAACTTTTCTATAGTCCTGCAAGATGTGTTTTTATTTTCAGGCGACATCGCCTCTAACATACGACTCGGCAACACCCGCGTTACAGACGAGCAATTGCAGCAGGCTGCGCGCGAAGTCCACGCGGATGATTTCATACAAGAGATTGCCCGAAAGATACAATACCGAATTGCGCGAACGCGGGGCGGGGCTTTCAGTCGGGCAGAAACAGTTGATAAGCTTCGCGCGCGCGCTGGCCTATGACCCGCCCGTGCTGATACTGGATGAGGCCACAAGCTCGATTGATACCGAAACGGAAATTTTAATCCGCGATGCCGTAGAGCGATTGATGGAAGGCCGCACGTCGCTCGTGGTTGCGCATCGCCTTTCCACAATTCAGTCGGTTGATAAGATCATCGTGATGCACAAGGGCGAGATACGCGAAACAGGCACGCATCAGGATTTACTCGCGCAGCGCGGCCTTTACTGGCAACTCTACCAATTGCAGTTCTACGAAGACGCAAAGCGAATGATGGCCGAAAGCGTCGCAGACGATTAAACGCGACTTTGATAAACGCGAACTGTTGAAGGATCATCAAGCGCGGCAAGCAACTCGCCGCAACTCTTTTTCAACTGAGGATGCACGAGGTCGGGAGCTATTTCGCACAACGGCGCAAGCACAAAGCGCCGCAGGTGAAGGCGCGGATGCGGAAGCTCTAGAATCGTAGCGCCAGTATGCGCGATTTGGGGCGCATTTTCAGCAGACCATGTCTCGGTGAAAAAGCCAACGTACTCGCCGTAAAGCAATATATCAATATCAATCACGCGTGGCCCGTTCAAGATTACGCGGACGCGTCCCATCTCACGCTCGATTGTTTGTAGAGCGGTAAGCAAAGAAAGTATTTGCCAGTCCAAAGCCTTTCGCGGATGAGAAACGGCTGCAGCTTTGATGAACTCCGCCTTGTCATCGTCGGTATTGAAAGTAGGCCCCACAGTCATATTAGCTTCGATCACTTGATTCAAAAACCAGGGCTGATCGTGATAGCCGACAGGCTCCGTTTCATAGATCGAAGACGCGCAGATTATTTCTAAACCGAGTCCTTTGATGCGCTCGATGGCTTCTTGAAGATTGGCCTCGCGGTCGCCGATATTCGTTCCCAAACCTAGATAGACGCTTCGTGCTTCATCATCGGTTGTCATTTCAGCCTCAGCGGTTATCATAGTCGTACAACAATCATGGCGGCAACGGTCACAATAACGAAGCGTGGAGCGGAACGAGCGCGAGCGCGAAACCTCTGGATCTATCGCAGCGACGTAAGCGACACGCGCGGCGCGCAGGCAGGCGAAGTCGTGCGCGTCAACGATATGCGAGGGCAGGACACTGGGCCACGCGCTCTACAGTTCGCTCTCGCAGATAGCGCTTCGTTTCGTCTCGTTCGAAGATGTTGAAACGGATAGAGAGTTCTGGATTGCGCGCCTTGTCGCAGCCGAGCAATTGCGCAAGCAAGTCGTGAGTGATGCTACCGCCTATCGGTTGGTCTATGGTGAAAGCGATATTTTGCCGTCGCTCATCATTGATCGTTTCAACGATTGCTTTGTTATCCAAACGCTCTCGCAGGGAATGGACGCTCTGAAACAGATGTGGGTTGAATTGTTGGTCGAGCGTTATGGCCCGCGCGCAATAGTGGAGCGTAACGAAGCGCGCGTGCGCGACCTGGAAGGCTTGTCGCGCACGGCGGGCGTGCTGTACGGCTCAGACCCCGGCGAGTTCATCATCGAAGAAGGCGATGTAAGGTTCGCAGTGAATTTGCTCGAAGGGCAGAAGACGGGCGCGTTCCTGGATCAACGCGAAAATCGCATAGCGGCTGAAAGCTACGCGAGAGGCCGCGCGCTGGACTGCTTCACGTTTCAAGGCGGATTTGCGCTTCATCTCGCGCGCGGGGCGGAGCGAGTTCTGGCCGTGGACATTTCAGGCCCTGCGATAGATCAGGCAAAGCGAAACGCAGAACTAAACAAGGCGGCGAACGTAGAACTGATCGAAGCGAATGTTTTCGATTTACTGCACGAGATGGAACAAGCAGGCGAGCGATTCGACATCATCAACCTTGACCCGCCTGCGTTTGCCAAAAATCGCGCTTCAATAGAAGCGGCAACGCGTGGTTACAAAGAGATCAACCTGCGCGCGATGAAGATGCTCACAGCGGGCGGCACGCTCATCACTTCGACCTGCTCTTATCACATGAGCGAAGAAGCTTTTCTGAACTGCATCGCGGATGCAGCGGCAGATGCGGGCCGCACCGTGCAAGTGATTGAGAAGCGCACACAGTCGCGCGATCATCCGGTGTTGGTCTCGATGCCTGAAACCTATTACCTCAAATGCATGATCTTACGCATTGGATAATGTTTTGAAGGAGCGCAAATAGAATATGCGAAAGAGAACATATGTTTTGATCCTCACTCTGGTTTGTTTACTGGCCGGAGCTGTTTCGGTTCCGGCAAATCATTCAAACGCCCAGCCTGCAATCCATGTAAGCCCGGAAACGGCTCTCGTAGATGAGCCTGTCCGCATACAATTGACCGGGCTTGCCCCGGATCAGTCTGTTACTGTGCGAGCAACAACCACAGATAGCGCGGGGAGAAACTGGCGGTCACACGCGGAGTTCAAAGCAAACAAAGATGGCGCTGTTGATTTGAGCAAGCAAGCACCCGTTGCAGGCACGTATTCGGGAGTAGACCCGATGGGACTTTTCTGGTCTATGGACCTGGTTGCCGGGTCGCAACAGTCGCCCGCCGCACAGAACACGCCGCAGCAAACTCGCGTGATGAGCTTTGAAGTCGAAGTAGCCGGGAAAATAGTCGCGACAACGAGCATTAGGCGATTGCTTGTCGGTGACGGCGTGAAATCTGTAGACGTGCGCGAGAATGGACTTGTCGCAAAATTTTTTGAGCCTGCAAAGGGCGGGCCTTTTCCAGCGATTATGGTTTTAGGAGGCTCGGAAGGCGGCATTCGAGGCGCAGAATCTCGTGCGAGCCTGCTTGCCTCGCACGGCTATGCAGCTTTGGCCGTTGCTTACTTCGGGATGGAAGGTCTGCCGCAAAGGCTGGTTTCGATTCCGATTGAGTATCTCAAGAAAGCCATCGATTGGATGGCATCGCAGAAAAACGTAGATCGAAATCGCCTGGCCGTGCTGGGCGGATCGAAGGGTGGAGAGCTTGCGTTGTTGCTTGCCTCCTACTTCCCTGAACTGAAGGCCGTCGTAGCTTACGTCCCTAGCAGCGTCGCGTGGCCAGCCATAGGCGGCACAGGCCCTTCGTGGTCTTATCAGGACAAGCCCGTTACTTATCTTCCTTACAAAACCGGCTCAATGCCCAGCTCGAAAAATGGCGCAATGGTTTTTATGCCGCTCTATCTCGCAAGCTTTGACGATCAGGAGGCGGCAAAGAACGCTTCGATAGCGGTCGAGAAGATCAACGGCGCTGTGTTATTGATCTCAGGAAAAGACGATCAGTTATGGCCCTCGTCCGTTATGGGCGACATGGTGATTGCGCGACTCAAAGAGAAAAAACATCGGTTCAAATACGAGCATCTCTCTTATGATAAGGCGGGTCACGCCATAGGCACTCCCTATAACCCGACTACTCGTTCAACCAGCGGAGGCACGCTTGTGCTTGGCGGCACTGCGGAAAATAACGCGCTGGCTCAGGCGGATTCATGGCCGAAAGTTTTACGGTTTCTCAAAGATAACCTGATAAACAGAAAACAGTAGCACGCGCTTACGCGCGTGCTTTGACTTTCACGATGAGAGGATTTCAAATCATGAGAAAGCAAACGCTATCTATAATCCTATTCGTTCTGGTGAATTTTGTTTTGTGCCTGTCATCAGCCTCAGCGCAGCAGCCCGCGATGAAATGGACATTTGGAGGAAGCGAGGCCGGAACTACCAGCTTTGATGTCAAAGCTGACGGAACTTTTGAATCTGTCACCGAACTCAATATTGCCGGACAGGTTATCAAAAGCAAACTCGTTGGCAGATTCGTTGATGGCAAACTCATCGAATATGAGATTGTCCGAAGCGCGCAAGGCGAAGAGTTCAAGACCGTCGTCAAGGACGGCAAAGCAAAGCTCTCCTCTAAGGAGAGATCGAGGGAATCGGATTACAAGCCGTCCAGTGTGCTTTTTGCGAACTTTCATCCCATCCTGCTCGATTCGATTATCAAGGCATACGATCAGGCAAAAGGCGGCGTTCAGACTATAGAGGTCACTGTTGTTGATGGAGGATCAACTACCAAGATTGATGTTTCAAAAAAGAAGACGCACACGGTCGAGTCGGGAGGCAAAAAACAGGTGCTCGATATTTACCTGTTGCGGCTCTCCAGCGTTGATATAGACCTCTACATCGCCGACAACTCTCAGTTCGCGGGGATGGAAGTGGCTTCTCAGAAATTAAAAGTTTCCAGAGCCGGATTCGAGAACGCGGTTGTAGACCCTACGACGCTTTACCCGGAATTGAGCCAGCCCGCAATGCAGACGAAGAGCGAAAAAAACGCGCGGATTAAAATGCGCGACGGCACGGAACTGGCCGCAGACATTTTTCGGCCAGTCGTTGATGGCAAGTATCCGACGATATTTGTGCGAACGCCTTACGGGCGGCAGCAATCCGCGATGGTCGAAGGCGAATGGTGGGCAAAGCGCGGCTACGTTTACATAGCTCAGGATGTGCGCGGAAGAAACGATAGCGACGGCGAATGGAATCCCTTTGTCAACGAACGAAAGGACGGCTACGACACGCTTGATTGGATCACGAAGCAGGCATGGTCAGACGGCAAAGTGGGCATGATCGGGGGAAGCTATCTCGGCTACGTTCAGTGGGCAGCCGCAGCCGAATCGCATCCTGCGCTCAAGTGCATAGTGCCGCAGGTCTCGCCGCCCGACATGTTTTTCAATTTTCCAATTGATCATGGAATCCCGATGCTTTACAGCGGGCTTATGTGGATGAACTTTGTGAAGGACAAAAAGATCGCCACAGCTTTTTCGCCCCTCAAAGATGCGGACAAGCTCCTGACTTTGCCACTGTCGAAAGTAGATGATGAAGTGCTGGGCCAAAACTTTCCTTACTATGACCGATGGCTCGGACAAGAAACTCATTCGGCATTCACAGGCGCGAACTACATGCAGGATATGAACAAGATCAAGATTCCTGTCCTGCACATCAGCGGGTGGTGGGATGGGGACGGCATTGGAACGAAGCTGAACTGGGCGCGGCTGCGCTCGCTTGGGCACAAAGATCAGTGGTTGATTTACGGCCCCTGGAGCCATCTCTTCAATGCGAGCACTCGCATAGGCGACACGGAATATGGACCCGATGCGATACTGGATTTGGATTCGATCTATCTGCGGTTCTTCGATCAGTACCTGAAAGGCAAGCCCGTGAAATGGGAGAGCCAGCCAAAGGTTCGCGTGTTTGTGACCGGCGCAAACGAATGGCGCGCGATGGAAGATTGGCCCGACGAGCGCTCGAAAGAGATGGCGCTTTATTTCAACTCGACAGGGCCTGCGAATGGAAAGGCAAGCAAAGGCAAGCTCACAAAAGAAATTCCCAAACAGCAGAAGCCTGATCGCTACAGTTATGACCCGGCAGATTCCAAAGTGCCGGAGGAGTTGAAACAGTTGGAGCAGATTAGCGCGAGCTTAGGCAATACGGAAATGAAACTCAAACCGGAAGATAAAGATCTGCTCTATATACAAATCCGAGCCGATGTCAGAATCACTTGAGATCGGCGGCCCGATTGAGGTTGATCTATATTTTTCAACCAACGCCAAAGACACGGATTTTTTTGTCTTCCTGGCCGATGTTGATGAAAATGATGTTATACGAGTCATCGGACTGCCCGGAAAGATTCGGGCCAGATATATCAGCGGATGGGATAAGCCTTCGCTGTTGCAGCCGGGCAAGACTTATAAAGCAAGTATTGAGTTGTGGGACACTGCACACCGCTTCAAGAAAGGGCATCGCATTGGCCTGGTAATCACCAGCAGCTATTTCCCGACTTATGCGCGCAATCTCAACACGGGCGAGCCTATCAAAGATGCTACGCGAATGGTCGTCGCGCACCAGATCATCTATCACGATGCAAAGCGACCCAGCGCCTTGAGGTTTCGCATGCTTCCAATTCCTGTAGGGGCGACCGTCTCTGGTCGCTCCAGATAGCGAATCGCTTTCAATCCGGGGCGACCAGAGACGGTCGCCCCTACATAGTCGCATTCATTTATTAGCAAAGTTTGAATGACGGAAAACACAAAAGGCACGAAGCATAAAAATGCTTCGTGCCTTTGCAGAAAAAAATCTTTGATATTATCAACGCTGCGATGCGCCGCTCTTGCTCTGCGCAAACTCGCTTCCTGTGTGAACTAGTACGACGGTTCCGTTGGGCGTCATTTCGCTGAACTCTTTGGCCGCAAATACAGGGATGCGTATGCAGCCGTGACTTGCGGGGCGCGTCGGCACGGACGGGCTTCCGTGAATGGCCACTCCGCTTAGGAAATAGTTCGGATAGTAGATGGAGCCGAGCGGAGCCTTTCGCCAGCCTTCCACTTTGCGATAAACCTTGAACTCTGCCCGTAGGCGTTACGGCTCGGCGCGTCCAGCCTTCCGAGGTGAACTCTTCACCGTTGCCTGAAGAAATCGGAAGAACTTTTGTGACTGTGCCATTCGCATCAACAACAAATAGAACCTGTCTATTGAGGTCTGCTTCGACGTGCGCGTATCCGGTTTCAAGCGGCGACGGACGAGTCGCAGAGCGAATCGCCTGTAATTCGGCTTCGGTCAATCGCCCGGCGGGCGTGCGGCCTTCGACCTTCTGAAATGCGATAAGCGCGTTGCGCGTGGCTACATCCATCTTGCCGTCAATCGGCCCTGTCCAATAACCGAGGTCTGATAGTGCCTGTTCAGCTTCGCGAATATCTTCTACGGTCATGGCTCGCGCGGCAGGAGCTTTCTGTTTGCGAGCCGTTTTTTGTTGTGCGTTGGCATTGATTGTTGCGACTGTTCCCATTGCGATAACGATCAAAATCAATTGTGCGGCGTGTTTCAAATTCAGTAGTTTCATAAGCCTCTCCTTGCTCCTTCCGTGGCTCATCACTCAGGATGTAAGCAACTCGGAAGCCAGCGTCATACGGCCCATAAGATGCAGATTTATGAAATGAGTTGTCTGGAAAGTATATGGTAGGCGAATCGAATCAATTCAGAAGAGGTGAAAGGGTGAGGGGGTGAGGGGGTGCAGGGGGGGAAGGGTGATGAGGTGAATGCGAGCGCATCGTCTCCGCATCTCATCACCCCTACACCCCCTCACCCCCTCACCCTTTCACCCCTTATCGCACCGTCGCAGTGACTTTGCTTGTGCCGACGTTCGTGCTTGAATCGGCGCAACGGAAGGCGACAAGGTGCTCGCCCGGCTTGTCGAAAGTCACGCGCACTTTAAAGACTTCGTGCGCGGAATCGGCTATGCCGTCAACCGGGAAGATCAACTGCCACGCGCCGCCGTCAACGCTGTACTCGCCTCGCACGACGCGGCTCGTAGAATCGGTCGCATCGAATGTGACCTCTGCCGTCTGCGCTGTGATCGCAGGCCCGCTCACTTTGATTGTTGGCGGGGTGTTGTCTATCTCAATCGCCTCGGTGGTCTCTTCGTTCATCAGCGTGAGTTCAGTCGTGTTGCTCGGCGCGTCGCTCGCCAGAACTCTGAAGAGATAGGTGCCGTCCGGCAGACGATTGCCGTCAATCGTGTAATACGGCTGCGAGAGATTGTCTGCCAGCAAGTGCCAGTCGTTGTCGTTGATCGTTCGATACATCAGCTTATAAGTGAGCGTGTCATCGTTCGGGTCTGTAGCCTGCCACGTCAGCGTGCGCGCGCCCTTTTGAAAGAACCGGCGAGGCGGCACCGATGACACCAGCCCGAACAATTGCGGGTCAAGCCCTGAGCTTGCGATTGACGGGTCAATGGCAATAGGCGTTTCCTGCAAAGCTATGCCTTGAGGAAGCACAGTCACCGATGCTATTTCCGGAGCCTGGTTGCGCGGCAGGTAAGCCAGCGCCACTGATTGAAGCTGAGTAGAAGAAGGCGACGAGCTTGATTGAGGCGCGCTCGATTGCGCGCCACTTTTGAGCACTGCGCGCCACTGAATGAATCGCGCACGCAGGCTTGTGATTTGATCTCCGGCAGAGTTTCGATACGGGGCAGACCAGTCGCTCCAGGTCGCGTCAGGAGTTTCAGTGTTGCCGCTGCGCGTTTGAAGCTCGATGTTGCCCGAGCCTCGCCATGTTATCACGCCCCATTGACCTGCAAACTTCGTATCGCGCACGGGCGAAGTGTAAGTGCCTTCGCTCACCGATTCGCGGCCTATGCGATAGAGGCGACCCAGATTGCTCGACGTTGCATAGAGTTGATCGCCTATTGCGAAGATAGTAGAGGTCTGATCTTCGGGCGATTGAATCAAGAGCGTATAAGAGCGGTCGGCTGCTATTTGATAGATGCGCCCCTTTGTGCCTGTGCCCACAAGCACGCGCCCGTCCGGGAGCGGGCGAAGCCCGAAGCCAACAGTATCGTTCGAGCGCCAGTAGACTTCGTTGCCTACGTCTGGCCGTATACGAAATACGGCGCTCCTTGCGCCCTGCGCGCTGCCTCGCCCCTGCGATTGACTGACAGACGAAGTAAGATCGCTTGTTTGAATGCTCACCGAACCGTCCGAATCATCGGTCGAAAGAGTGATAGTGCCTTCGCTTGACAGGCTGCTCGAAGACGACGAGCCGATGCTGGCGGCTCTTTGCGCCGCGCTGCTTTGATTGATGCCGAGCGCGTATATTGATCCGTCCTGAGCAAGCGTGAGGCTATGAATCTCTTGCGATGGCGAATCGAAAAGCGCAAAGACTTTTCCGTTCTGCGATACTCTCAGCACAAGCCCCGAAGGGTCAGTGCCCGCAATCACGTTGCCGCTTTTATCAACGACGAGCGAAACGATATTAGTCTCGTTCGTGTCGGCAAGGACTGAGGATTTACCCGTCGCGTCAATCTTGTAGATTATGCCCTTGTCGCCTGTGCCCGCGTAGAGCATAGACGTGCTTGCTTCGTAGGCAAGCGACCAGATGTATTTATCCGGCGGGTCGTAGAAAACCGATTGCTGACCGTCAGGAGTGATCTTGTAAATTTTGCCTTCGGGCGATGTGCCTGCGTAAAGATTCCCCTGCGCGTCTGTCGCAAGCGCGGTCACATCAAGTTCCTGCGCGTCGTAAAGCAGGCGGCCCGCGCCGCTCGGTTCGACCTTGAATATTTTGCCGTCGTGACCTGTGCCTAAATAAATGTTTCCGGCTGTGTCAGTCGTGCTCGACCAGATGTAAGCTTCTTTGGTGTCGTAGACGAGCGTGTAGGCAGGCGCGAGCATGACGTTGCCGTTTTCGGCGATTGACACTCCGCGCGCGTCGCCTTTCACCACGTCGTCTTGCTTGGTGATTTCCCAGAAGACGGGGCCGTTGGCTATCGCCGCGCCACACAGCACCAGGCCAACCAATATTGTTTTTGTCAGGTTAAATAATTTGAACATCACAAACAGTCCTCTCACAATTCAAAATATCAAACAAAAAGCCCGCAACTCGCGCGGGCTTTTTGTTAATGCCGATTTCACAAACCAAAGCGAGCGATCCGCAAATGAGCCGCTCCGGTTATTTGACTACGTTGATCGTTATCATTTGCTGCCCGCTGATGATGAAGTGCGAAGGCGCAAGCTCGCTTTCAGCCATCGTCGCAATCGAGAGCGGCGTATACCCGCCCGATGTGCGCTGCGAACCGAGCGTCGCAAGCATGCTCGGCGGCAGCGTTGGCATCTCTTCGTTGTTGACTATAGCGCCTGTGCCAGCGCGCAGTAGCTTTACATAAAGGCGGTTATTGCGCTTCATCTTGTTGATCGTGCGGACGAGTTGACTCAAATCTCGCGGCACGAAATCGCCCGATGGCTGTTGCATCTCTGCGCGGTTCATCGAAGCGCCGTCGCCGACCATTATCACCAGCGGCCCTATAGGCGCGTCGGCAGGGATGGTGAGCGGTATGCGCTCGACGAATTCGCTTCCGTTGTCGTGGCGCGCGAAGACCTGCACTTCAACGTTTTCTCCGCGATCCACTTCGGTCTTGTCTACCCACAACCGGCTGAGCGTGCCGCCTGAGCGGTTGTCTGTCGAAGTAACTTCAATGTCAAGGCCACGCACTTCGAGCGCATCGAATCCGCTGTTGAACAAGATAGCCAGCGGTCGCGCTATATCGTTGACGGCAGCCATTCCAGCGCCGCTTGGCGCAGAGAAGCTGTTGTCTAAAACTATGTCGGGCTGGCCTTTGATCGATATGCGCCCGCTGAGTTTAATTGTTTGATTGCCCAGTTGTCGCTCGGTCGCATTGAGAGCTGAAAAGATGGTGATGCGCGCCAGCAGCGGCGTGAGCAGCGAATCCGAGATCATTTCAAAGTTGTAGACTTCGGTTTTATTTCGGCTGGTATGAACCGTCAGGCGGGCAGGGATCATTCGCGGCTTCTCGCCCAGTTGTCCGAACACGCCTGTCGAGCGGTCTTGATTGATCGAGCCGACAAGGTTGCCGCCCGCCGCGATCTTGAAGGAGTTATTAAGGTTCGGCACGACCGTCACAACTGTTGATTCGGCCATCGGCCAGGATGCTTTGCCTGAACTGAACCAGGGGTGGCCGAATGCGTAAATCTGTTCGCCGTCTCGATAAGTCACCGTGCCCGACGCGTCAATCGTGAAATCGCCGCGCACGAGTTGCACGTTCACGCTCGTTCCGGGCGCAAGCGTCGTATCGTTGAAGGGAACCATCGGCATAAGGCTAGAACCGCCACCGACGCCCGCGATTGGCTGTATGCCGATCTTCTTTAGGTCTTCGCCAAACATTTCGACCGCCGCCTGCGAGATGCCCGAAAAAGTCACGGGCGTCGCTATCGGCATTATCGTGTGGCCGACAAACGGAGCGAGCTGAGGCGTAGTCGCGGCGCGAGCGCTGACCTGCGCAGTGAATGGCGTGGGCATTGAACTAATCGAAGCCGCGTTTGCCTGGCTGATAAGAGTATTGAAGCTCAGAGGCTTGCCCGAAGGAGTCGCCTCCTGACGACCTTCTTCGATAACATCGATCATGTTTTGTATGGGCTGGATTCCGGCGATTGGTTCTTTCTCGAAGGGGAAGGCGTAAGCCACAGCGCCTACAAGTTTGCCGTCAATGTAGACGGGGCTGCCGCTCATGCCTGCGAAAACACTTGTGCGCTCGACGAGCGGGCCGCTCAATCGCGCGATTATTATGCTCTGCTTAGGGTTTTGAAACCCTACGAGCGTGCCGAGTATCTCGACCTCGAATCGCTCAGGCTTTGTGCCTTGAAAGACCGACATGCCATAGCCTTTCATGCCGGGTTTGATCTGATCGGTCGGCATGAAGTTAGGGTTCGATTTAGGGTCTGAAGCCAGCGACACAGATGTGAGGATGACTGTCAGGCAGAGCACGCTGATTATGTGTTTCATAGGGTTTTCCACTTCACGGGCTTGCGCATAAGGTTTACTTCAATTTGCGTCCTCTGATTTTTACAGAGCGCCTTCGAGAGCCACGGGTTCAGGTTCATGGGAAGCTCACTTTTGATGATAACTTCGCTGATTTCTCGCCGTCAAGAGTTTGCACCTGTTGCATCACAAAGACAACAAACCTGGAAGCGAGGTCAAGTCCCGTAGAACCGTGCCCTTAGGCCGGGATGACAAAGTCTTTTTGCTGGTCGAACTCGCGAAGGCTGTTTCCCTAATAGTCCAGGCGGTTAATTTCGTGTTGACCAAAGAAGAGAAATCTTCTATCAATCTCTGGGATGCTTGTGAGAATCGCTGCTTAAGACCCCTCATCTTGAATAGTATCATATCCATGTCGAAAGGGATAAGATTAGCCGCGTTGCGTTACGGATTGGCGCTTCTGTCGTTTGCGCTGATTCTGCTGATTTCCTATAGCTCTCAACGCTTCTTTTCATTCAGGCTCGACGTAACGCCTCTTATCATTGCGGTGATGGTCGCCAGCGCCTGGTATGGTGGAAGAGGGCCGGGGCTGCTGATCGCCGTCTTATTTGAATTAACGCTCGATTACTTCTCTACCGCGCCGTTTTCGTTCCAATCCGCAGCCATAGTTTTTAACCGCCTGCTTCTGTTCGTCAGCCTGGTATTATTTGCCAGCTCACGCCGAAACGCCGAGAACCGATTGCAGCGGCAAAGCGAGTGGCTGCGTGTGGCGCTCTCAAGCATCGGCGATGCAGTGATTGCTACTGACATCAACAGCCTTGTCAACTTCATCAATCCGACAGCCGAAGCCCTGACGGGATGGACGAAGGCCGACGCCATAAACAGGCCGCTCGCCGATGTGTTCAAGATAATTAATGAGACCACCAGGCAACCGGTTGATAATCCTGTAACGAAAGTGCTGCGAGAAGGGGCTATAGTTGGCCTCGCCAATCACACTGTTCTGGTGTCCAGAGACGGCAAAGAAATCCCTATTGATGATAGCGGCGCGCCAATCAGATTGCCCGGAGGCCAGATCATCGGCATTGTCCTGGTATTTCGTGACATCACTGAGCGCAAGCAGGATGAGAAAGAACGAGAAGCACTTCTGACGCGTGAACAGATCGCACGCAAAGAAGCAGAGCAGGCATATAATCTCAGCGCTGAGTTATTGCTTCGAGAGCAGGCAGCCCGCAAACAGGCTGAAGAAGCCAGCCGAATGAAAGATGAGTTCCTGGCTACAGTCTCACACGAACTGCGCACGCCATTGAATGCGATTCTTGGCTGGGCAGGGATACTGCGAAGGAACCGGCTTGACGCCAAGACAACCGCTCAGGCTATAGAAACTATCGAGCGCAATGCGCGGGCGCAAACTCAGCTAATCGAAGACCTGCTCGACGTATCCCGAATCATCACGGGCAGGATGCGCCTCGATGTTCAGCCAGTCGAAATTCCAATAGTTATTCAAGCCGCGGTGGATGCAATACGCCCGGCTGTTGATGCCAAAGAGATCCGCCTTCAGGTTGTACTTGATCCTAAAGCCGAGCCGGTTTCAGGCGACCCCAATCGCTTACAACAAATTGTATGGAATCTTTTATCAAACGCGGTGAAGTTCACTCCTAAAGGAGGAGAGGTTCAGGTACGGCTTGAGCGAATCGACTCGCACGTAGAGATCACAGTGAGCGATACCGGCAAGGGAATCAACCCGGAATTCCTCCCTTATGTTTTTGATCGCTTCCGGCAAGCTGACAGCTCATTCACCAGAGTTCACGCAGGTCTCGGTTTAGGACTGGCGATAGTACGCCAACTGGTTGAATTGCACGGCGGCACGGTAGAGGCCAGAAGTGTCGGCGAAGAACAGGGAGCCACTTTCACAGTGAAGCTGCCGGTTACCATTAGCAAGGATGTAGCTGGTTATCGCGCAGCCACTTTAGAGCCGGAAGAATCCGAGGTCGTGTTCAGCCCTCCTGAGAAGTCATGAAGCAGTTGAGGGGGAGCGGAGCGAAAGTCAAGACGAGTTGAACTGTGTTAGACTCTTCGTCGTAATCAACAGCGCCGGTCATTACTTTCAGAGAGGAATCCATTTCATGAAGTTGAAAGCTTTTCTGCTTGTTGCAGTATTTGCGCTCGCATCCATCTTTCCAACCGGGTTTGCCTCGCCGCAGAACTCGACAGATGTTGCCGAGAGGATTAAGCGGGTCGAGAACAATCTGCTCAGTCCGACCTCGATAAAAGGCAAGCCGTCTGCTATGAAGCTTGCCGACCGGATGGCTCATTACAAAGTTCCGGGCGTGAGCATAGCCGTCATAAATAACGGCGCTATCGAATGGGCGCGCGGCTATGGAGTTGCAGAAGCGGGAACGAACAATGCGGTCACAGCGGAAACGCTTTTTCAAGCCGCATCAATCAGCAAGCCCGTTGCGGCAATGGGCGCGCTTCGCCTTGTCGCAGATGGCAAGCTCAGCCTCGATGAAGATGTGAACAAGAGACTGACATCCTGGAAAGTACCCGAAAACGAATTCACGAAAGAGCAGAAAGTGACGCTTCGCCGCTTGTTGAGCCACACGGCAGGCATGACTGTTCACGGGTTCCGTGGCTACGCTGCGGACGAGCCTGTGCCGACGCTTCTGCAGTTGTTGAACGGCGAGAAGCCTGCCAACTCGGCTGCCGTTAGAGTTGATGTTGTGCCCGGCAGCAAATGGCGTTATTCGGGCGGCGGCATCAGCGTCGCTCAATTGATGATGATGGACGTGACGGGCAAAGCCTTCCCTCAGTTCATGCAGGAGGCGGTTCTAAGCAAACTTGAGATGACGCACAGCACGTATCAACAGCCGCTTCCAAAAGAGCTATTGACGAAGGCCGCAGCAGGCCACAGCGACAACGGAGAAGTGATCAAAGGCAAGCGGCACACTTATCCTGAGATGGCTGCGGCGGGACTCTGGACTACTCCGTCGGATTTAGCGCGCTTCGCAATCGAGATTCAGAAATCGCGCGCGGGCAAGTCGAACAAGGTGCTCACAACAGAGATGATCAATCAGATGCTCACAGTACAGAGCGGAGATTACGGGCTTGGGCTCGGAATACGTGGCTCAGGCAAAGCTCTCAACTTCGGGCACGGCGGGTCGAACGAAGGCTTCCGATGCATGATGTTCGCTTATGCGGAAACAGGGCAGGGCGCTGTGGTTATGACGAACGGCGATACGGGCGGGCCGCTTGCCGACGAGATACTTCACAGCATTGCCAAAGAGTACGGCTGGCCCGATTATCAAGTCCGAGAGCGAGAAGTAGCTCAGGTGAATCCCAAGGTTTATGAATCGTTCGTAGGCAAGTATCAGATCAGGGGAGCCGATTTCACTCTGACAACAGAAAATGGCCACCTCTTTATTCAAGCGCCGCCTTTCGGCCCGGAAAAAATCGAGCTTTATCCCGAATCCGAAACCAAATACTTTATAACGCTCGACGAAGTGACCTTTACTTTCGTCAAGGATGACAAAGGGCAGGTCGTCGAGATAGTGCTTAATATTCCGGGCGACCGCCCGCCGCTGAAGGGAAAGAAAATTAACTGAAGCAACGCGGTTTTCAAAACTCTTCCGAAGCAGCCGGAATTGTAATTGTAGAGAGTTGTTTTCTGGCGTAGTATGAATCTGGCGTTTTGAAAACCGCTTTCGTACTTATCGCCGCCTTTAATCGCATGATAGACATTCACAGCCACATATTGCCCGAAGTAGATGACGGCTCCCGCAGTCTCGAAGAATCGCTAGAAATGTGTCGCATTTCATTTGAAGATGGAATAGAAGTGATCGTCGCAACGCCGCACGCGCACGACAACGTTCACAAGACGCACGACCCGCGATTCTTGCGCCAGAAGGTAGACGAATTGAACTCGCGCTTGCAGGGCAGCCCGAAGATAGTTCTAGGGTGCGAACTTCGCTTCACGCACGATGTCGTAAATCATGTTTGTAGAGCAAAGAGCGCGCCGACGATTGACGACGGCCCTTACGTGCTGGTCGAGTTTCCGCATCAGGTCGTCCCCCTTGGAAGCGAGCGCGCGTTGTTCGAGTTGATGAGCAATCAGATCCGTCCGATCATCGCGCACCCTGAGCGTAATCACCTGCTGATGGCCGAACCTGAGAAGTTTTATGAACTGGTCGAAATGGGAGTGCTCGGCCAGGTTGACACGGGATCGGTAACGGGCCAGTTCGGCAAGAAGGTGCAGCAGACTGCTCTATTGATGTTGGAACACGGGCTGATTCATTTCATAGCCAGTGATTGCCACAACACTCGCAACCGCCTGCCCGGAATGTCACAAGCTGTTCAAGCAACTGCGGAGATAGTCGGCGAAGAATACGCTCGCGCCATCGCCAAAGACAACCCCGGCGCAGTAGTCGAAGGCAAACCTATCCCTATGCGGCCTCAAGCCTCAGTTCCAAAGAAAAAAAAGAAGTGGTTGTTTTTTTAAGAGGATTGAACGCCCATATTTTAAAGGAGAGCTTATGGTGAGATACATAATACTTATTGCAGTCATAGTTGGAACCACCATCTCGGCATGGGTGCTGAAGATCGGCTCAAGAAGAAAATGGAGCGTGGACTGGGAAGGAAAGTGGACGAAAGTGAGATGACATCCATATCCAGTTGGATGAAGGTACCTGCTAAAGACCAACCATATCCGAGAGAGAAGAACAAGTATTTATAGATGAGACTGCCTGATCAGAAAGCCTTTCGTCAGGGCCATTCAGTTCTCGGAATTTGATGTCAACTCACCGCAGAGGCGCAGAGGAGGCGCAGAGGGATGGCAGTAGCCCGACCGTCAGGGAGGGCGAATACTTACGCCCTTGCTTACGCGCGGGCTACTGCCTCTTAGCCTCTGCGGTGAACAGTTTTCCGATTCATAGGCTTTCGTGTCGTTGCGACCATTGAAAGCATAAAATAAATCGAGTCTCATATCACTCCACAGGCGCATCACTTTTCTGGAATTTCAGTCACTGCTCCTGATACAACGAAACGGCCACTGATTACGCTCGTCGTTTTGGCGTCGGCCCGGCCTGTGAATCCCGGCTGTTTGCCTCCGACGCTGACCATAAATTCTCCCGGCTCGATTACGCGCTTGCCTGCATCGTCTATGATCGTCATCTGCTTAGGCGTAAGCGTGAATGAAATGTTTTGCCGTTGGCCCGGCTTGAGCGAGATTCGCTTGATCCCAGCAAGCGTCCTGATCGGCACAGGAACCGATGCGGCCACATCCGTTACGTACAACTGAACTACTTCATCTCCCGCTCTGTCGCCGATGTTTTGCACGCTTGCGCTGACCCGCACGCCCTCACCGGCTTTAACCTTATCTACGCTCAATTTCAGATTGTCATACTTGAATTTCGTATAGCTCAACCCGAAGCCGAACGGGTAGAGCGGCTCGCCTTTGAAGTAGCGATAGGTGCGCCCTTCCATTTTGTAATCTTCAAACGGCGGCAACTGCGCGACCGATTTGTAGAACGTAACGGGCAATCTGCCTGCGGGGTTGTAGTCGCCGAACAATACATCTGCCAGCGCCGTGCCTCCTTCTTGACCGGGATACCATGCGTCAATAATTGCGGGCACGTTCTCGTCAGCCCAATTGACAGCCAATGCGCTGCCATTGAGCAACGCTACCACGATGGGCTTGCCTGTTGCCGAAACAGCTTTCAATAAATCTTCCTGCGCTTTCGGCAAAGAGAGGTCTGTCCTGTCGCCGCCGCGAAAGCCCGCAACATCCACCTTCATCTCTTCGCCTTCGAGCGCAGGCGCAATCCCAAGAACCACGACGACCGCATCAGAAAGACGTGCCGCGCCGACAGCTTCATCAATCAATCTTTCTGCAAAACGCGGAAGCGACCAGACGAACTTAACTATCGCATCGCGTATGTTATCGTAATATTCAATACGCACATCGTAAGCCCGGCCCGCTTCCAGGTTCACTTCTTTCATGACGGTTCTGACCGAATCGTTCTTCCAATCATCAACCAGCAGTTTGCCGTCCAGATAAACACGCACGCCGTCATCAAAAGTTGCGCCCAGTCTGTATTTGCCCGATTCCGTTGGCGTGAACTTGCCTGTCCATCGAACCGAAAAACTATCATCACTCACTTGCGGTGCGGGTCTGCCGCGACTCCAATCGAAATTGACCTGTTCATCTGTTCTGACAAGAACGGGCTGGCCTTTCAATTCTTTGTTGTTGAAATACTCGCCCGTAAAACCTGCTTGCCCGTTCGTCGTAAGCGCAGAAGCTGAAACAGGCGCGACCGCTTCGCCTGTCAAAGTAGCTCCGAGCGCATAAACAACTTTGGTTGCGGGCGAGACTTTTCCTCGGATGCCTTCAAGCGGCGTGACTGATTTCGACGGCTGGCCGTTGTAGTTTCCCAACAGCACTTCAGGCGCATTAGCGTTCGGGCCGATGACGGCAATGGTTTTAAGCTCTTTCTTCAAGGGCAGAGTGTTGTTCTCGTTCTTCAACAGCACGATAGATTTTTGCGCCGCCTTCAAAGATAGTTCTCTATGAGCAGGCGTGTCGTTTTCCGAAAACGGGATGCGCGCATAAGCGACCATCTCCGGCGGGTCGAACATGCCGAGCCGGAATCTTGCCGCCATTAGCCGTTTCAGCGCAATGTCAATTTCGGCTTCGCTGATCAAGCCTTTTTTGACGGCCTCGATCAATGATGTGTACTCTTTGCCGCATGTCAAATCAGTGCCCGCTTTGACCGATATAGCCGAAGCCTTCGCTTCAGAATCCGTGAAGCGATGACCTGTGTGAATGTCATAAATTGCGCCGCAATCCGAGACGACGTATCCGGCAAAGCCCCACTCGCTGCGCAGTATATCTGTCAGCAGCCTTTTGCTCGCGCAGCAAGGTTCGCCGTTCGTTCGATTGTAAGCGCACATAATGGAAGCCGCTCGGCCCTCGACCACTGTCGCGCGAAACGCCGGAAGATATGTCTCTCTCAAATCTCTCTCAAAAGCTTTAGCGTCGAAGCTGTGTCGCTCCGGCTCCGGCCCGCTGTGCACTGCGTAATGCTTGGGCGTAGCGGCGACTTTCAGGTAGCGCGGGTCATTGCCTTGCAAGCCTTTGACGAACGCGACGCCCAATCTCGAAGTCAGGTATGGGTCTTCGCCGAAAGTCTCCTGTCCGCGACCCCATCGCGGATCGCGAAAGATGTTGATGTTGGGACTCCAGAAGGTCAGTCCTTTATATCTGCCAAAATCGCCAAGGCGGGCGAACTCGTGATGCTTGGCGCGCGCTTCGGTTGAAGTCACGTCAGCGACGCTGTGAACGAGTTCCTCGTCCCATGTGGCGGCCAGTCCGATAGCCTGCGGAAAGACTGTAGCGTAACCGGCTCGCGCCACGCCGTGCAGCCCCTCGTTCCACCAGTCGTATGCAGGAATGCCCAGCCGCTCGATAGGCGTTGCCGCGTTCATCATCTGCGAGATTTTTTCCGCTAAAGTCATGCGCGACACCAGATCATCAACACGCTTTTCGATTGGAAGCGAAGGGTCTTTATAAGGCGGCACGGATGCTTGCCCGTTTGTGCTGGCGATCGGCAAGTCAGACAATAAGCAGACGAGAAACAGCAGCGCGCACACAGTAGCCCATCTGTAGTTCTTCATATGTTCCTTTCTATGACTGATGCATCTCTACCTTTCCTGTGCCGCGTAGCGGCGTTGTGAATTTAGCCCGGTCTTTCAAGGCCGGGAATATCATCAGGCAAGACCTGACTGCGTCGCGTCAGCGACGATTGAATTGAGCCACTCGATTCAGCCGTCGCTGACGCGACGCAGCCTGTTATGATTGTCTGTTTACCGTGCCTTAAAAGACACGGCTAAATTCACAGCGCCGCTACGCGGCGAATTTTGCGCCCGCTTCAATTTTATTTGGCTCGCGCGGCTCGGATCACGGCATCGAATGCTGGCTTGGGATGGCCTTCGCGGTCGAACAACAATGGATAACTGGTTCTTCCTTTGACAGGCCAGCCGTTCAACCACGAATCGCCGTCGGCAACGCCCCAGAAAGTAACTCGCGTGATAACATCGCGATGTTTCAGGTATACATTGAACAAATCTGCGTAACGCTTCGCCAATGCCTGTTGCACAGAGTCCGGCAACCCGTCCGTGTAGGGGTTCAATTTGTTTTGCAACTCGACGTTGAGAGCGATGTCCGCGCCCCTGTGTTGCGAGGCGGCAGGCAGCACATCTATGTCAAGTTCCGTAATCATCACTTTGACACCGAGCTGCCCGAAAGCTGTGATTGTTGCGTCCTGCTGTTCGACCGAAGGCCAATCCATTTTGTTGTGCCCTTGCAACCCTACGCCTGTGATCTGTATGCCTTGAGCTTTGAGTCTTTTGATCAACTCGACAGCGCCGTTGCGCTTGGCTTCGTTCTCAAGCGAATAATCGTTGTAATACAACTCTGCCTTTGGGTCGGCTTCGTGCGCGAACTGAAACGCTTTGGCGATGTAATCATCGCCGATGATTTTCATCCAAAGCGACTGGCGCATCGTGCCGTCTTCGTTCAAAGCTTCGTTGACCACATCCCATCCTTTTATTCTGCCTTTGTATCGTCCCACGACAGCGCGTATGTGATCGCGCATTCGCGCAAGTAACGTGTCGCGGTCTGCCAACCCGCCTTTGCCGTCGCGGAAAACCCAGTCCGGCGTCTGGTTGTGCCACACGAGCGTGTGACCGACGATGAACATGCGATTTTTCTCACCGAACGCGACAAAGCGATCCGGCGCTTCAAAATCGTAGGTTTCAAGGCGGGGATGGACGGACTCCCATTTCAGAATGTTCTCCGACGTGATCGTGTTGAAGTGCGATTTGACGAGCGCCGCGCCGCGCTTGTCCTCTTCGTAAAACTGCGCGCGATTGAGCGCCGCGCCAATCATGAAAGAATCTTTGAAAGCGTCTTTGAGCTTATCTTGCGCGTAGGCGTTCCCCGTCAAACCGGCCATCAGCAGTAGACCGATAAACATCCTCGTCATCAAAGACATATTATTAGATCCCCCTTCTAAGGAGCCGTAGCCAACGAGCTTTCGGAATCGAATTTCTTCCGGCGCTCGATCAACTCGTCCTGTATCTGAATATTCAACGTCTTGTTGATCTTGTAAGCGACCAGGCAAATGATGACTATCAGGAAAAAGATGGTTGGATAGATGCTGATCGTCATGCGAATGCCCTGCAACGCTTCGGGCGATTGCGCCTGATTTGCCGTATAGCCATAGCCAGCCAGCAACCATCCGGCTATCGCGCCGCCCAGACTAAGGCCGACTTTGAGGCCGAAAATGATAGTGGCATAAATTACTCCGGTCGTGCGCCGCCCGGTTGTCCATTCCCCATAATCCACCACGTCGGCAAACATGGCCCACAGGAGCGGAATCGTCGGGGCATAGGTCAACGCGCGAAAGGCCTCCAAAATAAACATCTTTCCAACGCCGTCCGGCGGCAGCAGAAAGAACAGCCCCATAAAAATCGTGGTCAATGAAAAGCCGACAATGGCAACAGCTTTCTTGCCGAATTTAATGGCCAGCAGAGTCGAAAACAGCACGCCAATGACCGTGATGAACTGGCTGTACATATTGAACAGGCTGAAGCCGACCGAGACTACGTTCTTCCTATCCGAATCAACAATCAGACCGAATGTGTTCAGCAGGTAATGCCCAAGTCCGCTGCCGCTGACAGAGGTCAGTCCAAAACTCTGAAGCAGATCGTACAGGCGATCATGGTCCAAATAGTAGTCGAAGTAATAAAACATCGTGCCGCCTCTCATAGCCAGCACGATGAAGTGAGCAAGCGTCAGAATGAACATCGCAATCCAGGGCTGGTTTTTGAGCAGAGCACCGAAGTCTTGTTTTGCGGATGATTTCTGATGCGGGTCGGGCTGGATGCGCTCGCGAGTGGTGAGAAATGTGATGACGAAAAGGACGACGCAAACAGTCGCCCACAACGCCATCGTCATCTGCCAGCCTTTAGCCGTGTTGCCTTGCCCGAACTTGGCAACCAGCGGCAATGTGAAACCGCCGACAATCAATTGCGCGATCATCGCCGCCACAAAGCGATACGACGACAGGGAAGTGCGCTCGTTAACATCGCTGGTCATCACGCCGGTCAACGCCGAATACGGCGTGTTGTTGGCCGAATAAATTGTCATCAACAGAATGTTGGTCACGCAGGCATAAACGAGTTTGCCCGTCGTTGATAGATCAGGGCTCGTGTAGGCCAGCACCATTACCACGCCCCACGGTATTGCTGTCCACAACACCCAGGGGCGAAACTTGCCCCATCGCGTGTTTGTGCGGTCTGCCATTATGCCCATCATCGGATCAAAGAAACCGTCCCAGAGCCGTCCGACAAGCAGCAAGGTCCCTGCTGCCGCCGCCGCAATCCCTAACGTGTCGGTGTAGAAACTCAGTTGGAAAATGATCATCGTATGGAAGACGAAATTCGCGGCGGCGTCCCCTAAGCTGTATCCGGCTTTTTCGATGAAAGAAAGTTTTTGAGGTTTAACAGACATCCTTGTGCCTCGTATTTTGGTCTATGTACAGGGCTGTAGGGGCGGGCGTCACTGCCCGCCCCAGACTCTGCCCGCCTATAATCTGGGGCGATCACAGAGGGTCGCCCCTACAGGACAGTGAGAATCACTTTTTGCAAATCCGAGTCGCGCGACGAATTGCCAATCATGATTTCAAACTCGCCAGGCTCAACCACGCGTTTCATGTTCACGTCATAAAACGCGAGCGATTCCGGTGTGATGTCAAACGCAACTGTCTTTGTTTCGCCCGGTTGCAGTTCGACTTTCTGAAAGCCTTTTAACTCCTTGATTGGCCGCGTTACGGAACTGACCAGATCGCGAATGTACATCTGCACGACTTCCGCCCCGACGCGCGCGCCAGTGTTCGTTACGTCCGCCAGAACGCGAGTCGAACCGTCGCGATTAATTTTCTTCTTAGCGAGCCTGACGTTTTCGATGGCGAATGCTGTGTAACTCAAGCCATAGCCGAACGTATAAAGCGGCGACACGTCATCGAACAAATAGCCGCGCCGCGCCGACGGTTTGTGATTGTAAAATGCAGGCAGATGACCGGCAGAGCGGGGAATCGTGATCGGCAGCTTTCCGCTCGGATTTACATCGCCGAATAAACAATCGGCTACTGCGCGGCCTGTTTCCTGGCCGAGATACCAGCATTCAAAAATCGCTGGCACTTGCTGGCTGACGTAATTGATCGAGAGCGGTCGCCCATTGAACAGAAAAACAATGACAGGCTTTCCGGTCGCGACCATCGCTTTGACTAATTCTTCCTGTCTCCCGATCAGGTCGAGGCTCGTCCGGTCGCCCAGATGATTTAACGCCCACGCTTCGCGCGAAGTCTGTTCGTTTCCGCCGATGGCCAGCACTATCACATCCGCGCGGCGCGCGACCTTGACGGCTTGCGCGATTAACTTACGATCTTCATCGGGGTTGCTCGGTATGACTTCATCCTGATTCCATGAACCGCCGAGCGTGATTTTGCAGCCTTCGCTGTAGAGCACTTTAACTCGCCTGCCGACTTTCGCCTTTATGCCTTCGAGCACCGTGACATTGTGTTTAGGCACGCCGCTGTAACCGCCCAACAAGCTGCGATTCGCATTCGGGCCGATGACCGCGATGGAGTGAAGTTTATCCGGATTGAGCGGCAACAGATCGTTCTCATTTTTCAACAGCGTGATGGATTTTTGCGCCGCTTGCAAAGCAAGCTCGCGATTCGCATCAGAGCCAACAATGCGTTCGGCTTCTTCGGGGTCAACATAGGGGTCATCGAAAAGCCCCATCTGAAATTTCCAGAAGAGCATCGGCGCGACTAAATCATCAAGCTCCGATTCTTTCAACACACCAAGGCGCACGAGTTCGACCAGATGCAAATAGCAATCAGGTTCCGGCAACTCGATATTGACGCCAGCACGGACGGCCAGAGCGCACGATTCCTTTTTATCCTTCGCTACAAAGTGACCGTGCGTGTCCGGTCGATAACCCAATTCCCAAATCGCGTAATAGTCCGACACCACGAACCCGGAAAAACCCCACTCCTTGCGCAGCACATCTCTGAGCAACCACTCGCTTGCGTGAGACGGCACACCATCAATCTCATTGTAAGAAGCCATGACGCTGATGGCTCCGCCTTTGTCTAGCGCTTCTTTGAAAGTAAAAAGGAAGGTTTCGCGAAGCACACGCTCAGAGATATTGACCGGCGCGCAGTTCATGCCCGATTCAGGCTGACCGTGCGCCGCAAAATGTTTCAGCGTTGCGATGACGCGCTTTTTATCACTGAACGAAGCGTCGCCTTGAAATCCGCGCACAGCCGCGATGCCCAAACGCGAAACCAGATAAGGGTCTTCGCCGTAGGTCTCCTCGACGCGGCCCCAGCGCGGGTCGCGCGCCACATCCACCACAGGCGTCAGCGCCTGATGCGTTCCGCGCAATCGCGCTTCTTCGGCGGTCATCGTGAAAAGCGATTCGACCAGATCGGTATCGAACGTCGCTCCGAGCGCGATGGGCTGCGGAAAACTTGTAGCGTCAATCGCCGCGTGGCCGTGCAAACATTCTTCGTGAAAGATCACAGGAATTCCGAGTCGGCTGTTCTCGATGAAGAACTTTTGAATCGCGTTGGTGAGTTCAGCCATCTGTCGAGCGTTCTTGCCTTTTCCTGCGTCGCTTGGGCGTCCGACCTGGCCGAGTCCACGCCCATGTTTGAAAGCGGCTTTGGCTTTACGAAGGTCAAAGTTGCCATCGGCATCCACGAGCGTTTCTGCTTTCTTCTGCCAGACGCACATCATCTGCGCGGCTTTTTCTTCGAGCGTCATTTGTGACAACAAATCTTTCACACGTCGCGCCGCAGACAGCTTGGGATTTTTGTAAAGTGATGTACTTGTCTTTTTGCTTGTGCTTTTACTGCTCGCAGATTTTTTTTCATGCGCCCCATATCTTTAGTCGTATTGTGATCACCGAACCTATACTGCCGCGTTAGCGGCTGAATGACTTTAGCCGTGTGCTCTAGCGCACGGTAATAACGGAAGCCAATAATTTCGTCGCGTCAGCGACGATTGAATTTCAGCCGTCGCTGACGCGACGAAATTATTGGTGAACATTTTTCTCCGTGCACTGAAGTACACGGCTAAACTCACGCTGCCGCTACGCGGCTGATTAGATACGTTGTTACAAGTTCACGCTGGAAGCGAGGAATCCGCCGTCAACGGGCCTGTGTTGTTCGCGCCGCCCAGCCGGAACAACCTTTGCTCCCGAACGCGCCAGCCCTGATGTGCCTCCGATGACAACGGCCACCTGCCCTGTCAGATCGGTGATGTTGTCAGCCATTCATTGCTTTTCAATTTCGCGTGAGTTTCATCCTGTATTGCCGACAGACCAACCCAGTCGCAGAAGTTGCCCGAAAACATGCGCGACACGTCGCGTTCGATTTCCTGTCGCGTCACAGCGCGCCCGCTCCTGAGCAGTTGCTCATAAGATTGATAGAGTGATTCGGCAATGACTTGGCGAGAATGCTGCCATTTGTAGATCAACTGTTCGAGCACGCGCGCATCCGAGTGCTGCGGGATGAAACTCGTCCCCAGTAATTCAAGCCGCTCGCGTGTTATCTCAGAGACCATCGAAGGGTTGTTGAGAAACCACCAGCAACCAAACGGCATGAGATTGCTGAATTTGCGCGCGGCGACACACAACTCGTGCTGGTTTTCACGTGATAAAAAAGTCGCCATGAATCGCACGTCCGGCGCTTCGGCGCACATTCGCTCAATTGCGCTGACATCGGCCCTGCCCAGCCCATCGCCCGCCGCTCGCAGCGCAGGATTCACTCGGCGACGAACCCCGATCATCATGGCGAAAGCGAGGTTGTGATCGCGCGCTGTCGGCAGCACTACTTCACGGATGATGCGGTCTCGCCCGTCCGTATCCGGGAACTTGAAGCTGTCTGAAAGCGATACCGCCATGTATAGAGGACTCATGCGAACGATCCATTCGTCGAGGAAGCGGCGCACTTCGTTCACAGTCTCACCGTTCAACTCTGCATCGACGCGATAACCCATTCTCGCGAGTTTCGTTGCAGTGTTCTGCCAATCGTTCAGCAAACGATCCATGCGCAGAGCCGCGTGAAAGCGCCCATCTATCCTCGCGCCGCTTTCCAATACGTTTGCTTCCTGCCTGTCGAACGGATCGTTGGTCATCACAACATCGCTCACCTTAGACAGGTCGAACACGCGGTCAATGTGATCCGCGACGCTTTGCGAGTGAAAGAAATCCCGCGCCTCTGTCAAATCGGCTGCGTTCACATCAAGGCCAAACGCGCTCAGGACAGTGACGACGCCGCGCGTTGCTTCAGATAGTGGCGTGTTCTCTACGAACAGCGTTTTCCAGACGAGATCAGCCTGTTCCGCTTTGCTCATCTGCCAGAAGCGTTCAGCCGCGATTCTGGTCGAGCGGAATGTTTCGGCAACGAGATAGTGATAGGTGAGCAACTCGTCAATGCCAAACAGGTTCATCTCACCGAATTCGGGTGCGAACAGGTGTGTGTGCATATCAACGACCGGAGTAGCAGTCGCGACTTCTTCAATCTGACGGCGGAGTTCGGTTCTTTCCTTCAAGCGGTTGGTTTGAGTGACTTGATCTTCCATACTTGTAAGTGTCATTTCTTCTCTTCCAGTTGCGGCAAATCAAAGAATGATGTTAGTCGGATGCCGCGCTTCGTCTGGGTCAGCCCACCGATTGTTCGGTATGGTTGGCGTCCAGCCCGGCCTTAACGGGTCCTGGTCGTAAGGGTACGAGCCCAGACGTTTATAAAGCTCACTGTACTCGCCGAGTTTATCATAATCGAGACTCACGCCCAGACCCGGCCCGGTTGGCACTGCGATGGAGCCTCCTTCGTATTTGAATTTCCCGCCCTTTGATGATGTCGTCAGTGACCTGATGATAGTGCGCGTCGGCGGCAAATGAAAGATTCGGAATGACTGCTCCGAGATGCAGCATCGTGGCGAGTTGAATGCCGAGTTCACCCGATGAGTGAACGGCAACTCCGAGTTGGAACGTATCGCACACGCCTGCCGCTTTGACGCACTGACGGATGCCGCCCCAAAAGGTCGTGTCGAGCAGAATCACATCCACCGCAGTGTTGAGCACATTAGCCGCAAGCTGCTCGAAGTTGACGACGACCGTGTTGGTCGCAAGCGGCATCCGCACATACTCGCGCACGCGACGCATCCCTGCTAATCCAAACACAGGGTCTTCCAGATAATCGTTGCGGATGTCTTCAATCTGCTGGCCGAACCATATAGCCGTCTCTGTTGACCATACGCAGTTCGGGTCGAAGCGAAAGCGGTCGCCTTCGAGCGCAGAGGCTATCGCGCGATAACATTCCAGTTCATACTCCGGCGCGAAGACGCCGCCTTTCAGCTTGTGCGATGTGAAGCCATAACGTTGTTTCAGTTCGCGCGCGTGCGCGACCATCTGCTCAATGGTTCTGACTTCGCCCGTGCCGTCTTTGGGGTTCGGGTAACGAAAGAAGAGATATGACGCGAACGGCACGCGCTCCTGCAAACGACCGCCGAGAATCTCAGAGACAGGCACTCCCCATTTCTGTCCGAGTATGTCGAGGCAGGCGAATTCGAGCGCGGCCAGTATCTGAGAGCGATTGTTGTAGAGCGAGGCCGTCGGGTTACTGATGCGAAATCTCATCTCTTCAAGTCGCGCAGGGTCGTGGCCTACCAGGTATGATTTCATCGCGCGAAACACGGCTTCAGCCGATTCGCCGCCGCCGCCCATCTCGCCAAGACCGATCAAGCCTTCATCCGTTTCGACTTCAACTATCGTGCGCACGAACCGTCCCCAGTGACAGCCGTTCGCATGCCTGAGCGGCGCTTCCAGTGGAACAGTGACCGTTGTAGCTTTAATGTCGGTAATCTTCATATCAAGAGTGTGCACAAATCAGAAAGAGCAGAACCCTTGCCGCGTAGCGGCCTACTGAGTTTAGCCGTGTCTTTTAAGGCACGGTAAGCAGACATCATTACAACCCTCGTCGCGTCAGCGACGGCTGAGTCGTGTATCTCAATTCAATCGTCGCTGACGCGACGAGGGTTGTTTTTCCCTGATATATCCCGGCCTTGAAAGACCGGGCTAAATTCATTAAGCCGCTACGCGGCCAATTTTGCACACGCTTCATCTTCATATCAGCTTCAATGTTTCACCAGACAAGACTCTGGGCCTTGTACTCTTCAAGAGTCTTCTGCGGCTTCTCTACGCCTGCGGGCAGCGGGCGCTTTGAGAAGGTCTGAAAATAGAGCAACACGGCATCGCGCCACCAGACCGCGTCGCGCTCCTGAATAGCCAGCTTCTTTGCTATCTCAGAGTGACGCTCGGAATCAATCACTCGGGCCAGCGCGTTCCAATCTTTGCGTGCGGTTCGCACCCAATCTACTCCGCGCTGATAGTGGAGCGCCAGTTCATCCCACATCGTCCGGCCCGAACTCATGCGATAATCCCAGGGCACGTGATGAAACCAGAGCAAAAAATTTTCCGGGCAAGTTTTCAAATCGGCGAATTGGTCGCGAACAGGCGGATGGTACTGGCTCAATGAATCGCTGCCCGTCTTCGTGCGGTCGAATCCAAGTCCTCGCTCGTCTGCGCGATGGTAGTAAACCGGATTCCAGTCATCGCGCTTCTCCGTGTCCCACCACGGAGCCGGGCCATAGTGATGTCCGCCCCACATAATGTGATGAAGTCCGAGCGGCGTCATGTAGTCAACCAATGCCTCGTGCGATTCAAGCATGATGCGAGCAATAATTTCTACAGCCTGCGCATCACGCGTGAGCGTCATCTTTATCCACTCGTCGGCGATTTGCCGCGACGTTGATATCAGGATTCCAACTCAGCCGACCGAAAGCGTACCAGTTGGCCTGAGCAAAATGATGCCCCGTCCAATTGCGATCCGAGCCAGTGTTGGCTACTGCGGCCATGCCTGTCAGTCGCTGATGATAGAGACTGCCGTCCGTAAGTTTGGTCACGGTCGAACCCGGCCCTTTAGCGTGAGTGTCGGAGTCGAGAAATTCGCGCCACATCGGAGCCAGAAAGACGAGGTGATTTGAGAAGCCGAGGTATTCCTGAGTGATTTGAAGTTCGGGCATCAGTTGTGTTTTTGGCATCGCTCCGAACAGCGGATGGAAAGGCTCGCGCGGCTGAAAATCAATCGGCCCGTTTTTGACTTGCAGCAAAACATTCGGCGCGAACTGGCCGTCAAAAGGCTGAAGGTTTTCATAAGCCGCACCGGCTCGATCATAGCCGGGCTTCGCATCATAAACGAAAGCGCGCCAGATCACTATTCCATTATGAGGAGCCACAGCGGCGGCCAGCATGTTAGCGCCTTCGACATGACTGCGATTGTATGTGCGCGGTCCCGGCTGGCCCTCGCTGTTGGCCTTCACAATGAACCCGCCGAAATCGGGGATGAGTTTGTATATCTCGTCCGCCTTTTTTTTCCACCACGCCGCCACTTCCGCATCAAGCGGATCGGCTGTCTTCAATCCGCCCAATTCGATGGGCGCAGAAAAACGAGCTGCGAGATAAACGCGCACGCCATAGGGACGAAAGACTTCGGCGATGGCTGCTGCCTTGCGCAAGTATTCGGCGCTCAAGCTCTGGGAATTTGCGTTGACGTTATTGAGCGACGCCCCGTTGATTCCTATAGATGCGTTGGCGCGAGCATAATCGCGCAGTCGTGAATCCGTTGTGTCAGGCAAAGCTTTCCAGTCCCACAGAGATCGTCCCGCATAGCCGCGCTCGATGCTGCCATCGAGATTGTCCCAATGATTCAGCATGCGCAATTGCAATCTCGGTTTTTGACTCACATTCAGGTTGGCGATGGGCTGAAGCGTCTCGATCAAACGCAGAAAGTGAAAAGCGCCGTAGAGCGCGCCTACCTCGCTTTGCGAAGCGATTAATATTACAGAACGGCGTCCGAGCTTAATAGAGCGAATGAGGAACCCTTCCGGCCCGAGGTCTTCAAGTTGTCGTTCCCATTTCAGTTCTGCTATCAGAGGCAAACTCTTCGTTGTTCCCACGATCAATGCGCCATCGCGGCGAGTATCTTTTGCAGCGGGAACCGAACGGCCAAGCAATCCCGCGCAGCCGCCCGCGAGTTCTGTGCGAATAGCGTCAAAGGTTGCAGATTTGCCGGGCACTACTATGGATGTGACGTGAGAGCGATAGACGCTGATCATCTGACTAGGAAGCGGGTCATAGCGCAACCACAGGCGATAGCCGTCATCGGCTTTTGCAGTCGCTACGATAGAAAACAGAATGACGATAGCGAGGCACGTTATAAAGCCTCTATGACTTCGATCACGACCCGGATTCATGCTCTCCCTCTTGTTCATTTTGGAAGGTCGATGTTATCACAAAACGGGCGGCACCTTGAATCAACAGTACCGCGAGCAGGTCAGCGGCCAACCCAGCCCGCATGCTACCGCTCGCGGTACTGTTTTTTTTAGAAAGATAGGCGAGCGCCTAAACGGATGTTGCGCTCGCCTATGCCCGTTGTTGATGTGATAAACCCGAACGCGCCCGCATTGGATATGTCGGCTCCGGGGTTGCTGAAATTGGGGTGGTTCAGCGCATTCAGCGCCTCAGCGCGGAACTGTAGCCTGAACCGCTCTGTCAGCGAAATAGTGCGGAACAGGCTGAGGTCTACGTTGAAGAAGCCCGGCCCGCGCAGGTTGTTTCTGCCCGCGTTTCCGAATCGCTGCGGCTGACCGGCGGGGATATTTACCGCAGCATATGCTGTCGTATCGAAATACGGATTGCCTGTGCCTATGCCGCCCAGTTTCTTCACATCAGATTTGACCTGATCGGGAACCTGTTGGCTCCCGCCTGCGTTGAGATTTCCACCATTGCCTTGAACGACATAAAACGGCGTGCCGCTCATTATGCTCATGATGCCGTTCAACTGAAAACCTCCTAACAGATAACTGGCGAAGCCATCATTGAGCCATCGCCGACCATGTCCGAACGGCAGGTCATAGACCCCATAGCTTTGGAAATTGTGCGTCCGGTCATAACTCGCAAGCCCTCTGTTGCGTTCCGCCTCCGGCATATATTGTATTCTCGGATTGGCATCATTATCAGCGTAATTGATCGCCTTCGAGAAGGTATACACAACGCCGAGCAGCGAACTGCCGAAGCGCCCTTTGAGTTCTGACTGTAGCGCATCGTAGGTCGTGGTCTTGTACGGTATGATCTCGTTGATGTCGGCTGTCAGTCCGAACAGCGGGAAAAGCGCCCGCCCCGCGTTGCCAGTGCCCGGAGCGCCCGCGTTGATGTTGATGAATCCCATCTGCCCGACCGCGCGCGTGCCGACATAGCCCACCTGCGCCGTGAACCGATTGCTCAATTCGCGTTCTACAATCACGTTGAAAGAATGTATCTCTTTGCGCATAGGCGTATCTGGATAAGTCGTCGTGCCCGTGTTCGACGGCAATTTGAGAACGCCTTTCGTCAAGTCAGGCGGAACGCTGCTGTTAATCAATCCCTGTCGAAACGTTGTCACAGGCAGGAATGCGTTTGTCGCGCCATTGAAAGTGCGCTGAGGCATTGCCCATGCATTGACAATCGGATAAGCGTTTCGAAAATCTATGAACGGTCTGGGGTCGGCTGATTGACCGTACCCACCGCGCAGCACAGTCTTCTCGTCCAGGCGATAAGCGATGCCAATGCGCGGCAAGAATTGCCCTACGCCTGACGCGGCCCCTGTGTCTCTCGGCACACCTTCGAGCCCGCCTGTAATGACATTCCCCGTTGCAGGGTCGAAGCGGTTGATTCCTGTGTTGTCTTTATCCGGGAACGGATAGCGCTCCCACCGCAAGCCATAGGTCAGCGTCAGATTGCGCGTTGCCTGCCAGTGGTCGCGAGCATAGAACGCATACGATTTCAGGCGAAGCGAATTTGGATTTCGGAGCTGGTCTACTTTGCCTGCGGCGGCTGGCAAGCCGAGCAGGAAGTCAGCCCATGCGTTATACCTGATGTCTGCCGGAGCAGGCCCATTCTGTAACCGGGTCGAGTTGCCGTTGAATTGGAATGTGCCGCGCACGGTCTGAAACGTTCCGCCCTGCGGCTGAAAGTGATTGATATGCTGGTTCTGAAAGTCTACGCCGAAACGCAAGCCGTGCGCGCCTTTCAGCCATGAAAGATTGGCCGTCGCAACGTATTGATTATCACGAAACAGAAACGGATTGCCCGTATTGGGGTTTCCAAGGTTAGCCCATGTGCCTGTGAACTGAAACGAAGGGATGCCCCCTTGCAGTCGATCTCCTCCGTTAGTTCCCGGGATTTTCAAAACGTCCAATCCAAAGTTGGATTCAATGTCAAAGTTTTCAGCGCCTAGTCGCTGGCGTGTGTATCCGACATTCGCGTCCAAAATAACTGTCGGGCTGAATGTATAGGTGACACCCGCTCCGGCAATCTGGACGCGACCCGGAGCCGTTCCGTTCTGACCGCCGTTGAGGGCGTCGCCGCCAGCTTCTCCGAGTATCGGCGGCTCGATAATGTTGGTGGGCGAAATGCTGTAGCGCGCAAAGAGTGTGAACCTGTCGCTCGCATTGTAATTGATCTTGGTATCTATGTTGGTGCGATTGAACAGGGCCACGCCGTTGGCGACGAAGTTGTTGACGAAGCCAGGCCCTGTCGGCAGAGGCAACCGGTCTATGAGTTCACGGGCCGCCAGATCAATGCGGTTGGCCGGAATCACGTTGCCCGGAAACGGCGTGCGCAATCTGGGATCAGCGTTAGAATCAGGATCATATATCGTCACGCCTGTTCCGCCGAAATCAACTGCGCCTTGAGCGTTGGGCCGAAGGCTCTCCGGTACAATGCTGATCGTGTTGGTTCGGGAAGTGTTCCGCCTCGTGGTGCGTTCCAGATCGGTAAAGAAGAACAGCTTGTTCTTGATTATCGGGCCGCCGACCGCATAGCCAAACTGTACGAGAATGTCTTTCGGATTTTGCGGCGTGGTCTGGAAGAAGTTCCTCGCACGGAGCGCGCTGTTGGTGTCATACACCCAACCAGCGCCGTGAAATTCGTTCGTTCCCGATTTGATTATCACGTTGATCGCAGCGCCGCCCGCCAATCCCTGTTCCGCGTCGAAGGAATTGGTAACAATATTCACCGTTTGAATGGCTTCTGCTGGCGGCACATAGGCCGTGTTAGTCGGCAGCCAGGGATAGATGACACTTGAGCCATCAATTCTGGTGTTGTTCTGTAGCCGCGATACGCCGTTCACGTTGAATGAAATGGATCTTTGCGGGCTTCCCGCCGCCGAGTTTTGCTCGCCTTGCAGCACCGCCCCCGGAACGAGTCCCATCAGACTCTGGTAATTGCGACCGACGCTGCCCGCAATCGGCAGATCGTTGACCTGTCTGGTCGGCTGGGTGATATTAATGTCGGCCCGGTCGGTCTGAAGCGTAGCGTTTGATGCGGTGACCACGATGCTTTCGCTAACGCCCGATGTCTGCAACTGTGCATCTATGCGGCGAACAGTATTCGCATCAACCCTGACGCCTTCCTGCACCTGAGATTTGAAGGATGTGGCTTCGATGGTCATTTTATAGACACCCGGTTGCAGGTCGCTGAACAGGTACAAGCCCCTTTCATCTGTACTGACAACCTTCGCGACACCCGTATTGATATTAAGGACTTCGACTCTGGCCCCTGAAACAATCGCGCCTGCCGGGTCTGTGACGTTTCCCGTAAGCGAGCCATAAAGCACCTGCGCGTAGCCTGCGCGCGGCACGGCCAGCGCCAAAAGCAACAGGATGAGAAGCCGTGCTAAAACTGCGCTGCGTGAATTTGACTCGCTCTCGAATCTGGAGGTTGAGCCATTCTCAGGGACTCTGACACCGCGCCGAGCTTGCTTGCCTTCAACTCTCCATCGCTCGGCGTGGCACCACTTTGTGCGAGAAACTGCTTTAGTAAATTCCAACATTTGTGTTGCCTCCTTAATTCTTGAAATTCAATCGCCTCGACACTACGCACACGCACAGTGCCGCAACGGCTTCATCTACACCCACTGGGAATTTGGCTGCCGCAAGATTTGGAATGGCAGACTGAATAATTGAACTTCATGTAGCAGCGACATCTGTGGCCGCCCATACATACTCACATGCTTCTGCAATCAGCTCTAAAATGCCGGAATGACTTTGATCGTTGACTTCTCGAACTCATTTGAAAAGACATCAACATTAATTCGAGTCCACAACAAATATGTGAAAAATAAAAGTCGCCCTTTACGCGACCGATGGCGCGCCGAAGTGTTTTTGTAGTACCAGCGCAATCGTGCCACGGAGCCTGGGCTGAGCAGACGGGTCTGTCAAAACGATGCGCGTGCTCGCGTGCGTGAAAGTGCGACTCTTGACAATCTTTTCTATAGCGGGTCCGATTCGATTCCAGAAGCGCGTCACCTCTCCGACGATTATAATTACATCAGGCGCTAGTCCTGTAACGAGCAAGGCGATGCCTGCGCCAAGGTAATGTGCCATCTGGTCGAGAGCTTCAATGGCCTTCGTGTCGCCTTGATCGGCAAGGCGTAGGATGTCATCGAAAGTCGGGACAATTTCCTGCGATCTGTTTGCAGATTTCCCGCCGCGACCGGGCGATATAGATTGAGAGTAATAACGCACCGCAGCAGAATTCGAGGCATAAACTTCCCAGCAACCGCGATTGCCACACTGACACTCAAGCCCGTCTTCGACAAGCGTTATGTGCCCGAACTCACCGGCTGCGCCGGTCGAGCCGCGCACAAGTTGGCCGTTGACCATCACCCCTGCCCCGATTCCTTCCGAGACCGTAACGGCAATCAAATCGCGCACTCCTTCCGTATGCCGACCGAACCATATCTCAGCCAGCGCGCAAGCATTTGCAGCGTTTTCCAGCTCAACGGGCAGGCCTGTGGCCTTTTCAAGCGGGGTCTTTAAGTCTACATCGCCCCATCCCAGATTCGGCGCAAACACCAGTTTTTGTGTAGCCAGATCAACTCGACCTGGCAAACTCACACCTATGCCTTCGTAATAGATTCCCGGATGCGTTTCGATCAAGTTATGAAGTCGCGAGCTTAATTCTGTGATGAACTGCTCAGGATCTTGAGATGTCGGCAATGACTGTTGAGCCATAAATTGCGCGTCAAGATCGGCAAGCGCAATCGTTGTTATAGCGGGGCGAACATTGATTCCGATGATGCCTACTCGCTCTTTGTTGAGGTGCAGGAACCTGGGTCTGCGTCCGCGTGGGGCGTGACCGCTTGCGCCTTCGGTCACCCATCTCTCTTCGATCAATTGCTCGGTGATTACTGAAACAGTGCTGCGCTGAAGCCCTGAGTGACGAGCCAGGTCAGCACGCGAAATGGGCTGATGCCTGCGTATCAGGTTGAGCATGATGCGGCGATTTATGTCGCGGGCCGTCTCGCTCGTCGCCACTTGAAAATTGTTCAGATCAATCTTTCGCATATGAAGCCTCCGCTATGGCGAAACTCAACCACAGTGCGGAATCTCTTCGCAAGATCAATCAGCGAATTCTCAGGCCGCCCTTTCGACAGGCATGCGCTAACAAGCCCGCTCAATACTTATAGCGCACGCCTGTTTTCAGGGGTAAAAGCCTTATATGTGATATATAATTCGAGTGGCGAACTATATGTCAGGTCGTATCGCTTGTCAAGAAAATTTTTTCCGATTGGTGATTGAGATGGCGGTGAGTTTTCGCTGTAAGAAGATCGTTTTATGCGTTCGTGAATTCGATCAAGCGCTCAAGCTTTGCTCTTGCTCTGCCCGTATCAATCGAATCAGCCGCCAGTCGCACTCCCTCTAGAAAATCACTGGCGCGGCTGCTCGCGACTAAGGCCGCCGCCGCATTCAATAGCACAATATCGCGGCGTGGGCCTTCGGAGCCTTCGAGCACTTCGAGTATTATTTGACTGTTTTGACGCGCATCACCGCCTCGCACCTCTTCAAGCGTTGCGCGTCTGAGACCGAAGTCTTCAGGCTTGACCGTGTAGGTTGTCAACTCTCCGTCCTTCAATTCCGTCACTTTGCTTTCCGCGCTTATTGTGATTTCGTCAAGCCCGTCGCTTCCGTGAACAACGAGTGCGCGTGTGCTTCCGAGCGCCCGCAGCACTTCGGCTAAAACTTCGGTCAGGTGCGCGGCGTATACGCCGATGACCTGCGCGTTCGCGCCCGCAGGGTTGGTGAGCGGCCCAAGCATGTTGAAGATAGTCCGAATGCCCATCTGACGGCGCGCAGGGGCGACGTATTTCATCGCTTCGTGAAGAAGAGGCGCGTGCAGAAAACCTATGCCGACTTCATCAATGCAGGCGGCGATTCTCTCAGGCTCCAGTTCTATCTTCACGCCGAGAGCTTCGATCACATCCGCGCTTCCGCACTGGCTCGACACGGAACGATTGCCGTGCTTTGCCACGCGAACACCGCAGCCCGCGACTACGAATGCTGTGGCGGTCGAGATGTTGAAGCTGCCGCTTACGTCGCCGCCCGTGCCGCAGGTGTCTATCAAAGCTTCGCGCTCGGTGCCGCCGATTTCCGACGCGACATGCGACGTGGTCGGACAGCGGCGGCTTTGCGGCGCATCACTCGCGCGAACCCGGTCAATTCTTCGACCGTTTCGCCCTTCATCCTTAATGCCGTGAGAAGCGAAGCGATCTGCGCGTCAGTGCACTGGCCCGTCATGATTTGATCGAGCACAGATTCGGCTTCTTCGGCGCTTAAGTGCTGGCGGTCAACAGCTTTTTTAATAGCTTCCGTAATAGTCATGCGAGTTCAACCCTGAACATGAAAGACCAGTCGCGCTCCATCCGTAGATTCGGTTTTATCAATCAGCCAGCTTGACCGCTGACTTCGGGCGTGATTAAGATGGCGACTGTCTGAAGAATCAATAATCGCCCTGGAAGATCATCCCCACACAAGCAAGTCGGTGAGCAAAATAAAAGTTAAAAGGAGAGCAGAAAATGTGGAAAGAGTTCAAAGAATTCATCGCGCGCGGAAACGTGATTGATCTGGCCGTTGCCTTAATCATAGGCGCGGCTTTTGGCAAAATCATCACCTCTCTGGTTGACGACGTAGTGATGCCGCCCATCGGAATGATTCTTGGAAAGGTGAATTTCTCTGACCTGTTCCTCGCCTTGAGCGGCAGCCCGAATTCGGTGGCGGAAGCGAAAGCCGCAGGACTGCCCACGATCAACTATGGCATGTTCATCAACACGGTGATTCAGTTTCTCATAGTCGCTTTTGTGATCTTCATCGTGGTCAAAGCGTTCAATCGAATGAAGCGCCGCCCGGAAGAATTGCCGCCGACGTTGAAGGCGTGCCCGTACTGTTTTTCTGACATCCCTGTTCAAGCGACCAGATGCTCGCGATGCACTTCGCAGTTGACCGCATAAAGATCAACGATGTAGGCAGCGACTATTGGCGCAACAACGTCACCGACTCGGAAGAACCAGTTCAGCTATTTCTCTGGCCGTCATCAATTTGCGAATGTACAGCGGGACGAGTCGCTTCATTGTAATGGCCCTCGAATAACTTGTCACACAACTGATCTATCTCGCGCTGAAATTTCACATCAGTCGAGCGGAAACCGTCATCAGTTAAAGGCTCTGTGATGGGCAGCCGCACGAGCAAATCGTAAGTGTTCATCCACATGCGACAATAGGAAATAAGAGCTTCGGGTTGCTGTCCGCTCGTTCCGTACAGTCTGGCATAATAAGCGAAATTGTCGAGCACGGAGCGGTCACAAACCAGAACATCTGCCCGAAGAGATTTTTCGATCTCCAATTGCACCTGCCGAGCTATGATCCACAGATGCGCCTCGCGGCTCGCGCGGTCGTTGAGAGCGAACGGGCATTCGCGCGCTATCTCCGTGAGAAGCTCGACCGTCTTTGCTTTGCGCTTTATCGCGCCGCCAAGCTCATAAGCTATGGTTGTTTTGCCGATGCCGTGTGTCCCTACCAGTGCAACCTTGAACAATTTTTTGCCTCCCTGAGCGGCGAGACATTCTAGCAAGGTCAGGGGAGCAGTCTCAAACCCGTCATTGATGAAGCGCGCAGTTACGCGTGTAGCATAAAGTCGCGCGGGCCTCTCGGGATAGGAACTCACTAATGCCTTCACACGGAAACGAGAAAATTGCAATCGTGCTCTCAGCCGGTTATTTCGGATTCTTCGCTCACGCAGGATTCATGCTTGCTTGCGAAGAGCTTGGCATTGATTATGCGGCCATCGCAGGCTCAAGCGCCGGGTCTGTAGTCGCTGCAATGCACGCTTCGGGAATCCCTGCTGCGGAAATAATCGAGTTGCTTTCAAGCGTGCAGCGCAAAGACATGTGGGACAGCATAGGGATTGCCGGATTGATCGGTTCGCTTATGAAGCGCGGGCGCGGGTGGACAGGGCTTCTCAAAGGCGAGCAGTTTGAAGAGCGCCTTAATTACCGGCTGCGCGTGAAGACGTTTGAAGAATGTCCACGCGCGCTCTACGTGACGGCGCTCAATTTGACCAAAGGGGTCGAAGAGACTTTTTATTCGGGCACGATAGCCGACAAGGTGCGGGCCTCTTGCAGCTATCCGTTTTTGATGTCGTCGAAAACGATTAATGGCGACGAGTACTGGGACGGGGGTTTTTTGACGAAGATACCTCTTGAAACGATGGTCGAGCGAGAACGCCCTGATCGTTTGATAATTCATTACCTGCCGATGCGCGACGAAGAAACGGATTTGAAAAATCGACAGTGGTCTGCAATCGGCTTGATGGAACGCGCGCTGAACATATCGCGCAAGGAGATGGAAGGCCGCCGCCTGGAAGCACTGGGCGAACTCAAAAACAAGATCATCAGGGTTGAGCCAGAAGTTCCGCGAGTGAGCGCGAGAGACCTTTCAATCGGCAAAGACGCAACCCGCGCCGCGTATGAACATGCAATGAAAGTGATGAGCAATGAGTTACAGTAGCCCGACCGTGAGGGAGGGCTACGACCTGCGTCCTTGCTTCGCGCGGGCTACTGTTTACCTGAGCGCGATTCTCGGATCACGGTTGCGCGGAAGGTCGAACCACACATTGTTCAATTGCTCCATCTCTTCTTCGTCAAGTTCCAACTCGACTCCTTGAAGCGAGTCGCGCAACTGCTCGGCAGAGGTCGCGCCAATGATGGTCGAAGTAACAGCCTTGTGTTTTAACGCCCAACTGATGCTCACGTGAGTGAGCGATTTGCCGCGCGCATCGAACAGTGATTTGAGCCGCTCAATCGCGTCGAAAGAGGCTTCGTTCCAGTAGCGGTCAATATAGAGTTTGCCTGCGACCGCAAAGCGCGTGTTGTCCGCAGGCGGCGCGCTGCGCTTGTGTTTGCCTGTGAGCAGCCCGCCCGCGAGCGGATTGTAAACGATCACGCCGATTCCCTGATCCAGACAAAGCGGAAATAATTCGTGCTCGATTTCTCGATAAAGCAGATTGTATCGCGGCTGGACTGAATCGAACCGCGCAAGCCCCAGCCTGTCGCTCGCCCACAAAGCTTTTCCCAGTTGCCACGTCTGAAAATTAGAGCAACCGATATAGCGCGCCTTGCCGCTTTGGACTATCGAATCAAGAGCGCTGAGAGTTTCCTCAATCGGCGTATCAGGATCAGGCGCGTGCACTTGATAGAGATCGACGTAATCGGTTTGAAGCCTCCGCAGACTAGCTTCGATTGCCGAAAGGATGTGTTTGCGCGAAAGCCCTTCGTCGTTGGGCCTCGGCCCCATCTTCATTCTGCATTTGGTCGCAAGAATGAAATCATCGCGGCGGCCTTTGAGCCATCGGCCTACTATCTCTTCAGTCCTGCCGACCGCTTCCAAAGAGACGGGAACCGGGTACACGTCGGCTGTGTCTATGAAGTTGACGCCCCCTGCTGCCGCTTCGTCCATCACGCGGAAAGAAGTTTGCTCGTCGCACTGGTGGCCGAAGGTCATCGTGCCCAGACAGACTTCGGTTACCTTCAAGCCTGTGCGGCCCAATCGCTTTATTTTCAACTTGAAGCCCTCCTTTAATAGAGATTCTAACCGCCGAAGCGCCGGGCTCCAAAGAGCCTCTCTACAGGGACGCTTATGTCAGTTGGACAATTGATCTTGTGGAATGCGAGCGGCGCTGGTTATAATTTTCAGTCGCTGATCAACCTCTCAAGGGCAATATATCGAGGGTGTCTTGTAGTCTTCGCAGGTTTTACATTGCAAGGTTTCGCTCTGCGCGGTTTCTATTGTATGGCGAAACAGTTATCGAACAAATAGGGTGAAGGGATTTGATGCGCAACCTGTATCTCAAATGAATCAATAATTTGTCCATCACGCCGAACGCGAGGTCGGGTTGCGTGAAAGCAGCAAGGAGAAAGACGTAATGAAGAAAGCAGTCGGATATTCATTGGCAGCAGTTTTTATTCTATCGTTGGTTTTTTTGCCCGATTTACAGCCTCGGGCAACCGTTCACGCGCAGCAAGCAGCGCCTAAACTCAATCGCGTCCGCCCTGACAAAATCAGCTCGGGCGCTCCCACATTTACCATCAGATTAGAGGGTAAGAATTTCGCAGAAGGCTCGAAAATCCTGCTCGATGGCGTGCCCCTCGCTTCATCGCGCGTCGCTAAGAATGGCAAATTGCTGCTGGCCGAAGTTGATGCTTCGGTAGTCGCAAATGCCGGTGAGCACAGTGTGCAGGCGATGAGCCCCGATGGCACGACGACCGAAACGCTCACGCTTTCAGTCCGGCAAACGGACCCTGATTTGATTATCCGGCTTCCGCAGAATTCCGTTCAGGAAGATAGCGGCGTCGTATTTCTTCCATTTGTAACAGGCCAGGGACTCAGCGATACTGACAAAGTTTTTGTTTGGGGCAAGCCTGTGGATTTCAGGGTTACAGACGACCGCACTATGCAAATCCAAATACCGGCGGGCATGGTGGGCGAACCTGCGCGCATACCCATAACCGTGCGTGACAAGGATGATAATTTCTCGAACACCGAAATCTTTTTCATCGTGCCGCGCCCTGCCAGGATAAGTTCGTTTGATCCTGACACGCTCGAAGTCGGCGCAGAAGATACGCTGCTGAAGGTATTCGGCACATTTAAACCTGACGCAGTCATAGTTGTTAACGGGATTCCGCTTCCGACCGAGATGGTGAAAAAGCGTCTGGAAGCCACGATACCGGCCAGCCTGCTTGCCGCGCCCGCTCAATTGACTCTTCGTATTGATCAAGACGGCATTCAATCAGAAGATCAAATCATCACGGTTACTCCTACGGACGCGCCTTTCATTTTCACCATAGCTCCTTTATTGATCAGACAGGGCGAAGACCGCGAGACGATTAACATCGTCGGAGCAAATTTCGATGGCAAATCCACGGCGTTCATTGATGGGGAAGAAGCGAGGGTCACAGAGAATACGAAAAGACGTTTGACGGTTCGCGTGCCCAAAGAACTGCTCAGCGTGGTCGGCACACACACCATTCAGGTGAAAGATGAAGATGGCAACGTTACGGCGAGCTTTCTCCTTCAGGGTTGTGCCTGACGTTACGGTAAGCACGCTGGCCGGAGGCAAACGCGACGGCTTCAATCTAGAGACCTGCGTGGCTGGCGTTGACGCGGAATTTAGAAGGCCGCGCCGAATTACGTTGGCCCCTGACGGATTGCTCTACGTCACGGATCAGCAGAATCACGCTATTCGCACGGTCAACCCGGATACTGGCGAGGTCTGCACGATTGCGGGCGGTCAGGAAGGCTACAAAGATACTGCTGATGGAGCTGGCGCTCCGGCTTTCTCATTCCCGAACGGGATCGCTGTAGACTCAAACGGGACGATATATGTCACAGAGAACGGCAACAACGTTGTGCGTCGCATCATTCGAACGGGCGGCACTCTGACGGTTGAAACATTCGCTGGCGGCTTTGACAGGATAACGGACGAGAACAAGCAGGAAAAATTCAACAGCACTCGACGCGGGCTTAGCGGCTTCCGCAGCAGCAGCTTGCTCGATTCCAATTTCCGCTTGCCTGATGACATTCTCGTCGCGCCTGACGGAGCCATCTATCTGGCGGACGCAGGCAACCACGTGATTCGTCGCATAAGACAGAACGTTGTAGAAACTATCGCGGGCAACGGCGTTCCGGGATTCGCTGACGGCGTAGCCGGAAATGCGCGGTTCAGCACGCCGACCGGCATTACGCTTTCTGCCGACGGCAGATTTTTGCTCGTGGCCGACACGAATAATCATCGCGTGCGGAAGATAGATCTGCTCAGCAATCGCGTGGATACGCTTGCAGGAAACGGTTTGCCCGGCAACGATGACGGCTCTGCCGGAGAAGCTACTTTCAACCAACCCATAGGACTGGCGCTCGATTCTGACGGGACGCTTTATGTGAGCGAGATATTCGGAAGTGATATTCGCCGCATTGACCCGCTGGGAAATGTGACGACGCTTGCGGGCAAAACGTCCAAGTTCAAAGACGGCCCGGGCCTCGACGCATTTTTCAACAACCCGCGCGGGATTACCATAGACAAACAACGCGGAATTTTATACGTAGCGGATCAGGAAAACTCCCGCATACGAAAGATAGTTTTGCGCTAAGCGAAAGATCAGATTTGACCAGATGGGCTGGCTCTGAGGGGCTGGCCCATTTTTTTGGCTAGCCAATTTTTTTGCAACCCGGCTAAAAACTGCGACTTGATTAACTACGATGCCTGTAGGTTATGCGCCCCTTCGTCAGGTCGTAAGGCGACAACTCGACAGTCACCTTGTCGCCCGGCAACACTTTGATGAAGTTCTTGCGCATCTTGCCCGATAAATGAGCGAGTATTTCGTGGCCTTCGGCTATCTGTACCTTGAAGGTAGCGTTGGGCAGGGAATCAACCACGGTTCCGTCGACGGGGATCATATCGTCTTTTGGAATACTCTCACCTCCTTAAACGGATGTTTAAGCTCACAGCTTGAACTGCTGCCAGGTCCGAGTAGCCAAGCTTTGAGCGCTTGATAGCCTAAGAATACCGCATTAGCGCGTTTGAGTCTATCATTCTTGCAAGAAGCCGCTCACTAAAATTTCGTTAAATAACTAGACTGCCCACTCAAAGCCGCTGTTTCCCAATTTCCTGTTAGCAATCGCACGGAACTTGAATTGCTAAACCAAAGAATAATGGACAAATGTGTGAAAAATTTACCGCGCTAGTCCGGTTTTCTTCGATTGAAACTTGACAATGCGAGACTCATATTTTATGCTCTTATTGCTGCAAATTTCGGATTAAGTAGTTTAAGATTAACGATGTAGGCAGGTATGTTGAGACAGGGCCAAACTAGATGGCTGTAAAATTTAAAGATTATTACGAAATTTTAGGGGTCAAGCGAGATGCGACGGAAGATCAGATTCGGCAGGCTTTTCGCAAGCTTGCCCGCAAGCATCACCCGGATTTGAACCCCGGCGATAAAGCCGCCGAAGAGAGATTCAAAGAGATAAATGAAGCCAACGAGGTTCTGTCGGATTCGGAAAAGCGTAAGCGTTATGATCAGCTTGGAGCCAACTGGCAAAACGGCGCGGAGTTTACGCCGCCGCCCGGCTGGGGTCGCGTCAATGTAGATTACGAAGACCTAAACAGTGTTTTCAGCGGCGGCGGTTTCAGCGATTTCTTCGAATCGCTTTTCGGGGGAGGCCGCTCGGCAGGTCAAAATGATGCGCGACGACGCAGCAGCCGAAGCCGCGCCAAAGGCCAGGATGCCGAAGCCGAAATGGAGATTTCGGTCGAAGATGCCCATCGCGGCGGGCGGCACAGAATAACGCTTCAAAGCGTGCGCGTTTGTCCGACTTGCAACGGGAGTGGGACTGCTGGCGGAAATATATGCCCGACGTGCAGAGGGGCCGGGCAAGTTGTAAGCCCCAAAAACATTGACGTGAATATACCGCCGGGCGCGCGCGAAGGGTCAGTAATCAAACTTCCGAAGCAGGGCCAGCCCGGACAGGGCGGCGGCGAAGCGGGCGACCTCTTCATAAAGCTGAGGATGAAGCCTCACGCCAAGTTTGCCGTTTCGGGAGACGACATCACGATTGAAGTTCCAATCACGGCATCGGAGGCTGTGTTGGGAAACTCAATCGAAGTGCCTACGATTGACAGCAAAGCCGAGATGAAGATACCGGCAGGGTCGCAGGGCGGCCAGCGGCTGAGGCTGAAAGGTCAGGGATTGAACAAGCGCGGCGGCGGGCGCGGCGACCAATACATACGATTGAAGATAGTTGTTCCGACTAATCCGACTGAACGCGAAAAGCAGCTTTATAAAGAACTGGACGAAGCCAGTCAATTCAAACCGAGGTCGGGATAGAAACAAAGCGGAGGAATCGAAACAGAATGGACATCAACAGATTCACAGAAAAAGGTGCGGAGGCGATTCGCGCGGCTCAGACTTTGGCGACCAGGTACGGCAATCAGCAGATCGAGGTCGAGCACTTGATGCTTGCTTTGCTTGAACAGCAGGGCGGGCTTGTGCCTTCGATACTGATGCGCGCGGGCGTCAATTTGGAGCCTTTGATGCAAGCAATCGAGCGCGAGGTTAACAAGATGCCGAAAGTCTCAGGCCCTTCCGGGCCTGTAGATCAGGTCTACATCACCGCTCGGTTGAATAAAATTTTCGTAGCCGCGGAAGATGAAGCCAAGAAGCTCAAAGATGACTACATAAGCGTCGAGCATTTATTGCTTGCAATCATAGAAGAAAATGGCCCGGCTTCACGCGCCTTGAAGACTGCTGGTGCGACGCTCGACCGGATTCAAAAAGCGCTGGTCGAAATACGCGGCAACCAGCGCATCACTTCACAGAATCCTGAAGCGACTTATGCGGCGCTCGAACGCTACGGGCGCGATCTGACGATGGCCGCGTCTCAAGGCAAGCTCGATCCGGTCATCGGTCGCGACGACGAAATACGCCGCGTCGTTCAAGTTCTTTCGCGGCGCACGAAAAATAATCCCGTGCTGATAGGCGAGCCGGGCGTCGGCAAGACCGCCATCGTCGAAGGTCTCGCGCAAAGAATCATTCGAGGCGATGTGCCCGAATCGTTAAAGAACAAGCGAATTGTCGCGCTCGATATGGGCGCTTTAGTCGCGGGCGCAAAATATCGCGGCGAATTTGAAGAACGGCTCAAAGCCGTGCTTAACGAGATTCAGGCGTCGGCAGGCGAGGTCATTCTCTTCATTGACGAGATGCATACGATAGTCGGCGCGGGCGCGGCGGAAGGCTCGATGGACGCCTCGAACCTGCTCAAGCCCATGCTTGCGCGCGGCGAGCTTCATTGCATAGGGGCCACTACGCTTGACGAATATCGCAAGCACGTCGAAAAAGACGCGGCGCTTGAGCGGCGGTTCCAGCCTGTGCTCGTAAGCCAGCCGACGGTCGAAGACACGATTTCGATTCTGCGCGGATTGAAAGAACGGTACGAAGTTCATCACGGCGTTCGCATAAAAGATTCTGCGCTCGTATCGGCTGCCGTGCTCTCGCATCGTTACATCTCTGATCGCTTCCTGCCGGACAAGGCGATTGATCTGGTTGACGAAGCGGCGGCGAAACTCCGCACGGAGATTGACTCGATGCCTGCGGAACTCGATGAAAGCATGCGCCGCATTATGCAGCTTGAAATCGAACGCGAGGCGCTCAAGAAAGAGAAAGACGCCGCGTCGAGCCAGCGGCTTGAGAAGCTTGAAAAAGAGCTTGCGAATCTGCGAGCTAACACCGACCAACTCAAAGCTCAATGGCAGGCCGAAAAAGAGTCCGTTCAAAAGATCCGCGCGATACGCGAAGAGATGGAGCAGACGAAAGTCGATATAGAGAAGGCGCAGCGCGAGTATGATCTCAACCGCGCAGCCGAGCTTCAATATGGCAAGCTGACGCAGCTTGAAGCGAAATTGCGCGAGCACGAGGAAGGGCTTGATAAACAACATTCGCGCGGCAGGCTTCTCAAAGAAGAAGTTGATGAAGAAGACATTGCCGAAGTGGTGAGCCGGTGGACGGGCGTGCCTGTCTCGAAGCTGCTCGAAGGCGAACTTCAAAAACTGCTCTCGCTTGAAGAGCATCTGCATAAACGTGTGATCGGGCAGGAAGAAGCCGTTAGCGCAGTTTCTGATGCTGTGATACGCGCGCGCTCTGGCTTGAAAGACCCGAATCGCCCAATCGGCTCGTTCATTTTTCTCGGGCCTACGGGCGTTGGAAAGACAGAGCTTGCGCGGGCGCTTGCGGAGTTTCTGTTTGACGACGAGCACGCGATGATCAGAATTGACATGAGTGAGTATCAGGAGAAGCACACGGTCGCGCGATTGATCGGCGCTCCTCCGGGTTATGTGGGTTACGAGGAAGGCGGACAGCTTTCGGAAGCCGTGCGACGCCGACCTTATTCGGTCGTGCTCTTTGACGAGATCGAAAAAGCGCACCACGATGTTTTCAACGTGCTGCTTCAGATACTCGATGATGGGCGGCTCACGGATGGGCAGGGCCGCGTGGTGAACTTCAAGAACGCGATCATCATCATGACATCGAACATCGGCACTCATCTCATACTTGAGTACAGCGGTCATCTCGAAGGCGAGCAGTACGAGCAGATGAAAGGCGGAGTGTTGGATGCATTGCGCCGCCACTTCCGACCGGAGTTTCTCAATCGCGTTGACGAGATCATCGTCTTCCACGCGCTGACGGAAGAAGACTTGAAGAAGATCGTTGACATACAGCTTGAGCGATTGCGCGGGCGACTCATAGAGCGCAGGATCACGCTTGAGCTTTCACCGGAAGCTAAAGCGAAGCTTGCGCGGGCGGGCTATGACCCTGTGTATGGGGCGCGCCCCTTGAAGCGCGCCATACAGCGCGAGATAGAGACTCCGCTTTCGCGGGCGATTTTGAAGGGCGATGTGAAAGACAATTCCATCGTGCGGGCCGAGGTGATGGACGGCGATATAATGTTTTCAAATCAGCCGCTCGCCGCTGAAACGGCAGGCGGCGGACAGTAGGCAATCAGTAATTTGAGATTTCAGATTTGAGATTTCAAATTGACTGGCAACTGACAACTGATAACTGATTCGTGTTATCATGCGAGTACGCACAAACCGCGCATTGGACGCTTACCTTCAAGATGGGAGTCCATGCTCGCCGGAAGAATTGTTTTCATATCGGAGGACTATGGCATTAGTACCGACAGTCGTTGAATCAACAAGCAGAGGCGAGCGGCACTACGATATTTATTCGAGGCTGCTCAAAGAACACATTCTTTTTATCGGCACGCCAATAGTCGAAGAGGTGGCAAACCTGGTGGTGGCCGAATTGCTCTACCTCGAATCGGAAGACCCGGATCGGGAGATTTCGGTTTACATTAACAGTCCCGGCGGCTCAATTACGGCAGGGCTTGCCATCTACGATACGATGCGTTTTATCAAGCCCGACGTGGTGACCATCTGCATGGGACAAGCGGCTTCTATGGCCGCCGTGCTGCTTGCGGCGGGCACGAAAGGGAAACGCTTCTCACTTCCGAATTCGAGGATACTGATTCATCAGCCCTCGATGGGAGGAATCGAGGGGCAAGCAACCGACGTGAAGATTTACGCCGAAGAGATGCTGAGGATGCGCAAACTGGTATCGCAGATTCTTGCGGATGCGACGGGCCAGTCTTTCGACAAGATTGACACGGACGTGGAGCGCGATTTCATCCTCAGCCCACGGCAGGCACTCGAATACGGGATCATTGATAGCGTTCTCACTTCTCGCGAACAGGAAGCGAAAGTCGAGACGCTGGTAAAAGCAGGCGCATAATGGCAAAGACCGGAAAGATATTTATAGAGCGAATTCGTGACGAAGCATATCGTCGCCCGAGCGGCCCACTGTGGCAACCATCGGTTGACATCTATCGAACACCCGAAGGCTGGAAGATTAAATTCGATCTGGCGGGCGTCAAGACGGAAGATGTCCAGGTTCTTGTCGCGGATGACAAGCTGATCGTGCGCGGAGTTCGTCGTGATTCTGTCATGACGGAAGGGTGGAGCTACTATCAGCTCGAAATCACTTACAGCCGATTCGAGCGCGTCATAAAAATTCCTTGCGACCTCTCGCAGTCAGAGATGCGCATCGAATGTATTGATGGGTGGCTCATACTTCACGTGGATTGCAACGGATAGTTGTTAGTTGTCCGCTGTCAGTTGCCATAGACTCAGTAACTAATATTGGCAACGGGCGACTGAATTCAGAGGAACAAACGAATGGCACAGAACATAACACAAGAACAAGAACCGAAAACATTGGAACTGCCGATAATGCCGCTTAGAAATACTGTCGTGTTTCCATCGGGCATATCTCCTTTGACAGTCGGGCGACCGCTTTCGCTCGCAGCAGCGGAAGCCGCGCTCGCTACGGAAGAGAAAATCCTTGGCGTGATCGCGCAGCGCGAAGATCAGGATGTCGAGCCTACGCCCGCAAACCTTTATCAGATCGGCACGCTCGTAGTCATAAATAGGATGATGCGTTCGCCGGGCGCAGAAGACGTGCTTCACCTCATAGTGCAAGGGCAGGAGCGATTTCGAGTCATAGGCTTCACAGAGCAGACGCCTTACCTGAAAGCGCGAGTCGAGATTTTGCCTGAGCCTGTCCGCGAGCCGACGCCGGAAGTCGAAGCGCTCCAGCGCAACATACAGGCGCTCGTCCAAAAGGCGCTCACGCTGTTGCCTAATGTTCCGCCCGAAGTCCGTAACATCATCGTTCAGGCGGACGACGCGGTGCGACTGGCTTACTTCCTCGGCTCTATGCTCGACCTGGATGTCAATCAAGAGCAGGCGCTGCTTGAAGCCAACACGGAAGGCGAGTTGCTCAGATTGATGCACACGTATCTGACGCGCGAAGTCGAGGTGCTTGAGATAAGAAGCAAGATATCGAACCAGGCGCAGGAAGAACTGGGCAAAGCCCAGCGCGATTACATATTGCGCGAGCAGATGAAACAGATTCAAAAAGAGCTTGGCGAGACCGAGCCTGAACAGGCCGAGGCCGCGCTGCTTCGCGAGCGGCTCGAAAAGACAGACCTGCCCGAAGATGTTCGCACGGAGGCAGAGCGCGAATTGCGCCGCCTTGAGCGGTTGCCCGCAGCCGCGCCCGATTATCATGTTATTCGCACTTATCTGGAGTGGATCATCGAACTTCCGTGGAATAAGAGCACCGATGACAGCCTTGATTTGAACAACGCTCGCGCTGTGCTTGACGAAGATCATTATGATCTCGACGACATCAAAGAGCGGATACTCGAACACCTGGCTGTGATAAAGCTCAACCCGAAGACGAAAGCGCCGATACTGTGTTTCGTCGGCCCGCCCGGCGTCGGCAAAACAAGCCTCGGCCAATCAATCGGAAGAGCGATGGGTCGCAAGTTCGAGCGAATGTCACTGGGCGGCGTGCGAGACGAGGCAGAGCTTCGCGGGCATCGCCGCACCTACATAGGCGCGTTGCCCGGAAGAATCATTCAGGCGTTGCGCCGCGCAGGCGTGAACAATCCTGTGATGATGCTGGACGAAGTGGACAAGCTCGGCGCGGATTTCAGAGGCGATCCGTCATCTGCGCTTCTTGAGATACTCGACCCGGCGCAGAACTTCTCGTTTCGCGATCATTATATTGATCTGCCGTTCGATCTTTCGAAGGTGTTTTTCATAGCGACTGCGAACTCGCTTGCGCCGATACCTCCCGCGTTGCGCGACCGCATGGAGATAATCCAGTTGTCGGGCTACAGCGAAGAGGAGAAGCTTCACATAGCGAAGCGTTATCTTGCGCCGCGCCAGATCAGAGAAGCAGGGCTTAGCGAAGAGCAGCTTCAAATCACGGACGAGGCGATACAGGCGATAATCAGCCGCTACACGCGCGAGGCCGGTGTGCGCCAGCTTGAGCGCACCATCGGGCGGCTTGCTCGCAAGATAGCATTGAAGGTTGCGCGCGGCGAAGGCGACGTGTTCACGATCACGCCGGACGATCTGGAAGACTTTCTCGGCCACGAGCGATTCTTCCACGAGATGGCGCGCGAGGTATTGCCTCCGGGCGTTGCAACAGGGCTTGCGGTGACAGAGATGGGCGGGGAAGTTCTGTTCATCGAAGCGACGCTTTTGCCCGGCTCGAAAGGGCTCACGCTCACTGGCCAGCTTGGCGAAGTGATGCAGGAGTCGGCGCGTGCGGCGCATAGCTTTTTGTGGTCGCACAGCGAAGGGCTGGGCATAGATTGCAAATCAGTGTTCGACAAAAACGGCGTGCACGTTCACGTTCCTGCGGGTGCGATTCCGAAAGACGGCCCGTCGGCTGGCGTGGCAATTATTTCGGCGCTCGCGTCGTTGTGCGCAGATCGCCCTGTGCGAAGCGATACGGCGATGACGGGCGAGATCACGTTGAGCGGTCTCGTGTTTCCGGTCGGCGGAATCAAAGGCAAAGTGCTCGCGGCGCGGCGCGCAGGAATGAAGCGAGTCGTTTTGCCAAAGCGAAACGAGCCGGATTTGAAAGACGTGCCCGAAGAAGCGTTGCGCGACCTTGAGATAGTATTCGTCGAGCGAGTTGATCAACTGCTGCCTCTGACGCTCGTGCCTGCAAACGAACCAGTTGCTGAAAAGCCTGCTCTCGAAGAGGAAAGGATGCCAGCAACGACCGAAGCGAGTTTCGAGAGCGGAGAGGCGCACGCTTGATCAAATAACAACACGCGAAAGCGCGCATTAAGGAAGGGGAGACAGTCACGGCTGTTTCCCCTTTTGCTATTCAGGACTATGCGAACGTGCTCGACAGCCTCAGCTTTTTAAGCAAGGCCGGGCAGTATGACGTAGTGGTGCTGTTCATCTTGAGTCCAGGGGCTATACATTCTCTTTAGTTCTGTGAAAAAGAAGCCTATTCACCGCAGAGACGCAGAGGACGCAGATATTACGCAGAGAAATACTATTAACTCTCTGCGCCGCCTCTGCGCTCTCTGCGTCTCTGCGGTGAATTCTTTATCCCCACATACGGGGCTTGCCTGTCGGCCTGTGTGCCGCTACAGTTTCTAAACGAGCAGTAAACGTGCTCGGTCATTTTCCCTGACAAGATTCGAGGTAATCATTCATGCAGATGCCACGCACCATTGGCGAATTGAAATCATCCGAATTTAATGAAGCCCGCTTGCTCGGTTCTTCGATAAAAGACGAGATGCGCAGGAACCTGCTTGGCAAGCTCGAACGAGGCGAGAACGCATTTCCGGGCATAATAGGCTACGACGACACGGTAATCCCTCAGATCGTCAACGCGATTCTTTCGCGCCACAACTTCATACTGCTGGGGCTTCGCGGTCAGGCCAAGAGCCGCATACTGCGCGAGCTTACGAACCTGCTCGACGAACGAGTCCCGCAATCGAAGGCTGCGAAATCAATGACAATCCTTACGCGCCGATCTGCAAGGCTTGTCGTTTGACGATAGAAGAGCACGGCGACCAGACGCCCGTGACTTTCATCCCGCGCTCGACGCGTTACGTCGAGAAACTGGCGACGCCCGATGTGACGATAGCCGATCTGATCGGCGACCTCGACCCCATCAAAGCCGCGCGCGGCGGACATCTTCTTTCAGACGAGTTGACCATTCATTACGGGTTGCTGCCGCGAGCCAATCGCGGCATATTCGCGATCAATGAATTGCCGGACCTCGCGAGCAAAGTGCAGGTGGGCCTGTTCAACATCATGCAGGAAGGCGACGTTCAAATTAAGGGTTACCCGATACGAATGCCGCTCGACGTGGTGCTGGTCTTTTCAGCGAACCCCGAAGATTACACTGCGCGCGGCAAGATCATCACCCCGCTGAAAGATCGCATAGGCTCAGAGATAACGACGCACTATCCGGCGACTGTTGAAGAAGGTGTCGAGATAACGAAGCAGGAATCATGGACGCGCCGCGACGGGCAAGCTCTGGCCGTGCCTGAGTTCATACTGCGCGCAGTCGAGCAGATAGCATTCGAAGCGCGCGGCGATCAGCGTGTAGACAAGCGATCAGGCGTGAGCCAGCGGCTCTCGATCTCTGTAATCGAAAATGCATTATCGAACGCCGAGCGCCGCCGTCTTCTGACGCGCGAAGAAATAGCAGTCCCGCGCATCAGTGACATTTATGCCGCATTGCCTTCGATCACGGGCAAGCTCGAACTGGAATACGAAGGCGAGCAGCGCGGCGCGGCAAACGTAGCGCGCGACCTTGTGCGCGCGGCTGCCGGAAAAACATTTGAAGCCTATTTCGGCCACATAGATTGTTCAGGCGTAATCCAGTGGTTCGACGATGGCGGCGCGCTTCGCATAAGCGACACAGACAGCGCAGAGCTTTGCCTTAAAAGCTTTCGCCGCGTGAGCGGGCTGATTGATGCCGCCATTGAGTCGGGGCTGGCCGACAAATCGCAACCGGGAGTTCTTGTTGCTGCGTGCGAGTTGATACTGGAAGGCTTGCACGCGCAGAAGAAGATCAGTCGCAGCGAAGAGCGCGGCTATTCGGCTGCAAAGCCTGAACCTCGCGAATACGGATACGAAAGTTTCAGCAGGTCGAGAAAAATAAATTAGCTCGTTTAGAAAGAAAGGAACTCGAAAGCATGGGTATTGCCTGGCACGCACCTTATGAGCTGTTGAAACCGGAGACTCGCGACATGTCTCGCGCGATACATTCGCTGATGGAAGAGCTTGAAGCGATAGACTGGTATGGGCAACGGATGGATGTCACGGACGACGATGATCTTGCGCCGGACGCTCGAACACAATCGCGACGAAGAGAAAGAGCACGCGGCTATGGTGTTGGAGTGGATTCGCCGCCGCGACCCGAAATTCGACGAGCACCTGCGGACATATCTCTTCACGTCCGGCGATGTGCTCGCAATCGAAGAAGGCGCTGATTCGGGCGCTGCGGCGGAACCCAAGCCAGCCGCTCCGCACATGCCTACAACCGAAGCGGGTCACACCACACGGGAAACTTTGCAAAGTTTCACCGTCGGCAGCCTTAGACCAAGGAAATGATGAATGATGAATGATGAGTTTTTCTGTTCATCGCTCATCATTCATCATTCATCGTTCAAAATTAATTATGCCTTTTACCAAGTATTCAAAATGGGACGGAGTGGATTTGGAGTCGTTGAGCCTGGAAGACCTGCTCGACCGGCTCGCGGATTTTCTGCTGCAAAGCGGATTTGATGATCCGTACTCGCGCTACTGGGATGACACGGATCAATCGCTGGATGCGTTGCGCGATGCGATCATGCGCGCGTTGATGGACGGGTTGCTCACGGACGAAGAGCTTGAGGCGCTCTCAAACGAGCAGGGCGATTTGAACATGGAGGCGATGGCCGAGTTGCTTGATCGTTTGATCGAGCGGCTCATCGCAGAAGGCTACATCCGTGTGAGCGAAAGCCAGAATGATTCCGAACAGCAATCGAATTTCACCCGTCAAGGCGGCAAGACCGGGAAGCCTGTCGAAAAAAGCGTGAAGTTCGAGATAACGGACAAGGGGCTGGATTTTTTGGGATTCAAGGCGCTCAAGGAATTGGTAGCCTCGCTCGGCAAATCGTCCTTCGGTCGTCACGATACGAATCACCTTTCGACGGGCGTCGAGGCAAGCGAAGTTTCGAGAAGGTACGAGTTCGGCGACACCTTGAACCTCGATGTGAACGCGACGCTGAAGTCTGCGATTCAGCGCGAGGGGTTGGGCACGCCGCTCAATCTCGAATACTCGGATTTGATGGTGCATCAGACGGAGTATCAAAGCTCGTGCGCGACTGTGCTGATGTTGGATTGCTCTCACTCGATGATACTTTACGGGGAAGACCGATTCACGCCTGCCAAGCGAGTTGCGCTCGCGCTCACGCATCTGATCAGGACTCAGTATCCGGGCGACAGTTTGCGCGTAGTCTTGTTTCACGATTCAGCCGAAGAGATACCGCTTGCGGAAGTGGCGCGGGCGCAGGTCGGGCCTTACCACACGAACACGCGCGAAGGGTTAAAGCTGGCGCGTCGTATACTGATGTCGCAGCGCAAAGACATGCGGCAGATCATAATGATCACGGACGGCAAACCATCGGCGATGACTCTGGAAGACGGGCGGATATACAAGAACCCGATGGGACTTGACCCGCGCATACTGCAAGAGACTTTCAAAGAAGTGGCGCTGTGCCGTCGCAGCAATATAATGATTAACACCTTCATGCTGGCTGACGATTATTATCTGGTTGATTTCGTTAAAAAAATAACAGAGATATGTCAGGGCAAAGCTTACTTCACCACAACGATGACGCTCGGCCAGTACATCTTGATGGATTACATGCGCAGGCGAACCAGGCGGATTCATTAGAAAGAGTTGTTAGCCACGAATTGCACGAATGTTTACGAATTGGTCACGAATCATTTGTGCAATTCGTAAACATTCGTGCAATTCGTGGCTGCCTTAGCTGTAGCGCAGCCAGCGGCCAAGCTCGGCTATGCTCGGTCGTTTGCCGTACATCAAAATGCCTACGCGATAGATTTTTGCCGCGACCCACACGCAACCCACTATGGTTATCACCATTATCGCCATTGATAAAACGATCTGCCAGACAGGCGGGTTGATTATGGCGATGCGCATCATCATCAGCGTCGGCGCGAAAAACGGAACCATCGAGAGCACGATTGACGATGTGCTGTTCGGATTTGCTATCACCATTCCGAAGATCATCATCGGCACGATTATCAACAACGTCACGGGAACTTGCGCCTGTTGAGCGTCTTCTTCACTCGAAACCGTGGAACCTACCATCGCGTACAGCGTCGCGTAAAGGAAGTATCCGAGGACGAAATAAATAACGAAGCAGACCAGCAGGGTCAAAGGGATGTGCGGAAAAGTCACTCCGCGCGCAGAGAACATCGAAGCGCCGAACATCGAAAGCACCGCCGCCGATAGCGCCCATATGCTGATCTGTGTTAATCCCACAAGCCCTATTCCTATCAGCTTGCCCATCATCATCTGCATCGGCTTTACCGAAGAGATCACTACTTCGACTATGCGCGACTGTTTCTCTTCGATGACGCCGCGCATGACGAACAGCCCATAAAACAGAACCGACATATAGATGAAAAACAGCATGACGAAGCCGACAATGAAACTATTGCTTCTGTCTTCCTGCGCCTCGCCTGTCGCTCCAAGCTTGTTCGTCGTCAGGTCAACGGGCTTCGTGTAGCTTCTTATTTTTGCTTCGTCGAGACCTGCCTGCGCCAGCTTGCGTTCGGTGATCGCCGCGCTCAAGGCCCCTTCCAGCCCGCGAATGCTGAAGTCGCTTGTGTTCTTGGCCCGATACTCCGGCTTGCCATCGTTGAGTATGTCGGGCGGTAAAATCAGGTAAGCGCGGTCAGAATCTTTTTCACCTCCCTGGCTGTAGTCGGCTTTGATGACCTCTTCTACATCCTGGCCCGGCGGCACTATCTTTTGCGAGAGGATGTATCTGGTGCCGCTCGACCCTCGGCGATCATTCGTTTCATCTGCTCCAGTCGCGCGCCCTTCGACTCTGTTCTTTATGGAATCGAATAATTTTTGAGTCGCCGCTTTGATCGAGCACCGTCACGTTGCGGTCACCGCCGCCGGTCGCAGCCAACAAACCCGGCAGTATGATCAGCGCAAGCATCAACACAGGGCTTATGATCGTCCCGATCAGAAATGCCTTCGTGCGAACGCGCACCATATATTCGCGCTTGATGATAACCAGAACTTTTTTCATCTTTCTCTACACTCCGCTTTCTACGCTCTGCGACAGGGCGGATGATTTTCCTGTCACGCTCTCGATGAAGATTTCATTCAGCGACGGCTCGACTAATTCAAAGCGATGAACTTGCGCTCCACTTGCAAGCGCGCGGCGAAGGATTTCCTGCGCGTTCGCCCCTTCGTTGAGCAATATCTCGCTGTAATTCGGGAAGCGATTGTGGCGCTTCACCAGATCAGGGGTGAGAAAAGAATCATCGCCCTCGAAATCTATTATCACAGTGTTGCGACCGAATCGGCTCTTCACTTCTTTCAGTCCGCCTCCCAGCACTTTCGTCGCGTGGTTTATCAAGCATATGTCGTCGCACATCTGTTCGACCTGCTCCATCTGATGCGTCGAAAAGATGATGGTCTTGCCGCGCGCTTTCAGATCAAGTATTACGCTTTTCAAAAGATTGACGCTGACGGGATCGAGACCGGAAAAAGGTTCGTCTAAAATCAAGACATCCGGGTCGTGAATGGCTGTGACGATGAATTGAACTTTCTGCTGCATGCCTTTAGACAGATCGGGCGGCTTCTTCGTTTTCCAATCCGAAAGTTCGAGCCGCGCGAGCCATTCGTCAACGCGGCGCGCAGCTTCACGCGAATCAAGTCCTTTGAGGTTGGCGAAAAATATCAACTGATCGTTAACGGTCATCTTTTTATAAAGGCCGCGCTCTTCCGGCAAATACCCTATGCGATGTTGAAGCTCAGGCGTGACGCGTTCGCCCATCACCCGAACTTCGCCTTCATCGGGAGCCGTGATGTTTACGATCATACGAATCGAAGTGGTCTTTCCCGCTCCGTTCGGGCCGAGCAATCCGAAGATCGTTCCTTGTCGCACTTCAAACGATAAATTCTTTACCGCTACAAACTCGTCGAATCGCTTCGTCACGTTCTTGAGTTCTATAACATTCATCAAGTCTCCTCCAATTATGGAAACCGTCAACCTTAAAGCAAGCTCACGAGACGTTCAGCCTGAACACGTCCTGACACGGAATGTTTATGCCGTGTCTTTGTTCGATTGGCGCGCGCGAATAATTTTTTCATACTCATCGAAATTGCGCGTCGTATGCTCGGTCACGCTTCCGATGCTTTCGGGCGGAGCGGCTATCTGCGCGGGCGAATAATCTTTCATCACAGGTTGTTTGACGCCGACGCTAATGCTCTCGAGAGCTCACATCTATCTGCTGCTGGATTTTGATCAGTTTGAGCAGTAGCCACACAAGCAAGGCGTCTACGCCGAGCGCCGACATCACGCTGATGACGAATGTCATAATCACGCCGGGCGGCCCAAAGCCGACGTGAACCAAATCTTGCGCAGTAGCAAGCGGTATCGTAAGCCCTATTACGGTGATCAATCCCATGAGCATCAGAAACAGAAAAATCAGTCCGGTAGGGAATTTCTTGGGCGGGCCGGGTTGTAAAGGCGCGCTGAGATTCATTCCGCAACGCTTACAGTATCTCAGCGCTTCGGTTACTTCAGCGCCGCAATTTGGGCAATGCATTGTCGCCTCCAGAGTTCGGGCAACCCGCGCGGGGTCGCCGGTTCATTTGATCAGATAACTCAAGCGCGCGTGCCAGGCTCTTTGTAAACCTGATCGAAGTTGCGCGTCGTGTGCTCGGTGACGCTGCCGACAGCGCGAGGCGGCGCGACAATCTGCGGACGCTCAGGCTCCGCTTGTCGGCTGATTGGGCGTGGCGCTTTGTTTTCTCGCTCGACCAGTCCTACCAGGCGCGACAACTGTTGAATCAGCAACCATGCCGATCACAACAATGGCTCCTGAACCGAACATGAACATCGGAATGAGTACGCTCTTGTTCGCTCCAAAAATTGTCAGAGGTATGGCGCATCCGAACAAGACACCAAACGAAAGGAAACCGAATATGGCTACGGCCCAGAACAGGCTCGCGAGCTTTTTGACACTGATGCCGGGCGGTTCGATCTCTTCAATATCCCATCCGTACTGACCTTGCTTTACTCTTTTAATAGTTGCTCCCTGCATGTTTTTTTGTTGTTCCAGGTCGTTTGTAGGCTGGCCCAAACTCTCGCCGCATCGTTTACAGTAGCGCAAACCGTGTGAATTTTCTGATCCGCAAGATGGACAATAATTCATAATAACCCCCAATCACTGTCGCTCAGGTTTTCGTGTATCGCTTAGCTACTCGCGCGTGTTCGCCTCTTCGTAAACCGGCGGGCGAAACGTGCGTGTCGTGTGTTCTGTGACGCTCGATACAGCCGCGGGCGGCGCGCTCAATTGCGCCGGGCGATAATCGTTCACCACATGCTTTTTATCTTGAGCGGAATTATTGTTTGCCGGAGCTAAACCCATTACGCGCGTAAATAGTTTGACGAGCAGGAAAATGACGAGGCCGATAGTGACTGTGCCGAACGCCACCATCAGTGCTGCTACGAAAACGGCATCGTGAACAGGCGCAGAAAATCCCGGCGGGGAAGGCCCTATCAACTCAAGCACGTGTGTGAACACGATTCCAAGCCCGCCGAGCGTGATTGATATAGTTGCAACTGCCAAAAAAAGCGCCGCCAGAGTATTTCTGGCAGGCGGCGCAACAGGCGCGTTCATTTGAATTGTTTCGGTCAAATTTCCCCCACAGCGCTTACAATACTTAAACCCGAGGGTAGACTCCGCTCCGCAATTTGGACAATACATAATGCCTCCATTACCCAATAGAATTATACCAGTGATATGGGGGAAACCGCTCGATTCCCGCTCGGTTATATCATATCTAATAGCAGAATACAGTTTTACTACGATGCTTGAGCCGAGCAGGTTCGCTCAGCATCGTTAAGGGCTTAAGGAAATTCATCGCGTAAGCAAGGCTCGGCAAAGCAAAGCATGATAGAATCGCAATCGAAAGCGAGGCGAAATGAGCAGCGAAGAATTTGAAGCGCGAATCAACAACCGATTAGAGGCGATTATTGAGAATCAGGCGCGATTCAGCGAAGACATGCTGAAGATGCAGCAGCAGCAGGCGCGATTCAGCGAAGACATGCTGAAGATGCAGGAGGCAATCGCTGGCTTGATTCAAGTAGCGCGTATGCATGACGAGCAGATTGATCGTAATAGTGAGCAGATTAAAGAGATTAGTGAGCAGATTAAAGAAATCAATGAAGGTTTGAAAGAGCATAGAGAGAGCCTGAAAGAACAGCGAGATCATATCAACGCCTTAATCCGCGTCGTGGAAAGCCACATTTCTAATCACCCTTGAGATAGGGAAGATGGAGACGAGTCAAAGTCGAAAGCTGAATCAAAGGTAAAGTAAAATGAGCAGCGAAGAATTCGAGCGGAAATTCCAGAATCACGTAGAGTTCATGCTCGAACAGCAATCTCGGTTTGATGAGCGACTCAATAAGCCGGAAGAAGCTCAAGTCAGACAGGCGGAGAATCTTGACAGGTTGGCCGAGAACGTTTCTGCCATGCAGGTCGAGATGAGGGAAGCGATTAGCAATTTAATCATCGCGAACGAAGTAACACGCGACCTCGCAGAGAAGGCGACCATCCTTAGCTATTAACAACAGCCAGCGCATTACTAACTTGGAGGGCAAGGAATAAGTAGAAGTGGAACGGAAAAAGCAGGTTTCAATTCATGGCAGAAGATAACAAGACATCAGCCCCTAAAAAGAAATGCTTCATCATAACTTCGACAATCTGGTCGAAGACCGCTGGCTTTAGGAAACTTGCGGCGCTTCAAATCCGCGTGGTAGATTGAGATTCACTTTCATACATCATAATCGTGGGGGTAAACCACAATGTCACAACCTGTAACCGCTTCTGAAACTGCTCCGAGACCGCTGACAACGCTTACGGACGAAGAACAGCTTTTCCGCCAGTCCGTCCGCGAGTTCGCCTATAATCAGATACGCCCGCTGGCAGCCGAGATGGACGAACACGGCAAGTTTTCCGCCGATCTTATAAAGCAATTTTTCGATCTCGGATTGATGTCCGTAGCCATCCCCGAAGAGTACGGCGGGCAGGGCGGCAGCTTCTTCAATTCCATCCTCGCCGTCGAAGAGCTTTCGCGCGCCGATGCGTCAGCAGGCGTGATCGTTGACGTGCAGAACACGCTCGTCAACAACGCGATTCTGTTATGGGCTACCGAAGATCAAAAGCGCCGTTACTGCCCAAGACTTGCGACCGATACGGTCGGCGCTTACGCGCTGTCGGAAGCAGGCTCAGGCTCGGACGCATTCGCGCTTGCCACGCGGGCCGAAGAGAAAGGCGACGCTTACGTGCTCAACGGTCGCAAACTCTGGATCACGAACGGAGCCGAAGCCGGGCTGTTCATAGTCTTTGCCAACATCGCACCCGATAAAGGCTATCGCGGCATCACGGCGTTTCTGGTCGAAAGAGATTTCGAGGGCTTCACCGTAGGCAAGAAAGAAAACAAGCTCGGCATTCGCGCAAGCTCAACTTGCGAGTTGATACTGGAAGACTGCGTTGTGAAGAAAGAGAACGTGCTCGGCGAAGTGGGACGCGGCTACAAGATCGCCATTGAAACCTTGAACGAAGGCCGCATCGGAATCGGCGCGCAAATGGTAGGGCTTTCGCAGGGCGCGCTCGATTATGGAATTAATTACGTTAAAGAACGTAAGCAGTTCGGCAAATCAATAGCCTCGTTTCAAGGCGTTCAGTTTCAGATCGCGCAGATTGCCACAGAGCTTGAAGCCGCCAGGTTGATGGTCTATAACGCTGCGCGAATGAAGGACGCGGGCGAAGATTTTGTGAAGCTGGCCGCTATGACGAAACTCTTCACATCGCAGGTTGCTGAGCATGTCACATCGCAGGTCGTTGAGCTTTATGGCGGCTACGGCTACACGAAAGATTATCCGGCTGAGAAGTATTACCGCGACGCCAAGATCGGCAAGATTTACGAAGGCACATCGAATATGCAGCTTCAAACCATCGCGAAGCTGATTCTGGGCGACGTGTAAGTTTTAATTCCCTACAGAAAAATTCACCGCAGAGACGCGGAAGACGCAGAGATTACGCAGAGAAAACAATTTTTACTCTGCGCCTTCTCTGCATCTTTCGCGTGCGAAGCACCTGATCGGCCATCCCGCGTCTCTGCGGTGAATCGCCTTTTCGCTGCCTGCTTTTGTCAAACCGCGCGGCTGGAGTTAAAATAAAACTTATAGTCGGATAAGACTTATGTATACTTGCTGTTTCGGAATTTATATTTCATAGAGGTGCCCTTGATGATTGAGAGCCTGTTAACTCGCAAGGTCGAAAAACGCCCCGCGAAAGTCCAACTCGAAGGTCGCACGCTTTTTCTTGCCGAAGACGCGGCGCTCGTAAGAACACAACTCGAAGGCAATGATTTAGACCCCGCAAACATTCCGCCGCTCAGAAGCGATATATCTACGGACGAAATCACGCCCGCTTATATCTGCTATCATTTCGATGAGCAGCTTGGCGAGTTCGTCTACATCGGCCTCAAATGCGGCGACGAATTTCCCATCAAGCGCAATGATGTCAAAAACGGCGGCTTCGTCGTTTCAGTTTCAGGCAAACGGCGCGGCAAGGGGTCGAGCCGCGAGCAATCGCCTTATGCTGAAATCGCTGCGGGCATTCGCTGCGTCATCGCCGAAAACATAGAGCGCATATACAAGCAAAACTGCCAGAACCTCGGACTGCTTGCTTCGACCAACTTCGATTTAATCAAACGAATCGCAGATGGTGAAGAGATAGCGCTTGAAGAATTCACGCGCGGCGAGGATGAAATCACGCGGCAGATAATCGAATACGGCGGGCTGTTCCCGTTCAACGTGGCGCGACTTCAAGGCAAAGTATCGCTCCCCGAAATCAAGACCGAGCAACGCCCGATGACGCTTGCTGAAAAAATATTCGCGCGCCATTTCGTAACCGATCTCTCAAAAAATGCAATCGGCGTCACTGCAGTCAAACCCGGCGACACGGGGTTCGTTCGCACAGACATACGCTTCAGCCATGAATACGTTACGCCGATGGCCGCGATCTTTTACGAACAGCTTGTGGGCGACGAACCCGTCAACGATCCGCAGTCAATCTACTTCTTCCAGGATCACCTGACTTTTCTCGACGACGTAATGCCGCCCGAAAGAAAAGCGATGGGGCTGCTCGACCTGGCGCATGAACTTGTTCGTAAGCAATCCGATTTTGCGCGCAAACAAAACATCCGCCTGCACGGCGCGCTTCGTGATCGCAAAGGGTCGGAAGCCATCTGTCACAGCCTGATACTTCAAAACTACGCGCTGCCGGGTCAGATTATCATCGGCAGCGATTCTCATACTCCGCACGCTGGCGCGGTGGGTTGCATCGCTTTCGGCGTGGGCACGACGGACGTTTTCAACTCGTGGATAACGAAAGACGTGCGCGTCCGCGTGCCCGAACAGGTGCGAGTTCGCGTCAGTGGGCGCAAGCCTGAAAACGTAACGGCGAAAGATTTCATGCTCGAAATACTTCGCACAGCCTTCGTGCGAAACGGCGACGCGATTGGCCGCATAATCGAGTACACGGGCGAGGCCGTCCGGGATTTAAGCATTGACGAGCGCGCAACCATGACTGACATGGCTGCCGAAGTCGGCGGCTTCACAGGCATCGTCGCGGCTGATGAAAAAACGGTCGAGTTTTTAGTCGAGCGAGGACTCGCGCGCGCCGACGCCGAGAGTATGTGCGAAGGTATGCAGAGCGACGCGGATGCCGAGTACGCGCTCACGATAGACATCAACGCTAGCGAGCTTCGCCCGATGATTGCAACGCCGGGTGATCCCGGCAACGGGATGTTCGTTGATGAACTCACGGAGGCGGTCAAGGTAGACATAGCTTATGGCGGCTCGTGCACTGCGGGCAAGAAAGAAGACATGGATATGTACGCGCGCGTCTTTCGTGACGCGCTCGCTCGCGGCCAGCGCGTTCACCCTGAAACGCAATGCTTCATCCAGTTCGGCTCGCAGGAAGTGCGCGACTACTCCGAACTTCAGGGCTATATTGACGTTTTCAATCGGGTCGGAGCGCACATAATCGAGCCGAGTTGCGGCGCTTGCATAAACGCCGGTCCCGGCGTGAGCACGCTGAAGACGCAGATCGTAATCAGCGCGCAGAACCGCAACTTTCCAGGTCGCAGCGGCCCCGGCCAGATGTACCTTGCATCGCCTTACACTGTGGCCGCCTCTGCGATAGCCGGGTACATCACCGAATACAACCCCGTTTCAGCAGCGAAAATGCAGTGATGAGTAATTAGCAATCAGTAGCCCGCGCGTAAGCAAGGGCGCAGATGTTCGCCCTCCCTCACGGTCGGGCTACTGCCACTCATCACTCATCACTCATCACTATTTTTGGAGGAGCGATGGCAGTTCAACCGCAGGTTGACAAATATCACGGACTTGACCGCGACACGATGCTCAAGATTTATCGCTTGATGTATATGTCGCGGCGAGTGGATGACAAAGAGATTCAACTCAAGGCGCAGAATAGAATCTATTTTCAGATTTCAGGCGCGGGGCACGAAGCTGTCCTGGTTGCTGCGGGGCTTGCGCTGAAGCCGAGTTATGACTGGTTCTATCCATACTATCGCGACCGCGCGCTCTGTCTGGCGCTGGGGATGACGCCGACCGATATGTTGTTGCAGGCCACGGGCGCGGCGAACGACCCTAACTCAGGCGGTCGCCAGATGCCGAGTCATTGGAGCAGCAAAAAACTGAACATCGTCACACAGTCTTCGCCTACGGGCACGCAGTTTCTTCAAGCAGTCGGCTGCGCCGAAGCCGCCTATCGCGCAGATTTGATCGGCAACCCGGCAGAGCTTATCGCGGGCTATCATCCTGATTCTATCGTTTACGTATCGGCTGGCGACGGGACGACGAGCGAAGGCGAATTCTTTGAATCACTCAACACGGCGTGCGCTTTGAAACTGCCCGTGCTTTACCTGATCGAAGACAACGGCTACGCGATCTCTGTTCCGGTCGAAGTGCAAACGGCGGGCGGCAGCATATCGAAACTTGTGAGCGGGTTTCCGGGTCTCTTCATTCAGGAAGTTGACGGCTGTGACGTGCTTGCCAGCTACGCGAGTGTTCAGCGGGCGGCTCAATATTGCCGCGAGCGGCGCGGGCCTGCGCTCGTTCACGCGCACGTCATAAGACCTTACTCGCATTCGCTCTCCGATGACGAAAAGCTTTATCGCCCCGAAGACGAACGCGAGGCCGAAGTCCAGCGCGACCCTACGCGCACGTTCGCAACTTATCTGATTGAAGAAGGGCTTGCGACCGAGCAGGAACTCGCTTCGATTGACGAAGAGATTGACGAGGAAGTGAGCGCGGCGGCTGATCAGGCAATCGCGGCGGCGAAGCCCGCGAAAGATTCTGCAACAATGTACGTCTATTCGCCTGACATTGACCCGACATCCGAAGAATTTGACACCCAAGCGGCGCAGCCGGAATCTGCCGAACGCAAGACGATGATTGACTTGATCAACGCTTGCCTGCACGACGAGATGGCTCGCGATGATCGGATAGTCGTGTTTGGCGAAGACGTGGCCGATTGCAGCCGCGAAGAGAATCTTGAAAACGTGAAAGGCAAAGGCGGCGTCTTCAAAGCGACAATCAATTTGCAGCGAAAGTTCGGCGGCGCGCGAGTGTTCAACTCGCCGCTTGCGGAAGCCAACATCATCGGTCGCGCTGTGGGAATGGCTACGCGCGGGCTGAAGCCGATTCCTGAGATTCAGTTCTTCGATTACATCTGGCCCGCGATGCATCAATTGAGAAACGAAGTGCCACTCATGCGCTGGCGCTCGAACAACGATTTCAAAGACCCTATGGTGATTCGCGTGGCGATAGGCGGATATATCAAAGGCGCGATTTATCACAGTCAGTCGAGCGAAGTTTTGTTCACTCACACGCCGGGCATTCGCGTTGTGATGCCATCGAACGCTTTGGATGCCAATGGATTGCTTCGCACTGCGATTCGCTCAGATGACCCCGTGATGTTTTTAGAGCACAAACATCTTTATCGTCAGACACACAACAAAGGCCCGTATCCGGGGCCTGATTACATGATTCCGTTCGGCAAAGCGAAAGTGGTGCGCGAAGGCAAAGACCTGTCAATCATCACATACGGCGCGACTGTTCAGCGTTCGATAGTTGCGGCGAATAAAGCCGAAGAGCACGGTTTGAGCGTAGAGGTTATTGACCTGCGTTCGTTAAGCCCTTATGACTGGGAAGCAATCAGCCAGTCCGTTCAGAAGACCAGCCGCGCGCTGATCGTTCACGAAGACATGATCTCGTGGGGCTACGGAGCCGAGATAGCCGCGCGCATCGCAGACGAGTTGTTCGATCATCTGGATGCGCCTGTGCGGAGAGTTGCCGCGCTCGATACCTTCGTTGGGTATCACCCTGATTTGGAGGACGCGATACTGCCACAGGTTGATGACATAGTGGCAGCGGTCAAAGACCTGGCGCGATTCTGATTGAGTGTAGGGGCAGGCGTCTCTGCCTGCCCCGGATTCCGCATGTGTTCAATCTGGGGCGACCACAGAGGGTCGCCCCTACAAGTCCATTTCAGAAAGAGACTCCCGCCCTGCTATCAACGCGCAGCACGGATTCCTGCTGAAACATTTGCTTATATATTTCGCGGATGGCTTCGATGCGATTGCTGGCGTCTTCATCCGTCAGCGGATAGAGCAGGATCAATAGCTTCGATTTTTCTTGAATGATAACGCCGCTTGAGTTTTTGAATTGCCCTGAGCCGGTCAGCAAAGTCAAACCATCCGGAAATCGCGGAGTGACCTGAGTATCGAGAAAGCGTTTGAATTTGTCGTCGGTCACAACGGTTCCGTCCGGCCTCGATGTGCCAAAAAACAGTTCTGTTCTCGCCCATATCTCGCCGAATATAGGTGGCTCCTGCGCGCCAACCCTTGCATTGGAACTCGCAAAATTATGATTCGCATTCAGGTAAACAGTCACCGGCAGCGTCAATGCCATAACCAATGAAAGAAAAAGCAACCGGGTTCGAGATACTCCTTTTAAACTCTGAAATTTGTTCATCATATTCCCCTTTCAAAATACGAATTGATTCGCTGCCTTTCGAGCAGGCGCTTCCGCGAGGTGAGGCGGGGAAGGTCAGCATTCGGAGCCGCGCTCATTTTATAGCAAGGCAATTTGTATACGGCAAGTTGTATCGAATCAGATGGCTATCAAGCAGATCACGAAGATCACATGAGTTTGGCAGTCGTATTGAGAGTTGTGATAAACTAGGCAACCTTAAAGTCGAATGCTGTCTGATTTACGCAACTAATAAATTAAGGAGACGACAGTATGCAAGCGGCTGTTGCGATTAAAGAAGAGAAGCAGAGTTTGATTTCGATGGGCTGGATCATCAATAGGAAAGATGATCTGATCTGGTTCATCGGAAGCGTCATCACCAGCTACGCTTTTCTGGCTGCGAACCTGATGTTGGTAAAGCTCGGAATGAGCGTGATGATAATGACGTGGATATGGGCTTTGGGATTCGACGGCCCGCATGTATTCGGCACGATTTCGCGTACTTACGCCGACAACGAAGAACGGCGAAAACGCGCGAAGCTCTATTACGGCAGCCTTCTGCTTTTCCTGCTCGGCCCCGCGATGCTGTTTGCAGATTTATTGATGTCTACAAGCATGCTTGGGCCGCTATTCTTTTTCTTCGCTTCGATGTGGGCATACTATCATCTGGTGAAGCAACATTACGGCTTCATGATTTTGTACAAGAAAAAGAACGGCGACCTGGCAGAAATTGACAACCTCATTGACCGCGCATTCATACTCTTAGGCATGACTTACCCGTTCGTCAGGTTCCTGACGCACAGCTATGCCGCGAAGGATCGATTAGAAGGCATGAGCCTTTCGACCGATTCCAGTCCCGTGTGGTGGGTCGAAACATTAGTCTTTTCAGCGTTCTTGATTTCACTGGGACTGTTCGTCGGGCGACAGGCGCAGCGTCTTTACCTGAAACAACCAGTCAACGTGCCGAAGATTCTGTTGCTGGCAGCCTGCCTGCCGATGCACTGGATAGTGCTGCGCTTTCTCGAACCTTTTCCGCCGACTGCGGGCGCGCTCGCGGCGGTCGCGACGCTTACGATCTATCACAACATTCAGTACCATCGAATCATCTGGTTTCACAACCGGAACAAATACAGCCGCGAGGGCGCGACAAACTACGGGGCCGCGTCTGTCATAAGCCGGAGCGTTTGGAGCTACATCTTATTCGCGCTTGCGTTCGGCGCGATCTATCACATCCCGCATTATACTGTGGTGAAGCCCGACAGTTTCTGGATGGCTTTCATCTGGGGCGGCGCATTCACTCATTACTACCTCGACAGCAAAATATGGCGCGTGCGCCGCGACACGCAGTTGAACGAGAACCTGCGAATGGATCAAGCGAAGGCAAGCGCTTAGAAATTTCAAACGAGAGCCCAGTCAATGGCAATGCTGTTAAGCGTATTGATCGCGGCAGGGGTGTTGATTGCTTACTATCTGATCGAAAAGCGAATCAACCAGCGAGCCTGTACTGAGTGCGGCTTCACCATGTCGTTAGACGCCATAGAAGAGCAATGCCCAAACTGTGACGCGCTTCTAAGCGGTCCGCCCGTCAGTAAGAGAAAGCGCAAAGGCCCTCCATCACGGCTGGGCTACTAATAAATCTCGCTGCCAACTATAATTATCAAAATGAGAAGGATACTTGATAACTGGCCGAAGATAGCTTTCATCTGCATCCCTATTTGTATAGTAACCGTGAACGCGGCGGTGCTCTTGAGCGAGCATCTGCAACCCGATACCGAAAAAGCGATTCGATTGGTGCGCGAAAGCAACTCGCGCAAAGAGAATTTCACCGTTCAACAGTATCTCTACTCGACCGTCTACTATCTCAAGAGCCAGGGCGACGCGATAGAGATAGAAGGCTGGCGGGCCGAAGCCTCCGACCCGGATGGCCCTATTACTGTAGAGTTCAGCTACAGTGACGCGAGCGGTCGTCACACGCCGTCGTGGGAAGCTCGCATCAAAGAAGGAAAAGTGACTCCGATCAACGAATCTGCGCGAGACCTGTCATGGCATTAAGGGCATAGCATCAAGCAGTGAGCGCGCTCTATGGATAAAGAACTCGTACAACTACTCGAAAACTTATGCGACCTGACGGATGACGATCTAATAAGGATGGTGAATTCCGATTCCGCCAAATACCGCCCGGAGGTGATTGCCCTTGCAAGAGTCGTGATGAAAAGGCGCGGCTACGCTTTGAGCAAAAATGGCAGCAAAATAGAGAACAAAAAAACGGAGTCGCCCGAAAGCAAAAATAAACCACCGGAATCTGGCGGGGAAGAGAAAGCCGCAAAGCTGAACAAATTGTTGATGACTATATATTGCCCGCGCTGCAACGCCAGGCTCGAATACGTCGGAACAAGGCGATTGAACGAAGAAAAAACCTTGTCAATATTAGGCGAACTTGGAGAGATGTACAAAAGCGGCGCGCACGAATTTTTGGACGTATACACCTGCCGACATTGCGGACACGTGGAGTTTTTCGTTGACGGCGTCGGAGATGAACTTCGCCCTTATTAGTCGTTACGCAACGAAAGCACCTGTAATCAAATCGACAACTATTCAGCCCGATTCATCGGGCTGGTCAACAGCGCAAAGGAGTTATCAATTTCTGATCTCTCTTACTTGCTGCGTAACATAAGTTATTAAATCAAAGCTCATTCATAGCGCAGCGCCACTATCGGATCAACTTTCGTAGCCCTTCGCGCGGGAATGAAGCACGCCACAAGCGCGACCCCCATCAACAGTAAAGTGATTGCGACAAGAGTCGTTGGATCAGTCGCCTCGACTCCGAAGAGCAAATTTGAAATAAGCCGGGTCAGCGCGAACGAAGCGGCCAGCCCTGTCATTACTCCGACGGCAACCAGTATGACAGCCTGCTTCATCACCGTTTTCATAACATCCCCGGCTTGAGCGCCCAACGCCATGCGCACGCCTATTTCGCGAGTGCGTTGAGTGACCGAATACGACATCACTCCGTAGATGCCGATTGCCGCAAGCAAGGCGGCCAGGGCCGCGAAACCCGTAAGCAACATGGTCGTGAACCGTTGCGGGGCGACCATTTGTGCGACTGTTTCTTCAAGAGCTTTGAACGAATGAATCGGCTGATTTTTATCTATCGTCGCAAGCTCTGCGCGAATCGGGGCCGCCAGATTTGTCGGGTCACCCGGCCCGGCGCGAACCACGAGCGACATAGACCACCAGTTATCCTGCAAGTAAGAGTAATACATGTGCGGGAACGGCTCGTTGCTCAGAGTCCAAAACCTCGCGCTGCCTACGACGCCGACGATCTGGTAGGACATATTCGGCATCTCTCGGCTGATTTTGCAGGTGAGGTGTTTGCCTATCGGGTCTTCGTCGGGGAAATGTTGTTGGGCAAAAGCCTCACTGATGATGACGACCGGCGCTGCGCCTTTCACGTCGCGGTCGGTAAAAAATCGTCCGGCACGCAGCGGAATTCCCATCGCTTTGAAATAACCGGCGCTCACTTGATTGATTGACGCGGATGATCTCTGCTCCGGCGGGAGCGGCGGATGTTCATCAACGCTAAAAGAGAACGACGCATTCAGACTGTTGATGACTCCGGCGTTACGCACTCCGGGAACGGTTGAAACTCGTTCAAGTAATTCCTGATAGAAAGCAGTGACCTGCTCGAACTCTTTGTAGTTCGCGCCCGGATCAATCTGCGCGGTCAGTACGCCCGCCGGTTCGTACCCCGGATTGACGTGCGCCAACCGCCAGAAGCTCTTGACCATCAGCCCCGCCCCAACCAGAAGCACCATTGCTAAAGCGACTTCGGCGACTACGAGCGCCGAGCGCAGACGGTTGCGAGTCCCTGCGGTTCTTCCGCCTTCTTTCAAAGCTTCGTTGAGGTTGATCTTTGAAAGTTGTAACGCGGGAGCCAGCCCAAACAGCGCGCTGGTCAGCAACGACAACACGAAAGTGAAGCCCAAAGCCGTAGTGTCAATTTTCATCATGGCTATTCGCGAGTTTGCCGCCATCAGGTATTCGGGCAATCCGCTCGCAATAAAGTTTATTGCCCAACTCGCAAGCAACAATCCGATTGCGCCACCGGCAAAAGCCAGCAGCAGGCTTTCAGCCAGCAACTGGCGCACGACACGGAATCGGCCTGCGCCCAGCGCCGAACGAATCGCTATCTCTTTGCGCCTGACATTACCGCGAGCCAGCAAAAGATTAGCTATGTTTGCGCAGGCGATTAGAAGCACGAATCCGACAGCGGCAAGCAATAGCAGCAACATCGGACGAACTTCTGCGGTCAGCATCTGTTGAGGAGGAGTCAGTAGCGCATGCAGTTCTAAGTTATTGTTGTTTTTATACTCGCGTACAATGTTTTCAATCTCGGCGCTGGCTTGCTCCGGCGACACATCGGATTTGCGACGACCGATCACCTCAAGATAGCCGGAGTCATCATTCTCGTCGGCAGCCGTGAACGCCAGCGTCGTCCACAAATCGGTTTTGGTATAGAACCGGAAATCAGCAGGCATCACGCCGATGACTGTGTAGGGAAAGCCATTGATGGTAAGCGACTGTCCGATAATCTCAGGATCAGCGCCAAGCCGTCGCTGCCACAGCGCGTGGCTGAGCACGACAACACGGTTTTCGCCGGGGCGATCTTCGTCCTCGTAGAATGTGCGGCCCTGCGCTGCGGCGATGCCCAGCGTCGAAAAAAGATTGGCCGAAACCTGATAGCCTTGCAATCGCTCAGGCTCGCCCCGCTCAGTCAGGTTCACGGGCCATCCCTTATTGCTTAATGCTGCTGTGTCGCTGAAGACTGTGTTGCGATTCTTCAAATCCAGATACGCCCCCGGCGAGAACGGCCATCTCTGTTCGCCGCCCGGAGTTCTGATAATCGAAACCAGTTCTTCGGCTTTCGCATAAGGTAGCGGCTGCAATAAGACCGCATTCACCACGCTGAAGATCGCAGCGTTAACGCCTATCCCTAAGGCGAGCGTGAGCACCGCGATTGTCGTGAAGGCGGGATTTTTTACCAGCATCCGCGCGCCGTAACGTAAGTCTTGCCGCAAATCTCCGAACATGTTTATCCTCCTTGCGCCTAACACGACAGGCTCTTGCGCCGCCATGCGCTCGACTCGCCGCAATTCCCGATGAAGCAATTCGCTCTGATTCAATTCTTGTAATATTGTTCGACAGGCTTCTTCTTTAGTTGCGCCATCGGCCCGCAACTCCGCATAGAGAGATTCCACGTGCTGAGATAACTCTTCGACGATTTCGTTTTCGCGTGTCGGCTCTAGCTTCAAGCCGATCAACCGATTGCGAATCTCTCTTTTCCACTCAGGCATAAGTGACTCCTTAGCCTCTAGCTTTTATTCGTATCGTAGCGCGATCATGGGATCAACTTTCGCGGCGCGACGAGCAGGGAAGAAGCAAGCTAACAGCGCCGCAACTAGCAGCACGACCGCGACTCCGCTGAAAGCAACAGCGTCCAGTGCGCCGACTTCATAGAGCGTAGCCTGCATCGCGCGGCCCACCAGATAAGCGCCCGCGAGTCCGAAAGCCGAACCGATCAAAGCCAGCATCGCGCCCTCTCGCAAGAAGAGACTGAAGACTTGAACACGACTAGCGCCTAAAGCCATTCGCACTCCGATCTCGTGAGTTCGTTGCGATACGGCAAATGCCATCACGCCATAAATGCCGACTGCTGCGAGCACCAACGCCAGCACGGCAAAGCTTCCATACACCACCATGCCAAAGCGATCAAAAGCCAGCGACTCTCCGGCGACCTGCTCCATAGTCTTGACGCCTGCCAGTGGCAGGTCGGGGTCAATTGAGTTGACCGCAGCCGCAATGCTTTGAGCGATGCTTTGCGGATCACCCGCAGTCCGCACAGCCAGAGCAGCGTTCGGCCAGGGGCTTTGCCAGAACGGCACGTATATTTCTGGATAATCTTCGCGGAGACCCTTACCGTTGCGCACGTTATGGAAGACACCCACAATCTGCCATTCAACCGGCGGCCCAATTTTCATACTCCCCGGAACCATCTCTGCAACTGCAATGCGTTGCGTTAACGGGTCGACACCGGAGAAATAACGATTGGCCAGGTTTTCGTTTATCATCGCCACTCGGACGCTCTCGGCAGTGTCTCGATCATTGAAGCTGCGCCCCTCGATTACACGTATCCCGAATGTATCGAAGTATTCGCGAGTCACCATCTGGAATCCCCCGCCGGGACTCTCGGAAGGGTCGATTGTAGGCTGGCCCACAATTGTAAAGGACAGGCCGAACCCTGTTCCAAGCAATGGGATGCCTGTCGTCACAGTCGTATGACTGACGCCTGGGACAGCTTTGATTTTCTCAAGCATCTGGCTGTAATAAGCTTTGATTTGCTGCGCATCGGAAAAACGCTTGGCTGGCACAGGAAGGAAAGCTGTTAAGACATGATCTGTGCGGATGCCGAGGTCAACGCGTGTCAGGTTCCAGAAACTGCGAAGCGCGAGACCGCCTCCTGCCAGCAACGTCAGCGCCAGAGCAAACTCTACGACCACCAGCACCTTGCGCAAACGGTTGCGGCTGCTGTCTGTGCCAGTGCGTCCGCCTTCCTTTAGCATTTGATTCAGATTCAAATTTGTCGCTCGCCATGCCGGGACGCAGCCAAAGAGCAAGCCTGTCAGGATTGTGGACGCAATCGTGAAAAGCAGAACAGGAATGCTGAGCCTGACATCGGCCTCAGCAGGCAACATAAAGGGCGGCATAATCGCTACGATAACATCCGTGATTACGACGCTGAGCAAGACTCCCAACACACCGCCCATCAAGGCCAGCGTCAGACTCTCAGTGAGAAATTGCCAAAACAGTCGCGCTCGTGTCGCGCCCAGCGCGGCCCTCACAGCAACCTCTTTCTGCCGCGCGGTTCCTCGCGCTAACAGAAGATTGGCAACATTCGCGCAGGCAATCAGCAGCAGGAAAGAGACCGTGCCTAAAAGCATCCACAGGTTTTTGATGGTAGTATCAGGTAGGAAGTTGTTGTGAAGAGGTTCGACGCTGATGCTCCAATTTGTATTCGACTTCGGATGCTCTTCGGCAAGCTGGCCCGCTATCATCTCCATTTCGGATTGTGCCTGGGCTATTGTTACGTTCGGCTTCAAACGCCCCATAACCATAATCCAATGAAAGTCGTGATTGATCTGATCCGGTTTGAAAGCCAGCGGCACAGACACCTGGTTCGGGTGGCGTTCAGACTGACCGGGCAGCATCACGCCTACAACTGTATAAGGCTCGCCGTTCACGCGAATCTGTTGGCCTATGATTTCGCGGTTAGCGCCAAAGTTCTGTCTCCACAGCCGATGACCAAGAATAACGACGTGGTCTTTACCGACTTCGCCTTCTTCCGGCAGAAAGTCCCGACCGAGAAACATCGGGCCTCCCACCATTCTGTAAAAACCGGGCGTCCACAGGCCGCCTTCGACCTGTTCGGGTCGTTCCGCAGTGGCCACATTAAAGGTGCCGCCGTTCCACGCTTCCAAAGATTGAAAAGATGTAGCGCGTCGTTTCCACTCCAGATAATCACCTGCTGAAACTACGTTACGTCCATCGCCAACGCGTGACCACACCATCACCAGTTGATCAGGATTCGGAAAGGGCATAGGCTCGAAGATCGTGGCATAGACTACACTGAAAATAGCTGTCGTTGCTCCGATGCCAAGACCAAGTGTGAGCACTGCTACAACAGTGAAGCCGACATTCCTGCCCAGCATCCGAAATCCATATCGCAGGTCTTGCAGTAGATTGCCGTATAGATTTTTGCCTCTTGCTCCAAGCACAACAGGGTTGGGCGGCGCTGATCGCTCGACTCTGCGCAGTTCTTGTTGAAGCAATTGACTCTCGTTCAATTCTTCAAAGAGCGCGCGACAGGCTTCTTCTCTGGTTGCGCCATCGGCTCGCAGTTCTGCATAGAGAGATTCAAAGTGCTGGGCCAACTCTTCGACGATTTCATTTTCGCGCGTCGGCTCAAGCTTCAAAGCCACCAGTTGCTTTCTGATCTCTTCCTTCCATTCAGGCATACTTGAACCTCCCGGCTTCATTTGATTGCAGGTTCAGAAAACAAGCCTCATTCGTAGCGTAGTGCAACCATCGGATCAATCTTTGTGGCGCGCCGCGCTGGCACATAACAGGCCGACAGCGCGACCATCGCAAGCAGCAATGAGAGTAGCCCGAAGGTCATCGGGTCTGTGACGCTGACCTGATAGAGAAAGCCCGACAGCACACGTGTGAGGGCAAACGCACCGCCAAGTCCGATGACCAGACCAATCAACACCAGCTTCAATCCCTGACCAACGACCAGCTTCATGACATCACCGGCCTGCGCGCCTAACGCCATGCGAATGCCTATCTCATGCGTGCGCTGGCTGACTGAGTAGGAAATCAGACCGTAAATCCCAGCCGCTGCCAGGATCAGCGCCAGCGTTGAGAAGGAAGTGAGTAAAAGCGTATAGAATCGCGGGTCGGCAACTTTTCTGGCAATGACTTGCTGCATCACGGCGACATCGTAAAGCGGCAGTTCATTGTCTATGGATTGCAACTCGCCGCGCAGGCTGTCGGCAAAACGTTGTGGCTCGGCGGCAGTGCGCACGACGAACGTCATATCGCCGAGCATCCAGCGGCGCGAGTCGAGCACTTGCTGATAGGGTTGATAGATCGCCCGTGCGGGCGGGGCACCAACCTCGTTCTGTCTAACGTCGCCGACCACACCAACTACTTCACGCCAGGTCTCGTTGCTAAAACCGATGTTGAGGCGTTTGCCGAGCGCTTCTTCATCAGGCCAGAGACTGCGCGCCAGCGCCTCACTGATGATTAGCACGCCCGGAGAATCTGCTGTGTCGCGTTCATCGAACCAGCGGCCTTTCAACAAAGGAATCCCCATCGCCTGAAAATAATCTTTACCGATGGCCAGCTTGGTTGCAGACAGATTAGGGCGCTCTGTGGATTCGCCTTCAACGGTCAAGTCGCCTTGAATGCGCACGCCGCTCTTGCTCAGTGGCAGCGCATTGACGATGCCGACCGCCTGCGCTTCCGGTCGCGCCGCGAGGCGTTCCAGAGCCTGCTGATAATATGCCTTTACCTGTGCCGCCTTCGGATAGACTGCTTCGGGAAGCGTGATGCTGGCAACCAGTACTCGTTCAGGAGCAAAACCCAGCGGCGTCTCGCTAAGTCGAGCGAAGCTCTTTATGAGTAGCCCCGCGCCGATCAACAACACCAGTGCAAGCGAGACTTCGCTCACTACCAGCAGGCCGCGCAACCGATGCCTGAAAACCATGCCTGATGCTCTCTTGCTACCATCTTTGAGCGCGACATTGAGATTGGGTTTTGATAATTGCAACGCAGGCGCAAGGCCGAAGATGATCCCCGTCAAGACGGAGATTAACAAAGTGAAGCCGAGCACCCAGCTATCAATTGCAATCGCATTCAGACGCGGAATATCTTGCGGAGCCATCGCTACTAGAATCTTGAGACCCCACGATGCCAGCAGTAATCCGAGAACGCCGCCAATCAGCGCGAGCAAAAGACTCTCGGTCAGCAACTGCCGAACAATGCGCCACCGGCTCGCGCCAAGCGCGGTGCGGATGGCGATCTCTTTTTGCCTGCCTGCGGCGCGCGCCAGCAGCAGGTTGGCAACATTGGCGCAGGCGATCAGGAGAACAAAGCTCACGGCACCCAGAAATACGAAAAGCGGCGCGCGTACATCGCCGCTGATGTGCTCTTGCAAAGGCACAAGGTTGACGCTCAAGCCGCGATTGGTCTGCGGAAATGCCTGTTCCAGTCGGCTGGCTATGTTTGTCAGTTCCGCTTGTGCTTCTATCTGCGTCACGCCTGTTTGCAGCCGGGTTATGACTTGCAGAAAAGCATTATCACGTTTGTCGCTGAGCGTGGCTGGCAACCAGACTTCAGCTTCGCCGGGAAAGTTAAAACCGTCAGGCATCACGCCGACGACCGTGCAACTGTCGCCCTCGATTCTGATCGCTCTGCCAATGACATCAGAGTCTGCGCCGAACCTGCGCTGCCACAGACTGTAGCTTAGAATCGCTGCTGTGGTGGCATGCGATTGGCTGTCAGTGTTGAACAAAGATCGCCCGGTTTCTTCGGGCAGGAACGTGCGACCCATCAAAGGCTGTATGCCAAGCGTCGCAAACAAATCGTTAGTCGCGCGCGAGATGCGCACGCGTTCCGGCTCGGTGCCGCCTGTCAGATTGCCCGACCACGTCCCCGTGTAGGCAGCCATCTGCGCGCACCCTCGGCACTGCTCGCGCCACTCAACAAAATCAGGCCCGAACGCGGGACCCATTCTTTCGCTGCGGCCATTGCGCTCGGCAGCCGTGAAGACCATCATCAGGCGATCAGGCTCCGCGTAAGGCAAGGGGCGCAACAACACGGCGTTGACGATGCTGAAGATGGCAGTCGTCGCGCCAACCCCTAAGGCCAGCACCAGAACGACCATCGCGCTGAATCCGGGACGGTTCCGCAGTATGCGCTGACCATAGCGTAAGTCTTGCAATAAACCTGCCATGATGTTCCTCCTTGTTGCTCCCAACACGACCGGCTCTTCGACAACCGCGCGTTCAACTCTGCGTAGTTCCCGCTCAAGCAATTCGCGCTCGCTCAATTCGGCGAGCGCCGCACGCGAGGCTTCCGCAGGAGTCAAGCCAGCAGACAACATCTCTGCGTAGCGGTCGTCGAGATGCTGCGACATCTCTTCGATGATCTCGGCTTCGCGCGCTGGCTCAAGCTGCAAGGCGGCCAGCCGCTGTCTTATTTCTTTTCGCCAATCACGCATTTTCAATCTCAGTAATGCGATTGATCGCGGCAACGAAGGATTGCCATGTGCTACGTTGCGCGGCCAATACCTTCTTGCCTGCGGGCGTCAGTTTGTAATAGCGCCGTCGCCGCTGTCCGGCTTTTTCCACCCAGCGGCCCTGAAGCCAGCCGCGCTTTTCAAGCCTATACAGCAGCGGATAAAGCGACGCGACGTTGAAGCGCAGCGTCCCGTCTGAACGCGCATCAATCAGTTTGCTTATTTCGTAGCCGTGCCGAGGTCTGAACTCAACCAACGAGAGGATGAGCAATTCGGCACTGCCTTTTTTCAATTCACGGTCGAGCTTTTGTGTTAATGTATGTGGCATAGCAATATATTATGTAGAAATACGAGTTTGTCAAAGAAAAGTTGCCTCGAAAAAAGCTGCGCGATGTGAAATCGTAGTGGCAGAAGGTCGCGCTTGACGCTATTATGCGAATTTGGGCGCGGTCTTTGGACATTGACGCGCAAAACTCGGTAAGAAATTTATGAGGCAACCGCTATGGGCATCAAAGGCAACAGAGCCGTCTGGGAGGCTGAAAGTCGCGGCATCGAGTTAATCAATCTCACCATCGGCGACCTGCTCGACCAGCAAGCCGAAGCGATTCCTGACAAAGAAGCGCTCGTTTACAATTACCCGGAAATCGGCCTCAACCTCAGGTTGAGTTATAGCCAGTACCGCGATGAGGTGAACCGAATTGCAAAAGGACTGCTCGCCCTCGGCATCGAAAAAGGCGAGCACGTCGGAGTGTGGGCGACCAACGTGCCGGAGTGGATATTTCTCGAACTGGCTCTCGCAAAAATCGGCGCTGTGCTCGTAACGATTAACACCAACTATCGCGCTGGCGAATTGGAGTACGTTTTACGCCAGGGCGACATCACTACGCTGTTCCTGATCGAAGAGTTTCGCGGCAACTCTTACCTGGATTCAATCTATGCGATAGCGCCGGATTTGAACGCAATTGCTGATCCCATCACCGAGCGACTGCACAACGCGCGATTGCCTAAATTGAAACGCGTAGCGTTAATCGGCAACCATCCGCGACCGGGATTGCTGCTTTATTCAGACATAGTAAAGCTCGGCGAAAAAGTTTCCGACGAAGCTCTCGGCGAGCGGCAGTCGAGCGTTATTCCTGATGACGTGGCGCAGATGCAATATACGAGCGGCACTACGGGATTTCCAAAAGCCGTGATGCTGAATCATTACGCTCTTGTTAATCAGGCTCATGTTTCTGCGATTATTGGCGACCTCAGACACGATGAGCGATATGTCACGCCCATGCCTCTTTTTCACGTAGCGGGCTGCGTGGGTGGCGTGATAATTGGGCTTTACATTGGAGGCGCGTTGATTCAGATGATTGCTTTTGACCCTGCTAAACAACTGGAATTGATGGCAAACGAAAAAGTGACATTCACTTTTGCCGTGCCGACTATGATGATTGCTATGCTGAATCACCCGCGCTTTATTGCCGGGGAATTCGACCTGTCTTCGCTGCGGCTGATCATGACAGGCGCAACGCCTGTGCCTGTCGTGCTGATAGAGCAAGTAAAAGAAAAGATAGGCGCGGATTGCATCATCGTTTTCGGTCAGACTGAATCGAGCGGCACTGTGACAGAGACATTATTAACCGACAGCTTCGAGCTGAAATCGGCAACGGTCGGCATACCGCACCCGCATATGGACATCGCGATTGTGAATCCTGCGACGGGCGAGCCTGTGGGATTTGGTGAGTCGGGCGAGTTGCTGGCGCGCGGTTTTCTCGTCATGAAAGGTTACTACAACATGCCTGAGCTAACCGCCGAAACGATTGACGCCGACGGGTGGCTGCACACGGGCGACCTTGCGACGATGAACGCGCAAGGCTATGTCAACATCGTCGGGCGCGTGAAAGACATGATAATTCGCGGCGGCGAGAATATATACCCCGCTGAAATCGAATCGTTTCTCATGCGCCATCCGAAGGTCGCCGAAGCTCAGGTGGTCGGAATCCCTGACACTTTTATGGGCGAAGAATCAGCGGCGCTTTTACGGCTGAAATCGGGCGAGACTGCTGACGACGCGGAGATTCGAGAATATTGCAACGCGAACATAAGCATGCACAAAATTCCTAAGTACATCAATTTCGTTGATGCTTACCCGCTGACGGCCAGCGGCAAAGTGAAGAAGTTCGAGTTGCGAGCCCAGCTTATCAAAGAGCTTGGACTCGAAGAAGCGGCGAAGCTGAGAACAGCTTGAGCGTGTATGCAACAGTCAGGGCCATTCAGTTCTCGGAGTTTGATGTCAACTCACCGCAGAGACGCAGAGTACGCAGGATGGCCGATGATGTGCTTCGCACGCGGCGGGGGCGCAGAGGTTAATAATTTCTCTGCGTAATCTCTGCGCCCTCTGCGTCTCTGCGGTGAACAGTTTTCCGAAGTCACGGCGGCTTTGAGATCAGATGTTTACTAACCCGCTTGCGCTCCTTGCGCTCAGTCTGCTGGCCCTGCCAATAATCATTCACGCGCTTGTCCGGTTCAGCGGGCGCAAAACGCTTTTCCCAACGCTTAGATTCTTGCGTCAAACAGAAAGCCAGCGCCTCCGGTTGATTAAAATCAAACGATGGCCGCTGCTTGTTTTGAGGCTTCTGGCAATGGCCTTGCTGGTGCTCGCGATTTCCGGCCCGACACTGATGAAAGAGAACCGCTCGCGCGCCGTGCTGCTGTTGATTGATTCATCCTTGAGCATGAACGCGGCGGCAATGAAAGAGCAGGTGGCAAGACGCGCGCGCGAAGCGATTACTTCTCTCGCTGCGGCGGATTCGGCAGCGGTCGCTCAATTCGATGGCTCTGTGAAGCTGCTACAGGATTTCACAAGTGATCGCGTTGCTCTTGAAAACGCCATCGCATCGTATAGCCCGTGTTACAGGGCGGCAGACTTCGGCGCGGCTTTGATGTGGGCGAGCGAGAAGCTGGCCGCGCAGCCCGGAAGCCGCGAGTTGATTTTTATATCTGACCTGCAATCCTCTAACTTATCTTCGCTAGAGCCAACTCGACTAAGCGGTATTGATTTGAAAGTTATCCGAGTCAATTACGAGCGCCGCACTAACGCGAGAATTGATTCGGTGGCAGTGCGAACGGCGGGAGAAACGCTCGAAGTGAATTCGACCGCGCTGTTTGATGACGGCGAGCGAACGACGATTGAGCCAATCAACTTGAAGTTCAATCGAAGCGGCGCAAAGGACTCTGCCTCGAACGCTTTTTTCTCCGCAAAGATGCTCGAAGATGATCTATTTGCCGGAGCAGTCAGGGCGAACAGGGCAGATGATTTCGATGCAGACGATGCTCGGTTCTTTGTCGCTCGCGTAGCAGGCGCGGAAAAAGTGATGATCGTTCAACCGCGCTTCGCTTCGACAGATCAAGCGACGTTCATTGAAAAAGCGATGCAGGCAAATTCATCTGCCGTCGTTACTCAAAGACAAGACGCACTACCGGATAATGCAGATAGTTTCGAGAGGGTTCACACAATCATTGCTCCGGTTGAAGCGCTCTCGAAAAACAATATTGCCGCTGCGCGTGAACACGTGCGAAAAGGCGGCTCGCTAGTTCTGACTGTTGGCGCTGAAACTGACGCTTCGTCCACTATAGAAAAGCTTAAAGAGTTAGACGCACATTTCGCTTCCCTCGCGCTCGATTCAATTGTTCCGAATGATATGTTGAGCTTGAGGCAGCCTGCGCCGCAAACCGAAAGCCCGGTTGATGATGCGCCGTTATTCGATTCGGAGACTGCCTCGGCGTTCGCTTCCGTTCGATTTGGCGCAGCCGCTGCGTTTCATCTTAGCGAAGGAGAAACGTTGTTGAGATACTCTAACGGCGAGCCTGCCGCAGTACGCGTTCGCGTAGACGGAGGCCGAATTTTGCTGTTGGGGTTTGGTCTATCCGACAAGGATTCATCCCTCGTGCGCAGCCCGATCTTTCCGGCGTTCATCGAATGGCTCACGGAAAGCATTGAACCGAATCAGCGCAAAGCAAATCTCATCATCGGCCAAACGCCCGCCCCGCTTTTGCTGAGAGGATTGACTGAACTGAAGAGAGTTTATTCTGGAAACGGTCAGGCGCAGGATGAGTCGATCAGCGACTATCGAAGCGCGCTCGAAGAGCCGGGCGTGTATAGCGGACAGTGCTCGTCGGGCAAAATCGTTTTCGCGCTCAATGCGCCCGTTGTTGAAAGCTCGCTTGCGCAATCGAGTGAACAGGAATTTTTACAGCGCGTAGCGATTGACAAAGCGGAGACTTCAAACACCGATTCAAATAAAGAGAAGACTGGTTTGTGGATGATTATAGCAATCTGCGCGCTTGCGGCGAGTCTGATCGAATTGGTTTACAGCCAGTTTAAGCGAACGCATTAGATTGATCGTAGAGCCGTGCCTGCGACTTTAATCCTTGCCGAAAATTTTCTTGAACACTTTGAAGAAGCCGCCCTTCTTTTTTTCCTTGTCATCGGGCTTCTTCTTGTCAGAATCTTTCGACGAATTCGTTGTCGCGTGTTTCGGATCTTTCTTAGGATCAGGCGAAGCGGTAGCGGGTTTGGTCGCCGGATCAGGCTCGCGCGTTTCGCTTACAGTTTTAACGGTGGGCGCGGGGTCAGGCTTCGCTGCCGCAGGAGGTTGAGCAGCAGGCTGCGGAGTTTTCTCCGTATCGTTGACTCCTTGCGCTGCGGCCTTCGGGTTCAGTGCAGGAGCGTTAGAATTCTCATCCGTCAGGGCTTTCAGTTTCTCTTTTTTCTTGGTGTCGGGCAATGGCCCTTCCGTCACTACAATTTCGGGTTGCTCGGTTGTAGCCGAAGCCATCGTGTTATCTGCGGCACCGCTGGAAGGTTTACTTGACGAAGCGCTTGCTTGAGAGTCCGAACTGGAAACCGGGGTAGATACGCGAGCCTTTGGAATCAGGAAGACCGACACGGCTGATAAGATAAGCGCGCCGACCAGCAGCCCTATGCCTAACATTGACCAGAGCTTGTTGCCGCCCTGTGATGGAACAGCCCCATCGAGCTGACGATTAAGCCGAGTCCCATCAAGGTCGCAGAATTTAAGATCGTCTGTAAAGGATTCGCTGCATACCGGGCATACTTTCATGATGTTCTCCCTGACTTCCCCACAAAGGACCGTGTTTGCTGGTGAAATATTATTCTACCACTCAACTCGGCTCAATTCAATCTATCAGCCAGCGCAGCGGAGGCAGGGAGAGGATGAAGGGGTGAGGGGGTGAAGGGGTGTTTAATAAGCGATAGCAACTCGCCCTCTCACCCCCTCACCCCTTCATCCCTTCGGATGCATTATGCGTCGTACATCGCTGCGATGAGGCAGCCGCGCGCGGTGGCCGTCAGCGGGTCTGAAGCCATGCGTATTTCCGATATTTCAAGCGGGAATCCGTCGCGCTCGATTGACTGGCGGAACTTGTCCAAAAACCCTTTCGGTTTTGCCGTTCCGCCGCTCAAGACTATCGGGATTGGCTTGTCAATCTTCGGCATATTCTTAGCTTCGGCCAGAGCGCCGCGAAGCGATTCGACCAGCGACAAGATCACATCATCATAATAGACGTGAAGCGCGCTTTCGTATTTGTTCTGCGGCGCGCGCGACAGGTCTAGACTCTCTTCCTTGATCGTGCGAATGCGCGTGGCCATCTCGCCCGTCACGTGACCGACATTGCGATCAATGTAATCGCCTGCTTTGTTTATTGCGTATGTCATCACTGGAATAGACATGAATGCGAGCGCGACGTTGCACATGCCGCCGCCGCAGCTTATGCCTATGCCGCTGAAGTTCTCGCGCTCAAGCTCGGCAAACACCACCGCAAGCCCTTCGTTGATCCCCTTCGCGTTGTAGCCCATCGCGACGAGCAGATCGCGCAACATCGCTTCGTGATAGACAAGGTCGGGCGAGCCTCCGTCGCGCAGCGCGCCCGGCACGCTGAAGCGCAACGTCTCGCCGTTTTTAGTCTTGCGAACGAGTTGCTGAATGATGGCATGCATGACGGAAAGCGAATACTCTTCGGTCGGATTGAGCGTGCCGCCCATCATCGGTCTTCGCACTTCCGTGTTGAAGACGTTCGCAAAGCGCGCGGCTTCGTTGCCGTAGACCTGCAATGATTGGCCGCCGTTGAGCTGATAAGTCACCTTGTTCTGCTTGAGAATGCTTTCGGTAAATTTCGAGTAAGGAATGGTGATGAACGCATTCAACTCCGCTTTCGATTTAACGTGATCCGCCGTACCGCTGGCAAGCACCAGTCGGCTCGTGCCGATGTCTAGCCCCAGGGCCGAGCCCTCATTTGCGGCGGCCTCTGTGTGTTGAGTCTCTTTTTCGTGTTTCTTATCCATAGTTCCTCCAGATTTAGTTTCGATTTTATCGAGCTTGAGGGGCTCGGTATTCAAACTCGCGACAGCCTTGCGTGTTGCTTTCAATCTCACAGATTTGCCTGCCGGAATGGGAATTGGGGGTGCACCGGGCATAAATCCATTTCTTTTTGGCTGCAAGTGCAAGCGTCCCAGCCCGCGTATATTAACGCTGTTGCGCGCTCCCAACTCGCGCTTGATTATCTCAAGCGCAGCGGAAACGCCGCGCGCCGACTCGCGTCTGGTCAGCCCACTGCGTCGCGCCGCTTCTAGTATGAGGTCGGACTTATTCATAACTACAGTAATGAGCGTCAAGTTGCAGTAGCCCGACCGTGAGGGAGGGCTAATACTTACGCCCTTGCTTACGCGCGGGCTACTGTCACTCGTCGCTCGCCACTTTTTCCAGTTGTCGTTGCTTTGAAACGAGCCGTTCGAAAACGTCTGACATTTCACGCCGCTCTTCTTCGACCGAAAGGTTGTTCGCCTTCGCGGTCTCTCTCAACGCGGCGTCGGATTTATCGAGTCCCGGCCATCTTTTCCCGCCCGCCGCTGTTATGTAAGCCGCGTCGTAGCCGAATCCGAAACGCGAGATGGCCGTTAATTCCGCTTCGTACTTGTTGCTTAAACCGAGCGCGTCAAACGGAAAAGCCGCTACCCAGTCTGTGTGATAGCCTACAAGATGATTCGATGGATTCACGCTGACAAGCCCGTGCGTGACGCAGTTCGCATCCGCAATCTCGTACTTCGAGCGCAAGACCGAAGTGAGCACTCGCGCGGCGTAAATCTGCGCTTCGTTGATGCCGTCAGCGCCGATGCTTCGGCCCCGTTTCGATTGGCCTTCAAAGCAGACGCCTATGAAACTCGCGCTCAGATTTACGTAGGCGAACTGGCCGTCGCTCCAAACGGAATTGCCCGCGTGGTTCGCCGCGTCTTCGTCGCGCACTATGCGATAGACTCTGCCGAAGCGATCAATCACGTAGTTATACAACGCGTGCGAGCGCGCGTATTCCAACAGCGCCTTCGAGTAATTCTGTAGCGACGAATTGTACTTGTCATCGAAAGGCAACAGGTCGCTCTCCGAAAGGTGATAAACGATTCCGACAGGCTGCGAAAGCTTCTCGCCTTCATCCGACCGGCTCGCAATTGTCTCGATGCTGAATCGGTAAAAGCTGCGCTTCGTTCCCGCCGTCTCGTGCTCTGTCAACACGCGAGCGCCGTTACTGTAGAACTCGTAACCGTCACCGCGCTCGGCAAGCCATACTTTCAGCAGCCCGGCAGAAGCCGGTATGTCGCGAACCGCTTTGCCTTCGTCCGCTACGTTTGCGCCGGACGCAGTCGGCCCGGCAGAATCTTTCGCTTCAGACGGTGTGAAAAAATTGCCAGCCATTTTCGTTATCACGTACCCCAGACCAACGCTTACTGTCAGGGCGAAAACAACACACGCAGCATAGACAGCATATCGAGCGCGATATAACAGCGCAGTCAGTCGAAGCCGTCTGGGCGCGGGTTTGTTGAGCGGTAATACTTTCGATAGCTCGACTATCAGCATCGCGCGATGCGGCAGCCCGCCCAGCATCGGCAGCTTCATCAAAAAACCATCAGGCGGTTCGAGCTTCATTGCGCTGTTCAGGAATTTCAGCCGCAGCACGGGCGACTCGATATAGCGTGAATATCGGTCAACCAGTTTTGCGTACTTGAGACTCTGTGGATTAAAGTCCTGCATCTTTGAAAATCCACTTTTTCATCTAGGGCTTTTCGTAAGCGCACAAATTCAAGCTTTTCAAAATTGTACCCGCAGCCTTTGCTCGTTCGCGCGCTTCCATGGCAAAGCGCATTGCTTCATCAGCACTAATGAAGCTGCCAACGCGCACTCTGTGCCATTTTACGCGCCTCAACTCGGCAGAGACGACATAAGCCGGGACCCCTGCTCTAACAAGCTTTTCAGCAAACTGTTTTGCTTCCGCTTCGTTTTGAGATGCCATCGCTTGAAGCGAGTACCGCCATTTTGCGCTGCCTTCATCGCTCGCGGCGTTTTGAGATGGAATCGTTTGAGCAGTAGTTGTTTGAGCAGGAGTTGTAGTCGCCTCGTCTGAAGCGGGTGGTTGAGCAGGCGCAGCAGTTGCCGCTTCGGGCTTGGGCTGTTCGTTCAGTTCGGGCGTCGCGACTGAAATTTGCTCCTGCGGCTTTTCGGCGGGCGGCTTCAAAGCGAAATAAGCCAGGATTGCGAGCGCCGCCAACACGCCGATTGCTATCGGTGTTTTCAATTTTGCAAACTTGCTCTTCTTTTTGGCTGCGACGATTATGGGCCATTCATTGCGTGAATACTCCCACGCCGGAAGGGGGTCGTCCCACGGATCAATCGCTTTTTCGTCAATTGACGTTTTCAATTCGCTGGCGGTTTCCGTCTGCGCGACATGTGGTTTTGCGATGCTTTGCTCGGCGTAGCTCAAGCTTGGAGCCTGTGGAACCTCTTCTTCGATTGTGCGCGCTTGACCGATTGACTTGAAAGCCATCGGCATTTCAGCGCCCGGTTGAGAAAGCGCGTTTTTATCGAAAGCCTCAACCTGCGCGGGCGACGTAAATGTTTCGCTCGCTTCTGTTGAAGCCGTTTCGGCAGGTGCGGCGGCCCGCTCAAAGATTTCTTCCGCCTCTTCCATGAAATCTTTTTTTGCCTCCGTCTCAGGCTCAAGCGACACCAGTTCGTAATCTTCCTCTTGCGTTTCTGTTTTCGCCGCGAACACAACGGGCCGAGCCGTCTCCAATCGGCCTGCTACGGAGACCGCATATTGCGGATGCGCGGCGAGCGTAGAAGCCCTCCTCGGAAGAATCGTCTCAATCATCAACCTACAGGCTTCGCACAGCCGCGTAGAACCGGGGTGGCCGTTGATCTTAGCCGCGCTCTTGCACAAAGGACAAATCCGATTTGTTGTTTCGATATGCATAAACATCTCAGACTGTGAAAGCTCTGATCTAGACGCTCTCGCGCAGATCGGGCGTTCGGTTATCAATCCTGTATGCTTTGGGGCAGTTTCAATGAGGGGCAGAAGCTTTAAGCGAACCGATTATCACACAGGGACGGGGGCTTTACAAGGTTAATTTTTCAGCGAAACGATAACGAGAAAAGGTAATGAATCGCATTGAAAACATTCAAGCCCGCAATCCCTCTTTGGCTTTCAAACTGGCGATATAAGTCTCGATTTCTTCGCGGTCATCGTCGTCGAGATTCAAAAATTCGACGCCAAGCCCGACACCTTTTTTTATGTAGCAAACGCGCGAAACGGCGATTACGCGGTGCTTGTTTGGAAGCTCGAATCGCACAACCATTCGCGTCCCTGCGCGTATAGGTTCTTCGGTCGAAATGAACATACCCCCCGTGCTGATGTTCGCCATGTTTCGTCGCACACGCGATGGGCCGCTGCTGCTGTTGGTCAGCTCGTACTCGACCTGAGCCGACATTGGGGCGCGCTCGAAACGTCTTCGTTCCAGTTGCGCGGAACTTTTCATATCACTCCTTTGCCGCACCCCGTGCTTCTGGGGGATGCTACACGCGTGCGCTTATAATTTAAGATCGTTTGCCCGTAGAGGCTTGGTACTGCAAAGCGGTCGGGCCGACCGTTGCCTTAACATTTACATAGGTTGAGTCCCGTTGACAAGCGGAAAGTTGAATGGCATTAACACAGACTATCCGGCTGCGGTTATCGTCTAATATTCGGGAGATAGGTGTATGTTGACTGAGGTTTGTCATTGTGTGAGAATCCAACTGGCTTTCCTCGATGACGAATTCTTTTTCGTATGGCAGCGCGTTAAAGAGATAAAAGCGGAGCGCGGTTATGAGCAGCAGACGAATCGGTAATTACCAGACCACGGATTACATAGGCGGCGGAGGCTTCGGCTCGGTCTTCAAAGCTGAAGACGTAAACACGCCCGGTCGCATCGTTGCCATAAAAGAGCTTCACAAGAAACACACGCGCAACGCTGTCATCAAACAGCGCTTTTTTCAGGAAGCAGTCGCAATGGCGCGGCTCGATCATCCGAACCTGCCGCGACTATTCACCTTCGGCGAAGACAATGGCTGTTACTACCTCGTCATGGAATTCATCTCTGGCAAGACGTTGAGAGATGAATTGCACGACAACGGCCCCGCGCGGCCTGAGCTTGCTCTTTTGATAGTTTCACAACTTCTCGAAGCCCTGAGCTACGCGCATCACAACGGAATCATTCACCGCGACCTCAAGCCTGACAACATCATTCTTGTTGACGAGGGCGGCTCTCTCAAAATCAAAGTGCTCGACTTTGGCATAGCGCGAATGGTCGGCGGCGAGAACCTCACGCTTGCGGGCGAAGGATTCGGCACCCCGACTTACATGTCGCCCGAAAGGATGACGGGCGAATCAGGCGACGACCCGCGCGTAGACATTTATGCCGCGGGGATAATTTTATATGAAATGCTGGCGGGCAAAGCCCCCTTTGAATCAACCGCGAGCAATCCTGTGGTCTACTGGTCAGAGATGCGCGATCTTCATGAGAGAGCGCCTTTGCCGCCGCTCGCCCCGCTCGGAGTTCAAGACGAACTTGAGCGCATAGTCACGCGAGCTACTGCCAAGCGCATCGAAGACCGTTACGGGTCGGCTGACGAAATGCTTGCTGATACAAAGCGGGCGATGAGCGAGAGCGCCGAAGCTCGGACCATTATTATCCCGCCCGCAGGCACAAGCAAATCGCGGCTTGCAATGACCATCATGCCCGGCGGGGCGGATGTTTATGTCGATGATGAATTGCGCGGATCGTCGGACGGGATAAGAGGAAAGATTTTGATCGAAGGTCTCGCGCCCGGACTGCATAGCGTGCGAGTTACCAAAGCAGGTTACAGCGAATACAAAATCAATGTCGCGCTCGAAGAAGGCCATCAGACAGACTTGCAGGTCGCGCTTTCGGCTCGCATGACGGCAGCAATGCCGCCTGTTGAAAAGACTGCGGCGGCCAGTTTCGATACTTTGAAACTGCAAAACAGCGACGATGTTCAAACCGCATTGTTGATGGTCGAAAGCCTTCCCGCAGGCAGCACGGTTTATCTCGGCTCTAGCCCTGTGGCGACGGCAGGCGCAGACGGATGCGCGACTATCAAGCTTGCGCCGGGCGCGCACGAAGTCAAAGTAACCGCTCCGTCAGGCATAACCGCGATTAAAACGATCACTGTAACGCCGGAAGATAACGGGTCGCTGAAGAAGATAACTATTCCCATTGTGGATGCTGCAAAGACCACCGCCATGCCTGTTAGCGAGCAACCCGGCCCGTCTTCCGCAAAAAAGGGATTAGCCGTTGGCGCAAGCATAATTTTGGTGATTGCGCTGATGGCGGGAGGTTATTTCGCCTTTCGCGGCCCGTCGCCGAGCGATGCGCCGCCTAGAGATCAGGTGGCTGCAACGCCGCCTGCACCTCCAGATGCGCCGCCCATTCAGAGCAGCACGGAAGGTGATGCGAAGAAAATAGCTGAAGACTTGCAGAAAGCGCAGTCGGACGCAGAGAGGGCCAGGCTTGAGAAGAAACTGGCAGAAGCTGAAAAGAAGCTCAATGAAGAAAAGAAAGCGGCAGAGAACAAACCGGCTACGCCTGAGCCTTCTGTTCCTGCTCCTGTAGCCGCGCCTGAGCCGCCAGCCCCGGCAGAAAATCAAAACAACAATGCTTGCCTGATGGTGGCTGTAGCAGGGCCGGAAGGCGCGATGTTGGGTCGCTTCAGAATCAATGTAGTCGAGCAGCCCGGCTCTACAATCTATGATGGCCGCCTGAATCCAAAAGGCCGCTGGCGTGTATGCAATCTCACGGCAGGTCACAGAATCAAAGTAGACCTGTTCGGGCCTCGCGGCGCTCTGCTTGGCAGCAAACAAACAGTCGTTTCTACGGGTGTCAACCTTGTCGAATTCGCTGCCAACAAATCGCCCGATGATTCGCCGAGTGCAAGGCCGGATAATGTGCCCCAATATGAGCGCGCAAGAAAACGCCCACGCTTTCAGCGCCCATAGCCGGGTTCAATACAATTGAAATTTGTAACGTCGTTCTGGTAAGCTATAACTTTGTGTCAGGCGCGCGATTCGCGCCCATGCATATAGTCTGAAAAGGAGTGAACAAATAATGTCTACACGAAGAGGAACAGCGCGCGCGGTTCGCTTGACTTGCCCGAAATGCGCCAGCCCGTTTACTGTTGTCGCTTTTTTATCTCAGGGAATTAATGCTTCCGATTATTGGAAGACCAGAGCCGAAGAACACGACTGTGCGGCTCACGCAAAAGCCCTCGATTCGATGCGCAAGGGGGACGGAACGAAGAACCCGTTGAAGGCTTCAAAAGCAGCCGCTCGTGGCAAGAAGTAATTTAACAAATTTCATTTACGACCAGAGGCCGGACGCGCAAGCTCCGGCCTTTTGTTTTTGTCCTTAATTATTCATCTGCCCTTCAATTGTACCAACGGCGTGGGCGGCACGCTTGTCGAGAAAATCGTATCGTTGCTGTAATCGCCGACAGCGCCGTCTGTGTGCCGTCCTGCGTGATAAGAACTGCGAACAAGCGGCCCCGCTTCGACATAACGGAACCCGAGCGCGAGCGCTTCTTCTTTCAAGCGCGCGAATTCTTCGGGCGAGTAATACTTTTCGATAGGTATGTGCCGGGGCGTAGGCGCAAGGTACTGGCCGACCGTTAGAATGTCGCAGCCCGTCTCGCTCAAGTCGCGGAATGTTTCGATCAACTCTTCAACGGTCTCGCCCAGCCCGACCATCAAACCCGATTTCGTAAGCATCGGCCATTCGCTTTTGCGAGCGTGTGCGCGACTGAGCAGTTCCATTGACTGCTCGTATTTAGCATCAGGCCGCACGCGTTTGTAGAGTCGCGGCACTGTCTCTGTATTGTGATTCAACACGTCGGGCCGCGCCGCGAGAACCGTGTTCAATGCTGCTTCGTTGCCGCAGAAATCCGGTATCAACACCTCGACGCGAGTGCCGGGATTGAGACGGCGAATCCAGTGAATCGTCTGCGCGAAATGAAGAGCGCCGCCGTCCGATAGCTCATCACGATTGACGCTTGTGACAACCGCATGTCTTACGCCGAGGCGGCGCACGGCTTCTCCGACGTGGCGCGGTTCATCCGTGTCGAGCAAAAGCGGCTTGCCTTTTGTGACTGCGCAGAAACCGCAATGCCGCGTGCAGACATCGCCTAAAATCATGAAGGTCGCAGTGCCTTCGCCCCAGCATTCGAATATGTTCGGGCAGCGCGCCTCCTGGCAGACCGTGTGCAGGCTCAGATCGTTAATCATTTGAGTTACACGGTCAAACGTTTCACCGGCACGAATCCTTACTTTCAACCACTCAGGTCTCGGCCCCGTCAGCTTTGGTTTAGCCATCCAGCTCGCCTCTTTCTTTATCGGTCAAATAATATTGTGACCAATCGAGCGGGGTATGACAAGCTGGCAGACGATTTCATGCAGCAGCAACCGTGCCTATCCAAAGTTATGTTTGACAGGCTAACTGAAGTGCCGTGACACGAATTGCTTTTGGCGTTATCCTTGCCGCAACCTCGCAGTCGTAGTCGTATTTCCGAACAAGAGGCAATGAAGGAGAATGAAGGAGACGGCATGAAAAATATAAGCAAATCCGGCAGGCAACTTGTCGCAATGATGATCGCTCTGGCAGGCTTGATCGGCTCGCCGACGCTTTCTGTCTATTCGCAGCCATCCATCGCCGTCGAGCGCCTTGTTCGATGCGGCGGGGCCGAGCCAAATTGCCGAGACACGAGCAACTGAACTCTACAGCAAATTGCCCATCACATTTGAAGCCAATGTCGGACAGACCGATTCGCGCGTGAAGTTCATCTCGCGCGCCGACGGACACACGTTGTTTCTTACGCCGACCGAAGCAGTGCTCGCTCTAGACAGCAACGATTCAACTTCCGAGCGCAATCCTCTCTCGCAAACGCCTGACACGCAAGCGATGCTGCGGATGAAATTCATTGGTGCGAACCCTGCGCCGTCAGTTATGGGGCAAGAAGAGCAAAAAAGCAAAACCAGTTACTTGACGGGCAAAGACTCGCGCAACTGGCTAACGAACGTGTCAAGCTTTGGCCGCGTGTTCTACGGCAACATCTATCGCGGCATAGACCTGATCTATTACGGAAACGGGCGACAGTTTGAGTACGATTTCATCGTCGCGCCGCGCGCCAATCCGAAAGCTATAACGCTCGAATTTGACGGAGCCGAGCGAATGCGTATAAATGCCAACGGCGATCTTGTGCTGAGCACAACAGCCGGAGAAGTTCGCCAGAAACAACCGCGCATTTACCAGGAATTTGATGGCATACGAAAAGAGATCGCAGGGCGCTATGAGATCAAGGGCAGACACAGGGCAGGTTTTCGAGTCGGAGCATACGACGCATCGAAGCGGTTGATAATTGACCCGGAGATAGTCTACTCGACCTGCTTCGGCGGGACGAAACTTGCTCCCGAATCGTATAAGAAAGATTTTATTTCAGACGTGGCCTTAGACTCGTCCGGCAATGCTTATGTGACGGGCGCGACCACCGCGCTTGACCTGCCCACAACAGCGGGAGTCTTTCAAACCGTCAATCGCACTATAGGCAAGCATGAATATAATAATAACCAGGATGCCTTCGTTGCTAAGTTCGATCCCGCAGGCAAGCTCATCTATTCTACTTATCTTGGTGGCTCCGGCCTGGATCAAGGTCGTAGCATCGCCATAGACGCTTCGGGCAATGCTTATATCAGAGGGGTAACAAGCTCTTTTGATTTTCCTGTCACAGCGGGAGCCTATCAGCAGAGATGTCTGGGCTGTTTCTATAATTACCCTTACGAGCAGACAGATACTTTTGTCGCTAAACTCGACCGCGATGGAACCAAACTCTTCTATGCGACATTTCTCGGATTTTTGATGAGTACCCAAGGGCGGCATCGCAGTTGACGCCGAGGGCAATGCGATTATAGCAGGGGCCATCTGGACGCCCGATCTTCGCACCGTCAACGGATTTCAGCCGAAGCTCGGCAGCATTATGCCTGTGCAGGGCGAAATACCTCAAGGCCCTCCGGCGGATGCGTTCGTGATAAAGTTCAATGCCCAAGGCTCAAGGATCTTGTACTCAACCTATCTGGGCGGCGACCTCCTCGATTTCGTCAAAGGCGTCGGCGTGGATTCGGAAGGGAAGATCTACGTCGCGGGCGACACTTCGTCGCAGGACTTTCCCACGTTGAACGGCTATCAAATGAAATCCGACATGCCGCGAACCGCGACGGCGATGTTTCTGACTAAGATAGACCCTGAGAAAGTGGGAGCCGAATCGCTGCTCTATTCGACATATCTCGGTAGCTGGAATTCTTGCTCAGGCTTTACGTTAGACCGGCAAGGCTGCGCTTACCTGATAGGCGTTCCTGCGGGACAACGCTTCAGCGAGGGCTCGTTTCCGAACACGATTCGTTTGCGGCCACATATGCGATTCACCGACCAGATTTTGATCAAGCTTGACACGCGCTATAAGGGCGCGATGTCGTTTGTTTCCGGACTGATTTTTGCCGATAGCGATTGCGTGAGCAACACGGGGGCAACAGATGTTGCGGTGGATGCTTCGGGAAACATCTACCTTGCCGGGTACACGCAGGCATACGACTTCCCGGAAGTGAATAACGTACAGGTATCGGGCGCGTTCGTTACCAGCGCCGATGGCGGGAAAAACTTTCTCTCGCGCAGCATTACTACAGAGAACAGCGGGCAACTCACGGGACTGATCCAATTTGTCGCCGCAGACCCGAAGTCGCCTTCAACCGTTTACGCTTTGAATGGGGAACAGGGCGATTTGCTCTACAAGAGCACCGACTACGGAGCCTCGTGGAGCGATATGAGGATTGCATCGATAACTAATATTCCTTATGTCGTAGCCATTGATCCGAAAGATACGAAAACACTTTATGTCGGAATGAAAAATACGTCATCCTTAGTTTACAAAAGCACGGACGCAGGAGACCATTGGACGCCCGTCGGCCCGCCAAACTCCGGCTACACGGAAGTGCGCACAATGGCGATTGATCCGCAAAACCCTTCGACTATCTATATAGGCTGCGAGAATCGCACAGGTCAATCTCCAGGTGTAGTGAAAAGCACTGATGGAGGCGCGACGTGGGCAACGATAGATAACGCGCTGACGCACGTTGATATAAATGCTCTTGCGATAGACCCAGAAAATCCGTCCGTGGTTTATGCCGGTACGGCAGGGGGACTCTTCAAGAGCCTGGACGGAGGAAAAACCTGGAATGACACTGCCATCAAGATTTACGTCCTCGCCCTTGCGATAGACCCACGAACGCCTTCAACCGTTTATGCCAGCCTTGCAGACGACGACGTTCGAGTTGCAAATATTGATGGGCGAGGTAATCCGCGTCGCCGCATCGTCATCAACTCGCTTGCCAAGCTTGAAGGCCTCGTCAAGAGCACGGACGGGGGAGAGAATTGGGGGATGATAAATAATGGCTTAGGCCCGCTTGTCCCCATAGGGCACGACATCAAGATTGATCCGCGAAATCCCTCCGTGCTCTATGCGGCAACATTCGATGGGCTTTACAAAAGCACGGACGGCGGAGACCATTGGAATTTCACGGGCTCGCTCTACAGCATAACGAAGAGCGTGGCGCTCTCAGCTCAAACCAAGTCCGAGCCGCCCACGCTTTATATCGGGACGCGCATTACGAACAAAGCTTTCTTAATGAAACTGAGCCCGGAAAGGACGCTTCTCTATTCAAGCGCTCTGGGCGGTAATGGCTGGTATCAAAATGACGCAGGCTTAGCAGTAGCCGCCGACGATGACGGAAATGCTTATGTAGTCGGCGAGACGTACTCAAGCAATTTCCCGACGAAGAATGCTCTTCAAACAGCGGAAGACCTTAACGACTATCTGTTCGCTCTCTCAGGTTTCCTTACGAAAATCAATACGCTCAGCAAGCCATCACCGTCGCCCGACCCAACGCCCGACCCCGCGCCTGCTCCGGTTGTTAAGATTACCGGCGTTTCAGTGAGCGGAAAGAAGCTATTCGTCGTTGGCGAAAACTTCAGCGCGAGCGCGACTATCATGCTCAACGGCGCGGAGTGGCCGACGATCAACGATTCGCAAAATCCGACGACCGCATTGATGAGCAAAAAGGCTGGCAAAAAAGTGAAGCCCGGTCGTAGCGTGATGATTCAAGTGAAGAACGCCGATGGCACAATGTCCGAGTCGTTCCAATACGCGCGGCCTGCGAATTGATTCATTGATTCATTGAATTATTTAGAGCGGATTTCTATTGAATGTAAGGTAATGCAAGAGGGCTCACCGCAGAGACGCAGAAGAAAACGATGAATGAGGAATGATGAATGATGAACGGAAGAGAAATTCTTTAATTCATCGTTCATCGTTCATACTTCATCATTCTCTTCCGCGTCTCTGCGGTGAACCGTACATCCATTTGCAAACCGCTCTAAACAACAAATCAATGCATCAATCATCTTCATTCATATCTCAACGCAACCAGCGGGTCTACGCGTGTGGCGCGGCGTGCTGGCACGAAACTGGCCACCAGAGCCACTCCTGACAACAACAGCGAAACGCCCGCGAATGTAAAGGGGTCGGTCACGCTCACTCCATAAAGGAAACTGGCGAGAAGCTGCGTTGCAAACCATGCCGCGCCAAGGCCCAGAATGATTCCGATTCCAACAAGAGTCATCCCTTCTTTGAGCACCATCTTCAATACATCATTACGCCCTGCGCCGAGCGCCATGCGTATGCCGATTTCGCGCGTCCTCCGGGCCACCGAATAGCCCATCACGCCGTAGAGCCCTACGGACGCAAGCAGCAGAGCCAGCGAGCCGAAGATCGCGAGAAGTATTGCGCCCATCTTCGCAGGAAAGAGCGAACTGCTCATCTGATCGGCCATTGTCCTTATGCCGCTTATCGGCAGGTTCTTTTCGAGAGATTGAACCTCGCTGCGCACAGCCGCGGCCAGGCTTTCGGGATCAGGCGACGTGCGCACGTGCAACGTCATGCCGGTTTCGTGATTTTGAAGCAGCGGCATATACATCATCGAACGAGGCTCTTCTCCCAGGGTGATATATTTGCCATTAGCGACTACGCCTATTACTTCGAAGAACGGGCCTTGTGCGCCGCGTGTGCTGACGCGCTTGCCTACAGGGTCTTCATCTTTCCAGAAGCGGCGAGCGAAAGACTCGTTTACGATGACGACTCCCGGCGAGCCCTCGCGGTCGTCGCCCGTGAAATCTCGCCCGCGCAGGAAAGGGATGCCCAGTGTTTCAAAATACCTGAATCCCACTACGTTGGCATTGACCGTGTTAGTGCGATTGCTGTCATCGGATGATGCGCCGTCTACGGTCCTCGCATTCGATGCAGGTTCTTGTCCCTGGATGAATACGTTCGTTGTTCGGCCTCCGCCGCTCAGTGGGACGACGCGCGCAAGCGTCGCCGATTGCACACCGGGCAGCGCCTCTACTTTTTCTATAACCTGCCCGTAAAAAGTTCTGCCCTGCGGTTTGGTGTATTTCAATAAATTAATATCGAGCGGCATGACCAGCACCTTGTCAGTGGTGAACCCGGGATTGATCGCTTGCGCGTTTTTCAGGCTTCTGAGAAAAAGCCCTGCCGCAATCAGCAGCACAAGCGATATTCCCACCTGCCCGATAACAAACAGGCTGCGAAGATTGAGCCGCCGCGTGCCGTGACCGACCGTTGCGTTTTCATCCTTGAGCGCAGGAATCAGATCAGGCTTCGATGCCTGGAGCGCGGGAACCAATCCGAATATCAGCCCTGTCACAATCGAGAGTCCGAGCGTGAAGCTCAACACGCTAACGTCCGGGCTGAGGTCTAGTTTTATCGAGATGACATTTGCAGGTGGATTGATTTTTTCGAGCAGGTCTGTGATCCATAGCGCAAGCAAAAGCCCGACTGCGCCGCCCATCATAGAGAGCAGCACGCTTTCCGTCATCATCTGGCGAATCAACCGAAAGCGGCTCGCTCCGAGCGCGAGGCGTATGCTGATCTCTTTGCGGCGCGTGGTGGCGCGCGACAAAAGCAAGTTGGCTACGTTGAAGCAGGCGATGAGCAAGACCAGTCCGACAACCGACAGCAATAATCCTGCGACGGGCAGAACATCGCTTCTCAACCCGGGGTCTCCTTTGCTCACCGGAAACAGCGTTGCTATCCACCCTCTATTGGTGTCCGGGTAAGCCTGCTCAAGCTGACTGGCAAGCGTGCTCATTGCTACTTGCGCTTGATCCTCGGAAACACCTGGCCGCAGCCGCCCGACCATGTCGAGCCATCGCGGGCCTCGCCTTTTTAGCATGTCTGCATTCTGCTCTCCTGAAAATCCGCCCCTCGGCGGACGAATGAGCGACTGCATCATCATCGGCACATAGAAGTCAATCGTGTCACCCACCGCCGCGCCGTTAAACCCAGGCGGCGCGATTCCTATGACTGTGAAGATGCGCCCGTTCAAGGCGAGCGTCTTTCCCACGAAACTCGGGTCGCCGCCAAAACGTTGCTGCCATAATGCGTAACTCGCTACCAGAACCGGGTGCGTGCCGGGCGTTTGATCTTCTTCGGGAGAGAAGGCACGACCTTGAACGGGCCTTACTCCGAGCACATCGAAGTAGTTACCCGACACGATTGCTCCTTGAACAAGGTCTGTCCGGTCATCGCTCGCAAGGCTTACCGCAACGCCTGAGAAGCAAGCCATATCGGTGAAGACCTCGTTGCGGTCGCGGAAGTCCACATAGTCTGGATAAGAAGCTGTGATGAAAGGGCTATCACTGCGGCCTGAAAAGACGAACATCAATTCATCGGGACTGGTGACGGGCAATGGTCGCAGCAAGACGGCATTGACGAAACTGAATATGGCTGTGTTTGCGCCTATCCCTAAAGCGAGCGACAGTATCGCCACCGCAGCAAAGCCGGGGTTCTTCAGAAATGTGCGAAATCCATAGCGAAGATCTTGAAATAAGGTTTCCATCACGCTACCTCCGAGCTAAGGTTTGTGGAGTATAGAGTAAATGCCGTGCCATTGAAGGTTGGAGCAATTAAACTCTCGAACAGGGCGAGTTAGCGAGGTCGCCGAATCGCAGAGGTTAGCTCGAATTGTCCGAACATGGGATTGGGCTTCCCATAGTCGAAAGCCTGAATACAGTACCGTGAGCGGTAGCGAGCGGGTCTGCGGTCAAGCCGACCCGTCGCGGAATACTGTAAATCATTGAGATCATCAATCGCCGCTGCCTGCGCCGACTTTCAATTTGTCTTCGGCAACGGCTGATGCTTCAAGCTCTGTTGATTCAACGGGGCGGCGGCGAGCGACGGCTGATTTGACTCTTTTTCTGAACGGATGGGTTATCGCATAGATTCGGTTTGCGAACGCGCTCCACTGATGAGTCGCGCTAATGTCATCGAATATCGAATACGCAACCGGCGTGACGATGAGCGTCAACAACAGAGACAGCGTCTGCCCGCCGATCACAACGACTGCAATCGCGCGCCGCTCGTCAGAGCCCGGCCCCGTTCCAAGCGCGAGCGGCATCATGCCAGCCACTAACGCGAGCGTCGTCATCAATATCGGTCGCAATCGGTCGCGATTCGCTTGCAGTATCGCGGCGTTTCGCTCCATCCCGCTGTTGCGAAGATTGTTCATATGATCAATCTGCAAGATCGCGTTCTTCTTCACTACGCCGAACAGCACCAGTATGCCGAGCGCGGAATATAGGTTCAGCGTGTTCGATGTAAGCCACAGTGATAACAGCGCGAACGGTATCGAAAGCGGAAGCGAGAGCAATATCGTCAGCGGGTGGACAACGCTCTCGAACTGCGACGCCAGAATCATGTACATGAAAATTACTGACAGCAAAAAGGCCCAGATGAATTCATTAAACGTTCGCTCAAGCTCGCGCCCTCGACCCGATACGCTCGTCGAGTACGCGGCAGGCAGTTGCATGTCAGCCACTTCTTTGCGAAGCGCTTCGAGGCGGTCTGCAAGCGCATAGCCCGGCGCTATTGCTCCGCGAAGGCTGACCTGCCGCTGGCGGTCAAGGCGATCAATGCGCGAAGCCGTCTTCGATGGCACCAACTTCACGAGGTTGTCCAACCTGCGCAAGCTCGCCGTTTTGTCTCGGCACGTACAATCTGGATATGGCAGCCGGATCGTTGCGAGTCCCTTCCGTCAAGCGAAGCTGAACGTCGTAATCATCGTTGACCATCGCATCGCGGAAACGCGAGACGCGCTGGTCGCCGCCGACCATCAATCGCAGCGCGGATGAAATATCATCCGTAGATACTCCAAGTCTGCCGCGCGCGTGCGATCAATCTCGACTCTCAGTTCAGGCTTGTCCAGTTTCAGCGTCGTGTCCGCGTCAATGATGCCAATCTGAGGCGCTTTCAGTCGGAGTTGTTCTGCGTAACCTGCGAGCGCTTCGAGGTCAGGCCCGCGAAGGTTAAAGTCAATCTCGGCCCCGCCGCCGCCGATGTTGAACGAAGGCGCATTGCGAACCGAAGTGCGAAGGTCTTTGTACTTTCTGAGCCGCGAGCGAATCTCGTTCATCACGTCGCGCTGCGAATAGTTGTTTTGAAAAACTTCGAGCGGTCGCCCGTGAGTAATTCCTTTCCAGAGTCGTACCATCGAAAAACTGCGCTCTTCGATTGGCGAGATGCGAACGTAAGCGCCGCCTTGATTGACGCCGCCGATGAATCCGCCTCCGGCAGTGGCAAGCACTATTTCAACGCCGGGAGTTGATCGGATGTCGGCTTCGACTGCGCGCATCGCTTCATCCATAGCCTGAAGGCTCGTGCCTTCTCGCGCATTCACATTAACGTCAAATTCCGATTCGTCCACATCGCTCGGCAGGTAATCCTGCTTGACGACTCCGTAGAGCGGCACTGACGAAAAAATTACCAGAAGCGCGAGCACGGCTACAGCGACTCTGTGCCTGATCGCAAACGAGAGCATCCACGTGTATGTTCGATCAATCCAGCCGTAGAATCCTTGCCGGGATTTCGCCGCCGCTTCTTCTCCGTGCGATGCCGCGTCTTCTGATCTGAGCAATCGCGCGCTCATCATCGGCGTGAGCGTGAACGAGACGAGCAAGCTCACCATAATGGCTACTGCTGCCGTGATTCCGAATTGATAGAGGAAGCGGCCCGATACGCTCGACATGAAAGATACTGGAATGAAGATGACTACCAGACTGAGCGTCGTCGCCATGACGGCAAGCCCTATTTCGGCAGTCGCCGCGCGCGCAGCCTCGAACGGTTTCATCTTCTTTTCTTCGACAAAGCGGAAGATGTTTTCCAAAACGACAATTGCGTCGTCAATGACTATGCCGACCATCAGCACCAACGCGAGCATCGTCACACTGTTCAAGGTGAAGTTCAACGCGCGCATCATTCCGAACGTTGCGATGACCGACGCAGGGATAGCTATGCCTGCGATCACGGTCGAGCGCCAGCTTCTAACGAACAGCAACACGACAAGGCAAGCCAGTATGCTTCCCAAAATCAGGTGCAGGTTGATTTCGTGCAGCGCGGCGTAGATGTAACGCGATTGGTCGCGTATGACTTCCATCTTCACATCGGACGGAAGCTGAGGCGCAACGCGCGCAAGGGCTTTTTTGGCCTCTTCGATCACCTCGATAGTATTCGCGCCCGATTGTCTCCGCACTTCAAGCGTAACGGTCGGCACGCTGTTCAATCGCGCGAGCGAACGTTGTTCTTTCGTGCCGTCTTCGGCCCAACCGATATCGCGCACGCGAACAGGAGCGCCGTTGATATTGGTGATGACGAGGTCGCTGAAAACTTTCGGGTCTGCGACGCGGCCCATCGTGCGAAGCGTTTGCTCCTTGGACCCCAATGTCACGTTGCCGCCCGGCGAGTCGGCGTTTTGCCTGACGATTGCATTGCGAACAGCGGTGATGGGTATCTGGTAAGCGGTCAGACGATCAGGGTCAACCCAGACGTTAATGGCGCGGCCCAATCCACCGACGACGCTCACTTCGCCGACTCCGGTCGAGCGTTCAATCTGAACCTTTACAACTTTGTCCGCAAGTTCCGTCAACTCGCGCACGGGACGATCAGCCGAAAGCGCAATCGTCATGACGGGCGAAGAGTCGTTGTTGAACTTTCCGACTACGGGCGGGTCAACGTCTCTCGGCAAATCACGAATAACCGTAGGCGACGCGGTCGCGCACGTCTTGCGCCGCAACGTCAATGTCTCGGCTGAGGCTGAACGTGGCAATGATGAATGACGAGCCTCCCCCTGAAATCGAGCGCAACTCCTGTATGCCCTCGACCGTGTTGACCACCTCTTCGATTTTTTGCGAGACTTCGCTCTCGACTTCTTCGGGCGAACCGCCGGGTAAATTCGTGCGCACGCTCACCGTAGGCAGGTCAACGGAAGGGAAGCGATCAACGCCTAATCGAAAATAACTGGCCCCGCCGACAACGACGAGCGCCAGTATTATCATCGCCGCGAATACGGGCCGCTTAATACATACTTCTGCGAGCTTCTGCATAAAAAATAACAATCAGTGATGAAGTGGTGAAGCCCGACGAATAAAGCAACGGCGCCCTCCCTGACGGTCGGGTTACTGCCACTCATCGTTCATCATTCTGTTACTGTCACCGGCTGACCCGATTGAAGGTTGCCGGGGTTGACGATTACCGTGTCGCCGATGTTTATGCCGGATAGGATTTCCGTCCACTCACCTGAGCGGCGACCGAGCGTGATAGGTTTTTCTACTGCCTTGCCGTCTTGAATCGTAATCACTTTATCAATACCGGCAAAGCTGACAATCGCGTTCGTGGGAACGGCTGCGGCAAGACTTTTTTCATTGGCCACGATGTCTGCGCGCGCGAACGAGCCGGGTCGCAGTTGTCCGTTGTTGCGAACTTCGGCTTCGACCACGAGTATTCGATTCTGCGCGGTGATGGTCGGAGAGAGCCGCACAATGCGGCCCAGGTAAACATTCGTGCCGCCTTCGACCGTGACGCGCACTTCCGACCCTGTCGGACATGGCGCGCTTCGCGCTCTGGCACTTCCGCGCGCAGCCTGAGCGGGTCTACGCGAACTATGTTGACGATGGGCGTGCCTGCCGCGAGGTATTCTCCGATGCTCGTGCGTTTCTCTTGCACAACGCCGTCGAACGGCGCATAGATGGACGTGCCAGTAAGCTGCTGGCGCGCGATTTCAAGCTCGGAGCGGCGCTGTACGACAAGCGCCTGACGATTGCGAATCTCTTCTATGGCATCCTGGTAACGACTGAGCGCGACTTTATGGCCAGCTTCCGATTCATCGAGTTGCGCGCGAGAGATTACGCCTTGCTTAAGGAGAGAATTCGAGCGGTCGAGTTTGAGCTTCGCCTCGTCCAGCAATGCCCGCGCCTGTAGCACAGTGCCCGTCGCTTCAATATCTATCTTTTCATCTTCTCCCTGGGGAGAAAGCCCTACGCGCGCGCGCGCTTGAGCCAGTGCCGCTTCGGCCTGTTCCAGCCTGAGTTGATAATCCTGCTGCTCAAGCTGCGCGATCATCTGCCCTTTGCGAACGACGCTGCCCAGATCAACCGTGATGGTTTTGACGCGGCCCGGAACTTTCGCGCTCAGAGCCGCCTGATCTTCGGCAGCCAGCGTGCCGGTCACTGTGACTGACTGCTCCATCGGCAACTCTGCGACAAGCGCAGTCTTGACCGCGCGAGGCTCGGTTGCCGATGCGTTTCGGGCCGATACGGGATAGCCGCTCTTGCACGCGGCGCAAGTAAACAGGACAGCCGCGAGCAGGCACACGGCCAATAAAGAACGTGAGGAATAAAATAAATGCTTAATCATTCTTTGTGTCAAAGAGTGCAACATTGCTGAATATTCGATGGTACTCCTTTACAGTATAACGAAGGCCGGGTTTAAGATGTATGGACTCTCGAATCGCCCGAAATCCCATTGTTCGCCGGATGAGCAATATTGAATCGTTAAACATCATCAGCCACCCAACTCCTTTTCCCTGATTGCTGTCGGCTTCATCGTAGGGCAATCGCATACCTTAAAGAATACACTATCGGCCTTGTTTAAATGAAACCAACGACAACTCAGTTAATACGACAGCCAAGTGCATAAGTTACGGTTAATTGTGATATTAGTCGTTGCTTTGTGAGTTGAAGTTGTTAGAGAATCTCGGTTGCCAACACAACGGAAAGAAGACGGGATGATGAATCAATTCAAAGATAAAATCACAATAGTCACGGGCGCGGCTTCTGGAATCGGGCGCGCACTATGTGAAGAGTTGGGCCGCAACGAAGCGATAGTTATTGCGGCGGATATAAACGCCGAAGGCAGCAAACTGGTCGCCGCCAAATATTCGTGAAAGCGGCAGGCGCGCAGAGGCTGTATCCTTAGACGTATCACGCGCAGAAGACGTTCAACATCTCGTGGACAAAATAGTCTCGGAACACGGGCGATTGGACTATATGTTCAATAACGCAGGCATCGCCGTTGCGGGCGAGGTGCGCGATATCAGTATTGATCAATGGCGGCGCATCATAGACATAAATCTATTGGGCGTGATTTATGGCACGACCGCAGCTTATTCCGCGATGACCAAACAAGGATTTGGTCACATAGTCAATACGGCATCGCTTGCGGGCCTGGTCGGTTCTCCGGCAATGGTTCCTTATGCTATGACAAAGTATGCCGTGGTTGGTTTGTCCACTTCGCTCAGGGCAGAGGCGGAAGGGCTTGGCGTACATGTGAGCGCAATTTGTCCCGGCTTCATTCAAACAGGCATATTCGATGCGGCCATGTATAATAAGACTCGCAAGGAAGCCGTATTAGAGTTACTGCCTTTTAAGCTGATCAGCGCCGACAAAGCTGCGCAAGTTATTCTGCGAGGCGTAGCGCGCAACAAAGCGATTATCGTTTTCCCTTTCTATGGCCGAATGCTCTGGTGGTTGCAGCGCGTCAATCATTCTTTAATCAATCCCATATCCCGCAAGATGGTCAAAGATTTTCGCGCATCGCGCATCGAAGGGCGAGCAAAAGGAAGTTCCTAAAGGTAAGCAGCCACGAATTGCACGAATAATCGCGAATAATCACGAATCATTCGTGACCATTCGTAAACATTCGTGCAATTCGTGGCTGGTTTATTCACTCTCAGGCGAGAGCGTCATCATCGTGGCAAGCATAGTGGCGACCAGTTTTTCCTCTCCGTCACGCAATGCGAAGACATCACCCGCGCATACAGTCACCTTTCGACCGGCCCTGAGCACGCGACTTCGCGCGATCATCTTCTCGCCTATCGCAGGCGCAACAAAGTTCGCCTTGTATTCAATGGTCAGTATGTCTTCGACTGCTCGCGTGAGCGTCATCGCGGCATAGCCGCACGCGCTGTCTACAATCGCAGTGATGACGCCCGCGTGCAGGTAACCATGCTGTTGAGCCAGATCGTCACGGTACGCAAGCTCTATTTCAATCTCGCCGGTTGCAACCCTTGTCATCTCTGCGCCGATTGTTTGCATCAGCGTTTGACGCGCGAAACTCGCGCGCACACGCGCCTCGAACTGTGGGTCTTGAGGATTGAATTTCGACATGGCGGGTTTACTTCAAGCGTTGCTTCTTTCCCTCACTTCTTCGGACGTGAGACCGTATAGCGGCGGGGCAGGGACGCCGAGCACTCCAAGATACAAATAAATTTGCCCGCGATGATGAATCTCGTGCTCGACCATCGCGCGCATCCATTTCCAAGTGGCGATAGGCGCGCCTCCTGGCGTGACGCATTTCCTTTGCAAATCCGCATCACTCAATCCGCGAAATATTTCGACGGACTCCGAATGCAGCCGATTCATGAACTGCAACACGTTATTGTAACCGTCGGCAAGTTCTCTTGCGTGGCCCGGATAACGGCTGGGCTTTAGCTGAACGTTTTCCGCGTACATAAAGCGTTCTATAGTCGCAAGGTGTCTGATGACATCGCCGAAAGTGAACTTGCCTTCTTTATATGTCCATTCGATGTGTTCGGGCGGGATGCAATGGATCACCCTTAAAGTGCGCTCGCGGATTCTTTCAAAGTAATCAAGGAATGGGTTGATAGTTTGTATTTCCATGTCACCCTCAATTGATGAAGAAAGTAAACAATCGTGTGACTGCAAGTTTCGCTCGCGCAAGCCGCTGCCGTGTGCCTTGAAACAAACTGCGTTGTTCAAGCTCTGCGAAGATGGAATACGCAACGGGCGTGACCACGAGCGTCAGAATCAAACACAAACTCTGCCCGCCGATGATCGTCACGGCGATGGCCGAGCGTTGCGCCGAACCTGCCCCGATGCCAATCGCAGTCGGTATCAGTCCCGCGATTATCGAAAGCGTCGTCATCAATATCGGCCTCAACCTGACGTGATTCGCTTGAATGATCGCTTCGCGCAAAGGCACGCCTTGTTCCCGCAGTTTGTTCGTATAATCAACCTGAAGTATGCCGTTCTTCTTCACGATGCCGAGCAGCAGCAACACGCCGAGCGCGCTCCATAAATTGAGCGTGCGGCCCGTCAGCCACAACGACAGAAGCGCGAACGGAATCGAAAGCGGCAAACTCAACATTATCGTGAACGGGTGCAGGAAGCTTTCGAACTGCGCCGCTAGCACCATATACATGAAAATCGAAGCGAGCAGGAAAGCTAGGATCAGATTCGCAGTCGTTTCGTCCAACACCTTGACCGAACCCAAAAAACGATAAGTGTATTCCGGCGGCAAGCCAACTTTATTGATCTCGTCGCTGACGGTTCGCGCCGCCGCGTCGAGCGGAAAGTCCGGCGCGTTGTTGGCATTGACCGTCACTTGAAACTGGCGATTGAATCGCTCGATGCGCGACGGCCCAAGTCCGTGCTCGATGGTCGCCAGATTGTCGAGCCGCACCTGCCCCACCTTCGATGAAGGAATCATCAAGCGTGCGAGCACCCCGCGGTCTTTCTGTTGTTCGGGCAACAACTGCATCGTGACCTGATACTGTTCGTCGCCTTCTTTGTAAGTCGAGATTTGATCTTCGCCTGAAATCATCAATCGCACGGCGCTGGCAACATCCGCCGCGCGCACGCCCAGATCAGACGCTCGCTGGCGATCAATCTTCACTTGAAGCTCAGGATTGTTGAGGCTCAAAGAAGCTTCTACGTCGAGCAGTCCGGGTATCGCGCGCATTCGATCAGCCACTTGCTTTGAAAGCTCTGCGGCCTTTTGAAAATCAGGGCCGAGGATGAGCGCGCGAATCGGAAAGAATGTTTCGCCGCCGCCGAGCGCCGAAGGGATGATGATTTTGCTGCGAAGGTTTTTGTATTCGGCTGTGATCTTGCGAAGCTTGGCCGCGACCTGCAGGTTCGTCAAATCTCGCTTCGTCACGTCAACCAGTCGAACGTAGATATGATTGTGGCTCGAAAGCCCTTCGTGAACGAAAGGATTGACGAACTCGACTTCGGGAATTTGTTTTATCTTATCGGCAACCTCAAGCGCCTGCTTCGACGTGCCTTCAATCGAAGTGCCTTCGGGCCAGTTCATCGAAATAGTCAACTCGCTCTGGTCGTCAGGCGGAATCCAATCGCGCCCTACCATAGTGTTGAGCGGAAAAGTGAGCGCGAAAGTAGCAATCGCAACCGCAATGACCGCCATGCGATGACCCAGCGACCACACAAGCAACCGGCCATACAGCCGGTCAACCCAACCGAAGAAACGCGAATCTTTCGACGTATGATCTTCGACGGCAGGCTCCGGTTTGCTTTCTGAGGTCTCGCTGATTTCCATCTGCTCATCGCTCGTTTTATCGCCCCGTTTGGCCGCTATGCGTTTGAGCATGCGCGAACTGAGCATCGGCGTGAGCGTGAAGCTGACGAGCATCGAAACCATGATGGAGAAAGCCATCGTCCAGCCGAATTGATTCACATAGCGGCGAGCGTAGCCCGTCATAAAAGCGATAGGCACGAAGATGATCACGAGCGAAATCGTAGTCGCAACGACGGCGAGCGTGATCTCTTTTGTGGCTTCGATAGCCGCTTGTTTCGGCTCGTAATGTTTTTCTTCGATGTAACGCACGATGTTTTCGAGCACGACTATCGCGTCGTCAATGACTATGCCGACTGCGAGCGTTAATGCCAGCAGCGTCATGTTATTGAGCGTGAAATCCATCGCCTTCAACAGCGTGAACGTTGCGATGATCGAAGTCGGAATGGCTACGGCTGCGATCAACACAGAGCGCAGATTGCGAATGAATAGCAACACGACGAGGCTCGCAAGCAGACTGCCGAACAGCAGGTGCTCTTCGAGCGATGAGACCGAAGCGTTGATGAAGACGGATTGATCTCGGATGATGCGGAGCGTGACGCCTGAAGGCAGCGTCTTTTTAATCCGTTCTAATTTCTCTTTGACCGCGCTGATGATCTTGACGGTGTTGGTTCCCGACTGCCGCCGCACGTCGAGCGTCACAGCCTGCTTGCCTTCGAGCGAATTCCATGTGCGCGGTTCTGCGAAGCTGTCTTCGACGCGGCCAAGATCGCTCACTCTGATAGGAGTGCCGTTGACGTTTGCGACGATGACATCGCCGAACTGATTGATGGCGTCAATGCGACCGAGCGTGCGAACTCCCATTTCGGATTCGCCGCGAATGATTCGCCCGCCGGGTATCTCTACGTTCTCGTTTTGAATCGCGCGTTGGACTTCGCTGATCGTAATGCCATAGGCGTTCAGCTTTTCGGCATCGGCAAAGATTCTTATCTGCCGCTCGCGCGCTCCCGTAAGGCCTACTTCGCCGACACCGTCAACGGTTTCGAGCACGCGCTTGATCTGTTTGTCTGCTATCTCTGTCGTTTCGCGCAAGGAGCCTGCGCCCGCGACCACCAAAGAGATTACGGGGTCTGAATCGGGGTCTGCTTTCTGAATGATGGGCGGCAGTATGTTTTGCGGCAGACCACGCAGTGCGCCCGCGACTTTTTCGCGCACGTCCTGCGCGGCGCTTTCAATTTCGCGTTCGAGCACAAACCTGCAAGTGATTCGCGCGCTGCCTTCCGTAGCCTGCGAGCTTAATTCGTCAAGACCGCTGATTGTGCTCACAGCTTCTTCGAGCGGGAGCACGACTTGCGTGGTGACTTCTTCGGAGGTAGCGCCGGGGAGCCGGACGTTTATTGTGACGGTAGCCGGGTCGGCTTTTGGGAAAAGATCAACGCCAAGGTCGCGGAACGAAAACACGCCGAGCACGACTAGAAAAGTGATCATCATCACGGCGAAGACGGGGCGCTTTACGCATAACTCAGCAAGTGACATCAGTTCGCTCCAAAAAATGATGAAGTATGAATGATGAGGGATGAACTAAAGAGGGAAAGGAAGAGGGGTTTCTATAGATAATCACTCGTCCGTTTCCTCTCGCCGTTCATCCCTCATCGTTCATCATTCATCGTTTCTTCTAATCACTGCACAATCTCAACGGTCGCGCCGTCTTTCAATTCTGAGCCTTTGACGGGCAGGGCCACGCGCTCGCCTTCATTGATGCCTTCGATTATCTCGACCTCTTCGCCCGACCGCTCGCCTATTTTGACCTCTTTTTCTTTGAGCGTATTGCCTTCGATGACGAATACTTTATAGACGCCGTAAACGTAAAGGAGCGCTTCTTGCGGCACGAAGAACGCGCCGACAACGTTGCTCGACGGGATGCTGGCTTTGACAAAGAAGCCGGGCTTCAAATCGCCGTTGTTATTTTCTATCAAAGCCTCGACTTCAAACGAGCGAGTCTGTTGATCTACTGAAGGATTGATGCGAGTGATCTTTCCTTTGAACGCGCGGTCGGCGTAAGCCTCTACTGAAACTGTTACCTCCTGGCCCGTGTGAACCCACGCGGCCATCTTCTCCGGCACTTTCAAACGCACGCGCAGCGGGTCTACGTTCACGATGATCATCACAGGAGTTTGAACCTTCAGGTACTGCCCCTGGGTCACTGTGCGCTCTTTGATCTGGCCCGCGAACGGCGCGCGAATGATCGAGTCGTTGACTTTTTTCTGCGCGAGAGCCGTCGAGGCCCGTGACTGTGCGAGTTGCGCTCTGAGGTTTTCTATCCCCTGCACGGATAAATCGTAAGCCGCACGAGCAGCGTTGTAGCGCGACTCCGCTTCGTCGAAGCTCTGGCGAGGCACCAGCCCCTGTTCATAGAGCGCCTTCGCGCGTTTGTATTTCTGTTCGGCATCGGCGAGGTCTGCTGCGGCCTTCTTGACTTCAGCGGCAGCGCGCACGTCTTTGAGATCATCGCCGTTTTCCGCAAGCCCCAATCGCGCGCGAGCTTGTTGAAGAGTTGCGCGCTGTTGCTCGAAGGTCAACTGAAGCTCGGCTGGCGACACTTTAACGAGCGGCTGGCCTTTACTGATGCGGTCTCCGACATCGGCCATAACTTGTTCGACCTTGCCTTCGACCTCTGAGCTTACAGTTACCTCTTCGTAAGGGAAGAGCGAGCCGACAGATTCGACATTACGGCGAATCTGTTTTTGCTCGACGGTGATGGCGCGGACTGAAACAGGTTTTGCCGAAGTGGCCGCATCAACCTGCTTGCCGGATATTTGCTTCGAGCATGAAATGGAAAACAGAACGGCAGCAAAAACGAACGCAGCGATCAATGTTTGAGCGGGTCTCTTGACCGCAGGATGGAAAACACTGAACATAAAATCCCTTCTCCGCAGTTGTAGCAAAAGATTGAGCCAATGTGCAGCAGAGATAATACCTCAGATGGCTCGAATGCGCGAAGCTGCCGATGTGTCTTGATACGGTTGAAAACTGCGCGGGGTTACGGCTAAAGGGAAAGCTCGAATGTCAGTATTATAACAATCCAACAAACTCATCTACACTTAAACCAGCTTGCCTGATGATTGCGCGTAATGTGCCTTTGTCGAGTTCCTTGTGATCCGGCACGACTACTTGAGCAAAAGGGTTATCACGTCGGAGAATGATATGACTTCCTTCTTGTCGTTTTGAGTAGAAGTCAACTTTCTCTAAAGCTTTAACGCATTCGCGACCTGAAATGCTTGGCAGTTTGCTCATAGATAGGTTGCATAATCGTTATTCACGAAATCTCAAACTGCTAAAAGCAAAGCTTCAAAACGCTCCTCAGGAACAGGGAGGTTATCTTCCTCCAAGGCAGCGATATATCCATTAATCGCTTCTCTAATATTTGCCGCAGCTTCTTCTTTTGTCGAGCCTTGACTGATACAGCCGGGCAGGCTCGGAACTTCAGCTACGTAATATCCATCTTCACCCGGATAAATAATCACTTGTCTCATGACTTTACCTCGCTTCGATCAATCATTCTATTCGTGACCGGCTCTATCATCAATGATTATAAGTGAACCTCAATAACATTGCGCTCGAAGACTTCGCCGAAATGATGTGCGGCGGCGCGTGCGACTTCCCGCACCTCTATCTGGCGACCGAGTAGGCGTGAAAGGGAAGTGACCCCTTTATCGGTTATGCCGCAGGGGACGATCATCTGAAAGTAGCTCAGGTCTGTGTTGACGTTGAGCGCGAATCCGTGACTTGTGACCCATCGCGCAATTCGCACGCCGATAGCCGCGATCTTTTCGTTGCCGACCCATACGCCCGTCAGCCCCTTTATGCGTTCGCCCGTCACGCCGAAGTCCGCGATTGTTCTGATCAACACTTCTTCGACATCTCGCACATACCGGTGAACATCGCAGCGGTCAGGCTTTAGATTGATTATCGGATAGCCAACAAGCTGGCCCGGCCCGTGATAAGTCACGTCGCCGCCGCGCCCCGTTTCATGAACTTCTATTGAATGAGATTGGAGTTGCTCCCGGCTCGCGAGAATGTGGCTGCCGTCGGCTCCGCGCCCAAGCGTGAAAACGTGCGGGTGTTCAAGTAAAAGCAACTGCTCTTGCCCATCACCCGCTCGAAGCTGCTCGACCGACCGCTCTTGCGTTCGCAAGCCGTCAGAGTATGTAACCAGCCCCAGCCATCTCGCTTCACATACTCGCGGAGCAGGGGGCGGGGCTGGACAATCTTTGGTCATATACTGCCTTATGATCTGATTGAAAAAACTACTGGCCGCTTCACCATAACTCCGGCCCCTGACTCCCGCCCCCTGGCCCCTGACTTACGAAGTGTAATCAGCCGCTTCGATCACGTCGCGCACTGTGGCCAGAAACTGATCTGCCACTGCGCCGTCAATCACTCGATGATCGAAGCTCAAACTGAGTATTCCTATCTGGCGAATCGCAATCGCGTCGTCAATCACCCATGCTCGCTTTTTGATGACGCCAACGCCGAGTATGGCGACCTGCGGCTGGTTGATGATTGGCGTGCCGGTCAAGCCACCGAATACGCCGGGATTGGTGATGGTGAAAGTGCCACCCTGCACTTCGTCGGGCTTGAGTTGTTTGTTGCGCGCTCTTTCGCCCAGATCGTTTACCGCGCGCGCAATGCCGAGCAATGATTTCTCGTCAGCGTTGCGAATCACAGGAACAATCAAGCCCCAGTCAAGCGCGACCGCCACGCCGACGTTGATGTCTTTCTTGTAGACGATCTGATCGCCCCAGACGGACGAGTTGATTATGGGCCACTTCTTAATGCCTTCGATCACGGCTTTGATTATGAAAGGCAGGAAGGTGAGCTTCACGCCGTCGCGTTTCAGGTACTCGCCTTTAATCTCGTCGCGCAGCTTTGCCGTTTCGGTGAAATCAACTTCGATGAACGACGTGACGTGTGCGGAAGTGTGGCGGCTTTCGACCATGCGCTCTGCGATGCGGCGGCGCATCATGGTCATCGGCTCGATTTCGTATCGGTCACCTTCGCTGAATGGCGGCGGGCCGACCTCGCCCTGTTCGGCAGCCGGAGTTTTGAGCGGTTGAGGCGCACGCGGCGGCGCGGCGGCTGCCTGAGCCGCAGGCGCTTGAGCTGCAGCCGGTGCTTGAACCGCAGGCGCTTCGGCGGGTTTCGCGGCGGCGGGCTGTGCTGCGCCGCGATTCTCGATGAAGCTGAGAATGTCGTTCTTGGTGACGCGACCACTGATCCCCGTGCCTTCGATCTGCGAAATGTCTACGCCGTGCTCTTCGGCGATCTTGCGAACGAGCGGCGACGAACGAACCTGGCGCGAATCTGCTGTTGAAGCGGGCGCTTCGGCAGCGGGTTTCGCAGGCGGCTCTGGTTGCTGTGGCGCAGGAGGCGCAGCGGGTTGCTCCGGCGGCGGCGCAGCCTGTTTCGGCTCTTCGGCGGCAGGCTGTTCTGCGGCGGGCGGAGCAGGCGCAGCCGCCTCTTGCTTGGGCGTTTCTTGTTTAGGTGCTTCTTGCTTAGGCGGTTCTTGCTTAGGTGCTTCGGCTGCGGGCGCTGAGGCGGCAGGTTTTGCGCCATCGCCGCCGTTGATTACCGCAACGACCGTGTTGACCGGAACGGTTTCGCCCTCTTTGACTTTTATCTCGGAGAGAACGCCGGAAGCGGGCGAGGGTATCTCTGCGTCAACCTTGTCCGTAGAAATCTCAAACAACGGCTCATCGCGTTTCACCGAATCGCCAACCTGCTTGAGCCATCTAACGATAGTACCTTCTGCGATGGATTCTCCCATCTGCGGCATTTTGACTTCTTCGCTCATATCTCTCCAATCTCTGATATTAATATGCTGCCAGCGAGCGCGCTGCTTTCAGCACGTCGTCCACCTGCGGCAAGAAAAATTCTTCCAGCGGAGGCGCATAAGGCACGGGCGTATCAATTGACGTTACGCGCGCGATTGGGCCGTCCAGATACTCGAACGCATCTTCGTTAATTATCGCCGTAAGCTCGCCCGCCATTCCACCCGTGCGTGTCGCTTCGTGAAGGATGATGACTTTGCTTGTCTTCTTGACCGATTCAACGACCGTCTCGCGGTCTATCGGCAGAAGCGTCCTCAAATCAATTACCTCTGCGTCTATGCCTTCCTGCTCCAACGCCTCGGCTGCGTCGAGCGCGGTATAGACCATAGCGCCATAAGTGATGATCGAAAGGTCTGTGCCCGCCCGCCGGATGGCAGCCTTGCCAATCGGCACTATGTAATCGTCTTCGGGGACTTCCTGTTTGATCTTCGGATTGCGATAAAGCATTTTGTGCTCGAAAAACAGCACGGGGTCTTCATCGCGAATCGCGGCTTTGATCAACCCCTTCGCGTCATAAGGAGTCGAAGGCTCGACCATCTTGAGTCCCGGCGTGTTCAGAAAAAACGACTCGACGTTTTGCGAGTGGAAAGGGCCACCGTGAACTCCGCCGCCGCACGGCCCGCGCACGACCATCGGAAGCCCTATGCCCTGGCGGTAGCGGCTCTTTGCGGCGTAGTTGGTCAGCATATCGAACGCGCAGGAGATGAAGTCAATGAACTGCATCTCTGCTACGGGCCTGAGTCCCATCATCGCCGCGCCACACGCGGCCCCGACAATGGCGCTCTCGGAGATCGGAGTATCAATGACTCGCTCTTCGCCGAAGCGTTCAAGAAAACCGTCGGTCATCTTGAACGCGCCGCCGTATGCGCCCACATCTTCGCCGAGTATGAATACGCTTGGGTCGCGCTCCATCTCTTCCCACAGTCCCTGTCGTATCGCTTCAAGCAGTGTTATCGCAGCCATAATGATTAAGCTCGTTCTTTTCTAATCTGATTTGCTAATGTCTATATCAAAAAAGACTTCCGGCATTTCATCCCAATACTCACTCGTTTCATTCGTTTCAAAAAACTCGACGAGGTTATCGAAACTTTCAAACCTGGGAAGTTTCTTGGGCTTATTTTTTGCCATATCGTTTTTCTTTATTTACTTTCCCACGCCGATAGCGCTTTCTTTATTGTCGTTTGCGACGACATCGCCGAGCGCTTCTTCGGGCGCGGGCGGCGGCTGGCTCTCAGTCCAGGCCAGGTCTTCTTCGAGCAAGGCGTTAACCCGGTTGTTCACCTCTTCAATCTCAGCTTTGGTTGCGATATTTTTTTGCAGCAACTCTTTTTCAAAGTGCTCTATCGGGTCGCGCTTGCGCCATTGTTCGAGCAATTCTTTCGGCACATAAGATTGATTGTCGTGCGCCGCATGTCCGCGCAGGCGAAACGTCTTGGCTTCTATCATCGTCGGCCCGAAGCCTGCGCGCGCCCGATCAACCGCGCGCTTCGCCGAGTGGTAAACTGCCAAACAATCGTTACCGTCAACTATCTCGCTCGGCATGCCGTAAGCCTTCGCGCGGTCTGCAAGGTTCAAGATCCGCATCTGCTTCGCGGTCGGAGTCGAATAAGCGTATCCGTTGTGCTCGGCTACGATCACAAGCGGCAGATTTTGTACCGACGCGAAGTTCGCGGCCTCGTGAAACGCGCCTGTGCTCGTCCCACCGTCTCCGATGTAGACCATGCCCGACGGTCTTCTGTTTTTGCATCCTCGCGGCAAGCACGACTCCATTCATAACAGAGACGAGCGTGCCGAGCGGGCTGACCGTCCCGATGAAACCGCGCTTGAGGTCTGTGATGTGAATGTTTTGATCGCGCCCTCGATTAAGCGAAGTCGCGCGCCAGAGGTACGATGAGAAGACTTCGCGCGGGCGCGCGCCCATAACCATTATCGCGCCCATGTCGCGCGTGAGCGGAGAGAGAATGTCGCCGTGTTTTTTATCGAGCGCATATGCTGAGCCGACAGCCGTCGCTTCTTGCCCGAGGCTGCGAAACATTCCGCCGACTATCTTGCCTTGTTTGAGCAGGTTGTCCAGCTTGTCTTCGAGCGAGCGCGTCAATCGCATGAAGTAGAGCAGTTCGAGTTGTTGGGATTTATCGAGTTCCATCAATTTAGAGGTCGGAGGCTGTTGAATCCGAGATTTCAAATCTCAAATTTGAAATCTCAGATCACAGGCCTCTAGGTTAACCGTGAATCACCATGCCGTGCGCGTCTTCAAAGGCTTCGTGTAAGCTTTCGGAGACGGTCGGATGCGCGTGAATCATATTAATCATCTCTTCGACCGTCGCTTCCAATTGCAGAGCCGCGCCGCCTTCGACGATCATCTCGGTCGCGCTCGGGCCGATGATGTGAACGCCCAGCACCTCGTCATATTTTTTGTCGCTCACGATCTTGACCATTCCTTCGGTCGCGCCGACTATCTGCGCTTTTGCAAGCACGGGGATCGAGAATTTTCCGACCTTCACGTCATAGCCGCGCTCTTTGGCTTTCGCCTCTGTCAGCCCTATGCTTGCGACCTCCGGCTGGCAATAAGTGCAGTTCGGCACGTGATCGTAATTGATCGGGCGCGGATTTTTTCCGGCGATTGTTTCGACTGCGAGTATGCCTTCGGCAGACGCCACGTGAGCGAGCCACGGAGTCGGAATCACATCGCCTATCGCATATACGTTAGGCTCTGCCGTCCGCATATGATCGTCAACCTTGATGTAGCCGCGATCAACTTCGACGCGCGTGTTCTCAAGCCCAAGGCCGTCCGTGAAAGCGCGGCGGCCTACTGCGACAAGGAATTTTTCGGCTGTGAACTCGCGCGTCTCTTCGCCCACGCGAGCCGTGATCTTTACGAGACCGTTTTCGACCGTCGCGGATTGAAAATTAGTTCCGACGAAAGTTTTGATGCCCTGCTTCTTGAAAGACTTCGCAAGCTCTGCGCTTATATCTTCGTCTTCGATTGGAAGCAGTCGCGGCAGCAACTCGATGATGGTCGTGTCGGAACCGAAGCGCGCGAACATCGAAGCGAACTCCACGCCGACCGCTCCCGCGCCAAGCACGACGAGCGATTTTGGAATCTCTTGCAGTTCCAGAATCTCGTCGCTCGTAATAATGTGCTCGCCGTCAATGGGAAGCGAGGGCAGCGAGCGAGGCACGGAACCTGTCGCTATGACGATATTGCGGGTTTGAACTGTTTGAGTTGAGCCATCGGCTGCGGTTACAGTGATGCGGCCCGGCCCGTCGATGTGCGCTGTTCCTTTGAAGACCTGCGCTTTATGTTTCTTCATCAGAAACTCGACGCCTTTAGCGCCCTTCAAGACGATCTTGTTCTTGTTTTTCTGAGCTTGAACGAAGTCCAGCGCGACATCGCTCGCCGTAACACCTATGCTTTTGGCATGCTTGAACTCGTCGTAAACATCTGCCGTGTGCAGCAGCGCTTTCGTAGGGATGCAGCCTCGAAGCAGGCAGGTGCCGCCAAGGTTTTTGTCTTTTTCAATGATGGCAGTTCTGAGTCCCAACTGCCCTGCTCGAACTGCGGCGACATAGCCGCCCGGTCCTGATCCGATTATCGTAACATCAAACGTTTCATTTGCACTCAAGTGGGTTGATGCCTCCTTTTGGGGCAATTAAGAATTAAGAATCTTTTGCGCGCCCTATGCTTCACTCTGCCATTTTTAATTCTTCTTACTCCAGCGATACTTTCACTTCTTCGCCTTCGACCTGCACATCGAACTTTTCAACTTTAGCCATCGCATTGACTGGCGATACGCCGGTTGCGATGTTGAAAGTCCATCCGTGCCAGGGGCATTGCACCGTAAGGTTATTACAATCAACATAGCCTTCGCCTACGGGGCCGCCTCTGTGCGGGCAAACGTTGTCGAGCGCATAGAATTCGCCGTTGACATTGAACAAAGCGATTGGGCGGCCATTGATTTCAACTACCATACTCTGGCCCGAAGGCAGGTCGGATTTATTCGCTACTTTGATGAACTCTGACATTTAAGATTCCTCTTGCCACGCACAGTCATATTAATGTTGTAACGAGCGACTGACCATCTTAGCAACTCGATTGCGAGCGTTTCAAGTTGGATTGCCTGCCGCGAGCGGTGAAACAGTAGTTTTCAAAGAGCAATTAACTGCATTAATGCACGCCTGGGTTTCGTCATATCAATACAGGCACAGGATTTTTCCCTGAACGGCAAATTCAATCGAGCAGGGGCATCAGATTTCTTGTTAAGTGCAAGGAGGCGCTGAGAGTATGGCAGCGATGCAAGTTAGAACTCAGGTCGCACCAGAGAATCTCCGGCTCATGCTGCTGGCTTTCGGCATGGACCACCCGTACCGTGTAATCGCTCAGGAAGAGATATTTCAATCATTGCCGCACGTCAATAGAGAAACGATCAAAGAGATGCTCGACAGCCTGGTCGGAGAAGGACTGCTGACAAAATTTTCAAGCCGCTACTGTTTCAACAAACCTATCCCTGCGGAACTTAGCCGCTCGGTAGAACGAACGATTACACCAAGCGGCACGGTAAGAATCTGAAGCGATGAATCAAAGAAAAAGGGAAAAGGGGATGCCTTTTTTCCCGCTTTCCCCTCTTTTTTTAATTACATCGGCGGCACGATTTGGATGTCGGTGTTGTAGTCGTAATAAGTGATGACCATTTTGGAAGGCTTCCCGTTGACATCGGTTTCAACCTCCATCTTGCGCGGCAGATTGTCGCTTGCGCCGATCCAGGCTTTCGAAGTGCTTGTCATATTGGTCCCGAAAGCGTTCTTGATTGTGTACTGGTATATCTTCACAGGCAGGCCGTCAATCGAATCTGTGCCGAGGAATTTGACATCGGCTTTGTTGCGCAATTCTTCGACCATCTTCGGGTCGCGGAACGAAGAGATCATCTGATTGGCGTTTATAGGAATTTTTTGCCACGGGCTGGTCGGGGTTTTGACGTAAGTATCCGAGCCGACAATGATCGTCTCGTTCATCGGGGCAGTCATATGAAAGCGGTCGGGAGCCACGTATTCGACGGTCGTCGTGAAGCCCTTTTCCTCTGAAAGCGATTCCATGCGCGCGCGGTAAGATTTGGCGTCGAACTGCGCTTTAATGGATGCGGTCATTGCATCAATCGGGTTGGCATCGGTCGAGGCGGGCGCTGCGCTGCCCGAGCCGCTTGAGTTGCTTGAGTGACCGCCGTCATGTATGCCGCACGCAGAAACAAACATCAGCGCGCACAGCAGAGAGATTTTAAAACTATTTGCCAAGTTCATCATGTTTCTCCTGTTTCAAAACGGACGCCATGAAAATAACCACACATGGCGAATCAGTCAAAGAAACTATTCCGGTTTCACTTCGCGCTCGTCGTTAAGCATGCCCTTCTGTACTTACAGCGTGCGGGTCTGCCCGCCGTCTACGTCAAGTATCGTTCCTTGACAGTATGCCGATTGCGGAGAGGCTAAAAATGCCACGGCGCGCGCTATCTCTGACGGGTCGCCGAAACGAGCTACGCCCATCGCTTGGCTCAGGCGTTGCGCTGCCTGCTCGCGGTCTATGCCCTGCTCCGACGCGAAACGCTCAAGCCGCTTCTGCAATCGTTCCGTAGCTATTGAACCCGGATTAATCGCGTTGACGCGCACGCCGTCTTTTAAGCCTCGGTCGGCCAGCGCCTTCGTCAGATTGAGCAACGCCGCATTGACCGAACCGCCGATGGCAAATTCTGCGCTGCCCGTGCGACCGCCAATGCCGACGATGTTGACGATGCTGCCCTTGCTCGATTTCAGATGAGGCCACGCAGCACGGCAACATCGCATTGCCCCGAAGAACTTCAGCGCGAATCCGTCGCTCCATACCTCATCCGACAAGCTGAGAAAATCGCCGCGCTCGGTTGCTCCGGCGTTGTTGACCAGCACATCTACACGGTCGAATCGCGCTATGGCGTTCGCAATCACGTCTGCTGGCGCGTTCGGCTCGCGCAAATCACTGGCTTGCGCGAGACACTCGGTAGGAAGCGATTTCGCAAGGTCTTCGAGCAGGTCGCCGGAGCGAGCCACCAGCACTAACTTCATGCCTTCACTTGCCAGAGTCTCGGCGATGGCATGGCCGATGCCTCGACTTGCGCCCGTTACGATGGCGACCTTGCCCGATAATTCGAGGTCCATAATTTATTTGAGCTTCTTCAACACCCAGTTGTCTTCATCAACGGAAACGTCTACGGGTTGCCTTGCTAAGTTGAAAGTAAATGTTTGTTTGCGAGCATCATTCATGACTACATGCTTTTCTGTCTGCCCGCCTGCGTATGTGATCGTCACATCAAGGGGCATGATGTAAACGCTTTGCGAACGACCTGGAATCGCTTGCATCTGTTTTTGCTTGATGGTCACCTTTAATGTGAAAGGAAGTTGCGTGCCGGATTGGCTTACTTCAGTCGAGACTTTATAAGACGGGCGGCCCGTTGCATAAATCCACTGGGTGAAAAACCAATCCAATTTCGCACCGTAATGATCTTCGCACACCTGCTGAAAATCACTCGTCGAAGCGTTGCTGTACGCAAAACGCTGGCGGTAATCCTTCAACGCATCGAAGAATGATTGATCGCCCAACAAGTGTCTGAGCATATGCAGCACCCACGCGCCTTTCGTGTAAACCGCGCCCGTATCATCAAAAGGATTATCTAAATCTTCTGCCGTTACAGTTCCTCCCAGTCGCCCGGCCATCTTGCCGTCATCATAGCTGCTTCGCATCAAATCGCCCGCGTTGATGTTAGAGAACCGCTCGAAGAATAGAACTTCCGAGTAAGACGCAAAGCCTTCATTGAGCCAGATGTCGTCCCACGTTCTGAGAGTCACAAGATCACCCCACCACTGGTGCGCCAACTCGTGAGCAATGATTGACTGGCTCGTGCCTGATCGAGCCGATGGCATTTATCCCAGGCTGGTCAACGTCTGATGCTCCATGCCGCCGCCCCAGGGGAACTCGACCATGCCATACTTCTCTTTCAAAAACGGGTACTCGCCAAACAGAGGCGCAAATATTTCCATCGCTCGCCGCGTGACCGCGAACTTCTGCTGCGCTATTTCCAGATGCTCCGGGTAGACGTAGTACGTCAGCGGCATCGTCGTTCCATCAAGCGTCGTGTACGTGTCTTCAAACTTCGCGTAATTAGTCGCCGAGACTGCAACCAGATAAGTTGAGAGCGGAAAATCTTCGCGCCAGAAAAAAGTCGTCGTCTGGTCGGCGTTCGATTCGGTTTTGACAAGCGCACCGTTCGAGGTCGCTTGATAACCGGCAGGCACCGTTATTTCCACTTCAGCCGTTGCCTTGTCGCGCGCGTCATCAATGCAGGGCCACCACGAAGGCGCTCCAAACGGCTCGCTCAACGTGGCCATCACAGGCGTGTCTTCAGGACCGTGTCTGGCAACGAGCATCCCGTCGCCGAGCCCGTTATTTCCCGTGCCTGTTCCGTGATAGTCAATTGCGATGGCGAATTTTCCACCGGCAGCAATCGGTTGAGCAAAATTGAGCGTGATCTGGTCTTTTTTGTGGCGGAAATCCGTCGCCGCTCCATTAAACCGCACCGCGTCTATTTCGAGATTGTTATCCGCATCAATATTGATACTGCCGGTTGGCGCAAGTGTTTCGCCTTCGATGGTCACAGTCCCTGCGATTGCGGACGTGGCAAGGTCGAGCCTGATTTGCAAACGGTAATGCTTCACGTCAACTGATTGCGACGGAGTTGCTGCCGCAACTTCATTTGCCGAGAAAAGCTGGTTTGTCGCTGTGCGCTTATGCAGGTTCTTTTTAATCCATTCATGATCGCGTTTGATCTCGTCGAATATTGACTGCCGGTCTTGAGCCGACGATGGCGAAAAAGGAATAATCAGATTTGCGGCCAGTAGAACTAAACAAGCTACACGTATTTTCATTGTTGGTGCTCCTACGGTTCGGGCTGAAGCGAGGCACACATTATAGCCTAAACCAGTGCGCGTGCGCGATGAGTTGAATGCACACGCCATTATGTTTTATCTTGCCTGGCAAGGGCATTCAGTTGTCCGAGTTTGAAAGTCAATTCACCGCAGAGGCGCAGAGGACGCAGAGATTACGCAGAGATCATTATATTTGCTCAACCTCTGCGCCGCCTCTGCGTCCTCTGCGCCTCTGCGGTGAACAGACAAGGAAATGATATGACTAATTCACTATCTCGATATTCCAGTACGAAGCGAACAAGATCGTTGATTCGATTCATCGCGGCCACTTTATTATCATCAATCATTGTTGTCACGGCGTCGGCTGGCCCGAAAAATAAACTGTTGCTCGTAGCGCATCGCGGCGCATCGGGCTATGCGCCTGAGCACACGCTGGCAGCTTACACGCTGGCGATAGAGCAGGGAGCCGATTTCGTAGAGCAGGATTTACAACTGACTAAGGACGGTTACTTCATTTGCCTTCACGACCCTGATCTTGCGCGCACGACGAACGTCGCAGAAATCTTCCCCGACCGCGCGACTATGCGCGACATCGAAGAAACGGGCAAGCCTCGTCGCGGATGGTACGCGATTGATTTCACGCTCGCAGAGATCAAACAACTCGACGCAGGCTCGTGGTTCAATCGCAAAAATCCGTTCGCGGCAAATCCCCGCTACGCCCGACAGCGCGTCCCTACTATCGAAGAAGCGATCAAACTCGTAGGCAAACGCGCGGGACTTTATATCGAACTCAAACATTACCCGTTTTACAAACAGATGGGCTACGACACCGCCGAGAAGCTCGCGGCCATTCTCAACGCGCACGGCTTCGATAACGATAAAGGGCGAGAGCGAATATTCATTCAATCATTCTCGAAAGCGTGCTTGCTCAAAATGCGAGATGCCGCGCCGCGCTATCGCCGCGTTCAGCTTCTGCCGATGGAAGACGCCGAGCGCAAAGAAGATTCAGCCAAAGTCACTCAGTCGCTTGCCAAAGAGATTGCCGGTTACGCTCAAGGCGCAGGGCCGAGCAAAACTATGCTCAAAGATTCGAGCGATGTTGCCATATTTCATTCGGCGGAACTTGTCGTCCACCCGTACACGTTTCGAGGCGGAACGCTCGCCAGCGCGCGAAAGCCGCTCGATGAATCGCAGCCGGACGGTTCGACCGTGCGCCAGAATATAATCGCGGACATTCAACGCTACGTCGCCTTTGGCATAGACGGAGGCTTTACCGATTACCCCGCGCTCTGGCGCGAAGCCACTGCCGCGCAAGGCAAGAAGCAAAACGTGAAGTGATTGCACTGCGGCACGGTACGGCGAGCGGTAGCGAGCTGGTTATTCGTGATCCGATTACCCGGTCGCTATCGCTCGCGGTGCTGTTTTTTTCCGGCGCGGTGTAACCGAACCGTGACGCCCGACGTTGTTTAAGAGCGTCACATCACTTTGCGAAGGAGAGAAATTATGAAGTCTAAATTCACGCTTTTTCTGTTTGCTCTGCTCATGGTTTCGGCCTTTTCCGTAGCAGCCAGAGAGAATCCACAACCCGGAGGCCCCAAGCTTGTCATCGCATCGCTTGAGCATTCTTTCGGAAAGGTCAAGCCGGGCACGCCGCTGACCTACACTTTCACAATCAAGAACGAAGGCGACAGCAATCTGGAAATCACCAATGTCGCGCCTTCGTGCGGGTGCACAACCAGCGATTTCGATAAAGTAATTGCTCCCGGCAAGGAAGGCAAAGTAACTCTTGAGGTTAAGAAAACGGATGGCTACAAAGGCGAAGTCACCAAAAACGCCACCGTGACGACGAACGACCCGACTCACCAAACATTCCAACTAATTCTGCGCGCGAATTTTGCAGCCGAATAAGTTAAGATCAGTAGCCCGCGCGTAAGGGAGGGCGCGAAAATCCGCCCTCCCTTACGGTCGGGCTACTGTTCGCGCTACCTGGCGTCGCCAAAGACTGCGCTTTCGATGTGTCATTAAACAGTGCATAATCAACAAGTGAGGTGGAGCTTTTCCAGCCCTGTTAGACACCAATCGAAATTATTTGTTCCTGATTTTGATAAGAGGAATTCACCGCAGAGGCGCAGAGAACGCAGAGGACGCGCAGAGATAATAGAGAGTTTTCCTCTGCGTAACCTCTACGTCCTCTGCGCCTCTGCGGTGAATAGTCTTTAACTGGTTGGAACAGGGACCTGAATGGGCGCGCTCAATTGCAGCTTGCCCCATGCTATCTTGAGCGTTACGTCTTTCGGGTTGGCTTCTTGAAACAGTAAGTCAATCGTCAACTTCTCTTTCATATCGCTTGCTTGCTCGGTTGTCATCGGCGCTTTGAAAGCAATCGGTGCGCGCTCGATTTCAGATGCGTCCATGTGCCCGGCGCGAGCCTTTGCCGGATCAATGAATACAATGCTCCACGTCGCGCCATCATCCGAACGATGCAACCCGAGATACCAAAGGCCAGCAGGAATAGTCTTGCCCGCGATGACGAGCGGCATGTCCGTGTCGAGCGTAGACCAGAAGTTGCTGCCGAGACGATAGACTTTGCCTTTCGTCATTTTGTCGAACATCGCAGCATCTTCGTACTCCTTGCGCCAGACCGGGCGACCGTAATCAATAGCGAATTGGCCCGCACCCATCTTCGTTTTATTGTTCCATAGCCCCACGCGAGTCGTGCCGCGCTCCGCCGAATCGCTGCCGAACACTATTATCGTCGGTCTCGGCTTGTTGTCTTGAGCTTGAAGCACAGACGCAAAGCAAATCACCAGAGCAAGACTTACAAAAACTAATCTCGAACTCTTGAGCTTCATTTATCCTCTCCTTTTACTGATTCATTATTCATACCTGAGCGCAATCATCGGGTCTACCTTTGTCGCGCGCCGCGCCGGTATGTAGCAGGCTGCGAGCGTCACGAATATCAATATCATCACCACACCTGCGAACGTCGCCGGGTCAGTAGCAGACACGCCAAACAGCAGGCTCTCAATCAAGCGCGTCAATGCTATCGAAGCCGCCACTCCTATCACGACGCCAATCGCGGCCAGTTTCATTCCTTGCTTGATGACCATCTTCAGCACGTCCGAAGACTGTGCGCCCAACGCCATGCGAATGCCTATCTCGTGCGTGCGCTGCGTGACCACATAAGACATTACGCCGTAGATGCCAGTGACCGCCAGCAACAAGGCCACGCTTGCGAAAACGCTGAACAGGATCAGGCTGAACCGCCTGTCATCGAGCGAAGAAGAGAATATCTGTTCGACTGTGCGGAAGTTCGCAGGAACGTCGCGACTGAGCGATTCCAACTCGCTGCGCATCGCAGGAATCAACGCCGAAGGATCGATGTTTGCCCGAACGACGATGGAGGTATTAGATGACGGCGGTCGCTGAAACGAGTACGCATAAACCGAAGGGAGCACCTTTGATTCAAGCCCGTAATCGCGCACGTCGCCGACAATCCCTACGACGTTAAGCAATCGCAAATCTCCGTCCATGTTGCCGAACTGAATGCGTTTGCCTATAGGGTCTTCGTTCGGCCAATACTTTTCGGCGAGCGATTGGCTGATGAGAGCAACATGTGGTGAATCGGCAGTGTCGCTTTGCTCGAACATGCGACCGCGAAAAAGCGGTATCCCCATCGCGGCAAAATACCCTTCGCTCGCTTTGCGATATTCGGCGTAGCCCGTATTTGATCTGTCGTTATCAATCAGAAATGTTCCGTCGGGGCCGCCTCCGGTCAGCGGCAGACTGCTGACGCCGCCCACAGCAGTCACGCCCGGCAGACGGCTCAAGCCTTCGAGCAGTTGACGGTGAAAGCGCGCGAGTTGCTGTTTTTCCTGATCGTCTTTTGGCGAGGCCGGAGAAATATCCATCGCCACCGCGCTTTCGGGACGGAAGCCCGGATCAACCTGTAACAACTGCATGAAACTTCTAATCAGAAGACCCGCGCCGACCAGCAGTATCAGTGTCAGCGCGACCTGCGAAACTACGAGCAAGCCGCGAAAGCGATGGCTGACGCTATTTGCAGATTGCCCTCGCTCGGATTCTTTGAGCGTTGATTGCAGGTCTTTGCCTGCGCTTTTGAGCGCGGGAAAAAGGCCGAGCGCAACAGCAACGAGCATGGAAAGCCCTAACGTAAAAATAAGTGCTCGACCGTTGACGCCAATTTCGTTTGCTTGCGGCAGATTCCCTTTGTTGATTGCGACAAGAGCGTCCACTCCCCATAACGAGAGCAACACTCCGAATGCGGCTGCGATCAACGCCAGCGCCATGCTTTCAGTGATGAATTGCCGCGCCAGCCTGGAGCGCGTCGCTCCGAGCGCTGCGCGCACGGCTAATTCTTTCTTCCGCGCCGTGGCCTGCGCCAACAGCAGGTTGGCAACGTTGGCGCAGGCGATCAGCAACAGGAACCCGACAGCGCCGAAAAGAATCCATAGCCCGCTGCGAACATTTCGGGCCTGATACTCCTGTAGCGGAATCAGCGCCAGGTCCACGGCGTCTACATCTTTGCCATAATCCTGTTTGAATCGCCTGCCGATTGCGCTCAAATCTGCGCGCGCCTGTTCAAGCTCGACGCCTGAACGCACGCGGCCAATCACGCTCCAGTTGTGCGCTGTGCGAGAAGTTTCAGCAGGAAATGTCGTCTCGCGCGGAGTCCAAATCTCTGCGCTTTCGGGATAAGCGAAGCCTTGCGGCATGACGCCAACTACTGTGACAGCCTGATCGTCAACATTCAGCGTCGCTGCTGTCAGATCGGTTCTTGCTCCCATCAATCGCTGCCAGAATCCATAACTGACTACCGCCACTTGAGCGCCGCCGGGACTGCTCTCTTCGGGAAGAAATGTGCGGCCCACGAGCGGCTCGACTTTCAGCACGCGAAAGAAATCGCCGGACACCCAATAGGCGTGAGTCCGCACGGGCTGGCTCCCGCCCGTCACCGTAACCAGTTGGCCACCAAATTGCGCCAGCGCATCAAGGCTATTGTTTCGTGCGCGGGCGTCGGTGAAGTTAGGCTCGGCGACAGGCATATACGTCCCCTTCTCGCTGACCTCGCGGAGTTGAACTATACGCTCTGATTCTGGATAAGGCAGCGACCGCAGCAACACAGAATCAACGACGCTGAAGATGGCCGCGCACGCGCCTATTCCAAGCGCGAGTGAAATCACAGCCGCCGCCGTAAATCCCGGTCTGGTTCGCAACATCCGAGCGGCATAACGCAAGTCTTGAATCAATGTCTCCATAATTCCATCTCCTCCTGACAGTAGCCCGACCGTTATGGAGGGCGAGAGACCTAAGCCCTTGCTTACGCGCGGGCTACTGCCTATTCGTAGCGGAGTGCGATCATCGGATCAACTCTCGTAGCTCTTCGCGCGGGGATGTAGCAAGCCGCAAGCGCCACCACGACAAGCGCCACTGAGATACAAGCGAATGTAGCCGGGTCGGTCGCCGTCACACCGTAAAGCAGGCTCGACATCAATCGCGTCAGCGCGAATGCGCCCGCAAGTCCTACGCCTAAACCTGCCAGAGTGACCACCGCGCCCTGCCTTAAAATCATCTTGAGAACATCCCCGGAACTGGCTCCCAGAGCCATTCTCACACCGATTTCGTGCGTGCGCTGCGTGACCGTATAGCTCATCACACCGTAAATCCCAACCCCTGCCAGCAACATCGCTACACCGGCAAACAATCCGAACAAGAGCATGTTGAATCGTTGTCCGGCGACCGATGCGGCCATGACTTCGGACATCGCCAAAACTTTTGTGACGGGTATGCGACTGTCAAGCTTCCAGATTTGACTCTTCACAAGGCCCGCAAGCGTTGCCGTATCATGATCGCCTCGCGCCACCAGGTACGCCCATCGCTTCCACGGCTGATCCTGTTGTTCGTAAAGCCCGTAGTATGCCGGTTGCTCAGGCAGGTTCAGCCCGTAATGCCTCACATCGCCAACCACGCCGATGATCGTCATCCACACAGGAGGATTTGCCCGCGCCCAACCGATGCGCGCTCCGATCACCTCTTCGTCGGGAAAATACTCGCGAACAAAGCTTTCGTTTACCATCCCGACGACGGGAGCGCCCGCTCTGTCAGAAGCAGTGAACGCGCGCCCTTTAAGCAAAGGAATATCCATCGTGTCGAGGTAGTCGCGGGTCACAGAGCGCGTCTCAAGCTCAGGCGCTTCGCCCGGCGCGAGCGGAGGCCGTCCTTCGATTATGAAATTGTGCGAGAGGCTGACGCCGCTCAAAGGAAGCTCGCTGACCATCGCGGCCTGCACGCCCGCTTGCGCGTTCAAATCATTAAGCACCTGTAGCCGGAATTGCATCTGTTTCTCGATCTCGCGGTAGCGCGTTTCGGGAAGCTCGACTCTCATCGTTATCATGTTTTCAGTGCGGAAGCCCGGATCAACTCTGCACAGCAATAAGAAGCCTTTGATGAGCAGTCCTGCTCCTATCAACAGAATGAGGGCCAGCGCTATCTCTGAAACGACAAGCAGGCTGCGAATGCGGTGACGCGCTGCGCCGCCTGTCGTGCTGCGCCCGCCTTCCTTTAATGCATCATTCACGTTGAGCTTTGAAGAACTGATCGCAGGTATAAGCCCGAAGATGATGCCGGTCAGAATCGAAACGGCGAAAGTGAAGCCCAGCACCCAGAGGTCAACGCCTATCGCAGACAGTCGCGGCAGGTTCGCAGGCTTGAGCGCGATAAGCAGATCAATGCCCCACATCGCCAGCACAAGCCCGACTGCGCCGCCCAAGCTTGCAAGCAGCACGCTTTCAGTCAACATCTGGCGGATGAGCCGAAATCGGTTTGCGCCCAGCGCCGCGCGGATGACGACCTCCTGCTGGCGCGAAGCTGCGCGAGCCAACAGGAGGTTAGCGAAGTTCGCACAGGCAATCAAAAACACCAATCCGACGGCCCCGAACGAAATAAGCAAAGCCGGGCGCGTGTTGCCTACGACGTGCTCGTGCAGCGCAATCAGAGCCGTCTGTCGTCCTCTGTTGTCTTCGGGGTACTGTTGCTCCAGCCACCGATCTATAGTCTCGAATTCTGATTGCGCTTGAGCGATGCTTACGCCCGGTTTCAATCGAAAGTAAGTTCGCAGAAAATGCACGCCGCGAAACTTGGCCGCGATTGGGTTGGCTACGCGCACGGCAGCCCAGATGTCAGGGTTCTCTCTCGGCATGGTGAAAGCGGCAGGCATAACGCCGATGATTGTGTAGCTATTCCCGCTCAGTGTGATTGCCTTGCCGATCACATTCGCGTCGCCGCCAAAGTGCTGCTGCCAGAACTGGTGAGAGAGCAAGACGACGGGCGCTGCGCCATACTGGTCTTCGTCTTCCGCAATGATTCGCCCGATGACGGGTTGCGCGCCGAGCGCCAGCAACAGGTCTCGGTTGCACAAAGCCGCTTGCACCTGCACAGGTTCGGCTTCGCTCGTATAGTCGAGCGCCTGCATTGTCACGCCGCCGAAATGCTCGAACGTCTGGCTCTGCGATTTGATGTCGTCGAGATCGGGCAGCGATTGATTGAACCGAATCGTCACCAACCGCTCAGGCTCAGGGTAGGGCAATGGCTTGAGCAGCACGGCATTGACGACGCTGAAGATGGCGGTGTTAGCGCCGATGCCGAGCGCCAGTGTGATGATTGCGATTGCGGTGAAGGCGGGCCGCTTCATCAGCAATCGAATGCCGTAACGCAGGTCTTGAAATAAAGTCTCCATAATTGCATCTCCTCCTGACAGTAGCCCGACCGTTATGGAGGGCGAAAGACCTAAGCCCTTGCTTATGCGCGGGCTACTGTCTATTCGTAGCGGAGTGCTACCATCGGATCAATTTTCGTAGCTCGACGTGCTGGCACATAACACGCCGCGAGCGCGACTCCCGTCAGCAAAAGCGCGATCAAAGCGAACGTCAGCGGGTCGGTAGCAGACACGTCGAATAACCAGCTTGCCATCAAACGAGTCAGCGCGAATCCAAGCATCAAGCCCAGCGCCACGCCCGCAAACACCAATGTCATGCCTTTGCTGATCACCATCTTCAATACATCAATCGGCTGTGCTCCCAACGCCATCCGCACGCCGATTTCGCTTGTGCGCTGTGTGACTGTATAGCTCAAGACGCCATACAATCCGACGGCAGTGAGCGCCAGCGCGAGTCCAGCAAAAATTGAAATCAGCAACAAGATAAATTGCCGCGATGATGTCGTGGCATTGATAACCTCGGTCATCGGGCGAACGTTTGCAATCGGCATCTGCGGGTCAATATCTCTGACCACATCGCGCAAGGCAGCCGTCAGATCAACCGGCCCCGATGTGCGAATCATCCACGCCGTCATAAACCAGCGATTCATCGCTAACATCAAGCCATCGCCTATATGGGGAACGGGTATGTAAAGCGTCGGCTCGACCGGCTGATCCAATCCCATCTCCTTGATGTCGTTTACGACGCCGATTATCTGGCGCGATTTTCCTTGAGTAGTCAGTTGGCTCCCCGTCGCATCGCGGTCTGGAAAATAACTGCGCGCCAGAGTTTCGTTGACGACGACGACGAGCGGCGATGATTGCATATCGGAGTCTGCAAACTCTCGACCGTTGATGAGCGACATTCCGAGCGTCTGGAAATACCGAGGGCTGATGGCGCGAATCTGAACCGACCGGTCAATCGCGCGCCCATCAACGGATATGCCCATTCTCAGTCCGCGCTCAAGCGGAACATTCGACGCCGCAGCCGCAGTGACTACGCCGGGCAAGGACGTGACGCGTTCCAGCATTTGCTGCTCGAAATTCCAGACCTGCGCGGTCGTGCGATACTTGTCCGATGTCAGCGAAATCTGCGTCGCCGTCAAATGCTGCGGGTCGAACCCTAACTCGACCGCCCGCAGCTTGATGAAACTCTTCACCAGCAGCCCCGCGCCTACGAGCAGCACGAGCGAGAGCGCGACTTCGCTTACGATCAACAGCCCGCGCATTCGCGAATCCAATCTGCCCGCGCGGTTTCTGCCCCCGGATGCCTTGATCGTTTCGCTCACATCCATTCGCGTGGCTCTGAGCGCGGGCACAATACCGAACAGTAGACTGGTCGCGAGCGACACGCCGATGGCGAAAAGCACAGCTTGATAATCGAGTTTGATCTCCTGGTGTCGCGGCAATTCCTGCGGCATGAGCGCGAGCAAAGCAGGCAGGCTCCAAAGCGCGATCAATAAACCTGCGATGCTGCCTGCCATCGCGAGCACCCAGCTTTCGGTCAACCATTGGCGAATGAGTCGCCCTCGTCCTGCGCCTAACGCGATGCGAATCGCCATCTCGCCTTTGCGCGCCGTCGCTCGCGCCAACAGCAGGTTGGCGACGTTCGCGCAGGCGATCAGTAATACAAATCCGACTGCCCCGAACAATAACCAGAGCGTCTGACTTACATCGCCAACGACCGTCTGTTGATAAGAGCTTAAGCCTATGCCTCTATCGCTCGGTTTGGCGTGATTGGGATAAGCCTGAAGAAACGCCGGAAGCAGTTGTTGCATTTCAGCCTGCGCCTGCTCGCGCGTGATGCCCGGTTTGAGGCGCGCGATTACGCCTGTGTTCTGGCCGTTATCGCGGACATCGGCTGCCAATCGCAACGGCAGCAGAACATCAATCGGCAACTCGAATTGAAAGCCGGGCGGCAGTATGCCGACGACTGTATGGCTTTGACCGTTCACTTGCACTTGCTTGCCGATCACATCCGTGTTGCCGCCGAAGTAACTGCGCCACAAGCCGTCGCTGATGACGACGGCGAGCCGACCCTTAGGGCGATCTTCTTCCGGCAGGAATCCGCGCCCTATACTTGGGTTGACTGCAAGCACGCGGAAGAAGTCTTCGGATACTTGCAGCCCCCGCACACGCTCGGACTCTGCGCCGCCCGCGAGGTTGAAGCCGGAGTTGATGCCTGAATATCCGAACGTCGCGTCGAACGAGTTGCTGTGTTCTTTCCAGAATTCGAATTCAAGCGCCGTTACAGCAGAAATGGATTCCTGCTCGAACTGCCACGACCATTGCACCAGCCGGTCGGAATCGGTGTACGGCAGCGGCCTTAACACAACTGCGTTGACGACGCTGAAGATGGCGGTGTTAGCGCCGATGCCGAGCGCAAGTGTGATGATTGCGATTGCAGTGAAGGCGGGCCGCTTCATCAGCAATCGAATGCCGTAACGCAGGTCTTGAAATAAAGTCTCCATAATTGCATCTCCTCCCGACAGTAGCCCGACAGCTATGGAGGGCGAGAAACCTAAGCCCTTGCTTACGCGCGGGCTACCGCCTACTCGTAGCGCAGCGCCTTGAGCGGATCAATGCTTGCGGCTTTGCGCGCCGGGAGATAACCGCCGAGCAGAGTCGCGCCAGTCAACAGCACTGCTGCAGCAACGAATACAACGGGGTCGCTTGCCTTGATGCCGAACAACATTGATTCAGCCAACCGGCCAAGCCCGTAAGCCGCAGGCAACCCGACGACCAGCCCGATCACGGCTAGGATTATGACTTCGCGCAAGATCAACCACGACACTGTTCCGCGTGTGGCTCCGAGCGCCATGCGTATGCCTATCTCTCGCGTGCGGCGCGTTACGGTGTAAGCCATCACGCCGTACAACCCGATTGCAGCCAGTAAGGCAGCAAGCCCCGCGAAGCACATCGAGAGCATTGTCATGAACCTGTCGGCAAACAACGATTCATCTATTTGCTGTTCGAGAGTCTTCACGCCGAATATAGGCAGATTAGCGTCCAGCCCCTGCACCGCGTTGCGAAGCGAAGCAGTCATCTGGCCGACATCCTGTTTCGTCTTGACGTAAAATGTGATTTCCCCAAGTCGAGCGTACTGGGAATAAGGAGTGTAAAGGAATGGCTTGGCCTGCTCTCGCACGCTCGCGTGCTTGCTGTCTTTCACCACGGCGATAATCTGTATGTCCGGCTTTACATTGCTGCCCCCGCCAAAGGCGAACTTTGCTCCGATAGGCTCGCGATCACCGAAGAACCTGCGCACGAAGCTTTCGTTGATAACCGCGACCTTCTGACTGTTTGCCGTGTCCGACGTATTAATTTCGCGGCCTTTGACGAGCGGAATGCCCATAGCGGAAAAATAATTCGGCCCGATCTCGTTCTGACCGGCGGTCGTGTCTTCGTCTACCTGAGCGTTGTATCCTTCGACGGTTATGTTGCTGTTCGAATTGCTCTCGGTGAAAGCCTGTATCAAAGATTCTGTGACAGCTTCTACGCCCGGCTGCGATTCTAACCTCTGGTGAAGTGAATCAAACAAAGCTATGGTGCGTTGCGGAGAGTAGCCGTTCAACTCGGGCGCGATTGAAAAGGCGATCATGTTATCAGGCCGCATGCCGAGGTCTATCCGTTTCAGATTGTTGAGGCTCCTCGTAAACAACCCCGCCCCGACCAGCAGCACTGTCGTCAATACAACCTGCGAGACAACCAGTCCCTTGCGAAAGCGCACCTGTCCGATGCTGCCGGATACGCTCGAACCTTGCTCTCTGAGCGTGCTTTCAAGGTTCAATCGCGTGGCCTTTATCGCAGGCAATAACCCGAACAGCAGGCCCGTCACAATAGATAAACTGAGAGTGAATCCGAGCAGGCGAAGATCGAGTTTATCGGAAAGCCCTTCAGCTCCGAAGTTTCCCGAAATAGAGGCTATCAGCGCGCTAACCGTCCAGGTAGCGACGAGAAGCCCGACCGCCCCGCCAATCAAAGAGAGCACGAGGCTTTCAATCATGAACTGCCGCACCAACCGCCACCGGCCTGCGCCGACAGCCATGCGTATGGCGATCTCTCGCTGCCTGGCCGCGCCACGAGCCATCAAAAGATTCGCTACGTTGGCGCAGGAGATCAAAAGCACCAATCCCACCATCCCCATCAGTATGAACAACGGCTCTTTGGTACTGCGCTGTAGGATGGGGCGGCCTCTTGATCCGGCATCCAGCAGCATTGGCTTTGTAAGAAAGCGCTGCTGCGTTTCAGGCGAGAATTTCCCCGCCAGCGGAAGTATCTCTTCAAGTATCTGCGCGTAGACGGGAGCGAAAGCTTTTTCGGCCTGATCGGCAGTAAGTCCCGGCTTCAATCTGCCCAAAATCGCCAGCCAATAATCTTTGTGTTCGTTAAGCCCGTCCCAGTTCGGCGTCATCTGGGCTTTCATTGTCATGGGGATGAACATTTGAGGCGTCTGCCCGACCTGGACTCCCGTGAAGCCTTCGCGCGTCACGCCGATGATGGTCATCAACACGCCGTTGACTGTCAGCGTCTTGTTCAAGATGTTCGGATCAGCGCCGAAGTGGCGAGACCAGTAACCGTGACTCAGCACGACGACCGTGCCAGCGCCCGCCACCTTGTCATCTTCATCAGTGAAGACGCGCCCCAGCGCAGGTCGGGCTCCGAGCACCTCGAAGTAATTTCCCGACACCAACTCGCCGTCTGCGCGCTCGGTCTGCCCTTCGCCCGAGACGCTCAGAGAGATCGGATACCGCGCAAGCAATCCCGCGAAGACGTTGTTTTTATCGCGTATCTCTTTGTACATAGGATAAGAGAATGAAGTCGCCGAATCGCTATCGCTTGAAACTCGCCCGCTCTTTGGGCCGGGCGAACGCAGCACGACCATCTCTTCCGGTTTTTCTACCGGGAGCATGCGCAGAAGTATCTGGTCGGTCAAAGAGAAAATAGCCGTGTTTGCGCCTAACCCAAGCGCCAGCGTCATCACTGCTATAACTGTAAAGCTGGGATTTTTCACCAGCGTCCGAATGCCGTATCGTAAATCTTGCCAAAGTGTGTCCATCATTCCTCCGCTTGTAACAGTAGCCCGCGCGTAAGCAAGGGCGTAAGTATTAGCCCTCCCTCACGGTCGGGCTACTGACTATTCATACCGCAGCGCGATCATCGGGTCTACTCTGGTCGCTTTTCGCGCAGGTAAATAACATGCCAGCATCGCTACAGCGCCCAGCAAGACGGTGATGCTTGCGAATGTCAAAGGGTCTGTCGGGCTGACGGCAAATAACAGAAAACTCATGAAGCGTGTGACGGCAAACGCCGCTCCGAGTCCAATCGCCATCCCTGAAAATGTCAGCATCAATCCTTGCCTGATTATCAACTGCAACACGTCGCTTTGACGCGCGCCCAGAGCCATGCGAATGCCAATCTCGTGCGTGCGCTGGCTTACTGAATAACTCATCACGCCGTAAATTCCAACCGATGACAACACAAGCGCGATCAAGGCGAACACGCCGAGCAATACCATCGCAAAACGTTGTTGCCCGACCGATACGGACATGATTTCTTCCATCGTGCGAATGGAGTAGACGGGCAAGTCCGGGTCAACTGAACGAACACTGTCGCGCACCGCTTCCGACAAAGCGCCGGGATCAGCAGATGTGCGAATGACAAGCGCGAGCGCCAGGCCTGACACTTGAAGCAGCGAGCGATATACCTGCGGTTTGCCTTCTACGCCCAGACCTTCCGATTTCACGTCGCGCACGATGCCGATTATCGTCTGCCAGTTAGCTTGCGCGGGCCTGGTGCCGAATTGTATGCGCTTGCCTATGGGGTCTTCGCCAGAGAAAAACTTATCGACGAACTTCTGGCTTACCACTACAGCGCGCGGCGCTTTGTCGTCGTCTTGCTCTGTGAAGAGCCTGCCTTTTATCAACTGAATCCCTAACACATCGAAGTAGCCGGGACTCGCAAAGAGCGGTTCTACTGTGTTAAGCGAGTTCGATTCAATGGGCTGCCCTTCAATCATTACCGGAGCGTTTGCGCGCCCGCCGCCCATAGGCAGTTGGCTCACGCCGCCGACCGATTTAACACCGGGCAGCGTCGCGATCTTCTCGATCACCTGCTTGTACAAGAGCACGCGCGCGGGGTGTGCGAAGTAAGGGCCTGTCTCAGGCAAGTTCGGCTGAGGCAGCCACAGTCGCGCCGTCAAAAGATTTTGAGAATTGAAGCCGGGGTTTACGTTGTTCAATTGCCAGAAACTGCGAATGAGCAAAGCCGCAGAAATCAACAGCGTTAACGCGAGTGCGAATTCAGAGACGACCAACACGCTCCGCAGGCGATTGCGCTTGATGCCGCCTGTTGCGCCGCGCGCCGCGTCCTTCAACGTTTCTTGCAGGTTCGGGTTGGAAGCATGGATTGCAGGCGCAAGGCCAAAGACAAGACCTGTCGCAACGGACACCGCGAGAGTGAAAAGCAGAACAGGTGTGTTCACGCTGATGTCGCCGAGCCGCGAGATGTCGGTCGGACTGAACTTTACTAGAGCCGCAACGCCCCAGACGGCCACCAATAGCCCGAGCGCGCCGCCTACGCTTGCCAGCAACACGCTCTCTGTGATCATCTGGCGAACGATTCGAGCGCGGCCCGCGCCGAGCGCTTTGCGGATGGCTATCTCACGCTGACGCGATGACGCGCGCACAAGGAGCAGGTTTGCAACGTTCGCGCAGGCAATCAATAAGACCAGCCCGACTGCGGACAGCAAAATCAATAAAGCCGGTCGAATGTTGGAAACCAGATCGTCGTGCAACCCGATGACGCGCGGCGTCCAGCCTGCGCTGTCAGGGTAGTCGTCAGGAAATTCTTTTCGCAATTGTTCGGCAATCGCGTCAAGGCCAGATTGCGCGGCGGCGACCGTGAGTCCGGGTTTGAGTCGCGCAATTGCGCCCTGAAGCATGTAAGCTCTGCGCGGCGGATTGTTGAACGGCGAGCCTACCCAACCGGCAGGAGCCCACACTTCGACATCGGTTTGAATCACTCGCCCCGGATGGCGAAACCCCGGCGGCATCACGCCGACAATCGTGTAGAGGTCATTGTCGAGCCGGAACTTTTTCCCGATGGCATCCGGGTCAGCCCCGTAGCGCCGCTTCCACAAACCGTCACTGATGACCGCTATCTCTGCGATGCCGGATTGATAATCTTCCGGCTGAAAGATTCGTCCGAGTTGCGTGTTTGCTCCGAGCAGCGAGAAGTAGTTCACATCAACAAGCAGCGCCTCGACTCGTTCAGGCTGATCAACCCATGTGATATTCGCGTTGATGGGATAGATGCCGGAAATCTGATCGAATACGTCCGTGCGATCACGATAATCGAACAGCTCCATGCCCGACATCCCAACATCGGGCAAGCGCATCCTTTGCAAGTCCGCTGTCACCCTGACGAGTTGTTCGGGGCGGTCGAACGGCATCGGGCGCAGCAGCACCGCGTAAACGACGCTGAAGATAGCAGTGATCCCGCCAATCCCAAGCGCCAGCGTGATAATGGCAACAAGAGTGAAGCCCGGTTTCTTCAACAACATTCGCGCGCCGTAGCGCAGGTCTTGCCAGAGAGTTTGCATAATATTTCCTCTGCTCGCGGACCGTGAGGGAGGGCGAATACTTACGCCCTTGCTTACGCGCGGGCTACTGCCTACTCATATCTGAGCGCAATCATCGGATCAATTTTCGTTGCTCTGCGCGCCGGAACCCAGCAAGCCAGCAGCGCTGCGGCAATCAACAAAACAGAGACGGCGACAAAGGTCACAGGGTCAGTCGCGTTCACTTCAAACAGAAAGCTCGCCAGCACGCGCGTCAGCATGAGCGCAGCGCCTATGCCGAGGCTGACTCCGATAACTGCGACTATCATCCCTTGCCCCACCAGCAATTTGAGAATGTCGGCGGGCGCTGCGCCAAGCGCCATTCGCACGCCTACCTCGCGCGTGCGCTGCGCGACAGACCATGACATCACGCCGTAAATCCCCAGCACCGAAAGCAACAACGCAACCCCGGCGAAGATGCCGAGCAGAAGAGTACGGAAACGCGGCTCGGCTACGGAACGCTGGACCATCTGCTCCATCGTGCGCACATTTCCGACAGGCAAAGTGCTGTCGAGCGCACGCACTTCGCTGCGCACGGCCTGGCTCAAACTGGCAGGGTCAGCCGTAGTTCGCATTGCAATGGTGAGAGCCGAAGACCACGGGTCTTGGTTGTATGGAATGTAGTATTCCGGCTTCGCTTCCGTGTCCAGTCCGAAATGTTTGACATCGCGCACGATGCCTACGATCTCGCGTGAAACTATCGTCCCCGAATCGGGCGTGAGCCGTTTACCAATCGGGTCTTCGCCGGGCCAGAACTTTTCGGCCATCGCCTCGTTAATCATCACCACCTGTCCGGCTCCCGAATTGTCGCGCTCAGTGAACGCGCGCCCGCGCGTTAAACTTATGCCGAGCGTCCGAAAGTAATCAGGCGTGATGAGCCGGATTTCAGCGCACGGGCGATCATCGGGCGGCAAGGGGCGATCATCGCGCATAAAACTGTCGCACGAATAAGCGCCGCTCAAAGGCAGGATGTGAGACGCCCCGACAGATTGCACTCCGGGAATCGCTGCCGCGCGTTCGAGCAGTTGCTCGAAGAAGATGCGCTTCTGCCCGGCTTCGGGGTAATCATTGCGCGGAAGCGAAACCTGAAACGTGAGCAGGTGATCGGTCTTTACACCTGCGTCAACCTGCTGCAATCGCCAGAAGCTCTTAATCAACAGACCAGCGCCCACAACCAAAACCAGCGCGAGTGCCGTTTCAGCAATCATCAGCAGGTTGCGCAAGTGGCGATTGCTTCGGCTCCCAGCCGATTGCGCGCCACCTTCTTTCATTGCCGTCACCTGATCGGCTTTTGAGGCTTGAAGCGCGGGCGCGAGTCCCGATAGCAACCCGGTCAGCACAGACACGGCCAGCGTGAAAGCGAGCACTTGCCCATCCATTTTCACTTCATCGAGGCGAGGCAAGCCGCCCGGATGCAATGCCACGACTGCATCCGTTCCCCATAAGGCAATCAGTAATCCAGCTAATCCTCCTATTAATGACAACAGCAAGCTTTCGGTTAGAAGCTGCCGTATGATGCGCCACCTCCCAGCGCCAAGCGTTGTGCGAATGGCAATCTCGCGGCTTCGCGAAGCCGCACGCGCCAGCATCAAATTGGCGACATTCGCGCAGGCTACGGCCAGCACAAACCCAACAGCGCCGAACAGCACAAAGAGCATCTTGCGGCTGTCTCTCACCACTAATTCGCCGAGCGGCATTAAACTAGCGCCTTTCTCTTTATTAGTGCTTTGATACTGCTGTTCGAGGTGACCGGCGATGACGCTCAATTCTTCGCGCGCACTCTCAAGAGTCGCTTCGGGTTTCAATCGTGCATAGGCTTCAAAGCGGTGTTGACCGCGATTGCGTTTGAAAGCGGAAGGCGTGACCGGCATCCATGCGTCTGTGTTGCCGCCTAAGAGATCGTTCGGCATTTTGAAACCGCGCGGCATGATGCCGACGACCGTATAATCGGTCCGACTGAGCGTGACGTGCTGTCCGATGATATCGGGATTAGCGCCAAAGCGGCGCTGCCACAATCCGTGGCTCAGAATAATGACGGGCGCGCCGTTCGGCTGATCTTCTTCATCAAGAAAGTTGCGGCCCAACGCCGTGTTGACGCCGAGCATTGGGAACAGGCTGGCCGACACCAGCCCGACACGCAGTCGTTCAGCTTCATCGCCGCTTGTCAGGTTCAAAGACGTGCCGTCAATCACAGCCATGTCGCTGAAGGATTGGCTCTGCGCTTTGATGTCACCGAAGTCGGGCCACGAAACGGTTTTGATCTCCGGGTCGGGGCCGTCATCGGGAAAGATGGCAAAAAGTTGTACGATGCGATCCGGCTCCGTATACGACAGAGGTTTGAGCAGCACGGCATTGACAACGCTGAAGATGGCGGTGTTAGCGCCGATGCCGAGCGCCAGTGTGATAACAGCAATCAGCGTGAAGCCGGGCTTCTTCAAAAGCATTCGCGCGCCGTAGCGCAGGTCTTGAATCAGCGTTTGCATGTTCATCTCCTGAAATAGTTTTCGACCGACCCAGGCTACGATGACACTACAATTCGGGCCTTCGACTACTAAATGGCGTGCCAATGGTTATGAATATGGAAAACGTACAGAACTAGGGGTTTAAGAATGAGTCAGACCGAGACAATGTTCACCTGCGGGAATCCCTCATCCCAAAAGCGGACGACCGGAGGATTCTCCGAAACAGATTAACAGCCTGGTCAGTTCAGCAGAGTCAAGTGTGCAAAGTCGTTCCCGCGTTGTCCGAAGCGTCAGCGCAAATCCAGCGCCACAATATTCTTTCGATCACGCAGGTATAGTTTTGTTCCCGCCAGTGTCGGCGGCGTCCACGCCCTGTTTTCAAGTACGGATGCTTTTGAAATTACCTTCAGGCCTTGCTGCGAAAGCGTGGCAAGCGCCAGATTGCCGTCTTCATCCAGCAGAATCAGCTTGCCATCAGCATAGACAAAATTGGTTTTTGGAAAACTGCGATCTTGCCAGACGATGTTGCCTGTTTTGATTTCCACTGCGGTCATTGGCGCGGGGCCGAAATCTCCGCTCGAACCGAAGACGAGATCGCCCAGCCGGAGCATCGTGCCGTGATGAATACGCATGCGGCGATTGGCCCAGAGTTCTTTCACGGTCGTCTTTCCGCCCGACTGATTCAATTGCAATGCGCGGCTGCCGCCACTGTAGGCCGACGAGACAAACAGGATGTTGCCTTCGCCCCATAGCGGCGGCGTAATGTTCAGCCCCCAGTCGCATTGATGAGCATGTTGCCAGAGCAGATCGCCATTGGCCGGATTCAGCCCGACGATTTGATCCGCCAGAACGATGACAAGCTGTTCCTGCCCGTCAACGTTGATGATTAACGGCGTCGAAGGCGAAAGAGTAAAATCTTGCTTCTTCCAGACGACAGCGCCCGTCTTCTGATCGAAAGCCATCAGCGCCTGACCTTTTCCTCCGACCGTGACGATCACAGTGTTTTTATAAGCCAGCGGACTGCACGAATAACCGCGATCCATTTTTGAACCGCCGTACTCTTGCCACAGGTCATGCGACCATACGACTTTGCCTGTCTGTTTCTCGAAAGCCTGCATCTTGCCGATCACACCAACAGTGAAGAGCCGGTCGCCTACGATGAGCGGCGTCGAATGCGGGCCATTGCCGAATTCCAGATCCAGCTTTGTGGTCGGCGCTTCATTGCTCTTTTCCCAAATCGTTTTACCTGTGGCCGCGTCGAGCGAAATAACGAACTCCTGCGAGCCTTTGCTGTACATCGAATAAAGCTGCCCCTGATCTACGATGATAGAGGAATGCCCTTCGCCGAGCGCGCGGCTCCACAAACGCTTAGGGCCGCTATCAGGCCAGGTCGCGGCCAACCCTTTCGCCTCGACCACGAAGTTGCGATTCGGCCCGCCCCATTGCGGCCACGCCGTAGATTGCGCGCGAACGTTGCCGGACACGCAAACAATAAAAGCCAGGTTCAGCAGCAGGCAGAAAATCATTTTCGATTTAAGTAGGCTCATCGTTCAATCCTTTCCCGGTTATGATATTCCACAATCGCTTACATCGCCAGTTCACCGCAGAGGCGCAGAGAACGCAAAGGGGCGCAGAGGTTTTTATATTTGCATATCCTCTGCGTAATCTCTGAGTCCTCTGCGCCTCTGCGGTGAACTGATCTCTAATCCAGCTAATCACTCATAACGAAGCGCGATCATCGGATCAACCTTAGTAGCGCGGCGAGCAGGCACGAAACAGGCTCCCAGAGCCACTCCTGCCAGTACTATCGAAATCGCTGCGAACGTCAATGGGTCGGTAGCAGACACGCCGAACAACAAACTTTCCATCAGCCTCGTAAGCGCGAACGCTGCGCCAAGTCCTATTGCCACACCTACGACAGTAAGCGTCATGCCTCGCTTGACGACCATCTTCAACACATCACCCGGACGCGCGCCCAGAGCCATGCGAATGCCAATCTCGTGCGTGCGCTGCGTTACGGTGTAACTCATAACACCGTAAATTCCCACCGCCGCCAGCACCAGCGCGACGACGGCGAATATGCCGAGCAGCAACATTGAAAATCGCTGTTGTGATATTGAAGCAGCGATTATCTGCTCCATAGTCCTGATGTTATTCACGGGTTGATCTTTATCAACAGCGAGCACCTGACTTTTCGCCTCAGAGATTAATCCGGTCGGGTCGGACGAAGTGCGCGCCACAACCGTCATGCCCTCGGCCATAGGCGCGAGGAATATGTCGGGCATCTGTGAGTAAGGAAAGTAGAGTTGGTACTGGATTTTTTGCTGCGCGTCTGTGCTTAACCCAAAATGTTTTACGTGTCCAACCAGCCCGACTATTTCGCAAGCGATGTCGGGTATGCCGCCTACGCCTTGAATGGTCAATCGCTTGCCGAGCGGATCTTCATTCGGAAACAAACCGCGAGCGAGGTATTCATCAATCACTACTACGGTCGGACTATTTTGCGTATCCTGTTCACTGATGAACCGGCCCTTCATCAAAGGTAACCCCATTGCTCGGGCATAGCCCGCGCTTGTCGGGTAAAACAGCGACCACTGCATGTCGTCAGTAGCAGGTCGCGGCCCGCCGCCAACCCAGAACGGAACTTCGCTGTCTGAACCTGTCAGCGGCATATCGGCATTGATTGCGGCAGCCTCTACTCCCGGCACGCTTTCGAGCCGCTCGACAAGCTGCCGGTAAAAATCCCTGATCTTTGACGGCTCGTCATAAGTAGAGTTTGACAAAGGAATCTCCATCGTCAGCACATTTTTCGGATTGACACCCGGCGATATGCTGTTGAGTTGGAAGATGCTTCTAATCATCAGCCCCGCGCCTATCAAAAGAACGAGCGCAAGCGCGACTTCCACAACTACGAGCGCGCTGCGCACTCCTTGCCGTGTGCTTGCCGAAGTGCGCCCACCCTCCTTGAGCGACTCATTCAAATCGGGCTTCGATGCCTGCAATGCGGGCACGAGTCCGAAGACTATTCCCGTGACTAGCGAGACCGCGAGCGTGAATGCAAGCACAAAGTTATCGAGGCCGATGTCTTCGGCGCGAGGAAGCGTGTCGGGTATCGCGGCAACGAGCGCGTCTGTTCCCCACATTGCCAACAGCAATCCAAGCCCGCCGCCTGCAATCGCCAACAATATGCTTTCGGTAAGAAGCTGGCGAATCAGTCGCATGCGGCTCGCTCCGAGCGCCGTGCGTATTGCGATCTCTTTCTGCCGCGAAGCCGCTCGCGCAAGCAGCAGGTTCGCTACGTTTGCGCACGCGATCAATAAGACGAACCCGACTGCGCCCAACAGCACGAGAAGGGCAGGTCGTATGCCTCCTACTACGTCTTCGTACATCGAGACGATCCCTGCGCTATACCCTTTGTTCGTTTCCGGGTATTGATTCTCAAGCGCCGAAGCAATGCCAACCATTTCTGAATTAGCTTGCTCAACGGTAGCGCCGGGTTTGAGACGACCTACTGCTTGAAGCCCCGAATGTAATTCGCGCGCTCGCAATACTGGGTCGTCCTGAGTGCCTACAGGCACAAACAGATCAGACGTAGAGTAGAAACGGAAATTGGCGGGCATTATTCCGACGATGGTGTAATCTTTCCCGTTGATTATGATCGGCTTTCCGGTCAGGTTCGGATCGCCGCCGAACCTGCGTTGCCATAGCGCGTAACTGACAACGACCGAAAGCGCACCGCCGGGCCTGTCTTCTTCGGGCAGAATGCTTCTGCCGATGACAGGCTGAACGCCGAGAACAGAGAAGAAACTCGCGGAGATCATCCTTCCCTGTATTCGCTCAGGGCCTTGCGCCCCCGTGACGTTGAAGCCCTGATAGCGAAAGACTGATATGGCCTCAAGCGTTTGACTCTGTTTTTGCCAGTCGAGAAAGTTAGGGTAAGAGATAGACATCTGATCGAACTTCGCCGACTTTTCGTAAATCCTCACGACGCGGTCGGGCTGAGGGTAGGGAAGCGGTTTTATCAAAACAGCATTGATGACGCTGAAGATCGCAGTGTTTGCGCCAATGCCAAGCGTCAAAGCAAGCACCGCAATCGCAGTAACCGCCCGTCCCTTAAGCAATACACGAACACCATAGCGAATGTCTTGAAATAGAGTTTCCATAGTAATCTCCTAAACCCGGGAGCGCAGGCGTCTCGCCTGCCGGATGTGGCAAGTGCAGATTTCAAATCTAAGCAAATAATTAATTCTTAACATCACAAATTCAGCAGGCGGGACGCCTGCGCTCCCAGCATCATTCATATCTGAGCGCGACCATCGGATCAACCTTAGTTGCGAGACGAGCAGGCACGAAACAGGCTCCCAGAGCCACTCCTGCCAGTACTATCGAAATTACGATGAACGTCACGGGGTCAGTAGCAGACACATTGTAAAGCAAACTTTCCATCAGCCTTGTGAGCGCGAACGCCGCGCAAAGCCCTATTGCCACTCCCGCCATAGTGAGCTTTAAGCCTTGCCCTACTACCAGCTTGAACACGTCGCGCTGTTTGGCTCCCAGAGCTATACGAATTCCAATCTCGTGGGTTCGTTGTGTTACGGAGTAACTCATCACGCCGTAAATCCCTACTGACGCCAGAACCATTGCCACGATGGCGAATGCTGCGAGCAGTATCGCGTTGAAACGTCTCTGCGAAACGGAATCCGCAAGATACTCTTCCATCATTTTCAGGCTCGTGATGGGCTGGTCTTTGTCTATCTCCCACACTGCATTTCGCATCGCGGCAGACAGGCTCTTCGGATCGGAATCCGAGCGCGCAACAATCGTCAATATGCCCCAGAGCTTCTGCTGATAGGGGAAGTAAAGTTGCGGGCGAGTCTGTTGTTCAAGCGTAGAGTGCTTCACGTCTTTCACTACGCCGACAACTGTGACCCACGGAGCGCGCGATTCATAATCGCCCGGCTTGATTCGCTTGCCAAGGGGTTGCTCGTCGGCAAAGAAACGCCGGGCAAAACTCTCGTTGATGATGATGACGGGCGGGGCAGTCTTGATGTCTTGCTCGCTGAAATGACGCCCGGCGACGAGCGGTATCTTTAGCGTCGAGAAGTACCCATCATCAATGAAGCGAAAGTCCGCAAGCGGCGTGTCGTTATAATTGCTCGGCGCAGGGAGGCCCTCGACTGTGAACTGATTAATCTCTTCGTCTCCGCTCAGCGGAAGGTATGAGACTGCGCCTGCGGATTCGACTCCGGGCAAGGCTTTGACTTTTTCGATTATCTGCTTGAAGAAGCGCGCCTGCTTCTGGTCATCATCATCATAGCTCGGCCCCGCAGAGATTTTCATCGCCAGAACATTTTTGGGATCGAAGCCGGGATTGATTCCCAGCAGTCGCGAAAAGCTGTTGAGCAACAGCCCCGCGCCTATCAAGAGAACAAGCGACAGCGCGACTTCCGCTACGACCAGCAAACTGCGCAACGGGGCATTGCCTGCGGTCGATCCGCGCGCGCCTTCTTTGAGAGTTTCGCTTAAGTTGAAGCGCGAAACCTGAAAAGCGGGCGCGAGTCCGAACAACACGCCGGTCGCAAGCGACACTGTGAATGTGAAGGCGAGAACATAACCATCAATGCTTATTTCGTGTTTGCGGGGAATGCTCGAAGGGCTGATGGCCAACAACACGTTGATGCCCAACACGGCGAGCAGGATTCCGATCACTCCGCCCGCGAGCGCGAGCATCACGCTTTCAGTCAGAAGCTGACGAACTATTCGCAAGCGGCTTGCTCCGAGCGCGCTGCGCACGGCAATCTCTTTCTGCCGCGAAGCCGCTCGCGCAAGCAGCAAGTTCGCTACGTTTGCACACGCGATCAATAAGACAAACCCGACTGCGCCCAACAACACAAAGAGCGCTACGCGCAGGTCGCCGACTAATTGCTCTTTCATCGGAACGACCTTCGCGCCCCAACCTTTTGCTTCGGGATACTGCTCGGCGGCTCGATTCGATATGGCGGAAATTTCAGATTGTGCCTGCTCGACCGTCGTGCCGGGTTTGAGGCGCGCGACTACAGCTTTGTTATGGCTTTCGCGATCTGCGAGCTGTTCGCTCGTCAACCCTGCGGGCGTCCACAAGTCGGCTTGAGATGACGTCTGAAAATAAGAAGGCAAATCTTCGGCCCTTGGGAACTGAAAACCTTTTGGCATAACGCCGATGATTGTGTAGCTGCGGCCATCAAGCACCATCGTCTTGCCGCACACGCCCGCGTCAGCGCCAAACCGGCTCTGCCACATAGCGTGGCTTATGACGACAACCGTGTTGGCTCCGGGCTTATCTTCTTCTGGCAAAAAACCGCGCCCGAGAATCGGCGTCACGGACATCAGATCAAAGAAACTTGCCGACACTCGCGCGCCGCCGACGCGCTCGGGCGTGCCTGAGCCTGTGAAGGCGAAGCGGTTAGCGTCGAGGATTGAAATCGTTTCAAACGATTCATTCTGATTTTGCCAGTCTGCGAAAATTCCTGTTGATGCGGGCAGCAGGTCAAAGCCTATCTGGATTTGGGGATTTGTCTCCCAGATCGTCACCAACTGGTCGGCGTTTTTGTAAGGCAATCCGCGAAGCAGCACAGCATTAACCACGCTGAAGATAGCCGTGTTGGCTCCGATGCCTAAAGCGAGCGCGATGATCGCAACGGCAGTGACCGCGCGCCCTTTGAGCAACATCCGAAATCCGTAGCGCAAGTCTTGAAATAAAGTTTCCATCAGTCACCTCCGTTAATCAATACGCAGGAGGCGCAAGGCGGAAGGCAGATTGTTGCAGTAGCCCGCGCGTAAGCAAGGGCGCACGCTCGCGCCCTTGCTTACGCGCGGGCTACTGCCTATTCATATCTGAGCGCGACCATCGGATCAACCTTTGTGGCGCGACGAGCAGGCACGAAACAGGCTCCCAGAGCCACTCCTGTCAACAGCAGCGATATTCCCACGAACGTAATCGGATCAGTCGCACTCACTCCATAAAGGAAGCTTGAAATCAGATTTGTCGTGACGAAGGCAAGCCCCAGCCCTATCGCTATTCCGATTGTTACAATGCCCAATCCTTCTCGAAACACCATCTTCATTACATCGCTCGGACGCGCGCCCAGAGCCATGCGAATGCCAATCTCATGCGTGCGCTGGCTGACCGAATATGCCACTACACCGTAGATGCCTACGGTAGCCAAACAGAGCGCGAGCAGTCCGAACACGCCCAGCAGCGCGGCAGTCAAACGGGCAGGCATGAGCGAAAGATTCAATTGCTCGGCCAGAGTATTAATCTTTGCGACAGGCAGGTTCGGTTCGAGCGCCTGAATCTGACTCCGTACAGCATCAATTAAAGCGGTTGGGTCGGTCGCCGTGCGAACCACGAGCGTCATACGCGATTCATAGTTCTGAAGCAACGGCTGGTAGATGAACGGTCGCGCCCGCTCGCCAAGCGTGGAGTACTTGCCGTCTTTCGCCACGCCGATGATTTCCGAATAAAGCCCTTTAGGTCCGTTTAGGCTAACGCGATTGCCGACGGGGTCTTTGTCCGGGAAGAAAAGCGCGGCGAAAGTCTCGTTAATGATGACTCCTTTTTCGCTGCCATCCGCTTTGAATTCGCGCCCCCGTAAAATGGGAACCCCCATCGTTTGAAAGTAATCACGGCCTACGATATTGAAACCTGCGCTAATGCCTGAATCGTCTTGCTCGCTGCCTTCGATTACGACTTCACGCTGAGCAAATGAAAAACCGAGAGGAACGAATTTGACCAAGCTTGCCTGCTCGACTCCGGGCATGGTCTTAACACGCTCGACAACCTGGCGATAAAACTCCTGCCCCTTAGCTTCGTCATATCGCAACAGCCCCAGGTCAACAGGCACGGTCAGGCCGTTTCTCGCATTGAAACCGGGATCTATGGATTGCGCGTTCTGTAAGCTTCTTATGAACAGGCCGGAGCCAATCAACAACACCAGCGAAAGCGTCACTTGCACAATGACGAAAGCGTTGCGCAGGCGAGACCTGCGATAGCTTCCCATCATTATGCTTTCGTTCTTCAAGGCAGGCACGAGGTCAGGGCGCGATACCTGTAGCGCAGGCGCTAATCCGAAGACTATTCCTGTGATTAAAGAGATCAAAAGCGTGAAGCCGAGCACCTGATAGTCCACACCTACGTCAACCGAGGCAAGCGGCGTAGCGCTGCTAAAAGCTTTCAGTATATCTACTGTCCACAGCCCTAGCAGAAGACCAAAAGCCCCTGCTATCAAAGCAAGTAAAATTGATTCGGTCAGCAATTGCCGAATGATTCGACCGCGACTTGCGCCCAGTGCCTGTCGAACTGCTATTTCCTTTTGGCGAATCGCGGCGCGCGACAAAAGCAGGCTCGCCACATTTGCGCACGCAATGAGCAAGACGATGCCGACAACCGCCATAAGCAGCCCCGACAGGGGGAGAGCATCAAGTCGGTCTCTTGGATCAAGCCCGCCTGCAACCGGCAGCAAGCTCACGCTTCTCAATCGCTCATCAATCTTCTGTTCGCCGTGCGCTTTTGCCAGCCTGTCGGCAATGACTGTCATTGCCGATTCGGCCTGCTCTTGGCTCACATCCGGCTTGAGTCGAGCAACGGTGTTGAGCCAGTACATGTTTCGATTACTTAGTCGGTCGGGCTCAGGGGCGTTGTCGCTGCCCGCCACGCGCGGGTTCAGTTGAGAAAACATCATCATTGGAACCCACAACTCGCGAATCATTCCTACTTCCGTGCCTATGAAATTCTTGGGCGCGACGCCTACGACGGTGAAGCTCATGCCATTCAGTCTGATCGTTTTTCCAATGAGTGAAGGATCAGCGCCGAATCGGTTTTCCCATAGCTGGTGGCTGATGACGACAACCGGATGAGCGCCCGGCGTGTGGTCTTCTTCCGGCAGAAAGGCGCGGCCAAGCGAAGCTTCTACGCCGAGAACAGAGAAGTAATTCGCAGTGACAAATTCGCCCTGAACCAATTCAGGCTGACCGTTACTACTGAGGCTGAATTCGGATTTACCGGATGATGCGGTCATGCCTGTGAAGACATCATTTTGATCGCGGTATTCTTCGTAGCTTGGGTAAGAAATAGGAGCGCGAAACCACACTAAGCGATCAGGCTCGCTGATTACTGGCAGCGGTCGAAACAGCACAGCATTGACGAGGCTGAAAATCGCCGTGTTGACGCCGATGCCAAGCCCTATGGAAAGCACGGCAACGAGAGTGAAGGCCGGACTTTTGAGCAGCATCTTGAACCCGTAGTGTATGTCATGCCATATAGTTTCCATCAACCCTCCAGAAGGAATTAAGAATGCGCCAGTTACAGTACTGCGAGAGCGAGCGAGCGGGTAGTCTCATAACGCGACCCGCTCGCTCGCTCTCGCCCTTGCTTACGCGCGGGCTACTGCAACGCGCGGGCTACTGCCTATTCATATCTAAGCGCGACCATCGGATCAACCTTCGTGGCGCGACGAGCAGGCACGAAACAGGCTCCCAGAGCCACTCCTGTCAAAACAAGCGATGTGATGATGAACGTCTGCGGGTCGGTAGCCGTCACGCCGAAAAGCAGACTCGTCATTATGCGAGTCACAGCGAGCGCGCCGACAATGCCTAAGGCTATGCCCGCAAACGCAAGCAACATGCTTTGCCCGACGACGAGCCTCAACACGTCCGACGCTTTCGCGCCTAAAGCCATGCGAATGCCGATTTCGTGTGTGCGCTCTGTGACCGAGTAAGAAATCACCCCATAAATGCCGAGCATCGCAAGACACAGCGACGCTATGGCGAATGCGCCGATCAAAAATGCCGGATAGCGACGCAGGAAAGTTGAAGGCGAATTAGAGATCAACTGCTCCATCGTCGTTTCTGAGAATATCGGAAGGTCGGAGTCAAGCGTTCTGACTTCGTTGCGGACAGCAGAAATCAAAGTTGCCGGGTCGGTTGTCGTCCGCGCCACTACACTGATCTGGCTGCTGCTGTCCTGTAGGTAAGAAGAATAGACTATGGGGGTAATTTTAACGTCGAGGCTCGTGACGTTTTCGTCGCCCACTATGCCGACGATTTCCCAGGGCTGCTTCATCGCGTCGAAAGTGAACATGATGCGCCGCCCCAATGCGTTTCCATCAGGGAATACCCGATCAGCCATTGTTTGATTGATTATCAACATCTTTGGCCTGTCGCTGTTATCGCGCTCTGTGAAAAAACGCCCTTTGACCAGCGGGATTCCCATCACGCTGAAGTAATTCGGGCTTATGGTGCGGATGTTGAATTCAGTCCGTTCGTCGGGCGGCGGGACTGGACGGCCTTCGACCTGGAGCGTGCCTGTGTTGCCGCCTCCGCTCAATGGCAATATATCGGTCGTGGCTGCGCCTTTCACTCCCGGCAGGCTCTCGATGCGCGCAAGAAGCTGATCTTGAAACGCGACCACTCGATTTGCTTCCGAATATCTATTCATGGGCAGCGATAACTGGAATGTGAGGAGCTTTTCTGTGTCGAATCCCGGATTGATTTCCAACAGTCGGTTCAGGCTTTTAATCATCAATCCCGCGCCGATCAATAGAATGAGCGCGAGCGCTATCTCGGACACTACGAGCAGACTGCGCAGGCGAGCGCGTCGTATGCCGGTCGAACTTTTGCTCCCTTCCTTGAGCGCCTCGTTCAAGTCCGGCTTTGAAGCCTGATATGCGGGCGCGAGTCCGAAGATGATTCCCGTCAAAACCGACAATGCGAAAGTGAAGCCGAGCACTTTCATGTCGAGGCTCAGACCTTCGAGATAAGGCATCTGGACGATCAGGGAATTTGGAATGGCAGCCGTCAAAAGCTCGATTCCCCATCCGGCCAGCAAAAGCCCCGCAACCCCGCCTGCCAAAGCCAACAACATGCTTTCGGTAAGTAGTTGCTGAATCAAACGCAAGCGGCTTGAGCCGAGCGCCATGCGGATGGCTATCTCTCTTCGCCTGCCTGCGGCGCGAGCCAGCAGAAGGTTTGCCACGTTCGCGCACGCGATGAGCAACACGAAAGCTACGGCTCCGAGCAGCACGAGCAGAAGCGGTTTGACGGGGCCTACGATCTCGTCGCGCAACGGAACGATTTTTATACCTATGCCGGTGTGCGAATCGGGGAACTGTTCTTCTATTCGTCCCGCAATCGCGCTCATCTCGGAATAAGCCTGCTGTTCGGAGACGTTAGGCTTGAGCCGCGCGATCACGTTGAGCCAGTACATATTGCGCCGCTGCGCCTGGAACGGTTGCGGGCGGAGCGGGAACCACAACTCTGCGGCCCCGACTTTGGCGAAATGAAAACTCTGCGGCAAGACTCCGACTACCGTAAAACCTGCGCCGTTGAGCGTGATCTGCTGCCCGATGATTTGTAAGTCTGCGCCGAACCTGCGCTGCCATAGCCCGTGGCTCAACATCACAACCCGCTCAGTGCTGGCCGTATCTTCTTCGGCTCGAAATGTGCGACCGAGGCTTGCTTCAACGCCGAGCAGCGGAAAGAAACTGGAAGTCACGCGAGCTATTTGAACCCGCTCCGGCTCGCCGCGCCCTGTGAAAGTAACGTTGCCGCCTGAGTATCCGGCCATCTCTTCAAAGGAGTTGTTTTGCTCTCGCCAGTCGAGGTAATCGGGATACGAAGCCTGGTGTTCTCTGTAATCCCTTTGCGGGCTGGTCTCCCACAAATGAACCAGCGTGTCGGGGTTTTTATACGGGAAAGGGCGAAGCAAGGCTCGATCAACTGCGGTGAAGATAGCCGTGTTGGCTCCGATGCCGAGTGCCAGCGTCAGCACTGCCACGATTGTAAAGCCGGGCCTTTTTATCAACAGCCGAACGGCATAACGAATGTCTTGCCAGAGAGTTTCCATAATTTCTCCTTCGCTCGTGACAGTAGCCCGCGCGTAAGCAAGGGCTAGAGTGTGCGCCCTTGCTTACGCGCGGGCTACTGACTATTCATACCGCAGCGCGATCATCGGGTCTACCTTTGTTGCTCGTCGCGCAGGGATGTAGCAGGCCATGAGCGCAACGCCTGCAAGCAATGCCGAAACAAGTGCGAAAGTCACAGGGTCGGTAGCAGACACGCCGAACAACAGGCTCGCTATTAATCGCGTCAGTCCGACGCTGGCGACGAGTCCAATCGCAACACCTACAACAATCAGCTTCATTGCTTGCCCGATAACCATCTTCAACACGTCCGAAGCTTGCGCGCCCAACGCCATGCGTATGCCGATTTCGCGCGTGCGCTCGGCCACTGAATAAGCCATCACTCCGTAAATTCCGACCGCCGCAAGAATCAACGCCAGCGCGGCGAATGCTCCTAACAACATCGTGTACAGGCGCGGCTCGGCCATCGCGTTGCTCAATACCATTTCTGCGGTATCGGATTTCGATACGGGCTGATTTTTGTCTACTGCCCAGATGGCTTGTTGCGCATCTTTTCTCGCGCTGTCGGGGCTTGAGCCCGCGCGCACGATGAGCCCAGCCGAAAGCCACGGCTGCTGCTGGTAGGAAACATAAACCTGCGGTTGAATTTTGCCCGGCTCTCCTTGATTCATGTCTTTCGCTATGGCGATGATCTCGCGCGTCTGGCGCGTGCCCAGATAATTGATCGAGATGCGTTTGCCGATAGGGTCCGTGCCATCGAAATACCTGCGCGCAAGCGTCTCGTTGATGATCGCAACGCCGGGCGAATTCGTAGTGTCGCGCTCGTCGAATTCGCGTCCTGTAATGAGGCCCGATTTCATGGCTTTGAAATAATTCGGGCTGATGGTTTCGTAGAGCGCGGGAGCATCGGCAGGCAATGGCTGCCCTTCGATGTTGAAACCGAAATTGAGATAAGGGAATGCCGAACCTGTCGTCACCGCGACCGATTCGATGCCGGGCGCGTTGGCGACTTCATCGAGCATCTTCTTGATGAATCTGACGCGCGACGGATCATCCGGGTGCTCGCGGAAAGAAAGGCTGACCCCCATCGTGAACAGGTTGCGAGGATCGAATCCCAGGTCGGTGTTTCTTAAACGCACGAAGCTCTGAGCCAAAAGACCTGCGCCTGCCAGCAGTACCATCGCCAGCGCGATTTCAGCAATTACGAGCGTGCTGCGCGTGCGCTGCTGCCGCGACCCGTCAGAGCCGCGCGTGCCTTCTTTCAGCCACTCGTTGATGTCGGGCCGCGACGATTGCCACGCCGGAACCAGCCCGAACAAAAGCCCCGTCAGTAATGCTGTCATCAGCGTGAACAACAGCGTCGTAGCATCAATGCGGACCAGATCTTGAACTTGCAGGTATGCATACTTGTCCGGCAAGAGCTTGACCAGCAGGTCAACGCCCCAGAGCGCGAACACAAGACCGGCTGCGCCGCCTGCAACGGAAAGCATCAGGCTTTCCGTGAGCAGTTGTTTGATCAGCGTCCACCGGCTTGCGCCCATCGCTAAACGAATCGCCATCTCTTTGCGGCGCGACGTGGCGCGAGCAAGTAAAATGCTTGCGACATTGGCGCAGGCTACGGCCAGCACGAATATAACCGCGCCGAGCAGCACCAGCAGCGAAGTCTTCACATCGCGAACTATACGGTCGCGATAAGGAGCAAGCTGCGCAGAGATATTTTTGTTGGTGTCTGGATATTGCGATTCGAGGTTTGAGGCGATGGTCTCGACCTCGGCCTGCGCGCTTTCAATCGTCTGATCGGGTTTGATCAATCCCAGGACGGTGAAATAGCGATTGGCGCGATTTCTCATCTCGCCCGAATCGCGCGACATAGTAATCCAACATTCCGCTGTGACTGGAAACTTGAAATCCGGCGGCATCACTCCGATGACGATAGTGCCTGTGTTGCCGAGCGTTTTCCCGATGATGTCGGGATCAGCGCCGAACCTGCGTTGCCAGAGGCGATAGCTCAATATGATCGTATCATCAGCTTTCACTGACCCGTCTTCGGGTCGAAAGGTGCGACCGAGTAAAGGCTTCGCTTTGAGCACCTCAAAGAAATTGGTGGATACGCGCAATGCCGGAATTGACTCAGGGGTTTCGACGCCGGTCAAATTAAATCCGCTGCCGGACATGCCCGCAAGCTGCTCGAACGTTTGCGTCTGGTCTTGCCAGTCCCAGAAATCAGCGGGCGATACGCCTCCGAACTGTTGCGCCCCGGTTTGCTTGTTGCCTGATTCCACAAAGACGAGCCGGTTCGAGTCTATGTAAGGCAGCGGACGCAACAGCACAGCATTGACAACGCTGAAGATAGCCGTGTTGGCCCCGATGCCCAGAGCTAAAGCTATAACTGCCACCGCCGTGTAGAGCGGACTCTTTATCAACATTCGCGCGCCATAGCGCAGGTCTTGAAATAAAGTATTCATTATTTCCCTCTGCTTGTGACAGTAGCCCGCGCGTAAGCAAGGGCGTGTGTATGCGCCCTCCCTCACGGTCAGGCTACTGTCATGGGCTACTGACTATTCATACCGCAGCGCGATCATCGGGTCTACCTTCGTGGCTTTGCGGGCAGGGAGGTAGCAAGCCAGAAACGCCACTGCTGATAGCGTCGCTGCGACGATTGCAAACGTCGCGGGGTCGGTAGCAGACACACCGTAAAGAAGGCTTGCCATCACACTTGTAAGCAGGGATGCTGCCGATAAGCCAATCGCTACGCCAATCAATGTAAGAATCATTCCCTGACTTACGACAAGCATCAGCACGTCCGAAGATTGTGCGCCCAGAGCCATGCGAATGCCAATCTCGTGCGTGCGTTGCGCTACCGTATAACTCATCACGCCATACAACCCGACTGCGGTCAGAACGAGCGCCAGCCCTGCGAAGATAGCCAGCAGCAAAGTGTTGAAGCGCGGCTGCGCGACCGCTCCCGCAACATAATCGTCGAGCGTTTTGATGTCGAAGACAGGCAAATCCTTGTCTATCGCTTTGACCTCTTGTTGAACCGCGCCGACCAGTCCGCGCGGGTCGGTATTGCTTTTAACTACAATCGTCATCGAGTCAAATGGAATCTGCGCGTGCGGGGCATAAAATTCCGCTTCCTCTGCGGCATCCAGTTTGAGATGCTTCACGTTACCGACGACGCCTACGATTTCGCGCATCGGGGGTTCGTTCTCGTCAAATGAAATGCCCGGCTTGATATGTTTGCCAATCGGGTCTTCGCCGGGAAAGAACTTCTCGGCAAAAGCTGAGTTGACGATGATGACGCCGGGCGCTTTGCCGTCGTCGCGCGCAATGAAGTCTCGACCCTTGACGAGCGGGATTCCCATTGCTTGAAAATAATTCAGACCGATAGTGCGCAACTCGGCTGAGGGCAGATCGCCCGCCGCCATTGGACGCCCTTCGGTTTCGAAGCTGGTTCGAACACGATCACCGCTTAAAGGCAGAGGCAACACCGCGCTCGCATGCGTGACTCCCGGCAGCGCGTTGATGCGTTCGAGCAGTTCGCGATAAAAAGCGACCTGCTTTTCAGTCGTGTATTTCACATCAGGCAATCCCATTTTCAACGTCAGAACATTTTTCGAATTGAAACCGGGGTTGATGTTTTGCAAGCGCCTGAGACTTTCAATCAACAGTCCCGCGCCCACCAGAAGCACTATCGCGATTGCAACTTCAAAGACCACAAGCGCGCTGCGAATCAGATTGCGTCGCGCGCCTTCTGTCGAACCGCGCCCGCCTTCCTTGAGCGATTCTGAAAGGTCGGGTTTGGAAGATTGAATCGCCGGAACGAGACCGAAGATCACCCCTGTCAAAACGGAAACGGCCAGCGTGAACAGAAGCACGCCTCCATCCAGCCTGATTTGCGTCGCGCGAGGAATGTCGTCGCCGCTTAACGCAACGAGCAGGTCTGTCCCCCAGAGCGCGATAAGCAATCCGAGCGCGCCGCCGACAAGCGCAAGCGTCACGCTTTCCGTAAGAAGCTGCCGCACTACGCGCATACGACTTGCGCCGAGCGCAGCGCGAATAGCCATCTCTTTGTGACGAGTCGTGGCCCTGGCAAGCAGGAGGTTCGCAACATTCGCGCAGGCGATCAAAAGCACGCATCCGACAGCAGACAGCAGTATCCATAGCGCGGGGCGAACGTCGCCCACCAGGTCTTCGAGCGCGCCCACGACATAGACTCCTCTATGAGAGTTTTCATCCGGGTATTGTTGTTCGAGGCGGCTGGCGATTGTGTCCATCTCGGCCTGCGCTTGAGATATGGCGACATCCGGTTTTAATCGCGCAATCACCCTCAGATAATGCGCGCCGCGTTGAGCCGTCAGCGGGTCTTCGCCTCCAGATTCAACGGCGAATGTCGTCCACAACTCGACAGGCTCGTTCCCTATTGGAAACTGAAATCCGGCGGGCATCACGCCCACGACGGAGTAATTCACACTGTCGAGCGTGAGCGATCTTCCTAAAATATTCGGATCAGAGTTGAACTGCCTTTGCCACAGGCCGTGACCGAGCATGACTACGCGGCCACTGTCGCCGGGCTTGTCTTCTTCGGGCAGAAACGTTCGACCAAGAATGGGTGTCACGCCCAGCAAAGCAAACAGATCGGCAGAGACGACAGCTCCTTGAAGGCGCACAGCATCATCTCCTCCGGTCAGTATGTGGCTGCTGTCATGAAAAGCAGCTATGCGCTCGAAGACGTGGTTTTGATCTCTCCAGTCGGCGAAGTCAGGATAGGAGGCTGAACCTTGAGTGAGTCCGCGATGCTTGTCTGTTTCGTAGACCCTGATGAGCCGGTCAGGATCAGAGAAGGGAAGCGGTTTCAGAAGCACGGCATTGACTACACTGAAGATGGCGGTGTTCGCGCCGATGCCTAAGGCAAGCGCGATTATTGCCACAGCCGTAAAGCCGGGACGTTTCATCAGCATCCGAACGCCATAGCGAAGGTCTTTCAATAAAGTTTCCATCAGTCCTCCAATTAACAGTACCGCGAGCGGGTCGGGTCATCACCCGACCCGCTCGCGGTACTGTTTCATTCGTATCGAAGCGCAATCATCGGGTCTACCTTTGCCGCCCGCCGAGCGGGGATGTAACCGGATAAAAGTGCTACTGCTGCAAGCAACAATGTGATGCCCGTAAAAGTGATTGCGTCGAGCGCGACCACTCCGAACATGGCGCTCGACACGACTCGCGTCAGGATGAAAGCTATGGGCAATCCTATGCCAAGTCCTATGGCCGCCATCCGTGACGCCTGTCCCACGACGAGTTTCAATACATCCGTGGAACTGGCTCCCAGAGCCATTCTCACGCCAATCTCGTGCGTGCGCTGGCTGACCGCATAAGCCATCACGCTATAGACTCCGACCCCCGAAAGTATCAACGCTATCACGCCGAAGATCGCCATCAACGTTGCAGACATCTCTATGCCTGAAACGTGTTCGCTGATGAGCTTCTCCATAGTTTTGATTTCGTAGATGGGCTGGTCGCTGTCAACCGAGCGGACTTGAGCGCGAACAGATGAGACGAGACTCATCGGATCAACGGATGAGCGCAGCGCAAGCGACACCCTGAATTGCGGCAGTTGTGTGTAAGGCAAATAGAGAGTCGCGCGCGGCCCGCTATCGAACAGAAAATGTTTTACGTCGCCCGCAACGCCGACGATTGTAGTCCACTGATTGTCTGATGCGTTAGCGCCGACCTTGATTCGTTTGCCGATTGCATCTTCGTCTGGAAAGAAACGGTTGGCAAATCTCTGGCTGACGATTGTGACAGGTGTGCCGTCCGTGCCGTCCTGCGAGCCGAACTCGCGCCCCTTCATCATAGGAATTCGCATTGTGCGGAAGTAATCATCATTGATTGATTGGTAATCAACCAGTGGCTCTTTGTCGGGCGTGGGCGCGGGGCGGCCTTCGATGCTTATAGTTATTGTGTTCCAGTTGCCGCTCGAAGGAAGCGCACTGACCGAACCAACAGACTCTATTTCGGGCGTTGCTTTCAGTCGCTCAAGCAGTTGATTGTGGAACGCTACTCTTTGATGAGGCTCTTTGTATTTCGCTTCGGGGAGAGCGACGCTCATCGTCAGCAGGTTGCGCGAATCAAATCCTTGCCGCTGATTGTCCAGCAATCGCGCGAACCCTTTGACCATCAATCCTGTTCCGACCATCAATACAAGTGCGAGCGCGATTTCAGCGATGACAAGCACGCTTCGCAAGCGATGGCGATGAGAGCCTGAAGCTGAACTTCGGCCTCCTTCTTTCAATGTTTCGTTCAGGTTGGGCCGCGAAGTCTGAATCGCGGGCGCAAGCCCTGAGATGATTCCCGTCAAAAGCGCGACGGCAAGCGTAAATCCAAGCGCGCGACCGTCAAGTCCCATGTGGCTCAAGCCTGTTACGTACTTGGCCAAATCCGGGGGAAACTGGCGCGCATGAAATCAATGCCCCACACAGCAAGCAACAGCCCGAAGCCCGCGCCCAGAAGCGCAAGCATTATGCTTTCGGTCAGCAGTTGCCGCACTACGCGGAAGCGACTTGCGCCGAGCGCCGAGCGAATAGCTATCTCTTTGACGCGCCCTGTCGCGCGTGCCAGTTGAAGGTTTGCAACGTTGGCGCAGGCAATCAAGAGCACGAACGCAACAGCACCCAACAGCGAGAGTAAAAACGGGCGCGAAAAATCATCAGAGACTTCGCCCGGCACACGTTTGAGCATTACGCCTACTTCTTTGTTAGTGTCGGGATACTGCTCTGCGAGACGGCGCGCGATGATGTCCATCTCTGCCTGAGCTTCGGACAAATTCAGGCTCTCTTTGATGCGCCCCATCACCATCAGGAAGTGAGCTTTACGCAAGCTCGCCATATCATTCGTCATAGCCAGAGGCGTCCACACTTCTGCGGTAGTGGGCCATTCAAAGCCTTTTGGCATGACTCCGACTACTGTATGGCTGCTGCCATTGAGCTTGATCGTTTGCCCGACGATGTTAGGGTCGCCTGCGAACTGCCGCTGCCACAGGCTGTAATTGAGCACGGCGACTTGATCGTGTCCGGGCTGTTCTTCGTCGGGCAGCAGCACACGCCCCAGGAGAGGTTTTTCGTCAAGCGCCGCAAAGAAGCTCGGAGACACCTGGAATGCTTGAATCCGCTCAGGCTCGCCGCTGCCTGTCAGGTTTACATCCCACCAACTGATTGCCGCCAGATGATCGAAGACATTGTTCTGATTCTTCCAATCTAGAAAATCTGCGGGCGAGATGTTCTCGCGTGCGATGGTTTGCGAGGTTCCAGACCATATCATCACAAGGCGATCAACATCTTTGAAATGCAAGGGCCGAAACAGCAACGCATCAACGAGGCTGAAGATCGCCGTGTTAGCCCCAATGCCAAGAGCCAAAGCTATCACAGCGACAACCGTGTACCAGGGGCGCTTCGTCAGCATGCGAGCGCCATAGCGAAGGTCTTGAAGCAATGCGTCCATATGCCTCCTAAACCTGGGAGCGCAGGCGTCTCGCCTGCCGGACTTGTCAAGAGCAGAGTTGAAATCTGCAAAGAGAATTTATACTTAGCATTTCAATTCATGCAGGCGAGACGCCTGCGCTCCCAGCATCATTCATAACGAAGCGCGACCATCGGGTCTACTTTCATCGCTCGACGCGCCGGTAGATAACACGCAACGAGCGCGACCAGCGCCAGAATCAAAGGAATGCTCGCAAAGGTTATCTGATCCGTCGCGCTGATGCCGTAGAGAAAGCTCGCAAGCAACCGCGTAACAATCATTGCCGTAGTCAGGCCAAGCACGACGCCTATTGCAACAAGCATCATCCCTTCCTTGAGCACCAGCTTGAATACGTCCGAAGATTGCGCGCCCAGAGCCATGCGAATGCCAATCTCGCGCGTGCGCCGAGAGACTACGTAACTCATAACGCCGTACAAACCGACTGCGGCCAGCAGCAATGCCAGCGCGCCGAATATCCCTAGCAGCATCGCGCCCATCCGCGCGGCGTAAAGCGAATTGCCTATGGTTTCGGTCATCGGGCGGACGTTAGTCACCGGGAGATTTTTTTCAAGCGATTGCACTTCGTTGCGCACTGCTCCGATTAAACTCGATGGGTCAACCGTTGCCCGCACGTGCAGACTGACACCGGTTTCATGATTCTGCGCCAGCGGTAGGTAGACACACGGCACAGGCTCTTCGCCAAGCGTGAGATATTTGCTGTCGCGCACTACGCCTACGATTTCCTGCCACGGGCCTTGCGCGCCGCCGAAGCTCAACCGGCGACCGACCGCATCTGCGCCATCGTAGTGCATCCGCTCGAAAGCTTCATTGACGATCACGACTCTGGGCTTGTCCTCTGCGTCCTGAACGTTGAAATCGCGGCCACGCAAAGATGCTATGCCCATGGTCTGAAAGTATTTCAAGCTGACTACATTCGAACTGACAGAGTTTCTGGTGTTTACTGTGACGCCTCCGCCTTCGCTGCGAAACTGGCTGCCCGGCCCCTCCTGCCCTTCGAGCGTCAAACCGCGCACAGAGCCGCCGCCGCTGAGCGCAACGATTCGCGCTACGCTCGCGGACTCGACGCCCGGAATGGCTTCGACGCGTTCGATCACCTGCCGATAAAATTCGCGGCCTTGCGGTCTGGTATAGCGCAGCAGATTAATGTTGAGCGGCGCGATCAGTAATTTTTCTGCGTCGAAACCCGGGCGTATTGCCTGCGCTTGCTGAAAGCTTCGCAGAAACAATCCGGCAGCGATCAGCAGCACGAGCGACAAAGCTACCTGCGCGACCACCAGCAGGTTTCGGAGGCTCAGACGGCGCGTTCGCTCATCAAGCGCAATCGCTTCGTCCTTGAGAGCAGGCACTAAATCAGGCCGCGACGCGCGCCACGCCGGAGCCAGCCCGAAGATGATTCCTGTCACGAGCGATAACGCGAGCGAGAAAAACAGAACGCGCGTGTCCATCGCGAAATCGGGCGTTATCGGTAACGCGCCCGCCGGAGGCGGCGTCGCTTTCAATCCGTCTACGGCCCACCACGCTATCAGCAGACCGGCCATACCGCCCAGCATCGCAAGAATTATGCTTTCAGTCAGAAGCTGCCGAACCAATCGCCCTCGGCTCGCGCCCAGAGCCAGCCGCACGGCAATCTCTTTGCGCCGCGCCGAAGCGCGAGCCAGCAACAGATTTGCCACGTTCGCGCACGCGATCAACAACACCGCGCCGACCACGGACATAAGCAGCGTCGCGGCTGAAACCATCTGCCCTCGTTGCGTGGGGTCGCCATCGTTTATAGGAATGAGCAGGATGCTGCGACGGCGATTCGGGTCCGGGTTTGCCTGCTCTTGTTGTTCGACTATGGCGGTCAACGCCGCCTGCGCTTGCTCCTGTGTCACGCCGGGTTTAAGTCTGCCTGCGGTAAAGAGCCAGCTATTGCCGCGCACTTTGAGCAAGTCGGGATTCAACTCGCCGGAATAACCTGCGCGTGGCGGGCGCATTACTGCTTGCATCATCATGGGCACATAGATGTCACGGGTTACGCCCAGTTGCGCGCCGCCAAATTCGGGAGTGGTAACGCCGATTATCGTGAAGCTCTGTCCATTAAGCAGTATTTGTTGCCCTGTGATGTTCGAGTTGCCGCCGAAACGGCTCTGCCATAAACCGTGACTGATGACGGCTACAGGATGCGCGCCCGGTGTTTTGTCATCTTCCGACGAGATGACGCGCCCGCGACCAGCGCCCACGCCAAGCACCTCAAAAAAATTGCCTGTGACGATAGCGCCTGTCACTAAATCAGCCCCGTCGGTTTGCCCGTCGCTGTTTAAGCTGGCCGTGATGCCGCCCCAGGCGATCAAGCCATCGAAGACCTGATTGTAATCGCGCAGTTCAGCATAGTTCGGGTAGGAAAAGACGCTGCCGGGAGCGCCGCTGAAGACGTTGACCAGGCGTTCGGGTTCGACAACCGGCAATCGTCGTATGAGCGTCGCGTTGACCAGACTGAAGATGGCAGTGTTTGCGCCTATGCCGAGCGCCAGCGTCAACACAGCAACAGCCGTAAAGCCCGGGCGCTTCATCAACATCCGCACGCCGTAACGAACGTCTTTAAATAAAGTCTCCATAATCCCTCCGCTTGTGGCAGTAGCCCGCGCGTAAGCAAGCTGCGCTCTTGCTTACGCGCGGGCTACCGAACTACTCGTATCGAAGCGCAATCATCGGGTCTACCTTCGTAGCGCGACGAGCAGGCACGAAACAGGCTCCCAGAGCCAATGCCTCTTTCAGTCGGGCCAGCGTGATTAGGATATACATCGCGGAACTCAGGCAATAGCTGATCCATCTCGGCCTGCGCCTGTTCTATTGTGACACCGGTTTTGAGCCGCGCGACCATGCTCGTGTTGTGCCCCTGATCTTTCGGATTAACTTTCAGTTGCAGGGGAACCAGCAAATCAACAGCAGCGCCGAATTGAAACCCTCGCGGCAGGACTCCGATTATGTCGCAGCTTCCGCCGTTCAGATCGACCTGCCTGCCAATAACCGATGGGTCAGCGCCAAAATAACTGCGCCATAACCCGTCGCTGATAATCGCCGCGCGAGGCCCGTTGGGGAGGTCTTCTTCCGATGAAAAATTGCGCCCCAGAGCCGGATTGATGCCCAGCACTTGCAGGAAATCTTGCGAGACAGGCATCCCTTGCACCCGCAACGGCTCTGCGCCACCGGCAAGATTGAAACCTGAACTGGTTCCGCTAAAGCCTCCGGCCGATTCAAAATACTGGCTGTGTTCTTTCCAGAAAGTATATTCAGCCGCTGTTACAGATTCAGTTTCGCCTTTCGCCCATTGCCAGTAGCATTGAACTAGCCTTTCCGGTTCCGTGTAAGGCAGCGGTCTGAGCAGCACCGCATTGACCACGCTGAAGATAGCTGTGTTGGCTCCGATACCCAGTGCTAGAGTCAAGACGGCAATAACAGTAAAGCCGGGACGCTTCATTAGCATCCGCATTCCGTAACGAAGGTCTTTTAACAAAGTGCTCCATAAGCCCTCCGCGGGAGGCAGTAGCCCGCGCGTAAGCAAGCTGCGCTCTTGCTTACGCGCGGGCTACTGAACTACTCGTATCGAAGCGCAATCATCGGGTCAACTTTCGTAGCGCGACGAGCAGGCACGAAACAGGCTCCCAGAGCCACTCCTGCCAGCAACACCGAAATAAGCGCGAAGGTCACAGGGTCAGTAGCAGAGACGCCGAAAAGCAGGCTAGCCATCAAACGGGTGAGGAAGAAAGCGCCGACAAGGCCGATGCTGATGCCCGAGACGGTGAGCAACAAGCCCTGCTTAATGACCATCTTGAGCACGTCCGAAGATTGCGCGCCCAACGCCATGCGTATGCCGATTTCGTGTGTGCGCTGCGTGACCGAATAACTCATCACGCCATAGATTCCCACTGCCGCGAGCACGAGAGCTAAAATGGCGAAGCCTGCCAACAGAACCATCGTCAATTGCTGCTGGGCAATCGCATTACCCATTAATTGATCCATCGAACTGGTGCCATAGACCGGCAGGTCTTTGTCAACCGAGCGGATTGCCTGTTCGATGGTCGAGGCCAGTGCAAGCGGATTGCCTGCGGTGCGCGCGACTAATGCCAAAGAGCCTACAGTCTCTTGCTCCAGCGGCAAGTATGCTTGCATGGGAGTCTCCTGATTCACACCTTCCAACTTCACATCAGAGACCACGCCGACCACTTCACGCACGGGCGTTTTGTTTTCCGGCCAGCCCTGCTTAAGTCGTTTCCCAATCGGACTCTCGCCGGGCCACAAACGGCGCGCGAGCGTTTCGTTGATCACCGTCACGCGCGGCGCATTCGCGCCATCGGCCTCGCTCAAGACGCGGCCTTCGAGCAGTCGTATGCCCATCACCTCGAAGTAGTTCGCGCTCACAGGAGTGAATGCTGAACTCGGCAACTCTGCGCGCGGCGGCACGGGTTTGTCCATTGCCATGAAGACAGAATTCCAGTTAGACCCGTCAATCGGCAGCGAAAGAGTCAGCGCCGCCGAAAGCACGCCCGGCACTCCTTCTACTCGACTCAGACATTCACGGTAAAATGTGCGCCGATTTTCTTCCTTGTAAGTGACTGCCGACAGCGTGAATTGCATCGTCAGCAGCCGCTCTGCGTTGAAGCCCGGGTCTACGCGCGTCAACTGGGATACGGTGCGCAGCATCAAGCCCGCGCCTGCCAGTAACACCAGTGCCAGCGCGACTTCGGCAACAAGCAAAACTTTACGCATCCTCTCTCTTGATGAACCGGCGATAGACCGCCCGCCTTCTTTCAACACGCTGTTGAGGTCAGCGCGCGATGCTTGTAATGCCGGAAACAACCCGAACAGCAAACCAGTGAGCACAGACACGCCCAGCGTGAAAATGAGCACGGTTCTGTTCAGTTTGACTTGATCCAATCGCGGCGTATTCTGCGGAGCCAGAGCAACCAGACCGTCCATCGCCCAGGCTCCTATCAGCAGACCAGCCGCTCCGCCCAGCGCCGAAATTAAAAAACTTTCGCTGAACAACTGTCGAATGATCCGCATACGACCCGCGCCCAGCGCGAGCCGGATAGCTATCTCTTTATGCCGCTCTGTCGCGCGCATCAGCATCAGATTTGCCACATTGACGCAGGCAATCAATAATACAAATCCGACTGCTGCGAGTAAGACGAGCAGGGCCGGGCGGATGGTTTCCACGAGCCGGTCATTCAGCTTTTGCACTATCGCGCCGTTGCCGCTGTTGGTGGCCGGGTATTCGCTCTCAAGCTGCGCAGCCAGCGCTTCCATTTCTTTGCGCGCCTGCTCCTCTGTCACACCGGTTTTCAACCGCGCCAATATGTTCAGTCCGAAGTGATTGCCGCGATCAAGCAGGCCAAAACTCTGAGTCAGGGAGAGACCTATGGGAACGTAGAGGTCATCGCGACGGAGGAACTGAAACCCGGGCGGCAACACACCGATTACGTAAAACGGTTTTCCGTCTATATTGATCGTTTTGCCGATAATTTCGGAATCACTCCCGAATTTCTCTTTCCATAAACCTGTGCTGATCATTGCCGTCGGCGTGGCGTCGGGCTTATCATCCTGCGCTTCAAACAGTCGTCCGAGTTGCGGCTTCACGCCGAGCAGTTGAAGAAAATTCCAGTTCACCGTCCGGCCTTGCAATCGGGTAGGCTGGTCTATGCCCGTCAGGTTGAACGACTGGCTGCGACCACTCGCCATATCCTCGAACGACAGCGCGCGCGCACGCCAGTCTTCGTAGTTCGGATATGCGACGCCCATTCGATCACCATCAGGATCTTTCTCCGTCATGATGACCAGGCGATCAGGCTCAGGAAAAGGCAAAGGGCGCAACAGCACGGCATGAACTACGCTGAAGATCGCAGTATTTGCGCCTATGCCGAGCGCCAGCACCAGCACTACCACTGCCATAAAGGCAGGATTTTTCAGCAGTATCCGAAATCCGTAGCGAATGTCTTTGAATAGGTTTTCCATAAGCCCTCCGTTTGTGGCAGTAGCCCGCGCGTAAGCAAGGGCACAGGCACACGCCCTTGCTTACGCGCGGCCTACTGATTATTCGTATCGAAGCGCGACCATCGGGTCTACTTTCGTAGCGCGACGAGCAGGCACGAAACAGGCTCCCAGAGCCACTCCTGCCAGCAATACTGAAATAAGCGCGAAGGTCACAGGGTCAGTAGCAGAGACGCCGAAAAGCAAGCTAGCCATCAAACGGGTGAGGAAGAAAGCGCCGACAAGGCCGATGCTGATGCCCGAGACGGTGAGCAATAAGCCCTGCTTAACAACCATCTTGAGCACGTCCGAAGCTTGCGCGCCCAACGCCATGCGAATGCCGATTTCGTGTGTGCGTTCGGCCACAGCATAACTCATCACGCCATACAGCCCGACTGCCGCAAGCAGAAGCGCAAGACCGGCAAAGATGCCCAGCAGAAGCGTGCTGAAGCGCGGACGCGCGAGCGAATCGGCAAGACGGCTTTCCATCGTCGTGATGTTTGCGACGGGCTGGTCTTTGTCTATCGCAGTGACCTGATCGCGAACCGCCGACGCAAGGCTCAAAGGATCGCCTGTCGTGCGCACGGCTAATGACATCGCAAGGTAAGTTTCAAACACGCCGCCCTGAGCGTGCGGCAAATAAATTTCCGGCTTGACCTGCTCGTTCAGTCCGCCAGTCCGCACGTCGCTGATTATTCCGACGATCTTGAGTCGCGGGAATCGAAAGCCGGGAGGCAGCAATCCCGGCGGCACCATCTCTTCGGGCACTCCTGTCAGCACGATTTTTCCAATCGGGTCTTCGTCAGGAAAGAAGCGCCGCGCCGACGTTTCATTGATTATGGCTACTGTCTGGCTATCGCCGTTGTCTCGTTCATCGAAGAAGCGGCCCTTCGCAAGAGGAATCGCCATCGTATGAAAATAACCGGGGCTGATCTGGAAATACTGAATCAACGGTATGCTTTCGATTGACGTTGGAGCGGGTCTGTCCTGGCGTGTGAAAAGCTTGCTAGAGTTTCCGGTCATTGGAAGAATCGAAGTTGCTGCGGCGGACTCGACACCGGGCAGCGCCGAAACTTTTTCAACCAGTTCGCGGAAGAAACCCACCTTCAATTCCGGTCGAGAGTCGGGATACTTTGTATCAGGCAGCGAGACCGACATCGTCAAGACGTTTTCCGGTTTGAAGCCGGGGCTGACGCTACTGAGCCGCGCGAAACTGTTTATCATCAAGCCTGCGCCTATCAAGAGCATAAGCGAGATGGCGATTTCCGATATCACCAGCGCATTGCGAACGCGGTGGCTGGTCACGCCTCCGGTCGAGCCTCGACTGCCTTCTTTGAGTGATTCGTTCAGGTCGGGCTTTGAAGTTTGAAGCGCCGGGATGAGGCCGAAAATTATTCCTGTCAAAAGCGAGACCAGCAGCGTGAAACCGAGCACGCGGCCATCCACTGTGATCTCGCTAAACCTGGGCAACTCGTCAGGAGTCAGACCGACGAGTGCGTCCACGCCCCACAGCGCCACAAGCATTCCGAGAATGCCGCCTGAAAGCGCCAACATCACGCTTTCCGTAAGCAACTGGCGAATGATGCGCGTGCGGCTGGCTCCAAGCGTTGTGCGAATGGCCATCTCTTTTTGTCGAGACGCGGCGCGCGCGAGCATCAGATTAGCGACGTTCGCGCAGGCGATCAATAGTACAAATCCGACCGCGCCGAGCAGCACAAAAAGCGCTGTCTGTATCTGGCCGACCGTCTCTTCGCGCAGCGAGACGACGTTTGCGCCTACGCCAGCGTTTTCGGGGTACTGTTGCTCAAGCTGTGCCGTTATACCAACTATGTCCGCGCGAGCTTGTTCGATAGTTACGCCGGGTTTGAGCCTCGCGATTGAGGTGAGCGAGTGATTGCCACGAGTGTTGTTACTGTCATCAGCAGGGAATGACAAAGGAGTCCACAGCGCGATTTCTGCGTCCGGGTACTGAAAGCCTTTGGGCATTATGCCCACGACTGTGAACAGGTTTCCATTGAGCATGATCGCCTTGACCAATGATGTTTGCGTCAGAGCCGAAGCGACGCGCCCACAAGCCGTAACTCAAGACCACGACCCGGTGTTTGCCGAATTGCTCTTCTTCGAGAGCTGAACGTGCGGCCAAGAATCGGATTGACCTTGAGCACAGGGAAAAGGTCGGAAGAGGTCAGCAAGCCTTGGATTCGCTCAGGCTCATCAGTGCCCGTGATGTTGTAGTTCTCGTACTGATGAGCGGCCACATGATCGAAGACCTGATTCTGCTCTCTCCACGCCTTAAAATCAGGCAGAGAGACATTCATGTCGGCCAGCCCTCTGGGATAGTTCGTCTCTTTGACGATCATTATCTGATCGGGATTATCGTAGGGCAGCGGGCGCAACAGCACTGCGTTGACCACACTGAAGATGGCCGTGTTGGCTCCGATGCCTAATGCGAGCGCAATGATTGCGATTGCAGTGAAGGCCGGACGCTTCATCAACATGCGAACGCCATAGCGAAGGTCTTTCAGTAAAGTTTCCATAATTTCCTCTGTTTGTGACGGTAGCCCGTGCGTAAGCAAGGGCGCAGGCACACGCCCTTGCTTACGCACGGGCTACTGCCTATTCGTAACGAAGCGCGACCATCGGATCAACTCTTCGTGGCGCGGCGAGCAGGCACGAAACAGGCTCCCAGAGCCACTCCTACGAGCACAAGCGATGCGCCGATGAAGGTTGTAAGGTCTGTCGCGCTGAGACCGTAAAGGAAACTCGTCAAAACGCGCGTGACTACGAATGCCGCAGACAATCCCAAAGCTACTCCGATCAAAACGGGAACGATGCCCCGCCCCATCACGAACTTCAAAATGTCTTTGCCTTCAGCGCCCAGAGCCATGCGAATGCCAATCTCGCGCGTGCGCTGGCTGACCGAATAAGCAACCACGCCGTAAATTCCTGTGACCGCAAGCGTCAAGGCAAGCACGCTGAACATGCCGAGCAGAGTCGCGGCGAATCGTTCGGTTACGAGCAGATAGCCTATGTGCTGGTCGAGCGTACCCGTGTCGAAAAGCGGAACATTGCTGTCAATCGCGCTTGTTTCGTGCTCGACCGAAGCGAGCAGGTTCGATGGGTTGCCGCTTGTTCGCGCAATGAAAGTGATGCTTGAAAGACTCTGCGCCTGACTGAGCGGCGTGTAGATATAAGGCAAAGGGGATTCGCGCAAACTGTGATACTTGGAATCCTTCGCCACGCCTACGACTTTGACTTCGATGTCGAATATTTTGACGGACTGTCCGAGCGGGTCTCGACCCTGCCAGTATCTGCGCGCCATCGCTTCGCTGATGACGACGACCGGCTCGGTTCCCGGCCTATCCGCGTTGCTGAACTCTCGCCCTGCGATGATGGGAATGCCCATCGTTCGGAAATAATTAACGCCTATCACATTCGTATCAACTGACATACGCTCGCCCGGTTGAGGCGTGTATCCGCTGACAGAGAAACTCTCTCTGTCAATGTCTGCGTTGACGGGCACGTTTATTGCCCAGCTTGCGGATTCAACGCCGGGCAGGCGTTCGACTCTTTCAGCCAGTTGTTCGTAAAACGATGCGGCTTGCGCTTTCGTGTATCGCTGAAGCCCGAGATTCACGGTTGCGAGCGCGACGTTATGAGAGTTGAAGCCGGGATCAATTGCCAGCGCATTGCGAAGGCTTCGGATGAAGAGGCCCGCGCCTACCAGCAGCAGCAGACAGAGCGCGACCTGCGCGGTTACGAGCGCGTTGCGCAGAAAAGAGCGGCTGTGGGATTGCGAAACCTGATCTTTGAGCGCGGCGACCAGATCGGGCTTTGAAGCTTGAAGCGCCGGAGCAAGCCCGAAGACTATGCCTGTGATGAGTGAAATCAAAAGCGTGAAGCCGAGCGCCGGAACGTTCAGCGCGATTCCCAGTTTGCTGAGCGGAATGTCGCCCGGCAGGTGATATGCTTTTATCAAATCAATCGCCCAGACGGCGACTAACAATCCGACCGCTCCGCCGATGATCGAGAGCAGCACGCTTTCCGTCAGCATCTGGCGAACGATTCGGCCACGACCGGCTCCCAGAGCCAGTCTCACGGCAATCTCTTTGCGCCGCGCGGTGGCTTTGACCAGCAGCAGATTCGCAACATTCGAGCAGGCGATGGCGAGCGCGATTCCAACTGTGGCGGCAAGCAGGCCGATGAACCGCAGAAAGTCGCTCCGGCTGCGTATCCCTGTGGCGGCGGTCGTGATGGGACTCAATTCAATGGAAAAATCTTTTGGAGTGCCCTGGGCATATGCTTGTTCCTGTCGTGTCGCCAACACGTTCAGTTCGGATTGCGCTTGTTCGATAGTTACGCCGGGCTTCAGCCTGCCGATCACACGGAGCCAACTCCAGCCGCGCGTATCAAGGCTCAGTCGCGTGTAGCTTCCCGTAGCCACGAGCGGCCATGTTTGAATCGGAATCCAGAGGTCGGGCGAATAAGCGAGAGTGGCCCCGCGAAAGTCGCGCGCCGCGACGCCGATGATGTCGAAGCTCTGGCCGTTGAGCGTGAGCGTCTTGCCGATTACCTGGCGGTCGCTCGCGAAGCTTCGCTGCCACAGGCCGTAGCTGAGTATTGCGACCGCAGGACCGCCCGATGTCTGATCTTCTTCGACAACAAACGTGCGACCGAGCGCAGTCTTCACGCCTACTACGTCGAAGTAATTTCCTGAGACTACGTCTGCGGAAACAAGCTCTGGCTTGCCCTCTCTGCCCATGCTGAGCGTTCGCGGAGCGAAAGCCGCGAGGCTTGTGAAGACTTCGTTCTGATCTCGAAAATCTTTATACGACGGATAAGAGACGACATCGTTTGTGAATGCGGCAATCCTGTCAGGTTCTTCAACCGCGAGCGGGCGAAGCAGGACTGAATAGATCAGGCTGAAAATGGTAGTGTTCGCGCCAATGCCGAGCGCAAGCGACAGCACTGCGATTGCTGTGAAGGCGGGCCGCTTGAGCAGAGTCCGAATCCCGTAACGCAGGTCTTGAATGAAAGTCTCCACTGTTTCACCTCGAAGTGAATCAGTAGCCCGCGCGTAAGCAAGGGCGAAAAGCTTACGCCCTTGCTTACGCGCGGGCTACTGAAATCTATACATTCACTACTACTTATTTGACTGCTAAAACGATGAGAGTGGCATCATCCTGGAAGTCTCCGCCGCTGAATTCAGCCACGCTCGCCATCACCATCGCTTGCAATCTGACTGCATCAAGCTCACGGTTTTCAATCAACAGACTGACCAGGCGTTCTTCGCTGAATTCTTCCCCTTGCGAATCCCTCACTTCCGTAATGCCATCGGTGAAAAGCAGCACGCGGTCGCCCGCTGTCAATTCGATCTCGCCTTGCGTGAAATGCCAGTCAGGGAACGGGCCTAAGACCGAGCCGCCTTCTTCGAGGCGAGCGACCGAGCCGTCTTCGCGCACAAGCATCGGAGCATTGTGTCCCGCGTTGGCATAAGTAAAGCGATTGTTTTCTGAATCGAGCAAGCCATAAAAGAAGGTGATGAAACGATCATCGGCGGTATTGCTGCAAACGACGCGATTGACTTTCTCGCACACGGCAGCAGGCCCGACATCGGCAGACGCGAATGCTTTGACGGCGGCCTGCACGTTCGACATTAAAAGCGCCGCTGGCATCCCTTTGCCGCTCACGTCCGCTATGCACAGGGCCACACGGTTCTCGTCAAACTTCAACACGTCGAAGTAATCGCCCGATACCACGCGAGCGGGTCGCCACGCTCCTGAAATCTCGCAGCCACGCGCTTGCGGAATCGTCTTGGGCAGCAAGCCCTGTTGAATGTCTCGCGCTTCTGCTAACTCTTGCTCTTGCCCGCGCGATTTCAGGTTGCTTATGCCAACACCTACTTGCTCGACGATGGCGTCCAGAAATCTCATGTCCTCTGCGTCGTACTTTGCGCCCGACGACTTGTCGCCCAGGCATATAAGACCTAGAAGATCGCTTTTGACTTTGATGGGCACTATCAATGTGCTGTTTGAAGACGATTCGGATTGCTCTTCATCAATCAAATACGCAGCCGTGGTCTCAGAAGGCGCATCAATTAATTCAAGAAGATGCTCGTCAGGCTCGAACCTTAATTCTTCGAGCGCTTCGTCAAACGCGCCTGCCCTGGCTATGACGGAAAACGATTGGTCGCGCAGGGTTCTGATGAATATGACTACGGCAGAACTTTGCAATGTCTGCTCGACGTGCTCTGCGACCGTGTTCAACATAGCGCGCAGATCATTCGTCTCAGCAATCAGATGGCCGAGAAGTTTGCGCTCGGCCTTCAATCGTTCTTTCCTGCGAATCGCCTGACCGACTTCGACCTGCTCGCGCAAGGTGCTGACGAGCCTTGCATTCTCCCACGGCTTCAAGACGAAATCGCGCACGCCTCGGCGCATCGCTTCAACCGTAAGCTCTATGGTGCCCCAGGCGGTCATAACGACTATCGGGAGCGTGTTGTCTAGGGCTTGAACGTGCGTGAGCAGGTCTAGCCCTTCCTGCCCCGACGTGGTATCGCGGGCGTAATTGAGATCCATCAGCAGTATGTCGTAGCTGCGAGTCTTGAGGGCTTCGATCACTTCGGCAGGCGAAGTCACAGCATCAGCCAGAAAGCCCTCGCCCTTGAGCAGCAGGCGGAGCGCTTCGAGCACGTCCGGCTGGTCGTCGGCAATAAGCGTTCGCAGAGGGGCTGAAGAGGCTGTTTTCATAATGCTCATATCCGTTGCCATAAAGAGAATCCCGCAAGCACATAGCCAAGTAGTGTGCCACTTGCGGATTTTGGATTTTAGATTTTGGATTTTTGGATTGCGCGGGCCAGCGCGCAAGTGCTGAAAGCATTGATTAAATAAGACTTAACGGGATATTAAGTGAACAGGGTAATTGAAGGCTCAGAGGTAGTTAAAGATAATCTAAAATCCAAAATCTAAAATCTAAAATCGTTTTGTGTTCGCTTCCGGGAACGCTTTTTCCCAAAACCGTAGTGGGCGAGATCCTATTAATTGCAGTTCAGGTATGGATGGCTCGCCTGGCCTGTGGCGAGATAAATGCGGGAGCTACGCGGCAGTTATAGCTGTGATTGAATTTTTTCAAACACATTGGCTACTATGCGGTCGCAGCGCGCTCCGTCGAAATGGAAGGCTGATACGGTCGCGGCTCCTGTCTGCGCGTAGATTTCTTTACGCAATAAAGCGCGCGCGCGGTGCAGGCGGATTTTTACTGAGCCTTCGCTGATGTCCAGACACTCGGCGGCTTCTGCCGTGTCCATCTGCTCGACTTCTCTGAGCATGAAGACCGAGCGATAAGTTTGCGGCAGCTTGTCTATAGCCGCTTCCAAAATAACTCTCACTGTTTGCGTCAACACTTCTTGCTCCGGCGATGGCAGTTTGGATTCCAGACTCATGCCGCCCTCCATTGATCCTGATGTGGCGTCAATTTCTACGAACCTCTGGCGCTTGTGGAGTCTGGCCAGCGCCTCGTGCACGGCAATCTTAGTAAGCCATGTTGAAAACTTGGCCCGGCCATCAAATTGATTCAAATGCATGTACGCACGGACATAAGCCTCCTGCGTCACCTCTTCGGCCTCGCCGTCGTTGCCCAGTATAGAGCGAGTCACTCGATATATTCGCTGGTTATACCGGCGCATTATCACTTCATATAAAGCCGTTTCGCCAGCCCTCACTCGCTCGACGACTTCTTCGTCGGTCATCGCGCATGCTGCGTTTGTAATCAATGCTGTGCTCACCATCGTTTTAGCACTCCTGGATATAGCCGCCACTTATACAGAGTGGCTTTCTCGAAAAAGGTTACAAACTATTTTTTCATTCCGGCTTTGTAACCTATCCCCTCTTAAAAACTCTATTAGTGTAGGAGGAAAAAAGCCATGTCAATTATGGATAACAAGCTAAATTCCGCGTGGTGGGCGCTCAGAATAAGTTTCGGCGTCGTGCCTTTCCTGGCCGGTCTGGACAAATTCTTCAACCTTCTGACTAACTGGCCGATGTATCTCAATCCCTCGATTGCGCGTCTGCTGCCTGTCAGCGGAGCGACATTCATGCACATAGTGGGAGTAATAGAAATGATCGTAGGGCTGGCGATTTTGACGCGCTGGACGCGCCTCGGCAGTTACGTCGCGATGATCTGGCTTACCTTGATAGCCCTCACTCTCGTTTCGGGCGGAATGTTCTTAGACGTTGCGGTGCGCGACCTTGAGATGGCAATCGCAGCTTATACGCTCGCGCGACTTACAGAAGTGAGGGAATCGGTCACCGAGCCACAACCGAGGCATGCGCCTCAAGGCGTGCTGGCGCGCTAGCCTAGCTGAATCAAATCTCAGCTCGGTTAGCTCCAATGCCGCGTAGCGGCTTGTTGAATTTAGCCGTGTACTTTAGTGCACGAGATAGCAATAAGTGATTCATATGCGTCGCGTGAGCGACGGTTGAATTGCACGATTAAATTCAATCGTCGCTCACGCGACGAAAGGCCGATGGATAATGCGCGGTTCCCGGCCTTGAAAGACCGGGCTAAATTCATATGCCGCTACGCGGCTAATTTTGCACACGCTTCGGCTTAATTAAACTAAATAATATCAGCCGGAAAGAAGAGGAGTTATGTCCATCAAAAAAGGTCTGTCTCTAGCCGTGACTCTTTTGGCGCTCATCGCAATAGCCCTGGTGCTTGTCAACGGAACGCGTGCGCAGGATGGTTCTAAAAAAATAAAAGCGTTCGACGATCAGATCAGTGACAATGCGGAGCGGATGATAGAAGAAGGCCGCGACATCTTCCGCAACGACACGTTTGGCGACGAAGAGTTCTGGGGTGACCTGCTTCGGCTTCACACTGCGATAAACGGCGCGCAACTGGGAGGCGTAGGCCCCGGCGTCAGCCCCAAAACGGCACTCGGTGTCGGTCTGAAAGTTGATTCCGATGCGCTGCCCAAATCGCTTACGAAACAGTTGAAGAAAGGTAAGGTCAATCTCGATGACCCGGCGACGACACTTGCTTTACTCAAACTCGATGCGGTCGTCGGCGTCAAAGGATTCTTTAATCAGGATGGCAGCCTGCGGTCAATGGGAATATCTTGCGCGATCTGTCACTCGACGGTAGATGATTCGTTCGCGCCGGGTATCGGCAAGAGACTGGACGGCTGGGCTAACCGAGACCTGAACGTAGGCGCAATAGTCGGGCTTGCCCCAAACCTGAAGCCCGTGGCTGATCTCTTAGGCGTTGACGAAGCGACGGTGCGCGTCGTTTTGCAAAGCTGGGGGCCGGGAAAATTCGACGCGGAATTGTTCCTCGACGGCAAAGCCTTCAGGCCCGATGGGAAATCAGCCGCAACGCTGATACCGCCCGCGTTCGGGCTTGCAGGCATGAACCTTCATACATGGACAGGGTGGGGAGGGGTGGCACACTGGAATGCTTTTGTCGCCAATCTGGAGATGCACGGGAAAGGCACATTCTACGATCCGAGATTGAATGACAGTCAGAAATTTCCAATCGCCGCTAAGAATGGATTCGGAAATGTCAGATCCACGCCGGACTTGATCACATCAAAGCTCGCGGCGCTTCATTTCTATCAGCTATCGATTCCTGCGCCTGCTGCCTCGAAAGGCAGCTTTGATAAAGACGCGGCGGCTCGCGGGCAGGCGATCTTTGCCGGTAAAGCGCAATGCGCTGTGTGTCACGTTCCGCCGCTGTTTACAGAGCCGGGCTGGAATATGCATAAAGCTTCGGAGATCGGTATTGATGATTTCCAGGCGAAACGCTCGCCCGATGAAGCGTATCGCACAGCGCCGCTCAAAGGGCTTTGGAGTCATCAGAAGGGCGGGTTTTATCACGACGGGCGCTTCGCGTCTCTGCGAGATGTTGTTGACCATTACGATAAGTTCTTCAAACTGTCGCTCGCCGAACAGGAGAAGACCGACCTGATCGAATATCTGAAATCGCTTTAGCCGGATTATAAGCATTGAGAAAGTTCACCGCAGAGACGCAGAGAGCGCAGAGATTTCGCAGAGAATTGATAACCTCTGCGCCGCCTCTGCGCTCTCTGCGTCTCTGCGGTGAACTTGTGACAACACGGAGACAGCATAAAATAAAATGCAGAACATAACCCAACTGTCTGAAACGCAATTTCGAGAACCCGCGAGCCTGAACACTGTTCAGCGAGTTGCCGAAGCGAAGTTGCCAACTGAATTCGGCGACTTCAAAATCATCGGCTATCAGTCATTGACCTCAAACGAAGAGTTCATCGCACTGGTCAAAGATGTTCCGCGCCTCAATCGCGCAAGCCTCGTCCGCATTCACTCGCAGTGTATGACGGGCGATGTGTTTGGCTCGATCAGGTGCGATTGCGGCGAGCAACTTCATGAGGCCATGCGGCTTATAGCAGCCGAAGGCCACGGCGCAATCATTTATCAACAGCAGGAAGGGCGCGGCATAGGAATTATCAACAAGATTCGCGCTTACCGATTGCAGGATGAAGGCTCAGACACGGTTGAAGCAAACGAGATGCTGGGCCTTGATGTTGATAGTCGGCGTTACGAGCAGTGCGCAGAAATATTTCATGATCTTGGTCTATGGAGAGTGCGTCTGACTGTCGAACAATCCGGCCAAGATTCGCGCGCTCGAACAATGCGGCATTGAAATCGTCGAACGCGTTTCGCTGGAAGTCAAACCGGCTGAGGCCGCGATGCGCTACCTTCGCACCAAGAAAGAGAAGATGGGACATCTCATCAACATAACTTGAAAAATTGTGCGGGCTGCATCGGCTGATGTATTTGACCTGCGGCTCGAAAACGGAGCTAAAGCTTATGACAGTCGCAACCTCCCCGGCGGCCTCATTCGCCACACCTCGCAGCAGCGATGCTTATCGCTACGAGCGCGAAAGCGGCGACCTCAATCACCAGACCAACTCTCAACGTGTACAACTCTTTTTCGGACTCAGTCAGGATGAAATAAGTCGCATCACAACCTATGCCCGCAGCCTGTGCAAAGACCGGGGCGAATTCATCTACATGCCCGGAGAGCACGCCGATTTCATCTACTTTCTGAGACAAGGCAGAGTCAAACTATCTGTGCTGTCTGAATCAGGCAAAGAGATCGCCATTGACATCATAGGGCCGGGCGAAATCTTCGGCGAGTTCGCGCTTGTAGATGAATTGCTACGAACCAACATGACGCAGGCGCTCGACAACGTGACGATGTGGGTCTTTAATAAGCGCGACTTCGCGCACCTTCTTGCGCAGCCGAAACTGTCTATGAATTACATTCGCTTGGTTGGTGATCGCCGCCGGAGGATGGAGAAGAAGCTTTCCGACATAATGTCGAAAGATGTCTCGACGCGAGTCTGCGAATTGTTACACGAACTCTCATTAGGGTCTTCGGAAATTGACACATCGTCTCGCGGATGCCTGGTGCCGCTCACTCATTACGACGTTGCCAGCTTGATCGGCGCTTCGCGTCAGACCACAACATCCTCCCTCAACGAATTGGAGCGCAGCGGGGTCATCGAACTCGGGCGCGGCTGGATTCGCGTCAAGCGATTGAAATCTCTCCAGGTCTGCGCGGGTTTGATACTAGCCGCCAGCCTGCAAATTTTTTCCTGCTTCTGTCATCTAGCTGACATACCTTCAGTAAGTTTTCTGACATAGTCCTCCCTGCATTCACAGCAGAACGTCAGCAGTAAAAATTTTCGACCCGAAAGTCGTCTGAAGTAATCGTGTATTCGCGAGCGAGAACCGGATTTCAGATCGACGAATCGGGTAATGAATAAACCGACAACCTGACACCTTAAAGGAGAACCGAGATATGAAAACGAGAACCACGATTGCACAACGCGCATTCCGGCTCACATCATTTGCGCTGGTCGCGCTGTTGGGCCTGTCCTTCAACATAGCAAGTCTTGCGAGCGGGGGGAACGACCTCGGCACATCGCCGTTCGACTTCACCGATGCGGCCTATCGCCAGCACGGCGTTGTGCCTGAAAACATCGTGCTGCGCGTCGGCGACGCTAGCCGCACAGGCGACTTTGTGATTGATAACTCAAACACCGATTCAAACCGCAGGAACATCCGCGCCATCGAATCCACTCCCGGCACTACAGGGACGAGCGGGCTGACTTATGCCAACATCTTCGGCGTACTCAATTCGGCGGGCTTCGAGCGCAACGCAGCCGGTCAACTGACTGCGCGCGGCGAAGAGGCTTTCGATACGGCAGAGCGCTTCCGCGTCTTCATTTTCCCCAAAGCGTCGAACGGCTCAATTCTCGACCCGTTCCTTCCTAACAAGCGGCAGGACAACGTCTTTGACACGCGCGACGGTTATTTCAGCAATAACCCGCTCGGTTTGTGGGTCGCCGTCTGGGTAGTTTATCTGCCGAAGGCTTCTACGCCTGCGGGCCGCAAAGAACTCGACCCCATCGCCGCAACCAACGGGCGCGATCTGGATGGCACACCCATCCTCACCAGCCCCTCGCAGCTTGATAACCTGGCGGCCAAAGGGCTGATTGAATTCCGCACTCGTCCGGTAAACGACCCCCTCTTCCGCTGGGTAATCTGCCCGATTCCCGATGACCCGCGCGACGGCTTCATCAGACCCGATGCTTTTATTCGAGATGTGCGACGCGCAGATGGCACGCCTGTTTTTCCAGCGCTGGGCAACAACTTTGTTTGCCTCAAGCAGACGGGCGACTACTGCGACTAAATGCGCGCCAGTAAGTTTCAGGCTCTGAATTTTCAATCAACCAGGAATTATCTCAGCAAGGAGAACACGCTATGGCGAACATCTCGAAGATTGACAAAAAGGCAGAGAAGGAAAAGCAGCAGGCCACCAGTGAAAGGCGCGAGATCATCAAAGGCAGGTTTGAGCCGCCGCGACATGATCAAGCTGGGCCTGTTGACCAGCGCCGGTCTCTTCATCCCGAAGAGAGGTTTGAGCGCTCGCGCTCTCAATAGCGCAGGCGCTCTCGCGAGCAGCGGCGGGAACCCGTCCAGCCCGCCAACACCGCCTTTCGTCCAGCCGTTCACACGTATGACGGTCAAGCAGCCGGTCGCGACGCTCAATCCCGCGCCGACCGTTATGCCCAATGTCGGCGCTGGCGAAGGCCGCACCATCGCACATCAGGCTTACAACCAATTCGCGCCAGTCAAGCTCTATGAAGTCGAGCAACGGCTGACGAACATCATCACACACCCTAACCTGCCAGTTCAGCCGCTTTGGGGATTTGATGGGATAGTGCCGGGTCCGCTCTATGTCGAGCGGTACGGCCAACCTGTCCTTGTCCGCAACCGCAACAGCCTTCCGACCAACAACGGCGGCTTTGGTAAGAATGTAGTCACGACACATCTGCATAACGGCCACACTCCGTCAGAATCAGACGGTAATCCGTGCAACAATTTCGGGCCGGGGAAATTCTATGACCAGCACTACCCGAATGTTTTGGCCGGGGTGCTCTCGACTCACATAAACACGGGCGGCGACATCCAGGAAGCGATGAGCACGCTCTGGTATCACGACCACATGCACGATTTCACGTCGCAGAACGTTTATAAGGGGCTGGCCGGAATGTACCTTCTCTTCAACGATTTTGACACGGGCGACGAGACCACGGGATTTCATCTGCCCTCTTTCGGCGACGGCGCAAGCGATGACAGCAATTTCGACATCCCGATGTTGTTCAGCGATCATCTTTACGATTCTGAAACGGGCATTCTTGCCTTCGACACATTCAACTTCGACGGCGTGTTGGGCGACCGCTTTCTGGTCAACGGCAAGGTGCAGCCCGTCCTGCACGTCCACCCTCGGCGCTATCGCTTTCGCTGGCTCGACGCCGGGCCATCGCGCTTCTATCAGTTGTTTTTCACCGACAAGAACAGCCTGAATCAGCGCAGCAGGTTCCACCAGATTTCGACCGACGGTAATCTGCTGGAACGGCCAGTCGAGGTCGAGAGCATACGACTCGGAGTCGCCGAGCGCGCGGATCTGGTAATAGATTTCTCGCAATACGCTGGCAAGACGCTCTACATCGAGAACCGGCTGGAGCAACAGGATGGGCGCGGCCCCACGGGCAAAGTGCTGCCTGCGGGTCAGGGGAATCTGATCCTCAAGATTGTTGTAGACCTGCCGCCCATCGCAGACAACAGCGCAGACCCTGCCACTATCACTCATTTCTACGGCCTGCCGAGCAAGACGGCTGCGCCGCGCATCACGCGGACATTCAACTTCGATAGGTCGAATGGGAACTGGACGATCAATGGGCGCTCGATGGACCCTGAGTGTCAGGAGGTGCGCCTTCGAGTACAGAAGAATTCAGTCGAGCACTGGGTCGTCAATAACAGTTCCGGCGGATGGCAGCACCCCGCGCACATTCATTTCGAGGAGTTCCAGTTCCTCTCGATTAACGGCTCGCCGCCAGCTTCGAGCGGCCTCGTCCAAAACGGGCGCAAGGATGTCATTCGGCTCGAACATAACATGCAGACCAAGACGTTCTTCCGCTTCCGCGATTTTGAAGGCAGGTATCCGTTCCACTGCCACAACGTCGTGCACGAGGATCACGCGATGATGCTCATCTGGGAAATCGTCCCCGGCGATGGGGACAACAAAACGAACCCATAGCGAGCGCGAGAAAGGAGATGCCGAATCATGAAAAGCAAGTATAAGAGACCACTCATCGGATTGATCGGGGTTGCCTTGCTCCTGGGGGTTGCCTCTCTTCCGAGCAGTCCTGTTGTGCGCGCATCCGACGAGAAGACTAAGCGCGTCAAGACACCGCGCGAAAGGCTGGCCGAGCGCAGCTTTCCGAATGTCACGCTGACTACGCACGAAGGCAAGAAGGTCAGATTCTATGACGACCTGATCAAAGACAAGATCATCCTCATCAATTTCATGTACGTGAAATGCGATGGCATCTGCCCCGGCACAACGGCGAACCTGCTGAATGTGCAAAAGATGCTTGGCGACAGGGTTGGGCGTGACATCTTCATGTATTCAATCACGCTCAAGCCGGAAGAGGATACGCCCAAAGTGCTTAACCGCTATGCCAAAGCGTACAAGACAAAACCCGGCTGGCTGTTTTTGACCGGCGATCCGAAAGATGTCGAACTGCTGCGGCAGAGCCTGGGGTTCATTGACCGCGACCCTGCGCGCGACGCCAACAAATCGAATCACATCGGGATGCTGAGGTTCGGCAACGAGCCGATGACGCTGTGGGCAGGCTGCCCAAGTCTGCTCGGGCCTGGCAAAATCGTGAAAGAGATCGGTCTGGTTGACTGGCCAAAGGCCGAAGAGACCAAAAGAGGAGGGGACAGATGAGAAAGAATCTACTGACGATGCTGGTTGCGCTATTATCGGCGGTCGTTGCGGCCACATCTGCGATGGCGCAGGAAACTCCCTTGGCGTCCAGATCAATCGCTGTCGGCCAGGGGCCGGAAGGCGTGACTTCTAACGGCACACATATTTTTGTGGCTAACCAGTTCAGTAACACCGTCACTAAGCTGCGCGCGAGCGATGGCGCGTTGGCTGGCACATTCGCCGTAGGCCATTGCCCGGTCGCATTAGCCTTCGATGGCGCATACATCTGGGTGGCGAACTATCTCAGCAATAACGTCATGAAGCTTGATCCATCCACAGGTGCGCCGGTCGGCTACATTCGCCGTCGGCGAGGGGCCGGGCGGGCTGCTTTGCGCGAACGACATGCGTCTGGGTGGCGAACCGCAACAGCAATACTGTAACAAAGCTCAGAGCTAACGACGGCTTAACACTTGGGACTTACGAAGTGGGTACTCGCCCTATGGGCATAGCGACGGACGGCGCATACATCTACGTCACAAACAACGAAAGCGATACCGTGACAAAGCTGCGCGAATCGAATGGCGCGTTTGTCGCTACGTATAAGGTGGGCGACGGGCCGTTCGGCATCGCTTTTGACGGAGCTTACTTCTGGGTCGCCAACTTCGGCGATGGCAACGTGATGAAACTAGCTACTGACGGAACATTGATAGGCACGTACAGGGTTGGTGACGGCCCGCGTCTCGGCCATCCACAAAGACGGCGTCATCTATGTTGTCAACAACGGCGGCGACAGCGTGACGAAACTGCGTGCCAGCGACGGTATGAGTCTCGGTTCGATTCCCCGTAGGACGCAGTCCTATAGGCGTCGCCGCTGTCGGTTCCAACATCTGGGTGGCGAACTTCGGCAATAACACTGTCACTAAACAATAAACTGGCTGAGCCTTTCAGTTCTCAAGTAAGATGTTGATTCACCGCAGAGACGCAGAGAACACAGAGATTACGCGGAGAAAAACTCTGCGCCTCCTCTGCGTACTCTGCGTCTCTGCGGTGAACAGGTTTCCGAGATGTATTATTGAGTCTTACTCGTACCGAGCGCGACCAGTGGATCAACTTTGCTCGCGCGACGAGCAGGCACGAAACAGGCTCCCAGAGCCACTCCTGTCAGAATCAATGAAATTACATGAACGTCATCGGGTCGGTGGCAGACACACCGAACAACAGGCTCTCCATCACGCGAGTCAGCGCGAAGGCTGCGCCAAGTCCTATCACTACGCCTGACACAGTCAATACCATTGCCTGCCGGACTATCAGCCTGACCACGTCATTCTGCTGCGCGCCCAACGCCATGCGAATGCCGATTTCGTGCGTGCGCTGCGCGACTGTGTAGCTCATAACTCCGTAGATCCCCACTGCCGCAAGCACGAGCGCGAGCACTGCGAAAACCCCAGCAACAGCATATTGAATCGAGGCTCGGAGACTGATTGCGCAAGGTGCTGATTCATCGTCATGATATTTGCAACGGGCTGGGCACTATCGACGGCCTGTACCTGGCTTCGCACTGCGGCGACCATGCCGAGCGGATCAGCTTCGGTTCGCACGGCGATAGACAGACCTCTCGTCGGGCTTTGCAGGTAAGGCATAAAAACTTCCGGCTTTATCTCTTCGCCGAGTCCCAAGCCGTGCACGTCACCAACTACTCCGACAATCATGCGCCTGCCTGATCGCGAATTGGTCATCACTCGTTTGCCGATGGAGTCTTCGTCCGGCCAGTATCGGCGCGCGAGGCTTTCGTTAACGATGACCACTTTCGCAGATGATTCCGTGTCTTGATCGTTAAAGAAGCGACCTTTCAACAAGCGGTATCTTCATCGTGTTGAAGTAATCATTGCTAACCGCGTTACCTAGTACGGGCGGCTCCTGACCGGGAGCAGGAGTCGGGCCGACCTTCGACCGACATAGACATCATCATCATCGAAGAGCCGGTTAAAGGAATACTGCTGGTCACGCTCGCAGATTCGACTCCGGGCAATTGCTCGACGCGCTCAAGCACCTGCGTGAAGAAGTCTGATTGCTTGCGCCGTTCTGCATACCTCGGCATTGAAAGATTGAGCTGCATCGTCAGTACGCGCTCTGGCCGAAATCCCGGATTTACGGACTGGAGCTTGAGAAAACTTTTCATCATCAGCCCCGCGCCTACCAACAGCACCAAGGCAAGCGCAAGCTCTGCCACCACAAGCGCGCCGCGCACGCTTCTGAGGCTGAATGTGGCTTTCGAGCTTTTTGCTGCCTTCTTTGAGCGTATCGTTCAAGGAGGGCTTTGAAGCGATGAGCGCGGGCGCAAGCCCAAAGAGAATTCCTGTGATTACTGATACAGCGAGCGTGAAGCCGAAAACTCCGCCGTCAACGCCGACACGTCCAACGCCTTTGGCGATGTCGGCAAGGTCTGTAGGAATGCTCGCCATCAAAAGCTCAACCCCCCATAGCGCCAGTAGAATGCCCAAACACCCGCCCGCAAGAGCGAGCATCACGCTCTCTGTAAGCAATTGCCGAATGAGCCGGAGGCGGCTTGCGCCGAGCGCTGCGCGAATCGCTATCTCTTTCTGGCGCGCGGCTGCGCGAGCCAGCAGAAGATTCGCTACATTTGCGCACGCTATCAACAACACGAAGCCGACCGCTCCGAGCAAGACGAGAAGCGCAGGTCGAACATTGCCGACGATGTGTTCATGCAGAGAAGATATTTCGACCAGCAGTCCGGTAGGACGCGCTGGCTGGTGTTGCTCATCGAGCCTGCCCACTATGTCTTGAAGCTCTAGTCTGCTTGCTCGTGTGTGATGCCGGGTTTGAGGCGCGCGATGACGCTGACCAGCAATACACGATCCGATGTTCGCTGTTCGTGCGCGTCAAGCGCGAGCGGTATTAACACTTCAGCAGCTTCGGGCAGCCGGAAGTTTGCGGGCATCACGCCTACGATGGTGTAAATTTTATCATTCAGCGTGAGCGTCTTGCCGATTACATCAGGGTCGCTTGAGAAACGCTTTTGCCACAAACTGCGCATCAGTATGACGACGGATTCGCCTCCCGGCAGGTCTTCTTCTCTCGTGAAAGCGCGACCTAAGACGGGCTGAACTCCGAGCATAGAAAACATATTGGCTCCGACCATCGCGCCCGGAATTCGCTCAGGCTCTCCCGCGCCGCCCGTCATATTCCAGTTGTCAGCCGCTGTATCCGGCTACATCCTCAAAGACATGACTCTGGTCTTGCCATTCAAGAAGGTCTGGCGCGGGAACAGCGTTGAAGCCGCCTCGCGGCATGTCGCTCCGAAACCCACGCAAGCTTGTCAGGCTGCTGGAAGTGAAGCGGTCTGAGCAATACCGCGTTGACTACGCTGAAGATCGCGCTGTTGGCTCCGATGCCTAACGCCAGCGCGACGATTGCTACGGTAGTGAAGCCGGGTGACTTGAGCAACATGCGAAAGCCCATAGCGCATGTCTTGCAGAAAGGTCTCCATGATTTGTTTCTCCTAAGATCAGATTAATGTAAAGATTCAGCGCAGAGACGCAGAGAACTTAGAAGAAACGATGAATGCGGAATGATGAATGATGAATTTAGAGTTCATCATTCATCGTTCATAGTTCATCATTTTTTCTTCGTCTCTGCGGTGAATATCTTATATTGTTATTCCCTCTGCCCGAAACGGCATCCGGCGAATGCGTTTGCCAGCCGCGGCAAAGACCGCGTTCGCAATTGCGGGAGCGACCGGCGGCAATGCGATCTCGCCAAATCCCGTAGGCCGTTCCCGGCTTTCAACGATGTGGATTTCTATAGGCGGCGCTTCGCGATTGCGCAAGAGGCGATAGCTGTCAAAGTTGCTCTCGACTGCGCGACCTTTATCAATCGTTACTTCGCCGAACATCGCCGCGCTTAATCCATCGATGATTCCGCCCTGCGTTTGCGCTTCGACTCCCGCAGGGTTGACCACGATGCCGCAATCTACTGCCGCGACTATGCGATGAATCTTCAAGCGATTGCGCATCAACAGACACTTCCGCAACCATCGCCGCGTAAGAACCGAATGTGTAATGCGCTGCGATGCCTCGCCCTCGCCACCGAAACAATCGCGCGGCCCCACCCGCTTCGTTCAGCCGCGAGTTGTAAAACATGTTTTGAGACGATTCGGGTTGTACGGCGTAGGATTGTCGCCCGGAAACGGAAAGTCTTTCGCATCGCCGAGGAAACCGATTCTAAGTTCAACAGGGTCGCGCTTCGCGGCCCAGGCAAGCTCGTCAATAAAACTCTCTATCACAAAAGCATTCACGTTATGCGAAGGCGCGCGCCACGCTCCAGTAGGAATCCCCGTCTTCACGTCAGTGTATTCGACTCTGCAATGAGGAATCATCGTTGGAATCAAATCAGGCGCGTACTCATCCTTTCGGATCATCGCTGCGCGGCACGTACATGCCATAAAGTTCCGTTGATTCAGGCGGACGCGGGTCTTTGCGATAAGCGTTTCGCGATACGTTGACCAGATGATGCTGCCACGCTACGAGCTTGCCGTTTGAATCCACTCCTCCGCGCATGCGATGCATTCCGGCAGGGCGATAGTAGTCTTGCCTGATGTCATCCGCGCGCGTCCAGACAATCTGCACAGGGGCTTTGACGACTTTCGACACGACTGCCGCTTCGGCAACATAATCAGACATCAAGCGCCTGCCGAATCCGCCTCCGATGCGAGTCGGATGAATCGTGATTTCCGATGCAGGGATGCCCGTCGCTTTTGAAACAATCGTTCGCGCTGACATAGGCATCTGCATCGGCCCCCATATCTCGCATCGCCCGTCGCGTACATCGGCCACGCAATTGATTGGCTCCATCGCGACGTGCGCCAGAAACGGAGCTTCATATATGGCTTCGAGCTGGGTGGCTGCTTGTTTCAACGCTTGTTCGACATCGCCCGCCGCGCGAATGGTTTTGCCCGGTTTGTTGATCGCTTCCTGAAACTGTTTGCGGAGCCACGCGCTGCTTTCATCGCGATGCGGCCCTTCGTCCCAGTCACGCTCAACGCTTCTCTGACCTTTCATCGCGGCCCAGGTCGAATTTGCGACTACGGCAACGCCTGGCCGCAAGTGCGTTGGATTATCCAGCCCTTCGATCTGAACGACGTGACGAACGCCCGGAACTCGACGCGCGCGACTGTCATCAAAACTGGACGGCTTTCCGCCGAAGACAGGATGATTTTTCGATGACTGCATAAAGCATTCCCGGAACCTTCACGTCCAATCCGTAAAGCGGGCGGCCCGTGATTATGGCTTCATTGTCAACGCCTTTAACGCGCGTGCCGATGATGCGAAACTGTTGCGGGTCTTTCAGCGCAGGCCGCTCTTTGGGCACAGGCAACTGAGAAGCCGCGCGCGCGAGGCTGCCATAATTCATCTTGCGGCCTGACGGACGATGAACGACTTCGCTGCGAGCAGCGAAGCAACTCTCTTTTTGAACACTCCAGATTTGCGCGGCTGCGGCGATTAACATTTCGCGCGCGACGGCTCCGGCTATCCGCAGGTTGTCCCAATCGCCAGTTATGCTGTCGCTTCCGCCTGTCCCTTGCCCGCCATAAATTTTTTCATTGAGGTCTGCCTGCTGGACTTTAACTTTTGACCAGTCGGCCTCCAACTCTTCGGCCACGATCATCGGCATGGAAGTCTTGATGCCCTCTCCGATGTCGGGATTTTTGGACCAGATAGAGATGGTGTTATCGGGGTCAACACGGATGAATCCGTTAGGCGCAAACGATTCGGGATCAGCTTTAGCCGAAATGGTCGTCGGCAAATGAAGGCTCACGACAAGGCCGCCCGCTGCTGTTGCGCTCACCCGGAGAAAGCTGCGCCGGTCAATCATAAATCGGTTTTTCATTTTCGGCTCCTGCTGATTTCGATAGCGCGCCGCACGGCCTGTCGAATCCTGATATAGGTTCCGCACCGGCAAATATTGCCCGACATCGCTTGCTCGATTTCCTGGTCGGAAGGGTTGGGATTTCGAGCGAGCAATGATGCAGCCGACATGATTTGACCTGCCTGGCAGTAGCCGCACTGAGGCACGTCCGTTTCAGCCCACGCCAACTGAACAGGGTGACGGCCATCACGCGACAGCCCTTCTATTGTCGTGATGTTTTTTCCGGCAACAGATGAAACGGGCAGGGAGCAAGAGCGACTTGCGACCCCGTTGACGTGTGCGGTGCAGGCTCCGCAAAATCCTTCGCCGCAGCCGAACTTCGTGCCGACAAGATTCAGTTGGTCGCGCAAGACCCACAGCAAAGGTGTATCCGGGTCTGCTTCGACAGTTCTAGCAGTGCCGTTGATGGTCAGCTTTATCCTCGCCATGAATATTGATTACTCCTCGTCGGAAAATGCGGGCACACTGCTACTAAGCTATTCATGAAAGCATTTTATGCGATTGTGCGAAAGCCTGATTTTGAATTGTGATGAGACGCCGCAATGCTGTGACGAAACGCACAAAATCATATTTGTGTGAGGCGCGACCGTAAGAAAGGGAAGCAGTTGCTATAGGCTTACGTATTATTAACCACAAGCAGGCAAGTGGTTTTTTAAGTGAAAAATTTGCGCGATTGCTATACAATCCGAATCGCTATCGGAGCACAAATTCCCCCATCCACCAGATCCCCGATGGCAATCAGTTACGTTAAATGTGAGCGCAGATCGGGCTAAAACCTTATGTGCGCAAGAATCTTATCCAGACTAAAAAAGCGAGCGCCATTATCAATGCGCTTGACCCGAAGTCTAAACCAGTGGTCGAATCTGCGCCGACCGGAGAAGCGTCTTGACTCGCCACTTTGCCATCTCGATCTGATGGTGGTTTGCGAACATTGGTGCAGGCTCCGGGGGTTTCGCCCGGGTCGCAGATGCAAAAGTTGCAACCGCAGTTGGCACCAAGCCGCGCCGCCTATCACGTGACCTGCGACGGCTACCGGTGCGAAGGGCAGCAGAGCGATTGTGAACAGATGAGGCCAACAAGGGCAGAGCGGCCATGATGAACAGACACGCAAGAATTCTTTTCAAACTAGAAACCTCCGTTTGCCAGGGGCAATGCTGGCATTCTCAGGGTGATTTTTGATACTGCAATCTTCAGGCGGTTATAGTAGAATGCGGTCGGTTGAGGAGACGAAAGCTCGCCCTAACCGCCACGCATCAAGGCGACTATAAACAGAGCTGATTCGGATGAAGCCGGGCTGCGAGTAAGCCTTATCCTCGCAGCCTCATCCAGACCAAGAAAAGCGAGCGCAAGCAGCATCGTTCCTGCGCTAAAGTTGAAATCCGAAGTACACGTGCTTTGCCGACCGGAGAAGCGCTTTGATCGAACGAATTATCAGATTTTTTTGGATTCGGACTGATGCTGTTGGTACAAGCTCCGGGAGATTCACCCGGGTCGCAAATGCAGATGACACAACCGCAGTGGCAATAAGACGCCGCCGCCACGGATTACATGACCGGCTAAAGCGACCGATGCGAACGGAGCGAGTCGCAGATTGTTGTGAGCAGTTGAGGCCAGCAAGGGAAGTGCGGCCACGATGAAGAGGCAGGCAAGAGACGATTTAAATTTCATTTTTTCCTCCGGTAGTGGCAATTCTTTGTCGCTGCAAGAGTCTTCCGCGCAGTATTCTTACTATCAACGACTGATTTACGCTTCTTCTAACTCGCAGCATATACACAATAGAAAGCTTCCGATCATTAGGCAGGCAGCTTGCCGATGTTGCGCGTCATGCTTACCTTACAAGGCAGGATGACCGCAGTAGAACAGGCAAGCCAGATAATGCTTGCTCTGCCAATCTCAGGCCAGCTAAGAAGTATTGCTCGAAATTACCAAGCTCTTTGCGCGAAGCAAAAAGGTGATTTTGATGGTGCTCGCATATTGCTTGAGCGCGTTATAGAAGAAGCTCCTCTGCAATATAAGGCACGAGCCATGCTGGCTATCGGCGCGACCCATTATGAAAGCGGCGAAGTTGATAAGGCTTTGCCCTTTTACATTGCGGCAGGAAAGGCTGCAATGGACTGCGACCTTTTGACGCTTGCTGAGTCTCGACAGATGATAGCCGTTATCCGCAGCATTCACGGCGACCATAAACAAGCTCTTGATGACCTTGAACAGTTACTTCCATTAGTTCGAGTCATAAGCAAGCGCTATCCTTCAGTCTATTACCAGTTTCTTAACAGTTTTGCCGTAGAGCTTGGTGAAATCGGGCGTATAAACGAAGCTCAAAGTGTGTGTCAGATTACACTTGCTTCGCCCTTTGCTCAAGCCTATCCTAAATGGTTAGAAACCCGCGACGAACTTGAAGCGAAGCGCACTGCTGCAACGCCTTCAATCGTTGCTGTCGGTGCCGCTCTTGAACCTGCCCCCGCCAAGCAAGTCCAAGAATCGCGCGACTTCAAGCCATCGTACTCGCTCGCATTCATCCCACCTGCGCGCGAAAAAACTTCTGTTCAAACATCAATTGCGATTGCCGTCACAGCAGTCGCGCATCTTGAAATCCCCATAAGCATCCTTGATCGGGTGCGCCACTCAATCATTCCTCGTGGCCCTCCCGTTCGCCTCTGAACTTTTTCGCAATCCTTAACCAGCAATAATTGTGAAGTAGGCCGCCATTGGCCTTGACAGCCCACTTTGCCCAAACACGCGCAGGCGTGTCAGGATTTTTGTGCCTAAAACATGCCCGAACGCTAAAGGAGCGGCATGAGTATAGCAAAAAAGGAAGCCACTGAATCAAGAAAACTACTCGTTTTCAAACAGCGCCGCAAATCAAAAGAGTTCTCTCTCGTTGACGGCATAACAGACAGGCGCATACCCTGGCCTGAAAATGCCAGAGGATTAGTCGTAACCAAACAACAACTCGAAGACTTCATTGGCAACCAGACGTTGTATCAGGCTCAGGCTACGACAAAGCGATTCATCGTCATAGCCGACGCTGCTCAACAGATTGCCAGAGGCGAGAATAAAGAATTGAACTGGCGGTTGATTCGTTACGTGGCAAGCGAAGACGATAGCTCAGACTACCAGAGAATGATGAAGGCAATGCTTTCTGCAATCGAGCAAGGCGATGAAGGGATAATGGCGGCCTGGAGCACGACCATGCACCTGTTGGACTTCGGGTTCGAGTACATGACGAGTTGCGACAGAGAGATGATTTACGAGGACAGTATCAAACAAATGATGCAAGCGACTGAAAGGCGCAATTGATCGTCCGAGTTCATTTTGAGGAAAAGGCATGTTCACCGCAGAGGACTTAGAAGAAACGATGAATGCAGAATGATGAATGATGAATTAAGAAGCTCTCTATCAGTTCATCATTCCGCATTCATCGTTCATACTTCATCATTTCTTCTGTTCTCTGCGTCTCTGCGGTGAATCACCTTCTATTCGTAACGAAGCGCGATCATCGGGTCTACCTTCATCGCGCGGCGAGCAGGGATGTAACTTGCCAGGCTAGCCACTGCTGTCAGCAGAACCGAAATGGCTATGAACGTCACCGAGTCAGTAGCAGACACACTGTAAAGCAAGCTCGACATCAGGCGAGTCAACCCTATCGCTGCGCCCAGTCCAACTGCCACGCCGATCAAGGTCAGTATCACGCCCTGTCCAACGACGAGCTTCATCACATCCTTGGAATTGGCTCCCAGAGCCATTCTTATGCCAATCTCCCTGGTGCGCTGCGTCACCGAATACGACATGACGCCATACAGCCCCACTGCCGCAAGCACCAGCGCCAGTCCTCCGAATGTGCCCAGCAGCAGCATGTTCAATCGTCCGGATGAGACGGATTCTGATACGATCTGATCCATCGTCTTGATTTTGTAAACAGGCAGGTCTTTGTCTATAGCTTGTATTTCGCTTCGCACGGCGGCAGTCATCGCCTCAGGCTCGCTCGCAGTGCGCACCACTATGGTCGCAAACGTAAGGCCCATCTGGTAATAAGGCCAGAACATCTCCGGCCTCGTTTCAACATCCAGCGCCGCTTGCTTTACATCTCCAACCACGCCGACGACCGTGCGCCAGGGGCCATTGCCAACTGCCAGTCGCTTTCCAATCGGGTCTTCGTCGGGCCAGTAACGACGCGCCATCTCCTGATTGATGATAGTCACTTCGGGCGCTTTCATCACATCACGCTCGTCGAAATCGCGCCCCGCGATTAATGGGATGTTCATCGTTTGAAAGTAGCCGGGGCTGCTCACATTGACGTTGGCATTGTACCCTTGTCCGGGAGGCTGCGGCGGGCGTCCTTCGATTCCGAAATAGCGCGAGCCGAATCCTCCGAACAGAGGCAATGCCGCGACTGTCGCAGATGATTTCACTCCGGGCAGCGCCGATATGCGCTCCAATGTCTGCTGGTAGAAGGCTGTGACTTGTTGGTCTTCCTTATATTTAGAACTGGCAAGCGCGACGTTGACCACAAGCACATTTTCAGAGTTGAACCCTGTGCCAATGCTGGTCAATCGCGCGAAGCTTTTGATCATCAGCCCGGCTGAAATCAGCAGCACAAGACATATAGCGACTTCGGCAATGACGAAAAGGCTGCGAACGCGATTGCGAGAGAAACTGGCGCTCGCGTTGCGCCCGCCTTCCTTGAGCGATTCATTGAGGTTGGGCTTCGATGTTTGAAGCGCCGGAACGATGCCGAATATCAGCCCGGTCACAAAAGACACAACAAGCGTAAAGGCGAGAACCGTAGTATCAAGCTTGATCTCTTTCACGCGAGGAATGCTGTCAGCGCTTATGGCCAGCAGCAAACTAAGCCCTTGCATGGCTAAAAGCGTACCTATGAGGCCGCCTGCCAAAGAGAGCAACACGCTTTCCGTCAGTAACTGACGAACGATGCGCCCTCGTCGCGCGCCGAGCGCAGTTCGGATGGCGATCTCTTTTTGTCTGGTTGACCCTCTTGCAAGCAGCAGGTTGGCAATGTTAGCGCACGCAATCAAAAGCACAAGAGCGACTGCGCCGAGCAAAACGAACAGCGCAGGCCGCGCGTTTGCTACGACCTCTTCATGAAGCGAGAAGACGTTAACGCCATGCCCTGTGTTGACCTGATATTGCTGCTCTAGACTGCTGGCAATCGTATTCATGTTCTCTTGCGCCTGTTCAATCGTGACGCCTTGTTTGAGCCGAGCAACTACGTTGAAGCCATGACTGCCGCGATTGTTCAGGTCTTCTTGAGAAGGCGTGAGAGGAACCCACACTTCTGTGCTGCGATTGGGAAAGATGAAGTCAGCAGGCATGACGCCGATCACTGTGTAACTTTGATCATTCAGCTTGATTGTCTTGCCCGCGATGTCAGGGTCTGCGCCGAAGCGGCGTTGCCATACTCCATTGCTCAATATGACTACAGAGTTCTGACCGGGCTTGTCTTCATCATCTTGAAAGGCGCGGCCAATGCGCGGTTGCGTGCGCAAAATCCGGAACATGCTCGGAGAGATGGCGGTTCCATCAATGCGCTCTGCTTCATCTGTGCCTGTGAGGTTGAACCCTCTGCCGACGTAGGCGGCCATGTCTTCGAAGACCTGATTTTGCGCCTTCCAATCTACAAAATCCGGATGCGACGCGGGATTGCGAACGCGACCCAGGGCCGGTCGCTTCTCCCACACCAGAACGAGTTGTTCGGGTTGATCGAATGGCAGCGGGCGCAGCAGCACGGCATTGACTACGCTGAAAATGGCGCTGTTGGCTCCTATACCTAGCGCGAGCGCAATCACCGCGATTGTAGTGAACCCGGGATTTTTGAGCAGAGTGCGAACGCCGTAGCGAATGTCTTGAAATAAAGTTTCCATAATATCCTCCGCTTGTGACAGTAGCCCGCGCGTAAGCAAGGGCGCGGACTTTCGCCCTTGCTTACGCGCGGGCTACTGATTATTCGTAACGAAGCGCGATGCCGGGGTCTACTTTAGTAGCCCGCCGCGCAGGGATGTAACTTGCCGCAAGCGCCACCGTTGCTAACAACAAAGAGACAACTGCGAACGTTGTCGCATCGGTCGTTTCCACCCCGTAAAGCTGGCTCGCCAGCACTCGCGTCGCGGCAAAGGCTCCTGCGAGTCCGAGCACAAGCCCGATGATCGTAAGCCCCATTGCGTCGCGTATCACCAGACCCAAGACGTTCCTGCGATTGGCTCCCAGAGCCATTCTTATGCCGATCTCCCTGGTGCGCCCCGATACCGCGTAAGACATCACGCCATAGATTCCTACTGCCGAAAGAATCAGCGCGAGCGTTGCGAATATGCCTAATAACAGGGCGCTGAACCGCGTCCGCGAAGTGGCTTCACTGCCGCGCTGCTGCATCGTCATCACGTCGTAAACGGGAGCGTTTTTGTCGAGCGCGATGATCTCCTGGCGCAAGGCCGGAACTATCTGCTCAGGCTCGTTCGTCGTGCGTACAATGACGAACGATGCAGGCTCAGTTGGCTGAAGATAAGGCAGGTAGATTTGAGGCTCGAACATCTCTTCAATCTTGCCGTACTTCACATCAGAAGCCACGCCAACCACCTCGCCGAACTCACCCTCTTCCCATCCGACTCCGACCCAGAGTTGTTTGCCGATTGGGTCTTCGTCCGGCCAGAACTTCCGCGCAGCCGTTTCGTTGATGATCGCAACACGCTGTGCCCCGTCGCGATCTGTTTCTGTAAAAGCGCGACCTCTGATTAAAGGAATGCGCAGCGTTTTGAAATAATCAGGCCCGATGCTGTGAATGCCTGTGGTGTTCATCTCGCCTTCATTGCGCCCCTTGATCTTCATTATCGTCCCGGCTGAATTATTTGACAGCGGCGTGGACGAAGCTACGGTCGCCGCTTCAACTCCCGGCAAGCTCGCGATGCGAGCCAGAAGCTGTTCGTCGAAAGCGACTTCGGCTGCTTGTTTGTACTTTGGAAGCTCGACGCGCATGGTCATCACATTACCGGGGTCGAACCCTGTGCGAATGGCCTGCAATCGCGCGAAGCTTTTGATCATCAGCCCGGAACCGATCAGCAATACGAGCGCCAGCGCAATCTCTGTGACGACCAGAACGTTGCGCGGGCTGAAGTAGCCGAGTCGAGGATGTTTCTTGCTTTGAGCGCCTATGCCTTCTTTCAACGCGTCGTTGACATCTGGCCGCGAAGCTTGAATCGCGGGCAGCAATCCAAACAACATTCCTGTTACGATTGAAAGCAATAGCGTGAATGCGAGCACCTGAGAATCAATCGTCGCTTTGCTGAAATCGAGCATTTGAATATAGCTTGTGTTGTGATCATCAGCTACGGGTTTGAAGGCGGTCAAAAACTCGATGCCCCACAGCGCGATCAGCAATCCGACTATTCCTCCGAACACCGCGAGGAAGATGCTTTCCGTCAGCAACTGGCGAACGAGCCGCCCACGAGTGGCTCCCAGAGCCAGTCTTATGGCGATCTCCTTTCGGCGCGACACGCTTTTTGCAAGCAACAGGTTTGCAATATTGACGCACGCGATCAACAGCACAAGGCCTACGGCGACGAAGAGAATCAGAAACGATTCGCGAATCGCAGGGTCTAGTTTCGCTTCTTTCAACGCGATGAGCTTGATTGATTCGGCGGCATGCCTGCTGCCATATCAGGCGGAACGGGTATGGCTTCCCTGATCTTCGCCGCCACAGTTTCCATCTCGCCTTGCGCCTGCGCGAGAGTGACGCCGGGCTTTATCCGCGCGATGACTTGCGTCCAATGAGCGAACCGAGTTTGAAGGCGGCGCGGAAAAGTGAGCTGCGGAGCCATCATCACGGGAACCCATACTTCGGTTGTGCCTTTCTGGCCTTTGAAGCGTTCGGGCAATACGCCCACGATTTCAAGCGCCACTTTGTTCAAGCTGATCGTTTTCCCGATGACGTTCGGGTCGGCTCCGTATCGCCTTTGCCAGAGTTTATAACTCAAAAGCGCGACCGGGTTAGCGCCGGGCGTTTTGTCTTCTTCGGGAACGAACGTGCGACCTTGAACGGCTTCAACTCCGAGCATCGGAAAATAGCTCGCCGATACCATCTCTGCGCTCAAGCGTTCGGGGCTGTCCGTGTCTGTCAGAGGGAAATTCTGCTCGCTTACAACAGCGATTTGCTCGAATGCCTGACTTGAATCGCGCAGGGCTTCAAATTTCGGATAAGACCACACGTCTGAAGCCTCTTTGTCTTTGCCCGGTTGCTCTCTTTCGATGAATACCATCGCAAGCTGGTCGGGATTCTTGTAAGGCAATGACCTGAGCAGCACGGCATTGATCACAGAGAAAATCGAAGTGTTTGCGCCAATGCCCAGAGCGAGCGATAAAATCGCCACGGCAGTAAATCCCGGACTCTTCAGCATCGTGCGAACGGCATATCGAATGTCTTGAAATAGAGTGTCCATGAATCCTCCTCTGCTTGTGACAGTAGCCCGACCGTCAGGGAGGGCGCAGGAACTCGCCCTTGCTCACGCGCGGGCTACCGACTATTCGTAACGAAGCGCGACCATCGGATCTACTTTTGTGGCACGGCGCGCGGGAATGTAACAAGCCAGTAAGGCTATGCTTGTCAGCAGCAGCGAAATCCCTATAAACGTTATCGGGTCTGTGGCCGTGACTCCGTATAGTATCCGGGACATTGCGCGAGTCATGGCGAATGCCCCGGCAAGCCCTATCAGCAAGCCAATCGTTGTCAGCATAATTCCCTGTCCTACGACAAGCTTGAATATGTCTTGCGGACGCGCGCCCAGAGCCATGCGAATGCCGATTTCGTGTGTGCGCTGCGTCACGGCATAAGACATCACCGCGTAAATGCCAACGGACGCAAGCACCAATGCCAGAAGCCCGAAAAAGCCGATCATAACTGTCGCCAGTCGCTTGGGCGACAGTCGCTCGCCGATGACCTGCTGCATCGCCTTGATGTTGAAAACAGGCAGCGTTTTGTCAAGGACGCCCGCTTCGGTTCGCACGGCTGAAGCAATCTGATTCGGGTCCGCGCTGGTGCGTATGACTAAAGACATTGATCGCCAGGAATCCTGCGCAAATGGCAAATACATATCCGGCTCGGTTATGTTGTCGAGATCGTTGTTCATTACGTTTGCCACCACGCCGATGATTTCAAGGGGATTTTTATCATCTATCTTGAATTGCTGGCCGACCGGCTCTTGATCTGCAAAGAATCGATTTGCGAAAGCCTCGTTGACAAGCGCAACGCGCGGTGAGCCTGCGCGGTCTGCTTCGTTGAAATTGCGGCCTTTGCTTATCGGCGTGCCTATTGCCGCGAAATAGTCCAGCGAGACAGAGCGATAATTGACATCGGGTTTTTTGCTCAGAGGAAAGATTGTCTGGCCTGCGCTTATAAGAAAAGTGCTGTAGTTATTTCCACCGAGCGGCAGATTGCTAGTCGCGCCCGCTTTCAAAACTCCGGGCAGAGCGGAAACGCGCTCAAGCAGTTGTTGATAAAAATTGAACCGCTGTTCAAAGGGCGAATACTTTTCATTTGAAAGCGAGATTTGCATTGTGAGAACGCCGGTCGGGTTGATTCCCAAATCCGAGCGCATCAACTGAACAAAGCTTCGGATCATCAACCCTGCGCCGATCAAAAGAACGAGCGACAATGCTATTTCAGCAACAACAAGAATGCTGCGCGCGCGATTAGGCGACCCCTTGCCTGCTGACCCCTTGCCGCCTTCTTTCAATGCTTCGTTGAAATTCATCTTTGTCGCCTGCACGGCGGGCGCAAATCCGAAGATGAGCCCGGTCAGCACAGACACGATGAATGTGAAGACGAAGGCCGTCTTATCAATGCCTACGTGTTGCCAGCCCGGTATGAACTTCGAGAAATCATCCGGTATGCCCTTGGCGATAACGTCAACTCCCCACACCGACAGCAGCAGCCCAACCGCGCCGCCGACGAGAGACAACAGCAAACTTTCTGTGAGCAACTGGCGAATCAATCGCCATCGGCCCGCGCCCATTGCAAGGCGGATCGCGATCTCTTTTTGTCGAGTCGCAGCCCGCACCAGTAACAGGTTTGCAACGTTGGCGCAGGCGATCAACAGCACAAAACCGACAGCCGACAGCATCACGGGCGAATACATGCTTGCGCCTCTAACGGCGTCCTTAGTCATCGAGACAATGTTTACGCTCTTGCCGCTGTTCGAGTCGGGATAGGCCAGGGCGGCGCGATGGGCAATCTGGTTGATGTCTTCGTTGGCCTGCTCGATTGTCACGCCGGGTTTGAGCAAACCGAGGACTTGCAGGTAATGATTTTTGCGGTTTGTCAGGTCTTTGGCCTCGAAGATCAGAGGCGACCACATCTCGCCGCCGTTGAAAGGGAAGTTGAAATCCGGCCCCATTACGCCTATGCAGGTGAAGCTGGTGCTGTTGATCGAGATTGTTTTGCCTACGATGTCAGGGTCAGCGCCGAAGCGATTTTGCCACAGGCTATGTTTGAGCACGACAACCTGATCGTGTCCGGGCTGGTCTTCTTCGGGCGTGAATGTGCGGCCCATCATGGGCTTAACTCCGAACGCGTCGAAAAAAGTTGCGGAGACTTTGTACCCGGCGTAACGTTCGGGCTGGTCTCCCTCTGTAATATCGAAATAGCTCTGGGTTATGGCGATGATTTGATCAAGAGTTTGACCTTGCTCGCGCCAGTCGTTGAAGTTGCCGGGAGCGACCGAACCGCGCGAATAGCCCATTTCGAATTGGCGTTCCCAGAGCATGACAAGGCGATCCTGATTTTGAAAAGAGAAGGGCTGAAAGACAACGGCGTTCATCGCGCTGAATATAGTCGTGTTTGCTCCGATGCCTAATGCGAGCGTGATTACGGCCACCAGCGTGAAGCCGGGACTCCTGCGCAGCATGCGAATCGCATAACGCAGGTCTTGAAATAACGTTTCCATGAATCCTCCTCGGCTTGTTACAGTAGCCCGCGCGTAAGCAAGGGCGCACGCTCTCGCCCTTGCTTACGCGCGGGCTACTGCCTATTCATATCGAAGCGCGATCATCGGGTCTACCTTTGTCGCACGACGAGCAGGCACGAAACAGGCTCCCAGAGCCACTCCTGCCAGAATTGTTGAAATTGCGATGAACGTCAATGGGTCGGTCACGCTTACGCCGAACAGCAGGCTTTCCATCAATCGCGTGAGCAGGAATGCGCCCACCAATCCTACGCCGATGCCGATTGCAACAAGCGTCATGCCCTGGCCTACTATCATCTTGAGCACATCCGAAGCGCGCGCCCCCAAAGCCATGCGAATGCCGATTTCGTGAGTGCGCTGTGTGACCGAATAGCTCATCACGCCGTAGATTCCAACTACCGCGAGAAGCAAAGCAACTGCGGCGAATATGCCGAGCAGCAGCATATTGAATCGTTGCTGCGCGATGGAAGCAGAGATCGCTTGTTCAAAGCTCATGATTTCAGAGACGGGCAAGTTTTTATCAATCGCCCAGACTTCGCTCTGCACCGCTGTCGCTAGCTTCAGCGGCTCGGAACCGGTGCGAACAACCAGCGTCAAGTAACGAGGGCTTGTGGTCTGAAGATGAGGCAGGTACATCTCCGGGCGCGGTTTAGCTGCCCAATCGCCTTGCTTCACATCTTTTATGATTGCGACTATCTCGCGCGGGCGAGATTCTTCACCGCTTAAATCGATGCGTTTGCCGATGGGGTCTTCATCGGGCCAGTAGCGGCGTGCCATCGCTTCGTTGATGATTACTGTGCCGTCTGCTGTTTCGTTGTCGCGCTCAGTGAAATCGCGCCCTGCGACGAGCGTCGCTCCCATCGTTTTAAAATAATTGGGCCGAACGATGCGATACACGCCGACCGGACCCTCTCCCGGAAGCGGGGCGGGGCGGCCCTCGATTCTGAAGCCCAGGCCCCAGAGGTCACCCGCGAGCGGAAGATGATTGATCGCGCTTGCGGACTCAACTCCCGGCAAGCTCTCGACGCGCTCAATCAATTGATTGAAGAACGCCGCTCGTTTTGGGCCTGTGGAATGCTCAGAGCCTGCAAGCGATACGATCATCGTCAGCACGTTGCGAGGATTGAATCCCGAATCAACCGATTGAAGCCGAAGGAAACTTCGTATCATTAGCCCTCCGCCCACGAGCAACACCAGAGCTAACGCAATCTCTGAAACCACGAGCAGACGACGAACGCGATTGCGGCGTCTGCCTTCGGTCGAGCTTCGTCCCCCTTCTTTGAGCGACTCATTCAGGTTGAGCTTTGAAGCCTGTAGCGCGGGAACAAGCCCAAACACGAGTCCGGTCAGTACCGAGATCGCAAGCGTGAAGCAGAGAACATAACCGTCAAGGCTGATGGTTTGCGCTCGCGGCAGGTTCGCGGGACTCAGCGCAAGCAGCCCGCTGATTCCCCATGAAGCCAGAAACAGTCCGGCTACTCCGCCTGCTGTTGCAAGCATCACGCTTTCCGTCAGCAACTGGCGAACGATGCGGCTACGACTGGCTCCCAGAGCCGTTTTCACGGCGATCTCTTTTTGCCGCGCTGTGGCTCTTGCCATCATCAGATTGGCTACGTTGGCGCAGGCGATCAACAGCACAAAGCAGACGGCTCCGAGAAGGATGAGCAGAGCGGGCCGCGTTTTTCCAACTACTACTTCGTGCAGCGGGTCAACAAAGACCTTTAGCCCCGCGTTGCTGTCGGGATACCGTTGTTCGAGTCTTTGACCGATCGCTTCCATCTCTGCCTGAGCTTGCTCGCGCGTCACGCCCTCTTTCAGTCGCGCAAAGATGCGCAACGATTGCCCGCCTCGGTCGCCCGTTCTGGGCGCGAGATTCAACGGCGACCACATCTCTGCGCGCGTCGCCCAGAACGGCGCGAACTGAAACTCCTTCGGCATCACACCGATGATGGTGTAGCTCTGACCATCGAGCGTGATCTGCTGGTTAATTAGACCTGAATCGCCGCCGAACCTGCGTTGCCAGAGGCGATGGCTGAGGACGATCACGCGCTCGTTGCCGGGTTGATCTTCTCCGTCGCTGAACGTGCGGCCAAGCATGGGGGTTACGCCGAGCAGGTGAAACATATCGGCGGTCAGTTGCACGCCGTTTATCTGTTCGGGCCTGTCGCGGCCCGTAAGGTTAGCCGTCCAGTACTGCGCGGCGGCAATAGACTCGAAAACCGATTGCTGCTCTCGGAAATCAAAGAAGTTGGCGGGCGCGACTGGCCCCAACTCTTTATGCAGCACTGTCATGATGCGCGCGGGGTCGTAATAGGGCAGGGGCCTGAGCAGCACAGCATTTACGACGCTGAATATTGCTGTGTTTGCGCCTATGCCTAAAGCGAGCGCGAAGATTGCGATTAGGGTGAAGCTGCGATTTTTCAGCAGCATCCTGAATCCGTAGCGAACATCTTGAATGATAGCTTCCATCAATCACCTCGTCCTTCGAGCGATGGGTAAAATAAAACTTTGGCCGATACGAAGGAAGTTTGGTGCCAATGCTCGCTATTTCAGTCTAAATGGTTATATCGCTAACTTTAAGATTGTCGCGCCTGCGCGCAGGCGACGCCCGGATGTTCGTTTCTGGGAAGCCGTTTCTCAGAATTGAATAGCTCATGACAGTAGCCCGCGCGTAAGCAATGGCGAGCATGTTCGCCCTCCCTCACGGTCAGGCTACTGTCATGAGCAACTGACTATTCATAACGGAGCGCGACCATCGGGTCTACCTTCGTAGCGCGACGCGCGGGCACAGCGCAGGCTACAAGAGCCACTCCCGCAAGCAGCAGCGAGGTGATGGCGAATGTCGCGGGGTCGGTCGCAGACACGCCGAACAGCAGGCTCTCAAGCGCTCGCGTCGCCAGATATGCTCCACCCAATCCGAGCGCCACGCCCATCAAAATCAGTTTCATCCCTTGCCCGACGACGAGTCTCAACACATCCCTGGAATTGGCTCCCAGAGCCATTCTCACGCCAATCTCGTGCGTGCGTCGGCTGACGGAATATGCCACTACTCCATAGATGCCGACCGCGCCGAGCAGCAGCGCGACTCCTGCGAAGACGGCAAGCAACAGCACTGTGGAACGACGCGCCGAGATGGATTCCGAGATCACTTGAGTGAGCGGCTGAATGTTGGCTACGGGCACATCTTTATCCACAGCCCACACTTCGCTGCGAATCGCAGCGGCAAGCCCCGTCGGATCAGAGTCTGTACGAACCATCAAAACCAGAGAAGAGGCCAAAGTGGCCTGCACATACGGGCGATATATCTCCAGATGCGTCGGAGTATCAAGAGCTTGCTCTTTGACATCGCCGACCACTCCGACTATCGGCACCCAATCTTTGCCTTCGAATCCGCTTCTTATTCGTTTGCCGATTGGGTCTTCATCCGGCCAGTAACGCCGCGCGAGAGTTTCGTTGATGATCGCAACCAGCGGAGCTTTCTCGTTGTCGTCTTGTGTGAAGAAGCGACCTCTTATGAGGCGAATGCCCATCGCTTGAAAATAGTCATGCGTGATTAATCGCCAATCAACCGAAGGGAGCGCCGCGCCATCAGGCATCGGACGGTCTTCGACTCTGAGCGCGGGGTTCCAGTTGCTTCCTCCCATCGGCAGCAAATGAATTCCGCCTACAGCTTTCACACCGGGCAGCGTCTCGATTCGCTCGATGATCTGATTATAGAAAGCGCGTTTGCGCGGGCCTTCGGAATACGCAACGGCGGGCGGCGCGATTTGAAGCGAGAGCACCTTGTTTGCTTCAAACCCCGGATCAACCTGTTGAAGTCGCCAGAAGCTCTTGATGAGCAGCCCTGCGCCGACTACCAGCATCAACGACAGAGCTACTTCTGCCACTACCAGCAAATTGCGCAATCGCCCTCCCGCGCTTGTTGATGATGTTCTGCCGCCTTCTTTGAGAGCTTCTTGAAGATCGGGTTTAGAAGTTTGAAGCGCGGGTGCGAGTCCAAACAGCACTCCGGTCACGAGAGACAGCCCGAACGAGAAGCCGAGCACTTGAAGGTCTATTCCAATATTATTCAGCCGAGGTAATTCTTTAGGAAGCAGAGAAACAAGAAGCTCGATGCCCCAAAGGGCGAGCATCATGCCCATTGCTCCGCCAATGAGCGCGAGCATCACGCTTTCAGTAAGAAGCTGGCGAATCACGCGGACTCGACCTGCGCCCAGAGCCGAGCGAATGGCTATCTCTCGCTTTCGCGCGGTCGTGCGAGCAAGCTGGAGGTTTGCCACATTCGCGCAAGCGATGAGCAGTACAAGCCCGACTGCGCCGAGCAGTATTAGAAGCGTCGGTCGAGTATCGCCGACCATCTCTGTCTGCAACAGCGTCACCGCAGCATTCAACCCGTAGCTGTCCGGCGAGCGCGGAAACTTTATGCGAGCGTTGCGGGCGATTTGAACAACTTCGGCTTGAGCTTGCCGGGCATTGACTCCCTGCTTCAATCGGCCCATGACGTTCAGGTATCCCGCAGTAAAATCGTTACTGTCACTTGGGTCGAGCGGAGCAGGCACGACCAGTTCAAAACCGAATTTTGGAAATTGATTGTCGGGAAATTGGAAGTCGGGATTGAGCACGCCGACAATTGTGTGAGCCTCGCCGTCAATCGTGATTGATTGCCCTATGATATTTTGATCCGACCCGAAACGCCGTTCCCATGTGCCGTAGCTCAAGATGGCTACGTGACTGCGGTCAGGCTGATCTTCGTCGGGAAGAAATGTTCGACCGAGCGCGGCGTTGACGGAGAGCAGCGAAAAGAATTCGGCAGTCGTGCGAGCGCCTGACACTTTCGCAGGTTCGTCTCCGCCCGTCAAAGTAAATGACCAGCCGCTGTATAAAGCCAGGTCATCGAATGATTGATTATTGTCTCTGATCTCGACGAACTCGGCTTTCGACACGGAGGTTTCAGGTTTTTGCGGCCACACTTTTACGAGCCGGTCAGGTTGGTTGAACGGGAGCGGGCGCAACAGCACTGCGTTGACCACGCTGAAGATCGCAGTGTTCGCGCCGATGCCTAAAGCGAGCGCGATCACTGCCACTGCTGTAAAGCCGGAACTCTTGAGCAGCATCCGAAACCCATAGCGAATGTCTTGAAATAACGTTTCCATGACATCCTCCTATGCTTGTTGCAGTAGCCCGACCGTCAGGGAGGGCGCAGACACACGCCCTCCCTGACGGTCGGGCTACTGCAAAATCATTCGTAACGAAGCGCGACCATCGGGTCTACTTTCGTGGCGCGACGAGCAGGCACGAAACAGGCTCCCAGAGCCACTCCTACGAGTATCAGCGAAATCAAATGAACGTCAGCGGATCAGTAGCAGACACGCCGAAAAGCAAACTTGAAAGGAATCGAGTTAAGCCTATTGCTGCGGCAAGCCCGATCCGAGAGCCGAGCAATATCAATATCAGCCCTTCGCCGACAATCAGCTTGAAGATGTCACGGCGCTGCTGCGCCGAGCGCCATTCTTATGCCGATCTCTGACGTTCGCTGACTCACCGAATAAGATATGATCCCGTAAATTCCTACAGATGCCAGTATGAGCGCGACAGCCGCAAACACGCCCATCAACAGCGCCGGATAACGGCGCAGGAACGCCTGAGGCGTATCAGTGATAAACTGCTTCCATCTTCGCAACTGAATAGAGCGCAAGGTCGGGATCAATCGCTTGCACTTCGCTGCGCACCGCACTCGTGATGCTTTCGGGATCACTCTTGGTTCGCACTACAAGACTCAATTTGTTCCAGGGTTCTTGCAGGAATGGGCGATAGGTTATAGACGGCTGGCTCTTCATCCAGCGCGATGATTCTTTCGTCATCCACTACTCCGACAATTTCAAACGCCTTCGGTTCGCCGCCCCCAAAGCTGATGCGCCGCCCAATGGCGTCTTGATTTCCGAACAGGCGGTTTCGGAGCGCGTTGTTGATGATTAAAACATCCGGCGAAGATGCATTATCGCGGTCTGTGAAGTAACGCCCCTGAATGAGCGAAACGGACATCGTGCGAAAATAATTGGAACTCACGACGCGCATGCTGGCACCGGGTTCCTGGCCCGGAGGAGGTGATGGCTGGCCTTCGACGAGCAGCCTGCCGCCCGGGCCTCGTTGCATCAGAATCGAGTTGATTGTGGCGACACCTGCTATGCCGGGCAGCGCTTCGAGGCGTTCAAGCAGTTGCTGATTAAACGCCCGCGCCTGATCGTCTTCCGAATACTTTGCTCTGGGCAGTTCCAGTTGCATGGTCATCAGATTTTCGGGGTTGAAGCCGAGTTTGACTTCCAGCAATCGAAGCGTGCTCTTAATCATCAATCCCGCGCCCGCAAGCAGCACCATCGCCAGCGCGATTTCTGATACTACGAGCAGCCTGCGAATTCGATTACGGTCTGCGCCCGCTGAACTTCTGCCGCCATTTTTGATTGCCGCCTGCAAATCCAGCTTCGATGATTGCAACGCAGGCGCAAGCCCAAAGAGTATTCCCGTAACAAGCGATAACACGCCCGCATAACAGAAGACTCGCGCATTGATTGCCAGCCCTTCGAGGTAAGGCATTGAACTGAGTTGCGAGGCCGGAATGACTGCGATCAAAAATTCGATGCCCCATTCGGCGAGCAGCAATCCGACGCTTGCGCCTGCCAGTGATAACAGCAAGCTCTCGCTCAAGAGTTGTCGCACAAGCCGCCAACGAGTAGCGCCGAGCGCCAGACGTATTCCGATCTCTTTGCGCCGCGCTGAAGCGCGAACAAGTAAAAGATTAGCTACGTTGGCGCAGGCAATCAGCAACACTAACCCACCGCGCACAATAAAATGATCAGCGCAGGGACGAACAGAGCCGACTACTTGATCGTGCAAAGGAACGATTTTGATGCCTGCGCCTGTATGCGAGTCGGGGGATTCTTTTTCAATGCGTGCGGCAATGGTGTCCATCTGCGCCTGAGCTTGCTCGATAGCTTACATCCGGCTTGAGTCGCACGATTACATCCAGCCAGTGCATATATCGCTTGTTCACTGGAAATAAGTACGGGCGCAACGGAACCCAGAGTTCAGCCTGCCCCATCGGAGCGAATTGAAAGCTTCGAGGTAGAACCGCGAGCACCGTGTATCCTTCTCCGTCGAGGATGAGTCTTTGCCCGATGATGTTCGGGTCTGCGCCGAACTTCCGCTGCCACAATGCATAACTCATGAATGACCGTCTGCTCTGTACCGGGCAGGTCTTCATCAGGCAGAAACGACCGGCCCAGAATCGGTTCGACGCCAAGCACTGAAAAGAAACTGGTAGTGACGCGCGCGCCTTCAATCCGCTCAGGCGTATCGTGCCCTGTCAGCGTGAACGAGCCGCCCCATCCTGTGTAGCCGCATATTTCTTCGAAGGCATCCGACTGCCCGCCCCAGTCGAGATAGTCAGGATATGAAGCATCTAACTGTGTTACCGCTCCTGCCTGCCGAGTCTCCCATAGCTGAACCAGCTTTTCAGAATTTTTGTACGGCAACGAGCGGATCAATGTAGCGTCAACAACTGTGAAGATGGCAGTGTTAGCGCCGATGCCGAGCGCCAGCGTCAGCACAGCGACAACAGTGAAGGCGGGTTTTCTTGCCAACATCCGAATCCCGTAGCGAATGTCTTGAAATAAGATTTTCCATAACTTCTCCTAAACTCGTAGCGCAGGCGTCTCGCCTGCATGGCTTGAAATGTTAAGAATGAATTCTACACGCAGATTCCAAATCTGTTCTTTCCAAGTCCAGCAGGCGAGACGCCTGCGCTCCCAGATTTATTCGTAACGAAGCGCGACCATCGGGTCTACTTTCATTGCTCGACGCGCCGGTATGTAACAGGCCAGAAGCGCGACTGCGGCAAGCACCAGCGATACTCCTGCGTAGGTTATCGGGTCTGTAGCAGACACGCCAAACAAAAAGCTGGACAGCAACCGGGTCAGCGCAATTGATGCGGCAAGCCCAAGTCCTACTCCTGTGACGGCCAGCGTCATGCCTTCTTTCAAAACCATCTTGAGTATGTCGTCGGTTTGCGCGCCTAGCGCCATGCGCACTCCTATCTCGTGCGTTCTGCGACTGGTCGAAAAACTTATCAATCCGTAAATGCCTACGCTTGCCAGCGTCAAAGCTATTGCGGCGAACGAGCCGAGCAACAGCAGATTGAATCGCCTCTCGCCGAGCGATCTTGAAACCAAATCATCAATCGTCGCTACGGAAGAGAACGGCAAATTTTTGTTCACTGCCCAGATTTCGCTCTTCACCGCTTGCAGCAACACGCAGGGTCGCTGCTCGTGCGGACGATGTAGGTCATCGAGCCATAAGGCTCCTGCAAATGAGGAACAAAAATTTCTGCGCGCGGGTCGCTGTCTAATCCTTCGTGGCGAGCGTCGCCGACAATGCCTATGATCTCGCGAATCGTATGGCTCGCCGTAGAATCCAAACTTGATCTTTTTTCCGACCGGGTCTTCGTTCGGCCAGTAGCGTCGAGCCAATGTTTCGCCGATAAGCACGACCGGGGGCGCGCCCTCTCTGTCGAAACGCGTGAAGAGGCGACCGCGCCTGCAGAGGAATGCTCATCGCCGTGAAGTAATCAGCCGTTGCAGTACGTGAGATAAGCAGCCGGCTCATTTCCCGGCAGCGGCTGAGGCTGATCTTCGATTGTAAAGGGTCCGGTTATGTCAATGCTGTTGTCATGAAACGGGAGAGCCGACACTGCGCCTGCCGCTTGTACGCCGGGCAGCGCAGAGATGCGATCAATGGTCTGCTCAAAGAACGCGGCTCTTTGCTGAGGCGTTCGGGCTGGCCCCCACACGTGAACTTCGAGTGAAATAGCTTTGTCTGCCGCAAAGCCCGGATCAACCTGCAACAATCGCGCGAAGCTGCGAACGAGCAAACCAGCGCCGACCAGCAGCGTCAACGCAAGAGCGATTTCTGAAACTACGAGCGCGTTTCGCAATCGGTGACGAGCGGAACTGTCAGCACTGGCGCGACCTCCTTCTTTAAGGGCTTGCTGAAGGTCTGGTTTCGAGAATTGAATAGCAGGAGCAAGTCCGAATATGAGAGCCGTCAACGCTGACATCGCGACCGCAAAAAAGAGAACGCGCCCATCAAAACCAATCTGCGCGCCACGCGGAAGATTGCCGGGGCTGAAAGCCATAACCAGATCAACTCCCCATCGAGCCAGCAACGCTCCGCTCACGCCTCCCATCAGCGCGAGCGCGACGCTTTCAGTAATCAACTGTCGAATGAGTCGAGTGCGAACCGCGCCGAGCGCTGCGCGTATGGCAAACTCTTTCTGCCGCTCGGCCCCTCTTGCCAGCAAGAGGTTTGCGACGTTGGCGCAGGCGATCAACAATACGAAACCTGCCGCGCCCAACAGCAAGAGCAAAGCGGGCCGCGCCTGCGCTCGCATCTGTTCAGAGAGCGGCACGACTACAACGCCTCTTTCTTTGTTGTCCTGCGGGTACTGTTCAGCGAGCCGGGATTGAATCGCCATCATCTCTTGCTGCGCCTGCTCGACGAGTGACGCCATCTTTCAGCCGCCCGATCACTTTGAAGTACGCCGAGCCGCGATCTTGTTTGTAACTGTCTCGAAAAACCATCGGCGACCACATCACTCTGCCGGAAGGAATCTCGACTGAGGCAGGCATTATTCCTACGACCGTGTGAGGCTGGCCGTTGAGCAGAAGCGATTGGCCGACGATATTCGGATCAGCGCCGAATCGCTGCCGCCACAGTGCTTCGCCCATGATGATGACTCGATTATTGCCCGCCTGATTTTCTTCGGGCAGAAACGTGCGGCCATAGAGCGGAGCCACCTTCAGTATGTCGAAGAAGCCTTCCGACACAAGCCACGACCTGAAACGCTCAGGCTCCGTGCTTCCCGTCAGCGTATGACCGTATGGCTCGGCTGTAGCCAGTTGATCGAAGACTTGATTCTGGTCGCGCCAGTCGAGGAAGTTGGCCGGAGACGCGCCGTCTTCTTTTTTACCTGTCTTCGTGTCGCTCTCCCAGACCGTTAGTATTCGGTCTACATCTTTGTACGGCAGCGGGCGAAGCAGCACGCTATTGACTACGCTGAAGATGGCCGTGTTCGCGCCTATGCCTAAGGCCAGAGCCGCGACAGCCACCAGTGTGAAGGCAGGGCTTTTGAGCAACATCCGAAACCCGTAGCGAATGTCTTGGAATAAAGTGTCCATAAGTCCTCCTATGCTTGTGACAGTAGCCCGACCGTGAGGGAGGGCGCAGACACACGCCCTCCCTCACGGTCGGGCTACTGCATACTCATTCGTAGCGTAGCGCGACCATCGGGTCTACTTTCATGGCGCGGCGCGCAGGGATGTAGCAGGCTAATGCGGCCACTCCACTAAGCAACAGAGATAAGGCAACAAACGTTGTCGTATCGGTAGCACTTACACCATAAAGCAAGCTCGACATAACACGAGTCAGCGCGAAAGCGCCCAAAAGTCCGAGCGCCACCCCAATCAATACAAGCGTCATCCCCTGTCCGACTACCATCTTCAGAACATCCCCGGAACTGGCTCCCAGAGCCATTCTTATGCCAATCTCGTGTGTGCGCTGCGTGACTGAATAAGAGATGACGCCGTAGATTCCTACTGCCGAAAGTATCAACGCCACTGCCGCAAAGACCGCGAGCAAAGTCATGTTGAAACGGTCTCGCGCGAGCGACGTGTGAAGCACTTCGTCCAGAGTCACGAAGTTAAAAGCGGGCAGGTCTTTGTCAATCGCTTTGATCTCGCTGCGCACTGCGCCAATGATCGAAGTAGGATCATTCGCAGTCCGCGCAGCTATCGTCATGCGCCACCGAGGGTGTTGCTCGAACGGCTCGTAAATTTCGGGCAGCACCTCTACGCCTAACCCGATCTGCTTCTCATCACCCACCACGCCGATAATCATATGCCACGGCGATTCCATCTCTGCGCGCTCAAACTTTATGCGTTTGCCTATCGGGTCTTCGTTCTTGAAGTGGCTACGCGCGAGCGCCGAATTTACTATTACCACCAGCGGGCTTTCGGCGGTGTCGGCTTCGGTGAAATACCGCCCGCGCTCTAAAGGTATGCCCATCGCTCGGAAGTAATCGGGCGTGATTTCTTTGTGGCGCACTTCAACGCCGTAGTCATCAGGCGCGCGACCTTCGATTGAAAAATCGCCCGTCCAGTTTGTTCCTCTCAGCGCAAGAGCGGAACTCGCTCCGACAGACTCGACGCCCGGAATCGCCTTAATCCGCCCTAACGCTTCGCCGTAGAAAACCTTCGCCTGTTGTTCTGTTCCGTACTTTGCGTCGGGCAAAGCAAGATCAAAAGTAAGAACGTTCTCAGACTTGAAACCGGGATCAACCTGCTGAAGTCGCACGAAGCTTTTAAGCATCAAGCCTGCGCCTATGACCAGTATCATCGAGAGCGCGACTTCCGAAATCACAAGAAGACTGCGGGCGCTGCGGCTCTGAACACTTCCCGCGACTTTCTGGCCGCCCTCTTTGAGCGCAATCGTCAGGTCAGGTTTTGAAATCTGCAATGCGGGAGCGAGTCCGAATAAGAGCGCCGTCAAACCTGCTACGGCGAGAGTAAAGAAGAGCACGCGGCCATCAAGATTGATCTCGTCTAATCTGGGAATGTTGCCGGGACTTAAAAAAATAAGCAGGTCTTTCGACCATTCGGCCAGCAATAATCCCAGACCGCTGCCTGCAAGCGACAACAGCAAACTCTCTGTGAGCAACTGCCTGATGATACGACTGCGTCGTGCGCCGAGCGCAGTGCGAATCGCTATCTCTTTTGATCGTGCCGCGCCGCGAGCAAGCAACAGGTTGGCAACGTTCGCGCAGGCGATCAGAAGCACAAATCCGACTGCGGCCAGAAAGATGAGCAGGGCAGGGCGCGTGTCTTCTACGATGAAGTCTTGCAGCGGGCCAAGCCCCGCGCCCATTTTTGTGTTGGTGTCTGGGTACTCTTGTTCGAGCGCAGACATGATGGAATCCATTTCTGCTCGCGCCTGCTCTACTGTGACGCCGGGTTTCAATCGCGCAATCGTTCGCAGCATGTGAGGTCTGCGAACCGTGGCGATCTGATTCGGATTCCATCCATAAGTGACCCACAACTCTGTTTCTCTGGTTGGAAAGTAAAACCCTTCGGGCATCACGCCGATGATGGTTCGCGGGATGCCGCTCAACATGACGGTCTGACCTATTATCTCAGGGTCAGCGCCGAACATCCGTTTCCACAATCCGTAGCTCAACACGACGACGCGGTCATTGCCCTGCCAGGTGTTTTCCGGCAGCAAGGTTCGACCGAGCATGGCTTCGACTCCGAGCACCTGAAAAAGGCCGCCTGTTGATACAAGCCCTTTGATTCGCTCCGGCTCACCGTCAGCCGATAAATAGAAACTGGCGAAACTCGATCTGTAAGCCGCAAGCCCCTCGAAGACATTATTTCGTTTTTCCCAATCGAGATAATTGGCAGGCGCAACCACATTCACCGTCCAGCCTCTGAGCGGATTGGTCTCCCAGATTTGAACTAAGCGACCGGGCTGCTTATAAGCGAGCGGACGGAGCAGAACTGCATTCACTACGCTGAAGATCGCAGTATTCGCGCCGATGCCTAGAGCCAAAGTCATAACGGCGACGACAGTGAAAGCGGGCTTCTTCAGAAGCATTCGTATCGCGTATCGCAGGTCTTGAAATAAAGTGCCCATAGATTCTCCTCAGATTTTGACAATAGCCCGCGCGTCAGCAAGGGCAAGCTCGCACGCCCTTGCTGACGCGCGGGCTACTGCCTATTCATAGCGAAGCGCAACCATCGGGTCTATTTTTGTAGCTCTATGCGCGGGCACAGCGCAGGCAAGGAGAGCCATCCCTATAAGTAGTGTTGAAATGAGCGCAAAGGTTGCAGGGTCTGTAGCAGACACGCCGAACAATAAGCTTGTCATCAAACGAGTCAAAAACAGCGATGCGACCAGACCTGAGACTATGCCAGCCGTCGCAAGCATCAGCCCTTGTTTCACTACCATCTTGAGCACGTCTGACGATTGTGCGCCTAAAGCCATGCGAATGCCGATTTCGCGCGTTCGCTCGGCGACAGTATAAGACATCACCCCGTAAACTCCGATTGCTGCCAGCACCAAAGCCATAAGCGCAAAGATGGTAAGCAGCGCCATGTTGAATCGGCGAGGCGCAACCGAAGCCTGTATGCGCTTCTCCATTGTGCCGACGCTGTAAACAGGCGCGTCTTTGTCTGCTGCGCGAATCTCGCTTCGCACGGCATCGGCGAGGCTCATCGGAGAAACGCTCGTGCGAATGAGTATGTCCATAGTGCCTCGTGGTCGCTGCGCGTGAGGCTCGTAAGTCGCAAGCTTCGGCTCGGCGTCAAGCCCCGTGTTCTTAACGTCTCCTGCTACTGCGACGATGGTGAGCCAGGGTTCGCGCTCCGGCGGGCCTATCTTGATTCGCTTGCCGAGGGCATCTCCGTTCGGCCAGTAGCGGCGAGCCATCTCCTGATTGACGATAATGACCATCGAATGGCCGCCTCTGTCCCGCTCATCGAACGGGCGTCCTTCGAGAAGGGGAATAGACATGGTTTGAAAGTAATTCGGAAGCACGCGCCTGAAACTGGCTCCTGGAGCCTCTCCTGGGGCGAACGGTCTGCCTTCGATAGCCAGTTCGCCGTTGCTGTCGCCCCCGCTTATCGGCAGGGTGCTGGTGGCGCTCGCCGATTGCACGCCCGGTATTGCTTCGAGCCGCTCTCTCATCTGCTGATAAAAAGAGATGACCGGCTCGTTATCTGTGTAACGCGGGCCTGCCAGCGATACGGTCATCGTCAACAGGTTCTCAGGCTGAAAACCCGGATTGACATTCGTCAGTTGCCGGAAGCTTTTAATCATCAGCCCCGCGCCGATCAACAGCACCAAAGACAAAGCCACTTCCGCGATAACCATCACGCTGCGCGTCAAGTGGCGAGTGCGGCTTGCCGTGCTCTTGCCTTCTTTGAGCGTTTCGTTAAGGTCAGGATTGGATGCCTGAAAGGCTGGCGCAAATCCGAAAACCAGACCGGTCACGAATGAAACCGCGAAAGTGAAGCCGAGCACATACCGGTCAATCCCTATCTCTTTAACGCGCGGCAGGTAATCGGGAACGTTGGCGACGAGCAGGTCAACTCCCCAGAGAGCTAACAGCAGACCCAGGCCGCCGCCTACGAGTGCCAGCAGCATGCTTTCAGTCAGCAGTTGCCGCATAACACGCCAACGTGATGCGCCAAGCGCAGTGCGAATGGCAATCTCCTTTTGTCTTGAAGCGGCGCGCGCGAGCAGCAGATTTGCGACGTTGGCGCAGGCGATCAACAACACGAACAGAACCGCAGACAACAGCACAAAGAGCGCGGGCCGCACATCGCCTACGATCTCATCGCGCATCGGCACAACTCTGATGCCGTGACCGGGATCAGTCCCCGGGTATTGCTCCTGAATGCGAGCGGCGACAGCCTGCAAATCCGAACGCGCCTGCTCGGTTGAAAGGCCGGGTTTGAGTCGCCCGACAACGGAAAGGAAATGAACTGTGCGATTCGTCATCTGATCGGCCAACGGACCAAGCGCCAGCCATAGCCCTACGGTTTCATTTGGAAACTCGAAGTCGCGAGGCATGACGGCGATCACCGGATAGGCTCTGCCGTTGAGGGTGATCGTCTTGCCAATGATTTCAGGGTCAGAGCCGAACCCGCGCGCCCACAAGCGGTGGCTCATCACGACGACAGTGCTCGCGCCGGGCTTGTCTTCGTCGGGAAGAAAAGAGCGACCCAGAGCAGGCTTGACTCGCAGCAGATCAAAGAGGTTTGAAGAGACGAGCGCAATAGGAACGCGCGACGGTTCATCGCCACCTGTGAGCGTCACGTTTGAATACCTGATCGCAGCGACCTGCTCGAAGCTCTGGTTTTGATTTTGCCACTCGACGAAGTTCGGGTAAGAGACTCCGTAGCGGTCAGAGCTGTCCAGTCCGGCAGTCTCATTAAGGATCATCAATTGGTCTGACGCTTCGTATGGAAGCGGGCGCAACAGCGTGGCGTTGACAACGCTGAAGATGGCGCTGTTAGCTCCTATTCCAATCATCAGCGCCAGGACTGCCGTCAAAGTGAACCCCGGACTTTTTATCAATGTTCGAGCGGCGTATCGCAGGTCTTGAATCAAAGTCTCCATTCTTCCTCCGCTTGTTACAGTAGCCCGACCGTGAGGGAGGGCGGGTGTCTGCGCCCTCCCTCACGGTCGGGCTACTGACTATTCGTATCTGAGCGCGACACCGGGGTCTACTTTCGTAGCTCGCCGCGCAGGTATGTAGCACGCAAGCAGAGCTACTGAAATCAGCAACGCCGCTATGCCTGCAAATGTCGTTGAATCGGTAGCCGACACGCCGAACAGCAAGCTCGACATCACGCGAGTCAATGCCATAGCTCCCGCCAAACCTGATGCTACGCCGATCAGCACCAGCCGCATCCCTTGCCCGATTACCAGCTTCAGTATGTCCCTGGAACTGGCTCCCAGAGCCATTCTTATGCCAATCTCGCGCGTGCGCTCTGTTACTGAGTGAGCAAGGACGCTGTAAATGCCGAGCGCTGCCAGAAACAATGCCAACGCCGCATAGACAGCCATCAGCGTTGCCACAGCGCGGCTCGACCCTTCTTCTTCCGAAAGCCGTTCATCGAGCGTGCGAATGTCATAAACAGGCAGATCAGGATCAAGCGATTTTGCAGCCTGCATCATGGCTGTGGCTGCGCTGGCCGAATCCATCGTGGTTCTCATCGCGACGACCAGTGCTCGATTGGGTCGTTGCGAATAGGGCAGGTAAACATCCAGTTGCGGGTCGAAAGCTTGCGCGCCCTGATTAGATGTGAAGCGAGGGCGGAGCCGCGCGTCGGCGGCAATGCCGATAACGGTTATCAATCCATTCAGCCCTTGCGGTTGAAATCGCTTGCCCATTGCATCTTCGTCAGGCCACAAATTCTTCGCAAGGCTTTCGCTGATAATTGCTACCATCGGAGTTTGGGCTGTGTCCTGCCAGTCGAAATCTCGCCCGCGCAAAAGCGGGATGCCGAGACCCGCGAGTCCGCCCGGATTCGTGCTGTGGCGATGTACCATCTGAAAGTCAGCGGGGCCAGTCACCGGGCGACCTTCCGGCGCGGCATAAAGCACCCATGTGCTCCGCCCCACGTCGCTCGGCCCCCAGACTATCGCCGACTGCACGCCCGGCGTGCTTTCGACTTTCTCTATCAAGCTTCTGGCGAATTGAACTCGCGACTCTGGCTGGTTGTAGCGGTTCGAACTCAAGTTCATCCGCAGAGTTAGCAGATGATCGGTTGGAAAATTCAATCCCGTAGACGCGAGCTTCTGAAAACTTTTCAGCATCAGCCCCGCGCCGATCAGCAGCATGAGCGAGAGGCTTACTTCGGCTACGATCAATAGACGACGAGTCTTTCCATGTCCCAGGCCGCCTGATTGTTTGCTGCTTTGATTGAGCACGTCTCGTATGTCTACTTTTGCGCTCTCGATTGCCGGAACCAGCCCGAAGATCAGGCCTGTGGCGAGCGATAGAAGAATTGACATCGCAAGCACCTGCCCGTCTATTTGAATGTTCACAAAAGCCGGAAGCCTGAGAGCGCCCCATGAACTCATAAGGCTCACGGCCCACATTGCCATCAGCAAACCAAGCCCGCCTGCAATCAAAGACAACAGCGAGCATTCGACGAGCAACTGCCTGATAAGACGAAATCGAGTCGCGCCCAACGCCGACCGCACGGCCATCTCTTTGCGGCGGCCAACGACTCTCGCAAGCAAAAGGTTGGCGACGTTTGCGCAGCCGATGAGCAACACAAACCCTGAGCCTGCCAGCAACAGCAAAACAGGGCTGTAGAAATCGCCGACGAAATGATCTTTCAAAGGCCAGATGTTCAGGCCGAAGCCTTTGTTAGTCGCCGGGTACATTTCTTCGAGACGAACGGCAATCGCTCGAAGATCGGTTCTTGCCTGGGCGAGACTGACGCCATCTTTGAGCCGGGCCACGCCCCAGAACAGCCGCCCATTTCGATCTGCGAATACATCACGACCGGGCAGCAGTTGCAGATACATTCCCATAGGCAACCAGACATCAATTTCGGGGCGTGATGTTTCTTCCAGATCGCGAAACTCAGGCTTCATCACTCCGATCACCGTGACCGGCACCTGATTGAATTGGAGCTTCCGCCCGACGATTTCCGGGTCGCTCCCGAACACACGTTGCCAGCACCCGTGACTTAAAACAACGACCGGCTGCGCATCCGGCGCGCGATTTTCTTCCGGCGAGAAAGTGCGGCCCATCGCGCTTTTTGCGTCGAACAAGTCGAAGTAAGAAGCGGTGATGAAGTTCGCCGTCAACCGCACAGGCTCGCCTGCTCCGGCCAAAACCACAGCGTCAAAATCGTGATAAGCGGCTACTTTATCAAAGACCTGATTCTGCGCCTGTAGATCGGCGAAATCCGGCAGCGAGAAGTTATCATCTCCCGGAGAACTGCCGGGAAATGCGCCCGTGAGCCAGATCAACCGCTCTGCTCCTTTATACGGCAGATCTCGGAGGAAGATGGCTTGAGCTGCACTGAAGATCGCAGTGTTCGCGCCGATGCCTAAAGCGAGCGTCAGCACTACGGCAACGGTGAAGCCGGGGCGCTTGGCAAGCATTCGCATGCCATAGCGCAGGTCTTGAAATAAAGCACTCATAATACTCCTTCGCGTCAGTAGCCCGACCGTGAGGGAGGGCGCAGACACACGCCCTCCATAACGGTCGGGCTACTGCCTATTCGTAACGAAGCGCGACCATCGGGTCTACTTTTGTCGCGCGACGAGCAGGCACGAAACAGGCTCCCAGAGCCACTCCTGCCAGCAGCAGCGGTATTGCGACAAACGTCAACGGGTCGGTTGCGGTCACTCCAAACAGCAGGCTCGACATGACGCGAGTCAATGCGAACGCCGCCGCCACGCCTATCACGACGCCGGTCAATGTCAGTAGCAACCCTTGTGCTACAACCAGCTTGAATATGTCTCGACGATCAGCGCCCAGCGCCAGACGTATGCCCATCTCGCGCCTTCGCCGATTGACTGAAAATGACATCACGCCATAAACGCCGACCGACGCGAGAACCAGAGCAAGCAAAGCGAAAGAGCCGAGCAAAGCCATGTAGAAACGAGGCTTCGCAACAGAGGTGGATAGAAGTTGTTCGAGGGTGGCAATCTCGTAAATCGGCTGGTCTTTGTCTATCGCTTGCACCTGACTCCGCACAGCGGCAATCGCGCCGGTCGGCTCGGAGTCTGTGCGCATGACCAAGGTCATCCAGCGCAAGAAACTGAATCGCTTCTGGCCGTAAGGCTGATAAATGGCTGCGCCTTCCTGAGCGTCCAACCCCATGTGTTTTACATCGCCGACTATTCCGACAATCGAATACCACGGGGCGTCCTGTTCGCCGAAACGTATGCGCTTTCCAATCGGGTCTTCGCCCGAAAAGAATTGTTGGGCCATGCTCCGGTTTATGATGACAACAGGAGGAGCGTTGCGATCATCTTGCCTTGTGAACTCTCGCCCGCCGAGCAAGGGAATAGACATGGTGCGGAAGTATTCAGGAGTGATTGCGCGATAGGCGGCATTCGGTTCTTCAACGGGAAGAGTTGCCGCGCGCCCCTCGATGACGAAGCTGAATCCCATACGGTTGGCTTTGAGCGGAATGTCCTGAATCGCGCCGACCGCTCGCACTGCGGGAACTGTCTCAATTCGATCAATGACCTGTTGAAAGAATGCCGTCTGTTGTTCATTGTTGCCGTACCGCGACGCGGGCAGCCAGATGCGCATGGTCAGCATATTCTCTGTATTGAATCCGGGATTGACTTCGTGCAGGCGCAGGAAGCTTCTTATCATCAATCCCGCGCCGATCAACAGCACAAGCGTCACCGCGATTTCCGAAACGATCAGCAGGTTGTGGAACTTCAAACCCGAACTGCTTGTGACGGTTTGGCCGGTCTCTTTGATCGCTTCTTGAAGATCGGGCTTTGATGCAAAGAGCGCGGGCACGATGCCGAAGATAAAAGCAGTCAATATAGAGAGCGCCAGCGTGAACGCAAACACGCGACCGTCAATGCGGGCATCAGCAAGGCGAGGGATGTCGCCGGGGTTCAACGAAATGAGGATGTCCATGCCCCACACCGCGAGCAGTATGCCTGCGCCTGCGCCAAGCAGAGCAAGCAACGCGCTCTCTGTGAGCATCTGGCTGATCAACCGACGGCGAGTCGCGCCGAGCGCCGAACGAATAGCTATCTCTTTTCGCCTCGCTGCGGCCCTTGCCAAAAGCAGGTTGGAAACGTTAGCGCAGGCAATCAGCAACACAAAGCCGACTGCTCCGAGCAATAATAGAAGCGCGGTTCGAGTGCCGCTGACTTCATTCTCTTGAAGAGGAGCAAGGGCGACGCTCCATCCTGCATTCGTGTCGGGGTATTGTTGCTCAAGCTGGCCTGCGATTGCGACAAGCGCAGCTCTCGCTTGTTCGACCTTCATGTTCGGTTTGAGTCGCGCAATTACTTTGAGAAACTTTCCGGCGCGATCCTGTTTCTGAGCAGCGCTGAACCCGGCAGGAACCCATAACTTCGACCTCCCGGTCGGGAAACTTGAAACCGGAAGGCATTACTCCGATGACCGTAAAACTATTTTGATTGAGAGTGATTACCTTTCCGATAATTGCAGCATCAGAGCCGAAGCGTCGTTGCCAAAAACCGTGGCTCAACACGACTACATTATCTTTGCCGGACTGATCGTCATCGGGGATGATCGGTCTGCCCATGCTCGACTGAGCACCCAGCACATCGAAGAAACTTCCCGTGACGACCGCAGCCTCTAATCGTTCCGGCTCGTCCACGCCTGTGAGGTTATATGTCCAGTTGAAGTAGGCAGCCATGGCGTCAAACACCTGATTCTGGCTGTTCCAATCTGTGAAATTAGCGATTCCGGATGCCTGTGCACTCTTGCCATCCGGACTGTTCTGTTGCGGATTGGTCTCCCAAAGCAATACGAGCCGGTCAGCGTCTTTGAAAGGAAGCGGGCGCAGCAAAACTGAATCTACCACGCTGAAGATTACAGTGTTGGCTCCTATTCCTAACGCAAGCGTGATTATCGCGATAGCAGTGAATCCGGGATTTTTAAGCAGCGTGCGAATGCCGTAACGGACATCCTGAAATAGAGTCTCCATTCTTCCTCCGCATGTTTCAGTAGCCCGACCGTCAGAGAGGGCTAATAGTTGCGCCCTTGCTAACGCGCGGGCTACTGATTATTCGTAACGAAGCGCGACCATCGGGTCTACTTTTGTCGCGCGACGAGCAGGCACGAAACAGGCTCCCAGAGCCACTCCTGCCAGCAACAGCGGTATTGCGACAAACGTCAATGGGTCGGTTGCGGTCACTCCGAACAGCAAGCTCGACATGACGCGAGTCAATGCGAACGCCGCCGCCACACCTATCACGACGCCGATCACTGCAAGCCTGATCGCTTGCCCGAATACAAGTTTGAGCACGTCGCGCTGCGCCGCCCCAAGCGCCATGCGAATGCCGATTTCGTGCGTGCGCTGCGTGACCGTGTAGCTGATCACGCCGTAGATTCCCACCGTTGCCAGCACCATTGCTACGACGGCGAATGCTGCGAGCAAAGTCATGTTGAAACGCCTTGCCGCGACCGCTGTGGACAGGTACTGCTCCATTGTTTTCACGTTGACGACGGGCTGGTCTTTGTCTACTGCAAAGACCGCGCTCTGCGCTGCCACAGACAAACTTTCGGGACTGGCAGAGGCGCGCACAACCAGCGCCATGTAGCCGAAGGGACTTTGAGGGTATGAAAAATACAGGTGCGGCCTTGACTGTTTTTCCAGCGCCGAATGCTTCACATCCGCCGCGATTCCGACAATCGTAGCCCACGGGAACTCCGCAGTCGAGCTTCCTCTTTTTATGCGCTGACCTAAGGGGTCTTCGCCGGGAAAGAATCGCGAGGCCATGCTTTCGCTTATGATCGCAACCGGAACAGACTGCTCGCCGTCTGTTTCACTGAAATCACGGCCTCTCAAAATAGGAATCCCCATCGAGCGAAAATAGTTCGGGCTGATCGCTCGCATATCGGCAGTCGTCCCCACATCGAACGACTGCGAGGGACGGCTTTCAATTGAGAAGTTGCCTGACTCTTCCATTCCGCTTAGAGGAAGATGAGTGATCGCGCCTACGGTTTCGACGCCGGGCAGTGCCTCAACTCGATTGATGACCTGTTTGAAAAAGGCCGCCTGATCAGCCCCGCGAGAGTATTTTGTTTGAGGCAAAAAGATTTGCATTGTCAACACGTTTTGCGGATTGAAACCCGGACTCACATTCATCAATTGCATGAAGCTTCTTATCATCAGGCCCGCGCCGATCAGCAACACGAGCGACAGCGCGACTTCGGAAATCACAAGTAGGCTTCGAACACGGTTAGCGCGTGAGCCGCCGGTTGAACCTCTCGCCCCTTCTTTCAAAAACTCGTTCAGGTTCGCCTTCGAAACCTGCACCGCCGGAGCAAGCCCGAAGATCATTCCCGTCAAAAGCGAAACTGCGAAGGTAAATCCGGCAACAGCGCCGTCAACCCTGACTTCATCCATGCGAGGAAGATTGCCGGGACTCAAAGCGAGCAGCGCGTCAATTCCCCAGACAGCTATCAGCATGCCGAGTCCGCCGCCCACAAGCGCAAGCAATAAACTTTCTGTCAGTAACTGTCGAATGATTTGCAATCGGCTTGCGCCCAGGGCAGTGCGGATTGCTATCTCTTTTTGACGCGACGCGGCGCGCGCAAGCAAAAGGTTTGCGACGTTGGCACAGGCTATCAGCAACACGAACCCGACTGCGCCGAGCAGAACCAGAAGGATCAATCGAATGTCTCCGACGGATTGTTCTTCAAGCGAAACGACCTTCACTCCCCATCCGGCCAGTTGCGGATACTGTTGCTCGATGTTTTGAGAAACAGAGGTCATTTCAGATTGCGCGCGTTCGATTGAGACTTCCGGTTTAAGGCGAGCCAGCACGCCGTAGTTGTGATTCCCTCGGCTGCTGATCTGCCGACTTGTCAACGCTATGGGCGTCCACAATTCGGTCTGCGGCGGAAGCTGAAAATATGCGGGAAGGTCTGTTGCTTTTGGATAGTTGAAGCCTTTGGGCATGACTGCAATGATTGTGTAGGTATTGCCATCCAGCATCAGCGTTTTGCCGATGATGTTGGGATCACCGGCCCATCGACTCTGCCACAGGCTATGACTTACGACGACCACGCGGTTTTGGTCGGGCCGATCTTCTTCTTCGGTGAAGGTGCGACCGGCGGCAGGCTCTACGCCGAGCAGTTTGAAAAAGCTGGCCGACACCTGAGCGCCGCTCAGTTGTTCCGGCTTGTCTGTGCCTGTCAGATTGTAATTTGCGCCGCTGACGAGCGACATGGATTCAAATGATTCGTTCTGGTTTCGCCAATCCGTGAAATTGCCCGCGGAGACCGGCAGCAAATCAGACCCGATTTGAACTTTGGGATTTGTCTCCCACACAAGCGCGAGCCGCTCAGGATGATCGTAAGGTAATGATTTGAGCAGCACAGCATTTACGACGCTGAAAATCGCGCTGTTGGCTCCGATGCCTAAAGCAAGGACGAGCACGGCAACAAAAGTGAAGCCGGGACTCTTCATCAACATTCGCACGCCATAGCGCAGGTCTTGAAATAAAGTATCCATCGTATTGTCTCCTTAGTGACAGTAGCCCGACCGTCAGGGAGGGCGAACATGCTCGCCCTTGCTAACGCGCGGGCTACTGCATACTCATTCATAACGAAGCGCGATCATCGGATCAACTTTCGTGGCGCGACGAGCAGGCACGAAACAGGCTCCCAGAGCCACTATCGTCAGAGTTGCCGGAATTAATATGAAAGTTGTCGGGTCGGTCTCGCTCACTGCGAACAGCAGGCTTTCCAGTACGCGAGTCAGCGCAAAGCTTGCGGCCAGTCCTACGCCGACTCCTGCCAAAGTCAACGTCATACCCTGCCCCACGACCAGTTTGATTATGTCTCGACGGCTTGCGCCGAGCGCCATTCTTATGCCGATCTCGTGTGTGCGTTGTGTGACTGAATACGAAATAACGCCGTAGATTCCTACGCTTGCGAGCATCAAAGCTACGCCAGCGAAGATGATGAGCAGTATCATCGAAAATCGCCGCAGCGAAATCGAACCCGCGAGCAGTTGATCGAGCGTCGTGATGTTATAGATCGCCTGGTCTTTATCCACTGCGTGAATTTCGTTTCTGACTGCGGCTATCATGGTTTTCGGATCGACGGATGTGCGAACCACCAGCGACATAAACGGAGTTGGAAACTGCGCTTCGGGCAGGTAAATCTGCATCGGGTCTTTTCTGTCCAGCCCGTACTGCTTAACGTCGCCCATAACGCCTACGATAGTGCGCCACGGCTGCGGCTGCCTTTCCGAGCCGGGAAACTTTATTCGCTTGCCAATCGGGTTCTGGTCGGGCCACAACTCTCGCGCCATCGTTTCGTTGATGAGCGCAACTTGCGGAACGTTCTCCGTATCTTGTTCGGTGAGCGCGCGCCCCTTCAAAAGCGGTATCGCCATTGTGTGTAGATAGCTCGGCGTCGTTATGTAGAGGTCTACGTCAATCTCTTCTCCACGTGGCTTGGGATAATCTTCGACCACGAGTGCGCGACCATCGAAATTGCCGCTCAAAGGCAGAACGCTCGTCAGACCGGCAGATTGAACTCCGGGTAATGATTCGATGCGCTCGATCATCTGATTGTAAGCAGCCACCCACATCGGAGCTTTCGGATATTTCGCGCTCGGCAGCGTGATGTTCATCGTCAACTGATTTTCAGAACTGAAGCCGGGACTTACATCGCGCAATCTGAGCACGCTCTTAATCAACAGCCCTGCGCAGATCAACAGCACGAGCGCCATCGCCACCTCGCTCACAACAAGCGCGCTTCGCAAGCGATTGCGACTTGCTCCCGCGCCTGAACTGCGGCCACCTTCTTTGAGCGACTCGTTGAGATCGGGGTTGGATACGTGCAGCGCGGGCGCAAGCCCGAAGACGATGCCGGACAGAATAGAAGCGACGAGCGTGAATACAAGCACGCTGGAATCTATCTTGATGCCGGTGAGCAGCGGAGTGACTTGCGAGCCGAGCGCTTCGACGATGCTCGTTCCCCGCAAAGCCAGCAACAATCCCAACCCGCCGCCGACCATCGCAAGCAGTACGCTTTCGGTCAGGAACTGGCGCACGAGTCGTGAGCGCGCGGCCCCTAACGCACGGCGGATGGCAATCTCTTTTTGACGAGCGGCACTGCGAGCCAGCAGCAAGTTGCCCACATTCGCGCAGGCTATCAGCAGCACGAATGCCACGGCTCCGAATAACATCAATAGCGTCGGGCGCAGTCCACCAACCGTGTCTTCAGACAACGATACAAGCCGCACGCCGTAGCCTGTGTTGTTTGCCGAATGTTCTTGCTCTATGCGGCTGGCGATTGCGGTCATTTCTGCCTGAGCTTGTTCGACCGTGACGCCGTCTTTCAGCCGGGCGATTGAACGTAAGTGACGCGCCGAGCGTTGCTCTTCGTCATGAGGCTCGGCTACGGGCCTGTAGAAATCTCCGCGAGGGTCAACCAGACTCGTAGGAAGCGGCTGAAAGTCTGCGGGCATGACTCCGACAATCGTGTATGGTCTGCCGCTCAAGCTCACCGTCTGGCCGACTACATTCGGGTCGCCGCTGAATCGCCGCTGCCACAGTCCATAGCCTAAAACGATGACAAAATCTTTGCCGTCCTGCTGTTCTTCGGGCAGGAAAGCGCGACCGAGCATCGGCGTGGCTTTCATTATTGAGAAGTATCCGTCGCCGACCTGTATGCCCTGTATTCTTTCAGGCTCGCCGTCGCCCAGCAGCGTAGCGCTCCAGCCGCCATACGTTGTTATATCTTCAAAAACGGAATTTTGATTCCGCCAATCGTCAACGTCTGTGGCAGAAACCTGACTTCGATGATTGCCTTCATTAGATGAACTGCCCCACGCAAGGACTATGCGATCAGGGTCATTGAATGGAAGTGATTTCAAAAGAATTGCATTCACCACGCTGAATATGACTGTGTTCGCGCCTATGCCAAGCGCGAGCGAGATAACAGCTATCGTGGTAATCGCAGTGCTTTTGCGCATCATGCGAATTCCATAGCGAATGTCTTGAATTAAAGTTTCCATAATTACTCCAAAATCAATGCATCAGTTACAGTACCGCGAGCGGTAGCGAGCGGGTCTGCGGTCAAGCCAACCCGCTCGCTACCGCTCGTGGTACTGATTCACTCGTAGCGAAGCGCAACCATTGGGTCCAGCTTCGTTGCGCGATGCGCGGGCACTACGCAGGCTGTGAGAGCTACTATCATTAGTAGTGATGAAATGACCGCAAAGGTTGCAGGATCAGACGAACTAACGCCATAAAGCAGGCTTTCGATCAATCGCATCCGCGCGCCGTACCGCAAATCTTGAAGCAGCGTTTGCATTGGCCTCCCATGCCTGTGGCAGTAGCCCGACCGTGAGGGAGGGCGCACGCTCGCGCCCTTGCTTACGCGCGGGCTACTGCCTACTCATTCATGCCTGAGCGCAATCATTGGCTCTACTTTTGTGGCTCGACGCGCAGGGACGTAGCAGGCAAACATCGCTACGGCTGTCAGTAGCAATGCCGTTATGACAAACGTCAGCGGATCAGATGCGCTCACGCCGAACAGCAAACTTTTCAGCCAGCGCGTCAGAGCCAGCGAAGCAAACAACCCTAGCGCAAGCCCCGCCAGCACCAATTGCATGCTCTGCCCGATCATCAATCGCAACACATCATGCTTCTGCGCGCCGAGCGCGATGCGAATGCCGAGTTCGCGTGTGCGTTGCGTCACTGCATAGCTCATCACGCCGTAAATGCCGACTGCTGCCAAAAGCATCGCGACTGCTGCGAACAGTCCCAAAAGCCACGTAATAAATCTGCGCGGCGCGACCTGGCGCGCAAGCTGGCTTTCAAGCGTATTGATTTCAGAAACCGGAACGTTCGGGTTGATGGCTTGCACTTCGCTTTTGATTGTGGCGGCCAGCTTCAGCGGGTCAACGCCCGCGCCGCGCACAGCCAGCGTCGAACGCGGCAGCGGCGACCGCCCGAATGACGTGTAGATTTTGATTCGCCCCGCTGACTCAGAGCCGTAATTGCGCACGTCGCCAGCTACGCCGATGATTTCGATGGGGCCTGTGCTGTCGTATTTGATATGGTTGCCGACGGCGTCGCCCTGCGGCCAGAATTGTCGCGCCAGTTGTTCATCCACCAGCATGACTGGAGCAGCCTGCGCGATTTCCTGCGGCGTAAAATCGCGCCCCTGTTTGATGGGGATGCGCATCGTCTTAAAGTAATCTGCCGTGATGATGCCCCAATCAACATTGATCAATTCGCCGGGGTTGATCTTCTGATACTCGCCGTTGATTTCGGGATTGATGTCGTTCTGCCAGCCGGGTTCAAATCCCGGCAGGTCGCCATTGAGCACACATGCCGCTTCGACGCCGGGCAGCGCGGCAAGGCGTTCGAGCAGTTGCGTATGAAAGACCTTCAGCCTTTCGCGACTGGGGTAAGCTTCGCGCGGCAGCAGTTGCATCGTTACTACGTTCTGCGCGTTGAAACCGGAATCAGAAGCGATTAAACGCGCCATGCTTTTGATGAGCAGTCCCGCGCCAACGAGCAACACCAGCGCCAGCGCGACTTCGGCAATGACGAAGGTGTTGCGCAAACGACCACTGCGAGCGTCGGTTGCGCTCCGACTTCCTTCTTTCAGCGACTCATTCAAATCGGTCTTCGCGCTCTGCCACGCGGGCGCAAGCCCGAACAGCACGCCTGTCAAAACCGAAAGCAAGAGCGTGAAACCGAATACGCTCCAGCCAATCGCCACACCCGACAGGCGCGGCACATCTTCGGGAGCGAACTTCACCAGCAAATCAACTCCCCAACTCGCCAGCAACAAACCAAGACCGCCGCCTATGACGGCCATCAGCACGCTTTCGATCAGCAGTTGCCTGAGCACGCGCAAACGTGTTGCGCCGAGCGCCGAGCGAATGGCGAACTCTTTCTGACGTGTTGCCGCTCGCGCAAGCAAGAGGTTTGCGACGTTGGCACATGCAATCAACAGCACAAGGCCTACAGCAGCAAACAACAGCAACAGCGATGTCTGCGTGTCGCCGACAATGCTTTCCTGCAAAGTGACCACGCGAATTATATTGCCGTCGTTATGCATCGGGTGCTGGATGATTAATTGTTCCTCGATAGATTTCATGTCAGCGCGAGCCTGCTCGATACTCACGCCGGGTTTGAGTCGCGCGATAACATTACCCGCGATGCGAACAGAACGACTGAACCAGTCGCTTCCCGGTTCGGCATACTGCTCTGTCAAAACCCACAACGAAGGCGGCCCCTGATGTTGAAACTCCTTCGGCATCACTCCGATGACGGTAAAAGGCTGATTGTTGAGCGTGATCTGTTTGCCTGCGATGTCGGGGTCGCCGCCGAACTCGGTTTGCCAGAAAGTGTGACTAAACACAGCCACAGACGGCGCGCCGAATTTGTCTTCTTCGCTATTGAAATCGCGTCCGAGCAACGGATAGGCGCGCATGACGCGAAAGTAATCCGCCGTGACCATTCTCGCGGTGACGGATTGAGCTTCGCCGCTGCCGGTCATCGTCATCTGCCAGCCGCGAATCGTCGCCATCGTCTCGAACGATTGATTGCGGTCGCGCCAGTCCAGAAAGTTCGTATATGAAATCCATCGTGACGGAATCTCTTCGTGCCGCTCTGTGAGCCAGACCAGCCGATCAGCTTCCGCGTAGGGAAGGGGACGAAGCAACACGGCATTGATGACGCTGAAGATCGCAGTGTTCGCGCCGATGCCTAAAGCGAGCGTGATAATGGCTACGAAAGCGAAGCCGGGCTTTTTCGCTAGCATCCGCGCACCGTAGCGCAAATCCTGAAGCAGTGTGTGCATCAATCCTCCTCTGCTTGTGACAGTAGCCCGACCGTCAGGGAGGGCGCAGACACACGCCCTCCCTGACGGTCGGGCTACTGCATACTCATTCGTAGCGAAGCGCGACCATCGGGTCTACCTTCGCCGCACGTCGCGCAGGGATGTAGCAGGCAACGAGCGCAATCAACAGCAGCAAAACGCCGACCACCGCGAGCGTAATCGGATCGTTCGCTTTCACGCCGTAAAGCTGGCTCTCGATTACTTGCTTCAACGCATAAGCGCCTAACGCGCCAATGACCAGCCCGATCACCACCAGCTTCATCCCCTGCCAGATCACGAGCCGCAGCACGTTGCTTGTTTGCGCGCCCAACGCCATACGGATGCCTATCTCCTGTGTGCGTTGCGCGACTGAATAAGCCATCACGCCATACAAACCAACTGCCGCAAGCAACACAGCAAGCCCGCCGAAAAAGCTCAACAGGCTGGCGAAGAGACGCTCCTGGAGCAACGCTTCACTTGATTGCGCCACCTGCGTTTTGACGTCTGTGATCGGCAGGTTGTCATCCACTTCGCGCACAGCATCACGCACGGCAGTAGTCAGAGCAACAGGGTCGCCTGTGGCGCGAATGGAATAGAACATGTCGCCGATCTCTTTGTTATCTTGCCGCCAGGGCGTGTAAAACAACGGCTGCATCTCCTGGCGCTGTTCGTTGTATTTGCTGTCGCGCACGATGCCGACAATCTCGATTTTGCCAGCGGTCTCTTCATCTGTGCCTACGCGTTTGCCTATCGGGTCTTCGTCGGGGAAAAACTTGCGCGCCAGTGTTTCGTTGATGACCGCGACTCTCGGGGCTCGCTCATTATCCTGTTCAGTGAAACCGCGCCCGACGCAGCAGCGGAATCTCCATCGTCTTGAAATAATTTTCTCGCACGACCTGCATGTTCGTCAGGTGCTGTGCGTCGGATTTCGCCGTCTCGCCGGGCAGGATGATCGACAAATTGTTCATGTAATGCGCGATCAGCGGAACGTTCGCAAAGGTGACAGACTGCGCGCCCGGAGTGTTATCGAGTCGCGCAAACAACTGCTGATAAAGTTGCAACAGCTTTTCATCCTTGTACCCGGTCGAACGCGGATGCAGCGAGAAGTTCAACAGGTTTTCCTGATTGAAGCCAAGCTCGACCTGTTGCAGATTGCGCAGCGTGCGAACGAACAACCCCGCGCCTACGAGCAGCACCAGTGACATCGCCACTTGAGCGATGACCAGCACCTTGCTCAACCGCGAACGCGATATGCCGCTCCCTGTGCGGTTGCTCTCTTTGAGGGCCGATGTCAGGTCGAGTTTCGTCGCGCGCCACGCGGGCGCGAGTCCGAACAGGATTCCCGTAAACAATGAAACGCCGAGCGTGAAGCCAAGCACTCGCCAGTCCAGACTGTATTCCATGCCTTCGGGCAGAAAGTCGCCGCGTGTGCCCATCGCCGCCAGCGCATCCTTGCCCCAGAGCGCTAACAAAACACCAACCGCGCCGCCCGCCATTGCCAGCAACGCGCTTTCCGTTAACAGTTGTCGGATCAAACGCCAACGCCCTGCGCCGACGGCCAATCGCACTGTGATTTCAGGCGCGCGCAACGCCGCGCGTGCAAGCAGCAGGTTCGCTACATTGGCGCACGCAATCAGCAATACAAGACCAACGACGCCCAACAGAATATAGATTGTGGTTGAATAAATACTGCGCATTTCCCACATCCCAACGCTGCCGGGAAGCGCGACCAGATGTGGATAATCGTTCGGTTCGATTTGCACAGGCTCGTTCTCTTTTCTCGGCGGCGGCATTATTGCCAATGCTTCAGTTTGAAACGCGCTGTCGAGAGTTTCCTGCGCTTGTTCGATGGTCGCGCCGGGTTTCAACCGTCCCCAGATATGCACCCACCACATTCCTGGTTTGCCGGGCCTGTCAAACATCGGTCTATCACTCTCTAACACAGGCTCGAATGCAATCGGCACAGTGATGTCCGGGCGCTGGCCGACCTGCATCGTGCTTGTGAAAGTGGGCGGCGTGACGCCAATGATGGTGAAGGTGACTTTATTGAGGTTGATCTGACGGCCTATCACCGAAGGGTCAGCGCCAAACCGTGTCTGCCAGTAGCGATAATTGAGCATGGCGACAGGCGCGGCGGCAGGGTCATCATCCGATTCCATAATCATGCGCCCGTGCGCCGCCTGCTGTAATCCCAGCCCGGCAAAATAACCACCGGAAACGACCTGCCCTTTAGCCGTCTCTGCCTGCCCCTCAACCTGCACGTTCAAATCTCCCAGCGAGGCGAAGGCGAACAGATCAGAGATCGCCCCATCCTGCTCGCGCATTTTTTCGAAGAGGCGATATTGAAACGACGAGCCGCCGCGTCTGCCGGGAGGCAAGCCGCCGACGAAAATTCCGCGCATGCCGGTTGTCCTGAAAGCTCGTCCTGCCTCCCAGTTGAACTGAACCAACCGTTCAGGCTCTTTGACCGGCAGTGTTTTCAGCAACACCGCATCAACCAGGCTGAACAACGCAGTGTTCGCGCCAATCCCCAGGGCCAGCGACAACACAGCGATGGCTGTAAATCCCGGCGCTTTCCACATCAGTCGCAATCCGTAACGTAAGTCTTGCCATAGTGTCTGCATAAATTCTCCTGATCGAATCATTCATAGGTTCGCGCGAGCGCGATTGTGAGAGGCTTTCGCTTATGGCGCGACTTTCTTTGGCGGACTTTGCCACACGACGTTGACAATCATCCATTTGCCATCGAACTTTGCCAGGTGCATATAATCTATGCCCCACTCCGCCACGAGTTTCGCCGTTGCCGTCTGATCCAGCACATCGTAAACGGTGATCTCTTTCGGCGCGTCTTTCCGAAGCTTGCCATCTTTGTTCCAGGTCTTGGCGATCTCGACCAATTTCTCGAAAGTCATGTTTGAACCGGGGCGATAGGCTTCATCTTTTTCCCCTCGATAAAATCCGAGTTTGGCAAGTTTGGGATGAACGCTGCGTTCGATGCGCGACGGCTCTACGTTATAGATGCCTTCGACATAATCAAGCACAGCTAGGCGTACGGCTTCGCGGTCTGCCTGAGTCTGCGCTTGCGCGGGGCCGTTTCCAAGAGCGAATAACAAAGCTATCGCGAGAAAAACCAATCTCTTCATAATCAAAACTCCTTTCAGATTTCGTAACAGTAGCCCGACCATGAGTGAGGGCGAAAGACTCACGCCCTTGCTTACGCGCAGGCTACTGACTTGTGGCAGTAGCCCGACCGTCAGGGAGGGCGAGCCCCTTCGCCCTTGCTTACGCGCGGGCTACTAATTATTCGTAACGAAGCGCGACACCTGGGTCTACTTTCATCGCTCGACGCGCAGGGATGTAACAAGCCGCGAGCGCGACCATCATCAGCAACCCTGCCACGAGCGCAAATGTCAGCGGGTCAGTAGCCGTCACGCCGAATAACAAGCTCGCCATCAACCGCGTCAGCGCAAACGCTGCGACCGACCCGATCACGACGCCGAGCAAGGCCCAGCATCATGCCCTTTCCAATCACCAGACCGAGTATGTCTCGGGCTTGCGCGCCTAAGGCCAGCCGCACGCCTATCTCCTGCGTCTGTTGCGCGACGAAATATGAAAGCACTCCGTAAATCCCAAGCGAAGCGAGTAACAACGCGAGGCCCGCAAACGTCGCAAGCAAAACCATTCCTAAACGGCGCGGCGCGCTCTCTGCGCTCAACAATTTTTCCATCGTCGCGATGGGCGAGACTGGCAGGTCAGGATCAACCGCGTGAATCTCCTGGCGCGCTGCGGCAACCAGACTTTCAGGATTGCCCGTCGTGCGAATGACCAGATCGCGCGGCGTGTACCAGGGGACATTTTTGATCTGCTGGTAAGGCAAATACATCTCTGCTTTCACGGCGACATCCATACCCATTTGGCGAACATCGGCGACCACGCCGACAATCGTCAACCACGGAACGTCTTCCACCAGCTTGAATCGTTTGCCTAACGGGTCTTCATTCGGCCAGTATTGGCGAACCATCGTTTCGTTGATTATCGCGACAGGCATTGATGTTTGATCGTCGTGTTCGTCGAAGTAACGTCCCTGCCGCAGACCAAAGCCAATCGCCTGAAGATAATCCGTGCTGACCTGACGATGGATGGCATTCATAGAAACGCCGGGTTCCGGTTTTTGCCCTTCGATTGTGAACCCGCTCGCTCCTCCCTTCCACTGCAAAGGAATTGAGGTGGTGTAGCCTGCGCCTGTCACACCGGGCAGCGCGGCAAGGCGTTCGAGCACCTGCTCGTAGAAGGCGACGCGCTTCGCGTGCTCGTCGTATTTGCTTTCGGGCAGCCCCGTCCTCATCGTCAGCAGTTTATCCGGCTGAAAGACCGAATACTGACCTTGCAGATTGAAAACGGTTTGAATCAAAAGCCCCGCGCCTACCAGCAGCACAATCGCAAGCGCAACTTCGGCAACGACAAACGCTCCGCGCAGGAGGCCTCCGGCGGCGCTTGAATTTGTGCGCGAGCCGCTCTGTTTCAAAGCTTTATTCAGATCAACCTTCGACGCTTGCACGGCAGGAACAAGCCCGAAAATTATCCCTGTGATTAATGATACTGCCATCGCATAACCGAGCACCGGCAGGTCTATCTTTAAATTCGCTATCAGCCACATATCTTTAGGGATGAGTTGCCGAAGCGACGCGAAACTCCACAGGGCGAACAGCAGCCCGACTGCGCCGCCCAAGCCCGCAAGCAATACGCTTTCTGTCAGTAACTGGCGAACGATTTGTGACCGGCTTGCTCCGAGCGCGGTGCGAACGGCTATCTCTTTGCGGCGAGCGGTTCCGCGCGAAAGCAGAAGACTTGCGATGTTGGCGCAGGCAATCAGCAGCACGAATCCGACAGCTACCATAAGCATGACGATTGAGTTGTGAATTTCTCCGGTCAGTTGTTCGCGCATCGAAACCACGGTTGAACTCATCTTCTCAGCTTTATCAGGATAAGCCCGCGCGATTCTGTCGGTGATCGCCTTGATATCCGCATTCGCCTGTTCGATTGTTACGCCGGGCTTCATTCGCGCCACAACAGTCAAGAAATGACTGTCACGATTTGTAAGCTCTTGCTGATCCATCACGGAAGGAACCCAAAGCCCTATGTATCTTTGCAAGAACTGGAAGCCCGCAGGCATAACGCCGACGACCGTGTATTTCTCACCGCTGAGCAGAATGTCACGATTCACTATTCCAGGGTCGCCGCCGTAACGCCGCTGCCACAGCGCGTGGCTCAGTATTGTAACTTTCGGGCTGTCCGGCTTGCCTTCTTCGGGCAGAAAGTTTCTACCGAGCGCCGGTTGAGTTCCGAGCAGCGAAAATAAATTGGTTGTTACGCTGTAAGCCCAAATTTTCTCAGGCTCGCCATCGCCTATAATATTGAAGTCCCGCCAGTCGAGAGTCGCCATGTCATCAAAGACCTGATTTTGCGCCTTCCAATCCGTGTAAGTGCCCGGAGCCGGTTCCATGTTCTGGAAAGCCGATGGCCTGCATATTCTCCCAAACCATCACCAATCGCTCCGGCTCGGAAAACGGCAGCGGCTTGAGCAGCACTGCATTCACAAGACTGAAGATTGCAGTGTTTGCGCCTGTGCCGAGCGCAAGCGTCAGCACGGCTATTAGAGTGAAGCCGGGTTTCTTCGCCAGCATTCGCAAGCCGTAACGCAAATCTTGAAGCAGTGTTTGCATCCACTCTCCTCTGCTTGTGGCAGTAGCTCGACCGTTATGGCAGTAGCCCGACCGTGAGGGAGGGCTAATAATTACGCCCTTGCTGACGTGCGGGCTACTGACTATTCGTAACGAAGCGCGACCATCGGGGCTACCTTTGTTGCTCGACGCGCAGGGATGTAACAGGCCACGAGCGCCACCGTCGTCAGCAATGCCGCTATCACTGCAAACGTCGCAGGGTCGGTAGCAGACACGTCAAATAACAGGCTTTCCATTAATCGAGTCAACGCTAACGAAGCAGCGAGGCCAACCGCGACGCCTATCAACGAAAGCATCAGCCCTTGTCTAATGACCAGTCGCAGCACATCGCCTTTTTGCGCGCCTAAAGCCATTCGAATGCCAATCTCGCGCGTGCGCTGCGTGACCGCATAACTCATCACGCCGTACAGGCCGACCGCTCCGAGCAGCAGCGCGACGAACGCAAAGACGCCGAGCAATAGCAAGCTGAATCGGCGCGGCGCGACCGATTGCGCCAACAGCGATTCCAGCGTTCGCACATTGCCCAATGGTTGCTCAGGGTCCAGTGCTTGAACTTCCCGCTTGATCGCCGCGACAATGCTCTCCGGTTCATTTGATGTCTTCACAATCAAGTCCATCGCGCGAGCGAAGTCGGCTGCCGATCTGGAATTCATCTGCAACCACGGGCGATAAATTTCAGCGCGCGCTTCTTCATCCAACCCGTAATGCCGCGCATGGCGGACAACTCCGACGACCTCGCGCCACGGCTCGCCTTCGCCACCGAAACGCAAACGCTTGCCAATCGCGTCGCTCATTGCATTGTTCGGGAAATGCCTGCGGACAAAATCTTCATCAACCAGCACGACTGGCGGTGAATCGGCTGTGTCGTGTTCGTTGAAATAACGTCCTGTGAGCAGTGCAATGCCCAATGCCTGATGATAACTTTCGCTGACCGATTGCCTGATGGCAACAGACCAGTCTCCCGGATGTTGAGGCTGTGGCTGCCCTTCAATCCAGTAGCCTGATTCACTGCCGCGTCCGAGCGGGAAGCCTGACCCGACGCTCACCTGCTCGACGTTCGGCAAAGTCGAAACACGACGCATGACCTCTTTAAGAAAGCCAGTCGATTGTGATAACTCAGCATACTTTGCGTCGGGCAAGCGCAAGCGCATCGTCATCACGTTGCGCGCATCAAAGCCCGCGTCAACATCCATCAATTGCCGAAAGCTCTTGACCAGCAAACCCGCGCCTACGAGCAACACAAGCGACAACGCGACTTCGGCTACGACCAGCGCACCGCGCAAACGATAAAGCCCTGCGCCGCCGCCAGATTGCCGCCCGCCTTCTTTCAGCGTGTTGTTCAAATTCACTTTTGAAGTTTGCAACGCGGGCGCGAGTCCGAAGATGACCGCCGTCACGAGCGTCACAAGCGCTGTGAAGCCGAGCACGCGCGGAGCGATTGTGATGTCTTCGATGCGTGGCAGACTGTCCGGGTCAAGTTTGACGAGCACCTCAACCCCCCACACTGCCAGCAGCAATCCCAACGCCCCGCCAGCTATGGCAAGCAATACGCTTTCAGTAAGCAACTGGCGAACGATACGGCCACGACTGGCTCCCAGAGCCGTTTTCACGGCAATCTCTTTTTGCCGCGAAGCCGCTCGCGCAAGCAAGAGGTTTGCGACGTTGGCGCAGGCAATCAACAGCACAAGCGCCACCGCCGCCGTAATCACGAGCAACGCAGTACGCACATCGCCGACATAGTCATCCATGAATGAAGTCAGATTTATGCTGTTGCCTGCGTTCGACTCCGGGTATTGATTTTCCAATTGCGCCGCGATTGTTTTCATCTCTGCGTGCGCTTGCTCAATCGTCACACCCTGCTTCAAGCGCGCGGTCACCATCACAGGATGAGACTGGCGATCTTGCATGAAATCCTGAGCGGTGAGGCGACCGAGCGGAATGAAAAAGTCGTTGTTGAGATTCGTCTGGCCGTAGAAATCAAAGCCCGCAGGCATCACGCCCACCACCGTCCAGCTTTCGCCGTTATAGCGTATCGCTTTGCCTATCACTTCCTGATTTCCACCAAAATGGCGCTGCCATAAACCATGACTGAGCACCATCACGCGTTCAGCGCCGGGCTTGTCTTCCTCTTCGTCAAAGAAGCGCCCGACCTGCGGGCGCACTCCGAGAGTAGGAAAGAAACTCGCCGTCACAAATCGCCCGATCACACGTTCAGGCTCGCCGTCGCCGGTTATCACGCCCCCGGCAGGCACTCGCGCGGCCATGTTCTCGAAGACAGTTTGCCGCGCCTGCCAGTCCAAATAATTCGGATAAGCGACCGACATGACCGGCACTTCTTTTGAAGACTCAGTCATCGCGACCAGCCGCTCCGGTTCGGGGAAGGGAAGCGATTTCAACAATACGCCATTGATGACGCTAAAGATCGCGGTGTTAGCGCCGATGCCTAAAGCAAGAGTAATAATCGCCACCAGCGTGAATCCCGGTTGCTTTCGCAGCATCCGAAATCCATAGCGAACATCTTGAAGCAGTATTTCCATTCAATCCTCCGCCCGCGACAGTAGCCCGCGCGTAAGCAAGGGCGTGAGTCTCTCGCCCTCCCTGACGGTCGGGCTACTGCCTATTCATTCGTATCGAAGCGCGATCATCGGGTCTACTTTCGTGGCACTTCGCGCGGGGATATAGCTTGCCACAAGCGACACGACTATCAACAGCAAAGACGTGCCCGCAAACGTCAAGGGATCAACAGCCGTTACCCCGAATAGCGAGCTTGCGATGAACCGCGTAATTCCGAAAGCCAGGCCCAACCCGATCACTACTCCTGTTGAAACCAGCGTGACGCCTTGCTTGAGCACAAGGCCCATCACATTCTTACGACTGGCTCCCAGAGCCATTCTTATGCCAATCTCGCGCGTGCGCTGCGCGACCGAATAAGCCATCACGCCGTAAAGCCCGACCGATGCAAGCACCAGCGCCAGCAGCCCCGCAGTGCCTATCAGCGTCGCCTGCGACCGCTCACCTTGAAGCGAGCCTTCAACGCGCTCGCTGAGCGTTTGAACGTTGAGCACGGACAAACTCGGATCAAGTTCTTGAATCTTGCTTCTGATCGCCGCGATCATGCCTGTGGGGTCGCTCGACGTGCGAACTTCCAATGTCATCTGCGGCGAATATTCCTGAAGCATCGGGGTGTAAACGAACGGCCTGCGTTGTTCTGTGAGGCTGTTTATTTTGCTGTCGCGCGATATGGCGACGACTTCGCGAAAATCTTGATCGCCGAAAAATTTGAACCGCTTTCCGACCGCGTCTTGATCGGGCCAGAACCGGTTTGCCATCGCTTCATTGATGATGACCACCTTCGGAGCTTTCTCATTATCCGTTTCGGCGAAGTCGCGGCCTCGCTGCAAAGGAATGCCGAGGGTTTCAAAAAACTTCGCCCCGATGTTGTTCACCTGAACCAGCATGCCTCGCCCGCCGGGCGGCGGCTCCTGCCCTTCGATGAAGACGCTGCGCTGGAAGCCTCCGGCGAATGGGCGGTCGCGCGCGATGGTCGCAGACTCCACGCCGGGCAGAGACATAACTCGCTCAAGCGCCTGCCGATGAAACTGCTTGCCCTGATCGGGGGTATAACCTTCGCGGCCCAGATTGAAGCCGAAAACCACCACCTTGTCGGTTATGAAACCGGGATTGACCTCTTTCGCCTTTTGCAGGCTTCGCACGAACAGCCCCGCCGTGATGAGCGACAGCAGCGAGAGCGAAACCTGTAAGACAACCAGCGACTTTCGCAAATTCAATCTGAAACCGCGCTGACCGCCTGGCTGAGTGATGTCGCCTTTCAGCGTCGGCACGAGGTCGGGCTTTGAAGCTTGAAGCGCGGGCGCTAATCCGAAAAGCACCCCGCTCACTATCGTTACGGTGATCGTGAAGAAGAGCACGCGCGGGTCAAGCCCAACTTCTGTCGAGTCCGGGCCTCCGCCGAAAGGCACGAATGAACGGATGAGATTTTTCGTCCAAAGCGCCGCAAAGAATCCCACTGTCCCGCCTACCAGAGAGAGCACCAGGCTTTCCGTCATCAGTTGACGAATCAATCGCCCACGTGTAGCTCCTATCGCAAGGCGGATGGCAATCTCGCGCCGTCGCTTCGTCGCGCGCGCGAGCAGCAGGTTCGTAACGTTCGCGCACGCGATGAGAAGGATTATGCCAACCGTGGCTAACAGGATTGTCGAAGTCCTTACGACTTCGCCGTCGCCGCCCGGATCAAGTCGAGCTTCCAACAAAGGCATCAGCTTCACGTTCCGGCCTTCGTTGTCTTTCGGGTACTCTTGCTCAAGCTGCGAGGCGAGCGTGCTCAAGGCAGCCTGCGCCTGCTGGATTGTGACGCCGGGTTTCAGGCGGCCTATCAGATTGAATGCAAGCCCGCGTCGGCCATCGTAAAACATCGCCATGTCGGCTTGCACTTCGTTGTGCATCATCATCGGAATCCACATATCAGGCCCGCCGCCGAGGTTTGTGCCTTCGAAATCCTTAGGCGCGATTCCGATTACCGTGAAGTCGCGACGATTGAGCGAAATCGTGCTCCCGACAAGCGACGTGTCGCCGCCGAAATCGCGTTGCCAGCTACCGTAGCTCAACACAACGACAGGATGCGTGCTCGGCGTTTTGTCTTCGTCGGGAATAAACGCGCGGCCTTGAACGGGCTTCACTCCGAGCACGTCGAAGTAATTGCCCGATACGACCTGAGCGAACACCTGTCTGTTTTCGCCCGCGCCCTTGCTCAAATTCACCGCTGCGAAGTTGTAAGCGGTGACTCCTGTAAAGACATCGGTTTTGTCGCGGAAGTCAAGATAGTTGTAATGCGACACGGGCAGGGGGCCGGGATTTTTCGTGTCGGTCGTGAAAATAGATACCAGTTGTTTCGGCTCTTCGACGGGAAGAGGCGCGAGCAAGAAAGAACTGATTATGCTGAAGATGGCGGTGTTCGCGCCTATGCCTAAAGCAAGCGAAATGACTGCCACCGCCGTAAATCCTGGGCTTTTTAACAGCATCCGAAATCCGTAGCGAATGTCTTTTAACAGAGTCTCCATAATTCTTCCTCCGCTTATTACAGTAGCCCAACCGTGAGGGAAGGCACATCTTATTACAGTAGCCCGACCGTGAGGGAGGGCGCAGACACACGCCCTTGCTTACGCGCGGGCTACTGACTATTCATGGCGAAGCGCGACCATCGGGTCTACTTTCGTCGCGCGACGAGCAGGCACGAAACAGGCTCCCAGAGCCACTCCTATCAGAACGACCGAGATCAGCGCGAACGTTGCCGGGTCGGTCGCAGACACGCTGAAGAGCAGACTTTTGATCAGGCGGGTTAACATCAAAGCCGCAACCGCGCCTGTCGCTACGCCCGTCAGCGCAAGGGTCAACCCATAGCCTAAAACCATCTTTAGTATGTCGCGCCTGCTTGCGCCGAGCGCGATGCGAATTCCTATCTCGTGTTTGCGCTGAGTGATTGAATACGACATCACGCCGTACAGGCCGACTGCCGCTATCACCATAGCCACAACGGCGAATATGCCGAGCAGGAGCATATTCGAGCGCCGCCTGATGACCGAGCGCGAAACGAGTTGCTCGACAGTGCTGATGCTGTAAACCGGCTGATCGTGATCAACGGCCAGCACTGCTTCACGCAAAGTCTCGCCAAGCGCCGTTGCGTTTTGAAGGCTGCGCGCTACGATGGTCATAAACGGCCAGGGCCTTTTGAGGTATGACACATACACTTCAGCTCTCGCTTTGCTGGCCTGTCCCAGATGCTTCACATCTCCGACAACGCCTACGATCTCGAACCACTCGTCGCCTTCAAGCTGTAAACGTTTGCCAATGGGGTCTTCATCGGGCCAGTCGCGCCGCGCGGCTGTCTCGTTAATAATGACGCTTCCCGCAGCTTCAGCATTATCGCGCTCGGTGAACGCGCGACCTTTCAAAACAGGAATGCTCATCGTGCGAAAGTAATCAGGGCTTATGACGCGGTAGTCGGCAGAAGAACCAGTCTCTGCGTTGTTGCCTGAACGCCCCTCGATGTTGAAACTGCGACTGCTGTTGCCAGAAGTCAGAGGAAGCCGCGAGATTGCCGCAGCCGACTCGACGCCGGGCGCAGCCTGAACGCGCTGAAGCGCTTGTTGAAAGAATCTGGCCTGATCGCGCTTCTCAGGGTATTTCGCCTGCGGCAGAGTCAGCCGCATCGTCAGCACGTTTTCAGTCGCGAACCCCAGATCAACCTGCTGCAAACGAATGAAACTTTTAATCATCAATCCCGCGCCGATCAGCAGCACGAGCGACAGCGCGATTTCCGATACGATGAGCGCGCTCCGTATACGATTGCCGCGTCTGCCTTCGGTTGAGCCTCGACCGCTCTCTTTTAGCGACTCGTTCAAATCGGTCTTCGACGCTTGCATCGCGGGCAACAGGCCGAAGATTACGCCCGTCAGAAACGATACCGCCATAGTGAATCCAAGCACCCTCGCATCAACGCCTATGTTTTGCATGCCGTGAATGTCGGCAGGTATGAGCGCGACGAGCGGGCTTATGCCCCACAGCGCCACGAGCAGGCCCGCGCCGCCGCCCGCCAGAGCCAGCATCAAGCTTTCCGTAAGCAACTGCCGCAAGATGCGCTGCCGACTTGCTCCGAGCGCGATGCGAATAGCGATCTCTTTTTGCCGCGTTGCTGCTCGCGCCATCAGCAGGTTGGCCACGTTCGCGCAGACGATCAGCAACACGAAGCCGACCGCTCCGAACAGAATCAGAAGAATCGGACGCACTTCGCCGACTTCCTCTTCACGCAGAGATACGAGGCTGCCGCCTTTGCCCATATTCTCGTTCGGGTATTGCTGTTCGAGACGGCTGCTAATGGTGTCCATTTCCGCCTGCGCTTGTTCGAGCGCGACGTTTGGCTTGAGCAGGGCTATCACCTTGAAGTATTGATGACCACGTTCAGCGGACGGGTCTTGACTCAGGCTCAAAGGATTTTCAGGCACTTTGTAGCGAGAGCGAACCCACAGATCGGTTCCTTCGGGAAAATCAAACCCGGCAGGCATGACGGCTGTGATCGTAAGAGGCTCTGCGTTGACGATGAGCTTTTGCCCGATGATGTTCGGGGCGGCAGAAAAAAGCCGCTCCCACAGACCTTTACTTATGGCGACGCTGCGCGTGTCCTGATCGTCATCTTGAAACGTGCGGCCCAGCAGGGGCTGAGCGCCCAAGACTTGAAACAGACTTGGATTAACGCGACAGCCCGGCATCTGCTCAGGCCTGTCTGTGCCTGTGATATTAAAATTGTCTTCCCTGTAAGCAGTAATGTGTTCGAAGACGGTGTTTTGATCTTTCCAATCAAGGAAGTTGCCCGCCGCTACCGATTCTCGAAAACTGTTTTCTTGAGGAGTGCTCTGCCAGATCACCACGAGCCTGTCAGAGTTTGCGAAAGGTAGAGGTCGAACAAGAACGGAATTGATGACGCTGAAGATCGCAGTGTTCGCGCCTATGCCTAAGGCTAGAGCGATTACCGCAACAAGCGTAAAGCTCGGTTGTTTTAACAGCATTCTCAGCCCATAGCTCAGGTCTTGAATCAATGTTTGCATCAACCCTCCTCTGCTTGTGACAGTAGCCCGCGCGTAAGCAAGGGCGTGTGTCTGCGCCCTTGCTTACGCGCGGGCTACTGCATACTCATTCGTAGCGAAGCGCGACCATCGGGTCTACTCGTGTGGCGCGACGAGCAGGCACTGAACAGGCTCCCAGAGCCACTCCTATCAGCAACAGCGGAATTGCGATGAATGTGAGCGGGTCAGTCGCAGACACCTCGAACAACAAACTCGCCATCACTCGCGTCAGAGCAAAGCTTGCGGCCAGCCCTATCGCCACGCCGACGAGCGCCATTAACATGCCTTGCCCGACGACAAGCTTCAGAACGTCTCGGCTTTGCGCGCCAAGAGCCATTCTGAGTCCGATTTCGCCCGTGCGTTGGCTTACTGTATAAGCCATCACGCTGTAGATGCCGATGGCCGCAAGAACCAGAGCGATTGCCGCGAAGATGCCTAGCAGGAACAGAGTGAATCGCCGGTCTGAAATCGAAGAGGCGATAATGTCTTCCATCGCTTGAAAGGTGGCAACCGGCTGGTCTTTATCGAGCGCAGTCACGCGACCGCGAACCGCGTTTGATAAGCTGAGCGGCGCTCCGGTAGTCCGCACTACTACGGCCATCGAAAGAGATGGTCGCTGGTTAGCCGACAGGTAAAAAGCTTCTGCCGGAGCAGTGTCCAGCCCCGTGTGCCGCACGTCGCCGACCACGCCGACTATTTCGCGCCCCAGCGTCGCTCCGCCCGTCAAGACGCGCTTGCCAATAGGGTCTTCATCGGGGAAGAAGCGGCGGGCAAAACTTTGATTGATCATAACGGCGACCGGAGCAGTCTCATTATCCTGGTCGCCGAAATACCGGCCTTGCAGGAGAGGTATCCCCATAGTCCGAAAATAGTCTGAGGCGATGATGTTGACCGAAACAATCGGACGCTCGCCTATCGGTATCGCGGGCCGACCATCAATTGCCACAGGAGCCCGCGCGTCCGAGCCTGTCAGCGGCAGGCTTTGCGCCGCTCCGACCGAGACCACGCCGGGAAGACTCGCTATTTCTTCGGAAAGGCGACGATAGAAAGCTCCGCGCTCGGTCGGCTGGCTATACCTGGACGGCGTAAGGCTGATGTTTGCAACAAGCAGGTTTTGAGGATTGAAACCTGTTTCGACCGTTTGCAGCCTAACAAAACTCCTGATGAACAAACCCGCGCCTATCAGCAGGACGAGCGACAAAGCGACTTCGACAATTACGAGCGCGCTGCGTATTCGATTACGACGGAGGCCGCCGGTCGTGCCTCGGCTCGCATCTTTGAGTGTGTCATTCAGATTAGTCTTCGATGCCTGAAGCGCAGGAACCAGTCCAAAGACCACTCCCGTCAACAACGAAATCAAGATCGTGAAGCCGAGCACGCGGCCATCAACACTGATTTCAGTGGCGCGCGGGATATTGCCTGTCGCAGCCGAAACCAACAGCTTGACTCCCCAGCTTGCCAGCAGCACGCCGAGCGCACCGGCAATGGCCGCAAGTAAAATGCTCTCGGTCAGAAACTGGCGAATCAACCGACTGCGGCTCGCGCCGAGCGCGGCTCGAATGGCGGTCTCTTTTTGCCGCCCCACAGCTTTGGCCAACAGTAGATTGGCTACGTTCGAGCAAGCGATCAGCAAGACGAAACCAACTGCGCCGAGCAGTATTAATAGAGTCGGGCGGACATTTTGCGTGACCTGTTCCGGCAGCGGGATCACGAGCAAACCAAAATCCAGATCAGGTCGGTCTGCGGCCTTGTCGCGCTGCGCGATTGCCTCAAGTTCACTCTGCGCCTGTTCTGTGGTAATGCCGGGTTTCAGCCGCGCCGCTATATTCAGGTAGCCAGCGCCGCGCTCGACAGCTTCGCGAGGCAGGAAGGTAGGCTCAAATACGCGCGGCACAAATACGTCAATGTCACTGTTGAAGAAACCGAAGTCGCTCTGCATAATGCCAACAACGTTATAGCTGGTGTTGTCGAGAGTGATAGCTTTTCCAATCATGGCAGGGTCCGAAGAGAATTGTCGTTGCCATAAACTGTGACTGAGAATGACCACTGCTGCGCCGCCCGGCTTATCTTCTTCGGGCAGAAAACCGCGACCTGCTGCTGGCTTCACTTTCAGCACGTTAAATAGACCGGCTGAGATTCTAGCGACATTCAACTGCAACGGTTCATTAATGCCCGTGAGGTTGAGACTATCGGCTGTGAATGCGCTGATCTCATCGAAGACCTGATTCTGTTCGGCGATGGTGGTGAATCGCTGGAATGAAACGCTCGTGAAATCCAATCCCCGTTCCGGAGCAGTTGCCCAAACTCGCATGATTCGATCAGGCTCGAAGAATGGAAGCGGTCTGAGCAAGACTGCGTTGACCACGCTGAAGATGGCGCTGTTGCCGCCTATGCCTAAGGCCAGAGCGATCACCGCCACCAGCGTGAAACCAGGACTTCGGCGCAGAGTTCGCGCCCCGAATCGAAAGTCTTGCAGCAGAGTTTCCATAAGCCCTCCAAGAGAAACTATGAACTCGGAACAATAAATGATGAATTAACGATTCATACCTTGTAGCGTGAAACAGTAAGTACTCGGTCGTAGCTCCGTTAGGAGCGACCTGTCGATAGCCGTCATGATGCAAAACGATTTCGTAGCTCCGTAGGAACGACCTCTGAATCAATAGGTCGCTCCTACGGAGCTACAGAAATATCTCTCTTGTCGGTTCTATAGCAGGTCGCCCCTGCGGGGCTGAGTGCTCACTTTATTTCTCATGTTTCTTTTTGTGCTCGTGTTGATCTTCGGCCATGTCCTGAAAGCGTTTGAAGCGAGAGTCAGAGCGGAGGTTATCAAGGTCTTGGTCGCCGTGTATGTAGCCGCTGACTTCAAATCCGGCCTCAACCGATTTGTCTAGCCATTCAAACGCCTCGTCGCGACGGTTCATCATCGCGTAGCCGCAGGCAATGTTGTACATAGCGGTCGGATTGCGATAGCCGAGCTGTATCGCTCGTTTGAAAGCTTCGATGGCCCGCGCGTGCTCGCTCGAATAATGAAGCGCAAACCCGAGATTGAACCATCCTCTTCCGTTGTCGGGCGCGCCTCGAAGGAATGATTCATAGAGTTCGATGGCAGGTGCCCAGCGTTGCTTCGAGTAGTTCGAGCCATCGAATGAATCTTTATTGAATTGAGAGAGCGAAAGAGTCTGGCTCAACTTTTCAATCTGCCTGAAGCGAGGCTCACCGCGCAGGCTGACAATGTCGGAATCGTTTTGAAGATTATGAGTGTCATCGTATCCCGCGTTGATCGATTTTTCCAGCCATTCGAGCGCAGACGCCCGGTCGCCTTTGAGCGCGTAAGCGCACGCCAGATTGTACATCGCAGACCCATTGCGATAGCGGAGATGCTCTATTGCCTGAGTCAACGCGAAGACCGCGCGGTCGAATTCGCGCATTCGGATGAGCCGGGAACCTACCTTGTACCACTGGTTCCCGTCGTCGGATGAGTTCTGGCGAAGCTGCTCGAAACTATTAATCGCCTCCTGGTACCTGTCCGAATTTTTGTGGCCGTCGTCTTTCGACGATTTGTCTTCATTCTTAGTGAATGAAACCTTTCGGAGGAGTTGCTGAAATCGAGCATCGGAACGAACAGGATCGAGGTCTGAATCGTTCTTCAACAAATCAGTCCGGTCGAAGCCCAGCAACAACGCGCGCTCAAGCCAGACAATCGCGTTCTCTTTATCGCTCAACAGCGCAAACCCGCAGGCGATGTTGTACATGGCCGTCGCCTGGCGGTATCCGAGATCAATCGAATGCGCGAAGGCTTCAATGGCTTGCTGGTAGCGGTCAGATTGGTGCAACTCGTAACCGCGATTGAACCAGTATTGCCCATCGTGCGAGTCGTTATCACGGACTTCTTTAAGCCTGTGCTGGTCGGTATTTCGAGCGGACGCGTGTCTCGGCTTATCGAGCGACTGCGAGTTACTGGGCACAGTGATGCCCAGCAGCAGAAACAACAATGCTAATCGCTTCAAATTTCCTTTCATCGTTCCTATCCTCCTAAGTTCGGATTATTCAATCTTGTGCCCCTGACAGTAGCCCGACCGTGAGCAAGGGCGCACACTCTAGCCCTTGCTTACGCGCGGGCTACTGCCTATTCGTAACGAAGCGCGATCATCGGATCAACTTTCGTAGCACGACGCGCGGGCACGTAACAGGCCACGAGCGCCACACCCGCAAGCAGCAGAGCAATGACGGCGAATGTCACCGGGTCAGTGGCAGACACGCCGAAAAGCAAGCTCGCCATTACTCGCGTCACCGCAACGGCACCTGCTAAACCGAGGCCCACGCCAATGCCTGCTAACGACATTCCTTGCGCGACGATCATCTTGAGCACATCGCCGGTCTGTGCGCCCATCGCCATGCGAATGCCAATCTCGCGCGTGCGTTGCGCCACCGCATAACTCATCACGCCGTAAATACCAACTACCGCTAGCAGCATCGCCACTACGGCGAACAGACCGAGCGAGAGCATTGCAAAACGCCGCCGCGCCAGCGATTCTGAAAGCAACTGCTCCATAGACTTGATGTCAAAGATCGGCACGTTCGGGTCCATATCTCGCGCTTCTTTCGTCACTGCTGCGGCAAGGCTCAGGGGATCGCCGGTCGTGCGCGCCACCAGGTACATCGAGCCTGCAAGATTTTGCGAATGCGGACGTGTAAAACGCGACGCGCGAATCTGTGTCGAGCGCGTACTGCTTGACGTTTCCGACAACTCCGACAACAGTCATCCAGGGATTATCGGAATCCCTGCCTCCCCACTTCAATCGCTTTCCGATCGGGTCGGTGTCAGGCCAGTATTGACGAGCCATCTTTTCGTCAATGATCGCAACTCTCAGAGAGTCTTTCGTGTCCTGCTCGCTGAAGAACCGTCCGCTGATAAGAGGGATCTTCATCGTTTCAAAATAGCCGACGCTGGCGATTCGCCCGTCGGCCTGAATTATACTTTGCCCGGATGTAGGGTTGTAGCCTTCAGGCGTAATGCTGCCCCAGCTTATGCTCCCGGTCAGCGGCAATATCGTACCGCCGCCCACCGATTCGACGCCGGGCAAGCGGCCAACGCGTTCCCGGATTTGCTGATAGAAATCCAGGCGACGCGACTCTTCGACAAAGGCCGTGCCCGCCACAGAGAGGCGAAGCGAGAGGACATTGCGCGTCACAAACCCCGGCTCGACTTGCTGCACTTGTAGAAAGCTGCGAATCAATAATCCCGCGCCAATCAGTAGAACTAACGACAAAGCGATTTCAGTGATGACGAGCAGATTCCGCATTCGATGGCCGCCGCTGCCTGCCATGCTGCGCCCGCCTTCTTTAAGCGTTTCGCTCAAGTTCACCATCGAACTGCGCAGCGCCGGAGCCAGTCCGAAAAGAACGCCTGTGAACATAGCGACAGCAAATGTGAAGATCAGCACACGACTATCTATGCCAATATCTTGAAGGCGAGGGATGTTGCCCGGATTGAGACGGCGCAGGCCATCAAGACCCCAAACGGCAATGAGCAAACCTAGCGCGCCGCCGAGCGTCGCAAGCAACACGCTCTCGGTCAGAAGCTGACGCACCAGCCGCCATCGGCCAGCGCCGATAGCCACGCGAACCGCAATCTCCTTTTCACGCGAAGCCGCTCGCGCAAGCAGCAAGGTTTGCGACGTTAGCGCACGCGATCAACAATACGCAGCCGACTGCGCCGAGCAGAATCAAGAGCGCCGGACGAACATCACCGACTACTTGCTCAAGCAACGGTCTGACGCTAAAGCTGAAACGGCGATCATCCGGATAATTTTCCGGGTATTGCTGCTCCAGTTGATTTACTACCAAATCCAACTCGGCTTGCGCCTGTTGAATGGTTGCGCCCGGTTTCATTCGCGCCAGCAAGTTGTAGTTTTCATCTCCCTGACTGTTCAACCGCTCCGCGTCCATAGGCAGCGGCAGTAACATCTCTGCCTGTGATATAGCGCCTACTGTGGGCATCACTTCGTAGCTGAGCGAAAAGTTAGCGGGCATAATTCCCACGATTGTGTAGCTGCGGCCATTGAGCGTGACCGCCTGATCAATCACTTTCGGGTCACCGCCGAAAAGTCGCTGCCACAGACCGTAGCTGAGTATCACTGTTGGCGGTTTGCCCGGCGCATCTTCTTCGGGCAAGAAGACTCGTCCCAATCGCTGGCTTCGCGCCGAGAATCGAAAACATGTTTGAAGAAGTCTGTCACGACTCCGACACGCACAGGGTCGCCGTTGCCTGTGAGATTAAGCGTAGTGCCGCGCGCGAGGGCGATCTCTTCAAAGACGCTGTTTTGGGCTACGATTGCGGAGTATTGACCGGGCGACGGCCAATCCTTGATCAACGTTAGCGCCCGGCGAATGAGTCCAGATGATCGCCAGCCGTTCCGAGTCGTGGAAAGGTAGCGGGCGCAGCAACAGACCGTTAACAATGCTGAAGATGGCGCTGTTAGCGCCAATCCCTAAAGCCAACGTGATGACAGCCACGACAGTAAAGCCCGGCTTCTTTCTTAGCATCCTGAATCCGTAGCGAATATCTTGAAATAGAGTTTCCATCAGTCATCTCCGCAAATTATTCGTAACGAAGCGCGACCATCGGATCAACTTTCGTAGCTCTTCGCGCGGGCACTGCGCAGGCCAGAGGGCCACCCTATGAGTAGCCCTGAAATGAGCAAGAAGATTGCGGTGTCAGTAGCAGACACGCCATAAAGCAGGCTCGACATCAAGCGCGTTAAACCGAAAGCAGCAGCTACGCCGATTGCAAGACCTATCAAGGCCAGGCTCAAACCTTGCCCGATGATCAGTTTGAGCACATCGCGCGGCCCAGCGCCCAAAGCCATGCGAATGCCGATTTCGTGCGTACGCTGCGGTGACCGTATAACTCATCACGCCGTACAATCCCACTGCCGCAAGTAACAAGTGCGAGTGCGGCAAACACGCTCAACAAAGCGGCGGTGTAGCGCGGTAAGACGATTGATTCAGCAATCGCGTCATCGACAGTCTCTGATCTCGTAAACCGGCTGATCTTTATCTACTGCCAGCACCTCGTTGCGCACGGCAGCCATCAAACCGGTCGAGTCTGTTTTAGCGCGCACCAGCAGCACCATCGAATCCTGAGGCTGCTGGTGATAAGTGAAATACAGAGTCGGCTCGGGCTTCCTGTCCAGACCCCAATGCTTCACATCGCCAACTACGCCGACGATTGAAAACCATGGATTGCTCGGGTCATCCGGTTTGATTCGTTTGCCGATGGGGTCTTCGCCCTGAAAGAATTTGTTGGCGAGGCTTTCGCTGATGATGACAGTGCGCTGCGCGGTTTCGTTATCCTGCGGAGTGAACTCTCTGCCTTTGATAACCGGAATGTTTAACACTCGAAAATAATCCGAGCTTATCGCGCGGTGAGCGGCTTCGGGCTGATCTGCAGGTGCAGGCGCAGGTCTTCCATCGATGTCGAAACCCACGCTGCTGTTGCTACCGCCCATCGGCAAGATGGCTGATTAAGCCTGACGATTCGACGCCGGGCAATTGCTCAAGTCGTTCGGTGATCTGATTGTAGAATCCGATCATCTGCGAGTTTTCGCGATATTTCGCGAACGGCAAAGTGGTTCGCATCGTCAGCACATTCTTGCCGCTGAAACCCGGATTGACTTCAAGCAGTTTGAACATGCTTTTAATGAGCAGGCTCGCGCTGATCAACAGCACCGTTGAGAATGCGACTTCGGCAACGACCAGCAAACGGCGCAAGCGATGCCCGCTTAAACCAGTTGACGCGCCGCGCCCGCCTTCTTTGATTACATCGTTCAAATTGAATCTGGAAGCCTGGAACGCAGGCGCAAGCCCAAACACCAGACCCGTCAGCAGCGATACCAAAAGAGTGAAACCCAGCACCGGCAGGTTGACGCCGATCTCTTTAAAACGCGGGATAGAGAAGGCGACTTCTTCGGGTATATTGGCCACCAGCAAATCCACGCTCCACATCGCGAGCAGCAAGCCTGCCAATCCGCCCAGCAGCGCAAGCAGCAAGCTTTCAGTCAACAACTGCCTGACGAGTCGACGACGGCTCGAACCCAGAGCGAGCCGGATGGCAATCTCTTTTTGCCGCGCAGCGGCACGCGCCAAAAGCAAGTTGGCAACGTTGGCGCACGCAATCAACAGCACCAGCCCGACGGCCACCAGCAACACGAGCGCGGCGGGTCTGATCTGCCCGACGGTCTGTTCCTGTAAAGAGATGACGCTCGCGCCCCAGTTCGTATTCGTTTCCGGGTATTGCTGTTGAAGCTGATCTGCGACGCGTGCCCATCGCGGCCTGCGCCTGTTCGACCGTCACGCCCGATTTGAGCCGCGCCATGACGATCAGAAAATGGGACTGACGATTCGCCAGCGTGCTCGGCCTCAGTGCGAGCGGCGACCATAAATCGGCTTTGCGATGCACCTGAAAGCCGGGCGGCATAACTGCGATGACCGTGTAAGTGCGATTATTGAGACTTAAAGTTTTTCCGACTCACATCCGGGATCGCCGCCGAATCTGCGTTGCCACAAGCCATGACTGATCATCACAACGCTGTTTTGCCCTGTTCCGTCTTCTTCGGGCAAGGAAAGCGCGGCCCATCAACGGCTGCACGCCAAGCAATGAAATCAGGCTGGGCGAGACTTGAAAGCCTTGCAATCGCTCCGGCACATCTACGCCTGTGAGGTTGGCGCTCCAGAAATTGAGCGCGCCGATCTGCTCGAAGACTTCGCTCTGATTTTGCCAGTCTACGAAGTTGGCGGGCGCGACTTCATTGAGCGGGTTCTGCGGCGCGCGTTCCCACACGCCGACGAGCCGTTCCGGTTCCGGGTAAGAGAAAGTGTTGAGCAGCAGCGCATTCACCGCGCTGAAAATCACGCTGTTGGCCCCGATGCCCATCGCTAAAACTAAAATCGCCACAGCCGTGAAGCCCGGACTTCTGGTCAACATCCGCATCCCGTATCGCAAATCCTGCCAGAAAGTCTCCATGAATCCTCCTCTTAGCCATGAAGTATTCCGACCGTAAGGGAGGGCGAGTGCTTACGACTTGCTAACGCGCGGGCTACTGATTACTCGTAACGAAGCGCGATCATCGGGTCTACTTTTGTTGCGCGGCGAGCAGGCACGAAGCAGGCTCCCAGAGCCACTCCTGTCAGAATCACAGGGATGACTATGAACGTTGTCAGGTCAGTAGCAGACACGCCATAAAGCAGGCTCGACATCAAGTGAGTCAGGCCATACGCTCCGGCAACGCCTAAGACTACTCCGATCAGCGCAAGCGCCATGCCCTGTCCTACGACGAGCTTTAAAACGTCCGTGGTTTGCGCGCCCAGCGCCATGCGAATGCCAATCTCGTGTTTGCGCTGGCTGACTGAATAACTCATCACGCCGTAGATGCCCACTACGGCCAGAATCAAAGCAACTGCGGCAAATACTGCGAGCAGGAACGTGCGAAAGCGCGGCGTCGCTACGGACTCGGACAACACGCTGTCGAGCGTTCGGATGCTGTAAACCGGCTGATTCCCGTCTAACGATTGCAACTCGCTGCGCACAGCCGAAGCCATGGTTTCAGGCTTGTTCGTTGTGCGAATCATCAGCGACATGCTGAGTTCAGGTTGTTGATCATAAGGCATGTACATCTCTGCGACGGATTCGCCGTCGAGCGCGCGAGGCTTTGTGTCTTTGACTATGCCGATGATCGTAGCCCAATCCGCTTCTGTCGGATTCTCGTCATTAAATGACACGCGCTTGCCGATTGGGTCTTCGCCGGAAAAGAAGCGACGCACTGCCGTCTCGTTAATTATTGCGACGTTCTGCGCTTTTCTGACGTCGTGCCCGTCGAACTGTCGCCCCTTCAAAACAGGAATGTGCATGGTCTGAAAATAATCAGGGCTGACAGCGTTATAGAACGCTACAGACCGATTAGCTACGTCTACGGGGACACCTTCGATGACGAAGCTTAAATAGGCAAACGGCGCATCAGATGCGACGGGAGTAAACGACCTTGTGCTGGCAGATTCGACGCCGGGCAGCGCTTTGATTTTTTCGAGAATATGGTTGTGAAATGCTATGACCTGCGTGCCCGTTTTATAATTCGGCCCGCTCAGGTCGAGTTGCATGGTCAGCACGTTTCTGGAATCGAATCCCGGATCGACCGATTGCAGCTTGATAAAACTTCTCATCAACAGTCCTGCCCCAACCAGCAACACCAGAGAAAGAGCTATCTCGGCGACAACCAATAAGCTGCGCACTCGCTGGCGACCAATGCCGCCCGTCGCGCTTCGACCGCCTTCTTTCAGCGTCTCGTTCAGATCGGGCCGCGAAGCCTGGAGCGCAGGCACAAAGCCAAAAATGATGCCGGTCAGAATCGAGACGCCGAGCGTGAAGCCCAACACGCGGCCATCAATTGCGACCTCTTTGACGCGAGGAATGTCTGCGAAGGACTGAATGCGACCAGCAGGTCAATGCCCCAAAGCGCCAAAAGCAATCCGACCATGCCGCCCGCAAAAGCCAGCAGCATGCTCTCAGTCAGCAGTTGCCGGATGAGCCTCGCTCGCCCTGCGCCTAGCGCCATGCGAATGGCTATCTCTTTTTGCCGCGAAGCTCGCGCGCGCAAGCAGCATGTTCGCGACGTTGGCCGAAGCGATCAACAAAACGAAGACTACTGCGCCCAAAAGCACGAGCAGCGCCGTTTTGAAATCGCCTACGATCTGCTCTTGAAGCGGAACGAGCCTGACGCTGAAATTCGTGTTGGAGTCCGGGTAACGTTCGGCAAGCGAGTTGGCGATAGAATCCATGTCGGATTGCGCCTGTTGGATGGTCACGTCCGGGTTTCAGTCGGCAAGCACCTGCAGGTAATGAGCGCCGCGTTCAGTGAAACTGAAGCCGTGAGAGACGGGAATCCATAACTCTATGTCAACGGGCAACAAGGGAAGATGAGCGTTATGAGCGATGACGCCTACAACCGTGAAGCTGTCGCCGTTAAGATTAATTGCTTTGCCGACGATGTTCGGGTCGGAATTGAAGCGGCGCTGCCATAATCGCTGGCCCATCACGACAGAAAAAACTTTATTCTTTTGATCTTCTTCGGGCAGAAATACGCGGCCCAGAGTAGGATTGATGCCGAGCGTCGAGAAAAAAGCGGGTGAAACGAGGGCGCTGCGAATTCGTTCAGGCTCGCCCGTGCCCGTAAGATTGAATGAATAGTCTGTGTAAGCGACTACTTGCTCAAATACATGGTTTTGATCTCGCCAATCGGCAAAATTTGGGAACGAAGCGGGTATTTCGCTTCTGCCTCGCTTTACGTTCGCTTCCCAGACCCGCACCAGCTTGTCGGGTTCGCTGAAAGGTAACGGGCGAAGCAACAGGGAATTGACCACACTGAAGATTGCGCTGTTTGCGCCGATGCCGAGCGCCAGCGCGATTACGGCAACAGCGGTGAAGCCCGGATGTTTGATGAGCGTCCGAACACCATAGCGAATGTCTTGCAGTATGGTTTCCATCAATTCCTCCCAGAGCAGTCTCGAGCCAATGAAGCACAAATATCCCAAAGACTTTAGAGCGATTAAGCCAAGTTTCGTGCCACACGGCGATAAATCGTAAGTCTTTATATGACGTAGGTTGGAAGGACACAGGCTGGACCGGAATTCTGCCTCAGTATCCGGTTTTGGGAATACGCATTCCCAAATGCGAGCAGCATAAAATCCTATTTCACGCCGGAAATCTTAACCACACGCGCCCCCGTGTGGCCCGCTTTCTCTGAGGACGGCGACGGCAGCGCGTTTTGATTCAACATCTGCTCGTTCTTATCGCCCACGGCGGGAGTAGCCGTAGCCGCCGCCAAAGAGTAAGAGTAGTACGAGGATAATAATTATCAGTGTTGTGGTGTTCATAAGGGCATTGTAAAGGACAAAGACTCAGAAATTCTGTCCAGTTTTATACAAATCTGATAATAATCGAAGACTTGCTCCACACCTTGTTAGCACCGCCAGGCCGCGAAGCGAGCTTCTCATCAATCCATCAGTGCTGCTCGCGGCCCCGTTCAACCTCAGATTTTGCGCAAACAGGATGAATATGGCCTGTATAAACATCACGGATAAAAAGCTTAATGATGGTTTCAAGGGAGGTCTCATTTTGGAGTTTTTTTGGCTTAGACGCTTGTAAGCTCTGTTGCTCGATTGTCACAGGTCTGAGTCTGTAGAATTTGACTAGTCTAAGCTTGTAAGTTGTTGATTTCAGGTTGGGGCAAATGGTTGCAATACCAACATTAAACGGGAGAAACTGTAACCTGTTTGCGCAAAATCTGAGTTCAACCGGAGCGTTAAACCCGTAGGCGGGAGCGCGTGTTCAATTCACTCTTTGACGCCGAGAGGCGGCTAAACCTGCCGCCTCTTTGAGTCATGTTTCAGCGCCGCCCGTAGAGTACCAATTGCGGTCGGCTTCGGCCCCAATTTTCCCTGCCATACCAGAATTCGACGCTGCGAATTCTGCGCTCGTCCCCCGGCAGGTCAATTGCCCTTGTCGTTCTGCCGTTCCGGATTCGATCCCGAACCTCAACCTCGGTGTCGGCTCCGTTATCGAAATGCACCACCACGCGCTGGATCTCAATGTCGCCACCCTGAACAAAAAACCGGATCGCTCGGAACCGTCCGCGGGCATTCACACGAATGGTGTCATGATCTTGCCGGCCATCTACACGCGAATCTCCGAGGCGTTCCCACCGGCCATCATCTCGTCGATATCTATCGTCTCGATCACGCCTCTGGGCAGTGGCAGCGAAACTGAAGCTCATCACAAGCAACAACAAACTGAAAAAACGAATTGATTTTAATAAGGTCATACTTTTCATTATTCCTCCAGATTTGTAGGTTAAAGCGATTTCGTGCGCCTAACCTGAACGTCCGACTATTTGAGTCGAATATAATCCCAAAGGCAAACCAGCAGCACCACGACGACATTCTACACCGTTTTGATGGGGCGAGCCATCGGTATGTGGGCAAGCGCGAGTTCGCGGTAGGCTTGCAGGGCGTCGGCTTTTACTGAGTCAGCGACAAGCGGGAATGTTGCAAGGATATGAGCGAACTCTTCTTCAGTGAGTTTATACAGATGTGCGACTATCGCATCGAGTTCGGCGCGAAGCTCGACGGCAGTGTGTTTGTCTTCCGGCGTTTTGAAATTGCCGTTCGTGTCGCGTTCAAGCCTGAGCGCGTCGTCCAGTTTGTAGCCTTGTGTTTGCAGTTCCGCTTGGACACTCTGCCAGAGTTCGTCAAATTCCTGGGTTGTGCAGATGAGCCGTGCCGCGCGTTCCACGATGGGCAAACTCCGCATCGCCCGCAGCCAATCGCGGAACGGGAAGTTGATAGACATAGAAGAAATTTATTGTTGTTGATACTTTTAATCGCAAGCAAGCATCCAGCACGAAGCTGTTCAAAATCCCTGCTAAGAACATCTGTTCCACATCGCTAATAATACGCTCGGCTTTCTCATCTACTGTACAAACAGTAGGCAATTTATTTCCGTGAAAAGCAGGAGGGACGATTGTACATATCATTGTCCGTGAATCAGTATTACGTGCAATATCTCGAAATCCAAGTCTATAGGTTTGATAGTCCAACTTCTGGCTCCGATCTTCATCACGACCAAGTATTGCGTTTCTTCCTTCCTTTTCTATGACCCAGTAACGTGGCCGACTCAACTGGTGATTGAACTGGTGGATCATCTTGCCTTCATATAGGGGTAGGCGACCTACGCCGAGCTTTGTTTTGAACAAGTAACTATCAGTCGTCATATTAAACTCGGACGAGAGAACTAAGCTCCACTTGCCTTCAATCTTTTCGCCGAGAAGTGGAAATCGCAGCATCTTTTCAGCGATGCGAATATCTGTTTCATTTTTGAATTCCATTACCGAAAGTGAATCGGGGGACAGTTTGCGAATTAACTTTATGGGGATTTGCAAAGCGCCGTCTTTCGGGAAAAGTGCCAACTCTTCAACATCAATACGCATAAATGCAGAGGGGAAACTGACAGTTTTATTGCCCTTTTGGAAAGTCAGCACAACAAACTTAAAACTTCGATGCACACCTTCAAAAATCTCTTTTCGATTCTCGAAGCAGAAGAGTCCCGTAATTTGTGTCTGCCCAAAGAGCATCTCGCGCAATTGCTTAGCCCCTAAATCCGTATAAATGCCGCTCGGAATCACAATTCCACATTGCCCACCACCGCGTAATAAGTTGAAGCATTGTTCAGTGAAATAGGTAAATAGATTGATTTTTGAACCTACATTTTTGTTGTTGACCATTGAAATTTGATTTTTATACTGTGGCGACGTTTTAAAGAATTTTGAAACATGAGGGAACTTATTAGCATATTCCAGCCAGGCTTTACGTTGTGAAGGAATTTCCATTAGCTCTGGCATTTGTTTTAGCCATTCTTCGATCCGTATTTTTTTCTTCTGAATTGCAGGCTCGTACTCTTTGAAGAATTCCTTTTCATCCCTTTGAAAAACTTCCCAGGGTGGATTGGTGATGATGGCGTCAAAGCCGCCGCGCTTGTTGATAATCTCGTCAAACTCATAGCCCCAGTGGAATGGCTCTAACGCTTCGATGTCGGTAATATTCAACGCTCGTTTCTTAGGCTTGCCTTCTTTCTTCTTCGCGTCGTCCCATGTCGCTTCTTCAAACTTGATGCCGAGTTTGTCGAAGTCTTCGAGCAGTATCTCGTTTAATGTCTTCATCGCCTCTTTTTTGGCATCATTAATCTTATTCCTTAATACTCGCAAATCGTCATGATAGGTTGCTGTGTGGCGATACTTATCAATTAAACGATTCTTCTCTGCCAGAACCTGCTGGTAGTCGTTCCCCGTAAATAGATCCCCTTGCCCGAATCGGTTATCAAAAGCCTTGCCATCTACTTGCATCAAACCTATCAGAGAATTGCCCGCCATAATGTTGAAATCAATGTTAGGCAATGGCTCCAACTGTTCAACCGTCTGCGCCGAAGCGACGAGCGCCAGAAACAATCGCAGCTTGGCGATTTCCGTCGCCTCTTCCATTATGTCCACGCCATAGAGGTTATCCGTGATGATTTTTTTCTTGATGAAATAGGAGATGTTTTTATGATCGCGCTCGATGTCGTGCAGCCACTTCGTCAGATTAGTGTCATTGAGGAATTTAATCTTGCCGATTATTGCCGAATAAACATTGATGAGCGTCTTCATCGCGGCAACTAGAAAAGCGCCCGAACCACAGGCCGGGTCTAATAAAGATAGTTCCGGCAGAATGACATTCAATAACAGCCTACAGAGCGGCGCATCAAGGTTCATCAACAAGTCAGCCATCGAATCGTATCTCTTGCCGCTGAAAAGTGACTTCTGCTCTGCTCCGAAAAGCTTCGCCTGCTCAGGCTTGAGTTGCAACGGAGAATTCAGCGCGTTGATTCTATCGAGGATCAATTGATGAATTGTGCGCTCGCAGAGGTAGTCTGTAATTTCGGGGCGCGTGTAGTATGCGCCAAAGGCTTTCTGGTTGATGTATTTTTCAAAGATGTAGCCCAACACGTCGGGGTTCAACTCGTTGTCGTTGCCACCGGGCGTGTCATTCAAATTCCAGGAATATTTCTTAAAAAGGGCAAAGAGATTTTCAAAGGCTTTGTCCGGGATTTCAATATTCTCCCAGCGTTCTTCAATCGGGTGCGGAATAAAAAGTCCGCCATTGAGGTATTTGATTTTGCCAAGCAACGCATTCGTTTTCGCATCACGCTCCGCTTCCGGTAGTGAGAAACCTTTGAAGAACAATTCCATCAGAAAAGTATCGTAATAATGGTTTTGACCTTGATCCTGCGATTCCTTCAATTTATTTTGCAAGTAAAGAGTGTCACCATCATCGAGAAAATGTTTGTGCTGCAAAAAATAGATGAACATCAGACGGTTGAGCATGATTGAGGCATACCATCGGCGGTCGCGCTCGTCTTGAATACCACTGATTAGTTCAAGAAAATCCAGATGCTCGTCGTGAAATTCCGCATAAAACTTCTTCGTGACGCGCTCAACATCTAAGGCTCGCTTTAAACGCTCGGCCACTTCGACAACGGTGATGTTTCCCTCTTCGTCAAAGTCTTGAAGATCAATGACCATCGCGTTCAATTTGCTGAGAAAGAGATCGCCCGGTTGCCCTTGAAAATACCAGTGTTCGCGCGGATGGCTTTTCTTATCCTCGCGCTTTACCCAATACCATAGGCTTTGTGTGCGCTGGCTGTTAAGGAAGATCAAAAGATGCTCGTAATGGAGAGTGGCAATCTCTTTATGAATGGCGGCGCGAGTCTTTGCCTCGGGTATCTGGTCGTCTTCGGCTGTGACTTCAAAGACGATAACGCCGGAAAGCTGGGCTATCTGTTTTCGCTCGAATGTGGCGCTGTTTACTTGAAAGGCCGCAGGCTTTGAGCTTGCGGATAGTGACCAGCCAAGTTCTTCAATGAAAAGCCTGTCGAATTTGAACTGCTGCAAAAGATCGCGTGTGTGTTGAACATTGAGCTTGCCCATTTACCATTTCCTCATTTTTCGACAAGGCCTAATGAGCAGATAATATGCGGCTCATAATCGCGTTCTTCTTCGTTGATGACACATAGCCTGTCTTCATCTCGAAGGGCGATAACCAGCTCGGCCAGCTTGTCATCATAGATGCCGCTTTTTAGTTGACGATTGATAGTATCAATTGCAGCTTGTCTGAGCGGGTAACGATATATTTGATCGAGAGCTTTCAAAAGTTCCGGCGACTCGAAGAGTGTGCCCTTTATTTCTTCGGCAAAACGTTTGAGTCGCGTATAAGTGCGAAACCGCGCGCCCGAACGTCTGCCGAGTTGCCCACCGAGTGCGCGCTCTTCTTCGAGAATCATCTCAACGGCTTTCTGTACTAACTGATGATGATTCTCTTGTCGCGGCAAAGCTTTAGTATCGGGCTTGCATTCGGCGGCTCGCAAGATGGCGAACTGCGATTCGGTGACGCTATTTCCGTGTTTATCAATCCATGCCAATGCGTCTGTCCCTTCGGCAGTTCGCATATAAACAAGCGCGCCCTCTGGCTCTCGTGGCGTTGTTATAAACGGGCGCGTCGAATAGCCGACAGCAGGAAGAGAAGGTATTGTTTTTTGAAGACCGGGGTTCTCTGTAATAGCGTTCTTCCAGATTTGATAGGCGTAAGAAGAAAGATCAACTTCTGTGTCTGCATCGCCATCCAAAACGCTCGCCTTCTCGTTGTAGATGTCAATGATAGTCTGGTTATTATTGTCATCTTCAAAGAAAGCTTCGTCTGTGCCTACGACTTCGGCGTTTTCATTCAGGCGTTGACGAATGCGCTCTCTGAGTTTAATGATGCGATTAACGCCTTCGGCTGGAAGGAAGGTATAGCAAAGAATCTTTTCCGATTGTTGCCCGATTCTGTCAACTCGCCCGGCACGCTGTATCAAGCGAATAATCGCCCAGGGCAAATCGTAATTTACAACAACGGAGCAATCCTGCAAGTTCTGTCCTTCACTGAGAATGTCCGTAGCAATCAAGACACGCAATTCATCCTGCGGGTCTATCTCATTCCGCTTTTCGTTGCTGACAGGGCTGAATCGCCAGGCCAACCCTGTCGGGTCGGATGAGCTGCCTGTGACGCCTGCTATCGCAGGGATGCGAGCGGATTTCAGACTGGTTTCAAGGTAATGAACCGTATCGGCGAATTGTGTAAAGATGAGTACCTTTTCCGTAGCGTGTGTCTGCGCGAGCAGTTGCAATAAGGTTTCCAGTTTGGCGTCTCGACTTGCGTTCCATTCGCCGGACATCTGTAAGACTTTAAGCAAGGCGAGAGAATCTTTGCGGAGGTCTTTCTCAAGGGATTTGAGGAATAAGTCTGAGCGAATCCATTTGAAGCGATTTTTGAATTCAGTATCGTAAAGTGCATAAACCTCAGCGGCGCGAATCTCAAAGTCTTGTTCTGACTTGGCTGCTTTCGTCGTCTGTGAGGACGTGGCAGTATCATAATTATCTTCTTCTGCTTCGCCTCTGAACAAATCTTCTGTTGCATTTATTGCATCGTTATCCATATCGGAGATTCGTGTGTCAAGCAAAGCAGCGTCCTGCGTTCCAATAGGCAGCGGATTGCCATTTTTGATCGCATGAAGAAAGACATAGTTTCGTAGGATGTGACGCTCAAGCGATAGTAGAAAGGCTTTGCCGCTGCTTTCAAGGCGTTTGAAAAGATTGGTCCGACAAAAACCCATTAAACGCTTGCCCGCTATGGATAGATTCTGAATTAAACGCGCTTCCGGTATGCTTGGGAGTTCTTTTGGAGATGCTGAAACATAATTTCCCAAGCCATAGCGTGGCAGATTTAGTTTGTTAATGATCTCGACAACTTCGTCCGAATAGAGCCTTGCGTACTGATCTTCAGGATTGCTTTCGTCTATTGCAAACTGCTTTGTTTTTGGCAGGCGCACAGGAAAGTAAGACCGCGAGCCATCGCTAAAGGTAAGATATTTTCTACCTGTTTGCGGGTCTGGGTCGGCATAGTTTTCCTGTATAAAACTGCGCGTGCGTCTGACCATATAAAGCCGCATCAACTCGCGCCAGTCATCTGCGTAAGGACTCTTTTCAAAGGCTGCGAGGGAATGCAAAGAAGCTTGATGTAGTTGATTGAATTCCGCTTCTCCAATCTGACGCAGTAAACGCTCTGGGCGAACACCCAGATTCTTTTCATCGGGAATGAAGAGACGCAGTTGATTAGATAAGTCTGTATAAGTCTTGTTGTAGGGTGTAGCAGAAAGCAGGATACATTTGCTTTCACTCTCAGAAATATATTCTTGAATCGCGCGATATCGCTTGCCCTCTCGGTTTCTCAAGTTATGGCTCTCATCAATCAGTACAAGCCGAAAGCGAGCTGGAACATTAGGAAGCGCTTGCGCTACCTGGCTGAGAGGAACGATTTTAGCGCGCAAACCAAAACGCTCAACATATGACTGCCACATCTTGACCAGGTTTTTCGGGCAGATAATCAGTGTGCTATAGCCGAAATCTTCTTCGAGGATACGCGCCAGAGCCGTCGCCATCAGGGTTTTTCCTAAACCAACTACATCGCCAATGAGTACGCCGCCGCGTTTGTTCAAATAGTGAGCGGCAATCTTCACCGCTGCTTTTTGGAATTCAAAAAGTCTCTGGTCGAACTCTCGCGGGACGCTGAATTCCGCAAGACCCGCCCGCGCTTCCTGTGAGAGGTGATACGCCATCTTGACATAGATGTGATAGGGAGGAATTAACTCTTCGCGCGCCCAGCTTTCTTCTATGATTTGAACTAACTCATCAGATATATCCAGGCACCATGTATCATTCCAACGATCTTCAAACCATTTGGCTAGTTTTTGACAAGCATCATAATCAAGAACATCAACATTCAATTCCCCTTGCTTTGAAAGCCCGGAGAAAGTCAGATTGCTGCTACCCAGATAACCGATAACCGGGCTGATGTGATCATTGCGGAAGAGTAGATATAGCTTTGCGTGCAGGGAATGTTGAAGGAACAGCTTGACGATAACTTTCTTTGATTTGATTTGAGCGGCAAGTCGGCGCAGTCCTGCCTCATCTTCATTAGAAGGCGCTCCAACTGTTAATTGATTGCGGAACTCCTCAGCTAGTTTCTTCTTGAGTCTTATTGCTGTTTGCCTATCTATGCCTTCTTCTTTCCCTGCAACGCGCATAGCTTCTCGCAGTTCATCCTGTGGAGCGCGTTGCATTCCCACAAGTAAACGGCAACAGCTTTCTTCGCCTCCTGCATATTGCTCGATGTAAGAATCAATCTGCTTCCAACCACGAAGATTGAAATAACCTACGCAGAAATCCGCACGTTCTGATACGCCAAGAGTCTCTCGTAGAGTAGGCAGTAATTTCTGCTCAATGTTATCGAAAATACGAGGCATTATAAGCGCGTCCTTGTTTTTTCTTGTTCTGTAAAATTAAGAATTGTCTGCACAGCCAAAGAAAAGAAATACATTAGATTTCTTAACGCCATAGAGTATTAGATTTAAAACGATGGTCAAACAGGGGTGAGAATATCATCAGCAGAGAGAGGCATCAAGAGAGGGTTATTATGCTTTGCGGGTTTCGGTTAAACAGTCTTGAACCTTATACTGCGTTTATTTGTTGCCCACCATAAGCATCAAGGTTGAATAGCTGATCGTCACGGGCACAATGTAGCGATGCTAGATTCTCCTTTATAACCCGACTCGCTCATTGAATTCTACGACGGCCTACTGTGAATCGCTTTAGCCATTCCCGCGCTTGTCCGAGTTCGCAGTAGGCCGGGAGAGAAAATCGCTCTGAGGGCATTCAAGCGCGTTTATTAACACTACTCTTACCCCGACTGCGTACCACTCAGAGTTGAATTTGCAGCGCGAGCGCCAGTCTTGTTTTAGCTTCTCCGATTTTGTGAAGCACGACCGATGCGAGGCGTTACATCGCTGAAAACCGTAGCCCGCTGATGCGCCGACGGTCACACCGGATCACTGGCTTTTGATTTATCGCTATCGGGATCTGTAGTTTCTTCATCCTCATCCGTATTCCCTTCACCTGTTGCCGCTGTGTCAGAGGATGTCTGTTCATCCTCACTTGATGTGTCGGTTGTCGTAGCCGTTTCGGTTGATGACGTGTCGCCCGTTCCCGTGGCTCCGCCTTCCGTGTTGGTTGTTGTGGTCGTGCCGGAAGTACCGGTTGCCTCTCCACTCCCGCCTTCCGTGTTGGTTGCTGCGCCGCCGCCGGATGGGGAACCGGGTTTATTATTTCCGCCGCCCGCCGCTTCAAGCTTTACGCCAGTTGACGCCAGGTTATTGTTTTCCGGAATCTTAAACCCGAGATAAGTTCCGGCGCTAACGCCCATGAGCAGTAAAAGCGTTTCACTGAATTGAGGCATGGTCAGCCTGCCTAACACGGCATAGATGAAGAAGATGCCGAGCACAATTGTCCATGCGAGCATTTGAAAACGGTGGAAGCTTACGCCGCTCGCATCTGAGAGTATGTCCAGATAAAACCTTTCATGAGGCGGGCCAATCGCGTTTGGGAACTTCTTCTGAATATCGGCGATTTTTGCATTATACAAAACTTTCGTTTTATTGAATTCATCCTTGTTGGCGCTTTTCGCTTGCTCGTTCAAGTTGGTCTCAAGCTCCTGCTTTTGTAAAAGAAGGGTGTTAAGCTCATCGCTGTTGGTCTGTGCATCAGTGCTTGTGGCCCTCTTATTCGAGTCAATCACAGTGGCTCCCAGCCCCGTACCGAGACCGATCCCGAGCAAAATGAGCGCTGTTGAAGAAAGATTGTACTGGCCTGTAACTAACCAGATAAAGATGAAAGAAATAAGGATCAGGACGAACCACCAGGTCGCCTGAAAGGCGCTCAGACTGTAAGGTTTACGATTCCCCCAGACAACAGGGGCGCGATCACGCAGGATGTCGGATTCGCGCGCCAGCCGTATCAAAACATAGATGCAAACAAATGTGAAAATAGTCCAGAAAATCAAGCGATACTTGTGCATGCGAATTAAGTAAAACGCTTTGCCGTTTTTACCACTTTTCACATCAGTGGCAATAGGGTCTTCGTTGGCCAATCCGACGCTGACATCGACTCTATGTTCTAACTGCCATCCATCAGAGCCAAGATTTAAACCAAGTAAATCGGCCCAGTGCTCTTCGTTGTCTTTTCGGTCTTCGTCTGAGCCGTCTGGTGGAAGCGGGTCGCGACGAAGGTGATAACGCAACGTACCATCCCGGACTATAGCGCCGTCCTGGTTGCTTCCGGTTGTTGTAGTAGCTTGTGGGTCATCAAGTGTAGGAGCGCCCGACTCCGGCTCTAACCCTTTGATTATTCTGCCGTCGATGAATAAGGCGATTTCCTGTTGTTGACAGGAATCATCCGTAAATGCCCCCTGGCATTTTGCTTTATCAATCAAAGCTTCCAGCTTCTTGACCCTGACAATAATTATCTCGTCGAGCCCCGCCTCCTTTTTCCCGTCTTCTCCATTCCGCAGGTTGTAAACCTCCGTTACCCTTAAATCAATTGGTAGCTTGGGCTTTTTGGGATCTTGTTGGTTCCCATTCTGGGCGTTAGACGATGCGCCACCAGCGGCAGCACCATCATTGGGTTTCGTTTCGGCCCCAGCGCCACCGGAGTTGTTTAGATTCGCGGTTCGATTCGAGCCTTGAGGAGCGGCGGAGTTCCGATTTTGAGCGCCAGCAGATAACGTTGAAATTTGGAGTAAAAGCATGAGCGCTACGAAAAGAACGGGCGGGCGAAGCCCAGTCATTTTTGCCAGAACCATATGGTTTAGAAAGTGAGAAACAGCAGCACCGCAAAAACGGCCTACAGGGGCGGTAGGGGGATTTTGTATGTTCATCTTATTGTCCTCGTAATTATTTGGAAGTTGATCACTATTCCTACCAACTTTTGTCAGGTATTGTCACTGACCGTTCACTTAATAATGTGATTTAAGCGGAAAACATTACAGAGGCCAATGGGAAATTTAGTTCCAGCTACTAGAAGGGGTCCAACCTTCGGATACAGCTTTCTGATACCGATTCGATCGACGCCAAGCACAGAATGATCATGGGAAACGCATTTCCGGAATCGAATAAACGACCTCGCGCCATATCACATTTGGAATTCCAAATGTGATATGGCTCATTTGCGGTTCATATGCGTGCTACTCATTTATGAACAGGATATTTCGGTTTTTTCGGCGCGGTCGGAATATTCTTTTTTATCTCTTCAAGCCCGACTTGAATCGCTTTTTCAAGTTGCGGGTCGCGCCCGCTCAACATGTCTTTCGGCATGATCTCGACTTCGTAGTCGGGAATGACGCCGCCGTTTTCGATTCCCCAAGATGTGCCGTCCGGGTTGTACGCGGCGCGATTTGGCAGTTGAACGTTTCCGCCATCAATAAAACGAGGCGTGTATGCGTAAGGCCCGATGCCGCCGCCGCCTGTTCGCGCGCCGACTATGGGGCCGACTTTCGCCAGCTTGTACATGAAAGCGAATGTCTCTGCCGCAGAGAAATTCTGCCCGTTCGTAATCAGCACTTTCGCGCGCGGGCCGGGATTGACAGGCGTCGGGATGTCGTCGCCTTCGCGGAACGCGTAATAGTAAAGCGGCTTTCGCTGCAACCATTCGATCAAGTAATCGGGCGTGATGCCGCCGCCGTTGTAACGCTGATCAATTATGACGCCGGGCCGGTCGCTGTAGCCCACGAGCCCGCGAATGAAATCAAAGATGCCCGGCCCATAGCTTTCTACGAAAATATAACCGAGCTTTCCGCCCGACGCTTCTTCGACGCGGCGGCGATTATTTTCGGCCCAGTTCGCCGTGCGCAGGCCCGATTCGTTCGGAATCGGAAAGACCGCAATCGTGCGCGCTCCATCGCCCGTGGGATTCGGGCCGACCGTGATCTTGACCGGTTGATTTACCTTGCCGTTGAACTGTGCATAGATGCTCTTGGATGCGTCAATCTCCTGCCCGTCAACCGCAAGCAGGTATTCGCCTTCGCGCACGCTGACGCCGACTGCATCGAGCGGGGCCTGCGCGGAACCGAGCGGCGAATCGTAACTGGTTGAGCGGTAGATTTGTTTGAAGCGATAACGACCGTTTGCGATTTCATAATCTGCGCCGAGCAATCCTATGCGGACGGGCGGCCCTGCGGGCTGAGGCAGGTCGCCGCCTCCGACTCCGAGATGGCTCACGGAAATGTGACCGAGCATACGATTCATAAGCTGATTCAAATCTGCGCGCCTCGTCACGCTCGGCAGATACTCCGCGAAATGCGCTTCGAGTTCGGCGAGGTTCTGACCGTGATAGTTAGGCTCATAGAACCAGTCGCGCATGATGCGCCAGGCTTCGCGGTATATCTGTTTCCATTCGGCGCGCGGGTCAATCGTCACTTCCATCTTTTTCAAATTGAGGTTCCCATCATCTGCCTTCGGCGCGGCGTCGGCAGAGACTAAAAACCAACTGCCCGCCTTCACGTAAATCAGCCGACTGCCGTCGCGCGAAACCTCGAATCCGCCTGTGCCTTCAACAAACTTTTCCAATCGCGCTGTCTGCGTGATGTCAATTTTGTAAAGCACCGGCATAGGGTTGCTGCCAAGTCCGGGCGTGGCAGGCCACTCGCTGATGAGCGCAAAAAGCACGCCGGGTTTGCCCGTCGCAAGCAGCGCATAATCGCGCGAAGGCGTAGGCAGATCAACCACGCGCCGATTGATGTTTTCAAAATCAATCCGCACCGCCCTGACAGCTTCGCCCGCTTTCGCTTCCGGGTTGGCCGTGCTGGTAGGAAGAAACGGAGACGGTGAATCGTTCTGCAAAATGATTGCGTGCAATCGGCGCGTGACGAGCGGGCGAGCCAGAATGCCATTCAATACGCCCCAGCCGAATTCGCTCGTGCCCGCGTTCGGGCTTGATGCGAAATACAAGTACTTGCCGTTCGCATCGAAGCAAGGCAATTCAGTATGCGTGCGTCCGTCTGTAATCTGACGCGCGCGTTTGCTTTCTAAGTCATAGATGAAAACTGTTCGCACGCGATTGCCGAGATGCTTCGAGTAGGTGAGCCAGCGACTGTCGGGCGACCACTGAGGATACCATTCCTGCTGATACGAGTAGGTGGAATTGTCTATGCGCGTGACCGTCGAGCTTTCGACACTCACAAGCCATAGCGCGAGCCGCCTGTCCGTGAATGCGACTTTCTTCGAGTCGGGCGACCAGATCAGTTCACGATAAAACGACGGCTTCGGCTCAATCGCAATCTTCTTTACCGCGCCGTCTCCGCTCGCGGGCCGCACGTGCAATTGATACTCGCCCGATTCATCCGAAAAGTAAGCGATCAATTTCCCGTCAGGCGAAAGAGCCGGAAAACGTTCTGCGACGCCGGAAGTTGCTGTCAGGTTGCGCACATCTCCGGTTGACGGGTCGAAGATCATCGCTTCGCCGCGCACGCCGATTATAACTCTGTCTCCATTCGCGTTGAGCAGTACCGATTCAAACCCTCTCGACAGGTTGACTGTGCGCGGCTTCAATTCCGCTGTGTCGGGACCGAGTCGCACGTCAACAACGCGAGTCTGACCCGTAGCAGTGTCGTGAAGATGAATGCGGCCATCGCGCACGAATACGACCGCGCCCGCGCCCGCGCCGAGCCATCGAATGCCGTGGTGTTCAAAAGTGGTGAGTTGTTTTGTTTGTTTCGATGAAAGATCGTAAGAGTAAAGGTTATAGATTCCTGTGCGGTCTGAGAGAAAATAAATCTTATTGCCAACCCACGCGGGGAAATCGTCGTTGTAACTTCCCTGCGGCAGTTTTTCAATCTCGCCGTTCGTTGGATTGGCGAGCCAGATTAGCCCTTTCGCGCCGCCGCGATAAAAACGCCAGTCGCCGATTGCCGATGTCGGCGAATAAGCGACGCGCTTGCCGTCAGGAGAAAGCGAGCCGTTGAGGGCTTCGGGCAACAACGGCAATTCATTCTGCAATACGCCGTCGAGGGCGATAGTGTAGAGTCGCGGCCCGCCCGTAAGATTGGACATAAACAGAATCGTTTTGCCGTCAGGCGTCCAGCCATATGCATAATCGTTGCGCGGTTGATAAGTGATCTGGCGCGCTTCGCCGCCGCCCGTTGCGGGCATGACATAAATATCCCAATTGCCGCCGATCTGTCTTGAGAAGGCAAGTTGAGAGCCGTCGGGCGAGAATGCGGGGAAGCTTTCTTCGCCCGGATGCGTAGTGATGCGCCGCGCTTCGCCGCCGCCGCGCTCAACAGACCAGAGGTCTCCTGCGTAACTGAAAACTATGTGCGTTTGATTTACCGCTAATCGCCCATAGAGCGCGGGCGCAGGTTGTTGGGCTGAAACGTTGATGAACCCTGCGAGCAGAGAATAAGACTGCCATTGCGATCTTTGACATGATAATAGTCTCCATTGATCAAAATGCGCGTGCGCAATAATCACAGTATGCTCGCTGAATCATATACCGATTGCGCGCGCGCGTCTTGGAACGAAGAAACAAATTGTAAGCTATTAACTTGAGCGGCAGATTGAGCGATAAGCCGCAGGCGTAAAGCCTATGATACGTTTGAAAGTGTTTGAAAAATGGCTCTGATCGTAAAAGCCGATTGCGAGCGCAATCTCTGAAAGCGGCGCGTCAGAGCAGGCCATCTCTTCGCAAGCCGCCTCGATGCGAAGCCGCCTTATGAATTCGCCGATTGTGCAGTTGAAGTGCTTGCGCCATGCGCGCGCCAGATGAACGGGATGAACGCCGACTTGTTCGGCCATCTCTTGAAGCGAAACCGTCTCATTCAATCTCGAAGCAATAATCTCTCTTACCTGATCGAGCCAGCGAGGCATGCTAAGGTCCAAACAACTTTCCGTAGTGCGCGAAACTTCTGCCAGTATTTCAAACGAGAGTCCTTCAATGGCGAGCGGCGACCATTTGTCGCGATTTCGATATTCGTTATAAAGCCGCAAGGCGAGCGAAGCCGTCAGTCCTCCGTGAAAGGCGGCAGGCTTATCTGGCATCTTCGCATAGTCTTCAACGCGACTCTGCCATCTCTGATTTAATTCGATGCGAAAGATGCGCGCCTCTCGATTTTGAAAAGCGACCGAGTGAGATTCGCCTTCAGGGTGGAAGACCGTAGTGAGCTGTTTACAGTGGCGCGTTTTTCTTTCGACAGTTTCATCATAAGCGCCGCCCAGCACAATGCCGAAATATGCAGGCTCGTGTTGATGAGCAGACATCTTGAGATTTTTGGGATAGATTGATTCTGACAACGTCAAGCCAGCCAGTTGCCAACTCGCCGATTCGCCGCCGTAAAAGCCTGTTGAGTTAATCCTTACCGGCATAGTTCTCCGCCTCTAGCTGGTCATACCAGCAATCTCGGTCTCTGAATTTCTTTTGTAGATAGATTAACGTCGCCGGAAGGCTTGTTGTTCCGGCTTGATAAGAATTAACCCTATAGGCCGCGTAGCGACCCTATGAATTTAGCCCGGTCTTTCAAGGCCGGGAAGACTATAATGCAGACTCCCCTCGTCGCGTGAGCGACGATTGAAATTAACCCCGCCATTCAACCGTCGCTCACGCGACGCGAAACACAGTGCCTGTCTGTTTACCGTGCCTTAAAAGACACGGCTAAATTCAATATGCCGCTACGCGGCGGCAGAACTAACCGGGCTGAGATTCATGCACACGCTCCATTTTAGCTCATGACAGTAGCCCGACCGTAAGGGAGGGCGAGTGTTTACGCCCTTGCTAACGCGCGGGCTACTGCATACTCATTCATAACGAAGCGCGACCATCGGGTCTACTTTTGTAGCGCGACGAGCAGGCACGAAACAGGCCACCAGAGCCACTCCTGCCAGTATCAGCGGAATCACTACAAAAGTTACCGGGTCGGTTGCGGTAACTCCGAACAGCAAACTCGACATCAAACGAGTCAGCGCAAAGCTGGCAGCGAGTCCTGTCGCTATGCCTGTTACGGTAAGCAAAAGACCTTGCTTTGCTACAAGTCGCAACACGTCGCCGGGACGCGCGCCCAAAGCCATGCGAATGCCGATTTCATGCGTGCGCTGCGTGACCGAATAGCTCATCACGCCGTAGATGCCGACTGCCGCCAGCACCATTGCCACTACCGCGAATACTCCGAGCAACAACATGGCAAAGCGTTGCTGCAAAGTCGCGTTGGCTACTATCTGCTCCATCGTCATGACATCGTAAATGGGCTGGTCTTTGTCCACTGCTTGAATCTGGCTGCGCACGGATGAGGCGAGCTGCTTCGTATCAGAATTCGATTTGATCACAAGGCTCATGCTGCGCGTTATGAGCACCATGAACTGATCGGGAAGCTGTGTATACGGCACATAGAATTGGAACTTGACTCTCGAATCAGCATCGGGGTCGAGGCCGTAATGCTTCACGTGACCGACTACGCCCACAATTTCGCGTCCTGCATTCGGAGATGAATTATCATCGTCGCCGCTCACAAAACGCTTGCCAATCGGGTTTTCATCTGGGAAGAAACTGCGAGCCATCGCTTCATCAATGATCACTACTTTTCCGGATTTCTCGTTGTCCTGTTCATTGAAGTAACGGCCTTGAAGAAGCGGGATGCCGATCACACGAATGTAGTCAGGGCTTGCGGCGTATTCGACCGCGAGAGGATCATTTTCAGGCTCGGTTGAGCGCGGGCGGCTCGGAATCGCGAAAGATGTTTCGTTGCTTCCGGCAAGAGGAAGCCCTATCGTCCACGCGGCGGATTCAACGCCGGGTAAAGACTGGATGCGCTCAAGCGTTTGTTGATAGAACTGTCGAACCTTTGCAGCGTCCGAGTATTTTGTGGGAGAGAGCGAAACCGACAGCGTCGCTACGTTTTTTGAATCGAAGCCCGGCGCAATATCCGTGAGCCTGAGCACGCTTCGCATCATCAAGCCTGCGCCGATCAACAAGACAAGCGCCAAAGCGACTTCGACAACAACAAGTGCGTTACGAACAAAGTGACGACCGCTGGTCGTGCCCCTTCCGGCGTCCTTGAGCGTTTCGTGGAGATTCGGCTTCGATGACTGTAGAGCGGGAACCAGCCCGAAGACTATCCCTGTCAGCAGCGAGATCGCAAGCGTGAAGCCGAGCACCTGGCCGTCTATGTGAACGCCCTCTGCGCGAGGAAGCCCGTCAGGAATGAAAGCGACAAGCGCATCGGTTCCCCACAAAGCCAGCAGCAATCCAAGCCCGCCGCCCGCTACGGAAAGCAGCACGCTTTCGGTCAGAAGCTGGCGAATGATGCGCAGGCGGCTCGCCCCAATCGCCGTGCGGATTGCAATCTCTTTTTGTCGCGCGCGCGAACGGGCAAGCAGCAGATTTGCAACGTTGGCGCAGGCGATCAATAGAACGAAGCCCACGGCTCCGAGCAACACCAGCAGGGTCGGTCGAATATCTCTAACTACATTTTCAAACAGCAGATCCGCGACCACGCCCGTGCCTGTGTTCGACTGCGGGTACTGTTCGGCAAGCGCCGCGGCAACGTTCTGCATATCGTCGCGAGCCTGTTCCAGAGTGATGTCTGATTTCAAACGGCCAATGACGAACAGGCCAGGATGAGAGCCTCGCCGCGCCATCCAGTTTTCCTTGAACTGATTGATCGGCACGAACAGGTCGGATGGGGAAAAGAATTGAAAATCGGATGGCAGGATGCCGATGATAGTGAAGTCTTTATCGTTAACGTTGATCGTTTTCCCGATCAGGTTCGGGTCGCCGCCGAACCTGCGCTGCCACAGCCCGTGGCTCACAATAACAACAGGGTTTGCGCCCGGCTCGTTCTCTTCGGGCAGAAAGTCGCGCCCCCTGGCAGGCGCGACGCCGAGCACTGAAAAGAAATTCGTAGACAATATCCTTCCGGCGACGCGCTCGGCTTCATTGCCGCCCGTGATATTGAAGCTGCTGCGACGCACTACTGCAATCTGCTCAAACGTCTGATTCTGTTTTTGCCAGTCGAGGAAATTCAAATACGAGACGGACATGACATTTAACTGCTGCGATTTTTCCTGAAGCATCACCAGCCGCTCAGGGGCTTTATAAGGCAGCGGTCGCAGCAATACGGCGTTGACGACACTGAAGATCGCAGTGTTTGCGCCTATTCCTAATGCAAGCGCAATCAAAGCGACGGCGGTGAATCCGGGATTTTTCACCAGCATACGCATACCGTGACGCAGGTCTTGAACTAAAGTTTCCATTATTGCTATCTCCTCGTGACAGTAGCCCGACCGTCAGGGAGGGCGAACATAATCGCGCCCATCCTGACGGTCGGGCTACTGACTATTCATAACGAAGCGCGACCATCGGGTCTACTTTCAGAGCGCGACGCGCGGGCACTGCGCAGGCCAGAAAGCCACTGCCGTCAGCGACGCTGAAAAGATGGCGAAGATCGTAAGATCAGTGACGCTGACTTCGAATAGCAGCGACGACATCAAGCTTGCTGTCACGAAACGTGTGAGCACGAAGGCGGCACCTAGACCAAACGCTATGCCAATCAGAGTCAATATCATTCCGTGCCCGACGACCAGCTTGAGCACATCGCGCTGCCCTGCGCCCAAGGCCATACGAATGCCGATTTCGTGCGTGCGCTGCTGTGACCGAATAACTCATCACGCCGTAGATACCGACTACCGCCAGAATCATAGCCACCGCCCCGAACACTCCGAACAGCAAGCATTGCAAATCGCTGTTGAGCTATCGAGGTCGAAAGAATCTGATCGAGCGTCTTGATGCTTGATACAGGTTGTTCGCTATCAATGCTCAGGACTTCGCTGCGAATCGCTGCGCTCAGACTGGTCGGGTCGCCAGCCGTTCGCACTACCAGAGACATAAAAGAGAAAGGCTCTTGCAGATACGGCTCATAAGTCTGCGAGGGTGTTTTCTCATCAAGGCCATACTGCTTTACGTCGCCGACTATGCCGACAATCTCGCGATAGAGTACAGGCCCGTTGGTGACGTGAATGCGTTTGCCGATAGGGTCTTCATCGGGGAAAAACTGCTTCGCCATCGTTTCGTTGATGATGGCAACGCGCGGCGCATTTTTTGAATCGTGCTCTGTAAACAGGCGACCTCTCAACAAGGGTATGCCCATCGCTTTGAAATAATCAGCACTGACCGCGATAGTAATTGGTGCTTGGTCCCTCGCCAGGCGCGTAAGGCGGCCTGCCCTGTATATCAAAGCCCAGAACGAAATCGTCGGCGAGTGGCAATACACAAGATGCGCCTGCCGATTGAACGCCGGGCAGAGTCGAAACTTTCTGAATCAATTGAGAGTAGAAAGCGGATCGCTGATCAGCTTCCGGGTACTTTCTCTGCGGCAGCGACATATTCACAACCAGAGCGTTATCGGGATTGAATCCCGGATCAACTTTCTGCAAATGCAAAAAGCTCTTGATCATCAATCCCGCGCCTACAAGCAGCACCAGCGCCGTCGCGACTTCAAATACTACTAATCCGCTGCGAATGACGTGGTGTTGCCCGCCTTCGGTTGAGCCGCGCCCGGCATCTTTCAATGTCTCATTCAGATTCGGCTTTGATGCCTGCAACGCAGGCACGAGTCCGAAGATCAAACCTGTCAGCAGAGTGATTCCGGCTGTGAAGCCGAGCACACGACCGTCGAGTGAAACGTCTCGCACGCGCGGCAAGTCTTCCGGCGCAAGCGACAGCAGCAAGCTTATTCCCCACAGTGCGAGCAACAATCCTACAACTCCGCCTGCTACGGAAAGCAGCACGCTCTCGGTTAACAGTTGACGGATTATGCGCCCTCGTCGCGCGCCGAGCGCCGTGCGGATGGCAACCTCTTTTTGTCGCGAAGCGGCGCGCGCAAGCAAAAGGTTTGCGACGTTTGCGCACGCGATTAAAAGCACGAAGGCGACCGCTCCGAGCAGTACGAGCAATGTCGGTTTTATACTTCGGACTGCGGATTCAAGCAGCGGCATGACCTTCACGTCCCAGCCCGCGTTGGTGTCGGGATACTGTTCGGCGAGTCGGCCAGCGATGGCGCTCATCTCCTCTTGCGTCTGCTCAATAGTGACGCCCGGTTTGAGCCGCCCGATTACCTGAACATAATGTCCGCCATGTTGTTGAGCCATCTTGAGCCGTGAAAGCTATCGGCGTCCAAAGCTCTGTGTTGCGACCTCCATAACGAAAAGTCGTGGGCATAACGCCGACCACTGTGTAGCTCTGCCCGTTGAGCGTTATCGTCTGGTTCAAGATATTCGGGTCACCGCCAAATCGGCGCTGCCATAAACCGTGACTGAGAATCACCACGTTGCTGTGGCCGGGCTGATCTTCTTCGGGCATAAAGACTCGACCCATCTGAGGCTGCGCGCCAAGCATCGCAAAAAAACCGTCGGTGACGCGCTGGCCTTGCAATCGCTCTGGCTCGCCTGTTCCGATCAGGTTGAAAGGCGAAGTGTTTATCGCAGCCATTTGCTCGAAGACAGTGTTCTGTTTTTGCCAGTCGAGGAAGTTACCCGGCGCGACTGAGAACTCTGGGAATTGCGGAAGCTTCGTTTCGCGTATCACCATCAGCCTGTCAGGGTCTTTGAACGGCAGCGGGCGAAGCAGCACCGCATTGACTACGCTGAAGATAGCCGTATTGGCGCCAATGCCGAGCGCCAGCGCGATCACTGCTACAACCGCGAAGCCGGGATTTTTGATCAGCATCCGAACGCCGAAACGAACGTCTTTAAGCAATGTTTCCATAAGTCCCTCCGGTTGAGACAGTAGCCCGCGCGTAAGCAAGGGCGCATGACATCGAAGCCCCTGCTTACGCGCGGGCTACTGCCTATTTATTCATAACGAAGCGCGATCATCGGGTCTACTTTCGTAGCTCGCCGCGCAGGCACGGCGCAGGCCACGAGCGCAACTCCTGCAAGCAGTGCCGCGATTAAACCGAACGTCACAGGGTCAGTCGCAGACACCCCGAAAAGCAAACCGGCAAGCACGCGCGTCAGCGCGAAAGCAGCGGCCAGTCCGCAGCCTACGCCTATCAAGGCAAGAACCATCCCTTGCCCAACTACCATCCTCATCACATCCTTGGAACTGGCTCCCAGAGCCATTCTTATGCCAATCTCGTGCGTGCGCTGCGTGACCGAATAACTCATCACGCCATAGATTCCAACCATCGCAAGCACCAGCGCCACAACCCGCGAATATGCTCAGAAGCATTGTGCTGAATCGCGCCCGCGAGACCGAATCCGAAAGCCATTGCTCCATCGCGCGAACATCCGAGATGGGCTGGTCTTTATCGAGCGATTGCACTGCGCTTTGAACCGCTCCCGAAAAACTTAAGGGGTCGCCTTCTGTGCGCGCGACAATCGTCATTGCTGAATAAGCGAGTTCAGGATGCGGCCAGTACGACATCGCTCGCGGCTCTATGTCCAACCCTTGATGCTTTGAATCGCCTGCGACTCCAATGATCTCGCACGGAGGCGGGTCGGCCATCATGTCTATTCTTACGCGCTTGCCAATCGGGTCTTCGTTCGGAAAGTACGTGCGAGCCATTGCGTCGCTGATGATGACGACGTGCGACACTTCGGTCGCTTCTTTCTCGGTGAAGGTCCGTCCTTTGATGAGAGGAATCCCCATCGTTTGAAAATAATTCGGGTCGCACACGCGAACATCGAGCGTGGGCTTCTGGCCCGCAGCCGGGGCCGGTTGGCCTTCGATAGTAAATCCCGTGGCGGCTCCAAGCGTTGTGAAAGGCAGAAAACTTATAGCAGAAACCGAACGCACGCCCGGCAAGGCTTCGATGCGCGCAATCGCCTGGCGAAAGAAGGCTACGCGCTGCTGGTCGTCGCGATACTTCGACGAAGGCAGAAGCAATCTGGCCGTCAGCAGGTTGTTGGCGTTGAACCCAGGATTGACCGATTGCAGTCGCGCAAAGCTGCGAATCATCAACCCCGACCCGATCAACAGGACGAGGGCCATTGCGATTTCAGCGACCACAAAGATGTTGCGCATGCGATGATGGCTTGCGCCGCTCGCAGCAGACCTGCCGCCCTCTTTCAACGTCTCGTTGAGATTGGGCCGCGAAGCTTGCAGCGCAGGCACGAGTCCAAAGATCAACCCCGTAAGCACGGAAACCAACAGCGTGAAGCCGAGCACCAGATAATTGATTCCCACTCCGGCAAGCGGCGGCAAATCCTTTGGCGCAAGCGCCAATAGCAAATCCACGCCCCATACCGCCACCAGCAATCCGAGCACACCGCCAAGACTTGCCAGCAGCACGCTTTCGGTGAGCAACTGCCGGACGAGACGGCGAGCGACTTGCGCCGAGCGCCGAGCGAATTGCTATATCTTTTTGTCGCGCAGCGGCACTCGCAAGCAAGAGGTTTGCGACGTTTGCGCACGCGATAAGCAACACGAAGATGACCGCGCCGAATAGTACGAGCAGCGGCGTGCTGATCTCGCCTGTGAACTGCGTGCGCATGGGAACAAGGTTCACCCCCCAGTTCTTATCGAATTCCGGGTACTTGCTGTTCGAGCGAGTCAGCGATTTGCGTCATCTCGGCCTGCGCCTGCTCAACCGTGACGCCGGGTTTGAGCCGCGCGACGGCGCTCATATATCTTCCCCTGCGAATGCGGTGATTGGGGCCAAGATTAAAGGCGCCCAGATTTCCGCCTGCTTGCCCGTAAGCGACCCGGCCTTGATGAAGAATTGGAAATCGGGCGGCATGACTCCGATGACTGTGACCGGCGTGCCGTTGAGCTTGATCGTCTGGTTGATTACGCCGGGGTCGCCGCCGAACCTGCGCTTCCACAAACCGTAACTGAGGATGACCAGATCCGTATGTCCTTCCTGTCCGTCTTCGCCTTCAAAAGCGCGACCGATCATCGGATATGCGCCGAGCAGCGAGAACATATTGGCCGTCACGAACTGGCTCGGGAATCTCTTCCAGGGTCGCCCGACTCTGTCAGATTGGCTACCTGGTCGAAAAACCCTGCCATGTCTTCAAAGACGTTGTTCTGGTCTTTCCAGTCCAGAAAATTGGCGGGCGATACTACGTTTTGACGGCGGTCTCTGGCTTTGTTGTGTTCCCATACCATCACCAGCCCGTCGGCATTTTTATAAGGCAGCGGTTTGAGCATCACGGCATTGACCACGCTGAAGATCGCAGTGTTCGCGCCTATTCCTAAAGCGAGCGCGATAATCGCAACGATAGTGACGCCGGGATTTTTGACCAGCATCCTCAAGCCATAACGCAAGTCTTGAAGTAGAGATTCCATAAGCACCTCCCGAAGAAACTATGAGCAGTAGCCCGAGCGATAAGCAAGGGCGAACCTCCAGCCCTTGCATTACGCGCGGGCTACTGCATTATTCGTAACGAAGCGCGACCATCGGGTCTACTTTCGCCGCTCGTCGCGCAGGCACGAAACAGGCCAACAATCCGACAGCAGTCAATCCGACTCCGACCAACGCGAACGTGAGCGGGTCGGTTGCGCTGATCTCAAATAAAAGGCTTGCCATCAGTCGCGTCAAAAAGAACGCGCCGGTCAATCCGACACCCAGCCCTATGACTGTTATCTTCAGCCCTTGACCTAAAATCATCGCCAGCACATTTCGCGTAGTCGCGCCAAGCGCGACACGGACTCCGATTTCCTGAGTCCTCTGCGCAACCGTGTACGCCATGACGCCATAGATGCCTATTGCGGCAAGCGACATCGCTATTATCGAAAACGTTCCCAAAAGCAGTGAAAGCAGTCGCGGCCTGACAAGTGAAGCCGCTACGACATCGCCCATCGTTTGCAAAGAGTATATCGGAACGCTCGGGTCCATTTCGGCAACCGTTGATCGAATGCTGGATGCGATTGCCGAAGGATTGCCATCCGTTCGCACTACGAAGTTCATCGTGCTGTCTATTCCGAACGCGACCGTCTGAGGCTGAAGGAAATAGAGTTCAGTTCCGGCGGGCTTGTCTGTTCCAAGGTTCTTCGTGTTTTCGACGATGCCTACTACTGTGAACCACACAGGCGGATCATTGAAGCCAGGGTCTTATACGCCGCCCTATCGGGCTTCCTTGCCAGAACCGTTGCGCCATCGCCTGATTGATGACGACGACCTTCTGCGCGCTTTCGGCGCTGTCTATAGGCTCGAACAATCGGCCATCAATTTTTCTAATTCCCATGACCTGAAAATAATCCTGGCCGACTATGTTCCAGAAATCCACATTCTCGGCAGGCCCGTCCGGCGTTCCAATATAGTCTTCGATGTCGGTGTCGTTGGCGTCAATAGGTCGAGCGGGCGGCAGGTCGCTTGCGAACGCGCCGACTTTACTCCGGGCAGCGCGGCAAGCTTGCTTTGCAAATTGTTTGCGAAGCTCAAACGCTCAGGGGTTTGGATACCGCGTCGCGGGAAGCGCGAGGCTGAACGACAATACGCCATTCGGATTGAAACCGAGATCAACTTGTTGAAGCTTCCAGAACGCGCGAATCATCAGCCCAGACCCGATCACGGGCACGACCGCCAGAGCGATCTCTGCAATCACCAGCGCCTTTCTAAGCTTGTTGCCGCCGCCGCCAAGCGTCCGCTGGCCGGAACTGCGCAGCCAGGTTGCGAGGTCGCGATGGCGCATTTGAAAGAGCGGCGCAAGCGCAAAGATGATTACTGAAAAGATCGAAAGCCCAACTGTGAAAGCCAGAACCGGCAAATCCATTCCAACTTCGCTCGTGCGAGGAATACTGTCGGGCGCGGCGGCTATGACCAGAGCCAATCCGGCTTTAGCCAGCAATATTCCCGAACCAGCGCCTAATAAAACGAGTATCAATCCTTCGGCAAGAAACTGCCTGAGCAGTCTTCCTCGACCCGCGCCTAAAGCCAGCCTGACAGCAAACTCGCGTCGTCGAGCTTCCGCCCTTGCCAGCAACAGGTTCGCGACGTTCACGCAAGCTATCAGCAATACGAACGCGACTGCGCCCAACAGCATCAGCACTGCGGGCCTTGCCGACGCGACGACATCTTCGTGAAGCGATGTCATCAGTACGGGGTGCTTATCGGGATTCAAGAGGTGTTGCGCTCGGCTCTCGCTCTTCCAACCTGCCATAAGCGATTCCATCTCTGCGCGCGCCTGTTCTATCGTCGCATCAGGGGTCAGGCGGCCTATGACGTTGAGAAAATGTCCGCCGCGATTGCCGGGATTTGCCGGGTCGAACTGGAACGAAACCCAGACCTGCGCAGGGTCATTGCTGCCAGCAGGGAAGTCGAACCCGCGAGGCATAACTCCGATCACTATGAACGTCCGCGAATTGATTTGAATCTCTTTGCCGATTATGTCGCTCGCGGCCCCGAACGCGCGCCGCCATAATCCATCAGAGATGATGGCTGTCAGCGGCCCGCCTCTGCGATCTTCTTCAGGAGAGAAGTTGCGACCCATTGCTGGCTGCACGCCCAGTGTTTCGATCAAGCCTCGTGTGATGGCAGCCGATGTTACACGAATCGGTTCGGCGTCAGTCGCAACATTCACTCCACCAATTGACCATGCTCCGATGCTATCCCAAGATTTCGCTTCGTTGCTGATGTCCATGAATTCAGGCACAGACATCCAGAACTTTCTCAGATCCATCGTCGGGAATTCGCTATAGACGCGCACAAGCTTTCCCGGCTCGCGATAGGGGAGCGGGCGAAGCAGCACGGCATTGACTACACTGAAAATGGCAGTGTTCGCGCCGATGCCTAAAGCGAGCGTGATAACAGCGACGGCTGCAAATCCCGGTTTGTTAAACAGCATGCGCATGCCCATAGCGCAGGTCTTGCAGTAATGTTTGCATAATTCTCCTCTGCTTGTGACAGTAGCCCGACCGTCAGGGAGGGCGTGTGTCTGCGCCCTCCCTGACGGTCGGGCTACTGCCTACTATTCATAACGAAGCGCGACTATCGGGTCTACCCGTGTGGCGCGGCGTGCTGGCACGAAACAGGCTCCCAGAGCCACTCCTGTCAGTATTAATGAAATCACAACGAACGTCAGCGGGTCTGTCGCATCCACACCGAACAGCAGGTTCTCGATCAATCTGGTCAGTACAAACGCCGACATCAACCCGGCTGATATGCCGATCAAGATCAATATCATTCCACGCTTCAGCACAAGGCGCATGATGTCCGCAGCCGTTGCGCCCAGCGCAGTGCGAATGCCGATTTCATGCGTGCGTTGTACCACCGAATAGCTCATCACGCCGTAAATGCCGACGGCAGAGAGCAACAATGCCAGGATGGCAAACACCGCAAGCAGCAGCGTATTGAATCGCTGACGCGCAATCGAACTGCCCACCAGGCTTTCGAGCATGCGCACATTGCCAACCGGCTGTTGCGGATCGAGCGTTTGAATCACATTGCGCGCTGCAGTCGTGAGCGTCGCTGCATCACCCCGCGTGCGAAGCGCAAACGTCATGAAGGGGTATGGCATCTGGGCTATCGGCCAGTAAGACATCGGCTCGGCTGCCTCATCGAGTTTCGCATGTCGCACGTCCGTGACAAGGCCGATGATTTCGGTCGGCACGTGCGGCGGCTTCATATAAATGATGATGCGTTTGCCGATTGGGTCTTCGTTCGGGAAATACTTCTTCGCCAGCGCTTCGTTGATGATGACGACGTTGCGCGGCTCGCGGACTTCATGTTCTGTGAAGACTCGTCCGCGTTTGAGCGGGATTTCGAGCGTGCGGAAGAGGTTCTGATCGGTGATGCAAAGGCCCGTCGCGTTCCCGTCCTCGAAAGTCTGCGGTGTCGGGCGGCCTTCGATTTCAAACCTGGTTGTAGTGCCCAGCCCGATGAACGGCGTATAGTTGATCGCGCCCGCCGATTCGACGCCGGGCAAATTCTGCATCCGTTCGATAGCTTCGGTGAAGAAGTTAATCCTTTCCTCATCTTGATCGTACCGCATACCCGGCAACGTGACACGCATTGTCAGCACGTTCCGCGCGTTAAAGCCCGTATCCACACCTTGCAGTCGCATGAAGCTGCGCACAAGCAAGCCTGCCCCGATCAATAGCACCATCGCGAGCGCGATTTCAGCGACGACCAGTGTGCTGCGCAATCGCTGACTGCGTTTACTGCCTGCAAGGCTCCGGCCCGCTTCCTTGAGCGTCTCGTTGATCTTGATGTTCGACGCTTCCGTAGCCGGAACCAGACCGAAGAGGACGCCCGTCAGCAAGGCCACCACAAACGTAAAGCCGAGCACAGGCGCGCTGATCCCGACGTTCTGAAAATCGCCGAGTTCCGGTGGGCTGACACTGACCAGAGTGTCTGTGCCCCACCACGCCAGCAGCAAACCTGCCGCGCCGCTCATTGCCGCAAGCAATAAACTTTCTGTCAGCAATTGCCTCACTATAGCTAAACGGCTTGCGCCCAGCGCGCGACGGATAGCTATCTCTTTTTGCCGAGCGGTAGCGCGCGACAACAGCAAACTCGCCACGTTCGTGCAGGCAATCAACAGCACGAATCCGACCGCGCACATCAACACCAGCAAGGCCAGCCGAATCTCGCCCGCGAACTGCTCGCGCAGCGGAACTACGTTAATGCCCTGGCCCTCGTTGAACTGTTTGTACTGCTCGGCCAGGCGGCCCGCAATAGTGTTCATTTCGGCGCGCGCCTGCTCGATAGTTACGCCGGGTTTGTAGCGTGCGACGGCGCAGATAAATCGTCCGCGCCATTGCTTTAACTCGTTGTCGATCTCCCAGGTCGTCCATAGCTCTGCCGTCTGGCCCGTCTGCGAGTTTTTTCGGATGTGCCATTTGAAATCCGGCGGCATCACGCCGAGTATTGTGTAATCCTCGGCGTTGAGAATTACTTTACGCCCGATCACATCCGGGTCGCCGCCGAATCGGCGTTGCCATAAACCGAAGCTGATGACGACCACGTTATTTTGTCCCGGCTTGCTATCTTCCGGCGTGAATGTGCGGCCCAGCATGGCGTCCACGCCGAGGACGGAAAACAGATTATCGGTGGCAACCTGCCCCGGAACCTCTTCCGGCTCGCTGTCGCCAGAGAAGTTGTTGCGGGTGTCTATAAACGCCGCCATGTCTTCAAAGACGCTATTCTGCTCTTTCCAGTCGAAGAAATTGGCCGGACTAATCACATTCTGTTCATTGATCTGATTCTTTTCCCACAGTACGGCAAGACGGTCGGCGTCGCGGTACGGGAACGCGCGAATCAGCACAGCGTTGACCACGCTGAAGATGGCGGTGTTCGCGCCGATGCCTAAAGCGAGCGTGATGACGGCGACAAGCGTAAAGCCGGGATTCTTTGCCAGCATCCGAATGCCGTAGCGCAGATCTTGAAACAAAGTGTCCATTGTAATTTCCTAAGTCCTGGAGCGCAGACCGGACGCCCGCGCTCCCAACATCATTTATATCTGGAGCGCAACTCGCACTCCTTTTATTTGAACACAGCAGACAGCACGCGCCCGCGCTCGTGCTCGGACCTTATGGAGCGCGCAGACTCTACAAGAGCGTTGCGGACTGATTCGTCGCCTGAGCTTGCGGCGGCAATCTTGATTAGCAACTGCGCTCTCTCGTAATCGGAATTGATGGTTGACGCGGATTTGATTGCGAACAGCAGGTTCTCTTTACGAAGATCACCCTTCTTCAGCAGCGCCGAAAGCACGCGCCCCTTTTCGTAGTCCGAAGACATGGACGAAACCCCTTCGAGGTAAGCTACACGCGAGCGTTCATCGAGCGGGAATGCGCTGGCTACCTTGATCAGCAATTGCGATCTCTCATAATCGGAAGAAATGTTATGAGCAGACTTAATCACAAACAGAATGTTCTCGTGGCTCAGATCACCTTGCTTCAACAGCGCCGAAAGCGCGCGCCCTTTTTCGTAGGCCGAGTTAATCGAATTCACTCCTTCGATATAAATCTCGCGCGATTGATCGTCGCGGACATAGTTCGCGGACATCTTTATTAGAAGCTGCGATTTTTCGTAATCGGATTTGATCTCGCTCGCAGCCTGTCTGAGGGCCTGCCGCGCTGTGTTCGCATCGAGATTGCCTTGAGCAAGTAACTCGTCAAAATATATGCGCTTGACGTAATCGCTCTTGAGCGTAGAAATCTCTGAAAGCACGCCGCTCGGCCCGCTTTGCGCCAGAATCCTTCTGACTCGCGGTTTCGCGTCATAGCCGCCCTGGACTACTGTATCTTTCAATACTTTTTTGAGCCACGCGCGCGCTTCATCGTTGATCGGGCTTGATTGACCGTTGATTGAATAAGAACGCTTTATGCCCTCGCCTGTCACCTTGACTTCAAACCTGCGAGTCGCGCCGCCGCGCTCATCCAGTATGCGGATTGAGCTGTCGTCTGTTTTTATCCCTCTTACGTCGCTGTAGTCGTCTTCGAATTCGACTTCGCCGCGAATGGTCACGCTGAGTTTTATACCGTCCTCTGAATGAGTCCAGTTCCAGGTGTTATCATTTTTAGTCGTCATGCGCTCCGTCGTCGTTGATTGCGACGCGGCAGCCTGCGTTGACGAAATGCGCGGCATCAGACAGATGAGCGCGATAACGAATAAAAAAGATATATACCTGCTAAATTTGATCAACATAGTGAACCTCCCTTTTTTCCTTAGCGTTGTTGTAACAGTAGCCCGACCGTGAGGGAGGGCGAAGCCGCGCCCTTGCTAACGCGCGGGCTACTGACTATTCGTAGCGAAGCGCGACCATCGGGTCTACCTTCATCGCGCGGCGAGCGGGCACATAGCTCGAAAGCAACGCCACTGCTGTAAGTATCAAAGGAATGACTGCAAAAGTGAGCGGATCAGTGGCGCTCACCTCAAATAACAAACTCTTCATCACCTGAGTCAACGCGAACGCGCCTGCCAGTCCTATCCCTACGCCTGCCAGCACGAGCTTCAACCCATGCCCGATGACGAGCCTCAACACGTCTGTGGCTTTAGCCCCTAACGCCATGCGAACACCTATTTCATGCGTGCGCTGGGCGATGGAATAAGAGAGCACACCGTAAATTCCAACCGATGCCAGAATCAATGCCACTGTGGCAAATATGCTCAACAACGTCATGTTCAATCGCCGCCCCGCGACCGAATCATCTAGTATGTGCTGCATGGTCTGGATATTTGCGACGGCGATGTCTTTATCTACCGAAGCCACTCCTTCGCGGATAGCCGCTGTGAGGGTTGCCGGGTCGCCAGTCGAGCGTAAGGTGACCGTCATCGAATACCAACTGTCTTGACGATGAGGCACGTAAGCTATTGATTGAAGCTCATCGTCGCGCCCGAAATATCGCACGTCTTCGACTACGCCGACGACCTCGCGCAGCACGTTCTCGTCTCGCCATGACTTGATGCGATGGCCGAGCGGGTCCGAGCCTCCAAACATAGCGCGAGCCATCGTCTGGTTGATGATGATGACAGGAGTCGAATCACCTGTGTCGCGGTCTGAAAAGTCGCGGCCTCTCAAGAAGCGTATGCCGAGCGTGTTGAAGAAACCCGGAGAGGCGACGTTCCATTGTCCGTTGAACTCCTCGCCGTCGGGAGGAGCGGGCGCGCCTTCGTTAAGGAATGCGCGGCCCAGATAAAAACCGCCTCCGCCCAATGGCAGAGCAGAGCTTGCGGCGGCTGACTGAGTGCCGGGCAATGTTTGCAATCGAGCAATAACTTTTTCGTAGAAGGTCGCTGCGTCGGCGGGCTTCGGGTATCTGGTTCTTGGCGCAGTCAAATCGAGCGTCAGCAGGTTATCTACGTTGAAGCCCGGATTAATCTGCTGCAATCTGAAAAAGCTGCGAATCATCAACCCTGCGCCTACCAACAGCACGAGCGACAAAGCTACTTCGGCTACAACGAGCAAGCTGCGTGTTCGTCGCCCGCGCGCGCCTCCCGTAGAACCGCGCCCGCCTTCTTTGAGCGACTGTGTCAGGTCGGGCTTTGAAGCATGCAGCGCAGGCAGCAAGCCGAATACAAGTGATGTGATGAGCGACACGGCAACGACGAATGCGAGAACGCCGCCATCAATGCCTGCTTCGGCAAGTCGCGGAACGCTATTAGAAGCTGTGGTTCTCAAACTGGCGATTCCCCAGAGCGCAAGCAATAGCCCAAGCGCGCCGCCTGCAATTGATAACAGAAAACTCTCTGTCAGCAATTGGCGAATCAATCGAATCCTTCCTGCGCCGAGCGCTGTGCGAATAGCTATTTCCCTCTCGCGAGTCGCGGCGCGCGCAAGCAAAAGATTGGCTATGTTTACGCAGGCGATCAACAGAACGAAGCCGACCGCTCCGAGCATAATCAGAAGCGCGCGGCGAAGATCAGGCCCGACTATGTATTCGTGCAGAGAGAGGGCTCTGCCGGTTACGCCTGCGCGTGTGGCTGGATTTTCCTGTTCGACGCGGCTTGCATTTATTTTAATTGCAGCCGTAGCCTGTTCGACCGTTACGTTTGGTTTAAGTCGCGCCACTGCGCTGAATATTTGATTGTCGCGCTTCATAGCCCAGTCCGGTGGCGTTGATCCGAAGCCGAGCGGAGTCCAAATCTCTACATTGTCCGGCCATTGCGAATCTTTTGGCATAACGCCAACGACGGTTGCCGAGCGACCATTGACCATTATTGTTTGATCGAGCACGCCCGGCTCTGCGCCGAATCGGTTTTGCCATAAACCGTAGCTCAAGACGACCACTAATGGGCCGTTGGGTTGTTGTTCTTCGGGAAGGAAGGTGCGGCCTAAAAGCGGCTCTGCTCCCGTGACGCGAAAATAATCTTCAGAGACGCGCGCGGTAGCGACACGCACAGGGTCGCCGTTGCCGGTCAGGTCTGCGCTGCGGGGCTGAAAAGCCGCGACGGCTTCAAACACCTGATCCTCTTTTCCCCAATCAACTACATCGGCGTATGAAACGCTGCCGCGATCATATTTCCCCGGGTTGACTGTTACCGGAACGATCAAGCGATCAGGGGTTTTGTAAGGCAGAGAACGCAGCAGCACAGCATTCACTACGCTGAAGATGGCCGTGTTTGCGCCGATGCCTAAAGCCAGCGCGATCAAAGCGACGACGGTGAAGCCGGGCTTCTTTACCAGCATTCGCGCGCCGTAGCGCAAGTCTTGAAGTAAAGTTTCCATAAATCCCTCCTACCCTTGGGAGCGCAGGCGTCTCGCCTGCCGGACTTGAAGCGATAAGCTTCAAGGGTTTGCCAAAGTTTGAATCCTTAACATGCCGAATCATGCAGGCGAGACGCCTGCGTTCCCAGCATCACTCGTAACGAAGCGCGACCATCGGGTCTACTTTTGTGGCTCGTCGCGCAGGCACCGCGCAGGCCACAAGAGCCACCACGGCCAGCACGACCGGAACAGCGATGAAAGTTACTGTGTCAGTAGCAGACACGCCGAACAGCAGGCTCGCCATTGCGCGAGTTGCCAGCCACGCGCCGCCGATGCCTATGACAAGGCCACCCAGCGCCAACTTCATTCCTTGCCTGATGACCATGCCAAGCACGTCGCTCTGTTTTGCGCCCAGAGCCATGCGAATGCCGATTTCGTGCGTGCGCTGCGTGACCGAATAAGCCATCACACCGTAGATGCCGACTGCTGCCAATATCAAAGCTACAGCCGCAAAAATGCCGAGTAACATCAGGTTCAACTGTTCCGGCGCAATCGAATCGGTGCGCAGTTGCTGCATTGTGTTGAGGTTATAAATCGGCTGGTCGGGGTCAATTGAAAGCACCTGCTGCCGCACAGCAGAAACAATGCTCATCGGGTCTGCGCTCGTCTTAACGACTACGGTCATTCCGCCGAAAGCCAGTTGGCGAAATGGATAGTAAGACTGCACGCGGTTCGAATCCTCATCGAGCCCGTCCATCTTCACGCGGCGCACAATGCCTATAACCTCTATCAGAGGGTTGCGCGGATCGTTGCCACCCTGACGAATGCGTTTACCTACGGCTTCTTCATCAGGCCAGTAACGCCGCGCGAATTCTTCGTCAATGAGCGCAACACGCGGGGAGTCTTTCGTGTCCTGTTCATTGAAGGCGCGCCCCTTGAGCAGCGCGATATTCATAGCGCGGAAATAATCAGGGCTTGCGGTGGCGGCTTCCGTCAGCGGCGTCTTGCCCGGTTCAGGAGGCGGCTGACCGTCAATCACAAAAGAAGTCTGCCAGCCGTTGTTTCCGAGCGGCAGGCCCGAAGAAAGCCCGACAGTTTGAATGCCGGGTAACGCGCGAATCTTTTCTGTGACCTGATCGTAGAAATTAATCTTCTGCGCATCTTCAGCATATTTCTTCTGCGGCAGTGAAATGTTGAACGTGAGGAGATTGTCGTAGTTGAACCCCGGATCAACCTGCTGCAAGCGATAAAAACTGCGAATCATCAATCCTGCGCCGACAAGCAACACCAGCGTCAGCGCGACTTCTGCAACGACCAGCGCGCTGCGCAAAATGTGGCGCTTGCCCGTAGAACCACGCCCCGCGTCTTTGAGCGTTTCGTTCAAATCGGGCTTGCTCATTTGCAGCGCGGGCACAAGTCCGAAAATGATTCCCGTCAAAAGCGATACTGCGATGGTGAATGCGAGCACGCGGTTATCAAGACCAATCTCGCGCGCGCGCGGTATGCTGTTCGGGCTGATGGCGACAATCAATTTCACTCCCCAACTAGCCAGCAGCAATCCAAACGCGCCGCCAAATATAGAGAGCAAGATGCTTTCTGTAAGCAATTGCCTGATGATGCGCCAACGGCTTGCGCCCAGAGCAGTGCGGATTGCTATCTCTTTCTGGCGCGATGTTGCGCGAGCAAGCAACAGGTTTGCTACATTAGCGCAGGCAATCAGCAGCACGAATCCAACTGCAACGAACAACACCCGCAGCGCGGGCCGTATGCTTTGCACCACGCTTTCGAGCGCAGGAATTATCGTGATCCGATTGCCCGTGTTGGAATCGGGATATTGCTTTTCGAGATTGACTGCGACGATCTCCATGCCTTCGCGAGCCTGCTCGACCGTGACGCCGGACTTGAGCCTCGCCACACCCTGTAGCCCCGGATGATTGCCGCGATTCTCCCAACCCGGAGACGTGGATGCTTGACCTACAGAAGTCCATAACTCTGCACGGCTTGGAAAGAGGAAATCGGGCGGCATAATGCCGATGACCGTGTAGCCGCGACCGTCGAGCGTTATGTTTTGATCGAGAATATTCGAGTCGCCGCCGAATCTACGTTGCCAAAGGCCGTGGCTCAAAACGACGACGGGACTTGCGCCCGGTTTGTCTTCGGCGTTTATGAAGACGCGCCCCTTTGCAGCTTCGACCCTGAGCACGTCAAACAGATCGGCTGACATCATTGCGCCGACCAATCGTTCCGGCTCTCCGCTGCCCGTGAGGTTATAGTTCTGGCGGCGAAAGACTCCGATGTTTTCGAAAACGGTGTTCTGCTCGCGCCAATCAACAAAGTTCGGGTAAGCGACTGACATTCGATCTATCTGTTGGCCGTTCTCCCAAAGAAAGACCAGGCGGTCGGATTCCGCATAAGGCAGAGGCGTGAGCAGCACTGTATTGACCACGCTGAAGATTGCCGTGTCCGCTCCTATCCCCAACGTCAAAGCGAGCACAGCCACTACGGTGAAGCCAATGTTTTTCAACAGCATACGAATCGCATAGCGCAAGTCTTGCAATAGAGTCGTCATCTGCCCTCCAGGGATTCAAAGGTTTTAAGTAAGTGACTCATTGCGCTATCGGGTTTCAAATGTTTGCAATAAAACTTCAACGTTCGTGCCTCGCGCTTATTCGTACCTGAGCGCTACTATCGGGTCTACCTTCGCGGCTCTGCGAGCAGGCACGAAACAGGCCACCAGAGCCACTCCTGTCAAAATCAGTGAAATCACTATGAACGTCAGCGGGTCTGTCGCAGACACGCCGAATAACAGGCCGGACATCAGTCGGGTCAATGCGAAAGCTGCGACAAGGCCGATTGCTACGCCGATGAAAGCCATCTGCATCGCCTGCCCGACGATGAGCTTGAGCACATTGCGCGGCGCAGCGCCCAACGCCATACGAATGCCGATTTCGTGCGTTCGCTGTGTGACCGTGTAGCTCATCACGCCGTACAAACCGACTACTGTCAGCAGCAGCGCGAGGCCAGCGAACAGACTCAGCAGGAAAGTATTGAAGCGTGGCAGGGCGATTGAATCGGCGCGATATTCGTCCAGCGTTTTTATCTCTGTCAACGGCAGTTCAGGGTCGAGCGCGTAGACCTCGTTTTTAACCGTAGCGATCAGGCTTTCAGGTTTGACGTTTGACCGCACCAGCAACGTGATGGCCGCGTTGCCAAACTGGGCTTGAGGCACGTACATCTCGGGGCGCGCGTCGTCGCTCAGACTTCGGTGGCGCACGTTGCCGACAACGCCGACTATCTCTTTCGCATCATCGCCGCCCCATCCGAGTTTTAGCTTCTTGCCAAGCGGGTTTTCGCCTTTGAAATATTCCCCGGCGAACGCTTCATTCACGATTATGACTGACGGCGATTGCGGATTATCGCGCGGCGTGAAATCGCGCCCATCGAGTTGCAGGATGTTGAGAGTCTTAAAGTAATCGAGACCGATGAAGCGCAGTTGCGCGCTCGGTTGCTGCCCCTTCGGGAACGGGCGAGCGGGTATATCAAATCTCGTGCTGTTTTCAATCGAGGTTAGCGGAACGCTTTGAGCGAAGCTGACATCGCGCACGCCGGGTGAGTTTTTAATTCGCTCGGTCAGGCTGTTGAGAAAAATATTTATTCGCTCAGGGCTCATCTGATCGTCCAAGTAGCGGCTGCCCGGCAAAGCCATCTGCGCGGTCAAGATGTTGCTCGTTTCAAATCCCGGCTTGACCTGTTGCAGGCGAATCAAGCTCTTCACTAACAGCCCGGCTCCTGTCAGCAAGATCAAAGTGACGGCAATCTCGCCGATGACTAACGCGCTTCGCAAACGCCCGCTCAATGCGCCGCCGTGTGTGCTGCGCCCGCCTTCTTTGATCGCGCACGACAGATCAACTTTTGCTGACGCGAGCGCAGGCGCAAGCCCGCACAATACGCCCGTAACGATTGCCGCGCCGAATGTGAAAAGCAGCACGCGCCAATCAGGAGCAAGCCCCGTGATGCGCGGCACGTCTTTGGGCAAAAGCGAAATCAGCCCATCAACCAGCCACATCGAAAGCAGCAGACCGGCCAGTCCTCCGGCCAGCGATAACATCAGGCTTTCGCCGATCAGTTGTTGAAGTATGTGTCGCACGCTCGCGCCAAGCGCCGCGCGAATCGCAATCTCGCGTTGTCTGGTCGCGGCTCTTGCAAGCAGCAGATTCGCAACGTTCGCGCAGGCGATCAGCAAGACCGCGCCGACGACGAAAAGCAATAGCCAGAGCAATCGGCCAACATCGCCTGTGACCAGTTCGCGCAGAGTCGTCACGCTCACGCCGAGTTTGGCATTGGTGTCGCGGTATTTTTCCCGCATTCCATTCGTGACGCTTTCCATTTCATTTTTCGCTTGCTCAAGCGTCACTCCGGTTTTCATCCGCGCGATTGCGCCGAGATAAGGCGAGTAGCCGCGACTGGCATTCGCCGCTCCTTGTTTGCCCACGCTGCCGTTGACTGCGACTGTCGCCCAATAATCAACAGGCTCTTGCTGTAAAGGAATGATGCCGGGCGGCAGTATGCCGATGACTGTGAACGGGCTTCCTTCCAGATTGATGTTGCGCCCGATGATTTTAGGGTCGCCGCCGAAACGGCTCTCCCAACAACTGTGCGACAGCATCACGGCGTTCAGCCCGTCGCTTGCGCCCGGCAGATCATCTTCCGGCGTGAAGTCGCGTCCGAGTTTCGGCGCGATGCCCAGCGTTTTGAAAAAGTCGGCAGAGACGATTGCGCCTCGTATGCGCACTGGCTCGCCTTCATTGAGCAGCGTGGATTCGTCAGCGCCGATGATCGCCATGTTCTCGAAAGACTGGCTCTCGGTTTTCCAGTCAACGAAATTCAAGTAAGACGCGCCGCGATCTTTTTCCGGCTCGTCCACACGCGTCTGTTGCAAGACGACGAGCCGGTTTTCATCCGGAAAAGGCAGCGGTCTGAGAAGCGCGGCGTTGATGACGCTGAATATGGCCGTGTTGGCCCCGATGCCCAGAGCCAGCGTGAAGATGGCGATTGCCGTGAAGCCCGGTCTCTTTGAAAGCGTGCGAATGCTGTAGCGTAGGTCCTGGATCATATCCCCTTTTTTCGTCTCTTCGCAAAAGCGAGTTATAGCCTTAAAGCACTATTCATATCGAAGCGCGATCATCGGATCAACTTTCAACGCTCTGCGCGCAGGCACCGCGCAGGCTCCCAGAGCCACTGCTGAGAGCGTCAGTGAAATAACCGCGAACGTGAGCGGGTCAGTTGCGACTGACGCCATAAAGCAGGCTCGACATCAGACGAGTCAAAAAGAAAGAGGCGACAAGGCCGATTGCTACGCCGATGAAAGCCATCTGCATCGCTTGCACGATTATCAGCTTGAGCACGTCGCGCTGCCCTGCGCCGAGCGCGAGGCGAATGCCGATTTCGTGCGTTCGCTGTGTGACTGAGTACGAGATGACGCCGTAAATTCCAACTGCCGCCAGTATCAACGCCACCGCCGCGAACAAGCCCAGAAGCAACATGTTGAATCGTCGCTGCGAAGTCATCTCGGAAAGCGTTTCATCCATCGTTTCGATTTTGAATACCGACTGGTCTTTATCAACCGCCCAGACTTCGTTGCGCAACGCGTTTGCGAAGCTCGCAGGATTTGAAGCCGTGCGCGCTACTATCGTCAGAGCATTATCGGGAAACTGGTTCTGCGGCAGAAAAGTTTCGGGTCGCACTTCTTTGTCAAACCCCGTGCGACGCATGTCCGCGACAACGCCGACGATCATTCGCCAGTCCGGAGTCTCTCCGTCTTGAGGTCGTCCATACATAAATCGCTTGCCGAGGGGGTCTTCGTCCGGGAAGAAACGGCGAACGAATGTTTCGTTGACGATGACAGTGAGCGGCGTGCCTATCTGGTCGCGGTCGTCAAACACGCGGCCTCTCAACAGGGGTATTCCCATCACTTTGAAGTAGTCGGTAGTCACGGCATCGAGCGGAACTTCTATGCTTTCGGCGTCAGCGAAAAGGGGGCGGCCTTCGATGCTGAAGTTTGTCGAGTTGGGCGTATCGGTCAAGAAGATGCTCGACGTCGCACCGATCCCTTGCACGCCGGGCACAGACTCCATTCGCTGGAAAAGCTGCTGGAAGAAATCTACGAATTGTTTATCTTCGCGATACTTTGAGCCGGACAACTGCACTCGCATGGTCAAAAGATTATTCGGGTTGAAGCCGAGGTCGAACTTTTGCAATCGGATGAAGCTGCGAATCATCAAGCCCGCGCCGATCAACAGGATTAGAGACAGCGCGATTTCAGAGACAACAAGCATGTTGCGAACGCGCCTGCCTTTTACGCCGCCTGCCGAGCCTCGCCCGCCTTCTTTGAGCGTTTCGTTCAAGTCGGGCTTCGACGCCTGAAGCGCGGGCACGAGTCCAAAGACGAACCCCGTCACGAGAGAGATTGCGAAAGTGAAGGTCAGTACGCGGCCATCAATTCCGACTTGATCGAGGCGAGGAATGTTTCCGGGACTCAGAACTATCAAAGCCTTAAGCCCCCAGTAAGCCAGCAGCAGGCCCGCTATGCCGCCCACAAAAGCGAGCAGCGCACTTTCCGTAAGCAGTTGCCGGACGAGCCGCTTGCGACCTGCGCCGAGCGCCGTGCGAATGGCTATCTCTCGTTCGCGAGTCGCGGCGCGGGCAAGCAAAAGATTTGCCACGTTGATACAGGCTATCAACAAGACGAAGGCTACTGCTCCGAGCAAGACCAGAAGCGCGGGCCTGACTTTGCCTGTCTCCTGCTCGTGCAGCGAAACTATGTTAGCGCCGTAGCCCGAATGAAAATACTGCTCATCCATGCGGTCACCGATGGCTCCCATGTCCGATTGCGCTTGCGCTACGGTGACGCCCGGCTTGAGCCTTCCGACAGACTTGAGCCAGAAAGAGAAGCGGGCCTGTTTCTGTTGAGGACGGGCGGCAAGGGGAACCCACAGCTCAGTATCTTTTTGCGGAAAAGCAAAACTCGCGGGCATGACGCCTATCACTGTGCGATTCACGCCGTTGAGGCTGACGGGCTGGCCTATGATGCTCGCGTCGCCTCCGAAGCGGCGCTGCCACAGGCCATGACTGATGATGACGACCTGTCTTTGCCCGGCTCTTCTTCTTCGACCGAAAAGGCGCGGCCTTGCGCGGGGTCTACGCCCATTACGGAAAATAGATTCGCGCTGGCGACCGTGCCCATGACGCGCACAGGCTCGCCCGTGCCTGTGAGGTTGTAGCTGCGATCATTGAAGGCGGCCATGTCTTCAAAGACCTGGTTCTGCTCTTTGTAGTCAGCATAGTTCGGATACGAATGCCAGTCCTGATCTACGCCGATTTTCGGATTGTTCATCCAGATCATCGCTATGCGATCAGGGTTTTTATAAGGCAGCGGGCGCAACAGATGGCGTTGACGACGCTGAAGATCGCAGTGTTTGCGCCTATGCCAATGGCAAGCGCCAGCACGACTATGGCAGTGAACGAAGGTTTCTTGACCAACATCCGAAGGGCATAACGAACATCTTGAAGCAAAGTCTCCATGCGCTTACCTCCATTAATTTTCGCAGCTTTTTTGCGTACTTCTCCGTAAAAGTCTAGCCAAGTGCCGTGCCAGTCGGAGGATTTCAGATTTCGGATTTGGGATTTTGGATTATTGGAGCTAGTTTAAACCGGTTGCCGGGAGGGATTAAGTTCTGATTTGACAATGGGTTCTGCTTGGATAATGGCGGCTTGAATGCCTGGTGCAGAACACAAGGCTCGCGCACGACCAAGTTCAAAATGCCGAAATCTAAAATGCAAAATCGGGTTGTGTTCGCATGTGGGATTGATATTTGCCGAAATCGAAAATAGTTTTGAGGATTTGAACTGTCGCGCAAAGATTGGTTTTTCGTAACTCTTCAGCCGCGTAGTGGCATATGAATTTAGCCGTGTACTTCAGTGCGCGGAACGAGACGCGATTGAGATTCTGCGTCGCGTCAGCGACGGTTGAGCCGAAATTCAGTCGTCGCTGACGCGACGTAATCGCCTGCCTCGGCTTACCCCGTGCCCTGAAGGACACGGCTAAATTCATCAAGCCGCTGACGCGGCATACAGGGCTGAGTAATTTAAAAGCTTCATTCCATTTTTTGCCCCGCAAGCGGATGGTAGCATATGCGTCTTTGCGCGAACTTAAACGGTCGTTCTTCTGTGAGCGACAAGGCGAAGCAGCCCGTTGATTGCCAGATGCAAGAGCAGGTAGACAATGATCGCGACAATGTAAGATAAGCGAAACCTCATCTGCTGATTTGCAGGGTCGTCAACCAGTCCTCGAAACGGCGCAAGCAGCGGCGACGTGACGGCGCTTATAAAACGATAGAATCCGTTGTTGCGGTTTGCGCCGATCAGGTCGAGCACTATCATCAGCCCGATCAGGCTATAGATGAAATAGAAGATATAGTCTACGACCTGCGAGATGCGCGCAGCGCCTCGCGCGCGTTCGATTTCGGATTCGGTATCGACAACTTCTCGAACGGCTTTGTGCTTGAACTGCTCGGCCACCTGATCGGTCTGCGCGCGTTCGTTTGTGTTCAGGTGATCGGCTTTGCGCGCTATCTCTTCGTGCACTTCGTTGCGCACAGCGCCTTTGGTCGCTTCGTGCTGAGCTATCTTGCGCGATTCGTCTATGGTCAACTTTTCATCTTCTAGCATAGTTGTTTTCTCCACTAATTATATCTGCGGCGAGTGATCAGGCTGATTATCGCCACGAAGAGAGCGGAGCCGATGATTGACCAGATTATTGGAAACCCCCTGCCGTTTACACGCACTGAGTCTAATACCAGCAATTCCGGCAATCCAAGCTTATGCGCTAACAGCGTGCCGAGTAGCGCGCCTATGAATCCTAGCGCGATTGCAACCAGGCAACCGCCGCGACTGTACCCGGCTATGGCCTGCCCGATTGACCCACAAATCCCCGCCACCAACAAAAGGATCAATAATGATACCAAGTCCATACTTCGCTCTCTTTCTCCGCTCCAATCAGCAAGGCTGATGCCAGCCGCTTCGATTGAAAACGGGCTGTAGTATTTTCAACGGCTTAACCGTGATTGCTGCCCACAATAACAAATAATCCGCTTTTGTTGAATCAGCGAGCGAATATTTTTAATACACATCGCTGAATGAATTTTGTCGAGCAGGCCTGCTCAAGCCCTTCAAGTTTTTTTCAAGATTTTTTTCAAGTCGCGGCAAATCTGCCATCAAGAATTTTTCAACCACAGAGGTTTATCTTAGCAGCGTGGACAGGTTGAGCGATCTTAAAGCGGGGTAGGAAAAGTGAAAACTGCGCGTGCCCAAAGCCGTCCTGCAATACTGATTATCCTGATACCAATCATTGCCAGCCTGATTCTCTGCTTTATAGTCATTCAAAAGAGCTTCACCGATTCGAGCAAGCCTGAAGCGTCTAAGGTCGAAGCCCCAGACGTCGTAGCAACCGTCGAAGGTCGCCAGATCAGCGCGAAGCTTTATCGCCTGTACTTAAAGAACGGCATTCAGTCGCTCGGCCTCAGCGATCAAACCGAAGAAGGCCGCCGCCGAATCGATCTGCTCAAAGAAGGCATCATCGCCGAACTGATTGATCGCGCTTTAATCGAAGCGGAAGCCCGCAATCGCAATCTTTCATTTACAGAAGAGAAGCTTGAAAGCGAGCACAAATCTCGCATCGCCGAGATGGGCGGCGAAGAGCTTTATCGCGCTTATCTTCAGTGGAAGTAATATTACCGACGAAGAGTTTCGCCAGATCGTTGCCACAGAGATTTACGGTCTGATGTTGAAGCAGGAATTGGATAAAGACGTTTCAGTTGCTCAAACCGATATTCGCAATTTTTATAATAAAGAAAAATCTAATCCGAAACTCGAAAGCTTATTTGTAGAACCCGAACGTGTGCGCGCAAGCCACATACTTATCAATGCCCGCAGCAGACAAATAGCAAGCGAGTTGGGAGGTAGCGCGCAGCTTGTTGCAGGATGAAACGAGAAAGCGCCGCGAGCGAGCCGCCGAAATTTTGAGCCGCGTAAGAGCCAGGCGCGGACTTTGCGCGGCTCGCTCGCGAGAATTCGGATGATTCGGGCACTCGCGCAAACGGTGGCGATCTGGGAATGTTCACTCCGCAACACGCACACAAAGAAGTTTGACGAAGCGGCTTTCGCCCTCAAACCCGGCCAGGTAAGCCAGATAATCGAGACTGATTACGGATTTCACATCATTAAAGTGACAGAGCATCATCCGTCGCGCGTGCGAAGCTTCGATGAAACTCGCTCTGCCATCGAACAACAACTGCTTGCTCGCGCGCGCGCCGAGCACCTTTCGCGCTGGCTTGAAGAACATCGCAGCGCGGCCAAAATCAACGTGACATCTTTTTACCGTGTGGGCCAGTTCCTGAAATTCGATCAATAAATCAGTGATGAACGCTGAGTGACCTGTGTGAGTAATGGTTTACTCGTCACTTACAACTCATCACCAATCAATTTAATTTGGAGGCGCATAAGAAAATGATTCGCAAATCAGGATTTCAAATGGTAGCCCTTGCGATGGTTCTGCTTTTCGGAGCCAGTTTTTCAAAGGCGGCTACTCTTTCTTCCACTCTTCAATCCGCGATCACGAACGCAGCGAACAATGTTTCGGTCGGCGTGGTCATAGTAACATTCAACACTAATTCTGGACTTAACGATTCTCACCTCGCGTTGTTGCGCAATCTGAACATCACAAAAGGTCTTACTCTCAACAAACTCGGCATGGTGGCGACGCTTGCGACCGCCGGGCAGGTCAGAGCGCTTGCGGCAAATCCGGCTGTGCGTTCCGTATGGTCGAATGACCGGCTCCATTATTATTTGAATCAAGCGCGAGTCCTTGCGGGCGTTGATCGCTTGCGCCAGGACAGCAATTTCACCACTGCCAACGGCGGAATGCCCGTGTCCGGCGCGGGCAATTTCTCTGTTGTGATAAATGATTCCGGCATAGACGCGACAAGAGCCGATCTTCAATTCGGCAATCACGTCATTCAAAACGTGCAGCTTCTTACGGACACCGAAACGCTGACAGGATTTACTTCGCTGACAGACAGTTGAAAACATGCCTGACACTGACTCGCACGTAGGGCACGGCACGCATTGCGCTGGCATAGTCGGCGGCACGGGCCAGAAATCGGGCGGGCTTTACGCGGGCGTTGCGCCGGGCGCGAAACTCATCGGCTGCGGTTCGGGCTATGGGCTTTTCGTGCTCAACGCGCTCGGCGGGTTTGAGTGGTCGCTTGCGAACCAGTTCCGTTATAACATTCGCGTCGTCTCGAACTCCTGGGGCTCAAGCGGCCCGTTCGATCCAGACAACCCGGTCAACGTCGCGACCCACACTGCTTATCTCAACAACATCAGTCAGTGTATTTGCGGCGGGCAATTCCGGCCCCGGCAAAGGAACGTACAACCCTTACGCGAAAGCGCCGTGGGTGATAGGCGTTGCGGCAGGCACGAAAGAAGGCGGGCTTGCGGAATTCAGCTCGCGCGGACTGCCTAAGTCAGAGCGATTGATGAACGATGATCCGAACGATGACTTTGACGCCCCGACCATCACAGCGCCCGGCACTGGCCGCGAGTTCGAGTCTAACGCTGGCAAATTTTCTGCTGCGATAGTCTCTGTTCGCGCGATCACCAACGTCGTATCAACAGGCTTGACGGATGATTTGGAACTGCCGATTGCGTACTTGCCTTTCTACACGCAGATCAGCGGCACCTCGATGGCAACGCCTTTCATCGCAGGCACGGTCGCGCTCATGCTCGACGCAGATGCTACGCTCACGCCCGACGATGTAAAGAGCATACTGGTTGCCACGGCGAGCCGAATGCCGGGCCGCGAAGATTTTGAAGTCGGCGCAGGTTATATAAATGCTTATGCAGCCGTTGACAAAGTATTCAATCGCACCAAGCAATATGGTGACTTTTTCAACCACGAGTTCAACGCTTCGTTCACAGTCAGCGGGCCTGCCCCATATTGCAGCACATAGATTTCAGTCCTGCGGCGCTGTCCGGCCCCACTTCCGCAAACGCCCGCACGTTCACCGTGCAAGCAGGCATGAGCGTGCTCGATGTCTTTGCGACTTTCGATAACGCGATCACCACAGGCGATGGCAATACCATAGGCTTGCTGGTCACAGACCCGACAGGCGCGACTTATTCGAGCGGCATCGCGCTGCCGATTCTCGATGGCAATACCCGCGAAGTCGTGGTGAAGAATCCCGTAGCAGGCAACTGGGTAGTCGAAGCGCGCGGCGTGCGCGGACTTGCGACTGCTCCCAACGCCAGCCTGCCGACATCGGGGCTTGCGCTTCCTGGGCCTGTTGACATAACCATCACGCAGCAGCAATTCACGCTTGCCCCGATTGCCGATATTCAAGGACACGCGGCACAGGCACAGATCGAATCGGCGCTCAAGAACAGGATGATGGACATCTTCCCGGATGGCACATTCCGTCCCGATGCGAATGTTACGCGCGCAGACCTTGCTATCCACCTTTATCTCAATACTGCGATGCGTCAATCGCTCGGCGCTAATCCAAGGTTTACCGACGTAACGGACCCGATCGTCAGGGACTGGACAAATAGGCGGCGTCGGCAGTTCATTGCCGCAAGATTTCAACCTCACGGCAGCGATGGCAGAAGCGGCCACTGCCAACGGTTCGACGCTAAGAGATTTCAACTTCACACCCGCAGGAATGATGAGCGCGAGCGGCTCGACATTCAATCCATCAGGCAATATCAGCAGGCTTGATCTTGCAGTTGCGCTCGTTCGCGCTCTCGGTTTAGACAGCGAAGCAAAAGCGAAAGCGGGTTCGACTGTCACTGTCGTCAACAACGGTCAACAGCTTGCGCTGACGGACAACGCAACGATACCGGCTGCGTTGCGCGGCTATGTGCAATTCGCGCTTGATAAGGGAATCCTTCAGGCTTACTTCACGCTGGAGCAGGGGCCGTTCGATTTGTTCCCGACCATGAAAGCGCGAGTGAAAGTGAACGATCCGGTCACGCGAGCATGGCTTGCTTACGCGCTCAATAATTACCGGCAGCACTTTGTAGCAGGAAACTGATTGCCTGGACAGGGAGGCGCATCGGATTGGATCTATCCAACCGAGAGCGCCCACTCTGCCCCCGCAGGTTCGGGGGTGGCTCGCGTGGGAAAATTGCGGGTCACTCTCCGGGCCTGCTTTTCTTGATTGGCTTCTCGATCAGCGTTTGGTGACGGGTACTCTCAGTGTGGAAGTTGTTCCTTCGCCATTGCCTGAGACGATGTTGAATTCGCCTCCCATCTCCGTAGCTCGTTTGCGCATGCTCATAATCCCGTTGCCGCCTTTCCAATGAGTCGCGCGGTCTGTGCCGGCGTCAGCAGCAAGCGCGGTATCAAACCCTTTGCCGTCGTCGTTCACTTTCGAGCATGAGCCAGTCTCCATCTATCTGAAACTCTATGTCGGCTCGTGAACAGCCTGAGTGTTTCACCACATTATTGACGCTCTCTTTGAAGACTAGAAATATCTCGCGCCGCAGGTTCGCGCCTAACTCTATATTGCTGTCAGTCGTTGGCGCTTGAAAACGAAAGCTGATGCCGCGCGCAGTAAAGATGTCGCTGGCAAATCGTCTCATACGTTGTAACAGATCGCTCAGATGATCTTTCTTCGGGTTGATCGCCCACACGATGTCGCTCATCGCTTCAACCAGTTCATTCGATACGCTGATGACTCGCGTTAGGGCGTCTAAGCTCTTCTTGTTTTTGCGATCCACGTTCTGATGAGCGACTTCGCTCAAGATAGTGATCTGAGTCAGGCTCGACCCGATGTCATCGTGCAAGTCCGTCGCTATTCGCCTTCTCACTCGCTCCAGCTCTGCAAGTCGATCCTCGCGGCTTTTTCTCAACGCTTCTTCGCCCCGCTTTCGATCTATCAATTGCCCGATGTGACCGCCTATCGTTGACATTATCTCAACCAGTTCCTCATCAGGCTCGCGCTTGGTGCGTGTGAACAATTTGAGAACGCCGAGAACCTCTTGCCCGAGTAGAATCGGAAACCCGAATGCAGAGCGCTGGTCCGAGCCGTTGTCATTAGGCGCTTGATTCCACACGGCGGCGCATCGCAACGCTTGCGTCTGTGGGTCGAGTTCCCACAGTTCGCCAGTCTCCCAACCGGCGACATCGCAGACGGCTTGAAGGATTTTAGGGGCGGCGTCATTGAGAGAAGCCGACTCGGAAATGATGCCTGTAACAGCGGCTTCGAGTTCGAGTGAGCGATTCGCTTTGCGAAGCTGAGCGCGCTGTTCTGTGAGTTGCTCGGTGAGTTTTTGAGACTCGGTGAGGGCGGAATCAAGCTCTTTCAAACGCGCGACGCGATAACGATCAAAAGCGAAGACAGAGGCGGCAATCAAAAGCACGACAAGAGAGATGAACCACCAGCGACGCCAGAAAGGTGGAAGGATTTTGAAGGTGACGGTAGCAGGGGAGCGGCTATAAGTGCCGTCGGAACTGACGGCTTGAACAAGAAATCGATATGACCCCGGCGCGAGGTTGGCGTAATTAATGCTACGCTGCGTGGTAAGCGGGCTCCAGTCCGTGTCCGAGCCTTCGAGCCTATATTGATAATTCGATGCCTCGCTCACGCCGAAGGCGAGGGCAAAGAAATCTATTTGAATATTATTTTGATTGGCGTCCAATTCGAGTTTGGACACGGAGCTTTCGCCCAGTTCAGAGAGCGGGATGTCAACACCTGAAATGCGCAGCCCGCCAATAAAGACGGGCGGCGGAGAGGTAGTTCGCTCTGGCTCAGGGATGAGCCGCGAAAGCCCTTTTGTAGTGCCGAACCATAGCGCGCCCGTTCGATCACGAAAGCCCGCGCGGAAATCTCCGCCGGTCAAACCGTCTGTTGCAGAATAGTGCTTGATGCGATCTGTTGCAGGGTCAAGCAGGTCTATGCCTCGAATGCTGAGAACATAAATGTGTCCCGCCGAATCGCCCGTGACATCTTGAACGACGTTGCTTCCAAGCCCTTGATCCTTTGTGTAAGTCACGAGGCGCGGGCGGTCTGCGGTCGGATCATCAATACGACACAGGCCGCCTAGACCGAGAGCTACCCAGAGCCGACCCGCCTGGTCGCGATAAAGACCATTGATAGCGCCCCCCGGCAGACCTTCATCATGCCCTAGAATCATGAAGCGGCCATCCTTGTACCGAGCCAGCCCGCCTTCGCGAAGACCTAACCACACATTGCCCGCCGCATCTTCGCAAAATGCCAGAACTGTGGTGAATGGTCGCAGCCCGTCGGATTCCGAATAACGGTGAAAGCTCGCAGTCTTGCGATCCCAACGAGTCACAGCTTCGCGCATCGGAACGAAAGCGGCGATCCAGATGTCGCCGCGTGAATCTTCAAACAAGCGCGTCACATCATTATTGCTTAACCCATCGCCTGTTGTGTAAACGGCCTTTGCAGGCACTTTCGCCAGTTGCTCGAAACGACTCACCTTCGGGAATCGGCAAAGACCCAGACGCGTTCCAATCCACCATTCGCCCGTATGGTCTTCGATGAAGCTATTGGTATTGCGCCATCCCAAATCGCTTACGCCTGCGGGCAAGTTGGGCCTGATGGTTGTGAATGTTTTGCCGTCAAAGCGACTGATGCGCCACACGCTACTGTAGACATAAAGATCGCCCGCTCGGTTCTCAAAGAAAGCGCCAATGACCTGCCCCAGCCCATCGGCTTCATCATAATTGACGAGGCCGCGTCTTGTGATCTTCAATGCTCCATTGGTTTCCGTGGTGAGCCAGAGATTGCCGTCCTGATCTTCGGAAAACGCCGTGAGTCTATCGCGCGCGCGCTGCGCTACCAGGTAAGTGCGAGAGGCTTCGCCATCGAATTCGATCACGCTGCCGCCGAACATGGCCGCCCATATTCGCCCGTCAGAAGTTTGGCATAACGCCTCTACATCCTTGCCCAGCGATGTGTAACGACGGGCATCAGCAAGTGCGGCAGGAGAAAGCGCGCGCCCGGTCTTAAGCAAAGAAGTCTGCTCAGGGCTGAAGACTATCAACCCGGATTGATGGCCCAGCCACAATCTACCCTGCTTGTCTACTAACAATGCAGAAATATTATCTCTGCTTTCCGACGGTTGAATCGCATAAGGAATCATTCGGCCATCGGGCAAGCGATGAACCAGACCAAACGTCGTGCCGATCCACAGACCGCCCGCCTGATCTTCGGCCAGCGCCCATACCTGTACTTGTATGTCCGAGTGCGACGGTATGCCAAGCTTGACGCGCTGAAACTCGCTCGCAGATTTCGCTTCGTCCAGATAAAACAGCCCACCATCAGTCCCCGCCCATAGCAACCCTGCGCGATCTTTATATAGAAGATTGACGCGATTGGCCGCAGGCTCGTTGCTGATTCCGTAAACTGTAAAGCGCAAGCCTTCCGAGCGACGCGCATCAGTAAGCGGATTGAAATGAATCAAGCCGTCGCTATTTGTAGCTACCCAGTAATCGCCGTCGCCCGTCTCAAGCAAGTCGTTAACGGACGGAACGGGCAGCCCGTTGTCAACCGTGTAGTTGGTGAATTGATAACCATCAAAGCGGCTCAATCCGCCAGCGGTGCAAAACCAGAAGAAGCCGTGTGAGTCTTGTACGACGCGCTTTACACGATTATGCGGCAACCCGTCAGCCGTAGTGTAAGACTTGATCGGCAATTGCTCGCCCATCGCCTCAGTTGCAAAAGCCATCAGCACAACGAGCAACAACACTAAGCGAATAGTGCTGCCAACTTGCTCTGATTCAACCGAGAGCATCAGGACTCCTTAGTGATGCGGTAAATTCGTGAGTGATTTGGGCAAATACTACTTTGAGGATGCTACCCGGCCAGTTTACGCAAGTCAAGGAATCGCTCTGTTAGTAATAGGATAAGTGTAAGGGCAGAGGCCAGCCCCTGCCCGGAAGGCTGACTCAAGATCAATTCAGTGATTCTATTTGAATGCGTGTGCCGCGGAATGTTCCTCTGTCCGAGAAAAGCAGATTGCCGCTGGGGTCAAAGACTTCGACTTTGAACGGGCCGCTCCATTTATCCTGAAGCGCATTGAATTGCAAAGTGCCCACTACCTTTATAGAAGCGGAAATTTGCCCGCTCGGACTGCCCACGTATGCCTGAAAGGTGTAAGCGACTCCGCTGCCTCCGGTGGCGACCCAGTTTCCATGCCCTGTCGTTTCAAATCCGCCGCTGGGTTCGTCAGCCAAAACGATGCCGTCCGACGTGAAAGTGAGAAATGCCAGGGCCGTGCCTTGCAACTGTGTCGCCGCTTCGACCCGCCATGCGCCGGTCAACGCTTTGACCTTGCTGTTCTGCGCGTAGACATCTGATTGAGAGATGGCTGCCAGGGCGAGCGCTGCCATCGTCATAGTGATAGTTAAGTTGATAACGATTCTTTTCGAGTTCATCATGTTCCTCCTTCGCTTTCCAAAACAATTTTAAGTTGTTGAAAATCAACTCGCGCTGACTATAATCAATCCGCATTTTCAAGTAATGAAAGAAGTGTGAAAAAAAAGTGATTTTCCAATGTCGCTTTTGAGCCGGTCATCAGGAGGACAAAGCTTTGTTATATCAATTCGATGATCTGGTCATTGATACGGGCAACTATCGCGTTGTCAAAGGCAACGAGGATAGGCCGCTGACTCCGCGCGCGTTTGCTGTTCTCGAAATTCTCATGCGCCATCAAGGGCGCTTAGTCGAAAGGCAATTCCTGTTTGAAGAGGTTTGGAAAGACGCTTTCGTTACAGACAACACGCTGTCGCGAATGATCAAAGAGATACGCGATGCGCTTGGCGACGGTGTTGACCAGCCGCGCTACATCGAAACGGTTCCCAAGCGCGGCTACCGATTCATTGCACAGATAACCATGAGCGCGATCACGGAAGCTCCAAAGACGATTGCAAAATCGCTCGCGGTCCTGCCTTTTATCAATGCGGGCGCAGACCGCGATGTCGAGTACTTGAGCGACGGCATCACCGCAAGCATCATCAATAATCTTTCGCAGTTGCCGATGCTGCGCGTTATGGCGCGAGGTACTGTATTCAGTTACAAGGAGCGCGGCGAAATCGCCCCGCAAATGGTCGGCAAAGAATTGAACGTGAACGTAGTGCTGACGGGGAAGATCGTGCAATTGAAAGATACGTGGGTCATCAGCGCGGAACTCGCAGACGCGCAGGAAGGCACGCAACTCTGGGGCGGGCAGTACAACCAGGAGCCCGCAGACTTATTCGACATTCAAGAAGAGATTGCCAGAGAGATTTCTGAAAAATTGCAGTTGAAGCTGACGGATGAAGAACAAAAGCAGTTGACCAAACGCCCCACCGAAAATGCGGAGGCATATCACCTCTACCTGCGCGGTTATTATGCGCTCTATAAATTCACGCCGGAAAGTCTGGCGAAGAGTTTTGAATACTTCAATCAAGCCATTGACAAAGACCCGGAGTATGCGCTGGCTTATGCCGGTCTGGTCGAAGCTTACTTCAACCTCTCTTTTCTTGTTCACCCGGCGGAAGTCTGGGTGAAAGCCAAGGCTGCGGCCTTGAAAGCCTTGCAAATTGACGGGGCGCTGGCCGAAGCGCATTACGCGATGGCGCTCGTCAGCATTTGTTACGACAGAGATTGGCGAACCGCCGAAAGTGAATTCCAACGGGCGATTGAGTTGAAACCGAATTATGCGCTGGCTCACGATTGGTACGGCTGGTCTGTGCTGGCGCAATCGGGCCGGTTCGACAAAGCGATTACCGAGATCAAAAAAGGATTGGAACTGGACCCGCTGTCGCTGGCGACTGAAACCGATTTGGGGACTTGCTACTACTGGGCCGGTCAATACGAACTGGCCGTCGAGCATCTGACACGAGTCGTCACGCTCGAAGATAATTTTTATGTGGCGCACATCTTTCTGGGTTTGACCTATGCGAAAGTCGGGCAATTTGCGGAAGCCATAATCGAACTGAAGAAAGCGGGAGCGCAATCGAATAACCCTGTTGCCATGGGCATTCTCGGATACATCTACGGCATTGCCGGACTCATAGACGAGGCACAGAAGATATTGGACGAATTGCAACAGCAATCACATCATCAATACATTCCCGCCGATGCGATAGGCGTCGTTTATACGGGACTTGGAAAAAAAGACGCAGCTTTTGAGTGGTTACGAAAAGCTTGTGATGAGCGAACCATCGTATCGCTCGCGATTCGCGTCGAGCCGATGCATGACAGCTTGCGTCAAGACCCTCGGTTTGCAGACCTCCTCCTCAGGGTCGGGCTTGAGCCGTGAAGCGATTAATAGAGTAAACCCGCCGATAACTATCTGAAGCGTGTGCATAAATCTCAGACCGGTTAGTTCTGCAGCCGCGTAGCGGCTTAGTGAATTTAGCCCCGGTCTTTTAAGGCCGGGAAGACTCTCCCTTCGTCGCGTGAGCGACGATTGAACTTAACCGCACCATTCAACCGTCGCTCACGCGACGCGAATTACAGTTTACCGTGCCTTAAAAGACACGGCTAAATTCAATCGCCGCTACGCGGCCAATTTTGCACACACTTCAACTATCTCGCCTTTTTATATTGCCGCCCGCATGGGTGGTGACCGCAAAAGCCAATTTCGAGTATCTATTGTGCGTGGCCGGTGGAGTGGAAATATTTTATGGAGCGAACGCGCACAAACGATATGAAAGATGAATACGGAACAGCCTCTGGAGTAAGGCGGGCCTTAGCAGCGTCTCTGAAGGAAACCGAAGACGCGCGCGGTCGCCGAACCGATTCCACGTTCGATGATCTTGCCAGGCCGACCGAGAATTCGCGAGCGACGGGTGCCACGAGGTCGCCGTCGCTCGCTGAGCAGGGGACACCGTCGCCTGAACGGACGACGGACGCTAAAGCTAAACCGCGCGGCAAATGCAACAGCATCCCGCTGTGGGGATGGTGGGTCGGCGGCAGTGCGATGATTTTAGCCGTCTGCCTGCTCCTATTTTTTCTTGTATCGAAAGACCCCGGATTTACTCTGATCGTCAGAGGACAGCCGTCTGGCAGCGATGTCTTCGTTGATAACAAATCGCTCGGCAATATGCGCGCGGATGGGACTATAAGAGTTTCGTTTCTTGAAGCAGGGAAGCGAGTCGTGCGCGTTTCGCGTCAGGGCTTCGAGGACTTCAATACTTCGGTGATCGGTAAAGACGGCGAAACGAAATCCATCATCTACTCCGGGCAAGCTGTTGATGGGCCTGGAGAGCTTACAGAGATTGACTACACAGGTCCGATGTTACTCGTAAAAGCGGGCGAGTTCATCATGGGCGATGATAACCACGAACAGAATGAAAAGCCCGCGCACAAAGTTACGTTGCCCGATTACTACATAGACAAATTCGAAGTCACCAACGCGCAATACAAGCGATTTTGCGACGAGACCAAACGGCCTTATCCGACAAATCCGCACTGGGACCCGCAGTACTTCAACAATAACCCGGACGCGCCTGTGGTCGGGGTCAACTGGAACGATGCCGCCGCGTATGCGCGATGGGCAGGCAAGCGTCTGCCTACGGAAGAAGAGTGGGAGAAGGCCGCAAGCTGGGGTCCCGATGCGCAACAGAAACGCCTAGTGGCCCTGGGGCAGTAGCCCTGAACCGAGCCGGTCTGATTTAGGCTCGGAGCATCCGAACTCTGTGGGCCAAAGGCCGGGCGGCGCGAGCGCATATGGTGTGCAAGACATGGCTGGCAGCGTCGCCGAATGGGTGGATGCTTCGTATCAGCCCTACCCGGGCGGGCAGGCGGCAGACTCGAATTTCGGGACTAAGAATCGCGTGGTGCGCGGCGGCCATTTCAGGCTCGACATCAATGATGTCAGAACGACGGCCCGCTATTATCACGGGCCTGAATTCGAGATTGCCGAAAAGAAACTGAGAAGCTGGTTGACAGGATTTCAGGTGCGCGGTATCGGCAGATGATCCGAAGCTCAAAGAGTTTCTGCGCGCGCGAACTTCCGGCAAATGACCGGGCGAAAGGAAAGATTATGCGAACTCGATTATTGGCTTTTTCATTAGCTGTTGCGGCCTGCGGATTACTGACGCTCGCGACTTTTCAGGTTCGTGCGGCGCAAACTGACAAGCTTGTTTGGGACAAGGATGTTTCAGCCGTTAAGCGCGTAGCCAAACCGGGCCGCAAGCCAAGTCCACGCCGTCGGCCTGTTATGCAAGCGCCGTTGCTGACGATTCAGTATCGGCTGATTAAACGCGGAGAGGGCGGAGGTTTTTCTGATACAAGCCCCTCGACAGTCTTCTTCACGGGCGATCAGGTGAAGATTGGGATTACGCCGAATCAGGATGGATACCTTTACATAATTCACAATACGCAGGGCAGCGACGGCCATCTGGTATTCCCGGATTCGCGCATTAACAACGGATTGAATTTCGTCAACAAGGATAAAGAGTATATCGTGCCAGGCTCTTGCCCACGGTTTACGAACCCGAAGGATTGCTGGTACGAAATGGACGAAGTCGCAGGACGCGAAGATTTCACTCTCGTTTTCAGCCGCGATGCGATATCGAGCCTGCCCAATCAGGCAATAGGCAATGGCGGCGTGATCAAACAGGACACGATTCGCGAGATTAGAAAACAATCGAACCAGAATATAGAAGAGACGAGTCTGCGCAAAGGAATAGGCGCGGGTAATTATGTCATCTGGGTCAAGAATAAAAATAGGAACGATAACGAAGAACTCATCTACACCATAGGGCTTGCTCACAGAGCAGAGCAAACAAACTGATCGTATTGCGATCACCTAAAGGAGCAAATAGAAAATGAGAATACAGATTAGATTTGCAGTCGCTTTATTCATAGTATGCGGCCAGTTATCAAGCCTCGCGGCAGCACAGAATCAAATAGCTTGCGACAGCGCGGTATCCAACTGAGAGAAGACTTTAACACAGGCAAAGTTGACGGCATGCGCATTCTGGTTTTGAAGTCCGAAGGCGGTCAATTCATCCCGGTTGATCCTGGACGCATCTTCACGCATGGCGACGAAATCCGAGTGGCGTTCGAGAGCAACTTTGACGGCTATGTCTATGTCATCAACGTTTCGCCGGACGGCAAAAAGCGCGTGATTTTTCCCGGCACTCAGGCAGCCAACAGCAGCAACGTGATCCGCGCGCGCCAGCGCATAGAACTGCCGCGCACCTCTTTTATATTCGATAAAGAGATGGGCACAGAAATTCTGCAAGTCATCATGTCGCGCGAGCCTGTTGCGGTACTTGATGCGGCGGTCAAAGAGTCAAAGGGCGAACTTCAATCAGCTTCGAGCGCGGCAGCCGAACTCTCTGCGAACGCGCAACGCGGCATCGTTTCCGAAAGCGCCGCCTCAATCACAGGTATTCGCGCTCGCGGAGTCTTTCTGGCAGCAGGCAAAGACAACGACAAAGCGGGGTCAGTCGTTGCCATAACCGACGAAAAGCGAGCAGATGCAGAGACTGAAGACGGGCGAGGTCGCCTCCTTCGAGATTCGCTTGCAGCACAATTGATCGAAGTGCGCGTATGAATGCGTTGCTATGCGGCGCTGAAGATTGCGTATGAATTTGCCGCGTAGCAACGAGCCGAAGTCCCGGTGGCAAACGACAGGAGTTCGCCGCGTAGCGGCGCTGTGAGTTTAGCCCGGTCTTTCAAGGCCGGGACAGTGACAGCGAGTTAATTCCTTGTCGCGTTAGCGACACATGAATTCAACCGTCGCTAACGCGACGAACAGATTCTTTGCGCCAGAGTTCCGTGCCCTGAAGGACACGGCTAAAGTCATAGCGCCGCTACGCGGCTGCCGTTTGAAGCAGGTATTCGCTTACGCGGCTGCCATTTGAAGTGGGCATTCGCTTACGCGGCTGCAGTTGAAATGGATATTCGCTTTATGAGCACAAGAGCAAACAGACTAAAGCTCAAGATCACGACGGCGCTTGCCGTGATTGCGCTGCAAATGTTTGCAGTCGCTGCAAACACGCAGTCGGGCAAGAGCAGCCGGGGGCTGTCTTCGGAAGCACGCTCTCGCATTCGCCAGGCAATCTCTGCCGTCGGACTTATTCTGGTGCGCAATAACGGCGACGCCGAAGGCCGTGGCCCCCGCCCGCGTGGGTCAGCCGTTGTCGTGCGACAAGACGGCGTCGTAGCCACAAACTATCACGTCGTGGCGCGAGACAAATCAACTGAACTATATGATGAGATATATCTTGCGCTGCCCGATGATGGAGTCCTGGATATTTCGGTCTCGAATCTCTACCGGCTGAAAACCGTTCTCATCAACAAAGACCTTGACCTGGCGCTACTGAAGATTGCAAACGCCTCGCACGGCGATGACGCGACGCTGCCTGCAATTGAGATGGGCGATTCGCGCGCGGTTCGAGAACTCGACGATCTGGTTATCATCGGCTACCCGGAGAAGGGCGGCGCTACTGTCACAGTAAATCCGGGCACGATTGAAGGCAAAGACGTTCTAGAAAACTGGATCAAGACCGATGCCCGTCTTATCCACGGCAATAGCGGCGGCGCTGCCGTAAATAGCGAAGGCAAGCTGATCGGCATTCCCACCAAAGTCGTCGTTGACCGTCAGCCGACAGACAAGAATGGCGACGGGTTCCCTGATGGATTCTACACATTGGGCGCTGTCGGTTTTCTCAGGCCGTCGCACATCATCAGCGCGATGCTCGCGCAGGTCGGTGGCTCTGAAAGAGGGAAGCAGGAAGGTGCAATAACTGATCGGGTCGATGACTCAGCCGCAATTGACCGTGAGCGGAATCATCCGGTCGGCATTCGATGGCAAACCAATCGCCGGGGCCGCAGTGGGACTGGTGCCGCTTGGGACTCAAGAGATATCGGCAAAAAATATTCTCACCTGGGGATACACCAACCCGGAAGGCAGATTCCAGTTGAACAAGCTTGTGCCTGCTGGCCACTACACGCTACAGGCAAAGACATTCGGCTACGAGATTTTCAGACGCGATGTCGAACTCAACCGGAACACGGCCCAGCTTGTAATCGAACTGCGCCGCTCGGAGTGAAACCAGTTATTGCCGAAAGATTTCTTGGCCGAAAGCAAGATGACAAACGCGAAGTTAATCATATTTTCACCTGATCAGCCTGAACGCGAGGTTGAACTCTACGGCGAAGCATCAGTCGGTCGCGCGCCGGACAATTCCATCTGTATTGACGATCAGGCGGTTTCGCAATATCACGCGATAATCGAGCGTCGCGGCGACGAGTTCTGGTTGAGCGATCTCGGCAGCACGAACGGCACGACTATAAACAGCGAATCTGTTGAACGGGAGCGCAGGCTCCACAACGGAGATTTGATTTCCATAGGCGGCGCGGCGCGCGGTAGCGTTTCATTCCGACGAAGATTTGCCCGAGTCGCCGCACGCTGCCGCAGAGATAATTTCAACCGTGGCCTCTGATCATCACACAGTGTCGCAGTCGGCTGACACGGCCTCGACTCCGCACACATCGCCGTTGTTGATTGTCGCGGCAGTAGTCGCCGGGATTGCGATTGCAGGCGGGGCCGTGTTTTTGGCTTTAAGTTTCGTTTCTAATTCAGAAAGCACGGTTCGCGTTTTAAGCCCTGAAACAGGAGCGACTATTCGCGGGCCGCAAACTATTCGCATCGAAGCAGAGAGCGCAAAAGATATAGACGAAGTGATTTACCTGCTCGACGGCATCGAGTTCGCCAGCGCCGAACATCCTCCGTTTGAAGTGACGCTCGACCCCGCGCAACTCGATACAAAGGTTCGCAACCTCAAAAGCGGCAATCACGTCCTGACCGTGACCGTTCAAGACAAAGAAGGGAATAAGAAACCTCAATCTGAGACTGTCTTGCTCGCGTTTGAAAGTAAAGACACGACTCCCGACACTGAAGAGGTAAAAGAGGCAAACGACGCAACGGATAAACAAACGATCACACGCAATCAGCAGTCAGGCGCATCCGATGTGGTTCCTCTTTCTCGCAATCTGGCCGCGACAATATCAGGAAAAAGCTGGTACGACTTCGACTCGCAGTTCGCAGACTTCATACGTCGTTCGACAAGCTCTTATCGCGTCAACGTGATGGATGATGCAAGCCGCTATCGCCGTCAAATTGGCAGCGCATTCAATAGTAAAGGACTGCCTCCGGCCATCGGTTTCGTGATGGCTTTATCCGAGAGCCGCTTCAAAGAAGACGCCGCAAGCTCAGATCAAAAGATAGGCTTCTGGCGGGTGCCCAGACAGATCGCTCTTGAGCAGGGTTACATCACGCCTGACGAATCTTCCGCCGCGCTCAAAGACGTAAAGCGTTCGGCTGAAATTGCCGCCGCATATATCAACGATCTCGTGAATGCGTTCGGCGGGCTGGATAACTTTATGTATGCCATCGCGTGTTACGGAATGCCGCTCTCTCAAGCGGCGAAAGTGCGAGCGCGGCTTGAAGAGATAGACCCTAACGCAACTGACAGAAAAGATTTTGGGAGGATGGTGAGATCGGGTGTCGTAGCTCGTGACGGAGCCGACCGCGTGGCAAGGTTCTTTGCCGCAGGCATCGTTGGCGAAAACCCTCAGGTGTTCGGGCTGAACGGGCGGCCCCTCTCTTCACTGTACTGACCATGTTAGAAATACCACCTTTTCGATTAGTTGCCGGTTTAGTGTTGATCATTACGGCGCTGGCCACGGTCGCGGCGCTTGGGCCGCGCATGCTCAAACGCGCAGACCACAGTGATAATCGTCGAGCGAAAAACAGTTTTGAGAAGGACGAAAGTATTATCTCTCCAAACAAGCCGGACAAATCAGCGGAAGGCAAAGTCTCTCCTGACCCGACGAATAACTCGAACTTCGAGACGCAAGATTCACAGCCGAGGTCTGCTCCGCGCAAGCTTTACATCCGCATGAATGAAGATGAGCAGAACGAGTTTATCTACAGTCAGGCGCGGAACATTTCCCGCATGATGAGCAATCGCGAATACGTGTTTACAGATGACGTGCTGCCTTACATCAAGAAGTATGTAGATGGCTATGCGCGGCGCGTGGGCAATCGTTCGACTGCAATCTGGGGCGAAGACCTGACTTCTCTTTTTTCGCGCGCCCGTCGCCTTGCGCCCGACATCATCCGCGAGTTTAACGCGCGCGGAGTGCCCAAGGTGGTCGGCCTCTACATCCCGATGATCGAGAGCGAGTATCGCGAATGCCTGACAAGCCCTGTGGGCGCGAAGGGCCTGTTTCAATTCATGGCAGCTACGGCGCGCGGCTACGGCGTAGACCCTGATGATCGTTGTGATGTGAAGAAGATGGCCCCTGCCGCCGCCAAGTATATAAAAGACCGCATAGCGGAATTCGGAAGCGATGCGATGAGCGTGGCGCTCGGAATCGCCGGTTATAACCGCAGCCCCGATTCGGTGCGGCGTGATCTGAATGATGTGATCAACGGCAAGAATAAGGAAAGAAGCTTTTGGACGCTTATCGCCAATTCGTATAAGCTCGACCGCTTTTTTCAAAACGAAAATATCAAGTACGTGCCCAAGTTTTTCGCCGCGGCGATTGTCGGCGAAAACCCCTGGGCGTTCGGGCTTGAAATGAACCCGCTCTCGACCTACGCCGGATCGGCGGCGGCGGGAGAGTCACTCTAATCAACAGAAGTAAGAATGAAGATAAAACCAGTTCACCGCAGAGACGCAGAGGACGCAGAGATTTCGCAGAGGATAAAATCTTTTCTCTGCGCCGCCTCTGCGTCCTCTGCGGTGAATCCCCTGGTAAGGAGGTTTGAAATGCAATCGAATATAATCAAAGCGTTCGTATTCACCCTGTTTTTAGCTGGCAGCATCTCTGTTTGTATTCACAGCAGTCAAGCACGGATGGCGGCCTTCAACTACTCACCCGTTATTCCTAAAGCTTGGAGTGATTATGTACCGACCGGGTTTCGCGGTGCGGGAGTGAAAACGCGAGCCGTGAAAGGGCATCTTTTCGGGCTTGCGCTTTCAGCAGAAGATCGCCGCGCGTTGATCGCGTTTCTCAAAACATTGTGAATATGGCCGAGCCTCAAATCACACTCGCATTGAACGATGGACGAGGACGAGTCGCCGTTGAATCTGCGCGTTTCACTATCGGCTACAGCCACGATAATGATCTGGCGATAGATGATCCGAGGGTGTCGCGCAGACATGCCCTGATAGAGCGGTTTGACGGCATCGTTCAAATTTCTGACTGTGGTTCAGAGGGTGGGACGTTCGTCAACGGCAAGCGGATTAACGGCGGTGCTGTGCTCCGAAACGGCGATATGATTTCGATTGGGCCTGCCTGCAATATGCTGGTCAGCATCAGCAGCGCAGGCCCTGAGAGTTCTATCGCGGAAGATAAAACCCGCGCGGAACAACCCGCCGCGTTAATCGCCGGGTCTAATGCGATCATACCGCAGTTCACTACGCCGGTTATCGCTATGGCATCAGTCGTATTGATATTGCTGATAGCTGTACCGCTTATTATTTTCTTGAACAAAGACAGCAGTCACCGCACTGGTCGCGGCTCTTACTCAAGAGAGCAGCAAGGCGAGGATGAAAAAAAGCGGACGCCGGATTTGCCACGCGAACGTAACGCTAATGGCAATAGCGAAGCGCCATCGAAAGCCGTCACAGTTGAAGAAGTTGAAAAGATAGCCGTGCAGTTTATGCGCCGCATAAGCAGCGATGACAAGCCCTATGTTTTTCCTCCCAACGCGGTCAACGCGCTCGGCGACATCAGCAAGAGAGTCGAACAATATTCTCAGTCGTCAGCCCTTGTCGGCGCGCTCAACTCGATGGCGACCGCCGCGCAGGCAATCGCCGCCGAAGCCCGACGCGAAGGCATCGAGCCGGGTCTTGTGATCTCAACGGCCCTTGCAGAGGCAGAAGGAGCGCGGTCGCCGAGCGATCAGATGGCGACTGCGCGCCAGATATTGCCAGGTTTGCTTTCGCTTAGAAAGACTCTGGGAACCGAATCGGCTGACAAGAGTCTTATCCTCGTCGCGGCTTACCGAATGGGCGGCGGGACGAAAAAATCTCACCCCCTGCTCCGAACCATGACGCGAGCCGTTAAGAATCCGCTCACAGATCGAAACGTCTGGTATTTGCGCGAGCACGGTAGCCTCGACGACGAAGCTTACAACTTTGTGGTGAATTTCCTGGCCCTTGGCGTCATCTCCGAAAATCCGCGCAGATTCAACGTCGCGGCCCCGCCTATCGCTTATTAGAGCGGATTTCTATTGAATGTAAGGTAATGCAAGAGGGTTCACTGCAGAGACGCAGAAGAAAACGATGAATGCGGAAGTATGAATGATGAACTGAAGAGAAATTCTTTAATTCATCGTTCATCGTTCATACTTCATCATTCTCTTCCGCGTCTCTGCGGTGAACCGTACATCCATTTGCAAACCGCTCTAAATCAAAAATAAATACGTTGCCATCCATGTGGGTGGTGACCCGTGACACCGCTTTGCAGTATTTATAATGCGTGACCAGCGTATTAAGAATGCGAAGGTAGAGAAACTAGGAGGAGAAGGAAAATGAATTTGATTAAAGGAAAACTAATGGCGCTCGTAACAGCGCTCGTGATCGCAGCATCAGCCGTCGTTGCAGTCCCTGTCGAAGCAGGGCAGCGAAGCGACGACGCAGCCACTGCAAAGCAAATACGTAAAAAACTTGTGACGCTGCCTTATTATGGCATATTCGACAATCTCGGCTACGAGATCGAAGGCAGCACTGTAACGCTGTACGGGCAGGTTGTGCGCCCGTCCACGCGCAAGGACGCAGAGCGACGCATAGCAAGAATCGAAGGCGTCGAGCAAGTGATCAATAAAATACAGGTGTTGCCTGTTTCCGGGTTTGACGATTCGATTCGCGTGCGCACTTTTCGTGCGATATTCCGAACAGGTGGCCTGTTCCGCTACGCTCAGGGCGTGAATCCTTCGATTCACATCATCGTCAATCGCGGGCATGTGACGCTTGAAGGCGTGGTCTCAAACAGGATGGACAGCCAGCTCGCTTACATGGCCGCCAATCAGGTTCCGGGCGTGTTCTCTGTCACCAACAATCTGCGCGTCGAGCGCGATAGCTAGCCTCAATCCGGGGCGGCCAGAGACGGTCGCCCCTACAAACTTGCATACAGTTGCAAACAACTTAACGAGGGCGCGAAACCATGAGCCGTTATCGTAGAGTCGTCTGGGCCGAGGGGATGCTGCTGACCCCTCATCATTTTCAACAACTCGATAATTATCACGAACAGTCACTCAGTTCTCGGTTCGCGTCAAGCGCGCCGTACAACTGGGGCGTGCTCGATTTGCAGGTGAACCGGGAATCAATTGCCAATGGTTATTTTGACCTGATCCAATGCAGGGCCGTAATGCCTGACGGTCTGATGATCAACATACCTGAGATCGAACAGGCCCCGCCGCCGCGACCCGTAGAAGGACATTTTGACATGGCGGATGAGCGCCTTGATGTCTATCTTGCCATCCCGGCCAAGCGCGCAGGCGCGATCAACTTTCAGACGCCCGGTGCGGCGGGCGGCCAGATGGTGCGATACCTTCAGGACGCGGGCGTTGTTCCTGACGAGACCACCGGCGACAACGAACGGCAAATAGCCTTTGCGCGCGGGAATATTCGATTGCTGTTCGCTGATGAATTGCGCGAAGGATACAGCTCGATCAAGATAGCCGAGCTTCAGCGCACGGCAACGGGCCAGCTTACGTTATCAGAGAACTGGATTCCGCCTGCATTGAACGTGTCTGCCTCGTCGTGGCTCGTCAACATGCTGCGCCAGTTAGTTGAGATATTGATTACTAAAAGCACCACTCTCAGCGAACAACGCCGACAGCGCGCGGCGGGGCTTGCCGACTTCACAACGTCGGAAGCAGGCATCTTCTGGTTATTGCACACGGTCAATTCAGCAATACCGGAACTCGCTCACTATTTCCGCACGCACCCCGTACACCCTGAGCGCATATACCTGGCGATGGCCGAGCTTGCCGGTGAACTGATAACCTTTGTCACAGACCATCATCCCAAAGACATAGTGCGTTATGATCACACTGATCTTTACTCGACATTCAGCCAGCTATCGGCTGAGATTCGCGAGTTACTGGAAACAGTCATTCCGACCCGGTGTGTTCCAATCCCGCTCGAAAATGTTCGCAAGTCGCTTTACGTAGGCCGCGTGCAGGACGAACAGTTGCTCAAAGACGCGGCCTTTTACCTGGCGGTGCGAGGCCAGATACCGGAGAGCCGTTTGATCGAGCTTGTGCCGCGCATCGTTAAGATCGCCGCGCGTGATGTCATTGATGCGGTAGTTGGTTCCGCGCTCCCCGGCGTAACGTTGACACACGCTTCGCCGCCGCCCGCGCCAATACCTACTCGCGTGGGATTTCATTATTTCGCGCTCGACAGCATCGGCCCTTACTGGGACACGATACGAGGCTCGAAGGTACTGGCCGTTTACGTGCCTGATGAGTTCCCCGACGTGAAGCTTGAAATGTATGCGGTGAAGCCATAGCGCATAAGCAAGACCGCCTGCAAGTGACAATAGACTTGCAGGCGGTTCGATGATTAAGCACGAGTTTACATTGCGCATATCAGTGATCGGGAACAAGGAACACATCCCACGCCCATCGCCCGACCTGCGCTCCGTGCGCGTCTCGCACCTTTGCTCGATACCGGAACTCGTTGCCATATTGGTCAGTCCGTTTTGATTTCTTATAATTCAGTTCTATGCTCATAACGCCTAGAGAGGGCAGCGTGTACAACTCTTCCGGTTCTGAGTTGCCGTTATGATTAGTGTCTTGCCAGAGACGTAAGCTAAAGAATATGGCATCCTGGCTATTTATTACTCTGTCGAGGTTGCCTCCGTTTACTGGCTTATCAAACTCAGCCAATGCGAGAAAGCCATTGGGATCGCTTGATGGCGGCTGCGGCGTGAAGTTGCCGAACAATTCTTCGCCGTTATCTATTACCCCGTTGAAGTTGCGGTCGAGGGCAAGCCATGCATCATCCGACCCCATCTCTGTCCATGCCCATCTGTTGTTAGTACCGTCACTATCGAGATCAAAAGCTACCCCTGTCGCTCCATCTGTCAGGTCAAAGCCGTTACCCAAAATGTCAATAACGATGGGGCTACCGTTGCAAATGCATATACAGGACGGATACTCATCTTGATAACAGTTACGTTGGTCTGTCCGGCACTTAAGCGGAGGCTGTGGGCATACTCCACCACCGGGGCCGCCGCCAACCGGGCCGCCACCTCCGTATTGACCAGCCTCTTTTGTTTTAGTGTTATCACAATTTGTAGGCCCTTGAGGTCTATTGCCGCTACTTGTGCAATAAGACATTAAGGTAGTTGAACAGCAAGGAGAATTCTGACTGGGACAAGTGCTATTAAGGCAATCAGCCAAACCAAACGAATGCCCTATCTCATGCGCTACTTTACCTGTTAGGTCGCCAGAGGTAATAAATAAAGGATTGACCCTTATATGCCCCCAAGTGCGATTAGGGTCGGTCAGATAATTATTCCCGTCCAAATCAGCATCAGCAGCCCCATTATCTGGTGTTGCCTTGCTAATTTGTAATGTATTGTTGCCTCCGGTTATAGGGGTGCTGTTGAACGTTGGCGGAGCAAACGTGACACCAGAGTTATTACCATTCGCGCCATTAGAAGCATTCCAGTTATTAAGGGCGGCTATGATTTTATTTTGCTCTTGCTGAGAAAACGTGGGATCTATATTGACGCTTACTGTTACACCCTTTTCCCAAGCAGCGGACTTTGGATTGGAGGGATTCAATACCGGTATATTGGGACAAGGACAGTTAGTTTGTGAAAGCGACCCTTCGATAGAAAGCATACTTATTATGAATAAAGAAAGTATACTTATTGTGAAGATAAACCGAGATCGACACTTATGTACGGTCATTTGTTTATCTTTCTATATCACGTGGTGCCTGTGGTGGATTCGAGACGGCTTCTCTAACCGCATTTAAAAAGGACTCCTCGGTCATACCTTTGTAGGTAGCAAATCGTTCCAGGTCTACTTCGTCCAATAAAGTAACCTTGCCTTGATATAGCCTGTATCCTGTGATTATGCCGTAATCTTTCCCTTCGTTGTTTTGCTTGAGGAAAAACAGATATCGCCGATTTCTGGCAGGCATACCCTGATCAGAAGACATCACATATAAGACACGCCCATCTGGTAGTTGCACTCTGCCACCTTCGCGAGACATGATCAGGTTGCGGGCTTTGACAAGAGAACGACCGCTTTCATCCTTAAAAACCTCTTCTATGCGTAAATTGAACTCAGAGTAAACATTGCTTTTATCGCTGGACAGATAGGCACTCGCTTCTACAACTTCGCCAAGTATAACAGCATCACTTTGAGCTGTTGGAAGGCCCGGCAAATTAATCCACCAGTGCGTTGTTCGCATCAATCCATTGCCTGTTATTTCATTTAAAGGTTTTGAAAGGCGACCGTTATAGCGAGCGCTTCTAGCATTTCTCAAAGCGAGTTCTCTTGCATCGGCAGGCTGTGAATCTGAAAAAATAGCAAGCGGCATGTTTTCTTTATTGTTTTTTTCCTCGCTCGTCTTTTCTTGCTGGCTAAAAGCCAAACTGCCAGTATCCTTGCGCAACAATGCTGCTACCAAAACTACTGAAAGAATAACTATAATGAAGAGTAAAAATTTCTTCGTGTTGAGATGTTGCATAAAACACTCCTTGTCATGGACGAAGGTCATTCAATACATCTTTAAGAAATCTGGCGGTAAAAGAAACGAAAAGCTTTCTATTCACTCGCCAGTTTTTTGTTATGTTCAGAACCATAATCCCTGAGACGAATAGTGTCAAGGCTCTGTAACATTACGACAAAGGCGGGGAAAAAGAAGAAGATGGCGATAGTGGGGAAGTTGTTGGTGATCTTGAATTTGATAGTGAAAAATCAGAGGACGTGGAGTGAGCAGAAAGATTTTGCGCAAAATCTTTCTGCTCACTCTTGACTTCCAACATAATTGCTCTGCGGTAAACCGTACATCCATTCGCAAATCGCTCTAATGACTTGGTGCAAGGAACACATCCCACGCCCATCGCCCGACCTGCGCTCCGTGCGCGTCTCGCACCTTTGCTCGATACCGGAACTCATTGCCATATTGGTCAGTCCGTTTTGATTTCTTATAATTCAGTTCTATGCTCATAACGCCCAGAGAGGGTTCCCATCCTGTTGCGACTGATGTGCTATTGCCTCTTGGATCGCATTACGAAATTGTTCTTTACTGAATCCTTTATAAATAGCGAACTTCTCCAAATCATCAAGAGGCGAAATGCGATTATGACGAAGTTCAAAAGCCGTTACGATGTGGTAGTCCTCCCCCTGTTCATTATACTTCAAAAAGAATATATAGTGCCCACCAGTGCGCGGCATTCCTTGATGAAAAATCTTATACGGTAGAAGGCGACCGGACTGAAATCTGACTACGCCCCCCTCGCGTTCTGCCACGAGTGATTCATTAACCGTAAGAGGCTTACCCGTAGAGTTCTTAAAAACTTCCTCTAAGAGTACATTAAACTCAGAATAAACAGCAGTCCTATCGTTAGATAAATGTGCTTGAGCGTCAACGACCTTACCAAATATAACAGCATCACTCTGTGACACTGGTAAGGGTGGTAGCCCTACCTCCCACTCTGTAAGAACAGCGTAACCTTCTGAAGAAACCTCAAGTTCTCCTAAAGGTCGTGGTGCTCCTCTGGTATATCTAGCTCCTCTGGTTTGTCTCAACGCCTGTAGCCTTGGGTTCGCATCTCTTGGGGGTTTATAATTCACTTCGTAATCTACAATAGGCCCAAGATTATCATCCTCATTTTTGGTATCACTTATTCTCTTTCCAGCAGACTGTGATTTCTCTTGATTTCGGCCAGGATATGCTGCCAGTGTGGTGGTTAAAGCAATAACAAGTATGGCAAATGCCAGATGGCTTCTTATCTTAACTATTTGCATAGCGCCTTCTTTCCAGTGGCTAAGAGTAAATCAATTGGTTGCGATGCTTTTTATTAACATCAACTTTAATCGGCTAAAGGACGTGAACGGAGCAATGCTACTCTCGCTGATTTTCGATGTCAACTAGATAATTTATAACACTGTAATAATGATTCCGTAGAAGTAAAATGGAATGATTCCTCTGCGCCGCCTCTGCGAATCCTCTGCGGCCTCTGCGGTTTATATCTATCTTTATGATTGCCACCCGCATGGGTGGTGACCTCCGAGGGCTATCTCCAGTATTTATAGTGCGTGAGAGATTGAAGAACGGAGAAACGTATGGCGACTGTCACAGCCGAAAGACCGGTGAGCACGCAAAGCCGAACGCGCTCGGATAATAGCCTCGTGAGCCTGGCCACTCCCGTGCTGCAAAAGATCATGCAGATCAGAGCCGGTGTCGCAACGCCGTCGATTGAACTCAGGCGGCTGATAGACGCACTGCTCAAACAATTGGAGCAGCGCGGAGAGGCGCTCTTGTACAGAGAGCGGCACTTGCAAACCATTAAATTCGCGCTCGCCGCATTCATTGATGAGACCGTGCTGATTGCAGACTTCCCGCTGCGCGAAGAGTGGGAAAAGTACCCGCTCCAACTCGAATATGTCGGCGAGCATCTGGCCGGGCTGACTTTCTTTGAGCGGCTCGAAGCGATAATGAAAAACTCCGAAGCCGAAGCCGACATTGACGTAGTCGAAGTCTGCTATGTGTGCCTGCTGCTCGGTTACAAAGGCAAATATAATATTTATTACGAAGAGCAACTAAAGACCGTGATCGAAAACATCGCGGACTTTCTGCGGCGCGCAGGCCGATTGCAAATAAGCCCGCTATCGCCTCATTGGAAAGTGACCGACCAGCCCGAACCGGTTAAAGACACGGGACTGCCTATGTGGATCAAGGTCGGCGGCACGGTCGGGCTTGGGGTCGTGATTCTGATTTATGTGCTTTTTAATTTTCTGCTGATCAGCGAACTGAACGGGGCAAAGGAACAGTTGCTTCGATAGATTCGACCATTAATGGAGTAATCAATGTCTTCGCATAAAGACCAGATCAAGCACGCGCTGAACATCACGATGTATGTGTCGCTATACAGTGTTGCTTGTCTTTTGATTTTTTTCCTTGGTTCGTGGGTCGGGATTGCGTTGCCTTATCAGGTCGCGCTCGTCGCGTTGATTCTTCTGACGTGGCCTTTTGCAATCGCAATCAATCATTACCGCAAGAAGAAAGAGCGGCAAAAATCTGGAAACGCTACGGCTAAAAGCTCAAGGCCGCCGGGGGCAACTGCTCCTGTGCGAAGCAACGATGAATTGACGCGAGGCGCAGAGGAAGTAGTCCAGTGGTTGAACAGCACCAAGCTTGCCGCCGCCAAATCAAGCGAAGCGATTTACAAGCTCCCGTGGTTTGTGATCGCAGGCCCGTCTTCGAGCGGCAAGACATCCTTGCTGCTTTCGTCAGGGCTTGATTTTCAGGCGCTTCCCAGCCAGCGACGCGCAGACTTAAATCTTATTCGACCGACGCGCGACTCAGTGTGGCGAGTGACTGACTCGGCTATCAACATTGACACGGCAGGGCGCTATCAATCAGAAGGCGCGGACGGCGAGGAATGGTCATCGCTTCTCGAAACGATAAAGAAGCACAGGCGGAATCGTCCGATTGACGGCCTTGTAATCAGCGTTGACGCTGCGCGCGTGTTCAACTGCAACGATGCGGAGATAGAGCAACAGGCGAAGATATTGCGCGCTCGGCTTGATGAAGCCGTCAGTCGGGCGCAAGCGCGATTCCCGGTTTATCTCGTCTTCACCCACCTGGATTCAATCGAAGGCTTTGAGGATTTCTTCAGCCCTTTTATCGCCGAAGAGAGATCGCAGGTGTGGGGCGCGACCATACGGCTTGAGCAGTCGCAAAACGCTCACGCTCTTTTTGATGTCGAATTCGATCACCTCTACGATGCATTGATGCGCCGCAGGCTAGTCAGGCTCGGCATGCCCGCGCCTCCGGCAGAGCAACTGCGCGTCTTCAACTTTCCGCTTTCATTCGGAGAGTCGCGCAGAAAGTTGGGGCTATTCACTTCTGCGCTCTTCAGGCCGAATCCGTTCAGCGAGAATCCACTGCTGCGCGGCTTTTACTTCACCAGCAGCGCGACAGGCGGAAGGTCAAAAGTTAAGACTCAAAGCGCGGTGGTAAAGTCGGGCGTGACTACGGCTACACTGATCAAACCCGCCGCAGTCGCAAGAAGAGGTCGAAGAGGCGAAAGCCGGCAGGTCAGGGCTACTTTACAGAGAGACTATTCAAAGATGTTCTGCACAGAGACCGCGACCTTGCGCAGTCTTTTCTTTTGAACCGAAAGAAGCCGCTTCCTGTGCGAAACATTCTGGCCGCCGCCGCCGCAGCGTTTTTGTTTCTGTTTACAGTCGGCGTCGTGATCTCGTATTTCAGCAACGGGAGATTCATTGACGACGCGCGCGAGCGTGGCCTTCGCGTAGAAGAGATCAACCGGGTTGATAACAACAAGGATCAGGCGAAGAAGACCGCTATAGACGGAGCAGTCGAGATGAACGCCATCGAAGAACTGCGCAAATCGCTGGTCGAGCTTGATGAGTACGAGAAAAATTCGCCGCCTCTTCATTTGAGATTCGGGCTTTATTCCGGCAACGAGATCAATCCTTACTTGCGGGCTATCTACTTCGATGCGATAGACAGGCGATTTTATAAGCCGGTGGTCGCAAGCATCGAACGCGACCTGCGCGCGCTCACAGTTCTCGTATCGGACGGCGCTCAACCTGCCGAGCCTGCGAGCGACCTGGGCCGTCACTATGATCTGCTCAAGGCTTACTTAATGCTCTCGCATGTCGAGAAGGTCGAGCCTGCGTTCTTACAAAACCAGTTGGCTGATTACTGGAAGAAGGCATCTCCCAGCCCCGACCTTGAATTGCTCAGTGAAGAACAACTGAAGTTCTTTGCGTGGCAAGCCAGCCGCGATGATGCGTCGCACTACAAGCCGGACGATAAGCTCGTAGCCGATGCGCGCCGCAAGCTTCAATCATATCCGGCTGCCGACCGCCTGTTTAAACAGCTCATATCCGGCATAGACGCGAAGGTGCAGCCAGTCACGCTCGACTCTATCATTCGCGACCGAGGGCGTGGCGCGCTCGTCGGGTCATACGCCGTGCCGGGTAGTTTCACGATCAGAGGCTATCACGAATACTGGCTGAAAGCGGTTGAGTCTGCGGGCGAAGAGATCAGCAAAGATGACTGGGTGATGGGGCCTGAAGCGACGGCGACGAAAGATCAGAGCGCAGACATCAGCCGTCTGCAATCCATGTATCTGCGCCAATACTCTGAGCAGTGGCAGAAGTTTCTCAAGAACATAAGCGTGCGCGGGTTCAAGACAAAAGCGGATGCGGTTGAAGCGCTCAGAGCTTTTGCGGCGAGCGACTCGCCTATTGAATTGCTGATGCTTGAGGTCAAGCGAAACACTGATCTCTCTGCCGCGCCGAAAAGCGGCGGGCTGTGGGGCTGGGTCAAAGGCTTGTTCTCGGACGATTCAAAGAAACAGGCAGGCACAACGGATGTCGAAAAAGAATTCGGCCCGCTCTTCCCCTTCGTCGCTTCTGAAGACAAGAAGGCGAGAGTCCCGATCTCTGAATATCGAGCAACGCTCGATCAGTTGGTCAGATCGCTTGAGGTCAAATCGGATGACCAACTGGCGCAAGCGGCAAAGTCTTTGCTGACTGGCAAAGACGAAGTCGGGTTGCAGAAAGCCGAGCAGGATGTTTCCAGATCGCTCGATGCGTTTAAAACCGCAGCCACACGCGATGCAGCGCGAGTGCTCAATCAGCCGCTCGATAATCTGCGCGCGATGCTTTACGGCGGCGGCTATGAGCAGATAGATAAGGCGTGGCGCGAACAGCTATTATCCAAAAGCGCACGCGCTGGAATCCGCCTTTCCGTTTGCCGATGGGTCGTCGGATACGCCCGTGACCGACCTTGCGAAATTCTTAAACCCGGTCAACGGTCAATTCACGGCATTCTTTAACGAGCGACTGGCTACTTCTTTTGAAGAGTCGCAAGGGAAATGGAAGCTCAAAGAATCGGGCGCGGTCAAACTCTCAGACGGGTTTGTCGAGCTATCTCAACAATGCCCGCGAGTTGCGCGATGCGTTATTCGCGAGCGGCGGCGCGCAGCCGGAAGTCAGCTACGAGATAAAGTTGCAGCCTGTGGCTGGCGCTGACGTGAGAATCGAAATAGATGGCGCTAGCGTCGAGACTCGGGGCGCGTCTGCGCAGGCGGCAAAGTTCACATGGCCTGCGCGTGCGGGAACTTCGGGCGCAAGAATCGTTATCGTGAGAAACGGGCAACAGGCGGAAGCTTCATTTCCGGGCGAGTGGGGATTGTTCCGGCTGTTTGCGGCGGGCAAGCCGACCAAGTCGGCAGAGAATCAATTCCAACTGTCGTGGAGCGCAGGCTCCATCACTGTGCGGGCTACGCTGCGGCCATCGAGCGCGACCAGCCCGTTCGAGCGAAGGTTGTTCACCGAGCTTCGCGCCCCTCAAGGCCCGAATGAATGATTGATAAAAATTGAGAAGGAGAAAGTATGACTACAGCGAAAGAATTGTTTGACGCGGGACAGCTTCAAGCCGCGATAGACGAACTGACAGACCGTGTTAAAGCGAATCCGACCGACACACAGCAGCGCATTTTTCTGTTCGAGTTGCTTTTGTTCTCAGGCGACTGGGACCGAGCCGAGCGACAGGTAGATGTGATCGGTCATCAGAGCATGGAAGCAGGGCTTGGCGTTCAGGTTTACCACGACAACATCAAAGCCGAACGCGACCGCAGCCGTTTGTTGTCCGATGGGCTTCGCCCGCATTTCATCACAGACGCGCCCGCTTACGTTGATCTTCACATGTGTGCGATCAACCGGCTGCGCGAAGGCAATCTGAGCGAAGCAAGAGAGACGCTCGCGCGAGCCGAAGAAGAGCGCCCCGCGTTAAAAGGCGCGCTCAACGGGCAAGAATTCTCCGACTTCAGAGATTACAACGATCTGGTCGGCCCGGTTCTTGAATTGATCGTGAAAGATCAATACACGTGGCTTCCTTTCGAGCAGGTCAAACGAATCGAGATCAGCAAGCCGAAAAACCTGCGCGATTTGATCTGGGTTCCGGCGCGCATCGAAACGACTGACGGAACCAACGGCGACGTGTATATCCCGTCTCTCTATGAAGGCTCGTCCACACACTCGAACGATCAGGTGAAACTGGGGAGGATGACCGATTGGATGAATGTTGGTGAAGGTCTATATCTGGCTTCGGGCCTGCGCTTGTTCCTGGTGGATGGCGAAGACAAGGCGATTCTTGAAGCGAGAGAGATAGAGTTCGATCACACAATCGCGCAATCGCATACAGCCCGGTCATAGGATATAGTTAAATGAAGCATGTGCAGAAATCAGAAATACTAAAATCATTGCCGCGTAGCGGCCCAATGATTTTAGCCGTGTCTTTTAAGGCACGGGCAAATGATGAAGAGAATGAATGCGTCGCGTCAGCGACGAATGATCGGTTCAACCGTCGCTGACGCGACGCGGAGGATCAATCGCATATTTGAAACCCGGCCTTAAAAGACCGGGCTAAATTCACAACGCCGCTACGCGGCGATTTTATGCACACGCCTCAGTCAAACAAAGAGGGCTAGCGATGCGAAAAGTAAAATACTATGTAGCTTCGAGCCTCAACGGGTACATCGCGCGCGAAGATCATTCATTCGATTATTTCGTCGCGCAAGGTGAGCACGTGCCCGATTATCTTGAGTCGTTGAATTCGTTTGATGTTGTTTTGATGGGACGCAAAACTTACGAGGTCGGGTTGAGGGTAGGCGTGACCGACCCTTACCCGAACATGAAGAGTTACGTCTTTTCGCGAGCGATAAAAGAAAGCCCGAATGAAAAGGTTCAGATCGTTTCAGAAAACATTGTTGAACTGGTCAGAGAGTTGAAGCAGGAAACGGGCAAAGATATCTATCTATGCGGAGGCGGGGAACTGGCTACGATACTGTTTGCGGAGAGCTTGATTGACGAGGTTATCTTGAAGATGCATCCCGTGATGATCGGTTCGGGCATTCGACTTTTTTCGGAAGCCATCGAGCAAGTTGATCTGGAGTTAATCTCTAGCAAGATTTTCAACACGGGTGTCGTGGTGTTGCAGTATCGAGTGAAGAAAGCCGATGGCGAATGAGTGTAGTTAATCCAAGTGGTAGTTATATGAAGTTCCGAAGGGACGCTCGGATATTAGCCGGTGGTGTAACCTTACGGAGCTTGATTATTGCAAAGCTCGACGATCGCAAAGCCTCGTAAATGGAAGAATAGCCGGTCACTGCCCCGCGTTTTTAATTTTTTCTTCGAGCAGATGTAAATTATTTTGAACCGTTTTGGTATTTGGATGGTCATCGCCCAGAAATTCTCGAAAGATTTGCAACGCACGCTCTAAAAGAGGTTTCACACCTGCAAAGTCGCCTTGCTCTTGCAGCAACATGCCGAGATTGTTGAGCAGAAACGCCACGTCAGGATGATTGAGTCCGAGCGCCGCTTCACTAATGGCAAGGGCCCGCTCAAAGAGAGCCTTCGCGCCATCAAGGTCGCCTTGCGTTTCAAGCACAAGGCCAAGATTATTAGAGAGGACTGCAACATTAGGATGATCAGAGCCGAGACCGCTTCATTAATTGCCAGAGCACGTTCGAAGAGGGCTTTAGCGCCATCAAGGTCGCCTTGCACTTTCAGCAGGCGCCGAGATTGTTGAGCAGAATAGCGACTTGGGATGATCAGGGCCGAGAGCTGCTTCATCAATCGCCAGAGCACGCTCATATAGAGACCTTCGCGCCCTTAAGGTTGCCTTGCAATTGCAGCACAATGCCGAGATTATTCAGCTGAGTAGCTACGTTTGGATGATTGAGTCCGAGCGCCGCTTCACTAATCGCCAGGGCCCGCTCAAAGAGAGGCTTCGCGCCATCAAGGTCGCCTTGCGCTCTCAGCAACCGCCGAGATTATTGATATAAGTGATGACGTAAGGATGATCGGGGCCGAGCGTCGCTTCACCAATGGCAATGGCACGCTAATACATTATCTTTGCCTGTGCGTATTCTGCGCGAGCTATTCAGATAGACACCTATCTGATTAAACAATCGTGCGGTTTCAGGTGAGGTGAACTGAATTGCTTCGGCGTGTGATAACGCGACTGATGCGTGCGGTAATAGAGATCGCGCAGACCGGCCACGTTCGAACATCATCGCTATCCTGCGGGAAAGAAGCATTCACTACATGCACAGCAACGCCTGCCCAACGCTTTACATCTTCTTCATTCATTGCGTGGCGGATGACAGCTTGCACCAAGCGATGTATCGAGAGTTTTTCATCTTCAACTTCGACCAGCGAATACTTACGTAAGGCTATCAAGGCTTCATCAAACAAAAATGAATCTGTTGCTGTTGCCGCAAGTGATTCGGGCAATTCTTCTGCGCCTTCGGTTATCAACTTCAGCGGAATATCATCTGGCGCAAAGAAAGCGCATAGTCGCAGCAACTCGGCGGCTGGCGGATTGTCTCGCTCTACATTCTGAAACGAAATGCTCCACGTCGTCGCTACCGTCTCAGGATATTCGGTTGATAATTCGCCGCGCTCCATCAAATCACTTTGCCGCTTCTCGAATAGTTCAAGATAGTGCACCAGCGTGCGAGTCACTCGTTTCAATAAATGCGCTCGCCTGCTCCAGTGCCAGAGGCAGACAGCCAAGCTTTTCGGCTAATTTCATTGCCGTAGCTTCATCCTGACTGCCTGTTCGTTTAAGCAAAAATTCAATCGCTTCTATCCATCGGCAACGCTTTTACAGAAAGCGATTTTGCAACTCCTCGCCCAGTTCGGATTGCGTGAAGTGATGATGATGTGGCCCATGCCGCCACGTGGTATGCAATTAGTTATGAACTTCACGTCTTCGGCATTGTCGAATATCAACAGCCAACCGCGATTCTGCCTTAGCCATTTTTGTCACCGCTTCGGCGATGACGCGCTGTTCCTTCTCGTCTTTTTCAGATAAATCAAGCTCTGTCGCGAGACTCGCGTATTCGTTCGTCAAGCGTCACTGGGTCTTCCGAGCGTATCCACCATACAATAGTCGTAACCTGAGCCGTGACGGTAAGCATACTCAACAGCGAGTTGAGTCTTGCCTACGCCGCCCAGTCCATAAACCGCGCTCGCCTGCACGAGCGCCGCCGTCTCGCCTGCTACAAGCGAAGCGCGCAGTTCTGCGAGTTCGTCGCTACGCCCTGTGAAGTTTCGATTACGAATATGAGGAATGTTCCATATATCAGGCAGTGAGCCGGGAAAGCGCGGCTCATTCGCTGTCGCACGTGGCGTAGCGCCGGGAAAGCTCGGCTCTTCGTCAGGAGTAACGCGACCAGCCTTCACGCCGTCAAGCAGAGCGCGCTTTGCCGATGTTTTATTGAGATTCAGCAGATCAATGTAAACAATCTGGGCTAGCAATCCTTTTAGTTCGCATTCGCGCACTCGCACCGGCAATAGCTATACTTTTTTTGCCGGTCGGGTCTTGAGCAAATGCGGCCGCCCATTCGGATGCTGCAAATCCTGATGTGAGATAGTCGGGCGAAAGCACGGCTATTGTGCGGTCGCAATCTGCGGCGGCGTTATGCATATCGAGCACGAAGTTTTCGCCGGGCCGGAAATCCCACGCCTGCACGGTGACCGTGTAGCGAGCTGCTGTCAACTGCCACGCTATCCATTCGGCCCACGCTCGGTCTGCTTTGTTGTAGCTGATGAAGAAATCTTTCATCGTTGTTTGCTGGCTTGCTACGGTAACACAAACCGCTGGCAGAAGAAATGATGAATTATGAACGATGAATGATGAATTAAGAATCTTTCCCTTGTTCATCATTCATCGTTCATAATTCATCATTTTTTATATTGCCACCCATGCGGGTGGTGACCCGGATAGCCTGTCTGAAGTATTTATATCAGTGTTGAAATGATGAAAAGAGAGAAAGGTAAGTTTTAATGTTAGCTGAAGCCCAAGTCACTTCCATTGCAACAACGGCGGAAGTCATAGATATCGAGGCGCTGCTTGTGCCTATCCCCGGCGAGAATCCTGCGGGCGAGAACCTGCAATATTCCGGGCTGCACGACGAGATACGCGAAGCGCGGCGCGCGGATGATGATCTTGTGCAGGGCGATTGGAAGCGTGATTTGAAAACCGCAGACTGGCGGCAGGTCTTGAGCCTCTCGATGGAAGCGTTGACCGACAAAACCAAAGACTTGCAGATATGCGCGTGGCTTGCCGAGTCGCTCGTGAAATTGCACGGGCTTTTAGGCTTGCGAGACAGCCTCAAACTTATGCGAGGGCTGCACGAACAGTTCTGGGACACGATCTATCCTGAGATAGATGAAGGCGATCTGGACGCGCGAGCCAATGCGCTTGCATTCATGGACAGACAAGCGGCTATCGCTATCAAAGATGTGCAAGTCACAAGCGCCGGGAGCGGCGCGAATTTCTCTTACACACAGTACGAAGATTCAAAGCAGTTTGAAATCCCCGATGACCTCAGCGCGTTAAGCAACGAACAAATTGAACGCATAGATGCGATGAAGGCGCAAATCGCCGAAGAGCACAGGCTGACTACCGATGATTGGGCGAAAGCGAAAAGAGCGACCCGCCGCGCCTTCTTTGAAGAACTATACGCACTGCTCGATGAATGCTGGGCCGAGTATCAATCACTCGATCAAGTGATGGACGAGAAGTTCGAGCGACAGACGCCAGGACTAGGCGACCTGAGGAAAACGCTTGACGCGATTCGCTCGCTCGTCGGCAATATCGTTAAAGAGAAACGCATATCCGAACCTTACCCCAACGAGTTGCAAGAGGGCGCGGCAAGCGAAAGCAACGGCGATGAAAACGGAGCCGCCTACAGCGTGTCAGGAACAAATGGCTCAATCAAAGCCAGGCAAGATGCTTTCAGACGACTCAGTGAAGTTGCTGATTACTTTCGCGTGACTGAACCGCACAGCCCGGTCACTTATCTGGTCGAGCGAGCCATCAAGTGGGGGCAGATGCCTTTGGAGTCGTGGCTCGCAGACGTGATCAAAGACGGCGGCGTGCTCGGACAGTTGCGCGAAACACTTGGAATCAAATCTGAATGGAGCGGCGGCAGCAGCAGCGATGAATAAGGCAGGCTCGCACATAACCGCTCCTGCGGAGCCTGTTCGTGAATCGAGAGTTTGAAGTTTTAGAAAGCGGGTTGGAGAGCGACCGAGCGACCGACCGCATTAAGTTTAAAAGGAGATATTTTGTATGCCCAAGAAAGAGAGTTTACAACACAAGCTTGATCGCGTGCGCCCGCCTCGCGTGCACATCACTTACGACGTAGAGATCGGCGGCGCGATAGAGCTTAAAGAATTGCCTTTCGTGGTCGGCGTGCTGGGCGACTTCTCCGGCAAGCCCGAAGAACCCCTGCCGCGCGTCCGTGACCGCAAGTTCGTTGAAATAGACCGCGACAATTTCAATCAGGTGCTGGCGGGGATGAAGCCGCGAGTCGCTTTGCGCGTTGACAACAAGCTCAGCAATGACGAGAGCAAAATGCGCGTCGAGCTTCGCTTCAACAGCATAGAAGATTTCGAGCCTGACAACCTTGTGCAGCAGGTTGACCCGCTGCGCAAGCTGGTCGAAGCCAGAAAGCGTTTGTCTGATCTGCTGTCGAAGATGGACGGCAATGACAGGCTCGAAGAACTGCTCTCAGAAGTCATCGCAAACTCTGGCGCGCAGAAGCAATTGAGCCAGGTGCTCGGACTCGAAGCCGGTGTGCCGCCTTCAAACGGCGCGGAAGTCGGCGAGCAGAAGGAGGAGAGAAATGACTAGGAAGCAACCAACCAAGAGTGTTGAAACGGTCGTGACACAGGAAGCGCAGGGCGGGGACGATCTTCTCAGCAAGATATTAACCGAAGGTCGGCTCGGTCGCGATGAGCTTCAGGTCGAGCGCGCAAGAGATATGATCGGCCAGTTCGTGCAGGACGTGATGGAAGGCCAGCTCGTTATGGGCCGCGATATGGAAGCCTCCATCGTCGCTCGCATCGCAGAGATTGATCGCCTGCTGACGGCGCAACTCAACGAGATCATGCACGCCGAAGAGTTTCAGAAACTCGAAGGCTCGTGGCGCGGGCTTCATCATCTGGTCTTTGAGTCAGAGACAAGCACCATGCTCAAGATCAAGGTCATGAACGTCTCGAAAAAAGACCTCGGCAAAGACCTTGAAAAAGCCATCGAGTTCGATCAGTCGGCGATGTTCAAGAAGATCTATGAAGAAGAGTTCGGCACGTTCGGCGGCGCGCCCTTCGGCGCACTCATAGGCGATTACGAGTTCAGCAATCACCCGCAAGACATGGCGATGCTTGAAAGAATATCTAATGTCGCCGCTGCCGCTCACGCGCCGTTCATATCCGCAGCCTCGCCCCACCTCTTTGGGTGGGACACGTTCAGCGATCTGGTCGAAGTGCGCGACCTGGCCAAGATATTCGACCGCACAGAGTATCTGAAGTGGCGCTCGTTCCGCGAGTCGGAAGATTCACGCTACGTAGGCTTGTGCCTGCCGCACACGCTGATGCGCCTGCCTTACGGGCAGGATACCCAGCCGACCGAAACCTTCAACTTTGAAGAAGACGTAGACGGCACAGACCACAAGAAATATCTGTGGGGCAACGCCGCATACTCTTTCGGCACGCGGCTGACCGAAGCATTCGCGCTCTACAATTGGTGCGTGTCCATACGCGGAGTGGAAGGCGGCGGTCTGGTTCAAGGGCTACCGTTCCACACGTTCAGAACGGATGAAGGCGAAATCGCGCTCAAATGCCCGACAGAGATTTCTATTACTGACAGGCGCGAGAAAGAGTTTTCCGACCTCGGGTTCATCCCGCTCGTCCATTGCAAGAATACCGACTATGCGGCTTTCTTCGGCGCGCAGTCGTGTCAGAAGGCGAAGAAGTATGACCTCGATTCTGCGAATGCCAACGCGCGGCTTTCGACGCAACTGCAATACATCTTTGCAGTCTCGCGCTTTGCTCATTACCTGAAGGCGATGATGCGCGACAAGATCGGAAGCTTCATGTCTCGCAAGGATTGTGAGTACTTCCTCAACCAGTGGATAACGCATTACGTGACGCCGGACGACACGGCCTCAGCAAACGTGAAGGCGCAATATCCGTTGAGAGACGCGAAGGTTGAAGTGGCGGAAGTGCCCGGCAAGCCCGGCGCTTATAAAGCGATTGCGTTCTTGAGGCCGCACTTCCAGCTCGACGAGTTGACGGTGTCGCTCAGGCTGGTGGCTGAACTGCCAGCTTCGGCAAGAGGTTAGTTCGTGGGTTAGCCGTAGGGGCAGCGCCTGACGGTTGCCCTTGCAAAATTGAAAGCTCGAAGCAGAACGGTTTCTGCTTCTAACCGATTAAATCTTTGATGGAGGAAATTAGAAATGGCTGTTGTTGATTATTTTTTGAAGCTTGACGGAATTCAGGGAGAGAGCGCGGACTCCAAGCACAAGGGCGAGATTGATGTGGAGAGCTGGAGTTGGGGCGAATCGCAAAGTGGAACGATGTCAACCGGCGGCGGCGGCGGCGCTGGCAAAGTGCAGATGCAGGATTTCCATTTTGTGATGAAGGTGAACAAGGCCACCCCGAAATTGTTGATCGCTTGCGCGACCGGCGAACACATTAAATCGGCCATTCTCACTTGCCGCAAGGCAGGTAAAGAGCAACAGGAGTTCTTGAAATACACGTTCAGCGATCTGCTTGTATCTTCGTACCAGACGGGCGGCGCGAGCAATGGAAGCGTCATTCCCAATGACCAGATATCGCTCAACTACGCCAAGATCGAAGTCGAATACAAAGAGCAGAAGCCGGATGGCACGTCTGGGCGGCCCGGTCAAGGTCGGCTACGACTTGAAAGCTAACAAGAAAGTGTAATCGCGCTTCTGTAGAAGGGCTTGTCCCTGCCGGATGCGCGAAGGCAATGACAGAATTCAATTAAGCAATAATTCAATCGTCATCGAGCGTCGCTCTCCGGGCAGGGACAAGCCTGCCAGGCTATCGAAACGAGTCGCGCGAGGAAATGCACAGGTTTGAAAACGAAATCCGAATAACACCTTCGGTGCTAGACCGGCTGATTGATTACGAGCCGGAAATATCGCGTGAGCCGCTCGCGTCTCGCTCAAAGAGCCTGCGCCAGTTGAAAGATTCTGTTAAACGCGACCTTGAGCAATTGCTGAACACGCGCCAGTCGAGTGACTGGTTGCCGCCTGATCTTAAAGAATTAGAGCAGTCGCTGGCCGCATACGGGCTGCCGGATTTTACCTCTGTCAGCATAAAAAGCCCTGCCGAGCAGGTACGTCTGCGCCGCGCAATCGAATCGGCCATCAGTACGTTCGAGCCGCGATTGGAAGATATAAATATTACAATTCTGCCGCTTGGCGATCTTGAACGGTCGCTCAGGTTCCGAATAGACGCGCGCTTGAAGATCGAGCCCGCGCCTGAGCCTGTAACCTTTGACGCGATGCTGCAACTGTCGAGCGGTCAATATCTGGTGAAGGAGGAGTAATGCGTAACGAATTGCTTGGTTATTACGAGCGTGAGCTTGGCTTCCTTCGGCAGATGGGCGCAGAGTTCGCCCAGAAATACCCGAAGGTCGCCGGACGACTCCTGCTTGAGCCGGACAAATGCGAAGACCCGCACGTTGAACGCTTGATAGAGGCATTCGCTTTCCTTGCGGGCCGCATACATCTGAAGATAGATGACGAGTTCCCGGAGATAACCGAGTCGCTTTTGAACGTGCTTTATCCGCACTATCTCGCGCCAATACCATCAATGTCGATCGGGCAGTTCTCGCTCGACGCGCAGCAAGGCAAGTTAACTACCGGGTACGCAGTTGATCGCGGAGCGGTGCTGTATTCAAGACCGATACAGGGCACGCCTTGCCGATTTCGCACTTGCTACCCCGTTACCGTCTGGCCGATTGAAATTACGCAGGCTTCGCTTGAATCAAGCGACCCGGTTTCTAGCAAAGGGAAGTGGACGCGAGCCGTTTTGAAAATCAGTTTGCGTTGCCTGAACAACACTCGATTGTCGGAACTGACGCTGGGTGAAAATCAAGCGAGCTTGATCGAGAAACTCCGATTCTACATCAACGGAGAACCGCAACTCGTATACCCGCTCTACGAAATGATTTTCAATAATGCGACGGGCGTTGAGATTGATCTCCACATCTGCGAAGAAGAAAAATGGCGGCCCGAATCACGCGCCTTCGCCCGTCATGCTTTCTCCGACGGCGTTGAAGACTGTGGGCTTTGAATCAGACGAAGGAATGCTGCCTTACACCGCGCGTTCGTTCACAGGGTACAGACTGCTGACAGAGTATTTCGCTTTCCCGGAGAAGTTTCACTTCTTTGATGTAACGGGGCTAGACCATCGCGGCGCGAGAAGGGTTCGGCGAAGAATTCGATATTTTAATTCACTTGCGCGATGTCGTTCCGCCTCGCTCCGCGATAGACCGGAACACATTTCAGTTGGGATGCGCGCCCATCGTGAACCTGTTTCAAAAGATTGCCGAGCCTGTTCATCTGACGCACTTTCAGAACGAGTATCGCGTGATACCGGATATTCACAGGCAGATGGCGACCGAAGTCTACTCGATAGATTCGGTGACTACGACCAATCCTTATCTTCAGCAGTCGCGCCAGTTTCAGCCGTTCTACTCGCTGCGCCACACGCATACCGGCGAGCAAGATCGGACGTTCTGGTACGCGACCAGACGCCCATCACATCGCAGCGATGACACGGGCACAGAAGTTTACCTGTCGCTTGTTGATATCGGGTTCAACCCGAATGTGCCCGGGGTCGAAACGATGACAGTGCATGCGACCTGCACGAATCGCGATCTGCCCGGACGCTTGCCTTTCGGCGACCGCGACGGCGATTTTGAAGTCGAAGCAGCAGCGCCGCTGGCGCGAGTGCGCTCGCTCAAGAAACCGACCCCGTCGTTGAGGCCGCCGCTTAGACATGCGGCGCACTGGCGATTGATTTCGCATTTATCGCTCAATCATCTCTCGATTGTCGGGGGCGAGGAAGGCAACAGCCCCGAAGCGCTACGCGAGATTCTGTCGCTCTATAACTTCATGGATTCATCGGCTACTCGCAAGCAGATCGCGGGAGTTGGCCAGCGTTTCAAGCCGTCGCGTGGTCAGGCAGACAGGCTCGCGCATCGGTTCGGGTTTTGTGCGCGGAGTTGAAACGACTATCGAATTTGACGAAGAGCAATACGTTGGCAGCGGACTCTTTCTGTTCGCTGCCGTGCTTGAAAGATTTTTAGGGCTTTACAGTTCGGTGAACTCATTCAGCCAGCTCGTAGCCCATGTAAAACAACGCGAAGGATATTTGAAGCGATGGCAACCGAGAGCGGGAGAACAAGTAATTCTTTAGCCGATGTTTTGTTTGAAGAGCCGTATCGCTTCGAGTTTTTTCAAGCGGTGCGACTGCTCGAACGCATCGAGCCGGAGCGCCACGCGGTTGGTCGCTACAGCGAACCTGCCAATGAAGCCGTGCGCTTTCGCACGCGCGTGGCGCTCTCGTTTCCGCCGAGCCAGATTCATCAGCTTACGGATGCGAGCGATACGACAGCCGAGCCGCCTCGGATGACGGTCGCGTTTATGGGGCTGACAGGGCCTGCGGGCGTGTTGCCTCATCATTACACGGAACTGTTGATCGAGCGCACGCGCTACAAGGACACGGCCCTGTGGGAGTTTTTGGACCTGTTCAATCACCGGATGATTTCGCTCTTTTACCGCGCGTGGGAGAAGTACCGATTCCCCGTCGCTTACGAGCGCGGCGAAGATGATCGGTTCACAGAATTTCTGTTTGACATAGTTGGAATGGGCACGCGCGGGTTGCGCAATAAGCAAAGTTTTCCAGATGAAATATTACTGTACTACGGCGGACTTTTTGCCGAGCGACCTCATTCGGCAAGCGCGATGGAAGCGATGCTCGGCGACTATTTTGGTGTGACGGCTCGCATCGAGCAGTTTTCAGGTCAGTGGCTAAGGCTTGAAGACGAGAGCCTGACCAGACTAGGCGGCGTGAATGCCGAGCTTGGCATAACGGCTGTGGCGGGCACGCGAGTCTGGGACGCGCAATCAAAGTTCGAGTTGCAGTTTGGCCCGCTGACCCTAAACGAGTTCATAACATTTCTGCCAACCGGGTCGGCCTTCAAGCCTGCTTCAGAGCTAACACGATTGCTCGCAGGTCTGGAGTTTGATTTCGATATTCGGCTCACGCTGAAAGCCGAAGAAGTACCGGGGTGCGTGCTGACCACACGGGCAAAACGGCCACCTATGCTTGGGTGGACAAGCTGGCTCAAGACGAGCCCATTTGAAGAAGATGATTCGCAGGTAGTACTGAACAATTTTGGATTTTAGATTTCAGATTTTGGATTGAACAGCGTGTGCTGCTTCAGACAGAAATCTAAAATCCAAAATCTAAAATCTTATGAGGATGATTATATGAACGTGAACCTGAAACCATTGATTTCCACACTCAACGAAACCTGTCGCGGCGCGCTCGAAGCGGCAGCCGGGCTTTGCTTGTCTCGCACGAATTACGATGTCGAGATTGAGCATTTATTGATAAAGCTGGCCGAGGCCGAAGATACTGACCTTGCCCGCATCTGCCGTCATTTTGAGATTGATCAGGCGAGACTAGCGAAAGACATTACGCGGGCTCTCGACCGTCTCAAGAGCGGCAATTCCCGCACGCCTGCTCTGTCTCCGCGCCTGCCCAGGTTGATACAAGATGCGTGGCTGCTGGCCTCGATTGAATTCGAGGCTCAACGGATTCGCTCAGGGCATCTCATCTTGAGCTTGCTGACAAACGACGACCTTGCGCGACTGGCGCGCGAGGTATCAAAAGAGTTTCACCGAATATCTGTTGAGTCGCTGAGAAAGAACTTCGCGGAAATTACAGCGGGGTCAATCGAGAGCCGGACAGCGTCAAACGCGAGCGCGCGAACCGATGATGACACTCAGCCTGAGATCAGCGCCGGAGGCAAGACAAAAGCGCTCGATCAATTCACGGTTGATCTGACTGCTAAGGCGCGCAAAGGCGATATTGATCCGGTGCTGGGCCGCGATTTTGAGATACGCCAGGTCGTAGACATTCTGACACGCCGTCGCCAGAACAATCCCATCCTGACGGGCGAAGCGGGCGTCGGAAAGACTGCCGTCGTCGAAGGCTTTGCTTTGCGCATCGCTCAGGGCGATGTTCCGCCGCCGCTCAGGAACGTGTCTGTTCGCACGCTCGATTTGGGATTGTTGCAGGCGGGCGCGGGCATCAAAGGCGAATTCGAGAACCGCTTGAAGTCCGTGATCGAAGAAGTGAAATCGTCTCCGCAACCTATCATTCTCTTCATAGACGAAGCGCACACGATGATCGGCGCGGGCGGGCAGGCCGGACAGGGTGACGCGGCCAACTTGCTCAAGCCCGCGCTCGCGCGCGGAGAGTTGCGCACAATCGCTGCGACCACATGGGCCGAATACAAAAAATATTTCGAGAAGGACGCGGCGCTTGCGCGACGGTTTCAAGTAGTGAAGGTCGAAGAGCCTACTCAGGAACAGGCCATCATTATGATGCGCGGGCTGACCGCCACGCTTGAGTCGCATCATCAACATCCGCATCCTTGATGAAGCGATAGAAGCTTCGGTGAAGTTTTCGCATCGTTATATCTCTGGCCGCCAGTTGCCGGACAAATCTGTCAGCGTGCTCGATACTGCGTGCGCGCGAGTCGCAATCGGCCAATCCAACGTGCCTGCTGCTATCGAAGATGCCGAGCGCCGCATCGCTCATATGACGGTCGAAATCGAAGTGCTTGAACGCGAGAAAGTCACAGGCTCTGATCACAATAAACGAATAGAAGAGTTGAGAGCCGAAAGGTCAGCGGAAGAAGAGCGACTCAATAATCTGATAACCAGATGGGACAGCGAGAAGGCGCTCATCAGCCAGATTCAAAAAATTCGCGAACAACTCGAACAACAAGCGAAGAAGAGTGAAGAAGGCGACGGCGCGGCTAAAGCTTCAGCCGCAGTGATGGCTGGCGTCGGCTCCGTTGCAAAAGCCAAGCAAGGCTCGACCGGGCAAGCGTACCCTGCCGCTGGTGTGATTGAAGAGAGTTCGACGGCCAGCGCTTCGGTGAATGCGGATGAACTCAGAGCAGAGCTTGCTCGATTGAACCGGGAGCTTGAATCGGTGCAAGGCGAAACGCCGCTGATGCAGGCGTGCGTGACTTCGCAGACGATAGCCGAAGTCATATCGGGCTGGACAGGAATACCAGTTGGCAAGATGTTGGCCGACGAAATCAACACAGTCATTGCGCTCCGCGACAGACTCGAAAAGCGCGTCATCGGACAGTCGCAAGCTCTCGAAGCCATCAGCCAGCGCATTCGCACAGCGCGAGCTAATCTGACTGACCCGCGCAGGCCCGTCGGCGTTTTCCTGCTAGTGGGGCCGAGCGGCGTCGGCAAAACAGAAACGGCTTTGACGCTGGCGGACACGCTCTACGGCGGAGAGCGAAACCTGATCACCATCAATATGAGCGAGTATCAAGAGGCGCATACAGTATCGTCGCTCAAAGGGTCGCCTCCCGGCTACGTGGGCTATGGGGAAGGCGGCGTGCTGACGGAAGCCGTGCGGCGTAAGCCACATTCGGTCGTGCTGCTGGACGAGGTTGAGAAAGCGCACACGGATGTGATGGAACTCTTTTATCAGGTCTTCGATAAAGGAATGCTCGAAGACGGCGAAGGGCGCGAGATCGATTTCAAAAATACAGTGATATTGCTCACGTCGAACGCTGGCACGGACACGTTCATGAAACTGTGCGCGGACCCTGAGACTCGGCCCGACCCGGCTGTCATGGTGGAGGCGTTGCGACCAGACCTGCTCAAGGTCTTCAAGCCCGCTCTGCTTGGCCGAATGGTCACGGTTCCGTATTACCCGATAAGTGATGACGTGATGCGCGAGATCATCAAGCTGCAGCTTTCTCGCATAGGTCGTCGGATTGCCGAAAATCACGGCGCAGAGTTCGGCTACGACGATGAAGTGATAACTGAAATCGCTAACCGTTGCAAAGAAGTTGAAAGCGGCGCGCGCAACGTAGATCAGATATTGACCGGCACGCTGCTGCCTGAAATGAGCGGAGAGTTTTTATCACGCATGGCAACGGGCCAACCCGTCTCGCGTGTCCACGTCGGTATAACGGACGGCGGGTTCAAGTACGAGATCAGCTAGAGCAGGTTCGGTTATGAAAGTAATTATTCACCGCAGAGACGCAGAGAGCGCAGAGGCGGCGCAGAGATTGAGACATTGTATTTCTCTGCGAAATCTCTGCGTCCTCTGCGTCTCTGCGGTGAAGTTTTTGAACAGGTAAAGGAGGCTTAGCTTGGGCGAATATACTCAAGCCGACAGATTGATTCGCGTCGAGACTGTTCTTGGCAAGGATGTCCTGCTGCTTCAGGGCTTCCGTGGACAGGAGAGCGTCTCGCGGCTGTTCCACTTCGATTTGTACATGCACTCTGAGAATCGCTCCATAAAAATGGAGTCAATAGTGGGCAAGAAGGCGACCGTTGTGATCGTGTTGCCGGACAAGAAGGAGCGATACATCAACGGCATCATCAGCTCGTTTTCTCAGGCCGGGTCAACGCCTCTCGAAATGGGAACTACGCCGAAGATATTTGCTCACTACAGCGCGACGCTTGTTCCTCACATGTGGATGCTGACGCGCACATCGGATTGCCGCATCTTTCAAGAGATGACAGTGCCCGACATCATCACGAAGATTTTCGAGGAACATAAGCTGGATTTCGACAACCACCTTCACGGCAAGTTCGATCCGCGCGAATACGCTGTTCAATATCGCGAAACCGACTTCAATTTTGTCTCGCGCCTGATGGAAGAAGAAGGCATCTTTTACTTCTTCAAGCACGAAGCAGGTAAACACAGCCTCGTGCTCGCGAATGATCCCGACGAATTCAAATCTATTCCGCAGCACGGAGACATCAGTTACAAATCGTTGATAGGCGAAGATAAGCTTCGAGATGTTATAACGGAGTGGACAGTCGGCCAGGAAGTGAGACCCGGCAGGTTTGCGATCAATGATTTCAATTTCAAAAAACCGACTCTTGATCTTACATCGGGCGTCGGCGGCAAGGATGAGCGAAAGCTTGAAATATACGACTATCCCGGCGAATACGTCACTCGCGAAGAGGGCGAGCGGCTTGTCGGTATAAGAATGCACGAGCAGGAATCCCCTATGATAGTGGCTACGGGGTCGAGCACCTGCCGGGGATTTACCGCCGGGTACAAATTCAAAATGAAGGATCACTACCGGCGCGATTTCAACAAGGAATACGTAATCACATCGAATTATATCTCGTCGGATCAGGGCACCAATTATCGAACCACAGGCGTTGACGCGACGGAGTTCTTTCAATACTCGAACCAGATTCAGTGCATACCTTCTCCTGCACCGTTTCGTCCGGCGCGCGTAACGCCTGTGCCTTTCATGCAGGGGCCGCAGACGGCCATTGTCGTAGGCCCGCCGGGCGAAGAAATCTACGTCGATCAGTACGGACGCGTGAAGGTGCAATTCCACTGGGACCGCGAGGGCAAATACAACGAGAAAAGTTCCTGCTGGATGCGCGTGTCGCAGAACTGGGCGGGCAAGCGATGGGGAGCGATGTTCATTCCGCGCGTCGGCCAGGAAGTGATAGTAGATTTTCTCGAAGGCGACCCGGACCAGCCGATCATCACAGGCCGCGTATACAACGGCAACGCGATGCCGCCTTATGAATTGCCCGCCGAAAAAACCAAGAGCACCATCAAGAGCGATTCATCCAAAGGCGGCGGAGGCTTCAACGAGATTCGATTCGAGGATAAGAAGGGCGAAGAACAGGTCTTCATTCATGCGGAGAAAGATTTCGACTTGCGAGCCAAAAACGAGGCGCGCGAGTTTATCGGCGACAATCGTCACCTGATCGTTAAAGCAGATCAAAAAGAGCTTGTTGATGCTGATAAGCACCTGCACGTCAAAGGCGATCACAACGAAAAGATTGATGGCACTTACTCGCTCACCACGTTGATGGACAGGCAGGAAAAAGTGGGCATGAGGTACGCGCTTGACGCGGGCATTGAAATCCACCAGAAAGCCGGGATGAATTTTGTCATCGAATCTGAAACGTCAATCACGCTTAAGGTCGGGACCAATTTTATCAACATCAGTCCTGCGGGCATCTTCATCATCGGCACGGTGGTTGTCATCAACAGCACGGGCAGTTTTCAGGCTACGCCCGGCGCGGGAGTGATGCCGGAAATCCCGGCAGACCCCGAAGAAGCCGACGATTCCGTAGCAGGACAGAAAGCAGAATTGCCGAAGCCGAAGAAGCCCGCAGCGCCTGCTTCTTATAGCGTGGGCGCTTTGAGTTTGCAAAAAGCAGCGCAGGACGGAACGCCGTTCACCGCTGTCGGTTAATTGTATCAGTAGCCCGACCGTGAGGGAGGGCGAATATCTACGCCCTTGCTTACGCGCGGGCTACTGCATTATGGAACGCCCTTGCTTACGCGCGGGCTACTACATAATAGAAGCTATGCTGATGGCTAAAGAAGAAACAATCGAATCGGTCGGCCAATACCTGTTCTCTGAACAGGATGCGAATGTATTCGCAGTGTTGGACGGCGCATCAGTGGCAGGGTTGCTGGACAAGCTTTACACCTTGTCGCCGAACTTCTGCTGTCTGTTCAGAGGAGAGCTTCAACCGGACATGGCCGAGGTTGCGCCTTATCTGGTTCAGCTTGAACAGGGGACTGAGTTCACTAACTGGGTAATCGGGCAGGGGTGGGGCAAACACTGGGGCATATTCGCATCAAGCGAAGCCGACTTTCGTCAAATGCGAACTCACTTCAGAACTTTCCTGATCGTCTATGACGAAACAGGCAGACCGCTTCGCTTCAGGTACTATGACCCGCGCGTGCTGCAAACGTACCTCCCCACATGCGCGACGGAAGAGTTAACGATCCTTTTCGGCCCGGTCACTAGCTACATCGTAGAAGACGCAGCCCCCGATGCGCTTTTGCGTTTTCAAACTCAATCGGGGGCTTTGAAACAGAAGAAGATCACGATAGAACAGTCTTGAAGGTGATAAACGGAGTGAACCAATGTTGAAGATCCGCCGAGAGCAATTTGAAGTTTTTCAGCCCGTTGCAGAAGCGGCTTTTGTCAGACGTGTTGCCGAGCATCTGCGCGCGAGTCATGCCGATGCGGTCGTTCAGCTTCCGAATGAAGTGATTCTGGTCAAACAGATTGCCGATGAAAGATTGCGCCGGTTGGCTAAAGACGCAATAGCGCGCGCGCGCGGCTATGGCATGGATTGGGAATCTACTGTGACGGCTTTCGTCGTTTTAATGTTTGTCGCGGCTCCAAACTTCGATAAACATCCTCTAATTCAGCGAGTCTTAAAAGATGAAAGAGTTCCTGCTAATTCACGAATAGATCAACTGTGGGAACGAACGACGGAAGAGAATTGGGAAGCGGTCAGAAAGAACTATGACCCGGCGGCCTGGATTTCGGATTCACAGGAGGATGGCCAGTGACAGACCTGTTAGCCAGTGTAAAGAAAATTGCAGAAAAGGCTGCGAAGATGGCCCGTCAAGCAATGTCAGATAAACCACCTGTTGCTATCGAACTTGGCGGCGTAGCTGAAAAACTGCCCAAGCCGGGCGCTGTAATAAGTCCGCCCCCCGTCAATGCGCCTGTGGCTGGCGGCGGCGAGTTAAAAGGTCAATGAAGTCTTATATACAAATTGAGGTTCCAAGCATAAGCCTGTCGGCAAACAGAGGCGCATCCCCCGGCCCTGCAAGCGTTGACGCGTTTAAGTGTTCGAGAGGCAGAATGCCCGGCCCTGTTGGCGGCGATACGCGGAAACCTGAAGAGAGCAGATTTCTTCAGGAGACTATTGCTGGCGGCGCTATTACTATCGAGCTTAATAATAAAAGTAATGAGTGGAGGATAAAGCCGCCCGCCTATGCGCACTGGAACCATTATCTACCGGCGACGCATGGCAAGTGGGCAAGGAATGCCGACGAAATTACGATACGCGATTGTGTAAACAGGAATATTTATTTTTCTCTCAGGCAAGCCAATAAGCTGCACGGGCGAGCTTATTATGACCTGTCGGCTACGGGTCGCTACGAGATGGCTACCGAGTGGAAGCGAGTTCCGAAACCATTGCCAACATCAGGACAGCCGCCGATCTGGTACGGTCTGGCAATCGAGCATCACGGCGAGCCAGGTCGCGGAACGAGACAGGCTGCGGCGTTCGTCATATCGGCTAACAAACGGTTCACATTCTCTATGCCTGCGCCGACTGCGGGCAGCTTCAGAGGATACGGCTGGAGCGCGGCTTTCGTGCTGCTGACGGGTTACATAGACCGAGGCGATCTGATCGCTCATCCGGGTACGGTCGTGGATCACGAGATTTCTTTAGGCGGACAGTGGGCCGAGCGGGCCGAGTCGTTGAATAAAGTAGCGAGGTTCAAATTCGAGGAGTTAATGCAGTTTGCTTTACAGAATTCCGAAATGCTGCGCAATCTCGGAACGGCTGCGGTGCAAGAGACGTGCGTTGATTATGACGAAAGGCGTGTGATGATCTGCGACCTTTTTGGAGCGGGCATCAGAGCAGGCATTCACACATACACCGGCGAATGCGTTGTGCTCGACGTAGGCACTGGGCGACAAGCAGTCGAAAAATCAGAAAGCGATAAACCGCCAGTCGTTAAACCCGAGCCACCATCGCTCGATAATCTCGACATGAACAGGGGATTTGAGCATGACACAGGCAAGCCCCAACACCTACGACGAAGTTTCTTATCCAAGCTATCCGTTCCCTCAGTCGCACCCGGACCGGCTGGCTTGCCTGGCCACGCTATTCGGCATGAAGCCTGCGCCGGTCGAAGACTGTCGCGTGCTTGAGATCGGTTGCGGAGTCGGCGCGAACCTTATTCCTATGGCGATGCTGCTGCCCAAAAGCAGGTTCGTCGGTGTTGACCTTGCAGCGCGCCCCATCGCTAAGGCGCAGGCAACGGCGGAAGCTTTGAGCCTCAGTAACATCGCGCTTCAACAATTCGACATCATGGATTTGTCATCGGATTTCGGGCAGTTCGATTACGTGATTGCTCACGGAATATACTCCTGGGTGCCGCCTGCCGCGCGAGACAAACTGCTGGCAATATGCAAAGCGAACTTGAGGCCTGACGGCGTGGCTTACATAAGCTACAACACCTATCCGGGCGGCCACCTGCGCCAGATGATACGCGAGATGATGCTATTTCATGTCCGAGATATTCAAGAGCCTGACGAACGCATCAGACAATCGCGGGCTTTGATCAGCTCTTTGGCTGAAGCGAAATCGGAACCTGATCTTTACAGCACGATTCTCGCATCAATGGAGCAAGAGATAGAACGGCTCGAAGACGGGTCTCTGTACCACGACCATCTGGCTGAAATCAACTCGCCGGTCTATTTTCATCAATTCATAGATCACGCAAAGCGGTACGGTCTTCAATACCTGGCCGAAGCAGATTTCTTCGATATGCAACATGACAGCGCCTCAGAAACGATGCGGCAGACAGGAGACGACCTTATAGCCAGCGAGCAATACATGGATTTCCTGACCTGCCGACGGTTTCGTCAAACATTGCTATGTCACGAAGGCGTTGCGATTGATCGTAAGTTGAACCCTGAGCGCATCGCGGGATTATTTGTGGCCTCGTCTGCGCGGCCTGTGTTCGAAGAGCCTGTTGTTGATTCTAAAGTGGCCGAGATGTTTCAAGGCAACAAAACGGCTATGATGTCAACAAACCACCCGCTGACTAAAGCTGCTCTTTCGCAATTGAGTAAAATCTGGCCTCGATCACTCGGGTTCGATGATTTGTTAAAAGCGGCGCGGTTAGAGCTAGGCCCGAATGTTGCTCGGCGCAACGGCGACATTGTTCAGGATGATGCCATTATGCTAGGCGAGTTTCTGTTGAAGGCTTACGCGGGAAACATGGTTGAATTGCATGCTTACCCTTCTCAATTTGTATTGGAAGCGAGCGAGCGCCCTACAGCAAGCCGCCTTGCGCGTTTGCAGTTGGAAAGCGGCACGGCAGTTACGACTCTGCGCCACACAACCGTTCGCGTAACGGGCGACCTGGGAATAAATCTATTGATGTTGCTTGATGGCAGCAGAGACAGAAACGCTTTGCTTGAAGAGTTGGGAGGGCTTGTGGAATCGGGTCGGGTCATTATGCAAAGAGAAGGCAAAGAGATTTTCGATACACAAGAAGCGTTAAGAGTTCTGGCAGACGAATTGGAACAGAATTTAGCGAGGATAGCTCGGCTGGCCTTGCTGGTTGCTTGAAGTATGATTAGCGGAACTTCCACAACATTCACGGCGATAGTTTTCCGCAAAGATTCATATGGTAGAAGTGCGGTCGCCCCAAGTTACCATTGGACAGGCTAAATGAAGGTAATTATCAAGAAGCATGGCCCGATAGCGACGTTCAAGCTGAGGAACCAACTGTGCTACGTAATTATCAACTGAATCATAAATCGGCATGGCCCTGCGCCCCTTAAGGATGCCTCGATCAATGATGCAATCCATCTTTAGAAACATCTCTGCAATGTTATCTTGACTTAAATCTGCCGGGGAGGGGTTAGTTCGCAAGAAAGTGAAGTTTACCGTATATCCCCAAAAAGCAGCGGCCCCATGTTTAACCATAGAGCGACCTAACATAGCCGCTGTTTGGCAGGAGAGTAAATGCACAACTATGCCTTTCATGAAACTGAGGTCTTGACCGGCGCTCCAGAGAGGCCGATTTTGATATGCTGTGAATGTATCGTAGAATCCATGTCCTGCTCCACTTATAAAACGTATTTTGTTCGCTTTCAGGCAGGAATCAATATTAGCTTCTATCGCCTGATCACCTATAAAGGAATGGAGTGTATGTTTAGACCAGTCATTACTAAATTTTTCGAATATGAGCCGATGCCGGAAAGCCTGGAGATATCTCGTAGTAGTATCTGAATCAGCATCTACACGTAAAACCATTGCCATTATTTTTCCTCCGGAGGGTGAAATATTTTTCAGAGATCAAGCAGGATAAACCAGCTAAAGCGTCATTCATTTTAAACCGGGTTTACGACCTAAGACATCAGATCGAAGTTAGAAACTGTTGAGGTGCATCTTATCGGGTGAGCTTCTCTTTCATAGCAAGCTAAGGAGAATTCCTCACCCCGCAGAGATTTAAAGCGCAGTTTTACGTCCGATAGTCAATTCAACCGACAAGCTAAAATCTTGCCGCATGAACTGACATAATTCTAGAAATCAAAATCCGGAATGTGTATAGGCCCAGTTGACTGTCTGGCAATCTTTTGCTGTTTTACTGCCTCTTCCAAAAATATGCTATCCTGCCGCACGATCTCTGTAATGCGTCGTCCGACTACCGTACCTCGCTCGACCTCGTCACGAAGCTGATCTGCAGTAAAAGAGCCATAACCCTCGATCTCAAGAGCTTCACTTTTCGGGATGCTATCAAGGAACGCGTCTACAATGCGTCTCATCTCGCTTTCATCAAGCTCTCGAACAGGTTTCGGCTCAGGGTTGTTCTTGGCAGCCGCGAAGCCGAATGCGCTTGCAGTCTGGGTTGCGCTATTCTGTGTTGCATTGTCAGGAAGCAAATCTTCCAGGGTGACATTTTCCCCAGTCTTTTTGTCGACTGAAACAACTTGTTTCAGGTCGCTTGGACTAACGGGTATTTGCTTTATTCGACTAAGAAGATGTTCAAACATTTCTGTCCTCACTAAGCGCATCTGCCGAAGTTTTATTCCCGCAACAGTTATTGAAGTGCCTCCACTTCTAAGCTGTTGTGTCGAACAAAAGTTAAACACTCAAGGGCACAACCGCTCAAGACGGAAGGCCGTAATCACTCTCCAATATAAGACTAACGAATAAACCGTCAAGCTTGTTTAGCATTGAAACTACAGAAGCTCGCGCGGCCCTCGAAAGTCTTTAGGCAGCCACATACATTAGATGCGTGATCGCGCTGAAACGTATAGCCAAGCCTACCTTAGCTTAACACTCTGGGGCAGGTAATCCTACCATGCGAGCACTGAGAGTCAATAAAAAAGTCGAAATTTAAAGATTGCCACTCCAACATAGTTGCCCTAGCCCTCCTAACTTAAAGTCGCAAAAAAGCTCTAAATTTCGCATTTTTCTCTCATGTATGATTCTAGCCGCCTCCCTTATACTCAAAAATACTACCCACGTGCCTCTTAGATATATAAGCAAAAGCTATTCCCTGCAGGGGCTGTAACCGGGCCGCAGAAGCCGTCTACGACGAGGGGTTTCAGGGACGCGGGAGGCCGCCTGCTCCGGGTCAGATTCTCAAATACGCGCTTGATGAGGAACTGAACTAGCATCACATCATCCCGCTTGCTAGGCGCGTTGTTACCGACAGCAATCGGAAGCTTGTAAATGAAAGTAGTCCCGTGCTTATCGGGCCTGCTCACTTGGAGGTCAATACTCAAATCTCTAAATGCCATGACTGATCTCCTGACTACTAGTTCAGCGACGCTTAGTTTGCGGAGTCTGTTCTTGAGTCTGCTGGTTGGCAAGGTTTGCTGCCGGATTGTATGCAGCCGGGTTGGCCGAAAGCTGTAGATACTTGTTAAAAGTTTCCGTAGCGTCTTCGTAACGGCGGCTGGCTTGATAGATGTGACCAAGCTCAACATAAGCCGGGCCGTAGTTGGGAGCCAGCGCAATCAATTCCTTTGCTTCGCGTTCAGCTTCTGCGTAGCGATCTTGCTCAAAGTAAGAATGAGCCATCCACCATCGCGCATGCAGGAATGCCGGGTCGAGGTCCTTGGCAGCTTTGAACTCGCGTTGAGCTTCTTTGCCTTTGCCTCGCGCGTAGTATTGCAGCCCCAGCCTGTGATGCGGGAGCGACCAGCCGGGCGCAAGCTGAGTTGCGCGCTTATAGAAGTTAATTGCCTTTTCAATACTGTTCGTCCTTTCGTAAGCAACTCCAAGCGCGTTCCATGAACAAGCCGTTTTGGGGTCGAGCGCCATAGATTTTTCCAACAGCGCGACTGCGTCCTTCGCTTTGCCTTCCGCAAGCATCACTCGCGCCGCTGCAAAGAGGCTTTTTGCCTCGACCTGTGGGTCGCCCGGCTTCAGCGTCTTCAGGTTTGTATAAGCGTCGCTCGCCTGACGAAGCTGCTTGGGATTAAACGGAGCGGCTGATGTTTGAACATAGTTATTGACGGACTGTTGGCCGATCTCATCAAGCTCGTCAATCATGGAGATCTCTATGCTTGTGCGCTGCGGATCGTCGGGCGTCGTGCGTGTGAGCTGCTGATAGAGCGCCCACGCGCCGCCCTGATCGAGCACGTTGCCTTGAGCAATAGCTTCTTTGATTTGACCGACGAGCGGGGAACTCTTAACCTCAGCGCGTGGCGGAGTCGCCGCGCTCAAGTTGAGGACTGTTCTCGCCGCCGTAAGTGAAACGGTCTGCTTGAGCGTTTCAGCGCCGGGCATATCAACGGACAATTCCTGATTTCCGCTGCTCAGACCTTCAAGCACCAGAACGCCTTCGGGCCTTATGCGCCCGCGATACGCGCTATTGATATAGACTTCGCTGCCTGCAACTCCGCGCACTTCGAGCGTGACCGGTTGAGTCGCGGAAGCAACAGCCGTGTCAGGCGCGGCTTTACCGGGAGCGATGGCAAGCGGCAAGCGCGCGTCTATATTGCCTGCGGCGCGCGGATGCTGCAGGGCGCTTGTTTGTTCGGGGACTATTTGCGAAAGATAATCAAGCAACTCGCCCGCGCGGACAACTTTATCGCGGTCGCGGTCGGCTTCGCCTTTGAGTCCTTCTAACAGGTAATGTGTGAATACGCCGTGACCGCCTCCCCATCGCGGGTCTTCGTAACTGCGCTCGTCTGCGCGCGACGCGAGCAAGCGGAAACGGCCTGCGCCGCTCTTGCCGACTTCATCCAGATAACGGTTGATCAGTATCTGTTCTTCCACCCCGCGCGATGCCATTCCGATTTTGCCTGAATGGCAGGCGTCGGCAATCACGACGGCAACACGCGAGCGCAGCCGCTCAGAGACTATGCGGTCGAGTTCTGCTATGGGTAAAGCAGTGGCGTAGAGGTTCTGCGGGTCAGAGTCAGTTGCCAGCAGGTAGCCGTCGCTCCTTTGCTCGACTACGCCGTGACCTGCGAAGAATATATAAACGACATCATTGGGTTCAGCCGAGCGAGGCAGCCATGTTCCAAGAGCCGTACGCACAGAGGCAATCGTCGCCTCTTCGTTCAGCAGGACTTTGATTTGAGTTGATGGAAATCCGCCGCCGTTGGGGCTGCGAAGAAAGGCGGCCATCTCTTCGGCGTCACGGTGCGCAAATCGGAGTTGCTCTTCGGCCCGCAAGTTTTTGTAATTCGATACGCCGATCACTACTGCCCAAAGCTTGCCTTGTCCGTCAGGCGCGACGCCGCTGTTTACCTCAGATAAATTGATGTTTCGCGCGGCTGGCTGATTCTGCGCTCGTGCCTGATCCTTGCTGCTTGTGTTCGGGGTGACGCGTTTGCTCTTCTGAGCCAGGCCGAGCATTGGCGATGCGAGAATCATTGACGCCAAAACCAGAAGGGCGAGAAGCGCGCGAAGACTTGTCATAAGACGCTTTGAGCGCGATTCGGTTATTCGCACAAATTCGGACTGCCGGGTAATCATGATTTTATTTGCTCCTTGCATATCAAATTCATATGTCTGACTTATCATTTGAAAGATGCTCCATCTTCACTCCCCGCGTGTTTGCAGGAAGGCCGCGCGTCCTGACTTCTTTCCTGTAAAGAAGCTTTGTAACGGTCGAGGTAGTCAGCCTGCGAAGGTTGTTTCCGTGCTCGATCAGAAACATCAGCTTTGAGCCTATTCTCAGGCTCCTGCGATCAAATCTTGAGTTGCTACTGCGTAACTGTGATGGCACTAAGGAAGCCTTAACTTGCCGATTGCCTAATATACCGCCTATTAATTTTCCTGCTGGCAAGGCCGGGTCTGTGACGGTAAAGCTGTAAACGCTGTGCGCTGTCTCGATCAGTATTTGATCGGCTGCGCCCAGATTATCGAGATTGATTTCATTGACAGACCCATCCGCGTTGCCCCTCCGCGATTGAATAACGTTGAAGCCCTCAATGCGCGGAGGCGGGCCGTAAAGTGTGCGGACTAGGTCTTGGCTATCGGTCGATTGATTTTCCGCCGAGCGAACGGGCGAAAGTCGCAGAGTGACCTTATCGTCCTCAGAGACGGCTTGCGAGTTATGCCCCTGACTGTTGATTGCGAAAACCTGCCGGTAATAAGAAGCAGGATGAATTATTTGGTTATATTGTTTGTTCAATTAATCCTCTCCTTTTGTGGCCTGTCGCATTCTCAATTTCATGACCACGGTTAATGAATAATCTAATTGAGGGTTGGCGGTCACCACCCACACGGGTGGCAATGTAGGAGTGTTCGTATTGTGACTAACGAGCAGGAGGTAGAAGGGCTATTCAGTTCTCTGAACAAGAAGCCTATTCACCGCAGAGGCGCAGAGGACACAGAGATTACGCAGAGATTTTTATTTGCATAACCTCTGCGCCCCCTCCGCGTCCTCTGCGCCTCTGCGGTGAACTGCTTCTATATTCAATTCGGCGCAGGCCATAAATGAGTTCGCAGGGCTTCTTCAAAGTCTGCCCCGGCGGTGTCATCATTCATTTTCACTCTCATCGTGAAAGGCTCGCCTTGTTCTTCGGGCATCCGCCGCCGCGCGGCCAACGCTCCGTAAATGAATCTGGTCGCCTTTATGTTGGAAAGCGCCTGCCGCATTCGGGCAAGGTCTGACATATCACCGAGTTTTAGCGTGCGGCAGATCGTCTCTTCGCTGAAGTCCGCCTCGCGTAATGCCGCGACGACTCGCGCGTAGTCATCAGGCGCGGCGAAGCGTAGCGGCATTTCACTGGTCAGGCGCTCTGTCATTTGCAGACTCGATCAATCTACAAGCCGATTCTGAAGCGCCTTTGATACCGCTTCGGATTTCGAGTGAACTTGCAACTTCTCGTATATGTGGCGCATGTGAAACTTGATGGTGTTGTAGCTCACTCCCAGCTCGGCAGCCGCTGTGGTGTAGTTATGGCCTTCGACCAACAGCTTCAATAGCCTTGTCTCGTGCGGCGTCAATTCATAATCGCAACGGTCTGGCGGCCTGATCTCTCGAAACAATGTTATTACACGGTGCGCGACCTCCGGCGACATCGGCGCGCCGCCCGTCACTGCTTCCCTCAAACTTTCGAGCAGTCGCACGGGCGGCGTTCTCTTCAAGAGATAGCCGCAGGCTCCCGCGCACAGCGCATCGAATATGCGCTCGTCGTCGTCGTAGACCGTTAGCATCAACAGCAGTAAGCCGGGATGGCTCTCCTTCAATATTCTGATGCCTTCGATGCCGCTCATGCCCGGCAACCCGATGTCGCACAGCATAACATCGGGCATCTCGTACCGTACCTTTTCAAGCGCCTCTTCCATCGAGCGGAAGCTTCCAGCGCATTTGTATCCCGGAGTGCCGTTGATCAGCGCCGTAAGCGCCTCGCGTATCTCGCGCTGATCTTCTACTATCGCCGCCTTAATAACTGACTGAGTTGAACTCTCCAAAATGTATACTCCTCTCAATAGGATGGTGTTATACCGCTCCTGTGACTCGTTATTGACGTGTATAACTTATTATAAATTGGAGGGGTTGTCACCACCCGCATGGATAGGCAATCTATTCGCCTACGCTCAACTGGCGGCTGATTGGCAATCTTAGCGACATAGTGGTTCCCTGGCCGATGTTTGTTTTGATGTCGAACTGGCCGCCGAGTTCGCGCGCGCGTCTTCGCATACTTGCCAGTCCGTTGCCGCCCCTTGATTGCGATGTGAGGTATCCTGTGTCGGCTTTGACCAGCGCAGGGTTGAACCCTTTGCCGTTGTCGCTGATGTCTAAGGCGAGCCAGTCGCCTTCTATCACCAGGTCTAGAATCACCTCGCTCGATTCGGAATGTTTCACCACGTTGTTGACGCTCTCTTTGAAGATCAGGAAGACTTCGCGCCGGACGTTTGCGCCTAGCTGTATGTCGCGTTCCAAGAGCGGAGCGCGGAAGCGAAAGGCTATCTGGCATGCCGTAAAAATATCGCTGGCAAATCGTCGCATCCGTTGCGCTAGGTCACTGAGATTGTCCTTGTGCGGATTGATCGCCCAGACGATGTCGCTCATTGATTCCATCAGTTCGTTAGAGATGTCAGTAACGGCGACGAGACGCTCGGAAGCGTCTTTATTCAGCACGGCTACGTTCTGCCGCGCGGCTTCGCTCAGTAGAGCAATCTTCGTCAGGCTGGAGCAGACATCATCATGTAGATCGGTCGCGATGCGACGGCGCACTCGTTGAAGTTCGAGAAGGCGTTCCTCTTTGCTCCTGTTCAAGGCGTCCTCCGCGCGCTTGCGCTGAATTAGCTGTCCTATATGACTGCCGATAGATGACATGATCTGAATCATCTCTTGCTCAGGGTGGCGAATATCATAGCTGTAAAACTCAAGGATGCCGATACAGGCGTTCCCGGCCAGAATCGGAAACCCGAATCCACCGCGCAGATTTTCGTTTGCAGTGGTCGTCAAGCGTGAGAGGATGCCGGATTCAACCAGGTCTGTAATCCATTGAGGCTGGCTGCTGGCAAGGACGCGACCCGGCAGTCCTGTGCCGTGTGAGAAGTTATGGCCCCGACCGAGGGCTTCAAATTCTGTAGCGTCGGTAATTGGCTTCTGCCATACGCCGATGCAGCGCGCGATGTTGGATTGAGGATCAATCTCCCAGATAGCTCCCCAATCCCATCCCGTAGTGACACAGATGGTTTGAAGGATTGCCAGCGCGGCTTCAACAGTGGTGGCCGATTCGACCAGCGCGCGGGTCACTGCGTAGTCCATGGCCAGAACGCGCGTGGCCCGTCCAAGCTCTATCTGCTGGATTGTTAATTGTTCGGTCAGTTCTTCGGATTCGGACAATGCGGCGTTGAGTTCCTTTAGCCGCCCGGCACGGTAACGCTCGAAAGTGATGATCGCCCAGCCCGCCAGAACTCCAATGATTACGATAAACCACCAGATGGCCGTAAACCACCAGGCAGTAGCGATCTGGTTATTGCTCACCTCTAGCCCGTTCAGCATGATAGTCCTCCGCTGCGGACGATTGTTTAGGAAAGCTCATGCTGCTCGGTGCGAACCTGTGTGAGCACGCGAGCTACAAATGCCAGAAACTCCTCTAGCGAGCGAAAGTACGTGGCCTTTGATGAGGCAACATGTTCAACGCGACCCTCGAACGAACCAGTCTCTATTGCCGTTTCCGGTTGAAACTGAATAACGAATGCGCCTGTATGTTGTAGTGTTTTCATCGAACCGGAGTATAGTCCGAGCGCCCGACCGGAGTCATAAAGAAGATGTAATGTTGCGGTGGTGTTTTTGTAATGAGTATAAGAGGGAGATTCACCGCAGAGGCGCAGAGGACGCGGAGGAGGCGCAGAGGATAAGCAAATATAGAACTCTCTGCGAAATCTCAGCGTCCTCTGCGCCTCTGCGGTGAATACAATTCATTTCTGAGGTTTTGCCATTAATTTGCCTATTTCCCGCCAGGTGATCAGTTTGACGTTGTTTTCTTTCAGCAACTGGCGAGACCGCTCGCTTGTGAAAAAGTCAAAGTCTCGCTGTCTCCATGCCGCCCCCCAATCCGGGTGGTCAATCGTTGCCGCTCTCATCTCTTCGTCGTCGTAAGCAACGTGTATTATGAATTCAGTGATGCCGGGTTGTAGATTCTTGATCGCGTCAGCATAAAAATCGCCCCATTTCTCAGCCTTCACGCTTGGGATTGCGGTTATGATCCTGTCTATTACGACATCATCCGGGCCCAATAAAGATGGCAGGTATGGAGCACTGGCAAACCACTCTTTGCAGATCATCGCGGGCAACTTATTATCGCGCGCCACTCTCAGCAATACTTCAAAAAGAGTCTTGTTCTGATATAGCGTGCCCATATGCGAATCAAGGTGTGTCGGCTGAATGCCGAATGCTTTTGCCCGCTCGATCTGCGCGCGTATTTCCGCCTCGACCTCGCGCGCATCAACATGCGATGCGGCTTCGACCTCCGTCGGGTACAGATAGTTATCTTGATTAAACAACGTCTTCACGAGGTCTTTCGACAGCACAGGCCCCCAGCGATAAAACTTCCACTCGCTTGTTAAGGTCAGGTGCAATCCTAAATCGGCTTCAGGGTGACTTCGGGCATAAGCCGCAATCTCCGCAAACCAGGGGCAGGGAACCATAATGCTGCCTGAATTGATCGCTCCGCTGTCGAAAGCTTTCATAGACGCGGCGTTTACTGAATGCGCCATGCCTAAATCATCGGCATGGATAATCAGTAGTTTTGTATCCGGCGGGTAGCCGAGTCTCTCAAGCGATGTTTTCATCGAAGCTTGCCCGAAGGAGGTAGAAAAATTCGCGAGCAGTAAGAGAACGATCAATAATGTCTGTTTCATCTATTCACCCATTTCAGTGTAATTCAATATATCAGTAAGCCGCCGCTTTCGCCTGCTTTTCGACTAACGCGCTCATCTCGCTTGCAAGCGCTTCTTTGTTTGTAAAAAGGTCCCAGACCAAATCTGAACTAGACGATTGATTGGTTGATACAACCCGGCTCGCGAATCGGAACCGATCTACAGGGCTTGGGTGAGTATCGTCTTCAGAGGACTGGCGATTGATCGCCTGATTTATCTTTTCCTCTATATTGTTTTCTTTGTTTGCCGTAATCTCATAAAGATTTCGCACAGCCCGACGAGTTTTTAACGCATCTGTCACTTCCTGATAAGCAATATCGTCAAACTCGACCTGTCGGCGAATAACATGCCTGAGCCCTTGTTCAAATGCGCTTGCGCCGTATATGCGCGCTGCAACGCGGTCTGCAAGCACCTCCTGAAGCCGCGTCGCTCCATGACTGATGCGGCGAAAGATGAAGTGATATATGCGCAGAAATTGAAAAGCTATATTCCACACCACGTTCTGACCGCTTTCGATCATCGCGTAAGCAAACTTCATCATGTCGGAATTGACCCTCAGTGCCACATCGCCTCCCGCCGTATCTCTGTGCGAGAAGTGTCCGTACTCGTGCGCTAAGACCGCGCGAAAAGAATCTTGTTTGAAGTCGTTCAATATGCCGACTCCCATTATCAATATTCGTTTGGCGCGGTCCTGCATGCGCTCTGTGAAATTTCCTTTCTCGTATACAGCCAGGTCTGTGCCGGGCATAACGCGAATCTCATCTACGGGGCGTGTGCCGACTGCTTGAGCGACTTCGCGCACCAGCGCCCATAATCCGGGCGCTTCGTCTTCGTTTAAGCTGCGCCCCGGGTCTTCCTGCTCGACTCGAATGAAGAGAGAACGAATCATCTGAAAGACTGTTATAAGAGCGCCTATCACGAGCAGCACCACAAGTTTGATTGGAATGCTGCCAGCCATCCAGAAGCCATATGTTATGCCTGCCGCAGTGGCGAGCACTAAAAAGATGATCACGGGAATGGAAATGTAATAATAAAACCCCGCGACGTTAATTAGAAGTTTGTAAAACTTCCGCAGCGAGTGATCCTGACCTACAGTCATATTATTGGGATCAGCTTGCTCTAACGAGCGCAGAGTGATGTTCGATATTAATTTCCCCAGCCCGAAAAGCACTATCAACCCCGCGACCCAGGCGGCAACTAGGTATAGCGCATAATAAGCATAACGCCAGACAGTGGCTCTGGAGTGTATGCCCGAAGCAAGAAATTTATCGACAAACTCTGCGGGCAAGCCGAGGCTTTGAGCCTTCTTAATCTCATCTTCGGCCTTGATCCAGTCTTCATCTATTGTGGCGAGAATCGCGCTGAAGTAGTGCGTAGCCATGAGGTTCGGATACTTGGTAGAGATGGTCTTCATTACAGAGCGAAAATCCTGCTCATTATCCAATTCGAGGCTTAGTTGAGCTACCAGAAATGGATAGCTGGGGTCGTCATCTTTATAAGCATCATTAGCCTGTTTTGCCAGAGTTAGTGCGCGGGTTTTATCTTGCGGAGCGCCTTCCTTGCCTTCGCCGGGATATGCCAGATTTTGAGCAAGGCTTATAAGGTTTTCGGGCGAGCTATTTTTTTTGACTGCCGCCTCAAGCAATGCCAGTCCTTCTTTAACCTGACCAATACTGACAAGTGACATTCCGCGCCGACGCAGAGCGGGGTCAAAGTCCGGCGCTTTCTTCAATACCTGTTGATACAACCGTGCGGACTCCTGATAATCTGCTTTGTCCAATGCTACCGTAGCCGCTTTAAATGTTTCTACGGTCGCTGGAGCTACAGTTTTAAGTTGCTGCCAGATTATCTCTTCTTTTTGCATATCGCGTTCATCTGACTGAGCGAATGTCTGAGGAACCAGAAGGGCGAATAGCGCTATTGAGAATAACAAAGTCTTTCGTGTGAGCATTATTTATTATCCTTTTGTTAAAAACTAAATCTTCAACCAGCAAGCTGATGGGGCCTGCGCGTCTGCGAATATCAGGGCCACGGAAATGCGGTAGTACAATCAACTCTATCAGGGCGCAGGAGCACGAATGTTATCTAAAATGAATTACAACTGTCAATTAAAGGTTATTCTCGTTATCTCGAATTATAAGGAGGGAAGGGGGCGGCTATCGTTTGAAAGAAACGATAGCCGCCCCCTTTGAACATTCGCGCAAGTCAGGGTTTTACCGGGCGCGTTACGGACATAGCTTCGTGCTTTTATTCGTTATGGAACAACTGAGCGTGCCTGGCAGGCTTTGTAACGAAGCGGTGCCCGATTTATTAGTGAAACCGATATATGGCGCAGGCAAGCCTAAACTGAAATCAGCACTTGCCATTGAAAAGACTCGGCAACGATTTTTCATTGCCGAGTCAAGTTCAACGGTCTGTTAGCCGCAAGATCAATTCTGCTTCGATCTTTGCGCTTTCTCTTGTGTCTCTTTTACCTGCCGCATCGTTTCGCCGTGACGCGCCCACTCGATGCCGCGCTCGTCAGGCTTATTGAAAGCGTCAGGGTGCAGATAGTAACCGCGCTCTTGTTCAGGCTTCATCTCTTCTACAGGGATGCGATGCTTGTTTGCATAAGCGTCCTTGCGAATGCCTGTCACCTGCCATGAAACTTCGACACCCGGCGCGCTGGTCTTGATTGTGAAGCGATTGCTCTTCAACTTCTCCGCGACGATTACCTGTGCGAATGTGCCGACGACTGTAAGCTGATAGCGGAAGTCTTTGTTCAATGCCTGGAACCAGTCAGGCAGTGTGACGACAGCATCGCCGTTCGCGTCCGTCGTGATGTTGCCATTATAGATGTTCATCATATCGGGCGATTCAACAAAGGAGTGATAAAGGTATTTGTTCTCAGGATCGAGCGGATGATCAATCTTGAACGAGCCGCCACCTTTCGCCAGGTTGCCCGACACTTCGACATCACCCAGGAACTCGCCTGCCAGTCCAGCAGTAGCGCCACCCGCGCCGCCGCCCGGAATAGCCACGATTCCTCTGCCGCCTTTTTTACCCGTGCCGACGCCCAGCGCGCCTACGGTAAATGCGCCGTCGCCGCCGTTGCCGCCTGTGCTGACGCCGCCAATCAAAGTTCCGCCAGTGCCGCCTGAGCTATTGGAGGCCGAACCACCGAAGCCAACAAGGCCAACGCCACCGGGAGTAGTGTTGCCGCCAGTGCCGCCAAGTGACAACAGACCTGAGCCTCCGCCTATGGTGTCACTGGCAGTGCCGCCCACGGTGAATGTGCCGGGGCCTCCGTCGGCAGTATTTGTAACCGTGACGACGCCATTCCCATTATCCACAGAGCCGGTTAATATGAGCGGGACGGCTACGCGCAGAGGCGATACGGCTGTGCCGTCGCCCGCAAGCGTCGCGTCGTGCGTCACTGTCAATAACGCGTTTGCTGCCGAAGTCGTCTGCAATGTGCCGTCTGGAAATTTCAAACCGCCGATTGTGATTTCAATCATCCCTTGCACGGTAAGCTGCGAAGTGGGAGTCGTGGTTCCTATGCCGACTTTGCCGAACTTGTCTTCAAAGATGTTTGAATCGCCAAGTAAATTGAGATTAACCCATTTCGAAATGCGACCGATAGAGCCGCTGCCGCCGACGCTAGAAGCAGCGGTTTGAGATGTGTCGCTGGCAAGGGTTTTGTCCTTTTTATTTTTATCGAGTTTGGTTGATTGAGCAGAGGCCGAGCTAAAGGGCACAGCCATCAAAACTACCAGGCATAAAAACTTTCTCATCTGTAATTTCCTCCATAAGTGGTTAGCGTTAATGTAAAGAATTTGATTTGCCCGCGATAATCATTCGTTTGCGCTCAATGATTACCGGAGTCACATCAAGTGGTGAGGCAAAGCACGAGTTGACATGACTGACCGAGCACGCGTGAGGTTCGGTTTGATCTCTAGTCCACCACTTCACTTTGATAAGACAGATCGGGGAAAATATTTCAGCGATCAGTCGAAAATATTTGATCGAGGATGATATTGTTGGCGGATTTGATTTGGATTAATTGAAGTGTGTGCAAAATTGGCCGCGTAGCGGCTATTGAATTTAGCCCGGTCTTTCAAGGCCGGGAAGACTCCAATATAGCCCGCCTCGTCGCGTGAGCGACGATTGAATTTAACCGCGTGTTGCAACCGTCGCTCACGCGACGCAAATTACACAGGCTGTCTGCTTACCGTGCCTTAAAAGACACGGCTAAATTCACTAAGCCGCTACGCGGCAGCAGAACTAACTGCGCTGAGATTTATGCACACGCTTCGATTAATTATCGTCAGCGTTTGCCATCGAGGTTAGCCCACTCGCCGGATTGAATGAAACTGGCCCAATAAAAAGGATGCTCGCGCTGCTTGCGCTTCAACATAGAGAGCTGCACTTGCCTGAGAGCTTCGCCGCGCCCCTGCCCCTGCCTCAAGCCCGTGTAATAAGCAGTCATCATCTCGCGCGTAACGTAATCGCTTATGGGCCACAGGCTCATAACAAGCGATTCAGTACCGGCCAACATGAAGGCGCGGCGAAGGCCGTAAAGGCCTTCGCCGTTTTTGACTTCGCCGATACCTGTGTCGCAAGCCGAAAGCGTGACCAGTTTAGTTCCCCACAGATTCAGCCCCGATGCTTCGAGGGCCGTCAATATGCCATCGTCATCGCTGCTCTTGTGCAGGTTCGCGCCTGCAAGCGCGAGCCCTGATCGCAGCAATGGATTCGCTACCTTTGCTTTTGCGCTGATGGCTCGTGTGCCGCGCGTGTTGGCCGAAGATAACTCGTCCGTCAAAAAGAATCCGTGTGTGGCGATGTGCAAAATGCGCGGGGCCGGATTTTGTTTGAGTGAAGATTCGGTTGCTTGCTGTCCCAACAAAATGTTGATTTCAGGAAACAGCGATTTGATTGTTCGCGCTTCCTGAGCAGTGCCGACGAGCGGCGCAAAATAAACATTCGACAGGTCGGTTGTGCTTGTAATGCTATCGCGGTTTTTGGCGCGGGAGTGCACGTTCACGTAGCCAGCTATTGCAGGTTGCGGCAAATCCGGTTCGCCAAATAACGGATCGGCTATGACGAGTGATGGGTTCTGCGCTTTTCTCGCCACTTGCAAACGCAGCAGGTCGCGGCCACCGGTCAGGTACGTAAAAGAATAACGTTGGATCAAGTATCGCTCATGCTCATCAACCAACGCTTCAAATGGAATCAGGTTGAGCGCGCCGTCGGGTGAAATCAATAATTGATTTGTGTCTCCGATCAGCGCGCGAACAGGTTGCATCACCTTTTCATCAACAGCGCGAGACCGCTCTCGCACGTCGCGCCTGAGCGGGTCGCGCAGCGCCTGACGCAGCGCGCTTATCCTCTGGTCAATCGCCCCCGCGTCGCCGAGATCATGCCATCGAACTTCTCCTTTCTGACGAATGACGTAGACGATGTAGCGGGGTTCTTTATAGGCTTCGTTGTTACTTTCCGCTTTTGGATCGAACGGGCGATAGACGGCGAACTCGATCAGCGCAGCGCCCTCAGGGATAGCGGCCTGGACGGCTGCGAGCGTGACGGGTTGCGACACGGCGCGAAATTCTGCGCTGCGGCGGCTGATTTCGGCTTCGAGCCGTTCTTTTACTTCTTCCAACTGGCTGACTTTTTTCTGATGCTCTTCAAAAGAGAGCTTCTGCGGCCCATCGAGTACGAGACGAGCCAGTTGCGCTGTAGAATCATTATACTGTTTGAGCAAGGCTTGCTCTTCGGGGGTTGACCGTTGCCTGAGCGACAGAAAACTTTCCGACATCGCGTCGAGCACACGCCCCTTGCGCTGTAACAAAACGAGGGCTGCAAGCGCGCTTGCGGCTCCGTCATTCGGCGCGAGGTCACTGTTAAGAGAGATGGTTCGATCAGTCCTCTCGGCGGTTGCATTCAGGTAGGACAGTTTTTGCCGTTCAGACCCGATGGCGAGGTTCATCTCGATGTTGCGCTCGATGACCGCATCAACACGCGATTGAAATTTGATGGCCTCGGCAATGTTGCCCTGCGCCGCATATGTTTTGGCGATGTTGCCAAGAGAGAGCAAAGTTAAGGGATGGTATGGCCCTCTGGTCGCCTCCGCGACTCGCAGCACTCGAAGGTGTGCGTCCAGAGATTTTGCGTACTCGCCTTTGGCGCGATAAATGTTGGCGATGTTATTTAGAATCATTGCAAGTCGTGGGTTCTCAGGCCCGAAAGCTTTTTCAAGGATTGCTACTGACTTTGCGTAGTACTCTTCCGCCTTCGCGTAGTCTTTTCTTTCGCGGGCGAGCCTGCCCAGGTTGAATAAGCTTATTACCTGGCCCACATTCCAAGGCCCGTAAATCTTTTCATAGATCACCTGCGAGCGCAGCAGAAACTGCCCGGCTTGCTGATAATCTCCTTTCTCAGTGTAAAGGACTCCCAAGTCGTTAAGGATAACCGCTGTGTTAACATGGTCTTCGCCCAGAATTTTTTCACTGAGCATCAGCGCCTGTTGCAGCAACTGTTCAACCTTTTCAGAGTCCCTCGTAACCTGTGACAGAGTGTGCAGGCATAGAGCCGTCAAACGATGTTCCAGCCCAAGCGTTTTCTGACTGATTTCAACGGCGCGTTGGGCCAGTCGTTCTGCTTTGGCCACTTCGTTTGTTTCAAAGTAAACGTATGCAAGCATCCTGCTGATGCCAGCCGTCTGGGGATGCTCTTCGCCTAATGCTTTTTCGCTGATGGCTAAAGCGCGTTCTAAAAGCGATATGGCTTTTGGGAACTCCTGTTTGTCGTCGTAATAGTTGTTGGCGAAGTCGCTTAACAAGTCTGCGACGAAAGGGTGTTCCTTTCCCAAAATTTTTTCACTGATGGCTAAAGCTCGTTCGGCGAGTTGACGAGTCTCTTCATACTTGCCTTCGGAAAAAGCCCGAATGCTATCGGCACTGAGTTTGCGCGCTTCGTGCATCATACGATCATTGTCAGTGGCGGCGCGAACCTCTGCGACGCGAATCTTGTAATATCCGGTCGGGGCGCTTTTCGAAGTTGCTTTGACGATCAACCGATAGCTTAAAGCTTCGGCAACCATCTCGATTTTCTCTTCGCCCTGACTTCTGTATTCGCTGTCGAAACTCGCGACGAGCTTGCCTTTCGTTGTTTGAAGTGCGACGGCAACATCAATGCCGCGCTGTTCGACAACGACGCTCGCGTATTGCCCCTCGGCCAGCGTGATCTGATAGCTGTGTTGCTGACCGCCTGCAAGCTCGCGCTCGATGGGTTTGCCCTGTTCGAGTTCCTGTTCGGTGCGCGCTGCAAGCAGTACGTTTGCGGACGAAAGAGCAGAGGCTATCGCAAACATGATAATCAATGCTCTTTGAATAATACGGTTGATAGTTAGTCCGGAAGATTTATGTCGCGCCACCGCGTTACCTCCCTGATGCGGTTCTCAGTTTGGCTAGGTGAGGAATGAAGCTAGTTTATCACAACTCTGAAAGGATAGCTGCTAATGAATTCAGCAGCGCCGCCTTGAGCCTTGCCCGTTACTTCCAGAATGTAATTCTGCGGCTTTAATAAACTGGCGGGCAGGCTTATCGAGAGCTTACCTTCAGGTCTGACTTTAAGCTTGCCGCTTCGCCACATGATTTGATTAGTTGCGGGATTCTTCAACGCCACTTCGTATTCAGGAAAATCGTTTGATTCCAGTTTCAGTCGAAACGCTATGTAATTTGTCCCTTGCGGTACGGTAATGGAGGCAATCTGGCCGATGCCTCTTGTCTGCGGCAACAGATCGAAAGAAGCGATGTTGTCCACGCGAGATGGCGGCTCCGCTTTTGCGTTTTGCTGATTGGCAGCCAGTTGCTCTTCGACCTGCGCCAGTTGCTCGCGCACGCGCTCCAACTCTTTCGCTGTTTCGGCATCGGCTGAACGCTGCCGTGAAAGCTGATCTTGTAATTCCTGCTCGCGTTGTTTAAGCTCTCGCGCTTGCGCCTGCGCTTGATTCATTTGATTTCGCAGTCGCATATTGTCAACCAGCAGATAACCGCCCGCAAGTAATATTAATAACGCTGCGACGGAAAGCCCCCATTGCAGCGCCGGACGCGGGACAGCAAAGAAACGCCGCACGCTCGACCCTTTCGGACTTTCTTTATTTGATTCAGAGTTCCGCAAGAGGGCGGTCTGCGTGTCTTTCACCTGTGCGGTCGCGGCCCTCTGGTCGAAAGCAAGAAAAGTTTCGGCCAGTCTCACTTTTTCGCGTCTTTTCGGCGACAAAAGATAAAATGATTTGAACTGTTCCAGCACGCGGCCTGAAAGCTCGCCCCTGACGTAAGCATCCACAAGGTCATTTTCGACCACTTGCAAACGCCCTGCGAATTCATCGTCGGTGATGCTCAACTCGTCCAGAGGTTCGGTCTCCTCTTCGGATAACGAGCCGAGAAGATACGCTGTGAGGAACTGATCGTTATATATTTTTTTATTGGAAGACATCATCACCCCTTCTGATAAGGCGAGATTCGGAAAGTATTTCACTTTTCGACGAATCGCTTGTTGACGCAAGCTTCGAGCTTGTCGCGGATGCGACAGGCCCGGATGCTCAACGCGTTCATCGAAAGGCCAAGTCGTGCGGCTAGCGCCCGGCGATTCTCGATCTTTTCCTTTTGTTCTCCTCGATAGTATTGGAAGATAAGTTCCCGACTGTCCGGCCCGATGTTTTCTAAGCAATGCTCAAGGCAATCGAGCAGTTTTTCTTTATTCTCGCGTGTATCATCCGGTTCAAAAAGCGCTGAGAGATTAGAAGCCGTGTGACCTGCGCCGGACAATTCATCAAAGTTTTCCTGGCTGTGTTCGCTCCGGCGCAGGTATTCGAGAAAGACGAATTTGGCGACGATGTAGCAATAACGAGTGGGCGGCGTGTCTGTGATCGCGCCTTCTTCTTCCAGTCTTCGCGCGACTCGGTTGAGCGTTTCATCGGCCAGGTCATCCGGCGAAAGACAGTTCTTGCGATCAAAGTAAGAGACGAGCCTGCGACGCATCTCAAGGTATTTCTCTCCGCCTGAATCCGCGCCTTCATCGAGCCAGTCGAGAAACTGGCGCAATGCGCTTTCTGTCAGCGACCAATCTTTTTTTTGGATTGGACTTTCCCCCATGCTCTCACCCGGCATTGATACTACACACGCTTAAACCGCGCAGGCAAATTTGATATAAATGAAAAACGGGCAGCTTGAAGGCTGCCCATTTTCATCCGGCATCTCAGCAATGAGCTAAGAACAATATAATAATCCTACGACTTCTTCTTCGATGTTTTCGGCTTGGCTGGCGGCGCAGGCTTCTCCTTTGTCGGTTTCACCTTGCTTGGGTCAATCGTCGGAGTTGCTAGCGGCATGTCTGCGCCTGACGGTACGAGCCAGAGTTCAATCGCAACCTGTTCGCGGTATCCGCCGTCTGCGGGCAGAAGCCTGCCCGCACCAATCTTGCGCTGCTTGATAAGGTATTGCATGGCATTGTCGGCAGCCTTGAAGGCTTGCATCTTAGGGCCTTTGGGCGTCTCGTAAGAGATGATGTAGCCTTGCGCATACGGGTCTGCTTCCAGTTCAGCGGCGAACTTATCGAGAGTCGCTTTCTCTTCAGCAGGCTTGACCTTGCCGTATTCGGCAACCTTCGAGGCTTTTTTGAGGACGCTTGCCGTGCAGGAATTAGAAGTAGAACATTCCCGGCTATATCCGCCGACATCAACTGTCGCGGTAATCGTCATCCCTCCGGCCTCTTGTGTTTCGACCTTGATCACTGACGTTCCCTGTCCCGAACTGATCGTTCCCGCCGAGACTGACCAGTTATAAGTCGGCGTTACGTTGTTATCCCCTCCGCTGACATTCGCCGTGAAGGTAAGCTCCTCTCCCACCTTCACCGAATCCGGGCAACTTGTTCTGACGGTCGGGCAACCAGCTTGAGCATTAGCGGCGTCCGCGCCTTCATAAAGCGCGGGCGGCGTCACTGCTGTTGCTACGGTAGAAATCAACATTACTAAACTCAGAGCAAAAAAACGGGCGTAATTCATCAACTTTGAGCCTCCAATAAAATATAGAATCAAACCAGCAAAATCTTTATTACTTTCGACGGCGAACAAATTTACTACGAAGCCGAAATCAAGGTCAACGAATCGTATCGTTTACTTTCCGACTTCGCGACGTTATCTTCTTATTGAGGCATTGCAGCATCTCAGGTGAAAATATAGAATCACTCCTTACCAGCAAAGGAGACTCCGATGGACGCATCCATTAGCGCGATGAGCGCGGCTCGGCAATCCGCAAAGACTCAACCGCTCGCAATCCCCTGGTTCGTTTACGCCGCATTGTTCGGCTCGACCAGCATCATCATTGGAGGCGAGTGGGACATCTCGTGGCATCAGAGCATAGGCCGCGATTCGTTCTGGTCGCCGCCTCATCTGGCCATCTATCTCGGCGGCATAGTCGCGGGGCTGGCCTCGGCCTGGGTGGTGTTGAAGACCACGTTCAGAGGCACAGCCGAACAGCGCGCCGCAGGCATCAGGTTGTGGGGATTTGTGGGGCCGCTCGGCGCGTTTTTCTGCATCTGGGGCGCGCTGGCTATGGTTACTTCCGCGCCGTTCGATGACTGGTGGCACAACACCTACGGTTTAGACACGGAGATTCTCAGCCCGCCTCACGTAGTGCTGGCGCTCGGAATCGCCGTCATACAAATCGGCGCGATAATAACAGTGCTCGCATTGCAGAACCGCAACGAGCAAGCGGCTGATGCGGGCGATGAGCTTGCGATCAAACGCCGCCTGTGGCTGCGCGTGATGTGCGTTTATGCCGCTGGAATGTTGCTCAAGAGCGCGTCCGTCATGACGTGGACTTACATGCAGCGCGGGTTTATGCACAGTTCGGTCTTCTATCAAGTCGGCTGTCTTGTGCTTCCTCTTTTTATAATCCCTGTCGCTCGCGCTTCGCGCCTCAGGTGGCCTGCGACGGCAACGACTGCCGTCTATTTTGCGATGTCGCTTGCGCTGTTGTGGATACTGCCGCTGTTTCCCGCAGAGCCTAAGCTCGGCCCGATTCGCCAGCACATCACGCACCTTGTACCGCTGGAGTTTCCAATCCTTCTGATCTTTCCGGCCATAGCCATAGATATATTGATGCGTCGCGCGGGCGAAAAACGCGACTGGCTTTTGTCAGCGTTGCTGGGCGTGGCTTTCTTTACAGTGTTGTTTGCGGTGCACTGGCCGTTCGGAAATTTCCTGCAATCGCCGCTTTCGCGCAACTGGGTATTCGCTACGGATGAGTTCGGTTATTACGTAGGCACGAACTGGTATAACTATCGCCATCTCTTTTATCAATGGGACAGTAGTACGACTGCGCTCATCGTCGGCCTGGTAATCGCAATTCCGCTCGGAGTATTGTCATCGCGTTTGGCGCTTGCCTGGGGTAACTGGATGAGGAGTGTGCGACGATGAGAGTACATGGGAAAGAAGATTCACCGCAGAGGCGCAAAGGACAGAAGAAACGATGAATGCGGAATGCGGAATGATGAATTAAGAATCTCTCTATCAGTTCATCATTCATCGTTCATACTTCATCATTTCTTCTGTGTCCTCTGCGCCTCTGCGGTGAATAATCACTTGCATCGCATCTGCTGTTGGTTTGCGATGACACTCGCCATCTCGTTTTTCTTATTCAGCGGCAGCGCGGTTACGGCGCATGTCGGCAGCCCTGAGATTTTCTACGAAGGCAAAGCCGGGCCTTACAATGTGCTTGTGAGCGCGCGTCCGCCTGACGTCGTGCCCGGCATTGCAGAGATCAGCGTCCGCGTAGATCAGGACGATGTGAACTGGGTTGGTGTGCAGCCTATTTATTTCAGTACAGGCAGCGAAGGCGCGCCGCGCCCTGATGAAGCCGTGCGATGTAGCAACTGATGCGCGATTGTTCACGGGCAAGTTGTGGCTGATGGAATTTGGCTCGTCGAGCGTGCGCGTGTCGGTCGAAGGCGCTGCCGGTTCGGGCGAGGTGATAGTGCCTGTGCCAGCAATAGCGACGGCACGGCGGACATTGGATTTCAAGTTAGGCATTATTCTCGCTGGCCTCGGACTCTTTCTTTTCGCGGGAGCTATTTCCGTCATCGGCGCTTGCTCTCGTGAAGCAGTGCTTGCGCCCGACAAAGAAGTTACAACCGATCATCGAAAGCGCGCGCGGCGAATTATGTTCATCACGGCGGCGCTCGTTGTGGTCGCTGCCTTTTTCGGCAACCTGTGGTGGGGATCAACTGACAGCAGATATCTGGAGTATATGTATAAGCCGATTGCGATGACTGCTGCGGTGCGAGATGAGAATTCAGATCATGTGCTGCGACTTGTGATAAATAATGTCGAATGGCTTAATCGCAAAGCTAACGATTTCATTCCTGATCACGGAAAGCTGATGCATCTGTTTTTAGTGCGCGATGGGGCGATGGACGCTTTCGCGCACTTGCACCCGGTTCGCGTAAACGATGAAACGTTCGACGTGGCGTTGCCCCCGCTCCCCGAAGGCCGCTATCGAGTCTTTGCAGACGTTGTTCACGAGAACGGATTGAGCGAAACATTGACGGCTGAAACCGATATTCCCGGCACAGGTCAAGCATCACAAAACGCTTCGACAGTGGCGATTGATCCTGATGACGCGTGGCGCGTCGGCGGCGAGGCCGGACAGCTTGCGGACAATTCAACTATAAGTTGGGAGCGAAATGGTGAAGCGCCGCTTGTGGCCGGGAGCTTAGAGTCGCTGCGGTTTTCTGTTAGGTCGCCCGATGGTGCGCGCGCAACGCTTGAGCCTTACATGGGAATGCTCGGCCACGCTGTAATCGTGCGTGACGATGGCTCTGTGTTCGTTCACGTGCACCCTGTCGGAACCATTTCGATGGCGTCTCAAGAAGCATTCGCCGCCCGCATAAGCGGGAAAAGACCTGATGTGGATGAATCTGATCCTGTTGCGGAAGATTACGATATGATTGTTGGCGACGAATCTGCCGAGACAGATCACTCCGCGCACAAGAAACCGACCGATCACTCCGCGCATATGAAATCGCCCGACGTTGTGATGAATAGCACTAGCGCGTCGAGCGATGCTCAAGGCGCGGTTTCATTTCCTTATTCATTTCCGAAACCGGGACGTTATCGCGTGTGGGTTCAGGTGAAGCGCGAAGGGCGTGTGCTGACAGGCGCGTTTGATGCGAATGTACGGTGAGTATTATTTGAATAAGTCTGCCGGGACTCCTTTCGTTTAACATCCAAGTGTTGCCCCGTGCGAAGAAACAATTGCTGTTGAAATCCTTTTGCCGGTGAGGTGATAATACTGCGCCGTAGCACACAATAATGGAGGGTCATTGATGCCTGCCGCAATATCGAATGATATGAAAGGGACTTGCTTTGTCATAATGGGGTTCGGCAAGAAGACCGATTTCCTGACAGGCCGCACGCTCGACCTCGATAAGACTTACAACAACATCATTAAGCCCGCTGTCGAGGTGGCCGGTCTGAGGTGTATGCGTGCCGACGAGATCTTACACTCCGGCAATATTGATACCCCAATGTACGAGCAATTGTTGAACGCGGAGCTGGTTGTCGCCGATCTTTCTACTTCTAACGCAACAGTGCTCTACGAACTCGGCGTGCGCCACGCTCTGCGCCCATACACGACGGTCGTCATCGCAGAGGAGGGATTCAGCGCTTTCCCCTTCGACTTGAATCGGGTTGCTGTCTGGCGATACAGGCATCTGGGCGAAGGCATAGAGTTCACAGAAGTGATGCGGTTTCGTGAGGTGCTCACCGCAGCCATCGTAAAGATGCTGCATGAGTCCGGGCCTCGTCAGGCGGACAGTCCCGTTTATATCTCTCTGACCGGACTCAATCCTCCAACCTTCAACGTGATGGTCGAGAAAGTAACGGCAGTAGAGTCCGGCTATAGAGATGCCACGCCCATCTCGAACCCGACCCATAGCGTGTTAATGCAGCAAGCGGACGATGCGCAAAAGATGGGCAACTTTGTGGCGGCTAAAAATATCCTTTCGATAGTTCGCGGGATGATGAAAGCAGAGGCACCGCAAAGGCCCGAAGACCCTTATATAATCCAACGCCTCGTGCTTGTGACGTATAAGAGCAGGCAGCCGTCCGCGCGCGAAGCGCTTGAGGATGCGCGAGACCTGCTCTTGATTCTTGACCCCAAGACCTCCAACGACACAGAGACGCTCGGGCTCTGGGGGGCAGTCCACAAGCGCCTCTGGGATTTAGCCCACGATAGCGCTGATCTTGACGAGGCGGTGCGCGGCTACGAGCGCGGGTTCTACCTCCGCAACGACTACTACAACGGTATCAACTTCGCCTTCATGCTCAACCTCCGGGCTGCACACACTGCCGACCGTGCAGAAGCCATCGCTGACTTTGTGCAGGCGCGGCGCATCCGCAAAAAGGTCCTCTTGATCTGCGATCAGTGGCTTGCATCCAACGCCCCGGATGAAGGGGCGAGCGAAGAGGCCAAGAGGGAATACTTGAAAAATAAATACTGGGTGCTGGCGACAATGGCCGAAGCCTACCTCGGCATTGGGGACGAGGCAAACTCTCAGGCGAAAATGAAGGAGGCGACCGCTTCCGCGACCGAATCGTGGATGACCTCTTCAACCCAGGAGCAACTCGGAAAATTAAGAAGCTTGTTAGCAGATTCTCCACTTAAATCGCTCTGAAGCAGTACGTCTGTTGAATCACCTTGAGGCTGGCGGCGCACTGTAACGAGTGCCTGTGAGAGCTTAACTGAAGGGATAGGCAACGATGTCAGTGTACATCAGTTATAGCTTTAAAGATGATGCGCATCACCGTCTTCTTTGCATGGCTTTAGAAGGGCAAAAAATTCCGTTCTGGACCCCGAAGAGCATGCAGGTCGGAGAGTCGCTCAGAGATCAGCTTAAAGCGGCAATCCAGTCGTGTGATGTGTGCATATTTCTGGCGACTGCGAGGTCTATTGAATCCGACTGGTGCGCGGCAGAGGTCGGAGCCTTCTGGGGGGCTGGCAAGCGCGTAATCATGTATAAGGCAGATCCTGATGTTGACATAAGTAAGATTCCGCCGCAGCTTCGAGACGATCTCTGGACTTCCGATGTTTATGAAGTAGCGCGTGTGGTGCAACAAGACATTTCCGCCGCCCTCGAAAGGAAAAGGCAGGAGGCCGCCCGTAGACCGAGGCTGGTTTCAGAGATGACAATAGCTACGCTTTACGACGTGATCGCCTCTTTAAAAAATCAGGTCTTAGATAAATTATCTCTGCCTGAGGCCATGAGACTGATTCAGGAAAACCTCTCGATTAACCCGGCAGACGCTGAGGCCATTGTGCAACCGTTGATCAAACACCTTGTCGGCGTTCCGAGGGGGGTTCTTGAAGAGGCGGCAGTTAAGTACTTGCCCGCGACATTCGTTTTGAAGACTAACACGGGCGATTGGCTGGGGTTCGCCAAGTCGCTCATCAACCATCCGAATATTGACGGATATACCGACTGTCTCATCGTCCTTTGTGATGCCAGGTATTGCATCGCTGCTTCTGCGGTCGGCGCGGTGCGACGCCAAGACGCGAGAATAGACTGTGACAGTATAATTGCGAATTTCGGAGACATCCCGCTCGGTGATGCCAGACAACTGTCGGCCAGAGTAAATGAATAAGGAAAATTATGTCTGATAGACCGGTCAAAGATGTAATGGAAGCGCGAGTCCGTATGCTGGAAGAACACCTGCGAGCCGAAAACGCTCACGATGTTGACCGTATAATGGATACCTTCAGCCAGAGCGCAAAGTTCACCTTGAACGGCAACACCTATGGCGGCCACAATCTGATTCGCATAGCGCACGAAAGATTCGGGTTCAACGAAGGCGGAAGCTTTTCCGATCTCCGAGTTGAAGAGAATCGCAGATACACGAGCGACAGCGCTATCATTCTCGAACAGACTGTGAGCGGCAAACATACGGGCACATGGGACGGCATAGAAACTACAGGGCGAGCGATTAAGGTTTCAGTCTGCACAATCTATACGTTTGATGCGGATGATAAGCTCGTGGGCGAGAATGTCTATTTCGATGGCGCGCTGCTGCTTCGTCAACTCGGCGTGCTTGCCTGAACCTTTTTTTATCATCAACACAAACAAAGGAGATCAAAAGATGCGTAGCAAGCCCTGCGCGCTGCTGCTGGCGATTATCGCTTTCGTCGCGGTTGAATCGGCGAATGCTCAAGGCAATCAAAAGTTTGCCGAGCTTGGCAATTTCCGACGAACAGGCGGCTGCGGCTGTGCGTGCGCGAGTGCTCGTCATAGTTTCCGAGCAAGATCACATGGTCAACCCGGCTTCGTCTCTTGAGTTCGCAAGATTGTTGAAAGCTGAAACGCTTGAGCTGACAAACGACTGCGGCCACATTGCCGCCGCATGCGAGGGTGACAAGATGGCCGCAGCAATAACACGATTCCTGAGCCGGTAGAATTAACAGGCCGCCATTAATCGCTCGCCGTCGCCGTCTTCGAGTCGTTCTCCTGGCGTTCGGTCATCGGTTCGTAGTCGCGCTCGTCGTAGCCGAGATAAATTTGGCGGGGCCGCGCTATCTTCTGCTCGCTGTCTAAGAGCATCTCTTCCCACTGCGCCAGCCAGCCCGACGTGCGGGGAATCGCAAACAGCACAGGGAACATATCAACAGGAAACCCCATCGCCTGATAAATAATTCCCGAATAAAAATCCACATTCGGGTAGAGCTTGCGGCTGACGAAGTAATCGTCTTCCAGCGCGATTCGCTCAAGCTCTAAAGCGATGTCAATGACGGGATTTTTTCCCGTCACCTCGAATACTTCGTGCGCGACCTGCTTGATTATCTTTGCGCGCGGGTCGTAGTTCTTGTAGACGCGATGACCGAAGCCCATCAATCGCACCTCGCCGCTTTTCACTCGCTTGATGTATGCAGGCACGTTGTCTTTCGATCCGATTTCATCAAGCATCCTGAGCACCGCTTCATTCGCTCCGCCGTGCAGCGGGCCGTAGAGCGCAGCCGCCGCGCCCGCGACCGCAGAGTAAGGATCAACATGCGAACTGCCGATGCTGCGCATGGCGTTCGTGCTGCAATTCTGTTCGTGGTCCGCGTGGAGTATGAACAGCACATCGAGCGCGCGTTCGAGCACGGGGTTCGGTTGATATTTCACTTCGGTCATCTTGAACATCATGTTTAAGAAGTTGCCCGTGTAGCTCAGATCGTTGTCGGGGTAATTGTAAGGCTGCCCGACGCTGTGGCGATAAGCGAACGCGGCGACTGTGGGAATCTTTGCGATGAGCCGGTAAACCTGCTTGCTGCGCGATTCTTCGTCAAAGATGTTTTTCGCTTCGGGGTAAAAGGTCGAAAGCGCGCCCACGGTCGCTATGAGCATGCCCATCGGGTGCGCGTTGTAGTGAAACCCCTCCATGAATTTCTTTATCTGTTCGTGAATGAACGTGTGATGAGTGATGTTCCAGGTCCAGTCCTGCAACTGTGATGAAGATGGAAGCTCGCCATGCAGGATAAGGTATGCGACTTCGAGATAGGTGCTATGTTCGGCGAGTTGTTCTATCGGGTATCCGCGATAGCGAAGTATGCCTTTGTCGCCGTCAATGAATGTTACGCGGCTCTTGCACGATGCTGTGTTCATAAACGCCGGGTCGTAGCTCATAATCCCGAAGTCGTCGTCCGAGACTTTGATTTTTCGTAAGTCCATAGCCTTTATCGTTTCGTATTCGATGGGGACTTCGTACTGTTTGCCCGTCCGATTATCTATTATTGTTAGAGTGTCTTTGCTCATGTTCGTTCCTCTCAATTTATTGTTTTTCGCAACGGGCGCAACCGCTCGTCCCACTGAAATGCCCGGTTGACCTCTGCAATTCGATAATACGCCGGAAACGGTTCGACTGAAAAGTTTATTGGACCAGTTCACCGCAGAGGCGCCGGATGGCCGATCAGGTGCTTCGCACGCGGCGGACGCAGAGATTTCGCAGAGGTAATAATTGTTTTTCTCTGCGCCGCCTCTGCGTCTTCTGCGCCTCTGCGGTGAATAGACTTTCAAACCCGTACAATTGAATATCCCGGACTCATTCTTTCTTGCGTTTATAAGGAACATAACGCGGAACCCACATCTTCTCGTCGATGCGCCGCTCCATCTCTTCGCGAGTCGTTAATTCGGCAAGCCCCGCGCGCTCGGCTTCCGTGGCTACGGCCATCGCCACGCGCCGCGATATTTTGCGCACGTCTTCGAGCGAAGGAAAGAGCGATGCCGTATCGTCTTTGAGCGCGGGCGAGAATTCCGCAAGCGCGCGCGCCGCAGCTACAAACATTTCGTCGGTCACGCGTCGCGCATTCGAGGCCAGAACTCCAAGTCCTACGCCCGGAAAGATGAAAGCGTTATTGCACTGGCCTGTGTGAAAGATTCGATTCTTGAAGATGACGGGCGGAAATGGGCTGCCCGTTGCGACGAGCGCGCGACCATCAGTCCAGTTAATCAAATCCGCGGGCACTGCTTCACTCTTCGACGTAGGATTCGACAGCGGGAAGATGATGGGCCGCTCGACGTGTCGGGCCATCTCGCGAACGATCTCTCTGGTAAAAGTGCCCGGCTGCGCCGACGTGCCTATCAACGCCGTAGGCTTCAGGTTTCTGACGACATCCATAAACAGGATGCTATCGGGATTTTCCAACTTCCAACCTCTCACTCGCTCAACCTGCTGAGCGAATTTGTGTCTTGCTGCTTCGGAATCGGTTCCGTCCTTCAGCACAAGGCCGTGACTGTCAATGAGCCAGATTCTCGACTTGGCTTCTTCTTCGGTGAGACCTTCGCTCATCATCGCGGCCCTTATCTGAGCGCTTATGCCTGTCGCAGACGAGCCTGCCCCGAACATTACTACGCGCTGCTCGCTTATCTTAGATTTTGTTACCGCCGCTGCTGCCAGCAACCCGGCCAGCGCCACAGCGCCCGTTCCCTGTATGTCGTCGTTGAACGTGCAGAGCCGGTCGCGGTAACGGTCGAGCAATCGCGCCGCGTTGTTTTTGGAAAAGTCTTCCCATTGCAAAAGCACGTTTGGAAACTTTCGCGTCACGGCTGAGATGAACGATTCGATGAACTGATCGTACTCGTCGCCGCGCACGCGTTCGTGCCGCCAGCCTAAGTAGAGCGGGTCTTCGAGCAAGCCTTGATTGTTGGTTCCGCAATCGAGCATGACGGGCAGCGTCAGCGCGGGCGGTATCCCCGCGCATAGCGTGTAGAGCGAAAGCTTGCCGACAGGAATCCCCATGCCGCCGACGCCCAGATCGCCCAATCCAAGTATGCGTTCGCCGTCTGTTACAACTATGACTTGGGGATCAGAGTGCGGCGCGTTGGTAAGTATAGAGTCAATGTTGTCGCGCTCCGGGTAAGAGATGAACAGCCCGCGCGGGCGGCGATAGATGCGGCTGAACTGTTGGCAGGCGAGTCCCACGACCGGAGTGTAGATGATAGGCATCATCTCTGTGATATGCGTTTCGAGTATGTGATAGAAAAGCGTCTCGTTGCGATCTTGCAAGCTGATCAAATAGATGTATCGTTCGATGTCAGTATCTTTTTGTTTATAGTTGCCATAGATGCGCGCAAGCTGTTCTTCCATCGTGGCCGCGTGAGGAGGCAGCAGTCCTAGTAGACCGAACTCGCGTCGCTCGTTGTCTGGAAACGCAGTGCCTTTGTTGAGCAGAGGATTATCGAGCAGCATGTGCCCGGTCAAGGAAACCTCGATGGCTTCTTCCTGATCTTTTTTCGTGGTCATAGATGAATGATATACACACGGCTTTCAGGGTGCAATTTGAGGGACGCGCCTTGCGGAACAGAAATGTTTCACCTGCTTTGTAATTAATCCAAGTTGCTGGTTGAGATAATGCGCCGGAGGCGCAGAGGATATTAGCGGGTCGGCAAGCCGAGTTGTTAGGACTCAATCGCACGGGCCTCTATTACCAGCCGGTTCCGCCCTCGGTCGAGGAGGTCGCTTTGAAGCACCGCATTGACGAACTCTATACCCGGAGTCCGTTCTACGGCTCGCGTCGCTTGACGGCCTGCCTCCAGCGTGAAGGCCATGTGGTCAATCGCAAACAGGTGCAGCGGCATATGCGTAAGATGGGGATAGAAGAGGTCGCGCCGAAGCCGAATTTGAGCATCACAAACAAAGCGCATCGCGTATATCCGTACCTGCGCAAGGGGCTTGAGATCAGCAAACCGAACCATGTTTGGGGAATAGATATTACTTACATTCGTCAACTCAGAGGCTGGATGTACCTGGTAGCAATCCTTGATTGGTATTCGCGATATGTGATGAGTTGGGAGTTGGATCAAAGTCTGGAAGTGAATTTCGTGCTTGCAGCAGTCAATCGAGCATTCAGTAAATCGAAGCCAGAAATCTTCAACTCAGATCAAGGGAGCCAGTTCATCAGCCAGGCTTACGTCTCTCTATTGGAAGGAGCGGAATGCGAATCAGTATGGATGGCAAGGGACGAGCCTTTGACAACATCTTTACCGAGAGGCCGTGGCGGACAAGTTAAGTATGAAGATATTTATATAAAAGGCTACACAACACCGCGCGAGACGCGAGTTGGTGTGGGGAGCTATTTGGAGTTGTATAATGATAAGCGAGTGCATCAGGCATTGGCGTATCGAACGCCAGCCGAAGTCCACTTTGGAAATTGAATTAAGGAAAAGCCGGGGCTTTAGCCGACCAACATGAAAGGAGAAAAACCCACCTTAAAAGTGGTCGAATTTTTGTCTTGATTTTGGAGTCCGCTATAAACAGTACGAATTCTTTTTCAAGGACTTGAGTTTTGGTGTGTTCAGAAGGTACAGTATTAATCTTGTTCTTTACAGAAATCATCACTTGACTTTCCTGAAAGGAAAGTCAAAGCAAAGGCTCTTTTAGGTGCTACTTTAGAGCTTCTTTGTTGCTAAGTAATGATTCTGAAGAGTTTGTCAGCGCCCGTAGCTCAGCCGGATAGAGCGTTTGCCTACGAAGCAAAAGGTCGCACGTTCGAGTCGTGCCGGGCGCACTAAACCCTTTCCCTCCTTATAGTTACCTTCCTAGTAAAAAATGAACGGGTATTCAAATACCCTTTGCCTAGGAGGGACTATGGACGAGCTTTTCAACCAGTTCTTAGAAGAGAAACGCTACCTCAATGGAGTGTCTAAAAAAACATTAGTCTGGTACACCTACTCTTATAGACACTATCAGAAGCATTGTACGGGCCTGCCTACTAAACAAACACTCAACCAGTTTGTGATGGAGATGAGAAAGTCTGGACTCTCGGAAGCCGGAATCAATGACTACATCCGAGGGTTCAATGTTTTCCTTACATGGCTTTTTGAGAACGAACACACCCCAACCCATCTAAAGGTCAAAAAGATCAAAGAAGAACAGGCGATAATCGAGACGTTCACTGATAAGCAGCTAGAGGCGATAATCGAGTTCAAGCCAAAGAATGATTTCGAGCTACGGCTTCACACGCTTCTTTTGGCGGCGATTGACACAGGCTGTAGGATTGAAGAACTCTTGACGCTTACGAGGGATAACATAGACCTTGACTCCCTGGTTATCAAGGTCACTGGTAAGGGCAAGAAAGAACGTATCGTACCCATCTCTATCGAGCTTAAGAAGGCTTTCTTTAAACTTCTCAGGAAGCATAAATCTGATCTTGTCTTTTGTACTCATCGGGGGAACCCTCTAGGGTATCGAAATATGCTCAGGGACTTTAAGCTATTAGGCGAGAAACTAGGGATCAAAGGCGTTAGGGTTTCCTTCCATACTCTGAGGCATACATTCGCCGTTAACTACGTTAGGCAAGGTGGGAACGTCCTGTATCTTCAAAAGGCTATGGGCCACACTGATCTTTCAATGACCAAACGCTATGTGAATCTACAGACTGAGGATTTGAAGAAGATGCATCTACAGACATCCCAACTAGCGCGTCTGAAAAGTTGAGTCGTGCGTATTGTCCGAACAGGGCGGCAGCGTTTAAGTCATAGGCAAGCCCGGCTGCTAAAGCGGTCGGGTAACAACCCAAGTGTATAGTCTCCCCATAATAGGTAATACGTGCGTTCCAGGGCCTCTTCTTTTTTCGAGGATCATAATAAACGCCCTTATATGGAGTAACGCTATTTTTCTTTTTGCCAATATTCCACAAACTCTGAGTAGGGCTAACAACGCGCAAATTCTCTATTTGGTCATCAAGTTTATCTCCATTGATGTGATCAATATATTTACCTTTGTGCCTTCCCATTATTTGATGATGCATATATATAATCCTGCCTCGCTTCTTATCAATAGATTCTCGCCTAGCCGCATATCCAACCGCTGCATAGTGCCACTTAAACTGGCTGAGATAGTCAAACCAACGGTCATCAACTTTGGCGAACTTACCTTGTGATAGCGGGATCAGTTTCATCTAGTTTTTTAGTTACTTCTTCGATATACCCCTTCCCTTCACAGGTCGGGCAATCCTTCTGCTTGCGCTTCGTCGTCATCTTGTAAATCTTGTTCGGGAGTAGGTTCTTTGGCTCCATAGTAATAAATCTCTAATTCTATTTTGGCGGTCATATAGTCTTTAACCGCATCGTAATACTTGATGAGTAGTTTGAGATCAGGAGTCGCCCCTTTAGCCGCGATTGCTTCAACTCTCATCCGAAGCAGGTCAAACTTCTTTTCTGCTTTGTAGTATTTTCTCCAGGGGGGATAAGGGATAGGTATTCGCTCTTGCTTCTTACCGTTCGTGTAGAGTTGGTAGCGGTAGTCTTCAAAGGTAACTCTGGTACGTTGTAGTTTTGCTCTTGGGTTATTGAACATTATAGAACCTTCTCCACATCGGTCAGATCATATGCGACCAACGCTATCCCCCCTCGCTTCCTGACTTGCTCTAAGTAATCTTCCTGTAGCTGCGTTGGCTTGTTAGGCTTGATCTTCGCTTCTACGGCAATAAATCTGCCATCCTTGCTACAGCCGGTAACGTCTGATGTGCCAGGGTGAGCAAGCCGGATCATTCTCTGCCTGCCTTGCTCGTTACTTATGCGGATCATTCCGCTATTGGTGCGCTGTACGAAATGGCCTCTGAGATTCAGGTAGGTAATGATTTGTTGAACGAGTGCGGATTCTTTCAACTCTTTTTAGATTTATTCTTCTTTATCTTCACTACTCTCGTCATCTTTGGCTCTTGAGGCATATATGATAGATCAGGCACCTCATCAAAGAAGTAGTCAACTTCTAGATAGTCCAATAAGCCACGCAGCATACTATGAGCAATCTTTTGATTGCTCCAATCATGCTCTTGTTGGTGCTTTATGTCTTTTATGCTTTGCTCTAATTCATTCAATTGTTTTTGAAGTTGAGCATCCCTTTCAACTGACTTTTCATTCTCCTGCTTCAAAAAAGCAATATCCTTGAACCATCGAAATAACTTCATCTTAGTTGAGATTAATTGTTTTAAACTTCTTCACAAACGGCAGGGATATAAAGGTAGCCTTTGGGATCAAAGCCCCTGAGAGGCCAAATTCGCCACCAGGACGCTTGATAGGATAGCTTTCTGCATATGGAGCCAGATCAGATAGAAACGTGGCATAGCAGTCAATTTTAGAGCCATCCGGTAGTCCTATAATCCAGATCGCAGAAGCTGACTTGCGGATACTATCAAGGTCTATAAATACGTTGCCGGTCTGCTCGCTCATTGCGTCGTACTTAATTTCTACCTTGCTTCTAACGCCTTTGATTTCCAGTTCCTTATCCCAGCCCTTTTTATCTTGGTACTTCAAGTGGTCAGAGTCATAAACCTTGAAACCCATTTCTATAAGCACCGGATCAAGTAAATCCTCGAACCATCGTCCTACCTTTTTCTGTTTAACGAATGAAGCAGAGGGCATATAGGAAATGCTTTACCTAATCATGACAAATCTATAAAATTCGTCAAACGAGTTATCCACAAGAGAATTACTATGGAAGTTGTGAAGGGACGAGTTATTAACAATGGCGTAAGACTTGATCTAGGAAATTACGAAGTCATTAGAGAACTGTCGAGGGGAGCTAACGGTATTGTCTATAAAGCAAAAGATACTCTTCTCGGAAGAAAGGTTGCAATTAAGATTTGGACTAAGTTAAAGGCAAACGACAAGAGAGACAAAATACAACAAGGAATTTTAGAAGCAAGAAAAGCATACCAAGCTAAAAGAGAATATGTTGTCGAAGTGTTTCATGCAGGAATAACTAACAACTTATTCTTTGTCGTGATGGAATATATTAACGGTATTTCTCTCAAGCAATATATTAAAGAGAATACAGTATCGTTAGGACGTAGGATTAATTTTGCCCATCGCCTATTGAATGTTTGCGGGGAGCTACACGAAGATAAGATTTATCATGGAGACTTACATACAAACAATATCTTATTAGTGAAGACCCCGGAGTATATGACAAAAAAACTCTATATCTACCTTGACCGGAATAGCAGATTCAAAATCATTGACTTTGGGACTTCCCATTTTGCAACTCAAGAATTTTCTAAAAAGCGGCACTTTCGGCTAATCGTAGCGACGATAGATGAGTTATTGGAGCCGCTTTCCATTAATCAGATATATGGCTACGCTTATCCCCAAACTGAGAATTGGACGAATATCAAAAAGTGGATAAGGGATTATTGTAACTTTATTTGTGGAGGCTTAATTGAGATTGGATATAAAGAACTAGAACATTACCACGGTGATGATAACCCTGTATGGGATAAAGCGCCGGATCAATTTGTAGTAAATATGAAGAAAGTTTTAGGAGCGCGATGTCTAGATCAAGACACCCTCGGAAAAGTAAATGATTGGTATGGATGCAACTAAAATTGAATATAAAGCCTTTTAGATACACCCCACCCCTTTACTCTGCTCCCTACCAGGGGCGAGTATCAGCAAGGTTATGTATCAATCAAAATTTGTGAGCGACTACTCTGTAGAGTCCTCGTGCCATTCCTCTGGGGGTGGTTTTCATTCGTTCTGCCCCTCTAGCAAGTCAGCATCCTGCCACGCCCCAGTGGTAACCTTGTAATGCTTCTCGGTTATCAATTGGAGACAGGTCTTAACTAGAAGGGCAGAGAGAACGAAACAGAGGTGACTAGATGCTCTTATTTATCGTCGAGAGTACCTAAGCCCGACGTTTGATTGAATTTTCACTAAGTCTTCATACAAAAAGCCCGCGCTACCTTCCGAGCAGACGCGGGTTATTTTGGAAGGTAGTATTGCTTGATTGTTCTTTGGGTATGTAAAGATAGGTGGCTTTGTTAGCCAGTATCAGCATAGCAAGTCTATAGAATTGGTCAATGGGTGTGGGCTGTGGATAACTGATCTACCGTTTCTTCTTATTGCCCTTCTTACTGGCCTCTTTTCGGAGCGTCCCTATTAGCTTATCACCTCTGGCATTAGTGCCATCTGGGTTTCTTATAGCGTTTTTGATTCCTAGCCGTTTCTCGGCAGACTTCACAGTTGAGTCAGACCTTATTTTCCGTGGCTTTTTGGTTGGCATGATTTTGCTTCTCCTTGTAGATTGCTATTCAACTTTGAGGATCTTCTTAATTTGCTTGATCTCTGATGGCTTCAGGTTAACGATTTTTCTGATCACAGTAATTAAGCTGTCAGGAGTCCAAGAGTCCTCCGGTTCGTCCACCTCGGCAGCAGCTTTCAGTACTTCTATCGGCTCAACATCTAAACCTTTAGCCAGTCCGAGCAAAGTTTTAAGTTTCGGATTATCAGCTTTCCCTGCCAGGATAGAGGCAACATGACCGTCAGTAATCATATTTCCGCTGTTGCGCTCTATATCGAGCCTGGACAGACCTTTTTCTTCCATCCGTAAACGGACGAATTCAGCTAAGTTCATTTGCCTCTCGGCAGCAAGATAGTGATTGACAACACATAGGCAGTCAGGTACTATCTTGCCGTTCTATCGCAGTAGAAAATGTCTAGTCTGCTGGAAATGTCCTACTAAAAACCTTCCAACAGACTTTTGCTTTGTACCATAGATACGGAGTGAATAAAAAGAAAAACTGCAATCTCTGTAGTGGTACAGGCGTAATTGCCAGAGTAACCGAGTTTCCGTTCTTTCAGAATGATGTTTGGTGCAAGTGCCCAACCGGAGAACAGAAATACAAAAAGGTTCAATTAGCGGCTGGAGAGGGGTACAAGAAAGCAAGGGAATACCTGGGGAGACTTGCTCGCTTGCATCCCTCTCATTTTTATGAGCAGACAAACCGAAGCCACTAGATATATTAAAAACCTTCTTGCCAGTCGGAGCGTGAATATAGAACCCGGTATCGTTATCATCGGAGAGTGCGACTGGCAGGTATTCGACTACCAGCGTAAATGCCTCGCTATAGATCCCAATGCTGGCGTGTGGATTGGAATGTCTGGTGGTAAATGGAATCCCCTCGGAGCCTGCACAGTTAGCAATGCCCTCCAAGCAGTAGATTTTCTCACCAAAGATTAAAAACCTAAAGAACCCGTCAATGGAGTGTTTTATTGAGGTTTGTGGAGTTTTCCACAAGCAGCTAAAGATGTTGACAGTCTGTGATAGCAAAAATATAGTAGGTCTGTTTACAAAGTAAGGTTTATGTAGCCTTTTTCAGACGCGGTCCCAAAATGGTTCGGTCTGAAGACTCAAAGATAATTTATTCTTGTTCCTGAGGGAAATCAGAATGCCAAACCTAGACGATGCTAGAAAAAGATCTGTAGACAACCTGCAAAGGCTATACACAGTCGTCGTCAGCCTTGCTATCACAGAAAGCTTGCGTAGGATGTTGGGCGGCTATAATGTGACTGGCACCGTCGCTGGGCACAAAGAATGGTTCATGTTTGTCAGCCTTATTGTTACCGTCATTCCGTTTTATCACGGCGCGAATCGGTATCTTGATGCGACTTTTGTAACCGGGGAGAGATCAGCAAAGCGTTACGCCCTGTTGGTGGACTTCTTTTTTCTTTTCTTTGAGGGGCTGCTTTTCTTCGGGCTAGCGATGGTCACTGCTAATGAGTCTCTGTACTACACCGTCCTTTCGGGGCTGCTCTTACTCGACATTATTTGGGTCGGCGTGACAAATTTTACAGCCAGTAGTGAAGAGGACAAAATGCCCGACTATAATACTTGGGCGGCTATTAACTTTATTGCAATGGTGGCCTTGCTTGTATCAACTTGGTCAACCTTATTGAACTTCAGTCTCTGGAAAACCGAGTTCGTTACGAGCTTGGCTCTCATGTTAATAGCGATAGCCCGAACGGTATTTGACTACATTAGGGTTTATCGATTTTATTATCCTGCTGATGAGGATCAAAAAGCGAATAACATGCCAGCGCCGCCGCCAGCGCCTTTACCTCACGCTCAAGCTAGAGGCTAAATGGAAAGAATAGTTATTAACAACTCGCAAGTTGCAAAGTGGATTGACTTGCTCAGACAAACGGATGTGCCTCCTGAGCAGGAGTCTGTCACGCATTCTTTTGATGAGAAAGCCGGCCCAATAATTCTCTCCAATAGTTACCTTGCTATTGTCGGTATCTGTCACCAAACAAGTCCAATTGGTGAAAGGCGACTTGAAGGCAACATTAACGGTGAATATAAGGGTGGCTGGGATTACTTAAAAGAAAAATTCCTGCTCAAGTCCCAAGAAGATCCCAAGTGGGCATCTCCTGACTATTGGGCGGTACTCACCCCCTTAGAGTTGTCGAATCTATATGAAGACCCAGCGTTCGGCAAAACATTGAATAGGATTAATGAGCGCGCGTTTCTTCTTAATGACCTTGGGCACAAATTAAAGGAAACAGAATTCAAAAACATTAAAGAGGCTTTTGAATCCTGTGGAAGCACCATTGGCGGTGGTTCAGGCTTTCTAGATTTTTTGAGGAGGTTTGAAGCATATAATGACCCTGTAATGAAGAAATCTCATTTCTTCCTTTCCATCATGAGAAGTGAACTAGGGTGGCAATTTAATGATAAAGAAAACTTGCTGTCGCCTGTTGATTATCACGAACTGAGAGGTCACCTCCGCATAGGGACCATAACTATACAAGATCAAGCACTCCTGTTTAAGGTAGAGCGCGGACTGCCGCTTTCTGATGCGGAAGATACCGAACTGAGAATGAGAGTTCAGGAGATCAATGATTTTATTGGAAAAGAAACAGGGTTTGGAGCAGCCGAATACACTATCTTTTCTGGTATGTTTTTCGTAGCTGCTGTCCAAGGGAATCGGATAAAACCCATTGTTCATCTTGTAGTGCTAACTGCGGCTTGCCTGAACACTATAAGGCCATGAATACATACCAAAAGCGTTGCTTGTTTTCAGGATTTTGCCAATCAGCTAATAAACCGGCAAAGGTAATTGATCCGCCATATATAGGCCATTACTACTAAAAGAAAATCGCCAGGCTGTGGATAACTTATTTGACTGGTCCTGTAGCCATGCTAGGCTTTAGAAAAGGTCGAAATCTCATCAATCAATCCTACCTCAATGAATATCGAACAAATCACTGAGGAGTTAAAGAACGAGGATATATCTCCGCCTGATCTAGCCAAAGTTGGCACCATCCTATCAGGCTATTATTCATACTATGGCCAGATGCTCAAGCGGATACACCTCGTAAAACCTGCTGTGTGGCTCAAAATACAGGCTAATTCGGGCGATAAACCATTATCCGATAAAAAGACCGAGCGAACCTGGGAAGCCACCCCAGAGGGTCAAAAAGAGATAGCCCTTGAGTGGGAATGTAAGCGGATAGAGAAAATGTTAAGCAGTATCAATAAGCGGCTGTACGTTGATAACGTCGCAGCCCGAAACAATTATTAAGTACAGTGCCGGGTGGCACTTGTTAGCGCACTGTTAGCAAGCGCCCCCGACTTAAAAAGGAATTAAGTATATGCCGTTACCAACGGATTTGGAGTTACAGACTCCACAACAAAAAGACTGGACCCCGATTACTCCTGATGTATATCAAGTAGAAATCACTGGGATTGAATACAAAGAGATTGATAACCATTTCAAGAAAAAGCCGGAAGATCCCGATAAGAAAAATGTCATGGAGTTTGAGTTCACTATCATTGAAGAAGGGGAGCATTATGGTCGCAAGCTATGGCAGAAAATGGCTCCAACCAAGCCACTGCCGCCAAGACAGAATGGCAAATCATCATGGGTTTGGAGAATCGCATCAGCTCTGACTGGCCATGCTATTACTCAGGAGGAGGGCGAATCCTATACCTCAGCAATGATCAACGACTTCATTAGCAAGCAACTTCGCATAACGGTTAGTCAATCGGAACCGAAAGACGGCAAGGTGTATAACAACATTGATAGTGTTTTGGGAGCCAAACAACAGCTACCGAAGTTTGATCCTACAAAGGTTAAAGAAGAATCATCAGAGGTTGAGGCCCATCCTTCCGCCGACCCTGAAGAAGTGAAAGTTGAGGACATCCCTTTTTAGGTGCCTGTGGCTGGTGTCATTGTCACAAGTGGGATAGAGAAACAAAAAAGAAAATCCTGAAAATCAGGTCAAGCTGTGTGCTCTGTGCTTGTAAAATTGAATAGGTATAGCCCTCCCATCTCTGAGAGGGCTTTTAACTTGACATGATTAAGAGCGCCTCATTCTTACTCTAATGGCATCTACCTCACCTTGACGCCTTAGCTCAGAGGCTATGAAGGGATATCGATGGTCTAAGAAGCTAAGAGGTACACCAAGCGGAGGATCTTGCGAATATGCTTCTAAAATACCAATCCTCTCCTGCACAAAATCATCATGATTTAAATCTAGCTGAGTAATTGTATCCTCTATATGGTTCTCTAGATATGCCGGCAGACCGTCATTCGGCCTTATTAAAAAAGTACGAAAATTAATGACAAACCAACCGTTTTGTATATGGAACGGGTCCATAACATTCAGTGCATTTGTTTTGTTATTGTTTAATCTTGCGCGCGAGAGTCGATAATTATCCCATTCATACGCAAGTGAATGGTCTTCAGATATAGGAATGTAGTGGTCTACAGAAGTATGTTCAATGCTTCGAGCAGTCTTTCTTCTTGGAGTCCACTGTGCTGAATAAGCACATATCCCTCCATATAAATAATGCAAATCATCGTGACAATGCCGCCAAAAATTGTTCGCACGAATCTGATCAGTTGTTGGAGGTGGATTCCGCCTTAGGATTACCCTTCCAGGTCTTCTGACTCGATTATTAAATTCTGCTGGTTCGGCTTGTCTAGTTACAGGAATCATATTTCTATTCCATACTGCTCGGCAAAATACACCCATCTGGACCAAAACTTATCTTCTGCTGGAACGTATTTTACAAGGTCATCTGACACCCGCTGGACATCCTCTTTGTTTGGCTTTTTCTGTTTTTGCAGGGCTATTGCTTCTTCTATTACCTTTTCTGCTTCTCTGGAACGTGATTGTTCCAATTCAAATACTTCTGATGTTAACCAGGAATCAATAGCACCATAAGCAATAAAGCGAAGTTCTTTAAATATGACTTCTCCGTTCTTTGTTAAATCCAGGTGAAAAAGTTTGTCTTCTTCTTTATTGAAAATTGGCTCAACGGATGCCATAACAAGTGGAGAATGGGTTGCTATGATAGACTGTACTTGTAGATCACTCGACAGCTCCTCCTTTACATCTAACAGTGCAGGCAGAACAGCACGTTGCCACTTTGGATGAAGATGTGCTTCCATCTCGTCAATGAGAACTACCATACGGCGTTGTGGATCTTGACGGGAAAGCTCAGCGGCAATCTTATGTTCAGTCCAGGCCCAAACAATAAGATAAGCTAGTGTAATTATTCGCCGCACGCCTGCGGACTCCACCAGTATTGGCACTTCACCGTAGGTATGCTTTAAGTGGGGTATTTCTATGCGTTCGCCCGGTATTCTACGGCTTTCTCCCGGTTCTAAAACCCCTAGATCAGGTGGAGAAAGTCGTCGTAGCACTCTTGTAAGAACTCCGAAGGTATGTTTATCGGGACTATTTTGCCACTTTACCCAATCACGCAATAAGCCCTCAATCTTGTTATCGTGCCCTCTCCAAACTTCTTCTCTTGTAAAGGTCAAGCTTTGAGACTGAGATAACTGATTTTGTAATGCCGGGTCCCAGACCGAAAACGAACCGTCTACTCTAGCATAGACAATAAGACCGGGAATAGTTGGACGGATGTTTGGAAGGGGCCAAGTATTAGTATTCCAATCATAGTAAATTGTAATTGGCTCGAATTTCCTTGCTCCTTGAATTTGGAAACTTATCTTCGGGTATCTATTCTCTTTCTCTTGCCTGGGAGATGCCTGCCTACCTGCCCAATCTCCTGTCAACGCCCACCAAGCACAATCAAGAAGGAATGTCTTGCCGAGACCATTATCGCCTGTAATTAGATTAAGACGTTCACTAGGCTCAAACTTAAAAGCCTTTGCTGGTCCTACTCCCTGAACTTGTAAAAAAGCAAGAGTGCCTCCCTCTTCAGGAGTCGCATCCGGTGGAGGGCTTGCTACACTTAGTTCATCCCAAGTCACCCCTTCATCTTGAAAGATATTCTCGTTGTACAGTCCTTTGGGTATTGATATGTCCAGCAACTTTTTCTTTTCATCATCAGTTATATGAAAATTGTCCAGGAACAAGTCAACCAGTGAGTGTGTGGCTGTCTGAGAAGGCCACTCGCGGTCACGGTAGAGCCAAACCGCCAAATGGAAGACAGGGATACGTTGATTACGTTTTAAATGAGACTTTAATAGATCAACGTACCCTTTCACCCAGGCCCAGAGATTTACATTTTTTTCGTGAATAAACGCTGCACCAAACGTTTGGGTATTTATGGCTTGCAAGCCTGATGATGCGTAAAGGGGATCTAGCCATTCTTGGCTTTTGTTGGAAATTCTGAATACTCGAAAGTACCACTCAGAGTTTTTATCTGGCCGATAGTACCTATCAAGAAAATCTTTAGTTACCGAATCCATATAGAAGTCGGTTGGAACGCCCACTGGTAACTCAGCTTCCTTACAAGCCAAAAATGTAATGCCAAAAAAGGGATGAACCGACTCTAGGTGTTCAAGAGAATTCTTAATTTGATCCGCTGTTAAGAACATATGCTCTTGCTAGTATTTCTTTAATTCGTTGACCATGTACTCACAAAATGCAGGGTTAAGATCAATCCCTGTCGCTGGCCTTTTAGACTTTATGGCTACCCTCAGTGTCGTACCGGCACCGGCAAACGGGTCTAACACGGTGCCTTCTGGAGGACACCCCAGGTCAAGACACCTTTCTACTAATTCATCCGGGTACGGAGCAGTATCAATCCCATTGGTGGACTTAGGGCGGGCGGCAATTGTCCACATATCCTCTTCTATTTCTGGCTTGCTTAAGAAAGCATCACGATTAAAGTAGTATTTGCGGTTCTTAGCAAACATAAAAACATATTCATAGCTTCGTCTTGGCCTGTCCTTGACTGCTTCAGGTAGAGAATTTTTACGGTGCCAGATGATAGAACTCCGCAAGGTCCATCCTCTTGAAGACATTTCAATCGCCACTCGCCAAGGTATCCCTATAATTGATTTGGGGCGGAGTTTAGCTCCCATTCCACCGCTTTTATCTACGGCCCTTAAACCAAAACGCCGCTTGTTGCTTTTTCGGTCTTTGCCCTGAGACTCCCCTTTGCCTGAATAGTATGTATCTCCAAGATTTAAGAAAAGAAGTCCGTCAGGTTTCAATACTCGCTTAACTTCGTCCATCACAATTGATATAGCTTTTACATATTCACCAATCGTTTCTTCTTTACCTATCTGATTGTCAACACCATAGTCCCTCAACCAATAGTACGGAGGTGATGTTACTGCACAATTGAAAGAGTTACCTTCGAGTTTTAGCAATACTTCGTGAGAATCCCCTTGATAAATATTCCAAGGGACGCTAGCCAGTGTCTTGCCATGCCATTCATTAAAGCCAACTTCTACTTCTGGTATAAACTCGCTAAACATTGGGCTGCTATTCTCGGCATTAGACAATTACTTACAAGCCTCCTATTATCAGAATTTAAATGGGAGCCTACCTGCAATTAGGATAAGTAGATTTATATGTTATATATACTGTTGTCAAGCATCAGCATGAATTTTGACAAACAAAAAGACTGAGATACCACGGGCGCAAGCTGGTACTCAGTCGTTTGATTTACATTACAGGTTCCTACAGTGGGGACTTGTAACAAAAGATTGTTTAGTGGAACAGTAAGGTTTCCCGATGAGCCGCACTCCGAGCAGACACCATAGATATAAAGCTCGTCACCTTCCAGCAGATACATAAGTATCTCGTTCTCGATGAACCCCCCGCATTGCAGAGGACAGTGGAGCCTCACGCATATCGCCACCTTCCCATCTATAGTCATGTTGCGCCTCTAAGAGACAGCGCACTAACAGACCCGTACAGCGTCCTTTTGCCCTGTGGACTCTGAGGAGTAAGGCGATAGCTTCCTCTAAGGTTTTGTCTCCGAAGAGAGCATGAAAGGCGTGATGCCTTTTGACCTTGAGTAAAAGCAAATTGGACTCTGAGTTGTCTGTGGCCTCGCCGTCTTCTTTGAAACGAGAGACAGGTTTCAGATGGTGTCGGTTGCGGTTCGGGTATCTCCAAGATGACTGTCTTTTGCGCTTTCTTTTGCCTCTTGCCATAAAGCAGTTGCCTCACTCTCATCTGGTTGATGTAGTTCTGTAGTGCGGGCCAGTGATACTCCACTCGTTCCGAGTGAGTCACCTTGTTAGTGATGTCAGCTTTCCCTATGGGAGCAAACATCAGCGTTAAGAGGATGACGAGGAGATAGATGGTCTTCCATCGTCTATGATTCAGAGGCTTGTTGACTATCCTTATCATGTTTGACCTCCCAGACTTTCTCGATGACGTACCAAAGGAGCATTGCCCCAATGAAAATTAGTGCGTACTTCATAGCGACCTCCAAAATGGAGTGGGGGGATTGAACCCCCCGTTTGGTAGGTTACGAGGCTGGAATCGAGCGGTTACTTGCGGAGCTTCTTGTTGCGGTCAAGCTTCACGGTCTTTGTCGCTTTCGGGATCTCTTTGGGAACTTCATCCCTTATGTGCAGCTTGAGTTGAGGAAACATATCCAGCTTCACGTTAAGAGATCCGTCAGAGTTGACGAACGCCACTCCGCATCTGCGGAAAAAGGTTTTGCCTCCGGTATCATCTATCGAAGACACGATTTTCTTAGCTACTTGTGCGGCCATTATCAATCTCCTTATATCTGACATCTGATTTTCGGTTTAGGTGAGAAGTGAATATCACGCTCAATCTTGAGACCCATAGGCCCGGCAACTGAGCTTAGTTCGTTAAGCGATGAATACCCCCACTCTCTTTCTTGTCCGATGACGTACCCAAAGAAAATGAAGTCTCCGTCTTGTTGTTCGCCTTCGGTGATAAACCAAGTCCATTGACCCCAGGGATAAAAGAATTTCAGATGTACCGTTGGATCTTTTTCATGTTCTTGGCTGTAGAGCTTGGGTATTGCTTCTTAGTTCGTCAGGGAAGAATTCGTACTCTTCCATATCCCTCCTAGAACGGCCTGTAGTAGCGGTTGAGAAATGGAGCCGAGCTTCCGGTTGCCTGAACTGTTGAAAGGCTTTGAGGTCTTTGAAAGCTGACGTGAAAGCATTAGAGAGCGTCCACAGCGTAGCTTCCTTGAACTCCTCATACTTGAGGGTTGAAGAAATGCTTGTGGACGCGTTTATGAGTCTAGGCGGACCGCAAGTTTTGCCTTCTACGAACGCCTCATAGATGATTAGCCTTGGCATCGTTCGCGGAAAGGATGTTGGCTCTCCAGTCGAGATTGATCTTTGAAGCGGCTCGAAGCCCCTCTGTATCCGGTCAACGCCTATTGAGAGCGCATCAACCAGATTGAAGTTCTTCGAGTGCTTGGAGAGCACGGGCGAGAAGTCGCCTTTAAACATCATGTTGCTGAGCAGACAAAAACCCTGTATCCGACCGTGAGAGCAAGCCGCATTGACTTGTCATTGGCATTACGAAGTCCGATAGCGAAGCGCACTCCTGAAAACTCGTGGTCAAGTTCCATCAGTCCGAACATCTTCGCGCCGTCTGGTGAGACTGCATATTCATCTGCGAGGACATTGCTATGTGCCTGAATCCGAGTGTTTCAATCAGCGCTTCGACTATCTCGATATGCGCGATAGGCCGGTGGGTATCAGTTCCAACGGGAGCAGGGAGAGTCCGAAGAAAATCCCTATTTACCCGATGCGTACCACATCCAGCTACAAGTGTACTATCTGACTGTTCCAACTATTAATACCTCCTTGTGTAGTAGAAAGAGCTAGAGTGATAGCCGAGGGCAGATACATTTCGGCTACCGCTCCAGCCCCTAACGATTTCGTCCTAGGGATAAGTTGGCGTTAGGAGTGGAGGTGTATTAACAATCGGGTCTATTGATTGTTGTTAAGAGGATTTGCGCGTTCCGTACCAAGTGATGTCACCCTGGCGAACGCGGCCAATGTAGGCGAGGAGTAAACCGAGAACCTGAATGACAGTGGTAATAGCGTTTGCAATGTCTTGCTCAGATACTGGCAATTGGTGGTTGATCTGCTTGGCTATTGCTCCGAGCACCATCGCAAGAACTCCCGCTATCGTCATTGAATAATTGCTCATATTCTTGAGGATTAATAATAAAGTAGTGGTAGAAAATGTATCCGGTTTTATCAAGCATAAGAGGAAGCAAACCAGCTCAGGGGTAAGGTGAGTATCCACGAAGCCAGTATGCTTCATAGCCTCATCATACTCTTTTCATCTGATCTGTAAATTGAGGGGTGTGGATAACTATTGGAAGTTAATTTCTAGGTCTACTGTAAAATCAGTGCTCCCATCGGCATTGACTGTGTGAGCTTGGTAACTGTCAGGCTTAGAGAAAGAGCGGTACTGTTCTTCATTAGTAGCCTTGATGATCTGCGCTCCATTAGGAGTGTCAATCAAAACACCATAGGCACCGTTGATTTTGATCTTTTTGACTTTGAACATAGTTTGTTCCTTTGGAATTAACGTCCATGGATTGAACGTCATTCCTGAATTAAAATAATTCTCTTTAATGTGGTGCTCGGTTATGCCGGTATTGCACCAGCTAGACTTTGCGATAATGCACTTCCATCCATCGTGTATATGATAGCCGTAGGCATAGAGCGCGTGGCCCCACTGGGCTTCACCTGGAAAAGGAGGCCGAGGGTTAGCCAAGTCTTGCCAGCCTGGATTCGAGCCTGTAACGCCGAATACAACGCCTTTATATGCTTTGACAGCAGAAGCGACAGTATCAATGTCGCCAGGGAGTACGAAGAAGTTTAATTCTTTATCGTCGTCTCGGTACTCTTGCTTGGTTCCTGTTTTGTCCCGCATATTCTGCGGAGTCTGCGTAATAGGATCAAAGACTTCATCGCGGGTTGCTTGTCCGTTGTTTACTACCTGCCAGCCGCCATCTCTAATATAGGCTCCGTAGTCCAAAGCAATTCGGCAAAACAAATCTCTGCGTGAGTAATTCTTAGGATGTAGCTGGGTATGATAGTAGCTCCACGCCTGAGCTACACACGAATCAGAGGTGCCCTGGTCTTCGTTGCCAGGATCAGGTAGGCGAAACTCTCTTGACCAATCTACTTGAGGAGTAGCGCCGAGTGATTCAATTTTGTAGTCACGCTTATCCACCGGATCAGGCAGAGCGCCTTTAGGTAGGGTTTCAATATTCATTGGTTTGATGATTAATGATTGAGTTGTTGAATGATGTAAGCAAATCCTATCAGATTAAGCAGCCCAATAATGCCAACAGCACCCCATACATACTTTTCGATAAAGCGAAGTCTAACTTCGTGGTCTTGGAATTCTTTCTGCGTTACTCGGTCGTCTTCGAGACTTTTAAGCCTATCGGAAGTACCGTCCTTGAGTTCTTTAATGTCTGTTCTTATTTGTTTGACTTGCTCGTGAAGAGTAACAAGCAAATCGTGATCTGAGTTTTGTCGTCTGTCGGCCATTGTGGATTACTTGGGGATAACTCCCCATTGACTTAATTATGAGAGGGTGTATTGTGTGGGTATGATTACTAACACTTATTTATGCATATTGTAGCTGGCTGTGTGGGCATATTAATTGTTGCCTTCTGTCTTGCCTTTCTGAACTACCTGGACGAAAACCATTATTAACGGGCAATCTGCACTCCGGCCCCTCGACCGATTGTCGGGGCTATTTTCTTTATCACCTGGGCTGCTTTGCTTTGGCTGGCCTTACCAATAGTGACCGCTGTTTTGCCAACGATTCTTGGAGATGCCGCTGCTGCTGTTATAGGAATAGTTGCCATTGACGCTGGGCTTGCAAAACCAATTCCGAACTGAGCGCCACCTACTAAGGTGGTTATATACTTTCCTAACCCTTCCGGTGTCCATTGTGCCATCGTGAGTCCTGCAATATCAGCCATCAGATCAACACCAGCCTTATCTCCTAGCTGCTCGACTATAGGGCGGTAAACTTTCGACTTCGGATTAAAGACGTTGATAAGTTTTCTAAGCGCGGTGTTCGGATCATTGCTGCCAAGTTTCAACTGGCTTCTGATGTTATTGATGACTTCTGATTCAGCGGCATACAGAGAATTCATCTCTGCTACTTGCGGAACTCGCTTTCCTACATACTCGCTGAGATTAGTTCTAAGAGCGCCAATGATGGCATTGAATTTCTTTTCAGAAGACCCCAGACTGATACCACCGACTTTATAGCTATCAATCACTTGGCGCAGGTTGTTCATTCCAGTAGGCGTGGTATTAGTCCAGTCATAGATCCGATTGACGAGCTTCTGGAGCTTATGAGCGTGAGTGTCATCAATCGCGGCCTCACTCCAATCAAGTAACCTGCCTTTGGCATTAATATCAAATTCTTTAAGGGTCGTGGTAGCTACCTGCTTTACGCCTTTGGTTGAAAGGTTCGTAGGCACGCCAATGACAGTACCCGGTACATAGCCTTTAGTGGCTTTAGCTTCTGCATCCGTCAGCATACGTTTAACGTAAAGCTGACCATCTTTTGTATAGGTGGCTTCTTTTTCAAGCTTGGATAGACCTGATTTGAAGCTCAAGCCTCTAGCTTCCTTCAACTGGTCGAGCGCATCAAGAGCGTTCTGTGAGATGCGTTGTGCGGCCATCTCTCCACCCTCTGATACAGCGTGAGTGATAGCTGCTTGTACTTTTTGCGGATTCTTGAGCGCGTATTCAATTGCATCCTTCGGAACACCGCTTAAAGATGAGGCAATAAATTTGGATACTTCTTTGGCTGCTGATCCAAGCTTGGCTATTGCCTTGGTTGCTATCGGGAACACGCCACCAAAGATGGCAGCGTTTTTCACTTCTTCTTTTGAGCCGCCTTGCAGGGCAGTAACCCCGGCTGCTTCTCCTGCGCCGATTGTTGATCTGGCTCCGAGTTTGAGCGCAGCCTTAGTTACCTTGCCGACCTTGAGCGCATCTATTCCTGCTTCTGTTGCTTTGGTCGCTTTGGCGACTTCCCCTGCTGGTATAAAGAACTCAGCAACTTGTTCAGTTCCGAATCCAACTTTTTCCGCTGTTCCTTGTGGTTTGAAATTTTGTTTATAGGGTTGAAGCTTTTTATCAAACTCTCCTCCGGCCTTTACCACTTGTGTTAGTGGCCCTATCCCTGGAATGGTCATAAATGTATTAGGAACTTTGGAAGCAACCTTCCGAGCTAATCCTGTAAGGTTTGAGATGGTACTTAATACCCCCTTGACTGCGCCTAAGCCAAACCCCTTTACGCCCTTTTCTCCTTGTTGCGGTGCAGGCTCTTGGCCAGAAGGAATGTAGTTATCTTGAATGATCTTATCGAGTATTTGTTCAGGTGCTGCCCCCCGGCTCAATGCTTCCTGAAATACAGGTGCTTTATCTTGGTTCTGAGTGATTATTGCTTGCAGAATAGTCTGCGAATCAGCACCGCGCCCCTTAGCCGCTACAATGGCATCAATCACCCTGCCGTAGGACACAGGCAAAGAAGCCTGTTGATTGGCAGGCTGGCTTTGCACCACAGGGCTGAAAGAGGGCTGTACGGGCTGTGTTGCCACTCTAGGCGCTAAAGTAGCCTGCCGAGGCTGAGTAGCCACCTTTGGGGCAAGTGTCGGCTGTACTGGTGCGCTCTGTACTTTTGGGGCAAGTGTCGGCTGGTTTGAGGGAGCCGATAGGACTTGTAATCCAGGCATAGAATTAGAAACTAAAATTTAAGTCTGAAAGATTGGCGGGTGAAGAAGGGTAGTTACTTGGCATTTGCAGCCCTCCGGCTGAGCCTGATGCCTGTTTAAGAGAGTTCAATACTGCGTCTCTGTTCTGTTTCTTCTGAATAAGCACCTGCTGAGAATCGCCAGGATACGGTAGGTATTGCTGATAGGCATTATCGAATTCGCTCTGAGCAATAGCTGCCCCGGACTCACGCCGCAATACTGCATTGATGAAGTTTCGAGCAGCTTGTTCATACTGCTGTATGGTCGAAGACTTCAGGTTGTTTGGAGCCGCTTGCTGAGCCTTAAATCCAATGATGTTGTAGCCAGCGATTGAGCTTTCAAGCTGATCCAGTATCTGCCCTGACTGCTGAACTCTAGTCGCATATCCTGATGCTGAATTCTGGGCGTCTGTTGGCTGTTTAGTATTTGGAATTTGTAAGCCTAACTGCGCCATTCGAGCGGTCACTGCTTTCTGCTGCGCCTCAGGAAGCTGCGTGAGTAATTGAGGATTGCTGATGACTTGCTGGACAAGGTTATCAACCGTGTTATTACCAAGCTGTGATGCGCCTTGTACTAATGAACCATTTCCGCCTTCTCTCTGGTACATCTGCGCTACGACTCTTGCCTTCTGGTCATAAGAAAGGTTCGCCCAGTTTTTGGCATCTGGAATCTGGTCAATATAAGTCCATCGCGGCTGGCCTGATTGCGTATAGAATCCGACTTTATCAATAGCCTTAATCGTGGTTGTAATAGGATCACCGAGGAGCTTGGCGGTCTTTAAGTTTGAGTTACCTGGGAACGGATCACCAGCAACGTAATCAACACCCTCAACGAGTCCAGCTAGTTTTGCTACATCGGTTGTAAAGGCTGTTGGATTGTTATTGCGGTCAGTTCGCATTCCAGTAGAGCCGGTATTGAACTTCAAACCCTCGCCATAATTCGCCCCTCCGCCATTGCCGTTTAATGTTCCTGTATTCTTATTCAAAACATATGGCTGACCGCTAATCGGATCAAAACCGAGAGAATAAGAGTCCTTTGATTGTGGAGCAATGACTTGCTCAAAGGTTCCGGTGTCAGGGTTCCATCTGAAGTATCCTGATTCTGCGCTACCGATAGTGTCAGGCTTGGCAGCTTTGACTTTGGCCTGCAAGTAATCAGGTAAGTAGGCATAGGCTTGGCTCGATTTCTTGCTTTGTAAGTCCTGGATTTGCTGTTCAGCTTTAGTCTGTAGGTACTGGAGCTTCTGAGCGTTGAATGTCTGATTGCTACTAAAGTCAGCGGTAGTTCTGGTAACGAGGTTATTGACCTCATTGATCCCTGAGTTGTAGAGGTCTACATACCGTTGCTGTTCATCCATAAGATTCCCAATTTCTGCATTGCCCTGGTCATTAAGGTTTTTCAGTCTTCCAGTACGGGATGCTTCAGAGAGAAATGGATTCTCATTAACGGTGCCTTGCTTGTCAGTGTACTTCTGTTTGATAGCGGCAACCCTACTATCAAGTTCGGCTATCTTAGCCTTCAGATCAGCGAGGCCAGCTTGATTAAAAGCATCCTGGTAAATCTGCTGTGTAGTCTTTGACGGAGGAGTGAATAGAGTGCTTTCTAAGCCAGGAATACCTAAACCCTCATTAATCTTTGCGCGCTCTTCTGGGGTTACTGCGTATTGCCCTGAAGTCAGCTTCAAATAGTCATCCACGCTTAACCCAGCCTGTGCAGCAGCGCGGGCAAGAGCTTGGTTGGGATCAGCAGGAGTAGCGGGCGTTGAGGTCGGCGCATTGGGGAAAGCTACAGCCCCTTGGGATTGCCCACTAGGAGCAGCGTTCAATTCGCTCAGAGAGGAAAGATTTCGGCCTGTCCTGGTCAGAACATAGTTCAACACATCTCGCTCATTGGAGAAGCCAGCGCCATTCTCTGCGTTGTAATACTCCAAAACGCCTGGATTAACGGATGAGGCTCTTGTGCCAATAATCTGAGCATAGAGCGGGTCAAGCTGAACTGGTTGAGCCGTTGCTTTGGGCTGTTGCTGCGGGTAGTACGTCTTGTTGCTTGGCTGTCCGCCGATGGGCATTGCTGGCGCAGGGGTAACAGGCGGCACAGGCCCATATGTTTGCTGCGGGTTTCCTGCCGGTTGCAAACCTGCCGCTGAACCACCTTGTAGATTTTGGTTGCCCCCTTGGAGGTTGAGGGGATCACCGAAGAGTAAGCTCATAGTGATTGCTAGTTAAGATAATTAAAATTGCCAGTATAAATGCTGTTCTTAGCCGCTGATTGCCCGCCGAGAAAGTCAGGCACATTGAACATCGGACGCCCTTTCGACTGGAGGAGTGCGCGCTGTTCTTTGAAAGGTTTCCATAGGATTTCGAGTGTCTGGTAGGCTTTCTTACGCTCTATTTCAGCTTGGTCAGGGTTCTTCAGCTTCTCGCTATCCAGTGCTTCAGCATACGCAAGCTGTACGATGGCTTCATTGCCTGAATGTTCGTTGTTGTCAGTGGTCGGGCTAAAGGGAAGTAGGTCAGAAGTCGCGGATAAGGTGGTAGGGAATTTCTTGCCGAACAAACATAATTCATCTCCGACTGTATAGGCGTTTCCATTGACGAAAATATAGCTTTCTACTTCGGTCCAGATTCTATCGGCGGCGCTTTCATTGTCCTCAAACCATTTGAAATAGTCTTCGTCAATGAGCTTTTTGTATTCTTTGCCACCGATAGTGAGCCGGTAGATGCTGCTGTTCATCAGGTCTGATGGCTGGTCATAGTAATCAGTGCTGATGGTGGTTGCTTTCTTCACCTTCTTGGTAAACGGCCAGGGCTTATAGTCCCAGGCTTTGAGTACGCCAAGCTGGATCAATACCTGTAAATCGGTATCAGTCCATTGGTCGTTATTGGCGATGTCTGAATAGTCTATATTCAGCTTTCGGGCAAGATGCTGTTTGGCTTCGAGGTTGGTCATTGGTTTTTAACTTATACTAATGAATATTTATAAACATATACTTCCCACGCCTTATCCATAGTCGTGGCTCCGAGGCTGCCAATTTCTATGCTCGTGATATTGGCCGCACCGCTATAGAAAGCCCCTCCTTCTGTCTTAACTAGAGTTGCACCGGATTCAAATAATGAAAAGTTGAGGGCTGCTCTGTTAGCTCCGTTAAGATTCAGGTGTATGATGAGTTGTCCGTCAGCATCATTATTAGTAACGTCTGTATTGCATTTAATGACTGAGGCTGCTGCGTCAAAGCCTTGGTTTGCTGCGCCCCCGCCGCTGTTCGAGTAACCGTTATAGATGTATTTATAATTTGCGCCGGTATCACCATTTATTCTGATTCGTACATCGTAAGGCCCGCTTGTCCCTGAGTTCCCGTTCACATATCGGGCGACAATAAGGTAGTTTTCATCGCTGTTGAGGTCTAGCCCACTAATCGTCATTGAAAGTGCTGTACCTATCCCGCTGGCCTTGAGTGAAACTGGATAAGGCGGGACTTCCCAAGCAGGAAGGTTGGCACCGTTCAGAAACTTATGCGGGTCATTCGGAGCCTTTGGAGCAAACCCATGCCTGGGCTGGGCTGACATCATTTGTTGTAACATCAGAAAGGATGATTTCGTCTTCAGTAACCTTTTTTGATACGTAGTTCCATGCACCATTGAAATAGAAATAGACGCGCTGATTTGTTCCATCATCGTAATACTGGATTGACTCGGCAAAGGTTTTTGGTTCAAAGGTTGGAGGAGTGGACAGGTAAATGCGCGGCTTCCTGATAGCCTCAAGAACCGTCTGGTACTCGTCAGAAGAAAGCGGCGGTATTCCGACAGGATCAGGTTCCACCGTATTTTTCAGTACCGGCTCTACCTTGCCGTCTTGTTGTAACTGGTTGAATGCAGCTTCAGTCATGGGTTTAATTAGAAGAGTCCTTTGTCATCGTAAATGAAGTATCCCTCGTGGATTTCCGGCGTAATAGTGCTGCCAATCATTCCGTCGAGTAGAACCTTTAATAGGAACTTCTTTCCGGCAATCTTATTTCTTATGTCATAGTACAAGTCTCGAAGCTCAGACAGACTTGCGACGGTCTGCTTTTTGACTAGCTGGAAGGGTGAGACTGAGATATTTACGCTGCTTTCTGTATTGTTCGAGAGAGCACTATCAAGCGTCCAGGTTTCGCTACTCGTGCCCTGGCTCGCAATACTGGCAATGTGCCTGATCTGGCCTGCGTTCACACCATCAAGAATCGTGATCTCATCTCCGGTCTGCGCTCCTGTAAAGGCTGTTCCATTTACTCGTATCGTGATGGCCGTTGCTGAAGCGTTATTGGTTTGCGCCGAAGCCCAAAGCGGTCTTTTGAAGTTGTAAATCTTCACGGTGGCATTAAAGGTAATGACAGGCGCGGTTTCGGAAATTCGTGAGCTAATCCCGATGTCGAGCTTTACCCCTTCTCCGGTCTTCTTGTTGGAGCCTTCCCCTAGAACGTCGGTAATGAAATAAGCCGAAGCGGGTTTTCTGTTGTTGAGGAAACCGATGTACTTTTTAGTAGGGTTGTCAGTAGTGTAGGAGAGATGAGTAGTATTGTTATTGTCGAAAAAGATTGCGCCTCCGTTCACGCCGCGCAAACAGCCATTGGAAACAGGGGCAAACTCAAACAACCCTGTTTGTAGGTCAAGCAAGTACAGCCCTGCCTTGTTCCGGTTGGATCTTCCGCTCACACCCCAGAAGGCAAGGTATTTTCCGATGATCCACGCGCCCTGCGGGTTGATATTGCCTAGAATAGTAGACTCGTTTGTAGAGTCATCAAGTGTCTGCTCAAGAATCGGCTCAATTGAGTATCCATTACAGTTGTAAATACCAAGCGAAGTAATGACTATCCAGGCCCCGGTAGACTGTACTGGAATAATAGCCTTGACGTTTGCATTGAACCAAATCCAGGGAGCTATCGAGCGCGTCTGGTTTGGCTCCCAGAGCATCACAATCCCGCGATTATTAAAGTTCACCCCTAGTAGGATTCCAGTCCTTCCAGAGCGACAGGCAACAGACTTGAATCCGCTCGGTAGACTAAAGGCAGCACTGTTGAAACTATCGTCAGTGACGTTCAGTAAGGCAAAGCCGTTGTTATTCGGGATCACCACCCAATCTTCGTAGGTGTCCATCTGGCGCAGGTCAGTAACCTCATTGCTGATTCCGAAGTCTTTCCACTGGTCAGTACAGGATGAAAAGATGATATAGGATAGTCCGCTTGCCGTAGTGCCGGTGTAGTTGCTTGATAGAGTGATGTGGGTTGCGTCAGTGAAAGCAGATACCTTGTAGAAAGTATTCTCGCTTCCAACTCGAACCATCTTCCCTACCATTCCAGAGGTGAAAGTAGTACCAGAGCCGACAACTGCGTTTGAGCCGTTGGTTACTGCGATGGTGCCAGTGGTGTAATCAGGAGTTGTGGCAGGGTCGCATATGCCCAAGTATCTCCGCGTGGCATAGAGCAGTCTGTTTTTCTGGTCAAAGATCAGTCCGTTGCCGGAGGATGTCTCTCCTGGCTTATAAAACAATTGGTATGTACCGGAGCCGATTTGCTCGCGGTAGATGCTGCCGTTTGAGTCAACCATTTCCACATATGACTGGCCACCAACCAAACCTTGAGTAAAGAAGTTTCCCAGGTTCAAGGTAGGCAAGTTTGTATCTGACCGCTCTTCTCCAATAACCCAGCCGGGAACCAAGCCAAAGCGGGATTTGTTCATCCCTTGGGAATAGAAGTACTCCCCAGGCATACCGCCTGAGCCGAACCCTGAAAATGATTTGATTTGTTCAACTTTGATCATAAGCCTAATGGAGGATATTTATCGTCGTATGTAGTAGACCGGCCTGAATATTTGTCAGAATAGCTAGAGCCTCGATTACTATACTTGTCGCTAAAGCTTGTACTGCGGCTAGAGAACTTATCTGAAAAGAAGGTTGAGAGGCCGTTTAGCAGTTTCTGAATCGTATCCAACAAGCTCAGTGTTTCAGTGAATACTTTGCCAATAATCCTGGTAAATGTATCTGTTAGGCTCACTATTTCTGTAAAGACCCTACCGAAGGAAAGACCTCTGATAAGGCTGTCTGTATGCGTTACTGTTTCAGCCAAGAACTTGGCTATTGTGCGAATTACCGAGTCAGTATAGGTAATTGTTTCGGAGAGGACTTTGCTGGGTAATCGGATCAGAGTATCAGTGCTGGTAATCGTTTCAATGAGGCTTCTGGCGAGTTGTTTTAAGAAGGTATCAGTATGAGTAATTGTTTCGGTCAGAACTTTGGTCGAGCCGCGAATCAGTGTATCTGTATGGCTGATGATCTCGCTGAGAGTTTTCCCTGTAACTTTGACGACAAGGCTATCAGTATAGCTGGTAACTTCAGAGAATAACTTTCCCGCTTGTTTAAGGAGAGTATCAGTAAGAGTGACGGTTTCTGTTCGGGTCTTGCTGGTCGTTTTGTTCAACGTGTCTGTATTCGTTTCCGTCTCAGAGAGTACTTTCCCAGCAAGCTTTGCGAGGGTATCAGAATGGGTAACGGTTTCCGTGAGAGTCTTTGTGAAAGCCGTTCCTGAGGCTTTAATTTCAATAGCGATAATTCCAAGTTCATCACCACTAGCACATGAGAAGTCTACGGTTGTGTCGTTGTCACTCCTAAACTCGGTCATTACGTCCAAATTCGCAGAGGTGAAGTCATCGGCTATCTTGGTAAAGCCTGATCCTTGGGTAAGAGAGGAAGAAGCGCCGCCGTTTACACACGCCCCATAGGTTGCATTGTTCGCACTTCCGAAAGCAGCCAGAGTTCCGGTAAGAGTAGTCGCCGTTCCTGCTGAGTCTTTATTGGTAACTGACTGGACAATAGCACCTGAACCATTTGTACCGGACGTATCGAATCCTGATGCTGACTCGTCTAGGTTCCACTGACAATGAGTTTGGCTTTGCCCTCCGAAGTCTATTGTTAAAGCCCCAGAAGAGGGACTAGCACCTAAAGCCCTAAATAGAGTTACGCGCTTACGGCTGCTGCTTGTGTCGTCGTAGACAACAGTAGCAATTGCTACCCATGTAAGACCGCATCCGGTTACAGTCGGTTGGTTGGAGTTTGCAGTAATTCCTGTTCTACTTGCGACTGTTAAAAGTTGAAGTCTGTTAGCACCTGGACTTACTGAAGCAGTATTATAAGAAGATGCTCCTGTTGAGCTACCGCTTTTTGTAAGGTTTGTAGGTGTTGCTACTGCCATGAATTAAGCTGCTTTTACTTTCCAAGTGAACTGAAGAGAATCACCGCTTACCACGTTGACCGCAGAGAAGACCTGGCGGCATAAGAGAGTGCCAGTGGTATCAGCGTTGAATACCCCTGATTCAGTGATGGCCATTGTCGCGGTTTCGCTGACCGTTCCAACCAGTTGAGCCGTATCATTGGTAACAGTGGTAGTGACGCGAGAGGCAGTCACCGAAGCAGTAGCAAGAGCGTGAACACCAGAGGCCGCTGTACCATCTGCTTTCTTTTCAGTTTCAAGGGCAGTATCGGCAGCATTGGCCGCAGTCGTTCCTGTACCTTGACCAATGGCAGTAAAGGCAGCAGCGCCACCAGAGCCGTTGATACGAGAGGCTACCGCAGCTTTACCTGCGTCAGTGATCAGGTTCTTAAATATCTTCCGGTCGCTCCAAATCCCCAACAAAGGAGAGATGAGAGGCGCATACCAGCGATTAACCCAAAGGGGAGAAAGATAACCTTTAGAGATGAGTTTTCGAGCAATCTTGTTCTCCTGAAAAATCGGCTTGGCATTGCCGTACCTATCCAGATGGACTAATTCCACATTCGTGTCGAGTGGGATTAGTCCAGCCATTTCCATTACATCTTGCATATTAGAGTTCCTTGTTTACTAACTTGTTAATTGTCTTATCGGCTTGTGTGTCTAAGGCTTCTTGCTCTTTGCGTGAATCAGCCAGGGCAAGATCAGCCTTGTAGCCTTGGGCCGTTTTCTTTACCTCCTGCTCGATTTCTTTTTGTTCGGTATCGAGAGGGAAACCGAGTTTGCGGACGGATAAAACCGTCTCGCCTTCGAGGATTTCAAACGTCACATCAAGAAACTGGCTACCGTCCTCAACGAGGGTTTCTTTAGTTATGCTTGTGATCCTCGCATCAATGATTTTCTTAGGCATTAAGGGAAGATTTAATTTTCTAATCCCCGCCCTCGCAAAAGGGCAGAGGTAGAAAACTAGAGGGTTTCCATACCAGGAATGAAGGGGAAGGGAGTGTTGACGTAGACTACGTTCGGGACAACAGTAGCGTCATCCAGTGCAGTAGTACCGCCAACAAAGTTGCCGGTTCCGGTCGGGTTGACCTCAATGAAGCCAACTACAGCTTCACCATCAGTGATGGTCGGCCAGGTCACGCCTGCGCGAGTCGTGCCTTCAGTACCCATGTAGGTGGTGAGCGTACCCGAAGCATTTACCGTGAACACAAAGACATTGAACTTTGCGTTAGTCACCGTACCTACCAAGGCAGCACAATCAGCGGCAGCTTTGCTAACAAGCACGCCGTCAATGACAGCCTTGATGGTGTTAACAGTCTTCACGATTGCTGATCCACCAGTCTTGATGGCAAGGCCAGCGGTGTTGAACACCATATTGCACATTCTGCGCTGGAGCTTATCCAGAGGCGTTTCAAACTCGGTAAGGCTATTCGGGAATTTAAATGATCTTGTGCGAGACATTCGAGTAGAAAATTAATAGGGAATACCCCGGCCCTCCGAAGAGAGCCAGGGTAAAAACTTAGGCGAACTTCACGAAAGCGTGAACACCGAACTTGCGGCGGTCATCTGCTACTTTACCGTCGTAAACAAAGAGGTCTTTGTAGGCGGTTCCGAAGTTACCAATCAGATCTTCTTCCATTCCAACTTCTAATGCTTTATCAGCAAAGGTGAGGAAGTTCTTGTGGCCACCAAGAATGTGGTAGCCATTAGTGTTGTCTCCGGTCAGACGATTGCTCCTGATGATTTTGAAGCCTTCAAGAGTTCCCATATAGCCTTTAACAACCAACTGCTGGAACGCAGGCTCGACAGCGAGCTTGATGCCCGTGTCTTTGGCCATCGTGGTCCAGGCAGCCGGAGGAATGACTAAGAAGCGGTCTTCGTCTGGTACTTCAGCTTCGTTCAAATATTGCTGAAGAGTCAGCACCATCGTCAGGAAGGACGGGTTAGAACCACCGTTATCAATGGTCTTTACCGTATTGGCCTGGATAGTGTAGGAAGCGCCAGCACCGATAGCCCCGCCAGTGTAGGCAGAGGTTTCATCATCCTTGTCATCCTCAATAGTGATTGAGGTGGTCGAAGTGAAGGTTTTTACGCGATACCAGACAGAGTGGCCGGTAGCTTTGAAGGGCTTGCCAACCATACCAGCGATAAACGTGGTGCCTGATCCGGTGACTACGCCGGTAGTAACGTCAACCGTCACGGTTCCGGTAGTGTAATCAGTACCATACCACTGACCGGAAGCTACATCAGGGTAGAAGCCAAGAATATAAGTCATCATGTTCTTCTTGCGCTCATTGGCAGTCTGTTCAAGGACAGTACCACGAGGGTTCTTGATGTAGCTGACCCATTTATCAATGGTCTTTTCCTTCCAGTAGAAGGCTTTCTTTTGCGCGATGCGGAATACGGTGTTTACTTCCGTGAGGTCATCGGCTGTGAGGTTGGTGCCGGTATAGTCTTTTTCTGTGATCTTATTCAGAGACAAGATGTTCAGAACAGAACCAACGGCGTTAATCTCACCCTCATAGTCGCGGTTTACGATTTCATCAATCGGAGCGTTTTCGTAGATCTTTTTGACAAGTTTCTGCGAAAAGCCCTCAGCGACTTTAGTTCCATATGCGGACATTTGGAGGGTTTCCTATAGATACCCTGTATGACGAGTTATTCGAGTTCTTCGATTTGGTTGGAGTCCAGAAGTTCCTTATACCGCTTATAATCGGTCTTACGGATTTCTCCGGCCTCTTCAATCGAAGATCTTCTTTGGCTTTAGTGGCTCACGAGGTCCACCATTACCAGTAGGCAGCGCTTCTCTCGGCATAGGCTGCGGATTCGGAGTAGCCGGTGTTTCTTCTTCAGCATCGAAGAGGAAAGCCCTGGCTAGAGTATCCAGTGAAAGGCCGACATTATTCTTGCGCTTCGCAAAGCGCCGGAAGTCGGTTTCTTTACCGGCAAGCTTTTTGAATTGATCTGGAGGATTCTCCAAGAAGTCATCAAGCTTATCGTCTAGCTGTTGGCGGGCCAGTAAATCCTGCTGCTGTGCCTCAAGCCTGCGCTGGCGCATCTCCTGAGCTTCCTGTTTGACATAGAAGTTCTTGCTAACCGGGTCGAGTTCGTCCCAATTAGAGTAGAGCGCACGCATAGCCTCATCAGTCGGGGTATCTTGCTTTGTTAAAGATTCAATTTGAGCTTGTGCAACTCTCACCCGTTCAGCGTTAAGGATTGATTCCTGTGCTGAGGCTACGAATTTTTCTTTCGGGACGTAGCCAGGCGGGGGAGTTTGCGGTTCCTGTGGAGTTTGCTCAGGTTGCGGATCAGCCTCAATAGGAGGATCAACAACTACTTCACCAGGGGTTTGGGGAGTTTCCATCTCCTCACCAGCTTGCGGAGTGGTGATTTCCGGTTCCGTTCCCTCACCGGGAGTTTGGATAGGTTCCATTTGATTGTGCCGTCTCTTATTAGGAGGTTTGGCAGATTATTTTTCGATTGAATAACGGAGAAACTTGATATATCTTTTTTAAAGAAAGAAAGGTTGGTGCTAGTCCGCGACCCCAAAACCGTTGCCAACGTGCCTTCTTGGTTTACCAATGCACACTGCGGACTTCTCGATTAGGAGAAGTGTGCAGATGGACAATAAACATCCTTTCAATTTCTTTAGCAAAGCGGAATACATCATCATCAGAATTCTAATACTCATCCTGCTTTTAATAGCCGTGTACAAGCTAATAAAAGTTGAATGGCCTCATTAGGCTTCGGACTCTTCGGAAGATTTGCGACCTCTGCGAATCCGAGGCTGTTCTGCGGCTTCGGACTCCTCAGAGGTTTCATTAGCCTGTTCAGCTTCTTGCTGTTCGCTGAGGGCTTCAGCGTAGACGTGGCGCTGTTCCTCAGTGAGGTAGCTGCGACGTGCTCGCAAGAATGCTTTATCAGCGTCAGTAAGTGCTGCTGGCTCTTGAGCTAGAATTTCATCTAGCATTTTCTTGGATTGTTCATCCATAGTTACTTTCCTTTCTTATTTACTTGTTAGTTTGTCGGCAGTCCCCACCTCACGAGGAGGCAGAGGGATAAAGCAACAGCTTAGAAAACTGTCCTGCGTAAGCAGGGAACCACCGACAATTATTTTTGAAATCCGTTATAGCCTTTGAGTATTGAAAGCTCGTATGCGGAAACTGATTTGAATAAAGCCTCTGAAAGCAGGTTTATAAGGATTATCATTTCATCAGGTCGAAGGCCAATTCTTGTGGCCTCATCAGACTTCTCAAATACCAGCATATGATTGTCACACTCAGGAACCCCCATTTTCTTCTGGTCACGCCGGTTTAAAAAATCAACGCGAATTTCCTTATTGTTTTTAAATTTGTAGCTACTGAGGGTTTTCATTTGATTCGTTGTTCAATATGCTTCTCTAGCCACTCCCTGCGCTTTTCTGGGCCGGTAATGAAGGCGAGCATCATCTTGGCATTACGGATAGCGGCTTTCAGGTACAAATCCTTGTTAGGCTGGTTATCGTAGCTGGTCTGGTCGTATTCCAAGCGGTCAATGTAGGAAGGCAGGAACTTCTTCAGATCATCTATGGTGACTTCCGACTGTGTAAGAGTTTCAGCCCACTGCTGGTAGGTCTTTTTCTCTTCTTCGGTGAGCTTATCGTATGAGAGGCCGAGTTTTTCAAGCAGCGAGTGCAGGGACAGCATTTGGTTGAGGGGTTACTTGTGGAGTGCCTTCAGGAGCTACGATACCAGCATTGATATTCTGCTCTTCAAAGTCGAGCACTTCTTTAATCTCATCGGGATTCAGCTTGGCGAATTCAAGGATCTTCTTGCCGTAAATCTTTCTCATAACCGGATTATTGGGGAACTGGGCATTAACAGCGTTGAGCTTCTGAATAGTCTGCAAGGACTCTTTCTCGCGCTCTGTGGAAGATACCACCCGGCAGTTATAGCCGCTATCACTCTTGTAGTCCTTACCTGATACCGTCTTGCTAAACATATTGCCCCTGTGCGATTTCTTGTAGAGCTTCACGCTATCCAGCTTGTCAGCATTGGCATTCATCAGCTTGGCCCACTTCTCGCCCTTTTCCTTCTGGGCCAGCATATAGAATTTGGCAATAGATGAGATACGCTCTTTAGCTGCTGATACAGCAAGCTCGACTTCACCGAGGGTTACTTTGTTATTGTCAGTTTCGCCCTTTGTCGCGGCTGTGGCAGCGGTAGCGGATTCAACAATCTTCTGCACATACTCCATTTCATCTAGGGACTCAGACATATCAGGGATGTCTACTTTCTGGTAGACCTCAGAAGGTTTGCCAGGGAGCGGATACCAGCCAAACGGCATAGGCTCTAGCGACTGCGGCACCCAGTTCTCGTTAGCCGTAGCATCATAGAAGTTCATCCCGAAGTTGCGGAGGATTCTATTCTCAGCGATGGCTGAGATCATCGAGTTAAGGAGCTTGTTCGGGTTTCGGGCGATGTCTGCTACACCATCAGGATAGTGGTCATTCCGTTCAGGATCATCAGACCAAGTAATGTAAGGGATGAAGTCAACGCTCAGAATTTCCATTAGAGGCTTTGCGGATAGGATTTCACTATCTGCTTTTACGATGACGTGCCAGTGCTCTTGCTGATCCTTGAGATCCCAGACTTTTTGAAGATGAAGCTTCAACTCTATAACCGTAGTACCAAGCTGCGGGCTGTTCATACCCGGCACGCCGAGGCTCTCCAAACGCTCATTTTTAGCCTGCATGAGCCGTGTAGTCTCTTCGGCCTTAATCAAGCCCTGTGCAGAAGCGTAGAAGACCTTGAGGCGGTTTACAGCCCCTCTGTCAAAGCTGAGATTGGCTGCTAACTGGTCAAGAGTCCTGAAAATGCCGTGTTCTGATAAGTGGTCAGCAGTACCATCCAGGTCAGAAGGATCAGCATAGCGGTCCACCAGCATATCAAACGGCTCTTTGATTTCAGTAGTGAGCTTGCCGCCAATGATGTTGAGCTTCATCCAAGTCTTGCCGTACAGCAAATCCTGCTTCTTATCCACCATGTCTTTGACTTCGAGTTTGTCCTTGATAACAAAACCCTTCCAAAGCTCATTGAGGATGATTTCCTTGTCTTTGTTGTTATCCAGTTCCTCGAACTCAATATCAGGAAACTCATCAATGTTAGCCAGAATGGTTTTAACGCTTCCTTTGATTAAAGGAACGTTGATACTTTGACGCTGGGTAAGCCGGTTGATGATCACCGTATCCCGATAAAGCTGGTAGTTCTCAGTCCATTGGTCATGCCGTCGCTTCTGAAAATCAAAATTAGCCAGTTCGTTGGCGTTGAGTTGAGGTATAAGGGATTCGTAATTTACTTTTTGCATTTGATTAAATGCCTAATGATGGATAGTACTTTGGCACACCGCCTATGACGGTTGTAGGGATAGCCTGCTTGTTTGGCTTGAGGCTTTCCATCGCATAGCGGCCAGCGTCCATAGCGTGGTTGAATAAATCTACTGGCTCATTAATGATCTTGCCGTCCCGGTCTGTGATCCACACATAGTTGCGGTATTCCTTAATGATATTGACCGAGCGTTTAGTAACTGAAATCTGCTCCTGCTGTACCTTCTGTATGCCCTGCAATACTGAGCCTGGGCCTTTATTGGCACCAATGATTGTCACACCGTAGGACTTGATTTCGTCAATGGACTTTGGCTCTGAGCTATCAGCTATCGTGAGGGCTTTGGGCTGATTCTTGATGATGTCTGCAATTTGCTTATTGAGTAGCCCCTTTTGATAGGCTATTTCATCCCAGATGTACCCGCCATTGTATGAGTAAATCGCATCTATGGCTGTCGGGTCGTTTGAGTATCCAAAATCTAATCCATAGCGTTCTAGCCTTGCTTCGTGGGGAATCTCATCAATAATCTGCCAGCCTTTGTATATTCTTGTTTCAATCTCACCAAGTTCCCCCTGGCCGTAAACTTGCCACCACGCTTTGTTATTCTTGCGCTGTTCGATAGAGCGAACTATTGCCGGATCAAGTGCCTCATTGTCCCGATAGGTGATAATCAGGTGGTCTACATCGTCTCTTGACCTCTGTACTTGGTCGTAAAACCAGAATTCAGTGGTAGGGTTCCAGTCAAGGTAAATGTATTCCTTGGTACGAACTTCTAATTGGTCGAATGCTTCATAAGGTACGTTGTTAGCTTCGTTAATAAATAACCTGTCGCGCCTTGGCCCTCTTACTTTGCTTGGCTGATCTGCTGAAAAGAACTCTATCTTGCTGCCAGTTTCAAAGGTGTAGATAAAATCTGATCTGTTCCAGTTAGTATCCTTGAAGTATCTATGCTGCTCCATTATCTGAAGGAAATCCCTCATTGCGCCTCTTTTGAGGTGCGGGAAGGATTCAGATACTACACTGGCCAGCGTGGGGATTCTGTCGCTCTGGGCCGCACTAATGAGCAATAGCAGAATGGAGATTGTCTTACTTGCTGAGGTTCCGCCCTGGACTGCCCTGATCCGCTTCTGGAGCTTGGCTATCTTGTGAGTTGCCGTTGTTAGTTGGAACATTTATGGCTGCTAATATTGGGATTGGTTTGCCTCCACTTGTATGGTCAACCTTTTCAGTAATGCGTTGTTTGAGTTTATTGTATTCGCGGATAGCGGCCACCTTTGAGGAGTAATCAGCGTTTTGGGTAATCACTAAGGCAAGCTGTTTATCAACGTGCTGGTCATTAAGCGTAAGGTCTAAAAGCTCATTAATACGAGCTAAAACGTTAGGACTTGTCAGGAGTTCACTAGCGCGTGACCGAGCAGTTTTATACCAGTTTGGTTTACTCTGATCAGGATCATAGGCTTCAATGTACGACTGTGTTCCGTTTCCAAAGAACTCTTTCTCCGTAGCGTATAGTTGGCAGAACTTCTCTTGTTTCGGATTTAGTTTAATCTCTTTTTCCATTGGTCAAATATTCAAAAATATCTTCTGCAAGCTGACCCAGATAAAATCAGGTATCCACTTCGGGGCTGGCTTCAAAAGAACGCTTAATTCTTCGCTGTACTTCTTTATGCGCTCCTCTATCTCTTTGGCCTGTGCCTCTGCCTGCTTACCTAAATCTCTTTTGTAAAGCCGTCGTAATTTTTTAGCTTGTTTGCCGCTCATAATTTAGTGTTGGTAATGTGGATCAGCCGGATCATAACTCTCATTCTCCGGTTCTGGCTCATCTAAATCTATTCCGAATACCAGACGCTTTTTCTCTACCTGTTCTACCAACTCTTTCTGATCTCGATTAGAAGCGTGAGCAACTTCTAATATTTGTTCTTCGGTTAATGATTCCATTTCTTTTGGCTTACTTATGAGGAGTCTGGGCTATCTGTGGATAAGTGGTCTTGTGCGATTCGGTAGCAGTGCTACAATGTAATTACTACCACTTAATGCTCATTCGAGCGGAAACAAATAATCAAATGTCAGAAGAGAAATTAGAGAAGGCTATAGAATGGCTTGAAAATGCTTCTTACAATCTCGATAACGTCAGCCGTGTAGGTACGGTGATAGTTCCGATGATTAAGAATCAAATTGAGAACTCTATCAAGCTCCTCAAGGATGAAGAACTGCCGGAGGGGGTTTGGGGAGCCTAATACATATGAAGAAAAAGAACAAAATACTTAAACTATGGAAATCTGGTACGAGCAAGCGGGCAATATCATTAAAGGTCGGTGTCCATCGCTCATACGTTCAGAAGATCATTAAACAAATGCTCAAAGAAGCGTGGAAGAAACAATCCGTATGAAAAAAGATGAATCACCATTCGACATCTTCCCAGTAGCTACTACAGTGCTAGGCATCGAAATAGTCGTAACAATAATAGCCTTAATCTACATTCAATATCTCCTATGAACACCGAAGATCAAGACTGGCTCATTGACATTCTCCTGTCAGATCCGAAGCAAGACGACACCAACCAATCAAACTTACCACCTAATTCGGCCTCAAGCCGGGAAAACAGATAGTTATGTCAACGTACTTACATCAACTGTATACCATTAACTGCGATAACTGCGGAGGCATATGCGATAGGACTTGTGATAACTGCCCTACTTGCTCCACAGACTCGCCGGATAAGGAGATTGTATGAACCCCTGGAATGAAGAATGGACCGAGGAGGAAACAGAGGACTATGCAAAGGAGATGAACCGGCTCAATGTCGAGCGTATGGGCGAAAGGTTCAGAGAAGCCGCAAACACCGCCGACAGGATAATCAAGTTCATAAAGATTATCGAGGAAGCCTGCAAACAGAATCCAAATGGATTACCCTTTTGACGGGAAAGCATAGGCTACTAATCCCTCAGCGCCTAGCTTGACTCCTATGAATGTTTCATAAGATTTTCATTCCCTTATCATCAGCATAGCACTTCTACAAATAACCACAATATGCCTATTTAGGCAAAAGCTGTGGATAAGTCACTAATCACACAAAACCAATGAAACGACTATTCAAGATACTCGCCTTTATCGCACTCTTACCCATAATCTTCCTTTGGCTATTTATCCACAGGAAAGAACTCAACAAGCAAATATGAACGAAGCAATTAAATTAGCCATAGAAAAAGGTGGGTATAAAAATCCCTATGAGTATTCCGAACAGGTAGCAAGGTTCTTTCCTAGAATGGCTGGACATCTTAGTCATAGGAAAATGATACTTAGTGCAACAGCTTTAGACCCCTTATTCTGGCAAGCACTCGGTAAGGCGTTGGGGTGGGGGAAGTATATTTGTGAGTATTGCAGAAACGATTTCGACCCACCTGAAACAAGAGCAGAGGTTCACGCTTTATGTATTGAGCATGGCTTATGTAAGGGTATGTGGGTTGAGGGTTGGAAACCTCGTGCTCACAGATATTTTGACCTACTCCTCACTGGCGGCGATACAGAGAAGTTTTGGAATGAACTATTGAAGCAATAACGGCTATGAACGGACCAACCCCAGGACTCGAACACATCAACAGACTGAAGCTCTGTGGACACTGCAAAGGCACAGACGAAGAAGCTCCCTCAGAGTAGGGAGCCTTTTCTTTTCTTACGAGCGAGGACATAACGAAGCACATCTCCCCTAAGGGCAAGGTTCAATGCACCGCACCTCTCTAGCCCTTCAACTCAAGAGGATCTACTAATTATCCAGTTTCCCAGATAACCACAATAGGCTAGTGCTTGCTGTCACGTTGGTAGGCCACATCCCCGCTTTATCATAAGTATATCACCTATGCTTCATATCTTACTGTGCATATCCCACTGCCAAGTAAAGCGTATAATTTGGGAGGCGAAGAACGAGCGCCTTGACAATGTAGGGTGGCTGCTACAATGAAAAGAGAAATTAAAAAACTCCCCTAACGGAGAGTCAATAAGTAAATAATAAACGAAACACCCAACATAACCTTGACCATAAACCAAACCTCCTTCTTAAAGTCATACTTCGATTTATTCGGAACCCAAACGTGATAATACTTTCCATTCTTAAACACCACCTTGATTTTACCTTTGTCCATAAGAGTTTTTTTAATTATTTCCCTTACGAGAGCAGCCAAGTTCCCTACTTTGTCATAGGCCGAGTTCAACTAGCCTCACAATTTATGCCGCTTTACGGCTGGATCAGGACTGGGTTTAGCAAATAAAAAAGCGTTGGCGAAGCCAACAGCGAAGCGAAATGGAAATGCAGTAATGCAGTTACAATGTTTCACAACAAACACCCAATGACCGGAGGGAATATTGTCCTTTAGGCAGTCAAGTAAATCCTTGACGACACATCAGCAGTCTCAAACAACCAAGTTCGCATATCTATGCGCTGCACCGCACCACAAAATACACACCGTCAAGCAATTCATTGACAGCCATATTCTCATTCAGCAGGTGTTTGTAAACCCCTGCGTATCTCAGCGACCGGAGGGAGCGGGAATGTCCTCAAGGGTTGCACCAACCCGCCCACCCCATCCGTAAGGATTCCCGTATTCTTTCTTCTCCACCTTTGTCAGGCTTCTCTTTATTTGATACCGAACTGCTAAGTTTATGAAAACTCAGAAGATCAAGCCAAAAATCAGAACTTAAGACTTAGGGTACACCCAAACCGGATACAAACACCCAATCCAAACTGAAAACAAACTTTTCTGTGTACCGGACACGGTAGCGGACTACTGGCTGCTCAACTGAAAGCAGCTAAGGGAAGCGCGTCCGGTTTAACCGGCCCGCGCAACTTCTATAGAAAGAGAATCAGACCCCTTGCCTTTATTACAAGGCTCGCAGGAAGCAGTCAGATTTGAAGGCTCATTTGTACCACCATCGTAGACTGAAATGATGTGGTCAACGTTCAATACAACCTCAGGAGGTTTGCGCCCACAGTACCGGCAGGTGAAGTTATCGCGCTTTAAAATCTCATACCGTTGTTTAGCTGTAAGGGGAATACGCTCGTAAGGAGACTTGGGGTGCCAGAACCTCGTAGACCTCGAAGAGAAACCGACTTCTCGAAGCTCAATCTTAGGCATTGGCTGGGGGAGAGCGGGGGGCTTAGGCTTGCTATAAACTTTGAAGAGATGAAAAAGGAGAACGACTAAGAGGGCAAAGAGGATTGCGGGGAGCATAAGTCTTGGATACTAATTCGTCCGTCTTTTGGCGAGCCGATTACTTGGCCAAGCGGATCTTTAATAATCTTATCGTGAATCGCCACCGTCACAAAATTTCCTAATCGCTGGCTTGCAGCATAACCTAGAATCCACGTCGCGGTACTTTCGATTTTGTACATTCCATCCCTGAGAACGAAAACAAGCTTTTCCCCTTGCCCTGCATATCTTCGGTAGCGGTCTATTTTTGACCGAAGCCTTGCTTCATCCATATTCCCTAGATCAATCTCAAAATAGAACCTCACTCCCTGAAATACCATTGTCCGGTCAGGCACTAATTCACCGCCACCCAAGACCTCATTAGCTGACCAATACTCACAGAGATTATGAAAAGCGATATACAAATCACCGCCAGCTACTTCGTGATTGTACTTGCCGATTAAGAGCTTGTGCGTGCCCTTAATAGCTACAAAGTCGTGAGCGTTTTCCAGCTTGATAGGTTGAATCTCTAACCGTTCCTCTGGGAGCCTGTGACGGTTATTGAGGATCATCTTTTTTACCAGTACCCGTGTCTTCTCGTAGGCTTTTGATAAGGTCTTCGAGGTCGGGTCGTTTGGATGAAGCAGCCTTGCCAGTTGATTTCTTGTTAGGTGCGGCTCCCTTTTTAGATGATGAAGTACTTGTTCTTGAAGTGTCATTTCTTGATCTGGGTTCTTGGCTCTTAGAAGCCCTTTCGGTGTGGTAGGTAGTAACCCTGCCTCGCTCTTGTTGCTCCTTAATTATTTTAGTAGCGTCCTGATAAAAGTCCTGTCTATAAATCTCTTCCAAAAAAGAATCTGGCACATCTATATTCCCAAACGTATCAGGGATCATAACAAATCGTGGCTGCCGGTCATCAGTCATTATTACAGCGTGTTGTTGCCTCAACTTCTTTAGAGCAAACTCAGCATCACGGTCTTTAACATCGCCACCATATAATGCCTTCGCGGTTTCTAATCTGTCATTTGGTGAGGTCTGATAGAACGCTACCTTGATTCTAGTTAAGCCCTGAACCGCCTCTTTAATCTCTGGAGTCGAAAATTGAGCGTTGATCTGATGGGCTAGTATGACAGCAAGCCCAGCCTGTCGATGATAGTATAGCAAATCAATTAACTTATCGTTGGCGAACTCCCCCGCTTCATCAATATATAGGTAGTATCTCCCCCGCCAGGGATTTCTGGTAGTGCCATCTTTTTTCTTCTTTGGAGTTCTTAACGATTGAATCGCATAGATGACTTCATTTATTACAGCAGTTCCTAAAAGTTTAGCGTTCATTCCAGAGATTCCGTTACCCCGATGCAGATTAACCAAGATCACCCAGCCGTCAGCTATAAGACTTGCAAACTTAATCCGTTCTTTGGAGCCGAACATTAACTTTAAAGTGTCGTGCTTATAAAACGGGCTCAAGCGACGAATCGTAGAGCCAAAATTTTCATAGCGAGTGGGGTTCTTAAAAGCTCCTTGAATAACGATTCCGTCTGGGTCGAACTGCGCTTTCTCCTCTGCAACTTTCTTTGCACTTAAATAGAGAATATCTTCTCTTATTTCTCGGTAGATGGGATTATCGTAGTCAGAAAAATATAGAGATTCATAGAGCGTCCTTCCAGAGTTGTACAATACCCCCACAAGAGCGGGGAGGTAGTTTTCAATGAACGAATACTGCGCCTGGTTCCGCATATCAAACAACACGCGGACAGTCGAATAGATTTGTTCAATACTATTCTGTTTCTTGTGCTTGAATAGGTCGAGTGGCGGGATTCTATCTTCCCTGTGCGGATCAATGACCAAAACCTTTTTGAAGCCAACCTTAGCGCAGTATGACAACACCATTCTCATCGTGTTGCCGTTAAACGAGGGGTCTAGGAAACAGAAGCCGTTTCCTCGGTCAATATCCTCCTGCATCTGTCTTAGTAGAAAGTAGCTCTTGCCTACTCCTGTAGTTCCAATGATGTGCATATGGGAGGCCCGCTCTTCTTCAGAGATATAGACCTCTTCTTGGCCAACTCCCAATAAACGAAGCGGGTACTTTGAACTTGATTGCTTCCAGGCTTGCTCGAAAGATTCATCTGCGGTCGGAAAACGAAAATCTTCATCTTCTGTCCGGCCTGATAGCTTCTTATACCAGTCTATTTTTTTTCCACTCATTGATCTTGCTCTTGAGTGTTCGGATGTAGGCTTCCATCCTCTTTAGCTCGCGTTCTTTTAGTTCAGCAGAGGGGAATTGAGTTCGCTTGTATAAATCCAGATTTCCGTTGGCAACCGAAAGCATTTGATTTAATTGCTCATACTGGTGGTACGGGAGCAAGTTCTTGAATTGGAGCATTTCCTTTTTTAGTCCTGTGGTTAGTTCTTCCATCTGATGTTCAATCAGCTTCATCTGAAAATGCTTTTGGATTTCTAACGCCTGATTATTCTGGGTGAGCATCATTTGATGCCCCAATTTAACAGATTCAATCATCATCTGTTCGTAGACCGCAGGAGTAACACGGTATTCACTTGCCGCTTGAATCACCAAAAACTGATTGGCTTGCATCGCCTGTAAGATCAAGTCTTCTCTTTGCCGCCTGTCAACCGCCATTAAATTATCGTACTGAGCAAGCTTTGCTGCTGTCTGCTGATTTATCATTTCAATGTACATCGCAGATTCTTGGTTAAGCTGTGCCCCTAAACCTGTCCGAGCCGCTGACGCCTTCGTTTCTTTACCAGCAGCATAGCGGTTCATATCCGTACTGATCTTATCCATCTGAATGGTATCAACCCGTCCCAAAGGATGAAGGTTGTCTTTGTTATAAGAAAGCAGAAAGTACCCAACCGCGATAGCTATTACTCCTGCACCGATAATAAGCAAAACTATTCCGACCATAATTCTCTACCTTGCTATTTTCTGACGTACACCTTGTAATGCCATGACCCGCTATTATCACGGAAGCCCTGACCGCTTTGACCAGGCTCCTCATTCGGTCCCAGTTTTAGCTCCCTCTCCGTGCCGCTGTAAAGCTGGTTTTTTTGTCCCACAAACTCCGGGGTCGAACTCCCATACCAGCCGATGGCTGAGAACACTCTATGTCCTGACAGAGGGTAACTGGCTCCGGCAATCTTATTCAAACCATCTGGGCCGTTCACACCATCGGCAGGGTTAAGGGTTGCCATCCCTGTAATCACTATCCAGACTCGCCCATATGCCCTGCCAACCACAGTGGATGGTTGGTTCACCGGAATGTCACCCTCAAACTTAAGTATCCAGTCCGGGGATGTGGCTGGGTCGCCGTCTATGCCAGTGACGTTCGTCATCGGTATTGGTGCAACCACTTCGTTCTTGGGCGAGTTCTTCGCCGCAGGCTTGTTGGCATTCTTTGGGGAATAATTAGCAAAGCCGGGGCTTGGAGTGTTAGGCGAGCTTTGAGAAGACCCGGAAAAGAGTGAACCAGCCCAAGCCCAAGCAGCACTAACCCCTTTACCAATTCCTATCACCACTATGAGTACGACGATAAACCCAGCCGTAAACTTTAATAGGTCGCTGCTCTTGTGGACTATGAGCACGTAAATACTTCCAATGAGCAGTAAGGGAACGACTCCCCTAAAGAGCCATTCGTATACTCCCCAACCCTGAAACCACGACTGAGAAGCTTGTACAGGAGCAGGCGTTGACGGCTCATTCAAGAGAACAATGACTCCGATAGCACATAAGACCAAGCCGACAACAACAAGCACGAGAACACCAACCTTTTGTTGTTGCGTGAGTCTATTCCAGCGATTCGGTTTGCCCACAATAAACTTAGGAGATGACATACCCTACACCTCTTACTCGATTTTCGCGGATTATATATTAAGGGGTTTAGTCTAACAAGGCCATTGACATGAATGATATAATAGATAGTTCAGAGAGCCTTTGCCTCTGAGTTTTTAATGTACTGCTAGGGCTGTAACTATAAGGAATGATTGAACGCCTGAGAAGAGTTTGAGCCAATAGCTACGAAGCAAAAGGTCGCACGTTCGAGTCGTGCCGGGCGCACTTTAGTTTCAACGATTTAAGGCAAGTCAACCGGCTTGCCTCTTTTCTTTTGTGACCGAATTGTGACCGGCATTTCTGGTCGCTCGCTCTTGAGCCTCCACAGCCCTGCGCTTTCCTTCCTCAGTCCCATGAGCATAACGATTCGTTGTTGCTAGGCTCGCATGCCCAAGCGCATCCCGCACACCCGTTAGCGGTGCGCCTTCATCAACCGCGCGCGTGCCGAACGTGTGCCTGACATCATGAAAATGAAAGTCCTGAATACCGGCATCCCGAAGCGCACCTGTGAACGCCCGTTTCACGTCTACGTATCGCTTGCCTGTATTGGGATTCGTGAAGACATACTGCCAGCCTTCTCGTCTTGCCTTATCTGCAAGCTCAAGCAGAAGGTTTCTGGCTGTGATGTTCATCGGAACCATTCTATCCTGGTCGGTCTTTGTCTCTCTTACGTGAATTACATTCCGGTTAAAGTCGAGGTCTTCAATCCTGAGATTGAAGAGTTCACCTCGGCGAAGTCCTGTGTTTAGGTCAAGGATAATAATTGACCTCAAATGCTTTCGTTTCCCGGTAAGAACAGCCATCAATCGTTCTTGTTCTTCAGGGAGCAAATACCGCTGACGTTTGGTTTCGCCTTTCAACTTTGCCACTTCCAAACAGGGATTTGATTGAACCTGCTTCTGAAGTTTTGCCAGTTGAAAGATTCGGCTTAACAGTTTCAACTCGTGATTGACGGTAGATTTGCTGCGCGTTTTCTTTCTTGTAGTGACTGAATCACGCCGCTTGATCTTGTACCGTTCAATATCAAACGGACTGATCTGTGATAGTGGCTTTTTGCCGAACGAGTTGAGTAGAGGCTTGAGCATTGAAAGGTCGCTCTTCCAAGACCTCTTATTGTTTTTTGCCCACGGGACATAAACTTGCTCGACAAATTCTTTGAGAGTTTTCGACCTGCGGCCTGCGCCGTAGGTGCCTTCGTGAATCTGGTTGAGAGCTTTTAAATAAGCCTCTTCCGCTTGCGCTTTTGTACGCGCGGTTTTGAATGCGCCGCGATAGCGCACTCCGTTAATCGTCTTCGTGAAATGCCAGCGCTTTCCACGTTTGTAAAGTGACATTCGCATTGCCTTTCCCAAGCCGCAGCCAACGACCGGGCTTGGTAATTATACTGCGTTTCTTATCCATTCCAGTACTTCATTAATCTCAAACAGAACTCCTCTCGTATTAGGCGCGCGGTAGAACTTCAATCCATTCTCTTGAGCCTTTTCTACCCAGCTATAGACCGTGCGAGTCTCGACATGCATAAGCTCGGCTAGTTGTTCGGGAGTCAAGAACTCCACTTGCTTTATGCTTACTTCGCCCCTCTCTTGAGCTATCTGGATGTAAATTGGCCGCTTGAGCGTGCGTTGGATTTCACCATTCAACGACTTAATCAACGCGCTAATATTCTCTTCTGGTATTGCACCCATAATGCTCCCCTCTGATGGCTGATGGTTTCCCCGTAACAAACATTAAGCACGACTGGGTGCCCGATGAGCGCACCTTTCGGGGCGAAACGTTAGTGGAGCACCTTGCAGCGTAGCGCAGGGTTGCGCTCTTGGGCTGGCGTACACAATGTTGCAGAAGGGGAAACTTCGTGTGAGGCTCGTAGACTTCTAAATTTTATTCGCCGTTACTTTGCTTGCTCGACTTACAAAGGCTTACATCAGCCTGCTCTATAATCCTTTCGGCTGCCTCATTCCCATGTCGCAGACTCTGCGCGTGGTAACAGTACCAGCAGGCTATAAGCCCCTGATCTTTATATCTTCTGCATAACGGGCACACTTCGCTTGCGCGGACATACGGGTAGTCCATCATCTCGATCTCTTAGATTATTAACTTTCGTTTCTCGATCAGGAGCGACCAGGCGATTTGGCGAGCACTAACTTCCAGATGACCTCCTGGCTCTTTTTCCCATCGGGAACATTTTCCAGCACAATCCTGTCCCCGTTGGTCGCCGCTACCGTAATGTCCCAAGTGTCGAAGAAAGATTGAAAAAAGGTTTGGCTCAGCGTGACATCGCGGATGTAGTCGAGAGGGATCAGGCGAACGGTCTTTTTAACAGTCCCGATCTGCGCCTCGATGTATTCGGTCGTCACTGTATAATTAGCCCGCCTGAGTCTCGCGTGGAATGAGAGGAAGAAGAGCAGCGTACAGAATGTGAACATTAACGCCCCATAGCCGATGGCTAATCTGGTGCCGTCATCAACTGACGCCGATACCCCAATGATGCCAGCCACCATAATCGCGAGAGGCACAAGATAGCCGAACTTAATCAGTCGCATGTCCGGTTGAGTAATAAGGACGGAAAGAATGTGGCCTGAACTTCTCTCATTACTCTGAAACCTTGTCGTTGATACTGCTCTTTGCACTTCGACCTCCCTAATACCGCAATGTTAATCCATGTTCAAGATTGCGGGCAACATTGTGTCCCACCGAACTGATGACGCTTGAGAGAGCGTGCAGCCGCGCCGCTTCGATTGCCGCGTCGCGTACCTGTCCCGCCGCCTTGACCGACCCTTCGAAGGTGATTCTGTTCGCCCTCTGTTCGAGCGATGCTCCCTGGTTGATGCCGCCGATAGTGATTGATGTACCGCGATTGACACCGCCCGCGGCTTGGGACGCGCCAACAGTAGCGGCATCAATCTGACCCTGCGCGAATTTCTGATGCGCTTCGGTCATTTGTGAGAGGTAGACGTTTTGATTGGCGACTTGACCGGCAGCCGCGCGATTCTGGTTGTCCATTAAGCCACCGGTCGCTGTGTCGAGGGCGCTTTGCTGACCTTCGGCCCGGTTTTGAATCGAGCGGTATTGCTCGCGCGCACCGTACAAGCCGCCTCCGACTTCAATCGCCATACCCGCCGCCCTTCCGGCTAAGGTCTGTCTGCCATCGCTATCAGACATCAGGCTGCGCACTGCTCCTCCGGCATACTCCGAGCCCTTGATGATCTTATCGCCGACAAAGTTTTGAGTGTCGGCGGCTCGGTTCGCCTCAATGACAGAACTCTGCTGGTCTCGATGCACGCCGAGATCGCCAATCGCCTGGGCGTTACGCACGTCAATATCGCCTTTGCTAAGGGTTGCCGCAGCGGTTGCCGAGTTGACTCCGAATAACTGTCCGGTCTGTGCACTCATTATTGCCTGCGTGCGTGCGGCGTAGATCTGTCCGAGCGCTGAGACCTGCCCGCCTCGCGCCCCGGTGATTGCAGCGATCTGCCTTGCCCTTACTCCTAAACTCCCTGCCTCAAGCATAGCCGTGGAGCGCGTCACTTCGCTGCTGTATGCACCTTCGGCTCGCGTCCTCTCCGCCTGATTGCTCAGCGCCGCCGCCGCTTGCGCGCTCACAAGCTCGACCCCTGTTCCGACTATAGCTGCCGCCCAGCCCGACACCGTTGACGAGACTGATTCGTAGACCTGCCCCATCGAAATCTTGTAGGCGATGACGGGAGAGAACCACACGCACAGGCCGGTAATGAGCATAATCACTGCCGCTATGACGATGGTGTAGATCGGCTGCGCCAGAGGGTTTGAAATCACCTGCATGGTAGCAGGGTCCCAGACGTAGAGCGGGCTGGAATCGCCCATCGCCATCGCCATGTTGCCCGCGAGGTACGCGAGGCTTCTGATGAGATAGCTCACCGCAGGCCAGATCAACGTGAGCACGATCACTCCCCACAGGAATGGGTATGAAATCTTATGTGCAAGATTCCGATCAATGGCGACGGCTATCATGAAGGGTGCGGCCAGTCTAACGGCAATCATCAGAAAGCCGCCCATCATTATCAGGAAGAAGTCTCCGAATTCGATGATGCCCCGCGAGAAACTCAAGACGCTGAACATCGTCGGCATATTCCAGGATGAGACGTCGAGCTTGCGCTCCACGTCCTTAAGGTTAGCTTCCTTGTCATAGAGCACGCCCAGCACTACGTCCGTGCCGTTCGGTCCCGGCTTAACCGGCACGTCCTTCCCGTTCACTCTCACCGTAAACAACCCTTCGGTGAATTTCTGATAGCTGTCGTTGAAGCTGTCTCTCTGGGTGTGATAGAAGCGGCTCAACACCGAATCGCCGATTAACTCGTTACCCTGCGCAATCTGCTTGCCGATGCTGTTCAAGTTATTAATCAGGAACGGCCCGCTCCCCAACAGCGCAAGGCAGATCGCCAGCCGTCCGAACCACCAGAAGACGTCCACTCCCGCGCCGTTGTTCTCCCTCCACAGCCTCGCGAAGCTGAATATCACGATGAGCGCCGCGAGCACTATCGAGATGGTCTCGAACCATGGCAGCAGCGGGCTTTCAAGTTCGGTCCGAAGTTTAGGTATCATCTCGCCCGCGCGCTGCATAAGTCCGGCGATGTTTTCGGAGAGAGTCTTTCCGCTCGATGGAACCGCAACGGGGGATGGAGCCTGCGCGAACGCCGGCAAGCTCAGGAACAAACCAAAGAGGGCGATTTTGATAGTTGTAAAAAGTGTTCGCATAGCTTTCCTCTATTCAGGGCTGCGGCTGTTCGTTTCTGCCTTCAATTTCATCCAGCAGCTTGTCGAGCGCGTTCTTGTCCACGTTGAATTTCTGCCACGCGTCGTTAGCCGATTGCACCTGCTCGCCGAATTTCGCGCGCTCGTCCAGTATGACGTTGTACTTCCTAGTGCGGGCGACTATCTCGGCCTGCAAACGGCTGATCTCGGCATCTAGATGCGTGATTAGTAATTCGCAGTTAGTGATTTCCTGTTTGAGGTCTGAGATGCAGGCGGCGCACCTCTGGCTTTCCGGCTTGGCTAACTCCACATCAAGGTTCTTCTGAGCTTCCTTCTTCTGCGCCTCTGCACCGGCCCGCCTGGCCGCAGCCGTCTCCATATCGTATTGCATTCGCTCAAGCTGATTGTCCATCCTCACGAGTCGCTCAAGGTTGGCAACCGTGTCCTGGCTCGTCCTGCCGATTGAATCTTTTAGATACTCTTCAAAGTCACGCAGATCTGCGTCTGGATCGAATATGCCGTTCCTGAGCCGCTGGTTGATAGCCTGAATCGCACGGATGCGTGTCCTGACGAGTGCTTCGAGCTGGTTCTTGAGCAGAAACACTCCGCGCACGGTACGCCCGATGTCGCTCATCGTGGCGAGCCACTTTGAGTTATGAAAGACCAGTTTCTCAGCCTGCGTAAGCACGCCCGTGAGGGTAGTCAATTGTTGCACCGCGTTCTCGTAGATGCGCGCGTAGTGAGCGAGGGTCTGTACCCAGCGGTTGGCCTCCTCGATTCGCTTCTCCCACTGGAGCGCGTATTGCGCGGGGTCATAAACCGTCCACTGCGCATGAGCAGGGATTACAGGCATGACAAACATGCCCAGCAGCAGGCCGATCATCAGTTGTTGTCTCAGTTTCAGTTTGAAAGTTGATTTGAGTGCCGCCATCTCTTTCACCTCACTTCCGCTCACGCCATGCCTGTAAGTAGTGTTTCGTTGATCTCCACCAAGCCTGCGGAGGCCAGCCCACGCGGGTAATAGACGGAGAGCCACGCGATCACTTCCGCGAGTGCCCACTCAGGTCTCAATGTAGAGACTCGCGCCCGCGCGTTGCGTTCATAGGGGTTAGTCGTGTAAGTCCAAAGCTCTACCGGCGCGAGGTCAACCTGGATCATCTCGACGATCTGGTCGTGGCCTGAGCCTAACACTATGACGTACTGGGCGTATTCGCCCGCGACGTTCTTGATGGCGCTCACCGCCGCCGCCGCATTATCCGACAGCCCGGCGTCGGCTATGAGCCGCGAGCAGTCGCCGATCTGTTTGCCTATTATCTTGATGCCCGCCGTTTTGGTTATGTCGTGAATGCCCGCGAAGTCTTCGTAGGCGTGCGTAGCAAGCATCGTGACGACCGCCTCTTTGCGCCCCATGCGCGCTCCCTTCTTTATCACCCTTAAAATCTCCGGGTACTGCGCCGTGATCTTCCAGACCTCGTCGAACACGAGTAGCGTCGGCGTGCGCGTCCCATCGGGTTTAAGTCGTCCAATTGACCGCACGACACGCGCGGCTGCCCTGCCGGCCAGAGTCTCGCGCACGTCCTGCGGGAATGCGTCCAGACTATCAAGCTCGTAAACGTCGTAAGCCGACTCTGCGGCAAAGTCCGGGTGCGTCGGAGCGTCGAGCCACGGATGATCTCTGTATTTTTCCAACGCGAGTTGCAGTGTGGCGGCACGCTCTCTCACGGCCTGCGATGGGAATGGATAAGTCTCAAGCAGCGCAAGCAGGTGCGAATGAGTAGGCTCGTGCTTCGGCCCATCCTTCCGGTTGCGCGGCACCTCGTTCTTGAAGACTTCAGTGACGACGTTCGTGAGGATGTCTTCGGCAAGGTTGTCATCCGCGCGCACGCGCGCCAACTTCATCGCGTCAATGACCACAAGCGCGATCTCCGCTTCATTCGGCATCTCACCCCGCTCAAGTCCCGGATAGTCCCAGACGTTGATGGTCCGCTTGTCTTCAATGTTGAAGCGGAGGTGTCGTCCGCGCACGACATCAACATGCGGGGCAAGTGATTCGCCGAAATCAACCGCCCTGACCTGCGCCTCCGGCATTGTAGCGAGCACGTCGTTGATCACGCGCGCCATCGCCGTAGACTTGCCGCTGCCCGGCTCGCCCAATACGAGCGCGAGAGGCGAACTGATTAAGGCACTGTCATAGAAGTTCAACCCTATCATTCTCCCGCTCGGAGTCGAACAGAGCGTGTGCGGGCGCTTTGCGCCTTCCCATGGGGACTCGGTCGGAGCGAGCGCCGCGAGCGAATGAGCCACTTCGGTTATCTCTCTGCCCGTTGGGCGCGCATCAGCCTCGCCGACAAGGGTGCGGTGATAAAGTGCGCGCAGGGATGCCGGTTCTTCGCGCGCGGCTTCGACTCCGGGGATTGACTGCATGGCGGTCACCATCTGCTCGCAGTGCTGATCGAGATTCCTGAGTGACGCTTTCAACTCGGAACGTGTGCGCGCCGGTTCGGCGTAAATGACCGTATAGAACCGCGCTTCAATTAACGCTTCGCGCGAGCCCGCCATATGATCGCGCACGCTCTCAAGGTCGAACCTTGCCGCCTTAGCCTCGGGTGTTTCTCGCTGCCGTCCATCGGCGCGGACATGTGTTCGACGGATCTGCCTGATGCGACGGTCGAGGCGTTTTACCGCCTTTCGCTGGTCGAGATAGATGAACTCGGCTACGACCGTATGACGGAACGTGAGACCCGGATGGTGCGTCATCGCACGCAGCATGTCTGCCGAGATTGATGGCTGCGGCGGCACGAACATCGAAACGACGGCGGCAGGGTGCGAGCCGTGCATCACGTACCAGCCATCGCCGGCTATACTCTCCCCACAAAGGTAATCACGAACATCAAGCCCATTTACGTCAGGTAAGACGGGGGCGGTAAGCGCATTCTGCCTGTGTCCGAGATAGATCGCCCGCCAGAGTTCTTCACGACCGAAGCGCCGCAAGCTGATCGGGCATTCGCGCTCGACCAGACGAAAGACCTTCTCAGCATGCTCTCTCGACTGAGCTTCATCATCCATAACGCGCCGGATCATGCCGTCGTCTTGTGTGTCGGCATAACTTGATTGAATCGCCTGGGCCAGGTGAGTGATCCCCTGCCTTTTGATCTCACGACCGACTGCCGGAATGAACGCGCTGAGACCCTGACTCGTGGCGTCATTCGACTGTCGTACCGGCACTCGCACCCAGACAGAGAGCACGCCATGCCGGTATGCATTCTCTTCCGTCGCCGCCCGGTAGAAGCCTATATTCATCGCATGGAGGCGCGAGGCTTCGATATGAGTGAGCGCGCCGTCACCGCGCGCTCCAAGGTGAGCGGCGATAGCTCGTCCCGGATCGGGACCCGATGAGAAGCGAAACTGAATAAGAGTGCCGGGAGGCTTTTCGACGGCCAGCATCCGCGCCAGTTCGTCGCAGCGGGATTCCACTACGGAGTCGGCTGCGAGCATCGTAGGCAGCATCTCAGCGGCGTACCCAACGGTGTAAGAGCCATCCGTGTGCCTCAGTGCACCTTCGTAGATGCCAGCTATTGACGAGACGCGTCTTCGGCCATCGGGCCGCGCGAGTTTCTTTGTTCTCTTTAAGAGATCATTTATCTGTTCGCTGGATTTCGCCTCGTCGCTTAATCTCCACCGTTTCAGATCACGCCCTGCTCGGAATCCTACGGGCAACAGTCGCAGCCCGGCTCCGAGTGCGAAGCCTGCGCCGGTAGCCGCCAATATTCCGCCTATGATTGATATTGGTTCCACGATCAAACTCCTTGTCTAATCCATAGCCGTCGAGACTTTGGCATTAAGTCACGAGGTAGCGTGCGGCGCGTGTTTGGATTCTCTCTGAGCGCGCGCAGGTGGTGTTGCAGCCAGAAGGGTCGCCGCCCGATTCGCACGAAATTGAAGAAGGCTATGCTCACGACGGCAGCAAGTATCCCTGTCCACAACTCCAAGGGCACACGCCACATTTTGAGGTCGAGCCAGAAGGGTATGGCGTAGCCGAGAAGTGTCACGGCCAGCACGAATTTCCAATCACTGCTGACGATGCCGAAGCGCACCACCGGCAGGTAGATGTTCGATCTGATACGTCGTGGTCGCATGTATCCCTCCCTAATACTCGTCTTAATTGCCGAGGTCGGTATCGAGGTTGACGGAATTGCCCTGAGAGAAGCTGTAGATCAATGATACTGCGCCGCCGAAACCGAGGCAGAGCAACCCGCCAATCATCTGACGGCCCCATGCCCTCTCGGTCATCAGGTTGAAGATGCCCCAACCGACCCCGACCACCCCGAGCAGGAATAAGAGGTTGCGCCCCCACTTGATGGCCTCGCGCACGCCGTTGCCGAGCGACTGGTCGTTGCCTCCAAAGATGCTCCCGCCCGGAGTCTGTGCGAGCGCCGGGTGAGCTGCTGTGATTGTCATTAAGAGCGCGGTGACGGCGATGACCAGCGCAGGCTCGATAGCACGGGCAATTACGGCCAGTTGAATGGCGCGCTGGCCCATCCGAGCCACGCCGGATTGTTTATATAGCTCGCCGTCAATTCTGTAAGCATCTGTTAGCATACCTATCCACTCGCGCAGTCTTTTCATATCATCCCTCGCTGTCTAACAAATTTATTCACCCGAATGATGCGGATGTATTGCTCGTGTCCCACGTAACTGCCGGGACAAACCTTAATGAGTCATTTCGCCTGTGGTCATATCAAAGCCTGTGCCATGCGACTTGACCCTTGGGCGGCAACCTCCTTGCAGAAAGTACCTGACCTTTCTTTTGGAGGATTACTTTAATGAGCAGATTAGTGTTATTGAGTGCGGCGGTATTCGCGTTGTTGATAGCCTCACCCGCAAAAGGCTCCGATCATGAAGAGACTGAGCAAATTCAATTAATAAGATCTTCAGCTAGGACCGAAGCAAGGGCGAGAGCCGCGCGGGCAAACTTTGAAAGATTGCTCGACCAGTACCCTGAATTTCTGCCTGAACTACAACGGGTGGCCGCCCGGCTGGAAACAAGCCCTGAATGGCTGCTCAATGTAATGGCGAGCGAATCATCGTTCATTCCATCCGTCCGCAACCCACTTCCCCATCAGACCGCGAGTGGGTTGCTGCAAATCATTGAGGAAACGGCTGCAAGTCTGGGCACAACCACTTCAGCGATCCGACGCATGAACGCGGTCGAACAGGTAAGGATTATCGAAAAATATTTCACGCCATTTCGCGGCAAGTTGAACAGTCAGGGCGACGTATATCTGGCAGTTTTCAGAGGCATCATCATAGAAGGGGGACCGGAGACGGTAGTCGCTCCTCTAAACAATTCTCGTAAAGAACGCCGCGCCTATTACCTTAATCGAGGTCTCGACGTAAACGGCAATGGGCGCATCACCAAGGGAGAGCTTGCCATTATCGCTTTCAGTGTCGGTAGATTCAGCGACTCGCGGCAAGTAGCGAAGACGCGCCCTCAAACCATCCCACCTCAGCAGGAAGTTATTATAAATTCCAAAGCAGATACACCTCACCCCCCTGCTAGTAGCTTATACATTATGGCCCCGGCCACGAATAAACCGGTGTCGGGAACTTCGTCAAATGAATCAATCCGGTCGCGAGTTGTGATGCCCAAAACCCGCTCGACCTACTTCCCATGACTCAGTTTTTCAGTTTAAGGGTGTGACGCTGGCGTCACACATGGGGTGTGACAGTTCACACACACATGGTTTCGAAAATCACTGATGCTCTTCGCAGGAATATGCGATGGAAGGGATTTGATCATCCTCCTTCTGAGAACGATTCGATATATAGAAGTTCATACAGCTTGGCACAGGTCTTGTTCAATGAGGATGCGAGAAAGAAGTAAACCGATGTGTTCAGATCGCACGCTAAAAGATTTCATAGAGGGCTTCGTCCGAGAGCATACGCTCAATTCCGGCGGCGAGTTGATTCTCGATGTTTCACAGGAAGACATACAGGCCCTCGGCGATTTCTTTGTACGCGGCATCTGTGGATGGGCACTCAGTCTCAGGACTGAGCATGTGAATTGAAGACTCGTTGAGGTGACTGATGTGATCGAATTCTCTGAGTCCTGTGAAGTCGGTCGAAAAGAACCGGAAGACGATGGAGCAGATAAAAGCTCTATCAACTGAAACCACATAAAGGAGTGATATGACCGCCAATGCCAACACAGTTGAACTACCGTCTGACTTGAACGGCGCTGATAATAATGAGGCGGCGCGAGATGAAGTGGTTGCCGCATCAGGCATCCACGTACTGCACCGCGACCCTTCGGACGTGCGGACAATTCTCAGCCTCGCCGCGACGGGGATGCTGCTCGTTCTGCTGTTACTCACCAGCATAGCTTTCAACTTCTATCAATACGTCCGCCGTCCTGACCGAATAGTGGTGGATCGCTCATCCGGGTGCGTACTTCAGATCAATGATCGTGACTACGGTGAGACCGAAGCGGTCCAGCTAGGGCCGGATAGATTGACGAGCGCCGACAAGCAGTACATCACAGGCGAGTTCGTTCGCGCACTCTACCAGATAGACCCGGCCACGCGCCCGCGCGACATTGAACGCGCGCTGAGGATGATGGTGCCTGAGAGTGCGTTGAAATTCGCCCGCTACCTTAAACAAGAAGGTGTCCTTGAAAAACAAAGGGCTGAAAGCTGGCAGGCCGTCTGGACTCCGCAGGATGTGTCGGTTGACCGCGCCGACCCTTACACCGTGCGCGTCATCGGCAAGCAGGAAATCACCAAGTTGAATGCCGGAGCTACAGAACACGAGACGCGGCAGTTGAATCTTACGCTGAAGCTTGCGGCTGACCCGCAGCGCCGCGCCGACCGGAACTTGCGCTCAGGATTCCTCATTGCGGCTTTCGATTACAAAGAACTTGGCTCGGATTCCAGTCCGGCATCACAGGCACCTAAACAGTAGCCCACAACCATTAATCGCATAAGAGTTGGAGGAATTTATGTTCATGAGTATCAAGAGAGCTTCCGTTTTGCTTTTAATTGTAGCCATCGCTTTCACGAATCAGACCTATGCCGGGCAGAGTAAGCAACAGACATCTGTGAAGCGCAACAGCAACTCGCCAGGTCAGGATGCCGAGCGCGACACAGCCGGTAGCGCTGGTCCAGCAGCCTGCGCCTGATTACCTGTCCGGTGAAGCCAACGTCGCGGTTAAAGGGAATATGAATCCGATCATCCGACTGGGGATGTCTCAGAACGGGGTGACGATGATCGAGTTTCCCGTGTCTGATCGGTTCTTTGCCATCCACCCCGGCAACAGTGAACTGGTTACGATTGATGAGTCTCCAACTAAAGCGACCGACCACTTTCTGGTAATGCGCGCAGGCAGTGGCTTTGCCACTCCGTCGGTCGCGGCAAGTGTGGGGCGTGGGCCAGCATCTTCGATCATAGTACAGATGCAGAGCGGGATGGTAATTACTTTTCTGATCTATCCCGTCCCGTACCTCTCACAACAGGCGCATCGTTGCGTGGTGAGTTATGACCGAAACGAAGTTGTCTCCGCGCGGCGCGCCGCAAGTCTGGCCGTCAATCTTGACGGCACTGTGCTTGCCCAGCAACAGACATCATCTGTCAGAGTCGCGCCAACTCAGTCCATTGAGACGGTAACTTCTACTCCTCGCACCTTAGCGCCGGTAGTCGCCGAGATTGATACAAAACAGTCACCGGCCAGGTCTAATAAAAAGGATGGCGGCGACCGCACTCGTGTAGTCGCTACCGCACTGGCAGAAGCAGTCAGAGCGCCCAACAGTTTTAAGAAGTGGAGCGACCCGGTTCACGGTTTGGCTGTTTCCGTCTCACAGGTTCGTGAAGTAGACACACATTCTCGATTAGTAGTCGTAGCGGTACGTAATACCGAAGCTACGACGATTCAGGTCGCGCCGGGCGCGCCGGACATTTACGTCCAGACGTTCGATAAAAAGGGAAACCCTCTCCAAATTGAGCAGATCAAAAAGCTGGTTACCGAAACCACTACGATCAACAGCTCAATCCCTGCCGGCGCGACCTGTTATTACGCACTCGTGTACGAGACACCAATTCTGGGGGCGAGCCAGCGGCTTCGCGTATCTGTCGCGCAAGTGAATGCGGCTGATGAGCCTTCGTCGGCAGAACTGACACCAACTCGATAACCTACAGCAGGAGTTTGACGATGAAATCAACAGTTACTGGAACCGGCAATAGGCATAGTGGAATTGGAACAATCAATAACGGTGTTGGAGCCGATGAAAGCAAGGCTTACGACGTTGAGCGTATAGCGTTCGACGCCGAAGACCTAGACTCGCCTGCTGTCGAATCGTCCCGGCAGAACAAGCGCAGGCGGATTAAGCGAATAACTGGAGTCTTACTACTGCTTCTGCTGATCGCCTGTGTTGCCCTTTATTTCCTGATTGGCGGCAGACGCACCCGGCTCGACGTGAATGTGCGTGACACACGCCCGCAAGCCGAGAAGACTCAGGCCACTCGCCAGAACCCGGATGATGTAACCTCTCAGGCCATAGCCGAAGTGCGTAGTGCTACGAATGAAACAGTGCCGCCCGCTTCGCAAACTCCTAATTTGACGACAGGCGCTTCCAGGGTATTACCCAATGCTCCGGTGACAGTCTCGGTTGATGGGTTGGGCGGCACGGTCAATCCTCCCGTATTGAGTGTGCCACCTTTGCCTGCTGAACAGAAGATTGTAAGTACGGCTTCCACGACTGGAACGACTGGTATAACTGAGCGCGCAGATAATACAAGCACCGCAGTATCTTCACGGCGTAGCCTCGAACACTCGATCCGCTGCGCACTACCTGTATCACCGTCCAATCAACAAGGCCTATCACTTCCTCAAAATCAGCCGGAGCGCGTTCCAGCTATAAAACCTCCACACACGGATGATGGCGTAGTACTCCCCTCCTTCGGGTCAATGCTCCCGGTCAGAACGCTCGGCGTGCTCTACACGCTGCGCTCGGGATCACTCGCGCGCTTTGAACTCACGCGCAACGTGCGCGGGCAGGGATGGGCGATGAAAAAAGGTACCGTGCTCGTCGGCGTGAATCGCGGCGGCGAATACGACCGCGCGTATCTTTCCATAGTCGGCTTCATTGATCCGGAGAGCGGTCGCTTCGTGAAGTTCACTGGTGAGGTGCTCGGTGGGGACGGTGGAGCGGGTATACGTGGTCGCCGTCGCTCATTGACGAGCGCATGGTCACGGGCCTTCAACAGGGTCGGGGCTTCGGCGGTGAACGTGGCCGGTCTGCATGCTCAATGGATTGGGCCGCAATTCGGTTGTCGTCAGCGACGCTTATGGATATCGCTTGGTGAATCCCGTCACGTCCGAGTTGAGTGGGTTGGTCGGAGAGCGCGCGAACCTACAACAGCAAGGCTTCATTGAAATCCCCGCCGGGGCACAAGGCTACGTGATGGTGACTGACCTGCCGCAAGAGATTCGGGGCGTGGACGCGCTCGCGAGAATTGAGCGCGAAAGATTTAGCCGAGCGTTCTGACGCGAACGGCGTGCGTGCTTCGACGGGCATCAGCGAGCATGAGCTGGCAGATCTCCTGTCATCAGGTTCGGTCGAACAGATTCGCGCTGCACTGCCGCGAATGACGCCGGAGATGAGGCGCATCGCCGAAGCCTTGATTGCGGAGTCGACGGGAATGACATGCAGCCGAATGATCCGAATGTTCCAAGTTTTGATCCTCGACAGGTGATCGAACAGGTAAGCGTGGATGGACTAGCGGATATGCTCGCTTCAACCGGCTACATCATCCAGCGCCGCATTCTTATAGATCTCGCGCACGCATTGCGAAGCTGCAAGCCTCTGCTCATTGAAGGCCCGCGCGGCGGCGGAAAGACCGCCCTCGCCGAAGCATCTGGCGAAAGCCTGCAACCTATCGACCTTCTACTTGCAAGGGATGGACGAGCTGACACTTGCAGATGTTCTTTACAGTTGGGATCGCGAGGCGCAAACGCAGATGGTAAGGCAAGAGTTGGCCGCTGGTTGTCATCTCAAAGAAGCGCAGCTCCGTCAGTTCACCCGCGAGTATCTCATACTTGGCGAAGCGTTAGCCGCGTTCGATTACGCATCATCGTCCGAGACGATACCGATACTGATTATTGACGAGGCCGATAAGCTCACCGAAAAGATAGAAGACATGCTGTTGCAACTGCTCGGGCGCGGATGGGCGCATGTGCCGCGGTTTGGGAATATCGGCGTGCGTGACCGTAAGCTCTGGCCCATCGTGATTCTGCTCTCAAACGACATCAGGCATGACCTTTCAGCGCCGTTGCGCTCGCGCTGTCTCTACAGTTGGCTTGAGCCTCCAACTCCAAAAGAAGAGGTGAGGATCCTGCGCGCTCGCGTTCCCGGTGCCACGCCGGAGCTTCTTCGCGCGGTAACCAAACTGATTAACTGCGTCCGCCGCGACATGCCTGCGGTGAGGGATAAACCGGGACTACGCGAGTCAATTGATCTTCTCGAAGGGCTGGTCAGAGATGGGGTTCACACCCTCAATGCTGAAGTCATTGACGAATACCTTTGTTTTCTCGGAAAGCGGCATAAGGAATTAATGAATCTGCGTCAGGGCACAGCGCGGTTGGAGTTCGCCGTACAATCCGCCGATCAGGAAATTGATGAATGGGTCGAGTGGGCCTGCGCCGAGAACGCTCACGTTTTAGAGGTGGCAGCATGAGAAAAACCATTTCTAGAATTTCACTGCTTACCGCTGTATGCTCGACTGCCGTACTGTTAGTTGTATCGTCAACACTAATCAATCATTTCCTCGGCAAGAGTGCCCGCACGATTGATCCTCGCGTCACGATGGAAAGCAGGACTGGGGCGAATGAGCAAGCACTAAAAGAAACGAGGATTCACCGCAACGTAGTTGTCACAGCAATGGATGGCGAGGTATCGCGTACCGCTGATCGTATCGGCGAGGCCCAGGTTTTGGCACTTGCGATCAGCCTCTACGCGGCCACCGAACAACTCAAAGGACGCGCCCCACGCACCGTTGATGACCTTCTTACAGGTGTCGTTATTAAAAATCTTTTGCCTCCGGGCCTCAGCCTTACCGGTGCAGAAGGCGCGCTAGCTTCCGATCACGGCAGTCTCTTTGTTCGCTACCGCGCCGCGCCTCTAGGTGTAGAAGTCGTGTCGCTTGGTCATGAGCAGAGAGACGGCCCGGCAATTTTAGTGCGCGTGCCTGATGATAGGTCGAAAGAAGGCGGCGTGTGCCTGTTTCTAGCCACCCGGCTCAGCAACGTGAGCGTACCTCCTGCTTTCACATCCACAGCAAATGTTATCTCCGCAGGATGGTCGTCTGAGCCGCTCCGCCCGCTGAAATGAGTCCGGGGTATTGTAACGGTTATGTCGCTAGATCACTTCTTCAAACGGATTGATGCCAAATACAGGCTGCCGCGCCCGGCGGACGCCCTGCACCTGGATTCCTACCAGGCCGGGTTCCGGGTGATCCGAGATGTTAGTGAAGGGTTAATCATTCTCGCCTGCGGGGTGCTGACCGCCTTCATCGTCTGGAGCATCGCGGGCATCCTCCAGGTCACGTTCGATACCCGAATCTATTTCATTTTCGGGATGGTCATCTGCGTACTCATCAGCCTGTCGGAAGCATTGTCGCTGGTAATCCCCTACTACCGCATCTCGCAGCGACTCACCCACGGCTCGGCGCGGTGGGCCGATGCCCCCACGCTTCGCAGCATGGGACTCGCGTATCACACACGCGAGCCACTGCCGAAAGGCACTCTCAAACTCGGGCGGCTCACGAGGAAGTATGACTTTGTGCTTCCCTTCGAGCGAGTGATATGTCACACGGCGATTTTTGGCCCTCCTAATTCCGGCAAGTCGTCGAGCTTCATCATGTCAATGGCGCGGGATTGGTCGCGCACGGGGTCGGCCATCTTCCTCGACCCCAAAGGGGAATTGTTCAAACACACGGCGCGACACTTCCGCAGGGTCTACCGTCTCGATCTGGCAAAGCCCTGGTTGTCTGACCGCTGGAACTTCGTCCCCTCTTGTATGAATGACGCGGAGGTGGCGCACGAAGTCGCTTCGATCATTGTCGGCTTCGATGCCAACAAGTATTACAACGGCGACCCGTTCTGGCCGCAGGCGGAAACGGCGCTGGCCACGGGCGTGCTGCTTCACCTGCCGCAGATCGCAGACCAGCCAACGCCCGCGATGCTCGCCGAATTTCTCGCCATGCGGGAACTCAAGCGGCTCGACTCCGAATGACGCTATCGCCCGACATGGAGGCACGCATCCAGTGGGGCATCTTTAAGAAAGCGGATCGTGAGAAGACGCAGGGCGGCGTCTTCGTCGGACTCGGCACCAAGCTAGCGCCACTGCGCTCGCCGCATGCGATGGCCGTCATGCAGTCACCTTCGAAAGAGGAGCGCCTGCGCGGGATGTGTGAGATTGATCTGGCTCATTTGAGAGAGCCGGGTACGGCTATCTATGTGATCGTTCCTGAAGGCGATGCGACGCGCTACCGTATCGTGCTCTCCATTTTGTTCGGCCTGACCGCGAGCATGGTGAGAAAGACGAGCGATACCCCTTCTGCCGCGCCGGTGTTGATGGTGCTAGACGAGGCGGGCAACATCCCCGTTCATAACCTCAGCGAACAGCTCGGTGTTGGTCGTGGCCGTCGCTGCGGGATCGTACTCGGCTACCAGAACATCGGGCAGGTTTATAAGCAGCACGGTCACGACGGCGCGAACGCCATCCTCGGCTCCGTCGGCACGATGGTCTTCCTGCCGGGTCTTGATAGTGAGACGGCCCAGTACGCGGCAAAGCGTATCGGTCGAACGACAGTCTTACAGCATACGAGCGTTGACGCTCCCGGCTCGACCTACGATAACGAGCGTGATTCCGAGGTGGGCCGCGACCTTTTGGACGCGGCTGAACTGAGGCAAATGGTCGAGCACAGCCAGGCCGTCGCCATCACGGGGACGGCACCGCCCGTGATCTTCGGCTTCCCACCACTCAGCAAAGGCGGTCCCTTAGCTCATCCGCTCTCGCGTGAAGTAGCCCGCGCCGTTCCTCTCAAGGAAGCGGAAGCGGCATTCGTGAGACGACAGGCTGAAGAGGCCTCCGAGAGACAATCACCTTCCGAGCAAGCATGCTCGGCCGCGCCGGACGTATCCATCACAAATGACAGCGAAACACTTCATGAGGATGTGTCCGGCTCAATCGCGGGCGCTCAACCTGTGGCGGGCGTCAGCACATCGACAATGAATGCAGATACGGGCGCAATCATCGACAGGTTCTCAAGCAACCGCCTGGCGCAGACCGATTGGGAATCGAACCTTAATCAACCGAGGCAGTCCTGAGCGTGGCGCATCTACATCTGGTGGAGGAATGAGCGAAGGCAAGGGTAAATCAAGACTGCGAATCTCGTTAGTGATGTTGGGCATCAGTCTTGTCGCGCTCGTCGTGGTGTACGCTTCGGTCATAATTGCCGTCGCGTGGCGAGCGCGTGAACAGATGCCGCGTCTCGCGGCGGATAGCCTGGTCAAAGCGCTTCGCACCTATCACCAGCAGACCGGGAGCTTCCCCGCAACCTTCCGCGAGCTTGAGGCGCGCGTGTGGAAGCACAAGCAGGAACCCGACTTCGGCGCTGACGGCCGCACCCTCACGGTCGCCAATTACTATTACATCTACCATCCGGTGGACGCGAGCGCCTGCATGGTCTGGATCGTACCTACGGGGCCGCGCCGCGAAGAGGGGTCAACGCACTTTCTCCTGCTCACGCCGAACGGTCTCAGAAGGTGGAAGGGAGCGCCGCTCACGCTCGACGAAGTGAAGAAACTCCCTGCCGGCATCCCGCAGTACAGGGAGATGGCGGTGTTGGGAATGACCGAGCAGCCGCCGGTTGATCTCAGCAAGAAGAAGTAGGGTTATATGCGCGCCGTGGTAGTGATCAAGTCAACGGGCGGAAGCGGGCCTGCGCGCGCCTCACGCTACATCTCAGAGCGCGACCGCGCCCCGGAGCGCGAAGGTGTGAAGCCACGTCCCCTCTTCTCCGGCAGGGAGGATACGCTCACCTATCGCGGCGCGGATCGGCTGTTGACGAACGGCGCTGGCACACCTGATAAGAATGATCTCATTCACATCGCCGTCAGCTTCCGTCAAGAAGATTACGAAAGGTTGGGGCCGACCGATACGGAGCGTAAAGAACGCTTGCGCGAAGTGGCGCGCGAAGCGATGGGCGATATAACGCGGGAGCTGCGCGCCAGAGAGATGCGATGGGTTGCAGGGATTCATCTCAACACCGGTAACCCGCACATCCACGTCCTCATCAATAAAGAGGTCAAAGACCTTGTGACGGGCAGGACTCGCCGCGTGGGAAGAATTCCTAAAGAATTACTTCCCTACAGCGAAGCCCGCTCGGATGGCAGCACGCGGCCAGTCGAGGGGCGCATCGGCAGTCATTTCGTCGCGGCGCTCGACCGTCATATCGAGCGGGCGCGGGAAGCCGTCGAGCGAAAGGTTGAAGCGGGACATGGAAAGAAGGAGGCGAAGAGTGTAGGCGAGTGGCTTCGCGGTGAAATCCAAGCGCGCGAGGTGAACGATTCATTGGGCGCGAAGGGAAAAGAAGCAGACCAGTCGGAGGTAAGACTTGACCGTATTGCGCTCGGGGATGCGCTGGAGAAGAGTCTGCGGCGTGAGTATGCGGCCCTCGATTACGAGAGGGCGATGGGGCGCGGCGAAACCTTCCGCTTTAACGTGCGAGACGAGAGCACGAGCGATAAGCGGCAGATATCCGAGGTTGACGTGAGACGCCGCGCCGACGCTCGCGGCGCACGAGCCGCCGACGAACAAAGCCCCCGAACATCAGTCGAGCGCAGGCAGTTGCGCCAATTGGTTTCTGAAAGAGATGTCACGCGCCACTCTACGACGATTGCAGAGTTGCATACGATCCGAGGCAGGCTCATTGGCAGACTGGAGAAGGAACTAGGCAAGGCTAACCTTGAGCATAAGCAGGCGGAGAGTCGCGCGCAGGTTGTTCGCCGGATGTATGAGGCAAGCAACCAGAAGATACCAACTCCCATCATCGCCTGCGACAAGCTGAATGAGTTGCAGGAGCGAGCCGTAAGTTTGGGCCTCACAGATCACGTCGAGACGTTAGAGCAACTCCGCGTCACGCTCGCCCGTGAATATGGTCAACCTGTACGCAATGACAAGGAAGCGGCACGCCTCGGCGCGCAACTCTTCACCGCGCGCACCGGGCTTGAGGCCAGCCGTGAACGCGCCGCCAAGTTCGACCAGATGCGCCACCTCCGGCGTTGGGAAGTGAAGGGCGAAAGGTGGTCGCTGGCAGACTTAGACCCGCAGATCGAATACCACAGCGATCAGGCGCGCGTCATCGGCAGATACCACTACCACCTAGACCCTCGCGCTCGCCAGGAGGCTGCCCGTGAAGTCACGCGGCTTACGAGCATCCGGGATGAAGTCGCCCTAAGGATTGATGGACGACGAAACGAACTCACTCAGGAGACGGATGGCGCGCGCAGGCTCGTCGAAGTCCTGAGCCGGATTCACGAGAACGAAACGGCCAGCCGATCCCGTGACGGTCGGGTTATGCCGGACCTTGAATTCACTCATGAGGAACTTCGTTGCATCGAAGCCAATGCGGAAGCGACGCGCAACGCCGCGCTTCTCAGACAGCTTGATGAGTTTGAAAAACATTTTGTTGAGCGCGATACACAAACCGAGCGCGTCACGCCCGAACAGAGACTCAGCCGCGCGATGGCACGCGAGGTCGTGGCGGAAGTGGCGTACCGTGAAAGCGTCGAACGCCTGGCTCACTACAATGAGCGCGGCGACGCTCAGCCGCTCGCCATCGAAGGCATTGATGGCCGCACGAGCGTCTACCGCTTAAAAGAGACTAAACCACACTCACTCGTTGAGCGTGCGCTCCGTCCGCTCATTGAGACATCAGCGGCGCGTCAAACACGCCAGTCAATCGAAGCGGCGGCGGCGAACTCTAAGGCGCGGCTTATTGCCGATAGCGAAAAGAGCCGGGCTTACCTTGAGACGGCTCGTGAGATCGCCGGTAACTTGCGCGCCGAGGCACGCGAACAAGGAGTTGACACGACACGCCTGACGCCTGAGTTCACGCCGAAGGAGAGGATCAACCTGGAGATTTATGCGGAGCGACGGACGGACCCGGCGGAGCGTGAACGCTACCTCAGCCTCGCGCGTGGTGAAGTCGCACACGCCCCGCTGCTGCACGAAGCGCAAGCCGTCCGGTTCGCGCACGATCACGCGAGCCAATTCGGTCACAGTCGCGCGCACACCGAGTCGCATGATGATGACTCGCGCGCCCGCTCGACGGGCCGCGCACGTTAGAGAGGAGATAGCTTATGAATGAGGCGAACAGCAAGCGAACAATAATGTCGCAGCCGTTTACTTTCAAAGCCTACGAGGACAACTACGGCTTCGTGATGGCGTTGTGTGAGGCGAGCGGGCGTACATCGAGCGAGGAGCTGCGCGACCTGCTTGACGAGGCCATACGTGCGCGTATGAACGACAATGGCGCAGGCTCACAGCCAGCGGCTACAGGAATCGCGCAACCGTCTTCAGGCGAGATCAGTCAACTCACCCAGTTGCTTCAGCAGGTAGTTGATAACACAACTCTCAATAACGACATGATCCAGGGGGTCGCCCTGCATTTGCGCGAGCAGTACGGGATGACGCTGGAAGCGGTGGCGGCGGGTTACTCGGCGCGACATCTGATCTGGAAATACGTCGTCGAAGCAATGCTTCGTGATGAAGGACTCTCACCCGATCAGATCATGCGGCGACTCGAAGACGAGCGCCGCACATGGAACGCAGAGCGCGATCAGGTCGCCGATGTGCTTGAGCAGGCCATCAGAAATCTTAGCCCCGGTTGAGAAGACGGCTCCGGTTCAACATAGACGTTAGCCATCAGTGATCAGGATTCATCACAACAATCCATCCATCAGGAAAGGTGAAGCAATTATGAGAGACACGAACAAGACCAAAGGTAAAACTAACGGCCAATCAAATGTCAACGGCGCAGGCCCCGTGCTCAAGTTCAACTTCGTGAAGCGTGAGGCGTTGCCTCAAACCCGGATTGACGTGCGGGCGTTGGAGATGGTTCGAGCCTACCCGTTGTACGTCAAAGAACTCACCGATCACGAGCCGCCCATCGGTGAAGTGTTGGAGCAATGCATCATCAATACCTTGAGCAATGATGCGGATTTCGTTCAATGGCTCGAACGACAGCCACGCACGGAGATGCTCGGCGAACAGAACAGTAATTCAACAGCCACGCCGGGTGGCGCGTCTACATCACAGTGAAGCCTGGCTCGTCCGGGCGCGTGATGAGATGGTAGCTTCATATTGAATTCCCCTTGTAGTGTTACACTCTCTCGTGCCGGGTGTGACACCACAAGAGGCCGTGACGATCTCACACATTCATTCAATGAACTCATCCTACCGGAGTTCAACATCACTTCCTACGGTCGTATTGCATCAAATCCGACGCTCACATTGTACGTGCCTCAACGCGGACGTTGAGCCGATCCAAACATCTTTCATACAGCCACCCCAACGCCCGCCATACGCCGCTCATATAATGATGACGGGTATTGCCGCCGCTTGAAGAATCATTCTCGCGCGGCTAACCTCTGTCCGCTTTCGTATACTCGTATACGTGTATGACTCAATTGACTTTAGGGGAAATGCGGGCTGCATTTCATGAATTTTCGTATACGTCTATTTTCTTGTAAAGACAGGAGATTTACCTGCGCCCGCGAGAATCGTATACCTCGTCAAGAATCGGCGTATATCTCATCTATGAAACAGCCCGGCGCGATGCCTCAAATCAAGGCAAGTTGTTGAAACTAGAAAACGTTTACGAAGGTAAACGTTTTATCGCATACTACTCAAAAAGCGGTTTCAAGGTATACCTTGTAAGTCTTTACCACTCAATGATGTATACGAAAATGCTGAATTCGTATACGAGCGCTATCCTGTCCGCCCAAAGGTATACGTGCCTAATGCTCAATTCGTGTCACAGATGAAACGCCACCCAAACGACATCAGCCACAATTCAGTGAGCCACTTTGTTGGGCCTCGATGATGGGATAAAGATTATATCAATTCTGATGATCCCTCGCCTCCTTCCTTCCTCAAAATCCTGCTGGAAAAACTCCAGGAAGCTCAGCCCCGATACTGTCTCGATGCCCTCCGACGGGTAGAACTCTCTGCTGAATCGCTGCTTCTGCTGCGGGCTTCCCGGTGTCATCTCGAAGAAGATAGGCGTCACTCGTTTGACTCTCTCGAATGAGATATTTCCACTTTCCCATATACAATCCACGTCTGATGGATACTCTTTTGTACTTGCAAAGCTGCCGCCCACATAGATGGTTTTGCAGCCTACCACCTGCAAAAGTCGGATAGCTCGCAGGAGGCCGCGAAGTAATTTCAGGCGCTCCGGGTTGAAAGCGAATCGCTTGCAGAACTCTTGCCAGGTGACGGTATGAATGCCGCGCGGCAACTTGCCTCTGCTGTTGAACCGTAGCAATCGGCCTCTGCTCTCTTTGGTGATGATGCTACGAGGCGCGTGCGCTCGACAGTGAACATTAGTCTTGCTGGTCGTGATCGGGCGATGATGGAGATTGTTTACGTGCTTGTGGTGAACGGACGAATCATGTATTTTTGACATGGTTTACGAACCTTTCTCTCGTGCTCGAACACAGGTGGAAATTGAGGGCCGGGCATGTGATGGTGTCCGGCCCTCTACGTTTAGGGGTTGGCCTTTCAGCCTTGAATTGAAGTCGTCGTAATGGAGGCCGAACAATCTACCGAGTCAGTCATCTGACCGGCCTTTAGAATTAGGTCGGCAACGTGAAAGATTTTCTGCGCTGACTTCTCCGGTATCACGTCACTATTTATCCAGTTTTGTATATAGGCTCTGCTGTACTCTGCACCGGGCAGTCCTAAAGATTCGCAGCAAATGAGCGCAACTGATTCGGCTTCGACCTCTCGCAGATTTCTGGGCGTGTAGTGCGTATCGCTCGTCTCACTTTCCGCACAGTGTCCAATCAGGACATGACCAAGTTCATGAAAGGTGGTCTTATGTGGCAGCGGGTTCATGGGATTAATGGCAATTTCTCGCTTCCGGGCGTAGCCCATGCAGTTGCCATCCATATGGGCAAAAGGCACTTCGACAATGGCTAATGCTCTGAGTGCTTGCGCCCTGTCCCATTCTGGTGTCGTTTGTATTTCGATTGGCTCGCCTTCGGTCTGACTGAGCGTAAACCAATTTCTCTTGTAGACGAAGCGCACATAAACGGCTTCTTCCCCTCCTTCGTCATCGGCCCCGCGCTTTCCGGTTAGCGGCATACAAAGCACAATGGCACGCTCGCCGCGCTTGACCTGTCGCCCCTTAGCCTTCCATCCGGGGTAGGTGGAGAGCGGCCCCGGCTCAAGCTGCCGCATCCGGCATTGCCACAAAGCCAGGAGTTGGTTTCCTGTCGAATAGGCGTGGAAGGCGCTATAAGCTTTAAGAACCATGCCCGGCTGCGTGACGGCTTCCTTGAGTAGATCACTCCATTTGGTGTCGAAGTTTTCCATGATTTCTCCTTATAGGTAGGGGGCAAGCGGTGGCGTTCGCTTGCCCCTTATCTGGTCAATGAGCGTAGAAGCTCAGGTAAAAGTTGCGGGCCTGATCGTAAAATGGATTATCCTTCACCCCCTTTAGGTAGAAGGCCCAATGACAATCGAGGGCCGACAGCTTGCCCCAACGCTGGAAGTCGCTCAAGCCATCAGATGTGGGCGTGTTGTGGTGCTGGCGATGGCAAGTTTCGTGAACTTCAATGGTATGAGTTCCGCCTTCCGATCTGGGTTTTGGGTGATGCCAATTGACCGGCTGGCTTTTGCGAATTGGGCGCTGGCACAAGGCGCATTGCCGCTTGAGACTGTTAGAGGAATGGTGTAGTGTTGACATTGGAAAACAAACTTCCTTTCTCCCGTGTTCATGCACGGGTGAAATTCGAGGGTCGGACGTTCACAGCGTCTGGCCCTCTACGTTTAAGGGTTAAGCTCCTTGACTGAGCTAAGGGTCGGTGGAGGGAACCCGAACGGTTCCGCACCGGCTTATGCCGGACGACCTGCCGCATCAATAGCACGACAGAGTTCCCACCAAGTCACCGGAGGCCGAAGCGTAGTCGCGAAGCGCGAAGCGAAGGAATCGCCGGAGGCGATTTGACTTGTGGGAAGTCGTGCTAAGATAAGAAGGGCAGGCAGGCATCCCCCCTCACGCATCCGAAGGTCAAGCTAAAGAGAAACCGCGCAGCTTCCTTTTACTCTCACCTTCTGTAAATCATAAGCGTTCATTTATCATTGGTGGTGGCCGCGCCCATAGCGTACAGGCGCGGCCAGTGTTCGTCCTATGCGGCCTGTGAAGATGCGCCCATCGTTTCGGTTTTGGGCGGCTCCGGTTCTGAGAAATTGAAAGCTAATTGTGATTGATAGGTGTAACCTGTCGGCTTCCTGTTTGTGCGGTTGTTCTCCGGCTCGCTTGCGGTTAGCGGCTCTGAAAATAATGATCGCTGGCCGTTCGGCTTCCGGCTGGCGGGCTGGCGGCGCGTTTCCGGCTCTTGTAAGACGGTGGCTTGAAGCCTGAAACCTGCTGAACTGGTGTTGTCTGCCCCTTGTTCCTGGCTGGCTGGCTCGCTGCTTTCCTCGATTTCGCCTGCCGGTATAATCCACTGTTCAAGGTCAATGATGTTGTTAGGGTTCGCTTCCGGCATTGCTTGAATTTCATCAATGGTTTGTCCCTCGCTCGCCTCTGTCGCGTCTTCTGCAACCATCACCGGATAGGTTTTGAGCAAGGCGGTAAGAATCTCAACGCCTCTGGCTTCATCGGTGGGGATGAAAAATCGCTGCTTCCACTTAATCTGCTCATTAATCAAGCCAAGCTCTCGAAGCTGCCCGAATCGGTACGGCTCTACACAATGAAGCTCAATAATTCGTTCGCCGTGTAGGGTTCCCGCTTTCAGTTTCAGGTTTGAGATAAGGGTGATTACCTCTCCTTCATTGAGTACAGCGTTATACATCTGCGCGGGGTCTTGTAATTTTCTGCCGATTCCGAGCGAGCGCAACACTGCCCATACTCGATCATTCGGGATGTGAATACCTACTATGCGCTGGCCTTTGTCTGTGCTGACTCTGACAACTTGCAAACAGGCTTCCCTGTCTGTTTTTAGGTGCTGCCACAGAGGGATAATCGCGCCACCTATGATGTGCGTCTCTAGCGTTTGAATCGGTGGGATGGCTGCATGTTTTTGTATCCACCAATTGCGCGCCCGTTCCGGTGTGACCACCTGGTATTTCTCCCCTAGCTCGGCCTCGTAGATATAAAAAGCGCGTGGGGCTTCCGGCTTCCATACCGCATAGGTCTGATAGCTCCCGCCGGTGTTCGGGTCGGTATGCCTTCTCGACATGATGGCGAGAATGAAATGGCCTTTCTTCCGGTGCTCGAAGAATGCGCCTTTGTTGCGCTGGCGTACCTGCTCGGCTTGCTCGAAGCTCACCGCATCCGTCGGCTGGTCTACTTCCAATGTGTAGTGGGTGGTTTCGGCTCCGGTTATCTGGTCGATATGTACGATGCGGGGCTGCTTGGCTAACCTGATCGCAAGAGCTTTAATATCTGTTATGCCTGCATCAAAAGTCCCGTTGGCTTTGGCATAACTGACCGTTTGATCGAAAAGGTTAGCGAAAAAATCAAAGAGCGCGTTCTGCTCATCTACGCACAAAGCAAGCACGCGATTAAGGAATCGCGGAACGTTGTATTCATCCTCTTTTCTGATCTCCTCGATGCCGTCTTTGTTGAGGACTAACAAGCCAATGTTTCGCAACGTCTGACGCGGGTTCTCAAGTCCGGGCACACTCTCGCCTGCCATAATGCGCCGCAAGGTGAGGCTCAAAGCGGCGCGGCCTTCTTGGGTTTCAAAGTTGTACTTGGCGAGGTCGCCGTTATCGGCTGCTTCTCTGTCGCCTTTGGTCAACGCTCCTAAACTTCCCAAGCGTCGGGCTATAGTAGATGAAAAGCGTTTTTCGCCTCCTAGCTCGGTGGACAATAGGACATACTCCGGCGGCACTGCCTGATCGCTGCGATGGGTGCGGCCAAAGGTCTGTAGCTGTTTATCCGCGCTCCATCCAAGCTCTAACGTGATGTGTACTCGCCTTTGTCTGTTCGCGGCGCGGTTTGAAGCGTGCAACGATATTCCTGTGCTGGCCGCATCTGAGATGATTGCCGCGTGTTTCTTTCCTCCTTGAAACTGTTCCATCTCGTAAACGTTAGTTCGCTGCATGGCTACGCCTTCCGGCGCGCGTTTTTTATATTCCACTTGTCCGGTTTGCGAGTTACGAATGAGGCGGCGCGTCCGGCCTGTAAGCTCTGCTACCTGGCGCTCGCCAAAATAATTGACAAGCTGATCTAATGGGTTTTCGGGAAGTTCTAATGATGATAAGCCGTCTATTAATCGCTGGCGCATCTCCAGGGCTTGCTTGCTCTGGACGATGTTGCCTTGTTCATCTTTGACCGGCACTTGAATGGTTTTCCCTGTTACGGGGTCGGTCATATCTTGGTAAAGCGTGGTTGGGAATCCGCGCTCGATCATCGCAGCGATCACTTCACGAGGGCTGAAGTCTAAATCTTCAAGCTGGCCGCCTGCGGCCATCGTTCGCGTTACCTGCTCGCGTGTCCTCGCCTCGCCTGTGCCAACTAATGAGATGACCACCGATTTATCATCATTCAAGGCTGCGTCTGTTTCTGCTATCACGCTCGGCACTTTGAACGCGCATATCACCTGCCGGAAAAATCTCTGATGATCTCCCCAGAATTTATTTAGCGCGACGGCTCGCGCTCTGCTGCCTCCGTTCGTCACTTCAAGCGCCGCGTCAATGTTATTCAAGACTACTTGCCACGCTCGCGCTGCGTGGTCGTACATTCGGCGCTGCTGCGTGGTCAATCGGTGGATGTGCTCGCGGTACTCAACTGCCTTGCCTGAGTTGGGACAGACTCCAAAAGAGATAGAGCCGGATAGATACATGCCGAGTGCTTTCATATCTCGGCTGACCATCTCCATTGCGCCTACCCCGCCTTGCTCGATCTCAATTAGAAATTCATTAAATCCGTTTGGAAATGCCGTGCCTTTGCCCCACAGTCCTAAGCGGGTCATGTAGGCCATGTTTCTCACATCAGTTGCGCCCGTTGCTGATGAGTAAACGACTCTGTAATCGGGTTTGTGTGCTGCGTCTTGCAAATCAATCACGGCTTGGCCTGTTAATGTCGGCTCGCCTCGCCCGCCTGCTAACGCATTCTTTGCTTTGTGCGATTCGTCCAGGATGACCACCGCATCGCGGCCTAGCCAACGTTGTATCTGGTCTAAGCGCTTGGCCCCGTTCTTAGCCGTTGAAATCAGCGACGCATAAGAACTGAACAGCACACCACGCGGCAAGGTGATCTCACCGGCGGCTGAGAAATCGTTAATCTGCGCCAGTGGGATGTACTTCAATCCTAAATCGGTAAGGTCGCGTCGTGTGGATTCGATCAAGTCGTTATTGACCGACAGCCACAAGGCGCGTTGCCGTTGCTGGTTCCAATTGTCGGCAACGATACCGGCTAGAATTCTGCCCTTACCTAATCCTGTTCCATCGCCTATAAAAAAACCTGCGCGTGAGCCATCAACTAATCGCTGCTCGTGGCGCTGGCCTGCATAGATAACCCGCTCAAGCTGAATGTCCGATAGCAAGCCACGGGTTACGATCTCCGGCGCAAGCTGTGGCCGGTAGGTAATATCGGGCGGCACGACGGCGGCCATTGAAGCGGACTCTACGATCTGCGCCGGATGCGGGTTTCCTCCCTTGAGCTTGGCGCACACGTAAGGAACGAATAACGCGGCGCTCTCCGGCTCGGTGTCGTCGGCTTCCGGTTCGGGCGTGAGGGTGAGGGTGCGCGCGGTCAAGTGATTGAGCGCGTCCCATGCCTGCTCGATGGTGTCTGCCTCTCCCCAATTGATATGGGATAGCTGCGCTTGCCAGTTGTCGCCGGGTGTCGCTCCGGTCTTATCTATAATTAAGATTTGAACGTCAAAGGTCGTGCCATATTTGCTGTATTCCTTACCGTTCAAATGGAAGTTGGCGCGCACGTTATAAAGGCGGGCGATGCGTTGCCACCATTCGCTAAAGCTCGAATGGTGAAAGCTCATTCCATTACCAACGATAGAAACTAACCTGCCGCCTTCCTCTAATCTGCGAAGTGCCGTTTCAATGTGCCGCGCTCCGTACAGTGAGCGGTGCTGCGCGACTCTGCCACCTGTAGCGGTGAAAGGGGGATTCATCAAAACGGCTGTGGGGTGAATCTCGGCTGGTAATAAATCGTCTAGTATTTCAGCATCAACAGCGAATGACTCAAAACTTAATTCATCGCAAAGCAAGGCGCGGCGGCGCGGGTTTATCTCATTGCACACGACACGCGCCCCTATGCTGCGCGGCCAGATGGCTAGTGAGGCTGTTCCTGCTGATGGCTCTAACACAACATCTGCGGCCTGCGGGTTCAAGAGTCTGGCCGCGAGATAGGCCAGCGTCGGCGGCGTTGAAAATTGCTGAAACTCTATTTGCTCATTCGTGCGGTCTGTTTGAGTAGCTAACTGGCGGGTCAACGGGCGCAGATGATTGGTTATGGCTTCTTCGGCGCTCATCTGCATAAGTTCACGCGCTTTGCTTTCCAGCAAGTATTTATTCACTGCCGTTTCTAATGCGTCGTAAGCATCGCGGGGTGTGTACGTGCCTTGTGCGCGGCTGCCGTTAAAATGGCGGTCTGCCAGTGCGGTGAGCTTCGGATTATCGAAACACTCTCCGGCGCTCAAGCGTTCAATAAGCTCAACGATGAGGCTGCCTGTTCCTGGTATGAGATCGGATGCTTGATTGCTCATGAGGCGGCAACCTCGCTTTCTGCTAATCGCTGCTGGATGGATTTAAGGGTGCTATGCGCGTTGACACAGTTGCGCGCGATCTGGTCGAGGTCATCAAAGGTTATATCCTCAAGGTCATCAATCCCCTGTGCGATGCGGGCGGCGATGATGGTTTGATTGTATGCTGTTTTGATTAGCTCAAAGACAGTGGGTTCCGGCTCGGTTGTCGGCGGCGCGGGTGTGGTGATAGATTTTTCCTCAAGCATCTGATTCCTTCCTTTCATCGGGTTGGGGTGGATGTTTACGGGCTGCGGAGTGGTGGAACACTCTCGCGGCCCACTGCTTTTAGTGCGCGTTTTGGTTATAAAGCTGCAATAACCTGTAAGCGGCTCGGTGCTTACAGGGTCTATGGTTTTTGAAGGCTGGGCATAGCCCATCGTCGGTTCGGCACACGCCGTTTACTTCATAGTTATGTCCCGATTCACTCAAGATCAAAAGCGTTCCCGCCTCGCTGATTTCTACACATCGGTTGCTCTCAATGAGTTCCGCGCCGCGCTTGATGGCGTTGGCCCATAGCTGATTGTCTTGCACTTGTTTTAATGCCGATTCAACCACCTGCGCGAATCTCTCTTTGTCTAAAGTGTGCATCCTGTTGCCCCTCTTGAACGTCAAAGCGGCTATATTTAATATACTACATTATATGTATTTTCTTACTACATTTCAAGTATTATTTTTTATGTTGCTATATAAATTCGCCATGTGGGTATCGTTCCCCATGATAGAAACCAGAGTCAGACAGGTGGCGGAGTCACGCGGCGTCAACAGTTCTTATGAGCTTCAGCATGCGCTCGATGTCGTCCCGACCGTCGCGCTCCGCCTGTGGCGGGGCCAGGTCACTCGATTCAGTGTAGAGACATTGGATAAGCTCTGCGCTGCGTTCTCATGCCAACCCGGAGACCTCCTTGTTTACGTGCCGGAGAAAAAGAAGGCGCGGAAAGAGAAATAGATACCCTCAGCAATGGACAAATCCCGCACCTCTCCGATCCGGTTCTCATCATGCTTTTTTCCTCCGCTCTCCTTGAGAGGGGGAAAGACAAGCTTTCCCCCTTAGAGGCCAATCCAGCCGCAGCGAGGATCGCTGTCAAGGGTTGCGAGCGAAGCGATGCAACCGCCGAGTAATCGAGGCGGCTTGCCCTTGATCAGCGACCGCAGCGGAGGCTATATCGCCGGTTGTCCTCAAATTGACATATCTGTAGTAGGGCACTGATGCGGAAGGCTTCCGGCGTCATCTTCCCAGTAAGACATTAACTTTCTTCGATTGCTGTTAAGTTCTTGCGCGGTATACTGTAAAGCGAAGGGTGCGATCCGTTCCCTAGAAATGGTATTCGACCAGAGATTAGGGACTTATATCTGGTGCAAAGATTTAGGCAGTTAGAATGGGATGTAGTAAAATTTGAAACGCATATACAACTTTTGTGCGCCGCGAAAACTTCGCACCAGAGCCAGCCAGAAAATGCTTAAGCAGGCGCTTCGGGAAAAAGACCCACCCTATTATGACAAGCCCCCGCTTGAGAAATAAATTGTTTCACTCCCAGCCTTGTGCTACTGTTCGCCAGCTATGCCTGACGAGCCAGTTACTTGCTCTTTTTGTAAACGCGATCACACTGAAACGCTTCGTATGGTTCGAAAAGACGATGTCACGATCTGTCGTGAATGTGTCGTCTACTGCGTAGACAATTTAACGAAAAGCGAGCCAAAGTTCCCACGCAGCTCAGGCGGCAGGAAGAGATACCTCGCGGAAGAGTTAGGCCGTAAATGCTCATTTTGCTCCCGGAAAGTTATAGATGTCAGGGCGGCTTTATCCCCTAATCCCGCGAGCAAGCATGATATTTGCGACGAGTGCGTGATGATTTGTTTTGACATAATGCTGAGAGGGATATTTGGCAAGAGGATTATTTCCAAAGAGACCATTTCTTACCTTGTTTATGTGAAACCTTGAATAATCTATCCCCAAACGCGCGAAGTGTGCCCGGTTGATTCCATAGTTAATCTTTCGGGAGAAAAGATCAGTAATTGGGAAGATGCTGGTGGTTAATTTACCACAAGCACTGATCGTTTACATGAGCCAGTCTTTGGCCTTCTGAATGCTTTCATCTTGTGCGCCATCGAAAGGCACTCCGCGCGCGACTTTAAATATGGTATCCTCTGGCTCGCCAAGCCCTACGGCCAGAGCCTTGAGCTTATCTACGGAGAGGTTTCTGGCTGCGCCTCTCACGATATGGGCGACGTAAGCATCGCCTATCTTACGCCCGCTGCGCGCTTCAACCTCTTTCAGTGTGAGTTGCTTCTCGCTCATAATGCGTTTGACGTACTGGCCCAGCGTCTCAACTCTCGGCGGTTCATTCGTATCGCTTTTACCCATAAATACCTCCTCCTCGATATGCTATACCTATTTTTATAGGACAGATTACCATATTAACGGTATCAAGTGAAGTTATTTTTACTATGTTTTCGGGCACGGTCTGTGGCTTGTTCGGCTTTGAGAAAAATTCAATTCCTGTCCTAGTGGGATGAAGAATCGTGTCTGGTCGAAATGCGGTGTCGTCCCCTCGCGGATTAATTCTTGATCGGCATAGGTGATGAAGGGTTCCCGCGTTCAACCTGCTCGATCACGCTCTTTTCGCGCCGGATGGTCACGTTGAACTCTTTTTCATAATTCCTTCTCAAGCTGTTTCTTGAGGGCTTTAAGTTTGGCAGGTTTTAATCGGAATGCGGCTTTTACCACTGCACCCAAGTCCGGATCGTTCACGATCCGGTCCATTGTTTTTAAAAGCAGAGCAGAAGGCCAAGGCTCCTCGTTACGGTAATGGATTTCTTCTCCGCTTACTACTCTGAGAAGCTCGATATTAGAGACACCTAAACCTTTCGCAAGAGCATTTAGTTTATCAACACCTATAGACTTTGCCTTACCTTTGAGGATTTTGAAAATATGAGAGTCGGTAATTCCCCCTCCGCTACGCCGTTCAATTTCGGCAACTGATATTCCCTCTTTCTCCATCACTTCTTCAATAAAGGCTTTTAATCTGTCCATTCGCCTCCCTTTTGGGAAGCGGGCAAAAAAGTGATTGACATTCCAGATAGGAATGAACTACTATCTTGCCCGTCCCCACTAAAGTTGGGGGTTGCTAACTATGGTGGGGTTGTCGTGGCTCAATACTTCAACCCCACAAAGCTCATTTTTGTATCACATGCGAGGGAATTCGCTCAATAGTGAAGCGTAAATATGTTTTTTTGTCACGAAACATAAATCATTACCAGAATGAGTGAATTCCCTTTCTTCGAAGATTAAAATGACAAGCCGGTAAAGAATCTTGAGCTGAGAATGTTGTTTTGGAATATGTGGGCGCGGTGCTAGGTCGTATAGCAATACCGGATAATTCAGTCAGGACTGTTTGCCAGTTATGTCCTAACCGCCGATCAAAATTAATCGCAATGAAGCGAGACGGAAATGTCAGCGCAATTCCCACAACTAGAGACGCTACCCGTAAGCGTAATGGTGAAGGTAGTTGACTTTCGCCTGATCGGATTCACTTTTGTATTTCTCAATGAATGCCTTGCACAAGGTGCTTTAATATGTAGTGCAATCGCGCGTGAGTTTGTACGGGTTTTTTAAGCGTTAGCAACAGATAGGTTTAACGGCGGGGTTGTTGCCTAGCGTACCAGTTTCATGACCGCGAGACTGTGATTCGTCATCTGTCCACACTTCACCTGAGCCGCCAGGCCGAAGGCGGCTATCGAAGAGGAGTTAATTTGATAATGCTAAGTGAACGCGGGCTTTAGAACCGCATTCTCAGCCCTAGCAGGAGCGCGAGTGTGAATAACATTACACCAACACCAAGATCGAAACTATTAGCAGGCGTGGCGCTTGCCAAATTAGCACCATCCGTAGAAGGATGACTTGGCGTTGTTTGACTGGCGGCCCTCGTTTCACCCGGCTCACAGAAGCATTGCGGCGTGTCACACTCGCAGTAAACGCCACTGGGAATTATATGTCCGGCGAAGGCAACTGTGTTAAGTTGGTTTGAATTTGTTCGTTCACCACCTACTGATGATGAAAAAACGAACGGGAGAATCAGAATGCAAACAGCCGCAAGAGACAATTTTCTCCTCACAGGATTTTCCTCCTTGAAAGAATTGGCTGGCGTCCCACCAGCTAATGACCGCGGCAGATTCTATCAGTATATTGTTTCGTCGCTGCGAAAAACCGCTTACACTAGCATATCTTTCAGCGAGTTGGGCAACAGGCTTATCGGTCTCGTTCGTCATGCTTACAGGCTTCGCCAAATGGAGACGGTTGAGCAGATCAGCCAAATGTTGATGCACCTGCCATTACCCTCTCCCTACCAGAGCATTGGCTGGTATTATCACGCATCCAGGATATGGCAAGAGGGTCAATTAACCGGAGCTTATACAATTTTTGAAGATCTGACTAATCGAGTCCCTTCGTGGTTTAGAGGCAGAGTAATCATGTCGCTTGCAGGAATCAGTCTCGCAACCGGTGATTACCAAACTGCTTTGCCGCTTTACGTTGAGGCTAATAGCGCCGCTTCTCGTCACCGCCATCCTGACTGGTTCACTATTGCTCATACCCAGAAAATCATAGCCGTCATAAAAGGTATTGATGGAGATCACCGGGGAGCGGTGGCTGATCTGGAAGGCATGTTTCCTCTTATTCGTATGGTGAGTTCGAATGATCCGTCTTTGTACTATGACTACCTGAACAGCCTTGCGGTAGAGTTCGGTAAGGCGGGACGTATTGAAGAGGCTCAGAATGCTTGCCGGATTATCCTTGCATCCTCGTTCATCAATACATATCCTGAATGCCGCGAGACGTGCCAAGATATTGCATTAAGGAGGTACCGCACGCCTCGATCTTTTGTGCCAGTTTCATGGACCGCTTCAAAGAGTGATAATGTAGTGCCTATGCCTGTGCCGGAGTCTAATGCCAGCCTGGATTCCGCGTCTAAACAATCGGGACAACCAGCGCGGGTGCTTGATCTAACAGCGTGGATAAAAAAGATGCCCAAAGAACCTAATGGCAACGAAAAAGAACCGGAAGCTCCTGAGGAATTGACGGAGCGGGAACGCATCTACAGGATCATCAACCTTGTCACCACGCCCGGACTGAGTGAAGAGAAGCAGTTCGAGATTCTTAGATTGGTTGGAAAAATTGTGGCCAGGCCGGACGCCGTACCCGACAAAGATGCTGACAAAGATTAACGCCCTTTCTTCCTACGTGACTTGCTCCGTTTAGCCCGTTGCTTCTCCACTACGGGTAAGCTCATCATTCGCAGATGAACCGTCCTCTCCTCCTTCGACAGGCGCAACAATCCACGTAACGCTTCGATCAGTTCAGGGTCAGACGCGAGTTTCTCGATCATCCCCAGCAACTCCATCACATCCACGGCGGGTGGCCGATCATCAGGCGGACGGCCTGTCGTGGCGGTAAGAATCTCATGCGGATTGACATCCAATCCTTCCGCCAGGGCCTTCACTGCGTTCATTGACGGATTCGTTTCGATGCCTTTCATCAGCTTAATGACGTGACTGTTGTTGATCTTATTGCCGGAGTTGCGTTCGACATCTCGCGCATTGAGGTTCTTCTGCCTCATCACCCGCGAGACATATTCACTGAGGTTTTCACTTTTCATACCGCCTCATTATATCAAATATACCGCAATGCGGCGTATTTGGCTTGACAGGGATTATACATCACATTAATATTGGTCGCGTCCGAATCTATTTATTCTTAATCGCGCTGCCGACTGGGTGATCTTTATCGCTCATTAGTTTTTTAACACAGGGGCTGAAGTCTCTCAACTAGGGACAGGGTTATTCGTGAAGAAAGAATATTCAAGGCTGTTTGCCGATTGTAACGGCTCAGGGATGGCTAACAAGCCGATTGAATATCCTGATCTGGCGAATCAGCAGTGGTGTTTGTGTGAGAGCGGAAGGGCGAAGGCCGAACAGATTGCAGCGATTGTCAGAAGCACATTAGCAGAGCGCAGGTTAATAGCTGCCTAGTTTAATGAGCTTTGTAGTTTCCTCCCCAAGCGGAAGGGGCGTTCGCAGAAGTCACGTGTTGCCCCGCGTGAGGGGGCGCTAATGAGCGGTAGGGTCCACGGGGATGGAACCACCGCATCGCCACGCCCCTTCTTTAAGACAATGCTATGAATGAGACGGTAATGATCGTCTCATAGCCAAAGGCAGAGAACGGATGCAGTCCATGGAGTGACACGCTTATACCGCCAAGTGAAGATGTTCGCTTCCGCTTGCATCTTTCACCTTCAAGCGGAAAGCCGGATCATTCGTGCCTTTTTCCTGTCTCACCCGACTGGTTTTGATTATGACCAAGAAAGACACGCGGAAGAAAAAACGACATGGCAGCACTAAAAACACGAAAGCGCTGATCGCTTCGTCTCTCGCCGGACGAATCGGCTATCTCACGGTAGACGACTTTTCAGATCAGGCGCTGTTCAACGAACTCCCTACACGGCCCTACGCCCCTCACCGGATCATTCGAGGCAAGGATAAGGATGGGGAATTGTTCATCGTCAAGCGCGGTTTGGTCGAGGTCTGGCACATCTATCACGACTTTACTAGTTAAGAAATTGCCGCAAGGCAGGCTGTTCGGAGAGATGCACGCTGCTAGGTCAGACTATGATAGCCACTCAAGCACAGGCAAGCGACGCAGGTGCTGTCGTTGCGGTGATGAATGCTGAGCAAGCGAAAGCGCTGATCCAAGCCAACACGCTCCCGCTTGCCGAGAAGCTCAATCCGATGCTCGCCTCACTCAGCATCGAGCACTACCGGGCCAGCTTTCAACACGTCGGCTCAAGGTTGGCTGCACTGCTGTTAGAACTGGCGGGCGATGACTCGACCATAGCAGGGATCACTCAACGACAGATGGGCGAGCGCATCGGAATGATGAGGGAGACGGTCACTGTAGCGCTCGCTGAGATGAGAGCCAAGTAAGCTCATCTCCATCGGACGAATGAAGACGACCGTCCTCGACCGGCAGGGGCTTGAAGAGTTGAGCCGGATGTGAGTTCTGATGAGGGCATGCCGAACCGGATGAAGCAATCGAAAGCGGCCAGCCACATTCGAGAGTTATTGATACAGCAGGGGGTTGACATTCCTTCACAGAGCATCACGGTCGGCGATAAGCAATGGACGGTCTTCGATCATGGGGGGAAGCAGGTAGGCATTGATCCGGCCTCCGGTATATGGGTAAGAGAGTCAAACGACAGCCAATGGCGATGCGTGGCGACGGAGCACACGATAAGCGGCGCGTTCCTGGCGGTCGAGTTTCTCACCAAATAGAGAGGAAATCATAGACTATTACGGGCGACAGAAAGGTATCGCCTATTACCATTCTCGACGAGCAGGCGTTACGCGAATTGAGTGATCTATGAAAGGCAGGCCCGGAAGCCAGAGAAAACAAATTAACAGTTTCAATGCTACTGCCCTCAGTAAATCAATACCGTCACGCGAATCGCTCAGGTCGTTCAAAGCTGAATAGCACGAAGCGCGAACCGGGTGCATAAGGAGCAAAGGAATGTCGGCACATAAGGAATTGGTTATCGAATTGACTAAAGAGCAGCAAGATAAGATTAAGAAAAGTCTGGCCCGTGAAGTGACTCACGTAAGACTTTGGCTCGTGCCGGGGACTGTCGTCTTGGCAGAGCCTATTAACCAGCATGAAACCTAATTAAGAACGCATCTGAGTGTTTAAAATATTAATGCCAAGATTACGGCTGAAGAAGCGAATCACTTCGCATAGGAATTCAATTAGGTGAAGAAAAAATTGCATTCATTATAAATGGCCCGCCCGCTGCCGCGCCCGATCTACTCGTGGTAGAGTGCCGTGCGTTCCATTCCCAGCCACGCGCCGCTTGTGAGTGATTTCCCCCTACATGCTCCCGCACCATTTCATATATTTTAAGCTGCTGCCGGTTGAGATGTTCATCAAGTGACTCTCCCGCTCGCAATACAGCTCTGTATTCGATATTGTCTCCGAGAGATGTTGATGGTTGAGTGAAGCGGATTTCGCTATTCACCTGCTCAAAAGTAATGACTCCGCCCTCTCCGAGTTGGGCCGACAATCGTTCGAGCGTATTCTCTAACTCTCTCACGTTACCTGGCCAGTGATAATTGCATAATGCCCGCAATGCAGCTTCTTCGATCTCAATTGACGAATTACGCTTCAGCTTCTGCTGAATGCTTTGAGAAAGTGCGGGACGAGCAAAGATATATCTATTTGACGTTCTCTCAATGCAGGCATGCGGATGACCAGAACATTCAATCTGTAATATAGGTCTTCACGAAATCGTTTTTCTTCCACCTCGCGCCGCAGGTCTCTGTTTGTTGCGGCGATGATGCGAACATCTATGTCTGTCTCATTATGCGCGCCGATTGGCCGAACTTTTCTTTCCTGTAGGACACGCAGTAACTTCACCTGCATAGCAAGCGGCATCTCACCAATCTCATCCAGAAAGATGGTGCCTCCGTTCGCTGCTTCAAACAGTCCCTTGCGATTCGAAACCGCGCCGGTAAAAGCTCCCTTTACATAGCCGAAAAGTTCCGATTCAAGCAGTGAGTCCGCAAAGGCTCCGCAGTTGATAGCTACGAATGGCTTACTCGCCCGCGAGCTGAGATTATGAATACCTCTCGCCGCCAATTCCTTTCCGGTTCCTGATTCTCCGACAATGAGCGTCATTGAATTACACCCGGCTGCCGACTTGATGGATCGCTTCAGTGCCTGCATAAGCTCAGAACTACCGATCAGGCCATCCAATTCGATGGTTGAATCAGATTGCACTTTCGCTTTTACCTGACCACAACTTTCGCTCACACAACTCGACACGATGCGCAGCCATGTAAGCCGCGCTCTCGATCTCGCAACAAGTATCCGGATCTGATACCTCCTGCGAGCATTAAGACAATGTGAGTTTGCCCACCTTCCACATGCGCTTTGATCTCATATGATTTTGTACCTATAGTAAAAGTCTCCTGTGGTTTCCACTCACGGTTTATTCCCGGACGCAAAAGCCGGATGCCAAGCAACGTAATGCCTTTACCAATTACAATCTCTGCTAATTGCTCTAACGTTTCTTCTGTGGTCACACATCGCGCCAGCTTTACTATCGGGCTGATAGAGACTGAGTAAGAATCACTGTCTGCTCGCAACACCCTCAATCGTTGTGCCATTACAGAGTTCTCCTACCACGACTTGTGTCGCGTTTTAACTTCTCGGACCTAAGTTAGACCTATTTATTGAATGACTTCTTTCAGTTATCAACCTGATATAGGATGATCCCCTTTATCTATAAGACGGTGAGAATTTGCTTTTCTACCCTCACACAAAAAACAAGACTATTTTTCTTGCGAAATCAAACTTGCCTGTTGCGCATTCTTAATACTTCGGTTACTTTACCCCCAGCGGGGTTAGAAACCTCACCTCCCGCTAGATACTTTCATTTTCGATTTGCGGTATTCCCTGCCCCGGTTGATGATACGTGCGTGTGTTGGTATCCAGACGAATAGTCGATTACAAAATATAAAACTCAGACCGTTCTTCTCTGAGAAGCGGTAGTATTCCAAACGAAAGTGGGTTTCGGAACTCCGTGTGGTCGGCGGCATTTTTATGCTGGCGTCACAGACCGGGAAGAAATTATTACGAGCAAATGGGGATGGGAAATTCAACCTTAAGCCTTTCCAACTATCATCTCCGCTGATGGATAGATATGCGATTTCGCAAATCAGCTAATGATCCTCTTCTGAAGGGATTTTTGTCTGCAAAAGACTCCGAGGAGTCCGCGCGTCAATTGGCTATCCTTCTGGCCGATCATGCAGAGTCGAGAGTCAAGAAGATCATCATGGCGCGCCTGCATTCTTATTTCAATAATTATGAGCGTCATCCGGATTTTGAAGACCTCTACAGCGAGGTAAAAACAAGGCTGGTAACATACCTGGAAGAATTGAAGGCAGCGCCTACGGCTCGGCCCTGCAGAGATTTTCGTGGCTACGTCGCCGCCATAGCCCACAATGTTTGCAATGATTACTTGCGTCAGATGTATCCGGCGCGCACTCGATTGTACAAACAGGTTCGTGACCTGCTGCATGCCCACCCTGATTTTGCGATATGGAGAGCCAAGGATGAAAATAACAGGAACGATTGGTCTTGTGGATTTAGCTCCTGGCAAGGGAGTCGGAAGCACATCCGAAGCAACCGCCTGGATTCAGCAATTTTACAAAAATCCTCGCGCCGTCATTGAAACTTTAGCTCAGGGTACAGACATTCAAATTGCGGAGCTTGATGACTTACTGGCAATGATCTTCAATCAGGTCGGAGAGCCAATCGGCATGGATGACCTTGTAAGTGTCATCGCTGAAATCAAAGGTGTCAAAGACCTGCCAGTCATCTCTTTCGACAGTGATGAAGAGGCCCTGACACAAACCCTGTCAGATTCAAAAATACGCATAGACACGATTCTGGAGATGCGGGAGCCGCTAAAGACTATATGGGAGGCCCTTTGCCAACTGCCGCGTGATGAGTTCAAAGTCTACATACTTTATGCGCGAACTGCCGGGGGAGAAGATCTGATCACCTTGTTTCTCGCGGCCAGGATAGTAACCGCTTCGCAGGTAGCCGAATTGCTCGACCTGTCAACAGATCAATTTCAAGACCTTTTGCGCAAAAGATTGCCGCTCGATAACGAAAGCATCGCCGAGGAGATGGGCATTAAAGTCGAGCGTGTTTACAAGCTGCGGTGCCAGGCCGGAAAACGGCTAAAGAAATTTTTATCTCAAATACGAATAAAAATTTGAGACCTTAAGGAAGAATTGGCATTCGCCACCGTCTATTATAAACAGGGGGTCATGTATTTCTTTGACCGGTCCCGTTCAAACTTATGACTGTGCACCTCTACGACCGAACAGATAAAAGATTACGCGGAGCATAGTTTGTCGCGCGCCGAGTGGACTGGCATAAATGAACATCTCTTTGCCTGTGGGGATTGCTACCTACATTTCCTGAGTATATTTCAGGCAAGTCGCAGATTCCCGATAGAGATTGACCTGGATGAGTTGGCGGGCTTAAAGAATTGGCACCTTCAAGGGGAAGAATTGAAAGCCTACGTAGAGGGCAGGATGGATGAACTTGATCTCGACTACGCTAACCTCCATCTCAAAGAGTGCGGGTGGTGCAGAGAAGAAGTAATCCATTATTCAGAGTTCACCAGCAAACTCGAACATTACCTCTCAAAAAGACAGCCCCGGTCAAACAGGTGCCTGCTCACAGCAAGTACTTCCCAAAGTTTGGTGCCTTTCCCTTTGCCTGGAATCCGGCAAGGCTGGCTGGCGCCGCAGCTCTGACGCTCTTATTGATCTCCGTGATACTGTTTTGGTTAACGTCAGGAACGAAACCGCGAGTAGAAGAGGCATCCATACCCGCGCAATCTCAAGAAGAGGTTCCATCGCCAACGCAAGCCACTGATGAATCACGAGCCTGTTCCAGCTCCCTCTACCAGATACAAAAGACTCTACGGAAAGAGCAAATTCACAGGTCTCGCTCTACTCGTACCTCCTCAAATGGGGGGAGAAACGGAAGTGCCCGGCAGGAGTTTGAAGCATCTTTGATTGCTGAGAACCTCGCCATGCCATCCGCCATCAAAGTATTTGACAGGTCATCAATAATGCTTCGTGGTGACGACAGTAAGAGCGAGTCCTTCAGCGTCACAAGCCCGTTTAGAACTGTAATAAGTAGTGATCGCCCGACCTTCCGTTGGACGGCTTTAAGTGGCGCTTCGAGCTACGTTGTTTCTGTTTACGATGCCAAGCTTAATTTGATCAATACGAGTGGGCCGATAGTAGAAACTCAGTGGTTAATGCCGAGCCATTTAGAGCGGGGGGTGATATATACGTGGGTTGTTACCGCCTTAAAGGATGGCAACGAAGTTCTCGCCCCCACCTTACCGGCCAGAGCAGAGTTTAAAATCATAGACAGGTCAGAGTGGGCCAGCATCGGCGGCAAGATCAAGAGCCTGCATTCAGGCGTTGCGCGAGGAGTGATTTATGCGAAGGCCGGCCTGCTTGACGAAGCAGAGCAGGAGTTAAAAACTTACATTGCTCGCCATCCTGAAGATGGATCGGCAAAAAAAGTACTCCAAACAATCAAATCCTGGCGCGAGCCTTAAACTCACATGCCGCCATCGCCGACAACAACAAAACTGGCCCAGTAAAAAGGCTTCATTCGATAACGCGCGTCTTTTATCATTTCAAGGGTTGCCTGACGCCACGCCTCGGCTTTCGTCATCCTCGCTTGTGAAATGTAACCATCAACTTTGTCGTGGTTTCAGAAGGAACTTTCCATTGACTCGCAACAGTCGTCGGCACACCGGCTACGAAAAGTGCCCAGGTCATCCCTATCATCCCTTCCCCGCTGCTCGCATAGCCTCTTGCCGTGTCGCACGCTGACAGCACTACCATTTCAGCCTTCAGATCCATTCCCATCAGTTCCCATGCTTCCAGCAACCCATCTTCATTTGAGTTTTCACCCGGCGCGAGCAACAGGTAAGAATAGAGCGGGTTGCGGTCATCCAACACTCCATGAGTCGCGAAGTGAACTGACTCTATATCGCCCCATCTCGGCCTTGATAACGTCCTCGCGCGCCGCCGTCCCGATGTGGATGTTACTCACTTTCGGCCCGTAGACTTCCGTCCCGATGGCTTCCACTTCTTTTTCCGTTTCTGGCAGTGAAACAAACGGCGTATTTCTGACAGGCTGCGCCCGCCCCAATACTTCTCCATTGATCGCAGGATTTCCGATGGCATATAGCTGTGATGTTATTCCTCTTCCTGTCATAGGAGAATTGCTATTGCCACCGATCTTACCGACCAACGACGAACGCAGATTGACAGCCCTCTTCCTCATCTCATTAAGGACTTGAAGCGAGGGCGTATAATAGATCGCATAAAGTTCCAGAAGATACTCGTCCGCGTTGTTCTGTAGCGTCTGGAAAGGCAGATTCCAAAGAAGACCGTCGGGAACAACGCACACAGTTTTCCTTCCCTGTAACTGCTGTTCGGCAGGCTTGATGAGCAACTCGTATAGCCTCTGCCCCGACTGTCGAAAACCCGGATGGTTGACCGACAACAGCCTTCGAAAATCTTCTACAAGGGTGGAAAGCTCGCCTTTCTTGATTTTTATCGGATAGACTTTTACTCCTAAGCCCCCTTCTCTCATCAAGTTTCTGGTCAGCACGAATAGGAAAGTTTGTTCATCTGTTACGACATATTCTAGGATTGCAGTCCGGGAATTCGGGATGAGAGCAGCCGACTTTGATATTTCAAATACTGGGAATAGGCCACGCTTAGCCTTCAATTCCGGGTGTGCTGCGTATAGCGATGTCTGGAAGACTTCATATGCATTGCGCGCCTTTTGCAAACGATCTTCCAATTCTTTAATCCGAGCGTGGTCCGGTTGCTGTAACATTCGTGCGGCGCGGATTTGAGTATTGACAGTGACCATTTCGCCGTATAGCCTGCGCTCTTCCAAATGCTCTTTTTCATTCAAAGATTTGTTGACATTAGTCCGGCCATTTCGAAGCACGTCCAGCAGAACTCGGGCTTTCGCTCTTTCAGCATATTTGAGAGCTTCTTCAATACTGTTCTGCCGGATGAGCAGTGATATCATTTCGTGGTAAGGAGAAAGTTTGTCTTCAAAAAAGAGTTGCTGTTCTTTCTCCCCTCCGGCGACTTGCGTGCGCATCTGTTCGACCGTTTCTATAGCCCGTATGAAAGCCTCCGTTGCAAGCCCGGATTCTTTCTGCGCCTGATACGCCTTCCCCCTGAGAGTCAGAGATAAATAAGTCATCAACGGCAAACGAAGCTGAGTCGCAAGCTCAGCCGCACGGTTAGCAATATCGCCCGATTTTACGTATTCTCCCTGCGAATAAAAGACCTGCCCTTTCCGCCAGAGAAGCTCCGTCATCCGAACCTTGTCGCCTATTGTTTGCGCCTTTGACCAAGCCTTATCCAACCACTCTAATGCTGCTTGGTATTCGCCCTGCTCGCAATAGACCGTACCCAATCCTTCCTGCGCGGCGACAACTATATCGGAGGCCGCGATTTCCTCCGCTCTTTTCAACGCGTCTTGAAATTTATCCAACGCCGATTCGTAATTCCGCACCCTCTGATTGATCACCCCGATGTTCATCAGGGTTCTGGCCATCTCTCGCTTATTATTCACTTCGGTGAATAGAGCCAGACTTTGATTGAAGAGTTCGGCGGCTTTCGAGTAGTCGCGCTGCTCCATGTATAAGACACCGATATTGGCGAACACGGTCGCCACTTTATCCTTGTCCGCCAGAGACTTTGCTATTTCCGACGCCTTATACAATTGGTTGAGGCTCTGCACATAATCGCCTATCCGTTGGAATGCAATGCCAAGGTATATCAAGGTATTTGCTATATGGGCGTTGTACAGCGAGCCTCCTCGGTTCAGGTCTTCCCAGAGCGCAAGTGATCTTTGGAAATTTGTCACCGCGTTGTCATAATCACCTTTCCATATACTTATCTGGCCGAGGTTGGACCAGGCTGTGGCAACTCCGTAATTGTCAGGCAGAACTCCCACAGGTTCCTTGCTGTTTCTTAACGAGTCTGCCAGCGCAAGACTTTGCTCCGAATACTCTTCGGCTTTCTCGTAATCTTCCGTAAAAGTGTGCAAGCTCTCCCATCTCACTCAAGACGGATATGACGTCTCTGGGTGAGTTTGCTTCCTCGAAGTATTTTTTGCTCAAGAGGTATGCGTCTAAAGCGGCTTTAAACTCATTCCGAGCGATGTGAGAAATCCCTATCCTGTAAAATGTCTGCGCTAAGAGCTTCCTGTCATCAAGCTGTTCTGCCGCGTCCTTTGCCAACTCTAAAACGAACAACGACCTCGCCGTATTACCGCCATCAGAAAGCCTGGTTGATTCATTGATCAGTCTGATCCATAGCTGAGGGGTGATGAGGTTCTTATGATCTTTTATTAATTCTAGAGCCTTCGGATGCTCTTCTGTTTTGATCGAAAGGAGTTCTGAAAATAAATTATCTGCGTTCGAAATCGGTGCAGTTCCTGTTGCCTGTGGGAAAGCGCTCACCGGCAGGAGAGTAAGCAAAAGAAAACTGATACACGAGAATCGGGCAATCCCTGTGCGCTTATATGTTCGAGGGGGAAATGTGCCGGTACAAAAGCTTGGCAGCGATCTCCCCCTTGTCCGAAACAAAAATAACATCCCTGTTTCCAACCCTAAATCTACTGCTGACTCAAACTCACCAGATCAACCTTAGTAATATCCACCAGATCGAAGGGGGCGGCGGTGGAGGGGGAGTGGGTCGTGAGTTCGAGCCTCCTTGCGGCCCGCCTGATTCCGCCCAGGCTTGTGTGGGTTGAAAGGCAAATGCCAGGACCCCGATGATTATTAGACAAAGTACTAGCGATTTGATTCTCTTCATTTAAGTCTCCTTGAACTACAAAGGTTATAGGTCATCAGATTATGGCTCCGCACGGTGAGGCGGCGTGGCCGGTAAAAGTTCGGTTCGTGCATTTCTGCTTTGAGGCAAGAAATTCCCTACCCGATCAGAAAACGAAGCTGTGGCGAAATCAGAGACGTCCTGACCGGGTTTATTTTAGTAGATGCTCTTGAACGAAAAACGCTATCGCATATGATCGGAAGTCCCAGTTGCTTTGCTTAATCCAGACGTGGCCTTCATCCTTTGCCAGCAGATACCAGACCGGTATGCCTCTCTTTTTCAGAGCCGACACCATACGCTGGCCCTCGGCAACAGGCACGCGTGGATCGTTCTGCCCCTGAATGATCATGAGCGGTTTCTTTATCTTTTCAACGTTGTTTACCGGCGCGTTCTTATCTAGAAACTCTCTCGTTTTTGGATCGCGCTCGTCGCCGTACTCCTGTCGCTGCAGATCACGCCTCCAGGCTGCGGTATTCTCAATGAATGTGACCAGATTCGATGGCCCCGAATCGGATAACGCGGCCCGAATGCGATCACTGTAGTTAGCTGCAACAGACAGAGCCATGTAACCGCCGTGGCTCCCGCCCTGCACCATCACCCGGTCAGAATCGAGGTCAGGCTGCTTCTTTATCCAGTCAAGCAAAGCGCCAACATCTTTTAGGGCATCGCCGCGCAGCAGACCGTTATCCAAATTGACGAATGCTTTCCCGTAGCCGGTCGAGCCGCGTACATTCGGAAAGATTTTGACTATACCGAGTTCATTCACATAGTAGTTGTCGTCATAACCAAACCCGGGACGATACTGTTCTTCCGGGCCTCCATGAATATCGATGATCACAGGACGTTTGCCGCTGAATGTCCTGATCGGGCGATAAAGGAACCCGGAGATAGGCTTTCCGTCGAAACTGTTCCAACGGATGAGTCCCGGTTTCGGAAGCTTCTCTACATCAAGCTGGCCAATAATGCCTTTAGCCCATTGCTCCGTCTTACACGTATTCGTGTTGAGAGAATAAACGTCATTCGGCGTGCGAGGGGATTTAAAATTGAACCCCAGATCAATGGAGTTATTGTGCCACTTGAGATCGGATATTATGCCAACCGGTAGCGAGGGAGACATCTTTTCCTTGCCGGTTTCCGTATCGAGCAGATGAAGACGCGAAATCCCATCCTCATTTGTGATGAAGGCCAAAGTCTTTCCGTCCGGCGAGAGCTTGAAATCTTCAACGTCCCACTTGATATGATCCGATAGATACTTGTACTGCCCGGTCGCAAGGTTTAGATGTGCCAGCCTGCGAAACTGCGAATCGTGGTCGGTGATGACATAGATGCCTTTACCATCCTTGCTGAACTGGGGCGCGTCATAGTAATCGGCATTTGTCCCTTTCTTAGAACTTAAAGGCGTCTTCTCGCCGCTAGCCACATCAATCAGCCAAAGTGTGCTGGCAGTATTTGAAGCAAAATCGCAGAAGACAGCTTTACGGTCATCCGGCGACCAGTCGTAGGCTTTCAAATAATGCCCCTGGCCTTGAGTCAATTTGTGATTACTTTGCGGCTCCAAAGGATTAATTAATGAAAGGTCAACGCCGTTACCGCCTGACAGCGAGGAGCTATAAAGTATTCTGTCGCCAGCGTTAGACCAAACGGGCTCAGTGCTTCTCGACTTTGCATCCGTGATGGGCTTACTCGCGCGCGTGACAATGTCATAGAGGAAGAATTGAAATGTCTCATTGCCATCGGCATCCTTGTTATAGACAAGATACTTACCCTGCGGCTGGAAGTACACATCGTAAACCCCGCCAGTTTGGATGGATATAAGTGGCTTAGGGGGGCTGCCGGGCGTTTCTACGCGAGAGATCCAGGTTCCAGTGCCCGCCAAGACTTTGATCCATAATTCACGCTTAGATGGGTCCCAACCAGCAAGCGGATATCCATAAGCGTTCTTATATTGATTAATTCTCTTGGCGAGTGAAGCTGGAATCTTCGGAATGCCATCCACAACCAAGCTGTCGCTTGGGGTAATTTCATCCCCTTGTCTTGCAACAGACATGTTTGCGGCTAAGAGGATTAGGATTAAGATTTGCGGCAAGTGCTTCATGGTAAATTACTTCTTTGAGAACTAATGCGGCAGAATTACTGCCTGTTTATATAAGACGGTGGGTATCACCATTTCTTCCTCCTCTAATAATTTTTTTTGGAATTCTCGCATGAATAGAGTTTATTAACTCGAATATGTTTCTCCATTTTTGAGAACGCGTCAGTGGCGGGTTAAACAGAGTCCATATTATTGAGATTCAAATACTTCCGACTGGTTGGATTAATGGATGAGCTTTGCTCAAAAAGTCGTTTTCCGGCCTTGTAGTCAAGCGCAAGGAAACATTTTACAATGATTAGGTGACTTTTTGGACAAAGCTAAGAGACAGCAACTTGAACGAAGATAGCCAGATTTTATTATTTGCGCTAATTACTTGCCGGTATATATTGCTAGGTTGTGTTGACGTAAAGAAGCTAAACTATTCTATAAGATGAAAGTTAAGCTAACTGATGATCAATGGCAGAAGATACTGCCCGTGTTAAAAACTTGTCCACAGATAAGGCTCGGTGCCGGACGTGATGTGCGTCGTTTCCTCGAAGCCGTCTTGTGGATCACTCGTTCCGGTGCACAATGGCGACTCTTGCCCAAACACTTCGGCAACTGGAACGCCATTTATAAACGCTTCGCCAGATGGAGCGATCTCGGCATCTTTGAAAAGTTGTTCAAGCACTTTTCAAAAGACCGCGACCTGGAATATCTACTTCTTGACTCGACTATTGTTCGCGCACACGCTTGCGCTGGGGGTGCGCAAAAAAACACGGCGCACAAAGTTTAGGCAGGAGTCGCGGAGGATTTTCAACGAAGATTCATTTGGCAACAGACGCTTTAGGCAACGCGTTGCGCTTCATCTTAACGGGCGGTGAACGCAATGACATTACGCAAGCCGAAGAGTTAATTGAAAACTTCACCGCCGATTATGTGATAGCCGATAAGGGCTATGATGCAGAGGCATTCGTCTTGAAATTGAAAGAGCGAAACTCGGAAGCTGTCATTCCTTCACGCGTTAAAAACAAAGTGCAGCGAAAGACTGATGAGCATTTGTATAAAGAAAGACACCTGATTGAAAACCAGATAGGCAAGTTGAAACAGTTTCGCCGAGTGTTTTCGCGTTTTGATAAATTGGCAAAGAACTATTTGAGTTTTATCTATTTCGCCAGCACAGTCATTTGGCTCAGGTAGTTATGTCAACACAACCTAGAGAAATAATAAAAAACTCAGGTTGAATTAGCGCTCAATGAACTCCTAGGCTAGAATCAGCCTGGAAAATTGCTCAGACTGCAATGATACGGATGCCAAATAACAGAACAAACCAAACCCCGGAACAGATTGCTCGCGACAATATTGATATGCAACTCAAGGGTTGCGGTTGGACAGTACAGGGCAAAAAGCAGATCAATCTCGGCGCTTCGCTGGGCGTGGCGGGGCGTGAATATCAAACCGATGTCGGGCCTGCCGACTACGTTTTGTTTGTTGATAAAAAGCCTGTTGGCGTAATCGAAGCCAAAAAAGAAGAGGAAGGCTTACGATTGACGCAAGTTGAAGATCAGTCTACAGAATACGCCCAGGCTAAGCTCAAATACCTCAACAATGACGCATTGCCTTTTGTTTATGAAAGTACGGGCGAACTGACACGCTTTACCGATTACCGCGATTTGAAACCCCGTTCGCGTCCGGTCTTTTCATTTCACCGCCCTGAAACGATGTTTTCCTGGCAGAAACAGCAAGAGACTTTACGAAATACTTTACAGAAGTTGCCACATCTGCCGACCGAGCATTTACGCGATTGCCAGATCATTGCTATCAACAATCTTGAGGAATCTTTTAAGAAGAATCATCCGAAAGCCTTGATTCAAATGGCGACCGGCTCCGGCAAGACGTTCACCGCGATCACTTTTATTTACCGTTTGCTGAAATACACCAACGCTAAACGCATCCTGTTCCTTGTTGATACCAAGAATCTCGGCGAGCAGGCCGAGCAGGAATTCATGGCGTACCTGCCGAATGATGACAATCGGAAATTCACCGAACTTTACGGCGTACGCAGGCTGAAATCCGGCTACATTCCAACCGACAATCAGGTCTACATCAGCACGATTCAGAGGTTGTATTCGATCCTGAAAGGCACGGAACTAGACGAGTCCGCCGAACTCGAAAACCCCAACGAACGCTGGCAACCGAAAGAGCCCGTGCCTGTTGCCTATAGCGAAAAACTGCCGATTGAGTTTTTCGATTTCGTCGTGATCGACGAATGCCACCGCAGCATCTACAACCTCTGGAAACAAGTTTTGGAATACTTCGACGCCTTTCAAATCGGCTTGACTGCCACACCCGACAATCGCACATTCGGTTATTTCAATCAAAACATTGTCAGTGAATATACGCACGAGCAAGCCGTGACTGATGGTGTAAACGTCGGCTTCAATAATTATCTCATCGAAACCGAAATCACACAGCAAGGCGCGACGCTGAAGATGGGCGAATTCGTTGACCGCCGCGACAAACTCTCTCGGAAAAAGCGATGGCAGCAGCTTGACGAAGACACCACCTACACGGCGAATCATCTTGATAATTCCGTCGTCAATCCCAATCAAATACGGCTGGTGATTCGCACATTCAAAGAGCGTCTTCCAGAAATGTTTCCCGACCGTTTTGACGAGAACGGCGAATTTGAGATTCCGAAAACACTGGTCTTCGCCAAGACCGACAGCCACGCCGACGACATCATTCAAATCGTCCGTGAAGAATTTGGCGAAGGCAATCGCTTCTGTAAAAAAGTCACATACAAAACCGACGAAGACCCGAAATCTATTCTCGCGCAATTCCGCAACGATTATCACCCGCGCATTGCCGTCACTGTGGATATGATTGCGACGGGAACGGATGTGAAGCCGTTGGAATGTCTGCTCTTTATGCGCGATGTGCGGAGCCGCAACTATTTCGAGCAGATGAAAGGGCGCGGTACTCGGACGATTGAGCTTGACGATTTGCGGAAAGTTTCCAGGACGGCCAAATTCACCAAAGACCATTTCGTCATCGTGGATGCAGTCGGCGTGACCCGTAGCTGTAAGACCGACAGCCAGCCGCTCGAAAGAAAACCGGGCGTGCTGCTGAAAGATTTGCTCGGAGCGGTTGCCGTTGGCGTGCGCGACGAAGATATTTTCTCTTCACTGGCAAATCGCTTGATTCGCTTGGATAGGCAGATCGGCGACAAACAGCGCGAGCAGTTCAAGGAAAAACCCGGCGACAAGTCTATTAAGGAAGTCGCCAGGAATTTGCTGACTGCATATGACGCCGATCAACTAGATGCATTACGAGAACAAATCATCAGCCAGTCGCCGCAGCTTTCACCTGAACAAGTCGAAGAAAAGATCAATGTACGACAAGCAGAAATCATTGAACAAGCCGCCGAAGTCTTTACCGGCGAACTGAATGAACTGGTCCTGAACCTGCGCAAATCGCTCGACCAGATTATTGACATCATCAATCCCGACAAGCTCATCAACGCGGGATGGAACGCAGACAATCAGGAACAGGCGACGGCGATGATCAGCGATTTCGCCGCGTGGATCGCCGAGCATAAAGACGAGATCACGGCGTTGCAGATCTTTTACAGCCAACCGTATCGCCGCCGCGAATTGACTTACGCGATGATTCGAGAGTTGTGCGACAAATTACGAAGCGGGCGACCGCATCTGGCTCCGCTCAACGTGTGGCGAGCGTACAGCCAGTTGGAAACGGTGAACGGCTCGCCCGGCAACGAATTGATTGCGATGGTGTCGCTGGTTCGCCGCGTCTGCGGCATTGACGAGACGTTGACCGAATACGGCAGAACGGTTGACCGCAATTTTCAGACGTGGGTTTTCGGCAAACAGGCGGGAGCCTTGAAATTCAACGAAGAACAGATGGCGTGGCTCAGGATGATCAAAGACCACGTAGCGACTTCGTTTCACATCGAACGCGACGATTTCGAGTATGAGCCGTTTGCTCCGGCGGGCGGATTGGGGAAGATGTATCAACTTTTTGGCAGCGAAATGGATGCGATTATAGAAGAAATGAACGAGGCGTTGGCGGTGTAGAGATTTTCAGTATAAGAGATTTGAGAAAGATCGAATTTTATGACCTTGAATGGATTGCCGAAAAATTGGGAAGTGAAAAAGTTGGGCGATATTACAAAGAATGTTGAGTATGGTTCAGCCGCCAAGTCAAAACTAGAAGGAAGAATTCCTGTCTTGAGAATGGGCAATATTCAAAATGGAAAATTTGACTGGACTGATTTGGTTTATACGGATGATGACGCTGAAATTGAAAAGTATCTACTGAAAAAAAATGATGTTCTTTTCAATAGGACAAATAGTCCTGAATTAGTTGGAAAAACCGCTATCTACAAAGGTGAAAGACCTGCAATCTTCGCTGGCTATTTAATTCGTATCAATAGGATTAAATCGTTGATTGATGCAGATTATCTTACCTATTTCTTGAATTCCCTCTACGCAAGAAACTATGGAAATTCAGTCAAGAGCTTCGGTGTCAACCAGTCAAATATTAACGGAACGAAACTAAAAACCTATCCAATTCCTCTCCCGCCGCTTTCCGAGCAACAACGCATTGTCGCCAAGATCGAAGAACTCTTCAGCGAATTGGACGCCGGTGTGGAAAGCCTAAAGACCGCGCAGGCTCAATTAAAAACTTACCGCCAAGCCGTGTTGAAGTGGGCTTTTGAAGGAAAGCTGACGAATGAGAATTTGCCGGACGGCGAATTGCCGTCCGGTTGGATGTGGGTGAAGTTGGGTGAACTTATGGAGAGTGTTAGGAATGGGTATTCAAAGAAACCAGATGACAAAGGTGTTTTCCCAATTTTACGCATTAGCTCTGTAAGACCTTTCAAGATTGACTTGGGTGACGTTAGATTTCTTGAAAGACCACTCAATGAGGCAAATTCGATAAACGAAAACGATTTACTTTTTACCAGATACAACGGTAGCAGGGATTTTGTAGGTGTTTGCGCAAGGGTTCCGGCTCTAAAAGAGACGATTTTTTATCCTGATAAGTTAATCAGGTGCCGACCCATCATTAAATCCCTCGCGCATTCAACATACTTACAATATGCTGCCAACACGGGGCTGGCTAGAGAGTTTGTTTTGAGTCATATCAAAACAACGGCTGGACAAACCGGAATTTCAGGTGAAGAAGTAAAATCAATTCCAATTCCAATTTGTTCACTCGAAGAGCAACAACATATCGTGCAGGAGATCGAAAGCCGTCTGAGCGTTTGCGATAAGCTGGAAGAAACCATCGCTACCTCCTTGCGACAGGCCGAAGCGTTAAGGCAGAGCATTTTGAAAAAGGCGGTTGAGGGCAAACTGGTCGCTCAAGACAATGGTGAAGAAGCGATTGAGCCAGCGGAATCAGTGACGGCTCACTCGGAAGATGAACAGCAGAAAACTCTTCGCCAGATGAAACTATTCATATGAGCGGAAAAAAGAAACCAAAACTTAAGATCATGGTGGCGTCCACTATTTACGGTTTTGAAGATCAATTAGATCAGGTCTGCTCTACTCTACAAACTTACGGCTACGAAGTCTGGAATTCTCATTTCAAGACCATCCCTGTTCATCCAGCCAAATCGAATACGGAAAATTGTTTACTTGCTGTCGGGTCGTGCGATCTTTTCTTTGGCATCATCCGCCCGCAATACGGTTCGGGGGTTATCGGCGCATTATCAATTACGCATCAGGAAATGCTCAAAGCCATCACACTTAAAAAGCCACGCTGGTTTATAGCTCACCGCGATATTACGATAGCGCGTCAGCTATTGAAGCAATATATGCTCGACGAACATAATCAACCTAATCCTGGTTTCACATATCGTCGCACAAACGTTATGGATGATATTCGTGTCGTGCAGCTATACAACGACACCATTTTGAATAATGTGCCGCCAGATGAAAGAATCGGTCATTGGGTAGATGAGTATTTTCGCCTGGTCGATATATTAAAATGTATTGAAACGCAGTTTGCCGATGTCGAGCGTGTCAGAGAGATTGTCGAGCAAATGAATTAAACAAAATGAAAAATGAACAACTGATTGATGAGCTTATCAAAACGGGAGAAAGCGAGCAGCTTGAGCTACAACAATCTGCCCGCAAAGAGATCATTGCCCGAACAGTTTGCAGCTTTCTGAATGGCGAAGGCGGGCAGCTTTTAATCGGTGTCAGCGATGCCGGAAAAGTGATTGGGGTCAAGAATGCTCAAAAGCTATCAGCAGAATTGCAACAATACTTAATACAGGGAATCATCCCTGAAGCGCCTATAACGGTATCTGTCGAGCCTTATGAACAAAAAGAAATTCTGTCGATAAAGGTCTGGGGCGGTTCAAAAAAACCTTACCTGTTCGACGGCAATATTTTCTACCGACGAGTTGCAAGCACAGTGAAAGCATCTTCCCAAGAAATGTCTGAACTCATTCACGCCCGCCAGAAAACAGAAATTCATTGGGAGCGCCAATCTGCTTTGGGCGTCGAGTTGGAAGATTTGGATTTGGAGGAGATCAACGCAACGATTGATGCCTCTATCAAAAACTTCAGGGCTAAAGAAGCAAGAAGCGATATTGGGGATTTTTTATCCTATTATGGGCTGGCTCTCAATGGTCATTTCACCAATGCCGCAGTCGTGCTGTTTGCAAAAAATCCTGCACGTTTTTTGCCTCAATGTAGAGTTAGACTCTCTTATTTACAGCAAGGGAAAACGAGTTCTACCTTCAAAGACGATCAGTTGCTCGAAGGTAATTTGTTTAAGAATATTGGTGTGATTCAAGACTTCTTTAACAAACATTTGGAGTTGAGACGTAGTTTCTCAGATACCAAATGGCAACGCCGGGACGATCTTCAATACCCGTTGGCAGCCTTACGAGAAGGCGTACTGAATGCCTTAGTGCATCGGGATTATTCCAGTGTTTCAGGCTCGATGTCTATCACCATATTTCCTGATAAACTCGAAATCACCAATTTTGGCAGTCTGGCCTTAAAACCCACAGAATTAAAGAAAAGCCACCTATCGCTGCCAGTTAATCCCGACATCGCTCAAATCGTTTTTTTGCGGGGATACATCGAAAAGATCGGCAGAGGAACTTTGAAGATTATTGATGCTTGCAAGGCGGCGGGGTTGAAAGCTCCCGTGTGGTCAGCCGAATCGAATTCGGTGAAGCTTACTTTCTTCAGCGATACCAGACTTGAGGGAACAACTGATGGAGTAGCTGAGGGAGTAATTGAGGGAGTAATTGAGGGAGTAACTGAAGACGTAAAAGACAAGCTTAAACGGATCATACTCACCTTGAGTGAAAAACCGGGTTTGAGGGCTGCCGAGATCAGCAAAAAACTTAAAATACCAATCAGTAGCTTGGAACGTTATATCAAACAACTGAGAGATGCCGCGCTAATAGAATTCAGGGGCGCATCGAAGACAGGCGGTTACTATTTGTTAAAAACGATAGAAGAGCAAATCAGAAAAGATAGACCGAAATAATGGACACAACCACGAACAGCATCGTCAGCAAAGTCTGGAGCTTTTGCAATACACTCCGCGATGACGGCGTAAGCTATGGCGATTATCTCGAACAACTCACTTATCTGCTGTTTCTGAAGATGGCGGATGAATATAGCAACCCGCCTCACAATCGCGCTTTGCCGGTTCCGCCCGAATACAATTGGGAAAGCCTAACCGCAAAACGCGGTGCGGAACTCGAAACGCATTACACGACGGTGCTGCGTGAACTCGGCCACCAGAAAGGCACGCTCGGACAAATCTTCACCAAAAGCCAGAACAAGATTCAAGACCCGGCAAAGCTCTACAAGCTGATCGACATGATCAACAAAGAACAGTGGAGCATCATGGGCGCAGATGTAAAAGGGCAGATTTACGAAGGGCTTTTGGAAAAGAACGCCGAAGACACGAAAAGCGGCGCGGGACAATACTTCACGCCGCGCGCTTTGATTCGAGCGATGGTCGAATGCATCAGACCCGACCCTTTAAAAACCATTGCCGATCCGGCCTGCGGCACTGGCGGTTTCTTTCTTGGCGTCTATGATTTTCTGGTCACCAATTACAAGCTGGATAAAGAACAAACGCGATTCCTGAAATATAAAACCTTTTTCGGTAATGAAATCGTCGCCTCGACTCGGCGGCTGGCATTGATGAATCTGTTCCTGCATAACATCGGCGATATTGACAGCGATAACTTCATCTCGTCGGCTGATGCGCTGGTTGCAGACGACGGCAGCCGCTTCGATTATGTGCTTGCAAATCCGCCTTTTGGTAAAAAGAGCAGCCAGACTTTTACCAACGAACAAGGCGAACAGGAAAAGGAAGATTTAACCTATAACCGGCAGGATTTCTGGGCGACGACCAGCAACAAACAACTCAACTTTGTGCAGCACATCAAGACCATGCTCAAGACGACGGGACGGGCGGCCATCGTCGTTCCCGACAATGTTTTGTTTGAAGGCGGAGCGGGCGAAACCGTCCGAAAACGATTGCTTGAAACCGCCGATCTACATACGATTCTGAGGTTGCCGACAGGCATCTTTTACGCTCACGGAGTTAAGGCAAACGTGATCTTCTTTGACGCCAAACCCGCCGCAAAAAAGCCTTGGACGAAAGAAGTTTGGTACTACGATTACCGCACCAACATACATCACACCCTCAAGAAGAATCCTTTGAGGTTGAGCGATCTGAAAGAATTTATCGAATGTTATCAACCGCTCAACCGGCACAAACGCAGCGAAACTTATCATGCGGGAACCAGCCCTGACGGGCGCTGGCGAAGGTTTACTTACGAAGAGATCATCAACCGTGATAAAACGAGTCTGGACATCACTTGGATTAAGGACAAATCTTTGGCGGATTTGGACAACTTACCGAATCCCGACGAATTGGCAGAGGGAATAATCGAGAATTTAGAAGCCGGATTGGAAAGTTTTAAGATGATTTTGGATGAGGTACCACTGACTAAATAAAGGTCATTTTCGGATCCACTTCATGGGCCACCCACATTACAATAATATCGTTTCTTATGATCTAGCCCTTTGAGAAAAGTGAGATGGATTCAGTTTCGCTAACGTGCAAACGCTGTACCTTAGCCAACATTTTGTAAATATTCTTGATAAGACCTTCAGTGAAGATAAGTCGAGAATAGATAGTCTAAGAATATATCGGTAGATTTTGCAGTTTTGTAATATCGCAAAAGGTAATAATTATTTACAATCTAGTTTTCTCAGTAGATAACTCCTATACGCCTTAATTCATAATCACTTAATAATTTGATCTTCGATATTTTGCCTGCCTTTGTATAACAAATGAGTCTCGGCCATTGTGTTTATTGTCGTCTTTTCAATAGTTTATAGCTTGATCTAATGCATTTCTCTCAAGTTTATTAATCCCTACCGGCAATCACTGCTGGTTTTAAAAATCTTTCAATTAGTATGGATAACTAGGAATTATGCGCAATTTTCATAAGCTCGATATGGCATCAACCGAATGGCTGACAACGCACTTTCTAGCTAAGTCGGCCAACCGAATTCGTGATTTAGCCTCGCTACCGATATCAACCACATCTAAAGTTCTTGATCTTTGCTGTGGTCCTGGGCTCTTTATTCCTTATCTGTTAAATCTTGTCGGCCCAATGGGCCAAGTAACCGGATTGGATAATGATCCGGTCTCACTGGATGCTGCATATCAACGTCTCAAAGCGCAACCACATCAGAATTGGGATCTTCGGCACGCATCTCTAGAAGAACAGAACATTAATATGGCAGATTACGATGTCGTTCTTTTGTTTAACAGTATTGGGTATTTTCCTGATCCCTTCGAGATAATAAGTCTTATTGCCAAGAAGCTTCGTCCAGGAGCTGTAATAATCGTAAAGGATTTTGATCTTGAGAGTTTTTTCTTCCAGCCGCGAGATGCTTTGATGTGGGCTGAGTTGATCGTGTCAGCAAAGTTAAAAAATGACGGGGAAAATCCCATCAGTTTTAACAACTTTTTTGGCAGAAAGGTTCATACTCTATATCGTGCCTATCAATTTCGTGAACATACAAACGAGACCTGGACACAACTAATGACATTTCCATTCAATAATTTCGAAACGGAGTACCTATGGCGAAACGTCGAATGCCTCTTGAATCAGGCTGGAAGTAGTTGTCCTCTAGACGCGATAGACTACTTCAAACGAATGTTCTTCCCACCTGCTCCAGAGTTCTTCTCCTATCCCGACGCTATGTTTGTTGAAGTTGAATACGTTACATGCCTGAGGCTATAACCATATCGCCAAGAGGATTTTCCAGAACCCTGCGTAGTTTTCCCAGGTATGGTTCTAGCTCGTGATGAGCGACAGAATCCACAAGGCGGCCCATCCTCTTGTTAATTTGCGACTTGAACATTTGAAATATGGGCGCTACGCCTGTCACGCCGACAACTAGGCGTAACACAACGTCAATGGCACTTCCAAGCGCGGATAGGTCGGCATCCTTGGGGGCGGCTCTGAATATCTCTGCGATTAGCTCATCCATAACTTGATCGTTGGATAGCAGCTCGTGTGCCTGGGGATGGAAAGCAACCCAACACACACTCGACGCAGCGATGAGGTAATCATGATACTTGCTCTTAAAGCGTGTCCAATCGCCATTTCGAATTGCAACTAGTTGTTTGACATCCACAGCCAGAATCTTGCTAAACAGCTTAGGGTCAAACTTTTGTATCAAATACCGTTGAAACAAGTCCGGTGAATAAAGTGTTGCAAGGGCTGGTGGTTGTCCTTTTCTTACTTCGATTGGAGCATGAGGAAGTCGAATTTTGGAGGTATGAATTGGAATGGCTGGCACATAGTATGCGGCACAGTAGGCATGCCAACTCGCGTAATAGTTGCTGTAGAATAAATCAGATTTCTCAGCGTAAGTACCGTACAACTCATCTACGAATGGAAACATCTCCATCGTTCCGACGTAGCCGGCGGTTTCATTCGTTTCTTCTATAAGGTCTGAAAGGAAACTGATGTCTTCTGAGTTGAATGGGCCTTCACCTCGCTGAACGAGGGGACGCAAATAGTTGATGTGCTCACGCTCGCCTGGGCCGGGCTCACGTATAACCCAAGTGGCCAAGTCGGACAACCTTGATAAATAATCAATGTATTGCTTGTCTTTTAGTTCCGGCCTATAGAGCGCTGAATATTCTACTTGGTTATTCATCATGTTGGAGTTGATCGAAGATCCCCATCCAGCAAGTACGATTACTCCATGTTCTACGAGTTCCCTGAACCAGTGTGACATCACAACGCTTGAAATAACATCTTTGGAGAGAAATCGTGTAAAAGCAAGAATATTGTCTGTGCAAATAATAATCTTGTCGAAATATAATGAGAGTAGTATCAAATTCTTCTTATGGTAAAGAACTTCCTCCTCAAGAAAGGATGAGTTGTACCGTTGAGGTGTTAAGTAGCGGGGGTTTATGTGACTCAAGTCATTATAGATAGCACAGGTTTCACGCGTGGCTAGATCCTTAAGCGAGATCGGCATAATTCCTAGTTATCCATAGTTTGTAATCTACAAAGGGTCAATTTCTATTAACGCGGCCTTATTATGTCGCGAAATTATAGTTTGCACAATATCTGTATGCGATTTTTCTTTGTTATCTAACCAGTTCTATTTTTAGATTAATCCAAAGAGTCTAACTTTGTTAACTTGAGTGAAGGTATATCTTATGCTTCTCACCTAATCTTGAATTATCAAGAAGAATGAATGGGTATAGTAAAAGAAGCAAATATCCGTTGAGCAATTTGCTCCAAGATTTAAAATATCTGAGCGTTTTGTTATAAATAGTACAGAACAGAAACTCTGCATATATTCACCCGATTCGCTTGAAACCTGATTCTATCATTATTACACTCTACCCGCATTTGCTGGGCTTCTCTTCATCTCAATTTTGTATTTAAGCCCTTTATGGAATTTGTAAGGCGCTCTTTTCTTTGGAGAGAAATACTGGCGGGAGTCTATTTCTCTTAATGCAGGGAGCGTGTGTTCGATGCAATTAATTCAAGCAAGTGATGAGTTCCTCAAGGGCTATTTTTCGACTCACGAACGTAAGAAAAAGACTAAAGATGCTTACGGCTCTGACCTCGCACAATTTGTTGCTTTCGCAGGCGGGAATATGGGTCTTATATCTTTGAGTAGCCTTACTATTGAACACTGGGCGGCTCATTTGCGCCAAGAGGGATATTCTCCAACCTCAATGCGAAGGAAAATGGTAGTTCTCAAGGTATTTTGCTCTTATTGGGTAAGAAAGGGGATGTTGCAAGAATCTCCTTTTTGGCGTATTAAGCTCAGCTTTGGCCGGATTGAACAACTTCCTCGTACTCTTACAGAAGCCGAGATGAAATCTCTTCTTGCTCAAGCACGGCATAACTACCTGGCCTTTAGATACAACCAAAAACGATCAGCAATAACATCCGGCAAGTCTAATCAAAGTTCGTTTCGCACATACCGAGAGTTACGAAACTTAGCTTTAGTGGACATACTATTTGCAACAGGGATGCGTGTGGGAGAAGTGTCATCTCTTGATCTCCAAGACTTTCATTTAGAAGAAGGGCTTTTCAAAGTAAAAGGCAAAGGAGGAAGAGATCGCCTGGCCTACGTAGTTGATGAGGAGACTATTCGATTTCAGCGGGAGCATGCTGAATCTCGGGCGCGGCTCAAAACAGAGAGTCCTGCTCTCTTCCTGAATGCCTCTGGCGAGAGGCTTTCAACTCAGGGGATCGCGAATATCATAGCCCAACTGCGCCAGGAAGCAGGAATAGACCGGCATATAACTCCGCACATGCTTCGGCATACAGTGGCAACTATGCTTCTGCGCAATGGGATGGATATTCGCGTAGTACAGGAGTTTCTGGGTCATGCTTCCATCGCAACCACCCAACGATATACGCATATCACCAAAGAGCACCTAATCGGAGGACTGAGGAAATATCATCCTTCATTTGGGTTTCGAACAAACGATTAATAGATAAGGTGAGCTACAACATAAGGCGACTTATAAGGATGAGCTGGAGGCAATGTTCGACCAGATGAATGAACGAACCCTTTGCTGAACTACCGGGATGACCTTGAGGTAGAAGGATTGAAACGATCTCTATGATCCACACATTTAATAATAGTGATGAAAATATAAGGTACTCAGATCCGAATCTGCAGGCTACTTGTACTGTATCAGGGTGGTATAGCAATTCCAGCAACAGCTAGGTCTAGAGATATACATACTCTTTGAACTTTGCTTTATGATGCTCTTTCATAAATTATTTGAAATATTGCTCGGTAGACATCTGCTTAAGTCTTCAAGATTGCTGTGGGCACATATCCGGGATCCTGAAACTCATAGAGTTGTACTCGTCCAATCGCTGACAAAAGCTGGCCTATGAAAACGGATAACGCGAATGGCCCGTAGAAGAATAGGTGCGTAAGGCGCACATCGTGACGCGTTAATGCCTTGTGCATTTCGTCGCGTGCGCTCAGGGCTAAACTTACAGCCTCTCTATCATCCGCTATAGATAGTGCTCCCGGTGTCCCTGCTGGCTCAACCGCGACAATGGCCTTAACTTGCAAAGCACTCTCGGTGATATAGCTTCTGACATCACGCAAGGCATTACCTTTTATATTGAAAACGTATGCAATTGAATCTCCGCCCGCATCAATCAGGGTTTCTTCTGCTTTGAGTGAGTACACAGCTATAGGAACCGCATCTGAGCGCCACAATGCGGGCAGTGGTGGTTGAGGGATTTCGAAAACCCAACCGCCATTCTGGGGGAATGCTGTCCCTATGGCAAATCCCGTAGTGAGAGTGTTCTTGCCCCGCAAGCTAATTAACCGTACCTCGGTTTCCTGCAATAGTCGCCTTTTAAGTGTGTGCAGTTCCGGCACTAGCTTATCATTCCATTCCTTCGCAGGTGGCACCTTACGCGTTTCTCGCTCGAAGAATGGAGACCAATCAATTATATGATCAGCCTCACGGTCGTATTTCTCGAAGGTCCAATTATGTACGTCTATATTAACCGCCGACTCGCCACTATCACCTACATCTTTAAGAGATTGCTCAATCAGACGTTGAATAGTTAGCCGGTCCAGTGTCTTGCCGCGAGCAGCGTTGACTTCCCGCAGTAATGCCGAATAAGCTGGCCTGACCGCATCGTGTAACTTTCCGCTATAGACAGGATTTTTGAGTAGACTCGCAATGAAGGCATCGCATGAAGCACTATCGTGATGGAAATCAATAGGGCCTAGTTGGAAGTAGAGCTTATCGAGAATGAATTGTTCGTGCTGCGAGAGCCCTAGCTTATGAATGCGGGTTTTCACGTCGTCCAGCGTATCACGTAATGCATCCTGATTGTTCCTAAAAAAAGTTGCCCCTTGTCGCAACCTCTCCAGACCTAGTTTCAGCCTATTAACTTCAGATCCGAGCGCTGGACAAGCCAATGTGAATCGATTGTAAGCATTAGGCATTCTCTGATTGAAACTAATAAAGGATTCGACTACTTTCTTAAACTCACCTTTCGTTTTGATCTCATGGTCTTTGACTTGGATATGCTCTCTTTCGTGCCTCTGACTATTGCCAAACTCAACATCGACATCGCCTGTCCCTTCATGGAAGACCTGATTAAACGTGTTCTTGGCTAACCATTCAGGAATGTGACAGGCAATGAATCTTGTCTGAAAGTCGTATCCACCGCCACCTATGATCCCGCCCATCGTTGCGGGCGCAGCCAACGACGCTGTACCAACCGCAAGTCTCTTTGCCTTAGCTTGTGCTCCTTTGGTACTTTTCGCATTATTGACTGCTTTCGCCGATTTTCGAGATTTTGTTGATGCTTTTTTCATGCCCATTAACATCTACTGAAATTCAGGAAAGAGGAAACAGTTTGCCGAAAAGAGCACGCCACACCCGTAGAGCCTCGCCGTTCTTACCTTCACGCTCTAATCGAATAGCATTGGCAGCTTGTCTCTCCGCTGCTAGTAGAATTTGCCGCGCAGATCCACGTTCTGCAGAATTCATGTTGTCACTCACGTCAGGCCCTAAACCCGCTGGATCAGGCCAATCCTCAGAGATACGGTCTGCGAGTGTGTGGAAGAACGCCTGCATTTCACGGCTATACGTCCCGCCCCACGGTGGGCAAAGGATCTCAAGCGCCATCACCTCAATCAAAAATGATGGTCGAATAGGTTTCCCCTGTTCGCGATTCCAAGACTTCATCATCCGCACAAGTCCCTTCCACTTGCCGTCGTATACATCGTTAGCCTCGACGGCTTTATCGTAATGTACGCGCGGGTCAGTCTTTGTCCAACCTGTAGATGTTGCGGTGTCAGGAATCTCGTAGTACTCATCCTTTGTGAAGGCAGGTACAACATCGAAACTCATTACCTTTTCGCCTGTTTCCCCATTCTCGTCTTCTTTGATTCCAAAATCGACTGAGACTGAGCGGCGCTGGCGACAAACACAGCTCGCACCATATTTCTTAGCGAGCGTCTTTTCAACATCCTTGAGTAAAACCGACGGATCTTTGTCACGATAGTGGCGCTCATCCTGCCCTAATACACAGAAGATGTCCACGTCCTTAAGGGGCTTTGTTTTCGTCCATCGCCGATAGGAGCCGGTCAGGAAGTCGTGTTCAATATCGAAGTCTTCCTGCATTGCGCTACGGATCTCCTTCTGCCGACTTGAGGCATCATCTTGCTCTTTCTGAGTTAGTTCCAGCCGGCTGCGAAATTTTTTAAATGCGTCTTGAACTGTAATCATTGTTAAACCTTTCTCCAATAGCCTGTGCCAGTGCTAAGGCCACTTCCATCAATCGTTGTTCCGATGCTCTGCTTGACAAAGCCGTCAGTGGATCGAAGTGATGTACGCGACCAGCCGAGCACGTCTGGTCGTCCAAGCTTGGTGGTAGCCACTACACGATAATTACATTCACTCGGCCAGAGTCCCTGTTTTTGTATGTGATATTTGATGGCATCAGGGTCCTGCCAGAATGCACCATCCCCTTGAAATCCATAGTAGATTTCAAAATCCCATCGCCCAACAAGTCTGTCGGTCCTCGGGTTGTAAACCTCCAAGTGCAATTGCTCAAGATCCTCAGTGTCTAGCCACCTCTTAATTCCGCGTTCTAAGACCTCCCAATCGTCAGTCAACTTCGCCGGGCTAAGACCACTCAGGCGGACTATGTTCTTAATTGAAGTTAATAATTTATCCGTGACATAAGTCACGGAATGAGTGTAAGTGTTAACAGAGACAATTGTACTCATGAGTTAAAAAACGCCTCCCTGTCGAGATCGAAGCTTGCTGAAGACTTTTGCCCGCTAGAATCATTCTTCTCATCAACATCTTCATCTATGTCGCGCGCTGTAATACGGCTCGATTTACTCTTCAGCGCTGTTCGTACCCATTCAAGATCTTCGGTCGGACACGGAAGCGATATATGCCAGTTGCCCTCTGTGGGGTTAAACGCCAGTGAGGCTTCACTAGCATTCTCCCCGGAAATGGCCGCGTCACCATATAGACAATAGATGCGGACGCGCGGGCCGGAGCCGTAGACGACACCCGCCGCGTGTTCGAATGATTCATCGGCGATAAGATTGCTTGCGATTCCGGCGACACTTTCTAGTTCTTTCCGTGCGTCACTGTCTCTATCGGGAGCGAGAAGCTCGACCATTACAGCCCATGCATCCGATGCAGAACGCGCGGGGATAGCAATAATGCGCCTTGCGATAACTGTCATTTGGCCCTCCCTTTCTCTGCGCCTAATTGCTTACGTGCGTGCTCCGCAGCGCGTACAAGATCGCTTGCAGTTAATAGGCTCGGATCAGCTGCCGTTTCCTTATTAAAGGTGCAGGCCGATGGCACTAGTTTTCTGATGCGTCGCCCATCGAGCCCTCTACACAATTCAGCTGCCTTTTCGAATTTCGGATCTGAGATAATCTTTCTGACCTTCGGAAAGGCTTCCGCCATAGCCTCGATTGTGCTGGCCAGAATCGCACGACAAGCTTCAGGTCCTGGCATATCAATGTTAAGAATCAAGTCCGCGCGCGAGAGGAAGGCTTCGTCGATGGCATCTGGGAAGTTGCTGGTTGCAATAAATAATAATTCAGGGTTGGTGCTGGCAAGATGATCGAGTTGAGCAAGTACGGCATCCGTTGCTCGATGCACGTCTACTGGATTTGCCTCCATGCTTATTTTTGACCGTGCCACCGCCAGAGTTTCCACTTCATCAAGCAGCACAATGACTGGTCTAGTCGCTGCGCGTTCAGCGATAGTTGAGCCGAGCAAGTCAGTGACAGCTTTTTGGCTTTTTCCAAGCGATGAACTCATTAGCGCATGCGGTTCGACTTCAAGATACAAGAATTCTTTTCTCCTGAATGTCTTAGCCGTCACAGAGGCAAGGCCACGAGCTAACGAAGTCTTTCCGGTACCTGGTGGGCCAACCAGCTGAATAATTCCATGCAGGGGTACATGATCACGCCCAACCAGTGGGCGAAGGGTGAAGTTGAGAACGGCTTGTGCGTGCAGGCGGTCTTTGACCTGTTTGTCAAGAATGATCGCTTCCCACAATGCATCAAAGCTATCATCAGGAAGTGATCTGCTCTCAAGAATGCCTGCGGCATCGATATGACTTGATTTTTGGCTAAACGGTTTTGTTTTGTCTATCATATATACTCTCGGTAGCTTTGAACAATTTCCGAATCAGTCGGAAACTACACTGCCATTTCTTATTCTCTCAGCCTCGGTTCTAAATCATGGATGCTAACTGTAATAACATCCTTGGATTTCACTAAACCGGACGGTATGTCTTATTGCTACCGACGTGCCACAATCGGCGGTAATTATTCACCCTTAGCTTAAACAAAGAAACCAAACAACTTGGGCAAATAAAAAGTAAAGTTGGGAAGAGAGTTAAAAGCTTAACAATTGATTTTTATTTGAATTAAAGCTAAAGATTAGAAATATAGCGAATATGATTAATGGACATAAAAAGAAAGTTGTTATCGGGATACTAGGAGTAAAGCTTGATGCGGGAACAACCGATGAAAGATGGCAGAAGTGGCGCCCGACGGTTGGTATCTGCCAGCAACAAGATTTGCAGATAGAACGGGTCGAGTTGCTCCACCAGAAGCGCTATCGCGGGCTGGCTAGATTGGTCAGCAAAGATATTGAAAAGGTATCACCTTCCACTAAGGTCGTACTGAACGAAATCAACGTCGCTAATCCTTGGGATTTCGAACAAATGTTTGTGGTGCTCATGGATTTCGCTATGAATTATGGATTTGATCCTGACCAGGAAGAGTATTTGATTCACCTTACAACGGGAACTCATGCAGCGCAGATTTCTTTTTTTCTGCTTACTGAGGCTCATATATTCCCTGGTAAACTCGTTCAAACATGGTATGAAGACAGGCGCAGTAAGAGTATTGCAGGAGACTACAATATTGTAGATCCAGACCTGACAAATTACGGGCTGCTTGCATCCCGATTTCGCAAGAAGCAAATCGATGATCAATCTTTCCTTAAGAACAGCATTGAAACTCAAAATAGAGCGTTTAATGAGATGATCGAGGAGATTGAGGTCGCTGCCTCCAATTCACCAGAACCGATACTACTTCTGGGGCCGACGGGTGCGGGGAAATCGACTCTGGCAAGAAATATCTATGAACTGAAGAAGAGGAAGGGGTTAATCACAGGGGAGTTTGTTGAAGAGAGCTGTGCCACGCTCCGTGGCGATCTCGTAATGTCTGTGCTGTTCGGTCATAAAAAAGGCTCATTTACTGGAGCCTCAGCAGATCGAGCAGGGTTGCTGAAGAAGGCTGAGAATGGCTTGCTCTTTCTCGATGAGATCGGCGAACTACCTTTAGATGAGCAAGCATTACTTCTTCGCGCGATCGAAGAAAAGAAATTTCGCGCTATGGGAAGTGATAAAGTTGAAACAAGTGAGTTTCAGTTGATCACTGGCACAAACTGTGATCTTTCAGCACGAGTAAAAGAGGGGAAATTTCGTAGGGATCTGCTTGCCCGCATCGAGATATGGACTTTCCACCTGCCCGGTTTGCGAGAACGTCCTGAAGATATCGAGCCAAATCTAAAATATGAACTTGACGAATTTATGCGGCGAAGCGGTCGCAGGATTAGGTTTGACAGCATAGCGCGCAATTACTTCCTTAAGTTTGCTTGTTCAAATGAATCGCTTTGGGAAGGAAACTTTCGCGACCTGAGAGCAGCAATCATCCGTATGGGAACTTTGGCGAGTAATGGCGTGATCTCTCTAGAGATTGTGGGAAAAGAGGTAGAACGGTTGAAGTCAGGTTGGGGAAATGAAAGCACGGTTAAAGTAAGCTCCCTTATGGAGCGACTTGTTCCTGACGCTCATGACCGCTTTGACCGCTTTGACCTGATGCAGCTTGAAGCCGTACTCGCAATTTGCAAAAACGCCAATAATATCTCTGATGCCGGGCGCCTACTTTATAATCACTCACGTCTCAAGCGTCAAGGTCCTAATGATGCGGACCGACTGCCAAAGTTCTTACTCCGATTTGGCATTAAGTGGAAAGACATCCGCGCTGCTGTCTTAGAAGAGACTGAAGCTGGCCGTTTAGCTAGAAAGATCTGAACGGCGACGACCTGTTTCTTTTTTTGCTTTCTTCTCGTTTAAGGACCAGTTAACTGATCCGCATTGACATGTAACGGTTTCAAGTCCGCCCTGTGAGCGACTCAACTGAAGATTACCTTTGCATTCGCTACAGCGAAACAGCGCGATCAGATCTGTAAAAGTATCTACAATTGGCTGAAAGTCTGCCGCTGATAGGTTTAGCCAATTATTATAATGCAAGCTCGCGTTTATTCCCCAATTTTCCGCTTTTGACCGAGCATGTATCTGCTCCGCAGTGCTTTGTATCTCTTTCAATTGATCTACAAGTTCCGGCTTATTCCAGGAATTGGCTGCGGCTTTCGCCTTCCTCAAGAGATATAGATATTGTGCATAGGCTTCAGGAAGCAGATCACCAAGATCCCATCGCCCGTTAAGTTTAAATCTTATGCGAGCGCCGAGAGCATCACAGATATGACTAAAAAGTTCCTCAGCGGTGCGCCGCAATCTCGCCGCTGCCGTCGGGATATCCCCGCGGCGGATATCCTCGTCAATACGACGCCAGACATCTACGCCAGCACTGATAGACGGCCCTGTTGCTATATCCCAAGAAAAGAATTCATAGGAGAGTTGCGGATCAACAACTCGCTCAAACAATAATTGTCTCGCCCAAGTCCTGTCGTGAGTAGTGATTAGGAGTTGATAATCTCCATATAGCGAAGCTAATAAGCGCGAAAGGTCTCTTCTATGATCTGCGTCAACAGACATCATCACATCATCTAGTATGATCAGATTCATAAGCCCGCCCCTAAGGTGTTCGGTCAGCGCCAGGTACAGACAGAGCCCCATGCTGTCTTGATGCCCTTCGCTATGAAGGGCATGTGGTGGATGCTGTCCGCGTCCATGAAAATCCACTTCAAAGTCGAGGCCTGGCCCGTCAGGAGCCATACTCGCGACAAAGCCAGATTCATCAATACCGTGTAGCGTGCGGTAAAGCTGAACGAAGCGGTCACGTATACTATCGTATAGTGCACTTAGAATAGCATCCCGAGAGGCCTGAAACTCATTCTGCAACAGTGTCGCCCGTCGAAGTGCAAGTGATGCCGACTCACATGATCGATCTTCCTGAGTCAGACGCTCGAATACTTCCTCCAATCTAGTTAAAGTATCCCAAGCAGCTTGCTCAGGAGTAACATTATTATTAATCAAGGCAGTTGTAGTATTAAGCTTTGTAATAAGATGCGAAAACCAATCTGGCGCAAACAACTCCTTAACCGCTTCATCACCAGAAGGCCCTTCATAATAAGTATAAGGAGGAGCAAGACTTGACGAGAATTCGTTCAAATGATCAACCCAAGCGCGGAAACGTTTATTATGGGCGCTCAGATCACCTGATGGCAATGCTTCCATGAACTTAGTTATCGCAAAACGCCAGTTATCCAGAAGTTGTTTCAATTGCAGGCAGTATTTAAGGAGTTCTTTTTGAACTCTGTCGAGATTATCAGCAGCGGCAAGCCGTTCATTAAGTGATTGTTCTAGCTTGCCAAGAGGCCAGTCGTGAAGGCAAAGCGGGCATTCTCCGCTCTCGTTAAGTATAGCTAGTCCCATTCTTAATAGCTCACGCCTAGAAAGCTCTTGGCGGTTCTCCGGTTTAGAATTCAAAGTAGAAATCAGTTGGCGAAATTGGGTATCTATATCAGTAAACGTAGATTGCGTTTCACCCATTAGGTGGTTAATAGCAGTAAGTTCATTTATAAGTGATGCCTGTTTTTGTGCCTGACCATCAATAGCACTGGTTGGGGGATTAAGGTTGGATTTAAAGTCTTCGTGTCGCAAAGAAGAGATAGGTGCGCCGCCGAGTGTCATACGATAGGTGTTCACAGCCTTCAGTACCTTCTCGATCTGAAATCTTTGGAGGCCTATCATCTGACAAACTCGCTCTCTAGATTGCTTGCGTGTTCCCTCAAAAGATTTGAGATCTTTCTTGCACACATTAGTAGCCTTTACTAGCGAAGTACGTATCGCCTCAACATCATGAAGATTCAGCAGATGTTGTATTTCCTGGGCGCGGGTTCCAGATTCAGATGTAATAAATTTCAAAATATCCCGTCGCGTAAGTACCATTTGTCCTCTAGCAGCTAGTTCTAAGACTAACCCGAGGTCAGATAAGGCTTGATCATTACACTCTAAGACATCGGGGTGTGCAATCCAACGTCGTAGCTCCAGTGGCGTACTTGAGTTATTAAGAAGAACTTGAGCGCGCACATACGCTTCCTCAGGTACCTCATCTATGTGTCTTCCATGTTTGCTAAGAGAAATTTTTGCAGTGCCTCTGCCGCTCAGTCGGGATATCTGCCCAGTGAAAAGAAAGTCGATGGAATCAACCACTGCACTTTTGCCTGATCCATTCGGCCCCCAAATAACGAAACTCTTCCCTTCGGGTTTTAAAGACAATTCGCGGATGCCTCTGATGCCTTTAATCTCGAGTTCAAGCAGTTTCATGAAATCGCTCCTCATGAGATTGAATAAGCGCAAGAATATTTTCCGTACGCTTCAAATCACCATTTATGGACATCTCCCGAATTCTGGCCAGATCTGCTGGACCAAACTCCGAATGCTGACTGAGCTTTTCAATCATGGTATCAATTATTAAATCATAAGGAGACTTCATCACTGATTTCATTTCGCTCATTGGACATACCTCCTAGTCGCGATGATCACACAGCTGGATTTCTGCATTGTAGTAATTTTGACCGAGATATATTCTACCTTAAGAAAGCAGAATTTTTCAGTTGTTTTCATATATCAGGTGTATCGCTCTCCTGAAATCAAGTTACATCTGGTTATTTTTTGTTGAATCTCATTAGGTTGTGTTGACATAACTACCTGAGCCAAATGACTGTGCTGGCGAAATAGATAAAACTCAAATAGTTCTTTGCCAATTTATCAAAACGCGAAAACACTCGGCGAAACTGTTTCAACTTGCCTATCTGGTTTTCAATCAGGTGTCTTTCTTTATACAAATGCTCATCAGTCTTTCGCTGCACTTTGTTTTTAACGCGTGAAGGAATGACAGCTTCCGAGTTTCGCTCTTTCAGTTTCAAGACGAATGCCTCTGCATCATAGCCCTTATCGGCTATCACATAATCGGCAGTGAAGTTTTCGATTAACTCTTCGGCTTGCGTAATGTCATTGCGTTGGCCGCCAGTTAAGATGAAGCGCAAAGCATTGCCTAAAGCGTCTGCTGCCAAATGAATCTTCGTCGAAAACCCTCCGCGACTTCTGCCTAAACTTTGTGCGCCGTGTTTTTTTGAGCACCCGCGGCGCAAGCGTGAGCGCGGACAATAGTCGAGTCAAGCAGTAGATATTCCATATCGCGATCTTGTGAAAAATGCTCAAACAACTTTTCAAAGATGCCAAGTTCACTCCATCTGGCGAAGCGTTTATAAACTGAGTTCCAGTTGCCGAATTGTTTAGGTAAAAGTCGCCATTGTGCACCGGAACGAGTGACCCAGAAGACGGCTTCGAGGAAACGACGCACATCACGTCCAGCTCCGAGCCTTATCTGTGGATAAGTTTTCAACACGGGCAATATCTTCTGCCATTGATCATCAGTTAGCTTAACCTCCATCCTGTAGAGTAGTTTAGCCTTTTTACGTCAACACAACCTAGCAGAAAACCATGGCTTTTGGTCAAAATACGCCCAGACCTGAATCCCAACCCTTCTGGGCGTGAGGAAGAAAGTCCTTCAGGCGGTCCATACCTTCATGCATAATTAAGAACGCGTATGCTGTGGCAGAAAGTGTTTTCAGTTTCTCCGCAAGATCATCTGGGCCCGGTCCGATGTCTCCATCGTAGTCCGCGTAGATAGGCCACTTTGTTCTTGAACTCATTATACTTCCCCTACTGCTTTTAGCCGAGAGTTTATATTTACATAGGGCAAGCAAGCCTACTGGCGGTGGCTAGAAGCCGTCAACTCCTTGCAGAAGGTAAGCCCTCATACGATGGCGACCCTGCTTCTGCGCAATGGGATGGATATTCGCGTAGTACAGGAGTTTCTCGGTCATGCTTCCATCGCAACCACCCAACGATATACGCATATCACCAAAGAACACCTGGTCGGAGGACTGAGGAAGTATCATCCTTCATTTGGGTTTCGAACAAACGATTAATATATGGAGTGTACTACAACACGAGACGTCTTATAAGGACTAGGTGGAGTCGATATTCGATTAGTTAAAGGAGTGGATCAGGTTGCAGAACTACTGAGACGATCTTGAGGTAGAAAAATTGAAACGATCTCATCTCTGTGCTTGGGCAAGTTGATAAAGTCCTTTTTCATATATACTTCTGCGCCCGTGGCATCGAATAAATCGGTATTCGCCTTGAGCCGATGTTTCGTAGAAAGCACATCCCTCTAGTGTTACTTTGACCAACTCACTCTTTCCATTTTCTCCCCTTCCAACTTCAGACCGCCAAAGGCCGCCCCCACTAACACCCTGAAAAGTTGGAAGTGCATTCTGTCCGTCAAGGGCCACACGGATTTGGATGTAATCGAAGTCATTCCTTGTAGAAGGAGGTTCGACTCCTACCGAATACGCCATCGACTTAGGTATCACTTTTCCAGGATAATCGCGATCACTTAATAGGTCTGGTGCGCCTACAAGGGACCAAACCCCACTTTCGATCTGAGGCCCTTCTGCAAGCATAGTCTTTCGGTTTCTATCAAGATTATAAAACTTCTTATTGGCAGTATTTAATAGCGAATCAACGTCGATGGGATGAATAGGCAAAAACGCCAAATCCGGTCCCCATTCCTCAGACTCTCTCCTGCTTGCGAAGATTGGGTTTAGAATGCCAATGCTGAATCGGGTCTCCCGATTAGTCAATGGTATGCCGATCCTTTGATAGCTTATTATTGCTTCGGCGCAATGTGCAGCTGTAAGTATGAAGCACCGTTCGCCGGAGCGGACAAGCGTTCCAGATCCGCAGTGCGCAGCCTCACGACCTTCTCTTCTTACACCAATGAGAGTTATAGAGTATTCGAAGAGTTTATTCATTAACTTCAGCGGGAATTCAGTCAATTGAATATTTCTTCTTTCGGCTGTGTTGCTCATATATCAAGTTCCTCCACGAGACTATTTTCCCTTATAGGGTAAGAAGATGAAAGTGGAGTTGGTAGGAGGTTTCTTTAAGCCGAAGGTGGGAATGAGCCTAAACCGGGCTTCTTTAAAACGGCGTTGCACGTGTGATACACTGCTCGCGTGAAACCTGCTGAAATCTTGGATTTTCAAGCCTTTCATCCTTCTCAGTTTATGCGCGCAAGGCGTCCCGAGCTATTTTCAGATTCCATAACTGTTGGCGAACCACAACTAACGCAGACTGCATTTGAGTACTACCTGAATACGCTCACCCACCGAAAACAGGAAACCGAATTCGAGTACTTCTGTCGTCGGCTAGCAGAAAAGGAACTTTGCCCCAATCTCTTACCTCAGACCGGACCCACCGGCGGAGGTGACAGTAAAGTCGATACCGAAACATACCCAGTTGCCGACGAAATTGCTCTACGGTGGTATGAAGGGGTAGGTCGAGAGGCTAGCCAAGAACGTTGGGCCTTTGCGTTTAGCGCGAAGAAAGCTTGGCGTCCTAAAGTACGGTCTGACATAGGGAAGATCGTAAACACAGACCGAGACTACAAGCTTGTTTACTTTGTCACTAATCAATTCGTAAGGGATAAATCCAGAGCTCAGGTCGAGGATGAGTTAAAGAAAACCCATAATATCAATGTCCGAATTCTTGATCGAAGTTGGATTATGAAAGGTATCTTTGAGCATGACCGAATCCGACTTGCAGTAGAAACACTTAACCTTACGGGGTATGATGATAAAAGTCGTAGAATCGTTGGGCCACAAGATTCAGAGCGGGAAGCAGAACTGCAAGAGCTTGAACAGCAGATCAAAGATCCATCTCGCTATCTGGGTGTAAAGTATCAGCTAGCAGAAGATTGCTTACAGGCTGCAGTGCTTGCGCGTGGACTTGAGCTTCCACGAATTGAGGTCGAGGGGCGCTTCCTACGGGCAGAACGTATTGCTGAAAAAGTAGGAATTGGACAACAGTGCCTGCGCATTGCTTACGCTAAGGCGTGGACGGCCTTTTGGTGGTATGAAGATTTTGAAGAGTTAAACCGCCTGTATGATCGAGCCGAAGAGTTAGCTGTGGGTAGTATGCAGGCTACAGATATTGAGTTGCTCTCTAACCTTTGGTCAATTCTTCACACATCTATAAGATGGGGGAAACTTAATGCAGAGGCTGCAAAGCTTGATGCACGTACTGTAAATTTGAGAGCCGAACTTGAGCGACTAGCTACTGATAGACAACGTCCAAACAATGCTCTGCTTGCCCGCACAAGTAATTTGCTTATGGATTTGACTGAAGCAAGAGGAAAAGGTGAGTCGCTAGGCAAGGTTCTATTAAGTCTTAAGGAAGCACTTGTTGCAAGCCAAGGTCTGGCAGAGTTTCCTCTGGATTCAATAGCACAAATCCTACAAGATATGGGTGAGTTCTTGCCTGACAGTGTTGAATATGATGAGCTATTCGAAGTCATTGTAAATTTAACAGAACATAGAGCAAGTGAGGGAAAGGCTGGATCTGTCCTTCTCCAACGCGGCTATCAAAAACTTCGAGCAGGCAAAACGTACGATTCTATTCAACTGCTTGGTCGAGCCCAGCAGAAGCTTGCGATGAGCGAGTATCATGCAGAGTGGGTTGCTTCAATGGCTGGTTGCAGCTTGGCGTATGAAGCAGCCGGATTATTATGGGCTGCGCGAGCAAATATGCTTATGGCAGCAAACCAAGTGCTAGCAGAATACCTGAAACGAGGCAGGATTGTACCGCGAACACTCAAGTACTTGCAAAAAATCGTCTGGTTAGAATTACAGCTTGGGCGAGTCTTCCATGCGCTAGCTTGGATAGAGCTAGCATCGTTTATTGCTCATCAGTTGATGTTAGATGGTGATCGGAAAGGAGCGTTTATTGAGGAGCGAAAAACACAAGATCTTGTTTTGGGTCTTTTACTATTGAAAACTGATGTATGGGAACTTAAATGGCTAGATTTTCTGCCTCATATCCTGGAGAACTTTGGACTGGATCACTCGTGGATGGCGCTCTTATTCGCGCTTGGTCACGAAGATTATCTCCGGAAGGAAGGAGTAATTCCTGAAACTGAAAGCTCTGAAGCGATACGTGACCTTTTTGGAAGATGGCTTGATCAGCCTGCAAGTGAAGATCTTCCAGATCAGCCTGAATTACTTCGAGGTGAAAGGGTCACACTTCGTTCATTCGTGTTGGGTTGTGAAGTTATTATGGAAGTTGCAAATACCTCATCATCGCTGTACCTTGCGGAAACTATATTAGGGGCATTGGAAGCATTTCTGGCAACAAGCCTTGACCTCAAAGGTCAGCTTTTCCCGTATAGATCTGATCTCAAAATCTATATCCGACCTTCGGATTTCATAGAGGGAGTGCCCGAATACCAGATTAGCGAAGCCGACGGCGGACAAACAATCTATATTCGACATGCTCCAAATGCTAAAAGGGGCACAAATGAGGAACACAAGGCTTTTCATTTATGGTTAATGGATCTTATATTAAAAATAACTCTTCAAATAGCAATGGTGAGCGATCTCAAATCATTCGCAAAGCGGATTGCTCGCGATGAACTAGGGTTTGGCAGGGCACTAAATTTTTCAGACATCGCCATCGCTATAGAGAATATTTTGGGCCAAAACCCTAAATTCCGCCTTTCAGATTGGGAATCTCAGACAGGAACAGAACGATTTGCGCTCCGGCGTACTGTTCCTTGGAATTATGGTCTCAAACAAACCCTTATTAACAACGAAGAGGATAAATCTCCCCGCATACCCTGTGAAGGAGAGTCTCCCAGTGATCTATTTGGAATGGATAACTTAAAACATACAGATCGCAGGATTGTTTCACTTATTAATTTGCCTTTGTGGGAAAAAGCAAAATGGCGAGGCACAGCCTATATATACGATTCTGAGTTACTGCCTATGATTGCTCTCAGCTTCAAAAACCCTGAAGCAGCAAAACAGATTTTTGAGTACTGGCTTAACAGACTTGGGCAGATTGATGAAGATGAAAAGTTACGAGTATCCATTATTACCGGAGTTAACAAGAAGCATCCCTCAAGTTACAAGGTTGTAATTTCAACCAACCCTAAGTTAACTGAAGGCTCACCAAGCAAGTACTTCGTGCAAGTTTCACGCGTCAATCAGATGGATCCTCCTGACTTGCGAAACCTAAACTATTTTCTGGAGCAATACGAACGGGCTAGAAGGTATGTCATTTTACCAACAAAGTTTATAGACTCCTCAAATGTTTCGGAGCCGTTTTGGGAACTTGGGATCGAGAAGCAAGAACTGAGCATACGCTCGGCATGGCAAATTGGCGAAAATGATCAGGACGTTTGCGCCATAGAGGATGACGACGAACCAATTATTCCAGACGGGATTGAGAATGCTCCTATACTTGATGTTCTACAAAAATTCCCGAAGCGAAAAAAGAGAGCGAACAAGAAAAAGCTTCCGAGTCGTAAAAGACGCTGACTCATATGCCTCAAATCAGACAAATAGATTTCGGTCGAATTATCCCCAGAAACGGCAGCCAGGCGAATGCGTTTGAAGAGTTTTCCTGCCAAATTGCTAAACGGCACTCCGGCATTCCGCAAGGGAGTGAGTTTATACGCCTGCGAGGTGCAGGAGGAGATGGCGGAGTCGAATGCTTTTGGCGGCTGTCAAATGGAGAGGAGTGGGGCTTGCAGGCCAAATACATGTTTGACCTCGCAAAGGCGAAAGCTGCCTTAGATGAGTCAGTAGCAACCGCAATTAAACTCCATCCACGCCTCACCCGATACACAATTTGCCTTCCTTTTGATCTTACAGGACCTACAGGTAGAAAAGCAAAAAATGGTCAGCAGAAGAAAAGCCAGCTTGACCGATTCGAAGAGTACCGAATGGGTTGGGAATCTGCCGCTCAAGCTGTGGGCTTAAGTATGAAGGTGTTTCTTGCGACACCGGCTATACTCCTTGATGAGTTACTGTCCTTTGATCCTGATGGAGGGCGACTTCGATACTGGTTTGATGAGACCTTTCTTACTGATATTTGGTTTAAGCATCATCTTGCAGAGGCGAAAGCCAGTGCTTATCCGCGCTATACTCCTGAGCTTCGTATACAAACTCCCATCGCTGAAGCATTTGAAGCATTCGGATTGACTGAAGAGTGGTTTGTTTCGCTTAAAGGTCGCATCGCACAATTCAAGCATATACTTGATAATTGGAAGCAAGCAGTGGCAAGCAGAACTGATGACGCTTGGAGCGCTGTATTCCCAGAAGAGTTGCGTTCAAATGGCGAAAGAGCAAGTGCCTTCCTATTTGAAATCAGTGAGCAATATAAACATCTCGCTGTTGATCGCAAGATCGCAACAGATGTTTCTACACTTGCAGCAAAAACGGATGATATATTGGAACTCTTTCGAGAGTTACGAACCACACTCCGGCCGACTTGGCCACTAAACATGGCGAAGGGGCTGTAGAATCAGCCTCCTTTAGACAATTCCAAGCTGAGTATCAGGTAAGTTTTCCTGCGGCAAATCTAGATGCTGCAGATGAAGTTATCAAATTTCTTGAGAGCTTTTCTGAATGGCTAGTTTCACCAGTCGCTAAACTTCCAGGATCATCGGAACTCTTGGTTTTAGGTCGGGCAGGTGTTGGCAAAACACATGCAATCTGTGACATTGCAGAGATGCGTGCTCATCGGGAACTTCGCACCGTTGTGCTTTTTGGTGAACGCTTCTCAGGAGTGTCTGAACCCTGGGAACAAATCAGACAACAACTTGGTTTTGATGCTACTTTCAATCGAGATGCAATGCTGGCGGCACTTGATGCAGCAGGCGAAGCATCGGGTAAGCCGCTCCTTTTCTGTATTGATGGACTGAATGAAACGCGTCCCCGAACATTCTGGCGCACTCATTTGCCTGCAATGATTGTTCAACTGCGCCGTTATGAATGGATTAGGCTCTGCATATCATGTCGTACAACGTATGAGAGGCAAGTTATCCCCGCTACACCAACCTTGATCACCTTTATTCACGAGGGATTCAAAGAAATAGAGTTTGATGCTTGCCGGGAGTTCTTCGCGCATTACAATCTGGAGCCACCTATTACTCCTATCCTTCAGCCCGAGTTTACGAATCCTCTTTTTCTACGGCTTGTATGTGAAGCAATGAAGGCGGCAGGATATACAAGATTGCCTTTGGGTTGGCTTGGCATTAGCACAGCAATCAATGCTTTTCTTCAAGCGAAGAATAAAACATATGCCGAGCAGCATGACGTGCTTGCAAGTCATCGCTTACCAGAGAAGGGTTTGCAAGCATTTATAGCGGCTGCCGAAACAGCAAAACGTCCGGCACTACCTTGGTCTGAAGCCAGTCAAGTAATTGAGTCGGTTTTACCAGCTTTACCTGTCTCAGGCCCACTCATTGACTGGCTTGTACGTGAAGGGTTGCTTATTGCAGATGCAAACCCGACTCTAACCAATCAACAATCGGAAGATTATGTGCGGGTCGCCTTTGAGCGTCTTGGAGAACATTTGCTCGCAAGTAAGCTTTTAGATGGTATCAATAGCAATACTATCAAAACAGCGTTTGCTCTAGGAGGCAAATTGTCCTTTGCTGTATCTAACGCTGAGACCATTCAGGAATATGCCGGTTTGGTTGAGGCACTTTCAATCCAGCTTCCAGAGCGATACGGGATTGAGTTACCAGATTGTGTTGATGGGTATGAACTGCAACGCGATTTGATTAGAAACACTATCACGGCTCTTCCTTGGCGCGATCCCAATTACATAACCGAGCGAACAGGTCAAATCCTACAGCGATCACTCGCATTCCCGAACTTCCCCTATAGGGCATTTGATGTGGCGCTTTCAATTAGCACTTATCAGTCTGAGGCAGATGCTTTCTGGCTTCACCGAATAATTGCTTCGAAGCCAATGCCGGATCGGGATGCATTCTGGTGCGGTTATCTGCACAAAAGGTACGAAGATCGAGGGCCTGTCGAGAAACTTATACGCACTGCTTTTGAGGTTGATGTTTCTCATATACCTCATGAGGTTGCGGAGCGTTGGGCAACTGTGCTGCTTTGGTTCTGCGCTGCTGCTGATAGACGAGTACGCGATCATGCAACCAAAGCTCTTGTGCGGCTCACCGAGAATGTTGCTCTGTTATGGGAGTCTCTTATCAAGAGATTCACTACTATTGATGACGAGTATATTGTAGAGCGCTGCATCGCATCAACCTATGGAGTGTTGTTACGAATTCGCGATAAAGCTTTAGAAGGGCTGCTGGCTGGCACTGTATATAATGAAGTGTTTAAGGACTCTTCACGCTTTCAGCATGCGACGATACGCGACTATGCGCGCTCAATTATTGAATTAGCCGCTTTTGATAACGTATTGCCTGAGGAAATCACTGAGGCCGATTATATGCCGCCGTATAAAAGTGAGTGGCCGTTGAAGATTCCAACGGATAAGGAAATGGCGCAATATAGCAACTCATCTCAGGATATGCCCAAACTATATTACAGTTGTACAGATGATGACTTTTTCGTCTATACACTCTCGCAATTGGACAAGTTCGACAATACTATAAGCAGACGTGGTATGGGACGCTGGATTTTTCAGCATGTACTTGATATGGGCTACACCGGTAAGCGTTTTGCCAACTACGACAGTTATATGATGTACAAATATGGCGGAGGACGTGGCAAGCCTATATGGGCAGAACGAATCGGGAAGAAGTACCAGTGGATTGCCCTTGCGCGTCTAGCTGCACGACTCACTGATCACGCAAGTCCAAAACAGAGCGACTGGGGGCCGGAACCTTTGCGAGTGCCTCTTACCTATGATAGAGGGCGTGATATTGATCCAAGTCTGCTGCTCCGCGAAAGCGCAAAGGAGAAGACTACTTCGTGGTGGTTACCGAATCGTTATGACTTTGATGCAGCCTCAAGCCTGAACAACGATGAGTGGACTGCTAGGTATGATGATATGCCCGATACCGCATCCATATTATCTGAACGGATAGATCGTAATGGCAACCGTTGGATAATACTTGAGGCCTATCCTGAATGGAGATCAAAAACAGACGATATGGAGTTTGGCAGTGAGTATCGTTTGATTTGGCTGCAGCTGCACAGTTATCTAGTCCCCGCTGATAAGCAAAAGCTTCGATGGGGATGGTTTAAAAAGCAACAATTTTTTGGACGTTGGATGACAGAGGGTGCCGAGTTTCATGACGGCTTTATTGGCGAATACCCTTGGGCTACGACATTCAATCTATATCAGGACTCATATTTATCCCGTGGCAGTTTCGGCACAAAACAAAAGCCACCAGAGGACGCTTATCCTACTTGCAATTCTCTTAGTGTTGGTGATGAATACGATTCATATCAACCCGAACGCATAGGCTTTCTTTTGCCTGCACGTTATTTCTTTCACGCAGTGCCACTAAAATGGAATGGAGAGAGTGGCTATATGACTTTGGATGGTCGGCTCCGCTTCATTGATCCGTCCGTTGTTGAGCCGGGACCATCAGCCTTACTTGTTGAGGCAGATTTTCTTAAAGAATTCCTCGCCGAGAACAATCTAACTATTATTTGGTCTGTCGTCGGTGAGAAGTTAATAATTAATGATAGGAAAGCTCCTCGATTAATATATAGTCGCGCTCATATGCTCGGCCATCATAAACTTATATCTTCAAAGCCAATCATAAAAACTGATTAGGAAGACTATTTCTACTGGGGATGCTATGGCTCAAGGTAGACGTGGAATTAGGGATGATCAAGTAAGAGAATATTTAGGGTGGGATAATCTCGTACAGCGGGTTGAGAATATAGATCAGTTAAGCAAGGATGAGCATGAGTGCGCGAAAACCGCCCTTCAAGACCTGAGAGTAGCACTTGGAGAAACTTTCCCATATCGTGCTTGGAAGACGCAGCACCCTTTGTCGGATTATTTTGTAGGTATTACTACACCGTGGAGGTATAGATGGCTTGTGCGAGCTGCTTCAGCGCTCCAGGTATTAAACAAAGAGGAAGGATTTAAGGATCTTTGGAAGCGAATAAGATCTACAGAGCATATCAGTCAAGCTGTAGAAGGGCTGTCTGTGTTAGAGGTAGCTTATAAATTCTTCAGAGCGGGATTCAAAGTTATCTTTGAGCCTTCGGCTACAGTTACTAAGAGAAGTCGGGGAAAACAATCAATCAGCCCTAAGAAGCCTGATTTGAAGCTACTCAATGAAGAAACGAAAGAAGAAGTGTATGTAGAAGTGACTGCGCTAGGAATCAGTGAATCACATCGTTTGATTACCAATACGTATGATCGAATTAGCGCATTACTGTTTCCTCTTCTATCCCACGACTACGTTATTTATGCTCGTATTCACAAGGCTCTTAGCGAACAAAGCCTAAGGGATATTGAGGCTCGCATTAAGCTTTTGATTGAAACCGCCAGGGCAAAGAATGAGGGCTGTATACTGGAAATTCCGGGCGTAATTGAATTAGGCATTGTGCCAGAGAAAAATACGGATTGCGTCCATCAATGGGCTGCAACAAAGGGCATTGGGCCAGGAGTTACCGGAGCCTTGATACCTATGCTTGAGTTGCCCAGAACAAGGAAGAGGGTTTATAGAAAAGTTCATCAATTGCCAGGGAATTGCCCCGGTATAATTGTCATACACCAGTACAACCCGCTGTTTCAAATATACAGCCCCGAAGAGATAGTTTCTGAGATAGAAAGAGAAGTACAAAAACATCCACAACTGCTTTGCAAAATTATTTCTCATCGCTATTTATCTCCCAGTGAAGCGAGCGATTCAATGGAGAAGAAAGGGCCGCACTTGGCGCTAAGAATGAGAATTGTTGATCCATTATGGGAGAATACAACCATTCTCTTCAACGATCTTTATAAAGAGGCGATAACAAATTCTACAGTAGAAAAACTTCAAGACAGTTTTCAAAAGCCATAAGACTATGTGTCGTACAACACGCATTTTATTCGTTATTCTAGATGCTTTTGCTTACGCCACTGTAATAGAACTTTGCGAGCATTATTAAATCGAGGATCTTCAATATCCCGGAAGATTTTATAGGCTAATTCCGCATACTTGAGGGCGCGAGCGCGGTCGCCAATCTTATGCAACGCCGTACCCATATTCGGGAGTTCCGTCAGAGTGAACTCTCCATCAATATGAGGTAGATCAGGTGATACTGTCATCCTCTTTCGAAATAGTCTACAATGGGGGACGCTGATCGTCAGCCAGTGATGATTTGCTTCGAGGTCGATAGAATATGAGCTTGCCACATTCGCATACTCGATGCACTGTCGAAGAATATCTCGCCCTGGAACGAGCCTCAGAAGGACGCTACGAATTTTTGGACGGACAGATCTATCTAATGGCGGGCGAGAGCCTTGATCACGGGACCATCTGCACCAACATCAGCGGACAGTTTTATAATCAGTTAAGAGGTAAGCCCTGTCAGGTCTTCTCCAAAGATATGAAGGTTCGCAGCGGGCCGGAACCAAAATCCCGCTATGAGACTAAGGGGCTATATTCTTATCCTGATCTGGTCGTTATTTGTGGAGAGCCGCGATTTCATGATGAGTACCGGGACGTTCTCCTCAACCCGACGGCAATCATCGAAGTCTTATCGCAATCGACCGAGGCCTTTGATCGCGGCGAAAAGTGGTCGCGTTATCAAACCTGGCTACCGTCATTGATGCATTATGTCCTTGTCTCTCAAGCGAAGCCGCAGATTGAACACTACCTGCGCCAGCCAAATGGTGAATGGCTTTATTCTACGGTAAAAGACATTGAAGGGAGTCTCCATCTTGCATCTATCGATTGTACGTTGCGACTGGCAGAAGTGTACGACCGCATCGTTTTTCCAGTTGAATCGCCTGAGCAAAGTGAGGAAGAAAGGTAGACGTTGTCGTGCGAGCAGACAGGGCTGTGATTTTGTGACCAAATTGTGACCGGAGTAGCTGATAAAGGATGCGAATCGCTGTTATTTGATGCACTGACCGTTGGCTGCGGCTTGTAATAGATGTAATCATTTAGCATCAGATGAACCTTCCCTCAAAGAGTAGAGAGTCAGTTAAGTCCTATACGCCTCCGCCGCAGTAAGTGACATAATTGGAGGCACTATGAAAGAACGAAAGCATTACACCAAAGAGTTCAAGCAGGGCGCGGTCCGCCTCGTTACTGAGCAGGGCCGCTCTATTTCCGATGCAGCCACTACCCTTGGCATCCCTGCATGGAGTCTCTCGCGATGGGTTAGGGCTGCTAAAGATGAAGGGCCTGATGCTTTTCGAGGCAATGGCAATCGCACCTCTCAAGAGCAGGAGATCATCGAGCTTCGCCAAAGAGTCAAACAGCTTGAGGAGGAGAAAGAGATATTAAAAAAAGCGGCGGCCTACTTCGCCACTCACCTCAAGTGAAGTACGGCTTCGTCTGCGAGCACCGCCAGGAGTTCTCAATCACGGCGATGTGTCGCGTCTTATAGGTGAGTGCTTCGGGCTATTACCGATGGCGTAGCCGTGCAAGCAGTAACAGAAAGCGGGACAATGAGCGGCTGTTGATTAAAATCCTGTCTATACATAAAGAAAGCCGCCAAAACTATGGCAGCCCTAAAGTTTACCGCCGATTGCGTCAACAGGGAGAAGAGTGCAACCACAAGCGTGTTGAACGGTTGATGCGGGAGAGTGAGATTCGTGCCAAGCGGATGAAGAAGTTCAAAGTAACGACTAACTCGCGCCACAATGAGCCGATAGCGGAGAACGTGTTGAATCGGGGCTTTAAGGTCAGAGAACCGGATAAAGCCTGGGTCTCGGACATCACCTATGTGTGGACTGCGGAAGGGTGGTTATATTTAGCGATCTTTCTGGACCTGTTTTCGAGGATGGTGGTGGGCTGGTCGATGAGCGAGCGGATAACGAGTGAGTTGGTCGTCTCAGCCTTTGAGATGGGGCAGAAGAGGCGAGGGGGAGTCAGTCCGCTAATTCATTCGGATCGAGGGAGCCAGTACTCAAGCTCCATATTCAGAGAGAAACTGGCGGCGCAGGGCTGCGGCCAGAGTATGAGCCGTAAGGGGAATTGTTGGGACAATGCAGTAGCCGAGAGTTTCTTCAGCGCGTTGAAGCTTGAGTTGGTAGCAAATGAGCGGTTCAAAAATAGGCAGCAGGCACGAGACCAAATCTTCGAGTATATCGAGGTGTATTACAATCGGAGTAGAATCCACTCGGCGGCAGATTATCTGTCACCGGCAGAGTATGAGGAGAAGTACAAACAGGCGGCGTAGGGAGCAGAGACTTAACTCTGTCTCCACTCTACGGGGGAAGATCCATTATGCATTTATCCCACCTTTTGCACCACAACCCCATAGAGCTACTTATCGGGTAAAGTGATATTCAGCCGTGCCAACGCTCCCAGATCATAGGAGTTGAATTCAGGAAGCTGTTTGTAATCTTGCCAGAGCATATCCAATGGCCGCTGGAGATTAAACAGGGTCGGTTGATGGAATCCTGTAATCGGGTGTTGCACATAATTCTTTGCCCACGCCAATGCGGCATTGCTTCCGGTACTGTTAACCAGGACTCCACAGTCTCCACCCGGCGTAAGGCCCAGTTTGGCTCCGCGTAAATTATTTATCTTATCTATCACCGAATCGTATGGCCCTTCGATGGTAAGATCGAGGTGCGCGTATTCATGCGCATAGCCGATTGCCAGCGCAAAATTCTCTCCCCATTTCTGGGTGTAGCGGCACATCCAGTACCCGTGGCGATAAGAGTTCTTAATCCAGGGATCAGACTTAAGGTCGCTGCGAAAATCGCGCGCTTCCTGATTGGTATTGCTAAGCTCACCTGGGAGCTTAGGCAGACCCTTGAGCCAGTCCAAAACCGGCGATATATAAGCTTTAGCCGTGTAAAAACCGGTGCGAAGGATCATTTTCTTTGCGAACATAGAGAGTAAATGTAGCTGGCCATTTGGCATAGGGTTATAGACTGTTGCATACATTACGCTCTTTATTGTCTTGAAGATTGTTAAGGGGCTTGTGGCGAACGTGTAGGCATCCTGCAAGCCTTGTGAGACGAATGAAAGCCCCGGAAGCAATACCAGATGATATCCCGTCGCTGCCAGTTCCGTCGGGGAAACCTTTGTGTAGGGCAGGTATATCCAAGCCGGGGCATTGTATAACCACTCCGCCAACGACATATCCTGGCGTGGTATCTGTGTGAGTTCGCCAAAATTTCTGCGCATTCTGAAAATGGCATTTATGATCGAGTCAGCGATCTCTGACGGTGAGGGGAACGGGGTTGATTCGTGTTGATACTCAGGAATCATGATGTTCCCGCTGGGATCAGTTCTGCTGATCGGGTTATTCCCAACATAGGCGTAAGGGCTTGTTAGCGAACTTATTTGATCCGGGGAGAGGAAGCGCAACAACGGCGGGTTGTATAGACGAGCGTTATAGTTATACATACCGCTGTTCTCGTCGTACTCCTGCTGAGTAAAGCGGTAGACGGTATCGCCGCCCTCAACCACCCGCATCAAACCGCCGAACGGCAGATAATTGTAGTTCCCTTCGACCAGCCCTGTGTCACCATCTACGAGCGCGCACGGGGAGCCTAGATGATCGCGCACAAAGTAGCTGGTCGCGCCATTTCGATTACTGGCTAACATCCCATCTACACCGTGGACATAGCATGTTGTTTGGACGGGCGCTTGTCCCACTGTGTCTATGCGCACAAGCGGCCGTCCGGATAACCCCCGCAAAGTCCGCGCTGAACCGAGCGTGCTTTGGCTCGAATCACGTTGGAGTTCCAGGCTGCGTAAGTCTGCCGAATTCTGAGTAAATATCTGGCTGATCTGGTCCGGCAGCGTTAGGCTTTCAGGCAGACCCGTCACGGAGTTGTAGCCCAAAGCCGTCAGCGATTGGGCCGGAGCCGACGTGACATTGCCATCTTGATTGTAGATGTAAGCGGCTGTGTTGAGCGTAGTCTGAATGGTGATTGAAGGATCATCCAGATACACAGCCGGACCCGTGCCGCTGGAACCGGCCGGGCGAAGATAATTCATGCATTCCAGCGTCACATACGTAACCTGCTCATTCAATCCCAGCGAACTGATTAGCGCAGGTATGTTGATCGTAGCAGTTTTTGCGACCCACGCACTGCTTGTGCTGGTGATGGCCGATACCATGATCGCCACGATCTCATTTGCGGGCGTGTAGAGGCGCACAAGCCAACCCACTTCACCGACGCCACTGCTGAAATCAGCATCGGTTTTCAACTGATAGCTGAGGGTGTAGACGCCGGATGGATCGAGATATGTTTGTAGACGCAAAAACTCATAGTGACCTAAACTACCACCTCCCAGTTTCAGTACCTTGCCTTTTTGCGCATCGGTCACCACCTCTGAGGTGGACGGGCCGCCATTGTTAGCTCCCCAACACCATCCCGAACTGCACGCAGGGGATGTGGTGACTGCATCGAAGGATAAATTGCTCGATGCGGTGCTGCTCAGATGATTCACCTGATTATTATTCGGGTTCTGCCCGGAGGGGGCATAATAATATGTGGTTTTCGTTGCGCCCTGCTGCAAATTGATAATATTGCCATTCGCATCATAAGTAGTTTGACCACCCGCGCCGAGTTTCATCGTCCAGGCATCATTCAGGCTGTTTTGCGCCGTAATCATGCGGTTCAGATTATCGTAGGTGAAATCGTAATCGTAATCTTGAGGAGGACACGCGCCCTTTCCGGGTTTCAACGCAAGGCTGATGCCTGCGATATTGCCGTTGTAATATTTCGTGCCCGCATCCTGATAGTAATCCAGATTTTCGTTGAAATAGGGATCATCTATATTAGTCAGCCATCCCTGCGGCACATATGCGTATGTTCGCATAAAGCTGTTAGGGTTGGTCGTGCCCGGCGCATTGCCTTTGCCATTGTTCAAGCTCTCGGTGGCGATGCTGCCTAGTTCATTGTAGGTATAAGCGGCGTAGTATTTTTCGCCTGCGTCTGCGGGATGCGATGGATCAATGACCGGGCTTCCCTCTACAACATCACCGACAGAGGCTACGCGACCAAGCCTGTCATAATAGTAGGCCACCTTGAATTCGCTGCCGCCGGGGAGGCGCGGATAAATGATTGAAGTCACGTTGTCAAGATTGTTGTAGGTGTAATTCGTCGTGTAGGTTCCGCTGTCGTAGTTAGCGATGTTGCTCGTTTGCGTTGTGACGCGACCTTCCGCATCATAGGCAAACGTTTCTGTCTCTATGCCCGGCACGTCATAGTTGGTTTGCGTCTGATAGAGCCGACCGAGCAGGTTGGGCACATCCGCTTGTGCCGGATTCGCATCATAGATGCTCTTTTGATACCAGCTTCCCGATGCGTAATAGGGGCTGCTCTGTTGCGCTACATTTGGGAATGCTTGGTTATTGACCATTCCGGTCAACTGCGCACTGCCCCACTGATAAGAATTATCTTGAATATATCCTCGCTCTGTAATACGACTCAGCGCGTCGTACTTAAAGTAACGAATTCGCTGCGGGGTTTGGGTTTTCCCTTCCGCCGTCATCTGGAAGCGCAAACGCCCCGCGTTATCGTAGAGGTATTGTGTCAGGTGCGTATCGGGGGTCGTGCGCGAAGTCAAGCGATTCAAGAAATCAAACGTTTGTGATTCTTGCCAGTTGGTGTTTGTTGATCCTCCCGGCGGCGCGTAGTAGTTTGGCTGATTCGCCAGCGTCAAGCAACCAGAGACATCATAAAAGAAAAAGGTCGTGTTGTATGTGTTGTCGGCCATTACAGTTCGCAGCGCGACGATGCGCCCGGATTGATCTATCAGCGAGTAGCGATTCACCCCGTTCTGATCGGTAGTCTGATTCAAGTAGTAGCGATTGTCTGAGCCTGCTGGCAGCAGGTCGTTCATCACGGAGCCGGGACCGCTTGAAGTATTTGTCAGGTACCGATAGCTGACAGTGAAATTGGCCGGGTCCGATGAAGTTTCGCGCGGCATGATGTTGGCGGTAACACGAGAAAGCGGGGAACTCTCGTATTGGCTCAAAGTGTAATCGTAGATTCCACCTTCTCCGTCAATGTATTCCTGCACACTAAGATGCTGACCCTGCACATCGACCAGATATGTATCTTGATTGCCTTCCAGCAATTCGGCAGCAGTTAGACCGCTGCCGCTCGGCGGGGCGAGTTGCAAAGGTGCATTTAGCGCATTGCGGTCGTAGGCAGGACGGCCCAGACTATCAATAAGCACCCCTGCGCCGTTCGCCATATAGATGGGCGAGCCATCGCTGCTGACCTGCCCCTTGTAGCTTATGCTTTGCAGTGTATTGCCTGCCCCATCCTGCAATGACACGCTAAGTTGTGGATCGTTTAAAATCAGCAGATCATCAAAGCTGCCTGCTTGTTTGAGAGTTAGCACGGGTTTGCCGACATTGGGCAACAAGGAATTCATGACGTAGGTGTAGCTGAACAACTGCACCCCCTCTACATAGAACATCACAAACCCTTCAATGATCGCAAAGACCCAGCTTTTGCCAAAGCCCTGAGCGTTACTTTGCATCTCGGTTATAAGCGTGCCATCCGTCTGTTTGCGAGCCAGCACCCATCGACTCGCGGTTCCATCCCAGTACACGAATACGTCTCCGTTGCCGATGCCCGCCGTGCCGCTGATTTGCGTATTGCAGATAATGCGCGCGGCGAAATTTGTAAAGGCAAAGAGATTCAACGTAGCTGTGCCGCCCAATTGGTCAGTGGGTGGCGGGACGGAGGGTACATAGTTCAACGCGCCGTTAGCGATAGTCCAGGTGCCGCCCGTAAAGGTCCAATTAGACGTATTGCCATCGTGGAAATCGTAGTAAGCGCTGTCGCTGGTCGTTTGCAGAAGCAGGATGCTGTTGGGAAAATCCTGTAGGAACTGATCACTGCTCGTGAGGTCGCGAGAGTAGGACGGTTCGACTAACCATTTCACCTGCTCGCCGGGACCTATCTGAGCAATGCAGCGACAGCAATCATCAAACAGCGAGCGATTCGTTTCGCCATTGTTGCCCACTGTTGCGGTGACTAACCAGTTATCAGGCTGATAGACGATGGCCCCGAAGCTGCCGTTCACGGCAGAAAAACGCAGGTTATCGACCAGACAGTAATTGGAACTGTTCTGGTTGAAAGCGGAAATTATGACGTAAAGACTCACGGTGTTAGGGACATTGCCGCTGGCGCGAAGAACGGGCAGGTCCACCGTCTTCTGAAGATAAGCCCAGGCATTATTGGTATTGAGAATATCCAGTTTGAGGGTTGACCCGACTTGCTGATTGTTATCGCCGCGATAGACGGCAAGCTGCCAGCGAGCCGCCCCTTGCAAGGGATCGAAATTGCCTTCTGCTTTCGCCCAACACGAGAACACATAACTACGGGTCTGATCCGAAGGCTGGAATACATTGATGGGGCCGTATTGCTGTTGCGGATAAGGCAGCAACTGCAAGCTCTGTGTGCCTGTGTGATAATCTATCGTCGTGATGTTAGCCGTCAGGCTGCTGTTAGGGTTCGTCCAACTCCAGCCCTGTAAATTCTCATACGGCTCAAAACCGTAATAATTCGCCTCGCCATTGGTTGCACTGGCATTGACGAATTGGGCAGTGGAATACCACTGGCTCGTATCAAACAGCGTGAACGAATATACGCCATTTACGTCGGTCATCAATGTTACCAGTCCAGTCGCTGTGCGTGACAGAGCCGCGCTCGTCAGCAGCCAGGCCGGGTCGCTGTCGCCGCCATTCCATTCCGTGAATGTAGCCGAAGCATTGAGCGCCGAAAAAGTCTGCCACGGCCCCCAGGCCCCCGAACCATACCCCCACGTTGATTTCCATGTCGTCACCGTGATTCCGGTTATGACATCGATGGACTGGGCAGGCTGCTGCGTGCGTGCGGTTGTTTGAATGATCGGGACCAGCAGATTCAGACTCCGAGTCGGGTCGTATACTTCCCAAAAATATTTATACTGCTGCACTGTCAGTTCTTCGACGCCAGCAGAATTGTAATTGCGGGTGCTGGTTTCCTTGACTAGGCCTGTATCCGGGCTGTAACTGTTGATGATCTGGCCCGCGATGTTATCCAGCATCGGGACTTCTTTGGTGAGACGTGTATAGAGTCCGACGCCGCTAAGTCCGAGCGTCTTCTGGTAGACCATCCAGTAATAATTCGTAGATGATTTCAGAATATCCGCTGAATCTTTGATACGATTCGTGTAGAGCAGGCCCTTCATACGAGTGTAATAGCCGGTCGCATTGGTGTAGGCGGGATCAGATGGATACGGCTCTAGTGGAGACTCGTTTAACGTAAGCCCATTGAAGAAATAGTTTTCTGTCGTGCCGTACGTAGTGAATGAAGGGAGTTCGCTTCCGGGAATTATCGTCACTTGATTAAAGTACGGAATCAAACCCGTAAGGTCTACCGTGGCATTCGACGCGGTGTATTTGTATCCCGTAATCACCGACTGATAGCCATTGTAGGCCAGAATGCCCGTGACACAGTAGCCCGCCTGTAAGTCTTTCACCTGTTGATTGACCACGCGGTAGAGTGTGAGTATGGAAGACGGCGTTCCGTAAGCGTCCGTATAGGTCGCAAAGGCGTTTTGCCCTGTTAAGCTGTTCGGCATCGAAGCCGAAACCAGCATCTTCTGATCGGGGAGCGTAATGGGAGGGGCGCCCGCATTTGTGACCGTGCCGTTTTGCAGGGTGTATATCTTCGTATCGCCTCCCGACTGATAGATAATGTAATCCGACCCTATGAGTTGCAGGCTCGCCAGATCGTCGCCGCTGAGGGTATCAGGGATGGTTAGCTGGCTGGCCCATAGGCCATCGGGTTGCTGGTAGTAGACCTTGCTATTGAAGATCACATAATTGCTCGGTTGATTCCAGGTGATGGCCGCACGGCAGGCCACCTGACTGGTACTCCCTGTAGCGCTCATCCCTCCGGGTACTGACCACGTTTGGGTATTGGGATCATAGTTCACCAGATCGTAGGTATAGGCGCTAGTCCCGGTCTGAATGATGCGCAGGACCTGGTCCACACCGTAGGAGATACTTGAAAGCGTGCTGCTTGATGGGGAATTGATCTGACCGATATCCTGCGTGAGCCACTGCACTCCATTAAAGCGGTGCAGGCGTTGATTAAGCGCAATATCAGAGGCATGAATGACCGCTCGATATGGTGTTTGACCACTTGAGAAACTAAATCCGCCCAGCGGAAACACGTCCAGCGAGGAGTAGTTTTTGTTCCACCAGAAAACGCGGTATTGTACCAATTGCAATGATGCAAGGGCGCTTGTTTCCGTTAACACAACGAAGCTCTGGCCCGACTGGAGCGTTAGCTGGCTCAGGTTCGAGACCAATCGGGGTCTGGTAAAGGCATTCGACTGCCATGCGCCGGTTTCATCCAGGTAAAACAGTGTCAAGTACATGTCGCCGCCCGACGCGGCTGCCCCGCTCGTAAAGAGATAATTGAAACTACCCGTCGCTGCGAAAAGCGAAACTCCTCCGCCTGTGCTCAGTGTGATTGCGCCATCATCTACCCAGTTCCGGCCGTTCCAGTGATAGCGGTATAACTGTCCGTCAGTCGTGCCAAGCACCGCTGCGAATCCGTCCCCGCCCACAAATTGTATGGTCTCGCTGGTGGGGATGGCAGTGGTGAAATAAGGCACACTCGGATTGCCTGCGGCTGGCGATATCCACTGTCCCGCTTGATTGAAATTGCAATGATACAGGTACACTCGCTGCCCGCTTACGATTCCGAAGAAATTATCCTGCGTCAGGATAGGAATCTGGTTGTAGACCGTCGGGCTGCTTAGAGGGATCGCGTCCAGCGTAGCCGACAGCCAGCGACCATCCCACGTGTAAGCGGTGACTTGCATGATCGGATTAGCGCCGCCAGCCTGTTCTCCATACCATGTGACGACTGTAAAATTATCTGCAAAACTGAAGCGCGGCTGGCTGAATGCGTAGCCCGTTTTCACGGGTATCGTAACCGTGGCCTGACGGTCGGAAAGCCCAAGATCGTACTCGCTGTAGTGATAGGTCACCGTGCCGCCTTCCGGGACCATTACTGCTTTCATCGCGCCATACAATGCGTGAGTCGCGGCGTTGTAGAGATTCGTCGCGCTTACCCCATCAAGTGGGTCTTGACCGTAGTATGTGAACCGAGGGCCTGGTAGCGATTCACCACCGGGCCAAGTACACCTGATCCCCGTAAGCAGTCGCTTTGTTAGATCACCGCTCCCAAGAAAAGCTGTGCCTCCCTGCCCATTGTCATACAGCAGATTGCTGGTAAACAGCCTTTGCCCTGTAGAAGAGATGTAATCTACTGAACTCAGATAGCGCGTCTCATAGCGATCCTGATACGCATTTGGAGGCGGAGGATTAGTGTGCGGATACTGATACTCGCTTGGGTCTTTCTCCTCATAATGGAACACGGCCATATCGCCGGTTATGCCCGTGATCTTCACCAGATAAGATGCCTGAGTATATGCCGCGCGAGTCGCTGAACCTGTGGGCGCTGGCCCTACATATTGAAAGATGTTCTCATACGTATAAGTTGAAGTGTTGCCCCACATGTCCACGACTTGCGAAAGGTTCCACACGGTTGCAAAAGGCGTTTGCCCTTGCGTCTGGCTGCTGGAACCTAACCAGTTATCCCACGCAATGCTCCATTGCACGGTTTCTCGCCCGCTATTGATGTCGCCGAAATAGTAGGATATGCCGTCTTCTTTGATGATTTGCCACAACTCGCGGGCAGTATCATAAGTGATCTTCCAGAACGCATAATTCTCAGTCGCAAAAGTTATCTGATCGCCGGATGATCCGGTACAGACCAGCGGCGTCGAATTGCCGCCCGACAGAAGATAATATTGAGTGTTTGACTGTGAACTATCATACTGCGGATTTGCCACAATCAGTTCAAAGCCCATATGCCAGCCCAACCCCAGCGCCCCGGTCGGAGCCGACATGTTCCAGGTCGCCGCCGTCTTATAGACATTGCTTGTGTAAGCGATTGGCAAGTGAACATTACCGGAGAGTTCACCCGGCCATGCCAATAGATCCAATGATAATGCGGTGATGCCTGATGCATAGTTGACCGCACCTGATGCTTGTTCAAGGGTGATCATTCTTCACCTCCAAAGCCGACGCTGGACGGCCAACCCCGATTGCTTGCACCTCAACTTAATTGGCCGCTAATAGCCCGACCAATTCGATTTCCTCCGCGCCTGCCGGAACCTGCCAGACAGGTCCTCTGTATTTCGTCAGAATGTTTTGCGCAAGCCTCCTGCCCCAGTTGCGGAATTGGCCGCTCCTACCGAATTGGCGGGCAATATTGGCCCCGGCTCGACCGAAAGCTGATCCTACCGGTCGCCCCAGTTGCGAGCCGAGTCCCGTAGCTAAAGACCCAAGCTCTGCGCCCGCTGTCAGGGCCAGCCCCTCGGCGAACCCTTCGCCCAGAGCGAAACCGATTCCGGCCAGTACAATCAGCCCTCCCACACCGCCCGCAATTCCGCCGATGATCTTCGCCGTGTCGCTATTGCCGCTCAAACCCAGCGGGTCAATAAGCGAGATCGGGTTGCCGGTAACATACGAATAGCGGTTCAGCGTCTGTGGGATTAAAAGGTTGCCGAACACAAAATCTTTCTGAAGGAAACTCATCAATTCAGGCGAGTAATACCGGGCGCGCATAAATAACAGCCCGTTGAGATCATTCATTACGCCATACTGCCCGCTGTATAAGAAGGGGTTGAATCCGTTACCCTGACTGTTGGTTATGCGACCGAAAGGGTCGTAGGCGTAACGATCAACTATGCCGCCATCGAGTCTGGTCCGTGCGAGCGTGTTGCCCGTGTTGTCGAAATGATAGACTCGGTAATCTTCCGCGCTGTCGCTCTGGCTTATCAATCCCTGCCCGTAGACATAGCGGTACAGTATTGTTCCTTGCGGGTCGGTGATTTCAAGCAGGTTGTTCAACGCGCTGCCAGCAGGGTAGTTATAAAGTGCGCTGTAGCTTTCCGGGTTTTCCGGTTGGGTTATCGCATTCAACCAGCCTGACGTGATGATTTGATATCCGCCCTGCGACGCCAGTGTCGCAAGCGAACTGTTCAATGACGTAGCGGTCAGGTGCGCCTGACCGGCCGCGCTATAATCCGGCGCTAGAGTATAGGCTCCGAAGACTGTAGGGAGCATAGATGCCCCGACAATAGCAAGGGCCGGGTCCGCCATTTCAATCATCGGATTTTCGTATTGATTCACATCCTGTACAAAAAACTGCTCAGTGCCGGATATGGTCACCGAACTCCTCAAGCCGTCCGGGTCGTACGTGTAAGCGTCGCTCCCGACGGATTCGACCTGATCGAACAGGTTGTAGTTAATAGTCTGAAGCTGCCCGCCTACGGGCAACGCGGAGAGGTTGCCATCATTATCATATGTCAGGGCCGCGCCATTATAAGTAGAAATCTGGTTAGCGTTGTTGTAAGTATAGATTCGGCTGTCTGTCGGAATGTTCAGAGGGGCGGGGTAGATTGCGTTGTTCGTTTTGATATTGCCTATGGCGTCGAGAATGAATGACAGGCTAGCAATAATTGTGTCGCTGCCCGTGTGACTGATCCCGGTCAAACGGCCCGCCACGTCAACCTCATAGCTTGATAGATTGCCATTAGCGAACCGGGTGTCTTTTACGCTGCCCGTGGGCCAGTAATCATAGTCAGTTATTCTATTATTCCAATCGGTGACGGTTTTTATCCTGTTCAACCCGTCAAGCAAATAAGTCACCTTCTTGTTATCCGAATAGGTCAATACGTTGACCTGATCCCGTCGGATAGTAATCGTAGCCTATCGTCTGATTGCGCGAGTTTGTCCTTGATTCGAGCCGGTTCCACTCGTCAAAAGTTCTTGTAATCATAACCGCCTGATCTTTGAGCGTCTGGAGCCGGTTCCCGTTGAAGTCCAGCATCTGAACGATCTCCCCGCTCGTACCCGGCAGAGTGGTCTTGTAATATCTTCTGGCCTCATCGTAGCCGTAAGTGAGCGTCTGATTGTTCGCATTCGTATATTTCCATAGCCCGCCCCATGGCGAATAATCCATCTCTTGCGAGTTGTTAACCTGATTGGTTTCCTTTACCAGTTGGTTTAAGCCGTTGTAGTACTGTAGCGTGACAACTTGATCGTTTCCGGGCGCGCCGGTGCTTACCTTTATGCATTCGGTCTGCGAGTCATACTGATAAGAGTAGGTTGTCCAGACGATGCCATTATCTGTTTTCTCGCCGCTTTGGATGAGCGAGTTAATGGCGTTGTATGCATAATAAAGCTCGTAAAAGAGAGCGTCTTTTCCTTGGTTAAAGCTGACCAGACGGTTGAGCGCGTCAAGTATGTAGATGGTCTGATTGCCCAGCGGGTCAGTGATTGTCGTAACCTGCTGATAAGTATTCGTGACCGCATCGAGTTGCAGACTATAGCTTACAGTTGTCTGGTTGTTACCTTCGTCAGTGAGGGAGACCAATCGCCCAATGGCATCATAAATCTGCTGTATGGTGTAGGGGTCGTCACCTTCGTTCGCCGGAGGCAGCGTTATAGTTTCAACAAGCAGTTTTGTGCCGTTGATCGGATCGGTCTGAACACCGTATGTGTAGCTGGTAACTTGATCGCGGCGGTCCTTCACCGATTTCAAGCTGCCGCTCGGATTGTAAGTTGTCACGACGCTGTATTGGTGGCCGGGGTCTGATGACAGCGTGGGGAATAGCACACTCTCTACGAGGTCGTAAGGCCCGTTTCCAGTTAACAACATTCCGTATGTGTACTGATAGAGGTTGGTGTTTGGGTCGGTGTAGGTCAAAACTCTGCCGAATTGATCGAAGCTATACAACTGTTTCACAGCGGTCGAATAAGTTATCTTTTGAAGATTATCGTCTCTGTCATAATCATAGAGTGTGGTCGGGGCTATGTCCTCGAAAGCAGGGAACAGCGCGCTGCTTAGAAAATTATTCGGATTATAGCCGTAGGTCATCAGATTCAGAAGTGGATCAGTCACGGTCTGCAAATTCCCCACGCCATCATAGGTATAGTCGTAAGCGTAAGCATTGGCTTCCGGTTGGTTCTGTAGCCACACAGAACTTCGCTTCACATGGCTGGAAGGCCAATAAGCGATTCGTGTCGTGCGGATGATGTTCTGGTTTTTATCAAGGTTTTCGAGTTTGGTTAGCCTTCCGATGCTGTCAAATTCATACCGGGAGCTTGACAGTAGCGGCGAGATCACCTTGTAAAGATCAGCATTGTTGTACTCAAAATTAAAGGTGTTGCCATTCTCGTCCTCATAAGTCTTTATAAGCCCTTTGATCTGGCCATCGTAGTAGGTGAATTCGGTTTGTCTACCCAGAAAATCTATAATCTCCTTCGGTAGGTTTCCCTGGTAATGTATCGTCATTGTGTTCCCGGTAAAATCGGTGTGCGAAATCGGGTGGTTGTTATTATCGTAGGTAAACGACATTTGCTGGCCTGCCGGATTGGTTACGGTCAACAGGTTATTCGAGCCATCATAAGTGTATAAAGTGGTGTTGCCCTTTCCGTTCGTGTAGCTCGACTGCGGGCCTTCATACTGGGTTTCTGACAGCATGTTATTGAGGCCGTCATAAGTCTGCGTGATCTTCCTGATGTTTTGATTGCCTAGCTGGTACTCCGCGCTCAACATGTTGCCGTTCGCCAGAACGCTCTTGAATCTGGATTGATTGCCAGCGCGATCCGTGTAATCGGTAGTCATTATATCTACGCCATTCTCCTGCGTGACCGTGTAGTTCATGCTGCTTCCGTAATTCGCGCCGCTGGCGAGGGACCTGGCATCCTGCTGAAAAATCACGCGACCATCTTCGTAGGTGTTCTTGAGTATCATGTTGTTATCTTCGTCCGTGATGGACTTAAGCATGGATTGCGTGTAGTAATCGAAAACTCGCTGATACTGCATTACATCGGTCATAACGGTCAGATCGCCATTCTCATATGTGTATGACACGCTGCGGCCTGAATTGTCTGTTACGGATTTCAAATAGCCGTCGCCATAGTAATCTATCGTGAGCGAGCGATTTGTTTGGTTTTCCTTTATCAGGACGAGCTTGTTGGCCAAATCGTATTGCAGCGAAACTGTGTTGCCGCTCGGCGCTGTAATCTGCATCAGCCTGCCGTCAAAGGCGAAGCGGAACTGTTGCTGATCTTTCGTCGTGAGCACAAATATCATGTCTGTGCCGAGAAAGAGCCTGCTGCCGTTTGGAATCCCAAGTAGCGTATATTGGCCCGTTATCGAAGTTGGTATCAAAAAGCTGTCAACCGCGCCGCTTCCCCAGATCACATATAATTGAACGCCGTCCGAGCTGCGTATAATTCGGGTATTATAATAATGATTCCACCTGCTCCCCATGGGTTTTCCGGTGTAGTAATCGCTCTCGGCCGAAGTGGGAGTTGTCGTGTTGTAGGTTGTGATGAACGTGAGCGGCACAGGAGCGTTGACTTGAATGTCCGTGTGAGAATAGTTGTAAGAGCCAATAGCTATGTTGATAGGATCGTCAACATGATGAGCATTGTCTTGGCAGACGGGGCAGACCGGCGTTACCTGCCCGATTGTCACCTGCGAGGCCGGAGTCATCTGACTTGGCGGACCCAGAGTGCCATTCTGCTCCACCCACACGGTTGCCCCATACACCTGCCCTGTTTGAACATGCGTATCGCTCGAATAAAAATTGACACAGGTGTTAGTGGTGTACTGGTCCACATTCACGCCGGGGCCGCTCAGGTTTACTTTATAACGAAAGTTAGAAAGCGAAACGGCGGTCCAGCTTACCGTAACGTCATTCGTGCTGTTGACGCCTGCGATTACGTTTTGTACTTGCGGCAACGAACTTACGTAGACATTCGTGAACTCGCTCCAACGGCCTATTGAATTGTCTGCCGTAGCCTGAACTCGAACCTTGAACGAAGCGCCGTCTTGTATCTCCGGGTCCGTAAACGTTGCCGCATCCAGTTGAGTGGAAGTAGTTCGGAAAGGAGCGGTCCCGTCCAGCCTCCATAGCTCGACATTGAAAGTCAATGCGGCGGTTGATGGCGGAGCCGTCCAATCTACTGTTATGGAATGCGCGCCCGCATCAGCCGTTGCCGATGTAATCACAGGGGCAAGCAGGTTGTGAATTATAACGGTGCTTTGTAAAGACCAGGCTGCTATAGCGCCAACGCCCAGAGCGCGAACTCGCGCCTTATAAACCGTATCATCATTCAACTGTCCGTTAATCCGGTATGTCGTCGTGCTTCCATCCAGCAGAGGATGCGCGACCGGCGTTGTTTGCTGATCTATCTGGAGATAATATAAGACTGTACCGGGTTCGGCATTCCAATTGGCCTGCAAATAAATATTTGAAGAATCCAGGTTGTAGTAATAAAGGGTTATTTGCTCCTGCGCCAGCGTAGTAACCGGATTTGCAGGCCCTATGGAGCCTTCCGAAGTCGCCGTTACTTTATAAGTCCAGAAATCTTCCCCCTGCACAAGGTTCGTAAGATCGTATGTTGTCGTGGTTTGAGTAGACGATTCGGGCGTGACGGCTTGATTCTTATAGAGTTGTATTTGATATTGCTGAACCTGATCGACCGGCTGCCACTGCGCCAAAACCGTCTCCCCGCTGGGGTTTGTCAACGTAAGGTTGATCGGTTGCAGATCGAGCACGAGCACGTATTTTGGAGCACTCCATGTACTCGACGCGCCGTTTACTACGGCCTGAACCTCCGCCTGATATTGAGTATTGATCTGATAACCGTCTATGACTTGCCGTGTTCCGGTGAGATTCTGATATGTTCGTTGCCAGCAGCCATCCGCCGATGAAACCTGCAGGTTATATTGCACGCCCGACACCTCGCTCCACGAGGCCAGAAGCTGTCTCTGGCGGAACTGCAAGTCGGAATTGACGAAGCTGCCGCCAGTAACGGTTCCCGATGTCGCTGGCGATGTCAAGGCCCAGCATATGACGGCGTGCGGATCGCTCCCGCTCATGCGAATTTGCATTCCGGTCATTATATCGGCTGCCGACCACACGCCCTGCCATAGCCGAAATTCGCTCATGAATCCTGATAGCCCTGCTTCCTGTCCCCCGACCGTTTTCTTGCCCAGAACAAGGCTTCCATCCGTTTCGATCACGGTGTCACTTGAATGTTGAATGGCCCCAATGCTGATGAATGCCGGAGCGCCGTCTATGTAAAGTTGGACCTCGTAGTGTGTGGTGTCGTAGGGGGCCATAGTGACGGTCAGATAATGCCAGGCCCCGTCGGCAAGGTTAACGCCGGTGCTGCCTGTGTCCGACGCCCCGAACCCGATTCGTATGTCACCCGGATTCTTGATCCACAGCCAGTGACTATCGCTGTTCGCCTGAGCATCGTAACTGAATATGATCGCATCGGGCTGCGGATCAGAGCACTTGAGCCAGAAGGTAATCGTCAACCCGTTTGTCGGAAAATTAGCGACTGATTGCTGGCTGATCGAAGCCTGACCATTAAACTCAAACACAGTCGCGGAAGGATCAAGTGTGCTTGAGTACGTGAAATCCAGTGTCGGCGGTTGCGGGTCTCCGGGTAAGCTCATCTTGTCTCCTGTTTCGGTCTCTCTGCTCAGATTTTTTTCGCCTGATCGTCGGCCAAGGTGATCTGTGAGTAGCTTTCTGACAGTATGTTGCCGGAATCATCAATAGCATAGGTGAATACTTGCTGATTGTTCCATTTGACGATTTTGATGCGGCTCTGCGCATCGTAATCCATAGTCACAGCCGCCGCATAAGGCCCGTAGACAAGCGTTGTCCACGGCCCTTTAACACGGTCTCCCGCGTCTCTGACGATTGCGCTATAGACGATTCCATTTTCGATTGTGTAGTCAAACACAGCCGGAGGCTCCTGCACCTGGATTTCTACAAAGACGTTCCCGTTTTTTGATAGTTGAGCAATGTAATAGGTCACCTGCGGATTACTGTCCTTAAGCCAACTAGCCTTAAACTGAGTTCCCGTGTAGTTCAACTGCACATTTCGGGGGCTAGATGTCAGAGGGGCAAGCGGCGGACCGAAAGGCCCCAGGTCTTTGTCACCTGTCGCCCGTAGTTCAACCTGATAAGATTTGTCGGCGCGGAGTTCAATGCTAACCGTCGTGTGGTCCGTATTGCCTACATCAAAGGTGTAACTGCTTCCGCCAGTCTCGCTAACCTTTATCGAGTACCCTGTGACTACAGACTGATCGACTTTACTCCAAGCTACGGAAAGGTTGGCGGCATCGTAGTCCAACTCTTGTATCGTCGGAGTTCCCTGTATCACGATCAGGCCAGAACTGGCCGGGCCAATAACGACGCCGTCAACGGATGTGGCTGACACGGTGACCCTGTAAGTGCTGTTGATGTCGAGCGCCACTTGAAACTGATACGACAGGTCGGTCGTGCTTTGTGTGTTGTTGTAAGAGCCGCTCGTATCTGACAGCGACACGGCATAACTGCCCGCATCGGGCACGTTTACCTGACTCCAGTAAGAAGCCACGACCGTCAAGTCATAAGTCAGCAGCGTCTGCTCGGGCGCGACCTGGATTATGGTTCTGGGCAGGCTGGAAGGGCCGACGACTACGCCGTCCGGAGACTGAGCCGCCACTTTGACCTGATACTGCTTGGAAGATTCCAACGCGACCTGAAAATTGTAAGATAAGCTGGAAGTCTGTTGAGAGTTGTTGTAAGTGCCGGTAGTGTCGTATAGCGAGACGGAGTAAGTGCCCGCGCCGGGCGCGGTGACTTGAGACCAGTAGCTTCCCACAATGGCGAGGTTGTAAGTCAGCAGAGTAACCAGAGGGGCTATCTGAATAACGGTGCGAGCGATGCTCGCCGGGCCGATGACAACTCTGTCTGGTGATGTAGCTGACACCTTGACCTGATACTCCATGTTTATATCAAGTGTGGCATCAAAATTATAAAAGATATTCAACGTGTACTGTGTGTTGTTATAAGTTCCGCCAGTATCATATAGCGATACGGCATAGCCGCCAGCACCTGTCACGATAACAGGAACCCAATAAGCTCCAGTGACTGTGAAGTTATAGCTGAGCGAGGCAATTTGCGGGGCGACTTGAATGACCGTTCTGGGGACACTGGCCGGGCCAATAACGACGCCGTCAACGGATGTGGCTGACACGGTGACCCTGTAAGTGCTGTTGATGTCGAGCGCCACTTGAAACTGATACGACAGGTCGGTCGTGCTTTGTGTGTTGTTGTAAGAGCCGCTCGTATCTGACAGCGACACGGCATAACTGCCCGCATCGGGCACGTTTACCTGACTCCAGTAAGAAGCCACGACCGTCAAGTCATAAGTCAGCAGCGTCTGCTCGGGCGCGACCTGGATTATGGTTCTGGGCAGGCTGGAAGGGCCGACGACTACGCCGTCCGGAGACTGAGCCGCCACTTTGACCTGATACTGCTTGGAAGATTCCAACGCGACCTGAAAATTGTAAGATAAGCTGGAAGTCTGTTGAGAGTTGTTGTAAGTGCCGGTAGTGTCGTATAGCGAGACGGAGTAAGTGCCCGCGCCGGGCGCGGTGACTTGAGACCAGTAGCTTCCCACAATGGCGAGGTTGTAAGTCAGCAGAGTAACCAGAGGGGCTATCTGAATAACGGTGCGAGCGATGCTCGCCGGGCCGACCACTACACCGTCAGGCGACGTGGCTGATACTTTCACCTGATACTGTGTTGACGGCTGGAGGGCGTATTGAAATTGATAAGAAATATCTGTAGTACTCTGCGTATTGTTGTAGGTGCCGCCAGTATCATATAACGACACAGCGTATGCCCCCGACCCCTGAACCGTTACCGGATTCCAGTATGATCCGACGACAGCGCCCGTGTAGTAAAGAGAGGTCAACTGTGGCGCCACAGTAATTACTGTAAGTTCGTTGCTCTTCGGGCCGGGCTGATTATTAATGAACTCTTGCACGTAAACTTTATATGTTTGAGTGGTGCTCAACTGGGCTGGAATCGAAGCATAGGTTGTCGTGCTCTGCTGTTCGATTCGCAGCGGCCCATCCACTTCGTACAGCACGACTAGAAAGTAGCTCAGGCCCGGAGGGAAGGTGCTTTGCCAGGTAACGTACAGTGAGTTGCTATCATAAGAGAGAAAAGCGATGATCGGAAGTGTGTCTGGCATATTATCCCTCGGCAAACACGCTTGGTCGCTAGTAAACGCCTGAAAACTAGCGAAAGTATTCAAAAGGGTTTAACACGCTACGGCCATCGAGCGAGATGAGCATGTTTTCATAGAATCGCTCAGTATATTGAAGGTTATTTTTTAGCTCTCTTTTGGGCAGCTATGTAATTCAGGTAATCGCGGTGCCACTCCTTCGGAATTTTAGCCAGCACCGTCCGCTGGTCGGTTTCGTACCTGAGCGTAAAGGTCACCTGCATTTTAGTATCACCGACCAGAATCCCATTGGCGTAAAAAGTTGTATTCTGCTGATTCAGTTTAACGTGGTCTCCGGGCATGCCAACATCGAGATTCCAAATATTTCCGCTGAAGGATTCTTTACTTACTTCTACAATCCGGGCCGATCCGGTTTTCGTGAAAACGACCGCTCCGGGCGTTAGTTGTTTGGCAAGCAGGACCCCTTTGCTCGTGGGCACCGGATGCGTTTCGGTAAGTAAGAGAGAATGCATCTTATTATCTTTTATGCGAATCATAGGGATCTCTTCCTTGCCTCTGGTAATGTTATCAACCGTCAATAGAGTTCCTTTCTGATTCGACACTACCTTCTCTCCATTCGTAACCGTTTGGATTGTTTTTTCGACGCCGCCAGCCATGTCTATTTTTGTGTCGGCGGCGAGGCAGCCATACCATATTTGCATGGGCGGAATTATCACGGTATTCGTTGGCGGCGGACTGGCAGCGTTAGTAACAAAAATAGGGACCGGGACGTTATTAACCATAAGCTGAACGTAAAAGTTATAGGTGACGTTCGCGCCGTTGGGCCAGCACGCGCTGCCAAATTGAGCCGGATTCATATTCCAGGTTAGTGTGTTCGTGGTGTAATTGATTGTGGTGCCCGGTTGAGTAAAGAAATCCCCACTCAGAAAGACGGGCAGACAAGCGCCTCCCGGAGGAGGAGAGACGCTGATGGACGAGGCTGAATTTTGTGGCGTTGGGGGCGTTATGGTTCCGCTGTAGACCGCGTTCCCCTGTATGGGGAAAGAGACCTGTGTTGTGCCTCCAACAGTATAATCACAATCGGGCGCCGTTCTTCCTGCCGTGCAGACTTTTATCAACGGGGCCGGGTGAGTCACAACTTGCCTGGGCGCTATATTGGTAATAGCGACGCCAAGCGTAGAATCCACTACGTTATATGCCGCATAAGTCGGATTTCCGTCCTTCAGCGTATAAAATGTGGCGATACCGTTAAGAGTTTCAGGCTGCTGAAGCGGAGCCGCTGTTGTGGCCGTTACATTCTCCCCTTGACCGTACTGCTGCGTGGTCTGAGAGGGAGCAACTATATTGCCGTTTACATCATATACAGTGATAGTAAGTATGGTGACATCAGTTCCGCCCGGATATGTTGAAAAGGCTGTGGAGGTGGCTTGCTGATTCTTGCTGCCGAGATCAACTATCGTGTTCAGCGGTACTGGCGTATTTGAATCCGCAGACGCTGAGAGGACTGTTGGAGTCGGTGAAGGGGGCGATTTTATGTGCGCTTGCCTTGCCGTTTCCAGAGCGTTAAAGAATTGCGGGTTCTGCTTAGGATTTAATCCGGCTCTTTCAACCTGAGATTTGTAAAACCGATATTGGGCGCTGTCGGCGAAGTTGAGAACGAGCGGAACCCCCGGTCTAAAGAGGCTGGCGACATATTTGATATCCTGCCGTTCCTGTTCGGTCAACGAGACCTGCCGCTTTTCAGGAGCATTCCGGGTCTGTCCCGCCAGGCGGTATCCCGGCATAGATGAGGTTAACACAAGCATTACCAGCAGTGAGATAAAGGCTCGCCCGAATCTCTTTCTGAGTGTTAGATAAATCATTGACACTTTCCTCTCTTTCTAACTTGACCGCATTTTGCTAAATAATTTTGTCCCTAACAGCTTTAGAGCCTGCGTTGAGCGCCGATACCTTAATCATTACTAACCCTTAACCCTGTTGCGAAAGAAATTCATCCGGCGGCAACCAAAACAAGTGTGTCAGCGGCAGCCATCACAAACAGGCTAAGGGCACAAGAGCCAGGACATTTTTCTGTAAACTATTGAATATACCTTGCGGCATAATCAAGTTTAACTTACAGCTTCCAATACGTTTCTACAGCCCGTTTCTAAAGAGTGTCCGAAGCGTTTTTTTATAATAAGCTTAACTTTGTTCTGGAATAAATCATCAATCACGCAACCTGAAAACATGTGAGATATAGTACAAAATCAAAGGCGTGTCAATGACTTTCTTAAATAGTGTAGGGCGCAACTTAATGGCGCTTAAACTCAGCGAATCCGGGGGCTGGTCGATCAGCCGTACGCCCGAAAACTCATTTGACTAAGCCAAGCTGTTCAAGGGACGCCGCTTTGATTCGTCAATAATTATTCTCTAGCACATCTTTGAATCATCTATCCGAAAGGGTAAGTCTGCCGCTGGCGGCATTGTTGTATTAAAGAGTACAGGTATGATGCGTATATTTCGCCCCAGCGCTCTTTGAATCTCAATACGGATATAGTCGTTCTGATCTTGTAGTCGGCGATGTCCGGCCGCGTCCGTAATCTCAAGCCATTCTGGCCCTATGATCGCAAGGAAAACATCGCATTGGCTCAAGGCTTGTTCAATGACTTCGCGAAAATCGCTTGCTACACATTATGACGAGAATCACATCGGTTAACGAATCTTTAGTCGATGTTGACTCAGTGTAAATCATTAGTCGCCTTATGGCAAAACCTTAATGGTCCGGTTTGCCCCATATCCACCTATGCTATAATGGATCGCCTGAGTGAGGCTAACATTGATGAGTGTTCAGACTGCGAATTATCTTGATGCCGTTACTCACCTGCCGTCGGGCGGCAGGTTGACTCTCTATGAAATCGACTGGGACGAGTATGAACATCTCCTCGGTCAACTCTCCGATCACTCTCACCTGCGCATCAGTTACAATCAAGGTCGGCTGGAAATTATGAGTCCTTCAGCGAAACACGAAAAATATAAGAACCTGTTGCATGACCTGGTGCTCATCTTAGGTGACGAGTTGGAGCAAGATATCTTCAGCTATGGCTCTGTCACCCTAAAACTCCAGTCACACAGTAAAGGCGCGGAAGGGGATGACTGCTTTTATATCCAGCACGCCAGTCGAGTTGCTGGCAAAGATCGTTTGGACCTCAGCAATGATCCACCACCTGATCTGGTGATCGAGATCGATTTAACAAGTGAATCTTCCGGCAAGTTTGCCATTTATGCAGCCATGGATGTACCCGAAATCTGGCGCTATGACGGAGGCCAATGGCAGATTTGGCAATTGGTGGATCAAGTCTACTCGCGCGCATCACAAAGCCCGGCCTTTCCTTTTTTAAGCGCCGAACAGATCGCTGAGTTTGTGACAAGCAGCGAGACCAAGGGGACATATAAAGCTCGTCGTGCTTTTCGCAATTGGGTAAAAGCGACGCGAACCAGTACGCCTTAGTTTCCGTTCGTCATAACACGAACAATCCACTCACTGTAAGCATCGCGCGGGCTATAGACACCTTCGGCGCGAGTGCCGCCATAGATGCTGTCTGCAAGCTCGGTTAGCTTCGTGTTATCGAACGACTCGCCATCAGAGAGACGCTTTATTAGTTCGCTAATGAGTTCGTGAGTGCCTTTGATAAGTTGCTCGCTCATCGCGTCTCTTTTTTCTGCTCTCCTGCTAGAAGGCGCTCTATTGTTTCGAGCTTGGGCATTGCCGCGTGGCAATTGCGATCTATCGCGTCGATGTCGGCAAAGTTCATGTCTTCAAGGTTCTCGAAGCTGTTGGAGCTGTTGCCAATGATTATTTCTCCAGCGATTTATTTCGTTATTTGAAGAGGCCTTCGAAATTAAAGGAGGCGTATTGTCAGCCGTATACTCTTAGTACGTACTTGTAACTAATGGGCTGTGCTTGTGTTTACCACATAAATATTTGTCATCTGACGATTAAAATACCATCTCTTTTTACATTTTGTAGTTAATCCTACCTGAAGATAACTGCGACCTATTGGCGCTATTAGTTTGCCCCTGATGAACGAGAGCCGGTTCCAGTGACCGCGCCCTCATATTCCAATCACTATTTGTGATCAAACTTTTATATGAAATGTGGAGTTAGTGGCTGAAGGTCGGGCAACAGTAGTCAGCGCGCCCTCGGAGTGAATGAAGCATATTCATCACTGTGAGTCAGAGAGGTAAGTGATCAGCAATTATTGCCGTTAGTTGAACGAGCCAAGCCAAATACTCTATGTTTTCGAGTAAAACAAAAATGCTGAAGGGTAGAGTAACAAATTGGCCGTTGAGAGGCTTGATTGAGAGTTGGTCGGACCTGTTTTTTGAATATGGCTCGTCGAGGACTATAATCACAGCTCGGTTGTCGATAATGTCTAGCTCGGGATCGTACACATGAGGTTGTACACGCATTGACCCTAAAGAGAATAAACGGGTACAACTTAGTCAACCTGTACATCAATAATGATACCTTTGGAGGTGGTTTGCGTGAGAAAGGCAGACTGCATGCTGAAAGCATCCATGTTTGTGTTGGTGATAGCTGTAGCTCAGTGGTATCCGAGCCATGCCTGGGCTCAAAATCGAAGGAGTGATAAGAATCCAGACCGCGGATTGAGCGTGTCAAAACCTTCACAGCCTGCTTTGCCCCGCACAGGGGATAACAATATAGTTCCGACATCTTCCGCCAGCCACAAGCCGCAGTTGATTGTGCAATTGGGAGGCGCTGCTGAGTCAGTCGCATACTCCCCGGATGGGCGGTTCATTATAACAGGCGGGGAGAATGCATTGCTCTGGGATGCAGCCACGGGACAGGAGATCAGGGGCTTCTATGGACATTCATCAGGAGTAGACGAAGTAGCATTTTCACCAGATGGCCGTTTTGTCTTAACGGCCGGGAGCCTCGATAAGACCGCGCGTATTTGGGATGTGACTACAGGAAAAGAGATCAAACGCCTGGTAACGCCGAGTGAAGTGAGGACAGTCGCCTACTCACCGCAGGGCAAACTCGTTTTGACAGGTGGCGATGCAGTTGCCCGCCTTTGGGATGTGGAAACGGGGCGCGAGATAAGGCGCTTCATAGGACATACGAGCTTCGTCGAATCAGTAAAGTTTTCGCCCGATGGTCGGTTTGTTTTGACGGGAAGTCTGGATATGACTGCACGGCTATGGGATGCGACTACGGGCAGAGAGATCAGGCGTATCCTTCAAGGGCCTTCCAAGCATAGCGGCATAAAGTCAGTAGCATTTTCACCAGACGGTCGATTTATATTGACGGGCGGATATTTGGATAAGACCGCTCGCCTGTGGGATGCAGTCACAGGGAAAGCGATCAAAGATTTTCTGAATGTAAATTGGTTATACTCGGTAGCGTTTTCACCGGACGGACGTTCAATATTGACTGCGGGCGCTAACAATAGGAATGAAGATAGTAGTCCTCGTCTATGGGACGTGGCCACGGGTCAAGAAATCAGAAAATTTACTGGGCATTCGCCCGGAGGAGTGAGAGCAGCGACCTTTTCACCTGACGGCAGATTCGTCCTGACAGGTGGTGAGGATTCCACAATACGCTTGTGGGATGCGGCTACAGGGCAAGAGGTCAGGCGATTCGAGGGATATTCATCAACAGTCAATGCCGTAGCCTATTCTCCCGATGGCCGATCACTGTTGACGGGTAACGGGGACGATGCTGCGCACCTTTGGAATACAGCTACAGGACAAGAGATCAGGCGCTTCCAAGGGCATTTGTCGGGAGTGTACTCAACAGCCTATTCGCCTGATGGAAGATACCTTCTAACCGGAGGCGGGCCAAAGGATAATACTGCGCGCTTATGGGATATGGTTACAGGGAGGGAACTCAGGCGGTTCTCTTACGGAGACCCGAGGTTTGCGACCATGGCCTCTATTGCATACTCGCCCGATGGCAAGTCGGTTTTAACAGGAATCGAAGATGCTCTTGGACGTGACCACCCCGTGGTGTTGTGGGATTTAGCCACAGGGAGCGAGATTAGGCGGTTTACAGTGCACGACCATTCGGTTAAATCACTAGCGTATTCACCGGATGGTCGCTTCATTCTAACCGGCAGTATCTCGTTCGACGGAACTGCGCTTTTATTGGATATAGCCACTGGGCAAGTGGTCAAGCGCTTTCAGGTACCGAAGTCGCCTATAGCCTATTCCACTTATATCGCCTACTCACCTGACGGTAAGCATATTTTGACAACTGACAAACAAAATGCCCGCCTGTGGGATGTGGCTGCAGGTACTGAGATCAGGCGCTTTGTGGCCTCAGATGACATTTCCTTAATAAAGTTCTCCCCGACAGGCCAGTCCATATTAACAGCAGGAAACGGGAGCCTGAGTTTGTGGGATGTGGGTACGGGAAAAGCGATCATACATATCAGACGAGGACCGGGGAACTGGATATTATCAGCAGTTTTTTCGCCGGATGGGCGTTTCATCCTGATGGAGAGCGGCCCATCGGCAGTGCTATTGGACGCGACCACAGGACAAGAGCTTTGCCGACTAATTTCGTTCAAAGATGGAAGATGGGTAGTGGTCACCCCGGATGGACGGTTTGATACGGATAACCTGGAAGAGATCAGAGGGCTGCACTGGATTATGTCGGATGATCCGATGAGGCCGCTTCCCGCTGAAATCTTTATGCGTGATTATTACGAGCCTCGCCTTTTGCCTCGTATCTTAGCCGGAGAGAAGTTTAAACCTATAACATCGCTTTCCGACCTGAACCCCGTTCAGCCGAGGGTGAAAATCTCAAGCATTCTCTACCAGAACGCTGTCGATACGGTGACCGTCTCGGTCGATGTCGCCTCTGCGGCGGGCGAGTTTCAGCGCGGCGGCAAAAAGGTTGAATTGAAGACGGGAGTTTACGACCTGCGGCTATTTCGCGATGGCCAGATGGTCGGCTCCGATCCTTTGACCAGAGGCGAAGTAAAGACAGACCCGGCAACAGGCCGTGCCGTTGTCACATTCCGAAATATAAAACTCCCCAGAAAGACCGGCATCACACAGACAGAATTTTCTGCATACGCATTCAATGTCGATGGAATAAAGAGCGCCACAGATAGAAAAGCCATCCTGCTCGATAAAGCACTTACGCCGATAAAAGGACGCGCTTATGTGATTACCGTAGGAGTAAACGCGTACGAAGATTCCGACTTCGATCTGAGCTTTGCGGCAAATGATGCGCGGCTGGTTCAAGGCATTGTGGCCGACAGGCTGTCGAAGCTGGGAACATATGAGGATGTCGTTCAAATTCCTCTTATCTCAGATTATGAAATCAGGGATGGGAAAAGAGTGGTAACAGAAAAAGCAGCCACCAAAGAGAATCTTAAAACATTGCTCGAAATCCTGTCGGGCAAACGCGTTGACCCTGAACTCAAGAAGAACATTCCTAACGCCGACAAACTAAGGCGAGCAAGGCCCGAAGATTTGGTACTGATTTCATTTTCGAGCCACGGTTTTGCTGATGAAAGCGGCAACTTCTATTTTGTGCCCTATGATACGGGAGGGGTCAACGGTCAGGAAATCACAGAGAGGCTGGTCAATCGATGCATATCGAGCGAGGAACTGGCTCTTTGGATGAGGAGTGTGGATGCAGGCGAAATGGTTATGATTGTCGATGCCTGCCACTCGGCGGCGACCGTCAATGTCAAAGGATTCAAGGCCGGCCCTATGGGAAGCAGAGGACTGGGGCAACTGGCTTACGACAAAGGCATGAGGATACTGACATCCACGCAGGCAGATGATGTTGCGCTCGAAAGCGAACTCATCAGACAGGGTTTGCTGACATACGCGCTGACACATGATGGCATCGAAGCAGGGCAGGCAGATTTTAAGCCTAAAGACAATATCATAACCCTAGCCGAATGGCTGGAGTACGGTGTGACCCGGGTACCGACGCTTTATGAAGAAGTGAAAAAAGGCGAGTTGCAGGACTTCGGACGAGGAAAGGAAGCACGGGGTTTAGTGGTGGGTTCCTCGAAAGCGAGTGGCTCATTGATAAAGAATAATCCTACTCAACAACCGTCATTATTTGATTTCGCAAGAAGGAAACAGGACGTGGTGCTGGTGAAACAGAATTAAAATATGCCTGCGGTTGAGCCTGATTCGATTTTCTCAATGATGAAAAGCCTCAACTTTGAAGAGTAGAATTCAAATCAAATCGGCATAACAAGGTAAACAATCTAGGAGATGAGGATCGGAACTGGGGAAACAAAGAGCAATCGTAATGCTACTGATCCCACCGCTCAAAACAAATAAGCTGATTAAAATAAAATAAGAAAGGGTAAAGCATCGAAAAGCCGAGCAAAAGGTCCTAACAGTGTATGTGGGGTGGGGGGGCATAAGTTAAGCGCCAAAGAGTTAAGAAGAGCGAAGAATTTCACGAAAAAACAAGCCGCCGCCAGTACGCCCGCGCTACCGCAAGACTTTGCCGAAACTGAAATTACAGTGCTTGTGGTTTATATCCTAAGGGCAAGAGTACATGTCGGTAGCAAAAAACTTATTGAAGATAGGATACGCATTGCCGAAGAACAGACTAATCAGACCTTTCAAAATAGCCAGATTCCATTGTATATAAAAGTTGTCCGTATGGAAGAGACTTCATTTCCTGAAACAGGGTCATTTAATACTGACCTAGACATACTCGCACTTAAAACTGGCGGGCAACAGGTTAGAAAGTGGCGTGATGAATCCAAAGCTGACTTAGTTGGATTAATTGCGAATAGGGGCGATTATGAAGGCTTAGCCTTTAGCCTTCACCCAAGGTGGGAACTTAATCCCCCGCCAGACCCCTTAGACCCATCTCAATTTGAATACTGGTCTGCCAGAGGATTCTTTGAAATTATTGATACTTGTATTTCAGAAGGATATTACTGCTTTGTGCATGAGTTGGATCATAATTTGGGAGCGGGCCATGACGTTGAAAAATATTTGAGATTATACCCGGATTCTCATGGGTGGTATTTTGACCCTCCTAATGACGACCCGGATGAAGGCGAAGTTGGCACAATGATGTCTTATAGAGCCGCCGACCATAGAAAATTCTATTTCTCTAACCCCCTTGTTTCATATGCGGGGGAACGAACTGGGGATTCCACCCATAATAATGCGAGAGCAATAGTAGTTGCCATGTCTATGGTATCGCGCTATAGGTGAAAGGAATGATTGATTGAATGCACTATGACGAAACCTGACAAGTATATGTAGTGGAAACAATGAGGCCCGGTTATTTCTAAATTTAAGAGGACTTCAATCTCATTTCGTGCATCCTGGCGAAAATAATTTTCTACTTCATCTGCCGGACATCTATCACGAGCTAGCGCATCCGCTGGCTTTGGAAAACGGTTATCCGACCATTAAACCCTATCAAATTTCTCTGATTGAATCTTTGGATGAGGTGAGAAATTGGCTGTATGACGAACTGGATCAGGAGGAGCGTGGGCGAGGGCCTTACGGCTATTAGTTTTATATTAATTTGCTAGAGTGGTAAATAACATATCCTGTCCAACCACTCACTGGCTTCGCTCGCCGTCCATATCAAGAGCAATTCATCCACAGCAGCAGATATCGATAAATCTTGAGGAATAACTATTACGCCAGAAACCGGTTCTTGCCTTTGTAAACTTTGCAAAATGGTGTGGCATGGTTTTGCGGTCATGTGTGACAAGCACTCTCCCGTCGTCTGCGGCCAGAGCTAATACTTTATAGTCATCGAGGCCAGCCAAATCTGCTTTTTGCGCTGATCTGAAATCTATAGCTGGTTCATATCGTAGCAGAGATTTGATTATGACTTCCCGTAGGTCAGCATCAGCTTGGAACCGTATCTTCATTATTTTGTGATCCGCATTTGCTGACGGGCATCGGCTAGTTTCTTATAAAACTCTGAATCTGCTTGGTGCGAAGCCTCTCGCAAAGATTCATATTCTGATTTCGCTTTTTCTAAATAGGCATCAATTTCCGCACGATTAGCCAAATAATATGTTACGGCTCCATAAACTTGCTCAAGGGAAAGCAGAGGAAAGCACTCTCGCTGAATAGTCTCCGGCGATAAACCGTCCTTGAAAGCGTAGACAACCGAATCTAATGATATACGAGTACCAGCTATCTGATAGCTACCATCTCGTTGCTCAATATACTCTTTACTCATATGTGCTCCTCGTGCGATTGCTCCCTGTGACTTTCCTCGTAGCATTATAACCTCGAATAAAAGTAGAACAACAGGCTTGATATAATTAATTGTGGTGCAAATTGGGTGAGAGAAGCAGAGCTAGCTTATTTATACTTGTCTAAACCTCATCGTAATTATCCACCCCATACTGGCCGAATAGAACAAAGCCTCTGGCGGTAGTTCCGGCGTTGAGGAAATATTATGTTGGGTGTCAAGCCTACACACCTCTACTTTTGAAATTGTGAGAAATCAATTGTGACCGATTTGTGACCGGAGTAGCTGACAACTGATGCGAATCGGTGTTATTTGATGCATTGACCGTTGGCTGCGGCGTGTAATAGATGTAATCAGTTAGCATCAGATGGTACTAACTTTGAAGGGCGACCGATTTCCTACGAAGCAAAAGGTCGCACGTTCGAGTCGTGCCGGGCGCACTTTAGTTTCAATGATTTAGCGGCAGCTAACTAGCTGCCTTTTCTTTTTGGTGTGCCAATAGTGTGCCAACTTCTGCAAAAAGAATCTTCTCAAGTTTTTCGGCTGCCATCTGCTGCATATCCGGCAACACGTGGCTGTAGGTGTCGAGCGTCAGTACAATGCTGGCATGGCCTAATCGTTCGCTGACGATCTTCGGATTTACGCCTGCTGATAGCAGTAGAGTCGCGCAACTGTGGCGCAGGCTGTAGAGGTTCAATTCCGGCAGCTCTGCTTGTTTGAGAATCGGCCTCATATGTCGGCGCAAGATGTTACGTGCCTGAAGAGGTTTTCCCTCACGTGTGCAGAAAACCAGATCGTAAGCCTGCCAGTCAGAACCCGCTTTCAATCGCGTTTCAGCTTGTTGCCTTCGATGCTCACGCAGGTGATTCAGGTTCTGTTGTGAAATGGTTATGCTGCGCCTGCTTCGCGGTGTCTTCGGCTCGGTAAACCTGAACTCGTTTGAGTAATCGGGATATTCGAGCGTTCGCTGTATAGTTATCCTGCACTGCTCAAAATCTATATCCTTCCATTGCAGTCCCAAAAGTTCAGAGGGCCGCGCACCCGTATCAAGCGCGAGCGAGAAATAGAGAAAGTACCGATCCTCTCTTGCGGCTCGCAAAAACTTCGCAGCTTGGTCAGGAGCAAGCGCCTGCATTTCGCGCCGCTCCTGTTTAGGCTTATCCGCAAACTGCGCTGGATTAGAAACCATCACGCGCCACTTAACCGCCTGATTGAATGCACGATTAAGAATATTATGCACAATCTGAATCGTGCGAGGCCGAAGCCCACGTTCGCGCATGTCAGTGTATAGCTCTTGGAGATCAAGCGGCTGTATGGCTGAGAGCTTCTTTGCGCCTAGTAGTTCATCACGATAAAGTTGATGGTTGATCTTTGACTGGCATAAACTTCACAGATGCCAAAGAAAAAATACATTATCGATCTGAGCGCAGATGAGCGTGAGCAACTACAGCAACTCATACGGCGCGGTAAAACTTCTTCCCGTAAACTCACCCGCGCTCGCATTCTACTTAAAGCATCAGATGGTTTCACTGATGATGAGATTGGCTCTGCCCTTAATGTCGGTGTCGCTACCGTCGAGCGTATCCGCAAACGATTTGTCGAGGCCGGCTTGGATGCTATCAATGAACGACCGCGACCAGGCAAGCGACCTAAGCTTGACCACAAAGCACAGGCCCGCCTTGTAGCAGAAGCTTGCTCGAAGGCTCCCGATGGCCGCAAACATTGGACCTTGCAGTTGCTTGCCGACCGCGTCGTGGAGTTAAAACTGGCTGACTCCTGCTCGTATGAACTTGTGCGGCGGGCGCTGAAAAAAACAAGCTCAAGCCTTGGCTGAAACAGCAATGGTGCATTGGGGAAGTAAATTCCGAGTTTGTCGCTTGCATGGAAGATGTTTTGGACTTGTATGCTGAGCCTTATGACGAAAAGCGCCCGAAAGTGAACTTTGATGAGACCAGCAAACAGTTGATTGCCGAGACGCGCAGAGGTCTGAAAGCGAAAGCTGGTCGAGTACAACGCTATGACTATGAGTACAAGCGTAACGGAGTGCGGAACTTGTTTATGATCTGTGAGCCACAGGCGGGTTGGCGTCACGTTGCGATAACCGAGCGACGAACTAAAGTAGACTTCGCGCATCAGATGAAATGGTTGGTTGATGAGCGATACCCGGGAGCAGAGGTAATTCGAGTTGTTTTCGACAATCTCAACACGCACAAGGTAGCATCGCTTTATGAAGCGTTCGAGCCAAGCGAGGCAAGGCGAATAGCGAAGAAGTTGGAGTTTCATCCAACGCCGAAGCACGGCAGTTGGCTGAATATGGCAGAGATCGAATTGAGCATCCTTGAGCGGCAATGTCTTGATCGGCGTATAGGAGATGAAGAGATGCTTCGGCGAGAGGTGGAGGCATACGAGCAGCGTCGCAATGCTGAGAGAGCGACAATTGACTGGCAATTCACTGCTGCTGATGCTCGTGTTAAGTTGCATCGTCTTTATCCATCGCGATCATCGTGATGAACTACTAGCTTCGGGCGCACATATCGGTCTAAGCAATAAACCTGATGAGTGTATGTGCGCTCGCTAAGTTTCTGCTTTGCGGAGTTCTTTAACCATTCATTAAGGTACTCATCCAGCGTTGTACTGGAAGGTGCAACAAACGTACCTTGAGAAATGTCCGTCAATGTCCGGCTGAGGTAATCCGAAGCATCTTTCTTATTACCGTGTATGAGCTTGTTGAGATACTGACGCTTGCCATTCCCGTCGCGCCCCGTAAAGATGCGCACAAGCCATTTCTTTTCTTCCTTCTTGATAATTTGTCCTGCCATTCATTTACCTCCTTTCATTTGCCCTTCGTTTTACGGTCAACCTCCAGCTTACTTGCTTTTGTAGGTCGGCCCGGCTTGCGATCCGCCACTAACTTTAAGTCATCCTCATTAATCACATAATCACGCCCTATCTTCTGAGCGGGAAGACGGCCTTTCCAAATAAGTTGTTGGACACGGGCTAAAGTTATGCCCAATCGTTCTGCTACTTCCGGTGTGGTTAACAATTTCATTTCCTTCTTATACACTCTTCATAAATCTAGGTCAAGGAAAATATTTCTTTTAGAATAGGCTATTTTAAGATACGGTTTTTCCTTTAAGGTTAATGATTATTTGAAGATTAAACACAAAGCGGTCAGACCAGAATGATAGTAAAAAAACGGAGTGAGCTTGTAAGTATAGCTACCCATACCGTAGAATTCGGCTCACTCCGTTTTGTCCGTTCTACGAACGGAGTCTAAAGATAATGAGAAGAGCGAAAGCGAACAACATCGCGCCTGCTTCGGCTGAGTCGCCAAAGTCGGGTGAAGTGCGCTTGGTTTCGCCCTTGCCGGGTGTGACGGAATTGATATCGGGGCATGACGCATCGAAGCACGTCATGCAATCTACATCAGTACAGAACGCGCCGCTCGGCCTGTTATGTCCAGCCGAAACCGGCAGTGCTAACGCCAGCATCAAAAGCAACATTCCACACAGTTTTTTCATTTTCCTACGTTCCTTTCAGAAAGATTTATCTGCCAGACTTCAACTGGCAGATTCGATGTATGAGTTACAACAACCGGTCAGATTGTTAGCTGTCGCGGCAACTCTGCCGGAGCCGTTAGCCGCATACTATCGCGGGCTTGCTGCACTACGAATGGAGCAGGTAGAAGCGGCAAAGCGGCATTTAGAGTCAGCCGTTTCCACAGCACAGGGAGTTTATCTTACACGCAGCATTTTAGCACTTGGCGCAGTAGCAGGATATCAAGGCGATTACGAACCTGAGATGAGCCTCTACGCTGAGGCTCTCAAATATAAACAAGACTATTTCAGCTATATTGAGACATCGCGCGCCATCGCAATTTATGGGCGGCAAAAGAATCCCATCGCGACCCTTGAAAGATTATATTCGATAGCCCGTAAAGCGCCGGGCCATAAGTTAAGGCTTGATGTTTTAAATTCGCTAGCGGTTGAACTACAACTCACAGGGAAACTGCATGAGGCTCAGAAGATTGCAAATGTTGTATGTGCCTCTCCTCTAGCAATTCTTTACCCGCCTTGGAGAGAAACACAAAAAGAGGTCGCACAAGAATTAGCCGAAGTCGAACGCGCTAGGATTGTTGTTGTCGTCCCTGCCCAAAACCCTGAGCGCAAGCCAAAGCCTAAAGTTATCGTAAATCTTATAGTCGTCGAGTCTCGCGCCCGACGCAGAGTTATCAAGCCGATCATCGGACGTGCGCCAATAATCTGCTCAATGGTTGAGCGGGTGGCGACGGTCGCGCCCATCCATGCCCCGCCTATCTTTTAGAAGTAACCGGACAAACTGATAAACCCTCAAAAAGGCAGGGCCGAAGTCTGCCCATAACCGTCAAGCTCTGTGCAGACCCGGCCCCTCTTCCAGGCAGATGTGTGTCTGCTGAAAGGTGGAACTATGAAACCACAGTTTGATTTTAGGAAACAAGCAACATCAGCGGATGTCGAAGGATTCATTAACACGCTGACCAGACTGCTCGAAGGCAACAGGCTTTCTGACAGTGCCAAAGAAACCCTCAAACAGACCTTGTGTAATGCAGAAAACACAGCGAGTGAAGGTGAAATCACTACTCCTGAAAATATCAGAACTTGGCTTGCCAGTGTTTTGGATGACGAAGCCAAGCACGCAGATGAGGAAGACGCTTTTGTGATCTTTCAAGATGAGGCCGAAACTCAGCGAGCCATTAACCTCATCCTTAAAAGGATCACAGAGGATGGGCTTGAAGTTCTTGCCACCATCCTCGTCAATCTGCGCGAGATGACCGGCGAAGGCCCAGAAGAGGCGAAGAAAGCAAGCGATGAGATAGGCAGAATACTTGAGCTTGTCTTTAGGCATTCCAGGTCATACAAGCAAGCCCTCAGAATCTACACAAACCGCCACAATTTAATAGGAGGCGGCAACCCGGATGACTATATCAACGAGTTGGCTGATAGATTGTTGAAAGGCGAAGAGGTGATGGCTCTCTGAGAGTAAAAACCATCTTCTACAGCAAGAAAAAGAGGGATGTTGTGCATCCCACAATAGCGAAGTATTGATACAATTTGGGCTGCGCGTGAGGCGTAGCCCTTTGCTTTATTTTCTTTCCATTAGCGTACAAGAAGTACGAAAGCGATGTTGCTTCAAATAACCTCGAAGCCAATTCCTCGCAGATATTCAAAGGTCGAGTTGTAAAACTCTGGCTTACGTGTCGAATCTTCCAAATCTCCCATAGGAACAACAATTATCATTCCTTGCCTAGCACGGGTTAGAAGAACACGATAGGCATTCTTGAGGTAGTTTTGCCTTTCCAGCTTCTTAATTTGCTGCCAGCGATTACCGCAAAAAGACCAATGTTCCCACCTGTTTTTAGTGTATCTGAAATCGGCGTCCCAAGTGATACAAGCCCAATCAAGTTCAAGTCCTTGGATGTGAAATTCTGTAGCCACATCCTCAAGATAATATGATGACCGCACATCATCTTTTCCATCGAGAAACCAATGAATTGGATCCATTGGCGATTTGACATCTATCGCGTGTGGTTTTAACCGTTCCGCTTGAGAAGAAACAACAATCCCATAACGCTCCGATCCTCGTGCTTGCTCCTTCAGCCACTGTTTTGCTTTGGAAAGGTCTCGTGTGATGACAATAGGGTACCTCTTTTCTACCTTTGCCAGTGTGGCCTGGGCCTCATTTGTATTAAGGTCAAGTAACTGCTTTACCAATAAAGAGACATGCTCAGCGCGAAACGACCTCATTGAGACCGAAAGATGCAACTTATCTTTATTGATGACATTGGAACGCGATTTTATGGTATCTAATATTTTCCCTGCCATGTATTCACTGTCTGTAAGCCAAGGGGATATATAAATATGCCAATCTGGAAATGAGCGATTTAAGGACTCAATCCATTCGCTGATTCCTGCCTCTCCAGTATTAATCTCTTGGCCTCCGCCTACCAAACAGACAATCACTGCCCAATCTAAATGACGATCAAGGCAAGAGATTAGGAATTCTGGCTCAGATTGAGTGAAATTCGGCGTGTTCTTTTTCCGGCGCATGAAATTTGCCGTCTGCTGTAGGTTCCACGCACGTTGTGCTTCATCAAATAGCGCAACATGTTCAATAGGTGGCTTATTCAAATCAACAAGGCAATCATCACGAAAATGGTGAATATTCTGAATAAACATCTTAACTTCACTCATTGCTTCGCCCTTCTTGATCTTGCGCCCCCGCTCTTTTTCACGGCAGACTTTATCGCGAGCTAATGCCTCGCGCAGGATGGCAACCAGTGGGCCATTACCCGAAAGAAAAACACTGTAAAGCTCATTCTTTTTATCAATGTGCCTGGTCGCTATATTGAGGCCGACCAATGTCTTACCGGCCCCTGGCACGCCGGTTACAAAGCAGATGGATTTGTGCGAATTGTTTTTTGAAGAGCGGATGACTTCTGATATTGCCTCAGAGGTTTCACTTAGGTTGATCGCGCTTGCATCACTGCGTGAAATGTCGCTTACAGAGTGACCATTATACAATGCCATTGCGGCTTCAATGATTGTAGGAGTAGGACAATAACGCCCGCTCACCCATTGCGTTGGGTCAATAGCAGTGCCTTCGGAAAAGAGCAAAACGTTTTCGATCACCTGGCTGAGTAATCCCACGTTGCACTTAATAGGAAAAAGCAGGTTGTCGTTTTGTGGCGTTACAGCAATAACGGGAGTAACATTTTCCGCCTTCGTTGCTATGAGCACGGGGGCAATAAGATGATCGTGGCTCGATTCGTGGAAATTTTTTAAATCCAAACCGTAATCCCAAACCTGGTTAATGGCAGACGATGTAAATTCTTTTTCGCCCACCTTGAACTCAAGGACAAAGATCGTTGGCCCAATAAGGACTACTGCATCAATGCGTTTCCCCATTCGCGGAATCGAATATTCAAAATATATAGCTCCCTGAAAAGGCAATAATACTTTTTGCAAGATGTTTACTTCTTCTAGCCAGGCATCTCGCTGGGTCTGTTCTAAGGAGAAATCATTACTTCTCGCGAGTCTGCCCAGTATCTCGTCAGATTTAGTATTCAGAAAATCAGCAATCGAGTCAGAATAATATTCTCTTTTCATACCCATCTATAGTTTTCGTCTTCCATGTATAGCAGGCGGTCTTGTGAGTCCAGTGATTTTCTTAGCGCAGGTTCTTTCGCTCGCTTTGCTAGATGAACATTTCAGAATCACCCTTATTGAAGCATTACTACACCAGCCTATAATCTTGCAACCTGAATCTGATATTGCTCTTAAATGGCTCACTCACGCATAGCAGGGGTCTTCTTCACGCGATAGTCTGCTGCGCAGACGCGGCAAGCCGGGCAATATCTCTTTTGCCCTTACTGTTAATGTAGTGTAGCACAGACGTCGATCATCTTCTTTTATTTCTCTAATCTTAACCGCCGCGAGTGAAGAGCTACGATTGCACCCTTATGCTTATCTTTTGTACGATTCCTGCGTTTTTTCTGAACATTTACTTGCTGGCCCCCATCGGCTGCTACGTTCACCTGCCCGCCTTGATTATTCACAATCACCGGGGCTGTGTAGCGCCGAAGATCGCGCAAGGCACGGACAGCCCGGATAAACACTCTGTCCCATCGCTCGGCTTCTTCTCTCGCTTCCCGCGCTGACTCACTTCCATCTATACTTCGCTCACTACGCTTGCCATTTTGTTCTACACAGTATTGCTCAATCTCGCATTCAACTGCGACTCTTTCGGTAGCTAATCTCAGCCAATACTCTCGGATTGTCTGGGCCTGACATATCGCATCAATCATCTGACTCTCCAGCACATTGCGCGGCTCCCATTCGCGAATATATTTCTCTCGCAAAACCAGAAATCTTGCTTTTGAAATTGGCCGCTGGTCACCAACTGCAACTGAGGCCGCGCGCTGGCCGCTTTCAAGCTCATCGCGAGCATATTCCTTGATGCGCTCCCAGAGGGTTGCGAAGCTACCCGGCTGCTCATCCTCCAGTCTAGCCATCGCTTGCCAGGTCAAATCTTCAGGAGAGGCATTGAGGGCATCATCAACGGAATTGAAACAGTATCGGCCCCTAAAAGGGCAGCCCCTTCTTGCCTCTCTAACTCAAGTACTCGCGCGAAGGTCTTCGCCGCCAGCGCCGCGATAGATTCAACCTCGTTTGCTCCTGTAAGCTGCTTGGTCATTTCCAGTCTCCTAATGCGGATGTAATAGAGAACTCAGATAGTAGTTTATCAATGCACCGCAGGTTGCTGCCTAGCTCAGTGTATCTTCTTCTATCTGCTTTGCGTTGTTTTTGGATCTGCCGCAGCTTCGAGTAATTTTCCCATAGCTTGGCGGCTTCAGCTTTGCGAATGTATGACTTCTTTAGCCTTCCATCAACGCGGTAGAAATAAAAGAAGTAAGGCCCGTGCAGTGCGCCTCGATTACACTTGCAACCGGTCTTTCCGCATTTCCTGAACTGCTGACATATTGCTTTTGTCTTGGGTAACATTTTTCAAAATTATTTCTGGCCTTTGTAGCCCGCCGTTCAAGTATTTAGTATCTTTTTTGTCTGGCTGCGACAATAGCGTCTTTTATTTCTTGTAAGCTTCCATTCCTTTGCATCAAATAATCGCTCCAAGCCCATGCCGTTTGGTCAATAACTCAACTGCGGTCATATTTCAATCACCTCACGCTCCGGTTCTTGTTTCTGAGTCGCCACACTCGCCACAGAGTTTGTTTTCAATGGCATAGAGCCATTCGCAGTCGCCACAAATAGAGCGACTTGTGGCGACTTGGACTCATCGTAAGCTGTTGACTTCAGGCTTTGTGGCGAGTGTGGCGACTCGATTATCAAGTACCTGGCAAAGACATCTTCGAAATCGTTTCGCAAATACCCTCGCTGCGTCTGATCCTGCTCGCGCCACTTTGTAGGCTCGACACCAAAAGGTTTAAGAAGGCGAGCCAGTCCAACCTTGCTTAGAGGTTTGCCACCCTTCCATTCAGCCCAGGAACGAGACTCCATCTCGACAAGAGCTTGAATTATTTCATCTGAGGTCAGCCGCTCTCGGCCTTCACCAAAAATTGCTTTGAGGTCAGCAAGCAATAGCGTTCTGGCTGATTCTGAATCAGGTTTCTCACCGGCCATCGCCGTAGCAATAATGCGCGCCTCTTGTGGCCAGTTACCGCCAGCAGCATCGGCGATAGCAAGCAATGGTCGCCAGTTATCGCGTGCGCGGTCGTTAGTGATTTCAGAAGGGATATCAGGATCAGCAGTGCGAAGCTGCTCTCTCGTTTCGCAAATCCATCGCACCGCACGCTGGCGCAGATGTTCAAACTCACCCAGACAATCAAACCTGAGCCGCTCAGTGTTATCGCTTGTGCGCTTGCGTTGCAGACGAATGACTATCGCTCGATCTTCAAGTGTGCCGGGCAAGGCTCCAATTAAAGCTATTGCCTTCGGTGCCCATGTGGTGAATCGCCGAGGCTCGTAATCCTCACCTGTTGTGCGGATGATGTAGCTTGTTGCTTTACGATGACCGCTATTGAGAATACCTCTTAGTTCCTCGTTATCTGTTAAAAACGAATCTGCTTCGTCAATCAACAGGGTTGGATGGTATTTCTCTACAGTTCTAAACAGGGCACTTGCGGTTATGTTTGCAACTGTGAGCGGACGCGGGGCGAGCGCATAAAGCAAAGTTAAAAGCGTAGTCTTTCCGCACCTTTTTTCAGGGCTGGTTATTGCAAGCAATGGAGAGATGTCGAATGAATCAAAGGCGTAAGTGTAAATAGTCCACAGAGCGATGGCTTTGAAATTGTGTTCGGCTGCTGAGAGAAAGCGATGTACAGCAGCCGCAATTTCATCAAGTAGGCTTGCGCCATCGACCGGATCAGGCCAAGGAGTCGGTTCGTGTAAAACCAACTCCGAGCTTTCGTTGGTTGGCTCGCCTTCGACAGCTATTTCCTGCTTCAGAACACGCCGCAAATCAACGGCCTTCAAACCGAGAACTTTTGCTGCATCGTCCACCGCTGCGTTGCGTTCGCCCACATCTGTGATTTTTAGCAGCAACGGCAACACTTCATCACGCGCATAGCAGTAGCGTTCTCGTGTCGAGCCTTTTGGAGCTTCCGAAAAGCTAAGGTCGAGAGCGTCAACGGCTCTTGCCTTTAGTTCTTCCGGCATGCGTTTTGCCTTTTCGCGTTCGGCAGCAAAGAGGTCTGCTATATCTTTACGACCTTTGCCGTATTCAGCCAAGCATAGTCGAGCGCGCGGATATAATTCTCTCGCCCATTTCACGAGCTGCTTTTGCCCCTTCATCATCAGCATCAGGAAATATATAAAGAGTGCCATTGAGTCTTTCGAGTTCTGCTTTTTGCTGCTGGCTGATGCCTGTCCCTCCTACAGCGATTGCGTTCAGGTTCAACGCAGCGAATGCCAGCGCGTCAAAGTATCCTTCGACTATATGAAGGTCACCGTGCTTTGAGCTAGGAATCAATAGCGGTTTGTATCCTGAAGGAAAATCCTCTTTTTGGGGCAGTATATACTTCGGCTTATGGTACAACTGGCGACGAATTAAGCCTTGTATGCGACCACGATTCCAGAATGGTATCACGACAGCCGAGCCATCACTGTTAGCTCCAAGAAGGAATCGCCTTCGCAATTCTTCACTGAATCCGCGCTGCTCCAGATAAGCAACTACATTCGGGTGAGATGCAAGCGATTGGTAAAACGCCTCTGCCTGCCATGTATAATCGGCCTCTTTCTGTCTACGCTTATCTGCTTTCCGCTGCTCTTCAGGATCACGGTCAGGAAGCTGTATGTAGTATTCACGCGCAAGATCAAGTGCAGCTTCAATGCCTGGCTGTAAACCTTTCAGCCTCGCCCATAAGTCAATAACATCACCGTGAAACCCGCAGCCGTAGCAATGAGCATGAGCATCAGGATAAACATAAAAAGAAGGTGTAGAGTCATTGTGATTAGGCAATGGACAGCAACCAAGTGAGCGAGTACCAGAACGCTTCAACTTTGTGTAGCGCCCTGCAACCTCTGTAATTTTCAATTCGCTCTGAAGTATTTCAAAAATGTCCATGCATCACTTTCTTCCGTCGAAACTAAAATTGGAGAACCACCCTTCCTATCTCTCGTTCTTCATTTCCGCTCTATTGCATGGCTGGTCGGAACCGCCGTTCTTAATCCACTCCTCCAAGGCATTCGCATCCACTCTCCGTTGACGCCCAATCTTTACGGCAGGCAGGATGCCCAAACGTATCAGTTCATAGGCTCTCGGAATTGTTGTGTCAATAATTTCTGCAACTTCAGGAACTCGCAATAACTTTGTAGTCATTTAATCAACCCTCCGCCGACATCATATAACCTCGCAGACCTGAGAAATAGGAACTTCGAAAAGGCATTCTAAAAGTTCCAATTTCTGATGTTTCGTGCTCCCTGGTCTTTTACAGGTTTGAAAGGTATGTATGATATAAAAGCTATGATCGCCTGGGGCGAGTCATCGTTTTCGCGGGCGTCCCGGCTTACGGCCAGTATCACGCAAGGGCATGTCAATAAGCATTGCAGATTCCTTCACCGCCTTGCTTACCGTTTTGACTGATCCAACGTTGCAAGCGGCTTTATACATCTCGTAAATCTCTTCGTAGTCTTTCTTTTTTGACTGAAAGTAAACGAGCCATTCAAAATGCTCCGACTTATACTTACCCACTGGCTTTCCACTCTTGATGCCTTTGAGGGTCAGACGCATCTTCTGTTTGTATTCATCCTTAGCACGAGACAGAGCCAAGTCGAACTTCTTCTCATAGGAAGACCATGTATCCGCGCCCGGCTGCCATTGAGGATATTCAAAGCGGAACCCTAACTGGGGATCTAAAATAATTGGACTCTCCAATCCATATTCCCAATCACGTTCTTCCATAGCGCTAGACTGGTTCCAAGTCTTGAGTGTTCGCATCGCAAAATCCAGAACCCGCCCATCAAGGTGAAAAAGTTTAGCCCAACGCCATACAGCGATTCTGAGTTTGAAAAAGCCGTTGCCGCCGGATCTTTCCAGGAGAAGATCATCTGGCATACTGGCAATGGGTATCCTTCCGGCTGAGCCGACTCCATTGGAAATCTCATTAGTGAAACCATTGATTAGATAGTCACGGTCGAATTCAGCGCCAGATAAATACACTGATTGATAGAGAGGCAGCACATCGCTGGCTAGAGAAGATAAGACTTCAGGGGCAATGCGTTTAATGGCTCGTAAGAACTGCAACATCGCCAGATCGACTGAGCGAACGAACTTATCCCGCTCAACCCACAATATCTGCGGAAAACGGTTTTCATTTGAACTCTTCGATTCAGATTCCACATCTCTGTTTTTTGTTTCCTTACCACTGTTCATTACTATATGTTCTGGTGTGCCAAGTGTATGGCAACTCATCCGAAAGGCCAAAACTCAGCAGCACACAAAAATATAGCCGAGTTCAGTAAGTGTAATCCAGAGCAATGTTTACAGCACTTTGGCAAACCCACTCGAACTCAACCCAAAAGCCCCGTATAAGATGAGTAATAATTGGGTTGAAGATGAAGAGGTGGCGAAAGTACCTTTGATACCGAAAGGCATTGAGCACTCAAGCGCAGGCATGAAGCGCAGTTTATTGTTTCCAAGCGTTTCGTGACGCTCGTTCATCCTGCTTAGAAAATAGTGAAGACTCTGCGCTTCAGAGTTGTGTGGCAGTATTCCGTACAAGGTGATATATTGTTATTGAGGTAATGTATGGCAGTTTCACAGAAAAATCAAAAGAGCGATGCCCGCCTGGACTTCCGGCTGAATCGCCAAGTGAAAGAAGTAATCGAACAAGCGGCGGCTGTTTCCGGCCAGAGCGTGAGCGACTTCGCTGTGTCTGCACTCTATCGCATGGCTAAGGAAGTGCTGGATAGAGAGCAGACTACCCGTCTTTCTAACCGTGACCGCGATGTATTCCTGGCCATGCTGGATTCAGATGCGAAACCTAACGAGGCGCTAAAGCGAGCCGCTAAGAAGTACAAGAGCCGACGCCCTTGAGGTTGGACCAGATTTGATAATTGAGCCACTCTCTTCAAAGCATGACCGGAGTTCTTTCGACTGCGGTGAGTCGAGCCTGAATACCTATCTTAAGCAATACGCCAGACAGAATGACGAGAAGGGGCTGGGCCGAACCTTCGTCGCTGTTGAACATGGTCAAACGCGCATCGAGGGGTATTACACCATATCCACCGGGGCGGTGACTTTTGAGCAGGTGCCGGAGAAGTTACCCCGGTATCCAATCCCAGTCGTTCATCTCGGACGTTTGGCAATAGATATGAAGTCACAAGGCAAAGGACTCGGAGAGTTGCTCCTTATTGACGCACTGAAACGGGCGTTTCAAGCGTCGGAGCAGCTTGGCATCTACGCCGTTGAGGTGCAGGCGTTAAACGACAGTGCGAGAAACTTCTATCTGAAGTATGGCTTCATCGCTCTACTCGACGACGAGTTTCACCTCTACCTGCCTATAAAGACTATTCGTAAACTCAGATTATAGACAGCATCGGTTGATAAATTTGGTGTGCCAGTGGTGTGCCAATAGTGTGCCAACTCAACAAAACAGCCCAAAACAGAGAAGAACAGGATAACACTTCTATCCCGTTTAACTTATTACACGAAAGAACTTAAGCGAACTAAAGCGCACCCGGCAAAACTCAGTAAAAGTGCTCAGTACTGCCTACGAAGCAAAAGGTCGCACGTTCGAGTCGTGCCGGGCGCACTTTAGTTTCAATAGATTAGAGCCATCGGGAAGGTGGCTCTCTTTGTTTGTCCCCACATTGACCCCCACATTGGGAAATCAAGGCAAAAAGATAATTATGTTTGCTGATGAAAAACACATTGAACAAATTCGGAAACGGCTCTGGTATGGTCGTGAATTTGGCCAAGCTGCGGTCATGGTCGGAGCAGGATTTAGTCGAAATGCAGATAGAATTTCTTTGAGTATTCCGCCTTTCCCTCTTTGGTACGAAGTAGCTTCACAGTTCTTTGACGCCTTGTATCCACCTGGGAGCCTCCCAGAACCATACCGCCAAGCAAATAAAGCTAGGATGACGGCTGGAAATGGCCCATTAAAACTGGCCCTTGAGTACGAAGAAGAGTTTGGAAGACTCGCACTCGATGACCTTCTCTTACAAACAATTCCTGATGATCGTTATGTTCCTGGTCATCTACACAGGCTCCTCTTATCTTTACCTTGGTCTGATATCTTCACCACTAACTACGATACTCTATTAGAACGATCTCGTCCTTCCATACACGATAGGAAGTATGATCTCATCCTAAACTCCCAGGTAGGCTGAAACCTCGCATCGTGAAACTACATGGAAGCTTTCCATCACACCGACCCTTTATCATCACAGAAGAAGACTACCGTAAGTACCCGAGAGATTTTGCCCCTTTTGTAAACATGGTACAACAGGCAATCATGGAGAATATTCTCTGCTTAATAGGTTTTTCTGGAGATGATCCCAATTTTTTATATTGGTCTGGGTGGGTACGAGATAATCTAAATCGAACCCTATGAGATTGGCACAGACAGGTTCTCTTTGATAAATCGATTGTTGCTACACACTCGATTTGTCTCGGAGAACAAGCTGTGCCCAACTCGACCATACTTGACATTCCGCAACCTCAGCAAGATCAGATGCTTTCTCAACTCCGTCAAGCCCGTTACGGTTACTTGCTCGCTCTGCACGTTCTGCTGCTTTGTGCCGCTGGTCGTACGCCTACTGAGATCGCTGCCTTCTTGTTCTGCTCGCGCTCTTCGGTCTATCGCATCGTCTCGGCTTACCGCAGCCAGTCGCTCGGCTTTGCCTTCACTGAGGATGGCCTTCTGCAACCGCCTGTGCCGCACATCTTGTTTGTCGCCTTCCTTGCGACGCTCCTTGCTGGCCTTGCTCAAAGCCGCGCCTCACGCCTTCGGTTGGTGTCGCACACGCTGGAGTTGTGCAACTTTGGCTGCACAACTCAAAGTCAATCGTGGCATCGCAGTCTCTGCCGATACCCTGCGTCGTTGGTTGCATGAAATCGGCTGGGTCTGGAAGCGCGCCAAGCTCATTGCCAAAGATGATGATCCGCAACGAGTCGAGAAACTGGCACGAATTCGCTGGATTTTCGAGCATATTGGCGCCGAAACAACTCCTGCTGTTTGCTGACGAACTCGACATCCACTTGTTGGCCAAGGTCGGCTATGCGTGGATGGAGAAAGGCACTCAGCAAGAAGTCATGACGCCGGGCACAAATGAAAAGAACTACCTGGCCGGGGCACTCGACATCGTCACAGGCAAGATGCTGCACTGCGTCTGGTTTCGCAAAACCAGCGGCCTGTTCATTGACTTGCTCAAGGTCATAGACCGAACCTACTCGGCTCGTCAGTACACATAAGATCTTCGTGGTAGTGGACAATTACAAAATCCACAAAGCGAAGGCGGTCGAGCAATGGCTCAGGCAGCATCGGCGAATCGAGTTGGTATATCTGCCGACCTACTGCCCGAAAGCCAATCCCCTAGAGCGAGCCTTTGGAGATGTGCATGATAAATGCACGCGCAATCATAAGCGCAAGCGGCTGCGGGATTTGGTTGGAGATGTGATCAAGCATTTGCAAGTCAACGGCCCGTGGCAATACAAACTGTCTGAAATCTACTACACAGCGGAAGTCACAGCAGCCGTTGAAAAACTGGCTGCTGATGAAAGGTTAAAGGCTGCCGCTTGAGTGTCCCAATCTCACGCGGCCTGATTTAGATACTATCCAGCTCCTCCCAATAGTTCATAGTCCTACAGTAACTCTTCTAATATTGATTGCAATTATTTTGATATTTCTGAAATCTCAAGATCCTGACTGAAATTACGCAGCAGCAAGGAAGTATTCCAAGAACGGTAGTTGGTCAGGAATCGGTTGACGAAATAACTTACGCTTAAAGGCATAACCGGTCTGCCCTTGAGTGAAGGCCGCGTGTTGGGTTAAACAAAGCGCCATCAACCCAAGATGCAGATGTGCCGTCTGCGCCGCCGCCTTGCGGGTGCTTGATCCACCCCAACCAAATTCCTGCTTCAATAACCTGAACATCTCTTCGATCTGCTGCCGCAACCGATACACGCGCTTGATCGGCGCTGGCTTCAACTCCAAGTCATTAGTCACAAAGTAGCGTTTGCCGTCTTTGATGACTCGCACCCCTTGATCAACCCGCTTGAGATGACCGCGCGCTTGTCCGTAGCGTCGCGGCCACCTCTGCTTGAGTGGCTCATCGTCGAGTAATCGATTGCTCTTGATGCGCGAGACATACTTCCAGTCGAGTTCACTAAGCAGATTGAAGATGGCCCGAGCCGCATACCAACTGTCAAATAACACATACTTTGGCTGCAATCCCCAGTCAGCGGCCTCTTGCAACATCTCAGTCGCCAGTTCAACTTTCGATCTCCCACCCTTCTGCCATAAGCGCATTGAGATGGGAACTTTGTGCTTGCCGTCGGTCCAGATCAGCAGCACCACTTGCATACCGAGTCGCACGCCACCCGCCGTACTCGACCAGACTTTGGCGACCGCTTCGGCGACTTTCGTCTGGCGTTGCCAGGTGGTGTCATCAAGCACGAGATAACCGCCGGGCTGAATCATCCGAGAAGCGAACATCTCCCATAGCCGTCTGGACCAGGGAAAGGTCGAATGAAGGGAGCGGTTCAAGGCATCGTGTGAGACGGTCGGGCAGAGCGCCGCCAGCGACGAGCAACTGGTTCTTGAATTGCGATAAATCAAGCCGATCAAGTAGGTTTGCATGGCAGGGGTTAGTGAGGGGTTGATGTTGACCATAACACCAACATTCTATTCTCCTTTCGACCCCCTGCGTAAAAATTGAAGAATCGAAGTGTCGCCTTTTGAACAAAGATGAAGAGTCTGAGGAGGATGTGAGCATACCGCTGATTATGCCCTTGCATTAGTTCCTGCACCAGATCCATCCAAGTCAGTCAACGTGTACGATACCGCGTTGAAGGGCCATAGTGGCCGCCTGCGTGCGGTCATTCACGCCGAGCTTACTGAAGATATTATTTATGTGGGTTTTAACTGTGGCCTCCGATATTGATAATGTTATCGCAATGTCTTTATTAGAACGGCCCTTCACGATCAATGTCAAAACCTCTAACTCTCTGGACGTCAGGTCAAGCCCATAGATGTATTCCGCAAGACGGGTCGCTACCGATGCGGGGATATACCTTCGGCCCGAGTTCACCGTTCTGATTGCCTGCACTAATTCTTCGCTGGGCGCTCCTTTCAATAGATACCCGAGTGCACCGGCGCGAAGCGCGTTATGAATGTCCACGTCGCCATCATATGTACTAAGCACCATGATCTTTGCGTCAGGATCATCCTTTATAATTGCGCTCGTGGCGCTGATCCCATTCATCGCTGGCATCCTCAGATCGAGTATCACAATGTCAGGCTTGAGGCTGCGATACAACTGAACCGCTTCGAGCCCGTCGCCGGCCTCGCCCACTACTGACATATCCTTTTGCGTGGCTATCAATGCAGACAAGCCTATGCGCACTACAAAGTGGTCGTCGGCAACCAGCACCCTGATAGATTTAAAGTTCTCCATAATACCCTGCAAGTATCAGACCCGGTATGGGTCTTGAGAAGCCGGTTCGGGTGAAAGAGGAATGTCCAAAGTGATATTCGTTCCCTGGCCCACGGTGCTGCGAAACTCTATACGCGCTTTTATAGCCTTGGCCCTCTCCCTCATCCCTACTAAACCGAAATGGCCATCTTCGACCAGCAAGACCTCTTCCGGATTAAATCCACATCCGTCATCTTTTACGTTGAGGGTAACACGCTCGTTTCCGTATTCTAAGCGTATGTAAACCTTGCTGGCTCGCGCATGTCTTATGGCATTGGTGATCGCTTCCTGGCCGATTCGAAATAGATTGTTCCCTATCGCGGAAGGCAAAGGGCGAACGGCCCCGCGAACCTTCAGTTCCGCTTGTATCGGCGTTCCAGTCGTGAGCTGTTTTGTCATCTCCAACAAACCCTGCCCCAGGTCATGCTTTTCGAGCGACCCTGAGCGCAGGTCCTGATCGACCGCCGGGCTTCGTCAAGGCTGTGAGTGACCAGGCTGACGGCCAGCTCCAGATGCTGAGCGGCGAGTTGAGGAGCCTCAAGGAGCTTCGCCCTGACGACTTCTAATTGCAAGGCGACCCCTACGAAGCTTTGCGCCAGGCTGTCATGAATGTCTCTCGCAATTCGGTTTCTCTCCGCGAGGACAGCAGAAAACTGCGCGTTCATTTGCCTAACGCGAATCTGATATAGCCCCCACGCCATTAGCGTAAGGGCGGCTAAACATAGCGCATAAAACCAGTAGGTTTGGTAGAAGCGTGGCTCCAGGTAGAATTGCAAACTGGCTGCCGACGGACTCCATACGCCATCATCATTACAGGCTTTCACCCTGAAGGTATAATGACCCGACGAGAGGTTGGTGTAGGCCGCCTCGCGGTGACTCCTCGCATCCACCCAATCTTTGTCGAACCCTTCAAGCATATAGACGAACTTCACCTTCTCCGGCGCAACATAGCTCAGGCCCGTGTATTTGAACTCAAATTTCTCCGTGCCGGGCGAAAGGCTAATGAGGCCCTGCAGGTTTGCGGACTTACCGTCAGCGACCAGCCCTTCGATCAGGACGGGCGGGGGCAGTTCATTGATCTTGATATTTTGCGGGTCTATTACAGCAACACCTTCTATGGTAGGGAACCACAACCTTCCGTCGCGCGATCGGCACCCGGCAGGTTGAAAGCCTCCATTGCACTCTCTGGATTTCATCCCGTCTGCCATCCCGTAAGAAACAGATGTCACTGACTTGATATTGCCGATGGCGAATTCTTCAAGCTCACCTTTGCTTACTCGGAATATCCCTTTGTTGCAACTCAGCCATAGGTTTTGGTTCCGGTCCTCAAGGATATTGAACGCCGTGTCATCATACAAACCATCTGCGGTCGTGTAGTTTATAAATCTGCCCTCCCTGAGCCGTGATAAACCCTGGCTTGTTCCTATCCATAAGCTACCAGGCGCATCTTCGTACAGGGCCATTACAATGTCATTAGCCAGACCTTCTCTTGTCGTGTAGTTCTTAAACTGCCCGTCTTTGAATCGGCTCAAACCTCCTCCGTCAGTGCCAATCCAGAGAGCCCCTTCGCTGTCTTTGAGTAAAGCCCACACGCTGTCATTCGGCAGCCCATCGGCAGTCGTATAGGTTTTGATCTGCCCATCTTTGAGCCGACTCAACCCGGCGGCGGTGCCTATCCAGAGGCCGCCTCCCGCGTCTTCGCATAGGGCTAAGATCGTGAGATCACGCAGGCCCTCCTTTTCTCCGTAGACTGTAATGCGGCCTTGGCGGAGGCGATTCAGCCCGTTTGAGGTCCCGATCCAGAGGTCATTTTGTTGGTCTTCGCAAATCGACAGGATGGTGTCATCTGACAGCCCGTCTTTAGTCGTGTAGGTGGTGAATCTTCCCCTCTCGTATTTGCTCAACCCGCCGTAGGTACCTATCCATAGGGCTCCTTTGCCATCTTCATAAATTGCCATGGCGTTGTCGTTAGGGAGTCCTTCCTGTTGGGTGAGCGTGACAAATTTCCCGGTTTTTAGCCGACTTAACCCGCCGCCATATGTGCCTATCCAGAGCGTATCCTCCACATCCTGGTAAATTGACGCGACGCTGTTGCTCGCCAAGCCTTCCTTTTTCGTAAAGGCGCTGAAGGTCGAGCCGTCATACCGGTTAAGCCCGTCCGCTTCCGTCCCTACCCAGAGGGTCCCTGCTTTGTCTTCAAAAACGGTCGTGACGTTCTCGTCCGACAGGCCATCATCAGCACGGAAAGTTGCGAATCGGCCATCCTTAAACCTACTCAGGCCCCGCGATGTCCCTACCCATATATTGCCACGTTGGTCAAGGCATACGGATCTTACAAGGTCGCCTGCGAGACCCTGCTGGCTCTTAAACGTAGTGAATTTCCCGCCGTCCCACTTTGATAAACCTCCGCCTTCAGTCCCGATCCACAGATTGCCCTCACGATCCTGGCATAATGCCAGGACGCTGTTTACAGGCAATCCATCAGCTACCGTGAAAGTGGTGAACATCCCATCTTTAAACCTGCTCAGCCCCCGCGATGTCCCTACCCAGAGGTACCCTGCGTCATCTTCGAATATGGATTCAACAATGTTATCGGCCAGTCCGTCGGCGGTCGTGTAGCTGGTAAACCGAGAGCCGGACAACCGCGTTAAGCCCCCCCCTTCGCTGCCGATCCACAAGACACCCGCGCGATCGACATAGAGAGTCTGTATGTTATTGGCTTTCAATTCCGGCGTATTACGATTATCAAATACTGTAAACCTGACGCCGTCGAAACGAGCAAGCCCTTCCTGTGTCGCAAGCCATATGTAACCATCTTTAGTTTGGGCAATGGCCTGGACGCTGTTTTGTGGCAGCCCTTCCTCTATCTGCCAGGAGCGGTGCTGGTACTGACTGAGGGCCAGCGGCCAATCGAGGGCGCGTGCGATACTATTGGATAAGAAAAGCCCAAAGAAGAGGAGAAGGATGATTGCTGGCTTTGACCTGGAGCGGGTGCCAACCTGCTTTTGAGTCAATCGATTCTGCATATCGGAGCTTCCCCTAGAAAAAGTGATCAGAGGATTGAAGATGGCCGTAGTCATCTTCAATCCTCCGGGCTGCGTCGAAGAGGGCGTGCTCCGGTTAAGGCTGTCTGAAAGTGTAGTCCGAAGACATACCCCCGTCCGGGTTTACAACCTGCACCATGGCCTCAGGCATCTTCTTAATCTTCTTGCCAGCTTTCTTGCTCATCAGCTTACTGGTTGCGCTCGCCGGGTCGTTTAAGGTCTGCTGTTGTTTGCCGTCAACGATAATCACTGATCCGCTTTCGAAGTTCAGACCTTCGACGATCAGCATCTTGCCGCTGAGCGACACCTTCGTAATTACCGGCGTCCGCGAGGCGGTCGGGATGCGCAGCTTGGCCACGAATATGCCTCCGTCGTTGCCCACAGGGGAGGACTGCAACGGATTCTGCAAGGGGAGATTCTTAGACAAGCTGAACCCTGCGATGTATGCCGTTCCGTCGGCGTCGAGGACAATTCCGCCCGGATACTCTACGCTGTCTCCCCCAAAATAGCTGGAGAAGAGTAACTCGCCCGCCTTGCTCAATTTAACCACGAACGCGTCGTAATAGAGTATTCTTTCGAGTCCGACATGCTGCTTATCAAAGGCGTTGGCCGTGATGCGGAAGTCTTTGGACTCGGTCTCTCCGGCCACGAAGGCGTTCCCCTCTGAATCAACAGCTATAGCTTCCCCCATATCCGTCAGTGTGCCGCCCAGATAAGTAGAATAAACCACATCCGTGCCCGTGGCATTCAATTTCGTCACGAAAGCGTCCATGCTGAATCCCCATACCCCTGCGTAAAGGGTAGATTTTTGCGGGTCAACGGCGGCGACGAAAAGAGATCCGGCGAAGTTATCAATCTTAGTCCAATTCTGCCCGCCGTTTGTCGTTTTGTAGAGGCCCTCGCCGTAGTTCGCTACGGCATAGATCGTAGACGTTGCTCGCCGATCAATTATGAAGTGATTAACAAAGACGTCACGACCGATCCCCGTGCTTATGTTTTGCCAGTTATCTCCGCCGTCCAGGCTCTTGAACAGGCGGCCACTTTCGCCCGTAGACTGCGACGTAATTCGCCGCCTCGGGTTCGTCCGCTTATCAGGGTCTATAACTGAAATGCCGGTTTCGTCTTCTTGCTCATCCGCGCTGGCGTATACCGTGGCCGAGTTAGACGGGTCAAGTTCTACGGCAAGGTAAATCCTATCTCCGAGCGGCGTCTTCTTCCAGCTTGCTCCGCCATCTGTAGTTTTAAAGACACCTCCCGCGCTGGCGGCATAGAGCGTGGAGGGGCGGTCGGGATCAACAGCCAGATCATAGATAAGCCTTTCACTCACATTGCCCCCGGCCCTTGCGTTGAACCATGTCTTGCCCTCGTCTGTGCTCTTAAAGACGCCTTCCCCTTCACTACCACTTCCTTTTTCAGAACAAGAGGCGTAAATCACTGAGGAGTCCTGGGGGTTTATTACGATGTCCGAGATTGCCGGGGCGTCCAGAATCTTGCTCCATGTCTGCCCTCCATCGGTGCTCTTGAAGATCGAGCTTCTAAGCTGAGGGATCACTAACTGTAGCGTTCCGACATAAAGCGTATTCGGGTTCCGCTCATCAACCGTAATACGGCGGATGCGGTGCTCGCCAAGACCAGACGCGCCCCAGCTTTCGCCGCCATCCGTGCTCTTGAAGATTCCCTTGGGTGTGCCCACGTAGATTACATTCGCGTCGTCCGGCGCGAATGCAATAGACCTGATTAGTGGGTCTGATCCCTCTGGTGTTACCGGGGGGTGTTTGACCGTAGTCCAACGGCTGCCCTTTGAATCGCTCTTGATAAATGGGCTTATGGAGTTTGAGTCTTGGAAGGCGTTCTTTACAGGAAAATCGAGTGAAGTGGTTACTCCTGTAACGTGGGCATTGCCCTCCGAATCAACGGCAACAGCGGAGCATCCGCCATCGCCGAGGTACGTGGAATAGATTAGCGCGGTGCCGCTCGAATTCAGCTTTGAAACGAAACCGCCGCCGCCGCCTTTAAGGTTTGTTTGGAACGCTCCCGGCGTTGTAGGAAAATCGGAAGACAGGGTGCTTCCTACCACATAAGCATTCCCGCCCGAATCAACCGCTATTCCTGCCCTCCCCGTTAATCCGGCAGTGCTCTCTATGCTGCTGCCTCCGAGGTACGTCGAATAGATGGGAGCGCTCCCTTGCGGGTTCATCTTTGTGATGAACATATCCTGACCGCCCTGAAATGAAGTCTGCAAGGCCCCCGGCGTCGCCGGAAAATCCTCAGAGTATGTGGTCCCCATAACGTAAGCGTTCAGCGAGGAATCAACAGCGATATCCTCCGGGATGTCAACATTGTTGCCGCCGATGAAGGTCGAGTAGACGAGAGCCCGAGCCTGAAGGGTTTAACTTTGTGAGGAATGCGTCGTAGCAGGAACCATTAGTCGTGCCTAAGCAAGAACTGCCTAAGATTGTTTTGAACGCCCCCGGCGTCGTCGGAAAATCAACCGACCTTGTCCAACCTGTAACATAAACATTACCCTGGCCGTCCACGGCCATGCCTTTCACATGGTCACTTTTAATGCCGCCAATATACGTGGCATAGATAACCCGATTGCCTTCATGGTTCAGCTTCAGCACAAACACTTCTTCAGCGTCGAAGTTCGGGTAAGGTTCCGGGCTTTTTCTCACAGCGGCGAATGCGCCCGGCGTGACCGGCAAGTTATCAACGCTTATAGTTCCGGCGATGTACATATTGCCGGCGGCGTCTATACCAATGTCAGCCAGCCCCCCCCTTGGAACCCAAGGAAACTCGAATAATCAAGGATGGGATCAATGACGAGCTTTCGATTGCGGTCGTAAGGCCCGAGTTGCAGGCCGACTCGGTGTTTGCCTTTGAACACATAGCGCGCGGCTCTTTCAACCCTCGTCCCGTTAATCTCCTGATAGGCAAACGGCCTCTTCTGACGGACCTCGCCCGATGGCGTATTAATGACCAGATCGCCATTACTATCTAAATGCATCCGATTCGCGCCGTCGAACGCCATCACTATATTCGCGGGCCTGGCCCTGGGCGCTACTACGAAATCGTATTCGAGCTGTTGTTGATTGCCGTAAAAGACCAGATCAACTCCTGGGTACACCTGCTTTTGCTCCACTTTAGCATAGTTTGTTATGCCTGTGTGCCATCGGTCGTGCGAGGCGCTAAGCAGGTAATTAGTTCTGGCTGGCAATTCTTCCTTGCCTGCTAACTGAGCCGCCGGGTTTGCTCCCACCAATCGCATTCGTAACTGCGAACCCCGTTCAGCCTGGTCGGGCTGAATACCCCCGGCAATAGCTTCAACCTTTGTTCCTTCAGGCATTGCTCGCGGGTCCGAAGACCGCAAAGGGTGTAATCTGATAGTCGTCCCTGACGCTGATAAAGCGACACTATATTTGGCCGCGCGCGATATGAACTTAACCTCCGGGTCGAATTGTCCCCGATTTGATTCGAAGTGCAATGGCAGGTCGCCCATCACCTCATTCAGCCTTTTGTCCGCCTTATCCTTCGCGCTTCGTAGCAGCTTACTACCCGCGCCACGACCCTGTGATGGGTAGAGTGGTTTGATCAAGGAATCCTGCGGGGCAGATTCAGCGCCTACGCTATGATACGGCAGAACGGATAATGCGAGTAAGAGAATTAATGCTAATGCCGGTCTTGCCATCTGCTTGATTGCTTTTTGTAGTGCCTTCATGGACGCCTCCTTTGGGGTTACGATTCGTCGGCAATGCTACCAAAAAGCTATTAAGGTGTCATCAACCCCTCGGTGGAAATTAAGGTACAACTTTTAGTAGATGAATACTCAGACACCAGCATCCTTAAGTAGCGCGGAACGGGGAATGGACAAGGATCGGGCAAAAGATAAGCAGCACAGCTCCGGGCTCGCGGCGGTTGAGGGTGGCGAATCACAATGGATGAATTTTGCAGATGATGGCGGGCAGCAAGTGAATATGAGCGAAGACTGGCAGAGGCAAGGAGAATGGTAAAAGAGGAGGCAAACCGAAGCCAAAGAATTGCGGTGCAAATTAGAGCGGTTTGCAAATGGATGTACGGTTCACCGCAGAGACGCAGAGGACGAGGAAGAAACGATGAATGCGGAATGATGAATGATGAATTAAGAATCTCTCTATCAGTTCATCATTCATCGTTCATACTTCATCATTATCTTCTGCGTCCTCTGCGTCTCTGCGGTGAATCCTATTGCATTACCGTACATTCAAAAGAAATCCGCTCTAAAAAAAGAGAGCAAGCCCCTGCGATGTCGTGCTCAATCTACGGTGCCGTTTCTTTTCGAACTCAGGGACATAGCGCAATACCCATCTCAGGATGGTCGTATGAGCGAGATCGATGCCACGTTCAGCCATCATATCTCGGAGGTCGCGATAGATTAGTTTACTAAGGATGACTCCGAACACGAACAACAACACGAAGTCATCCTGATGCGGCGTATTCTGCCCGCGGCTCACTTTGCGGGTCGCTGTAGGATTTCCGCCAGGGCCAGTAATCGCTTCGAGTCTACTGCATTCTTGGTCATTCGGGCGCTTTCTTTCAGCGACTGCGCGAAGCTCTGAAGTTTTGCGAGCTGTGTTCGATTCAGATGTGAACTCTCCGCGCTTTGAATCTCCTTCCGCACGGCAGCGATTTGGTCTGCCGGCAGAGCCTGCGATCGCTCCAACTGATCCAGATAAGCCTTGGCTACTACCAACTGAGCCGGCCACTCAATCCTTTGCTGGTTCTGCACATTGAGCTCAGCCACTCGCACCGTTTTCGCGGCATCGATTTCATTCTGAGTCAGAAACTCGGTTGGGCTCAGTTCAAAAACGTCCAGCCCGCGGGCGATCTCTGAAGCATAGATGTGGCCGTTGTACCAGTAAGCGGACCAGTCGCCGCCCAGTATGAGCATGCGCGGATCGATTGGCCCGCGATCGAAATAGGCAATCTCAACCGGATGCTCCGCGTCGGTAAAGTCCATAACAGAGATGCCACCCTGATACCAGGCCTGCACCTCTATGTCGCGACCGGGCACTGGAATCAGCGAACCGTTGTGCGCTACACAGTTCTCGGTGTCTCCCTGCGCCGCCGGCAACTTGTAGTAGCTCGCGAAGCTCAGCTTGTTATCCTTCAAGTGAAACAGCGCATTGGCGCCCCATTTGTTCGGATCATTAGGACGGCAACGCGCGCCCAGTCCGCCTCCCCACTCATCGGTGAACACGATCTTCTTCCCATCGTTCGAAAACGAAGCCGAGTGCCAATACGAGTAGTTCGGATCGTTTACCGCGTCCAGACGCTTCGGATTCACGGGGTCTCTTATGTCCAGCACGATTCCATTTCCTGAGCAGGCGCCTGCGGCCAGCCCTATCGCCGAGTAGACGGTGATATCGTGGCACTGGTCGCTGTCGGTAGGCTTCTCGGGTCCGTCCTTGCCGTGAGTGCCTCCGTTGTTCAAGCCGTTGAGTGCGTTCGTGCGAGGATCGATGAACACACGAGGACTGTTTACAACCTTGGAATCCTGCGGCGCAGCCAGCGGCACTTTGATCACATCGATGCGAAACAGCGACGTGTTCGGGTCTTTATCCGGTGCTTCACCCGAGCACCCGGCCAACTCTTCACTTTGACGCACGAACGAAGTGCCGGATACGTAGATGTAGACGTTGTTCTTATCCTTCGGATCGACGACAAGCGTATGCGTGTGCGAGCCGCGGCAAGTTTGAACCGCCGCTACCTGCCTGGGATTTCTGATGTCGGATATGTCGAAAATCCTTACGCCGCGGAACCGATCTTTTTGCGGCGCGGGTGGAGGCGGCTTTTTCTCTTCGCCGGGGGGCGGCAGAGGCGCTGGTGGAAATGCCTGCGTGCCACAATCGAGGCGGCCATTTGGCTGCTCGACCGACATGAACATTAAGTTCTTGTAGACCGACACGTCCCCTTGTCCACCCGGGCAAATCATCGTTGTTAACAACCTGGTCTTAGCGGGATTGGAGATGTCATAGATATTGACGCCATAAAAATTACCCTGAAACAGATAGTGTCCCTGGAACGCAAGGTCCGAGTTTGCAAACGCCAGTTGAGCGACAACTAATTGCATCGGCTTAGGCATCTTTGAGGTGTCGGCACCGAGCATACCTAAGGTCTTCTGCACTTTCGCATTATCAGGATCAGCCGAGCCGAGTTGAAACGCATCAGGTTTCTTGAAGAGCTGAAGGTGCTTCATTCCCTTCGCTGCTTCGCCTGCGTCGTACACTCCCGGCGTCAGTTTGGCTCGCGGGTCGTTGACATCTGAGCCGGTCATTCCGGCGGGGAGCGGCGGCGCTGGCTCAGGCGCAAACGGATCCTCTTCTGCTTTCTTGTCGGGTTTGGTTTCTGCCGGCTTCGCTGACTCCTGAGACGGAGGCGTTTGCGCCTGCATCTGGCCGGCAAAACACGACCACAAAAGAAGGGAGGCTACGAGTAAACGGAAAGGCATGGTATGTACTCGATTCATCATTTATCCTCTCAAGATTTTTTCTCCAGCATGCTTTGCATGATCCGGATTTCGGCGCGCTGGCCGCTGTCTACATCGGTTGCGAAGTTGAACAATTCAGCGTCCTGTCCTGCACCTGCAGTGTCGAACAAATCTTTCACCATGGTCAAAGCGCCGCCGTGGTGCTGAATCATTCCTGTCAGAAACAGACGGTCGAACTCTTCGCCTCTTGCTTTCCTGAGTGCCTCCATCTGCTCTGCAGTAAGCATCCCAGGCATAAGCATCATCGACCCGTGCGACATATGCATATGGTATGTCAGGCACTGCCTGTGAAACTGGTTGTCCGCGGGAAGCCAGCCACCGTTTCATGAACTTTATCTCGTCCGACTGCGACCTGCTGATTCGCGCACCTAGCGACCTCATGTCCTTGTTCTCGGTATGCGATTCGATCAGCGCAGTCATCTCAACCGCCTGAGCATGATGCATAATCATACCTTGCATGAACTGCACATCTGATGGGGAGGCTGGCGGCAGTGTAGCCCTCGTCGTCGGGGGAAGAGTCCGCGTCGGTTTCCCTGGCGCGCCAGGTTGGACCACGACCGGGGTCGATCCTGTAGTCTGCTGTGCGCAGACGCGTAAAGAGAACAAACTTGCGAGAGTACTCGTTGCCGCAAGCACGCATAAGCACGCCACGATGGTTGATACAACCCGAATCTCCCAAGTGCACCTAACATAGATAGGTCTCACATGCTGCAAGTATTTAAACATTGTAAGGCTCACATTATGATTGCGGTGCAAACAGCAAAAAGGAGTAGTCTATTACGATGTCATGCTCAATCCTATGCAGCCAGCACTGCTTCCCATCGCTGATGCGCTCTTGCTCTACAGTCGAAGTATCGAACTGCTTCTTCCTGATCTTATGTGCTAACTCAATCCCGCTTATCGTGATCTCCACATTCCCAAATCTCTTGAATCCAAGCATCGTATGAATCCGCTGCTTCACTCGTCTATGATCTTGCTCGATCAGATTATTCAAGTACTTACTCAGTCGAACCAGAACATTGATAGCTGGAATATTAGATTTTTTCAACTCACCAATCGCAGTATGCGTAGCTGCATAACCATCAACAGTGATCTTTATCTGGTGCCCCTTGCCTCTACAATATCCCTGTGCTCGCTTAAAAGAAAGTCAACTGTGTTGCCCTGTTTATCAACCGCTTTATCCGAAGCCCAAGGATATTTTCATAGGAGTCGAGCTTAGAATGCCATAAAAACGCTTGATAGCCTGATCTTTCAACAGCACAATAGTTTTTGGCAATACCTGATCAATTTAGCATTCGAAAATAGAGTTGGGTCTTTAGAACTCACCGCAGACCTGAAGAGATCAAGACCCCGATTCTAAACAGGCGAGATATTGTGATACGTTCAAAAACTTGAAATGCGCGACAGGAGCCAGTTTCACGACTACCAGCCAAATAGTGTGCGTCGAGGGGAGGAGGGCGTCAAGCGTTGGCTCCGCTCGCCACGACCTGCCCTCAACCGGGAGTTGTTCAAATGAAAAAAATCACTACACCAGCACTCGCACTTTCGTTGTTACTCGTCATCTCTCTGTCATCGCCGTTCTTTGCTCAGGAAAACAACGGCAAGCGCGGCATCACGCCTGAAGATTATTTCTCGTTCGTCTTCCTCAGCGACCCGCGCCTATCGCCTGATGGCAAGCTCGCTGCCTATGTCGTTACGACCGTTGACCGAAAACAGAATCGCCGCCATTCCTCGATATGGATGGTGGCGACCGATGGCGCGCGCGCGCCATGGCAATTCACGACCAGCCCGCAAAACTCAAGCTCACCTCGATGGAGTCCTGACGGCGAGCAACTCGCGTTCATCTCCTCACGCCCAACAGCAGACAGCGCCGCCTCACGCTCATCTTCGGAAGGCGCTGCAAATGATGCGCGCCCGCAAGTTTATATTCTTTCAATGAAGGGAGGTGAAGCGCGCCGCGTTACTAATTTCAAAAACGGGGCGAACAGTTTCATCTGGTCGCCTGATGGGACCCGGTTCGCTTGCGTGAGTCGGCTGGGGCCGAGCGACAGCCGGCAAGATAGCGCTGCTGCGAGCGATGTGCGCCACTACAAGCACATCTCTTACAAGTTCAATGACAGCGGCTGGTTTGATGATCGCCGCAGCCATATCTGGATCGTAAGCGCCAAGACCGGTGCGGAAAAGCAAATCACTTCAGGCGATGATTGGAACGACAGCGACCCGCAATGGTCGCCCGATGGCACGCGCATCGCTTTTACGTCGAACCGCACCGGCAAAGAACTTGAGGGCGACCGTAACAGCGATGTCTGGGTCATCCCGGCAGATGGCGGCCAGATAGTGAAGATTTCCGACCACGAAGAAGGCGACACGAATCCGCGCTGGTCGCCCGATGGGAAAACCATCGCCTTCATTGGCCGGATTAAAGAGACGAATCACCCCAAGATATGGCTCGCGACGACGACAGGTGGCGCGCCTTCTCAGCTTGCGGCAAAAGACCTCGATTTGATTCCCTCGCAACTCGAATGGGCAGAAGATGGTCGGGGGCTTTATTTCGAGACCGGCGTCAAAGGCGAGTACCATCTTTTCAAGGTGAACGTTGCCGCAAAAGAGACGAAACAAGTCACCACAGGTGCGCGTGCCGTGCGCAACGTTGACATCAATGAGAAGGTCGGGAAGATGATCTACACTGTCAACGACTTCAAACTCATAGATGATCTGTACATCGCAGACACGAGCAGCAGCAATGAGCACCGGCTGACTCGCCTGAACGACATGTTGTGGCAGAAGCTTGCGCTTGCCGATGTCGAGCGCATGATTTACAAGAGCGCCGATGGCTGGGACATTGATGGATTTTTGGTAAAGCCCATCGGCTGGCAGGAAGGCAAGAAGTACCCGATGATTCTCAACATTCATGGCGGCCCAGCCGGGATGTATGGCGTTGATTGGTTTCACGAATTTCAAGTCTACGCGGCGCGCGGGTGGGCGGTCTTTTACACCAACCCGCGAGGCTCGACCGGCTATGGCGAAAAGTTTGAAAACGGCATCATTGGCGAGTGGGGCGGCAAGGATTACGCGGACGTGATGAGCGGCGTTGAAGCCGCGTTGAAAAAGTACCCGTGGATTGATCGAGATCGTTTAGGCGTGACCGGCGGCAGCTATGGCGGTTTTATGACAAACTGGATCGTCGGCCATACGAATATGTTCAAAGCCGCTGTGACGCTGCGCAGCGTCGTCAACTTTATCAGCGACGAAGGCACACGCGACGGGGCTTACGGTCATAAGCGAGATTTTCAAGGAGACCTGTTTGAGAAGTTTGACATGTACTGGGAGCGCTCGCCGCTCAAGTATGCCCGTAACGTTAAGACGCCAACCTTGATTCTTCATTCAGACAATGATTTTCGCGTGCCGCTTGAGCAAGGCGAGCAGTGGTTTCGCGCGCTGAAGCATTACGGCGTGACGACGGAGTTGGTGCTCTTCCCGCGCGAAAATCATAACCTCACACGCACAGGTGAGCCTAAGCACCTGGTTGAAAGTTTGAATTGGCAGGTCTACTGGTTCGATCGTTTCATTAACGGCAACGCTGCATCTGTGCCGCCGAATGCGCGTTAGATTCGAAGCAGAAGACAACGGCCATCTTAATCGAATACTATTAAAAGGTGGCATCGTTTAATGACCTGCTTCCCGAATACTGGACCGTGAAAATGTTAGGAATCTGCTAAGATCGGTGGCCTCCCGAAAGCGGGATTTTTAACTCTCTGAATTCTCCGGCAATGGAAGGCTGGTCAGATGATACTGACATCCTCTATGGGCTTGTTTTTATATATCAGTTGCCCTATCCACCCTCAAGCATTCTTCAAGAAAACCGAATGACCAGAATGTTGCCGCCAGCAGGTACAACGGCCAGATCAACAGAAATAACAAAAACATTTTCCTGTCGTACTTCAATAACCATTGAGCCGCTCTCAGTGTTCTCGCAAACGGCATCAACGTCACAAGCACAGGATATTTGAGCAGAATCTTTCCCGGCAGCCCGCCGCGCCGCCGCGCCACCGCAGACATCTGCCCGAGCCCGACCTGATAGGTCAGCACTTCGCGCCAGCCTGTGCGATTCAAATGCGTCACTTTTATCTCGGGGTCAAAAAGAATTCGCTCGCCCGCCGCGTGCATCTTCCAGTTGAGCATGATGTCTTCGGCAAGCCACATACTTTCATCAAAGCAACCGTGTCGCTCCAACGCTTCGCGGCGGTAAGCGATGTTTGCCGTAGGCACGCTCGTTTCCAATCTGAAATTCGCAGTCGGCATGAACTCTTTGAACTCGATCAAGTAGGAAATCAGCCCGCTCAAACTTTTCGGCGTGCCGTTGCCGAGCGAACCTCCGACAGCCGCGTACTCTCCTTCAAGGTGCCGCTTGATTGTTCGCTCGATCAAATCGGGGTGCGCCACACAATCCGAATCAATCATCAAACAATACTCGCTTTTCGTCGCGCGCACGCCCACGTTTCGCGCGGCTCCGGCGAACGTGCGCTTGTCCAGGTGAATTAGCCGTACCGCAGGGAACTCGCGCTCCACGATTTTTGGCGTTTCGTCCGACGAACTGTCAACAACAGTCACATCAAATGAAAAAGAAGTGCGCTGGTTAAGTATCGCGTTCAGACACTCCTGAATCGTGCGCGCCGAGTTGTAGCAGGGCACGATGACCGACACCATCGGGTCGGGCTTCTCGATGATCTTATTGCTTGACGACATATCGCAGGTCAAAGGTATAACCGCATCGCCTCGTCGCAGGCAAGATTGACACGGGCGCTTCGGTTCAATATGTTCTCCCGCGATGAGCGCGCGCCCTCAAGTTGCCATAGTCGTTGTCAGTTACAACACCAGATCGCTTTTGCTTTCCTGCCTCGCCTCAGTTATCGAGAGCACCGGAAGCGCGAGTATCGAACTCGTCGTCGTTGACAACGCATCGGACGACGGAAGTTGTGAAGCCGCGCGCGAGGCTTGCCCTCAAGCCGTGATCGTTCGCAACTCGACAAATCTCGGTTTCGGCGCAGCCTGCAATCAAGCCATCAGGCAGACAAGCGCGCCGTTCATCCTGCTGCTGAACAGCGATGCGCGCCTCGCGCCAGAAGCTTTCTCGGCGATGTTTGATTTCGTAAACTCGAACAGTCGTTGCGGGGCAGCAGGTTGCCGCCTTACCAATGCTCAAGGCGAAAAGGTGGTCAGCGCCAGAAACTTCCTCACGCCGTTCAATCAAGTGTTTGAGCTTTTGAGCATCACGAAATTGTTTCGCTCGCGTTATTTTTCAAGGACGCATCGCTTGCGGCTGGACGCAAACTTGACGGACTGCTCGGTTGATTGGTTGGAGGCCGCCTGCTTGATTGTTAGGCGCAATGCGCTTGATGAAATCGGTCAGTTCGACGAACGGTTTTTCATGTATTCAGAAGACGAAGACCTCTGCATGAGATTGAAGAATCACGGATGGTCAATCTGCTTTACCGGTCGAGGCACGGCTATTCATCACGGCGCGCAATCGAGCGCGAATCGCAGGCTTGAGATGTTGTGTCAGCTTTATTCGAGCCAGATGCTTTTTCTCGCCAAACACAGAGGCCGCGCATCCGTTTCGCTTTACAAGTTTGCAATGAAAACGGCATTGATCCTTAAACGGTTTTTGCTTCGAGGACATGCGCGGCGCGAAGAATTAACCGAGCGGCTCATCGCATTCAGACGCGCCTGCGAGCTTGAGAATCAGAAGCCATGAAGAGTTCACCGCAGAGGACGAGGAAGAAACGATGAATGAGGAATTATGAATGATGAATTAAGAGTCTCTCTATCAGTTCATCATTCATCGTTCATACTTCATCATTTCTTCCTCGTCCTCTGCGGTGAATTTTCTTTTTTCAGACATTGCTTCTTCGATGGCTTCGACGATAGCGCAACCCGAATCAGTTCCCGAACGAGCGCGCATGTTCTGAGCAAAGACCGGCCCCAGGTCGTTCGTGAAATAATTCACTATACGCTCTGCCAGCGCGTTTGAATCTCTGGCAGGGAACACGAGGCCGTTCACATTTTCAATCACCGCATCCGACAGCCCGCCCGCATCAGATACGATGACCGGCAATGCGTTCGAGAAGGCGATGCGCGCAACTCCGCTTTGACTCGCGCTCACATAAGGCAGCACTAACACATCGGCTCGCTCGAAAAAGCCGGACACCTCTTCATTCGGCACGTAGCGATTTATGATTCGCACACTGTTTTCTATTCCAAGCTCGCGGATCAGTCGCCGGTACTTGTCCATGGAATCATAAAACTCGCCTGCGATTATAAGCTCGCATTCGATTTCGGAAAGCACTCGCGGCATCGCTTCCAGCAACACGTGAAGCCCTTTGTACTTTCGCACCTTCCCGAAAAATAGAATCGTTCGCCCGTCGCGAGTGCTGCGACTCGCGCTAGAAAACTCATCCAGTATGGGCAGAGGCGAAACGCGGATTTCTCTTTCAGGCACGAGCGTGGCCAGAAGCTCGCGGTCTTTCTTCGAGTGAGTGATGAAACTATCTACGGGCGAGAAAGCAAACTTCAGCAGCGCGCGGTCTACGGGGCTGGATTCGTGAGGAAGAACATTGTGACATTCGATCACGCATTTAATGCCTGCTCTGTTAAAGCTTCGGGCGAGCGTGCCGACCAGAAGACCGAAAAACGGTTGCCACCACTGAAACACGACCGAATCAGGCGCGAATGCTTTCACTGCCTTGATTGCTTTGCGCCAGGTCGCGGGGCTGAGCGGCGCGAGCACTGCGCGCGCGTCTGCGTCCAGCTTCAGCTTGCTTGTGTCCGTCTCTGTCGTGCCGGGAAACAGCAGCGAGGGGTAAAGTTTGCGAAACGAAATAACAAGAACTGTGTGGCCGCGCGAAATCAATTCTTGTCGCAGCCAGTATACGTGATGAGCTATGCCGCCCCTGAGCGGATATGCAGGCCCGATTATTGCGACCTTCATCGGCCAGCGTCCTTCCGCTTCGCTTCCATGCGACGGCCAACCTCATCGGAAATCATGTCTTTCGTTTCCTCGCTTGTTTCAACAACCGAGTAATCGCTTTCGCGCCGGTAGGAAAAAGCGATCATCTCTGCGAGCAACCCGAAAAGAATGAATTGAACGCCGACGATCACAAGCAGCGTCCCGATGATGAGCAAAGGCCGGTTGGTCAACCAATGATTGAATAATACGCGGCCTGCGATCAGGTATGCGTCAATGACTGTTCCCACAAGCCCTAGAAATGCTCCCAGAAAACCAAAAAAATGGAGCGGGCGATTCGTATAACGCGTCAGGAGAATGACTGTGAGAAGACTGAATACGCCGCCAAATACTCTTTCCAATCCGTAATGAGAATGGCCGTACTCCCGCTCCGCGTGCTCTATTTTTACTTCGCCCAACCTAAATCCGCGATAGCTTGCCAGCACAGGTATGTAGCGATGCCGCTCGCCGTAGATCAACACTTCATCCAGCACCTCTCTGCGATAACACTTCAGCCCGCAGTTGATGTCGTGCAGCCTTACGCCTGTCAGGAAAGACGTTGTGCGATTGTAAATCTTCGAGCCTATTCGCTTCGACAATTTATCGTGACGGTTGTGTCGCCAGCCAGAAACCAGGTCACATCCTTCTTTCAGCTTGTCAACAAGCAAAGACAGTTGCTCGGGCATGTCCTGCAGGTCTGCGTCCATAGTGGCGATTATCGGATAGCGTGAGTTGCGAAAGCCTGCCGCCAGCGCAGCCGACTTGCCGAAATTCCTGCGGAAGCGAACATACCTGACTGCCGAGTTGATCGCGCGAAACTCTTTGAGCTTCTCTATTGATCCGTCCGTGCTTCCATCGTCTACAAAGATTATTTCATACTCGTCCGCGATTTCGGTAAGCACCGCCGCCAGCCGTGTATAAAGTTCTTCGAGCGCGGGGCGCTCATTGCACAGAGGCACTACAACGGAGATCGCTGTAGGGCTTAAGTCTATGTTTTTACTACTGCTCATAATCGTCCGTTTGCGAGTGCAATAAGATATAGCGATGCTAGGTTTATTACAAATGTAATTTCCACAAGGTCGTTTACAGCCGGGGTATATTGCTTTTACAGCGCGAATCGCCGCCGAAAGCGTGCCCACAAACTCATATCTCGGCGGGTTTCAATTTCCCGGCCAGTGTCATTGTAAGGGTGCAGCGGCGAAGTGTCTTCGGGCGGCTCTTTAGCGTTGTAGGAGAATCGATGAAGTTTCACCGAACCCAGTCGTTCGGACAACTCCGCCTCAGCGATTAGCAGAAAAAGCAAATCCCCATAGTTCTCAACATCGAATGTTCCGAATGAAGCCACCTGCCAATTGGACTCTCTCATCTACGCTCCTTACCGCATTTATACTATAGCCCTTTTGCGATTAAAAGCAGGGCCATTCAGTTTCTCGGAATTTGATGTCAATTCACCGCAGAGACGCAGAGGACACAGAGATTACGCAGAGAAAAACTATTATTACTCTGCGCCTCCTCTGCGCCCTCTGCGTCTCTGCGGTGAACAGTTTTCCGATTTTAAACCTCTGAATCCGAAAACTGAATGGCCCCGGTCACGTGGTAAGACTTCAAAAGTTTTTGAAAGCTTGCTAACCTGATTCAGTGAAAGTAGGACGCAAACAAAAATATCAATTACTATAAATATAATTTAGCCGATCTGACGTACTCTTTGCCTTGACATGAAAACCATCAGCGCCACGCGTAAAAATAAAAAGGCTGCGCCCGCCCGGCGAAAACAGAAAACGGCGCGGCATGCTGATAACGGATTGCTTTATCTGACAGCCGCAGCGCTGGCAATCGTTGTCTTCATCTGTTACGCAAACAGCCTGGGAAACGACTTCGTATTCGACGATCAATATCTGGTGTTGATCTATAGCCGCCCGCGCAGCTTTTCTCACCTGCTCGAAATGTTGGTTGATTCGTACAGGCCGGTCAGAAACTTATCTTATATTCTGGACTTCGCCGTGTGGGGCGCGAATCCCTTCGGCTTCCACCTGACAAATGTGCTGATTCACGCCGCGAACACCGTTCTTGTATTCTTCCTGATTCGACGATTCACCATAGGCTCGATAGTCCCTGCGCTCACGGCGTTGATATTTGCCGTTCACCCGATTCAAACGGATGCGGTCGCATACATCTCAGGCCGCCGCGACGTGCTTTTCACGCTCTTCTACCTCGCGGCCTTTCACAGTTACCTGACTTATCGCAACAGCAAGTCGCGCCTATATTTCGCGCTGTTTCTGGTTTTGTGGGCGCTCGGATTGATGTCGAAAGAGATGGCTGTGAGCTTGCCGCTTGTAATATTCGTCTGGAACTTTTGCGAGTTTTGGCCGGAAGAAGAGGGGCACTGGACAAAGCGATCTTTCGGGGCCGCGCGAAAAGCTTTCAACCGGGACAGGTGGTTATACATCGCGCTTACGGTTGCGGCGATAGCTTTCACCTGGTACATGCTCTTTGTCCGGTACGCCAGCGGGCGCGCAGGCAGAGAAGGATTACATTATTGGGGCGACAGTTTGTTTGCCACTCTGCTTACCGTAATCAAAGTTCACGCATGGTATTTGAAGCAACTCATCTATCCGACTCCAATCGCGCAATACTTCGGAGCCTTCGCCGTCTCTACGTCGATCTTTGACTTGCGAGTGCTCGTGTCGCTCGTTGTGGTCGGCGCAACGGTTGTCGCTGGCTTCGGCATGCTCAAGCGAAACCGTTTGATTGCGTTCGCCATACTCTCTTACTTCGCGATGTTGCTTCCCGTCAGTCAAATCATTCCTCATCACGAATTACTCGCAGACCATTATCTTTATCTTCCGATTATGAGCTTCGGCCTGTTCGTCGCGTTGCTTGTCAGAGAGTTCGCCACCAAAGCCGGACAAGCCAGACAGATCGCTTACGGGGCGGTCACTGTTTTCATTATTGCGCTGGCGGTGATGACCGTGATTCGCAATCGCGATTGGAAGGATGAACTTTCAGTGTGGCAGGCTAATTATAAAGCAGTGCCCGAATCGCCTCGCGCCTCCTATAATCTCGGCGGCCTGAACATAAGGCGAGCCCCTCGCCTAGCCGAAACGCTTTTGAAAGAATCGCTCGCAAGCGATCCGAGTTTTGAGCCTGCTTATTTGTCGCTCGCGCGGCTCTATGTCACCGAGAAAAGAACCGCCGAGGCCGAGGAGTTGATCAAGCAGGGTCTTGCTTTGACCGATGCGGAAACCCGGTCATACATTCTGCGCAACCCGTCTCTGTTGAAATCGCAGTTCACGACCGTCCTTGCCGCAGCGAAGTGGGAAGAAGGCGACAAGCCGGAAACAGAGCGGCTATTGCAGCAAGCCATATCAATCTATCCGCCGAACGCCAGCGCGCACGAAGCGCTGGCCAACCTTTATCATGATCAAGACCGCGTAAAAGAAGAGGTCGCGCTCAAACAATCGCTCGTCGCTGTTTCGGAAGATTATGATTTACGAGCGCGGCTTGTATTGCTGCTGATCGAAGCGAAAAAGTACGACGAGGCTTTGAGCCATCTGCAACAGATGCTTACGCTCGATCCCAACGAGAGCGAATGCAGAAAAGCTGGCCCTTACCTTGCGAGGGCAAAGGCAGCCACCCCGAACACTTTCGAGCAAAGAGCTATTAGCGAAACGCTCGTCAGCCTTGAGCGACAATGCGCCGGGCGATAAGTGAACCGATGAACTATGAAATGATGAATTTAGATGATCGGGGGAGAGCTTCTTAATTCATCATTCAATCATTCAATCGTGTTGTTTGAGTGCTCGTTGACAACGCGGGATAATCGCTATTACACTCAGAGTCCGAATTCTGTGGCTAGGTTAGCTGGAGTAGTTGATAAAACATTCAGAGAAGCCACTGTCCCAAAACTTACTTGCAGGAAGTGCTCCTTAAAGTTTTGATCTCAAAGAAAGGCTGAGAACTTATAGTCTCTTCATCAAAATGAGTCTGTCTAGAAGTGAAAGAGTGAGCGACGCAGAATCAGCAGTGCATTTGGCATCTAACGATATGACTGAATCCTATGCCCATTCCGGCAATGTATCTTCTGCTTTGCCCAGCAAACCTCTGGTTGTAATCGAAGCGAGCCGGGCGTGGGTGCCGATCAATTTCCCCGGCTTGTGGTCATATCGCGAGTTGCTTTACTTCCTGGTATGGCGCGATGTCAGAGTGCGCTACAAACAGACCGTGCTCGGCGCAGCGTGGGCGATTCTGCAACCGCTCGTCACTATGATCATCTTCACCTACTTCTTCGGCAAACTCGCCCGCGTGCCGACCGAAGGCATCCCTTATCCGATATTTTTTTACACGGGGCTGTTGATTTGGACCTATTTTTCAAATGCAGTGATGAGCGGCGCTAACAGCCTGATCGGCAACACGAATCTAATAACGAAAGTGTACTTTCCGCGATTGATAATCCCGGCTTCGGCAATCGGAGCCGGACTGATTGATTTCGCAATCGCATCTTTTTTACTTATAGGATTGCTGATCTATTACAACTTCCCTGTGACTCCGGGGTACTTAATGCTCATTCCACTGGTCGTGCTCACGACCCTGTTTGCGCTCGGCGTGGCCGTGTGGCTTGCAGCCTTGAACGTCCGCTACAGAGACGTGCGATACGTGCTGCCGTTTCTGATTCAGGTCTGGTTGTTTCTTTCGCCGGTTATTTATCCTTCAACTCTCGTGCCCGAAGAATGGCGATGGCTGATGATCCTCAACCCGCTGACCGGCATTATCGAAGGCTTTCGCGCGGCGCTGTTCGGCAAAGAGTTTCATTGGCTGGCTCTCAGCTATTCGACGGCGTTCACGGTTATGTTGATTGTGTACGCGTCATACACGTTCCGGCGAATGGAAAGGCATTTCGCAGAGTTTATATAGGGCACTGATGAAACCTATCATTAAAGTCGAAAATCTCAGCAAGCAATTTCGCATCAACATGGGCGACCGCCCCGGCGTGCGCTATGACACGCTGCGCGATTCGCTCGTCACTGCCGTTCAATCGCCGCTCAAGACGACTGCGCCGCAACGGCAATGGCACGGATGAAATGATATGGGCGCTCAAAGATGTGAGCTTCGATGTGATGCCGGGCGAAGTGCTGGGCATCATCGGCCCTAACGGGGCGGGCAAATCAACACTGCTTTCAATACTGTCGCGCATAATCGAGCCGACAAGCGGGCGGGCCGAGCTTTACGGGCGCGTCGCAAGCCTGCTTGAAGTCGGCACGGGCTTTCACCCGGATTTGAGCGGCAGAGAGAACATTTATCTGAACGGCGCAGTGCTCGGCATGAAGCGGCGCGAAATAGAGGCTCGCTTCGACGAGATAGTCGCCTTTGCCGAGATAGAAAAATTCATGGACACGGCTGTGAAGCGATATTCGAGCGGGATGTATGTGCGACTGGCTTTCGCCGTTGCCGCGCACCTCGACCCTGAAATACTGATCGTTGACGAAGTGCTCGCCGTAGGCGACGCCAGCTTTCAGAAAAAATGTCTGGGCAAGCTCGACGACGTTACGCGCAGCGGCAGGACCGTTTTGTTTGTTACACACAACCTCGGCATGATTACGCATCTGTGCGAGCACGCAATTCTTTTGCAAGACGGCGGCATCAAGATGATAGGGCCAGCAGCGGAAGTGGTTGATCACTACAACGCTATCTGGAGCGGCCAGCGCAAGGCGCTTAACCCTTGCGGAAATATAAGAACTAATATAAAACACAATCGGCGTACTCAGGTTTCCAGTTCGACAAGCATTCCGTGAAGCTCTTTCGATCAATTGCTCTAAGCATACTGCCAGTGGAGTATCAGTGTGCTTAGCTCAGATTGTTTTTGGTTGTGACCCTTTAGGCATTGAAATGGAGGTTTTGCTTTGAGAGTGAAGAAAATCAAATCATCAAATGCTTACTCGCAAGTGAATCGCGCGAGTAAACAATCGTTGCGCATGTTACTGGCGATTTCGTTTATCGCTCTGGCTATTTTTACATTAAACCTATTGCCCAACTCAACAAGAACCGTTGACGCGGCGCAGGGTCAGGGCGAAAAAATCAGCGATAGCGCCTTGAGTCAGATACGATCATTGATAGAAGCAAAGCGGGCGCGCACGCCCGAACAGCAGAAATTAGATTCTAATTTGCTGGCGGCCATCAAGGTGAATCGGGGGGAAGCAATCGCTAAGAATGCTCCGTCCTTACGACCCGATGTCAAACTTGATGCCCAGGGCAAAGTGCTTGTTGATATTACCGCAAAAGTGACGAATGGCTTGCTTGAGCAAATGAAAGCCTCCGGCGGGGAGGACATCCTTGCCTTCAAGCAATACGATTCCATACGCGCACGAATACCGCTCTTGCAGTTAGAGTTTCTGGCCAGTTCGGCAAATATCAAATCCATCATCCGCGCGGTTGAAGCGCAGACACAGCGCGCGACCCAGGACGAAATCGCTGCACGGGCCGCTCAGTCTCAGTCGTTTTCGGCGCGAGCCAATCGCGTGCGCACGCAACTCCCACAAGCGATGCGCGACTGTGACGACTCAACAGGATAGTCCGGAGCCGATTACTAATATCGGCTTGGCCACCTCGACAGGAGACACGGCTCACACGGCGGCGTCGGCGCGCACCACGTTTAGTGTGAATGGCAATGGAATAAAGATCGGCGTGCTTTCGGATAGCTACAACAATCAGGCCGCCGCGCCAGCGAACGTGTTGACGGGGGATTTGCCGGGAGTCGGCAATCCCAACGGCTTCATCACGCCTGTTACAGTCTTGCAGGATTTAGGCAGCGGCGGCACCGACGAAGGCCGCGCGATGCTGCAAATCGTTCACGACCTTGCGCCGGGCGCACAGCTTTATTTTGCGACTGCCTTTACCGGGGCAGCCGCCTTTGCCTCTAATATTCAAGCCCTGCGCACTAACGGCTGCAGCATCATTATTGATGATGTCTTTTATTCTAATGAGTCGCCGTTTCAAGACGCCATCATTGCGCAGGCCGTAAATACTGTGACCGCCGATGGCGCGTTGTATTTTTCGTCGGCGGGTAATTCAGGCAATTTCAATGACGGCACCTCGGGCGTCTGGGAAGGCGATTTCAACGATTCCGGCGTTGATCTAATCAGCGGCCTGGACAACCTCGGACGATTGCATCAATTCACCACGGGGGTGACATTGAATACTGTCAATTCCGGCGGCAGTTCCCGCCGCATTGATATGATGTGGGCGGACCCTCTGGGCGCATCAAACAATGATTACGATGTGTACGTCCTCAATGCCGCAGGGACAAGTATCTTGCGCGCTTCCGATGGTTTTCAAAACGGAACTCAAGACCCTTATGAAGCCATCAGCACGCTCAACGTCGGAGAAAAGATTGCTATCGTGAAATTCATGCGGCGCGGCGCGCGCGATGCACCTGAACACGGGCCGCGCGAGATTAGTGATTGCCACTTCCGGTCAAACCAAGGGACATGCCTGCGCTGCAGATGGCTTTTGCGTGGCTGCTGTGAACGCAGCGACGGCAAGCGGCGGCCCGTTCGTTGGCGGCGGAGTCAATCCGGTTGAAACCTTCAGCTCTGATGGAACTCGACGAGTCTTTTACAATGCCAACGGCACTGCGATAACGCCCGGCAATCTGTTGTTTGCGACCAACGGCGGAACTGTTCGTCAAAAGCCTGACATCGCGGCGGCTGATGGCGTGGCCACGACGCTCCCACCCGGTTCCGGCTTGAACCCATTCTTTGGCACGTCGGCGGCAGCCCCGCACGCCGGAGCCGTTGCCGCACTGCTGAAACAGTTCAAGCCCGCATTGACTACATCTCAAATTCGCACAATATTGACCAGCACAGCGCTCGACATCGAAGCTGTTGGCGTTGACCGCGATTCAGGAGTCGGAATCGTGATGGCGCTCGCGGCCTTGCAAACGGCCAGCGCCTCTACAGGAACGGATACGATAGGGTTGTTCCGACCGACGGGCAATTCCTTCTTCTTGAGAAACACAAACTCGTTTGGCCCGCCCGACATCCAGTATGCGTTCGGCGCGCCGGGCGACAAGCCTGTAATCGGCGACTGGGATGGCGACGGCGTTATGACTGTTAGCCTTTACAGGCCGAGCACATCGACCTTTTTCCTGCGCAACACAAACTCGCTTGGCCCCCCCGACATCATCCTCGCGGGATTTGGCGACGGGCCGGGAGGCGATATTCCGATAGCGGGCGACTGGGACGGCAACGGGACGTGGTCAATCGGAGTGTTTCGTCCGAGCACCTCGACCTTTTTCCTGCGCAACAGCAACACGCTAGGCACGCCGGAAATCATCGTCGCATTTGGGAACGGGCCGGGAGGCGATTTGCCGTTAGTGGGCGACTGGGACGCCAACGGCACGACCACGATAGGCATATATCGCCCGAGCACGAATTCCTTCTTCCTGCGCAACACGAACTCGCTAGGCCCGCCTGACATCCAGTTTACGTTCGGCGCGCCAGGAGATATGGGGATAGCCGGAGACTGGGACGGGAACGGGACGGTGACGGTAGGATTGTTCCGACCGAGCAGCAATACGTTCTTTCTGAGGAACACGAACACGCTGGGGCCGCCCGACATAACGATTTCGAATTTTGGAGCGGCGAGCGACCAGCCGATAGTCGGCGACTGGGATGGCTTGTGATCACAGGCCATCATAAATAGTATGACCGCAAGTCTAAAAAAGTGTTCGGCGCTAGAATGTCTATGTCCGCATCTGTTTCATCAGAGATGGGATGGAAATCTGCGCCGAACACTTCCTCTTGAATTAAGTCGGGGGCGCAGAGAGCGCGGAGGTTAATTTGCCGCTCTTTGCACCCCCCGAGTTTCTACGTTGAACCCTCTTTCGTTTATAAGTTTTAACTCCCGCCTCGGTAGGTTTTTTTTATCCCCTGTTACATTAATTGCTTTTTGCTTGACTGCCGGTTTCAACACGAATTAATATCATCACCTCCGTGGAAAGACCGCTGACGAGCAACTCGGCATTTTAATGTTGAAAAAACGGTCTCAAAAATAAAAATCTGTGCCCTGTGGTACGCCTACTAATTGACCGATTTCGGCGCAGGCCCTCGGTTGTAAACGCGCTAGAAAAATTAAGCGAGAGGCCCAACCTGCCAACTCGCCCGGTTAAAGGAGAATATCAAATGCAAAATAATACCGTCTCGTTGAAGATACTGGTTAGCTTGATGCTGGCTCTGATCGGCTTAACGAATTGGACGAGCATTCTCGCTCAGCCTTCCACAACAAACTCATCATCAAAAACGGATTCCTCTTACAACATAATGGAGCCCGTTGCGGCAACGAGGTCTGAGACACAGGGCCGGGTCGCTGAAGCCTACGCAAGACTTCCAATCAGCTTTGAGGCCAACCGGGGACAAACCGATTCCAGAGTGAAATTCTTTTCTCGCGGGAGCGATCATGCCCTCTTTCTTACCGCTAATGAATCCGTGCTCGTGTTGAACGAGCCGGTCGCGAAGGACTTGAAAGAGAATGGCTCTGCGGCCAAAAGGCGACGCGCGGTGCTGAGGATGAGATTAGAGGGCGCTGACGCGGCTGCGCAGGTTGAGGGCATTGACGAGTTGCCCGGAAAGACCAACTACCTTATCGGCAAAGATGCCAGCCAATGGCGAACCGATGTTCCAAGTTATGCCCGCGTTCAATACCGAAACATCTATCCGGGAGTGGACATGATCTACTACGAAAACCAGAAGGGGGTCGAGTATGATTTTGTCGTTGCTGCGGGTGCCGACTACAAAAACATCCGGCTCGCACTGGAAGGCGCGAAGAAAACTCGCATAGATGCGGGCGGCGACCTTGTGCTGGCCACGGCCATAGGCGAGATTCGCCAGCATAAGCCGTTCGTCTATCAAGAAGTGGATGGGGTCAGGCGCGCTATCGCTGCGCGGTACACGTTAGATAAAAAGCAGAAGGTCGGTTTTGAAATCGGCGACTACGACACAAGCCTGCCGCTGGTAATTGATCCTGTTCTGGATTACTCAACCTTTCTTGGCGGAACCAGTACCGATGAAGGTCGCGCCATAGTCGTAGACGGTAGCGGCAATGCTTACATAACGGGTAATACATTTTCATTTAATTTTCCGACGACGAAAGATGCCTTCGATACCACCTATGCCGATTCGTTCGATGTTTTCGTAACCAAGCTGAATGCCGCAGGCTCGGCCATGATCTATTCGACCTATATAGGCGGGAATTCCCAGGATCAGGGGAGGGGCATCTTCGTGGACTCAACCGGCACTGCTTACATAACCGGATTTACCAATTCAACCGGGTTTCCCGTAACGGCGGGAGTGGTCCAGCCTATGCTCAATGGAAGCTTCGACAGCGATGCTTTTGTTACCAGGCTCAATAGCACGGGCACAGCCCTTATCTATTCAACATTCCTGGGCGGCTCGTTCGGCGAGCAGGGCGCAGGCATTGCCGTGGATTCGGCTGGCAACGCTTACGTGACGGGGTTTACCGAATCAAGTAATTTCCCCACCACGATGGGAGCATTCCAAACTATTAATGCCGGGGGCAGCTTCTCGAACGAAGCTTTTGTTACCAAGCTGAACCCTACAGCCACAGCCCTCGTCTATTCTACCTACCTCGGCGGAACGAGCGATGATCAGGGGGCAGGCATCTCTGTTGACTCTACTGGGCAGGGCAGTTGTCGCCGGCTCGACTGGTTCAAGCGACTTTGACGTGACTGCGGGGGCTTTTCAGACGACTTTCGGCGGTCCAATAAACTCATTCAGTTCAATAGGCGACGCTTTCGTCACAGAATTTAACAGCACAGGAACGGCCCTCGTTTACTCAACTTATCTTGGCGGCACAGGCAACGACGGCGCGTTCGGCCTTGCGGTGAATGCTTCCGGCGAAGCGTTTATATGTGGTTCTACGACTTCGGTCAACCTGCCCGTAACGCCCGGAGTAGTCCGAATCATAAACGGCGGCATTGCTAAGACTATTAATTCGGCAAACACCTGGGCGGCTGCCAACAACGGATTGACTGATGGCAATATCCTTTCAATTGCAATAGACCCGGTGACTCCCGCCACCGTCTATACGGGTACGCTTCAGGGCGGCATCTTCAAAAGCACTAACGGAGGGACGTGCGTGGAGCCCCATTAATTCCGGGCTGACCAGTCTTACAATCGAGGCCATCGCGATTAATCCCGCAACGCCTTCCACGCTTTATCTCGGCACCGACAGTCGGGGCGTTTTCAAGAGCACTGACAGCGGGGCCAGTTGGAAGGCCATCAATACAGGGCAAGGTGGAAGCACGGTTAACGCTCTGGTAATTGATCCCTCGAACCCCGCCACCATTTATGCGGGGACAGACAGCGGCGTTTTCAAGACCACAAACAGCGGGGCCAATTGGACAGGTGTCAATACGGGAATAAACAGTACCTTCATCCACAGCCTGGCAATTGATCCTGTGAATCCATTAAATCTCTACGTAAGTAATTTCAGCGAAGTCTTATTCACTAGAAACGGCGGGCAAAATTGGAGCCCCAGCAGTCTGAATAACCTCTATTATCCGAGCCTTGCAAGTTGATCCTCTGACTCCGGCCAACGTGTATGGCGGCGGCGATGTGGGCGTCTTTAAGAGCACAGATGCGGGAGTGACCTGGCAAAGCAGAAATACGGGCCTCACCAACCGCATCGTGAATGCCCTTGCAATCAATCCCGCAAACTCGTTGATCGTTTATGCAGGCACGGGCAACGGCGTCTTCAAATCAACCGACGGTGGAAACATCTGGGCGGCCTACCAATACAGGACTTGCAGGCTCTGAGATCAGTGCGCTCGCGATTGATCCGGTAACACCGGCTACTCTTTACACAGGCGCCACCCCCGGAGGTACGGACGGATTCGTGGCTAGGCTTACCAGCTCAGGCGCGGGGCTGACTTATTGCACATACCTCGGCGGGGACGATTTCGACACCAGCAATAGCATTGCCGTAGATTCATCCAAAAACGCATATGTTACCGGGTCAACCAATTCGAGGAACTTCCCCACAACGACCGGCACGTTCCAGAGTTCTTCAGGATTCAGCTCGGATGCATATGTAACAAAGTTGACAGCGACAGGCACCGGGTTCGGGTATTCAACATATCTTGGGGGGCAACAGTTCCGAACAAGGATTTGGAATAACAGTAAACTCATCCGGCAACGCGTTCGTTACCGGGACAACCAGCTCGAACAACTTCCCGACGACGCCGGGCGCTTTCCAGACTATTTTGGGTGACTTTTCTAATGATGGGTTCGTTACCAAGCTCGAAACGACGCCGAGCCTCACGTCCGATTTGAGATTAGATCTGACCGGCCCGACCGGCACGTCTTACCCCTAATAGTTTTATCCAGTACACCATCACGGTAGACAACGATGGGCCGGACCCGGCTTTTGCCGTCACAATAACGGACGAGCTATCGCCTTTCATTAATTTTAGTTCTTGCAACACAAACACCGGCTCCGGTTGCAGCGGCAGTGGTAACACGGTCACCTTTAATATAGATATGCTCGCGCCGTTCGCAACGGCCACCGCGACTGTTTCCGCAATCGTGAATTGTTCGATGCCGGATGGGGCTACGATCACTAATACAGCCAGGGTGGAATCGCCAACGCCCGACCCTGATCCCAAGTAACAACATGGATTCGGTTTCAAACACCGGCTCGCATCCGCCCCCGATGCTCTCTTCAACAAGCCAGGCTTTTACAGAAGTCAGGCGGGAGCGGTAGCGTGACCGTGATAACCAATAGTAGTTGCCCATGGACGGCAGTCAGCAACGACAGTTGGATTCATATCACCTTCAGCACGAACTGCTGCAACGGTGTTGTGAATTTCACGGTTGACGCCAACCCCGGGCCTCCTCGCATAGGGACGATGACCATCGCGGACAACACCTTCACGGTGTAGCAGGGGGGCGTTACGACTTCGGATACGATAGGGCTGTTCAGACCCAGCGGCAATTTCTTCTTCCTGAGAAACACAAACACGCCTGGCCCCCCTGACACCACTGTAATGTTCGGCGCGCCCGGCGACCTCCCCGTAGTCGGCGACTGGGACGGCGATGGCGATTCCACCATCGGGTTGTATCGTCCGAGCAGTTCGACCTTCTTCTTGCGCAACAGCAACACGCTTGGCCCTCCGGACATCATCATCTCGGGATTTGGCAACGGGCCGGGAGGCGATTTGCCGTTAGTGGGCGACTGGGACGGCAACGGCACCACTACCATCGGCTTGTATCGTCCGGGCACATCGACATTTTTCCTGCGCAACACCAACTCGTTTGGCCCCCCGGATATCACTGTGTCGTTCGGCGCGTCGGGCGATATGGGAATAGCCGGTGACTGGAACGGCGACGGCATTACCACCATAGGGTTGTACCGGCCAACCGGTTCGATCTTCTTGCTACGCAACGCGAACTCGCTAGGGCCGCCCGATATAACGGTCTCGTTTGGAGCATCGGGCGACAAACCCATAGTAGGAGATTGGGATGGCAACGGGACGACGACTATAGGGTTGTTCAGGCCAACCGGTTCGATCTTCTTGCTACGCAACGCGAACACGCCGGGGCCGCCCGACATAACGGTCTCGTTTGGAGCGTCAAGCGACATACCGTTAGCGGGAGATTATGATGGGATGTGATCGCAGACGGCGACCTTGAATTTATGGTCGCAGGTCTAAAGAAGTGTTCGGCGCTAGAATGTCCATGTCCGCATCTGTTTCATCAGAGAAGGGATGGAAATCTGCGCCGAACACTTCTTCATGCCGAATAAAGGCTTGACATGTCTGGCAAAGAATCAGACATTAGTAACTTCTCGTTTTCAACGTAGCCCCTCTGTGTTATTCGTCCGGTATAAAAAGAGGCGACGCATGAGTCTTTCACTGGAATTGTCATGCGCTACCAGTGGATAAGTTGATCCAAAATTTTTGGAGGAATTAAGGGATAAGTATGAGCAAGCGATTCGCTAAACCTTTCACATTTTCATCGCGCAAGGTTCTTTTGAGCTTTGTAGGCGCGCTTTTCGTGTTTTCGATTATTACGATAGCCTTTGTCACACGCATCACTCAGGCTTCGCAAGGCAATACTCAATCGCAAGACGGCGTTTGGCAATTCGTAGAAGAGGCTTCAATAGTCGCAAAGGGCGAAAGGCAAATAGTTCCCCAAGTGTATCGAACCGTACAAGCCAACGAAGCCGAGCTGAAAAACCTTCTCAGCAAAGCTCCGTTAGAGTTTACGAAAGAGGCTAAAGACAATCGTGTAGTGATTGCGCTGCCCATGCCTGACGGCTCGCTTGCGAAGTTTCGCGTCGAAGAATCTCCGATTATGGAACCGGCGCTCGCGGCTCAATACCCGGAAATCAAGACCTATCGCGGGCAAGGGGTTGACGACCCTGCCGCTACAACACGGATGGACTTCACTCCTGCCGGTTTCCACGCGATGATTCTTTCAGAACGCGGGACGGTTTACATTGATCCTTATTCAAAGGGCGATACGGCAAACTATATCACCTACTATAAAAATGATTATCGAAACGATGAAAAGAGATTCGTTTGCCACGTTTCAGGTGACGACAAGAGTTCGCAGAGTATAGATCACCCGGTTATGACTAATGTCGCGAACGGAACTACCTTGCGAACATACCGCCTGGCGCTGGCCGCTACGGGCGAGTACACGGCGGCTCAGGGTGGAACGGTTGTTGGGGCGCTTGCGGCGATGACGACATCAATGAATCGCGTCAATGCGATTTATGAGCGCGAAGTAGCTGTGCGCATGATAATGGTCGCGGGCGAGAGTTCGATTATTCATACCAACTCCGTCACAGACCCTTACTCGAATGACGACGGCTTTGCGATGTTGTCGCAAAATCAATCGAGTCTTACCAGCATCATCGGTTCCGCCAACTACGACATAGGCCATGTTTTCAGCACGGGCGGCGGCGGCGTTGCCGGACTTGGCGTTGTTTGTTCGTCGAGCAAAGCTCGCGGCGTTACCGGCTCTCCCAGCCCCAACGGGGACGGGTTCGACGTTGATTATGTGGCGCACGAGATGGGCCATCAATTCAACGGAAGACACTCGTTTAACGGGACGGTTTCAAACTGCGGCGGGGGAAACAGAACGGCATCTTCGGCTTTTGAACCCGGCAGCGGCACGACCATCATGGCATACGCGGGTATCTGCGGCTCTCAAAACATTCAGCCGCATAGTGACGATTATTTTCATGTGAAGAGTTTGGAAGAGATTGCCGGATTCATCGCGGGAAATAGTTGCGATGTAGAAACCAGCACCGGAAACACTCCGCCTGCTGTGACAGCAAACGCAAACGTGACGATTCCGAAAAGCACACCGTTTACTTTGACGGCGACAGGCTCTGATGTGAACGGGGATTCGATAACCTATTGCTGGGAAGAGTATGACCTGGGCACATCTTCTCCGCCCGACACGGACGCGACCGGTTCCGCTCGCCCGATCTTTCGCTCGTTCAATCCCACATCGAGTCCTTCTCGCACATTTCCGAAAATGAGCGATGTGTTAAACAACACGTCAACTTATGGCGAAGCGTTGCCTTCGATGAGCCGGACGATGACTTTTCAAGTCATCGCTCGTGATAATCGCGCCGCAGGCGGCGGAATCAACACGGCGATAACTCAAGTTACTGTGAACGCAAACGCAGGCCCTTTTCTTGTCACGCTGCCTAATACAAACGTGACCTGGAATGGCGGAGCCGTACAGGCCGTCACCTGGGATGTGGCGAACACCGCTGCCGCTCCTGTCAACGCGGCTAACGTCAAGATTTCATTTTCTTCCGATGGCGGAAATACTTTTCCCATCGTCCTCGCAGAAAGCACGCCTAATGACGGAAGTGAACCTATCACGGTTCCCGAAGTGTCAACCACTGCGGGGCGCATCAAAGTAGAAGCTGTCGGCAACGTCTTCTTCGATGTTTCAAATACCAACTTCGTCGTCACTCCTGCATCGGCAGTAACCGGCAGTTGGACGATAGGGTTGTTCCGACCGACGGGCAATTGCTTCTTCCTGAGAAACACAAACTCGTTTGGCCCGCCCGACATCCAGTATGCGTTCGGCGCGCCGGGCGACAAGCCTGTAATCGGCGACTGGGATGGCGACGGCGTTATGACTGTTAGCCTTTACAGGCCGAGCACATCGACCTTTTTCTTGCGCAACAGCAATTCGCTTGGCCCTCCCGACATCATCCTCGCGGGATTTGGCGACGGGCCGGGAGGCGATATTCCGATAGCGGGCGACTGGAACGGAGACGGGACGTGGTCAATCGGAGTGTTTCGTCCGAGCACCTCGACCTTTTTCCTGCGCAACAGCAACACGCTAGGCACGCCGGAAATCATCGTCGCATTTGGGGACGGGCCGGGAGGCGATTTGCCGTTAGTGGGCGACTGGGATGGCAACGGCACGACTACGATAGGCTTGTATCGTCCGAGCACGAATTCGTTCTTCCTGCTCAACAGCAACGTGCTAGGGCCGCCCGACATCCAGTTTTCGTTCGGAGCGCCGGGCGACATAGGGATAGCCGGAGACTGGGACGGGAACGGGACGGTGACGGTAGGGTTGTTCCGACCGAGCAGCAATACGTTCTTTCTGAGGAACACGAACACGCTGGGGCCGCCCGACATAACGATTTCGAATTTTGGAGCGGCGGGAGACCAGCCGATAGTCGGCGACTGGGATGGCCTGTAAAGAGGGAAGCGCGGCGACGATGAACGCCAGCCGCGCATCACGACCCGCAAGCCCGCATCACCGACTGATAGCGCTATCAGTCGGTGATGCGGGCTTTCTAAGTAATAGAGGACAGAAATCTCACTGCATCTCTAATCCAGAAGTGTTGCAGCAACCGCTATATATCATTTTTCAGCTTTCATAACTCTTCACATTGGTGTTTCGGAATTCCTTCGAACCTCGTTTAGCCCGGTTATTTTTATCACCTCTGCCTGTATGATGTCTTACGCCAAATCTAACGCATCCTTATTGACGGATAATCGAGTGAGAGCTACAATTGGCGCGTCCTTACTTTCTGGTTTTGATGTGAATCCAAAGTGAAATGAAAAGCTTTTTGATCGCATAATTGGATCCGCGCATTCGTCAGATCACCTGCTTTGTTTGATAGGGTATCCACAAATCCGTAATTGGCCAGAGTGAGAAGAAGGCCCGGTAGAGCAACTCGAAAGAGAATCGAAACTTTTTGACGACTCCGGCGAAGTTTAAGAGTTTTATGTCCTGAAACGAACCTCGATTGCGAATGACGCAGTCGCATCGCCAAACGAGGAGTTCGCAATGACAAAACCTCACCCAATCGGTGCAAAAGTCCTCTTTGCATGTGCAAACGTCTGTCTCGCCTTGAAAAAGACGGCTTTTGCAAGCACAAACCTCAACTTTGCACGTGCAAACGTTCACCTTGCACAAGAAAAGGTCGCTTTCGCACGCGCAAACCTTAGCTTTGCGTGCGCAAATCACGATTTTGCATGTGAAGACCCGGCGTGTGCCTGCGAGCCAATCTTACTATTTGCGCAACAGCAACACGACCGGGTTCACTGACTTGTCCATTAGATACATATAGGAGCATGAAATGAAACTTAATCGGACCACGGCTCTGCTATTACTTCTGTCATTAACTATTGTTCTGCCACTATTCATTAATTCTACCCTTGCAGAAAAGTCGGTTGATCAAGTGAAGATTCAGTCTTTACAAGGAAGTCGAGATGGATTAAGCCAACAAGTGTCATTGCGAGCAGCAGGCCGTGGTAACCCCTGGATCAACATAAAAGATGGGCGCGATTTGCTCACTGAATATGATGGCACACAGTTTAATAGGCTGGCATCAAAGGGCGCGATGCGAGCATTATCATTGGCTTCAGCAGATTTTGATGAAGACGGCGTGCCTGATCTTATAAGCGGATATGGCGGCGACAAAGACAGTTTGATTACGCTTCATCGCGGCAATATTGATTCAATATATCCGAATGGCCTTGAAGCAAAGCAGCGCGAAGCTAGCGGCGGATATGCAGATTCTCCTTTTCTATCCCCCGCACGAGTATTCGCTGTGCCTGAGCCGCCTGATTTCATTGCATCGGGAGATTTCGATGGCGATAGCCACTTTGATGTAGTAACGGCAGCGCGTGGTAGCGAAGCCCTTTATCTGCTCTCAGGCGACGGACAAGGCAATCTCGGCCAACCGCAAAAGATTGAGATTGCAGGGCAGGTGACGGCAATAGTCTGCGGCGACATCAACCGTCGCGACGGCTTGAATGATTTAGTCGTAGCAATAACCGGAGAGCAAGGACAAAAAGCTTTAATCTTTGAGTCTCCCGAAGGAGCCTTGCGCAGCAGGGAACCTGAAACCATCGCGCTGCCTGCGGAAGCGCATGCGCTAGCTATCGGGCAGTTGGATGAGAAGTACGAATATGATTTAGCGATAGCAGCAGACCGTGAGTTGATGATTGTGCAGGGGCGTGATCGTCAGTTATCGCTCGATGAAACGAGACGCGCTACAGTTGCTGCGGCAAGGGTGGACCGTATAAGCTTGCCGTCCAAAATCAAATCAATTGCGACAGGCAATTTCGCCGGTGACTATCACGCGGAGGTCGCCCTGCTGGACGAAAACGGAAAAGCCTACCTCGTGAGTAGAAAAAATAAGAAGCGGACATTTACGTTACTTGCCAAAGAGACATTTGTATCAACCTCTCAACTCATCAGTGCGAAGGTTTCAAGCTTGCCGCACGATGATCTGGTGTTGGTTGATGGGCAGAATAAGCAATTGCATATTTTGATAGATAGCCAGCCGGATGAAACGCTTGACCTGCAATCCGCCTCGTCAAGTTTGAGACCGTTTCAGGCGATCACGCTCGACGCTGAAGTTGCGCCGGTTGCAGTGTTGCCAATGCGGCTGAATGGCGATGCCTTAAGCGATTTGGTAATCCTCAAAAACGGAGAAGACTCAATAACATTAGCCCCGACCGCGCCGATGGCTACATTTATCGTGAAAAACACAAACGACAGCGGCGCTGGCTCGCTCAGGCAGGCAATAAGTGACGCTAATGGCAGCGCGGGACTCGACTCAATCTCGTTCGACATCCCCGGCTCTGGTTTGCACACAATTAATGTGCAAAATACTTTTCTTATCAACACCCCAATGATAATAGACGGCTACACACAACCAGGCGCAAGTATGAACAATCTAGCTGACGGTGATAATGCAGTAATTCTCATCGAGCTAAATGGCGCAACCGCGCCATCAGGTGGATTGCATGTCCAGAACAATGCCGGAGGAAGTACAATCAGGGGTCTTGTTATAAATCGCTTCATCGCCAATGGTATCTTCCTGTTTTCAGTAAGCAACAACATCATAGAAGGCAACTTTATCGGCACGAATGCTACTGGCCTAGCTGATCTTGGAAACGTCAATCATGGTGTGAATATCGGAAGTGCCGCATCGAATAATACAGTAGGCGGAACAGTTCCAGCCGCCCGTAATATCATATCGGGCAACAATGCACGTGGGGTCGAAATTGCTGGAAACAGTTCTACAGGAAACAAGATTCAGGGTAATTTTATAGGGACCAATGCCATCGGCACGTTTGCCATTGGAAATACATCTGATGGCGTATTAACACAAAGTACTCCGAACAATACAGTAGGCGGAACCGTCGCAGGGGCGCGCAATGTTATCTCAGGCAACAGGGCATCTGGAATCCAGATGTTCGGGTCTGCTTCTACTGGTAACTTGGTGCAGGGCAATTTCATAGGGACAAATGTAACCGGCACGGATGCTCTCGGAAATATGAGCAGCGGTATAGACCTTGGCGGTGCGATGGGCAATATCATAGGAGGGACAAATGTAGCCGCGCGCAATATCATCTCTGGTAATGCTCAGAATGGAGTTTTTATGGATGGGGTCAGTTCAGGCAATCAGATTCAGGGCAATTTTATAGGCACTAATGCCACTGGCACGGCTGATGTCGGAAATACATCTGCCGGTGTACTCATAGACACTTCTCCCGACAATATTGTAGGAGGTACGATTGCCGGAGCGCGTAATATTATCTCAGGCAATAACTCACACGGAGTCTCTCTTCTTGGAGCGAGTTCCAGAGGCAGTCTGGTGCAGGGTAATTTCATAGGCACTGATGTAAATGGCACTGCTGCGCTTGGGAATTCAAGTGATGGGGTATTTCTTGATTCTGTGCGTGACGACATGATTGGCGGCGCTTCGGCAGGGGCTGGCAATATTATTGCCTTTAATGGCGCGCGCGGCGTACATGTGAGTTCCAACAACGGAATTTCTATTCTCTCAAATTCCATTCATTCAAATACAGGGCTGGGTATTGACCTTGACCCCGTTGGCGTTACGGCTAACGATGTAGGTGATGCGGATACGGGTGCGAATAATCTACAAAACTTTCCTGTTATAACTTCGGCTTCGACCACAAGCGCACAGGCGACTCTCAATAGCACAGCAAATGCTACATTCCGAATCGAATTCTTTGCTAACCCGACTTGCGACAGTTCAGGGAACGGCGAAGGGCGAATTGTCATCGGCGCGACAACCGTAACTACTAATGGTAGCGGCAACGTAAGCTTTGGATTCACTTTTCCCTCTGCCATCGCGTCCGGCCAAGCCGTTACCTCTACGGCAACAGACCCCGGCGGTAACACATCAGAATTTTCTCAATGCATTGCTATGACTTCCCCTTCTGAAGGAAGTGATACCATCGGACTCTTCAGACCGGCTGGCAATTCCTTCTTCTTGAGAAACACAAACACGGCTGGCCCGCCTGACATCACAGTGTCGTTTGGCGCAGCAGGAGACATCCCCATAGTCGGCGACTGGGACGGCGATGGCGACACCACCATCGGCTTGTACCGGCCAAGCACATCAACCTTCTTTTTGCGCAACAGCAGCACGCTAGGCCCGCCTGACATCATCGTTTCATTTGGGAACGGGCCGGGAGGCGATAAGCCGTTAGTGGGTGACTGGGACGGCAACGGCACGACCACGATAGGCATATATCGCCCGAGCACGAATTCCTTCTTCCTGCGCAACACAAACTCGCTAGGGCCGCCCGACATCCAGTTTACGTTCGGAGCGCCGGGCGATGTGGGGATAGCCGGAGACTGGGATGGGAACGGGACGGTGACAGTAGGGTTGTATCGGCCAACGGGTTCGATCTTCTTCCTGCGCAACACGAACTCGCTCGGGGCACCCGATGTGACGGTTTCGTTTGGAGCGTCGGGCGACACACCCGTAGTAGGAGATTGGGACGGCAACGGAACGACGACTATAGGGTTGTACCGGTCGAGCGGGCAGATATTCTTATTAAGAAACACGAACACGCTGGGGCCGCCCGATATAACAGTGATGTTTGGAGCGATGGGCGACCAGCCGATAGTCGGCGACTGGGATGGCTTGTGAGGACAGAATCGTGGCGACAATGAACGCTAGCCGTGAGCCTCGACCTGGAGCATCGGGAGACGTGCCGTTAGCAAGAGATTGGGACTGCCTTGACCGGAAAGCTCACATCGTTGGCAGCGCGCTTACAGAAGCGGTTGGTCAATGCGATGTGGAGTACCGGAGCGGTTCGGCAATTAGAATAAAAAACTTTGAGATAAAAGCCTGTTGACCGCAGAGAGCAAAGGTTGCACAAGATAATCACATGCATATTCTCCCCTGCGGTTAGTTGACTTATTCCCCCGCAGAACTGGATGCTAATGAAACAGCCTGATAAATAAGCTCTTGTACATCAAAAAAAGTTGCAATCCTTACAATTGATGATATAATCCGGCCCGCTGAAGCAGTTGAACTCTCATATCTCTTAGCGTCAAATCATTCGTGCCAACACGGCAATTGCCTCGGTTAATGCGGGAGCGGTGAAATAGCAACCGGAAAAGATAAAGTCAACATGATGTTGACGGCGGATGGCAATACGGCGAACACAGTCAAGGTCAGCATTAATTGATCGGTAATGACGGTAGCCATTAATCCGACTGGGAGGAACACATCATGAAAAAGACTTTCAATCGAGCAACTCTGCTGGCCGGTCTATCCCTGCTCAGTCTGGCGGCTTTCATCGGAAGGTTCTCGTTCGGCGCGCACGCCAGTGTCAATCAGGCCAAACCCCAAATTGTCAATAACAGTGTGCAGTACCTGGCCCGCGCAATGGATCAATATCACAACCGCTTTCCGGTTTACGACGATGTCAGTTCGGCGGGTAATCATTTTCACACACTGACTAAATTCCCGGATGGTAATGCGCTAGTTACAGTCAACGGTTCGTACAGTCTCAACAAACATTCAGGCGCGACGGCGATCCGTTGCACGTTCACTGCGGGAGGAGTCAATTTCGGCGGCTTCAATTTTCAAAACGGCATTTTGCCGAATGGCGCGACAGCGCCTGTGCCCAATTTCGGCACGGTGTTGAACGCCGGTATTGATCTGTCGGGAGCGACTGCGCTGACTTTCTGGGCGCGCGGCGAACAGGGAGGCGAAGTGGTTGATTTCTTCATGGGCGGAGTCGGGTGGACTGGAAACATGAAGAATAATCCATGCACGCCCACTTTCCCTGGCGTGTGCCCCGCCCCCGATTCGACCTCGGCAGTTAAACTTACCGTTACGCTGACAACTCAGTGGACGCAGTATTCGATAAACCTCGCCGGTAAAGATTTGCATTACGTGTTGGGAGGATTTGGTTGGGGCGTGAACGGCGCTCTGAATCCGACCGGCGCAGTCTTTTACCTGGACGACATTCAGTATGAACTGAATCCCGCTCGTCAAACGCAGCGACTCAACGAACCTCGCTTTATGACAAGTTTCACTACCTTGCCGCTTCAGCCGGACGTGCATGACGGTAATATAGATGACGACATTGATCTGGTACTGCGCAACACGGCATTCATTTATGACAACGCCCTGGCATTGCTCGCCTTTCTGGCCGATGGCAGCGCCGACAGTTTGAGACGCGCCAGGCTGATCGGCGATGCTGTTGTTTATGCCACCGCGCACGATAGGAGTTTCAATGACGGCAGGTTGCGTAGCGCCTACGCGGCGGGAGACATTGCTTTGCCACCCGGTTGGACGCCCAATAACCGTGTCGGGACGGTGCCCGTCGCCGGTTTTTACGAAGATTTACAGATGCAGTTCTTCGAGCTTTCCGAGGTCCGCACTTTCGACACGGGCAACAACGCATGGGCTATTGTTGCGTTATTGGCGTTACACCGCCGTACCGGTGACGTAAGTTATTTGAACGCCGCGCGCTTGCTGGGAAATCTAATTCATACGTTCCGCAATGACACTGGACTCTATCAAGGCTTTCTGGGCGGCCTCGATTATGTGAACGGGGACGGCGCGCCGCCGCTGGTGCGCACTTTCGCCAGCACAGAGCACAATCTGGATGTCTATGCAGCGTTCACAGTAATGTTCAATCTGACGGGCGAAGCGGTCTGGCAATCTGACGCGCTACACGCCAAAGAATTTGTCGAAGCTATGTGGGACAACACCGGGGGCTGTTATTTTACCGGCACTATTGACCCCAATCAACGCAATACCAATTTTGCGCAGTTGCCGTTGGATGTACAAGCTTGGAGCGTGCTGGTATTGCCTGATACGCTTACGTTGCATCCGCAAGTGCTCGCCTGTGCCGAGATCAATCACCTCACGATGAGCGATGGTTTCACAGGATTCGACTTCAACACAGACAAGGATGGGGTTTGGTTCGAAGGGACAGGGCATATGGCAACGGCTTACGTGTGGGCCAATCGGTTGTCGTCAGCCGAGACTTATCGCCAGGAGTTGAATCGGGCACAGGCGACGCCACCATTCGGCGATGGTTTTGGTATCAGTGCAGCTTCGCATGACGGTATTTCTACAGGGTTCGGCTTCAAACTGTTTCGCCGCCTACACGTCGGCGCAACGGCCTGGCATGTCTTCGCTCAACTTGGCTTCAATCCATATTACCAACTTCAGAAACAGGCGCAGACCATAGGGTTGTTCCGACCGACGGGCAATTCCTTCTTCTTGAGAAACACAAACTCGTTTGGCCCACCTGACATCCAGTATGCGTTCGGCGCGCCGGGCGACAAGCCTGTAATCGGCGACTGGAATGGCGATGGCGTTATGACTGTTAGCCTTTACAGGCCGAGCACATCGACCTTTTTCCTGCGCAACACAAACTCGCTTGGCCCCCCCGACATCATCCTTGCGGGATTTGGCGACGGGCCGGGAGGCGATATTCCCATAGCGGGCGACTGGAACGGAGACGGGACATGGTCAATCGGAGTGTTTCGTCCGAGCACATCGACCTTTTTCCTGCGCAACAGCAACACGCTAGGCACGCCGGAAATCATCGTCGCATTTGGGAACGGGCCGGGAGGCGATTTGCCGTTAGTGGGCGACTGGGACGGCAACGGCACGACCACGATAGGCATATATCGCCCGAGCACGAATTCCTTCTTCCTGCGCAACACAAACTCGCTAGGGCCGCCCGACATCCAGTTTACGTTCGGAGCGCCGGGCGACATAGGGATAGCCGGAGACTGGGACGGGAACGGGACGGTGACGGTAGGATTGTTCCGACCGAGCAGTAATACGTTCTTTCTGAGGAACACGAACACGCTGGGGCCGCCCGACATAACGATTTCGAATTTTGGAACGGCGGGAGACCAGCCGATAGTCGGCGACTGGGATGGCTTGTGATCGAATGTAAAATGGTTGAAGTCAGCCTGATTGGCTGACTTCAATTTTGGTTTCAACAGACCTCTTGCAAAAATCCAGGGCTTGGCGTTTAGCTCAAGCGATTTTTGCAAGAGGTCTACTTTTTATCCTCGAAATGCGCCTTCGACCTGCTTTATCACCTCGCATTTGAGAAAGCTTTTCACTGGTCGCTCGGCCAGCTTCCGCCGGTACAATGCGATTTTATTATTGAATCGCGTGGTATAATTACAGTCATCCACAAGCTGAGACTGCGTCAAGGGGAGGCACGAAAATGAACGCAACGAATATCACAATTCCATCAAAGGCGCTCGCTTTTTTTAATCGAACAGTCCTGATCTTCATCACTTTCCTGGCGTGCAGCCTGATTGAAGCCCGCGCTTATCCCGCTCTCGATCTTGCGCTGAAGGTAACGAACACCCCGACGTTTTACCTCGACTATAATGGCGATTCGACTGTTGACCGAACTGTGAGTTATGGAGGTCCGTCTTTTATAGGATTGGTCGGAGATTTCGACGGCGACACGATAACCGATCTCGCCGTATACGACAACGGCGCATGGTACATTGATTACTTCAACGATAATATCGTGGATAAGCAGGTTATTTTCGGCGGCCCGCCGAGCCTCGACACGCCCGTAGTCGCCGATTTCAACGCCGATGGAAAAGCAGACATCGGAGTTTACAGGAATAACGGCTTTTGGTATCTGGACTTCAATCTTGACGGTGTCCCCGACCACATATCCCCGTTCGGCGGAGCCAATGGTGATGTACCGGTAGTTGCCGATTTCACGGGCGATGGAAATGTAGACCGCGCAATCTATCGGCAGGGTCAATGGTTTGTCGACTATAGCTTTAACTCATCACTGGATGCGATTTATTTCTTCGGCGGCGCGGCGAACGATATTCCAACCACAGCCGATTTCAACAATAACGGGATAGCCGACCTCGTAATATTCCGCGACGGGACCTGGTACATAGATTACGACCACGACTTCACAGTGGACCAGATACGCTTCTTCGGCGGGGCGGGGATGCGCCCGCTCATCGGTTATTTCAACACCGCAAGCTCGACATTCGTTCGCGCGGGCGCAACGGGTTCGGCCAACGGCACACAAAAGATGCCCTATCCGACGATTGCTTCTGCGCTTGTTACAAATCCACCTGCGGGCACTATCTTTCGTATAGCCGTGGGCAATTACCCTGAGAGGGTTACTATCTCGCAAAAATCGAATTGGACTTTTCATGGCGCGGGACCGACCGCAACTCATATCAACCCTGCGATGGGAGATGCCTTTGTGTCCGTTCGGTGTCCAAATCTTACGCTGCGCGATATCCACTTTTTCAGCCAGGGGCCGGACGCCAGCACTCCGGGTCGCGGCGTCATCAATCTGGGCTCATCTATGACGCTTGAGCACATCAGCACAGCAGGAGGCTGGGACAATGGGTTGGTTGCGGCTCAGTCTTCGGGCAGCCCCGCCACGTTGAATGTTGATCGCTCGTCATTCGACATGAGTCGCATCGGAAACGGCATTCAACTCGACACAGGCACTACGGCAACAGTCAATCGCAGTTCGGCGAGCGACAACGGGACTCAGCCTCTGAATATGCCGCCGCCGCCAGCCCCTTCCGGCGGCAGAGGCATCGTAATGTTTAACAACTCCATCATCACACTCACCGCGAGCAACGTCGATCGCAACTATGATGGCGGCGTTTTGATGACACACACGAGCCGCGCAGTGCTGCGCAATAATTCTATCTCGCAAAACGGCATAACCGGCGCTTACTATGAATTGCAATCAACGGGCGAAGTAACCGGGAATGTATTCGACCATAACGGCGCGCGGGGGTCGCGCGGCCAGCTCGACGGCAACAACGGCGTCGAGATTGCCGGACTGGGTGCGCCGATAACGATTTCGGGCAACACTTTCTTACGCAACACGCTGAACGGAATCTTCGCCGATGGCGGAACGGTCAATGTGCTGAACAACACCTTCTTTGATAACTTTGTCGGAGTCACTGTAGCCAATGACAAGAATGCGCCGGTCAATGTCACGATCAAGGGTAACTTGTTTCAATTGCCAACGAATCCCTTATATTCAGAAGGAGTCTTCATGCAGTCGACCACAGCGGCGATCATGACAATAACAATTGGCGGCGCGGCGGCAGCCGATAAGAACACGTTCCGAGACTATGGCTCATTCCCTGCGATCCATTGCGACGGAGGGCCTATCAACACGCAGTGCGTCTCCGGTGGGAACATCTATATCAACAGTTCTTTTCCGGTTGCTAACTGTATGAGTTGTGCTCCCTAACCTCTGCTTTCCTGCCTGACTACCAGCTCACCGCAGAGACTTAGAAGAAATGATGAAGTATGAACGATGAATGATGAATTAAGAATCTCTCTTCCGTTCATCATTCATCATTCCGCTTTCATCGTTTCTTCTAAGTCTCTGCGGTGAACAGTTTTCCGATTTCAAATCTCTGAATCCGAAAACTGAATGGCCCTGTCCTGTGACATAGTTCTCTAAGAATTACAGTTTGAATTGGATTTACCGGGATTTTTCTATAAGCTTCATGCTTTCATGTAAACTGAGATGAGAGGACGAATGATTAATGAAGAGTAATCTTACTCGAATCGCACTTGCAATTGCTTTGACCATAATCGGCATCTTCGGAGCTTGCACTCAGGCCCCGCCATCGCAGAGCAACCAGAATCAAGCTCGGCCCGAAGGCGCAAAGGCGACTAGGACGGCGGCGACAATCGGAGTTTACAGACCCGGCAATTACACGTTTTACCTGCGCAATAGCAACACGACGGGCGATCCTGATATTGTCATACCCTTCGGGCCGAAAGCCTCTGTCCCCATCGTCGGGGATTGGGATGGGAACCAAACGACAACTATAGGAGTTTATACGCCGAGTGAAGGAAGATTTTATTTGCGCAATTCCAACTCTCACGGCACACCGGATGTAATTGTAGACTTCGGCCCGAAGGACGCGGTCCCCGTTGTTGGAGATTGGGATGGGAATGGGACAACGACGATAGGAGTATATGTTCCGAGCCAAGCCGTCTTCTATTTGCGAAACAGCAATTCGACAGGCGCTCCCGACGTTACGGCGGCCTATGGAGCGAAAGGGGACATCCCCGTGGCGGGAGATTGGGATGGCAATGGCTCCTGGACCATCGGCGTATATAGGCCGAGCGATTCGACTTTCTATTTGCGAAACAGCAATTCGACAGGCGACCCTGATGTTACATCGGCCTATGGAGCGAAAGGAGACCTTCCATTGGCGGGAGATTGGGATGGCAACGGCACGATGACTATCGGCGTGTTCAGGCCGAGCGATGCCACATTCTACTTGCGCAATAGCAATTCGACAAACGTTGTAGACTACACGGTAACACTCGGAGCCGCAAACGATATTCCGATTGCCGGGAAATGGGGTAAGGATTGAGTCATCTGTTGTCGTGATGTTTCTAAAGCACGATTGTTCTGACCAATTGGTTAGCTCATTTAAACATCAGGCGGCAAAATCGTTTTATGAAATTAGATAGAGAATCTCTTGCTGACACATTCATTCGCGGGCAAGGCGTCGAAATCGGCGCGCTCAACATGCCTTTGCGGGTGCCGCGCTCGGTAAAAGTAAGGTATGTGGATAGATTTTCTGCTAACGATTTGAGAAAGCACTACCCGGAATTGAACGATAAAGAGCTTGTTAATGTCGATATCATTGCCGACGGAGAGCGGCTCGAATCCATTAGCGATTCAACGCAGGATTTTGTCATAGCTAATCATTTCGTTGAGCACTGCCAGAACCCGATTGGCGCAGTTCTAAATATGTTTAGGGTCCTCAAGCCGGGAGGCATTCTTTATCTGGCCATACCAGACAAACGCTGTTGCTTCGACTCGGATCGCCCCGTGACCCCTCTCGAACACATAATACGCGACTACGTCGAAGGGCCTGAATGGTCGCGAAGGCAACACTTCGAGGAGTGGGCGCGCCTTGTTAATAAAGCCGCGAATGAAACCGATGTGGAAAAGCAGGTCGCGGAACTTACGCGCATAAACTACAGCATACACTTCCACGTATGGACGCCGTTTGAGATGCTTGAATTCATTCTTGCGCTGAAAAATATGACGGCTTTTGAAATCGATCTGTACTTGAGGCATGACAACGTGGAGATGATTTTCATTCTCAGAAAATCAGGTTAGATCGCTGATTGACCCGGATTGACAGCCCGCGCGACCCTGTGTAAGAATTTGCCGCTAAATTACTACCTGCACCCGATGTAGATTGCTTAATGAAAAGCCGCATAAGCCGTAAAGTCGTTAATCTAGCGAAACGTATTGGCCGCAGCCTGCGGCCATCGACGCGCGCGAGTACACCTGAATTCGCGCCAAGCCCGACTGACTTCCCAACGCTACGACTTTCCGATGATCCCAACTATGCCGCATGGCTGGAACAAAACGCGCTTACCGCCGAAGCGATTCAAGAAGCGCATGCCCGCGCGCGGTTGCTCAAGTGGCGTCCGCTTATCAGCGTCGTCATGCCGGTTTATAACGTGGACCCTGTCTACTTGGAAAAGGCGCTTCACTCGGTAGAGAACCAGATCTATTCCGACTGGGAGCTTTGTGTCGCAGATGACGTGTCGAGCGACAATCGCTTGATTGATCTCTTGCAGTCCTATGCCTCGCGAAACAAGCGAATTAAGTTCGTGCGCCTGCCGGAGCGTTCTCACGTCGCGGGAGCAACTAACGCCGCCATCCGCATGGCGCAGGGCGAGTTCATTGCTTTCCTGGACCACGATGACGAACTGATACCAACCGCTCTTCTGGAAGTTGCCGAGTTGCTTCAAGACGATCCGGCAGCAGACGTGATTTACAGTGATCACGACATTGTTGGCGAAGATGATCTATTGCGCGCTCCGAGCTTTAAGCCCGCGTGGTCGCCAGAGTTGCTGCTCTCCTATATGTACTTCGGACACCTGAAAGTCTACCGCACGGCTCTGGTGCGACGCCTCGGTGGTTTGCGCGCAGGATTCGAAGGTTCAGCCGACTATGACCTTGCGCTTCGACTCGTGGAACTGACCGATCATATACGTCACATCCCAAAGATCCTTTACCATTGGCGCGCCATCGCCTCGTCGATGGCTTACACGAGCGAGACAAAGCCTTACAGCTTCGAGTCCGGTCGGCTGGCTGTGCAACAAGCACTGGACAGGAGGGGAATCGCAGGCACCGCAATCCATCCCGAGTTCGCGCAAAAAGCCAGGGTCGGAATCTACAAGGTCCGCTTCCGCGACACTGAAGATGATCCGGTCACAATTATCATTCCAACTCGGGACAAATGCGCGCTGCTGAAAACCTGCGTCGAGAGCATCGAGCGCCTGACGCTGCACCGCGCTTATGAAATTCTCATCATCGACAACGACAGTCGAGACGAGGAAACGCTCGACTACCTGTCGCGCACCGAGCATCGCGTGGTGCCGTTTGCAACGCCCGCAGGGTTTAACTTCGCCGAAATTGCCAACTTTGGCGTTGCTCAGTCCCGCACGGAGTTCTTCGTCCTCCTCAACAATGACACAGAAGTAATTGCGCCGGAATGGCTGGACGAGATGGTCGGATATGGCCGGTTTCCAGGCGTGGGCGCTGTGGGCGCTAAGCTGCTTTACGCTGATCAGCGAATTCAGCACGCGGGAGTGATAATGGGCGTGCACGGGCTTACGGGGCACGCTGCTCAACCTTTTCGTAACGACCTGGCTCCTCTTGAATATGGTTGTGCGACTCGCAATTACGTTGCGGTGACTGCGGCGTGCATGCTGAGTCGGAAGTCCGTCTTTGATGAGGTCGGAGGCTTCAATGCCAGAGACCTGAAAGTTGCGTGGAACGACGTTGACTACTGTCTTCGATTGCTTGATCGCGGCTACAGGATCGTCATGAACCCTCACACGTTGCTCTATCATCTTGAGTCCCAATCACGCGGCGATGACAAGAACACTGCCGAAATCACTTATATGAAAGCTCACTGGCAGCGATACATTGACGACGACCCATATTTCAACATCAATTTCTCGCGCGCCAACTCTGAATTTCGGGTTAAGACCGACCCGGAAGAGGCTCGAAACTTTTACTACCGTTAAAGCATATGCGTCCAGAACTTCTCAGCCTGCTCATCTGCCCTCATTGCCAGGAACCTGTCGAACTTCATCCATTGCGAAGCAGTCCATCGGACGGAGAGGAGATCGAAGAAGGGCTTTTGGTCTGCAAGGGATGCGCCCGTCCATACCCGATCACTGAAGGCATACCGCGCCTCTTGCCAAACGCATTTCGGCGCATGAGAAAATTCCGCCGACAGTTCTCAAGCCAACTATCGCGTATCGATTTTCAGGAATCGCAACTCGAAGACATCCGCAGATTCGAGCAGTTGCACCAACTCACGGCGCGAGCGTTCGGCTACGAATGGAACACCTACCGAGTAACCTCGCGCGAAGAAGACCTCGTTACATGGTTCTGGCTCACAGGCGCTGATCCGAAGCTCTACGATAAGCTGGCGGTGAACGATGTCTTCACTTTTTACCCAACAAGTGCGGATGTGGAAAAGGTTGATGGTTCGCAGCTATCAGGGCAGACAGTTCTAGACATCGGGTGTGGTATGGGCAAGTACCTCGCCGTTGTCAGCAAGCAGGCGAAGATGGTCGTCGGGCTTGACCTCAGTGATGCGCTTGTTCGCGCCCGATCAACTGTCAAAGACCGGCGCAACGTCCACCTGGTTCAAGGCAACATACTGGCCCCGCCCTTGAAGGCTGGCTTCGCAGACTTTGGCTACAGCGTGGGAGTACTCCATCACACCCCCGATACACATGCTGCATTCCTGAAATCCGCATCGCTCGTTAAGCCGGGCGGAAAGCTGGCCGTCTGGCTTTACCCCAGAGAAAGGGAGCCGAACCCGTACTCCGACTGGATTCACCATGTTCAAGACGAAGTCGTACGCCCCATCACCTGCCGCATGCCGCCTCGGATATTGCGTATGTTCTGCGCGATACTTGGCCGCCTGACCTTTGTCAGAGATCGCGCGGCGGCCCGATACCAGGCGACCCAATCGCGTTTGGCATACCAGATTGCGAAGTACGCGGGCGCGGTGGCTGTGGGTAGTCATAGAGACCCGGAGATTGCGGCCTTCCTCAACTTTGACTGGTACTCGCCGCAGTACCGCAGTTACCACATGGAGGAAGAAGTCGAACAGTGGTATCGCGAAGCCGGGTTTGATAATATCCGTATCCTGCCGCAGCGAGTGAGCGCAATTGGCATTCGTCTCCCGGCGTTGAGTGGCCCTCATCCTGATGAATGATCGTTATATCCCAGAGCAGAGCGCCGACAAAGATTAAAGGATGAGCCGGGAGAATTGGTCTTGACTGAGCCGCGATCATTTTCCTGCGCAGAAGAATCTTATGAAAATAGACAGAGAATTTATTGCCGATATGTTCATTCGAGGAGAAGGCATAGAGATAGGTGCGCTCGATATGCCCCTGAGAGTGCCGCGCTCGGCGAAGGTGAAATATGTCGATAGGCTCAGGGCCGAAGACCTCAGAAAACAATATCCGAAACTGAACGACAAGCAGCTTGTCCAAACTGACATCATCGCCGACGGAGAAAAGCTCGAATCCCTCGCCGACTCGACACAGGATTTCGTTATAGCCAATCATTTCGTCGCGCATGGCCAGGACCCTCTTGTCGCAGTCCTCAATATGCTCAGAGTCCTCAAGCCGGGAGGCATCCTGTATCTGGCCGTACCGGTTCACTCCTGGACGCCGTTTGAAATGCTCGAACTCATTCTCGCGCTGAGAGAAAAGGCCGATTTTGAAATCGCTCTATGCTTCAGGCATGACAGCGTGGAGATGATTTTCGTTTTGAGAAAATCGCCTTTGCAAACGACGGGACGCCTGGCGACAGCTTTTGATCGAGCGTTAAGCCCCGAGCCTTGGTGTGTTGACGATATCACCTACGATGGCAACACGCTTGAGATGAGCGGCTGGGCGCTCGCTCCCAAAGGTCGCCATGACCTGCTGACCTTCACAATAAACGACCGCGAGTTTGAAGAGAGGATGTTTCCTCTGCCGCGCCCCGATCTTGCCAGTATCTTTTGGTTCAAAGAGGGAGCCGACCGCGCGGGATTTCGTTGCCGCTTGCCGATTAAGCGCGAGGAACTGTTCAGAGATGGTTTTGCGACCTTGAAATGCATCGACCGGGCGACTGGTTTGCCGATTCGGGAAGAATACAACATGTACTACGCTGATGACGCCGACGGGCCTGAGCTGCCGGACGCGGAAAGAAGGCAGCGAGTTTCGGGAACCGACAGCGCCCTCCTGTTTCGGCTTGAGGGCTTCAGCATCTTCAAGAAACTGGACCTGGCGCTTCGCCGGACGATGAGCAAACCTCTCAGCGAATTCCGCGACATACTCGACTGGGGATGCAGATGCGGGCGAGTCACAAGGTATTTCTATTTGTTGCCCAGCGCGAGGGTGGTGGGAACTGATATTGACGGGGACGACGTAAATTGGTGTCGCGCACATTTCAAGTTTGGCGAGTACCATGCCGCGCCGCTTCATCCGCCAACCGATTTTGAAGCTGAGAGATTCGACCTCATCATAGGAATTCCCGGGTTCTCTCAACTGAGAGAAAAAGATCAGCAGGAATGGTTGGCGGAACTTTCGCGCATCGCACGGCCCGGCGCAGCCCTTTTGATGAGTACTATGGGTGAGGCGACCGTGGGCCGCTCCTCCTGGTCTGAAGATCTTTGGAGCCGATGGCAAGAGACGGGCTTTTTGGCGGGCGCGAACACAGCCGATATCGGAGGGGAAAATTACTACGTAAATGCTTACATGACCGAAGACTATATTCGTCGAAGCTGGTCGGGCACTTTCGAGATACTTGATTTCATTCCGGCCTGCATCGGCAATCACCAGGACCTTGTGGTGATGCGTAAACCGATTCGCTGAACATTTTACGCACCCTCCTGCAACTCCCAACATTTGACAAGCAAAATAAAGTTCGTTACTGTTAGCCTCTGCCTTCATAGTTCAAGAGGAGATCGCTTATTTATGGATTGTACTGTAAACCACTCTATGTTCCTGCGCTCGAATGGCTCGCTGGCTTGCTGGTGTGACGGGGGCAGCCTGAAGACTCTTCAGAAGTTTGACCCTTCGCTGGACTATGCTGAGGATGTCTATCTGGGCAAGGTCTACGGTTACATACGCGAGAATCTGGCTGAGAGCAGGATGCCGTTCCCGGAGTTCTGCTCGAAATGCATGTCGCTTCTGCCGAGTTCGCCGTTCGTCACTACTTACACACAAGACCGCTATATCGATACTTTCCAGGTGGAGCCTTCCATGGCGTGTCAACTCGATTGTCCGAGTTGCATTCCAATAAAAGACCGAAAGCTGATAGTCGCGCGCGACTGGTGCGGGCATTTGATGCTGGCTCCAAAAATCGTCGAGAAGATCCTCAAGGACTTTCGTCGCGCAGGAATGCGCATTCGGGCCATAGACTTTCAGGGTCACGGCGAGCCTACGCTCAATCGTGAGGTGTGGGACATGATCCGAATGGCCAAGTCGCTCTACCCGGAAAGCCATACCTCGATGTGCACCAACGCCAACCTTGACTTCACTGAAGACATGGTAGATTCAGGTTTAGATCAGATGATCTACGCCATCGACGGCATGGATCAGGATTCATATGCTCCGTATCGCGTGCATGGAAACTTCAAGCAGGCGCACGGCTTCATGAAAGACTTCTCGACTGCCGCGCGTGCGAGCGACAAAAATATCAACACCGTCTGGAAATATGTGCTGTTCTGTCACAATGACAGTCCTGAGCAACTGCTTGAGGCGCAAAAGATGGCGCTTGATGCGCAGGTATCCGAACTCAGGTTCATCATCACACAGATGGGGCCTTCTTCGACAAACGTCTTTGACGAGGATGATATTCCTCTCGCTAACAACGGCGTCAACGTCCAGGTTCAAAACTACAAGGTCAATATCAAGCAACTCGACGATGGAATCATCTCTGCGCGAGAGAACCTCGACGCGGAGCGCATGCCGCAGGCAGTCCAGGCCGCGTCGTTCGTTGCGTCCATGATGCATCGCCTGTTCGCCGAGCCGCAGGCTATCCCTCCGAAGTTCGGGCGGTTCCTTAACGAGTTGAATGAGATAGCAGACAAACTGCCGGAGCCTGCGCGAACCAAGGTTGTCCGTGACGTGGAGCACCTGACGAGCCTCTGACGCATCGGATCAATCAATTGATTGATTGCGCTTCAGTGCACCTCGCTGTAATTCTTCACTATCTCGCGCCGCCTTGATTTGAATGCCTGGTGCCACTCGACCAGCATCACCAGCGCGAAAAGTAGTCGCTCGCGCTGAACGCCGACGGATAAATCTTCTTCTGTCAGACGTGCGACCTCATTCATATCCAGCCCTGGTATTGTGCGCTCAAGGAAATAATCCCGCACCGATGATTGAGTCTCGAACCACTGCGCGAGCCAGCGAGCCATAGGAAGCACGAACCCCTGCTTGGGCCGTTCGAGAATTTCCTGCGGCAGCCACCGGCTTGCAACACGTCGCAGCGCCACCTTGCTCGTCAAGCCGTTCATCTTTTGCGATTGAGGCAGCCGAAGACCTGTCTCGACTACGCGAGGCGCGAGATAGGGCGCGCGACCTTCAAGGCTGTGCGCCATAGACATCCTGTCGAACTTCACCAGCAGATCATCAGGCAGCCACGTTGCTATGTCTGTCGCCGATGCTCGCCGCAAGCTGTCGCCGGAATCGTTCAACCAATCAAACAAACCGGCTTCCCATTCGTCCATCTCGGCATTGCTCGCTCCGGTCAATCTCTGGCGGCCCGCGACATCCGTGAGCAGCGGGAACCCGGACGGCGTCACAGGCTCCGCGTTGCGAATCAAGCTCTGCAATCCGAAGTCTGAGCTTGATCGGCGCAACTGCGCTTTGATTTTGTCGCGCCAGCTTCTTTCTTTCAGGTGAGAGCGATAGTAACCGTAGCCCGCAAATATTTCGTCCGCCCCTTCGCCCGATAAAGCGACCTTTACGTGACGACGCGCTTCGCGGCAGAGCCAATGCAAAGGCAGTTGAGCTTGATCCCCGACCGGCTCGTCAAGCGCCGAGGCTACGAGAGGGAGCAAAGTGCGAAACGTCTCTTCATCAAAGTAAAAATGATGATGATCGCTCCCGACCGCTTCAGCCACTATCTGCGCATAGCGGCTTTCGTCGTGACTTTCGGAAGCGAAGCCCATCGAGAAAGTCGAGATGCGCGGCTGCTTTTTCGACGCAATCGCCGCGATCACAGAGCTATCAAGTCCGCCAGAAAGAAAGACTCCGACGGGAACATCTGCGACCAGACGAGACTCGACCGCTTCCTCTAAAATCTCTGCCAGATCAGAGTCTGAAATATTTTTCTCGTTGGCAAGGTGCGGAGCATAGTAACGATGACGGCGAGGCAGAGGATCGTCGAGCGGTATCACTAATCGCTCGCCGGGCAATACTCGCTTGATCGCTTTGAAGATGGTCGCATCGCCGGGAACGTAATGCAGAGCGAGATAGCGGTCGATGGACTGACCATCAATCTCGTCGCTCGCCCACGGCAATGATGCGAGCGCGAGCAGGTCGGATGAATACGCAAACCGCCCTTTCGAGTGCGTATAGAATAAAGGCTTCTCGCCGAAGCGGTCGCGCGCAAGATGAAGCTCTTTTGTCGCGCGATCAAGTATGGCAAGGGCATACATCCCGTCGAGCCGCTTCAACAAACCTTCGATTCCCCATTCTGCAAATCCGTGAGCCAGCACTTCTGTATCACTGTGGCTCGTGAACGCGTAGCCGCGCTTTTCCAGTTGTTTTCGTAACTCGCGATAATTGTAAATCTCGCCATTCTGAAAAACGACGACCTGCCCCGCGCGGCTGAAGAACGGCTGGCTGCCGCCTTCAATGTCAATGATCGAGAGCCGCCGCATGGCCAGCCCGACCGCGCCTTCGAGATAATGCCCTTCGTCATCGGGGCCGCGCCGGATCATCACGTCGCGCATGGCGGCAAGCAGTTGCGGCGGCACGTGACCGGAAACGGTATCAATCAATCCGACAATGCCGCACATTACCGCGACCTCCCGCTCAACCACGCTTCACGAAATATTTTTCCATAAGCGCCGACCATCGCTCCAAAATCCGTGAGCGTGTCGAGCACATGCCTGCTGTTAGCGGCAAACTGCTGTCTCAGGCGCGGCTCTTTCACAAGCCTGTCAATTTTTTCGGCCAACGCCGCCTTGTCGCCGGGTTGATAAAATAGCGCGTTGACGTCTTCGCGCACCTGCTCTGCGATTCCGTAAACGGGCGTGGTTACGATGGGCAATCCCGCCATCATCGCTTCCAGAATCACGCGCGGAAAACTTTCGACCCGCGAAGTGCAGACAAAAAGATCTGCGGCGGAATAATAGAGCGCCGTGTCTGATGTTTCAGGAACGATCACGACTCTCGACCTTTTCGAGTCGGGCAAACTTTGAACGGCTGATTTCAAACGCTCGCTGTAATCGCCGGGCCTGTCGCCTACGATGAAGCATTTTGTCTTGCTCGCCGATTGCTCGCTCATCTCGGCGAAGGCTTCGACCAGATCAAGCTGCCCCTTGCGCTCGCACACGGTCCCTATGATCAGGATCGCTATTTCATCTTGCGAAACGCCAAGTTCGTTGCGCGCTTCATTGCGAGGGCGGCGGGCAAGCCTGTCGGCGAACCTTTCACGGTCAAGCCCGTTGTGAATGGTGGTGAAGTTATGATGAACGTTCAAGGCCAGGCAGCCTTCCCGCGTCGCGTTAGATACAAAGATCACTTTGTAAGGATAGTTGAAACACCGCAACGCGCGCGCGGCGATTTCCTGCCCGCAGTAATCGAAATAAGTCTGCCAGGCTTCGCTTTCACGAGGGTTCCAGATTGACGGAAGCCCTGAGCGTTTCGCTGCGTCAATCGCATAAAAGGTCTGACGCGTGTTGCCATAAACAAGCTCGACGCCCCAGTCGGTTATTTGCCGGGCGAATCTTTCAATCGCCAGATCATAAGCCGACAGGTCGAACACGCCCGCAAGCGGGTGCTCGAATACTTCGACTTGAATCCCGCGCTCTTCATACGCTTCACGCAGAGGGCCTTCGTAAGGGCAGTATACAACGGGATCGATCACGCCCAGTTCTTTGAGCCGAGCGGTCATCTCGAACTGACTTTGCGGCGCGCCTTCCCAGTTGAGATTGAAAGCGCACATCAGCGCGCGAACCGGCTTGAGTGTTTCGGGCGCGACCGTTCCGGCTTCGATGGCGAAACGTTCATGCTCGAACGACAGGTTGGGATTATAGAACGGGTCGTTTCGGTCGCCATACTGTTTTCGGAAAGCGGCTGGCTCCGCCGGATTGTCCGAGAATTCTAGCGAATAACCTTCGTGATGAATCAACTCTGCCGTCGGGCAATAAACGATGCGATGGCCCGATGCCACAATCCTATAGCAATAATCAACGTCGTTATACGCGACGGCAAAATTCTGTTCGTCGAATCCTCCCGCGCTCAAAAACAGGTCTCTCGGCGTCAGCAAACAAGCAGCCGTCACGGCAGAGTAATTGCGCGTAACTATCGCATGATTCAGATACCCGTGGTTCCAACCGGGCAACAGCTTGAACGCAGGGCCAGCCATGCCGTTGTAAAGGCCGTGAACTATGCCTGCGTGCTGAATCCTCCCGTCAGGAAACAACAGCCGCGCCCCGACAGCGCCTACGCCGGGCAGTCCGAGATAGCCGACCATCTGGCTCAGCCAGTTCGGCGTTATCACTTCCGTATCGTTGTTTAAAAAGAGCACGTAGTCGGCGCTCACCTGTTCGACCGCTCGATTGTTGATGGCGGCAAAGCTAAACTTCCCGCCGGGATTGGCTATAGGCAGGACTCTGTGTCGTGACGCTAGCAAAAAACTGAGCGTCTCAGGGTCGTCGCTTTCGTTATCTACTATTACGACTTCATAGTTTTTGTAAGTCGTCTTTTCGAGCGACTCGACGCAAGCCTTTAGCACCGCGACATTGTTTTTAGTAGGAATGATAATAGCTACGCGCGGCCCATCGTCGGGCCACGAGTGCGAGAAGATGCCGCAAGCAGCTTTTGCAGAATAAGCTCTTGCTCGAAGGCCGCGCCGGTCAAACGCATCCTGAACCGCTCTCATTCCGTTCTCGGGCTTTGCGCTCGCGCTTGATGCCATAGAGCGGGGCAGAACGCGCCAGTGATATAGCACCTTCGGAATGTGCCCGACCCGCGCGGCGAGTTCAGTTGCCCTGAGCGCGAGATCGTAATCTTGCGAGCCTTCATAACCCTCGCGCATTTCGCCCGCCTCGAAGAAGAGGCTTCTTCTCAACACGAACAAATGACTGAAGTACATGTAAGAGAGCAAAAGCTCAGGCGACCAATCGGGCTTGAACTGCGGAGCGAATCGCTGCCCCTGCGCGTTTATCTTGTCGTCGTCCGAATATAGCAGGTCTGTCTCTGCGTGCTCCGACAAATAGAGCGCGACTTCGCCGAGCGCGTCCGGCGTGATCTCGTCGTCTTGGCCCATCAAGACTATGAAATCTCCGCTCGCAAGTTCGGCTGCGCTGTTAGTCGCTCGGCTTATGTGACCGTTCTCTTCGCGAAACACGACACGAACGCGCGGCTCTTGCTGCTGCCAGCTTTCGAGCATCTGTCTGACTGCCGGGTCAGTGCTCGCATCGTCGGCTATGCACAATTCCCAGTTCTGATAGACCTGACCCGTTACGCTCCGAATTGCCTTGTCCAGGAACTGGGGCGGAGGATTGTAGACAGGCATCACTACGCTTAAAAGAGGCGGGTTGGCAACCTGCGACAATCTTTCTTTTAGCAGCGACTCTCTGCGCCAGTTCCACTCGTTGACCTCAAGCCATGCGTCATAAGGGTCGAGCGGTTGCGGAGTCTCGAACGCCTGCGAGACGACGGCTCGCGCAGCGGGCAGTGCTGCATGTGTGACTTGAGGATTGTTCCATGCGCGCACGGTTCTGCGCACAGCCGAAGGCAATTCGCTCAATCGAGGCGAACGCCCGTTACGCTTGCGAAAGTTTTCAGCGCGTTCCATTGAAAACCGCGCGAACTGTTTCAACTTAGAACCGCTTTGCGGAGTCTTACGAGCGCCGTTTTGGCTAACGGCTTTACTGCTGCTTGCGCTTTTCAAGACAAGCTTATTGATTTTGAAACTGCCCTTAGATGCAAAAGGGTCTAATCTTAAAGCGACGACTTCCGGGCCGAGCCGCACGTAACTCCTATGTTCGCCGCTGGCCTCTCCGAGGTCGTAGCTATCCGATTCGCTGTAGCCTGCGCCACGATCAACGTATAATTGCGCGCGGCCTCTGACGGGCGCATCAGGCTGGATGTCAATCGAGATTTCCGCCCAACCTTCGGGCCAGTAGCCTTTCACATTGAACTGCGGGTCGTTGCCCGTCGAAACCCAATTTCCCGTAGCATCAGATTGAATCTCGTTGATAGGCTCGATTATTGGGTGATACTTGCGCTTGAAGATGATTTCAAATAGCTCGTGCATCCACCGATAGACAGGTAAAAGGACTCTGTGTTTGATGCGACCGTAAAGGCTCAACAGCCTCCAACCAAAAGAGCGAGTTATTCTCTGAAGCTGAAGGTCTTTCTCACGAAGCTCGCCCTCTTTTTTCTCCAACTCTGCCGACACCGACTCGATTGCTTGCTCTTTTTCTTTTATCTGTAGGGTCAGGCTTTCTTTCTCTGCCGAAAGCGACTCAATCGCTTCTTCCTTTTCTTCGATCTGTCGCGTCAATCTGCCGCGCTCGGCATCGGATTCAGCTTGCAGTGTTTCGATAGCCTTTTGCTTCTTTGTCACCTGTGATGAAAGCGATTCGGTCGTGGCTGACAATTGCGTTTGCGCGCTCTCTAAATCATCCGACAATGACTGAATCGTTTTTTCCTGCGCCGCCAGTTCTTCGATGAATTGCTCTTGCCCGGACTCCAATCGAGACTGCAAATCGTTTATTGCCTGCTCGCGCTGGGTCATCTGAGCTTGAATCGTTCGCAATGCTTTTTCTTTCTCTTCCAACTGCGAGGAAAACGATTCGGTCGTTGTAAACAACCGCGCTTCTACGTTCGCGCTCTCGTGTTCGAGGTTTTTAACCTCTTCGGAAATGATTTTTGAAAGCTGCTCTGAAACGCTGATTGATAATCGCAGAAACCACGGACGCTCATCGTCTCTGGCAGGCACACCTGAAAGTAAAAGCTGCGGGTCATCGTCAATGCAGATAAATCTATAAGTCTCGCGTCCGCTCAAACGGGCGATGCCTGATTCCGCAATCAATCCTGCGAAATCGTTAGCCGCAGACCAGCTTGCTAAGAGATCAGCCTTGTCGTTTGAATCGGCGTCGCCCGCATACAACGCCACGCGAGCGATTTCTACATAAGCAGGCCGGTCACCTGTATCAAGCCGAAAAGGGCTTCGCGCGCTCAGAGGAAGCCGCAGGCAATACTGATGCGGCGCTTCATCCGACGCCATCAACTCTTTGACCGAATACTCTTCGGAGAACTCTTCATCCTGATGCCAAAACAGTTGCAATACGTTATGCCTGCCGGTTTCTTCCCGCTGTTCTACAAGCACCTGCTGCCTGCGTTCGCTCTCTTGAAGACGGGCCTGAAGATTCTTCAACTCTATTTCACTTTGCAGAAGTTGATTTTTTTGCCCTTCCAACAGGCGCTGTTTTTTTTCGGCTTCGACTTTCAGAGTAAGCTTATGACCGAGATGAAAAAAGAAGCTGCGAATCTTGATGGCATCCCCGGCGGCAGATTCCATCAGCGCACGGAATTCTTCAGAGCGCACTCGCCCCAACGCCAGCACGCCCAGCCCGTGACCATGCAGAAACTCGAAATGAGGGTGTCGCTGTTTGATCTCGTCCCAAAGAAAACTGACTCCGAAATCACGCTCGCGCACATTCGTGTCGTGAAACAGCACGACTCCATCCTCGCTCATCTTGGGCAGCCATGACTCGAAATCATGCTTGACGGCTTCGTAAGTATGATAACCGTCAATGTGCAACAGGTTGATCGAGCCATCGGCAAAGTTCTTCAAGGCGTCGTCAAAAGTGCTCTGTATCAGGGAAGAGAAGCTGCCATAGAGCGGATCGTGATGAGCGCGCAGGTCGTCTAAAATATCCGCGTCGTAAAGCCCTGTGTGCGAGTCCCCCTGCCAGGTGTCAACGGCGTAGCAGCGGGTGTCCAGGTTCAACTCTTTCACCGCCTGACAAAAAGCGCAATAAGAATCGCCGAGATGCGTGCCCAGTTCTACGATCATTCGAGGCCGAAGGATGTCAACCAGCAGCATTGCAAACGGAATATGCCCATGCCATGACGTGACCTGCGTGAGACGTTTAGGCGTAGAAAAGCAAATCGGATGATCGAGCGGATTCAGCATCGTTTCATTAATCAGACGGAAGCCATTCTGAATTGCTCAAGCGATTCGGGCTTGGAGAAATCCATCGAAAAATCTTCTTTCTCAAAAGTTAAATTAGGGTTGTAATAATAATCTTTCGCTATCGCGCTTTGCCAGCGCGATATTATACAAGCTTCTTCTTTCGGATAAAGGTTCAACCCGCGAGTGGCAGATTCGTCGTGATAGAGAAGCGCGTAGGGGGTGAAGACTATCAAGTACCTTTGTGCGCGAAGGCGCAGGCAATAATCAACATCGTTATAGCTAACGGCTAAAGCTTCTTCGTCGAACCCGCCTGCCTTATCGAACAACTCGCGGCGCGTCATCAAACAGGCTGCGGTCACTGCGCTATAATTTCTTATCACGTTCGGATAATTCAGATACCCTCTGCCGCTGAACCCGTCAACATAACGGTGAGCATGGCCTGCCACGCCTCCGACACCCAGAATAATTCCTGCGTGTTGTAATCGCGCGTCTCTGTAAAGCAGTTTTGCGCCGACGGCCCCAACTTCGGGGCGCGCGGCCTGCTCGATCATAGCCCGGAGCCATTCATTGCTTATCACTTCCGTGTCGTCGTTGAGAAACAGTAGATAATCGCCGCTCGCTTCTCGCGCAGCGAGATTATTCAACCGCGAAAAGTTGAAGCCGTCGTCGTGCCGGATCACGCGATGCGGCGAACGCTTCAGATAATCGAGCGTCGCGGTTTTCCGGCTGCCGTTGTCCAGTATGATTATCTCGTAGTTCTTGTATTCGGTTTTCGATTCGATGCTCTGAACCGAGCGTCGCAAATTATCGAAGCCGTCTCGCGTCGGAATGATGATCGAAACTTTCTGAGAGCCGGACACTCTTCGTTTGACTCTATAGAAGCCGAAGAATCTTTCGCATTCCACTTCGCCTTTTATCCCGCGCCTTTCGAGCGCATCGGTTAATGCGCGCTTTCCTGCCTCGATCACAGAAGCTTTCGCTTCGGGCTTTGCCGACGCGGAAGACGGGACTTTTCTCCAGTGATAAAGAATTTTGGGAATGTGCGCGATCCGGCTCGACGCTTCGGTGAACCGCAGGGCGAGATCGAAGTCCTGGCTCCCGTCAAACCCTTCTCGAAAACCGCCTATCCGATCAACTACGCTCTTGCGATAGACGCAAAAATGAGCCAGGTACATGCACGACAGCAAAAGATCAGGCGACCACGCAGGTTTGAACTGCGGCTCCACGCGCCGCCCGTTTGAATCGAGACGGTCTTCGTCAGAATAGATCAAGTCGGCTTCTACTTCCTGAAGCGTTGCCGCCACTTCGTAAAGCGCGTCGGGCGTCAACTGGTCATCGTGATCGAGCAGGCCGACGAACTCTCCCGTTGCAAGATTGAGCGCGCGATTCGACGCTTTGGCTATCCCTCCGTTTCTTTCTGAAAAGGCAACTTTGATCCGTTCATCCTTCGCCGAATATTCATCGATGATTTGACGGACGTGAGGCGCAGTTGATGCGTCGTCCGAAATGCAAAGCTCCCAGTTGGCGTAATATTGATTCAGCACAGAGTCCAGAGCTTTGCGCAGGTATTCTTCACGCGTGTTGTAAACAGGCAGAATGATGCTGATGGTCGGCTGGCGTGTGAATCGGTCTATATTTTGAAGAACTCTTTCGCGGTCATACCTTATCGTTTCCGAGCGCGCGGCCCACAATTGATATAAAACATCGTCGCTCGTTTCCGCGCGCAGCCCCGGACTGGTAAACCTTCTGACCTTTTGATATGCCGGGAGCACATACTTATATTTTACTGGGCCATAGCGTTTGTGCAGAGGCTGCAAGCTATTAGAGCGGCGCATTCGAGCGATGAGCTTTGACAGGCTGTTGCGAATAGAGTTTCTGAGATGATCGAAGAAAGTATTCTGCTTCGGGCGGTCATCGGAAGCAGAAGCAACCGGCAACTTGTCGGTCAGCTTGTTCATTGTTTCAGTGCTGTACGAGGCGCGCTCACCGTTACGGTTTTGATAGATACGTTGCCATTGGCGTCCGTCGAGGTAACGGTAATCGAATAGATTCGGCCATTCCCGCCGCTCGATCTCTCGGCGCGCAGTCGCACGTGATGCGAATCTATTATCTCCCAGTCAGGGGAAGTGTCGCCAGCCGCTGTGCCTTTGATTGGCTCGTTGCTGCTGACATCAAGCGATGAGGTGATCTTTCCCGTGCAATTGTCTGAGACCTCATAATTGATCGTCACATCTTTCATCTTATGATCAAGCAGCGCGAGGACGGGCGTGTTGACTGAGACGTTGCTTATCGCTGGCCCCTGCGTATCCTGAATCGTAACCGTGAACGCACTGCTGGAATCATTGCTCGTGGCGCAGGAAACAATCGTGATGCCGATGGGAAAGAAAGTGCCCGACGGCGGAGTGCAGGTTATATCCTTGCAATCGCCTTCCGTTGTCGGAGCCGGATAATTCACCATTGCTCCGCACTCACCCGGCTTGTTCGACTTAGCTATGTTGTCGGGACATTTCAACGTGCAGTTGCTGCCTTTGACCGTTACGGTGAACGAGCAGGTAGCGCGATCTCCTGATGCGTTGCTCACATCGCAGGTGACAGTAGTTGCGCCCAGCGGAAAGCTTGAACCGGAAGGCGGGCTACAGGCAGAAGTTCCGGTTGCACAGTTATCATTTGAGGTCGGTGATTTGTACTTGACGACAGCAAGCCCCATGCCGGGCGAGTTTTCGTCTACTTTGATATCCGGAGGGCAGGCAAGAGCAAGTCGCTGCGGATCGTCAACCGTCACAGTGAAACTGCATGGCGTGCCGGTGTTGCCGACGCAAAGAACAGGAGTCGTGCCAACAGGAAATAACGAACCTGGCGCAGGGTTGCAAACAAGAGAGCCGCAATTGCTGCCCGTCGCAGCGGGAACAACGTAGCTGACCACAGCGCCGCATTGACCCGATTGTTTCGGCATGACTATGTTGGTCGGACAGTCGAGCGTGCATGGCTGCGGAGTGATGTTGGCTGTTGCAGTCGCAGTGTTATCGGCTGGGTACAGTTCCATTGTGCCGCTTGAAACCGTCGCGGTGCTGGCTACGGATGAGCCTTTTGGCGTGCCCGGATCAATGTGGTAAACCAATGCAAAGCCGACTTCCGCATTAACCGGCAGAGTCTCTATAGTGCAGACGCCGGTTCCGTTCGTCCCTTGAGGCGCAACAACCCATGTAAAAGCAGGTCCTGTGATTTGATCTGCCGATAAGAGGTTTGAATTGCTCGCTGCGCCGATTTTGATCTGAACATTTTGCGCTTCATTCGGGCCGTTGTTTTTTACCAGCAGTGTGAAAGTGACATTCGCGCCTGCCGAAACTTGAAACGGCGCAAACATGCTCGCCGAGAGATCGACGGCGGATTTATTTTGGTCTTGAACATGAAATTGAGCGACGGCGAAACCATTGTTGGAGACATCTATGGTCTTGACTGTCCACGTTCCAACCTGAGCAAATGGCCCCGAAGACGGGATTGAAATCGAATTAGTCTGCGGGTCGGAAACGACTTCAGGCCCCATCTGGAAGATCGTGCCATCAGGAGCGATCCATTCAAATCGCCGTTGAGCAGGTGGGCCAAGAGGCGACCCGCTTTCCACAGCGCAAACACTATCGCCCAGGCTGAACAATGTTTTTACAGTGGCGCAATCAGCCGCAAAAACATTAATCATTTCCGAATCGAAAGCGGTGGTGCGAGGCGCTCTCGCCACCACCGCTATCACAACAAGCACTGCTACGAACCGAGCCGTTCCAAGTATGAATCCCATGGTTCGCATTCGTCTCCCAGCAACTACCTTCGACCTCTGACAGTAGCACAGGTTTTTATGGTCGAGCTACTATCAAAAAGCCGAATGGCGGGAAGCCTTATCAAAAGGCTTCCCGCCATTATCACTGCTTTGGCCCGACTGTGGGACCATCGCCGATGACGACGTAGCCGGAAGGCACTGCTCCGTTGTTTGCAAGGCAGAATGCTTTCGCTGCTACTGCCTGCGCATTGACGCTATTAATGTCGGACTGGCTCTGACTCTTTGGCACGACGACCGTCGAGCAGTTGAATCCAACGTTGCCTCCCGCATCGGTTACTTTGACTACAATCAGATAGACCCTGCCGTTGGCATCTCCGCTGCGCTCTGAGCGCAAACGCAATGTGCCGGGGGCTATATTCTTGGCATCGGGAGAGAAGTTCCCATCGTCGCCTTCGTCCAGATCATCCTCATCACCGTACACCAGAACCTGAACACTTGCCGCAGGGTCGCAATTATCGCTCTTAGTGATAGCGAGTCCGACGTTGATCAGGTTATGGTTTGGCGGCCATAGCGACGATGTGCTTACCGAACTGCTCACCACAGGCTTCTGGCTGTCAAGAACAGTAATGCTGAACGAGCATTGCGGCCCTGCACTCGTAGTGCAGATGATGAGGGTTGTGCCGACCGGGAAGAAAGAACCCGACGGCGGACTGCAATCCGGCGGATCACCTCCGCAGTTGCTCGTTGCCGTTGGAGCCGGATAATTGACTACTGCGCCGCACTGGTTCGGTTGGTTGTCCGCAGAGATGTTGGCCGGACAGGTGATAGTGCACGGATCAGGGCCGTTGACGGTTACCAGGAACGAGCAAGTTGTTGTAGTGCCCGACGCGCTTGTTCCTATGCAATTAACTCCTGTAACGCCCAGCGGGAAAGCCGAACCCGATGGCGGACTGCAAATGATTGTGAGTGCCGGGCAGTTGTGTGTGGTCGGTTGCGAGAATGTGACAACAGCCGCGCCTGTGCCGACCGGATTCTCAATCGCAACAACGTTAGCCGGGCAGGTGAGTTCGCAAGGAGCGCCACTGGTGACCGTCACGTTGAAGGTGCAACTGGCAAGAAGATTGTTCGCTTCATCATGCCCTTCGCAACTGACCGTAGTTGTGCCCAACAGGAACGTGGATCCCGGCGGCGGGCTACAAACAATTGTTAAGTCTGGACAGCCGCTTGCGGTCGGCGGTGAATAGGTGACCGTAGCCGATCCCGATCCGGTCGGGTCTTCGGCGACAACAATATCTTCGGAACAGTTGAGCACGCATAGCAGACTGTCGACCGTCACGTTGAAAGAGCAGTTTACAGAACTGCCTGGACTGGTTTCACACGTTACAACAGTCGTGCCTAGCGGGAAGCTTGACCCTGCCGGAGGGTTGCAAGCCGAAACAGGAGCGGGGCAACTGTCATTCAGGGTAGGCGATGGATAGTTGACGATAGCAAAACCTAGCCCGGGCGATGATTCAGTTATAGTTATATCCGACGGGCAGGTGATCGAGGCCGGTTGCGAGTCTTGAATCGTTACCGCAAAGGCGCAAGTTGCGCCGCTAGCACCAAAGCAAATGACATTTGTTGTTCCAATCGGGAAGACTGAGCCTGATGGCGGACTGCATTCCACAGTCCCGCAGCTTGGGCCTGACCCGACGGGCGTGTCATAGACGATGATTGCTCCGCATTCTCCCGGATCTTTTTCCTGAGTGATGTCGGACGGGCAACTGATGTCACAGGTTTGCGGCGTAACTGTCACCGAAGCTGTGAATGTATTGTCAGCTTCAAATATTTCCGCTGTCGAACTTGAAACGGTGGCAGTGCTGGAAACTTCTGTGCCCGGCGCGGCAGCCGAGTCTACCTGGAAAATAAATTGCAATACGGCAGTTGTATTAGCTGGTAGAGTCGCTATCGTGCAAGTAGAACTTCCCGTGCCGCCTGCGGACGGACTTGTGCAAGTGAAGGCCGGGCCTGAAAGTTGAGTCTCTGACACGAATGTTGAGTTAGTCGCTACCGTAACGGTCAACTCTACATCCTGCGCGTCATTCGGGCCTTTGTTCGTTACGAAGACCGTGAACGGAACGCTTGAGCCAGCCGATGTTTCGGAAGGAACGAACAACGGCGTCCAAAGATCAACGGCGGCGTTATTTGGATCTCGGACCACGAATCTGGCAGTGGCATACCCATTGTTTGAAACATCAATGGTTTTCACTGTCCACGTTCCGACCTGAGCAGACGAGCCCGTAGAAGGAATCGTGATTGAACTGTTCTGAGGGTCGGAAGTAATTTCGGGTCCGATTTGAAAGATTTCTCCGTTGGGAGTGACCCACTCGAATCGTCGCTGTGCAGGGGGGCCAAGCGGCGTGTTAGTAGCTACTGCGCAGACCGTATCGCCCAGATTAAATATGGTTTTTGCAGAAGCGCAGTTACTCGCGAATGTGTTGATGCTCTCAGGGGCTTGAGCGCTGCTGAAAGGCGCGCGCACCATCAGCATCATAAGAATAAGAACGCTGTAACAAGCAAATATGGCAGCGAAGCGTGTCTTTCTCAGTCAAACAAAGAATTTTAGAATTTGAGCAAGCCTTCATCATCATTTTCTCCTCCCGATTTTGCCGCGATTGAAACAGACAGCTCAGGCACACTTAATTTATTGGGTAGCGTATTGCTGGAAATCAGTCTGTTAGACCGGACGGCTGCCCGCTGATTGAAGATCGACCTCCCGCCCTGATATCAGGGCGGGAGGCAAGGAAGTCATGCAAAGTACTTCAATTCTTCGTCAAAGAGGGCACACTGAAAGCCCCGGGTGCCGTGTTGTTTTGCAATATGTTGTCCAGGAAAGTGTTGGCCTTGCCGTTGCCTGCGGTCACGCCTGTGCCGTTGTATGATATGGTCGTGCCGGAAACGTTAAGGTTGCCCTGATTGGCTGCGGCGGAAGTTCCAGCCGAAAGCCCTGTGCCGTTGTTTATCACCGTGCAGTTAACCACATTGATGATCGCGAGTGGGCCAGCCGACAGCACTTCTGAAAGAACGCCACCGTAGCATTTCCCGAAAAGACGCTGTTACGCGCATCTACGCGAGCATTGTTTCTGCCAATCAATCCGAAGGCGTTGTTCTCGGAAGTGCTTCTTTCAACGACTACGTTTACAAGGCCTGCTCCGATATTCGAGAAGAACATTCCGACGCTGCCGTTATTCCTTATGTAGGTGTTTTTGACGTAGATTTCTGCATTGGCAGCTTGATTAAGATTTGCGTTGATGCCGCTGCTCATATTGTTGATCGTCGTGTCTTCGACGTGCAGTGATCCGCCCGCAAGGAAGCGAATGCCATCAAGTCCGCCTGCGCCGCCCGCGCCGTTAATATCCAGCCCTCGAAGTATTACCTCGTCGGTGCTCAAGGCATTGATGATAACGCCGTTGGCCGAAGCCGCAAGGATTCCGCCCAGTGTGTGATGGCAATCTATTGAAATTGATTTGGTGATAGTTACTGCACCGAATCCGGCGGGATCAAGGCAATTGATCTCGCCACCGGCGGCGGTCTTCGATATTGCTCCTGCGAATGTTTTGCACGGTGCCGTGCGGCTGCACGGGTTAGCGTCATCACCAACGCCTGATACCCACGTTCGTGTCGCTTGTGCTTGTGCAAATGTGCTGAGGAACAAACAGACGGCCACTGCCGCCATTAAATTCAATGCTAATTTCGTCGTTTTCATATACTCTCTCCTTTGAGTTTTTGAGGTGTCATTAGGATAGGTTTTCGCTTTTTCATCCTTCGTGTATTTTCCTCCAATACACATAAGACGTAATCCATGTCCTATCTTATGCAGAAATGCTTTGGCCCTTATTTATTAGGGCATTATGCGCCGCCAAAACATTTCGCTGTGCGAACGTGTAACTTGCCAATTAAATTCTGCCGATCGGCCAAAACGATTTGATAAACCAGTAATGAGCCAATGCATGAGTGATTACTTACGAGCCGCAAGGTAATACGATTTACGATGAAAGTCAACCCGAATCGGGAAAAATATCCAACGCCTCTATCCCGGCGCATCGTCGCAGAGTCTGAGCGAAAGTTAGCGTGATTACTTAATGAAGATTTAAGATTCAGGCTCTTCCCACTGCCAGCATTTGAGTTGCCAATCGTGGCCTTCGACAGCTACGGCACCAGCAAACCCTGAGCCTGGAAATAACTCAAGAAGCTTCCATCGAGATGTTTCTCTGCATCCCCCGCCAGTGTACAAAAGCGCTGCCACATCGCCCGGCTTGAGCGATACGGCAAACCTGTCCAACGGCATAGAAAGCCCTTCGCCTATGGCCTTGATATAGGCTTCCTTCCGAGTCCAGCAATTAAAGAAGCTTCTGCCTGCGTGCCTGCCTCTAGCTGACGAAGCGCTCTTACCTCCTGATCTGAAAAGAAATGCTCTGCGATCTGCTCCTCTGCCACATCAGCGCGAATCCACTCTACATCAATCCCGAGGTCGCGGCCTATGGTAAAAGCAAATAGCGCAACGCCCTTCGAGTGAGACAGATTGAAACTGAGAGCCGAGCCGCCGAATTCTTTGATCAGAGATGGCTTTCCGTATTTTGTATATTCAAATCGGAGATCATTGGCGAAGGACATCGAGATAGCGACCGAGTATATCTCTGAGGATGCCGCGCGCATTGATAAAGTGGCTTCGGTCGTGCTTGAAATGAAATCGGTTGGCTCTGTCCTGCTCATCCTGCGTTAGCGTAGCAAATAATCTTTCTTCGCATACATGCGAGCGATCCAACTCGGCCCGCCAAACGTGTACTTCGCCGCCCGAAAGCTTCAAACCCAAAGGCGGGATGATCCAAACTTCCTTCATATCTTTGCGGCCTTCCTTGATATTCACTTCGACCGTAGAGTTTTTGGCTTCACCAATAGTCAACCGGAATTATACAATCACGAAACGAAACGCGCCGAGCGAATTCACAAGTTTCGCTGGCCACACAAATCTCAAACAAGGAGCTTGATTATGAATCGCCGACCGAATAACGCAGTAAAAAAAATTATCAGCATTGCTCTCTGGATGTTCTGCGCGCTGGCGCTTCAGGTCAATGCTCAAGATACTGCTCTCGACCGATACATCGCAAAACCAGACCCTAGCTATGGCTGGAAGCTGGCCAATACCGTTTCAGGTCAGGGCTATAAAGGCTACATTCTTGAGTTGAGTTCGCAGACCTGGCGAAGCGCAACAGAAGTAGATCGCCCGGTCTGGAAGCACTGGTTGACGATCATCAAGCCCGACAAAGCTACAAGCAACAAGGCGCTGCTTTTTATCGGCGGCGGCAGTAATAAAGATACTGTGCCTGCCGCGGTCTCTGAGCGGACGTTGAGTTTTGCGATGGAAACAAACACTGTGATAGCCGAACTGGGCATGGTTCCAAATCAACCGCTCTTCTTTTCGGATTCAAAAGAGAAGGGGCGCTCTGAAGATGATCTCATTGCTTACAGCCGCATCAAACAGATCAATACGGGCGACGATGAATGGCTTGTGCGACTGGCAATGGTCAAAAGCGGCGTGCGCGCGCTGGACGCTGTTCAGGAATTTCTTGCAAGCGAAGCGGGAGGGCGACTGAAGATAGACCAGTTTGTCGTTTCAGGAGGGTCGAAGCGAGGCTGGACTACATGGCTTGTCGGCGCAGTTGATAAACGAGTGATCGCCATCATGCCTACGGTCATCGACGCGCTCAACTCTGAAGCAATCACTCGCCATCACTTCGAGGCATATGGCTTCTTCTCGCCTGCGCTTAACGACTATGTCAATCACAAGATTTTCCCGGACAAGATCGGCACGCCTGAATATCAGCACATACTGGCGGATTGAAGACCCTTACAATTATCGCAACAGAGAGCGGTTGAAAATACCCAAATACCTTGTGAATGCATCGGGCGATCAATTCTTTCTGCCGGATAACTCGCAGTTCTATTTCGGAGAACTTCGAGGCGAGAAATACCTGCGCTATGTTCCCAACGCCAAGCACAACCTTGCAGGCAGTGATGCGCGCGAAAGCCTTCAAGCGTTTTACGAAGCAGTGCTTGAGGGAAGGCGTCGGCCAGAGTTTTCATGGAAAAAACAGAAGGATGGTTCGATAACAGTCACGGTCAAAGATAAGCCGAAAGAAGTAAAACTCTGGCAGGCGACGAATCCCAAAGCGCGCGACTTTCGCGTAGATACGATCGGCAACGCATATACGAGCACGCCTTTGAAAGAGCAAAAGCCCGGCGTTTATATCGGGCGAGTTGAGAAACCTGCGCAAGGCTACACTGCATTTTTCGTCGAGTTGACTTACGACAGCGGAGGAAAGTATCCGTTCAAGTTCACGACCGAAGTCAGCGTCGTTCCCGATGTTTTGCCGTTCAACTTTAAGGACGCTAAGAAGTGAGATTGTAGGGGCAGGGCTTGTCCTGCCCGGTGGCTGCAAAGCCATGATGGTCATCGCTTGTCAGCGATCCGGGCAGGGACAGAGCTCGCCCCTACATGGATTTCTCTCTAGCGCACGCCGGGCGTGGGCGCATTTCCTGCCGCGCCCTGTTTCAGGTATTTGTCATACCAGGCCAGGTATCGCTCGTATCGGTCTCGCACATAGCTCGGTCGCTGGATGCCGTGAAACTCGTTCGGATAGATGACAAGCTGCGTGTCAACGCCGAGACTCTTGAGCGCCTGATACATCTGCTGGCTGCCTTCAATCGGCACATTGAAGTCGCGCTCGCCGCCCATAAACAACGTCGGCGTCTTGATGCGGTCGGCGTGCAGGAATGGATAGGATAGCTTCACGTAAGTCTCCCACGCTTTCGGATTCCATGGCGGGCCGATTTCGTGATCGTACTGAATGATGTATTGATCGGTTCCGTAAAACGAGACGGTGAAAGCCGTGCCCGCTCCACTGGTCGCCGCTTTGAACCGCGTGTCGCTGGCGATCAGATAGTCGGTCAATATACCGCCGTAGCTCCAACCTCCAACGCCCAATCTGTCAGGGTCGGCAACGCCCATCTTGATGACGTGATCTACGCCCGCCAGCAAGTCTTCGACTTCGTAATGCCCCCAATCTGCGAAGATCGCGCGCGAGAATTTCTGGCCGCGACCGGAACTGCCGCGATAGTTCACCGCCAAGCACGGCGTATCCGTTCGCAGCGAACCATTGCCGCTCGACGCTGAATGAATGTTGATCCTGCCCGTTCGGCCCTCCGTGAATGCGCAACAGCAATGGAACCTTGGTCCCTGCCACGTAACCCGCAGGCTTGGTCAACAAGCCATGCACTTCTGTGCCGTCTTTGCTCTTAAAGCTGACCTCTTCTGTGACGCCGATATTAAGCTCGGCAAACAGCGCGTCGTTTTGATGTGTGAGCTGGCGCAGAGTGCCGCCATCAATCGCGTAAATTTCTGTGGGTTTTTCGTTGCCGCCCGAAAGCACAACTGAGCGCCCGTTTTCAATATCCCAACTCGACACGACGATTGGCGACTTGAGCATTCGCTCTACGCTCCCGCCTGCTAAACTCGCTCGCGCCGGATAGACCGAGCGGTCATCGGTGACTAGGAAGTTGACCGATTTTCCATCTGCGCTGAAGCGCGGCGACGAGACGCCTCGGTCGAGGTCTTCAACCGCTTTCACTCGCGTGGGCGCGCCGCTTCCGTCAGCAGCTATAACAGCCAGATGATCCATATTGTAAGCGCCATATTTTTTCTCGTCGCCTTCGAGGAACGTAATCCATTTGCCATCAGGACTCCATTCAACACGCGAACGGCCTCCGCGACTGCTCACCTGCGTCAACTGTTTTACAGTAGCGCCCGGCTTCGCATCGGCCACAAAAATCTGCCCCGACGGCTCGCGGTCCGGGTCGTCCACGCGATTGCTCATAAAAGCGATGCGCGTGCCATCGGGCGACCACGCAGGCGCTGCTTCATCCCATTTGTCTGCGGTCAACCGGTCCAGCTTTTTCGTCGCTATATCAAACAAGTAGATGTAGCTGTGGCGGCCTGAGAGCAGATACCCCTGCACATCCTGCTTGAAGCGATAACGGTCTATGACGATTGGCTTAGGCACTTTCGGTTTGTTGGCAGCGCCTTCTGCCGCGTCAGTCGCGGGCGGCTCGGCATCGGGGTCGGGGTCGCCAATGACAAGCGCCAAACGTTTCGAGTCCGGCGACCATTCGTAGCCTTGTAGCCTTCCTTTCAATTCGGTAAGCTGAAACGCTTCGCCGCCGTGCGGTCGAGCAGCCAGACCTGACTGCCTTTGGCTTTGCCGGGTCGCGATGATGTGAACGAGAGATATTTTCCGTCCGGGCTCCATCGCGGCGACGATTCGCTATCCTGGCTCCATGTCATCTGGCGATCATTCTTGCCATCGAATCCAACCATCCAGATATGAGAGCTGGATTTATCATCCTTGACGTTTACGGTCGAGACTACGTAAGCCACCCACTGACCGTCGGGCGAACAACTGCGGATCGCGAACATCGCGAAATCGCGCCAGATCATCAAGCTTGAATGGACGACGCGCAGTTTGCGCCGACATCGCGGTCACGGAAACAAGAATTAGCACTAAGGCATAGAATGATCTTTTAGTAATCATAAAGTTTTCCTCTTTCGGAACGGGCACTTCCGTTTGAAAATACGGCGAGATGATTCTTCACCGCCGAGATGCGAGGAAGCGATTGAACTCCTCGACGCTCGCAGTCAAGCTGGTCTCGCCGGACTTACTGCTGCTCATTTGAACAAGCGCGCAGATGCGCCTGTTGATATCTTCGCCCAGTTTGTTGTCGAGAGGCGCAAGCACTACTCCAAGCTGTAGCGGGCGAGCGTCAGTGCCCATCCGCGCGCGCAATCGCTCAGGCATGTTCAGACTCAGGAATATCAATCCGCACCCGGTCGCCATTTCAGCCTGAGCATAAAGCGACTGTGTTTGCTCGTTGCGCTCGCCGGGAATATTTGGAGTCTTGCGCGCCGTGTCCTGTGTGGACTGCGCTAATTGCCCGAGCTGGCCTGATGCTTCAGGGCTCTTAGCCTCGCGTCCTTGTTTCTGCTCCTCTGCGCTGGCTTCGGGCTTTCTTCTCTGGTTCCTCGTCCGATGCGCTGGGCCACGGGTCGGTAGTTTTAGCCATCGCGCCCGCAATGCTCGCTTTCACATTTTCGGCAGCGCGCGTCTGGCGGCCCAGTCGAAATTCTCCGATCAATTGCAACTTGCCGCCGACGATCTCGGCTTTCGACAGCACGAAAGAAAAATCTGTCGGGCGACCGTTCGCCATAAATCGTCCTGCGATTGCGCGCCCCTGCATCTGCCCGTTGATCACTCTCAAAGGCTCTACTTTGCGCGTCGACGCTACTCTTCTTCGCTTGAGCCGCGACGGTTTGCAGAGGCGTGAAAGTGGCTCCCAGAGCCAGTATCAAGGCGAGATGCTTTTTATTCATTGCAGATATTATTGCCCTCCGTTCGATGTTCACAATCGCCCTGCGCGAATCTCGCTGGCAACATAGTCACAGGCGCGAGCAGTGATCGCCATCATCGTGAGTGTCGGGTTCTGATTCGCGCTCGAAACGTAACATGCCCCATCGGTCACAAACAAATTCTTTACATCGTGCGCCTGATTGAATTTATTCAGCACGGATTTTTTCGGGTCGTTGCCCATTCTTGCGGTGCCGACTTCGTGTATGAGAATGCCGGGAGTAGATGTGGGGCCATAGCTTGCGCGGACATCCTTTACGCCCGCAGCGTGCAGCATCTCTGCCGCAGTCTCGCCCATGTCTTTTACCATCTCGCGTTCGTTGTCGCCGAATGTCGCTTCGATGTGCAGAACCGGAATCCCCCATGCGTCCATGACATCTTTGTTGATCCTGACGTGATTATCGAATCGCGCCAGGCATTCGCCGAATCCCCCGATGCCTATGCCCCACGGGTGATACTCTCTGACGATTTTCTTCAACGCCGAGCCGAAGCCCGGAATCCACTTGCCGTGATCCCAGAGCGACTGGCCTGCGCCTCCCTGAAATCCGTAGCCGCGAATGAACTTGCCATGCTTTGAATTGATGTTGCGGAAGCGAGGAATATAGATGCCGTTCGCTCTGCCGTCTTGCTCAAGCTTGCGAGGGTTGAGCATTGGCAGGCTGCCATTCGCGCCGCCGCCGCCAACGTGATCCATCAGATAATGGCCGACTACGCCTGAGCTGTTCGCTATTCCATTCGGATAAAGCGACGAAGTCGAGTTGAGCAGTATGCGCGTTGATTCAAGCGTTCCGGCGCAAACCATAACCACTTTGCCGAATACTTCGCGGTGATTGCGCGTGTACGAATCTACGTAATGAACTCCCTTTGCTTTGCCCGTGTTCGCATCAACGGCGATATGGCTGACGACGGCATTCGTAATCAAAGTCATACGCCCTGTGCGAGCGGCAGCCGGGAGCGTAGAAGCAGGGCTGCTGTAATAAGACTTTGTCGTACACCCTCTATCGCAATGGCCGCAGTAATGACATGACGCTCGAGCGTCAGGCGTGCCTTGATGAATCGGCTTAGTCAAGATCGCGCACCGGCCTATGATGACGCGCCTGAGCGGGTCGTTCATCTTATCAACCGCTTTTTTCAATAAGCGTCTCACCGCAGGTTAAACTCATCGGCGGGAGAAATTTACTGTCGGGCAGTTGCGGCATGTTTTCGTAAGAGCCGCTGATGCCGATGAACTCTTCGACCTTGTCGTAGTAAGGGGCGATGTCTTCATAGCTGATCGGCCAGTCGTCGCCATAGCCGTCATGGCTTTTTGCTTTGAAGTCGTAATTAGAGAGCCTGTAGGTTTGACGGCCCCACGGAATAGAGCGGCCTCCGACCTGCCGCGAGCGTATCCAGTAAAACGGTTTGTCTGCGACAGTGGTATAAGGATTCTCCAAGATCGTTGACGAAGAACTGGCGGCCATATTCATTACAAGCGTAACACTTGCTCTGTATCGGCTGAGTTTTTTCCATGTCGAGCCTGTCGCCAAAGCCGCGATACTTCAATTCGTAAGGCCACTTGTGCTCCGTATAATCTTTCAAAGGGTCGAGCTTGCGCCCGGCTTCAACGACTGCGACGCGAAGCCCTTTTTCGGCCAACTCTTTCGCCGCCCATCCGCCTGTTGCTCCCGACCCGACTACGATTGCGTCAAATATTTCTTGCTTTGCCATTGATCCCCTTTTTGAAAATGCCGAATTATTTTTCTCCCATTGCCCAAGCGACTGCGCCGAGCAAATGCTTCTGGAACATTTCGCTCTGCCATACTTCAGGGCGATGGCCGAGCGCAGTATAAAACACTCGACCTTTGCCATAATTGCGCCACCACGCAATAGCGAAATCTTTATCTTGCGATGAACCGCAGGCAGCGTCAGATCAACCGAGCTTGTGTCAAGGCTCATAAGCACGTGAACGCGGTCGCGAGAGAATTCTTTGAACTGGTAAATCTCATCTTTGATTTTGAACGTGCTTTCCAGATGATGCGTGGCCGGGTGGCGACGGTCTTCGACTTTGATCGTGACATCCTGATGCCAGGGATGCTCGTTGAAGTAGCCGCCGATCAGTTCTCCGTACTCAGGCCATTTATAAAAAGTGTCTGTCGCAGAGTGAATGCCGACGAACCCTTTGCCCGATTTTATGAAATCCAGAAAAGCCGCCTTCTGCTCATCGGAAATCGGCAGCTCTCCGGTTGTGTAGAATACGACCGCGTCATACTGCTTGAGGTTTCGCGACTGAGCAGCGAGCAGTCTTTCGTCGTCGTCGCTTCAAACGCGCCGGAACTCTCGCCGATCTGTTTCATTATCTCTTCGGAAAAAGGCAGTACGTCATGCTTCCACCCGGCTGAGTGAGTCAGGTAAAGCACTTTTCGTTTTGCGCGACTGCTGCCGAAACTTGCACTGGCCGCGTTTAATTGTTCGGGCTGTAACAATGAGGTTGCGAGTAACGCGCAGCTCAACACAAACAGAATCTTTCTGAGCATAATTGTTTCCCGTCGTTTGCGAATGTGCTTTTAAATCTATTACAGGGCGCGTAAAAGTCAAGGAGTTCTCTGAAAAAAGAGGGAGATTCACCGCAGAGACGCAGAGCGCGCAGAGATTACGCAGAGAAGTTAAAAAACTCTGCGCCCCCTCTGTGTTCTCTGCGTCTCTGCGGTGAATCTCTTATGGCTGCGGCTTGACATCAGGCTGATGGGAAAGTATTTTTCGCAAGCATATGAAGAACAAATTAAACATCGCGCTGATCGGCTACAAATTCATGGGAAAGGCTCACAGCAATGCGTGGCGTCAGGTGAGCAGGTTTTTCGATACTCCCTTTGAGCCTGTGATGAAAGTAATCTGCGGTCGTGACGAAGAGGGCGTTCGTCAGGCCGCTGCAAAATATGGATGGGAAGAGCACTCGACCAATTGGGAAGAGGTTGTCAGTCGCAAAGATATTGACGTTGTAGACATCTGCACGCCGGGTGATTTTCACATGCCCGTAGCCGTCGCTGCGGCTGAAGCCGGAAAAGTGATCTTTTGCGAAAAGCCACTTGCGAACACGCTCGATGAAGCCGAACGGATGCTGAGCGCGGTTCAGAGCAGTTCTTCGATACACATGCTCTGCCATAATTACCGCCGCGCGCCCGCCGTTATGATCGCAAAGCGGTTGATAGATGAAGGGCGAATCGGTGAGCTTTATCACTATCGCGGCACATACTTGCAGGACTGGATCGTTGACCCGCAATTTCCAAGAGTATGGCGTTTGGAAAAGGCCAAAGCCGGTTCCGGCGCGCTGGGCGATCTGGTATCTCACACGGCAGACCTTTCGCGCTTCCTCGTGGGCGAAATCACGCAGGTCGCAGGACTTCTCAAAACATTCATCACGGAACGTCCGCTTCCCGGAAGCGACGTTAAGGCTCCAGTTGATGTGGACGACGCTGCAATGTCTCTTGTGAAATTTGAAAATGGCGCGGTGGGCACTATAGAAGCGTCACGGTTTGCGATAGGCCATAAAAACCATTTGAGATTTGAAATCAACGGGAGCAAAGGAAGCGTCTGTTTCGACCTTGAACGAATGAATGAGTTAGAGCTTTATATCGAAGAAGGCTCCGACAGCGGATTCAAGACCATCCTAGCAACCGATGCGAAACATCCTTATATAGACGCCTGGTGGCCGCCGGGTCACATCATCGGATACGAGCACACATTCACTCACACGGTTCTCGATTTGCTCAAAGCGATTCATGAGCAGAAGGTTCCTTCGCCGAACTTTGAAGACGGCGTTCGCAATCAAAGAGTGCTCGACGCGATTGAAAGGGCTTCGTCATCCCAAAAATGGGAAGCGGTATAATAGTTGTAGATTGGGATAAAACGCTAAATAAAATAACTCCCTTTTACCGCAGAGGACGCGGAGGGTTCGCAGATGGTAAAACTCTGCGAACCCTCCGCGTCCTCTGCGGTAAAATTAGCTTTCGCAAAATGTGCTTTATGAGCGATACGCCTGACGGCCTGTTCCTTGCACGGGTATATCCTGAGATGCGAGCACTTCCGCTTGCAACGCGTACATGCACGCCGCCGCTTCGTCTATCTTGCGCGTGAAGGCTATCGAGCCTTGAAGAATCGGCTTTAATCGTTCCTTATCTTGAATCCTCGCCGCAGGGTATTCATGCTCGACTACGAGATGCGTGTTCGCTACATCCAGATCGAGCAATTCACGCGCGGCCAGTTGATGATCGAGCCAATCCACCGTGCGGTTTTGCAGGTATCCGAGCGGGTCGTGGCGGGCCGTGCCCGGAAGCTCGTGCTCGCACAACACTGTTTGCTTCAACCACGCGTTTGCCTGGTCTGCCGGATTGGGCGAAGGCTTGCCATCTTTCCAGTCGCCGCGCTGAACGGTCTGCCCGCCGTAACCCCACGCCGATACGCCTTTCGCATCTATGACCTGGCCTTTGACGTGAAACCCGCCTATCAAAAAGTTATATCCCGCGTCTTTCAGGTATTGAAATATCGAGCGCGTATCCTGTCCCATCAATATGGCATGCGAAGGGTCGTAGTGAATGCGAAGTTGATCGCCCACGCCCGCGCGTTCGCATATTCGATGAAGCGCTATCCATGTGCCCGGCGTGTAGGCGATGTTGTTATGAAAATTATCGCCCGTAGTCCAGCCGGGCATCGGGCATTGTTCAACACGGTAAGTCAACCCGCGCGCCTTCGCCTCTTTCAACAGCGGGACGAAATTTTCGGCGAAGTCTTCCAGATTTTGATCCATGCTCAAAGCTTGATTTCTGCCTACGAATCCGCAAACGGCATCCGTGCCCAGCATCGCGGCTGCGTCGAAAACTTTCCTCATGAAATCGTGTTTAGTCTTTCTGATCTCAGGGTTCTCGTGCAGCATATTGTCAAAGTAAGCAACGTCGGAAAGCCCTATGTTGTGCTGCTTCAAAGCCGCCAGCACACGCGAAGCGCGAGACTTGTTGAATGGTTCGCGCAGGTCGAGAGTATTTGCGACAGGGTCGAGCATAGCTTCTGCCGGAATGTCCGACTCGGAAGGGTGCAACGCGGCTGAAAGCTGTATGTTGTCTACGCCGAGGTCGCGGGCAAACTCAACCCAGTCTTCGACAGCGCGGTCAGGGTCAGGGTCTCGCACTTCGCGCGGCGTCAACTCCTGCAACGCTGCTGTCAAGACGCCGATTTTCATATATTGCGGCTCGAATTGTTTTATTGCCATTTATGCGCTCCTTAAAAAATCGGTAGCCCGCGCGTAAGCAAGGGCTAAACCCAGTGCCCTCTCTGACGGTCGGGCTACTGATACATCGCCGAAAAGCTACATCACGAAAAAAGCGATGTCAAATGATGCCCCTCGCTTCAAGAGGATTTGATTGCTCAACTATTGCGAGTATATACTGACCGCATTTTTCAGGAGGGATCATGGCAATGGCAAAAATGAGCAGGCGCGATTTGATAATTAGCATGAGCGCGGCAGCCGCCGGAGCGTTCTTGTTGCCGAAGGCCGTTACTGCCTTCGAGGCAGAGAAGATAGTAAAAAAAGGCCGCCTCAAACAATCAGTTTCGTGGTGGTGTTACCAGCGAAATTTCAAGCTGCCGGAGTTCGCGCGCATCGTGGCTGATATGGGGCTAACGGCCATCGACCTGCTCCAACCTAATGAATGCGAGGTCGTGAAAGAGTTCGGCCTGGTTTGCTCGATGGGTTATGCGGAAGCGGCCAAGATACCCGACGGCTTGAACAACAAGGCTAATCATGATGCGATAGTCAAAGGGTTGGAGAAGGGAATTCCGCTGGCTGAAAAGATGCGCGTGCCGAACCTGATAGCCTTCTTTGGCAACCGGCGCGGGATGAGCGATACGGAAGCGCTCGATAACTGCGTCACGGGGCTTAACCGCATAAAGAAAGTCGCTGAAGATCACGGCGTAAATATCTGCGTAGAGTTGTTAAACAGTAAGGTTGATCATAAAGACTATCAAGGCGACCGCTCAGATTTCGGCCTGCAGGTCGTCAAAGCAGTAGCGTCGCCTCGCGTGAAATTGCTTTTCGACATCTATCACGTGCAGATAATGGAAGGCGATATAATTCGCACGATTCGCAACAATCACGAATACATCGGGCATTACCACACGGGCGGCGTGCCAGGCCGACACGAGCTTGATGATACGCAAGAACTGAACTGGGCTACGGTCTGCCGCGCCATCGCCGATACAGGTTTCAAAGGATACGTCGCGCATGAATTCGTGCCGACACGCGACCCGATCAAGTCGCTCGGTGAAGCCGTCGCACTCTGCGATGTGTAGGGAAAACTCACCGCAGAGGCGCAGAGGGGGCAGAGGAGGCGCAGAGGTTATGCAAATAAAAGAATCTCTGCGCCCCCTCTGCCCCCTCTGCGCCTCTGCGGTGAACTGGTTTTAAAGCTGATGCGATTGCGTTAGTGTTTTAGTAATGGAGCGAAAGAAACAAATCAGCTTCGGTCAGTTTCGGCTTGACGAGAACAATGAGGTCTTATGGGACGGGTCGCAGTCAATAACTCTGAGGCCGAAAGTCTTCGCAGTGCTTCAATACTTGTTAGAGCATCCCGGTCAGTTAGTAACAAAACAGCAATTGCTCGATGCCGTATGGCCTAACACTTACGTTGGCGATGCGGTGCTGAAAGACATCATACGGCAAATCCGAGAGGCGCTCAGAGACGAAGTGAAGTCGCCTCAGTTCATCGAAACCGCACACCGCAGAGGATACCGATTCATCGGGCAGGTCAGAGAAGAAGCAGAACAAAAGAGCGCAGAGCCAGAGGCGCAAACAATCCCGGACGAACCGACGGATGCGAGCTTTCCTCCGCAACCTTACACTCTAGCAACGCCTGTTGGCGTGCTCGGTCGCGAAGCCGCGTTGGCTCAATTGCGTAGCTGGTTAGAGAAACCGCTCAGGGCCGACAGGCAAGTAGTATTCATCACGGGCGAGCCAGGGATAGGCAAGACCACGCTCGTAGAAGCTTTCCTGGAACAAGCCGCCTCTCTTCACACCTTACTCGTAGCGCGCGGGCAGTGCTTTGAACAGTATGGCGCGGGCGAGCCTTACTTGCCCGTGCTGGACGCGCTCTCGCGGTTATGTCGAGAGCCGGGCCGCGCGCGCGTAATAGAGACGCTGCGAAAGCATGCGCCGACGTGGTTGGCGCAGATGCCCTGGATCATCGCTAATCCCGTGAGCGATGAGTTGCAGCAACAGATGCCGGGCACGACGCGCGAACGCATGCTCAGAGAGATGGCCGAGGCCGTCGAGGCGCTCGCGGCGGAAAGCCCGCTTGTACTGGTGCTCGAAGATTTGCACTGGAGCGATTACTCCACGCTCGACCTGATCTCGTATCTGGCGCGGCGGCGCGAGCCTGTGCGGCTGATGGTGATCGGCACGTATCGCCCTGTTGAGGTGATACTCAGCGAGCACCCGCTGAAAGCCGTAAAACAGGAATTGCAAGCGCATAAGCTATGCAAAGAGTTGCCGCTTGATTATTTGACGGAAGAGGCAGTCGGAGAATTTCTGACCGTGAGATTTCCTCGCAATCAGTTTCCGTTTAAACTGGCGCGGCTGATCCACCAGCGCACAGGAGGCAACCCGCTTTTTCTGGTCAACCTGGTTGATTACCTTCTGGACGAGAACATCATCGTCGAGCATCAGGGGCGCTGGCAGTTGCAAGTGGAGCTTGCGGAGGTTGAGCTGGGCGTGCCTGAAAGCGTCCGACACTTGATCGAGAAACAGGTCGAACGCCTCAGCCCGCAAGACCAGCGAATGCTTGAAGCGGCGAGCGTCGTTGGAATGGAATGCTCTGCGGTGGCGATAGCCGCAGTGCTTGCGGGCGATATCGTTGAAGTAGAAGAGCGCTGCGAGGAGTTGGCGAAGCGAAATCAATTCTTATCGCCGCCTATTTTGGTTGAACTCCCGGATGGCACTATCACTCCGCGCTTCAAGTTTAATCACGTTCTTTATTTGAACGTCCTCTACAATCGTATCACGTTGACTCGCCGCGCGCAGATGCACAGTCGAATCAGCAAGTGCGGTGAAAAGATATACGGTGATCGTGTCATAGAGATTGCCTCGGAACTGGCTGTGCACTTCGATCAAGGCCGAGACTGGTATCGGTCAGTCAAGTATCACTTGATGGCAGCCGAGAATGCCGCGCGGCGCTCCGCCAATTACGAAGCCGTTCAGCTAGCCCGCAGGGGATTGGAGCTAATCAACCTGCTGCCGGAGAGCGCCGAGCGAGCCCAGCAAGAAATCATGCTTCGATTGATTCTGGGAGCCTCGCTGATGACCATAAAAGGCTCTGCGGCCCCGGAAGTGGAGACTGTTTACCTGCCCGCGCTGAAGCTGAGCGAGCAGCAAGGCGCGTCTCTTCAACTGTTCAAGGTGCTGTGGTCATTGAGATTGTTTTACATGTTTCGAGGCGAGATGAGCAAGTCGCATGAGATTGCAGAACGGCTCGCGCGCCAGGCTGCAAGCCTCGAAGATGAATCTCTGATGGTAGAGGCTCATCGCGCGATGGGGTCAAGTCTCATCAATCTTGGGGATTTTGCTGCTGCTCTGGAACACTTTGAACGGGCCTCTGCTCTTTACAAACAAGCTGATCAAGACGCTTATTTTTTGATTCACGGAAATGATGCCAAAGTAATGAGCCTGTGCTTCGCAGCCCGCGTGTTGTGGTGTCTCGGTTACCCTGAACAGTCTCTGCGTAAAACCCAGGAGGCCGTGGCTCAAGCGCAAGAAATTTCTCACACTCAGAGTCTCGTCGTTGCTCTGCAACTTGCCACTCATCTGCATCAGCTACGCCGCGAGCCGCTACTGACACAACAGCGAGCCGAAACCGGGATCGCGCTCGCTAAAGAGCAGGGGCTGGAACTGTGGATGACGTTATGCGCTCTCTATCACGGGTGGGCGCTGGTCGAGCAGGGAGAGTTTGAAATCGGGCTTGAACAAATGCGCGCATCGTTTGATGTTTATCAGTCCAAGGGAGCAAAACTCTGGCGGGCGCACCATCTCGGTTTGCTGGCCGAAGCGACAGCAAAAGCAGGAAAAATAGACGAAGGATTATCCATTCTGGCCGAGGCGCTGGCGACAGTTGAAGAGACCGGCGAGTGTTATTACGAGGCAGAGCTATATCGCATCAAAGGCGAGTTGATAATAATGCAAGATTCGTTGTCTGTGATGACTGAAGCGGAATCAGTGTTTATTCAGGCTGTTACTATCGCCCGGCGGCAGCAGGCGAAATCCTGGGAGTTGCGAGCAGCAACTAGCCTTGCCAGATTGTATGCGCGACAGGACAAACAAACAGAAGCGCGGCAGGCGTTGGCTGACGTGGTCGCATGGTTCAGCGAAGGGTTTGACACGGTGGATATGAAAGAAGCTCGTGCGTTGCTTGATGATCTGTCGCAGAAGAAATGATGAAGTATGAACGATGAATGATGAACGGAGAGAGGAAACGGACGTGTGATGATCGCTAGAACAATTCCGCCTTCCTTTTCCTCCTTAGTTCATCATTCATCGTTCATACTTCATCATTTCTTATTAAGCTACCATCAGGTTGTGGTTGCTTCTTTCCATCGCTGCCTGAGCGATGCTTGCCACTGCCTCATCGCGGAAGAAAGCCAATCCCTTTCTCGCCTCGTTGTTGTCAACGACGATTACATCGCCGGTTCGCACCTGTTTGCTCGCAAGCAGATTGGCAAACGGATGAACCAGGAATCGCTCTATGCTGCGTTTGAGATGGCGCGCGCCGTACTGGCAATCAGTCCCTTCGACCAGAAGAAATTCTCTCGCTTCATTCGTGAGCCTGAAGCTGAATTGCGCGGTCAGACCTTCTGCCAATCGCTTTGCTACGGCGGCAAGCTCCAGGTCGAGTATTCGACTTAAGTCTTGTGCCTTAAGACTGCGAAACGTCACTACTTTATCTATTCGATTCATGAACTCCGGGCTGAAATGGCGGCGAGCCGCTTCAAGCGCCGTGGTGTAGAGCTTCTGATCAACATTATTCTCGACCGTGTTTTTGCTTCGCGCCGGAGCGAATCCCATAGAACCTGTGAGAAGCTCGCTCATCTGTTTCGCGCCCAGATTCGACGTCATAAAAATCATCGTCTGCGAAAAATCCACTTGCTTGTTGTCGCCGAGCGTGAGCGTCGCTTTGTCGAGAATGCCGAGCATCAGTTTCCAGAGCGCGTCCGAAGCTTTCTCGATCTCATCAAACAGCACAAGCGTGAACGGATCACGGTCGGTGTGGTATATGCCCAGATTGTGCTGCGTCAGCATGGGCGAGGTCTCGCGATGGCCCAAATAGCCCGGAGGCGAGCCGATCAACTTGGATACTTCGTGCGAATGCTGGAATTCCGCGCAGTTTATTCTGATGAATGCGTTGGGCGAACCGAAAAGTATTTCGGCAGCGGCTTCTACCACGCGCGTTTTGCCGGAACCAGTAGGCCCCAAAAAAAGCATCGTCCCGATAGGCCGGTTCGGGCAAGCAAGTCCCGCTTGAAAAACCTGGTATAACGAAGCGACGTTGCGTACCGCGCGTTCCTGACCGACGATGCGCGTCTTGAGCTTCGATTCGAACTCCTCGACGATTGGGCTTTTCGAGCCTGTATCAAGCGCTATTAACTTTGTGTTCTTTGTAGCAATCATCTAATCACCTTCTTTCCGCATCTACGTTCGCATCAGTCTCAATCGCTCATCACGCGCTGAAGATACATCAAGTCCGCACCTCAGTCGCCGCCCATACGGGTAGCAATATTCGACTTTTTACGGATAGTTCACCGCAGAGGACGAGGAAGAAACGATGAATGCGGAATGATGAATGATGAATTAAGAATCTCTCTATCAGTTCATCATTCACCGTTCATACTTCATCATTATCTTCTGCGTCCTCTGCGGTGAACCGGCTTCTTTTTCGGAAAACTGGATGAGCTTGATTCGTAAGCGATAACACGAAAGAGGTATGAAAAGATTATGAGTCTTGGGGATTCGCTTTCAGATTGCAGGCGTTACACTCATGTGGGCTCGAATAACGTAAGCGAATACCAAGGAGGCTCTGTCTGCAAAAACTGTTTTTTTCCACCTTCCCGAATGGGCGGTCTGGCGCAGGGCTGCTGCTGTTGCGAATAGCGGTTGGGGTAGCGGCGGTCATTGAAGGCGGACTCTATCTGACTGATCGCGGCACGCTGACATTTGGGATGTGGGCGGTCGGTTTGCTTGCAGTCGCGAGCGGCGCTTCACTTCTAATCGGGTTTCTAACTCCAGCCGCCTGCGTTCTGGTAGGGCTGGGCGGCGCAGGTGCCGCACTTTCATGGTTTCCGCCTGCCGTTCTGAGCCTGTTAGACACAAAGCTATCGCCTCTCTTTATGATTATCATTGCCGCAGCTATTATGCTACTTGGACCCGGAGCATTTTCGCTCGATGCCCGATTGTTCGGACGCCGCGAGATCATCATTCCTCACGCTCATCGTCCTCGGAAATTTTGATTCGTTGGCGCTGGGTGATCTTTGATTACCACGATAGAGGTATTCCCAGGTGCAGCCAACAGTGGTAGCAAAAAAACATTCAATCTCGTGATGTTTTCTCTTCTCCAATCCTGCATAGTAATGCAGCGAACTCAATACGAGGAGGTACAATGACGCTTCTATTTGCTTTTCTCATTGGATTATTCGCGGGGCTGCGCTCGCTTACGGCTCCAGCGGCGACCGCGTGGGCCGCGCACCTGGGCTGGTTGAAACTTGAGCGCCCACTCTCTCTGATCGGCTCACTTCCCGCAGTCGTGATTTTCACTCTGCTCGCCGTAGTGGAACTCGTAGCCGACAAGCTGCCGAAAACGCCGAACCGCACATCATTAGTGCCCCTGACCGCGCGTATTTTGATGGGGGCGCTCGCGGGCGCGTGCGTTGCCGAGGGCGGAGGGCAATCCGCCATTGCCGGTGCTGTGGTTGGCGCTGTCGGCGGCGTTGTAGGCGCTTTCGGAGGCTATCAAGCGCGCGCACGGCTCGTGAAAGCGCTGGGCACGCCGGACATCTACGTCGCACTACTTGAAGACATAGTGACTATCGCTGGAAGTCTGTGGGTAGTTTCGCGATTCTAATTTGATTGTCAATTTATAACTTTCAAAAGGGGTAATGTAATGAATAAAACGCTGACAGGCAAAGTTGCCTTGATAACCGGAGGTTCGCGCGGCATCGGCGCAGCCATCGTGAAGCGGTTGGCTCAGGACGGGGCGTTCGTCGCCTTCACATACGCCAGCGCACAACAACAGGCCGAAGACTTAGTGCGCTCTACCGCGACCGAGGGAGGACAAGCGGCGGCTATCCGTGCAGACAGCGGAGATGCCGAGGCTGTTAAAAATGCAGTCGCCGAGACTGTGCGAATATTCGGTCGTCTCGACGTGCTGGTTAATAACGCAGGCATTGTCGTAGTCACGCCAATTGAACAATTCTCTCTGGATGATTTCGACCGCATGGTTGCTATTAATGTTCGTGCTGTTTTCGTCGCCTCGCAGGAAGCGTCCCGCCATATGAGCGAAGGCGGGCGCATTATCACAATCGGCAGCGTCAACGCCGAGCGGATGCCCTTCGCAGGTGGCAGCGTCTATGCCATGACTAAAGCGGCGGTCGCGGGTCTCACACGCGGACTGGCCCGTGATCTCGGCCCGCGCGGCATCACCGTCAACAACGTCCAGCCCGGCCCGATAGATACTGAAATGAATCCGGCGGACGGGCCGTTCTCTGACTATTTGAAAAGCATGATTGCGCTTGGGCGCTACGGCAAGGGCAGTGAGATTGCTGGCCTTGTGGCATACCTTGCCAGCCCCGAAGCCGCTTACATCACTGGCGCTAGTTTAATGATAGACGGCGGCTTTTCCGCTTGATTCGTATACACAGAAAGGAGACAAGACAATGAAGGAAACAGTTTCACTCAGCAATGGTATTGAATCATCTGCGCGGGCATTTCTCGACACACTCAATGCCAGCGATGGCCCGCAACTCTATGAACTGTCGGTGAAGGACGCTCGCGCCGTTTTGACCGACGCGCAGGCTGGCCCCATAGATAAATTGCCAGCCGACATCGAAGATCACCTGATCGAAGGCGGCCCCAACGGGCAAGTCTCGATTCGCATCGTCCGGCCAGAGGGGAGCAAGGAAGCCTTACCCGTTGTGATCTATATGCACGGCGGCGGCTGGGTGCTGGGCGACAAAGACACACACGACCGTTTGATCCGCGAGATAGCCAACGGAGCGCAGGCCGCAGTGGTCTTTGTCAACTACACGCCTTCGCCCGAAGCTCATTATCCGGTCGCCATCGAAGAGGGATACGCAGCGGCAAAGTTCATCGCAGAAAACGGCAAGCAGTTCAATCTTGATTCCACACGTTTGGCTATCGTAGGCGACAGCGTGGGCGGCAACATGGCAACCGCGATTGCGTTGCTCGCGAAAGAGCGACAGGGGCCAAAGATCGGTTACCAGGTGATGTTCTATCCGGTTACGGACGCGAATTTCGAGACCGCCTCATACAGGCAGTTAGCGACGGGTTATTTCCTCACGCGCAAAGCCATGCAATGGTTCTGGGATAATTATCTTCCCGACCTTGAGGCGCGCAAACAGATCACGGCATCGCCCCTGCAAGCCTCCGTCGAACAATTGAAAGGGCTTCCTCCCGCCCTTCTGATCACAGGTGAATTCGATCCGCTGCATGACGAAGGCGAGGCATACGCCGCGAAGTTGAATGAAGCCGGCGTTCGAGTAACAGCGGTTCGTTACCTCGGCATCATCCATGATTTTGTGATGCTCAACGTGGTCACGAAATCTCCTCAGGCACGCAGCGCCATCGCTTTGGCGAACAGCAACCTGCGAGACTTCTTTAATAACCACGAAGAACTGAAACTCAAAGCAGCCGAAGTGTAAGGCGATGTGATTTCGACGTAAGGACTGAAGTAAAAGCCTTGAAGGGCGACATTCAATTGTCCGGCGCGATGCCCTGTGCAATTGAATATCGCCCTTTGACATCACTTCATCTGATGTAAATCCGCAATTTGGTTTTGTGATTCGTGTAATCTCCTTTTTTCACAGCTTGGAATTACCCAAACATCATTGATGTTGTTTGAGAGCGTGCGTAATACCCGCGCGATTAAAAAAGCGGGCAGTTGTCAGGGTTTGGGGCAAAGAGCGCAATTGGAAGTCCCGCTCACGTTGGCAGGATTAGCGCAAAAAGCATTAGCACCCGGCCCGCAATTCAAATTGCCATTAACCTGAGAGTTCGCGATCAGCGAGCCGCTTGAGAAGTTTTGCACATTGAATCCCTGAACCGAAGAAGGAATGGTCGGCGGGCCGCCAGTTGCGGGAGAGGCGTTTGCAATTCTAACGAAAGAGTTATCATCAGCTAAATTTATTGTTCCTGTTCCGGGCTGAGTCACTGCCGATAGCACGGCGCTGCTGCTAGCAGTGAATCTCATAAAGCCGCTGACCTGAACTCTTATCAGATTAATGATGCTCTGAGCGCCGGACACGCTCGCTATCGGCGCGGGGGCATCAATCGTCGAGTCAATTACTTGCAAAAACCCGTTCGTGAGTTGTATGCCGCCGTTAGTCAACGTGCTTTCGACTACAATGACGTTCGGGCCTGAAAGCCCGAGTATGTTATTTTTTAGGGTTCCGAGAGCGCCGCTTCCAAGCGGGTCCGAAATTGAGCATCGAAGGCACGCCATTCTCGATGACGCGAAAACTCCCGCGTTGAAATTACCATTGGAAGTGAGAACCGTGTCTGTGATTTCTACCAGAGAGCTTTGTAGAAGAACGCCATAAGCGGCATTACCTTCCGAACGGCAGTTGGTCATTTTCAAGCTCGGCGTGCTCACCTCACTCGCCAATAGACCTGCGAAACCGCCCGTCAGCTTCAGGTTTTCGACCGCCACCTGATGCGCGCCTCTGACCCAGAGCGCCGCGTCCATTTGGGTCGCGTTGATTTCGGCCTGAATTCCATCGCTTGACGGGCTGGTCCCGCGCAGCGTTACACGGTCTCTCGTCACAACGACGTTTTCTGTGCACATCCCCTGAATCTCGACAATGAGGCTCTGGGCATTGGGGTGCTGTCCCAGCGCTTTGTTGATGCTCTTGCCATTGTTACAGTCCACGCTGACTGTAGCCGTCGTCTGGGCATTAACTGCGCTGGCCCCGAATGCTATTAACAGGACGGCCATAACAAAGATTTGAAGACAACTCTTCATTACATCTCCTCCTTAGTCTTGAGAAATGTTCGACCCCCGAATGATTAACCGAAGCGGCCATACAGCAAGGCTGGCTTGAAAGACATGCCTCGCCGGTTGCGTCATCATCTGTTCTGACAATCGTTGTGCCACGAAGCGGGTCGTTGAATGCGAGCGCGCTATGTCGGCAGATTGAAAAGGATTAATTGATGATGAACCACAATCTAGCGGAGCGAGGTTTGTAACAAGAGGCGCTACAGAGTAGAGGCCGTTTTAGAATGAAGCTCCGTAGGAGCAACCTGTCTATAGTAATGATGGAGCAATTGATTCGTAGCTCCGTAGGAGCAACCTTTGAGTCAATAGGTCGTTCCTACGGAGCCACAGACACTATTCAGCTCTAAAACTATAGACAGGTCGTTCCTAACGGGACTTCTTAAACTCCCTCTTAGAGAATCAGATGGCGATGTTTGATTGAGAGTCGAATGAAATCAAGAGAATTTGAATGTAGCAGAACGCGCTACACAATGGGCTACTGGCTTTTTCTTCTGAGCATCCTGTGGAGCGTGATTCGGTGAATGCCTAATCGGAGGGCGGCTTCTGAAAGATTACCGTCGGCTTGTTCGACTGCGCGCTCGGCGAATTGTCGTTCTTGCTCGGCAAGCTGTCGCCGGAACTCTTTTTTGCGCTGCTTCAACTCGGCGAGGTCGGCAGGCATATCGTCAAACGCTTTGTAAGTCAGGTCTTTTTGCAGGCTGATGCGCTCGGCGCGCGTTTCGAGAATCTCAGCGGGCAAATCTCCGATGCGTATAACGTCGCTCGATGATAAAGCGATCAGGCGATGAATCAAGTTTTCAAGCTCTCGTACGTTGCCGCGAAACCGATGCTCTTTCAGCAACTCGATTGCTTGATTCTCTACGCGAACCTGCTTGCCGTAGATGGCAGAAAACTTTTTAAGAAAATGATTTATGAGTATGGGAATATCGTCTTTGCGCTCGCCAAGCGATGGCAGGCGCACGGGGATTACACACAGGCGATAATAGAGCGCTTCCTGAAATTTGCCCGCTTCCATCATCGCTTTCAAATCTTTGCTGGTCGCTGCGACGACTCGCACATCAACGCGAATCGTCTCCTTGCCGCCTAAACGATTGAACTCGTTCGATTGCAGAAACCTCAGCAGCTTGGCTTGCAGCGAGTAAGCAAGCTCGCTCACTTCATCAAGAAAGATCGTGCCTTTCGTGCCTTGTTCCAATCGCCCTATGTATCGCTCTGTAGCTCCTGTAAATGCGCCTTTCTCGTGGCCGAACAATTCCGATTCGAGCAGGTTATCAGGAATTGCAGCGCAGTTGATGGCGACGAATGGGCGGTCGCGTCGCGCGCTTTGATAATGAAGCGCGCGGGCGACAAGTTCTTTGCCGGTTCCGCTCTCGCCTTCGATCAATACGGTCGCGGGCGAATCACTGATGCGACTTATCAACGAGTGCAGAGCCATGACTTTCGAGTCTTGCCCGATTATCTCTTTTGAAGCGCGGCTCGCGTCGAGAAAGATGCGGTTGTCAGCCTCGAATGCCGCCGACAGCAATCCGCAGTGATGAAGATAGAAGACTGCGAATCGCGCACAGATTTCGACGAGTCGCGGGTCTTCCTCATCGAAAGCGCATGGCTCTGTGTTGTTCTCAAGATAGATCGCGCCAATCGTGCGATCTTTTTCCTTCATCGGAGTCGCAAGCACAGATTTAAGTTGAAACTTGATGACGCTGTTTTCTTTTGAATAAGCCGCATCTTGAGAAGCATCTTCCAAAAGAAGCGGCTCGCCGCGCTTGAAGACTTCTCTCAACAGCGTGCGGCTGAACCCATATTCTTCGAGCGAGAGATTCTTCGTTTGAAAGTTGCGCGCGGCGATAACATCGGCCTCGCTCGATTCAGGCAGGTAGAAAAGAATGAACCCGCGCTCGGCTCTTGTTGCTTCGTTCAACAGATCGAGCAAACGTTCGCAGAAATCGTTTAGTGCGAAGCCGGGATTTTCAATCAAGGCCGTGATTATCTTAACGGCTCGCGCATCGGCAATGCCTAACGACAGAGCTTCGGCTTCGCTGTTGATCTTTGCGAGAAAATCATTGCGCCCCATTTCGGCCAGCAACTCGAAGCGTTCCTGTATCGCTTTTAGTTGCGCCGTGAGTCGCTGAAACCTTACGTCGGCGGTGTTGCCTTGAATCGCGCGGATTGATTCGACGAGCGCCAGAATCTGTGCGACCGAAGCCTTACGCTCCTGCTCAAGCAAGGCGGCAAAGCTCTCTGACAGGTTCTTGATTCGATCAGTTCTGGTTTTCATCGCCTGCGGATAATATCAAATTGAGTAGCCCGACCGTGAGGGAGAGGCCCGCGCTGACGCTTGGGCTACTGCAGCCTGTAGCCCCAAAGCGTGCGATGCCGCGTGTAAATGCGAACTGATTTATCGTGTTCGCCTGAAACGAGCCGCTTGCCATCCGGCGAGAAAGCGACCGAAAGCACGGGCGCAGTGTGTGTGCCTATTCGAGTAATGAGACTGCGCCGCGCGACATCCCATAAAGCGATTGTCTGATCATCACTGGCCGATGCGACCTGATTTCCATCGGGCGAGAAGGCGACGGATTTGATGCGCGCTGCGTGATGACCGATGACGGCCACCTGGCCGAGCGGCTCGACTTGCCACAGCCGCACCGTTCCTTCATCTTCGCCCGTAACCAGCCATTTACTATCGGGCGAAAAACTGACGCTTATAAATTGCTTGTCGTTCACTTGCAGCTTGCTCAACAACTGCTTCCTCTCAACGTCCCAAACCATAATACGCCCATGTGCGGACACGAAAGCCAGCCATCGCCCATCAGGAGAGAAAGCCACGCCGTAAATAGAAGACGCATTATCAGGTTTTAAGCCTTCATAAGAATCTAAAATCTCATGACCATCGCTCGTCTCGAATATTCCTTGCGATGTTGCTACAAAACGTCCATCCGGCGAAGTCGCCAAGCAATAGCTCCCCGGCACTATGTTTGATCTGCCATCAACGGCCCAATGAGCTTGGCCGCGCGTCGTGTCCCAGAGCCATGCCCCTCTATCGAGGTCACAGCTTGCGAGCAGGTTCGCATCGGGCAGAAATGCTGCTCCTGTGATTCTCGTGCCGTGACCGAGCAGGACATCTTCTTTACGCCCGCTCTCAGCATTCCAGATGATTATTGATCTATCATCGCCTCCCGAAGCGATACGCTTGCCATCGCGCGAGAAAGCGACCACACGCACAGGCCCGCTGTGCTCGTTGAGGTTGGCAATGCGCTCACGCTCTTGCACGTTCCAGATTAGAATCGAGCCATCCCCGTGAGTGGAAACCAGCCATCGACCGTCAGGAGAAAACTCGGCGTTCCAGTACGATGGCCGTATGCTCTAATCGCGCGAGCTTTGCCTGCGTTGCCGCGTCCCACAAGATGATGACTTCTGCGCCGGTGGCGAACAGTCGCCCATCCGGCGAAAAAGCCGCTGCGCGCCCATTGTCAATGATGAACACGCTCGCGAAAGATCGGCTTGTTCAGAGATATGTCAAATACAGTGACATTGCCTAAGCCGTCTACGGTCAAGCTGAGCGAGCCGTCCGGCGACATAGTGGCCCCGCTACCGCCCCAGTCTTTGTCACTGATCTTCAACTCTTTTGCTGTGGGCAGGTCCCAGATTTTCCATGTATTGGGAAGAATGATTTGACTGTTATCGTGGGAAAAGTAAATGGACGCGTGGCTACCTGTGTAAGCGGGCAACTCGCGTATCTTCTGCCACTGGCCCACGTTCCATAGAATCATATTCGTCTCCGATATAGAAGCCAGCAGCCGCCCATCGCGTGAGAATGCCAGGCTTCTAATCGGGGTTTGATGCTCTTTGAGAACTGCTACCTTTTCGAGCCGCGTAGCGTCCCACACTATGACGGTTTTGTCTTCGCTCCCGCTCGCAAGCCATTTCCCGTCGGGCGAAAAAGCAATCGCGACGACCCAGTCCGTGTGATCTGTGAAGGTGGCGAGTCGCTTTCGCCGCGCGAAATCCCAGACGATTACTTTTGCGTCTTCGCCGCACGAAGCCAGCAACCGGCCATCCGGCGAAAAGACCGCTCGTCGGACTGCCGCCGTGTGCCCGTCGCTCAATCTGCTGCTCTCCCACTCTTCGCTCACGGACAGCGCCGCCGCAGCCACTGTTGCTGCCAGAGCGAGCAGCAGCGTTACCACGCCCGATTTTACGAGTCCGAGCCTTAAACTCTTTCTCAACAACTCGCGCTCGCGTTTCCCGCGCTGCGTGTCCGAGTAGCGGCGAATGAACCAGAGCTTGCTGACTGGTATGCGCGTTCGCCTGTCAATTACGTAATGCGACAGGTATTGCCTGAATAGACGATTCGCACGCTCGGTCGCGTCCATCACACGACCTGTAATCTGATTGATCTTTTCGATCAAGTATTCGTGCATCAGCTCATAGCACCACGGCTCGTCTTCTTGTATTTCGCGAATCAGTCGGGCGCTGACAAAGAGATTCAAAATTCGCCCGACTGCCGAGCGGCTTGCTTGCGTTCGCTTCGCAATCTCTGAAAGCGGCAAAGTCAATCGCGTGTTCTCGTCCGAGATCAAGCAGCGCAGAAGCAACCGCGCGCTCTCTTTATCGCCCGATGCTTCGATCACATCTTCGAGAAAGCTGTGAACGAGCGGTTCTTTGCCTCCCGCTCGCCGGTATTCTTCGAGCGTGTAGATTCGCTTGCTCTGCAACCGCTCGCCGACTATTTGGATCTCGGAAGGCAAAACAGCGTTGGCGCTTGCAAGGTCGCGCGCCACATGTCTACTGAGTCCCGGCTCGAACGGCAACCGGGCGCGCCGCGCGCTCTTTTCGATGATCTCTTCGGCCTGTTCCTGATCGAAACTGCGGAGGTGATAAAGCCGCGAACTCATCAGCGGCTCAACCACACGACCTTCAAATTCGGAACTGATGAGATAAAGAAAATCCGAGCGCATCGCAAAGAGAAACTTTACCGGGAGCGCCGCGTGGTTGTGACATTCGGCGATAAAAGATAAGAACGGCTCGCGCTGGCGTTCGGTCTTGAAGTTTACGAAGAACTCTTCAAACTGGTCGCACACGATCACGACTCCCGCGCACATCTCTTCGCAAAACCGTTTGAGATAATCTGATGGATTTTCTTCTTCGCTAACTTCGATGCCGCTCGTCCTGCGACATTCTTCGAGCAGAGCGGCTACGGGGTCTTTGTACGAGCGGCAGTATATAGCCACCAGTCCTGCTTCGCGCAGTCCTGGAAGCAAACCTGCTTTGAGCAGCGATGTCTTGCCGCTGCCCGATTCGCCGAACAAAACGCCGAATCGAAATTCGCCGTGAGCGATCATTTCAAATAGAGCGTGCGTGTCTGTCTGTCGCCCATAGAATCGGTCGCGGTCGGCCTCTTGAAACGGAACCAGCCCGCGAAACGCTGCTCCTTTCGGGGCCGTGCAAATTACGCTTCCGGCACTACGGCGCGCCCTGAGATAAACAAGCGCGCACGATGTTGCGATAAGCAAGAGGCTCGCGTCTCTCATCCAATTGCCGTGAAGAAGGTAAATGTCAAAGCCTGTGGCGAGCAGAGCAAACGCAGCCGTCACCACCAGCAATCGCCTGTGACGCTCGACATGCATCCGGATTCGCGAGGTCGAATAGACGGAACTCTTTTCAAGCTCGCTCGAATCGTTCGACGCTTCAACACCCTTGCGCATCTCAAGGCGCTCTTTAAGGCTTTGCAGATCAGACAACAACTCGCGCGCCGATTGATACCGCTCTTCGCGATTCTTCTCCAGAGATTTTCTACAGATGCTTTCCAGTTCGAGCGGAACATCTTCGGTCGAAAGTCCGAGCGGAGCAACCTCGCCGTTCAGGATAGCTTCGATGATTGTGTTTGCTCGCTCGCCTTCGAAAGGCTTTCGCCCTGCGATCATCTCGTAGAGCAAAACGCCGAGTGAAAAAATATCTGTTCGCGCATCAACACTTAAACCGCGCGCCTGCTCCGGCGACATATAGCTCACTGTTCCCGCGATTGTGATGTTATCGGTTAATCGCTCAGGCTTGCGGTCTTGCGCTGAGATCAATTGCGCGAGGCCGAAATCAAGAACCTTCACCCGGCCATCGCGGGCGATCACGATGTTCGAGCTTTTAATATCGCAATGGACGATGCCGCGCGTGTGCGCGCACGCGAGCGCTTCGGCTATCTGAATGCCGATGTTGACAGCCAGCCCGATACTGAATCGCTCGCGTTCCAATTTGCGCGCGAGGCTTTCGCCTTCGACATATTCCATTGCGATCAGTGAGTGACCGTCAGCCTGCGCAAGTTCGTAGATGGTTGCAATGTTCGGGTGGTTGAGCGAAGCGGCCAGATGTGCTTCTTCGATCAATCGTTGATGAGCAGACTCATCCGCGGAACATTCCGGCGAGAGCAACTTCAAAGCAACGATACGATTCAATTGCGTGTCTTCGGCTTTGTAGACTCGTCCCATCCCGCCCTCGCCTACGGGTTCGAGAATGCGGTAATGCGAAATCGTCTGACTCAATCGTCTTTCAGCCATGTTGCCGGAGTGAATGAGACCGTAGCTTGTGCGTGCTTGCCGTGATTTATTGACCGTTTTGCAGCGGAGAGAAATCAGCCGCAAGAGCGAAGTCGCGCCGCTGTGCGAGGGATTATATCATCCTGGAGAAAATATTCGGAAAGAGACGGCCAGACAAAATCGCACTGGAATTTATGTACGAGTAAATAATCAATTCCCCTTTGCGCTCGACTCGTGATAATTTGGGCTTGCTTTAGGAGGAGAATGAGCCGTGATTGAAGATAAACAACATGAGGAAATAGAGAGCGGGGAACAGGCCGAAGAGGAGAGCGGCAAGCAAGTGCCTTCGCTCACACCGGGCGATGAATCATCACAGGGAACAGCGACAGAAGGCAGCGAAGGCGTTCCAGAGCAATAATAAAATTCATAGCAACAGCAAGGGTGATCACAGAAAAATCTTTAGAACTCCCGCAATAAGGCTCAAACTATCTTAGTCGAATATATCTCATCGGAGGTCATCCATGATCATTGCTCTGGCGTCGCCCTGTATCGCCTCAGCCCTTGATGAGGGCTTAGACAAAATCAAGCGATTCTTGTCCGAGGCTTCGGCCCAGGGCGCGGAAATCGTATGTTTCCCGGAAGCCTATATCCCAGGTTTGCGGGGACAGGATTTTGAAGTATTGCCCTTTGATCAGACGCAGCAGGAACGGGCACTCCGGGCCGTGGCGCAGTGGGCGCGAACGTATAAGGTGGCCACTATCCTCGGTATGGAAAGGCTCACGGAGGCGGGTCGGCAAATTGTCTCCTTTGTCATTGACGCCGAGGGCCAGATTCAGGGATACCAAACCAAGAACCAACTAGACCCGACCGAAGAACAGTTCTATATGCCCGGAAATACCCGGCGACTCTTCGAGATCAATGGGATTAAGTTTGGAGTGGCGATTTGCCATGAGGGCTGGCGCTATCCCGAGACGGTGCGATGGGCGGCGGTGCGTGGCGCTAAGATCGTCTTTCATCCTCAGCACACGGGGAATGAGCAGGAAGGTGTCTGTCTGACGGAGTGGGGCGCGGCCAGCGGGCCTTACTACGAGAAGGCGATGATTATGCGCAGCATGGAGAACACGATCTACTTTGCCAGTGTCAATTATGCTTTGCGCTTTCAGGAATCGGCGACAAGTCTCATCAACCCGTCAGGCCAGTGCCAGGCGTACTTACCCTATGGGCAGGAAGGCGTACTGGTGCAGGCAATCAAAGTCGAGGAAGCAACCGGTTTGCTGGCCACTCGATACGCGCCCGAGCGTTATCAAGAATTCAGGTTGGAGTAGTTACTATCTGAACTGTGCTATGAAGTCACAGAATTAAATCCTTCTCAATCCGATTAACAATTGTTCCGAGCAGGTAAAGCGACTGCATTTGCAGAGATTCTAAAGTAACCGGAATGCTCTTTCCCCCGTCTTCGAACGACACCAGCGCCTCAGAGAGAAAAACGGCAGCGGCCCCGGTTTTGTTAACGCTACGAGTCTTCTTTAACTTATCCCGCGCCTCGACGGCTTCTGAGATATGCTGCCTTGCATATTTGACTTTGTATTCAACTTGCACGACTATGCCGCCTGATTCAAAGGCTATCATCTTTGTTGTTGCTTCACCGTGGTCGTTTCCGTTTCCTGTTTCCATCACTCACTCCATCAGAGATGTGTGCTCTTCGTAGGCTGTCGAGCGGACGGGGCTATATCACGCAGGATTGATCATTGTTTGATCCATTGATTAATGGCAAGTAAGCAGGAGCAGTAGAGACAACTGCATTGAAGTATGAGATGTGGGTAAAATCAATAGTTTTATTTTACAACGTTGCAGGTGATTTGATGCGCTGGCAACCTGTAGTTGCGGCAGCGCAATTCAAAGGCGTCAGGTGCAGCAATCCGATTGCTGCACTGAATAGAGACGAGAGTTCTAACTCTCTGAAAATAAAACAACCCCGATAGTATCAACACCTGGAACGCGCGTTGCAGTTACCACAAGAGAGCGGTGAGAAAAACTTTGCCGCTCGAATCCAAAAACGATGAGAGTCGTTTCGGTCTAACACGCGCACCGTTCTCGGAGCAGCGCGACGTCGGAGTGAGGCCAAAGCCATCGCTTGCCGTCACGCTGCTCAGAGCGGAAACCGCTGGCCCGACTTTAAGAGGGCAAGTTCGTTGAAATGAATCTTATGTGCATTGGGCCTGAAATTTTTTTGCAGTTTTTTGTTGCATTGTTGATATTTTCAGCATTCATCACCGGCCTAATAATTATGTTAATCGCAATCATGAAGAGACGAATGCAAAAGCACGCAGATTCTATTTCGATTCAATCTCCGCGAACACGATGACAACAGGAGCAAAGATTGACTGCCGCATCCATATTTGATTCTGACTGGCAGTGTTGGTTGTTTGCGGGGCTGGCATTCATTTATGGAATGGCAGTTATGTTGATAGTGATTGTGACACTTTCAAGAAGTGCTCGACAGACAGAACAGAATAAAGAGAAGGGAAGTTAGAATAATCTTGAGATTCCCTGGAAGGGTCACTGGCGAGCGGCCCTTAGAGAGGAACCGGGGAATAAGCGGCTGCGGGCCGCAGCGACTACATTTGAAGCAGAGGCCACGCGCAGATAGTCGCTCTGATAGAGAGGTCCGCAGCCGCTCGATTAAATAGAAAGATTCACCGCACAGACGCCGCTGGACACAGATGGAGCGCAGAGGATTATTAATCTTCTCTGCGAAATCTCTGCGCTCTCTGCGTCTCTGCGGTGAATCTTTTTTTTAAGTATCTGCCCCTGAATCTACTTTGTTTTAGTTCCTGCAATGGAAGTCAACCGCACGCGCACAGACCCCCACGATGGTTCCGCCGTTATCTGCACTGGCAAACGACGCGCATCGTTTGTGACGTACATTTTCAAGTTGTAGAGATTGCTGTCGCGCCCTCCGCCAATCGTCTTCGTCCCTATTCTGATCGCATCGAAAGTTCCGGCGGGTGTGGTGACTCGCTCGCTTGCCTCAGGCTCAACGCTTATCTTGTACAGCTTATCTTCTTCAAGCACGTTGAAGACTCGCGATTTGCCCTGCGTCAAATCCATCGCCCGAATCGCAAAGATCAATCCCGCCAGGTCGTAAGTGTCTGCCGGTATCTCTATCGTGCGGCCATCGCTGAGCCGCGCAGTGCGCTTCTGCTGGTCTATGGTGACGGATGCCTGCTGGCGTTTTTTGCCGCGTCGTGAATTTTTTTCTGCCCGGAAAGGCTGAAGCGTCGCCGCGCTGAGGAATGATTCGTAAATGTCATTCACTTTGTAAACGACTGCGCTGACCAGTCCTACGGATTGCGCCTGCGCGCTGACGTGGAATCCATCCACGCCGTCAAAGCTGCGGTGATCTTTCGTCTCAATCGTCAATTCGCCTGCGACAATGAAGTCAGACCACGACACGTCATAATTCAATCGCTCGCCGACTGTCGGGGAAAATTTCGACGGCGACGTGCGGTCTGCTTTAATGCTTCGGTGTTGGGCAAGCGCGACTGGAAATAAAAGGGCAACTATTGCCAGCGCAACAAGACTCTTTTTAATTATCATTTATTACTCCACGTATTTTTGCTTTTACTCTATTAAAGTCTGATGCGCCCCACTGTTTTCATGATGCCTCTCAATTCGTTGCGTTGGCAAGTATGTGATGGTGCAAAAACATAAGCGGGACTCAATCGAAATCGAGTCCCGCTTAATCGGTTTGTCTTGTGACGGGTTTCAGTTTACGCGAAGCGGGTGCGCATCCGGCTTCGGTTCTTCGCGCTTTGCTGTCTGCGCAGATGGTTGCGCAAATTTGAAGTAATCCGACGAAGGATCAAGGGCCAGAACCTGAAACGGATTAATGGCGCTGCCTTCGACGCGCACTTCATAGTGCAGGTGAGGCGAGGTGGCGCGGCCCGTGCTGCCCGCGCGCGCGATGATTTGCCCGCGCTCGACGCGCGCGCCGACTTCGATGGCGAAGCTTGACAGGTGCGCGTAACGAGTCGTTACACCGCCGCCGTGATTGATGATTATCATATTGCCGTAGCCGTAATACCATCCCGCGAACTCGACTATTCCGGGCTGGCTTGCGCCTACGGTGTCGCCCGTGCGGGCTTTGATGTCTACGCCTGAGTGAAAGCGAGCGCCGCCTGTAAACGGGTCGCTGCGATAACCGAAGCGGCTGCCGACTTGAGCCGTTGAAGCAACTCCGCGCTCTGCGGTTGAAATGGTTGTGCGCTCTTCGTATTTGGGCGCATCATTCGCATTTTCAGAAGGAATGGCAATCGCGCTCGCGCTCTTTTTGATGACATTAGGCGCGTCAGGAATGATTGCCGCAAGCTCTTTTGGCTGGGTGGTTTTCTCAACAACAGGTTTTTGCTGCACGTCTGGTTTCGGCTGCTCGATTGGTTTCTGCTCAGGTGCGCCTACTATTTGATTAGTGCTTTGCGGTCGGGGTGCGTCTTGTTGATTGGCGCTCTGTTGAGCTGTCGAAGCAGTTGAAGTTGATATGAATGAGGTGAAAACGAGGGCAACGAGTAGGTATCTGCTTGCTCGTGATATGGTCAAAATCCTCTCCTTTCAAAATCTTTCGAGGCTTCCTACTACTTGCCTAACAAAAAACATTGATACTGCTTAGAATTCGGGGTGGATACTGCCGGAGGCGGCATTCTATGGGGCGAGCGTGGGGTTGTCAATGGATGACCCCCGATAAAAGCGGCTAAAAAATCTTGTAAATTTCTTGCAGAATATTGCGGCTAAATCCAGTTCACTATTAACTGACCCCAATTTCACGGTTTACACGCATATCGCGAGGCTGTATTTAATATTAACCTTTAGCGTTACAGCGGAGCTTCGCATGCGGCGCGCGAGACGCAGCCCCGCCTTTTAATCACAAGTTGCTTATGGTAGATTGCCAGTCTTTCACAAGGAGTCTTGAAATGGATGCTACCTGGAAAGCAATCATCTGGCAGCAGTTCGGAGCCGCCATAGACATGCTCGAAAACGCCTGTCGCGCCTGTCCCGACAAGCTTTGGGGCGACCGCTCGCAACAGCCGGAGTACTGGTATACCGTATATCACACGCTCTTCTGGCTCGACTTTTATCTATCGGATTCGGGTGAAGGATTCGCGCCCCCCGCTCCCTTCACTCTCGAAGAGAGGGACCCTGCCGGAGTGCTTCCCGAGCGTGTGTATACGAAAGACGAACTTCAAACTTATCTCGAACATGGCCGCGAGAAGTGTCATGCAGTGATTTACGCTTTGACGGACGAGAAGACTCCTCAACGTTCGAGGCTCGACTGGATTGATATGAGCGTCGCGGAATTACTGCTCTACAACATGCGCCACGTCCAACACCACGCGGCGCAGCTAAACCTGATTCTGCGACAGAGAATCGATTCAGCCCCAGGCTGGGTCTCTAGGACGAAGCAGGATAGTCGAGGTATACTCAGCGCGGAGGAATTCACTTTATGAAAAGGCTCAAAGCAAGCCTTCCAGGTTTAACGCTATCAACCGTTGCTTTCATCCTTATAACCAGTGCGCTTCCCGGAGTGATTATGAGTCAGACAATGCAAGAACCAGCCCCATTCCCTCCGCCCAATAATGAACCGCCCGTTGTTACGCCCGGGCAGACCAACAGCGCCCCGCCTTCTGATGCTATGGTCTTATTTGATGGCAAAGACATGCTCAAATGGCGCAGCCTTAAGGATGGCGGCGAAGCCAAATGGCAAGTTAAAGACGGCTACGTGCAGGTAGTGCCGAGCACGGGTGATATTGCCACAAAACAAGAGTTCGGCGACTGTCAATTGCATATCGAATGGGCTACGCCTGCTGAGGTCAAAGGAGAGGGACAGGGGCGCGGCAATAGCGGTATTTTCCTGATGGAACGTTATGAAGTGCAGGTGCTCGATTCTTATCAAAACAAGACTTATTATCACGGGCAAGCCGGAGCGATTTACAAGCAATATGCGCCGCTGGTCAACGCGAGCCGCAAGCCCGGCGAGTGGCAGACATACGACATCGTGTTCAAGGCTCCGAGGTTCGACGAGCAGGGCAAGGTGACAGAGCGCGCGCGAATCACAGTGCTGCATAATGGCGTGCTTATACAAAACAACGTCGAGATTTATGGTAATACTTATCACGACAGGCCCGCGCTTTACACTGCGCATGGCCCAAAGGCTTCTCTGAAATTGCAGGATCACGGCGATCTGGTGAGATACCGCAATATCTGGATAAGGCAATTGTAACTTGGCCGCGTAGCGGCGCACTGAATTTAGCCCGGTCTTTCAAGGCCGGGAGAGTGAAAAGCAGAAACTTTATTCGTCGCGTCAGCGACGATTGAATTCCCATTGCGATTTTTCAATTGTCGCTGACGCGACAGAAGTTTTCTATTGCCGCTTTTCCCGTGCCCTGAAGGACACGGCTAAAGTCATAGCGCCGCTACGCGGCAGCATTTGAACTTCTAACAGGCGGCTCGACAACTCGCTTTGAAAAAAAGAGAAGTGATGAGAACTTTTATTCTTACTGCTCTCGCGTGTGCTCTGGCTTTTTCGCAAACCAATACGCTCGCTTCATTCGTTGAACAAAACCCCACATCAGAATCGCAAATTGTGATCAAAGCGGCGCGCTTGATTGACGGGCGAGGCGGCGCGCCACTGGAACCTGCGATGGTGCGCGTCGAGGGCGAAAAGATCGTCGAAGTCGGGACTCAATTGGCGATACCGAAAAACGCAAAGGTAATTGATCTGGGCAACGCGACGTTGCTGCCGGGCCTGATAGATTTGCACACGCACCTGACAGACAGGTACGGCACTAACTGGGAAGAAGCGCTCGTTAAAACTACTCCGAGCCATAACGCGCTTTGGGGCGCGCACAATGCCAGAGTGACGCTGCTGGCCGGATTCACGACCTGCCGCGACATGGGGCCGACCTGGCCTTACGTGGATGTTGATCTGCGCAACGCGATTAACGAAGGCGCTGTGCCGGGTCCTCGGCTTCTCGTCGCAGGCAATTATGTATCTTCGACGGGCGGCGCTGGCGATGCACGGCAGTTCTCGATCTACGTTGATGTTCCTATAGTCAGAAATCTTGCAGACGGCCCTGACGAAGTTGTGAAAGCTGTTCGGACGAATCTCAAAAACGGGGCCGACTTTATCAAGATACTTGTAACCGGCGCTGTGCTCTCGAAGGGCATACACCCGGGCGCGCAGCAATACTCGGACGCAGAGATTCAAGCCGCCGTGACCGAAGCTAATCGCTGGGGGCGGCAGGTTGCCGCGCACGCGCATGGCATAGAAGGCATCAAGGCTGCGATTCGCGCAGGCGTGCGCACGATTGATCACGGCACGTTTCTCGATGACGAAGCCGTCCGTATGCTCAAAGCGACGCGCAAGACCTTCTACGTTCCGACGCTCTACACCAGTGAAGTGATTCAAACAGAGGGGAAAAAACACGGAGTCCCGGAATCTGAAATCGAGCGCGATAAACAACTCCGCAGCACTGAGATTGCCGGATTCAAGCGCGCTCTGGCGGCGGGCCTTCCGATTGGAGTCGGAAGCGATTCGGCTGTGATACCGCACGGCGATAATGCAAAGGAGTTGATCATCCGAGTCTCTCTCGGTGAAGCTCCGATGTCTGCAATCGTATCGGCGACGAGCCTGAACGCAGAGATCATCGGATGGAGCGACCGCATCGGCAGCGTCGAACGCGGCAAATACGCAGACCTTGTGGCCGTCCCGGGCAATCCGCTGAAAGAGATCACCGTGCTAGACCGAGTCGGTTTCGTGATGAAAGGCGGAGTCGTTTACAGAAGCGATCTGGCGAACCCATAATTGATAAGCTCAATCCCGGATGATAGATCTCCTGTAAGTACAATCCTCTATCTTCGCGTGTTTTTAACCTGGAGCGACCACTCTCAGCCATAGTCTGTAAGACGAAATGTTTTCAGCTTAATGTCATTAATAAAGGTAAGAATCAATTCCCCATCAAAGGAAAAAATAATGAAGACAAACATGCCCTGGCTCAAATCACGACACGTCGTAATCCTGCTGATGCTTGCAGTTTTAAGCCCTCATTTTATAAGCGCTGCGCAAGAACGAAGTCGAAAAAGTGAGAAGTCAATCTTTCCTCCGAACGGATGTATGACTGTTGTGCCTCACAATTTCAAGGCCTCTGCATTTCAAACGGATGCTCTAAGCTGCGAGCTTTCGCCGGGGACAAACCCTGCGCCTCACGAAGGGCCGAACGATTATGCGCGATACGTTCGCCCGGAAGATGAAGTGAAATCCGTAATGTTCTTCGTGGATTTTTCCGACGCGCCGCAAAATGAGACGACTTTATCCCTATATAACCTGCTCGTTCCTAATTCAGCTCAGTGGTATGCCGCAGCGTCTTACGGTCAGGTTTCCATTGCGGTGACGCCTGTTCATAAATGGTTTAGAATGCCCAAACCTTCCACGGCTTACAACTTTGCCAGAGGCTTAACCTATGAACTGCATCGCACATACATTGCCGATGCGCTTGCCGCCGCCGACAATGAAATTGATTTCAAACAATATAAAAGCATCTATATTGTGGCTTCGAAGGATTCGGCCATCACGTTTTCTCCGACTTTCGCCGTCCCTACCGGATTCGGGGTCTTTGCCGATGGCGTCGAACAACGTTCGGTGGTGACTTTCGGGTCCGACATCCGCTTTGATCGTCAAAACTATGGCTCATACATATTCATTCATGAAACGGGACACCTGTTTGGCCTGCCTGACCTTTATGCCTTTCAGGCTGCCGATTTTTTCGATGGCTTCAGAATACCTGGGCGGGTGGAACGTCATGAGCTGGGTTGCGCCAGGCGCGATGTTCAACGCTTGGGAACTGAGAAAGCTGGGCTGGCTCGACACGGATCAAATTCAGTGTCTGGGCGCTGGCCAATATGAAGAAACGCTGACTGCTTTAGAAGAAAGCGGCGGATTGAAGGCTCTAGTTATCCCGACCGGCCCTTCTACCGCTTACGTAATAGAAGTGCGCCAGCCGATCAGCGTAGATAGTAATCTCTGCGATAAAGGCGTGCTGGTTTACACGGTAAATGCCAGCGAGGCGACAGGGGCCGGGCCAATCGTCGTCAAGCCCGCGCGCAACGGCAACGACCAAAACAAAATAGATAAATGCGGGCCTCTGTATAATGCGACTCTGAACCTTGATCCCGGCGGCGTATCCACAATGGAGGATGCCAATCTCCAGTTGAAAATCGAAGTGTTGAGCGCAGCCGGTAATGGTTACAGGGTTCGAGTGACTAATAAAAGCATCGCATGCAACTATTCGCTCGATCATCTATCTGGCTCTTTCCCCGCCGGTGGTGGCAATGGCAGTGTGGCATTAACGACGGACAGCGGATGTTTGTGGGAGGCGAAGAGCAGTTCCAATTGGATAACACTTACATCAAACGGCACAGGCAGCGGTAATGCAACGATCATTTATGCAGTAGCCGCAAATACTGATCTCGCGCCTCGCGCAGGCATGCTTAACATCGCCAATCATATTGTTTCGATCACTCAATCCGGAACCGGCCCATTTATTACCGGAACTTCTAGAAAAGGCAAAAAACTGTTTGTCCTCGGAGACAATTTCGATAACGATGCGGACGTTTTCTGGAATGGTAAAAAGCAGAAGACATCCAACGATGAAACGACCCCCGGAAATAAACTGGTTGTCAAAAAGATAGGCAAAAAGGTGAGCCCCGGAGACAAGCTTCAAGTGATGAATGGCGACGGGACGCTGTCAAATGAACTTATCTTTCCGAATTGATTTTTGAGGGCGCTTACTTCAGGCCGCTGGCTTTATAGAAACGAAGACAGCGATTGGCTATAATCAACTCGCAAATAAGTATTGAGGAAAAGGAGAAGCAATGAAAGAAGTAAGCCCAAAGGAAGCATACGAGTTGATTGAAAGCGACCCGGAATACATATATCTCGATGTTCGCTCTGTGCCTGAGTTCGAGGCCGGTCACCCCGAAAAAGCGATAAACATTCCCATCCTGCACTTCACGCCGGGAGACGGTATGTCGCCGAATCAGGATTTTCCCGCAGTGGTCGAAGCGAACCTGCCCAAAGATGCCAAGATAGTCGTAGGCTGCAAGTCAGGCGGGCGCTCGGCTCAAGCCTGCTCCGTGATGAGCCAGATGGGCTACACGAACGTAACAAACGTGCGCGGCGGGTTCGTAGGAGCTACGGACAACTTCGGACGAGTGGTCGAACCGGGCTGGAGTATGCTCAACCTTCCGACATCAGTTGACAGCGATACGGAAGCTCGTTACGACTCGCTTGCCGCTAAAGCGAAGCAGTAGCCCGTGCATAACACACACACGCTTCCAACAAAAAAATAGTCAGGAGATTTCAATTGAAATCTCCTGACTATTCATACCGCATCAATAAAGCGACTACGGCTTACGCCTCTTACCCTGCCCCTGACCTTGCCCTTGCCGATGGGTCATTGCGTCAGGAGTGACGGTAGCAGGCGGTCGCATTTGCGGCTGCTGACGTTGAGCGCGCTCGGCTTGCCGCTGTTGTTTCATCTGCTGCCGCTGTTGCTGCTGTTGACCCTGCTGCATCTGATTCTGCTGTTGCTGAATCTGCTGCTGCCGTTGTTGGCGTTCAGCCTGACGTTGCGCCTTCATCTGCTCGCGCTGCTGATTGATTTGCCCCTGCGCTTGCTGTTGGCGCTGCACCTGCTGTTGCTGCCTCATCTGCTGGCGCTGAACACTCTGTTGCTGCGCTTGCTGCTGCTGGCGTTCAACCTGACGCTGCGCCTTTCGTGATTCGCGAGCTTGATTCATCTGCGCTTGTTGCACGTTCGCTCGCGAGGCAGCTTGATTCTGCTGTTGCTGAATCTGCTGCTGCCGCTGCTGGCGTTCAGCCTGACGTTGCGCCTTCATCTGCTCGCGCTGCTGATTGACTTGCCCTTGCGCTTGCTGTTGGCGCTGCACCTGCTGTTGCTGCTTCATCTGCTGGCGTTGCGCGCCCTGCTGTTGTTGAACGGCGGATTGTCGTCTTTGTAGCTGCTGCTGGCGTTGCGCTTTGAGCTGTTCTTTTATCTGATCTGCTTGAGCCTGCTGACCAGCCATTCTCTGCTGGCGCTCAAGCTGCCTCAATTCTTTGCGCGATTGGCCTTGCTGAATTGCCTGTTGTGCCGTCCTCTGTTGCTGATTTGCAGGCATCTGGCCCACAGCACGCTCTTCTCTGCGCTGCTCGCGTTTGAGCGAACGCAATTCAGTCTGCGCTGTCTTGTCGCCCTGCTGCACACGTTGAGAAAGTTCAGCCATCTTTTGTTGACGCTCCTGATTGACAGCAGGCAAAGCTCTGCGAGTCATCGCTTCCGGCAATCCATCAGCGCGGCGCGAGGCCACTACCTGCCCGCTGTTATCAACCTTCAATTTATTCTTTCTCTGCTTCTCAGTCACAGCCTGAACTTGAAATGCTTTAGCCGCATCACCTCTCCCCGGAGGAATCGCAGGCGCAACGCTCGTCACTACGCGAGTGTTGAAAGCTTCCGCACGGTTGTGGCGCGGCCCCTTCATTCTGCGCTCCCCGAACTCACCTTTTCTTGCTGATTGACGCACGCCGTCAACAGCAAAAGCATCAGTCCCGCCACGAGATTGCGCAAGCAATTGAGCATTCACAGGAGCGACCCCTCGCCGGTCAATCCTGCGCCTGAAATCCTGCGTAGGGATGACCGTCACGGCTGTCGGATAATTCAAGTTCACATAGTTGTGCTGAACGTTTATAACCTCATTCACATCTCTACGCGATGCGAAATACTGAGGCTGGAAATTCGCGTCATAATATCTCGACAGATATCTTTCGCCCGGGCCTAACGGTGCCCACCCTATTTGACGGGTCTGCGGCAATGGAACGAATGTTACGAGCGCGGGTGCGTAAACAGGATTTGTGTGACAGTCTTCCGGCACCCAAACCCACCGCTGGCTGTTTGCATAGGCCCAGCGGCCATAGTGATAAGGCGCATAGCCCCACGGTTCGTCCGCAATCCAGGTCGGCCCATACATCATTTACATCCCAATAGCCGGAGCGATACGGAGACCAGTCCGCGTCTACGCGCGGCGACCAGCAGCGACCGTAGCCGTCAACGTCCTGCCAATCGCCATACTGATCAAGATCATAGAGTCCGGGTATGTCTTCCGACAGATAGTCGTAGCTCGCCGAATGACTATACGGATCATAGTAGTCAGGATCATCAAGATAAGTGTCGTAATTGCTATAGCGGCCATCGTAGGTGTTCGGATAGCGATAGCCGTAGTAATCGTCAACAATGCCGCCTGCGAGATCAGGCGCGAGTTTTGACACTAACAACTGCGTTGCGGCCTGGCCTACGAGCGTGAGAATTTCGCCTTTGCCAATCTGGCCGGAACCTTCGACACCGACCACTTGAGCAAGCCCGCTCAACACGGAGACTATAGTGTTGCCGTCATCGCCTACGCCGATTTGATAAAGGCCCGGCTCGTTAAAATCAATCGCTCCGCCCGGAGTCGCTACTTCAAACAACTCGTCATCACCAAGCTCGCCGACATCAAACAGCGCAGAGCCGTCTCTGAGCGCAAGTTGCGTCCTGTTATCAGCAAGCGACAGCACGTCAAGCGACGCGCTCGGATCAAGCCGCGCATAATTACGGCCTGTGAAAGCAATTGCCGCATGAGAGTTGTCGCGAGTATAAATTCGATCACCGACCGTGAGCGGTGTATTGACAACAGCTTCTGTCCACTCGGTTTGATCTTCATCGCTATCAGGTTCCAGCGAATGCGCTAAACCGACATCGCCTTCAACGCGCTCGATGCGCGCAGCGCGCGGAGCAGTTAACGCTTCGGCCTTCGGCTCTGAGCGCGACAACAACAACGCCGCCCCCGCTACGCCGATGATTCCGATGATAATGGCTATTAGCGCAACAGGCAGCGGAGCGTTTGAGAATCGCTTGCTTAATTGTTTTAACATTGCTTGACCCCTCCCTACTAAAGATTCGCTCGTGCAGATTGAGTGATTATTAGTGCAACAATCATGCCCAAAGTGCGCCCACTTATAATGATGAAAACGGATGCCGATTAGTTTATTGGCGAGACAGTTTAGATCAGAGCAATGCAGTGCGCCTGTACGTTTACCAAACGCGAAGAACAGAAAATCCCTGCACCATATCGTGCCTTTAGTGACTATACAGGGCGCGAGATTATCAATCCGCTTCGGAACCTTCCGCGCTTGTGTAGGCAGTTTTGCTGTGCGCGCGCCAGATGAAATAAGCAGGTATGCCCAGCACGATTACGCTGAGCGCGAGCACTGTGCGCATCGGCTTTTTCGACAACTGATCGCTGAGAGTGTTGATAATCAAAACGACGGCGGCGATGATGAATAGCAATGGGGTGAACGGATAACCCGGCGTCCGATAGGAACGTTCGACAGAAGGTTGCCGCTTGCGATAGACGAATATGCTCGCGGCGGCGAGCGCGTAAAAAATCCAGCCGGAAAAAACGACGAGCGTAAGCAATTCGTTGAAATCGCTTGCCATCGCAAGCACCGAAGACCACAGCGACCCCGCGATGATTGCAAACGCGGGAGTGCCAAATCGCGGGTGCACTTCGGCCAGTCGTTTGAAGAAAAGTCCATCCTTCGCCATCGCATAGTAAACGCGCGGCGACGTGAGCACGTTGCTGTTGGCCGCGCTGAAGATCGAAATCGCAATGGCCACGACTATCAACTTTGCCGCGATTGGGTTCACCACAGCATTGAGCGAATCGGCTGCGACGCTCGACGAGTTAGCGACGCCAGCCGGGCCGAGCGCCGCGATATAAGCTACGTTCGCAAGCAGATAAATAAAGATCAGCGTCACACTGCCGATTAAAAAAGCGCGTGGGAAATCGCGCTGCGGATTCACTATTTCGCCCGCGCTGAAAGTGCAGTATTGCCACCCTTCATAAGCCCACAGGACGCTCACCATCGCGAGCATGAATCCCGAAGCGAGCGAGCCGTTTATCTCCGAAGGCCACATCGCCGCTCCCGCCCCTTGAAAGCCGTGTCCAAATATCAAGAGCGCCACGCTCATCAATATTATCGCTCCGGCTTTAATCACCGTAGTCCAGTTCTGCACGTCGGCGCTCGTGCGCGTGCCGATGACGTTGACAACCGTTACGACAAAGATCATCAAAAGCGCGATGAGTTTTTCCAGGTTTGGCGATAGGGTGATTATCTTGCCGAGCGAAGTGCTGAATATGACGGCAAGCGTTGCGACAGTCCCGCCGCCGATTGCAAAGAAGAGAGTCCAGCCGAAAAGGAAGGCTGGCAGCGGGCCAAAGCAATCGCGTATGTGAATGTAGAGGCCACCTGCCTTCGGATTGACCGCGCTCAATTCGCCGTAGGTCAACGCGCCGAGCAAAGAGAGCAACCCGCCGACCAGCCACACCATCAACGCAATCCCTATGCGACCATCTACCTGATTGAGAATTGTGGTAGGAACGAAAAAGACTCCTGATCCGATTACGGAACCGATGATGAGCAGAGTCAGGTCGCGGAAGTTGAGTATGCGAGCAAGCTTGGTCATAGTCTAAAAATCCTCGCGTCGAATGCCTTTCGCTGGCACGCGCAGACTGTCTTTCATTTGAGCTGAAACAGAATGCATGAAATTTAGAACCATCTCACCGCAGAGGCGCAGAGAGCGCAGAGGCGGCGCAGAGAAGATTATCCCTCTGCGACCTCTCTGCGTCCTCTGCGCCTCTGCGGTGAATTTCTGCTTTCAATTGAATTACTTTCCGAACACGACGCGCCCGCCCGTGATCGTGTAAACCACTGCGGTCTTTTGTATCTCGTCGGGGTTGATGCGAAAAATATCTTGCGACAAGACTACAAGGTCTGCGAGCTTGCCCGCTTCGAGAACGCCTTTGTCATTTTCAGCAAATTCTGCGTAAGCGCACGACGAAGTGTAAGCGCGCACGGCTTCTTCGACCGTTATCTTCTGTTCGGGAATCCAGCCGCGCGGGTTCTTGCCGTCAATAGTCGCGCGAGTGACCGCCGCGTGAATTCCGAGAATCGGCGAGATCGGCGCTACAGTCCAGTCTGATCCGAAGACGAGCGTAGCATTTGCATCGAGAAGCGAGCGAAACGGATACGTGGTTTTTATCCTGACAGGGCCGATGCGTTTTTCAGCCCATCGGCCATCGTCTATCGCATGATAAGGCTGCACGGACGCGATCACGCCGAGACGCGCAAATCGCGCGATGTCGGCAGGCGCGAGATGCTGCGCGTGCTCTATGCGGAATCTTCTGTCACGCGGGCCGTTCTCTTTTTCGATCTCTTCAAAGTAATTCAGCAGGATGTTATTCGCTTTGTCGCCGATGGCGTGAATCGAACATTGCAGCCCGGCTTTGTCGGCATCTTTAATGTTCTTTTTCATAGTGCCTTCGGGAATGTTGTCATCTGCCATCAATCCCGAAGTGTTCGACGCATCTGTGAACGGCTCGAAAAACAGCGCGGTCGTCGAGCCGAGCGAGCCGTCCATAAACGCTTTCAGCCCGCCAAACCGCAACCGGTCATCGCCCTTTCCCTGTCGCGCAATCGTATCGGCCTGCCGCTTCCAACTGCCGAGCGGGGTTCGAGCATAGACGCGAACTGTCAAACGATTCGCATCGCGAAATCTTTTGTAGACTTCGTAGTGAGGCCACAAGGTTATGTCTTGAATCGAAGTCACGCCGTTGCGCGCAGCTTCTTTCATCGCTGCCGTAAGCGCTTCGTCATACTCCGCATCGCTCGGGTCGGGCATAAACGGCCCCACAAGACTCTGCGCCGCGTCTTTGAGCACGCCCGTCGGCTCGCCTGTCTTTGGGTCTCGAACGATAGTGCCGCCCGGCGGGTCTTTCGTCTCTTTTGTTATCTTCGCCATCTTGAGCGCGACGCTGTTGGCCAAAGCCATGTGCCCATCGAGGCGCGAAACGAATACGGGATTGTTAGGAGTTACAGCATCAATCAATTCTTTCGTGGGCAGCGGGCCGCCGGGCCATAGTTCGTGATCCCAATCGCCTCCGGTAATCCAGCGACCGGGGCCGACTTTTGCGGCGTGCGCTTTGATTCGTCGAGCGAACTCTTCTTGCGTTGCCGCGTCGCGCAGATCAACAGAGAGCAGTTGAAACCCGCCGCTCATGAAATGCGTGTGATCGTCTATGAAGCCGGGAAGCGCGAGCCGACCTTGAAGATCAATAACGCGCGTTTCGGTGCCCGCGAGCTTTTTGATTTCGTCGCTGGAGCCTGTTGCGATAATGCGCTCGCCGCGAGCGGCGACAGCTTCAACCCAGGGACGCGCTTTGTTGCCTGTCCAGATGCGACCGTTCGTTAAAACGAGGTCGGCTGTTACGGGTGTGCGAGAAAATTCTTCTGCAATCTTGCTAGACACGAACGGCAGTATATCGGCCTGACTGCTGTTGTCAACCGTGAAGGCTACCAGTATGTACCGAGCGCCGTTCGGCAAAGTGATGTAGGCCGCGTCGTGTCGCGTAGAAGATGTCCACCCCGCTTTTGAATAAAGCTGTGAACCGGGCGGAAGCAGTTTGCCTGAAAAGGCAGTGGCTTGATCGTCCGCATCTGCGCTCTTTGTGAACGGGTCACGTCGCAAGAGGCTCATCATCGCGCGACACCTGGAAGGAGACGCTGCGCGATCAGTGATTATCTCGTACATCAAGCGCGCGACGGCTTCGGTCGTGAGCTTGTTGCGAAGCTCGAAGTTTGGCCCAAGCCCCTGTCGCTCTCTTCCGTAAGGAGCCTCGCACCATGTCTTTTGATTGACGTTGATCTTTTCGTAACCGAGGCTTGCGAAATAGCGATTCACAGCATTGCGCTTGTCCATGAATTCTCGAAGCGCCGCCTCGTCAAGCTCAGGCCCATCGGTCGTGCCTGTAAGTTGATTGAGAATGTAATGCGTCGCATCATTTGAGGAATCAACGATCATGTCGTGAAGCGCGCGTTCAAGCTCAGGCGTTGATTTGAGAGCGCCGCTCTCCATCTGGTGATGCGCCGCGACGAGGTAGAAGAGTTTAACGACGCTCGCGGGGTAGATTTGCTCCTGCCCTCTGTGGCTGGCCCAGGTCACGTGCTTGGGGTCGTTGAGATCAATGATCGTGAGCGCGAGTTTATCTGCGGTGAGTCCACCCTTGCCGAATTTTTCTACCGTCGCGGCCACGGTGTCGCGCGCAAGTTTTTCAAGCCGCGAGGATTGCTCGAAGCCGGGACGGCTTGTCTGACCCGAAGCGGTTATTTGAATGAAAAGCAATGCTGCGATCAACGCAGCGCACTTTACCTGATACGATCTGACGCGAATCATCGCTGACCTCTGAATGTGATATGCGAAATCATTTGGAGAACGACAAAGTTAATTGATTTGCGTTGAGAAGGCCAGCTTGAAATTCAAAAGTGTGAGTTGGGATATAGCAGTTCAATAGCCGCGTTAGCGGCTATTGAATTTAGCCGTGTACTTCAGTGCACGGTTGAAAGCGGTAGCGTTTTTCGTCGCGTCAGCGACGATTGAATCAGCACTCACAACCGTCAATCGTCGCTGACGCGACGCAGAATCTCAATTGCGCCAGAGTTCCGTGCACTGAAGTACACGGCTAAATTCAATAGCCGCTACGCGGCAGATAGTCCTGAGCCGTTGCGATCAATACCACCTTCACTTGGTAATGTTGATCGTAACCGCGCTGGTGTGCTCGATTCCTGACGCGGCTCTTCCGGTAAAGAATAATCGCCTTGTGCCGCGTTCCGCTCCCGATTTTATTTTCAGCTTGAATTTTATGTCGTCATCAGTAGTCGAAACACGCTCTTCCGGCGTCAGCTTTATTCCTTTTTCGTCCGCGTTCTGAAGCTTCACTGTTATGCTGTCGGTAAATCCAGGATCGCGAGATATATGGATTTCGAGCGTTGTCGTTTTGCCGCGCTTGATGTCTATCACACGTCGCTCATGTTCGAGCGAGAAGCCTTGCTCCATAGCGATCTTTGCCACAAACGCGTCGCTGTCTCCGTCGTTGAATCCCAGATCAGGCCCGACCGCAACGGGGAATGAGCCTTCCTTCGAGTCTGTACTGCCGACCACATAAACATTGCCTGATTCGTCTATTGCGATGCCGCCATCCTCAGCAATATCATCGTGCCCGCCCCCGATGTAGCCGCAGTAGATCAAAGCTGTGCCTGATGGATTGATCTTCGCCACGAAAGTGTCGAAATCGCCGCCGTTGTACTTTAAATCAGGCCCTATCGCTACGGGGAAGCTGTCTTCTTCCCCGTCCGTGTCGCCGAAAACATATGCGTTGCCTGAACTGTCTACAGCGATGCCGCCGGGAGCGCTATTATCACTGCCATCACTGCTTTCAATATACCCGCAATAATCAAGCGCTGCGCCCGAAGCATTGACTCTGGCTACGAAGACAACCTGCCTGCCGTTTTTTATCAAGTCAGGCCCGACAGCCAGCGGGAAACTCGACTGCGGCGATACCGTGTCGCCTAAAACGTATGCGTTGCCTGCGTTGTCTACTGCCAGGAGGCTGCCAAGCCCTCCATCTCCATCCGAGCCGCCGATGTACCCGCAGTAATCAAGCGTTAATCCTGAAGCGTTTACCTTAGCAACAAAAACATCATCATCGCCGTTGTAGGTCAGGTCGGGGCCTATGGAAACAGGAAAGGTTGATTCATTGGAAGTTGTGCGACCGGCTACATAAGCGCTGCCAGCGTTGTCTATGGCAATGTCTCCGATAAAGGCTTCATCGGAGCCTGCGCCGCCGATGTACCCGCAATAGATCAATCTATCTCCTATCACATTGATCTTTGCCACGAAACAATCGTCGGGACCGTCTTCCTCGCACTCCCCTCTGGCGTTGTTTAAAGTCAAATCAGGCCCTACGGTCACAGGGAAGGATGATTCATCAGAGCCCGTGTCGCCAAATACATATGCATTGCCTGCGTCGTCTACTGCGATGCCCCCGCTGAACTCGCAACTCTCGCCGCCGATGTAGCCGCAATAAACCAAGCTGCTGCCAGTCGGATTGATCTTTGCGATGAACGTGTCGAGTTCACCGTTGTCGGTGAGGTCAGGGCCTACCTTGACCGGAAAAGTTCCTGACCCGGAGGTGGTGTCGCCAAATACATAAGCGTTGCCCGCGCTGTCTACTGCTATTGAAACGCCTGCGTCGAATCGGGAGCCTCCAATATAACTGCAATAGATCAGCTCAGAACCTTCCGGGTTGATCTTAGCCACAAAGGCATCGCTGTCGCCTCCGTTGAAGTCAAGGTCTGGGCCTGCTGTGACAGGGAAACTCTTTGCGCCTGAATCGGTGCTGCCCGTTATGTAAGCGTTATGATCGCTGTCAACGGCAATGTCAAAACCCTCGTCAGTTTCAGCGCCCCCGACGTAGCCGCAATAAACCAACACGACCGGATCAATAACAAGTGTTTTGCTTTTGTCATACGAGCCGGGGCTAAAACCGTAAACGTAGTTGTCAGCTTCCCGCTCAAGTTTGTACTGCATCGCCACATCGATGCGCTGGCCGTCTGCATCCTGATAGGAATAGGGCTTGTCGTCCGTGATGCTGCCCAAAGGCGTATCCACTTGCAGGCGACCTTCGCTACCCACGCGAGCCAAAGTTGCGCCTCGACAAGTCAACTTGATTTGATTTACGTCGCCCCCGGGTCTAACGACGAAAGTGTACTTCAGACGGTTCAAAGCGCCTGCGTAAAGCAGGTCAATGTTAGGCCACAGGTTTTCGTAAATCAGCCCTTTATAAGTTTGCGCATTGCTCTTTGATTGTGAGCCGCTGAAATAACTGACGACCGAGGCGGTCGGCTCTGCGCCTTTAGGCTTGACATCGCGATTGCTGCCTACGAAATCCAGCTTTAGCGCCCATCGTTGTTTTGCGCGGGCGTGACGTGATGTTTTCGAGCGTGATGCCGGAAATCCCAAAGCCGATTTAAGGCTATTTCGCAAGCCGGATTCCGGGCCATCATTGGCGGTCAAACTGATCGTGATGCCTTCGGAGGTGAAATAAATATTAGTATTTCCGTCTTGCGCATAGTAGGCGACGCGGCTGTCTGCCTGCCCCTGATTTTCGATGAATTGAAGAGGCAGTCTGCCGTATGCCTGCTTGATTGATTGTTTCGCCGCCTCGTCGGGAGACAGCGTGGCGCGAGCAGATAGAGGATTTCTGATCGCAAAATCGTGTGATGAATTTGTAGAGTGAAGCCTGTCCGACCACGCAGGCGAGATCATCATGCATAACGACACGAGTGCCGCAACTGAAGACAGCATCAGAGAAGAAAATGAATTTCTAATCACGGATGGACTCCTTTTTTAGGCACGGGAACGTGGGGTCGTTTTGATTACACGCGGTCGGAGACAAATATATTCAATAAATGAGCCAAAGTAAATAAAATTTAAATTCGAGGAGAGTCTTATTAATGGTTTTCCAATTAGAGGCTATGAAGAATATGAGAAGTTCACCGCAGAGACGCAGAGGGCACAGAAGAAATGATGAATGCGGAATGATGAATGATGAATTGATAGAGAGATTCTTAATTCATCATTCATCGTTCATCATTCATCGTTTCTTCCGCACCTCTGCGGTGAACTTACTCTTTGTTATTTCTTCTTGCTCTCCCACACGCGCGCCTGAAGGCTTGCAAGCTGTTTGCGATTCTGAGCGCCTTCGATTATTACCACGTCTTTGTCGCGCAATTCGATTGACACCATACCTTCGCTCGTTTCGTAAATGCGAGACTGGATGTTGGCATCCGTCGGGCCGCTCATCTTGTATCGTTTCTCGCTTCGCAGCGAATAAGCGTCGAAGAATTCTTTCGCGTCGTTCGCCGTGTCCCAGGTCGTGTACTGAACGAGCGCCGATTCGCCCGCAGCTTTGTTCTCGTAAAAAGCATAACGGTCGCCGCCCCACCCTGTTGCTGCCGTGCGAGCTACAGACCGAGAGATGAATTCACCGAGCATTACTTGATAGCCGAACTCGCCGTTCACATCCCCGTCTGATTGCTTCCACGCCTTCCCGAAGATTGTGACGAGGGCGGGTATTTCAATCTTCACAGGATTGTCGCGCGCCAAATATTTTTCAGGATGAATGATCTGCTCGGTTGACGCGGGCAGTTGTTGATAAACGTTATCAAGCCCGCGCCAGGAGCCATCCTTCAGCACCGCTTGCGCAAATCCCGCGCCGTAGACGTAAGGGAATTGAAGGTTCTCGCGCAAGACGTTCGGAGCGGCAGAAAGAACCGGATAATTCGGATCCTCTGTGTTCGTGTCCGCCTCGATCAGACGGTCGGTGAGCGAGCCTATGCGTGTCATATCAATTCCGCGCAGACCGGACTGCTCCAGGTCATATTGAATCATCACAAGCGTCGCTTCGCCTTCCACGAGCGCGTGCGCGGCAAGCTCTGCGTCAGAGTCGCCCTTGGGCCATTTCTCGAATCGGCGCAGGTCGAAATGCTGATCTTGCAGCGCGTGAACAAGCTCGTGCGCCATGACTTTCTTCTGCTCTGACAACGGCAGCCACGCGGCAAGATAAAACTCTTTGGTCTTAGGCTCGTAAAAACCTGCCACCTGTTCGCGCAGAAGTTTCACTATGTAGATGCGCAGTTGAAAATCCTTGCTGATGAGCCCCATCTTGACGAGCGTTCTTTGCGACGCCTCGAATTCTTCGGGCGGAGTAGATTCGTCGAGGTCGCGTATGATAGACGCTTCGATTTCGTCCCTGGTCTTGAGCGCGCTCTTAACCGGATGCTTGATTTCCAGATTGCGCAGTCGGCTGACGACTTTCAATACATCGTCTGTCGCTGCCAGCATCGGAGCCGGGTCCGGTTTTTTGATCGAGGCAGCGCCTTGCCACGCGGCGACGCCTGAGCTTGCAAATAATGCCAGCGCCAGCACGAAAGCGAGACCGGAAGTAAATCTTTTATGCATCATGAAGACCTTTCATTAACAACAATGATTGTAGAATTCTCCGCTCGCTCGCGCGATTTGTCAATTTTTCGCTCAGTCGGTCGAATAGATCAACCCCTTCAAGCTACCGTAATAATTCAATTGAAATGGTTATCAGAGGTAGGCATGATAAGGGAGCCGCTAATAAGTTAAGACGAAAGCAAGAAAGGCAAAGCGAAATGACGACGGAAGAAATGGAGCGCGCAATTGAAGCGTTGCTCGGTCAAAGCAAGCAATTCAATGCGGCTCTTGATCGTGTGCGTGAAGTAGTCGAGCGGCTGTCAGAATCACACGTTAAAAGTTTTGAAGATATGCAGGAGATGCGCCAGTCACAGGTGAAAACGGCTAATGATGTCCAGCTTCTTACCGGCAAAATTATTGATTTGACCGACAGCGTAACCCGCCTGGAAGCGCAGAGCGAAGCCGATAGAGCCGAGATGCGCGAGGGTTTCAATAATCTAATCATCGCTAATGAAGTTACAAGAAAACTTGCAGAGGATGTGGCAAAGCTCGCCATAACTACAAGCCAGCGCGTTTCTAACCTGGAGAGTAAGAGGTAAGCCGAAACTAGTCATTCTTGATGTGGTGAAAAACTCAGCTAAATGCTACTCACGTCTGGAATACTATTGTGGATTGATCGAAAGCACGCTACTATACGGCTGTCCCGCCCCCGGAACGATTTGTTGTTACTTTGATTACGAAAAAAAACGATGAAAACTGCCAAAAGTCTTTTGTCCCAAACCGAGATGGCTGCGCAGTGTGTTATCGACTCAAGCTCCATCTTGCTTGTGAACGATCATCCGTCATGGCTTGAAGCGGCCCGCACCATTCTCGATTCACACGAATTCACAATAAGCAGCGCCGACAGCCTCGACGCGGCACTGGAGATGGCGCGCGCGATGCCGCCAGACCTGATCGTCAGCGACCTGGCTATCTCCGGCATGAGCTGCGCGGAAATATGCTCAATGCTGAAATCAGAGCCTTGCGCGGCTGACGCTCCTATCCTGCTCATCACCTCTCCGTCGGGCGACGACCAGAGTTTGATAGAAGGAATGGAAGCGGGGGCCGATGATTGTCTTCATATCACCGCATCCGGTGCTTTGATACGCAAGAAGGCCGCGCGTCTCATCACCCAATTCAAAGAGAAACGCGCGCGCGAAAGCCTGTGCGACGCCGCCGAACACGGACTTGTAGAAGAAGAACTGCGCCGCAGCGAAGAGCGATTCCGATTGCTGATCGAAAATTCTTCGGAGGTCATTTCGATTATTGAAGCCGACGGAGTGGTTCGCTATCAAAGCCCTTCAATCAAACACGTGCTTGGTTACGAGCCGGAAGATATGATCGGCAAAAACGCATTCGCAATCGCTCATCCTGACGACCTGCAAAAAGCGACTGAAACACTCGGCCTCGCGTGCGAACGTCAAGGTTTCGCTTCTGCCGTAGAGCTTCGCTTTCTTCACAAAGACGGCACCGAGCGGATACTGGAAACAATCGCAAACAATCTTTTTGATGATCCGGTTGTTGCCGGAATCGTCATCAACTTGCGCGACATAACTGAACGCAAAATCGCGGAAGAAGCCTGGCGGCTCACGCAGCTTTCCATAGACCGCAGCGCAGACGCTGTTTACTGGATAGGAAAGGATGGGCAGTTCCTTTACGTCAACGACTCGGCTTGTAATATGGTCGGCTACACGAGCAAAGAGATGTTTTCGATGCACCTGTGCGACATTGATGTGATCTTTATAGCCGAAAACTGGCCCGAGACCTGGGAGACGACCAAACGCAGAGAGACCTTCAAGTTTGAATCCCGCTTGCGGAACAAGCGAGGAAAAATTTTTCCCGTCGAAGTGTCTGCGAGCTATCTGGAGTTCAACGGCAAAGAGTGCATATGCGCCTTTGTGCGTGATATCACCGAACGCAAGATCATGGAAAGGGCTTTGCGGCAGTCCGAGCGCGAGTATCGCAACCTCTTTGAAAACGCGACCGACACTATGGTTGTCTTTGATCCTGAAACCGGAATCATACTCGAAGCCAACAGTCGCGCCTGCGAGATGTACGGGCTTACCAAAGACGAGCTTTTAGGCGTAAGCCTGAAGGTCATCGCTAAAGATGCGGCGGGCGGGGAAGAGCGAGTCCGCGAAATTCTCACGCATGGCAGCATCAAGAATTTCGAGACTGTGCATTTCAGAAAAGACGGGACGCCGATTGACCTTCTTGAAAACAGTTCGCTCATCGAGTACGCAGGCAGAACGTCAATCGTCAGCACATTCCGCGAGGTCACGCAGATCAAGCGACTCCAACAGCAACTCGTGCAATCTGAGAAACTGGCTGCGCTTGGCCAGCTTGTTTCAGGCGTCGCGCACGAACTTAATAACCCGCTCACTTCCGTCATCGGTTACACGCAACTGGCTCTGGCGGGTTCGGCGCTCGACCACCAGATCAGAGAGCGCCTCGATATAGTCAGCCGTGAGGCCGAACGCACACGTCGAATCGTTCAAAACCTGCTCTCTTTCTCGCGCCAGCATAAGCCCAGCCGCACATCCGTAGACCTCAACGATTTGCTGGAGCGGACGCTCGAATTGCGAACTTACGAGATGAGAGTCAACAACATCAAGATCAATCGCGAACTGAGTTCGATACCTATGGTGTTTGCTGACGGCCATCAATTGCAGCAGGTCTTTTTGAACATAGTGGTGAACGCAGAGCAGGCGATAAACAGTTGTGAGCGCGGCGGGACTTTGACCGTGAGGAGCAAAGTCAAACAGGTAGACGGCAACGATTGGATAGAAATAGAGATTGCAGATGACGGGCCGGGCATACCGCCGGAACACATCAATAAGATATTCGACCCATTCTTTACCACAAAGCCTGTAGGCAAGGGAACGGGACTGGGATTGTCAATCAGCTACGGAATAATGAAAGAGCACGGCGGAGCGATCAGGGTCGAAAGCAAGCCCGGCGGCGCTACTTTCATAATCGAGCTTCCTGCATAAAAAACAGAGGATTCACCGCAGAGGCGCAGAGGACGCAAAGGCGGCGCAGAGGTTTTATTTTTTCTCTGCGAAATCTCTGCGTCCTCTGCGCCTCTGCGGTGAACAGGTTCTAACGGACAACTGAATGACCCTGTCTTCGCTTTTGCCTTTATCCTTCAACTGGCAAGCGTTCCTTCCGCAATGGTAAGATTCAAGATTAATTCAACCGGCGACACCGCGTCTGAAGATAGGAGCTTAACGCAAATCCATGCGAGCGCACGTAGTAACATTCGGCTGCCAGATGAACGAGTACGACACGCACGCTATTAAATCGGAGCTTGCGGGGATAGGTTATTCGTTCGTTGATGACTTCCACGAAGCCGATCTTGTGCTGGTCAACACGTGCGCCGTGCGCGGCAAGCCTGTCGAAAAAGCGCAGACCTTGCTGGGCGAGCTTCGCAAAGAAAAACAGAAGCGCAAACATATGACCATTGGATTGATGGGATGCCTCGCGCAACTGCCCGAAGGCCGCAGGATGGGTAAGAAGTTCGGCGTTGACATAATGCTTGGGCCCGGGGCTATCACTGAAATAGTTCCGGCAATAGAGCGCGGCAAGTTTCAATCGTTCGACTTCAAGAGCGAACTTCAATTCTACTCGCCGCCTCCGCCTACAGGCGCAGTCACCGCGCACCTCACAATCATGCGCGGCTGCAATCACCGATGCACCTATTGCATAGTCCCGCAGACTCGCGGAGCGGAAGTGTCGCGCCCCGCCTCGGACATTATCAACGAAGCGCGCGCTCTCCGAGACTCAGGCGTCGTCGAAGTGACATTGCTCGGGCAGAACGTGAACTCTTACGGTTTGGCCGAAGGCACGGGCACGCGCAGAAAGCTTTTGCCCGGCTATCCGTCTTTTGCGGAACTCATACGCATGGTCGGACGCCTTGGGATTCCGCGTGTTCGATTCGTCACATCACACCCTGTCAACTTTGACGACGAGATAATCGAAGCCTTAGCGGATACGCCTGCCGTTTGCCGCTACATACATTTGCCTGTTCAGACGGGATCGAATTTCGTGCTCAAGCGCATGGCCCGCGAATACACTCGCGAATTTTATCTAGATCGTGTGCGCCGCATGCGCGAGCTTTTGCCCGATGCGACCATCTCGACAGACATCATCGTTGGGTTTCCGGGCGAGAGGGAAGAGGATTTCGAGGAGACGCTTTCGCTTTATCGCGAAGTCGGCTACGACATGGCTTACATGTTCATCTACTCTGAGCGCGAAGGCACGCCCGCCGCCATTCACTTTGAAGACGTGCCGCGCGAAGTGAAGGTCGAAAGACTGGGGCGATTGATCGAACTCGCAAAGGAAGTATCTCTTGAACGAAACAAAGAATGGGTCGGGCGCGATGTTGAAGTATTGATTAAAGGTGAGACCGAAGAAGAAGGCTTCGTTCAAGGCCACACACGCGGCAATCACGTTGCGGTAGTTCAAGGCACCCTTGCGCCGGGCATCCATCGAGTCCGCGTCGCGCACGCCACTCCGAATCGCCTCTACTGCTCATCAGAGGTCGGAGGTCAGGTGTTAGAGGCTAGTAGAGAACAAGTACCGTTTGCTCTTTATCAACTGACCTCTAAATCTAACATCTGATCTCTAAATTATCCGTCTACGGATGTGCGATGACGAGGAGCGTGGGCGCGCGGTCGAGCGTGCAACGGAGACCCTGGCGCAAAGTCTCAGGGTCCATCGCTCTGAAGCTTTCATCGAGGACCACCAGCTTCGCGTCTTGCCGCTTGTTGAGAGATTTGTTGCGCCTGCTGGTAGCGGTTCTGCATGCGCAGCACCCGTCCGAGATCGTTCCACGCCCGCAGGCAAAGCCGTTGCAAGTCTTCGTCGTCTGCGTTCTGCCACTGACCAGCAATCGCTGTTGCACGCCGGAAAGCCCGCACCGCTGCTTTATAATCACGGCGGTCTTCGGCCAGAGTTCCGAGATCGCAGAGCACCGCCGCCACGTCCGGGGAATCCGTGCCGTCGTGGGCTTCAAATAATTTCAACGCCCCGTCGAAGAACGATTCCGCGTCTGCAATACGGCCTTCCAGATAGGCTCTGACTCCGTCTTCATGGAGTTGAACGGCAAGTTCGGTTTGATCTATGACCATCACGTTATTAAAAGCTACACTCATAATTCTTTTCCTTATGAAGAAAGTTGAGCGGCACAGTTCAGGCTGAGACTCTACCGCCCTTCCTTCGTCGAGCATCTAGCGCCTGCCTAGAGCTTGGGGCTGCGTGTCATCGTCTGATTGTTGTTGACGTGAATCCCGCCCGCTTTCACATTCGTCTTGATTCTCATTTGATTTCATTCTCCTTTTAGCTTTGCAATTGCGCGAGGAAAGCCGCCAGATCCCAGAATTCTCTGACCGATTGCAGTTTCCCATTCTGGTTAAAGTTGAAGATGCCCATGCCATCAATGATGATCTTCTTTCCGGTCGTGGTCTTCAGATGGAGCTTCCAATCGACTGCTGCTTCGTGGCCGCACACGTTGATGTCCTGAATCTTGTGCTCGATCTTACTGAAAGGGGCGATAATGTTGGTGATAAAAGCGGTGATGGCCTGCGTTCCCTGTACCGGCGGAGTGCCGACCGGGTCTTCGAGCACGCCGTCAGGAGCAAAGTTATTCACGTAACGCTGAACATCGAACGCGCCGACCGAGTTGAAATATTCCTCGACCGCTGCCTCAATTTGCTCCGGCGTCATTTCCACCATTATAGAAGGGTCGCTGGCAGCCTGTGCCGAGTCTTGATTCTGAGAGGCTTGAGCCACAGCCTTCGAATCGGCAGCCCCTATGCGAATGGGAGATGTAACGGTTAACGACATCAGCACTGCTATCAGTGCGGTTATCTTTAAAAACACACGTTGGTTTTTCATGATCTTTATCTCTCCAGGTAAAAAATGGTTGGCTGATTTTGTCTGCTTCGGCGATTAACGGTTGGTGTCAACACTGACTCCCGCATCGCAGGCGCAGAGTACTTCATATCCAGTCTGTAGTCACCACGCATATTCGTAGTTATCTCAAGCCGATTTCGCGATCAAAAACGACGCGGCAAGACGCGGAAAACATTAACGAAAATGAGCGATTTAACGAGTCGAGACTGCTTAAATGAGACGGTTTTCGAGGGCTTTGGCTACGGCTGCGGACTTGGAATGGACTTGTAGTTTCTCGTAGATGCTTCGCAGGTGAAATGAAATCGTGTGGACGGTAACGCCCAACTCTTTCGCCGCAGTCTTGTAGTTGTGACCTTTGACGAAGAGCTTCAACAGGCGAGTTTCGTGGGGAGTCAAATCGTAATCGGCTCGCTCGGGCGGGCGAATCTCTCTGAACAGCGAAATAACTCGACGAGCGACTTCGGGCGACATCGGCGCGCCTCCCTGTACGGCTTCTTTCAGACTTTCCAGCAGCTTTACCGGAGGCGTTTTCTTGAGCAGATAGCCCGCCGCGCCCGCGCACATCGCGTCGAATATCCGCTCGTCGTCGTCATAGACGCTCAGGATCAACAACAGCATATTCGGATAACGTTCTTTTAGAATTTTGAGTCCTTCGATGCCGCTCATGCCGGGCAAGCCTATATCGAGCAGCGCGACATCGGGCAGTTGATGGCCGATGCGGTCAAGCGCCTCTTCCATCGAGCGATAGGTCCCGACACAGTTGTAGCCTTCCGTCCCGTTGATGAGCATCGCCAGCCCTTCGCGGATTTCGCGACGGTCTTCGATGATCGCCACCCTGATTGCGTTCGGAGACGAAGCCGATGAATTGTTACGCTCTTCGATCATGACGACTGACCTTTAAGTTCTTTCGCTCGACTCAAAATTACACCTAAAACGAAACCGAGTCACTACGAATTCTTGTAGGTGAATTCCTGAATACTATTCAAGCCTGGTGAGCAACCAGCAGTTCGAGCGCGATTGTAGTTCCCGCTCCACGATGTGAAGTCATCTCAAGTCGTCCGCCTATGCCTTCGGCTCGTCTGGCGCATGCTCGATAGCCCGTGACCTTCACTGTCTTGCGAGACGTCGAATCCCTTTCCATTGTCACTGACAGTTAACTTGAGCGCGCCTTCTGCGATTTGAAAATCTATCTTCACTTCCGTGCAGGCCGAATGGCGCACGAGATTGTTGACGCTCTCTTTGAAGATCAAAAAAACCTCGCGGCGGATGTTCGCGCCAAGCGGTATGTCATTTTCTTCGTCAGGCTCGCTGAATTCGAACGCAATGTTTCGCGCCGTCAAGACGTCGCTCGCGAACCGGCGCATCCGTTGCGTCAGGTCGTTGAGATGGTCTTTCTGCGGGTTGATTGCCCAGACGATGTCGCTCATCGAATCAACCAGTTCACGCGAAGCGCCCGCAATCATCGACAGCGGCGCGGACAATTGCGAATCGTTGCCGTCGGTTTGTTGCTGCACTACTTCGCTCAGTATCGAAATCTGCGTGAGGCTCGAACCGATGTCGTCATGGAGGTCTGTGGCGATTCGCTTGCGGACGCGTTCGAGTTCCGCGAAGCGTTCTTCCCGGCTTCGACGGAGCGCTTCTTGAGCTTCGAAGAGCGCCTTCATTCGCCTGTAGCGATAACGCGTGAACCCGTAGACGGCAGCGGCGATTATCACTGCGACGATGGACACGAACCACCAGCGCAGCCATAGCGGCGGCAGAATCCTGACCGCAACGACGGCAGGATTTTCGCTCGCGATGCCATCGTTTCCTATAGCCCGCACCAAAAGCGAATGCTTGCCCGGCGCAAGGTCAAGATTCAAGGTTTGCTGCTTGATCGGCGCGCTCCAGTCTTGCTCGTCAAGCCGGTATTGATAACGGATATTTTCGCCTGCACCGAAGGTGAGCGCGAAAAAATCTACCTGAATCTGACGTTGCGTGGATTCAAGTTCAAGCGGCCTGGTTTCCGTCTCGCCGAGTTGAGAGATGCTTTGCGGCACGCCGTTGACCAGGATTCGATCAATGAAAACGGGCGGCGGTGATGTGGTTTGCTCGATTTCCGGCACGAACCGCACCACAGTATTGCGCGCGACAAACCACAGGTTGCCGTTCTTATCAGCGGCGCAGCGCGTAATGTAATTGCTCGGCAACCCGTCTTCCTGCGTAAAGACTTTAACGCTGCCGTCCAGGTCAATGCGATTGATGCCGCGTCCGGTTCCGATATAGATTCGCCCGAAGCGGTCTTCAGTCAGACAGATGAGATGATTACTCGAAAGCCCGTTCGCCGTCGAATAATTGCTGAATACAGGATGTTCGGCCTCCGTGTCATCCAGCCGGAACACTCCATGCCCGGAGGTGGCTACCCACAAACGTCCGAGAGAATCTGTCAACAGGTCGCCGACCTGGCTGGTGGGCAAACCGTCATCTTCCGTAAAGAGCTGAAACTTGCCGTCGCGGTAGCGCGCCAGCCCGCCGAAATAAAAACCAAACCAGATATTCCCGTGCGAATCCTCTGCATACGTGATTGCGCCGTTGCCAAGAGGTAAACCGTCGCTGTGCGTGTAAGGAATAATCCTGTCGGTTTGGCGTTCCCAACGGATCAGATTTTCTCCCTGAGTAAATCCAGATGTCGCCGCGAGAGTCTTCAAACTGGTTAGAGATCGACGTTGGTGAATAAGCCGTCGGCAATGTGTAAACTTTTTTCGGCGGGGTGCGAGCTAAATCGGCGAAGTTGGCAAGTTTCGGATAGCGCCGCAACCCGTCTTCGGCGGGAATCCACCATTCACCATCTTGAGAGAGATGATCCAGAAAATGCCAATACCAACTTCGTTTCGTAAGCCCGAAGGGCAACACGGTTTCAAATTTCTCCCCGGCAAGATGCGATAACTTATTGGGGCGAATCACGGCATAAACTTCGCCGTTGTGGTCAGCAAAGACCGACATGATTTCCTGAGTCTGGGAAACCCCGTCTGACTCGCCGAAAATGGTAAATCCCGTCCGCGCGAGTTTCCATGCGCCTTTCGTGTCGGTTCCGATCCACAAATTTCCGGCCCCGTCTTCGGCCATCGAATTGACTCTTTCCACCGCATAAATGCGAAACTTCGGCTCGCCCGCTTTGGCGTTGGGCAAGAATTCGCTAAACCCATACTCGAACCCGACAAAAATCCGCCCGTCGGATGTTTGTTTAGTTCTGAAATGCAGGGCACTTGCCGGAAGCCCGTCTTTTTGTGAATAACTATTCAGAAGCTTCCAGCCTGTGGTTCTCGAATGAATAGACGTTCAACGCGTTAAAGGAATTCACCCATAGCCTGCCGTCGCGATCTTGAAAAATCGCACTGGAAGTAATAGCCGCCAGTTTTTTCAACTCGCCGGCCGGCGAAATCCAAAAAAAGCCGACGTCTGTGCCGACAAATACCCCGCCCTCAGAATCCGCGCACAACGACACAGATGGGAAGCCCTTTATCTTTCCAGTTTTCAAGTTCAACTTCCTGAAACTCCAAACCTTCGCCGGTCATTCTGATTTGAAAAATCCCGTTGCCTGTTCCCGCCCAAATCCTGCCCTGGCGGTCTTGGGCCAAACTGTAAATTTTAATGGTAAGCTTCTGGCCTAAACTCAGATCCCTTGCTGATGGTTTGCTACTCAAGACTGACGGAAAAAAGGTCTGGAACAAAGGCGGCTCGTCCGCAGCCTGTTCCAGTTTCGATTCGACCATACTCCAACGATAAGCTTTGCCGTTTGGATTGAAAACGCTTAAGCCCCCGCTTGTGGCAATCAGATAAGTGCCTTCTCGCGTTTCGAGAAAATCGTTGATGTTGCGGTGCGGCAAGCCTTCGTCTTGCGTGTAGTTTTTGAACCTGTAGCCGTCAAAGCGCGACAGGCCATCGGCTGTGCAAAACCATAAGAACCCACGCGAGTCGCGCACGATCTTATTGACGCTGTCATGCGCCAACCCTTCTGCGGTCGTGTAAACCTTGAACGGCAGGCGTTCGGCGCGACTAGACACCGCGAGTGTCAACGCCAACAAAAGAGCTAGAGCGAACAAACTTAATCGTTTTATTAGCTTATTCCTCCCGGCGCATCAGCCCTATTAGTCGTAATGTTGGGGCCTGAAAAAAACAGTCACGAAGGTCGCTGATGAAGCGCGACGTTCGCAAACGACTGCCAATCACTTTATCGCATTATCTGCCCGAGCGATGCAATATGTAAGACGATGTTGAGTTGCAGGGGCTATTCATTCTCGGCTCAGAGCCATTTAGTTCTGGAATCAGAAACCTGAAGATTCACCGCAGAGACGCAGAGGACGCAGAGATCACGCAGAGAAAAACTCTCTGTTACCTCTGCGCCTGCTCTGCGTCCTCTGCGTCTCTGCGGTGAATAGGCTTCTTTTTTCACAGGACTAAAGAGCATGAATGCCCATGTGTTGAGTTGCCGCTGTCTTGAACACAGTCAAATCAAAATGCTATATTGAAGTGTCTTAAATAAGGCGTGGACGCAAGTAATATTGACAATACTTTTTTCAGGAGGCGGCAATGACGGAAAACGAAGGATCATCATCGGCTGAGAAACTGACATTCTTATTAATAGGCGCAGGTATTGGGGCTACGTTAGCATTACTGTTTGCTCCGAAATCGGGACGCGAATTGCGCGGAGATATAGTTGATTACACTAAGCGCGGGGTAGACGTTGCGGGCGATGGCGCTCGTGCTCTTGGCGCGCGCGCGACAGATGTGTACGGCGTGGCAAGCGAAAAAGTTGTAGGCGCATACGGCACGGCGAGCGAGAAAGTCGCGGGCGCATATGGCGCTGCGCGCGAAAAAGTTTCTCAAGGCGCAGACGCTATAACCGATGTTGCTGCGCGCCAAAGAGAGCAGATTCAAGCGGCGATTGAAGCGGGCAAGCAGGCTTATCGCGAAGAGAAGCGCAAAGCAGGCGAGCTGAGCAACGCTGCTGTTGAGGGCGAGGTTTAGTTCGAAAGTTCACGCACGCTTCTTTGAAATCATTTTGCATTAACTGCGCTGGCTCTTTATCGCAATACAAAAGAGCACAGGTTGCAGGAATCAACGCGCAATCTGACCGTTTGGCGCTCGCGGGCGCGGCATGCACCGAGCCGCGCCTTTCCGTTATCAAGCTAATTGACCTTAGGAGCTTCTGTTCAAGCGAGGAGGGCTTGTGGATCAACAGACGTTCTATATTGTCGTAACGGTCGCAGCCGCTGTCATCACTTTGAGCTTCATAGTTCAAATGGCGATGATGATCGGGCTTTATCGCGCGTCCAAGAAACTGGCCGCAATCGCTGAATCGCTTAAAACGAAAATTGAGCCTGTGATTGCGAAAGCGGAGCCGATAATCGCGAAAGTCGAGCCACTCATAGAACAGGCGAAAGGCACTATCTCTCAGGTACAGGGCACTATCTCCAGTGTCCGCGACACGGTTGACAAGATCAGCGTGCAGGCCAAAGATACTTTCGAGAAGGTGGCGGTCGAAACGCGCGCCATAACAGCCGCAGTATCTGCATCGTCGCAGCAGATCACGAGCCTCGCCGACCGTCAGGCTCAACAGATTGCAGCGACGATTGACCTGGCGACTTCAACACTTCAGCGACAGGTCATCGAGATTGACCAGTTGCTCACACGCACGCAGGCGCGCGTAGAGGAGACAACCATCGAAGTGCAGTCAACTGTTTTAGAGCCGATGCACGAAGTGTCGGCGTTGCTTGTCGGGCTGCGGCGAACCATAGAGATGCTGTTTGGCCGAAACCGCAAGCAGATTGATCAAGCGTATCAGGACGAAGAGATGTTCATCGGTTAAATCGAGAGTTGCCATAAAAGTGGCTCTGGCAGCCAATTCCAAGCTGTGCGGAATAGAATTAAAACTGGCAACCCAAGGCGCGCGGCACCTGGTTCCCTCACCAAAGGAGCCAGGTGCTTTACAATTTTAGATTGCGTATTATGACAACTGAAGCACCTTTGGATTTGAAGGCAACCGTTAACCTGCCGAAGACCGGCTTCGCGCAGAAAGCCAACCTCACCCAGCGCGAGCCAGAGCGGCTGGCACGCTGGCAGCAGATGGACCTATATCACGAGATTCGCCGCGCCCGCGCTGGCCGAACCATTTTCGTGCTGCACGACGGGCCGCCGTATGCCAACGCAGATATTCACATCGGCACGGCGATGAACAAGATACTCAAAGACATAATCATCAAGTCGCACTCGATGATGGGCTATGACACGCCTTACGTGCCGGGCTACGACTGCCACGGATTGCCGATTGAGAATTACGTCGATAAGAAACTAGGCGCAAAGAAAGCACAGATGAATTCTGTCTCTATACGCCGGGCATGCCGCGAGCATGCCGCTGAAGCCTTGAAGCGACAGACGCGCGATTTTCAAAGGCTCGGCGTACTGGGCGAGTGGGATAACCCTTATCTCACGATGTCGAATACTTATGAAGCCGAGACCGCGCGCCTGTTCGGCTGTTTCGTCGGGCGCGGCTACGTCTACAAAGGCGGGCGACCCGTCTACTGGTGCATATACGATCAGACTGCGCTGGCAGAAGCGGAGGTTGAATACCGCGAACACACCAGCCCTTCGATCTATGTCAAGTTCCCGCTCCCCAAAGATCAGGTGCGAGAGCTTGAGAGAAGAATCGGCAATCAGCAATCGGCAATTGATAAGCCCGTGTTTGTTTTGATCTGGACGACTACGCCGTGGACGTTACCGGCCAATCTCGGCATAGCGGTCAATCCGAATTTCGATTATGCGGCTGTTGATGTTGGTGATGAAATTTACATCATCGCCAAAGACCTGGTCGAAGCTGTTGCGGAAAAGTGCGGACTCTCAGACGCGCGCATCGTCGCAAGCTTTTCGGGCGCACTGCTCGACAACCTTCAGGCGCGTCACCCGTGGATTGATCGCCCGTCAATTTTAATGCTTGGTGAACACGTTACGCTCGGCGGCGAATCCGACGGAGAGACAGAGCTTGACGTGGCGGACGCGCAGAAGAAAAGCACAGGCAAAGCGGGCACGGGATGCGTCCACACTGCGCCGGGTCACGGCCACGACGATTTCATCATAAGCCAACAGTACCGAAAGCAACTCACGCCGATTTACGAACAACTGCGCGCGCAGGGCGCTTTGACCGGGCAGGCGGAGGGGACGGAAGTTTATTGCCCTGTTGATAACGCAGGCCGCTTCACGCCCGAAGTCGAAATGTTTGCAGGAATGACCGTGTTTGAAGCGAACAGGAAGATAGTTGATTTCCTGTGCGAGCGGGGCGTGCTCGTCTACACGGAAGACTACGCGCACCGTTACCCGCATTGCTGGCGCTGCCACAATCCTGTCATCTTTCGCGCTACGCCGCAGTGGTTCATCTCGATGGACAAACAAGACGCGAACGGGCGCAGCTTGCGCGAAGGCGCGCTCAGCGAAGTCGAGCGCGTTCGGTGGATACCGTCGTGGGGTCGCAGCCGAATGCGAAATATGTTCGCGAGCCGTCCCGACTGGTGCATCTCGCGCCAGAGGGTTTGGGGCGTGCCGATACCTGTCTTTTATTGCAAGGACTGCAATCAGACCATCGCCGATCAGAAAGTGATTGATCACGTCGCGGCGCTCTTTGAAAAAGAGACGGCTGATGCCTGGTACGCGCGCGAACCTGAATACCTGTTGCCTGATGGTTTCACTTGTCCCGGTTGCAACGGCACGACGTTTAAGAAAGAGACGGACATCCTCGACGTGTGGTTCGATTCAGGCTCTTCGTCGCTTGCGGTGCTGGAGCGCGAGCGGCATTTGCCGTGGCCCGCCGACCTTTACGTAGAAGGCCCTGACCAGTATCGCGGCTGGTTCAATTCATCATTGATGGTGGGGCTTGCGGCGCATGACCGCGCGCCTTACAAGACCGTCATCACGCACGGCTGGACCGTTGACGGCGAAGGCAAGGCCATGCACAAGTCTGCGGGCAACGCCATCTCGCCCAATGAAGTCATCAGCAAAACGGGCGCGGAGATACTCAGGTTGTGGGTTGCGTCGAGCGATTATCAAGAAGACGTGCGATTGTCGGACGAGATATTGAAGCGACTCGTTGACGCTTATCGCAAGCTTCGCAACACGGCTCGTTACGCGCTCGGCAACATCAGCGATTTTGATCCTGAAAGCGACCGCGTGAATGAAGATGAGATGTTAGAGCTTGATCGCTGGGCGATGGCTGCGACTCGCGAGGTCGCGCGAAAGACAATCGAAGCATACAAACGATTCGAGTATACGACTGTCTATCATACGCTTTATAATTATGCTACGGTGACGCTGTCATCCGTGTACCTTGATATTTTGAAAGACCGGCTCTACACATTCGCGCCGCAGTCTGCGGCCCGCCGCAGCGCGCAGACTGTGCTTTACGAGATTGTAGACCGGTTCGCGCGATTGCTTGCGCCTGTGCTCGCTTTCACGGCGGACGAGATATGGGAGAATCTACCGGGCAAGCGCGAGCCTTCGGTGCATCTGGCAGAGTTTCCCGACGCCGAAGCGCGCGAAGGCGATGCGGAATTGCTCGCCAGGTGGGAGCGGCTTTATACAGTCCGCTCTGTTGTTCAGAAGGCGCTTGAAGAGAAGCGCAACGAAAAAGTGATAGGCGCATCGCTCGAAGCTAAAGTGACGCTTACGGCGAGCGGCGAAACGTTTGACCTGCTTGCGGCGTATGAAGATCAGTTGCCCGCGATTTTTATAGTCTCTGCCGTGTCGCTCAATCGAGCCGATAGCGGCGAGTTGCAGGTGGAAGTCGAACACGCCGACGGCGCGAAATGCGAGCGGTGCTGGAACTGGTCGGAGACAGTAGGCAAGGATGCACGCTACCCGACGCTCGACGCGCGCTGCGTGCGACAGATCGAAGAAGGCTGGGGTGCGAAATGACTACAGCAAATCTTGATCGGGTGTTTGAAGAAGTGAAGGCGCTGACTCCGGGCGAGCAGAAACAATTGCGCGAGATGCTCGATTCATTGCTGGCGAGCGCCGCGCCGCAGATTACTGAAGAGGAATTCGAGCAAAGATTGCTTGAAAAAGGCATCATCAGCAGGATTCCACCTCGCATCAGAGACGCTGACTTTTACGCAAACCGAAAGCCCATAGAAGTAGAGGGTAAACCGGTTTCTGAGATTATCATTGAGGAGCGCCGCTAAGTGGCTGTTTACTTCTTTGACAGCAGCGCGATTGTCAAACGCTATTTGAGTGAAACGGGCACGGCATGGGTTAGTGGCATCACTGACCTCGCAACTGGCAATAAAGTTTATCTTGCTCGTATCACCTTGGTAGAAGTGATTTCGGCCATCACACGCAAAGCGCGTGGCCCGGGTCTTTCAGCGACTGGAGCCGGAAACGCCATTGCGAATTTTCGCCGCGACTTTACATATGAATATTCGCTGGTTGAGCTGACCCTCGCGCTTATTGAAAAGGCCGCAGATTTAGCTCAGGCTCGCGCGCTGCGAGCTTATGATGCAGTTCAACTAGCATCCGCAGTAGAGATCAACACGGAAAGAATTGCATCTGGAGCGCCGCCGCTCGCTCTAATTTCTGCGGATGCCGCTTTGAATGCGGCTGCCATTGCTGAAGGGGTTGCAGTAGATGACCCAAATGCCCATGCTTAGATTGGAAGGAATGGAAGTTTAATGAGTTCAGAAGCAATCAACGCCAGTGCGAGCGCAAGAAAACTCCGATATCTGCTTATCACGATTTTTGTGATGGGCCTCGATCAAATCACGAAGTATGTAGTATCGGCAAGGATGCAGGAAGGCGACGAAATCGAGGTCATTCGCAACTTTTTCGCCATCAGCTATACGCAAAACCCCGGCATCGCTTTCGGCATGCTAAACAACGGCGATGTCAGATGGCTGCTCGTAGCCATTTCCGTCATGGCCGTGACGGTTGTCATCTATTACATGATGCGCACCGAATCATCAAACAAATTGCTGCTGTGGTCGCTCGCGCTTCTTGCGGCGGGCATCTGCGGCAACCTGATTGATCGCGTGCGAATAGGTCGCGTGATAGATTTCATACTGCTCCACTACAAAGACTATCAATGGCCCGTCTTCAACGTGGCAGACACGGCGATAACGATAGGCGCAGCGTTGATGGCGATTGAATTGTTTCTCACTCCACAATCTGACCGGGCAACACTCGTCGAGCGCGATGAATCTCCCATAGTGGAAATGCAGAAGCCGGAAGTCAGAAGCCAGGAGTCAGAATGAATTTGAACTATGAACTATGAATGATGAATAATGAATTGAGAATGGCGGCTTTGCAAAAATTATCGTTCATCGTTCATCGTTCATAATTTCCGAGTAGTACTTATGTTCCCAGAGCTTTTCAGAATACCCGGACTTGGAATTCCATTAGCAACTTACGGTGTATTGCTTGCCATCGGCTTCATCCTTGCGCTGTGGATGACTGCTCGCCTTGCAGAGCGCGATGGGCTGCCGAAAAATAAAGTTTACGATTTAGGGCTGTACATACTCGCAGCGTCGCTTGTCGGCTCAAAGCTGCTGATGGTCATCACGGAATGGAACGATTATGGCGGCGATTGGCGGCGCATTCTATCGTTCGATTTCCTGCGCTCCGGCGGAGTCTTCTATGGCGGATTCATCGCCGCTGTTATAGCGAGCGTGATCCTGATGCGGCGATGGAATCTGCCGTGGCGCAAGACTGCGGACGCTTTCGCTCCCGGCATCGCGCTGGGACATGCAATCGGGCGATTGGGTTGTTTTTCTGCGGGCTGTTGCTGGGGCGTGCCTACGACTTCGTGGATAGGCGTGCGGTTCACCGAAAAAGCGAGCGAGTTGACAGGCGTTCCGGTTGATTCGGCGCTCGTGCCTACGCAGTTGATTGAAGCAGCAGCTAACTTGCTGATATTCGTTTTCCTTTTATGGTTGACGAAGCGGCGCAAGTTTGAAGGCCAGATTATCTATTCATATCTGATGATCTATTCGGTAGCGCGATTCATTATTGAATTCTGGCGCGACGACCCGCGCGGCACATTGTTCGGCCTGTCCACCTCGCAGTTCATTTCAATTGTCATGTTCGCGTTCGGTTTAATAATGACGATTTACCACTGGCGACGAATGAAGATTCAAGATTCAGAAGTCAGGATTCAAGAAAAAGTTTCCGAAGCTTCGACTCAATCCTCATTGTGAGCGCAGAAGCCCAGTTATTGACTATCGAGCGAAGAGGCGGCAGGCGCGCGTCTTGATTCCTTTCTTGCCTCTCGCATCCTTGAAGTCAGCCGCACTCGAATTCAACGAGCAATTGAAGACGGCGACATCCTCGTCAACGAGCGCGCGTCGAAACCGGGCTATCGCCTGCGACGAGGCGACCGAATCGAAATCGACCTGCCTGAGCCGCCGCCCGTCACGCTTGCGCCTGAGCCGATTCCTATCAACATCATTTACGAAGACGATGATCTGATAGTCGTAGACAAGCCCGCAGGGATGGTTGTGCATCCGGGCGCAGGCATTGAATCGGGCACGCTTGCAAACGCGCTCGTTTATCACTTCAACACGCTTTCGGATGTGGCGGGCCGCATTCGTCCCGGCATAGTTCATCGCATAGACAAAGAAACGTCCGGGTTGCTGGTCGTGGCTAAAAACGACGTGGCGCACGAGCGGCTGTCAGATCAGTTCCGGGATCGCCATGTATTCAAGATGTATATTGCGCTGGTCTACGGTCGAATGTCGGAATCCGGGGGCGAGATTGAAGCGCGCATAGGCCGCAGCCCTCACAACCGCACGCGTATGTCAGTGCTTCGCGGAGGCGCGGGACGGGCGGCGCACACTATCTTTGAAGTAGCTCAGAGATATAACGAGTTCACCTTGCTCAAGGTGCAGATCAAGACTGGCCGCACGCATCAAATCCGCGTACACCTGGCGCACACAGGTCACCCCGTGGCGGGCGATTCAACCTACGGCGGCGGGCGCGAGAATTCGATAAGAAACACGATGATCAAGCGAGAGATGCTCGCGCTTGGCCGACAATTTCTGCATTCTGCGCAACTCGGTTTCAAGCACCCGCGCACGGGTAAGCCGCTGGAGTTTGTCTCCCCGCTGCCGCCGGAGCTTAAGAATTTTCTCGCGCAACTCGGTTGATTGGGTTCAAAGCTTACAAAACTCTACAGACCCCTTACATTTCCCGACTGGACACTGATTCTTGCTGGCCTCTATAATTTTTCTTGAACAAAGCAGCGTGAATTAACTTCCCGTGCATCAGACTCACATGGTCGGAGGTTCCCCGTTGGAGATGAAACGATCATCAGCATTTATGGCATTGACTGCCATCTTCAGTTTTATTCATTGGCATAATTGTCTTCGCGCAAACGCCCCAGGATAAAACCAAGCAGCCCAAACCACAAACAAATAAGGATGACCAGATTAAACTCGGCACACTTGTAGTGCGATTGCCGATCACGGTCAAAGAGAAAAACAAGTTTGTTAGAGGATTGACCAAGAACAATTTTGAAGTCTACGAAGACGGCAAACGCCAGGAGATCATGGATTTTATAGCGCCGAGCCAGTTGCCGCTCAACATCGCGATGATGATTGATACGAGCAGCAGCGTGAAGCTCAAGCTCCCTTTTGAAAAAGATGCGGGCGAAGATTTCGTCACCACCGTGACTACGTTTCGCCGCAAGGATCAGGTGCTGCTGGCGTCATTTGATTCGGGCATCGAACTTCATCAGGATTTTACGGATAATCTGGAACTGTTGATTCGTGCGATCAGAAAGCTCAAGGCGGGCGGCTTTACCAAGCTTTATGACGGCGTGTATCGCATCATCGAAGAAAAGATGGCGACCCTCAGCGGAGACGACTCGCGGCGCATCATCGTGGTGCTGTCGGACGGAGCCGATACTGCCAGCGAACATACGCTTAGAGAAACAGTCGAGATGGCGCAGGGCCACGACGTGACCATATTCGGCATCAGCACGAAGAATTTCAAAGGCATAGACACCGGCACGGTCGAAAGCTCGGATGATAAAGATCTGAGAAAGCTTTGCGAAGCGACGGGCGGGCAGGTCTTTCTTCCTTCTCAAAAAGCGGACTTGTTTCGCGCATTCACGCAGGTGGCGATGGACTTGCGCCAGGAGTACGTCATTTTCTATAGGCCGATAAATCAGCAGAAGACGAACAAGGCTCGTGAGATTAAAGTGAAACTGGTTTCAGCCGATGGTCGTCTTTATCATAAGGAAGGGTACAGGCATTAAGGAATTCAATCTGTAATCCGAAACTCGAGTTGACTATGTCATCAAAAAAAATCGCCATCGCATTAATCGCGCTCGTCGGTCTTTTCGCTTCCACAGTCGTTGCGCAAAAGACGCGGCCTGCGCCGCCTGCTCGCACTGATGCTTCGAGCAATCAAAAGCCCAGGCCGAATGTGAAGCAGTCGCAGCAAGTCACGGACGACGGCATAGAGTCGAGCGACGATTCTGTAAGGCTGGGCACAGAGTTGGTCAACCTGACGTTCAGCGCAGTTGATCGAAGCAATCGCGTCATCAGCGACATCAGACAAGAAGAACTGACGGTCTTCGAAGATGGGCGGCCTCAACAGATTTTCACTTTCAAGCGCGAGACGACTCTGCCGATAAACATCGCTATTTTGATGGACCTGTCGGGCAGTCAGGAATACACATTTCCGCAGGAGAAGATGGCGGCAGGCGAGTTTCTTCGCTCTGTCATTCGAGCGGGCAAGGATTCTGCCGCGATACTCACATTTCAAGATGATGTTGATTTAGTGCAGGGACTCACGTCGCGCATCGAAACGCTCAATCGCGCCTTCGACGAGATACAGTACTCGCGTCGTTTCGGCGCAGGCTCTTCGCGTCGTCAGGCAACCGCGCTATACGATGCTGTCTACATCACTGCCGACGAGGTGCTATCGCGCGATAGCAGTCGAAGCGCTGCCGGCGATGACAATGTGACGCGAAGGGCAGTGATACTATTGACGGACGGCGCGGACAATGCGAGCAGTCGAAAGCTCGAAGAAGCCATTGATCGCGCGTGGCGGTCGGGCGTGGTCATCTACGCGATAGGAATTGGCGACCGCTTCAGGTTTGAAGGCGTGCGCGAAGACGTGCTCCGGCGAATGAGCGAAGAGACAGGCGGGCGAGCTTATTTCCCGCATGGGCCGGATGATTTGCTGGACGATTTTCGCCAGATAGAAAGCGAATTGCGCAGCCAGTATCTGGTGGCGTATTCGCCATCGAATTCCTCTCACGACGGACGGTTCCGTCGCATAGAAGTGCGTTTGGCCGCGCGGCCTGACGTGCGTATCATTCATCGTCGCGGCTACTACGCGGCAACGGAAGAAGTAAAAAAATGAAGCTCATTAGAAACATTTCAACCGCAGTAATTCTGGCGCTCGTTGCGGCGCTAGCTTTTCTACCTTCTATCGATATCGCTCAGGCGCAGGAATCGAAGCCGAAGCCGCAGACGGAAAAAGAGAAAAAGCCTGTCGATCCTGAAGACCAGCAGGACGATGAGCCTGTCAAGCTGGGCACTCAACTGGTCACCGTCCCGTTCAATGTGACGGACAAATCCAATCGTTATATCAACGATCTTAAAAAAGATGATCTGGAATTGCTCGAAGACAACAAGCCGCAGGATCTCTTTTCATTTGAGCGCCAGACGGATTTAGCCATCACCATAGCGATGCTGATAGACATATCGGGCAGCGAAGAGTATTCGCTTCCGATGGAGAAGGCGGCGGGCCGTCGCTTCTTCGAGCGATTATTGCGGCCAAGGAAAGACCTCGGCGCTGTGGTTACGTTTGAAGGCGAAGCCACGCTCATTCAAGGGCTCACGTCGGATGTCGCAAAGCTTCAGCGCGGGCTTGATGAAATTCGCATCGCTGTTCCGACTGCGGCTATAGGCGGCGTGGGAGGAACGCCGCCCATCAACGGCGGCTCGCGCGCAGGATCAACCGCCATCTGGGATGCTGTTTATTCCGTATCAACCGATCTGCTTCGCCGCGAAGCCGGACGCCGAGTCATTCTTTTAATAACTGATGGTCAGGACACTTCAAGCACTATTAAGTTGCGCGAAGCGATAGAGCGGACATGGCGCAACGAAGTCATAGTCTATGCGATAGGCATAGGCGACCCGGCTTATGGCATTGATTCGGGCGGACTCAAAAAGATCACAACCGAGACCGGCGGACGCGCATATTTTCCGCGTAGCGAAGAGGAACTCGACAAGGCATTCGCTCAAATAGACGAAGACCTGCGGTCGCAGTACGTGCTGGCTTACACGTCTGCGAACGGATCGAAGGACGGGTCATTCCGCACAATCCAGCTTCGCGTCAAAGCGCGCAAAGACCTGAACGTGCGCCACCGTCGCGGCTACTTCGCGCCTAAAGCGGGTTAATTATTCGTGCTTGGAAAAAAATTACGAGGGGCGGGTTGAGACCCGCCCTTTTTCAGTTTTTAGAGCGGGTTGCGCTACTAGAGCTTGCCGATGACTGACAGCAATCGCCCCACATTCGAGGGCTGGCCTCCGGCTTCCCTGCGATACGAGAAAAACATATCGTTCTGATGCATAGTGCAATACTCGGCGACGTGTATGCGGTCTTCGGTGAAACCGCAGAAGGCGAGTTGTTGAATATTTGCCGCGCGTATGTCGAGATAAGCTTTGCCGCCTTCTTTAAAATTCACGAGCAGGTTGCGCCAGTAGCCGAACTCTTTTTTGTATCGTTCGATCACGTCCGCGCCCACCTCGTAGCACTCCGCGCAGGCGGTCGGCCCAAGCGCGGCAATTGAATTGCGCGGGTTCACCCCCTGCGTGAGCATAAGGTCTGCCACTGTTCGCTCGGTAATGCGCCCTGCGGTTCCGCGCCAGCCCGCGTGTATCGCAGCCATAGCGCCCGACTTCGTATCGGCTATCAGAACAGGCAAACAATCAGCAGTCTGAATAGCGAGCAACACGCCGGTCGTTTGCGTTGTCATCGCATCGCAATCAAGCTGAGCGCCGCTTGTTTGCTCTTTAGACTCGATGAAGCATCGTTCGGTTGAATGAGTCTGCCGCGCTGTGATTACTTGAGCGCCCTCTGCGCCGATGGCCTTAAGAAAGCGGTTGCGATTTTCTACAACATTCTCTTTCGCATCGCCCTTGAAATGGGCAAGATTGAGCGCGCCTGAAGGAAATTCGCTCACACCGCCCCCGCGCGTGCTGAAAGCGTTTGTGAAGCCCGCGCGCTCCATCGGCTCGCAAACAAGATATGAAATGCGCGCCCTGCCGTTTTCAGTTTCAATCTCGCGCTCGCGCATCGCGAACGCCTCTTCAAACATTGCTTCTTCAATAGCTTCTTCCATAACTATCAATGCTAACGACAAGCCTTTAGTGCGCGCAACCTGTCGCCCGGGAATTTCCTGGATTCAGTGCGGGCGAATTGTGTTAAAATGCTTTTACCACGTTCTCAATTGGAGGTGGATGATGAATCGTTCGAAGTACTTTATCATTAATGTTGCTCTAATCCTGGCGTTCTCTGTGATCGGCTCGGTCTTCATGATGGCCTTCGATCAAGGCGGCACGCGATGGTTGAAATTCGTTCTCTACTTCGGTTTCTTTGCCTCCCTCTTCTCACCCTTCCTATTCTCATCAAGTTCAAGTTGCAGCTTGTTTTCCAGTCGTCTGCGTAAGCGAAGCTGAATCGTCGGCGTCAATTTCCATAGCCAACTTTCAATAGTTTGATTCGAGCGCGCGCAGTTGACACTCTTTGGCGGCGCGGCTTACGCTATCCGTTTATCGTTCGTTTCTGAAAGGTGACCTTTGCCATGCTTGATATAAATTTCGTTCGCGCGAATCTCGATCTTGTACGAAAAAAACTCGAAGCGCGCAATTTTCCACTAGAAGCGATTGCTCGCTTCACCAAACTCGACGAGCGCCGCCGCGCGCTCATCGGCCAGCGCGATGAGCTTAAGGCTACGCGCAACCTCGAAAGCCAGGAGATCGGCAAGCTGATGAAAGCCGGTCAGAAAGAAGACGCCGAATCGCGGCGCGCTGCCGTGCGCGACATCGGCGACAAAATCGCTGCCACTGAATCCGAACTCAACGCGATAGAAAGCGATTTGAACAATCTGTTAGTGACGTTGCCGAACCTGCCGGGCGACGGTGTGCCTGTCGGAAAGGATGAGACTGCAAATCAGGAAATCAAGCGATGGGGCGAGCCTCCCAAATTTGATTTCGAGCCGCGAGACCATGTTGACCTTGCCACACAACTTGGCCTGCTCGACCTTGAGCGGGCAGCAAAGATTTCGGGCGCGCGATTTTCTATTCTGACAGGTGTGGGCGCGCGACTGGAACGCGCGCTGATAAATTTCTGTCTCGACCTGCACACAAAGCGGCACGGCTATACGGAAGTCTTGCCACCGTTCATCGTCAACGCGAATGCATTGTTCGGCACGGGTCAATTGCCCAAGTTCGAGGGAGACTTGTTCAAGCTGACGGACGAGCGAAACCTCTATTTGATTCCAACTGCCGAAGTGCCGCTCACGAACATCTATGCCGACGAAATATTGGACGGCGCACAGTTGCCGATCAATATGACCGCATACACTCCATGCTTTCGCTCCGAAGCTGGAAGCTACGGCAAAGACACGCGCGGGCTGATTCGCCAGCATCAATTCGACAAGGTTGAATTGGTGAAGATCACGCGGCCCGAAGATTCTTACGACGAATTGGAACGCCTCACTGAGGATGCCGAAGCGGTGCTCGAAGCTTTAGGGCTTGCCTATCGCAGAGTAGTTTTATCGACAGGCGACATGGGATTTTCGGCGGCAAAGACCTATGACATAGAAGTGTGGCTGCCGAGCCAGAACACTTATCGAGAGATTTCGTCCTGCTCTAACTGCGAATCGTTTCAAGCTCGCCGCGCGCAGATAAGATTTCGCCGCGAGCAAAAAGCGAAACCGGAATACGCTCACACGCTGAATGGCTCCGCATTAGCCATCGGGCGAACGTGGCTCGCGCTGATTGAAAATTATCAGCAGGAAGATGGCAGCGTGATCATTCCCGAAGCACTGCGACCATTCATGGATGATATGGAGAAGATAGAAAGGCAAAAGTAACTACTTAGCCGTAGCTCCGTAGGAACGATCTATCAATCATAAGGTTGCTCCTACGGAGCTACGGAAATATCTTTTTTGCTGATTCTATAGACAGGTCGCCCCTACGGGGCTGAGTTGTTACAAGACGAAAGTAAAAAGCAGGTTGGAAAGAAAGCGGGCCATCATACATCAGCGCCGAAAGCCGTAGAGAGGGTTCTGACTCGGTTATCGAGCGCGAGTGTTGCGCCGCTGTCATCAACCGCGCGGGGGGTGAGGCCCCTTTGCTTTGAGTAGTAGATGACGGCGCGCCATACACTCGCGCAGTTTTTTTCGGCGCTGAGCACGATGGCCCCAAAAGAGAGCACCATCAGGCGTCTCAAGCTTCCGGTATTCTTAATTGCAATGGCCGTGCCACTGCCCGTCGCCAGCCAAATTCCCGCAAATTGAATGACTTCACGGCAGGCTTGTCTCATTCACTCCACCAGTATTATTCAGTTTGACCTTCTTAGGTGACGAGGCTCGGCTCTTTTGACCGATTGCCAACTTGCTTGCCCGAACATGCGCTGTTAAGCTACCGCTCGATTTTCAATACAGACAGGCGAAATCTAAAAGGCAATTTGGAAATCAAGCTCCGTAGGAGCAACCTGTCTATAGTTTTGGAATGCTGAATATTTATAGTAGCTTCGTAGGAGCGACCTCTGAATCAATAGGTCGCTCCTACGAAGCTACGAATCAATTGCTTAATTATTACTATAGACAGGTCGTCCCTAACGGGACTGCGAAAGCGTCCTTGCAGTTATGAATAACAAGGAGTGGATATGTGCTCGAAAAATTCCCGTCGCTTTCATCGGCTGATCGCGGCAATCGTAATTACGATGTCAATCGCAACAAGCAACTTGCTTGCTGCGCGTCAAAAATCCGCGCCTGATTTTCAAGCAGCGCGCGACGAGACTGTACAGATACTTTCAGGATTCATTCGCATAGACACGAGCAACCCGCCGGGCAACGAGACGAAAGGGGCCGAATACCTTAAAGCCATACTCGACCGCGAAGGCATACTGTCAGAGATATTCGAGCTTGAGCCGGGACGCGGCAACATCGTTGCTCGACTCAAAGGCAATGGCAAAAAGAGACCGCTCCTGTTGATGGGCCACATTGATGTCGTTGGCGTAGAGCGCGACAAGTGGACGGTTGATCCTTTCGGCGGCATAGTCAAAGACGGATACGTCTACGGTCGCGGCGCGTCGGATGATAAAGGCATGACGAGCGTGTGCCTGGAAGTCTTCCTGCTCCTGCACAGGCTGAAAGTCCCGCTCGACCGCGATGTCATCTTTATGGCCGAAGCCGGAGAAGAGGGCACGACGCGCGTGGGTATTGATTTCATGGTCGAGCAGCACTGGGACAAAATCGAATGCGAATATGCGTTGAATGAAGGCGGCGCGATTTACGCGCCCGAAGGCCGTGTCAAATATGTCGGCGTAGCCACTACGGAAAAAGTTCCTCGCGGGTTCCGGCTCGTAGCGCGCGGAACGAGCGGGCACGGCTCTGTGCCAAGACCCGATAACGCGATCACTCATCTCGCGGCTGCGGTTGCAAAAGTCGGCAACTGGAATGTGCCGATGAGATTGAACGAAACCACGCGCGCATTCTTTTCGCGGCTCGCAAAGATCAGTTCGCCCGAAGAAGCCGCTCTCTACGCGAACCTCGAAGACCCTGCCCGCAGTGAAATGGTTCAAGAACGGATTCGGGCTGTGAACATAAACTATAATTCCATGCTTCGCACTTCGATTGTGCCGACCATCATAAAAGGCGGTTTTCGCGGCAACGTTATCCCAGCCGAAGCCGAAGCCAACCTCGATGTGCGCGCTGTGCCTGATGAAGACATCAATGCGCTTGCCGATAAGATGCGCCAGCTTATCAATGACCCTGCGGTTGAAGTGATCCCGCCCACGAATCGTGGCCGCCCGCCCAGCCCTCCATCGGGCTTGCAGACGGATATGTTCCGCGCGCTTGAGTCCGCGCAATCGCGAGTCTTTCCAGGCACGGTCACGTTGCCGCTGATGCTTACGGGCGCGACCGACTCGGCGCAACTGCGCGCAAAAGGAGTTCATGCTTACGGGCTTGGCAGCGTAGTGAGCGACAAAGATCGTTCAGGCGTTCACGGCAACGACGAGCGATTGTCGGTTTCCGGCATAGGCAAATTTGTAGAGTTCCTCTACTGGGCGGTCATAGACGTTGCGGGCGCGAAGTAGATCAATCGGCGCGCGAGAAGACAGCGATCAATCGCGCTTCCGATTGCGGCATCGTATAGGTTTTTACTTCAATCATCGAGCCGATGCGCTGACTGATTTTTGCGAGCAGGTCAGGCGCGCAATAAAGCATGAATCGCTGATGCGGGTCGAGACGGGCGATGACCGGAGGCAAGACTTCTTCCGCGCGGTCGAGCGCGCGACTCGTCAGCAGGTCGTATCCGGTCAGGTCGAATGATTCGAGCCGCGCCGTCGCAACCTTTAAGTTTGCGAGTCCGAGATCATCACGGGCTTCGTTTAGAAAAACTGATTTCTTTTGATTGGCCTCAAGCGCAGTGACCTCGACATCCGGCCTGAGCACTGCCAGCGGCAGGGCAGGGAATCCCGCGCCGCTTCCTATGTCCAAAACCCGCCGCGCATATTCGATGAAGCGACCGCCGAAAAGCGAGTCCGCATAGTGCAGCCGCGCTGCTTCGTCAGGTTCAACGATGCGCGTCAGATTGACGCGGCGATTCCACGCACGCATCAACGAGTAATGTTTTACCAATTGAGCGATCTGCTCTTCATTCAAATTGGCAAGATCAAGGCTTGCGAGCGCCGCTTCAAGCGCAGATTTGAACCGGGTATTATGTTCGCTCATCATTCGATTAACTCACTCGATTGGTCATACGCCCACGATACAATTAGAATACTTGAGTGGATGAAAGACAATCCGCTTACGAAAGGTTTAAATTCTATTGGCGATACGAGCAATTTCTTTTGATTTCTGGAATACGCTGTTTACCGAATTGCCCGGAGCGTTTGCGTTTTATAAGGATAATAGAATGCGCTTGCTCGGAGACTCTTTGCGTTCGTGCGGAGACTTCACGGACGAGCGAGTACACGAAGCCTGTTCGATGGAAGCCGAAGCGCACTATCGAATCTGGCGTAACGAGCATCGCACGCTTTCGACCGCCGAGCGCGTGGGTGTAATACTAACCAATCTTGAAGCAGTGTTGCCGGATGATGTGATGGCAAGCCTTGTCAATGCATACGAAGAAGGCGTACTCGAACGCCCGCCCGTTTTGATCGAAGGCGTGCGCGAGGCCGTCGAACATCTCGCTCGGAGCTACAGGCTGGGGATTATTTCCGATGTGGGCTTTTCGCCGGGCCGCGTGCTCAAGCAGGTGCTCGCGCAAAATGGTCTGCTCGACTTTTTCGACTCGCTCGTCTTTTCTGATGAAGCAGGGCGCTCGAAACCGCACGTGGAAGTATTCACTCGCACCGCTCAGAGCTTGTCAGCCGACCCGCGCGAAATGGTTCACGTAGGCGATCTTGAATTCACAGACATCGTCGGCGCAAAGCTGTCAGGTTATTACGCGATTCGGTTCACAGGCGTGACGCCGATCAATGAAACTGAAGTCACAGAAGCCGACTATGTGACAGACAATTTTGCTGATGTGCCGCGATTGATTGAAACTCTGAATTGATGACAAAGGATTAATACGGAATGAAACTATTGAGCTTGCCAGAAGCCGAAAGGTCGTCGGATATAGACATCAAGCTGGCGACGGTGCGCGCGTCACGTTATCGCCAGTTCGGCTCCCCCGAGCGGATACAGGACGCGGAGCTTGCCGTAGTTGATTTGCGCGATGGCGTAGAGCCTGAAGATTTTGCCACTCGCTTTCGCGTGCTCGACCGCCATCCCATGAAAGCGATTATGCTTGTTCGCAAGCTCGGTTAAATGCTGCCTTCATCAACTTCCCGCTTCAGTTTTGCTATGAGGCTGGCAGCCTCCTGTTGAGTCAGGTCATCGCGCGATTCTTTGCCTGTCATCTCGACTAATACTCTTCGCTGCGCGCGGCGGTCTCCCGGCTGCAACATTTCAAGCAGTTCGAGAATGTCCTGCTTCTGATCTTCGGTCGCCGGTTGATTTGCGTTTGTCGCTTGTTGATTTGCGTTTGTCGCTTGTTGCGATGGTTTGGCTGGTTGAGCGAGCGCGGGCTTCTCTTTTTCTCTGGTCGGTTCTACCCGCACGGCTCGCGTAGCTTTTTCCATCTCTTCGCGGCTCGCAATTCCGCGCCTCACTTCAAACCCGGCCATCGCGAGCGCGCGACCTACAGCCGAAGTCTCGCATACCTCAATATAGCTTGTGCGCTGGACGTAACCTTCAGACTTGAACTCATAAGCGTGGCCCGTCGCGGCGGGCAGAGCGTCATCGGCGCTACGATAGATTTCAGCGCGCATCAATATGAAACCGCGCTCCGCGTCATGCTCTACGATGTGCGTAACTATCCTCCCGTTTTCATGACGCTGGTAAAACTTTTCTATTCGCTCGGCTACGGTTACGTAGTCCTGAACCGGATTTCCTCTCGACGGTGCTTGCTGCGGCAATGTTGATCTCCTTTGCTGTTTGAACTGTTACCCGGCGCGCGCGCCGTTGGGCACACTTGTTTCGGGCACGGCGAGCGCGGGCGTGATACGGTCGGCATATCCGAGGTCGAACAACATGCCTTCCGATATTTCGCCCATCATCTTTCTAGGTTCGAGGTTGACGACGAACAAAGCCTGTCGGCCTTCAATCTCTTTTGCGTTCTGGCGCTCCTGTTTCATACCGGCCAGTATCGTCCTTTTATGATCGCCGAAATCAACTGTGAGCTTTACCAGCTTGCTCGACCCTTTAACGTCTTCCACAATCTCTATCGTGCCGACGCGAATGTCAATGCAGGTCAAGCATGTCGAATGCGATAGTCGGTTTGATTGGCTGTGGTTTGAATTCGCTCACGGTCATTGATCCTATTCGGTTTCGGCAGCTTTCAACATCTGAACAACATCCGTATGGCCTTCTGCTTCGGCATACATCAGGGCAGTCTTGCCCTTACTGTCTTTTACCTGAGGGTCAGCGCCAGCCGCGAGCAATGCTCTCACAGGCTCCGCTCGCCCCCTGAGCGATGCGGCGATTAATGGCGTAGTGCCGTTGTTGTTTTTTGCATTCACATCAGCGCCCGCCATCAATAAATCTTTCACTATTTCTGCGCGATTATCAATCGCCGCATACATCAACGCGGTGTCGCCGTCGTTGTCCTTTGCGTTCAACTTTGCGCCCGCCGCGAGCAATTCTCTGACGATGTCAGCGTGGCCGTCTTTGGCCGCGTACATCAACACATTTACGCCGAATCGGTTATCATTAACAGACGCCCCGCTTGCGAGCATTCGCTTTACGGTTGCAATGCGCCCTTTGCGAACGGTTTCGACGAAAGAGTCTTCCGAAGACAAGCCAAAGTTGCTCACTGATGAAAATACCATAATGGCGAGCATGACGAGCGGCGCTACGAACCACAGGACGGTTGCCTTGCTCATTTTATCCGTGCGTTTTTTATCCTCGCCCTGCCAATCGCGCGAAGCCGTTTCGTCAAGACGCTCGCCGCTGGCTTGCCTCGCTTTGAAATAGAGGGCGGCGAGCGGCACGGCGCTGTAGACCGTGTGCATGATTACTAAAATGAACCAGCAATAACCCGTGATGAAATTTCTCATCATCGGCACCGTCAACACTTTGAGCGCGTCGCCGCGCGCGCCGCCGAAATAGCATAGTCATCAACATGGTTACGAACGGAAAAAAGATCAGCGAAGCCATGCTGATGCCAAAATCGCGCGCCGCGAGCGCAACCGCTACGGGCCGCAATGGCCTGACAAGCGCGCGCGACCGATCAAGCGCAGCCGCTCCTTGCTTATCTTCCATCATCACGACGGACGGGAAGAGCGAATTGTCAATGTAAGTTCTGATTCCGGGAATGACCAGTTTCAAAAGATTGAAAAGAACCCGCAGATAACTTAGCGCCGCCGTGCCTGAAACGGCTGCCAGTCGTTTTGCAAATGATTTCAAAACTACTTTGAGCTTTACGTCTGCCGTAAGCATCAAGCGTTTCTCTTTAATCACCAGCGCGCACGCGGCTGTGCTCAGCTTGGTAGCAAATAGCACCAGCAGGAAAAGAAACGCGCCAAACACGAGCGAAGCCGATTGCGACTTAGACAGAATCGAATCAAGCCCGATGCTTAATGACAGCGAGATGACGGCGAATGGTAAATAGATGAACAGCGACAGGAGAAAGAATTCGCGCTGCGACGTGTAGTAATAAGATTTCGCCTGTCGCACAATCTCTGTCTCGCCTTCAGCCGTAGCGCGCACGGCGCTTGCGAAAGCTTCAGCCGTTCGCGGGCGATCTTCGGGTTTCTTCGCAAGCGCGCTCATCACCTGCGCCGCAAGCGACACCGGAATATCACTGCGCTTGTCTTTCAGCGAAGGCGGCGGCTCGTCGCAATGCTTTGTGATCAGTTCGGTCATGCCGCCTGAAAACGGCGTTGTGCCTGCAAGCATCTGGTAGACGATCACGCCGAGACTGTAGATGTCCGAGCGAGGGTCAAGCGCCTCGCTGCGACACTGCTCCGGCGACATGTAAAGCGGCGTGCCGAGGACTGAACCAACGCGAGTGATGTCTGATGCCGAAGATGCTGTGAGGCTCAATCCGCTCGTCGTTCCTTCCTGGCGAGACGGGTTTCCTGTGAAAGAGTCGGGTTGGATGCGTGTGGCTCCGTCTTCGTCTGAGCCATCGGGTTGAATTTGCGTGGCGGCTTCAAGGTTCGTAGCCGTATCGTGATCGAATATGCGCGTCTGGTCTTCCTGCACCGTTGTCGCAGTTTGAATTTGAGTAGCAGTCTCAAGCTCTGACTCTGCGGGTGATTGAATCCGAGTTTGCGCTTCGAGGTTCGTCTCTTCCTTGTAATGCGGTTGAGTCGTGGCGACTTGACGAATGGTGTTAGAGGTGGCGCGCGTAGTCGCATCAAGCTCGTTTGTGCGAGCAGGGCTGTTCTCCGCTGACACATCTTCGGTCGCGGAAGTATCGCGGAGCTTTGCCAATCCGAAATCCAAAACCTTGACGATGTAGCCGCCGCGCCCATCGGGTTGTAGGTAGATGTTGTCGGGTTTCAAGTCTCGATGAATGACGCCTTGATGGTGGGCGTTGCCAATGGCGAGGCAGATTTGCTCTACGATGTCTACGACGAGCGCAAGAGGCAACGCGCCTTTCTCTTTGATCATGTCGCCGAGCGAGCACCCATCAAGATATTCCATCACGAGATAAGCGACGCGCTGGCGGCCTACCATCGCAACACCGAAGTCGGTCACGTTGACTACGTTAGGATGGCGCAGGCGGCCTGCGGCTTCCGCTTCGCGGCGGAACCGCTCGCCAACCTCTTCGTTAGCCATGAACTGAGGCGCGATTACTTTGAGCGCGACCGGTCGCTTGGTGCCGAGATGCGTGGCGAGAAAGACCGCGCCCATGCCCCCCTGGCCGAGGCGTTTGTCGAGATGGTACTTGCCATCCAGTACTTCGCCTATAAGTTTTGAAAGTCCCGCCATTGATTTCTCGCTCTCGGACGTTGACTGAGGGATGCGCCTGACAATCTGCGTGTTATTCCCATTCAATCGTTGAAGGCGGCTTGGAACTGATGTCGTAGACGACGCGATTTATGCCGCGCACTTCGCTCACTATGCGAGACGAGATGCGCTGAAGGACTTCGTAAGGCACACGCGCCCAGTCGGCGGTCATGCCGTCGAGCGACTCGACCGCGCGAATCGCAACAGCGTTGTCGTAAGTGCGCGCGTCGCCCATCACGCCGACAGTTGATACGGGCAGCAGGACTGCGAACGATTGCCATATCTTGTCGTAGAGGTCTGCGCGGCGTATCTCTTCGATAACAATCGCGTCGGCTTCTTGCAGCAATGCTACGCGGTCGGCGGTCACTTCGCCGAGTATACGGACTGCGAGACCGGGGCCGGGAAAAGGCTGGCGACCGATTATATCTTCGGGCAATCCAAGCTCGCGCCCGACTCTTCGCACTTCATCTTTGAACAACTCGCGCAGCGGCTCGATCAGTTTCAGATCCATCTTTTCAGGCAGACCGCCGACGTTGTGGTGCGATTTGATGACAGCCGATGGGCCTTTGACCGAAACCGATTCTATTACGTCCGGGTAAAGCGTCCCTTGAACGAGGAAGTCTACCTCTCCGAGCTTGCGAGCCTCTTCCTGAAAGACCTCTATGAATTCGTTGCCGATGATCTTGCGCTTGCGTTCCGGGTCTGTCACGCCTGCGAGCCGCGTCAGGAATCTCTCGCCCGCCGCAACGCCTACGACGTTGAGATCCATCTCGCAGTAGGCTTCGAGCACTTCTTCAAATTCATTTTTGCGAAGCAGCCCTGTGTCTACGAAGATGCAGGTCTGGCGGTCTTTAATTGCTCGTGCGACCAGCGCAGCCGCGACCGACGAATCAACCCCGCCGGAAAGACCACACACTGCGTGCCCGCTTCCCACGCGGCGGCGAACCTCTTCAACAGTCGTTTCGATGAATGAAGCCATCGTCCAATCGCAACGCAGGTGAGCCACATTAACGAGGAAGTTGCGAAGTATTTCTTTGCCCGCTGGGGTGTGCGCTACTTCAGGGTGAAACTGCACGCCGTAAAGTTTGCGCTCGGTGTCTTCGACCGCGCCGATTGCAGCATCGGTCGAGGCCGTGACGGTGAAGCCTTCGGGCGGGCGGCTCACATAATCGCCGTGACTCATCCAGACTTTGGTGGGCGAGGCTACGCCTGCCAGCAGCAGGCTTTCAGGTTTCGATTCGAGTTCCGCCTGTCCGTACTCGCGCCGCGATGAAGGCTTCACTTCGCCGCCGAGGAAGTAGGCCATCAATTGCACTCCGTAGCATATCCCCAGCACAGGAACTTGCATGTCGAGAATAGCGGGGTCGGGATGCGGCGCGCCTTCTTCGTAAACGGACGAGGGGCCGCCGGAGAATATGAGGGCGCGCGGATTTTTTTGGCGCATCTCTTCTACAGAAGTGTTGAACGGGACGATTTCCGAATAGACACCAAGCTCGCGCACGCGCCGGGCGATCAGTTGCGTGTACTGTCCACCGAAGTCGAGGATGAGGACTGATTCGTGTTCATAGGCCATAACTTGAATGAAGGATTATACGGAGGCTACTTGAACAGTGTAAAGCGAATGGGATTATTTCTTCCCTGTGCAATTGCTGGGTTACGAAACGATTAATCAAAGGCTCAGAATCCGCAGAGCCAGTATGATCGCGGCACGCCCCATTTACCTCAGCCGACCCCTTTTCGTTTCATCAGCGATTCTGGCAAAAGCAAACGGAATGTGCAAAATATACTGATATGGATATGGCAAGAAAACTGTGGGCTTGTATTACAATCCATGTTGGGAGCGGCGACCGCTCCCGCATCCTATCAGATCAAGAAGTTCATCAACGGACGGTCGTTCTCCTTCGCAGGTTGCTTGATTCATGTCCCGTGTGTAAGAAGGTACATTCGAAGCATGCCTACGCGCTTGTCGCAATGGCGGTATTTGAAAAGGGCAAGGCAAAGTCAGCATATGACTTGCTCAACGAGATCTCTCTACGACATTGGCGGGAAGTGGTGAGCTACCAAGACTGGGACGGATCGGTAGATGATGTGTTGGTCTATGCAATTAAGTGTTCACCTGATCAAATAGCTCTGCTGATCGTTGAAGACCCTTACGAACCCGGTGCTAATGAGCGGCTTATACAGTGTGAACTCCTTGACACAGAAGAGAGTAGAGAATTTGAATCAGCGGTTCCTGAAGAAGGATGGCGACTCATAGCTTAATCCAGGTTAAAGAGGTCAAAGAAGAAAGCCAGGTTTTCATTTTCAATACGGTGGCTTACCAGACTAACGCGAATGGAAATTTATGGCCCATTGATTCACGAAAAATCTTACTTTGAGAGTTAATGCGAGGATTAGATTCCGCTACCTTAATTGGTAAGGCCATCTGATAGTGAAGAATATCACAGGCATTGCGCCCAGGACTTTTTAGGTTCCAACGCAATGCCTGTGATTGATCTGGCAGGCATCATTTGGAGTCCGGCTTGAAGATGTTTTTATTCTCCTGTTGAATCTTGGCGGATTTTTCAGCCAGTTCACTTGCCTCTTTTTCGAGCTTCTCAATTCGCTCTTTGTTTTCGTTGATCTTCTTTAAAAGGGCCTCGGGGTCGCTGCTCTCCATGAAAGCTTTCGGGTTGCCTTTTGCGACATCGGCTTGTTCGGCGCGCTTTGCAAACTCCTGCGATTTCGCCGTCAGATATTCTTTCAGCTTGTCGTGGATTTTCAGCTTGCTTGCCTGGTCAAACTTGGCCGAAGCCTCGCGATACTTTGCGGCGCTTTTCTCGAATCCTTCGGCAGCCTCTTGCGCTGTACTTTTTACCGCGTCGCGTTCTTCCATATATTGCTCGGGGCTGACCGAGTCGAATATCTTATCGTTTTTTGTGTTGGCCTCCAGCAAGAGTTTATTGCCTTCGGTTACTGCCGCGTTGCCAGCATCAATGATCTTATTTGCCTCTTCGGTTTCGTCGAAATTACAGGCGAATGCAAAGCAGACGAGCAGCAGAAGTGTGAAGCTCGTAAAGCGTCTGGTTCGGGTATTCATGTTCCTCCTGAGTTTAAGTGTTATGAGCGAATCAAGCGCAGAAGATTATGACAAATCTCCGCGCACGGCAAGTGATTATTCATCTGTAAAGACGAAACTGTACTGCGAAACTCTAACTCTTCGGTGTAGCCAGGGCCGCAATCACTTTCTCGATTCTTCGCGCGCGCGTTTCAGGCTTTTTAGCTTCTTCGATTGCCCTGGCGTGTTCTTTGCGATGCGTGTAGCTGAGTTTGTCCCACGCAGCAAGAGCGGTTTTGTTGGCCTTCAAGGCGCGGGCGAAATCCTCTGGCGGCGTGATGACGCGCGGTTCGTCGTCGCGCTCCATCATAACGCTGATCGTTTCACCCGCTTTGATTTTCGCTCCTTCTCGCATTTGGCGATTCACCACCAGCCAGTGACAGCCGCCGCCCATCGGAAAGACTGAGCTGCGAAAAGCGAAACCATTGAGAGTGCCGCGCACCGCAACGCGACCGCGAGAGCCATACGCCTTCTCGACATTGAATGGGAGGGCGATAGCCGTTGCCGAACTATCAGTATCTTTTTCGAGGACGGCGCGAAAGCGCTTCGTCGTAGCCATAGAGTCCTCCTGTCCGTTAGTGAAAGCTAGAGCGTGCAAAGCAACGCTTCGGGATGCTCGCCCGCTTTGACCTGATCTATCGCCTGAACTATGCGACCATCAGGGCCGATCACGTAAGTGATGCGTTTGGCATATTGAGCGGTCGGATCATCCGTAGCCCCGTATGCCATTCCTATCTCTCTTTTTGTATCGCAAAGCAGGCGGAAGGGGAAATTGAACTTTTCGGCAAAAGCTCGGTTCTCTTCTACAGTATCAAAACTGACGCCGAGTATCTCGGCATTCTTGTCTGTGTATTGTTGGATTCGATCACGGAACCCAATGCCTTCAGCCGTGCAGCCGGGTGTGTCGGCCTTCGGATAAAACCACAAGACGACCGTGCGGCCTTCGAGGTCGCTCAGTCGAACATCTTCGCCCGTGTGGGCCTTCACATTGAAATCCGGCGCTTGGTCTCCTACGGTCAACATGATTTATTCTCCTTTCTGACAGGAGATTGTACTCATAGCGCGCCGCTAATGCTACACTACGAGCGAGCGAAAAAAATTCCGGCTGTCAGGTTGCTTCATCAGTCAAATGAAATTGAAGATAAGAGGCGCAGGCGTCGCGCCGGTCAAAGAAAGCGAGGAAACTGTATGAATAGATTTTTATTGAAGTTCGTTACAGCATTTGCCCTTTGCTCGATATTGCTGGCTCTGTCATCGGCTGGTTTCGCGCAGCGGCGGGTGGCTGCTTACACCAGAGCGGATGTCAACGCTTTGATTCGCCGGGTCGAAGAACGCAGCGATGCTTTCGTCAAGATATTCGACAGCGCTCTGGACAGGAGCAATATGGACGGCAGCAGAAAAGAAGATCGCTTGAACGACAAAGCCAAAGAGCTTGAGAAACAGCTCGACAAGGTTCGCGAAGAGTTCGACGACAGGGAAGACTACCGCGATGTGCGCGAGCACGTCGCAAAAGCTTTGGGCGTTTCCGAAGAGATCAATAAGGTACTCCGCAATCGCCGCTTGAGTTACGAAGCCGAACGACAGTGGGGACTGCTTCGCGCTGAGTTGAACAGGCTTGCCAGAGTCTATAACCTCCGCCCTCTACGATAACAACGAACCGGCAAGCGCCTGACTGACTCTTACGACGGGCGCTTGCTTGTCTTGTTTCATTCAATCATTGAATTCTGAAAGCAGGATTAAATCATGCTGATCGTGCGTAACGAGAAACCGGAAGACATCGCCGCGATTCACGAAGTCAACGAAAAAGCCTTTGGGCAACCGGCTGAGGCGAACCTGGTAGATGCGCTCCGAGCGAATGGCAAGGTCACGCTGTCGCTGGTCGCAGTGCAAGATGACAGAGTTGTGGGTCACATACTCTTCAGCCCTGTTACCATCGAATCGGAGAAAGAGTCACTGGCGGCAGTGGGGCTTGCCCCGATGTCAGTATTGCCTGAGTTTCAAAATCAAGGCATAGGCTCAAGGCTTGTAAGAGCGGGACTCGATGAGTGTCGAAAAGCTTTGCATGAGAGCGTTGTCGTCTTGGGCCACCCGGAGTTTTACCCTCGCTTCGGTTTCACGCCCGCAAGCAGGTATGGCATAAAGTCCGAATACGACGTTCGAGACGAAGTGTTTATGATTATGGAACTGCGCGAAGGCGCGCTCGCAGGTCGCTCAGGGCTTGTGAAGTATCAACCTGAATTCAATGAAGTTTAAGAGGTGTATGTAGGGGCGACGCTGCTGTGGTCGCCCTGGACTGGAACTTAGCGACGCTTGAATTTGTATGTATTCCGCGCTGGGGCGGGCACAGAGTCCCGCCCCTACATGGCCTCCGCCGACTTTGTTACTGCCCCGTGCTCTAAAGCCTGAAAAATTGACACCATTTCCAATCATCTGTATGCTTCTTGAGATTGCTTTGAACCTTAATTGCCCGCGTAGCTCAGTGGATAGAGCACTTGCCTCCGGAGCAAGGGGCCGCAGGTTCGACTCCTGCCGCGGGTACTCACTACAATCAAACTTTCCCGCAGGTTTCAGTTTTGCTACGCTCTGTAATTACTTTCCGATAAATATTCAAACAAGGTAAGACTATGCAAGATGTGATTGAAGATTTCAGACGCACGATCAATGAATCATACGACCAGCTTGCGCGACTGACGGAAGACGCGAGCGCCGCTGCCGATTTCATCGGGCAAGTGGTCGCCAAAAGAATTGATCGGCCATCTCATAGATTCCGCCTCGAACAATCATCAGCGATTTGTCCGAGCGCAGATTGACGGCGCTCTAACCTTTCCTGGTTATGAACAGGAATCCTGGGTCGCGCGACAAGCTTACAAAGACGAATCGTGGGCTGACTTGACTGTGCTATGGAAGAGCTACAACCTGCATCTGCTCCACGTCATTTCGCATATGTCGAATGACAAGCTCGATGTCTTGTGCAGAATCGGAAGCAGCGAGCCTGTGACGCTCCGCTTTTTAGCCGAAGATTACGTGAAGCATTTGAAGCATCACCTCGAACAAATACTGGCCTGAGCGAATATAAGCGCAATGTCGTAATCTCAGCAAAAGCTCGAAAGGAGAACCGCTTGATGACTGCAAAAGTTAATCGCCAATGGAGGCTTGCCGCTCGCCCTGTAGGCATGTTGAAAGAGACCGATTTTCAATTGACCGAATCACCCGTTCCCACTCCGAACGAGGGCGAGATTCTAGTCCGCAATATCTATCTCTCTCTTGACCCGACGAACCGTGGATGGGCAAACAACGTGGACACTTACCTGCCTGCTGTTGGCATAGGCGATGTGATGCGCGGCGGCACCATCGGTATAGTAGAGCAATCGCGCAATGCGAATTTTCAAGAAGGCGCAATCGTTTCGGGCTTGTTCGGCTGGCAGAATTACGCTGTGAGCGACGGCAAAGGCGTCACCACGCTCCCGCGTCTTCCGGGAATTCCGCTGACGGCGTTTATGGGATTGTTCGGCCACATAGGTCTGACCGCTTACTACGGCCTGCTTGATGTCGGAAAGCCGAAGGCGGGCGAAACGCTCGTAGTATCGGCGGCGGCTGGCGCTGTCGGGTCGCTCGTCGGGCAGATAGGAAAGATCGTAGGATGTCATGTTGTCGGCATCGCGGGCGGCGAAGAAAAATGTCGCTGGATCACCGAAGAGCTTGGCTTCGATGCAGCCATTGATTACAAGGCCGAGCCTGTGCTTGAAGGTTTGAAAAAGCATTGCCCCAAAGGGATTGATGTTTATTTCGAGAACGTCGGCGGAGAGATACTCGACGCAGTATTGAGCCTCATCAATATCGGCGCGCGCATATCGCTTTGCGGATTGATCTCGCAATACAACGCCACAAAGCCAGTGCCCGGCCCGTACAACTTTGCTCAGATTCTGATCAAGCGGGCGCGAATCGAAGGCTTCATCGTGATGGACTATTCCGGTCGCGCTCAGGAAGCGATGACCGAACTCGGCAAATGGCTTATAGAAGGCAAGATCAAGTATCGAGTTGATGTGGTTGATGGAATCGAGCAAGCCCCGCGCGCCGTCAATAAATTATTTGATGGATCGAACAAAGGAAAGCTCATCGTCAAGCTGTCGGAGGAGCCTGCATAACGGGCTGATTGACGAACTGTTCCAGTAAGGCCGAACAATTGTTTCCCGTAACCGCGAGCGCGGCCCAAGCGTCTTCAAATTAGGCGGAACTGTTATTGCTCTTCTAAGGATAATTTGTGGACAGAGTTCGCTGACAACAGTCTCCCCACACTAAGCATAAAGGAGAAACTCGATGAAGAGGCTATTAATATTTTGCATTTTGGTTTGCGCTCTGGTGGTCGAAGTCTGGGCAGCGGGCCGAGCGCCTGCGAATTTCTCAGGCACATGGGTTCTGGACAAAACAAAGAGCGAAAACGTGAGCGGCATGATGGCTGGCGCTGATGTCACTATGATGGTCACTCAGGACGACAAGCAACTCACGACCGAAACAACAATCACAGGGGGCCAGCGTGAAGTTCCCCCTCAGAAAGCGACTTATAACCTCGACGGCAGCGAATCCACTGTTGAGATGACTGGTCGCATGGCCGGTAAAGCGACGATAAAAGCCAAGTGGATGGGCGACGGCAGCATTCTTGAACTAAGCTCTGTGCAAAATGTGAATGTGCAGGGCAATGATGTCACAATCACTCGTCAGGATCATTGGGAGCTTGCGGAAGGCGGTAAAGTTCTCAAGGTTCATCGCAGTAGCGAAAGCCCTCGCGGCAAGCAGGAATCGAAACTGGTCTTCAATAAAAAATAACTGAAATTTATGTAGGGGCGACGCTGCTGTGGTCGCCCCAGATTCAAATGTCATCACACTGGGGCGACCACAGCAGCGTCGCCCCTACAGCTAATGCTCACGTTCTCTTGTTGGCCTGCCGCGCGATCTTCCTTTTCTCGCCTCGCTCATTATTTGCTGAAACTGTTCCCACTGCTCAGGCTCAAGCACTGCCTTCAAACGCTCGTCAGTTTGTTTACGCACCTCGCGGAATTTAGGCTCCGACTCTTTTCGCAACTGGGTGAGTTGCGCGCGCGCGTCGTCAAATATAGCCTTGACCTGGGTTTTCTGCTCCTGCGTTAGATTCAGCTTATCAAGCGTTTCCTCGAATCTGCTGTGCCTGTCGCCATACGCAGACGGCCTCTGCTGTCCTCGATAGATATTCATTGCCAGCGCGCCCGCGATGAAACCGATGACAAATATAATCAAGGCGGCCAGGCGAACCATCCATTTAGTTTTCGTGTTACTGTTCATCGCTATCCCCTGCGTCATACATTGTCGAGAGCACTTGATCGTAAGCTAAACCATCGTCCGCCGCGTTCATCTTGCTCCAACACATACTCCGGCGAGTAGATATTCTGACTGGTCAGTTCCGGTTGCGAATCAGGGCTGTAAGTGAAAACCGTCAGCCCGACCAGAATCACCATCATCGCGGCCATCGCCGAAACCAGCGAACCTGCCGCCCTCCACATCCGCACAAGCGCCGCAGGTTCGGGCTGTATGTGTCTTTCTCTGAGCGCAGCCATCACTCGCGTCTTGAAGAAAGGCGAAACCTCCACGGTTTCAGACGCGCGCTCTTTGATCAGATCAAACGAAATCTGCGCGGCCTCATGCGATTGCCCGCACTCAACGCACGCGGCAATGTGAGATTTTATTGTATCTCTTTCCTGCTGGCTCAAACTGCCAAAAGGTTTTTCTTCGAGCATCTGTATGATGTGGCTATCTCGCATGGTACACCCCGCCTTTCTACTCTTTGCTTTTTCGCTTCCGGCCCAACAACTTCTCTACGGCTTCGCGCATTCGGCGGCGAGCGCGAAACGCCTGCACCTTAACTTTCGATTCACTCCATCCGGTCATCTCGGCTACTTCCTTGATTGACATCTCCTCGCCGTCAATCGACATCAACACTGTACGATCATCCGGCGACATTTCGCTCAATACTTTTTCAGCGAGGTCTGCCGCGACTATACTGCGCTCGCTCGATTTGTGTCGCTCGATTGACACATCTGCAAGCTTGTTATCCAGCCATCCGCTTTCATCCTCTGTCAGGTCGGTGACTGTTTGTTCCGGTCGCCGCTTTGCGCTTCTGATCATATTGAGGCACTGATTCGTTGTTATCCGCGTCAGCCATCCTTCAAAAGAGCCACGGCCTTCGTAACTTGAAAGCTGCGTGTAGGCTTTGAGGAATGCTTCTTGAGCGGCTTCTTCGACCAGCGCGCGTTGACGAAAAAATTTGCTGGCAATATAAAACACTCTTGGACTGTATCGGCGCACTATCTCCTCGAACGCCTGCTCGTCTGCAGCGTGCGCCAGGCTCACCAACTCCAGGTCTGAAACCTGTTCGATCTCTATTGCCAGAGCTTCTCCTCATCACTCCTTCAAAATGGCAGGCCCGAGGCCATCGGGCCTGCCGTCATTTTTGCAGATATTCTTACTGTTTGCGAGTGCGACGTTCGGCCCACTTGGCCTTGAACTCCGCGCGCTGTTGATCGAATTTAGCTTTCTGGTCTGGTGTCAGCACCGAAAGCATCTGCTGGTGAACGCGTGACTGCTCAGCCTGTAACTTCGCTTCGAGCGGAGCGATTTCAATAAGCTTCTGAGTTACAAGAGCTTCGTTGACGTTGCCGTCTTGATTCGCCTGACGAATCTCTTGTCGCTTCGCGCGTATCTGCTCCATTAAAGGACGGAGGTTCTGGTGGCTGCTTTCGCGTATCTGCTTCATCTGCGCCTTCTGCGCGTCAGTCAAATCGAGATTGCGAAAGCCCATCATTCCGCCGCCGCGCTTGCCATGTCCGCGCCCGTGAAAGCCGCGTTCCTTTTTGACGCCTCCGCCATTGTCGCTCGTTTGCGCAATAGCAACGGGGACAGCCACACCAATAGCCATAACCAAAGCTATTGCGATTTTCTGAATTTTGTTCAGTCTTTTCATTAATTTACCTCTATACATTTGATTCATTTCGTCCGATTCCTTTCGAAGGTTCCAACTCCCTCTGCCTGTTAAGACACCGCGCGCTATTAAAAAGTTACAAATTCAGTAGCCCTCGCGTAAGCAAGGGCGCAGGTCTTTCGCCCTCCCTGACGGTTGGGCTACTGATTGCGCCCGCACCTGTAACCGAATTCGCTACTCGGTTGTCTATCTACTTGGGAGACGAGCAACGGAAATGGTAACGAGCAAAGGGTATAAAACTTCAATCCATGTATTCGCAGCTTTTCTGATGTTGTGCATACCGATCAGCGCGCTTTCCGAAAGCACGAGCAGCGATAAGACCAGGCCCGCCGATCAGCTTAAAAAAACTACTTCCGATCTGGTCAGCGCAACTAATAAATATAAAGAGAGCGTCGCAGCATTAATTCCGTTCTACGAGAACGCGCTCAAGGCCGCTCGCGAGACGGTCGAAAAGCGAAAAGAGCTTTATGCGAGCGGCATCATATCTAAACGCGATCTTGAAACGGGCGAACAGGCGGTCAAAACGGCGCAGGCGCAGCTCGATCAGGCGCGCAAGCAGATCACAGAATCAGACCAGTTGATCCTAGAAGCAAAAGCCGAAGCGGAACTGGCAATGCGCAAGCCCGCTTTGCCTTCTAAGAGAACTTACACGGCTACGTCGGCAATTCTGCGCTACGGTGGTTCTGCCGGTTGGACGATTGCTCAAGCGTCGAATGTGCAAAGCTTTTTCGCATCGAAATTTGGCCGACAGCTTCCCATCAGCGCGTATGGTCAGTCTGCCACGCATAATCGCATGGGATTCAATCATCGCAACTCAGTAGATGTCGCAGTGCATCCCGACAGCGCAGAAGGCAGAGCGTTGATAGATTACCTGCGCAGCAACGGCATTCCATTTCTGGCCTTTCGTTCGGCTGTGCCCGGCGCAGCTACCGGCGCGCACATTCATATCGGTTACCCTTCGCACAGAATCTAGTGGGGAAATGCTGAATGATGAATGATGAACGATGAATGATGAACTAAAGAGGAAACGGAAGCCGGATTAAATAGATAATCCCCTGCCGCAATTTATCGTTCATCATTCATCATTCATCGTTTCTGCTGCGCCAATGTAACTTCGTCGAGTTGCGCGGTGTCTATAAATATAGGCGGAATGTTTTGCCGCCGAAAGTGGTGGAGATATAAGGATGAAGGAAAAAATTAATACATTCGTTCAAGCAATCAGGAAAAGGCAGAGGCTACTTATAACTCTGGTAGCCTTGTCTGCGGTTGTTGTTTTTGCGTTTTCGTTCTGGAGCAAGCAGGCAGATGCAAGCGATTACATGACGGCGAAAGTCGCGCGCGACAACGTTGCTGTTACGGTATCGGCAACTGGCACGTTGCAAGCTGTAACGACCGTGCTGGTCGGCTCGCAGGCATCGGGCACGGTTGCATGGCTCGGCGCTGACTTTAATTCTCAAGTCAAACAAGGGCAGGTGATCGCGCGGCTCGACTCTACATCGTTCGATGCTCAGATCGAAAGCGCCAGCGCGAGCGTCGCCAGCGCTGACGCCGCTGTGCAGGCTGCTGAGACCGACATTAGAAATCAGGATGCGAACATTCAGGCGGCTAAAGCCAACAAGGAAGTGACTCGCGTGCAGAGCGACGACGCGTCGGCGCTCGTCGAGCGTTACAAGGCCTTGAAGGAAATTATGTCGGGTCGAGACATAGAAGCAGCCCAGGCGCAGGCCAGCATGGCAGCAGGGCGTGTTGCTCAGGCCAGTGCGCAGGTCGCGCAGGCAGAAGCCGCGCGCCAGTCGTCCTCTGCCAGGCTCCAACAGGCGAAGGCGCAACGCGCGCAGGCGCAAGCTCAACTCGACCAGGCTAAGGCGAATCTCAGCCACACAGTTATCGCATCTCCGATTGACGGAGTTGTAGTATCGCGCGACGTGAACATCGGGCAGACTGTGGCGGCCAGCCTTCAGGCTCCTACGCTTTTCACTATCGCAAACGACATGACAAAGATGCAGGTGCTCGCTTCGATTGACGAAGCCGACGTAGGACAGATTCGCGAAGGGATAAAGGTCAATTTCACGGTTGACGCTTTTCCGGGCCAGACTTTCAGCGGCAATGTTTCGCAAGTGAGGCTGAACGCGCAAGCGTTGCAGAACGTCGTCACTTATACGGCAGTAATCGAAGTCGGAAATCCTGATCTGAAGCTGCGACCCGGAATGACTACGAATATCACCTTCTCGGTCGAGCAGCGAGATGATGTGCTCACATTGCCGAACGCCGCGCTGCGTTTCAAACCGGAACTTTCGGAAAAAGAGCAGCAAGAGATGCGCGAACAAATGCAGGCTCAGCGTCAGCAGCGAGCCGGTCGCTCGAACGAAAACCAGCAATCGAGCACCGATGCGCAACAAGGCAAAGGCGGACAGAATCGGCGCGACAGCGAAGGCCAGGCAACTGATGCGAGCCAGAAACCTCAAGGTCAAATGATCTGGGTGCTGACGGCTGGCGACAAGCTTGAGCCGCGTTTCGTTCGGACAGGACTCAGCAATGGCCGAGTCACTGAAATTGTCGCGGGCAATCTTCAGGAAGGCGAAACGGTAGTGATCGGGAAAAACGACAGCGGCAACACCAAAGCTTCACAACCGGCAGCTTCTCCGTTTGGGCAGCAGCCGGGCGGTCGCGGCACGGGCGGTCGCGGTGCGGGCGGGGGCCGAGGAAGGTAGCAAGGAGTCAACGATGGCAGCTCGAATCATACAGGATATACAGCGCGTCCAAAGCGATGAAGCTATAGGCAAGCTTGTGAACATGGCCGATCATCTGCGCGAGAAGATCGCGGGTGATGCGCTCATCGCGCTTGAGCATGTTCACAAGACTTACAAGATGGGCGATGTCGAAATACACGCGCTGCGCGGAGTATCGCTCGAAATTCATCCCGGCGAATTCATCGCGATAATGGGAGCGTCGGGTTCAGGCAAATCCACCTCGATGAACATACTCGGCTGCCTGGATCGCCCAACGCGAGGCCATTACTTTCTCGACGGCCAGGACGTGTCGAAACTATCGAAAGACGAATTGGCCGACATTCGCAATCGCAAAATCGGCTTCGTATTTCAAAGCTTCAACTTACTGTCGCGCACGTCCGCGCTCGAAAACGTCGAACTTCCCATGCTTTATCTGGGAGTCAAACCTGCGGAACGAATTGCGCGAGCGAAAGAAGCTCTTGAACTGGTTGGCCTGAGCCAGCGCATGCATAACATGCCGAATCAATTGTCGGGCGGACAGCAGCAGCGCGTGGCAATCGCTCGCTCGCTCGTCAATCAACCCGCGATCATACTGGCCGACGAGCCGACCGGCAATCTCGACAGCCGAACATCTATCGAGGTGATGGACATATTTCAGCGGCTCAACCGCGAGCGTGGAATTACTGTGGCGCTTGTAACGCACGAGCCGGACATAGCTCAGTATGCAAGCCGTGTAATCGTTTTCAAAGATGGCCGCATCAAGCGCGACAGCGAAGTTGAAAACCCGCGCTCGGCACGCGAAGAACTTGAAAGTCTTCCGCCGCAGGAAGAGGAAGAGGAGGACGAAGAATGAACCTCATAGCAACATTCAAACTTGCGTTGACCGCGCTTTCGCGTAACAAGATGCGTTCGATCCTGACGATGCTTGGCATAATCATCGGCGTCGGAGCCGTGATCGCGATGGTCGGCATAGGTCAGGGCGCATCGGCTTCTATACAGTCGCAGATTTCTCAGCTCGGCAACAACATGCTCTACGTGTCTGCGGGTTCAGCCAACACGGGCGGAATGCGCGGAGGCTCAGGGACAGGGACGACTCTGACGGTCGAAGACATCGAAGCGATTGAAAGGGAAGTGCCTTCGGTCAGCGCCGCAAGTCCTTACGTGCGGGGTTCGGGTCAGTTGGTTTATGGAAACATGAACTGGTCTGCGTCGGGCGGCATCGGTGGCACGAGCGAGAAGTTTCCTGAGATTCGAGATTGGAAAGTCGGGTCGGGTGAATTCTTCACCGAGGCTGATGTGAAGTATGCTGCGCGTGTTGCGGTGCTCGGAAAGACCGTGGCCGATAATCTCTTTGCGGGCGCAGACCCGATTGGTCAGACGATTCGCATTCGCAATCTGCCGTTTCGAGTCGTCGGCATACTCGCTGCGAAAGGCCAGAATCAGGTAGGTCAGGATCAGGATGACACGGTCATCATTCCTTACACAGCGGCGATGAAGAAACTGCTCTCGACAACGCGCGTTTCGATGGCGATGGTTTCAGCCATCAGCGCCGATGCAACGACTACGGCAGAGCGACAGATCGGAGAATTGCTGCGCCAGCGTCATCGTCTTGCGCCTAACGAAGAAGATGATTTCACAGTCCGCAACCTCAGCGACATAGCCGAAGCCGCGAGCGCATCGAGCAGCATTATGACTAACCTGCTCGCTTCGATTGCAGGCGTGTCGCTTCTGGTAGGCGGCATCGGCATCATGAACATCATGCTCGTAAGCGTGACCGAGCGAACGCGCGAGATAGGAATTCGCATGGCGATTGGCGCGCGAAGCGGCGTCATCCGTCGCCAGTTTTTGATCGAATCAATAACGATCTCGCTCGTGGGCGGCATCATCGGCGCTCTGCTCGGAGTCGGGGCTTCGATTGCCATAGCCTCCACGCTCAACTGGCCGACGCTCGTTTCGCCTGCGTCTATTGTGATATCAGTCGCATTTTCGGCTCTGGTAGGAATCCTTTTCGGCTACTACCCTGCGCGCAAAGCGGCTGCGCTTGATCCGATAGATGCGCTGAGGTATGAATAAGGCGAACAGTTATTAGCGGCTGTTTAAGAAGCAACTCCGTAGGAGTGACCTGTCGATAGCAGCAATCAAACAAGTGATTTGTAGCTCCGTAGGAACGACCTGTTGATTTAGAGGTCGCTCCTACGGAGCTACAAAAACTTTTTACGCTACCGAAACTATAGACAGGTCGTCCCTAACGGGACTGCTATAACAGAGATTCTTATTTATCGCCTCAATCTTGCTTTTGGAAATTCAGACTTCCATCACGTGAAGTGTTCGAGCCTGCTTCCAAAGGCCGCGCGTGAAGTCAGGGAAATCTACGGCCTTGCTCCTGCGCGCGACCGATTGTTCGCTCAGCGGAGTGACGACGCTCCAAGCGACGCCATCATACACATCCTGATCTGTTGGCTTTCCGTTTCTCAACGCTTGGATCAGCCTGTAATCTTCGATGAAATCCATGCCGCCGTGTCCCGCGCCTTTCGATTCTGCTTCCATCTTTCGCCACAGCGGATGATCGAGTTCCTGGAATTTATCGAGCGTGTCCCATTGATGCTCCTGGCTGCGTCCTTCGATATGAACCCGGTTCGGATATTTTTCAAAGATGCCTTCGGTTCCCTGAACTATATTTATGCGGCTATAAGGTCGAGGCAGGTTGGTGTCGTGATAAAGCGTGATGACTTTGCCTTTTGCCGTGTAGATCAAGCTGACGTTCACGTCGCCCAGCGCGTACTTTTGAGTAGCTCGCGAATCGCTTGCGCCGAAATGTTTAGCTGCGTAGAGATTCAATCCGCGTGACGGGCTGCTCATCGAGACGAGATATTCAAAACGGTCTCCGCGATTGATGTCCATGCATTGCGCTACAGGCCCAAGCCCATGCGTAGGATAAAGATTCGCGTTTCGCTTGATCGAATGAGCCAAACGCCACGCACCTTCGTTCACTTTGTCAAATTTGATTTCGCGCAGGTCGTGCAGATACCCGGCTTCTGCGTGCAGTATCTCTCCAAGCAATCCTTTCTTGACCATGTTCAAACACATCATCTCCGGACGGTCGTAGCAGCAGTTCTCCATCATCACGCAATGCTTGCGTGTCTTTTCCGAGGTCTCTATCAACTGCCAGCATTCTTCGATGGTGGTCGCCATAGGCACTTCGATGGCTACGTGTTTGCCGGCGTTCATAGCGGCCACCGCAACCGGCACATGCCATTCCCACGGAGTCGCCGTGTAAACCAGATCAATATCCGGGCGCTCGCACAATCTCTTAAAGTCTGTCGGGCCGCGCCAATAGCCTTCGGGCTTCGCAAAGCCTGCTTTGGTCGTCAGGCTTTGAGCGCGCACGACGCGATCTTCTATGATGTCGCAGACGGCGCGAATCTCTGCGCCTTCAATCTTCAACAAGTTCTCGACGTGCGAAGTGCCTTGCAAACCGACTCCGACATAGCCCACACGAACCGCGCTCATCGGAGGCGCTTTGAATTCCATCATCGTTTCGTCTTTTATGCCGCCGCGCAAACTCTCCGCGATGCTGTCTTTAACGAGCGCGGTGCTGAGGCTGCCAGCAGCGCCGAGTTTCAAGAAATCACGACGATTATGTTTATTCATAATTGCTCCTGTGGTTTAGTCTTTGTCCTGTTGTTTGCTCAGTTGATTGAAGAATTCGCGCAGGTCTCGAAATCCTTTGATCGTTACAATGACAGTGATGAACGCGAATGCCGCGCCCGCTGCGATGAGGCTGATCGTCCAAAACCATACCCAGTATTTCATAATGCCTCCATCAAATCTCTTCTGCTATTGTCGCTTGCGGCCTAAGAGCGAGCCGACGATAAGGCCTGCGGCGGCCAGCCCGAATGCAGCAAAGCCCGCGAAGGTTTCGCTTCGGTGCAAAAAGAAAAACGGAATGATTGCGCCCGCCGCGCCGCCAACCATCGCAGCGTACCCGCCCGTAGTATTCGCGCGTCGCCAGTACAACCCACCGACCACGCACACGAATGCGCCCGCCAAGAAAATAGTTCCTGTGATATTCAAATAGAGATAGACCGCGCCGGGCGGTGTGTAATAAAGCCCCCAAAACAACAGGAACAAGCTGACGAAGACGTTACTGATTCGATTGACCAATATTTGCTTTTTTGAACTGAGTGGCGGCATGCGCATTACTTGCCTGAGCGGTAGCACGATGTCTTGTGAGATGACCGAACTCCAACCGAGCAGATATGAACTGTTGACCGACATCGTTGCGGCAAGCATTCCTGCTACGACGATGCCGCGCACGCCCGGCCCGAGAATACTGGCAAGCATCGCGGGCATTGCATCGAGCGGCGCAAGCTGTTGGCCGTTGACTACCGCCGAAGGAATGCCTCTATCGAGCGCGCCTGTGCCGAACATCGTGAGCGCTGCGATTCCCCACAACATCGGCAGCATGCCTCGTCCGAGAAAAATAAACCCTGTCCACGTCATGACTTTCTTCGAGACTTCAGGGCTTTTAGTCGAAAACATTCGCATCGCAGTCGTTTGCCAGCAGGTGTGCACAGCAAACCACAACAGCACCTGCCAGATCAAAAACGTCAAACCGTATTGCGAGTTCGTCAAAGGGTTGAAGCCCGCGCTCCCCATAGTAGTCGTAACTTTTTCGACTATGTTCCCCCAGCCCGCATGAAATACCGCATAGATGCTTACGAGAATTGTCGCTACCGATAGCAATATGTATTGAATGAAATCCGTGATGACGACCGAGACCATGCCTCCGAGAACCGTGTAAAGCAATTCGAGCAGCAGTATCGCGGTCATCACTGCGACGAGATATTTAGTGTCAATGCCGCTGACGATTGTCAGAAATTCGCCTTCGATCTTGAGGAAGACTCCCATGTTGAGTATGCCGCCGAGCGCGACCAGCACGCCCGTAACTAATCGAAGCCCGCGACTGTATTTCACCTCGAAGTATTCCGGCACGGTCATCAGCTTCAGCTCGCGAAACCGGCTGATCACAAGCCCCGTGCGCCCGACGATGATCATTACCAGGCCGGAAATCAGTGCTACCGCGAACGCGGCGAAGCCATAGCGATAGCCGAATTCGGCGTTATACATGAAAGTGATCGTGCCGATCTCTGTTGCCGCCAATGTCGCAATGCCGACGTAGAGGCCGAGTTCGCGACCGGCTACAAGGTAATGAGAGACGTTGCCGACAAGCCGTTTGCCCATCAGCCCGATTCCAACCGACAGAGCGAGATACGCGACAACGATAATCCAATCAACGATGGCAAAATTCACTCTCAGGCTCCTGATTGTTTTATGTGAATGCCGGTCTATAACATCCTCGCGCATCAATCGCAAGCTAATCCCCTCGTCCGTTGCGGCGAGTCGAGGCCAGTGTTATAAAACGAGCGACCAGATCAAACGCAAGTATGACGAAATCATCTGACGCATTGCTCCGATCACTCAGCGAAGTTTACGGCGATGATGAAGGCCTTTTGAAACAAAGGCTCAATCGTCTGAGCGCGCAATGCGATTTGTTCGAGCGATACTATGGGGGCGGCGCTATAAGGGCGTTGCGCGCGCCTGCGCGGATAAACATTCTCGGCGAGCACGTGGATTATGTTTCGTACTTGCCGACCTCATCGCTTCCGTTCGGCAGCCGCGAACACGATATGATCATGCTCTATCGCGCGAATGGGACAAACCGTGTGCGTGGAGCTTCGACCTTAAATCATTTCGCCGCCGCCGAATTCGATTTGACTGATGTTGTGCCGTCTCGCGCGACAGAAAATGTTCGAGCCGATTGGCAGGCTTATCTTTTCAATAAGCCAGCAGTCGCGCCCCACTGGATTAACTACGTGAAAGCGGCTGTTTACTTTGCGCGGTTCAAGCACGGCGCGAGACTTGGGCAGGGTTTCGATTTCCTGATTGATTCGAGCATTCCACCCGGCGGCGGTTCGTCTTCATCATCGGCCCTGACTGTGCTTGCCGGTGCAACAGCGCGGCTCATCAACAATATCGAATGCGACGCGCGAGAGTTGGCTTTTGATTCCGCGAGCGCCGAATGGTATGTGGGCACGCGCGGCGGCGCGATGGATCACCTGACGATTTGTCTGGCGAAGCGACACAACGCAGTGCATATCGATTATGCTTCCGAGCAGACCACGCTCGTCGGGGTGCCGGATGAAGAATTTTGCTGGCTGACGTTCTTTTCGCACGCGGCAGATAAAGGCCGCGAAGTGATGCTCGAATACAACGAGCGCGCAGCCGTTGCGAGGGTGATTATCCCGGCGCTGATTTACGACCGGCAAGTTGTATCGTTTGATGAGCCGCAGCAAGTGATAAACGAACTGCCCGATTCGATAACTCTTGCTGAAATTGAGCAGAGACACCCCGAAGCATTTCTTGAATGCGTTCGCGCTTTTCCCTCGCTGGTCGGCCAACGGTACGATCAATCGCTCAAGGTGCGTATTCGCGCCTTGCATCACCTGGGCGAATCTCTGCGCGTTACTGAGGCTATCGAAATTCTACAAAACGTTGGCGCGAATCAATCCGCATCGGCTGTCGAGTCGGGAATGTCGGCATTGGGCGAACTCTTGAACCAGTCGCACGAAAGCCTGCGAGACCTCTACGGTCTCTGCACTTCGGAAGTTAACGAACTGATACAAATAATCGAGCGCAGCCCGGAAGTTTACGGCGCGCGATTGATGGGCGCGGGATTTGGCGGAAACGTGCTTGCGCTGGCAAAACGTGAATCAGCTTTCTCATTGATTGATCGCGTTCAAGCAGATTTTTACAAGCCGCGTGGGCGTGACGGCATTGCTGAAGGCTCGACGCTCGTTTCAACTTTGGGCGACGGACTGTCATTACTTGATTTAGATTCATTTTAAGAATCTGTTCACCGCAGAGGCGCAGAGAACGCAGAGATTTCGCAGAGGAAAACACAAGCATGGAGTACCGCCTTCAGGCGGAATGTTCTAGCCTTTCAATATTCCGCCTGAAGGCGGTACTCCTAACATCTTCTCTGCGAAATCTCTGCGCCTCTGCGGTGAAACAAACGACACGCCTTGCAATCTTCTGCCGAGATAAGTATCTTAAAACCGTGACACTTTAATTACTCATTCCCTTCAATGCTGATGTAACTCAGCTTGGCCACAGTTTTCATACTGTCTGGCGAAACCTCATCTGCTTTCAATCCGTAGACTGTCTGAAAGGAAAATATGAACGAACCCGTAGAGATACAATCTGCTGCTATGGCCACAGAAGTCCGGCGCGGTGGAATTCTAAAAACACTGCGCGAGGCATTCGCAGGTTCGCAGCAGGATTTCACCGAAGGCAGCATTCGCCGCGCGATTTTCCTGCTCGCCGTCCCGATGGTTTTAGAGATGGCGATGGAGTCGTTGTTCGGAATCGTGAACGTTTACTGGGTCGCGCATATCGGAAAAGATGCGGTGGTCGCATCGGTTGGCATTACTGAATCGCTATTGACTCTTATATTCGCGGTGGCGATGGGACTCAGCATGGCGACTATCGCTATGGTCGCGCGACGCATAGGTGAAAAAGATCATGCGGGCGCGTCGGTCGCTTCGGTGCAGGCGATTTTGATCGGCATTGCCGTGTCAATTCCTATCGGAGTGATTGGCGTTTTCTTCACTCCGCAACTTTTTCATATGATGGGCGCGTCTGCGGAAGTCATCGAGGCAGGCACTGGCTATGGCAGAATCATTCTCGGCGGGAACATCGTTATCATGCTGTTGTTTTTGAACAACGCTGTGTTTCGCGGGGCAGGCGATGCCGCGATAGCAATGCGCGCTTTGTGGTTTGCAAACATCGTCAACCTGGTGCTCGACCCTTGTTTGATCTTCGGGCTTGGGCCGTTCCCCGAACTCGGCGTGACCGGCTCGGCGATAGCCACGACAATAGGTCGCGGCATGGGCGTGCTCTATCAGTTCTACATGCTCTCGTCCGGCAAAGGGCGTATACAGGTTCGCCTGGATCAGGCTCGCGTGAATTTCCAGGTGATGATGCGATTGCTTCGCGTATCGCTTGGCGGAATGTTTCAATTTCTGGTCGCGACGGCAAGCTGGCTCGGACTTATGTTAATCGTGACAAAGTTCGGCGACGCGGCCATCGCCGGGTACACAATCGCGATTCGCATAATCATCTTTGCATTATTGCCATCGTGGGGCATGAGCAACGCGGCTGCAACACTGGTTGGTCAGAACCTCGGAGCAGGAAAGCCTGAGCGGGCAGAGCGTTCTGTGTGGGTGACAGGTTTCACGAACATGGTCTTTTTAGGCGGCGTGACGGTTGTGTTCACAGTGTTCGCCGAGCCAATGATTCGCATCTTCACGCAGGAAGAAGCAGCTTTGCGTTATGGCACAGATGCGCTGCGTTTCATCAGCTTCGGTTACATCTTTTATGCTTACGGGATGGTGATGGTTGCGGCGTTCAACGGCGCGGGCGATACGCTGACGCCGACACTCATCAATCTGTTTTGTTACTGGCTGTTTCAGATTCCACTCGCTTATACGCTTGCGTTTCATACAAGCCTGGGCGCGCGTGGAATCTTTCTGGCAATCACGATTGCGGAAACGACTATCGCCGTAGTCGGAATGCTCGCTTTTCGTCGAGGCCGATGGAAGACGCAGAAGATATAAGCCAGCGCAGAACGGTTATCAGATAATCGCAAACAGTAGTATAGTTCGAGCATCAGAAAGAATCGAAAGGCGAAAGATGACCGCAACTGCTGTTGGTGCAAGTCGCCGGTTTGATGCTGTTGATGGTTTGCTGCTCGCGCTATCGTTAGCCTGCGGCGCGGCTTATCTGATCACACGCGGCTTGCCCGAATTCACAGGCAGCGTCGTCATAAAAGTGTTGGCCGTCGCGCCGCTTGCGCTTATTGCCTTTCGAGTGTTGCGAGATCGCGATGGATTGCTGCTGGCAAACTCGCTTACATTTTCAACGCTCGGCGATATGTTTCTGGGCATTGACGGCGAGAGATTGTTCGTCTTCGGCCTCGCCTCCTTTTTGATCGCGCACTTGCTGTACATCGTTTTGTTTGTGCGCAACCGGTCAAAGTCCGTGATTTCGAGCGCCGGTCAAAAAGTGCTTGCCGCTCTTGTGATGATCTTCAGCGTGGCGATGTTCGCGTGGCTGTGGCCGAATCTGGGCGACCTGAAGCTGCCTGTTGCGGCTTATCTTTGCGCTATCACCGGAATGGGTGTGACCGCGACGCGCGCAGGTTTTCGCGCTCCGTGGGTAGTCATCGGCGCAATGCTGTTCATCGTGTCCGACTCGCTGATCGCAGTGGGCAAGTTCAAATCGCCAATCGAGTACGGCAATTATCTGATATGGGCCACGTACTACATCGGTCAACTTTTCATCGCACTCGGATTCATTCGAGAGAAGAACCTAAGCAAGGTTCTGAATGAGGAGGCTTGAATGTCTAATTCGAATGATCGCAAATCAAAGCTCTCGCGGCGCGATGTGCTCAAGCTCTCTGGTGGCGCAGCCGCTTTCACTTTTCTAAAGCGTAGCGCCACGGCTTCGCATCTTCCGGCGTCGAGCTTTGTTGATAACATGAGCCTCGAACGAATCGCCGACCGCGATGCTGACTTGCACCCGCCGTTGCTTGTGGATTTGCAGACACACGTCTGGTGGCGCGCGGGTGGAATTCAAAAGATGACGCCGCGCGGAGATGCTTTTCTGAAAAGCCTTGCAGGAGCGCGCGCCAACATCATCGGGCGACCAGTGCCCGTAGCCGACATGGGCCGCGTGATGTTTTTTGAAGACATTTTTTTGCAGAGTAAAACAGACGTGGCTTTTCTCAATAGCTTCGGCATGCGCGCAGCGTTCGATGGCGTTGATCTATTCCCGCCGCGCGAAGCGGCGTTGATTCGTTCGATGGCCCCTGCTCGCATTCGCGTGCTCGGAACGGTTGATCCGCCCGACGGGAGATCGGCGGTTGAATCGCTCATCTATCAATGCGAGACGTTGAAGATTGACGGGCTGAAGCTTTACCCGCCGGGGCCGGATATGCGCGGCTGGCGAATGGACGACGAGAAAAATACTTATCCGCTCTACGAAGTGCTGCGCAAGCACAAGGTGAAAAACATCTGCGTGCACAAAGGTTTTCCCGGCTCATTCCTCGAAGAGTATTGTCACCCCGCTGACATGACGCGAGCGGCTGCCGATTTTCCTGACCTCAACTTCATAGCATTCCACAGCGCTTACCCATTCGACGCGGAGCTTGCCGAACAGGCGAAACGCGCAAAGGTGAAAAACATCTATGCCGAACTTGGCACGCTTGCGGCGATCATGCTGCAAGACCCCAAACGTTATGCGCAGTTGATAGGCGGATTGCTCGACGGGTTGGGCGAAGACAATATTCTCTGGGGCACGGACACGCCTGTTATTGGCCCGCCTCACTGGCAGATAGAAGCGTTTCAGGCTTTCACCATTCCTGACGAAATGATCGAGCGCAACAAGTACCGGCAGCTTACTGCTGAAGTTAAACGAAAGATACTCGGCCAGAATGTGGCGCGACTCTTCAACATTGACATCGCGGCGACACGACGCGCAGTCGAAAATGACCTGCTTTACAAACTGCGCGAAGACGGGAACCCGCTGCCTGTGACGGTCAATATAAATAAACTCAAAAAGCAATGACGCGATACAGCCAATTATGGAATTGAACCTCGGACATTTCAGCATTCGCAACTGGCGGCGCGGAGATGAACAATCCCTCGTGCGTCATGCCAACAATCGAAAGATATGGCTCAACGTGCGTGATCGGTTCCCGCATCCTTACACGCTCGCCGCTGCTAACGAATGGATAAAGAAAGCGACATCTGACCCGAAGGGAAATGACTTTGCAATAGCAGTAGACGACATTGCAGTTGGCGGCATAAGCATCTTTTTGCAAACGGATATATTTCGCCGCTCGGCTGAGATAGGTTACTGGCTCGGAGAAGAGTTCTGGGGGCGAGGCATCGTGACTGAAGCCGTGCGCGCGATGACTGAATACGCTTTCTCTCATTTTGACATCTGCCGAATTTATGCGGGCGTGTTCGAGTGGAACCCCGCGTCAATGCGCGTGCTTGAAAAGGCCGGGTACGAATTCGAAGGCCGTATGAGAAAGAGTGTCACCAAAGAGGGGCAGACTATAGACGAATGCATTTACGCGATTGTGCGATTGTAACGTCTCTCATACTTTACCATAAACTGGCGACGATAAAGTTTGTGCGGCATCCCATACCGAATAGTCTCTGTTGGCCGATAATTGTACAGGCTATATTCATCGGCCAAGCTAAAACCCTTCCACGCCCATTTTTCTAGATTAATTGCATACAATCTGCCTTATGTTGATTCGCACATCCCGCCTCTATCTTCATTAAAAGGCTTAGAGAAAGCTTGGCATCGGAGTTGCAAAAATAAAAGCAGTAAGGACGAAGCGAGGCGTTTCAATTGCGTCGTGTATAAGAAAGGGGAAAAGAGATATGCGTAATAGTTTAAAGAAATCATTTGGTGCGTTGATGATGTGCTGCATGGTGCTTGCTTTGGCAGCGCCGAGTTTTGCACAGTGGCGTGGTTCCAGTCGCTACAATAGAGGATCTATTGACCGTTTGATTCGTCAGGCAGAAAGTCGCAGCAATCAGTTCGTAGCAGTGTTTGACCGAGCGCTCGACCGGAGCCGGCTCGAAGGAACCATAAGAGAAGATCGTTTGAATGAACAAGCGGCAGAGCTTGAAAGACAGCTCAACGTAGCTCGCGGAGAGCTTAACCGTTCGACTAATCACTGGGCGATACGTTCATCAATCTCAAACGCTATAGAGGTTGGTCAGGCCATCAATACTGTAATGCGCAGGCGGAATTTAACGCCTAACGCAGAGCGTCAATGGACGATGCTCAGGTCTGATTTGAACAGACTGGCAATGGCGTATGGCTTGCGCCAGATGCGATAACAGTTGCGATTAAGTCAAGTGTAAGCGTTCGGCAGATTAATCGCCGAACGCTGACATCATTTTTCAAAATCCATCCGATCTCACTCCTTCAACTAATCCTAAAAAACCATCTGTCAAACTGTTAAAACTCAAACTTATTTATTCAAGGGCGTTTCAACGTCCTTATAAGATTTGGCTTTAGCCAACTATGGCCAAAGGCTAAAGCCGCGCAAGCAAGCACGCTAAAGCGCGCTATAGAATATCCGCTGATGCTCAACCAGTGCTAAGCACTGGCCTATCTGCCTTTCGGGAAAGCCCGATGAATCGGGCTGAATAGTTGTCAACACACGACTCGTTCTTTCAACAATGAAAGCTATTTGCTATTGAGCATATTGGATGCGTAGGTCACACGACTGCGAGCGGCAGCAAGGGGTAGGTTTGCGGAATGAACCCGCTACACTACCGCTCGCGAACTGTCGTCAATGCAAATGCAGAGTACAGAGCATCGCATAACAACATTGAATCAGAATCACATCAAAAAATAATGGCGCGTGTTATAACACGCGCCGTTATTTTTTTAGGTTGTATTATTCAGCCACAGCCCTATCAAACGCGCTGTGACTATGTGAAGCTCTTTATCTGAAGAACTCCATTGCGACTTGCGAGAGCGCGCCGACTATCGGTTCGGCTATGCGATTAGTCCGGCTTCGCCCTCCGCCGAGTGACCCTGCCAGCAACAGGCCGATGCCGATGCCCGCGCCGAACGCGATCAGTGTGAGCTTGCCCGGATTCTCGCGGCCATAAGTCATTGCCTGATCGTAGGTGTTAGTCAACACTTCGCTCGTCTTGCCATAAGCATCGCCTACGACTTGCTCTGGTCTGATCATAAGCCGTCTGAGCGGTATCCTTGGCGCGTTGTGTAGCGCTGGCTGCTTGCGCGCCTATATTTCCACTGCTGGTTATGTCCCGCTGCTGGAAGGCGTGTTAGGCGTGTTCCCACTTGGGTTGCTTGTGCGGCTCTGCGTAGAGCCGGTCGTGCTTGGATTATTGCCCGTCGTTTTTCCGGGTTCGTTTGAGAAATTCTTATTTTGATCCATGTAACTCCCTCCTTAATGAATGATTTTTGCCAACCCTCTAGTAACTGCTCGTAGAGGAATGAGACGTTTGAAAATTCGCATCGAAACCTTCGCGCTCGCGCGCATATGTCTGGCTGTTGTCTGTTTGACGGTTATTGCCCGTTATCGCTGTCAACGCCTTCTGCTTTGCAAAATCAACAGCCGCTTTCGTCATCATTGCGAAGACTGCTGCTTTGACGGTTTTTCCTGAAACCAGTTTGCGTTTTATCACGTCGCCTGCAACGTCGCTGATGCGGTCGGTTAAATCATCTGCAATATCGGCAACCGCATCCATAATGCGTTCCTGCGGCGTAGGCTCTCGCTTAAAAATTCCTGAGACCAGAAAACCAACTCCCGCCGCGAGTCCGAGCGCAACAGCCGGATACTCTGCCACGTACTCGCGCCAGTCGAGCGTCTGATGAATGCGCTCGCCGAGCTTGTCTACGGTCTCCGATATTGTTTCGCGCTTGGCGGCAATGTCCTGGCGAATCTCTCGCGCGCTGCGCTCATCCATATCATCAGCGCTTCTTTGCGTTGCTAGGTTAGTTCTTTCAGCCATTCCTTATCCTCCTCAAGTGTTTCGATGGTCTGTTCAGGCTTGAGGCTCGTCTGCTTGAGCCGGTTGAGACCCGTGGAAACTACGATGCCTCCGACAATAGCAAGCACGCCCCCGACTATAAGCGCCGCATAGCCCGCATCCATCAAATGAGCCAGACCGATTACAGCCGCAGCCGTAAGCGCCAGCACTGCTATTAAACCAACCACCGCTCCGACGGCGACTGTTACAACGCCCGAGCGAAAGGATTTGGCCTTCTCGCCCATTTCCTGCCGGGCTAAAGCGATCTCGTCGCGCACGAGCGCCGCCGAGTTATTAGCCAGTTGCCCCAGCAGTTCACCGAACGATTCACGCGACACGTTCATATCAACTCTTCGATCAAGCTCTGTGCGCGTTTGCATGAGAGCTACCTCCTTCTAAATAGCGCGCCAAGAATCAGCCCGGCAGCGCCTGCGATAAGAAGGCTGCGAGCCGGATTGCTACGCACCTGGCGTTGAATGTCTGTTTTGATTTGCGACGGGTCAACGTCTCGGACGTAATCGGATGCGCCTTCGAGCCATCCCGATGCTTGGCTGGCATAACCCGACACATTGGTATTTTGTTCGCCTTTCGCCTTGATCGTCTGGGCAGCGGATTTGAGCTTATCGGCGACAGTACTCTTGATGCTATCAAACTTAGAACCGCCGCTAAGTGATTGCGGCTCGTTGCTTGATCTGTTCTGAACCGGGGTGAGGCTTTCATTATCGTTTATCTGATCCATAAGCACTCCTTACTCGTAATAGATTCTTCGGATTACTACAGCAACCCTAATGAGCAAAGAGCAAAACACATGCCATCTATGAAGCAGGCCGTGCGGCTCCGGGGCTTACGCAATCTAAATTGCGCTTGCAACCGCTCGGAATGCAGTAATCACGCGGATTTGTAAATCACTGGTCAAGATTGGTGAAAGAGATGAGCGGACAAAATTGTTCGGACGTACTAACAAGCATGTCCCTTAACCGTGCAGTAGTGTCTTATTAACACTCAGAAGGCCGCAATGTTGATAGAGATTTGCCTCGTCAGGTGTCTGGTCTGTTCATTGCTCCTTAAAGCATGTGATTGAATGGACGCGATAGACAGTCATCCGAGAAATGATTATCTTTTCCGTTGAGAAAAAAACGGAAAGGATGAAGAAAAGTGAAACTCGCAACGTGGAATGTCAATTCGATTACTGCGCGTCTGCCTGTGGCGCTCAGATGGCTTACTGATGCGCAACCCGATGTGCTCTGTTTGCAGGAGACCAAATGCACGGATGATAAATTTCCCGCCGAAGCATTCGCCGAAGCAGGCTATAAGTCCGAGTCGTTCGGGCAGCGAACTTACAACGGCGTCGCCATACTTTCGCGCGCCGGATGCAAAGATGTGCAGCGCGGGTTCCCGGACGATACGGCTGATGCTCCGGCGCGGTTGCTTGCGGCGACTATCGAAGGCGTTCGTGTCGTCAATGTTTACATACCCAATGGCACTTTCGTCGGCTCGGACAAATACGCCTTCAAGCTGGAATGGATGAAGCGATTGCGCGAGTTCTTTGATTCTCGTTACAAGACGGGCGAGCAGGTTCTTTTGTGCGGAGACTTCAACGTTGCGCCCGAAGAGATCGACGTGCATGACCCGGCGCTATGGGAAGGCAAAGTTTTGTTCAGCGAGCCTGAACGGGCTGCGCTTGATCAGATAAAGCAATGGGGATTCGTTGATGCGTTTCGATTGCACAACTCGGAAGGGAAACAGTTTTCATGGTGGGACTATCGCGCAGGAGGGTTCAGGCGCAATCACGGTTTGCGAATAGATCACATATGGACATCAAAGCCACTGGCCGAGCGGACGCACGCAGCATTGATAGACAAAGCGCCGCGCGCGTGGGAGCGCCCGTCAGATCACACGCCTGTCATAGTAGAGATAAGAGATGCGTCGTAGTAGTCTGAAATTTGAAATTCTCAAAAAAGGAGCGAGCCATGGGAAAGCAGAACAACAACGCATTATTGTTTACGGCAGCAGGTGCGGGAGCCGTGTTAGCTGCTCGCGCGCTCATTCGTCGTGTGAATCAATATAACTTTCGCAGTCGCGTCGTGCTCATCACGGGCGGCTCACGCGGATTAGGGCTTGTGATGGCGCGTGAGCTTGCGCGCGAAGGGGCGCATCTTGCGATCTGCGCGCGCGACGAAAGTGAGCTTCAACGCGCATATGAGGATTTGAACTGGCGCACTCGCGTCTTTCCTGTGCCGTGTGATGTTACTGACCGCGCGCAAGTAGAAGAAATGGTGCGCATGGTCAGGGATCATTACGGTCGCATTGATGTGCTCATCAATAACGCGGGCGTAATCGAAGTCGGGCCTGCCGAAGTGATGACGCTTGAGGATTACGAGCGGGCGATGAAGACGCATTTCTGGGGGCCGCTCTACGCGATACTCGCCGTGTTGCCTGAGATGCGCAGACAGCGCGAAGGGCGCATCGTCAACATCTCATCCATCGGCGGCAAGATAAGCGTGCCTCACCTGTTGCCTTACAGCGCAAGCAAGTTCGCTCTCGTTGGGCTTTCGGAAGGGTTGCGCGCAGAGCTTCGCAAAGACGGCATTGTCGTTACGACAGTCTGTCCCGGCTTGATGCGAACCGGCAGCCCGCGCAATGCGACGTTCAAGGGCCAGCATCGCGCAGAGTACGCATGGTTTGCCATCAGCGATTCACTTCCTGTGACTTCGATGAAAGCCGAACGCGCAGCGCGGCAAATCATCCGAGCCACGAAACGCGGCGATGCTGAAGTAGTGCTTTCGATTCAAGCAAAACTCGCAGCCGTATTTCACGGGGTATTCCCAGGGCTCACGGCTGACATTATGGGCGTGGTCAACGAATTTCTGCCGGAAGCGGGCGGCATAGGCACAGGGAGCGCGAAAGGAAAAGAGAGCGAATCGAAAATATGCGCCTTCGTGGCTGACGGCTTTGAGTGATCGTGCGGCGCAAGAAAACAACGAGATGGCTTGAACCGTTATTCAGGAACTGTTGGCCAATCGGCGCGGCATCCGTCAATCTGGCCGGGTATGCGATGGCCTTCGCCGTCGCGCAACAGTTTGTTGCCGCCGGGCTTTGGCGGATGATAGCGCAATCGCTCGACCGGTCGCCCATTCACCAGATGCTCTTCGACTATGAGGGGCACGTCGTCCAACGAAATATGAGAGTACCAAACTGCATCGGGATAAACGACGACCATTGGCCCGTGCCCGCACTGATCTAAACATCCACTGTTGTTGACGCGAACTTTGCCTTTCAAACCTGCTTTAGCTACCAACTCTTTGAATGCCTTATGAATCTCTAAAGAATTCCCATCAAGCGACGGGACAATAACGACCTGATGTGCAAACGAATACGTGTTTTTCAAATGGCGTTTCGATGTTACTCATAACCTCTAAACCTTCTACCGTGGGTTTCACCCACGACTATTAAATATGTCTCCTTCGGAGACTATTTATAATATCTCTATCCGAGAATGAATTCACAATCCGAGTTCGACTCCTGACCGGTGTTGCTCGAACACTCGCTTTATGCAACGCGCGATTTCTTCCGTCGCTGTCGCCGGCGGCTTGCCTCTGTGATGAATGCCGCATACGGCTGTAGTGTTCGAGTGATCCAGTGCGGGAGTCCAACGCGAACGCCCTGTCTCATCTCGGCCATAAGTGAGATAAGCCGAGAGCGTATTGAGACCAGTTCCCGGTCGCTCGCCGATCAGATGCACTATCACATCAATGTCGAGCAGCGCGCCGATGTGATAGCCCGCGCGCACGCGACCATTCTTGATTATGATATCGGCATCCCCAACGTGATGCCCCGAACACGAGAGCAGATATTTCAATGGCGCGAGCACTGCGCGTAAATTCTCGTTGACCGCGTTCGCATTCAAGCCGTCAGAAATCACAATCTGTATGCGCGGTCGCCGTGACGGATAGATCGAACGAATGCGCTCTGCGTCTTCTTTGCGTATCATCTCGCCCGATGGCGGGTGCGATAAATAATCGTCTCGGCTCGCGGCATTCGTCTGAACGCGAATATGCTCGGGCGACGCATCTTTGATTGTACCGTCATCAATTTCGGAATAAAGCGACGCCCGCGCATGCTCATAAATAGCGTCCATTCGCGCTTCAACTTTGCGCAGAGCCGCGAAATCCATCTCGTGTCCATATCCAAGATCAAAACCGCGCTCGCGAAATCTATTTATCTTTTTCTCGCCTTCTTCGCCGAGCGAATCCAGTGAGCGCGCGTCGCCTCCCGACTTTCATGTAAATCGCATAAAGTGACTCGGCATTCGGTCTGTCAGTCCTTAGTTCTCCTGAACTATTCATCACGCCCAGTTCTTCAAATCTCGTCTGCATCGACGTCGAGATTCGTTTACGCGCGCTTCGGCGCAATCGAGGATGCTCGCGAAAAGATGTCGTGAGGTAGCCGAGCATCGGGTCAGCGTTGCCTGCTACGGCCATCAGATAAGCAGGCGCTGTTTGCTCGATTACCTGCGCGGTGACTTGTTGAAGCTGGGCAGGTTCAATTCCCATGTGAAAAGTTGAGCAGACATCTAACCCCATAGTCAGCCCATGCAGTTTTGCCATCACGGTGTCTTCAAGGCATGCGCGCAGAAGCTGATCCGCAGTGCGAAAAACTTCAGGCCCGATGAACCCGGCAACATCGTTGACTATCATCCACGCGCCCGTCTGTTGCCTGATATACCTGGCCAGCCCGTATGCGCGCGATTCAAGCGTGACCATGTCCACGCCTTCAGCCGCGCCGTTAGTAACGGCTGACCCCTGGCCCGTCTCGAAATAGAGACCATCGAAGCCGCGCGCCAGATCGAGCAGTCCGTCAACATCCAGCCCGACCATGCCGGAAAGCGCGGTCGAAGTGCCTGCGAGGCTTTGAAAGCCTGCATCTACCTGCGTGCGCGCGCGCGCCGAAGTCTGTTTGACGATGTCAGACAGCACACAGTAACGAGTCGGCAGCGCGAACCGCTCTTTCACTCGACGCAGTAGCTCTTCGATGCGGATTATAGTTTCCAGATCATCGCTCGCGGGGTTGACGCCGAGTATCACATCGCCGCAGCCGTAAGAGAGACCTTCCAGTATTGAGAAAAGAATTTCTTCTTCGTCATCGCCGGGACTGTTTGGCTGTATGCGGCTTCCAAAGTGGCTCTGGGAGCCTATTGTGACGCCTTCGCCCGGCAATGGATTGAAGATCGAATGCGCGACGGTCGCCAGCTCTTCGTCAGTCATCACTTTGACGACCGCAGCTATCGCTTCGCTCGAAAGCCCTTCGCGATAGTGATTAGCCCATACGCCTGCGTCGGGCTGAAGCAGTATGCGCTTCAAATCGTTTACAGTCAGATTAGAGATCGCAGACGCGAGTTGCGCGTTGAGTGAGCGATTGAGAGTTTCGCTCATCAGGTCTTCAACTAAAACGGTTTTAGTTATATCCCTGAGTCGCAAAGCGGCGAGCGAGCGACGTGATTCTTTTCGTTCCTGCTCGTCGCGTGTCCCGCCGATAAGCTCGTCGCCTTCTTTGAACTCGTTGGCCCGCGCAAAGATTTGCGCCATCTCTTGACGATTCATCGCATTCATTTCAATTACAGGTCAGGGCGCTGATGTTTTCTTTTCAGCCTTGTCCGCAAGCCATGCGGGGCCGGGAAATCGTCGCCGCTCGCGCGCCACGTACCACAAGCAGAGCAAGAGCGTGAAAGCCCCGATGGTTTTTCCCGCGCGCATATCATCCGGCAAGCTGAGTATGACGCTGATGAACGCTACCCACAACATTGCGATTAAATTGATTGTCATACTGTAGCGCCCTAGATGCCAGGGGCCTCTTTCTCTGGGCGTTCCTTTTCTTCCCGCGCGCCACGATAGGAAGACAGGTATCACATACGAAAAGTAAAGCCCGATGACGCTGATGGAAGTCACCACAGGATATGCTCCGCTGTAAACGAGAGCCAGCAGCGCGGCGACGACTGAAAGCCAGATGGCGGGCGCGGGCGTGAGGTGCTTTTTGCTGACGCGCCTCCAAAGTCTCGAACCGGGCATTCCGTTATCGCGCGAGAATGCGTACATTACGCGCGAACACCATGTGACGGCTGCCAATCCGCAAAACCACATTGCCATCGCAACGAGCGCAGAAAAGATAGCTCCCGCCTTGCCTCCCAGAGCAGTCTGCAAAATTACAAGCACAGCCGGGACTGGATTGCCGCTCGCGTCTACTGCGCTCAGAACCGAAGAGATGTCTTTGATTGAAAGAGTCAGCGCGATAAGCAGCAGGTATCCGACGACGCTTGAAACTACTACGGACATCACCATCCCCCACGGCGCGCGACGGCGCGGATCAACCGTTTCTTCCGACACGCTCGCCGATGCGTCGTAGCCTGTGTATGTCCATTGAGCTTGCAGCAATCCAATGATGAACGCCCACCAGTACGGCCACCCGTTCGTGTTGTTTGTGATTCGAGCGAAAAAGAAACTGGCCGGTTGTTTGGGCGCGAACACGAGCAGCGCAACTACTATCGCTATCACGCCGATGATGTGAACGGTGACGCTGAAACTGTTGAGCCATGTGACGAGGCGAATGCCGTAATGATTTATCAGCGCGTGCGAAAGCAGTATGCTTGCGTAAACGATCAAAAGATTTGTGGCGCTGGCAGAAATCCCCAGCAACGGAGTGACGAACAGCGCACAGCCGTAATCAACACCGGCAAGCAATGTGATGTTGCCCGCGATATTGAACCAGGCGGTGAACCATCCCCAGGACTTGCCGCCAAGCCGCGAAGACCAGTGATACATCGCGCCCGATGTCGGAAGCGCCGAAGCGAGTTCGGCCATGCTCATCGCAACAGTGAGAGTAAAGAACGTGACCAGAGGCCAGCCGAAAGCCATCTCGGCAGGGCCGCCCATTGTCAGCCCATGTCCGTAAAGCGTAACCGCGCCCGTGAGAATCGAGATTATGGAAAATGAAAGAGCAAAGTTCGAGAAGCCTCCCATCGTCCTGAAAAGTTCCTGGGCATAACCCAGGCGACTCAATTCTCGCTCATCTTCGAGCGCGTTGTGATTGGGTTGAGCGTTAGTGTCGGGCATAAGCGGATGTCAGTATATCGAATAATTCGCCGCAGTACATAGTTATTGGTGGGTTCAGGTTCGATCAATAGAATAAGCGAGTTGTATACGGTCATCATTAATATATACAAGCTTCTCTCGTTAATCTTCTGTTCATCTTCAGCCAGTTATGATGGTAAAAGGTCACTTTCGTGGCCTTAATAATCAGATTTAGCAACAAGTTAAATTGAACTTCAATGCAGTAGTTTGAAATCAAGGGAGGAAATCCTGTGCGTGTAACCGAAGCTGGATACTCAATCCGCTCAGGTCCGAGTGAGCCGTTTAATCACTGCCACGTTTGTAATTGCTCTCGTCGCATCAGCGAGCCTCGCGCAAACTCCACGTCATGCCGAACTGCCGAATTTTTCTCAAGTAACTGAGCGACTCTACAGAGGCGGCCAGCCAAAGGCGGGAGGCGTCAAGAAACTCGCCGAGATCGGAATAAAAACTATAATCAATCTGCGCGGCACAGATGAACTGACGCGAGCCGAAGAAGCCGAAGCGAAAGCCGCCGGGCTTGTATACTTCAATATTCCCATGCCCGGACTGAGCCGCCCCACACACGAACAAATTTCGCGCGTGATGGAAATTGTAAACGCTCAAGAGAGCGGGCCGGTTTTTATTCATTGCAAGCGCGGCTCTGACAGGACGGGGACTGTCGTCGCCGTCTATCGAATCTCGCGCGACGGATGGACGGCTGATAAAGCTCTGACCGAGGCCAAACGCTTCGGATTGAGTTGGATGGAGTTCGGGATGAAAGATTATGTTTCGGACTACTACCGTGACTGGAATACCGGCAAGCAAAACTCGCTGGAAGCGAATCAGCAATCAATAAAATAAAGCGTTCGGCAAAAGAGGGGAATGCGCAAAGTGAAGCAGAACATTGCAATGACCCGGCAATCGAAAAGTGGATCGTCTTGCCTACCGGGAGAGACTATTCTAATTTGGTAATAGAAGAAAACAGAACATGAGGTTTTTGCTTGTTGAGGATGAGCCGCGAGTCGCGCACTTCATAGCGAAAGGTCTCCGCGAGCAGGGGTATGCAGTTGATACCGCCAGTGACGGGGAAGAGGCGCTCTACAAGGCAAGCATAAGCGAGTACGATTTGATCATACTCGATGTCATGCTGCCGCGAATAAACGGATTTCAAGTATGCAATGATTTGCGCAGGATGGGCATCAAAGCTCCTATCTTAATGTTGACGGCGCGTGATTCCGTCGAAGACCGAGTCCGAGGCTTAGACTCGGGCGCAGACGATTACTTGTGCAAGCCGTTTGATTTTACGGAACTGCTTGCGCGTGCGCGCGCCTTGCTCAGGCGGACGAAGGAATTAAGACCTGAAATTCTTCAAGTCGCCGACCTTACTCTTAATACCGCAAATCATATCGTCATGCGCGGAGTGAAAAATATCACTCTCACCGCAAAGGAGTATTCATTACTCGAATTTTTCATGCTCAGAGCAGGCAAGATCGTAAGACGTGACGAAATAGCCGAGCACGTGTGGGATGAAAACTTTGATCCTTTTTCAAACGTCATAGACGTTTATGTCCGAAGGCTCAGGAAAAAAATTGATGAAGGCTTTGACCGGCCTTTGATTCATACGCGGCGCGGCGAAGGCTATATTTTTTCTGCCAACACGGAGAGCGACAATGTTTAATAGCGTTCGTGCTCCGGTTAACACTCTGGTACGTATTCGTGTTTGGCTCTTTGCTTATCGGCTTCAGCATTATCATATATGCGCTGCTTTCCAGAAGCTTACATGAACGGTTTGACCAATCCCTGTCTAATGCCACGCAGGCGACTGCGGCTGAATTTCTGAGCGAGGTGAATGAGTTTGAAGGCAATGCCGAGGCGGGCGCTGCTGAAACTCTAAGAGAGTTGCGGTTGCCAAATACCTATACGGCGATCTTTACGACCAACAAACTGCTGGCATCAAATTTCCCCAAAGGCGAACAATTCATTCTCTCTCAGGAACTGTTATCTGCTTTAAGAGATGATGGTCAGGTTTCATTTCATACGATAGCAGGCTTTGGAGAAGATGGCGCGAGGATGGCCGTAGTTCACGTAAAAACCTTCGGTCAGGATTTTTATGTGGGAGTCGCAGAGCCTCTTCATAGTTTGGTCGAGCAGATGGAAACTATCAGGCGCATATTTTATATCGGCTTGCCTGCCACTTTGCTTGTCGCAGGAATAAGCGGATTCCTGCTTGCGAAAAAGAGCCTCTCTCCTGTGATAGAGATGTCGGAACAGGCCAAGCGTATTAGCGCAACGAATCTTGAAGAGCGATTAACGGTCAGCAATTCCAGAGATGAGCTTGGCCGACTCGCTGAAACATTTAATGAGTTGCTTTCCAGATTAGACCGCTCGTTTGAAAATATGCGAGAGTTTATGGCCGACGCTTCGCACGAATTGCGCACGCCTTTGTCCATCATAAGAGGCGAAGCTGATGTAGCATTATCACAGAATAGAAACGCGACCGAATACAAAGAGACGCTTGCGATAATTCAGGATGAAGCCAGACGGTTATCACTTATTGTTGACGATATGCTGGCGCTGGCTCGCGCAGATGCGGGACAACATCCATTAAAGTTCGAAGAGTTTTACCTGAATGATCTTGTGGAAGACGCTTGCAGGGCCGCGCAAGTGCTGGCCGTGAGAAAGGGAGTTGCGTTGAGGCTAGACCTTAACGAAGACATTGCTTTTTGTGGTGACGAAGTTTTGCTCAGACGGCTGATAATGAACCTGCTCGATAACGCGATAAAATACACTCCTGCGGGCGGCTCTGTTTCAGTCAGGCTGGTCTCTGAACCGGAACGCGTAAAATTCATCGTATCGGATACTGGCATAGGCATACCTGCCGAATCTGCACCATACATCTTCGAGCGGTTTTATCGCGCGGATAAAGCGCGCTCGCGCGCCGACGGCGGAAGCGGGCTGGGTCTGGCAATAGCAAGGTGGGTGGCGCAAGCCCATAAAGGGTCTATTGATTTAGTCAGCAACCCCGATCACGGCAGCAAGTTCATCGTATCGTTGCCGCGATAGAGTGTGGACGGCTGAGACGCTTATCCGAATTCTTGTGGAAGTAAACATGAATAAGTTCATTGTCATAATGTTGCTCGCAGTGATTTTAGCAGGCTGTTCTGGCCGGTCGTCTCACGTTTCTACACAGGTATCAAAACGTATTGAAGAACAGACAGGGCACGGGTTAAACCCGAACTCGCAGTCTTCCGTTTTCGCGCTGCCGCCGGGAGTTTCGCTCGGCGACGGCCTCTCGGAAGATGAAGCCGTCGCGATTGCACTCTGGAACAACGCGGCATTTCAAGCCGACCTGACGGCTCTGGGTTTTGCGCGGGCAGACCTGATCGAAGCAGGCCAGTTGCGCAATCCGATACTCACGCTATTGCTGCCGCTTGGCCCGAAACAACTTGAGGCCACCGCCAATCTTCCTATCGAAGTCTTCTGGCAGAGACCCCGCCGCGTCGCCGTCGCGCGTGTTGAAGTAGACCGCGTCGGAGAAAGCCTTGTACAGACGGGACTCAACCTCGTGCGGGATGTGAGAGTCGCGTATGCGGAATCGGTGCTCGCAAAAGAGCGCGCGCTTATAGCTGCGGAATCATTCAGACAGCGGAATGAGATTGCGCAGATTGTTAATGCAAGGCTTCGCGCTGGCGACATAAGCGAGCTTGAAACAAACACTGCGCGCATTGATGCGCGTCAGGCAGAAGAACAGGCCGCGCGCTTTACTAACGAAGCCACGATAGCCAGAGACCGTCTCCGTTTCGCGCTCGGCATGGCTTCGAGCGATGATTCTTTCGATGTTGTTGCTTCTTCGCCCTTATCGCCAACCGGAGCGAGCCCGTACCGTAGCGTTGCGGTTTCCGGCGCGGCCTATCCAGATCAACAAGGCGTTAGCGATGAAGTGAATGATTTGATAAAGCAAGCCCTTGCTGCGCGACCGGATTTGCGGGCTGCCGAACTTGCAATCGAAGCAGCAGGCAAACGCGCCAAGTGGGAGCGCTCGAAAATCTTTTCCCTATCGGTGATCCTCGACGCCAACGCTAAAGGAACGAAAGGGTTCGAAGCCGGGCCAGGCTTTGTGGCAGAGCTTCCAATATTCAATCGCAACAAAGGCGGCATTACACGGGCCGAGGCCGACATTGAACGCGCCGCGCGTCAATACATAGTCGTGCGTCATCGAATAACTCTGGAGGTGCGCGAAGCTTACACACAACTTCTCGAAGCTCGCCAGTCGCTCGATTCCTGGCGCAACCGATATCTTGCCGCGAATCGAAGAAGACATTCGCATCTCGCAGAAAGCTTATGCCGCAGGCGAAGTGGCTTATCTTTTCGTCCTCGAAACTTCGCGCAGACTCACCGATGCCCGCTTGCAGGAAGCTGATACGAGCGCCGCGCTACATCGCGCAACAGCCCAACTTGAAAGGGCCGTCGGAAGGAGACTGAGTGAAAAGCCCTGATAGCGCTGCTTCACATTACTTCAATCGAAATCGAATTTGCTTTGACCTGCGAATCGCCGCGCTCGCCATCTTGATGATGAGCGCGATAGGTTGCTCTACTCAACAGGCGGCTGAAGCTCAAAGCTCTCCGCCTCCTGCTAAAGTTGAGAACCCTGTCAAAGAGGGCGATCTTGCGACTGTAACACTAACAACCGAAGCCGAAGCCCGACTTGGCATTCGCACTGCCCCTGTCGAATATACAGCCGTCGCACGAACGCGCACATACGGCGGCGAGGTAGTGCTTCCTCCTGACAGCACGATAGCCGTGTCCGCTCCGGTCGCAGGTACGCTGCTGGCTGCATCGGGGCCTGCGCCCGTGGCAGGCGCTATGGTGAAGAAGGGCCAGCCTGTCTTTCGTTTGTTGCCGCTTCTTCCACCCGAACGCGATTCGCGCACGCTGGCAGAAAAAGAGATTGCCGATTCCGAGACGCGGCTCGATTCCGCGAAAGTAAAACTTGATCGAGCCGAGCAACTTCTGCGCGATAAAGCTGGAAGCGTGAAACAGGTTGAGCAGGCGCGCGAGGACCTGCAGCTTGCCGAGTCCGCGCTCAAAGCGGCGCGAGAAAAACTGGAGCGAATACGGCGCTCGCCGCTCGACGCCGATGTCTCGATTGCTGTGACTGCGCCCGACGATGGGATGATTCAAAAAGTCCACGTAGGCACAGGGCAAAAAGTCGCAGGCTCAACGGCGCTGTTCGAGATTGCGAGTTTGAATACCGTCTGGGTTCGCGTTCCTGTTTACGTTGGCGACCTGGGACTCTATAAACCGACAGCAGTCGGCTAAAGTTCATAACTTTGGCGATTCGCCGGGCTCGCCGGTAATTTCAGCAAGACCAGTTGCAGCGCCCCCGACGGCTAATGCTAATGCCGCGACCGTGGATTTGTACTTTCAGCTTCCGAGCAGCGGGGCTTTTCGACCGGGGCAGAAAGTCGGCGTCACGCTCACGTTGCAAGGCACGGAAGAGAGTTTAGTCGTGCCGCAATCGGCGATCATTCGTGATGTTCATGGCGGGGAATGGGTTTATGAAAATTTCGCGCCTCAAAAATATATGCGTCGCCGCGTCGAAGTGCGCTATGTAACAGACTCTATCGTCGTTCTTGCTCGCGGCCCGGCGGCAGGCACTCAGATTGTTGTGGCGGGCGCAGCAGAGTTGTTCGGGGCTGAGTTCGGAGCAGGAAAATAACAACTATTTTTGGATTTTAGATTGAAGAATGACCTTTACGCCTGATCCAAAATCTAAAATCTAAAATCCGAAATTGATATGATGAACTGGATTGTATCTACTTCGCTTCATCTACGCATCGTCGTCGTCGCTCTCGCCATTGTTTTAATGATTGTCGGCGTGCAGGTTGTGCGAACGACGCCTCTGGATGTCTTCCCTGAGTTCGCGCCGCCGCTGGTCGAGATTCAAACTGAAGCGCCGGGACTGTCGACCGCCGAAGTCGAAAGCCTCATCAGCGCGCCGATTGAAAACTCGCTCAACGGCATAATGTCGCTCAAGACGTTGCGCTCAAAATCTGTGCTTGGCCTTTCGTCGGTGGTTCTGATTTTTGAAGAAGGCACCGACCTGATGCGACTCGTCAACTTGTGCAGGAGCGCTTGGCGATCGTAGCAGCCGCGGCTTCCGACCGTAGCGCGCCCGCCAGTCATCCTCTCTCCGCTTTCATCCACCAGTCGTGTGATGAAGATCGGCGTGTCGTCGCATGACGCTTTCGCAAATGGATTTGACTACGCTTGCGCGATGGACGATTCGCCCTCGATTGATGGTCGATTCCGGGCGTGGCCAACGTAGCGATATGGGGACAGCGTGACCGGCAGATTCAAGTTCTGGTTGACCCAGACAATCTGCGCGCCCACAACATCACGCTTGACGATATAGTTAAAGCCACGCGCGATGCCGTTTCACCCGAAGCGGGCGGTTTCATTGATACTCCAAATCAGCGCCTGTCCGTCACTCACCTTTCGGCAGTCACACAGGCTGAAGACCTCGCCCGCATCCCCGTCGCGTTTCGCGATGGAGCGTCGCTTCAACTCGGCGCATGTCGCAAACGTAGTCGAAGGTTTTCCCGCGCCGATTGGCGATGCCGTCATCAATGATGGGCCGGGCCTCTTATTGATCGTCGAGAAACAACCTCAGGGCAACACGCTCGATGTGACGCGCAACGTCGAAGCCGCGATCGACGCGCTCAGGCCGGGGTTGAAAGATGTGGAGATTGATTCGACAATTTTCCGCCCCGCGACCTTCATCGAAATGGCGCTTAGGAATTTGAACCGCGCGCTTTTAATCGGCTGTGTGCTCGTAGTCGTGGTCCTCGTCTCATTTCTTTATGAGTGGCGAACGGCGTTAATCAGTTTGTCGGCAATCCCGCTTTCGCTGCTCGCCGCCGCTCTGGTTCTGCATTATCAAGGCTACACGATCAACACAATGGTCATTGCGGGTCTGGTGATTGCGCTCGGCGAAGTGGTTGACGATGCGATCATTGATGTTGAAAACATCATGCGCCGGTTACGACTCAATCGGGCGAGCGGGCAATCCTGAGTCTGCTTTTCAAGTTGTGCTTAAAGCATCTGTCGAAGTGCGCAGCGCGATCGTCTACGCGACATTGATAGTGGTGCTTGTCTTCCTTCCGGTCTTCTTTCTGGACGGGCTGTCAGGCTCGTTCTTCCGCCCGCTTGCAGTTTCATATGTTCTGGCTGTGATGGCGTCGCTCGGTGTCGCGCTGACGGTGACTCCCGCGCTGTCTCTGTTGTTGTTGCCTCGCGCAGCAAAGTCGGAACATAAGGAACCGCCACTGACTCGCATACTCAAACGGCGTTACCGCGCAATTGCTTCCGCGACTGATCAACAAGCCGCGCTGGGCGGCGTGTCGTCATAGCCGTTGTCTTCGCGCTCACGGCTGTTGCCGTCCCTTTTCTTGGCGAAGAGTTCCTGCCCGATTTCAAAGAGACGGACTTTCTGATGCACTGGGTCGGAAAGCCCGGCACCTCTCTCGAGGCGATGAACGCGCATCACAATGCAGGTCGAGCAAAGAACTTCGCGCCATTCCCGGCGTGCGCAATTTCGGCTCGCACATAGGTCGAGCCGAAGTGGCTGACGAAGTGGTGGGCCCGAACTTCGCCGAGCTTTGGATCAGCATAGAGCCCGAGTGTCCTTATGAGCCGACAGTGGCCAAGATTCAGGAAGTCGTAGACGGATACCCGGGCTGTTACCCGCGACCTGCTGACTTATTTGAAAGAGCGCATCAAGGAAGTGCTGACCGGCGCAGGGCGCCGCGATTGTAGTGCGAATCTACGGCCCGGATCTGGACGTGTTGCGCGCGAAGGCTGCGGAAGTCAACACGGCTATGAGCGAGGTTCAAGGCGTCACAAATCTGAAAGTCGAGCAGCAGGTTCTCGTGCCGCAAATGGAAGTGCGAATTGCGGCCGGAGGCGGCCTCGCGCTTTGGCCTGACGCCGGGAGATGTGCGACGCACTGCGACGACATTAGTTAAAAGGCACGAAGGTAGGCGAAGTATACGATGAGCAGAAGATCTTTGACGTGGTAGTCTGGGGCGCTAGCACACGCGCGGCGACATCGAAGCCCTGCGCCAGATCAGAATCAATCTGCCAGCGGGCGGAGACGTGCCGCTAAGCGAGGTGGCCGACATTCGCATCGCACCGGCGCCGAACGTGATTCAGCGCGAAGGCGCTTCGCGTCGCATAGATGTGAGTTGCGACGTGAAGGGGCGCGATCTCGGAAGCGTAGCGCGAGACATTGAAGCCAAAGTCAAAGCTCTCTCTTTTGAGCGAGGGTATCATCCCGAATTTCTCGGCGAATATGCGGCCAGACAACAATCGAGAAATCGGCTTCTGGCTCTCTCGGGGCTTTCGCTGCTCGGCATTCTCCTGTTGTTGCACGCCGATTTTCGCTCGCCACGTTTGGTTGCGCTCGTGTTTGTGAGCATCCCCTTTGCTTTGGTCGGCGGGGTCGCCGCAACGCTGCTGACGGGAGGCGTTCTTTCCTTAGGTTCGCTTGTAGGATTCGTGACAGTGCTGGGCATTGCCGCGCGCAACGGCATTATGCTCGTCAGCCATTATCGTCATCTTGAATTTGAAGAAGGGCAGCCGTTCGGCAGGGAACTCGTCGTGCGAGGTTCGGAAGAACGGCTCGCGCCGATTCTGATGACTGCGCTTGCGACAGGGCTTGCGCTGTTGCCCATCGTGATCGGCGGAAACCGCCCCGGCCACGAAATCGAACACCCGATGGCCGTGGTCATTCTAGGCGGCCTTGTGACCTCTACACTGCTGAATCTTTTTCTGATGCCCGCGCTCTACTTGAGATTCGGCGCGCGTCGGAAGGATCGAAAATTAATAGAGCAGTCCTCTGAACCGGAAGCGAATAAAGATGCTGAAAGTTGATTGAGTGGTTGCGGCTTATGCCCAGTCGTTTTTTCAAGATATGAATATGCGTATGAAGACAGCCTTTCTGTCACAGTGTTATGACTTGAGGGCGCGATTATGGCTCAATTCATTGTGAGCTTCCAGCCTAACACCATTTCATTCTTCGCCTGACATGCTCTCACCTGAGCATTAATGCGTGTGAATATAGACAATTGTATTTATGCGCTAATAATCCCAACACATGGAATGCTTATTGCTGATAATAATCTTGACTCAATTCTGAGAATAGTCTTTGGACTATCTCTTACGCAATCAACTTACTAACATTGGGAGCAAGCATGTCAGCGAACAAACAAGGTGATCAGACTGGCAGGCAAAGGAGAAAATAATATGGCAGACTCAACGGTTTCAAAAGAGCAACGCTCGCGCATGGTGACTGGAATGTTTAGAGATCGAGATAGCGCGGAACAAGCCTACCGGTCAATCACAGATCGCGGTTATAGCAAAGACGATGTCAACTTGCTGATGTCGGAGGACACGCGCAAGAAACATTTCTCATCTGACGAGAGTGCAGAAACAGAACTGGGCAACAAAGCCCTTGAAGGCGCAGGCGCTGGTTCAGCGATTGGCGGAACTATTGGCGCGATTTTGGCGCTGGTTGCGGCGGCTGGCACGCTTGCCATACCCGGACTCAACATAGTTGCGGCGGGGCCGATTGTTGCCGCTCTTACCGGAGCAGGCGCAGGCGGGTTGGCTGGCGGACTTATCGGTGCGCTGGTCGGATGGGGCATTCCCGAAGAGCGCGCCAAAGCTTACGAGTCAGGCATAAAGGAAGGCGGCATTGTGATGGGAGTCAATCCACGAACTGATGAAGATGCCGACTACTTTGAGCAGGAATGGAAGAACACGCGCGGCGAACAGATTTATCGTTAACCTGCGCTGGAAAGATTTAGAAGTACGGGAAGAGTTTGAACAATCAACCTTTCCGTACTTCTTTTTCTTGCTCAAGACTAAAAGAGGAATAGCTGATGAGAAATATTCTAAAGATCCTTATGCTGTTGTTTACCTTAACACTGTCCTCATGTGTTGGCGTCGGTTATTCCAGCGGTGGCGGTTGGTTCGTCTGGCCAGGAGGGCTAGGGCTTCTCATTGTTATTATCATAGTGATCTTGTTTTTAAGACGACGAAGGTGATTATCCTGCGAACAAAGCTTAGAAACCTGAAGTACATTCCTCGGTTGCTGCCCTTTAAAGTTTCTTTACCTCATGATTAAGCAGCGCGAAATCCTCTTTGACCTTCTCGCCTAAATCTTCTCGATTGAGAAGCCCGATCTGTTCATCTGTGCAAGTCGGTTTTTTTCTTTAGTCTATCAACGATGTTCACTCGTAGCGCAACGCCACCATCGGATCAATCTTTGTGGCCCGCCGCGCTGGCATATAACAGGCTAATAGCGCGACCGCCGCCAACAGCAACACCGACGCGGCGAAAGTCGGCGGGTCTATCGGCTTCACACCAAACAACAGACTCTCTAGAAATCGCGTCAGCCACAGCGCGCCACCAACACCCAGCGCGATACCCACCACAGCCAGACGCATTCCATTTTTAAGCACCAGCCCAAGAACATCACGCGGCCTCGCTCCAAGCGCGGTACGAATGCCAAACTCCTGGACGCGGCTATTGACATTCAACGACATCACACCGTAAATGCCTGCCGCCGCCAACAGCACTGCAAGCGCCGCAAAGCCGATAAGCAAGCGGTTGGTCAACTGCTCGTTCTGGAGCGTACTGGCCATCGCCTGCTTCATCGTCTGAACCGAGTAGACGGGAAGGTCTCGGTCGAGTTGCTGGATCTCGCTGCGAATGACCGAAGCAGCCGCGGCTGGATCACCAGCGGTGCGGCTTACGAGGTAAAACCGGCCCAACGGCCATTGCCCGGACGACAGGTAAACGTGCGGCTTCGGCGAGTCGCCGGGAGCGTCGTCCCTGATTTCACCCACCAGGCCGATGACTGTCATCCAGTCGTCCGACCACGAGTATCGGATTCGCTTTCCCACAGGGTCGTCGTTCGGCCAGTATCGCTGCGCTAACATCTGATCAACAAGCGCTACGAGTGGCGACCCCTGACTATCAGTCTGGTTAACATCGCGCCCGCGCAGCAGCGTGATTCCCATTGTCTCGAAGTAACCTGGGGTCACGACACGGATCGAAAACACAGGCGCAACATCGCCAAGTCCCGGCTCTGCCCCTCAACGATAATCCCATCCGCGTTGTCGTCACCGGTCATCGGCAGACCATCTACGGTCGCTGCTCTAACGATGCCGGGCAAACTGCTTACCCGCTCGACCAGACTTTGATTGAACTGAAGGAAGCGTTCGTCGGAGTCGTATTTTTTTTCAGGCAGCGATACGGTCATCGCCAGCACATTATCTGGTCGAAAGCCCGTGTCCGTCGTTATAAGGTTCTGAAAACTCCTTAGCAGCAAACCGACGCCCACCAGCAACAGAAGCGATAGCGCAAATTGCGATGACACCAGAATGCCATTCATCCGACGATGTGCAGCCTTAGTGCTTCCCCGCGCGCCTTCCCTCAGCCCTGCTTCTAACCCGAGAGCATATGCCTGCCTTGCCGGCGCGAGGCCACACAACAGGCCGGTTACCACGATGACGATCAATGAGAACACCATCACCGTCGTATCTACGCTTACCTCTGCAAGCCTTGGTATTCCTTCGATACCCAGACGCACTATGAGCCGCACGCCCCACCATGCCAGCATCGCTCCACACACGCCGCCGATCATCGCCAACATCAGACTTTCCGTTAGCAACTGCCGAACGATGCGTCGAGGAGTAGCTCCGAGCGCCATTCGAACTGCGATCTCGCGAGTGCGCATGGCTCCCTTCGCGAGCAGGAGGTTTGCGACGTTGGCGCAACCGATCAACAACAGAAGCCCAGACGCGCACAGTAATATCGTGAGAGGGTTCTCGGATCCACTGGTAATCACTTGCTTCAGAGGAGTGACCATCGTCTTCAGGTCTGCGCCTGGCGGCGGCGCGCTATCCGACGCGATAAATCCCGGGTTTTGATTGGCGTAATTCCAAAGAATAGCGGTCGTTTCAGCTTCTGCTTCGGCAGGCGAGACTCCGGGTTTCAGCCTGCCTATTCCCCGCAAGAAAAACCCAAACTGCCTCTGCGGGTTTAGAGCCACCGGCGTCCACAACGTGATCGCAGGCCATCGTTCGGGAAACTCAAAGCCCTCGGGCATGACGCCGATGATTTCGGTCGCAACATCATTCAATAGCAGCGTTGTTCCAATAACCTCAGTATCACCTGCGAAACGACGCTGCCAGAAACTGTAGCTCAGAACACAAACGGCGTTCTTGCCCGGAGTCTCTTCCTCGCGGCGAAACGCTCGGCCTAGAAGCGGCTCCACCTCGAATACTTCGAAGAAGTCAGCCGTGACCCTTGCCAGTTGAATGCGCTCCGGCTCTCCGACGCCGGTCAGATTCGCGCCGCCGCTTATTGATATGGCCGCAAGCGTTTCAAACGATTGACTCTGCTCGCGGTAGGTGGCGAAATTCATTTGCGACATGTTCCACGGGCTCAGTCCCTTCTGACTGTAGGATTGCATGAATCTCACCAGGCGGTCAGGCTCAGGGTAAGGCAGAGGGCGTAGCAATATCCCGCTTACAACACTGAAGATTGCCGTGTTCGCGCCGATGCAAAGCGCGAGAGTGATTAGCGCGACCGCCGTAAAGCCCCGGTTCTTTTGCAGCAAGCGAGCGCCGTAGCGAATGTCTTGTATTAATGTTTCCACAATCGGTAGTCCTCTCTGATCTCGATAAGCTTCCTTGGTTTGCATGACGCCGCCGAAGCTTCGCTTAGCCGCGCGGCGCGCTTCTTCAACTGTCATTCCTCGTCGAAGGTTTTCCTCGACGAGCATATCGAGGTGCGCGCGCAACTCTTCGTCAAGGTCGCGGTCGAGACGGTTCTTCCGGAACAATCCTCGAACGCGCGAAGCGAATTCTCGAAGTCTGCTCATTTGAACTCTCCTGGTATATCCGACAAACCGAAGTTTGCCGACCGTTACGAATTGCAGCCATTGCGAAACCGACAAACTTCGGTTTATCGGACTGCATCCGTTCTATGAGCTGCGAAGCATTCTCGCGATAACCGCTGAAATCCGCTTCCAGTCTTCGGTCTCGGCTTCGAGCTGTTTCCGTCCCGCTCTGGTGAGCGAGTAATACTTTGCCCGCCGATTGTTTTCTGACACGCCCCACTCAGCCTTGATCCAGTCTCTTTGCTGCAAGCGCAACAGCGCAGGATAGATCGTCCCCTGATTCAATTCCAGCACGCCGTCGCTGACTTGCTCAATCCGCCTTGCGATGCCATACCCGTGCAACGGCCCAAGCCCGTCGAGCGTCTTGAGCACCATCAAGTCGAGTGTGCCTTGCAAAATGTCTGACCTTGTATCTTTCACGAGCCGTTTCCTACTCCTGTGGATTTTCAACAGGAGTGTATAACTCTTCCTGTGGATTGTCAACAGCAAGATCGAATATCCGTCTTCCTGCCTGAAGTCGAAAAGTTCTTTGAGCGTATCGAGATAGATAGTTATGGTTGCAGCAAACCCTTGTGATATGGCCGCCTCGATGAGGCAGTTGTTATATAAGCTCTCTCCCCTTGACAGTCTACCCGAGCTGATCTAGTATGGGTCGGTATTCTACTGGAAGAGGCGGAAATGAATGAAGAAAAAAAATGAAGAGGCAAAGATCGATCTCTTGCAAGGCACACTCGACATGCTCATCTTACGGACTTTGCTCTTTGGTCCGAGGCATGGACACAACATTGCTCGATCTATTGAGCAGACCTCTGGGGACGTGTTGAAAGTAGATCATGGCTCTTTGTACCCCGCGCTGCAGCGCCTGGAGCGGCGCGGCTGGGTTACTGGCGATTGGGGAACATCGGAGAATAACCGCCGGGCCAGGTATTACCATTTGACACCAGTCGGTCGCAAGCATCTAACCGCCGAGACTGGCAAATGGCAACGTTTGACCGATGCAATCTCGCGGATTCTACAACCAGGTAATGAAGAAGGTTCTTAATGAGATGGTGGTATGAGCTGAAATATCTCATCCGCAAACTTGACCGCAATCGCGCGGAGCAAGAACTGGAAGATGAGATTCGCATCCATTTAGATATGGAAGCGCAAGATCTGCAAGAAACTGGCATCTCTCCCGCAGCGGCGAGTATTGCAGCGCGCCGGACATTTGGAAGTGTTACCATTACCAAGGAGGACTGTCGCACCATGTGGGGATTCAGATCGATAGAGACTTTGTGGCAAGACCTACAGTATGGCTCGCGGATGCTGATTAAGCATCCCACCTTCACTATTGTTGCTACGCTCACCCTGGCGTTGGGCATCGGCGCTAGCACGGCGATCTTCAGTGTGGTGAATCCTATTCTGTTTGAGCCATTGCCTTATCCACAGCCCGGCCAGATCATGATGATCTCGGACCACAGCTCTGAGGGCTCGCGCATCGCCGTAACGTTCGGCACCTATCGTGAGCTAGTGGAGCGGTGTCGTTCCTTCGACGCGCTCGCCGTGATGAGGCCATGGCAGCCGACCATGACCGGACCAGCCGAGCCCGAGCGACTCGAAGGGCAGCGCGTGAGTGCGAGCTACTTCCATATATTGGGCGTTCCACCAACGCTTGGACGGGACTTCGATTCATCCGACGATCGGTTCAAGGGCCCCAAGGTGGTAATCCTCAGCGATAGGCTGTGGCAGCGGCGCTTCGGCGGTGATCACGCGATTATCGGGCACCAGATCACGCTCAACGACGATAGCTATACCGTCATCGGCGTGATGCCGCGCACATTCGAGAATATCCTGGCTCCCTCGGCGGAACTCTGGTCGCCCTTGCAATATGACGCCTCACTACCCTCGCTCCAGGGCAGGGAGTGGGGGCATCACCTGCAGATGGCAGGAAGATTGCAGTCAGGTATCGGAACAGATCAAGCCAGACGGGAACTCGACGGAATAGCCCACGCCCCTGTGCCGGAGTTTTCCCGGCCACCCTGGGCGGCGCTTGAGCAGGGATTAATCGTAAACACGCTGCAGGACGATGTCACGGAAGACATCAAACCTGCGCTGCTCGCGGTCCTCGGCGCGGTGACCCTGGTGCTCCTGATCGTGTGTGTCAACGTGATGAATCTACTGCTCGCTCGCAGCGCACAACGGCGCGGCGAATTCGCTGTGCGCGTCGCGCTTGGTGCCGCGCGAAGACGACTGATCCAGCAACTGCTAACGGAGAGTCTGCTGCTCGCCATTATCGGTGGCGCTTTCGGGATGGTCGTGGCGAAAATCGGTGTAGGCGCGTTGGTGGCGCTCAGTCCGCCCGGGCTGCCGCGGGCGGGCGCGATTGGTGTGGATGGCACCGTTTTCGCCTTCGCACTCGGCATCACCACGGTGATTGGGCTGGTGGTCGGGCTGATTCTGGCACTACAGGCGTCCCGCAGCGACCCGCACATTGGACTACAGCAAGGCTCGCGGCGTACCGCTGGTAGTCACCAATTGACGCGCCGTACTCTCGTTGTTGCGGAGGTCGCGCTTGCCCTCGTGCTGCTGGTGAGCGCGGGATTGCTGTTGCGCAGCCTGCAGAGTCTGTTCGCCGTCGCCCCGGGGTTCGATGCTTCCAACCTGCTCACGATGCAGGTGCAGGCGTCCGGCCATCGCTTCGACGACAGCACCACGCATCGATTCTTCGCGCAGGCCCTGGAATCGGTACGCCAGGTTCCCGGCGTCACGGCGGCGGCGTTAACCAGCCAATTGCCTCTGAGTGGCGATCAGGACGTGTATGGTGTGTACTTTGAATCGAGTCCGAGTGACGACATCGAGAAGGATGACGCGGCGCTTCGATATGCGGTGAGCCCTGGCTATTTCGAAACGATGGGTATCCCGCTCCTTCGCGGTCGCCTGCTCGACGAGCACGACCTGGCTGGCGCGCCGGTGCCAGTCGTGATCAGCGAATCGTTCGCGAAGCGCCAGTTCCCCGGTCAAGACCCTATTGGCCAGCGCCTTCACTTCGGCCCACAAGACCGAACGTGGGACATCGTTGTCGGCGTAGTGGGCGACGTGAAGCAGACGTCTTTGGCGTTGAGCCAAACGGATGCGGTTTACATCGCGACGACCCAATGGCCCTGGGCGGACAAGGCGCTGTCGCTTGTGATTCGCGCAGACGGTGACGCGGCGGCACTCGCCCCGGCCATCAGAAAAGCGATCTGGTCAGTGGACAAGGATCAACCTATTATACGGGTCGCCACAATGGACGGCCTGCTCGCAGTGTCAACGGCTGAGCGCCGCTTTGCGCTGATCTTATTCGAGGCGTTTGGCATCGTGGCGCTGATACTCGCAGCCACCGGCATCTATGGTTTACTCTCCGGCAGCGTTACCGAACGCACGCGCGAGATCGGGGTGCGGTTAGCGTTGGGCGCGTCACGCGGTAACATCCTCGCGCTAGTGGTTCGCCAGGGGATGACGCTCACAGGGCTTGGTGTCGTGATCGGGCTGACCGGAGCAGTTACCGCAACCCAAGCCATCGTTACATTGCTGTTTGGCATTTCACGGCTCGACCCGATAACCTATCTCGGCGTGATTGCGCTGCTGGGCAGCGTGTCTGTGATCGCTTGCTGGGTACCCGCGTGGCGTGCGGCACGAGTGGATCCCTCGATCACGTTGAGGGCGGAATAGCCGTATCTCTCTTTAGATTACTCGGACTGATTTCCTCTGAGTGCGTGGGATTTGTATTACAAAGCAGGGAGATGGTGCAATTGCGCCATCTCCCTGCTGATGGCGGCTATTCATACCTTAGCGCAACCATCGGATCAACCTTTGCCGCCCGCCGCGCAGGGAGCCAGCAGGCCAGTAATGCCACCGCCATAAACAAGAACGCAATCCCGGCAAAAGTCAGCGGGTCGGTTGCGCTCACTTCAAAAAGTAAATTCTCCATCAACCTCGTCAAAGAGACGGCAGCGCCAATGCCGAGCGCCACGCCAGCGAGCGCCAGCCTTGCCCCTTGTCCCATGACCAACCGCAGCACATCGAGTGTCTTTGCTCCCAGAGCCACTCGAATACCGATCTCTTGCGTGCGCTCGGTGACCGAATATGAAATCACTCCGTAAATCCCCACAACCGCCAGCACGGCTGCCATCGCCGATAACAAATTCAGCAGTAGCGCGTTGAAACGTGGTCGCGCAAGTTCGGTTGAGACTACCTCCTCCATTGTCATCACGCTTGTTATGGCTTGATCGGGATCAAGCGCACCGACTTCGCGGTTTATCATGCCGATAATTGACGATGGATCGGAAGCAGTACGAATCGTCACATAGGTGGCCGGATAAGCAAATTGCCGATATGGCAGGTACACGTTCCAGTGAGCTTCTTTCAACTCACGCAGACGAGCATCGCCCGCGATTCCAACAATGGTGCACCACCCTTGACCGCCGAGGTTGATGCGCTTACCGATTGGATCGGTTTCCGGGGCGAAGATGCTGCGCGCCATCGTTTCGCTGACGATAATCACTTGCGGCGCATCGGTATCGTCATGCTCGTTAAACTCACGACCGGCTTTGAGCGGAATTCCGAGAGAGCGGAGATAGTGCGGCGTGATTGATTCACAGTTCAGCACAGTATTTCGCATCACCTCATCCGGTGATTGTCCGTCGGTTGCATATCTCGCAAACAATCCTATGGGTCCCGCCAATGGGCGAATCACAGTAGCGCCTGCCGCAACCACTCCGGGCTGCGCTTCAAGGCGTTCGATCAATTGCTGAAAATAATCTCTGGTCTTCTCGACCTCAGGATATTTTTCACCATGCAATTGAAGTTGAAATGTCACTACGTTGTATGGATCGAACCCGAGAGCCACCTGTTGCAGTTTCAAGAAGCTGCGAGAGATAAGACCAGCGCCGATGAGCAGCATCAACGTGATGGCAAACTCTGCAACTACCAACGCGCTGCGCAAGCGATCCCCTCGCCGTTCCCCACCGATCTTGCTGCTGCCTGCTGTGAGGACTTCGTTGAGATTGACCTTTGAAGCGATTAGCGCAGGGGCCAGTCCGCAAATAATTGTCGCCAGTAAAGTAAGGCCACAGGTAAAAAACAGCGCCGAGGCATTTATCCTGATTGCCTCGATGCGGGGTATGTCGGTTGGCGCAAAGCCTTTTAACATATATATCAGCGAGTGAGCCAGTAGAATGCCTAATCCACCTCCGGCGACCGTCAACAACAGGCTTTCGCTCATCAACTGGCGCACAATATGGCCGCGACCCGCCCCGAGCGCGGCCCGCACTGCAATCTCTTTGCGCCGAGAGGTGGCGCGGGCCAGCAACAGATTGGCAATGTTGGCGCAAGCAATCAATAACAACAATGTCGTTGCGGTCAGCAAAAGGTAGAGCGCAGGCCGCGCGTCGCCGAAGATGTGCGTAGCCAGCGGCTTGATGACAGATCGTTCAGTGCTCGCGCTTATCTTAGGGTGTTCGGCTGCGACGCTTCTGATGATTGTGTCAAGCTCGGTTTGCGCTTGCTCCAACGTCACAGATGGCTTCAACCGCCCGATTGCCTGCAGAAAGCCTATGCGATTCTCAACCAGCGCCTTCCCGCTCGCGGACGAGAGCGGAACCCATAGATCGGCTCCTTTGGGAAACTCAAACTCGGCAGGCATAACCCCGATGACCGTCAACCCAATATCATTAAGCGTGATCGTTTGCCCTGCGGGATCAGGAGTCACCGCCGCTTCTAACGCAGATTGGCTTCCTCCGTCATTGAGCGTAATCATTTGCCCGATTAAATTGGGGTCAGCAGCGAAGCGACTCTGCCAAAGTTTATGGCTGATGACCGCTACACCAGCCTCGCCCGGACGATCTTCGTCTGCCGTGAAGGTGCGCCCTAACATAGGCTTTGTGCCGAGCGTCGAGAAAAAATCTGATGAGACTCTGGCGCTGTGGATTTGAACAGGTTCGCCTCGCCCGATCAGCATATAGTTAAAGCCATAAACTGTAGTCGTCATGGCTGCGAGATGTTCAAAGACCTGATTTTGACTTCGCCAGTCATTGAACTCAGGAATAGAGATTTCGACGAAAGCATTGGCTGAAGTCTCGTCACTCTTCCATGCGACGATCAGTCGCTCTTGCTCTATAAATGGCAAGGGACGCAAAAGCACGGTTTCGACTACGCTAAAGATGGCCGAGTTCGCGCCAATGCCCAGCGCCAGCGTGATGACGGCAATCAAAGTAAAGCCCGGTTTGTTCAAGAGCATTCGCGCGCCGTAGCGGAGGTCTCGCCAGAGAGTTTGCATGTCGAACTCCTGAAATGAAATGTAGTCGGCTAGTCATTATTCAATGAATAGGTTCCAGCATTATACATCCTCCCTCAATACTCGATTGAACGCTTCATTGCCAGCGATAATCAGACACGAGTCGCCAAACTCGTGCGTGAGATAGTTTTGTTCATTGAGATGATGACTGATTCTTATCAAGGTTGACTCAGGCAAGAAGGCTCCCAGCAGTTGATAATGACTTTCCGACACGTCATGCGTACCGGTCAGAAGGCCATCAACGAGCTGAAGTTTATGTCCGGGACCGATCTTCACGTCGGTGAAGCCTGAAAGCCCCAGGCTTACGCTTTCGAGCGCTCGCACAACAGAGGTGCCGACCGCGATGACGCGACCTCCTCTGGTTCTGGTCAGCCTGACGGCCTTCATCGTCGCCTGTGGAATCTCGAATTTTTCAGCCAGCGGCAAGGCGCGGTCAATATCCGCATCGCCCGACGACGACAATCCCGCGCCGTGAGTGAGCGATACTATTTGAACCCCTTTTCTTATGAGCTTCAGCAGGAGTTGCCAGTCGAGGGCATGCCCCGCGCTGGGCATCTCGACTGCCCAGGGGCGGCTGCCGTAGACATTTTGAACCGCCCAGAGTTTTAGCTCCTCATTCATGTAAGAGTATTGGATAGGCTTCCCATGCCGGTAAATGCTGCGCCAGAGTTCTGCGCCTGAAAGATTGAACTCAAGATCAAGTAGTCTTTCTGACAGTTCGTTTTCTCTGAGTACTCTGGCCCTGAAGCCACCTGAGAAAATGACTTCCTCGCCTGCTTTGAAATGGGGCGGGGTCGGCCTGTCCTCAGTCGGGGTGCGCCAGTCTCCTGCGCCGAAAATAACAGCTTGCCATATCCGGTCGTCCAACTGCGCACTCAGACGGACTTCTAATTGATTATCATTGCCATCCCGCCCGTAAAGCGAGGCTGGCAGAGTCGCCGCGTCGTTTACAACAAGCAGGTCACCTGGCTGCAGGTTATCCGGCAAGAACTCAATAGCACTGTCCTCGAATTCGCTTTCCCTGACGACGAGCAACCTTACTTTCCTTTTATCGTATCGGGGAGTGTTCGCTGCTTTCATAAGGCACCTTCCAGTCTGAGGCGACAAGCCTCGATCCACTTTCAATCATTTCGGAATGTTGAATCATCAACGCGATTTTTTCGGCAGATGCGCCGGGATTGGGCAAGCCGCCGAGGTCTGCGTCGGGCACTGCATCGGCGTACATCTGTGTGGCCATCTCTCCCGGATCAACGCTGAATAAACGAACGCCTGTGCCTGCCAACTCCAGCGCCGATATTCGAGTCAGGTGATCCAGAGCGGCTTTTGAAGCGCTGTAAACGCCCCAGGACGGGTAGGCTTCAACTGCCGCGTCAGAAGAAATGTTGACGACCACCCCTGCTTGTCTCATAACCATGGAGCCGACCACAGCCTTGATGAGCCGAAACGGGCCGACGGTGTTCACCTGAAGAGCTTGTTCAAAGTCCTCGCAATCCGTATCAAGGATCAGTCTTAAAGGAACAGGGCCGAGGGTGCTGGCGTTGTTGATCAGAATGTCGATAGGCCCGGCCAAGGCCGCCGCCTGACCCACTATCGGGTAAATACTTTCCTTTTCGCCGACATCGGCTACGATACCGAAGGCAATGCCGCCGACGCTTCTGATGTCGCTGACAGCCTCGTCGAGTTTTGATTTTTCACGAGCGACGAGGACTACTTTCGCGCCTCTTGATGAGAGGCAAAGCGCGAGGGCATGTCCCAACCCGCGACTTCCGCCAGTGATGAGTACCGATTTCCCGTTGAAGTTAAGCATAATCAATTACCTCCTTATTCTCACACTAACATCATACGAATCGTTTGCTGATATGTCGTCATAATTGACAATCTATTAGCGGAATGCTAATAAGATAGAATGCAGGATGCGATAGCAAGATACATCGCTCAGAACGTCAAGCAACTGCGGCAAAGCCGTAACCTGAGTCAGGAACAACTCTCGCGGATGTCGGGCGTGCCCAGGCCCACGTGGTCCAATTTGGAGTCGGGAACGGCTAACCCTACGGTGGCGGTGCTTACGAAGGTCGCCGCAGCCCTTCAAGTCCCGGTCGAAGAACTGATCAGCCCGCCGAAAGCAGTGGCCAAGTTTTATCCGGCAGATGCGATTGCGAAGCAGCGACGCGGAGGCGTTTTGATTCGGAAACTCTTACCGGACTATTTGCAGGGGCTTGAACTCGACCGGATGGAACTCGCGCCTGATTCGCAGATGACCGGGACGCCACACCTGAGGGGGACGAGGGAGTATCTTGCCTGTGAGTCTGGCGAGGTGGAACTTGTCGTCTCTGGGGAGAAATACGAGCTTAAGCCCGGCGATGTTGTGGTATTTCGTGGCGATCAAAAGCATTTGTATGCGAACAGGGGCACAAAAGTGGCGGTCGCCTACAGCGCTGTTATCTTAGGCCCGGGCCGAATCGGTTAGCGAACCATCTTATTCGGTCGCAAGCCTACAACATCTTATTTTGAAGTGCAGTTATGTTTTAAGCTGCTGCGGTCGCGACCGCAGCAGCTTATCAGCACGAAGAGAGCGATTACGGCAGCAGAGGACCTCTGTTTCTCTTCGCAGGAAAAACCGTGACATCAATGCTGACGCCCTGGGTAAAGGGTGGACCGAAGTATGTGTAAATGCCTTCTACGTCGAGCGGATCGTCTGGAATACCAGAAGGCAGCGGTGTTGGAAAAAACACTTCCAAAATCACGAACCCCTCTATGTAAGGCGGCGGCTGAGTGGGCGAAAGTATGATGCCGAGGTGGCCATAAATGTCCCGACAAACGACTTCCATCGCATAATCCGGCTTCAGCCCCTCGATCTTCTTGAAAACGGGTTCGGTCGGTATCTGCCCGCCCCTGAGCGGTATTACTTTCTTGCGAAACGAGATGTCAACCGCCGAGTTGTTATGGACGTTGATCTTTGAGGCGTAGCGTCCCGGCTGAGCATCAGGTGCCGAGTTGATGTTGGCATCCTGCTGCACGCCGCAGATGAACTTCGCCGCATAGGTGTTAGTAATGGTCGGCGGGGGTGCGGGTGCCTGCGCCTTGATGGGTGCGGCGGCAAATAGCAGCCCCATAACCGATGCGAATCCGATGACGAGTAGTCTATTTCCTTGTTTGTTCATGTTCTTCTCCTCTTCACTCTGGTTGAAAGAAAGCGTGACGTACGGCCCCGCCAGGCAGTGCCAAACGAAAACGCAACGAAAGCGAGATTCAGGAGATCTGCTCAGGAGGTCGATCTTCCTGTAATGGCTGTTTGTGAGCATTAAACCCTCCTAGTCGAGATAGTAGGGTTATGACGGTGAGGTGAGGCTGCGTATTATCGTATTTCGGAACAGTAGTTGTATTGATCTCAAGGACGCATTGACAAGGGCATTATATCCCGTTTTCTTTTTCAGTCAAGATAATTTTTGTAAGATTTATCACAACATATTTGTGATCACTCTTTCCAAAGCGACGAAACCTTTTCTTTCACAACATCTCCTATTTTGGCAGCAGGTGAGTCGATTATATGGATGCCCTGTATAAGTCTCGGCCTGCGCGCTCTACGATCAGCGTATCCGGGTCGTCTTCGTAATGTTCACGCCGGAATTGTCTATAGTCCAAATATGCCAGATTCACACGCTTGCAGGTTTCTTCATCAATTGATGAAGCGAGAGTGATACGGTAGCGCGGCATAGCTGTTGCCTCATGAACTTCCCCAAAAGTAACCATCTATGGAGGAGGCTTCTGATGCGAAGAAAAATTCTAGCCTTAACATCAATTATTATTCTCCTTCCAGCATTTGCTCTTGCTGATAAGCCGGGAAACGTATCGCGAGGTGAGAAAAAGCAAACCGTCAAGATTCCGATCGCTTTATGGCAGCCGCCGCACGATATTAAAACACGTAACCTGTTTTACGGCTCAGGAGGCCGAGCGGGCCAGCCTAAAGCTCCGTTCAAATTCATCAAGGAAGATCTTGACGGGGGAAGCCCTAAGTTTGTGGTCACAGATGGGCAAGGCGTGCGTTGGAAAGTAAAGCTCGGCAATGAGGCGAAGCCGGAGACGGTGGCCACTCGCTTATTGTCGGCTGTAGGTTACTTCGCCGACGTGACTTACTACCTGCCCCAATTACGTGTCGTAGGGCTGCCGAAGCTGAGCCGCGGTCAGAACTACGTTTCGACCAACGGCACGGTACATGGAGCAAGATTGGAGCGAATGGAAAAGAACGTTAAGAATATAGATGATTGGAGTTGGTTCGATAATCCATTTGTTGGCACCAAAGAGTTCAACGGTCTGCGGGTGATGATGGCGCTCATGAATAATTGGGATTTAAAAAATAGTAACAACGCGATTTATAATCTGCGGGGGCAAGAGCTGCGGTATGCCGTCAAAGACCTCGGTGCCACCTTCGGCAAGACAGGCGGCGACGGAAGCCGGTCGAAGGGAGACCTGGAAGACTATCTTGAGTCCGAGTTCGTTGATGAGGTCACACCTACGAGCGTTAACCTGGTACTGCACAGCCGCCCGCCGCTCCTGTACGCGGTGGCGGTCCCTTATTACATCAAACGCACGCGGATGGGGAAAGTCGCCGATGACATCCCGCGCGCTCACGCCAGGTGGATCGGGCAATGGCTGGCTCGACTTTCAGACAAACAGATCAGGGACGCCTTTCTTGGTGCTGGCTATGCGACGCACGAAGCGAATGATTATGCCAGAAAGGTGCGCGAGAGGATCATCCAATTAAATAGATTGTAAGGTCGCGCGAGTTGCTTCGGACGCGCAAGGCACGAGCAATCCGTCGTGCCCGGCTCGGCGTAAGAGATAGAGGTCAGATAATTATAGATTGCAAGAATATCGCTCCAGCGATAGGACAATATCGCGGTTATATGGATGCCCTGTATAAGTCTCGGCCTGCGCGCTCTACGATCAGCGTATCCGGGTCGTCTTCGTAATGTTCACGCCGGAATTGTCTATAGTCCAAATATGCCAGATTCACACGCTTGCAGGTTTCTTCATCAATTGATGAAGCGAGAGTGATACGGTAGCGCGGCACTATGCGTCCCCGGTCATCTTTGCGGCTGGCGTAAGAAACGTGCGCAAGGTGAGCGGCAACACACAGGTTTGCCGTCAATTCCGCTGAACTGGTCACCATCTCAGCAACAACCTCAAGCGGCGCATAACCGAAGCGCTCTATCAACCGCCCGTGTGTTTCGGAAATCGAGCGCAGATGAGGCGCATAGATTAATAACTCTCCGCCATCTTCTATAACTCCTCCCAGTTTATAGCTCGCCTTGCCGCCAACCCACATTTCATCGTAATGCTCGTCTAGCAACGCAACAACACGCGAATACTTGCGTCCTGTGTACTTGATGTGAACCTTGCGACTGACTTCGGCTGCCTGACGCAAAGCTTCACGAACGTCGCCCGCGAAAAGTGCGTGCGTGCGAATCTGGCCATCATCGTCGCGCGTGACGACGGAGTTGAAAGAAATAACTCGCGCCGAAATGAATTCAGCGGCGGCTTCGATCATACGACGCGTAGGCGTTTCAACGCGGCCTATAATATTCTCTATGGTTGCCAGAGCGCCGAGCCAGTGCGTCACGTGCGTCAACTCAGGCCCGCCGATGCCGGGGAAGAAATATTTCGCGCCACCTGAAAATCCTGCCACCTCATGCGGCACAGTAGCGCCAAAGACCAGCACTGTATCGTAAAGCCCCGGCGCGAGCAGCCGATTGACCCGCAGAAGAATGGAGCGGTCTATCAAACCGTCGGTCAATTCGCGCACTCTTTCAGAACTCAATTCGCCTATTGTGACAAGCTCTTCCGCCTTGTCCCACTTGTGATCGTAGATTCTTCCCAATCCCGGCAACGCCGCGCGGCCTGCGCCCGTCTTCAACCGTTTCTCCTCTTCGGTCATCGGTTGATGTGTGCCTTGGGCGACCAGCGCGTCAAACCGGGCCACGCCGCGCGAGGCCAGAGCTTCGGCGGCAAAAGGGAAGAGCAGATCCGTGTTGTCGTCGCGCGTCTTGTCGGGGATGATTGCCAGCACATGAGCGCCGGAACCTACGTCGCCAAGCGCCGCTTCAATGATGGCCTGCATCTCTTCGAGAGAGAGCGAGAGATCCGCAGCTCCACGCCCGATTACTGCCGGTGTAGTTATGCTAGTCATGTATTCAAGCCTATAAACTCCTATTTCACCTCGCCAACGAAACGCTGATATTGCGATTCAACATCATCACGTGAGGTATTGCCGGATAGAATCAAGATGCGATAACGAAAGATCGCCGAGTTGTTCGGTTGCAGGGTGAAATTCAACTTTTGTTTTCCGTTGCTGAAGACCTTTTGACCAAGCGGATTGGCCGCGAACAATCCGTAACCGCGCGCATGCCAGTAGGTGGGATAACCCGGATTGCCCGGATGATCGAGTATCGCAATCGTTATATCTTCCTGACCTACACGGCCCGTAAGCATCGCCCACCTGCCGCGCGTCCCCCACACGTCATCGCCAGACAAACCTTCGCTGCTCTGGTAACGGCCCGTGACGCCTGTGTTATCCAGCTTCGGGACTGATGTCGCTTTGCCGTTTGCATCAGTGAAGACTTCAGGCTTATCCGATGGCTGCTCTAATTGCCGAGCGACGCGCAGGCCGAGCACGCCTTCCTTGTTGTCATTGAAAACTACGCGCTCGTCGAGCGCCGTAAGCTTTGTGATTCTATCTATCACACGCTGATTTGGGCTGGCCTGAAATATGAACGTAGACTCTTCCTTTAAGATAGGTTTGCCTGCAGGTGTGAGCCAATCCATTTCGACTTCAAGCTCTCCGCGAACTTTGCCGCTTGCGACGCGTTTGATCTTGCTATGGCGTATCGTGCCATATTTATTACGGGCAGCTTGCTTGATATCATCAGAGTTGTTCCAGAAATCCAGCCCGTTCACATCGCCGTAGTTGAACCACAAACCAACGTGATGCGGATGATCAACTCTTTCGCCCGGTCGCGATTCAATCGGATAACCGCGAGTAACAATTGTGCCTGATGCCGTGCGCAACGGATTCAGCACAGGTTTCTTGATCGTGTCGGGCCAGATGTAAGATGTGAAAGGTTTGCCGTCTACGAATACATCAACGCGGCGAGCCGATTCATTAGCAACAACCCGCACGCCCGCTTCCGACGGCTTCGTTTGAGACGCAGCAGTAAACCAGCAAATCAGAACAATACCTAGCAGTGCGAGCAAGCGCCCGCCTGATGGACTCGGCATGACTTACTCCGTTCAGTCTAGTTCGTCACAACGTCCTGCTTCGCTTCATCGAAGGTGACGCGCTTGCCCGTCTGCAATGCCGCAATTGTCATCGAGAGAGCGACTGAATGATTGTATGCCGCGTGAATATCAGCATTGGGCGCTTTGCGTGAGCGCACGCACTCCATCCAGTTGCGCATGTGCTCAAGCGTCGCACTGTCAACTCCGGTGTTGGCTGCGGTTTCGGCTTTTACAGTCTCTTCTACCAGTGAAGCCTCTGGCAGCAGGAACGGCTCTTTGCCCATCGGCTTTGCATACGTTTCTTCAAGCCCGCCATCGGGACCGATCTTGTTAGTATCTAGATTGAGGCTGCCGCCGTTCGAATAGTAAATCTCTTTCGTGCCGCCCGCGCTGTTTGTCTGACGCGATGAATAGACTACCTGAAATCCCTTGCCGCCTTTGGCCGCATTGCCGTAATCGAAGACCGCTGTCATCGTGTCAAAATTTTTGCGCCCGTCGCGCCATAGGTAAATGCCGCCGCTTGCGACAACGCTCGTCGGATGATTGAAACCTGTGAACCAGTGCACGGTGTCTATCTGATGCACCATCCACTGATCTGGTATCCCTGACGAATACGGCCAGAACAATCGGAACTCAAGATGCTTTCTCGCGTCGAACGGTTCGTATGGACGGTTGATGAGAAAACGTTTCCAGTCAGTGTCTTGCTCTTTGAGCATTGGAACAAGAGACGGCCTTCGCCAGCGGCCCGGCTGATTCACGTTCCAGGTCATTTCGGCCATAACTATGTCGCCGAACTTGCCCGACCTTATGAATTCGTTCGCGCGCATATAACTTGGCGTAGAGCGTCTTTGCGTGCCGACCTGCACAATCTTTTTGGAAGCCGACACAAGTTTGAGAGCCGCGCGAGCGTCACTCATCGTATTAGCGAATGGCTTTTCGACATAAACGTCTTTGCCCGCGCGAACGCCTTCCATGCAGTGATAAGCGTGTTGGAAGTCTGCCGTCGCAATGATGACCGCATCAATATTTTTCATCGAATAAAGCTCGTCCGTGTTGCGAGCTTTAGCCATCTGTTCACTGCCGAGCGGGACCTTCAATTCGTCTGCTTTCTGAGCGACAAAGTCGGCTCCTTCTTCGCGTCTTTTATTCCAGATATCGCAAACGGCCACCGGCTCGAAATTCAATTCGCCAGCAAGCTGTAAGAACGCCGGAATCAGCGCGTCACGCGCGCGGTCGCCGGGGCCGACGAATGCGACTCTCACGCGGTCATTGGCTCCAAGAATTCTTGCGTAACTGGATGCGCGCGAACTGATCGCGATCCCAGCAGCGCCTGCAATTGAGGTCTTCACGAAATCTCGCCGTGAATTACGATTCGTTGTCATAATCATCCTCCATTTTATGCGCGCTTTAACTCGCTCCTGTTAACTTGCTCCTGCGCGTCGCAGAAGCTCTTTCATCCCAACCATACTCTGCCGCGTAGATTCTTCCGGCGTGCCAGCGCCGCGCCAGTGCGTTTCAAGGCTCAACACTCCGTCGTATCCGTCTTTCTTCAGAGCGCGAAACTGCCCGACATAATCTATAATGCCGCGCCCCATCGCCATCCATTCAGTTGTGCCGTCGGGTTTGCGAATTATATCTTTGCAGTGCATATAACCGATGCGACTTTTCGGCAAGAGCGCGTAGCCGTCGGGGAACGGAGTCTCGCCACGCGCGGCTGCATTTCCGGCATCCCAATTGAGCTTGAAGCGCGGCGACCTGACCGCCTTCAACGTTCGCGCGGCTTCTGCGCCTGTCGCAGTATTACAGGCGTGCTCGTTTTCCAGAATCAGCGTGATGCCGCGTTTTTCGGCTTTTGTTGCCGCTTCCATCAGTTTTTTATCTATCGCTGCGCGATACGGCATTTGATCGTCCAGTCGCCAGAAATCGAATATGCGTATGTTAGTTGTGTTGAAGACGCGCGCAAGCTCGAACCCTCGTTCAAGCAGTTCGTCCTGCTGATCGAACGTGTAGCTTGCGCCGAACTGGTCGCGCTTCGGACTATATTTAGAAGTCGGAGCGCCCGGCCAGTCAACTTTGAAAATCGGCGATGCGATTGCAGAGACTCGCAAGCGATAACGCTCTAACAACTGTCGCGCCTCGGCTATCTGCTTTCGGTCAAGAGCCATGATGTTTTTGCCCCATAGCTCTCTGATTTCAACAAAGCTCAGGCGAAACTCTTTCGAGGCAACTTCCAGAGCGTGGCCGAAGTCGTTCGTGATTTCATCCGTTATGACTGACAGTTTGAATTTTGCCATAATCTCAAATCTTCATTGCGAGCTTTTCTTCGAGATATTTTTTGCTGATAATAGCCGACTCTTTTGGCGTTCTTGATTTATCGGGCACTTCGTCGAGTTCAACTATGGCCCAGCCGCGAAACTTGATCTCCTTGAGCGCAAAAAAGACCGCAGGCAAATCAACTCTGCCCCGGCCAAGCTCGACGAAGCGATAAGCCTTTGACGATTGTTCCGGCCCAGGACTCTCTACGTCTTTTATGTGCAGGAACAGCAGTCTGTCTCGATACTTTCTTATCGCTTTCGCGGGGTCGCCGCCGCCTTGCGCGTAGTGAGCTACATCAAGCAGCAACTTGACGTAGCGAGGGTCTGACCGATCCATTATTGCATCAACTTCATCGGGCGATTCGCCCAGACTATCCATGTGATTGTGATAACCCAACTTGATGCCTGAATCCGTCGTGCGCTTTCCGACTTCGGTCAGCAATCGACCCAGCTTTTTGAAGTCTTCGCCCGAAGGCTTGCGGCCTTTTGGTCGTGCGGAATCGGTCATCTGAAGATAGAGACCGCCTGCGTCGCGCAGGAAGGCCGCCTGCTTGACCTGCGTTGCGACCTCTTCCGCCTCATTGTAACTATCGCCGCGAGGGCCGCCGCCCGATAGAGCAGTAAATTGCAAGTCGTGTTCTCTCAGAATACCTCTAAGCTCCTTCGGGTCTTCGCCAAATTTTTTGAACGCGCTTGCGCGTAGTTGTATGCCGCGATACCCGACTTCGCTTATGTCATTAATTGCCTGCATATCGTTTCCGCCCCAGGTGATTGCGGCGTAGCCAAAGCGAATTGCGGGTGGCGCGGGCGTAATCGGCTTATCAAAATAAGAGAGATCAACTGGCGGATACAACGACGGTTCAAACACACTTGCGAGTTTATGCGCCGGTAAAACAGACGCGGCAGCAAGCGAGCCGATATTTAAGATAAACCTGCGACGGGGTTTTGAAAATGACATCACATCACACCCTTCTTTTCGTGATTCGCATCAAGCATATGACCGTTTACACAAAAGATCTTACACTCTCGACTGCGACTAATGGATCTTTATATTGCGTAGGCTCGCTCGTGTAGATTCCGAATACCAGATGTCAACGAATTCCTTAATGGATTCCCTTTCTCGACTTAGTATCTCGTCGGCCACATATTTGCGAAGAAGGGATTTTATACTGGCAAAGGCCGAAGGGTCTTTCGATGCCAGGACCATAGCGGTTTTTCTAGCCTCGCTCATATAATCCTCTAACTTTGTTATTTCATGCACCAGACCTAAACGCTTCGCCTCGTCAGCCGGATACATAGCCCCGGAATACAGTATGGTAGTAGCGTTAGCACTGCCTACCCAGAAGCGCAATATCTCAGTGCTGCCAGCGAACAGGGATGAACTGAAACTTATCTCATTAAGTGATATCTTGGCCTTCTCGCTGACCATGACTCGGTAGTCGCAGGCCAAGGCCAACATGCAGCCGCCCGCAATCGTATGGCCGTTGAGTGCAGCTACAATCGGCTTAGGGGAAAGAAAGATTGATTTATACAAATCTGTAAAATTAATCACGAACTCTGTAAATTGCTCCTTGGTAAAGGTCAAGAATTCGGGAACATCGAATCCGAACGAAAAGAACTTGCCGCTGCCTGTTAAGATTATGGCTCTTGTCTCCCGGTCCATTTCCAGGGCTTTGAGATGCTCTCGCAATTGATGAACAACGATACCATTCAGAGCATTCACGTTTCCACGGCGAATCGAGAGGACAGCAATCCCATCGCTCTTTTCTAAAGTTACGAAATCCATTTGTGCCTCCTATTTCAACACGTCCTTAAACTCCTGTCAGATACAGTCAAGTCTTATAGCGCGATCAGGCTCAAGAGCGCAAATCCGGCTTGCGCCACATGCTACTTGACGATGCGATGCGTCAGAGAGCGAGGAAGAGAACCATTAGCGCATACGCAAGTTGCCATGATAGATTTCCATTAGTCCTCTCCCTTTGCGCGTGATGGAGGGCACTCAGCGCAACCCACTATGCACTCGTTACGAAAACGATAAGGAGTGACATGACCAGGATAGTCGCAGTGATTCCTGCGCGCATGGGTTCGTCTCGTTTTCCGGGCAAGCCGCTCGCCTCCCTTCACGGGCGAACTATGATAGAGCATGTCGTTCGCCGCGCCGCTATGTGTGGTCATATTGACGCGGTTTACGTCGCGACGTGCGACGAAGAAATCCGAACGCTCGTAGAAAGGTTCGGCGGCGCTGTCATCATGACATCGGCTTCACACGAGCGCGCCAGCGACCGCGTCGCCGAGGCCGCCGAACGCCTTGCATCTGACATCATCGTGATGATTCAAGGAGACGAGCCCATGATTACCCCGGACATGATCATGGCTGCCGTGACTCCCATGTTGCGAGACACGTCCGTGGAGTGTGTGAACCTGGTGCGACGAATTGTTAGTCACGATGAGTATGTTGACCGCAACACCATCAAGGTCGTGATGAATGTCCACGGAGACGCTCTCTACTTTTCGCGGTCACCCATTCCTGCGGTTGACTTCGCAAGCGCCGAGCGCCCGCCTGTATTCAAGCAGGTGTGTGTAATCCCATTCCGGCGTGACTTCCTGCGCGAGTTCGCGCGTCTGCCGCAGACACCTCTCGAACGAGCAGAGTCAGTCGACATGCTCCGCGCCGTCGAGCACGGTTTGCGCGTGCGGCTGGTGGAGACTGAGGCGGACACTCATGCGGTGGATACGCCGGACGACCTGCGCCTCGTCGAAACACTAATGAAGGATGACCCGCTCCTACTCCGATACGGAGAGCCGGTCATCCGTGCGGAGGCGCGCATATGAAGTGGCGGGTCCTCGTCAGCGCGCCCTACCTGCTTCCGGCCCTCGAAGAGTTCCGTCCACTTCTGGAGGCCGCAGGCGTGGAGATCATCCGCGCGCAAGTGCGCGAGCGGTTGAGCGAGGAAGAACTCCTGCCCGTAGTCGGGACGCTCGACGGCGTGATCTGCGGCGACGACCAGTTTTCAAAGCGGGTCTTGCGCGCGGCATCCCGGCTCAAAGTGATCTCGAAATGGGGCACCGGCATTGACTCCATAGATACACTCGCGGCGGAGGAACTGGGTATTGTTGTGTGCAACACGCCCGATGCCTTTACTGATCCCGTGGCAGACACAGTGCTCGGCTACGTCCTATGCTTTGCGCGCAGGCTTCCGTGCATGGACAGGGATGTCCGCAACGGCTTATGGACAAAGCCTGACGCCGTCTCGCTGAAAGAATGCACGCTTGGTGTGGTCGGAGTCGGGCACATAGGTAAGGCTGTGGTGCGCCGCGCGCGGGCGTTCGGGATGCGTGTGCTCGGCACCGATCCAGTGCCTGTGCCCGCGTCGTTCATTGCAGAAACCGATCTGCGCATTGTGCCGCTACTCGCATTGCTTGAAGAGTCCGACTTCGTCTCGCTGCACTGCGATCTCAACCCAACCTCCTTTCATCTGATAAGCGGTGACGAACTAGCGGTCATGCAGTGTGGGGCTTACCTCATCAACACGGCGCGCGGCCCCGTGGTTGACGAGCCCGCGCTCGCCTGTGCGCTCAACGAGGGCCGGATTGCCGGGGCCGCGCTCGACGTATTTGAGGTCGAACCGCTGCCCGCCGACAGTCCGCTTCGCGGCATGGAGAATTGTTTACTGGCACCTCACAACGCGAACAGCGATCTCGCTTGCCGGAGACGAATCCATGAGTCCACGATTGCCAACCTCCTCAGGGGACTTCGAGAAGGGAGGTGACGCGCACGCAAATGAGAGACGAGAAAGCTAAGAGTGGAAGCGGGCCGATGAACCTTGCGAACACTACGCGAGACGAAGACGTGCGAAACGAAGACGCGCGAAACGAAGGCGACACGCGAGCGAACGGAGGCCGCGACTGGCTGCTCTATCGCGGCATCAAGAGCCTCCTACGGTGCGACGAGGCCGAGGTAATTGAGGGGATCGCCCGCTATGTCATTTCGCAACATCGCAGTTTGCGGGTCGGGTCGGCATGGGTCGAACGGAAGCGTGGGACCTCGGCACCTGCCGTGACTGCTCTGCTCGGCGGGTTGGTGAGATTTCTCGAAATACGTGCAGGTGACCGCCGGGACGGCGCTGTCTGGATTGCCCGCCTCAACAACGAGCGCCAGGCAATTGAGACGATGCCGCTATTGCTATCGGAGCTGGGTTGGAGCGAGTTGAAGTTCCGCTGGCGTCCTGATGCTGCGGCTCTTCTTGCACTGGCCCGGAGCCTCGGTTCAAACTGGCCACGTATTCTCAGCCTCACGCGCAGGCTGCACCGTCGGTATCATTTCTTCAAAGTGCTCCGCGTGGCCGATCTCATTGGATATTACTCGCGCTATCTCGGCATCTTCCAGAGCGGGCGCTTCCGTCTCGCATTGATGTCGAACCACAGCAACCCGCACGGCATCGCGTTCAACCTGGCGGCCCGAAAGTGTGGCGTTCCCGTCGTGCTCATCACGCACGGCATGCCAGTACGACCCGTCGCGCGACTCAGCTATGATCTGGCGGTGGTGCATTGCGAGGCCGCGCGGCAGACGTACATTGAGGAGGGCTGCCGGATGGATCGCGTTCTGGTTCACGGTCGGCGGCAACATTACGCGCCGATGCCCACGGAGCCGCTCCCTGAACGTTTGACCGTCGGGATATTCCTTTGCAAGGACGTGAATGAGGAACATCTGTGCGCCATGCGTCGAGCGTCTTCTCGGCAATCCGCGTGTATCGCGCATACTCGTGCGCCCGCATCCGAAGAACCTCTGGGCGGGGCTTGATGAATGGATCGCGTCGCGCAACGAACTTCGGCTGCGTCGGAGCCATGGCGTCACAGTGTTTGGCGACATAGAGGAGTCGGACATCGTCCTCGCTGGCAACTCAAGCGTGCTTGTCGATGCGGTAACTGCGGGGCGTCCGGGTGGCTACGTGTCAGGTCTAGACCACGGGCCTGCTGACCTCCACGAGTTCGTCGCGCGCGGGTTGATCTACCCGATAGATGATGAGTTCGGCTTCGACCCCGACGCGATGCTCAGTTTCTACCGGCGGCTGGACTGGCCAAACGTGCTCCGACTCTTCGCTAACATAGACCAGGACGAGGCGACGGTCGAGGCACAAGTCTGCGCTGCCATCCGTGATCTCGCCGTATCGCGCAATCAGCCTCCATTCGCCAGGTAAATAGTCAAATGTCGATGAGCGAATAGAACCGGCGTTTGCCTGATCTTAGCAGGGCGTCAGATTATGCAAGGGTCGCGTATAATTTCATCAATGAGCAGCACACAACTAATGCAAAGAGTCGAGGAAAGGATTCGAGACTGGAATGTTATTGTCCAGGATACTCTGGAGACACAAAGTTCCTTTCTAGCCTTTGGCACTCGCGGCAATCACTCTGTCGTACTGAAGGTGCTGCGCTATCCGGGAGATGAGTGGCGATGCGGTGAGGTGTTGGACGCCTTCGACAACAGAGGAACGGTACGGGTTTATGAATACATTGAAGGCGCGGTATTGCTTGAAAGGTTGAATCCGGGGATTCCGCTTGCTGCTATAACCTTGGATGGTAGAGACGAGGAAGCGACGGAAATTATATCGGAGATAATTCAGCAGATGTCGTATTCAAGCAAATCGTCGGAGAAGTTTGTTACTGTAGGAGATTGGGGAAAGGGGTTTCAGCGTTACCTGGCAAGCGGGGATAAACAGATTACAAGAGGACTCGTCGAGCAAGGTCAATACCTGTACTCTGAGCTTTGTACATCACAACAAGGCATCAGACTCTTGCATGGCGATCTTCAGCACTACAACATTCTGTTTGATAACGAACGGGGCTGGGTAGCGATAGACCCGAAAGGTGTTGTTGGGGAGATCGAGTATGAAATCGGAGCAAGTCTTCGGAATCCATGTGAAAAGCCAGAGATATTTGCTTCCGCACAGGCAGTCAGGGGAAGACTGAGGCTTTATGAAAAGAGGTTGAAGCTAGACTTCAAACGGGCATTAGAGTGGGGATTTGCTCAAGCCGTTCTATCGGCCATTTGGACAGTTGAGGATGAGGGCGTAGTAGATGGAAGAAATCCTTCAATCATTCTAGCTAAAGCAATCCGGCCAATGATTGAGTAGCCTGGCAAGTTTATAAGTTCGAATCCGTTTCTCGTCTGATTAGACTCTCGCGAACCTGCTCATGCTCTTCCAAAAGGGCTCAGAGTGGTATAAGATACGTCAATCTTCAGGGATTTGGCAGATCCCTCACATCGCCGGCGTGAAAATCTTGAGTATTCGAAGGCGGGATTAAGCCAGTCGTAACTGTAGTTGATAGGAGGTTAAACGCCGGAGGAGCCGGGCGGTTCTTCCTAGCTTCGCCAAGTGGGAACCGTTGCTCAATTGTGGTGAGGCTTTCCGGTGATAACAGTGAGGCGCTTGTGAGCCACGAGCGCAGAGAATAGGACAATCACGAACCCCTGAATGATGATCGCTAGAATTCTGCTTGCTGACGAGTTGATTCAAGACGAATACCACTGGCTAAGGTGCATTGTCGTCGCGCCTGGGCTGTTTCGGACAGCGAGCACTCAACGAAACAGGGCCGGGATGGCATCGAAACCATCCTACATAACTGGTTTAGCTCCGAAGGCAGAGGCTGGTGGATTAATGCAAAATTGGTTCTCCAAGCGACGGATGCTGGTACAGGAACTCGACGACTTCTTGAGGCGTGCCAAGCATGGGCACGATGATTCTAAGGACCGGCTCTTCGAATTTTTGCGAGCGAGGCTGCTGGTTCTCTCCAAATACAGGATCCCCGAAGCGGCTGAAGATACGGTCCACGAGACATTGCTGATCGTCTACCAACACCTTGGCGAATGTGACACGGTGGAAGGTCTGCTTGCTTTCTCGCATCAGGTCTTGCGCAACAAGATCGGAAATCTCTACCAGCGACGTTACAGGCATGGGCACTCTGAACTTGAGGAGGGAGACGCGACGTATCGTATAGAGAACCGAATCGAGCACGACGAGTTGGAAGGAATCCTGCTCAATTCAATCGAGAGACTGCGCGAGAGGCATCCTGATTGTGGTGAAATCCTCTCCTCGTTATATGGAGGACTTGAACCGACCGAAATCAGCAGCAATCTCGGCATCACCAAATCAAAATTGAAAGTGCGAACATTCAGATGTCGTCAAGCCTTGCGGCATCTGCTGTCTGCGGAATATGGCTTACAATGGTAAGCGGCAAGCGGAGCAAAGCCCGCTCAGTTTTTGTAACCCGTTTACGTCAATGTGTGATAAACTCCAATTTAGTATGGAGGGCAAGTGCACAAACCCGCGATTGGGAAAGCTGATCGCCATGTACGAGTTTGGCGCGCTCGACAAGTCAGACCAGCTTACTTTCTTCGGTCACATGATTGAGTGTGAGTATTGTCACGATCAAGTCTACTCGATGGGGCCTGTCGCGACAGCGTTTCGCAATCACAGAACGGACGCTCAGCGCACTCGAACCGACAATCCTGTTGCCAAACCTCGTTCCTCAGTCGGCGTCCTTTCCTGGGCCTTCAATCACATGCTACCGCTTGCGGTGTCCGTGGCCTTGATTATTGTGGGCGCATTGGTTGTCTGGCGCGTCGTTTTAAACCCAACACCTCCAGCAGAGACCGCCTCGGTGCTTTCGCCAAACGGGGGCAGCGAAACGGACCCGCGATGGGCGGACATCAAGCTTCCCAAGCCCGAGTACACTGCCCCGGAAAAGAAAGTCCTCCTGCGAGAGCCGGAGAAAATCTTTGTCCGCGCGATGGCTGCTTATCAGCGGGACGATTTGGATACTGCAATCGAACAGCTTCAAACTCTGAGTGAGATGCAGCCAGATAATCCCGGCGAGGTGAGCTTCTATGAAGGAGTGTCGCTACTGCTGGCCGGTCGAAGCAAGGAAGCGATTGCGCCGCTCAGACGAGCAGTGGAAATCGGCGACAGCTCGCAAATAGAAAAGAGCCACTACTATCTGGCTCTGGCGTACCTCAAGCGCAATCAACCACAGCAGGCGATTGAGGAACTTGACGCAATAACTGAAAGTGGCAGCGAATACCTCATCGCTGCAAGGCAACTCAGGGAAAAGATCTCCGATCTCCGATCAAACTGATTAAGCCGAAGTATCTGTCTCTTACCTTAGCTTGTGCGGGAGCATGAGTAATGACGAGGGCGAAAAAAGCAGTCGCGAGCCTCGTGTCTTTGGGCCTGCTGACAGTCGCAGCATGGTCGTATTATCACCGACGCTCGGCGTTTGAACCGGTCATTGCCATTGGTGACCGGCTGGAAGGCCGCTTGCTCGGCTCGGACGAAACTCCGGGAGGGGCCGCGAAGGGGCCTGAGAACCGCTGGGTCTTTAACGGGCGCGCGGGCGAGGCGATCACGCTGGCAGGTGAGTCCTACGAATTCGACATATCGCTGCAGCTCCTGGACCCGGTGGGCCGCCAGATCGCATGGAGCGATGATAACAGAGGTTTCTTCAACGCCGCGATTGTGATGAGTCTACCGGTTACGGGCAAATACAGCGTGATCGTCAAGGGCGCAAATGCCGACCGGGTGGGCACCTACTGGCTTTCGCTGCAGAGGGGTGACAAAGAAGAGGATTGGAGCCAATCCGCCGCCGAGTCTTACTACCAGGGCGGGATTCAATGGGCCGAAGACGCGGGCAGCAAACGGGCTGCCTGTTGGCTGAACCTCGGGATGGGTCTGTTCTTCAGACAGCGAAGAGAGTGGGACCAGGCTGAGAAATATTATGCCGAAAGTCTGCGCCGCTGCGACGAGAAGGAAGACTTTCCATATGGGCGGTGGGCGGTCGCGGTCGAGCGCGGGCAGCTATTCGCGCGTCGCCGCTTGTTTGATCGCGCGGTCGCAGAGTTTCAGCGCGCGCTGGAATTGAGCAAAAATCTCGTGGACGCTCAGGAAGCCGAAGCGGTTGTGCTGACTGAGCTTGGCAACCTCTATAACTCCATGTCCAGAGCGGACCTGGCAAGGGTTTATTTCAGAAGCGCTACGGAGCAGGCCGAAAAATATGGACGCCCGGCGACGCTCGTCAGGCTCTACACATCGCTGAACGCCGCGCCTGAGTTGAACGACAAGCAGAAAACCATCGAGTATGCCGAGAGCAGCTATCGTCTGTCGAGCGGCCTTGATCCCGTGTCCGAACTCAGGGCTATCCACACTCTGGCGGGCGCTTATCTTTTCTTTGTGCCGGACCGGTTGCAAGAGGGACTGGCGCTTGCGGGCCGGATGCGACTCAGGGCGCGACAGGTGGGTTGTATTGACGAAGAAGTGGCCGCCCTCACCTTGATGAGCATGGGTAACTACGCAGCCAATGACATAGAGGCTATGATCGTTTGCGCCCGCGAGGCATTCGCTTTAACCAGCCCCGTAGACGAGGACCCCGGCCCCAGGCGTGTCGCGCTTCAGTTGCTTGCCGACGGGGAGATGAAGATCGGCAATAACCAGCAAGCCCTCGACTGGTGTCTGAAGGCTTTGCAAACCGTAGAGAGCGCCTGGGCGAAGGAGAGCATCGAAGACCTTAGACAAGAATTGCTGTCTCAATCGAAGTCAATCTGCACTCAAATCATAATGAATCTTCACGCCTTGAATACGCTCTATCCCAGCTCTGAATACGCGCGTCAGGCGTTCGATTACGCCGAACGGAGCCGCAGCCGTTCGTTGCTCGACCAGTTGTTGCCGGATCGCAAAGGCCGCGTCGTAGACCCGCAGATTCTTAGCCGGGACCAGGATTTGACGGAAAGACTTTCTTCGGTGAGAGGTCAACTGGCCTTGCTTCGCGCATCGAGCGAAGCCTCGCGCGACAAGCTGTACAGGCTGCAGGCCGAACGCGCGCACCTGATCGGCGAGCACATGCAGCTACAGGCTGAGGTCCGAAACTCTGCGGGCAACGCTTATCGGGCGGCGCACCTGTCTCCGCTGAATGCCGAAGAGGTTCGGAAGAAACTGCTTGAGCATAGTCCGAAGACAGCCGTGCTTTGCTATCAACTCGGAATCCAAAAGAGCTTCCTGATCGTTTTAACGCTCGATGCGTGTCAGCTTTTCGAGCTACAGGACTCGAAGGCCATTTCGAAAGCCGTAGTAGAGTGGCGCTTGCAGATTTCTGCTCAACAGGAGCTGGCGCAGGATCAGGCGCGCGACTCACAGCGAATCAATCAGATTGCGCACAACCTCTACAACATTCTGGTGAAGCCTGCCGCTGGTATGATTGCGGGGCGCGACCTCATTATTATTCCATCCGATGCGCTGTCCACTTTGGCATTCGAAGCATTAGTCGTGCGCGACCCGAGCGAGGCCCAGCATTCTGGCGGGCCTGAGTATCTGGTAGAGCAGCATGTCATAACCTATGCGCCATCGCTTTCCGTGCTGGTGGAGATCGAAAGCCGTTGGCAACAGAATGGCCGCCGCCGAAGTATGCTGTTGATAGGCGACCCTTCCGTCAACGGGACAGACACCAGGGTAGGAGGGAGCGGGGACCAGTCCTTTGTTGCGACCTTTGACGGAATCCCGGCGGCGCGCAAGGAGATTATTGACATTGCGAGGATTGCCAGGCAGAAGCGTATCGCTGTGACCTCGTGGATTGGCTCCGAGGCCAGCGAGGCCAAGCTCAAGAGGAGCAAACTGTCCGCCTTTCGATTCCTGCATATTGCCACTCATGGCATTGCCGATCCACAGGACGGCGAAGCCTCAGCCTTAGCCCTTTTCCCGGATACTGATGGACCTCAGGACGGCATTCTTACAAGCGACGAGATCGCAAGACTGAAACTGAATGCCGATCTGGTTGTGTTGAGCGGGTGTCGTACCGGCACCGGACAGGCAGCAGGCGCTGAAGGCGTTGTCGGGCTGAACCGAACGTTTCTGCTCGCCGGAGCAAGGTGCGTCTGCGGTTCACTTTGGCCGGTGGAAGACAACTGGACGCAAAGGCTGATGAGCAGGTTCTACAGCCGATTGATAGCCGACCGGTTGCCCAAACCAAAGGCTCTTAGACTGGCAAAACTTGATCTTATCAGGAATGGCGCTAACCCTTCGCAGTGGGCACCTTTCGTCCTGGCTGGTTCTCCTCATTAACGAAGAGGGCGCCCTCTTCGTGCTGAGGATTTGTAGGAGCGACCATCATTTACCTGGCGGGAGGACGCAGCAAGAAAGACGAGCCACACAACACCAGTCCACGGATGTTTCCTGGCGAACCACAGCGGGCGACTGCTGATCGGGCTTAGTTGAAGAAGGGGTAAGCGGGCCTACGACCAGACCGCACACGAAGATCACAGACACAAGCATCCACAGAATTCTAGACATAGAGCTTCTTTCCTTTCCTGTAATTTCAGCGATTCGATTTGGAGCCAGCAAAATAACAACCCGCAGCGGAGTGCATAACTGCCGGGCTTCACTGTACGTTGTTTGGCGAGGCGGCTTCAGGTTTCATAGGAGGTGTGCTTGTTATTACAAATTTTTTCTGCGCTGAAATCGTGTGATCTCTGTTCCAGAAAATTATTGAGAGGGTGAAACCTGTCGCCGCCTGAACAAACTACCATTGTGCCGCCCCGGCTTTTTGGTAATCGATCCTATATCTCAGATGAATAACGTTGACAGCCAGTGGGAACGATACTCAGTACGGATGACTGCCATGACTGACTTCTGGACTCAAACTAACTGGTATGTGGTTCACACAAAGCCCTTGCGCGAAGACCTGGCGGCCAGCAACATCAGCCGCCTGGGAGTGCCCGTCTTCTTACCGAAGATAAAGCGTGAAAAGCTGGAGTACGGGCGTCGCCGCGTGATTATTAAGCCGTTGTTTCCCGGCTACCTCTTCGCTCGTTTTTGTCCTTGTCCGCATCTGCACTCGATCCGATATGCGAGGGGAGTATATCGAGTCGTCTCGGTAGGCGAGCGCCCGCTTCCAGTCGGAGATGAAATCATTTCCGCCATCCAATTGCGCATAGACAAAGAAGGATTTGTCACGCTGGACGGGCCTGCCTGTTCGTTTACCAATGGGCAAGAGGTGGTCATAAACTCGGGACCGCTTCAAGGTGTCGTAGGAATATTCGACTCAGTTCTTTCGGATGGCGTAAGAACCGCGATTCTACTCAGGACGGTCGAGTATCAGGTAAAGATAGTCATCGAGGCGTCGCGCCTGACGCTTGCGACTGAGGCGGTCTAAAAGCCACACCGGCAGGCGCTACATTCCCAATCAATTCGTGGTCTTTGATGGCGGTAGCCTGCCATCGGGTCGTCGAGCCGCCCGCAAACAACTTACCGAACAAGGACGTATTGTCAAACTTTAAGACAGGATAAAGAATGTGATGCCAATCAAACATTTGCTCTCCATCGCCGACATCAAGCCCTGTGACCTGGCTCACTTAATAGACCGCGCCGTCGCGTTCGCCACAGGCAAGAGCAACGGACGGCCTCCGCTCGCCGGTAAGGTAGTCGGTATTTACTTCCGAAGACCTTCCACGCGGACCCGCACCTCGTTCACGGTCGGGGCGCTCAAACTTGGCGCACAGACAGTTACCTATGGTCCCAACGATCTGCAGATTGTGACCGGAGAAACCCTTGAGGATACGGCCCGTGTTCTATCCGGCTATCTGGACGCTCTTGTCATACGGACCAACGAGCCGATCAGTGACATGAGGATTTTGGCCGGTCAGAACGACATGGCGGTAATCAACGCCATGAGTGAAAATGAGCACCCCTCTCAGGCAATCGCCGATCTGTCAACCATCAAAGAGCGGTTCGGAAGGCTGGCCGATATTCATGTGCTCTACCTGGGCGGAGGAAACAATACCGCTAGCGCGCTGGCCTGGGCCGTGGCTCACACGCCGGGCATGAAGATTACCTTTGTGACTCCGAAAGGTTACGGATTGCCCGAATCCGTCCTTGAGACGACCAGTCAGTGTGCCAGCAAGCACGGCTCAGTAGTCGAACAGCGATATGAGGTAGACAAGCTGCCGCGCAACATTGATGCCGTCTACACCAGCCGCTGGCAAACTATGGGCGTGCCTTATACAGACGCACATTGGCGCGAGAAGTTCAGGCCCTACAGCGTCACCCCCAATCTGATGCGCCATGTTTCAAAGTCAGACGACACAATCTTTCTTCACGACCTGCCCGCAGTATGGGGAGAGGACGTAGCTGGCGAGGTGCTGAATGGCCCGCAAAGTCTGGCCTGGCGACAAGCACGCCACAAGATGTTCAGCGCCATGGCCATCCTGGAGTGGTGCATGAATGGCGAGTAATGCAAAAGCCTCAGTCTTCAGACGATCCTGTGCTTAACCTGCGCGAACGTATCAATAAGTGAAGCTCCAAGTTGAAATAGAACAAGCGACCGTACTGTCGGCTTCAAAACCGCAGTCCGTTCTTCAGGCAAACAAGCAGGTCTTGCTATGTTGCCTGACGTTCTTGTTCTTTCTTATCATCTCCTATTTTGTCATTCATCAACATAATCCGCCCAATGCGTTAGCGATAGATGCACCGGCTACGGAATTCTCTTCTGGCAGGGCCATGAAACATCTTCAAATGATCGCTCAGTCGCCTCATCCGGTTGGCTCGCCCGCGCACGATGACGTTCGCGACTATATTGCGAATGCCCTGTTACAACTGAATCTGTCCCCGGAGGTACAGACTGTTGAGAAGAAACTCTCAAAGAATGAGCCGGTGGTCAGGATACAAAACATAATGACACGGCTTGAAGGACTGGAGCCGGACGGCAAAGCCGTTATGCTCGTGGCGCATTATGATTCCGCGCCTCATAGCTACGGAGCGAGCGATGATGGAGCAGGTGTTGTCACGCTCCTTGAATCTTTACGAGCCTTAACCTCCGGCCCGCCTTTGAAGAAGGACGTTATAGCCCTTTTTACAGATGGAGAAGAGCTTGGCGTGGTAGGAGCCGCAGCTTTCATCGAGCAGCACCGGTGGGCGAGTGGGGTTGGCGTCGTACTGAACTTTGAAGCGCGCGGCAGCCGTGGCCCGGCCTTTATGTTTGAGACCAGTGACGGCAACGGAATGCTGATTCAGGAATTTGCACGCGCCGTCACGCACCCTTTCACCAGTTCAGCCGCTTCACTCGTATATGAGAACTTGTCACATCATACCGATCTGACCATCTTCAAACAGGCAGGTTACACGGGATTGAACTTCGCTTATGTCGGCGCGACAAAAGACTACCATAGTGAAAATGACAGTCTGGAGAGAATAGACGAGCGGAGCGTGCAGCATCAGGGCTTATATGCTCTTGCCCTGGCGCGGCATTTCGGGAACCTGAGCGGCGAGGTGATCCGGGCAGAGGATCGCGTCTATTTCGACGTTCTGGGCAAATCGGTCATCTCTTACTCGAAGAGCTTCGCTCGTGTAATGACCGTTTGTAGCATAGTTCTCTTTGCGGCAATCGCAGTATACGGAATAATCAAGGGCAGGCTTTCACTCAAGGGAATGGCGATTGGAGTCCTGACATTTACCCTGAGCTATATCGCCGTAGTGATAACGGCGACGGCGGCTCAAGAGGCTGTGAGCTTCAAATCCGATGTAGAAGGCATTATCAGCAATGACCGGCTATACGCAGTATTCCTCTTCGCCTTAACCGTCGCGATTGCGTCGAGTTGTTATCTGTACTTTAACAGACGGTGGGGCTGGGAAGACCTTAGCTCAGGCACTTTGATAGTTCATCTGGTCTTTTTGGGACTCGTTACCGTCTACATAACCGGCGCTGCCTATTTGCTTGCGTGGCCGTTCTTATTCAGCCTTCCCGTGTTGGCATTCACGGTTTCAGGCGGGAGCCGGAGAGCGGATCGCCTGACCCCCTTCGTCGGCCTTTGCCTTAGCGCGCTGCCCGCGATTATCATATTGCTGTGGGCTGCCATTAGCGTTTTACAGGTCATCAGTCTTTTGCACCCAATCGTTTTCATCACGATTGTATCGTTGCTTATTGGATTCCTCGTTCCGTTTCTAAAGTATCTGGCGAATCCATACAGGTGGCTGTTGCCCACCCTTTCACTTCTCGTCTGCGCTATCGCTGTTACGGTTGCTGTTGCGACAACGACTGCCAGGTGAGCCTAGGAGGAGTCAATGATAAGTGAAGGAATCTTGTCTACGGTAGGCCATACCCCGCTTATCAGGTTAAGGCGTGCTCTCGAAGATTTACCGTTCCATCTCTATGCCAAGCTGGAGGCTTTCAACCCCGGCGGCAGCATCAAAGACAGGGCGGCCCTCAGCATAATCAGTAATGCTATGGAGACGGGTGAGCTTGAGCCTGGGGCGACGGTCATCGAATCTACCTCTGGCAACATGGGGATCGGGCTGGCACAAGCCTGCGCCTATTTTGGCTTGCGGTTCATCTGCGTGGTAGACCCAAAGACTACCAGCCAGAATATCAATATTCTTGAAGCCTACGGGGCGGAGGTGGATGTCGTCGCCGAACCGGACCCCGTGACAGGAGAGTTCCTGCATGCTCGTATTCACCGTGTGCAGGCTCTGCTCAACTCGATCCCGAACAGTTATTGGCCCAACCAGTATTCGAACATCTATAACGCCAGGGCGCACTATCAGACGATGCACGAGATCGTAGAGGCTCTGGACGGGAGGGTTGATTACTTGTTCTGCTCTACGAGCACCTGCGGCACGCTGAGAGGTTGCGCCGAGTACGCGCGGGTTCACAATCTGGAGACGCGCATCTTCGCAGTTGACGCGGTGGGCAGCATCATTTTTGGAGGGCTGCCAAAAAAGCGGCTCCTGCCCGGTCATGGCGCGGCTCGACAGCCGGAATTGTACCAGTCCGGACTGGCCGAAAGATGCATCCACGTATCTGATTTAGATTGTGTCATCGGCTGCCGCCAGCTTTTACGTTATGAGGCGATTATGGCGGGCGGCTCGTCGGGCGGCGTGCTGATGGCCATCGAACGCGTAAGAGAAGAAATACCCGACGGGGCAGTCTGCGTTGCACTCTTTCCCGACCGAGGAGAACGCTACCTCGATACCATCTATTCAGATGTGTGGGTAAAGGAACATTTTGGCGACGTGTCGCACTTCTGGCAAAGTCCTATGAGGGCACAAGTATGCATGACGGCGATATCCTGATTGTGAAAGGGTCCGAGGTCATCTCGCTTCTGGCTGGCAAGGAACGCGAGATCATCAACAAGGTGCGGATGGCTTACGAGGCTCACGCGCGGGGCGAGACTTCGCTGCCCCATTCTACTTTCCTGCGCTTTCCCGATAGCCCGCCTGATAGAATCATTGCCCTGCCTGCTTACCTGGGCGGCGCAAACCAGGTGGCCGGAATCAAGTGGGTGGCCTCCTTCCCAGGTAATCTGGCGATGGGCTTAGACCGCGCTTCGGCAGTCGTGATCTTAAATTCGATGCAGACGGGGAGGCCGCAGGTCATCCTTGAAGGTTCCGTGATCAGCATGAAGCGAACTGCTGCGAGTGCGGCTCTTGCGGCGCAATCGCTATTCCCGCAAGGGCAGACCCCGCGTCTCGGCCTGATCGGGTGCGGCTTGATCAACTTTGAAATCGCGCGCTTCTTGTCGGGGTTATGGCCGAACATGCTGTCCGTTGCCGCCTATGACCTGGACCCGGCGCGTGCCGAGCGGTTCAGTCAGAAGTGCCGCGAGCTGTTCACCGGAATCGAGATCGAAATAGCGCCGGATGTGCGGGCCGTTTTGAGCCGATCCTCGCTCGTTTCCATGGCGACGACTGCCCCGAAGCCCTATGTCTTTGACATCTCGGAATGCGCGCAGGGCAGCGTTATCCTGCACATCTCGCTCAGAGACCTGTCGCACGAAGTTATACTTTCGTGCGACAACATCGTTGACGATGTGGATCACGTGTGCCGCGCTCAGACATCAATCCATTTAACCGAGCAACAGGTCGGCCACAGAGATTTCATCAGGTGCACGCTGGCCGACGTTACGCAGGGGACGGCCCCTGCGAGAAAAGACGCTCAGAGCGTCGCCGTCTTCAGTCCGTTTGGACTGGGGGTTCTTGATATGGCGGTGGGCCAACTCGTCTACGAGCTGGCGCTCAAAGAGGGGCGCGGGATAGTCATTGATTCGTTCTTGCCCGGCCCGTGGGATCAGGAGCGCGAGCGCAGCGGGTCGGCAGGAGTCTGATGAAGAGAATCAGTTTCCTATCTGTCTGATTCCGGCTTCGGTTTTATTGAATGATGACGAAAATAACAAATGACTGGTTCCAGACGGGTCACGCGCGCAAGCAGGCCGAGTTCAAATTATTCTGTTTCCCCTACGCTGGCGGAACGGCGTCGGTGTATCGCAACTGGGCGAATCTCCTGGCTTCAACTATTCAGGTCATACCAGTCGAACTGCCCGGGAGAGGAACCCGGTTAAAAGAGCCTCCCTTCGTCAGCCTGTCGCTGCTGGTCGAGGCTCTTACCGAAGTGATACATCCCTTGTTGGATACGCCGTTTGCTTTCTTCGGCCATGGTCATGGGAGCTGTCATTGCGTTCGAGCTGGCGCGGAGTCTGCGCCGCCGACACGCGCCAGAGCCGGAAGCCCTTTTTGTTTCGGGCCGTCAAGCGCCGCAGATCCCGGACGTTGACCCGCTCACTTATGACTTGCCGAAAGACGAGTTCATAGAGGAACTGAAGAAACTGGACGGGACGCCGAGAGAGGTGTTAGAGCATGCAGAGTTGATGGAATTGATGATCCCTCTGCTCAGAGCCGATTTCCAGATGATTCAAACCTATGACTATCAAACAGAACTCCCTCTTGAGTGTCCCATCACCGTCTATGGCGGGCTACAGGACCGCGAAGTGCCGCGTCATCTGCTGCAGCCCTGGGAAGAACAAACAAATTCCGGCTTCGCGTTGCGCATGCTGCAGGGAGATCATTTCTTCATACGTTCGTGTCAAACTGTTTTACTTGGATTGCTTGCGCGCGAGTTGTCAAAGATCATCGCTTGCTCTCGGATAAACAGCGCGCAGACCTGACCTTCAGGCCAAAGTCATTGCCAATTGCAGGACAGCCTTTATCTCGGATATTGAATTGATTACTGATTATAGAAAGTGAGACTATATGGTTGCCATGAAGCAAGAATTTCAGTTTCAAGCAGAGACCAAACAACTCCTCGATCTGATGATTCATTCGCTCTATACGAACAAGGAGATATTCCTTCGCGAACTCATTTCCAACGCCTCGGACGCGCTCGACCGGTTGCGCTTCGAAGCTCTGACCAATCCCGAACTGCTGGCCGGAGATGACCGTTACGAGATACGGCTTGAGCCGGATAAAGGCAACAGGACCCTTTCCATTTCCGACACAGGGATAGGGATGAGCCGCGAGGAAGTGATTACTAATATCGGAACCATCGCCAAGTCGGGAACTCGCGAGCTGTGTGAGAGGATTAAGGAGGGACAGTCAGAGCATTCGCTGGCCGAATTCATCGGTCAATTCGGGGTCGGCTTCTACTCTGCGTTTATGGTGGCTGACAAGTTGACTTTTGTGACTCGCAGGGCCGGAGAGGCGACCGCGACGCTGTGGGAGTCAACAGGCGACGGGACATATAAATTATCAGAGTCCGAACGCTCCGGCCACGGCACTACCATCACCCTCCACCTCAAGTCCGTTGATCCCGAACAGGGCATCGAGGACTTCACGGACGAGTGGGTCCTCTCGCGCATCGTCAGACGCTATTCCGATTTCGTCGCCTACCCGATCCTTTGCCAGTTCATGCGCGAAGATGATGCGATGGTCGCCAGTAAGAAGGAGGCCGCGCCCGAGATTGTCGTCGAGGACAGAACGCTGAACTCGATGAAACCCATCTGGAGCCGCGCGCAGAGTGAGTTGACGGAGAGCGAGTACGCGGACTTCTACCGTCACATCTCCCACGATTGGACCGAGCCGCTCAAGACGATCTCTCTGAAAGCCGAGGGCAAGATCGAGTATCAGGCGTTGCTCTTCATCCCTTCCAAAGCGCCTGACGACCTCTTCTACCACGGGGCGGAAAGCGGGCTTCGGCTCTACGCCAGGAGAGTGATGATCGTCGAGCGGTGTGAAGACCTCCTGCCAAGGTATCTGCGTTTCATCAGAGGGGTGGTTGATTCTGCGGACCTGCCTCTGAATATCTCGCGGCAAATGCTACAGCAGGACCGGCACATCACACAGATACGAAAGTGGCTCACCAAGAAAGTTCTCGACACCCTGCAAGAGCTGAAGGAGAAGGAGGCGGACAGGTATCTTCAGTTCTGGGCGCAGTTCGGTCGCGCGCTCAAGGAAGGTGTGGGGTCCGATTATGACAACAAAGATCGAATCCTCTCGCTGCTGCTCTTTCAGTCTTCCAACGACCCCGAAAACCTTTCTACGCTCAAAGGCTACGTCGAGCGAATGAAGGAAGGGCAAAATGAGATCTACTATCTCACGGGAGAGTCACGGAGCGTGGTTGAAAACTCGCCACACCTGGAGGCCGTCCGAGAGCAGGGGTACGAGGTGCTTTACCTGGTCGAGCCTGTAGACGAGTTGCTGGTGCAGTCGCTCGTGGATTACGAGGGGAAGAAGCTCAAGTCCATAGGCAAGGGCACGATCAAGCTGGGGAGCGCCGAGGAGCAGGAAAAGCGACAGACGGAACTCAAGCAGAAGGAAGAAGAAGTTGCGCCACTGCTTGAGTCGTTGCAAAAGGCTCTTGACGAGCACGTCAAGCAGGTGCGCCTGTCGAGCCGCCTGGTCTCTTCGCCCGCATGCCTGGTCGGGACTGAGATGGACTACAGTCCTCAGCTTGAGCGACTCCTGATGAAAGGGAAGGGCGGGGGGCCGAAGCAGCGCCGGATTCTAGAGCTGAACCCCGATCACGAAATCTTTATCAAGCTGCACGAGCGCTTCAATAAGAATAGTGAGGACAGCGCGCTGCAGGCGCACGCCGAATTGCTGCTGGGTTATGCCCTGCTGGCCGAAGGGTCTGAGCTTCCCGACGCGACAAGGTTCAATCAACTGGTGGTCGGCCTGATGCTTCAGACCTTGTGAGAAGGCTTATCTAGAACCCGCTGGATTTTCCCCGTAACAAACAATCATCTATTCTCCCGCGTCTCTACGCCGGGAGTTATCGCAATAGTCGAGCAGTTGCTATTAGAGCGGTTTGCAAATGGATGTAGGGTTCACCGCAGAGACGCAGAGGACGCAGAGATTACGCAGAGGTTATGCATAAAAAAACTCTGCGCCGCCTCTGTGTCCTCTGCGTCTCTGCGGTGAATCCTATTGCATTACCGTACATTCAAAAGAAATCCGCTCTAATCACGGTTCCGGCGCAAGCCGGTAACAAACAACACTCTAAAGGAGGATGACAACATGAGCTGGCATGATCCTGATCGGGAAGATACTACGATATACAAAGTCGTAGTAAACCACGAGGAGCAGTATTCGATTTGGCCTGAGTACAAAGATAATCCGCTTGGGTGGAATGACGTGGGTAAGGCCGGACCCAAGGCCGAATGCCTTGCCTATATCAAAGAGGTCTGGACCGACATGAGACCCCTGAGCTTGAGGCAGAAGATGGAGGAGATGGCCAGAAATCCGCCTCCCCCCTTGCCGCCGCCCGACCCGAACCGGCCCCGCGAGAAGAGTCTGGTGGACAAGCTTTGCGAGGGTATTCATCCGGTTGAAGCCGGGTTGCGCCCTGAAAAGACAGTCAAGCTATTCAGGGAAGCCATTGACCGCAATTACGTCCACGTAAAATTCACGCAGACCAGAGGCGGGACCGAACTGGGCGTCAGGCTGGATCGCGATGCTTGCGATTTCAGCGAGGCTGATTTTGAAAACGGCACGGGCACGGTCCACGTCGAAGGCGGGCTGACGCTCGATTATGTGAAGGTCAGGTGCATTGCCGACATAGACCTCAGCACACTGGAAGGGAACGGCCACCTGATGAAGGTGGAGCCGGACGCAGAGGCGGCAACAGTAAATTGAGGCTTCGAGTATGTGCCTCTGCTGAGTATTGGGCAGTCGAGGTAAGTCGGACTGCCCTGGGATAAGTTTTTTATCTAGTCTTCTGTTTAAGGAGGTATCGCAATGAGCGACTTGGGATTGATTGAAGCAGTAAAGAACGGCGACAGCGCCACGGCGGAAATCTTGATCAAAAGCGGAGACGATGTAAATCAGCAGGATGATCAGGGATGGACCCCGCTGAATTATGCGGCGGGCAAAGGGGACCTTTCTATGGTCAAACTGCTGGTCGAAAACGGGACCGACATCTTCAAGGTCGGGCGGGACAGGCGAACGCCCTACATGATCGCCCTGGCCGCCGGGCGCGTATCGGTAGTGAAATATCTACGGGAAGTCGAGGACAACTTCGATGGCGATAAGCCCGTCCGCGCGCCAAAGAAGTATTGTAAGGCTTACTACCTGAGAGATCTCAGGGGCTATCCCGCGTGGGGCGAGAGTCGAATCAATTGGAAAGAGAAGAAGGCAAACGGCAATGGCGATGCTGGCGAGGGCTTCGGCGACGACAAGGTGGTCTTCATTCACCAGGACTTTACCGTAACCGAGTCGGTGTGGCCTAACGAGAATGTCATCTTCAATAATGTCGATCCGGTCTGGGAAGAGTTCTGTGCGAACACGCTGAACTTCAAGGTCCCTGACGACCTCGATTTGATCGTTCCAAACGAGGAGAACGGTTGAAGCAGGAGGGAAGGCATAGAGCAACCCGGAACCGTTTGTTGAAATACTTCCGCAAAGGAAGCTATCAGGAGGAAACATGAAGCTAGGAGATGCACTCAAAAAGGAAAGGGAGCGGAAGAGGCTGACCGTCGAGGATGTGGTGGCGCGTATCGGGATTCCCGCCGAACAGTACCTGGAGATGGAGGGGGGCAGCTCCCCGGCTGAGGAGTGGGGGCCGAAACTGGCCTTGATTGCGATAAAACTCCAGACCCCTACATCCAGGTTTATTGCCGAGACAGGCAAATCCGCTCAGGCGAAACAGGTGGAAGGGCAGTGCGGCAAGTTGATACGCACGCATCGGGAAAGGAAAGGCCTTTCACAGAAAGAACTGGCCGACAAGCTCGAAATCCCAACCTCAGAGCTGGAAAGCATCGAAGACGGAAAGACGGAGCTGGAAACCTACGCCCCGGTACTTCTGTCGTTTGCCGAAACTGTTGACCAGCCTATCTTCAATCTCTTCTACCCGTGCGGGCTGCCGCTCGCTCAGTTGACTGACTATCCATAAATCACAGGGCACCTGGGTAGGGCATCAGTCTCAGGCGCAGAGTGCCGCGGCTTTCGCACCGCGGCAGCCACAGACCCCTTTCAAGGAGTCTGCGCAAGGGTATAGCTCTGTCTGCCCGGCCCATGTTCTGAAGGGTTGATTCCCGGATCATAGCCTCACGGTGCCCTGTTCCAGATAACAGCACAAAAAGTCGAGAGACTGACTGGCATCAAGGCCGGGAAGGGCTGCGCCTCCCGTTGCTTGGCCGAGGAGGTATTTACCATGCGTTTTAGGGAGGAATTGCTGAAAGACTACGAGAAGGACGGCTACGTCTGTTTGCGTAATTATTTTTCGCGGGAAGAATTAGGACTGATCAAGGCCCAGCTTCCTGAGTTGTTCGCAGAAGAATCGCCGAGGAGAGTGCTTGAAAGATCCAATGGCATAGTCCGGTCAGTTTATGGCTCGCACACTACTAACCCCGTGCTCAGCCGCCTGGTCCGCGACCCTCGGCTCGTGGAACCGGCCAGGCAAATGCTGGGAAGCGAGGTCTACGTCCATCAGTTCAAGATCAACGCAAAAGCCGCTTTCGGCGGCGACGTCTGGCAGTGGCACCAGGACTATATTTTTTGGCGCAACGAGGATGGCATGCGCGCGCCGCGCGTGCTCAGCGTGGCGATTTTCCTGGACGAAGTGACGGAATTCAACGGGCCTCTGTTCCTGGTTCCGGGATCGCATTGCGAGGGAGTCATCGAAGTCCCTGCGCGCGATAAGCTAAGCGTAGATGAGGCGGCGAATCAGGCATATCGTCACGGCCCTTCGTGGATCAGTAATCTGACGGCTGATCTCAAGTATTCCATTGATCTCGACAAGATGGCCGAGTTGATTGACCGGCGCGGCATCGTCGCCCCGAAAGGCGAAGCCGGGCTGAGCTTGTTCTTTCACGGAAACATAGTTCACGGTTCAGCCAACAACATCAGCCCTTACAGTCGAATGGTTGTTCTCATCACCTACAACAGCGTGGACAACGTTCCCATCCCCCGCACCGAGAAGGTGCGCCCTGAATTCCTCGCAGCCAGAGATAACACGGCGCTGGTGCCTCTCTCTAGCCGAACCCTTTTTGAATAATCGGCGCGTTCCAGCTAACGCACAACCTGATCTAGGAGATGAATCATGATCAATTCTATTGTATTTTCTGCGCTTTGCTTTTGTTTAGCGATGTCACCCTTCCGCCCTCAGTCCATGGGATCGCTATCGTCAATCGGAGGGAGTGTCGTTGATGCACATGGTGATGGCATCGAGGCTGTGAAAGTGACATTGGGCATGTTGCCGAACGGACCGATAGTCACCAAGTACACTGATGGCAGCGGTTCATTTGTCTTTTCAGACTTGAGGGCGGGCAACTATCACGTCTCTGTGTCAAAGACGGGGTTTGCTGAAGACAGCCGCGATATTAGTTTGAAGGATAACGAAAAGAACGAGTTCACTATGTCGCTAAAGCCCGGCGGGATTCGCGACTCGATAACTGTCTTAGGCGGAGATGAACGGCTGGATGTATTCAACGGGCTTGGTCGTATGGGGGAGATTTCCGGTCTCGCAATCTATGCTGGAAAGAAAGAATGAAGTGCTCGTTCTCAGCGAGCTTAACGCGAACCTCGCGACCGGAAACACGCGCCAGGTCTTTGGCAAAGTCCCCGGAACGAACGTCTGGGAAAACGAGGGGTCCGGTTTACAGATAGGTGTTTCCAATCGCGGACTCGATCCCAATCGTTCGTGGGAGATGCATTCGCGGCAAAATGGATACGACATCACAGCCGACATATTCGGCTACCCGGAAGCATATTTCACGCCTCCGCTCGATGCCGTCGAGCGAATCGAAGTCGTGCGCGGCGCTTCCGCACTGCAATACGGAGCGCAGTTTGGCGGACTGGTCAATTATGTCTTGAAGGAAGCTCCGATCAATCGCAAATTCACTTTTACGACCGAACAGACGGGCGGCGCGAATGGGCTGTTCAACTCGCACAATCGAGCGGGCGGCACTATAGACAAGCTGTCTTATAACGGCTATTACCAGCATCGCCAGGCCGATGGCTGGAGAGATAACTCCGGCTTCGATGCGAACACGGGTTTCGGCTCGGTCAGGTACGCAGCGACTCGCCGACTCAGCATCGGGTTTGAATTGACAAAAATGGCATACCTGCTTCAGATGGCAGGAGGGCTGACTGACGAATTGTTCAATGAGAACTCCCGCGCGTCGGTGCGGGATCGTAACTGGTTTTATCTTAACTGGCTCGTTCCGGCGCTGAAGATCAATTACGAAATTAACTCCTCCACGCAGTTGAGTCTGGATGCCTTTGGTTTGCGCGGGTCGCGCTACTCTCTTTTCAACAGCAAGCCTGTCGCGCTTCCCAACGGAGAGTTGAATGTTGATAACCCCGACGACCCGCGAACTTTGTTCAGAGATCGCTTCCACAATCACGGGCTTGAGGTGCGCTTGCTCAAGCAGTACAGGGCGTTTGGCGGCTTGAACTCTCTGGCGGCGGGATTCCGTTATTCCAACGGAAAGACGATCAGGCAACAAGGGGTAGGCTTTCCCGGACGCGAAGCGAATTTCGATTGGTTCGTTTCAGAGGTAGACCGAAACCTGCACTTCCGCAACATAAACTTTGCTGGCTTTGCGGAGAATATCTTCCGCATAACGCAGAAGCTCAGCATCATTCCCGGCCTCCGCCTGGATTTCATAAACAGCTCAGGCACGGGAAGGCCGATAGTCGGCACGCAGAAGAGGACTCGAACAATTCCTATGTTCGGTCTCGGAGCCTCGTATCAGGTCAGCGAGGCCACGAATCTCTACGGGAATATTTCTCAGGCCTATCGGGCTACGCTGTTCAACGATTTCTGGCGACCGGACCCGGCCATCATCATAGACCAGAATTTAAAGGACATGAAAGGATATGCCTTTGAATTCGGCTGGCGAGGAAGGCACAGCAATTGGTTGAACTTTGACGTAGGAGGTTTTTACCTCAAGTACGGCAACCGTCTTGGACTGCTCACTCGCAAGGACACGCAAGCTGCGACCACTTCGACTTGGACGAATATCTCTGACAGCCGCAATATCGGCCTGGAGTCTTTTATTGAAGCGGATGTGCTGCGACTGGCGCGAATTCCCGGCGACAAAGGATCGCTTATGTTTTTCGCTTCCATAGCGGCGATAGACACTCGTTATCTGGGCGGCAGCGTTCTTGGCAACCGTGTCGAGTTTGCCCCGGAATCTATAGTTCGCACAGGGATGACCTACTCTCTATCGGGATTCTCGGCTACGGTGCAATACAGCCGCGTCGGCGATCAGTTCACGGATGCGTCCAATACATTGTTTACAGTTGATGCGGTCCAGGGTTTGGTCCCTGCTTATCAAGTATGGGATTTTTCCGGCAGCTATCGCCTCCGAAAGCATTATGTCCTAAAAGGAGGTGCTAACAATCTTGCCGACGCGCGTTATTTCACGCGGCGCGGGACGAGTTACCCCGGCCCCGGATTGATCCCTGCGGATGGCAGAAGCTTTTATTTCTCGGTCGGCTTTAACTACTGAATGGCTCTGTGTCCGAAAGACCGTTGCTAACGAAAGTTATTTCCTACCATGAAAAGCGAAGAAACTTTAATAGATGTTCTCGGGCAAAGGGCGCTTGAGCGCCCTGCTCAAGAGGCTTATACGTTTCTTGTGGATGGGGAGAGCGAAACGGCCACGCTGACCTTCGGGCAGTTGGATGCGCGAGCCCGAGCAATTGCGGCCCTTCTCAAATCAGTAGAGGCAGCCGGTGAAAACGTACTGGTGCTCTATCCTCATGGATTGGATTACATCAGCGCTTTCGTGGGCTGCCTTTACGCGCGCGCGGTGGCGGTCCCGGTTCCTCCGCCCCGCTTCAACCGCAAGATGGAACGATTGACAACAATCGCCGCTGATTCCTGCGCGCGCATTGCGTTGACCACGCGCTCGATTCTAGACAAGATCGAAACGTTGTCGGAGAATGCGCCCGAGCTTGGATCGTTACTGTGGCTGGCAACAGATGATATAGACATACAACAAGCGGATGGCTGGGAGCGCCCTTCAGTCAGCGGAAATACTCTCGCATTTCTTCAGTACACGTCCGGGTCAACGACAGCGCCCAGAGGCGTGATGGTCACACACGAAAACCTGCTCCGCAACGAAAAGCTGATTCAGCAATCTTTCAACCAGACAGATCAATCCGTCATTTTCAGTTGGCTTCCTCTGTACCACGACATGGGTTTGATCGGCGGGGTGCTGCAACCGCTTTATCTGGGCGCGAGATGCATCCTGATGTCGCCTTTCGCTTTCCTGCAGCGCCCACTGCGATGGCTACAGGCCATCTCGCATTACCGTGTCACGACCAGCGGCGGGCCTGATTTCGCTTATGATCTCTGCGCGCGCAAAGCCGCCGAACAGGACTGCTCCGGCCTGGACTTGAGCAGTTGGACAGTCGCCTTTAATGGTTCTGAGCCGATCCGCCCGGAGACTATAGATAAGTTCACGGAAGCCTTCAGGGGGTCGGGCTTCAGGCGCGAATCGTTCTTCCCCTGTTACGGGCTAGCGGAGGCGACGCTCCTGGTTTCGGGCGGCGGCACAGCGTCTCAGCCACTGGTCAAATCGGTTCAGGCCGAGGCTCTCAAGAGCCATCGCATCGTTGATATGGATGCAGGCCAGCCGGATTGCCGTTCATTGGTTTCCAGCGGGCGCATCGGGTCAAGCAACAAAGTGGTCATCGCCGACCCGGACTCGTTGACCCTGTGCCCGCAAGATCGTGTTGGAGAGATATGGGTTTGTGGGCCGTCGATCACGAAGGGCTATTACAACCGCCCGCAAGAAACCAGGCAGACCTTTCAAGCCTATTTAGCAGACGCCGCCCAAGGGCCTTTCCTGCGCACAGGGGATTTGGGGTTCATCAGAGACGGCGCGCTATTTGTCACGGGCCGACTCAAAGACCTGATGATCATCAGGGGCCAGAACTACTACCCGCAAGATGTCGAAGCGACCATCCAGCGAAACTCTTTCGTGCTACGCCAGAACTGCGGAGCCGCCTTCTCAATCGAGGTAAACGGACAGGAGCGGCTGGTAATTGTCCAGGAGGTAGAGACCCGACGCGAGCAGAATCTCGATGAAGTCATCGCGCTCATTCGCCAGTCGGTGGCCGAAGATCATCAGTTACCGCCCTACGCCATCACCCTCATCAAGACAGGCAGCCTGCCCCGAACATCGAGCGGGAAGGTTCGACGCCAAACTTGCCGCGCTCAGTTTTTGGACGGCCAGCTCAAGGTTCTCGCAGAGTGGCGCGAACCCGCAATACAAACGAGCCGGGACCGAACTCCCGTTTGGGACGCTTCGCTCGGCAATGTCGAAGCGGCTGAAAAATGGCTGACCTCTTTTCTCGCGGCGAAGCTCGGTCTGGAAGCGAGCGAGATCGAACTCGATCAGCCTATCTTCAGGATACGGGTTAGATTCGCTGTCGGCCCTCGATCTTACACACCACCTTGAAAACAGTCTTGGGGTTCATCTGCCACTGACGGCGTTATTCCAGAGCGCCAGCTTGAGCGAGCTTGCAAAACTGGTGTCCGAGCATCTCAACGAGCCTCCAAGCCTCGACACAGTTGTAGCGAAAGGCGCGACAGAGTTCGGGCTTTCAAGCGGGCAGCAGGCTCTCTATTTTCTTCACAAGCTTGCGCCGGATGCTCCGGCATACAATCTCGCCTCTCTGGGGAAGATCAGTCACGGGCTAGATATAGCCGCGCTCGAAAGGGCGTTTCAAAAACTGATTGATCGCCATCCCGCCCTGCGAACTAATTTCATTCCAACCTCGATGGGTCCGGTTCAAAGAATCAAAGCCCGCCAGCAAGCCTGCTTCTCAGGCGTCGATGCTACCACCTGGACCGAAGAGCATTTGAACGATCTGATCACGAAGGAAGCCCGCCACAGCTTCGACCTGGAAGAAGACAGCCTCTTGCGAATCATCGTCTATGAGAGGCGTAAAGAGTCCTGGCTTTTGCTGGTGATGCATCACCTGATTATTGATCTCTGGTCGCTGGGCCTGCTCGTTAAGGAGCTTGGCATCTTCTACTCGGCGGAGGCCGCAGGCACGGGCGCGGAACTGCCCCCGCCTGCATTCGATTACAGCGACTTTGTTCAATGGCAAGAGGAGATGCTGGCCAGCCCGGAAGGTGATCGCTTGTTGCGATACTGGAAGGAGAAGCTGAGCGGAGAACTGCCGGTGCTTGAGCTTCCGGCAGACAGGCTTCGCCCGCCTATCCAGACCTATGCCGGTGACCGCGAGAGCTTCAAACTATCCAGAGAATCGGTTGACGGGCTGGCTCGATTATGCCGGATGAGCGGGACGACATTATTCACCTCACTGGCCGCCGCCTTCCAGGCATTTCTTCATCGTTATACAGGGCAAGATGACATTCTGTTGGGGGCGCTCACGAACTGGAGAGGCCAGGCAAGATTCTCAGAGGTGGTCGGCTATTTTGTAAACCCCGTCGCGCTGCGGGGCGACTTTTCTGATGAGCCGAGCTTCAACTCCATATTGTCGAGGACGCGGGCAACCGTGCTTGAGGCATTCGATCATCAAGCTTACCCCTTTCCACTGCTTGTTCAGAAGCTGCCCCAGGCGCACGATGCCAGCCGCCCTCCGCTGATACGGGCCATGATGATCTACCAGTCGGCCCACCTGCCCGGTCAAGAAGCGCTCACTCGCTTTGCGGTTGGGGAGGCGGGCGCAAAGCTGAAGATTGGAGAGATCGAAGTCGAATCCCTCGACTTGAATATTGGTACGACTCAATTTGATCTGACGCTCAAGCTGGGCGCGACCGAAACGAGCGTCAGCGGCGCGCTCGAATACAACCGAGACCTGTTTGATGCCTCGACCATTCGGCGGATGGTCGATCATAGCCAGAACATGATCGAGCAAGCCTTGCGAGACCCGAACCGGCCTATATCGGATTTGCCGATGATGCGCGAAAGCGAGCGGCGTCAACTCCTGGTCGAATGGAACCGGACGCACATGGTTTTCCCCGCAGAGCAATGCATCCACCATCAGATCGAGGAGCAGGTGATGGCAACACCAGACGCTGTCGCTGTCAGCTTTGAAGACGAACAGGTCACTTATGACTGTCTGAACCGAAGAGCCAACCATCTGGCTCATCACCTGAGAAAACTTGGCGTCGGACCCGAAGCTCGCGTCGGTATTTGCGTGGACCGGTCGGCAGAGATGATGATCGGCCTGCTCGGAATCCTAAAATCCGGCGGGGCTTATGTGCCTCTCGATCCCGGCTTCCCCCGCGAGCGATTGTCCCTGATGATCAGCGATTCGGGGCTTTGGGCCATCGTCACCTGTCACAGCATGATCGAGACTCTTCCGAGCGGCACAGGCCACCTTTTTTGTCTCGACACAGATCGTGACAGGCTGGAGCAGGAAAGCGCCGAAAATCCGTCGAGTGTGATGTGGTCCGAGAATCTGGCGTATGTCATTTATACTTCCGGCTCGACAGGCCGTCCCAAAGGCGTGATGGTGACCCATCGCAACGTGGTCAATTTCTTTGAGGCTATGGACCATCAGTTGGGAAGCCAGTCGCAGGGCCGATGGCTGGCCGTCACGAGCATCTCTTTTGACATCTCGGTTCTGGAACTGTTTTGGACCCTTTCGCGCGGTTTTCATCTGGTGATTCAGGGAGACCATGATTACGCTCAGCGCCACTCGACTCCGCATCGGGAAAGGTCGGAGAGCAAGACAGAGTTCAGCCTGTTTTATTTTGCAAGCGATGATCGAGAAGTTGCCGACGATAGATACAGGCTGCTTTTTGAGGGGGCGAAATTTGCTGACCGGCATGGTTTTTCAGCGGTCTGGACTCCTGAGCGGCACTTCCACCCCTTCGGCGGCCTCTACCCCAACCCCTCCGTGACCGGAGCCGCCATCGCCGCGATCACACAAAGAGTGAAGATTCGAGCCGGAAGCGTCGTGCTGCCGTTACACCATCCGCTGCGGGTTGCCGAGGAATGGTCGGTCGTAGATAACATCTCGAAAGGAAGGGTGGGCATCTCGGTCGCTTCGGGTTGGCACGCAGATGATTTCATCCTGACCCCGCAAAGTTATGCGGATCGCAAAGAACTGATGCTCCGCAATCTGGAGATCATTCTAAAGCTCTGGCGGGGAGAGTCTGTCTCGTTTAAGGGTGGCGCAGGGAATGAAGTCGAAGCGAAAATCTTTCCCCGGCCCGTGCAGCGCGAACTGCCAATCTGGGTGACAGCGGCGGGCACACCGGAAACCTTTCAAATCGCTGGCGAGATCGGCGCAGGTCTCTTGACACACTTGCTGGGGCAGAGCCTCGAAGAGTTGGCCGACAAGATTTCGATTTATCGTCACGCATGGCGAGAGCATGGTCACGGCCCCGGAACCGGTCACGTCACCTTGATGGTCCACACTTTCATCGGCGCTGACCTCGACGAGGTTCGAGCAAAGGTCAGAGAACCCTTCTGCTCTTACCTGAAGAGTTCTTACGGATTGATCAAGAACCTGGCGCGAAGTCTTGGCAGGGACATGGAATCGGACAACTTCACACAGGAAGACATGGATGCGCTGCTCTCGCACGCCTTCGACAGGTATTTTCAGACCAGCGGTTTGATGGGCACCTTGAGCACTTGCATGGAGATGGTCGAGCGAATCAAGGCGACCGGCGTTGACGAATTGGCCTGCCTCATAGATTTCGGCGTGGAGACCGATGCGGTGCTACACAGCCTTCAATACCTTGAGAAGTTGAAGAGGCAGGTAGATGAAACGGAGGCGGTCGTTGTTGAGGACTATTCGATCCTGACGCAGATCAAGAGGCTGGGTATCACACATCTCCAATGCACTCCCTCGATGGCGAGGATGCTGGCTTACGAGCCTGAAGCGTTCAGCGGTCTGCCAAGCCTTGAGAAGCTCTTGCTCGGGGGCGAGGCGCTGCCCCTTCCGCTTGCGCAGGAACTCGGAAAATCAGCGGGCGGAGACCTGCGCAATATGTACGGCCCCACGGAAACAACCGTCTGGTCTCTCACAGACCCTGTAGAGAGAGATGCTCCGAAGATCACGATAGGGCGTCCCATCGGAAACACGCAGGTTTACATTTTGGATCGCAAGCTTGAGCCGTCGCCCATCAACCTCACAGGAGGCCTTCACATCGGCGGTGAAGGAGTGGCTCGCGGCTATGCAAATTTGCCCGGCCTGACGGCAGAGAGATTCGTTCCCGATCCCTTCAGCGGCGGGGCCGGATTGCGACTCTATAACACGGGGGACGTGGCGCGTTACCTGCCCGGCGGGAAGATCGAGTTTGTGGGCAGACCCGATCAACAGGTGAAGCTGCGTGGCCATAGGATCGAGCTTGGAGAAATCGAAGCCACGCTCGAACAACATCTCGCCATACGTCAGACGGCAGTGCTGCTGCAGGAAGATTCGCGGGGAGATCAACGGCTGGTGGCTTACGTCGTCAGCGACCTGGACGGCTCATTCAACATCGCCGAAGTCAGGGATTTTCTGAAGAACCACCTCCCGGAATACATGATTCCTGCCGTCTGGGTCAAGCTGGACGCTATGCCATTAACCCCCAACGGAAAGATCTATCGCCAGGGGTTGCCCGCGGCAGAGCAAGGCATGCTGGTAGACGAAAGAATCATCGCTCCTCCCAGAACCCCTGTCGAACAAATCCTCGTCGGCGTCTGGGAGGATGTGCTGGAGGTGGACGAAGTAGGCATTCATGATGACTTCTTCAAGATCGGGGGCCATTCTTTGTTGGCTGCCCAACTCATCTCGCGCCTGCGCGAAACCTTCCAGTTTGAATTGCCGCTGCGAACACTCTTTGAAGCGACCACTGTGGCGGAGTTGGCCGAGGTTTTGACCAGGGAGCCTGAGCAGGGGATGAGAGTTCAGAGGATCGCGGAACTTATGATAAGCGTCGCCAACTACTCCGACGAAGAGGTCGAAGCCATGCTCGGCAACAGTCATTTTATCGGCGGGTGAGGGACAGAGGAAATGAAGCGGATCTCTAAATCTGATCTGACACCGAAGAAGCAAGCGCTGCTTCAGCAATTGATCCAGAGCCAGGGGCTTGGGTTGTCAACCTCGCCGAAGATCCCTGTGAGAGAAGATCGGAGTCGTGCCCCGCTCTCTTATGCCCAACAGGGCATCTGGTTCATCAACGAGTTAGAGCCGGGAAGCCCGGTCTACAATGATCATTTCGCGCTCCGCCTGACGGGGCCGGTCAATGACGCCGCGCTCGAACAGGGCTTGAATGAAATAGTCAACCGCCACGAAGCCCTCCGCACAACCTTCAAGATCGTGGACCGCGAGCCGGTACAGGTGATAGCCCGCTGCCTGAGCCTGACCATCCCAGTCTTTGAGGTGAGCGGCCTTGATGGGAATGCGCCACACGAGATGACAATGGAACTGGCCGTTGCCGAGGCTCGAAGACCCTTTGATCTCGAAAGCGGCCCCCTGATTAGAATGACACTGTTGAAGTTCTCCGGGGAAGAGTGCTTGCTGGTTTTCACGATCCATCATCTTGTCTCCGACGGCTGGTCGCTCGGAATCTTCACTAAGGAACTGGCCACTCTTTACGATAGATTCGTCGCCGGATCAAGCTCTGTGCTGCCCGCGCTTCCTATCCAGTACGGAGATTATGCCCGGTGGCAGAAGACATGGGTGGAAGAGAGCGTGCGCGCTTTACATCTCCCTTACTGGAAGGAGAAGCTCGCCGGTAGTAGACCGGCACTCGATTTACCCCTGGACCATTCACGCCCTGAGTCGCAGAGCTATAACGGGACCAGGGAATCATTACACATCCCGCCACAACTGAACCGGAAACTGAAGTCTTTCAGCCAACAAAATGCCGGGACCGTTTTCATGTTGTTGGCGGCTGCCTTCAAGGCGCTTCTGTATCGCTATACAGGAGAGACCGACATCCTGATTGGGAATCCGGTCGCAGGGCGTCACGGGTCAGAAACTGAAGGACTCATAGGAGTATTCGTCAATACTATAATCCTCAGAACCGGGCTTTCCGGCGAGTTGAGCTTTAAGGACCTCCACGCACGTGTCAGAGAGACGGCGCTCTCCGCTTTCGACCGCCAGGATTTGCCGTTTGAGATTCTTGTAGAGGAACTAAACCCGGATCGAGGCTTGAGCCGCAACCCGCTGTTTCAAGTCGCCTTCGCCTTCCAAAACGAGCCAGCGCGAGAATTGCGGTTGCCGGGCTTGACCCTCGAACGTCTTAACATAGATGCAGGGACCGCAAAATTTGATCTCACTTTGGATTTCATAGATTCAGGACAGAATCTAATCGGGGCGTTGGAATACAACACGGATCTGTTTGAGGCGGCGACGATACGAAGGATGGCAGGCCATCTTTTGAATCTTCTGGAAGGGGCTGTTTCCCACCCCGAACGGCGACTTTGTGAGCTTCCGATGCTATCGCAAGCAGGGCGACAGCAGGTGATGGTGGAGTGGAACGACACGCACAGCAAGACAGGAGCCGAGCAGTCCGTGCACGAAGCCTTTGATCGCCAGGCTCAACTCAGTCCTGATGCCGTCGCTCTTGTTTCCGATCACCTCTACCTCACTTATTCAGAACTCTACTGCCGCGCTAACCAACTGGCCCGTCACCTGATCCGCATCGGCGTCAAACCCGATCTTAGAGTTGCCGTTTGCCTCCAGCGATCCTCAGAACTGGTCATCGCGCTGCTCGGCGCGCTCAAGGCCGGGGGCGCTTACGTGCCGCTCGACCCGGCTTACCCTTCCCAGCGATTAAACTTCATGCTGGCGGACGCGCGGCCCCACGTCTTGCTTACTCATTCGCGATTGTCTGAGAGTTTTTCATCCTCTGACGCACACGTTCTGTGTCTGGATAAGGACTGGGCGCGCATTGAGCAGGAAGACAGAACTACACCCGGCGTGGGGTTGACGTCACAGAATCTGGCTTATGTCATCTACACGTCAGGCTCGACCGGGCAGCCCAAGGAGTGGAGGTGAGTCACGGTGGGGTGCTGAATCTGGTGTGGTGGCATAACGAGGCATTTGAGGTAACGCAAGAAGACCGGGCGACGCAGTTGGCAGGGATTTCATTCGACGCCTGCGGGTGGGAGATGTGGCCGTACCTGAGCGCGGGTGCGAGTATCCATCTGGCTGGAGAAGAGGTGCGATTATCGCCGGAGGAGTTGAAGAGGTGGGTGATCGAGGAGGGGATAACGATAAGTTTTATGCCGACGCCGGTAGCCGAACAGGCGGTGAGGATGGAGTGGGGAGAGCAGACGCGGTTGAGGTTATTGCTGACGGGAGGAGATGAGTTGCATTGCGCGCCACGGGCATCACAGGGGTTCGTGGTGGTGAACAACTACGGGCCGACGGAGAACAGCGTGGTGGCGACATCAGGGAGGGTGGAGGCAGGCGGATCAGGTGGGAGGAAGCCGAGTATAGGGAGGCCGATCACGAACAATAAGGTGTATGTGGTCGACGAGAACATGGGTGCGGTGAGTGCCGGGGTGGCCGGAGAGATATGCATAGGGGGTGCGAGTCTGGGGCGGGGGTATTTTGGAAGCGCCGAATTGACGGCGGAGAAGTTCAGGCCGAATGGGATGAGAGGGGCAGTCGGAGAGCGGGTGTATCGAACGGGAGATCTTGGGAGGTGGAGAGAGGGAGGAGAGCTGGAGTTCATCAGTAGACTGGATAACCAGGTGAAGGTAAGAGGGTACAGGATAGAGCTTGGAGAGATAGAGGCGGAGGTGATGAAGGGAGGAGTGGTGAAGCAGTGCGCGGTGGTGGTCAGGGAGGATGGGGCAGGAGAGAAGCGGATAGTGGCGTATGTGGTAGGGAGAGGAGAAGGGAGAGTAGAGAGCGGAGAGGTGAGGAAATATCTGCAAGGAAGGCTGCCGGACTACATGGTGCCGAGCAGGATAGTGGAGCTGTCAGAGATGCCGCTGACGGTGAACGGGAAGGTAGATCGCAAGGCGCTGCCAGCGCCGACAACAGGAGGCGAGAGCATAGAAAGCCAGCAGCCGGGCACAGCGGTCGAGGAGATCATAGCAGACATCTTTGCCGAGGTATTAAAGGTAGAGCGGATCGGAGTAGAAGAGAACTTCTTCGAGCAAGGAGGGCACTCGCTGCTGGCTACGCAGGTGGTGTCGCGGGTGAGAGAAGCATTACAGGTGGAGTTGCCTTTGAGGGCATTGTTCGAGGCACCGACGGTGGAAGGATTGGCCAGAGCGGTCGAGCGAGAACGGGGCGAGGGCGGGCGGCTTGATGCGCCAGCGATAGAGGCAGTCAGCAGAGAACGAGAGCTTGAGTTGTCATACGCACAGCAGAGGCTGTGGTTCATGCAGCAACTTGAGCCGGAGAGCGCGGCCTACAACATCCCGATGGGGGTGAGGCTGCGAGGCGAGATGAATGAGACGGCGCTGAGGCAGAGCCTCGAAGAGATAGCGCGGCGCCACGAGGTGCTGAGGACGAGGTTCGAGACGAGAGAAGGGCGGCCCGTGCAGGTCATCGATGAGGCGAGTGAGATTGCGATGCCGGTCAGTGACGTCAGCCATCTTGAGACAGATGATGCGGAGCAGCGAGCAGGAGAGATAGCACAAGAGGAAGCCGTTAGGTCGTTTGATCTTGAGCGAGGACCGGTGTGGAGAGCCAGGCTCGTCAGATTGAGTAATGACGAACACCTGCTTGTGATAAACCAGCATCATGTCGCGAGCGACGGATGGTCGCTGGGAGTGATGGTCAACGAGTTCACCGCGCTTTATGAGAGCTATCGTGAAGGGAAGCAGTCCCGGCTTGCAGAGCTTGAAGTGCAGTATGCGGACTTCGCCGTGTGGCAGAGGGAGTGGCTGACGGGCGAGGTGCTGCAACAGCAGATGGATTACTGGAAACACCAACTCGCCCAACTGCCCCTGCTAGAACTGCCGACGGATCATCCCCGTCCCGCTCATCGATCTCATCACGGGGCTGAGGTCAGCTTCATGCTATCTGCCGAGCTGACCCATCAGTTGAAGGCGCTGAGCCGTCGAGAAGGTGTCACCCTGTTTATGACCCTGCTCGCCGCTTTCCAGTCGCTGCTCTCTCGCTACTCTGCTCAACACGATGTCGCGATAGGCACGGCCATCGCCGGGCGCAATCACTCGGGCATAGAAACGCTGATCGGGTTTTTCGTCAACACGCTTGTGCTGAGAACGGACCTGTCAGCAAACCCGACCGTAGAACAACTGCTGGCCGACGTGAGACAGACGACGCTGGATGCCTATGAGCATCAGGACGTGCCGTTCGAGAAGCTGGTCGAGCAGTTGCAGCCGGAGCGAAGCCTGAGCCGGGAGCCGATGTTTCAGGTGATGTTGATCCATCAGCAGGGAGCCAGGGCGGCAACAGCAGGTAGTGGAGGAGGGCTGACGAACCTGCGAATGAGAAGCGAGGCAGTGTCTACGAGGACGGCCAAGTTCGACCTGACGCTGTCAGTGGGCGAGCAGGAGGGGGTACTGGAGGGGGCGTTGGAGTACGCGACGGAGTTGTACGAGAAGCCTCGGATGAGTCGGCTGATCGGGCACTTGAGAAGGATGCTGGAAGGGATGGTCGGCGACGGGCGGCGGCGGGTCAAGGAACTGCCGTTGCTGAGCGAAGCCGAGTTGCAACAGGTCGTCTTTGAGTGGAACGATGCGCCCGTGGGCGAGACTGCCGACTGCTGCGTGCAGGCTATGTTCGAGCGCCAGGCCGAGCGAGCCGCAGAAGCGGTAGCGGTGGTCTGCGAAGAGCAGCGACTTAGCTACGGAGAACTCAACAGCAGGGCGAACCAACTGGCGCACCACCTCCGCACGCAGGGAGTCGGCCCGGAAGTCAGAGTCGGGATCTGCCTGGACCGGGGGGTGGAGATGGTCGTCGCGCTGATGGGGGTGCTCAAGGCCGGGGGCGCGTATGTGCCGCTCGATCCTGCATACCCCGAGCAGCGGCTCGACTACATGATGGAGGACGCGGGGGTTGAGGCGGTGATAACAGAGGAAGGGTTGCAGGAAGCCGTGAGAGGCTATGGCGGGAAGGTGGTGATGATCGACAGGGACTGGGAGTTGATCTGTGAGCAGAGCATCGACAACCCGGCCTCGGTTACTGTGGGAGAGAACCTCGCCTATCTGATCTACACGTCGGGGTCGACGGGCAGGCCCAAGGGGGTGATGATCTGCCAGAAGAACGCGGTGGCGTTCATCAACTGGGAGAGGGAGGTATACGCCGGATCGTTGATGGAAGGGGTGCTGGCCTCGACGTCGATCTGCTTCGACCTGTCGGTGTTCGAGTTGTTTGGGGTGCTGTGCGTGGGAGGGCGAGTGGTGATGGCGCAGAGCGCGGTGGAGGTCGGGGATCTGGTCGAGAGGGGGGAGGTGGTGTTGATAAACACGGTGCCGTCAGCGTGTGATGCGCTGGTGAGAGCCGGAGGGATAGGAGGATCGGTGAGGGTGGTAAATCTGGCAGGGGAGGCGCTGAGGAGGGAGTTGGTCGAGAGGGTGTATGAAAGCGGGGTAGTGGAGCGAGTCTACAATTTGTACGGGCCGAGTGAGACGACGACGTATTCGACCTACAGCAGGGTGGAGCGAGGAGAGCGAACAGAGCCGAGCATAGGGAGGGCGACATCGAGCAGCGAGGTGTATGTGCTGGATGAGTGGATGGAGGCGGTAGGGATAGGAGTGGTAGGGGAGGTATGCATAGGAGGAGAGGGGCTGTCGAGAGGATACTATGGGAGAGGGGGACTGACGGCGGAGAAGTACGTGCCGACAGGGATAGGAGGAGGAGGAGAGGCAGGCAGGAGGGTGTATCGAACGGGAGACAAGGGGAGGTATGGAGAGGGAGGGGAGATAGAGTATCTAGGGCGAGCAGATCAGCAGGTGAAGGTGAGGGGTTACAGGATCGAGCTAGGAGAGATAGAGGCGGAGGTGATGAAGGGAGGAGTGGTGAAGCAGTGTGCGGTGGTGGTCAGGGAGGATGAGGCAGGAGAGAAGCGGATAGTGGCGTATGTGGTAGGGAGAGGAGAAGGGAGAGTAGAGAGCGGAGAGGTGAGGAAATATCTGCAAGGAAGGCTGCCGGACTACATGGTGCCGAGCAGGATAGTGGAGCTGTCAGAGATGCCGCTGACGGTGAACGGGAAGGTGGATCGCAAGGCGCTGCCAGCGGCGGTAGCAGTAGAGATGACAGAGGAGGGCGAAGAGGAACGGACGGCAATCGAGGAGATCATAGCAGGGATATTTGCCGAGGTGTTAAGGCGAGAGAAAGTCGGAGTAGAAGAGAACTTCTTCGAGCTAGGGGGGCACTCGCTGCTGGCTACGCAGGTGGTGTCGCGGGTGAGAGAAGCATTACAGGTGGAATTGCCTTTGAGGGCATTGTTCGAGGCACCGACGGTTGCAGGGCTGTCGAAAGCGGTGGAGCGAGAACGGGGCGAGGGCGGGCGGCTTGATGCGCCAGCGATAGAAGCGGTCAGCAGAGAACGAGAGCTTGAGTTGTCATACGCGCAGCAGAGGCTGTGGTTCATGCAGCAACTTGAGCCGGAGAGTGCGGCCTACAACATCCCGATGGGGGTGAGGCTGCGAGGCGAGATGAATGAGACGGCGCTGAGGCAGAGCCTCGAAGAGATAGCGCGGCGCCACGAGGTGCTGAGGACGAGGTTCGAGACGAGAGAAGGGCGGCCCGTGCAGGTCATCGATGAGGCGAGTGAGATTGCGATACCGGTCAGTGACGTCAGCCATCTTGAGACAGATGATGCGGAGCAGCGAGCAAGAGAGATAGCACAAGAGGAAGCCGTTAGGTCGTTTGATCTGGAGAGAGGACCGGTGTGGAGAGCCAGGCTCGTCAGATTGAGTAATGACGAACACCTGCTTGTGATAAACCAGCATCATGTCGCGAGCGACGGATGGTCGCTGGGAGTGATGGTCAGTGAGTTCACCTCGCTGTATGAGAGCTATGGTGAAGGGAAGCAGTCCCGGCTTGCAGAGCTTGAAGTGCAGTATGCGGACTTCGCCGTGTGGCAGAGGAAGTGGCTGACGGGCGAGGTGCTGCAACAGCAGATGGATTACTGGAAGCATCAGCTTGCTCAACTGCCCCTGCTAGAGCTGCCGACGGATCATCCCCGTCCCGCTCATCGATCTCATCACGGGGCTGAGGTCGGCTTCATGCTATCTGCCGAGCTGACCCATCAGTTGAAGGCGCTGAGCCGTCGAGAAGGTGTCACCCTGTTTATGACCCTGCTCGCCGCTTTCCAGACCACGCTCGGCAAATACGCCTCCCAACGCGATGTCGCGGTGGGCACCCCCATTGCTAACCGCAACCGCCTGCAAACGGAGCCTCTGATCGGGTTCTTCGTCAACCAACTGGTCCTGCGCACTGACCTGTCGGCAAACCCAAGCTTCCGCCAACTGCTCAGGCAAGTGAGGCAGACTACGCTTGAAGCCTACTCGAACCAGGACGTGCCGTTCGAGAAGCTGGTCGAGCAGTTGCAGCCGGAACGCGACTTCAAGCGAGGGCCGCTGTTCGAGGTGGAGGTGGTGTTGCAGAACACGCCGCGAGAGGAGTTGCGAGCAGCGGGAGTGGAGATGAGGGTGGAGGAGAGCGAAACCACGGTGGCGAAGTTCGACCTGACGCTAAGGGCGAGCGAGAGCAAGGGTGGGCTGGAGGGGGCAGTAGTGTATGCCACAGAGTTGTATGAAGAGACGAGCATGAGGCGGATGGCTGGGCAGTTGAGGTTGGTGCTGGAGGCGATGGTGAGGGACGCGGAGGAGGCGGTAGGGGAGGTGAGTTTGCTGAGTGAGGCGGAGCGACAGCAGGTGGTGGTGGAGTGGAACGACACGCACGGCCCGAGGGGAGGCGAGCAGTCCGTGCACGAGGCCTTTGATCGCCAGGCTGAGCGGGTTCCAGAAGCAATAGCGATAGTGTATGAAGAACAGCAATTGAGTTACGGAGAGTTAAGCCGCCGGTCCAACCAGCTTGCCCGCTATCTTCGCCGTCTTGGGGTCGGCCCTGAAGTGTGTGTGGCGCTGTATCTAAATCGCAGCCCGGAGATGGTTATCGCGCTGTTCGGCGTGCTCAAGGCTGGTGGAGCCTACGTTCCCCTCGACATTGCCTCTCCGCGAGAACGATTAGCCTGGATGCTTTCGGATGTGAGCGCACTGATCCTGATGACTAAGCAACACTGGCTGGCTTCCTTGCCGCAATTATCAGTCAAGACCGTCTGTCTTGATCAGGATTGGGAAACTATCTCCGGCCACAGCACTGAGATGGTGACCAGTGAGGTGATGCCTGCCAACCTCGCTTATCTGCTCTATACCTCTGGCTCGACCGGTCAGCCGAAGGCCGTGATGATCGAGCATAGCAGCCTCTACAACTACCTGAGGTGGTGCAGCGAGGGTTTGCTGAAGGATTCGAGTACGAGTTTGCCGATGACGACGGCGCTGTCGTTCGATGCTGCTCTGAAGCAACTCTTCCCACCCCTGCTGCGCGGCGAGAAGTTGAGGTTGATAGCGGAAGAGACGGTAACTCAGCCCGACCGACTGGCGGTTGCGTTGAGTGTTGATGGAGAGGCGACTTTCAATTGTGTGCCGTCACTGTGGCAAGTGTTCCTTGAAGCTGCGAGCGCCGGACGAGTGAAGTTACCTGCCGGACTCAGGAGGTTGTTTGTCGGAGGCGAGCGGTTGAGTCAGAAATTGGTCAGCCGCACGATGTCCATGCTGCCCGGTGTAGAGATCTGGAATTTCTACGGACCGACTGAGGTGACAGCAAACGCGAGCGTGAGCCGTATTAGCGACCAGAAGACGGTCAGCATAGGGCGGCCCATAGCCAACACCCATCTCTACGTGCTGGACGATCATATGATCTTGGCGGGGGTGGGCACACGGGAAGAATTATATATAGGCGGAGCGGGGCTGGCGCGAGGGTATTTTAGAAGAGCGGAGCAGACGGCAGACCGGTTCGTGCCGGATGGTGTGAGCGGGGCAGTGGGGGCCAGGCTGTACAGAAGCGGCGACGAGGTGAAGTGGCGCAGGGATGGTGAAATGGAGTTTGTGGGAAGAGGCGACGAGCAGGTGAAGGTGCGAGGATATCGGATCGAGCTGGGAGAGATAGAAGCGGCGCTGATGAAGCAGGGGGCAGTGGTGCAGTGTGTGGTAACGGCGCGAGAAGATGAGGAAAGCAATCAGGGGCTGGCAGCCTACTATGTGACTGGAGGAGAAGGGAAGGTAAAGAGCGGAGAGTTGAGACGATACCTGAGAGAGAGGCTGCCGGACTACATGGTGCCGAGTTGGATAGTGGAGCTATCGGAGATGCCGCTGACGGTGAACGGGAAGGTGGATCGCAAGGCGCTGCCAGTGCCGGTAGCAGTAGAGATGACAGAGGAGGGCGAAGAGGAGCGGACGGCAATTGAGGAGATTGTAGCAGGGATATTTGCCGAGGTGTTAAGGCGAGAGAAAGTTGGAGTAGAAGAGAACTTCTTCGAGCTAGGCGGCCACTCGCTGCTGGCGACGCAGGTGGTGTCGCGGGTGAGAGAAGCATTACAGGTGGAGTTGCCTTTGAGGGCATTGTTCGAGGCACCGACGGTGGAAGGATTGGCCAGAGCGGTCGAGCGAGAACGGGGCGAGGGCGGGCGGCTTGATGCGCCAGCGATAGAGGCAGTCAGCAGAGAACGAGAGCTTGAGTTGTCATACGCGCAGCAGAGGCTGTGGTTCATACAGCAACTTGAGCCAGAGAGCGCGGCTTACAATATCCCGCTGTCGGTGAGGCTGCGGGGCGAGATGAATCAGAGTGCGTTGAGGCAGAGCCTCGAAGAGATAGCGCGACGCCACGAGGTGCTGAGGACGAGATTTAAGTTGCGAAATGGACATCCAGTGCAGGTCATTGACGAGGCGAGTGAGATTGCGATGCCGGTCAGTGACATCAGCCACCTTAAGGCAAGTGATGCGGAGCAGCGAGCAGGAGAGATAGCACAAGAGGAAGCCGTTAGGTCGTTTGATCTTGAGCGAGGACCGGTGTGGAGAGCCAGGCTCGTCAGATTGAGTAATGACGAACACCTGCTTGTGATAAACCAGCATCACGTAGCGAGCGACGGATGGTCGCTGGGAGTGATGGTCAACGAGTTCACCTCGCTTTATGAGAGCTATGGTGAAGGGAAGCAGTCCCGGCTTGCAGAGCTTGAAGTGCAGTATGCGGACTTCGCCGTGTGGCAGAGAGAGTGGCTTCAAGGCCCTGTGCTGGAAGAACAGATCGAATACTGGAAGAGGCAGTTGGCAGAAGTGGCGGTGCTAGAGCTGCCGACCGATCACACGAGGCCAGCATACCGATCACACCGAAGCGGCGAGTTGGGGTTGGCGCTCTCACAGGAGCTGACGAGGGATTTGAAGGCGCTGAGCCGCCGCGAAGGAGTGACTCTATTTATGACGATGCTTGCGGCCTTGCAGACGCTGATGAGTCGATACAGCGGACAGCAGGACGTGGCAATCGGGACGGCCATCGCGGGGAGGAATCACGCAGAGATCGAAGGGCTGATCGGGTTCTTCGTCAACACTTTGGTGTTGAGGACGGACCTGAGTTCGAATCCAAGCGTGGGAGAGTTGCTAGCCAGCGTGAGACAGACGACGCTGGATGCCTATGAGCATCAGGACGTGCCGTTCGAGAGGCTGGTCGAGCAGATGCAGCCGGAGCGAAGCCTGAGCCGGGAGCCGATGTTTCAGGTGATGCTGATCCACCAGAATGCGGCTATAGACAGAGGCGGGCTATCGAATCTGCGGATGAAAAGCGAGGCGGTGTCAAACGAGACGGCCAAGTTCGACCTGACGCTTGCGATCAGGGAGGAAGAGGGGGGGCTTATTTGCGCGATAGAGTACGCCGCAGAGCTGTACGAAGGCGTGAGGATGCATCGGATGAAGGAGCACCTGAGGCGGCTGCTGGAAGGTATGGTCGGTGACAGGCAGCGACGCGCGAAGGAACTGCCGTTGCTGAGCGAGGCAGAGCGCCATCAATTGGAGATGGAGTGGAACAAAGCATCGTTAGAACGCGAAGGAGGAGAGAGTATACAAAAACTGTTCGAGCAACAAGCAGAGGAGGCGTCGGAAGCGATAGCGGTGGTCTACGAAGAGCAGAGGGTGAGCTACGGGGAACTGAACCGGCGTGCGAACCAACTGGCGCACCACCTGCGGACAAGAGGAGTGGGGCCGGAAGTCAGAGTCGGCGTCTGCGTGAGACGAGGAGTGAAGATGGTCATCGCGCTGCTTGGCGTGCTCAAGGCCGGAGGCGCGTACGTGCCACTGGATCCTGCATACCCCGAGCAGCGGCTCGACTACATGATGGAGGACGCGGGGGTTGAGCCAGTGATAACAGAGGAGGGATTGCAGGAAGCTGTGAGAGGCTATGGCGGGAAGGTAGTGATGATCGACAGGGACTGGGAGTTGATCTGTGAGCAGAGCGTCGATAATCCGGCACCGGTGACAGAGGGGGATAACCTAGCGTATCTGATCTACACGTCTGGTTCTACAGGCAAGCCGAAAGGCGTCAGCGTCGTGCACAAAGGCGTAGTGCGACTTGTGAATCATACGAACTATGTTGAATTGTCTGAAAGCGAAGTGATCTTGCAACTGGCTCCGATTTCCTTTGATGCTTCAACTTTTGAAATATGGGGCAGCCTTTTAAACGGAGGTCAGTTGGTTCTGATGCCTTCCTATACTCCGACTCTTGAGGAGATAGCTGCAGCCGTTCGCGAATACAGTATCACGACTTTATGGCTGACCTCTGCGCTGTTTCATCAGATGGTTGATCTTCACCTTGATAGCCTGAGCGGAGTCAGGCAACTGCTTGCCGGAGGTGACGTGCTCGATGCGCGCCACGTTGAAAAAGTCATTGAGCAACTGGGCGAGCGCAAACTTATCAACGGGTATGGGCCGACAGAAAATACTACATTCACTTGTTGTTATTGCATGAAGGCCGACTCCAGGATTTCTCAGTCCGTGCCCATAGGTGAACCCATAGCAAATACGCAGGTACGCATACTTGATCGTAATCCGCACACTGTTCCAGTTGGGGTTTTCGATGATATTTATACCGGCGGCGACGGACTTGCCAGAGGCTACCTCAATCGTGCCGATCTGACTGCGGAAAAGTTCTTGCCCGACCCGTTTGGACAGCCCGGCAGCAGGCTCTACAGCACAGGCGACATCGGTCGGTATCGAGCAGATGGGAATATAGAGTTTCTGGGACGGCGCGATGAGCAAGTGAAGGTGAGAGGGTACAGGATAGAGCTTGGAGAGATCGAGGCGGCGCTAATGAGGCAGGAAGGAGTGGAGAAGAGTGTAGTGGTGGTGAGAAAGGAAGAAGGAGAAGTAGAAAAGCGGATAGTGGCGTATGTAGTAGGGAGAGGTGAAGGGAAGATAGAGAGCAGAGAGTTGAGAGAGTACCTGAGAGAGAGGCTGCCGGAGTACATGATACCGTCAGCGTTTGTGTTTATTGAGAATCTCCCCCTGACGGTGAACGGGAAGGTGGATCGCAAGGCGCTGCCAGTGCCGATAGCAGTAGAGATGACAGAGGAGGGCGAAGAGGAACGGACGGCAATCGAGGAGATCATAGCAGGGATATTCGAAGAGGTGTTAAGGCGAGAGAAAGTCGGAGTGGAGGAGAATTTCTTCGAGCTAGGGGGGCACTCGCTGCTGGCGACGCAGGTGGTGTCGCGGGTGAGAGAAGCGTTACAGGTGGAATTGCCTTTGAGGGCATTGTTCGAAGCACCGACGGTGGAAGGATTGGCCAAAGCGGTTGAGGGAGAACGGGACGAGGGCAGGCGGCTTGATGCGCCAGCGATAGAAGCAGTCAGCAGAGATGGCGAGTTGGAGCTGTCATACGCACAGCAGAGGCTGTGGTTTATACAGGAGTTGGAGCCGGAGAGCGCGGCCTACAACATCCCGATGGGGGTGAGGCTGCGAGGCGAGATGAATGAGACGGCGCTGAGGCAGAGCCTCGAAGAGATAGGGCGACGCCACGAGGTGCTGAGGACGAGGTTCGAGACGAGAGAAGGGCGGCCCGTGCAGGTCATCGATGAGGCGAGTGAGATTGCGATGCCAGTCAGTGACGTCAGCCATCTTGAGACAGATGATGCGGAGCAGCGAGCAGGAGAGATAGCACAAGAGGAAGCCGTTAGGTCGTTTGATCTGGAGAGAGGACCGGTGTGGAGAGCCAGGCTCGTCAGATTGAGTAATGACGAACACCTGCTTGTGATAAACCAGCATCACGTAGCGAGCGACGGATGGTCGCTGGGAGTGATGGTCAGTGAGTTCACCGCGCTTTATGAGAGCTATTGTGAAGGGAAGCAGTCCCGGCTTTCAGAGCTAGAGGTGCAGTATGCGGACTTCGCCGTGTGGCAAAGGGAGTGGCTGACGGGCGAGGTGCTGCAACAGCAGATGGATTACTGGAAGCATCAGCTTGCTCAACTGCCCCTGCTAGAACTGCCGACGGATCATCCCCGTCCCGCTCATCGATCTCATCACGGGGCTGAGGTCAGCTTCATGCTATCTGCTGAGTTGACCCATCAGTTGAAGGCGCTGAGCCGTCGAGAAGGCGTCACCCTGTTTATGACCCTGCTCGCCGCTTTCCAGTCGCTGCTTTCTCGCTACTCCGCTCAACACGATGTCGCGATAGGCACGGCCATCGCCGGGCGCAATCATTCGGGCATAGAATCACTGATCGGGTTCTTCGTCAACACGCTTGTGCTGAGAACGGACCTGTCAGCAAACCCCACCGTAGAACGACTGCTGGCCGACGTGAGGCAGACTACGCTTGAAGCCTACTCGAACCAGGAGGTGCCGTTCGAGAAGGTGGTCGAGCAGATGCAGCCGGAGCGGAGCCTGAGCCGGGAGCCGATGTTTCAGGTGATGCTGATCCATCAGCAGGGAGCCAGAGCCGCCGCCGCAGGTAGTGGAGGAGGGCTGACGAACCTGCGAATGAGAAGCGAGGCGGTGTCTACGAGGACGGCGAAGTTCGACCTGACGCTGTCAGTGGGCGAGCAGGAGGGGGTACTGGAGGGGGCGTTGGAGTACGCGACGGAGTTGTACGAGAGGCCTCGGATGAGTCGGCTGATCGGGCACTTGAGAAGGATGCTGGAAGGGATGATCGTCGACGGGCGGCGGCGGTTCAAGGAACTGCCGTTGCTGAGCGAGGCCGAGTTGCAGCAGGTCGTCTTTGAGTGGAACGATGCGCCCGTGGGCGAGACTGCCGATTGCTGCGTGCAGGCTATGTTCGAGCGCCAGGCCGAGCGAGCCGCAGAAGCGGTAGCGGTGGTCTGCGAAGAGCAGCGACTGAGCTACGGAGAACTCAACAGCAGGGCGAACCAACTGGCGCACCACCTCCGCACGCTGGGAGTCGGCCCGGAAGTCAGAGTCGGGATCTGCCTGGACCGGGGGGTGGAGATGGTCGTCGCGCTGATGGGGGTGCTCAAGGCCGGGGGCGCATACGTGCCGCTGGACCCCTCATACCCCGAGCAGCGGCTCGACTACATGATGGGAGACGCCGAGGCGAGTGTGCTGATAACCCAGCAGCATCTGCTCAATCGTATGAGCGGATACGGCGGGAGGGTGGTGATGATCGACAGGGACTGGGGGCTGATCAGTCAACAAAGCAGCAGCAACCCGGCCTCGGTTACCGTGGGAGAGAACCTCGCCTATCTGATCTACACGTCGGGGTCGACGGGCAGGCCCAAGGGGGTGATGATCTGCCAGAAGAACGCGGTGGCGTTCATCAACTGGGAGAAGGAGCTATACGCCGGATCGTTGATGGAAGGGGTGCTGGCCTCGACGTCGATCTGCTTCGACCTGTCGGTGTTCGAGTTGTTTGGGGTGCTGTGCGTGGGAGGGCGAGTGGTGATGGCGCAGAGCGCGGTGGAGGTCGGGGATCTGGTCGAGAGGGGGGAGGTGGTGTTGATAAACACGGTGCCGTCAGCGTGTGATGCGCTGGTGAGAGCCGGAGGGATAGGAGGATCGGTGAGGGTGGTGAATCTGGCAGGGGAGGCGCTGAGGAGGGAATTGGTGGAGCGTGTGTATGAAAGCGGGGTAGTGGAGCGAGTCTACAACCTGTACGGGCCGAGCGAGACGACGACGTATTCGACCTACAGCAGGGTGGAGCGAGGAGAGCGAACAGAGCCGAGCATAGGGAGGGCGACGTCGAGCAGCGAGGTGTATGTGCTGGATGAGTGGATGGAGGCGGTAGGGATAGGAGTGGTAGGAGAGGTGTGCATAGGAGGAGAGGGGCTGTCGAGAGGATACTATGGGAGAGGGGGACTGACGGCGGAGAAGTACGTGCCGACAGGGATAGGAGGAGGAGGAGAGGCAGGCAGGAGGGTGTATCGAACGGGAGACAAGGGGAGGTATGGAGAGGGAGGGGAGATAGAGTATCTAGGGCGAGCAGATCAGCAGGTGAAGGTGAGGGGTTACAGGATCGAGCTAGGAGAGATAGAGGCGGAGGTGATGAAGGGAGGAGTGGTGAAGCAGTGTGCGGTGGTGGTCAGGGAGGATGAGGCAGGAGAGAAGCGGATAGTGGCGTATGTGGTAGGGAGAGGAGAAGGGAGAGTAGAGAGCGGAGAGGTGAGGAAATATCTGCAAGGGAGGCTGCCGGACTACATGGTGCCGAGCAGGATAGTGGAGCTGTCAGAGATGCCGCTGACGGTGAACGGGAAGGTGGATCGCAAGGCGCTGCCAGCGGCGGTAGCAGTAGAGATGACAGAGGAGGGCGAAGAGGAACGGACGGCAATCGAGGAGATCATAGCAGGGATATTCGAAGAGGTGCTGAGGGTGGAGCGGGTAGGCATCCGGGATAACTTCTTCGAACTTGGCGGCCACTCGCTGCTGGCGACGCAGGTGGTGTCGCGGGTGAGAGAAGCATTACAGGTGGAGTTGCCTTTGAGGGCATTGTTCGAAGCACCGACGGTTGCAGGGCTGTCGAAAGCGGTGGAGCGAGAGCGAAGCGAGGGAGGTCGCCTTGATGCGCCAGCGATAGAGGCAGTCAGCAGAGATGGCGAGTTGGAGTTGTCATACGCGCAGCAGAGGCTGTGGTTCATGCAGCAACTTGAGCCGGAGAGTGCGGCCTACAACATTCCGATGGGGGTGAGGCTGCGAGGCGAGATGAATGAGACGGCGCTGAGGCAGAGCCTCGAAGAGATAGCACGACGCCACGAGGTGCTGAGGACGAGGTTCGAGACGAGAGAAGGGCGGCCCGTGCAGGTCATCGATGAGGCGAGTGAGATTGCGATGCCGGTCAGTGACATCAGCCACCTTAAGGCAAGTGATGCGGAGCAGCGAACTAGAGAGATAGCCCGACAGGAAGCACAGCGGTCGTTCGATCTGGAGCGAGGACCGGTGTGGAGAGCCAGGCTCGTCAGATTGAGTAATGACGAACACCTGCTGGTGATAAACCAGCATCACGTAGCGAGCGACGGATGGTCGCTGGGAGTGATGGTCAACGAGTTCACCTCGCTTTATGAGAGCTATCGTGAAGGGAAGCAGTCCCGGCTTGCAGAGCTTGAAGTGCAGTATGCGGACTTCGCCGTGTGGCAAAGAAACTGGCTGACGGGCGAGGTGCTGCAACAGCAGATGGATTACTGGAAACATCAGCTTGCTCAACTGCCCCTGCTAGAACTACCAACGGATCGCGCGCGGTCAATGGGAAACAACCGCCAGGCCCTAAGGCAAGGGTTCACTCTTCCAGATGACCTCGTTCAGAAACTGAGCGCGCTGAGCCGCCGCGAGGGAGTGACGCTGTTCATGACGATGCTGGCCGGGTTTGAACTGCTCCTGGCTCGCTACACGGGACAAACGGATGTAGCCGTCGGAACCCCGATTGCGGGCCGCAACCGTGCGGAGACCGAAGGGCTTATCGGGTTCTTTGTCAACTCGCTTGTGTTGCGCACGGACTTATCCGGCAATCCGACATTGCCGGAGTTGTTGCACCGAATACGTAGGACTGCGCTGGAAGCTTATGCGCATCAAGATTTGCCTTTTGAAAAGCTAGTCGAAGAGTTGCAGCCAGATCGTAACCTTAGCCGTCATCCCTTCTTTGAGATTCTGTTCAACTACGTCAATATATCTTCATCCACTGCCGAGCTACCTAACCTCACACTTGACCGGCTAGCTACGACTTAAGCGGAGTCGAAATTCCCGATGACTCTATATATCTGGGACAACCATAAACAGATCACGCTTCAGATAGCCTATCAGGACACGCTCTTTTCCTCTGAGCGAATCGATGCGATGCTCGATCAGTACAGAGAGCTTCTCTCTCAGATGGTAGAACGCCCCAATGAAGCTGTCGCTTCATATTCATTCATAACCAGCCAATCACGGCCACTGATTCCAGACCCGAGCAAGGAGTTGCTGGAGCCGCGTTATGATCTGGTAACGGAGATGTTCAACTCCCGGGCTGTCAGCTTCCCGCGTCAGATTGCGGTGACTCAGCGAGGAAGAGAATGGAGCTACGAGGAATTGAACGAGCGCGCTCATCGCATTGCGTGCACTTTGATAAGCCACGGGATCGAGCCACGGCAGACCATCATGGTGTGTGGGGAGAAAAGCTTCGGGATGATCGCAAGCATGCTGGCTACGTGCCTGAGCGGCGGCGTGCTGTTTACCCTTGATCGCAAACTCCCCGCCGCAAGGCAACGCGCAATGTTTGATATTGCGGATGTAAAGTTTGTTCTTTATGCCGGAACTATCCGAGAGCAGGATGCCTGGATGTTAGAGAGTGAGGCCATCCGTGTTTTTGCCGTAGATTGCGAGAGCGGATTTATAACGTCTGACCAGACAGGAGCAATCGGTGAGAAAAGCTACGAAAACTCCGGTTCGCATTCCTTACCGGAGCTATCTCCAAACGATCCCGCCTATATCTTCTTCACCTCGGGAACGACCGGAGTTCCCAAAGGTGTGTTGGGCTGCCACAAGGGGTTGAGTCATTTTCTGAGCTGGCAGCGCGAAGAGTTCGGAATAACTTCTCAAGACCGGTGCGCTCAACTGACGGGGCTGTCATTTGATGTGGTGTTGAGGGATATTTTTCTTCCACTGACCAGCGGCGCGACTGTTTGTCTGCCGGATGATGAAGAGGAGATAGGCTCGTGGCGAATTCTAGCGTGGTTGGAGCGTGAGAGGATTTCTGTATTGCACACAGTCCCCACTGTGGCTCAGATGTGTCTGATGAGTGCGCCGCCGGAACTTCGTGTGAGAAGCCTGCGGATAGTCTTTTTTGCCGGGGAGCCTCTGACAGAAATGCTCGTTAAAGGCTGGCGGGAAGTTTGTTCAAATCGCTGTGAGGTTATTAATTTATACGGCCCAACTGAAACGACTCTGGCCAAATGTTACTACAGAGTGCCGCTGGATTGTATGGCCGGAAGGCAGCCTGTGGGCGGCCCGATACCTCATACGCAGGTTCTTATATTGAGAGATGCGTATCAGCTATGCGGGATAGGAGAAATAGGGGAAGTCGTGATCCGCACGCCATACCGGACTTTAGGCTACATCAATGGGAGTGAGCAGGACAGGCAGCGATTCGTAAAGAATCCGTTTCGTGATGACGAGCAGGACTTGATTTATCACACGGGTGATCTTGGGCGGTATCGAGGCGATGGTGGAATCGAGTTGGTGGGAAGGGTTGATGATCAAGTAAAGATCAGGGGGATGCGAGTTGAGCCGGGGGAGATCGAGGTAGTGCTGGAGGAACACAAGGGAGTGAAACAGTGTGCGGTGATTGCGCGCGAAGACGAGCGCGGAGATAAGCGTCTGGTTGCTTATGTTGTACCAAGCGGCGAGAAGGTGCCTGCGAGAGCGGAGTTACGAGAGTATCTGCAAAGGAAGCTGCCAGAGTACATGGTGCCGTCGGCGTTCGTGGAGTTGTCGCAACTGCCGCTGACCCCGAACGGTAAGCTTGACCGTAAATCGTTGCCTGAACCGGTGGCGGCAACGGAGGTGCGCGAGAACGAAAGCCCGCGCACGCCAGTCGAAGAGATCGTGGCGGGAATCTGGGCGGAAGTGTTGCGGCTGGAGCGAGTAGGAGGTAATGAGAACTTCTTCGAGTTAGGGGGCCATTCGATACTGGCGACACAACTGATCTCGCGCGTAAGGGAAGTGTTCCAGGTGGAGGTGCCTTTGCGGGCGCTGTTCGAGCGGCCCACGGTAGAAGGACTGGCCAAAGTGGTAGAGCAGGAACGCGACGCGGGCAGACAATCGGCAGCGCCGCCGATCTTGCCAGCGGGCAGGGACATGGAGTTGCCACTGTCATTTGCGCAGCAGCGGCTTTGGTTCATTCACCAGTTGGAACCAGAGAGCGCGGCATACAATACGTCGCGTGTGATGCGATTGCGAGGCGCGCTCGACATCTCGGTTCTGCGGCAGAGCCTACAGGAAATCGCGCGGCGGCACGAAGTGCTGCGCACCAGGTTTGTCTCTCGCGACGGGCGGCCAGTGCAGGTGATCGAAGAGCCGGGCGAGATCGAGCTTCCAATCTGGGACATCAGCGATTTGGAGGGAGACGAACGAAATGCGCGAGCGGAGCAGATTGTGGGGCAGGAGGCGGGTCGGACATTCGATCTTGAGCGAGGCCCGGTGTGGTGGCCTGCCCTGGTGCGAATGAGCGCGGAAGACCACATGCTGCTGTTGAGCATTCATCACATAGCGAGCGACGCCTGGTCGGCGAGCCTGCTGGTCAGTGAGTTGAAAGTGCTGTATGAGGCCCTGCGAAAGTGTAAGCCATCGCCGTTGCCGGATCTCGCGATACAGTATGCAGACTTTGCCGTGTGGCAGAGAGGGTGGCTGCAAGGAGATGCGCTGGAACAGCAGATCAGATATTGGAAGGGAGAACTCGAAGGAGCACAAGCAGAGGTGAAGCTGCCGGGCAATCATCGTAAGCCGCAGGAAAGAAGAGAACTCGGCCTCGGATACAGGGAAGTAATCGAGCGGGAGTTGCTTGATCAGATAAGGGGATTCAGCAGGCAGCAGTCAGTGACGATGTTCATCACCTTGCTGGCGGCATTCAAGATAGTGCTAATGAAATGGTGCGGACAGACGGACATCACAGTTGGAACGGTCATCGCCAATCGCAATCGCGCCGAGACAGAGCGGCTGATAGGCTGCTTCATGAATTTTCTTCCCTTGAGGACGCAACTGAGAGAACAGGAGAGCGGAATAGAGTTGTTGACGCGGATCAAAAGAAATGTGTTAGAGGCGTACAAGTATCAGGATTGTCCGTTCGAGAAAATAGTCGAGGCAATAAACCCCGGTCGGAGTGGAAGCGCGAATCCTTTGTTCAATGTGGGATTCCTTTTGCAGAACGTGCCGGGAGTAGAGATGAGCGACGGCGGGATAGAAGTAGAAGGAGTAAATCAAGAAGTGAGGCGGGCATTGCTGGATGTGAGAATGGTGGTGGCGGAGCGAAATGACCAGTTGGAGGTGCTGTGCGAGTACAGCCATGAATTGTTCGAGGAAGAAACTATCAAAGAACTGGTGGGGAGTTGGCGAGAGGCTGTGAGGCAGTTAGTGAGCAGGCCGGAGGAGATGGTCGGCGCTTATCAAGTGAGCGATGGGTTGGAGAGAGTAGCTGAGGAAGCAGGTAGAAGCGATGAGCAGCAGATAGCCATAGCCGCAACGTTTACAGCAGAGATGGTAGCAGAGACGGTCGAGTACTGGATGGAAGAGTTCGGGATAAAGGCGAAGGTGGAATTTGCGCCTTACAATCAGGTGTATCAAGAGTTGCTCGGTGAAAACAGCCTGTTGAGTAATAACAAACAAGGAGTGAATGTGGTGCTGGTGAGGCTGGAGGACTGGGCCGGGCCTGGGAAATTGAGGAGCAGAGGAAACGGGCGGAACGGGTTGGAAAGAAACGTAGAGGAATTCATCGCGGGAGTGAAGGGTCTGAGGAAGAGAAGTAACGTAGGGTGCGTAGTCGTGGTCTGCCCGGCAACGCCGGATGCAGAAACAGTGAGCGCGGAGTTGTTGGAAAGTATGGCGAGGCGGATAGAAGAAGGTCTGAGCAATGATGCAGGCGTACAGGTAGTGAGCAGTGACGAGTTGATGAGGCTGTATCCCGTCAGCGATTACTACGACAGGCATGGTGAAGAACTGGGGCACGTGCCATACACTAGAGTAATGTATGCGGGTTTGGGAACGATGATCGCGCGAAAGGCTTTTTCATTCATTGCAAGAGGGTACAAGGCTATAGCTCTTGATTGCGACGGAACTTTATGGAAAGGGAGCGTCGCAGAGGATGGCGTTGAAGGCATTGAGATCGATGAAGGACGAAGGCTGCTGCAAGAATTTATGGTCAAGCAGCAGGAAGCAGGAAGATTGATCTGCCTGTGCAGCAAGAATAATGATGCGGATGTGATCGAAGTCTTCGAACGGCAAAAGGACATGGTGCTGAGCCTGAAGCATCTGGCCTCAAGGCGAATCAATTGGAAACCCAAATCAGAAAACCTACGCAGCCTTGCAGAAGAACTGAACATTGGACTCGACAGCTTCATTTTCATAGATGACAGTGACTTGGAATGCGCGGAAGTAGAGGCGAGGTGCGGTGATGCGCTGGTGCTGCAAATGCCTAAAGACGATCGTCATATATCCACCTGGCTGAATCATGTCTGGGCGTTCGACTGCTTGAAAATAACCGAAGAGGATAGAAAGAGAACTACATTTTATCAGCAGAACCACGAGCGCGAGCGGGTCAGAGAAGAGGCAATGACGCTTGAGGATTTCATGCAAGGGCTCGGCCTGAAAGTTGAAATCAAACCGATGCCTGAGCGCGAACTGGCGAGAGTTTCGCAGCTTACACATCGAACCAACCAATTCAACAACACGGGAATCGAGTTGATCGAAGGCGAGATAGAAAGACTGTTGGAGGAACACGGCTACGAGTGCGAAGTCGTCAATGCGAGTGATCGCTTCGGGGAGTACGGACTGGTGGGTGTCATGATCTATAAATGCCAGGCCGATGCACTGCGCGTGAGAACATTCCTGCTGAGTTGCCGGGCACTGGGCAGAGGCATAGAGCATCAAATGTTACAAAGTCTCAAAGATCGAGCGAGGTGCCGAGGAGCCGAGGGCGTGGAGATCGAGTACAGAGAAACACGAAAGAATCATCCGGCCAGGATGTTCCTCGATGCCGTCGGAGCAAATAAGACGCAGAATGGAAATGATAACAAGTCTTACAAAATCGGCTTAGAGCCGGAAAACGAATTGAACACTGAGACAGGTTGCGCGAGCGTTCTATAAACTAAACTCAATCGAAAACCGCCCCAAGTTCTTGTTGATCGCGCATCTAAATTTCAAACACGCAAAGCAAATACAAGCTAACGCAGATTGCGCCTGGCACGAGCTTGCTGATAGGCGCTTGACTCTTCAAAGACCGATCAGGTCATTCTGGCAAAACACGATTGCTCAGGAGTAAAAATGAAAAGACATAAGATCATTAAAAATGTCTCCGCGCTCACAACGATTCTAGCGTTGCTATCCTGCGTACTCGTGCCGATTGGCGCGCAGACGGCGAACACAGGAACAATTACGGGTGTGGTGAAAGACCAGCATGGCGCTGTCATCGTTGGCGCGAAGGTCAAAGTTAAAAACATGGCTACGGGTCTTTTGCGCACGACAACGACCAACGACGTCGGAGCTTTTGAGTTAACTCAATTATCCCCCGGCGACTACCACCTGGAAGTCGAGCAGACAGGGTTCGCCAGGTTTGTGCAGGAACCGGTGACGGTCAACGTTCTTGCCCGCGTCTCGGTTGTTTCTGAGCTGAAGCCTTACGGCTCTACAGAGCAGATCATGATCACGGCAGAGCCGACCTCATTAATCGAGACGACCAGGACCGACGTGAGCGGCGTCATCGATAAGAGGAAGATAGAACATTTTCCTGTCAACGGGCGCTCATTCGCCTCCTTAGCTCCGCTCATCCCCGGCGCGACACTGCAACCCTCATTCGACCCTGTGAAGGCCAGGTCAGGGACTTTTTCCATCGGGGGCTCGACGGGCCGCAATCTGAACATAACGGTGGATGGTGGTGATAATAAGGATAATCATGTCGGCGGGAGCCTCCAAAACTACACGATGGAGAGCATACAGGAATTCGCTCTGACGACTCAGAGGTTCTCCGCGGCCAATGGCAGGTCCAGCGGCGGGCTGCTTTCAATCATCACCAAGAGCGGCACGAACGAGTTTCACGGCTCGGGCTTCGGATTCTTCCGCGACGACATGTTTAACGCGAACGCTTCGGCGCTGCTGGCAAAAGCAAATCCGAACCTGTTTGAAGAAGACAGCCCGGATAAGCTGCCTTTCAGTCGCGAGCAATATGGCGGGTCGGTCGGCGGGCCACTGATTAAAGACAGGGCCTTTTGGTTCGGGGCGGTTGAACATACGAAAGAGAGAGGCAGCTCAATAGTGCCGAGCTTCGCCTTCAATCAGATCGAGTTCCTTGAGCCGCTCGGTTATCAACCCGGAAGATTTTTGCCGCAACCCTACGACGACACGCAGTTTTTAGTTAAAGGTGAATATCATTCGACCCAGCGGCACTCGTTGTCGCTGCGCTATGCGGGCCAGAATAATCTGTCGCAAAACGACCAGGCCGGGTTCCTCACCGTATTCACCGATTTATCCAGAGGGAACAAGCAGTCTACGGACCTTCACAGTTTTCTCGGCTCGTGGACGTGGTCGGTCAGCCCTCGTATTGTCAACCAGTTCCTCTACAACTGGTCCACGTTCAACAACCATCTCGTCGGCGTAAGCAATCTTGCCAACCTGTCTTTTCCTGACGGCATAGTCGTCGGCCAAAGCGAGCATGTGCCGGAACACACGCTGCAACGCAAGCACCAGTTCCGCGACGATTTAACCTGGAACAGAAACGCTCACGGGCTGAAGTTCGGAATCGACTTCGCCTACGAGCCTGTGCTCGGCGGCTTCGACGCGGCTGAGTCCTCGCCGATTTATGAGTTCAACTTCACGATAGATCAGATCGTCAACAACCGCGACCAGTTCCCCAAGGGCTTCTTCACGAGCCAGGTCTTGCCGGGTCCGATCACCGGATCGAGCGAAGATGTTAAGGGAGTCGGAGTCGTGGGCGAAATCCTGCTCGCAGGTGGCGACCCGCATTTCGACCTCATAGACGGGGCCAAGCAGTTCTCGTGGTACATACAAGATGATTGGCGTGTGAACTCAAGGCTCACGCTGAACCTCGGCGTCAGGTACGATGTGGACATAGGCTTTCTCGACGCCGCGCGCCAGCAGAACAACCGTGCCTTCAAGCTACTTCAAATCATCGGGCATCCGCTCGGGTCGCGGGTGGTCAAGGATGACAAGAATAATTACTCGCCGAGAGTCGGCTTCGCCTGGGATATCAAAGGCAAAGGGCGGTCGGTTTTGCGCGGCGGTTATGGCCTTTACTATGACCAGTCGTTCCTTGATGTTCCGCTGCATGCCATCCAGCAGGCGAACCCGCAGATCTTTGCTCAGATCGTCAACGATGGCGAGAACCTGAGCCTTGCCACCGCGCCTCCCATCTTCCCCAACCCGTTAGTCAATCCGCCCATCGGGTTCGGCGAGATTACGACGGGCAGCTTTATAGACCCGAACTTTACACTCCCCTACACGCAGCAGATGAACATCGGCTATGCGCAAGAGATCGGCAGCGATATGGCGATTGAGTTCGACTATATACATATCCTCGGGCTGCACGAGTTCACGGAAACGGACATAAATCCGAATGTAGGTCCCTTGGTCGGGGCCGACCGCAAGACCTCCGTGCATACGAGATTGCTCGACGCAGCGTTCGAGGATCACGCGGGTCAGATCACTTCGCTATTCGGGCAGCCAGTGCCGTTCGGTAGCATTATCGCGATCCAGCCCGACGGACGCTCGCGCCACGATGCGTTAACAATCTCGTTCAAGAAGAAATACTCGAAGCGCTACGAGTTAAACGCTCACTACACGTTGTCGAGGTCTGTGGCGTGGTTCGGCAGGATTGCCGACTTCGAGGTGAGTCCGCAAAACCCCTTCAACAAATTTGATGCGGCGAGCGACTTCGGCTATCCGAGCGAAGACGAACGTCACCGCTTCGTGATAGCGGGCATATTCGAGCTTCCGGGCGGCTTTCAGGCTGCGCCCATACTACAGTTAGCCTCGGCCCGCCCATACAGCGTCTTCCCCGACCCCGGTTCAGGGGGAGGTAGCGACATTAACCAGGACGGTAACTTTAATGACCGCGAGGCGCGCGACGGCAACGACCAGCACCACTTGCCGCCCGGAACCGAACGCGGCGATGCGTTCGCGCAGCTCAACCTGAGGGTTTCGAAATTTTTCAAGTTCCACGACCGTGTGAAGCTGTCTATGTTCGTTGAAGCCTTCAATCTGTTCAACACGGGAAACTTCGGCAACTCTTACGACGGTACGGTCGGCAGCCCTAATTTCAGAAGGCCCATCAACTACTTCGGCGCGACCGGGTTCTCCGAACCGTTAGGCATACCCTTCCAGGCTCAGTTCGGTTTCCGCCTGAGCTTCTGAGTTTCACACGACTCCGCGCAAGCGACAAAATGGCAAACAACCGGAAGCAAAACGTACCTGCCATATTCAATCGAATAGCAGGAGAAATGTTTGATCCTCAGCGAGTGCTGAGCGCGATAGATTCGCGCAAGCTGCGTGCTACGGCTGCCGGTCAACCAGACTACGTCAGTCCGAGGACGGCAGTAGAGGAAGTGCTGGCAGGGATCTGGAGCGAGAGCCTGAGAGTAGAAAGAGTTGGAATAAACGACAACTTCTTTGGTCTCGGCGGGCATTCGTTGCTGGCCACGCAAGTGGTCTCGCGGATACGAAATGTGTTGGATGTGGAAGTGCCGCTGAATGCGCTGTTCAAAAGCCCGACGGTCGCGGGGCTGGCCGAAGCCGTCGAGCGGGAGCGCGGCGCAGGCTGGCGGGTGGAGTCACCGCCGATTGCGCAAGCGGGCCGAGATCGTGACCTGCCCTTGTCATTCGCGCAGCAGCGGATGTGGTTCATACAGCAATTGGAGCCGGAGGGCGCGGCTTACAATATCCCGCTGGTAGTGCGGCTGCGCGGAGGTCTAGGTATCGCTGGCTTACGGCAGAGCCTGCAAGAGATCGCGCGGCGACACGAGATGCTGCGCACCAGATTTGAATCGCGCGAGGGCCGTCTCGTGCAGGTGATTGACGAGCCATGCGAGATCGAGTTCCCGATTTGGGATGTGAGCGAGCTGGCTGTAGACGACCGTGAGCAGCGGGCGCGGGAACTGGTTGGGCAGGAAGCAAAGCGGCCCTTCGATCTTGAGCGAGGGCCTGTGTGGAGATCGGCGCTTGTGCGGGTTGGTGCCGATAATCATCTTTTGCTGGTATGTATGCATCACGTTGCGAGCGACGGGTGGTCAACGGGCGTGATCGTCAAGGAGTTCGCCTCGCTTTATGAAAGCTATCGAGAGGGATTGCGCTCTCAGCTTGCGGAGCTAGAGGTGCAGTACGCGGACTTCGCGCTGTGGCAGAGGGAGTGGCTTCAAGGCGAAGTGCTTGAAGAGCAGTTGGAATACTGGCGGCGACAATTGTCAGGCGTGACGGTACTGGAACTGCCGACCGACAGACCTCGGCCAACGGTTCCGAGCCAGCGCGGCGCGAGCCTGGCGTTCAGGCTCCCGGCAGAGTTGACTCAGGCGCTGAAGCAATTATCCCGGCGCGAGGGAGTCACTATCTTCATGACCTTGCTTGCAGCGTTCCAGGCGCTGCTTGCGCGCTACTCGGGGCGCGATGAGATTCTGGTCGGGGCTCCGATTTCGGGTCGCAACCGCGCGGAGATCGAAGGGCTTATCGGGTTCTTCGTCAATACGCTTGTGATGCGGACGCAGGTGGCGGGGGATCTGAGCATTAGAGAGTTGTTGGGGCGTGTGCGAGAGACGACGCTGGGGGCTTATGCGCACCAGGACCTGCCGTTCGAGAAACTGGTCGAGCAGTTACAGCCCGAACGCAGTTTGAGCCGCGAGCCGCTCTTTCAGGTGATGCTGGTATTCCAAAACGCTCCCAGAGGTGCAGGCGGATTATCGGGGCTGCGCATTGCGCCGGAGCCTCCGGCGGTGGCAACGGCCAAGTTCGATCTGACGCTCTCGCTTACCGAAGTCGGGGACGAGCTTCATGGGTCGTTGGAGTATGCAACCGATCTCTACGAGAGTCACAGGATAATTCGATTGTTGAGCCATCTGCGGAGAGTGCTTGAGGCGATGCGGGATGACGGGGATCAACGCCTCAAAGAGATCGGCCTGATGACTCCATCCGAGCGGCAGCAAGTACTCGTTGAATGGAACGCGACTCAGGTCGTGTACACGACAGAGCGGTGTTTGCCTGAGTTGTTTGAGCAGCAGGCCGCGAGGTGTCCAGAGGCGGTAGCGGTGGTGTTTGAAGAACAGCAGTTGAGCTATGACGAGTTGAACCGGCAAGCCAACCGATTGGGACATTATCTGCGGAGCCTCGGCGTGGGGCCGGAAAGCAGAGTCGGGTTGTACCTGGAGCGGAGCCTGGAGATGGTGATTGGATTGCTGGGAGTGTTGAAGGCTGGCGGGGCTTACGTGCCGCTCGACCCCGGCTATCCTTCAGAGCGGCTGGCTTTCATGCTGGCGGATGCGCAGGCGACAATCGTCCTGACGCAGCCGCACCTGGCCGAGAAGATAACTGATAACCAGGCGCAGGTCATCTCTCTGACGCAAGGAGGCCAGCGCATCGAGAATGAACCTGCCGCAGAGGCAACCTATGAAGGCGAGGTGAGCAGCGGTGTGTCATCTGAGAATCTTGCCTACATCATCTATACCTCCGGCTCGACAGGCCGTCCCAAAGGCATAGGCTTGCCCCAGCGAGCGCTTACGAATCTGATCGAGTGGCACCGCGAGACAATGCTCGGAGGAGTCAAGGTCTTGCAGTTTGCCTCATTGAGCTTTGACGCCAGCTTTCATGAGATCTTCGCCGCGTGGGTTACAGGGGGAACGATAGTTCTCATCCCGGAAGAGATGCGATTTGATGTGTCTGCTCTCATGGCTCATATACGAGAGCAAGGGATTGAGAAGGTCATTCTTCCTGTGGTCGTCCTGCAACGGATGGCCGAGTTAGAGGGGCCAGAGAATCACGCGCTGCAAGTGGTCAAAGAGATCACTACCACAGGAGAGCAGTTGCAAATCACAAGACCGGTGGTTGAGTTGTTTAGCCAACTGCGGGGCTGGCAGTTGCACAACCACTACGGGCCATCGGAGAGCCACGTTGTGACGGCTTACCAGTTGAGCGGCGAGCCAGCCTCGTGGTCACGACATCCTTCTATAGGAAAACCGGTCGCCAACACGCAGATATATCTCCTGGACGGAGAACAGGAACCAGTGGCGCTGGGCGTGTCAGGAGAGCTATACATCGGCGGAGTCTCGCTGGCGCAAGGCTACTGGGGCCGGCCTGAGTTGACGGCGGAGAAATTTGTGCCAGACCCGCTGGGTGCATCGCCAGGAGGGCGTCTGTACCGGACGGGTGACCTTTGCCGATACGATGTCAGCGGGGAGCTTGCGTATGAGGGGCGGATAGATCATCAGGTGAAGGTGCGAGGGTATCGCATTGAGCCCGGAGAGATCGAGGCGGTGCTGGAGCAGTTCGGGGAAGTGAGGCAGTGCGTAGTGATGGTGAGAGAGGATGAACCGGGAGACAAGCGGCTCGTGGCCTATGTGGTGGCGAACGGTGAAGGAGCGGCGACAGTCGCGGAATTGCGTGACTACCTGCGAGGGAGGCTGCCTGATTACATGGTGCCTTCAGCCTTTGTATCGTTAGAGCAGTTGCCGGTGACGCCGAATGGGAAGATAGACCGCAAGGCGCTGCCCGCGCCTTCAGCAGCAGCCGCGACCATGGAGAGCGAAGAGCCGCGCACGCCTGTCGAAGAAATCGTGGCCGGAATTTGGTGCGAGGTCTTACGGCTGGAGCGAGTTGGCGTGGAAGAGAACTTCTTCGAGCTTGGCGGGCATTCGTTAGTGGTCACGCAGGTCGTATCTCGCATACGAGAGGCGCTCGGTGTTGAGGTGGCGCTGCGTGCTTTGTTCGAGACTCCGACAGTGGCAGGGCTTGCAGAGACGGTGGAGCGGGAGCGCGGAACTGGTAAAGGAGTGAATGCCCCGCCGATAGTCACAGTGAGCAGAGATCGCGAGCTGCCTTTGTCATATGCTCAGCAGAGGCTGTGGTTCATGCAGCAACTTGAACCTGATAGCTCCATCTATAACGTTCCGATGGCAGTGCGGCTGGAGGGAATACTTGACGTGGCTGCGCTGCGCCAGAGCCTCGCAGAGATAGCTCGCCGCCACGAAGTGCTGCGTACCAGGTTCATAGCCATAAGCGGGCGGCCCTGGCAGGTGATTGATGAGCCGGGTGAATGTGAGCTTTTGGTCTGGAACCTCGGCGGTCTGAGTGAAGGTGATGGTGAGGCGTGGGCGCGAGATATTGTGACGGAGGAACTCGGTCGTCACTTCGATCTGGAGCGTGGGCCTGTGTGGAGAGCGGCCTTGCTGCACTTGAGCGCGCAAGATCACCTGCTCGTCGTCAGCATGCACCACGTAGCAAGCGACGGATGGTCAACGGGGCTGCTCGTCAGTGAATTCGCCTCGCTTTATGAGAACTACCGACAGGGAGATCGCTCTCGGCTTTCAGAGCTTGAAGTTCAGTATGCAGATTTCGCCGTCTGGCAGAGAGAGTGGCTCAGCGGCGATGTGCTCGAAAAGCAGATGGGCTACTGGCGGCGACAGTTGGCAGGCGCGCCTGTGCTTGAGCTGCCGACAGACAAACCTCGCCCTGCCGTGGCTACGCACCAAGGAGCAAGCGTGGCGTTCAGTCTCTCAACCGAGTTGAGTCAGCAGCTCAACTCGTTGAGCCGACGCGAAGGCGTCACCTTGTTTATGACCCTGCTTGCAGCCTTTCAGGTGGTGCTTTCTCGCTATGCGGAACAAGAGGACATCGTGGTCGGCACGGACGTAGCCAACCGCAACCGGCTGGAGACGGAAGGGCTGATCGGTTTCTTCGTCAATCAATTGGTCTTGCGCACGGATTTGTCCGGGAACCCAAGCTTCCGCGAACTGCTCCGCCGCGTGCGGGAAACAACGCTGGGGGCTTACGGGCATCAGGATGTTCCTTTTGAAAGGATAGTGCAGGAATTAACTCATGGGCGGAACCTCGGTCACTCGCCGCTCTTTCAGGTTAAGCTCGTGCTCCAGACCGCGGCGCAAGCAGAGGCGCAGGTGGCCGGGGTCGGCTTCAGCGGAGTGCGTGTTGACGCCGGGGTAGCTAAATTCGATCTCACGCTGACCCTCGGCGAGAGCAAAGAATGTGTGTACGGGACAGTCGGGTACACCACGGATTTATTTGAAAGAGCCAGCATTGATCGCCTGCTGAAAGATCTGCAAATGATCCTGGAGCAGGTAGTGGCGAATTCGGAGCATCGGTTGACCGATCTGCTGTTGGCTGAAGATAAAAACCTCGGCGCTCTCAAAGAACTGGAACTCCAGACCTTCAAGGTTGCGAGGCGCAAGGCTCTCAACCCGGCGCTCTGAGAGATGTTTCTTCCTTTTCAATCTTCATCAAATTTCAATCTCTAACCGTGTGATTTATATGTCGAGCAACAAGACTGTCAGACCTCCCCTCGCCAAGATGCCGAGCATTGCGCGGACGCGGGTCAACCTTGAAAAGCCATCGTTAGTCCGCACAGGCACACTGGCCCCCGACAAGCCTCTGCCTCTTGTCATAACGCCCGCCGTGAGCGGACTTGATCCCATCTCATGGGCGAAGGAAAACCGCGAGCTGATTGAATCTCGCCTGCTTGGCAGCGGAGCGATTCTTTTCCGTGGGTTTGATCTGAGAACGGCGAACGACTTCAGCCGCTTCGTGGCGGCGATAAGCGGAGAGCCGCTGGAGTACAAAGAGCGATCCTCTCCGCGCAGCACTGTTGGCGACAGAATCTATACCTCGACCGATTACCCTGAGGATCAGGCTATCTTCCCGCACAACGAGCATTCATATGCCACGACTTTTCCCTTGAAGCTTTACTTCTATTGTCAGCAGCCCGCTTCTGCGGGCGGAGAGACTCCGCTGGCCGATTGCAGGAGAATTTTTCAGCGTCTGGCTTCGGGCATCAGAGATCGCTTCATCAATAAACAGTGGATGTATGTGCGTAACTTTGGCGACGGGTTCGGGCTGCCCTGGCAGACGGTCTTTCAGACGACGAATAAAGAAACGGTGGAAGCCTATTGCCGTGCCAATGCCATTCAAGTCGAGTGGAAGGAGCAGGACCGGCTGAGAACGCGCCAGGTCCGTCCCGCCATCATCCGGCATCCGCGAACAGGTGAACAAGCCTGGTTCAATCATGCGACCTTCTTTAACCTCTCGACTCTACCGCTGCCGGTTCAGGTCGAATTGCTGGCAGAGTTCGAAGAATCGGACCTGCCGAATAACACCTACTATGGTGACGGCTCTGCTATCGAGCCAGAGGTGTTGAATGAACTTCGCGCGGCATATCTCCAGGAGGCGGTCAGCTTCGCCTGGGAGCCATACGACGTAGTCTTGCTCGATAATGTCGCGACCGCCCACGCACGCAACGCGTATGCAGGCCATCGCAAAATTCTCTTTGCGATGGCAGAGCCTTATACCAGAAAAGATTTTTGAGACCGGGACCAAGGAGCAGTCCTTAAGATGGCAACACAAGTCATGGAAGGCTTTCGTCTCTCACCGCAGCAAGCGCGTCTATGGCAATTGCAGCAAGCGAGTAAAGGCGCATTCTATAAAGCTCATGGCCTCGTCCGTATCGAAGGGGATCTCGACAGCCGTGCCCTCGAACAGGCGTTCAATGCTCTCATCAGCCGCCAGGAGATTTTACGGACGGGATTCACCTATCTTCCCGGCATGGCAATCCCGGTCCAGGTCATCTCCAATAGCGGCAGCGTCATAATCAAGAAGTATGACCTTCGAGGAAGCGATTCAGAGGAGCAGCGTCAGAGGGTCGAGCGCCTATATCTTGACGGCCTCCATCGAGAGTTCGATTACCAGGAGCCTTCGATCCTGGATGTGTCGTTGATCGCGCTGGGCGATTTCAAGCACGCGATGATCGTCAGCTTGCCCGCCATGCACGGTGATGGTGATTCGCTAATCAGCCTGATCCGGGAGCTGAGCCAGGAGTATGGCTCGCAAAGCGATAACGATACAAACGGCGTGGACCGGATTCAATATGCCGACGTGGCCGAGGTGTTCAATACCCTGTTGGAGTCGGAAGAGACTCGAACCGGAAGAGAATACTGGCGAAAGAAGCGCGCGCGCAGCACGCTCGATTTCAAGATCGGGCTGGAGTCTGAGCGTGAAGACGCAAATAGTTTTTCACCTGCGGTCATAAAACGCACGATCTCTTCTAATCGCGCTCTCTTGCTGGAAGATCTGGCTCGGCGATGTGAAACCTCTTTGCAGGGGCTATTGTTGACCTGCTGGGCAGTCCTGATATGGCGACTGTCCGGGAGAACCGACATCACCATCGGCACCTTATATGACGGCAGGACGTTTGAAGGTCTGGACTCAGCAATCGGACTCTTTGCCAGGTACTTGCCGCTTGAATTTCATCTGGGCAGGGGGCTGACGTTTGCCGACGCCCTGAGTCAAGCCGAACTCGTCACCTGCGACAGCTATGACCGGCAGAATTACTTCAACTGGGATGCGGCTCAGGGGTCCATCGCAGACCCTTCCCGCCCGCCTTTTTATTCGGTCTGTTTTGATTTCCACCGTCGAGATGCGGCTTACTCAGGAAGCGGGATACGGCTTTCCATTGAGAAGCTGTTCTCCTGCATAGATGGGTTCAAGATCAGATTGAGCTGCGCCCAGACCGAAGATGCCCTGTCGGCAGAGTTCTACTATGATGCGGCCTTGTTTCAAGAAGGCGACGTATGCCGCCTCGCAGAACAGTACCTCGCATTACTTGAAAACGTGGCGAAAGATATGCGCGCGGATGTCGCTGCGCTGGAGATGCTTGGCGAAGAGGAAAGAAGGCTCGTACTTCACGAATTTCAGGGAAGTAATAAAAACTACGAGACCGGCACTATCCATCAGCGCATAGAAGAGCAGGCCGAGCGGATACCGGATGCGACCGCGCTGGTGTATGAAGATCATCATGTAAGTTATGCCACTTTTAATCGCAGGGCCAATCAGCTCGCTCACTACCTGATCAGGAAAGGAGTGGGGCCTGAGTCGCTGGTAGGCATTTCGATGGAGCGAAGCCCGGCGATGGCCATCGGGCTGCTCGCCACTCTGAAGGCGGGTGGTGGCTACTTGCCTCTAGACCCTGAATACCCCGCAGAAAGACTGGCATTCATGTTACAGGACGCCGGGGCAGAAGTCCTGTTGACCCAGGAGGGGCTGAGAGAAATGTTCCCGGCCTATGAGCGAGAGGTGATGCCTGTCGAATGTTTGTGGGAAATTATAGCCGGAGAGAGCGACGAGAATCCTTCAATCAGCGTTACGGCAGAGAACCTGGCATATGTAATTTATACTTCAGGTTCTACGGGCCGTCCAAAGGGAGCAATGGTCACGCATGCGGGTGTCTATAACTGCATCTCAACGATGCAAGACATCTATCAACTCGATGGTTCGGACAAGTTCCTTTTCAAGACCTCCCTCAATTTCGATTCTTCGGTCTGGGAATACTTCTGGCCTCTCTGGGTCGGAGGCTCGGTGGTCATCACGCGATCCAGAGACCACCTCGACACAAGGTATCTGGTCAATGTCATCGTAGGTCAGCAGGTCACCTCGATCTATTTCGTTCCTTCAATGCTAAGCGTTTTCCTTACAGAGCGCAGCGTCAGAAACTGCAACACCTTGCGGCGAGTGATATGCGGCGGGGAATCGCTGACTGCTGAAACCATGCAATCTTTTTTCGCCAACCTGTCGGCGGACCTCCATCATTCATACGGCCCGACAGAAACTTCAATCGCGGCCTCGGAGTGGACCTGCGCGCGCGGTTGGGAGCGGCCCCTTGCCCCAATCGGCATGCCGCTCACGAATACTCAGATTCTTTTGCTGGACTCGGAAGGCGGGCTAGTGCCGGTCAAGATCACGGGCGAAATGTCCATCGCGGGTAGCGGGTTGGGCCGAGGCTACTTAAACCGGCCCGATATTACCGCAGAGCGTTTTGCGCCCCACCCCTTTAGCCTTGAACCGGGGACGCGATTATACAAGTCTGGAGACCTGGGCCGCTTCTTGCCGGGCGGAGAGATCGAGTTTCTGGGAAGAGTTGACCACCAGGTAAAGCTGCGGGGGCAGAGAATCGAGCTTGGAGAGATAGAAGCAGTGCTGAGGGAATTCGGAGCAGGTGAAGCCGTGGTCGTGGTGAGGGAGACAAGGTCTGATGACAAGGTACTGACAGCCTACATCACGCAGGGACGTGCGACTCTGATCTCGACCGCAGACATGACTGCACAGTTAAAGCAGAGGCTGCCTGATTACATGGTCCCGGCAGAGATAGTTATTTTGGACAAGATGCCGTTGACCCCCAGCGGTAAGGTAGATCGCAAAGGGCTGCCGGAGCCTCAAACCACAGACTCTTTTTCGCCTGACCTTACTCCTCTCTCACCACTCCAGCAGATCATCGCCGGCCTGTTCTCTGTCATCCTCAAACGTCACCACATCAGAGTTGATGACAACTTCTTCGATCTCGGCGGCCACTCCCTTCTCGCCACTCAACTCGTCTCTCGCATCCGCGAACTCCTCGCCGTCGAACTCCCTCTCCGCTCCTTGTTCGAGTCTCCCACTGTCTCTGCTCTTGCTCAGGCCGTCGAGCGCGAACGCTCATCGGGTCGCGGCCTTCAATCGCCTCCAATCCTCGCCGTCAGCAGGCATCAACGTATACCGCTCTCCTACGCCCAGCAGCGGCTCTGGTTCATCCAGCAGCTTGACCCCCTCGCCTCCGCTTACAACATGCCCGCCGCCATCCGCTTCTCCGGGCCTGTCAACCTCACCCTGCTCGCGCAGACGCTTTCAGAGATTGCCCGCCGCCACGAAGTCCTTCGCACTCGCCTGGTCACTGTTAACGGCCAGCCGGTTCAGGTCATCGACGCTCCGGCAGAGATCGAGCTTTCTGCCTGTGACCTCTCTTACCCGGAGGGCGATGATCAAACGCCTTCCGGACTTGAGCTTGTCGCCCGCCAGCTAGTCGCCGAGTTGACGAGCCGCCCCTTCGACCTCGAACGCGGGCCGGTCTGGAGGGCCTCGCTCATTGACCTCTCGCCGCTCGATCACCTGCTCGTAGTCTGCTTCCATCACGTCGCTGGCGACGGGTGGTCAACCGGACTGCTAGTCAGCGAGTTCACCTCGCTTTATGAGAGCTATCGTGAAGGGAAGCAGTCCCGGCTTGCAGAGCTTGAAGTGCAGTATGCGGACTTCGCCGTGTGGCAGAGGGAGTGGCTTCAAGGCGAGGTGCTCCAACAGCAGATTGATTACTGGAAGCGACAGCTTGCCGCCGCGCCCGTGCTTGAGCTGCCGACAGACCGCCCCCGCCCCGCCATGGCTTCCCACCACGGAGAGGTGCTCAACTTCTCCTTCGGTGCCGACCTCACGGCCCGGCTCAACTCGCTGAGCCGGAGCGAAGGCGTGACCCTGTTTATGACGCTGCTTGCGGGGTTCCAGGCGCTGCTTGCTCGCCACTCGGGGCAGACCGACATCCTCGTCGGCACGCCCGTATCGGGGCGGACTCGCGGCGAGACGGAAGGGCTGATCGGGTTCTTCGTAAACACGCTGGTTATGAGGACAGACCTGGGCGGGTCGCCGACGGTAGGGGAGTTGCTTGGGAGGGTGCGAGAGGTGTCGCTTGAAGCCTACTCGAATCAGGAGGTGCCGTTCGAGAAGCTGGTCGAGGAGTTGCAGCCGGAGCGGAGCTTGAGCTGGGAGCCTTTATTTCAGGTGATGTTGATACTGCAGAACGCGCCGAGAGTGGAAGGGGAGGTGCGAGGGATAGGAGTGAGGAAGGAGGAGGTGAGGAGGCAGAACGCGAAGTTCGACCTGACGCTTGTGATGACGGAAGCCGGGGGAGAGATCGTAGGAGGGCTGGAGTATGCGACGGACCTGTACGAGGGGAGGCGGATGAGGAGGATGATCGAGCAGTTGAGGCGGGTGATGGAGTGGATGTGTGAGGGGAGGGAGCGGGTGGTGAAGGAGGCGAGGCTGCTAAGCGAAGCAGAGATGCAGCAGGTGATGGTCGAATGGAACGAGACGAGGAGGAGATATGAGCTGGAGAAGAGCGTGGAGGAGAAGATAGAGGAGGAGGCGGCGAGGAGGCCTGAAAGGGTGGCGGTAGTGTGCGGGGAGGAGGAGGTGAGTTATGGGGAGCTGAGCAGGAGGGTGGGAGAGGTGGCGAGGTATCTGAGGAGGCGAGGAGTAGGGCCAGAGGAGAAGGTAGGAGTGTGCGTGGAGCGAGGGGTGGAGATGGTGGTGGGAGTGCTGGGAGTGATGAGAGCTGGAGGAGCGTTCGTGCCGATGGACGCGAGGTATCCGGTCGAGCGGGTGAGATACATGATGGAGGACAGCGAGGCCAGGGTGGTGGTGACGCAGGAGAGAGTGAGAAGGAGGATGAGAAGAGAGGGGCTAGAGGAAGGAGGAGTGGAGTGGGTGAGCCTGGATAGGGAATGGGGGCGAGACAGTGATGAGGGCGAGGGTGTAAACCCGGCGGAGGCGGGCAATCAACCGGAGGTGCACGCGGAGAAATCGGCTTATGAGGAGAAACGAGCACAAAAGGAGAATCTGGCGTATGTGATCTACACGTCAGGGTCAACGGGGAGGCCGAAAGGGGTAGGAGTGGAGAGGAGGGCGCTGACGAACTTCGTCGAGTCGATGAGCGAGCAGCCGGGCATGAAGGAAGGCGACGTGTGGCTGGCGGTGACATCGCTGTCGTTCGACATCTCGATACTGGAGATGATGCTGCCGTTGGTGAGCGGGGCGAAGGTGGTCATAGCGAGCGGGGAAGAGGTAGGGGATGTGGAGCGATTGATGAGGTTGGTGGAGCAGAGCGGGGCGACGCACATGCAGGCAACGCCGTCAGGGTGGAGGGTGCTGATAGAGGGGGGATGGAGAGGAGACAAAGGGATGGTGGGGCTGTGCGGAGGAGAGGCGATGGGAGAGGCGATGGGGGAGGAGTTGGAGCAGAGGTGCGCAGAGGTGTGGAACATGTACGGGCCGACGGAGACGACGATATGGTCGAGCGTGTGGAAGGTGAGAGGAGCAGGAGAGGGGGTGAAGATAGGGCGGGCGATAGGAAACACGGAGATATACATACTCGATGAGAGGCAGGAGGCGGTAGGGATAGGAATAGAGGGGGAGGTGTACATAGGAGGAGAGGGGCTGGCGCGAGGGTATGTGAAGGAGAGGGAGAAGACGGCGGAGAGGTTCGTGGCGAGCGGGAAGGGAGAGGGAGAAGGAAGGAGGATGTATAGGACGGGAGATGTGGGGAGGTGGAGCGAGAGAGGGGAGATAGAGTACCGAGGGCGAGTGGATGAGCAGGTGAAGGTGAGAGGGTACAGGATAGAGCCGGGAGAGATAGAGGGTGTGATGGAGGAGCAGGAGTGGGTGAAGGAGTGTGCGGTGGCGGTCAGAGGAGAAGGCGATGACAAACGCCTAGTCGCTTATGTCGTGGCGTCCGGCAAAGAGCAGCCACGCACATCTGAATTGAGACAGTATCTTCTTAGCAAGTTGCCAGACTACATGGTTCCTGCGGTGTTTGTCGAGATGTCAGAGTTGCCGCTAACGGCCAATGGAAAACTGAACCGCAAGGCTCTGCCCGCGCCATCAGTAGCAGTTGCGAACGGGGAGAGCGAAGAGCCGCGCACACCGGTAGAGGAGATATTATCAGGGATCATAGGCGAGGTGTTGAGGGTAGAGCGAGTCGGAGTAGAAGAGAACTTCTTCGAGCTTGGCGGCCACTCGCTGCTGGCCACGCAGGCAATCTCGCGGGTGAGAGAAGTATTACAGGTGGAGTTGCCTTTACGCGCTCTATTTGAGAGTCCAACGATAGAGGGATTGGCCAAAGCGGTTGAGCGAGAGCGAAGCGCGAGCAGGCAGATGGATGCTCCTGCGATAACAGCAGTGAGCAGAGATAGAGAGTTGCCCTTGTCATACGCGCAGCAGAGGCTGTGGTTCATACAGCAGCTAGAGCCAGAGAGCGCAGCTTACAACATCCCGCTGTCGGTGAGGCTAGAAGGCGAGATGAATCAGACAGCGCTGCGCCATAGCTTGGCCGAGATGGCACGACGTCACGAGGTGCTGCGCACAAGATTCGAGTCGCGAGACGGGCTGCCCGTGCAGGTGATTGACGAGCCGTGCGAGATCGAGTTCCCGATTTGGGATGTGAGCGAACTGGCTGTAGACGAGCGAGATCAGAGAGCTAGAGAGATCGCTCGTCAGGAATCACAACGGGCATTCGATCTGGAGCGAGGGCCGGTGTGGAGAGCCGCACTTATACAGTTAGGGGCGTATGATAACGTGCTGCTATTGAACATCCACCACGTGGCGAGCGATGGATGGTCAACAGGTCTGATGATCAAAGAGTTCACCGCGCTCTATGAGAATTATCGTGATGGGAAACAGTCTCAGCTTGCCGAGCTGGAGGTGCAGTACGCGGACTTCGCGCTGTGGCAGAGGGAGTGGCTGACGGGCGAGGTGCTCGAAGAGCAAATGGGCTACTGGCGGCGACAGTTGGCAGGCATGTCTATGCTTGAGCTGCCGACAGACAATCCCCGCCCACCCTTCGCCAGCCATCGCGGGGCACAACTGCCCTTCATCCTTTCAGCCGAGCTGACCCAGCAACTCAGGACGTTGAGCCGGAGAGAAGGGGTGACGCTGTTTATGACATTGGTTGCCGCCTTCCAGACTACGCTTGGCCGCCACGCAGGCCAGCAGGACGTGGTCTTGGGAACAGACCTTGCCAACCGCAACCGCCTGCAGACGGAATCTCTGATCGGCTTCTTCGTTAATCAACTGATATTGCGCACTGATTTATCGAAAGCCTCAAGCTTGAGAGATTTGTTGAAGCAGGTCAGAGAGAGGACGCTTGAGGCATACGCACATCAGGACGTGCCGTTTGAGAAGGTGGTCGAGGAGCTACAGCCAGAGCGAGAGATGAATCGGTCGCCGCTGTTCGATGTGAAGCTGGTATTGGGGAATGCGAGGCAGGAGGAGTTGAGGCTTGGAGGAGTGAAGGTGGGCGGGTTCGGCGCTGATTATGGGGTTGCGAGATTCGACCTCACGCTGACGTTGAGTGAAGATGAAACGGGAGTGAGCGGGATCGCGAAGTACGCAACAGACCTTTTTGAAAGCTCAAGCATCGAGCGGCTGATGGGACAGATGCGGCTGGCGCTTGAAGCCATGGTTAGCGATGTCCGGCAGCCGATAGCAGAGGTCTCGTTGATGACGGCTGCTCAACGGCAGCAGATGCTGATTGAGTGGAACGACACTCGGTGCGAATTTGGAGAGTTGCCTTGCGTGCACGAGTTGTTCGAGCGACAGGCTGAACAGAGGCCTGATGCAATTGCCGTTAACTTTAACGAGCAGAGGTTGAGCTATGGTGAGTTGAGCAGTCGTTCAAACCAGCTTGCCCACTATCTATGCCACCTCGGCGTCGGCCCAGAGGTGTGCGTAGTCCTGTGCCTTGAGCGGAGCCTTGAGATGGTCGTCGCCTTGTTCGGTGTGCTAAAGGCAGGCGGCGCATACCTCCCGCTCGACGTTGCCTCTCCGCAAGAACGCCTTGCCTGGATGCTATCGGATGCCAGCGCCTCGATACTTTTGACCAAGCAGCGATGGCTGGCTTCCCTGCCGCAATCACCCGTGTGGACCATCTGCCTTGATGCGGATTGGGAGGCTATCGCCGATTTCAGCACTGAGCCTGTTGCCAGCGAAGTGACGCCCTCCAACCTCGCTTATCTGCTCTACACTTCCGGCTCGACCGGTCAGCCGAAGGCCGTGATGATCGAGCACAGAAACCTCAACAACTATTTATGGTGGTGTCGCGAGAGCTTGCTTAAGGACTCGACTCGGAGCTTGCCGATGACGACAAGGCTGACCTTCGACGCGGCTCTGAAGCAACTCTTCACTCCGCTGGTAAGAGGCGGGGAGTTGACGATCATAGCGGAAAAAAGTGTCACCGACCCGGAAGAGCTTTTAGCGGCGTTGAGAGCAGAGAGGCGGGCGGCGCTCAATTGTGTGCCGTCATTGTGGGGAGCGATCTTTGAGGTTGCTGGCGAAGCGGGAGAGGGCCTGCCAACGGGTCTTGCGAGCTTGTATGTGGGAGGCGAACGGCTGAGTGAGAAGTTGGTAAGGCGCACGCTGGCAAGGCTGCCGGGTGTGGAGATATGGAATCTGTACGGGCCGACGGAGGTGACAGCCAACACAAGCATCAGCCGTGTCAGCGAAGAAAAGCGTGTGAGCATAGGGCGGCCAATAGCTAATACGCGTGTCTACGTGCTGGACAGAGAAATGAGAGCGGTCGGAGTTGGTGCGCGAGAGGAATTATACATAGGTGGAGCGGGAGTGGCGCGAGGCTACTGGGGGCGACCAGACTTGACGGCAGAGAAGTTTGTGCCGGATGGGGCGAGTTGCGAGATGGGAGCGAGGCTCTACAGGAGCGGGGACGAGGTGAGGTGGTGTGGAGATGGGGATCTGGAGTTTGTGGGAAGAGGCGATGAGCAGGTAAAGGTGCGAGGGTATCGGATAGAGCTGGGAGAAATAGAAGCGGCGCTGATGAAACACGGAGCAGTCAAGCAGTGTGTGGTGAGCGCACGCGAAGACAAAGAAAGTGAAAAGCGGTTGGTGGCTTACGTTGTAGGATCAGAGGGATGGCAGGTCGAGAGTCAGCAGTTGAGGGAGTACCTGCGAGGGAAGCTGCCGGACTACATGGTGCCTGCGGCGTTTGTCGAGCTGCGGGAATTGCCGCTGATGCCGAACGGAAAGATAGACCGCAAGGCGCTGCCCGCGCCAGGAGCCATCACGGCAGCGGCGGCGGGTGCGGCTCCGATGACGGCAGTCGAAGAGATCATATCAGGGATCATAGGCGAGGTGCTGAAGGTAGAGCGAGTCGGAGTTGAGGATAACTTCTTCGAGCTTGGTGGTCATTCTTTGCTTGCCACGCAAGTAGTCTCGCGTGTGCGAGAGGCGTTGCAGGTAGAAGTGGCGCTGGGCGAGTTGTTCGAGAGTCCGACAGTGGCCGGGCTTGCCGAGGCCGTGGAGCGGGAACGCAATGCGGGCAGGCAAGTGAACTCACCGCCAATCGAGCCTGTGGGCAGAGATCGGGAATTGCCCCTGTCATATTCGCAACAGAGGCTGTGGTTCATACACCAACTCGAACCCGGAAGCGCCGCATACCACCTCCCGCTGGCGGTGCGTTTGCAGGGAGCGATGAATGTGTCAGCACTGCGGCAGAGCCTTTCTGAGATAGCTCGCCGTCACGAAGTGCTGCGCACTAAATTCGATGCGCGCGATGGCCGTCCTATGCAGGTCATTGATGAGCCGGGCGAGATCGCATTGCCGGTCTGGGACATCAGCGAGTTGAAAGAGGATGGCCGCCATCAGCGCGTGCGCGAGATCGTGGCGCGGGAAACGGGTCGGCCCTTTGATCTGGAGCGAGGGCCGATGTGGAGAGCGGCGCTCGTGCGGCTGGGCGGAGAAGATCATGCGCTGCTGGTGTGCCTGCACCACGTCGCAAGCGATGGATGGTCAACGGGGCTGCTCGTAAGCGAATTCACCACGCTTTATGAAAGCTACAGACAGGGACAGAGTTCCCCGCTTCCAGAGCTTGAAGTGCAGTATGCAGACTTTGCCGTCTGGCAGAGAGAGTGGCTGACGGGCGAAGTGCTCGAAGAGCAGATCGAATACTGGAAACGACAACTCGCCGCAGTGCCCGTGCTTGAGCTTCCGGCTGACCGTTGGCGACCGCCTGTGGCGAGCTATCGCGGGGCGACTCTCCCCTTGAGATTATCGCAAGACCTGACGCAGGGGATTAAGACGCTGAGCCAGCAACACGGGGTCACTCCGTTTATGACCTTGCTGGCCGCCTTCAATGTGCTCTTGTCAAGGTACAGCGGGCAGGAAGACATTTCGGTGGGCAGCCCTATCGCCAACCGCAACAGGAAGGAAGTCGAAAGGCTGATCGGTAATTTTGCTAACACGCTGGTGATGAGGAGTGATTTAAGCGGCAACCCTCCATTCGTTGAGCTTCTGGCCCGTGTGCGCGAAGTCACGCTCGATGCCTATACACGTCAGGACCTGCCGTTTGAAAAGCTGGTCGAAGACCTGCAACCGGAGCGCAATCTCAGTCATAACCCATTGTTCCAGGTGCTGCTGGGCTTGCACAATCTGCCGAGCCAACCGGGCAAACTGCCTTCCCTGAGCGTCAGCCGGATGACGTCTGAGCGTGTGGCAGCGCGATTCGATCTCTCGCTGGATTTACAGGAGACGGGCGAAGAATTGAACGGAATAATTGAGTACAGCACTGACCTGTTTGAGTTCTCGACCATCACGCGGATGGCCGGACATTTCGCTAACCTGCTGGAGGACTGCATCGCCGAGCCGGAGCGCCCCCTCGCCTACTTACGGCTGCTTGCGCCTTCCGAGACGGCACAACTGGTCGCTTCGTTGAGCGGCAAAAAGCTCTCCTGCTGGCCGGGGCAGGATCAGACTATGCACGAACTGATCGAGGCGCAGGTTGAGCGTCGCTTTGATGCCATCGCCGTAGTGTATGAAGAGGAACAGGTCTCTTCGGAGAGATGAACCGGCAGGCGAATCGGCTGGCTCATTATCTCAAAGGCCTGGGGGTTGGCCCGGAAACGGTCGTTGGAGTTTATCTTGACCGCTCCGTGGAAAAGCTGATCGCGATCCTGGGCGTCATAAAAGCTGGCGGCGCGTATCTACCTATCGCGATCACTTCCCCAACCGACCGCGTGGCCTTCGTGCTGAAAGACGCAGGGGTGGGAGTGGTCGTGGTCGAGCAAAGGCTGGCGCAGAAAATTGAAGGTGTGTCGGCGCGTGTTGTGTGCCTGGAGAAACTCGCCGGTCACAGTGAGATCAATCCCGCCGTCAACCTCATTCCTTCCAACCTGGCTTATGTGATCTATACGTCGGGTTCGACCGGCAGACCTAAAGGGGTGGGGATCAGCCATCGGAGCGCGGTCCACTTGCTGCAGACCAGCGACCCCGAGCTTGATTTCGGCGCGTCTGATGTGTGGAGCTGCGCGCACTCTTTCTCATTCGACTTATCCGTGTGGGAAATCTGGACCCCGCTTGCGCATGGGAGCCGACTGGTGATCGTGCCGCGCGAGGTCTTGCAGTCGCCGGAAAGCTTCCTTGAATTGATTGAACGAGAGCGAGTGACGGTCTTGAATCGCACTCCGTCGGGTCTCCGACCGCTGGTTGATCTGAGACGACAGGAGAGAAATCAGGCGAGAAATCTGGCCGTCCGAATTATCGCAAGCGGGGGCGAGGCGTTGCCGCGAGAGCTGGCGCAACAACTGCTGGAGTGGGATGTGCCTGTGTGGAACTTCTACGGGCCGACCGAGACCACCGTGTGGGCGAGCACGCAGCGTGTTCGCGAAGAAGCGGGCCGTGAGGGGGTAGTCGAGATCGGGAGAGCGTTGAGCAATACGCAACTGCTGATGCTCGATAGCTATATGCAACCTGTCGGAGTCGGAGTGGTAGGCGAACTCTGCATCGGCGGCGAGGGAGTGGGGCGCGGGTATGTCAACCGGCCTGACCTGACCGCCGAAAAGTTCATCCCTGATCCACTGGGTCAGGCATGGGGAGGACGCTGCTACCAGACCGGAGACCTGGTGCGGTACCTGGCGAACGAGGAGATTGAATACCTGGGACGGAGGGACTATCAGGCGAAGGTGCGAGGGTACCGGATAGAGCCGGGAGAGATAGAGGCTGTGCTTGGAGCGCATGAAGGAGTGAGGCAGTGCGCGGTGATGGTGAAAGAGGATGAAGGAGGCGATAAGCGTCTGGTGGCTTATGTCGTAAACGGTGAAGGAGCACCCTCCGAAGCGGAACTGCGCCGGTATCTGCGAGGGAGGCTGCCGGACTACATGGTGCCTGCGGCGTTCATGGAACTCTCAGAATTACCGCTGACTCCGAACGGGAAGTTGGATCGCAAGGCACTGCCAGAGCCTGCAACTGGAGAAGGGGCGGAGAAGGCGGCACGGCATCGCACGCCAGTGGAAGAGATCTTATCGGGCATCTTTGCAGAAATATTAAGGCGAGAGAAAGTCGGAGTTGAAGATAACTTCTTCGAGCTAGGCGGCCATTCACTGTTAGCCACGCAGGTAATCTCGCGGGTGAGAGAAATATTACAAACGGAATTGCCATTGCGCGCGTTGTTCGAGAGTCCGACAGTGGCCGGGCTTGCAGAGGCCGTGGAACGAGAGCGCAGCGCGGGCAGGCGGATTGATGCGCCAGCGATAGAAGTAGTCAGCAGAGAGCGAGTGTTGCCTTTGTCATACGCGCAGCAGAGGCTGTGGTTCATACAGCAGCTAGAGCCAGAGAGCGCGGCCTACAACATCCCGAGCGCGGTGCGGCTGATTGGATCAATCAATCTTGCCCTGCTGCGCCAGAGCTTAGGAGAGATAGCTCGTCGTCACGAGGTGTTGCGAACTAGATTCGAATCGCGAGATGGACATCCAGTGCAGGTCATTGATGAGCCAGTTGAGATGGTATTGCCGATCTGTGATATCAGCCATCTTGCGGCTGGTGATGGAGAACAGCGAGCAGGAGAGATAGCCAGACAGATGGCGCAGCGACCATTTGATCTGGAGCGAGGGCCGGTGTGGAAAGCGATGCTTGTGAAATTGAATCCACAAGATCACCTGCTAGTCATCAACATGCATCACGTAGCGAGCGATGGATGGTCAACCGAAGTCATGGTTAAGGAGTTCACTGCGCTCTATGAGGGCTATCAGCAGGGACGAAGCGCGGTGCTGCCAGAGCTTGAAGTGCAGTATGCGGATTTTGCCATCTGGCAGAGAGAGTGGCTGAGGGGCGAGCCTCTGGAAGAGCAACTGAGCTACTGGCGGCGACAGTTAGCAGGAGCGCCGGTTTTGGAACTGCTGATTGATCGGGCCAGACCGGCAATGACCAGCCACCGTGGAACGAAGTCGCCGTTTACGCTTTCAGCCGAATTGAGCCAGGAACTCAAGGTGATTTGCCGGCGTCAGGGAGCAACGCTTTTCATGACGCTGCTGGCCGCCTTCCAGACGCTTTTGCACCGCTATACAGGAATGACGGACATAGTGGTCGGGACGCCGATTGCCAATCGAAACCGTGTGGAGACCGAAGGGCTGATCGGATTCTTCGTGAACATGCTTGCCCTGCGAACTGATCTTTCCGGGAAGCCGCCCTTTGTCGAAGTTCTTAAACGCGTGCGTGGTGTCACGCTCGATGCCTTCGCGCATCAGGATCTGCCGTTCGATAAGCTCGTCGAAGAACTGCATCCTGAAAGACGATTGGAACAAACTCCCCTGTTCCGCATTGCGCTCGTTTTGCAAAACGTGCCGCAAAGCTCTTTTGAATTACCTGATCTTACTTTGATGCCCTTCGGCAGTCATACGCAGTCATCGCTCTTCGACCTGTCTCTGTATTTGTGGGAGGGAGAAGAAGGGCTAAAGGGTTACTTTGTATACGACGTTGAGTTGTTTGATTCAGAGGCGATCCTTCGCCTAGCCTCTCAATTCCAGATACTGCTCAGGGGCATTGTGGCGCAACCCGACGCGAGAATCTGCGACCTGCCGCTCTTGACCGAAGCTGAAAAACAATTACTGCTGAACCCTCCAATGAGGCGATCACCTGCCAGGCGTCGAGAACGTCGAACCCGGACTGCTGATTCCATGATCTGAGGCAAGAATCGTGATGACGAACGATACTGTCATGTCCGCACTTAGACTCGCAGCAAACTGCCGGAAGCATCCACCTGCGTTTTGAATCCCAGGTCGCTTCTCAGCCGGATGCCGTTGCGGTGATCTATGAAGACCACGCTGTCACCTACGAGCATCTCAACCACAGGGCGAACCTGCTCGCGCATTACCTGATCGGCCTGGGCACAGGGCCGGACTGCCTGGTTCCGCTCTGCATCGAACGCTCCGTCGAGATGATCGTCGGCATCCTCGGTATTTTGAAGGCAGGCGGAGCTTATGTGCCCCTCGACACATCCTATCCGCGCGAGCGGCTGGCCTTCATCCTTGAAGATACGAAGGCTCCCGTCCTGCTGACCGAGCAACGCCTGCTTGAGGACTTGCCGGGGGCCGCGAGTCGCGTGGTATGCCTGGATTCAGACTGGCCGGAGATCGCGGCGCGCGGCGCGGCGCATAATCCTGCTGCCGATGTTGATCTCGACAATGCCTGCTACGTCATCTACACCTCTGGTTCGACAGGGCAGCCCAAAGGGGTGCTGATCTGCCACCGCAGTGTGTTACGCCTGTTCGATGCCACACAGCCCTGGTTCGAGATAAACGAGCAGGATGTGTGGACTCTCTTTCACTCTTATGCGTTCGACTTTTCGGTCTGGGAGATCTTTGGAGCAGTGCTGCATGGCGGGCGGCTCGTAGTAGTTCCGCATTGGGTAACGCGGTCGCCGGAGGCGCTCTGGGGACTGCTGAAGCGGGAACAGGTGACGGTGCTGAATCAAACACCGGCCAGCTTTCTCAACTTGATGTACGAAGATAAAAGCGATGAGAGGCAGGCCGATCAGTTGTCGTTAAGCCTGATCATATTCGGCGGTGATGCGCTGGACGCGGGGGCTTTGCAACCGTGGTTTCAGAAGCACGGCGACGAACGCCCGGTGCTGGTCAACATGTACGGCATAACCGAGACGACCGTGCATGTTACCTACCGCCCGCTGGCGATGCAGGATGCCGAGCGAGTCGGAGCCAGTTTGATCGGCGAGCCGATTCCTGACCTGCAGATTTATCTCCTCGACGCGCAGATGAATCTCGCCCCCAGAGGAGTGGCGGGCGAACTCTTTGTCGGCGGCGCAGGATTGGCGCGAGGTTATCTTAACCGGCCCGGACTGACGGCAGAACGCTTCGTTCCGAATCCTTTTTCATCTGACTCCGGAGGGCGGCTCTATCGCAGCGGCGATCTCGGTCGGTATCAGGCTGACGGCGATCTCGATTATCTGGGGCGCATTGATCATCAGGTCAAGATTCGTGGCTATCGAATTGAGTTGGGAGAGATCGAATCTTCGCTCGCTCGCCATCCGTCAGTACGCGAAGCGGTAGTCGTCGTGGGGGAGGACGCGAATGGTGATAAGCGGTTAATAGGATACGTCGTACCGCAGGCGACAAATGATGAGTGGAGCGGAGAAGACGCGTCGGCAGAGAGATTCAAGCTCGTGGGTTCGGATATTGCCCGTTGGTTGTTACCTCTATTGCGAGAGTTCCTCAAAGACCGCCTGCCTGATTACATGATACCGTCCGCCTTCGTGTTTCTTGACAAGCTACCTTTGACGGTGAACGGTAAGGTAGATCGCAAGGCGCTGCCCGCGCCTGAAGCAGTGGAGATACCGAGTGAGAGCGCAGGGCCGCGCACACCAGTCGAAGAGATCTTATCAGGCATCTTTGCCGAAGTATTAAAGGTAGAGCAAATCGGAGTAGAAGATAACTTCTTCGAGCTTGGTGGCCATTCACTACTAGCCACGCAGGTAGTGTCGCGAATACGAGAAGTGCTGGGCGTGGAAGTGGCGCTGAGGACGTTGTTCGAGGCTCCTACAGTAGCAGGGCTTGCAGAGGAAGTGGAACGAGAGCGAGGAGAAGGCAGAGGGGTCGATGCGCCAGCGATAGAGGCAGTGAGCAGAGAGCGAGAGATGCCCTTGTCATACGCGCAGCAGAGGCTATGGTTCATACAGGAGTTGGAGCCGGAGAGCGCAGCTTACAACATACCGCTTGGAGTGAGACTGCAAGGCGAGATGAATCAGACGGCGCTGCGGCAGAGCTTAGGAGAGATAGCACGCCGCCACGAGGTGTTGCGAACTAGATTTGAGTCGCGAGATGGACGGCCCGTGCAGGTCATTGATGAATCGGGCGAAATTGATCTGGCCATTTGTGACATCAGCCATCTAGCGGCAGATGATGCAGAGCAGCGAGCAGGAGAGATAGCTCGTCAAGAAGCCGTTAGGCCGTTCGATCTGGAGAGAGGGCCGGTGTGGAGAGCGGCGCTCGTGCGGATGGGCAGAGAAGATCACATCCTGCTGCTATGCCTGCACCACGTAGCAAGCGATGGATGGTCAACAGGGCTACTAGTCAGTGAGTTCACCTCGCTTTATGAAAGTTACCGACAGGGGGATCGCTCTCGGCTTTCAGAGCTTGAAGTGCAGTATGCGGACTTCGCCGTCTGGCAAAGAAACTGGCTGACGGGCGAGGTGCTCCAACAACAGCTTGATTACTGGAAGCGACAGCTAGCCCAGGTCTCCGTGCTTGAACTGCCGACAGACCGCCCTCGCCCCGCTGCGCCTGATCATCGCGCCGGGTTTGTCTCCTTCAGCCTCTCGACTGATTTGACGCAGCAGCTAAAGGCACTGAGTCGGAGAGAAGGCGTGACCTTGTTTATGACGTTGGTAGCAGGGTTGAAGGTGGTGCTGGGCCGGTACTCAGGGCAGGAAGATGTAGTGGTGGGGACGGACGTGGCGAACAGGAACCGGCTGGAGACGGAGGGGTTGATAGGGTTTTTCGTGAACCAGTTGGTGCTGAGGACGGATACGTCAGGCAACCCAAGCGTGAGGGAGGTGCTAGGGCGAGTGAGGGAGGTGACGCTGGGGGCATACGCGAATCAGGACGTGCCGTTCGAGAAGCTGGTCGAGGAACTCTCTCCTGAGCGTGACCTGGCTCAATCACCATTTTTCCAGGTGATGTTGGTGCTGCAAAACGCAACGTCGGTCGCGCCTGTAGAGAAGCTCGCGGGCTTGAGCGTCACCCCATTTGGTCAGGGGGTCGGGCTGGCGAAGGTTGACCTGATTTTGGCGATGTCCGAAGCCGGAGGCGGCGGCATCAACTACGATGCGGAAATCTTCGAGGAGCAAACCATCTTCCGCCTGGTCGGGCATTTCAAGCGTGTGCTTGCCTTAGCTGTGGAGCAGCCGGAGAGGCGAATTGATGAATTCAGCCTGTTGACTCCTGCCGAAGAATCGCAATTGAAGGAGGAATGGAATGATACCTCGGCTGAATATCCGCGAGAGGTTTGTTTCCACGATGTCTTCGAGCGGCAGGTCAACAATAGCCCTGAGGCGGTGGCGGTCAACTCTCAGGGGCAGTGGCTGACCTATGCGGAGTTGAACCGCCGGGCCAATGTTGTGGCCAGATCGCTTGCCGTTCTCAAGGTCGGCCCGGAGGCGACTGTAGCTGTGATGGCAAAGCGAGGGATTGACCTCCTGATCTCAATGATGGCCGTCTTCAAAGCTGGCGGAACTTACGTTCCTCTCGACCCGCTCTATCCTTTTGACCGGCTGCGCCAGATCATCAGCCTGAGCCAAAGTTACATCATCCTTACCACAGGTGAGTTGAAGAGTAGCGTGGAGTTAATCCTGGACGAAGCGGACTATGGTCAGAAGCCGGTCGTTTTAGAGATCGAAGAACTGATATGGGAGAGACAAGAAGCAGAAGATATCGCTTCGGGCTGCGACCCGCGCAATCTGGCTTACCTCATCTTCACATCGGGTTCGACCGGAAGGCCAAAGGGCGCGATGATCGAACACCGTGGGATGCTCAATCACCTCTGCGCCAAGATCAGTAGCCTTTCACTCGATGCGGGAGACACCATCGCCGAGACGGCCTCGCAGAGCTTCGACATCTCGATCTGGCAGTTCCTGACGGCGCTGCTAGTTGGGGGGAGAGTACAGATAGTGACGGAAGAGGACGCCGCCATACCCGCGAAGCTCTTGAGAGGTGTGAGCGAGAATCGTGTCACGGTGTTAGAGGTAGTCCCTTCGATGCTGCGGCTAATGCTGGAAGAGATAGAGGCAAGGCCCCTCAGCGAAGAAGGATTATCGGCGCTGAAAGTCCTGGTTGTGACCGGAGAAGAACTGCCTGCGGAACTGTGCCGCCGATGGCTGAGCATGTACCCGGACATCCCGCTCCTGAATGCGTATGGACCGACCGAGTGCTCAGACGATGTGACGCAGGAATGTATAGCGAGGCCGCCTGCTATAGATGAGACGCGTGTCCCCATAGGTCGCCCGCTGAGCAACACAAGAGCCTACGTCGTGGACAAGGATGATCACCTCTCACCAATCGGGATAGCAGGAGAGCTGTTGCTTGGAGGCGACGGAGTAGGGAGAGGCTACTTTAACGATCCGGCTCAGACGGCGAATAGCTTTGTCCCGGATGGTTACGGCAGCGATAGCGGAGCGAGGCTCTACAAGAGCGGCGATAGCAGTCGGCAAAGGGCGGATGGAAGAGTTGAGTTTCTGGGAAGAATAGATCACCAGGTAAAGGTTCGAGGGTTCCGCATCGAGTTAGGCGAGGTGGAATATGTATTACAACAGCACGAAGCCATACAGGAGTCTGTGGTGGTGGTCAGGGAACTGGGGCCTGGCGACGATCATCTTGTGGCTTATGCGGTAGTCAAACCCGGCTATGAGGGGCTGAAGGAGGAAGACCGAAACAGCCAGGCAGGGGCCAGCTTGATTGATCAATGGCAACCTGTGTTCGATTCAATTTACGGCCACAATGACACGCCATCGCAGGATTCGGCTCTCAACCGAAGAATATGGATAGACAGCTATACAGGTCAGCCGCTTCCGAAACAGGACATTATCGAGTGCGTCGAGGATACGGTGACGAGGATTTTGGATCTGCGCCCGCGCCGCGTATTGGAGATAGGGTGTGGAACAGGATTGCTTCTGCTAAGAATTGCCCCGCGTTGCGAATACTACCATGGGTCTGACTTCTCGAAAGAAGCTCTAAGCCTGTTGAGCAAGGAGATTGAAGCACGAGATGGCGAGATGCCGGAAATCGTGCTCTCGGATAAAGCGGCGGATGATCTCGAAGGAATTCCAGAAGAAGCATTCGACGTGGTTGTAATAAACGAGGTCGTACAGTACTTCGATAGCATCGGCTACCTGTCGCGGGTTTTAGAACAAGCGATAACCCGGGTCAAACCCAACGGCTATATTTTTATCGGAGGAGTTCGCAACCTGCGCCTGTTTGAGACCTACCATGTTTCAGTCCAATTCAATCGAGCTGTCTCTTCTCTGTCTGTACCCGAACTCCGCCGGAGGGTTCGCAAAGCCATGTCTCAGGAGAAAGAACTCCTCGTTGATCCTGACTACTTCATGGCTCTCAAGCAGATGCTGCCGCAGGTGACATCGGTCGAGTACCAGTTGAAAGGTGGCCGGAATCTGAATGAATTGACGAAGTTCCGCTACGACGTGATTCTCCACGTCAGACATGACGACGGGCATTCGAGCGAAGCCGCGCATGTTGATTGGCGCGACCAACGATGGACTCCAGATGGCATGCTCTGGGGCACTTGGAAGAGACTATGCCGGATTGCCTTGTCATCACCGGAGTACCTAACGCCCGGTTGACGGAAGATTTGAAGACTATGCAGTTGGTTGCGAGCAACGGCAGCCTGGCGACGATAAGCGACATGAAGAGAGCCTGGCAAGAAAAGGCCGCGCCGGAGAAGGTAGTACACCCGGAGCAAGTTTGGAGTATTGCGAGCAAACTGCCTTATCAAATAAATATCACCTGGTCGGACACGGGCGGAGACTATTGCCACGATGTGATCTTCAGGAAGCGCAACGCGGGCAGGCGGTCCAAAGCTGAGATACCGGCGTTGCCGCAGAAGAGCGTGGAACCGAGACCCTGGAATGAGTACGCGAATAGTCCTCTCAGCGGAGTGCGGGAAGATTTGTTGGTGGATAGGTTGAGACTCTTTCTGGAAGAGAGATTACCGAAATATATGATTCCCTCCGCCTTTGAATTTCTTGACGCTATACCGCTCACCGCCAACGGAAAGGTAGACCGCAAGGCGCTGCCTGCTCCAGTAGCTGTAGAGATGACAGACAAGAGCGAAGAGGGGCGGACGGCAATCGAGGAGATCATTGCAGGCATCTGGAGTCAGGTATTAAGGCTGGAACAAGTAGGCATCCATCAGAACTTCTTCGAGCTAGGCGGGCACTCGCTGCTGGCAACGCAGGTGGTGTCGCGAATACGAGAAGTGCTGGGCGTGGAAGTGGCGCTGAGGACGTTGTTCGAGGCTCCTACAGTAGCAGGGCTTGCCAAAGCAGTCGAGCGGGAACGTAGCGTGGGCAGGCAGATGGAAGCGCCTGCGATAGTGGCAGTCAGCAGGGATCAAGAGCTTGCGTTGTCATACGCGCAGCAGAGGCTATGGTTCATCCAGCAACTAGAGCCAGAGAGCGCGGCCTACAACATACCGAGTGCGGTGCGGCTGATTGGATCAATCAACCTTGCCCTCCTGCGCCAGAGCTTAGGAGAGATAGCGCGCCGCCACGAGGTGTTGCGAACTAGATTCGAATCGCGAGATGGACATCCAGTGCAGGTCATTGATGAGGCAGTTGAGATGGTATTGCCGATCTGTGACATCAGCCACCTTGAGGCAAGTGATGCGGAGCAACGTGCGAAGGAGATAGCCCGACAGGAAGCCGTTAGGCCGTTCGATCTGGAGAGAGGGCCGGTGTGGAGAGCCAGGCTCGTGAGAATGAGCAGGGACGAGCACCTGCTGGTAATCAACCAGCATCACGTAGCCAGCGACGGGTGGTCTACAGATGTGATGATAAGAGAATTCACCTCGCTCTATAAGTCCTACCAAGAAGGGCACAGTTCTCCGCTTTCAGAGCTAGAGGTGCAGTATGCGGACTTCGCCGTGTGGCAGAGGGAGTGGCTCAGCGGCGAGGTGCTCAATCAACAACTCGATTACTGGAAGCACCAGCTTGCCGCAGTGCCCGTGCTAGAGTTGCCGACAGACCACCCCCGCCCCGCTCATCGATCTCATCACGGGGCTGAGGTCGGCTTCCTGCTTTCTGCCGAGCTGACCCATCAGCTCAAGGCGCTGAGCCGTCGAGAAGGCGTCACCCTGTTTATGACCCTGCTCGCCGCTTTCCAGTCGCTGCTCTCTCGCTACTCCGCTCAACACGATGTCGCAATAGGCACGGCCATCGCCGGGCGCAATCACTCGGGCATAGAAACGCTGATCGGGTTTTTCGTCAACACGCTTGTGCTGAGAACGGACCTGTCAGCAAACCCCACCGTAGAACGACTGCTGGCCGACGTGAGGCAGACTACGCTTGAAGCCTACTCGAACCAGGAGGTGCCGTTCGAGAAGGTGGTCGAGCAGATGCAGCCGGAGCGGAGCCTGAGCCGGGAGCCGATGTTTCAGGTGATGCTGATCCACCAGCAAGGGGCCAGAGCATCATCAGGAGCAGGTAGTGGAGGTGGACTATCGAATCTGCGAATGAGAAGCGAGGCGGTGTCTACGAGGACGGCGAAGTTCGACCTGACGCTATCAGTGGGCGAGCAGGAGGGGGTACTGGGGGGGGCGTTGGAGTACGCGACGGAGTTGTACGAGAAGCCCCGGATGAGTCGGCTGATCGGGCATCTGAGAAGGCTGCTGGAAGGGATGGTCGGCGACGGGCGGCGGCGGGTCAAGGAACTGCCGTTGCTGAGCGAAGCCGAGGCGCAACAGGTCGTCGTCGAGTGGAATGACACGTCGGTCTGGTACTCGGACGCGCAGTCGCTGCCAGCGCTCTTTGACAGCCAGGCCGAGAAGTCCGCCGAGGCCGTGGCCGTCGTCTTTCAACAACAACAGTTGAGCTACGGAGAGTTGAATCGCCGTGCCAACCAGCTCGCGCATTACCTGGCGAGCAAGGGCGTAGGGCCGGAGGTGCGGGTCGGCATCTGCTGTGAGCGCAGCATCGAGATGATGGTGGCGCTTCTGGGCATAGCGAAGGCCGGGGGCGCGTATGTGCCGCTGGAGCCATCCTACCCGCAACAGCGGCTGGCGACGATACTGCGAGAGGGTGAAATCGGGCTGGTAGTGCTGCAAGGGCGACTGCGGGAGGCACTCGGAGAGACTGGGGCTGAGTTGGTGAAGATCGACGATGAGTGGCCACAGATCAGCAAGTGCGCGAGCGAAAATGCGAAGGCGAGGATTGACGGAGAAAACCTCGCCTATGTCATCTACACGTCGGGATCGACGGGCAAGCCGAAGGGTGCGATGAACACGCAGGCAGGGATCATCAACCGGCTGCTGTGGATGCAGGAGGAGTATGGGCTAGAAGGCGATGATGCGGTGCTGCAGAAGACGCCGTATAGCTTCGACGTGTCGGTGTGGGAGTTGTTCTGGCCGTTGATAGTGGGAGCGAAGCTGGTGATGGCGGAGCCGGAAGGGCACAAGGACAGGGGATATCTGGCGCGGGTGATAGAGGAGGAAGGGATCACGACGTTGCACTTCGTGCCGGCGATGCTGGAGGTGTTTCTGGAGATGGAGGAGGGGAGTGTAGAGAGGCTGGTGAGTGTGAGGCGAGTGATCTGCAGCGGAGAGGCGCTGAGCGGGGAGCTGGAGAGGAAGTATTACAGCCGGATGGAAGCAGGGCTACATAACTTATACGGGCCGACGGAAGCGGCGGTGGACGTGACGGCGTGGGCGTGCAAAAGGAGCAACGAGAGAGGGAAGGTACCGATAGGGCGACCGATAGCAAACCTGCGGATGTACATAATGGAGGAAGAGGAAGAGGTAGCAGCAGTTGGAGTAGGAGGAGAGTTGCGAATCGGAGGAGTAGGCGTAGGGCGAGGGTATTTGAACGGAGCGGATTTGACGGCGGAGCGGTTCGTGCCGAATGCGATAGGTGAGGGTGAAGGGAGCAGGGTGTACCGAACGGGGGATGTGTGTCGGTATGGGGAGGAAGGGGAGATTGAGTACGTAGGGCGAGCAGATCAGCAGGTGAAGGTGAGAGGGCAGAGGATAGAGCTTGGAGAGGTGGAAGCGGTGATAATGGGGAAGGAGGGGATAAGGCAGTGTGCAGTGGAGGTGAGAGAGGAAGAAGGAGGGAAGAAGGGGTTGGTGGCATATGTGGTGGTGGCAGCAGAGGGTGAGGTGTCGAGCGAAGAGTTGAGGAGCCACATACGAGAGAAGCTGCCGGAGTACATGGTGCCGAGCTGGATAGTAGAGCTATCGGAGATGCCGCTGACGCCTAACGGAAAGGTGGATCGCAAGGCGCTGCCTGCGCCAACAATAGGAGCCGACAGCGTAGAAAGCCGGGAGCCGGGCACACCAGTCGAAGAGATCGTAGCAGGGATATTCGAAGAGGTATTGAGGCGAGAGGAAGTCGGAGTGGAGGAAAACTTCTTCGAGATGGGAGGGCACTCGCTGCTGGCGACGCAGGTGGTGTCGCGGGTGAGAGAAGCGTTGCAGGTGGAGTTGCCATTGCGGGCAGTATTTGAGAGTCCGACGGTAGAAGGGCTGGCAGAGAGAGTAGAGAGGGAGCGAAGAGAAGACAGGCAGATGGAAGCGCCAGCGATAGAGGCAGTGAGCAGAGAGCGAGAGATGCCCTTGTCATACGCGCAGCAGAGGCTGTGGTTCATACAACAGCTAGAGCCAGAGAGCGCGGCCTACAACATCCCGCTGTCGGTGAGGCTGGAAGGCAATGTGAATATGTCGGCTCTGAGGCAGAGCCTCGAAGAGATAGCGCGACGTCACGAGGTGCTGCGAACGAGGTTCGAGACGAGAGAAGGGCGGCCCGTGCAGGTCATTGACGAATCGAGCGAAATTGATCTGGCCATCTGTGACATCAGCCACCTTGAGCCAAGCCATACAGAGCATCGCGCGAAAGAGATAGCCGGGCAGATGGGGCAGCGCCCGTTCGACCTGCGGCGAGGGCCGGTGTGGAGAGCGGCGCTGGTGCGAGTGAGCCCACAAGATCACCTGCTGCTAGTGAACATGCATCACGTGGTAAGCGATGGGTGGTCGCTGGAAGTGATGGTCGGCGAGTTCACCGCGCTCTATGAGAGCTATCGTGAAGGGAAGCAGTCTCGGCTAGCGGAGCTAGAAGTGCAGTACGCGGACTTCGCTGTGTGGCAGAGGGAGTGGCTCAGCGGTGAAGTGCTGCAACAGCAGGTAGAGTACTGGAAGGGGCAGCTAGCCGAAGTGCCAGTGTTAGAGATGGCGACAGACCGGCCCCGGCCAGCGATGACAAGTTACCGAGGAGCGGCAGTAGGATTTAAGGTCACGGCAGAGTTGACTGGTGAGCTAAAGGCGCTGAGTCGGAGAGAAGGGGTGACGCTGTTTATGACGTTGGTTGCCGCCTTCCAGACTACGCTTGGCCGCCACGCAGGCCAGCAGGACGTGGTCTTGGGAACAGACCTTGCCAACCGCAACCGCCTGCAGACGGAATCTCTGATCGGCTTCTTCGTTAATCAACTGGTATTGCGCACTGATTTATCGAAAGCTTCAAGCTTGAGAGATTTGTTGAAGCAAGTGAGAGAGACGACGCTTGAGGCATACGCACATCAGGACGTGCCGTTTGAGAAGGTGGTCGAGGAGCTACAGCCAGAGCGAGAGATGAATCGGTCGCCGCTGTTCGATGTGAAGCTGGTATTGGGGAATGCGAGGCAGGAGGAGTTGAGGCTTGGAGGAGTGAAGTTGGGCGGGTTCGGCGCTGATTATGGAGTTTCAAAATTTGACCTCACACTCTTACTCACAGAGAGCAAAGACAGGGTAGCTGGGACGGCAGAGTACGCAAGTGATATTTATGATGAAGCTAGCGTGAGGAGGCTGTTGGGGCATCTGCTGCTTGTACTGGAAGCGATGAGCTTCGATGCTCAACAGCGAATCGGAGAGATAAGCTTGCTCACGGCTGCCGAACAGCAGCAGGTACTGGTGGAGTGGAACGACACAGTTCACGGCTACGGCGAGTCGCAGTCTATACACGAGCTGTTCGAGCGCCAAACGGAGCTTGCGCCCGACACACTGGCTCTTATCTGCGGTGAAGAACAGCTAAGTTACCGGATGCTCAACGAGCGGGCCAATCGGTTGGCGCACTACCTCGGAGAACTGGGCGTGGGCGCGGAGGTCAGAGTGGCGCTTTGCCTGGAACGCGGCTCGAAGGTTGTCGTCGCACTGTTGGCGGTACTCAAGGCGGGTGGGGCTTATGTGCCTATGGACCCGAGCTACCCGATTGAGCGGCTGGCCTATATGTTGGAGGATTCGCAGGCACCAGTCCTGCTGACACAGCACAGTGTCAGCGCGAAGCTGCCAGGTACATGGGTGCAGTGCGTCGAGCTTGATCGCGAATGGGAAGCCATTAATAGTTACCCTTGCAGTAATCCGGTATTTGACGCTTTGAATGCCAATCCGGCATATCTGATCTATACATCGGGATCAACGGGCAAGCCAAAAGGGGTTTTAATTTCCCACCGGAACCTCTGCGACTCAACTCTGGCTCGCCTGAGTTATTACGAAGAGCCGGTGAGAAGATACTTGATACTATCTTCGTTCGCCTTTGATAGCTCGGTGGCGGGGATTTTCTGGCCCTTAGTTGAGGGTGGAGCAATTGTTATCCCGACCGAAGGCGCTCAGCGTGATCCCGGTGATTTAGTGAGGATCATTTCAAATTCTGAAGTCAGTCATCTGCTCGCTCTCCCATCATTGTACGAACAGATACTCGAAACAGGGACCGAGGCTGCTTTAGCCAGTCTCAGTACCGTGATAATCGCGGGCGAAGAGTGTCACAAGGACATACTACTTTTGCATCAAGCTATGGTGCCGCGCTGCCTGCTGGTCAATGAGTATGGCCCGACTGAGGCAACCGTCTGGTCAACGGCGTGGACATGGCGGGCAGAAGTGTTGGCCGAGCGAATCCCAATAGGGAGGGCCATCGAGAATACCCGCATCTATGTTGTGGACGAGCGACTGGAGCCGGTGCCTGCGGGAGTAAATGGTGAGCTGTACATTGGGGGAGATAAATTGTCGCAGGGGTATCTCAACCGCATGGAACTGACGGCAGAGCGGTTCGTGCCGGACGGATTGAGCGGAGAATCTGGAGCACGGCTCTACCGCACAGGAGACCTGGTGAGGTGGCGTGGCGATGGCGAACTGGACTTCCTTGGAAGAGTTGACCACCAGGTGAAACTCAGAGGCTATCGCATAGAACTGGGCGAGATCGAATCGATGCTTCTACAGCAGGGAGCAGTCAAGCAGTGCGCGGTCATACTCAGAGAGGATGAAGCGGGAGACAAGCGGATAGTCGGCTATGTGGTGGGAAGTGGAGAAGGGAAGGCAACGGGAGCAGAGTTGAGGGAGTACCTGAGAGGGAGACTGCCGGACTACATGGTGCCGAGCTGGATAGTAGAGCTATCGGAGATGCCGCTGACGCCTAACGGAAAGGTAGACCGCAAGGCGCTGCCTGCGCCAACAATAGGAGCCGACAGTGTAGAAAGCCGGGAGCCGGGCACAGCTCTGGAAGAGATCGTAGCAGGGATATTCGAAGAGGTGCTGAGGGTAGAGCGGGTAGGCATCCAGGATAACTTCTTCGAACTTGGCGGCCACTCGCTGCTGGCCACGCAGGTGGTGTCGCGAATACGAGAGGTGCTGAGCGTGGAAGTGGCGCTGAGGGCATTGTTCGAGGCCCCGACCGTAGCAGGGCTTGCAGAGGAGGTGGAGCGAGAAAGGAACGAGGGCAGAAGGGTGGAAGCGCCAGCGATAGAAGCAGTGAGCAGAGAGCGAGAGCTGCCCTTGTCATACGCGCAGCAGAGACTGTGGTTCATACAGCAACTTGAGCCGGAGAGCGCGGCTTACAACATCCCGCTGTCGGTGAGACTGCAAGGTGAGATGAATCAGACGGCGCTGAGGCAGAGCCTCGAAGAGATAGCGCGGCGACACGAGGTGTTGCGAACGAGGTTCGAGACGAGAGAAGGGCGGCCCGTGCAGGTCATTGACGAATCGGGCGAAATTGATCTGGCCATCTGTGACATCAGCCACCTTGAGCCAAGCCATACAGAGCATCGCGCGAAAGAGATAGCCGGGCAGATGGGGCAGCGCCCGTTCGACCTGCGGCGAGGGCCAGTGTGGAGAGCGGCGCTGGTGCGAGTGAGCCCACAAGATCACCTGCTGCTAGTGAACATGCATCACGTGGTAAGCGATGGATGGTCGCTGGAAGTGATGGTCGGCGAGTTCACCACGCTCTATGAGAGCTATGGTGAAGGGAAGCAGTCTCGGCTTGCGGAGCTAGAAGTGCAGTACGCGGACTTCGCTGTGTGGCAAAGAAACTGGCTGACGGGCGAGGTGCTGCAACAGCAGGTAGAGTACTGGAAGGGGCAGCTAGCCGAAGTGCCAGTGTTAGAGATGGCGACAGACCGGCCCCGGCCAGCGATGACAAGTTACCGAGGAGCGGCAGTAGGATTTAAGGTCACGGCAGAGTTGACTGGTGAGCTAAAGGCGCTGAGCCGGAGAGAAGGGGTGACGCTGTTTATGACGTTGGTTGCCGCCTTTGATCTCCTCCTGTCTCGATATAGCGGGCAGGAAGACATTTCGGTGGGCAGCCCCATCGCCAACCGCAACCGCAAAGAGACCGAAGCGCTGATCGGGTTCTTCACTAACACGGTGGTTTTGAGAGTCAGCGTGCGCGAAGGGATGTTCTTCAATCAACTGGTTAGTGCTGTAAGAGACACTGCCTTAGAGTCCTTTGCTTATCAAGACCTGCCGTTTGAGAAACTGGTCGAGGAACTGCAGCCGGATCGGAGTTTGAGCCATTCGCCTCTGTTTCAAGTTATGTTTTCGCTCAACCAGACCAGACGGCAGACGGGGCCAAACAAGCGACCAGCCGGGAATGTTCAAAAAGAGTCGGGGCTGAGAATGAGCCATTTCAGTCAGGAGTGGATAACCGCCAAGTTCGATCTCAATCTCGGAATGAGTGAGGCAGATGATCGAATCGTCGGGGATCTGGAATACAGCGCCGAGTTGTTTGACCGGACAACGGCTGAGCGAATGGTCAGCAACTACCTTAGCCTGCTGCAAAGGATAGCGCGCGCGCCCGAGGAATCAATCAGATCGCTCGCAATCCTGAGCGAGGCTGAACGGCAACAACTGGTGATTGAATGGAACGAAACGACGAGCGGAGATGGAGTCTATGGCTGCGTCAGCGAACTCTTCAACCGGCAGGCGGAACGAACTCCGCACAGTATCGCGGCGGTCTTTGAAGATCAGCAACTCAGCTATCAAGAACTCAACCGGCGGGCTAATCAACTGGGCCATCACCTGCAGAGACTTGGCGCAGGGCCGGAGGTCACTGTAGGCATCTCGATGGAGCGAAGCCTGGAAATGGCCGTCGGATTATTAGGCATTGTCAAAACCGGGGCAGCCTACCTGCCCCTGGACATCACTTATCCGGCAGAGCGGCTGACTTTCATGCTTGAAGATGGCGAGGCCGCGATCTTGCTGACTCAGCAGAGCCTGATAGAGAAGCTTCCCTGTAATCAGGCAAAGGTCGTCTGCCTGGATGGGGACTGGCGCGCGTTAGAGGCGGAGAGCGCAGACGAAGTGGAAAGCGGCGTAGTCGCTGAGAACCAGGGCTACCTCATCTATACCTCGGGGTCTACGGGAATTCCGAAAGGCGTCAGCCTGCCCCAGCGGGCGCTGAGAAATTTGATCGAGTGGCACCGCGAGACGATGCTCGGAGGAGTCAAGGTCTTGCAGTTTGCCTCGTTGAGCTTTGACGCCAGCTTTCATGAAGTCTTCGCGGCGTGGGCGACCGGCGGCGCGATTGTGCTCATCCCTGAGGAGTTGCGATTCGATGTGGCAGCGCTGTCGGATTACATACGTGAGAAAGAGATAGAGAAGGTGATTCTGCCGGTGGTGGTTTTACAGCAGATGGCCGAGATGCGCGCCGAGAAGAAGAACGGCCTGCGAGTGATTAGAGAGATGACCACCACAGGCGAACAGCTACAGGTCACGACGCCAATCGTCGAGCTGTTCGGTGAACTGAAGGACTGCCGACTACATAACCACTACGGGCCATCGGAGAGCCACGTCGTGACGGCCTACAGTCTGAGCAGAGAGCCTCAATTCTGGGCGCGTCATCCGGCAATCGGCGCTCCGATCTACAACACGCAGATATATCTGCTGGACGGGCAAATGGACGCCGTGCCGATGGGGGCGCACGGTGAGCTTTATATCGGGGGAGTTTCTTTGGCGCGCGGCTACTGCGGGCGGCCCGAGCTGACGGCGGAGAAGTTTGTGCCGGACCCGCTCTGCACAGAGCCGGGAGGAAGGCTATACCGGACAGGAGACCTGTGCAGGTATCAAACGGATGGGAAGATCGAGTATGGAGGGCGAATTGATCACCAGGTGAAGGTGAGAGGCTTTCGTATAGAACTGGGCGAGATCGAGGCGGAACTCGGCAGGCATCCTTCGGTGAAAGAGAATGTTGTGATGGTCAGAGAGGATGAGCCGGGCCGCAAACAACTGGTGGCGTATGTCGTCACGGATGAGATGCGCGCAGTTTCAAGCGATGCGCTGAGAAGGCACTTGAGCGAGAAGTTGCCCGACTACATGGTCCCGGCGGCCTATGTCTTGATGGAAAGTTTGCCGTTGACCGGTAACGGGAAGATCAACCGCAGGGCGCTGCCCAGGCCTGAAATGAAGCGGGACGATGAAGAGAATCCGGGATCACGCAACGCGGTCGAAGAGATATTATGTGGCATCTGGGCCGAGGTGTTGAAGCTCAAGCAGGTGGGAGTCAGGGAGAATTTCTTCGAGCTGGGCGGACACTCGCTGCTGGCGACACAGGTTATCTCGCGGGCCAGAGAATCATTGCAGGTAGAGATACAGTTGAGGGCGCTGTTCGAGAGGCCGACGGTCGAAGGGCTGGCTGAAGCGGTTGAACGAGAGCGGGGCGCGGGCAGGCAGATGGATGCCCCTGCGATAGTGGCTGTGAGCAGAGATAGAGAGCTGCCCTTGTCGCATGCGCAGCAGAGGCTGTGGTTCATACAGCAGTTGGAAGGAGTGAGTTGGAAGTATAACGTGTCAGAGGCGGTCAGGATGAATGGGAGGTTAAACCCGGAGGCGCTGGAGAAGAGCATCAGCGAGATTGTCAGACGACATGAAGTTCTACGCACTAGCTTCCCCATGTCAGGAAGCAAGCCGATCCAGACCATCGCGCCCGCCGAACTATTGAAGCTTCCAATAGTGGACCTTCAACCGATGCCTGTGTCTGATGCGTCAACCGAAGCGGAGCGTCTTGTCAGGCAAGAATCACAGCGACCTTTCGACCTTGCTCAGGGATCGCTCATGCGCGTTATCCTGATTCGACTAAATCAGGATGAACATATCGTCTTCATAACCATGCACCACATTATTTCCGATGCCTGGTCGGTGGGAGTTTTTGTTCGAGAGTTAGCGGCAACATATAAAGCATTTGACGCGGGCGAACCGTCGCCCTTGCCCGACCTGCCCATCCAGTATGCAGATTATGCGGTAGCTCAGAGAGAGTGGCTGGAGGGCGAGAGGGTAGAGGAACTGCTTAATTACTGGAAGCCGAAATTAACCGGCGCTCCTCGCGGCCTGCGCTTACGGACGGATCGCCCGCCGACATCTCAGGCGTCTCAAGGGGCGTGCCATACAGTATTGTTGTCATCAGACATCCTCGACGCGCTCAAAGCTCTCAGCCGTCAAGAAGGCGTCACGCTGTATATGACGCTTTTGGCCGCGTTCAACACGTTGCTTTACCGTTGCACGCAACAAGACGACATTGTCATCGGCACTCCGATAGCCGGGCGCAATCGAGTCGAGACTGAAAGCCTGATCGGGCTATTCTTAAACACGCTCGCCCTGAGAACAGACCTGTCCGGCAATCCCAGTTTTAGACAGTTGCTTAAGAGAGTGCGAGAGGTCGTATTGGGCGCTTACGATCATCAGGAAATGCCTTTTGATCGGCTGATGGCCGAGCTGCCGACCATTCGCGACCGAAACCAATCGTCGCTGATTCAGGTTGGATTTGATCTTCATAACGTGCCTGTCCCGGCGCTTCAACTTCCTGATCTGGCCCTGACCGCGATGAAAACCGAAACAGTTGTGGCGAAGGCCGATTTTATCCTTGTAATGATGGAATCGCCTGCGGGCCTCGTCGGATTGTTTGAGTATAATCCGGCTCTGTTTGACGAGGCCACGATCATCGGCATGGCAGAGCATTTTCAAGCATTGATAGAATCTGTCATCGCCAATCCTGACAAGCGATTGCTGATGCTGCCTCCGCCAGCAGGCCCGGTAACGGATTCTTACGAATCCCGAAACCTCGAAACAGATGAGTTCGCCGAAATCTTCAAACGCTCGAACCTGACCGTCATGCAGGTGCTCTTCTGGTTAGGGCAAAAGTTGCAGCCGGATAGTCCTCTCTATAACGAAATAGGCGTATGCATCATTCCGTGCAGAATAGACCCGGTCCGGTTCAAGCAAGCTTTCCAGGCCCTCGTCAACTCCTGCGATGCTCTACGCACGGTGATCTGCGAAGAGGAAGGGATACCGCAACAAAGAGTTCTTGAAAGGCTAGATTACTCGGTGGAGTTTGCAGACCTATCGCTCGCCGCAGACCCCGAAGCCGAGATGGAAGCCCTGATCGAGCAACGCAGCCGGGTGGTGTTTGACTTCGAGCGGTGCTTGTTCGACATCGTCTTGATAAAAGTTTTTGAAGATAAGTTCGCCTGTTTTATGAATAACCACAACATCATTGTGGACGGGCTGTCGGGCTTTCTCATCTACCAGCGCTTGTTTGAGCTGTATGATCGCGCGCTGAAAGACAAACTGGAAGGGGCGACGGACCTTCCTGCTTTCAAGGATTACGTTACGCACGAACGCCAGTTCCGAGGCTCTCCGCGTTATCTGAAAGACGAAGCCTACTGGGCAAAGAAGCTGGCAGACGATCCTGAGCCGATCCTCTATTATGGCAAGCCGCCTCAAAGAAACAGCGCCGAATCTAAAAGAGTCACTTACCACTTGAGCGCCGACAGGATGGAAAAGTTAAACGCTCTCGTGGCGCAAAAAGAGATCTTTGTCGGAACCGAGGACCTGTCTCTGCTAGGCGTTTTCGCCACCCTGCTGTTCGCTTATCTGTATCGCGTCAGCGGCCAGAGCCATTTTTCGATAGGAGTGACTTATCACAACCGTGTTTCAAGAAACTTTCAAGAAGTGATAGGACTACTCATGCAAGCACTGCCTTTGCGCGTTGAGATTCAACCGCGTGAAACCTTCGCGTCATTGAATAAGAAGGTCGTGACCGAACTCTTGAACGGCTTCAAGCATGCTTCGTTCTGCATCCGGGACCCGAACAAACACAAGAAGAATCATGCGGTATTGAACTACGTCAATTCTCCGATCCCGCGATTCAATGGCGTACCGACAAGAGTTGAATGGGGCCATTCCGGCTACCAGAATGAGCCTCTGGCGCTTCAGATTCACCGGCTCGATCATTTTGGGAAGCTGAGCTTCGAGCTTGATTTCAACCTCGAAATATTCGACGAAGAACAACGTGCCCAGGCGGTGGCTCACTTCTGCCAGGTGCTGGATGCTCTACTGGAAGACGTTGACTGCCCCCTTGATCGTCCTGACCTGCTGTGGGTAGAAACACAAAAGCAAAGGCTCTCTTTTTTGGAAAGCGAAGTTGATTTCGATTTCTCAATGCGCGAGATTTGACCGCCTACCCTGAGGCTGACTCTTGAGCCTCTACTTTCTGAAAATATGTCTGTAAACATAGAACAACATCAAGACCGAGAACACGACTACGCCTCGAAGGCCGAAAACCTGGTTGATCTCCTCAGGTTGAGGGCGATCAATCAGCCTGATCTGCTGGCCTTTACTTTTCTCGAAGACGGCGAAAGGGAAGAGGCAAGGCTCACCTACGGAGACTTGGATCGCCGTGCGAGGGAAGTCGCAGGTTGGCTGCTGGAGATGGGGTTAAGGCGAGAACGCGCGCTGCTCATCTACCCTCCGGGGCTTGATTACGTGGCGGCCTTTTTCGGCTGCCTCTACGCAGGAGTGGTGGCTGTCCCCGTACCTCCGATCAATCCCGTGCAGACCAGGCGAGGGCTTCCGCAGCTTGAATCAATCGTCAACGATGCGAAGCCGGTCCTTGCGCTCACCACGTCGCGAATCTTGTCCAAGCTCGATCAACTGCTGTTAAAGAGCCGGAGCCTTGCCGCCATCAGTTGGCAGAGCATGAACCAGGTTTCCGAAGATTGCGCGCAGCAATGGCGGCGGCCCCGTATAGACGAGCAGACGCTTGCTTATCTCCAGTACACGTCCGGCTCGACGGCAGCGGCGAAAGGCGTGATGGTGAGCCACGGCAACGTGATGGATAATTCGGAAGACAATGCTCAGGTATTGAGTCACACAACGGATAGCCTCGCGGTTTCGTGGCTTCCTCATTTCCACGACATGGGATTAGTTTACGGGATAATCCAGCCCGTCTACGGAGGCATTCCCGGTGTGCTGATGTCTCCGGTCTCTTTCATCCAACGCCCGATTCGCTGGCTCAAGGTGATTTCGGACTACCGTGCGACCTACAGCGGAGGCCCGAACTTCGCTTATCAGCTCTGCGCCCGCAAGGTCACGCCAGAGCAGTGCGAGACGCTTGACCTCGGCACATGGCGTATCGCGATCAATGGCGCAGAGCCAGTGCGCCGAGAGACCATCGAAGGATTTGCGAAAGCCTTCAGGCCTTATGGTTTCAGCCTCAGTTCATTTTGCCCGGCTTACGGACTGGCCGAAGCCACTCTGATGGTTACTATCGCACACCGGAAGCAGACGCCTGACTGGCTCAAGATTAACCGTGACGCGCTGGAACAGAATCGAGTAGTGGAGGCGACGGAAGACGAACACGATAGCCTGACCATGGTGGGATGTGGTCGCCCCGCGCCCACCACGACCGTCATCATCGTCAATCCCGACTCTCTGACGGAATGTTCGCCCAGCGAGGTAGGCGAGATATGGGTCTCAGGTCCCGGCGTCGCTCAAGGGTATTGGGGCCTGCCCGGCGAAACCGAGCGAACCTTCAAAGCCTGCGTCAAGGGGAAGGGTGATGGGCCATTTCTTCGTACAGGCGATCTGGGATTCATCAGGGATGGCGAGCTATTCATATCCGGTCGCCTCAAAGACATGATTATCATCGCCGGGCGAAATCACTACCCGCAAGACATCGAGATGACAGCCGAAAAAAGCCATCCCGCATTGCGGCCCGGCTGCTGCGCTGCATTCTCTGTGGAGGCCGGTGGCGAAGAGAGGCTGGTTGTGGTGGCTGAGCTGGACCGCCAATTCAAACCCAACGGTGTGAAGCCTGAACGCGGGAAGGCAGATGGCGCGGCAACGCTTGAAGAGTCTGTGTCCCAGATAGATGAGGCGGGCAGGTCGGGCGCTTTCAAGCTTCTCGATTGCGACGAGGTCACCATGTCCATCCGCCGGGCCGTGGCGGAATCTCACGAGATTCAGGTTTACAAAGTCCTGTTGCTTAGAACCGGAGGCATCCCTAAGACGACAAGCGGCAAGACTCAGCGCCGTGCCTGTCGTGAAAGTTTCTTATCAGGATGCCTGCCGACCTGGGGAACTGATGCAGATACCGCAACAATATCGAAAGGCTGAAGAGCTGGAAGCCTTTTTGGGCAGCCCGCTCGACCCGGAGAATGCTCTCTCCTTCAAGCGTTCGGTAGAGCTGGACGAGGCGGAGCAGTACCCGGAGCAAGCCGGTGAATTGCTCAACGAATGGGGCCTTCACCTTTATTACATTCCCGATGCTGAGGGCGGGAGGCAGAAGTCGTTCGATGAACTTCTTGCCCTCCTTAAGGTCGTCGCGCGGCGAGACCTCACGCTTGCGATAGCTCATGGTAAAACGTTTCTTGGGGCGGTGTCGGGCTGGATAGGCGGCAATGATGACCAGAAGCGCAGGCTGGCTCAGATCATCAAGAGTCACGGGCAGGTGGCTCTCGGTATGACGGAGCGCGCGCACGGAAGCGATGTTCTGGCCGGTGATACGCAAGCTATCAGAAGCGATCATGGCTACCTGCTTTCAGGCGAAAAGTGGCTCATTAATAATGCCACGCGCGGGGCCGCGATTACGGTTCTCGCCAGGACCGAGGCGAACGCAGGGCCGCGAAGCCTCTCACTGTTTCTGGTGGAGAAAGGCGGCCTCGGCAAATCGTCTTACTCTGAGCTTCAAAAAATAAGGACGCTGGGCATACGAGGCGCAGACATTAGCGGCATACGGTTCAACGACTGCCTGATCCCGCACGAGGCTCTGATCGGGGAGCGCGGTTTTGGTTTAGAGATTCTGCTGAAAGGCTTCCAATTGACTCGGACGTTGATCCCCGCCCTATGCCTGGGGGCCGCCGATACTGCGCTGAGAATCACACTGAATTTCGCTCTCTCGCGAAAGCTTTACGGAAACACAGTATTCGCTCTGCCACACGCGCGAACGACTCTGGTCAATGCCTTTCTTGATCTTCTCATCTGCGACTGTGTAACGACAGGATCGGCGCGGGCGCTACATACAGCCCCGGATCAGATGAGCCTCAATTCTTCTTTGGCCAAATATTTTGTCCCGACAACGATTGAAAGCGTCATGCGCAATCTGTCAGTGGTGCTTGGCGCGCGACACTACCTGCGCGAAGGACATTGCTGGGGCGTCTTTCAGAAGATCGTGAGAGACATCGCCATCTTGAGCGTCTTTGACGGCAGTCAGGCTGTCAATCTGAATGCGATCTCGCTCCAGTTAAGTCAGCTCGCTGAGAAACGAGAGAGAGGAAGCGAAGAGAAACGAGCAGAGATGACAGACCGACTGCACAAGACCTTCTGCCTCGACGAGCAGCTTCAACCCTTCGACGCCGAGAAGCTGTCGCTCAACAGCCGTGGCAGAGATGACGTGGTGCAGGGCTTCGAGATGGCCGTAGCAGAGGTCGAGAGCTTGAAGGCTGACGGCAGCGTCGAAGGCGAGGTGAAGGCGAGCATAGTTGAAATGAGCAGGAGGCTGATCGAGCAGCTCAAGCGGCAGGAAGAGATGCTTGTGGGGCGGAGAGGGAAAGGCGAGACGGCAGCAAGCAACAGCGCGGAGATGTTCGAGATGGCGAGTCGCTACAGCCGAGTGCACGCGGCGGCGGCGTGTGTGGAGGTGTGGCTGAGGAATCGCGAGAGAGAGGGAGAGTATTTCAGGCGAGGGGAGTGGTTAGAGATGAGCCTGGAGCGAGTGATGAGGACGTTCGAGCCAGAGAGGGCGATGAGGAAGCGGCGGAGTGAGGAGGAGGTGGCGAAGGAGATGGTGAGGCTGTATGAGGAAGGTCATCTCTTCTCCTTATTCCCATGGCGGCTGGCATAGGTGAGAAATGTTTAAACTCAGCGCGCGCGTTGGCGAGGAACGTATTATGCGACACGAGAATCGCTACAAGACTGCCGAAGCTCTTGAAGCATTCCTGGGTAGTCCCTTAAACCCGGAGAACGGCTTCTCCTTCAAGCGTTCGGTCGAGATGGACGAGTTGGAGGAGTCCCCGGAACGTGAATGCGAGTTGCTCGACGATTGGGGCCTCTATCACTATTTCGTTCCGGTAAAGCTCGGAGGCAGGTTGTCATCGTTTGAAGAACTGGCCTCACTCGTACGAGTGATTTCCCGGCGCGACATTTCAGTCACCATATCTCACGCGACGACTTGCGTCGCAAGCCTTGCCGTGTGGGTTGCGGGCACCGAAGAACAAAAGCACAGGGCAGCAGAACTGGTCTTGAATAAAGAGAAGGTGGCCATCGCATTTCATGAGAAAGAACACGGGAACGATCTTCTCGGTTGCGAGGTGGAGGCAATTGAGGCAGAGGATGGTTACCATCTACTCTGGTGAGAAGTGGGTCGTCGGCAATCCTCGACGGTGTGGGACGCTGGTCGTCTTTGCAAGAACCGGCAGCAAGGGAGGGCCACGAGGGTTTTCGCTGATCCTGATCGAAAAGCGTGACCTGGATGAGGCCGCATATTCCTATCTCCCAAAATTCAAGACGCACGGGGTTCGCAGCCACGAAATCGCTGGCATTCGCTTCCGGGATTGTCATCTTGGTAACAATACTGTCCTGGGGCCTACAGGGTCGGGCCTTGAAGCGGCGCTCAAGTCATCTCAAGTCACACGCCTACTTCCCGTTGCAATGTGTTTGGGAGCAGTAGACACCGCATTGCGCCTGACGCTGAATTTTGCCCTCTCGCGAAAGCTCTACGGCGACACGGTCTTTTCTATCGGCCACGCGCGGAGCCTGTTGACAGACTCTTTTATTGATCTATTGACCTGCGAATGCGTTGCGCTCTCGGCATCTCGCGGGTTGCACGCGGCGACGGACCAGATGAGCGTTCGAGCCGCTGTAGCAAAGTATTTCATTCCATCAACACTCGATCAAACGCTTCGCAATCTGTCAGTGGTACTTGGCGCGCGGCACTACCTGCGCGAAGGACATTGCTGGGGCGTCTTTCAGAAGATCATCAGAGATTTCCCGTTCACGAGCGTAAGCCATTACAGCGCTGTCATCAACCTGAGCCACCTTGCGCCGCAGCTTCAAAGCCTTGCGGAGAAACGAGAGAGAGGAAGCGAAGAGAAGCGAGCAGAGATGACAGACCGACTGCAGAAGACCTTCTGCCTCGACGAGCAGCTTCAACCCTTCGACGCCGAAAAGCTGTCGCTCAACAGCCGAGGCAGAGATGACGTGTTGCAGGGCTTCGAGATGGCCGTAGCAGAAGTCGAGAGCTTGAAGGCTGACAGCAGCGTCGAAGGCGAGGTGAAGGCGAGCATAGTTGAAATGAGCAGGAGGCTGATCGAGCAGCTCAAGCGGCAGGAAGAGATGCTTGTGGGGCGGAGGGGTAGAGGCGAGACAGCAGCAAGCAACAGCGGGGAGATGTTCGAGATGGCGAGTCGCTACAGCCGAGTGCACGCGGCAGCGGCGTGTGTGGAGGTGTGGTTGAAGAATCGCGATAGAGCAGGAGAGTATTTCAGGCGAGGGGAGTGGTTAGAGATGAGCCTGGAGCGGGTGATGAGGACGTTCGAGCCAGAGAGGGCGATGAGGAAGCGAAGGAGTGAGGAGGAGGTGGCGAAGGAGATGGTAAGGCTGTACGAGGAAGGTCATCTCTTCTCCTTATTCCCATGGCCGTTGCCGGACCATTGGAGCTAATTGCGAAAGGAACTCAAATGACAAGAAACCATGAAAGCGGAGCAGTATTGAGCGGCGAGGCTACTGAACTTCAAGACGAGTGGCGAGCGAAATCTGACAGGTCGGGAGCAATCCGCGACTGGCTGGTCTCGCAATTTGCAGAGACTTTAGATGTCCCGCCTCAAGAGATTGACCTGAACGAGCCATTGACCAGTTACGGACTTGGGTCTATTCAAGCGTTGACACTTGTGGCCGACTTAGAAGATCGGCTCGGGCGCGAACTTCCGCCAACCCTGCTCTGGGATTGTCTCACGCTGGATGAGGTGGTCAGGTATCTCTCCGAAGACGCTGTTTCTTAGCCTGTATTTCTCAAAGGAAGAAGGAGGCCGCAGATCATGCACAACGATCAGTATTACCTGAAGCCTAACGTCAAACTCGAACCCCTCATCTGCCAGTGGTATGCATGGCCGCAACTGATTCCGCCTGCCACGGCGGCGATGAACCTTGTGAACTCGCATTTAAAGATAATGAGATCGTATGTCTCAGACCCCGAATCTCACATCGCCGCAAGCAGGAATCCCGCGCTGCGCGGAGGAGCCTTTATTAACTACTCGACAAATCGTGTGAGCGAAGTCAAAGCTCTGATGGATAGAACGCTGCGCGAGCAATCTCATATGGTGTCGCTTGCCGAAGCGATAATGATGCTGAGCTACACGTTGAGGAACGAAGCAAAAGGATATTCGCTTGAGCCATTGTATGCGAAAGTTCCCGAAGCGTTAAAAGGCTATGTCGAACTGGGCTACGATTTGAATAACAACCCTTCCATCCGATTCATCGAGGGGTTGCTTTACATGAGTCCCTATTACAGTCGGTCGGCGCAGTCGGTCGCCCTGTCGGTTACTAACGATGACAATCGCCCCTTCATCTTCAGCACTCCTATGCTTGAAGATCATGAGCATTTGAAGCTGGAGATTCCTTTCAATCATCCGGGAATTGATGAGCTGGCCAGGATGAGGCAAACACCTCAACCGCTAGGTTACATCAAGGACATTTGCGGAATAGAGGGCAAAGACGAACTCTTTCGCTCTTTCTTGTCGGATGTTGTTCCGACTCGTGCCGACAGGTACGACGGCGAAGAGATAAGAGTCCGGTACTTTGGACACGCGTGCCTTTTGATAGAGACTAAAGAGGTCAGTCTGCTGACCGACCCTGTGGTGAGTTATGAATACCAGACAGACCTTACTCGCTATACATTAAACGATCTGCCCGACAGCATTGACTACGTACTGATAACTCATGGCCATGCCGATCACCTGTCGTTTGAAACGATGCTCCAGTTAAGACACAAGATTAAGAACATCGTCGTGCCAAGAAGCGGGGGCGGGTCACTGGAAGACCCTTCATTGAAGCTGATGCTTAAAAGACTCGGGTTTGAAAGCGTCATCGAAATAGACGACATGGAAACGCTTGAGATAGACAACGGAACCATCACGGCTATTCCTTTCCTCGGCGAGCACGCCGACTTGAACATAAGGACGAAGGCGGCGCACCTGATTCGCCTGGGAGAGAGAGCCATAATGTGCGCCGCTGATTCTTCTAACCTGGAGACGAGGCTGTACGAACATGTGAACAACATAGTAGATGACATTGACGCGCTCTTTCTGGGGATGGAGTGTGATGGCGCGCCCTTGTCCTGGGCGTATGGTCCCTTGCTGACAAAACCGATTGAAAGAGGGGCGGATCAATCCAGGAGATTATCCGGCTCGGATTATCGGAGGGCCGTAGACCTTGCCACCAAGCTGAAATGTGAGCAGGTATATGTGTATGCAATGGGACAGGAACCCTGGTTGAGCTACATCACGAGTATCGAATACACAGAGCGATCCAAGCCTATAGTTGATTCCAACAAGTTAATCGAGGATTGCAGAAAACGCGGCATAGTGTCGGATAGACTCTACGGAATGCGGGAGATGTTTTTTAGTAAGAGCCGCACCGGCAAAAGCTCGCGCGTCGCCCTCAACGTGTGATTGATCTTTCATCTTAACTGAACTTCAAGGCAACTGAACTTCAAGCCACAAACTTCGTCTGTGATGTCTGACCTCTATGACTTCAAAGATCGAGTGTTTCTAATCTTCGACGGGGAATCTAAACCATGAAAGAAACGCAGAGCAGCTCTTCAGCCTCTTCAGTAGAACTTCTCTTGCAGCGGCTATACTGGCTCGACAAACTTTCCGGGGTTCTGCCGGAGAGCGCAGTGTTCTTAGAGAGCGCCAAACCGGCGAAGCACTCAAACGCGTTTGAACTTCACACCTTTCAACTGCCGACTGATGTGAGCGAGAGAGTCCTCAGGCTGGCGAAGAATTCCGACCTCGCGACTTATCTGGTGCTCGTCGCGGCGCTGAAGATTCTGATTCCCAGGCACACAGGTAATGATGATGTCATTGTCGGGTCGCCCGTTTACAAACCTGACTTCGAGGTGGATTCAACCAACGCCGTCGTGCCGTTGCGATCCAGAGTGAGCAGCGATCTGAAATTCAAAGAGTACCTGCTTCAGGTGAAGCAGACAGTGCTCGAAGCCTATAGCAATCAGAATTACCCTTTCAAAATAGTGGCCGAGATGCTGAACATCCCCTCCAGAAACGGCTGGTTTCCGATTCTCGATGTCGTGGTCTTGTTGGAGAACCTACACGATAAAAACATCGTCACAGACATCGGCAATGAAATAACATTTTCGTTCGCGACAACCGCCTCTGAGATCACCTGTAAAGCGAAGTACAACTCGGCACTCTTCGAGAGGGCCGCCATCGAGCGATTTGCAACCCACTATACAAACATTCTGAGATGTGTCTCGCAGAATATCGAAGTCCGCGTTTCCGAGATCAGCGCGTTAACGAAAGAGGAAGAGCATCAGATACTGATCCGGTTCAACCAGACCAGCACCCCGGCTGAAGAGGACACAGCGGTCAGCGTCTTATTCGAAGAGCAGGTGAAAAAGACCCCTGAACGCATTGCCGTGAAAGCTGACGGCCAGAACTACACTTATACGCAATTGAATGATGACGCGAATCGGATCGCGCACCGCCTCAGGTCTTCAGGGGTAGGGCCTGAATCCCTGATCGCCGTAGTCGCACAACGCGGCTTTAATCTCTTGACCGCCATGCTCGCCATCTTCAAGGCGGGCGGGGTCTACCTCCCCGTTGATCCCGTTTTGCCGCCCAGGCGATTGGCTCAAGTCCTCCGGCAAAGCAATACAACGTTTGTTCTCGCGGGGGCTGACTTGCTGGCGCAGATCGGTATTGCGCTTGAGGACATGCAGTCACAGCAAAGCCCTGAGGTCGCGGTGATCGAGGACGTTTTACGGCAAGATCATCCGAACCACGACCTGCCTTATCTCTGCTCGCCTCGTAACCTCGCTTACGTCATCTACACTTCGGGGTCAACCGGATTGCCCAAGGGAGCTATGGTTGAACATCGCGGAATGCTCAATCACCTGCGCGCTAAAATCGCCGACCTGCAATTGACCGAAAGCGATATCGTCGCGCAAACGGCATCGCAGAGCTTCGACATATCGGTCTGGCAGTTGCTTGCCCCGCTGCTGGTCGGCGGTCAGGTGCAGGTCGTGAGCACAGAGGTGGCACAGGACCCGTCGGCTCTGTTAAGGGTGACTGAACTTGAACGAGTGACGACCCTTGAGATTGTGCCTTCGTTGTTGAGAGCGATGCTCGAAGAGATGATGGATTCGGAAACCGTGCGCTTCGAGCTTGGAAACTTGAACTGGATGATGGTCACAGGGGAAGCCTTGATGGCCGAACACTGCCGCCAATGGTTGAAGCGATTCCCGCAAGCTCGGCATGGTTAATGCTTACGGCCCGACAGAGTGCTCAGACGATGTGACTCACCATTTTATTGCCGACCAGCCGACTATCGAAGAACTGCATCTGCCGATAGGCAAGGCGCTCGCCAATTGTAGGCTATACCTCCTGGATAGCGAGTTGAGGCCAGTGCCAATAGGGATCGCAGGCGAGTTGTTCGTGGGCGGCGCAGGAGTCGGGCGCGGATACTTGAATGACGAGGAGCAAACCGCCGAGGTGTTCGTTCCCGACCGCTTCGGTCAAGAGGTTGGAGGGCGACTCTATAAGACGGGCGATTCGGCGCGCTACCGAGACGATGGCGTGATTGAGTTTCTTGGCCGCCTGGATCATCAAGTAAAAGTGCGCGGTTATCGAATCGAATTAGGAGAGATCGAAGCGGTGTTGAGCCAACACCCCGGCCTGAGAGATGCAGCCGTCCTGGCGCTCGAAGACGCGACCGGTGATAAAAGGCTGGTGGCTTATGTCGTCTCAAACGACGGGAGCGACGAGATACGAAGGCAAATCCGCGAGTATACACAAGACAGGCTGCCGGAATACATGGTGCCCTCCGCGTTTGTCATGATGGACGCGCTGCCGCTGACCCCGAACGGCAAAGTGGATCGCCGGGCGCTCGCGCTTCAGGTTTCACATTACCGGATTCAGAACCGGCTGATGTGATGCCGCGAACGCCGGTCGAGGAGATCGTCGCAGGGATTCTTGCGGGGGTGCTGCGGCTGGAAGAGGTGGGAGTGGACAGGGACTTCTTCGAGATGGGCGGGCACTCGCTGCTTGCGACGCAGGTTGTCTCGCGCGTCAGGGAAGTGCTTGGTGTGGAAGTGCCGCTGCGCGCACTCTTCAAAAACCCGACGGCAGCGGGACTAGCCGAAGCCGTCGAGTGGGAGTTGCGAGCCGGTAGCGGGGTCGAGGCTCCGCCGATTATGCCGACGAGCCGTCAAGGAGAACTACCCTTGTCGTTCGCGCAGCAGCGGCTGTGGTTCATACAGCAATTGGACCCCCAAAGCATCGCCTACAACGCCCCGCTGGCGGTACGGCTGCAGGGAGAACTGTATGTCTCAGCGTTGCGCCAGAGCCTGGGAGAGATCATGCGTCGTCACGAAGTGTTGCGGACCAGATTCATCTCTCGCCAGGGACGCCCCGTGCAGGTCATCGATGAGCCGTGCGAGATCGAGCTTCCGGTCTGCGGACCTGAGCGGGCTTGAGGAACAAGAGCGAGAGCAGCGGGCGCGGGAGGTCGTTGCGCGGAACGCACAGCGCCCGTTCGATATGGAGCAGGGGCCGGTCTGGCATGTGGCGCTGGTGCAGTTGGGAGCAGGGAATAACGTCCTCTGCTGAATATACATCACGTGGCGGGCGATGGCTGGTCGCTTGGTGTGCTGGTCAAAGAGATCACTATGCTCTATCAGTGCTATCACGAGGGGCGCAGTTCCGCCCTGCCTGAACTGACGCTTCAGTACTGCCGACTATGCCCTCTGGCAGCGCGAGTGGCTGCAGGGAGAGGTGCTGGAAGAACAGTTGAAGTACTGGCGGCAACAGTTGACCGGAGCGCCGCCGCTGAAATTGCGGACAGACCATAAAAGGCCAGAGACCAACGAACGCCTTGAGGGGGAAGTGTCATTTGTCCTCTCATCTGAATTGACCAGGAAAGCGAAAGAGTTGAGCAGGCGCGAGGGAGTGACGCTGTTTATGACGCTGCTGGCTGTCTACCAGATTGTGTTAGGACGATACGCCAATCAAGAGGACGTGGTAGTGGGGACGGACGTGGCAAACCGTAACCGCCTGGAGACCGAAGATATGATCGGGTTCTTCGTCAACCAGTTAGTGCTGAGGGTAAAGCTGGAAGGTCGGCTCACTTTTAGAGAACTGTTGGAGCGCGTCCGAGAAGTCACGCTCGGGGCCTCTGCTCATCAAGACCTGCCATTCGAGAAATTGGTCGAGGAACTGGCCGAGACGCGTGACCCGTCTCGCACGCAACTGTTCGAAGCAAGCCTCGTTTTACAGAACGTGCCCGAAGAGCGTGTCAATTTGCCGATGTTCAAGCTGGAGCTGTTTCCTACAGGCCCTCGCGCCGCGAAATTCAACCTCGCGCTCAGGGTCGAGGAGAGCGAGCGCGGGCTGGTCGGCGCTTTGAGCTACGCCACAAACGTTATTTATCGCGCCGACGCGGAATTGCTGGCGGCTCAGATGGAAGAACTGTTCGCCGTCGTCACGGCTCAATGCGACCTGTCTCTGGATTCTCTCAGAGCAAAACTGGATGAATTCGTCGCGCGGTATCGCGCCGGTAAGAAGGCTTCCATAAAGGATGCTTTTGAAACAAGGTTGGCTGGAAGGCGACAGCCCCTTTCACAAGGGGCCAACTGAAGTCCGGGGAAGAGTATGAAAGATGAGATAAAGATGAGCAGCGGAGGGCCATTCATACGGTCGCGCCGTAAGGCCGTCACCATATCCTCTCAAGACCTGGTAACGATTGACCTGCTCGATTCGACGCGCAATCTGCCGCTCGTCATTCGCTCGCGCGGCGATGATATGGACCTGATCGGATGGGCAAAAGCAAACCTGTCGCTGGTCGAGGCGGCGCTACTGCGGCACGGAGCGATTCTGTTTCGAGGGTTTCCAGTCAATCGCCCTGAGCAGTTCCGGCAGTTAGTTGAGGCCACCTCTGGTGGCGCTCTCCCCTACCGCGAGCGCAGCTCTCCTCGCACACAGGTGGTCGAAAACGTTTATACATCGACCGACTATCCGAGCGATCAAAGTATTCTTCCTCACAATGAGAATTCCTACGCCATCACCTTCCCGCGAAAGCTGTACTTCTGGTGCGACGTTCCCGCGCAGCAACGCGGAGAAACCCCGCTCGGCGATACGCGCAAAGTCCTTTCCCGCATTCACCCGTCGGTGGTCGCCGAGTTTAAGGAGAAGGGATGGATGTACGTGCGTAATTTCAGTTCACACTTCGGACTCCCCTGGCAGACCGCATTTCAGACCAGCGATAAGGCGCGTGTCGAGGATTACTGCAGGAAGGCAGACATCGAATGTGAATGGACGGCCCACGGCTTGAGGACGCGACAGTTGCGGCTCGCGCTTGCGCAACATCCTGAATCGAACGAACTGGTCTGGTTCAATCACGCGGCCTTCTTCCATCTCTCAAGCGTCGAGCCGGTCCTGCGCGAGCGTCTGTTGACTGAGTACGACGAGAAGGATCTGCCAAATCAAACTTATTACGGTGACGGCTCGCCAATAGACGACTCTGTGGCTCAGCATCTCAGGGACGCCTACTCAAACGAGATGGTCTCGTTTCCCTGGGAGCGGGGAGACGTGGTTCTGATAGACAACATGCTGACGGCACACGCGCGGTCGCCTTTCATAGGGCCGCGTCGAATCCTGGTTGCCATGGCCGATCTGTATACACGCACAGACCTGCCCGGCACATCAAGCGAGGGGCGTTAGTGTTTACCGAAACATTACAGGGATTCGAACTATCCCCACAGCAAAAACTGATCTGGTCGCTTGCGCAGAGAGACGGAGCCGCCGGTTATCGAAGCCGCTGCGCTGTGACTGTGAGCGGTGATCTCGATCCGGGCATTCTGGCGAAAGCGCTTTGGAGCGTGGTGGAGCGGAATGAATTGCTGCGGACGAAATTCCGACTGCTTGCGGGCATGCCCAAGCCTTTGCAGATAATCTCTCCAAAAGTCAGGTTCGACTATGTATGGCAAGACTTGAGCATCCTGCCTGTTGCTGAAAAGGAGGCGCGGCGCAGGGAGTTGCTGGAAGGCGCAGTCAGAGATGAAGCGGAAGGGGAAGCTCCTGTACTTTACGTTACTCACCTGACATTCGAGCCGGGACAACATCTGCTGGCGCTTGAGCTGTCGGCTATGCATGCTGATGCGGCAAGTATTCTCCTGCTGGCGCGGCAGGTTCGCGAGACTTACTTATGCTGCAGGGATGGGCATACAGCGCCCGACCTTCACGTGCAATATGCTGACATCTCTGAAACGCTCAACGAGTGTCTGGAATCAGAGGAATTCGACCTGGGCCGCCAGTTTTGGCGCGGGCGTGTTGCCAACACTCTAGCTCATCTCACAACTTCTTTCGAGACAGCGCCCGACACCTTCCGCCCGCGTCATGTTGACGTACCCGTAACGGATGCGCTGGCCCGCATGGCACAGGAGTTCTGCGCTCGTTATGGCGTCAGCCGCGAGGCCATGATGTTAGCTTGCTGGGGATTGCTGAGGTGTCGTGTCGAGGCGACCGAAGAAGTCTTGATCGGACTGTGCTGCGACGGGCGCACGCATGACATGCTGCGAGAGACAGTCGGTGTGTTGTCACGTCACGTGCCCTTCTCATTTCAATGGCAACGAGGCAGTTCGTTTCAAGAGATCACCCGGACTGTCGAAGCGCTTCAAGCCGAGATCATGGAGGAGCAACATTACTTTGATCCGGCGGCATTCAGCGAGATCGAAGCGGCAACGGGCTACAAATATGGCGCGTGCTTCGAGTACGTGCGATTAAAGGCGGAGCACACAACTGAAGATTACTCGACTGAAGAGCTGGCTTTTGCGATGGAGTCCCTGTTTTCCGTCTCGGATCGCTTCCTCTCCAAGCTGACTGTGATTGAAGATCGTCGCGTGCTGCGTCTTCAGCTTGAGTATGATGCGTCGGCTGTCTCTGAAAGCGAGGCCTTGCAGTTGGGAGAAGAGTTCACCAGCCTGCTTGAGTCGGCGCTCAGGAACCCGGAGCGGCGAGCAGAGTTACTTAAGATATTGAGTCCGGGGGCGAGACTCGAAGTGCTCGCCATTTCACGGGGGCCTGAATCACGGCTGGATGTCGAGTGTGTAAATGAAATGTTCGAGCGGCAGGCCCGGCAGCGACCAGATGCGGTAGCCGTCGCGGCTGAGGGCCAGCAACTTAGTTATGAAGAATTGGATCGGCGCGCGAACCGACTCGCGCGGTATCTCCAGCGTCTGGGAGTTAGTTCGGAGAGTGTTGTCGGGCTGTACATGGAACGGAGTCTGGAGATGGTCATCGGGCTGCTGGGGGTGTTAAAGGCTGGCGGAGCCTACCTGCCGCTCGACCCGAACTACCCGGCAGAGCGGCTGGCCTTCATGCTCGGTGAGGCGCAGCCTCCTGTGCTGCTAACACAAGAATGGCTGGCGGCCAGACTACCCGAATGCCGCGCACAGGTGATCTGTCTGGATGCGGACTGGGGGCAAGTAGCTCAAGAGAGCGGAGCTAACCTGTCCGCCGTAGCGACGCCCGGTCATCTGGCTTATGTGATTTACACGTCGGGTTCGACCGGCAGGCCCAAGGGCGTGATGATCTCACATCGCGCGGTCTGTAATCACATGATCTGGATGCAGAGGGCATTCCGGCTGAGTTCTCAAGACAGTATGTTACAGAAGACGCCGTTCGGCTTTGACGCGGCGGCAACTGAATTCTACTTGCCGCTGATGGCCGGTGGGAAGTTAGTGATGGCCCGGCACGAAGGCCACCGCGACCCTGCCTATCTTGCGAGCGCCATCTATGAAGAAGGTGTGACCATTCTTCAACTGGTCCCGTCAATGCTCAGGGAGTTGCTGGCCAGCAACAAGACGTTGATCGCGCGCGGCCCGCTTAGACGAGTATTCTGCGGGGGCGAACAGCTCACGCCAGAGCTGGCCTCAAGCTTTATCAGGTCGGGGACTGTCGAGCTATGTAACCTCTACGGGCCGACCGAGGCGACCATTGACGGGAGCTATTGGGAAGTGCCTCGCGAGGGGGCATTAGAGACAGTGCCCATCGGAGGCCCCATCGCAAATAGCCAGGTCTATGTGCTCGACAGGGAAATGGAATTGGTCCCGACAGGCGTATCGGGGGAGATTTACATCGGCGGGGAAGCTGTCGGCAGAGGATACTTTGAGCAGCCGGACTTGACCTCGGAGAAATATGTCCCGAACCCACACGAAGGGAGTGGAGGAAGGCTCTACAGGACGGGCGACCTGGGCCGACTCTCGCGAGCCGGAGAAGTGGAATATCTAGGGCGGATAGATCAACAGGTTAAGCTCAGGGGCTACCGCATCGAGCTTGGAGAGATAGAGACGGTGCTCAGGCGGCACGAGAGCGTGGGGCAATGCGCGGTGATGGTGAGAGAAGAGACGCCGGGGGATCAGCGCCTTGTGGCCTATGTGGTCCCGGCGAGCGAAGCAGTGGCGTCGGACGCTGAGTTGAAGGGCTATCTTGCAGGGAAGCTGCCAGAGTATATGGTGCCCTCAGTGTTTATCGAACTGAGGGAGTTGCCGCTAATGCCGAACGGGAAGCTTGACCGCAAGGCGCTGCCCGCACCTCAAGCGGCAGCGGCGACAGAGGAAAGCGAAAGACTACTGACGCCGGTCGAGGAGATCGTAGCAGGCGTCTTTGCCGAAGTGCTGAAGCTGGAGCAGGTGGGAATCAATCAAAACTTCTTTGAGATGGGAGGGCACTCCTTGCTAGCCACACAGGTCGTCTCCCGCATCCGTGAACTCCTCGGCCTGGAAGTCCCGCTCCGCTCCCTGTTCGAAGCCCCCACCGCTGCCACTATGGCCCAGGTCGTAGAGCGACAACACCGTTCGGGCATCGGCCTTGAGGCTCCTGCGATTCTGCCTGTCAGCAGAGACCGACAACTGCCCCTGTCGTTTGCCCAGCAGCGGCTCTGGTTCATCCAGCAGCTTGAGCCAGACAGCGTGGCTTACAACACACCGCTGTCGGTGAAGCTGCGAGGTGCGATGAGCATATCAGCCCTCAAGCAAAGCCTCGAAGAGATAGCGCGACGCCACGAGGTGCTGAGGACAAGGTTTGAGGTGAGCGAAGGGCGACCCGTGCAGGTGATAGAAGAGGCGGGAGAGATAGAGCTGAGTGTGTGGGACATAAGCGAGTTGGAGGAAGAGGAGCGAGAGAAGGTGGCGCGCGAGGTAGTGGGAGAGGAAGCAGGGAGGGCGTTTGATCTGGAGAGAGGGCCGGTGTGGAAAGCGGTGGTAGTGAGAGTGGGTGAAGAAGAGCATGTGCTGGTGGTGAGTATGCATCACGTAGCGAGCGACGGGTGGTCGGTGGGAGTGATGGTGAAGGAGTTCGGGGAGTTGTACGAGAGGTATGAGGGAGGGGAGAAGTCGAGGTTAGAGGAGTTGGAGGTGCAGTATGTGGATTTTGCGGTGTGGCAGCGAGAATGGCTTCAAGGTCAGGTGCTCGATGAACAACTCGATTACTGGCGGCGGCGGCTGGCAGGAGTTCAGGCGCTGGAACTACCGACCGACCGGCCTCGCTCGACCGCAACCAGTCACCGCGAAGGGAACTCACCCTTCCGGGTCTCGGCTGAGTTGACTCAGCAGCTCAAGGCGCTGAGTCGGCGCGAAGGAGTGACGCTTTTCATGACCCTCCTTGCCGGATTTAAGCTGGTGCTGGGTCGCTACTCTGGACAGCAAGATGTGGTGGTGGGAACAGACGTGGCGAACAGAAACCGGCTGGAGACGGAAAACCTGATCGGCTTCTTCGTCAATCAGTTGGTACTGCGCACGAATCTATCCGGCAATCAGAGCCTGCGAGAACTGCTGCGGCAGGTGCGGGAGACGACACTCGGAGCCTACCAGCATCAGGACCTCCCCTTCGAGAAACTAGTCGAGGAACTTTCTCCAGAGCGGAACCAGAACCGCTCGCCGCTGTTCCAGGTCAAGTTCGTACTGCAGAACGCGCCAATGCAACCGGGCAACATTCAATTACCCGACATTAAATGGTTTCCAGTGGGCATCCCTGTTGCCAAATTTGACATGCTGTTCAACCTGATCGAAACGGGCGACGGACTGGTGGGCGAATTCTCATTCTGTAGCGATCTGTTCACACAGGGGTCGGTTAACTGGCTGCTCGGCATGTACGAGGCGGTGCTGAAGCAACTTGGGCAACCAGAGAGCCTGGACCAGTCAATCGAAACTCTGATGGCCGCCATCGAAGCGCCGCTCAAGTCCGAAAATCAAGAAGAGCAATACCACCTGTTTAGTTCAGGTTCCCGCCCGAACAGGCGCAGGATGACGCTGCTCAATCAAGTATCATAGATTACGTTTTGCTTCCCTTCGGCCAGTTCGTTGAGAGCGGGCCAGAACACTTCCATATTCATCCGTGATGGCGAAGTCGCGCTTCACGAATAAGTAACGAGAGGACATACAATGCAACCAGAGCAGTTAAGCGGATTTCCTCTGTCTTCACAGCAAAGGTGTTTGTGGGTGCAGCAACAGCGTAGCAGCACTCTCCGGGAAAACAGCGAGTGTCGTGTCCACATCACCGGGCCGATTGATAGAAGCCGGTTGGAGCGCGCGATTGAATCTGTCGTCGCCCGGCACGAAATCCTTCGCACGAGTTTTGTTTCCATCCCGGGAATGAGTTTTCCACTTCAGGTGATAGATGCTCTCGGCCACGCGCAACTAGAGTATTCGATGGCCAGCACCCTTGCTCAAGAGAACGGATCGGGCGCGGAATCTGGATTGAGCGGCCTGCGCGCTTGTCTGACTCCCACCAGTCCCAACGAGCATAGCCTGAGGTTGATCGCACCTGCTCTATGTCTGGATGCGAAGAGTTATCGGCTTCTGCTCGACGAGATTGTGACATCATATTTGAACGGGGGCGAAGGACGAGTTGATACGTCAGAGCCATTGCAATACGCGGATTATGCAGCCAGCGAGGAAAGCTTTTTTGAGACCGGAGCCGCAAGCGTCGGAAGGGCGTTTTGGCGGTCTATCCTCAGCGGAAGCGCTGAACAGCAAGAAGAACACTCAGCCCAAGGCGATTCGCCGATGGGCCAGATGCTCTGCTCAACCCTGCCGCCCGATGTCGTCGCAAGACTGGAAACCCTCGCATCAAGTAACGGCGTGCCCGTCTTTGCGGTATTCCTGGCGTGCTGGGCCATCCTGCACGGGCGCACACGTCAAGTCCTTGACCCGCTCCTGACATACAGGCATGCGGGGCGAGGCTATGGAGAACTGGACACGGCAGTCGGGTTGTTCGAGAAACATTTGCCGCTTCGTTTCAACCTTCAACCCGATCTCAAGTTCAACGACCTGCTCGGCGAACTGCGCGCTCAACTGGCAGAGCAGGACAAGTATCACCTCAGTTACACAACAGACCTCGAAAACAGTTCGGCTCTACTGGCTCCGACCTTCCGGTGGGATGAGGGCATCTGGGCCAGCGATTTTGCAGACGCCCATTTCGTTGAGCAATCCATCAGAGCAACTTCACGTTACGCGCCGCTCGATCTGCTCTGCAAGCGTATTGATGATTCAGTCGAATTGCTCCTGACGTTCGATGACAGGGCCTGCGCAGTTGATGACGCATGGGCCATGATAGGGCGACTTGAAAGCATCTTGAGGCAGGTCTCGGAAAGCGACGCAAGCCCGCTTGCAGCTATCGAGGTTGTATCAGAAGCCGAGCGCGTTCTTGTGTTGGCATCGAGCCAGGGGCCATCAGTCGCGAGGCCGCAGCTCTTTCTCGATCTCTTCGCCGAGCAGGTCGAAAGCGTTGGCGACCGGATCGCCGCCGTTTGCGGCGAACAACAGATCAGCTATCGCTGTCTCGACAGCCGCTCGAATCAACTGGCCAACTATCTGTTGACTCTAGGCGTAGAACTCGAATTCTCTGCCGGGGTATTGATGCATCGCGGGATCGAAGCTCTAATCAGTTTCCTCGGAGTGCTGAAGGCGGGCGGGGCATTCGTTCCGCTTGATCCGGGGTATCCTGAAAAGCAGCTTGAGTTCATGTCAGACAACGCCGGGATTAAGATCGTCTTGACGACCGGCGATCTTCGCGACCGCCTGCCGCTTGGAAACCTGACCACAGTATGCGTGGACCATCTCTGCTCGGCGTTTCAGGAAGGACCGGACTCTGCGCCGAAGGACATAGTGGCCTCACAGAACCTCGCTTATATCATATACACGTCCGGGTCCAGCGGTCAGCCAAAAGGAGTGATGGTTACACATTCAGGGCTGACTAACTACCTCGCGTGGGCAGCCGAAGCTTACCATGGGCTTGAATGCTCCGGCTCTGTCGTTCACTCTTCACTGAGTTTTGATTTGACTATCACCGGTCTTTTCGTCCCATTGCTCTGGGGCGCAGCCGTCACTCTGGTAGCCGAAGTTGATGCAGTTCAATCGCTCGTCACCGCTGCCGCAATCAGTGACAGCACTTCATTGGTGAAGCTGACGCCCGGGCAGTTGGAGGTGATTCGAGCGCAACTGCCGTGGCCGCGCACTTCTGAATTTGCCTCGATTCTTGTGATCGGAGGAGAGGCCCTGAACTGGGAGGAGCTGGGGGATTGGCGTCGGCAAGCTCCCGCCACACGGTTAATCAACGAGTATGGGCCGACAGAGACGGTCGTCGGCTGCTGTGTCTACGAAGCCTTGGAGGAAGGAGGAAGCGGCCCCGTACCGATTGGTCGCGCCATCGCCAATACTCGCCTGTTCGTGGTGGATGAATGGGTGGGGCGGGTTCCGGTCGGGATAGCCGGAGAACTCTACATCGGGGGAGCGGGCCTGGCGCGCGGCTACATGAATCAGCCGGAGCAGACGGCGGAGCGGTTCGTGCCGGACGGATTGAGCGATCAGGCTGGGGAGAGGTTATATCGTTCCGGTGACCGTGTGAGGTGGCGAACGGATGGAGATCTGGAGTACATGGGGAGGCTCGATGGACAGGTCAAACTACGAGGCTATCGCATCGAGCTTGGAGAGATCGAAACAGTGCTGGCACAGCACGCAGGAGTGCGGCAGTGCGCGGTAATGATGAGAGAGGATGAGACTATAGGCAAACGACTGGTGGCCTACGTTGTGGCCTCAGGCGAGGCGGCTCTTTCAACATCAGAGTTGCGGGAACACCTGGGAGGGAGGCTGCCGGACCATATGGTGCCTTCAGCGTTCGTGCAGTTGGCGGAGCTACCTCTGACACGGAACGGCAAAGTGGATCGCAAGGCATTGCCTGAACCTGAAATGGCAACAGCGAGCAGGAAGAATGAAGGTCCGCGCACCCCTGTCGAAGAGATCATGGCGGGCGTCTTTGCCGAAGTGCTGCGGCTGGAAGAAGTGGGAGTTGATGATAACTTCTTTGAGATGGGAGGACATTCATTGCTAGCCACACAGGTCGTCTCCCGCATCCGTGAACTGCTCGGCCTGGAAGTCCCCCTCCGCTCCCTGTTTGAAGCCCCCACTGCGGCCACTATGGCCCAGGTCGTCGAACGACAACATCGCTCGGGCATCGGCGTCGAGGCTCCTGCGATTCTGCCTGTCAGCAGAGACCGACAACTGCCCCTGTCGTTTGCCCAGCAGCGGCTCTGGTTCATCCAGCAGCTTGAGCCAGACAGCGTGGCTTACAACACACCGCTGTCGGTGAAGCTGCGAGGGGCGGTGAGCATATCAGCCCTCAAGCAAAGCCTCGAAGAGATAGCGCGCCGACACGAAGTGCTGAGGACGAGATTCGAGGTGAGCGAAGGGCGACCCGTGCAGGTGATAGAAGAGGCGGGAGAGATAGAGTTGAGTGTGTGGGACATAAGCGAGTTGGAAGAAGGAAAGCGGGAGGAAGTGGCGCAGGAGGTAGTGAGAGAGGAAGCAGGGAGGGCGTTTGATCTGGAGAGAGGGCCGGTGTGGAAAGCGGTGGTAGTGAGAGTGGGTGAAGAAGAGCATGTGCTGGCGGTGAGTATGCATCACGTAGCGAGCGACGGGTGGTCGGTGGGAGTGATGGTGAAGGAGTTCGGGGAGTTATATGAGAGGTATGCAGGAGGAGAGAAGTCGAGGTTAGAGGAGTTGGAGGTGCAGTATGTGGATTTTGCGGTGTGGCAGCGAGAGTGGCTTCAAGGTCAGGTGCTCGAAAGAGAAATCGGTTACTGGCGAGATCAACTGGCCGGGGCGGCAGTGCTCGATCTACCGACCGACCGGCCTCGTCCGGCGGTGGCGGGTCACAGAGGGGAATTCATCCGCTACGGATTCTCCTATGAACTGACTCATGGATTGAAGGAGTTGAGTCGGCGCGAAGGGGTGACGCTTTTCATGACCTTGCTGGCAGGCTTCCAGGTGCTGTTGGGTCGCTACTCCGGGCAGCAAGATGTGGTGGTCGGTACAGACGTGGCGAACAGAAACCGGCTGGAGACGGAAAACCTGATCGGCTTCTTCGTCAATCAGTTGGTGCTGCGGTCTGATTTGTCAGGCAACCCTAGCTTCAGCCGATTGCTGCGGCAGGTGCGGGAAACAACCTTGAACGCCTATACGCACCAGGATGTGCCGTTCGAGAAGCTGGTCGAGGAACTTTCTCCAGAGCGTGACCTGGCTCGCACTCCGCTCTTTCAGGTGACGATAGCCCTGCTGAACGCGATGCCAACGTCCGAATCGAAACTGCCGGGCGTAGATCTGTCGCCTTACGGTCAGGAGATCGGGGTGGTCAAGTTCGACCTCGAATTATTGATGGTCGAAGTCGGACATGGATTGGATGGTATCTTTAATTACAACGCAGACCTGTTCGACGGCCAGACGGTCGTCAGGATGCTCAGGCATATGGAGCGTCTGTTAGAAGGGGCCGTGCGCGAGCCGCACAGCAGTATTAATGATCTAAGCATGTCGACTGATTCAGAGACTTGGCAATTGATCGGGGAATGGAATGACACGGCGTCTGAGTATGCGGAGGAAGAGTGCTTCCACCGGGTCTTTGAGCGAGTGATAGAGAGAAGGCCGGACGCGATAGCCGTCAGTCATCAGGGTCAGTGGGTCAGCTACCAGGAGTTAAACCGGAGAGCCGATCTGTTGGCCAGGTCACTCGTCAACTACGGCGTCGGCCCGGAAGACACGGTCGGCGTGCTGACTAACCGGGGCATTGATCTTTTGATCTCGATCATCGCCTTGTTCAAAGCGGGCGGCGTCTATATCCCGCTCGACCCGCTCCACCCGCAAGACCGGTTGCGCCGCGTAATGAGCTTGAGCGAGAGCCGCGTGATCCTGACCAGTAGTGAACTGGCCGACAAGCCAGGTTTAATTCTGGAGGGGCAGGCCGTCAGTCATGAACCGGCGATTCTGGAGATCGGAGAAGTGTTACGACAAATGGGAGATGAATGTGCGCCCCTGTCGGGTTCCGCCCTGTCAGGTTCCGCTGCGAGAAATCTTGCCTACGTGATATTTACATCAGGATCAACCGGAACGCCAAAAGGGGTAATGATCGAGCATCGCGGGATGCTGAATCACTTATACGCGAAGATAAAAAGTCTCTCGCTCGATGAGCGAGATGTCATCGCCGAGACGGCATCTCAGAGTTTTGACATTTCGGTATGGCAGTTCTTAACGGCTCTCCTCATCGGAGGCAGGGTTCACATAGTTGATGAAGAAGGAACGCATGATCCCTCAACGCTTATCCGAGAGGTTAACGAAGAACGAGTCTCGGTTTTAGAGGTAGTGCCGTCGCTGCTGCGACTAATGTTGGAAGGGACCGCAGGGATGCCCGATCTCAGGTCAGGGTTAGCGGGCCTGAAGACTATGGTCGTGACCGGAGAGGCGCTGCCAGCGGAGTTATGCCGGTTGTGGCTGAGGAGGTGTCCTGAGATTCCGATAGTAAATGCCTACGGGCCAACAGAGTGCTCGGATGATGTGACGCAAGAGATGGTCGAACGCGCTCCCTGCGACGACGAGATCCGCATCGCCGTAGGCCGCCCGTTGAGCAACACCAGAACATACATGGTTGATGGAAGCGACCGCCTTGCCCCAATCGGCACAGAAGGCGAACTGCTGGTTGGAGGCGACGGTGTGGGCAGAGGATACTTTCAGGGACGCCGCTCAGACAGCCACGAGTTTTGTCCCGGATGCGGAGGGGAGCGAGGCGGGAGCAAGGCTCTACAGGACTGGCGACAGAACCAAATATAGGCCCGACGGCAGGATCGAGTTTCTAGGAAGGATAGACCATCAGGTCAAGGTGAGGGGCTACCGCATCGAATTAGGAGAGATTGAAGCGGCCCTGGCATCGCACACTGAGATTGAAGCGGCGGTCGTCGTCGCGAGGGGAGACGAAAAAGGACCTCAAAGTCTGGTGGGATATGTTACAGTCAAAGAAGGGGCTGATCCCACTCACAAAGAGTTGCAGAGGTATTTAAAGGAAAGGCTGCCTGAGTACATGGTCCCTTCAGCTTTTGTGACTTTGGAAAGTTTCCCGCTGACGCCGAACGGTAAGCTCGACCGCAAGGCGCTGCCTGAGCCTGAGAAGCAGGAGAGTCTTGGAGTGAACGATAGTCCACGCACACAGGTCGAAGAGATACTTGCAGGCATCTGGGCCGAGGTGTTGGGGCTTGAGCAGGTGAGCAGAGACCGAAACTTCTTTGAGCTGGGCGGCGATTCGGTCCTGAGCATTCACATAGTTGCACGGGCGCGGCAGGCAGGTCTATCCATCACGCCGAAGCAAATGTTCCAGCACCAAACCATCGCCGAATTGGCCGAAGTGGTCGGAGCCGGAAGGCAGTTGCAAGCTCCGCAGGGGCCTGTCACCGGGCAAGTGCCTTTAACGCCGGTTCAGGCCAGATTCTTTAGCGAGGAGCGCGTCCGTCCACACCACTTCAATCAAGCGTCGCTGCTGGAATGTAACGAGCGAGTCAACCCTGTGAACGTCGAGGCGGCTGTTCGTGAACTGCTGACACATCACGACGCATTGCGCATGCAGTTCTGGAGAGAGTCGGGCCAGTGGCGACAGTTCAATCCCGGAGAGATTGAAGGGGATGACTTCTTGCGATGGATTGATCTTGGCGGGATCGAAAGGCAACACCAGGTAGAGGTGTTTCAGAGGGCGGCAGAAGAGATACAGTCGAGCCTCGATCTGAAGCGCGGGCCGATGCTGCGAGTGGGTTGCTTTGAGTGCGGCCCGCAGGAACCGCAGCGGCTGTTGATCGTTTCGCACCATCTGGTCGTTGATACCGTCTCGTGGACGATCTTATCTGAAGACCTGGAACGAACCTACGGTCAATTGCTGCAGGGTGAACCCCTGCGGTTGCCTGCCAGAACGACATCCTATCAACAATGGGCCGAGGCGCTGGTGGAGTACCGGCGCAGCGAGGACCTGGAGCAGGAGACTGACTACTGGCTGGCGACGGCTCGGCGGCGCGTTTCGTCGCTCCCGCGCGACTTCGCCGAGGGAGTCAACATAGAGGCATCGCAGGCGGAGGCGGTGGTGGAGCTGAGCGGCGAGGAAACCGAGCGGCTCTTGCGCGAAGCCCCTGTGGCTTATGGCGGCGGATTGCCTGAAGTGCTGCTCGCGGCGCTCGTGAAGAGCGTCACTGAGTGGAGCGGGGATCAAGGCTTGCTGGTCGAGATGGAAGGACACGGGCGAGAGGAGGAGATCGCAGGGGCGGATTTGACACGCACTGTGGGATGGTTCACCTCCATCTTTCCCGTGTGGTTCCCCCGCGAGCAGAGAAAGACGCCGCACTTACAGGTGGAGAGGGTTCGCGAACAGTTGCAAGCCGTGGCGCGGCGCGGCATCGGTTACGGTGTCTTGCGATACATGGATTCCGAATCGCCAATAGCTCAAGAGCTGGGGAATGCGCCGCGCGCCGAAATCTGTTTCAACTACCTGGGACAATTCGATGCCGTAATGAACGAGGATGGATTGTTCCGCCAGGCGGCGGTCCCTGTTGGCGCGCTCCGCGATCCGAACGAACAACGCGAGTGGACCTTTGAGGTCAACTGTTGGATCGGTCAGGGTCGCTTCCGCGCCAGTTTCTCCTACAGCCGATTGCTGCACCGAGCCGAGACCGTCGAGCGTCTCGCAGAGGATTACGCCGCCGCGCTCCGGCGACTGCTTGACCAAAGCGCCACTGCTCCTCAAGAGGAGATCGAGTCAGAAGTGAGCGTCTTGGGATTCGATGCGCGAAAGCTGGATGACATTCTGGCCGGAATACGCGTGCGGCCTGTTGATGCCTCTTCGTAATGAAACCGCCGGCTCAGCATTAGAGAAAAGCTTCATCCGTGAGGCCGAAGCCAATTTACTGCCGAAGCCGCCGAAATCTGTCCACAGATTCTGGGAGATAAACTACCATGAAGATAGATGACCACAACATCCGTTTAGCCCAAGACACTGAATCCGTAGATTCGATCAACGCGAAGTTCTATGGGAGGTTTCAGTTCCCACACGCACCAGCGTCTTTCTACGCCCCGGATGATCCCTCTTTCGAGACGATCATGCTCAATCAGAGCATCGGTAGCTGGAATCAATCTGTCCTGCCCCGCAAGCCAAAGATCTGGGTCGCCGGGTGTGGGACCAACCAGAGTGTATATACTGCGCTCAGATTCCCTGACGCTACAATCGTTGCGTCCGACCTGTCGGGGCCTTCCCTGGCCAGATCAGCTAAAACAGCTCGACAGCTTAACGTCTCGCGGATCGAGTTCAGGCAGGAGAGCATCAATAATGCTGATTTTCGAGATGAGTTCGATTACGTGATCTGCACAGGGGTCATACACCATAACGCCGATCCGCAGATACCACTTTCCAGGTTATCTGCCGCGCTAAAGCCGACAGGCATTCTCGAATTAATGGTGTACAACCACTATCACAGAATAATGACCACTGCTTTTCAGAAAGCTATACGAACCTTGCTGGCAGGAGCCGACTTTGAAAGCGAGATGCTAATGGCCAGAAAAGTTATAGACGCGATCAAAGTTGATAACCTGATGACCCAGTTCCTTAAGTTAGAGAAGCAGAGGTCGGAAGCCGAATTCGCAGATTCATTGCTTCAGCCAGTGGAATACTCCTTCACTGTTGAATCGCTCGAATCGCTGTCTGCAAACTGCGGCTTAGAGATGGTCGCCCCCTGTATCAACCAGTTCGACAAGGCTCTGGGAACATTCTTCTGGAACCTGGAGTTCGATGATCAGGACGTGCGCACTCTCTACGACTCATTGCCCGACATAGACCGCTGGATAGTATCGAATCACCTGATGATGGAGAAGTCGCCGATGCTCTGGTTTTATTTTCAGCGGATGGATTCAGGGCGGCGGTCGCCAACCGAAATGGAGTTATACAGGCAGTTCCTGGAACTGAAATTCGCCCGAACAAACACGAAGAAAAAACATTACGTCAAGACGGGCGATGGAAGTTACGTGTCAAGCGCAAGGACGCTTGACTATCCGGGAACGCACCCTGACGCGCTGTGCAACAAGATCATCGAGTCAGTCGCTTCTAATCCCAACCTAACTATGCGAAGCATCCTTGAGCAAGCAGGCGTAAAGTGCAGCTTCGCGAATGTAAACAAACTGCGACTCTGTCTTACAACGAGCGCGTTCCCATTCTTAAGGTGTGCCTGACGACCGCGCATCAATCAGGGGTCGCCATTCAGAGACATCTCAGGCTCGATAAAGATTGATCGCAGTGACCGGCTGAAAATCAGAGATACCATGATCAGCAAAAACGAAGTCGAAGCCATCTATCCGCTCTCGCCCATGCAGGAGGGCTTGTTGTTTCACAGCTTGAATGCTCCGGGTTCGGGCTACTATATCCTTCAAGGGCGCTGCGTTTTCAAGGGCGACCTGGACGTCGCGAGCTTCAGGCGCGCCTGGGAGAAGATCATTGATCGCTACGCGGTGCTGCGGACAGCGTTCTTTCTGGGAGAGACAATGGCCCAGGTCGCCCTTCGCAAAGTGCCTGTTCCATTAACCGTAGAAGACTGGTCCGGCATCCCCGAAGATGAATGCGAGCGCCGCCTGCAGTCGTACATGAAGAAGGATCTCGAACAGGGCTACGACTTCTCGGAAGCGCCGCTGATGCGACTCTGGCTGATACGGACGAGCGAAAGCTCGCATTACTTTGTTTGGAGTTATCATCACATACTGCTCGACGCCTGGTCCATTGCGCTGCTTAACCGGGAGCTGGCCGCCTATTACGCGGCGTACTCTCGCGGGGAGCGGCTTGACTTGCCCGCGCCCAAACCCTACAGCGACTATATCTCGTGGCTGCGGCGGCGAAGCGGAAGCTCGGCTGAAGCATTCTGGCGGCGGATGCTTAAAGGCTTCGAATCGCCAACTCCTCTCCCGGTCGAATCTGCCCGACCGATTGTTGCGAGAAGTTATGAGCGTTCTCAGCAGGTAGAGATACTGCCTGTTTCTACAACTGCCGCTCTGGAAGCGGTTGCCAGGCAGAATCAACTTACGTTGAACACGATAGTGGAAGGGGCGTGGGCGCTCGTGCTCGCTTGCCAGAGCGGACAAAGTGACGTGGTGTTTGGCGCAATCGTGTCCGGGCGCTCGGCCACGCTTCCCGGCATCGAAACAATGGTCGGGCTATTTATCAACACGCTGCCGGTTCGAGCAAAGATTGATAGGGAAGAATGTCTCACGACCTGGCTGCGCCGTCTGCAACAGCAACAGTTCGAAGCGCAGGAGTATGCCTATACACGGCTGGTCGAGATACAGGGCTGGTCCGAAGTCCCACGAGGGAAGCCGCTGTTTGAATGCACGCTGACCTTTCAGAACTTTCGTCCCGATTTTGCCGACGGCAGCCGCCAGTCAGCCCAGACGCATGCCGCATCAGCCTCGTCCTCATTCCGCGTAGAGGGGATGCAGGCGGATCACAAACTCAGCTACCCGCTCGGCCTCCTGGTCGTGCCCGATGGTGAGCTGAATCTGCGCCTCGTCTACGACTCGGGTCGGTTTACTGCTGTCGTGATCAGGCAACTGCTTGATCGGCTGCGGCTGGTGTTGGAAGCAATAGCGGCCAAACCTGAACGGCGGATTGCTGAACTGGAGATGCTCACTCCAGTCGAGCGGCAGCAAGTCCTGAAGGAATGGAACGATACTTGGCGCGATTACGGAGAACAGCCCTGCATACATGAAATGTTCGAGCATCAAGCCGCCGCCATGCCCGACGCTCTGGCTCTGGTCTGCGACGATCTGCAAATGAGCTATCAAGGATTGAACGAGGCCGCAAACCGCCTGGCCCACTACCTGAGTAACCTTGGGGTTGGAGCCGAAGTGCGGGTCGGGCTTTACCTTGAGCGGGGCCTGGATATGGTGGTCGGGCTACTTGGAGTGCTCAAGGCCGGGGGAGGGTATGTGCCGCTCGATCCGAGTTTTCCGGTAGAACGTGTGGGGCAGATGCTAGAGGACTCGCAAGCAGCAGTGGTGCTGACACAGGACAGATTGAAAGGGCGATTGCCATATAGCTGGGCGCAGGTGGTGAGCGTTGATGAAGAGCCGAACGAGTGGGCCGCCGAATCAGGCGCGAACCGGGGGACGGAGATTGCGGGAATGAACCTGGCTTATGTCATCTACACCTCCGGCTCTACAGGAAAACCGAAGGGTGTTGAAATAGAGCATCAGCAAATGGTCAATTATGTGATGGCGGTGTGGGAGCGGTTGAGGCTGGAAGCGGGGTGGCGGATGGCGCTGATCTCTACGATGGCCGCCGACCTCGGACACACGATGCTCTACCCGTCGTTGTGCCTGGGAGGAGAGTTGCACATAGTGAGCGAGGAGTGCGGGCGCGACCGCCGCATGTGGGAGCAGTACCAGAGCGAGCGGCAGATCGAGTGTCTGAAGCTGACGCCGACGCACCTGGAGGCGCTCGTGGGAGATCAGGGCGCGCTGCCTGGAAAGAGACTGGTGTTGGGCGGAGAGGCGTGCAGTCCTGAGTTGGTGAGGCATCTTGAGCAGTGGGCGACCGGGTGTGAGGTCTTCAATCACTACGGGCCGACCGAATGCACAGTCGGAGCGGTGACACACCATGTGACGGGTAGTGAAGATCGGGTGGTGCCTATCGGCAAGCCGCTGGGTAACGTGCGAACCTACGTCGTGGATCAGGTCGGGGAGTCAGGGCTGGGTATGGTGCCGGGAGAACTCTACATCGGAGGCGGAGGGGTCGGGCGCGGCTACTGGCAAGAGGCCGGACTGACGGCAGAGCGGTTCGTGCCGGACGGATTGAGCGGAGAATCTGGAGCACGGCTCTACCGCACAGGAGACCTGGTCAGATGGCGTGGCGACGGCGAACTGGACTTCCTTGGAAGAGTTGACCACCAGGTGAAACTCAGAGGCTATCGCATAGAACTGGGCGAGATCGAATCGATGCTTTTGCAGCACGGAGCAGTCAAGCAGTGCGCGGTCATACTCAGAGAGGATGAAGCGGGAGACAAGCGGATAGTCGGCTATGTGGTGGTAGATGAGAAACAGCAGGCAGTGGGAGCAGAGATGAGGAAGTACCTGCAAGGAAGGGTGCCGGACTACATGGTGCCGAGTTGGATAGTGGAGTTGGAAGAGATGCCGCTGACGCCGAACGGGAAGGTAGATCGCAAGGCGCTGCCTGCGCCTGAGGCGGGAGAGGGGGCGGCAGAAGGCAGGGCGGCGAAGACTGCCTTGGAGGAGATCGTAGCAGGGATATTCGAAGAGGTGTTGAGGCGAGAGAAAGTCGGAGTGGAGGAAAACTTCTTCGAGATGGGAGGGCACTCGCTGCTAGCGACACAGGTGGTGTCGCGAATACGAGAGGTGCTGAGCGTGGAAGTGGCGCTGAGGGCATTGTTCGAGGCCCCGACCGTAGCAGGGCTTGCAGAGGAAGTGGAGCGAGAGAGAAACGAGGGCAGAGGGGTCGATGCTCCAGCGATAGAGGCAGTGAGCAGGGATAGAGAGTTGCCCTTGTCATATGCGCAGCAGAGGCTGTGGTTCATGCAGGAGTTGGAGCCGGAGAGCGCGGCTTATAACATAGCGAGCGGGGTGAGGCTGCAGGGGGAGATGAATCAGACTGCGCTGAGGCAGAGCTTGTCAGAGATAGCGCGCCGACACGAGGTGCTGAGGACGAGGTTCGAGGTGAGCGAAGGGCGACCCGTGCAGGTGATAGAAGAGGCGGGAGAGGTAGAGTTGGCGATATGGGATGTGAGCGAAGTAAGCGAAGAGGAGCGAGAGGAGAGAGTGAGAGAGATAGGGAGAGAGGAAGGGGAGCGCCCGTTTGATTTGGAGGGAGGGCCGGTGTGGAGAGCGGGGCTGGTGCGGATGGGAGAAGAAGAAAATGTGTTGCTAGTGAGCATGCATCATGTCGTCAGCGATGGATGGTCAACGGGGCTACTAGTCAGTGAGTTCACCTCGCTTTATGAGAGTTACCGACAGGGAGATCGCTCTCGGCTTGCAGAGCTTGAAGTGCAGTATGCGGACTTCGCCGTGTGGCAAAGAAACTGGCTGACGGGCGAGGTGCTTCAACAACAGCTTGATTACTGGAAGCGACAGCTAGCCCAAGTATCCGTGCTTGAGCTGCCGACAGACCGCCCGCGCCCCGCTGCGCCTGGTCATCGCGCCGGGTTTGTCTCCTTCAGCCTCTCGACTGATTTGACGCAGCAGCTAAAGGCATTGAGTCGGAGAGAAGGGGTGACCTTGTTTATGACGCTGGTAGCAGGGTTGAAGGTGGTGCTGGGCCGGTACTCAGGACAGGAAGATGTAGTGGTGGGGACGGACGTGGCGAACAGGAACCGGCTGGAGACGGAGGGGTTGATAGGGTTTTTCGTGAACCAGTTGGTATTGAGGACGGAAGTGAGAGGGGAAGCAAGCGTGAGGGAGGTGCTAGGGCGAGTGAGGGAGGTAACGCTGGGTGCATACGCGAATCAGGACGTGCCGTTCGAGAAGCTGGTCGAGGAACTCTCTCCTGAGCGCGACTTGGGAAGATCGCCACTCTTTCAGGTCAAGCTCGTCTTGCAGAATGTCCCACAAGGAGAGACGCGAGCAGTCGGTCTAAACTTCAGCCCGTTTGACGCCACTGACGGATTTGCGAAATTGGACTTAACTCTCTTTCTGGCTGAAGGCCCGGAAGGTATCAGCGGGGTAGCCGAGTATGCTAGAGACCTCTACGACGCGCCGAGCATCGCTCAGCTACTCGGATACCTGCGACGAGTGCTGGAGGCTATGGCGGCTCAGAGAGAGCAGCGAGTTGCCCGGATTTGTCTGATGAGCGAAGATGAGCGGCAACAAGTGCTCATAGAGTGGAACGACACACAGGTCGCGTCCGATGACCGAGGATGCCTGCACTATCTCTTTGAGCAGCAGGCCGAGCGCACACCTGAGTCAGTGGCGGTCATCGCCGAGGCAAGTCATCTTACTTACAATGGACTCAACAGGCGGGCCAACCATCTGGGGAGCTATCTCCGCGCGCTTGGAGTGGAAGCCGAGGTGCGGGTCGGCCTGTGTGTTGAGCGCGGCCTTGAGATGTTCATCGGCTTGCTGGGAATACTAAAGGCGGGCGGGGCCTACCTGCCTCTGGACCCGAGCTACCCTTCAGAGCGACTAAGCTACATGCTGGAGAATGCGCAGGTACCGGTGTTGCTGACCCAGAGCCATCTCCGTGCGCATCTGCCCAGCGCCTGGGTGCAGGTGATTGAATTAGACCGAGAGTGGGAGATCATTGAGAGCTGCACCAAGACTGATTTGGAGGCTGAGGTGGGAGGCGAAAACCTGGCCTATATCATCTACACTTCCGGTTCAACCGGACCACCTAAAGGAGTGATGGTGCCGCACGGAGGGCTGGTCAATTACCTGATGTGGGCTGCAAAGGCCTACCGGGTGAGCGACTGCTCAGCGTCGGTGGTTCATTCCTCCATCAGCTTTGATTTGACTATTACCGGGCTGTTTGCCCCGCTCCTGTGCGGTCGAGCCGTGAGGTTGATCGCCGAGCCGGATGCAGTGAGTAGTCTGGCGAAGGCGATAGAAGTCAGTGATTGTCAGGCAATGGTGAAGCTGACTCCATCACAGTTGGAGGTGGTGCAGGCAATGCTTGGCTCTGAAAAGGCCACTGAGTTTGGAAAGGTTCTGGTGATTGGAGGAGAGGCGCTGAGATGGGAAGAGCTGGAATACTGGCGACGGCACGCTGGCGAGATACGGCTGATTAATGAGTACGGGCCGACAGAAACGGTTGTGGGCTGTTGTGTCTATGAAGCCTTCACGGAAGGGCCTTTCACAGGGAGTGTCCCCATCGGGAGGCCAATCGCCAACACCCAGCTTTATGTGCTGGATCAAGGCCAGCAAGTGGCGCTGAGAGGAATGGTCGGAGAATGTTACATCGGAGGCGGAGGGGTCGGGCGCGGCTACTGGCAAGAGGCCGGACTGACGGCAGAGCGGTTCGTGCCGGACGGATTGAGCGGAGAATCTGGAGCACGGCTCTACCGCACAGGAGACCTGGTGAGGTGGCGTGGCGACGGCGAACTGGACTTCCTTGGAAGAGTTGACCATCAGGTGAAACTCAGAGGCTATCGCATAGAACTGGGCGAGATCGAATCGATGCTTTTGCAGCACGGAGCAGTCAAGCAGTGCGCGGTCATACTCAGAGAGGATGAAGCGGGAGACAAGCGGATAGTCGGCTATGTGGTAGGAAGTGGAGAAGGGAAGGTAGAGAGCGGAGAGATGAGGAAGTACCTGCAAGGAAGGCTGCCAGACTACATGGTGCCGAGCTGGATAGTGGAGTTGGAAGAGATGCCGCTGACGCCGAACGGTAAGGTAGACCGCAAGGCGCTGCCAGCGCCTGAGGCGGGAGAGGCAGCGGCAGAAGGCAGAGCGGCGAAGACTGCCTTGGAGGAGATCGTAGCAGGGATATTCGAAGAGGTGTTGAGGCGAGAGAAAGTCGGAGTGGAGGAAAACTTCTTCGAGATGGGAGGGCACTCGCTGTTGGCTACGCAGGTGGTGTCGCGAATACGAGAGGTGCTGGGCGTGGAAGTGGGGCTGAGGGCATTGTTCGAGGCCCCGACCGTAGCAGGGCTTGCAGAGGAAGTGGAGCGAGAGAGGAACGAGGGCAGAGGGGTCGATGCTCCAGCGATAGAAGCAGTGAGCAGGGATAGAGAGTTGCCCTTGTCATATGCGCAGCAGAGGCTGTGGTTCATGCAGGAGTTGGAGCCGGAGAGCGCGGCTTACAACATAGCGAGCGGGGTGAGGCTGCAAGGCGAGATGAATCAGACTGCACTGAGGCAGAGCTTGTCAGAGATAGCGCGACGCCACGAGGTGCTGAGGACGAGGTTCGAGGTGAGCGAAGGGCGACCCGTGCAGGTGATAGAAGAGGCGGGAGAGGTAGAGTTGGCGATATGGGATGTGAGGGAAGTAAGCGAAGAGGAGCGAGAGGAGAGAGTGAGAGAGATAGCGAGAGAGGAAGGGGAGCGACCGTTTGATTTGGAGGGAGGGCCGGTGTGGAGAGCGGCGCTCGTGCGAATGGGAGGAGAAGAAAATGTGTTGCTAGTGAGCATGCATCATGTCGTCAGCGATGGATGGTCGAGCGACGTGATAGTAAAGGAGATTACAAGTGTCTACGAAGCGTTATGGGCAGGTGGTCCATCGCCGTTGCCGGAACTGGCGGTGCAGTACGCAGACTATGCAGTGTGGCAGAGGGAATGGCTGCAAGGAGAGGTGCTCGAACAGGAGTTGGGCTACTGGAAGCGGCAGTTGGCCGGAGCGCCATCGATGGAGTTGCCTACAGACAGGCCACGGTCGGCGATGCGCAGCCGTCGCGGGTCAGAGATAAACTTCAATCTCTCGACTGAGCTGACGTTGCAGTTGAAAGAGTTGAGCCGTCGCGAGGGTGTGACATTGTTCATGACACTATTGGCCGGATTCCAGATTGTGCTGGGTCGGTACTCGGGACAGGATGATGTGGTGGTGGGCACGGACGTGGCCAACAGGAACCGGTTGCAGGCGGAAGACCTGATCGGGTTCTTTGTCAATCATCTGGTGTTGCGCACGGATTTGTCGGGCAACCCAAGCTTGCGGGAATTGCTGCGGCGCGTGCGAGAGATTACGCTGGGGGCATACGCGCATCAGGATATGCCCTTCGACAAACTTGTCGAAGAATTGCAACCCGATAGAAGTCTGAATTACACACCGATATTTCAAACTCTGTTCGTCATGCGGAACATGCAGCTTCGAACTCCAGAGGCGCATAACGGGCATAACGGTATGGTCCGGTCTTTCCCGCTCGACAGCTCTCCGTCGAAATATGATTGGGTTGTGGTGATGCAGGAAACAGGGAACGGGATTTCTGCGAATTGGAAGTACAACGATCAATTGTTCAACGCTTCGACCATCGAGCGGCTCTGCCTTCAATTCCAGACGCTGCTGGCAAGCATCGCAGCTTCGCCCGATGCGCGACTGAGCGATCTGGAAATGACCGCTCAGTCTGAAAGAACGCCTGAGCGCATGCCTCGTCCCAGGCTCTTCGCGCAGTCAAGGCCTAGAACCGTTACCCTCCCACAGGAAAATCTCGTGGCGACGAGTTATCTCTCTGCCCAGCAAACGATGCCGCTGGTCGTGAGGCCGACGGTTGAAGACTTCGATCTGGTTGAGTGGGCCGGGATCGAGCGTGAGTTTATCGAGACGAATCTATCGAAGCACGGAGCGATTCTGTTTCGGGGATTCAAGGTAGAAGGCGCGGATGAGTTCGAGAGGGTGGCCTCTGCAATCTGCCCTGAGCTTTTTGCGGACTACGGCGACCTGCCTCGCGAGGGGATCGGGGGGAAAGTCTATGGCTCGACTCCATATCCGAATGATCGAGCGATACTGTTTCATAACGAAAGCTCTCACTTGCACCGCTGGCCGCTGAAGATATGGTTCTATTGCCTCACACCTCCAAAGCAAGGAGGCGAAACGCCTGTCGTGGACTGCCGGGAGCTATACCGTGATTTGAATCCAACACTGATGCAAAAGTTTCACGACAAGGGCCTGCTGTATGTCAGAAACTTTGGCGACAAACTCGATGTGAGTTGGCGAGACTTCTTTAAGACCTCGGACCCGGCTGCCGTCGAAGAATTCTGCCGCAAGGCCGGGATGGTCTGCGAGTGGGGAACAGGCAACAGTCTCAGAACAAAGAAGCGCTGTGTGGCAGTGGCGAACCATCCCAAAACAGGCGAGCGCGTATTCTTTAACCAGTTGCAGGCGCACCATGTCTCCTGTCTTGACCCGACCGCCAGAGAAGTCTTGATGAGCCAGTTCGGGGAGGCCGGTCTGCCCAGGAATGTCTACTACGGCGATGGCGAGACGATTCCCGACTCGGTGGTGGATGAGTTGAGAGAATTTTATGAGAGCCGGGCAAAGAGCTTCACCTGGGAGCATGGGGACATCCTGATGGTGGACAACATGCTGGCAGCGCACGGCAGGAGACCTTTCGTGGGGCCTAGAAAGATTGTCGTCGCAATGGGCGAAATGATAAACGAATCCGCCTTGAGATTAGAGTTGGCCGCTCGCTAAATCTGCTGTCCCGACCATTGAATAATGTTTGAAGTGAAAAAACGTCAGCCGAATTGTTTCTAACTGCAGAGGAGGTGCGTTATGACGACTGATCGCCAGCTTGATTGTGTGATTATAGGGTATAACGAGATGCCCTTTGAGTTGTACGAAAATTTCCTGAGGAAATACGGTGTAGACACGGAAGCCTACCGCGATCTGAAATTCAGCTTTGTTGACCTGAGTGGTCGCAAACTCGACTACGTTAACCTGATGAACTACGTCTACAGCCTCGCGGGCAATAATAAGACAGGGGCAATCATCAATCAGGAGTTCAAGTCGGGCGACATCCCTAACCTCGCGGCGGCCTATTTGACAAGCTTTCTCAAGAGGCAAGGTTTCGAGAGCCAGTACATAAACCTGTTCCAGCACGAGAAAGAGTTATTGATCAAATACCTCAGCCAGGACCCTTACTGTGTGGCTATCACGACGACCTTTTACGTAGTGAACCTGCCCGTCATCGAGATGGTGCAGTTCATCAGACAACACAACATCAATGTGAAGATCGTAGTCGGGGGGCCTCTGATAGCAAACCACGCCAGGAATTATCAAGGCCTTGCGCTGCAAGCCGCGCTCGACGACATGAGCGCGGACATCTACGTAGTCGAAGGGCAGGGAGAGCAGACGCTGGCGCGCATCATCGGCTGTCTGAAAAATAATGGCGATCTGAGCCAGGTGCCGAATATCGTCTTCGTCAGGAATGGGCGACTGCACAGGACGGCGGTTGTGCCGGAAAACAGTTCGCTAGAGGAGAACTACGTTGATTGGCGCGGCTTTCCCGGCAAGGCCCTCGGCCACACCATCCAGACCAGAACGGCGCGCAGTTGCGCATTCAACTGCTCGTTTTGCAACTACCCGAAGAGGGCCGGGAAGCTGACTGTTGCCAGCATCGAAACCGTCGAAAGAGAGCTTGATTCCATGCGCGAGCTTGGAAACATCAAGAACGTCGTCTTCATAGACGACACTTTCAACGTGCCGCTTCCGCGCTTCAAGGACCTTTGCAGGATGATGATCAGGAACAAATATGGCTTCAACTGGTACTCCTATTTCAGATGCAGCAATTCGGACGAGGAGGCCATAGAGCTGATGGCCAAATCGGGCTGCAAGGGTGTCTTTCTGGGGATAGAATCCGGCTCGCCGACGATACTGAAGAACATGAACAAGGCGGCCACCATCGAAAAGTATGCCGACGGCATCAAACTGCTTCATCATTACGGCATACTGACTTTCGGATCGTTCATCATAGGATTTCCCGGCGAGACAGAAGAGACCGTAAGCGAGACGGCGAACTTCCTGAGAGAAGCAAAGCCTAACTATTACCGCGCACAGGCGTGGTATTGCGAGTCCGGCACCCCCATAGACGAACAGCGCGTCAAGTACAACATCAGCGGAGATGGGTTCGTGTGGAGTCACTCGACGATGGACAGCCTTGAGGCTATGGACCACATAGACAAGTTATATCTCACCGTAAAAGAATCAATCTGGCTGCCGCAGTGGTCGTTCGATTTCTGGATCATTCCTTATCTGATGGGCAAGGGCCTGACGATGAATCAATTCCGCGAATTCATGTCGCAGGCGCACAAGATGCTGGCCATGGAGATTGCCTACATCCCCGAACCCGAAAAGAGCATGATGCAGCAGGAATACTTGCTTGGTCTGGTAAGACAGGCAAGGGGCTGGCTCAAGTTACCCTGATCTGTCAGGCGAAGAAGTTTTCAGATACCCGCGCATTCAACCAGATCCCCCGTTTTACAGTCAACACCGGATGGAGACAAAGAGATGGAAAACCAACTTACAGAAGGCTACAGACTATCGCCACAGCAGAGAAGGGTGTGGCGCGTGCAGGGAGAAAGCTCGGCGTTTCGCTCGCAGTGCGCAATCAAGGTTGATGGTTGTATGGAAGACGCCACGCTCAGGCGCGCTGTCGAAAACGTCGTCGGCAGGTACGACATCCTTCGCGCGAGATTCCACAGGCGACCCGGCATCAAGATACCGATCCAGGTGGTCGAGCGAGAAATGGAAGTCAGATGGGAAGACATAGACCTGCGCGGCATGAAAGAGGCAGAGCGAGAGGCAAGGCTGCGAGAGATCTACGAAGTGGAGACCGGAGACGACTCGGAGCAGGAGTCGAGGTCTCTGATGAGGGCCAAGCTGGTAAGTTTGGGAGAGAGGAACCGTGTGTTGATTATCAGCCTGCCTTCCCTCTGCGCAGACGGCTGGGCTGTCGGCAGTTTGGCCAGAGAGATCGGCGCAGCCGGTTCTAACGGCGCGCGACATGCGGCGGAAGCGGGCGAGGACTTCCAGTATTTTCAATTCGCGGAATGGCAGGACGAGATCCTTGAATCCGAAGATGAGCATGCCAGACTGGGTAAGGAATACTGGGAGAAAGAGACGGCGCGCATCGGGAGTTTGGTTCTGCCTCACGAAATGAATCTGGATGTTGCAGGTCGGTTCGCGCCCAGACTGGCGGAGGCCAAAATAGAGGCAACCATAGCAAGAGGAATCAAACAGGTGGCCGCTCAGTACAGCCTCAACGAACGCGAAGTCCTGGCCGCAGCCTGGACGACACTGATCGGGGTATTGAGCGGGCAAGAGGAGGTAGTCATCTGGGAGGTCATGGATGGGAGGAAGTACGAGGAGTTGAAGGGAGCGGTAGGCTTGTACGCCAAAAGCATCCCGGTGCGAGTTAAGTTGGATGGGCGTGAAAGCTTCGCCACGCTATTGCTCAGGCGGAGTGATCGTGCCAGCGCGGCCTACGAGCTTCAGGACTATTACAACAGTGACGCGAATATGGCCCGGTCGCAAAAGCCGGGTCAAAACCCGATCAGCTTTGAATGCTGGGACGGGAACTGGTCTCACACCGAAGCCGATACCACCTTCACACTCGTCAGGCAATACTCGTGCATAGACCGCTTCAAGGTGAGGCTGAGCTGTTTCGTCTCGGGAGATTACATCAAAGCCGAGCTTCATTACGATCCCGATGTTTACAATCAAGGGACCGTCGAGCAAATGGCCGGATGGCTGACAAGGCTCCTGGAGCAAGTCGTCAGCGATCCTGAAATTGCCATCAACAGAATTGATCTGCTGAACAGGTTCGAGCGACATCAGTTGCTGGTCGAGCTTAATGACACGGATCGAGTGCCTCCCGCCGAAAGGTGCATTCACGATCTGTTTGAAGAACAGGTGGCCCGCACCCCGGAAGCCCTCGCGGGTGTCTTTGAAGGGGAGTTTCTCAGCTACCGTGAGTTGAACCGGAGAGCCAACCGACTGGCGCACCAACTGCAGTCCAGTGGAGTGACTGCGGATCAGCCGGTCGGTCTCTACCTTAACCGATCTGTCAACCTGCTGGTCGGGATGCTGGGGATTCTAAAAGCAGGCGGCGCGTATGTGCCCATTGATCCTGCCAACCCCGGGAAGCGATTGGCCATGATGCTTGACGACCTGGGGCCTTGTGTTGTGGTCACCTCACAGCAGTTGGCCGCCGCACTGGCCGAGCACACGGGTAAAGTGATCTGTCTCGATGCCGACCTCCAGCCCACATCCGAGCAGGACGACCATAGCCCTGTGAGCGGTGTCACGGCGGAGAATCTGGTCTACATAGTCTTCACTTCAGGCTCGACCGGAAGGCCGAAGGGAGTCGCAGTCGAACATAGGCATCTACACAACTATGTTCGCGGCATCATAGAGAGGCTGGCTCTGCCTGCGGAAGCCAGCTTCGCTACCGTGTCTACCTTTGCAGCAGACCTCGGCAACACGGCCATCTATCCTTCACTGCTGACTGGGGGATGTCTCCATATTATCTCGCTCGAACGGGCCACAGACCCGTCAGGGTTCGGCGATTATTTCTCACGGCATGGCATTGATTGCCTCAAGATCGTCCCTTCGCATCTTGCGGCGCTGATTGCCTCGTCGGGTCCCGAATTGCTGATGCCGCGCAGGCGTCTAGTCCTGGGTGGCGAGGCCTCGCGTTCGAGCTGGGCCGAAGAGCTTCGCCTGCTTGCGCCCAATTGCGCAATATTCAATCACTACGGCCCGACCGAGACCACTGTCGGAGTATTTACCTATTCATTGGCAGATGGGGCGGCGGCTCAAACTTGTTCTACCTTGCCGCTGGGCCGACCGATCCCGAACGCCAGAGGCTACATTTTAGGATGGGGGATGCAATGTTTCCCGCCGGGCGTGTCCGGCGAGTTGTACATCGGCGGCGCTGGTGTGGCGCGCGGTTACATGAATAGACCCGATTTGACAGCCGAAAGGTTTGTCCCAGATCCGTTCAGCTCGCCGTCGGGAACCCGCCTCTACAGAACCGGAGATGTGGCGCGCTACCTGCGCGACGGCAACGTGGAATTCCTCGGTCGCAGCGATGATCAGGTCAAGTTCCACGGTTATCGGGTCGAGCTGAATGAAATCCGGTTGGCGCTGAATAGGCACCGGCTGATCAGAGATAGCGTTGTGGTGGTGGCGAAAGACAATAACGGCGACGGGGTTATCATCGCCTACTACCTGGCGAGACAAGAGATGGAAGTTGCCGAGCTGCGGAAGTTTCTCAGCGAGACCGTGATCGAGGAAACGATCCCGAATATCTTCGTGCACATGAAGAAGCTGCCGCTGACCATCAATGGCAAGATTGATTACCGAGCGCTGCCGAGCATAGAAGAGGCGAAGAAACATCTCAAGAGAAAATATCTTCCGCCGAGGACAAAGACAGAGAAGGTGATAGCAGAGATCTGGGCGGCGGTTCTGGGGCTTGACCGTGTCGGATTGGAAGACAACTTCTTCGAGTTGGGCGGGCATTCGCTGCTTGCGACACAGGTGATCTCGCGTCTGAGAGAAGAGCTGGAGCTACAGGTGCCGTTGCGCGTCATGTTTGAAAGCCCGACGGTGGCGGGGCTGGCCGAGGCGGTCGAACGTGAGCGCAGTGCTGGAAGGCAGGCGGCAGCTCCTGCGATCCGTGTGGTGAGCCGTGAGCGCGAACTGCCGCTCTCTTATGCGCAGCAGCGGTTGTGGTTCATTCACCAACTGGAGCCTGACAGCCCTGCATATAACATCCCGTATGCGGTACGGCTGGGAGGTGTGCTCGACATTCCTGCGTTGAAGCATGGCCTGCAAGAGATCAGTCAGCGGCACGAGGTGCTACGGACGACATTTAGTGCCGAGGGCGGAAGGCCGCGACAGGTCATTGATGAGCGGTTTGAAGCGGAGGTCCCAATCTGGGATGTGGGCGAGGTCGAAGAGGGCGAGCGCGAGGAGCTTGCGCGGCAGATCGCTCGAAAAGAAGCAACGCGACCATTCGATCTGGAGCGAGGTCCGATGTGGAGGGCCGCGCTGGTCAGGTTGGGAGAGAAAGACCATGTGCTACTGCTGAACATGCATCATGTGGTGAGTGATTATTGGTCTACGGGCGTGCTCGTCAGGGAGTTCATGGCGTTTTATGAGACCTTCCGGCTGGGTGGCTCATCGCCGCTGCCGGAACTCGACGTGCAGTACGCGGATTTCGCAGTGTGGCAGCGAGAGTGGTTGCAGGGCGAAGTGCTGGAAGAGCAGGTCGGATACTGGCGGCGACAGTTGGACGCAATGCCTGGGCTGGAGTTGCCGACCGACCGGCCCCGACCTGCGGTGGCCGGCTATCGCGGAGCGAACGTGCCGTTCAGGCTCTCTACCGAATTGTCCGAGAGGCTGAAGGAGTTAAGCCAGCGCGAAGGTGTGACGCTGTTTATGACGCTGCTGGGCGGCTTCAAGTTGTTGTTGAGTCGCTATGCCGGGCAAGAGGACATCGTGGTGGGAACTGATGTTGCCAACCGCAACCGGCTGGAGACGGAAGGGCTGATCGGTTTCTTCGTCAATCAACTGGTGTTGCGCACGGATTTGTCGGGCGACCCGACTTTCCGCGAACTGCTGCAGCGAGTAAGAGAGACTACAGTCGGAGCTTATGAGTACCAGGACGTGCCGTTCGAGAAGCTGGTCGAAGAGCTGACCCCGGAACGGGATTTGAGTCGTCACCCGCTCTTCCAGGTGACGTTTGCCCTGACGAACGCTGCTCCAACCGATGAGACGCTGACGGGGTTAAGCCTTACGCCGTTCGGACAGGCAGGCGGAACGGTCAAGTTCGATCTGGAACTGGTGATGGTCGAAGGCGAGCAAGGATTGAGGGGTGGCATAAATTACGATACGGAATTGTTTGAAAGCCACACCATCGTTCGCATGGTAGAACATCTGAAGCGCCTGCTCGAAGGGATGGTGAATGGGCCGGATCAGAAGATCAATGAGTTGAGCCTCCTGACTGATACCGAGCAGTGGCAATTGACAGGGGAATGGAATGACACGCAATCCCAACACCCTGAGCATCAGTGCTTGCCTCAACTTTTTGAGCAGCAGGTAAGGATCAGACCGGATGCAGTGGCGGTCAGCCATCAGGGGCAGTCGCTGACATACGCGGAGTTAAACCGGCAGGCCAATTCAGTGGCCCGTTTACTTGCCGTTCAAGGTGTGGGGCCGGAAGTCACCGTTGCGGTACTTGCTCATCGAGGGATCGAGCTATTGATCTCGATGATCGGGGTCTTCAAGGCGGGCGGAATATACCTTCCTCTGGACCCGCTCTACCCTGTAGACCGTGTGAGACAGGTCTTGAGATCGAGCGACAGCCGTGTGGTCCTGACCAGCAGCCGGTTAGCGGACAAGCTGGATGGAATATTCGAGGAAGAGGTCTACACGCCCGCGATTCTACAGATCGAGGAGCTATTAGCCAGTAGCGAACAACAGGAGAATCCTCAAGTGATCACGGGGCCGGGCAACCTCGCTTACCTGATATACACGTCAGGTTCAACAGGCATGCCGAAGGGAGTGATGATCGAGCACCGTGGGATGCTCAATCACCTCTACGCGAAGGTCAGCGAATTGAGGTTGGGTGAAGCCGACACCATCGCCGAGACGGCTTCACAGAGTTTTGACATCTCGATATGGCAGTTCCTGGCCGCGCTTCTGGTTGGTGGGAGAGTTCATATAGTCGAGGAGGATGAAGCGCATGACCCGGCGGGACTGTTGAAGGAATCTGCCGAAGAAGAGATCACAGTGCTGGAAGTAGTTCCGTCAATGCTGCGGGCGATGCTGGATGAAATGGACTGGAGCGCCGCCTACGAGGCCGGGTTCAGCGGGCTGAAGGTGTTGATGGTGACGGGAGAGGCATTGCCGCCTGATTTGTGCCGCAGATGGCTGAGTCGGAAGCCGGAGATCCCGATAGTGAATGCCTATGGTCCGACAGAGTGCTCAGATGACGTGACACACGAAAAGCTGGAGAGAGGGCCTGCGGAAGAAGAGACGCGGGTTGCTATCGGGCGAAGCTTGAGCAACCTGAGAACATACGTCGTGGACAAGAAAGGGAGGCAAGCGCCAATAGGAGTCGCGGGCGAACTGTGTGTCGGCGGGATCGGCGTCGGCAGAGGATATTACAATGAAAGCGGGCAGACCGCCCGGAGTTTTATCCCGGACCCGTATGGAGGAGAAGCGGGCGAAAGGCTCTACAGAACCGGTGACCGAGCCAGGTATCGGGCAGACGGCAGGGTTGAGTTCATAGGTAGGTTCGATCACCAAGTCAAGGTGAGAGGGTACAGGATCGAATTGGGTGAAATTGAAGCAGCTCTGGCATCGCACTCTGAGATTAAAGAGGCGGTGGCGATAGTGAGGAATGGCTCTACAGGGGACCAGAGGCTAGTGGGATATGTTGTGGCTAGAGACGGAGTCGCAGTGGAGGCGACAGAACTACAGCGACACTTGCAGGAGAGGCTGCCTGATTACATGGTCCCGTCTGCATTTGTGAAGCTCGATCAGATTCCGCTGACGGCAAATGGTAAGGTGGATCGCAAAGGGCTGCCGGAGCCTCAAACCACAGACTCTCTTTCCCCTGACCTTTCCCCTCTCTCCCCACTCCAGCAGATCATCGCCGGCCTGTTCTCTGTCATCCTCAAACGTCAGCACGTCAGAGTTGATGACAACTTCTTTGACCTCGGCGGCCACTCCCTTCTCGCCACTCAACTCGTCTCTCGCATCCGCGAACTCCTCGCCGTCGAACTCCCTCTCCGCTCCCTGTTCGAGTCTCCCACTGTCTCCGCTCTTGCTCAGGCCGTCGAGCGCCAACGCTCATCGGGTCGCGGCCTTCAATCGCCTCCGATCCTCGCCGTCAGCAGGCATCAACGTATACCGCTCTCCTACGCCCAGCAGCGGCTCTGGTTCATCCAGCAGCTTGACCCCCTCGCCTCCGCTTACAACATGCCCGCTGCCATCCGCTTCTCCGGGCCTGTCAACCTCACCCTGCTCGCGCAGACGCTTTCAGAGATTGCCCGCCGTCACGAAGTCCTTCGCACTCGCCTGGTCACCGTTAACGGCCAGCCGGTTCAGGTCATCGACCCTCCGGCAGAGATCGAGCTTTCTGCCTGTGACCTCTCTCACATGAGGGGCGATGATCAAACGCCTTCCGGACTTGAGCTAGTCGCCCGCCAGCTAGTCGCCGAGTTGACGAGCCGCCCCTTCGACCTCGAACGCGGGCCGGTCTGGAGGGCCTCGCTCATTGACCTCTCGCCGCTCGATCACCTGCTCGTCGTCTGCTTCCATCACGTCGCTGGCGACGGGTGGTCAACCGGGCTGCTAGTCAGCGAGTTCACCTCGCTTTATGAGAGCTATCGTGAGGGGAAGCAGTCCCGGCTTTCAGAGCTAGAGGTGCAGTATGCGGACTTCGCCGTGTGGCAGAGGGAGTGGCTTCAAGGCGAGGTGCTCCAACAGCAGATTGATTACTGGAAGCGACAGCTTGCCGCCGCGCCAGTGCTTGAGTTGCCGACAGACCGCCCCCGCCCCGCCATGGCTTCCCATCGCGGAGAAGTCCTCAACTTCTCCTTCTGTGCCGACCTCACGGCCCGGCTCAACTCGCTGAGCCGGAGCGAAGGCGTGACCCTGTTTATGACGCTGCTTGCGGCGTTCCAGGCGCTGCTTGCTCGCCACTCGGGGCAGACCGACATCCTCGTCGGCACGCCCGTATCGGGGCGGACTCGCGGCGAGACGGAGTCGCTCATCGGGTTCTTCGTAAACACGCTGGTTATGAGGACAGACCTGGGCGGGTCGCCGACGGTAGGGGAGTTGCTGGGGAGGGTGCGGGAGGTGTCGCTTGAAGCCTACTCGAACCAGGAGGTGCCGTTCGAGAAGCTGGTCGAGGAGTTGCAGCCGGAGCGGAGCTTGAGCTGGGAGCCTTTGTTTCAGGTGATGCTGATACTGCAGAACGCGCCGAGAGTGGAAGGGGAGGTGCGAGGGATAGGCGTGAGGAAGGAGGAGGTGAGGAGGCAGAACGCGAAGTTCGACCTGACGCTTGTGATGACGGAAGCCGGGGGAGAGATCGTAGGAGGGCTGGAGTATGCGACGGACCTGTACGAGGGGAGCCGGATGAAGAGGATGATCGAGCAGTTGAGGCGGGTGATGGAGTGGATGTGCGAGGGGAGGGAGCGGGTGGTGAAGGAGGCGAGGCTGCTGAGCGAAGCAGAGATGCAGCAGGTGATGGTCGAATGGAACGAGACGAGGAGGAGATATGAGCTGGAGAAGAGCGTGGAGGAGAAGATAGAGGAGGAGGCGGCGAGGAGGCCTGAAAGGGTGGCGGTAGTGTGCGGGGAAGAGGAGGTGAGTTATGGGGAGCTGAGCAGGAGGGTGGGAGAGGTGGCGAGGTATCTGAGGAGGCGAGGAGTAGGGCCAGAGGAGAAGGTAGGAGTGTGCGTGGAGCGAGGGGTGGAGATGGTGGTGGGAGTGCTGGGAGTGATGAGAGCGGGAGGAGCGTTCGTGCCGATGGACGCGAAGTATCCGGTCGAGAGGGTGAGAGTACATGATGGAGGACAGCGAGGCCCGGGTGGTGGTGACGCAGGAGAGAGTGAGAAGGAGGATGAGAAGAGAGGGGCTAGAGGAAGGAGGAGTGGAGTGGGTGAGCCTGGATAGGGAATGGGGGCGAGACAGTGATGAGTTGGAGTCGAGCGAGGCGGGCAATCAACCGGAGGTGCACGCGGAGAAATCGGCTTATGAGGAGAAACGAGCACAAAAGGAGAATCTGGCGCAGTCGGAGAATCTGGCGTATGTGATCTACACGTCAGGGTCAACGGGGAGGCCGAAAGGGGTAGGAGTGGAGAGGAGGGCGCTGACGAACTTCGTCGAGTCGATGAGCGAGCAGCCGGGCATGAAGGAAGGCGATGTGTGGCTGGCGGTGACATCGCTGTCGTTCGACATCTCGATACTGGAGATGATGCTGCCGTTGGTGAGCGGGGCGAAGGTGGTCATAGCGAGCGGGGAAGAGGTAGTGGATGTGGAGCGATTGATGAAGTTGGTGGAGCAGAGCGGGGCGACGCACATGCAGGCAACGCCGTCAGGGTGGAGGGTGCTGATAGAGGGAGGATGGAGAGGAGACAAAGGGATGGTGGGGCTGTGCGGAGGAGAGGCGATGGGAGAGGCGATGGGAGAGGAGTTGGAGCAGAGGTGCGCAGAGGTGTGGAACATGTACGGGCCGACGGAGACGACGATATGGTCGAGCGTGTGGAAGGTGAGAGGAGAAGGAGAGGGAGTAAAGATAGGGCGAGCGATAGGCAACACAGAGATATATATACTCGATGAGAGGCAGGAGGCGGTAGGGATAGGAATAGAGGGGGAGGTGTACATAGGAGGAGAGGGGCTGGCGCGAGGGTATGTGAAGGAGAGGGAGAAGACGGCGGAGAGGTTCGTGGCGAGCGGGAAGGGAGAGGGAGTAGGAAGGAGGATGTATAGGACGGGAGATGTGGGGAGGTGGAGCGAGAGAGGAGAGATAGAGTACCGAGGGAGAGTGGATGAGCAGGTGAAGGTGAGAGGATACAGGATAGAGCCGGGAGAGATAGAGAGGGTGATGGAGGAGCAGGAGTGGGTGAAGGAGTGTGCGGTAGCGGTCAGAGGAGAAGGCGATGACAAACGCCTCGTCGCTTATGTCGTCCCGAATGTAGAAATTCAAAGTTTACTGGCGCAACACTCGGCGGATGAATCCGTTTCCAAGAAGAGGATTGCCGAAGTGCCGACGTATGACTGGCACGAACGTCAGATGAATTTTGCGGAGCTAAGCCGAGTCTTGCGGGAAGAACGGCCAGAGACGCTTGCCGTTATCCGAATGCCGAACATACGCCTCTCGGCAGAAATGAAGCTGCTGGACCTGCTTTCTTCAAAAGATAGGCCAGCCACCGCAGCAGAACTGCAAAGACAACTGGGCGAAGACAGCGCCAGTGACGGAATTGATCCTGAGGACGTGCGGGCTCTGGCTTGTGAGGCTGGCTATGGAACTGAGATTTGTTGGTCAGGCGCAGAAGCAAATGGATGCTTTGATGTCCTTTTTAAGCGTGATGAGCATGATCCGCAAGACATCTCGATGGCTGAAATATCGTTCAGCCAGGCGAGGATTTCGCCCGTACCCGCCAGCGCGCACGCAAACAACCCTGCGCTTGCCGACCAGTTTTCGAGGCTGGTTCCCGAATGGAGAACTTATCTGAAAGAGAGGCTGCCTGAGTACATGGTGCCGATGGCGTTCGTGCAACTCGCCAAACTGCCGCTCACAGCCAATGGGAAGCTGGACCGCAAGGCCCTGCCCTCGCCGCAGCCTGATACGGGTGGGCACTACTTAGCTCCGCGCGAGAGTACCGAATTACAGCTCTTCCAGATTTGGAGCGAGGTACTGCGCAGGGAGGACTTCGGCGTCCGCGACAACTTCTTCGACCTGGGCGGCCATTCGCTTGTGGCCATCACCCTGTCGTCCCGCGTCAGCGAAGTTTACAACAAGCAGGTGCCGGTCAGAACTGTTTTTGAGAATCCGACGATAGAGATGATGGCGCGCTATCTGCGGAGGGAGGTCGCCTGTGCGCCGCCTTCTGTGATACTTCCGATAAAACCGCAAGGGACGCGCCGACCTTTCTTTGGTGTACACCCGCTGGGCGGCCTGGCGCATTACTACATCCCGCTCGCGCGGAGCCTGGACAAAGACCAGCCCTTTTACGGGCTCCAGGTATACGGGTTGGAAGTGGGGCAGACGCCAATATCCGTTATTGAAGAAATGGCATCGCTGTACCTGGCGGATGTAAGGCGGATACAGCCTGCCGGTCCTTATCAGATCGGCGGCTATTCGTTCGGCGGTCTGGTCGCTTACGAAATGGCCCAACAGTTATATGAAGCGGGAGAAGAAGTATCTCTACTCGCGCTCTTCGACACGGGCCTCCCATCAGGGGAGAGTGATGACCTTTCCCTGAGCGAAGAGGATCTGGAAAAGCCCAAGCCCGAGTTTCTAGTCGAATGGCTGGAGCTATTCGGCTTCAAAGTAGACGAGAGTGAGGTAACGTCTATGCCCATTCTCGAATTTGGGGAACGATACATGAAACGCGCCGGAATAAAGGGCGATCTAAACATATACCTCCAGCTTTATCGTGCTTCGGTCGCGAACGCGCTTGCCGGAAGGCGGTACAAACCCAAGCCATACCCTGGGCGCATAACCTTGTTCCGTGGTAACGATCCGGGCGAGCACGACTACGGCTTGAGAAATTTCGCCCCTGGAAAAGTTGACGTACATTGTTTCGACGTTAAGCATGAAAAACTCTTGTCTGCGCCGAACATCCCTGCGCTTGCGGCTCAATTGTCGCGTTGTCTCGCAGCAGCGGCCATCAAACCGCAGTGATCGAACTCACATTGGTTACTCGCAACCAAAGTAAAACTAACCAGACGATCCATTCAACTAACGGGAGAAACTATGAACAACGATATGCTCTATCTCAATCCGAACATTCAGGCTGAACCGCTGTTTGACCATTGGTATGCGTGGTCAAATCTGATTCCTCCGGTCACAGCGGCGAGGAATTTCACAGAGCGCCACCTGAAGATCATGGATTCTTACATCAACGCCCCGCAGGTTCACGCCAATGCCGTGAAGAACCCGAAAATGATGGGCGGCCCCTTCATGGATTACGGAGGGAAGCGCGTTGATGAAATCAGAAAGTTACGGGACCAGACGAAACGACTGCGCCCACATCTGATCGAGCTTTCAGAAGCCATCACCGCACTCGAAGAGATGCTGCGAACTCACGCGAAGGGCTTCTCGCTTCAACCGCTCTACGAGAAGGTGCCTGACAGCCTTAAAGGCTACGTCGAGCTAACCTACGACCTCAACAACAACCCGGGTTACCGGATCATCGAGCCTTTGATGTACAAGAGCCGCTATTACGACGCCTCCGCCCAGAGCCTTATGCTGTCTGTGTCAACAGGCGACGACCGGCCATTCGTGTTAAGCACGCCCCGGCTGGAAAGCGATTCTTTCTTTCACCTTCGCGTCCCGTTCAATGATGAGGCGCTGGACGAACTGTTTAAATTGAAAAAGTCTCCGCGCACGTGGGGAGAGATCAAAGAACTGCTGAACGTGCCTGAGACCTCAGAGCCGCTGGTCCGCTCGTTCTTTACGACACAGGCTCCTCCACCCTATGTGCCTTACCGTGGGAATGGAGTCCGTTGGCGGTACTTTGGCCACGCCTGCATTCTGCTGGAAACGCCGGAGCTGAGCGTGATGTTTGATCCGGCCCTGAGCTACACCTACGAATCGAACATTTCACGCTACACCTATCAAGACTTGCCCGATGTAATTGACTATGTGGTGATCACGCATAATCACCAGGACCACATCCTGTTTGAGACGCTGTTACAGCTCAGGCACAAGATCAAAAACATCATTGTGCCGCCGGGTTCGGGCGGGCTGCTGCAGGACCCCGCGATGAAGCTCATACTTCAAAACATCGGGTGCAAGAATGTGATAGAGTTGCCTGAGATGGAGAGCCTTGAATGGGATAACGGCTCGATCACGGCCCTGCCTTTTTTAGGAGAGCATTCAGACCTCAACATCCGCTCGAAGGCCGCCTATGTTATCCGATTCGGCAACCGTTCGCTTTTGTTCGCGGCTGATTCCTGCAACATCGAGCCACGTCTGTATGAACTGCTGCAAGCGGAAGTCGGAAATATAGATGCGATCTTCCTCGGGATGGAATGTGATGGCGCGCCGCTCACCTGGCTCTATGGGCCGCTGCTCACCCGGAGCATAGAACGCGCGATGGACGAATCGCGCAGGCTTGCCGGGTCCGATTTTAATCAGGCCTTCAGCCTGGTGCGGCAGTTCAACTGTAAAGAAACTTACGTCTACGCTATGGGGCAGGAGCCGTGGCTGGGCTACATCATGAGCCTCAAGTACACCGACCAATCCCGACCCATAGTTGAATCCAACCGGCTCATCAAAGAGTGCCAGCAACAGGGCAGCTATGCCGAGAGGTTGTTCGGAGAGAAAGAGATATTGATCGAGGACATCCACTACGCCTGCGCGCCCTGAGACTCTGACGATAATTCGTCGGCCAATGCATCCCTTAATTCTAAAACCGCTACGACAACCTGACCGATTCTGAAGGTTGGAATCCAACTTATGTTTAAATCTCGCTCAACCGCCGCGCCGATACGGGATCTGACCGTTTGGGGACTTTTATGGACCCACGTGCATATCCTTTTGTTTTCGCTCCTGCTGATCGGCATTGACCGCGCCGCAGGATTGGTATGGCCCTTCCTGTCGAAATACCTGGTTGATGACGTGATCCTGCAACGATCTCAATCCATGCTTATCATCCTGGTCTGCGTGGGGGCCTTCGCGACCGTTTTGCAGGGAGTGAGCACGTACCTGATAGCCCGAACCGTGAACCTCTACGCCTACAGGCTGGTGGCCGACCTGCGCAAACGTATTCATCATCACGTACTGGGTCTGCGGTTGGCCTATTATGACGCGAACAAAACCGGCGCGTTAGTCAGTCGCGTGATGTCTGACATAGAGGGCGTTCGAAACATCCTTGGCGGAGGTTTCGCCTCATTTCTCGGAGCCGTCGCGACGGCCTGCATAGCCTTCGTTATTCTGGTTCGTATCAACCCCGTAATGACGCTGATCGTATTTTCAGTTTTGGCCCCGGCTGGATTACTGGCCCGCAAAGTATTAAAGAGATACCGGCCCGTCTTCGTAGATGTCAACATCATCAGATCGGAAGTGGTAGGTCGGATGACGGAATCTTTCGCAGGCGTGCGCATCGTAAAGGCCTACCGGGCTGAGCCACGTGAACATGAAGTTCTCAAGCAAGGCATTGACCGCCTATTAGATAAAGTAACGATTACCATAAAAGCATCAGCGTTTCTGGACTTGACGCTCGTTGTGGTCGTCGGTATTTTCGGGGCCATAGTCACCTACTTTGGCGGCGTCGGTGTCATGGCCGGTCAGATGACTCTCGGCGATCTCTTCAGATACGTCATGTTCCTCGGCGTGATGGTCGCGCCGCTCGTCCAGATAGTCTCTATCGGAACGCAATTCAACGAGGCTTATGCGGGACTGGAACGGGTTCGAGAGCTTCTGGCCGAACCTCGTGAAGACATGGACGAGGGGCGCTCTGTGCGCATCGGGCGCATCGAAGGTGAAGTCTGCTTTGAATCTGTAAGCTTCGCATATGGCAACCAACTGCCGGTACTCGAAGACATCAACTTCCGGGCCGCGCCCGGCACGGTCACCGCGCTGGTCGGGGCTTCCGGCGCAGGAAAATCAACGATCACAGGGCTGATAGCAGGGTTTTACAAATCAGAGCAGGGGACTGTCAGTGTTGATGGCATAGACCTCGCGCGCGTGGACCTCGGCTCTTATCGCTCGCAGTTGGGAATAGTCACGCAAGACACGTTTCTTTTGAGCGGAACCATTCGTGAAAATGTCGCATTCGGGCGACCGGATGCCACCGATGAGGAGATCGTCAGCGCGTGTCATCTCGCCTTCGTTGATGAGTTTGCAGAGAGGCTTGCCGATGGTTATGAGACCATCGTGGGCGAGCGCGGAATCAAGCTCTCGATGGGGCAGAGGCAACGCGTGGCGATTGCGCGCGCGATCCTCGCCGATCCCAGAATTCTCATTTTGGATGAAGCCACATCGAGCCTGGATTCTGTTTCGGAAGCTATCATCCAGGAAGCGCTCTCGTATTTACTGCGCGACCGCACGACCTTCGTGGTCGCGCACCGCCTCTCGACAATACACCGGGCAGACCAGATTCTGATCATTGATGGCGGGAGGATCATTGAGTCAGGAACTCACGAATCTCTTCTGAGGGCGCAAGGCAAATACTGGCAACTCTACGCGACGCAATCCGAGCTGCGTTCGAACCTGTTTCTTGTCCCGGCAGATGGCGAACGTCTGCCAGCGACCGACCACGAAGAGAGCAGCGCCGGTGTAGATGTAGCCACCTTGAAATGAACAGGCTCCTACCTGCTCATCCCTAACTACTCACTTATTACAGCGGCTCTGCAACAGGGCCGCAGGAGGTTCAAACATGAATTCGCTTCTTCGTTTCTTCAAGCCTTCGGCTCTCAACAGTGACACGCCGGGCAGTCAATTCGGCAATGATCTGCGCGAGGGACTTCGCAACGCGGGTAGGGACTTTCTTCGAAAGCCACTGTTTCCGATTGCGGCCATCTTGTCGTTAGCCATTGGCGTGGGCTTAAATACGACGCTGTTCACGGAATTCAATGGCGTAGTCCTCAACCCGATTCCCGTCAAAGACTCTTCTGGTTTGTTTGAGATTGAGGGGGTAGACGAGAAAGGCCGCAAGTCTGAAACCTACTCCTTTCGGGAGTACGTTGACCTGCGCGATAAAAATCAGGCGTTCCAACAGGCGGCTGCAGATTATGCAACCGGCCTTAATACTCCCGACGGCCCTCTTCGCAGCTTTCTCGTCTCGGGTAATTATTTCGATACCATAGGCATTCAACTTCTCCTGGGCCGAGCGATCCAGCCCGATGACGACCAGCCGTCCTCGCCTCCCGTGGTCGTGCTCGGCCACAGAGTATGGCAAAGCCGCTTCGGTGGCGATTCGCAGATCGTTGGTCGGCAGATCGAACTGGCCAACCGCTCCTTCACGGTGATAGGAGTAACAGCCAATGATGTCGAAGGTCTCGCTCCTTCTCCTACCGATTTGTGGGTGCCATTGTCAACGAGAAGTCTCTTCACCGGCACGAGCTATACCGCAGACAAGTCTGACCGCTGGCTTCGCATCATCGGGCGTCTCAAGCCGGGCATGACAAGCGAGCAGGCAAGGGCTTCGCTTGATACCATCTTGCCAGAGGTAACCGGGTCAAGGCCGCAGAGCTTCATACAATCTCATGTGATCCTTGAATCGTTCGCCACCTATAGTAGCTGGCAAGACTTTCCCTGGCTGCTTATGAGTCCGATCATCTTTGTCTTTTGGCTCGTGCTGCTGATTGCCTGCAGCAGTATCGCCATGGTGCAGGTGGCGCGCATCCTATCTCGCCGTCGCGAAATCGGAGAGCGCCTCGCGCAAGGCGTCAGTCGCCCAAGCATCGTCCGCCAGTTGGTGATCGAGAGCTTTCCGCTGATTGTTGCGGGAGGGGCGCTCGGGTTGGTCCTCTCACACGGGTTTATGGTTTTTTTGCGGAAGGTCATCTTTGCCCCTGAGACCGCCGCCTCTCAAATCTTCGCCGTGACGCTGGATTTCAAAATATTCAGTTATGCGCTCTTTCTCTCGCTCATAGCGGGAGTCATTGTCGGGCTCTTCCCGGCTCTGAGGGCCACGCGCCTCATCGTGATCTCGAATCAAAAAGGAGATGGGGGAGCCCTCGGGCGAAAGATGCGCAAAGGGAGGCTTCATCACGGCCTTGTCATCGCCCAGTGCGCGCTGGTTCTGCTCCTACTCGGACTGGCTGGCTCTCTCATCCGCCACCAGTTGAAACTCACGTCCACACCTCTCGGCATTGACACCTCTCAAGGACTGTTTCTGGAGCTGAAGAATGGGACCACCAGGCAAGAATTCCATAGAAAGCTTGCTGAGGTTCCGGGGGTCGTTTCGGTGTCAAACCAGATGGTAGAGCCGCTATACGATGATTACAACCCGATCTCTGTTACCTTTAACGCTCAAGACTCAAGGCGAATGCGGACCGGATTCAATATCGTTTCACCGGAGTACTTCGAAACGCTTGGCGTCCCGCTGGTTCGTGGCCGCGTCTTCACATCTCAGGAAGCCAGTTCAAAGGCCGATGTCGCTATTGTCAGTCAGGGCGCTGCCCAGCGCTTCTGGCCCGATCAAGACCCGATAGGCCAGCAATTGACGCTCAACCTCAAGTCGCCCCGCATAGTCCAGGTCGTAGGTGTGGTGGGCGGAGTCATTAACAAGCTACCGGTGGAGGGGCAGGATACCAACCTTGTCTATGTTCCGCTCAACCCCGCCGAACCCAGCAACCGCTTCCTGGCGCGCGTTGAAGGAGACCTGGGAGGGATGCAGCGCACCATCCGTGCCGCAATAAGCGCGGCTTACCCCATCGCGGACTTTGATATGTACACACTGGAAGATTGGATGGGATGGGCGAGCTATAACTATAAAGTCTCCAGTTGGGTCGGCGCGGCAATCGGGATATTCTGTCTTCTCATGGCCTTCATGGGAACATATGGCGTTATGGCTCAACTCGCAAACCAGCGGGAGTCGGAAATCGCCACTCGTCCCGAAGAGAAGCAGAAAATATCGCGAGCTGTTTTCGGTGAGGGTTGGCGCTTGATTATCATTTCCGTCGTGAGCGGCCTCATGGTTACGCTGGGAATCTGGTATCTGCTACCCGAACCTGTATTGAGGAGTCACCTGATTGATCCCCTGGTATTGATCATAGCCGCAGGCTCTCTCGTAACGGTTGTCCTTCTGGCTGCGTTGCTCGCCGCGCGCAAAGCCTTTCCAGGCGATCCAAGTGTGACCAGGCGGCGCGAGCAAATGCAATCCGGACACTCCGAACTGGCTTTCAAGTTGGGGGCCGGGGGCAAAGATTGAAGTGTGTCAGAGTTTCTTCGGAGCCTGAAGGACATTCAGCTATCGTTACAAAGCGCCTCGCCCGGAGACCGGAAGGGCGGCGCATGATAGAAACCGGGGCTTCTCTTAAGTCTACAACACGGCGCGTAGCGTCGAGTTCCACAGCATGTTGTTTTGCTGAATAATGGAGGGAACATGATCAGTGATCTTTGGCATGACCTGCGTTACGGCGTGCGAAGCCTGCGGAAACATGCCTTGTTGTCTACCGTTGTTGTCGCCACACTGACGCTGGGCATTGGTGTCAGCACTGGAATCTTCACCTATTACAACTCGGAATTGCTGCGCGCTCGCGTGGACAAAGATTTCGATTCCTTCGTGCGAGTTTATGCGGCGTACACAAAAGACCCGACCCGACCCGGCCAACCGGGGGGCGCGACCCTGGAGGATTACCTCGCCTTTCGCGATCAAGCGAAATCGTTGCGCAACCTGGCGGCCTATGCGTCGTTTGATATGTCGCTCGGTCAGGACGACACTGTTGATTTGCGCGTCCTGATGGTGACCGCAAATTTCTTCTCGCTCTACGACCTGGAGCGACCGCTGATGGGCCGGTTGTTGCTGCCCGAAGACTGCGACAAGGCCAACCCTGTGGTGGTCCTGAGCGAACGGCTCTGGCAAAACAGGTTTTTGTCTGACCCGCAGATCGTCGGCAAGGTCGTGCACTTCAACGGCCAGCCGGTAACCGTTGTGGGAGTGACGCCGGTTTTTGCGGGCATGATAAACAATGCGCGAGCCTGGTTCCCCTACACGTTAGGGAGCTACCTGAAGCGTGGCGACGACTTGCTGAGGCCGGGCGAGACTGCATGGCTGAGTGTAGAAGGGCGCTTGAATCCGGGCTTCTCGCACCAGGATGCCAGCGAGGAACTGAAGCTGCTCGCCAGCCAGCAGGACAGGCTTTATCCGGGACGGCAGACGGCCCTCACCATCACGGACGGCTCCTCGATACAGGAGCCAGGAAGTCGCTACATCTTGACCTGGGTTCTTATCCTGATTATGGGGGCGGTCACTTTCTTTGTCCTGATCGTGTGTTTGAACATCACCACGCTGTTGCTCTCAAGAGCCGCCGCGCGACGACATGAAATCGCCGTTCGATTGGCGCTGGGGGTCGGGCGGATGCGGTTGATCCGTATGCTGCTTACTGAAACCTTCTTGCAGTCTACTCTGGCCGGTCTGGTGAGCCTCTACATAGCCTATTACCTTCCTGACCTTTTGAGGCGCTGGCTGATCATCGAGCACGGCGACCTTGCCGACACTTGGTCACTGGCTCCCGACTGGCGCGCGTTTGTTTACCTGACGCTGGTCACGCTTTTGGCAGGGATGCTGGCGGGGCTGACGCCAGCGCTCCAATCCATGAAAGTTGACCTCTCACAGATGCTCAAAGGCCGCCATACCATGCTGAACCGCGCCAGCGGCAAATCTCGGCTACACGGTTTATTGATCGGGGCGCAGGTCGCGCTCAGTTTCTTTTTACTGTGGGCTATCGGAGTCTCTGTTCGCGCTTATCAGAAGACCGTGACATTCGAACCGGGCTTTGAAACGCGGCACGTCCTGTTTACGAGCCTGTGGACGCGCACCAGAGATGATGATCAGCAGTCCTGGGGCACATTTCACCGCACCTTCGCTGAACGCCTCGAAGCTCTACCGGGAGTGCAATCTGTAGCTTATTCAACCCGAGAACCGTTTAGCGCCCCTAGAATGATCAACGTTCAGGTACCGGGTCAGGAGATGCGCCTGTCGGCATTAACTACGGTGTCCCCGAATTTCTTTACCACGCTGGATATTCCGATAGTCAGCGGGCGCGCGCTCAGGGAAGATGATCCCATCTGCATCGGTTCCGGCTGTTTCGTGGTGGTTTCGCAGACGCTCGCACGCGAGTTCTGGCCGAACGAGAATCCACTGGGCAGGACGCTGCGAACTATTCGGGGAGATACCTTCGAAATCGTTGGCGTCGCCAAAGACGTTTCGACGCAGCGACTCGGGGGGCGTGATGACCCGATAATCTATATGAAGTGGGACCCGAATGCCTATCCGGCTAACGCGTTCGTGCGTTTTTCGGGTGATGAGGCAGCACTCACGCCTGCCGTCACTCGCATCCTCCGGGAAATATCTCCCGATGTCTCCGTCAAGGCAGAGACGATTCGTTCCATGGTGGAATGGTATATTGAGGATCTCAGCAGAATGGTGGTGCTCATCCTGCTGCTCGGAGCCATTGCGATTGTACTGGCGGTGCTTGGCATCTATGGAGTGGTTTCGTCTGCCGTCACACAGCGCACCAAGGAACTGGGAATCCGCATCGCACTCGGCGCGGGAAAGAAGGACATCTACAGCACTATCATTAGAGAAAATGTTTGGCCGATTGTCGCGGGGTTAGTGATTGGTCTGACGGTCACCCTGGCCACAGTCTCGGCGGCGGCGCAGGTGCTCCGCTCACAGCCATTTCCTCTGAACGTCCAGGACCCGGTCATTTATCCCATAATAGCTCTATTATTGGCAACCGTAGCGCTGGCCGCCATGATTATCCCGGCGCGGCGAGCAACACGCCTTAATCCGATGGAAGTGCTGCGGTGCGAATAAACGACAAGAGGCAAGCTCTTTCAGGGCCATTCAGTTCTCGGATTCAGAGGTGTGAAATCGGAAAACTGTTCACCGCAGAGGACGCAGAGAGGGCGCAGAGAAGATTAATTATCCTCTGCGCCCCCTCTGCGTCCTCTGCGGTGAGTTGACATCAAATTCCGAGAACTGAATGGCCCTGAAAGAGCTTGCCTCTTGTTTTTGTATTCCTCGAATGTAAAGCAGAATGGCAGTGTAAGAAAGGCCGATGCGATTTCAGTTGTGTTTGATAAATTCTCCGCTCTTCTTGCCGGTCAGATCGTTGTAGAGCGTTTCGATAAAAGCCTCCGACGAGATAAAATCTCCCGACCATCTCTTCCACGCTTCGAGTATCTTCTCCTGCTTCATCTGCTCCAGCCCCCTACCCGCTTTGATCGCCATCTCCACCACGCCCTTTGTCTCCTTCATCATGGCCACGAATCTGCGAACGTCATCCAGGTTTGAGATCGCCCCGTGTCCGGGAATCACCTTCACATCAGAAGGCAGTTTGGCGATAACATATTCCGCCGCAAAAATCATCCCTTCCACGCTGCCGCCCCCCGCCAGATCAATGAACGGGAATCCATAGGTGACGAAATCGTCGCCCATATGCACGACATTCGATTGAGGAAAGTAGATCATGCTGTCGCCGTCAGTGTGTCCACTGGGATAATGCAAAACGTGAATATCCTCGCCGTTCAAGTGAATCGTCACATCCTGGCTGAAGGTGAGGATCGGCAGTGCTTCCCTTGCCGCTGGTTTCAACTCCTGTTTAACAGAGCCGAGATTGCCGGGCGTGCCGCCGCTTTCCAGACGCTTGCGCACATTGTCATGCGCAATGACGGGAGCATCTTTTTGAAAGCTGGCATTCCCGTTTGTGTGATCGAAATGGTAATGGGTATTGATGACGAAGCGCACCGGTTTGTCGGTTATACTTTTGAGCGCGGCTTTGATCTTGTCGGCGAGCGGGGCGAACTGATCATCAACGAGGACGATGCCGTCTTGGCCTGCCGAGAAGCCTATATTGCCGCCCGCGCCCTTCATCATGTAAACATTGCCGCCGACCTTGCTGATCTTGATCTCTACTTGACGGAAGTCATCTTTGCGCATATTTATCAGGTCGCTTGCACGTGAACGGTGGGCTATGGAACGGTCGAAAACCCCTCTGTGTTATCTCTTCATTAGTTCTCCGAATCTGTAATCCGCCCGAACGTTGTCGTATCTAGGATCCAACATCAGCACGACCGGTAGCGAATCCCAGCTCCCGGAACTGGCTTCAAGAAGCGTTAATGCTCTGTCAATTTCGCCGAGGCCTGTGTAGACAAGCGCCTGACAGAATGCGATGTCATCCTTCTTTTCGGGAAACGTTTTCAATTCTGAAATGATTTCCTCTGCCTTTTGCCTCAAGCCTGCCCTGGCATAGGCAGTGCCGAGCGTTTCAAGAGCAGTTAAATAAATACCGCCTTCACCTTTGGTCTGCCTTCTGGCTTTTTCCAGCAACGCGATGGCGTCCTGAAATTTCTGCTGCTGCTGATAAGTCATCCCTAAGACAAGAAGAGTTTGAAAATAGTCCGGCTCGACCTCAAACACTTTCTTGCATTGTCTCTCAGCCTGCTCATAGTCGCGCTGCAGGTAGTATATGTAGGCCAGGTTAGTGCCTATCGTCGGCGACAGCGGGTCAAGCTCCTCTGCATGCCGAACCTCTTTCAGTGACTCATCCAGCCTCGCCTGATCTCGTAAGTATATGGCATACCGCTGGTGGGCAGTCGCGTTATTGGGCTGCAGGGCAATGGCCTTTCTGCTCTCTTCTTCCGCGCCGGGAAAGTCGCAGTCGCGATAAGCCTTCACTATTGACAGCGCGTTGTGTGCTTCGGCAGTCGTCTGGTCAAGTTCAATCGCCCTGTTGGCTGCTTCGCGGGCTTTTTGATACGCTTCTTCTGCGGGCAGGATTTTATAATCCAGGTACGCGCTCACGGCGTAGGCATCGGCCATCCCTGCCCATGCAAGCGCATACTCCGGGTCTTTTTCGATGGCCTGTTTGAAATACTCGATGCCACGCATGAGGCCGTCTTCAGTTCTCTTGTTCCAAAAGAAAACTCCACGAGTATAAGCCTGATAAGCCTCGAAGTCTTCCGTGTAATGCCGTGTAAGCTGTCTCTTCTCATTCGTCGTCAGCCTTAGCTTCAACGCACGCGTCGCTTGATCCGAGATGGAGTCTTGCAGGGCAAAGACGTTCGTGAACTTCTCGTCGAACTTTTCTGCCCAAAGCGACCGACCGTCGGGAACGCTGGTCAATTGAACTGTTACGCGCACGCGGTCTCCGACATGTTGAACTGTGCCCTCAAGGACTGCGTCAACGCCTAGCTCGCGACCAACCGTTGCCGGGTCATAGGACTTTCCGGCGTATTTGAAGATGGTGCTTGTGGGGCGCACAGAGATCTGCTGAAGCGCGCTGAACTTGGCGATCATCGCATCGCTGATGCCCAGCCCCAGATGCTCGTCCTGGCTTTCCATGCCCAGAGACTTAAAAGGCAATACTGCAATACTCCTTACCTGAAAACCGGCGGCAGGATGTTTGAACCTCTCCCAGAGGAACCATATGGTAAAAAAGATGAGAACAGGAATAAGGCTTAGGGCAAGAACCCTCGGCAGCCGCCGCGCCTGTGGGACAGGCGCGAGTGCGTGTGGAGTTCTCTCTTCAAGGCTTTCTTGAACATCGGGTTCATCTTCTTGAATATAGATGTGCTGTTGGACCACAACCGATGTACTTTCATTCGGCACTTCTCTGACATTACAGACAAAGCGGTATCCCCGGCGGGGGACGGTCTCGATGAACTTAACACCTTGAGCGTCTTCTCCCAGAGCCTTTCTGAGCAAGTATATGTTTTGTGACAGGCTGCTCTCTTCCACAAAGTTTTCGGGCCAGAGCAGTCTTATCAACTCTTCCTTCTCGACCAGCTTCCCTCTTCTCTCAATCAGGATTACCAGAGTATCAAAGGCCTTAGGCGTGAGAGAAATCGTCTTCCCCGCTTTCCATAAAACCTTCTCTGCCAGATCAAGAAGGAAACCGTCGAATTCGTATAACTTGGTGCTCTGCTTAGACATAGTTCCTGTGAAAACTCTGTGAGAAAAAAATGAACATTAAATCAGCTTACCGTCAAGACTTTCACTCCTCACTTATAGCATACGATACAGGATAACGCATTAGCTGTGCCCTTCAATGATTTTCACTACGAGGAATCGGCGGCAGGTGTTCAGTCCGAACACTGCGCTGAGTCAATAAGGTAATCTGCGGGACGGGCGGATTACGTCGTTAGGCGATTATGAAAAAAATCTGTTTATTCGTTTTGCTTCTCTTCGCAACTGCCGTCACCGGACTGGCAGAGACCGGAGAACCCCTTCTGCTTCAGCGCCCGGCTGTCAGTCAGACCGCCGTCGCCTTCGTATTCGCCGGTGACCTGTGGGTCGTCGGGCGCGAAGGTGGAGAGGCGAAGAGGCTGACAACCGGCACAGGCGTCGAAACCAACCCATACTTTTCTCCTGACGGAACGATGATCGCTTTCACAGGGCAATACGATGGCAATACCGATATTTATGTAATGCCATCTTCGGGCGGTGTTCCGCGACGGCTGACCTGGCATCCGTTGCCCGACGTGGTGGCGGGGTGGACGCCTGACGGCAAGCAGATACTCTTCCGATCTTTTCGTGATTGTCCGATCAGCCGACAGCCCTACGCACGTCTCTACACCATAGCGGTTGATGGTGTTTTCCCGACCGCATTACCTTTGCCTATGGGGTACGAAGGCGCTTACTCACCGGACGGCGCGCGGATGGCCTACGAGCCGCTCTCGCGCCCTTTCACTCAATGGAAGCGTTATCGCGGCGGTCGCACGACGAAGATATGGCTTGCCGATCTGGCAGATTCGCGAGTCGAAGAAATCCCGCGCAACAACTCGAACGACTTCAACCCGATGTGGGTCGGAGGAAAGATATATTTCCTTTCTGACCGCGACGGGCCGGTGAGCCTGTTCGCTTACGACATCAAGAGCAAGAAAATCACCACGGTCGTTCGCAACGGAGGATTTGATATCAAGTCCGCTTCGGCAGGGCCTGGGGCGATTGTCTATGAGCAGTTCAGTTCGCTCTACTTGTTTGATTTGAATTCGGGCAATCCAAAAAAACTCGATGTCCACATCACAGCCGACCTGCCATCGGTGAGGCCTCGATTTGAGCATGTCGCCGATTTTATCAGCAACTACAGCCTCTCGCCTACAGGCGCGCGGGCCGTGTTCGAGGCGCGCGGCGAAATCCTCACGGTCCCAAGCGAGAAGGGAAACGTCCGCAACCTGACCGGCACACCCGGCGTGATGGAGCGCGATCCGGCATGGTCTCCCGACGGAAAATGGATAGCATACTTCTCTGACGAATCGGGCGAATACGCTTTGCACTTGCGTGACCAGACGGGGATGGGCGAAGTTAAAAAGATCAACCTCGGCAACCCTCCATCTTTTTATTATTCGCCCGTCTGGTCGCCCGACAGTCGTAAGATAGCTTACCGCGACAAGCGGCTCAATGTATGGTACGTGGAGATCGAAAAAGGAACCCCGGTAAAGGTTGATACAGACACTTACGAGAACCCGTTCGTCTTCATGGCCCCGGCGTGGTCGCCTGACAGCCGCTGGATCGCATATGCGAAACAATTGAAGAATCACTTGCGCGCGGTCTTCATTTACTCGCTCGACACGGGCAAGGCCAACCAGATAACCGACGGGATGAGTGACGCGCTGTACCCTGCATTCGACCGCGCGGGGAAGTATCTTTATTTCACCGCCAGCACCGACATAGGCGACCACCGGCTGGATAGATTTATCGGGCCAGCCACATCAGGTGACCCGCAACGTTTATGCGGTTGTGCTCGGCAAGGATCAGCCATCGCCGCTTGCGCCCGAAAGCGACGAAGAAAAAGTAGAACAGCCCAAAGGCGAGGAAGCGCAAAAGGGGGAAACCCAAAAGGGGGAAACCCAAAAGGCCGCGCCCAAGAAAGAACCGCTCTCGGTTGCGATTGACTTCGCAGACATTGACCAGCGCATCATCGCTCTGCCTGTCCCTGCGCGCAATTTTATCGCGCTCGTTTCGGGCAAGCCTGGTACGATCTACTTGCTGGAAGCATTGCCGGATGTAACCGGAGCGACTGGCGCGACGCTCAACAGGTTCGACCTCGACAAGCGCAGGTTCGACAAGGTCATTGACAGCGTAAACGGTTTTGACGTGTCGGCGGACGGCGAAAAGATAATGCTGCAACAGGGGCCGCGCTTCACCGTCGCCGCGACCTCGCAGCCGCTCAGGCCCGCAGAGGGCGCGCTCAACATTAACGATCTCGAAGTGTGGGTTGATCCGCGCGCCGAGTGGAAGCAGATGTATTACGAGGCGTGGCGCATCCAACGCGATTACTTTTACGATCCCGGACTGCATGGGCTTGATCTGCGGGCCGCGATTAAAAAGTACGAGCCGTTCCTGGACAAGGTCGCCCACCGCGCGGATCTTTCTTACTTGTTTCAGGAGATGCTCGGCAATATGACGGTCGGCCATCACAACACGTTCGGCGGCCAGTTGCCGCAGCCCTCACAGGTCTCTGTAGGGCTGCTCGGGTGCGATTACAAAATCGAGGACGGGCGTTACCGCTTTGCGCGTGTCTACAGCGGCGAGAGCTGGACTCCGCAACTGCGCGCGCCGCTGACGCAGCCGGGTGTGCACGTGAAGGCGGGCGAATACCTGCTCGCCGTGAATGGCCGCGACCTGCGGGCGACTGACAACGTCTACAGCTTCTTCGAGAACACTGCGGGCAAATCGGTCGTAATAAAGGTCGGCTCTGACCCTGCTGGCGCAAACGCGCGCGAAGTGACTGTAATCCCACTTGCGAACGAACTGCTGATAAGAAACCGCGCGTGGGTCGAAGACAACCGGCGCAACGTAGATCGAATGAGCGGAGGCCGCGTGGCCTACGTCTACGTGCCCGACACTGCGGCGCTCGGCTACACGAGCTTCAACCGCTACTTCTTCTCGCAAGTAGATAAAAGCGCAGCGGTAATTGACGAACGATTCAACGGCGGCGGGGCGGCAGCCGATTACATCATTGATTACCTGCGCCGTCCGCTGCTGAATTATTTCACCACGCGAGAGGGCGCAAACTTCACCACGCCTGTCGGCGCGATCTATGGGCCGAAGGCGATGATCATCAACGAGTATTCTTCGTCAGGCGGAGACGCGCTGCCCTTCTATTTTCGCGAGACCAACATCGGCCCGCTCGTCGGCAAGAGGACGTGGGGCGGGCTTGTGGGGATATATGGCGAGCCGGTTCTGATGGACGGCGGGCAAGTGACGGCCCCACGCGTTGCCTTCTTCAGCCCGAAAGGCGAGTGGGAAGTCGAAAACCGGGGTGTAGCGCCGGACATAGAGGTTGACCTTGATCCGCAGGTCTGGCGAGCGGGCCGCGACCCGCAGCTTGAAAAGGCCGTCGAAGTCGTGATGGAGGCGCTCAGGAAGAATCCGCCGCCTGCGGCCAGTAAGCCCGCGTATCCGAATTATCATCGGAGTCAGGGACAACAATAATTCAGGAGATGTTGTGAAAGAGAAGAGTTCACCGCAGAGACGCAGAGGACACAGAGATTACGCAGAGAAAAACTCTCTGTTACCTCTGCGCCCCCTCTGCGTCCTCTGCGTCTCTGCGGTGAATATACATCTTCATTGAACATGCACTAAAAAGGGCCAGAGGCAAGATGAAAAAGCTGCTGTCTTTTATGCTGGCGATGGTTGTAACTACCACGCTGATGATTCCGATTTCGGAGGCGAGAACTAAGACTTCAAAGGCCGCGCCGAACTGGTCGCAATGGCGCGGGCCTGACAGCCAGGGCATTTCGCCGGAAACGGGACTGCCGACCGAATGGAACACCGAAAAGAATATAAAGTGGAAGACACCCATACCAGGGCGCGGCCATTCGTCTCCCATCGTCTGGGGCGACCGAGTATTCCTCACGACTTCATTTGAAGGCGACATAATTCCTGGCGCGAAGCCGCCAAAGCATTTACTCGGCGGAGAAGAGTATGTGCATCCTGACAGCGTCGCGGGCAATCGCCATCACACTTTGAAGATCCTTTGCCTTGATCGCAAGACGGGAAAAATACTCTGGGACAGGACTGCTTACGCGGGGAGAGTTTACGACGACCGTCACCGCAAAGCATCTTACGCGTCGGCCACTCCCGCGACCGACGGGCGCTACGTCTATGCATGGTTCGGCTCGGAAGGATTGTACTGTTACGATTTCGCGGGAAAGTTGATTTGGAAGAAATCCTTCGGCAACATCGCCACCCAGGGGATGGGCAACGGAACTTCACCCGTGCTGTACGAGAATCTGGTCATATTACAGTGCGACGAAGACAGCGGGGAAAAGTCTTTCATCACTGCGCTCGATAAGCGTAGCGGCAAAGATGTTTGGCGGACGCCGCGAGGGGTAGAAGTGAGTTGGACTACGCCCGTCATTGCCCGAACAGCGGCGCGCGTGGAACTGGTGGCGAGCGGCAACGAATACGCCGCCTCCTACGACCCGGCCACGGGCAAGGAACTGTGGCGCTGCAAAGGGACACAGAGCTGGACTGTGCCGACGCCGCTCGTAGGGCAGGGCATCGCCGTGTTCTCGGCTGCCCATCCGGTCAAGCGCGCCGTCGCCATCCGGCTGGGCGGGAGCGGCGATGTCACGGGCACGCCTCAAGTCGTCTGGGAACGCGACAAGGGGACGGGCTACACGCCTTCATCAATCCTCTATGGCGATTATGTGTACCTGATGACCGACCGTGGGTTGCTGACCTGCATTGATGTCAAGACAGGCGAGGTCAAGTATGAAGGCGCTCGCGTGCCGAAGCCCGCCACGTTTACGGCGTCGCCCGTCGCGTTCGAAGACAAGATACTGCTTACGAGCGAAGACGGTGACACGTTCGTCGTGAAGGCCGGTCCAAAGCATGAGGTGTTGGCGACCAACTCGCTCGATGAGCCGATCTACGCATCACCGGCCATTGCGGGCGGCAATATTTTTATCCGCAGCGCGACGCATCTCTACTGCATTACAAAAGAGGGGAAGAATTGAAGTGCGCTTTCAATCGCAAACCGCTCGAAGAGTATTTCAAAGTGAGGCATGTCATGATAAAGAAAAACACTGGTTTTGTTTTGCTGATGGCTGTTGTATTCTGCGCCCATGCGGTAGCCCAGGAAATGCCGAATTATCCGAAAACCGCCAGAGTGTCGCACATGGACAACTACAACGGTGTAGCTGTGTCTGATCCATATCGCTGGCTTGAAGACGACAATTCGCCGGAAACGGCCAGGTGGGTCGAGGAGCAGAACAGGTTCACCTTCACGTACCTGGGAAATATCTCGTTCCGCACGCGGATCAAGGAGCGCCTGGAGAAACTTTACAACTACCCGAAGATCGGCGCGCCATTCAGGCGCGGTGAGTATTATTACTTTTTCAAAAACGATGGCCTACAGAACCAGTCCGTGATATACCGGCAGAAGGGCCTGGACGGGCAGCCCGAAGTATTGCTCGATCCGAACAAGTTCTCTGCCGACGGCACTTCGGTTCTCGCAAATTTCTCACTCTCGAAAGACGGCAAATATGCCGCCTACGGCATCAGCGTGGGCGGTTCCGACTGGCAAGAACTTCATGTTTTAGAAGTCGCCACGCGAAAGGCGCTGCCCGATCTGGTCAGGTGGGTCAAAGTTTCTGGAGTTTCGTGGCAAGGCGACGGCTTCTATTACAGTCGCTACCCCGAACCTGAAAAGGGCAAGGAGCTTTCGACTAAAAATGAAAACCATCAGGTCTATTATCATAAGGTAAGCACGAGGCAATCTGAGGATGAGTTGGTCTATGAAGACAAAGCTAACCCGTTACGCTTTCACGGCGTCTACACCAGCGAGGATGAACGTTTCGCATTCCTCAACATCAGCGACCGCAGCAAAGGCAAACGAGGCAACGCCGTCTTCTATCGTGACAGCCTGAAAAGGCAGAAAGCCTTTGCGCCAATTGTGGCCGAAGTCGGTGACGACAACATCAGCGTAGTTGATAATGTCGGCGACAAGCTTCTCCTCTACACCAATAAAAATGCGCCGAATGGCCGAGTTGTCCTGTTCGATCCGCAAAACCCCGCTCGGACAAACTGGAAAGACATCCTGCCTGAAAGACCTGAGCCGCTACAGGATGTGACGACTGCGGGCGGGAAGATTTTTGTCACTTACTTGAAGGACGTCATGACGCGGGCCTATGTCTACAGCCTAACAGGCAAGATCGAAGATGAGATCGCGCTTCCGGGGCCGGGCACAGCCGGAGGATTCGGCGGTAACAAAGATGACAAATTCGTTTTCTACAGCTTCACCTCGTTCACCTATCCGGGGACGATATTCAAATACGACATCGCCACGAAGAAGAGCAAGTTGTTTCGCGCCCCGCAGGTTGACTTCAAGCCAGCGGATTACGAGACGAGGCAGGTCTTCTATACCAGTAAAGACGGGGCCAGAGTTCCGATGTTCATCACACACCGAAGAGGTGTGAAACTTGACGGCAATAATCCGACGCTCCTGTACGGTTACGGCGGATTCAATAGCGTTGAAGATCCTGCCTTCAGCGTGATGCTGCTGCCGTTCCTCGAACAAGGCGGCGTGTACGCCGTCGCCAACATTCGCGGCGGTGGCGAGTATGGTGAAGCGTGGCACGAGGCCGCCATCAAGGATAAGCGGCAGACCGCATTCGATGATTTCATCGCTGCGGCAGAATACCTGATAGCTGAGAAATACACTTCGTCGGAAAGGCTTGCGATTCGCGGCGGCTCGAACGGCGGGCTGCTGGTGGGCGTGGTGATGAATCAGCGGCCCGAACTCTTCCGGGCTGTGATCGCGCAGGCAGGCGTGATGGACATGCTGCGCTTTCACAAGTTCACCATCGGATGGAACTGGATTGCAGAATTCGGTTCGAGCGACAACCCTGAGGAGTTCAAATACCTCTACGCCTACTCGCCGTTGCACAACATCAGGGAAGGCGTGAAGTATCCGGCGACGCTTATCACGACCGCCGATCATGACGACCGTGTCGTTCCGGCTCATTCGTTCAAGTATGCCGCGACTCTCCAGCAGAAGAACGCGAGCGACCGTCCAATCCTGATACGCGTTGAAACCAAGTCAGGCCACGGTGCAAGTAACACGGCCAAGAATATCGAGATCACGGCTGACATATTGGCTTTTCTTTTTCACAATCTGGGCATCGCGCCCCACTACACTGATGCGGCCAGCGGCAAATGACCGTGCTTCAAGTGTGAAATAAATAGTGGTTTCGAAAAGCCGAACAGGTACACAGTACGGGCGAGCGATGCTTGACTGCACAGATGAACGAGAGTATGCAAATATTGCTGCAAGACTTGTGTTGAGGAATAACTTGTGGCAACCCCTGTCTGGAAGAAAAAAAGGAAAGGACAGTACAGTGAGGAGAAGAATAATATTTTCGGCTCTGTTGCTTTTGGTCAGTTCGGTAAGCAGCTTCTCTGTGCAAGAGACAAAGCCTGTGCGTCGCACGTTGGAGATGTATTTCATAGATGTTGAAGGCGGCGCGGCAACGCTGATCGTCACGCCCGCGGGCGAATCCGTCTTGATAGACGCGGGCTGGGCCGACGTTAACGGGCGAGACGCCAGTCGCATCCGGCAGGCAATGCGAACAGGCAGGTGTCACTGAAATAGATCATCTGGTTGCGACTCATTATCATCAGGATCATTATGGCGGCATCCCCGACCTCAGCCGGGTCGTTACAATCAAGCGTTTTTACGATCATGGGAAAATGACGGCGATGACGGAAGACCCGCAGTTCGCTGAAAGATATGCTGCTTATCAATCGGCGGCGAAAGGCCAGACCACGGCATTAAAACCAGGCGACACTATCCCCTTGAAAACCGTAGCAGGCGCGCCTCCTCTAAAGCTGTTATGCGTTGCTGCTAACGCCGAGGTTATATCAGGAAAGTCGAGCGCCAACCCGGAGTGTGCATCGGTCACGCCGCAAGAAGACACGAGCGAGAACGGGCGAAGCGTTGCGCTGATGCTGAGTTGGGCCGGATTCGAATTCATCAACCTGGCAGACCTGACCTGGCCGATCTCGCAACGCCTGGTTTGCCCCGCCAATTACATAGGCGAGGTTGATCTTTACCAGGTGACGCATCACGGAGGAAATGTAAATAATAATCCAGTGCTGCTTAGAAGCCTGCGCCCTACGGTTGCGATTATGATAAACGGCCCGCGCAAAGGCGGGCACCCGGACGCCATCAAGTGGTTGCAGGAGACTTCTTCGCTAAAGGCGCTTTATCAACTACATCGCAACGTGCAAACCGAAGCTAATCAAAACGCGCCCGCCGCTTTCATTGCCAACCTCGACGAGCAGCCGGACGCGGCACATATGATTTCGGTTTCGGTTGATGCGACGAAGCGAGCTTTTGCCGTTACTAACAGTCGAACGAAAGATGTTAAGAGCTACCCGTTCAAATAGCCGTCTCAAGCGAAAGAAACGATGAATGAGGAATGAGGAATGATGAACAGAAGAGGGACTCTCAATTCATCATTCCTCATTCATTGTTCATTATTTCTTTTGCTGTCGTCACCGCTTTGGGCGCAGCAAGCCGTAAACAAATCAGACATAGATTTCACAGAGCTTGAAAGAGTCACGCTTGCGGAACTGAAAGAGACAAATACGCCGGGCGCGGCAGTCGCTATAATCAGCGGCGACCGCGTGATCTTTGCCAAAGGCTTCGGCGTTGCAAATTACGAGACTGGTGGTGCTGTTACTCCCGATATGCTTTTTCGCCTCGGCTCCACGACCAAGATGTTTACGGGCGCGGCAATGGTCAAGCTCTCGGAAGCGGGAGGTATCAAGCTTGACGCCCCTATAGGGAATTACGCGAAGGGGCTAGACTCTGCGCTATCAAAACTCACGGCCCACCATCTGGTAAGCAATACCGCAGGCATGGCTGACTTTCAAGCGCCTTTCATTTCACACGACGATGCGGCGCTCGCAAAGATGGTGCGCGAGTGGAAGGGCGATGCGCTGTTTACAGAACAGGGGAAGATTTATTCATACTCAAGCCCTGGCTTCTGGCTTGCGGGCTACGTGATTGAAGAGGTCTCCGGGAAGCCTTACGCTGACGCGATGCGCGAATTGCTCTTCGAGCCGTTAGGAATGGCGCGCACGACGTTTCGGCCACTTGAGGCAATGACATATCCGCTCGCGCTGGGCCACAGCGCGCAGGGGGAAGAGAAGCCCTCGGTCATTCGCCCGGCATTCGACAACGTCGCGATGTGGCCCGCGGGCTCGATCTACTCAAGTGTCAACGAGCTATCGCGATTCGTTATTGCTCTCGTGAATGACGGTCGGCTGGAAGGGAAGCAGGCTCTAACACTCTCTCTGATCGCAAAGCTTATGGGGAAACACGTCGCGATGCCCGGCGATCCAGATGTGCATTACGGCTACGGCCTGTTAACGCTAAATGACCGTGGCGTTCATGTAGTGATGCACGGCGGATTCAGTCGCGGCTACGGCTCCATGATTCAGATGGTGCCTGAGCGGCGTTTCGCAGTAATCGTCCTGACCAACCGGAGCGGGGAAACTCTCGCAGCAACCAGGCAAAAGGCGATGGAACTGGTGTTGGCGCTCAAGCCTGCGGAGGCGGAAAACCCTAAATCTGCAACGCCGATGAGTGAAGCCCAGATGCGCGCCTTCGTGGGGAAGTATAAGAACGGCCCGCAGACGTGGGAGATCTTTATGAAAGACGGGAAACTCCATCTCCGCCAGGGAAGCGAAGAGTTCCAGATGACAAGAACGGGCGAGCGTCGTTTATCCTTCGGCACGGGCTTGGCAAATGATCTGGTCTTTGTGCCCGGCGACAATGGGCAGCCCGAACATATCTTCGACGGCCTATATTCAGCAAAAAGAATTCAGTAAGGCAGGTTTAAGCATTAGTATACTTGACTCAACTGAACGGCTGACCAGGATTAACTTATGCCTAACCGACATCTCATGTTTAACGTCTTCATAAGCTCTACTTGGATTGACCTGAAGTCAGAGCGTAATGCCGTAGAAGCAGCTCTGCAGCGGATGCGAGAAATAAAATATATTGGTATGGAGTATTTCGGCAGTCGGGATGAATCTTCACGCGAAGGGTCTCTCAATGAGGTAGAGCAATGCCAGTTATGTATAAGTATAATTGGCTCTCGTTACGGTTCCGGAATTACAGAATTGGAGTACCAGAAGACCCGCGAACTTAATTTACCATGTTTTGTCTATTTTAAGGATGAAGCGACTGTTCATACTGATTTTATTGAGCAAGATTCGCAGAAGTCGGCTCAACTTAAAGTCTTTAAGGCTAAGTTAAGACAGGGTCATCTCTTTAGTGAGTTTACTAGTCCAGACGACCTGGCCGCACGTGTTACAGCCGACCTACACCGATGGCTCACTGATAATTATTTGCTTGCAGCAGTCGAGAAGGCCGCACACGGGGAGTATTCACAACGACAGTTAGAAGACTTGATCTCTGGAGTAAGAGACCTTACTTCATTGAGGGAGGAGCTACAAAAACGCGCGCAGATCATGGGGCCAGTCTACGCTCAAGGTGAACGTAGTGTAGCAGTAGACGGAGCTAATGCGGGTATTATAAACACCGGTGATATTATCTTTAAGATTTTCGCGAATGCCCCTACGCCTCTGTCACAATATATCCGTGTCAGAGAATTTCAAAGTCTCCTCGAAGAGAGAACCAGAGGATTTGTTGGTCGTGAATTCATCTTCAATGCTATAGATGAGTTACTGAAGGATCATAAGAAGTTCCCTTCAGGTTATATCGTAATCCAGGGAGAACCCGGCGTCGGCAAGACTGCGTTGCTTGGGCAGCTTGTCAAGCTGCGCGGATATATACACCATTTTAACAGCGCGTCACAGAATATTCGCAGCGTACCTGATTTCCTAAGTAATGTCTGCGCGCAGCTAATCACGCGCTACGGCTTAAAGCACTCTGTCCTTCCCCCTAACGCAACTAAGGATAGCGGATTTCTGTCACAATTATTAAGCGAAGCGTCTAGTCAAGATTCTAGTTCCCCCATAGTAATTGTTATAGATGCCATCGATGAAGCAGAAGACATCTACCTATCGCCAGATGCAAATCGCCTGTTTTTGCCTCCAAATCTGCCCGACGGGGTCTTTTTTTTGATAACAACTAGAGAGAAGTATGAGTACCGGTTGGAAGTATATCGTCGAGAGGACCTTCATATACATGATACTGATCCCCGAAATCTCGAAGACGTGCGACAATACATTTATAATTTCATTACAGAACACCATGTGACAATGTCGGAAAGGATTGCACAGTGGAATAGTGGGTCAGACGAGTTTATCGACGTCATGACCGGCAAGAGCCAGGGAAACTTTATGTATCTGGTGCATATATTGCGGGACATAGATAAAGGTCTCTTAACATATAAGAATGTAGATACTATCTATGATTTGCCTACGGGGTTAAGAGAGTATTATCAGCGTCACTGGCGCGTCATGAAGGCTCAAGAACCGGATCGTTTCAAGGATTATTATGAGCCCGTTGTCTGTATCTTGGCGACGGCGCGCGAGCCCGTCTCCATTGCACAGGTCGTTGAATGGGCTAATAGCCGGTGGCCCCATCTCAATCCTGGGATCATTCAAGATGTAATTCGTGTATGGCGCGAATTCTTAAATGTAGATCGTACTGAAGGCGGACCACCTTTGTATCGGCTTTACCATACAAGCTTTCAAGATTTTCTCAAAGAGGAAGTTGGGTTAAGGTTTTACCATGATCTAATAGCACTAACGGCCCTCAGGAAAATTCCGGGAATGCTTTCAACCTAGATAGATCATTGTTTCTGCAGTTGACATCTTGCCGCCTCGCAATTGACGGTTTTGATTTCCACATCGCAATTCGGACAGGACCCGGACGACGCGAGGCACAAAATCTTGTATATGCTCTTCACAAAAAGTCAGCTTGTAGTCTCATACAAGGCTGAAAGGATACAATCATCAACACTTAAATGACTTTTTGTGCAAAGCCCTGGGGTGACTTATCACTTGAGGCTCAGGCTGGCTTAACTCGCTGCCAAAGGCTTGCGCCCGCCTCGGTCGCTTCCAGCCTCCGCTCCGCGTTGAGACTGACCAGCCCCCGTTCGCAGAGTTCAGCTATCCCGAGTTTCGCGGTCTCTTCATCTAAATCCGTCTCCGGTCCTAACGCCTGATCAATGATCCAGCCTGCCAATCCCACCCGCTCGCTACCCGCTGATACAGCCAGGCGGTCAGGACCGTACCGCCCAGCCAGCTCAGTCACAACGCCAAGCAAAGCGATGGCAGGTGCGTCCAGTCCCTCTGCCGATCCTGCAACTTTTTGTGTTTCAACCTGACCGGGAGCAGAATGTGAAGCATCCCTCAAGGGCAGCAACGTTTGTGGCGATTGGGCCACCTCCCGCAGTTGATAATTAGCAGATAACCCCCTCGCTATCTGGTCTTCGTAAAGCAACAATGTACAGACCGCATCCAGCGCGGCGTAGCGTAATTGCTTTACGGTGAGCGGACGCCGGGACCAATCGCCGCGCTGTTCACTTTTGTCGAGTTGTACTCCGAGGCGGGTTTGCGCCTGCGCTTGAAGTGAATAGCGTTTCTCGCCGCTCCGCCGCGCCGCCAGCATTGTGTCATGAATCGGGGAGGTGTGTATCCGGAAGTGGCGCGAGAGGCGCACCGCGTCGTAGGCCGCGTTGTGGATCGCTTTCATCACTGCGCCCAACTCAAGGCGCGGACGGAGATGGTCGAGATCGAGTTCGGCAAGGGCGTCAATGACGGCGACTCGCAGTTGGCGGCCTTCGCGGAAAGCTAACTGGATGAGCGACACCCGCTCGATATGGCGATCCCACCAGTTAACGGTCTCAATGTCGAGCGCCAGAGCAGAGACCGAATCCAGCCGGGCGGCCAGATGGGTTAGATCCTGCGTGCTGCTGATAAGTTTGATACTAAAGTCGAGCATACGACATTATAATCGAGGTCATTAGCTGAACGATTGCCAGGGCTATATTCCTGGTTCAGTCATTCGAGTAGGTTGCCTTCATTTAAGAGGCGTTTACCTTCGACGGTAAGCCCTGCCTGTACCATCACCAGATCGACGTACTCTCCCTCGCGGTTTGCCCGTGCTTGCTCAAATAATCTCCCGACCAGTTCGAGACGTTCCATCTCTCGTAAGCGATGCACCGTGTCTTGAAACTCCCTCATCCCTTCTGCTGTCCTCGGAAATGGCTCGAATATTACTACCCCGGAGGCTATCTGCTTGAGCAAATCTAGAAACGCTGACTTCATCGCTCGGCCATTGTAGCCCATCTAACCATGCGGGTTAAGCCCGCGCATTCGGATTAGTATCTATTCGATGAAGATGCTGACGCGGCAGACAGATTACCTGTAGCTTGGCCTTGCCCAAAAAGTCTGTCAATCGTTACCCCTAGTTACAGGCGTTTTAGACATTTTGGTTGGAAGGCTATTTTAACCAAAAAGTCGGTTTTAGTACGGTTTTATAGCCTATTGAAATATGGGCAAAATAAAGCCCGCCACCGAATGATGACGGGCCGGACGGTACAGAAAATGAGAGTGAGAAAATCAATCAGAGAATGCGGGTTCAATCCCAAGCTCATACGTGCTCTGAATCAAGCAACAGATGTTGTGACAAAGGATTTTACAAAGCACTTCATTAGTTTGTGCGACTGGAAGTTTCGCTCTGACGAACCCGCCAAACTTGGCTTTTATCATGCTAAAGGTCGTTTCGACGTTAGACCGCTTGTGGTAGTGAGCCATGAAGTCTGCGCGGTTCAGATTATAGTAGTGAAACATGCGATTCCAGATTTCGCACTTGCCCTTATCAGTCGAGTTGCTTTTGAAATCAATGTAAGGGACTGCGCCTTTATTATCTACCAATCGCATGTTGGCAAAGCTCGAATAAGCCTTATCTGCGCTGACTTCCTGCACATTGAATCGCTTCGCAGTCTCATTTACGAGCGGTGCAAAGTAGTTGTGATCTGCGCCATGCGCCCCGCTGATTTCAGCAGACGTTACAACATTGGTTTTGACTCCGCACATAACATGGGCTTTGACCCATTCGCGCTTGCTTGCTTCTTTCCCGTACTTTTCGTCATACCATCGGTCATACTGAGAAGCAGAAAAACCCGACGAATCAACCGCGAAGTCAGTCTCTACAGACTTGAGAGGCAGCGCAGATTGAACTATCAGCCATTGCAGATAGGGCGTGAGTTCTTCTTTTTCGAGATAGCCATTCACGGAGTTGTAGCATGGGAATTTCGAGATATAGCGACGCGCATAAGCATCTTTCAGATCGGTCATGAATTGTCTGGAAGAAACCGATTTATAAATCTTGAACACAGTGGCGAAAAGCATGTCCGACATCGGCAAGCGAGTACGGCCCCTCGTTTGTATAGGCTCATCAACGTTAGAGCAGAGGGCATGGAGCAGTTCAAGGAAACGGGCCTTTTCGTTCATCTGAGCGGAGTTGTAGGCTTTCCACACTTGTTTGTATCTCAGTTTGACAGTCTCGGTGACAGTGGTTGTAGTGACTTTGCCATCGTTCGTTTTCTTCGTGGTCGTAGTCGTTTTTCGCTCACGCTCAATCGTGTATTCAACCGCGTAGATGTGCTTGCAGTGAATGCGCCTCAACTCGAAATCGGGGCATGTGCAGGTAGGCCAATCGGGGTCGGTATTATCAACCTTATACTCTGTACCATCGCCAGTCTGCGACAGGCAAGTAAGACCGCTCAGACTTTTTGGTTGGCTCACCTACTTTTTGGTTGGTTTTACTTCTTGGTTACTTTTTGGGCAAAGCCCGCCCACGCCGCCTCCAGCTCTGAGGTTGGGCGAGCCAGGCGCGAATCGCTTTGAAACTTACTTGTCATTTCTTTGCCAGATACGCCTTCGCCAACTGAAGTTCAGACCTCCGACCTGTGGTGTGGCTACAGATCGCTGTCAGTTTCCTATAGTACGCCCGCGCCTTATGTCGGTTGCCCGCTAGCTCCGCAGCATGCCCCGCTCCGTAGAGGCTGTTGTATCGGTTCGGTGCCGTCTGAAGGACGGCCTCGTATTCCTTCAACGCCTGTGCCGGTTGCTTGAGTTCGAGCAGCAGATCTCCCAGCATCTCGCGCGCCGGCAGAATCGCGCCTGGTGTGACGGGATGTTTGTCGGTCGAGTCTTCCAGTTCGGCTGCCGCGCGCAGCAACCGCTCCGCCTCGATAGTCTTTCCTTCTGCCTGCGCGAGCCAGGCTCGGGCGGCATGGTGCTGAATCTGAACCTGCCTGGCCCAGTCATAGTCGGTCTTGGCCCCGCCGATTCCTGCTTGAATCGAAGCCAGTTGATTGATCTCCTGTAGGGCAACGGCGGTGTCGCCGCTGCGCGCAGCGCCAATCGCCCGCGCGAAATAAATATTGGCCTCGGCAAAGCGGAAGCGCTCCCATGGGAACGTAGCCGGGTGCAGCTTGAGTGAGGCGGCTTCCTTCCAACGACGTCTTTCGAGAGCGAAGCGCGCGGGGATGGCTGCCCAGGCATAAGCTACCTGAAAGACCGCCTGATCCGCCTCGCTGTAAGCCAGCGCTTCATCAAGGACGCGTTTCGCTTGATCGTCCTGTGCGCCTTGAAGGTAGGCGTAGATCAGATAGTCCATCGCATGAAGCTGATCCTTCGAAGCCGTCCCCGGCTGCACTTTGGCGACTTGTTGCTTGGCGGCAGCGGCGGAAGCGAGGTTCGATTGAATCGAGTCCGGCCACACCCCCAACCGCGTGAAGATGTGCGAAGGCATGTGCAATGCGTGCGCTGATGAAGGTGCGATTCTGGCATACCGCCGCGCAGCCGGCAAGGCCAGGCGCGCAAGCTGTGGATAGTCGAAGCTGTGAATAATGTAGTGAGCTATGCCAGGATGCTCTGGCTCATCCAGCATCACTTTGTTGAGAAGTTCCGCGGCTTTCTTCTGATTCGTGTAATTCTTGTCAGTGGGGATCGCTGTCCCCAGAAGCGATAGAGCATAGAAGATTGTAGCCTCGTGATCTTTTCGATAGCGATACTGCAATCTCTCCATAGCTTTTTCATAAGCCAGAGAGCGTGCGCGGTGGTCGAGCTTGTCCGAATCCTTGTAGAATGTTTCTATAGCTGCAATATAGTCATTCTCACGCTCGCCCTTTCCGCCGATTGATACTGCTTTCGCAACAGCGGCTCGCCCCTTCTCAAGTTCTGCGGGGGTGGGAAGGGCCCAGATCGGATGGTAATTGCTCATAGCAATTCCCCAATAGGCCATCGCGCAGTCGGGATCACTCGCCCTGATTTCAGTGAATGCCTGCTCCGCCTCGACATACTGAAATGAGTGAAGCAGGGCCAGGGCGCGATTAAATTCCTGCTGCGCGGCGGGATTGCAGGAGATGGGAAAGCTGACCCGTCCGAGTTTTTCTGAGGCGTCATGCTGATGTTGGTGAGATTCTTGCGCGCTAGCCACCCTGACACTAATAAGGGCAGCGAGGAATATGAATCTCCATACTTTGCTGGCAACCATTTGCTACCTCCCTCGATTAGAGCGCATCTTATATCACAACCATCTTATGATTAAAGCAAAGGCTCGCAGTGTCCATCAATTCGATTCTTCCGCCTTCAAATCCCTCAGCAATCTATCGAATGCTTTTTGATATGAATCATGATCTTTCCACTTGCGGAAATCTCCGATGTTTCGACTCCTGCGAAGGAGATGTCTTTGCGTCGAGGCTATATTTGATAAAGCAGAAAGGAGGCGTTCCCGCTCTTTCGCTTGCTGTCTTTCAGACCGGGTTCTCATATTATTTCTGTCTCGGCTTCTCCTTGGGTATATGCTTCGCCATCATCGTTTCCATTAGGCTCTATTCGCACGAGCATTGTTGTTGAACCGCAAATCGTAGAGTCTGCGCCTAACGCTGCGATTGACCGGGCGCGTTGCTGTAGACCAACTCAGCCAGAGCAATCTATGTGAAACTTGCTTACTGCGCTCCGGTCGAACCGTTTGTTAGGCGCGCCCTCACATTACGGCAACCTACAACAAAGCTGATTTTCAATTCACGCCCTATGAACCGCCGCATCTGAGTTTTCCCAGGCTCTCTTTGATATGCTGGATCGCTTTCTCAAAAAGTTCTTCCGCGATAGCGTAGGTAATGCGAAAGTATCCGGGCGTGCCGCACAGGCTGCCCGCGACGACGGCGACGTTTGCGTCCTGCAACAGATAATCCACCAGATCGACATCACTCCGAACCAACTTCCCATCCTCAGTTCGACAGCCGATGTAATGCTCGATGTTCCAGAAGAAGAAATAGGCTGACTGCGGAGTGATGTACGAAGTATTCGGAACCGTATTCAACAACTCTATAGCCTTCGCCCGCCTGACCTTCAGTTTCTCGACTATCGCCGGGATAATTTCGTCAGTGACTTCGAGCGCGGCCAATGCCCCGCGTTGCAAGAATTCATTGACCCCTGACGTGGCGTAATTCTGCTTCTGGAGATAAATGTCGGCCCACGTCGGATGCGCCGCGATGAACCCGACTCGCAATCCCGACATGGCGTAGTTCTTCGATAGGCTGTTGACTGTTAACACCCTGTCTCGAATTTCCGACCAACTGCTGATGCTGAGGCAGGTCTTCTCGTCAACTAAGACGAGGTTATAAACCTCATCAGAAACCACTAACAGACGCGGGTGTTTCATTAGCACTTTAACCAGCGCGTCTAATTCTTCGCGCGTGTAGACCACCCCAGTCGGATTATTCGGATTGGTAAGAATCAGTATGCGACTCTTCCAGGTGATGTTTTGCGCGAGCTGTTGCGGAGTGAGCTTAAAGCCATTCTCGGCACTCGTCTGAATGATCTTGAGCTTGCCCCGGCCTTGCGCAACGATGTTCGGGAAGGCGAACCAGAACGGCGCAGGTATCAAGACATCCTCGTCGCCGATGGTGGAATCGAGGATGTTGTATAAAGCCTGCGAGGCACCGTAAGTGATGATGATGCCTTCTTCCGGATAGCCATAATCGTGGGCGACCTTCTCCTGCAGGTCTTTGATCCCGCGCGTCGGCGGGTACGAGAGTTTTTCTTTGCTTGCTTCGACCGCTTTAATAATCTCTTCTCGCACCTTCGGGTGCACCGGGAATGGTGGCGCACCGGTATTGAGCGGTATCGGGTCGGAGGCGAGATGCTTCGTACTTTCCGGAGCGAGTGGCAGCGAATAGAGACCGGTGGGAGTCTGTGACATAGTGATCTCGCTTTCAGTTAAGGATTTCAACTCAGACTGTATGGCCTACGATCAACGCCAAGCTCGCACATGCATATACTATCTGACACCTCATTGCAAGGTTATAAGCACCACAGAAAGAATCGGTAGTGCCCCCATGATATTGGAGAAATGATTATGGATCAGCGGCTCTGTAGCGCAATACCTCTGCTATCGACCAGACGTGATCACTGATCCCTTGCCTCTGCGCCGGTCTCTCTCCTTTCAATCCTCTGTGCTTCCGACAGAAGTTCTAGAATGCTTTGTCCAACACGCTCTGACCTGCCATATACTCCACCAGCTTGGCCAAGGCTATCGTCTTTCTCACCAGATACCGATTGCGTGATCGGGCCCTGCTGTTTTCTCTCTCAAGCAAACTCGTTGAACACCACCTTAAATCTTCTTCCACTCTCCCTAACATTAACTTCTTTTCTATCCTTACTGTTTCTCCTTCTTCGTGTTTTATGACTTGCCCATAGACCAACTTCGGGTCTGGTATTACTCTGTGTTTGCGAGGCCTCCCTCAATGAGTTTGCTTCTTGAGCGCCAACTTCATCGGAGGTGTTCATTGAGCAACTTGAGAAGTGGATGGAAAAGGATTTGTACGAGTTTTTCTTGCCGCTATATACGCCAGACTAGAACAAGGCAGAAACCTATAGGAGAAAAGCGAAGTATGAATGGCTCAAGGCGGGTGATTATTTAACTTTCGCCAAGTTCAAGAGGAAGATTTATTATATCTTCAATCAAGTCGGCTCAGAGTATAAGGTGAAGTTCAAAGAGTTGTATGCTTCAACTTAATTTTGCACGAGTGCTTATATAAGTATAAACCCTTATACGGCACAATCGTTGTACAGAATACAATGAATCCAAGTTTTGGCAAGTGCCATGGATAACGACCCGTTCTATTACCTCACAGAATACGAGCTACTGCATCTAGCTGTTCACCTGGAAGAGGCTGGCAGACAAGATGATCTGCATCATCTTCTAAGCATCGAAACTAAGGAACGAAGGAATGCATGGTTTGAAGCTAAAGAGTCCATCAGTTCTCCAGAAGGATTTGCTACCGACATAGCACGCGCGTGGCGACTATCGGATGATGATTACCTGAGTTCTTCTATAAATACTTCAATGGCAAAAGGAGGGCTGAGTAATGCTATTGGTTTAAGCTCCAAATATGCTCTATGCCTGTCATCACTGAATACAATCGACAAGAAGATTCGATGCCCGTTCATGATCCTGCTAGTCGAGTATAATATCTGGAATCTGGAGAAAGCAGTTGCTTACGTTAAGCAATCACATGATGCCTGGGAACAATTCTTCGCCCTTGAATGGCTGGCCCCGCGTCTCTCTCCTTCACTCCTAGAAGAGGCCTTATCCATAGCTCGCTCAATTGACTTTCCTCATGCCAGGACGCGGTCTCTTGCTGCGTTGGCTGCTTTTATGTCCCCAGTAAAAAGAGAGGAGATAGCTCGTGAGGCACTGGAATGTGCTCTCTTGCGAAGTGCTTCATGGGGCGCTGATACGCTTATGAACTTAGCGCCCCTTCTGTCAGGTCCTTTGCTTACTCAGGCATTGGCGGAGGCAAAGCGTATCTCCGATTCTCATACACGCATCCAGGTATTAGTTGATTTGATCCCGAATCTACCTGTCCCGGATAAACAGGAAACATCGCGAGACGCAGTCGTTGATGCTCGCGCGATTGAACGAGCGGATTTACGCGCCGAAACTCTCGCGCGGCTATCAACCTGCGTGCCGCCCGCAGAAAGAGAAGCGATGTTGCAGGAAGCACTACATGCGGCTAATGACGAGGATGATCCTTACCATGCTTGTAGAGCATACGTTGCGATGCTCCCATATCTTCCAGACGCGCTGATCGGTGAGGCAGGAATTGGTGCGCTAAATGCTTTGCAACGTTTGAAGATTAGCGGAAACTTTGCGTCATGGGGCGATAGGATACTACGCGAGATCGCACCCGCGCTGCCGCGCTTATCTCCAGATGAGCGTCTCGCGGCATATCATTTGGCCAGGGAAATAAGTGACGACCAGCGCCGTGCCCATACATTATCTGAACTTGCTCCCCTCTTCCCTCAGCCGTTTTGCGAAGACGCCTTTGCGGAAGCCTTCTCTATCGTTGGAAGAGGTAACTATCCTTACCAGATCATAGTGTGGAAAAACAAAGCCCTTTTCCAGCCTGATGAAACACCGGATCGCAAGATGCTGCTCGCATTTCTAGAAGAGAATCAGCATTCTGGAGAGTTGGAGCGCTGGGTGCGTGAAGCATCAATCTTGTTGCAGCGACTTCCGGTTGAGGTAAGTAAATCAATTCTTCTGAGAGCGCTCAACTCCTTGCGGGTGATTGATGACGAAAAGGAGCGCGCCGAGCTATTGATTGCCTTTTTGCCAAGACTCCCTAAGCCTTTATTGGAAGATGTGCTAATTGAAGCGCGAGCCGTTAATCTCATTGATTTAAGATTTGCCTCGATGATGGCTTTGGCGCAACGCTTTTCGCCAAAGCAGCGGCTCGAAATTCAAGCGGAGGCACTCGGTATAATATCAGCCATTGATGACGAGGGCGATCGGGCGAGAGCACTGGTTGAAGTGCTTCCATATGTTCTAAAGCCATTGCAGCAGAAAGCTTTTGAGCTGATTCTCACAATCAGTTTTCAATCACAACGAGCGGAACTATTAGCTTTGGGTGCCCTTTATTTGAAAAAGGTAAGACAGGAAGCGATCACAATTCTTTCGTCAATCGAAGATGTATCTGAACGTGCTAGATGGCTCATAGACTTGGTGCCCTACCTCCCTATGCGCTTACGATCGCGTGTTGTAAAAACAGCCATGGCAGCGCTGGCATCAGAACCATACAAGGGCAAGCAATGTCAGGAGTTAATCTCTTCCGTATCATATTACTTATCGAGATCACAAGTTATTCATACATTCAAGATTGCAGCGGAGCTTTCCTCAAGAGAAGATCGGGACCACGCAATATGGATGCTGGCAGTTCGGAGATCGGAAATTGGGAGTCTTTCCCAGGCCCTCAAGTGGGTTTACCAGATTGAGAATACAACATGGCGACGAGGCGCTTTGACCGAGATAACGAAGATTCTTACACTACAGGATCGTTTGAAAGAGGCGTTATGGCTGGCGCAGCATGCAGATGCTGATGATCTTCCCGAGGTAGTCAAAGGCATAGTTTCTGGTTTGCCTGACACTCTGAATGATGTCATCCTGCTAAGGCTTTTACAGATTATGCGAACAGTAGAAGACGTCAGAATTCGCATTGAAGCGCTTACAGCAATCGCGTTACTGCTGCAAGAACCTCTACAGACTGAAACATTACAAGAAGCATTGGAAGCCGCTACGTCAAGTGGAGATGATTGGGTAGTATTTGATGTTTTAGTGAATTATTTGCGGTCTTCTTCCGCATTACCACCCGACAAGGCACTTAGTACCGTCCAAAATATGGGAAACGAGCACGCGCGTGCGCATGCCCTAGCATCCATCGCGGCTTACTTAAATGAAAGTCAATTGCAATCCGCAGTCGAGAATATACAGGCAATTAAAGATCTAAAGGCTAGAACTACAGGATTGGTGAGCATCGCAGGACTATTGCCAGAGACAATGCGCCTGCTTGCTGTAGATCAGGTGTTGCGAGAGATTCCGCTTATAACAGATGCCCACGACATAATTGATCTGTTGAAAGTGATTGCTCCGCAGCTACAGGAGAAACAGTTAGAGTCTGTGATTAGCGCTGCGGTAGCTGCGGCTACTTCCACAAGTACAGACGAAATACAGGCAAAAACGTTGAGCCATCTAGCCATCGTTTTGAAGGAGCTGAACCGCCCACGACAAGGTTTAGCAGTGGCGCAAGGCATTAACAATACAGAAGCCCGCATTGGAGCTTTAACCATACTTACGCCCCAATTAGCCGAGCTTCCTCCTTCCGACCTTTTTCTCCTCTGGCAGAAGAGTCTGCCAGCCATGTCAACTCGCTCTAGAAAAGATTTGTTACAAGACTTGGCAAGTATGACCGAAGTTATATATAAGCTAGGAGGCGAAGTCGCCGTCGGAGAAACACTTCTTGCAACTCAATCTGTAAGACATTGGTGGCCCTGAGAAGCTCGGAGAGCCACGTAACTTACTACTGATAAGTTTAAACTGAATATAATGGTGTGACCTTGAAATTGGTCAGCGCTATATACGGACAATATATTACAATTATCTTGGAATTATTCACAATAGTCGTGAACGGAAGGCAGCTTCACGTCACTTGGAAACTTGAACAAGACTTGTTAAGTTGATTTCTATTATGGCTGCAAATCGTTTCTCGAATCTATCGCAATATGAGCTAACTCACCTACCAGCCCACCTTGTCGGCGGTCAGAGAATCGACGACCTCATCAGGCTACTGACGGATGAGGAGTTCTTAGAATATAAAGCAGAGTCAGGAATGGTGCTGAATCTCACCGACGATTTGTATTTGGCAATCACTATAGTCCCGCATACAAGCCCACATCATCAGTTTATTCGATTAATTCATGAGGCTGTTTCCCGCGATGTAGATTTCATAGCACAACACCCATCGACTCTTTTCCAATGCTTGTGGAATTCGTGTTGGTGGTACGATACGCCTGAGGCTTCCGATCATTACGACTTGCATACCAAAGTGAATTCGAATGAAAGTCTTCCTTGGCAGAGGCCGGGCTCCAAACTTCATACTTGGATGGAGAGTTGGCGAAATAGAAAAGAACAGAACCTTGATTTTACCTGGGTTCGTAATTACCGCCCTCCAATACGTCAATATCACTGAATATCATCCAGTATCTATAATAATTTGTCACAAAATTGTCACAGACTTTATTCTGATACAATCGTAGGCTCAGATATCCCATTTCGCATAAGCAGTCTCGAACTGTAAATATCACACTTTTTGAGTTTAGATTAATAGCTATAGAGTAATGGCCTTGCGCTGGGCGTGACTGCGCTGTTCTCTGTCATCCTCTCGGTGCGCACTTATAGGGTTCTCAAGACGCAAAAACAACTCTGGCAAACTGGTGTGATCTGGGAAGGGGTGTGTATAAGTTCAAAGGCGATCCTATGGACGTTGGCTGGCATCATGCATGTCCAACTTTCGCCCGTCAAAATCTTTACCATTCAAACCGGCAATCGCCGCACGAGCTTCGTTATCGTCTGGCATTTCTATAAAACCAAACCCTTTCGGCCCTGTCTCTGATAATTTTACAGTTCGTAACTTGGCCAAATTCTTCAAACGCTTGCCGCACCTCGTCGTCGGTTATCCTGTACAGCAGTTTCCGACATAAATGTTCATCGTTGTCTCCTCAATTGCGCGCAAAGATACTCCTAGCAAATCCGCAATGTCAATTACTTCTTAACAAACTGGTATTCTCTGTCCTGTGGATAAGTCTTAAACACAATGTGATAGATTTTTGCGTTATTACTCCCCAGCCGCTTGTTTAATATGCTCTTGTTGCATATTAGCAGAACAAAGATTGGTTCTTATATGGGGCGCACCCCTTCCAGCCGAGAAGGCGCTCGCCAGTTTGCCGTTTGTTTGTGTCGATGATGGGCACAGGCATCTCCCAATCAGCACTCTGGGTATTCGGCTATATCTACTTCTTTTGCGAGGCGCCGGTTAAGGCCAGTGCCGGATAAGAGTTTGTTCAAGCGCCGTTCTATCAGTTGCGCGTGTCTCTTCTTACCTTTCGCTCAATTCTTATGGAATTAAGTTTGTGATTTGTGTATAGTGGCTCACCGTAAGGTGAAGGGCTGTTCTTCCGACGCAACCCGCGATTATCCGGCAGCTATTAATATCAGCCCCCGGACGAACAAAGGTAAAGGCAACGCGCTGGCTTGATAGTAGTCACCCTTACATTAATCCCTCGGGCATCCATGTTTACAAATAGCAGCACGGCGGCAAGCAGGTTGTTCCCAACCAGACAGCCAGTCAAAGCGTGTTCGAAGCTTTGCCAGGCATTAGTTGAAGCTGGGGTAGGCGTCGGAGTTTGATCGGTATAGTCCGAAATCCACTCGGCGCGCTGTTGTGCATCGAGAGTATCTAGGCGGCCATAAACTGCTCAACTAGAGGTCTGTAATGATTTTGACAGCGGATACAAAGGATAATAACGGGAATGTGACGAAAGAGGGCACGCGAACTAAGGCCAAGAAATTTTTCGACGGCCTTCCCAAACAGATTCAAACACAACTGTTGAACGTCACCGTGTCTATACAAGCAGCGGGAAAACAAGGCTCAGGTGTCATTCTTACTGCTGATAAGAACATAAAACCTGGTAAAGAAAAAAAAGCAGCATACATACTAACTGCCAAACACCTCTTATATAAGCTGTCTAACCATGCTTATCCGGCACAACAACCCAATGCTTATGTCACGGATGAATTTATAAGGAGCCTGGATATAGGGTACGGGCCTGCGGCGTTGCTGGGGGCTCCCGCGAAATGGGTGAAAGTGACGGCTATTGACTTTAAGGGGAGCAGCGACGAAGACTGGACGTACGATCTCATGGTATTGGAGTGTCAAGATGACGCTTTCGCTGATTTTGTGGTAGCTAACAGGCTTATTGATGGGACAAGACTTAACGAATATAACACCCTGTTTGGAGCGCTCAATAAGACGGACTACCTTTTTGCCCAGATGGGATATGGAGCGGTTACAGAAGAAGTAGCGATCAATGATGCCTATAAGGGCAAGGTGCAGTGCAAAGAATCGATCCCAACTGCCACAATCCCTGCAGTCAAGGCCTACGACGTAAATAAGATAAATAACGAATGGGTAACCGACACCTCAATCTCTGTATTCATGTTGGATGCCGATAACAGTGATTCCTCATGGCCGGGCGATTCCGGCGGGCCTTTGGTCTGCATTGATAAATTTGATGAGAGTGGCAAAAAAAAAGGGAAGAATGAAGTGGCGAAAGTCTACCTGCTAGGGGCAACGCTGGGTGCTAATCTACAGTTAACCGAGAACGATGCTACGAGACACCGGGAAGACAATACGATTCGCACGAATGCGATAACGTGGTGGTATGACGTATTCGAAGTATGGGCCAATCCTCCACAACCGCAACCGCCTCAGCAGCAACAGCCGCCTCAGCAGCAGCAATAACAACCCCGGAGCGAGATTATGTCAACCCTCACGGATATACTTGGCTCTCAAATAACGAATGTGGGAAAGCTGATCGGCCTGCTCACAACCGCGGGCGACTTAAATAAGAACTGGTTTTCGAGTGCCGGGACAGAACTCGAAGCCATCCCGAATCGGCTGCCGGAACTGCTTACGCTATTTGAGGACTTTCTCGGCCCGGCTGACGAGGGCGCAAACAGCGTATTCCCTGACGCGCAGTGGTATCCCATGCGCAACCCTCTGGACGGCATCCCGACCGGCTTTTACCTCGTCGCCCCAAAGCCTTCTCCTTCGATTACCACTGCCGATATTGGGATCGGTGTTTTACATTCCATGGGCTATGAGGAAATCACCTTCAAGGCTTACGCTTATGTTCCGCTGTTTCGGCTTTCCAGTTTCGCAAACCCCTCGTTCATCCTCGATACGCAACCGGCCCACATCGGCTTGAACGCCCGCAGCGTCAACAAGTTCACGGCCCCGAAAAACGTTACTTTCGAAACCCTGACGCTCGATGTTGACATATACTTCGCCGACGAACTCCCCGGAATGAATATGGTTTTCGGCGGCATGAGCGGACAGGCTGCTGACAAGCCATCCACATACTCTTCACTCGGCGATCTGTTAAAGAACGACGATGTCGGCGAGTGGATCGCTCCGGTTATTTTGCAGGGAACGTACTGGCTGAGCAATTATGTGGGCAGATCGGTGTACACAATCGGGGATGTCTTGACAGCGGTGGGCATACTCACACTCGATAAGGATGGCAATTATCAACTGAATCTTGATTACCTCCGGCAAAACGCCGGTAATCCGAAACTGCTGGCCGAAAATTTTCTCTTCAACGTGCTCAACACCCTGGCCAATTCCACGACGGCTTTGATTCCTATATCGGTCGGAGCAGAAGGAAGCGGGATTTATATATTCAAAGATGCGGCAGCCGATGGCAGCGCAAACCTGGGCGCGCGGCTGATGATTCAGGAAATCGCGCTCGGCCCCTCAAGCGACCAGCAAGAGGACGACGCGGGCAGTCAAGGCAGCCAGAGCAGCACGGCCAAGCCGACAGCGCTGTTCCTGATTCAGTTGGGCAAATGGATCGGCGGCGAAGACAATGAAGACTCCTGGGTCGCCCGCTCGCTCGGTCTGAATTCTGATTACCCACAGCCGGGCATCTCGGTCAACTTATTGCACAGCACTTCGACGGGTTCAGTGACAATCGCTCCGCGCGTCGAACTGGTAAGCCTTGGACTGGATGTCACGGGCGGCGCGGACCAGCCGCTATTCAGTATTGACGGCTACACGATGAAAGGCGCAGAGTTGCGCGTCTACCTTAAGCAAGAGGATGACAACACGTTCAGCTTCGGGGCCGCCGCCAGCCTTGATGGATTAGGATTACCGCTTGGGCCAGGGTTCGGCCAGGGGTCTAATACCAATCCGGTTGCTCAAAGCTTACTACAGTCAGGGAGTGCAGCAACCGGACAGGCCGGTTCGGGTGGCGATAAGGACCCCGTGAATCCTACCTTTTCGGTGTCGGTTGCGCACATCAAAGGCGGCAGCTTTGTAGGCCAGATTTACGACAGGAACGGCAACCCGACCGAATCCGTGATCATTCCAGTTCAGCGCGCTGTGGGGCCGTTACAATGCGAGGGCCTGGGCCTGGGCTGGGTGCAGGACACTGGGGATTCGAGCAATGACAGGTTATCGCTGTTGTTTGATGGCGGCATCCATCTGGCCGGACTCGATGTCGATCTGGTCGGGCTTTCGGTAGGCATCCCGGTGACTTCGCCGGGCGACTTTAGCAAGTATGACTTGGACCTCGACGGCCTCGGTTTGACGCTATCGTCGGGACAGGTCGAGATGAGTGCCGCGCTCGTAAAACTTGGGCCAGACCCTGACGCAACCCCACCGAGGAACTACACGGAATACAATGGAGCGGCGCTGCTAAAAGGCGGCACGTTTGTCATCAACGCGTTGGGTTCCTACGCCTATGTGCCTGCCCAAGATAGCGGTAAAGGGTACGCCTCGCTATTTATCTACGGCGTCCTCGATAAGGAACTGGGCGGGCCGTCGTTTTTCTACGTCACAGGTCTTGCGGCGGCCTTCGGTTATAACCGGTCGCTCACTCTGCCCGACCAGAACAGCGTGCCTCAGTTCCCGCTCGTCGTAGCGGCCAGCGACCCGACTGCTCTGGGCGGGGTGCCCGCAAACCCCGCAAAAGCTTTAGACGGTCTTGTCCAATATGTGCCGCCGGAGCGCGGCGAATATTGGCTCGCCGCCGGCGTGCGTTTTACTTCGTTCGATCTTGTTCACTCGACCGCGCTGCTGGTCGTCGAGTTCGGCAATCATTTGGAGATAGCTCTTCTCGGAGTTTCTCAGATCAGCCTGCCTCCCCCGGCTTCTCCCACAGCCGCGATTCCCGCGCAAAAGTACGCCTACGCTGAGATGGGGTTGGAAGTGAAGCTATTGCCGTCGGAAGGCGTCTTCAGCGCAACCGCCATCCTTACGCCAAATTCGTTTGTCATCGATCCGGCTTGCAGGCTTACGGGTGGGTTTGCCTTCTGCATATGGTTCGGCAACAGCCCGCACGCCGGCGATTTCGTGCTGACAATAGGCGGTTACCATCCCGACTTTACCCCCCCTAGCTATTACCCGACAGTGCCCCGGCTTGGCTACAATTGGCCGGTATCGGGCAACGTTACGATCAGCGGCGATGCTTACTTCGCGCTAACGTCATCAGCCGTGATGGCGGGCGCGGGCCTTCAGGTGCTATACAGCAGCGGCAACCTCAAAGCCTGGTTCAAGGCCCAGATGGACGCGCTCATTGAGTGGGCTCCGTTCCATTATGTTATTGAGATCAGCATCAGCGTCGGTGCTTCCTACCGAATGCATCTTCTGTTCGTCACCGTTACCTTGAAGGTCGAGCTGGGCGCTGACCTGACACTCTGGGGCCCGAAGATGGGCGGCAAGGCCCATATCAACTGGTCCGTCATCTCATTCACTGTTCGCTTTGGCGCAGACCCCCGCGATAAGCCTCAACCGCTTGATTGGAGCAACCAGGACGGTACAGGCTTCGCGCAAACGCTGCTTCCTCAAAAGACTGAGAAGGCAAGCCCGGTACCGCGCGCCATGTCGGCCCGTCTAATGGCCGCCGCCGCAGATGGGCCGAGCGACGGCGTTCACTCCGTCGGCGCTTTGACGATTTCACTCATTGACGGCCTGATGACAACCTTCGTAAATTACGAAGGGGAAACCGTCTGGGTTGTCCGGCCAAACCACTTCGTATTTTCTACGCTGACGACCATCCCCGCGACCGAGATTGACATTAAGAAGGACGCCGCTACGACCAGGATCACGCCACAGGATGCGTGTAATGCGGGCGCAGATTATTTTGTTTGCATCCGTCCGATGAAAGCTACGCTCCAGTCATCCGTCTTGACTGTTGAGTTAGTAGATGAGGATACGAACGCAGACTACGATCTGGCCGGGGATTTTGATTTTGATAAGGCATGCAAATATGTGCCGGCTGCCAAGTGGGGCAGGCCCTTGGCGGGAGGGCAAGATCCCGAACCGAACGCGCTGCTTGCGAACCGGCTGCTTGGACTTGAAAACATAAAGCCCAGGCAAGAGACATTGACGCCGTCCGGCGATCAACTGCTGGATATAGATGTCGCAACAGCCTTCACCTACGATGTCATAGATCAGGAAGTCCCCTTTAATCCCTATCACCTGCCGCTGAGTGTGCGGGACAGCGCGGTGGCCGATGTGCCCCAGGTTGATGCTGGCGCGCTCGACAAGATCAAGTCAACCCTTATGAGCGCCGCTTCGGTGGGCGCGCGAAACTCCATCTACTCTGCGTTGCAGCGATACGGAATCGCCCCTGTAACCAATGGCAGCCTGGACAAACTGGCGACAGACCCAGGCGCTGTCTTGACCGGCAACCCGATGGTAGCTTCAACCTCACGTTGAGTTGTGAGCATACGCAATGAGCGTCAGGCCCGCTCGGAGTTGGGAGATCATAACCTCATGAGTAACGATGATTCGACAGAGGCTAATGTTGATATTACTTTTTACGACAATTTCGTTCCTTCGCTCCACGCCGGCGAATACACGATCACGGTATCTCAGAAACTGATGGTGGACACGGCCCGGACACAGCAGGATGGCGGTAACGCCGCAAGCGTACCGAGCCAGCCGCAGCCGCCTGCTTCGCAGAAATTCCTGGTGCGCGGCCCACGTTTTATTATTGACCCTGCCGACGTGCATCGCGTCTTCCCCCCGGCAAGCGGAACAGGCGCTTACGATCAATACGTGCCGATGATCGTCTTCAACAAGCGGATGCTACCGTGGGAGCGCGAGTTGAGATTGCCCGATGTTCAGAATGTGAAGCTTTATCCCTGGATGGCGCTGTTGGTCTTTGCCGAGGGCGAGCTGCTCGTGCCGCAACCGGCTACAGGCAACGCCACATCGCCGCAGCCGGGCAGTCAGCAGAATCCAACCCGCATCGCCTCGTTGCCGCTGAGTAATATCATCCACTCCACTCACAACGGCACTCAGACGACCGGGCCGCCGTCGGGCACGCTCGGCCCGACCATCATTCTGGAAGACGACGAGGATCCATCTCAAATTAATTGCAACGTGATCGAGATGAACGTTGATACCTTCGCCGCGCTGATCCCTACAATCGATGACCTGCGCTTTCTTGCTCACGTCAGGCAAGTGTCTACTCAGCATAAGGAGCCGTTGAACCACAAACATGATGGCTGGTTCTCGGTGGCGCTCGCCAACCGTTTTGCGATTCCCTCGCCCGTGGGTTCCGATACGAATCAACAGCGCAACATTGCCCACCTGGTTTCGCTCGAAGGATTCGAGCCATATCTGCAAGGCGATTCTCCGGTAACACCTTCCGGTTTTCAGAAGGTTCGCCTCATCTCGCTCTATAGCTGGACCTACATCTGTCTGCAAGACCCGCAAGAGAACTTCAGCGAGTTAATGCGCGGCTTGATCTCGTCAGACAGCGAACAGGGTACTGACCTGCTGCTTCGGATGCCGCTTCTCTTAACGCTCAGCAGACCGGGGACCGTGGGCGTCACCGCGTCGGCGCTCACGGGCAACGTCACATCGATCCCTCTAGCCGAAAAAACAGGAGCCCGTGCGGCCCTTGAAAATAATGCCGCGCTGGAAGTGATTGACCCAACCGGCGCAATCCGTGAACAGGTGACTACATCAGACGCCGTGGCTGCTGGCGCTCAAAGCATCCCAATCCTTGCCCATGATTTTCAGACCGAGATGCCGCAAGACAGCTATGTAGGGCCGGTCGAAGCCTTTCATAGTCGGTCGCCTGCGCGGCAAATCCGCGAGAGTAATGCTGTAGGCATCACCGCATCCGACCTGCAAGGCGCGGGCATAACATCTATTGCATTGGCAGGCTCGGCGCAGGCTTTGGAAAAAGCCGCCGGGCTTGAAGTTGTGAGTTCTACGGGCGCGATCCGAAAACTAGTCACTACGTCTGATGCCGTGGCTGCTGGCGCTCAAAGCATCCCAATCGTCGCCACTAATTTCGATACAAAGATGACGGCTGGCAGCGCCGTAGGCGCGTCGGCTGATTTTCAAGTGTTGGACCGGCTGCAAGATGGCTATGTCCCTCTCAGCTACGCCACGCAGACAGGCGAGCAGACTTTTGCGTGGTACAGAGGACCGCTCGCGCCTGTCGTCACCACGGAATTTCTGGAGACGACAAGCTCTGACCAACCGGAGAATCCGAGCGTGCCTTTGAATACCTCTGAGGCTATGGTGTACGACCCGGCGACGGGGCTGTTTGACCAGTCATACGCGGTCGCCTTCCAGACTGGCCGCTCGCTCGGGCTTGCCAGCTTGCCCTTTGCGACCAACCTGCTCGAATGGCGGCGCACGGCTCACAGGCTGGTTGACTTGCTGCTCGAATACATGCGCTCTCCTCACCTGAAGGGTATCTTGCAGCGTGAGAATATACTTGATCCGAACGGCAACCTCACTGATGTTGGCGTTACCGACCTGGCCGAACTGCTTGATGCCAATATTGTCTCCAATGCCTTCAAAGATTTTCTTGCCACGGAGTTTGCCGATAACATCGCCACGCTAATTGGGCAGACCGGCGGATTCACGCCGCAGGACCAGCAGCAAACGCCGACCAACCCGACAACCCGGCAGCCGCCGGCCCCTGCCGATCTGAGTAATCTGATGAATGATCCGGTTGTCGTTTCATTGCTCCATCAGGTGAGCGGCCTGGAGGTTCCCGACGGCAGTTCCGCGGACGTTGAAATCGGCATCATGCCGGACCAGCTTGTCGGCTGGCTGGCGCAAACGGCCCTGCTCTATAAAGTGCCTTTCAACAACCTTGTGCCGAGCGAGCGGATGCTGCCACAGGAGTCTATAAGGTTCTTCTACATTGATCCGAACTGGATTGACAGCCTGCTGGACGGCGCGCTCAGCGTCGGCATTCAATCGAGCCGCGACAGCCTCTTCCACCGCATCACACGTGACGCGCTGCATCGCGCGGTTGACGCCGTGCTTCATCAGGTGCGCGACAAGCTGCGCGGCGTAGACTCGTCTGCCGCGCCGCCGCCGCTCGGCTCAATGGCCGGGTTCATCTTGCGTTCAGCCGTGGTCTCCGGCTGGCAGGGGCTGGAAGTCAGGGCATGGTCCGCAGCCGACGGCACAAACCCTATGAAGCCCCTGCGGCTTGATCGAGTCGCGCCGAGCGTCATGATAGGCATATTCCCGGACGTGCCGGTCAAGATTGAGTTCAACGAGCCTTCGGAAGGGCTGGTTTTCGGGCTAGAAGACGAGGGCATTGACCTGCGTTACTTACCCGGCACTTCGGGGGCAACCGGCTCGAACATCGGCCAGTACATCGAACCGAAAATCACCCTGTCGCCCGGTGACCTCCCCAGACGCGCCGGCCATCTAATCAACCGGCGTTGAAAGTTGCCGGCGCGGACGGTCTGGTCGAGGCTCTTGAAAAGAAATTTAATGATCCACAACCTAACCTCGGACCGGCTGCCTTCGCCCTACAGATGGTCCGCGTGCCTGAGCAAATGCTGTTTCAACCCGAAAACGGAGCGGCCCAATAATGATCAATATCTTGCCCGGCGACACCTCTAGCCTTCTTGTCCCCGTCCATCTCGACGCCTGGGTCGTCGACTCGACGAACCAGGAAAGCCTGACGTCGTATTACGCAAACTACAACCAGTTGACGAAGTTCGCGAGCCCTATACCGGAACCGTTTTACGTGTCCACCACGAATAGGCCGGCTGTCGGGGTCCATTTACACTGGGCGCTGCCTGACGCCCTGACCCACGGCAGACAGTCGGTCCCAGAAGGCCCTATCGAGTTTCCGCTGGTCCCCAACCGTTGGCTTGTCGCCCGCCTAAACGCATCAACGGACGGATCGTGGCAATGCAAGCTTTGGGTAGTTAAGAGCGATCATCTTGGCTCAGAAGGCACGAGCGCGTTCCTCGACCCTTTCAATCCATCAACTATGGAAGTAACACCCGGTCAAAAGCCGACCTTCAACCTTAACCAGACCAATATAGGGAAAACCTATACCATCGAAGCCTGGGAGGCGGAGCCCGGACCCGACACAGGGCAGCTCTACCTGCAAGCGGTCGGGCCGGGAAACGTTGCGTTTGCGGCCTATGCGCCTTTCGTCGAAGATGTATTCACCTTCACCGATACCGACCTGCCGCCGGAGGGCACGGGCCTCCACCCTTACACATATCTTGTAGTGGGCTGGTATTCCGACACCAGTGCGGCAGACCCGCTGCGCGCAATAGCGACCTATCCGTCCGACAATCCGGGGATTTGGAAGAGCCAGCAGGAGTGGCAGAACCAGAGCACGGCTCAACGATTCCAGGCCTTGATGACAGACCTGAAATGGTCGGTTCAAGGCGACATTGGCCCGTCGCCGCCTACGACCAGCCTGTATCACGGGATGGTTGTTGATGTGCAATGGCCATACTCGACTCTGGGCAATGCCGGGATCGATAGTAACAACATTCAGGTCGCCGTCGGCAATACCGCAGTTGATGCGCTTGCGGCCCTCATCGACGCAGAGGCGCGGAAGCAGGCCGAAGCGGACCCGACGGATCAGAACGCATGGCTTGCGGCGAGCAAAACTTTACCGGAACTGCTGCAAGCAGCGTTGTACGATTTACTGAATGATTTCGGCAAAATCGGCGGGTCAGCTTATATACAGCAGCAAATCCAGCAAGCTTGGTTCGGGTCAAATCCGGGCGGCATTGTGTGGGAGGCGGTCTCAGACGTGCCGCAGTCATCAGGCGATTTATCGCCCGCGCCCCGCTCGCGCCCGACCAAGCCGAGGCGCTCAACATAAAACTTGCCGCCCTCAATCAAAGCCAGCGCGACCTTGACCAGAACCAGCGGCAACTGGAGTCGCTGCAATCCGACCTCTACATCATCTGGTGGAAGATCGCCAGGGCGAATTCCATTAATAAACCGTGGGAAATGCCTCACACCACACCGAGCTTATCCGCTATCAAGTCTTACATGGAGGGGCAGATTTATCCCGATCTCATTAACCGTGTGTGGGATCAGCTTTGCGCGGTTACGCAGAAAAAGGCGCAACTGCCCGACCCCACCGATGATACGCAGGCCAATCAGTGGGCGAATGCAAACTGGACATTTCCTAAGGCGGGTGGCGAGGCTGTTTCGCTCGGTGATCTCGGCCTCAAGCTCAAGGCCAGCACGATGCCGCGCTTCTGGCACCCGAACGACCCCGTGGTCTTGATTTCGGGGCTGAATCGTTCCCAAAACCATGGGGAAGACGGGCGCTACAACAGCGACGGCACGCTGACCTGCCGCCTTCCCGGTCAGACGATCACAGGCCCTCAGGATCCCCGACTCTTTCAACCTCAACCAGTACACGAAGATTCCCGGTATCTCCAACCTCATCTCCGAGGCTTTATTCGTTGAGCAAAATCCGAATCCCAGCACCTGGGTCGGCACTGCGCCCGCGCCTTTCGCCATTGCTCAATGGGAGCAAGCCTGGGCTCCTCTGTTTCTCGAATGGGGAGTGAAATATTTCCCCACCGGTTCGGGAGAAGGAGCCGCGCGTCAGTTTTCCCCGGACGACTGGCAGTTTGACGGCGAGCAGTACGCCTGGAAAGGCAGCGGATTCGACCCCGATTACTTTGTATCTTACAAAGGCCGAACCTTGCTCACGGCGCAGGCCCCGCTCTTTTTCAAGAGCAAGATCGAGAAGTATCTGCAGAGCAACACGAGCGTTAATTCGCCGCAGGTCAAAACGTTGATCACGACGGTCGCCGGGTGGGACCTGTTGTCGCAATCGCTCAGCGGTTTGACCGACCAGCTCATCACGCTGCTGGCACAGGAAACTTTCCCTCCTCCTCCCGCCGATGACCTGTCCGTGACCTGCCCCAGACCGCAATCGGGGGGCACCCGTCCCGCCGTGTCGGCGCTGATCGGCGACGGGTATCAGGCGGTGCCTATACTGTCGGGCGACACATCGCGCGTCAAAAATGACCGGAACTACTTCTACCCGGTGCGTGGTGGTTTTCTACAGATAGATCAAATGCAGATCGTCGATGCCTTCGGCCAGACCTACGGCGGCGCGACCTCCGGGGATGCCTCCGGGAATCCTTCAATCTGGAGCAACACGGGTCAGGGATTCCAGCCGATTCTGGGCCAGGGGCTTGCGCCTACCATTCCCGTCAACTTCCCTGTGGGGATGATCCAGTTACCGCCCCGCGTGATTCAGAGTGCCCGGCTCGACTTCAGTTATCTTGCGAACGACGGCTCAGGCCAGGACATCATGGTATCGGAAAATCCTAATGCCGTCTGCGGCTGGCTTTTGCCGAATCACCTGGACGGCGGTATTGCAGTCTACGACGCAGTCGGCTATCTGCTGGGCGAGTTATTGCCGCTTGAAGCCCCACATAATTGGCGTCCGCGCCCAGGGCTGCCCGGCACAAACCCGCCGCCCCAACAGCCCGCCGACATCTCCAACCCCGTGTTGAGAGCGGTCGTCAGCAGCATCGCCAATCAGTCCGCCGCCGTTTTCGACGACCTGACGAACGTCGTAGATGAGACGCTGTGGATGGTCGACCCGCTCGGCGGTCGCAAGGACCAGTTTCTGTCCGTGTTGATCGGGCGACCGCTGGCCGTCGTTCAGGCCGAGTTGAAACTTGAGATGTTCGGTCATCCGGCCTTCAATCACATGTGGAACAATATGCTGCCCCCTGAGGCTCCCTTCAGTTGGATACAAGACATAGGCGATGTGGAAGACCTGTGGTTTCCGGTTCGGTTAGGTAGCCTGCAATTGCGCAATGACGGCCTTATCGGCTATTACCTTACGGAAGGCAGCAGCCCATACTCGACGTTCTACGCCGTACACTACCCTGATGATATAAGCGCGGGCGATAGCTACATACGGCAAATCGTCAAGCAGAACGAGGATGGCGTGATCGCCCAGTATCAGGGCGACATCAGTTTGAAATTTCAGGGAGACAGCGTCACCGTCACGATGATCCTGGACCCGCGCGGCACCGTTCATGCCTACACGGGGATTCTCCCGGTTACAAGCGCGGCGCTCCCTGCGCACACAGTCGAAGAGTTTATCAAACGATTGATGGTGACGTTTCGGACCGGGCCGATTATCGCTGACCCCGGCACGCTGCGCATCCCGAAACCGGCTGAAGATCACGGCGCATGGAACTGGATTCAAGCCGTGGCCGCGCCCGCCTTCTGGGAGCAAGACGAGATAGTAGATGCTGACGACCGCGCGCTTTTGCCGGATGGCCAGCCCCAATTGCGTGAAGGGTGGCTACAGTTGTCGGACATAGACGAGCCCGGCTCCTGAACTCTTGCTCGACGCTTTCGCCCTTTCAGGAGTTTTGCTGATTCAAACAAACACTCGGTGAAAAGGAGAAGACCATGACAAGCTCACCAAGCCCAATGCTTAACTACAGGATCATGACCGATCCATTCCCTCTTCAAGCCAGCGCCGAAACCGGCAGCCCGATCATCGCCCAACTCACCATCGTCGCCACCAATTCCACCAGCAGCACCGTCAATTTACAGGCGATTACCATCGCGCTGCCGGTAGGCGACGGCGCTAATGAACTGACACCGGACGCTACCTCTATCCGCCCGGTAGTGCCCGACAACCCGGTAAACCCTTTGCCTGCCGGGAGTTCGAGCGCTACTAATCCGACACCAAGCACCCCCGGCACCAACCCGGTAACGCATGACTTATGGTGGATTGACCCCGAGGGTTCACCATACACCTTTACGGCGCCAGATAACTACCCGGGGCTGGGCAGCGACGCATCGCTCGTGTTTGTCTTCAACAACGTCGAGATCAATAAAACGCCCGGCAACACCGTGCTGACGATCACCGAGTATGGTGACCAGCAAGCGACCGGGACGGTCGAGATGGACAAATTCCCGAACGGGTGGGGCACGGTCACGTTCGGGGCTAACCCTGAGATCGTCGAAAAAAACAAGGGCACGACCTTGCACTGGTCAGGGCCGGCTGGGACTTACACAATCGAGTACTATACGCCGCAGGGGGGGATTGTGAATGTGCCTGCGGCGGGTGCCAGGGCGCTGTCGAATGAGGGAGTGTATCCTGCAAGGACTGACCCGCCGTTGAGTTTGAAGCAGGATACAAATTTCTACCTCAACGTAACCGAGACGACAAGCAGCGGCCTTACCTATAGCGCACAGCAACCGGTGACGGTGACCGTGGAGACCCCAAGGCCGACGGTCAAGCAGTTTACAGGCGAGTTGAAGCTGGCGGAGGACAACTCGGTAGAGTTGAGACTGAGGTGGGAGACAGAGAACGCCGACACATGCACGATCACAGGCGACGACCACGATCTCAAGCCTTCGTCGCTCGACGACAGCTATAAGATTATGCCGACAGCCGACAATCCGCTGCTCCTCAGCTACACGTTGACGGTTGAGAATGCGGCAGGGACCGTCACAGCGACGATCACTTTAGAGTGGGGAGAGGTTGCCACCACTATCCCGATAGTAATGGTACATGCTCCCCCTGCTTACATCGCCCTTAACAACGCGCGCGTTTTTATTACCTTCCCTTCGGAGCATATTGTGGCGGTGATAGACGCCAAGACGCTACAGCCAGTCGATCTGCCTATATCGGTAGGAGCATCGGTAGGAGCGTTGCCTACAGCGATTGCCGTCTCGCCTGAGAACGCGCGCGTCTTTGTAGGTAACTATGGCGATAATACGGTGACGGTGATAGACGCCGTGACGCTACAGCAAATCGGGCAGCCTATACCGGTAGGAAAGGGACCTACCCACGTCGCCGTTATGCCAGCCGTCCCGCCTGACAACGCGCGCGTCTTTGTAGGCAACTTGAGTGATAATACGGTGACGGTGATAGACGCCGTGACGCTACAGCAAATCGGGCAGCCTATACCGCTAGGAGAGTCCCCTAGTGGCGTTGCCGTCAGGCAAGCTGTCCCGCCTGACAACGCGCTCGTCTTTGTTACCAGCAACGTTAATAATACGGTGACGGTGATAGACGCCGTGACGCGCCAGCCCATCGCCGGCAGCCCAATACCGGTAGGAAGTGGCCCTTTGGGTATTGCCGTTTCGCCTGACAACGCGCACGTCTTTGTAGTCAACTCGAGTGATAATACGGTGACGGTGATAGACGCCGTGACGCGGCAGCAAATCGGGCAGCCTATACCGGTAGGGAGTACCCCTTTTGCCATCGCCGTCTCGCCTGACAACGCGCGCGTCTTTGTAATCAACAATGATAGTACCGTGACGATAATAGACGCCGTAGCGCGGCAGCAAATCGGGCAGCCTATACCGCTAGGGGGGGTCCCTTTTGCCGTCGCCGTCTTGCCTGACAACACCCGCGCCTTTGTGGTCGACCAGATGAATGTCTATCTTTTAGTGATCGGGCGGAAAGTCACTGGCGGAACAAGTGGCTGACGCTGCTCGGCGCACGGACGACTCTTTCAGCAAGAGACCGGAATAGACTACGGATTAACACAGATGCGAGGACCGCGCTGATCTGATCCGTGAATATCCGTCGCATCCGCGTTCATCCGTGGGCTGTTCCTTATGTGGTTGCGGTGCAAATTCAGCAAGGGGGTAAGCTTTGCACTGTGATGCTCAATCTTACAAAGCCAGCACGGCTTCACAAAGCTTCTGCACTCTTTGCTCTACCGTCGATATATCGAACTGCTCCTTCTTGATCTTATGCGCTAACTCGATTCCGCTGATTGTGACTGCCGCAGGATTAAAAGAGCTTTCGTTTCTGCTTGCCGAGACGCAAAGATCGAGAATTTGCATTTTCACGATCTGCGCCATACTGCGAGCACAAGGTTAGCTGATGATGGTGTTGATCCGTTCACGATAGCTCAGGTATGCGGGGCCGCACCGAGCACTCAAAGAAAGATTACAGGCTCGATTCGCGGCCTCCGGTTGGACCAACTGTTAGATGCTGATCATTGCAGCTATTTCCTATCTGCATGCGCTTATCTATTAAGTGCAGCCTCTGCGCAATCACAGCACTACCTTCGATATTACACTGCATACAGTGTTTCAAGAGCACCGGAAGGCGGCTCTATGCGAATGCCGTTGACACAATTGCCTGCGCCTCAGCACGCTTTACAACTCCCAGTATTCCTTGAGCGCGCGTTCATGAGCAGGCTTATATGCAGCAGGCAGGGGTCTTTTCAACTGTTCAGGGATGGCGAGAGTGAGAAATTTCTCTGCTTTCTTCGATTCCTCGGAACCAGCCGTGTTATCCAGTTCTGTTCTACCGCCTTCGGTCGTGTAGTCGTAATACTCCACTTCCGTCTTCTTCTTCTCGTCCCAATGGGTCGTCCCTGGCAACCAATGATGATAGAAGCCAAGCTTTCCCGGTTTGAGATCACCCATGCGGTCAGAGGTCAATAACCCAATCACTTGCTGAGGAGTCCTGTGTCACGCTGAAGAACTCGTCTGTACTGTAGATAACGTAGTCTCTTCCAGGCGCATCGGCGCTCTGTAAAATGGCATATAGATCAGCCCGGATGCCGTCACCATACATAGCATCGTAATCAGAATTGGTTTTCAACCAATCGGCGCTCCCGTGATGCCCTAGCGTTACCAGCATCCTGAGCAGATCAACGCTACTGGTAAGCTGATGGCGTTCCCTATGCGGCTCTTTTGCGAACCGATCCCCCTGAGGGTCATAGACAATCAGCGGCACGTTGAAACACTCTTCGTACACGGATGCGCCTTTGCCTTGAAGCCCATGCGAGCTGGCATACTCGCCATGATCGGCGCTGAAGACGGTTACGGTGTTGTCGGCAAGCTCTTCCGGGATGTTGTGGATCACTTGGCCGATGTGCACATCAACCGCAGACATCATTTGCGTGTAGAAGTCGAGCGCCCGCGCCCAATAAGAATAAGGCGCAACAGCCGTATGCTTGTGCTCTGCGGCAGGCGTAGGCTCTGCCTAGAAGTAGCGATGCGACTGATCTTCGGCGATGCCGCCTGTCCAGTAATAAGCAAACATCTCTTTGAAAACCGTGGGCATGAAGTTAGCCAGAAACTCACCGGCATTGTGGATGTTCTTAGGGAAATGCATGGGGAAGCGCATTTCATCGACATGGATGAAAATGATATTGGGCTGTCTATCTAGCATTTTACTCATATTTTCCTCCTTTTATTTTGATGCTCACAGGCATTCTTATTCGAGCTTCCCGAGCATCATAGCCACTGCTCACTGACCGGCAGGCTTATCGAATCGGCTGCCTCACATCTCAGGGTCACCTGATTAAGGTCATTGCCCGCGGCGGCGACGACGCACGGGCATTTGCGAAGATGTGGCGCACGTAATCACCGTGGTTTCATTCGCCAGCTTGTTGAATGTATCAACCGCAAATTTCACTCGCAGACATGCATCTTTGATGGCTATGAATTCTGCAGTAAATGTCGGAACGTTTGAGCCGTCAGCACTCTTGTACTGGCGCAGCGCCCGCCACACCTCATTGGCCGCTGTCTGGGTGAAGGGAACGCCTTCGCCGAAATCGCCGCGCGGGTCGGTGTGCCAACCGGTATTACAGGAAAACGGGTTGGGCTTATGAAAACGCCATGACTGATCAATCATACACTTCTCATGAGAGTACGTGTCACCGATTGAATGCAGGTAGATGCCAAGCGCCACCAGTGACTTTGGCTTCACAGGCTTGCCAAACTGGTCGAGCGGCAGTTGGCTCGCGGTCGGCTTGGGGCCCGGCAGCGCAAACGCCCAGTTTCTGATCCAGTCAATCTCGGGGCCCTTGTTTGTGCACGGCGCGGTGTACTTGTTATTTGGATTCCCGTTCTTGAAATATTCGCAGGTGTTACTGACTGAGCCCGGCGCATCTACCTTCTCATACTCTGACGAACGCCGTGCGAAATGGTAGAGCAGACCGTTGGGTCCGAAGCGGTTGGTGTTTTTCACAGTGACGGTCTTCGCTCCGCCTGAAATCTTATAGCCGGTGAATGTTCCCAGATCCACCGCCTCCCCGGTCACCGCGATTTCCTCCGCCTCATCCTTACTGAACCCGGCGAGCAGGGCAAGAACGCGGACCATCTCATAATGAAAGGAACTATGTGTGGCCAGCCCCGTGATAGCCTGCGTGGCATCGGCGTTATAGCCAGAAGTGACCGGCACAAGGCCCGAAAGGGAAAGCCCCAAGACCGTTGCTACTGCGAGACTGCTGGTCAAAGCGGATCGCGTCCCTATGATTGTTTGGTGCCGCTTGTGAGCCATAGGCATACCTCCTGTGAAGTGGTGATTAATATTATCGAGACGGCCCAACGCCCGGCATCAGGGGGCCGCGCAACCCGGAACTGCTTAGGCCATAGATCGGTTTGGACTTTGAGGGCAAGTGATATATATCACAAAAAATGATTTGATTCAATAATGTAGAAGATGAAAGATACTAAGAAAAGAAAATGAATCAATTAGCAGCTAGAAACTAAACCGCCTGCAAAACCCCGCACACCGCACACGGCACTGAAACACAGCGCCGATCGTGACTTTCGTGTTGGCAGAATACAGCGAACTGGAATCAGATTGTCACAAACGAAAAGCGGGAAGCCGTTAAGCTTCCCGCAAGTTGCTGATTCTAAAGTGGAGCTAGACGGGATCGAACCGTCGGCCTCTTGAATGCCATTCAAGCGCTCTCCCAGCTGAGCTATAGCCCCATTATTTTTAACATTTACCCTCTTTTGGCACTTCCTAAGAGTGCTTGATTTCGGAGGGGAAATGGAAATTCAATTTGAACAGTTCCTTAAGGAAAAACGCTATCTCAAAAACTGCTCGGAAGATACTTTAGCCTACTTTACATACTGTTTCAAGGCACTGACTAGACCTCACCGCCCCCCTTGTTTTGTTTACAGGATATTGCCAAGAACATTCAGATCAAATAAAAACTCCTGAGAGCTTGACTGTCTAAATCTCGTCTCTCAGGAGGACATCAAAGGATGTCTTGGTTGGGTTTATACTTTCTCGTTCGCCAAATGACAACTGATTGGAGAATCTGATATTTCCCTTCTTCCAGTAATTCCACTGTTGGCATTGTGGATTTATATTAATCGGGTCAAAGTCCAGTTTGTCGTGAATAAAGTGCCCGGCGTGCGCCTCTTCGCTATTCCAGACCAGTTGCACACCGCAAGTAAAGCAAGGGACGTATCCTCTCCAGTCTGCGTTTGATTGTCTAACATAGATACTAAATTCTTTCCAAGCAAGCTTCTTAAGACTTTTGAGGGGTTTCAGTTTCTTTTTGGGTTTCAAGGCGGTTTAAATATTCAATTATTTCGTTCATCTTATCTGTTAGCTCAATGTCGTGGAGTCTCCGAGTGGCACTGACTTTTACGTTGGTTATCTTTTCTATCATTTACTTTTTCCCGCCACCTTATTGCGAGCCGGTTACTAATAGGCTGATTAAGAACTCATCCGAAACTGCAAGCCTATTTGACTAGCTTTTAAAGGCTTCCAAAGGGACGAGAGCGGCTCTTTCAAAGTGGAAGGCAGTTTGGCTTCTAAAGTAGCGCCGGTCCGCCACAGATTAAATGCGCAATTCGCGCTAAATACTAAGTCTGCATTCATTATATTGGCTTTCGTCTATCGGGAATACTGGTACCTGGCTTGCGGTTTCAACCAACCTGGAAGAGGTCAATTCGATTAGCTAGTTGTTTGAAAGGAGAGAAGAAATGAAAAAGTAGATTTCAACAGTTTTTGTTATGTTGGGTCTTCTTGCGACGACAGCAGCGCTCTCAATCGGAACGCAGTTGGCTGATGTAACAGTACAGGCCAACATCCCCTTCAGCTTTACCGTGGGAGATACGACACTCCCGCCTAGTAATTATTCTATCCGCGAGCTTGAACCCTCGAATCCAGCGATTCTGGAGATACGAAGCGAAATCTGCGCGTCCCACGATTCTTTCATATGCTCTCACCCTGAACAAAACAAAAGCCGCACGATCTGTGAAGAGCGGCGCGGCTTTTGTTTCAAACGTCAAGTTGCTGTCAGCTTTTAAGTGGTAGGCGAAGAGCCACGCTCTTTCTTGTAAGGCTGACCGAGATATTTCTCCGCGGCTTGCTGTGCGCCGTTGTAGTTGTTGCCCGTCTCTTTCGCTTTGGTGTATTCGGCAACTGCGCGCTCGCGATTGTCTGTCGCATCCCAGGCGTTGCCCTTCTTTATGTAAGACCAGACTTCAAGCCACGAAGGCTCAAGGTCGCCATTGAGCGCTTCGGTGAAAGCATCCGTCGCCTTTTGCCAGTTGCGCTGCTCCATATAGAGCAAGCCGAGATTATACCAGGCAAGCGAAGAACGAGGGTTGAGCTTTATCGCCTGGCGGAACTGGTCTTCGGCCTCTGCGTACTCTTCGAGCTGGAAGTGCTGTATGCCGCGACGCACGACTACCGAAGTGCGCAGCGCATCCGAGATGCGCAGGTAACGGTTTTCAGGATCAACAATGACATCAAGCGGCTTGCCGTCCGACGAAAGCTCGAAGTCAGCAGACGTGCCTCTCAGGTCAAGCGTCGTCTTTGATTCGCGCCCGCCTTCGGATTCCAACGCCACTCCTACAGGGCCACGGAAAGAATCCATGTTCTGTCGTATGGTGCCCCGAACTTTGAATTTGCTGTCCTTCGTTCGGATTATCGTGTACTCGACTTTGAATTCCGGCACGCCTGTCGAATCAATCCACAGGCCGAAAAATCCCCTCAGACTCGTGCCCGCAACTTTGCTTGCGAGCGATTCGAAATCTCCTATCCCCGCATTTTGCCCCTTAAAGGTCGAATAGTAAGACTTGAGTATGTTCAAGAATTTATCATCGCCAATCGTGCCTCTGAGCATGTGATAAACATATGCGCCTTTATAGAAAATCACAGAGCGATAAGCAGGTGATTGATCGTTTAACTGCGCGGGCGCGCGGGCGATAGACGCTTCCTGCTCGAATGCAAGGGCAAGCTCCATAATCTCTGCCAGCGTTTCGTGGAATTCAGCGGCGCTCTGTTGCGATTCGCGGTATAGCACTGACGAATACTCAGAAAGCCCTTGCGACAGCCACGCATCGTCGAAGCTTTTGAGGCCCACCGCCTGCCCCCACCACTGATAAGCCACTTCGCGCGCAAGTTCATCAACAGGAAGCGGCTTGTCCGATGCCAGCATTTTGTGCGAGAGAAAAGCAATCCCGGCCCCGCTGTAAGTTGGGAGCGTTTCATCATCAACCTGCGCGACTACGTAGCGGTTTCCGAGCGCATACTGGCCGAAGCGCGTGTTGTAATACTGAAGTATCTGCGCGACTTCCTGACCGAATTCCTGAACGCGCGCTTCGCTTCCGGGCAACACATACAGATCTATCTGCATGCCACCGGAATTGATTGTGCGCGTGATGAACTGCCCTGCGCCAAACGAGCCGGGTAAGACAGGCTGCGTTTCCACGAACGTAAAACTGCTGCGCCCGTCTTTGGCTGCTACAGGCGTGACCGGGTTTGCGCTGTGACCGGCGACCGTCCAGCCTTTCGGTACTGTAAAGGTTATGTCGGAAGTCGCGCGGTCGGCGGCATATCCGTGAAACGGAAACCACCGCGATGCGTAAAAGAGATAACAGCCTTCAGTCCCGATATAAGCCAGACGCGTGTCGGGCAACGGCCCTCCTTCAGGAGTAGCAAGCTGCCCTGCGTAGTCGAACGTGAGCGTGATCTCCGCCCCGGCTTCATACAACTTGCCGAGATTGACCTTCACATTCGTATCGTTGACTTTATCCTGAATGAATTGAAGAACTGTTTTGCCGTCCGGGCCTTTCACGCTCGAAATCGTGAGCGAGCCGTTTATCTCAAGCACTGCCGATTGTGTCTGCTTTAGCAATTTCATCGTCACGACGGCTTGCGCTTTCAGTGTGTGGGATTCAGGCAATAACTCTGCGTTGATTTTATAGTTTGTTATGTCAATCGGTGTACTCTGATCCGTTTGAGCCGTAGCATTTGAGACAAGGGCGAAGGCTAAGGCAAGGACCAGAATGGGCACGGTCATTCTGCTCAGTCTATTAATTGTCATTTCGATTCTGTTTTCCTTCTGATTGGTAGATTATCCGACTTTAAATTATAGCATCGCACGCTCAGGCGATACCAGTAGGGCGATTTATACACCCTTACATGAATGCTGTAAGCGTTACTTCTTGCGATAAACGAGCGCTTGATTACCTGAACGTTAATCAATCATACTGCTTAATAGAAACCCCGCAAGCAGAAGGAAGAAGATGGCAAAATCGAAAAGCCCGAAGATTGTCTACGTCTGCCAGCAATGCGGCGCGCAACAGCCTCGATGGATGGGCAAGTGCCCTGAGTGCGGCGAGTGGAATTCGCTCGTAGAAGAAAAGAACGCGACTTCGCGTCCAGAGTCCAGCCCGCGCGGCGGACTGTTTCGCATGCGCGAAGTCGCGCCGCTCGATTATCAAGACATCGAAAGCCAGGACGACGCGCGCCAGTCATCCGGCATAGAAGAGTTCGACCGCGTGTTGGGCGGCGGCATAGTTCCCGGCTCGCTCGTCTTGATAGGCGGCGATCCGGGGATCGGGAAATCTACATTATTGCTTTCGGTGGCGGACAAGCTATCGAACAACTTCGGCAAAGTTTTGTACGTGTCGGGCGAAGAGAGCGAGCGGCAGATCAAGCTGCGCGGCGAGCGATTGGGCATCAACCCACGAGGGCTTTACCTGCTGCCTGAAACCTGTCTTGAACGCATCTTTGAAGAGATTGACCGTCTTGACCCGCAGGCAATAGTCGTTGATTCTGTGCAGACTGTCTTTTCTGCGAAACTCGAATCCGCTCCCGGCTCCGTATCTCAAGTTCGTGAAGTGGCCGGGCAGTTTCTGGTGCTTTCAAAAAATCGCACGATACCTGTTTTTCTGATCGGTCACGTAACGAAAGAAGGAATGATCGCCGGGCCGAAAGCGTTAGAACACATCGTTGATACAGTGCTTTATTTCGAAGGCGAGCGTCATCACAATCATCGCATCATTCGCGCCGTTAAGAATCGCTTTGGCGCGGCCAATGAAGTCGGCGTGTTCGAGATGACCGGGCGCGGGCTTATGCCTGTGCTCAATCCGTCGGGGCTGTTTTTGAATGAAAGACCTGTCGGCGTTTCGGGGTCTGTGGTGACAGCTTGCATAGAAGGCACGCGGCCATTGCTTGTCGAAATTCAAGCTCTCGTGACTTCAAACAAATACGGCACGGCGCGACGAATGACTCAAGGCGTAGACTCGAATCGCGTTGCGTTGTTGATGGCGATGATGGAAAAGCGCATAGGCATGACCGTGCTCGCCGATGACGTGTTTGTGAATGTCGCGGGCGGGATGACTATTGACGAGCCTGCTGCTGATCTGGGAATAGTCGCTGCGATTGCTTCGAGCTTCCGCAATCTTTCGATTGATGAGCGGGCGGCAGTTTTCGGTGAAGTGGGGCTTGCGGGCGAAGTGCGCGCGACTAGTCAGGCAAGCTCGCGCGTGCGCGAAGCTTATGCGATGGGCTTTCGACGTTGCATCATTCCGCAAGGAAATCTGGTCGGGCTTGAATACGACGATGGAATTGATGTGATAGGCGTGAAGAATGTTTCTGATGCGCTTGAAGCGCTTTTTTAATAAGACACTAGCCCTCTCAGAAATGAGAGGGCTTCTATAATATGGTACTAAGTAAAATTAAGAGAATTGACTGACAGAAAAACAACATGTGTTAGGTCGAATTTTCTTGACCCGATTTGTTACCTATGATACACATAGGCCACCTCACATTCATTCGGTATCAACACCAGGCTGTTTTCAGTTCTTTGTTGTTTTATAATTTAATTAAGGATGGGCTTTGCATTTTTTCATGGAGGTAAAATGTCGAAATTATTTGTTCTGGGCTTCATTATAGGAATAGTGGTGTTAGTTGTTGCTGGAGTTGGAACATTACGATTACAAGATAATAATTCTACTCTGAAAGATAAAGAAGAAAAAAAATATCAACTTGAAGTCAAAGATGCGACCCCTGTTCAGTTAGGTATGTTGACAGAACAGCAACGTAACCACAGTAAACTTTATACTTATTATAAAGCACAAGCAGACTTAATGCCGACTTATAAACGAATCAGCGATCTATATTTAAATCCAAAAGGCAGGGTCATGGAGACGATAGTGGATGTTGGGTTATGCCCCCTGCCAGAGCCAGAAACACCAGAGAAGTTTTTTGGCAACCTTGCCCAAGAATCAGATGCTGTTATTGACGGAACAGTTATAAAAAAACTATCTCAAATTACTGAAGATGATGTATTCATCTTTACAGACTATGAAGTTGTAGTAAAAGAAATCTTAAAAAATAACACGGCTGCCCCGCTCAACATTGAACAATCAATTACGGTTACACGGCCAGGTGGGGGGGTTGCAGTAAATGGAATAGTAGTGAAGGCCAAAGATGAACGATTCAAACCATTACCGCTTAATCATGATGTCGTTCTATTCTTAAAGTTCATTCCAGAAACAGGGACTTATAAAGCAACAAACTACACAGGGGCTTTTGAATTTGACGGAGATTCAGTTCGCCCACTTACCGAGGCTCATTTACCTCTTGGCATCCTTCAAGATGGACATTCATTTCTGCAAACTGTCCGAATCGTTGCGAACAAGTAGTATTTTGCAAAGAGGGAAACACCATGAAGAAGTCTCGAATTTTAAACTGCGTTAGTTTTTTATTTGGTTTCATTAGTAGCTGGTTATTACTTATTCTATGTTATGTCGGAACAGTTACGGAGGCTAATTGTCCCCTCACGGCTCACACAGCCTGGATTGCAAATGATAACATCCCTTACGCCGCACTCACATTTACCACTCCAGAGGTAACTGTTCAGACTCCTGTGTAGGCATGAGGCCGTACAGGTTGACAATGGGTGTAAACTTCCGATGTTATGCTTGATCTGCAACAGGCAAGCCGCGAAGAGTTGATTCAACTCAACTTGCAGTTGATTGCTCGTCTTCAAACCCTAGAAGAGCAAGTCAAGCAGTTAGAAGTAGAATTGGCCTCCTTGCGGGGCGGCGGCGGCGGCCAGAATAATCCTCCAAGCTTCGTCAAGGCTAATCGGCCTGCTCGCAATAAGAAAAAGAAGCGCAAGAAGCGACTGCACGGATTCTCGCGCAGGCTTGATTCGGTTACTGCCAGCGTCGAGCACTCGCTTGAGCAATGCCCGGAGTGCCGAGTCTCGCTCACAGGCCGACGGGTGGTCAACTCTCGACAGGTCATTGAACTTCCACCGGTTCAAGTTCAGGTCGTTGAGCACAAACTTGTAGAGCGGTCTTGTCCCAACTGCCGAAAGCGCTGGGCACCGCCTCTGGATTTATCATCACTTGCAGTAGGCCATCAGCGATTCGGCATCAGCGTTCAATCCGAAGTAGCTCTATTGCGCGAGGGTTGCAGGCTTCCTTTTAGAGTCATACAAGAGTACCTCAAGGCTAGATTCAACCTGCGAATAAGTCTTGGCCAGATAGTGTCCTTAGTTGAAGGTGTGGCTCGTCGAGGCAAAGCGATAGTCGAGTCTTTCAAAGACGAAATCCGAGCCTCTGCGGTAGTAAATGGCGATGAAACGAGTTGGCGAGAAAACGGGCAAAACGGATATGTGTGGAGTTTCTCGACCGATAAGGTGAGATATTTTCTATACCGCAAGAGCCGTTCAGCAGAGGTTGTGAAAGAAGTTCTCGGCGAGCAGTTCGAAGGCGTTGTGGTGAGTGATTTCTACGCGGCCTACAACGCGCATTTAGGATTGCACCAGCGATGCTGGGTGCATCTGTTAAGAGACATACACGACCTCAAAGACAAGCATGCCAAAGATAAGGGATTGAAGAAGTGGGCAGTAGCAGTCAAAGCGATCTATGAGGAAGCTAAGGCGTACAAAGGAGCAAACGCGAGGTTAGGGCCAGTGGAGCAGAAAGCGGAGCGAGTAAAGCGTCAGCGAGAGTATGAACAAAAGTTGATGAGAGTGTGCCGACCACACTTGAAGAAGAAGAGGCCACAGTCGAGGCTTTGTGAGCGGATAGAGAGATACTTGCCGGAGATGTTCGTGTTCATAGCAGACGCTCGTGTGCCGTCAGATAATAATGCGGCAGAGCGAAGTGTGAGACATGTAGTTGTAAGTCGCAAGATCAGTGGAGGGACGAGATCTGAAACGGGGAGCGAGACAAAGAGTATATTGGCATCATTGTTTGGAACGTGGAGATTGCAAGGACTAGATTTCTATCAATGCTGCTGGAATTTACTGGCAGCAAAAAATCCGACACTCTGAACAGTTACCTCCAGAGCTAAATAGCGTAGCAATAGCTATAGGCAGATGGCAGTATCATAACCAAACATGTAAATTGTTCGGGAGTTTGGTTTCCACCCCAGAGTAGTGAGTGGTTAGCTCTTAATGTTTCTGGCGCTAATGATCAAGACCCTGAAAGCTCTAGTGCGGCAGCTACAACTAGCCGAGTCGTCGCCAGTGGTACGCTCGCCTCAGCAATCATCGTTTTTCATTGGGCTGCAGCATACGGAGCTAGCCATACTCCTGTATGGAATCGGAATAATACGCCTGCATACTATGCTTTTATAACAAAAGTCATGCTCCATGAAATGGGACATACGATGAGTCTTGGAGAGGCTCAAGGTACTCAACATGCCGGGCAAACCGTCATGAATAGCTTTAGTATTCAAAATGATACTAACAATTTGATGCCGATAACTGTACAGCCTTGTGATGATAATGCGGTTAATAGTTACCCTTCTTATGCTAACAATTGTGTCATTGGTTGTCTTAATTGCGGCGGTGGCGGGTGTGATTTCATACAATGTCAAGAAGGCTATCACCAAGACCCGCAGACTTGTCACTGTGTGTTTGGCCCACCAACTCCAATATTAATAGACGTGTTGGGTAACAGCTTTGATCTAACCGACGCTCAGAACGGTGTCAATTTTGACCTTAATCATAGTGGCGATGCTGAACGTCTTTCCTGGACTGCGATTAGTTCAGACGATGCCTTCCTCGCACTTGACCGCAATGGAAATGGCGCTATAGACAACGGCAGCGAACTATTTGGCAATTTTACGCCACAACCTCCATCACCAGACCCGAACGGGTTTATCGCGCTGGCCGAATATGACAAGCCAGAAAATGGAGGTAACGGTGATGGAAGGGTAGGGCCTCGTGATTTCATTTTCTCTAGCCTGCGTTTATGGCAGGACACAAACCACAACGGCATTTCGGAGCCGAATGAGTTACATAGTCTGCCGTCATTAGGCGTCTACGCAATTGAACTTGATTATCGTGAGTCAAGGCGAGTAGACCATTACGGTAATCAGTTCAAATACAGGGCGAGAGTCTTTGATTCCCGTAACACTCAGGTTGGCAGGTGGGCTTGGGATGTCTTCTTAGTGGCCCAATAGTTCGTTAGAATAACAACTAATAAAGAGAGAGGTCTAAATGGTCGCTCTTTTAATAATAGAAAACACTAAAGGGGATGACGCAGCCCCCGTTGCCTCATCCCCTTCAGCTTATTGTTTTGTCTGTCTGTCGCTTCTCTCAGTTTTGCGATGACCGGCGGAGCCCCCGTTCCCCCGGCCACCGCGTAACCTTTTAAAGCTACGCTATTCCAATTGGCAACGTGCGTGCCACGCCCTTTGGCCCGCGCGGGTAGCTGTAAATGCTGTAGTTGAAAGAAACCCGCAGTGATCGCTAATTTGAGCTTACAAAACTTGTCAGACTCAGAGTGACGAAACGTGTAATCAGCCGTGAATTATCTTCTGACGTTACACAATGAACGCACAGATCATCAAGTTGGCATCTCGTAAGCTCGATTCATCGGGCTTACCCGAAGGGCACATAGGCCAGCGCTTCTAGCGCTGGTTCACCTCGCGCTCGAATCTCACTAGCGCGCTTTAGCGTGCTTGCTTGCGCGGCTTTTAACCGGCCAACGCTTAAGCACCATCAGGAACTTCTCCATATAATATTTCACAAATCTTGCGTAAGTCTCCTCGATCTCCGTAGTCATATATCTCCAAGAGTCTCCTGATTACCTATATTTTTTGTTCTGCAATGCTCAACTTCATTATCTGTTCAAGCGTTTCATTCGTACTATCGCCAGCCCCACTTTTATGGCAACTTTTCCAAGCCGAGAAATCAAGTATCTTTGCGATCTGCCCATGTCGGACACAGCGGGGGGAAATTGGAAAAGGGATTGCTATTATATTATTCAAACCAAGCCCCAGATATAAACTATTTTGAGTATTCTTCCTGCTCTCTGATTTCACTATAAATTCTCCAGCGGCAACTAGCATTTCTAAGCCGCTTCAAAGTGGGTGACAACAATACTTCCCGTTTGTTATCTTATCCACTCGCGCGAGATCGTACTTTGATAATCACTTGTAATAATTAATGATCGGCATGACCTTACATCACGAATGATGAGGACTGCCAAAGAGTTCAAAAACTGTGAACTCTCGGCAAGGCCAGATCACGAAATAATACTAGAATTTATTTGTTCTAGCTGCAAGTGGAAAATCAAGTTGCTTTTGTCATCAGGAGGGCTTTCCTGATGACAAAGTCCTCCCGACTAAAGCCAAAGCGTTTAGCTGAAAAGCTTCGTCAGATGCGGTTAGCCCTCGGCCTCTCACAAAATGAAATGATAAATCGGCTAGGGTTTGCCGAGGAACTCATTCGAGAGGAGCTATCGGCCTTCGAGCGCGGCATACGACAGCCTCCATTGGGCGTTTTGTTAGAGTATGCGCGAGTAGCTAGTGTATATGTCGATGTTCTCATTGATGACGATCAAGACCTACCTAATAGTATCCCTAATACAGCAAAGCATAAGGGCTTAAAAAAGGATTCCACTGCTAGGAGTAAGAAAAAGTAATGGTGATGTGGGTCGTTATCTCTTAAAAACCACTCGGCCATCTTTGATTACTATATGAATGCGACGCAGTTCTTTAATATCTTTCATCGGGTCGCCGTCTACTATAATCAAATCGGCGTGCTTGCCTGGTTCAATCGTTCCGAACTCGCTTTTTTTGCCGAGCCATTCAGCGCCGTTTACAGTTGCCGCTTTTAATATCGCCGCGTTCGGGATGCCTGCTTCGGCGTATGCTTCAAGCTCATCGAACAAGCCGTCGTTATCTGTGCCCGCAAGCAGCAGCACGCCCATCTTTTCTGCGCGCGCTACGAATCGCGCCATCCGGCGATAACTGTCTTTGACTATAGTGAACTGCTCAAGCCCGAATCTTTTCCGGTCGGAATCATTGAAGCGTTGAATCGCAAGCGTAGGGTCGAAGCCGATTCGTTTCTCTACCATCATCTTGATCAGCGATTCAGCAGAAGGCCCGTCCGGGTCAATCTCGCTCCAGTTGGCCTGCATGCGCGCCATCAGGTTTCGACTTGAATCGAGGCTTTCGTTCTCGCCCTGCGGCTGCTTTTCAAGCGGCAGAAAATCTCGCCACACGCGAATGTGACTGAAGCCGCTGATGCCTGCTTCCATAGCTTCGCGCCAGCCCGTGCGCACGCCTATGTGCCCTGTGACCGGAAGCCGCTGCGCGCGCGCTTCCTTTATGACTGCGCGCAGCACTTCGGGGTTCAAACAGGAAATAGACCTTCAGCGCGTCTACGCCTTGAGCTTTCAAAGCGCGCACGAGCGTAGCGGCGGCTTCCGGTTTGTTCAACTCCACGTCAACATAAGGATGATAACCGTCAAGCCCATCAATCAACGGCCCGCAGGTATAGATGTCAGGCCCCGAAAGAATGCCCAGCGCGATTGCTTCTTTGAAATTCATGCTCATCGAAATCGCAACGCCCGGGTCGCGTATCGTCGTGATGCCGCGCGCCAGCAGCATCCCGCCGTCGAACGGATTCCAGTAATGATAGTGATTGTCCATCAAGCCGGGCATCACCGTCTTGCCACCTACATCAATCACTGTCACGCCCTGGGGCAAGCCTACGGCTTCTTGTCCTGCGCGAATCCCGGCTATGCGACCGTTGCGAATCTCTATAGTCGCGTTCGGCATGAATTTATTCGTGCCGGGATCAACAAGGCGAGCGTTGGTTATGATGAGGTCTGCTTTAGACAACTCAGGCAGAACGAAGCGCGCCGTGAAAGTGATCGGCATAAACTGGCCGGAAGCGAGATTCAAATGAAATAGTCGCCGCCCCGCGCACAGGACAGCCGACTGTCCGTCGGGATGAATCGCGAGTTGCTTCTGATCATAAGGGCTCGAAAAGACCGCACGAGCCAGTCCGCCTTTCATTTGCTGCACCATCACCGTATCCATACCGTTGTCGGTTCTGATGAAAGCCTGAGTCTTGCCGTCGCGGCTCCATACGACGCTGAACTCGTGCGCGGGCGTTCGCGTGATTCGCGTGACCTGCATCCCGTCGAACCTGATTTGATAAAGGTCGCTGCCGCCGTAACGCCCGGAATCCAACAGCACTTCTTTCGCATCGGGCGACAAAGCGAATGACCACTCGTGCCAGTTTTCGGTGTAAGTGATCTGACGAGCTTCGCCGCCGTTAGTCGGAACTCTGAACAGGTGCGAATCATATTGCGAACGGTCGAGAAGAAAGAAGATTTCGCCGCCTTTCGGGTGATAAGTGATTTGCCCTATGGCAGACTCCGTATGATAGAGAGTGTTAACGCCGCCCGTTACGAGATTGCGAATAACCAGATCAGTGCCGCTTGGAAGCTGATGCGCGTAAGCGAGGAACTGCCCGTCAGGCGACCACGCCGGATGCGTATCCCATCCCAGGCCCTCTGTAATCTGCCGAGCTTCGCCGCCCGCTATAAACATCACCCAGATTTTTCCGAATATGCTCGCGGCGATTTGAGCGCCATCGGGCGAAACCGCAGGGTCTTGCGCGCCGTGATCTACTGTGACGATGCGCGTTTTCTGCGCGGGCGTTTTGGCGGAGGTGAACGTTAAAGGTAAACTGATTATGATCGCTATCAGCGAGATGAGAATTACAAGAGGTTGTTTTAGCAGTCCCGTTAGGGACGACCTGTCTATAGTAAAAGAAGACTTAATATATTCAGTAGCTCCGTAGGAGCGACCTGTTGATTTACAGGTCGCTCCTACGGAGCTACGAACAAGTTGCTCAACTATTACTATAGACAGGTCGCTCCTACGGAGCTTCAGACTAAAATAGCCTCTGCTCTTCATCTGAGATCTCTCCGGTGATACACAAATTTATGGTTCATTCATTCCGGCAGCGCGGCTATGAGTGTGTCAATCTCTTCGCGCGTGTTGTAGAAGTGCGGTGATATTCTGAGCCGCCCGACGCGATGCGCCACGATGATGTTTTTCTCAAGCAGCAGATGATAGAGGCTCGCGGGCGAATGCCGTTTGTGCGTGCAGCATACGATTGCAGAAGTCTCGCCTTTTTGCCGCGAGCTTACGCAATCATAGCCTTTGGCTTTCAACGATTCGGCCAGATAATCGCTCAAGCCAAGAAGATGTTCTTCAATCTTTTCGGGGCCAACTTCCAATAACAAATCAATCGCAGCGCCAAGCCCGTATACTCCGACAGTGTTCAGCGTGCCGCACTCGAACCTGAGCGCGCCCTTGCGATAATCCAGATCGTAATCGAGCGAACCATGCGCAAACTGCTCGTAGCTTTTCACCGAAGTCCATCCGACAACCGTCGGCTCGATTCGGTCAATCACTCGATCAGAAACATACATCAGCGCGACGCCTTCAGGGCCAAGCAAATATTTGTGAGCGTCGGCGGCGAACGCGTCTACATGATCGCGCACAACGTCCAGCTTTAATCCGCCGAGCCCCTGAATCGCATCAACTACGAAAATGATGTCGCGCTCGCGGCAAAAACGCCCGATGCGAGCAAGGTCTGATCGAAAGCCGCTCGCAAACTGCACCCAACTGACAGCCACAACGCGCGTGCTGTCGTCAACGAGCGCGAGCAATTCATCCGCATCAATTCGGCCTTCGCGCTCCGGGGCTTGTTTTAACTTTATGCCGCGCGACTGGGCGAGTCGCATCCAGGGATAGACGTTGGAAGGGAACTCGACATTGTTACTAACTACCGAATCGCCTTCGCGCCAATGGATGCCGTTTGCGATGGTCGATAGCCCGCCGGATGTGTTTTGCATGAAAGCTATCTGTCATGCGTTTGCGCGTTCACGAGTTTAGCAGCAGACTTGCGCGCGTCTTCGTATGCGCGCAGCCAGTCTTTATAATTCGCCGCGCCGTTGATAGTCACATCTTCGCTGAGCGCGATCATCTTATCTCGCACTGGCACGGAAAGCGGCGACACGGCGGCGTGATTCATGTAGATGTATTTTTCAGTGACCGGAAAGAGAGACCGAATTGCCTGATTCATTGTTTATCAAAACCTATATCGAAAATCGTTCGCACTTCGCCCACGTGCAAGCCACGACGGTTATCTATGACCGGGCGATGATACGACGCAAGTTGTGTTAGTTCCATTTCATCAAGAACGCCAAGCTGGGCAAGCGTTTCAACCACAGTAGGAGCAAGCCCTCTGTATGAGCCGTCCTCCATCTTGAACGCCAGCCCCAGCCCGCGCGGGAACTTTTCGCAAGGCAGGACTCCGACAGAATAGACCGCTTCTGCTCCGACCTTGCAGATAAGCTTGCCGCGCGCTGCGCGCAACAGGTCTGTATCAAATCTGTCTTTTGTTCCGCCTATCATCTCAGGGTATTCGATCATCGCTTCGACCACCCGCTTTGCCGCTCGCGCCAAATCCGAATCGAGCACGATGGCCGCTTCCGTTTCGCTCGCAGCATTGACCATCCGCGCGAAAGCGACTGCGAGAGAGTCGAGCGGCACGCCAAAGGTCGGAGCGCTGCAGCCATCAATGGCCGTAGGCATTTCTTCCGTGAGGTCGCCCAATCGCGCAAGCGTCTTGATTATTTCGCGCTGAATCGGATGCTCAGGCGAAACGTAATCTTCGATTGAAAGGCCGCGATGCACAGCGGTCACAAGCATACCCGCGTGCTTGCCCGAACAGTTGTTATGAAGCTGAGTGAAAGGCAGGCCATCGCGCTCAAGCTGCCGCGCCGTGTCTGCGCTATACGGAGCGTGCGCGCCGCAACGAAGCGCCGTTTCATCAAGCCCGACGCGCGCAAGCATCCCCGCCGCAGTTTCCGTGTGAATCGTCTCGCCTTCGTGCGAAGCGGCAGCGGCGGCAAGCTCGCGGTTCGTCAGATTGAAATGGTCTGCTGCGCCGCTCGTGATAATCGGGAGGGCTTGAATGGGTTTGATCGTAGATCGCGTTGAAGTCGAAAGCCGCGCGTCGCCGATTTGCAATAAGACTTTTCCTTCAGGGTCGGCTAAAACTATCGCGCCTCTGTGCCGCGATTCGACTATCGCGCCTCGCCTGACTTCAACCAGCACCGGAAGCTCGTTACTCATTCTATAACCTTTGATGTAGGAGTAAGAATTTTACTTTACAGCACGAAATTGGAAACGACAAACTGCTACTCGACGCATACCTGGTCAGCAATCGCGCGATACTTCTTTTCACTGAAACCTTCCAGGATGATTATCTCTTCGGGGCGGCGAAAAGGGCCGTTGCGTTCGCGGTATTCGATAATTTTGCGGCTCGTCACTTCGCCTACGCCCGGAAGCCGCATCAATTCCTCGGCTGTCGCAGTGTTCAGATTGACACACGGTTTGAGCGGCGCTGCTCTCGCTGAACTTTGCTGTGTGGCGTTTGCGTTCGCGCCTTCGCGTTCCGCACACGATGCAAGCGCAAGCGCGAAGATCAGGACTAAGATTTTGAGAAGCCGCATACGATATACAATACAGTACCGCGAGAGGTAGCGAACGGGTAGGCTCGATAAGCAACCCGTAATCAATTCCTACGGTTCTCACACGCCATACAGTTCAAGCCGGAATTCATCGCCCAACAGCGATATGCGCGGCTCGCGGCGAGTGAAGGCGTAGTGCGCGCGTCTGAGGGCCGGGATGCCGCGACGTGCAGGCTCTATGCCGTATTCGGCGCTTGTGAAAATGTGATGAAGTCGAGGGTTCTGCTGCGAAGTCGCGCCGTATTCGACAGACTTCTTTGTCGCACCATTCGTTCGGCAAGGATTGATGAATTCCATCCGGTCATCGAACACAAAAACGCGCGAATGCAAACCGACGATCGAATAATCGCGATGCGTCAACAGATTCGTCATCGCTTCGATCACAGCATCGCGCGAGTAATTTGCTCGCGGGCGAACAGGCTCTGCCTGGCCGTTGTTTGGTTGAGCAGCGCGAGGCGGGCGCGCATCCCACAGGTCTGCGTAACGTTTTATGAACTGAAGCGAGCGATCAAAAAGCGATGTGACGTTGCCCGCAAATTCGGCTCGCTCGACGACGGGAGAGTTAGCGTCCGTGCCGGAAAACCGCGTGAGCATTATATGGCTTTGCGGCAACACTTTCTCGACGGCTGCGCTGCGTCCGAAAAGCAGAAAGCTCGCCAGCGTCGGAGTTATGCTTGCGCCGTAGTCGGCTGCAAGCTTCAAATCGCGCATGGCCGCGGGGGTCGGAAATCCCGAAGGCTCGCGAAACGCTTCGCCTTCCAGGTCGCGTATGTAGCTCCACACGAGCGCTTCATCTACGTCTTCAATCGCGGCTTCGATCAAAGGCATGTCTTCGATTGCCGCCACGCGCGACCGCGCAAACAGCGCCGCTATTTCAGCGCCGTCAGCTTCGCGCTTCTGCGAGCCTATGCGAATGAAGTAGCGATGGTCAGGCGTTTGATGAGGCGCACGTCGCTCATCAACCTGAAGCACGATTATGCGCGTGCCGTTGTCGAACGAGACTTTGTCTATCCGAGGCAGTATCGGCGGCTTGATCTGGTTGCGGCAAATATCTATAAGTTGCTCTTCGACCTGTTCTGGATCATCAAGCCCTTCTATTCGGCGCTGGTCGTTAACGCCGAACAGGATTGCGCCGCCCGATGAGTTTGCGAGCGCGACTATTTCGGCAGTGATCTTTTCCGTGTTGACGAGTCGAATCTTGAATTCGAGATGAGTGTCTTCGCCGCCACGAATGAGCGAGATCAGATCATTCCGGTCGAGCATGCGCGAATAGCGGCCTGTCAATTTTTGCTCGAACAAAGAGCGCTCGCTGTCTGGAATGCGCCGAGCCGGTCGGAACTTTCTGCCGCGTGCCATGGTCGGACCTCGTGTTGGTGTATTTATGACGAACAGTCGTGAGGGCTTCGAGTCTGCGCGCTTGTTCAGGACTCTGTTCTGAGCTTTTCTTACCCATGCGCGCCACCTCTGTCAAATTTGATCGGTAGGAAGCAGTCGTCACTTCGCTGCCCGATGAAAATGATAGCATAACTATTCGGCAATTCAGAAACCGCAAGCCACAGGAACTCGGAAAGAAGCAATGAATATAGAAGCAGTTCACCGCAGAGACGCCGCAGAACGCAGAGGCGGCGCAGAGGTCAACAATTCTCTGCGTAATCTCTGCGTTCTCTGCGTCTCTGCGGTGAATCTACATTCAACCCTTCGACGGTGCGTAGGGCTTCTTGACGTATTGCGAGGCGAGCTTGTGCGAATCGAAAACATTCTCGCGCTTGAGCACGGTTTGATACTGGACGATTGCTTCGTCGCGTTTGCCCATCGCATCGAGCGCCTGTCCCGAATGCAAGTGAGAGAGCGACACCAGCCCATCATCGGACTTCGGCCAGCGCGCGACTTCGTTGTATCGCTCCACGGCCTTCGCGTAGTCGCCTTTTGCCGCAAGAGCTTCGCCCCATTGATAATTCACGAGGTCGGCAGCTTGTCCTGCAATGCGCTCATCTTTGATCAAGCTCTCGAAAGCGCGACCGCCTTCATCTACGCGACCCATGTTATAAAGCATCGTTGCGCGCTCGATTCCAAACAGGTAATTGCGCGGGTACTTCGCGGCGAGATGGCTTATGAGTTCGAGCGCGCGTTCGGGTTGGCCTTCCTTGCTGTAGATACCGATCAACACCACTCGCGCGTCGTCTGCTGTGTACTTGCCTTTTTGAGTCACCATCTCAAGGTGTTGGATGCCTTTCTTCTTCGACCCCTTCAACCCTGCGAGCCGCGCCAGAAACCGCCAACTGAATGGCAGGCTGTCTATCACGTACTCGTACAGCCCTATGCTCAAGTAGGAGTCAGTGTAATTAGGATCAACCTTGATGACCTTCTTTTGAATTTGAACCGAATCGTTCGCATCCCCGATTGCGCGAGCGAAGCTGCGCTTGACCGTGGTCCCGTACCCTGCGCGAAGTCCCAACGCTGATGCTTCATAATAAAGCGCTTCCGCATCGTCTTTGTTTTTGAGCAATCGCGCACGCGTCGCAGCCATCGCTTGTTTGATCAAAGCGTTGAACTCCTGATCGCGCTTGGGATCAACCTTGTCCTCATCTTTATCCTGCGAATAAAACGAGCCTGTCGTGTAGGTCGAAGACGTAAGCCTGCGGCTCTGGTTCAACGTTTCGAGCCATAGATTGTTGGCCAGATATACATAGCCCGCCGGATGTTCGGGCGCAACTTTAGTCATGCGCTGATAACGGTCGCGCGCCGTTTGATAATCCATGTTGTAAAGCGCGTCGTTGCCTTCATTTCTCAAACGGTCGAATTCCGTCGTATCAGCCGGAGCGACCGATTTATCAGTCACGTTCGCTGCCTGCTGCGCGTAGATCGAATTCGACGCCCATATTACAAGCGATAAAAGCAGAATCGGTATTGCACGCATCTTAAACTCTCCTTACTTCTATTCATTCGTTAATTCTATAGCGAGCACAAGTCATGGAACGATAACCGAAAGAGCATCGGGCACGATGTCGAAACTCATCGGAAGCGATCCGATTATTTCACCGTCAGCCTCGACCCAGGGCTCGTGTGTTGAATTAGCTTTGATGTGCTGGCCTCTGATTATAGTCGCGTTCGTTGATTCGGGCTTGCCTCGCATGCACGCCGCGAGCGCGCCCATATAAGCAATAACGCTCGCTTGACGCGGCAGGATGTAGACCTCGAACCAGGGGTCTTCAAGCTGCGCGCGTGGGGTTATACACATGCCGCCGCCGTAGCCTTTGCCGTTGCCGATCAGCGTAAAGACGCTTTCATAACTCTGGCCGTCTACTTCGATGACGAAAGGCTCCGCTCGCCATGTGAACACATGTTTGATGCCCGTTACCCAGTAAGCGAACTCGCCCGTCTTGCGCTTGAGTCGCTTGTTGACGCCGCGCGCAATCGAAGCGTCAAGCCCGATGCCCGCCATCATGAAAAAATATCGCCTCTCGTCTTCCTGCTGGCCCTGTGCCAGTCCCAAAGCGATGCGCCTGGTTTTCCCTTCTGCTATCACGTCGGCAATTTTATTGATGTCGAAAGGCATTCCTAAATCACGTGCTACGACGTTTGACGTGCCGCCGGGCCACACAGCCAGAGCCGCGCTGCTGCCGACTACGCCCTGAATGATTTCGTTCAACGTGCCGTCGCCGCCGTAGCTGACTATTATGTCAGCGCCGCCCGTTACGGCTTCGTGAGCGAGCCGTGTCGCGTCATCAGGCCCCGTCGTCGCATGCGCTTGAGCGATTATTCCGCGAAATTCAAGAAGGCGTGTCATCTCGCGCGCGTTTTCCGCACGACGAGATGGTCTTCCCGACATAGGATTGTAGATTATCGTGGCTCGTTTGCCGGTCATCACGCCTTCCCGTTCGATTAAGTGCAAGTCAGGTGCCGTCTGATTTCGCTCATAACTATTGTAAAAGCGTGCTTCTTGAGAGGGCAAGCAGGCAATGGGCGCAGATTTTTTCCGACTATTGCTGCGCAATCTGGCCGCTTGAATTTGTGGCGAGCAATCTCTTCAGGCTTGTTTCACGGCGCGAAAAATCAAATACACAGGCACGCACATGGCTTCATTGTAACGGTCTGGATTCATCCGAGCAAACTGTGCGGGCGGCTCTGGTTCGATGAGGTCTGTGATTGTAAGACCCGCCGACCGAATCGCGCCGAAGTAGTCGGCAGTCGTATGATGATAACAGGTGATGCGCTGCCCTTCGCTTGATACGTCACCAAAACCCAGCCAGGGAGTTTCAATCATTCGATCAGGCGATCCGAAATATTGAGCTTCCCAACTGTGCCTTGACTCCCACGAATCAAGCGCGACGGATTGGCTTGCAGGGAAGCGCGACGTTGACATAGGGTGCAGCGCGCTTGCGACCAGTTGCGCTTCCGTCTTCATCGCCTTTGCAATCTCTTTGAAAGCGTTTCCGAGATTCTTAACGTAGTGCAATGCGGTGGCTGTGAAGACAGTATCGAATTCGGCTTCACCGAAAGGCAAAGGCTTCGATATGTCTGCAACGCAAAGCTCCAACTCGATGCCGCGCTCGCGCGCTCTAGTACGGGCGAGAGAAATCATCGTCGAAGATAGATCCACTCCAACGACTCGCGCGCCGCGTTCTGCAAGCCATGTTGAATATGTTCCAGACCCGCACCCTATATCGAGCACGCGTGCGCCATTGACTTCACCGATCAATTGTTCAATCGCCGGGCGCTCGATGTTATCCGAGTAAGAATCTCCGGCAGTGGTGAAACGGTCGAAGGCTTCGCCGCACGCATCCCAGATTTTTTTTGTATCGAAGGGCATTGAATCAAATGATGAACGATGAATGATGAATGATGAATCCTGTCTTTCATTCATTATTCATCATTCATCGTTCATCGTTTCTTATTCTATCTGATAGTTTGGAGCTTCTTTCGTGATGATGACATCGTGCACGTGGCTTTCGCGCAAGCCCGCAGAGGTGACGCGAATGAATCGTGCGCGCTCGTGGAGTTCAGGTATAGTGCGACAGCCGCAATAGCCCATGCCTGAGCGCAATCCGCCAACCAACTGATGAACGAGCGACGAGAGCGGGCCTTTGTGCGGGACTCGTCCTTCTATGCCTTCGGGCACGAGCTTTGACATCTGCGATTCGCCAGCCTGACCGTAGCGGTCGCGGCTGCCTTCCTTCATCGCAGAGATGGAACCCATGCCGCGATAGGATTTGAACGAGCGGCCTTGAAAGAGGATTATTTCGCCGGGGCTTTCATCCGTTCCGGCAAACAACGACCCTATCATCACAGAATCCGCGCCCGCTGCGATTGCCTTGGCGATGTCGCCCGAATACTTGATGCCGCCGTCTGCAATGACCGGGACTCCAGACCCGCGCGCTGCTCTCGCGCATTCCATTATCGCAGTGATCTGCGGCACACCCGCGCCCGACACGACGCGAGTTGTGCATATTGAGCCCGGCCCCATTCCTGCTTTAACCGCATCAACGCCTGCAAGGATCAAATCCTTTGTCGCTTCGGCTGTTGCGATGTTGCCTGCGACGAGATCAATCTCAGGGAATCGGCTCTTGATCTTTTTTATTGTGGCGATGACGCTCTCGGTGTGGCCGTGCGCCGTGTCAACGACGAGCGCATCAACGCGCGCGCGCACAAGCTCTTCGGCTCGCTCAAAAAAATCGCCCGTTGCGCCGACCGCCGCAGCAACGCGCAACCGCCCAAGATCGTCTTTCGCGGCGAGCGGGTACTTGATGGCCTTCTGAATATCTTTGACCGTGATGAGACCTTTGAGGCGATAGTTCTCGTCAACCACGAGCAGCTTTTCGACGCGATGGCGTTGAAGTATGGCCTTCGCTTCGTTGAGCGTGGTGCCGACCGGCACAGTGATGAGATTTTCTTTCGTCATCACTTCGCTGATCGGAAGATCGAGCCGGGTCTCGAATCTCAAATCGCGATTCGTCAGGATGCCCACCAGGTGGCCGTTGTTTTCTATTATCGGCACGCCCGATATGCGATAGTGATCCATCATCTCCATCGCTTCGTGGATGCGACGATCAGGCGTCATCGTCACAGGGTCAACAATCATCCCGCTCTCGCTGCGCTTCACCTTGTCTACTTCATCGCGTTGCGTTTCGATGGAGAGGTTTTTGTGTATAACGCCTATGCCGCCTTGCTGCGCGATGGCGATGGCGAGATGTGATTCGGTCACAGTGTCCATCGCTGCGCTTGAGATCGGAATGTTTAAAGGAATGTTGCGCGTGAATCGCGTCGTCGTATCCGCCTGAGTCGGCAGAACGTCGCTTCGCGCGGGAACAAGTGAAACGTCGTCAAAGGTAAGGGCCTCTTGAATATCACCAGCCAGCATCGTACTACCTCGATTCAATCAGTAAATAATATCAATATGCATTCATCGTAAAGCTTCGCGATGATGCACAATATATCGGTGCTGGTCCTGGGTGGCCCAGCTATGGAATGTAGCAAAGTGCATCAGGGGATTGCAAGCGCAGTGCTTGACATACAACTTTTCGGGTTGTTAGCTTTGGTAATTCCATCTCGTGACCTGTAGTCATCATGTTGAGTCTCGGTATGGTTGAACAATTGTTTGTTTAAGGAGAACCGTAAATGCGATGGTCCAAGCTGTTTCTGCCAACTCTGCGCGAAGACCCTGCCGATGCGGAAGTCACAAGCCATCGGCTGCTAGTGCGCGCGGGCTACGTCCGACAACTCACGGCAGGCGTTTATTCGCTGCTGCCGCTTGCGCAACGCGTGCGACTGAAAGTTATGCAGATCATCCGCGAAGAGATGAACCGAATAGGCGGACAGGAATTTTTGCTCCCTGCGCTCAACCCGGCTGAAGTGTGGAAAGAATCAGGCCGTTGGGAAGTGATGGGCGATAATATGTTCCGGCTGCGTGACCGCAAAAATGTAGAGATGTGTCTGGGGATGACGCACGAAGAAGTCTTCACATCACTCGCGCGCAACTCGATCAACTCTTATCGCCAACTGCCGCAGGTCTGGTATCAGATCCAAACCAAGTTTCGCGATGAAGCTCGCCCCAAGTCGGGATTGCTGCGCGTGCGCGAGTTCACGATGAAAGACGCTTACTCGTTCGACGTTGATCGCGAGGGCCTCGATAAATCGTTTCAAGATGAGTATGAGGCTTACTGCAAAATATTTGATCGCTGCGGGTTGAAGTACACTGCTGTCGAAGCAAGCTCCGGCGCAATGGGCGGAAGCCAGTCAACCGAGTTCATGGCCCGCACGAACGCGGGAGAAGACCTTATAGTCGTTTGTGAAAAGTGCGGCTATGCGGCGAACGTCGAAAAAGCCACGTCGAGGCTTGAGCCATCGAATGATGAAGAAGGCCCACGCGCGCCCGAAGAGTTCCCGACGCCGGGCGTGCGAACCATCGAAGACCTTAAGACATTTCCGGGCGGGGCTGCGGCTGATCGTCAAATCAAAACTCTGGTTTATTTGCTGGACGACCGTCTCGCGCTTGTATTGATGCGCGGCGACCACGAGTTGAACGAAACCAAGTTACAGGACGCGACGGGCGCATTGAAGGTGAGACCTGCGCAAGCGGAAGAGATACGCGAAGCGCTTGGCGCATCGGCTGGCTCGCTCGGCGCTGTTGGCGTCACCCGCGCGACGCATCCGAAAATAACTCAGATCGTTGTTGACGAAGCATTGCGCGGGCGGCGCAACCTGACTACAGGCGCTAACAAAGACGACCACCACCTGCGTGGCGTCAATATCGAGCGGGACATCAAGGCTGACAAATGGGCCAGTCTTCGCACAGTGAAAACGGGCGAAGGCTGCTCGAATTGCGAAGGCGTGCTCGACGTTTTCAAAGCGGTCGAGATAGGCCACATCTTCAAGCTGGGCACGAAGTATTCCGCCAGCATGGGCGCGAATGTCTTGACCGCAGACGGTAGCAGCGTGCCCATAGTGATGGGAAGCTACGGCATAGGCGTCGAGCGCACTATGGCCGCAGTCGTTGAACTGTCCAACGACGAAGCGGGCATCATCTGGCCCGCCTCGATTGCGCCGTTCCACGTAATCATCACGCCGGTCAATATCAAAGATGAGGTGTTGATGAGCACGGCGGAGAAAATCTACGACGAGCTTGAAGCGGCAGGCATCGAAGCTTTGCTTGATGACCGCGACGAGCGCGCGGGCGTGAAATTCAACGATGCGGATTTGATAGGCGTGCCTTATCGCTTGACCGTCGGCAAGAAAATCAAAGAAGGCAAGGTCGAGTTGATGACGCGCGCGACTCGCCAGTCGGAAGACGTAGCCGTTGATGCTGTCACACGAACGCTCGGCGAAAAGCTGGAAACAGAGAACAGATGAAATTCAGTGAGATGGTTCGCCTACTGGAAAAGAACGGCTTTCAGCTTATAAAAGAGAAAGGCTCAATCCGTTATTATGGCAAGCCGGGCCACGAAAAACTGATCCGCGTTGATTATCATGGTTCAAAGGAGATTCCAACCGGCACTTGTCATGCTATGCTTAAAGCCGCCGGTATAAAAGAAAAGGATTGACCTTGGCTATGATTGATTTGAAATATTCGCTCATTATCGAAGCGACGGAAGACCCGAACTTTTTTGGCTTCTATTCGCCCGACCTTGAGGGTTTCACAGGCGTGGGACACTCAATTGAAGACTGCTTATACAAAGCGAGATGGGGAATGGAGGAACATCTTGCTTTAATGCAGGAGCAAGGGCTTCCTGTTCCGCAGGTAAATCCCAGCCCGATAGTGACTATACAAAACGAAAGACATTTAGAGTCAGTTGCCTAGCCCGAAGAAGAGGACTGACTTCAAAACTATCTGCAACTCATAGATGCGCCCGTAGCAACAGGCGCAGTTCTTTCAAGCAACATAGCCCGATGATAGAGACTTTCGATTGTCCTGCATGCGGCGGGCCGCTTGAATACAAAGGCGGCCCGGACAAGACTGTCCGCTGCCCTTTCTGTTTGAATTCGGTAATCGTGCCGAAGGAATTGCGCGCGCACACGGCCAATCTTCTACATATAAATATTCACCCCTCGCACGGCCTGCCAAAAGCGTTGCCGATAATCATACTTGTCTCGGTCGGCTTGATCATATTCGGAATCGTGCTTGCCGTGATACTGTCGCGGGCTAAACCTACGCCGCCGCCGTTTGTGGTTAATATCCCTCAACCGCCTCAAATCTCTCAGACCCCAACGCCAGCGCCAACGCCGCCCAAGCCTGAGCAACCTCCCGGTTTTGCAAGCATCGTGATGACGTTCGGGAGCGAAGGCATAGGGCCGGGTTTGTTTACGGATGCGCGCAGCATCGCGGTTGACGGCGCGGGCAACATCTATGTGGGAGAGTATGGTAACGGGCGCATACAGGTCTTTGACTCGGAAGGCAAATTCGTCAATCAGTGGATGGCCGATACCAAGATGCCTCTGCGCGGAATGGCGGCTGACCGCAAAGGCACTCTTTACGTAGCGCAGCGCGGTATCATCTCGCGTTACGAAGGCGCGACCGGCAAGATGATAGGGCAATTGCAATTCCCCGAAGGGCGTGGCTTTGACGATGTTGCGGTGACGGCAGACGGCGGGCTGGTTACTTCATGGTTTCGCGTGATGAATGGTATCTCTTACGGGACCAGAGGCGATAATATCGTGCGATTCGACGCGAGCGGACGCACTGTTCGGACTATTCGCGATGCAATCAGTCAGCAAACGGACAGCGCCGAACTGGAAACTCGCGTGGCTGTAGACGGACTTGGGAACATCTACGCGCTGGGAACATTCAACAACGCTGTCTTCAAGTTCACACCCGAAGGCAAATTCGTAAACAAGTTCGGAGGCTCAGGTGATCAAGCCGGCCAGTTCAGAGCGCCCGATGCTATCGCAGTAGACGGTCAAGGCCGCGTGTATGTGAGCGACATCAATCGCGTTCAGGTCTTCGATGTGAATGGCAGGTACATAGATCAGTTCAAAGCTGGCGGCGTGGCATCAGGAATGGTGTTCAACGATAAGAACGAACTGTTTGTCGCTTCACGGTCAAAGGTGGTCAAGCTTGTGATCAACAAGCCTTAACGATACTGCTCGCGTACCCAGTCGCGAAAAGCGCGAGCGGTCTTTCTTTCTCCTTCAACAAGTCCTTTCGCCATGAATTCCATAAGCGTCTGTGCAGAGAGAGAAGGGAAGGCGCGACTGGTTGGTGACTGCTCGTAGTTGTTTTCGACCAGCAGGTGAATTTCGAGCGAGCCCCCTTTAATTCGCCAGATTTCGGGCACGCCCAATGCCGAATAGATATTAAATTTGTTCAACGATGCGCTCGTGCGATCAACTTCTACGACTAGGTCGGGCGGCGGATCATACCTCAAGTCTATCTCTTCTTCTTTGCCGATAACAGCCGATGCATTCTGCACATAAAAGCAATCATCCGGCTCTGCGCCTTTGGCCTTCAGCTTTTCCCTGAAAGTGGTCGAGCCGAAACCTTCGACATCAATATCAAGCTCGTCGCTCAGGACTATCAATAAGTGATGAATTATGGATTTTGGTCTTTCGTGAATAGAAGTTGGAGCCACGATTTCCATCCTTCCCTGATCGTAGAAGATTCGCACGGCATAGCCGTCGCCTAAATCGGCCAGCAGTTGTTCGTATTCTTCCCATGTCACGTCATCCATTCGGAGCGCGGCCCCTGCGGGCAGGTGCGCGATGGCTGCAAGGTAATCTGTTGTTGCTACGGACATGTAAAACTGGCCTCCACTATCAACCGGGCGGATGTGTCTGGCGAGATACTATCACACAATAAATTTCTGGCGCGAACGCCCGCGCTAATTCGTGGCCTCGCCTTGCGAAGCCCATGCGGCGAAAAATCGCGGGGCCTGTCGCGGAAGCTCGCGCGCAAGCAACTCTTCGACTTCAGCCGATGATGCAAGTTTCATCGCCTCTTTCATCAGAGATTTGACTCGCTCAAGCTCGACTGACCGCACGGCATTTTTCACGAGCGGTATCGAAGCGGGGACGAGACTCAGAGTGCGAATGCCGAGTCCGATCAAAGCGATGGCCTGTACGGGGTCGGCAGCCATCTCGCCGCACAACTCAAGCGGCACCTGTGCGGTTTCAGCCGCGCGAACTAAATGCGCTATGGTTCTCAAGATAGCCGGGTTCAGCGGTTGATAAAGATGCGCGACGTTTTCGTTCGCACGATCAACGGCCAGGATATATTGAATCAGGTCGTTCGTGCCTATGCTCAAAAAATCGGCTTCGCGCGCGAACAGGTCGGCCATTAATGCGGCTGCGGGAACTTCTATCATCACCCCGAGCGGCAGGCTCGCGTTGTGCTCCACGCCCGCTTCCGCCATCTCGTGCTTCACTTCTGTGATGATGCGCTTCGCCTCGCGCAACTCTGTAATCGTGCTGATGAGCGGCAGCACCACGCGCAGCTTGCCGTGCCGATTCGCCCTGAGTATCGCGCGAAGCTGTGTGCGGAAAATATCTTCGGCCCGCAGCGATAACCTGATTGCGCGAAGTCCGAGGGCGGGATTGTCTTCTGCTTCAAACCCTTCGAGCGTCAGCTTGTCTCCCCCGAGATCAAAAACACGGATGCTCGCGCCCGCTTCCCCGGTCGCCTCTGCGAGCTTGCGATAAATTATGTACTGCTCTTCTTCGCTCGGAAGCTCAGGCAGCCTCGCCAGAAATATGAACTCGGAGCGATAAAGCCCTATGCCTTCCGCGCCAAAAAGCTGAAGTGATTCTATCTCGGTTGGAAGCTCGACGTTGGCGCGCACGCGAATCTGCGTGCCGTCTATCGTTTCTGCCGCTTCGAATGCTCCTGTGTCTCTGCGAGAGCGGAGTTCGACTTCGCGCACTCGCCTTTGCGCATACTCGCGCTGGAGCGGTTTGCCCGGTCTGAGTATTACTTCGCCCGCCGAGCCGTCAATGATAATTGTGTTGCCTGTCCTTGCGTGCCGCGTAATGTCGTGAAGGCCCACGACGGCGGGTATTCCGAGCGCACGCGCAATGATTGCAGAGTGAGAAGTGATGCCGCCCGCGTTGGTCGCAAAGCCGAGCACGCGGTTGAAATCAAGCTCGGCCACGGTCGAAGGCCATATGTCTTTGGCGACGATCACCACGTCTTCGCCTATCTTCGATAGATCAACTTGATCCTGTCCCGAAAGAATGGTGAGCAGTCGTGTCGCTACGTCTTCAAGGTCGGACGTGCGTTCGCGCAGGTAAGAATCGTTGACCTGACGATAGGCTTCCGCCATTCGATCAATCGAGGAACGCACAGCCCACTCGGCATTCACGCGGCGCGTGCGTATTTCCTGCTCAAGCTCGGCAAGCAACCTCTTGTCTTCGAGCATCAGCAAGTGAGCGTCGAGTATGAACGAATGTTCGTATCCAAGCACGCGCGCGAGTCTGGTTTTGATCTCCTGCAACTGCGCGCGACCCTCTTCAATCGCCCCGTGCAGGCGGCGAATCTCCTTCCTGACCTGCGTGGGCGATACGTCTATGTAATAGAATTGATGCCGCCCGCGCTCGTCGAGGCGGAGCGCACGCCCCACCGCGATGCCTGCGGACGCGGCTACGCCCCGCAACCTCACGTCGCGCGCGCGCGTGGCGCTAGAAGACGCCATCAGAAATCTCCTCTCCGAACTTCTGCTCTATCAATTCGACTAGCGAGTCCGCTGCCCGCTCTTCATCATTACCCACAGTTCTGATTATAAGCCGCGTGCCGCGTGATGCTGCAAGCAACAGCACGCTCAAGATTGATTTGCCGTCGGCCTTTTGCTCTGTATCTTCGCGCACTATATCTATCTGGCTTGTGAACTGTGTCGCGCGCCGGACGAGCCGCGCAGAAGCTCGCGCGTGCAGGCCAAGCCGATTCGTTATTGTTATTTTTCGTTCTTGCATAGGGCAGTAGTCAGCTATCAACTCAACGTTCGCGGGTCGGCGGCGTCGCGCAATCCGTCGCCTAAAAAATTCCACGCCATCACCGCGAGGAAAATAAACACGCCCGGAATCAGCATCCACGGGAAATCATAAAGGTAACGATTTGTCTGAGCCGCGCTCAACATATTACCCCAACTCGCTTCAGGCTCCTGTATGCCTACGCCGAGGAATGAAAGCGCCACTTCGCCGAGGATGTAAAACGGAACCGTGAGCGTCGCCGTCACAATCACAAAGGAAAAAGTGTTCGGCAGTATATGGCGGAGTATGATTCGCGTGTTGGTATAACCGAGCGCGCGCGCTGCTATGACGTACTCCTGCTCTTTCAAAGAGAGAACCATTCCGCGAATCACACGCGCTTCCGTAGCCCAACCGATGAATACAAAGATAACTATTATGATCAGATAAATCTCTGCTGAACTCAGAGACGTGCCGAACATCTGGCGCATTATCAAGATGAAATAAAGGCTCGGAACGGCGAGCACCGCTTCGACCATTCGCATCAGCATGAAGTCGGTCACGCCGCCGAAGTAACCTGCCACTGCGCCGACTATCAGGCCGATTATGGTCGAGATAATAATTCCCACTATGCCGATTGACAACGACACCTGCGCGCCGTAAAGAATGCGCGAGAAAATGTCCTGCCCAACTACGTCCGAGCCGAACAGGAAAATGCGCCCCGGCTCGTCTACGCCGAACAGGTGAATGTCCGAACGTATTATCCAGAGTATGTGATAGCTTTCGCCGCGAACGAAGAAGCGCAACGGATATTTCTTCTCCACATCGTCGTGATAAGTCGCAAGCGTGGGGTCGTCAGGAATGATGCCGTAGACGAAAGGGCGAGTGAAGTTGCCCTGCTCGTCGAACAGGTGAATGCGCGTTATCATCGGGGGATAAAAAGGAAAGTCGTGCGCGGCATTGTCGTATTTGTACGGCGCGAGAAAGCCAGCAAGTATGGCTGACGCGTATAACACCAGGATCGTATAAAGCCCGAACATAGCAACCCGGTTGCGGCGCAGCTTCTTCCAGATCATTCTGGAAGGCGACAACCCGCGAGCGCGCACGGACTGAATCTTGTCTTCGTCTTCAATTTCAATCGGCGGCGCGGGCGGGACGGCTACAGCCTGACTTCTGCTGTAATCAGGTGCGCTCACGCTTGCGCTGCTATTTTCTTTGAGGCGTTCGGGCATAAAGGATCATTCCATTCTTATTCGCGGGTCAATGAATGCGAGCAGCAAATCTGCTATCAGGTTTCCGATTACCAGCATCAACACGAGCATCGTCACGGCAGCCATCACCAGAGGCTCGTCTTTGTCTCTTAGTGATTCGTAAATTAGAGTGCCGAGTCCGGGCCACGAGAAGACGTGTTCTACAAGCAGCGCGCCGCCGAGCAGGAGTGCCAGTGAAAAACCGAAAAGAGTGATTAGCGGATTGATCGCATTTGGAAGCGCGTGACTGTAGACCACGCGCCAGCGGCTCAACCCCTTTGCCCGCGCAGTGCGGATGTAGTCTTGCGAAAGCGTCTCGATCATTTCGCTGCGCATCTGTCGCATATACTGCGCAAGCCCGATTGTGCCTAACACGATGGTCGGCAGCACGAGATGATGCAATGTATCAATGACCTTTTCCCATGGACTCATTACATGCCACATCACCTGATTATGGACACTGTCTACAGGAAAGAGCTTTGTCTTTGCTGCGAACAGCACCATCAACAGCGAAAAGAAGACGCTTGGGATTGAAAGGCCGAAAAACGAAATGAACCCGCACAACTTGTCTATCCAGCGATTGCGATAGACAGCCGCAAGCACGCCGAGCGGGATCGCAAATGCCCACGAAAAAATAAGCGCACAGCCTGTCAGCAAGACGGTGTTGAATACTCGCTCGCCTATAAGCGACGTGACGGGCGCTGCTTTATTATACGAGTTGCCGAAATCGCCACGCGCGGCAGGCCAGACCCAATACCAGTATCGCTCGAAAACGTTTTTGCTATCGAGGTGATACTTCTGCTCCATTTGAGCTATGTACTCAACCGGGACTCTTTGACTGGCCCTGAGTTCGTCGAGGTAGTTGCCGGGCGAAAGCACGAGCATGGCTTTCGTGATGAATGTGACAAAGATGATGAGCAGTATCGCTGCCAGCATCCGTCTTATCAGGAAAGTTCTCATCGTTAATCAGAGATCAGAGGTTAGAGGTTAGTGAGAAGACCTGTATTGACCTCTAACCTCTGGCCTCTTATTTCTGCTTGATGTAAATCTCTTCCACGTTCCAGGTCACACGCGGAGGCATAGGCGATGGAAGCAGGTTGCCGAATATGTTTTTGTAAGCGATGGCTTCCTTCTGAGCGACTAAATTGATCTCAGGCAGTTGCTCAGACCAGATGCGCTGAATCTCTGCGTACTTCTGCTTGCGAACCTCGACGTCAAGCGACGCGTCAATCTCGTGCACCAACTCATCTATGCGGGCTTCCCATTCGGTAGACGGCTTCGTCTGGCCCGCAAAGCAAGCGTGGTTCAGGCTCGACGATAACATTATGTTCTTCGTGTTGGTGGGGCCGGGCGGCACGGCTGTTCCCCAGCCGAGCAGCAGACCGTCGAAGTTGAATGTTGATTGCTGCAGTTGAACCAGCATATTAAGCGAGATCGGCGACGAGTTGATTTTGATGCCGACGTCTTGCAGGTTCCTGGTTATAAAAGCTACGGAGCGGATGCGCTGCGAATTTTCAGAATTCGTATGAACGGTGAATTCTAAAGCGTGGCCTTCCGCGTCTTCGAGTATGCCGTCGCCGTTTGTGTCTTTCAATCCAAGCTCTGCCAGCATCTGGCGCGCGCGCTCCGTATCGTGCGGATACTTCATGACGTCATCCGTGTGCCAGAATTTGTCGGCTGGGCTGACGAATGAATACAGCGGCACGGCGCGCCCCACGTAGACGGTGTTTACCAAACCTTCGCGATCAATCGCATAAGAGACGGCCTGCCGGAATTTCTGGTCTCGGAACAATCGCTGCTTCCACGGCTCGACGTAAGGTTTGCCGGTCGCGCGATTGGTCGAGTTATTCTGGTTGAGCACGAGCCATTGAGTATCGAGCACTGTGCCGATGTCCTGGACCACGATATCGGGACTCTCCATCTTCTTGACCTGGGCATAATCTTCGGCTCGCACGCGGGACATGATGTCAAGCTCACCGGCCTGGAACTTCGCCTGGACTGTGTTGAAGTCTTTTGCCGTGACGAAAACTACGCGGTTGAGATAAGGAAGCCGTTGCCCTTTTTTGTCCACTTTCCAAAAATACGGATTGCGTTCGAGCACAACACGCTGGCCTGAGACGTATTCTATGATGCGAAACGGGCCGAGCGAAACAACGTCTTCGAGGTTATCGCCAAGCTGCATCGCCTGGTTGAATTTGCCTTCGCGCCAGACCTGTTCCCATTTGTGCTTAGGGATTGGAAAGAAGTTGACGATTTGATCCAAAAACATTGCGCTGCCGTTATTCAAGGTGAAGCGCACGGTGTAATCATCTATCTTTTCAAGCTTGGGGTAGAGAGGCTTTCCGGCGGCGTCCGTGCCTTCTTTGAACACGTCGCGCGATGCGGTCTCTACTTTTTCGTCAAGCATGACATCGTATGTGAACATGAGGTCATCGGCGTTGAAAGGCTCGCCGTCAGACCACCGGACGCCACGCCGCAAATGAAACGTCCACTGTTTGGCGTCAGAAGATGTCTCCCATTTAGTGCACAAACCGGAATCGTAATCGGGCGGATCATCGCCATTGCGATAATCAATCAACCAGCGATTGACGTGATATTGGAGTAGAAAAGCCGTGTTTTCATCGGAGGCGAGAATTATGTTGAAAGTCCTCGGATCGTTTTTGAGTTCGAGAACTAGTTGACCGCCATATATGCCAGGTTCACCTTGAAAGATATAAGCGTCCTGCGGCAAATCACCTTTGAAGGGCGGATTCGGCCCTTCCGTAGTTACGCTCGGTGCGCTCGGCTTGCAAGCGGCAAGTGTAACAAAGGCAATCATCACCGCGACAACGACGATTCTTTTCATTCTAAATCCTCCGGTGGGGTCCCTCGATGTCCTCTCCTGCTTGATGTAGATGCTATATTCTACAACAAACTCGCGACAAATCCAGAGAATAGAGAATAGAGATTTGAGCTTAGAGGCTGGAAGCTGGCAGGATTCGGGTAATGTATCGCCTGTCACCGGTCATTTATTGCTGTTTTTATGTTCGAGTCTGACGACGAGAACGGGGCAGGGCGATTTCCTGATTACCGATTCGGTCACTGTTCCAAGCATGGCGCTGATAATGCCTGTGCCGCGCCTGCCTATCACTATCAGGTCGGCTTCGATTTCTTGCGCGTAAGCGACTATCTCTCTATCGGAATCGCCGCGCCGCGTTATGTGTTCGATTGCGACTTTCGATATGTCTACGCTTGAAAACATTTTAGAAGATCGCTCTTCCGTCAACCGTTCGACTGCTGCCTGCAACTCTTCATCAGTGGAGCACTGACCGAGCAATTCTTCTTTGATAGCTATCCTCAGAGTGCTCTCGTCCTGAACATGCAACACGTAGAGCTTTGCTCCAAGCTGGAGCGCAAGATCGTAAGCTGTCTCAAAAGCGACCTGAGAGTTTTCGCTGAAGTCTACGGGCGCGAGAATTATTTGAATGTGCATGGCTTACCTCCGACTCAATGATGAATGATGAACGATGAATGATGAGCATGGAAAGAAGAAATCTTGTTCATCATTCATCGTTCATCATTCATCATTTCACTTCACCAGTGTTCTCGCATCAGCTTGGGAAAGACTGCGAATACTTCAAAGACGCTGCGGCGTTTTATTGCTGACACGATAATGGCGGCAGTCCAGGCGAAGTATAAAGCTGTTATAACTTCTTTCCCGCGCCGCGCGAATGACTCTATGAAATCAACGCTGATCGAAAGCCCTCCGGCCAGCCACTCGGCCAGACTGTTATGGGCTACTACATCATCGGCAGTTGGCAGCGGTTTCTCGAAACCGGAAAGCGCGAACTGAGCAGCCCATAACCCAAATAACACCGCGGCTTCCCACCATGCGAATTTCATGTTTGCAAGCAGCATCGCGCCCAGCAGCGATTGCCCGATGGTCATCAGTATCTCTAATTCCTGATGCTGGTCAAAATCAATCGTGCCCAGATGCCCCAGCGCCAGCGCGTAAGCAATCGGCAGCATCGCCGCGAGCATCGTCCACTGGTTTATGTTCGAGCTGACCATGTTCATCAGCGCCAGCGGAGCCGTCGTCACGCGACGCGCCCAGTTGAAGGCGGAGACTTTTTCAGGAAACTCCGACAGAAACGGCGCGACCCACTGCACGAAGACGAACGTCGAGATTCCTAAGCCTACGGCAATCGCTTTCAGGCTTTCAAGAAAGGGATGCGCTGCGAAGTAGAGGATCATTCCGCCGCTGATAAACAGACCTGCAATCATCGCATTGCGCAGCGGGCGACGTTGGCGGAGTATGAAACGCGGTATGCGGTCGAGATCTTCGATCTTCTCTTCACTCTGCGGCGGAATCTTGTTGAGGAAAAATAGATAGACGAAATAGATGATCGAAAGCAGCACAGTGTCTACCCAGTTGAGCGTGCCCTTGAACCACACGATAAAGAAATAAGCGATTGAGATCAGCAGAAAGACGACCTCGACCGCGTGCTCGTTTTCGAGCTTGATCTCTTTGAGCCGCTTCTTGTTTTTCCTGCGATAAAATATTGCCGCAGTAGCATAGATCATCGGCCATCCGAGGCCGACAAGCAGGCGCAAGCTCCCCGTGAAATTCGCCGTCATCAGCGCCGTCGCGTGCTGCACTTCATACGGGTCCGTGCTGTAGCGCATCGTCTGACCGGCTTGCCATGCGATGACCGCTTCGACTGCGAACTCAGGCAAAGTCTGAAGCCATGCGAGTATGGCGAGCGCGAGCCCTTGCGAGAACAGGAACTGCGCGGCTTCGGCTGCCCACGCTATGATCATGGCCGAACCGAGCACGCTCGGAAACGTCCACGCGGCAGACGCCGCTCCTTGAATGAATGCGAGCGACGCCGTTACCGGTTTTGTGATTTGTTTGAGAAGGACGAACTTTAGCATTTAACTTTACAAGCAGATCCGTTTAGGCTGATTGATGATCTCCGCCGCGCCTCGGTTGCCGCCAGTTGAGCGCGATAAATAAGCAATAGCTTATAACATAGCGTTCTATGTGCTAACAAGCGCGCGAAAGCTCAAAACGCTTGCGCTATTTGGACTTTCGGGTCAATATGAAATTGCATTCCGCACGGGCAATTTCATACATTCGATTATTTGCATGGGGTAAGGGTAGCCGAGATGAGAAGATCAATATTGATAATAGTTTTTTTGATTGTAGCGGCAGCGCCAATTGCGCACGCCAGCAATTATTCTAAAGAGATTAGTTCAACGACATCTGCCGCCGAGCCGCAAGCGTCCTGTCCTATTATCTTGAGCGAGCCTGTTGTCACAGTTGCCCCGAATCAGCCGGAGGTTGAATTTCATTCGACCATCGGAATAATCAACGCGCTGTGCGATGTGACGCTTGATTTCGTAGGCTGCGGGTTCACGCCCACAAAGATAGAAATAGTCTGTGACGGAAACGCCGATGGCGTGCCCGAGTTGATCATCCCGCTCAAGAACATCACCATCGTAAACAGGCTATTGTTGCAAGCTACGATTCCGGCGTTGCCGCCTCAACTGCCCGGCACAGCTTTCCCGCTCGCTTGCTGCGGCGGTGTAGCGAATATAATCTTGAGCCGCACTGTTACGGACGGCGACGATAACTCGTTCGGCACGTTCACACAGACGCAAACCTGCCAGATTGATCTGGGCATAAGAGCGCCCGTCGTGGTTTCCGCTTCACCGTCTAACGGTGATTGCTCCGTGGCGCAGAATCTTGTCATCCCCGGCTCGTGTTTTTTACTGGCAGACGGCAAGCCCAATGTGACTTCTGTTTTTGCCGTCGAGCGAGGCAATCCGAGCCACATCATTCAAGCTAAAAACTTTGTGATATTGAACACTAACTTGATTGATGCGCTATTCGATTTTGGCGCGGCCAATGCCGGAAGAACATTCTTGATCTTTGCGAGCGGGCCTAACGGAACGAGCCGAAATCTGACCGCGTTGCCACAGGGCGCTCAAGCGAATTGTTCGCTTGGAAACGAGCAGGGCGTAATGGTCACCGTCACTTGCAACGCGCCAGCTAACAGCGGCCCTGATCCGGGCAATGCTCCAGATGATATAAAGACCGAAGTCACGAGTTGCTCTGTTGAACGCGACCCGTCAGGCGTATTCACCCTAACCTTAAGAGGCAGATTTTTCAAAGAGGGGGCAACCGTAACAGTGGGCGGTGTCGCACTGAAGAAGACGAAGCTCAAAGATTTCGATGCGACCAGTAACGCTTTCACAAGAATTACTGGAAAGAAAAAAGTGTGCAAAAACTTGCCCGGCCCTGTAGTGGTTACCAATCCCGGTGAAGCGCCCGGCGCGGCGTTTGTGTGTAATAGCAGTTGTAAGTGAAGAAGTCGCGGCGATAAGGGCATCAACTCGGTGCGCTTATTCGTAAGACGCAGTTTTAGCCGTCCCGTTAGGGACAACCTGTCTATAGTTAAAGCATCCAGAACATTTTCTGTAGCTCCGTAGGGGCGACCTATTAATCAACAGGTCGCCCCTACGGAGCTACACATTACTTGTTCGATTGATACTATCGACAGGTCGCTCCTACGGAGCTTATTTCTGAAACAACCTTTATGATCGGATGTTTATCGCTTGGGCGGCTTCGGCGGCGTTGACCTCATCGGCTGCGCGATTGCCTGACTCCAACGCGCCGTTCATCCATCCATGCCATGCTGGAAGTATGCTCGCCTGCGAAGTGTATGCGGCCTTCTGGTCGCTGGGCCACAGGGAGAAGCTGGGCCATCTGTCCCGGCCCGAAGTAAGTGAATGCGCCCAGCGCTCGCGAGTCTTCGTGCCAGATGTAACTGGTTCCCGATTCGTACTGAGAATTCAGATTGCTGAAAAGGTTTCCCATCTTGCGAAGCACGAAGTCCTGGCGATCCTGTTCGCTCATCTCGCTCATATCGAGCGCGCGCTGTCCTCCCGTGTAAGAAACGAGAATGCCGCGCCGCCCCGTTTGAGTCGTTGTGGGCGAATAGGTGTTTTGAATCTCAAGGTCCGTGATGCCGTAACCGCTCAAGCGATCCAGTTCCCACACGCGCGTGCGGAATTGCTGAAACGTGCGCGTGACGGGCGTGAGCTTCAATTCATTTATCGCTTGTTGTTTCTCTGCGGAGAACGCTGGCGCAACTTCGATGTTTTTCAAAACAGGGAAGGGCAACGCGCAGATGCAACGATCAGCCGTGATGGTTTCAACGCCTTCCTTGGTCTGGTAAGTGACGGTCACGCTCGTTTCGTTCTGCTCGATGCGCAGCACTGTAGATTGTTTCTTGAACAGCTTCTTAACTTTCTTTTTCAATGCTGACGCGAGCAGGTCATTGCCGCCCGCGATCTCGTAATTGATAGTGCTGGGCGCAATGGCTTCTGTTACCACTCCGTCCATCGCCGAAAAGGAATCAAGCCCGAATCCTAGTATGCCAAGTTGCGAAGCTGCGATGATGTCTATTGCGCCGTCTGATGCGCCGAGATTTTCGAGCAACTGTTTCAGAGAAATGTTATCAATCTCTTTCAACTCATTCGGCGGCCAATCGGCATGTCTGGGATTGCCAACCTTTTTTATGTAGTCTTCGAGGTAAAAAGGAATCAGACCGAAGATGCCTGCCGAGCGCTCGCTCGATTTCAAAGAGAAAGGAATATTGGCGTTGCCTGCCAGATTTATGCGGAAACGGCTGCCGCGAATGTGAGCCATCGTCTCAAGCCCGAACCCGTTGGCGGGGCGAAGCGGCAAGTTGAAATCATCAGCGTAACCGAATGTGAATTCGTGCTCGCGGGGGAAACTGAGCGGGCCTGCTTCGGCGTACTGGCCGTCAGAAAAACCCCTCAAAGTTTGCAAACGGCCTCCTGCAAATTTGCGTGATTCGAGAATCGTGACTTTGTGACCGGCTTGCTTGAGTTCATATCCGGCGGCAAGCCCGGCAAGCCCTGCGCCGAGAACGACGATATTTTTAGGCTCGCCCATCAATCTGATTCCGCCGCGCTTCTCTGCTCTGGCGATGTGGGGCATCAAGGCAAGCGCGGCAGCGCTCAGGCTGATCTCTTTGAGGAACCGGCGACGATTGATGTATTGCGACATTATGCTCCCCCCACGCTCGGATTATGACAGCTATGCTACTAGCTTGCGCGCAGCTTTGCAACAACATTGTCTTTTGTGTGGCAACGGTTGTGGAACGATATTTGTAACCACTTACTGATGAGCACTATATTTAGGATTGGAGGAGTGAAAATGATACAGACTGTTAAAAAGAAGAACATTATTGCGATACTTCTGGCCCTCGTATTTATGGTGTTGACGATTGTGCCGGATATATACGGCCAGCGACGCCGTTACAGGTATCATAAGCGGCCAAGCAAGACTAAGAACATCGCGGTCGGTACGGCTATCGGAGCAGTGGGCGGCGCTTTGATCGGCGGGAAGAAGGGCGCTTTGATCGGCGCGGGCGCGGGCGCAGGAACAGGATATCTGGTCTATCGCCACAAGAAGAGAAATCACCGCAGGCACCGATAACAGAATGCGAGTTTCAGTTGATTGACCTGTAAATCTCAAATTGCGAGAGCGCTAATTTGAAATCCGCATTCTGCAATCGTTAGACTTCTTCGACGCGCAAAGAGTGATTTGGGAGCGAGCCTGTGTCGTTGCGCGCGGGTTCGCTTCTGATGACTGGCGATTGAAAGCCAATCTTTGCCAACAGCTTCTTCTTAATCAACTCGTCGTAAAGCCGCCACTTCATTCGCACAAGCTCGTCATCTTTTATCGCTGCAAGGAAACCGATCGGTATCTCGAACCCGCCTGCGCCGCGACGGCCTCCGCCGTAATATCTTCCCGCTTCCGTAGCGCCGAGCGCTTCTTTCAAAAACTCGTCGGGGTTGAGCGTGACTTTTGTAGTGCGCATCGAACCCACAACCATTTCGCGGTCGCCTTTGACGATTATGCCGTAGACAATCGCCGTGTGAATGTTCTCTTCGGTCAGCAGGAAATCAGCCGCTTGCGGAATGGAATCACGGTCTTCCATGCGCAGGAACCCGACGCCTGAAATTGAATAGCTCTCGCGTATCTCGCGGTTTTCGAGCGCCTGGCGAATCACATCCATCACCTGCTTAGAGCGTTTGACCGACAGTATGTCTTCGAGCATCGAAAAGTCCGTGAAGCGCGTTAAAAAAGTCGCCGCTTCCATCTCTTCCTCGCGCCCTCGAATCAATCCCGAAGTCTCGCTGCGTATGCCGTGCATCAGCGCCGTTGCCAGCCGCACGTGTTGTATGTCGCTTTTGTTTAATTCGAGCAAGCCTTCGCGTATGTACTGAGTGTAGATTGTAGCGGTCGCGCCGATCTTTCTTATGTCTGTGAGTTCGGCTTCAATTCGGTCTTGTCGCTCGTGATGATCTACGATGAGCAGGGGTTTGACGCCTGCGGCTTCAAATCGGTCTGTGAGAGCGGATGTCGTGCCTTGATTATCAACGAAGATTGTTCCTTTGTACTGTGACAGGTCGTCGCCTTCGTTGTAGCGCACAAGATCAAGGTCTGTTAATTGAACGAGCGCGAGATTTTCCTGATGGCTGATGCGGCCTTCGTACATTATGTCTGCTTCGATGCCGTATCTGGCAGCAATCAACTTGTGCGCCCACGCCGAAGAGATGGCGTCAGGGTCAGGATAATCCTGCATGACTATGGCGTGTCGCTCGCCGCGATGTTTTTCGAGCAACGCGACTATCTCCGCAGCTTTGCTCATTCGGCGCACGTCGTTCGCCTTCGTGCTTACTTCCGTAAATGGTTTACGTTCTCTGGACATCCTTAAATCTCCTCTTCTCGTTGCTCGCCAATTGATTGAGCAATAATGCGCTACCAGCGCATCTCCGTGCAAGCACAGAGGCGGTTTCCGGCCTTTGATTGTAGACTTGAGCCGGTCTTGACACAACAGCGATACTGGCCCAATATGTAGCTACTTTGAAAGAGCGAATGCTGTAAACTCCTTCATCGTCGTGGGACTTGTGGGAAAAAACGGACGAAGGGTTACTGGCTTAATGCTACAGCAAAATGAATTCAACCGATTCGTTGAAAATTATAACGCGGATTACTTGTACCTTTTAACCCGAGCAGGCCGAGGGGAATACAATTGCTTGATCTCATCTTTCACAGTGTTGAAAGACCTGTATGACGTGATACTGAAGCTGCACGACACGCTCAAGCTGGATTTTCAAATCGTACCATATCCGCTTACATTTCGCGGCAACGATGATTTGCTGAAGAGCTTGGGATTCGGAGATGAACAGATACGAAACATCAACGAGTTCCTCAGTTTTGTGCAACGGACTATGGGCAAAGAGTTTGAACAAGTTTTAGAGGAAGGCGTGCCTATGAAGTGCGTCAAAATGGGCAGCGTCTGAATGATTTACGATTTATGGCCCACGTCGATTTAGCTGACTATATCGAAACGCGCAAAGACGAGATTATATCAGCCTGGATAGAAGCGGTGCGCCAGGAGCCTCGCATTCAATCGGACGCGGAGCTTTCGGAAACCGGATTACGCGATCATATTCCGTCCGTCATAGCAGAGATTTGCAGCCTCCTTCGCTCAAATGAACCCCCGACACTCACCAACACGCGGGAAGCGCGCGTCCACGCTTACGTTCGCTTCCGGCAGGGTTATCGCGGGCGAGAGATTGTGCGCGAACTGTCCCTGCTCAGACGGACATTGATTGACCATATAGCTGAAAGGCTAACGAGCGGCGCTCAAGATTTGACGATTGAAGCTTACCTGTCTGCCGCGCGTTTGATTGACCTCTACATAGACGAAGAGATGAGCTACGCCATCTCTGTTTACGCGGAAGCCATGAAACCCGCCGAGTAACATCCGTATCAAACGACTGCTGCAAGAATATACTCGGACAATAAGCGATCCGATAAATCGTGCGCTCCGCGAACGTTGAAGTTTGTCGTCGTGATGACAACCACCATGTTTAATTCTGGAAAGACCGCGACCTTGTTGCCTCCGTTGCCCTGCATCAGGTAAGCGGCAAATTTTTTATCACCGGATTTGAACGCCTTATCATCCAGCAAGACAATCGCCTTTCGACGGAAAAAATTGCCGATCAAGTGGGCCTCTCTTCTTCAGCCGTGCAACGCAGGCTCAAGCGATTGCGTGAAGATAGAATCATCGAAGCCGAGGTGGCCATCGTTTCGCCGGAAGCGGTTGGGCGAAGTTTAACCGCGATTGTCGGAGTGATAATTGAAAAAGACCGTCCGCTTTCGCTGGCATTATCGGAGTTCAAGAAGTTAATGCTCGGCACGCCCGAAGTAATGCAGTGCTATGACGTGATGGGAGAATTCGATTTCATCGTTCTGATTTCGGCGAAGGATATGCCGGAATATGAAGCGCTGTCACGCAAGCTCTTTATGGAAAATCCGAACATCAGGCGTTATAAATCGAGCCTTGTAATCAGACGAGTCAAATCAGAGACCATGATTCCGCTGACAAGCGAATAGAACAACCACTGGCGGCCTTAAGGGGAAATATGGGTGATCTGCAGCATTATGTAATTCGAGGCGGCATCAAAGGAAGGGAACGCCTGAAACTTGTCTCCAAGATAATGCACCCAAACACCTGTTTGCTGTTTGAACGAGCCGGTGTTGCAGAAGGAATGATTTGCATTGACGTTGGTTGCGGGAGCGGAGATGTAACCCTGGAGTTGTCGCGACGTGTCGGCTCAAGTGGAAAAGTGGTTGGCGCAGACCTGGATCAGACTAAGGTTGATCTCGCACGCCAAGACGCGGAAGGTCTTGCGATTGGCAATGTCGAGTTCCGATTGTTCGATGTACAAAATTGCTCTGCCGAGTGTGAGTTCGATGTTGTTTATGCGCGATTTCTTCTGACACACTTGCAAGACCCCGCCAGCGTAATCGGCACTCTTTATCAGCTTCTGAAACCGGGCGGATTATTAATTACTGAAGACATAGATTTCAGCGGCCATTTCGTCTTTCCCGAATCACAAGCTTTTAATCGCTACCACGAGCTTTACTGTACGACAGTGCGAAAGCGTGGAGGCGACCCGAATATCGGGTTGAGATTGCCACTGCTCCTTAAGGCGGGAGGGTTCGCAAGTGTCGAAATGGCAATCGTCCAGCCGGTGGGGCTGGACGGCGAAGTCAAGCTTCTGAATCCAATCACAATGGAGAACATAGCGGACACTCTACTGGAAGATAATCTTGCGACGCGCGAGGAAGTCGCCGATATAGTGCAAGAGCTATATGATTTTGCCGCAGATGACAGGACGATTGCGGGCGCGCCGCGAATCGTTCAAGCGTGGGGCAGACGCCCGATGTGATTCAATACTTGCCTTTTTATAACTGTAGCTCGATTTAGTTCTTCGATTCCGGCTTATATGCCTCCAGTATTTTTATGACGCGACTACGCACCTCGTCATAGCTCGGCTCTGGCGCATACATCCAGTATGTCGCGTGTGATCCACTTTCAAAATATCCATCCAGGTGGAATAGCCTTTCTCCTTCCTTTGGTTTTGGTTTAGTCGCTAAGCGCCACACCGCATTAGTAGTTTCATACGATCCTAGAGAAATCCTGAATTCTTCATCATTCCCGGCTTTGTTAAGTACACTGAAAACATATCGTAGTGCCCGCTCGCCTTTTAGCTCAAAGTGCTCAAATACCATCACTTTCATCTTGTTAGCCTCGAACTGATCCCGGCAGTAAGATTCTTGTTGAGACAACTCTTCGATCTTTCCTGACTTTCGCATCTGAAATAGCTCAGCGCGTTCGGCGTCTCGTTCAGCCTGTTTTCCCATAGCCTGATAGCACTGAATTAATTTTGTCTTAAGATTCCAATCTTGCGGGTCAGAACTCTTCAACTTTTTCCATAAATCTAATGCTGTAGCGTAATCTTTGGCTAGATAAGCAGCCAGGCCAGTATTAAAGAGCACCGAAGGCTCATCGGGTAAGAGTGAAAGAGCCTCTTTGTAGCGTGCAAGCGCTTCGGCTGGCTTGCCTTTTTCCATCAACTCATTGCCAGCTATAAAAGCCTTGTTCGCTTTTTCAAAATCCTGCTCAGAAGGAGTTTGTGATTTGTTTTGAGCAAGAGTCATTGTCAAACCTGATTGGAACAGAACGGAAACCACTATGAGGAATATAGCTCGCTTCATTTGTTATCTCCTTTAAGCGTCGGTAAAGATGTCTAACGATGAATGCGACCATGTTAGGAACGACCAGGAACGATTGCCCCTGCATGAATTTCAATTATTTGATTATATTCAATCGCAAAACGCTGTAATGCCTCCTCGCATCATCAGCGCCCTTAACGCTTTTGCCATTTGCCTAGCAAGGCCTGCTTTACTACCAGAAGGATGAATCGCTTATTGCCTATCAAGTTCTGCAATGTATAGGACATCATAGTTACTTTGCCTGAGCCGCTCAACAATCTGCCTGTCAACACCCTCGTCGGCAAGAAAGTTCATGCCGCTCTTTCCGGTGAAAGGTTTCGCACAGCCTCAACAGCATAAGCCAAAGCGGCTAACACCGCATCTTTTGTTAACCGAGGATGAGCCTGCAATAGCTGGTCGATAGTCTCTCCCGCCGCGAGTTTCTCTAAAATGAGTTCCACTGTGATGCGAGTTCCTACAACAACAGGTTTGCCCATCATTATTGAAGGGTCTGATTTTATCAGATCATTTTTCATAGCACCTTAGATTATACCCCACGATTGCAAAGCGTCTAACAATGAATTAGACCGATATTTGAAATCTTATGCATAGCGCGAAAAGAATCAGCCTGCGGCAAACAGCACTTTTAATGCTTTTGCCTTTTGCCTTGCAACGCCTGCTTTGCTACCAGATGGATGAATCGCGTATTGCCTATCAAGTAGCGACGCCACAGGCGACGAGGCTCGCTCATTAAACGATAAAACCATTCAAGCCCCGCGCGCTGCATCCATCTCGGCGCGCGGCGCGCATGCCCGCTCAGATGATCGAAGCTCCCCCCGACCCCGAGCGCAAAGCGAACGCCCGTGCGCGCTATGTTCGACGAAATCCAGTATTCCTGCGCGGGCGATCCCATTGCTACGAACAACAGGTCAGCCGCGCTGCTACGGATGTCTTCGATTATTTTCTCGGACTCCTCCGTGTTGAAATAGCCGTTGCGGTATCCTGCCACTCGCAAAGCCGGATGCTTCGCGGTGAATCGCTCGACCACGCCGCGCACAGATTGCTCGCGCGCCCCAAGAAGATAAACTGATAATCCGCGCCGCGCCGCGTGCTCGACTAATCGCTCAAACAGATCAATGCCCGTTACGCGCTCGCGCAACGGCTCGCCGAGCAGCCGCGAAGCCCACACGACAGACATCCCATCAGCCGTTATGATATCGGCTTGCGTAATCACGCGCCGCAGCTTTTCGTCGCGGCTCGCTGCCACGACCTTCGACGCATTGACCACGCACATATAGTGCGGCTCGCCATCAGCCAGCAGTTCATCAATCACGGCAAGGGTTTCTACTTCGGTTAAATTGTCAACGGCTATTCCGGCTATTCGAGACGCGGAGATGCGTCGCCGCGTCCCCGTGTTCCCGTTTTGGTTCATAGCTCTTTCACTTCATCGTTGTTGTCTTCGAGGTTGATACGCTCGCGTATCAAGTAGGTAGGCTTGTTTTGCGATTCGTGATAAGTGCGGACGATCATCTCTGCCAGCAGCCCCATGAATATGAACTGCACGCCCATCGCAAACATTATCATCGCAAGCGTAGCAAGCGGCATGCGATTCAAATGTATGTCGCGCACGAAACGATAATAGAGCGCAAAGGCGAGCGAGAAGAAAGATACTATGAGGCACACTATCCCTGCTGAGCCGAAAAGATAGAGCGGTTTGGTCAGGTAGCTCGACATGAATTTTATCGTGATCAAATCGAACATCACTTTGATCGTGCGCGACAGCCCGTACTTGGATTTGCCCGCGCTGCGCGCGTGATGCGCGACAGGTATTTCGGTCACGCGCGCCCCTGACCAGTGCGCGTAAATCGGAATGAAGCGGTGCATTTCGCCGTAGAGCTTCACATCCGCGAGCACATCGCGGCGATAGGCTTTCAGCGTGCAGCCGTAGTCGTGAAGCTCGACTCCGCTTATTGCGGAGATCAAACGATTGGCTAAGGTCGAAGGCAATCGCCTCGTGAGCCATTTATCTTTGCGATCTTTGCGCCAGCCCGACACAACGTCGTAACCTTCGTCGAGTTTTTCAAGCAACCGGCTGATGTCGGTCGGGTCATTTTGCAGATCGGCGTCCATCGGAATCAATATTTCGCCGCGCGCGTGATCTATGCCTGCGCTCATCGCGGCGGTCTGCCCGTAATTACGCCGCAGCGCGATGACGCGCACTCGCCCGTCTCGCTCCGCTATCTCTCGCAGCTTCGCGAGGCTCTTGTCAGTCGAGCCATCGTCCACGTATATGATTTCAAAAGTGCGATCAAGTAGCTCAAGCGAACTTATGAGTCTTGTGTTGAGCGGCTCTATGTTTTGCTCTTCGTTGTAAACCGGCAGGAAGACGGAAACCTCTGGCCTTGCGGCCTGGCCTTCAATCTCGTTGACGGTCTTTAAGCGGTATTCTTTCATGACCTGTTTGTCAAAAATCCCCAATCAGAAAATAGTAGACTGGCGAATGAATAAAAGGCAAAAGGAAAAGGTGATTCACCGCAGAGGCGCAGAGTACGCAGAGGGGGCGCAGAGTAATGATTGCTTTTCTCTGCGTAATCTCTGCGTCCTCTGCGCCTCTGCGGTGAACTCTCTCCATTTTACTTTCCTTTTT
>CAVSDJ010000010.1:0-834206 GCA_963726785.1 Blastocatellia bacterium
AAACGTTCGCATCAAGAACTTGATGGTGCCGGGCACGGAAGGCGGCATAACAGTGCATCAGCCGGAAGGCGAGCGAATGAGCATCTACGATGCTGCGATGGCCTATCAAGCGGAAGGCAGACCGCTGATAGTCATCGCGGGTCAGGAGTACGGCACGGGAAGCTCGCGCGATTGGGCTGCGAAGGGGACGCGACTGCTTGGAGTTTGCGCGGTCATCGCACAGAGCTTCGAGCGGATACATCGCAGCAATCTGGTCGGGATGGGAGTGCTGCCTTGTCAGTTCAAAGAAGGCGTGACCGCCAAATCGCTACAGCTTGACGGGAGCAAGACGTTCGACCTCACAGGATTTGAAGGCCAGATACGGCCGCGCCAGGATGTTCAGCTTGGGATTCATCGCGCGAACGGCGAGACCGAAGAAGTGCCTGTGACTGTTCGCATTGACACGCCGATTGAAGTTGATTATTACCGCCACGGCGGCATCCTTCCATACGTGCTCAGGCAGTTGATCCTGCAAGGATAAGCCTGGGAGCGCAGGCGTCCCGCCTACATGATTTGAAAAGAGCAAATCTGAATCATGCAGGCGGCACCTTGCGCTCCCAGGTTTTTACCTCAGAGATGACTTGTACGTCCTGCTTGCCGTAGCGTTGTTTCTATCTCTCACCGTAACGGTAAAAGTGAAACTGCCGCCGACAGTTGGCGTTCCGCTAATCAGCCCTGTGCTGCTCAAATTAAGCCCCGTAGGCAAAGCGCCCGCTGTTAACGACCATGTGTATGGAGCCGCGCCTCCTGTCGCACTGAGTTGCTGAGAGTAAGGCACGTTTTTCGTAAGCGGAGCAAGCGAGAACGTCGTTATCGTAAGCCCCGCCTGTGGCGGTGGTGTTGATGATGAAACAATCATGCCGACGTTCGACGTGAGCGCGCCGAAGTATCCGCCGCCCGATTGAAGACATGCGCCACTGGAAGTTATAAGTGCCCGCGACCGTCGGCGCAGTAATGCTGAAAGTGAACGTAACACTGGCATTCGGCGCGACGTTTGACGCAAGGCTCACGCGATTCACTCCCCAGGTCGTGTTGTCCTGCGGGTTCTGCGAGCCTAAAAAGTACGAGCCTGCAAACCACGTAGCCGTGCCTGTGTTTCTCATCGTCACAGAGACGGTCGCCGTCTGACCCGCCTGCATTGACGCAGGAACATTCTGCGAAACAAAAGCTGAGTTGTTTGCAACAGTGCCCGCAGTCGTAGTCGCAGTGGCTTCGTTTGAATAAGCGGATTCGCCCGCGTTGTTGTATGCCTTGACGCGATAAAAATAAGTGGTCGAAGCTTGCAGCCCCGCGTCTGAATAGTTTGTCTGTCCTGCCGGAAGCGTGGCTATCAAAGCATACGTTCCGGTGAAGCCTGTCTTTCGTTCGAGCCTGAAGCCCAACTCATTGCTGCTGTTGTCGGCCCATGAAAGATTGATGGCGCTGCTCGATGCGGCGCTCGCCGTAAGACCTACGGGAGCGGCAGGAGGCGTGGGCGGCGGCGGGCTACCTGATCCGGGATAAAGGAACGAGACTGCCGCTATGTCATCCGTGCCGAGCGTCGCGCCGCGGGCCTGGCCGTGCGCGCTTGCATACATTACTGCATTCTGGTCGGGGCTGTGGCCGAAGCCGATTGAGTGACCTATTTCGTGAGTCGCTACTTCGGCCAGAGTAGCTGGGACGCCGAGAAAGCACTGGAAGTTGCGATTGAAAACAACGTCGCCTTCAAAGATGTGGCTGAACGTTATGCCTCCGATTACGCGAGTCCCGCCGCCTGCTTTTGAAACCCCGCCGATTGCCAGCGTGCCGCTGCAGCCTACGGGGTCTGACATCTGATCTAACGGGTCGTTGTAAGAGATGGCCGTCACCCCATCGCCGCGAAACCCGAATGCTGTGGTCGAGCCGCCGTTTTGAAGTGTAAGCGAAGAGGTCTGCACGTTAGTCCACGCGGCGAGCGCAAGATTGATTTCCGTGTTGCCGCCGTTTGCTATGGGCGCCTGTCGGGTTTACTCGGTAAGTGACAGGCAAACCGGTGTCAGGCTCGAACCAGCGAAAGCTGCCAAGGAATGTGTACTGAGTCGTAAAATCGCCGGGCGCGGAATCGGTTGCCGCGTCGTCAATATATTCGGGCGGCGTCTCGACTATCGGTATGTCTTCGTACTGCGCGGCGTAGCTGGAGACTTCGGCAGCGTTGTTGCGAAGGACTCGCGCGATCTTTCGTGTGAACCGGGCGAGCGGCGCGTCATTGGTAATGTTGGCTCCGTCGGTGGCCCCTAGAATATTGATGTCGCCTTTATCAAGTTCTCGCTTGATGCGAGTCTGCCCGGTGGTTGTGTCGTCTCGGACATCGTATTTGCCTTGAAAGAGATGAGCTACGCGAAGAGTCCCGTCGTGCGCCGTGTCCAGAAATAGCAGCACGCGCTGTCCTGTTTTATATTCAGGCGCGCCAAAGATCACGGTCGAGTCTTCGCCGACAGTGCCGCCGAGTTGCTTGAAAACGATAGCGTCGTTTTGAAGCTGCCCTTTGAGCGTCTGTGAAATCTTTACTTTGACATAGGTGTTGATGTTTTGATTAAGGTCCCATTGAGCTTTGACTGATTGAACCTCGCCCATAATGATGACGCGAGAGCTAGCGATAAGCTGCTCGTCTGAAAGCATGACAGCGGTTGTGGCCGTGGTTGTTTTAGCCGTAAACAACGCGGCCAGCAAAATAGCGAAAGCCTGAAGCGCAGGCCGAGAGATGAATCTTTTCATTCAGCAATGTCTCCTTGAGAATAAAGCTTCGGTTCGCAGGCGCGCACATATACGCCCGGATGATTTATTCAGTAATTCAGGCGGTTAGATCGGGAATGCTGATTATAAGTTTGAAAAGGCCGAAAGTGAGGACGCGCTGCCCAGTCAATCGCTTACCCTTCGTACCACCCCGCTTGTTCGTTCGTTGACTCTTGAGAGCCTTATATTTGAATTTCCTTTGGGACTTGGAAATTCTCCCATAGCGGCAAAGCCGGTGTCAATAATCGCAACATTATTGCTAGAATTCGAGCGGCCTGAAAAAACTACTTCACGCCTGTAACTTTCTTTATTTCTTCGAGGATGGTTTCGTCACTTGGTCTATCGGTCGCGTCTTTGCCCACGTGCAGAAAACGGATGCGGCCTTCTTTGTCAACTATGAATATCGAAGGATGAGCAATGCCTCCGTGCTCTGTGGTGTTTAGGATGCCATACGAGATAATGGTCTTTTTTTCGCTGTCGGAAAGTATGTCGAATTTCGCTCCTGTGGTCTGCCCCATCGACCATGCGTATGACTGATCGTCAACGCTGATAGCAATCAGTTCTGCGCCCGCCTGTTTTATCTTGTCATAGTCTTGCGCAAGCTTCGTGAGTTGCTGCGTACAGGCTCCGCACCAGAAGCCGCGATAAAATACGAGCACTACCGGCGAACGCGAAACGTAGTCCGCAAGCAGCACGAGCTTGCCGTCACCGTTCGGCAGTCCGAAGTCCGGCGCTTTATCGCCGACCTTGAGCTTGACGCCCGCAGGTGTAGCTGCAGGCAATTTCGGCGGCGCAAGCGGCGACTGCGGCGACTGCGCAAAGGCCGGAGCAACCGACAAGATTACAATGATTGTGCAGAGGAGCGATTTCATAGTGAGTTAAATCTAATTTGCGCAGGGCAGAATTGTCAACATTTTAGATTTCAGATTTCGCATTATTTGATCCTTAATCCAAAATCCAAAAATCGAAAAATTCCTGTTATTTGATCCTTAATCCAAAATCCAAAAATCGAAAAATTCCTGTTGAGTCGAAGGGCAAATCTGCTTATACTGAGCGCATCCTTAAATTCAGGTTGAATGCAATGATTTCAAGACTGAACAGTCTCACCTGTTCCCTGAAGTCTCGCCAAGCTAAAGGAGCTTTGTCGTATGTCGGGCTTATGTGACCGATGCAACGAACGAACAAGCTATATAGTCAATATTGCGCGCTTGCCGGAACTGGTCGCCGTAGAGCATCTGGGCTATCGCATGGTGTGCTCTCCTTGTTACGACGACTTGTTGGCCGAGGCCAACGAAACAGAAGACGCGGACGAAGACCGCCGCGCAGAGTCGCGCGCTAAGGTCAGCATCAAAGCGCGGGTTGAAGGTAATACTTCTCACCTTGAGCCTTTTGTTGAAGAGATGATCATCGAAGAGATAAGCATGTCGGGTCTTCGCCTGCACACCGCGCGCGAGCTTGAGCCGGGCACAGTGCTCAAGGTGACTGTGCCGTCTTACGATTTCGATGCCGCAGCAATCGTAGAAACGGTGTGGCGCGAAGCAGGCCAGCGTAGCGTGGGCTTGAAACTGGTCGAGCCGAGCGAAGGGTGGAAAAGGCTCTGGGACGAAAATAGTGATGAGTAGAGGTTAGAGGTCAGAGGCTAGAGCAGGGCCATTCAGTTCTGGGAATTTGATGTCAACTCACCGCAGAGGCGCAGAGAACGCAGGATGGCCGATTAGGTGCTTCGCACGCGGCGGGGGCGCAGAGGTTAAATAGTTTTTCTCTGCGTAATCTCTGCGTCCTCTGCGTCTCTGCGGTGAACAGTTTTCCGGTTTCAACCTCTGAATCCGAGAACTGAATGGCCCTGGGCTAGAGGCTGGCAATTTGAAATCTCAACTCTTCAGATTTGAAATCTAAACCTGCCGACCGCTAATATCTACCTTCTGATCTCTAACCTCTATTTATTGATATGACCATAAACGAAACGATTGCGCGATTGCGCTGCACGGAATCGGATTGTCAGGCAATCTATCCCACTGACCAGCGGCTCTACACCTGCAAAACTTGCGGCGGGTTGCTCGATGTTGTTTACGATTTCAAACTGACTCGGAGCGCTCGCGAGATGAAGGCGCTTTTTCGAGAGCGCAAGTCCGAACAGTCCGACCTTGAACGCAGCGGCGTGTGGCGATTCCGCGAGCTTCTGCCGTTCGTCGCCGACGGGTCGCACATCGTCACGCTTGCCGAAGGCAACACACCCATCTACACTGCGCCGCGCTCGGCTGATTATGCGCGGCTTGACCAGCTTCGCGTAAAGCATCAGGGGATGAATCCTACAGGCTCGTTCAAAGATAACGGCATGACTACGGGCGTGACGCAGGCCGTGCGACTGGGCGCGACTGCGGTCGCCTGCGCTTCGACGGGCAACACTTCGGCTTCGATGGCTGCTTATGCCGCTCGCGCAGGTCTTCGAGCGTTCGTGTTTATCCCGGCAGGCCAGGTCGCTTACGGAAAGCTTTCGCAATCGCTCGAATACGGCGCGACGGTTGTCGAAATCGAAGGCAACTTCGATGACTCGATGCGCGTTGTGCGCGAGATGGCCGAAGAGACACCACTTTATTTGTTGAACTCGATCAATCCTTTTCGGCTCGAAGGGCAGAAGGCCATCGCTATCGAGATGATGGAGCAAACGGATTGGCACGCGCCCGATTGGATAGTTGTGCCCGGCGGCAATCTGGGCAACTCGTCTGCCATAGGCAAAGCGCTTCACGAGATGGCCGAACTCGGTTTTATCTCGCGCCTACCGCGCCTCGCCATCATTCAAGCCGAAGGCGCGTCGCCGCTTTACGAGTTGTTCGCTTCATCCGATAGAACTGCATTTCAACCTGCCGCGCACCCTCAGACGCTCGCGACGGCGATCAAGATAGGCAACCCCGTTTCCTGGAAGAAAGCTTTGCGCGCAATTGATTGGACAGATGGCGTGGTCGAGCGCGTTACAGAACAAGAGATTGCTGATGCGAAGGCAATCATCGGGCGCGACGGAATAGGGTGCGAGCCTGCAAGCGCCGCAACGCTTGCGGGCATTCGCAAGCTTGTCGCTTCAAACGTGATTACTCCGACAGATAACGTGATCGCAGTGCTGACGGGCAATTTGCTCAAAGACCCTACCTACACAATCGGCTATCATACGGACAAACTCTCTGGCGAGATCAAAGGCAACTTCGCAAATAAATCGGTGCGCGTTGCTGCCGATAAAGAGGAAATCAAACGGCTTTTGGAAGTATAATACCGAATTGCAAAACAAAGTGACTTCAGTTACACTCGGCGACTTCTAACAAAGGAAAAGTAAAAAGGCAAAAGCAAAAAGTCGTAGAGCGGCTCTATCACCGCAGTTGCCTTTTTACTTTTGCCCTTACCATCTCACCTGCGGGTGAGATGCGTGGGAGCGGAGCCTCACAGCGCATTTCTGCGCTGCAAGGTTAAGTCGTGGTAGGGCGACCTTCTCCGCTCCCACATACCCTGCAATCCGATCTCTTGTCTACAACGCGCGCATAAAAGCGACAAGGTCTTTCTTCTCCTGCGGCACCAGCTTGAGGCCGAGCACTATGTTGAAGAACTCGACCGAATCTTCAAGCGTCAACAATCGCCCATCGTGCAAGTACGGGGGCGATTCTTTGATTCCGCGCAGAGGGAAAGTCTTGATAGGGCCTTGCATCGTCGCCAGCACCCCATTAATCATCTGCGGCTTGTAGAAGCGATCCACTTTTAAATCGTGCATCAGGCCATCAGTGTAATAAGGCGGCGTATGACATATCGCGCAATTCGCCTTCCCGAAAAATAACGCCTCGCCGCGAAGCTCGGACTCTGTAGCTTTCGCCGGGTCGAGCTTGCCGTAGATGTTGAGCTTAGGCGCAGGAGGAAAATCCAGTAGCTCTTGAAACTCTGACATGTCGTGAACCGCGCTGCCGCGATCTAGCACATTGATGCCTTTCTTGGTGGCGATAACAGGGTCGCCATCGAAGTAGGCTGCGCGCTGCTCGAACTCCGTAAAGTCTTCGACCGTTTTCAGAGCCCGCTGCGAGCCGAACAATCGCTGAATGTTGACTCCGCGAAGCGAAGGCGTCTCTATGCGGCGGCGGTTCTCTTGCGGTCGTATATCGCCTATCAGGTGCGACGCACCGTTGCTGTGGCCGTTGACGTGGCAATCGAAACAGGCGACGCCTCGGCTGGGTTTTTCAGACCTTCGATCTTCGGTGGCGTTGAACTGTTGTTGAGGAAACTCCGTGACCAGTAATCTAAGCCCGTCAAGCTGTTTGGGATTCAGTATGCCGTTGAATAGCTCGAAAAAATTGTCAAGGGTTACGAGCTTGCCCTGTGATACATCTCCGAGGTCCGGGCGGGTGATCAGGAAGATGGCTGGCGGAAATTCCGGCAGGAAATGGTCAGGCAAATCAAAATCCAGGTCGAATCGCTCCAACCGATTGCCCTGCCCCTGTCTGGCTATCTCGTCAATCATGAACTTCGGAAAGATCATTCCGCCTTCGGGATGATTCGGATGTGGGAGCGGCAGAAATCCCTTTGGAAAAAGTCCCTTGTCCTTGATCTCTTCCGGCGACATCTCGGCCAGTTTCTCCCACGTCTGCCCCGACGCGAGCCTGGCCGCAGGGCCGACAGGCACGGGCTTGCCCCTCGACATCTTCACTTCCGTCGAGACCTTCTTTGAAAGATCGTAACGCTCGTTGAGCAGGTCCATCTGTCGCTTCATGACACCGGGTTTGGCGCTCTTCATGCGAGACATTATCGTCGCAAAGGGTTCCTTGATGTCTACGGGAGCGTAGCTAGTCCCTTTCTTCTGCCCGTCCTGAGCGGCGACCGAGACAAGAAATGCGGTCACGAAGCAAGCAGTCAAAATTACTTTGATTTTGTTATGGTTCATATCTTCTCCATTACATTGCTCAGACGCAAGCAGGATATATCGGGCGATTGACCCGATGTTCAGCATTCATTATTCGCGCCGTTGGCGTCATCTTGTGAAGTGATGTAGTTGCTTACAAGGCTCTCCGCTCAATTCGACCTTGTAGTCGGCTGCACAAGCAATAACACGCGACTTCAATTTTTATTCCACCTCCTCTTTATCTTTTTGATACAATCCTCTTTCTATTCTCTTTTACGTCATTCATCGGTAGCGCCGCGCAATTGTTTTGTGTCAAATTGATTGTCGCGCGGAATATTTCAAATCGCTACGTGTTATTGCAGAGAGGTTTCGGCATGGGCAAACCCGATACGAGCGAGCCGGATTTCAGTCAGGCGGCGCTTGAGCATATAGATGCTCTGTATGGCTTTGCCATGATGTTGACGCGCAATCCGACCGAAGCGCAAGACCTTGTGCAAGAGACTTATCTGCGGGCCGTGCGAGCCTTTGGCACACTCGTTCCCGACAGCAATTTGAAGAGCTGGCTGTTTACCATAATGCGTAACGTCTGGCTCAACCAGCTTCGTCATTCGCGCAGCGGCCCGCGATTCGTCGAGATTGATGCGGAAGTGGAAGGACAGATGCCGTGGTTCGATAATCTGGCCGCGGACCCTCATATCGTCTTTGTGCGAAAGCTGGAGCGCGAAGAAGTTCGTCAGGCGATAGAGAGTTTGCCCACGCCTTACCGCGAAGTCATCGTGCTGCGCGACATCGAAGGGTTCAGCTACCAGCAGATTGCGCGTGTGCTGGGCTGCCCTGCCGGAACCGTGATGAGTAGATTGGGGCGAGCGCGAGAAAAGCTGCGACACCTTCTCGGTCAGTGGCAGGCCGAGGCGGCTGGAAGCAAAATGCGAGCGAAAGAAGCATGAGTAAAAGAAGCAAGAATCAATGTGAAGAAGTTCGCGCAGCTATAGCCTTTTATCTGGACGACGAGTTGAGCGGAAGCGACCTTGCCGCCTTTGAGTCGCACCTCGAATCGTGCGCGTCGTGCAGCGAGATGATGGCAAGCGAACGGCGATTCATCGAAGGCATTCGCGAAGCGAAGCCGCTTCGCGAAGCGCCGCCGGAGCTTCGGTCTTCGGTCGAGCAGATTCTGAGCAACAGCGCGCCTCCTTACGCAGCGCCGCCGGAATTGCGCCGCCGAGTTCGCAAATCGCTCTCTTCGCCTTTTCACCTGAGCAGTCGCCGTCGTCTGATTGCAGTGGCCGCGATATTTATATTCGTCGTCGCGCTGGCAAGCGTGTGGTACACGACAAAGTTTCGCAGCCAGAAGCTTCCATCCGAATTTGCCCTGATGGCCGTAGACACTCATCTGCGTCACCTGCGCGGCCAGCTTCCATTCGAGATTGCGACCGATTCTCCTGATGACATCTCGCGCTGGTTTGCGGGCAAAGTTTCTTTCACTTTGCAACTGCCAAACTATCAGGAAGCGTCGGGGCAAGAGAAACTCTATCGCCTGGAAGGCGCGCGGCTCGTAGGATTCAAGAATGATTATGCGGCATACGTCGCCTATCAAATGCAGAAGCGGCCAATCAGCCTTGTGGTGACTTCGGAACGCGTAGCAGTGCCGTCGGGCGGGGAAGAGATTGTTTCAAAAGGGCTGATGTTCCACTTCGACTCGATTGACGGCTTGAAAGTCATAACGTGGTCAGATAGAGGATTGACTTACGCGCTCGTTAGCGACCTCGAAGAGCGTGGTCAGCAGTCCTGCATGGTTTGTCACGCGGGCACGAAAGACCGCGACTTCATCGAAAGCCTCAAGCCCGCGCGATAATCTGCATAAGTTAAGGAATTGCTATGGGGAAAGTTTATCGTTTCTCGGTAACACTTTTATTGATGTGCTCGGTTTTGCTTTCGACTGCCGCCGCCCGTACCGGGCAAACCAAAACGCAAGATCAGCCTTTTGTCGTAGAGTATTACTACAAAGCGAAATGGGGATATGCCGACGAGTTCATTCGCCTGTTCAAGAAGAACCATTACCCTGTGCTCAAAAAGCAGATCGAAAGCGGGCGCATACTCGAAGTTCGCGCCGAGCGACCGCGCTATCACACGACCGAAGAAGGGCGCTGGGATTATCGTGTGACTATCGTGTTCAAAAACGCCACCGTGGCCTCTGATTCGAGCGGCGAAGAAGCTCTCACCAAACAACTCTATCCCGATCAGGAAACCTTCAAGCGCGAAGAGCAGCGACGGTTCGAGATATTGATCGCGCACTGGGACACGCCTATTCTTCCTGTGGTGCTCGATCAATAACAGATATGCGGATTTAATTTTCAGGCTAACGCTTTTTGATCTCGACTACAATCAGCCCGTAAGGCATGTCTTGAATCGTAAACGCCACGCGATCACCCGGCGCGATCTGGTCGAGCAGGGATTTGTCCTTGACCTCGAACGGCATCTTCATCGCGGGCATCAAATCTTTAATGTCTTCGTGATCTATTTGCACGCTCGTTCGCTGCTCGTTGATAGAATCCACAACCCCGACGCCGCGATAAATCTTCGCCTGCGGTTTTTCCTTTGGTTTCTCTTTCGATTGGGCTTGCTCTTGCTGCTTGAAATTCTGCAAGTCGCTGATAATTTCTGGTGGCTTCCACTCGTTGCCCGTGTAAAGCTTAACTACCTTTCCGTCGGGCGAGATGACGGCAGTAACAAGCGAATGAATGATCTGATCGGCTTCCGTAAAGTATTGCAGCCCGAAATAAGTCGCAACCCGTTTCACTTCATCCGTGTCGCCCGTGGCGAACTGCCAGTGGCTGAACGTCTGCGCGCCGCTTTCAGTTGTGAGACCCGCGCCGTACTCGCGCAACCGCGCGGGCGTATCGTATTCAGGATCAACGCTGATGCTCAACATTTGAGTCTTCGCGTAAACGGCAGCGTCGTCTTTGATCGCTTTAACTATTTCAGCGAAGTTGTCAGTCATCAGCGGGCAATAATCGGGCAGCGGGCAGCGCGTGTAGATGAACGTCAACACCAGCGCGCGGCCTTTATAACTGCGAAGCCGCACGCGCTTGCCGTCTTGATTGACAAGCGTGAAGTCGGGCACTTCTTCGCCCGGCTTAGGCCCGACTGAGCTTCGAGCAGCAGTCGCGCCTGATTCATCTACGGCGTCTTGCATGATAACTATGTTTTCAAGCCACGAGCGCAGGCCATCAATAACAAGCGTCGCCTGCACGCGATTGCCGGGAGCCATTTTGTCAAACGCCCATTCGTCTTTCAGCTTGAACGGCATGGTCATCGCTTCCATGTAATCGGGGATTGCTTCGTGAGCGATGGTGACGGACGAGCCGCGCTTGTCAACGCTGACTACGACTCCTTTCAAATCGTAACGCTGAACGCTTCCTGACGCGCGACGACAGGCCGCAAAGCTTAACGCAAGGATTGCGATAGCCAGCATCATCAAAGGCGGCGCGCTTGAATGTATTGAGCGCTTCACTTTCATAAGCGGTAATTTTCTGCCATCGAGAAGCGATAGACAACCCGAAGCCGTAATCATAATCATTAAGGGCTTGACTCTGCGACCCGCGCTGGTATTTTATTACTCTATCAAGAGGAGCAGTTATGTCTAAGGGAACAAGATTTATAGCTTTGTCTGTCGCCGCTTTTTTGATTCTCGTCGCATCCTTCTTCACTCCTAAGGCTTCAATGCAGTCCGAGTTTACGCTCGCTGGCGAGTGGGTGATGGTTTCAAGCCCGCTTGATAACCAGTTGTTTTCGAGAATGGGCAACTCGCTCGGCTTCCCCGACCGCGACATGATTTTCGAGCAGCAGGGTGACATGCGCACGGGCGTGGTCTTGCGCGAAGAAGGAGAAAACGTCAGACCGCTCGGCGTGTGGCGCGTTTCGGGCGATAAGTTCAGCGCGACTTTTCAGTTGTGGTGCCCCGATACACGTGGCGTTTGCGGGTCTGTCATCATGCGCGGCGAGTTTTTGCGCGATGATAAAGTGAAAGGGACTATGACCGTCTTCTTCGATCAAGAAGACAACTTCCGCCCGACAGGCTATGACACGTGGGTTTTTTCGTTCAGCGGAAATCGCGTGCCGGGAGGATCAAACTGATGGCAAGACTAATTCGAATGTTGTGCAGGCGCGCGCGCGTAGTTGCTTTAATTCTTGTTACAGTGTTTGCCGTTGCGCCTTCGGCTCTGGCCGGTAAAAAGTTCGAGGGCCGATGGTCTATTTCGGTCACGATGCCCGTAGCACCAAACAGCAACGACAAGCACACCTTCACCTTTAATTTTGATGTCGGCCCGCGCGGCGAAAGCCTGCATGGTCGAATAACGATCTTAGATGAACAGGGCCGCACAATAGGCGGCGTGTGGCGGCAGGTTAACAAGAAAGTCTCTGCCACTTTCGAGATTTGTCCTGACGACGGTGGCCCGTGCGCTTCGCTGATTCTTCTAGGAAAACTCAAGGACAACTCCAAGATCAAGAAGGGCGATGTAATAGTGATGTGGGATACGGAAAACGGGCAGAATCCCGCGCTCTATGACACGTCGAACGGTTCGTTTTCTGCCACCCGATTGCCGTAATCAAGGGCAGGGCTGACAAAGCGTCAATCAACCTTTTTTAATGATTCATCCCTGATTACCCAGCTTATTTTATAAGCCAGGTCTTTGGCCTGACTGCCCTCGCCTTTGTACTCCTCGACATTCTTCAGCGGGCGATTTCCCAGATCAACCTGATACGAGCCTTTTCTAAAAACGATTCCTTCCATCAATATATGCAGAACATCTCCGGGCACATTCAGGACTCGAATCGTCATCATCTCGCCTTTGTATTTCAACTGAAACTGTGCCCGTTTTATTCCGCATTCCGCGCGCACTGAAAAACTTTGGATGCCGGGCGGCAGATTCATCAGACGGGGCTGTGCATCTATGAGAGTCGCGACATTATCAACCGTGTAAGTGGCCGACACTGTCGCGGATTCAAAATCTGAAGGCGCAATCACATGTCCGCTTTGGTCACGAAGAAAGAGTAATAGCGAATCGCCGCAACGTTGCGGGCGAGCAGGTATCGCGGCTGACATCAGCACTGCGATGATCAATAGAATTTTCATTGTGATTTCTTACCTGCGCGTTTCATTGCGGCGTTGATTATTGCTTCTCGATCATTTTTCTCCAAAGCATCAGAGATTTCGTTATCAGAAAAGCCTGCGATACGCCCCAGGATGAAGAAGCTCGCCGTAGCATGACCTTTACTCTTCCAACGCGCCATCTCAACAAGCGATGTCAATGCTCGATCCCGAAGCTGCGCAAGCATCGCAGGGTCACGCTTTTGAGTGAGGGACCAGAAAGTCATAGACGACTTGTTACGATCTCCCCAAACGGTTGAGTTGAGCAGTTCTATAAAAGGAGCCCAGGGAATCTTGATCTTTAATTTTCCATTCGTTTGCGCCCGAGCCATTACGCCTAGCGCTCGAATTGCATTGTTACGTACAGCTCCATCAGGGTCTTTGCTTGCAGCAACAAGGTCACTGACCACCGCCTGCTTGTTTTTCGTATAAGCGATTACTTCTGCCGCCAGAGCGCGATGCTCCGCATTCATTGAGTTATGCAAAACGTCGCGCAATTGTTTCAGGTCTCGTGCGGCGAATTTGACGAACTGCTCCTGAATTGCGCGAGCAGCCGGGTAATGCGTAAGCGCGTGACCCTGAGATTCGTCTTCCACCGCATCGCCGATTAAAACTGCCTGCTCGATTGCTTTACCGAAAGCATGTCCGGCTTCGACAACGTCGTGTGACAATAGAACGTTCTTTTTAGGAGCCGCGCGAAACTGTAGTGATGGAACCCCCTTTTCCTCAAAGCCAATAAACAGCATTGATTTTCCAGTATCATCACAGCAGGTGATACTGGTATAAACGCGCTCTACGCCCGGCAGAGCGCGCAGTTCTTTTACCGCATCATCTAAAGATGCGGGGATAGAATCACCTTCTTTGATCTTGAGAGCTTGCCGAACCTGACTCTCAGAGAGATTGTGAAGCCCGTAAAAATCAATGATCCCTATCGGCGGCATCTGAGCATTTGATGAACTCAAAAGCAGACAGGCGATAATGCGAAGCCAAAGCATAATCAACCCCCCTTCGGTTCAAAGTTCACAAGCTCACAAAGACTATCTGACGCCGAACGAATAAGAAGCCCAGAAGCTTTCCCAGTCGGCATCACTGCAATTCGAGCAGCGGCGCATGTGCACGAGGCGTATGGCCCAGACACCCGATTGGACGATTTTGAAACCGGCTGTTCCGTCTGTGGATGTCGTGGAGAGAAACCTGCCCATCCCTTTATTCTCATAGCGACAAAGCGCTTCTATATGCGCGCCCGCGAGCGGCTTTCCTTCCAAAAAAACTCTTACTACGAGAGTGTCTCCGAGCTTGATCAAAGAAGGATTGTTTATCGGGATTATCTCAAGGCGAAAGCCCAGTTCTTGTTTGTAAGTGTCGTCGCGGCGGTCGCCAACCTGCACAAGCGATTTCAGATAGCGGCTGTATCGCTCGCGCCCTTCGATCAGGCTTTCGCCCGATTTCATGCGCTGCTCGATTATATCTTTAAGCCCTTCTTCTTTCAGATAGTCTGTGAATTTTTGAGCATCGAGCGTGATATATGATTGGTTGCGCTCCATCGCTATCAGGTAACTGCCGGGCGATTTGAATGTGATCCGCGCAATGGGCGATTGCCCGTCATTGCCCGCCGCCATCAAGTCTTCGGTTGCATCTTTAGAGAACATCTGAAAGCGCACGGTCTTTTCTTTTTGCAGCACTCGCTCTTCTTCGCTGATCAGTTCTTCGCCTACGAACAGCCTCACGGGAACGCTTACGCCGATGGCAGGGAAAAACTTTTCAGGCTCAATCCAGTAATCGTGCGGGAAAGCGGCAGTAGCAACAAACAGCACTGCGGTCGCTATCAGGAGCGGTTTTATTTTCATTAGTCCTCATCTAAGGCTTGGCTTCCATCCAGTTTTGACCGATGCCAATATCTACGACCAGAGGCACAGCAATCGGATAAACCGATTCCATCTCTTCTCGCACTATCTCTGTCGTGCGTTCGATCTCTCGTTCAGGCACTTCGAGCAGCAACTCGTCGTGCACCTGAAGAATCATTCGCGCGCCCAGTCGCTCGCGGTTTAATCGCTCGTGCACGCGAATCATCGCCATCTTCACAAGGTCTGCCGCAGTTCCTTGCAGCGGGGCGTTGATAGCTTCGCGCTCGGCTCGCGCGCGCAGGTTGTGATTGCGATTGTTAATATCGGGTATCGGGCGAATGCGACCGAACACGGTTCGCACCAGTCCAGTCTCGCGCACTTCTTCGGGCGTTTTTTCCATGTAGCGGCGAACGCCCGTATAAGTCTCGTAATAATTCTCAATCGCTTTCTTTGCTTCCGCGCGCGTAAGCCCGGTTCTAGCGGCGAGGCCGAACGGGCCAACGTCATAAGCGATTGCAAAGTTGACTATCTTCGCGAGCCTGCGCGCTTCCGATTCTTCCTGCTTTGTCTTCGCGCCGAACACAGCGCGAGCCGTGCTCGCGTGAATGTCTTCGCCTTTGTTGAAGGCTTCGGTCATAACGGGGTCGCCCGTCAGGTGCGCGAACAATCTCAATTCGATTTGCGAATAGTCGGCTGACATCAGCGAGTAACCTACTGACGCGACGAACGCGGCGCGAATGCGGCGGCCACTCTCTTTGCGGATCGGAATGTTTTGCAGGTTTGGATTCGTGCTGCTCAATCTTCCTGTCGCAGCTACAGCTTGATTCAAAGTCGTGTGAACGCGGCCCGTGCGCGGGTTGATCAGTTTTGGCAGCGCGTCAACGTAAGTGCTCTTGAGTTTTGCTATCTCTCGATACTCCAAGATGAGGCGAGGCAGGTCGTATTTCGTCGCAAGCTCTTCGAGCACGTCCGCAGATGTTGAAATGCGCCCGGTTTTGGTCTTGCGGCCAACATCGAAATTCAGCTTCTCGAAAATTTCGCCGAGCTGAATCGTGGAGTTGATGTTGAACTCCTGGCCCGCGAGGGTGTAAATCTCTGCCGTCAGTCGCGCAAGCTCGCTCTCCATTTCAGCGCCAGCTTTTGCAAGCGCCTCAGTGTCAATGCGAACGCCAATTCGCTCCATCTCGAAAAGTATCTCGACGAGCGGTAGCTCAATTTCGGTGTAGACTTGTTCAAGCCCCTGAGCTTCCAGCTTTGCGCGCAGCACATCGGCGATATGAAAGGTCAGGTCAGCCGTTTGAAGCGCGCGCGAATCGTCCGCGTCAAATCCTTCGACCGTTTCGGCCAGCTCAAGCCCTAACTGTTCGCGCGCGATTTCAAGCACGCGATAGCTGGTGCGGTTCGGGTCGAGCAGGTAGCCCGCCAGCATCGTATCGTCTTCAACGCCTTCGATGCGAATCGCAGGTTTGAAATCCTGAATGCAGCCTTCGTCTTTTTTCTTCGCGGATTTCTTTGGCTCTTTGATTGGCTCGCGCTCGCACGCGTAGCGGTCAAGCAAGGTGAGCGCGCCTTTCCAGTCGTGCACGGACTTGCGAATCAGCCCGTTTTCAAGCATCTCTTTTATGAGCGGCAGCGGGTCTCGGCCTTCTTCGAACTTCTCAAGATCAATCAGCGCGGCGTTCATCTGCGCCGTAGAAATACTGATGCCGTACATCGCGCCTTTGCGTTCGGCTATCGAAAGCGCGAAGCGATCAAGCGCCCATAGCGATTTGATGAACTTCTCAAGTTCATCAAGTGTTGTGATGCGCGAATAACGCGGCTTGCCCGGTTTGCGCGCGGCGACCGTTGCGACCGCGTCGCTCGTGGCTGCGTCCGCAAACTCGCGCGTCAGTTGTGAAAACTCAAGCTCCGAAAATAATTCGTAAGCGGCGCGTCGGTCGGGTTCTTCATAGATGAGCGCGTCGAGGTCTATCTTGATCGGCATCTCGCAATGAATACGCGCAAGCTCGCGCGATTGCAGAATCAAATCTCGATTGTTTTGAAGGCTCTCGCGATAAGTCTTGCGCGAGATTTCATCCGCGTGATTTAGCGCATTTTCTATTGAGCCGAATTGATTGATGATCTGCTGCGCGCCTTTCTCGCCCACGCCCGGAGCGCCGGGAATGTTGTCCGACTGGTCGCCCCATAGTCCCAGCAGGTCAACCACCTGATCTGGCCGCACGCCTAATTTCTCTTTCACACCTTCGGCATCCATCAAAGCCAGAGAGCCGTCGCGCCCCGTGCGCAGAATCTTCACGTGATCGGTGACGAGCTGGCACATATCTTTATCGTTGGTAACAATCACAACATCCAGATTGAGCGCTTCAGCCTGACAGGCGAACGTGCCGATGATGTCGTCGGCTTCGTAACCGGGCGCGCGCGTGATTGGAACTCGGAGCACTTCGCACGCGCGAAAGATGTAAGGAAGCTGCACTGAAAGATCATCAGGCATCGCGGCGCGAGTCGCCTTGTAAGCTTCAAAAGATTCGTGGCGAAACGTAGGTTCCGGCGAGTCGAGAGCGACGCCAAGATAATCGGGCTTTTCGTTGGTGATCAAACGGCGCAATATCATCGTGAAGCCGTATATCGCATTCGTCGCAAGTCCGTGTGAATTCGTCAGCCCTCGGATGGCGTAATATGCGCGATAGATTTGCGACATCCCATCAACAATGAATAATCGCTTGCGTTCGGATTGAGCCATGAGTTCATGCTACGAGTCGCGATTTCAAGGTGTCAAGCAATGCTAATTCTATGATTGCTCGCCGCAGGCTATGTGAAGTAGAATCTCAATCCGCACCCACATTGCCAGAGGCGCTATGGACAAACCCGGCGCAAAACATATCAGAGTGCTGCTGGTGGATGATCACCAGATAGTTCGCACAGGCTTGCGCATGATAATCGAGAGCCAGCCTGAAATGGAAATGGTTGGCGAAGCGGGCAATCACGCTGAGGCGTTGGCGCTGGCCGCGAGTGAAAACCCGGACATCATTCTGCTCGACCTTGATCTGGGCGATTCCAGCGGCGCAGACATCATTGCCGATTTGTTGGCCGCAGCAAGCTCTGCGCGAATAATCATACTGACGGGCCTGCGCAGCCCGGAAGCTTACAAGAAAGCCGTTATGCTCGGCGCTATGGGCATAGTGGCTAAGGACAAAGCCGCCGATGTGCTGATAAACGCCATCAAGGTAGTACGCAGGGGGGAAGCTTGGCTCGACCCCGCGACAACGGCAAGCATACTCGGCGAAGTGTCGCGCGCGCCTAAAATCAAACCGATAGACCCGGAAGCCAAAAAGATTGCTTCGCTCACCAATCGAGAGAGAGAGGTCGTAGCTTTGATCGGCGAAGGCATCAAGAACAAAGAAATAGCCGACCGACTCTTTATCAGCGAAACGACAGTGCGCCATCACCTGACTTCCATCTTCGACAAGCTTGACGTTGATGACCGCGTAGAGCTTTTGATTTACGCATTCAAGCATAAACTCGCCGACCCGCCACGCTAATCTTTTCGCGACCCCGTAGCACAATTGTGCCATTCAGCTCCGTAAAAAATAGGAGTCGAGTGTTGCCAAAATTAGGAGTAGCGAACGATGCGCGATACTTCGAGCCGTGTTTTAATTGCGAACGTGATGTGGCGCGTTTCAAAGGAGTGGATGATCCTCTCCAGGCTTCATCATAAGCTTATCGGGGATAAGCTCTATCCACGAGCGGATTGAAACGCGCCCTTTTCGATTCATTAACAAGATAGCTTGTATCGGCGCGGGATTGGAGTATGATTAGCCATCAAAACCTGCGACCACTAATCAACAACGGGTAAAACGTTTTACCGATTTGAGAGGGGCCGCGCCGAAACAAATCCTGAAAGGAGATGGAAGACGATGGTTCACATCATTGGCACATTGTTAGCTGGGATTATCGGAGGGACGATGCACATTATCTGGCTGTTGATAATTGGGCTTGTCGTGGGCGCACTGGCACGTTTGATCCTGCCGGGTAAAGACCCCATGGGCCTTTTGGCTACGGCAGTGCTTGGCATAGCCGGGTCGTTCTTGGGCGGATTGCTGGGCCGCTTGATTCTAGGCGAAAAAGATGGGAATGAAGGTGCCATGCTGCGCCCCAGTTTCTTGTTCTCACTGTTGGGAGCGCTCCTTTTGCTTTGGCTATGGCGAAAGTTCGGCCCAAAGGCGGCGACGGCTTAGTAGCGCCTCTGAATGCAAACTAATCCGAGCCACTGATTTTGCTGGTAGCAACTGTCAAACGGCTCGCATCATATCTTGCAGTTCTGGCCTGAAGTTGGGTACGTGCAGGGGGGGATCAATTAGCTTCGGGCCAGACCCCTTCCAAAAATACTTTCATATCTTTTTCGGCGCTGTCTCCACACATATTTTGCCGCGTCAGCGGCTCCTGAATGAATAAAATCACCGTTATGCCTTTCTCAATCGAAGTAGCACAATTGTGCCGGGGCGATAGGCTGACACGGCCACGCGCGCTCAAAAAAAATGGTCGTGCGCGGCCATTAAAAATAGGAGTCCTGCACGATGCGCTTGATGCGGGCCTGTGGTCTAATGGCCTCGTTCGCAAGCGAGGTTTTTAGTCGGCGCAGGCGATGCGCGAATGACTTCTTCAAGTCACGCGCACGGCTGGGCCGAACAAAAGGTGCTCTAGCTCGGCAACTAGGATGGGGATGATGTCGGGCTGGCACGGGGACGCCGGAACTTAGGCGGCATGCTCACTCCGCCTGTTTCGGCTCCCCCTCTATGCGACAGGTGAGGAAGATAAAATGATGATGCACGATTTCTCAAGTGAATGCGAAGATCAACAGGATGCCGTTAATAATGATAGCGGCAGGCTATCGCTTGATAACATAGTCAGAACCGACAGGCTGGTGATAAAGACTAACAACAGCGTCTACAGATTCGTGTTTGCTGATCCGGCTTTGCGGCAGGGAACGCTTTCCGGCGGGGCCTTGAGCGATGCGCCGCGCAGCGCTATCCTGATTGGCTCGATTATGGAAGGCGCGGATGGCCGCGCGAGCGAAATTCCCGGACTCAAAGTCGGCGCGCGCGCAGTCTTTTATCTGGTCTCGCCAACCGGCATGGAGCGGCTGATTACTTCTGTTGTCATCAATCTTACTCTCATTAAGGGCGACAAAAAGTTGCCGCCCGTGACGGAGTCTTCTGATCCGATGTTATTATCGCAGTGTTTGATGCTTGACCAACGAGCGCGGACGGTTTGATTTTGAAATCTTTGAGCAGGTGGCAATAGCCCGGACGATCAGCTTCACCCTTCCCTACAATCGGGCTATTGTTTACAGTATTGTTTACAGTATTATCGTTTCTCTCCATTGCCAGCGGATGATGCGCGAGCAGTTCGTCATCCGTTGACGCTGTCTGGTGAATCTTATGGCAAGAAGCGAATCCACGAACACGCCATCAAAATCGGCTCGCATACTGCTAGTAGAAGACAATGCGGTGAATCAAAAGATAGCGCTTCGTCAGCTTCAAAAACTCGGATACACTGTTGATGCCGCGACGAATGGATTGGAAGCGCTCGAAGCTCTTTCGAGAACTTCTTATGACGTAGTGCTGATGGACTGTCAGATGCCGGAAATGGACGGCTACGAAGCGACGCGAGAGATTCGTCGGCGTGAAGGAGAGTCCCATCACACGACGATTATCGCAATGACTGACAATGCGGTTGAATGCAACCGCGAGCGATGCTTTCAGTCCGGCATGGACGATTACCTCAACAAGCCAGCCCGCCAGGAAGACCTCGCAGCATTATTGGAACACTGGACTTCCGAAACGTCAGCGAAAACGGATGCGGCGGCTGATGAATATGCGCCGTCCAGAGTAATAGACCGCGATGTGATAGACCGTCTTCGCAAGCTGACAAAAGGGACCTATCCTGACTTTCTGCCGGAAATGATTGACCTGTTCATCAAAGATTCGCCCGCGAGCATTAATAAGATGAAAGAAGCGCTCTGGCACGGCAATACGGACGCGCTTGCGCAAGCGGCCCACTCGCTTAAAGGCAGCAGCGGTCAGGTCGGCGCGCGGCGAATGCATGCTTTGTGTGACATCATCGAAGAACGCAGTCGCGCAGGCTCTATGCGCGGCGCGACCGCGCTGCTTTTGACGCTTGAAGAAGAATTCGGTCGCGTCTGCCTCGCGCTCGAAGCGGAAAAGAAACCCGCGAATCAGGAATCATTCCCAGATCAAATTAATCCTGCTAATTAATGGCCCTATTCGACTCGCTTTCCTTCGCCGACAAGCATCAGATATTGTTTACAAGGTGTGATATACTTGGGCTGCCTCGCAGTTGGGACTTCCCATCAAGCCCATCCTCGGAGATGGATTTATGCTTGGTGAAAAGCAAATCAAAGCGACAGTATTGAAGAAGTCCAAATCGAACAAGCGGTCGAATAAAGCAGCAAACAGAATGATTCTAAAATAAGGAGTAGACCTAAAAATATGGCTGAAGAAAGAAAAGCACTTAATGACGGCGCGGGCGCTGAGATGGCAGGCGCAGGAAGCCTGGACAAAGTCAGAGACATCCTCTTTGGCGCTCAGTCGCGCGAGTATGAAAAACGTATCATGCGCCTGGAAGAACGAATCGCTAGAGAGTCGTCCGACCTGAGGGGCGAAATAAAGATGCGCTTCGATTCGCTTGAGGCTTACATCAAAGGCGAAATCGAATCTCTAACTGACCGCTGGAAAACGGAGCAGGGCGAACGAACAGACTCTGTAAAAGACCTGTCGCGCGGGCTTAGTGATTTGACGGCGACAGTAGAGAAGAAGACCGGTCAACTCGATGAGAAAGTTATAAAGACGCAACGCGAGCTTCGCGACCAGATACTCGACCAGTCGAAGAGTCTCAGCAGCGATATACGTCAAAAATATGAAGAGCTTTCAGCCGCGCTCGACCGCGAAGCGCGCGAGCTTCGCAACGACAAGACTGATCGCTCTGGGCTTGCAGACATGTTCACAGAGCTTGCGATGCGCCTAAACAACGAATTCAAACTTCCGAGCGCGGAGGATCTGGGCAATGGCTGAAATGATCAGGGAAGGCGGTGCTGACGAAGCCGAGGACGAAGGTTACGCGAATGAGCAGAAAGACCTGTCCGAGCTTCGCAGTCTGCTTTTCTCTGAAGAACAGGCCCAGTTAAACAAACTGCAACGACGGCTTGACGACCCGAAGCTCCACGCCGAGGATGTCAGTCGCGTGCTGCCCGACGCAATCGCGCTTCGCACGGCGCGCGATAAGCGCTTTGCAAAGGCGCTTATGCCTACCATCGAAGAAGGCATCACGAGTTCTGTCAGAAAAAACCCCGAGACTTTAGCAAACGCCATCTTCCCCGTCATCGGCCCGGCCATCCGAAAGACCATCGCTCAAATCCTCAGCCAGATGGTTCAATCGCTCAATCAAACCCTTGAACACAGCCTTTCGATCAAGGGTTTGAAGTGGAGAATAGAAGGGATCAGAACAGGCAGGCCGTTTGCCGAAGTCGTGCTAAGTCACACGCTGCTCTACAGCGTCGAGCAGGTCTTTCTCATACACAAAAGCACTGGGCTGTTGCTTCAACACGTGGCGCGACCGTCCGTAACAACTCAAGATGCCGACCTCGTATCGGGCATGCTCACGGCGATTCAGGATTTCGTTCGCGATTCACTGGGCGCGCAAAAAGGCGACGAGCTTCAATCGTTGCAGGTCGGAGAACTGACGGTATGGATAGAGCAGGGGGCGCAGGCTGTGATTGCGGCGGTCATTCGCGGCAATGCGCCCGTCGAGCTTCGCGCGACTTTGCAGGACGCGCTCGACCAGATTCACCGAAGGCAATGGGACGCGCTCGATTCTTTTGAAGGGGACGATGCGCCGTTTGAAGCGAGCCGCGACGATCTTGAAAGCTGCCTCCAGATGCAATTGGAGACGAAGCAGAAGAAATCTTCGCCGCTGCTTTGGGTTGCGCTCGCGATGGTCGTGTTGGCGCTCGGCGTGTGGTTGTTCTTTTCGATTCGTGATCGCAGCCGCTGGAATAATTATGTGAATGCGCTCAAATCAGAGCCGGGGCTAGTCGTGGTCTCCGAAGAAAAGCGCGGCGGAAAATATTTCATCACCGGCTTGCGCGACCCGATGGCGATTGAGCCTTCGACAAAATTTGAAGCAACGAATATCGCTCCTGAAAACGTCATAAGCCGTTGGGAACCTTATCAGTCCGCTCATCCCGAATTCGCATTGGCAAGGGCAAAGGGCTTGCTCCAGCCGCCTGAAACGGTCAAGCTCAGAATCGAAGATTCTGCGCTTATTGCCGAAGGCATCGCATCACATGCCTGGATTACGGAAGCTCGCAGGCTTGCGCAGATGGTTGCTGGCATCACGGCTTTTCGTGAAGAGAAACTTGTTGACGCAGATGGAGCAGTCCACCGAATCGAGTCGCTCAGTCAGCAGATTGAACGAAGCGCCATCGTGTTTGATGCGGGCAGCGCGGAGCTATCGCCGGATCAAGATGATGCTCTTCGCAAAATCGCGTCTGACATTCAAGCGCTCGGCAATCTGTCGCAGGAAATCGGCAAAGCCGTCCGCGTAGAGATTTCAGGATACACGGATCAATCGGGAACCGAAGAAGGGAATCAGCGGCTTCGCCAGCAGCGCGCTGAAACCATTCGCGCCGCTTTGATCGCAAGAGGCGTGAAGCCGGATGAAGTTGTTTCGACCGGCGCACAAGCACGCCGCACGATTGAGCGAAAGGTGTCTTTTAAGGTGACGACGATTGATGCCACGTGAGCCAGCCAATAGAGAGGCGCTTCGGTAGTGATTTCAAAAAAAATTTGCATGATTGGGGCTTTCGCAGTTGGCAAGACGAGTCTCGTCGCCCGCTTCGTCAAAAGCATATTTTCCGAAAAGTACCTGACGACGGTGGGCGTGAAGATTGATAAAAAGAGTTTGAGCGTCGGCGATCAAGAGATGACGCTCATATTGTGGGACCTTGCGGGAGAAGACGAGTTTATGCAGGTGCGCATGTCTTACCTGCGCGGCTCGGCGGGTTATTTTCTGGTCGCAGACGGCACGCGCCGCGCGACGCTCGATAAAGCGATTGAGCTTCAGCAGCGCTCGGAAAATGAAATAGGCAATGTGCCTTTCATCCTCTTGATAAACAAATCAGACCTGAAAGATGAATGGGAGATTCAAGATTCGGAAATTGCGGCGCTCACCACGAAAGGCTGGGTCGTGCTTGAAACGAGCGCGATGACAGGCGTGAATGTTGAAGAAGCTTTTCAATCAATCGGCGAAAAGATGGTCAGTGGTTAATGACTGACGAAACGATCAATTCAGAGATGCTCGCCGCGCTCGATATTGTGGCGATGGATAGATTGGAAGACGGCTCTTTCAAATTGATGGGGAGCGCGCCGGACTGGTTCGTCCGCCTGTACCCCTCGCCAATTTCCGCAAGCGAAATTGTCAGGCCGCAAGACGCTTTCATCTTTCTTGAGCATTTTCTCTGGGAAGCCAATTCTTTCTGGTCTGCGGGCAGCACGGGAAGATTGAAGTCCGGCCCGTGGAGCGAGACCGATTCAACTGGCAAACTCTGTCACCTCGAAGCTGCTGCGCTGGGGATAGGAAATCGTAAACTGCTGATTATCGAGCTTCTCAAATTAGAATACGAAGAGATACAGACGCTCGCGCAGAAAGCCAGAGAGAAAAGCCTGGATTACGAACGGCTCGCGCGCGCTGAAGATGCGCTCAGAAAAAGCGAGGCCCGCAATCAAGCCCTGCTCAACGCGATACCGGATTTGATGTTGAGAATTAGCCGACAGGGCGAGATCCTCGACTACAGGCCGAAGCGCAGCATCAAATTGCTGCCTCACACATCCGAACTCATAAGAAAAAACGTCTCGGATGTTTTGCCGCCCGACATGGCGCGACAAATAGAACAATGCGTCGAGTTCGAGATGGAAAACGGAGTCGCGCAAATCTTCGAGTACGAGCTTGAGATAAACGGCGAAGCCCGCGATTACGAATTGCGCATCATAGCGAGCGGCGAAGAGGAAACGCTTGCCATTGTGCGCGACATCACTAAACGAAAACGACTGGAGCGCGAGTTGATCAGAGCGCGCGAGGCTGCGCTGGAAGCCGCTCGCGCCAAGGCGAATTTTCTGGCGACGATGAGCCACGAGATTCGCACGCCTATGAACGGCGTCATCGGCATGGTCGATCTGCTGCTCGGCACAGAATTGACCGCTGACCAACGCAAGCTTGTCGAGACCGCGCAGTTCAGCGCCGACACGCTTCTGGCAATAATCAATGACATTCTCGACTTCTCGAAAATCGAAGCAGGAAAGCTCGCGCTCGAAACGATAGACTTCGACCTTCGCACGACTGTCGAGAGAGTGGCAGAGATGCTTGTGGGGCGAGCGCGCGCAAAACATATCGAGCTTGTGTGGCGCATTGACGAAGGCGTGCATACACTGCTTCGCGGAGACCCTGTACGGCTCGGACAAGTGCTAACAAACCTTCTGAGCAACGCAGTGAAGTTTACCGAAGAGGGCACGGTGCTTGCCCACGTCAGCCGTGAGAGCGAAAACGAAGCACGCATCGTGTTTCGTTTTGCCGTGAGCGATACGGGGATTGGAATTTCCGAGGAAGCGCAGCAGCGCCTTTTTCAGCCTTTCACTCAGGCCGATAGCTCGACTACGCGCAAATACGGCGGCACGGGGCTTGGGCTGGCAATCTCTAAACAAATCGTGGAATTGATGGGCGGAGAGATAGGTGTCGAGAGTGAACTGGGCCGAGGCTCGACATTCTGGTTCACTGCGCCACTGGAAAAACAGACTGCCGTCGAGAGTCAAACAGCGCAGCAAAGTCATGCGCCGCCGTCTTTCGCAGGAACGCAATCTTCGCGCGAACACCGCCAGCAGGTTCGCATATTGCTTGTGGAAGACAATGCCGTCAACCGCGAGGTCGGAATGTTGCAACTTCAACGAGCAGGCTATAAAGCCGAAACGGTCGTCAACGGGCGAGAGGCGATTGAAGCGTTAGAGAAAAACGATTACGACATCGTGTTGATGGATTGCCAGATGCCTGAGATGGATGGGTATCAGGCGACGAAAGAGATAAGGCGGCGCGAAGCTGACGCGAAGCACACGATTATTATTGCGATGACTGCATACGCTTTGCCGGAAGATCGTGAAGCGTGTTTAGCTGCGGGGATGGATGATTACATCAGCAAGCCCATCAGGCAGCATGAACTCGCCCAGATGCTAGAACGATGGGCCGGGAAAAAATCATCTCGATCAGAAACAGGCGCGCGAGCGGAGCCGCTTGAGACAATCGAGCCTGCCTCGATAGACGCGAGTGTGATTGAAAGCCTGCGCAGCCTGCAGACAAAAGACGAGCCTGATTTTCTCTCATCACTGATTGATCTGTTTTTGGAAGACGTGCCCGCTCATCTGACGATCATACAAACGGCGATAGCGCAGGCGGATGCTCGCGTGCTTGCTAACAAGTCGCATTCGTTAAAGAGCAGTTGCGGCAATCTCGGAGCTACAAAGATGACGGCCATCTGCGCGCGCCTGGAAACGATTGGCCGCGCGGGGTCGGTTGACGGAGCCGATGTGTTACTTAGGGAGCTTGAAGAGGAATTCAGCCGCGTCCGCCGCGCGCTCGAAGCGGAAAAGCGAAAGAGAGCGCTGCCGGAATCTTAGGGCTCGTCTTAGCAGTCCCGTTAGGGACGACCTGTCTATAGTTTCATCGTCGGTAGAGTTCGCTGTAGCTCCGTAGGAGCGACCTCTGAATCAACAGGTCGCTCCTACGGAGCTACATAATCTTTCTATGCTACAGGCACTATAGACAGGTCGCTCCTACGGAGCTTCTTTCTAAAACGGCCTTTTAAACCGATTGAACCTCTTTGCACAATCAGATCAACTTAATCATCAGCCACATCAACAGGACGTGCATTGACCATATCGTCACGGCGAATGGCAGTTGAAATTTTATCACTCCGTACTGATCGCGCATGTTCAAAAGCGCAGTCGGAACTATGTTGAAGTTCGCGGCCATCGGCGTTATCAGTGTTCCGCTCGACCCGGCTGTAAGCGTGATAATTCCTACCATCGCAGCATCAACGCCGAACGGTTTGATTATCAGCGGCACTAGCACGCCTGCCGCGATGACTGGAAACGCCGCGAACGAATTGCCCATCACGATTGTGAACAACGCCATGCCTAAACAGTTCGCCAGCACGAGCAAAAACAGGTTGTCAGCCGGAATGACTTGATAGATGCCTTTCGCAATCAGATCGCCGACCTTAGCTGCGGTGAAGATTATTCCGAGCGATGCTAGCAGTTGAGGAAGTATGCTGACTGTGCCTATGGCGTCGTTCAGGCGGCGGCCTTCATTCATCATCATGCGCACAGTGCCGCCCGTGAGCCATAAGCCGACTGCCATCGCCGCTATCCCGCCGAAGCCGAGACCTACGAGCGCGCCTCTGGTCACGTCCATACCGAGCTTGCTGAAAGCGAATGCGAAGCCGAAAGTCACTACAGGAATCACCAGCACAGGCAAAAAGATTTTATCGCCCAGACGGCGAGCCTGTACTTTTTGCTCTGCTCCGGTCGCCTCGTCGTAGCTGCCGCGAGCGACGCGGCCCGCTCCATCAAGCGCGACCATGGCGAGAATGAGCACACCTGTAAGCCAGTGCGGCAAAAGGCTGCCGAATGCGAATACCACACTGAGTATCAGCCAGAACATCGCGCTCGTCCTTCTTCGCGGGTTGCTGTGATCGACCCACGTCATACAGGCGAAAACGAAAAGCAAGATGCCCGTCAGCACGTAAACCGTATCAAGGATGGAGAGCTTGTCGGTTATAGAAAAGAGAAAAACTGCCGCGCTATGGTTCATTTTTCGCCTCCTTTCTTCTGAACATCCGGTCAAACAACATGAATTGAATGATCGCAAGAACGATTGAGATAGAGGCGATGGGAATGGCGAACAGCACCAGGCTTTTAACGCTGACTTCGTAGCCCAGACCTTTCAACGTGCTGTATACCAGCAGGATGCCTGATTGAACCGGCGATAGATTCTGGCCGTAGAAGTTACCGTAATTTTCGCTCGCAGAATTTGCGGCCTTGATTCGCTCGACCGATTCGACGGGCAGATCGTCTGCGCTACGTGCGCCTGTCTGCGCTTCGGCTGCGCCAACGGACATCGGAAATATCAGCGGGCGCACGAATGCTGCGTGGCCGTTGAGCCGCAACCCGATTATGCCCATCAACACGCGGAGTAGTTGATAGACGATTTGCAAACGGCCCACGGTTGCCGCGCTGATGCGGCGGATGAGCGCGGCTGATTGTTCTTGCAATCCGAATCGCTCGGCCAGCCCGATTGCCGGAAGCGTGATGATGAAAAGCGTCATCAGGCGATTGTCTGAAAACGCGCGACCGAGCATGTTGATAACGCCTTCTTGTTCGGGGCTGGTCAGAGAAGGAAGGTCTCTTGAAAAAAGCGGCAACCCTGCCACGAGGCCGGTCACAAGCGCAGCCGTAACGACTACGAGAGTCGTGCGCAGCTTGAGCGCAAATCCTATAATCACGATAGCGATTCCGCTGAGTTTTAACAGGTCTCCCCAGTTCATCTATTCCTCCGGTGAAAGTCACTTTGATGTAAGTCATGCGAGTGTACTCCACGCCGAAGGAAAGTGGCGAGTGATGAATGATATGAAACGCTCTAAGAGTTAATGTGGATTTAACAATAACGTAATTTTTATCTAACGAGAGCAGGTTAATCTGCCAACATCTTCTTTCCGAGATCGGTAGACCTGATGCCGCGCGTCACACCCCTGGCGAACGAAGCGCGCGCGGTCGTATAGATTCCCTGTGTGCGGCGGAACAGAAACAACCCACCTTCTGTTCCGCCGCACTTATCTTTTCGTGTGTGATGATTAAAGCCTCGTTAGAGACGACCTGTCTATAGTTGATGAAATCCCGTTAGGGATGACCTGTCTATAGTTTTAGCATCAGTAATATTTACTGTAGCTCCGTAGGAGCGACCTCTAAATCAACAGGTCGCTCCTACGGAACTACGGATTATTTGTTGGATTGTTGCTATAGACAGGTCGCTCCTACGGAGCTTTATAGAGAAGTGGGCTATATGAAATTCGCGGCATGAAAGACTCTTAACGCCTCCATCTATACTTAGAAGCGATTCGAGCGATCAAGCTGCCTCATCTTTAGAAGCGAGGCTGATCATCTCTACGAGTTCCTGTTTGCGTTGTTCAAGCTCGCTTGCGAGTCTTGCGACGGTTGAACTGTTAATAGGCACTGCCGTGCGCGCCCATTCTAATTCCGCTTGCTCTCTTTTCGATGCGCCGCCTGCCGAAGCCGCGCGCGCGGCGAGAAAGTCCAGTCGCGCTTTCAAAGCATCAAGGTGATAATCGGCTTGCGCAAGCTTTGTCGCCGCCAGTTGAATTTCTAGCTTCTTGGTCTCGACTGCCGCTTTGTGAATTTCTTCAGCCGAAGCGTCTGGCTTGCCAGCTATCTGGTTGAGTATCATCTGAGCCATTTCAAGGTCTGCTACACATCGGTCGTATGCTGATCGCTTGTCTATCATTTCCTGCCTCCTGACAAAACTTGATCTATGACTCCCGCCCGGCGCGCATTTTTTTGCGCAACCGTTTGAGCGCCTTATAAAGTTGAATGTATTCGGCGACTACGCGCTCGATTTCGCGCTGCTTGCGAGGAAGTGGAGAAGCGTTGCCGTTGTTCGCGCTTAGAAAACACGTCTTGTATTCTTTGACCATCCGTCTGATGACATAGACCTTCTCTTGCGCTTTGCGCTCTATATCCACAGCGTATTCTTCCAGGCTCTTTGACATCTGTTGCAAAAGCTTCTTTCATAAGTGTCCCTGCTGGAGATGAGTATAGAGCCGTAGGATTATCTATTAGTTACCGGCAGATTAAATCATTGTAAACTCTCAGGGCCGCTCGTTTGATCTGATTTCCTGTTTTGATCTTCACTTTGAGAATATCTTCGCGATGTTACAAAGATTTAATTCGGCTTTCACAACGGCTTAACTGTAGCTTGCTAAGCTCCACACTTGCATCAATATGTCTTGCCACGAGTTGGAAACGAATCCAGGCATCTGCTTTTCAAGCGTTGTCTTGAAGAGATGACTTGCATTGAATACATCAAAATCTATCACCTTCCGCAAAAAACAATAGGAGGCATTTATGGCAGGAAAAAGAAATACTACAGTGAGCTTAATGCTCGCCCTCACACTATCTGCGCAGCTTTTCATCCAGGCTGTCGCGTTCGCTCAAACCGATCAAGGTCGCATCGTCGGCACAGTCCGCGATCAGGCTAATGCAGTAGTGCCCGGCGCAAGCATCACAGTAAAAAACGAGCGCACGGGCGAAGAGCGCGCAGTCAATGCTACAGAGCAGGGGCAATACCTCGTCACAGCGCTGAAGCCATCTTTTTACACGATCAGCGTCAAGGCGCAAGGGTTCAGCAATGCTGAATTCACCAACGTTCAGTTGTCCGTAGGTCAGGAGCTTACGCTCGACGTTGAGCTTAAGCCATCAGGCACTTCCGAAAGCATAACAATTGTTGGAACTCAGGAAGCCGCGATTGATACAAGCTCTGCGCGCATCGGCGCGAACGTCAGCGAGCGCGAAGTAGTCGGACTCCCGATCAATGGCCGCCAGCTTTCGCAACTCTACCTGCAAGCGCCCGGCTCGCAAAACAGCGGCTCGGGCACTTTCGGCGATATTCGCTTCAGCGGTCGCGCAGTAGAGCAGAACGCCATTCGCTACGATGGCATCGAAGGGTCGGCCATCATTGACGCATCGCCCGGCAACATCAGCGGCGAGTTGCCGTCTCCGTTTCGTCTTCAATCCAGCCTCGAAAACGTTCAGGAATTCCGCGTCGAATCCAACAGCTACCCGGCAGAGTACGGCACGGGAACGGGCGGCCAAATCAGCGTCGTAACCCGTTCGGGAGGAAACGCATTTCACGGCTCGCTGTTTGAATTCTTGCGCAATGATGTTTTAGACGCGCGCAACTTTTTCGACGGCAGCAGGAAGTCGCCGTTGCGTCTCAACCAGTTCGGCTTTTCAATCGGCGGCCCTATCATCAAAGACAAATTCTTCTTCTTTGGAAGCTATGAAGGATATCGCTTGCGTTCAGGCGTTAACTTCCTCGAAGCCGTGCCGTCGGCGGCGGCAGCGGCGCGCGCTGTGCCTTCGATAAGGCCGCTAATCGCCACATTCCTCGGCCCCGGCGCTGTCATACTGCCGGGCCGCTCGGCGAGTCCCGATTTTGAATTGGCGCAACTCAACTCCAGCCAGAGGGTGGATGAAAACTCTGTGGCGCTCCGCCTTGATTACCGCTTCAGTTCGCGATGGTCTATGTACGCGCGCTACTTCCGCGATCAGGGCGAAAACGATGAGCCGCAAGGTGTCACAGGTCGCCGCTTCGTCGTCAATTCTGTTCCCCAGAACGGAGTGCTCTCTTTGCAGGGAACCTTGACATCGAATACGATCAACGAATTCAAGCTTGGCTTCAACGAAGCGCTGTCTCGCGTCAACGGCGTCGCGCCCGTCATAAACGGCATAGACCTGTCGAACGCAATAATCAATATCTCAGGCGCGGTCGCAAACGCAGGCATCGCAGGTCAGGGCGGAAGCTCAGGTATCGCAGTGCCGGGCGGATTGATACGCGGCAGCAGCGCGTTCAACGGTCGCGGATTCCCGTACACGCCTTACTCGCTCTCTTTCGTTGACAACCTGTCGTGGGTGAAGGGAAACCACAACGCAAAGTTCGGAGCCGAGGTTCGCTTGATCCGAATGTACACGGACAGGCTCGGCGGAATCACCTACACATTCTCGAACATCACAGACTTTCTCGCCAACAGAGTGCAGCAAGTACAGTTCAACGGCGACCTCAGCGAGCCTAGCCCGTTCAACAACCAAGCGACGGGGAATCGCAAGGCCGAGCAGGAATACTATATAGGCTTTGCGCAGGATGAATGGAAGATCAAGCCGAACCTGACGCTCAATTACGGGCTTCGCTACGAATACTACACGCCGCTTCGCGAAGCGCGAGACTTGAACGTTCAATTCGACATCGCCCGAGGCGTGTTGCTTGATCCGAAGAGAGATCTCTTCAACTCTCGCAAGTCGAACTTCGGCCCGCGCGTAGCGGCCACCTGGTCGCCCAGCCCGAACGGGTCTGGATTTTTCGGCGGCGGTCGAACCGTTATTCGCGGAGGCTTTGGAATATACTACGGGCCGGGCCAGACCGAAGACCAGATTCAGCCGATTGAAAGTGACCGCATTGCCTCGACTCTCAGCGGCGGCACATTCCCGATTGATGCCGATGTGTTGAGGAGCAACTTCATCAACAACCCTAACAATCGTCAGTACCAGCCGCGCGCATACTCTTCTGACTACAGCATCCCTGAGCGCGTTTTTCAGTACAGCTTCTCTATGCAACAGGAGCTTTTCTACAAGATGGTGCTGACCGCGGCTTACGTAGGGAGCCAGGGGCGCAACCTGTTTTTGCGCAGCGTCACAAACCAGATCGTAGAAGTAAGAACCAATTCCAACCCGGCCAGCAACGCGATAGTAATTCGCGAGTTCGACATTGTGCAGGGGAGCACGATACTGAGACCGTTTGCCGAGATTGACTTCAAGACGAGCGGCGGGCGCGACAGTTATAATGCGCTGCAACTTGCGCTCGGTCGCCGCTTCAACACAGGGTTGACGCTCAACGCGCAGTACACGTTTGCAAAAAGCTATGGCACCACCGGCGGATCAAACGAGGCGCTGACGGCTGGCAATCTGGCTCGCGAGGCATCAGAAGCGCCCTCCGGTGGAAGAGTCGCCAGCTTCGACTACGACAAAGGATGGAATCAGTTTGACGTGCGCCACACCTTCAACTTGAGCGCGCTCTACTCGCTGCCGTTTGGCAGAGGGAGAGCGTATCTGAGCAACCTCAATTCAATCGGCCAGGCGTTTCTTGGCGGCTGGGAAGTCGGCACTATAGTCAACGCGCGGAGCGGCGTGCCTTTGAACGTGCTCGTCACGCGACCCGATGTGGTCTATCGTGACGCGGCAGGCAATATATTCAGTTCACCTGCCGCCGGGCGCACTGCCATCATCAACACTCCGGGCGGCGGCGCATCGCGCAACGTGCGGAGGCCCGATTTGATACCCGGTGTTGATCCTTACATTCACGTCAACGGCACGGCGTTCATCAACCCCGCGGCATTTGCTATCCCTGCGCCGGGAACATTTGGCAATCTCAAGCGAGGCGCGCTGCGCGGGCCTGACTTCAAGCAACTCGACTTTATAACGACGAAACGATTCAGAGTCACGGAGTCTGCAAATCTAGAGTTCCGCGCAGAGATTTTTAACGCCTTCAACCGCGCGAATTTTGCCAATCCCCCGGTGACACTGCCGAATGCGCTCGGAACCGGATTGAACCAGATACAGCCGGGCCAGCCTTTCACGTCGGCGGCAGCGGGAACGTTCGGCATCGTCAATTCGACAGTGGCCAAGACTGTCGGGCTGGGAACGAATCGGCAGATTCAGTTCGCGCTGCGTTTGAATTTCTGAACCCCTCGGCTCACTCCCTCGATAGAATTCAAGTTCGCTCGCCGCTTCGTGCGGCGAGCGATTTTTTTATTCCGCAGGGGAAGTGGTATTCTTGAGCCATACCATTTGGCATTAGCAGTTTGCGATTGTATATCATGTAGGAGCGACGCTGCTGTGGTCGCCCCAGATTCAAGTAATAATAAGTCTGGGGCGACCACAGCAGCGTCGCCCCTACATGGTCACATTCATCTGCAAACAGCTATAGTTAAAATTATCCCGTTTCTCAGGGGAGGCGTGATGGGCAAAAGTAATAAAAACAACCGTGCAAATTCGGTTGAAAATCGCAGGCGGTTTTTGCAGGCAAGCACTGTGGCTATAGTCGCGCCTGCCTTGCGCGGTTCATCATCTCAAACAGCGAAGCCATTTGAACTGGAAGAAACGACAATCGCGGCTTTGCAGGAAGCAATGAAGTCGGGGAAATATACCGCGCGGCAGATCGCCGAAATGTATCTCGCCCGCATTAATGACATAGACAAACGTGAACCTGCGATCAATTCTGTGATCGAGATCAATCCCGATGCTCAGTCAATAGCCGACGCGCTCGACCGTGAACGCAAAGAGAAAGGCCCGCGCGGCCCGCTGCACGGCATTCCAATACTGATCAAAGACAACATTGATACCGCTGATCGAATGATGACGACCGCCGGATCGCTCGCGCTCTCCGGTTCGACTCCATCAAAAGACGCTTTCATAGCCGGGCGACTTCGCCAGGCCGGAGCGGTGTTGCTTGGTAAAACGAATTTGAGCGAATGGGCAAACTTCAGATCGACTCATTCCACAAGCGGATGGAGCGGGCGCGGCGGGCTGACAAAGAATCCTTATGCTTTGGACCGAAACCCCTGCGGGTCAAGCTCAGGCTCAGGCGCTGCGACGGCGGCTAATCTCTGCGCCGCAGCAATCGGAACTGAAACGGATGGTTCAATTGTCTGCCCTTCGTCGGCTAATTCGCTCGTCGGAATCAAGCCTACGCTCGGACTCGTCAGTCGCTCAGGAATCATCCCGATAGCTCACAGTCAGGACACGGCAGGGCCGATGGCTCGAAACGTTTCTGATGCCGCCATATTGTTAGGCGCGCTCACGGGGATTGATTCGCGCGACAAGGCGACGAACCAGAGTCGCGGCAAATCAATGACTGATTATACAAAGTACCTCGACCCTGCTGGGATGAAAGGCGCGCGAATCGGTGTCATCAGAAAATCTTTCGGCTTTAACGAGCAGGTGGACAAACTGATGAATGAATCAATCGAGGTGATGAAGCGGCTTGGCGCAGTGATCGTTGACCCGGCAGACATTCCGACGGCAGGGAAGTTCGATGATTCAGAGTTCGAAGTGTTGTTATACGAATTCAAGGCAGACTTGAACGCTTATCTTGCAAGCCTCGGCCCGAGCGCGCCCGTACATTCTTTGAAAGAGATCATCGCGTTCAACGAGCAGAATCGCGCTAAGGAGATGCCTTACTTCAGCCAGGAGATTATGATCCGAGCCGAAGCTAAAGGGCCGCTCACGAGTCCTGAATATCAAAAAGCTCTCGCAAAGAACCTGCGGCTTTCAAGAACAGAAGGCATTGACGCGGTGATGATAAAGCACAAACTCGATGCGCTGATTGCGCCGACAGGCGGGCCGCCGTGGAAGACCGATCTGATTAACGGCGATCATTTCACGGGCGGATTTTCAACCGCGAGCGCAGTGGCAGGTTATCCGCACATCACAGTTCCGGCAGGTTATGTTTACGGTCTGCCTGTAGGCATCTCGTTTGCGGGCAGAGCCTACAGCGAGCCTGTGCTAATCAAGCTGGCTTACGCTTACGAGCAAGCGACGAAGCACCGTCACGCGCCGCAGTTTTTGCCGAGCGTTGAACATCTCATCGTGTAGTTGATGCAATGAAAGATTTCGTGTCGGAGTATCGTCTAAACTGAAGCCGCGCTGCATGGTCTGAGCCGTCGGCGCAGATTGGAGGGACGTAATAATGAAACAAGCCATTAAGAAATCGTTACTTAATCCTGTAAAGATTTCTATGCACTTCTATACCGCATCCCTGATCTTATCGATCATTCGGTTACTTAGCGCTTTTAAATCGCAGCACGACGGGCCGCAGTGGCTCGACTTCGCATCTGTATTAATAACACTGCAATGGATATGTCTTCTGATAGCGATGCCGCTTCTATTAGTCGGGCAAAAACGATGGTCAGTAAAATCCGTGCTGGCGCTTGTTGCCAGCTTGCTCTTAATCACGGCAATGCTAACAAGCGCGTATCGAACGCTGTTTACCTGGTCGGGAATGATCATATTGCTATGCATGCTTCTGCTTCATTGGATTCCACGTTTGTGGGGTTATTTTGCAAGTTCGTATCGTGAAATCTCTCAAAGGGATTCACTATGAATTAAAACAATAACGAAGATATAAATCAAAAATGGGGAGTCGCAAAATGAAATATTTCCGCCACGTTTATTTCCGCTTCGTGTTTTTAGTCTTGTTTGGTTTGTTGGCTTTTCAACTATCGAATCCAATTTTTGCGCAAGTTGAAAAGCCTGCCGAGATTAAAATCAACCCGCAACTTTTTGACGCTTATGTCGGGCAGTATCAAGATGCGAGGGACGGGGAATTCATCTTTTCATTTTTTCGTGAAGGCGATAAGTATTACGTACAACCAACCGATCAAGGGAGGATCGAGATTTTCCCTTCAGGGGAAACCAAATTTTTCCTCAAAGATTTAGACGCGCAAATAAATTTTATTCGCGATGCGGGCGGGAAGGTAGTCTCGATCATCTGGCGTCAGGAAGGCAAAGATTACCCCGCCAAAAAAATCAGCGACAAGCCCATCATAGAGACTTATGTTCCATTCACGCGAAGCGAAGCAAGGATTGCGATGCGCGACGGTGTTAAGCTTTTCACAGTTATTCTGACTCCGCAAAACCAGACCGAACCGCTTCCGATTATGATGAATCGCACGCCTTACGGTGTGAAAGACTGGGATGCGGATGGCTTAAATTTCGGGCGCAGAGAATTGGTTGCCGATGGTTACATCTTCGTTTTTCAAGACATTCGCGGAAAGTTTGATTCGGAAGGGCAGTTTGTAATGGTGCGCCCGCCGCGCGACCGTCGCGACAGCAAATCAGTTGATGAAAGCACCGACACTTACGACACGATTGACTGGCTTATTAAAAATATACCGAAGAATAACGGGCGCGTCGGAATTATGGGCGGCTCATACGACGGATGGCTTTCAACGATGGCGTTGCTTGAATCGCACCCGGCGCTCAAAGCCTCTTCGCCGCAAGCGCCTGTGGCTGATTTTTGGATGGGCGATGACTTTTTTCACAACGGCGCGTTTCGCCAGACTTACGGTTACGAATATGTGAAATCAATGGAGTCGTCGAAAAATTATGAAGTTGTCAGCTTCGGTAAAACCGATGCTTACGATTGGTATTTATCTCTGAAAACGCTCTCTAATCTCACCACGCAGCTTGGCGGAAAACTGCCGACGTGGAACGATTTCGTCGCGCACCCGACACACGATTCTTTCTGGCAACAGCGTGCCGTGAAGAATTATCTCAATCAAGCGACTGTGCCGACTTTAGTCGTGGGCGGCTGGTGGGATCAGGAAGATTTGTTCGGGCCGCTGACCACTTATCAAGCCTTGGAAAAGCACGACAAAAATAATATGGTTTTTCTCGTCGAAGGCCCATGGAATCACGGGGGCTGGAGAAGAAGCGGACGACGTTTGGCTGATGTTGATTTCGGCAGTCGCACCGGAAAATATTTTCGGAAAGAGATCGAGGCCCCATGGTTTGCCTATTACTTGAAGGGCAAGGGGAGGCTAAAACAAGCCGAAGCCACGGTCTTTCAATCCGGCACAAATAAGTGGATGACCTACAATGCATGGCCTGCGCGCGCGGGTATGCAAACACGCGATTTATACTTGCAAGCCGATCACGGGCTTTCGTTTGAAAAGCCGCGAACGAATAACGCTTCTGAAGATTTCGACAGCTACGTTTCCGACCCGTCTAATCCTGTGCCATATCGAAAACGCCCGGTCGAAGCGACTTATGATCCGAACGGTTCAAACTGGTCTTCGTGGCTGGCGCAAGACCAGAAGTTTTTGGGCGATAGGCGAGACGTTGTGATCTGGCAGACCGAGCCGCTGAGAGAAAACCTAACCATCACCGGCGACATCATCGCTCATCTTTTTGCCTCGACCACCGGAACAGACAGCGATTGGGTTGTGAAATTGATTGACGTTTACCCTTCGGAAAATCAGGCAGACCCGAAAACGGCTGGCTATCAATTAATGGTTGCCAGCGAGATATTTCGCGGGCGTTACCGGAAGAGCTTTGAAAAGCCCGAACCGATTTCGCCCGGTCGGGTGAACGAATACACGATTGACCTGCACGGCAATGATTATTGCTTTCTGAAAGGGCATCGCATTATGGTGCAAGTCCAAAGCAGTTGGTTCCCGCTATACGACCGCAACCCGCAAAGGTTTGTTGACAACATCTTTCTGGCAAAAGAAAGCGATTTCCAGACGGCGACGCAACGCATCTATCGCTCATCGCAATACCCCTCGCGCATCAGCGTTGCAGTGAGAAAAGATGATAAGTCGCATTGATACAAAACAGGAGGCAGCAACAGCACGGATGTGTTCACCGCAGAGACGCAAAGGACGCAGAGGGGGCGCAGAGTAATAATAGTTTTTCTCTGCGTAATCTCTGCGTCCTTTACGTCTCTGCGGTGAATTCTTCTCCATTAGTCAGAGCTTGCGATCTATATCAAGAGCGAGAATGGCCGCGTCAAGCTCTGATTGAAGCTGCGCGCGTTCGGTTGCGGCTGCCCGTTTTTCAACAGTGATCTGCTCGATGCGCGTCTCCTGTTGCGCCGCCTTCGCAACGTATCGCGCGATCAGTTGCCGCGCTTCAGTCTCTTTGCTCAACGCTTTGATATTTTCGCGCAATCGCGCCTGGTCTGCTGCGATCTCGGCGGCTTCGCGGTCTACTGCCGCAACGCGTGCGTCAACAGAAGCGATCTTGCTTTTTATCTCGATTATTTTTTCGAGCGCGGCACGAGTAGCGTCGTCAATGTAGCGGCGCGAGACGAATAGCTCGATCTCGTTTCGAGTCAGGTTCGAGAGCGCGTAGCTGTCCATCAACGCAAGCTGTTCACTGATGGGTAGCTCGACAGTCGCGCGCGGTTTCAATTCGACCCGGAAGCGATAAACTGACGCGCTCGTTTCGTAAGGCTTCAATGTGTCATCCGAGAGCTTCCACTTCTCGCGTATTGGATGCTCGACGAAGACGACGCGCGGGCGGTCTGTCTGATTGGTGATGGTGTAGACCTTCCTGTCTGTTCGGTAGTAGTGAACCTGAAGCACCCCCTTAACGGCTCTCATAAGAAAGGCGGGTTCGCGGTTGTCTTTCAATCTGGTGGTGACGAGCGTGCCCAGATCCAAAGCGAAAGAGATGAATCTTTCTTCGCCCGGCTTGAGCCTTTCTATCAACGCTTCGCCTGCGTAAGCGTCGCCGTCAATGACTGTCAGCGATCCGCCTTCGAGCGTGAGCGATGATGTGTTCTTCAATCGAAGCCCGCCCATCGGACGATCTTTTCGCGCGGCTTCGTTATAGATTGAAACGCGCTCGCCTTCCATATCAGCTTGAAGAATCGGAATCAGCGCCGAAACGTTTCGCCGAACAGTCACAGGCTGTTCAATCTTATATTCAAACAGGTCGCCGACTTCGCTCCCTTTCGCGGCTGTCTTCACTCCTACATCTTGGCTCCTAAAAGCATCGCTAAAACTTGTCACAGGCGCGTCCGACAACATCGGAGGAGGAGCAGGAACCCGTTCCACGGCCACTCCCGCCCATAACACCACCCGGCACTCCGCCGGGTACTCCGCCGGGTACTCCACCGGGTACTCCGCCCGGCACGCCGCCAGACCTCTCGTATGATTCGCCGACGCTCGGATCATAAATCTGCGGCGCGAGGTTCAAGTCTGCCGGTATAGGTATGACTGGCCGATAGCGATAAAGCGGCTGTTGAAGCGGCTGAATGAAAGAGACGGGCGTGCCCGACACGAGCGAAAGCTGAACGTTTGACCAGTCTTCTTCGCCCACGTTATCAACAATCGCCCAGCCTTGAAAGAACGGCTTGCCTTCGGCGTCCAACACAACGCGATAAGTCGTTTTCCATATCGGCGCGGCAACCGTATAGCTGACAACAATCTCGCGCGGCGTTGCGCCATCGGATGTGATCGAGATCGTCTTTGCATCGCGCCGCCGCGTCGAAGCCGACGCGCTTGCGAACTCTGTTATGTTCTGGCGCGCTCCGTCATCGAGCAGGCGAACTGAGCGCACTTCCGCGAGGTCGAAGCTTGCCAGCTCGCCGTTCTCGCTTGCGATAACAAGCAAGCGCGTAACGAGTGGCGGTTTTTCAGCGTCTATTTGTGACTTGCGCTCTTCAACCGTGAGGATAGCTCCTTGCGCGGTTCTTGTCGGAGTAGTGACTATGACTCGCGCGCCTTGAAGCTGCTTTAACACTCCGGCAAGCCCGCCTTCGCCGTTTTCTTCAGTAGTTCCTGCTTCGATTGAAAATGGAATGTCATTGAGCCGGGCCGAAGCCGGAGCGGATGAGTTATAGCTCACGGTTCCTATGCGACCTTTGCCCAGGTCGAGCACAAGCATGGATTTGAGCACATCATCAACTTGCGATTGCTTGAAAGGCAAGTCGATCTCTGCGTGAGGCGATACCAGACCGCGCCGCTCGAAGTAAGCCACGCCATTGCTGTAAAGTATGACGCGGCGAATCGGAAGCTGTGGTTGCGAAAGTTGACCGGATACTTGACTGGTTTGAGCAGGGCGTCGGGGCGCGCGCGTTTGCGCGGTCTGGCTCTGAGCAAGAAGAAAGAGCATTGCGAAGACACTTATAGCTTTCATCTGTAGGAAGACTCCTTGAAACATTCGTTGCGTACCGATTGGAATGGCGCGCTCAAGAAAACTTGCATCGCCATCTCAAATGTAGAGCAAGCCATCAGCTTGCTCTACATTTGACACCGAATCGGCGTTCACTGTTCCAGGAGAGTAAAGCCAGACTTCAGAATTTGTATATCACGTCTAGCTGCATCCTGTTCAGCCAGCGATTGAACGGGGAAATCAACGCGACCTTGTTCGCGCGCTGAGAGAATAAGCCTGTCCATTGCAACGTCACGCCATTGGCAACTTGATAAGCGAAAGTCGGAATGTGTACGCGGCTGTTGGACGAGAGAATGTCGCTGAAGTTGAACGGCACGAGCACGGCGTCCTGCTCTATGCGCGTAAATGTGTAGCCAATCAACCAATCGCGCACTTCTCTGGTTTGCCCAACCTGAACACCAGCCCAATAACCGTTCTTTTCATCGTCAATTCTGTCTGTGAGATTTCGCACATAATCGAAAGTGAAAGTCACAGGCATTCTGCGACCTGCCTGCCAGGTCAGATTGCCGAGCACGTCAAAGAGATTGAATCCGGCAAGGAATCCGATCACATTCCCGCTCGCATTTCTAACGAGGCGGTTTGAAGTGCCGAGCGCGCCGTTTTGATTGCCCGATACGCCTGAGCCGTTAAAGATTCCGCTGTTGACCTGAGTCGCCAGCGCGCCAAGCCCAAGCGCGACTTGATCCGCCCTGTTCCAGTCGTAGTAAGCGACGTTTACGTTAGCCGAAACCGTTGGAGCAAATTGCCAGTCGGTCTGAAGCTGGCCGCCATAGAGCACGCCGTCTTTAGCGGCAGATAGTTCATTGAATGGCAACTGGAATGCGACGAGCTTGATTTGCTTCAAGCTGGAAGATGATTTGTAATAGAGCGCTTCGCTTGCGCCTTCGACATTCACGTCGTCGTCCCAAACCATCTGAGTTCGGCGAAAGGTCGGCTCGAATTTCCCCGCAACGAATTGCACGCCTACCCCGTTGTCGCTTGCTACCGAGTCGTAACGAACGAAGGCGCGTTCAAGCGCAAATGGCTTGCGTTCGTAGAAATCAGTTAAGGTCTGATTGGATGATATGGGATCAGTAAAGATTCCAGACGCCAGCTTGATGCCCCAATCGAAATGCTTGTTGAGCGAGCCGTCGAGCGCAAGCCGCACACGCATTCGCAGCCGGTTGCGCGCAGGCGCTTCGGCGATACTGTCAAAGCCCTGATTGCGAAACGTCTCTGTGCGAAAGCGTATGTCGCCGCTGAAGCGAATCGCGCCGATCTTCTTGTAAAGCTCATCAATTCTTTTCTGCGTCTGGTCGGGCGGCGCGGCTTCATTCTTGCCCGAAGCCGGAGTTTGGTCTGCGGCGGCGGCGGGCTGATGCACTTCAGATCGCGGAGCCTCGACCGAGCGAGTGTTTGCGGTTTCCGGGCCGCGCTTTTCCTTTTCTATCAATTCATGAAGCGATTGAATCTCGCGCTGTTGTCGCTCGATTACCTGTTCGAGCGCGCGAAGCCTGTCTTCAACTGAAGGCGCAGGCGCGGCTTTTGCCGAACCGTTCGTGTCTGCGGTTGCTGTCGCGTTTGGCGGGTTGTTGCCTGATGACTGTTGCCGCGCTCTCGCCTCTACGGTATCAAAACAAAATAAGAGAGCGAGCATCAATGCGAAACTCAGTACTGTTGACCTGCTTTGCATTTTTCCTCCAGATAGGTAGAAGTGGTTTGTTTGGTTCCCGACATCATTGCGAAGAGAAAGGTGATGTATTTCACTTTCCGGTGTAAATGAAATATGAATTGAACGCTCAGTATATAAGCCTGTTATTAATAAACCGTAACGCGGATGTTACAAATTGGTTAAAACAGACTTTTGCTTGCGCTTGAGTAGATCAATAAGCAGACTGTGACTATGAGCGAAGAAAGAACGCGAAAAAGAGTTATAGTGACAGGCGCATCGAGCGGCATCGGTTGTGCGACAGCAAATCTTTTTTTGAATGAAGGCGCGACTGTCACGCTGGTAAGCCGAAGCGAGAGCGCGCTTGAGCGTATTGCAGATTCATCGGCAAGCGATAACGGAGAGGCTTTCATCATCGCGGCTGATCTCTCTGACGAAAAGCAAAGCGAGTCGTGCATGACGCGGGCGATTGAGATGATGGAAGGGCTTGACGTGTTAATCAACGCGGCGGGCATTCTTAAATCGGGTCGTATAGAAGACACATCGCTTGAGCTTTGGGACGAGATGATGAACATCAACCTGCGTTCGGTCTTTCACCTGATGAGACTTGCCGTTCCTCATCTTGAACGCTCGCGCGGAAACATTGTCAACGTGTCGAGCGTAACCGGGCCGCGCTCGTTTCCGGGCGTGCTGGCTTATTGCGTCAGCAAAGCGGGTCTGGATCAACTTACACGTTGCGCCGCGCTTGAGCTTGCCGCAAAAGGCGTCAGAGTCAACGCTGTGAATCCGGGCGTTGTCGTCACCAGTCTTCATCGTTCGGGCGGAATGAACGAGGATGCTTATCGAGCGTTTCTCGAACACAGCAAGACCACGCACCCGCTCGGTCGCGTTGGTCAGGCTGATGAGGTCGCAGAGTTGATCTACTTTCTGGCATCTGATCGCGCGAACTGGATAACAGGCGCAACCGTGAGCATTGACGGCGGTCGCGCGCTGACCTGCGCCAGATAAAATAAACGATGAATGCGGAACGATGAATGATGAATTAAGAGCCTCTCTTCTGTTCATCATTCATCGTTCCGCGTTCATCGTTTATTCTGCTGTGGTGTATACTGTCATCTATCCACAGATTCTAAAACGCATAGGAGAGTCAAGGTGAAGAATATTAAAATTTTAATTGCACTCGTTTTCGTCGTGGCTTTTGTTGCGGCGCTCGCAGGCGAGGCGTTCGGCTATCCGCTTTTCCTGAACAAGTCACGCAAGTTTGGCGCGAAAGATTGTACGTTCTGTCACGTCGCGCTCGAAGGCGGCGCGCCCTGGAACGAACGCGGCCAGTGGCTCATAGAAGAGAAAACGCGGCGCGGCGCTGATGCCATCGATGTCGAATGGCTCGCCGAATACAAGCCGGGCAAGAAAGTCGAAACTAAGAAGCCCGAAGACACAAAGCCCGCAGACACGGTTGCGCCCTCGACTCAGGCTGGCTCTGTCGAACAAGAGTTATTGAAGCTTGAGCGTGACTGGCTCGACGCTTACACAAAGCGGGACGTGGCGGCGATGGAGCGCATCGAAGCAGACGATTTTATGATTACTTTTACTGATGGCGCAATGAAGACTAAGGCCGACGAAATAGCCAGCCTCAAAGGGCCTGCTCCAGCAGGCACGCCGCCTATATTTATGACTGCGGATACGAAGGTGCGAGTCTACGGCGACACGGCTGTGCTGACGGGCAAGGTCATGATAAAAGGCACGTATGGGGAAGGATCAAAAAAAGGCGAGGAATACAACCTCCAGTACCGCTACACTGATGTGTATGTGAAGCGCAACGGTCGTTGGCAGGTAGTCGCAGCACACCTGACCGGACTGGCTTCACCCACACCGACACAAACATCATCGCAGGGTGTAGGCATACCAAAGACCACGCCATCTACATCTGCCCCGCCTGCCGCCAAAGTTGATCCGAAAGTTTTCGACGCCTATCTGGGACAGTACGATACTCCGTTCGGTTTTCTCAGCATAACGAAAGAGAACGACCGCCTTTTTGGCCAGCCGAACAATAATACGAAAGAAGAGTTGATCGCTGAATCAGAAACCGTGTTCAACGTTCCGAGTGTAGGAGTGAAAATCACATTCGTAAAAGATGCGAGCGGTCAGGTGACTCACATGACGCTCAGTATGAACGGGCAAGATACTCAGGCGAAGAAGGTAAAGTAAATCGGAATCGAGCAAGCTTTTCATCGCTGGGAGCGCAGGCGTCTCGCCTGCATGACCTGGCAAGCGCAGATTTGAAATCTGCATAAAGAATTCATACTTAGCATTTCAACTCCGGCAGGCGAGACGCCTGCGCTCCCAGATACGGAGGTTGCTCGTGCGCCGAACTCTTTCAAGTTTACTTCTGTTCGTGCTCTTCGCTTCAGGCAGTGCTTTTGCCATCTCTCAAAAACCTGCAACAAAGACTGCTGACCTGATATTTCGCAACGGCGCTGTGTACACGGTCGATGCTGCGCGCACCTGGGCCGAGACGGTCGCAGTGAGCAATGGCCGCATAGTTTATGTCGGCCCTGATAGCCGTGCTCAAGTATGGATTGGCCCGCAGACTGTTGTCGTGGATTTGCGAGGCAAGATGCTGTTGCCGAGCTTTCATGATTCGCACGTGCATGTGGTGTCGGGCGGCGTGGAACTGGACGAATGCCAGTTGAGCGAACTCACCAGCGAACAGCAGATACTCGAAACTGTTCGGCGATACGCGGAGCAGAACCCGCAGAAGCGATGGATTCGCGGGTCGGGCTGGCAACTTCCGCTTTTTCCAAACGCCAATCCGCACAAATCGCTTCTCGACAAAGCGGTTCCTGATCGCCCCGTCTTTTTGTATGCTGCCGACGGCCATTCGGCGTGGGCGAATTCGCGCGCTCTTTCCATAGCCGGAGTAACAAAAAATACACCCGATCCAAAACCGGGCCGCATCGAGCGCGATCCTGCTACGGGCGAACCTACTGGCACGCTACGCGAAGATGCGATGAATCTGGTCGAGCGTCACCTGCCTGAATACACGCCGCAAGATTACATCAAAGGACTTCGACGCGGGCTTGAGATGGCAAATCGCTTTGGCATCACTTCGTTTCAGGATGCAAGTGTGAGTGAGACGTATCTTAAAACTTACGCGGAGCTTGACCGTCGAGGCGAGTTGACCGCCCGCGTAGTTGCTGCGCTGTCCGTTGATCCGTCGAAAGGCATAGCGCAACTGGCGCGACTCATTGAAATGAGAAAGAAGTATCAGGGCCGCAGATTGCGCGCCACCGCTGTGAAGATTTTTGCGGACGGCGTGATCGAAGCTCACACTGCCGCGTTGCTTGAGCCTTATGTGGGAGCCGACGGTGATCGCGGCAAGGCAAACGTCGAGCCTGATGTGTTCAACCCTCTGGTCGCGGCGCTCGACCGCGAAGGGTTTCAAGTTCATGTACATGCCATCGGCGACCGGGCCATCAGAAACGCGCTTGATGCCTTCGAGTTCGCTCGCTCGAAAAACGGCAGCCGCGACTCCCGACACCACATCGCGCACATAGAGCTTTTTAACCCGCAAGATGTGCCGCGCTTTCGGCGACTCGGCGTCATTGCGAACTTTCAGCCGCTTTGGGCTTATGCTGATACCTACATAACAGAACTCACGCTGCCCGTGCTTGGGCCGGAACGCTCGCGATGGCTCTACCCGATTCACAGCATTTCTGCTACGGGGGCAGTCGTAGCTTGCGGCAGCGATTGGTCAGTCACTTCGATGAATCCGCTCGATGCGATTCAAGTGGCGGTAACGCGCAGAGGTCTTGATAAAGGGCCGGGAGAGGCGTGGATTGCGGAAGAAAAGGTTGATCTGGCAACGATGCTTGCGGGCTATACGATCAACGGCGCGTATGTGAATTTTGAAGAGACGGAAACCGGCTCGATTGAAGTAGGCAAGGCCGCCGACCTGATTGTATTGGACCGCAATCTATTCGAGATTGCGCCGCACGAAATTCACAATGCGAAAGTCCTGCTCACGCTGTTGGAAGGGAAGGAAGTTTATCGCGACGCGAGCTTCGCTTTGAAACGATAGATAAATTATCATTGCAACCCGATGCGGCGCAGGATGTCTTGAAAACGGGCGTCAGCACGAAGACTGTCCCAGGTCGGGTCTACCTTGATGAATACCAGTAGATCGCTTCGCGCTTCATAGGCCCGCTCAAGCCACGCGAGCGCCTGCTCTTTTTCGCCCAGTCGGGCATAGATCCCTGCTATATAGTCGGGCGATGCGGCCCCGAGCTTTAATTGCTCTTTCAATTCGGCAATTATCCTGCGCGCGTCACCAGTCTTCCCCGACATGGCATAAACTTGCCCTATCTTTGCCGATGCCCATGCGCTATTTTCTGCCTGCTTCGCCTTTTGAAATTCTGCGATGGCCTGATCGTATAACTTCTGTTGCAGGTAAACCTCGCCGAGCGAACCGTGCGCGTCTATAAAATTCGGATCTATCTCAATCGTGCTTCGCAACTGTTCTACCGCCCGGTCATACTGGTGCGCATTAAAGAGGCGGTCTCCGAAGCTGGTATTTATTATGAGCGAGAGCGGGTCAAGCTCCTGCGCGCGTTTCGCTTCCATTACGGCTTCATCCGGGCGGCCTGTTAATTCGAGATGTATTGAGTACCAATGATGTGCCGTCGCATAGTTAGGGTTCAACTCGATGGCGCGCCTCAACCCTTTCTCTGCGCCCGGCCAGTCCCACTCGCGTCGCAGCTTCAGGAACGCAAGCGAGGTGTGCGCTTCGGCAAGATGTTCGTCTATCTCCAGCGCCTTGATCGCCGAAGTCTTTGCCTTCAGGTAGTAATCATTGCCGAGCATCAAATAGGAATCTGCCAGCCCTGCGTAAGCAAGTGCATAGTCAGCGTCCAACGCGGTTGCCTGCTCGAAATACTCTATGCCCTTCTTGATACCTTCAGACGACCTCTTGTTCCAGTGATAGCGGCCTTTGAGGTAGAGTTGATAAGCTTCGGGATTTGCGGTGTAGCGTTTCGTGAGCAGACTCTTATCCTCGCCGTTGAGTTTCAACATCAGCGCCCCGGCTACTTTTTCAGAGATTGAATCCTGCACCTTGAAGATGTCTTTGAACTCTTCATCAAACTTGTCGGCCCACAGCGGCCTGCCATCTCTGACGCTCACGAGCCGGACAGTCAATCGAATCCTTTCGCCCGACCTCTGTATGCTTCCTTCAATTACCGAATCCACCTTCAGCTCGCGGCCAGCTTCGACAGGGTCTTGCTCCTTGTCTGTGTAGCGGCGCACGGCGCTGGTCGAGCGCACAATGACCTGGCTCAGACTGCTCAACTTTGTTATCAAAGTATCGGCCACACCCAGTCCGAGATATTCGTCGCCCTCGCCTGCTGTCAAAAGCTTGAACGGGAGCACCGCTATTGATTGCGGCGCGCGATTGTCTTCGGTCTTGCTCATTCCGCTCAAAACTTTGTAGCAGACGATTGCAGCGCCCAATGCCACAACCAGCGCGACAACTGACAGAGCTTTCTTGATGGGGGTGAACCGGCGCGCGAATGTTGCCTGGCGCGTGGGCGTACTCTCGGCGTGCTGCTCGATTATTTCTTCCTCTTGTTCAATCAAGACGCGCGATGTCGTGCGCTTTTCTATCGTCAGCCGAACAGTCGGCTTCTCGCTTTCTTTCACAGGTGCGACAAAGCGATAGCCTCGTCTGGGAATCGTCTCGATGTATTGCTTGCGGTCGCCTGATTCGCCGAGCGCCTTCCGCAGCTTGAAGATAGTTACCTTCAAATTGCCTTCTTCGACAAAACTCTCCGGCCAGAGCTTGTTCATCAGGTCGTTTGTTTCGATTGTGCGCCCGCCGCTTTCGACTAGCAGCAGAAGGGCATCGAATGCTTTCGGCGTTAGAGGCACAGGCTGGCCGTCGCGCAGCAGCATGCGCTCGGCTGCGTCTATCTGGAAGGGGCCAAATTCGTAAAATCGCCTGGTTTCTTCGCCCATATCCGCATTAATCAATCTTTAACCGGCAATTAACCAACTGTAAATGACTTGCTAACCGCGCTCAGTGTATCGTCTGCCGCGTCGAGGCCGAAAGGTTAGAAGTCTTGACCGAGCGTGATTCTAAACGAAAGCCTTCAGCGGCGCAAAGATATTGAGGTGATATGAAAAAGATCAAGAGAGTGACGATCATCGTCGAGACTCGCGAGGTATTGATCGTGCGCGGCGAGTTACTTCGGAAAATCATTACGCCAGGTATCAATTTGAACCCGATCCGCAATCGTGGATTTCACAATCAATCACACAAAGGAGAAATGCTTATGAAACTGAGAAAAATATTCGCTACTTTAACCATCGCCATCGTCCTGATCGCAATGCCCGCAGTCGGGCGGGCGCAGAGTAACCCCAAAGGCAATCTGGAAGGAGCCTGGAACGCTATTCTCGTCGCCGACGAAGGGGGTTTTCAAGAGATGGAACGCTACACCTTCTCCGCAGGCAGGTCTGTCAACGAAGGGAGCCTGATCTTTTCAAACGAGGTTGACGCCGTTCCGCCTTGCGGAACCGATCAAGGCGTCTGGGTCAGATCAGGCAATCGCCAGTTCACCTTGACGCACGGAGCGTTCTGCGTGGATTTATCAAACGGCTCGCCAGCTTTCAGGATCAAATTCAGAGAAGTGATAACGATTAATAGTAAAGACGACCAGTTCACAGGCCGTGGCATATTCGAGGTCTTTGATACCAGCGGAGGCTTGTTGTTTTCTGCTAACTACACGGTGCACGGCACGCGTATGCAGGCAGAAGGATTAACATTAAACGCTCCCGCTTCCGCATCTCAAATCGGTAATCAGGCCAGCCAGGAAGCCTCGCCCTGGCGCAGGTGGATGAAAAACCTGCTGCAATGAAGCGAGATGTAAAACGCAATAAGCCATAGCTGACAAAGATGCGACGGGTTCAAATTGATAGAACCTATCGCATCTGGCTTTGCCCAAAAAGTAACCAAGAAGTATTCCTGCACAAAAAGTAGAGAGCTTGCCCAAAAAGTCGGATTAAATGCACTTGTTTGGTTTGTGACCAAGTGTAACAATATTTTCAGCTATGTGCGATACCGCATGTACTGCTAAGATTTTGGCGTGTAAAATGATAATAGCTTTTAGCCGGAGGCTTAATAATCATTTTACGGTTATGGAGGTACAAGGATGGACGTGCAACAACTGCGAGATGAAATAGTCGAACTTGACTCCAAAGCTGAGTCCTTAGTGGCCCAGTTAAACGAAACCCTACAGCTAATCAAACTCAAGAGAGACATGCTGTATAAGATAGAATGTGGGGAGACGGTTCGTGTGAAGCCTGACGCGACGGGTCATTATCAAACGGCTAATTGACGAAAAGAGGCGCAACGATACAGGTCATTTTGGGGAACAGAGCGTCACTAGGTAACCCCCGTCTTGTGTGATATTCTTATACTGACGTTTATAGAATTACTTGTTCAGAGCTACCGCCTGTGAGCTACTGAGTTAGCTCCTCTCACTTGCCTTACCTCTCCTCAAGCCTCTACAAGCCGCTAGAGAAGGTGAAGCAATTGCCTAATAGAATACTTATTGTTGAAGACAACGTAGACATGCGTGAGTTGCTGAAAATGTACCTGCGGGATGCAGGCCACACGGTCGCTGTAGCTGAAGATGGCAACGAAGCTTTGCGTGCCGTTGAAGCTCAATGCCCGGACTTACTGATTACGGATTTAAGGATGCCCAACGGCGACGGTCTCGAACTAATTGAGCGTCTAAGAGCAAAGCCGGAATTTATTGGGTTGCCGATATTAGTATTGACGGCTAATGGTGACGGCAAATCACATAAAGCGAGAGATGCGGGAGCCAATGTGATAATGCGAAAGCCTGTAGATTTTGATTCGGTGAAAGATGTTGTAAAGGAGCTGCTGAAATCTTATTCAGAGTAACTCCATGTAAGACATTTTGGGCAGAATCGCACTTCAACCAAATCCAGTAAATGACTTTTTCTGGCGGTTACAAAAGGCTTACTTTTGGGCAAAGCCTACCTGCGCTGCTTCCTCTTTCGTAATAGGAAGAACTATTTCAACTAACAGTCCGCCGCGCGGCGCGTTTGAAGCCGAGACGGTTCCGCCATGAACTTCTACTGCGCGCTGGCTGATTGAAAGCCCCAGACCGATGCCTCCTGATTGCCTGTCTCTGGCGTCAGCCACTCGATAGAAAGGGCGAAATATATCGGCCAGTGCTGCTTGAGGAACTCCTGCTCCCTGATCGAGAACGCTTATCACTGCGCGCCCGCCTTCGCACCACAACGAGACCTCGACCGCAGTCCCTTCTGCCGTGTACGACATTGCGTTTCGCACTACGTTCTCTATGGCGCTGTGCAGCAATTGCTCGTTGCCGATTACAAGGCAATCTTCGCTTTTAACCATCGCCACCATGCGATTGTGATTGCGCGCCTCGAAGTCAGCGTCAAAAACGATCTCCTGCACGAGCCGTTTTAGATCGACCGGGTCGCTGTTTATCATCGGCGATTTGCTATCCAGACGCGCAATCGTGAGCAGTTGGCCGATGAGATCATTCAAACGGTCGGCTTCGCGCTCAATGCGATCTAAGGCCCATAGGACTTCTGTGCCGTCATCTTGCCGCGCTAACTCAAGGGCTATTTTCAATCGCGCGAGCGGCGAGCGAAGTTCATGCGCATATGTCATGCAGAAGGCGCTGCTGCGAAGCCATCAGGGTTTCTATGCGCTCGGCCATAATATCGAAATCGCGTCCCAGATCAGCCACCTCATCGCGCCGTCTTCGCTGCGCCGCGCCGACGCGGGCCGTAAGGTCTCCGCTTGCGAGTTGTTGTGTCGCCGCTCGCAATCTGGCAACAGGAGAGCTTATGTAGCGAGCCAGCCAGTAACACAGCAGCCCTGCCGTTATGAGCACAGCCGTCAATTGCACCCACCAGTTGCGAGGCCAGAAAGGCAGGAACGGCGGTCGCGGCGGACGGCCTCCAAACTGGTGAACAAGGACATAACGGTTTTCGCCGGAAGCAATCACAGAACTGACTATGTATTCCTGCTGACCGCTTCCCTGTGGCCGAACTTCTCTTTCAGACTTTGCGCGGGCCGCTGCTTCCTTCGCTTCCGGCGGCGCGTTGCGCTCGGTTATCTCATTCCCGTTCTGATCAAAAAGGTATGAGCGGGTCAGTGTCGTTTTTTCCAGAGCATCGAGATAATTAATGGCCGCAGCTTTTCCTTCGCGCTCAAGTTTCTCGACGGCTGTTTGAGCGAACATCGTTGTGAAATTACCCGGAGGTCGCCCGCGCGAGTCCTCTCGAAATGTCACATAAGAAGAGAGGAAGTTCGCCGAGATTACAATCGCCATAGCCAGCCCGAACCACATGAATATTTTTAGAAAGAGGCTGCGCATACACTAATCACTCCTTTTGCGGCTCGCCCGGTGAGGCGTAAATATAACCGACGCTGCGAATCGTCTTTATTCGCTCGATCCCGTCCATGTGGTGGCCGAGTTTCTTTCGCAAATTGCTCACATGAGTATCTATGCTGCGATCATACGGGGTGAAGTTGCGCCCAAGTATGGACTTCACCAAATCTTCGCGAGAAACGATGTGACCGGCAGCGCGCATCAACGCTTCAAGCAAATCGAACTCGACCGTGGTGAGCGGCAATTGTTCGCCGCCTCGCGTGACAATGCGCGTGCCTTTGTCCATCTCAACATCGCCAACAGAGAATCGCTCCGGGGAATTTGGCGCAGTTGCCTCAGAAGGCTCTGGTCTTGATCGACGCAGTATGGCGCGAATACGCGCGATAAGCTCTCGCGGGTTGAACGGTTTTTGCAGGTAATCGTCCGCGCCCATCTCCAGGCCTACGATGCGGTCTACGTCGTCTCCGCGCGCCGTCAGCATCAACACGGGCACGCCGGACTTCCTTCTTATGTTGCTTAGAACATCGAACCCATTAAGGCCGGGCAACATTACGTCTAAAATTATCAGCGTGTAATCGCCCGACATCGCGCGTTCAACGCCTTGCTCGCCGTTATGCACCATCTCGATTTCAAAGCCTTCGCGCTCTAGGTACTTAGCCAGCAACTCGCATAAGTCCATATCGTCGTCAACTACCAGAATCCGATTCATCCATTTACCTCGTCGTCAAATGTTGAGCACGGCTATTCTAATGCTATCACACAATAATAATTAAACGTCCGAGCGGCTGCGGCTCCTGCCAAGAAGTGTCAAGCCATAGCATTTGAAATTGACAGAACTCGACACGCCCTTAACAAATTCTTGACATAGATTGATGTATCAAACCGGCGCGAGCCTGCTCAATTATATAAGACAAGGCTAATAGTTTCCTTGATCTCAATATCAATTCAGGAGAACGAATCAGGTATGAAAAGGCTTACGGCTCTCTCAACATTATCGCTGATAATGTCAACTCTACTCATTTCATCCTTCACATCTGTCAGAGCGGATGTTGATGACCGGATATTCGATTTCAATAACGCTTTCTACTGGCAAAACGGCGTAGACCCGGTCAAGATTGTAAACCGAGTCAACGGCACACCGCCAAGGTCTGTTTTTGACAGTCCAATTTTCCCGTCTCAGACAAACGTCAGAATGCTGGCGACTAATCCGGCCTATGCGCACAATGGCAACATCACGTTCTGGTCTGTGATGGGCGATATATTTGTCGAAGGCTTCACGAATGACGCCGCCGGTCGCAGAGCGAAGCAGATAGCCGACAGAAGCATTCTTTACGTCTTTCCCACGCGCACTGGAAACCCGATAGGGCTGGGCAACAATCGTCAAGCAGACATTGTAGACCTGCGCAACGGTTACTTCAGCGGCAACCCTCTTGGGCTATGGCTCCACGTTTGGATCAGCTACACAGACCGCGCATTCAACACGTCGGATGGTCGAAAGGCGCTTAATGATCTGACGAAGAGGAACGGCCTTGCGCTGGATGGAACACCGATAATTAGAACGCTCAGCGAACTCGAAAACCTTCTGAGCAAAGGCTTCGCCGCCAAACGTCTTCGCAATCCGAACGGCTCGGAAGGCCCGATGTACGGCATCTGCCCTGTCATTGAAGACCCGACAGACGGAGGCATCGCACCCGACGCAACTCTCAACTTTGTCCGTAAGCCGGATGGCACGCCGCTAGAGCCTCAGTTTTTGAGGAATTTCACGAGCCTGCAAACTACAGGTGACTGGGCCAACTAAGCGAGCGGCAACAAGACAGGGGTTTAATGATGGTCGTTTTATGCAATCAAGCCCGCGAGCAACGTTGCTCGCGGGCTTGATTGCGTTAGGTGTGACTGCAAGCTACGAAGTTACTTCGTGGAAGACTTCTTTGAAGCAGGCACGGGCAGGTACAAAGTCTTAAAGGTTTGATGTCCCACTTTCCTTCCTTGCGCAATGCCTTCGGTTTTATCGAACGCCCAGTGAATGCCGAGATAGATTCGGCTCTGGCCGTTTTCTTCTTCGGCCTGCGACAAGGTCGCGAAGCTGCGCGGAATCAACGGGCGTATATGGCCATCGTTGCCTACCGTCGTCCCGTTAAATTCATCCGAAATGAATGTGAAGGGGATATTGTCCGTCCCGTAGAAATCGCGCAGAGTTTGGAACAGAGCGCCTCCGAACGTTGCGTGACCTGACGGGTAAGCAGGGAAGGGCGGCGTGAAGTTCGGCCCTGTGAGATTGCTTGCGGGCGCTCCGAGCGGCGAGAAAAGCGGATCGCCGACAGTGTTGGAATTGCCATCACCTAAGCCGGACGGACCTGAGCCGGGGTCGGATTCGCGTATGCCTCCGATTGGACGCCAGAATTGATAGAAATACTTCGACTCCCAGGATGCGATGCCTGCGTCAGCCATAGCCACATGCGCCAACGTCAGGAGCCGCAAGAGATGTATTCCGGTTGTGCCCTTCAGGCCAGCAATCAGCACCGCAATCTGATTATAGAGCCTCGGCGGCGCGCACAAGCTTGGGGTTCCATCGTATGCCCAGTAGATGCCAGCAATCGTCTGGTCCGCAGTGCGCTCTGTAGGAGTAATGAGACCATCGCCGCCCAATCGTTTCACTTCGTTGTACGCGGCGGTATATGCGGCGCTGTTCAGCGGAGGTGGAGGCGGAATCCTGTACTGATCCGCTGATTTCAGAACGAACGGTGTAACCTCGTTCCAATGCGCGCCCAGTGCGAGCGGATGAACGCTTATCGGGTCTTGTCTCCATATACCCGGAGCGAGACCCGGAATGTAATCTATATTGACTTTAGGCTCGGGGTGATTTGCGTGATCGTTTGCGCGCTGCGCCACTATCGCGGCAGCCGCCCATTTCCCGATGGCGATCCCGTTCGTTTTCAGTTGGCTGTTTGGAATCAAAGCGAGGTCATCAGCGAGCTTCGGGTCCAGGATCGACTGCTGCGATGGGAACATCGCTACCAGCGCATCGTGCGCGGCCTGCGCGATTGCCGCATCCGTCGAGCCGGGACCAGCCTTCTTGTTGCCTGTTATATAGGATTTGAAGCCGCCGACAATAGCATTCATCGCCTCGAACATAGCTATGTGGACGATTGCCATCGCTCGGGATGCTCGGCACGGCCCGACTTGTTCGCCAAAGACACGTGTTTCGCCCGGCGCAACAGGCGTGTGATCGAGACCGCTGCAATCAACCGCGATTTTATTCCAGCGAAGAATTGCCGTTGAGGGCGGAGGGGCATCCACCACTTCCCCTACATTAGGAGACTGAAATGCCCTGGCAGGCACTGCTATGCTCAGGACGAGAACAGCCAGCATCGAGACTATAATCTTCTGATTCAATTTGACTAACATGCGAAATGTACCTCCTTGTGCCATCCATGAACTCAGGCGAACGCCTTGTTCCGGTTAGACCTGTGTAAGCGGAAAATGTATTACTGATGGGTGAGTTGTAAATTTCAACTGCCCACGATCACACCCAAGTGAAACCTAACTACGAGAAGGGCGGACAAAGTATATATCAACTGCGTCGAAATTGTGTAGAGGGTCGAGCGTTTTTATTTAGTTGAAATTTAAACGCAATAATTAGTATTTATGTAGTCAAGCGCGATGTCGCGCTTGACTACATAAGCTACCCCACTCGTGTCGCTCGCTTCAGTCCGCAGTTGACAAATTGCCTTAAGGCTTTTTCGCAGGAGGCTGCGAATTCTGGTCTTCCTGTTGAATTGGCCGAGGCGAGGCGCTCGGCTGCTGTATTACAGGCAAGGTCAAAGGTTTAGCAAACTTTATTCGGAAAACCGCGCCCGGAGCGACTCGCACATCGCCGCCTTTTGTAAGCAATAATCCGCCCAGCAATCCTCCTCCCAATACTGCTCCGGCGGCTCCTCCTCCGCCACCCATCAATATGGTTCCGAGCGCGCCAGCGCCTCCGATAGTCGCGCCGCGCTCTACATTTTCAGCGGTTCTTTTGCCGCTGCGGCTGCCGCTGACTTTGCCTTCTTCATCGGATTTCATCTTTTCGTTGTTAGTCCAATCGTCTATCGCTGTGATCTCGACCGCGACCGGCTCATCGCCCCAGGGCATGCGAACTTGCTCGAAGACCAGAACGATCTTTCCGTTCTTCTGACCTCTTCCGGCTGGCGTCACTTGAGCTACTTTGCCGCGAAATTCAGTTCCGCGTCCGAGCACCATCTCGCTACCCACGTAAATAGGCTCATCCAAAACCGCTGTGATGGGGTCACCCGGCTCGTTCAATTTAGAATTGATATGCGACTGCAACACGAGGCGGGCTTTTGTTTCCGGCTCGATTGTGGCTTCGCGCGCAGCTTGCGGCCTCGCTTGTGTAGCCGCGCAAAATAAAGCCGCGCAAAGTAAAACTGCGAACACACTTTTTCTTATTTTCATGTAAGAACCTTTCGTTTAATCGGTAGATACGCCTTTCGATTATTGTGCGGGCAAGACCATCACTGCCCAGCCTACGAACGCGAGTTTAGCTGAAGTCTTGCAGTTCAAATTGACGATTTTGTTTCCTGTAAAGAAATGTGAAGCGGAATTGACAAAACTAAATATGCCCTTAACGAAACCTTGACTTTGTTTTTGAAAGTAGCGGCGTTCTACGCAATGTCTTAAAGATTTTATAAGTTGATTTGCAATTCGTCTTCGGCTGTGTGCTCACGTTTATAGCATTTGAGTTTGTGTGCTGTGAGCGCTCTCCTCACTCAAAGCTTTCGAGAACTATCTCTCGCCCTTGTAAAAAACATACGTAAGCATCGCTCCGCCCGTGCTTGAACAAAACAAGGTTTCCTGGACCGTGATAGTCGTTGCCTGCTTTCGGAAAGCGGCGATCACAATCGCTATCCCTGCCGCCTGACTTTTTTAGAAAGGACGCTGAGACAAGATGAGATTTTGAAAATAACCGCTTTGATCTTTTTTGCGGCAGCGCTTGTTATGCCTGCTGCTTTTACCAGTGTCATACAGAGACAATCCTTGACCACACGCCCGGAAAGCTTTCAGTCCCGCATGGAGAGATTCCAGCATACCGAAGTGGTCGAAGACGAAGACAGCCCTGCTGTTGGCACTAATGCCAACGCGACCGAAGCGCCGACAGGCTTTGACAATCTGACAAACGGCTTCGATGAGCAAGGGCCGCCTTTCGATTCCATAAATGGAGACAACGTCGTGGCGCTTCGTTCCTTCAACGATAACCGATTTATATTCGAGGAGGTTGAACACGCGTCGGATGGGCTTGGGCCTACGTATAACGCGCAAAGTTGTGGAGAGTGCCACCAGAACGTTGCGACCGGAGGCGCAAGCCAGATAGCCGAGCACCGAACCGGACGCCTGACAAATAACCGGTTCTTTGAATCTTTGGGCGGCTCGCTCATTCAATCGCGCGCGACTCATCCTGACATTGTGGAGCGCGTAGCCTTCGAGGACGGCGTCAGAACTTTCCGCATCTCGACAAACACGCTGGGCAACGGCTATATCGAGTGCATTGCGAATAGCACCATAACTGCCATTCGAGACCAGCAACCTGCGAACATGCGCGGCACCGCGCTCATAGTCCCTGTGCTTGAAGGGGATAGCAGCCCACGTATCGGGCGTTTCGGATGGAAAAGCCAACACGCCAGCCTCGAATCGTTTTCCGCCGACGCATACCTCAACGAAATGGGGATCACCAGCCCTCTGTTCCCGGAAGAAAACACGTCCAGTGGCCGCGATGTCAGCCAGTACGATACGGTTGCTGACCCTGAAGACGACGGGGAGGATCTTGTTGCATTCGCCAACTTCATGCGATCTACAAAAGCGCCGTCTCGCGGGCCTGTAACCGCTGATGTTCGGGCAGGCGAATCCCTGTTCAATCAGATAGAGTGCGCGGTTTGTCATGTTTCCTCAATCACTACGGCAGCGGCGGACACGAGCATTAACGGCGGTACATTCATCGTTCCGGCTGCCTTAGGTAATAAGATCGTCCACCCTTATAGCGATTTCTTGTTACATAACATCGGCACAGGCGACGGCATACCATTCCTGCCGACAGCGGAATTTGCATCAACAGCGAATCAAATTCGCACAGCCCCGCTATGGGCGCTCAGGACTCGCAACCGCCTGATGCACGATGGTTTAACGTTTACCAAGCAGGAAGCTATCCAGCGTCACGCCGGTCAGGCCGCAAGCGTGACGCGCAGATACAATGCGCTTCCTACACGGCAGAAAAACCAATTGCTGGCGTTTCTGGATTCGCTTTAAGTAATGAAGAAAGTTCACCGCAGAGACGCGGAAGAGAATGATGAAGTATGAACGATGAACGATGAATTAAAGAATTTCTCTTCAGTTCATCATTCATCATTCCGCATTCATCGTTTTCTTCCGCGTCTCTGCGGTGAATCTCCTAAGTGTCAAGATGCGGGGGCTTGAAATTGACAAAACTTCACAAACCTTAACGCCGATTTCTATAGCAGCGGCGTTCCATAAATCGAAGGGTTGTTGCGCAGATTCGCTACCTAATGGTAGGCAGTTATCAAGCACATAGCCTTTGCGAATCTCAGTCGGATAAGCAACAACCCTTAAACTCCAAAACTGATAAACAAGGAAGAAGTGATTTATGAGGTTCAAGGTGCAAGGTCTGAATAAAGTAATTTCTGCGGTAATAACTCTAACAATGCTGTCCGTGTCCGTCGCCGCATTTCCGCACGGTAGCGACACGGAAACCAAGAGCGCGCCCAAAGCCCCTGAGCCGCTCAAGGATAATGAAAACCCGTTGAAGATCGGCAGTCGGGACATAAACAAAAGAACTATAGATTTTTACTCGCTGGAGAAAGAGACGAAGGTAGGCCGTCAGCTTGCCGCCGAAATAGACCAGAAAGGCAAGTTCATAACCGACCCGGTCATCACTGAATATATAAACCGTCTGGGCCAGAACATCGTGCTGCACTCGGACGCGAAAGTGCCGTTCACGATAAAGGTCCTGGAGTCGGCTGATGTAAATGCGTTCGCTCTGCCCGGAGGCTTTTTCTATATCAACAGCGGAGCCATTCTCGCAGCCGATAGCGAAGCGGAAATCGTAGGCGTTATGGCGCACGAGATTGCGCATGTTGCCGCGCGACACGGCGTCGAGCAGGCATCAAAAGGCGCGCTCTTTCAGTACCTGTCAATCCCGCTGATTTTTGTCGGCGGCCCTTTGGGAGCCATCGCGCAGAATGCCGCGAACATTCTTGTGCCGTTGACGTTTTTGAAATTCAGTCGCGGCGCTGAAGAAGAAGCAGACCGGCTCGGTCTTCAATATATGTGGGCATCGGGTTATGACCCTACAGGGATGCTCAGTTTCTTTGAAAAGCTTAAATCGAAAGAGAAGAAAGAGCCGGGCGCGCTGGCGAAGATATTCAGCACTCACCCGGCAACCGGCGACCGCATCGAAAAGGCGCGCGACCTGCTTGTGCGCTTTCCTGAGCGCGACGAGTATACGATATCAACATCAGAATTCAATCTCGTAAAACAGAGGTTGCTCGCTCAAATCAACAAAGACATGCCAGCCAACACTGGCAAAGCCGCCCCGACGCTCAAAAGAAAACCTTCAAGCACCAGTTCCAACGGTGACGAGGAGAAAGCCCCGCCTACGTTGAAGCGTAAACCCGGCAGCGAACCGGATAACGACTAACCTTTTTATAAAACAAAATGAGAGATCGTGTTGTCTTAATCAACGCGATGAAAATCTAAGGAGTACATATGCAACGTGCCTTTCGTTCATTAAGAAAGTCGTCGCTTTCTTTATTAATGATTTCGCTTGTTTCTCTTTTACCAAATCTCGCCAGCGCATCTTCGGCGAGAACCGCTGCCCCGGCCAGACAAAACCGAACTCAACCGTTGCCCATTTCAGGCTCGCGCGCATTCATCAACTACAGGACTGATGGCAAGATCGGATGCCGCGAAGCGACCGAAGCAGAAGCCAGCGCCTTGAAGCAGCGCAGAGGTCAATCTCTGCATGTGATCTCACGGGATCGTTCGGTCAGCACGCAGAGTCTTTCCGTCGAAAGCGCGGGATTGCAGATCGTCCTTCGAGCGACAAACCAGTTGGAAAATTTTCCTACGGCCAAAACGGCTTTCCTGAATGCCGCCGCCACGTGGGAATCTTTGATCAGCACGCCCATCACCGTGGTCATTGACGTGGATTTTGGGCCAACGTGGTTCGGTGAACAGTATGATGATGATGTGCTCGGCCAGACCGATTCTCAGGCGCTCGGTGATAGCTCGATATACAGCGAAGTGCGAGACAGCCTTGTCGGCCTGGCTGCAACCGGCGATCAGGTCGGGCTTTTTGGGCAGTTGCCTCAGTCCGCTGTTCCGACAGACATAGGGACGACCACTTACGTTCTGGCTTCATCCGCACAGTGGCGCGCGCTCGGATTCATCAACCCCGTGGCAGACCCTGATTCTGAGCAAAATGATTTGGGCGACCCGCCTGCTGTCGGGTTCAACTCGGATTTCGATTATGACTTCGACCCGTCGGACGGCGTTGATTCTGACAGGATTGATTTCGATTCGGTGGCCGCGCACGAGCTTGGGCACGTGTTGGGATTTATGTCGAATACGGGTTACAGAGAACTGGTTCGCAATACGCCTGTGGCCGTTACGGTCTGGGATATATTCCGCTTCCGGCCCGGCGTCACGCTTGATAGTTTTGCGACGGCGCAAAGGATATTATCTTCGGGAGGCAGCCAGGAATTTTTTGACGGCAGCAGAGAAGTCGCGCTATCTACAGGACGGCCAGACGGCACAGGCGGAGACAGGGAACAATCATCTCACTGGAAAGATGATCGCCTGACAGGAAACTACGTCGGCATTATGGACCCGACTCTGGCAGACGGACAGCGAGACACGATTACCGAGAATGATCTCGCCGCGCTGAGAAGTTTCGGCTACACAGTCGTTGGAGATGCGAGCAGTGCCGACGAGCCGACGATAAAAAACGCCTCTTTCAATGGGAGGAAGCTGAAGATCAAAGGGAAAAAATTTAAGGGAGAGCTTCAAGTCGAAATTAACGGTCTTGTTCTAGCTTCTACTATCGAGTTGAACGTCAACAGTTCCGGTAAGAAGCTGGAAATCAAAGCCAGTCAAAGCGTCCTCAACCTCCTGAGCGGCACCAATCAAGTGCGAGTCATCAGCAACGGCGTCGCTTCAAACACTTTTGCCTTCACCTTGTGATCGAGCCTTTGCGAATGGGTGTAACGCTACACCCATTCGCAAAACTCTGCTGATTCTTGACAATCTCTGGACATCTATTTTTAACCGCCGCGCGTTGATTAAATCGGAGCGGGTAAAGAAGCATATCCGCTTTGAGCAATCCGGGAAGGTCGCCAAATCCAGCTTGGGTGAGCCTTCCCGGATTCGAGATGGCGGTTACAGAACGGAGAGATATTTATGAAGATGATGGCAAATGCTGATGTCAACAGGCTGAAAGAAATACTTGAACCGGCGCATCAACCCGGCAGACTTTACGGCAGAGCTAAGTCGGAAATCAACGCAGCGATTTTTCTCGCAGAGTTGGATTTGACGGAAAATCAAAAAAGAGAGATTTATCACATTGTTGAGGATGAAGTGTCATACATAGAATTGCTTGAAAGCCAGTTGATCAAGAACTGTCGGCAATTGCAACTCGCTGCCAGAACTCTGTTGTTTAGCAAAGGGCAGCTTGAGCTTCTATTGATACAACGCGCGCAAATTCAAAAAGAGATTTTCGCATCAAGGCAGCAATTAAAGAGCAGAATTCTGGATGAACTGACGGCGGATCAGCGCGCAGCTTTAGAAATTTAGCGGCGGGCAGGTTTCCAAAATCCTGACAAAACTTCACACTAGCCTGCAAACACTTAACGTCTCAATTCTTGAGTCCGGCGTATTAATTAGTGAAGCCAAAAACGCGCTACACCTAAAATTGAACAGAAGGATAGGGTGATGATGAATAAGAGATCGAAGCATTCAATTAGCCGCCGAGAAACACTTCGCCTCATGGGAGCGGCGGGCGCAACGGCGCTTGTCGGTTGGGCGGGCGCGCCCAGCATGAGGTTTTTGCCGACGGGGAAGGCAGAAGCGGCAGGTACGTTTACCCCTCAACAGACTTGTGTTGTGAGACCTCAGTTGACCGAAGGCCCATACTTTGTGGACGAGAAACTCAACCGCTCCGACATCAGAACCGACCCGACAACCAATGTAGTAAAAGCGGGAACGCAGTTGCGTCTGAAGATCAACGTCAGCCGAGTCAGCGGCAGCGCCTGTGTGCCTTTGACGGGCGCTTACGTGGACATCTGGCACTGCGACGCGACAGGCAGTTATTCCGATGTCAGAGACCAGGGATTCGATACGCGGGGCCAGAGATACCTGCGCGGCTATCAGGTAACAGACAGCAACGGAGCGGTTGAGTTCGTGACCATCTATCCGGGCTGGTATTCGGGCCGCGCCGTCCATATCCACTTCAAGATTCGCCTCTTCGCCGGTTCTGAGAAGACTTATGAGTTCACGTCGCAGCTCTTCTTCAACGATTCGCTGACCGATCAGGTTTTCACGCAGGCTCCATACAACACCAAGGGAACGCGCAACACGCGCAACAATCAGGATGGTATTTACAACGGCGGCGGCTCCCAACTGATACTTGATTTGACTCAAGACGGGCAGGGCTACACGGGAACATTCAACATCGCGCTGGAAGGAATCACGCAGACTGACCCGGTTGAGCCGACCGACCCGCCCGTGATTTCCGGCGCTGTTGTGTCGGGCAAGAAGTTGATCGTGTCGGGACTGAACTTCAGTTCAGGCGCGAAAGTGTTTGTGAACGGCGACAAGCAGAAGACCAGCAACGACGACACGAACCCGACAACCATGCCGATAGCCAAGAAAGTCGGCAAGAAGATCGGCGCGGGAGAGACCGTAACGCTTCAGGTCAGAAATTCTGACAACACGCTCTCAGGCGAATATTCATTCACTCGGCCTGTTGAGTGATGATTCGATTCAATCATGGATACAAACAGTTAGGATATGGAGATCAATCATATGAATAAGCAATTACTGACATTGGCAGCTTTGACTGTGATGTTGAGCCTTGCGCTCGTTGCCTTAGGGCATAATTTTTTTCAAGGTCCGCGTCCCGGCCCCAGGCGTCCGGCCTTTTCCAACCTGGATAAGGATAGCGACAAAAAGATCAGTCGCGAAGAATGGAAAGGCCCGCCCGAAGCATTGCAGGACTGCTCAAACATGCTCTGAGACTCACTTGCCGTCTATCGAGAAAGCGTAAAGCTTGTTGTTCCCCTTGCCCACGCGAAGCGATTGATAACCTGACCCGACATATAGGACTCCGTCAACTACGGTCGGGCCACCGCCGACTGCTCCGCCCGTGTCGAATTGCCAGAGAATTTTGCCATCCTTCGCGTCGTATACGCAGATTGCGTTTTTCGATGAGCCTGCGAATACAAGCCTGCCCGTGCCCGTGCCCGTGACAGTGATAGGGCCGAAGTTCGAGCCGCCATCCGGCGCTAGAGTTTTCCATAGAACTTTGCCCGTAGCCCCGTCAAGCGCAGAAACCCACCCTTGCCTGTCCTTGTTTGCCGCATTCGATATTGCTGCATAGACGCGCTCGCCGTCTGTCGCCGCGCCGAATTCGATGCCGCCCAAAAATCCGCCCGTCCCTACTTCCGTCTTCCATACGAGCTTGCCGTCTTTCGGGTCAATCGCATAGAACCATCCGCTCTTCTGGCCTGCGCCGATCAGCTTTTTCCCGCCCGTCCCTTTGAATGCAATCGCGATGGTTCCAAAATCATGATCCGGCCCGCATCCGCCGGGCATCGAAGCGCAGTTCATATTCCACACATCGCCTTCGGTCGCTTGATATGACCAGACCAGTTTCCCAGTCTCCATATCCAAAGCCATGATCGCATCGCTCATCTTGGACTCAGGCCGCGTGTAATCATCGCCCGTCGTGACATAGATTTTTTTCTCTTCCGGGTGTATCGAAACTGTTGACCAGACGCCCACGCCCGACGGCCCGAATATTTTTCGACCCATCTTGTCTACGCCTTGTTCTTTAGGCTCTTCCGTTACCGTGTAGAATCGCCAGACCTGCTTGCCGGTCTTTGCGTCGAAAGCCGCCACGCCTCCGCGAAACGTGCAGCACTCGTATTTGGGATTTCCCATCATAACCACTTCTTCACGCGAAGAGATGCCGATATAGACGCGACCGTTGTGATAAATTGGCGCGCTCGTAGCGATGGTCATCGGATGAGGGTCGGTCTTGGTTTTCCATATTTGCGCGCCTGTCTTCGCATCGAGCGCGAAGAGTCGCCCGCCAACATCGCCGAAATAGATAACGCCGTCTGCATAAGCCGTGCCGCTGCGCGAGGGCATGCCTGTTTCAAACTCCCAAATCTTCTTGCCGGTCTTTGCGTCAACCGCATACTGTTTGCCATCCCACGAGCCGAAATAGATAACGCCGTTCACGACGGTCGGCTGGCTCGACACGTCGCTTCCTGTTTCAAATATCCATTTGACCTTCAGGCGAGATGCAGTCGCGGGCGTTATGATTTTTTCATTCGGGTTATAGTGCGAGCCTGCAAGGTCGCGCCCATGACATGGGCCAGTCGGAGGATTGCTGCCCGTTGCCGCTCGCGGTCGTTTTTGAACTCTTTGAACTCAGGCGAGCGGTTTGTCCAGCGGCGAAAGACGCCAGACACGCTTCGATTAAGATTGCGCAAGCTATCAGCCAAATCTTCAAGCGCATTGATTGCTCCTTTCGATATCCACTGTTGATTGCAGAGGGGTTATGACCGAATGGATTCTATTCGATTGGCGAATCTCTTTCAAGCAAGGGTCAAAATCAAAGAGCCTATTCACCGCAGAGGCGCGGAAGAGAATGATGAAGTATGAACGATGAACGATGAATTAAAGAATTTCTCTTCCGTTCATCATTCATCATTCCGCATTCATCGTTTCTTCCTCGTTCTCTGCGCCTCTGCGGTGAACTCTCTGTTTGCGAGACTCCCGGCTTCTAAATCCTGCTTTCATCCTTTAATATTCTTGCCATGCGACAGAAGACCGCAGCCATTGTTGTCATCGGCAACGAGATTCTCACGGGCAAATCTCAGGACAAGAATGCCAGTTTTCTAATCGCCGAATTGTACGAACTGGGAGTCTCGCTTCGCCGCATAGTAATCGTGCCCGACGAGATTAATACCATAGCCAGGGCTGTGCGCGAATGCTCCTCGGAATTCGATTATGTTTTTACTTCGGGCGGCGTCGGGCCTACGCACGACGACGTGACGATAGAAGCCGTTGCTCGCGCGTTTGATTGCCCGGTTGTTCGCCACCCTGAGCTTGAAGCCATGCTGCGCGGCTATTTCGGAGATGAAGCCGATGATGTCCGAATGCGAATGGCAGACGTGCCCGAAGGCGCAGAGTTGATACGAGAGAAGGGATTGCGCTGGCCCGGGCTTATGATGAAAAACGTCTACGTGCTGCCGGGCGTGCCGGAACTTTTTCGCAGCAAGTTTGAAGCTATGCGCGAGCGGTTTCGCGCCGAGCCATTTCACATATCTGAAATATACACGCGCGAAGATGAATTCGACATCGCTCCACACTTGAACAAAGTAGCAGCCGAAAACACGGATGTGGAGATAGGCTCTTACCCCGTTTTCACGCGCGATGATTATCGAGTAAAGATCACGATTGAATCGAAAGAAGCGACGGCGGTCGAGCGCGCGCGCAAGGCGCTGCTGGAATTACTTGACCCTGATGCCATCGCGCGAGTTGAATGATTCAATCAACGCATGAACCTGAAAAGAAATATGAAAAAAAGATGGCTACTCGTTGCTGTAGTGATAACCCTCGCCTTGATTCAATCTGCCGCGCGAAGCTCTGCCCCCGCGCCTCTTAGATTCGAGATCACAGTCGCGCAAGGGCTGATCACAGGCTCGCAAAACGGGCGATTGTTCGTCGTAATGAACCGGGCGAATTCAGGCGAGCCGAGGCTTCGCGTAGGCGAAACGGGGCTTGACGCTCCGCCGATGTTTGCGCGCGACGTGAACAACTTTGCGCCCGGCACTGCCGCCGTCATTGATGATAAAGCCATCGCTTTTCCGATAGAGAATCTGGCGCATCTGCCTGCGGGCGATTACAACGTTCAAGCGGTTTTCGATTCCAACGTTGATTTGAAATCGGTGAACGCGCCGGGAAATCTCTACAGCACTGTTCAAAAGGTCAGTCTCGATCTGTCGCGCACTGCTACGGTGAAGATAGAACTGACTGAGAAAATTCCGCCCGAAAAACTTCCGGCAGAAACCGATTACGTCAAGTATGTAAAGATTCAATCAGACCTGTTGAGTAAATTTCATGGCAGGCCAATCTATTTGCGCGCGGGCGTGATTCTGCCGCGAGGCTTTGATAAACAGCCTGCGCGCAAATATCCGCTGCGCGTTGAAATCGGCGGATACGGCAATCGCTTCACTGATGTGCGGGAGATGATGGCCGAAGGGTCGAGCTTTAAGAAAATGTGGCTGGCTGATGACACGCCGCGCATGGTAATGGTTCATCTCGACGGCGATGGGCCGCTCGGAGATTGCTATCAGGTCAATTCCGAAAATCACGGCCCCTATGGAGACGCAATTACTCAGGAGTTGATTCCTTACGTCGAGAAGAAATTTCGCTGCATAGGAGAACCTCACAGTCGCGTGTTGAGCGGCGGTTCGACAGGCGGATGGGTATCGCTCGCGCTGCAAGTCTTCTATCCTGATTTCTTCAACGGCACGTGGTCGGGCTTTCCTGATGGCGTTGACTTCCGCGCGTTTCAGCTTATCAACATCTACGGGGACGATAACGCTTACGTCAATGGGCATGGGTTCGAGCGTCCGAGCGCGCGCGATTTGAATGGCGACACGAGGTTTACGATTCGCCACGAATGCCAGATGGAGAATGTCTTAGGGGCGGGCGACAGTTGGACTATGTCGGGCCAGCAGTGGGGCGCGTGGAATGCTACTTACGGGCCGCGCGGCACGGATGGCCGACCCGTGCCACTGTGGGACTCGCGGACTGGAAAGATCAATCGAGATGTGGTTGAGCACTGGAAAAAATACGATCTCCGTTTGGTGTTGGAACAGAGTTGGAAGACGCTCGGCCCGAAGTTGAAAGGCAAGTTGACGATCTGGGTGGGCGAAGCGGACGAGTATTTTCTGAACAACGCGGTGCATATGTTGGACGATTTCTTGTCTAAAGCAGACCCGCCATACGGCGGAAAGATAATGTATGGGCCGGGCAAGGGGCACGGCTGGATGGCTTTGACCGAACGACAGATGATGAATGAAATGGCGGCGGCTGTTGAAAGAGCGCGGCATTGATGAGCGGAAAGGATAACTTCGAAGCGAGCCGATAAGAAAATGAAAAAACAAACAGAAAAGAAAAAAACGATCAAAGATATTCTGATAGAACACGGGCTTGATGTATTGCTCGTCTTCATTCCGATAGCAGTGATTCTTCATTACACGCATGCGCCAGCGTTGTGGGCATTTGTGGCGTCGGGATTGGCGATCATTCCGCTGGCCGGATGGATGGGCAAGGCTACTGAGAGTCTGGCTGAGAGATTGGGCGCGGGGATTGGCGGTCTGCTCAACGCAACATTCGGCAATGCTGCTGAGATGATAATCGCGTTTCAAGGATTGCGCGCAGGGTTGACCGAAGTCGTCAAAGCGTCGCTGACAGGCTCGATACTCGGGAACATATTGCTGGTGCTTGGCCTGAGCATTCTGGCAGGCGGGATGAAGCATAAGAGCCAAAAGTTCAACCGCACTGCTGCGACCATGAGCGCGACATTGATGGCCTTGAGCGCAATCGGCCTTCTGGTTCCAGCCGTGTTTCACTGGGTCACCGTGGGCCAGCCGCGCGCAGACCGCTTGGAAGCCGAAGCCAACATCAGTCTTGAAATATCCATCGTCTTATTCGTGACCTACATCCTGAGCCTGATCTTTTCGCTGAAAACTCACAAAGACCTTTTCATGGGAACCAGTCACGAGCATCAGGAAGCGTCCCCGATGAGTATGAAGACGGGCGTGTTGATTCTTGTCGTAGCCACAGGGTTCATAGCCTGGATGAGCGAACTTCTGGTGCACGCAGTCGAACCCGCATCGCAAGCGGTCGGGCTGACAGAAATTTTTGTCGGGGTGATAGTCGTAGCCGTCATCGGCAACGCAGCCGAGCACAGCACAGCCGTTTTAGTTGCGATGAAGAACCAGATGGATCTGGCCTATAATATCGCTGTCGGGTCGAGCATGCAGATAGCGCTGTTCGTCGCTCCTGCGCTCGTATTTTTGAGCTACGCAATCGGGCGGCCCATGGATTTGCTGTTTACGACTTTCGAAGTCATAACCGTGGGACTGGCGGTTGCCATCGTGAGCTTAGTCGCGATTGACGGCGAATCGAACTGGATGGAAGGCGTGTTGCTGCTTGCGGTCTACCTGATATTCGCCATCGCATTTTTCTTTTTGCCGCAACACCTTTTGACCACCTGATTTAAGGTTGCGGCATGGAATTGTCTTCGGAAGTGTTTTACTTCTGCGCGCGCAGTTGTTTGATTATTCCACGAATCTTGTCGGCGTCTTTGGCTTTCGGCGAGAGGCTGATGTATTTCTCCAATTCTTCAGCCGCTCGTTGATTGTTGCGCTTTTCGATATAGACTGCTCCCAAAAGCCTGTAGGCTTCAACCATCTCGCTTCCGTTTAATCCGATGGCTTGTTGCAGTTCTTTTTCTGCCGCGTCATATTTGCCCAGCCACGTCAGCGTTTGACCGTAATAGAAATGCGCAGAGGCAGAAGCGCAGTCTTTTTTTAGCGCCTGTTCAATGGCGGTTGCCGCGCCTATGAAATCCTTCGTCTGTAATAACACGATGCCGTAGTTGAGATTCGGAGCAAATTCATTCGGAGCCAGCTTGAGCGCCGAACGCAAGCTTTCGGCTGCCTTATCCCATTTTTGGAGCTTTATGTACTGCACTCCCATCTCGTTGAGCGCCAGCATGAAATCAGGATAGATCGAAAGTGCGCTTTTTAATTGCTCAATAGCTTTTTCTCTCTTTCCAGCCTGCACAGACAGCATAGCTTCTTTGTAGAGTTTAAGCGGGGCCTCCGGGGCTTCTGCTATAGAGGCATCGACAATGGCTGCTGTTTGCTTCGCGTTTTGTTTCGGCTGAAGCGTAATCTGTACGGTGACGGCAGAACCCATATTGCTGGCAGTCCCCATTACATCAACCGTATCACTGGCCGATTCGTACTCTACTCCTGCTTCGATCACGAGATAATATGTTCCGCTTCGCAGTCGGCTGAAAGTGAAAGCGCCGTTGCCGTCTGTTGTCGTGAACTGCTCGCTTGTGTATGCGCTGCGGAGTTTTACTCTGGCTTGTGTGTTCAGGAGTTGTCCGCCGGGCTTTCGGACGTGGCCCTCGATTGTGTTCGAGCCACCTGTGCCTGTGCCAATAGGGTCGGCATTGACTCGTGTGTCTGATTGGGCGCGCGCCGACTCTGCACAAACGGGCACGAGCAGTGATACGGCAGCTATTGATAAAAGCATCGGGCGAATGCTTCTCGAATACCCTAGCTTGATCTTAGCAAGATACACGTCCGCCACCTCCTTGCCTACATGGTTCAAGAAGAATGTAATGTTGCTAGAATCCTGGGTCTAAAAAATGTGGGCGGATAATATCACAAAAAAGAGATTGTGCGAGAAGTTTTTTTGTAGGGAGTAGAGAATTCGATTATTCCCGGCAAGCGTGATTAGTGAGCCGTCACTATACGCTTGCCGGGTTGTGATTTCTGTGGCTTTAATTTTTAGCCTGGTTGCGCAGTTGTTTGATTATTTCACGAATTTTGTCAGCGTCTTTAGCTTTGGGCGAGAAGCTCAGGTACTTGTCCAATTCATCTGCGGCTCGATTGTTCTCGCGCGTTTCGATATAGATGGCCGCAAGATACCTGTGCGCTTCAGCCATGTCCTGACCTCCGAGGCTGATGGCTTGCTGTAACTCTTTTTCAGCTTTGTTGTAGATGGCCAGGTTTACGAAAGCTCTTCCAAGATGGAAGTGCACGGCGGCAGATGAACTGTCTTTTTGCGCGGCCTGTTGCAACTCGGTTGCGGCCTTCACGTAATCTTTCTTTTGCATAAGCAATATGCCGTAGTTGAGACGCGGAAAGAAAGCTTCAGGCGCAATCTTGACAGCCTGACGCAGCGATTCCTCTGCCTTGTCGAGCTTCTTGATCTTCATGTATTGCAGCCCAAGCTCGTTGAGCGCGGACATGTAATTGGGGTAAATCTTCAGCGATTCTTCCAACAGCTCTATGGCTTTCTTGTTATCGTCCGACTGCGCGGCTTCCAACGCGTCTTTGTAAAGCGCGCGCGCGGCTTCGGGAACGCCTGCCGTAGAGGCATCAACGGTGCCGACCGACCTTGTTACGCTCTTCTTGGGAGTGAGCGTTATCTGCACCGTCTGGGTCTGTCCGGGATCGTTGCGTCTTCGCGGGGCTTCGATTATGTCAATCGTCTCGTAGGCGATTTCAAACTCGTTCCCGGCATCTATCATCAGGTTGTATGTGCCACCCTGCAAGCGGCGGAAACTGAACGAGCCACTATCGTCGGACATCGCGAACTGATCGCTGCTGATGCTGCGCAGTCTTAACTTGACTCGCCTATCAACCCGTCGCCCATTGGCGAAAAATATATTTCCCTGAATTGTATTCCGGCCCCCTGTGCCGAGGTCGCCGGGGTCAGAATCCATGCCTCCCATCTGCGCGCGCGACGAGTCGGCGCAGAAGGCAATTAATAACGCGCATAGAATGGACTGAGAGATGCCCATAAATCGACGCGAGTGGAAAGGTGCGAGTGACGAGAGAATCATATCCCGACCTCCTAGTCTGAAATGAGCTATGATTGTTGAAAGCGTCTTGGCGGCTGCAAAAACCGAAGCGATAATATCACAAATTCGCTCACGATCATAATGATATCAGGCACAAAACGCGCCTCGCCTCCGCGAAGCGGGGCGAGCTATTTCGCCGCGCGCTGATACCAGACTATATGGTCGCCGTCGTTCGCCCGGTCGGAGTAGACTACCGTCTCGTAATCTACCGAGTGTACGCCGGAACTGGGCAATTCGAGCAACGCATTGTTTGAAAGCAGAAAGCCGCCCGGTCGCAGCATATGCTCGACATTGGCTAGAGCTAGGCTCTGCTCAAATACGTCGTAGTAAACGAGAATGTTGGTGGCAATCACAAGGTCGTATTGCTCCCCCGCCGGAAGATCGAATCGCTGTAGAACTATGTTCAAGTCTTGGGGCGAAATCAAAGAGACCACGGCGGGGCGAATCTTTACGGCGCGGACTTTTATGTCTCCCAGAACCTGCGGCACGGCGACGGGAGTGGCGGACACGCCAATGTGGTCGCCGAATTTCGACCAGTAATCTACAAGCTCAGGCTTCCATTGCAAGTCGCGCGGCAACTGTACGTTGTAACTCTGGCCCTGCGCAGCGCGTGAGCGTGCGTGTTTCAAATGCTCGTTTATGCGTGTGCTCAGATCGAGCGTGGTCAATCGCAGGTCGCCTGTGCGAGCAAGCCCCAGCCGCAACAGTGAATCAATGACGGCGAAGGGCTGAATGGTCTGCTGAGGGTAGAAATCGTAGCCGTCCTGTTTGTCCGTGAAATCCAACCCCGGGCCGATTATGGCCACGCGGCGCACGCTCCCCGCTGCGAGCAGTCCTTTTGATTTCATCGAGGCGAGTGATCTCTCAATCGCAAAGTTAGGCATCAGCGACGTATCCGACGACAAACCGCGATCACGGAAAAGCTTCGAGCGCTCTGCGAACTCCCCGCTAGGGTCGCCGAGCATGCGCGCCGATTCAAGTATCTTTGCGTAGCTGGCCTGCTCGCCTATTACACGGGCAAGGCCCTTGAGCAAATACTGTTTCATACCCTTGCGCCCGGCATCGGTCTTCACGTCATAGCCCTTTGACTCTGCGAGGCGTCGCGCAAACAGCAGTCGCTCGTTGTTGCCTGGTGTAACTATGCCCTGAATTAAATCGCCCGCGCGCGCCTGTATCACTTCGGCAAAGGCAGTGGCTTCGGGCGTGCCAGCATTCTGCTTGACTTCGGCCAGCGCCGTGAGCGTGATTCGCGGCTTGCGCGTGAATGAATTGCCGAACAGCATGAAGTTGATCACAGAGTCTTCGTCGCCCTGAACGAGCCGCGCGCGAATCTCAGCATCGCGGCTTGTCACCCACTTTGGCCATGCGCTCGGCAGGTCGGCAGGATTCTTTGCCCGCAGTTCGTCCGGCAGAATCTCTCTCAAGGTTTCCAGGATCGGACGCGCCTTTTCATAAGCGACATATCCAGCCCTGGCAGATGCCGCCTGCGAGAGCGAAAGAATGGCCGGGCTGATTAACAGCATCAGTCCGGCCAGCATTAATGCGATTGCGGTGTTGCGCATGATTGTTACTGGAACATCTTGGGATCAATTGTGACGTTGTGCTTATACTCGCTGATTGTCCCTGTGATGGTTCCGGCCTTCTTTTGCCTTATAAGCGGGTAAGCAATTGTCTGCTCAAATTTGAAAGGAAGTTTCACGCCGTCAACATCCTTGAAGTCGGAAGTTTCGAAAAAGAAATCCACTTCGGTTTGATCTTCACCGCGTTGAGTGACGTTGTTGGTCAAGCCCTGCATAGACTTCGAAAAGTTCACACGGCCATAATCCGTTCGCACCCACATGAAGGTTTCCGTATCGAAGTAAAGCTTCAAAGTCTCCATTTTGCCGCGCTTGATCTCAACGACGTAAGCCGGGCGATTCTTCACCTTCTTGGTGCCTTTCGCTTCCATCTTCACGTCGCTTGCTTCTGCATCCGTGAGCAGGTTGTAAAGCGATATGCTGTTAAACATTGCGCCGGTCGCAAGAATATCCCGATATTTACCCTCAATTACCGAAGCATCACGAGTGATCGTGGGCCGGAAAATCACGTTGCCTTTGTCGTAGGTCAGTTGCCAGTTGTAGTTTTGAAAGACATAGAGGGCTGAAACGCGATTAGGCGCTTCTGACATGATGGCCATCTGGGCCTCTGGCTCATTCTCTTTTCTCACCGTGCCGATGGCGACGCGAGATTTCAGCCTGGCGAGCGCCTCTTTGCCGCCGACGGCGGCCAGGTGTTTGTTGATTATTTCGGCGGCTGTCAATTGCTGTTTATCATCATACGCATTTGCAACAGCCGACAGCGCGAGCAGAATCAAAGTCAGGAGAAACACAAAACATTGTTTCATAACACCTCCATTTATGAATGGACGAAATAGAATGTTGAATGATTATTAGCCTATCACGGCTGTGTTCGTTTAATCCAGCGCAAGCAAAAAGGGGAGCCTTTGAAGGCCCCCCTTGAAAGTAACTTTCGCGCGAACGAAAGTTAGAAAATGACCTTTCCTGCAATCTGAACGTTGCGGCGATCCTGGGTGAGTCCTGAGCAGCCGAAGCATGCCGGAACAAACCCGCTGTTGACTTCAGACTCGACGCCTATGATGTACAGGTTCGCATGGTTGAAAACGTTGTAGGCTTCGAATCGGAACTGGAAGCCCACGCGCTCCGTGATGCGGAAGTTCTTGTACAAGCCAGCGTCGAGGTTCCAGAAGCCTGGGCCACGGAACTGATTGCGCTTGCTCATGTTGGCCGGGAACGGCGGAAACTCATTAAGCCCCTGCGAATCCACGAACTCTCCGGGTGTAAGCCCGCTGAGGTCAATGTATTTGTAGCGGTTAGGAGCGTCAGTCGTGCCGACCGAATGATGATTGACATCACCATTGAAGTTCACAGGTCCGCTCAGTATCGCGCGGCTGCAAACGTTGAAAGAGAGCGTGCAGTCAAACACCGTAAACGGCGCGCCTGTGCGAGCAGAGAATATGCCCGTAAGCTCCCATCCATTCAATGCGTGATTGAGGAAACCTTTGGCGTCCTTCACGTGGGGGATCTCCCAATTCCAGCTCGTGATTAACCGGTGACGAGCGTCGAATTCGGAGTAGCCATAATCCAGATCCTTATTGAACGGATCGAGATAGCCCAGGTTGAAGTTGCCGTTTATGCCTTCGCTGAAGGTGTTGCTGAGGTTGTCGCGTGTTACCGAGTAGGTATAGCGCGCCGTGAAGTGGAGTCCCAGGTTGCGCAGTCTGCTGCTATCAATCGAGGCAATCATCGCATTGTATCTTGAGCGGCCATCGCTGCCTCGGAAGTTGATGCTCGTCGCTCCCGAATTGTTGATGCGAGCGAGCGCGCGCGGTATTCCGAGATAGAAAGTGCCTGCGCCTGCGCGATTGATGTTAGCAATTGAGTAGAGTTTCGAGCCAGCCGATCCTGCATACTCAAGCGATACGACTGTGTTGGACGCGATCTGGCGCTCGGCTGAGAAACTCCAGAATTGAGCATACGCATTCTTGATGTCAGGATCAACAGCGCGCAGGCTCACTGCGGGGAATGATTTACTGATGCCACTTCCCGCAAGCGGTCCAAGGTTGTCCAGTGTGATCGGAAGCGAGCCGACAGGAACATCTGCGCCAGCGCTAATCGCAACTGTCGCGTTGTTGGGCGGATTCTGAATGACATTGAACGTGACGTTTCCAAAGTTACGCTCGTAAGCCATGCCGTATCCACCGCGAAGGCTCGTGGTGCCGTTGCCGAACACATCCCACGCGAATCCGAGGCGCGGAGCGAAATTGTTTCTGTCCGGATTCCAGAGCGTGCCATTCGGGCTATCCTTCGCAAGCAGGATTCGACCGTTCTCGATCTGCTGGAAGATGTCTGCACCTTCGCCAGGGTAGAAGTTCGAGTCGAGGTCCTGATTAGCGTTATGCTGAATGCCGTAGTACTCGTAACGGATTCCAAGATTCAGCGTAAATCTCGGTTTGACCTTCCACGAATCGTTGAAGTAGGCAGCCCACTCGTGGTAGCGATTGCTGCGGCTGAAGTTCGGCGATGTCAACGGCGTCTGGAGCGTGCACTCGGGAGTGACGATTCGCGCGCCGGTGAGAGGATTATTGAAGCAGGGGAATTTCCCTTGCGGGAAAGCCGCCACGGAGAAGCTCGCCAACTGGCCACCAACCAGGTTGCCGAATGACTGGTTATTGTTGTTGCCCAGTACTTCGACTGCATTCTGATATGCGCCGAAGGTGCGGTTGTCGCGGATGTGAATATAGAGTCCGCCGAAACGGAACTGGTGATTGCCCTTCGTCCAGTTCAAATCTTCGTACGTCTGAAGAAGATTCTGCGGGCCGCCGAACGGGATGGCGCTGCCGGGACTTGTCGGCAGGTAGCCCGGAAGGCGAATAAGCTGACCGGCAATGCGAACGGCACCGGTCGCGTTGGCATACAGCGTCGGACCTTCCGGCCCGTTGAGCGGTTGCTGCTGGTTCAAACGGTTGAAGTTGACCTTGCTTTGGGAAACAAGATTCGACGAGAACGAGTGGGTCATCGAGACGAGGTAGTTCTGATTCTTCTGCTCGAACCCTGTGTTGAATCCTTCATACGGGCTGAAGCTGACCGTACCTGCGGGATTCGAACCTTCCTCGTATACGCCGCGCACATAGATCTGAGTCTTGTCGCTCCAGTTGTAATCTAATCGGCCAACAGTCTGCCAGTCATCGCCGGGTGTGCCAGCGCCGAGATTCGTCGCTCTGGGTAAACGCACCTGGCCGAAAGCTGGAGTATTGTCCGACAGATTGTTGAACGGAGTGCTGCCCGTCAATCCGAGCAGGCTCTTCACCTGACCTACGGTGAAGATCTGGCCGCTGATCGGGGCGACGAGATTGAAGCCACTAAAGAATGCTTTAGTGTTCGCATTTGAAGCCGCAAGCAGTTGCGGAGTCGGAACGAGGCTGATGACTTCGCCCGTGCTTCGGATGCGTGTCCACTCGGTGCTGCTGAAGAAGAACAGCTTCTCTTTTTTGACCGGCCCGCCTACGGAGTAGCCGAACTGGTTGCGTGTGAAGACGCCCTTCGCGATGCCTTGAGCGTTGTCATCAAAGCTGTTGGATGCAAGCTTCGACACGCGGTTGAACTCATAAAGCGTGCCGTGGAAATCGTTGGAGCCTGCTTTGGTTGCGACGTTGACGATGCCGCCTGATGCGCGACCGTATTCAGCAGAGAAGTTGCTTGTGATAACGCGGAACTCCTGAACTGAATCGAGCGGCACGCTCTGGCCAACGGTGGCAGTGAATGTGTCAACGTTTTCGCCGCCGTCGAGCAATATGTTGGTGCTCGCCGAACGCTGTCCGTTGATAGCGAATCCGGTGCCTCGGCCAGAGTCGTCAGAAGACGAAACGTTGCCGGACAACTGCACCAGCGCGTAGGGATTGCGAGTGATGGTGGGCAGTTCTGTGATCTGCCTTCCCGAAACAACATCAGACAGTTCTTGAGTCTGGGTGTTGACTTCGACGCCGCCCTCACCTGCAACGACCGTAATTGACTCTCCTTTGGCTGTAGCCGAAAGAGAAAAATCAAGTGTGACTCTCGATCCCACAGTGACTTGCGCCCTCTGCGTATTGGGGGCGAATCCGCCGCCTGTGACAGTCACATCATAGAGCCCGGGCTGCAAACTGCTGATTGTAGCAGTCCCTTCATCGTTGGTCGTAGTCGTCACCTCAGTCCCTCTTTCGACAGACTTGGCAGTGACTGTTGCTCCCGGCACAACCGCGCCCTGCGGGTCCGAGGCTTTTATATTAAGCTGGCCCGACTCAGCCTGCGCTAATGCAGCGACAGGGCCTAGTGACATGAGAAGAAAAAGTGTGAGAAGGCTTGAAACGGCCTTCTTCAACATTCTTCGATTGGTATTCATTTGGTTTCCTCCTAAGAGTTAAGATAGCTTGGCAAAGAAACACCCCACGACTGTGAGCCTGATTCTTTAGCTATCGCCAATGCCGGTCTTCATCAGCACGGAGATCCGGCACACTACAGCAAAGTACATAACAGAGTTTGTAATTGCTTGAGAGTTTTCTTTGGAACTTGATCATTAGCCGTTTATTTTGGGTTCTTTCGCTAGAAAAGCTTTTTTTCTTGTCCGGCAGATTGATATGAGACTTACTGAGTGATTCTCATTCAATCTTTTAAAACGAAAAGTGAACCTTGAACCTGTTGAACCCGGGAAAATCAAGGCAAGTTACGGGCCTAATGCTCAGACAATGAAAGAATCAGACAAGTCCTATAATTTCAGAATTTACTTTTTCCACGGCGGGCGAATTTTCCCCTGAGATTTCAAAAATTTGGATATTTTCCAAAAGAATGGAGATTCCTGACTTATACGGAGCGCCACAGCCCAATTAAAAAGGGGAGCCTGAAAGGCTCCCCTCGAAACTTTCGATTGAAAGTAAATTTAGAAAATGAACTTCAAAGCAAGCTGCACATTGCGGCGACCTTGACGGAAACCTTCGATGAATGGGCTTGAAGAAAGCTCTGCGCTTGCTCCGTTCACAAACAGGTTCGCGTGGTTGAAGAGGTTGTAGACTTCGCCACGGAACTGCAAGGTTTTGCCCTCAGTTATTCTGAAGTTCTTGTAAAGTCCGGTATCCAGATTCCAGAATCCCGGCCCTCGGAATATATTGCGCCCGGTCATGCCTTGCTGGAAGTTGAAATCAGTGATTCCCAGTTCCGTCACAGTCGGGTCAAGCGGAACCTGCCCGCTCAGATCAATCAGATTGAAACTGTTCGGAGCATTGGGATCAGGATTCTGCGCCGGGTCGCCTGGCGTGTTGCGCGGCAGCGCCGAAGTAGGCACTATTCGCGGGCAGACCTCCGCCGCATTCAGGCAGTCGAATATGGAGAAGGGCGTGCCTGTTCTGGCAGTGAATATGCCAGTCAGCGTCCATCCGCCGAACGCCTGATTCATAAAGCCTGTGCCTATTGGACGGTTGCCGCCTATAGACCAGTTGACGCTGGCAACGAACCTGTGACGAATATCAAAATCTGCTGAGCCATAATCGAGGTCCGGGTTGAACGGGTCGAGCAGGCCCAGGTCGAAATTGTTGTTCGATTCGCTGAAGGTCGTGCTGATATTATCCAGCGCGTGCGACCACGTGTATCGAGCCGTGAATTGCAATCCCAACTCGTGCAGATTGCTGCTGTCGAGAGAGACGGTCAGCGCGTTGTAGTTCGACCGCCCTCTGTTGCTGCGCGTGTTGAGCGGGAAGAACTGGTCGTTGAGCAGTGAGTTCGGATTCGTCGGATCGCAAGTTCCACCTAGCCCAAGGCAACCCAGTCCCGGCCCGCCAAAGAAACGGAACGCGGAACCGATGCGATTATCGTTCGTCAGGTCGAAAAGCTTGCGTCCAGCCGACCCTGAATACTCTACCGACGCAACCGTGCGCGAGAAAACTTCGCGCTCGACGGCAAGGCTCCAGAAATGCGCGTAAGCGTTGACGATGTTTTCGTCAACGCGACGGACATTAATCAAGCCGGGCAGGCTGATCGTGCCCGAGTTCGGGAAAATGCCGAAGTTGCTTGACGGAACCGGAACGGTCGGGAAACCCGCCGAACCCGGATCTATCGTTACTACAGCCGTGCCGGGCGGATTCTGGATGACGTTGAACGTGACGTTTCCGAAGTTGCGTTCATACGACATTCCGTATCCGCCGCGCACGCTCGTCTTGCCATCGCCGAACACGTCCCACGCAAATCCAACGCGCGGAGCAAAGTTGTTTCTGTCCGGATTCCACAGCCCTCCTACGGGGCTGTCTATCGCCCGCTGGACGGAGCCGTTTGCGATCTGCTCCTGAATGGTGCTGCCCGATCCGAGATAGAAATTCGAATCGAGTTCGGGTCTGGCGTTATGCTGTACGCCGAAGTACTCATAGCGCAAGCCAAGATTCAAAGTGACATTCGGACGAATGCGCCATGCATCGTTGAAGTAGGTAGCCCACTCGTGATAGCGATTGCTGCGGCTGAAGTTCGGCGCTTCGACCGGCAGATCAATCGGCGAGCCGGGTGTGGTCTGTCCTTGCGGGTCTATCGCAACCTGCAAGCGCCTCAGATTGCCATCCACGAAATTATTCAAGCCTGTCGTGGTGCTGGTCGTGCCGAAGGCAGCGACCGCATTCTGAAACGCTCCGAAAGTGCGATTGTCGCGGATGTGAATGTAGAGTCCGCCAAAACGGAACTGGTGATTGCCTTTCGTCCAGTTCAGGTCTTGATAAGCCTGAAGGAAATTCTGCGGGCCGCCGAACGGAATGGCCGCGCCGGGCGAGAAAGGCAGGTAACCCGGAAGCGCAACAGCGGAGCCTGCCAGAGTAAGCACTACGTTGTTGCGGAAGAAGAAGGTCGGTGTTGGCGGTTGATCCGAATTGAGCGGTTGCTGGTTGTTCAAGCGATTGAAGACCAGCTTGCTTTGCGAAACGAGAGTCGGTGACCAGGTGTGAGTCAGGTTGAGCAGGAAGTTGTTGTTAAAGTTAGTCGTTCCCGTGTCAAACCCCGCAAACGGGCTGAACGCGTTCGTGCCAGGAAAGAAATCCAGGCTTTCGAGCGCATAGCGACCGTAAATCTGTGTTATGTCAGAGACGTTCCAGTCTATGCGACCGACTGTCTGGTAAGTGTTCTGCGGCAACCCGCCGCCGACATCGGCAGGAGTCGTGAAGCGCACTTCCTGAAATGCCGGAAGTCCGCCGGGCAGCGCAGAGAAAGCGCCTGCCCCGATGCCAAGCTGATTTACTACATCGCTTACTGTGAGCGTTCGACCGGGGACGGCATTCGCCCGAAGCGGGAATCGGTTAAAGATGGCCTGAGTCCTGGCATTCGAACTCGCAATCAACGCCGGTGCCGGAACGAAGATGGATTGCGATGACTGGCTGCGGACTCGTATCCATTCGGTGCTGCTGAAGAAGAACAGCTTGTCTTTGATGAGTCGGCCACCCACTGAGTAACCGAACTGGTTGCGCGTGAATACGTCTTTCTCGAATCCTCTCGCGTTGTTGTCAAAGTCGTTTGATGCAAGCGCCGAAACGCGATTGAACTCGAAAAGCGTGCCGTGGAAATCGTTTGATCCGGCTCGGGTCGTGACGTTGACGATGCCGCCTGTGGCGCGACCGTATTCAGCAGAGAAGTTGCTTGTGATAACGCGGAACTCCTGAACCGAATCGAGCGGCACGCTCTGGCCGACGGTGGCGGTAAATGTGTCAACGTTTTCGCCGCCGTCGAGCAATATGTTAGTGCTCGCGGAACGCTGTCCGTTGATGTTGAAACCTGCGCCGCGCATGGTCAGGTTCTGAGGGTCACCCTCGCTGACGTTGCCTGAAAGCCCGACCAGATCATAAGGATTGCGCGTCAAGGTAGGCAATTCGCGTATCTGAGTTGACGAGACTACGTTCGACAACTCCTGAGATTGAGTATTGACTTCAACGCCGCCTTCACCGGCAACGACGTTGACAACGGCTGACTGGGCCTGAGCCGACAGCACGCTGTCTATTGACAGCCTAGCGCCGACCGTTACCTGCGCTCTTTGTGTAAAGGGCGCAAACCCGCCGCCCTCGACCGTCACTTCATAGAGGCCCGGCTGCAGGTTGGTGATGGTTGCTACTCCTTCATCATTGGTTGTGCCTGTAACCTCTGTGCCTCTTTCGACTGATCTGACTTTTACGGTTGCGCCGGATATGACCGCGCCCTGAGGGTCGGTCGCCTTTACAACCATCTGCCCCGTTTCGGCCTGCGCGAATGCGAGGGCCGGACTGAGCGACATGAAAAGCAAAAACACAAGGAAACCTGATACTGTTTCCTTGAAAGCTTTTTGTGTAAACCTCATTTGAACTTCCTCCTAAGAAAATCAAGGTGGTTAGTTTCAGTAAAGCCTATCGAGCATGGAAAATTCTTCAGACGCCTGCGCATATTGGCATTCGCATCTGCCACTAGAAAAAACGCACTGCAGAAAGGCTTTTCGACTAGCGGTACACTAAGTTTAGTGTTGGTTTGAGTTCTTGAAGAGTTTTGCTAAGTGCAGATTATTTAAATCCCCTACTTGTTCGACTTGATTTACTTCTCAGTTGAAGAGGAAAGCACGGACAATCTCTTCAACCGAATTTAACCTTTCAACAATCAAGCATTCACTGCTATTTATCTCGCAAATTAGAGACCTGATTTCGTGAATCAGTCGAGCGGAAAAACAAACTCCGTTATCTCAAAGATTACAATCAAATCCATGAAAAGAGGTATGGTCATTGCTTAGCAAAAATATTCCGAAATTATGGAAAATCTCCGAAGGAATGGAAAGGCATTTCACAGGGGACGAGCATTAGTGCGCGGGCTCATCTTGTGAAGCGCCACGAGGCTCAATATTGTGATCGCGCCGAAAATGGCGCTCAGAAGCAACAGCCCGTCTATGCCCTTCCAGTCGGCGAAGTATCCGCCCGTTGTTGCCCCAGATCAACTGGCCTATGCCGAGAAAGACCGAATAGAGTCCCATAATCGAGCCGCGATCCGCCGCGTAACTTTCCGTCACGTCTGCGAGGTAAGTGAGCGCTGCGGGAGTGAAGCCGCTCAATAAAATAATCCCGATCAGAAACACCGCCATCAGTGGATAATAAAGCGGGCTTGAGAACGTTTCGAGATGATTAAAGCCGTAGACCGTAAGCAACAGCGGAAACAGCCCCACGGTTGCGACAAGCATCACGCTGGTTTTACGATAACGCGCCAGGATGAAACTCCACGCTAAAATCCCCAGGGCAAAGATCACAGCAAATACTGCAAAGCCATTGCCGAATTCCACTTCCGTCATGCTGCCCGTAAGCAGTTGGCCTGCGTGCTGCTTTCTGCCTGTAAGCAATCGAACGCTGAGGTTGATCCATATCCCGATGATCGAAAAAATTGCTAACCACGCAGGAATGAATCTCCAGACTGCGGGCGACTTCAACAAATCGCGGTAATGCTTCAGTTTCCCCCGCGCGCCTTCGCCTATTGAGCCTGAGCGCGGATTGCGCTTGAGGTCTTTCAGCCCCCAGACGAAGACTGCGAGGCTGCACAGATATATCAATCCGTTAAGAGAGAAAGCCGGACTTATCAATTTGATCCCTGCAAAACTCACAGGGTGATCGAAGAACTTCCACAGGTATCCGGCTACGGATGCGCCTAGCGCGATGCCTCCGACAAGCGTGATCTCGAACAAGCCTATGACGCGCGCGCGAAGGGCGGGGCGGCCTACGGTTGCTTCGGATATATATCCGAGCGTGGCCGGGACTGAACTTGCAGTAGACAATCCTTCAAGCACTCGCGTGATGACGAGCAGCCATAAGACGATAGTCATGGAAGTCAACTGCACTGCAACAAGGCCGAACACTGGCCCAAGTATGATGAATAACTTTCTGCCATAGCGGTCGCTCATCGCGCCAAACACGAGCGAGCCGAACAACTCTGCGATGAAGAAAGAGGCCGTGATAAATCCTGTGAGCGTGTGTGAGAGGTGATAATAATCGCTGTCTATCTTATCGAAATAAAACTGAAGCATCTGCCCTGTGGTCTGCGAAGCCAGCCGGAGTATAAGACTCCCGATAATGACCGCGACGAGTGAGCGAAGCAGCGTTCGCGTCACGCGAGCGCGCCGTGTCACAGGCTCGGAAACATGAGGACGCGCGGAGGCAGAGATAACCGTTCTTGATGATGTCGTATCGAATTCAGGGGTCTCGGCGTCCGTTTCCGTCTCTATTTTTTCTGCATCCATATCAGGGTTGTCGTCTTCGCTGAGTGTGCGCGTGAGGGACATTTCGGTGCCGGAATTGCTCGGCCCTGTCTCGCCATTGAACAGAGGAGTGATTTCACGCGCAGGTTTCTTGAACGTCCGACGCAGTCATTGCTATGGCTTTTACGCGATAGACAACAACCTAATGGCAAAATTAACAGAACCAAAAGAGCGTGTCTAGCATGGGAAACTGTGAACGCGAAATGATGAATGATGAACTGAGACTGCAGAGGCTTCATTCATCATTCATCATTTCGCAATCATCGTTTATTGGACCGTGACCTTAGTCATCTTGACTGGATTGGCGGGGCGATCTGTGCCCGGCGTGACCGGCGCAGAGATTATCTTGTCAACAACATTCATGCCTTCTGTGACTCGCGCAAATATCGTGTAGTTCGGCGGCAACGAGGCTAGCGCGCGATCCTGATGCATTATGAAGAACTGGCTTGATCCGGTTTCCGGTCTGCCCTTGTTGGCCATTGCGACATCACCGCGATGATAGCCGTTCTGATAGAGCGGCGAAGTGCGAACGACTTCGTTCGGAAGCGTTTGCCCGTCGGCAGTCTTTCCTCCCGTGCCGTTGCCGTTGGGGTCTCCGCCCTGAATCATGAACCCGTTCATTATGCGGTGAAAGATGAGGCCATTATAAAAACCCTGTTGGGTTAGCTTCCTGAAATTCTCAGCCGTTTTTGGCGCATCTTTGTCGAGCAGCTCAATCTTGATTCGGCCCGCGCTGGTCTCAATCGTCACCGTGCGATTTGTCTGGTTTGCTGCCACAGGAGCGCTTTGATTTGCGTTGGCGGCGGGCGGCGCGGCGTTTTGGTTTGACGGTGCGGTCGCGGCTTGATTTGCATTCGCCGCGCTTGATCGAGCGTTTTGATTCGTGTTCTGGTTTTCCGGTTTGCTTTCGCAGGCGGCCATTGTAAAAGCCAATAGCGCAACTGAAATCATCAGAAGCAATGTTCGACCGCGAAGATTTGCCGAGGCTTCGTTCGTACTCATAGCTTGTTTCTCCGAAGCGCGAGCGGCGAGCGCTGGCGCGCGACTCCGAAATCAGCTTGCGCCTCGTCCGCCGCTCTTAATATGAAAAATAAATTCTTTGCGCTGACTCGAACCAGGACCAGCGCCCGAACGATGACCGGATTACTTCGCTCCGGGGTGATCCTTCTTGTATTTTTCGGTGCAATGATCGCAGCAGAAATAGACCTTGCGACCTTCAAACTCGACGAACTTCTTTTGATCTATCGGCTCGCCGGAAATCGGGCAAACTGTGTTGATCTTGATCAGTTCCTGCTCTTCCTTCGACATCTTTGCGACGATGGCTTCAGCATTCTTATTGAATTCGTTTACGCATCCTTCGCAGCAGAGATAGACGAACTGGCCTTTGTATTCTGTGCGGTACTTTTCGACGACCGGGCCGCCGCTGACCGGGCAGAGTTTATTGGTGACGGCTTTCTTCTCAGCGCCATCAAACGCGTGCGCCGCGACAGCGCCTGCGATCATCATCAATGCAAAAAAAGCAACGGTTATCCTACGCATAAAATCTTGCTTCACTCCTTAACTGGATTGATCGGCTGAGAGGCAGCCGAACCTTGATTATACCCATCGCCCGCAGCTCGCGCAAAGCGAAGGATTCCCTTAAGGCTGTAACAAAGTCGAATGAGTGTAGGGGAGGCCCTGTGTGGCCTCCCCAGAGTCAAATAACATTACTCTGGGGAGGCCACACAGGGCCTCCCCTACAGGACTTTGTTACAGCCCTGATTCCATTAGTGAAGATAGATTTCCAGCACTCGGTTTTGCGCCTGCGGATCGTAGATGACCGACACGACATCGCTTTCTTTCAATTCGGCGGCGGTGATCGTCTCGTCATCGCGCGCTTCGTCCGTCAGCAAGCCCAGCAGGTCGGAATCTGATTCGCGCCCCACAGCGCCCCCGACAAGATCGTTTTCACGCGCAAGGACTGTCACTTCTGCAAACTCTTTTGCGGGCCTGACGGTAATCAGCAACCTGCCCTTGCTCGGAGTTTTTATGCTGACGATCTCTCCGCGCACGGCGGCCAGTTGCCTGCTTTGCCCGCGCGGCGAAGGCAGAAGCGCAAGCACAAGCATCATCGAAAAACTCAAAAGCCCGGGGAAGGTTTGCATCACGATTTTCTACCTGCGTTGTCGTTTTGTGGAGAATGCTCGGTCACGCATATCGGGGAGACCTGGGAGAACACTTTGTATGCTACTACGACGACACTGGGGCTTCAAGCTTTCAAGACCGATTGGCAGGCCAGCTTGCAAGCCGTCAATCGGTGTGTTAGACATTGAGTGTATACAAATTTGTTTTTTGAATGGCAGGATAACAGGGGATATATGCGGGGTAAGATAACGATATTCATTGATGGCAACAATTTGTTCCACGCAGCAAGATCGGTCGGTGTTGAAATTGATTATGCAAAGTTTTTGAATTTCCTTCGCGGCAACTCGCCGCTTCTGCGCGCCTTCTTCTACACGGGAGTTGACGAGAAAGCCGAACGCCAGCAAGGCTTTCTCCTCTGGATGCGCAGAAACGGCTATCGAGTGGTCGAGAAGGAACTCAAGACCTACGCAGACGGCACAAAGAAAGCGAATCTCGACGTAGAAATTGCAGTAGACATGCTCTCGCTTGCAGACAAGTACGACACAGCCGTGCTCGTCTCAGGCGATGAAGATTTTGCCTATGCCATTAATGCGGTCGCTTACAAAGGCGTGCGCGTTGAGCTTGCTGGATTTCGCAGCAACACAAGCCCGCGCCTGATTGACGTGGCCGACCAGTTCATCGAACTGGATTCGCACGTCGAAGAGATTACCAAGACCGAAAGCCGCTATCATAACAATCACCACTCCGGGAGCCACTACATTCAGACGCGCAACAGCGGCAGTCTCAATTCCGGTGCCTTCAACACAGGCAGCCTCAATACAGGCAACTTAAACAGCGGAAGCTTTAACACCTCTCAATTAAACAGCGGCGGCTATGTGCGCGTTCACGACGAACAGGCTGTAGAAGAAGCCGTCAGCACCCCGCTCGACAAAGAGCCGGAACATGTCGAAACCGGCGAAGAAGCAGTGCAGAATTAGAGGTTAACAAGAGGCCTATGTACTTTGGCCTTTAATAGCATGTTTAAGAAGCTCCGTAGGAGCGACCTGTCTATAGTTTTAGATGCTGTAGCTCCGTAGGAGCGACCTCTGAATCAATAGGTCGCTCCTACGGAGCTTCTTTCTAATACAGCCTCTAATCATCTTTTCGTTGAAACATCTGTGCGGATGCAGGCCGCGTAATGATTCGGGCTTATCTCGACAAGCGGCGGTCTGGCGAGTTTGCACTCTTCGATGGCAATCGGGCAGCGCGTGTGAAAGCGGCATCCTTCGGGCGGATTGATCGGAGTCGGCGCGTCGCCTTCGAGCTTGTGCCTTTCTCGCTTTGCGCGCGGAATCGGAATTGGAATCGAAGCCAGCAGCGCTTGCGTGTAAGGATGAAGCGGGTTCGCGAATATCTCTTCCGTTTCGGCCTCTTCGACTATCTCGCCCAAATACATAACGGCTACTCGGTTCGATATGTGTTTCACGACCGCAAGATCATGCGCGATGAACAGATAAGTCAACTCGAATTTTTTCTGAAGTTCGTCGAGCAGGTTCAATATCTGCGCTTGAATGGAGACGTCGAGCGCAGACACGGCTTCGTCACACACTATGAATTTCGGATCGAGCGCGAGCGCGCGCGCTATGCCTATGCGTTGGCGCTGGCCGCCTGAAAATTCGTGCGGGTAGCGATTTATATATTCCGGCCTGAGTCCTACAAGCTCCAAAAGCTCTGCAACACGTTCGCGCGCGCGCGTTCGTTTTCGAGATGAATTCGAACCTTTGTCTTCCGAGCCGATACCGTGAACGAGGATGGGTTCTTCGATCATCGCGCCAACAGTCATTCGCGGATTGAGCGAGCCGAACGGGTCTTGAAAGATGATCTGCATCTCGCGCCTGAGCTTGCGCATTTCACTGGCAGCAAGCGCGAACACATCGCGGCCATCGAAAGTAACGCTTCCGGAAGTCGGCTCGATAAGGCGTAGAATGGTTCGCCCGGCGGTCGTTTTGCCGCAGCCCGATTCGCCTACGAGTCCGAGCGTTTTCCCGCGCGGAATCGAAAACGAAATGCCGTCAACTGCCCGCACAGCGCCTACTGTCTTAGGCACAACGCCTTTGCGAATCGGGTAGTGCTTCACAAGGTTTTCGACGATTAGAATGTCGTCCATAATCCAGACTTCTTCAAACGGACCCTCGGGCCATCTCGCCCACCTCTTCTGCGAAGTGACAGGCCGCGAAATGATCCGGCCTGATTTCGCGAAGCGGGGGCTCCTGCTTGCAGATTTCCTGAGCCATCGAGCAACGCGTGCGAAAACGACAGCCCGAAGGAAAATCAACAGGGCTTGGCATCGCGCCGGGAATTACCGCAAGCTTCTCTTTCTTTTCCGTGAGCGTCGGCAGAGAGCGAAACAAACCATGCGTGTAAGGATGCTTTGGCTTGTCGAACAACTCGACTGCGGGTGCGTACTCGACTACGCGGCCCGCATACATCACCGCCACGCGGTCGCAGGTTTCTGCAATCACGCCCAGATCGTGCGTGATTAATAACACAGACATGCCAAGCTCGCGCTGAAGCTCGTTCAACAGATCGAGTATCTGCGCTTGAATCGTAACGTCGAGCGCCGTGGTCGGCTCGTCGGCAATCAACAGTTGAGGGCGACAAACGAGCGCCATCGCAATCATCGCTCGCTGTTTCATTCCGCCCGACATCTGATGAGGGTATTCATTGAAGCGAGTTTCAGGCGACGGAATGCCGACTCGCCTGAGCATCTCGATAGCCATATCTCGCGCTTCGCGTTTTGATTTCTTCTGATGCTCAAGTATTGCTTCCGTGATCTGCCGTCCGATTTTCATTATCGGGTTGAGCGAAGACATCGGCTCTTGAAAGATCATCGAGATCATATTCCCGCGCACGCGTCGCATTTCTTTATCGTTCAACGCAAGCAGGCTCTCGCCTCGAAATCTTATCTCGCCTCCGGCGTACCGAGCCGAGGGCGCGGGCACGAGTTGAAGTATCGAGTACGCAGTGACGGATTTGCCGCAGCCCGATTCGCCTACGAGTCCGAGCGTCTCGCCCTCGTTGATGGAAAAGCTCACGCCATCAACGGCCTTCAATATGCCATCGTCAGTATGGAAATAAACGCGCAGGTCGGAAACGTCAAGAAGGTTTTGGATTTCGGATTTCGGATTTCGGATTTCAGTTTCTGCGATCATGCTCGTGGTTTCTGGGGCGCAAGGATGTCGCTGGCAAGATGAATCTGCTGTTGTCCCTGGTCTCGCACGCGGCGTGCGAGGTCGCCTAGCTGCTCGTCTTTATCCTGAGTTGCGAGTTTGATGACCATCGGCAAATTGACGCCCGTCACCACCTCAACCGACGCCTGACCGAGAAAAGTCGCCGCAAGGTTCGTGGGCGTGCCGCCGAACATGTCTGTGAGCAATAGCACGCCGCTCCCCACATCAACTCGCTGTATAGCTCGCTCGACCTCTTCCCGCGCCACGTCAACATCGTCGTGCCAGCCGATAGAGACCGCCGTGATGTGATGTATCTCGCCAACGATCATTTCGGCGGCAGAGACCAGTTCGTTAGCCAACTGCCCGTGCGTTACTATGACTCCACCTATCATAATTTTAGATTTTAGATTTTGGATTTTAGATTATAAAGATTTCGACTGCCGCGATAGCTCGAAGCTGATCCGGCAATCCAAAATCCAAAATCTAAAATCCAAAATCGGTCATACTTTATATCGCTGCTCGTCTTTCGCTATGTCGCGGTGAACGACTTTAGTTTTATATCCTTGTTCAGCCAACCGTTTGGTCAAAGCGTCAGCCACCATCACCGAGCGGTGGCGGCCTCCCGTGCATCCCACGCCCACCGTCAGGTAGCTTTTACCTTCGCGCTGAAAACGCGGCAACAGGTACGCAAGCAAATCAACGAATCGCGCGATGGTGTCTTCGACCTCGCTCTGCGATTGCAGATACTCTATCACAGCCGTGTCGCGACCTGTGAACGGTCGCAACTCAGGAATGAAATGCGGGTTAGGAAGAAACCGAACGTCGAAAAGCATATCCAACCCGCGCGGTAAGCCGTGCCTGAAGCCGAATGACGAAATCGTCACGTTCAACTCTTTAGCGCCGCCTTTTTCACAGAACCGATCTTTTATCTCATCGCGCAGCGTGTGGACTGTGTGCTCCGAAGTATCTATGACGAAATCCGACAGGTCGTGTATTTCAGAGAGCATCTCGCGCTCCTGCCGTATGGCTGCCACTACGCCCTGATCGGGCAGCGGATGAGGCCGTCTGGTTTCGCTGTAACGGCGCAGCAGCACCTCTTCGTCCGCTTCCAAAAAAAGCACAGTCACATTGACGCCTTTGCTCCGCAACTCTTCGTGAATCTGCGGAAACATACCGAGGAATTCGCGCGAGCGCACGTCAACTACAAAAGCTGTGCGATCTATCTCGCTCGACTCGTCGCAAAGGCGCACAAAGGTCGGGATGAGTTGTACGGGAAGATTGTCTATCGCAAAGTATCCGAGATCCTCGAATGCTTTGAGCGCAGAAGACATCCCCGACCCGGAGACGCCAGTTATGATGACGACCGATACTGGCATAGAGTTAGAAGTCAGAGGCTAGAGATCAGAGGTCAGTAATAAATGATAAGTTATAGATCTGGCTTAACCGGTCGCAACTGACCTCCAGCCTCTGACCTCTAAAGTCTACCTCACGGTTCAATCAAACCGAAATTGCCGTCCGTGCGGTTGTAAAGCACGCCTACACGGTTCGACTCCGCATCGCGAAACACGATGAACAGATCATCCGAATCAGTCAGCAACAGAGCCGCTTCTTCGGGCGTCATTGGTTTGACGCGATAGCGGCGCTCAGGAATTATGCGCTGAGCAGGGGGCGCAGCTTCTATCACGCCGCCCGGCACGGGAGCCACTTCTTTAAGCGGTGACCGCTCGCGTTTTTTGGTCTTGTATTTATCTTTGACCCGCAGCGCTTGCTTTGCGACTTTTGCGGCGGCGGCTGTGACCGATTGCGAAATGTCGCTGTTTTCTCCCACTGCTGTGAAAACGTTGTCGCGCCAGTAGACCACGATCTCCGTGCGCTTGCGATGCTTCTCGGAAGAGACCGTTACGTGCGCGCGCATCGGCGTCGAGTCAAGCACGAGGTCGAGCTTTTCAAGCTCTTTTCGCGCTAACTGTTCGACCGATGGGGTGATATCAATGTGGCGACCTGTGAACTCGAATTCCATTTACTCGTCTCCCTTGGTTGAGTTTACATGGCGCATTATTCGCTGCGCGAGGCGCGATTGCGGATTGCGGATTGCGGATTTGCCAATCTCCGCCAGGAATTCAAAGCCCGAATTGCGAATTCTTCAAAGGGTCCACGGCTTTTCAAATCCGCAATCCCAAATCCGCAATCCGCAATCAATTAAACTATGGCGCGGCGTTCGCGCGAGCCGGGTATTCGCATCTGGTCGCGATACTTGGCAACCGTGCGGCGGCTCATCTTTACGCCCTCTCTGGCCAGGCGCTTGGCTATTTCATCATCAGTGATGGGGTGGTGGGGGTCTTCCGCTTCGATCATCTTCTTGATATGCAACTTCAGCACGCGCGTAGAAACATCTTCGCCGCTGTCGCTCTTCATGCCTTCGGTGAAGAACCTGCGCAACTCGTAAACGCCCTGCGGCGTGTTCACGTATTTGCGATTGACCACGCGCGAAACAGTGCTTAAGTGCATGCCGATGTCTTCGGCCACATCCTTTAACATCATCGGCTTGAGGTGTTCGATGCCGTGATCGAGGAAGTCCTGCTGGCGTTCGACTATGGACTGGCAAACCCTGTAGATCGTCTGGCGGCGGTGCTCGATGTTTTTGAGCAGATCAACCGCAGAGCGGAATCGCTCTTTGATGTAATCGCGCGTCTCTTTCGACGAATCCTTCGACTCCATCATCTGGCGATAAGTGCGGTTTATCCGAAGATGAGGCATGCCCTCATCTTCAAATCGAATCAAATAACCGTCGCCCACTTTATCAATCGTTACCTCAGGAACTACGGGCTGCGCTTCTTCCGACGAATACTTGCGACCCGGTTTCGGGTCGAGCTTCTTGATGATCTCCATCTCTTCGAGCACCTGTTCAAGAGGCACGCCGAGCGTCTTTGCAAGCTCAGGCAGTTTGTGCGTCTGAAGGCTCTCGAAATGATCCTGCACCATCCTGGCCGCAATACGGTCGCTGAAACCGTAGTAGTCGAGTTGAATCAAAAGCGATTCGCGCACGTCGCGCGCTGCGACTCCCACGGGGTCGAGTCGCTGAACTATGTAAAGAGCCTGCTCGACCGTCTCAACCGGCCACGGCCCCATAGCGGCTATCTCTTCGACCGTAGCGTCGAGAAAGCCCGTGTTCTCGTCCAGGTTTCCTATGATCGCTTCGCCAGCCGTGCGCACGTCGTAAGCTATCTCCGTCAGGTGAAGCTGCCAGATAAGCTGTTCATAAAGCGACTGGCGGCGCGTAAGCATATTCTCGAAAGAGACATCGTCTTTCGCTTCGTACTCGTGCGTCTTATAGCCGGGATCAAGATACTCTTCGAACGTCGAGCCGAAATCAATCTCCTGAAACGAATCTCGCTCTCGATCAGGCTCGACGTCCTGATCAATCGTTGAAGCTTCGGCTGCACTTGTCAACAGAGCGTTCCCATCATCCTGCGGCGTGAATTCGGCTGCGGGCGGAGGCTCTTGGGCGGCCTCGCCCGGCTTGGTGTAATCGGCTGTCGTAGCGTCAATGGTTGCAATGTCGTCAGCGACTGAAGAACCCTCATCAGACCCCTCGCCCGGCGCTACTTCATCAAGCACGGGATTGGCGGCCAATTCAGTCATGACCATATCGGCGAGTTCGAGTTTGGTCATCGCCAATAGCTCGATTCGCTGCCGCATCTGCGGCGTCAATACCAGTCGCTGTGAAAGGCTCGTTGAGAGATGTGGCTTGACTGACATAATTCTTTCGGAAGGAAAAGGAAAAAAGCAAAAGGAAAATGATTTTACTTTCCCCTTTTTTCCTTACATCCTGAAATTCTCCCCCAGATAGACTCGTTTTACTTCTTCATCCCTTGTTAACTCACCAGGCGTCCCGGCGCGAAATATCTGCCCGTCATTGATTATATACGCTCTGTCCGTAATCGCCAGAGTCTCGCGAACATTATGATCTGTTATCAACACCCCTATGCCGCGTTCTCTCAGCTTCTGCAAGATGCGTTGTATATCAATCACCGCAATCGGGTCAATGCCTGCAAACGGCTCGTCGAGCAGAATGAATCGCGGCTCGATCACCAGACACCGGGCGATCTCTGTTCGACGGCGCTCGCCGCCTGAAAGCTGATACGCTTTAGTGTGACGCACGTAAGCGATGTCGAGTTCGCTCAACAGCGATTCGAGGCGGTGCTCACGTTCGCGCCTCGTCAGTGTCAGCGTTTGCAGAATGAGCATTATGTTTTCTTCGACTGAGAGTTTGCGAAACACACTTGCTTCCTGCGGCAGATAGCTTATGCCGTTGCGAGCGCGCAAATACATCGGAAGCCGCGAAATATCCTTGGAATCCAGCAGTATTTTACCGCTGTCGGGTTTTTCAAGCCCGACTATCATGTAAAACGCAGTCGTCTTGCCCGCGCCGTTCGGACCCAGAAGCCCTACGATCTCGCCCTGCCGTATCTCTAGCGATACGTTATTGACGACCACCCGTTTGCGATAAGACTTTCTCAGCCCGTGCGCGCCGAGCACGCTGGCTTCTTTGATAGTAGATTTCGTGTTTATGTCGTGGGAAGGTTGTTGGGCGTCAGGCGGCGACTCGATCAAGGAAACATCTTCTACCATTTATTGCTTGGTCAATTCTCTTTTGATTTTGTCAAGCGATGAGTTGATTTAACTCGGCCCGTGCCCTGCTGATTTTCAACCAAAATCTTATCATCGCGTCTGTAGAAAGTCAATTGAGTGCCCATCGTAGCGCCCTTCTCAGAATCATCAACTCGCGCGGTTTTTCCGGTCAAGACTGCGCGGTCGTCGCTTGATGTATAAGCGAAATGATCGCCCGTGCCGCGCCTTCCGGGTTGCGTCAGCACGACGTTGCCTTCGGCATTCATGCGATCAACGTCGTTCGACTCTTTATGCAAGTACACGTCAACCGTCGAAGCCTCTATGCGGTCTGTGCCCTGTCGCGCTTTCACGTTGCCGTCATAGTGAACCAACCGGTCAATGTCCGAATAATTCATCCGCTCTGCCGTTGCAAAACCCGGAACTACTTCGGGCTTGCTTTGCTTATCGGACTTGTCTTGCTTATCGGGCTTGCCTTCGGTTGCGGTCTGTTTAACTTGGTAAAGCGCGCTCTCGACATTGCCGACGGCGACCATGCGTTTCTCTTTTTGATAAAGCTCGATTCGATCAGCCTTAACGAAATTATCGTCCTGCCAGCCGCGCGCGTTGATTGTGTAGACGGCGATGCCGTCAGCGTTTCGCGCGTCCGCTCGTTCGGCTGTGATGAAGACTGGCGACTTCGTGTTCTTGAACGGAGTCGCGTCGCCTGTAGTTTCGCGACTGTAGTAAGTCGTGCGCACATCGCCGCGCGCATGCGACTCGTCTTTCTGGCGGTCATAATCAATCTCGTCGGCCTGCGTGCGCGATTTCGCGTCCCACGCCTGCGGGCGCTTGCCTCTGAGATTGAGAATCTCTTTCTGGCCGTCGTAGATGGCTCGCTCGGCAACGCCGTTGCGGTCGCCTTCGTTGTATTTGAAATTGCCTTCCTGCGTGACGCGCTCAACGTCTTGAGAGTCGGCCAGAAAACTCGCGTCGAGGTGATCGCTGGTCGTTATGCGCGGAGGGTGTTCATCAGCTACCATCGCTTCGATTTCGACTTTGACTCCGCCGGTTGCGTTGAATGTCTTCACGCGATTGCCTTCGTCATAAAACAACGAGTTCATTTGAGGCGCGCGAATGGTTTTCTTATTAGCCCCCTTTTCCGCGCGAACAGGCGTGACGGTCATAACAGCGTTTTCGCTTGCTTCGGCAGACTTGACGTTTTTGCCGTCGGGGAAAAACTGCAACGAAACGTTATTAGCCGTAAGCTCCCGCTCCGTCGGGTTGATTCTATCGTTCGCAGGTTTTTGAGCGTGTATCTGAACAACAGCGTTGCCGGTCGCTTTGATCGTATCAACAAGGCTGCTGTCAGCGCCTGGGACGAACATCGCTTCGATGGTCGAAGCGCGCGCTTCACGCTTTGGTTCCGCTCCGAGCGATTGAGTGTACGCGCCGCCAATCGCTAGGGCGCGCTCAATCTGGTGCGTGTCGCCGAAGAAGAAATCCATGTCAGGCGATTTGATTTCTGCTTTGTCCGTTTGCTTGAGATAAGAGTTGCCGCGCGCTTCTATGCGCTCGATGTGATTGTCTGCGTCCGTGTAGCTGGTCATCTTATCAGCGCGCATCTCGTCAGCGCCTTGCGTAACTACGACGCTGCCGTCGAAGGTGACTCGATGATCTTTCTTTTCCAGCAGCGCGGTCTGGCTGGTGATGTGTGTCGGCTTCTTTGAGGCAATCTGTGGCGCGCTTGATTTAGAGTCACTTGATTTAGAGCCGCCTTTTGCTTTTGGTTTGTTGCGTTCAGCAGGCCGAGGACTGGTTTGAGCTAATGCTTCTTGTCGCTGGCGTTCGAGCTTTCGCGCACGCTTGCGAGCCTTCTTTGCAGCCTTGCGTGCGGCCTTTTCCGCATCGGTTTCGTCGCTGCGTTTATTATGCTTCGGGCCGACAGCGTTCTTATCTTTGCTTTCAGGCTTGATAGTTACATCAACAGCTTTGAGCAGGTGCGCTCGCTCGTCCGTTGCTTCGATCAACAGGCCCGTGCAGCGACCAGAAAAATTGCGGCCCTCGAACTCGACAGGCTTGTCCGTATCAATAGTGTTCTTGATGTGATCGTAATGAAGGTATTCGCTTTTGACGGTCAGTCCATCGGTCGTTTGTACGATGACGTTCGATATGAACTCTGCGTCGAGCTTGTCCAAATCCGAAGGATCGCTGACCTTCGCGCGATCAGAGGTAACAACGTCGTGGCGATTGCTTTCCGCGCCGAAAGATTCAAGCTTGACATGTTCAAGCTCGTGCGTGCCATCTCCGTAAGTCTTGTCAACGCCAGCCGTCATGATGAAACGCACGCGGCCTTCGACTTCGTGAGCATAGCGCGTGTTGTTGAAGACGGCGACTATCGGCCCTTGCAACTTCGGGTCATGCCTGTAGTTTTCGACTCGCTTGTTGCGAATGACCAGATAGACTGCCAGCGCCGCCGCAATCGAAATGAACAGCCCCAGCGCCGCAACTCTACCTGCCGATAATAACTTAGTTCTTATCATGAATCTTTGAGAGCGTGAAACAATCTCTCAAAGATTCTTACACGTCAGCCGAGCAAGTGTCGAATAAGAATAATGAAAAGAATTGTCGTTATTCTATTGTGCAGTCCGAAGAGCGGCCTTCAGGCTGCTGGTCTTTTACGCGAAAAACCTGTTGCAGTCGAATTATTCTATCCTCAAATCGCGCAGCGTGAGCTGCACCTGAGTATTATTGTTGTAGGTGTTTTCCGAGAGCGTGAAGGCGAGACTGACGCGGTCGCCCGGGAAGAGGTCGGCGGCGCGATGGCCTGCGCCCCACCAGACGCAATCGAGCCACCGGCTTGCTTGCTGAACCCGAAACTTCAAATGTTTTTCTTTTAGCACGCGCGGGGGCGAGACCACTTGCGCGCCGTGCGCTTCAAAAACGGGTTGCGGGTTGCCCGGCCCGAACGGTTCAAGCCGTGTGATCTCTTCTACCGTTTCATGCGAAGCCAGCTTGAGCGGCAGATGATAGTCTGTTTGGATTATGGGAACGAGGTCTTCATCCGTCAGCACGCTGCGCGCGTGTTTGTTGAGCCGCTCTCTCAACTCATCAATTTTATCCGCGCGCATTGCAAGCCCCGCCGCGTGCGAGTGGCCTCCGAATCGCTCGAACAGATCGCTACAGCTTTCAAGCCCGTCGAGCAGGTGAAAAGCTTGAATCGAGCGCCCGCTGCCGTGACCTACGCCGTTTTCGATTGAAATAATTATGGCCGGGCGATAGAGATGATCTACAACTTTCGACGCGACGATACCTATCACCCCGCGATGCCATCCTTCGCCTGCGATTACGGCGATGTGCGAATCTCGCAGCCCCGTGTCGCCTTCGATCTTCGACATTACCTGCTGGAGTATGTCGGCTTCTATCAGTTGCCGCGCCGAGTTCTGTTCGTTCATCACAACTGCGAGCCGCATGGCCGTTTCAAGGTCGGGCGCGTCGAACAGATCAACCGCAGCGCTTGCGCCTGCCATCCTTCCCACGGCGTTTATGCGCGGGCCTATGCGAAAGCCGACATCAAAGCACGACACGGTTTTGCCCCCTATGCCTGCGACTTCCAGCAGCGCGCGCAGTCCGTGATTATTCGGCTGCTTCAAACCTGCCAGGCCGTACTTGGCAATGACTCGATTCTCGCCCACAAGCGGAACGATGTCCGCGATTGTGCCGATGGCTGCGATCTTGATGAATGATTCGGTCAGTCGTTCGTGGCCTGATTCAGCAAGCAGCGCCTGCGCGAGTTTGAAAGCGACTCCGCATCCCGCAAGGTTCTTGTTCGGGTACTGACAATCGGGCCGCTTGGGATTGAGCACGGCGTTTGCGCGCGGCAATCCTTCTTCAGGAAGATGATGATCCGTGATGATGATGTCGAGTCCGAGCGAGCGCGCGTGTTCGACCACCTGTTGCGCGCGAATGCCTGTATCTACGCTGATGATAAGATGGTAGCCGCTGTCTTTTGCCATCTGCATCGCGTCGTCGCGCAAGCCATATCCGTCTTTCAATCTTTCGGGGATGTAGTAAGAGACATCGGCTCCGATAATCGAGAGAGCTTTTTTCAGGATGACGGTCGAAGTCGTCCCATCAACATCGTAATCGCCATAGATGAGAATCTTCTCTTTCAACTCGATTGCGCGCATTATGCGCGTGACTGCTTCTCGCATATCGCGCATCAAGAACGGGTCGTGCAGGTAAGTGATTGATGGGTTAAGAAATCTATCAGCGGCTTCGGAGTCGGTAATACCCCGATTGACGAGCATCGTCGCAATGAGTTCCGAAAGGCGCAATTCGCGCGCGAGCCTCGCTACGATTGCCCCGTCGCATCGAGTTTGAATCCATTTTTTGTTGGGGAACCTAGCAGGCATTTAGAGCCTGATAGTAACACGAGAAAGGTTGAGGATGAAATGACGCGTAGATGCTGAGAAAATGACGGCCATTAAGCTGTCTGAAAAAGAAGCCAATTCACCGCAGAGGCGCAGAGGACGCAGAGATTACGCAGAGAAATTTTCAACCTCTGCGCCGCCTCTGCGTCCGCCGCGTGCGAAGCACATCATCGGCCATCCTGCGCCTCTGCGGTGAACTCTCTTTTTTAATTCATCGCTGAGTCTCCAAAAGAGGCAGCCGAACGGTGAAGCGCGAGCCGCGACTCTGTTCGCTTTCAACTTCGATGGAGCCGTTATGCGCGTCAACTATCCATTTCGAGATGGCAAGTCCAAGCCCGAAGCCTGTCACGCGCGAATCGCGGGGATCGCTCCGGCGATAGAATCGCTCGAAGATGTGCGGCAATGACTCTGCCGGTATGCCTCGCCCGTTGTCTGAAATTTCTACCAGCGCCGAAGAGTCCTGAACCGACAGCACGAGCCGCGCGCTGCCGCCTGCGGGAGTGTACTTGATGGCGTTATCGAGCAGGTTGACCAGCAGTTGTTTGAGCCGCTTCCCGTCGCCTTCGATCACAACTGGCGAAGGAGGCGCGTCGTAGTTGAGCGCGACGCCTGAAGAATCGGCAAGCGGTTGAATGAATGCGTGCGCTTCTGCCGCCAGAGTGTCCAACCTGACAGGCTCAAGCTCAAGCACTCGCTCGCCTGCGTCCGAGCGCGCGAGCGTCAACAAATCATCTGTGAGCTTAGTCAACCGCGCTATCTCTTCAAGGCTGGATGCAAGCACGCCCTTGTATTCTTCAGCCGAACGCTCGCGGCGCAACGCGACTTCGATGTCGCCGCGAAGAACGGCAAGCGGGGTTTTCAATTCGTGTGAAGCGTCAGCGGTGAATCGCCGCTCGCGCTCAAAAGCTTGTTCGAGCTTGCTGATCATTTCGTTGAACGTCCGAGCGAGCCGCCCTATCTCGTCTTGAGATCGCGACTCTTCCACGCGCTCGCTCAAGCTGCCGCGCCCGATGTGCTCGGCTGCGCGCGTCAAACGATCAACCGGGCGCAGCGCTTTGTTGGCTATCCAGAGGCCGCCCAGCGAAGCAAGCAGCAATGCTATCGGGTTAGAGACGGCGAGCAGGACGAGCAATTGCCGTTGCGCTCGCTCAAGGTCTTTGAGCGATTGCCCGACGACGACGAAGAAAAGCTCGCCGTCTTCATCGCGTGCGGGCCACGTTATTATCCGAGCGTGCTCGTCGGGCGAGACCGATACTTGATCGAATCGCGGATGGCCGTCGCTCGCAGATTGTTCGAGCGAAGACTGAATCAGCGGAACTTTGTGCCCTTCGGCATCGAGTATTGCGTCTGTAACCTCTCCCTCTTTGTCAACTATGGAGACGAATTGCGGAGCGAGCATCAACGCGCCGGGCTGGCTCGGTTCTTCGTTGCTCGACGGATGGCCCGTCGCGAGCGCGATGCGCTCGGCCTGATTCCACAGTGATGTATCAATGGCCGCAAGCAGCCCGCGCGACAGGTAGAAGTAGATCGCAATGGCAAACGCGCCGAGCACTAAAGCGGCTATGCCGAGATACCAGAGCGTGAGCTTTGCGCGAATCGAGAGCATGAGGATTGAGATGCGAGTATATCAAAGCAGGAACGCGGATGAATACTGCGGCATTAACGAAGTGAATTGATTTAGATGAAGAGTTGATGCGGATGAGGGAATATAACGGAAATAAAAATCACTAATCCGATTAGCTTCGATTTGTAGATGGATGCCGAAGGGGGGACTTGAACCCCCACGACCTTGCGGTCATGCGCCCCTGAAACGCACGTGTCTGCCAATTCCACCACTTCGGCATATTGAACCCTGGTCACTCTCTTTATCTTTCGATCTGCTCACTCATGCGATTGTGATTCAATCGAAGCAAAAATATACTACCGACCGGGTGCGAAAAGTGTCAATATCAGTTAGAGGATTCCTTCATTGCTAACCACCGACCTTTCACTGCAGAGAGTCCTACAGGCTTTGCCCAAATCGCGTGATCGCGCGATAACGGCTGATCGAATGGCCGAAGCGCTCGGCCTTAATGACGCGCAAACTGCGCGTTTGCGCGAATACCTCGTTGAATTTGTGCGCACGGGACTTGCCACAGCAAAAGGCGGTCGCTACTGGCGCAAGCAATCAACAGGGCTTGTCATCGGCACGCTCCGGGGCACTCGCTCAGGCCATGCCTTTGTCATTCCCGAAGATGAAAAAGAGAGAAGGGAAGGCGACCTTTATATCAGCGAACAGGCGATGGGCGGAGCCTTTAACGGCGATACGGTAATCGCTCGCGTCACAGGCATTCGCTCGCGCGGGCGCGAAGGCCGCGTCGAAGCAGTGCTGCGCCGCGCAAATCCAACAATCGTCGGACGGTTCGTCAAACTCAAAACCGAATGTTTCGTTTCGCCCATTGATGAAAGGTTCCTTTACGAAATCAGCGTAGCCGTTTCGGATGCTCTCGGCGCAAGCGATGGCGATATAGTGAACGTTGAAATCACGCGCCCGCCGATTGCGGGGCGACCTCCGTGGGGCCGCGTGATCGAAGTGCTCGGTCGAGAAGATCAGCCCGGCATAGACATTGAAATCATCATCAGAAAACATCACCTGCCGCACGTCTTTCCTGACGCCGCGTTAGCCGAAGCCGAATCAATTCCTGAAACCATAGGCGATGAACAACTGGCCGGGCGGATGGATGTGCGCGACTGGCTTACTATCACGATTGACGGAGAGACAGCGCGCGATTTCGATGACGCGGTCTCTCTGGAAATGTTGCCGAATGGTCGCGCGCGGCTCGGCGTTCACATAGCCGATGTCAGCTACTATGTGCGTGAAGGAAATGCGCTCGATGAAGAAGCGTTCCGGCGGGGGACTTCTGTCTATTTCCCGGAGCGCGCGATACCGATGCTGCCCGAAAGACTGTCGAACGGCATCTGCTCGCTCAACCCGCAAGTGGATCGCCTCACGATGTCTGCGATCATGGAACTCGACGGGAAAGGCCGCGTGGTTGATTACACGCTCGCGCCTTCGGTGATTCACAGCCGCGAGCGCATGACTTACACAGCCGTTAGCGAAATCATAAACGATCCCGAAGGCGAAACAAGCAGGCGGTATGCTCACATCAAAGAGATGCTGCTAATGATGCACGAACTCGCGCTCCGCTTAATCAAGCGAAGAGAAGAGCGCGGCGCGATTGATTTCGATTTGCCGGAAGCCGAGTTGAAATTTGACGACGAAGGCCGGATATGCGGCATCGTTCGTTCGGAGCGCAACATCGCTCATCGCCTGATCGAAGAGTTTATGCTGCTTGCGAACGAGACCGTAGCGAAACATCTGGAACGACTCGGCGTGCCTATGCTCTATCGCATACACGAAGAGCCTACACAATCGAAGGTTGAAGAGTTCGCCGAAATCGCCGCATCGTTCGGCCACAAGTTTTCCATGCACGGCTCTACACCACAGCGCGGATTTCAACGCCTCGCGCGAGAAATTCGAGGACTGCCGGAAGAGCGAATGCTCTCTTATTTGATGCTGCGTTCGATGCAGCGCGCAAAATACACCCCGCAGAATGTAGGGCACTTCGGGCTTGCGATGAAGACTTACACGCACTTCACCTCGCCCATTCGCCGCTATCCCGATTTGATCGTTCATCGAATACTGCGCGAAGTTTTGGAGCGCGGCCATCGCGGCGAAGAGAGTTGGCAGCAAGTTGACCTGGGCCAGAAACGCGCACTGAAAACGCTGTCGTGGCCTGTGCTTGATGAAGAGCGCGAGACGGAGCTTCGCAGCGCGCTTGTGATGATTGGCGATCACTCAAGCGAACGCGAGCGCGCGGCTGATGACGCGGAGCGCGAGTTGATGGTCTGGCGAAAGGCTGAGTTTATGGCCGAGCATGTGGGCGACGAGTTCGACGGCGTAATCACATCGGTCAAAGATTACGGCTTCTATGTAGAGTTGAATGAATTCTTCGTCGAAGGACTCGTGCATATCTCAACGCTCAGAGATGACGCTTACGAGTATCAGGAGCGCAAGCATCGGCTTGTCGGCGTTCGCACGAATCGCAAGTATCAACTGGGCGACGCTGTGCGCGTATCAGTCAACCGAGTTGACCGCTCGCGTCATCTGATAGATTTCTCGATTGTTAATTGAAAATTATTCAATACGGATCAGCCGATCTGTCTGAATTGACTCAATCTCCGGTTGTAAATCCACTTCTCTAGGGATAAGGATTCTAAAATCAGTAAAACTACTTTTCAGAAAGGCAGTAATTTTATTTGGGTTTTGGTTGATAATAGATTGCACAATGATGCAATACGGGGAGAGATTAAGTGTTTTTGCGCCTCTCCCTTCAGCAGTTTCTTTTGTAAGTATTACTCGTAAGTCATTAATGCTTAGTTTCAACGCTTTGGACAATGAAACGACATTCCATCCCAAACGCAATGTGTCTTCGGGCAATTCATTCCCTTCCCAAAGACTCTTAACGAAGCTTATAGCCTCTATCGTCGATTTGGTATTTCGATCATCTTTAGACAAGCTACCAGAGTTAGACAGAGATTCAGCAGCCTCAATTGAAATCTCTGCATGTTCAAGCATGGCTTTAATCTGATAAGCAATACGAGCCTTTGCCCAACTCACTTTATCTGATTTATATATCAGATCGTGAGTAGCAATAGACCAAGCATGCTGGAGAAATGTTTTTATTTGAACTTCAAAAATAATGTCTGTAACTCCAGAAGCCTGAACATTAGGTTTATCCCGGTATTTTACGTATAATCTCAAGTCGTCAAAGGGAAAAGAGTCGGAAGATTTATGTGTGAAATCGTCGGATTTCGGCTTCCTATACTGAGGATCGAATTGATCATAGATCAAACCCTTTGCTTCTGTAACCTTTGTTTGGTTCTCCACTACTAGAGTGCAAGCAAAGAAATCCTCAACCTCTTCCGGGTAAAAACGACCTGTTTCCAATTTCAAGGCAAAGCTCTCTTGCGATTTTATTCGGCTTTCATAGTGCCAGCGATCTTTCTTTAGAGAACGGAGTAACGGATCTACGTGTTCTTTCAGACGACTATTCTTTTCGTACTGAAGGTCATAGGCATTGCGTACCGAAAGCGGGATTTTCATACCTTTATACTAATAAAGCCGGTTTAAGTGCTGCGTCTCTACGCTCGCGTGGTGGCAAATCAGTGACAGGGCCTAGTGACGCTATGTAGTAATCATATGGCTCTCTATAAAGATCGGCTTTGTCACTGGATAGCAACTCTTCGGGTCTCTCAAGGGCCGTTATTTTCGCCACTCTTTTCATAAACGAGTCAAATCGCTTTGCAGTTATACTTGCTGCTTTCAGCTTCTCTCGATTTAAGGCGACTACTGCCCACAGACTATAGAAATTTCCAAATCCCTTGGCGAAATTGGTCAGACATTGATTATATTTTTCCATCTGTAAGAGGAATTCTTTTATCCCTTCAATCTTTTCGGATATGGCCTCTTCGGAAAAATTCGGATGGGTTTCTTGCGGGTTCTCGTATTCAGCGTACTTATCATTAAGATAATCTTGATCAAAGCCAACAATTTTTCCATCAAGAACTATTAGAAAAAGCTCTGATATAAACTGAACATCTTTCATTCGTTTTGCTCTACTGGTAGTAACGACGTTGAGATGTCGCCATTCTTCTTTTTCTGCCTCCTTCTCCGCATAATTGATAAACCATCCATCATACCTTGCATGTCTTAATTCCTGAGGCTCTAGTCTTCTCGCATTTCTGTTTACCCTTGCGAAAATCTCTTCTACTACAGCGGCCTCGACTGTGCCAAGCATTTCCACAGTAAAGATATAATTCCAAAAAACCTGTTTCTTGGACTCGTCTAAATCTTTCCATTTTTTACCCGCCAATGTGGTATCCCCGATGTTTTTATCCAATGCGATTTTATTTTTGGAGAACATTATTATGGTCTCAAGCCGTTGCTTTCCATCTACAACGTGATATATTGCCCCCTTTTCATTCGTAGTCTTATGAAGAAAAATCGAAGGAGAGGAGTAGTTGCGGAAAATAGTGTCAAGAAAATATGTTCTATCTTTCGTCGTCCATACGCTACGACGCTGATAAGGCGGATCAAGATCCAATTGCTCTCGATTATAGAGGTCTAAGAACCAACTAACATCCTGAGTGGTAGGTCGTCTATGCATTTTTCTTCCTTTTGCGTTGTCAGATATGACAGCCTGTTTCAGGTATGGATTTATAACAGATTCTGACTACGGTAGAGAGAATAGGGCAACTAATGTTTGGAGGCAAGTAGGAAGCATATGTGATCAAATCCATTTTATTGAGGTAATGGGTTCACTTCTGGCTCCTCTTTCTGGCTCTGCGTGCGCTGACGACGCGACCGCAAACGATCCCAGGCACAAAACAAAAGGTCACGCTCTTCCTGACTTAAACCAAGTTGTCTGAGTATTGTGTTGTCTTGCATAGGAAGTAGCTTTTCAGGCAAATCGTCCTGGCGGATTGCCTGATTCAGTTGCTCAAGCCGAGAAAGCCTTGTGCGTGTGATGGGTATCAACAATCTTTCGATCTCCGAAGGCACTAATTCCAGAACCCCTCCGCCATAATGCCTGCCTTCCAACTCAGCAGTCAGCGCCGTCAGGCTGTTGACGAAAGAATACACCAGCCGCTCCGGTTTAATTTTGAAAGGGTGAACGCGATAAGCCGTATCTGTCGTGTAAGCATCAGCGCGATTCCAGATCAAACGCGAGTAATCATGCGCTCTTTTCAACATCGCCACCGGCGCAGTAGATACATACGGAACGCTGTACCACGGAGTTCGGATGCGGCATTTATAGCGACGGTGTAATCCTTCCGCTTCGCCCTTCAATATATATTGCTGAACATGGTCTGGAAGGTCAGACAGTTCTGCTTCTTTGAGCCATAAAAAATTAGCAGGCAGTCCGGCCCTACGATTCTCATCGTGACTTTCTTCATCATAGATGACACCGCGCACATGCTCGCTACGGCCAAACATAGGTTTGGCCCACTGCTGCAGGTCGTACTGCTCTACGACCTCATCGGGCACCAGAAAGAATTTATTCGCGCCCGTCACGATGCCGACATCAATATTCGCAAGATCGCCGAACCTGACAACATCGGGATGACGAGCGATCTTCTTTAAAAGATTTCTTTCTTTACTTGTGAGCAGCGCAGGCATCCATTTGCCCTTAATGCTCTCTCCATTCAAATACTTGGCATTGTCAAAATATGTGGCAGGATCATCGTTCAAAAAGGCAGGACTTCTGACTGGCTTGATAGCAATACCCTTGCTTTTATCAGCTTCACTCGCTTTCTTTTCTGCAAGCAGCAGAACTACTCCTTGCAATGCATCACTGAACAAAAGCTCTGCGGGATCCACAAGGAGTATTCGCGAGCATTGTAACGCGAGAAAAGTGCGAAGCGATTGTGCATGCCGTATATGAAGAATTTCTGAAGGCACTACCATTGCTAGCCGCCCACCTGGCCTAAGGTTAGCAAGCGACAGAAGGATAAAAGGAACCCACAAATTAGTGTGCTTTGTAAATGGCAAACGAAACGATTCAAATATTCCTTGCATCCGCGACTGCTGTGCGTCTTCCAGATATTGATAACGGATGAAAGGCGGATTTCCAATCGCGCCGTCAACTCCTAAGGGCTGATTTATATTAGACAAACCCCATTTCAAAAAATCCTTTGTCATTACAGTGGCGTTGATATCAGGATGAAGCGCGCGGGTTTTGCGCTTTGCCTTACTGGCTTCTGATGTATCAATCTCGCAAGCAATAAGCGATTGTAAAGAGCCAGTGTTTATCTGATTGATTGCATCTATGAAAACACCATCGCCGCAACTCGGCTCAAGAAGACTTTGCGGATTGATACCAAACACCCAGCGCATTAGAAATTTCGCAATTTCGAGGTCTGTATAATACCCTCCTCTGAGCTTTGTCTTGCTCTCATATTCGATGAAGTTCATTAGTTCGCCTTTTGAAATATCGAGTTTTATTACTTTGAAAAGTTTGTAGAGTGGTAGAGTATTTGAATCAGGCAGGTGAGTCAAATCATCTGCCATCGCGTCGCTTCCCCGCGTGACCGCTCGAACTTTTTGCGTCGCGCGTCCGTATCTCTTGTTTCGCAGTAAACAAGAGAACTTGTATAAAGCGGATCTCAAGCTATCTCCTCAGGAGGACAATATGAAATCAATCCGAACGTTTCGCAGGCGCAGCCTGAAGCTTTTGGCCTTTGCAATGCTGGCCCCGTTGTTTCTGGCGCAGGCATCCGTGCTGGCTCAAAGTCAAAAGCCTGCGGCTCAAAAAACGAGTCACCAGACTAAGCAATACACTATAGAACAATTCCTGACCTCTACGAGCATCAGTGGAAGCTCATTCTCTTCGGACGAGAAATCAATCCTGTTTACCAGCAACAAAACAGGCATTTATAACACCTATACGATTGCGGTTTCGGGCGGCGAACCGAAACAACTGACCCACTCAACTACTGAAAGCGTATTTGCTGTTTCTTATTTCCCGAAAGACTCGCGCATCCTCTATACGCACGATCAGGGCGGCAACGAGAACAATCATATTTACATGCTTGATGCGGACGGCAAAGAGCGCGACCTCACGCCCGGCGATAAGCTCAAAGCGGGATTCCTTGAATGGAGCCAGGATGGCAAAGCGTTCTATTTTTCAACCAACGAGCGGGACCCGCGCTTCTTCGACATCTACAAGATGGACGCGGCCACGTTCGAGCGCAAGCTGATTTATCAAGACGACGCTGGCTACCAGTTAGGCGATATTTCCGACGATGAAAAATACATCGCATTTTCAAAGCCTACCACTACCACAGATTCGGACATCTACCTCTACGATCTTGCGACGAAGCAGACGAAGAATATCACCTCGCACACGGGCGAAGTTGCCAACAGCCCTTCGTCGTTCGATCCGCAGTCTCGTTATCTTTATTACCTGACTGATAACGGCAGCGAATTCTCTTACCTGGCGCGCTACAACCTGGCGACGGGCAAGAGTGAGCCGGTCGAGAAAGCGAAGTGGGATATTAACTACACCTACTTCTCGCGCAACGGGAAGTATCGCGTTGTGGGGATCAACGAAGACGCCCGCACAAAAGTGATAGTCTACGACAACGCGACCGGCAAACCCATAACGTTGCCGAAGATGCCTGACGCGGATATAACAGGGATCAATATATCCGACAGCGAAAAGCTGATGGCGTTTTACGTCAACGGAGACCGCTCTCCGGCCAACCTCCATATTTACGATTTCTCTACGAAGCAGGTGCGAAGATTAACCGATAGCCTCAACCCCGAAATTAATCCTGCCGATCTGGTTGATGCGCAGGTTATACGCTACAAATCTTTTGACGGCATGCTGATTCCCGCGCTGCTCTACAAGCCACATCAGGCGAGCGCCACAAACAAGGCCCCTGCGCTCGTGGAAGTGCATGGCGGTCCCGGCGGGCAGTCGAGAAAAGGATACCGCGCGACGATTCAGTATCTTGTCAATCACGGCTACGCAGTGTTGAGCGTCAACAATCGCGGAAGCTCAGGCTACGGCAAAACTTTCTTTACGGCAGACGATCAGAAACATGGGCGCGAGCCGCTTTGGGATTGCATAGAGGCAAAGAAGTATTTCGCCTCGCTCGGCTATGTTGATTCGTCGAAGATAGGCATAATGGGCGGAAGCTACGGCGGATACATGGTGCTTGCGGCGCTGGCGTTCAAGCCGGAAGAATTCGCCGTCGGCGTTGATCTGTTCGGCGTGTCGAACTGGCTGAGAACACTCGAATCAATCCCGCCTTACTGGGAGTCGTTTAGAAAGGCGCTCTACAAAGAGATGGGCGACCCCGTAAAGGACAAGGAAACCCTGAAAGCGATTTCGCCGCTCTTTCATACCGATAAGATCACCAAGCCGCTGATGGTATTGCAGGGCAAAAACGACCCGCGCGTCATCAAGCCCGAATCGGATGAAATCGTTGACGCCATCAAGAAAAGGAATGGCATAGTCGAATACGTGGTCTTCGATAATGAAGGTCACGGCTTCACGAAAAAGCCAAACCAGTTGCGAGGCTATAAAGCGATTCTCGATTTTCTTGATAAGTATCTGAATGGAGCAGACGCGGGCAAATAACGAGTAGCGATAGTTTGTGACGAGTGGCAGTAGCCCGACCGTGAGGGAGGGCGCAAGTGTTCGCCCTTGCTTACGCGCGGGCTACTGCCATTTGCTGACAATGTTTATAAAACTGCCGCGCTATATTCTCTCAAAACAATTACCTGCGACGCTTGTTATCGCAGTTCTCCTGCTTGCTTCTGTCCGGGCTTCCGGCAATCTTCTCATCTCATCGGCCCAATCTGCTCAAGCGCCTGCGATTTCGAAGGTCGAGTTCGATGTGATCGAAGGCGTCTTTCACGACGGGCTCGGGACGTATGCGGAAGTCTCGCTCGCCAACGAATTGATTGCGCTCGCTCGTCTATCTCAACCTTTGTTCGACGCCGCGCCGAGCAAAGCAAAGATGCTTGATGCGATAAACCGCCTTCCTGTCGCTCATCCGAGTCGAGCCATCTTTCAAGAAGAGATTGCCAACATTGAAAAGTCTGTGAAGCGCGGAGCCGTCGAGCTATTGAACGTAGCAAACCAAGGCAAGCTCACGCGCGTCGAGCACACGCCGCGCGGGTTTGCGGACGCTAAAGCTGGCGATTTGAGGCTTGAATTCAACGGGCGCGACTGGTTGCCCGTTTCCGTCAAGACAGATAAATCCGGCAAGGTCGCCGTCGCCGAAGGGCAAACACCCGACATCGAATCGAAGTGGGCCGAAAGGTATTTCAAAGTTTCAAAGGCCGAGTTGAATCAGATGATCCGAGAACTCGGCTTCGATTCGATGGCCGAACTCAAGACGCATTACTTGAACGTCGCGCGGCTGGTCGCCGAAGTTTTGATTCGCAAACTCAATCTCGCCGATTGCCAGCCCGCCGATTTCAGAAAGGCGCGCGTCAAGGATTTGAGCGCGGCAAAATATCTCTTTCGACAACTGCGCCACTTCAAACGCGGCAATGACGACAGCCGCGTCATCATCTTTGATCGTTCGACCGCCGAAGTGAAATGGGAATCGCTGCTCGACGAGGTAGACATAGACAATCTCACTGCGGATAGAATTTCGTTTCTGCCATCGCGCCCTCGCGACGCTCACGAAATCGCTTCGGAGTTCGGCATCAAGATTGACGGCAAGACGGTCGTTTCGTTTCAGGTCAAGCACAGGCGAGGCCGCGCTCGCGAGACTGTTCGGCAATACGAATTTTCAGACATCACTACCCGACTGAGGATTTGAAAGCTCGAATTTGAGACTAAAACGTTGACTATGCAACCGGCGGTTGGTAGCCTATAAATTTGTTCGCTCCCTATTTTTTTCACCTGTGTGAAAACTATTTGCCTGCGGCAGGAGTCAAACCATAATGCAGAAGGGGTTCAGGAGAGTTATATGCAGCGTTCTATCGCACGGTTGATTATTTTTGTTTTATCGCTCGCGGCTGTTGCAGCCGCAAAAACGGCGCAGCCGCCAAAGCCATTCACAATTGACGACCTCATCAAAACTCGCCGCGTCTCGGACCCGCAAGTCTCGCCTGACGGCAGTTTTGTTGCTTACACCATTACGGATACGGACAAGACTGCTAATAAACGGCTTACGCAAATTTATCTGATCTCAGTTGATGGCGATGAAGCCCGGCAGCTTACGAACGAAAAGCAATCTTCGAGCGCGCCGCGATGGTCGCCGGATGGGAGACAGCTTGCCTTCGTTTCCGCGCGCGACGGCGAATCGCAAATCTGGACTATAGATGTTGAAAGCGGCGAGGCTAAAAAAATATCGAACGTAGCGATGGGAGCTTCCGATCCCGTGTGGTCGCCCGACGGCAAGTGGATAGCGTTCACATCGGAAGTCTACCCGGAATGCACGAGCGACGAATGCAACCGGAATCGCGCAGAAGCCGCCGCCGCAAGCAAAGTGAAAGCGAAAATAGCCGACCGCTTGCTCTTTCGCCATTGGAACGCATGGAAGGAAGGCAAGCGCAATCACGTCTTCGTCGTCTCTGTCGAAACGGGAGCGGCGCGTGACCTCACTCCGGGCGATTTCGATGCGCCGCCGTTCAGCCTGGGCGGAATGACAGATTATGCTTTCTCGCCCGACTCGAAAGAACTGGCCTTCGCGCGCAACACGGATAAGGATGAATCGAGGTCAACCAACGGCGATATCTTTATAGTTCCGATTTCGGGCGGCGAAGCGCGACGCATCACGGGTGATAACCCTGCGAACGATCTTTCGCCGCGTTACTCGCCTGATGGCCGCTACGTCGCTTATCGCGCGCAAGCCAAGCCCGGCTTTGAAGCCGACCGATGGCGCTTGATGATCTATGACCGCAAGACTGGTCAGGCTCATTCTATTACCGAGCAGATTGATAACAACGTCGAAAGCTTCACGTTCGCGCCCGACGGCGAGAGGATTCTTGCGTCGGTGCTCGAACGCGGTCGCCAGCCCGTTTACGATCTTTCTATTACGGGCGCGACTGCGCGGAAAATCATCATTGATGGATTCAATGACGACGTACAGCTAAGTGCTAACGGTCGGATGATGGTCTTCACTCGGCAGAGCCTCGCGCGACCTGTCGAAATCTTTCGCGCGTCTGCTACGGGCGGCGTGGTCACGCAGGTGACGAAGGTCAATGACGGTCTTTATGCGGACTTCAATCTCAAGCCTGCCGAAGAAGTGACGTGGGAAGGCGCAAGCGGCGCGAAGGTGCAGGGATGGATCACAAAGCCTGCGAACTTCGTTGCCAATCGCAAATGGCCGATGATCGTTTTGATTCACGGCGGGCCGCAGTCGGCATGGAACGATTCGTGGAGCTATCGCTGGAACCCGCAGATGTTTGCCGCGGCGGGCTACGTTGTGTTCTCGCCCAACCCGCGAGGCTCTATCGGGTTCGGCCAGAAATTCACCGACGACATTTCAGGCGACTGGGGAGGCAAAGTCTATAAGGACCTTATGAACGGCGTAGCTTATGTTGCAAGCATGCCCTACATTGATCGAGAGCGAATCGGCGCGGCGGGTGGAAGCTACGGCGGTTACATGGTCAACTGGATTTTAGGTCACAATGATGACTCTAGCGTGAAGTTCAAAGCATTGGTTTCACACGCGGGGCTTTTTAATCTGTCGAGCATGTACGGCGCTACGGAAGAGCTGTGGTTTCCTGAATGGGAATTCAAAGGCACGCCGTGGACTAATTCGAAAATGTACGAGCAGTGGTCGCCCCATATGTTCGTGAAGAATTTCAGAACACCGACTCTCGTCGTTCACGGCGAGATGGATTATCGAGTCCCTGTGACGGAAGGGCTTCAACTGTTCACAGCACTCCAGCGTCAGGGCGTAGACTCGAAATTGTTGTACTACCCGGACGAAGGACACTGGGTCTTAAAGCCGCAGAATTCCGAACTCTGGTACACGACAGTGCTCGACTGGTTCGACAGCCATCTGGTCAAGCCGAAAGCGCAGCCATAAATAAAGTGAGTCAGCCATGATTAGTGATTATGATGCCACCAATCATGGCTGACTCGTTATAAATAACCGATCACATTACAGGGTCATCATTTTTGCTTATCAGCCGGAGCGTCGTCCTTCATCCTCTTACAATGTAGAACCCCGTCCTCGCGCTCATAAAGCAGTTCCACAACCTCTCCTTTTTCGTTCTTGACGAAAGTGATTTGCCTTTCGATTTCAGGAATTGAGAATTTGGTCTCCGACACGGCAAAGAGTTCACGCTTCGGGTTGGCCGTCGCCTGACCGAAAAACTTATTGCCCTCTCTGCTGATAATGTAAGTGCGATTATTACCCATGTCATAGCTTCCCAGATAAGTTGCGAAGACTTCGGGGGATACTTTGGCCACCTCGCGTGGCTTTTCGACTATATAATCTACGAACCCCATCATCATTTCGTCATAGGTAGGCTCGCCGTAACGCACGGTCTTCGCCGGATCAGGGTTGAACTTGTTCTTAGATGAGTTATCGAAGTATCCGGTGACCAGAATCTTGCTCCCGCTTGGAATCCGAATCGGGTTGGCGGGCTGGTAGGCAGTTTGCCATGCAAAGCTGTAATTGGGCACGTTAAGTAAGGCTTCGCTGCGACCGTCGGGATAGATGACTTTGAATTCCATCGCCTTGCCGCGATAATGCATATGCGGCATCAGTGAATACAAAGTAATGTCATGTTTCGGACTCCACATGGCCGTGACTTTGTGGTTGTCTGCCTGCGGCGGAATCTGGAAAAACATATTCGCGATAGCTCGGGTCCTCAAGATACCGGCTGGCGGTTCTTTGGCAAAGACTAGCCCCACCATAGAGCGATCCTTTTGTACCGATCCTGCGACTTTAGAATAGTGGATCTGGAATCGAATGATCGCCCCCGCAGGAATCTTTTTGGCAGTGTCGGGTTTCCAGATGCCATAGTTTCCCCCCGGAGCATATGCTGTAAGGAAGTCATCAACGTCATTAAATGGACGCAGATTGGCAGGGACCGCGCTCCCTTCATCGTAGACAGGCTGATCCGACTTCATCCTGATCAAAAGGCCATCGCGATAAAATGGCGTGTTCTTCAGCGACATTTCAACGGCCTTTTCCCTCATCTCCTTCGTCATTTTAGAGAGGTTGGGATTGCCGGGAGGCACGACGAAAGCGATGATGTGGTGGACGATTCGGCGATTACCCGGACGGGCTTCCGCCATCTGCACCCACTTGTCTTCTGTGAAGTTGGTCGGAACATCGAAGTACTGGTACTCATCCGGGCCGCTCGCTTCTATCGTGTACTCTTCGGGCACTTCAAGAACAACATCCGGCTTTCCGATGCTCCACCCTTCGGAGAGTTTCGGCGCAGGCGGTAAATTCTCCGGGGTCGCCTTCCTTTGCGCCCTGATCCACCCATGCCGAGATAGTTTGAATCTGTTGCTCAGTCAGTCTTCGATCATTTGCCCATTTACCAGTGTGCGGGTCTGCGTGCCAGGGGGGCATCTGGCGATTAATGACCTTCTCTTTGATGGACCGCGCCCAGGGACGCACATCATTATAAGAAAGCACAGAGAATGGCGCGGCCTCTGAGGGCCTATGACACTCGGCGCACTTGTTATATAAGATTGGCGCGACATCTTTATTAAAGGTAACGAGACTTATGCCCCTTCGGATTGCCTGTTTTCTCTTTATCATTCGCGCTTGTGCTGCAAATAAAGACCAGGGTTGCCGCAAGGGATAGAAGGGACGGCTGTGAGCTTTCGGTATCGGGTCATTTTTAAACTTCTCCTGTTAAATCTGCCGTGAAGGCACTAATGCTTTCTGAGCTAGTAAAGTAAATACGCAAGAGCAGGGCCTATAGGTTGCAGAATATGGATGATGATTTGGCCGGTATATATCTCGTTGTGATGAGTAAGCGTGAAACGTAATATGCGTTGTCAAAGAAAGAACGCTTTTGATGAAGCTGCAAATCCTGTGGGGGCGGCCCCGATTGCCAGCCCCCACAGGATTGCCTTCATTCGCAGACAGCTATAAGCCTTGGCTATTGCTGCTAGTAATTGAGGCTGCCGACGAGGGTCATCTCGAAACCACCATTGGGCGGGTTAATAACCACTATGCCGTCGGTGATGCCGCTCGCCCCCGCGAACTTGCCCGTGCCTCCGACGAAGCGGAAGGCTCCCGTGATCAGTATTCGTGACCGGGTCTAATACTCCTTGAACCACCACTTCAAGCTTATCGCCATTTTCGGCGATGAGCGTCGCTTCTCCGCTGGACCGTAGCACACCGTTGTCGTTGGTGAATGTGACCCTTCCGGTGGCGATCCACAAACCAAGCTGGTTCGACGTGCCAGCAGCGGTGACGTTGGCACCGATTACGTTGCCCGCTTCATCCGTGATAAAGGCCGCGAGGCCCTTTCCGTTAAGAGCAAACGGGTGATCAACAGTTATTGGGCGTCTGAGCGTCACTTGGCCTTCGACAGCCGCTACGGGGATTGCTGCAAGCAGCAGGGCGATGGTTAGCATGAGACTTCGTATTTTGATAAAGCGTTTCATTAGTGTTCTCCTATTCATTTAATAAGCTACTGCCTTCAAAGCGACGTATAGATCAGCGATACTTACGACATCCTCTATACTTCCTTTCCGGTCCATAGCCGGGGTTAATAACTTGCGAAGTAGTCCTGGCCTATAATGACTTTCTTCGCTATTCTGCTGCTCCGCAAATGGGCAGCGATTTGACGCACACGATGAGTGAGCCATCGGGCGTCTCTTTGTAATGAATCATCTCGCTTTCGACCCAGCGATAAATCGTTCGCACCGGGACGGCTGCGATTACGGCGGCTTGTTCGGGGGCGACCATAAGTGCGTCGCCTGTCGGACACTCGGCGCAAAGCGCGGGCAGAGGGCCACTCGTCTGTCTGATGACATAGACCTCATGGATCTCGACGGTCTTTTCTGTTCTGCGCTTTTTTGCCACGCCGTTTCTCCCTGAACGTTTTGCCTGCTGGACGACCTTTGTGTTGCTGCGATTACCAACCGGCAATATAATTGGCGAGGAAGCTGGAGGCCTCCTTTGGGAGCATCCTTAATCGGCCTCGCCAACGCGGCAGACGATAATCCCGGACGCTCTCAAAAGTCTTTTGGATTTTCTTAAAGTTGCGCTGATAAAACTCTTACCGAGTTCTTACAGAATTCTTACATCAGTTATGGCCGCGCCAGACAAGCACTTATATGAGTTCGAGCCTTTCTTGCTGAACGCAGGCAGCAGAATACTGCTCAAAAACGGCGCGACCGTGCGTCTGACGCCGAAGGCTTTCGAGACTCTACTGGTGCTTGTACAGAACGGGGTGCAGGTAGTTGAAAAAGAGCGATTGTTGAAAGAGGTCTGGCCCGACAGCTTCGTTGAAGAAGGGAGCCTCTCGCGCAACATACATGAATTGCGAAAAGCTCTAGGCGACGACTCTTCCGAGCCGCGCTACATCGAGACTATCCCGAAGCGCGGCTACCGGTTCGTCGCCCCCGTGAAAATATCTGCGGTTGATACCGGGCAAACCGACATCACCGGCATACAGGGCAATGCCACGGTGATTGAAAAGCACACGTTTGCTCGGGTCATTAGCGAAGGGTTTGAAGAGGCGGACCTGCTCGGCCAAACCGCGTCCGTGTCGCCTGTCGCTGTAGTGAAGGCTCTTGGGTCGGTACACGACACAGAGCGACGAAAGAAGCAAATGAAGCAAGCCGCGCTCGGTTTGACTGCTCTATTGCTGGTCGGGGCGATTGCATTGTTTGTTTATCTGAAACTAACGCGCCAGTCGCCCGCGCCTGCGTCACGCGCAAAGAACACGCTTGTTAGATTGACCAGCAACAAGGCGAGCGATGGTTTTCCTCAATGGTCCCCTGACGGGCGCAAGATAGCCTTCTGGAGTAACCGCGATGGGAAAAACGAAATCTACGTGATGGATGCCGATGGCTCGAACGTCAAACGGCTCACAGACAATCTGGCGGACGATGATGGGCCTAAGTGGTCGCCCGACGGAAGCAAGATAGCCTTCGAGAGTGACCGAGACGGCAACAAAGAGATCTATTTAATGAGCGCCGACGGCAGCAACCAAACCCGGCTCACTAGAAACGATGCGATTGATACGGGAGCCGCGTGGTCGCCCGACGGAAGCCGTATCGCCTTCACAAGCAACCGCGATAACAGCTACCCATACAATTTTGACATCTACGTGATGGATGCCGATGGCGGTAATCTCAAGCGAATCGTGAGTGACCCTGAGTATGACGTGGAGCCGAAGTGGTCGCCTGACGGCTCGAAAATTCTGTTCGTGACAGGAAGAAATGGGGGCGCACAGGGCAACTTCGACGTGTATGTGATGAACGCCGATGGCTCGAACCAGAAGAACCTGACCGCAGATACCCCTCAGGGGGATGGTGCGCCAGCGTGGTCACCCGACAGCAGCAACATTGCGTTTGTCAGCACCAGAGATGGCAACGATGAAATCTATATAGTGAACCCGATGGCGGCAATCTCAGGCGAGTGACAAACAACTCCGCACATGATACTGCGACCCTCGTGGTCACCCGACGGCGCGAGGCTAGCCTTTCAGACTGATAGAGACGGCAACTGGGAGATATATGTTATGAGCGTTGACGGCGACTTGGCCCAACTCACCGATGATGCTGCCGACGACATTGGCCCCGCCTGGTCTCCCGACGGAAGCAAGATTGCGTTTTCAAGCAACCGCGCTGGCATGCAACACATTTACATAATGAATGCTGATGGAAGCTCGCCAGCGCAAATCACCAACTCGCAGGCGGACGATACTGAGCCGGTATGGTCACCTGACGGCAAGCGAATCGCATTCACAAGCTTGAGAGACGGAAACAGGGAGATTTATTTGATGAATGCCGACGGCAGTAATCAGACGAGGCTGACGGGCGATCCGGCAGATGATATTTATCCTGAGTGGTCGCCCGACGGAAGAATCCTATTCAACAGCAAGCGAGACGGGCGGGAAGGAATATATATAATGGATGATGATGGCTCGAATATCATCAAGCTGACAAAACTAGAAGCGCGCCAACCTGCCTGGTCTGCTGACGGCAAGCGAATCGCGTTCACAAGCCCCAGCCTTGAGAGAATAAATGGAGTGTTCCCACGTCAGATATACGTTGTTGATGCCGATGGCAGCAACGTTACGATGATAACAAGCAACCCGCCAAACGCAGGCGAACCTTGCTGGTCGCCTGAAGGGGCAAAAATAGCTTTTGTCATGTCTGTAGATAAGCTAGGGGCCAGGATAAATATCTTTCAGGTGGATTCGGGTGGGGGGAACCTCAGGCGTTTGACATCCGGGCCAGCGCAGGATAGACGACCCTCGTTATCACCTGACGGCTCAAAGCTAGCCTTTCAGAGTAACCGCGACGGTAATTACGAGATTTATGTGATGAATCTGAGAACCAATTAATAAATTCGAAGGGTGCGCCGGTTGTGACGGGGCTTTCTTAGAATGGTATGACTGTCACTTCGGGCAAGCTTATTAAATTGGAAAGAGTTGAATGCTCTCAACTCAATGCGGCATCTCACCTGGTTATGGCATAGTTAGCGATATGCAATGCGGCCCGAACCAAGCTGAATTTAAGATTTACAATGAAATACGGCGTGGTCGTGTTTGCTGAGACTCGATTCGGAATAAAAGTAATCTAGAGATTTGCCACAATCGGTTTATCGCAACTCACCACAACACGGCAGCCGTCAAACGCTGAGTTGACTGCATTCAGCGCCGCAGTGATGTCGGCAAGGCTGGCACCGCCTAGATTGGTTTCTCCGGCCAGCGCAAAGTTCGCTAACATAATCAGCCGCCCCACTGTGCCTGCCGGTATTATCTCTGCGCTAGACTCTGATCCTATTGTGAACTTTCCAAGTTGCTCCAGAGTCGAGCCGGATGCTATGGCATTGATCACAGATATGGGAATGCTTACAGTGGTCTTTGGGTCATCCTGCGTACCGAGTAATTCTCGACATAGGGCGAGCCCCTGCTTGAGAAGCATGAGCGCGCGAGTATCGTCCCCCCGGTCATGCGCGAGGGCTCCGAAGACATTAAGTGAAGATGCCATACCTTGCTTGTCTTCCAGTTCTTGATATAAGGCCAGACTCAACTCAAGGTGCACGAACGCTCTATCGTAGTCATTCTGAATATGCGCGAGGACTCCTGCCCCATAAAGCGCTTTCGCCCGAACAGAAGCCGTTACTTCGTTCCTGTCGGCCATTGCCAGCAATTCGTCCAGCCACTGACGCCCCTCTGTTAAATGTATTTCCAAAAATCGCCAGAGGGCTGCTGCCATCTGAATAAACTATCTGAGAAAGCAAGCCTACAGGATTACATTCTCTGATACGAACCGGCAGCAATAGCCCATTCTTGTTTGTTGGGTCTTGAGCAAACGCGGCAGCCCATTCAGACTGAGTGAAGAGAGACGAAAGATAGTCCGGCGATAACACAGCAATAGTGCGTTTAGCTTCGATGGTTGCACTATTCATTTCCAACACAAAGTTGGAACCAGGGCGAAAATCCCAGGCCTGAAGCATCGTTTGATAACCAGCCTCTTCCAGTTGCCATGCGATCCATTCAGCCCAAGGTCGATCCGCTTTATTGTAACTGATGGAGAAATCTTTCACCCAAGATTTAATCCTTTCTCTAAGAAAAGAGTAGGCACCTGAGAGTTAGATGTGAGCCGTACAACTTCAATATAGAAATGAGTGATGATTCTGTCTAGTCGGTCTGGCCGCTTTGCGCTCATTTGCTATTTCACAATGGTTCTACCAGTATGTCTCGCTGCTCATCTGCTGAATCAGGAGCGAGCGACCAAACCATTATGTCTATCGCCGGTCACGTCTCGCGCAAGATGCTTGACCGATACAGCCATATCAGAATGGAAGCAAAGCGGAATGCTCTTGAAGTGCTGTCAAACAAGATGCCGAATAGTTACGGCACAAAGTACGGCACAAATGGGGTCTCCGTCCCGGTCTATACAGATTTAAGTTCTACGAGTGGAATAAATAGCGGGGCAAAAAAATTGGAGGTCGCCACCGTGCCCGAGTAGCGACCTCACCCCAAGTTCAGAACAGAATGGTAGAGATTCTAAGGATGTGCGCTTTTAACATAAGCAATCCCAATACCGCGAACTGCCACTCACTCAAATCATAGCCAGTCAAGCTCTTAGTGAAAATCCTGCATTCCCAATCTGCTTCCAGCTTTCCATGTTTCTGGAAGTATTTACGAAAAATTGGAAATCGAATTCATCGCACGATAAATTCATACCCAAAAAATTATGCGGCGGGCATCAGTTAATGCCCGCCGCATATCAAGTGAAGCTGTCTAGCTACAGATCAGAATTCGATGCGTCCGCTGAACTGAACGCGGCGCGCAAAGATATTCTGCGCATTGTTTACTCTCTGCGTCGTAATCACGCCGAAATTGGCCGGATTCTGCACGCTCGGCGCGGGTCAATGAAGTTGACATGATTGAAGACGTTGATGAGATCAACTGAAAATCGTACCCCTACTTTCTCAGTTAATCTTGTTGATTTGCCAAACGTCATATCAGTTTGCCAGAACCCAAGCCCTCTAAGGGCATTGCGCCCGCTTCGTTCATCCTGGCTTAGGCGGATTCGCCGGACACTGTCTGAATACTTCTTCCGGGTCACCGAACAGGTTAAGACCTGATCCCGGTGTCGGCAGGGTTTTAGGGTCTCCTGCTATGCCAATTCCTGTAGAACCGGGAACGCCGCTGTGAATGCCCGTACCGAAGTCGCCATCTGGCAGCCCTATTACGCCCGAATTGTTTCCGAGTATCGAGCTTCCGCCCCAAACTTGCGTGCCTTGTACGATTGTGACCGGAACGGCTGATGAGGCGCGATGAATTCCTGCCGTGTACCATCCTGAGATGAGCTTGCTGATGAACGGGTTTGAGCTATTCGCAAACTTTTGGCCCTGACCGAACGGAAGATCATAGACCCAGTCGGCGTTGAAAATATGAGTAGCATCAAAGGTGGACGGCGAGTATTCAGCATCAGGGAAAAATGAGTTGGGCTGTAGGTTGGCGGCGTTTTGCACCGCGCCAAACTGGTCCAGTGAGCGAGAGAGCGTGTAGTTGAAATCGAACGACAGGTTGTGAGAGAAACTCTTGCGCAGCGTCAAAACGAAAGCATGATAGTTGGAGCGGCCTATCGAGGTGCGCATGAAAAGTTCCGTAGCTTGACCGAAAGCGTTGAACGGTCGCTCAGCAAGAGTATCAATATTAATGAATAGATTGCTGAGGTTTCCGTTAACTATATTGGCAAAGCGTGTAGCGTTTGAAGCAAACGCTACCGTGCGACTGCCACCGACCGCAGGCAATTTCGGCAGCATGTTTTCAAACCACGGTTGAGGTGTCACCGCAGCCGCAACAACTCCCGCTCCGAAGTTGATCTGCCAGAGCGTCAAAGGCTTGAGCAAAAGTCTGCCCTGACACAGGGTCTTTGAAATTGTACGGAACCTGGTTGAGGTTCAAGCTCTGATAGAGATTGCGGCCCATACGACCGATGTAACCAAGCTCCAGTATCATATTGCCCGGCAGTTCTCTCTGAATCGTGAAATCAACCGTGTGGTTACGCGGCACAGTGATGAATGGATCAACCACAAAAGACAGCACCTCGCTCGGCGCAGTTAGCGCCCGGAATGATAGGTGTGGTAATCGCAGGCGCAACCGGCAAAGGCAATGGCCCGTCAATGCCCGCTCTGAAAGGCTGTCCCGCCCCATTCTTTGGCGCTGGGTTCTGCAAAGTTTGAGCAAACCCGACTCCGAGCGTCGGAATCGTGATGGTCTGGATCGTGTTTATCCGGTCATATAGCAGTGAATAGCCGCCGCGTAAGACCGTCTTCTGATCGCCGAATACTTTGCTTAAAAGACCGCTCGGAAAGAAGGATTCCACGCGGCAGAGAAGCGCGGCGAAAAATTCTTTCGGTCTGTGTCGAAAGCGCCCTTGCGGCCAGTATCCGCGATGGGGATGTAAGCCAGCCTTGGGTTAAATACTATGCCTTGCGATGCCGCTTCGAATTTCGCTTGCAGGTAATTTTTCGGATTCACCAATTGCTTCCGTGTCTGCGAAAACCAGCAGCGTCTGCTTCTTATCTTCTTCCACAGGAGGAACCTGCCACGAATACAAAAGTCCATAGCTGAGTGTCAGCGATGGTTTTATGCGCCAGGTGTCGGCTGTGTAGATTTCATAAGCGTTCAACTTCGAGTTGGTGAAAAGTCCCGTGCCGGGCGGGTTCGGCTCGAATTGCCCGTTACGAGTCGCAAGGAACGTTATGTTTTCAACCTCGTCCCAGCAGCCCTGCATATAGCTGATTGTAGCGAGTGGCATCAGCGGCCTGAATGAAAGATGGGCGTTGACCAGCCGGTATCTGAGTTGAAAGTGACAGAGCCGAGTTGCGCAACCGGCGTGGTTATCGAGCCGATCACCTTATCATCACGGAAATCGAAAGAAGTGATGTGACGAACATTGAATCCACTTTGGATAGTGTGTGTGTTCTTCGCCAGGTCAGGTTATCTATGAACTGATAGGTGTTTATGGTGCGAGCCTGATGACGCGCCCTCTGAGTATCAACATCAATCGGTTCGTCAAGAATGCGCCCGCAATGTCAGCCGCTATGTTCAAGCCGGATACCTGCGGAAACGGAGATGTGACGCCGAAATCCAACCCGTCTCTGGTCCACCCATAGCGGAACTCGTTCGTCATGCGAGGCGACAGGATGCCCAGGATTCCGGCAGAGAGCGTTCGCGGCCGGGAAGGTTGAATGGCTGTGGCTTTGACATTGGCGATGTCAACCTGACTGGCAACTACGCCCAGTTCATAATATGAGCTGAACTTTACGTCGAAATTCCATTTATCATTGAAGTTATGATCTAACCTCAGAGTCCCAAGGTCGCCGCGAATTGACGTCGGAAAGTTTGCCGTGAAACCCGCCGTATTCAAAGTATCCCCTACAGAGGCGTCATTCGGACTTGGGTACTGCGCCAACAGCGCCAACACTGTAGGATTCGCTCCGATGCCGCGAGGGTCGAGCGTTTTCGGATCTATTGTGTGGGGTATTACTTGCACTACATTGCCGTTAGCGTCCCTGATTACTTCATTGAACCGCAACAAGCCTTGCCTCAAACTGTTTGTCGGCACTATGCGGCTGGCAGTAGTCGCGCCCGCGTTGCGGCGACCCTGATAGTTGAAGAAGAAGAAGGTCTTTTCTTTGAATATGGGGCCGCCTATCGTGCCGCCGAAAAGGTTGTCTATCAATTTGGCTCTCGGCAGTCCGACCCGGTTGTTGTTCCATGTATTGGCATTGAACAGGTCATTCTGGTGATACTCGTAAAGCGAGCCGTGAAATTGATTGCCGCCTCGTTTGGTCACGAACACGACCTGCGCGCCTGCCGAGCGACCGAACGTGGCATTAGGGTTTGCCACCGTGACGCGGAACTCTTCGATAGCTTCGGTGGGCGTCGGTATGACCGTGCGAAATACCGCCCCAATAACGTTATCTGAAACGTCAATGCCGTCGAGCGAAAAAGTGGACTGGTCGTTGCGCGCGCCGCTCACTTCGCCCGTTAATGTAGTGCCCGGTTGCAGTTGCAAAAGCCTTGTGGCCTCGCGGCTGATGTTGGGCAGCAGAGAGACTTTCTTGTTCTCGAACGTATTGCCGAGCGACGCATCCTGTTTTTGCAGTTGCGCCTCTGCGCCTGCGGTCACGGTAACGATTTCGCTTACCGCGCCCGGTTCGAGTCTGAAGTCTTGAGAGACGGGCTTGGTCACGTCAGCTTTCAACTCGGCAACATTCGCCTTCTTGAAACCGTTAGCGCTGACGGTCAGTTCGTACACGCCTGCGTCAATATTGGCGAATACATATCTGCCTTCATCGTTGGTTGTAGCAGCCCTTTCCTGATTGGTGACTTTATCTTTAAGCGTAACAGAGGCGTTCGCAATAACGCCGCCTTCCGAGTCTGTCACCAGCCCTGAAATAGATGATGTTGTCGCTGTCTGCGCCAACGCCTGAAGCGAAAGCAGCAGTGACATAAGAACTGAGACGAATGGGCGATTAAAGTTCCTTCTCATTTTTTCCTCCTAAAATTTGGAATTCACCATAAACGGGCGAATGTATCACCGAAGTGATCGCAATGCCCTGCTGTGCTTTGCTTAACGGATGAGAGCTAGCTGCCGGATGAGGATAAAATCATCCTCTAATAATCAGAGGACTTCAGATAAGACTATATAAAATTTAGATGGATGTGAGCCAATCAGTGAGTGCAAGGTATATGCCAGTGCTCGCTCTTGCTCCTAAGGCTATTAGTATTGGAATTAAACTTTGAGTAACTTCCTATCCTATTTGAAGATTTTTCCAAAGTTTCGGTCATTCTTACGAAAAATTGGAAATTCGGTCTGATAACTTCAAGCCTGAGATGCGAGATTTGAAGGTAACGCGCGCGATGTCACAAGCGTACTTGTTGACAGTGCAAGCAGGGCTATTGTTAAATGATTTCCGTTAGATGAGAGTGTCATGATTTGAGAATGCGCGGAGAGCTTAAAACAAAGAGCTATAAAAGATCACGAGCCTATTCGTTCGTGCTCCTTTGCCTTATGGCTCACGCTCTGTTCGTATGCTTCACGCATCATCATAACGTCCGACCTGACTTACACTCTTCTGCAACTGCAAGCCTATCAGCAACCAGCGACAGCGATTCGGGAAATACAACAGACTCTGGCAGCGACGCGCACTGTCTTTCGTGTCGCTTGCAGCGCAATTTAATTTCCGATCATCCTGCCGCTTCGCTCGTCATTGCGCTGATCCCCGAAGCGCTGAGCCGCGAATAAAGGTTCGCCCAACTTCATTCGCAACGATTCTTCGTCTCCTTCTTTGGTCGCGCGCCGCCGACTGCTTGAACTCACACCATCGTTAATAGTTCAAATTGGTCGCTTCTCGCCCGAGAGTCGCGATCTGACCATGAGATCAATCTTTCACTCATTTGAAGGAGAACGAATCTATGCAAGTGAAAAAGTATATAAGCATCTTTCTGACATGGCTTTTTATGTTTGGCAGTTTTTCTACGGCCATCTTTGCTCAAACAGCGGGCAGCGTGCGCGGGACAATAACGCTTGAGACATCGAACAAGCCTCTGCACGATGTGACCGTCACAATCATTCAACTGAAGCGCTCAGTTCAAACGGATGACAACGGAGTTTATGAATTCCAGAACGTCCCGGCAGGCACGTATGATGTAGTGGCTCACCTCGACCGCGTTCCCGACATCATACAATCCGTTCAGGTGGCCGCCGGAAGCCCTGCGACTGTTGATTTCCAAATGCGGCTGAGAGTCGTCGGAGAACAGATCACCGTCACCGCAAGCGGCGAAGGGGAAACCTCTTTCAATTCGATTCAATCGGTGACTTCTCTGACAGCCGTCGAGCTTGCCGAGAAGAATACTCAATCGCTTGGCGAAGCGCTCGACCACGAGCTTGGCATTGCAAAGCGTTCTTTCGGTCCCGCCACGTCCCGGCCCGTGATCAGGGGTTTCGACGGAGACCGGGTTTTGATTCTTCAAAACGGAGAGCGAATCGGAGCGCTCGGATTTCAATCGGGAGATCACGCAGAGCCTGTTGACGTTCTGACGCTTGAAAAACTGGAAGTGGTCAAAGGGCCTGCCACGCTTCTTTACGGCAGCAACGCCATAGGCGGCGTCGTCAACGCGATCAACGAACACGATACTGCTCATAAAGGAGTGCGCGGTTATTTTACAGGCGTTGCCAGCACAAATTCCTACGAAGCAGGCGGCAGCGCGGGCATCGAGTACGGCACAGATCACTGGCTGTTCTGGGGCAACGGCGGCGGGCAAAGGTCTGGTGATTATGACACGCCCCTCGGAAGGATCACGAATTCCTACACTCATTGGCGGCAACGGCAGTGCCGGGTTCGGTTATTTTCCCAGCAAAGGATTCTTGAGCCTCGATTATTCGCTCGACAGAAGACACTACGGCATTCCCTTCGATCAGACGGAAGAAGACCCGGAAGTGGTGAAGCTGAATCCGCGCCGCCAAAGCATTCACTTCAACTCAGGCTTCCGCGATGTAAACTCGTTCATCAACAGCGGGCAGTTCTCGCTACAATATAACAACTACAAGCACGACGAGATAAATTCGTTTACTGATGAAATAAACACACAGTTCCGTAACAACACTCTCAACTATCGCGCTACCTTCGATCAGCGAAAAGAGCGGCAATTGGTCGGGCAGCTTCGGCTTCTGGGGATTGCACCGCGATTATAAATCGCTTGGCGAAGAAGCAATCGCGCCTCCGACAAAACAGAACGCCTTCGCACTGTTCGGGCTGCAAAAGGTAGACTTCGAGCGCATATCGCTGCAGTTCGGCGCAAGGTTCGAGCACAACGGCTACAACCCGGATTCGATACTTGATCGCCCGACGCCTGATCGCTCGTTCAATGGATTTTCAGGCGCAGTCGGCATACGCATTCCTACGTGGAGAGGCGGAGCCTTCGTAGCCAACTACTCGCACTCTTATCGCGCGCCTGCGCTCGAAGAGCTTTACAACAACGGGCCTCATCCGGGCAATGCGGCTTTCGAGATAGGCGATGCGACGCTCAAGCGCGAGCGCGGCGACGGGCTGGACTTGTCGCTCCGGCATTCATCAAACAGGAGTGCGCGCCGAAGCGAATTTCTTCTATTACAAGTTCAGAGACTTTATCTTCCTGGCTCCGACCGGTGATGTGGAAGAGGGGCTGATCGTAGCTCGAGTACTCGCAAGACAACACCCGTTACACAGGCGCAGAAGCGAAGTTCGATGTTGGGGTTCATCCGAATTTCTGGATAACTTCAGGTCTTGATTTCGTCAACGCGAAGCTGATAGAGCCGAACACGCCGCTTCCGCGCATACCGCCTCTGCGCGGTCGCCTCGGGTTTGAAGCTACGTACAAAAATTTTCGATTCGCGCCCGAAGTGGTTATGTCGAAAGATCAGGATAAGTTGTTCCCGACAGAAACGCGGACAGCCGGGTATGCGATCTTCAACGCGACGGCTTCCTACACCATCGCGCAACAGCACCTTGCGCAGATCATCTCGCTGAACGCTTTCAATCTGGGCGACCGGCTGTATCTGAATCACCTGTCGTTCATAAAGAATTTCGCTCCAGAGATTGGTCGCGGCGTGCGGCTTACTTACACGTTGCGATTTTTCTAAGAGTTCACCGCAGAGACGCAGAGGACGCAGAGATTACGCAGAGAAAAACTATTAACACTCTGCGCCCCCTCTGCGTCCTCTGCGTCTCTGCGGTGAACAGGCTCTATATGTAAGAACTTTCAAAAAGTATTATCATACGAACTCATGGAACTGCTCGAAGAGGTCGAAGCCTACAGAGATCACGCATGGCGGCGCACGCCTGAGTTGCACGTCGAGACGGCAATCGAAGCCGAACAGTTGATTGAAAGCGCAGGCTTCTGCGCCGCGATGACCGACGCCAGACGAGGCGGGCCTTCGCTCTATATCGCCGTGTGCGGGCGGCGCGATGCCTATATGCCGCGCAACGTGCAGAAAGACCCCGAAGCAAGCCTTACGTGGATTACCAAAGATGAAGTGATGCGGCGCGGGCGAGTATATTACGCGAAGCTCGCGCGCGGACGTTCAACCTTCGTAGCCGTTCGGCTGATTCCTTATTTCAATGCCCTCTGGGGCGTGCCGCGAAAACAGGAATCCGCGATGCTTTCGCCTGACGCTCGCGCCGTGTTGAAAGTTCTTCGCCGAGAATGGGAGATGGCGACTAAGGATTTGCGCTCGGAATCAGGCGTGACAGACCGCGCTCGATTCACAAAAGCGATTGACGAATTGCAGCGAACGATGAAAGTGATTCCCGGTGAAGTTCTCTACGAACCGTGGTTCACTTACATCTGGATGCTTGCCGAATCGCGCTTTGCAAAAGAGCTTTCGGTGAAAGTGAAACGCGAAGTCGCGCTCAGTGAAATAGCGCGAGCTTTTTTGAATGGCGCGGGGCTGACTGCTGCGCGGCGAGCTTGCCCGAGTGACGGGACTATCGCGGCCCGAAGCAGGACTGGGCAATCGCGCGCTCGTAAAAGAAGGATACGCAGAGCGCATCAGCGATGGCGTTTATCGTTTGATTGATTTTGAAAAGCGATTGAAGAGTTTCACTGGCGAATAACTGCTCGGTCAACTCTCAGGCTCCCATTTGTATTCCATGTACCTGGCGGTTTTTTGCGCGACTTCACGGCCAAGCAATCTGTCTACAACGTGGAGCGCCGCATCAATGCCTGCCGATACTCCTGCCGCTGTGACGACCTTGCCGTTGTCAACAAATCTTCGATTCTCGCGCACGGTTGTTTTTGGAGCTTGCTGCTTCAACGATTCGATTGCGCTCCAATGCGTAGTCGCTTCTTTTCCGTCGAGCAGTCCTGATTCAAGCAGAAGGAAAGCGCCCGTGCAGACGCTCATCATAACTTCTGCGCGCTCCGAAGACTTCTTGATCCACTCGATCACTTTGGAATCAGCCAGCGGCACATCGGTTCTTCCTCCCGGCAATACGATTATGTCGGGAGGCGGGCAATTCGCAAACGTATACTGCGGTTTGATGGTTACGAATCTCTGACTGGTGATCTCCTCAGACGTTGCCGCAACCGTATAAACATTGAAAGCCTGGCTTTGGCCTGCGGATGCGAAGACTTCGCCGGGGCCGGAAAAGTCCAGCAACTCGACTCCTTCGTGTACGAAGATGGCGACATTTCTTTTTGCATTCAGCGGTCGCGTGCGGTCGCGCGCAACCACTCCTTTTTCGTCGCTGGCATCGAAGGATGCAGAACGGAAGCCTCCGATCAGTAAGGACGAAGTGAGGACGATCATAGCCATAACGCCCAGCACGGCAAATGCAAAAAACAATTTCTTCATGCTCGATCACTCCTTACTCGATCAATTGCTTCACGGCAGACGCAATCGCGCCGGGTCTATCTGTATGTTTGAAGCGAGACTTGACCTCGCCGCTTTGATCTATCAAGTACACGTAAGTCGAATGATTGATGTGATAGCCCATGGCCGAATCCGATTTTTCTATCTCGTAACTCGCGCCGTACTGCCCGACCACGCGGTCAATCTCTTCCTTCTTTCCTGTCAGCCCCACGGCAGAAATCGAGAAGTACTCAAGGTATTTCTTCAGAGCCTGTGGCGTATCGCGCGCAGGATCAACGCTTATAAAAACGGGCAATACGTGTTTCCAGTCAGCGCCCAGAGATTTGGATACGCTCTTGAGTTTGGCCATCATCGTCGGGCAGGCATCGGCGCAGGAGGTGTACCCAAAGAATAACAAAACGATCTTTCCTCGTTGTCCACTCAACTGAAAGCGATTGCCGTTCTGATCAGTCAGCGAAAAATCTCCGCCGATGCCACCGGACTGAGCCGTCCCGTTCAAGCACAGATACAGGAGCGCGACTGTAGCGACAAGCAGACGTTTGCACGATTGTTTTTTACGTATCATTGCTATGGCCTCAGTTCCCCATTGCCTCGCGTTTTCTGACGGGGACGCGAATGGTCTTCTGGACGGAATTGGCAAACTGCAAGGTGACGGTTACTTCGTCGCCCTGCTTGATCTCTTTGTTCAGGCCGATCAGCATCAGGTGAAAACCTGAAGGTCTCAATTCCGCTTTGCCCTCTCCGGGAACCGAGATCAGATCAACTTTGCTCATTCGCATCACTTCATCAACCGTCTCCATTTTGTGAAGCTCAACCACGTTGGCAATGTCGGTTTTGGCCGACACCAGTTCGGTTTCAACAGCGCCCTGATTCTCTATGACCATGAACGCAGCCGTGAGCTTTTGCGATGGCGGGCCTTCCTGTATCCATGCGTCTCGGATAATTATCTTGTTCGGATCAGTCGGATTGGCGGCTGTTTGCTTTAGATCAGCGCGAGCGACTTTCGCGCTAAACAGAAACTTGTTTTTCTCTCCGATGAGAGGTTGAAGACTGGCCGAACCGTTCCATTGCTTTCCGTTCTCGTCCGTGAATTTCCAGAGGCTCGTCATCTCGGTTTGATTTCCAGAGTCCTGCTTGACCCACTTGCCTTCGGTCACGAACGACTTGTTGATTAACTCAAGAGCCTGTGTGGCAGAAGGCATCCCTAAGACTAAATACCGGTTCTCCCAATACTCCGTGTTGCCTTCTCTATTCAAAATGATCCTTCCCAGACCATTGAATGCAAAATTCAGATATTTGTCGGCAAGCGCAGGGCGAACGAAGCCTCCTTCAGGGTGCCAGTTGTACTCTATGCCGAGCGCGATGCCTTGAGCGCGGCCTCGTCCGAGAAGTCTTGAGATGACATGGAGCGATCCGTCTATGCCTGACGAAAGCCCGCCGGTCGTGATTATCTTGCCATTGTCAACGAACCGTTTATCGTAAACGACTTTGATGTTGGGCGCTGCCGCAGCAAGCCCATCAATAAGCGGCGCAGTGGTTGTCGCAGTCAGTCCGTTGAGCAGACCGGCTTTGGCAAGAATGTAAGCTCCGTTGCAAACCGAAAGAACGATTTCAGATTTTTCCGCCGTCTCCCGAACCCACTTCAGCGCCTTCGGATCGCTCTGCGTATTGAGAACACCGCCGCCCGGCACAACCAGAATGTCCGGCTTCGGATTGTTTTCAACCGTGTAGCCAGGGATCACCTTCATCCCCATAGCTGTTGTGATCGGGTCGGCCTTCAAGGCAACCGTATAGACATCAAATCCCGCCTGACCGAATACTTCCCACGGGCCTGTGTAATCAATGATCTGCACTCCGTCGAAAACCAGTATGGCAACTTTGCGCCGCTGCACAGCAGGCTGGTTCGCCGCCGCCATCGGACGCGCGGCTTCGCTTCCTTTGTCAACCAGCTTCATTCCGCACGTAGGACAGACACCGGGCTTATCGAAAACATCGTCATCTTTGTCGCAGCCGCACGGCGGGCAAACATATTCTTTTTTGTCGGCGTTCTGACTCGCAAAGGCAGAAACGGGTTGAAGAGAGTTAAAAACCACTGACAGAAAAATTGCTAATAGCACCAGCGCAAAACGATCATTGATTCTTTTCATGATAATTCACTCCTGCCGTAACATGCCGCTTACACACAGCAATCCGGCAACGCGCAATTCAGCCGGATTGCGCGTTATCACATTGGGCACAATTATTATTTTAAGTAGACGAGTCCGCCTGAAAGCCTTACCTTGTCATTCGCTTCTGAGCGCAATCATCGGGTCTATGGTCGTCACTCGTCGCGCAGGAATAAAGCACGACAGTGCGGCAACGGCAATAAGCACTGTGCCGACCGCCAGAAAGGTGACCGGATCGGTCGGTTCAACCGAAAAGAGCAGAGAAGTCATCAATCTAGTCATTGCGAGCGCGCCCACCACGCCAATCCCAAGACCGGCGACTACCATCGTCATCCCCTGGCGCATCACCATCGCCATCACTCGCCCGGAAGTGGCTCCCAGAGCCATTCTTATGCCAATCTCGTTCGTGCGCTGGCTCACCGAAAGCGCCATCACGCCCGCTATCCCTGCTGATGTGATGACCAGCGCGAGACCTGCGAAAAGGCTCATCAGGATAGTTGTGAGACGTGGCGAAGCGAGCGATTCGTCGCGAGCTTGCTCAAGCGTTTGAACACTGTCCACGGCTGTTTCAGAGTCAACCCCGTAAACGATCTCGCGCATCACGCGCGCCATGGTCATGGGGTCGGATGCCGTGCGAACAAGCAGCGTGTTGCCGTTGGTGGCCTGCGCCATAGGCGCATAAAGCTCGTCAGTTATTCCAGCGCCCAACCCATATTGCTTTACGTCGCCCACTATGCCAACGATTGTCACCCAATGCTCACCGCGATCAAAGCTGACGCGCCTGCCGATGGGGTCTTCATCGCCCCAGCGGTGCTGTGCCATCGTCTGGTTAATGATTGCAACGAGCGGCGCTTTGTCCTTGTCGGTCTCGGTAAACACTCGCCCTCTAATTAAGGGCAGTCGAATGGTGTTGAAATAATCGGAGCTTATGATGCGGATGTCTGCCTGCGGTGCAAGCTCGCCGTCCGCAAGCGGGCTGCCCTCTATCTTAAACTCGCGATTGAATGGCCTGGAGATGCTCCCGCGAGGATTCAACGGAAATGTCGTAGAAATTGCCGCAGAGAGCACGCCCGGTTGCGACTGTGCCTTTTCGAGCAACCGCGCTTGAAAGTCTCTAAACTGCTCGTCGGTCACATGCTTGGACCAGTTCGGGCTGAACCTCATCGTCAGCACGTTTTCGGGATTGAAACCGGGGTTGACCTGCTGAAGCTTGATTAGGCTTCGCATCATCAAGCCCGCGCCAATCAAGAGCATGAAAGATATCGCAACCTGCGCGACAATCAGCATGTTGCGCGCGCGTTGTCGCTGGGCGCTTGCAGAGGTGCGATTGCTTCCTTCTTTAAGCGCGGCAGTCAGGTTTTGCTCTGAGGAAAATGCTGGCATCAACCCAAAGGCAAGCCCGGTTAAGACAGCAACCCCCAGCGTGAAGAGCAGTACGAAACTGTTTATATTGATTTCGCTCGCACGAGTTGTAAATCGCGCCGCAAACGTCACGAGCAGATCAAGCCCCCACGCGGCGACAAGCAAGCCGAGCGCTCCGCCCGCAAGCGAGAGCAACGTGCTTTCAGTAAGCAACTGGCGAATCAATCGCCCGCGACCCGCGCCGAGCGCCGCGCGGATTGCCATCTCGCGCTCTCTTCGCATCAAGCGGGCAAGCGTGAGATTTGCAACGTTCGCGCAGGCGATCAGCAGCACTAGCCCCGCAGTGCCGAGAAGTATTAAAAACGTCGGCTTCGCCTGTCGCGTGAGTTCTTCCTGTAGAGGAATAAGCGTTGCTGCGTAGCCGCGATTTTCCGGGTACGCTGCCGGGTATGTCTTCTGCAAGTTGCTCGCAATTGTCGCCAAATCTGCTCCGGCCTGCTCCGGGGCAACACCATCTTTGAGCCGACCGAATACACTCATCATGCGAGCATTTCTATTCGCTATTAAGTTATCTGATGAGCGAGTCGGGCAGGCGACCGTCGGCATGTACACATCGCTTTCGACAGGGTACTGCGGTATCAAAGGCAACACGCCTATGACGGTGTGCGGCTTGTCGTTCATGGTGAAAACGCGGCCTACGATGTTCGGGTCGCCGCCGTGACTGCGCAGCCAGTATTTGTAGCTCAGCACCAGCACGGCATCCGCGCCCTTCACGTCATCGCTTTCCGTAAATGTTCTTCCAAGCATCGGTTTCACACCGAGCAGGTCAAAGAAATTAGCCGAAACGACTGCGGTCTGAACACGCTGAGGCTCTTCGCGGCCCAGCAGTATGAACGACATCGAATGATGTTCGGCAACGCCTTCGAGCGTCTGATTCTGTTCGCGATAATCTGTAATCTCTTTGACAGAAAAATTCATGTCCTCAATGCGAGCCAGCGGCGCTTGTTGATGCAGGATCACAAGGCGATTCCCGTTCGCGTAAGGCAGAGGCCGCATGAGCACGCCGTAGATGACGCTGAAGATCGCCGTGTTGGCTCCAATGCCTAAGGCGAGCGTCACGAGCGCGACGAGAGTGAAGCCGGGATTTTTGATCAGGACTCGCGCGCCGTAGCGCAGGTCTTGAAGCAGGTTTTCGATGAACCTGGCCCTTTGCACATCGCGGCATTCTTCTTTGATTCGCTCGACGCCTCCAAAACTTCTGAGCGCCAGATTGCGCGCTTCTTTTGCGCTCATGCCGCGCTTGATGTTTTTCTCGATCTCCATCTCAAGATGGAAATTCAATTCCTTATCCATCTCGGTCTCTATACGGTCTTTCTGAAACAGCGCGCGCGCGCGCGATAAAAGCTTGCCGAACATGCGTAAGAACTTGCTGAACATATTGCGGACCTCCAGCTACGTCGTCTCCAACACCTGAGTGATGGCTGCCGATAGTCGCTCCCAGTTTTCCGTTTCTTCTACAAGTTGCTTGCGCCCGGTTCTGGTCAATTGGTAATACTTGGCTTGCCGATTGTTCTCCGAACTACCCCATTCGGCAGTTATCCAGCCTTGCTCTTCAAGCCTGTACAGCGCCGGGTACAAAGAACCTTGGTTGACGTTGAGCACACCGTCCGAGATTTGTTGAATGCGCTGCGATATACCCCAGCCGTGCATAGACTCAAGCGCCAGCGTCTTCAAAATCAACATATCGAGCGTACCTTGCAGAAGATCAGATTTTTGTTTCGCCATTCCGCCTCTCCTAGATTGTCTATAGGAGCCTGATGATAAGCTCCCTCTTGTAGATTGTCAAGGGGAAAAGTTTTTCAGCGCGCTCGGCGTTAAACGGGCAGGGATTTTAGCAAAGGGGACTCTTCGTCAAACCTTTTGCAAAAGCGGGGGTGTCTGTTCATCGAGAGATGAAAGGACTTTAGCGCGCACTCTCTCCATCAATTCGGCGACGTTATCTTTTGAATAGCCTTCGGTGCTGATGGGGTCATGCACGGTGATGCGAACGGTTGACGGATAGACTCTGACCTGAGCTTTAGGCATTATCCTGGTCGCGCCTGAAATCGTGACAGGCACGACCGGCACACCCGCATCAATTGCCATCATAAACGCGCCCTTCTTAAATGGCAGCAATCGCCCATCAGGCGAGCGCGTTCCCTCAGGATAAACGACAAAAGACTTGCCGTGACGCAACTTCTCGGTCGCTTGCCTTGCGCTCTCGACCGCCGCAGAGCTGTTGCTTCGATCAACTGGCACGACCCCCATCAAGCCGATGCCGTAACCGAATATCGGATACTTGAAGACTTCCTTTTTTGCCAGGTACGCGGGATTGCGTCCGAGGTAAGCGATGAACACAGGAACCTCAATGAAGCTCTGGTGATTAGGCGTGAATATGTAAGCCTGATTCGGGTCGAGCCGCTCGATTCCCTCGACCTCAACCCGGACGCCGACCAGCTTGAGGCCCAGGCGAATGAAGAATCGTATGGGCGTGTAGAGCATGTTTTCGTTTCCGGTAATCAAGCAGAGCAGGATCAGGAACGGCGCAAGTAAACCGATTGCCGTGAACCAGAACGCTAACAGAAAGACTCCACGTAGTTTTGGCATCATCCGAAAGCGAACCTCGCATCTGAAGGATAAAGTCGAAAGTTAGCTTGAAGCCTAACAGATATGCTAATCTCTTGTCGCCGTCGCGCGACTGATTGTTAAAAACCGGAAGTCGCCAGTGGAAGCCGCGCCAATTCTACTCGAACAAGAGGTGCTTGATTGAAATGATTACCCGCTCGCGTCTCTCTTCAATATCGCTTGTCCTGTTCTTGCTGGCGACGTTTGCCGTTCGAGCGCAATACGCAGATTCACCTAAAGCAGATTCACCTAAAGCAGATTCACCTAAAGCGGATTCGCCTAAAGTGCCTTCGCCGCGCGACGTGCTTGGATTCGCGCCGGGCGATGATCGCAAGCTTGCCGACTGGTCGCAGATAGTTGATTACTTCAAGCGGCTCGATTCAGCTTCGCCTCGCGTCTCAGTTCATCAAGCGGGAGTCTCCACCGAGCGCCGCCCCTTCATCGTCGCAATCATCTCATCCGAAGAAAATATCGCCAACCTTCCGCGCATACGTGAAGCTCAACGACGGCTTGCAGACCCGCGCTTGATCTCATCCGGCGAAGAACGCGAGCGGTTGATACGCGAAACGCCCGCTGTCGTAGCCATCACCTGCTCGATTCATTCAACCGAGATTGTGGCCTCGCAGATGTCAATGGAACTGGCTTACCGGATGGCAAGCGATAACGCGACCGCTACGAAAGAGATTCTGCGCAACACGGTTCTTGTTCTCGTCCCGTCGGTGAACCCGGACGGCATTGATATTGTTTCGCATTGGTATCAGAAAACGCTCGGCACCAAGTTCGAAGGCACAAGTCCGCCTGAGCTTTATCATCATTACACGGGCCACGACAACAATCGCGACTGGTTTATGCTGACGCAGGTCGAGACTCAGATTGTATCCACGCTTTTCTGGCGCGAGTGGTTTCCTGAAATCGTTTACGATGTTCACCAGCAAGGCTCGTTCGGCTCGCGCATGTGCGTGCCGCCGTTTTTCGATCCGTCGAACCCGAACATTGACCCTGTGATATTGCGCCAGGTGGGCGCGCTCGGAATGAAGATGGCTACAGACCTTGCGGCTGCCGGGCATCGCGGAATAGTGACGAACTCGACTTACGATACGTGGTGGCACGGCGGGCTTCGCACAGCGCCTTACTATCACAACGCCGTCGGCATACTGACGGAAGCCGCGTCGGTCAACATCGCGACTCCGTTACAGGTCAAGCGCGAGCAATTGCGGTCGCCCACGCGCGGACTTGCTGACCCGCTCGTCGCAGCGACGAATTTCCCAGACCCGTGGCAAGGCGGCGCGTGGACGATGCGCGACATCATGAATATGGAGTTGATTACTACGCGCACGGCGCTCGAAGAAGCGAAGCTTCATCGAGAAGAATTGATTCGCAACTTTGTTGGCGCTGCGACTCGCGCGATTGAAGCTGGGAAATCTGACGCGCCTTATGCTTACATCGTACCCATCGAGCAGCACGACAAGCCGACTGCCGAACGGATGATAAACATCTTGATTCAACAGGGAGTCGAAGTGCATCGCGCGAAGTCCGATCTTCACGGTTGATGAGAAGCAATACGATGAGGGAAGCTACGTCATACTGCTCGCGCAGCCATATCGCGCGAACGTGAAGTGTCTGTTTGAAGCGCAGAAATATCCCGACCGGAGGATTTATCCCGGCGGCCCCGCAGAGCCTCCGTATGATGTTGCGGGCTGGACGCTGCCCATGCAGATGGGCGTTGATTACGCAGAAGCCGGTAAGCGATTCGATGCTAAACTGGAGAAAATTGAGGCGGCCACGCCGCCTGTCAATGTCCTTCGTATTTCCCCGGAGGTCATTCGCGCGAGGGGAGTGACGTTTTACATTCCTACCGATGCGAATAACGCTTTCGCTATTGTGAATGAGTTTGCAAGATCAAAAAACGGATTAACGATCACACGCCTGAAGCAACCGGCCACCGTTGTCTATAAGAACTTTTCCGCAGGCAGCTTTATGATACAGACCAGATTTGCTAAAGGGAAGCTCAACTTTAGAAGATCGGAAGATCATTCGAGCCGCTTTGGACGATTCCGTCTCCTTGTCTATAAAGTACGGCGTTGAGATGCAGTCTACTTATAACGAAGGCGATGTCGCTTCGGGCGAGAAGATCGCTCAACCGCGACTTGCGCTCTATCGCAGTTGGTCGCCTTCGATGGATGAAGGGTGGACGCGATGGGTGCTTGAGCAATTCAGCTTTCGATTACAAAAATATCCACGACGCGGACGTGCGCGCGGGCAATCTCAAAGATAAATTCGATGTGATCATACTGCCCGACCAAAGCATGCAGCAGATCATTTCGGGCAATCGCGCAGGCTCTTACCCTGAAGAGTACACGGGCGGAATCGGCGATGAAGGAGTTGCCGCGCTCAAGAGTTTTGTCGAAGCAGGCGGGGTGTTGATCTGTCTGGATTCTGCTTCCGAGCTTGCCCTCAAGAAATTCGACTTGCCTGTAAAAAACGCGCTCGAAGGAATGAAGCGCGATCAGTTTTATGCGCCCGGCTCGATATTTCGCGCGGTAGTAGACACGAAGCATCCTATTGCTTATGGCATGCCTTCGGAAGCAGACCTTTACTTCGTGAGCGGCTCGCGGCGAGCCAGAGTCCCAGACCCTGACACTGCGCCTGCGCCCGAAGCGCCGCCGCGCGCTGACGGCCAACCTCGCGCTGAATCAAACGCAGGGTCGCAACGCCCCAGTGATGCGAGCATTCTCGTAAGCGCGTTCGCGTTCGAGATAACCGATCCGCAACGAGCGCGCTCCGTCGCTCGTTATGTTGACAACAACCCGCTTCGATCAGGCTGGTTGCTGGGGCCGCAGTTCATAGCAGGCAAGTCCGCGCTCGTTGACGCATCGTTAGGCAAAGGCCGTGTCGTTTTGTTTGGATTTCGCACTCAACACAGAGCGCAAACGTGGGGTACGTTTAAATTCCTGTTCAACTCGATACTTCTCGGCGGAACCCAATCAGATGTGAAGTGATGCGGAGCATTAACGTCAACTGGCGACGGGCCGCGCTTGCCCTTTGATGCGCGCTAACAACGCGTTCAACTCTGCGCGCATATCCGCTTTACTTGCGTGAGCGCGTCGCCCATGTCCCGGCAACACCCATTCAAATTCGTAATCGAGCAATCGCTCGACCGAGCGCGTCTGCTCTGACCACGAATACCAGCAGACGCCTTGCGATGCATGAAGCGATTGATAATTCGGTGACCACCAGAGATGATCGCCTGAGAAAAGATAATCGTTTCGATAAAGCAGAACCATGTGCCCGCGCGTGTGACCCGGAGTCGGAATCGCTATCAAATCATCCGCAAGCGCAGTGGCAGCATTGCCTGTCAATGCCCGCTCGATGCCTGATGTGGAACGGCTCACATCATTGCGGTGCATGATGCGCTCGGCGTTGAACTCAGAAGCCCATCGCTCGTGGTCTGCTACGTCGTCGCGATGCGTGAGAAATATTGTTTTGATACCGCCCATCTCTGCGATTCGTTTGACGAGCGGGCACGCGAATCGCGGCGAATCAACAAGCACGTTTCCTTCGGGCCGCACTATCAGATAGCTCGATGCGCCGTAAGATGATTCAGACGCGAAGCCGCAAAAGTAGACGTTCTCATCAACCAACTCAGGATAAGCGGCGACTGCCTTTTTCGTTCTGGCCGAATAGTTGCCGAGCGCGCCGATTGAAGCAGTGGGGCAAGTTACTAAAGCTTTGAGCGCATTAAACTGTTCTTCCTCGCTTCGAGGTTGCCGGTAGACGATTGATTGATCGCCAACGTCCGAGAAAGTTTCAGGCGAAATCTGGCGACACAAGTCGCAATCTATGCAGGTGCTGTCAACGAAGAAATCGCCCGCAACATTTTCCGCATGTCTGAGTTCAACTAATGCCATACTACTTCCAGTATAAGCAGGCAACAGCCGTCGCGCCAGCACAGCGCGCTCAGGTCAATTAATATACTTTGATTCAAGAGCGACGTACCGGCGAAGGTCTTTCATTATCTCGTCGAACATCGGCAGCGTGAGCGACTGCGGCCCGTCCGACCATGCTTCTTGCGGGCGAGGATGCACTTCGATAATCAACCCGTCAGCAGAAATCGCTATCGCAGCTTTGGCCATAGGATGGACAAGGCTGCGGCGGCCCGTGCCGTGCGACGGGTCTACGATTACTGGCAGGTGACTCAATTCGTTGAGCAGCGGCACAGCCGCAAGGTCCAGCGTGTTTCGCGTCGCCGTCTCGAATGTGCGTATGCCGCGCTCGCAGAGAATTATCTGATCGTTGCCGTGCGTTGCGATGTATTCGGCAGAGAGCAGAAGCTCTTTTATAGTTGAACTCATACCGCGCTTGAGCAGCACAGGCTTTCGCACTGTGCCAAGGCGTTTGAGCAAGGCGAAGTTCTGCATGTTTCGCGCGCCGACCTGAAGTATATCCGAGTACTCGGCCACGATGTCTGTGTCTTCGGTCGTCACAACTTCCGTAACGATCTTCAATCCTGTGCGCTCGCGCGCTTCCGCAAGCAGCTTCAACCCTTCGACCTCAAGACCCTGAAAATCATATGGCGAGGTTCGCGGCTTATACGCGCCGCCGCGCAGCACCTGCGCGCCCGACTTCTTTACCGCTTCTGCTGTCTCCATCAATTGTTCGTGGGTTTCGACCGAACAAGGCCCGGCCATCACTATGAACTGGTTCCCACCGATTTCCAGATCGCCCACGCGAATGATGGATTTCTGCGGCTTCAATTCGCGGCTGACGATCTTGTAAGGTTGCAGTATCGGAACCACGTCAGCAACGCCCGGTACCGAGCGCAGGTTCTGCAGGCGATCTTTGTTATCGCCGTGCCCGACTGCCCCGATAACCACTCGCTCCTCGCCTCGAATCAGGTGCGGTTTGTACCCGTAACGGCGTATGCTCTCGCATACCTCTTGTATCTGCTCTTCGGTCGCGTTCGATTTCATGGCTATGATCATTGTTCGTTCTCCCTTCAAAAACAGTAATTAGTAATGAGCGACGAGCATCTTCTACTCGTCGCTGGCTTTTGGGTAGCTTCCCAGCACCCGTATGCTTTCAGTCATCTCTGACAGGTGCGACAGCGCGCGCGCGACAGGCGCGTCGCTTCGGTCGCCCATCAAATCGAGATAGAATGAATACTCCCACGGGCGGCCCTCAATCGGCCTCGATTCTATCTTCGTCAGATCAATGTCTCGCAGAGCGAACGCCGCAATCGCGCGAAACAACGACCCCGGATGGTTCGTTACGCGAAAGACGATTGATGTCTTTCTTTCATTGTTATTGGCCGTAGTTTCAATCACTGCCGCGCGGTCGGGGCGAGCCAGCAAAAGAAAGCGCGTGAAGTTTTTCGGATTGTCCTCGATGCCTTCGGCTAGGATTTCGGCGCCATAAATCGCAGCCGCCGTCGCTCCTGCAATTGCTGCCTCATCACGGCGTCCGCCTTCGACGATCATCTTGACGCTGCCCGCCGTGTCATAAGCCTGCGCGACTTCGATTTGCGGGTTGGCGCGCAAAAACTTTTCGCATTGAGCGAGCGCGACCGGGTGAGAGCAAACGCGCCGCACATCACTCAGCCGAACGCCTGCATGCGCGATCAGGTTATGAACTATCCTCACATTCGCTTCGCCGATGATGGTCAGGTCGCGCTCAACCAGCAGGTCGTAATTTTTATGCACAGAGCCCGCGAGGCTGTTTTCAATCGGCGCGACAGCACAATCTGCCTCGCCTGTTGAAACTGCGTCGAACATCTCATCGAAAGTTCTGTTCGCTACAGTCTCGACATTAGAGCCGAGAAGCTTGCGCGCGGCGTCCTCGCTGAACGCGCCCCGCTCGCCTTGGAAAGCAGCCCGTACCGTTTGATTTGCCATCAATTTCCCCCTAACTCCAAAAAACTTGAAGCCCGCTCCTTTTATGCTGAAGGAGCGGGCTTCTAAGACTCACGCGATTTGCTATCGGCTTACACCATCGCGCCCCCCGCTCCGTTTGCGGTGCTAAAGCTAAAGAAGCTAAAAGCGAATGCGAACGCAGGTGTCGCATTGTGCGCGTTGAGGTTGATGGCCGATTGTGTCGCGTCGTAACTCATAAAGAATTTACTCAAGCTTGGCGGGCATTATGCGCGAGACGGCGAATCCTGTCAAGCGGTGTAGTAACCGCATCACAAATGAATATGTTTGATTGCTAGGAAGAAGGCAGTACTTGTTGTTTCAATCCGCTAAAAGTCGCGTCTTCGTTTCAAAGTAAAGGGCCGTTTGTAACAAGGTGTTTTCATCTCGAGGCGTTTCAATCCGCTAAAAGTCGCGTCTTCGTTTCAAAGCAACACGAAAGAAAGCAGGGAGGGCGTACAAGGTATGGGATTTCAATCCGCTAAAAGTCGCGTCTTCGTTTCAAAGACAGTTCGTATCGTTTTTGTTGGTGGCCATCAATGCTGTTTCAATCCGCTAAAAGTCGCGTCTTCGTTTCAAAGAGACCTCATTTTTAGGCTACTGTTTTCAGTGGTTTAACTGCCCTTTCCGGCTAACCCCTTTTTTTTACCTCAAAATCAGTTCTCTTTGACATCGTTTTTAAGAATGATTTTTATTCTATTATCAAATATTTCAACAGTTAACGCCTCCCGGCTAACCTCCCCCCATTTTTCGCTTTCATGGGGTTAGCCGGAAACTGCTTTCTAAACGCGCCTAATTTATGCTCAAATCAGCACTTTGTCAATTACTTTAACGTGAACATTCACACGTTCCTTTGAAATGGGTAGGCGAAATAAAGAAACGTGTAGCCGATACTCTATATCGCCTGCACGTTTCTTTATTTCGCCTCGACAATGAGCTGGTGGTTCTCTTAATTCACTATAATCTTAATCAGCAGCAGCCCACCACAGTTTATAGTTTGGCAAACCAAATGATAACTCCATAGATGAGCATGCCCTGCCAATTCTCCTCCAAATCTTGTCCATACTTCATCAATATGATCTGCAAGGAACAACGACGACGGCAGATGAATAAAGCGCATGCAGAGGTATAGCCCCATCTCAAGTACACTGAACACATAAACGATCAGGATGAAAGAGACAAAAACTACTGCTGCATAAACGGATATGAAGGTCAGATATGACCCTCCTGTCAACAGGTACAGGACATACAGTGTGAGGATGATTAAAGGAGGGCCAAAGTGAATTAGATATATAAGCCACTTCCACACGCTTGCCTCCTGAAGCTGCCTGACACGTTTTAATAGCGCCTTGGCCAGAGGACGACGGCGCAACTGGTCTTCAGGAATTCAAGAAATTTTTGGCGTGTTATTGTCATAATGAAACCCTCGCGTTACTCGGGTCAAAAGCGAACGACGAGACCTGTCGAGAGGCGCACTCTTTGCGGCTTAACCGATCCGGTGGCCCTCATATGATCCAGTTGAATTGCGCGAAACGCAAAGCGGTCGCTCAGCCTGACATCCACGCCGCCGCCAGCCCCAAGCGTTAGCTCCGGAGCGTACTGGAAACCAGGCTTCCCCTCAAACATCGAAGGCGTGTTTTCTGTCCAGCCTCCGATTGTCAGGCGAAGGAACGGACTGACCGGACTATGCTTTTTTATATAAACCTGAATTCCGAAAAGCAGCGTGTTGAACCCGCTTTTATTTTCGATCTCGCCGTTAGGCAGATTGATGCGCGCGGCTCTGTAGTGGCGACTGAACTCTCCGAAGAAACCGTGATAACGGCTTCGATTGATAGTGAGCGAAGTTATCCAACCGGGCGCGTCCCCGTTGCCTCCGAACGCATAAGAGAAACCATTAAAGGATTCGACATACGGGCCGTCCTTCGATTGCGCGTTTGCAGTCATCGAAAGCAAAAGCACAAGTGAGGCTATACGTATTACTTTCAGCATCGCTTCATACTCCTTCACAAAGAGAATTCCAAATTGATGAGAGCCATATTATTTTTTCGGTTGCTGTGGCGGGGGATTTCTGACCGCGCGAACTTGCTTTATGAAACTGCTGGAGATCTTTCCCGCCACGGTGCCGAAAAGCGATGTGACATGGCCGCTTGCGACTACAAGCCTGGTCTTTCGATCCATGACCGTGTATGGAAACTCCACAGTGAATGGCGCGCGATCAATCTCTATTATCAGGTCGGCTTCAACTTCGTCTTTAGTAATAGCCATCCCCAGTTCTTGAAAGTCCTTCCGTTCATGCAGGGCGTTTTCAAGCGACTTGCGTTTCAAATAACCCGTGTTCGAGTGAACAAAGATGATTCTCGCGGCGGCAAGAATCGCCGTCGCGTCTTTGTTCGAGCGCGCAATTTCGAGCGCGGATGGTATGCTTGAGGCATTCTGCAAAGTTTCAAACGTTGCGCCCTTCACCGGAGGCGCGAAGAACATGGCGATGATGGTGATTGTCAGCCAGATCAACAGGAAAATAGCTGCGACCGCATATATCTGGAATAAACCTTTATAGCTAATATCTTTTTTGACCTGTTTGTGCATACGTCTTCCCCGGCAGCGAAAAATCTTTGTCATCAATCAACAAATTTTTACAGTCAAAGTGTATTCCGAGACCTGTGCGCGTGGTTTCAACTTTGTGACACTTTTTGAACTGTCACACGTTTAGAGCGAGGTGATCGAGTGCAATTCGAATTAAGAAGTGGATTTTGTGAGGAACTCTTTGAAGTTGCGCAACTCGGCAATCGAAGCGTCAGAGATGATGCGAAAGACGCGCGTGCGGCATCCTTTTGGAAGATGAGCGGCAGTGAGCGCGTCGGTTATCACGAGCGCGCTTGACGCAAGCCCTTTCTGCCATTCGTGCGTGCGCGCGTCGCGGAAGCTCAAAGCGTCGGGGTCAATCGCGGCGGCGACCAGAATCGTGTGCGCCCACTTGAGAAATTCCGGCCAGCGCGAAACAACCGTAACAAGCGCGTCGGGCGAAGGCCGTTCTTCTGCTATAAGCGACGCGGGGACAGAGCGCAGCCGCAGCACTGTTAAGGAAGCGTTAGGCGGAAGCATCGCGCGCACTTTTTCCGCGTAAGCGAACATAGTGACGGGCGCTGCGCCTGCAAACATATCGGGGCTTGTGCAATCGGTGAAGCTCGCGCCTGAAACGCGAAACCCTGTCGCTTCTTTTATCTCCTGGATGAGAATGCTGCGAAGCTCCGCGTCAGGCTCTATCACAAGAAAGTGATCGGGCGGCTGCGTCTCAAGCCATCGCTTCACGCGCGATTGAATCTCTCCGAGCGAGTAACCTTTTTCACGCGCTATCTGAAACAGCGCCGTGATGAGCTGGTCTAGCACAAGCTCTTCGCCCATCACAGCGGCTTGAGCTTGCTCGCGCACATAAATGCCGCTGCCTTTGCGAAACTCGACCCATCCGCGTTCGGCCAGGTCGCGATAAGCTGCGCTGACCGTGTTCGAGTGGATGTGAAACCTGTGAGCAAGCTCGCGCGTGCTTGGCAATTTCTGGCTCGGCTTCAGATCGCCGCTGACTATTCCAAGCATGATTTGCGTTGCGAGTTGCTCGCGTAGCGGAACTTCGCTGTTTTTCGATAACCAAATTCGCATGAAGGCAAAAGAGTATTCTCGATCAACGGGCAACGCAAGGCGCGCGCCTCATTTACGCACGCCGCTTTGTTTAACAGATTTTTGTTGAACCGGCTTTGGTTGAACATCTCTAGGTCGGGGCGGCGAAAAGTCCGCGCCTAGCCAAAGCTCATAACGTCGCACCCCAATTTTATTCGGGCTATCAAAGTATTTCGCTTCCGCTATGATCTTCTCGCCTCGCAGAATCTCGGCAATTTTTTTCGCCTCGTCAGCTTCCTCGTCGTTCTTATGAAAATATTTCACTACAGTGCTGCTCGATGCTTTATCGCCGACGTTTTCAATGCCGGGTACGATGAATCCGTTCTCTTGCAATTTTGTTGCTAGCTGTTTGGCGCGAAAGTGTTGAGATACGTTTGCGATCTGAATATAGATGCGCGGGAGCACATAAGCCGTTTTGGGGCTGGATTGAATTACTTCGTTAACGGCCTGTTCCACAATCTTCCGATCTATGTTTGCAATCTTGTCGTTTACCTCGCTAATTGCTTTGGACTTCTTATCTAGCTCGTCAAATTCTTGCTGCTTGATCTTTATATCATTAGCCAGTCGCGCTATTTCCTCATTCATTTTAGCGAGGTCTATTTTTGCCTTCGCGATGTTTTGATTTATTGAATAGAGTTTATATGCGCTGTAGCCCATCAGAGCAAAGAAAGCCACGATGCTCAAAGCGGCTATCACTTGCGAGACCCTCTTCATTGATTTCAGTTTTCTTTCGTCAATCACTATTTGCCACCCTTACCTGTGAGTGAGTTCGCCCTGTACTATTTCTCGCGCCACGTTGATTGATTTCATAAAGACGAGCATCAGGCAGGCCAGCGTGATCGCGCACATGCTTGCGAGAATAGAGATAGCCAGCGCGCGGTCCAGCTTTTCTCCGAGCGAAGGCGTCAGTAGACAAAAGGCTATGAGTATTACTGAGATTATCAAGATGGAGAGCAGCGCTCTTACTACGGGTCGAAAGATTTTTGTGATTTCCTGCATGCCGTCGAGCCGCTCTTTGCCGCTGCCTTCTGTGAGCTTGGTCAGAGCGTTCTTCTGTGACTGGACGATACCTTCTCTTCTGTCTCGATTGCCTTCGAGTTTTTTCAACAAGTCTATCAACCGTCCGGCAACGGATTGGAAGTCTCCAGTCTCAGCGACCGATAAGCCGTGTTTCAAACGCAGGCCATAGGGAATGGTGCTTTGTTCAGCGAGCGCATTATCCAGGTAAACAGGCACGACGCGATGGGCCGCTCGGTTTCTGCGCGCCATATCAATGGCCGCAGCTATCTCTTCTCGCTGGTAGTATGCGTTGTCTGTGCGCGACGAGACCAGCACGACGCTGACCAGAGAATTGCTTTGCGCTGCGGCGAGTTCCTGATCCCAATCGTCGCCCAGGATCAAACATCGGCTGTCGAGAAATACTTTAGAGTGCGGTTCGAGCAGGACATAAAGCTGCTCGGCTGACGGGAGGTCAGCGCCTGCGTGAGCGAGGAAAAAATCCCATTTGTATCTTTCCTCCGGCATATGTTCCAGCCTGTCAGAAAACTAAGAGCGGATGAATAAATGGTGAAGAGAGGCGCTCAAGTTCTGGCTCGCGGTCTTCTTCTGTAATGTTCGACCAGCATGTTGAGCTTCAGCATTTTCTCGTCGATCAATTTCTTGATCTTAATTTTTTCGTCATCGTTGGGGCAGTTTTTAAGAGCTTCTTTCAGCGATTCCACGTCCTTGAGCAATTGCGCTTCTTCCGGCACAAAGCCAGAGCTTTTCAATATCGAATATGCAATCCTAACGTCTTCCGGCGTAGCGAAATACGCATCGAGGTCTATAGGCTTTCCTTTGCCGGGGAGATTATCGAACTCTCCGTTAGCCATAGCCTCTCGTATCTTTTCTTCGACGAGCTTATCAAAAGACATAGCGCTATTTTACTGGAACTTCAGTCACACGTGAAGAGAGCGTGTTGCGCTTCATTAACGCATTGTAACAACTCAGCCTCGTAGGGGCGAACTGTCTATAGAACCGACAAGAGAAATATTTCAGTAGCTCCGTAGGAGCAACCTCTGAATCAACAGGTCGCTCCTACGGAGCTACGAAATTATTTTGCATCGCGTTGCTATAGACAGGTCGCTCTTAAGGAGCTTCATCACTGCTTTTTTGTTAAGCGCTTATCTCTCCCAGAAGAATTTCGCTCTCGCTTTAGCCTCCGGGTAGACCTCATCCATGTTGTTCGTGCTATAAAGCACGCCGTTGATCATCACGTAGCTGATGCTCGATGTGTTCTGAATGTTTTCAAGCGGGTTCTTGTCCATTATCATCAAGTCCGCGAGTTTTCCGACTTCGAGCGAGCCGATGTCTTTATCAAATCCTAAATACTGCGCGCCGTAAAGCGTGCCGCACCTGATCGCTTCAAGCGGCGTGAGACCTCCTTGTTGCAACATCCACAACTCCCAATGCGCGCCCTGCCCTTGAATCTGACCGTGCGCGCCAAGCTGAACCTTGCCGCCAGCGCGCAATACGTCTTTCACAGACTTGCCTAGCTCGAAGTGATAGAAGTCGTTTTCGGGAACCATCAAGCGACGACGCGCCCGTTCGTCAATCACGCCGCGCGGCGTAAAGCGCATCAATCGCTCGTTCTCCCACACATTCGTGTGCTGATACCAGTAGTTCTCGCCCCAGATGCCGCCATAGCCTACGATCAGCGTCGGCGTGTATCCGCTCTGACTCTTCGCAAACAAAGTCACAGCATCTTTGTAAAGAGGAGCAACCGGAATCGCGTGCTCTATGCCCGTGTGCCCGTCAACGATGTGCGTCATGTTGAAGAAGTAAGTCGAGCCGCCTTCGGGCACGACCATCATCTGAAGATCGCGCGCGGCCTTTATGATCTGCTGTCGCTGATTGCGGCGCGGCTGATTGTAGCTTTTCACACTGACTGCGCCTACGGCCTTCAGTCGCTCGATGTTAGCCTTTGCATCTTCGTAGCTGTTGATTACAGCCTTCTCAGGATTGTCCGCGCCGTAAAGCACGAAGCCGGTCGAGTAGATGCGCGGGCCGACCATCACACCCGCCTTCACCATCTCGGACTGCGCGAAGACCAGTTGCGTCGAGGCCGAAGGGTCATGTGTTGTCGTTACTCCGAAAGCGAGATTCGCATAGTAAGGCCACTGTCGCTCAGGGATGATGTCGAGCGTGTTGTAACCCATGTGCGCGTGTACGTCCACAAGACCCGGCATGACGGTTTTGCCAGCCATATCAATTCGTCGCACGCCCGCCGGAATGTTAATGCTTGCGCCGATGGCTTTGATGCGATTGTCTTCGATTAGAATCTGGCCGCGCTCGATTACCTCGTCGCCTTTCATCGTGATGATGCGCGCATTCGTCAGCGCGACTAATCCGCGAGGCTTCGCGGTTTCAAACTCGAAGCCAATCTTTGTAGCTTTGGCTTCGGGCGCTTTCTCGTCCTTTGCCAGTTGCTTTTGAATGTTATCAAGCGTCTGCTCGTAGAAGTTTTCTCCGAGAGTCCACTGCGCAGATTTGCTATCGCGCGACCACGCCAGCCAGTCGCCCGACCCGGAAGAGATCGTTTTTACTGGAACGAGTGTTTCAGTCGCTGTTAGCTTCAGCAATTTGCCCGTCTGCGGGAACGGCGCGACGTAGAGTTTGTGTAGTTCTTTGAAAGCGACCCACTTGTTGTCTGGCGAAGGGACGATTTCCGATGCGTATTTCGATTCGATGTGCTGGCGATAATCGTCGCCCGAAAGCTTAACGCTGCTCAGGTAAGTGTTTGCCCCACCCTGCGCGGGCTTCGATTCCATGAAGAATATGCGCTCGCCTTTCGGGTCGAACGTGAGTATCGGCATCCGCGCGTTCGTGCCGCGATTGAATACGTCGAGCACGTAACGGTGAGTGTTGCCATCCCAGTAATGAATCTCGAAGTTCGATTCGTTCGCCAGGTCTTCTTCGTGATAGACGCTGCCGCGCCCTTTCAGATAAGCGATCTTCGTTGCGTCGGGCGAAAAAACAGGGCTTGCGTACTGGTCACCGACTGCGGTGATCTTGCGCGCATTCGAGCCGTCACTATTGGCCACCCACACAGCGCCTTTTTCGGTGTCAGACCATGTGACGTAAGTGATCCGCGAACCGTCCGCGCTGAAGTTCGGAGAGTATTCCAGATAATTCGTGTTCAACAAACGACGGGGCTGAGCATCGCCTTCCTTCACATATAGCTTGCCGAGTGCGCTGTAAATTATCCGGTCGCCTGCGCGCTTTGCCCATCTGAGAAGTTTCGCGTTATCGCGATCAGGCGCAACCTTATGCTCGAATCGCAGCGCAGTAGTAACTTTCTGCGCGACGTGAGCAGTGAAGGGAATTGATGTCGCTTGTTTTGTATCAATGCCTACGCGAACGAATTTCCCTTTCGCGGTGATGACTATGCTTTTGCCGTCAGGCATCCACGCATAGCCGGGATAAGTTCCGTAGACCGACCATGTCTCTTGCTGGTCGCGCGTAGAGCCCATCGTAGACAGGCCATTCGCGCCCGCTTTCGATCTCGCGCAGGAAGAGAACTGTCTTCAATCCATCGCGACGAATGAACGCAAGATACTTGCCATCGGGCGAGACTGCCGGTCGTATTGCGCCGCCGGAAGCCTGCACGAAGACAGAGCGCCGCGCGTTCGTCGTGTCGTATCGCTCAATCCAGTAAATCGAGCCGTAGACGTTTTTGTTGTAATCGAACGCCGTGCTCTGAACGAAATAAACGAAGCGACCACGCGGATCAATCGCAGGCTCTCCGGCGTTCGCAGTCCAGTTCGGTTTTTCAGTCAACTGCAAACCTGTGCCGCCGCCGTTCACGTGATACATCCAGATTTCACCTGCGCCGAGCGAACGCTGATCGACAAAGTGCTTGCGAACAAGAATGTATTGCCCGTCAGGCGTCCATGCGGGAGAGTTCACAAGGCGATAATTTTCTTTCGTAACCTGGCGGCGATTCTTGCCGTCCGAATCCATCACCCAGATGTTATCGCCGCCGTCGCGGTCTGATGTGAAGGCAATAAGCTTTCCGTCGGGACTGAAGCGCGGCTGCACTTCCCACGACACGCCGCTGGAAAGCAACTCGGCTTTGCCTCCGCTGATTGGCATTTTGTATATATCGCCGAGCAGATCAAAGACGATTGTTTGGCCATCGGGCGAAACATCGCAACTCATCCAGGTGCCTTCATCGGTATCGAACTCGACGAGCGTGCATGGGCCTTGCTCGGCTTCAACATCCCACGGCTCGTTCTTTTTCTGGTCTTGCCGAGGAAAGGCTTGTACGACCAATGCGAATGAAAGAATCAGAATGCAGACTAATATTTTTCGTGACACAAATTTACCTCGCAGATGTTTTCGGGCACATTTTACAGCAATAGAAATAAGCAACCTGAGAACTGTTACCTTTGCAGCAAGGATTAGTATAGCGAAACCAACTGCGCCGAGACCAGTTCGGCTTGATAGAGGTTATAGTTAAAAAAAAACGAAGGCCGCCGATTTAACCCGGCGGCCTTTTCCATTTCAGTTGAGGCGGTGATTAATCACCGAATCCGGCAGGAGTGACTTCCTGCTTCGGCTTGTTTATTTTGAGTTGAACGATCTGCGTGTCGGGCGTCGCCTCTTCCTTCAATATGTGCTGGCGATAGAGTTTCGCCATGCGCTCGTTCTCTAACGCTGTAGCTCGCGCGCGCTGTTTTTCTTCGCGCGAATTCTTGGCTATGCCCAGCTCATCAAGATCGTGTTGGACTTCGTTGGTGACGAGTTCGTCCTTCAAGATGAGCGAGTGCGCTTTGCTGCTAAGCTCAACCGACTTTCCACCCGCGAAGATTTCATGACGCCCATGCTCTTCATACCATTTCGTCAGCGTAGCCGTCATGTGCATCTTCTCAATGATGTTTCTCCAGCCTACACCAGTGTTATAGGCGCAGAATGAAATCTCGCCTTCCTGCGTCGCGTAAGGAATGATGCATTGTTCCGTGCGGCGGAAATCATAGTTGAACAAATCCTGAAACCACATGCCTGCGATGAACAGGAAGTTCCAACGATCAGCGCGGCGCTTCTGAATATCTTCAACAGTTCGCGCGCCGTCCACCTTGCCGTAATCTTTGCCCGATGCGCCGAACGACTTGTCGAACTTCATCATCAGGTCTTTGATGCGGAAATGCGTCGGCGCTTTGAACGGATCATAGTTGCGCAGCAGCGCGAGTCCCGCGCCCAGCAGCGTCAGCTTCTTGCCGCGCGCCGCATCATTGACCTTCATCAAGTCCTTGGCGAACTGGTCGGCGTCGAGGAATGCTGTGACCGGCGCGGCCTCTTTCGTCTCTTTGTCAATCATCAAGGCCATGCCGATGCCGCAGTTCGGGTGGCACCCGCAACTGAGTTGTCCCCAGTCTTTGTCCGGCCCGTGCACCAGGTCTGCCCAGTCTGAGAATGTGCTCATAAACGAGATCGGGAACCAGTCGCGCGTCGGCTCGCCAAGCCCCGTTTGATTTTTTATGTCGTGCGCCATGTGCGCGAGCGTATAGCGCTGCGCGTGGCGTCGTTCGTCGGTAATCTCTTCGTCGCGCCCCGTGAACGACACGGGCTGGAACGAAAGGAACGAAATCTTCTTCGGATTATCGAGGGCGAACTTGATGATGCGCCCGACCTGCTCGTTGTTGATGCCGTTGACGATTGTCGTGACGGGAACGATCTCTACGCCCGCGCCATGAAGGTTTTCAATCGCGCGCAACTTCACGTCGAAAAGGTTGCCGACCTTGCGATGCTCGTTTGCGGCATTGCCTATGCCGTCAAATTGCAGGTAAGCGTAACGCAATCCCGCTTCAGCCGCTTCCTTAGCGAACTCAGGACTCTTGGCGAATTCGATTCCGTTCGTTGCCGCCTGAACCGAGTTATAGCCGACCTTGCGCGCGTAGCGAACCGCATCGAGGAAGTAGGGCGACATCGTAGGCTCGCCGCCTGAGAATTGAACGGACATCTGGCGGCGCGGCTTGATCGTGATGGCGTTGTCGAGAAGTTGTTTGATGTCTTCCCAACTCAACTCGTGAACAAATCCCACCTGATTTGCGTCCATAAAGCACGGGTCGCACATCATATTGCAGCGGTTCGTCAGGTCAACCGTGAGCACTGAGCCCCGACCATGCTTTACGGTGCTGGTTCCGTGATTATGCAGCTTCTCGTCGTTGTGAGCAGGGATGTCGCGGCCAGGAAACATCTCTTCCAGATGTTTGAAGAAGGCCGGGTCAATTGACATTACATCTTCAAAGTGGCCGTGCTTCTCGCAGTCTTTGACCATGAGAATCTTGCCGTCGCGCTCGATGATCTGGGCTTTGATCTCGCCCACTTTTTCGTTGAGCAGGATTTCTGTCGGGAGTTTGCCATCAATGATCTGCTGGCGAATTTCGGGCACGCACTTCGGGCAGAGGCTATCGGTCGTGCGAGGCCAACCGAGAGGCGGTTTGGTCTTCTGATAAGATTTCAACAGCGGTTTGTCAGACCACCTGGGCGTGAAAGATGGATTCTGCTTGATGCGATTGAGCGGCTCGTACACGTGCCATGCAATATTAGCCGCTACTGCCAATCCTTTCTCCACGTACTTTATCGATTTACGCATATCTTCTCTCCTCGTCGTAAGCGAAGCTTCTCGAAACATCCCCACACTTCGCCGTTGTTGAATTACACCTCTTTCGGTAAGCGGTGCGCGTTATCATTTAAACATACAAATAACAATTTAATTCCTCGCCCAATCTATCGGGCATATTCCAAATCATTTTTCTATTCAGTCTGTTCGATTTGATACAGCCTGCCTATAGTTTGAACAGACTCGCGCTCGACGGCACCTTTGGCCGGAAGCGTCTGAGGGTCGCGTTTGTTATCGAATGTGGCGACCTGATGAACGCAGGCTATCGTGCAGTAAGGCGCGCAGGCTTTCTTCGTCAGGTACTCGCGGCGTATGTCCTCGAATGTGTACTGCTCGATGGGGGTTCCCGGATAGCCGCGCTGCTGCGAGCAATAGTGCACAAGTCCGTCTTCGCAGATGTAGAGATAGCGAGCGCCCGCGCGGCATTGCCAGTTGTTCGGCTTGCCGTCTGCGAGATTGTCCTGGAATCGGTTTACACGAGTGTGACCTTTTTTGCCAAGCTTCTTCATCTTGGTATAAATCTCGCGTTCTATTCCTGCGAGCGGCTTGAGCGTTCCAAGACCGTCGTGAATTATGCCGAGCGATGTTGAAAATCCCAGCTCGACAGCGCGCTCTCCAATTGTGAGCGCATCTTCGGGCGTCTTGATGCCGCCGCCGATCACCGAATTGATGTTGACGCGAAAGCGGGCCATCTCTGATAGCCACACGAGCTTTTTGTCCAGAACCTTCAAACTCTTCTTCGAGACATCGTCCGGGTTGATGTTGTCTATGCTGATCTGCATGTATTCAAGCCCGGCTTTGTTGAGTTGCTTGATTTTCTGCTGACTCAGCAGATAACCGTTCGTAATCATGCAGGCAAGCATTTTATGATGGCGAATCCTTGCGATGATCTTGTCAATCTTCGGGTGCATCAACGGCTCGCCGCCACTGATGATGATAGCCGTCGTCCCCAGTTCGGCGAGTTTGTCCAGACGTTTGAACATCACTTCGAGCGGAACGGGTTTGGAGAAATCATCATACTCGTTGCAGTATGTGCAGGCGAGATTGCACCGTCGCATGGGGACGATGTGAGCCAAGATGGGATGCTTTGTCGATAAGACACCTTTGGCCAGAAACTTAAATTCGCGGAGATAAATTTTAAGCCTGCTTGTTGTTTTCATAGGAGCTAACTTGGAATCAAGCAACCTTTGTGTGGCTCGGGCCAGCTCAAGAGCCTGTGCAAAGGTGTACATAGGTTAAGAGCAATTGATATTCCCCTTTCGGGTGTGTCGCTCTTTTTTGATTAACTTTCATCATTTCTGCAAATAGCTTTCAACAAACTTCGGGCAACAAAACATCTCGAATCAAATAAATCAGCTTTTGACACACACCTTGAAAAAGCTTGCAATCAGGGCGCGGCTTAATGACACATCCGCTGCTAGAAGGGCTTTGCTCTAGTCATTTTGACCCGATTCCAAAAAATTGAGGCTTTAATCCTACAAAAAACCCCTACTTTGGATGAGCAGGGACAATATCATATCAGTCAACAGCCTTTCAACTTCTATATTGATGTCTGAGTAATCTCTGTATGACGCAAGGAGATCAATTCTTATCGGAGAAATTGGGTCGAGCAGTATGCGCCACAGGCATAGCTAAAGGATGGCCTGTGATAGTTCTAGCGGCATCAATTTACAATGGTTGTTGCGTTGACACTGGCTATAGCCTGAGATACACTTTCGACATACGTAATAGTTTGATTGTCGATTCATTAAACGCGGGAATGTTTATTGATTCTATGCCAACTGGTGCAAAGCTTGCGGCATCCTATGTCGGCGAAGATTTCGCGCGGTCGGCAGATTGCCCATCAGATTCTATGGAGGGAATTCCATGTTCAGTACAATTGTAAAAAGAGTTGTCGGTCTCAGCGCGCTTATGATGCTGCTATCGGTCATTGCGAGCGCCCAGACCTCGCAGGTTGAAGGGAACGTTAAGATCAAAGACGCCGACGGCACGACGAAACCAGTCCCCGGCGCGTTGATAGACATTTATCGCATGGATATAAAAGGCCACTGGGATGTCAAGACGGACAAGAACGGCCACTATATCCGGCTCGGTTTGCCCATTCAGGGCATGTACCTGTTTGTCGTTTCAGGGCCTGGGATGCAGCCCACTTACCTGGGCAGTGTTCGTGTAAGCCAGCTTGCCAATGGAGTCTTGGATTTTACTTCAAGCCCCGGAGACGGCAGCACCTACACGCTTGAGCAGGTTCAGGCGTTTATGAAGGGCGGAGGCGGCGGAGCGGCTAATCCGGCAGCAACGAGAGCCCCATCGGCTGCCGATAAGGCAAAAGCGGAAGCTTTAGCCAAAGAGAACGAAGCCAAGCTCAAAGAGGGCAAAGAACTTCAGGCCAATTTCGATTTAGCCAGAGATCATTTCGTAAAGGGAGTCGAACTTCAGAAAGCCAGTAATTTTGAAGGCGCGCTCGCCGAATTGCAGCAGGCCGCTGCTGTTGATATCTCAAAGCACAAGGCCCTTCTTGAAGTGGCGTACAAGGCCAATGCTCAGATCGCAGAAACGCATTATCAGATAGGGGCAGATCTGTACTCAGTCAAGAAAGACAAAGCCGGAGCCAAGTCTCACTTTGAGGAATCATTGAAGGCCATAAAAAAAGCAATCGAACTTGCTTCGACTGCGACGGAAGAGCCTAACATAAACAATGAGTTGATCATGTACTACAACATTTTGGCTAAGGATGCCAAAGTGCTGATCGAAATCTATAGGGTCAATGACATAGTTGACGATTCCGTCAAATCATTGGACAAAGTTCAGGCGATAGACCCCACTAACGCTGTGAAGTGGGATCTCGCCAAGGCCGATTTATATCGCTTTGCCGACCGAACCGAAGACGCTGTTGCAGGGTATAGAAAAGTGCTGGCTGCTGATCCGAAAAACCTTGACGCTCTGTTCAACATAGGGCTTGCGCTTCTTGCTACTAACCCGCAGGAATCTGTCAACGCCCTTGCCGACTTTGTTGATAAAGCGCCTGCAACCGATAAGCGAGTCGCCGACGCCAAGAACACAATCGTAGCGATCAAAGAGCAGTTCAAAGTCGAAGCGGAAAAACCGGCGAAGCGCGGTCGCAAGCCCTAAACAGCGACAGGCTTTTTAAGTCTCACTTAAGAGCCACGGATAGCTCCCACGCCGTGGCTCTTTTCACCCCCTTCATCTTTTAACCGATTGCCCCGGCAGTAGCATAAGCCGCTTCCCTTGTGCTACATTGCAAAAGTCTTGAACGTGTGAGGGACTTTTGATAAATCCATTCGATATTAAAGCGAAGAGAAAATATCTGAATACCGTTTCGCCACACCGCCTGGCGATAGCCTCGATTATTCTTGTTGCCCTCACCTTGCTGATCGCAAGCGCATTTCCACGCGCGCAAGTTTCCGCTTATTCGTCTCGCGCGCGGCAGCAGGTAATGTCCAAAGACGCCAGTCGCACAGCGAAACAGGCGACTCTGAAATCGCGGCTCGCGAGCGCGAGCGCAGCCGAATTTGAAGATGCTTTGACGGCGCTTGAGTCGCTTGATGAGCCGGGCGCGCTCGACGTATGGCGCGCGGCGCTCAAGAATCCAAACCCTCAATTTAAAAAACAAGCGTGGAGCAAGTATCGTAACGTGCAATTGGAACTTGCTCGCAAAGAATTCATACCTCAAATCGCTCGCATCAACGCGACGCCTGACGAAGTTCTGCGCATAGCAAATTCAAGCGGCCTCGAACTCACCATCTGGAAGACGGGCGACAGCGAAACAATCGCCGCCGCATCGCCTTACCTGGTCGAGCGTTTCCGCAGCGAGGGCCTGAACGCCGCGATCATTTATGATTCGGTAGCCGATTGGCAACGCGCGCGCGCGGGCGGCGATGCGCTTGCCAGCGCAATCACTCCCGAATATCAATCCGAGCGTGCGCGTGAATCTTCGCAGGTGCGAATCGCTGTCATCGATCTTGCGAATCGAAACAAGCCTGCTGCGGGGTACTCCGATTGGTTCGGCGACCGCGAGAACATCTTGATGCGCGAAGGTTCGCTCATCGCTTATCTCGATATATTTTTAAGCGACGGTTCGCCTTCTTCGATCAACGCGCACATTCAGGAGCAGTACGCGCAGCGTGGTTATCGTGTCGCAGGGTTCTACACGACCGAAGAATTTTCGTCGGTCGCGCCGCGCCTGTTTTCCGGTAAGAGCTTTGACGGGGAGCTGCGCGCGAAGACGGGGCAACCGGGCGGAATGGTCACGCTCGCGGGTGATCACTATCACACATATCAGGAAACCGTTGACGAATTCAAAGCGCTTGCCAGCTCGCATCCCGATATCGCTCGCTACGTCAAGCTTGGCGAGAGCTATGAAGGCCGCGACATCTTCGCGCTGAAAATCACAAGCGGCGCTTCCGCGGACGAGTCGAGCAAACCGGATGTGCTCATCACGGGATGTCATCATGCGCGCGAGTGGATTTCAGTCGAGACGCCTGTTCATTTCGCGAATCAACTCGTCAACGGTTATGCGACCGATACCTCGATCAAATACATGGTGGATCGTCTGCAAATCTGGATTGTTCCCATAGTCAATCCCGATGGTTTTGTCTTCAGTCAGACTGCGCCCGGCGGGCCGGGATCGGGCGACAAGTTGTGGAGGAAAAATCGCAGGCCTATATCAGTCAGCGGCTGTGTTTCAAACGTGGGCGTAGACCTCAATCGCAACTACGATTTCCAATGGCGACTGCGTGGTGATGATGCCTGCGAGGACTATTGCTCTTCCGATAAGGGCTGTATCAATGACGACGTTGGAGCGAGCGATGATCCGAAAAACCTTGAGACTTATCGCGGGCCGGAACCTGATAGCGAGCCGGAAGTAAAAGCTATTAAATCGCTCGTAGATGATCCTCATCGAAATTTCCGGGCAGAGCTTGATTATCATAATTACAGTCAGTTGATTCTTTATCCGTGGGGCTACCAGCGAGGCTCTGCGCCCGACAACGCGATGCTCGCGGACCTTGCCCAGAAAATGAGCAAGGAGATTAAAAGCGTCAATAATAAAATCTACACGCCTCAAGCGGCCTTTGATCTCTACATTACGACAGGCACGTCGTCTGACTATGCTTACGGCGTGAACAAAGTTGCTGTGCCGCTCGTCGTAGAGATGCGCCCAACTTGCTGTAGTTTCGATTTGCCAGAAGAACAGATAGCTGGCGTAAACGCGGAAAACTGGGCGGGCGCGCGAACGATTCTCAACTGGGCAGCAGGGCCGCCATTTCTCGAATCGGTCAAAGCCTACAGCATGGGTTCGGACGGCACCTTCTCGAAACTGATCTACTCCGCGCGATGGATAGAACCTGCCGAGCCGACAACAACCGAGCGGCAGTTAGTATTTGACACGCGATTCCCAGGCATTGAGCCGGGCCAATTGCAGGTGGTCTTGCAGTTCTCGAAATCAATGAATACGTCTCTGCCTGCGAGAGCGACGCTCGGTCGCGACGGGCGAACAGACGAATTGACTCTCGTGACTTCGCAGGCGAATGCAGGATGGCAAAAGACTGTTTACGAAAACGACACCTGGGTAGGCGAGACTATAATAACGCAAGACGGAAACGAAACCAGCGCGTGGCGGCTTGCAGTCGCGGCAACCGATAAGGGCGGGCTCAATCTGGATGCCGCGCCTGATTCTATCGCAGACTACGCGACAGGCACGGGCCATTGGAAAAATTACGAAGATTCGAACAAAGCGGGAACAGACGGCGGCACGGATAACCTGCATATCTTTGCGCCAACTTTCAGCGGCGACTTCCCGGACGTGTTTGTCGCTTCGCCTGTAGGTGGCGAACGGTTGATTGGCGGCGAAACTTTTAATATCACGTGGACAGTGCCGAAAGAATCAGGATTTATTCCCGTGCGACAGGAGCTTTATCTTTCGACCGATGGCGGCGCAAACTACGAACGTATAGTCGAAGAGTTGCCGGGCAATGTTGAAAAATACCTGCTCACACTTCCGCGAGTATCAACGACTCGCGCACGCATTCGCCTGCTGGCAATCGAAGGCATTTTCGGCAACGCATTAACCGGAGACAGTCAGGCTGATTTTACCATTGGCGCAAACGTCGGTTCAGGGGTTGACATAAAATTTCTCTCCTCTGAAAAGATGAGCGTGAATTGGTCGGACACCGCTTCTGATAATCCCGCAAGCGGGGCGCTAAGATTTGTAGTAAATATCAGTCTGACTAATCGAGGCTCGATTCCTATAGCGAATCCTTTCCTGCGCGTTGCCGACCTCAATCGAGGCAACGTTCTTCTCAATCGCGACCCGAAGACCGAGCCTTCCGTTGGCGCTCGCATGTCAATTGATGTTGGAGACGATAATATTCTTTCGCCGGGCGAAACTGCTCAGGCGCGATTATTAATCGGAATAGTGTCGAAGAAAAAATTCAATCTGGCGATTGAGATGTACGGCGTTGCGACCGAAGGAACGATCACTCCATCTAGCTCTACAAAAATCTGGAGCGGTAAGCCTAAAAACAGGTAGAGGCAATAGTGGAGATAGGCATCAAGCGCATGCCGAGCTTTTCTCCACTATTGCCTTTACCTGTTTTTAGGCTTACCTTATTTAGCGGCCACCCTGCTGACCGCCCTTGCCGCCTTGCTGGCCGCCCTGCTGTCCGCCTTGACCACCCTGACCGCCTTGTTGGCCGCCCTGCTGTCCGCCTTGACCGCCCTGTTGGCCGCCTTGCTGACCGCCCTGGCCACCCTGTTTGTTTTCTTGATCCTTATCTTTGTTTGCTGACATAGAACTCTCCTTTGTTCGTTAGGTTGATAATCATAGGCCCAAAGGCCTTTTCGCAAACCATTACCTACAATAATGTAGCAAGCAGCGTTCCTATAGATGTTGCTACACGCCGAACACAGAGATTGGCTATTGTGGCGTAAGTTTACAAGCGTTTTCTCGAAAGAGAATCGAAGTTGCGTTGAAACTTTCATGGGACGACTTGGTCTTCGTGTTTAGATGAACCCAATGCCTTATGCGCACTCAATTAGAACAGGAGAGCGCAGTCAAATGCTTGAAAGTGGCTTCCACAGCCGATTTCAAGCCAGGGAGGAATGCAATGCCAAAAGGAGACAAAGGAGCTTATACGGATAAGCAAAAGCGTCAGGCCGAGCACATTGAAGAAGGATACGAGAAGCGCGGCGTGTCCGAAGATGAAGCCGCACGCCGCGCGTGGGCTACGGTCAATAAAGAATCAGGCGGTGGCAAAAAATCGGGCAGCGGGCGCGGCAAGAAAGAAAGCCACGAATCGAGTCGAAAAGGCGGCGAGAAGGGCGGTCGTCGTTAGTCTTTGCCGATAAAGATAACAAGTGTGAATGCTATCCAGCCATATGACAAGTTTGTCACATGGCTGGATCATTCATGCAACTATTGCCAGGCGATTGTCGCAAGCCCTGCTGCGCCTGCCAGGTGCTCGAAGCGGATCGCTTCGCCAGACAGGTCGAAGCCAAATTCCGAAGGGTTGAGCGGGCGCGGGTCGCTTTCAGTTGCATCGATCACAGCGCGTCGCGCTTCTTCGCGGTCAATATCGCCTAAAACCAGTAGTCCTGCCAGTCCCTCCGTCGCGCTGCTGTTTGCCAGGCGGTCACGATAATAGAGCGCAAAGCGATGAAGTTCGTCTGCTATAGATTCGGCGTCGCAGGCATACCTGCGTACAAGCACAGGTTCGCCATTTCGCACTACGAGTGACGTGAAGCCGGTTCGGGTTGCCGAAATAAGCATCTTATCGCCCGGCGTAGTGTCCCACACCAGCCATTGCGCTTCGCCAAGGTGTCTTGGCAGCATGAGACCGGCGCTCCAGCCGATGCTCTCAAATATGGACTCGTACTGCGATAACACTTCATCGCGCGCAGCCGTCACCAGGTAACGTTCCTGTCCTGCCGCAGGGCTTATCTTCTGATGCGACAGACGAAGCTCTGAGATAGGCACTGCAACGACGCGCTCGATTTTCCAATTCAGAATTTCATCCAGTTCACGGCTGCTGCCGGGTTTGCTCTCAAGCGTGATGACAAGACTGCGCGCAGAGGTGTCAGGCAAGGCTACCGACCATCGCTTCTTCTTTGAAAGCCCGGCTGCCTGCGCCGTCTGCAAAACGATTTCGATCAGCTCTTCTGGATTTTGAATGTTAGGCTCATCAAACGATTGAGCGATAATGCCGGGAGGCAATTGAGTAACCGCGCTTGATGTGAGCGAAAAACCACGTCGCCCTCGTCGAAGATCAACTACCGCAAAATAATCGTCTATAAACCCGGCTGCCGTATTTGGCGCTTTCGGTGCAAGCAAGTACCTTTGTAATGATGACATTAAATAAAAATGATGAATGATGAATGATGAATGATGATTTGGAATAGATGACAACGGATTCCAAATCATCATTCATCGCTCATCATTCATCATTCATCCTTTCTTAATACTCACTATACGGAGTGCCGTCGCTGGCCGTGCCTTGTGCGCTGCTGTGAACATCAACGAGTCCCTGCCCGCCATCGCGCGATACAGTGTCTTCGCCCTGTTCCTCTTCCCAGTCTTTACCGCCCGTGATGGGATCAACCGGAACATCGCGCATATACCCGGCGGTGACAAGGTCTTCGAGCACTTTCGGCAACATCTCTTTGTCTGCTTGATACTCGTCTATCAGCTTTCGCATTGTCTTGAGGTCTTGTTTCAAAACCTCTTCTTTAGCTTTCAACTGAATATGTTGATACGAGACTACACCGACCGTCGCAAGAATGACTATGATGGTCATCACCATCACCATCTCCAGGAGAGTAAAGCCGCGCTCGCCGCTCGTGCCTGTACAGGTTACGCTACTTTTGTGTTGCTGAAAATTCATAATGCTTCAATCCGAAACTACCAATCTTTATACCGCGTCCCGTTAAGCGCTATGCCGTCGCTCTTGGTATAAACATCGAATACGTCATCGCCGCCCCACGAAGTGGAATCGGGCTTGTCTTTGTAAGCCCTCAACCCCCATTCAGCTTTGCCTGTCATCGGATCAAGCGGAATCCGGCGAAGGAATTTCATCTTGTTGCCGCTCGTACCTACAACGTTAGCCGGGATGAAGCCTTCGACCAGTATCTCAAGGTTATTGTCGCCTTTCGGATAACCGCTTTGAGTTTTCCACTCAATCGGTATTGCCGTGCCGTTGGATCTGTCGTGGAATTCTTTGTAGCGGTCTATCGCCTGACGCAACTGGCGCAGCGCGAGTCTTAACTCGATTTCGCGTTCTCGCTTGACGGAATTTCGCACCATCGGCACTGCCGCAGCCGTAAGCACCGACAGAATCAGTATGACTATAATGATTTCAAGGAGAGTGAAACCAGATTGCAGATTGCGAATCTTAGAAGCCACTTCTGTTTTCCAGCCTTCTTTTCCGAAACCATTAATTCCAAATCGAGAGCGCTTCATGACTGATAAATCCGCAATCTGCAATAGAACTACTTCGCTTCAACCACCGCCGACTGAACCTTGATCGGGAGCATCTGCCCGCTCGGAGTTCGGAAGAACGACTGCTGCTCGTTTATCGTCAACGGGGATTGACCGGCATTCTTCACCGTAAAGACGATCAGGCACAATTGCCCGCGCGGCGGCGCGCCCCCTGCTCCTTGCGGCTTGTCCATTTGAATGTTCAGCAATCCGCCCTCGCCCGTGAACTGAAGATCTGCGGCAGTGCCGCCCGTGCGCATCAATCCGCTGTCGCGCACACTCTTGGCTTCCAGAACATTCGGGTCATAACTGAGCGAGATGTGTGCCGACGAGATGTCAGTGCTGCCGTTGAGTATTATCGCAACATAGAGGTCTTGGCCTTTGGTTGCTGTGGCTGTAGCAGCCCTCACGCTCACTACGACAGGCGATAGCTGCTGATTATTCTGTTGAGCAGCTTGTGGTTCTTCCTCCTCGTCGTCGTCATCGTCGTCATCATCGTCCAGGCGGTTAGCGGGCTGTTTACCTTGAGTGGTTTGCTGATCGTCCTGTTTCGGTATGGAAGCGCCCGGCTTGTCTACACTCATGCGTTGAATGTTGGGTCTGGCCGTTGTTGGCACAGGCTGCACAACGACTCCGGGAGAACTGGTATTCACAATCGTGCCTGTGCTCGGCGGCGGATTGGGCGGCTGCACGGCAGGCTTTGTCTCTGGCGCAACCGGATTGGCAGGCGCTCCGCTCCCGGCTATCTGGTTCTGCTCTGCGTCCTGTAGATCGGCTATATAGAGAATCTGCTCAATCTTCATCTGGTTGTTCGGATTGATTCCGTCGCCGGACGCTTTTGCCAGATGATCTTCCTCGCGTATGTCCGCGCGGCGCAGAATGTGAGGCGTCACTGTTATGATAACGTCGCTTTGCCGATTCGTCGTTCCCGGCGTCGCAAAGAAGCGTCCCAGAATCGGAATCAATCCGATCAGCGGCAAGCCCCTGACGCTCTTCGCCTCATTATTCTGGCTGACACCGGCAATCAATGTCGTCTGCCCGTCTTTGATGCGGGCAACCGAACTCATCTGTTTCTGGCTGAATATCGGCGTCAGCGAGTTGGGATTATCAACAGACGAAGATTCTATTTTCATCTTCATCTGCACTTCGTCTTCATAAACGTTCGGCGTGATGTCAATATTAAGACCAACGTTTTCATACTGAATCTGAGGGAAAGCTCCGCTGTTGTTAAAGAAAGGATTCACGCCGTTCTGTTGATTGGTAGTGCCAGCAGTGTTGGAAGTACCACCGGCGTTGCCGCCGACAAATCCTGTCGGGAAGAACGAAGCAGTTTGTATGGGAACTCTCTGGCCTATGCGTATGGTGTTCTGCTCGTTGTCAACTACGTGAACTTGAGTAGACGCAAGCAGCTTGGATTTACCCTTGTTCTGGAAGAAACTGATCGTGCTTGTAGGAAGTCCGAGGGCGAAAGCGAATGGGCCTGTAAGCGTGCGCGGGAATTTGCCCAGTATTCCTCCTTGCAGCCCGATACCTCCGAGCGGAGGCCCTGAGTTTTGTGACCCGTCTGGAATGTTAAATTGATTACCAAGCTGCAACAGGTCGTCGCGCGTGACTTCATAAATGTTAACGTCTACGAGCACTTCAGCTTTGCTCTTGTCCAGCGAATCAATCACCTGATCTATCAATTCAAGATTGGCCGGAGTATCGCGTATGATGAGCGCATTGAGTTGTTTGACAGGTGTGATTGATTTCGTTTGCGGCAACGTCCCTTGAATGGCGGCGCGCACGTCTTGAAGGTCTGCGTTCTTGATGTAGAAAGTGCGTACTGAATATGGCTCGAATTTCATGCGTGATTGCGGGTTGTCGCTGGCAATCACGATTGTGCGCGAGTCTATCTGCGCATACATCAGGTTATTAGTCTTGAGCAGCATTTCGAGCGCTTTCGGATGAGTCACGTCGCGCAATTCGACCGTCACCTTTGCCGACCTCATCATGTTGACGACCTGTTGATCGAACATGACATTGAGCTTCATCGACTGCGCGAGTTGTTCGATTGCTATGAGCAGCGCCGTATCGCGAAATATGACGTCGATTTTGGTGAAGCGGCGTCCCGGTATGCCGGGCAGTTGCGCCCTCACTGTGTTTCCGCCCGGCGTGTACTTTGCCTGCACGTTCGGGTCGTTGGCGTTGGATTTCGGTCTTAGGCTCGGCCCGGCTGGATCACCTCCCGTAGGCAGATTGTCGGTCGGAAGGCCCTGCGCTTCAAGCATGCGGCGCGCTTTAATCAGCGCAAGCTCGTTCGTAGGATCATAAGCGTAAGCCTGACGATAAGCTTCATATGCAGCATTGAAATCCCTTTGTTCGGCAAGGTTGTCGCCGCGCTTGACCAGCATGATTCCGGCGCTTAAAAGGGCGCGCTGAAGATGGAGTTGATATTCGACGTTGGATGGCTTTTCAGCAGCGGCCAGTGCGAATTGCTCAGCGGCTTTGTCCCATTGCTGATTCTCTTCGTACTTCAGCCCTTGTTTGAAATGCTTCTTGCCATCACCTGCCAGCGTGGCGACCGGCGTCATCATCATCAGCATTAACGCCAGCGCTACCACCTGTCGAATCTTCAGCTTATTGCTTGCCATAACAAAACACCTCGATTATGGATTTTCCCACCTGTAAAATGCACCCTTGAAAACCGGCTGGCGGCTTGATCGCCAGCCTAACCCCTTTGAGGGCTTCACTACCGCGATTCGTACCTTAAGAGTGTCTGCTTGGTTAAACTACTCTACCACGCTTCGGTTTCAAAATAAACATACTTTCGGCATTTATTCCATCACTCGACGAACGTGACGCGATTGATCTCGTGCAGCGTGGTCACGCCTAAAAAGCACTTCGCAATTGCGGATTCGCGAAGGCTCGTCAACCCTTCTGCTCTTGCGGTGCGGCGCACTTCGGAGCCGGGCCGCCGCTCAAGTATGATCTCGCGTATACCGTCCGTCACATTAAGCAGTTCGTGTATCGCCGTGCGGCCTCTGTAGCCTGTAAAATTGCACACTTCGCAGCCGACCGAAGCGTAAAAAATCTCACTGCGATATTTATCCGGGTTCAACCCCGATTCGGTTAATTCAAGATCGGTCGGCTGATGACGGCGCTTGCAATGTGTGCAAAGCATTCTGACGAGCCTTTGAGCCAGCACGCAGTTCAAAGACGAAACGAAGTTATAAGGCTCGACTCCCATGTTGAGGAATCGGCCAATAACGTCAATGACGTTGTTGGCGTGAACGGTCGTGAATACCAGGTGGCCCGTCAGCGCAGACTGAATGGCTATCTGCGCGGTCTCGGAGTCGCGGATTTCACCGACCATTATCTTGTCCGGGTCGTGGCGCAGTATGCTGCGAAGGCCGCGAGCGAACGTCAGCCCCTTCTTCTCATTGACGGGAATCTGCGTGATGCCTTGAAGCTGATATTCGACAGGGTCTTCGATGGTGATGATCTTGTCTTCTTCGTTCTTGATCTCGTTTAGCGCGCCATAGAGCGTGGTCGTTTTACCCGAACCCGTTGGCCCCGTTACCAGCACCATGCCGTAAGGCTCTGCGATGAACTTGCGAAACTTTTTCAAATCCTGCGGGGCGAATCCCACCACGTTCAGATTGAGGTCGCGGAACTCTTCGTTGATCTGCTCTTTGTCGAGAATACGAATGACTACGTTCTCGCCGTGTATCGCGGGCATGATCGAAACGCGGAAGTCAATCTTGCGCCCGCGCAGGATTATTCGGAACCTGCCGTCTTGAGGCACGCGCCGCTCGGCTATGTCGAGTTCGCTCATGACCTTGATGCGCTGCACGATTGTTTGATGATGATTGATGTCAATCGGATCAGCCGCGCGATATAGCGCGCCGTCAATGCGGTACTTGACTATTACATCCGAGTCTCGCGTCTCGATGTGAATATCGGAGGCTCGCCGTTCGAGCGCGTTCAACACGACTGTATAGACCAGCTTGATGATCGGCGACATCTCGTCGTCGCCGGTCAAACGATCAAGGTCGAGCACCTCTTCGCCCTGATCCGTCTCGCGCACCAAAGCCATGTGCTCTGATCGAAAGCCAGCCGTGGCGTCTTGAAGTACGCGCGCAGCCGTGTCGCCTCGCTTGAGAGCTTCTTCGACAGCCGTCTGCGTGGCAACCGCCGGTTTCAATCGTACATGAAGCTGCGCTTCGATTTCATCAATCACTTCGAGGTTGGTCGGATCAGCCATCGCCACATAAAGCACATTGCCTTCGCGGTTCATAGGAACAAAGCAGTGGTGAACCATCAACTCGACCGGAAGCTCGTGAATAAGATTATAGGCAGGCTCTTCCGTGCGGAGATCGATGTAACGCAGACGGTAGCGGCGCGCTTTTTCGCGCGAAGCTATCTCTTCCTGCGACATCTCCGACGGCTTGCGCTCGGCTGCCGTTTCGGGAGGCGCAGTCATCGTGCTCGAAACTATCTTATCTTGATTCTCACCCTGTTCGATTGTTTCAGCCATTACTTCTCCATTGCGCTCAACCGCGCCCTCCGCTGAGATTGCCGATCATGTTGAACAGCGGCAGGTACATCGCAAGCAGTATCGTCATCACCAGGCTCCCCATGAAGATCAGTATCACAGGCTCGATAAAAGTCGTTATCGTGTTGAGCCGCACGTCAACTTCCGAGTCGTAGAAATTAGCTACTTCATCCAACATCTCGCGCAGCGCGCCCGAACGCTCGCCCACGCCTATCATATCGATAGCAAGTTCAGAGACCCAACCGGCGTCCGCGAGGCTATCGGTAAATGGTCGCCCTTCGCGTATGCCGGCAAGTACGCCGCTGCTTGCTTCTCTGAGGCCGCGATTCGTAATTGATTCGCTCGCAATCTCGACCGATTCAGGCAAAGTGATTCCGCCCGCAAGCAGCGTAGCCAGACTGCGCGTGAATTGCGTCGTGGTCAGCATGCGAACGGTTTCGCCCGCGATGGGCAGTTTTAATATCCAGCGATCAACTGTGAGTCGCCCGTTCGGCGTGCGCCGCCAGAGGACAATAAAGATGGTGGCAGCCGCAATCGTGGGCAAAAGCCAGATGAGATTACTGCTGATGAATTCGGCAATGCTGACAACCATAATCGTTATGGTCGGCAGCGTATCGTTGCCCACGCCTTCATATAATTTCATGAACTGCGGTATGACGAAGGTCGAAAGCACCATAACCAGAATGATCGAAGCGCTCAACAACACAGCCGGATAGGTCAGCGATTTTTTGATTTTGCGCCGCGCCTCGGTGATGGTTTTCTGATAGCTCACGTATCGAAGCAAAACTTCGTCGAGCGAGCCTGATCGTTCGCCCGCCAGTATCGAAGCGACGTAGATTCGCGGAAAAGCGTCGCCCTGAGAGGCGAATGCTTGTGATAGCGCATGTCCCGCGCGAACTTTATCTTCGACGTTCTCAAGCAGCAGTCTCAACTGCTCGTTCGCCACGCGCTTACGAAGTATTCCAATCGCTTGAAGTATGGGAAGACCCGCGCGCAGCAGCGCCGATAACTGCTGATTGAATAGCAGGAAATCTTCGGTCTTTATCTTGCGCCCGCGCGACTCGCCGCCCATCGCGCGGCGAACGCTTTTTCCGCCCGGCGCAGCGATTGAAAAGATTCGAAAGCCTTCGCGTTCGAGCTTCACTCGAAGCTCGCGCTCCGCAGCGGCTTCGATAGTGCGAGTCACAATCTCGCCTGTGGGAGTGCCTATGCGGCAAACATATTCAGCCATAAGATTGAATCCGATTTGAACGTCGGCTTGTGCGTTCTGGGGCAAACGCAACCAAATGAAATAATACCACAACTAGCGCATGTATAACCACCGTAACGAGATGCAGTAAGCGAGTTGCATTGGCCATCATAAATTGACTCGCTCGCTACCGCTCGCGGTACTGTATCAATTGTTCGAGCAGGTTGTTACACGCTCTACAATGCGTAGTGTTTCAAAGAATCTTGAGTGAAATGTTAATCCATCGCTCGCCTAACAGCGGCAGACGAAAGGCGACGACAAATCGAAACGATTGTTTGAGCACGCCCGCGCCAAATGAAAAACCTCGCCGCGTCGTCACTTTCTCGCTTCTGACACGGTAGCGAAGATCAAACCGAAGGGTTTCAAGCAAAGCTTCATCCGCGAGCGTGCCTGCGCGACGAAGCGCGCGAGCGAATGCCCTGCCGTCTGCCTGCGGACTGCCTTCTTGCGCGATTGGGTGCGATTCGCCGTACTGCGCGAATCGTTCATCGAACGCCGCGCCGAGCGAGCGAGCAAGCTCAGGCCATGCGTGAGCCACTGAGCGCGCGCGCTTGAGCATCAACGCGTTTGCTGTTGCTTGAATGCGCGAGCTATCAAACTCTGCGCTCGCGCTCTCACGACCGACGAGCGCGCGAACGAGTTCCAGTTGCGCCGCTGCTAATTTTTTTCGCGCATCAATATGCATAGACAGATTCTCTTCGACAAGCGCCGCGCCTTCCAGCTTCGGCAATCGCGCACATCTCTCGGGCAAGCTCTGCCTCTTCGGGAAAGTGATCATCGCGTTCGAGCATCACGCCGGGTATACAAACACGCGCGCAAAGTTCTTCGAGCAGGTCCAAAGCGCCTGCCGGAATCTTGTGCGCGTGCGTGTCGTGATAAAGCCCGGCTTTTGTGATGCCGCCAGCAATGTGAACATAGGCGAGCCGGTCAAGCGGCAAGCGGTCGAGAAATTTTATCGCGTCCCATTTATGGTTGCGGGCGTTCGCATAGAGGTTCGACACATCAAGCAGCAACATTGTGTCAGTGCGCCGAAGCGCTTCGGCGAGAAACGTCGCTTCATCCATCTCCGCGTGCGGCCATTCAAACAGCGTAGCTATATTTTCGAGCGCGAGCGGAACGGGCAATGCTCGTTTGGCTTCAGTAATATTTTCAACCAACACGTCGAGCGCTTCGCGGGTTCGCGGCAGCGGCAATAGATGACCCGCCTCGATGCCTCCCGCGCGAACAAACGCTAGGTGCTCGCTCACCATCGGAGCGTCGAGCCTTTCGGCAAGTCGCGCAAGCTGCGAGAGCCGTTTGCTGCAAGGCGGCTCTGCGCCGCCGAGAGAAAGCGATATGCCGTGCGGCACAATCTTAACGCCTCGCTCGCCAAGTTGCTCAAGCGCGAGAGGTGTCCGATCTGGCGAGATGTTTTCAGCAACGACCTCAACGAAATCAATCTCGGCGTTGCGCGCAATTGAAAGCGCAAGCTCAGGCCGCCAACCTATGCCGGTTTCAAAATTGAGCGCGCAATTTTTCATGAGCCGCAACCTCCGCAACCGCCTCCGCCGCATCCTCCGCCAGCACGAGAGAAGAACTACCGCAAGATGAGCCGCCGCTTGAAGCGGAGCTACCACTTGAAACGGAGGGAGGCGGGAACATCTGTTTCTTCAGCTCAGACCATGATTGATCTGTGAATGCTACTTCGCTCATTCCAAACAACGCCATCGCCATGGCGACATCTCCTGCCGCGAGCGATTGCGGTTGCGCTTTCGCCGTGGTTTGCAGTGCCGCGTTTAAGCTCTGAAGTTGTTCGAGAGCTCTGTCACCAAGCTGCGTGCGAAAGGGCGGCGATTTGTAGAGTCGGTAAGCGATGAAAGCCGTCAGCAGACACAAGATGAATAAAAAGCTGATAGGGCGACCGCGCGACAGGCCAATAAAAATCTTCATCACACCGAAAAGCAGAACCATCGCCATTACAACGACCGGCAAGATACGCGCCGTCGCCATCTGCTGATCACCGATAACCAGTCCTAATGCTTTCAACCGCGCTGCCATCTGATCGGTGGCTGAGGCAGTTTTTGTTTCAATGCTTTTAATCGTTCTGGCTTCGCCCGATGCGACAGCCGTGTGGACTGCTTGCTCGAACGGATGAGAGCCGCGAGGCAGGCTTGCGATTGATGAAAGCGTGTTATCAACGAATGACAACCGCAACGCTTTGCTCTGAACAAGAGTGGCGATGGCCGTGGCAGTTGCGAGTTTCGCGCCGCCGCTCAAGTAAGCTGCTTCGTAAGCATCCAAGCTCGCTTTGCGCGGATTGAATGCCATCTCAGAGCGCGCAGCCTTTTGCCGGAGAAAGTAAGCTAAGAAACAGGCGGCAGCCATAACGATGATATAGAGAATCAAAAACACCGGGCCGGTCAGTTCAAGAGGATTCATTTCGCCTCACTCCATACGAGAGACAATTTCTGCCGCGCGTGCAATGGTCGCGAGCGCGCGGTTATAAAGCGCCGGTAAATTTTCCGGCGGACTGGCGTCACGACGAAGCGCAGCCATCAACAAAAGAGCTTCGCGATCAAGATCGAACTCTGCGGCTGCTGATTCTAAGACGGCTGCCGATGTGGATTCTGACGGCTCATCTTTTCCCGCCAGTTGCAACAATGCCGCAAGCTCGACCTTGAGCGGCACCGCCTGTTCCGCAAGCGTCATTGCGAGCGAGCGCGGGTCATCAAAAATTGAAATGTAGCGCCGCCGCAGTCGAAGCGCGAGATTCGTCAGGCTTTGCTCTATGCGCAAACGTATGAGCTTGCGCGAAACATTAATCCCACTGAATGGATCTTCGCCCATCAAGACGATGTGATGAGTTTGAATGTCGAGCAGCTTGGTCGGGAAAGTTTCTGCAAGTCGCCCGGCCTCTGAAGCGTTGATGATGAAAGGCTCGACTCTGACCGCTCGCCACGCCGCGCGAAGCGAGGGAGCGATTGCCGAGAGCGATTCGGTTGACGTATCGTCGAGCAACACGACCAGATTTATGTCGCTTTTGCCGGGACGATAACGACCGCGCGCCAGCCCTCCATAAAGTATAAGCCCTCGAAGATTCGCGCCCGCCGCCGCGTAGAGTTCTTTGCATAGGTCAGAGATGCACGCTCGAATTTCATCCGGCGCATCGAGCCCTTCGAGCGAGCCTGGAACAAGGCTCTTTCTGTCAGCCATCTTAATAGCTCCTTACTAATGATTAGTGCGATTTGTTTTATTGCAAGTTAAAGCAAGTGAGAAAGCCAGTGCATAGTGTTGAGCACAAATTGACGATTGTCTATCCCCGAAACATTCATTCCCATGCGAAAGTCAGGTTGATTCGGTCGCTTGATTACTTGAGCCGAAAGCATCGCCGCTTCGCCAAGCATAACGACGCGCCCACGGCCTACTTCATTGCAATGCCTTGCGCGCGGCCCGCAGCCGAAACATCCGGTTTTTCCCGCTCGCCTCCGGGTTTCGGAAACTGGTCAATGGCTGAGGCCGCCAACTTCATAAACGCGATGCTGTCAGCAGAGCCCTTTCAGCGATTGGCCGGTGAACGCGATGATGCGATTGATCCGCTCGGACGCATTGCGTCCTCGCGTGATTGGATGGTCTGCGAGGCGACCGCTCTCGCGCGTGTAGATGATTAATCCCTGATTGTTTGATTCCTTGTCATAGTTTTCAGGATCAGCAGTGTAGCCTTTGCTCATATCAACGCCGAACCGCTTGCCGAGATTTTCAGCAGCCGAGCCATACGGGCTATGATCCGCAATCAGCAGCAGCGACCCGCCTGCGCGCACCCAATCGCGCACCGCGTCGCATTCTTCATCTGTGAAAGCAGATTCTTTCGCAGCGACTCCGAGATTAGCGTCAGAGCCTGAAGCGTTCGCGATCACCAGCAGGTCATAGCCTTCGAGAGTACTTTTCTGAAACTTCTCTTTGTTGGGCGTTACCTGATAGCCATCGTTAGTGATGAGAGTTGCGAAAGGTTTGTAGCGACCATCAGTCGTATGAAAGTTCCGGTGGGCTTCGTCAAAAAGCACTTTCGGATGCTTCTTGGTGTAAGCCGGGCGAGCGACCTTCGTATCGAAATCAGGATCAGCCATCTGCTGCCCGCGTGTTGTGATTGCTTGCGCAAGGAACAAGCAGGCAATAATCATGGAAAAGCTTCGCGTGATGTTCCTTTTCATGAGACTCCTTTTATCATATTTCTTCTTGCTCTTGAAATGCATATCACGTGCTCACATTGCCGCGCGCCGGAAGCGCGTGCTAGTATCGCCTTTGCCCGTGCAATGGGGTCGGAGGTAGTTTTAATCCAATGTTTCGTTTTCCAAAGGCGCTCTCGACCGCTTTGTGCCTATCTCTTCTGATAGCGGTCGGCGCTGATTCAACTTTTGCTGACTACGGCGCACCGCGCGCTGCTCGCGCACCTCGACAAGACGAAAAGCAAAATAAAAAAGAGAAGCGAAAAGAGCGCCGCGCCCGAAAACAGCAAGAGAAGCAGAACGCGGAGCCTGATAAATCTGAGCCTGATAAATCTGAAACTCCAAAAACGAACAACGCTCAGGCCGAAAACGAAGAAGTTGAAATCATCGCGGACAAGCAATCGAAAAACGGCGATCTAATCATCTATGACGGCTACGTCAATGCGACCATGGGCGACGTGCGACTTCAAGCCGATCACGTTACCTTCAACGAAGTGACCGGCGATATGGTTGCCGAAGGAAATGTCATCTTCGATCAAGGCGCGGATCAGCGAGTCACCGCCCGACGCGCCGAAATCAATTCGGCCACCCGCAAAGGAGTCTTCTGGGACACGACAGGGTTTACCAATCGCACTCAAACAGGCGAATACATTTTCTTCACCGCCACGCGAGTCGAAAAGACAGGCCCTTTGACCTACGAGCTATTCAACGCCGAAGTGACCGCGTGCGAAGACGTTGTCCCGAAATGGAAGTTTCAAGCCAGACGCGCAGAGCTGAAGCTTGGTGATCGCATCACTCTGCACAACTCTGTCTTTCGCGTGAAGAGCCTGCCCGCGTTCGTGCTTCCGTTCGCGTGGATACCCGCTACCAGAAGCGAACGCAAGTCGGGTTTCTTGTTGCCCACGACAGGCACGTCCAATCAAAAGGGGCGCACGCTGAAGCTTGCTTACTACCAGACGCTCGGTGAATCGGCTGACATAACTTTTCGCGGCGATGTCTACACTCAGCGCGGGCTTGGATTCGGCGCGGAGTTTCGCGCGCAGACCGACGAGAAGTCTTTCATGCGAATGGGTGTTTACGCAGTCAAAGATCGTCTCTTCGGCCCTCGCGGGTGAAAGCCAGGGCGGGACTGCGTTCGTCGCCGAAGGCCAGCAATACTTTCCACACGGATGGGTGGCTGTCGGAAATGTGTCGCTTGTTACTAATCTTGCCTTTCGCCAAATCTTTTCCGATGACATCAGTCAGGTCGTCAACCCTCGCCGCGAATCCACCTTCTATGCGAACAACAACACGCGCAGCTTCAGCTTCAACTTCCTCGCGTCGAACGAAACGACGACTCTGTTCCGTCCGAGCCGCGACCCGCTGTCTACGCCCGATGCTGGCAGCAGCTTTGATGTTCACGTTCGTCAGGCTCCTGAGATAGACATGACCGTCTACCCGCGCCGTTTGTTCGAGAGCTTGCCTATCTATTTCTCATTCGACACGAGCATCGGGGCGCTCAAGCGTGAAGAGACAGTTGACAGCAGCACGGTGTTGGTCACGCCCGCAGCCGTTCAGCGATTCGATTTTCAACCGAAGATCACCATCCCGTTCGCGACCGTCGCAGGCATCGCCATCACTCCGAGTCTGAGCGTGCGCGAAACTTTTTACACGAGCAGCCTTGACCCGACTGTGCCTGTGTTCGACCCTGACAAGTTCGCAACATCGGCTGCCGATTTACGACTCGACCCTGACAAATTCATTATTCAATCCGAACGTAAAACTGTTTGACAGCCAGGCGTTCGACCCGATAATCCCGCAAGACATCTCGCGCCACTACGCGGAGCTTGCCGTAGAGATTCGCCCGCCCGCGCTTGAAAAAACTTTCACGAACGATGACGGCACCGCTCGATTCAAACATCTCATCGAGCCTTCTATCACCTACCGTTTGATAAAAGGTATAGGCGAAGAGTTCAACAATATCATTCGATTCGATGAGCGAGACGCGATGGCCAACACGAACGAGTTCGAGTATTCAATCACAAATCGCTTCTACACAAATCGCAGCACATCGGACCTGGGCCGCAGGCGCGTGAAGAAAAAAGATCGAGTCGTTAACGATCACGAAATGGAGACGGTAGGGCCTGACAACGACAATAAGAAGCGCAAAAAGAAAGGCAAGATCAGACAAGACAACCCAACTTCCGAGAAACCGACTGAGCAAAAGCCGCCGACTCCTGATGAAGCGAAGTCTGAAACAAGCGGCGGGCAAACGATTGAATCATCCGAAGCGGCTGCGAAAAAACAGAAGCTCGAAACTGGCGAGCAGGCAGAACTGACCAAACACGGAAACGGCAAACAAGACAAAGACGACGCTCAAACCGAGAAAGACGAAAGCGCGCAAGCAAACAATCACAGCGCAAATGATTCGAGCGCGGATGACTCGAGTGCGGACGGCCAGTGAGGCAGACCCCGACGCCGTCGCGACAAACGAAGACGCGCCCGCGCAGTCTTACGAGTTTATGACGGTCAAGGTCGCGCAAAAATATTTCATTGATCGCGATTTCGGCGGCGCGCTTGTCGAAGGTCATCGCAATCAATTCTTTCCGATCAACACGCTCTCCGGCTTTACGTTCGGCGGGCGCACGCGCAGCTTCTCTCCGGTCAACGTTGCCGTGCGCTATCGCCCGCTCTCGTCGGTCTACGCAGACGTCAGAATGGACGTAGGCTCCGAAGACGGCGGTGTGCGCAACGTCGTTGTCGGCGGAGGAGTCAGAAAAGATAAGGTGCACAGTTTCAGCCAGCTATTACCTGTCGCGGCGCATAGAGACTGCGCCGAACTCATTTGAGCCGGGCACATTTCCCGGCAACCAGGTAGGCACGACAATTCAAGTGGGCGACTCGGCGGAAGGATTATACGGAGGCACGCGATTAAGCTACGACTTCACAGACCAGTTCATCTCATCGAATCAAGTTATTAAAGGTCGGCTGCGAAATTCGCGCAGTTATTTTGGTTACGCATGGGATTGTTGCGGAGTTCAGTTCAACTACAACACCTTCAAGGCGGGGCTGAGAAACGAGAGCGCCTTCTCGTTCACATTCACGCTGGCCGGGCTTGGCAGTTTTGGCACGGACCAGTTCTCTCAACTCGGCGGCGGTCGCGGAGGGCGCAAGCGCGGCAAGAGGAAACGCAATGTTGCAGCCGATGATGATTTTCCGTAGAAAATTGAAAACTCGAATCGGAGATTTGAAATCGCTATGAAAGTTAGAAGAAACGATACGGGATTTCTTGTCGTACTTGATCCGGGCGATGAAGTCATCACATCGCTAATAAGACTGGCTACAGCGGAGCGCATCGGCGAAGCATCGCTCACAGGAATAGGCGCCGTGCGCGACGTGGTGCTAGGCTTATATTGATCCGAATCAGAAGCAGTACGTCAAGCAAGAGTTCGGGCCTGATTCGATGGAGCTTGTTTCGATCACAGGGAAATCTGGCATTGCTTAAAGGCGAGCCGTCTGCTCACTGTCATGCGGCTGTATCTGACCGCGAGATGCGGACTGGTTGGCGGCCACCTGTTTTCTGCGGTAACTAGCGTTACTGTCGAAATTTCCTGCATGTCTACGAAGGGGAGATCGAGCGGACGTATGACGCGAACACGGGCGCAAACCCGATTTCGCTTTGATTTGAATGCGGCAAGGGAAGTCCCCCCAGGGTTGTTAGATACATCCTCTTGCGCGGGTGCATCATTACAGGGCAATATTATTGACAGGGTGGGGCATTGATGGTACTTTAGCCGTGATTCCATTCGGGCTTGCCCCCCTGCTAAGAACATATGAAGACAAAAAGCGGTTACAGCTTCGACGACCGCAAGAAGGAGATACTCGCGGCGATTGTGAAATCTCACATCGCGACGGGACAGCCTGTCGGGTCTTTTGCGCTTGCGAAACGATCAAGCGAACATCTTTCGTCCGCGACTATTCGCAACATATGCGCGGAGCTTGAAGATGAAGGCTACCTGACGCACCCTCATACGTCTGCCGGTCGCATGCCTACAGACAAGGGGTACAGGTTTTACGTTGACAAGGTGATAAGTTCGACAAAGCTCTCGCGTTCGGACGCGGCTCGCATCAACGAGCGATTGCTCGATGAAGAAACGCTGGCAAGCCCCGAACGCTTGATGGAGCGCACGAGCCAATTGCTTTCGCAGTTGTCGGACAACGTCGGGATTGTAATTACGCCGTCAATCTCGAACGACATAATGCATCACATAGAGTTCGTGCGATTGCCCGATGCGCGAATACTTGTGATAACGGTTTCGAGCGCGGCCCGCGTTCAAGACCGCGTGATTCGCGTGGACTCGGAGTTCACGCAGGAAGAGTTGAATAAGACGGCCAGATACCTGCTGGACAACTTTCGCGGCTGGATGCTGACTGAAATCCGCGACGAGTTGCTCAGAAGGATGAGCGAAGAAAAAGCGCTCTATGACAATCTGTTGCGCAACGCCGTTTTGCTGTGCAGCCAGAGCCTTCAGGACGGCGATAAGCCGGATGTTTTTATCGAAGGCGCGTCGAACATAATTGCGAAGCCCGACTTCGCGGACACTGAGCGAATGAAAGCGCTCTTCAAGATGTTTGAAGAAAAGAGTCGAATAGTCAAAATATTGGACGAGTGTATAGAGAGCGCGCGGCGCGAATCCGTAGGAGTTCGCATCGGCAGCGAAAATTTGTTTGCGGACTTGCGCGACTGCACAGTTATTGCCTCTCCCTGTTATTATGCAGGTGGCGCAGCCGTCGCAAGCCTCGGCGTTGTAGGGCCGACCAGAATCGAGTACGACCGGCTCATCAGCATCGTGGACTATATTGCGAGACTGTTTGAGCGCGTGCTTGATACGGGGGGCTCGCGGACGCTTTGAGATTTTTAATTGTTTTGGAATAGGAAGACGTTGAACGAGAAATGACAAATAAGAACGACGAGCAAAAGGAAGTACCGATTCTGATCGTTGACGAAAATGAAGACGAGCAAGCAGAAGAGACAACCGCGCCGGACGAGCAGGAGGAGCGAGCAGCAAGACCCTCTCGCCGCATTGCAGGCGCAGATCGATGCCATGACGCAGGAGAGAGCAACGCTCTATGATCAGTTGCTCAGGCGTCAGGCCGAGTTTGAAAATTATCGTCGCCGCGTTGATCGCGAAAGAAGCGAAACTTATACTCGCGCGCGCGCCGAAGTGCTTTTGGAATTATTGCCCGTCATCGATAATTTCGAGCGGGCGCTTGCGAGTCTTGAAACTAGCGGAGGCGATGCCGAAAGCTTGCGCCACGGTGTTGAACTGATTCATAAGCAGTTCAAAGACGCGCTTACGAAGTTCGGGCTTGAGCCTGTTGAATCCGTCGGGCAAACATTTGATCCTCACGTGCACGAAGCGGTGACGATTGAGCCGACCGACAAGCACAAGGAGAACACTATCATCGAAGAGTTTCAACGAGGTTACAAGCTGGGCGAAAAGTTGCTGCGCCCCGCTAAAGTGAAAGTCGCCTCCAGCCCCGAGAGATGAGAAATGATGAATTATGAACGATGAGCGATGAACGGAATCCGATTTCTCAGCTCATCGTTCATAATTCATCATTCATCGCTGAGTGAAGCCCGCCCCTAATCATTTACCTGACCCCCAGGAATCCCCCTTCCGGTTTTGTTGACTAGGAGGCCATTGCCATGGGCAAAGTAATTGGAATAGACCTGGGCACGACCAACTCGTGCGTAGCCATACTCGAAGGCGGCGTGACTCAGATAATACCTAACAAAGAAGGCGGGCGCACCACGCCGTCCGTAGTCGCATTCACCGAAAAAGGTGAACGCTTGATCGGCCAGATAGCCAAGCGCCAGGCCATAACGAATTCCGCCAACACTATCTATGCGGTAAAGAGATTGATGGGGCGCAAGTTCAATTCGCCCGAAATACAGGCGCGCTCTTCAGGTCTGTTCCTACGAGATAACCGAAGCGTCGAACGGCGATTGCCGCGTGCGAGTTCGCGGGCGTGATTATTCTCCGCCTGAAATATCCGCGATACTGCTTCAGCGATTGAAGCTCGCAGCCGAAGAATTCCTCGGCGACGAAGTGACGGAAGCCATCATCACTGTGCCTGCATACTTCGACGACATTCAGCGACAGGCGACGAAGGACGCGGGCAAGATTGCCGGGCTGAACGTTCAACGCATAATCAACGAGCCTACGGCTGCGGCGCTCGCTTACGGGCTTGGCAAGCGCGACAACGAAAAGATAGCCGTCTACGATCTGGGCGGCGGCACGTTCGACATCTCGATAATGGAGATGTGCGACGGCGTGTTCGAAGTGCTTTCCACGTGCGGCGATTCATTCCTCGGCGGCGAAGACTTCGATCAGCGAATCGTTGATTGGATGATCGAGACCTTTAACGAAGAGACGGGCATTGATTTGCACTCGGATCGCCTCGCGCTTCAAAGGCTGAAAGAGGCAGCCGAACGCGCCAAGTGCGAGCTTTCAACTGCGAGCGAATCGCAAATGAACCTGCCGTTTATCGCAGCCGACCCGACGGGGCCGAAACATTTCAACAAGACGCTGACGCGCGCGAAGTTTGAAGAGTTGGTGGCAGACCTTGTCGAGCGCACGCTTGAGCCATGCCAGAAGGCGCTCAAAGATGCAAAGCTTGCGCCTCCCGATATCACAAAAGTATTGCTCGTCGGCGGGCAGACGCGCTCGCCCATCATCATCAATCGCGTGCGCGAGATTTTTCACCGCGAGCCTTCGATTGAGATCAACCCGGATGAAGTCGTCGCAATCGGCGCGGCTATTCAGGCAGGAGTGCTCACAGGTGATGTGAAAGACCTGATACTGCTCGACGTGATTCCTCTGAGTCTGGGAATCGAAACGCGCGGCGGGTTGTTCACAAAGATTTTAGACCGCAACTCTACAATCCCACGAAGAAGAGCCTCGTCTTTACGACCGTCGCAGACAATCAGCAAGTGGTCGAAGTCCACGTGCTGCAAGGCGAGCGCGAAATAGCCATCAGGCAATCGCAGTCTGGCTAAGTTCGAGCTTGTCGGCATACCGTCCAGCCCGCGAGGCATTCCGCAAATCGAAGTGACGTTCGAGGTTGATGCTGACGGCATAGTCTCTGTCTCGGCTTGCGACAAGATGACGGGCCTCGAACAGGCAATGAAGATCACTCCGTCGTCGGGGCTGTCGGCTTCAGAGATTTACGACTTGATCGACGAGGCAGGCCGCAACGCGGATAACGACCGCAGGGCGAAAGAGGTCATCATTGCGCGAAATCGTCTGGAGGGATTGTTGCAAAACACCATTCGCTCGTTCGGCGAATTCGGCTGGATGTTGCCGCCGGGCGAACAGGAGTTCGTGCGCCAGTCGCTTGATCGCGCGCGCAAGGCCGCAATCTCCGAAGACGCTCCAGAAGTTCGTTCGGCGCTTGAGGAGCTTGAAAAAGCCGCGCGGCTGATTACCGATGCGATGTTCCGCCCGACGGGGCTCGCATCCGGCCCGGACGCTGGCAACGAAGAAGAAGCAACCCCGCTTACAGAAGTTTCGTAGAGTTTGCTATAATCGGCTTCGCCAGGTTTCTGGTTTTTAGTTTCCGGTCTTCGGGTTGTTCGCAGCCGAGTGCCGGAGATTACAAACCAGAAACCCGAATTTAGAAACCAGGAACTGATTAATTGAGCAGCAAACGCGACTACTACGAAATATTAGGCGTTCAAAAGAGCGCAACTGAACAGGAACTCAAACAGGCGTATCGCCGCCTTGCCGTCAAATACCACCCTGACAAAAATCCCGGCGATCAAGAGGCCGAAGAACGCTTCAAAGAAATAGCCGAAGCCTATCAGGTCTTATCTCAGACAGAACTTCGCACGCGCTACGACCGCTTCGGACACGCGGGCGTCAGTGCGAGCGCTGGCGCTGGCGCTGGATTCGGTCAGGGCTTCCCAGGAGTTGAAGACCTCTTCGATATAATCAGCGAATTGGGCGGCGGAATTTTCGGCGGGCGAACGGGCGAACGCCGTGGCCCGCGACGCGGCTCCGACCTCCGTTACGATATTGAAATCACGCTCGAAGAAGCCGCCGTAGGTCTCAAAACAAAGATTCGCGTTTCGCGACTTGAGACTTGCGAAACGTGCAGCGGGTCGGGCGCGGCTGAAGGCTCGCACCCAACCAGATGCTCGACGTGCGCGGGCGCGGGACAGGTTCGTTATCAGCAAGGATTTTTTTCCGTCGCTCGCACGTGCTCGACGTGTCGCGGCAGCGGCAAGGTCATCAAAGATGTTTGCCGGAAGTGTCGTGGCGAAGGGCGCATCGAGCGAGAGAAGACTCTTGAGATCAAGATGCCTGCGGGCGTAGACACCGGCACGCGCTTGCGAATAGCAGGCGAAGGCGAAGCGGGCGAAGTCGGAGCATCGCGCGGCGACCTCTATGTGATCGTTCATGTCAAAGAGCACGATGTATTCGAGCGGCGCGATGCGAATCTTTACTGCACGATTCCCCTCTCTTTCACTCAAGCCGCGCTCGGAGCAGAGACTGACAGTGCCAACGCTCGATGGAGAAGAGAAGTTGAAGATTGCGGAAGGCACGCAGACAGGGACAGTCTTTCGATTGAAAGGGAAGGGAATGCCCGTGCTCGGCGGTCGCGGTCGCGGCGACCTGTACGCAGCCATCAACATCATCACGCCTACTGCGCTTTCGCGCGAGCAGCGACGGTTGCTTGAAGAGATGGCCCGGCTCGAAAAAGAAAACCCTCAACAAGATCGCGGGATCATGGACAAGATCAAAGACATCATCGGCTGAAACCACCTCAGGAATGCTGACTCTCTCCGCCTTTTTTCTTTCGCTGCTTGACTCGAATAGGTGTGGCGAAAAATCCGAACTCTTCGCGCAGCCGGTTTACAATATAGCGCTCATAAGAAAAATGCAATTTTGCGCGATGGCTGCGCGAGGAAGTGAAGAGCACGAACGTGGGCGGGCGCGTCGCAGCTTGAGTTATGTAGAGAACACGGAGCGGATATTTTGATGGCGTTGTCGCTCGCGGCTGGTCGAGGTTTTTTTCAAAGAAGCGATTAAGCTCCGAAGTCGTTATTCGCTTTGCGCGCTCCGCGTAAGCGCGACTGGCAAGCTCAAAAAGCTGGGTCACGCGCTGGCCCGTCTTTGCCGATATGAAAACAATCGGCGCGTAGTCGGCATACTTCATCATATCGCGTATGCGCCGCTCGTAGATCTGCATCGTGTGTGTGTCTTTTTCAATCGCATCCCATTTGTTGACTGCGATGATCAGGCTCGCGCCCGCTTCGTGAGCGTAGCCGCCTATTGTTGCATCGAGCGCGGTCGGCCCTTCTACCGCATCAATCAAAAGAATCGCAACGTCGGCCTGTTCAAGGTTGCGCCGCGCCATCACGACTGAAATCTTTTCAGCCATCAATTCTGTTTTGCCCTTGCGCCGAATGCCCGCCGTATCAATCAATCGAAACGCAGTGCCTTCGTATTCGATTTCCGTATCAACTGCGTCGCGCGTAGTGCCTGGGATCGGCGAGACGATGACGCGCTCTGCCCCTGTCAGGCGATTGACGAGCGAGGACTTTCCAACATTCGGGCGGCCTACTATGCTCAGGCGGATTTCACGCTCCTGTTCTTCGCGGACTTCAGGCGCTGGCAGAATTTCAAGCGCGGCATCGAGCAGATCGCCTACGCCGTTGCCGTGCTCGGCTGATACTGGAAAGACTTCATTGAAACCCCATTGCTCGAACTCCATCGCGTCTGCTTCGAGCCGCGCGCTGTCAACTTTGTTTGCTGCAACAAACACAGGCTTGTGTATCGAGCGCGCAAGCTCCGCGAGTTCTTCATCAAGCGGCGTGATGCCCACACGCGCATCAACGACCAGTAATATGAGCGAGGCTTCGTCTAGCGCGGCTCTCGCCTGTAGCAAGATGTTCGCGGGTATCAATTCTTTTTCATCCGGGATGATGCCGCCCGTGTCAACCAGCCGGAACTCGCGCCCGCCCCATTCAGCGCGGCCATAGATTCGGTCGCGTGTAATGCCCGGCTCGTCGCCGACGATTGATCGCCTCGTGCCTGTGAGCTTGTTGAAGAGCGTTGACTTGCCAACGTTCGGGCGACCCAGTATCACAACAGTCGGAAGGCTTGTTTGCGCGGTCGCTTCTTCTTTTGGTTCAATGGACTCCATTTTTATATCTCCATCTTCAATGTATCTTGCCGGTCAGAGCTTTTACAAGCTATGAGTCCGAGGTTAATATTTCGGCGCAGCGATACGCGATTGTTTTCCAAGCATGTTGAACACGATCAAAAAACTTTTGCCGAAGCGCGCTAAATCCGAGCGCGCGGCGCATCTTGAACTGGGCGAGCGAGGCGAACGCGCGGCGCTTGAGTATCTGAAAGATCACGAAGGCTATGAAATAGTAGCAATGAATTATCTCATACCTTTGGGGCGCGGTTTGCGCAGCCAGAAGCTCACGGGCGAGATAGACATCATTGCCTATGACGAGAACACGCTTGTTTTCATCGAAGTGAAGACGCGCACGTCGGATGAGTTCGTTGCAGTAGAGCGAGCCGTTGATCTGCGAAAGCAGCGGCAGATTGCTCGCGCCGCGCACAGGTATCGCCAGTTGATGAAGGTTGCAGGCGAGCCGCACCGCTATGATGTAGTCACAGTCGTTCCAACCAAAGATGGCAATCGCATAGAACTGCTGCGCGGTTACTTCGATGACCGCGTGTTTCAACGAAGCAGGTACTTCAATAGTCAGTAGGTGAACTTGCTGCCTTTTGCCTTTTTGCGGTCTCTGGTAAGATTGAATCAGGCATGTGCTTCGAAAGCTCCAGCCCGGCTATGTCCTTGGGGCGTGCCATTCAGTTCGATTCGGAGGAAGTATGAAGAAGTTTGCGCTCATCCGGGCAGCAGCTCTTGTGATTGTTCTGGCTGCATTGCTCGTCGCCTCTGTTGTCCCTGACTCGATTGTCGCAGCGCAAAGCGGGCGACAGCCACCGACGAAGAAAGTCGAAAAGAAGACCGAAGAGCAAAAGGGAAAAGAACCGCCTGAACCGATTCAGCAAGAACCGCAAGAGCCTGTTCCACCTATGCCGAAGCCCTCGAAAGACGATCAGGTCATAAAGCTCTCGGCTCAGGTCGTCAACGTTGACGTTACGGTTATAGAGAAGAAGACGGGGCGATTGATCTCTAACCTTACGAAAAAGAATTTCACTGTTTATGAAGACGGCGTCAAGCAAGAGGTGACAAACTTCCTGAGCGGCGAAGGGCCGATGACCGCCGTGTTGTTAATTGAAAACAATTTCCGTAACCGCCGCTGGCAAGGCTATTTCAACCCGTCTTTCGCTCAGGAGGTGTTTCAATCAGCCGCAACCTTCGTGCAGGGTTTCGTTAAGAAAGACGATCAAATTGCGATAGTCACCTACAGCATGAGGCCGAAGGTGATTCAGGACTTCACAGGCGATAGGAATCGTTTGTATCAGGCTGTCCTTTCGGCTTACCGGGACACGCTGAACTTCAGCGAAGCGAATATCTACGACGCACTTTCATTCGTGCTGCTGGGCGGCAAAGCCATACAGCTTTACGATGAAGAGCACGGCGAGAGCGAGTACGGCGGCGTGTCAGAAGTTGAAGGCCACACGGCGATTATACTAGTAACGCTTGGAATAGATACTTTCAGTCGCATCACTTATGACAAAGCATTGAAGATAGTCGCGCGCTCCGGCGTGCCGATCTTCAGCGTTCACGTAGGCAACCTGTTTTATAAGAAGTATGGCGACAACTTGCCGCCCGAATCTAGACTTGAATACGAGCAATCAAAGAACGCGCTGAGAACTTTCGCCAATTATACAGGCGGAATGTACTTTCCTATGACCTTCGAGAGCGAAATACCTGGGATCATGCAGAGCATTCAAGCAATGTTGCGCAACCAGTACAGCGTTGGCTACGCGCCATCCAACACACGGCGCGAGGGCAAAGATCGCAAGATCAAAGTCGAAGTGGACATTGACGGCGACGGTGTAGCGGACAACAAACAGCTTGATCTGCGATTCCGCGAGCGTTACGTGGAGCCGGACGACAGACCCGGCCAAGAAGTAGCAAGTAGTTCAGTTGCCAGTTGTTGAAACAGTTATACCAACAACTGGCAACCGACATTTGACAGCCAACGATGACACAACAGTTCGAGTTTGATTTTGACTCGCCCGCCGTTCAAGATTCAAATCTTGATTCCGTGTTTGAAGAGGCGCTCCGCGCCGTCGTAAAGAAGGAGCCTCGCCCGCCGGTTGAAGCCCGCTTTTATCCTTACGCGGGACTTTCATCCACAATCCGATTGCGCAAAGGGCGCGTCTACGCTCGCGTTTCAGATGTGCTGCGTCACTCGCCGCGCGAAGTGCTCTACGCGCTTGCCTGCATACTCGTAGCGAAACTGTACCGCCTGAAAGCTTCAAAAGAGCACGAGCGCACGTATCGCGAGCATGCGCTCGATCCTTCCGTGCTTGATCGGTCGGAGTCTATGCGAAGGCGGCGCGGCTACAAACTGACAACTTCGCCGCGCGGCAAAGTGTATGACCTCGACGAGATGTTTTCAGACTTGAATGCGCACTATTTTCGCGGCGAGCTAGATCGCCCTGTGCTGTCCTGGAGCGTGCGACAGACGCGCCGTGTGCTGGGACATCACGATCACGTTCACGGCACTATCATCATCAGCCGCACGCTCGATAGCCCGCGCATACCGCGCTTTGTCGTCGAATACGTGCTTTATCACGAAATGCTGCACGTGAAGCACCCGCCGCGCCGCGAACAAGGGCGCACGCTTTATCACAGCCGCCAGTTTCGTGATGACGAGCAGCACTTCGAGCGTTTCGACGAGGCGCTGAAATGGCTGGAAAAAATAGCCTTACCTGCGCGCCGCAAGGTTCGACGGCGTCGAGCTTGAAAGTTGGGAACAAAATATCCAGACGCACGTTTAAGTAAATGAGCGGAAGATCCTGAGAAGGTTGATTTAGGATGTGCTAAAGACTTCTTCCACCGTATTAGGACCCAAGCTCAGAACAGAATATCCTTCTCCTTGGGACGGGGCGCTTTGCGAAGAGCGCCCCGTTTTCTTTTACTTATTAATCCAAAAAAAATCACAGGCTACGATTATTTTGAAACCGAAATGTGCCCGTCGCGTTATTAGCTGTGTGAGTGAATAATGGCAGCGGACTACGACGAATCTTAATGCGCCTGATAGTCGCAGCCCTGCTTGCTATACTAAGCGTTACCGCTTGGGGTGAATCCTCCTCCATTACTCACCGGGCGCTGCAGTCGGAAAGTGGTTTCCTCCTTTGAGGCCGACGCAGCGCCCGAACTTTCTATGCAAGCTTCTTGTGAAATTGAACGGCACTCAACACCAGCAGCACAACTCCCATCGCGGCCAGCGTGATGACCTCAGGTAGAAGATCCATAAAAGTTGCGCCGCGCAGCACTATGCCGCGAATGATCTCCATGAAATGAGTCGCGGGCACCATAAACCCCAACGCGCTCATGATGACGGGCATCGAATCGCGCGGAAACATGAAACCTGATAACAACACCGAAGGCAGCATGATGAGCCACGCCAGTTGCAACGCTTGCATCTGGTTTTGAGCCTTAGTCGAAATCAACAGCCCAATTGCCAGCGCCGTAAACAGGAAGATTAGTGATAAGCTGAGCAGCAGCACGACTGATCCGTTTATCGGCACATCGAACAGCAATCGCATGACGACCAGCACCGTGCACGTCTCAAAAAATCCTATCAATCCATACGGCACAAGCTTGCCCAGCATAAGCCCGAAAGGTCGTATAGGCGTAACTAATAACTGTTCGAGCGTTCCGCGCTCTCGTTCGCGCACGATTGAAAACGCCGTCAGCATGGTAGTGATTATCTGAAGTATCACGACAACCAGTCCCGGAACCATGAAATTTGCCGACCGCGAATCGGGGTTGAATAACATCTTCGGGCGAATTTCTATCGGGAGCGCCGACGAGTCGAGATTGCTTGTGAGCCTTGCAAGCGATTGAGTGAGAGCTACGGATGTTGATACTTGAAGGCTCTGCGTTGCGATGCTCGAATCAGACCCGTCTATCAACACGAGCACAGTGGCCTGGCGATTCGTCAGCAAACGATCTGAGTAGTCGGGCGGAATCTTTATGCCGATTTTCACGCGGCCCGCGACGATGGCGTTATTCAACACTTCGTCAGAGCCGACATATTCAATGATGTGAAAATAATCCGTGTTCTCGAACGCCGCCAGAAGCTCGCGCGACTCGCGCCCCAAATCAAGGTTGTAGACGACTGTCTTGATGTCTCGCACGTCCGTGTTGATCGCATAGCCGAAGATAGTCAATTGAAACATCGGCACGATCAGCATCAGCACGAGCGTTACGGGATCGCGGCTGATCTGAATTATCTCTTTGTAGAAGATTGAACCGAATCCTTTTAACATATCAATTCGCCGTATCGAGAATCAGAGGCCGATAATTTGAAATCGCAAATGTGAAATTTCAGATTACCTGCTTGTTGCCATTGCTTGCGTAGCGCTTCGTCAGCGTTACGAAAACGTCTTCGAGCGACGGGCGCGCAAGTGTCACTTCCCCGTCCGTGATGCCTATGCGCGCGAGCGTCTCCTTCAATTTTTCAACGGGTTCGTTTACGTCCATCAGCAAGTGAATTGACTGGCCGAATATAGTCGCGTTGTGCACGTAATCTGCGCGCTTCAACTCTGCGAGCGCGACCGTCGTATTTGGGCAAGTCACTTCAACCCACTTCGCATCCGCTGGCGTCACATCCGGCAGTTTCTTAAGCTCGTCGGGCGCTCCATAAGTAATCAGCTTCGAGTTGAAGATATAACCAACGCGGGCGCATCGCTCTGCTTCGTCCATGTAGTGCGTAGTCACAAACAAAGTTATGCCCTGGCCTGAGAGTTGAAAGAAGAGATCCCACAACTCGCGCCGCGCAACCGGGTCTATCCCTGCCGTAGGCTCGTCTAGAAAGATTATCTTCGGCTCATGCACGAGCGCGCACGCCAGCGCCAATCGCTGCTTCCATCCGCCCGATAGCGCGCCCGCTCGGCGATCAACGTAGTCATTGATGTGAGTCAAATCAATCACGGCATTGCGTCGTTGCTTTAATTGCTCGCCTTTCAACCCGTAGACGTGCGCGTAAAAGTTTATGTTCTCCCAGACCGTTAGGTCTTGATAGAGGCTGAATTGCTGAGACATATAACCGATGCTCTGACGAATCTGGTCAATTTGTTTGTGGATGTCGAAGCCCGCAACGCGAGCCGTTCCCGCAGTCGGCGTAATCAACCCGCAGAGCATTCTTATGATCGTAGATTTGCCTGAGCCGTTCGGCCCGAGAAATCCGAATATCTCTCCGTTCTCTACGGACAAACTGACGCCGTCAACGGCAGTGAAATTGCCGAATTTCTTCGTCAGCCCCTCTATTTCAATTGCAGCATTCATAGAATCGAAGTAGTCAAGCCGATGGCCTTGAAACCGGCTTCTATAGCCGATTTCAGGTTCTGGCTGCTATTTCATAATGCTCACGTCTGCGGCCATGCCTGCGCGCAACTTGTGCGTGCTGTTGTCTACTCGGACGCGCACCGCAAACACTTGATGCGTGCGCTCGTCGCGCGTCTGCACATTTCGAGGCGTAAACTCGCCGCGACTCGATATATGCTCAATCGTCCCTTTGAAACTCTCACTCTTGAACGTGTCAACATTGACCGAGACCTCTTTGCTCAGTTGCATGTGGCCCAGTTCAGGCTCGGGCACGTACACGCGCACCCACAGCCGGTTGATTTCGACGAGCGTGGCAACGGGCGAGTTAGGATTAATCAAATCGCCCGGTCGCAATTGAAAAACTTCTACGAATGCATCGGCGGGAGATTTCACCTCCAATTCGCCTCGCAGCGTTTCAATCTGTTGAAGTGCAGCGCGTGCTCTTTCCAACTGCGCGCGAGCCGCTTCGATGTCTTCCTTGCGCGAGCCGCGTTGCACTAACTGGAGATTCGCCGCAGCCTCGCGGTATTCTCGCTCGGCGCGTTGGACTTCTTCGTTTCTCGTCCCTGCCAGCAACAGGTTCAATTTTTGACGCGCAGACTCGCGCATCCCGCCCGCTCGGTCAAACACAGCCTTCGCGTTATCGTAATCTTGCCTCGACTGCACTCCCTCTCGCGTTAATCGCTCAACACGCGCGAGCGTCGCGCGCGCAACTTCGTAATCTGCGTTGGCCGCTTCAAGGTCTGCGCGCGACTGCATCAATCTCCTGTTTGCGCGGGCCATTGCGCGCAAGCTCAAGGTTACATCAACGCAGCCTCGGCCCGCGCTTTCGCCTGAGCGATTTCTTCGGGCCGTGAACCGTTCTTGATCTTTTCAAAATTCGCTTCGGCCTCAGCGACCGCCGCAACGGCATCGGCTCGTCGCGCATCGAGGTCGTAGCTCTCAAAGCGAATGAGCGGCTCGTCCTTTTTTACCTCCTGGCCTTCTTTCACCAGCACAGCGCTGATGCGGCCTGCGACCTTCGAGCCGATGTGTATTTCGTCGGCCTCGATTGTGCCTGAAAGCACAAGGCGGTCGGTCGCTGCTCGGCTGCTAAGGTATTTCCACGCTGCGGCTGCCCCAATTAATAGGAGGACTATTGCGCTGATAAAGAGTGTTTTTTGAAACCGGCTTTTCATTTCGGCCTCATTTGCGCTTGTCGGCTCTCCGTTTTTTCTTTGAGCTGGCGGTTTTCTCACCAGCAACGCTTGCGCCGTTCAGGAAAAGATCAATCGTGTGATTCGATATTCGCTTGATGAAGCGTTCGTCATACTGAATATTGCCAAGCCCGAACGAGATGAATGGCCTCATGAACTGAAATACGAGAATCATTCCCATCAGGCTTATCGGCGCGAGATCAATGTCTATCTTTCGCATCTCGCCGCGACGAACGCCTTCTGACATCGCCTCGCGCAGCAGCCCGTAATTTGATGGCGCGTATTTCTGTATGAGCCTCATGAAAGTGCTGCCCGCCGGAAAGCATCTCGCGCGAAAGTATCCGGGCCAGATTTGGATGACTCAATATGTACTCGGCGTATGCGCTGACGAAGCTCGTCAGTCGTTCTTTGGCGGAAGCGTCGCTGCCAGTTGCGTCGGCAATGAGAGAACGGACTGTGGACGCTGCATTTTCAATCACCGCATCATACAATCCATCTTTGTTGCCAAAATAGTAATGAATCATCGCGCCGTTTACGCCTGCTTTGGCCGCTAGTTCGCGTACTGCGACGCCCGTCAGTCCGCGTTCGGCGAACAGCCTCTCAGCCGCCGCCAGTATCTTCGCTCTCGCTTCCGGGTCTTCTGTCTTAGGTCTCGCCATAACCGCTCTTGAATTAATCAAACGTTTGATTAAATAATAATGTTCGACTAGTCTTCAGTCAATACGAAAGCCGGTTTGCTGATTATTTGAAGCTGAATTTCACGGCCACATTTGTAATCATCCAGACTGATGAGAAGTAAAAGAAGTCACATTGAAATATATCAGAAAGAGGCTTATACTCAGGGCCAAAATTCGCCGTATCAAAGGCGATATTGATGCACTGGATGTTGTCCTTTCGCTGTCAGGACTAAGGATACTTCCTGTAGATTGGCCCGAAGCCTAATTATGACTGACTTTTTCATTAGCTATAGTAGTGCTGATCGCCCTTGGGCAGAATGGATAGCCTGGCATTTAGACGCAGCAGATTATGAAACTTTTATTGAGGCTTGGGACCTTCAGGCAGGAACGAATTTTGTGCTCGAAACAGACCATGCGGCTCAAAAAGCAGATCGTACTATTGTGGTGTTATCCCCTGATTATATTAATTCTCCCCGTGTGCAATCTGAATGGGCTGCTCGATTTGCCGAAGACCCGGCCGGAAGAAATAGAAGTCTGATTCTCATTCTAGTACGAGAGACTGAACTAAGAGGACATCTCAAGCAAATAACTTGTATTGACCTTATAGGACTTGATGAGGAGGAAGCGAAAAGAGAATTGCTTAAAGGGGTGAGCGGCCTTCGTACAAGGCCCAAAAGACAGCCTCGCTTTCCAGGACAGGCGCGCAAAGAGCAAGGTTCCGCTCAAGACTCCAAGCCCGATTTCCCTGGCGAGCCGGAACTGGTTCTGGAGATGATCCGTTGCTTGGGGCATTTTGTGCATAAGACGTGCAATCGCTCCAAACAAGCATTTGACTTTCTCGAAGCTTGTAAAAATAAATTAAAAAATTGTTTTGGCACGCCACAGGTATATTTTATCTATGGAGAGGAAGCTCAGTGCCATAGCAGCCTGGTAGAAAGATTGTACTATAAGGAAATCAAAGATTTAGCCGAAAAAAAATGGGGGAATGAAAAAGGAGTACCGGCGTTTAAGCGGCCGAAATGGGTTTATGGAAATAACGTAATAGACCTCCAGCGACAATTGTTAGCCGAGTTGTTTTCAGAAATTGGTCACGATTCCCTGAATGAAGATTTTTCAGTCGGCGAATTGAACAAGTTTCTCGCCTCATCGAAACACCCTTTATACATAATTCAGTACTATATAGAAATGACGAATTGGAACAACACGACCGTTGAGTTGATCAGATGGTATTTGAAATACTGGTCGGATTTTCAATCATTCAGTAATAACCCGCAATTCATAATATTTATTTGTATAATCTTTCCTGACACAAAAAATAAGTTCAAGTGGAAACAATGGCTGCTTCTCAATAAAGACAAGAAAAAGCATGTTGAGAAACAGTTAATAGATATTGTTGCCAGCCACCAGACAAATTGCTTTTGCTTAATGCTTGAAGAGCTTTCCCCGATAAAACCTGATGAAGTCAAGGAATGGTTTAGAAAAATCCCTATATATCCTCTGAAAAAAATGCGCCGTGATGCGATTGAAAGAATCTTTAGTGACAACGGGCGCATGGCCGAATATAAGAACATGGAAGATATAGAGTATGAGCTTAAGCTAATAGTTGACTCGGCTGAGAAAAAACTCTTAAACAAGAAAGGCTATTTATGACCACCCAGCGTAATTTTACTGTTTATTCAGGAGAAGGCCGAACGATCATCGAAAGGGAGTGGGGGACCTTTCCTTATGAAATGGCGCAAGCGTCAAATCATCCCGCAGCTTACATTGCAGATAAAGGTCTGCGCGATGCGGTCAATGTAGCTCTGGCTTTAGGCCAGCCCTTACTTGTAACAGGCGAGCCGGGCACGGGGAAGACACAACTGGCGAGCAGCATCGCATATGAATTGGGATTAGCAGACCCTTTCACTTTTCATACGAAAACCACTTCGACAGCGAAAGACCTGCTCTACCGATATGATGCTCTAAAACGTTTTCATGACTTGCAATTCCGCCAGGAAAATTTGTCAACGGAGCATTACATCGAGTATGAAGCTTTGGGCCTGGCCATCTTGTTATCCTTGCCACAGAAAGTCCGCGAGTTTCTGCCCGATAACCTTGCTAATAAACCTCCATGCCAATCTGTTGTATTGATTGATGAAGTAGATAAAGCGCCACGCGATTTTCCAAATGATCTACTAGATGAAATCGAAAGTATGTCATTTACCGTCAAAGAAACAGGCACACCTTTTACGGCCGACCGTCGCTATCGCCCTATCCTCGTTTTAACGAGTAATTCGGAAAAGAACTTACCCGACGCATTTCTGCGCCGTTGTATTTATTACAACATCTCTTTTCCTGAGAGCGACAAGTTGAAGGAGATAACCCGAAAGCGCCTGAACCTCGAATCCAACTTCACAGGAGAAATGCTCAATAATGCAATAGAGCATTTTCAAAACATAAGAGACCTTGCTTTGAAAAAGAAACCCGCCACAGCAGAGTTCCTGGCTTGGGTGCGTATTTTGAGCAGATTGGGGCTGGATGTTAATAACCTGAAGCCTGGAGAGAAAGACGATCTGCTTTTTACCTATTCGATTCTTGCCAAGAACAAAGAAGATAAAGAGATATTGGAAAAGGTATTTAAATAGGCGCGCGCAAAATATAAATGTCGAAAACTCATTCTGACGGCGACCTACTGGTATTTTCCGAGTTCATCGCGTACTTGCGTGAGCAAGGATTTTCAATAGGCATTCATCAATATTTGCGTCTGTATGATCTGTTGAGCAAGGTGGATAAAGCTTGCGACCTATCAGATCTAAAAACAATTCTGTGCCCGATACTGGCGACCAGCAGATCAGAGCAAGAACAGTTTTATGTTGCTTTCGATAACTTCTTCGGCGCTTTTCATGCACTGTTGGATTCTGAATCTAAGGAATCGAATGTAGCCGATTCCACAAGCCCTCCCGGTGAAAATCGTTTCACATACGCATGGCCTTCTATTCATATAGCGGCACAACTGCTCTTTGTGGTCTTCGTCTTTGCGTTGGCACTGATTACGCGCTCTGACAATAGAAACACCGAGCCATCTTCAACAACATCGATACAGGTTAATCAATCGCCACCTTCCATTGCGCCGCCTACAGAATCGCCTTCTCCCAAGCCGTCTCAGCCAGCCGATACCGGCTCTGACCGTACCCGTCTGAATTCATCTTCTCGATCCCCTCTTTTTATAAGTCAAACATATGATCTGCCAATCTCATCGCCCGTTGCGTCTCCGTCGCCTACGCCTACACTGAGCTTTTGGCAGAGACATGGCAAGCAGATTCGCCTGATTATCAGCTTGTTGCCGTTGATCTTTTTATTGAGTTACGAGGCTTATAGATTTAAGCAGAGAGTACTGATCCTTCAAAAGCAGCGGAAAAAAAAGCCGCCTTATGTTTGGCCCATTAAAGTTTATGCCGAAGCTCCGAAAATTTATGATTCGGAGCAATTCTACGACACGGCGCGGCTTCTGCGCAGGCGGCAAATAGACGAATTTTCCAGACTGGATATCGATGCTACTATTGCTGCCACAGTAGAAGCTCACGGTTATCCTTCTCCGCGATATAGACCGGGCAGCAAGCCTTCAGAGTATCTTGTGTTGATAGATCGGGCCTCGCTTCGAGATCATCAGGCAAAGCTATTTGATAATCTCGTTGGTGTGCTTAAAAATGAGCAGGTTTTCATAGAGCGTTATTTTTATGAAGGCGACCCGAGAGTATGCTTTAGCGAAGATGCAACGACAGGAATATATTTAAGCGATTTGCAGATAAAATATGTCAACCATCGCCTGATTATTTTTGGTGATGGCGCGAGGCTGATCAACCCCCTGACGGGCGACCTGGAGTCCTGGGTCTCGTTGTTTCAAGAATGGCCTGAGCGAGCTTTGCTAACACCCAGATCAATTCAGCGATGGGGGCTGATGGAAGTAGGACTTGTCAGTCATTTCATATTGCTCCCGGCCTCGCTGAACGGCATCAGAGCTTTGACTGAATATTTCGCTCCGCCGCTGATGGCATACTCACTGCGGCTAGGGCAAAGAGAAACCGATATATCATCCGACCTGCGTGAACGCTCCGAGCTAATCCCGGCATTGCGCAAACAACTTGGCGAGGAAACATTCCAATGGCTTTGCGCTTGTGCTGTTTATCCTGAACTGCAATGGGATTTGACGCTCTATCTGGGAGCTCTGCCTTGTATGCCGAGCGGATTGATTAATGAAGAAAATCTTTTGCGATTAACTCGACTGCCATGGTTTCGGTTAGGTTCGATACCTGATGAACTGCGCTACGTTTTGATTCTGGAGTTGGATAAGCCAACAGAAAAAGCCATTCGCAGCGCGCTGATAGAGTTGTTAGAGAATAATCCCCCAGGCGAAAGTTTAGCCAACACTTATGCTGCCGATTCGTATCAATTGAATCTGGTAGTTCAGCGATGGCTTCATCGTCAAAGCTACAAGAGATTCCGCGAGGTTTTAAAGCTTATAAAGAGAATGCCAGCAAACCCGATTTACCTGGATCAAACCGTAATCCGCTTTTTGGAATCGAACTCCGGTTCGCCCTTATTCCTCGTTTTACCCGAACGACTCCGAAAGCTATTTTACAGAGATGGCATTCCCGCTTTTGGCATGCGCACTCCCACACGAATCCTGACGGCTTGCGCCCTAATGGCAATCGCATGGTTTTGTGTTAAACCGCCGAAGCCGCCTGTTCCTATTACGCCGCCACAAATTCGTTCGCAGATCATTGAACTATGCAGACCTATTCTCTTTGAAACGAGTTCTTATTATCTCCATGAAGATGCCCGGGACTGTCTGTATAAGATAATTGATAAGCTAAAAGAGAACCCTGATGCCAGGCTGGTTATAGATGGACATGCCTCAGATTTAAGAAGCCCCAAGTTTGATTATAACGAGGAACTCGCTCGAAGTCGAACAATAACGATAGCCGACTATTTAAGGAGATATGCGCGTACAGAATTCACTATTATAACTCGCTACTTCGGTAGTAAATGTAACGCTTCTGTGGCTTCTCTTTTCAAACAGGCAAGGGTTGAAATATGGATGTTGTTGGGAGAAGCCACCGTATCGGATATTGACAATCTAAAAAAGTGTGATTCACCTGCCAATCCAGTGAATACTTCAGTGTTTTATAGGCCTGACACATCACAAAAGCACAGGATATACAGCGCGGAATTCAGCCCCGATGAAAAGACGATTGTAACCGCAAGCGCTGACGGCACCGCGCGAGTGTTGGATGATAAAGCGAGCCAGAGCCTGCTTATATTGCGAGGGCATACAGGCTGGGTATACAACGCGAAATTCAGTCCTGATGGAAAGCAGATTGTAACTGTGAGCGTAGATGGCACGGCACGATTATGGGAAGCCAGAACGGGGCAGCCAATGTTTATATTGCAAGGGCATACGGGCTGGGTATACAACGCAGAATTCAGTCCTAATGGAAGAATGATAGTAACTGCGAGCGCTGACGGCACCGCGCGAGTATGGGATGCTGAAACAGGACGAGGCTTAGCTGTGCTGAAAGGCTATGCGGGCGACATATACAGCGCGACGTTTAGCCGTAATGGGCGATTCATTGTGATTGCAGGTTGGGACAACACGGCACGAGTATGGGATTCCGTAACGGGCCAGAGCTTAGTTACGCTATACGGTCATATAGGCAATGTATACAGCGCGGAATTCAGCCCCGATGAAAAGACGATTGTAACCGCAAGCGCTGACGGCACCGCGCGAGTATGGGATGCTGAAACAGGACGGAGCTTGTCTGTACTGAAAGGCCAGGCAGGTGGTGTATACAGCGCGAAATTCAGCCCTGACGGAACGTTGATTGTAACAGCAGGCGCTGATGGCACGGCACGATTATGGGAAGCCAGAACGGGGCAGCCAATGTTTATATTGCAAGGGCATACGGGCTGGGTATACAACGCAGAATTCAGTCCTAATGGAAGAATGATAGTAACTGCGAGCGCTGATGGCACCGCGCGAGTATGGGATGTTATTACGGGACGGAACCTGCATACATTCGAGCATACAGGTGATGTACACACCGCAAAATTCAGCCCTAATGGACGGTTTATTCTAACTGCAAGCGCCGACGGCACAGCGCGAATCTGGTTGCTCTAGTTATATATTGCCCAAAGGGAAAACACAGGTAATGGGCTTTAATCGCCTTATTTTTTGGCGAAGCGCCGTGTGAGAGCTTTTGTAGCGGCTCTGAGTTCTTCGATGCCAAGAAGCGATGCGACTGAGTAGAAAACAGCCACGCCTACGCTAACCGACGCCAGGACATTTGCCAATTTTACTGCGAAACTGTCGCCTGCGTATTTGCTGATGCCGTTGGTTATGGCCCAGCAAGCCGCGCCCATCACGAGCGACGCCAAAATGATTTTGCCGACAGTTATTGCCGTCTTACGATCTTCGATTCCATTCAGGCGGCGCTGCATCAGCACGTAAAGCAGCCCGAAGTTCAGCAGCGCGACCGCAGAAGTCGAAAAGGCAAGGCCGCGCTCTTGAAACTTATCAACTAGCGTCCAGTTCATTACGTAGTTGACCGCCATCGAAATCAGGCTGATGATCATCGGTTTTCGCGCGTCGCCAAGCGCGTAAAATGCGGGCGCGAGTATTTTGATCGCCGAGTAGCCCGCAAGCCCTATCGCGAAAAACGCGAGCGCGTTTGCCGTGTGTTCGGTGTCATCAGCCGTGAAGTGTCCGCGCTGATAAATGAGCGCGATAATAGGCGTACGAAGCACTATAAGCCCGACTGCGGATGGTATCGTCAAAAGTAGCGCAAGGCGAATCGAACTGGCGAGCGTGTGCCTGAAATCGTTTAACGCTTTTGCCGCAGCGTCGCGCGATATAGCAGGCAGCGTCGCCGTTGCAATCGCTACACCGAACACGCCTATGGGAAATTGCATCAGGCGAAAGGAATAACTGAGCCACGAGACAGGCCCTGTGCCCGGAATGTTCGACGCGAAGTTGCTATTGACTAACACGTTGACCTGCACGGCAGCGCCGCCGATTATCGCCGGACCCATCATATAAAAAATTCGCCGCAAGCCAGGATCAGTGAAACTCAGCATCGGGCGATAACGAAATCCTGCGCGCGCAAGGCTAGGCCACTGCACGGCGTATTGCAGGAAGCCGCCGATCAACACGCCGTAAGCCATGCCGATTATTCCTTCGGTCGGTTTTTCGACAATCGAACGTATGGGGTGCGAGAAAGTCGGATCTGCAAGAAATGCCGCGACTAATACGCCGCCGATGATCGAGCCTATATTAAAGAATGACGACGCGAGCGCAGGTATACCGAAACGGCCACGCGCATTGAGCACTCCCATCGCCTGCGCGGCCAGAGCTACGAGCAGGATAAACGGCATCATTATTCGCGTCATGCGAACAGTCAGTTCAAACTTTTCAGGAGTGCTTTGAAAACCAGGCGCGATGAAGGCGACCAGCGGCCCGGCGAATATGATGCCGAGCACTACAATCGTTCCGAGTATCAGAACGAGCGCGGTCGTTACCAGATTTGAAAGCCTGAACGCTTCTTTCTCATCTTTTTTGACGAGGTATTCAGAGAAGACCGGGACGAATGCGCTCGACAGCGCCCCCTCGGCGAACAAATCGCGCAGCATATTCGGAATGCGAAAGGCTATGACGTAAGCATCGTTTGCGAAGCTCCTAGATGCGCCGAAAAAATATGCGAAGACCATCTCGCGGACGAGTCCGAGCACGCGACTGGCCATCACTGCAAGACTAACAATTCCAGCCGAGCGCGCGACGCTTCCTTGTCGCTTGCCTGCGTCGATGTTTGTAGCGGTCTGAGCGGCAGGGCTGGTTTTGGATGTGCTGTCATCGCGCGCCGCAGTATTTTCGACCTGATCTGGTTCGATTGCCGGGTGGCCCGCTGGAGTCTTTGCTTCGGCTTCAGCCACACCGCTTTCGATCATTGCGTTTTCGTGCTGGATGTTTTCTTGCGCTTCAATCGTCTGAGTGTCGGGCACATCTTTGGTTTCGTCAGAAGGTCGCCGCTCGTTCATCGGTTTGATTCTATCCGCTTTCCGAAAAGTAATCCAAGTAGACCCGCGTGATGCCGCCCGCCGATGATTATTTAAGTTTAGTCGGATCAAACAAAATAGCCTGCAACCAAAACGCCGGTTTAGTTGCAGGCTTTATTCTTTCAGTTGCATGCGACCGTGTATCGCTCATTCAAGCTCAAGCTCTTTGATTCGTGTAAGCAGAGTTTTATAGCTGACGGCCAATCGCTCGGCTGCGCGGGATTTGTTAAAGTCGCACTCGCGCAACGTCACATCTATCTTTCTGCGCTCGACCAGCCTTTGCGCCCGCGCGCTCACCTCTGCGAGGCTGCCGCGCAGATCAAAGCCGTCAAGCAAGGCCGACTGCTCGCGCGGCGAGTAGTCCGCTTTCGGGGCGATGTTCAAATCAACGGGCAATATCTCCAGACCGCGAGCCAGTATGCATGCGCGCTCGATTGTATTCTCAAGCTCGCGCACATTGCCCGGCCAGTCGTACTCTTCGAGAGAACGCAAAGATTCATCTGTCAGACGCAACGGTGCGCGACGTAATTCGCGGCCATACTTCGCTGCGAAGAACTCCGCTATCTGTCGCACATCGCTTCTTCGTTCGCGCAATGCAGGTATGTGGACGGGGAAGACCGCAAGGCGGAAATACAAATCTTCGCGGAACTGTTTGGATGCGATGGCGGCTTTCAAATCGCGATTAGTTGCGGCGACTACGCGCACATCGACTTCGAGGTCTGCCGAGCCGCCAAGCCGCGTGATCTTTCTCTCTTCCAAAACGCGCAGCAACTTCGATTGCACGGGCAAAGCAATTTCGCTTATCTCGTCCAGGAAAATCGTGCCGCGCGCAGCAAGCTCGAACTTGCCCGCGCGCCGCTGGTCTGCGCCTGTGTATGCGCCCTTTTCGTGGCCGAACAATTCGTTTTCAATCAGCGTGTCAGGAATCGCAGCGCAATTGATGGCTACGAACGGCGCGTTGCGACGCGGGCTGAGATGATGTATCGCGCGCGCAAATAATTCTTTGCCCGTGCCCGATTCTCCCAGCAACAGAACAGTCGTAGGCGTCGCAGCTACCTGCTGAATCTCGCGCCCGACTTTTTGCATAGCCGTTGAATCGCCGATGATGCGCGGGAATCCATAACGTCGCGCGTACTCGTCCCTGAGCAGAATGTTTTCAGCGCGAAGCCTCGCTCCTTCAAGCGTGCGTTCGACAAGCATCAACAGGTGACGGCTATCAACAGGCTTCTGAAGAAAATCGTGCGCGCCTTCTTTCATCGCCAGAACTGCTTCATCAATCGTTCCGTAAGCCGTGAGCAAGATCACCGTCGTATCTGCATCCGAAGCTTTCGCGGCGCGCAACACTTCGAGGCCGTCTGCGCGCGGCATCTTGAGGTCTGTGATGACCAGTTTGTAACGCGAGTCGTTGAGCTTGCGCCGAGCTTCTGCTCCGTCGCGCGCTTCATCAACTGCATATCCTGCCGTTTGAAGCGTCAGGCGCAGCATTTGCCTGAGGCTGTCTTTGTCTTCAACAATCAGTATCTCTGCCATTGATTATATGATTTCGGATTGGCCCATTGCTCGAATGAACTCTCTGAGTCAATTAAGAAAATGGGACATCGGGCGGAGGCTGTTGTTAGCTGTAGGGGCAGGCGGATTACCTGAACACGCCGGGCGGCACGCCTGCGCGGCGCGCTTCTTCCATCAACTGATCGCGTTTGCTCAAAGCCTGGCTTCGCGCTGTGCGCGCCTCATCAAGGCTTCGCTGCGCCTCTTCTTTATTCTCCTGAAGCTGCGCTGTATAAAAATTGTCGCCGCCGTTCTTGCCGCCGTTGAGCAATATGTGTTGCAGCAAATCTCTCACGCGGTTCTCGTACAACTGTATGCGGCGATCTGCGCTCTGAGCTTCTTCATTCAGCGCGGCAAACCTGGCGCGATAATAATCCTCATTCGGCTTTCCGTCACCCGAAGTTGCCTTTGGCCCTTCGGATTCGCCGAACCTATTCTCTTTGCCATAATCTAAAAGCTGGTTGAGATCGTCTTTGGCCGCGCGCGCCTGATTGCGAAGGTCAGAGAGTTTTTGTCCTGCACTTTCCAACTCTGCGGCAGTCTCGTTCCTGTATCTGGCACTCTGGCCTGAAACTCCGAGACCATTTCTAAGAGCTGTGATGCGCAACTCGGCTTCTTCCGCCGCGCGTTCTAGTGCCTTCGCACGTTCTCGCGCTTTGCTCGCTCGCTCGCGCCATGCAGATTCTTCTGCGCTTGGCTTCACTTCGGCTGGTTGTCTTGTGTCTTCCGCTTTTGCCCCATCTGTTTTGGGTGTATCAGTCTTGGCCGCGTCTTCCGGTTTCGGCGATTCGGCAGTTGGTTGAGCGATAACAGGTTGAATGACATCTTCAGTGGTGAGACGAGGAGCTTTCTTTCTGCCTACGGCTGGCTGTTGCGCATTCGCTGCACAGATGGAAAGCTGCAAAGCGATAGCGATCATGAAAGCGACTCTATGATGAAAGCATTTCACTGCCATAGCAGCGAGCGCTTTGAAGCTTATCATAAGGATCTCCGCGTTGATTGCTTAAGACGATAGAGCAGGGGCAATCTGGCGAAAGGATAACCCAGACAGACACACGGTTCAAGAGTTAAGAACAGTTGCTTAATTGACACTCACAGGTGCGCGTGCTAGTTTGACCTCGTGGCTAAAAAAGAGAGAAACGCCTTGAGAAACTGGATTGAGTTTCTGCCTGCGTGGCTGTTGTTGAAATCTCTCGGACTTTTGCCGCGACGAACAGCCGTCTTTACAGGCAAGCTGATAGCTCGCGTTGCTTACAGACTGCATGGAAGGCTACAGCGTGCGGGTCATCGCAATCTACAGCTTGCTATGCCTGAGCTTGATTACGAGCAGCAACGCGCAATACTCAAAGGAGTTTGCGATAACCTCGGCAGACTGCTCGGCGAGTTCTCGCAGTTTCCAAAGATCACGCGCGAAAACATAAACGATCTGGTTGTCTACGATGGGTTCGAGAATTACAAGCGGGCAGCCGAACAGGGTCGGGGCGTTCTGTTGCTGACAGGTCATGTCGGAGCCTGGGAGCTTTGCGCCTTCGCACAAGGAGTTTATGGTCACCCGTTGAGCTTTCTGGTGCGCCCGCTCGACAATCCTCTACTGAATCGAATGATCAGCCACTACCGCGAGCTTTCGGGCAATCGCACGATAGATAAAAACCGCGCAGTCAAACCCGTTCTCGAAACGCTCAGGCGAGGCGAAGACATAGGGCTGCTCATTGATGCCAACACGCTCAGGGACCAGGGTGTCTTTTGCGACTTCTTCGGCCTGCCCGCCTGCTCAACTACGGGGCTTGCGGTATTCGCCCTGCGCACTGACACTCCTGTCGTTCCCGGCTTTTTAATTTGGGACGAGCAATCAAAGAAACACCGCCTGAGATTCGAGCCAGAGATACCTCTAATCAGAACCGGCGATTTCAAAGAGGAAGTCCAAATTAACACGGCGCGATACACGAAGGCGATTGAAGAATGCGCGCGTCGTTACCCTCAACAGTGGCTCTGGATTCATAAGAGGTGGCACACGCGCCCGGAAGGCGAACCGGATCTGTATGCTCGCACGGACTGTGCGCCCGCCAAAAACTCTTCGATTAAGATGGAAGCTGAGGCTTGATTAAACGCCCGCCCGAAAAATCACTTTGATGCAGAGCCTGTCCTGTTATAGTCGTCCTCGAATCGCTTTATATCGTCTTCGCCCAGATACGCTCCGCATTGGACTTCGATGAAAACAAGCAGGTTCTTTCCGGGATTGGCAACCCTATGCTTAGTCCTCACAGGGATGAGAACGTCTTCGTTTTCGCGCATGCGTATCTCCCGGTCTCCAACCGTTACTATTGCCTCACCGGCTACGATGACCCAGTGCTCTGTGCGGCTCTCATGCATTTGCAAGCTGAGGCGGTGACCGGGTTTCACCTCTATGCGTTTGACCTTGTAATCCTGGCCTTCAGCCAGCACTTCGTACATCCCCCAAGGACGCTCATCTCTATCAATTGCCATAGCGAAAATCAGTTTACACTAATTTCCCCGCGAGAGTCAGACTTAATAAAAGGATTTGCGGTGAGTGAGGAATCGAAGATGAAGGAAAGAAAAAGGGGATGGTCTCCCATCCCCGCGTTCTCACACAGAGAACCCCCGTTTTGCGTAGCGGCAGAAGGTTATTTCTTCTTCGCGCCTTTTTTCGCTGCGGCCTTCTTGGCGCCGCCCTTGGCAGCAGCCTTCTTGGCGCCGCCTTTCTTTGCAGTTGCCATAAGTGTGCTTCTCCTTTCCTTTAGATTTTACCCATACACAAGATACTGTAGCTCAATTGCTCTTGTGTACTAGTCTTAATGATACACAACATATTGTTGTATATATTTGCTTCGCGCAATCTTGTCAACTTTTTTTTTTGCTAACGCTTGAAATAAAATCGCAAATTATATCCATGTCCCTGAAAGAGGCTTCCAGAGCCTGTTTCAAGGACTCTCGATTTTGCTGCCGATGCGTGATAATGCGCGCGAGCGCAGAGAAATAAAATTGCCAGTTGTGCGCTTTTGCAAATAGCGCGCAGTGTGAAACTGGCTCTCAGAGCCAGTTTCACGGTAGCTGTCACGAAACTGGCTCCCAGAGCCAGTTTTAAGTCGCTGTCACGAAACTGGCTCCAGATGCGAGTTTCGAGGCTGGTCATCGCCGGAATCCAGATGTTTGACTTTGCTGAACGACGGCAGATAATATCGTCACGATGTCTGAAAACATAATTGATCTTCATTCTCACACCGTTTGTTCGGATGGTAGCGCAACCCCATTCGAGTTGGTTGCGCTTGCCCGCTCACAAGGCGCGCGCGCCATTGCCATAACAGATCACGATACGGTTGCAGGACTGGACGAGGGCAGACAAGCTGCAGAGCATTTCGGGATCGAGTTCATTGATGGCATAGAGATCAGCACCGGCTATTCACCCGGCACCATGCATATACTCGGATATTACATCAACGACAAAGCGACAACGCTTCTGGCAAAGCTCGCAGAGTTGAGAAGCGCGCGAGAGAAACGTAATCCTGAGATAGCGTCTCGTCTGCAAGCTCTTGGTATAGATATAAACTATGAAGAAGTCGCGCGATTGGCCGGGAACAAAGTGGTGGGTCGCCCGCACTTCGCGCGATTGATGGTCGAAAGGGGTTACGCTGAAAGCATTCAAGACGCCTTTAACCGATTTCTTGCGGCAGGCGCGGCTGCATACGTTGAGGAAGCGTGGCTTTCTCCAAAAGATTCCATCGCTTTGATTCACGCGGCAGGCGGGGTCGCCGTGCTTGCTCATCCTTATCAGTTGAAGCTTGCGTCAATTGAAGACGTGGAACGACTGATAGTTGAGCTTGCTCAAATGGGACTCGACGGCATTGAAGCGATCTATAGTCGTCACAGCGACGAAGATCGCAGTGTTTATACTGAAATGGCAAGGCGACATGGCTTGCTGGTTACAGGCGGAAGCGATTACCACGGGACTTACAAACCCGATCTTGATATCGTAAGAGGAAAAGGCGACCTCCGGGTGCCCTATGCGCTGCTTGAAGGGATAAAAGTGCGAGCGGCTGCTCACGCAAGAGCCGCAATGAGCGACTGAAATGCAAGACAATGTAAACATCGAAGAACTGGTTTCTCAAATTACCGATGTGATCCTTTCTCGGCTTGGGTCGAGCGGGAGCACATCCGAATGCGCCGTCTATCACGACGAATGTTTCGTGAAATGCCCCGACCGCATGCAGTCGCTGATTGCAAGCGGAGGAGTGAGGTTCGGGCTTTCCGGGCCTGAGAGCGAAGCCGCTCGCCAGGTCGCTCGCTACATTGACCACACCTTGCTCAGGCCTGACGCGACGCGCGACGAGATATTAAAGATTTGCGAAGAAGGCGCACGCTTCGGATTCGCTTCCGTGTGTATCAACCCGATCTGGGTGCGCGAGGCTGCGTGCGCTTTGCGCGGGAGCGGCGTGAAAGTCTGCACCGTGATAGGCTTTCCGCTCGGCGCGAATACGCCCGACACAAAATCTTTTGAAGCCCGCCGCGCGATCTTCGATGGAGCGAGCGAACTTGACATGGTTATCAATGTCGGCGCGTTGAAGTCCGGCGACTACGATCTGGCACTGCGCGACATAGCAGGCGTGGTCGAGGTCGCGCACGAAGTCGGTTACATCTGCAAGGTCATCATCGAAACCGCATTGCTGACAGATGATGAAAAGATTCGCGCCTGCATGTTATCGAAAGAAGCGGGCGCGGATTTCGTGAAAACATCAACAGGGTTCAGCAAGGGGGGAGCAACCGTAGCCGACATCGAATTGATGCGACGCGTGGTCGGCGGCGAGATGGGCGTGAAGGCTTCGGGCGGTGTCAAAGATTTGAAACAGGCACAGGATATGATACGAGCGGGTGCGACTCGCATCGGGGCGAGCGTCGGTGTGAAGATCATTCAAGAAGCATCAGGCGGACAGGTGGCGACTAACGGCCAGTCCGCAACCAGCTACTGACAATCCTGTAAACTTGTCACAAAAAACAGAGGCGCGGCTTTGAAACGTCAAAGCCGCGCCTCTGTTTTTGAATCATGATTTTTTTAATAAGCCCAGCGCGACAGTACAGACCCTACGGTGTAGCCCGCGCCGACGGCTGCAAAGACCACAAGGCTTCCTTTCTTCAGTCGCCCGTCGTCAATCGCATCGCCCATTGCCAGCGGGATTGTAGCCGCCGTAGTGTTGCCGAACTTGTGAATGTTTTTGACCACCTTCGCTTCGTCAAGCCCCAGCTTATCAGCCGCTGCGTTAATGATTCGCAGGTTCGCCTGATGCGCGATGAAAAGATCAACGTCTTTGCCCGTCAGGTTATTGCGCTCAAGAACAGTGCGGCTGATCTCTCCCATTTTGCGCACGGCATATTTGAAGACGGGCTGGCCTTCCTGATGAACGCAGTGCATCTTTTTATCAACAGTCTCGTGCGAGGGGGGATTGAGGCTGCCGCCGCCGGGCATATAAAGGAACTGGCCTCCCGACCCGTCAATCTCGTGCGCGTAATCGAGTATGCCAAAGTTTTCATCTTCGCTCGGTTCAAGCAGCACAGCGCCCGCCCCGTCGCCGAACAGCACGCAGGTCGTTCGGTCTTCAAAATTAAGAATGCTCGACATCACATCAGCGCCGATTACGACGACCTTGCTGTGCGCGCCCGTTTCGATGAACTGAACGCCGACCGTCAGAGCGTAGAGGAAGCCTGAGCACGCGGCGGAAACGTCGAAGCCCCATGCGCCTGTAGCGCGCACTTTGTTTTGCACCATGCACGCAGTTGAAGGAAACATCATGTCAGGAGTGACGGTGGCCACGATGATGATATCTATCTCGTCCGCTTCGATGCCGCGCTGCTTGAGCAAATCGCCAACGGCCTGAGCTGCCAGTTCCGAAGTCGGAGTGCCCGGCTCGACCATGTGGCGCTGAAGTATTCCCGTGCGCTCGACTATCCAATCGTGATTCGTGTCAACGCGCTTTGCCAGATCGTGATTTGTCACTACCTTTGGCGGCACATAGCGACCAAGCGCGGTGATCTTCGCCCTGCGTTTAGCTTCCATCTAATTCGTTTCCTTCCTTAGAAAGCCCGATAGTAGCATCGGGTAGTTTTCCGGCGCAAGCAATCGAAGCCCACGTGTGCGTCGGCGATTGTTTGCCGTTTCTACTTGTGATATAGGATAAACAGAGAGCTTGAATCATAAACGTCACCTACGGCTTACAAAGGAGATCGACATGGCAGAGACGAAAAGCATAAGCATCCTTCGACTGATTTTCATTCCGAGCGTAATAACTCTGGCGATAACTTTATTGCGATTGATTGGCGAGCTTCAGCATTGGCCAACCGCGTTGTTTAACCCTGCGGCAGGCGGAGGCGGCGCAATCATCGGCATCTCATGGCTTCCGCTGATATTCGGAGTCTATTTTGCCTTGAAGCTATCGGAAGCGGGGCAGGGGCCGGAAGATCGCGGGCGCGCCGTCAGGCTCTCTATCGTAGGACTGGTGCTTTTTATAATCGGAGGCGTGATAATCGCTATCCCTCAAATCAATGCCATCGTCAAAGTAATAGTGGGTATTGTTCTGGCAGTGCTGGCAATCGGGCTTCAGTATTCAGGCTGGCCCAGATTGTTCAAAGTCTTGCTTGCTTATGCATACGCGGCGCGCATTCCGGTTTTGATAGTGATGTACATTGCGATTCGCGGCAACTGGGGAACTCACTATGATGTCGTGCCGCCGGACTTTCCTGCCGAAACGGCGTTCTGGTCCAAGTTCATGCAGATAGCTTTTTTGCCTCAGATGTTTCTCTGGATAGCCTTCACAATCATCACAGGCATGGTGACCGGAAGCATAGCGGCGGCCATCAAACAGAGAAAAGGTCACACGGCTCAAACGGCAGGCGCGTAATAAAAAGGCCACAGAGCAAATCAAGCCCTGTGGCCTTCGCTTGCTCGAATCGAGCAAAGATTAATCGTAATACTCAAGCCCAAGGTGCGTGATCAGCTCTTCGCCCTTCAAATGTCGCAGAGTGTTTTTGAGCTTCATTAACTGAATGAACAGATCGTGCTCCGGGTAAAGACCGGGCGCGGTCATCGGGCTTTTGAAGTAAAACGACAGCCACTCCTGAACGCCGCGCATCCCTGCGCGCTTCGCCAGATCCATAAACAACGCGAGGTCTAAGACTATCGGCGCGGCCAGTATCGAATCGCGGCACAGGAAATCAATTTTGATCTGCATCGGGTAGCCGAGCCAGCCGAATATATCAATGTTGTCCCATCCTTCTTTATTGTCGCCGCGCGGCGGGTAGTAGTTGATTCGCACGATATGACTGAAGTCTTTGTAAAGCGTCGGGTACACATCGGGCTGGAGTATGTATTCAAGCACCGACAGCTTCGATTCTTCTTTCGTCTTGAATGATTCAGGGTCGTCCAGCACTTCGCCGTCGCGGTTGCCCAGAATGTTAGTCGAAAACCACCCGTGCAGTCCGAGCATTCTGGATTTCAATCCCGGCGCAATCATCGTCTTCATCAACGTCTGCCCCGTCTTAAAGTCTTTGCCGCAGACCGGCAGTCCTTGATCGGTTGCGAGCTTTGTGAGCGCCGGTACGTCAACCGTAAGATTCGGCGCGCCGTTCGCAAACGGCACATCCGATTTAAGCGCGGCGTAAGCGTAGATCATCGAAGGCGCGATGCAATCTTTATTGTCCCGCATCGCCTGCTCGAACGATTTCAAATCCTCGTGTTCTTTTTCGCACTGCATGTATATTTCGGTCGAAGCGCACCATACCATCACCAGGCGATCACATTCGTTCACGCGCTTGAATTGATTGATGTCTTCAATCAATTGCTCGGCCATTTCCATCTTGTTCGCGGCTTGTTTCACGTGCAGGCCGTTCAAACGTTTTACGTAACGCTGGTCGAAGACGGCTTTCATCGGCTTGACGCTTTGAAGCTCTTCTTTGAGTTGATTCACAAGGTCGCGCTCAAGCACGCCCGCATGAAGCGCGGCCTCGTATGCGTCTTCCTCGAATATGTCCCACGCGCCGAACACGAGATCTTCGAGCGCCGCAAGCGGCACAAAGTCTTTGATCATCGGCACGCGATTATCCGTGCGCTTGCCGAGTCGAATCGTGCCCATCTGCGTGAGCGAGCCGATTGGTTCGGCTATGCCTTTCTTGATAGCTTCTACGCCGGCGATGAAGGTCGTGCTGACAGCGCCGAGTCCGACAAGCAGAACTCCGAGCTTGCCTTTCGGTTGTTCCAGCGCGACAGGTGATTTCTGATTCTGATTAGACATTGATTGTAATTCCTTTCTATAGCCGTCTGGTCGCTGCGCTTTTCTACAGCTTCTATTAGAACAGAACTGATTAGTAGAGTCTTGCGCGATGTTGCTGAGTTTTAGCGACGGCTTGCTTATCCTCTGATTGAGCGCCGGTTAAGAGGTGGAGCCGGACAGCATTCAAGAAAACTGACCTCGGGGGCGAAGACACAGTTAAGCTCTAATGCCTTCGCGATAGGCGCGCGGGGTGACGCCCGTGACGGACTTGAAGATTTTTGTGAAATGGCTCTGGCTTTGATAGCCGACGCGCGTGGAAATCTCGCTTATCGCAAGCTCGGTTTCGGCCAACAGCTTTCGCGCGTGTTCGAGTCTGAGGTTCGCGAGATAAACGTGAACCGTTACGCCCGTGATCTGTTTGAACAAGCGCGCGAAGTGATACTCCGACAAGTACGCTGCCGAAGCTATCTCTTCCAGCGCAAGCTCGCGCGAGTAATTATCGTGCATGAACTCGATGGCGCGGCGCAATCGCCGGTCTACAGGCCCTGCGCGCGATAGCTCGATTTGCGCGGACTTCCTCACCGTCAGATGAGAGCGCAGCAGGTGAATAGCAAGCTGGCGCACCAGGGCGTCGAGCATAGCCGTGTGGCCGAGTCTTTCACCGGCCATCTCACTTGCTATCGCGCGTGCGGATTGAATGATGATTTCATCCCTGACGCGGCCTTCGCGAAAGACTATCTCAGCCGTAGCGCGCATGAGGCCGATCTCTGTGACAAGCTCGTTCACTAAAATAGGGCTTATATTGATTGAAACGAAATCAACATTAAACGCGCGCGCGGCGTGAGTCTGCCCTACGCCTGTCAGCGCGACATCGCCAGCCGACAACTCGAAATCCGTTGCGCCGATGGCTGCTTCCATCCGCCCGGACAATATAGCGGTCACAGTGAATGCCGTGTGCGAATGCGGCTCGAACTCGCAAAGTCGGGTCGCTGTTTGACGCACTGTGAACTGAGGGCGCGAGACGAATGCTTGAATCTCGGCGCATGACTCTTCTGTCACGCCCTTATGTTTTTCGATTGTGTTCACTTCATCAGCCATTGCCGTCTTTCCTATTTGCCCCGGAGGACGCCAATCAGCCGGTTTGGGAAATTTGTCATGATCGAATCAACTCCGCAGGCCGCGAGCCTGCGCATGACCAGTTTGCTATTCGCAGTCCAGACGGAAACAGCGATGCCATTCTCGTGCAACGCCTCCACCGTTCGCCGGGTTGCAAGCCCATAGTGCAGAGCAACTTCATCAGCCTCGGCGCGCGCGGCTGAATCAATGATCGAGCGGGTATTAGCAGAGCCTCGTCCCGCTATCGAAAAAGTCGCGGCGGTGCGAATATCCGGCGCATACTCTTTAGCTTGCTTCACGATATTGTGATCGAACGAGAGCAAGGTGGCCGACTGCTCTATATGAAACTCGCGCACGAGCGCGACTGTTGCTTCAAGCAATGGCTGTTTCTCTTTCTGATGGCCCTTCAATTCGATATAGATGCGCCGCAAGGAAGCCTGCGCCAGTAGCGCAAGCGTGGTTTCAAGCGTTGGCACGGGCTCTCCTGAAAACCTCAAGCCATTGCCTCGCGCACTGTTGGATGCGCGTTCGGCCATCGCTCGCACTCGCGGTCTTATCGCAAGCCTGCGGTCGAACCACGCGCCCGCGTCTAGTCTGGCTATCTGGTCGGCTGTGAAGTCGGCGATATTTCCTGTTGCATTCGTCGTGCGATTGACACGCGCATCATGCATGACGATTACGCGATTGTCAGCCGATAACTGCACATCCATTTCAATGCCGTCTGCGCCAAGCGCGATTGCAATCTTGAATGCGGCGAGCGTGTTTTCAGGAGCAAGTCCGCTTGCTCCGCGATGAGCGATGACGAGCGGCTTGTGATTGCGTCGAGTAGCGGGCCGGTCTTTTTTGAACAAAGGCATTATCATTTCACAGCTTCATTCAATCATAAAGCGCAGCCGTCAAACTGAGCAATAGAGAGCAAGAATGCTAACCGTTTGCTAATTACTTTCCTGATGCTTTGGCTCGCTCAAGGGTCTTTTGAGCTTTCTGGCAATCGGCGCATATTCCGAATATGCGATGGCTGTGATGCAGATGCTTGAATTTGTAGCGGCGAACTATTTCGTCCTGAAGTTGCTCGATCTCTTCATTATAAAATTCTATTAGCGCGCCGCACTGCGTGCAGATGAGGTGGTCGTGGTGCTTGTGCTTGTACTCGTGCTCGTAGAGCGTGCGCCCGTCATGAAATTCAAGCTCGCGAGCCAGCCCACACTCTTTCAGCAACTTCAACGTGCGATAAACGGTCGTGAACCCCACGGACGGGTCTTTGGCTTTGACAATCGAATATAGGTCTTCGCTAGAGACGTGCCCTTCGGTGTCAAGAAACACGTCGAGGATCAAATCGCGTTGCGACGTTCGCTTCAGCCGCGTGCGCTTGAGGTGCTCGTGGAATACTTGTATCTCTTCGCGCTCCATATATAGTCAGGCCAGTACTGATTGAATTATACACCTGTGGAGCAGGTGCGCAAAACTTTACACTGATACAATCGAATAATTGCTCAAGCGACGCGAAAACCACTGACTTTATGCAGAGGCTCGAAAAAGCAACAAAATGTTTTTTGAAAAGCTGATTTCGGTGGTAACGCCGTGATTCTAACACGGCTCAAGCCTCGCACGCTCAGCGCCTTCGTTGACAATACCTCTATTGGCTGATAGGCTGAACAAGAACCGAGTTTAGCTCACTCTTTTCTTCAGCTTCGCTGGAATCATCCAGTCCATCTGAACCCACATAGCTCACCTTCAAAGGTATTTGACAGCTTCGGAACATGCCATAAAGAACGCATCGCGGGCTGTTTTGCCGGAAGGATAAGTATTATGTCAGTTAAGCTCTTCATTGGTAATCTCTCGCCAGATACATCAGGCGATGAACTCCGCACGCTTTTCAGTGAGGTATGCGTGGTGGAATCCTGTCAGTTGATAACAGACCGGGATACAGGGCGCTCGAAGGGCTACGCCTTCATCATGATGGACTCGAAAGAGTCGGCCACTACGGCCAAAGAAAAGCTCCACGGGCAAGTCCTGCACGGACGACCCCTTAAAGTGAATGATGCCCAGTCCAGGAATTGGCCCCAGAACCCCGCCGGTTATATCAGCCCTCGACAGACTTAACCTTATTCAGAGTTAATCGGAACAAGTCCAGATTAATCTCCAGATCGGCAACTTGCTAAGTAATGATACAAGGGATTAACAGAATGAGGTTTGGCTAACTCTCTTCTCACACCCTATGAAATCATCCGGTCTGTCAGAAGGCAAGAGTTAGCCCATTAGGAGTCGTAAATGTTTATTCAAGATGTCGTAGTAAAACTTAAATCGGTGTCGAGCAATTCCTTCACCCGCACGGCAGCCCTCATCGGAATCACTGCAGCAGTGGCCGGGCCGTTCTTGATGCTAACCATCGGCGGGCGCGAAGCGAATAACCTGCCCTGGTATATATGGACGATAGTACCGCTGTTTCTGCTGGTAGTCATAGGAGGCGGGATTCTTATGTTTAAACGTGAGTCCCATGACGCAGAAGATATTTCCATCCGACCTAAGAACCGTTGAGGGAAATGAAACCTGATCATTTTATTATGGCTTTGATGACGGCGGCATTTTTCGATGACAACGCTACCACCTGTAGGGAGTGGACATGAATGTAATAAACGATTATGAGTGGTGGGAAAATGGCAGGACGGCGCTGATGAAGGCGGCAACGAGCGGCCACACCGATACTATGACAGACTTATTGAATGACGGCATTGATGTGAATGCGAAAATCGCGGGCGGCGTTACAGCTTTGATGTTTGCCGCATGGAGCGGTCGCCTCGCTACCGTGCGAGCTTTGTTAGCTAAAAGCGCTGATGTGAATGCCCAAAGCGATGCGGGTCGTACGGCCCTGATGTGCGCGGTCTCGAATGGCAATGCTGATACGGTGAAAGTTCTGCTGGATGGCGGTGCCGATGTGAATGCAAAGACAAAAATGGATGCACAGCTTTGACGGATGCCGCACTGAAAGGCAACAGTGATATAATGCATTCGCTCCGACAAGCTTGCGGCAAGAAATAAATGATGGGCAGTTCTAGCCAGGTCGCTGACGTTTGGCGATTGCTTGATAAACCGTGGCAGGAGTCATCGCGCCGCCAAAGTCACGAAAAGCAATGATGTCTATCCGATCAATGAAGGAGACCCGAATGAGACTGACTACTGGAGATAAGATAGTTTACCCCTCTCAAGGGCCGTGTCTTATTGGCTCAATCGTCGAAAGAATCATTGATGACAGGCCGCTGATGTTTTATCAACTCGTCGTCCTTAATGAAGGCGGCGACTTGTTCGTGCCCATAGATAAAGTTAAAACCGTAGGCATCCGACTGCTTTTAGAGAAGTCCGAGATTCCGAAGTTGCTCGACCAGCTAAAGAAGCCGGCTAAAGCGGTAGATGGCTGGAAGCAGCGCAATCTTGAAAACCTGAGACTGTTTGCCTCCGGGTCTGCATTTGATCTGGCTGAGATCGTCGAAACGCTTACTGAGTTGAGTGAAACAAAGCCCTTATCGTTCGGCGAATGTAATAAGCTTAAGAGAGCTAAGCAATTACTGATCTGCGAAATATCTGAAGTGACTGGGGAGACAAAAGAAGAGGTTGAGCAACAGGTGGACAATGCCCTCAAAGCGCGAAAGGAAGCTGCCTGCGTAGCTGTATGAATCTGTCATCAGATAAGAGATTGAACAATAGAAAAGCTCAACGAGCAGGGGCACAAAACTTTGAATGACTAATTGATTGCGGCCCTATGTCCTGTAAAATCCTGTTCATCCTTGGAGCATGCCACAAGTATCATCAGTATTGCTAACCTTCGATTTTTTTCAAATCTAGTATATTATTGAACAGAATTTTTGAGCCTTTGGCTTATACAATATCCTGATGTCTCGATTTTCAGGAGGGGAAGGATTATCAGTGAGATCAACAGATTTAATAGATGAACAGCCCTGGACGCGCCCCTGGTGGCAATATTCCGAAGGCAATGGCCCTGTTTTATTTTACATTGTTATTATTCACGCGCTTGCGCTGGCAGGATTAATCTTATTCCCGTTGCCGAACTGGCACGTGCTGATAGTTGCTCTCATCATCGCTTCAATCGGCGGAATCGGAACATCCGTGTGTTATCACCGAAGCCTTGCTCATCGCTCTTTGAGATTGAATCGCGTGGTTGAGAAGATACTAATATTCTTTACTATCTTCAATGCATCGGGAGAGCCTATAAGCTGGGTTGCCAATCATCGCCATCATCACGCCAAATCCGACACAGCCGAAGACGTATCGAGTCCGCGTCACGGCGGTTTCTGGTGGGCGCACATCAAGTGGGTCTATCAATGGTCGGGCTCGGAAGTGCGCCGATGGTGTCCTGACATGGACAAGCGCAAGTACAGGATATGGAGACGGCTGCAAATTCCAATCATCACGCTTTCCTTATGTTCGGGATTGGTTCTAGGATGGCAAGCATTTTTCTGGATCGGCGCAATACGGCTGGTTTACGCGCTGCACTTTCAGATGTTCGTCAATAGCCTGCTGCACATGACACCGGGTCTGCCGGAAGGAGTTGATTCCAGTCGTAACATCTGGTGGCTCGGTCCGTTGCAATTAGGAGCCTGGGGAGAGAACTGGCACAAGAACCATCACTCGGATGCAAATGCCGCGCGATTTGGTCGGCGCTGGTGGCAGATTGATATCGGATGGTATACGATCCGAACACTGAAAGCGCTAAGGCTTGCAAGCGATCTCAAATCAACCAAAGATATTCTGAAGCAGGAAGCGCAACAATCTTCACGTAATTAAACGCATTGATCTGCTTTATGTTAAGTCGTTGCCACCTAGAGCGGCAACCTCAGCATCGGATGGCTGGCTCGTTGCTTTGCGCCTCTTTTTTCCTATGCCGAATGCCTCACCCGCGAGCTTGAAGATTGTTCGCCGGTTCTGAGCGATAAGCTTTATCCATGCCCGTGCGCTGCCCTGTTGAAAGTAAATTCCACGAAAGAATAAACGCGCAAGGAATATGCCTGTGCGATGACTCAGCGGTTTGTGGCTGATTGAATCCACCGCTTTGGCTATGCTCTCGGGGCTGTATGAATTTGTCCACGCATAATTCATCTCGGCGTGAGCTTCTTCGATGCTCATCTTCAGCGGCGTATGAGCCATATGGAAAGGCTTGAAGTCCAGCCAGTGCTTTGGTCGGGTAAGTCGCCCCGCAACCTCCAGCCGCTTATAAAGAGGCGTTGTGGGGAAGGGTGTGAGCATGCCGAAAATAGGCAGGCCGGGAGGCCAGTTGCGAATCTGCTGAAGCGTTCGCTCTGCTACGCCCGGCGTGTCATTATCCATGCCAAAGATGAAGGATGTGACGGCATAAATGCCTCGCTGCGCGAGCCGGTCGAGCACCGCGGCGTATTCGCCGGGCTTGTTAAATCCCTTGTTCACATCGGCGAGGTTGGTCGGGTCTATAGACTCCATGCCAATGAATATCCATTTGCCGCCTGATGCCGCGATAAGATCAACGAGTTCTTCGTCGCGCAACAGGTTGGCGCTGATCTGTCCGCCCCAATACATCTGCGCGTCGGCGGCGATAATATCGCGCAGCAGAGATTTGGTCCGCTTGATGTTGATGGCGAAATTATCATCTATAAAAAAGATCATGAACTTGCCACGATCGCGCTTGGCGCGGGCTTTAAGCCTGAGCAATTCACTGACAACGCTTTCATTCGTGCGAAATCTTATCGAGTCGCCGAAGAAACCTGTCACCGTGCAGAACTCGCAGCCATAAGGGCATCCTCGCCCGGATTCGATCGGAATAACTCGAAAGCTACCCCACCCGTCTCCCGCGCGTTCGAGCATCGAGCCTAAGAATTTAGGCATGAGATTGAACTGATCCAAATCCATCGTTTCCCAGGGAATAGCAGGGTAGGGTTGTAGACTGGGCTTTCGCTCTTTTCCCATCATATCAACCGGCGCATAAATCTCTTTGAGTTCGCCTCGCGCGGCATCCTCGACAATCTTCGGCCATGTCTCATCGGCCTCGCCGAGCGCTACAGCATCGGCATGGCGCGGCCCGCCGTCTCGCCCTAATGCTTCATCAGGCACTTCTGTTACGTGAGGGCCGCCCATCACAACGGGCACACCTGCCGCGCGAATGGCATCGGCCATCCGGTATGCCTTGTGCGCCATTCTGGTCATAGCGCCGATGCCGACAAGGCCGATATTCTGCTCGCGCACGAATCGCGCAATGTCGGCTTCATCCATAGGCTGCGCATTGCCATCAATTAGCAACACCTCATGTTCGGGCGGAGTAAGTGTTTGAAGTAAGAACATCCAAAGATGCGGCATGAAATTGCGCGTTACCCCGTTGTCGGGATTAAAGAGTAAAATCTTCATAAGTTCCTTTCTTCTCTTCCTTATTATTTATATCAGAAGCCTCTGATCGAATTTTTTCTTCCCGCTTAGCGATCAGCTTAATCTTTTTCAATTCCGTACCTTTGATCCCAAAAAAAACAGACATCTGAATGATTTGGTCCACACTCACGAAATCGGATGGATTGGCGCAGAACTTTCCGATGCCGGGATCAAACTCGCGGCAACTCATGTGCTTGGGAATATTAAGCCCAAATGCGCATTTGCCATCTTCCTGAAGCTGTAAACAAAACCCGCAAACTATCATTCGTCACATCCTTAATACTGACTCTGAACGTTCCTTCTTGTTCTCGTCTCATTTCTCGGACTATGTACTCGCCTCTATAAGTAGAGGCGGCTGAGCGGCCAAACTTGATTGATATGTTCAGGCTAATACGCGTAGGAATTCAGACAATGAGGCTGACATTCGCCGGTACTTTCAATTGATAACGACCGATGCCGTAAAACGATAATCGGCCCCTGATCTCGAAAAATCCTTTCTCTTCTCATTAAATTCTCTGTTTCGGTTCGTATAGCCTGAAGGATTTAGTTAGTACCGGTCACAGGTGCACATTATCATCTTAGCGTGAATAGTACAAACTATAATTGGTGTTGATTGATGAGGAGGTTGGAACAGGCTCTCCATCTTTTGCGCCATTCTCGACTTCTCGACTCTCACATCGCGGTTGATTTCATCAATGGCTGTGGTTTATGCTTTCAAGTCGCGCATCGCAAGTGCGACGCTCTGACAAAAGCAAGCATAAAAGAAACAATGCTGACAAAATCGGTCCTGCTCTACTTATCCAACAGCGAAGGCTTCAAAAAGTTTCTCACTCGCTTCAAATCTTTCAACAACGTGACGCATCGCTTCGTCGCAGGCGAAGACCTTACGGACGCGGTCGAGGCCATTCGACAGCTCAATAAAAAGCAGATCAGCGCATCGTTCGATCACCTGGGAGAATCTATTTCATCCGAAGCAGAGACGCGCGAAGAAGTCCGCGAATACACGCAGGTGCTTGATAGCATCAGCGCGAACGCGCTCGACTCGAATGTCTCGGTGAAGCTGACGCAATTGGGGCTGGATATAGATCGAAGGCTCTGCTACGAAAACACGCGCGCGATTGTCGAAGCGGCTGCCCGTTATCAAAATTTCGTTCGCATTGATATGGAAGACTCGACGAAGACCGACGCCACGCTTGAGATATTCAGGGAGTTGAGGCGAGAGTTCGATAACGTCGGCATAGTCGTGCAGTCATATCTGTATCGCACAGAAAAAGACATAGAAGATTTGCTTGCCATCGGCGCGAGGATTCGCCTTTGCAAAGGCGCTTACAAAGAACCTGAATCAGTCGCCTTTCCCGACAAGAAGGACGTTGATGCAAATTACATCAAGCTGATGAAGATGCTGCTGCCGTCAGGTATCTATCACGGCATAGCGACTCACGACGTGAAGATGATCAATGCGACCAGGCAGTTCGCATCCGAGAATAACATCGCTTCAGATCGTTACGAGTTTCAGATGCTTTATGGCATCCGGCGAGACTTGCAGGAAAAGCTCGTCCGAAAAGGCTATCGAATGCGTGTTTACGTGCCCTACGGCAAGTATTGGTATCCTTATTTTATGCGAAGACTTGCAGAACGACCTGCCAACATATGGTTTATTTTGAAGAATATGATGAAGGGATAAACGATCTGTTTCAACGTCGCAGACATTAGCGCAAAATAAAAAGCCGCTTGTTGAAAGCGGCTTTTTATTTTTTAATCTGACGGCTCGATTAAGTCGAGAGTCGCGCTTCGTTAAAAGCTCTGCCCGATGACGGAGCCTTCATCGCTGCCGCACGCTTCTGCGCGGCCTGACCTTTCGCGGCTGCCTGCTTGACTACCTCGAACGCCTTCTTCAACTGGACATCTTCGACGGGCGGCGCAGGTTTTGGCGGCGTGACTTGGGCTGGCTGTTGCTGCTCAGGCTTGTCTTCTTCCGCATCGTCATCATCGGTGTCCGGCAGTATCACTTCGGCTTCGACCGGGCGATCAACTTTGATCGTAGGATTGACAGGCTCTTCCATAAAAGCCTTGCCGGTCGCGGGCGCGTATTTCGCTATCGTCAGAAGCAGCGCGCCGCCGTCTGAGAGCGAGAACATTTGCTGTTCCGAGCCTGTGCCGAATGTTCTTTCGCCGACTATTTCGCCGCGCTTCTGATCGCGCACTGCGGCGGCGATGATTTCCGCTGCGCCCGAAGTGCTGCGATCAGTGACTACGGCAAGCGGGCCGTTAAAGACGACCTTGCTCGCATCGGCATTAAAGGTTTGAGTCTCTTTGTCGCCTTTGCCTAGAATTCTGCCGAGCGTGCCAGTGCCGACGAAGAGATTTGCGACGGCAACGCCCTCTTGAATCTTGCCGTTGGCCGCGCCGCGCAGGTCGAGCACTATCTTTTGCGCGCCTTTCGATACGAGGTCGTTCAATTGCGTCTTGATCTCGGCGGCTTTGCCATCAACAAGGCTTGCGACCTTTATGTATCCGACGCCCGGCTCTTCCATTCGCGTCTCAATCGCAGGCTGATTGACCTTCGCGCGAGAGACTGTGAGCTTGCGCGATTGGCCTTGATGCAACACGCGAAGCTCAACAGAGGTGCCCGCCTGGCCGTTGATTAGTTGCTCTATGTCATAGAGACTCAGGTCGCGCGATGGGACTTTGCCTACGTACTCGATGAAATCGCCCGACTTGATGCCGAGCTGGTCGGCGGGCGAGCCTTTCAAAACAGTAACGATGTAAGCATATCCGCCCACCTTCGACAGGATCATCCCTGTTTCTGCGCGCGTGGCTTTCGGATCATACTGTTTGACCTGTTCAGCCGTCAGGTACGCGCTGTATGGATCAAGCCCTTCGGCAAGGCCGCGCAGGCTGCCTATCCGCACCTTTTCAAGGTCGGGCGGCTCAACATAATCGCGGATGATATGATTGAGCACTTCATCGAAAATTTGCAGTTGTCCGTACTGGCTGCCGCGCGCCACCACCTGGCTTGACTTCGACATGAAGCTGCCGACGATGGCATAAAAAGCGATTATCGTGGAAAAGACGACGATGGCTATCTTGGTTTTGAACCGCATCGAATACTCCTTAGTGGGCTTAATCGGCAACATAATATTACCTTGCTCCTGGCCCCTCATGCAAGAATTTAGAAATTAAAGACCGCTGGCCTCTGTTCGTTGACACTTTGCAAGGGCGATACCTATACTTATTTTAATGCGTGTGCTCGCCGTAGACTTTGGCTCGAAGAGAATTGGGACTGCCATATCGGATGGGCTTGGCATCAGTGTCCGCCCGGTCGAAACGATAAAACGGTCGAGCATTGAACGCGATATATCGCGATTGAAATTCTTAGTCGAAGACCTCGAAGCCGAAGCGGTTGTTGTCGGTTTGCCGCTCAGAATGGATGGCACAACGGGCGACGCCGCGCAAAACGCTATGCGATTTGTTGAACGTTTGAAATCCAAACTCGATGTCGCGGTCTTCATGCAGGATGAACGGCTGACCAGTTATGAAGCCGAGCAGATGATGATCGAGCGCGGGCTTGGACGCGAACAAAGGCGAGCGCGATCTGACGAATTCGCCGCAATGATAATCTTACAGGACTACTTATCGAAGACCGGAACGAACAACTGAATTCTCGCAGCGATGCTTTGACCGAGCAGCCTGCGCCACCTTCAATCCCCCCGTCGCGCCCTCGCCCGCGAAGGCGACGGCCATTGCTGAAAGCTTTTTTCTTGCTATTGATTCTGCTCATCGGGACTATAGCAGGCGGCGCATTGTGGCTGAGGTCAACCGTCAACAAACCCGTCGAGCACGAATCGACAGACCAAATAATCAGCATAGAGCCCGGCACGGGCACACAGGCGATAATTGCGCGACTGGGCGAAGCGGGCATCGTGCGAAACCCAACGGCGCTTAAAATTTATTTGAAGCTGACGGGTCGCGCGACCGCGCTTAAAGCAGGCGATTACAGATTCGCTTCCCCGATCTCGCCGATTCAAGCGATAGACAAAATAGTGCGCGGCGAAGTCTATCTCGAACGCGTTACGATACCCGAAGGGTACAACCGATTTGAGATAGCCGAGACTCTTGCGACAAAGACGGGCAAGGCAACAGCCGAAGAATTTCTTCGCATAATTAATGATCAAACGCCGATTGAGAAGATTGCGCCCGAAGCGCGCAACCTCGAAGGCTATCTTTTCCCGGATACATACAACTATAGCCCTAAGACCACGCCGGAAGAATTGATTCGCGCGATGGTCAATCGCTTCGATGAAGTGTTCACGCCTGAGTGGGCGACTCGCGCAAGCCAGCTTGGACTCACAGTCAATCAAGTAGTCACGCTCGCTTCGATCATCGAGAAAGAGGCGAAGGTGCCGGATGAGCGCCCGCATATGGCTTCGGTTTTCTTCAACCGGCTGAAGATAGGAATGTTGTTGGGAAGCGATCCGACTTTCATCTACGCAGCGATGCTTGCGAACGATTATGACGGCAACCCGAATCAGCCGCGTCATCGCACGCGGCTCTCGCCCTACAATACATATCTGGTTCCCGGCTTGCCGCCAGGCCCGATAGCGTCACCCGGTCGCGCGTCGCTCGAAGCCGTGCTCTACCCTGACAACACGGATGATCTGTACTTCGTAGTGAGTGGCACAAACGGGCGACATAAATTCTCGCGCACAGGCGCAGAGCACGAAATCGCAGTACAGGAATACCGCCGCCAGCAGCGCGAGGCGCGACAGCAATAGAGTGGAAGATGAATAGGTGATGAAGTGAACAGTACCGCGAGTGGGTAAGACTGACAACTCTACCCGCTCGCTACTGCTCACGGTACTGAATTTATCTTTCTTGAGGCGGGCGCTCGCTGAGGCGCAAAGATACGGTTGTGCGATTATTATTGCGAAGTAACTCGACCTGAACCGTATCACCGGGCTTCTTGTCTTGCAGCGCGTTTTGCAGGTCGTCGGCATTGCTGACTTTCTTGCCATCAATCGTTAGCAATACGTCGTTGATTTGTTGGAGCACTACGTTACCCCAACCGTCTTCACCCACATTCGCGCCGCGAAGCCCGGCTTCTGCTGCGCCGCTGCCGCGAGCGACTGTGCCTATAATGATGCCTTCGTCTATAGACAGATTGAATCTACGCGCCGTGCGACGGTCGAGCGGAAGTAGCGAGATGCCGAGCCACGGGCGCGATACGTAGCCTTTGCTGATAAGATCGGGAACTATCTTCTTCGCAATATCAACAGGCACGGCGAATCCGATTCCGACCGAGCCGCCACCGTTCGGGCTGTAAATCGCGGTGTTGATGCCTATCAACTCGCCTTTTGCATTGAGCAACGGCCCGCCTGAATTGCCCGGATTGATCGCCGCGTCAGTCTGAATCGCGCCGTTGATCGTTCTGCGCGAAGCAGGGTCGCGCAGAGGGCGTTCAAGTCCGCTGATGATGCCTGTAGTCAAAGTGCGCTGAAGCCCGAAAGGATTTCCGATTGCCAGCACCTTCTGGCCGACTTGCAGCCCTTGCGACGCGCCGAGACGGACGACCGTGAAACGATGATCGCGCGATGGCTCGATTTTGATGACCGCCAGATCGTTGTCGCGATCAGTGCCGACAACCGTCGCCGTATACTTATCATTCTCTACCTGCACTTCAAGCTGTTGCGCGCCGGAAACGACGTGATAATTCGTGAGGATATAACCCTTCTCATCTATTATCGAGCCTGAGCCTGAGCCTTCGGAAGGAAACACCCCGAACAGCCCCTGTTGATAACCACGATTCGTGATGTTGACAACACCCGGGCTTACGGCGTGATAAATATCAATATTATTCTGCTCGTCGGTTGCTACGGTAGGATCAGCGATGGCTATGGGTTCAAGACTGCCACTGAAAACTGACGCTGAATTATTTCCTGGCCGGTCGAACGCGCGTTGTGCCAGTACTATTACGAGCGCTGAAAACAGCGCCGACAACATAGCAATCACCACCAATTGTTTGCCTGAGACTCGATACATACAAAAGCCCTCCTTCGTCGTTGCTTGCGCCGCAAGCGGATACCTTTATGTTAATCCAAAACATCTCGCCTGTCAGCCAATCAATAACGCGAGAGATACGGCTGCGGTTGCATCATTATTTGATTGAAGTTGATTGAAAGATGAATGACAACGAAGGAACGCACAGGCGAGCAAGAGATTATCGAGCAAGATATTATGAAGCTGTTGATTGTTGATCCGGTGGCATATGAAAAAGCTGATGCGTAGCCGAGGTTGAACCATCAAGCTTGCGCATCAGCTTACCCACATTTTTCATATGTTCGTTTCGTCCGGTTAAACCACCGTCCGACGACCGCTCAACAGGTTGAGGATCAACACTACTGCAGCGATGACGAGCAATAAATGAACCAATCCACCGCCAACGCCACCGATCAAACCCAGTAACCACAGAACCAGCAATATAACAAAAATTGTCCAGAGCATAGTTTCCCTCCCTCTTAAAGTCCGTTCTAAATTTTCAATTCCTGCCATCCGCGTCGAGGATGCCTCGAAACCGGAAGCCTTTCGCATAACTGACAATCTACCTAGAGCAATGTTTGTGCCATTAGAGCTTGTCTTTGCCGGAACGAAAAAAGGCTTGTTTATAGGCACTCTAACGCGAGCAAGAACGCAATTGTTAGACAAGCGTATGCGTTTATTGCACAAGGACTGTATTAAATGTTTCGCGTGTAGGCGTTCGTCTCATCCTGCGTGATGTCGTGGCCAGGTTTTCGTGATTGAAGGTAAGAAGGCTGATGCGTCGTCAGAGTGAATATAGCTCGTGACTTTGATTTCCTGGTCGCTAACCTCGATGAGGTTAAAAGAATTCTTCAGTCGCTCGCTGCCTCGCCCTCGTAAAGAAGCGGCAGTCCCGGCTTGCACCAGTAGAATTCTGTGCCCGGCCTGGCTGTGCATTGTGATATGAGATTCGTGCAGGTGCCCTGTCAATACCATATCAACTCCGCATTCTGCGAATAATTTCAGAGCGCGCTTAACCCCGCCGACCGTGTCTTCGTGCTCATATCCCGGCGGCTGAACAAACGGATGATGAACTACGAGTGCTTTGAATTTGTCTGATTTGGGCAGGCATAGCCGCTGCTTGACGGCTCGAAGATCGTCTTTGTCAATGACGCCTCCCTTGATTGTGAGGCTGCGCGTCGAATCCAAGCCCCATCACTAACAGTTCATCATCTTCGTAAACAGGGTTCAGATCGCTTGTTATCCATCGCTTGTATTTTTCGAGCGGCGAAAAGAAACGGTCAACCACGTTCCAGAGCGGAACGTCATGATTGCCGGGCACGACGATCAGAGGCGCTTTTATCCGATCGAGGAATGCTCGCGCCTCGCGAAACTGAGACGTGCGCGCGCGCTGCGTGAGATCGCCTGAAACGGCAACGACCGTCGGCTTGATCGCTTCGATCTGAGCCAGTATGGCCTCGGCCCAATTCGGCGCTTGCGGCCCGCCGAAATGTATGTCGGAAAAGTGCAGAATCGTTTTCATAAAATCCGACTCGACAACTAAAGAATCAGGGCACGGGATTTTGAGCCTGCTCCCTTTTCGGCGCGACTACGCGAAGGCTGCCGGGCATTGAAGAGTAGTGAAGCGGAAAATGGAGCTTGCATACTTCGCCATCGAGCGCCACGTGTATCCGTTTCCGTCTCATCGTGATAACGACCTCCGCCGCCGTATCGTGTTCAAAGCTCGAAACTTCTTCAAGCTTGTGCACGAAGCTGTGCAGCGCTATTTGCAGTAGCCTCGTGCGCCCTTCATCCCGCAGCAGATATATGCCGAGCAATCCCCCATCCAACTGCTTGCGCTCGGTAAGATTACCCGGCTCAAGCTTGTACTCGTTATTGCTGATAAGCGCCAGCGGGCAACGGCGACTTACGCTTTTGCCGTTGAATTTCGCCGTGATGCGCAAGTGGCGATAGCGCGCGAGAGTTACTATTGACGCGAGTATCAACGCGGGCCAGCGACCTATTCTTTTGCGCCACACCTGACGCAATCGCACTTGGTCTGCGTAGAGCCCCAAACTGGAGTTGTTGATAAAAAACTTTTCATTGACCGAACCTATATCCACGGCCCTTATCTCTCCTGAGCATATTACAGCCGCAGCTTCTTCGAGGTTGAGCGATATTCCCAGATCGCGTGCGAAATGATTAAGCGTGCCGAGCGGCAGCACGCCAAGCGCGACATCGCATCCGACAATCTGCGCCGCAACTGAGCTGACCGTTCCATCACCACCAGCCGCAACTATCACGTCGTAATGCTCGTCACGCATGGTTCGCGCGATTGCAGGTACTTGTTTGCCGTTCACAACCTTGATTCGCGCTTGCATGCCGTTGCGCTCAAAGATTGCGCTAATTTGATTTGCAAGCTCTTGGCCTTTGGCAGACCCGGCAGTTCCGTTGATGATGACGCCTATTTTTTGCACTGGGTATTAGCATACAGGATTAAAAAGTCGGGATACAGTTTGAGCGTTGTAAACTGGTGTGATTGAAGCAGGTCACAGATAACTCTGTGCTGCGCGGATTAAAACAAAAGAGCTGAATGGCGACGTTCGCCATTCAGCTCTTCATTATTCACTCGCAGCTATTTGCTGGTTATCTTGCGCTGATGGTTATCTTGAGAACCTTGGATACGGTTTGTCCAAGTTGATCTCTTACCATAACCGTGAAAGAAAAACCTCCGGCTGCTGTCGGTGTTCCGCTTATGGTTCCTGTGCTGCTATTGAACGTCAGGCCAGCCGGAAGGAAGCCGGAAGTAATTGACCATGTGTAAGAAGGCGTGCCGCCTGTTGCGTTTACCTTTTGGCTGTAAGCCGTCCCCTTGATACCGCCGGCAAGCGACGTGGTCGTTATGGCAAGCGCCCCGCCGCCACCGCCGCCCGTTTGAGAAACGGTAATAGCTACGTTAGTGCTGAGATCGCCAAACGCTCCAACACCATCTTGAGCCATGCGCCACTGGAAGTTGTAGGTTCCAGCAGTTGATGGAGCAGCGACGTTGAATGTGAAAGTAGCATTAGAACCCGGAGCAACCGATGAAGCGAGGTTGACGCGGTTCAATCCCCACGTCGTGTTGCCTGCGGGATTTTGCGATTGCAGGCTGTATGTGCCCGCCGCCCACGTAGTCGTTCCGGTGTTCTTCATCGTCACGCTGACGCTTGCGGTCTGCCCTGCGTTCAGCGCAGATGGTACGCTTTGCGAAACGAACATCGCATTGTTGGTGCCACCGCCGCCGCCGCCGCCACTTGTGACATTGACTGCGACGTTCGTACTGGTCGAGCCGAAGAAAACGCTACCTTGCTTCATACCCCACTGGAAGTTGTAAGTTCCAGCAACTGACGGCGCATTGACGTTGAAAGTGAAAGTGGCTTGCCCGCCCGGCGCAACCGAAGACGCGAGCGCGGCCTGGCTCAACCCCCATGTAGTGTTATTGTCCGGGTTGCGCGAGCCAAGCATATAAGTGCCCGGAGCCCACGTAGTCGTGCCTGTGTTTTGCATCGTAACCGAGACAGTAGCGACCTGCCCTGCGGTCATCGAAGACGGCACGCTCTGCGTCACAAACGATGCGCCATTAGTTCCGCCGCCGCCACCGCCGCCGCCAACTGTCACGGGCACATTCAGCGTCATGTCTCCGAAGAAGCCCGCGCTATCTTGAACCACCTGCCACTGGAAGTTGTAAGTGCCGGGAGCGGTCGGCACTGTGACGTTGAATTTGAAGGAAGCTACTGATCCGGGCGATATGCTCTTCGCCATTGTTGCGCGGTTCATTCCCCAGTTCATGTTGTTAGCGGGACTCTGCGAGCCTAGCTTGTAGGTCAGGGGAGACCAGTTGGCCGTCCCTGTATTCTTCATGTTGATGGTCACGGCGTAGGTCTGTCCCGGAGTCCATGTCGCAGGAACGGTCTGCGATACGAACTGTGCGCCGTTGGGACTGCCACCGCCTGTAACGTTGATGAGCACATTAGTGCTCGACGCTCCGAACGCGCCGACGCCGCTTTGTGACATTCCCCACTGGAAGTTGTAAGCTCCGGCAATGCCGGGTGCAGCGATGTTGAAAGTGAAAGTGGCTTGCCCGCCCGGCGCAACCGAAGACGCGAGCGCGGCCTGACTCAATCCCCATGTGGAATTTCCTGTCGGGTTGCGCGAAGCTAAGAAGTAAGTGCCCGGAGCCCAGGTAGTAGTGCCTGTGTTCTGCATCGTAACCGAGACCATAGTTGACTGTCCTGCGGTCATCGAAGATGGCACGCTCTGCGTCACAAACGACGCGCCATTAGTTCCGCCGCCGCCACCACCGCTTCCAACTTGTATGGAGACGTTCGTAGACATCTGTCCGAATGGCGTGCTGGCATCTCTAGCCACTTGCCATTGGAAATTGTAAGTGCCCGGCGTTGTCGGTGCGATGGCCTGGAACGTGAGGTCAAGCTGTCCGCCGGGAGGCACTGTGAAATTGGTAAGCAATACAGTATTGCCTCCCCACGTCACATTGTTGAATGGGTTTTGCGAAATCAGCCTGAGCCCTGTCGCGCCCTGCCATGTTTGAGTGCCTGTGTTGAGCCAGGACACGGTTGCGTTAAATGTTTGGCCGGGCGTGAGTGTTGAAGGAACGGTCTGTGACAGGAACAACGAATCGTATTGCGTTCCCGCAGCAGTGACCAAGATGGTAAGAGCTTTCTGCGCAGTCCCGGAAGCAGAGTCTGCTACCTGCACAGTGAAGTCAAATGTTCCCGATGTAAGCGGCGTACCCGCAATCAGGCCCGTAGGACTTAAGGTCAATCCGAGCGGAAGTCCGCCGGAAGCCAGGCTCCAGCCATAAGGCGGCGTGCCGCCTGTAGCGGAGAGCGTTTGTGAGTAAGTTGACCCAACCGTGCCGCCCGCAAGTGACGAAGTCACTACTGACAGAGGGCCGGGTCCTCCTCCGCCCGTGCCCGGATAAATGGTCGTTATTCCGGCTATGTCATCTGTTTTCAAACTCGCGCAACGACCATCGAAGTGAGCGAACGCATACATCGTCGCGGACGAATCGGATGAATGGCCCAGTCCCATCGCGTGACCCAGTTCGTGCGTTGCGACTTCTTGAACGTTGCAGTGATTGCCGAACGAGCAACTGGCGAATGGGTTGAAAGAGACGAAACCTGCGGTAGCCTGGCGATACGTCACACCGCCGATTACTGTGGTGTTTCCGGTCCAGCCCAGACCTCCGAGCGCCAGCGTGCTTGAACAACCGGATGTCTGCGACCATCGTCCGTCGCAGCTATTAAACAGAATCAAGTTCAATCCGAAAGTTTCGCGACAAGCGGCGGTTGTTCCGCCGCTCACTATTCGCAGAGATGTCCCGGGTGTATTCGACCATGCATTCATCGCCGCAGTTACATCGTCAACTACCTGCGCGTTCGGTGCGCCTGCGGTATTGATCATGAAAGTAACTGGCTGGCCGCTATCAGGCTCAAACCATCGCGGGTGCGAGCCGCTTATGAAAGTCCAATCCGTGTGAAAATCGCCTTGCCCTTTTATCTTCGCGTATTCAACAGGCTGCTTGAGCATCGGTGTGTTGCGGTAGTATGTGTCTTGAAATTGATTCGAGCGTTCGCTATTCACATCCAACCTGTTTCGCACCATCTCCATGTATGTCGATAACTCCATGCGGTCTGTAGAGATGATGTCGGGCTGGCCGTTTAGCGATTGAGGACGTAGAACCGTGACATTGTCATCGGGGACACGGCGTTCGACAAATTCGTGGCCGGTCGCTTCGTCTTTTACGATTGAAAATTTGCCTAAGAACAGTTGATGAGTGCGCAGGCTTCCGTCATTCCAGGTGTCGAGATAGAGCAGGACGTTTTCATCGAGCCTGAATTCAGGATTGCCGTAGAGGGTGAAGCCGCGACCGCCTACCTGTCCTCCCATTTCCTTAATCACGATTTTGCGGTCGCTTATCTGACCTTTGATGACTTCGCGAACCTTGATGGTTATGTATGTATAAATACGTTCTTGCTGGTCGTCGAAACGGCTTTCGATTGAAAGAACTTTTCCGGTAACGATAGCTCGCGCGCTGATTATCAAATCATCATCGGCGGGCAGAACGAATGTTGACGCTAAACTGGATTGTGTAATTGCCAGCAGGCATATAAGAAGGATTAGTGAGTTAAACCATTTATGCTTTAGAACGCGCTCCATACTTGCCTCCATCAAGGTTTACCCTTGAATTGAACTCTTACAAGCTTTGGAAACTGACACAGGACTTGACGCGTTCCCACATGCTAAAGGGCGGCTCTATAGTTATTAAAAAATAGGAGCCAACACCAAAGCATCGCCTCTCGTCTCAGACAGTTGCTGCTTGATTCAAACCTGTGAACCTACAAAGGGGCTTGCCTGCTGAAGCATCAGGCTATTTGAACTGCTATCCCTTAAAAGCCAACCCGAAACTCAATGAGGGCTCATTGTTGCTGATGAGGGACCCTGATTAATACCTGACAAAAATTTTCTGGGGCCTGTTTAAGCTTCGGTAGCCGAAGTTAAACACAAGAAAAAACCTTTGTCAAACATAAATACAAAGCAAAATAGATACCATCTCAAACCCGTCGCGACTGCCCGCACACGGTTGCTCGAAAACATTTTGGTGGCGTTCCCGGCTTGGGTTAAAAGAATGATTATTTGTGTAATCAAGATTGAAATCGAAAAAGCGAGAAGCTTTCAAAAAGAGACTCATTCTTCCATTTCGAGCGCGACAAATAGTGTCACCTGCGGTCAAATTCAATCATCCATTTCAAGGCGCGGTTACGAATGACTAGAGCCGTTAACTTTTACGGGTTTGAATTTTTACGCGCGCCGGTGTTTAGTATTCGGGTGCTTCGGCCCTCAGAGATCACAAGAGAAGAACTCAGTCGGCTCGCGTTGTGGACAGCCGCGCTTGCTATCATCGTTGCTGGCGCAATGCGCTACGTCGCGCAGCCGTCGTTCTGGCTCGACGAAGCGTTCGTCGCCGTGTCGCTTCGCGAGCCTTCACCGCAGATCATTTTCGCGCAGCTTGAATACGGGCAATATTACCCTCGGCTCTACCTCGCAGGCATCGCCGTGGTCAGAGAACTCTTCGGTTATCACATCTGGTCGCTCAGGCTTCTTCCGTTCTTGTGCTTTGTAATCGCCACCCTGTTCTGGGCGCGATTGCTTGAAAAGAGGTCGCGGCAACTGGCAACGCTTGCCCTGTTCAGCGCGGCGCTGCTCGTAGGCGCAAGCTTCTGGCTGGATCAGGCGATACAACTCAAGCAATACACGCTTGATGTCTTGCTTGCGCTCGTTCCGTTTCTGATTTCTGATGAGTTTTTCAAAGAGGCTATTGTTGACGGTAAACGCAAAACGCTTTTGATGGCGTTGGCGCTTGGGTGCCTCTTCTCTTATACGTACCCTTTTGCGATAGTCGCTCGTGTTTTCGGATGGTATTTGTATCGCGGGCGGCGTGAGGGATGGTATGTCAAGGCGTCAGCCGTAATTATGTTAGCCGTGTCAATGACGCTCGGATTAATAATAATCTGGTTGACAGACCATCGGTTCAACATCAACGACCGCGCGGCCTATCTGGCATATTGGAATGACTGCATTCTCAGTTCTTGCTTCGAGCAGAGCGTCGGCCTCGCGTTTCGATTAATCACAAAATTTTTATGGGGATGGCATGGTCGCCAGCCGCCTGTCACTGCCGGGATGGTGCTTTTGCAAATACTTGGCATTTACTGGGTGATCAAAAAGTGGAAAGCCAGCGACAAGACCGAGACCTCTTCTTGGGGGTCGCGCTCGGTGGGGTCAATCATTTTGCTGTCTGGGGTAATACTGGCAAGCGGGCTTTTGAATTATCCAATCTGCGGAGGCAGGATAGTCCTCTTCACTCAAATTCATACTCAAATACTTGCTCTTGAAGGCGCGCTTTTTATATTGTCATTTTCAAACAGGCGCAAAGTCGTGCAGAGCCTGATGGCTCTTTTTATTTTGACTGTGTTCATTTACTCGGGCCGAGCATATGTAAATTATATTAGAAGCGAGTCTGCCGAAAATCTTATGCCGATGCTTTCGTTGATAAAGCCTGATATTGCAAACACAATCTGGGTACATCCGTGCTCTGTAGCTCAGGTGAGGGCTTTGCCTGAACCGTTGCCGGTCGAGCAAGTCTTATTTGGCAAGGAGGCGAAAGGCGCGAAACTTGAACACAGATCAACCGGAACAGAAATGGAAGCCCCGCAACCCGGACAGAAAGCATGGATAATCTGGACTCACATGAGCGGCGAGTTTTGCCGTAAGCCATTAGAGCAAATTCGCAATCAGGCGCGAAGCTGGCAAATAATTCATGAAGGCCCTGACAGGGGGTTGGCGCTTGCGGAGTTTTAGCAACCGTTACTGTGCGCCATCAGTTGACTTTCATTCAATCGGCCCTTTACTATCGCATTCACAGCGAGAGCAAAAAATTCGGATGAAGATTTCAGTGGTAATCCCCGTCTATAACGAAGCGGCGACGGTCGCAGAGTTAATCAGTTGCGTGCAAGCAGTAGACATTCCCAAAGAGATAATCTTAGTTGACGATGGTTCGACCGACGGGACGCGCGAGCGCCTCGCGCACCTCGAACACCAGTACGACAACCTGCGTATTTTTCTTCAACCGAAGAACCAGGGCAAAGGCGCGGCATTGCGTCGCGGATTCAAGGAAGCGACGGGCGATTATGTTCTCGTGCAGGATGCAGACCTCGAATACGACCCGACGGATTATCCCATCTTGCTCAAGCCGCTCATCGAGGGCAAGGCCGATGTCGTTTACGGCTCGCGCTTCCTGACAACCAAAGAGCATCGCGTATTGTTCTTCTGGCATTCGGTAGGCAACCGGCTTCTCACGCTCATCTCCAACATGTTCACGAACCTGAACCTGACCGATATGGAAACCGGCTACAAGGTTTTCAAACGCGAGGTCATTCAAGCGATCAAGCTTGAGCAAGACCGTTTCGGCTTCGAGCCTGAAGTGACTGTGAAGATAGCGCGGATGAAACTGCGCATTTATGAAGTCGGCATCTCTTATTACGGGCGCACCTACGAAGAAGGGAAAAAGATCGGATGGAAGGACGGCGTTAAGGCTCTCTGGTGCATATTGAAATATTCGATCAAGACTCCTCACGTTCCTTATCGCCCGACCGAACACGCATCGCCTCAACCTGCCGCGAACAAGGCTTTGGATCATTCTTAATGCAAGAGTATTGCACTCAAATATCTCAACTCTGATATCGCAAGATAGAGTAGTAAATAAGCAACGTCCCTTGCTCGCGCTGGAATCCAAAAAAAATCAGGCATAACCACGATGATGAAAAGAAAAACCGAATTGATCATTGCGCTGCTGTGTTTGACCGCGCTGTCCGTTTCTTCGATCAGCCGAGCGCAGGCGCAGAATAATAATGTAAACCTTGCAAAGGAGACTCAGCCAGCCTTGCGCCGCGCGCCTGTTCTGGGCACGGACATGTCTTTCGCTTCAACCCCTTCGCCGTTGATTGAAGGCTGGCTCGACAAGGGGAAAGGCGATGCTATGGCCGAAGCGTTTCGGGCGGTGGGCGTGAAGAGTTTGCGCTTTCTATTCGGCGGCCTGTATTCCCCGCGCGGAATGGAAGCGTCGGAAGCGCTCAAGATAGAAAACAAGCTGACGAACAAGTACGCATGGTTTGCGCTCGACGCTTATGTTGATTTCGTAGCCGCGCATGACTTCACGACGATTGTCGGCATAAACGTCGAAGAAGGCCCCCTCGTCGCGCGCGAGTCAATCGAAAAATTCATCAAACGCGGATTGAAATCGAAGATCGTCGCCATCGAGCTTTCAAACGAACCCTGGCTAAATTATCGTCCGTGGTTGCCCGAACAATACGCCGCGCGCGCTGCCGACGTGATCGAACAACTGACGCCGCTGGGCGTGCCTTTTGCGCTGCCGTTGACTGTCGGCGGCGACAACAACACTCCGACAAAGCTGACGGACAACGAATGGAATACGAGAATGCTCAAGGCGCTGGCATCTCGCATTGATTTGAAAAGCAGGTCGGACATTTACGGCGTGCTGCATCTTTATTCGGGCGGCATGCGAAGCAAGAGCGTGGATTTCTTTAACCAAGCCGTCAGGCCCTTCGCTCCGCAAATGCGATACCTCGTCACGGAGTTCAACATCCGTTTGAGCCTCGCAGGCAATCCGCACCTGACGAACAAGTATGCGATGGAGTTTGCGCGCAAGCTTGCTGATGTCGCGAGCCGCCCGGAAATCGAAGCCATGTACACTCATTCAGTTCCCGCTCACTCGATATTGTACTGGTCGAACGGTAGAAAGTACGCGACCGTGGTCGGGGGGCGCGACGAAAAACTGACGGGCGATCAGATGACGCGCGGGTGGCACCTTACCCCTACAGGAAAAGTTTACAGACTTTATTCGGAACTTGCGTACAACGGCGACGTGATAACTTATCGCGGAGGCGACAAACAAAGCTACTGGGCAGTCAGGTCAAAGGATGGGCGCGTGATTGTGACTCTGTTGAACGACAGCAACAAGGCGACGAAGCAGAAAGTGAAGATTGCGGGACAAGAAATTAGCCTGACCGCGCCGCCGCGATCAATCATCTGTTTCGATCAGCAGGGGCGCGAAATCGAGCGACTCCTGCTGCCTTATTAATAGGAAACGATGAACTATGAATGATGAATGATGAACCGAGAGAATAGTATTCTCTTTATTTCATCATTCATCATTCATAGTTCATCGTTTCTTTCTAATCCAGACTTGTCAGTGTAACGAGCGTCTGCAAAAATATGGTGAGGCCGCTTGAAATCCATCGTAGCAATTTCAAGCCCCGTGCAGGCGTCAAAGCGACTGTCAAGTTTTGTAGCAGTGGAGCACAGCCTGTGGGTTGTGTGCTTCGGATTTTGATCTTCGTATAGTTGAACCGGATGCCCAAGTCGAAAGCAGGAAGAAGCGCGGATCGGCAAAATGTGGCCTGGGCTATATTGCTCTGCTTTTTCGCTTCGGGCATGAGCGGGCTGGTCTATCAGGTCGTATGGGTGCGCGAGCTGGTGCTCGTCTTTGGCGCGACCACCTTCGCCGTCAGCACAGTGCTCACAGCTTTCATGGGCGGGCTTGCGCTCGGCAGTTTTTACTTCGGTCGCCGCTCGGAAAAGATCACGCGGCCTTTGCGGCTCTACGGGCTGCTTGAAATCGGCATAGGCGTCTACGGGCTTGCGGTTCCATTTATCTTCGCCGTGCTTCCTTCTATTTATCACCCCGTCTGGCACGGGCTCCAGCTTTCATTCTTCACTCTCAGCATAGTTCGTTTCCTGTTTGCGATACTCGTCTTGATTCTGCCCACGGCGATGATGGGCGCGACCTTGCCGATACTTTCTAGCTATTACGCGCGCGACGCTCGCCGCATAGGCTTGCGCGTCGGCTCGCTTTACTCGCTCAACACCTTTGGCGCGGTGTTTGGCGCGGCGGCTACAGGATTTTTGCTGATACCTATGCTCGGCATGCACGCGACTACGGTGACGGCTGCGGCGATCAACATCATTCTCGGCTTTGTCGCGCTTAAGCTCTCTCGCCTCGTAGAATCTGCCGCATCGAGTCTTGATGAAGAAAAAGATGTTGATGAGCAAAGCGCTATTGAAGACGCAGCGCCGAAAGCGAAGAGGCGATTCGTCTCGTGGCTTTCAATATTGACGGTAGCCTATCGCACGACACGTAACTGGAGGAGCGCAAGCAAAGCCGCGCGCAACTCGATTTCATCTGCGACCGCAAACCCTGATCGCTTGAGAATCATCACGACGCTTGGCGGATTCGCATTGAGCGGATTCATCGCGCTTTCTTATGAAGTGATCTGGAGTCGCGTGCTCGCGCTCATCATCGGCTCATCGGTCTATGCGTTCAGCATAATGCTGACGACGTTTTTAATAGGGCTTGCAGCGGGCGCGTCTGCTGCCTCGCGCCTGGTTGATCGAATCCGTCACCCGGTTTTTGTTTTCGCTCTGATCGAAATCGGCATTGGCGCTACGTCGTTCATTGGCGCTTACTTGTTCAATGACCTGCCGTATGTTTTCGTTCAAATCTACCGGGTGGCCGGTAGTTCATCGTTCGGGATTTTGCTCCTCGCCCGCTTCCTTATAGCTTCGCTGGTAATGATCTTGCCGACGTTGCTGCTGGGCGCTCTGTTCCCGCTCGTAGTCAAGATTGTTTCGAGCGGCGACAGTGCGCGAGCGAGCGGGCGAACGGTCGGCGACGCTTACGCGGCAAATACGCTTGGCGCTATCGCAGGTTCTTTCGCAAGCGGGTTCATCTTGATTCCATTTCTCGGATTGCTTGGTAGCCTCAGATTATGCTCCGCGCTCAATTTCGTCATCGCCGTAATGCTGTTCATCGTCAGCAACCGAAGCGTGTCAGAGAAAGGAAGAAAGGGAGAAAAAGAGAAGGGAAGAAAAGGTCATGCTCAAAGCGGCAAATCTCCGCGCCCCTCTGTCTTTACGTCTCCCCGTCTTTTCTCTTCGCGTCTGCGCCTCTCCGCGTTGTTGGGCATCACCGCTTCGGTGATGTGCATGGGAGTGATTGCTTTATTCGAGCCGCCGTGGGATTCCGAAGTGATGTCGAGCGCGGTCTATCGCTACGCTCCGCAACTGAGCGGAAAGAGCAAGCAGGAGCTTTTCGATTATCTTAAACGCGGGCAGGGCGAAACGGTCTTTTACAAAGAGGGCATCACCGCAACCGTAGCCGTTCAACAACAGGGCGGAGGCCGCGTGCTAAAAGTCAACGGCAAGCCCGAAGCCTCGACCGCGGGCGATATGCCTACGCAGATTTTGATCGGAGCGTTGCCGCTGCTCGTGCGCCAGCAGACCGACAATGTTTTATTAATCGGATTGGGAAGCGGCGTGACGCTCGGCTCGGTCGAACAGTTTCCCATCAAGCAGGTCACCTGCGTAGAGCTTGAGCCTGCCGTGGTCGAAGCGACGCGCCACTTTGAAGATGTGAACAATCGCCCGCTCGAAGACCCGCGACTCCGCCTTGTCTCGAACGACGGTCGCAACTTCATCTATACGACTGACGAGAAGTTTGACGTGATTGTGTCAGAGCCGTCGAATCCCTGGCTTACGGGCGTAGCCAACTTGTTCACGCTCGAATATTTCAAGCGGGGAGCCTCGGCGTTGAAAGACGACGGGCTGTTCGGCCAGTGGTTGCAGCTTTACGAGATGGCTCCCGAAGACGTGCGCACGCTGGTAGCGACGTTTCGCGCGGCGTTTCCTCACGTCTATGTCTTTCGCGGAGCCGAAGGCGATTTGATGCTGCTCGGAAGCAAGATTAAACGGCCACTCGATATGTCAATCATCCGCTCGCACTTTGATGATCCAAAGATTGCGGCAGACCTGAAGCGCATCAACACAACCAGACCCGCAGACATCATTTCGCGCTTTTATCTCGGCCCTGACGAGGTGAGCAATTTATCAAACGGCGCACCGCTCAATACGGACAATAACGCTTTGATAGAGTTCAACGCGCCGCGCCGCGTCGGCACTGCCGAAGAAACGGTTGAGCGAAACGTGAAGCAGCTTCTCGCTTACGCCACATCGCCTTTGCGCTACCTTGATGGCAAGTCAGCGTTGCTCGTGAGCGATGCAGACCTGTTGACCGAAGCCGCGCTCGGCGCAGTCAAGCGCGAAGACCGCGCGCGCGCAGAGCAGTTCATAAACTATTCGCTCGAACTTGCCGAAACGGCGCAAGCGCACGCCATGCTTGGCGAGTTGCGCGCCGCTCGCGGCGATGAATCGGCGGCGATTGACGAATGGCAGGCAGCGTTGACTCTGGACCCGAAGCACTTTTACACGCTGATCAATCTGGCCAAGCTGTATATGTCCAAGCAAGACATCGCGCGGGCAGTTCCTTACCTTGAACGCGCGCTTGAGGTTGACCAGACGAGTCCGCGCGCTCATCACCTGCGCGGGCTTGCTTATCAAGCGTCGGGTGATCAGGCTCGCGCCGCGCTCGAATATCGCAAAGCGTTGCCCGACGCGGCCTATGCGCGCAACTTCCCGAATTTTTATCTCAACTTCGGCACGGCGCTCACGCAGCTTGGAATGTATGAAGAATCGGCGCAGATGCTTGAACAATTCGTGCGCCTTCAGCCCGCTGATTTCGACGGGCATTATCAGCTTGGCGTGGTACTGGAAATAATCTCTGAGCGAACGCTTGACGAAGCGACTACGCGCCGCGCAGTTGACGAATTGAAACGCGCCCTCTCGATACAAGGCGACCATCAGATGGCGGCAATGGCGCATTACTACCTGGCAAAAGCCTACCGGCGGCTTGAACTTCACGATAAGGCCGAATCGGAGTTCGAGATTTACGAGCGGATGTCGCCGTGATATGACAAGCACGCAGGTCTATTGTTCCGGTGAAGCGTAGCAACTCTCTCCGGCTCGTCCGGCGAGGCTTGCAATTACGTTAACCAATTCGACCAACTCGACGGGCTTCGTCAGGTGCACTTGATAACCTGCCGAGATCAATCGCTGGCGGTCTTCCGGCATGGCATACCCGGTCAACGCTATGGCAGGAATTTGTCCTCCGCTTTCCGGCACCAGTTCTCTTACCTTTTGGATTAAAGCGTAACCGTCTTCGTCGGGCATCCCTACGTCAGATACCAATATTTCTGGAAGCCAACGCTCCAGCACTTTTAATGCTTCCTTAGCCGAACCCGACACTTTGACTTCGGCTCCGAACTGCGTAAGCATCACCTGAAGCATCTCACGCGCATCCGCTTCATCGTCTACAATCAGCACGCGCAATCCGTCGAGCTTCGTCGTATCAATGAACATCGGTTCGATTTCCGCTGCTAAAGAAGGCTCCTGATTGTCGCCGGAAAATTGCGCGGCATTCCCCGCAAGAAAACCTTCCGTGTGGCGACTGACCAGAAGCGGCAATCTCACAATGAAAGTCGCGCCCTGTTCCTCTCCCTCGCTGGTCGCATGCACCGTTCCGCCATGCAACTCGACAAGATGACGGACTATAGCCAGCCCCAGCCCAAGCCCGCTGTGATGTCGCGTGCTCGTGCTATCGGCTTGACGGAAACGATCAAACACGAAAGGAAGAAATTCAGCGCTGATTCCTTTGCCCGTATCGCTGACCGTGATTTCAGCCTGAGACCCTGCGCGCTCAAGTCCAACGCTGACCGTTCCCGCTTTTGGAGTAAATTTGATGGCGTTGGAAACAAGGTTCCAGACTATCTGTTGCAAGCGATTCGGATCGCCTGACACCAGACTGGCAGAATCATTCAACACGGTCTGAATCCGAATGGCCTTGACCTCAGCAGCCAGTCGCACAGATTCGAGCGCCGCTTCGATCACCGGCACGAGGTTGACCGGCGTAACATCAAAATTGAGCTTGCCCGTGATGATGCGCGATACATCCAGAATGTCTTCAATGATCTTCGTCTGCATCTTTACATTGCGGTCTATTATCTCTATCCCGTGCGCGAATGATTCCGCATCGCTTACGTTCTTGCGCAGGATTTGCACCCATCCGGCTATGGCGTTGAGCGGCGTGCGTAACTCATGCGAAACCGTAGCTAGAAACTCGTCTTTAGCGCGATTCGCTGTTTCGGCTTCCTTGCGCGCGGTTTGTTCGCGAGCAAGCAGTCTGACGAGTTGTTGCTCGTGCGCTATTCGCTCAGTCACGTCATCAATTATGGTGATCGTTCCAATGATGCGATCACCTTCGACGAGCGGAGCGATTCGCGCGCTCTGCTGCATCTGCGTGAAAGACTGATCATCGACTTGCGATGGCATCTCGATCAAATAGCGATGGAGGCGATGAGAAAGCACCATTACCTGACCGGCGATGGCATCTTTATAATACTTATCCAATCCGCGCTCGATCAGCTCGGGAAAGCTTCGAACAGGTTACGGCCAATCATTTCAGACGCGCTTCGCCCGCTGCGGGCCTCAAGCCAGTGATTCCACCCGCGAATCGTCAATTCAGCATCTGTAATGAAAATGCCTTGCACTGAAAGATCATTCATCCAGTGCAACGCTATTTCGTCTATCATTCTTTGCCCATGGAAAATTGGATTTTGGCATCAGCGGATTTATGCCAGTAATTCTTAATCAATCGCCCACAATAAATACGGAAGTCTATTGCCCCTGTCTCTCTTCCCAGATCTCGACCTCGTGGATCAAACGGTCCATGCTGACGACGTTCAAAGCTATGACGAGGTATCCGCTTATCGCGCTGTCGCGCACGCGAAATGCGGTGTAGACGACAAGCGCATAGCGCAACTCTTCTTTGTCAATGACGAGCGACCGGACCAGTTCGCCAAGGTTTTCCAGATGCAGGCGCGGCACAGAAAAACTGACTCGCACCTGCAGCAGATTGCCGAACACGCCAAGGCAGGCGTTTAGAAGTATGTTGCCGACTTCGGTCAACACTTCGCGCGCCGACTCGTTCAAGCGATGCGAACGTACCGCTTCATCCGTCAGTAAATCCGTTAGCGTCACCGCGCCGTCATAATTCAACAGCAGTAACGCATCGCCTGTTAGCGGGCCTGTGAAAACCTGATGCACGCTGGCAAGCTCATTGGGCAAGAATTGGGCAAGCTTGGTTGATAATTCAGTGACCGGATAAATTTCGACCTTCGGCACATCAAGCACGACCCTGTGTCCCGTCAACTCCGAAAGCGAAGCCGCTGTGCGCGAAAAAGCTATATTGATCAGTTCGGTCAGCGCGTCATTCTGGCGCTCAGTCAGTTGCATCCGCGCCTCCCCCAAGCACTTGGTTTAAGACGCTCAATACCTTGTCGCTTGTAAAAGGCTTGTTGATGAATCCGCTCGCGCCTCCCACTTCAACCATCTCGCGCGTCGAGCTTTGAATGTCGGCGCTGCCGACGATCACGCGAGCCTGCGGATCCATTTCGCGCAACTTGTTCAAAACATCTATTCCGTACATGCCGGTCATCGTCAGGTCGAGGAAAACCAAGTCAGGTTTTTCGAGAAAGTAACGTTCAAGGGCAACGATGCCCTCTTCCGCTTCGATAATCTCATGTCCTGCAGGTTCGAGGATTTTACGCAGAGTTCTGCGTGACATGCCTGAATCGTCCACTACAAGAATCTTTGCCATCATACCACCTCAAGAATAGACTGCGCCATTTGTTCAAGAGGTATGCTTTTATCGCTCAAGCCCGCTTCAACAACTGACCATGGCATACCGTATACAACACAGGATTGCTCGGCTTCTGTAAAGATCAGACCGCCTTGCGATTTTATCCAGGCCGCCCCTTGCTTGCCGTCCGCTCCCATTCCAGTCATCACTACGCCCAGCGTGCGGTTGCCGAAAACGTCAGCCGCTGATTGAAACATCACGTCTACTGACGGGCGATGCGGAGCATCGAATGGCCGCGCGTCAAGGTGCATAACGACTTCATCATTCGACTGACGGCGCAGAGTTAAATGCCGTCCGGCAGGGGCAAGCAGCACAGTGCCCGGCTTGACCAGTTCTCCCTCGTGCGCTTCGCTGACTTTAAGCTCGGACATCTCATTCAGTTTCTGCGCATACATCTCAGTGTAACCCACAGGCATATGCATCACCATCACGATAGGCACAGGGAGATCGGCGGGCAGTTGAGGGATAAGATATTTGAGCGCCTGCGGGCCGCCGGTCGAAATTCCCAGCACGACTATGTCAACCAGACTTGTCTGCGACGACCGGAGAGCAGAAACCCGAGGCGGCTCGCGTTCCAGCACAGTTTGCAGTCGCGCCATCTGCACGCCCGCGGCTGCTTTGACCTTCTCGATCAATTCATCGCTCACTTCAAATATTTTTTCCGTAGCCAGCGCCGTTGGCTTCTGCGCAAAATCAACCGCGCCTAAATCGAGCGCCGTGAGCGCAAGCTCGCTGCCTTCATTGGCTATGCTCACAACGACGATTGGAATGGGGCGGCGCGACATCTGCTCCTTGACGAAGCCGACCCCGTCCATCACCGGCATAATCAAATCGCACGTTACAACGTCGGGCTGGAGTTGTTCGACCATCTCAAGGGCTTCCTGCCCATCGTGCGCAATGCCGACCACTTCAATAAATGGGCTGCGAGACAACATCTGCTTAATCGCTTTGCGCACATAAGCCGAATCATCCACAACCAGAACTCGCAGCACTTGATCCATGTTTCCCCTTAGCTCTGTTCCTTACTACTTGACGTAAACGAATGCGCCGCCGATCTCTTGAAATTGAAGCGTGGTCGTCAGTCTCAACAAGGACTCCGAAGCGGCTGTAAATAAATATCCCGGCTCAGGCATTCGCGCGGCAAACTGCCGCACGGTTTTTTGTATCGCGTCATCGGAAAAATAGATGAACACGTTTCTGCAAAAAATAATCGGAGCAGTAGCCAGTAGCGCAATGTCCGATTCTTTCATTATATTCGCAGTTGCCCACTTGATTCTTGTATGAAGGTCCGGCGCGACGCGGCGCACGCCCTTCTCCTCGATGAAATATTTCTCGCGCAGTTCGGCGGGCAGACTCCTGAACGCGCGTTCGCGATAGAGGCCGCGCCGCGCGCGTTCGATGGCGACAGGAACTTGCATCTGTAGCATGAATTTCAATGGGCGCGCGGTTAAACCATCCTTTTTCATTAAGCGCCATCGCTATGCTGATAGGCTCTTCGCCCGTGGCGCAAGCCGCGCTCCATATCCTCAAAGGCTGCGCGCGAGGGACTGAAAAATACTGCGGCACCAAAACGTCGGCAACCGCTCGTACCTGATCTACTTCTCGCCAGAAAAAAGTCTCTTGAACCGACAGAGCATTCACCACGCGCTTCCATTCGCTATCAGCTTCGGCATCGTATTTCAGCAGGTAGTAATAATCCAGGAACGAACTGAACCCGCGCTCGATCACCAGCGGCGAGAGCTTGTCAGTAAGCAGATCACTTTTACCGTTTTCATAAAACAGGCCCGTGCGCTCGTGAATCAGGTCGCGCAAGAGCACGAACGCGCTGCCCGACAGGCCCAGAGTCTCTGCATAAAACGTCATAATATATAAATTCTCAGAAACCGTTTGCGAAGTCAGCTCCGTAGCGAGCAACCTGTCTATAGCAATAGTTCGAGCAACTGATTCGTAGCTCTGTAGGAGCAACCTTTCGATTAGTAATCGCTCCTATGGAGCTACAAGACAATATTACGAACGCTAAAACTATAGACAGGTCGTCCCTGACGCGGACTTCTCAAAGAGCTTCTTACTTCCACTTCACGCTGCTATCTGCTCAACGCTTTCTGCGCGGCGCGACGCACATTTGGTTCCGGGTCTGCGCGCATCAATTCCACGAGCTTTCGTTCCGCGCTGCGGCTGCCTATATGCGCCAGCGCATTGACTGCGGCCAGACGGACAGACGCCTCTTCATCATCCAGAGCTTTGCTCAGCAACTCGCTTGCCAGTGGATTCTTCATGCGACCGAGCGCATCCACGAGAGCGCGGCGCACGCTTGACTGCGCGTTGGTCAGCCCCCTGCCTATAAGCTCGATTTTCTGCGCGCCGAGGCGTGAGAGCGCCTCAATGCAGGCTTCGCGGCGCGCAGTCTCTGCGGTCAGATTGACAATCGCAGCGATTGCTTCGGGCGTTCCCAGATGCGCAAGCGAATCAATCGCCGTTTGCGCCACGCTCGATTCAGGGTCTGCCGCTGCTACCCACTGCATGGCTTCGACCGCAGACTTCCTGCCTTGCGCGCCCAGGGCCTGCAAAGCCTCTCGCCGCCGCGCAGGGTCTGTCGAGCGCAACGCGAAAAGCAGAGGCGACAGCGCATCTTCATGATCAATCTGGCCGAGCGATTTCAACGCCGCGCGGGCAAGGTCTAAATCACCACTTTCGATAAGCGACGCAAGAACCGAAATGGCGCGCGGCCCATCAAGCTTGCCGAGCGAATCTACGGCGGCGATTCTCACATGTTCGGCTGCGTCTTCTTGCGCCAAGCGCGAAATCGCGTCCAACCCTTCGCCGCTTCTGTGCCGACCGATTGATCGAATCGCAAAGTATCGCACCCACGCATCCGGGTCATTCAACGCTTTGAGCAGGTAAGGCATTGCCGTTGCCGTGTCAACCTGAGCGAAAGAACCGGCAGCCGCAGCGCGCACTCGCGGCGTTCCATTTTCTAAAGCGTCTATGAGGACGGCGACCACGCGGTCGTCTTCAAGGTAAGGTATGTGCTCTATCGCGGCGCGGCGCACGCTCTCTTCTTCATCACCGCATCGCTCAATGAGGAGGTCGGCGCATTGCTCATAACCGAAATAGCCCGCGATCTTCACCGCAGATTCGCGCACTCTGGGGTTCGGATCGCTGAGCAGCGCAATCGCGCGCGCTTCCATTTCGGGATGACCCAGCGAGTTGATGGCGGCGATAACAGCCTGTCGCACTGCCGCGTCTTCGTGGCCGATCAAATCAAGCAAAGCCTCGAAGGCGCGGCGGTCTCCGATCTTTCCAAGCGCGCCCGCGACCAGGATAATCAACTCGGCGTCTTCATTCATTGCTTCGACGAGCGCGGGCACGGCTCTCGCGTCTCCTATGCGACCGAGCGCGATGACAGCCGCCTTGCGCGTTTCAATTTCTTCGTGCTCAAGCTGCTCGATCAACAATTCGGTTACGCGCTCGCCGTAGCGCACAAGGGCTTCGACCACTTCTTTGCGCGCGGTTGGCTGGCCGAGCAATCGCACCAGAGCGCGCTCGACCGCTTCGCCTTCAAGCCATCCCAAAACAAGCGCAAGCGCGCCGAGCTTATCGCCACTCGCATCGCGTCAACTGCATCAAGCAGATTTTGCACGCCTTCTCGATTGACGGCCTCGCGCGCCAGGTCTGCGATGTGCGCGCCTTCCTGATACAATCTTTCGTACCGGTTGTGCAAAGCCGCAAGCGCCTGGGCCGTCACAATCGCGGGCGCGCCTTTAGAGTTCAACAAAGCGGCGAGCGGAGCGACGATGTCTTCATCGCCAAGCTTGCCTAAAGCGTCAATCGCGGGCGAGCGCAGCATCTCGTCTTCGAGCAGATGCGCGAGGCGCGGCGCAATGCGCGAATCGCCGATTAGCGTCAGAGCGTCGAGCGCCGGAAACGCCAGAAAGAAATCTCCCGATGCGGCTATGTGCGCGAGCGCATCCACAGCATCCACTGCGCGCAGCTTGCCGAGCGCTTCAATCGCGTGATAGCGCACATTCTGGTTTTCATCTTCGAGCGCGCGAACTAGCACGGGAACTGCGCGCGGGTCATGCTGATCTCCGAGCGCGTGCGTAGCATAGATGCGAAGGTCTGTATCCGGGTCGTTCAAAAACTCCGCCAGCGGCGCAATAGCATCTATGCCGCCAAGCGCAAGCACTTGAAGCGCGCTGTTTAAGACGCCCGGATTGCGATGGTCGTCGCGCAGGGCGCGCAATAGGATGTTGACTTCCTCTTCTCCGGCCTTGCGCGCAAGCCCGTCTACAACCGTCTTTCGCACCCGCCAGCTTTCATCGCCGAGCGAACCTATCAGCTTCTCGCCCGCTGAGTGCTCATCTTCCTGCGCGATTGCTTCGGCGGCGCGCAGTCTCGTCGGCTCATCTGCGCTTGCGAGTTGTTCGGTCAGGTCGCGCTCGCGTTCGAGCCTGCTTGTCACGTCCTCTATGGTGACGATTGCGCCGACGATTGATTGCTGTTCACGCAAGGGCGCAATCGTTACGTGCTGCTGCATCTTGTCAAAACGCTTAGACGGGGCGAGCGGCGCGCAAGGAATAAGATAATGATGGAAGGTCGGCGCAAGCACTTCGACAACGCCAGTGGCCAAGCACTCGCTCGAATCGGGCCAGCATCCCGCGTTTTTCAAGTTCCGGGAAAAGAGAGACAAGCCCCGCGCCGATTGCCGATTCCGCAGATACTCCTGTGGCACTGGTCATCCAGGAATCCCAGGAGCGAATGATGAGATCTGAATTTGTAATAAAAATACCAACCATATGCTCGATGTTAGCGAATCATTTCTTCGTTTTCTTTTTGTTCCGGGCCTTCTTCCCGTTTCGATCCTCCAGGTTCAAGCCATCCATGATCGAGTTCAGCGCCTGCGCCCTTTCGACCAGATCGCCAGTCCCGCGCAAAGTGTCTTGGACGCCGTTAGCGTTGCGCTCCGTAATTCGGCGAATTTCCGCAAGCCCGCCGAGAATTGACTCAGAAGCGGTCGAGTGGTCGCGATTGCTTCGCGTGATGCGGTTAATTTGTTTGGACACGTTTTGCGCGCCACCCGTCATGTCTTTCATGGCTTTGGTTTGCTCGATCATTGCTTTTGCGACCTGATCGGTTTGCGCCCGCATGTCCTCGGCTGCAAGGGTGATCTGGTTGGCGGCTTCGGCCTGCTCTTTCATCGCTTTGTTTACTTCCGCGATCATGCCCGCCAGGCGTTGAGTCTGATTCGCGACCTGTTCGCCTGCGGTTGTTTGTTGCGCAATCGCGCGCGACGTCGAAGCCGCGCCGCGCCGCATGGATTCAACAGCTTGCGCGATTTGACTTGCAGCATTGGCCTGTTCCGACGAAGCTTTGCGAACCTGCGCGGCGATTGTGGAGGTGTTTTGCGCAGCTTTGATAAGCTCGCGCGCGGCTCGCCCCTGCTCGTTCATGGCTTGAGCGACCTGTTGAGCGGTCTTGCGCATATGCAGGACAGCTTGAACAACTGTCTCTATTGCCTTTGCCTGTTCAGCAGTAGCAGTGGCTACCTGCCTGGATTGAGTTGCCGTCGTTGTGATCGCGCTGACGACAGCTTGCCCCGCGTTCAATTGCTCGTCGGTCGCGCGGGCTATCTGGCTGACGATTTGAGCCGTTTCCCGAACGCCTGTGAGAATCTTGTTCAACCCTGCGACCCCGTCTTCGGCGAATCGGCTGCTTTCATCAGCCACGCGCAAGCCATCATTGGAAGCGACGACGGCCTCTTGAGCGACCTCTTGCAACGCCTTGATGATCCCGCCAATGTCGGCGGTCGCGCGGGCCGAACGGTCTGCGAGGTTGCGAATCTCTTCGGCGACGACGCTGAAACCGCGCCCCGCCTCGCCCGCGCGTGCGGCTTCGATAGAAGCGTTGAGCGAGAGCAGATTCGTGCGCTCTGCGATTAAGTTGATCGTATCCACTATAGAACTTATTTCGGATGCGCGCTTGCCCATCTCTCGCATGACGGTCGCAGATTGCGCCATCGAATCTCGCACTCGTCCCAATCCTTGAATTGATTTCTGCGCAACGCCGCATTGCCTTCTTCCGTCTCGCGCGCCACGCGCGCCGTCATCTCGTCCGCCTTTTTGGCAAGAGACGCGACGGAGCGAATCGAGCGATCCATCTCTTCGGCGGTTGTGGACGCTTCGGTCGCTGCTTCGGTGATCTTCTCTGCGTTCTGCGCGACGCCCTGTATCGAGCGGGCCATCTCTTCGACTGAAGTGGAAAGCTCTTCTACGGAGGCCGCGAGATTTTCGCACATCGCTGCGACTTCCTCGATGGATGCGCCCAGTTCGTTTACAGACGAAGCGGTCTGCTCGGCGGCGACGTTTAAATCATCCGCGTTCGACGCGATGCCTTGAATCGAGCGGTTCATCTCTTCAATGGCTGCGGCGCTCTCGACGATGGCCGAGGCAAGCGCGTCAGTATCGTCGCTGACATTTTTGATAGACCCGGCAATCTCGCTCATCGAAGTCGTCACTTGCTGGGCGGAACGCGCCATCTCTTCGGATGTGCCCGCCACGTTTTGAATCGAGGCGGATGTCTCCTTGATAGAAACAACAGTCTGAGTGAGCGACGAACTGAGGCTGATTGTGTTGGCCGTGATCTGTTCGATTGATGCGGCCATTTCATTTGACTGTGGAAACGAGTTGCTTCTGAGGAGCCTGCGACCGATTCGGCCTGCGAGGCCGTCTCTTTCAAAGAAGCGGCCATTTGATTGGTGCTCGACATGGCCTCGTCCAGAGAGCGAACCTGCTTGTCCGCGCCTTCCGCGACCTGATCTGCCGTGCGCGATATTTCGTTGGCGGCATTCGCCACATGCCCCGCTTCTTCGCGCGCTCTACTCGATGTCGCCTGTCATCTCGATATTATCTTTGCTCGTCCGAGCCGCCATTGCCGTTTACCTCCTTGACTGTCAGCCTTCTGTCTCAATGGTTTCTTCCGGGTCAACGACCTCGTCCAGATTGAGTATCAATATTATTCGCTCGCCCAGCGTCGCAATCGCTTCGATGTATTTCCCTCGCGTGCCTGAAATCGCTTCGTTCGGAGGTTGAATAGCACCCGAAGGAATAGCTATGAACTCGCGTGCGGAATCCACTATCAGACCTATCATGCGACTGCGCACACCCACGACTATCAATCGCGTGCGCAAATCGTGAACTGTCTTTTCAAAGCCGAACCTGACGCGCAGACTGACGGCAGGGATGACCTGCCCGCGCGAGAATATGACGCCTTCGACGGCGGACGGTGCGTTCGGCACGGGCGTTATTTGCTCGATCATCTCCACCTGCTGCACCAACTGACTGCGGACGCCGTAGGTAGTGCCCGCCAGGTCGAAAAGTATGAACGGCTCAGATGAATTTTGACTGCTCGCTTGATTTTCTGCCATCTCAACTCGCACTGCTGCCTCTGGTTCGCATCTGTTTCACCAGGGCAGCCACATCAAGAATAAGTACGACGCGGCCATCGCCAAGCTCCGTCGCGCCGGTGATGCCCGGAACTTGAATCAGCGGGTCGTTGATCGCTCGGACCACGATCTCGCGCTGTCCAAGAATTCGGTCAATCGCAATGCCTGCGGCGCTAAGCCCCTGGCCCACGACGAAGGCATGAAAGGCTCGATCAAATTTTTCGTCAAGCCCGAACAGTCGCGCCAATCGCAAAATGGGCAAAACGCCTCCGCGATAATGAATGACTTCGTTGTTCTCGAATGTCTTCACCGACTCAGGTTCGACTTCCATCACCTCGCGCACGGCGGATTGAGGGATGGCGAATTTCTGACCGCCTGCCGTAACGATCAGCGCATCAGCTATCGCAAGCGTGATAGGCAACTGCACGGTGAAGCGCGTGCCGCGACCAACCTCAGAGTCCAGAGCGAACGTGCCGCCAAGCCCCAGGACTGTATTTTTCACTACGGACATGCCGATGCCGCGCCCGCTCGCATAATCTGCTTCTTCGCGCGTCGAAAAACCCGGCGAGCAGATCAGGTCAAGCAGCGCCTCATCATCAATCCTCGCGCCTTCGGTTATCAACCCCATCAAGTGCGCCCGCTCGATGATTCGCTCGCGGTCTATGCCGCGCCCGTCATCTTCAACTTCGATGACGACCATCTCAGCCGCTGTGAAAGCGCGCAAACGGATGACGCCTTCAACGGGCTTTCCTTGAAGCGCGCGCTCCGAAGCAGATTCCAAACCGTGACTGAATGCGTTTCGCACGAGGTGCAGCAGCGGATCCATCATTCGCTCTATTAAAAGTTTATCAATCTCTGTTGCCTGTCCACTCAATTCGAGCCGGGCAGCTTTTCGATGCTCGCGCGCGAGGTCACGGACGACGAAACGCATTCGCTCGAATATCTCGCCTATCGGCACCATTCGCACGCGCATCACGCCTTCGCGCAGGTCGCGCAGTTGGCGCTCGATAATCGAGTTCGTTTCTTGCAGCGCGCGCCAACTGCGCGCGGGCATACTGGATTCGGCGCTCTTCAAGTTGTCATCTAGTCGTGCGCGGCTGATTACAAGCTCGCCTACCATTCGCATCAAATCGTCGAGCCGGTTCAAGCTGACTCGCACGATGTTGGATGGAGCGATTACCGGCGCGGTCTTTTGAGCGTTTGTATCAAGAGGCTTGGTTTCGGTTGATTTGGGAGGCGTCAGGGCCGTCTCTTCGAGCAAAACGTAATTCAGGCCGTCTTCTCGCAGCGCGGCAAACAAGGATTCATCCGCCTGGCTTTCGACGATGAATTCAAAAGCGATGCCGCCTCCTTCGAGCACTCGCGGCGCTCCGTTTTTGAGCGCGCCCAACTGCTGCAATCGAGCGCGAACGGTGTTGACGCTGATGCCTCGTTCGGCAAGCGCAGCCGTCGGAATGAATTCAAAACGCCAGAGCTTCGTATCGCTTCCGGCCTGCTCATCGCCAGCCGCGTCTGCCTGCTCGATGTGAGCGGAGTCGGTTGGACCCTCGCCCCGCATTATGGCTTCAAGCTGCGCTACAACTAAAGCGATGTCGGGCGGAGGTTTCGACTCGCGCCGCGCAGAGATGACTTGCTCCAACATCTTCGTGCCCCCGATGAGAGCTTCCATTCCCTCTTCGCTGAGCGTCGTATGATCTTCCCTGAGCGCGCGCAAGTAGGATTCCATTTCATGCGCCAGCCGCTCGGCCTCGCGCAGGCCGACCATTCCCGATATTCCTTTCAGCGAGTGAAAACTGCGAAACAGCTCATCCGTAAGCGGACGATCTATTCGAGGCATGCCCACGAAGCGTTCAAGCGCGAGCAGGTCGCGGCGCAGCGCAGTCATATGCTCTTCGCTCTCGGCGAAATAGTCGTCGAGAAACTCCGCAAAAAAATCATCATCAGCTTTGTGTTCAGCGATGGACAAGGCTTTCCTTTAACTTTTACCTGTTCAACAATTCGACGGCGTGCGCCGCGAGCACGTTGGGAAGAAATGGCTTGGTAAGATAAACAGATGCTCCGACCGCTGCTGTTGCCTCCCGGCTGGATTCGTCGCCTCTCGTCGTCAGCACGATGATTGGGATTGCGCGATACAGACTATGTTTGCGCACGAAACTGACAACTTCAAGTCCATGCATATCAGGCATGTTCAAATCGAGTATTATCAAATTGACGGGCGAGAGCGCGAGCCGCTCAATCGCTTCAAGGCCGCTTGAAGCTTCATTAAAGCTGACCCCTTCCAACTGGCGCAATGACGCGATGACCATTCGCCGCATAGTTGGTGAATCATCTACTACCAGAATATTGCTCATAATAAAATCTGAATCTTCATACATTAAACAGACGACAAATTCTAGCACATAGAGTTCTCTGAAAGAGAGCGGGATTCACCGCAGAGGCGCAGAGGGCGCAGAGGAATCGCGGAGGATAAGCAGATAAAAAATCTTTGCGTAATCTCTGCGCCCTCTGCGCCTCTGCGGTAAATCGGATTAAATTCAAGCTGAGGCTGGGATTTTGCTTGCGTTTTCGCGCAGTTGATTTAAGCTATCTGGGCTGCAACTTTTTACCGGCTTGCGCGTTCATTGTGGTAGCAGCAATCGAAAGCCTGAACGGAGAAGGAATTTCAGATGCCGAACTTCAAAAGAGTCGCCGTCCTGATCGCCTTGCTTCTCTTCGCTTCACACGCGCCGAACGCATTTGCCGGTCCCGCCCTTGAACGCACCATTTTTGAGAGACTCTTTGAAGGCCCCAAAGTCGTAAACGTAGTAGACGATTTTCTGGTTTTCTGGGAGCATGCGAAACATTTACCGCTCGCGCGCCAGCGAAAATTGTGGATGCAGATGGTGGAAAACAAGCATCGCGATTACTTTGACCGCGCCGTTTATCGCAACGCTGATTTGAAAAGTCGCCGCTCGATGCTTAATGAGTTTCTCGTGCGCGTTCCCGAAAAAATAGATGCCATACGCGAGTTCAATAAGAACATTTCAGACCCCCACACAAGCCTGCTCATAATGGCGTTTATTGATTTCAAGACCCGCTTTCGCGAGTACCAACAGCAACGAGATATTTATATCGGCCTGAGCTTGTTCAGATTCGACGGCTCCGTGCGGCCAGTGTATAACGATTCAGGCATACCCGACACGCTCTGCCTCGGCGCAGAGGTGTTGGCCGATTATCCGCCCGATCATCTTCGCGTCGCGCTGCTGCACGAGTTCTTTCACCTATATCATTTCAGCTTTCTATTCCAGCGACCGGCGCTTGCCGAGTTTCGCACGCCGCATATGCCTTTAATGATCGAAGGCATGGCGGTCGCCGGAACCGAAGCGATCTATCCCGGCCAGAAGCGTTCTTTTTACCTGCACTTTTCAGATGAAGAGATGACCGCGCAGCAGCAAGACTTGACTGCGAGCGCCGCGCAATTCCTCGAACTTATTGCCCTGTCCGCGCCGCCCGAACGATACGCGCCCTGGTTTACGAACACGCAGAGCGACGAAGCCCCGCCGCGCGGCGGCTACCTGCTCGGCTACGAAGTGACCAATCGCGTGCTTGCCACAACCAGCCTCGAACAGATGGTGCGTATGACTCCCGCCGAACTGCGCGAACACGCCGAAGAGCAACTGTTCGCAATGGCGAGCGGTGGAATTCTGATACTGGCCTCTTCGCATTAAGCACCTCATCAGTTCAGGTCAGTAGCCCGCGCGTAAGCAAGGGCGAAGGCGAATCTGCGCCCTTGCTTACGGTCGGGCTACTGACGTAATTTGACTGGCAAAGGCGCGAGCCGATACAATCCGCCATTCATCACGCATACTGAAACAGGAGGAATGATACGTGGACGAACTTTTGTCTAAAGAAAATCTTTACTACCGCGATCTGGCGCGCAGCATCGCCACAGAACACGTAGAGCCGATTGCCGCAGAGCTTGACCGCACGGGCGAATACCCATGGAGCGTCATCAAGGCATTGCAGGACGCGAAACTGATGGGGATGTGGATTCCGAAAGAATACGGCGGCTCAAACTCTGGCCTGCTCAACCTCTGCATCGTGTCCGAAGAAATATCGCGTGCGTGCGGCGGCATCGGATGCGCTTACGTAGTCAACGCGCTGGGGTCGCTTCCGATCATAGTCGGCGGAACCGAAGAGCAAAAGCAAAAATACCTGCCCGACATTGCGGAAGGCAAAAAGTTGATAGCGTTCTGCCTCTCTGAAAAGAACGCGGGTTCGGACGCGGGCAGTCTTTCAACGCGCGCGGAACGCGAGGGCGACAGTTACATCATCAACGGCGATAAGAAGTGGACGACCAACGGCGCTGCGGCTTCCATCTACACGGTATTTGCGACGGTCAATCCTGATCGAGGCTCGCGCGGCGTTTCGGGCTTCATCGTAGATCGCGACACGCCGGGCTTTGAGCTTAGGAAAGCGCGAAGACCTGATGGGCATTCGCTGCGTGCCCGTCAATGAAACTCATTTTCGTGATATGAAACTGCCTGCCAGCAGCTTGCTCGGCGGGAGCGAAGGCCGAGGCTTCAAACACGCGATGATGACGCTCGACGTAGCGCGCCCTTTCGTCGCCGCTCAAGGACTGGGCATCGCGCAAGGCGCGCTCGATCTGGCGCTTGAATACACAAAGCAGCGCCAGCAGTTCGGCCAGTCAATAGCTTCGTTTCAGGGGATTCAATTCATGCTCGCAGACATGGCCACGCAGGTCGAAGCGGCGCGCCATCTGGTTTATGCCGCAGCGCGAGCCGTAGACGCGGGCGTGAAAGATGTCTCGAAGATTTCGGCCATGTCGAAAGTATTCGCAACCGACACGGCGATGAAAGTGGCGACCGACGCAGTGCAGTTGTTCGGCGGGTACGGCTATTGCCGCGATTATCCGATTGAGAAATACATGCGCGATGCGAAGATCACGCAGATATACGAAGGCACAAACCAGATTCAACGAATGGTCATAGGTCGCGCTCTAATCCGCGAAGGCGCTTCGGCTTAATTGCTATTGCGGGCGGGTCATGCGCGACATCGAAAGCCTTGCCCGTTCGCTACCCGTTATTTGATCTTCTCCAACTCGCGTTTGAAATCCTCGTATCTTTTGCGGGCCTTTTCGAGAATGGCGGCGAACTCCGCATCACCACGAATGTTCTTCATCAAAGGGTCGCTTGCAAAATATGGGTAACAGAAAAATCCCTGCTCGATGCTGCGGTTGAATGCCGCGAGCGCATGCGCTCGCTCGCCCAGCGCGTCATAGGCTTGAGCGAATTTGTAAGCGATCTCGCCATCGCCAACTATATTCTTCGCAATTCTGTTCTCGGCGGCTTCCAGTATCTCAAGCCCTTCGCGTTTCTTATCCGCCATGGCAAGCCTCATCGCCTTGCCAATATGAGGGATGACCGACGATTGATTCAATTCAAAAGCGCGATCAAACGCAGCGGCGGCGCGATTCAAATCGTTTTGGTAGTAGTAGCCGACTCCGCGATAAAACAGAACGTACGCGTCTTCTCGCACAGGCAGGCTGTTAATGAATTTTTCGTACTGCCCGGTGTAGAGATAGCTGTTGAATTGATGCGATTCCATGCGCTTATCCAGTTGAAGCGCGTGCTCGCCTTCTTCGATTGATTCGTTCAGCAGTCCCGCATAACGATAGGCGTAGCTCAATTCCCAGTGCGCGGCGGCCATAGTCGGATGCGACTTCACCAGTTCGAGCAGAAGAGGAACTGCTTGCTCGACGCGCCCTGTTTCAGTAAGCAGTTTGGCCTTCAGCAAACGAGCTTCTGAGAGTTCAGGGTCAAGCTTCAGAGCCTGATCGTAATCGGCCTCGGCGGCGGAAAGCTCTGCTTTGTCGCCCGTAAATTGCAACGCATTAATGTGGTAAGCGCGCGCCAGATAAGCCCAGGCCAAGGCGTAGTTCTGATCATTCTCAACTGACTTTATGAGCAATTCAATCGCCTTGCGATGATTGTTGGTTGACATCAGATAGCGGCTGCGCAGGAAATATTCATAAGCCACCGGATTGGTTGACACGTTACGATCAAATCGCTCGCCTTCGGCGGAGGTCAGATTCAGCCTCAGCCCTTTGACCACTTGCCGCGCCACATAATCCTGCACGTGACTCAGCTCGTAATTCTTCACGTTGATGGATTCGCTCCACAACTTCTCGCCGCTCGGCACGTCTATCAACTGCGCGTTTACTATCAGGTCGTCGCCATCTTTGATATAGCTGCCCATCAGCAGCGTGTTCACGTCGAGTTCTTTGGCTGCCTCCTGAGGCTCTATCTCCTGACGCGCGTATCTCACAATATAAGATGAGGGCCGGACGACAAGCGACTTCAGAAAATCCAGTCTGTTTATCACGGAATCGGCCAGAGCAAAACCGAGATAATCTGTTTCCTCGCTCGGCCTCTGGTTTCTGAACGGCAGCACTGCAAGACGTTTCACCTGCGCGGGGTCGCCGCGCTCGCCTCTGGATGAAACTATCAGATAAGCGACTACTGCAATGGCGATAAGGATTGCTGAAGCAATAGCAATCCTTATCAGCTTTCGCGCTCTCGTGCGGTTTGCAATCGCGCCCGGACTCGACGCGGGCGTGCTCGAAAGCGCAAAGTCGGAATCAGGCTCAGTGATTACCGCCTGCTCTGTGTCAGATTGCTGAATGAATATTGGTTTTGACTGTGAGCGCTCGCCCCAGGACTCTTTCACTTCGGCGGCAAAGCGATAGCCGCGCCTGGGAAGCGTCTCGATGTATTGCCCGCCGTCAGGCGTTTCGCCGAGCGCTTTGCGCAGCATCGAGATGTTCACTGCGAGATTCGCTTCTTCGACAAACAAGTCGGGCCAGACCCTTTCCATCAATTCTTCTTTCGTCAGGACAATCTCCGCATTGTTGACGAATACGATCAGCAACTCGAACGCTTTTGGCGTGAGCGAGACAGCTTGCCCTTCGAGTAGCAACAGTCGCTCGGTCTCATCCAGGAGGAATGAGTCGAATTCGTAGAAGTGCTTTTTCTGACGAATGACTGACGGCTTCATAGATAGCGTCCTTTGACTTTGTATGACCTTAGAGCCTGTTCACCGCAGAGGCGCAGAGAACAGAAGAAATGATGAGCGATGAACGATGAATGATGAATTAAGAATCTCTATTCTGTTCATCATTCATCATTCCGCTTTCATCGTTTCTTCTAAGTCCTCTGCGGTGAATCTACATACAAAACCAGTCAACTCAATGTCCCTGATATGGCGATCAAAAGAATGTGCGCTTGAATCGCTCTTGCCGGTTGCGAGCAATCTCCATCAACTCATTGACTGCCGGTTCGCTGCGCAGACTCGCTAGCAGCGGATCATTCTTGAAATAATCGTAGCAGAAAAATCCCTGCTCGATGCTGCGCCGCAGCACGCGAAGCGCCGATGCTTTCTCTCCAAGCGCCGCATAAGCCTGAGCCACTTTGTAGATTCCTTCGGCGTCGCCGACTCCGCTCTGGTCGATCTCTCGCTCCACGTCGCGCACGATGTCGAGCGCCACAGGCTTTTGGTTCTTGATGGCGTAGCTCAGGGCTTTTCCAACACGGTTGTACAACTGCGGGTACATTTCATAGGCGCGGTCAAAGTCTGCCGCCGCCTGCTCGAAATTCTTCAGGTAGTAATTGCCAAGCCCTCTGTAAAAGACGACAAAGGCCGCGTCCTCGCCTGCCGGAAGACTGTTGATGAACTTCTCGTACTGGCCCGTGTATAGATAGCTGTTGAAAGCCGAACTGTTGATCTTCACGTTCGGATCAATCGCGCGCGCACGCTCTCCCTGCTCGATTGACTCGTTCAACATTCCTGCGAAGCGATAGGCATAGCCCAACTCCCAACGGGCTTCCGCGATATTCGGATTCGTTTCCAGCAGTTTCCTGAGAATCGGGACTGCCTGTTCGACGCGGTTCGTGTCGGTGAACATGTTTGCCATGAAGATCGTTACTTCGATCAATTCGGGATTGAGCGTCAGCGCTTGCTCGTAAGCGGATTGAGCTTTGACATAATGTGCGCTGCCTTTGAGGTTGAACGCGGCGCATGCGTTATACGTCCTTCCGAGGTGCGCCCATGCGAGCGCGAAATTCGCATCAAGCTCGACGGCTTTTTCCAGCATCAAGACTGCTTCGAGAAATTCGTTTCTTGAATACATGTCCGTCCCGCGCAAAAAGTATTCATACGCGCGAGGGTTTTCAGTGCCTGCCTCATAAAGCCGCGCGGCTTCATCGTCTGTCAGCTTCAAATGCAATTGGTCAATGATGTTCTGCGCCACCTTGTCCTGCACGGTGATCAACTTGTCGAACTTCGCTTCGACCGGGAAACTCGAAATCATCTCGCCTTTGCTCACGTCAATCAATTGCACAGTGACTTTCAGGTTGCTTCCTTCTTTGATGTACGTGGCGGTCATCAGTGTATCAACGTTCAACTCTCTGGCCGCTCGCTTCGGGTCAACATCCTCGCCGCGATACTTTTCAACGTAAGCCGAAGGCCGGACGACGAGCGAAGTGACATAGCGAAGCTTGGTCGTTGTCGCTTCGGCCAGTGAGGAACCGAGATAATCCGTCTCCTTGTCCGGCTTGAGATTGCGAAACGGCAGGATCGCAAGGTAACGAGGCTGCGCCGTTTTTCGCTCAGCGCCCGTGTACCTGAAAAACAAGGCATAACCGGCGGCTGCGACTACGATGACGGCTGCGGCTACGGCAAAAATCATTGCTTTCTTGTTAGCCGCGAGCCGACCGAGTGTCGAAGTTGCAGTTTGAACGCTATGCCGGTTGTCTGCTGAGACCGTCTCGCCCACAGTCGTTTTTTCAACATCTGGCAGCGAAACACTCGGCTTGATGACGGCTCCGGTCTCGCCGGGTTCTGCGATCAATTCCGTCACGCTCACCGCAAAGCGGTAACCCTGTTTAGGCACGGTCTCGATATAGAGTCCGCCGTCCGGGCGTTCGCCAAGCAGTTTCCTGAGCGATGAAATCATCACCGCAAGATTGGCTTCACCGGCATCCGAATCGGGCCAGATTCGCTTTATCATCTCGGCGCGCTCAAGCACACGCCCGCCGCTTTCGACCAGCACCACGAGCGCATCGAACGCCTTCGGAGCAAGCTGCATAATCTTGCCGTCACGTAAAAGTCGTCGCTCTGCCACCTCCACGCGAAAAACATCGAATTTGTATAAGTGCCCCATTTGTAAAGACATAAAGAACTTTAAAACCGGCTTTAGAAATTTTTTAGACGCCGCTAAAGACTTAAATCAAGCTTTTCGATTAGCGTCTGCCGTGTGGAGAGCAGCGGTGTTGGGCCAACAATGGTGAGAGATTCAACAGGCCCAACGCCGCGATGATTATAAGCCTAGATGTCAAGCGCGACAAGACATGAGAAACAACTTGAAAAACAAAACCGATTTCACATCTAGCTTGCGAGGCCATCGCGCGGTTGTCGCGATCACTCTGATTATGTGGTTTGCGGCGCGCGTCTCGGCGCTCGACGCGCGAGATCAAGCGCAGGGAGCGCCGCCCGATTTGCAGATCACGCAGGTCAAGGCGCTCTCTGCTTCGAGTGTAACTGCCGCGACGGATGTGGAAATCAGATGGACTGCACAGGTTCCGCGCCTTACTACGATTGACGGGTTCGATGTTTCTCTCGAAGCCCGCTACAGCGACGGGTCGAAAAGCGCGGCCCGCAGCGAACAGCTCAGGCCGTCTGCGCGGTCGGCCATTTTGCAAGTGGCGACTCACCCCAGACCGAACAGTAATGCGACTGTGAAGGGTTTCAAGGCCACGGTGAAAGCGAGATTCAAAATCGCTTCATCCTTTACGGTCTCGCAACAGGTAGCTGCGGCTCAAGGGAACTCGTTTCGCGCGACCGCAGGTTCTTCGAGCGCAAGCCAGCCCGAAGTCTTCATAACGCTGGCTCGGCTCGTCACTCAAGGATGCCCGCAGGGCAAGCAATGCGTTGATGTGAAATGGACAGCCGTCGCTCCGCGCAACATCGCGATCAACGGGTTCACTGTAAACATTGACGCGCTTCACAAGGATGGAACACGAAGCGCGGATTCTAAAACCGTGAGCGGCACAGACCGCCAGGCGAGGCTTTCGGCGGGGGCGAGCGGCTCTGAAGTCGAGTCGTTCAAATTAAACCTGCTGACCAGCTTTTCCTCGCTCGACACCAAGACTGTCATCAGGGAAGGGGCACTTGCCCAGATTTTTGCTGAAACCCAGGAGCGGGCCAGCAAGTGACTTCAAATTTGGCTTCAAATAAATGGCTTTCGCAGATTGAGATTTTCAAACTGTCAAAATTTCAAATTTAAGGAGAAGAATCATGAAAAAGAATTTAATCGCTATGTCACTTATGTTTGTGTTCACGTTCAGCTTCGCGTTAATGCCGTCGGCAAATGCACAGTGCAATGTGCCCCCAGTTGTCAAAGAGCTTGCAAAGAAGCTTGCTGAAAAATGCAAGGCGCTTGAAGGGACTAACTCGAAGTTCGCGGATTGCTCGAAGAAAATCACTACGTTCAAGAGCCTGGTGCAATCCTGGAACGAACTTGTCGGCAACAGCTCGTTGAAGATCGGCCCTCGTGAGATGGCATGGGATACACCCCAGATCGGAAACCTTGTTGCTCCTATCGACCGCCGCTTCGTCAGCCAGCTTATCGAAGAGGGCAAAGGCGCGACCATCAGCGTTAAAAAAACCGGCGAAGGCAGAGCCGTTTGCGAAGTTTATATCTGCGCAGTTGATATAGACACGCAAGCTGAAACCAGTCTGGGTTCGTTTACTTTCGATAAGGACGCTAACCCGGGCACTGTGCAGACGAAATCTTTTTCAGCCGCTCAGGTCGGCAAAAAGGTGATCGTCGTCCGGCTCAACAGCAAAGGTCTTGCCGCCAGATTCCCCTTTGAATTCAAGGCGAGCAAGAACTAACCGAGGCCAAAATCCAAAGGAGAAGAACTATGACACGCAAACTACTGTTCCTATCAATCTATACAGTGGCGCTCACGCTGGTCGTCCTCGGCCTGACACAAAGCAACGCGCTTAGCACACAGGCCGCAGTCGCATCTCCGGTTCAAGGCGTAAGCGCCACAAACCCCTGCGGGTTGAACGTCAAAATCACAGGCACGGCGAGAAAAGGCCAGCAGGGAAACAATGACCTTGTGCAGGTGAACTGGGAGTTCAAGAACCTCGCTCAATGCCTGAAAGTGGACAAGACTGAAGTTGAAGTTACGATCACACGAGGCGGAACGCCATCCGTAGGCAAGCTGACGATAAACGGCAACGGGACTGTCGCCACTGTGCAAGTGCCTCGCGTCGCACCCGGCACTACCAAGACGCCTTCGACCATCAAGACCACGGTCAAATCCACTGGATCGCTGACGACAAGCAATGCCGATGTTTCGCAAGCTCTTATCGGAGCAGAGAACTAGCTCATAAGTAAAAGGGCCGCTTGCAAAGGCGGCCCTCATTAAAGCCCGACAAGCATCGTTTCAACCCAGAGGCGGCGGGCGATGAGCCTGCCGCAACCCCTCGAAATATTCCCGGTCGATGAATGAAGGAGAATGATTATGAAAAAGAAAATAATGATTGTAATGCTGATGATGCTGGCCCTTAATCAGGCGGCAGCGCCCGAAGCTAAGGCTCAGAATTGCAAGTCGCCTGCTCAAATCGTCACTAACATATGGAAGAAGTGGGGCGACACAATAATCGCAGTAGGCTGCGTGGCGAAAAGCGTGGCGACGACTTCGGCAGCGGCTCCGGTGACAGGAGGAACATCGCTTGCCGCGACGGCAACGCTTTCAGCCACGTGCATAAGAAACACTCAGAAGTACAAAGAAGCCATAGAGAAGATGGTTTCGCTGTTCAACGATCTGGCCGACAACGGCCCGGCTACTTTAGGCCCGCGCAGAATCGAATTCGGCAATCTCCAGACTGGCGTTCTGCTCGGCCCGATGGACAGAACCTTTGTCAGCGTCTATCCGATGGATAAAGACAGCGTGACTTTTCGCGTAAAGAAAATCGAAGGCGAATCAAAAGTCGAAGTAGTTATCTGCAAGATAGACACGCAGGGAACTGTAACTAATCTTGCAGTCTTTGAAACCGGCGACAATGACCCGGATGGCAAGGAATACTTAAGAACCGTAACAGGCGTGTCGAATCACCTGGTTCAAATTCGCCTGAACGGCAAGTCCGCAGTCAAGAAGTTCAAGTATCAGTTCAGAGCTACCAAATAGAGCGATTTGCAAATGATGTAGCGCAATGCGGTTAGATTGCATCTTGCGCTACATCACCATACCCAATCGAAAACAGATATAAAAAAGAAACATACGAAATACCTTCTCGCAGGTAAGGGAATGTGAAATAGAGCTTTGTCTGAGGTTAAGTAAAATGCTAAAGCCTGAAATAAAGAAAACCAGTTTGATAATTGCCAGGCCGGGCGCGATGCTGGCAGTCGCGCTTGTATGCTTGCTCGCCTGCGCGAATGCCAACCTGCTCGACGGCGTGCTGGCTCAAGAGACGCAGAGCGCAAACGAGAAGACGCTTGCGGTCACGGCGAGCTTCGCCGATAAGAAACAGGTCGCGCCCGACGAGCAGATTGAGCTTCGGTTGAATCGCGTACCCGGCAAAGCAGAAGGACGGATTGCAGTCGTCATCAATCAGATGGACATAAGCAATCTTTTCACTTCGATTGAAACCACACTGCGTTACAACCCGCAGCTTCTGCCGCTGCCTCTCGGCGAATCAGAGATGACAATCTATCTGGTTTCCCCGAAAGATCAGTGGAAAGAGATCGCTCGATTTGCATTGAACGTCTCGAATGAAAAGCCTGCCGAACCGGAGAAGAAAGAGGTTGAGCCGGAGAAGCCAAAAGCTGAAGATAACAAGCAAGCCGAAGATCAATCGAACAAACCGGCAGAGCAATCCGAAACTAAACCGGAGCAAAAGGCTGAAGCTAAACCGACTGAAGATGCAAAGCCGCAGGCCGAAGTCAAAAAGCAAGACGAGCCTGCAAATCAACAACCGAACGCCGAGCAGAAAACGAACGATCAAAAAACGGACGGGCAGAAAGTAGACGAACAGAAAACGGGTGAGCAGAAGACTGACGAGACGAAGACCGACGCTCCACAACAGGCCGAAGCCGCGCAGCCTGCCGAAGGCGCGCAAGCATCCGAAGCCGCCCAGCAAGAGAAGCCCGCGCAAAAGAGATTCGGATTTGATAAGCTCGATTTCGTTCCCTCAATCGCGATCAACATCAAGTCTCAGCCCGCTCAGTCGAATTTCCCCGAAGCGAATCGCCCCGAACGCCCGACCTTCACCGACCTGAATATGCAGGCCAGCATAAAGAGCGACGTGGCTCGCGGGCCATTCAATTCGCAAACTCAATACGATTTCGTGGGCGCGAGCTTTCAAAAAGAGGCTCTGCGATTTGGAGAACTGGGCGACCGCGCGCCGCAGGTTGATCTATCGAGCTACCTCATGCAGTTTCAATCGGGGAAGATGAAGTATCAATCGGGACATTATTCGTATGGTGCGCTTCGGCATCTGATGAGCGGCTTTTCGAGTCGCGGGATGATGATGTCTTTCCCTGTCGGAAAGAGCGGAGATTTTTCGCTCACGGCGATGAACGGCTCAACGGTTGTCGGCTTCGGCAATTTTTTCGGACTCGACAAGCGCAAGCATCAATTGTTGAGCGGCACGCTCGGATACGAGTTGCTTCCCAAACGGCCCGGCGGGTTGAGAGTTGAAGCAGGCTTACTTGACGGCTGGCTGCTTCCGGTCACGGGATTTACAGAAGCCGCTATCAACGACGCGCAGAGAAGCCAGGGCGCGGGGTTTCGCGTGATAGCGAGCGACCCCAAACAGCGATACAAGCTGGAAGGCGGTTTCACGCGAAGTAAATTCTTGAACCCGGCAGACCCGCTGCTCAATCAAAACGCGAATGTGAGAGAAGTTCCACCCATTACGCGCAACGCTCGCTACCTCGACGCTTCGGCAGAGATTTTCAAAGACATCCCCGTCACGAAAGAGAAGAAGTTCAATCTGACTTTCACCTTTAAGCACGAACTGGTTGATCCGTTGTTTCGCAGTCTGGGCGCTTCGACGCAGGCCGATAAAGCTGCAAATGATTTTTCTCTCGTAAGCACAATCGGCGATGTGACCGCGCAGTTCACGCACACGCGATTCAACGACAACCTTGCGAACATCGCTTCGATTCTAACATCGCTCAACAGGGCGAACACTTTATTGATAGGCGTGCCGACTGCCGCCTTGTTCAGCGACCCGCAGAAACCTTCGCCGCTGTTTCCGAGGGTTTCATATAACTTCAGTCAAATACATGCATTCAGCACAGCCGTCCCTGTAAACGGCGGCTTCGAGCAAGACCCAACATCTATTCCCGATCAACTGAGCACGAATCAAGGATTAACCGCCGACTGGCAGATTCAAAAATGGCGACTCGGTTACAGGCTCAATCATTCGTTTATAAACAACCAGCAACCGGGGAACGAACTGGCCGATCAATTGACGCTCGTCAACGGATTCGTCGTCGGCGTATCGCCCAACGGCTCGCTTGATTTGAATCTCGATGTCAGTTTCGAGAGCGTCAACAACAAAGCGGTGCGCACGGTTGATCGCAAGGTGGCGCTCACGCCGACCATCAACTGGAAGATGAGTAAGCGAGCGACCTTCGCTTCAAATTTTTCAACAACGCTTGCCGCCGATAGAGCGAAGACGAAGCGAGACCGCAATATCACGTTCGATATGCAGTGGACTTATCAGTTCGCTTTCTTCGAGAACGATAAGTTTCGCAAACTGACAGGGCAGTTCTTTATCCGTTACGCAGACAACTTCATCCGAAATCGTAACTTCGTGTTGATAACAGACGATCTTCAGAAAACTCGCACGCTCAATCTGGGCCTCAGCTTCAACATCTTTTGAATGGATTCTATTGAGGATACGAAAGTGAAAAAAATAACAGCAATCATTGCTTTCACACTGTGGCTTGCGACAACCGCAGCCGCTCAAGATATCAAGGTCAACCCGTCGAGCGTCAACACGTACTCGCAGGGCGCGACAACGGTGTTCCTTACTTTCAGCAACGTAGTGAACAAGCGCCCTGCGGATGCGTGTTTTTGCGGCGAGCTGATTTCCGCCGCGCCCGACATCGGATTGCGTTGCAGTCCGGGCACTGAATTCGGTTGCCTGCCGGTTCGCTACGATCAATCGCGCCTGAGCGGCAATGCAACTTACACGGACATCATGTCTGTCCCGCCTTCGGTGTCGCGTCGCGCATACCTGGACGCTGCGAGCGGCGCTCCCGCGACTTTCTTTTACGTGCGGCGTTTCGTGAGCACAGTCGGCGGCCCTGACGAATTCGTGCCCGTCACGCTCAGGCTTGCGGGTAACGGCGCGGCGGTTCCTTTCTCGATTACCGAAGTGAAACTTTCATGGGGCGTTGACAAGCCTGTGTTGATCGTGAAGCCTGACGAAAAGATGCCTTCGATAAAAGCCGAGATTACTTACACGGGCACGGGCCGGTTGGTGGGCCGTTGGGAGTTGGTCAAGCCGGGCGAGGCACTGCCTTCCGAACGCGACCTGCTGACAGAAGCGACGCTGCCCATTGAAGAGCGAGGATTGCAACGTCGCTACACGCAATTGAACCGCTTTAACATCTATATGCCGCCTGTGGGCAGGTTCACGCTGCCCGGCCCTGAATGGTGGCGCGTGCCGAGCCACATCAATGGATTGTATGTTGTCTTGCTGAGAATCGAAGCGGCAGAAGACGCAAACCCAAGTCTTGCTGCGGCAGGGCAATCACAGCTTGCAACCGGAGGCGTAGCGGGATTTCCCATGCCCGTGCTGCGTTATTATGTGGGCGGCGGAAGCGGCCTGCCCGCTGCGGCGGAAGCAAAAGCGAGGTTCGCGCTTGTAGAGCCTGCCGACAGATCGGTGTTTGCCGAAAGCGACTTTGTAGATTTCAACTGGACAGCTATCGAAGGCGCTGCGTTTTATCGCCTCGAAGTAGAGGCAGGGCAATCAAGCCCTGTGTTATCGGCGATACTGCTCGGAGGCATCAACAGTTATCGCGCTCCGTCGTGGCTGAAAGAAAAGGCAGGCGATGCGGAACTTCGCTGGCGAGTTCTTGCGTTCGATCAATCGAGGAATCAGATAGGCGAAACAGTGAGCCGGAGCCTGCGTTTCAAATCGAAGAAATAAATGTTACTGAATGAGACTTTCACCCAGCGCTGCGCGAATTGCTTGAGCGTGACTGTCGTCTGCGTAATCTATGGCTAATACAACGCGCCCGTCCGCAATAGCTTCGTCATAATCTGCGAATGAATTACGGCGCAGCAAACGCGCTTCGTAAATCATTCGACCGAGCGTGCCGAGTATCGCGCCGAGCGCGGTCAGCTCGAACACGATTATTCCGAAAGGCCAGGGCGATGCGATAGGCATCCCGCCCGTGACCAGACCGACGCTGCGCGATGTCCAGACGGTCAATGTTATGGCTAAGCCCGCGCCTATCAAGCCGCCCGCAATCGCAAAAAGCCCTATGCGAGTTTTCTGTTCGCCCGCTTCCACATGAACAGGCTCGGATGACAGCAGCGTGATTTGAGAGTGCGGCACTCCTGCGCGCTCTAGCTCTGTGAGAGCCGCAAGCGCTTCATCGTGAGAGTTGAAGATTGCGCGGATTTTTTCCATAAACATTTCGCTGAATCTTTAAGAAACTGTTTTAGAAGCAGTTCCGTAGGAGCGACCTGTCTATAGTAGAAATCAAGCAAGTGATTCGTAGCTCCGTAGGAGCGACCTTAGAATTCTAAGGTCGCTCTTACGGAGCTACAGAATCTTTTCTATGCCACAATACTATAGACAGGTCGTCCCTAACGGGACTGCTAAAACACCTTCTAAGCGTTTTCTAATCCCGCGACAGGCTCGCTCACTTCTTTGTCCATTGCGCGTTTGTTGAATCCTTCTTTGTATTCCCATACGGCGATGATCGGAAACAACTTCGTGAAGAGCGCGTAGAGCAAAACGAAATAGCCGAACATCCCTGCCGTAAGCGTCACCTCTACCCATGTGGGTTTGTACGCCCCCCAGTTGAAAGTCAGTCGCGGGTGCGAGAGCGTCGGCACGATTATCAGGAATCGCTCAAGCCACATGCCAACGACTATGCACATCGAAGCGATGACCGTCCCTTTGATAGTCCTCAAACGTTTGAATGCCAATATCGGCACGGGAACCAGAAAACAGCAAACTACCATCGTCCAGAACAGGGGCGAAAACGCGCCGCTCACTTTCGACCTGAAAACTGCCATCTCCGAAGGCTCGTTGCCGTACCACGTCGTCAGGTACTCTGCGAATGTGAAGTAGAACCAGATCAAGCTCATCGTCAGCAACAGCAGCCCCAGGTTGTTGAAGTGAATGGGGCGAAGATATTCTTCGAGATGAAAGACGCGGCGGATCACTGCCATCGCGACGATCAGCGCGGCGATGCCTGAGAAGATCGCGCCCGCGACGAAGTACGGCCCGAACATCGTCGAATTCCACATCGGGTTGATCGTCATAGCGAAATCCCACGACACGATTGTGTGAACCGATACGGCTACGGGAATGATGATGACAGCCATCACCCGCACGGCTTTTTCAAGCCTGCTCCATTGAAGCTGTGTCCCGCGCCAGCCCAGACTGAGCCAGCCATAGATGCGCCGCCGCACGCCTTTTGATTTGTCGCGCACGAGCGCGAGATCCGGTATCAGCGGAAGATAAAGATATATCAGCGAGCCGAGCAGATAAGTATTTATCGCGAAGAAATCCCACATCAGCGGCGAGCGATAATTGGGCCAAAGCTGGCGCTGGTTCGGATAAGGCGCGAGCCAGTAGAAAAGCTCAGGGCGACCCAGATGAATGATCGGAAACAAAGCTCCGATCATCAACGCGAATACGGTTATCGCTTCGGCGCAGCGGGTGACGGGCCTGCGCCATTCGGCTCCCGTCACGCGCAATATCGCAGAGATCAAAGTGCCCGCGTGCGATATGCCTATCCAGAAAACGAAGTTAGTTATGTCGAACGCCCACATCACGGGCCGGTTAAGCCCCCACACGCCTATGCCGCGCGTGAGCTGGAGGCCAAAAGCGAAAATGGCTGCGAGCAGCAACGCGCCGCTCGCGGCAACTGTGACGTACCACCAGCGCCCGGTCTTCATCAAGGGCTGAAGCAATTCGCTATTGATCTTCGCGTCTGTCGGTCTGGTGATTTGCATATTGAAATATCAAATTTCAAATCTCAGATTTGAAATTAACTGTCATACCTCAATCGCCTTTGTTCAAATAAATGACTCGCGGCTTCGTGCCCAGTTCTTCAAGCAGGTGTGACGCGCGATTGCTCTTTGCGAGTCGCGCGACTTCGCTCGCGGGGTCAGCGATGTTGCCGAACGTCATAGCTCGCGCCGTGCAGGATTGAACGCAGGCGGGCACAACGTCGCCGTCGCGCACCTCGCGCCCTTCATCGCGGGCCTTGTCCTCGCCTTTGCGAATGCGCTGGATGCAGAAGGTGCATTTTTCCATCACGCCGCGCGAGCGAACAGAAACTTCAGGGTTCAAAGATTTTTCTAACGGCGCGGGCCACACAGGGTCATAGAAGTTGAAGAAGCGCACGGTGTACGGGCAGTTGTTCGCGCAGTAGCGAGTGCCCACGCAGCGATTGTAGACCTGCGCGTTCAATCCCTCTTCAGTATGATATGTCGCATAAACCGGGCAGACAGGTTCGCACGGCGCTTCTTCGCAGTGCTGGCATAGCACTGGCCGAAATCGCACGCGCACGTCGGGGTATTCGCCTTCAAAGTATCGCTCCACTCGAATCCAGTTGATCGAGCGACCGAGCGCGGCTTCTTCGTGGCCCGAAATGCGAACGTTGTTTTCGACGTTGCAGGCGACGACGCACGCTTCGCACCCCGTGCAACGGTCGAGGTCAATCACCATAGCCCATTGCGGTTTCTTCGATTCGTTTCTTTCGGCCATTTTCGATTTCCTATCTCGATTTGTCGTTCTCGATCTTCTCAAGCAGGTCTGTTCCGAATCTGATCAGGTTTGCCTCGCCCGCCGCTTTCGTAATCTTAGCGCGGATAGATGTTTCTACTTTTGCGTCGATTTGAGCAGGCGCAAGCAGTAGCCCGACACTCGCGCCGCGATTCTTTGCGTAGCGACCGTAAGCCGTGTGTCCCTGACCGAATGGCATCGCTATTGTGTCCGGTCGGATCGCAGGATATATCACGGCAGGCGCGCGAACTGAGCCATGTTGAGTGGTGACTTCGACCAGGTCTCCGTCGGCAATGCCGAGCGATGCGGCAGTCTTGGGATTTATCTCTACCCAGCTTCCCCACATCACGCCGGTCATCGGGTCGGGCAGTTCTTGGAGTCGCGGCAAATTGGCGAACGAGCCATCGCCAAGCGCCGTGTGCTCGTAAACGATCAGTTCCATCGAGGACTCTTCGAGGGGTGCTCGTTGCTGCCATATCGAGAGTATGCTTTTCAATGTTTCGGCTGTCGGCAGAGTAACTGGGGCCGTCTCGGTTGTCGTTTGCGGTTTGGGTTCCGTGTCTTCTGTCCACACGCCGCGTTCGACAAAAGCTTTCTGAAAGTCTTCCGAATTTTCAGCTTTGATAGAGCCGCGCCGATTCGACAATTCACCGGCGACTTGTTTGACAATCTCTTCGGCTGATGCGAATGGAAGCGCGGCAGCCACTTCGCCGCCAAGCTCACGACTGAGCGCGAGCAATACATCTGCCGTATGCCTGGTGTCAAACTCAGGCTTCACTACGGGCTGTGTGAGATTAATGACTGGGCTTGCGCTCGTCGGATAAGATGAATTGATGTCCCAACTTTCCAGGTAAACATGATCGGGCAGGATGAGATCGGCCATCTCCGTAGTCTCATCCATGAACGATGAGAAACTGGCGATGAAGGGAATGGCTTTGAGTGTTTCTAAAATTTGCGGCGTGACGTGAAGCGGATTGACCTGGTGAATTAGTAAAATAGATTTGCCCTCGGACATGCTCAGATAGTCCTTGCAAAAAGACAGATCTATCCTTATGAAACCCTTCTTGGCGCGCAGTTTTTCGAGCGGTTCGTTGGTTACTGCGCTTTGTTCGGGCAGGAATGCGCCGCCTTTCTTGTTGAAATTGTTTACGAGCGCATTGACGATAAGCCACGAGTCATGCGTTCTGCCCAAATAGCCGGTCGATGCCGTGTCTATCGCGAGCGGGCGCTCGGCTGTTGCAAATTCGCGCGCGATGCGAGTGAGTTTTTCTGCGGGAACATCAATCGTTTCAGAGATTTTTTCCGGCGCGAAATCTTCGAGGGACTTTGCGAAATCCGGCGAGAGCGGAATCCTGCTCAATCCTTCGCGCGCAATAACCTGAGCTATGGCGAGCGCTACTAATCCTTCCGTGCCCGTTCGCGCAGGCAGCCATTCGTCGGCGTTGGCTGCCGTGAGCGACATACGTGGCTCTATCTGAACGAACTTGCCGCGCGCCTTTCCTCTAGCGTTGCGAAACTCTCCATAAGCAAGAGAATACATCACAGGCGAATGCCACGTCTCAAGGAAGCGCGCGCCGAACGACAGCAGATATGTTGAGTTCGCTATATCGAAAACCGGCTGACGAGCGACATTGCCTGTCTTATCCAACCATTGCGCGCTGAACAACGGATTGCATAGAAGCGCCATTGACCCATAAGCCTCCATGAGTCGCGTAGCGACATGCGCTGTTACGCCCCTTTTTTCGGTTGTGAGGAATACGGATGAGTAATCGCGGCCTTGCGCTTTTAGCTCGCGCAATTTGTCTGCGAGAATTTTAATAGCTTCATCCCAACTGATCTCTTCAAACTGACCTGAGCCGCGCTCGCCCGCGCGCTTTAATGGGCCGCGAATGCGATCCGGGTTATAAAGCGTTTGAAGTCCGGCTTGCCCTCGCGCGCACAGTGCGCCGCGATTCACAGGATGAAGCGGATTGCCTTCGATCTTGTTCGCTTTGTGCTCGCGCGTGCGAACGACTATGCCGCACCCGGCGTCGCACATCGCGCACGTGCTTGCTTTCCAGTAATCCAGCCCCGGCACGTATTCGTTATCCGGGATCAAGGCCGGAATCAGTTTGTTCTCAGGATGCCCGCAGGCGGAAAGCACGGTCGCGCCTGTTGCGCCTACGCCTGTCAGTATTATGAATTCGCGACGTTTCATAAGTTGGTTATCGGATTTCTTCAACGATGACAGATGTAACAATCTATGCTCGCCTGGCGTACGCGATGACAATCCATGCACCATCCCATTGTTTGATTGACCTCGCGCCGCAGCTTGTGAGACTCGGCTACTTGGCCGTGACACTCGGCGCAATCAACGCCCGCCCGCGCGTGCGGCTTGTGCGTGAAAAAAACATTGGCCTCTTTTTCAAACCAGTAGACGCGCGCCCACTGAGGTTGTTCGCCGCGTTCGGTTATGGCCGTCAGTTTCTGCACTTCGGGGCTGTCCGTCTTTTCAACCACGTGACAGGCCATGCATGTTTGGGTGTTCGGTATAGTCGCGTGCGGCGACTTGTCCGCGTGCTCGTGACAATAAGCGCAATCGAGTTCAGGGCCGCCTTTCTTTGTGACGTGTTGCCAGTGATCGAACTCTATGGGCTGACGCGGCGCTTCCGGGTTGCCCGCGGTTTGCAGCAGGAATATGCCTGCGACCAATATGACTATAATCACAAGGGCTATATATTTTGTCGGTCTTCTCATTTATTCAGTGGTGTTTTGCAGCTTGAAATTCGCCCTCCTGCCGCCGAGCGAATTTCAAGAGCATTATACAGACACACCATCGCAGTCAAGTTTGAAAAGGAAAAATGGAAGGGGTAATTAGAAGTGGGACGAGGCAAGCCACAGTACCGCGAGCGGGTCGCCCGTCAAGTCAACCCGCTCGCAACCGCTCGCGGTACTATTATAGCTAAATGCGGACTACATCACGGGCATTGACATCATCATTACCTCGCGGTAAAACCAGTACGGTAAACGGGCCGCCGAAGACCAGGATTAAACCCGTTCAGTCCAAAATGCATTCATAAGATATGGATGCGATTTCTCAGGTAACGTATTTCTATCAGGCGCTTTCGTTTTCAAGGTAGATATGAGTTCCACCGCAAAATTTGAATACGACATCTTCATCAGCTATGCGCACATTGACAATCAACCTCTCGACGCAGGGATGAAAGGATGGGTCGAGACGCTTCATGAAAGGCTCAGAGTTCGCCTGGCGCAATTGCTTGGCGAAGAGGCCAGAATCTGGCGCGACCTCAAATTACAGGGCAACGATGTGTTTGCCGACACGCTCATCGAACACATTGCAAAGGCGGCGATTCTGGTGTCCATCATCTCGCCGCGCTACGTCAAAAGCGAGTGGTGTCTGAGAGAACTGAATGAGTTTTGCAGGCTCGCAGAAATGAAGGCGGGGCTTCAAATCGGCGACAAGCTGCGAATCTTCAAAGTCGTAAAGACGCACATCCCACACGAACAACACCCGCCCGTGTTGCAAGGCTCGCTCGGCTATGAGTTTTACGAATACGATCAGGCGCGAAACCGTGCCAAAGAGTTCAGTTCGGAAATCGTTCCGGCGCGCGACATCCGGTACTGGGAGAAGCTTGACGATCTGGCTTACGACATCAAACAGTTGATAGAGACATTGCGCCATTCCGCCGGGCCTGCGAGCGTGCTCGCCTCAACACCCATCTCGACTTCCGCAGCGACTATCTACCTGGCAGAGACGACTTCCGACCTCACTGAGCAAAGAGACAAAATCAAACGCGAATTACAGCAGCACGGTCACGTTGTTCTGCCCGATAAAGGCTTGCCGCTTGTCGGGCAGGCGTTCAACCAAGAGGTAACGGATTGCCTCAGCCGCAGCCAACTGTCAGTTCACTTGATAGGCGAACATTACGGCATCATCCCCGAAGGCGAAAGCCGTTCGGTAGTAGAGCTACAGAATGAACTGGCTGCAATCGAAGGGAGCAGGTTGCAGCGTGTAATCTGGATGCCCGTGGGGCTTCAGCCACAAAGCGAGCTTCAGCAAAAATTCGTCAATCAACTTCGCCTCGGACTCAGCAGCCAGCATGGAACAGACCTGCTCGAAACCAAGCTCGAAGACCTTAAAACAGTGATTCAAGAAAAGCTGACGCGGCCCGACAAATCGCAAGCCGCCTCTGCGACTTCAAGCAATGGAGACGCGGCATCCGTTTATTTGATCTGCGACAAGCAGGACATGGATTCAGTCAAGCCAATCGAAGATTATCTTTTCGATAAGGGCCTGGACGTGACCTTGCCCGCAATCGAAGGCGATGAAACGCAGATAATTCAGGATCATAAAGATAACCTGATGCTGTGCGATGCGGTGATGATTTACTACGGGCGAGCGGGCGAACTATGGCTGCGCATGAAACAGCGCGAATTGCAAAAGGTCGCGGGCTATGGCCGCACAGAGCCATTGACCGCGAAAGCGATCTACATAACCGGCCCGCCGACCGATTCCAAAGAGCGCATCAGAGATCACGATGCGCTGGTCATCAAGAATTATGAAGAGTTCTCGCCTGAGCGCTTGCAGCCGTTTCTCGAAAGAGTTCAACGAGCGAGGGGAGTGTAGAGATGACAACCGACTACACGGAGATGATGACGCAGTTTGAAATTCCTTCCAATCCTTTTCCGGGATTGCGGCCCTTCGAGTTTAACGAAAGCCTCTTGTATTTCGGGCGCGACGGCCAGAGCGAGCAGTTGCTTCGCAAGCTCTCGGCGTCGCGCTTTATGGCCGTGATAGGGAGTTCGGGAAGCGGCAAGTCGTCGCTCGTGCGCGCAGGACTCTTGCCCGCGCTGTTCGGCGGGTTTATGGCGAGCGCAGGCTCAAACTGGCGTATCGCGCTCTTCAGACCGAGCAACGACCCCATGGGCAATCTAGCTGGCGCGATAAATGATTCGGGTCTGTTTTCTGAGAGGGACGGACTGCAAGCGATGATGATCGAAGCGACCTTGCGGCGCGGCAGCCTCGGACTGGTCGAGGCCGTCCGCCAGTCGCGAATCGGCTCTCAGGAAAACGTGCTTGTTGTAGTCGATCAGTTTGAAGAGTTGTTCCGCTTTGCACAGGTGGCCGAAAGCGAGCAATACCAGAACGACGCGGCTGCGTTTGTGAAATTGCTGTTATCCGCCGCGCACCAGAAAGAAATTCCAATATATGTTGTTATAACTATGCGCTCGGATTTTCTGGGCGACTGCTCTTTGTTTTGGGACTTGCCCGAAGCAATCAACGAAGGGCAATACCTGATTCCGCGACCGACGCGCGAGCAACGCCGCGAAGCCATCACAGGGCCGATAGCCGTCTGCGGCGCAGATATAACTCCGCGCCTGGTCAACCGGCTGCTTAACGACATGGGGGACAATCCCGATCAATTGCCAATCCTTCAACACGCGTTGATGCGAACTTGGAGTAATTGGAAAGCAAGCCATCCAGAGCATGAGCCGGTAGACCTGAAACATTACGAAGCGATAGGCGGGATGAGCGCAGCGCTTTCTCTGCACGCCGATGAAGCCTATAACGAACTGCCCGATGAGCGGAGCCGGAAGATTGCTGAAAAGATATTCAAAGGTCTTACTGAAAAAGGAGCGGACAATCGAGAGATTCGCCGCCCGATTGAATTGAAAAAACTCTGCGCTCTTACCGAAGCCAGCGAAGCGGAAGTGATAGCGGTCATCGAAGTTTTTCGCCGTGAAGATCGCTCGTTTCTGATGCCGCCCGCAGAGACTCCCCTTGAGGGCGACTCGCTGATAGACATTTCGCACGAGAGCCTAATTCGCAACTGGGAGCGTCTGAAAAGCTGGGTTGATGAAGAGGCGGGGTGCGGGCGAATTTACCGCCGATTAGCCGAAACGGCAGTGCTCTACGAGAAGAAAGAAGCAGGACTATGGCGCGACCCCGATTTGCAACTGGCGCTTTTATGGCGCGAGGAGAGCAAGCCGAATGAGGCTTGGGCGCGGCGGTATCACACGGAGTTCGAGACAGCATTGAACTTCGTGGACGCGAGCCGCGAGGCGCGCGACCGCGAAGCACGCGACCGTGAGGCGCAGCGCAGACGGGAGGCCAAACGCACGCGACTGACAATGATAATTTTCGCCCTTGCGTTCCTCCTGACTCTGGCGGCTTTTGTTTTCGCAAACAAACTAAGGGCCGAATCAAAGGCGGGGTTCGAGAGGTCGCGCCATTTGCTTTACGCGTCGAATATCAATCTTGCCCAGAGCGTTTATTATGAGGAAAATATTGAGCGCGCTCAGGAACTGCTCGAAGACGATGCGACCAAGCAAGATGACTTGCGCGGATTTGAATGGGGTTACCTAAACTGGCTCCTTCACAGGGACACGGGCACGCTCGACGGCAGCGACGGGAATATAAGGGATCTGGCATATTCGCCGGATGGTAAATATCTGGTGACTGCCGGTGACACTGCCGTGAAGCTATGGGACGCGCAATCTAGACAGGAACTTCGCTCGCTGGCAACCAACAGCGGCCCCGTCAACGCTCTGGCCTTTTCGCCCGATGGCAAGCTGCTGGCTTACGGCGGCAAAGACTCGCTTGTGAGGCTGTCGAAAATTGACACGAACGAAGAGCCAGCCGTGCTGCGCGGAGATGGGCAGCCTATCACCGTGCTTCTCTTTTCGCCGAATGGCAAGACGCTTGTCACGGGCGGCGGAAGCATAAAAGTTTGGGACGTTGCCTCGCGCAAGGAGCGCTTCAAGGTTCCTGAAATTCACACCAGTGTGAAATCGCTTGCCCTCTCGCCCGACGAGAAACTGATCGTCGCGGTGGGCGCGAATAATCAATTAATCCGTTTCGACGTTGGTTCGCGCAGGTTCGAGCCCGACGCAAACGATAACCTCACATCAGTGACTTTTTCACCTGACGGAAAGCTCATCATTATGGGCATTGAAGGCGGGTATGCGTTCAGGTTTGTTGACGTGAAAACGAAAACGCAATTGGCGGAAGTGGGGGGATTCTTTAATGTTTCCGGTTCTACAAATCAGCGCAGCGCGGTTGCTTTCTCGCCCGATAAGAAGGTGGCCGCTCTGGGCAGCGCCAAAGCGTTGAGGCTGTATGATCTCACCACGCTTGAGCCGCCGGAGCCGATCAAGCTGATAACTCCGCTCCCGGGGCAGCAGGGATTCATAACCTCTTTGGCGTTTTCGCCGGATGGGAAAATGCTCGCCGCGAATGATTCCGGGCAGGTGAGATTTTGGGATGCGGCTACGCTCCGCGAGTCCATCACTCTCGGAAGGTATGATTCGGAGGTCGAAAAAGTTGTCGTCTCACCCGACAGCCAAACCATTTTGGGAATGAGTCGCTCAGTGTTAAGGACGTGGGACGCCGCCTCACAAAAAGAATTAAGCCTTCCTTCGGAGGTTACGAACGGATTTGCGGTCTTTTCCCCGAACGGCAGGTTCCTTGCGACGGGAAATCAAAACGGCACGATGAGAATATGGGATGTTGTGTCGCGCAAACTGACGGCCACTTTTAACGATCACTTAATTCAGTCAGAGACGGTCGAGGAAGTTATCGGTTCGTTAACAGTCTCGCCCGACGGGAAGGCTCTGGCTGCGATAAACAGAGTCACGTCGTCGAACGGGACTGGTGTTACTTTCCATGTCTCTTTGAAGTTATGGGATGCGGATTCGCCGAGCGAGCCTGTCATGCTCACGAGCACGAAAGATTTTTCTCTGAAGTCAGCGTTCTCTCCCGACGGCAGAACCTTTGCTTATTACGAAAATGTCGGCGACTTTGCGACCATACACCTGTGGGACGTTGAGGCTTCTAAAGAAGCAGCCGTATTCGGCACGGCTTCCATTCGCACAATCCGCGTTATGGCTTTTTCGCCGGACGGCAGCAAATTAGTCGTCATCGGCAGCAACAGTGGCGATTCGGAAAACGCTGAACTGTGGGACGCCCGCTCGCGAAAGTTTATGAAGATTTTGGCTCAGTGGGAATACAACTTGACGTATGCGTTTTCACCTGACAATAAATTACTGGCCATTGGAAGCACATCTGATCTTGGCCCATCCGCAACTCTGTGGGATGTTGAACTGGTTAGATCGCTGCCGCCGCTCAGAGGCTATACCAGGTCTATCTTATGCATGGCGTTTTCACCCGACAACAAGATATTCGCCACAGCAGGCAGAGACGGACTTGTGAAGCTATGGAGCACTTCTTCTTATCGTTTGCTGATCACGCTCTATGATGAGCGTTATAGGCCTTTCAACTCCATGGCTTTTTCGCCTGACAACCGAATGCTGATTACAGGAGGTGCGACAGGGAGGGTGAATTTATGGCCTACTTTGCAATAGCACAGAGGGCGAGGACAATCGCCCCCTGTGCTTTAATTCGCTTTTAATAAGCCTTTCGCACTTTCACGCCCGTGTAGTATTTCTGCAAGATCGCTGTGTAAGAGTAGCCTTCTTTCGCCAAACCGTAAGCGCCGGTCTGACACATGCCGACTCCGTGACCCCAGCCGCGACCCGTGAAAATGAAAGCTGTGATGTGCCCGCTCGCATCCATTTCGCGATCAACGATGAAGAGGTTTTCTTTCAACCCGAGTGCGCTGCGAATCTGAGGGCCGCGCAGCCGCGCGCTTCCTCCGTATCCTGTTATCTCCATTTCGGTCACGCGATTCGATTCGCTGAAGGCGACGGGCGTAAGGCTTTCAATCCGGCCTACGTTGATGCGCGCGCGCGAAAGTCTACGCTCGACCTCTTCTGCCCCCACGCGCTCTTGCCATTGCGCCACGCTCGAATAGCGGTCGCTCGACGCGCTGTGCTCGGCTATTGCTGCTTCAAGAAAATCTACGCGCCCTGCCGCGTTCAAATGAAACGTGATGCGCTCTCCGCCGATCAGCGTTAGACGATTGACCGCGTAGCTTTCGCCGCCGAAACTGCGGAACAACCACGCGCTTGCGTCTATCTCGAACCCGTCCGGCGTGCTTTCAGAAGGAGGCGCGCTTTCTTTGACGGGACTGGTTTTTGCAATGACCTCTTTCGATTTCATCTCTCCAGCCGAACGCGCGATGCGTCCCGTATTAATTGATTTCGGTTTCTCTTGCGTAGCCGGTTGCGGCTTTGCGATTGATGAAGCGATGATCAGCCGCCCGTTTTCAACGGGTCTCGCCGCATCGAATCTCAAGCGCGCAATCTGAGTTTTCAGGCCGTCAGGCTTAGCAAGCCGCGACCGGAAAGAGAGCGCGCGAGCAAGCGTCTCAATTGCGAAAGCTCGCGTGATCTGCGAGCGATTGTCAAACGACGCGGGCAATTTTAGTATGCCGTCTTTCAACAGCGCGGCGATGCTTGCGCGAACGTCCTGCGGCGCGTCTTTGATGGAAAGCCCTGCCAACAGGTAATCAACGTCTGCCGGAGTCAGAAGCAACGCGGCGCGGCCTTCGCCGTAAATAGCCGATGCGATCAACTGAGCGAATCCCGAAAATAAAGTCGAGTCGTTGCGCGCAACTCTCAGCCTCTCTTTTTGCGACAACTCGACTATGCGGTCTATCCAGCTTTGCAATTCGCTTTGATCGGGTGCGCTGTTCAAATAACTGCTCGTCGCACGGCGCGGCAGCGCAAAACCCATGACCTGAAGCAGAGCTATTTCGCGCAATATCGAACGGGCGTCAGGCTCGACCTCTGAATCAGCCGCTCGATTCGATGCGATGTCACGGTCGGCAATCGAGAGGCGGTCGGGCGCGCACGCAACTGATCGAAGATAAGGCATGGGCTTTCCGCCAAAGATCACTTCGTTGTTTTCGGTTTGCCCGCCGCAGTTCGCAGTGTAAAGCGCTTCGATAGGCGAGTCTGTGCCGTCTTCTCCCGTGTAAAAAGCGACCACGCCGCGCGTCTCTTCAATCGCGCGATTCGTCATTTCTTGTTCAGCCGAAATCCCACCGTAGACTTGCGACCGCGTGTCATCGCGTAAATCAAAGTCAGTGTCGCGTGACTGGTTCAACTTAGTCAGCGCGTAAGTTCGAGCCGCGACTGCCTGCGCTTTGAGCGCTTCGATTGCAGGGTAGAGGCCGGGCGAAAGCTCCATCGGCACGACGCCGCGCAGGTACTGTTCGAGCGGCAAGGCGTTTACGACGTTGATCTGCCCGCGCGCATTGAGCTTGAGATGAATTTCGCCCCTGTAGTATTTATCTCCAACGCGAACGAACGGCGCAGCGCCTGAAGTTTCGATACGTGTGGGCGGACGCGGGGCATTGTCATTAGCGGAACCCCACAACGCTTTCTCGTCTTGTTTTCGCTTGTCAATATAGCTCTGTGCTGACGACCCTGTGGCCTGGCGCGCTTCATCTTCGACTTTGACGCTTATGGCTCTGAGCACAAATTTGTCTTCGGTCAATGCGATGACGCGGTCGCCATCCATTGCGACTATTTGCGTCACGCGCCGGTACTCGGGCGTGACGGCTTGCTTCGTTACGCGACCGGGGCGCGATTTCGATTTCGTTGATTTAGTGTTTTTAGAAGTCTTCGGCGGTTCAACTTTCTGAGCCGTTTTCTGAGGCGGGTTATTTATTACGTAATCAGGCGCGATGTGCGATGCGGTGTAGCCCGCGTGGCGAAGCTGCTCGATCATCGCCATCGCTTCGCTTCGAGAAGCGAAACGGCCTATCAGAATGTGAAAGGCGTCTGATTGTTTGTCGTAGAGGTTTGAAATCGGTTCATCGAATCGCTTGCTGAGTTCGTCAATCACTTTGTGCGCTTCGATCATATTGGAAACCGAGCCGACCTCGACGCGATATTCGTTTCTGTTAATTTGTTCGCGCGCGGGAGCGGGAAGGTCGAGTCGCACCGATTGCTGTCTCAATTCTATGCGCAGAGGATGGTCGGCTATCTTTTCCGCGTCGCGTTGGTTTTGATCATATCGCAGCAGTGTGAAGCCGGACGAAGAACCAAGCGTGATCGAAGATACATCGGTCATAAGCGCGATGCGGACGATAGGGCCGTCTTCGCCCTGGTCAATCCTGCGCGGGCGAGAGTTATCCTGCTCGTTACTTGATTGTTGGGCTTGATAGTTGCGATCAAATGGAGGCGGGGCATCTTTAGATTTTTGCGCGAATGCCGCAAAGTAACTTCCGCCTTGAAGCAGCAGGCACGCAGACAATACCAGAGACGCGACAGGGAGCCGCGCAAGTCTATTCAGTTTTCGCATAACATCACCGCGAAGGAGTGTAATAAACAGTCACTTGAAGAGTGATTGTGTCGCCTGCGTTTTGAGGGTATCCCTCGAAGGGGCTTGCTATATATATCGCTTCTCGCGCTCGCCCGTCAAGTAGGCGGTAACCGCTCGGACGAAGCAACTCCAAAGACTGGATGCGTCCGTCGCGTTTGATCGTGAGGTTGAATAGGGCAGAGACCTTGCCGGTCAACACTGTTTCTATCCAATCGCGCGGCATGTTGGCTTCATTGATCTTGCTTACCTTCGCGCGCACGCGGGCCATGTACTGGGCTTGAACCGGCTGCATTCCAAAAGCGTTCGATTCCGTGCTATCGCCCCGGCGTGCGCCCGCCTGAATTGCTTCTTGCGAATTGTCGGCGTTCGCGCTCGCGTTCGGTTTTTGCGCGGGCGCGGGCGGCTGAGGCGCGGGCTGAACGGAAGGCGCGGGCGTGTTGAACGGCGCGGAAGGTTGAGGCGAGCGATTCGGTTGCACGGAAGCGATTACAGGCGGCGAGGTTTGATCAACCGATTTATTCCCTGAGTCTTTATCGCTTGCGCCGACTGATGCCCCTGGTTTGATCCCTTCTGCTGATGGGAGTGTCCCGTCGTTTCCGCGCCGCGAAGAGGGCTTTGGAGAGCGCGAGAGCAGTTCGGAATCATTGGCAGTTTCCGGGTCGTATTGAAGCTGATTGGTGTCTGCGCGTTCCAGCAGTTCGGGCGAAGAGCGAAGCGCGGGACGATTTGAAGGCGGCGCGACTTCGGTTATCACTATGAGTTCAGGCGGCTGACTGCGAATCGGCTTGATCTGCCGCATCGTCCACGAATTGAGAATGATCATGGAAGCATAAAAAACGAGATGGAGTACGACCGACAGCGCAAGCAATCTCGCAAAGCGCCGCTCATTGACCAGCCACCGCTGAATGTGCTCGATAAGACCTCTTGGCGCGGGCTGGTCTTCGATATATTTGTTTAACGTCTCTAGCACAACTACCTAACCCAATTCTTCAACAGCGAGCGTGTTGAATTGCTGCCTCACTTCTTTCATGTCGAACGTCGAAACGCGAGGATGAATGCGATTCGTCAGCAAAACAAAGACGCGGCGCTTGTCCGGGTCTATCCACACGCTGGTTCCTGTAAATCCTGTATGGCCCATTGCCGTTTCAGGCATTGCCGGGCCAGCCGAACAATCCTTCGATGAAGCGAGAATCCAGCCTATTGATCTTGAAGTCTCGTGCCCCTCCGTAAAATTCTTTGCGAACAATCGCAATCCGTCTTCGTTCACAAGCGAGCTGCCGCGCAGAAATTGATTGGCGATTTGAAAAACTTCGCGCGCGACGGAAAACAATCCCGCGTGGCCCGACACTCCGCCCAGATAATACGCATTGCCGTCGTGCACTTCTCCCCAGATGATCTCTTTTCGCCAGGGGCGCGAAGGATGCAGAGACACGGAGGTATGAGAAGTTGTCGCGTCTGCGCGTTCCCGCGCCTCAGTGTCGCTCGCGGCATTCGCTTGCTCGAAAGTCTGGCCGTGCTCGGTCGCTGCTATTTCGCGCTTCAAATCAAGTGGCGGGTTGAACATCGTTCGCTTGAGACTGAGCGAGTCGAATATATGTTTTTGCGCAAGCCGGTCAAGCCGCTCGCCGCTCGCGCGCTCAAGTACGGAGCCGAGCAGAATATAATTCAAATCGCTGTAGACTAACGGAAACGTTTCGGCGTCGGGCGAATCATCAAGCAGGCCAGCGATGTAAGCGGGCACGGCTGCCGGATTGCTCGTTTCAAGATAGAGCGGTCGCCAGTTCGGCAATCCCGAAACGTGAGTCAGCAGTTGCATCAACGTGATCTGGCGTTTGCGCTTTTCATCAAACTCATCAAGATAATGGCCGAGCGGCGCGTTCAAATCAATCGCACCGAGCGTAGAAAATATGACCGCAAGCAGCGAAGTGACGAGCGGCTTTGTGAGCGACGCAAGATCGTAGATGGTGTCAACCGTGACCGGGATGCGCTCAGGCTCGACCACTGCGAAACCGACAGCCCCTTCTCGGATGATCTGCTGGTCACAGCCTACGACGTATTGCGCGCCGGGAAACGCGCCGCGAGCGATCTGCGTTTCAAGGTATTCAGATAATCTTTTCGATGAATTCGTCATCTTGCTAAAGCTATAAAAGCAACCTCAAAAATTATAATAGGGGTCGGGGGCCAGAAGAAAGGATGAATTATGAATGATGAATAATGAACGCGAGATTTAAAATCCCCTGATTCATAATTCATCGTTCATAATTCATCCTTTTCTTCTTTGTCGCGCTGCTTCGTAGAGCAGAATCGCGGCGGCGGCTGAGACGTTCAGCGATTCAACTGCTTCGGCCATCGGTATATGAACAAACTCGTCTGCCTGGGCTGCCGCGTCTGCAGAGATACCGCTCGCTTCCTTGCCAAGAATCAATGCGATTGGAACCGCGAGATTCGCCTCCGTGTAAGTAAAGATAGTCTGTGTGCGCTCAACGTCTTCGATCACGGCTTGAGCGCGTGCGGGCGTGGGCCGGGAGCCTACGATCTTTATCCCGCGCTCGCGGCAAAGCTTCAATACATCTGCGCGCTTCGCATCGGTGACGAGCGGCAATCGAAGCGCCGAACCCATCGAAGCGCGCAGAGCTTTGTGATTGAACGGGTCAACCGTGCGCCGCGTAGTAATAAGGCCGTCTGCGCCTGCTGCTTCGGCTGTGCGAATGATGGTGCCGAGATTGCCGGGGTCTTGTAACTGGTCTGCGATGACGATTGTTTGCAAATCGCGCTCGAACAAATCCTGAAGCTCGAAGTAAGGGCGGGTGACGATTGCGGCCACCCCTTGCGGGCTTTCCGTTTCGGCTATCGCTTCCATAACGATTTTGGCAACATGCGCGCCGCGACACGGAATGTTTTCAAGAGCGTCAAGCAGTTTGAGGCCGCGCTCATTCGTTTCGAGCGCAGACGTGAAGGCGACTGTTTCAAAGTGGGCGCTTGCAGCAATCGCGTCTTCGATCAATCGCACGCCTTCGAGAAAAATGTGATAGCGCTCGCTGCCTGCGCGCACGAGGCGGAAACGTTTGACCAGAGGGTTTTGTCGGCTGGTTATCTTTTCAACAAGCATCGTATGAAGAATGATCTCATACTCAAACCTCGAATCCGAAATATATCACAGGCCGTAAGCTAAATTGACAGGCGGCGTCCATGTTGAAATGATTGTCAGCCGCTCGCCGCGAGATTCGTCAAACAGGCCGGAGATAACCTTGACAAGGTAACAAGCGAGCGTATTATCGGGTAGAGGCAAAAGCGCGCTAACTGTTATGAAGCCTTCAAAGTTCACCATCACCGCTCGTAAATCTTCTGGAGAATCAATCAGAAAATAGGAATGAACACTCCGAAATCCAACACTCGTGTTCGCGTCGTCGTTGCTACAACGGTGATGCTTTCATTCATTTCGTTCTGGCGAGCGGCGGCCATCGTTTTAAGCGATCTCGGCTCGTCGGCCTTTTACGTCGGCGGCATAGCCGAACGTTTCGTCGGCAAATCCGCCCCCTGGTTCATACTGGGCGTGATGCTGTTGAGCGCCGCCGTCTCTGCGCTCTACATAGAATCGTCTTCTATGTTCACGCGCGGCGGCGTCTATCGCGTGGTCAAAGAAGCGATGGGCGGCACGATGGCAAAGCTGAGCGTGTCGGCGCTGATATTCGACTTCATTCTGACGGGGCCGATTTCCGGCGTCGCCGCAGGCCAGTACATCGTGGGACTCGTGTCGCAAACGCTCTCCTACTTCGGCTACTTGTGGGACCCTTCCGATGACTTAAAAAACATGCTGTCTGCGGGCGTGGCTTCGATAGCTATTATTTATTTCTGGTGGCGCAACATCAAAGGCATTCACGAATCTTCCGATGATGCGCTTCGCATCATGTACATCACGACCGTAATGGTTGTGATAATGATCGGGTGGAGCATACTTACTTTGATCGAGCGAGGCGGCCAGATGCCGCCTCTGCCTTCGGCGGAAAATCTCCACTTTGCGGGCGAGCCGCATCACGCGCTCGGATGGCTAGAGAGTTTGCGATGGTTTATTCCCGACGGCGATGGCTTTAAGATTGCTGAAAATGCTCCGTCCTATATCGGCCTGTTCGGCATATTGATAGCCTTCGGCCATTCAGTGCTTGCGATGAGCGGCGAAGAAACGCTCGCCCAGGTCAATCGCGAGCTTGAGCACCCGAAGCTGAAAAATCTCAAACGAGCAGCACTCGTAATATTCATATACTCGCTGCTGTTTACGTCACTGGTCTCGTTTTTTGCGGTTGCCATCATCCCTGATGAGATCAGAGTGAAATATCTGGATAACCTGATCTCCGGCCTTGCGATCAATTTCATCGGCCCCGGCTACCTTAAGCTGATCTTTCAAGCGTTCGTTGTCGTCGTCGGTTTTCTGATACTGTCGGGCGCTGTAAACACGGCCATCATAGGCTCGAACGGAGTGTTGAATCGCGTGTCGGAAGATGGCGTGTTGACGGATTGGTTCCGCACGCCGCACAAGAAGTACGGCACTTCTTATCGCATCGTCAATCTCATAGCGATACTTCAACTTGTAGCCGTATTTGGCTCGCGCGGCGACGTGTTTGTTCTGGGCGAGGCTTATGCTTTCGGCGTGATATGGAGCTTCACGTTCAACGCTGTGGCTACGCTAATGCTCAGGTTCAAGCGACCGGAAGGCCGCCAGTGGAAAGTGCCGCTCAATCTTCGTATAGGCCGAATCGAAATTCCCGTCGGGCTTATCATCATCGCGCTGATACTGGTGTCGGTCGCGCTAACGAACCTGCTGACAAAGCAGGTGGCGACCATATCAGGCATCGTTTTCACCGCGGCCTTTTTCATCATGTTCACGATCTCTGAGCGAATCAATCTGCGCAAGCTCGATTTGACTCTGGCCAAGCTCGACCGCTTCCAGTTGCAGCACAGCGAGACGGTCAACCAGGATGAGGTGGGCGCGCGACCGGGCAACGTGCTTGTGGCCGTGCGCGATTACAACACGCTCTCGCACCTGGAGCACGCGCTGGCAACCACCAACACCGATGAGAAAGACGTGGTGGTAATGACAACCAGATTGGTGTCGAGCCACGACGGCGGCGAGCGCGAGTTTCACGAAGCCAGTATGTTCGACGCCTACGAGCAGCGATTGTTCACGAAAGTCGTGGCGCTTGCGGAAAAGGCTGGCAAGCCGGTTGACCTGTTGATCGTTCCGGCAACTAACATCTTCGACGCTGCGGCGCAAACGGCCTTGCAACTCGATTCGTCTGAAATAGTCGCGGGCACGTCGTCGAAGCTGACTATTCAAGAGCAGTCGCGCGAGTTAGGCAGCGCGTGGGAGCGGCTCGGCCAGAAGCCGCGCCGTCAGGTGCGTTTCAGAATCGTTGACCCGCACGGCAACGAGAACGAAGTTTTGCTAGGAGCGCACGCGCCTGTGCTTACCGAAGACGACATAAATCTGGTGCACAAGATATGGCTGAAGGTGAGCAAGATACCGAGCCGCCGCCGCGTTCATCATCGCGACGTGGTGCGAGTTGCGTTGAACCGATTGGAGCGCGACCTTCGCGGGCAGGGCGACGTGATGTTAGATTTTTACAAGCTCGAACACGAAGAAGACCCTGAGAAAAAACGCGGCGATGGCAACGGGCGCAACCGCAAAGGATGAGAGCATTTTCTTGAAGAGATAGGGAGTATAGAGATGCCGATAGTTGATCAAATCAGTCGAGACATCGTCGAAGCGATGAAAGCTAAAGAAGCCGAAAGGTTGAGCGCGCTCAGGATGGTCAAGACTGCGTTGAAGATGCGCGAGACGGAACTTCCCGGCGAGGTTGATGACGCGGAAGCCGCGAGAGTTCTAAACACTCTGCTTAAACAGCGGCGCGACGCGGCTGAACAGTTCCGCGCGGGCAATCGCGAAGAGATGGCCCTGAAGGAAGAGAACGAAGCGCGAATAATTCAAACCTACCTTCCCGCCGCAGCGAGCGAAGAAGAGATGTCGCGCGCCGTTGATGAAGCCGTAGCTGAAACGGGAGCGTCTTCGATGAAAGATATGGGCGCGGTGATGAAAGCCGTCCGCCCCAAACTCGAAGGCAAAACGGTTGACGGAAAAGTCCTGAGCGATATGGTCAAGGCGAAACTGTCGAAGTAGTCAACCGAACGTAAAATAAATAACTGTAATTAACATTTCTGCATGCTTCGAGTAATATTCCGCGTCTTTTAATAATTAGGTGGACCTGTCCAAAGCTGATTAACCACCCGATAGCCGTTTCTTAGCCCCTGCCGACCGGGCAGCAGTCTTTAGCCTTTATCTTGGCAAGAGCTAACCAGCACGTACTTGTGAATGCGAAGCAGAGGGTAAGCCATTCATCCAAAATGGAAATGCTTATCTTAAATTGCTTTGCTTGCTAAATCTCAAATGAATATTAGGAGGTACTCGATATGGGTATGGCAAAACTGAATGTATGGATTTCAGGTATAGACGATCCCTGCTCTATAGATAGCAGGACCTGGTATGTCACAATCTATAACTGTGATGGCAGCGTGCTTCAATGGTGCAACAAGAGATATGTAGTGCTGCCTGCCAAATGCGGTCATCTGGAAGTTGAAGTTCCACCAGGCTGCTACTATATAAAGGCGGTATGGAGCTTCTCCTTCTTTGGTGGCATTTACTACGTAAATCACTTTACAGATGCAGGTATAGTTCAAGCCTGTTGCGGCCAGACGACTTGTGTGACGCTCTTTAATCCAAGTCTACATCGCTGTGGAACCATAGTAGTAAGAGCACTGGCAGATGCATTGCAACAGAAGGGAATAAAAGCTGAAACGGCAAAGAATGCCGACAGGGCACTGAACGCCGCACTTGCTGAAGTGCCAAGGCCGAAAAAAGGCTTCGAGCTTGATCATCTTGATGAGATTGAAAAACTGGTTCGACAACAAGAACAACAGTTGAAGGCCCCTAAGAAGCGAACAAAATAAGCTGCCTGCAATACCCGGCCCTACGCCGGGATAGGTAGTTATACACAAAGTCCAGCGGCGCGCTTTGGGATCATTCTTATCGAATAAGCGTGAAGCGCGCCTGCCGGACTAAAAGTACCTTCTGGAATACCTGCCTAATCTCCAACAGGTTTGTGCGTGGCAGTTCTCAGATAAGCGTCTTCACCTTTGATCCAGTCTTCTCTAGGCGGCGAAAAAATGTCATAAGCGACCAGGTCTTCCAGAGCTTCCGCCGAATGAATCATGTTTGGCGGTATGTAGAGCATTTCATTAGGCCCGATGACGAGCGTCTTGCCGTCTATTTCAAAACGCCAGCGCCCACTGATTACGAAAGTCAATTGCTCGTTGTGATGCGAATGCGGAGGCACATAACACCCCTGCTTGCACTGCATCCACGAGATCATCACTCCACCCTGCCAGGCCAGCTTGCGCACGAACTTATCATTTATTTGTTCAGTCTCAATATCATCCCATTTGAAATGCTGCATCATTGTTTCCATCAAGCGAATCTCCTTTCAAGTTGTCCATCGTGCAGGGCCAGCGCAAAGCCTGCGCGCGCGCTTAATCCCACGGGGGCGTAGCCCAACGAGCGAGCCGCTTCATCGCCAAACAAACACGCTATGATCGCGGGATAATCTTTCGTATCGAGATAGGGCCGAATGACCTCGCGCGTGTAGACAAGATCGTCTCCGTCAAGCGCAGGCTCGGTGCAGCAAGCCTGTGCCATTGCGAAACCTTCCTGTGCAAGCATCTCTCTGAGCGTGTGAGCAAAACCGTGCTGCTCGATGTGCGCCGCGCGATAAATGGTCGTCAGCACTTGCTCGCGAACAGTTTCAGCCGCAGGCTCTTCGCTCGTCCACAATCCGACTTCGAGCCAGCCGCGTTTGTGATAAGCCTTTGTGCCGAAGCGGCGACCGAATTCGCTCGTGTAGCGATTCGTCCAGCCGCCCATCGCATCGTCTGACAAAACGAGCGCCACTTTGAATTCGCCTTGCACGCCCGTAAGGCGCGATTTGGCATCAGCCACCGCCCGCGAAGCAATCCTTTCGGCGTCCATCGCCAGATACTGGTCAAGCAGCAAGGGGATGTGATCTTTGCCCATCGGATTCATCCCCGAAAGCGGCAGCTTCAGGTCGCGCGTCTCAGGATCAATTATCGTGGCGAGGTAAGCGCGAAACCTTTCCATCCCGCGCGGCATGCCGTATAGCTCGCGCTGCACTTTTAGAAGCGGCACAAATTCGAGCTTCATGATTTTCCTGATTCTACGTTAAAGCCTCACGGCGGCGATTAATCAGGCTCGCGACGAAGCCTGCGCCGAAGCCGTTATCAATATTTACTACCGTAACGTTCGACGCGCACGAGTTCAGCATTCCAAGCAGAGCGGCCAACCCATCAAACGATGCGCCGTATCCGATGCTCGTCGGCACTGCTATGACAGGCACTGAGACCAGACCACCTACAACGGACGGCAGCGCGCCTTCCATGCCCGCGACTACGACGACCACGCGCGCCGATTCAAAGTCTTCGCGCGCGCCGAACAAACGATGTATGCCTGCCACGCCCACGTCATATATTCGCGCTACGCGATTGCCCATGGCTGTTGCCGTGATCGCGGCTTCTTCCGCCACGGGGATGTCGGACGTGCCTGCGGAGATGATGGCTATTACGCCTTCGCCTCGTTCCGTGCGGTCGCGCAGGACAGAGATCATCCGCGCTTCGCTGTGAAACTCGGCATCGGGCGCAAACTCCGCGACGCGACGAAAGACTTCTTCGTTCGTTCGCGAGACCAGCAGGTTATGGCTGTGTTCTAATATTCGCTCGGCGATTTTGACTATCTGCTCAACGGTCTTGCCCTGCCCCAGTATGACTTCGGGAAACCCCTGTCTGATTTCGCGGTGATGATCCACGCGCGCAAACGCGATGTCTTCGTAAGGCAAGCCGACCAGTTTGTCTGTTGCTTCATCCAGACTGATGCGCTGGCAGAGCGCATCTTCAAGTAGTTTCTTTATTCGCTCTCTGTTCACGCGGTAATTCTAGCACCTGGGAGCACAGGCGTCCCAGCACCCATTCTTGACAACGAAAGATTTGCGCAGGTAGACTCAAGCCATAAGCACTTATACTGGTTGCGCGTTTAAATATGACGTTCTGTTCGTAAATCATCAGGGACGACAAACGCGAATTAAATCATTCCTCATTAGACGTAGCAGCGCAGGTCGTCTCGTCATTTCAACTGATTCTTCAAAAGCCCGAACTATGGGCAAGAGGCAAAATTATGAAGACCATCGGCTCGATAGTGAAAGACTCGAACAGGGACCTCTACACGATATCGGCTGACGATACGGCTTACACGGCTGCGCGTTACATGACCGAGCGCAACATCGGCGCAGTGACCATCGTAGACGGCTCGCGAGTGGTCGGATTGTTTTCCGAACGCGACTTGATGAAGCGCGTCGTCGCCGAAGGCCGCGACCCCAATACCGTGAAAGTAAGCGATGTTATGACGACAGAGCTTACCATCGCCAGTCCCAACGAAAGCTACGAAGAAGGCTTGCGCAAAATGCAACTGGCGCGCGTGCGCCATCTGCCCATTCTCGAAGAGACCAAATTCATCGGGCTGATTTCATTGCGCGACCTCCTTAAAGTAGACGCGGACGAAAAGGCTGAACAGATTCGCTTGCTCAACACCTACATCAATTATGTGTAGCCCGGACTTGCCAGCGGCACTTGATGCAGTTGAATGATGTTGGGCTTGTCTGTATCTCGACCGTGAACAGAGGCGCGAGTGAAAGCCCGCGCCGACTGACGAGGCTACTACTTTCACACTCCGTGCTTTTCTCCAAAAATGCTATATTGGATTTATCGGCGGCCCGACCGTAGTGGGCGCGTGTGGATGCCCGCGTTTGTTTGAAGGAGCGGCACCGAAGGAGCATTAATGCAGATTGCAGTCATCAGAGAAACCGAAAGCGGAGAGTCGCGTGTGGCGCTCGTGCCTGAATCAATCCGAAAACTGATCGCTACGGGCGCGACCGTATCGGTTGAAAGTGGCGCTGGGACCCTTGCAGGCGCGAGTGACGCGGAATACCAAGCGGCTGGAGCGCAAATCACCGAAGATCGCGCGGCGCTTCTCGAATCAGCCGACTTGTTGGTTTCGATAAATCGGCCTTCGATGGAAGCGATTGATCGGCTCAAGCGGGGCGCGGTCGTGTTGGGATTTCTCAACCCGCTCGATCAGCCGGAATCGCTCGAACCGATAATCGCGCGCGGCCTGACAGCGTTTGCGATGGAACTGATACCGCGCACGACCAGAGCGCAGGCGATGGACGCGCTCTCTTCAATGGCGACGGTCGTCGGATACAAAGCCGTGTTGATCGCAGCCGAGCGATTGCCTCGAATGTTTCCCATGCTGACGACAGCGGCAGGCACTGTGCCACCGGCTCGCGCGCTCGTGTTGGGCGCAGGCGTGGCGGGGCTTCAAGCAATAGCGACTGCTCGGCGGCTGGGCGCAGTGGTCGAAGGCTTCGACATACGCGCTGCTGCGGGCGAAGCCGTTCGCTCGCTCGGCGCTACTTTTCTCGAACTCGACCTCACAGGCATTCAAACGGAAGACGTGGGCGGTTACGCGAAAGAACTGACCGAAGAGGCGATGACGCGCAGCCGCGCTCTAATCGCAAAGCAGGCGCGCAATGCTGATGTGATTATTACATCGGCGCAGGTGCCGGGTCGGCCCGCGCCTTTGCTTGTGACCGAAGAAGCGGTTGCTGGAATGAAGCGAGGCTCAATCATCGTAGACCTGGCTGGCTCGACGGGCGGCAACTGCGCCGAGACAAAGCCGGGCGAAGAGATAATAAAAGAGGGCGTGAGAATTATCGCGCCTTTGAATCTGGCTGCCACTGTGCCCGTTCATGCGAGCCAGCTTTATTCGAGAAACGTCACAGCATTTCTCAGTCTGATGATTAAAGACGGAAAGTTGAATATTGATTTGAGCGACGACGTTGCCGGTCCCGCTTGCGTCGCGCACGAAGGCCGCGCTCGTCACCCGCGAGTCGCAGCCGCGATGCAAGGAGGCAAGGCGTGAGCAGAGAGAATTTGATATTTCAGAAGTTGTTTGAGAAGCTCCGTAGGAGCGACCTGTCTATAGAAATAATTGAGCAATTGATTCGTAGCTCCGTAGGAGCGACTTGATAAATCAACAGGTAGCTCCTACGGAGCTACAGAAAATATTCAGGATGTTGAAACTATAGACAGGTCGCTCCTACGGAGCTTCTTTCTAAAACAGTTTCTCAAATTTGAAATGTCAGATTTTGTATTCTCATCTGCGCCAATAGAGGAGGAACACTGCCTTGAGTTTTGAAATGTTCATCGTAGCGGCGTTCGTTGAAGAAGTGGTGGCGGAAAACCATTCTGTCATGAGCCCCGAGTTGTTCATCGCCGCGCTTTATATATTCGCGCTCGCGGCTTTTCTCGGCTATCAGGTCATCTCGCGCGTTCCGCCTCTTCTTCACACGCCGCTGATGTCGGCAACGAACGCCATCTCGGCAATCTCGATTGTCGGCGCGCTCGTCACCGCAGGTGGGAAACACAATACGACGAGCAGCATACTCGGATTCATAGCCGTGATTGCTGCTTCGATCAACGTCGTCGGCGGATTCATGATTACTGACCGGATGTTGAGAATGTTTAGGAAGAAACCCTCGGAAAAAGAGACCGCTGAAAAGGAGCAGGGACGACGCGGATGAATTATTTCAGCGAGTTCACTTACCTTGCCGCTTCCATTTTATTCATTTTTGGTTTGAAAGGCTTGAGCCACCCCGACACGGCCCGGCGCGGAATGAACCTCGCCGCGCTCGGCATGCTGATGGCCGTCGTCGGCACGCTCGTTCGTCACGAGATAGTCCGGTATGACTGGATCATTGCAGGTCTCATCATAGGCTCGATCATCGGCGCGGCGATGTCTATCTGGATGCCGATGACCGCGATGCCGCAACGGACTGCGCTGTCGCATGCGTTCGGCGCGCTCGCGGCTGCGCTCGTCGGAGTGGCGGAATACTACCGCCACAGTGAAACGCTCGGCGCTTTCAAGATGACCGCTCTCGGCCTTGAAGTGATGCTTGGCGGAATCACCGTCACCGGCAGCCTTATGGCTTTCATCAAGTTGCAGGACTTGATTCGCGGAACGCCCATCACTTACAAAGGGCAAAACGTATTAAATATCACGTTGTTTATAATCACGGCGGGCATCTTCGTTTACCTGATATTCGTGCCGACGGCAGCGATATTGTTTTACGTAATGGTGGGCCTCGCATTCTTGTTCGGCATTCTGTTGGTGCTGCCGATTGGAGCCGCAGACATGCCCGTCGTCATGTCGCTGATGAATTCATACGCGGGGCTTGCGGCAGCGGCTACAGGGTTTGCGATTTCAAACAACGTGCTCATCATCGCGGGCACGCTCGACGGGTTTTCGGGTTTCATACTTTCGATACTGATGTGCAAGGCGATGAATCGGTCTGTGACTAACGTGCTGTTCGGAGCCTTCGGCGCGGAATCGCCAACGCTTGCCGGACAGACCGAAGGCGTGATGCGCGAGGTAAACGTAGAAGATGTCGCGGTGCAGATGGCTTACGCGCGCCAGGTGGTTTTTGTGCCCGGATACGGCATGGCGACTGCTCAGGCACAGCACATCGTTCGAGAGTTGGGCGACCTGCTCGAAGCTCGCGGCGTGAGCGTGAAGTACGCGATTCATCCCGTAGCGGGTCGAATGCCCGGTCACATGAACGTATTGCTTGCCGAATCAAACGTGCCTTATTCAGCCCTGTACGAGCTTGAGCAGATCAATCCTGAATTTCACTCGACGGACGTGGCAGTTGTGATAGGCGCAAACGACGTGGTGAACCCCGACGCGCGCGACAATCCGCAAAGCCCGATTGCGGGAATGCCTATACTTGAAGTTGATCGCGCTCATTCGGTCATAGTGTTGAAGCGCGGAAAAGGGAAAGGATTTGCCGGGATAGAGAACCCGCTGTTTTTCAAACCGAACACAGGCATGCTCTACGGCGACGCAAAGGCTTCGCTTACGAAACTAGCGCAAGCAGTTCAGCACGCGTGATAACGGAAGATATGAGAGCCAGAATCAAAGGCATAATCATTGTTTCGCTCGGCATCGTGTTGCTTGCAATGGCGCTGTTCTGGCCCGGATGCCCTGGTCTGCGCGGTTACGTTATTCCGTAAAGAGAGCCGCTGCAAAAGCGGGAGCGAAGATTGCAGATTGGCGCGGGCATCAACCTGTGCCCGTGTCCATATCCGGCAGGTTAGTAGGAAGCGGAGCATTCGCCGAATTGCTGAAGGGCGCGCAGGTATCTGCTATTGAATCCACCTCAGGGTATGGCGCTATGAGTGATAGTCTGGGCAGATTCACGTTGCCTCATCTGGTGTGGTACCCCGGCGCAACATACACGCTTCTCGTCACAATAGATATCTATCATACAAAATATTTTAAGGTTCGCGCGCCATCATCTCATCCGCAAAACGGCATTGTTGATATTGGTGAATTGCGATTTGACGATAGCCCTGAGCTTTCCGCCAGAGAGGTGCCTGTTCGCTTTCTGAAATATGACGCTGAGAATCGCGACTATTACGAAAAGCTGTTTGAAAAACTGGCCGTCGGTGCCAAAACAGATCATGAAATTATTGATTCGATTTGCAAGTTCATTGCAACGAGGCGGAATTCCAAAGAAAGTCCGTGGGGATTCAAATCCGCCCGTCAAATCATCGAAAAAGGCGCTCCCCACTGTAGCAACTACGCGTTCGCAATGTCTGCTGTCATCTCAGCCGGAGGTTATCCGGCCAGGACTGTTCATACCAGCGACGGCCCGGAATACGCGAGCACGCATGTTGCCGTAGAAGTCTTTTACGAGGACGGCTGGCATCTTTATGACCCGACTTATGGAATATCCTTTCTCAACAAAGCGGGCGTTGTTGCGAGCTACAAAGAGTTGAGGTTAAATCCCGCGCTTATAACTTTGGAAGCATTTCAACAACTAAAGCCGGAAATCGGACGTTCTGCTCTTGCATGGATGCCGAGCACGTATGATTCGGGTTTGAATCAGATGTATCAGGCTGACGAATCGGCATTCGCTGATACATGCGGCGTATCGGATTAGCTGATGAAAAAGGCAAACAAACAAGTTGCCGCGGCGCTCGCAGGCGTAGCGTTGATTTTGTGTTTAATGCTTATGCCGGGTCTTCCCTGGTCGGCTAGATGTCGCCACTTCATAAAAAAGCTCAGGGCAAAAGCCGACATGAAAGTTTCTGCGTGGCAAGGCGTTCCACCTCGTTTCATTTCCTTGTCGGGGAGGATTATTAATAAAAAGGAAAGTTTGAAAGGCGCAGAAGTCGAAGCGCTTGATTCAGCTTCTGGATGGGCAAGCCTCACCGACTGGCAAGGCCGGTTTGTTCTGCCCGATGTGGTATGGTACCCGCAAGCAAGCTACATCATCGTGATCAAATCAAATGATTATCAGATAAGGCAAGTTCGGGTAAGCGCGCCTGAAAGCTATCCCGAAGGTGGGATTCTTAATGTCGGCGAGCTGGTATATGAGCAGAGTTGCAAAGTAGATGCGACTGACTTACAAGGAATAAATTCTATCAGCTACATCGAATATGACAGACGCAACATTGATTATTACAAAGAACTGTTCAACCGGCTCACGGCAGAAAAGCAGGGGGATGAAGAGAAACTGGAAGCAATAAGTCGTTACGTTGCAAGTAAGCTTATCAAGGATGAGACGGTTGAGCCCGCGCTGAATGCGAATCACGAATCACCGCGACAGATTCTGGAGCAGGGGTCTCGGTACTGCGGGCGACTGGCGCTCGCGCTTGCTACTATCGCAGAGGCCGGAAACTATAAGACGAGGATGCTTGATCTGGTTGATGAAACATTACACCCATCCGCCCATGTAGTTACGGAGATTTATTATGCAGACAGATGGCACTTATATGATCCGATCATCGGATCAGTTTTTCGTATCAAAGAAGACCGGATCGCAAGCTATAAAGAAGTAAGATTAAATACGGATTTCAGATTTCCGAAAACAGCGCCGGAACATCTCCCTGAAATTCCTGATCGCCAGAAGAACTGGATGGATGACGCTTATCGTTCAGGATTGCATCATTACTACTGTTTTAAGTAGCAGGCAATGGGCATGGGTAACAGTACCGCGAGCGGTAGCGAGCGGGTCGCGTCTTGGGCTCACCCGCTCGCTACCGCTCGCGGTACTGTGGCTGATGCCCACTGCCTGCTTCCAAAGCCGCACGGCAAATCATCCTTTTGCGGGCAATCTCGGGCGTGATATATTTAGAGCGCTTTAGCAATCAAACGGATGGGTGAAAAGCTTGCGTATCTCGACCAGCGCCGAATGCCCGCCGGGTTTGCAATCGCATTTTCCTCACGAAATCTGAGAAAACTGCGGCGCTTCCGTAGCGCGCAAATAATCATAATCCCTTTAGGAGAGTTCTCATGAGCGGCTCCATTAACACCGCACAGCAGTACTTAGACAAAGGCCTCATATTTTATAACAAAGGTTGGCTCGACGAAGCCGTCAGCAGCTATCGCATGGCTATTCAGATGCGCGAGGGCAACTTTCCGCGCGCTTATTACCAGCTTGCGCGTGCGCTGCTGGACATGGGCGACGTTGATGGCGCAATCGAAGGGTTTCGCACTTCGATTGAGCAGCAGCCTGAAAATCCCGACGCTTATTACAGCCTCGGCATCACGCTCACGCGGCGCGGCCAGTACACCGATTCGATTGAAGCCTATCGCAAAGCGATTGAACAGCGCGGCGGCAATCATCCGTGGGCTTATCACAATCTGGGGCTGTCGCTGATTCGGCGCGGCGATTTCGATGAAGCCGTTGACGCTTTCAATAAAGCAATCGAACAGCGCAACGGAGAATTCCCGAAAGCCTGGCACAACCTCGGCGTAGCTCTTGCGCGGCGCGGCGACCTTGAAGAAGCTGCCTCAGCGCTTCGCAAGGCGCTCGACCAGCGACACGGCAGCTATCCAGACACGCAGTTCGAGCTTGGCCGCGTGCTGCTTGAGAAAGGCGATCTCAACGGAGCCGTCGAAGCGATGCGCGCGGCCATCGGACAGCGACGCGCGCGTTTTCCCGAAGCTCACTTCGAGCTTGGCCGCGCGCTGTTCGGATTGGGCCAGTTGGAAGAGTCAATCGCTGAATCACGCGCAGCAATCGAAGAGCAACCCGTCTACCCGGAAGCGCATTACGCGATGGGTCGCGCGCTCGCTGGTCAAGGCCATCTAGCAGGAAGCTATCGAGGCTTATCGCACAGCCATCGCTCAACGCGATCATTTCCCGTGGGCTTATCACAATCTCGGCGTTGCGCTGGCGCGGCAGGGAAATCTCAATGAAGCCGTCGCGTCTTTCCGCAAAGCGACGGAACAGAATCCGCGATTTCCGCGCGCGCATTATGATCTGGGGCTTGCGCTCTACAACATGGGCGACGGAGAAAGCGCGACCAAAGAATTCAAATCGGCAATCGAGTTGCGCGGAGGCAGCTACCCCGACGCGCATTACGAGATGGGCCGCATTTATATCGGCGAGCGCAAACTGGATCAGGCGATTGAGTCTTTCAAGACTGCAATCTCGCAAAACGAGAACTTCCCCGAAGCGCATCACGAACTGGGGCAAGCTTATCTGGAGAGCGGCAAGCTGACAGAGTCCGTCGCATCTTTCCGCGCTGCGATTCAACAGCGCGGCGGCAATTTCGCAATAGCGCGTCACAATCTCGGACTCGCGCTGTGCGATCTCGGATTATCCGATGAAGCAATCACGGAATTCCGCGAATCCATCAAACAGCAACCGATCTTTCCGCATGCCTATCGCAATCTGGGCCGCACGCTCTACCGCGTGGGCGATCTCGACGGCTCAATAACCGCGTTGCGCACGGCTGTTGATCAGCGCAACGGCGAGTTCCCGGAAGCCTATCACGATCTGGGGCTTGCTTACTTCAGCAAGGGCTTGCTCGACGAATCAATCGGCGCGCAGCGAAAGGCAATCGAACAATCGAAGGATTTCGCGGAAGCCTACTTCTGGCTCGGCACTGCTTACAATGCCAAGGGCGAAGTGCAAAGCGCGGTCGAGTCTTATCGCGGCGCGATTGCCAATCGCCAGGGCGCATACCCCGAAGCTCATTACAGCCTTGGACTGGCGCACGCTCGCAAGGGCGAGCTTCACGAAGCGATCAAAGCTTATAGCGAGGCGCTCGCCGAAAACGAGAACTTCCCGGCGGCGCATTACAGCCTCGGAGCCGCGCTGCTTGAAACGGGCGCGACCGAGCAGTCTACCGCATCGCTTCGCCGCGCGCTCGAACTCAATGAAGAACTGCCGTGGGCGCATCATCGTTTGGGCGTTGCGCTTTATCAATCAGGCAATCTCGAAGAGTCTATTCAGGGAGCTTCGGCGAGCAGTCGAGCAGCAGCCCGTCTTCCCCGATGCTTATCTCAACCTCGCGCGCTCGCTTTACGATCACGGCGATCTGAACGGCGTGGTCGAGACTTGCGAAAAGGTGATAGCGCAACACGGAGACGAATTCCCCGAAGCGCATTACCGGCTGGGTCGAGCCATGTACGAGCTTGGCGATCTGGACGCGGCAAGGTCTGCCTTGAGCGCGGCTATTCGAGCCAACCCCGCGATGGCCGAAGCGCACCGCGATCTCGGTCGCACGCTTTACGACATGGGCGATCTGGATGAAGCGATCAATTCTTATCGCGCAGCCATCGAACAGCAATCGGATTATTCGCTCGCTCATTATGATCTGGGCGCTGCGCTCTACGAGAGAGGCGCGCTCGAAGAATCTGCGATGAGTCTGAGACGCGCAACTGCTGATGCGGGCGAGAAGTTTCCAACTGCATGGCATATGCTCGGCGTAACGCTTTACGATCTGGGCGAAATTGACGAGGCGATATTCGCGCATCGCAGCGCGATTGAACAGCGCGGCGGACGTTACGCCGAAGCTCACTACAATCTTGGCAACGCGCTTTACGCGCGCGGCGAGATTGAAGAGGCCGTGCGCGCATACGAGACTGCAATCGAGCAGCAGCGAGGTAATTTCCCGGACGCTCATCGCAATTTGGGTAACGCGCTTGCGCGACTGGGCGACCTCGACCGCGCAGCCGATACGCTCAAGCAGGCAATCTCGCAAGGCGACACGGGCGCGGACGCGCATCACGATCTGGGATTGATACTGTACGGGCGCGGCCAGCTTGATGAAGCCATCAGCGAATTCCGTCGCGCGCTCTCGCTTCGAGAAAGCCACGATGCTGAAGCCCATCGCAATCTTGGTCGCGCGCTTTATGAAATCGGCGCGCTTCAAGAAGCCCGCGTTGAATTTGAAACGGCCATCGCTCAACGCGAAGGCGATGGCGCGCGGCGGCGCGGCGGCACGGGAAAAATGGATGCGGGAACGCGAAAGATCGGCCAGAATGAGATAGCGGAGCTGACTACGCAAGATATGTCCGGCGCAAAGACGCAGATGCTCGACGACGCGGACTTCATCTCGAAGTACACAGATACCAAATCCATTACTGCGCCGTTCGGAGTTACTGCGGGCGAAGATGAAGCGAGCGATGAAAAAGGCACGCGCGAGTTGGAGGCAGGAACGGTTGCGGCAACCATCCCGCCGACTTTCCCCGAAGCGCATCTCGATCTGGGTCGCGTGCTTTACGATCTGGGGCAGAGCCAGCAGGCTATAGCCGAGTTCCGCAAGAGCATAGAGCAGCGCGGCGGCCATTTCCCTCGCGCACATTACGAACTTGGTCGCGCGCTGGTTCGCGCGGGCAAGCAGACCGAAGCGATGAGCGAGTTGAACAAGGCCATCGAACAGCAGGGCGGCGTCTTCCCGGAAGCGCATTTTCAGATGGGAGACTTGCTTTCGCGGCAGGGCGACTCGCAGGCTGCGCTCGATGCCTATCAGATAGCGATCAAACAATCGGGAGGGGTTTACCCGGACGCTTATTATCACATGGGCCTTGCTCATGTTCGCAGCCGAAACCCGGAAGCGGCTGTGGAAGCCTATCGCAAGGCGATTGAGCAACGCAGCGGCTACTATCCTGAAGCGCATCAAGACCTGGGGCGAGTGCTCTATTCGATTGGCAATCTCGAAGCAGCCAACGAGGAGTATTCAATCGCCGTGCGCCAGCGCAATCCTCAACAGGCGAAGAAGGGCAACGGCGCTGAAAAAAATGCGCAAACTGCCGCAACCGAATCGAAGCGCGCTCGGCGCAAAGCGATAGCCGGAGAATTAGAGACGGCACTGCGCCAGGCTCCTGCCGCAACCGATACAGGAAAGGGCGCGGCAACGGCGGCCCTCGCGTCGGACCTGATGCCGGATGATCCGGGAAAGACGGGCGAAATCACTCGACCATTGACCCTTAAAGAAGACGACTGAAGAACGCAAAAGTAGAAAAGCAAAAGGCAAAAGTGAAGGGAGAGAAATGCTACGTTCAGCGCCCTTACTTTTGCCTTTTGCTTTTCTATGATGTGATATACTGAGCGCCGGGGACACTCCTGAAGGAGGTGAGCTTATGGCCTGGGTGAATATGTCGCCGCTGGTGAAGCAGTACACGCTGGATGAGTTCTGGCAGTTGCCCGACCCGCCGGACGGCTCAAAACTAGAACTCATCGCAGGAGTCCTCTATATGTCCCCACCGCCCGAATCTACGCATGACGGCATCAGTCGCGCGAATTAACGATGAATTGTCTTTTACCATAAAAGATCGAAAGGCATTAAAGGCACATTCTATGTTCCGCGCGCTGCGATATGGACAGGAACGAATACTTACCTTGAGCCTGACCTGTTTTACGTCTCGGCTGAACTCGAAGCGAAACTAGACCCCAATCATCGAACAACTGCAGACCTGGTTATTGAAGTCATCTCGCCCGGCTCGGCAGTCTATGACCGCAACACGAAGGCTGATACTTATGGCGCTCTCGGCGTTTCTGAGTTGTGGCTTGTTGATGAAACCAGCAAGACTGTCGAAGTGCGCAATCAGACCGGAAACGGTTTCGGGTCGGGTGTGATTTATAAAATAGGCGAGCAGGTTGTTTCCGCAGTGTTTCCCGATTTGATCTTGCCAGTGGAAAATATTTTTCTGGATTGAGTGAATATGACTCGTCGAAAACTGTTTGAAGCGCCATACCGCCTGAAACTACAAGGCAGCGTCATTGTAATAGCACTTACTATTACTGTCTTCACCGCTGGCATATTCGCTGCGCCGCCCGCTCAGGATAAGAAACTCACGCTCGAAGAGTTGATCGCACATCACAGTCGAATCAATCGGCAGCCCGGAAGCGCGCGCCGCTGCCCGTTCGCGCGTCGTAAAGGGCTTGATCACGCTGGCGTTTCGTGTCGGCGGAGCGGGGAATGGTACCGGAAGCGGAACCCTGGCTTCTAACGGCGCTAAGGTGTGGTATGGCATGAAATTCAACTCAATCGAATATACGGGCGAGAATCTGGCTTTCGACGGCAAGCATGCGGCCACAGGTTTTCTGCCACAGGGAGGGCGTTCCCAACTCAGCACTCTACTCAGCATACGGGACGCGCCGCTCAAGGAAGGGTTGCTGGGCGGCGTGCTCTCGACCGCGTGGCCTTTGCTACGCATCGAGGAGCAAAACCCAAAGCTGGAATATCGCGGACTGAAGAAGATAGACGGGCGCGAAATGCACGAACTCAGCTACCGCCCGCGCAAAGGCGACTCCGATTTAAAGATCGCTCTTTACTTCGATGCGGCGACATTTCAGCATATACGCACGCGCTACAGCTTGAAGATCGAGGCGAGAATTGGAACTCGTGAGTCGCCGAACCAGAACCCGGAAAGCTATTACTCTTTGACCGAAGATTTCGACGACTTTCGCACGGTTGACGGGCTGATGCTGCCGCACAAATATCGTCTGCAAGTCAGCGTGCAAGGCAATCTCGCTTCGTCACTTTATGATTACACACTGGCGGTAAATTCGATCTCGCACAAAGAGGCGATTGACGACCGCGTCTTCACGCTCAAATAGCAGAACTCGCCGGGCGACCGAGAAGTTGCGCCACACCCGTTCGATCAGGTTTTACTCAATGTAATGGATGCATCATAGATGTCAGCCATAGGTTATTGACAAAGGTTGAAATCATTGCTACATTAGCGCCGCTCCACTTTATAATTTAGGTTTTCGTTTTCGGTGCGCGTCCCTAGCCCACCCTGCGGATGCAATCTTGGGGAAGTCTCTACTTTATCTTTGTAGTGGCGAGATTCTACTGGCAGGTGTCCCGCTCTCTGATAGTAACCGAGAGCCAGCGGTTTTGGAGGCGCTATTGATTTATCATCAGCGTAGCCGCATTTAATCGGTAACACCTGCGGCATGAACGGCTTTTGTTTATCGCGGCGAGTTGTCTCTGGAAGTCAGAACTCTATAGCCGCCTAAGAATGTAGCAAAACAAACACAGCGGCTTTTGATGAGTTCCCTCGCCGAATAGGTTGGCAGACCGATTCCCCGAATATCAAAGCCCTTGGCTGCGAAGGGCACGCAATCGCTAATCTGATTACTTTCATAATAGGCTTTGTCGTTTCCCTCACCCGCCGCGCATGCGCGTGACGGAAGGTTATTTGGCAATGCGTCGCCGCTTCAGGTTCAGAGGTCGGATGTGTCTCTGGTCTCTGAATCGAAGTTGCGCCACATGGTCTACGGTCAAACTTCAACAGCCCGAGTGTAAAGAGGAGAAGATTATGAAGAGAAGACTTGCGTTGCTTACGTTGCTTTTCGTTTGCATGGCGTCGTTGGTTTTGATGCCGACGCTGGCTCAAAAGGATGATCTCAATGCGGTTGGCCCAAGAGGTGAATCGGATAAATTCCTCCGAATGGGCAAGAACGCCATCCCGTTTAGTTACATCGTTGTCCTGGATGCCGATACGGATGTTGCTAATAGAGACGCCGACTTTGCCACCCAAAGCGCCTTTGAACTGTCGGCTAATTACGGCGGGGTAATCACTAATATCTACGATCACGCGCTGAATGGTTATTCCGCTCAGATGTCGGAAGATCAGGCCATAAAGCTGAGCCAGGACCCGCGCGTCAAGTTCGTCGAAGAGGATTCGATTATGGAGGCGACCGTGACGCAGACCAATCCTCCGTCGTGGGGGCTTGATCGCATTGACGAGACAGACCTGCCGCTCAGTGGCTCTTACTCGTACACGACGACAGGTTCAGGCGTCAATGTTTACATCATCGACACAGGAATTCGTCGCACACATACGCAATTCGGAGGTCGCGCTTTCGTTGGCTTTGATGCCGTCGGCGATGGCCAGAACACAAATGACTGTAATGGTCACGGCACGCATGTGGCGGGAACGGTCGGCGGATCAACTACTGGCGTTGCCAAAGCCGTCCGATCTATTTGCCGTGCGCGTTCTCAATTGCAGCGGCTCAGGCACTAACTCAGGAGTCATTGCGGGCGTCAATTGGGTTACGTCCAATCATATTGTTCCTGCCGTGGCTAATATGAGCCTAGGCGGAGGCGTTTCGACAGCTCTTGATACTGCTGTGCGTAATTCGATTGCTTCTGGAGTGACCTATGCCGTTGCCGCAGGCAATTCGAATACGAATGCTTCTAACTCTTCGCCCGCGCGCGTCAGCTGAGGCGATCACAGTCGGGTCGTCAACGATGAACCGACGCTCGCTCGTCGTTTTCGAACTTTGGCAGCGTGGTTGATATTTTTGCTCCGGGCTCGAGCATCGTGTCTGCCTGGCGCACCAAGCGATACGGCGACGCTACGTTGAGCGGTACATCTATGGCAAGTCCGCACGTTGCGGGCGTCGCCGCGCGGGTTCTGCAAGGCAATCCGGGCGCATCTCCGGCTACGGTGAGAAATACGATAGTCAATGCAGCATGCTTAAATAAATTGAGCGGCATCCCGGCAGGCACGTCCAACAGGCTGCTGTTCCGGTCACCTGCTAATTAACAATCAATCGTCGCGCGCGCCCGCTGCTCGTCAAATTGAGTAAGCGCGGGCGCGCAACTTATGCTCTTACCATGATAAATTCTGTCCTTCAGATCATTGCCCCGAAGGATTCGGCCCATAGAATTTCCAGTTCGCTGAGAAAGTCGCGCGCAAGTTTCTGTTTAATCAACAGCGCGCGCACCATCTCTACGGGGATGCGATTTTCTTTCAGTATGAAGTCATGAAAAGCGCGATTGGTCATCTTTCCCGATTCGACCAGTTCTTTGTGCAGCGCGCGAAATTGCAAACCGCCTAGCAGGTACGCGCACTGATAGAGCGGCCCATATGTGCCGTTGAACGAACGGCGCACTTCAGCCGTCGCATTATCTAATTCGTGGCCGACGCGTTTTACCAGCAGATCAATGCATTGCTCAGGCGTCATCTGCTCCAGATGAAAGCCGAGCGAAACATGATTCGGGCCGAGCGATGCATTCGCCAGAAGAGCATCCCTATGCGGTTTTCGGGCGACTTCGCAAAGTTCATATCCCACAGCAACATCTCCCAGTAGAGCGCCCATCCTTCGGTCCAGAACGGCGTGCTGAACAGGCTGCGATAAGATTTGTACCTCTGCGTCATAAAGCCTTGCAGGTGATGGCCGGGAATCAATTCGTGAAAAACTGTCGCGCGCGAAAAGTGAATGTTGTTGCCGCGTATGCTCATCATCTTTTGCTCGTGCGCCATCGTGTTAGTTGGATAGGAAACGAGTATGGTCTCTCCGCCTAGAAAGAACGGGCTTACCAACTGACGTTCGGGCGACATCATCTCCATTCGCCAAGTGTCGCGCGCAAGTTGCGGGACTGTGACCAGATCGTGTTTATCAACGAACTCAATCGCTTCAAGCGCAAGCTCGCGGATCAATTCGGGCTGCTTGCCCGGCTCTGCGTGCAGCGTTTTGACGTGTTCGAGCGCCTTGTGCCAATCGTCGCCATAACCCAAGTTCGCGCGAGGCTTTCACCATCTCGGCTTCGCACCAATCCATCTCTTTCTTTGCGATGGCGATCAACTCTTCGGGCGTGTAAGGGATCATCTCGTAAGCAAGCTCGCTCATTAGCGCCTCGCGCCCTATCGGGTCGCCGATGATAGCGTTGTTGTCGTCAGGCTTCACGCCGACCACTTTTTCGCGCAGGAACGTGGCATAGTCTGCGAGCGATTTGTCCACTTGCTTGTAAGGCTCGCCAACCCACCACGTAAACATCGGGTCGTAGCCGTTGTAGAAACCGAACCAGTCTTTCATCGTGTTTCTCAAGCTGTTGATCGTTACGCTTGCGCGATTCGCTATCGTCTTTTTCATTCTGGCTGTTTCAGCTTTGCCGTTCGCTTTGTCTTCGGGTTTGGCTGTTTCAGCGGCCTTGCGAATGTCATTGATCTGTTTGCTCAAGGATGTAAGCTGCGCAGCCGTCTTTTCAGAATTGATCGGCTCCATGCGCCGCCGCGCTTCTTCAAGCTCGATGATCGTCTTTGCGAAAGGTATGAGCGATTCTGTTTCGGCGAACTGTTTTAACTGAATGTCGAACTGCCTCAGTTCGTAATCGAGTTGATTCTTGAAAAGCAGGTAATCAACGCGCCCTGCCTGACTCATCGAATCGAAATTGATCTCGGCAAGACGCGCCCGCCATTCCGAGCAAAACTGTTTCAATCGAGCCAAGCGCGCAGGAGAAAAAGCGACGGTATGAAACCTGTTCAAGCTCGCGCGATCAACACTGTATCGCTCGATTATGCCGCGCATCTCGCTCGCAGGTGAATTGAGTTCGCCGAGGTCAATTGAATCGGAAGGCGGAAGGTCTGCAAAGGCTCGCGCCGTCGGATGAAAAAAGAAACATCCGCTCATACTGATAATCGTTATCAAGCTGCTCGCAATCAATCTTCTCATCGCTGTCATAGAACCAACTCCGCTCAGAAAAATAAAGGCAAGAGCGAAAGGATTGCTCCTGTCGCTTTTGCCTTTTACCTTTTGCCTTTTGCCTTGATTAGGGCTTCTTCTTGGCCGTCCAGGTTCCTTCGCCGAGACCGCCTAAAGCAGCCTTGCCGCTCATGCTGTCTTTGCCGTCAATCTTTCCGGTGTAGGTTATTCAAGGTCTTGCCCCTGTGGGCTGACCTTGATCATGAGCTTCACTTCACCGCCTTTGACTGTGCCTGTAACAGGCGATTCTCCAAGCTGGCCTTTATAATTGCCTGTCACTTTTTCGCCTTCCTGCTTCAAGGTGAATACGGGAGTGCCTGTTCCATTCGGAGTCTCGACCGTGAAATCCCACACGCCTGTGATATTCGTGTCGGGTGCGGCGGGTGCGGCAGCAGGCGCGGGGCTTGGCGCGCGGCAGCGCCTTCTTTATGAGGCACGGCAGACCACGCGCCGCTTGCGAATCCGCCGAAGTCCGCTTCGCCTGACATCGCGTCTTTTTCAACCTTGCCTTTGTAGGTAATTACTATGTCTTGCCCCTGTGCGTTGACCATCATGGTAAAGGTGATCTCGTTGCCTTTGACGCTGACGCTATCAAGCGGGCGCTCGCCGCGCGGTGATTTCATCACGCCACTCAACTTGCCGCCTTCATCTTTGATTACAAGTTGTGATGTGCGTTTGCCCTGCGGCGATTCAACCGTGATGTCCCAATCGCCAGCGACTTTTGCGTTTTGCAACGGGCGCGCAAACGCTGCGGTTGCAATCAGTGCGATTAAGCACAGACTAAAAATCGGGAGCCTTTTCATCTGTCTTACCTCCATTTATCATTATTCTTTTGTCTCTTCGTGGTTGTATTGTTGTAGCTTTCTGTAGAGCGTCTTGCGGCCTATGCCTAAGATTTGCGCGGCGCGCGAACGGTCGCCGCGAGTGTAAGCAAGCGTTTGAATTATCATCCGCTTTTCGACTTCATCAATCGAAGTGCCGACTTCGATTTCAATAGTGCGGTTCGTTTCCGCGCCGCGCACAGCGTGCGGCAGATCATCAATGTCAACCATCCGGCCTTGCGCGATGATGACCGCGCGCTCCATCGCATTTTCAAGCTCGCGCACGTTGCCGGGCCAATCGTAACGCCTGAGCCATACAAGCGCTTTCTTCGTTATGCCCGTGATGTTTTTGTTCGACCGCTTCTTATAAATTTCGAGGAAGTGGGTCGCAAGCAGCGGTATGTCTTCGCGCCGCTCGCGAAGAGGCGGCAGTTTTATCGGGTAAACGGCCAGCCTGTAATAAAGGTCTCTGCGAAAACGCCCGTCGCGCACAGCCTCTTCAAGGTCTACGTTCGATGCGGCAATCACGCGCACATCGGTCTTGATGGTTTCGTTGCTGCCCACGCGCGAGAACTCTCCGTTTTGCAGCACGCGAAGCAGCCTGACCTGCGCAAGCAGCGACATCTCGCCTATTTCATCAAGAAACAACGTTCCGCCATTCGCTTCTTCAAACTTTCCTATGCGGCGATTGCGCGCGTCGGTGAACGCGCCTTTTTCGTGGCCGAACAATTCGGATTCGAGCAACGTCTCAGGGATAGCGCCGCAGTTGATCTTGATATAAGGCTTGTCCTTGCGCGACGAGTGCGATTGAATCAGGTCGGCCATCATCTCTTTGCCCGAGCCCGATTCGCCTTGAAGCAAAACGGTCGTGTAGCTGTCCGCGACATAGAGCGCCATCTGCACGCAACGCATGACGTTATCGCTTTTGCCGACAAAGCCGACGCCGCTATGGTGTGTGTGCGCGTGCTCAAGTTCGCGGCGCAGTCTGAGCACTTCTGCCGAAAGCCTCGCCTTCGAGAGCGCAATCGCAAGCTGGTCTGCGATGCCTAAGGCCAGCGCCGCCTCTTCTTTCACAAACGATTGCTGCGGCTTTTCCCAGAGCAGGATGAGCGCGCCAAAGATTTTGTCTTCTATCAAAATCGGTACGACAATCGAAGCGCCCGCCGAAATGACTTCCGTCAGAAAAGAGCGCGCGTATTCGTGCTGGTCGGGGCTGAGTATCTTGAGCATCTGCCCGCGCTCGACCGTTTTCGGAAGCAACTCAAGTATCGGGAACTTCAACGAAGGCCGCTTGAGGATGTCGGAAGCGGATGCCCCCGTAGTGCGCAGGTTCGTAAAGTGAATCTCGCTGTTGTTGGCATCAAGCACGGCAAGGCACGCGGCCTGGATGCTCAACAGATCGAGCGCGCGGTCAAGTATGCGCTCGATCACTTCGGTAAAATCCGACCCCGTGTTGATGTCGTTTGCTATTTCAAGAAGCGCTTTGTTGATGCGCGCCTCTTTCTCTTTCTCGCTGTAGATGTGCGTGTAGCGATAGCCGATGGCGATCTGCTGTGTAAGGTTGCGAATGAAATTTATCTCGTCTTCGTTCCAGTGATGAGTATTACGGCAATGATGCAGCCCGATCAGGCCGAGCAGTTGCAGGTTGAAAGTTATCGGCACGATCAGCACAGACTTGGCTCGGAAACTTTCTACCAGTTTTTGAACAACCGGAGGCAGTTCCGGCGAAGCCGTATCTGTGATGGCCTGCGGCGTGTAAAGATCGAATCCTTCCTGTAATCGTTCAAGGTCAACGCGCACTTCCAGCCCGAGCAGAGAAGGCAATTCCTGCCCGTCTGCTGCTGCGCGATATTCGTGTGTGATGCGGAAAAGCGTTTTCGGGCGTGAGCGTCATCACATCGCATCGGTCTACGTCCATCATCTTGCCGACTTCTGTAACGGTCGCTTGCAGGAAGTGATCGAGGTTGATGACGGAGAAGGTTTCTGTTCCGATGCGGCTTAGTATCGCCTCGCGCGCCTGATACATCTTCATCTTGCGCTCTAGCGAAAGTAGCTGTGCAGTAGTGGTCATCGCTTTATTATAATCGTTTCGCTTGTGCCGCCGTCAGGATTGCGCAGCTTGACCGGCACAGAAACTCCTCGCGGAAACGTGCTCTTGGGAACTTTTGCGAGCAGTTGTGTCCGTTCGTCGTTTTTCGGCTTTGCAGCATAGAACTTGTCACCTATGACTACTCTTGCGCCGAGTTGTATGCCTGTGCCAAACAGGTTCAGCTTTGCGCCGCCGCCTTTGACTTTGGCCTTCGTGAACACAGGCGGAGTGATGGTTATTTGAACCTGCACCGTGAGCGCGCCCAACGCATTGAGCCGCGCGCCCGAAGTAACATACGGGAGCAGGCTTTCGCGCACATCGGCTCCGTCCGTTATTCGCCGTTTCAAGTATAGCGCATTATCATCAGGATATTTCGATTTGACGAGCGCCGCAACTCCCGAAACGAATGCTGCTGCAAGCGAAGTCCCATCGTTTTTCGCGTACCAATCGTTCGGAGTCTGTAGCGTTTACGCAGAGCGCGCAACTGCCGTGCGCAGCCGTTGACATTATGGAAACGCCGGGCGCGGCAATCGCGACGCTCTTCGTCCCGAAGCCTGACCTGACGTCGAAAGGCGTAAATCCTGAATGCCATATTCGGTCATTGAAATCCGACGCGGCCACGACTATCTGGTTAGGCAACCCGAAAGCGCCCGGATAGACTTTTGTGAAATCGTTATTGAACCCTTCGTTGCCGGCTATGCTTACAAGCAACACTCCCGCGTCGTTGGTAACATTAACGGCGTCTTCGAGCGCAAGCCTCTCATCTTCATTTACTGAATCAACCAAGAACAAGACTCCTCCAACTCGCATTGATTATCGAAGCGCCTGCCGCTACCGAATAGATGAGCGCGCGCGCGGCTTCTGCGACCGTAGCGTCATACTCACCCGGGTTAGGCCCTGTCTTTCTGAAGAAACGCACGGGCAATATCTTCGATTGCGTCACGCCCGCTATGCCGACATTATTATCCGCCTGCGCGGCGATGATGCCTGACACCTGCGTGCCATGGCCTACGATGTCCGTTACATCGCCGTTCATATTCGCCACGTTGAATCCGTGCACATCATCAATATAGCCGTTGTGATCGTCGTCAATTTTGTTGTCGGGAATCTCTAGCGGATTCGTGTAGATGTTTTGCGCAAGGTCGGGATGATTGATGTCAATGCCCGTATCCGTGACGGCTACTATCACATCAGGGTTTCCTTTCGTCATGTCCCATGCGTCTGAGGCTTTGATGTCCGCATCAATCGTGGAAGGGAATATCGTCAATGCTGAATCCGAAATTCTTCAAACCCCACTGATCGAAGAAGCGCGCGGTCGTTCGGGATGAGCGAACCCAGCGTGATGCGATAATTCGGCTCCGCATATTCAACATCGTCGCGCAAACGAAGCTCGCTAATGGCCGATTCGATATCCGTGTCTGGGTCGAGCTTGAGCAGGAACGTGCGGTCAAGCCCGCGCTCAGAGATTAGTTGTTCGAGGCGCTTGTTTGCCTTGATCTGAACTATCGGCTCGACCGCGCGCGAGCGCGACTCGCTCTTCGTCATCAGAGCAATCGCGGTCTCGCGTTCGAGCGAGTTTGCAATCTGCAATTCCGGCGCGCCTTGTTTAAGCTTGACGATGATTTCGCCGGGCGCGTAAGCCGTATTATTACGCTTGTGCTTCACTGCGGAAACTCGCGTCATCGGCGCGACTGCGATAAAGCAGAAGATCAGAACGAGAGTGAGGAGTTTGGAGTTTGCGCATATGAGATTAAACGAAGCTCAAAATGGTTTAAACCAGTCTTTGCTTATACCTGAATAGCCTGGCTTTTTCAATAGCTTTGCTTGGGGCTGGCCGTCACGGAAGTTAAACCGGGGGTTGGGTCGAGAAAGAATAATCTATCATTTCAAATCTCAAATCTGAAATCGAATATGTTCTATCCTGCTTGTTGGTTACAGCGAAGCCAGTTCCTGTTCGATTTCGCGGTGCGCGCGCTGGAGTTCGAGCAGGTAAGGCGGCGCGACGCGGTCTTGACACTGTTCGGGCAAGAGGCGGCATCGTTCACACGTGCCGTCAATGTCGAGCCGCGTAATTTGCGGGTCGTTTGCGAATTTCACCGCGCGCTCGAAATCCTCGTCGCATCGGAAACCGAGCGAGACCGACGACAATGCCGCCGGATTGAGCGTAAGATGGCGAGCCATGGCTATGCACAGGTATCGCGCGTCTGTGTCAATGAAACGCGAAAGCTGAGCGTCAACTACCGGCTCTTCAATTTTGCTCGCGTTTTTTTCAAGCGACTTGAGTATGCGAATCGCAAGCCATCGGCGGCAATAATGTTCGTTTACTCCCGTCCCGCCCGGAATCAAAACATGTGACATATTCAGATGCTTGACGAGTTTGTATGCGCCGCCTTCGTGATTGAAGCGAAGAAAGTGAAGCTTGATTCCGAAATACTGCGGCAGAATCTCTGTGAGACGATACAGGAAAATCTCAGGCGTCACCTCGTAGCGATCCAGAAAAGCCCGAAAGCGACGAGGCTCCCAAGTCGAGAGCGCGAAAAATTCTTTGATGTCCGCAAGCGCCGATTCGCGATTGACGAGCAGCGCGCCCGCAAAGTACGAAGCCTTGAAATCATTTAACACCTGCTCGAATGAATCTACTCTTTCAGGCGCGCTCGTCATCGCGCGCTCTTTGAGTCCGAGCACCTCGTAGCCGATTTCGCGCGCGAGGATGAATTTTTTTTGAAGCTCCGAAAGCAGTGGATTAATCAACAGCATCGGCGCGCCTTTCTTTTTGGCGACGAGGATCGAGCGAAATCGTTGTAGCTTCCGATGCTGCTCCAATTGCTGCTCGTCGAGGCGATATTTGAAGCGGCTCTCGATCAGCATGCGAAGGTCTTGAAGTCGCGGCGTCGGGTTTGACTCGATTCCGGCTTCGCGCGCGAAATCATCTACGGCGCGCTCGATGTCGGGAAAATAATTCTCGTTAAGCTCCTGATAAGCTCTGAGCGCAGAGCGGAACAGGTGCTCTACGCCGATGTTGTACTGCTCGGCTATTTCTACCAGCGCTTTGACGAGCGAACTGGCTTCGGCAGGCTGGCGCGTGAGCAGTTCTACGACTTGCGCTGGCGATATGCCGAACAGGTGATAAGGGAAACTGTGAATCACAGGAGAGCCGAGAAAGCTCGCAAGCGGGCTTAATTCTTCATCGAGCCTTATGGAAACCAGGTCGTCATAATTGCGGCCCAGAACTTCGGCCATGCGCGCTATTTTTTCGCTTCGGGGATATTTCTTACCGTGTTCGATTTCATTGATGTAAGGCATCGAAAGCCCCGTGCGCTCGGCGAACTGCGTGAGCGAAAGCCCGGCGGCTTCACGGTACTGGCGCAATTTCATGCCAAAGATAACCTTGTGATTGAGACCCATCGAACTCCCTTTGCTTGATTCGATAACGGTTGACGCTCTGCAAGTGAGAGGCTCGCTCGCTTAAATTTGAAGCTAACAATTGCCGTATGAAAAGTCAACGCAGAGGGCGTTTGACAAGTATCAGTGAATCGTATCGAAGCCCTGTTCTTTCGTGGTGAAGAATGGTTCGAAGATGTGCGGCAGTATATTTTTGTCTATGCCATATCCGGTGTCTGTTACGGCCAACATCGCGTAAAGGCCGGGTTTCAAATTCAGGCTGCACTCGCCTGTGTATGAATCTTCCAGAGTCACGTTGGATGTTTGGATGATGAGCTTGAACATCAAACCGACTTATATTTTGAAAGATCAGGTTATTTTGACCGAATGAAGAGCCTCGCATCTGTTCCGAGAACATTACAAGTGTGTTGACGAAATTTCACTTATGATCAATTCGCCTGCGGTTCGCTATGATGCTCCTGCGGAAGACGTTTCTCGTCTATCAGCTTATAGATCAGCGATGCTATAAGCGCGAAGGCCACTATGCCTGCCAGGTCGAACTGAAGATCGTTTGCGGTGTCACGCGGCGACCATATGCGCGTGAAGTCTCCGTAGAACAACTCGTCCCAGAGTTCAAGGATTTCATACCAACTGCAAAAGCTGAAAGCGACGGTGACTGAAAGAAAGGATACGAGTCCTTGAGGGAGCCTAAATCCCATGCGCCGCGTCGTAGTCCTGAGCAGCCACATCGCAGGCACCAGAGAAAGACCTGAGCCGAAAAAGTGCGCGAACTCGTCATAATCAGGCAGCGGCCCGAATGGCTTGCCGTAAAGATGTAAGAGATTTCCCAACACGTCTACGCCAACCGCCGCTGCCAGGCAGAAGATGACGAAGAGGCGGGAACCGCATGCCTTGCCTGAACCTGAAAAAACAATAAAGCGACCCCAATATCAAGCTCGTATAGAGCACGTTTTCATACCAGGGGCGATAAGGCAGCCTGATAAGTAGTAACGATTTGCCTGCAAAAGCAATGATGGTGAAGGCATAGAATTCAAGCTGTCTGAAACCATTGTTTCTGAACGGAGCGATTGCTGCGTCTGCCATTCTTCTCATCCTCCAATGGTGAGGTCAATTGTAATTCGGGTGAGAGCATATCAAAAAACAATCTCGACGCGCAGGCCCTTAGAATCCGACTTCATGATTTTGGTTGCTCACGATCAGTGGTCAGCCGCCGGTTGTTCGTGGTACGTTGTTTTTTTAGACTACTGGCAACACAAATGAAATCGCCACGCACCGAAACCGCCGAACAAACAACTACAAGCAATCATCATCTGGTAAAAGAGCTTCAACGCTTCGCCACATTTGACGAGCTTCGCCGCTCCGATTTTTTCCGTGCGCACAAAGCGGAACTGGGGCGCTTGTTTGACGAGCCGAGAATATATAAGTCGCTAAACACGCGGCCTCGTCTGCGATCTTTTCTGCGAGTCGTCGAATGGAACATCGAGCGCGGCACAAGGCTCGACGGAATAATCGAAATCTTGAACAACCACCCGGTGCTCGGCTTCGCTGACCTTTTGTTGCTGAACGAGCTTGACGACGGGATGCTGCGCTCAGGCAATCGCAACGTCGCGCTCGAACTCAGCCGCGCACTTTCGGCTCATGCTGTTTACGGCGTCGAGTATCTTGAAATGACCAAAGGCACAGGCGAGGAGTTGAATCTCACGGGCGAGAACAGGTCGGCGCTTCACGGCAATGCGATTTTGACCAGGCACAATTTCTCGAACCCGCAGTTAGTGCGCCTGCCGCGATGCGAGAATAATTTCGAGAGCGCCGAAAAGCGACTCGGCGGGCGCATGGGAATCCTTCTTGATCTTGAGATTTGTGATGCGAGCTTTACGGCTGCGACCGTGCACCTTGATGTCGTCAACACGCCTCGATGCCGCGCTCGCCAGATGCGAGCCATGCTTTGCGCGATAGACGCGCGCGTGAAGGATCAACAAAACAACAGGAGTGTGATCCTGGGCGGCGACTTCAACACTCACACATTCGCACGCGGCAATCGGTGGCGCGCGATGAAAAACACGGCTTTGATTTTAGGCAGCAACCGTAATAAATTTGCCCACAGGCTCGCTTATCCTGAAAGAAAAGAACAAGCCCTGATTGAACTCGCGCGCTTCGGTTATGAAACTGCCGCGCTCAACGACAGGCGAGCTACGGCGCAGCAGCATGGTTTCAAACCTGGATGATTCGCGCGGGCTGCCGTCGTCAATAAGAAAGTGGGCGAACCGGCGAATCGGCCCCGGCGGGCTGGCGCTTAAACTCCGACTTGATTGGCTTGCCGCGCGTGGGCTGAGGGCGCTCAAAGCAAAGGCGAGATGATGGACGCTGAAACAGGCGTGATGAGTGTTGATGCTCAGACGTTCAACAACCTCACGCATAACGGACGCCCGCTTTCCGACCACGACCCGATAGTCGTTGATCTGGCGCTATGAAGCTAAACGGAAAGGATATGAAAATGGAAACGGATTCAACACACGGGCGGACGGAACAGGTCAACGGGATTGAGATGTATTACGAAATTCGCGGTCGAGGCGAGCCGCTCGTAATGCTGCATGGTTTCAGCGGCGCAGGCAGCAATTGGGAGCCGTTTCTGAGCGGTCTGGTTAAAGAATACCAGCTAATCATACCCGACATGCGCGGACACGGACGAACAACTAATCCATCAATGAAGTTTACGTTTCGGCAATATGCGCTCGATGTGTTTGCTCTGCTCGACCGGCTAGGCATCGAGAGATTCAAGGCCATAGGATTGAGCGGCGGAGGTAAAACTCTGCTTCACGTGGCGACGCGAACAACCTGATCGAGTCGAAGCTATGGTGTTGATTAGCGCAGCGCCTTACTTTCCTAAGGAGGCCCGCTCGATCATGAGCCAGATGAGTCCTGACAATCAAACCGACGAAGCGTGGCAACTCATGCCGGCAATGGCACAAGCACGGCGATGAGCAGATTCGCGCGCTCTGGGCGCAGGGGAATGCTTTCAAGGACAGTTACGATGACATGAACTTTACGCCTCCTTACCTGTCGACGATCACGGCGCGCACGCTGATTGTGCACGGCGACCGGGATCCGTTCTATCCGATTAATATCCCGGTGGAACTGTATACGGCTATCCCCCGATCATATCTCTGGATCATTCCGAACAGCGGACACGGCCCCATCTTCGGCGGCATGACGACAGCTTTGTCACAACCGCATCGGCATTCCTGCGCGGCGAATGGGAACGTCAGTAACACCTCAGTTCTTTGTGTTTGTTGAAGCTAATCAGTGTCGTCAATTAGTTGAGTAGGTGACCGAGGATTAAAAAAGATTTCAGATACAGAAGCTCCCACACCAGGGCCATTCAGTTCTCGGAATTTGATGTCAACTCACCGCAGAGACGCAGAGGACGCAGAGGGGGCGCAGAGTAGGAATTGTTTTTCTCTGCGTAATCTCTGCGTCCTCTGCGTCTCTGCGGTGAACAGTTTTCCGATTTCAAACCTCTGAATCTGAAAACTGAATGGCCCTGCTCCCACACGGCTTTTTATCTCATAAGTATTCATTAAGTATTTTATTTCAACATGGTGAGTGTTAAAATTATTGCCCTATTGTTCAAGGGGGGGCGGCTGGGATGTCAAAAAAGATTTTGATCGTTGAAGATGACTTTGATACTCGCTATATGCTTTCACTGGTATTGAAACATGAAGGGTACGAAGTTGTCACAGTGGCTGATGGAGAGTGTGCGCTTGCCGTGACAGCCGAGCACAAACCCGATCTCATCATCACGGACATCAATATGCCGCGCGTCAACGGCATAGAGCTTATGCGGAGCATACGCCTCAAAGAAGAGACCGCTTCGCTTCCCATCCTTGTTATTACTGCCTACGGCCAGACAACCATTGAATCTGCGCTTGACGCAGGCGCATCGGCCTGCGCGCGAAAGCCTCTGATCTTCTCAGAGTTCCTGCCGGTCATTAGAAATTTACTCGTCTGATGCTAATGTCACTCTGACTGAATCAAACAAATCAAGCTGACCGAATAATTCAAACTGCCTTAAATATGTTATTCATCACATATCGCTGATGAGCCTTGTAAACTTTTCTAACATGGGCAGTTAGCAAAACTCGCGAGACTGATCACGGACTGGCATCGGGCTTGTATATATACCAACGCATATTTCGTTCAATCGTGGACTTGAAACCAAGCAGAGTGTTTGCGTAGGCGAAGATAATGAAAAGACCGGAGAACCTTAAAAAATTTCACTATGCTGGTGCTGGTGCTGATTCTGAGCATCAACCTCGCTCCCCTCACACCAATAGCAAGCGCGGCCAATCAAGCGTTTGACTCAAGAGGACAGCAAACTTTCGCCGGAACTAAAAAGGATGACTTTCGATGTGGCTTCGACTGCGAGCGAAAACGTGCGCGTCATCGTTCAGACGCGAGCAAGTCTCGATCAGATTGACGAGAACATCAATTCAAAAGGCGGGCGCGTTAAACGCTCGCTTCCGCTCATTGGCGGCTATGTCGCAGAAATTCCGCGTAGTTCACTCGCGGCCCTCGCTTTCGACGATGATACTGTTTACGTATCGCTCGACCGCCAGACACAACTTCTTCAACTGCCGCGCTACGATAACAACCTCGTGCGCGTGACGACAGGAGCCGAAAACGTCACGGGCCGCAACGGCATTTCAAGCCGCGACCTCGGAACAAAAGATTATCTCAACAGCCTGCGCGCGGGACCGAACGGCAGGAATGTGACGATAGCCGTACTCGATTCGGGAATATACGACGATGGCGCTCTGCACGAAGACCTTCGCTCGATAGGCGATTCAAGCCTTCGGCGCGTGGTCGCTCGTCGCAACTTCGTACAAGCTGAAAGCGCAGACACAAATCGTGGCCACGATCCTTACGGGCACGGCACGCACGTCGCGGGCATCGCCGCAGGCAGCGGGCGCGAGTCTTTAGAAAACGCAGGTGTCGGCAACTTTTACGCTGGTGTCGCGATGAACGCGAACCTCGTTGATCTGCGCGTAGTGGGAGCAAGCGGGACAGGTACGATCAGCAACGCCATTGCCGCAATGGATTGGATGGTCGCCAATCGAAACGCCTATAACATCCGCGTCGCAAACCTCTCGTTCGGCGCTGCCGTCACCGAGTCGTATAAGAAAGATCCGCTTTGCCAGGCGCTCGAACGGGCAGTGAATGCAGGCATCACTTGCGTAGTCGCCGCGGGCAACCTGGGCAAAGACGCCGAAGGCAATACTGTCCACGGCGGAATACTCGCGCCGGGCAACGATCCGCTCGCGATCACGGTCGGAGCGACGAACACCTGGGGCACATCTTCTCGCTCTGACGACACGATGGCGAGCTACAGTTCGCGCGGCCCGTCGCTTGTGGACGGCCTTGTCAAACCAGACCTTGTTGCGCCCGGAACGATGCTGCGCTCTATATCCTCGAATCACAACGCTTTGACGCGCCGTCACAACCTGACTGTTTATTCCAGCGGCGGCGAAGACGTGTATATGTGGTTGAGCGGCACGTCAATGGCCGCGCCCGTTGTTGCAGGCACAGCGGCGTTGATGCTCGATGCGAATCCGAGCCTCACGCCTTCGATGGTCAAATCAATCCTGCAATTCACCGCGCAGCCTCTCGCCTCGCTTTCAAATCTCGACCCGCTAATCGCGCTGCTTACACAGGGCGCGGGCTGTCTTAACGCGGACGCAGCGGTGCGAATGTCTCAAGCCTTTGCGTCGGACGCGGGCAGGCGACCGGATGGAGCATCACTGCTTTCGACGGATTCGTCGCTGTTGAACAACCTGCTTTACGCATCACAGAGCGCACGCGGCTTCAAGAGCGACATCGGCGGCGAGACTGTACATTGGGGAAACAACGTTTTCTTCTCGCAGGGTCTCGCGTACTTTTACAAGAACAACCATCTGACAGTTTTCAAGACTGCCGGGTGGCAAATCGCGCCGTCTACGACTCTCGTCAACGGACTGCTCGTCACGAACGGCAATATGTTGAGCGATGCGCGATTGATGGACTCTTCACGCATCACAGCCGATGCGCGGTTAACGTGCGGCGCAAGGCTTGCGGCTGACAAGTTGGCGATGACGAATGGCTGGCTGTGGAATGCAGATGCCAACAGCCTGACAAATCCCTATGAAGTCAAAGTTGTGTGGGCGGCGAACTTGATAGACCTGAGCGGAAACGTGTTGTCTGACGGCAACGTGCTGTCGGACGGAAACGTTTTAAGCGACGGGAATGTTCTGAGCGACCACGCGAGAATCGAAGGGATCATGGCCTGGGGCGATGACGCGCCGGGTTTCGAGATCAAGAGAATCGAAACGAAAAAACATCCGCTGTTTCCCCGCAGCAAAAAAGTTAAGTGACTATAAGGAGAGAGACCGATGAGTAGATCAGTAGTATGCACAGGGGTCATCTGGGAAATCGAGTTTTAATAATTCATATCGCGCAGGCTCGATCATTAGAGCCTGCGCCTGTGGCTTAATTTAGTAAGCACGCTGCACATCCACTTGTTCAGCGTTAGCTGTATCGTCTCCAATTCATCCGCTTGTTGTAAGGCGCAGGCCGACGGCTTGCGCCTCTTTTTTTGCACATTGACACTCATCTTTTCAGGTGGCAACCTTGATTGGACTTTGAAAGTGAGATCATAAGGCGATGAATATAAACGAATTGAAAGTAGGACTGATCGGGGGAACGGGTGAAGAGGGGCGCGGGCTTGCGCTCAGGTGGGCGATGGCAGGCGCGCGTGTCGCAATCGGGTCGCGCACGATTGAACGCGCCAAGACGACTGCTGATGAATTGAATCAGTTTGTCCCGAGCAACATTATAGGCTACGGCGAGAACAGCAGCGTAATAGCCGAATCCGAATTCGTGTTGCTGACAGTGCCTTTCGCTCACGCCGCCACGACGCTCGAATCGCACGCGCAGGATTTTCGCGCGGGCGCGATACTGATTGACATCACCGTGCCCGTTTCGTTCGAGCAAGGCCGTGTGCGCTACGTCGAATTGGCGGAAGGCTCTGCGAGCGAACACCTTCGCGCGCGACTGCCTGAACAGATTCCGCTCGTCGCGGCTTTCAAGACAGAGCCTGCGCATCTGCTCGCTGACAACACGGCAAAGCTCGATTGTGATGTGTTCGTCGCAAGCGATGACAAAGAAGCGAAGGCGCGAGTGATGGAAGCCGTGAAATTCATCGAAGGCTTGCGCCCAGTTGATGCAGGCACGCTCTACAGCGCGCGAACGCTTGAGCGAATGACCGTGCTCGCCATCGGCATCAATCGCCGTTATAAGATAAAGACAGCTTGCTATCGCGTGATGGGTTTGTAAACCGGGTATAACGACTTACATCACCAGCGCGCGAAGCGAATTTCTTAATAATTTACCCAGCGCCGTTTGCGCGCTCGGTTTAGAAAGGAAATTGGCGTGAGGAGAGCTTATCTAATCTTTCTAGCTATATAGCCACTCTAAATATTTTAGTACCGGAGGTGTCAGTATGCTTAGGCTTAGAGGAAGACTGATTCAAGCCGCTTTACTTCTTATAGTTTGCTCTATGCTGGCCGTGAGCCAGCAACCCTTACCGAGTAGAAGACCTCTTACGCAGGAAGAAGTCCAACGAGTTTTGTCCAATGACGGTGACGATTATAAGGTCAAGCTCATGCAAGCTCAAGGTTATGCTGGCAATCTCACTAAGTCGCAGTTGGCTACCTTTCGACAGAGGGGCATAGGGGAAATGGATTTGATGATGTACTACGACGAATTCGGGATAACGCCTGAAGAGAGCGATGCGATTAAGCGAGCGGGCTTTAACATCGAAGCAAGACCTTTTGAAATCTGGCATTTTGCCGCTCTTTCAGATGTGGTCTGCATTGGTAAAGTCGTCCAAAAGAAAGGCAATCCTCAAGGGCCTTATCACACTTATGTAGATATAGAAATCCTCGAATATCTCAAGAATACGCCGCAGAGTCAGGATAGGATTCTTCAAACACGCATACTCGAATCCGGTCCTCGCTATAGCCTCAAAGAAGAAGTGGTTCAAGTTGACGCCCAATCTGAGCCTAACTTGAAAGTTGGTGAAAAGGTTCTGCTGTTCCTTACACGTAAGACCTTTAGTTTAATACTTCTTTTAGCGCGGGCTAAGCGAACGGACATACATCCGATCCACGATTTCAAAGCGAATATGGAACAACCCAGAAGCTTCGCTCTCTTCTTAATCAACCTGGCCCATATGAGATATTGGGTACTTATAAAATTGTCGGCAGCAAGGCTGTATCCAAACTGCGAACGCTCCATACACCATTTAAGACCGAAGTGGTCAAACTCGATGAAGCCAAGCAGGCTATCTTAAAAGTAGCAACAGCCCAAAAACCATTTCGAAAATAGCTTCATTTAGACAAACAAGAGGAGCATAAACGCCATGTCAAATAATATTCGTTTAATAAGTCTTCTTCTGATGGTATCTCTAACCATACCCGGTTGCTGCTTTCTTCATCCTGGGTTCAGGTCTGGCGCTAATCCTGCTGTCTATCGTATTCACACTTCCATTCCCAGCAGTTGGCGGAGCCAAATAGATGCTGGCGCTAATGCGTGGAATCTGTGGAGCATTCCACAGTTCTCAATAGAAAATGGTGGTGTGACATCTGCTGGAGGGTCATTTACTCAAGACGGCATTCGATCAATCTTCCGTACAACCTTTCCAGATCCAAATATTCTGGCAGAAGCAAGACCTACAAGTATTGGCCTCTGCGCTGTTAATGAACAGGAAATTGGATTTAACATTTCCCAGCCTTGGACTACAAACCCGTCTTCCAACCCAAACGCTTATGACGTTCAAAGTGTAGCCGCACATGAATTTGGTCACTGGCTCGTTCTATGACACGTGACCTGCCCGGGCGATTCCATGATGAAATCCTCTTTAGCTCTTGGGGAAGTGACACGAAACCTGACAATCTGCGATGTACTCGGCTTGCTCATTATTTACTATGCATTGCCGCCCTGTTTCCCGTTTATGGGAATATGTTTCGACTTTCTCGTCTCAACCGAAATGATGAATTCCACTCAAGCCAAGACATCGCAAATGGCTGCCGATCATCATGATGAACTGATGGAAATCTATAAGGGGAACACTGCGGTGCAAAGTAGAGTTGATTCGTTATCTCAATTCTACCAGCCCATTATAGAGGATTGGTTGAACGGGGGAAGTCTGGCCCGAAATACTATCTTTACTATCGAGCGGTATCAGGAAATTGATCACCTGATCTCTTTGGTTTATCCCGACTCTTCGGATGATTTGAAAACGTCTTTGAATGATATGCGCTCTTCGATACAAGGGAGAATAGGCTGGACTATAGAAGACTTTCTCACCGATCAAGGGCAAAGACCACTATCGCCTCAGATGCCTCAAATACTTAAACGTATCCGTGCGATGCAAAACAAGAAGTGAAAGATTCACCTTGAAGGCTTGCGCCCAGTTGATGCAGGCACGCTCTACAGCGCGCGAACGCTTGAGCGAATGACCGTGCTCGCCATCGGCATCAATCGCCGTTATAAGATAAAGGCAGCTTGCTATCGCGTGATGGGCCTGTAAACAAGTCATAACGTAAAACCGTTAGAGCCAGTGTTGGAAGGCCCGACTCACTTCTTGAACTTGCAATAGCTTCTTCCAATTAATCCAATATCTTTCATGTACTATGCTGCTTGACAACCTATGTAGAAATCTATACAAATAGAAAACTATACCGAAAGGAGCGTTGATGAGCCCAAAAGCGTATCTCTCTTATTCTGCGGCGGTCATCCTGCAAGCGGCTGCGAACGGTTACCAATACGGCTTCGACATAATGGACATCACAGGCTTGCCGAGCGGAACGGTCTACCCGGCGCTGCGCAGGCTGGAAGAGATGGGACTGGTCGTTTCCAAATGGGAGAAGCAGACCGTCGCACAGCAGGAGCAGCGACCGCCTCGCAAATACTATGAAGTCACAAAAGATGGGAAAGATGCTCTGGCCGAAGCCGTAAGTCGCTACAGGTTTTTAGACCGCCTTCTGCCGCAAGCTTCCCGCAAGATCAAACCGACCACCCAGCGCGGATGAGTCGTTATGTCTGATCGAACTGAGAAGCAAACCTTTAGACCGCACCTCTGGTTGATCGCGCTGATTGGCGTGATCGTGCCTGGAAGGTTACGCGCTGACTGGCGGCAGGAGTGGGAAGCCGAACTCAGGCATCGTGAAGCGATGCTTGAACAGTGGGAGAATCTCGACTGGCGCGGAAAGTTCAGCTTGACACGTCGCAGCCTGGGCGCGTTTGCCGATGCGCTGTGGTTTCAGTCATACCGATGGGAGGACGAGATGATTCAAGACTTGCGATACGGAATGCGGATGTTGATGAAGAAACCGGGGTTTACACTTATTGCAGTATTCACACTGGCGCTCGGCATCGGGGCCAATACGGCGATCTTCAGTGTTGTTCACACGGTATTGCTGCGACCGCTGCCGTTCGCCGAACAAGAGCGGCTGATTGTGGCATGGAAGCAGGACACGATTGACGGCAGCCCCTTTATTGAATTGTCAGTAGCTGAATTTGCGGACTGGGAAGCCCAGAACCAGAGCTTTGAAAGCATGGCCGTGATGCCGACAACCACCTATGGCTACGGTTATGTGATGACCGGCAGAGGTGAAGCTGTGCAGCTTGAAAGCTCGAAAGTCACCTCGCAGTTCTTCTCGATATTGGGCGTAGCGCCCGCGCTCGGTCGCGGCTTCAACGAAAGCGACGATCAGGTGAATGGCGCAAAAGTCGTTGTCATCAGCGACCGCCTGTGGCGCGAGCGGTTCGATGCAGACCCGAACGTCATCGGCCAACTCGTTACGCTGGCGGAACAGGGCTATATGATCATCGGTGTGATGCCTGCGAAGTTCGAGTTTCCGAAAGGCGTTGATTTATGGTTGCCGATCCGAACTTCGATGCCCGCGCGCACAATCGAATCCCGTGACGCAGTATTTCTACAAGCGGTCGGCAGGCTGAAAGCAGGAGTAACGATTGAGCAGGCCGAAGCCGAATTAAATACCATCATCGCGCATGTCGCCGCAGAGCATCCCGAAACCGAAGCCGAGGGCCAGCGCGCCGTCATAACTCCGCTCGCCTTTCATCTGTTCGGAGATGCGCGACCTGCGCTCTGGTTGTTGCTGGCGGCCACGGCGATGTTGTTGTTGATTGCTTCGGCCAATATCGCAAACCTGCTATTGGCTCGCGCGACCGCTCGGCGCAGAGAGTTCGCCGTGCGAGCGGCGCTAGGCGCAGGCCGCATGCGTATCGTTCGCCAATTGATGAGCGAAAGCCTGGCGCTTGCAATTTGCGGCGGCGCTGGCGGCGTATTACTGGCGAATTGGCTGATTGATTTGCTCGTCTATGTTGCCCCCGCAGACATCCCGCGCATTGAAGATGTCCGGCTCGATTTCACCGTGTTGGTATTTGGATTATTTATCACACTGCTGACAGCCTTTTTCTTTGGCCTGTTTCCCGCGCTCACGGCGGCGAAAATCAATCTGAACGAAACTCTCAGCGAAGGCAGCAGCAAACTGTCGGGCGAACGCACAGGAAAGCGGCTGCGTAGCGCTTTGATTGTTGCCGAAGTCGCCGTCACCATTGTTCTGCTGTCGGGCGCGACGCTCATCCTTCGCAGCTTTGTGAATCTGAACCGTGTGAACCTGGGCTTCGATCCGCAAAACGTGTTGACCATGCAATTGAATCCTAAAGGAGCAAGGTATGGGCAGGCAGCGGCGCGGCGTGAATTTTACCGGCAACTGATTGACAGGCTCGAAGCGCAACCCGGAGTGATTGCGGCCAGCGCCGTATTGATTCGCCCGATGGAAGGCCATGTCGGCTGGGATGTGCCCTTTACGCTTGAAGGGCAATCCGTCGCCGAAGCGCAAAAAAACATCGTGCCGAATTTTGAAGCCGTCACTCCGCATTTCTTCCGCACGTTCAGAATTCCCATCAAAGCCGGGCGCGAATTCACGGATCAGGACACAGAGCACATGCCGCTTTCAGTCATCATCAGCGAGACGATGGCAAAGTCTCTTTTTGCGGATGATGTTGACCCGCTCGGCAAACGAATCAAGCTCGGCACATCGTCGCCTGACAGCCCGTGGCGCATTATCATCGGCATTGCAAACGACGTTCGTTATCGCGAATTGCAAGACGTTCGTTTTGATCTTTATGTGCCCCTGGCTCAGTGGCGGACGGGATTCGTCAATCATTTCGCCCTGCGCACAGAGACTGATCCGACAAACTTCCTTGCAACTGTTCGCCGCGAAGTCGCTGCGCTCGATCAAAATCAAGCTGTCGCCAGCGTAGCTACGATGGAGCAGCTTGTCAGCACGAACATGGCTCGCCCACGTTTCAGCACAGTGACGTTGGGGTGGTTGTCGGCGCTCGCGTTGTTGCTGGCAGCCGTCGGAGTTTATGGGGTCGTAGCTTACGCAGTCGCGCAGCGCACAGGAGAATTAGGCATTCGCATAGCGTTGGGCGCGCAAGGCCGAGATATTCTGAAACTCATCATCGGGCAGGGAATGCGTCTGGTCATGCTGGGCGTAGTGATTGGTCTGGTCGCTTCACTGGCGTTGATGCGATTGATCGAAAAATTATTGTTCGGCGTGTCTGCTACCGACCCGTTGACGTTTGCGCTGATTGCTTTGCTGCTAATCGGCGTAGCGTTCGTGGCCTGTTGGATACCTGCACGTCGAGCAACGAAAACAGACCCGATGGTCGCGTTGCGATGCGAGTGATGTAAAGAGATTATGAAAGCTCATCTCTGGCTGATCAGATTCATTGGCCTAATCGTGCCTCGAAGGTTGCGCGCTGACTGGCGGCAGGAGTGGGAAGCCGAACTGCAAGCATCGCGAAGCAATGCTCGAAGAGTGGGAAAAGCTGAACTGGCGCGGGAAGCTGAGTCTGATACGCCGCAGTCTGGGGGCGTTTTGGGATGCGCTGTGGTATCAGTCTTACCGATGGGAGGATGAAATGATTCAAGACCTGCGTTTTGGAGCGCGAATGTTGCGGAAGAATCCGCTCTTTACAGCGGTGGCCGTGCTGTCGCTCGCTTTAGGCATCGGCGCGAATACGGCTATTTTTCAATTGCTCGACGCGGTGCGTTTGCGCACGCTGCCGGTCAAGGCTCCGCAGGAATTGGCCGAAGTGCGCATCGCGGATATGACGGGAGCGCGTGGGAACTTCAGCTCTCAGTATTCGGCAGTCACCAATCCGATTTGGGAGCAGATCAAAGATCAGCAGCAAGCTTTTTCCGGTCTCTGCGCCTGGGGGGCGGGCGGCTTCAATCTCGCGCAGGGGGGCGAAGTGCGCCCCGCGCAGGCGCTCTGGGTGAGCGGAAGCTTTTTCAATGTGCTTGGCATTCAACCAGTCCTGGGCCGCGTTTTTGAGGCGGCGGATGATCAGCGCGGGTGCAGTGCGCCGGGCGTCGTCATCAGCTACGCGTTCTGGCAGCGGGAGTATAGCGGAGACGCCGGCGTCATCGGACGTAAGCTCACACTCTCCGATCAACCGTTCGAAATCATAGGCGTCACGCCTGCGAATTTCTTTGGGTTAGAGGTTGGGCGGTCTTTCGACGTGGCGCTGCCAATCTGCGCCGAAGCGATCACCAGCGGCAAGAATCACCGGCTCGACTCCGGCACCAATTGGTGGCTGATGATTACTGGTCGTCTGAAACCGGGCTTGTCGCTGGAACAGGCGACGGCCCAGTTGCAGGCTATTTCGCCCAGCCTGTTTGAGAAGACGCTGCCAGCGAATTACCCGCCCGTCAGTGTGAATAATTATCTGGGGTTCAAGCTGGAAGCTGTCCCGGCAGGTGGAGGTTATTCGGCGGTGCGCGAACAGTACGAGCGGTCGCTCTGGCTGTTGCTGGCAATTGCCGGGCTGGTGCTGCTGATCGCCTGCGCCAATCTGGCGAATCTACTGCTGGCGCGGGCAAGCGTGCGGGAACGTGAGATGGCTGTGCGTCAGGCTCTGGGAGCCTGGCGCGGGCGACTCATCCGTCAATTGCTGGCCGAAAGTCTGCTGCTGGCGGCGGTGGGTGCAGGGTTGGGCGCGTTGCTGGCGCAGGGGTTGAGCCGATTCCTCGTTTCGTTCCTCAGCACTGGTGGAGACACGATCTTCCTGGACTTAGTTGTGGATTGGCGCGTGCTCGGTTTCACCGCCGGGATGGCTGTCCTGACCTGTATTCTGTTTGGTCTGGCTCCTGCCATTCGTGCGACGCGGATTGAGCCTGCCGCAGCGATGAAGGCGGGCGGGCGTGGGATGACGGCAGGGCGTGAACGATCCAGTTTGCGGCGCGCGCTGGTGGTCTTGCAAGTCGCCCTCTCGCTCGTGCTTGTGGCGGGCGCATTTCTGTTCACGCGCAGCCTGAACAAGCTGTTGATGGTGGACACGGGTTTCCGGCAGGAAGGGATTTTGATTACGCGCGCAGGCTTTGGGCGGCTGAACCTCCCGCCCGAACGCCGCCTGGCTTTCAGACGTGAACTGCTCGACCGAATCAAGGCGATTCCGGGGGTGGAAGCCGCTGCTGACGCGAATCTGGTTCCGCTCAGCGGCAGCGCAATGGGCAACGATATCTGGCTGGATGGCGGGGATGCAGAGCAGAAGATGAATACAGCTTTCAGCCGAGTAGGCTCGGATTACTTCAAAACGCTGCGCACGCCGCTGCTGGCCGGGCGCGAGTTCGATGAGCGTGACACGGCAAACGCGACCAAAGTAGCCGTAGTGAACGAAACCTTCGCCCGTCAGTTTTTGAATGGGTCGAACCCCATCGGCCAACGGTTCTGGATCGAGGCGACGCCCAACGACCCGGAGACGCTTTATGAAATTGTCGGCCTGGTCAAAGACACCAAATATCAGGAATTGCGCGAGGAGCTTGCTCCTATTGCTTTTCTCGCCAGTTCGCAAGACCCGCGCCCCACACCTGGCGGACAGTTTCTGATCCGGTCAAGCCTGCCTCAGACCGAAATCACTGCGGCGGTCAAGCACGTCCTCTCCGAGATCAATCCGGCCATCAACATTAGTTTCCAGGGATTCAAAACTATGATCGAAGCGTCCATCCTTCGCGAACGCTTGATGGCTACGCTCTCCGGCTTCTTCGGACTGCTGGCGCTGCTGCTGGTCTCGATAGGACTGTACGGCATTCTCTCTTACAGCGTCGCCAGCCGGACGAACGAGATAGGGATTCGTATGGCGCTCGGAGCCAAAACGCGCGATGTGCTCTGGCTGGTTTTGCGTGAGGCATTGTTGCTGGTGCTGGTTGGCGTGGCCGTGGGATTGCCCGTTGTCTACTTTGCAACCCGATTGACTGAAACGCTGCTTTACGGCCTGACGCCGACTGATGCCGTTTCCCTCGGCCTCGCGACGTTGCTGATGCTGGCGGTGGCGCTCGTAGCGGGTTACTTGCCTGCGCGACGTGCGGCGCGCGTTGATCCGATGGTAGCGTTACGTTACGAATAAGGCGGCTGAAGGATGCCTGAGCATGACCGAGCAAAGAAACAAGGCTTCAGACTTATCAGGCTTATCGGCCTGATCGTGCCGCGCCGTTTGCGCGCTGATTGGAAGCAGGAGTGGGAAGCCGAGCTCAGACATCGCGAAGCGATGCTAGCCGATTGGGACAAGCTTAACTGGAAAGGGAAACTTTATTTGCTGCGCCGCAGCCTGGGAGCGTTCTGGGATGCGCTTTGGTTTCAATCATACCGATGGGAGGATGAAATGATTCAAGACCTGCGATTTGGCATGCGGATGCTAATCAAGAATTTCGGTTTCACTGTTGTAGCCGTATTGTCGCTTGCGCTTGGTACGGGAGCGAACACGGCTATCTTCAGTCTCATTAATAAAGTCATGCTGCAACCGTTGCCCATCGAGAAGCCTGAGCAACTTATATCGCTCAACAATTCGGTGGGGAGGGGGATGTTTCCCGCTTTCTCGTATCCGAACTACAAAGACTTTCGCGATAAGAACGATGTGTTTTCCGGCCTCATCGCTTATCAATACGCGCCGCTGAGTCTGAGCTACGATGGCGTAAATGAAAGGCTGTGGGGTTATGTGGTCACGGGCAATTACTTCGAGGTGTTGGGCGTTACGCCCGCGCTGGGGCGAGTGATTTCACCGGACGATGACCGAGCGCCGGGCGCGCATCCTGTAACGGTCGTGAGCTACAAATACTGGCAACAGCGGTTCGGCGGCACGCCGGACATCATTGGCCGGGATGTGATTGTGAACGGTCGCGGCTACACGGTTATCGGCGTTGCGCCGCGAGATTTCTATGGCACTGAAATCATCTCGGCTCCGCAGATGTGGTTTCCGATGGCGATGCAGTCGCAAGTCGAGGTCGGCTCGAACGGGCTCGAACGTCGAGACGCTGAAAGTATTTTCGTGCAGGGCCGTCTCAAACCCGGCGTCAGCATGGATCAGGCGCAGGCTTCGATCAACACGATTGCTTTGGAACTGGCTCGCGAGTTTCCCGATGTCAACGAAGGTAAGCGAGTCACGCTTTCACCTCCCGGCATGATCGGCGGCGCGATGCGCGGCCCCGTGATGGGGTTCATCGGCGTGTTGATGGTCGTGGTCGGCTTGGTGTTGTTGCTGGCCTGCACCAATCTCGCGAACCTGTTGCTTGCCCGCGCGACCGAACGACGCCGCGAGATAGCTGTGCGTCTGGCTGTCGGCGCGAGTCGTTTGCGTTTGATCCGGCAGTTGTTGACTGAAAGCGTTCTGTTAGCACTTGGCGGCGGGCTGCTGGGATTGCTACTGGCCTCGTGGCTTGTAAAGCTTGCATCGGCGATCAAAATGCCGATGAACATGCCTGTGGTGATTGACCTGCAAATTGATTATCGGGTGCTGATATTCACAGGCGTGCTCTCGTTTGTGACCGGCGTGCTCTTCGGGCTGCTGCCAGCGTTACAAGCGACAAAGACCGATCTGGTGTCGGCGTTAAAGGACGATGTTTCATTCGGCGGTCACGGGCGCTCGTGGTTAAAAAGCGGATTGATAATCTTTCAGGTTGCGTTGTCGCTCGTCTTGTTGATCGGCGGCGGGTTGATGCTGCGCGCGTTGCAGCAGGCGCAAACCCTCAAGCTCGGTTTCAATCCGCAGAATGCCGTAGAAATGTCATTCGATTTGCGATTGCAAGGATACGATAGCGCGCAGGGCAAAGAGTTTCAGAAACGATTGCTTGAGCGCGTGCGCACGTTGCCCGGTGTGCAATCGACTGGAATCGCTGATCTGGTTCCTGTTGATCTTCATTTTTCAAGAACCACGATTTTCATCGAAGGCCAACCATTAGAGCGCACCGCAAATACGCCTGTGGCGCTGTACAGCCGCGTCAGTCCAGGGTATTTACAGGCGATGGACACGCGCCTCGTTCAAGGGCGCGATTTCACTGAGCAGGATGACGACAAAGCGGTTAGCGTAGCCATCGTCAATGAAACTTTCGCGCGCCGTTTCTGGCCGGGCGAAGACCCCATAGGCAAGCGTTTCAGTCTGGGCGAACCGAATGCGCCGATGAGGCAAGTCATAGGGGTGGCCGAGGACGGCAAGTACGCAGGATTGAACGAAGACCAGAGACCATTTGTCTATCGCCCGATATGGCAATCTTACTCCGGGTCAACAACTGTAATCGTTCGCACCGAAGCCGAAGCAGGGCAACTGCTCGCCGCCGTTCGCCGCGAGGTGCAGCAACTCGATTCACATCTGCCTGTTACGAGCAGCACGCTGGTCGAGCGGATGAGTCTGCCTTTGCTTCCGGCGCGCATAACGGCTTCGGTACTGGGCGGCTTCGGATTGCTGGCGCTTGTGCTTGCTGCGATTGGAATCTACGGCGTTATGTCTTATTCGATCTCAAGACGCACGCACGAAATCGGCGTTCGCATGGCGTTAGGCGCGCAAAAAACGGACGTCTTGAAACTGGTGATGAGGCGGGGAATTCTGCTGACGCTCACAGGGCTTGCAATCGGTTTGGCAACGGCGCTGGCGTTGACGCGATTGATAAAGAGTTTGCTGTTCGGCGTGAGCGCGGTTGATCCGGCGACGTTTGCAATCGCCTTACTGATACTGGCTGCGGTGGCATTACTGGCCTGCTATCTGCCTGCGCGGCGAGCCGCAAATGTAGACCCGATGGTCGCACTGCGTTACGAGTGATCCGAGGCTTGATGTGAGACCGCACCTCTGGCTGATTAGATTGATCGGGCTGATCGTCCCGCAACGCTTGCGCGGTGACTGGCGACAGGAGTGGGAAGCCGAATTGTGCTACCGCGAAGCGATGCTCGCCGATTGGGAGAAGCTTGATTGGGGCAGAAAGCTCGATCTATTGCGTCGCAGCCTCGGAGCGTTCTGGGATGCGCTCTGGTTTCAGCGAGAGCGATTGGAGGATGAAATGATTCAGGATTTGCGTTTCGGATTGCGAATGTTACTGAAAAAACCTGTTTTCGCTTTCGTAGCAATTCTCACACTCGCTTTAGGCATCGGCGCGAACACAGCAGTTTTTAGCGTCGTAAACTCCGTCCTGTTGCGCGACCTGCCATTCAATGATTCCGCACGGCTGGTGACGATTGCGGAGACTCATCCTGAATTGCCAAGATTGCAGGTTGCCACACCTGACTTCAAAGACTGGCAGCAACAGGCGCAGTCATTTGAGGCAATGGCGGCTTACTCGTTCAAAAGCATGCGTAATCTGGTTCTCACTGACGCAGGCGAGCCGGAACAGCTACAGGGAACTTGTATTACACAGAATTTCTTTCCACTGCTCGGCACAAGCCCCGCGCTTGGCCGCAACTTTCTGCCGGAAGAAGAGCAAACGGGAAGCGACCGCGTCGTAATTATCAGCTACGACCTGTGGCAGCGGCGGTTTGCAGCCGAGCCGAATCTGACGGGCAGCCAGGTTCGGCTCAATGACGAAAGTCACACGGTCATCGGCGTGATGCCCGAAGGCGCACAATTGCCTTTGGAAACAGATGTCTGGCTGCCGATCTCGCGCCTCAGGCCGGAAGAGATCAACAACCGTGTGTATCACACATTGGAAGTCGTCGGGCGGCTTAAACCCGGCGTGACTCTAGAGCAGGCTCGCACAGAGATGGAGTCAATCGCCGGGCGACTTCAACAGGCTTATCCGGAAACCAACAAAACCATCGGCGTTCGATTGACTTTGTTGCACGAGCAAATGACGGGCAATGTGAGACCGGCGCTGCTCGCGCTATTCGGCACGGTCGGGATGGTGTTGTTGATTACCTGCGTCAATGTTTCAAATCTTTTGCTGGCGCGCGCGGCCTCGCGACAAAAAGAAGTTGCATTGCGCGCGGCACTGGGCGCTGGGCACTGGCGATTGTTTCGGCAGTTCTTGACTGAAAGCCTGATGCTGGCATTGCTCGGCGGCGTTTGCGGATTGTTGCTGGCAATGTGGGCCGCCCCGTTATTGCGGGCTGTGCTGCCAAACCTGGTGCCCGATCAAATACCGGGACTGAAGAATATTAGCATTGATATGCGCGTCCTCGGCTTCACGCTGCTCACGGCGATGTCGGCTGGAATTATGTTTGGCATGATTCCCGGCCTTCAGTTATCGCGGCTCAATTTAAATCAAGCCCTGAAAGAGAGCGGAAAGGCTAGCGCAGGAAGAGCGCGACGACGCGCCGCTCGAACGCTAGTGATTGCCGAAATCGCTCTGGCAATGGTAACGCTGATAGGCGCGGGGCTGCTGGTCAGGAGTTTCCAGCGACTGATGCAGGTTGATCCGGGCTTTCGCAGCGACCATCTGTTGAGCGCGCAACTCGCGCTGCCCGCCACGAAGTATCAGCAGTACAGTCAGGTGAAAGATTTTAATCAGCGGCTTCTGGCAAATGTCGCCGCGCTGCCCGGCGTAGATCAAGCGGCAACGATTGACAACTTCCCGCTGGCTTCATCAAATGCCAAGACGCGTTTTGCCATTGAAGGCGCACCGCCGCCTGAGCCGGGACAGTTTCCAGTAGCGCAGATTCGCGGCATCAGCCCGCATTATTTCGATGTGATGAAAATCGCGCTCAGATCGGGGCGCAACTTCGCGGAAGACGATATTGCGAATGACCGGACTTTCTACATCATCAATGAAACTTTTGTGCGCCGCTATTTTCCGAGCGAAGACCCTATCGGCAAAAAGATCGTGATGGGCGTGCTCAGTCCGACTCCAACCGTGATACCGATCATCGGCGTTGTGGCTGATGTCAAAGACTTGGGCCTTGATGCGCCGGTCGAGCCGGAGATTTATTATCCCGGTTTCAACAACCAGCAACTACTGATGATTCGCACAACAGGCGAGCCTGCCGGTGTTGCAGCCTCCGTGCGACAGGCCGTGCGAGCAACAGACAGCCAACAGCCCGTTTATCAAATACAGACAATGGACGAAGCGCTTTCGGCATCGCTGGCCAAAAGGCGGTTGTCGGCAACGCTGACGGGCTTGTTTGCGCTGATAGCGTTGTTGCTTGCGACAATCGGAATTTACGGCGTTATATCGTGGTCGGTCACAGAGCGCACGCACGAGATGGGCATTCGTTTAGCGTTAGGGGCAAAAGCTAATGATGTGTTCAAGCTGGTCATCGGTTACGGAATGAGACTGGTGTTGATCGGCGTGGGCATAGGGCTGATAGCATCGCTCGTTGTTACTCGATTGATGAGGAGCCTGCTTTTCGGCGTTGACGCCAGCGACCCGGCGACATTCGCATTCATCGCGCTATTGTTAGTCGTCACAGCACTGCTGGCCTGTTGGATACCCGCGCGACGAGCAACAAAAGTTGACCCAATGATCGCACTGCGTTACGAATAAAGCGAAGCATAAAGAATAACGAGGCTCGCCCTAACCACTAACTGATAAAGTCTTGATCGTGCCTTACTGCTTGCCTGCTTAATCCTGCCCTTGTATTTACAACAGAAAAGATTGTAATCTCGCACCCTGCCGAAGTAGTATCCATCTACCTTTCAGCAAAAGAGGACATCATGGCCGACAATCAGAAAGTTCTCGAACGCATCGAACAAGCAGCAAAGGCAGGCCGGAGGGAATTTGACCTCGGCGGAAATCAACTTACGAGCTTGCCGCCGGAAATCGCCGAGCTGACCAAGCTGACCACCCTCAACCTCGGCGGAAATCAGCTGGCGAGTGTACCGCCAGAAATAACCGAGCTGACCAACCTGATTCGCCTCGACCTCAGCAACAATCAACTTACGAGTGTGCCGCCGGAAATCGCCAAGCTGACCAAGCTGACCATCCTCCACCTCAGAGAAAATCAACTGACAAATGTGCCGCCGGAAATAACCGAGCTGACCAAGCTGACCATCCTCAACCTCAGCAACAATCAACTTACGAGTGTGCCGCCGGAAATCGCCAAGCTGACCAACCTGACTCGCCTCGACCTCAGAGAAAATCAACTTACGAGTGTGCCGCCGGAAATCGCCAAGCTGACCAACCTGACCACCCTCAACCTCAGCAACAATCAACTTACGAGTGTGCCGCCGGAAATCGCCGAGTTGACCGATCTGACCACCCTCAACCTCGGCGGAAATCAGCTGGCGAGTGTACCGCCAGAAATAACCGAGCTGACCAACCTGATTCGCCTCGACCTTAGCTACAATGAACTTACGAGTGTGCCGCCGGAAATCGCCAAGCTGACCAAGCTGATCATCCTCTACTTCAGTGGGAATCAACTTACGAGTGTGCCGCCGGAAATCGTCAAGCTGACCAACCTGACTAGCCTCAACCTCAGAGGAAATCAATTTACGAGTGTGCCGCCTGAGATCACCAAGCTGATCAACCTGACTAGCCTCAACCTCAGCAACAATGAACTTACGAGTGTGCCGCCGGAAATCGCCAAGCTGACCAAGCTGATCATCCTCTACTTCAGTGGGAATCAACTTACGAATGTGCCGCCGGAAATAACCGAGCTGACCAAGCTGACTAGCCTCAACCTCGGCGAAAATCAAATAGCGAGCGTGCCGCCTGAGATCACCAAGCTGGCCAAGCTGACCACCCTCAACCTCAGAGGAAACTCACTGCTTATTCCGCCCGAAACGCTGGCCAATACATACAACGTAAAAGCGATCTTTGCTGCAATTGCCGGATTAAAGAGCGGCGAGCCGTTGAACGAGGCGAAGATGCTGGTGGTCGGAGACGGCAAGGTAGGCAAAAGCTCGGTGGTCGATCAATTGATTTACGGCACATTCAATCCGCAGAAAGAGACAACGCTTGGCGTTGAGATCAGTGACGAGATGAAGGTCGTTCAGAGCGAGGTTAAAGGCGAGGGTGAGCCGGTAAAATTAAACATCTGGGATTTTGGTGGGCAGGAGATTCAGCATTCAACACACCAGTTCTTTCTGACCACGCGCAGTCTTTATCTGCTTGTGGTGGATGCTCGCAAAGGCGATCAACTCAGCAATATCGAATACTGGCTGAAACTTATTGAAAGTTTCGGTGGGGATTCACCCATTATCGTCGTCATCAACCAGATAGACCAGTTGAAAGGCCAGCGCCCGCTCAATCTTGATCGCAAAGCTTTGCAGGCGAAATACAATATCAAGGATTTTATTGAAACCTCATGCCTGACGGGCCATGGCATTTCAGAATTGAAAGAGGTAATTGCTCGCGAAGTCGAACAGTTGAAGCATGTGCATGACATCTGGCCGCGCGAATGGCTCGCCATTAAACGACGACTGAGAGATATAAAGGCTGATTACATTCCTATCGAAAAGTATCTGGAAATCTGTGATGACGAGAAATTGAATGACCTGGATATCCGCCAATCTTTGCTCGGTCTGCTGCATGATCTGGGCATTGTCATTCGCTTTCCAGGCGACATGCAGGTGCTCAATCCGCGCTGGGTGACGCAGGGTGTTTATGGGTTGCTGACTTCGGCGCAGTTGGTTAAAGATCAAGGGCAGTTCGATTTAAAAGACGTGAGTAGTATTCTGGCTGGCTTGCCGAATGCTAAAGACCGCTATCCATCCTACACGCACGAGCGGCTGATTAAAGTGATGGAGCATTTCCAGTTGTGCTTCGAGTTCACAGACCGACCGGGCCATTACCTGATCCCGCGCCATCTGCACGACAACGAACTGGACATCCCGTGGGACGACACGGACGCGCTGAAGTTTCAATATCATTACGAGACGCTGCCTGATGCCGTCATCTCGCGTTTCATCGTGCGAATGAACCAGTACATCACCAAACAGTATTACTGGAAGAACGGCGTCTTCCTGCAAAACAAGGGCGACAAGAATCGGGCCAAGATCAAAGCCGATCTGGTGGACCGGAAAATATTTATCTCAGTTATCGGCAGAGAACAGACCCGTCGCGCTTTTCTCGCAGTGATTCGCTCGGCCTTTGATGGAATCAACAGCAACTTCAAAATTGGGATCGAACAGATGATTCCCGTTCCCGGCTCCCCGCAAGTGCTAGTCTCCTACGAAGAACTACTCGCTCATGAAGAGATGAAAGAAGCCGAAATCGTCATTCCCAAACTGCGAAAAAAGGTCTCTGTCAGAGACTTGCTCGATGGGGTTGAAGATTTGAGTATCCGAATGCAGCGCCGTGAGCACGACTCAACCGAACGGGGATTCTCGCAACATAGACCTGAATTGATTCAATCTAAAATATCAACGCGAATTCTCCACGTCGTGGTTGCCTCGCCTGGTGATGTCCAAGCCGAACGCGATGCGTTGCCATCGGTTATCGAGGAAGTCAATCGTTACATTGCTGATCTTGGATTGCATCTTGTCTTATCGCGATGGGAGACCGATACGTATCCGGGCTTTCATACGGAAGGGCCGCAGGGGTTAATTGACCCGATTCTGACAATCATTGACTGCGACTTGCTGATAGGCATCTTCTGGAAACGTTTCGGCACTCCAACGGCAGACGGCAAAACGGGCACTGAACATGAATTCAATCTGGCTTACGAAACATGGAAAGAAAAACAGAGTCCGCAAATCTTCGTATATTTCAACCAGAAATCCTATGCGCCAAAGTCAAAGACAGAAGTCGAGCAATGGGGACAGGTGCTTGAATTCAGAGACAGGTTTCCCAAAGAAGGATTGTGGTGGCCCTATGAAGGCGAAGCTCAGTTTGAAAAGCTGGTTCGCAATCACCTGATGAACTACATACGCAGTCTCTCTTGAAAAGCAACGAATGGCGATTGGAGGAAGATATGTTTCAAGACTTGCGATACGGAATAAGGATGCTGATTAAAAATCCGGTTGTCACTGCTGTAGCTGTGTTATCGCTCGCGCTCGGCATCGGAGCTAACACGGCTATGTTCAGCCTTGTTGATGCGATGCTGCTGAAGATGCTTCCTGTCCATCGTCCTGAACAGCTTGTGCTTCTCGATTGGGTCAGCGGGCCGAAGCCGATTATGGGTTCGCTCCAAGGGTATACATCCAGAGACCCCATTACCGGGCAGACGACCAGCACGTCTTTCTCTTATCCGATCTTCGAGCAATTGCGCGACCGCAACCAGTCGCTTTCCGACCTGTTCGCGTTTGCAGAGCTTGGCCGTTTGAATGTGAGCATAGACGGGCAGGCCGAACTTGCAAGCGGCCAGCTTGTTTCCGGCGGTTATTACGACGGGCTCGGCGTTCAGGCCATCGCAGGCCGCGCCATCACTAATGAAGACGACGACACAATCGCCCCTCCGGTCGCAGTCATTAGCTACGGCTACTGGACTCGCCGCTTTGGGCGAGATCTTTCTGCGGTTGGCCAAGACATCAATCTCAACGGCAATCATTTTACGATCATCGGAATCGCGCCGCCCAAATTTTCGGGCACTCTTCAAATCGGAACCACGCCCGAAATCACTATCCCTATGGCTATGCAAGCTCTAGTCAGGCCGCGCGGCTCTCTGCTCAAAGATTCCGATTACTGGTGGCTGCAAATGATCGGGCGGCTCAAGCCCGGAGTAACAGAACAACAGGCGCGCGCAGACCTCGACGTGATATTTCAACAGAGCCTGTCGAGCGATGCGAAGCTCTCGCAAAATAAAGATCACGACATCCCGCAGCTTGAAGTGAAGCCCGGCGGTCAGGGGCTTTCCGAAGATCGCCAGGAGTATTCAGAGCCGCTCTTGATTCTGATGTTTGTGGTCGGGCTTGTGCTGTTGATCGCTTGCGCCAACATAGCGAACCACTTGCTTGCGCGAGCCGCCTCAAGGCAGAAAGAGATTGCCGTGCGACTGGCTCTGGGCGCGAGCCGATGGCGATTGATAAGGCAGCTTCTTACAGAAAGCATTCTCCTTGCAAGTATAGGCGGACTGCTCGGATTGTTGTTATCCTTTTGGGGCAAAGACCTCATCGTATCGCTTTTGCCTTCGGGTTCAAACGCTTTCGCTCTTGACCTCACAACCGACGTTCGCGTTCTTGCCTTCACGCTTGCAGTCTCTCTGCTTACTGGAATTCTGTTCGGGCTTGCGCCCGCATTTCGAGCCACGCGCACAGACCTGACTTCCGCGCTCAAAAACACTGATGGCAATCAGTATCGCGGCAGGCGTCGTTTGAGTTTGAGCAAGGCGCTTGTCGTCGTGCAGGTCGCGCTCTCGTTGTTGTTGATGATAGGGGCTGGACTCTTCATTCGCACGCTTCAGAACCTGGAGCGCGTTGATCTGGGATTCAATCCCAATAATGTTTTGCTCTTCAAGATTGATCCGACGCTGAATGGATACAGAGGCGAGCGGCTTGTGAGCCTCTACGACCGGATAACAGAGCGCGTTCGGGCTGTGCCCGGCGTTCGCTCTGTTGGCATGTCCTACCAGAATTTGATTGGCGGCGGCTCGTCTACTACGAACATATCTCTGCCGGGATACACTCCGTCGTCGGGCGAAAACATGCACGTGTGGCTGCACTTCATCGGAGGCGATTTTTTCGACGCGATGGAAATATCGCTGCTCGCAGGCCGCAAACTCGGCCCGCAGGATAACGCGAAATCTGCAAAAGTAGCAGTCATCAATCAGACGATGGCGCGCACTTATTTTCATGAAGAGAATCCTACAGGCAAACGATTCAGCTTCGGCTCGGATAATAAAGAAGGAAAGGTTGAAGTCGTGGGCGTGGTCAGAGACGCGAAAAACGATAGCCTGCGAAAAGAGATACAGCCTACCGCCTACATCCCTTATAACCAGGATGAAGACCTGGGCCGCATGAATTTTGAAGTGCGCTCTACGGGTGACCCGACTGAAACGGTCGCAAGCCTGAGACAAGCCGTGCAGGCGATAGACGGCAATCTTCCGCTGTTTGATGTCAGAACGCAGGTCGAGCAGATAAACAGGGCGCTCGCCGAAGAGCGTTTGTTTGCGACGCTCTCTACCGGCTTCGGACTGCTCGCTTTGCTTTTAGCCTGCATCGGCCTTTACGGAATAATGTCTTATGGCGTAGCGCGCCGAACTCAAGAGATAGGCATCCGCATGGCGCTGGGCGCGCGTCCCGGCAATGTTCTGTGGCTCGTGTTAAAAGAGACATTGTTGCTCGTACTGACAGGCGTGGTTGTAGGAGTGCCCGCTGCGCTTGCGACCACAAAATTGATTTCAAGCATGCTGTTCGGGCTTACGCCGACCGACCCTGTGACAATCGCAATAGCCGTAATGGTGATGCTGGCCGTAGCAATTTTTGCTGGCTATCTCCCTGCCAGAAGAGCGGCGCGCGTGGACCCGGGTGTGGCTTTGCGTTACGAATAGCTTTAACGTGAATTCGACCTGATTAAGTATTCAATTAAGCCATGAAAGGCCTAGCGCAGGGGTAAAACTTACATACTAAACTTGTAATCTTTGACCTGCTTTCGCCCATCAAGAAGCCTACAGCCGTTCAAGAGCCATTACTGTGTCGGCACGCCTATTGCAAAAGTTATTAATCAGAAATAGAACACGTATAGGGCCAATGTGCCTGAGCGCCGCCGAATATTGTTCACGCCTACGGCGGCTAAAGATAGCTCTGCTTTTCATCAGTGAAAGAGCGATGGGCCTTTTTCCGTGTTCTCGGCAAGGAGGACGCTATTCAAACACAGGCCGTAGCACGGCCTCAAAATTCCAAGCAGGAGTGAAACAATGAGAATGAAGTTGAGAAATCTAAGTTTTCTTTTCCTTGCGGTGACGACGGCTGTGACGGCTATAGCAGTATTTGCGCAAGAGCCATTACCAACAAAAGAAGCCAAAAGTCCGCCCGCGCCGACGATGAACATCATAGAGACGACGAAAGCGGCGACAAATTTAACGACGTTTGCAAAAGCAGTAGAAGCGGCAGGTCTGACCGACACGCTGAAAGATGCGGGGCCATATACCATATTCGCCCCGACCGACGAAGCCTTTGCCAAATTGCCAGCCGGAACGCTCGATTCGTTGATGAGCAACAAGGAAGAACTGAAAAAACTGCTGTTGCATCACGTGGTGTTCGGCAAGGTGACGGCAAAAGATGTAGCGGCGATGCAGTCGGCCAAAACTATGGACGGTTCTGCCTTAAAGATTACGGCAGCCGGGGACAAAGTTACGATTGAAAACGCGAAGGTCGTTCAGCCGGACATAGCCGCATCAAACGGGGTGATTCACGCAATAGACACGGTGTTAATTCCAAGTAAGTAATCTTCCAGTTTTTCTGGAAGCGTAGTTCGTCCGAACTCAACCAAACAGCCCATGTCAAAGAGTGCTTGTCTCTTTGGCATGGGCTTGTTGTTTGCACACGTCTTTGATAACAGTCGGGGCGTTGACACCCACCGGCTCAGATGGCAACCTTCAACTTACATTTGAAATAGCCGGACTATATCAATCATGAAAATCACAGCGTTAGCGGGCGGCATCGGCGCAGCAAAATTCCTTCTCGGGCTTGCGCGAGTTCTGCCGCCGGAAGACGTGACTATCATCGCCAACACGGGCGACGACATCGAGTTATTCGGACTCAGAATCTCGCCCGACATAGACACACTTACCTACACGCTGGCAGGAGTCATCAACGAAACGACCGGGTGGGGCATCGCGGGCGACACGTTTTCCGCGCTTGAGTGGATTGCGCGCTACGGCGAGTCGCGGTGGTTCAATCTGGGCGACCGCGATCTTGCGACGCACATCTATCGCACCGAGCAATTGCAAAAAGGGCGCACGCTCAGTGAAGTCACGGATCACGTGCGCCGCTCGCTCGGCGTATCATCTGTGATATTGCCGATGACGAACGACTACACTCCTACGCGAGTCGTGACAAGCGAAGGCGAGATGCACTTTCAAGAATATTTCGTGCGCCGCAGGTGCGAGCCGCAAGTGCATGAAATTCGCTTCGAGCGTATAGAATCAGCCGCGCCTGCTCCGGGCGTTCGGAGCGCGATACTCGAAGCCGATGCGGTAATCATTTGTCCGAGCAATCCTTTCATCAGCATCAATCCTATACTGAATGTGCCGGGCGTGCGTGATGCGATGAAGGAAACACGCGCTCCCGTCATTGCCATAACGCCGATCATCGGAGGCCGCGCGCTGAAAGGCCCTGCGGCTGATATGCTGCGCGACCTGGGCCACGAAGTATCGGCGCGCGGAGTAGCTTCCATCTATCGAGACTTCGTTGATCTGTTCGTGCTTGATGAAGTTGACCGAGCGATCAAACCTGAAATCGAAGAACTCGGTTTGCGCGTTGTGGTGGCAGACACTGTGATGAACACGCTCGAAGACAAACAACGCCTCGCAAGGACAGTTTTAAATTATGAAATTTGAATCGTAGCGACTTAGCCCGATTTATCGGGCTTTCCCGGAGGGCATATAGGCCAGCGCTTCTAGCGCTGGTTGTGTGGCGGCAGATGATCTATCAGCGCGCTTTAGCGTGCTTGCTCGTGCGGCTTTAGCCTTAGGCATTACTGGCTAAAGCCGAATCGAGAAGGACGTTGAAACGCCCTTTGAAAAACCTGCCCGCCCCAGTAACCAGCCGTAGAACGGCTGGCCTATGTGCCCTTCGGGGAAGCAGCCTGAAGGCCGCTATCGGGATTTACTTTCAGCTCTGAATTCGATCTTCTATGAAAGCCCTGTTGATTCCAATCAAAGACCCTGCGAATGCAAAGACGCGCTTGAGCCAGACTCTCTCGCCTGATGAAAGGCGACTGCTTGCGTGGGCAATGTTCGAGGATGTCAGCCGAGCCGCCGCCATTGCTACGAAACCTGATCGAGTCGTGATAGCCACAAGCTACGGGCCAGCCATCGAACGTGCCGAACAACTTGGATGGGATGTGCTCATCGAACAGTCGCAGCAGTCCGAGAGCGCGTCGGTTGACTGGGCTTCGCGCGTGCTTGCCGAACGAGGCTTTGACCTTGTGATGCGGCTTCCGGCTGATCTCCCTCTGGTTCAAGCGGAAGATATTGACGAGCTTATTTCTAAAGAGCTGCGCGCTCCGTCTGCTCTCATCGTGCCTTCGCGCGAAGGCACGGGCACGAACTCGATAATCCGCACGCCGCCCGCTCTGTTTCCGTCGCGCTTCGGCCCGAACTCGCTCGCGCTGCACAAAGCGGAAGCCGCTCGTGTAGGCATAGAATGTGTCATCGCCCACAACCCGCGCATCGCGCTAGACATTGACGAGCCTGCGGACTTAAAGCTACTCATTGAAAGCGGGCGCGGCACTCAAGCATTTGCCGCGCTCGCTCGGATGAACATCGAAGCGAGATTGAAAGCTTGAAACAATTTCCTGAACTTCGACTGATCGGCATACCCGGCATCCCTGAGATTGCTGCGGGCGACGACTTGCCGTCGCTCATCGTTAAGACTTTGCGCGAGGCGAATATGGAAGTCAGCGACAAGGATGTTTTCGTCGTCGCTCAAAAGATAATCTCGAAAGCCGAAGGCCGAACCGTTCACCTCGCATCAATCGAACCGTCCCCGGTTGCGCGCGAGTGGGCCGAGACCTATGACAAGGATGCGCGCATGATCGAAGTCGTGCTGCGCGAATCGAAACGCATAGTGCGAATGGAGCGCGGCGTGATGATCTCGGAGACTCATCACGGCTTCGTATGCGCTAATGCGGGAGTGGATGCGTCGAACGTCGCAACGGATTTAGTGACTTTGCTTCCAGTAGACTCGGACAAATCCGCGCGACGGATTCAAACAACGATTGAAGAGAGCTTCGGCGTTCGAGTCGCGGTAATCGTCTCGGACACATTTGGCCGCCCGTGGCGCGAAGGCATAACGAATGTCGCAATCGGAGTCGCGGGCATCGCGCCGCTTATTGATTATCGCGGCCAGATGGATTCGCACGGGCGACCGCTCAGAGTAACGGTCATCGCCGTCGCCGATGAACTCGCATCAGCCGCAGAGCTTGTGATGCAAAAGAGCGCGGGCATTCCGGTTGTAATCATTCGTGGTTTTGATTACGATGTGCGAGAAGCGTCCGCCCGCGAGTTGATTCGCCCGGCAGAGAACGACTTGTTTAGGTGAATACGCGAGGCTGTGATAAAATCCGGTCAGCTTCAGAATCGCTTGCTCAAGATCAAAAAAAGTCGCTGCGTAAGGAGGGAAGGACAAACAATGAACCTGAAATCCCCCCCACCATTCGATAAAAGTATTCCATCTTTACTGTTCTTCATCCTTTGGATTTCTCCAATGATCGCGGGTCAGATATGGCCTCGTGAAACGAGGACGCATTTGATTGTAACGACGATTCTTAATCTGGCGTTTTTTTCTTATCTGAGCTTTCTGATATTTCCTATATTTTTTAAAACAAGGCCGAAGAATATAAACATAGTTATTCTCGTGTTATTTGGCATCACTCTCCTGGTTTTTACTATCAGAATATTCATAGACTATAATCACCATTTTTTAACAATCCTCATTGCGCTTTTAGTGATAACGATATGGGCTACTGAGCCGAAAGCCCGTGCTTTTTTCGCTCGGCTGCGCGGGGCGACTGGTCATGACTCGCAAAGAGGTTAAGCCTCGTATATTTGATCAGGTTATTTTATTGGGCCGCAAACTTCAGGAGGATATCTTATGCCGACACGTCGAACATTTCTGAGAGCGATCAGCAGCGCAACTGCGATGTCTGCCGCCGCTTCATTCAGCGAGAAAGGAATCGAGCGCGTGTTTGCAGCTTCGCGCAACGTCGCTGACACGTCTCCTGAAAAGATAGCGGCTGATGAAAGCTACTGGCGCGAGATTCAGCAATCGTTCACCGTTGACAGGTCGCTGATTAATCTCAACAACGGCGGAGTCAGTCCTTCGCCTCGCGTCGTGCAGGAAGCCATGCAGCGCCACTTGCAATTCTCGAACGAAGCGCCTGTTCATACGATGTGGCGCGTGCTTGAACCGCAAATCGAAACCGTGCGCCAGCGGCTCGCCGCCGAATTCGGATGCGACCCGGAAGAAATGGCCATCACGCGCAACGCGAGCGAGTCACTTGAAATCTGCATCCTTGGCCTCGACCTCAAAGCGGGCGATGAGGTGTTGACGACGAATCAGGATTATCCGCGAATGATTACCGCGTGGAGGCAGCGAGAGCGGCGCGAGGGCATCAAGTTGAACCAGATTTCATTTCCCGTCCCGCCGCCTTCGATGGATGATCTTTATCATAGGTTCGAGCGAGCCATCACGCCGCGCACTAAAGTTATTCACTTCTGCCATATCACGAATCTGACGGGCCAGATATTTCCTGTGAAGCGAATATGTCGGCTTGGCCGCGAGCGCGGCATCGAAGTCATCGTTGACGGCGCGCATGCCTACGCGCACTTCCCGTTCAAGCACGCAGACCTCGATTGCGATTACTACGGCACGAGTCTGCATAAATGGCTGCTCGCGCCGCACGGCACGGGATTTCTTTACGTCAGAAAATCCAAGATCAAAAACCTGTGGCCGTTGATGGCGGCAGAAAAGAAACAGGACGAAGACATTCGCAAGTTTGAAGAGATAGGCACGCATCCTGCCGCCAATCACAACGCGATTGCCGAAGCGCTGACGTTTCACGAAGGCATAGGCATAGAGCGCAAAGCCGCGCGACTTCGTTATCTGAAAGAGCGATGGGCGCGACGGCTCGAAACAAACAAAGGCGTGCGCGTGCTGACGCCTTACGACCCGCAGCAATCATGCGGGCTGGCACTGTTCAATGTCGAAGGAGTTGACCCTGTGAAACTCGGAGCGCATCTGTGGGAGCGCCATCACATCATCGTCACGCCAATCGTTCACGACGAGTTTCGCGGCATCCGCGTCACGCCCAACGTCTACACCACCATTAATGAAATAGACATGTTCTGCGACGCCGTAGAAAAAGCAATCCGCACAGGATTGGCGGCCTGACTTTGAGATAATAGCCGGAATCTCAATGCTTTGTTTAAATCGAGGAGAATCTGAAATATGACAATCGAACGAATTAATGAATTATTTCAGAATGGCAGTATTACTTCAGAAGAAGCATGCCTTTCTGGTGCATAAGATTTATCCAAGGGAAAGGCCTGTATAAAATTTCGCCTGGCTTTCAGTCCTATGTGCGGTAGCGGCCTGGAAACTGATGCTGAAATTTACACATAAGAATGGCAAGGAGTATCAGTTGTTACCCAACGAGTACAGAACTTGGGTTGGGGCAATTTTGCCGGTCATCGCCCTAGTATTATATAATCTTGCCAGATAGAAATCGGCCCGATGAATGAAAAGCAAGGGATTGAAATTGCCGCGAGAGGGCAAACATTGGCTTTAGCTATGTTAAGCATAGTTGTACCAGCGCTGATAATGATGATGATAGATTAAGGAATGAAAGAATTTTACAAAGAAGACCTCGCGTTTATTCATGATACGGGTCACAGCGACTTCGCACTGAAATCCGCCCCTGGCATTCTCGACATCCTGCGCCGTAACGAAATCCGCGACGGCTTAGTCGTAGACCTCGGCTGCGGAAGCGGTCTATGGGCAGAGCAACTTGTGAAAGCTGGTTATCAAGGTTCTCGGAATAGACATCTCGGAAGCGATGATACGCATTGCGCGTAAGAGAGTGCCGGAGGCCGAATTTCGCATCGAATCATTGTTCAAAGCAGACATCCCGCCTTGCCGCGCCGTCACCTCGATCAGCGAATGCTTCAACTACCTGTTCGATTCAAACAACGACCGTCCCACGCTCACAGAGCTTTTCAGGCGCATACACAACGCGCTCGCTTCCGGCGGCGTCTTCGTCTTCGACATAGGCGAGCCGGGACAGGTCAAACCCGGCGTCACCGCGAAAGGCTTCACAGAAGGCGAAGATTGGATAGTGATGGTCGAAAAGCAAGAAGAGAGAAAGATACTGACCCGGCGGATTATCAGCTTTCGCAAAGTGGGTAATCATTACAGGCGGGACGATGAATTGCACCGACAGCGGTTATACAAATCCATAGACGTAGCGAAAGAACTGCGCCGCGCAGGCTTTCGCGTGCGAACGATTCGCAGCTATGGCGGGTATCCTTTGCCGAAAGCTCACGCAGCATTCATCGCGCGCAAACCAGCCTGACCAAAGACCGCAGACCTCTATTTCAAATTGCTGTTCGCGTGGAAATCGCTGCCGTAGGTTTCCTGATAAACCCTGATCGCTTCATCTTCGGAAGGCAGCCGCAACCCGTCGGTGAAGCGATTCATATAGGCGAAGTTGCAGGTCTGTAGCAGCACCTCAATCGCGCCCCGCTCCTGAAATTCGGCCTTCAGCCCAGCGTAATCAGCGTCCGTAATCGAAGTCACGTCACGCGTCAGTTTGCGGGCGAAGGTAACTGCAATCTTTTCACGCGGCGTCAGCGCTTCATCATTCTTCTTCATCGCTATGAGCTTTGCCGGATCAACGCCGATGCGGCGCAGTCCGAGTACTTGGTGCAGTGTGCAATAGCGGCAGCCGTTCGCCATCGAAACTGCAAACGAAATCTGCAATTGAATATTGCGGTCAATAATGACTTCGGTGCCGTTGTAGCCGCGCCACGCCGCCGCGCGCCACGCCGCCTGAATGTCCGGCACGCGCATCATTGCCCGCTGCGAATTTGCAATGCCGATGTTCCAGTTGTTGGCTGGTGTTTTCGCCGCTTCATTTGCCGCCACGACGGCTTTGATTTCGCCATCTGAAATCAGCGCCACACGCGCCGCAGTCAAAGGGTTAGTGGTTTTAGTTGGGAGTTGCGGTTTGACGTTCGGATCAAGCGCCCATGCTTCGACAGGCAGATTGAGCGCTTCGCAATAGCGATTGAAGTAATTGAAAAAGCAAGTCGTCATTGTCAACTCGACGATCTGCGAATCATTATAAACCCCATGAACCTTTTCAAAGTCCTCGTCACTGACGCCATGCACGTCCATCGTCAGCAGCGAGGCATACCGCACCGCTAACGCTTCGGCTGCGCTTAACTGATCAAGCTTTTCATTCCTGATTTTTTCAAGCATCTGCGCGCCGCGTGTGGTCGCGCTGAGCAATCGCTGCATATGCGTCGTTACATAAGGGCTGTCGTGAAGCTGCGCGCTGCGCAGGCCCATCGCCATTTTGATTTCCGGGGCAATGGTGCCACCGTAAAGATAGGTCTTGAAAGCGGTCGCAAACGGCCTGACCATGTTCGGCAGACCAGCCAGCGCGCGCAGGTAATTCGGCACGCGCCCGCCGACTTCAAGTGAATCAATGCCGTTGAAGACCGCATCGGTTTCAGCAGGCAACACCACGCGCGCTCTGGCTGTGACTCGTTGCCTGGCGGATTGATTGAGCGCGTCGAGAGATCTGATTTCAGATTTCGCTTTACTGCTTGCCAAGCTATTGAAAGGCACAAACAGAGCGGCAGTCATGCATAACAGGGCGATTGATAACTTTGACCGAAGCATGAGTTTCCTCCTCGTTTAAGAGCGCTGTTACAGACGGCCTGAATGACTCCTCAAAAAATAAACCGCGCGCCTATTTGCAGCGTGCGAGCGTCGAACGCCTGTGTGGATTTGCCGAAATTACCGAGCGATAGGTCCGCATTAGGCAAATACAGGTTCACGTTGTTGAACGCATTGAAGCCTTCAATGCGTAGTTGAAGCTGCTTGCCTTCTATAATCGCAAAACTTCGTGCCAATGACAGATCAGCGCTCAGATAACGAGGGCCGCGAAATGTGTTTCTGCCAAGCGTTCCCGACTGTCCAATCGCAGGAGCAGAGAACGCGCTGGCTGGGAACAACCCCGTCAGGAAATCCTGCTTGCTGAATGAAGTCTTGATCACGCCCTGCGCGGGCGCATTCGGACGATCATAAAATCCGCCGCCCACTGCGCCACCGCCGCCATCGCGGTTATAATCTCCTCCGGCGGTTGATGCCGCGCCATTCCAGACCGAAAACGGTCGCCCGGATTGTTTCGTCAAGATGGTTCCCACCTGCCATCCGTTGGCGATATGTGACAACACCTGATTGCCGATGGCGAGGTTCGGCGACCACATCAACTGAGCTGAGAAACGATGGGGAATATCAAACAACGACGGACCGCGCTCACAACGCAGGCAATCAATGTTCGCCGCGCCTTTGCCCGGCTCAGAGTTGTCAATGAATTGTCCGGTTGAAGTGTCTGACGAAGTGTCAAGCCATTTTGACCAGCGATAATTCGCCTGAAATGAAAATTGCTGCGACAGATTGCGCCGCACTTCCAGCGTCATGGCGTGATAATTAGAATCCACACCGTTCGTCACGAACAACAGCGTCCCGAAGTTCGGATTGATGCGGTCAAGTCTTCCATCAAGCAGATCGCCCGCGAAACGATTCACGTCATCAATGCGCTCCAGATTAACGCCGCGCGTTCCGTTGTATCCGGCCTCGACGATCCAGCCTTTCCATATTTCTCGTTGCAGATTCAAAAACCAGCTTTCGCTGTATTGCGTTTTGATTGTCGGATTGACGACAAAACCGGTCGAGCGAATGGCGTTCTGACCAGGCGGGGTGTTCACGCCTCCCTTGGCATTGAAGCCGCGACCGAAATCAGGATTGAAGGGAACTGGAATACCGTACAGGATGCGCGTGCCGATGCCCTGCGAGGGCTGCACGACACCTTGCAAGACATCGGGCGGTAGGGCGCGCGCGCCTGAAATGGATTGTCCGTGGTGCGGTTGATAGGCCAGGCTGAATCCCGCGCGAATCGCGGTCTTGCCATTGCCGAAGGGGTCGTAGGCCAGACCGATGCGCGGTGAAAAGTTGGTTTTTTCCGGTGTGTAAAGCCGCTCAACTCGCGTCAGGCTGGCATTGGCCAGGCGCTCGCGGAAGGTGCTCCCCTGTCCGTAGACAAGTGAAGACAAGCGTCCTTCGCGTTCGTGAACATCACCGAAATAGTCATGCCGCAGGCCGAGATTCAGGTTCAGCTTTGAGGTGATCTTCCAGTCATCCTGAAAGAAAAAGCCCGTCTCGAATTGCGCGAAATAACGCGGAAAATTCGACGGCCTACCAGTATCGGGGTCCACCGTCTGAGTTTGACTGAAGGGCTGGTCGGCGATAAAGCTGGCAATGCTTGTGAAGCTGAATGATCCGGCATCAGGGGGGGCGATTGACAACCCTTTGAACAAACGGCGGAATTCGCCGCCGATGCGCAAAGCGTGCCGCCCACGATCCAGCGTCAACACATCACGCACTTCATAAGTGCGGATTTTCGTTGCGCTGTTGAAGAAATCGCCCCAGCCTGCCGTAAAGCCAGTCACCGTAATTTGCGGCACAATCGCATCATCGTTGCCGCGATTGGTATAGATCGTTTGAAACGCAAAGCGGATATCATTCACCGACCTATTCAATACTTTCGTATAGCCCAGGTTCGTGTTGGAAAACTTTCCCTCGAATGCGCCGTGCATGCCACGCATCACACGCCCCAGTCCCTGTTGCGCGACCGAGCCGCTGGCTCCACCACTGTTGTCGGCCTGGTTTTCAAAGATGTAGCGTCCATATATTTTGTCCCTGCCATCATTTATTGAATGATCAACGCGGCCCAGAAATTGATTGAAACGTATGTAATCATTGATGGTAGTAAACAAGGTGCCGTTTGTCGGAATGAAACTCTCATCTTCGATTCTCCGGCAGTTATTGCTGTTCTTTTCCGCATCGGTCACGCACGAGCGCAGTTGTTGCGGAGCCGGTGCGCCGAATTGTGTAAAAAGCTGATTGGCGATGCTGTTCGGCGCGGTGCGATTGACGTAAGCGCGCAACTCCGGCGTTTCGACCTGAAAGGAAGCGGCGCGACTGGCGGCGTTGCGCGTGCCCTCATAGTTGCCAAAGAAGAAGGTTTTATCTTTGAAGATGGGGCCGCCCATGTTGCCGCCGAATTGATTGAACACCAAAGGCGGATTGCTCGTCGCGAAAAAATTGCGAGCATTGAGCGCGCGGTTGCGATGGAATTCCCACAAGCGACCGTGGAATTGATTCGTTCCGGTCTTCGTTCGCAGGTTAATGACGGCTCCGTTGCCGCGTCCGAACTCGCTTGAAAAGTTGTTCGTCTGCACCTGGACTTCTTCGATAGATTCAATGCTCGGCACAATCGCGGGTTCGCCCGAATTGTTCGAATTGGAATTCATCGCGCCGTCCAGCACATAATTATTGCCGCGATAGCGATTGCCGTTGACTGTGACGACAGGCGAACTGGTCAGCTTGGTCGAGGTTGCAGCGCTGGGAACGAAGGTTGCCCCCGCGCTGAGTTTCGTGAGCGCGAACACGTCGCGCTGCGGGATGGGCAGTTCCGAAATTTTTTGTTGACTGAGGGTATCCGACACACGGCCTTCGGTAACGATTTGCAATTGCGCGGCAGTGCCTTCGATATTGACGACCTCCTGCACTGCGCCGACTTCCAATTGAAATTTCAGTTCGGTAGTCTGCCCGACGCTGAGCTTTAGATTTTTTTGCTGATAGCTTTTGAAGCCGTCGGCTTTCGTCGCTACGGTGTAGTTGCCGGAAGGCAGTGCCGCGACTGTTACTTGCCCGTTGTTGTCAGTGACAGCCGTGCGCCTGACGTTGGTCTCTTCGTTGATGATTTCAACTGTCGAACCGGCGACCACAGACCCCTGGCTATCCGTCACAATAAGCTTCAGAGTCGCTTCGGTGACCTGCGCAACACCGGTCAATGCGAACAGAGGCAAGAGCAGGATCAGAGTAACTGCGATCAAATGCGCGCATACGCCTGGGCGCAGGCATACCTGAGAGCGAAATGGTCTTAGCATGCTATTTACCTCTAGCTTTCATGTTATATGTCTGCCTGTTTGGGATGTGTGATGAGCACGAGAGCGGCTTGCAAAGGGTTTGCCGATGTAGCGCCAGGGGTTGAGCTTGCGCAATCAGTCGCAACCTGACCTGCTGGCGCTACATATGTTTGCAAACTGCCTGGGACGAGGCCAATATAAAGAGCCCAATATAAAAACGCTCGCGCCACTCTCCTCTCAGAGACACGGCACACTTATCCCGAATCGATTATCAAAGAATTAAAGGATTCAGCTTTCGAGACCTACGGATGAGAGCTACAATCCGCGCCTAATAACGGGGCAGAGAATAACCTATCCATCGGATTCTGTCATTAAACCAAGGTGGAGGTTTAAATTACAACTTTAGATATATAAACGGGTAGTCCAATCAAAGCAATCGCATTATAATTGCCGGGATTTCTGAGAGCTTAACAGATACTTCTGAGGCTTCGTTGCATAAATCAGGAAGAGGGCAATACTTGAGCCATAACAGAGTGTTTTCTTTAGAGCCTGTTATTAACTTTGAGCTGTGATAAGTTTTTAGAATGCAACCTATAGCTGTTTGCAGATGAATGCGACCATGTAGGGGCGACGCTGCTGTGGTCGCCCCAGATTCAAGTAATGCGCTGTCTGGGGCGACCACAGCAGCGTCGCCCCTATAGGAATTTCAATTCTCAGGTCGCACCCAATCGCAAGCCGCTATAGAACGGTCAAACTCCGTAGTAATCTATGGTCATCTAATGCTGGCGTGCTTGGCCGCAACCTGCATTAATAGGTAATTAAAGGCATAAAGGGTAAGTGGCAACAGTACCGTAAACGGGAAACCCGTTCCCAGAAGCGAACAACCGCACGATTTCTGATTTTAGATTTTGGATTTTGGATTTGCGGGCCTGTGACCGCGCTCGGCAACCCGAAGGCCCTCTTAAAAAGATACTTAACCGGCTCTAATAATTCAAAATCCAAAATCTAAAATCCAAAATCCATTGTGGCACGCAACTTCCCTTGCGCATTGTGCCCGAAGTGTGTTTTCACACTGTGCGATTCGATATTTGCAAACGAGAGGAGATGCGATGAACACCCTGCTTCAAGACCTTCGCTTCAGCCTTAGGATGCTATTGAAGAAGCCCGGCTTCACGTTCGTGGTCGTGCTCGCCCTGGCTCTAGGCATCGGAGCCAACACCGCGATCTTCAGCGTAGTCAATACGATCTTGCTGCGCCCTCTGCCTTACAAGAATTCCGACCGGCTCATCTGGCTGCGAGAGACTAATCCGAGCGCGGATATTAAAGAAGAAACTCTGTCGCCGCCGAACTACCTGGATTGGAAAACGCAGAGCCAGAGCTTTGAAGACATGGGCGCTTTCGCCTCTACGCGGATAACGCTCACAAGCGGCAGCGGCGAGCCTGAGCGAATCAACGCTTCTTATGTCGCTGATGGCTTCTTCTCGGTGCTCGGCGCTGAGGCGCAAATCGGTCGCACTTTCACGCCGGAAGAGGACAAGCCCGGCAATAACCGCGTGATTATACTCAGCAACGGGCTGTTCGAGCGGCGCTTCGGCTCAGACCCGAACCTGATCGGCAACGCCATAACGATCAACGGAAATCCTTACATCGTTGTCGGCGTCATGCCGAAAGGTTTCATCAGTCCTAAACCGGATGATCGCAGACCTCCTGAAGCGTGGTCTCCTCTCGCGGCAGACTACAATCAAGAAAACCGCAGAGGCGACTACCTCAGCGTTATCGCTCGGCTCAAACCCGACGCAACAGTCGAGCAAGCGCGGGCCGAGATGGCGACGATCACCGAGCGGCTCGAACAACAATACCCGGATACGAACTCGGGCTGGAGCGCAATCGTCATGCCGCTGCACGAAAGATTTGTCGGAGACATTCGCCCCGCCCTGATGGTTTTGCTCGGAGCCGTCTGCTTCCTGCTTCTGATCGCATGCGCGAACGTGGCGAATCTTCTTCTGGCCCGCTCGACGGCGCGGCAGAAAGAGATTGCAATCCGCACAGCGCTTGGTGCGCGACGCGGTCGTATAGTTCAACAGCTTCTGACCGAAAGCGTGATGTTGAGTATGACGGGTGGCGCGCTTGGATTATTGTTTGCCTTCTGGGGCGTAGGAATTTTGACTTCGCTCAGTCCCGGCAGCATTCCTCGCTTGAGCGAAATCGGCGTAGACTCGCGCGTGCTCGCCTTCACTCTCGGAGTCTCTCTGCTGACGGGAATAATTTTCGGACTTCTGCCCGCGCTGCAAGCGTCGAATCCGAATCTGAATGAAACGCTCAAAGAGGGCGGCAGAAGCTCTGTAGAAGGCACACGCGGCGGACGACTGCGCAGCGTGCTTGCCGCGACCGAAGTCGCGCTTGCGCTTGTGCTGTTGATCGGCGCTGGCTTGATGGCCAGAAGCTTCTTGAGGCTTCAAGATGTGAATCCGGGTTTTAATGCGGAGCGCGTGCTTACGGTGGGACTTTTTCTACCGGCAACCAAATACAAGGAAGGGCCGCAGGTTGTCGCTTTCTACAAAGAGCTTTTGAGCAAGACCGAGTCTCTGCCCGGCGTGGTCTCTGCGGGCGCGATTGACACGCTGCCTCTCGACGTAGGCGGAAACGTTCTGGGCTTTGCGATTGAAGGCCGCCCGCCTCAACAACCCGGCGATGATACGCCTGATGCCGAACATCGCGTGGTGAGCACGGATTACTTCCACACGATGGGGATTCCGCTTCTGCGCGGGAGGCTGTTCGAGGAGCAGGATGGCCCGAACGCTCCTCAATCTATAGTCATCAACGAAACGATGGCTAAACGCTACTTCCCCGCCGAAGACCCGATTGGAAAACGAATTAATCTTGGAGACCCGCAATCAACTCCCTGGCTAACGATTGTCGGCATAGTCCGCGATACGCGACACGAAGCCCTGAGCGAAGAACCTTATTCGCAAATGTATGCGGTTCACACGCAGGCTCCAAGACGGTCGCTTGGTCTGGTCGTGCGAACTTCCGGTGACCCCATGAGTTTGGTCTCTGCAATTCGCAGCCGCATTGCCGATATGGACAGAGACCTGCCGCTGTCGAACATGCGAACGATGGATCAGATTCTTTCCGAATCCATTCAAAGACCGCGATTCAATATGCTGCTTATAACCATATTCGCGGTCGTGGCTATGGTGCTCGCCTCGGTAGGGATTTACGGCGTGATCTCTTATTCAGTAAGCCAGCGCACGCATGAAATAGGCGTGCGAATCGCCTTAGGCGCGCAACCGCGCGACATCTTCAAGATGGTCGTGGGACAGGGATTGAAACTCGCGATTACAGGCGTAGGCGCGGGCCTTGTTGCGGCCTTTGCCTTGACTCGCGTGATGGTGAGTTTGCTTTACGGAGTGCAGGCCACCGACCCGCTGACGTTTGCTGCAATATCGGCAGTGCTGACAAGCATAGTAATTATGGCAAGCTACATCCCTGCGCGACGGGCTACGAAAGTTGATCCGATGGTCTCGCTACGCTACGAATAACAGTACCGCGAGCGGGTTAGCTTGACCGCAGACCCGCTCGCTACCGCTCGCGGTACTGTTCATTCTTAACTACCTCTGGAGGGCTGATGGAATCTCTGCTTCAAGATTTGCGATACGCCTTTCGAGCGATCTCTAAGAGTCCGGGATTTGCGGCAATGGCAGTGCTATCGCTCGCTTTAGGGATTGGCCTCAACACTACAATCTTCAGTCTGGTCAACGCGGTTTTGCTAAGGCCGCTTCCTGTGCAAGACCCCGATACGCTTACGCGAATCTACTCGCAATCGGCGGACGGCGTTACGTCTTTGCGATTTTCTTATCAGGACTATGCCGATTACCGCGACCGAGGTCAGGTCTTCTCTGAACTTGTAGGCATAAGCCTCACGCCCATCGCCATGATCGCGGACGGGCAGACTGACCAGCTACTGGGTGAGATTGTCTCCGGCAATTACTTTTCCGCTCTGGGAGTGGGCGCTGATGCGGGCCGGACATTTTTTTCCGAAGAAGACATGGTTGAAGGAAGCCGCGTCGCTGTCATCAGCTACAATCTCTGGAACCGGCGCTTTGGCCGAGACCCGGAGATTTTGGGAAAGACCATTCAACTCAACGGCGACTCCTTCACAGTTGTCGGCGTCGCTTCCAAACAGTTCAACGGCACTTTTGCAGGAACGTTTATTGATGCGTGGGTTCCGGTGATGCAATCCGCAAAGTGGCTGAGTTCAGACTGGCTCACGAACCGTAACAAGCCGACATTTCACACCATAGGCCGCCTCAAACCGGGCGTCAGCATCGAACAGGCGCAAGCGGCTATGAACGTACTGGCCGGGCAACTTGAGCAAGCTTATCCAGAGATCAGCAAGGGCAGAAGAATCGAGCTTGGCCCTGCGACCCTATTGCATGGCAACCGCAGAAAAGCTATATCAAGTTTTCTGTCGGTCATCATGGCAATGGTCGCGTTTGTGTTGTTGATCGCCTGCGCAAATGTCGCCAACCTGCTTCTGACTCGCGCAGTGGGCCGCAGGCGAGAGATGGCTATTCGGCTGGCTCTGGGCGCTGGCCGCCTTCGACTCATTCGTCATCTGCTGACCGAAAGCGTGCTTCTGTCATTATTGGGAGGGTCGGCAGGACTATTGATCGCCATCTGGGCCAGCGACCTTTTGATGGCTTTCAATCCGATCCCGACAGCTCCCCTGCAATTTAATCTGAGTCTTGATTTTCGTGTGTTTGGTTTCACTCTGCTGGTTTCGTTATTGACCGGAATCATACTCGGCCTTGTTCCAGCCCTGCGAGCATCGAAGTGGGAACTGGCTTCAACATTAAAGGATGAAGCAGGGGCGCTTGCCAGCGACCGGCGCAAATCGCGTTTTCGCAATCTGCTTGTTACTGCGCAAGTCGCGTTGTCTCTCGTGCTGCTGATCAGCGCGGCCCTCTTTCTGCAAAGCTTGCAAAAGGCGCAGTCCGCATCTCCCGGTTTCGACGCGCAGAACGCTCTGGCAATGGATATTGACTTGAACCCGAAAGGCTTTTCGGAGTCGCAAGGAAAACAGTTCTATCGAAATCTGTTAGAACGCATTGCCGCCATGCCCGATGTGCAATCGGCCTGTCTGGCAAACCTGGCCCCGCTCGATATTGCGACTCCGATGACAGGCGTTCGCATAGAAGGGCATCAGCCGCCGCCCGGCCAATCTGCAATCCGTGTCTCGTCCAATACCGTCAGCTCTGATTACTTTCAGACTCTCGGCATAGCTTTGCTGTCGGGCCGCGATTTCAGTGACAGGGATAATAATGAATCCCCGCTCGTGGCTATCATCAATGAAACTTTTGCGCGGCGCTTCTTTCCCGGCCAAGACCCTGTAGGCAAGCAGTTCCGGCAAGGCGAAAAAGAGTTAGCGATTCAAATCATAGGCATCGCGCGCGACGTGAAGTACAGGACTATAGGCGAAGAACCTACGCCTCATATTTATTTGCCGTTTCTTCAGAACTACGACGCGGAACACACTCTGATAGTACGCACGAAGAGTGATCCCGCTGTAATGATTTCTACCGTGCAGCGCGAGGTGCAAGTTATAGATAAAGACGTGCAAGGGTTCTTTGCAAGAACTTTGATCGAGCACATGGGCTTTTCACTTTTGCCTGCGCGATTGGCCGCCACGCTTTTGGGGATATTCGGGTTGCTCGCGCTGACACTGGCCATCATTGGCGTTTACGGCGTTGTGTCGTATGCGGTCAGTCAGCGCACGCGCGAAATCGGCATACGCATCGCTCTGGGCGCAGAGTCCACCGACATCCTTAGATTAGTTATGGGGCAGGGAATGATTTCTGTACTCGTTGGCATAGGCGTGGGCCTTGCCGCGTCATTCGCCCTGACTCGCATCTTCGCAAGCCTGCTGTTTGGTCTGTCTGCTACCGACCCCACAACGTTCACGTTGATTTCGCTGATAATGACAGGAGTGGCTCTGGGAGCCTGTTTCGTGCCAGCTAGAAGGGCAACCAGGGTAGACCCGATGGTTGCGCTTCGATATGAATAGTCGGTAGCCCGCGCGTAAGCAAGGGCGAACACCTGCGCCCTTGCTTACGCGCGGGCTACTGTCATAAGCGGAGGAATCATGGAAACTTTATTTCAAGACCTGCGGTATGGCGCTCGAATGCTCATCAAGCATCCCGGCTTTACAGTCATTGCGGTCATTGCGCTGGCATTAGGGATAGGCGCAAACACTGCGATCTTCAGCGTAGTCAATACGGTCTTGCTGCGCCCTCTGCCTTACGGCGACTCTGATCGCCTCATGACTTTGCGGTCATACAATATTCCCAAGCACCCGGATTTCAGCGTTTCGCCCGGCGACTTTCTCGAATGGCAAAAGCAGAGCGAGTCCTTTGAAGCAATGGGTACGTACAGGACAGCCTCTTACAATCTGATCGGCAACGGCGACCCCGAACGGCTTCGAGCCGCTCGCTTCTCCGCAGGTCTTATCACCCTGCTCGGCGTAACCCCTCTGATTGGCCGCGACTTCTTGCCCGAAGAAGATCAGGAAGGGCGCGGCAATGTCGCCATCATCAGCCATAGTTTTTGGCAGAGGCAATTCGGCGCTGACCCGAATGTCGCGGGCCAGCAACTCGCGCTCAGCGGGGAAAGCTACACGGTTGTCGGCGTCATGCCAGCGGCTTTCAAATTTCCTGAATCGGGTATAGACGTATGGACGCCTGTCGCTTTTGAAGCCGATGATCGCCAATCGCACGGCGCTCATTACATGAATGTCATCGCTCGTCTCAAGCCGGGCGTAAGCCCCGAGCAAGCGCAATCAGAGATGGATACAATCGCTGGTCGCTTGCGCGAGCAGTTCCCGGACTCGAACAGCGGATGGTACGCGCGAGTCACGCCGATGCTCGATTATGCGGTTACGCGAATCAAACCGGCTTTGATCGTATTGCTCTGCGCGGTCGCATTCGTGCTGCTGATTGCTTGCGCGAACGTCGCCAACTTACTGCTTGTTCGCGCCTCATCGCGCCAGAAAGAGATTGCGATTCGCACGGCGATGGGCGCAGGGCGCTTAAGAATCGCGCGCCAGTTGCTGACCGAAAGCGTGTTGCTTGCGATACTGGGCGGCGGCGCAGGGCTTTTGCTTGCGGCCTGGGGCATTGATGCGCTGCTCGCGCTTGCCCCGCAAGATTTGCCTCGCGTCAAAGATGTCGCGATAGATAGCCGCGCCCTTTTATTCACGCTTTCGGTGACGATACTGACCGGATTGATATTCGGCCTTGCGCCTGCGTTGCAAGCCTCGAAGCCCGATTTGAATGAGATGTTGAAAGACACTGGGCGAGGCTCGACCGCAGGCATGCGTCGCAAGCGACTGCGCAACACGCTGGTGATTGCAGAAGTCGCGCTCGCGCTCGTGCTGCTGATAGGCGGCGGTTTGATGATGCGCAGTTTCCTGAAGCTGCAGCAGGTGAATCCCGGCTTCAATCCTAAGAACGTTATATCCGTAGCCATTTCGCTGCCGGACAGAAAGTATGATGAGGAAGCGCAACAGACCGCTTTTCTCAATCAACTGATCGAGAAAGTTTCGGCTGTGCCGGGAGTCGAATCGGTGGCCGGAACCAATGTCTTGCCCATCATTGGTCAGTTCAGCCTCGGTTTCAAAATCGAAGGCCAGCCTACTGGCGCAAACTCAGACCTGCCGTCCACAAACTACTTCGCCATCACCCCCGGTTACTTCAAGACGATGGGGATTCCAGTGCTCAGAGGGCGTGATTTCACCGAGCACGACAAAATGGGTTCCACTCGCGTGGTCGCCATCAACGAGACGATGGCGAAGCGTTACTTCCCGAACGAAGACCCAATTGGCAAGCGCATACACATAACCATGAGCCGGGAAATCTGGCGCGAGATAGTCGCCGTCATTGGCGATGTGAAGCAGGGAGAGTTGACTGAAGAAACAACCCCGCAAACTTATGAGCCATTCGCGCAGGAGCCTTCAACCTATCAGGTGCTTGTCGTTCGCAGTGACTCTGACCCGACAAAATTGACCTCGGCCATTCGCAGTCAGGTGCTCGCGATTGACAGCGAACAACCGCTCAGGAGCGTGAACACTTTAGAGCAGATACTTTCGGACGCTGTCGCGCAGCAGCGATTCTCCATGCTGCTGCTCGGCATCTTTGCATCTGTGGCTCTGACGCTTGCGGCGGTTGGGCTTTACGGCGTGATGTCGTATCTGGTCGCGCAGCGGACTCACGAGATAGGCGTAAGAATGGCTCTGGGAGCCAGTTCCAGGGATGTGCTCAAACTCGTAGTCGGGCAAGGCATGGCGCTGGCATTGATCGGCGTTGGGTTAGGTCTTACGGCAGCGTTCTTTTTGACTCGCCTGATGGAGAGCTTGCTGTTCGGAGTGTCTGCTACCGACACCGTGACGTTCACCCTTATCTCTGCAATGCTGACAGGCGTGTCGCTGCTGGCAAGTTACATCCCCGCGCGCCGCGCTATGAAAGTAGACCCGATGATCGCGCTTAGGTACGAATAGGCAGTAGCCCGCGCGTAAGCAAGGGCGTGTGCCTGCGCCCTCCCTCACGGTCGGGCTACTGTCATAATCGGAGGAATAATGGAAACTCTTATTCAAGACCTTCGTTATGCGGCGCGGATGCTGCGACGAAATCCCGGTTTCACTGCTGTGGCGGTGATCGCGCTTGCCTTAGGCATAGGCGCGAATACCGCAATCTTCAGCGTCGTCTACTCTGTTCTGCTGAAGCCGCTGCCTTACAAAGATGCCGACCGCCTCGCAGTCGCAAACATATCTGTGCCCGATTATCGCGACCTGAAAGAAGCAAATCAGGTATTCGATGAAACGGCTATCTGGGCTTCAAACCTCTACAGCCTCAATACCAATGGCGAAGCGGAGCAGCTTCTCGGCGCGACCGTATCCCCGAGCTTTTTCACCCTGCTTGGTCAGGCAGCGATTGGCCGCGTCTTCGGGATTGAAGAAGACCGCGAGCGGCTCGTCGTTTTGAGCTATGATCTGTGGCAGCGCCGATTCGGAGGCGATACGAATGCGCTCGGCCAGACGATAGACCTCAGCGGTCGCCTGCACACGATTGTCGGCGTGATGCCCAAAGAGTTTCAGTTTCCAAGTTCTGAATTCAAGCTCTGGGTTCCGTTCAGTTCGGCTCTGGATGTAGCGCCACAGCAACTTGAAAATCGCCAGCTTCGCATCTTTCGTTTGCTCGCGCATCTGAAACAGGGCGTACAGATCAATGAAGCGCAGACTGAAGTAGACGCAATAGCCGCGCGTCTCGCCGAGCAATATCCTGATACCAATCGAGGCGTGCAAATCAGGTTCACGCCTTTGTATGAACGCATAGTCGGCGATGTCCGACCTGCGCTTCTGGTGCTGCTCGGCACAGTCGGATTCGTGCTGTTGATCGCATGCGCGAACGTCGCAAATCTCATGCTTGCTCGCACTACCGTTCGCGAGCGAGAGATCGCCATTCGCGCAGCTTTAGGCGCAGGCCGATGGCGTGTGACTCGCCAGCTTCTTACCGAGAGCGTGTTGCTGTCTGCGCTCGGCGGCGCATTGGGCGTGTTGCTGGCGGTGTGGGGAATTGACGCGCTCGCGGCTCTCAGTCCCGGCGACATTCCGCGACTCGGAACTGTAAGCATCAGCCTGCCTGTCTTGTGGTTCACGCTCGCGGTATCTTTGCTTACAGGAATTCTGTTCGGCCTTGTGCCTGCGCTCAGTGCTTCGCGCTTCAATCTGAATAATGTGCTCAAGGAAGGTGGCCGCGGAGCGAGCGGCAATCGCTGGGGGCGGCGTATGCGAGCCGCGCTGGTCGTAGGCGAAATCGCTTTGTCGCTCGTGGTGCTGATCGGCGCAGGTCTTTTGATTAAGAGCTTCTCGCAACTGTTGAAGTCCGACGCGGGCTTTGTGGCCGATAATCTTGTGACGATGAATCTGGAATTGTTTCGCTTGAAAGACCCGCAGCGTCGCACAATCGTAGTTCGCGATTCTGTAACGAAGCTCGAACAGATTCCGGGCATCGAAGCAGTAGGCGCAAGCACGGGGCTTCCGCCCGTGACCCCGCAACGCGGGACTCGATTCGCAATCGAGGGTCTGGAACTGACAGAGCCTGGAGACGACAGGGCGTACTTTATAGCAACAACGCCGGATTATTTTCGCGCGCTCAGAACGCCGCTCATTCAGGGGCGCGCATTCGATGAACGTGACGCGGACAGCGCGCCGCTCGTGGCTATAATCAATCAAAGCCTCGCTCGCCGCCTGTTTCCGAACGAAAGCCCTGTCGGCAAACACCTCAAGCTCATCAACCCCGAGCAATCAAACGGCTGGCGCACGATTGTCGGCGTGGTCGGCGATGTGAAGTATTCAGGGCTGGATGATCCCGGAGACGCGGCTATCTATACTCCTTTTCCGCAAACGCCTTTCTTGTGGGCTTACGTGATGGTCAGAACCTCGTCCGACCCTGCGAGTTTTATGGCGAGCATCAGAAGCGCAGTCTCTTCGGTGGACCCGAATATAAGCGCGGTCAATCTTCAACCTATGAGCAAGCTGGTTTCCGGTTCCGTCGCGCAGCCGCGATTTCATATGACGCTGCTTTCGACGTTTGCCGCGCTCGCTTTGGTTCTGGCCGCAGTCGGGCTTTACGGAGTGATGTCGTATCTGGTCACGCAGCGCACGCGTGAAATAGGCGTGCGAATGGCGCTGGGCGCGCAATCTTCGGATGTGCTGCGTCTGGTCGTAGGTCAGGGAATGCTGCTGGCATTGATCGGCGTGATAGTAGGGTTGTTCGGCGCATTCGCCGTCACTCGATTGATGTCGAGCTTGCTCTACGGCGTGTCTACTACTGACCCGTTGACGTTCGCAGCGATTTCGCTCCTCCTGCTGGGAGTGGCTCTGGGAGCCTGTTTCGTGCCAGCACGTCGCGCTACAAAGGTTGACCCGATAGTTGCGCTTCGCTACGAGTGATTTCAAATCTCAAATCTGAAATTTGAAATTCATGGATGCCGAGCTTATGCGCGACGGGTGAGGCTGCTCGCCCGTCGCGCCGTTATGCAAGCCTCAAGAAGTTAAGCCGGAACGACTGTCGCCGTCGCCGACTTCCTCAATCCGAAGTACTCTAAACCGGCAAACATCGCCACGCCCAACGCCTGAACAATGACGAATGTATAACCCAGTTCAGTCGGAGCGACCCATCCGGCCAGCAAAAGCAGAAAGCTGTCTACCGTCCAGAGCGCGTTTAAAACAATGATCGTCCAGACCACAAGTTGCGAGACTTGCTCCCGCGTTGCGAGGTAGAGAAGGAATGCCGCGAAAGGCATCAGGCTGATGCCCGCGTAACGTAATAGCACTGTCGGCAATCCTAAAAACTGTTCAAGAACACCGGAGCCAAACATCATCAGTAATCCTGTTGCGATGCAGGTTGCCGCATCAGCAAACAGCACCCGGCGAAGAAAAGTCGAAATACGAACTAATTGCATAATAATCCTGAACCTCCTTTCAGCATCAAGCATAAGGCGTTCTCGATTCCGCCTTGCCTTCCCGCATAATTTCATAATTGCTGTTGGAGAACAATTACCTCAGAGGTAATGGAGCGCGTTCTCGACTTGTGATAGCGTAGAGCGATGGTGAGCAATGTTCATACTCAATCGGTGGGTAACCTTTTGCGCGAGTGGCGCATGAGAAGGCGGATGAGCCAGCTTGACCTCGCTTGTGAAGCAGACATTTCGGCCAGGCACCTGAGTTTTCTTGAAACGGGACGTTCCAGCCCGAGCCGCGAGATGGTTCTCCATCTTGCCGAACAACTGGAAGTCCCTTTACGCGAGCGCAACTCCTTGCTTGTCGCAGCCGGATATGCGCCGGTCTTTAGGGAAAGGGCGCTCGAAGACCCGACGCTTCAGGCGGCGCGCAAAGTTATTGATTTATTGCTGGCAGCACACGAACCCTTCCCGGCGCTCGCCATTGACCGTCATTGGACTCTGGTTGCATCAAACCGTGCAATCCCGCTTTTACTGGCCGGAGTTGAGCCGTCGTTGCTAGTTCCGCCGGTCAATGTACTTCGCCTCAGCCTGCACCCACAGGGACTTGCGCCGCGCATAGTTAATTTACAGAGTGGCGGTCGCATCTTCTCGCGCGCCTGCGCCGCCAGATTGACGCGACCGCAGACCCGGTTCTTGCAGAGTTATTGAACGAACTCAGCGGCTACCCGGTGCCGAGCGGCAACAAATACAACGCTCCAGACGATACAGACTATGCTGGCGTGGCCGTGCCTGTTCAGCTCGCAACAGCAGACGGAGTTCTTTCGTTTCTCAGCACAACAACCGTTTTCGGAACGCCCGTTGATATTACTTTGTCGGAACTGGCGCTGGAGTCCTTCTTTCCAGCCGACACTGTTACGTCGGACACCTTAAATCGAATCCTTAAGCGAGCCGAACAGTAAACGAAGACGCCGAACGCTTCGTTAACACATCCTTCCGCTCCCGCGTCTTGTAAAATGAGCTGTGCCCAACACTATTTATCTAACACGCTTTTGGAAACAGAATCGAAAGGAGCGGTATGATGGGATCATTTGCACAAGACATTCGTTACGGGGTTCGCTTGCTTGCAAAGCGACCGGGTTTCACGCTTATAGCAGTGCTCGCGTTGGCTCTGGGGATAGGCGCGAACAGCGCTATTTTCAGTGTAGTCAATGCCGTGCTTCTTCGCCCGTTGCCTTTCAAAGACTCTGACCGGCTCGTATGGTTCTACGAAATACAACCGAAGCTGGACCGCGCGCCGTTCTCGCCAGCCGACTTCCTCGATTTCCAATCGCAGAATAGTTCGTTTGAAGAACTCACCTCGCTTCGTACTATGGGTTTCAGTCTCATGGGAGGCGATCAGCCGGAAAGAATCAGAGGCGCGATTGTGTCCGTGAATTTCTTTTCGACCCTCCGCGCAGAGCCTATCGAAGGGCGCGCGTTTCTGCCCGAAGAAGGTCAGGCGGGCGCTAGTCGCGTTGCTGTCGTCAGCTATAGCTTCTGGCAGAACAGGTTCGGCGGCGACCCGAATCTGATCGGCAAAACGATCACCGCCAACGACGAGAGCATAACGGTCATAGGCATCATGCCCGCCAGTTTCAATTACCCGCGCCGCACAGAAATCTGGGTCAACCCTCGCCAGATTGTGCCCGATCTTTTTTCTACCTTCACGGACAATCTGACCGCCATGCGCGGCACGCATTACCTCTCTGTATTTGGACGACTCAAAGATGGGGCGACGCTTGGGTCTGCGCAGGGAGACATAGACACGGTCGTCGCGGGCATCCAGCAACAACACAACACCAATCACAGCGTTCATCTCGTCACGATGCACGAGCAGGCGGTCGGCGATACCAGACCCGCGTTGATTATACTGATGGTCGCCGTCGGGTTCGTGCTGTTGATCGCATGCGCGAACGTCGCGAATCTCATGCTTGCGCGAGCAACAGGGCGCTACAAAGAGATGGCTATTCGCACGGCCTTGGGCGCGAGTCGCGGTCGAGTAATCAGGCAACTATTGACTGAAAGCCTGCTGCTTGCTTTGATGGGCGGCGCATTGGGCATATTTCTGGCGTGGCAGGGCGTTAAACTGCTCGTCGCAGTCAGCCCGGCAAACACGCCCCGGCTTTCAGAGATCGGACTCGACGGTCAGGTTTTTCTCTTCACGCTTGCAGTGTCGCTATTGACAGGGGTCATTTTCGGACTCGTTCCCGCGCTTCAAGCATCGAAGCCCGATTTGAACGAAGCGCTCAAAGAAGGCGGTCGCAGCGGAAGCGACGGAAGCCGTCGTAGCTATGTGCGCGGCTTGCTGGTGGTCGCCGAGGTCGCGCTTTCACTCGTCGTATTGATCGGCGCGGGCCTGCTGGTTAAAAGCTTCGGGCGATTGTTGAACGTAGAGCCGGGTTTCAATACATCGAATACGCTGGTCGGTGGAATATCGCTTCCCGGCAAGAAATACGGAGACTCGGCAAAGCGTTTGGCTTTCTTTAATGAATTGATTCGGCGCTTTGAAGCCATACCCGGCATCGAAGGAGTGGCCGTGTCGAATGACCTGCCTATTGAAGGCACTGACACGACGAGTTATCCGACAATCGAAGGCCAGCAAAACGGCGAGGATGATCGCTTTCTGGTGGGCCGCCACGCAATCAACGCAGGGTACTTCAAGGCTATGGGCGTACAGCTTCTGAAAGGGCGAGAGTTCACTTCAAGAGACATAGAAGGCGCGCCGCCCGTCGTCGTCATCAACGAGACCGCCGCGCGTCACATCTGGCCTGATGAAGACCCCGTAGGCAAGCGATTCAAGTTCGGCGACAATGATGATCCGTGGCTTGAAATCGTCGGCGTAGTCGGCAATATAAAACACAATGGATTAGACGCAGAGCCGAGCCTGGAATCATACGCCCCATACGCGCAGGCGGCTGATCCGTACATGACTTTTGCTTTGCGCGCGCCGAACGCCGCCACGCTTGTCTCGACCGTTCGTCGTGAGGTGCAGGCGATTGACAAAGATCAGCCCATCAGTGAAACCCAGTTGATGGAAAATCTTATTTCCGAGTCGGTCGCGACGCGCCGTTTCCCGATGGTTCTGTTCAGCCTGTTTGCTGGCGTTGCGATGTTGCTTGCCGCGGTCGGAATCTATGGCGTGATGTCATATTCAGTCACGCAACGCACTCACGAAATCGGGATTCGCATGGCGCTTGGGGCGGGACAGACAGACGTGTTGCGCCTTGTCTTAAAGCAGGCGATGACAGTGGCGATTATAGGCATAGCCGTAGGGCTAGGGGCGGCGTTTGCCCTGACACATTTGATGTCGAGCTTGTTATTCGGAGTCTCTGCTACCGACCCTTTGACGTTTGTTGTGATTCCGGTTGTGTTGATAGGAGTGGCTCTGGGAGCCTGTTTCGTGCCAGCACGTCGTGCTATGAAAGTAGACCCGATGGTTGCGTTAAGGTATGAATGAAAAAGAATTGAATCATTGTAGAGAATGAATCAATGATTCGCTTCTTGGACTATGCGACCGTCTACGATATTGATTATGCGGTGGGCGAGCGCGGCGTTTTCAGGGTTATGAGTCACCAGAAAAATAGTCTGCCCCTGAGCGTTGAGATTCAAAAACACTTCCATGATCTCGCGCCCAGTGCGGCTGTCTAGCGCGCCTGTCGGTTCGTCTGCAAGCACGAGCGGCGGAGAGTTGACCAATGCGCGAGCGATTGCCAACCGGCCTTGCTCCCCGCCTGACAACTCGCCGGGCAATCGCAATTGCTTGTCTGCGAGTCCTACTTTTTCAAGCACGACGGCTGCGCGCTCGTGCTTTTCTTTTGCGCTCCGATTAGTCGTCGCCAGTGGCAGCATCGCGTTTTCAATCGCGTTGAGATACGGCAGCAGGTGATGCTGCTGAAAAACAAATCCAAGGTACTCGCGGCGGAAATCCGCGCGGCGCTCGTCTTCGAGTCCGTACACATCTATGCCGTCAACAATCACGCGCCCTTCGGTCGGGTGATTCATCGCGCCGACAATCGTAAGCAACGTGCTTTTGCCAGACCCCGATGGCCCCATCAAACAGATCATCTCGCCTTCTTTGATTTCCGCGCTCACGTCTTTTAACACCGGCACTGTAGAAGACGAGCCGTTCGATTGATAGACCTTGCTGACATGTTCGATTGATAAGAAAGACACACTGTCATTTTTCATTCAGATGTATCGCACTGCTTCGGACGGGTCGAGCCGCGATGCTCGAATGATCGGATAAAGACTGCTCGCGACGCCTATTGCAAGGCCCGCGACGATTGCCGCAATCGCAAGCAAAGGGTGAAACTCGAATCCTCTTTCGGTTTCCGCAAAGTAAGGAAGCGCCGCCCAGCTTGCAAGCATCCCTGCCGCCCAGCCGAGCACTCCGCCAATCACGCTTATGACTCCGACTTCGATCATCAGTTCTTTGATGATGTGCGCTTTGCGAAATCCGATAGCGCGCAGCACGCCTATCTCTTTCGTTCGCTCGACGACCGAACCCATCATCGTCGTGAATATCATCAATGCGCCGATGGCTAACACTACGGCAGAGACTACGGCAGAGAAGCGAGTCAGTCGCTCGACCGTTTCCGTGCGAGCGCGAACCGATTGTTGAATGGCTGAAACTTTCGCGTGCGGCAATCGCTCGCTTATCTGCGCGACGATGTCTTCGATAGGGCAGTCTTTGCACAGCGCGCTCACTTCGATGAGGCTCAACTGGCCGGACTTGCCGAGAACTTGCTGAACGCGCGCGAGCGACCCGAATATCATCCGGTCTTCCGGCCCGCCCGTAGGCGATAAGACTCCAGCAACGGTGTGATCGTGTCCGGCAACTTTCAACTGGTCGCGCAGGATTTTGAATTGATGTTTGTTCTGTTCGCCGTGCGAAGTCATCGTGCGAGTCATGATGAGAAACAGGTTCAGACGGCAAATCTTCGATGAGCGCGAGCAGCGCGCGCGACTTCATAACCCACAAGCAGGTCAGCGTCCGAAGCGGGAGTGCGGCCTACGATGTGCCACCAGCGTTTAAGCGTCATCTCGCTCGTGAAATCAATTCCTGCGAGCAACACTTCGCGGCCTTCGACTCCGACTGCGCCCAGCAGTTTTGGCGAGATGGTGCTGATGCGATTGCTATAAGGTATGTCGAGAACGTGTTTCGCGTCTTCGTTGCTGAGTTGCTGCACATCAAATGAAACGCTTGAGACCGAAACGCCGCCATAGTCGAGCGACAAACTGTTTGATTGAGGGACGACGACTATGTTGGCTCCGAAGCGATCAAGCTGCGAGCCTATCTCCTCTTTGATCGAACTGCTCAGGCTCAACAGGGCGACGGCTGTGCCTATGCCGATGGCTATGCCGATGATGAGGAAAATTGCTTTACCTCTGCGGCGCTTCAAATTTGCAAATGCTATGGTGCTTATTCGCATAACTGTCTGTTCGACGATGAAGCCTTAAGCCTCATTATTGCAAAGGCTCAATCTTGCTTAGAGGTTGAGACTGGCGAGCCAAGTCCCATAAATCACGCAACTCATCACGATGCAAAGAAGCCCATTCTTCAACAAGCTTAAATGCTCTCGATGGCAAGTCGCCGGAAAAGATTTGAAAACTCTCTATCGTTATCAAAGCCTCGTACTCGCCGTACTCAGCATGAAAATGTGGCGGCGGGTGATCTACGAAATACATCCTGATGATGATGCCGTAGAAGCGACAGATCTCAGGCATGGGTAATCTCCCGTCGGAGTTCTGGAAATAACTCTTCGGGAGTTTTGCCGGTCAACCTGAGATACAGCGCGTCAGGGCACAATTCGATCTCATCATTCCATTGAATCTGCCTGCCTGAGCCAATGTGAACTGTCTCGAATAAGCGCTCGTCTTTCCAGGCTTCGAATACGCCTTGCCCGACGAGTTCGGACAAATCCACTTCGCCTTCCACGCCGTCAGAAAATTTCACATATACGCGATAGTTTGGCAGCGCTTTGATAACAACTGGTTTAATCATGGCTTTCCAACTTTTTTATTTAACAAGCAGGCAGACTTAGAAATACTGTTTGCGGCTTTCCAGGTCGCTCGCTTTGATTATCAGTGAATCGCCTTCGACGGTGCGCGGCAGTCCTACGGGATTGCAGCCGCCTTGAACTTCGTTGATCTTCGCCGAATGAAAATGCAGCCCGCAGTTATTGCATATCATGTCGTCGCCTTGCTGATTATAACCTTTCTTCGCGTGATAGCACGTATCGCAGGCATCGAGCGCGGCGCGATAAACGCCGTCCGAGCTTTTGAGCACGAAGAAGCGCATCTTTGTGTTATCAGCCAGCTTGTAATCGAAGAACTTCGCCTGGCTGCTCAAATCCGAGACCGGAATTACTATGTCGCCCTTTTCAATCACGCTTGAGCCTGCGCCCGCGTCGGTCTTTACTGTCGTAGCTGTAGGTTTGTCGCTTGAAGTGCTGAACACAAGATAAGCGGCGACTGCTACGACGACGAGCGCGATTGCGATGAGCACGGGCGTAGTTTTGTTTTTCGCTTTGGGCGACTCGGAAAACTGCGCTCGTTTTTGCTCGCGCGTCTGCGGTTGATTTTGCATATTCACTCTCCCTCCAAAAGCTCGATTATACCAAGCCAGTGAAAACGATTACCAGCAACCGGCGATTGAGAGCAGGGTCTATTCATTCTCGGCCCAGAGCCATTGAGTTCTAAAATCAGAAACCTGAAGATTCACCGCAGAGGCGCAGGATGGCCGATGATGTGCTTCGCACGCGGCGGACGCAGAGATTTCGCAGAGAAAAACAATTACCACCTCTGCGCCGCCTCTGCGTCCTCTGCGCCTCTGCGGTGAATAGGCTTCTTTTTCACAGAATTAAAAAGAATGAATAGCCCCTGAGATTGAGAGCGTTCAATCGGCGCTTGAACCGCGCCCGCGCTGTGATGCTATATTAAATATGACTGCTATAGAGCAAGCCGCTCGTGCCGCGCTCCCCAATGCTCTATATCTTAATTCGGCCAATGTGGACCGGCTCGAATCAAAACAGGTAAGCAGATTCAGGAGACCGAATGTTGATTCTTTTACAAGACGAAGCGCAGCAATCCTCCTTCGGTGCGATTGTCAAAAAAATAATTGATGTACTGAATACCCCTTTCATAAACCCGCAAGGCGGGCAGTTCAGCGTCTCCATCATGAGTCTTTTCTTGCTCGTGCTGATTATCATTATTGCAGCTCGGGTTTCTCGATACGTGCAGCGATTCCTGGAAAAGCGCGTGCTGCCGCGATTTCACCACATTGACTCAGGGCTTCGTTATACGCTGCTCAGAATACTTCATTACATCATTATGATCCTGGCCGTGCTCTGGGCCGTGAAGCTGGGATTTTCTGTTGACCTGACGGGCGTGGCAGTCATACTGGGATTTCTGTCGGTCGGTATAGGGTTCGGGCTTCAGTACATAGCTTCCGATCTGGCTTCAGGTTTCATTCTGCTTTTTGAAAGACCATTGCGGGTGGGTGATCGTTTGAAGCTCGGCGACGTCGAAGGGCGCGTTGACAGTATAAGATTGCGCTCAACGACCTTAACCACGAATGATGATGTGACGGTCATCGTGCCTAACTCCGAGCTTGTTCGCGGCAGGGTAGTCAACTGGTCTTATTGCAATCGCGTGCGAATAAGGATTCCAATCGGCGCGGCTTACGGAAGCGACGTTCACAAAGTGACGGGCGCTTTGGTAGAAGCCGCGCGCAGCGCAGAGCGCACCATGAAAGACCCGCCTCCGAAGGTCTACTTGAAAGGTTTCGGCGATTCGGCAATTGATTTTGAATTGCTGGTTTGGATTGATAAGCCTCACGATCACCAGCAAATTCGCAGCGACATCAATTATGAAATAGAACGCCTGTTCCGCGAGCAGGAAATTGAAATCCCGTTCCCGCAACGCGACCTGCATTTGCGCTCAAGCTCGATTGAGATAGCGCAAAACGGAGCAAGCTTGAAGTTTGTCGGGACCGATGAGGACCAGAAAAAAACTAGCGATGCGGGGAAACGATAAACTTACAGTACCGCGAGCGGGTTGCTTATGGAACCTACCCGCTCGCGGTGTTGCCTGCTATTCGAGATTCATTCGCCGCAGCAGGTCGAAGTAGCGCGGGTCGTCGCGTATGTCGTCGAACGCGCATTCCACTTTCAGATAGACCAGAATTCCGTGGCGCTCCTGAAGAGTCTTTTCGAGCCACGCGAAAGCTTCATCCCTCTGGCCCAGTCCCATGTGAATTCGCGCTATGGAGTAGGGCGAAACGTAGAGCCGTTTTGACAACTCGTTCAACACCCCGAGCGATACTTCGGCATCCGTCTTTCTACCCCACGACGCGTACACGTGAGCCATCACAGACATGGTTTCCGTGTCGTCTTCGGCAAGCGCAAGCGCCCGCTCAAGCTCTGTGATCGCTTCCGCGTACATTCCTTTTTGTTCGTATATCTGGCCGAGACGGCGATGGCCTACGGGAAAATTCGGATACATCTCAAGCGCCTTTAAACATTGCTCTGCTGCTTCATCAAATTCGCGCGCGAAGTAAAGCACACGCGACACGTTGAAATTGATGACGAGCGAAAGCGGGTCAAGCTCCTGCGCGCGCTTCACTTCGTCCACGGCTTCCGACATTCGATCCATCGCCGCAAGATAAAGCGAATACCAGAGGTGAGCCGTCGCATAGCCCGGATTCAATTCGATGGCCTGTTTGAACTCGCTTTCGGTGCTCGGCCAGTCCCACTCGTACCAGAAACGTATGTGAGCCAGCGACGCGCGCGCTTCTGCGAGATTCCCGTCCAGCTTCAGCGCTTTCATCGCCGTCGCTTTTGCGCGCAGGAAAGCCGTGCGCGGCGGCATCGCGCTGTAGCTTGAAAGCAGGTTGTAGCAATCGGCCAGGCCCGCGTAAGCCAGCGCATAGTTGCCGTCAAGGCTGATTGCCTGCTCGAAATATTCCGCGCCTTTTTTGATGCCTTCCTGCGTTCGCTTGTTCCAGTGATAGCGACCCTTGAGATAAAGCTGATAGGCTTCGGTGTTTTCCGTGTAGCGGCGCGTGAGCCGTTTCTTCTGCGCGCCGGTCAGTTTTAATTTGAGATGCTCGCTTATCTCCTTCGCAATCTCTTCTTCGATATTAAAGATGTCACTCATCCGGCGGCTGACCTGCCCGCCCCACAGATGCGACCCGTCGCTTGTATCAACAAGCTCCGCTTTAATTATCACATTGTCATCGCGCTGCATGATTCTTCCGATCAAGGCCGCGCGAACGTTCAAGTCTCGCCCGACCTGCATCGGGTCAGGCTCTTCGGCTTGTAGCCCCGAAGTCGTGCGAGTCTTGTAGCGAAAGACGGTCGAGCGCGCCATCACGCGAAGCTTCGGCAACCGCGACAGATTATTGATGAGCGATTCTGTGATGCCGTCGCACAGATAATCCGTCTCAGGGTCTCCGCTCAGGTTGACCAAAGGCAGTATCGCCAGCGAGTCGAGACGCGTGCGAGCGCGAGCGCGACGAACCACCTGCGTGTTGCGATTGAGACCGTGTGACGTGTGCGTACCGGAGTCCGTGTCTCGCTGAAGATTCATGAGATCGGTCCGAATTTCGCGCGCCGACTGATAGCGGCGTTCCGGCTCTTTCTCAAGGCACTTGCGCGTGATGCGCTCAAGCTCAGGCGGCACGCTGTAGTTGAGTCGCGCGATAGCCGTCGGCTCGTCGTGAATGATTTTGTCCATCACTTCGGTAGCGGAGTCGCCCTCGAAAGGCAATCGCCCGGTCAGCATTTCGTAGATCACGACCCCAAGCGAAAAGATGTCCGAACGATGATCCAAAGGATGGCCCATGGCCTGCTCCGGCGACATGTAAGCGACAGTCCCCGCGACTACGTTGATGACAGTCTGATTGCCCAGCCTCTTCGTCTGGTCGTCGCTGTCCGAAGAAGTATTCTCTGCAACTTTGGCAATTCCGAAATCGAGCACCTTCACACTGCCGCGCTCGTTGACGATCAAGTTCGCGCTTTTGATGTCGCAGTGGATGATGCCGATCTGGTGCGCGTCGGCAAGCGCGTCGGCAATCTGCACTGCGACGCCTATCAAATCGCGCAGCACAAGCGGCCCGCGTTCTAGCCTTTGAGACAGCGACTCGCCTTCGACGTATTCCATCACGATGAAAATCGTGCCTTCGTGCTCGCCTATGTCGTAGATGGAGACTATGTGAGGCGAGCGCAGCGCGGATGTCGCGCGCGCTTCGGCCATAAATCGCGTTCGGCGGTCAGGGTCGTATTGATAAGAAGCGGGAAGGAATTTGAGCGCGACCTGGCGACCGAGCCTCGTGTCTTCCGCGAGATAGACTTCGCCCATCCCGCCTGTGCCGAGTTCTCTGATGATTCGATAATGAGATATCGTATCTGAGATCGCCAACCTCCACCTCTAGGCCGCTGCTCGAATCTTTATTCTCCCAGATACGCCGCCTGCTAGTCCACCGAGACGAAGCGCGGGGCCTCTCATAACTCGGATATTTGGGATGAAATAGCGGTTAAGCAAGCGGAATGAAAAGTGAAAGTGAAACCGCGCCGGGTAGTTATTTATAGACCGTGTAATCAATCTCTTGAAATATCGTGTCGAGCGATTCGACTTCGCCGAGCCACTGCTCGTCAATTTCGTTGCGCTTAATCATTTCATATAGCCGGGTGAAGCGATGAATGTGATCGCGGAAGCGCTTCTTCGCATATTGCACGCTCGTAGCCGTCGTGATGATGAAGGCCCAGTCCGAGCTTTCGGCCAACAACAACTCGCGCGCGGCTTGATTCAAGGCGCGCCTGAGCAAGCCTTCCGCCTGCGGGTGACGCTCGGCCAATTCGATCATGCGATCTTCGGCGACGTGCTGATGCATGTACATCCATTCGTTTTCGCCGTTAATCCATACGCGATAATATCCCTCGGCCCCCCACGATGAAGTGCTGATCTGCTGGTGCTGATTTTCCGGGTACTCTTCGAGATAATCCATCGGCGTAGCCAGGCGAATCTCCGATTGATCGAAATGAATCTTGCGGAAAAGATGATTCAAAAACTGCGGCCCTTCAAACCACCAGTGGCCGAATAACTCCGCATCGTAAGGCGAAACGATCATCGGCTTGCGGCCAAGAGCGTAGTTGAGATGCCGTACCTGCAACTGCCTGTTCATCAAAAAATGGCCCGCGTGCGAAGTCGCTTTCCCCGCTGCCCACTGCGGCACGTAAGGCTGTTTCAGCCCGAGATCAACTTTGCCGGTCACACGATAGTATTTAATACCGAGATTCCGGCGAACCCCGTCGCCGTGCAGGTAAGGCCGGATGTATTCGTAATCGGCATCGAATCCCAGATCGCGATAGAACTCGCGATAATCAGGATCGCCCGGATAGCCGATCTCTGCGCTCCAAACCTGCTCGCTTGTTTCAACGTCGCGCGCAAACGCGGCTGCGCCTGCCGGAGTGATTACGGGCGCGTATATGCCGCGACGCGGTTGCGGATTGCCGAACATTATCGCGTGCGCGTCAGTGATGAAGAATTTTATCCCCGCATCTTTGAGCAGGGAATCAATGCCTGCATCGTAAGCGCATTCGGGCAGCCAGATGCCGCGAGGCTCGCGCCCGAAATGCTTTATGTAATTGCGGCGGCCTACTTCGATTTGCGCGCGGCGAGCTTCGGTTCTGGTCATCAGCGGCAAAAAGCCGTGAGTCGCGCCGCAGGTTATTATCTCAATCGCGCCCGCTTCCTGGAGCGCGCGAAACCCGTTGATCAGGTTGCGGCGATAGCGGTTCTCGAACAGGTCGCGCGAAGCGGAGAAGTGTTTCAGGTACATCTTCGCCGTTTCGTTCATCGCCCCTGAGTTGCGCGTGCGTTCAACCTCTTTTTCGCATAAGTCAATCAGCCTGCTCACGTGGCGCAAGTAACGCTCTTGCAAAAGCGGGTCTGCGAGCATCTCGCACAGCGGCGGCGTCAACCCTAAAGTCATTCGCGCGCGCACGCCGTCAAGCAGACAGCCTTCGAGGACGTTGAGCAGTGGAAGGTAGGTTTCGCTGATGGCTTCAAACAGCCATTCTTCTTCGAGAAATTCAGGGTATTCGGGATGGCGCACAAAAGGCAGGTGCGCGTGAAGAACGATGGCGAGCAGTCCTTGTTCCATAACTCAATGATCGGTAGTCAGTATTATTTGATTGCGAACACTCATCGGTCACTTCCGTCTGACCACTGACCACTGGCCACTGGCCGCTGAACTCAAGCTGCGCGGCAGGCCGGGCACGCGAATTTCAGTGTCGGGCCACACGACGTTTTCCGTGCCGCCAGCGAAGAAGCGCGGCGCGATGTGAAGCGGATGGACGTGATCGTCTATCAACTCGCGCTCGTCTTCAATCGCTTCGCGCAAAATCTCAGGCAGGTAATGCATCAAGCCGACCGATGCTATGCGCCCGTCGCTTCCTGTTAATAACTTCCGCAACTCGCCTCTGAGCGGGTCGGGCAGCCCTTCGATTATTTCAGGAGTAAGCTCCCCGCCCGTGCCTGCAATCATCACTGCTTCTCGCACCTCTTCGGGCAGCGCAAACAGCGCTTCTGAAAACTGATCGACTTCGGGCGCATCTCCGGGCATCGCTCGAACAGTGATGTCGAGCGACGCTTCGGCGGCGAATCCTGTTGCTTCGAGCACATTCATGAATTCGGGCGGACTTAATTTGTATTCAGGCTCGTAGTCGGGTTCGGGCGAAACAGTCCCGCGCGGCGTGCGCACGCGATTCGAGCGAACAAGCGGAATATAACCGTGAATCATTGATCGCACGCCTATCTCGAATTCATATTCGCGGTCTGGCAATACCATCATCCAATAGCGGCCATGACGGCCAACATCGAAGAACGCTTCGTTGCCCCCTTCGATTTCGATCAACTTTAAAGAGGTCTTGAACCCGGCTGCGTCTTCTTCGGAGAAATATTCTGTGAGCGCCTTCAAACTTTCTTCGCGCACTTCCCAATAGATGAAAATTCGGAACGGGTCCTGGAGCATCGCGCGGATGATGTCTACGTCATAGCTATCGGGCACAGGCAGCCCTTCATCAACGTAAGGCTCGCCGGTCGGTTCTTGAGCCGGAGTGACTTTGACTTCTTCGGTCACACCGGACGGTTGAACCTCTTTCGACTTGCGAGGCGTCGTCCTCGTCGGCCTAATCGGTGATGAGGGTCGTAATATAAACATCCATGCGTCTCCTTTTGTAGCAAGGTGAAACTTACTTTGTAAGTGATGGGCAGTAACGTGTCAAGCAAGTGGCGGATTTTCAGCGACCAGCAATATTGATTGTGACACTGTTTTCATGCATTTGCCAATATACGTCCGGCAGATGGTATAATTTCTCGACTGCTCGTGGACCGGGGCGTTCCACTTAAACATGGACGAGATCAATTTTAAAGAGGAGATTCAGCATGCAATTCAGGACTAGGGCACTTTCATTAGCGGCTGTGGTGCTATTAATAATGGGAAGCGTTTATGCTCAAAGCGCGAAATCCGACAAAACATCCGACGACTCTAAGAAACACCAGATGAGCGCGCAGGAATTGAAACAACGACTCGATAAAGGCGAGAAAGTAATCGTAGTAGACGCGCGGCATAACCTCAACGGTCAGATAATTAAGAACGCGGTTCACGTTCCCACAGACGACCTCGCGGAGTGGGCCAAAAACATTGACAAGAATGCGATCATCGTCACCTATTGCACCTGTCCGCACGACGAAGCTGCTGAAAAAGAGGTGAAGGATCTTTTGGGGATGGGATTCACAAATCCCTATTCGTTGATGGGGGGGCTGGACGCCGCTCGCAATGCGGGCATAGAGATCACGGCTCCAAAGGAATAATTATCACAAGTATAGAGAGGCGTGCGCCAGCTTGCGCCGCCTCTCTTCATTCCCGATGGTGACGAAAGTCCGAAGGCAAGAAAAAATAGTTTTTTCTTGCTATAACATCGCGGAAAGAATAAGATAGCGGCCAGGACGCGCATCCCTCCACTGCGCGAAATACAATTAAAGCTGAGGAGTTTGAACACGTGAAGCCTGATCGAAAACTGGCGACTTTAATATTGTGTCTTCTGGTACTGAGCTTCATCGTAGTTCAGGCCAGCGACCGTCACGCGCGACTCGGCCAGATGCGCAGTTTTTCGCTGCCCGCCACGTCCATACTCGACGAGAACGCCCAGCCGATCATTACCTCAAACGGCAAGACGGGATTCGTCTCTTCGGTCACGGGCGGCGCGGTCATCTCTTTCAGCGTGTCGTCGGGCAAGATGATCTCGTCCATCGTGGTGGGCGAAACCGCAGGGCCTGTATCATTAGTGGAAACTGGAGGGCGCAGGCTCATCAGTGTTGCATCGGCCAACGACCCGAGCAAAGACAGCCCCGCGACCGTGAGCATAATTGATGCGACAAGCGCAAAACGATTGAGTTTGAAATCGCTTCTTGTTCTTCCTCCGAAAACTATAATCACACAGGCCACACGCGCTCTGCTCACAAGCGACGGGAAATTCTGCTTGATCGCTTCGAGCTTCGACGAGCCTACGCTTTTTTCATTCGATGTTGAGACGGGACAGATCGTATCTGAACTCAAACTAGCTGCAAGGCCGTCTGAAATCGCGCTCTTCGATGATGGCAAACAACGAAAGATGGCAATCAGTAGCGCACACTCGAACAATCTCTCCGTAATCGCGATTGATGAACAGGGCGCGCTCTCGTCGCTCGCGAGTCTTACTCCCGGTGGCGCGCGATTCGATGAAGTGAACAATCCTGCGTTCAGCGACGATGGCCGGATAATTTACATCGCCGCAGCCAATGGTGACCAACTCTACTTGATTGATGCCGACACCTGTATTCAACTCGACAGCATCTCGGTTCCAACTCCTCAGCGAATCAGCGTAGCGCGCAGTGCGGATAATATAGAGCTTGTTGCCGTGACCAGCATTCGCCGAGGTAACGACAAGCGCGGCGGCGTCACTATTCTAAAGAGCCAGCACTCGCGACTGTTTCCACAAACAGAGTTCGCGCCGCCCGAAGGAGTAGAGTTCTCTCGCGCCAACAACGTTGTGTTCACAAGCGATGCGGCTACGGCTTTCGTCGGCTCGACTACTGGAGTGCTGTTCGCTTTCAACACCGAGACTGGCGAGCTTGAATCGTATCAGGCTGTTGGAAGCGGGCTTCGCCGCGTAGCGTTGAGCGAGAAGTCGCAAACGATCGCGGCTGTGCGCTCTGCCGAGAGCGGCGACGAAGTTGTCATAATCAGTTTCGATTTAGTCAACCCGGACGACCTCGACCCGACAAGCCCGATAATTGATTCTCTGCTGCCTGCCGAAGTCGAGCAGGGACGAATGAAGAATTTGTCTTTGGTCGTCAGGGGCGAGCGCTTTATTGACGGCTCGTCCGTTATCGTAAACGGCGCGGAGATGGCGGCAGAGTTGACACAGAACGGGAAGGCGCTCGAAGCGAAACTCCCGCGCGCGCTGTTCGATCAAATCTCTACCATCAGCATACAGGTCAAAGGCACAGGCGGCACGCTTTCGCAGGTGAAAGAGTTGAAGGTGATAAGGCCGGGCGCTCCCATACTTGAGAGGATAAGACCGTCGGAAGTCGCAGGGCCGAGCCTCGCCTTCACCTTGAGGGTCACAGGGCAGAACTTCCGCGCAAGCTCGACTGTTTTCGTCGCAGGTCAGGCGCTCAACACGCAGCAGGTCGGCACAAACACGCTTCAGGCTGTTGTGCCTGCAAACCTCGTCGCTTCGGTCGGACAGCTCAAAGTGCTTGTCAGAGACCTGGCCGTCTCTGACCTTGCATCGGCAAACTATAAAGACCTGACCATCTATGGCCCGCGCATCACAGAGTTGAACCCTGCCGCGGGTAAAGTAGTGGCAGGCACGGGCGACTTCAATCTTTTGATCAAAGGTCAGAATTTCCGCAACGGCTCGCAAGTAGAGGTCAACGGCCAGCCGCTTCCCGAAAGCGCGATTCGTCAGACGAGCCGCTCGACTATCAAGGCTGTCGTGCCGAAGAGTTTCTTCCAGGATGCGGGCAAACTCAGCGTTGCCGTGCGTAATGCCGAAGGCAGCGTGTCCGAAGCGGGCGAGATTGATGTTCACGCGCCACAGATAGTGAGATTCGGACAGGCAAAAGTGATGGCCGGAATCACGAGCACTCGAATAGACATTCGCGGCCAGAACTTCCGACGCGGCGCGCGCGTGTATATCGGAAATGGAAGCGACATGAATGTGCTGCTCGGAAAGCGGCAAATCCGTTTTCGCAACAGCACGCATATCGCCGTCACACTCAAAGGCGACTTGAACAAGTTGCTTGCGCAGCCCGGCACCTTGCAATTCAACGTGGTCAATCCGAACGACGGCGACGGCGTATCGTCAAAGAAAACGACGCTCGATGTCGTCGGGCCTAACATCTCAAACGCTCAGATAGAGACTGTAGAGAACGACGACCGCGTGCGCCGTATGGTGATCGAAGGCGCGAACTTCCGCAAAGGCGCGATGATCGAGTTCGTCAAAGGCGATGCGGTCATTCGACAGCAGTCGCCTGAAAGCATAAGAGGCGACCGGCTGACGATTACGGTTCGGGCGAGAACGATTGATGCGATGGGCAACTTCCGCGTGCGCGTGGTCAACCCCGGCAATGTGGCTTCGACCGCACTCCAGCCGCAACAAGGCGAGATGGCGTCAAGCAACGAAGACGACTAGGCATCGAATCAATGTTTATCACGAGAGGCGGAACCAACCGATGGTTCCGCCTTTTTGTTTTAAGAATTCACTCGCCCATCAACTCGCCTGAAGTTTCGGGTCGTCTCAGCACGTAGCCCGCGCCGCGCACCGTATGAATGAGCTTGATGGGGAAGTTACGATCTATCTTGTTGCGCAGGTAATTCACGTATACGTCGATGACGTTTGTGAACGCATCGAAAGTTTCGTCCCACACTTTCTCTGCCAGCACTGTGCGCGACAGCACCTGATCGGGATGGCGCATGAAGCATTCGAGCAAAGCGAATTCTTTCGAGGTGAGCTGAATCGGAAGGCTTGCGCGCGAAACCCTGCGAGTGAGCGGGTCGAGCAGGAGGTCGCCTATCTGCAATCGCAGGTTGACTTCATTGCGGTCGCGGCGGCGAAGCGCGCGAATGCGAGCGAGCAATTCGGCGAATGCGAAAGGTTTGGTCAGGTAATCATCAGCGCCGTTATCCAGTCCACGGACTTTCATCTCAACCGAATCGCGCGCTGTGAGCAGCAGGACGGGCGTGGCGATGCGGTCTTGCCTGAGACGGCGACAAACTTCGATGCCGTCAAGAAGCGGCAGCGTGATGTCGAGGATTACAAGGTCGTAAGTGGCCGTCTTTGCGCGAAACAATCCGTCTTCACCATCGGGCGAGATGTCTACAACCGCGCCTTCCTCTTCGAGCCCGCGCTTGATAAAGGCAGCCATCTTCGCTTCGTCTTCGACAACCAAAATTCGCATCGGCGAAAGTATAGCAGAACAGAGGCCGGTGGTTAGAGGCCGGAGGTCGGAAACTGCTAAACCCGCTACTGCGCATCAATCTCTAGCCTCCTCCGGGCCTCTCTCTTTCTTTTGCGCTGTGCTATAATCTCAATGGTTCTTTGGAGTGGATTGGACGGTTGCTGGCACCTGATGATTTTTTTAAATCTACAGGCGCGAGAGGAAAGTCCGAACACCGCAGAGCAACGGACTGGCTAACGGCCAGGCGGGGCGACCCGACGACAAGTGCAACAGAGAATAGACCAGCCGATGGCCTCACGGGGCACAGGTGATGGGTGAAACGGTGGGGTGATGTTGTCGGTTTCACCGCTCTATGTTGAATGTGATTGTTGGAACACCTTCAGCATAGAGCGGTGGAACTGGCGACTAGCTTAATGTAAGAGCCCACCAGCACGGGTGGTGACACTCAGTGGCTAGGCAAACTCTCCGTGGTGCAAGACCAAATAGGGAGGCGTCAAAAAGGGCTGCTCGCCCGAAACGCGCTTGCGCGTTACGACCTCCGGGTAGGTCGCTTGAGCGAGCGGAGCAATCCGCCGCCTAGATGAATGACCGTCACTCGGATTTTCGGCTCTGCCGAAAACCAGTACAGAATTCGGCTTACAGATCCACTCCGATTAACTGAGATCGGTCAACGATGAGCGGTAATATTTATCGCTCATCGTTCGTCTCGCACGAGTTACTAATCAACGTCGGAGAATAATGGTGGACAAGAACAAGTATCTGGTCGGCTTCATCTGTTTGGTTATTGGCTTTATGGTCAGCTATTTTTGGACTTCTAATTACAACAAGTCAAACGCGCCTGTGGCTGCAAGCGGGCAACCCGCCGGGATGCCGGACGCAGGAGGCGCACCAAACCAGCGGGCCATGATGGCTCAGGTGCAGCAGAGTATGGAAAGGGCAAAGAGTAATCCTAAAGATTTTCAAGCGCAGATTAGCGTCGCAAGATTGTTTGCTCAAATCGGCAGAGATGCTGAAACAGTTGAATATCTGGAAAAAGCATATACGATCAACCCAGCGGAATTTATCAAGCAAAGCAAGACAGACCTGGAAGGCGCACTCGGATTTATGGGCTTATACCATGCCGAGCAGAAAAAATTTGAAGAGGCTGAGACCTGGTTTCACCGTGCACTCGAAGCCAATCCGAATGACAGCAGAGTGCGAGTCGAGCTTGCAACGACCTTCATCCAGCGCCAGCCACCTGCGCCCGACAAAGCGATTCAAGAACTTCAACTCGCGCTCAAATCGAACGCGAAAGACGCGCACGCGCTCGGCCATCTCATAGAAGCCTATGCGCTGAAGAAAGACGCTCGCGGAGCTGAAGAGGCATTGAACAATCTGAAAGCAGCCGACCCGGCCAATCAGAGGATCGCCTCTTTGCAAAGTCTGGTTGCAGACCTCAAGGCGGGCAAGGCGGTCACGCTTCCCAAAGAGTAGACTGTAACAACAGCCATGATTCTGCGATTTCTATTATATAGCCTTATCGCCTACATCATCCTGCGATTAATACGCTGGTTGTTCACCCCTTCTCGGCCCAGAAAGACTGCGCGCGCGCGCAGGGCTGCGCAAATGGTCCGCTGCGAAGCATGCGGGATGTTCATAACTAAAAGCAGCGCGTTAATGGGCGGGGACAGGGATTTTTGTTCTAAAACTTGCCTGGAACAGAAAGTTCACAGGGCTTGACGGTCCATGAAAATATTATCCAGCCACGCAGATAATTGCATCGTGCCGCAAAGTTTTTCCGTCTATATGCTAATAGAGGGAGAAAATAGAAGTTAATTTCACCCTTCATCTGGCTTGGTTGCTTCGGCAGAGCGGGTAAGCCGGATCACAGTGTTGATGATTTCCGTTCTCATCAATTAGCATCACTAATAATGTGACGCTTAAACCGTTGTGGAGATGATTATAAATACCAATGAGGTTGATTGATCCATTATATCGTTTGTTTAGAGGGGAAAAGCCGAAAGCCGGTTTGAAGGCAGGCCTTCCCATACCGCAGTGCCCTAACGAAGCTCAAGTTCTCACATATTCCGAAGGCAAGCTTTCGCCTCGCATGCGCTCGGAACTGGAAAGCCACTTTGCCATCTGTAATGATTGCCGCAGTCTTCTGGTACTCCTCGCTCGATTTAATAACGAACCGTTCGAAAACGCTACTCCTATTTCCGAAGAAGGGGTGAAAAAGCAGACAGCTAGAATACTCGCGTTCATCGAAAACGATGAGCAAAAACGCAACACGGCCAGCCGCGAAGGCGACAGGCATGTACCGATACCGGGGGAGAAAAAAGGATTCTTTGTCCCGTATCCTCAGCTTGCAATGGTCGCGCTTGCCATTTGCGCGATTACCGTAGGCCTCCTCGCCTGGCAATTCAACAGTCAAAAGTCTGAGACGACTGCGATGCAGACGCTTGCAAAAGCGATGAAGGACGAGCGACGAAGCGAAACGCGAATCTCAGGCGTCCGCGATTATTCGCCTCATCCGGTGAAGCGTAGCGCAACCGAAAGCGACGACCTTCAGTTGAGGCGGGCTTTGAACCAAGTGAAGTTTGCCGAAAACGATTCTGCGTCCGTCGAAGCGCGACTGGCTCTGGCGAGAGTTCACCTGGCATTTGCAAAGCCGGAACACACGCAGCAGGCGCTTACGATACTTGAACAGCTTATGTCCAAGGGCATCGATTCGCCCGAACTCTTCAATGACCATGGTGTCGCCAGTTACCAGATGCAGAAATACGACGAGGCAATCGAAGATTTCAAAAAGGCGCTTGATAAAAAGCCCGCTTACCCGGAAGCCTTATTCAATAAGGCGATGGCCGAAGTTCGCGCGGGACGTCATCAAGATGCAAAGCAGTCCTGGCAGCAATTCATCAAATTGTCCTCTGACGCCAAATGGATAGACGAAGCTGAGAAGCGGTTGGGCGCGCTTTCAAACTCTTCTAATCAATGACGGCCTGCCTTCACCTTCGCTTGAACTCCAACTGTTGATCATTCTATCAACCAGTCTTCCTGAGAAGGTTCGTCTATTTGATCCACGCGTCGCTCGTCACAGTATCAACGGTGACGGGCACGCTGCGGATGAAATCACGCGCGGCAGCGACCATCTCTCGCTCAAGGGTAGCGGCGCAAGCTTCGGCTTGCGCTTCTGCTACTTCGACGACTATCTCGTCGTGTATGCAATTGACTATCTGCGCGTCTAAAGGTTTAAGCGCGTCATAGAGCAACGCCAGCGCGCGCTTAATGATGTCGGCGCTCGACCCCTGTATTGGCGCATTCTTGCCCAGTCTCTGGTTCGCCGCTACCTGCGAGCGGTCATTCGCATCGAAGGTGAAATAAATCAAACGGCCTGAGCGCGTTCGAGACTCGCGCTCCTCGATGGCGCGGTTTGCCGATTCGCGCAGGAATGCGGCGACGCCGCTGTATGCCGCAAAGTATTTTCGGATGAGTCCTTCGCTTTCTTCCGCAGAACAATCAATACGCGCCGCGAGACCCGGCGCGCCAAGGCCATACATTATGCCGTAGTTGAGTTGTTTGGCCGCCGCGCGCTGGTTCTTACTCACCTGTTCGAGCGGGATGCCGAACATCTGGCTCGCAGTCACGCAATGAAGGTCTTCGCCTGAAAGCAACGCCTTCACAAGCGCAGTGTCCTGAGACCAGTCTGCCAGTATGCGAAGCTCTATCTGCGAATAATCGGCAATCACAAGCTTGCGCCCCTGCGGTGCCTGAAAGCATGAACGGTATTCAACCGTGTGAGGCACTTGCTGGAGATTCGGATCACTGCAACTCATTCTTCCGCCAGTCGCGCCTATCTGGCGGAAGTCCGCATGCAGACGCCCCGTGACAGGGTGGATGCGTTCGAGCAGCGAGAGACCATAACTTGAGAGCGATTTTTGTACGCTGCGATATTCGAGCAGCTTTCGAATTGCCGGATGTTCTTTTGCGAGCGGTTGAAGCTGCCAGCTTCTAGTGCCTTCAACCTTGATGCCCATGCGCGCGAGCGCCTGAGTCACCTGCGAAGGGCTATCGAGATTGATGTTCGGCGGCTCGTCGAAAAGCGAAAGTTGCGGGATGCCTGCCGCAAGCTCGCGTTTAAGTTCGGCAGAGAGCGATTCGTGCATGCGCTCGACGCCTGAAACAAGCCCGCGCCAGCAATCCGCGTTAATCGCCATCCCCGCAAGTTCCATCGCCGCGAGCGGCAGCACGCAATCGAATTCGAGCTTCGCCGCCTCTTCCAAGCCTGCTGCGGCAAGTTTTTCAGCCAGCCGATCACGAAGCGGCAACATCAGCGCGGCGTCTTTTGCGGCGTATTCGTATTGAATAGCTTGAGCGCGCCTGACCAATCGCTCACCTGCATTGACTTATCTATAATCTCGCCCAGATGCCGGTCGGCGACGGCGGCAAGCCCATGCCCGCCTTCGTTTCGCCCAGCGCTTATTAACTGGCTCGCAAGCATAGTATCGAATATCCCGCGCACTTCGAGCTTGAAGTGATGAAGCAGCATCTTCACATCGAATTTCGCGTTGTGAAATATCTTGATGATCTGATCGGATGTGAACAATTCTCGAAAGCGAGGATGATCGAACGCCGCGACCTGAAACAAATCGAAGACGAAAGACTGATCGAGCGTTGCGATTTGCAGTAATCGCACGCGGCTGCGAAGAGGGTCGAGGCCGGTTGTCTCCGTGTCTGCGCCAAGCACGGAATGGCCGGAAATGGCTCCCAGAGCCTGTTCCACGCCGTCCGGGGTTGTAACGATTGTGAAAGATGATTTGCTCAATAGCTCTGCCTTTTTATGAAATTCATAGTTGAAGATTCTCGCATCAAGGCTGCGTACAATCAACCTTTGATCGTAGCGCGCGACATTAAAAGAATCCCGAATTTGACACAAAGCAATCCCAAAACGGAACATTGGCTGGCTGTGACTCAGTTTATCGATTGCCAACCGGAGTCATTGCATTGTTTGAGCGGCGCTGTCGGACGGCATTGTAATTGATTATGATTGACGGAAACCTTCGTCCAATATTAAAAAACCAATTTTGTAAGCTGCAAGGATGAGCAGATTAAGGAGAGCGCAATGAAGTCAATAACCTTTTTGTTTCTGGTCGCCGCGTTAAGCTTAAACACAATTGCTCCAATCGCATTCGGTCAGGATGCGAAACCGAAAGGATGATCGCCGGCCAATCGGATGCTAGCGGACTGGCGCGCCTGGAGATGCTTCTTGAAAATCTTCGGCAGGAGTTAAAGATACCGGCACTTTCGACCGCCATAGTGAAAGATCAAAAGGTCGTATGGGCAAAGGGGTTCGGTTATGCCGATGTTGAAAACAAGATTCCTGCAACTGAACATACCTCTTATCATCTGGCTTCGCTGACGAAAACATTTGCTTCGACTATTCTGATGCAGCTCGTGCAGGAAGGGAAAATCAATCTCGATGATCCGGTTTCAAAATACGGCATTGCGCTCGAAAGCAACGGGGTCATCAGAGTGAAGCATTTATTTTCGCACACGTCCGAAGGTAATCCCGGCGAGCAATACAGCTACAACGGAAACCGTTTCGGCGAGCTGGATAAAGTCATCAAGAAAGCGACCGGCAAATCTTTTGCCGAGCTATTGATTGCGAATATTCTCGACCCGCTCGATATGACAGAGACTGCTCCGAACGTCCCGAATATTTTGAAAACGAAATCACCCGCCGGAACAGATCAAAAAATGGAAGATGAAGTAAAGGCCGCTTTTACGAGCCTCTTCGCAGGGTTCAGCGCAGGTAATGTCGATCAGATCGAAAAGTATTTCGCGCCTGAGTTGAACAATTTTCCGCGTGATGGAGGATTGTTGACTGAGTTTGTAGACCGGGCGCGGCTTCGAGGCTGGTATCGCTCAGGTCTCAAGCTCACTTTCGATATTCGCGACCTCGAAGCAGCAGTTTATGGCAACACTGCTCTTACGACATGCGTGATCAACGGGACTATTGCTTTTCCCGGCGATCCTGTCCGCAAAGAAGGTCCGTGGCGCGCCTCTTACATCTGGAATAAACAATCTGGCGCGTGGAAGCTCGTTCACGTGCACGAATCTCCACTTGAAGGAACATTGATTACCGAGAAGCATCAGCAGAGATTCAATGCGGTTTCAAAAATGCTGGCCCAGCCTTACGCGCTCGACAAATCCAATATAGTAAAGTCCGCTTACCCGACACATTTCAGCACGTCAGCCGGGTTGATCTCTTCTGTTCTCGACATGGCCAAATACGATATCGCGATAGACCAGAACAGGTTTATCAAGAAAGAGATTCAGCAGCTTGCTTTCACTCCTACTGTTTCAACGAAAGGTGAGGCGCTGCCTTATGGGCTTGGATGGTTCACGCAGAATTACAAGGGCACGCGATTGATCTGGCACTATGGATACTGGACGTGCAATTCATCGCTAATCATTAAAGTGCCTGATCGCAATATCACTTTCATCGCAATGGCAAACACGGACAATCTCAGCCGTCCGACTGATCTCGGCGCTGGTGACGTAACAAGTTCGCCTGTGGGTTTGGCGTTCTTAAAGACATTTATTTTCCCCGAAATGTTCGGCGAATCGTTGCCTGAAATAAACTGGAAAGCTCCGTCTCAAGAGTTGAAAGATCAACTGAAATTGATTGACTGCGAAACCTTATGCTGACCTCTACACTAAAGAGTTGATAGTTCAGACCAGAGTGTTTCAAGCGTTGGGAAAACAGATGACGCATCGCGACTTTTCGGGTATACGGCGAGATGTACTTGAAAAAATTGCCCGAAGATCTCTTAAATAAGACGGCTATTGCTGAGATCATCCGCGTAAAAGATGATGAAGACAAGACAATTGAATTCAGCCTGCCTCGAACGCAGAGCGTTCGCGTTTTTGCGATTGGCGAAGGGCAAGCCGGAGCGATGTTTGATTATGGCTGGATCGAGAGCGCTGGAAGATGGAAAGCCAGTTTGGGAGATGAAAGTGCCGAGACACTGCGCATGCCGGGGGCGCAGGAAAGAATCGCAAAGTTGATACGGTTATCACGCTGCCAGCCGGGAAGTACAAGCTGCGATACAAGTCTGACGACTCGCATTCGTTTGATAATTGGAACAGCCTCCCACCGGAGATTAATTTCTGGGGGATTGCGCTCTACGCACAGGAAGGCTGAACATCAAAGTGTGCTATGACAGCGCAAGGCTATCATTGCATTCGAAAAGCCTGCGCTTCATCTCGCGTCCTGCAGATTAAGAAATTAGCACAGCTGCGTAATCCCACGACTGCGCCCGCGGTGATCTTAGGTTTCGCGCGAACGCCGATTTGTATGTAAAATAGGATTTGCAGACAATCTTGAATCGGCGGTGGTGACGAATGACTGCAATTTTGGACACTCCTCGAAAACAGCAGGATGGAAAGACGCGAAGAGGTTATGAAACGCATCAGCGGAGGCGCGGCCATCTTTCCCGCTGCGCCGACCGCAATTCGCAATAACGATGTCGAGCACGAATATCGTCAGGATACGGACTTTTATTACCTCACAGGATTTGAAGAGCCAAATGCCGTCGCAGTGCTTGTGCCTGAGCACCCGGAACATCGCTTCACTCTCTTCGTTCAGCCGAAAGATCGTGAGCGCGAAGTGTGGACGGGCTGGCGCGCGGGCGAAGAAGGAGCGAAGCGCGATTACGGAGCCGACGCTGCTTTCACGATTGACAAGCTCGACGAGGAATTGCCGAAGCTCGTTGGAAAGGCTGACCGCATTTATTATCGTTTCGGCAGCGACCCTACGTTTGACAAGCGGCTTGTCGGATGGATGCGCCACTTTCAGCGCGAGCGCCAGCGCAACGGCGTCGGGCCAACTTCTGTGATTGATCCGGCTGAGTTGCTGCACGAGATGCGGCTCATTAAAACGAGCGACGATCTTGAAATGCTGCGCCGCGCCGTAGACATCTCTTGCGATGGACATATAGCTGCGCTTCGCGCGCTCAGGCCGGGGATGCACGAGTACGAAATTGAAGCCGTGTTGCGATACATCTTTCGCAAACAGGGAAGCCCTCGACACGGCTATGCGCCTATCGTCGCAGCGGGCGCGAACGCGACTGTGCTGCATTACACGACCAACAACCAGCGCATCAAAGACCGCGACCTGCTGTTGATTGACGCGGGCGCAGAGTTCGGTTATTTCACGGGCGACGTGACGCGGACTTTTCCCGCAAACGGCAGCTTCACCGAAGCACAGGCCGAGGTTTACAAATCGTTCTGGACGCGCAGATTGAAGCCATCCGTGCTGTGCGACCCGGCGCAACTTTCATAGAGCCGCACGACCGGGCCGTTCGCGTGCTGGTCGCAAGGGATGCTCAATCTTGGGCTTCTCGAAGGCGAAACGGATAAGATTATTGAAGAGGGCACGTACAAAAAGTTTTATATGCATCGCACAAGTCACTGGCTCGGAATGGATGTGCACGACGCTGGGCCTTACAAGGTTGCCGACGAATGGAGAAGGCTTGAGCCGGGAATGGTGCTGACCATCGAGCCGGGGCTTTACATCGCCGAAGACCTGGAAGACATCCCGCCGCGTTACAGCGGGATAGGCGTGCGAATCGAAGACGATGTGTTGGTGACCGAAAGCGGCAACGAAGTTCTGTCGGCCCGCGTGCCAAAGACCATCGAAGAGATTGAAGGCGTGATGATAGGCTCTCATTTATGAAGTGATTTCAGGAGGCGAGATGTTGCGAAGACAGGTGATTGCGGCAGTGATTGTGTTGTTGACAAGTTTCACTGCATACGGCCAGAACTCTGAACAGTCAATGAAAGGCTATGAGCTATATAGCTGGAAGGTCAAAGGCCGCTGGCACTATTCCATTCACGCGGGAACGAATCGCGCCAGGAGTTATGATGAAATTACATCGAGCGGAGTCGAGCGTATTGGCATCGAAGCGATCAAAGACGAGCTGAAGAAAATTCCGAAAGGCGAGGAAGTATTTTGGAGATCGGCTGCTCATCCGGGCGTAGAGAAACCGCGCGCTAAAGGCTCGCTCGTTCTGGAATTGCCGTCTCGAAAGAGAATCAAATATCTCAGGGCGTATTGCAACAAGCTCGGCATCAAACTGAAGCTTGTTTGAGAAGGCTTCCAAAAATAGTTTTTGACAATTCCTTTTGCGTATGCGTAATATTCAATCGTTGACAATATGTCTGCTGAAGTTGCTTGCGGCGTTTTTATTAGCGCGAGACGAGCAACGCGGGGGAACCAAAGTTCCGTTGTGAGCGGAGCAGGGGCGCATCGTGAATGTTGACTCACGTAGGACACTTCCAGTCCAAGCCCGTCAGCTAACCTCGTAAGCTAAAAGGAAGGGCATTACGCCGCGATAGAATTCCGAAAAGAGCGCGAACGTTTTGCTTCGCGCCCTTTGTCTTTACCGAGTATTCCGGCTAATCCCTTAACACAAACTGAAGATCAAAACTGTTCGGTGGAACGCTATAAGATTATCGGCACCGAGGAGAGGACTACTCTAAAATGAAGACGAAAGTAAATAATCAAGCGAGTAGACGGGTAACGCTGGCTCTGACTTTAACTGTGTTATTTATTACGACAATGCTGCAAGGATGTGGCGGCTCGTCAAACAAGAATGGCGGCACGGTCACGCTGACTTTGGGCGGCTACACGACGCCGCGCGAGGCTTACGACAAAGCCATCATTCCGGCATTTAAAAAATATTGGAAAGATAAGACGGGGCAGGATGTCGAGTTTCAAGAATTCCTATCAGGCCAGCGGCGCGCAGTCTCGCGCAATCATCGGCGGGTTTGAAGCCGACATCGCTGCTTTGTCGCTCGAAGGCGATATAGACAGAATCGCCGAAGCCGGACTGATAACGCACGACTGGAAGTCGAAGCCGAATCGCGGAATGATCAGCGATTCGATTGTCGTGATCGCCGTCAGACAGGGCAATCCAAAAGGCATAACCGACTGGCCTGACATCGCTCGACCGGGTTTGAACGTGCTGACGCCCGACCCGAAAACATCGGGCGGCGCGCAGTGGAACGTCAACGCGATTTACGGCGCGGCGCTCAGAGGGTTCGCAGGCGTTGCGAAAGATGACGCGGCGGCGGCGAAGGAATTTTTGAAGAGCGTTTTTCATAACGTTTCGATCATGGACAAAGGCGCGCGCGAATCAATTACGAATTATGAAAAAGGCGTGGGCGATGTGGCTATCACTTACGAGAACGAAGTGCTTGTCGGTCGTCAGTCGGGACAGACTTATGATTACGTCATCCCGCGCTCGACCATCTTAATCGAGAATCCCGATTGCGCTCGTTGACAAATACGTTGACAAGCATGGAGTGCGCGAAGTGGCCGAAGCCTTCGTCAACTTTTTATGGACGACGGAAGCCCAACGAGCTTACGCGAAATTCGGCTTGCGTCCCGGTAGACAAAGCTGTGGCCGAAGAAGTCAAAAAAGATTACCCGAACGTCGAAGACCTCTGGACGATGGAGTATCTGGGCGGCTGGAAGAAAGTGACCGAAGAGATTTATGGCCCGCAAGGAGTTTACACAAAGACTTGTCGAGGAGCGTCAGAAATAGAGATGAGCGCCGCCGAAACAAACCTGAATTCTCCAAAGCCCGTGATCGCGCCCGCGCGCTGTTTTGCCGTGGGGCAAGTGGGGGCTGCGAGCCACAGCCGTTCTCTATCTCGGTTTTATGGTGGCGTTGCCGCTTTCGGCCATCATCGAGAACGGACTGGCTGACGGGCTTAAAACTTTCTGGAGCGACATCAGAAACCCTATAGCTTTCTCTGCATTGAAGCTGACGCTTGTGATGGCCGTCATCGTCACGGCAATCAACGCGGTGATGGGAACGCTCACGGCATACGTGATGGTGCGTTATCGCTTCATCGGGCGCAACCTGCTCAACGGCCTGATTGACATGCCCTTCGCGATTCCGACGCTTGTGACGGGAGTGATGCTCGTTGCGCTCTATGGCCCGCAACGCACTTTAGGCGCGTGGCTGAACGCGCACGGCATTCAAGTCATCTTCGCAACACCCGGCATTGCGCTGGCGCTGTTGGTCATCACTTACCCGTTTGTGATTCGCACGGTTCAGCCCGTTTTGATGGAAGCTGAAAAGGGACAGGAAGAAGCAGCGTACACGCTCGGCGCATCGAAATGGGTGACGTTTCGCCGCATTATCTTGCCGGAAATAGCGCCGGCCATCATCACAGGGTCGCTGTTGAGTTTCGCGCGCGCGCTTGGCGAATTCGGCTCAATCGTAGTCGTGGCTGGCAACATCGCGGGTCGCACGCTGACCGCGCCTGTTTACGTTTACGGGCAAATCGAATCGCAACAACAGCGTCAGGCAAGCGCGATGTCAATTTTGCTGCTGGCGCTTTCATTCACTCTGATAATAACTGTTGAATGGATGCAGAGCCGCAACAGGAGCACGCATGTCTCAAGCTGAAGCGAATTTTCCAGCGAAAGTCAGGCAGCGAATAAGCGGTCGAGCGGCGGGCGCAGCGCGCTCGAAAATAATCGAGTGGGTGCTGATCGCTGTTGTCGTGTTATACGCGGCAGGTTTGCTGGTCGCTCCGCTCATGGCCATTGTCTGGGGCGCGTTCGCAGAAGGCGTGGGCGAATTCATGCGCCAGATAACGTCTATTGATGCCCTCAGCTCTCTCAAGCTGACTTTATTAATGGCCGTCGGCGCGACTGTCATCAATACGGTCTTCGGCGTTTCTATCGCGTGGGTGCTGGTGCGCGATAACTTCTGGGGCAAGCGAATCCTCAACGGGCTGGTTGATATGCCGTTCGCAGTCTCGCCCATAATCGCAGGGTTCATGTTCATACTGTTGTTCGGCCTCAATGGCTGGTTCACACCTTTAATCGATGCGCTCGGCATGAAAGGTGGTATTTGCGCTGCCTGGAATTTTGCTCGCGACGATCTTCATCTCTTTGCCGTTCGTGATACGCGAAGTCATGCCCGTGTTGAGCCAGATGAGTCTCGATCAAGAGAACGCCGCTTACACGATGGGCGCGAGCCGTTGGCAGACCTTCTGGCATGTGACGCTGCCTGCGATTCGATGGGGATTGTTTTATGGCGTGTCGCTCACATTCGCGCGGGCCGTGGGCGAAATAGGCGCAGTGCTGGTCGTAAGCGGCGGCGTAAGCGGGCTTACGGAAACTTCAACCCTCTTCATCTTCCGGTCGCTTGACGACCGCAACTACGTTGGCGCGAATGCGATGGCGGTCGTGTTGGCTGCCATCTCGTTTGTCATCCTCATGGTGATCGAGTTTTTCAAAAGGCGAGCAGAAAAAAACTAGAATGTAGTGAAGGAGAACTTTATGAGTTTTAAACGAAAGACGTCCTATGGCAATTTCTCTCTGGTTATAATTGCGCTGCTTTTCCCTGTGGTGTCTGCGCGCGCGCAAACAACAAAAGAGCAACCCGTGGCTCTCGCGAATCGAAAGCAGGAAAATCAATCGAGACGCAAAGCAGGAAGAGAAGAGCGAAGGCATCGAAGAGTTGAAGTCTAAAGTTGAACAGCTTCAATCGCTCGTTGAACAACAACAGCGCGTGCTCGAACAGTTGCAAAAGCGACTTGACGAGACGGACGGAAAAGCGCGAAATGCCGCGCTGGTTACATCGAAACCGATGCGACGGTCGAGCCTCGCGCGGCAGCGACCGAGGTCAATCAGGCTCCAAAGAGCGGGCCTCCAGCGAGCCAAGACCAAACCTCAAGAGAAACCCGCAGTCGTCGCGGGCTGGGATAAAGATCATGCTTACTTCAGAAGCGAGGACGGCGCTTTCGATACTTTTCTGACCGGCTACGGTCAGCTCGATTTTCGCGGTTATCAATCGGGCAATCACCCTCCGAACACTTTTCTGGTTCGCGCGCGCTCGACTCTCGTTCGAAGGCAAGCTCGAACGCTATTTCGATTTCAAAGTCGAAGGCGATTTCGCGGACACTACGAGCACACTGCTGCGCGATTTCTATATAAACATTCATCGCATTGACGAATTTCAAGTTCGATTCGGGCATTTCAAAGAGCCGTTCAGCCAGGAAGAACTTCGCTCTGACATATATCAGGATTTCGTCGAGCGTTCGCTGGTCAACAATCTCGCGCCAAGCCGCAGTCCCGGCCTGATGGTTTCAGGCACGATCAACAAAGGCGTGTTCGAGTATCAGGTCGGCGCGTTCAACGGCAAGGGATTGCTTGCGCTGAATAACAACGGAACTCCTGAGACTGTGGTTCGGTTGCGTTTTGCTCCGTGGAAGACCGGCAATAGTTTTCTAGGTAAAGGGTTGGCTTTTGGCGGCGCATACGCTCAGGGAAAAAGCTTTGGCGGCACGAGCTTTCGCGGGCTGACTGAAAGCCGTAGCTTTACTTACTTTACGCCCGACACCATCAACGGAAAATCATCTCGGGCGAACGGCGAGTTTGCATGGACTGCTCGGCCCTGCGGCTATACGCGCAGAGTACGATCAAACGAATCAAGACCGCGATAATCTTGGGCCGGGCGGCACAAACCTTCCGGGCGTAGTTGCTAAAGGGCTACATGGCGCAAGCCACTTACTTGATAACGGGCGAGACCAAGCCCGACGCGGGAGCCGGTAGCGCCTAAACACAATCTGTTCGGCGACGAAAGCGGCAAGCTGGGGTTAGGCGCGTGGGAATTGAAATTCCGGTACTCGGATCTTCAATTTTCCGACGGAACCGCGAAATCAAATCGCGCGCAGACAATTTACTTCGGGCCGAACTGGTATATGAATCGCTTTGTGAAGTACGTACTTGATCTGGGATTCGAGCGATACAACGATCCGCTGCGCTCGCCCAATCCCGGCGACAAGAATTTCTTCGTCGTGCTCAGTCGCATTCAAGTGGCATTTTGAGATAAGAGGAAAAGTTTGGAACACCGCCTTCAGGCGGAAGATTTTCCGTTCGTAACATTCCGCCTGAAGGCGGTGCTCCAAACTTAGTTGCGCTGGTTCGCGCCGGGGTGTATATGGAAAGACTGGCTGTTCGCGAAAACAAAGAGATGCTTCGTGACTTAAATATATTGCTGCCGATTGAAGATGCGCCGCTCGCGCAAGCTGCACTGCCGCTCGCGTTGAGCCTGCTCGGCAAGAGCAAGAATGCGCAGGTGAGTTTAATCGGCGTTACACAAGTGCCTACGGAAACTTCTCTGAGTGAAGGGGCGTTGCTGGCGCAGCGTCTTCGCAATGATCTGGACAATCTGGCTGATAAAAATCCCGGCATCAAGCGACTGGCAGGAAGCCTTGTCTCTTATCATCCCTGGCGTGACATCGAAGCAATGATTGATCAGCGAATGGATGATCATGATTTGCTGCTGCTGCCGTGGCAGTCAGGCATACTTCAGACTGACATGGCGGAAGTGTTGAAAGACCCTCCCTGCAATGTTGTTGTAGTTCAACCTGCCGTGCATCCTCGCAACATCAAGCGCATATTGTTGCCCGTGCGCGGAGGCCCGTTTGCCAACCTTTCGCTGCATCTGGCCGTGCGATTGGCTCGCGCTTCAAATGCAGAGATAACACTCCTGCGCGTGCTTCCCAGCGACGACGATGCGATGAGCCAGTTGCTCAGAGAAAAATACGAAGGGCTGTCTGACACCTTTCCTGAGATAACAACGGAATTGCAAATAGTGGGCGACGCGGGCGCTGCGATATTACGCGAGTTGAAAGATCATCAAGCCGTGATACTGGGAGCGAGCGCCGCTTCGGACGGGCCGCCGCTGGGGCTTGTGGCGACGCTCATATTGCAGCGCAAAGATTTGACGACGCTGGTGGTAAAGACCAAAGAGCCGTTTCGTTTGCCGCTGGCTCCAGCGCGCCGCGCCGAATTGCCTGTGCTGATTCGCGTGGAAAAATGGTTTGCTGAAAATACGTTTCACAGCCGCGAGTTTTCCGACATCGCCCGATTGATAGACCTGAAACGGAAACAGGGCTTGCGCATAAGCCTTGGGCTTCCCGCGCACAACGAAGAAGCGACCATCGGCGGCATCATACAGACTATTAAAAGCACGTTGATGGATGATGCGCCGCTGCTGGATGAAATCGTTTTGATCGACAGCAACTCAACCGATTTCACGCGCAAGATAGCCGCCGAACTCGGTGTCATTCCTTACATACATCAAGAGACGCTGACGGGGTTGGGAAATCTTCGCGGGAAAGGCGAAGCGTTATGGAAGAGTCTTTATCTGCTGAAAGGCGATCTGATCGTCTGGATGGATACGGACATCACCAATCCGCATCCGCGCTTCGTCTATGGCATTTTAGGCCCGCTTTTGATGGACCCGCAGATTCGATTTGCGAAAGGCTTTTATCAGCGAGCGGTCAAACCCGATGATGCAACATTGTTCGCAGAAGGCGGGCGCGTGACGGAGTTGCTCGCGCGGCCAATGATCAATCTGTTCTTTCCTGAGTTGTCAGGGCTAGTGCAACCGCTGGCCGGAATTTACGGCGGGCGACGGACTGCGCTCGAACAGGTGCCTTTTTATTCGGGCTACGGCGTCGAGATAGGATTGCTGCTGGACTTGCTTGAGCGATTCGGATTGCGCGGCATAGCGCAGGTTGATCTGGAAGAAGTTCGCCATCGCAATCATGAGTTGAAGGCATTGAGCAAGATGTCTTTTGCCGTGCTACAGGTTTTTGCCGAACACCTCAGACAGCGAGGGCTGATTGATCGGGAAGCGCCGATGGAACGCACGATGAAATTGCTGCGCGTCGAAGAGCAGCGATTTCATCTCGAAGAGGTGGATGTGCATGAACAACAGCGCCCGCCGATGATCGAAGTGCGAGAGTATCGCGGGCGACATACGCCGCAACGCGGGTGAGAGGCACTGAAGAATGTCAATCGTTCTTGAGCAGATTACAAAGCGATACGGCAATCAATGGGTGGTCGATAATGTCTCGCTCGAAATAGCGGACAAAGAATTGTTCGTGTTGCTCGGCTCGTCGGGCAGCGGCAAGAGCACCATACTCAGGATGATCGCGGGCCTGACGGAGCCTACGAGCGGGCGAATAATGCTGCACGGGCGAGATGTTACGCATCTCGCGCCGCAGCAACGCGGCACAGGGTTCGTCTTTCAAAACTACTCGATATTTCGCCACATGAGCGTAGCCGAAAACATCGAGTTCGGATTGAAGATTCGCAAAGTTCCTAAAGCAGATCGCATAAAGCGGCGCGAGCAACTTGCTCGATCTCGTCGGACTTGCGGGCCTCGGCAGTCGCTACGCGCATCAGCTATCGGGCGGTCAGCAACAGCGAGTTGCGCTTGCGCGCGCGCTGGTTTACGAGCCGGACGTGCTGCTTCTCGATGAGCCGTTCGGCGCGCTCGATGTGAAGATCAGAGCGCAACTTCGCCGCAGCCTCAAAGAGATTCAGCAACGGCTCGGCGTGACCGCGATACTGGTGACTCACGATCAGGAAGAAGCCTTCGAGCTGGCCGACCGAATAGGCGTGCTCGAACGCGGGCGATTGCTCGAAGTGGGCGCAGGCGAAGCTCTCTACGCTCACCCGCGCTCGCTTTTCGCCGCGACATTTCTCGGAGCAGGGACGGTGGTGGTCGGTCGCGCAGAAGATGGGCAGGCGCGATTCGGCTCTTTCACTTTGCCTATACCGGACGAGACTCCGCACGACGAAGGCGCGCGCGTGCAACTGCTTTTTCGCCCTGAGCAAGTAGTGTTGAGCGCAGACAGCCCGCCCCCTGATGTGCCTGTCGTGGGCAAGGGCGCTGTCGTAGAAGAGAGCTTCACAGGGCCGCTCAGGCGCGTGCGTTTGCAACTGCCTCGGCCTGATGGCACGCGCCAGATTGCTCCTGCGCTTCCGTTCGGAGAAGAGAACCTGCTAGTTGATGCGGTTCTTCCGTCCGATGCAACTGTGAATGGTCACGAATTATGGGTCGGCCTGCGCGCGTGGACAATTCTGGGTCAACCTCATCCGCATTTGCTTGTTTGCGATTCGGGTGATGGGCCGACTACGCCGCTTACAATAACTCGCCTGCTTGCCGAAAAACTGCAAGCGCAGGCGACTGTGCTTGCGGTTGCAGAAAATCCTGACGCAGCCGAATCTTTGCGCGCTGTGATTAAAGAGCGCCAGCAATCGGCAGGGCTACCCGAAGCGGCGCTGCATTTAAGATATGGCAATGCGGCTGAACAGATCGCTACAGAGCAAGCCGAATCGCTGTACGAGATGTTAGTGATGACTGCGCGGCCTCGCTCTAAGGTTCCGCGTCTGCCGGGACGCGAAACCAGGGCGCTGGCGCGGCAGTTGGGCGAAACGCTGATGAAAGTGCTTGAGTATGCGGAAGCGCCCGTGCTGGTTGTTAAGGGAGAGCGGACGAAGCTTGAGCGCATACTGATTTGCACAGCGGCGGGCGAGCCTGGCAAAAGCGACATACAAGTCGGAGGGCGATTGGCGCAACGTTTGGGCGCGGCTGTGACATTGCTCTTTGTGACAAAAGAAACAGAAGAACCGGGCACATTGACGCGAGGGCATCTTGATCGCGGGGCGGCGACTCTCAGGGCGCTCGAAGTGCCGAGCCAGGTGCGCGTCCGAACTGCCGCATCGCCGGTTGAAGGCATAATGGCCGAAGCTCAATCAGGCGACCATGACCTGATAGTCATCGGCAGTTCCGGCCCGCGTTCGCGCATGCTCTTCAGGTTCAACGAAGTAATGTTGCAGGTGCTGGCAACCTCAGACAGGCCCGTGCTCGTCGTTCCGTCCGGCGGCGGTTGATGTTGTTAGAAATAAAAACCGAACATGGCTTAAACTGCTATGCTTCGACAGAAACGACTTACAAATGAACTGCGAGGAAAAGGTTGGCAAGCACACCAGAGAAACAACGAACACAAAAAATAATTGCGCGCCTCAAGAAAGAATATCCCGACGCCCGGTGCAGTTTGAATTTTTCGAACCCGCTTGAATTGCTGGTCGGAACCATCCTCTCGGCGCAATGCACGGACGAGCGCGTCAACATCGTCACCGCCGATCTGTTCAGAAAATACCGCGCGGCGCAAGACTACACAAAAGTATCGCAAAGCGAGCTTGAACAGGACATACGCTCGACGGGTTTTTATCGCAACAAGGCGAAAGCGATCCAAGGCGCTGCGAAGATCATAAGCGAGCAATACGACGGGCGCGTGCCTGACAAGATGGAAGAATTGCTCGCGCTGCCCGGCGTTGCGCGCAAGACTGCGAACGTCGTGCTTGGCAACGCATTCGGGATTTCGTCCGGCGTAGTCGTTGACACGCACGTCGGGCGACTTTCGCAACGGCTCGGATTGACGACGCACGAGCAGCCCGAAAAAATCGAGCGCGACTTGATGGAACTGGTGCCGAAAAAAGATTGGATTGATTTCTCGCACCTGTTGATCTATCACGGGCGCAAAGTGTGCAAAGCGCGCACGCCTTTATGCGCCGAATGCGTAATCGAACAACTGTGCCCATCGTCTCTGCTCAAGAATAGTTAGTCGAGAGGAACGAGAGATGAAAGTCATCATTTTTGGCGCGAGCGGTACTGCTGGCAGCGGCGTTCTCAGGGCCTGTCTCTCCGATCCTTTGGTTGAGGAGGCGCGCGCGATCACTCGCCGCCCTCTTTCCGTCGCCAGCGATAAATTGCGCACATTTTTGCACAAAGATTACTTGGATTATGCGGCGGTCTCGGAAGCCTTTGTAGCTGTTGATGCCTGTTTCTATTGTCTCGGCGTTTCAGCCACACAGGTTTCAGGAGAACAGGAGTATCGAAGTATTACTTACGACTTCGCTCTTGCGGCGGCAAGGATGCTAAAGCTTCAAAGTCCTGATGCGATGTTCCACTTCATCAGCGGTCGCAGCACAGGATTGAACAGTCGTTTTATGTGGGCTCGTGTTAAGGCGGAAACAGAACGAGACCTCATGTCATTTACGAACGCCGTTTGCTGGCGACCCGCGTATATTGCCGGTGAGTTATCACACAACCGCCCGCTACTGATTCGGGTTGTTCGTTCGATCTTCAAATTAATGAAACCGTTCCGCGGCCTTTATGTTGACGCGGAAGACATAGGAAGAGCGATGTTACGGGCAACGACGGAAAATATTCGAGGCCGTGTCATTGAAAACCCTGAGATTCGTGCCATCGCTGCGCGCTGATTTGATTTGTTAGGCAAGCGAACTATGAACGAGAAAACTCAACCTTCGATTCGACACGCGACCGCAACGGATGCCGGATTGCTGGCCGATTTAGGCGCGCAAACTTTTTACGATACTTTTGTTGCTGATAACACGCCCGAAGACATGACGGCTTATCTTTCATCGTCTTTCAGCCCGGCGATTCAAGAAGCGGAACTGGCCGATGCCAACACCAATTTTTTTATAGCTGAAATTGACGGGGCGGCGGTCGGCTATGCCAAATTGCAATCAAACCCATCTCCGTCCTGCGTCGCGGGTTCAAACCCGATAGAGCTTTGCAGGTTGTACGTATCTCAAGCCTCGATTGGCAGCGGCGTGGGCGCGGCTTTGATGCAAGCCTGCATTAACGAAGCGAAGATGGAAGGCTACAAAACCATGTGGCTCGGAGTATGGGAGCACAACGAACGCGCGCAAAAGTTTTATGAAAGATGGGGCTTTCAGATCGCAGGGGAGCAGAATTTTCAGCTTGGTTCCGACGCGCAAAAAGACTTGGTGATGTATAGAGACATAGGAGGAGATTGATGGACAACCAGGAGCAATCAATCAACGTTAAGGATATGTTTTCAATCGAAGGAAAAGTTGCGCTGGTGACGGGCGGGTCGCGAGGCATCGGCCTGATGATAGCGCGAGGTTATGTCGAATCTGGCGCGAAGGTTTACATCTCTGCGCGCAAAAAAGATGCCTGCGATAAGGCGGCGGCAATGCTTTCTGAGATTGGCACGTGCGTTTCTATTCCCGCTGATCTTTCGACCGTAGAAGGTTGCAAGCATCTGGCCGACGAGTTGTCGTCGCGCGAGCAGTCGCTCAACATACTCGTTAATAATGCGGGTGCCGCGTGGGGCGCTCCGCTTGAAGAGTACCCCGAAGCCGGATTCGACAAGGTCATGGATACCAACGTCAAAGGCGTGTTTTTTCTTACGCAACATCTTTTGCCCTTGCTTGAAAAAGCCGCGCGCCCCGATGACCCTGCGCGTGTGATCAACATAGGCTCGATTGACGGAATCAAAGTTCCTTTCATTGATAACTACGCGTACTCTCCGAGCAAAGCGGCTGTCCATCATTTGACGCGCGTGATGGCCGTCAAACTGGGCGAGCGCGGAATCACTGTGAACGCAGTCGCGCCCGGCCCCTTCGAGAGCCAGATGACCAAATGGCTGCTCGAAAATCACAAAGAGAACATCGAGGCTACCTGCCCGTTGAAGCGAATAGGGCGGCCAGCAGACATGGCCGGAGTCGCGCTCTACCTGGCCTCGCGCGCCGGAGCTTACGTGAATGGAGTAGTGATTCCTGTTGATGGCGGCATCTCGATCAAGTGAATTCATAGAGAGGATGATAGTGTTTATGAAAGCATGGCGAGTCAGCGAATGGTGCGAACCTGAGCAGATGAAGTTAGAAGATATTCCGATTGTGGAGCCGGGGCCGGGAGAAGTGCGAATAAAAAATCATGCCGGCGGCGCTCAACTTCTACGACATACTGATGATTCAAGGCAAGTATCAGGTGAAGCCAAAGCTGCCATTCACTCCGGGTTCGGAAGTCGCAGGTACTATAGATGCGATTGGTCAGGATGTGACGAGGCTTTTCTATAGGTGATCGCGTGCAGGGAATGGCCGTAAGCGGAGGCTACGCCGAATATTCGCTCGCGCCCGCAAGCAAGACCTTTCGCGTTCCCGACCGGATGAGCTTTGAAGAAGCCGCAGCGATGATCGTGATTTACCAGACTTCTTATTTCGCGCTGAAGAATCGAACCACGATCAACGCAGGCGAGTGGCTGCTTGTGCATGCGGCTGCGGGAGGAGTCGGACTTTCTGCGATGCAGATCGGCAAGGCTTCGGGCGCGCGCATCATCGCTACGGCTGGCAGCAAAGAGAAGCTCGATTTTTGTCTTTCGCAAGGAGCCGAACACGCGCTCAACTACAGCGATGAAAGCTGGGTTGAACAGGTCAAAAAAATCACGGGCGGTCGCGGAGCCGATATTATCTATGACCCGGTGGGCGGCGATATTTTCGATCTTTCAACCAAATGCATTGCATCCGAAGGCAGGCTTCTGGTGATAGGCTTTGCCGGAGGTCGAATACCGACGATTGCGGCGAATCGAATTTTGTTGAAAGACATCGCTATCATCGGAGTTTATTGGGGAGGATACCTGGAACGTCACCCGCAATTTATGGCAGAAGCTCAGGCGAAATTGTTCGCGATGTATGAAGCGGGCGAGATCAAACCGGTGGTCTCGGAAACTTATCCTCTGTCGGAAGCCGTCGCCGCGCTCAGAGCGCTGGCTGGACGAAAGACTTACGGCAAAGTAGTGTTAGCCATCGAGTGATTAAAGGTCAAGCACCACAGAATGACTCAGAGGACGACTTGGAAGAGGCGCAGAGGTAGCAATTTCTCTGCGTAGATCTCTGTGTCCTCTACGGCTCTGCATAACAATTGTCTCACCATTGATCGCGTCTTGTTCGTCCAGCCAGTCGCGCGTCAGGTCGCACCAGATCGCAAGCCCGCGCCATTTGCCGAAGCGTGAGTAGTAACGCTCGATCTTTTTATCCGTCACCGCGCGACCGCCATTACGAACGCGCGCGAACTTCGGTCGCACCCACGAATCGAGCGCCAGCCCATCGTAACGACCGACGAGCTTCAATAAATTCTCCGCCGCGTAATCGCCCACGCCTTTTACCCGCTTCATCTCGCGTTTGAGTTCGTTCGTCGGCATCTCGCTTGCAAGCCAGCTTTCCACATTAAGCTCGCCGCTCGCCACGCGCTCTGCCAGTTCTCTGAAGTAAGACGCGCGATAGCCTGAGCGCACTTCATCGCGATAAAAACTTTCGGGCATCGCGGCCATCGCTTCGGGAGTAGGAAACGCGCGGCGGCCATCACTTGTTTCACGACCGAGCGCGCTCACCATCACCTTGACCATCTTTTCCGTCAGCGCCCACGAGCAATTGGTAGTGCAGATCGTTTTCACGAGGTCTTCATAGACCGTAGGCCCGCGAAGCAATCGCCCCGCGCCTGAAGTCACAATCCAGTTGAAGTCCGGGTCGCCTGCCACGAGTTCGTAAAAAGAATTCATGTCGTCATCGAGCCTGAGCATGTGCCGCACGTCGCGAGCTATCTTTTCAGCGGCGCGCTTGCCAACCTTGCGCGCAGTGGTTGCTTTGATCGCGCGGTCTGCGCCGGAGATAGTGACCGTCACCGGTTGATGCTCATCGCCGAGATCAATTACACGCGTGAGCTTCCAGTTAGCTTCGTCAATCTCGAACGGGGGCAACCCTGACCACCCGTGACTGACTGCTGTTCGTTTGAAGCTGAAACCGGAAGGGACTGCTATCGTGATTTCCATCATAACTCTTCGTCCAAATCGATCAACTCATCGGCCTGCTCAAGCTCGAAATAGTGGTCGAAGACTTCAGCCGAGCGCGGCAAATCAATATCGCCCGAGTAAAACAGATATTCAAGGAAACGCTCTTTCGCCTGTCGCTCATCGTCTACAATGTCCTGACCGAAACCGCCTTGCGTAATCGAGACGATCAATCGCTGCGGCGCTGCCTCGTCTTCGGTCGCGGTCGAATCCGTTTGCTGAAGCAAATCAATATAAGCGGGCTTGTAGGTTACGACGTAGTACGCCTTCTCCATTTCCATAGCGTGATTGCCTCGGGTTACTTTGAGTCTGCCGCTTTATCGCGACGATACGAAGCGCGGATGACTGTCTTTATGTTTCCACGAATGTTGAAATCGCCTTCGATGTCTAAAGCCATCGGGTCACATACTGCTACGAAATCATCAAGTATGCGATTGATTACGTGCTCGTGAAAAATCTTCGCCGAGCGAAACGAGTTAATATAGAGCTTGAGCGATTTCAACTCTACGCACAGTTCATTCGGCACGTATTCGATTTTGATCGTCGCAAAATCCGGGAAGTCCGAGAACGGGCAGATCGCCGTGAATTCAGGACAGGTGAAAGAAATTTTTATCTCTTTGCCTTTGTATTTATAGGCGAATGTGTCAAGCGGCGCGAGGCTCATTGCTTCGGGCGGCGTCTCTTCGATCACCAGACCGGAATATTCTAAAACTTCTGTTGTCATCTCGATCTCCTTTTTCCCCTCAGGCCAACTGAGAGGTTTTAGACTGGCTCGGGCAGCCAGGTTTCAGGATTGTTTGGTTTCCGACTGCGAAAACAAAATAAAAGTGTAGCAGTCGGGCGCGACCGGCTTCAACTGTTCAAGTCAGACGGCTGAACGGGTTTTGATTCGCCGCTCAACGCGCGCAAAATTTTGTACAAAATTGTAGACGCTATTGCTGCGCACACGATGAAGAGCCAGTATGGAAAGTTCACGTCGAGGAAGGGAAGGCGTTCCTTTATCGCCATGACTTGAAACGCGGCGACAATCGAAAGGCCGATGAAGCAGGACAGAAAGAGTGTGAAGTTGCGCGCCGTTTGCTGCCCCTTTTGATATTTGCGCGACAGCGGCAGCACTTCGCGCATTAGGAAGGGAATCATGAGCACGGCGGGAGTAATCGCTATCCACGGCGCAAGCGTCATCGCTGCATGCAAAGGGTCCTGCCACAGGATTGAATAAATCACAAACAACGCGATAAAGCCGGGCAGTGTTATCCACGACATCACTGCTTTTCTGAACCCGCTGTGAACGTCGCCAAGTTTTTTGATAGGCGCGACGCGATAAATATAGGCCGCAGAGTGATCCTCTGAAAAGATCATCCCTTCAATCGCCGTGAGCGAGATGTAGCAGATCATTAACGCCGCCATCAGTGAGTAGGCGGTGAAGCTCTGATTGATGAACGGGTCCGGCAATCCTTCCGTGAAGACCGCAAGCAGCGGGATGAAGATGAAATAAGCGAGCGACGGGTAGAGTCGAACTTTGACTTCGCGGTTGCGTCGCAGGTAAATCGAGACAAGCTCAAAGACCGCCCGCTCTGTGGTGTTGGATAAAAAAAACGATTTTGATGACTTGTGTGAAACTTTGCCCGGCGGTCTCGTTCGACTGGCCGAACACGACTGCTCTCAGGTTCAGGTTTGCCCTCGCTGTAAGCAAGATTTGAAATGAATGATGAGTAATCGCGCGAGACTTTGCGAATGGCAATAGTGCCGAGCGTAACCAGCGATAATATTGAAAGCCCTGCAAGCGCCAGCCATTTCAATTCAAGTTTGCCGATCAGCAGAAGCGTCACGCCCGAAAACCACGCGGGCGGATAGAGCAGGTAATACCATTGAAAGCCGGGCGCGAAGATCATTTTATCAGTGCCGAGAATGCGCGGCAGGATTTGAAACCCGAACATGAAAAACAGTACAAGCGCGACCTGGCTATAGGTGACTATGTTGTCGAATCGCTCGCGGCTCACGTAACGCATCAGCAGCCCGTAGCTTGTAACGATCAATGACGTTGCAAACAGCGCGACAAGCGCGGCTGACAGCGCATGAGCGAGCACAAACAGCGGATTCGAGCCTGTAGCCCAGATGCCCATTATCGCAGGAAACAGATTTGCCGCCGCCGCAAGCAGGAGAGTGAACAGGAAAAGATTCAACACTTTTGCGGCAAAATAAGTTCGCGGGCTTAGTGGAAGATGGCCGAGCACATCCGCTTCTTTCTCGTTGAAGATGACGTTGCCGGATTCAGCCAGCATCGCAAGCGCGATGACGAAAAGGGTGAAAGTAAGTATGAAGACCGAATAGTGAAAAACATCGAGGCCCGTGGCAAAAACGGCCATACCCATCATGAATCCAAAGAAGAGGTACATTCCCGTCAGCATAAGCAAAGCGATATTGGATTTGATGTATTCGCGCGCGCCGAACTGCATGAAAGCTTTGCCGCCGCGAAGGTCTTGTTTGAGATAAACCGACAGCAGCGTCATCAACTGGCGAGCATCTACGTCGTGCCGCGCCATTCGGCTTATGGTTGCTGATCGAAGACTCATGTCCGTTAAAAACTGAAGGTCTTTGAGAATTCTTCCGCGCGCTCTTCGAGGTCTGTGTGCGCTGTGAGCTTGTTGAAGATGCGTTCAAGCGACCCCTCGCCGCTCGAAGTCTGAAGCTCTGCCAGCGTGCCGTCTGCCACTACGCGTCCGTGATCTATGATGACTATGCGGTCGCAAGTGCGTTCGACCACATCGAGTATGTGCGAGCAGTAGAGAATCGTCTTGCCTTCGGCGGCTAGATTTTTAATCAGAGTTTTGAACATCAATTGAGTGCTCGCGTCGAGGCCGTTCAACGGTTCGTCGAAAAATATCACGCGCGGGTTGTGAATGAGCGCGGCAGATATTACTACCTTCTGCCGCATCCCTTTCGAGTAGGCTGAAAGCAATTTGCGGTCAATCGTGTCTCGGACCAAGCTCGAAGAAATCGCTGAACTTCACTATGCGGTCTTTGATGACTCGGTCATCCAGCCCATACAATCTGCCCACCATCTCAAGATATTCGCGGCCCGTCAGCGTTTCGTACAACGCGCCCGATTCGGGCACGTAGCCGATCATTCGTTTGATCTCGATGTTGTCGCGTTGAATGTCAAGCCCGTAAATTTCCGCGCGCCCGCCAGTAGGCGCGATCATGCCTATGAGCATCTTCACGGTAGTTGATTTGCCAGCGCCGTTCGGGCCGAGATAGCCAACCAACTGGCCCGAAGGAATCACCAGGCTGATATGGTCTACGGCTATGGTTGGATGATAAATCTTTGTCAGGTTGTCGAGGATGATCATAAATCTAAGAAGCCGTCAATGAATTATCCGAAATTATTATCTCTGCTCGTAATAGTAAGGCATATCTCGTTTCGGCTGTCGGTTGCGAAAGATGAACGAGAGCACTACTCCCGCCAAAAATCCGCCGATGTGCGCCATGTAAGCTACGCCTCCGCTATGACGCGACTGATAAGAGGAGGTGTACTGATAGAAAATTTGTATGACTATCCAGAAGCCAAGTACGATTACTGCTGGAAGCTCGATGGTCGTCCATATAAATCCTAGCGCGACTATGTTGCGAACGCGGTTGTGCGGAAACATCACGAGATATGCGCCGAGCACACCTGCAATTGCGCCCGATGCGCCGAGCGAGGGAATAGGTGAGGAGGGGTCAACCATGATCTGAGCGAATGATGCAACCAGCCCACAGATCAAATAAAAGATCAGAAACTTTCCGTGTCCGAAATTGTCTTCGATGTTGTCGCCGAATATCCAGAGGTAAAGCATATTGCCGAGGATATGTAACCAACCGCCGTGCATAAACATTGCCGTAAGCAATGTCAAATAAATAGGGCTTGGGCCCGGGCGTTTCATGGAATGACAGGGCGCTGTAATCGGCCAGTGCGCTCGTCGCGGACTGGCGGCGCGTTGGTCAGCACGATAGGCTCTGTCAGGTCTAAGCCTGTGGTAATCTCAACAGGTACGACAGAGTAGCCGCTATGTGAAGTGTTACCCTGCTGGGTCGACATAGCCTGCTGCAAAAACAGAAACACCATTGCGTTGATTGCGATGATTATGTAAACGATATATGGCGTAGTCAGCCTGCCTTGATTGTCATCTCCGATTGGGAACAGCATTTCAACCTCGTTGGATAGACGGCACTATTTACCGCCCGCTCCACTTCAACTTGTTGCGCAGGATGTCGAAGTAATCTCTGTCCTTCGCCGATATCGTATTGAACGTTTTCGCGCTCTTTCTGATTTCAACGCGATCATCCGACATCAGCGGCATTCCTGTCTGACCGTCTGAGGTGAGCATCACCTCCTGCTCGCGCGTGTTTATTCGCAGCTTGATCTCAGCCCGATGCGGCAACACGAGCGGCCTGTTGGTCAGCGTGTGAGGGCATATCGGAGCGATTGCAATGCCTCTACGCCCGGCGCGATGATCGGCCCGCCTGCCGATAAATTATACGCCGTCGAACCAGTAGGCGTTGCTACTATCAATCCATCGGCGCGATACGTCGTGACATAGTGATTGCCGACCGTGCAATCAATATCAATTATCCGTGCCAGCGCAGACTTGTTTACCACGATGTCGTTGAGCGCAGTGCCTGCGCCGACCTGATCTCCGTCGCGCACAACTCGCCAGTCGAGCATCATACGGTGATCCACTTCATATTCGCCGCGAATCACGGCTTCGAGTGCCGGTATCACATCTTCGACCGCGAATTCCGTCAGGTAACCGAGCGTGCCGAAATTGACGCCAAGCACAGGAGTGCCGCGCCCGCTTACGAGCCGAGCCGTAGCGATCATAGTGCCGTCGCCTCCTAACGCGACAAGCACTTCGCAGTTGTCCGCTATGTCTCTGGCTGAGGCCGAAAATGTGCCGGGCGGCAAAACTTTCACGCGGTCGTTTACAAAGAGATTGATTTCGTGTTCGGCAGCCCACTCCGCAATGCGCGCTGCCAGTTCAGCCGCGCGTGGTTCGTTCGGCTTGGTGATGATTCCGATTCGCTGAGGAAGCTCGTGCATAAACAATGGCCAGCAGTCAGTGTTGATGGTCAGTCGCTTATTATATGCGAGCCACTGACCACTGGCCACTGTTTACTGACCAGCGTTTATTGGTACCCATAAAAGCACTCGACGGATGACCTGTAAGTTGTCGGGCTGCAGTCCTATTTCGAAAACGTCGTACTCGTTGGCGAGCGTCATGTATTCGCTGTAGAGCGCGCGCAGCGCCTCGCTTGCTTCCTGCTCGACGCGGTCGAGGTCTTCGCGCAATTCCGCTTCTTCCCATTCATAAGGCTCGGACTGAGAGCGCAACTCGGTTGTGCCGAACACAACGCCTGCAAGCGTAGAAAACATGTCGGCCATTCTGTTCTCGCTCTCGAACAGGTGCAGCTTATGCGAGATCAAACTTTCAAGGCTGAGATTTTCGGCGGCCATTCCGCGTGCCGCCTGCGCCTCGCGCACCTGTTCAAGCTGAAGCTCGAATCGGTTGCGAAGGTTTTTCATCTCAGGCTCGACGCGACCGAGCGCAGCTTCGGCCACTCGCGCGAGAAATTCTTCCAACTCGTCGCCCGGCGCAGAGAATAGTCCGAAGACAGGATTGAAAAAAACACGCAGCCGCTCGTTGCGCGCGAGCTTGTCAACCAGCTCTTCTTCATACTGATCGAAGTCTTCTCTTGTCGTTTGATAGTCGCCCTGCCAGTAGCCGATTTTCGAGTCGGGCAGTACGGTCAACTGCGAGCGCTCGTTGAAATCTGCCGCAGGCTGATCCCAGTCTATCGCCATGTCGGACTCAGGAATCCAGGCAGCATAGTTGCGCTCTTCGGAATGATTAAGCCCTGCGCGGAGGCTGCGAAAGTTCACACTGCATTCGATAAGCATGGCCGGACGATACACTCGCGCTTCGGCTTCAAACGTGTCCTCGCCGGGCCTGAACCAGAATTCATTGACCCCTTCGATTTGTAGCCTCTTGGGCGCTTGTCCATCATAATAATAAGTGGCAGGTGACAAGTGACGAGTAACGACTAAGCTTTTTCTCTTACTCGCCACTCGTCACTTATTGCTTGTAGTTGCTATTCAATCCTGGCTTGCAGCTTCGACGGATGAATAGCTTCAGTTCGGTAATAAAGAATTCGACCGCAGTTTTCGCAAGTTATCATCTGCTCGCCTTTGCGAACGTCGCTGAAAACCTTGGGCCGGATTTTCACCCGGCACACAGAACAAATACCGTCGCTGCGAATTTCTGCCAGCGCCTGCCCTCGTCTGCCACGCGCCATCCGATCATACGTGGCGAAGAGGGGTTTCGGTATTTGGCTGCGATCTGTTTTCTGCGCTCGCCAAAAGCGGCAATCTGTCGTTCCGATTCATCGCGTTCGTTATCGAGTGCCAAAGGTTCTGGTCAACCTCTTCTCGTTTGCGATCTACATCAGGAGCCTTTTCTTTCAACTCAGCTTCCAGTTTTTCAATCTCTTCCATGTGCTTGAGCATATCGCCTTCAAGCGAGTTGATAAGTTTCTTCGTGGCGTCAATTTCGCGCAGGGCAGTCTCGTACTGCTTCTGGTTGGTAACGCGCATCAGGTCCTGCTTGTACTTATCGTGATGTTCTTGAGTGGTTGCCAGTTCGGCTTCTAGGTGTTTGCGGTCTTCGAGGGTCTGTTCGTATTTACTCTTGAGGTCCAGGAACTCAGCCGCGTATTGTCGGAACTCACTCTCCGTTTGGTCCCGCTCTGCCGGTATCCTCGCTAGTCTGTCGGTGATACGCTGTATTTCAAGGTCAAGTTCCTGGAGCTCAATGAGCTGGCTCAATTCAGGGCTCACAGGCTTCCTCCATGTTCATTCAAAAGCCAAGTCTACTACATCAACACGGCTTTCTCAAGGTGACGACGAATCAAAGATTGCTCGTTTCATGCCGTGAGGTAGAATTCACATTGCGAATGCGTTGCGCATTCCCAAGCATTACTCTTTGGAGGTCGTTATGAAGCTTTTCTTTGCTCTTGTTGCTGCCGCCTTGCTGGCCGTTCCCGCATTCTCGATTGGGACAATTCAAGATACAGGCCAGGCTACGGCATTGACGCCTTTGCCTGAAATAAATCTGCAAGACTTCGACGGCAAAAAAGTGGCGGCGGGCCAGTTGAAGGGAAGCGTCCTCGTGCTCGACTTCTGGGCAACGTGGTGCAACCCCTGCATCGCTGAAATTCCCGCGTGGAACAACCTGCAGCAGAAATATGGCGACAAAGGGGTGAAGGTCATCGGCGTGACTCTGGCTTCGGGCGACGCCAAAGAGGGTGAAACCGTTCGTGCACTCTGTCCAGCAAAATGCAATACACCGTATTGATGGGCGATGACGATCAAACTTACGATTTCAACATAGTCGGGTTTCCGACCACCATTCTTGTCACAAAAGACATGAAAATATATCGCAGGTATGTTGGCACAAGCCCGCGAAAGGCAGCGCAAATCGAAGCCGATATTCAACGGTTGCTGGCACAGAAATAATAGAAGACGGCAGATCCGTATATAAAAGGCAGAAGGCAGTAAGCTAGTAGAAGCGGGGTGCATTTCTACTGCTTACTGCCTTCTGTTTTAGGGTTTACTAATATTTCGCTTACTACTTTTTCGCGCGAGGTCTGCGATGGCGCGCTCCGGCCATGTGGCCGTTCTGATAAAACTTCTCAACTTTTTTCGATAGCGTGTTGCGATGGATGCGAAGCTCTTCTGCGGCCTTCGATAAATTTCCCTTAGTTCGTTTTAGTACTGAAAGTATAAAATGTTTTTCAAATTCCTGAACCGCATCTTCAAACAATATACCTCGTTCCACCATCTCTGTAACAAGGGCCTCCAGCCTGCTTTTCATTTCACCGTTCTCCTTCGGAGCGCTAATTTTTGCTCACTTTTTTATTTGTTAACTTTTTTGCTCCCACATTCCTTGAATCATCGCATAGCCATTAAGGAAACGTTCTCTCAGATCGCTCGAAGTTATATAAGCGATTACGCGCGTTCCTTCCAGTAGTGCAGGCGCGAAAGCCGCTCGCTCGACAGCTTCCAGTTTGACAGGAAAAGCCGTCAACGCAAGATAAACCACAGAACAAACAAGCCAGCCTCGCGCAAGGCCAAACGCAGCGCCCAACACGTGATCCAACCAGTCGAGCCGCGCCCGTTTGAGTCCTCCGCGCAACCACCGCGCGAGCAAGCTCCCTGCCACCAGCACGATCAGAAATACCGCTACGAAGCCGATCAAGTTTGCGGCTCGCGCAGTCGAAACAAACCCGCTGAAGAGACTTGCGGCATAAGGATAAACTTGCGCTGCCACGACCAGCCCGGCCAGAGCAGATAAAATCGAGATGACTCCTTTTATTATCCCCTTGGCCGCGCCCATTGCGACCGATGCCACTACAACTATCAGCACGAAATAATCTAGAATAGTCATTGTAATTTTGGATTTTAGATTTTGGATTACAGGAGTCGAATTCAAAAGCGACATGAAGCTTTATCTCTAATCCAAAATCTAAAATCCAAAATCTAAAATCGAACGCCCCGTCAGCAATCCGTATACTTCAATATATTTCTCGCTCGTTTGCGCCACGACTATTTCAGGCAGTTCGGGCGCGGGCGGCTGTTTGTTCCAGTCGAGCGTTTCCAGGTAATCGCGCAAGTATTGCTTATCGAATGACTGCTGGCTTCGACCCGGTTCGTAAGTCTTCCTGGGCCAGAACCGAGAAGAGTCCGGCGTCAACGCTTCATCCACCAGTATCACCTGCCCGTCTTTCACCCCAAACTCGAATTTTGTATCGGCAATGATAATGCCGCGCGAATCGGCGTACTCCGACGCGCGCGCGTATAAAGCAAGCGTCAACTCTTTGAGCTTTGCCGTAGCCTCCTCGCCTATTCGACTGGCCGTCTCGCGCTCGCTGATGTTGATGTCGTGGCCGGATTCGGCTTTCGTTGCAGGCGTGAATATCGGTTCAGGCAGCCGGTCTGATTCTTTCAGCCCCGCAGGAAGTTTGACGCCGCACACTTCGCCCGATTGCTGGTACTCTTTCCAGCCGGAGCCGGCCAGGTAGCCGCGCGCGACGCATTCGATTGGAAAAACATCCGCGCGCACAACCAGCATCGAACGCCCTTCGAGTTGGTCTCGATGCGCGGCGAGCGGCACAGGATACGAGTTTACATCAGTCGTGATGAGATGATTGGTTACAGTCGCTTTGAGAAAGTCGAACCAGAAGACAGAAAGCTGGGTGAGCACAACGCCTTTGTGCGCAATAGCGTCAGTCATAACGACATCGAAAGCCGAAATGCGGTCGGTGGCGACGATCAGCAATTTGTCTTCGACCGAGTAAACGTCTCTTACCTTGCCGCGCCGAAAAAGTTCTACACCGTGTATACTGGTTTGAGAGATCGGATTAATAACCTGTCCTCTTCCGCCTGAATTAATTTATCAATTCGTGTGGAGCAACTAACCGATGATTATGGGCTTCGTGATGGCAATCCGCATTATCAGCGCGACTCAATTCCTTGTCAAGCAATCGCCGCCTCAAGACCAACTTTTGATTTATTTTTTTTTCGCGCGAATATTTTTTCGCCTGTTTGATTGCCCTCGAACCTTGCTTGTATAATTTAGATTCGTGTCTCGACACGGATTAAAACCTGTCATGGCGCAAGGCTGTGCGAATTGACAGATGGCCGAGAAAGGGGAGCGATGGATTTTAAACTCGTATCTGATTACGTGCCGCAGGGCGACCAACCCCAGGCGATTGAACAGCTTGTGCGCGGCATGAACGAAGGCCGCGATCATCAAGTGCTGCTCGGTGTGACGGGAAGCGGGAAAACTTTTTCAATGGCCGCAGTCATCGAACGCATCAACAGGCCCGTGCTTGTCATGGCTCACAACAAGACGCTGGCCGCGCAGCTTTACCAGGAATTCAAATCATTCTTTCCTCATAACGCAATCGAATATTTTGTGAGTTATTACGATTACTACCAGCCTGAAGCATACATTCCTTCGACCGATACGTTCATCGAAAAAGAGGCGACGATCAACGAAGAGATTGACCGGCTAAGGCTTTCGGCGACGCGCAGTCTGTTTGAGCGGCGCGATTGCATAATCGTAGCCAGCGTGTCGTGTATTTATGGGCTTGGCGACCCGGACGCTTATTACGGTATGGTCGCGTTCGTCGAGCGCGGCCAGCAATTGTCTCGCACCGCTCTGCTCAAAAAGCTCGTAGAGATTCAGTACCAGCGCAATGACATTGCGTTCGAGCGCGGCAGTTTTCGGGCTCGCGGCGACGTGGTCGAGATTTATCCCGTCTACCAGGATAAGGCCATCCGCGTAGAGTTCTGGGGCGACGAGATAGAAGCCATCTCAACGATTGACCCGCTGTTGGGCGAAGTGATCGAAACACACGACCGACTGCCGATTTATCCGAAGACGCACTATGTCATGCCGCAAGACACCATCAGGCGTGCCATTAAAACCATCAAAGCAGAGCTTGACGAATGGGAGCCGCAGTTGATCGAGCAAGGAAAGCTGATCGAAGCGCAGCGGCTCCACCAGCGCACGCTGTATGACATAGAGATGCTCAAAGAGCTTGGCTATTGTCACGGCATTGAAAATTATTCGCGTCACCTGACCGGGAGGCTTCCGGGCGAGCCGCCGCCGACTTTGCTTGATTATCTGCCGCGCGATTCAATCGTTATGGTTGACGAAAGCCATCAGACGATTCCTCAAGTGCGGCGGCATGTACGCAGGCGACCAGTCGCGCAAGCGAACGCTTGTGGAGTATGGGTTTCGCTTGCCGTCGGCGATGGACAATCGCCCGCTCAACTTCGGAGAGTGGGAGCATCGCGTCGGGCAACTGGTATTCGTTAGCGCCACCCCCGGCCCGTTTGAGTTGACCAAGACCGGCGGCGAAGTGGTTGAACAGGTGATTCGTCCGACCGGCTTGATTGATCCTGAGGTTGACGTGCGGCCAGTGCGCGGGCAGGTTGACGACCTGTTGAACGAGATACGCATTCGCGTCGAAAGAGGCGAGCGGGTTCTCGTGACGACGCTCACAAAGAAGATGTCTGAAAACCTTACCGAGTATTACGCCGAGCTAGGCGTGCGCGTGCGTTACCTGCACTCAGAGATAGTGACGCTCGATCGAATCAGGATACTGCGCGACCTGCGCGCGGGCGAATTCGATGTGCTGGTCGGAATCAACCTTTTGCGCGAAGGGCTGGACCTGCCCGAAGTGTCGCTGGTTGCGATACTCGACGCGGACAAAGAAGGCTTCCTGCGCTCAGAGATGTCGCTGATTCAGACAATAGGCCGCGCGGCCCGCAACGTAAACGGCACAGCCATATTGTATGCAGACCGAATGACCGATTCGATGCGACGTGCAATCGGCGAGACTCAGCGCCGCCGCGAAAAACAAGCACAATACAACAGCGAGCACGGCATTACGCCGCAAACAATCATTAAGGCGATTGATTCGACGCTTGTTTCGATAGTCGAAGCCGATTACTTCAAAGTCCCGCTCAATCTGGATGATGTAGAAGAGTATTCGCCCGATAAGATCGTAGAAACCATCACGCGTCTGGAAGCCGAGATGCGCGCCGCCGCCGCCAAGTACGAATTTGAGCGCGCGGCAGAGCTTCGCGATAAGATGAAATACCTTCGCAACCGTCAGCTTGAGTTGTCAGGTCAGGGTTAGAAGAAATGATGAACGCGGAATGATGAACGATGAATTGAGAGCTTTTCTTCCGTTCATCATTCATCATTCCGCGTTCATCATTTCTTCTCTATCACATCCACTTCCACGAAACGCCATAAGCCGTCGCCAACTCATCAAGGCTCCCTCGTAGCTGCGCCCAGTCGTTTTGCGCTCGCTCCGTCAGGCTGTGATTATGCATGAACGCGTCAATTCGCGCTGCTCGCCCAAGCACTTCTTCCGCATCATTAGCCGCTGCCCGCTTCTTGCTGAAATGATCTTTGAGATGATCTGTAGCGACTTCAAACTCTTTTACGAAATCATTGATGTTGTCTTCGGCTTTTGTGCCGTTGAAGTCAGTTTTGTCGAGCGCGTCATTGAGGCTCTTGCGAAAACGGTCGGCGTCTTGTTCGATTCGCCCCATCAGGTTTTTCACCTGCTCGTCGTTCAATCGAAACGGGCGATTGCTTATACTACCGTCCCAGTTCCATGAAACATTGTAAGCGGTCGCAAGCTGATCGAGGTTTCTGCGCAAGTCGGCCCAGTCTTCTTGAGCGCGCGAGTTCATTCCTCTTCGCACCATGAAGCCGTCAATTCGCGCAGCGCGCCTCAACACCTCTTCCACATCGCCCGCTGCCGAGTGGTCGTCGTCGAAACGGTGTTTCAGGTGGTCGGTCGCGGCCTCGAACTCTTTTACAAAATGGTTGATATTGTCTTCGGCCTTCGTATCATCAATGGCGCTGGCATCCAGCATTTTGCCGAGGCTGTTGCGAAAGCGGTCAGCCCCGCGTTCTATCCGCTCCAATAACGCTTTCATCTCTTTTTCGGTGAGACGATAGGATTGCTGCGCGTGCGTAACGCTTCCCTGGCTAAGGAGCAGCGCAACTGCAAGGACTCCGGTGAGCATAACTCCCGCTCGATTCGTGATTGTTCTCATGATTTCCTCCCTATTCTTTTGGCTCGTTGGCAATTAATGCAAAGCAATGTATGTTTACACGTCACTTAGCGCGTCTAATTGAGAGAAGTCGCAAGCCACGTGCCGCTCTCGAACATTTGGCGGCGAAAGTGCTTGCGTTATAGAATTCAGACAGCGAGCACGATGAGAGAGTGTCAATCTATGCAATTCAATTTCATCACGGCAGGCGAGTCGCACGGCAAAGGGCTGGTCGCAATCATCGAAGGCTTGCCTGCTGGCCTGCCGGTTGATGTCGCTTTCATCAATCACGAATTGTGGCGGCGGCAGCAAGGCTACGGGCGCGGCGGGCGGATGAAGATTGAAAGCGACGAGGTTGAAATACTATCGGGCGTTCGTCACGGCAAGGCGATTGGCTCGCCGGTTTCATTCCTTATTCGCAATCGCGATTTCGAGAACTGGCAGGATGTGATGAACGTCGAGCCGCGCCAGTTCACCGAAGAGAAACGCGCGCGCCGTGTTACTCGTCCTCGACCGGGTCACACAGACCTTGCAGGCGGCTTAAAGTACGACACGCACGACCTGCGCGACATACTCGAACGAGCGAGCGCACGCGAGACTACTGCGCGCGTAGCCGCCGGAGCGTTCGCAAAATTGTTGCTCAAAGAGATAGGCGTCCACTTAGCCAGCCACACCGCGATGATAGGCGGCGTGCCTGAAACTCCGATCATGGCCAACTGGGAAGCGATTTCTGCCATCAGGGATGACACTGTGCTGCGGTGCGTTGACAAAGAGGCCGAGCAACGAATGGTCACGCTCATTGACGAAACGAAAGAAGCGAAGGACACACTCGGCGGCATATTCGAGGTCGTAGCGCGCGGCGCAGTTGCGGGCTTAGGTTCGCACATCAGTTGGTCGCAAAAGATTGATGGCCGTCTGGCTCAGGCCATTATGTGCATCCCCGCCGTAAAGGCCGTCGAGATAGGCATTGGCACGGATGTCAGCCGGGCTACAGGGTCGCGGGTGCACGACGAAATCGGCTATAATAATAGCGAACGCAGATTCACTCGACCAACGAACCGCGCGGGCGGCATCGAAGGCGGCATAACCAACGGCGAAGAAGTCAGAGTGCGCGGCCACCTGAAGCCCATTTCAACTTTGAGGCGACCGCTTGCAAGCGTTGACGTAGTGACGAAAGAGGAATCCGCCGCAGCGTTCGAGCGTTCGGACATAGTTGCGGTTCCGGCTGCGGGCGTTATCGGCGAAGCGATGGTCGCAATAGTTCTTGCCGATGCCGCGAGAGAGAAATTCGGAGGCGACAGCCTCAAAGAGATGAAGCGGAATTTCGAGACATACCTCGAACAGACGCGACAGTATTAAACGGAGCAACGCGCATGGCAGCGATAAGCCGCGATCAAGATACTATAGCGAAGCGACGCACTGAAATAGACCGCGAAGTTGACGAGCTGCGCCGCTCGATCAACGCGACGCGAACGCACGGCATTTTCTATTACCTGTTGCTCGTAGCCTTATTTTTTGTCGGCTTCGTCATCGGATATGCGACGCATAGCCTTGTCGGGGCTGGTATAATAGTAATCGGGCTGGCTCTGCTGGCATGGCGCGAAGTGACAGGATTCAGGGCCAGAACAGCAGTCCTCAATAACGTGCTCGGAGAAAAGCTCGCCGAGCAGCGACAGGTTGAAGAGAGACAGAAGGAGTTGGAAATAGAGCAATGATTCTAGACATTGTAAAATACGGCGATCCGGTGCTGACCCATCGCGCCAATGAAGTGACGGAGTTCGACGACGCCTTGCGCAAGCTTGTGGATGATATGTTCGAGACTATGTATGGAGCGCCCGGCGTGGGACTGGCGGCTCCGCAGGTCGGCGTGCTCAAGCGATTGTTCGTGATGGATTGCAGCAGCGGCAGAAACAAAAATCAGAAAGTCGCGCTCATCAATCCTGTGATAGAGACCGAAGAAGGCGAGCAAGTTGGTGAAGAAGGATGCTTGAGTTTTCCGGGCATATTCGTTCAGGTGACGCGGCCTCAGCGCGTAGTGGTTCGCGCGCAGGACACAGACGGAAGCCCGTTCACGCTCGACATAATGGAACTGGAAGCGCGTTGCGTGGCTCACGAAACAGATCACCTGGACGGCGAGTTGTTCATTGAATACCTAAGCCCGCTCAAGCGCGATCTAACGAAGCGCAAGATCAGGAAGCGCATCAAGCAGGGCGACTGGTAAACCGCGCTCAATTTCGGAAAAGAAAGAGGCCGATGTCATAGGTGACATCGGCCTCTTTCTTTATAGCTATAAATAAGCTTGAATCATCTGGAAAGTTCGTGTATTTCTTCTTACCGCATCGTTCTCGAAAATATAGAGCCTCTTTAGCGAGCATCTCATGGCTAATCATCACTTCATCAGTTATTCCTCAGTTGACGCGCTGGATTTCGCCCTTCGGCTGCGCGATGAACTGGAAGCGGGGCCGCCTGCGATCTCTGTGTGGCTGGATAAGCGCGAACTACAGCCGGGACACGACTGGGACGAGCAGATTGTAGATGCCATACGCGTATGCGATAGCTTTCTCTTTGTAATGACGCGCGACAGCGTAGAGTCGCAATCGGTCTGCAAGCAGGAATGGTCGCGCGCACTTGCTTATAAAAAAACAATCATCCCCATCAGGTTGCACGCCGATGCTGAAATGCCGTTTCGACTAGGAACCCGGCAGCATATTGACTTCACTGGCGATTTCGATACTGCGCTTGCGAAACTGCGCAATCACATTCGCTGGATGGTAACGCCTGAAGGTGCGCTGCAAGCAATGAAAGATCGTCTGGCTGACGCTCGACGCGATTTGCGCCGCGCCGTTGACCCTATGCAACTCGCGCGAATTCAAGACGACATTGACTTGCTCGAAAAGCAGGTTGCCGAGCAGCAGCAAATCGTTGATAACCCGCAGGCGGCAGCGAAGCGAGTTGAAGAAAGCATTGCGCGAGGATTGGAGCGCGAGCGCAAGCCGGAAAAGCTTGTTGTCGGCATGACTAGCAACAAGTTCATCAATCCGCCGCCTGCGATGGCTCCATCTTATTTTCAGGATCGCTTTATTGAAACAGCGATGATAGGCGGATTTCTGAAAGACGACGCGCTACGATTGATAACGGTAGTAGGACGCGGCGGGACAGGCAAGACTGCGATTGTGTGCCGCCTACTCAAGTCTGTGGAAAGCGGCCAGTTGCCCGATGACGGTGGGCCATTGAGCGTGGATGGTATTGTCTATCTAAGCGCCATCGGCACTCGTCGCGTGACTCTGGCGAATCTGTACGCAGACCTCTGCAAACTGTTGCCGGGTGAAATAGCTGCTCATCTGGATTCCCTCTACAAGAAACCTCAGGCCAGCACTGAATTCAAGATGCAAGAGTTGCTCGTCAACTTTTCGCAGGGCCGTGTAGTAGTGCTGCTCGACAACTTTGAAGACTTAATTGATAGTGAAACGCTCAACATTCGTGATGCGGAACTGGATGAAGCTTTGCGCGCCCTACTCAATTTGCCACAGCACGCGGTAAAAGTGATATTGACGACTCGCATTCCGCCCCGCGACCTCGCGCTTTTTCAGCCCGGAAGGCAGAGAAGGCTTGATCTGGATGAAGGTTTGATCTCACCTTACGCCGAAAACATACTGCGCGAAATGGATGCTGATGGCAAAGTCGGATTAAAGACTGCGCCCGATGAAATGCTAAATGAAGCTCGTGAACGCACGCGCGGCTACCCGCGAGCGTTGGAAGCTTTATTCGCCATTTTGTCAGCCGACCGTGATACTTCGTTGCAAGATATATTAAACGATACTGAAAAGACGCTTCCCGAAAACGTGGTCAAAGATTTGGTAGGCGAAGCATTCAGCCGACTTGACTCTGCTGCGCAACAGGTGATGCAGGCGCTTGCCGTCTACCGTTGCCCTGTGACGTCAGCGGCTGTTGATTATCTATTGCAGCCATATCTGCCGGGGGTTAACAGCGCGCCCGTCTTGAATCGTCTTGTGAATATGCAATTCGCTCGCAAGGAGACCGGACATTATTATTTGCATCCGGTTGATCAGAAATACGCTTTTGATCTGGTAGCAAAAGGCCGAGAGTCAGACAGGCATAAAAGGAAAGAGTCTCGTTTTACACAATTTGCCTTACTGCATCGCGCCGCAGATTATTTCAAGAAAGCTCGCACACCGCGCGATGAATGGAAGTCAATTGAAGATTTAGCGCCGCAACTCGCTGAATTTGATCTGCGTTATGCGGGCCAGGATTACGACACAGCGACTAGCGTGCTTTCGGATATAAGTTACCATTACCTGCTCCAGTGGGGCTTTTATCGGTTAACGGCAGAACTGAACGAACGCTTGCAAGGCAAGCTCTCCGATCAGTACCTCATAAGCTATAACATGGGCACCTTGGGAATTGCTTATTGTCGTCTAGGTCAGTATCAGAAAGGCATAGCATGTTATGAAGAGGCACTCATAAGTAGCCGTGAAGTAGGAGACCAACTAGCCGAAGCAACCTTCCTCGGAAATTCAAGTATTTGTTATTCCTCTCTAGGTCAAACCGTCCGCGCCATCGAATACTGCGAGCAAGCTATTGCATTGAATCGCGAAGCCGGACACTCACTTGGAGAAGCAGATAATCTAATCAATCTTGGCAACTACTATGCAGATTTAGGACAGACTGTGCAAGCCATCGAATATTATGAACAATCTCTTGCGATGAAGCGCAATGCTCGAGACTTGCACGGAGAAGGGCAAATCCTTGAGAATCTGGCGGGAGCTATGATTGATGATGGCAATTACAAAGAAGCGGCGAAGACCTTGATGGAAAGCATAGGGATTGGAAAAAAAGTGTAATAGTCCGCTCCTTGGTAGTTGGGCTAACGGACGCCTTGCTCTTGCCAAGCTTTACCTCTGCAACTTGCCGGAAGCCAGAGCTGCTGCCGAAGCTGCGCGGCAGTATGACGAGCCAGAGCAAAATCACTATGTTCTAGCTTTGCTCGGCGTGATCGCGCTCAGACAGCAGGATCGCGCAGCGGCGCAAGACGCGTTCGCATCAGCGGTGACTGAAGCAGATCAATTACTTGCCTACAGTATACAAAACTTCGCGGCGCTGGACGTGAAAGGGCTTGCCTTGTGCGGTTTGGCTTTGTTAGGACAAAACAAAGCGCTTGCTTAATGCAATCGAATCTTACAGAGCAGCGAGGGCAATCAATAAGGATGCCGGAATTGTGAATCGTGTGCTGCGCTTGTTCGATGCGCTCGCGGTTTCCGATGACAAAGGGATGCTGGCAGGTGTGCGTGATGCCGCAGGCGGAATTGCAGAGCAAGAGCGTTCAAATGATTAATGAAGATTCACCGCAGAGACGCAGAGAACGCAGAGGGGGCGAATAAAACCTCTGCGTAATCTCTGTGTCCTCTGCGTCTCTGCGGTGAACTGCTTTTATATTCATTGCTTCTGAACGCGACTATTTCTGCTTCGAGCTTGACCCGCCTGCGCGACCAGCAGGGCCTGTGTTGTAATTCGGAAATGCGGGCTTGTTGTACTTAGGCAGCGGGTTCTTCTTCATCGATTCCATCACCAATTCAACAGCCTTTTCAAGCTGCGGGTCGTGACCTTCTCTCCACAACTTCGGATCAAGGTCTACGTCAACATCAGGGCCAACGCCGTGATTTTCCACATCCCATTCGCCGTTTAGATTGTAGAAAGCTACGCGCGGCGCGGTCACCTGGCCTCCGTCCATCAGCGTCGGGTAGCTGTAGATTCCTACCAGCCCGCCCCATGTGCGTTTGCCTACCAACGGGCCGATGCCTGCTTTGCGGAAGTACCACGGCATCGCGTCGCCGCCCGACCCCGCGTATTCGTTGATTATCATGGCTTTCGGCCCGTAGATTGACCCGACCGGAGTCGCGAAGTCTTCGCCTTCACGCGTCGTCCAGTAGTTCAGCAACGGCCTTCGCATGTAATCAATGATGTAATCAGCCGCAGTGCCTCCGCCATTGAATCGCTCGTCAATAACTGCGCCCTCTTTGTTGATCTGCGAGAAGTAGTACCGATTGAAATTGACGAAGCCTGCTCCGGCAGTGTTGGGCAGGTAAACATAAGCCACGCGACTGCCTGTCATCTGATCAACCTTGCGGCGGTTGCTTTCGATCCAGGCCAGTTGCCGCAATCCGCCTTCGCTGCCAACAGGCACGACGGTCACTGTGCGAGAGTTTGCGCCGCCCGGATCAGGGCCGATGCGAATGATTACAGACTTGCCCGCAGTTTCTTGAAAGAAGCTATAGACGTTGTCTGTCGAACGAACATCTCGCCCGTTCACATTCAGCAGGTAATCACCGACTTTGACATCAACGCCCGGTTGCGTGAGCGGCGCGCGAAGCTGCGGGTTCCAGTTCTCGCCGTTATAAATTCTTGCAAAGCGATAACGCCCGTTCTCGATCTTGTAATCGCAGCCGAGCAAGCCTACCTGAACCGGCGCAACCTGCGGTATATCGCCGCCGCCAGCGTTATGATGCCCAACCGACATATTGCCGAGCATCTCTTGAAACAGGTAATTCAAATCAGCGCGGTGAGCAAGGTTGTCGAGATATACTTCGTACTTTTTCTCTGCCGCGTTCAAATCCAATCCGTGCAGACTTGGGTCATAGAAGAAGTCGCGCTGAATGCGCCACGCTTCTTTGTACATCTGCTTCCACTCGGTTTTCGGGTCTGAATAGACTTGCATCTCGCTCAGATTGAGCGCGCCTTCTCCCGGCTTCATCGGCTGCATTGTCGGCGCGATTGTCCATCGCATGGCCGTAGGCGGGCCTTGCGCGAACAGAATCTTTTCGCCATTCGCAGACAGGTCAAAAGCGATATTCCCGTTGGGGAAACTTGTGATGCCTTCGATCACTTTATCAAGTTTGCGTTTCTCAAGATCAAACTTGTGCAGCGTCAATCCGGGCGGCACTCCGACCGGAGCTTGCGCGGCTTCGAGTATAAATATCGTGCCCGCTTTGCCTGCAAATACTCCCTGATAGCTGCGCGCCGGAATTGGCAGCGCGATGATCCGCTGGCCGATATTTTCAAAATCAATCTTCACCGCCACAGGCTCTTTCTTTGCGGGAGGTTTGTCCGCGCCGGGCGCTGCTGCTGCCGCATCATCCGGCTTCTTTTCTTCTTGCACCTTCTCTTCATCGCTTTCAGGCGCGAGCGGCGAAGGATCAGTCTTGCTCAAGACGATTGCGTATATGCTGCGGGTGATTTGATGCGGGAAGCTCGACATGTCGAGCCATCCGCTCGCAGGCCCCGCGTCTGTGCTTGCGGCGAAATAGAGATATTTGCCGCCTTTGTCAAAGGATGCGAATTGCGCATCGCTCAAGCCATCTGTGACCTGTTCAGTCTTTCCTGATTCAAGCGAATAGATGAAGACTGTAGCTAAACGATTCTTGAGCTGCTTGGTGTAAGTTATCCACCGGCTGTCGGGTGCCCACGTGGGGTTGAGCACCGGGAAAGGGTTGTCATAAGTGTTCGTGTCAATTTTGACGGGCGTGCCTTTCTCGATGTCTACGTACCAGAGGTTGAGCCGCTTGTCTGTGTAGGCGATCTTTCTGCTGTCGGGCGACCATGATCGGCGAATAGAAAAACGACGGCGGGTTGCCGAGATTGATTTTTTTGACTTCGCCCATGCCTGATTGCTCGCGCAGGTGCAAAGCATATTCGCCCGATTCATCTGAAAAGTAGGCTATCCATTTGCCGTTCGGCGACCACGCCGGGTCGCGCTCCACCACGCCTGTCGTGTTCGTCAAATTTCGAGCGTTGCCTTTTTCGGCGGGCACTGTGATGATTTCGCCGCGCGCTTCAAATACCGCTCGCGCGCCCGTAGGCGACAGCAACGCTGTTGTGATGCGATTGGCTACTTTCTCGAAGTGCGGGCGCACGGACGGCAAATCGCCCGCGAGTTTTATATCGAGCTTTTGCGTCTTGCCCGACTTTATATCATAGAGATTTAATGAGCCGAATTGATCGTATACGATTGCGCCTGCCCCGGCTGAAGCCGATTTAATGTCCAGCCCGTTGTTTTGAATCAACTGCGCGACTTTCTTTGTCGCAGTGTCGTAAGCGAACAACGTCGCAGGGCCGTTGCGATCAGACAGGAAATAAATTTTCCCTTCGACCCAAATCGGGTTGAAGTCGTTCGAGTTCTGGCGCGGAATCTCTTCGACGCTGGAATCCGACAACTGCGCGAGCCATATCTTTGTCGTCTGCCCTCCGCGATAACGTTTCCATTGCGTGAACGCGCGAGCGAGCGGCAGGTAAGCCAGCCTTTGCCCATCAGGCGAATAAGATGCTTCCTGTCCCATCGGGAGAGCTATCTCTGTTGGGTAATCCGCCTTCAACCGGCATGGTGAAAAGCCTGTTGAATCCCGAATAGCTGTTGCGAGGCGAGCGGAAAAGCACTTGTTTGCCGTCCGGCGTCCAGCCCAGCGCGACATCCGGGCCGGGGTGATAGGTCAAACGCTTTGGGACTCCGCCCGTAGCCGTCACGACATAAACATCAACATTGCCTTCGTATTCGCCTGTGAAGGCAATCCAATTTCCGTCGGGCGAAAAGATCGGATCGGTTTCGGTGCCAGCCCCTGTAGTAAGCCGTTCGGCGTTGCCGCCTTCGCGGCTCACTGTCCACAGATCACCCGCATAGGCAAAAGCAATCTGAGTACGACTGATAGTAGGTTTCTGCAATAACAGCGGAGCGTTTGTTTGCGCTGTGCTGCTGATTGCAAGCATCAGTAAAAGCGATGCTATGAGGAATACTTTCTTCATAATCATAAGCTCCTTTTAGTTTCAGCTTAGAATAAGCTGTTCACCGCAGAGACAGAGCAGAAATGATGAACAATGAAGGATGAAGGATGAATTGAAAGCCACTCTTCTGTTCATCCTTCATCCTTCCGCATTCATCGTTTCTTCCGTCTCTGCGGAGAATTGACATCAAAATAAATAGCCTTACTAATTTATCGGCCAGTGATTTCTTGAACGAGTTTGTCAGCGTTGTAGAGTTTCTTGATCGCTTCGATAATCGCCGCGCTGTGCACGGCGACGGCTCGCCCGCCTTCGTTCTCTTCGACGTACCAGTAACGGTTCGGCAGCTTTTGAATATTGCTGTCGAAATTCAATCCGACTATCTCGGCTGATGTGATTGATGACAGGGCTGCCGCTGTTTCCGCCAATCGTATCAGCCGTATAAACAAAGTTCATCGGCGTCGAAAGGTCGAGCTTGGACTTGCCTTCTTTGTACCTTCTCGGCAAATCGTAAGGATGCTTTTCATCGAAGCTTTCAGCGCGATCATACAATCCATTCATAGTCGTCTTGTAGGGCACAAGCGTTGTGTCTTCTTCGTAGCCGAGCACTTTCCCATAACTGATTCGCAGGCTGAACGTCGCGTCAGGGTAAACCGACTTGCCGTAGACTGCGAACCGAGCTTGCGCGATCTTCTGGCCCGCGCTCGCCTCTACGCTTTGAATCTTTTCTTCGAGCCATGCGCGCAGTTCGCGTGTTACAGGCTCGACGTTGCGCGCGAGTATTATCATCGGGTCGTCAGATTTCGCGACCGCGTCAGCGCCGCCTTCTATCAGCGCTTTTCGCGCGTTAACATCGGCGAGCTTCGTCCCCGTCACTGCGCGCTTTGCCGCTTCAGCCGGAGTCGAACCGGCAAGCGCCGCCTTTACAAACGGGTCGTTTGCGCCGAGCGTCTTTTGCGCTTCTTCGAGCCACGCCGCAAGCAGATGCTCTTCCATATCGGGATAGATCGGCGCGCGCGAAAGCAGGCTGAAACGAAACGATTCCAGGTTCGAATCGCGGAATTCGTCGTAGCGTTTATTGTTCGGCTTGCGCGTCTCTTCGCTGTAACGAACAATTGCCGCAGCTATCGTGGCCAGCCGAGAAACCGGATTGCCGAATGATGTGCCGAACAGGTCTACGCGCGAAGGAGTCAGCGTCGAAAACGCTATGCGTTTGGCCATCTGAGGGTAATCGCGATAAGCAGCAGCTATCTGATCCCACGCGCCGCGCGTAGGCTTGCTGCGCGTCAGGCTTGCGCGCAATCTCTGCGCGCAACGATTTCTCTTCCTGTTCTTTCTTAGACATCATTCGCGGATTGTTCAATCCGTCCTGCTGGCCTACTGAGCCGCTTGATGGAGTTATCGAAACTTCTTCGCCCTGCGCCCGCGCGACGAGCTTGCTCCGCTCCGCGCTCGCCGTATCGAACGAGCGCATCACGGCGCGAAGTCCATACCTGCATCTGAAGCGGATTGCCTACGTCTCGCTGGAAATGAATTTGCGCAGTGGTCAATAGCCGATTTGTCGAGCCGGGATTGCCGGGCGCAAAGACAAGCTCGCCATCAGCCGGGCCGCCTGCTGACCATTTGAAATAATGTTCGGTCTTGAGCGGTTGATTGTTTTCATAGACGCGAAAGAAAGCTACGTCGAGGTCATAACGAGGGTAAGTGAAGTTATCGTAGTCGCCGCCGAAAAACGCTATCTGCTCTTCAACCGCGAAGACCAATCGAATGTCCGTATACTTCTTGAATCGGTAGAGCCAGTATTCGCCGCCGCTGTAAAGCGTGACGACTTCCGAGCGCAGGCCGGTCTTTTCCGTAGACTCTTTTTCAATCTCAGCCATCTCCGCTTTGCGCTGTTCGTTAGCTTCTTTGTCCGAAGCCCCTGCTCGCGCCGCTGACTTGCACGCGGCGCGTCACTTCTTCGTAAGAGACGAGCACGTTTACTTCGAGGTCGGGGCATTTAAGTTCTTCGGCTGACGATCTGGCGTAGAAGCCTTCTTTCGTGTAATCGAGTTCGGGCGTCGAGACTTTTTGCAACTGCCCGCTTGCCACGTGCTGATTGGTCATCAGCAAGCCGTTGCCTGATATGAAAGCGCCGCTTCCGCCGTCGTTCAAACGCACTGAAGCGAGCCGCACATTCTCAAGCCAGGAATCCTTAGGCTCGAAGTTATAACGCTCTTTCCACTGCTTGCGCGGCGGATTGTCGAACGTCCACATGCCATCGTCGGCGTATATGCTCAACGGAGAAATCAGTAATATTGATAGCATTGCGATGCTTGAAATCTTTTTCATAATAAGTGGCTCCACGCAGTTGTTTAAGAAACAATCCGACAAGTCTTACGCGCGGCTTCGAGTCGTTCATACATAGGGACAACCCATTCGTCCGCCATACTGTGCATCAGATCTGTAGCTGAACGGTTCTTGGCATCCGTGTCATTTGTAAACGGGAGCGAAGGATTCTTGGCGTCAAGCCTCAATACACGATTGAGCATTTCGATGTCGGCCCCTGAATACTCGATCCCAAAAAACTTGGGGATTGAATCCCACATGGCTTCCGGGAGTTGCGTCGTAATTCACAAGCATCCCGCCTTCGTGATATTCGAGCGCGGCCTCGCAAATCTTTGCCAAGGCTCTGGCGCAATATTCTTCCGGCTGCATTTGAAAAATAGTCATCGTTGTTCATACCGAACAAACTCGGCTCGATCACGCCCGGCACCATGTGCGCGCCTCTTCGCCTCAGTTGCGAGACCATCACTTCGACCGGATTCCTGTACAAAAAAATCCACGGCACATTTGGAAAAGCCCGATGAATCAGCGGAAGAACAATCGTGTTCCAGCAATCGAGCTTGATGAAGAAATGCTTTTCGTCGCCGCGCCTCTGCTGGCCGAGCGCGCTGACCATCCACCGCAGCCAATCAATACGCCCGTCATCAGTGAGCCCGAGAACTCTGAGGTGCGCGCGAAGAACAGAGTCAATCGGGCTTGCCTCGGAAATCACAACCGTGCGCGGGAGCGCCGCCAGCATTTGCGAAACCAGCGTCGAGCCACAGCGCGACATATGAAAGATGAAACCTGTCGGCTGCAAGCCCGGTTTAATCTCGTATCGCTCGCCGAGAGTTTCGATTGGCGTTCGATGGCGAAAGAGCAGATTGAAAGGTTGGTGCATCAGCGTCTGAATGGTCTGATCAAAAAAAGGTTCGGTCAAGGGGCGCGCTCCGACATAGCACCATTCAACAAGGGGGCGCGACTGTTGCCATTTGACTTGAATAGGAACCCAACTATCCAGTTGAGCTGCTTTCGTTCTTAAATCCATCTCTGAAACCATGCGCGTTTACTGGCTCGCAACGCCTCTTCAACCAAATCAACTCCGAAGACGTAGCCGCGCTCTTTGCCTAGTTGCACAAGAAGAGTGGCGAATCGCTTTTTGTCTGTTAGTTCTCTGAGTTGTTCCTGAAGCGCGAGGTCTTCGAAAACAATCTGGCAAAATCTATCAAAGCTTTCTTGTGGCGACAGGTTCATAGTAGTTGTCGGCGGCGCTGAATCCGAATCTTCGATTTGATCCGCGCTCTCGAGTTTAATCATCTGACCGAACCCACCGAGTTGACCAGGCAGTGGATGACCAGATGTATCCGCTCGGTTGTGCTGGGGTTTTCGACTCTGTGCAAGAGATTGAGATTCAGATACCAGCACTCTCCTTCGTTCATCGCGAGCTTTTCGTGATTCAGGGAAAACTCGACCATCGGATTAGTGACGATTGGAATATGTATTCCTATCTCTCCGTCTTCAAGGCCGAGTCTATAATCTCTGTGCTCGCGAATGCGAGAGCCGGGTCCGAGTCTGAGCAGCCTCACGGAATTCAACGGGCATTTGAACTCTTGAAGAGCCTGTCGAATGTTCGGGCAGCGCGCGAGTATGGACGTATCGGCAAACGGCTCTTTTGCCGCAGGGTCCGGGTATAGTTTCGTCGCAACACCTCCGACCGAACGCAGAGGCCACGCCGCTCCAATCGCCCTCGTAATAGCGATCATTGAAGTGAGGCAGCCAATCACCCGGCAATATGATGATCGAGGTCTGCCCTCAGGCGTTCTTGGTCAAAGCTTAATGGAAGCTTGAAGCAATCCGGCATCATTGTTCACAGATCGGCAAGTAGTCTCCGAGTTCTAAAATCCCGGCTGGCTTATCGTCTTCGTGTCGAGCTTGGGCGAATACTTTTTAGCAATGGCTTGAATCTCGTCCGCTTTGCCTATGAGCACGAACACAAGATTATCAAGCGGGAAGTATTGCTTGATAACTCTTTGCGCATCGGCCATCGTCATCGAATCCACCTTTCGCATAGAAGTCGTTTATATCACTTTCATTCAGTCCGTAAAACTCAAGCTGCGCGACTAGCGCCGCAAGCTGATCGCTGGTTTCGATGGTCGGCGGGAACTGGCCTTTGATATAACTCTTCGCAGACTTCAATTCTTCTTCGGTAATTCCTTTTTCGTGAAGCCGCTTCAGGAGGTCGAGCGTCATATCAATCGCTTGTTCAGTCTTATCGTTAGGCGTAAAGGTCGAAATTGCGAACAGCCCGCGCGCTTTGCGTTGCACAAACGACGAGCGCGCTCCATAAGTCAGACCGCTCTGAATTCGCAGCGCGGTGTTGAGCATCGAAGTGAAACGCCCGCCAAACAGCGTATTGATAACCTGAACGAAAACGCGGTCGGGACTGGTGCGGGCGATGCCGAGATTGCCTATCTGGTAAAAAGTCTGCGTCGAATCAGGCTTGTCCACAAGCAAGAGCTTTTTGCCCTGAAACACTGCTGCGTCAGGCACATTAGTGGCGGGCGCGGCACGGTCGTTCCATGTTCCGAATTTGCCTGCGAGCAACTGCTCCATCTCCGCCGAATTGAAATCGCCTGCCACAGCCAGAATCGAATTCGATGGGGTGTAGTAAGTCTGATAGAACTTCTGAACATCATCGCGCGTGATGGCGGCAAGTGATTTTTCGTCGCCGTCAGTCGGCCTGCCATAAGGATGACTGCCATAAAGATATGTGTTGAAGTAGTTGCCGATTACGGCTTGAGCCTGATCTTTGGCTCGCCTTGATTTCGTCAATGCTCTGAGCGAGCATCTTTGCGACTTCATCTTGAGGGAAAGTCGGATTCAGCATCACATCGGCTAAAATCTCGACACCGCGACTTAATATCTTTTTTGACGAACTCCGCAAAGCCGTTTGTGTAATCGGGATGTAGCAGTTGCCTGCAACAGTCCGCCGATGAAATCAAGCTCGGCAGACAATTTGATCGGCGCTTCGCGACTTCGTCCCTTTGCGCAGAAGTCCTGCGGCAAGCGATGCCAGCCCTTCTTTGCCCGCAGGGTCTGCGACCGAGCCTGATTTGACGATGAAGTTGAAGCTGATGACAGGGACTTCGCGCTGCTCCATCAGAAGAACGGTCATTCCATTCTTGAGCTTGACTTTCTTGTAAGGCGGCAGCCTGAGCGTGCCGTTTTCGGCTTTTGCAGGCGCGGCGGTCGAGACTGCGAATAAAATTACGAGTGCAAATGCGATCAATCGCTTCATGTGTTTCCTCCGAGGTTTGAGCAACTCACCCGGTCGCTCCCGCTCCCGGTACTGCTACTGCTTGCCGCCTTCCGCTTCGGGCACGAGCGTCGCCACCGTGCGGTTCTTGTCCGTGAAATATTTCTGCGCCACTCGCCGCACGTCTTCTTTCGTAACTTTGTTGTAATCGTCTACGGCGGTGAAAAGCTTTTTGTAATCGCCAAAGAAAACTTCATAGCTGCCAAGCGTGTTAGCGCGGCCATTGATCGTTTTCATATTGCGATAGAAATTTGCGAGCAGGATATTCTTTGCTTTCTCCATCTCTTGATCGGTCGCTGGCTGCGCCTTCATTTTGTCAAACTCGTCGTAGATGGCTTTTTCAACCGCTTCCGTCTGAATCCCGGCTTTCGGCTGCGCGATCACAGTCAGGATCGTCGGATCAAAAGCGTAATCCATGCTGGAATCAATCGCGATGGCAAGCTGATCTTTGTCAACGACGCGCTGATACATGCGCGAGCTTTGCCCTGAGAAGAGTATCGTCCGCAAAACCTGAATCGCGTAGTAATCACTGTTTGAAGTCTGCGGCACATGATAGCCGACCATTAACATCGGCAACTGCGCGAATTTCTTTACGACCACACGCCGCTCGCCCAGTTGCTCAGGCTCTTGCGGTCGTCACTTTTGGCGGCGGGTCGTGCGTCGCGATAGGCTCGATATATTTTTGCGCGAGCTTAAAGACTTCATCCGACTTCACGTCGCCCACGACGATCATCGTCGCGTTGCTAGGCGAATAGCCCATTTCAAAATGATGCTTCAAGTCTTCCATCTTCCAGTTCTCGATGTCGCTCATCCAGCCGACGACCGGCCACTGGTACGGATGCGCGATGAAGGCTGTGGCTGAAAGCTGTTCGCTGAGAACGCCGAAATTATTATTGTCTACTGACAGTCGGCGTTCGTTTGCAACGACTCCGCGCTCGGATTCTATGATCTTCGGGTCGAAGCTTAGATTTTGTATGCGGTCGGCTTCGAGGTCGAATATCAAGTCGAGCGTAGAAGCAGGGAACCAGTCTTGATAGACCGTAACATCATTGCTTGTATAAGCATTATTGCTTCCGCCTGCGGCTTCCATCACGCGGTCGAACTGGCCCGGCCCATACTTCTTCGCCCCGTTGAACATCATATGCTCGAAGAAGTGCGACAGCCCCGTAGTCCCTGGCCGTTCATTGCGCGAGCCTATGCGATAAAAGATATAAACGGTCGCATTAGGGATAGAGTGGTCTTCCTGCACAAGAATCTTCATCCCGTTTTTGAGCGTGCTGGTTTTCACGTCAAAGCTTTGCGCGCGAGCAAGCGACGCGAATATGAGCAAAGCAAGGCTGAGATTTATTGCCTTAATGAGTCGCTTCATGGTTTCCCCCGTAGGTTTAAGCAAGTGCCTATTACTGGCAGTCTGAATCCGGTCAACTTAAAAACATCCTAGCTGATAAAGATCAGCCTATCAAGCTGGACGATCAAATTCATGTCGGCTAAACAGGAGATTGGAATCGACAGTCCTGAAACCCTGAAAGGGCAATGGCATTAAGTTAAGCGATGGTCAGTCAGCCCGATTCATCGGGCTTTCCCGCAGGGCAAATAGGCCAGCGCTTTTAGCGCTGGTTGGCTATCCAAGCCTGATTCTCTGAGCCCGCTTCAGCGTGCTTCTCCCAGTTGGCTTTAGCCATTAGCGTGATGGCGGCTAAAGCCAAGCGAAAAGGACGTTGAAACGCCCTTCACAGCAATCAACCGCATGGCCTACAAGCCGTAAAACGGCTGGCCTATTTGCCCTTCGAGAAAGCCCGATGAATCGGGCTGAATCTAAGTCATCTACTGAATAAGCGTCACCCTCTTAACTTAATGCCATTGCCCTTTCAGGGTTGTTTGCCTCCGATGCCTGTGACCGTGGGTGATACCCACGGCTATTAAATATGTCTCTTTCGGAGACTATTATAGTCATTCAGGAAATTCAGTCTATCTTTCAAATCTAACCTTTCATCCGAATCTTTCTGCCTTTCGTCAGCCAGTGCGTACTTTCGTTTGTTGATTCGCGTATCGTCTCTCAGGAGGATGAACATGAACCAGTCAAACGACCCGTTCGATATTAAAAGCAGCAAATCGTCTGAGCTACACCTGCTGAAGCTGGCGATCATCGCGCTATTTGCAACGGGGTTCGCCGTTTCTTTCTTCACAGACATTCAGGCAAACGCGAACCCAACTGCGCAAGAGAAAACAGAGAAGCGATTTGATTATCTCGTGCGCTCAGATTTCTTCGCAGGGCTTGCGGGCGACGATGCGGCGCTCGACCGCGCGATGAAAATCTGTGAAGCAACTCTCGCAAAAAATCCTAAGCACGCGGAGGCGATGGTGTGGCACGGCGGCGGATTGCTTTTTACAAGCAGCAAATATTTTCAAAAGGGCGATATCCAAAAAGGCATGGAACTTTGGAATCAGCGGAGTGAAAGAGATGGACGAAGCCGTTGCGCTCGAACCGGATAACGTCGGCGTGTTGATACCTCGGGGCGCTACGTTGCTTCCTGCCTCGCGATTCGTTCGATCTCCTGATGAGTCCAAAGCGCTTTTGCAAAAAGGCGTGAACGATTATGAAAGAGTGCTGGAGATTCAAAAAGCATACTTCGCCAGTCTTTCGGGCCACGCTCGCGGCGAGTTGCTGTTCGGGTTGGCCGAAGGTTGGCAGCGGCTCGGCAACGCAGAGAAATCGCGCGGCTACTTTCAGCGCATAGTCAACGAAGCTCAAGGCTCTGAGCGACAGAAACAGGCTAAAGCTTTTCTGGATACCGGAACGCTTCCCGCGAGCACACAATCCTGCACGGGATGCCACAAGTGATAAGAAAGGATCTTTTTGAATGAACGACAAATCAAACATTATCTCTACGGTGTTGGGAACGCTCGGAGTGTTGTTCTTTATGGCAATGGCGTTTGGCATATTGCCAACCAAGCTCGCCATTTTTTCCGGCATAGCCTGCTTCATACTGGCTGGAACGGTTAAAAAAATCGCGACGCGAGACTACTGAATCAACCCTTTGCTCGCAGAAGGCACGAAGGTCATTGATTGCCTTCGTGCCTTCTGCGCTTACTGGCTCGCCGTAATGCCGGATGTGTTATGATTCGTCGCATCGTTAAACAATCCGAAATCATGTTTCATGACGAAAGGCGATCTACAAAAAAATAGATTCGGTAGTGTTGCCCGCGTAATGCTTCCAGTGCTCGGCATCAGCGCTGGCGTAGCAATCGTACTGATGCTCATCTTTCCATTTTATTCCAAAACGCCGGGGAGGGTTGCCGTAACCTTCATCATAGGAATGATCTATGGAACAAGCATCGGCGGCGTGATTGCGCTGTTCTTCAATCGCTTCGGTGCGCGAATCGGCCAGCAAGCTTTTCCTATGGACTGGATTGCGATGATAGTCTCGCTCATCGCTTTAAGCGCGGTTGGATGTTTGCTGGCCGGATTCATTCTTGCGGCATCGGGCATATTTGAATGGCAAAATTACTGGCGCACTTTCTTTCGCGATATGCGCTTTTCGTGGGCGATTGCCATCGCCATCGGTGTGAGCATCTCGCTTTATGAAAGGCTGCGCGCAAAACTCGAAGCTGCAAATGTGCAACTGCGCGAGAAAAAGCTTGCAGCCGAACGCGCCCACAAGCTTGCTATCGAAGCGCGCCTTTCATCGCTCGAATCGCGCATACATCCTCACTTTCTGTTCAACACGCTCAATTCAATCTCGTCGCTAATTCAAGAAGACCCGCAGCAGGCCGAGCGATTGGTAGAGCGACTGGCAGCCTTGCTGCGATTCTCGCTCGACTCAAATCAGCGAAGCACTGTTGCTCTCAGGCAGGAAATAAAAATCACGCGCGACTACCTTGAAATCGAGAGCGCGCGCATCGGTGATCGCCTGCGTTATTCGATAGATGTTCCTGCCGCGCTCGAATCAATCGAAGTGCCGCCGCTTTCGGTGCAGACGCTGGTTGAAAATAGTTTGAAGTATGCCGTGTCGCCTCGCCGCGAAGGGGGCGAGATTCAAATTACAGCGCGCGTAGCAAGTGATCGCGTTCTCATCGAAGTGATGGATGACGGGCCGGGTTTTCCGCCAGGGGCCATCGCAGCAGGTCACGGGTTGGATAACCTGCACGCCCGGCTCGCCGTGCTGTTTGACAACGAGGCCGCGCTCGACATCGCGATGCGAGACGAGCGCACTGTCGTTACAATCTCGTTGCCTCAACGAGAGGCTCGAACAATCGCAACCGTATGAGCGCGAAGACTTCACACTTACGCGTGTTTCTGATTGACGATGAAGCGCTCGCGCTCAAGAGACTGGCGCGACTGCTTCAAGCAACGGGCCGTGTCGAAATCGCGGGCAGCGCGACCGACCCCGAAGCGGCGCTCGATTTTCTCTCGAAAGAAAATGTTGACGCGCTCTTTCTGGACATCGAGATGCCCGGCCTCAACGGATTCGAGATGCTCTCCAGATTGAAGTCGCAGCCACTTGTAATATTTACGACCGCTTACGATCAGTACGCGCTCCGAGCTTTCGAGGTCAATTCGATTGATTACCTTTTGAAGCCAATCGAATCGGAGCAACTAGACCGCGCGCTCGCAAAACTTGAACGCATGCGCGCGACGGGCGCGACCCCCGAACTCCGCGCCGTGTTAGAGCAACTGGCCCACGCGTACAGCACGCGCAACTCAGAGTATCCCGACCGCATAGCTTCGCGCATCGGCGACCGCGTGCAGTTCATAGAACTGCGTTTGGTCACGCACTTCATCGCCAAAGACAAACTGACTTTTGGAGTCACGGATGAAAAGAGCCACGTGGTTGACTCATCCATCTCCGAGCTTGAGCAAAAACTCGACCCGAAGAAGTTCATTCGCATACATCGCTCGACGCTCGTGAACCTCGACTGGGTGCACGAGGTTCATTCCGTATTCGCAGGCGGGATGATTGTCAGGTTGAAAGATGCGAAGCGAACACAGTTACAGGTCGCGCGCGACCGCGCACGCGCATTGAAAGAGCGACTGAGATTTTGAGTTGCGCGCTTCTCTCCTGCGCCTCTTTCGATGTAGAGTAATGGCTCATCAACTCAAACAAAGGAGTCGGAAATGTCTGGTGCCAGAATGTTGCTCATGCTGGTGGCGATAAGCTTCCTGACGTTTGGCGTGTCGGCCCGGTCGCGCAACGGGGAAACGGGATTCCTGAATCGCACGGTCAAGATCGGCGCGGAGAATTACCCGTATCAGGTCTACGTCCCTGCGAACTGGACGAAGGCGAAAAAATGGCCGGTGATTCTGTTCCTGCACGGCGCGGGCGAACGAGGCAATGACGGTCTGATTCAAACAGAAGTCGGCATCGGGTCAGCGATTCGCCGCCACCCCGACCGCATCCCTGCAATAGTCGTCATGCCGCAGTGCGCGACGAATCGCTGGTGGCTACAACCCGAGATGCAGGCGCAGGCTCTCAAGGCGCTCGAACAAACGATGAAAGAATTCAACGGCGACGCGACGCGGACTTATTTGACGGGTCTTTCGATGGGCGGGAATGGGACGTGGGCTATCGCTTCAAGTAACCCTGGGAAGTTTGCTGCGATTGCGCCGATGTGCGCCCCTGCGCGCATATCGCCCAAGTATAACGTGCAGGCGAAACCCGAAGATACAAGCGAAGAACGATATAAAACATACGCTGCAAAAATCGGCAAGACGCCGGTGTGGGTTTTTCACGGCGACGCAGACCCCGTAGTGCCGGTTACAGAGTCTCGCTTGATGGTCGAAGCGTTGAAAGCGGCGGGCGGCGATGTGCGCTACAATGAATATCCCGGCGTGGGGCACGACTCATGGAATAAGGCTTACGCCGAGCCTGAGCTGTTCACGTGGTTGCTTTCTCACCAGCTTGATTCAGGCGCAAAAGCAAAACGCTAACTGATTTTAGATTTCGGATTTTGGATTGCCGGACTTGAATTTTAGATGATCGCCGACTTTCCAGTCTCTTTAATCCAAAATCCGAAATCTAAAATCCGAAATCTGAAATGGGTTTGTATTCAACCTGCATCTTTCCTTTCTTTCTCGACTTGATGCTGGACAACGAAGCGATCAGGCGCGAGCGACGCGAAACGCTCGCGCCGCTTTACGGCCAGGTGCTTGAAATCGGATTCGGCACAGGGCTTAACCTGCCTTGCTATCCGCAGCAGGTTGCGGAGTTGACTGTTATTGATTCCGAGCGAATGCTTGCGGGCAGAGTCCGAAAGAGAATTAATGCGGCAAGTATGCCTGTCCAGCAGATAAAGCTGGACGCAAGCGGCAGGCTGCCATTCGATGATGATAGCTTTGATGGGGTGGCGACGACTTTTACGCTTTGCTCGATTAGAGAATGTTTCGGCTGCGCTTGCGGAAATCCGCCGCGTGCTAAAGACTGAAGGACTATACGTGTTTCTGGAACATGGGCGAAGCCGTGACCCGCAAGTGGCAAAGCGCCAGGACTCATTCAATCCGATTCAAAAGATCATCGCCTGCGGGTGTAACTTGAATCGCCCAATTGATCGGCTGATCGAAAATGCCGGGCTGAGATGTCGCAAAGCTTGAGCGTTACTTGATGCCCGGCTGCAGTACGCATAATCAGCGAGATGTACAGAGGCATAGCGCACAAATACTAATGAGTAAGGAGAAACGAATATGACTGGAGATGTTTACAAAGGCGTAACCGTTGTTGGGACTTCAACCGAGAGGCTTCAGCGATGCCATCCGCAGGGCGGTCGATCGCGCAAATCAAACGATAAGCGAACTGAGATGGTTCGAGATCAGAGATCAACGAGGCGCAGTCCGCCACGGGCAGATAGAGTATCAGGTGACGATGGAAGTATTCTTCAAGCTGAAAACCAGTGATACGGGCGAAGAGTAAGCCTCCACAGTTACGGAGTCGGAAGCGGTCTACTTCTGATTTGTAACGATCAGCCACGAGCCGCAATCGCAGCGATAAATGCCGGGCTCAGGGATGATTCGCAACTGCTTGCAGGCAGGACAATCGAACGAATAGACATATCGTCCGTATGCGTCATTCCAGAAATGATCTTTTACCTGAACCTCCACGCCGATCTGTCGCTTCGCCATAACGGAATTATAAAGGATGAAGGATGAAATTAAAATTCCGTTCATCCTTGAATCCTTTCCTTGTCACGTTCGGCGTGGGAAAATACGAAAGAGTCTGTGGACAAATGAGCAATCACCAGTTGCATTGAGGATAAATGGAAAAATGAGATTGAATAGAGTCGCCGTTTCGTTCCGACAAGTCATATCATTTTACGTCGCGTTTTTCGTTCTGGCTTCGCTCGCTTGCGCGCAGTCTGCGTCAAAGAATTCGCTGGCAGATCAATCTGCCGCAAAGCCCACGGCCACGCATTACAACATCACGCTGGCTGACCTGCCGCCGCCCGAAGTGCAGAAAGGCCCGGTCAACTTCTCGCGCATAATACCGCGACCCGAAGGCGCGAACCTCACGCTTCCTGAAGGGTTTGAGGCAAGCGTGTTTGCCGAGGGCGATCTTCAAAGACCGCGATGGCTCGCCCTTGCGCCGAACGGCGACATATTCGTCGCCGAGTCCGAAGGCAATCGCATAAGCGTACTCCGCGACAAAGACAACGACGGCAAAGTTGATGAGCGATTCGTTTTTGCATCAAACCTCGCGCGGCCTTTCGGCATGGCGTTCTGGCGCGATTATCTTTACGTCGGAGACACCGATGCGGTAATCCGTTTCAAATACAAGCCGGGACAAACGGCTGCCGCAGGCGCGCCTGAAAAAATCGCAGACCTTCCGATGAACGGCTACCGCGAACACTGGACTCGCAACCTTATATTTAACGCCGACGGCTCCAAGCTATACGTGACCGTAGGCTCGAAGTCGAACGTTGATGCGGGAGAAGAACCGATGCGCGCCGCTGTCTCTGAGTTCAACCCTGACGGCACAGGCCATCGCCTCTTTGCGACAGGCACGCGCAATCCGCTTGGGCTTGCCTGGAATCCGACGACGAAACAATTGTGGGTTGCTGTGCAGGAACGCGATTTGATCGGCGACGACCTCGTTCCCGATTACGTGACTGAACTCAAGGCTGGCGCTTTTTATGGATGGCCTTATTCCTACATCGGCAAGAACGAAGACCCGCGCCGCAAAGGCGAAAAGCCCGATCTGGTTCAAAAAGCAATCGTGCCTGATGTGTTGATACAAGCGCATTCGGCGGTGCTGGGGCTTGTGTTTCTACGAAGGCAATATGTTTCCCGCAGGAGTATCGCGGCGATGCTTTCGTAGCGCTTCACGGTTCGTGGAATCGCTCGATGCGCACGGGCTACAAAATCATTCGTATCAGATTCAAGGATGGTAAGCCAGTTGGCGGCTATGACGATTTTCTAACGGGCTGGATGTTGGGCGAAAACAATCCCGAAGTGTGGGGCCGTCCCGTCGGACTTGCTCGTTTTGAAAGACGGCTCAATGCTGGTCACAGACGATGGCGCGAACAAAATATGGCGCGTTGCTTACTCAAAAGAAATAGCGCGGCTTGGAGTACCGCCTTCAGGCGGAATTCTGAGTTTATGACATAGCCCGACCTGAAGGCGGGCTCCAAACTGCCCTCAGTTGAAGTGATGTCTACGGATTCTAAAAAAACTCAGCGATGGTTGATCGGGTTGTTTATCATTGGCTACTTTACCGCGCGCGGCCTCTTACTGTTTGCTTACAGGTATCTTGACGACCTTGCCAGAGAAAGGCCCGGCGACTTTCTCGGAAAATTCATGGAAGAAATGACCGGGGCATACTCGGCTGCGATACTGTTTCCGCTTATCGTCATCTTTGCCCGCCGATTCACCATAAATCGCAACAACTGGTTCCGGCGACTGCCCGCCCATCTGGTTGCGATGATACTGGTTTCGTTTTCTCACACTACTTTGATGGCCATCACGCGCAAAGCCATTGTCTATATGGCCGGATACGGCTCTTACGATTACGGCATTATGTCCATCCGATACGTGATGGAATTTTCAAACGATGTAATAAGTTACTCGCTGATAGTCACGTTCATTTACTTGTTCGATCATTATCGCCAGGTCGCGTGACAGAGAACTGAGTACGTCGCAACTGGAAACGCAACTGGCGCAGGCGCAATTGCAATCACTTCGTTTGCAGTTGCAGCCGCATTTTCTATTCAACACGCTGAACACGATCTCGGCGATGGTCTATCAGAACCCGCGAGCCGCCGACGAGATGATAGCGCGTCTGAGCGATTTGTTACGTTTATCACTGCGGAACTCAGAAGTCTCAAGAGGTAACGCTTCAGGAGGAACTCGACTTTCTGAAACTTTATCTTGAGATCATGCGAGCGCGATTTGAAGAACGCATCATCGTCAGTATCGAAGTGGAGCCGGGAAACTCTCAGGCTTTAGTGCCTCAATTGATACTTCAACCGCTTGTGGAAAATTCGATACGCCACGCGCTTGACCCCGCATCAGAAGCTCTCAAAATCGCTGTGCGCGCAAAGCGCGATGACAAAGCGCTGCTGCTCGAAGTGAGCGACAACGGGCCGGGAATACATCAAGATAAGCTCGGAAACGGAATCGGAATTTCAAACACTAAGCAGAGGCTTCATCAACTTTATGGCGCAGCGCAGACAATGACGCTTGCCAACGCTGCGGGCGGCGGGTTGCAGGTCAACATAAGAATTCCTTTTCACACGTCTGGAAACGGACACACTACCAACGGAGCGCCGTACAAATGACAATGATCCGCGTAATGATCATTGATGATGAGCGGCACGCTCGGCAGAAGATTCGCCATTATCTGCAAAGCGAGCCTGACATGGAAATCGTGGGCGAAGCCAGCAGCGGGCGCGAAGCCGTCGAAAGTCTATTCAGCAAAACAGACCAGACCTTGTTTTCCTTGACGTGCAGATGCCCGGCCTTGACGGCTTCGGCGTGCTCGAAGCGTTAGACTTCGAGCCTCTCCCGCAAATCGTCTTCGTCACGGCGCACGATCATTTCGCGTTGCGCGCTTTCGAGGTTCACGCGCTCGATTACCTGCTCAAGCCGTTTGACCCGGGCCGGTTTGAAAAAGTGCTCGACCGCGCAAAAGCCTTTATCAAGCGAGGCGCGGATGAAAGCGAAAGCGTGAGCAAGTTGCTTGAAGAACTCAGAGGCCGACCGCGCTACATCGAGCGACTGCTGATTCACTGCGAAGATCGCGCGTTCTTTCTGCGCGTAGATCAAATCCAGTGGATCGAATCGGCAAAGAACTATGTCAGGCTGCACGTTGACAAGAATGTTTATTCGATAAGAGGAACAATTGAAAGGATTGAACAAACGGCTCGATCCCGCGCGGTTTTTGCGAATCAATCGCTCGCAGATTGTAAATCTCGACAGCATCAAAGAGCTACAGCCCTGGTTTCATGGCGAGTATCGCATCATCTTGAAAGACGGCATCGCAAATGAACTGGAGTCGCCGCTATCTCGACCGCTCATCAGACTTGTTTGCCAATCGGTTTTAAGATTGCGGCCCGCTCGTCCCTGCCTCAATCCCTCAAGTCCCCGAAACATTGCTCCGCGCGTCTTCATTAAAGATACTGGCGCTGGCGGATTAGATAATGACTGTATGGGCGACCCTCTGTGGCATTGGTGTCAACTTAAGGCGTAAATGGATTATATAAGAACAACTTACACCACGGTTAGGCCAATTATCGCAGGCTTTGTAGCCTCATATCGGCCTATAAATTGTGCGGTAAGCTCTCAAGGCTACCATATATGGCTTCAGCATAGCTTCGGAGCCTCCGCACTTATCTTTGTAAGTAGCTGTTGTTCAACTACTTACAGCTTAAGTTGACACCAATGCCCTCTGTGGTCGCCCCTACAAAAATACTAACTATAGGAGAATCGCAACTATGCTGATTACATTAAAGAAGCTCTTCGTGCCAGTTCTTATTATTTGTTTTCTCGTCAACGCAGGTATGAAAACGATTGCGTCGCCCACGTCTGATGGAGACTGGCCCGCTTATGGCCGCGACGGAGGCGGCACGCGCTACTCGCCGCTCGCTCAGATCAATCGCGACAATGTGAAGAATCTTAAAGTCGCTTGGGAGTATCGAACGGGCGCGGCCAACGAAAAAGGCAGGACTGCAAGCAAAGCTGCGTTTGAAGCTACGCCCATACTGGTTGACGGAACTCTATATCTGAGCACTCCTTTCAATCGCGTGATCGCGCTTAATCCCGAAACGGGAAAAGAAAAATGGACATACGATCCTAAGGTTGATTTGACGAAAGGGTATTCGGAAGTCACATCGCGCGGCGTCTCTACGTGGGTTGATCGAAGCAAGCGTCGCAGAATTTACATGGCGACGATAGATGCCCGGTTGATAGCGCTTGACGGCGCGAGCGGCGAGCTTTGCAAAGACTTCGGGCAAGATGGGCAGGTGGATTTGACTCGCGATGTGAGACTGGTTGATCGCGGAGATTATCAGGTGACATCTCCGCCCGCTGTGATTGGCAATTTGCTAATCGTAGGCTCTACGCTCGGCGACAATCGCGGCGTCGAACTGGAGCGCGGAGTCGTGCGCGCTTACGACGCTCGCACAGGCAAACTGCAATGGAGTTGGGACCCTATACCGAAATCGGTTGATGATCCCGCGCGAAAGACCTGGCAAGGCGAAAGCGCCATGCGCACGGGCGCGGCCAACGCATGGTCTATCATCTCCGTTGACCCTGAGCGCAATCTCGTCTTTGTGCCTACCAGCAGTCCAAGCCCTGATTATTACGGCGGCGAGCGGAAGGGCAGTAATCTTTATGCTAACTCGGTTGTCGCATTGCGCGCTTCGACAGGAAAAATCGTGTGGCACTTTCAGGTCGTGCATCACGACCTGTGGGATTATGATGTCGCATCGCAGCCCGTGCTTATAACGATGAAGCGCAATGGCCGCAACGTTCCGGCTGTGGCGGTTGGAACGAAGATAGGCCATCTGTTCGTGCTTCATCGCGAGACAGGCAAGCCGCTCTTTCCAGTCGAAGAACGCCCGGTTCCTCAGAGCACCGTGGCGGGTGAAGAGGCTTCGCCCACTCAGCCTTTTCCTGTGATGCCGCGTTCGCTTGTGCCTCAGAAATTCACGGCTGACGATGCGTGGGGAATGACGCCAGCCGACCGCGATGCCTGCCGCGAGCAAATGAAGAACCTGCGCTCGGAAGGCGTATTCACTCCGCCGAGTCTCGAAGGCACGATAGCCGTTCCGGGAAATGTGGGCGGAATGAATTGGAGCGGCATGTCTTATGATCCGAAGCGCGGGTTGCTGATTACGAATACGAACCGGCTCGCCTTTCTGGTCAAGCTCATCCCGCGCGATGAATATAACAAGGGGCGATCATCAGGCGAGAACAACAGATTGAAAGGCGAATTCGGTCGGCAAACGGGAACGCCTTATGCGATGTACCGCGAGCCTCTGCGCGCTCCGAGCGGCGCGCCCTGCAATGCGCCGCCCTGGGGCGCATTGACTGCGGTTGATCTGGCGACCGGCGCAGTGCGATGGGAAGTCCCGCTCGGCCAGATTCCGCAACTGGCGATGGTGCCTGAGTCATCGAAGTGGGGTTCGTTCAATCTGGGCGGATCAATCATCACAGCGGGCGGACTGGTTTTCATCGCGGCGGCTATGGACAACTATCTTCGCGCGTTCGACGTTGAAACCGGTCGTGAGTTGTGGAAAGCGGAACTGCCCGCGAGCGCGCAGGCAATGCCGATGACTTATCAGGGAAAAGACGGTAAGCAATACATCGTGATCTGCGCCGGAGGTCACGGAAAACTCGGAACGAAGATGGGCGATTCCGTAATTGCTTTTACTCTTTAAAAATGGATCAGGGCAAGAGATCCATTAACCGCAGAGGACGCAGAGGAAACGATGAAGTATGAACATGACTCCGATGTTTCCTCTGCGTCCTCTGCGGTTAAAATCATATTCAAAATGTCGCACTGTAATGCTATCGACAGGTCGCGCCTGCAGAGCTTAGTTTTAAGCTGCGAAAGGAGATCTGCGATGTGGAAATTTGAACATTCTATTGAATGCCGAGTCAGTCGAGATTTCGCCTGGCAGTTCTGGACCAACGTAGATAACTGGGCCGTTGTTGATCCGGGAGTGGATTCCGTCAAACTCGATGGGCCATTTGCTGTTGGGAGCCGAGGCACTACAAAAATCGGCGACCAGCCTCCGATTGAATGGCAAATAACCGAAGTCGAAGATGGCAAGCGCGCGCTCATCGAGATAGCAGTTCCGGGCGCGGTTGCAAAATTCCTCTGGCTGTTTGCGGATGCCGCAGGCGGCGGCACGCGCATAACTCAGCAAGTCAGCATCGAAGGCGAGCAGACCGATCAGTACTACGCACAGAATTTTGGGGAAGAGATGGAAAACGGAATGCCTGTGGGGATGCAAAGGCTGGCCGATGCCATAGAAGCGGCAAACAGTGAGAACTGACCGGCTCTCGATGAGCTTACTAAATTGAGCAAAAATCGAGTACCATACTGAAACCTTCAAATGTTTGAGCCGCGCGAACGGAGTAGAAACGATGAGAGCGAATTTTGAAATAGACGTGTTCAATAGCCATGGGCATCGCCCACAAAATACTTATAGGCCATCGAAACGTCGCTGGCATTTTCGATTCGCATCGAGCTTGCTTGTTCTCATCCTTGCAATGTGCCTGCAAGCATCAGCCGCGCAGCAAACCAGAGTAGAAGGCATCATCACAGACCAGAACGGCGCGCCGGTCGCTGGCGCGGAAGTTACTCTTTCAATCAAGTCATTCACCTCTACCGCAACTACAAACGGCGAAGGACGATTCGCATTCGATTCGGTTTCACAGGGGAACGGCACAATAACCGTGCGAGCAAGTGGCTTTTCTACGCTTGAGCGAAAGTGGAGCGCCGATGATAAAGACTTGAGCCTCACGCTTGCGCCCGCCGCGCTTTCGGATCAAATCACGGTCACGGCAGAGCGAACCTTGTCGCGCGTCAGCGACACGGCGGCAAGCGTGCTCGTGCTTTCGACAGAAGACGTGACAACTACCGCCGCGTTGACTTTAGACGATGCGCTTCGCCAGGTGCCTGGATTCACGCTCTTTCGTCGCAGTGGCAGCCGCACAGCAAACCCTACTTCGCAGGGCGTGTCGCTCAGAGGCGTCGGCGCAAGCGGAGCCAGTCGCGCTGTTGTGTTGAGCGACGGCATTCCGATAAACGATCCCTTCGGAGGCTGGGTCTACTGGGGTCGCGTCCCGCGCGAATCAGTCTCTCGAATCGAAGTGGTGCAGGGGGGCGCGTCTCATCTCTACGGCACGGATGCGCTCGGCGGCGTAATCAATTTCATCCCGCGCGACGCCCGCGATGGAGCGCTTTCATTTGAAACGTCTTATGGCAACCAGCAAACGCCTGATGTTTCATTGTTCGCGGGCGGTCGCCTGTTTCAATGGAGCGCGCAGCTTGCCGCCGAAGTGTTTCACACGGACGGCTACATCATCGTTGATGAGCGCGAGCGCGGCCCGGTTGATGTGCGAGCAGGAAGCGAGCACACAACGCTTGATCTCACTCTTGAAAGATCGCTTTCAGACAAAGGCCGCATCTTTATGCGCGGCGGAATCTTTGAAGAGTCACGCGAAAACGGCACACCGCTTCAAACCAATCGCACGCACATTCGCCAATTGTCAGCCGGTAGCGACTGGCAATCTCAGTCGCTCGGCTCGTTTTCATTGCGAGCATACGGCAGCACACAAATTTACAATCAAGACTTTTCAGCCATCGCAGCCACGCGCGCGACTGAAACATTAACGCGCAGCCAGCGCGTGCCCGCTCAACAAATCGGTTTCACTTCGCAGTGGTCGCGCGCAGCAGGTTCGCGCCAGACGCTTGTCGCCGGATTCGATGCGCGCGAAGTGCGCGGCGCAAGCGACGAGCTAGTATTCGTAGCGGGCAATCTTACATCGGCAGTCGGCGCGGGCGGGCGCGAACGGACTGTCGGAGTATTCGCGCAGGACATCATTCGCATCACGCCGCGATGGTTCGTCACACTGGGCGGGCGGTTTGATCGCTGGCGCAACTACGACGCGCTCTCGGCAACAAGGCCGCTTGCCAATCCCGGCCCCGGAACGGTGACGAGGTTTGCCGATAGAGAAGAGACGGCGTTCAGCCCGCGCCTGTCGCTGCTTCACAAGCTGACCGACAACGTGTCGTTTTTCCTGTCAGGCTACAGGGCATTTCGTGCGCCGACGCTCAACGAACTTTATCGCTCGTTTCGAGTGGGCAATGTGTTGACTCTGGCAAACGACCGGTTGCGCGCAGAGCGATTGACGGGCGGCGAAGCGGGCGCGAACTTTGCGGCATTCGATAGCAAGCTGCATATGCGCGGGACATTCTTCTGGAGCGAAATCACGCGGCCCATAGCGAATGTGACATTGAATGTTGCGCCCGAATTAATCACTCGCCAGCGACAGAATCTCGGTCGCACTCGCTCGCGCGGGATCGAGATAGAAACAGACGCGCGCCTGACAAACACCATCACTGTTTCAGGCGGCTATCAGTTTGCCAATGCGACAGTGCGACGGTTTCCGGCGAACACTGCGCTTGAAGGCTTGCTCATTCCGCAAGTGGCGCGGCATCAACTGACGGTGCAGGCACGCTACTCGAACCCTTCTCGCTTCACGCTTGCGATTCAAAGCCGCGCAGTCGGCGCGCAGTTCGATGATGATCAGAACCTGCTGCGGCTTGATCGTTTCTTCACTCTTGATCTGTTCGCATCCCGTTCGCTTGGTCATAATGTAGAAGTGTTCGCCGCATTCGAGAATCTATTCGATCAACAATATGCAATTGGTCGCACGCCAGTGAAGACCATTGGCCCGCCCTTGCTTGCGCGAGTCGGAATGCGGTTTCACCTGGGCGCGCGATAACGCAGGTCACGAAATTATTTTCTCTCCGTGTAACCAAATACCATCGCTATGCGTTATAAATTTCGAGCGATTTTTGTCTCAAGCTGAGAGGCAGCTTGAAAAGTTCCCGCGGGACTTGCTCGTTTGAGGCTCGCTCAAGCAAATTGCCATGCAGTGTGGTGTGACGAAGTTTCATCTCGCAGTGGAGGATCAGTATTCGCAGGTTCGGGATCAGGCGAGTCGAATGGATGAAGCCAGCGACAACTTTGCTCTCGCGCCTGCCGAGCCTGTCTTTGCCTCGACACGCGATGAAACGGACGAATCCCTTATCTCGTCTATTCGCGCGGGCGATGAGGCTGCCTTCGAGCAACTCTTCAACCGCCACCGCAGGCGAATCGCGCGACTGATCGGGCGATTCTTCAATCGCCCTGAACGAGTCGAAGAGATCATTCAGGACGTGTTCACGAAAATCTATTTCGCGCTCGGTGATTACTCGCCGGACAAAGGCGCAGGGTTCGCCGCATGGCTTTCGCGCGTTGCAATCAATGCTTGCTATGACGAATTGCGTCGCGCGCGTCGTCGGCCCGAAAGCTCTATCAGCGACATTACAGATGACGAAGCTGCATGGTCGAACGCGCAGGTGCGCGCAGAGGCGACGGGAGGCAATGCCGAACAAACGGCTGTCTCGCGCGACCTCGCCAACAAACTCCTCGCGCGCCTGAGCGCTGACGACCGGTTAGTGCTTACTCTGCTGGACGCGGAAGACATGCCTGTCATCGAGATAGCAGAGATAACAGGCTGGTCTGCTTCCAAAGTTAAAGTGCGAGCACACCGCGCACGAATTGCTTTGCGCCGCGTGCTCGGCGATTTTGTTTGAGCGGCTGTTTGGTTGAGGCCGCGAGGTGATCGTCCGATGTTTTGGAAAAAGAAAAATCAATCGCATGATGAACTGCTCGACCGCGTAGGCAAGAGCGTCACACACGCTTTCGGCATAAGCGAATCGGAAGCGGATCAGATTGCATCGGCGCCGTTTCTTTATGCGCGGCTTCGCGCTCGCATAGAAGCTGAACGAAAACAGCAAGCGGAGCAGGATGGAGGCTGGTTCACAGCTTTCAAAATTGCGCGTCGCGCGATACCTGCGCTCGCGCTTGTTGCGATTGCTGCCGTCTTAGCGCTCTGGTTTGCCGCAACAAAGTACACTGTCAGCCCATTGCCCGGTGGCGCGAGCGTTGAAATTAGCTATTCGCTTACGCCTATCACCGCCTGCTCCTTGTCTGTGACTGACGAATGCGCCATTTCAAGTGAAGAGGTGCTGGCGACGATGTTTGCTGAACAGGAAGGGAAGGAAGAAAAATGAACGTGCGTTGGAAATCCTGGATGAAGATATGGGCAGTACTGCTCGTGGTTTTCGCTCTTGGCTGCGTGACGGGTGCGTCGCTTGACGGCATATATCGGCTGCGCGCCAAAGCCGAGCAGCCAACCTTAGCGCCACCAATGCGCGACACGGACGCTTACTTTGAAACTTTGAAGCGCGAACTCACCTTGACCGAAGATCAATCATCCGCGATGCGAGCTATACTCGACCACACGCGCGAAGATTACAAAGCCGTCTGCGCAGATGTGCGCCCGCGTTACGACAGCTTGCGCGAGCGCACGCGAAGCCAGATGCGCGCACTGCTGACTGTCGATCAGCAGCCGCGATTCGATTCGATAATCACTCAAGAGGATTGCCGCTGCCCCGAACAGAAAAAATAAAACTGGAAAGACAATTCACCGCAGAGACGCAGAGGACGCAGGATGGCCGATGATGTGCTTCGCACGCGGCGGGGGCGCAGAGGTAACAAAGAGTTTTACTCTGCGTAATCTCTGCGTCCTGCGGCGTCTCTGCGGTGAATCTGCTACTGAATGGCTCTGTACTCTACTCGCATACGCTTGCGATTGGCCGCTAATTCAATCAATCTTAAAACTGTTTGCCGGAAACCGGCGATGACTTCAAGTAAAAGGATTATCTATGATGAGAGGCAATGTTAAGCGGGCCATCAGCGTCACAGTTTTAGGCTTCGCGCTTTGTTTGCTTGCCGCGAATTGGGCCGTAGCAAACAGGATTGATAATCAAGACAAGAAATCTATTGAATCTGAGAAGCCTGCCGAGGAGGTTTACAAAAACATTCAGGTGTTTAACGGGCTGCCCGCGTCGCAGTTGGATGGGGCGATGCAATTCATGTCGGCATCGCTCGGGGTCGGTTGCGATCACTGCCACACGAACTCATGGGAGAGCGATACGAAGACTGCGAAGGTCGCTACGCGCAGAATGATATTGATGACGCGCAATATCAATAAAGAAAACTTTGGCAACAATCCGGCAGTCACCTGCTATAGCTGTCATTTTGGCAGGCCGCATAGCATACCTTTGCCGGGCGCTGAACTGCTCGCATCAAAAAAGGAATCGGAACCCGCAATCGCGAAGCCTGCTTCGATGCCTACGACAGATGAAGTGATAAACAGATATATAAGCGCAATTGGCGGCCAAGCCGTGATAGAGAAGCTTAATCGCGAGTGTCGCGCGGCAATCTTACTACAGAGAATCAAATGACTCCGCCCGTGACCGTGCCTTTGGAAGTTTACCAACAAGCCCCGAACAAAATTCTCACCCTCGTTAACGGTCAAAGCTATAAAGGATTCAACGGCATTGCCGGTTGGGCTAAAGACAATCGCGGGCAGCGTGAGACGGAAGGCAAAGACCTGGCCGAGCAAAAGCGCGACGCGGAGTTTTTCAAATACCTAAAACTCCGCGAGAGTTATCCCGGCCTTAGAGTTTTAGGCAAAGAGAAGATTGCAGACCACGAGGCTTATGTCGTCGGCGCGACATCTGCTGATGGCAGTCGCGAGAAGCTTTACTTTGATGTCGGCACAGGATTGCTTATACGCCGATATACAACTTTCAAGACCGTGTTCGGCACCATCCCCGAGGTGACCGACTTCGACGATTACAAAGAAGTGAGCGGCGCAAGACTTCCTTTCACCATAAGCTGGTCGCGCCCGCCTTTCGCTTCTACGCAAAAATTCACAGAGATAAAGATCAACGTTCCTGTAGACGCCGCGAAGTTCGAGATGCGTTAGAGTATGTTTTAGTAGTCCCGTTAGGGACGACCTGTCTATAGTATCGGCGTCGGTGGAGTTTTCTGTAGCTCCGTAGGAGCGACCTGTTGACCCACAGGTCGCTCCTACGGAGCTACAGAAAATACTATGGATACTGAAACTATAGACAGTCGCTCCTACGGAGCTTCTTTATAAAACAGACTCTTTACGGTTTCCATTCGCCGCGCGCTACCGCAGGGATGAATGTATCGAGGTCTTTCGGGCGAAACTCGATCACGCGTTCCTGCTCTGCGCTCATGTAAGCGGTCATCAAAAGCTCTGTCACCGCAAGCCCATCGTGAAAACTCTCTTCGGGTTGACGGCCATCGAGGAAGCACTCAATGAAATGGCGATTCTCTGCTTCATATCCGTACTCTGACCCTTCGTTTGCGACGACAGGCATCAAGCCTTGCTCGGCGTTCTGTTTTTCAACTATGTCTTCGCCTGCATCGCCTACTACCCTGCGGCTGAAGAAAAGCTTCGGGCCGCTGTCGAGCGAGTTGAGCGAAAGCGAGTATTCAGGCCCAAGCAATTCCATGCTCAATCGCAGTCCGGCCCCGACGAAACTCCACGATGTTGTCGCCTCGACAATCGAATTGTTGCCCTGCTCGTCTACGTAATTGATCGTCGCGCGAGCGAAATCTTCCGAGGGCTTGCTTCGATAATCAACCGCGCTGCCCATGGTCTCTTTAAGCTGGCGCGCGTATTCGGGCTGGCTCCATTTCAAAGATGCTATCTGCGCTGAAACCTTTGTGGGTCGCAGGCTGCTGCGCGGCGCTCCCGGCGCAGTCAACAGGTAGCGCGCGACTTCGACGCTGTGGCACATCATATCGTTGAGCACGCCGCCGCCCTGCAACTCGCCCTGCCAGAACCATGGCATGTGCGGCCCGCTGTGTTCTTCGGCTGCGCGAGCCAGGTATGGGCGACCTGTAAGCGATGCGCCTCTCGCCCAGATTATCTCTTTGCCGCGCACGACGCCCGGAGTGAACAACTGGTTTTCGAGGTAGCCGTGAAGCAGTCCCGCTTTTTCCACCATCTCGACCATGCGTTTTGCTTCCATTACGTTTCGCGCAAGCGGCTTTTCGCAGGCTATGCCGACCAGTTGCCCTTTGCCTGATGCTAATCGCGTGCGCGATCTGCTCCATGCAATCGAGCCGCGTGTGATTAGGGCTGCACAACCAGATGCAATCAATATCAGGTGAAGCAATCATCTCTTCGATTGAGTCGAACGCTTGAGCTTCGCCTACGCGCAAATCGCGCGCAAGTGCGGCTGCCTCTTCTGCGTGTTCACGATTCGGACTCCACACGCCTCGCACGTCTGCGTCGCGCACGCCAACCCATGAACGTATGTGAAAGCGAGCGACGAACCCGCTGCCAATAAATCCAACTCCGAGTCTCTTCGAGTTCATAAGCTAAGAATATCTCCTGAGAAAAAATGGATTGGAAGAATATCAAGAAGAGGAGATTCGCGCAAAGAGGCAAAGTCCGCTAAGTAATTCTTTGCGTTCTTTGCTTCTCTGCGTCTTTGCGTGAAAGATTTATCTGCGTTGAAACTCGGCAGTGCCGAACAACAAACCTATTATTTGACTCAGACGCCGACGAGCGGCTTGAGCAGTAGCTTTGACCGGAACGATGTCGGATTTTTTGTGGGGCTCGGCAGATTGTTGAGCGAATCCATCCGTGACAGCGCGACGGCTTTCAATTGACAACTCCGTATGAACGATGAGCGCTGACATCTGATTTGTGATTTCATCCGCGCTCGCGTCCACCGAAGCGAGTCGCGCAGGGTCATAGCTCGTGCCCTGAATCTGGTTGTTTGCAAGCGCGACGACGAAGTTGAGTCTGTTGAGGAAGACGCCTGTGTTCATCCACGCAGCCGAACGCTCGCTGTAGCCTGTGGGGAAAGCGTAGAGGTAAAGCGGCTCGCCCATCTTGCGCAGCCACTCATGCAGCGCGGGCGCGCCGTTCGTGTCGCCATCAAGAGCGCGAATGGCCGACGCTGCCAGTTCGAGCGGCGATTTCACTTTCGCGCGAAATATCGCCGCCGAATAAAATTCAGGCGAAGTCAGAATCGCGCGCAACACTTCGCGTATGTCTCCATCCGTTTTCAAAAAGACCTGTGCCACGCGCTCGATCACTTGACGAGGCGGATCGTCCGCGATGAATCGCTCGCACAGTTTCTTTGATATGAATCGCGCAGTCGAAGGGTGGCGCGCGAGAATTTCAATCACGCGCACGCCGTCGCTAATCCCGTTGCCCGCAGGAAGATTCACGCCCAAGACAGTCTTGCTGCCCGCGTCGTGCATCCACGGGCGAAAGATGAAGCCGCCGCCTTGAAACGGACGGTCTATGGTCCAGCCCGTAAGACATCGCGCGACTTCCTGCACATCCTTTTGAGTGTACCCACCGTCAACGCCGAGCGTGTGAAGTTCCATCAACTCGCGCGCGTAGTTTTCGTTGATGCCTCGTTTGCGCTGAGGCTGAGCCGGGGCGGGCGGATTCTTGGGTGGCGTCTGCGCGTTCGGGGTTTCGGGTTTGGAATTTGGAGTTTGAGATTTAGGATTCTCATTCGCCATTTGCGGCGCGCCGTCTATCTTTGCCAACAGAGCCGCATCGTCAATGACCTTCGCTTTGTCGCTGGCGGTCTGCATTTCTGTTGAAGGCGGCGACGCAGAACTGGCTCCCGGAGCCAGTTTCGGGTTCTGAGGCGGCCCGGCGGCAGGGCGCGGCGGGCGCGGCTCTTTCGCATCGGGCGCAGCCGAAAGCCAGTTGTCCAGATAGTACAACATCGCGGGGCTTTGCGCCGTAGCAAGTAACAGGTCGCGAAATTTTCCGAGCGCGCGTGGGCGAATCACATCGCGCTCGTAACTGGTCGCAAGCCACTGGACTGCTTCTTTCTGCGCGAAGACGTTGAAGTGATTGAACCAGAAATCGGTCATCACTTCTTGCAACTGGCGATTGCTCGAAACTGCGCGCACGAGCTTTTGCTGAATAAGCTCGCCGATGATCTGCTGAGGGCGACCGAATATAGGCGGCGGGTTCTTCTCTTTCGCGCGCTGCTCTGCCTGTTGCGGAGGCGGGTAGAATTGAGAAAGCTCGACCGGTGTCATCTGCTGAGTCGGCAAAACAACGAGTCGTTTCTCCAACTCCGAATCATCAATCGTTTCTGGATGCAGTTGCTCGTCCAGGAATTTATCCAACCCCATCTGCCGCACTCGATCAACATCGCCGGGTCGCAGACCAAACGTAGCGCGATTGAGCAGGTGAAGTATTTTTTGGTCTTCGGTGAGCCGCGCTTTACTTGATAGCGATGGAGGGGGTATCAATCGCTCGCGTCCCGCAAGATTCAACAAAGCCCCCCTGTTGCATCCATCCGCACGCGCGGCGGAATGTTTATCAACACGAAAGGCGGAGCAATCGGAACAGGCACTCGCGCGTCAACGCTTGCAAGCTTCGCCTTCTGCTCGTCGTTTAGAAACGCCGCAATCTCATCGCGAATCGCGCTTTGTTCCTTTTCAATCTCAGGCAGCAGACCCGGCGCATAAGGCATTGCCTGAGCGCGGCGGCGCAACTCTGTGATTTTCGCTTCGTGTTTTACGAGCACCTGTCGCAACTGGCCGACCTGCTCTTCGTTGAGCTTCAGTCCGTCGCGGATTTTTGTCACGAACGACTCGAACGGTTGAGCCTGTTGACCGGATTGCGCGATTGAGTTGAGAGGGGTCAACAACAGCGATATGAGAATGGGAAGAACAAGCAGGCGAGACCTCGACTTCATAAGCTCTCCTTTATAGATAGATATTATACTTGCTATTAAAATTGTCTCAATAATCTTCTCGTGATCCTGGTAGTCACATAGGGCCATTCAGTTCTATGGGTTTAGAAGTAGATTCACCGCAGAGACGCAGAGAACGTAGGATGGCCGATGATGTGCTTCGCACGCGGCGGCGGCGCAGAGGTTAAGGCAGTAGCCCGCGCGTAAGCAAGGGCGAAAGGCTTACGCGCGGGCTACCGCCATTCCTCTGCGTCTCTGCGGTGAACTCTCTGTTTTTTAAGGAATGGTCAACACCTGGCCTACTTCGATCAGGTTCGGGTTTTGTATGTTGTTTGCTTGTTCAAGAGCCGAAGGTGATACGCCGAATTGGGCGGCTATTTTATCAACCGTGTCGCCCGGTTTCACGGTGTAAGTAAGCGCGCCTGTTGTTGGCGGTTGAGGCGGAGTTGGAGTTGGTGTCGGCGTTATCGAAGGGACGAAAGGGACTTGGAGGAAAGCCATCAAATCGGCAATCGAGCCGTTGAACCAATCAAGGTCAACGCTGCCTGTAACTCCGCTGACGCTTCCTGATTGCGAATGCTGCCAGAATTCCCAACTGCTCCAGCCCTGCGGTATCGCGGGCGATTGAACGCCATAGTTAGCGATCCATAAAGGATAGTCTCCGAACTGGTCATTCAGATTCGCGTTCCAGAACGAAGCGACCGTGTAGATCATGGGCATGCGCCCCAGGCTTTGCTGCACGACGGTGAGCCAGGTCGTGACACCGCTGATCATCTGGGAACTGCTTACCCCGTTATTAATCTCCACATCAATGACTGGCGGAAGGTCTCCGGCTTGAAGACTTCCGACTGTTTGGATGAAATCGTTTGCCTGCGCAGTCGCGTCCATTGTGGGTTCAAAGAAATGATAAGCTCCGCGAATGATGCCTGCTGTTTTCATGCCTTGCCAGTTGGTTTTGAACTGAGAATCCACACCCGTACTGCCATCGCTCGCCTTTGCGAAGGCGAAAGCTATGCCAGCCTGTTTTACGCTTTGCCAGTTTACCGCGCCCTGATAGTGAGAAACATCAATGCCCTGAGCCTTTGATTGCTGTGATGACATGCTTGACTCCTGTTGAGTGAATATACTTGCTCGACTCTGTGAAATATATCACCGTTTCTATTTTTCTGCGGTTGTATTTTTTGCCCCGTGAACGTATTTCTCAATCCATTCCATTTCGCGGCGCATCTTGTCGAGTTGATGTTTTGGCTCGCGCAACCCATGACCTTCGCGCGGGTAGATTATGAGTTGAGTGGTCACGCCCGCTTTTTTCAAACCCATGTAAGTTTCAAGGCTCTGGCCGAGCGGCACACGTTCGTCGCGCTCGCCGTGATAGATGAGCGAGGGCGTTTTCGCGTTTTGCAGGTAGAAGACAGGCGAACGCTCGATCAGGTTTTGATTGTTGCGCCAGGGAGTTCCTTGATGCAGCGTCTCGCGCTGATATTGAATGTCGCCCGTGCTGTAATACGAAATGGCGTTCGAGAGACCCGCGCCGAACACGGCCACTTTGAAACGATCAGTGTGGCCGATGATCCAGCCCGACAGGTATCCGCCATAGCTGTATCCTTTGATCGCGAGCCGCGCAGGGTCAGCGATGCCGCGCCCGATCAGGTAATCAACGCCGCTCATTACGTCCTGGTAATCGCCGCCGCCGAGGTCGCCTACATTTGCAGAAGCGAACTCCGCGCCGTAGTTTGACGAGCCGCGAAAATTCGGAAAGAAGCTCGCGTAACCTTGCGCCGCATAGACGTGCGGGAACTCGCCATAGCCCGACATAAACGAAATCTGATACGCGCCCTCCGGCCCGCCGTGAATGCTTGTGATGAGCGGGTACTGTTTGCCCTCTTCATAATCAATCGGGTAGACGAGCAAGCCTTCAATCTCGCGCCCGTCCTTCGAGCTTTTCCATTTGACTACTTCGACGCGACCGAGCGCGATATCATTCACCTGCGGGTTCATATGTGTTAGAACCTCGAAATAACCTATAAAGTCGCCTGCCGTGTCCGGTTGAACTAATGTTAGCAGCACATCGGCTGGATGAGTTGAATCTTCCCTGAGATAAGCCATCTGGTTATTCTTTTGCGAAAGACTGAAAGACCCTTGCATATCTATTTGCTTGGTTCTCATATCCAGCTTCCAGTTATTTGTTGCAATCCGATAAATATGACGATTCACACCCGTGTCTGCTGTAAAGTAAATGAATTTTCCATCGGGTGACCATTCGTGTTTAGTAATGTAGCCATCAAATTGCGGTTGCAGAATCTTCGGCGCGTTTTGAGCCGCAAAGCCGCGAATGCTGTGCGGGCCTGTCTTTGTTTCCACTTCAATGAGCGAGAGCAGATGAATGCGCGAAGGGCCGATTGTCGGGTATTTGTCGGATGTTGAAAGATACGAGAGCGTCTTGCCATCAGGCGACCATGCGATGTTGGATTCGGCTCGATCATTATTAGTTAGCTTTCCAGGTTGTGCCGGTTGTTTGTTTCCGGCATCAATTGCATAGAGTTCTGTTGTCGAACCGTCGGCAAGCTTTGGCGTGCTGCGCGCAGTGAACGCTATGTATCTGCCATCGGGCGACCAATCAAGTTCTGTGATGTGCAAAGCGCCATCTGTGAGCTTTATGGGCTTCGGTATCTCGTTGTTCGATGATGAAGACAAATCAATCAGATAGATGTGCGCGAACTGGTAATCCGCGTCAACAACGATTTGATCAAATCCGTCTTTCTTCTCTTTCTCTTTTGCTTCGGGTACGGAGTCGGCGGCGATGTAAGCGATTCGCTTTCCGTCGGGCGACCACGCGAAGCTTTGCGCGGCGGTTTTTACATCGGTCACCCTTTCCGCTTCGCCGCCGTCAATTCGCATGACGTAGACTTGCGCGCGGCCATCGCGGTCTGAGATGAAAGCAACCTTCTTTCCGTCATTCGACCATTGCGGCGAATCGTCGCGTTTGGGTGATAGCGTAAGCGGGCGAGGCTCGCCGCCGCCTGTTGCAACTATCCATAAGTCCGAGTTGCGGAAGTTCGTTTTCATATCAACCTGCGTGACGACGAATACGACCGAGCGGCCATCGGGCGAGATGCGCGGGTCGCTCACTGCTCGCATACTCATAACGTCGTCAATAGTCATTGCGCGTTTTGTTTGGGCGGCAAAGATTGCAGGCTGATTTGCGATTGCAAGCACCAATAAGCAAAGCCATAGAAGATTTGTTATTTTCATATCACGCTCCCGATGCCTGAGTGATGTGAGTAGCAGATTACGATAACGGATGTTATAACAAACGCGCGCCGGATTCTACTATGTAGGGGCGACCGTCTCTGGTCGCCCCAGACTCAAGTAATCACAATCTGGGGCGACCAGAGACGGTCGCCCCTACATGAGATAAAAAATTCCCGCCCTGCGCAACTTTTTCATCGCTCACCTGTTTTTATAGATGTAGAGAATTTTATGGCGCGACAAAACGACGAGTTCATTTCGATCTTCAACGAGATCTATCCGAACCTCTGTCGGTTTCTGGAATGCCTGATTGGCGAGCGCCCCTCTGCTCAAGATGTTGCTCAGGAAAGCTTTCTGCGTCTCTATCGCTTCGGCCTTTATCGTCTTCCGTCGGGCGAAGCGCGATTCTGGCTCTATCGCGTGGCGCGCAATCTCGCGCTGAACGAGTTGGAAAAGAAACGGACGCGGGCGAAACATTCTGAGAGAGTGATCGAAATTTATAACTCTGCGCCGCCGAACCCGGAAGAGGCTTTCGCGCAATCTGAGCGCAGGCAGAAGGTGATTTCCTTGATGGAGGCTTTGCCCGAAGACCAGCGCGCCGCGTTGTTGCTTCGCGAGCAGGAAGAGATGAGCTACAGCCAGATCGCTCGCGTGCTGAACGTTTCGGAAAGCAAAGTCAAATCCGATATCTTTCGCGCTCGAAGCTCGTTGCGCGCCCGTTGGAACGAGATGAGCAACAAGACCGCAAGGACTTCTTGAAACTATCGCGGGGTCGAAAAATATGAGTTGCAACTTCACAGAGAAATTATCGCTGTTGATTGACGGCGAGCTTGAACGAGAAGAAGCAGAGCAAGTGAAACTTCACCTTTCGTCCTGCCTGATCTGCCAGCAGGCGCAGACGGATTTCCTGAGCTTGCGCGAGCAGATAAAGTCGCATCCATACGAACCAGACGCGAGCGCGCAAAGGCGAGCGATCAAACGAATCCTCGACTCCGAGCGGACTCCGCTGTGGCAAAGAAGAATAACTCTGCCCGTGCCTGTCTTCTCGCTGGTGATGCTGGCGCTTTTCGCTCTGGTCGCGTGGTCTGTTTACGTTCGCGCAACCAGACCTGCTCGAATCGAACGTGCGACCGCACCTGTTGATAATCAAGCGCCTCAAGGCGGACTTGATTTATCACGCTTTGATAAAGGCGAGCGCGCGGTCATCTACACCACTAAACGGTGAGGAATGTAACTGATGAAAACGCGCACTAAATTGACATTGATTCTTTTCGTGCTGCTTTCGCTGATGGTGAGCGGCAGTCGGCTTCGATCAATGAATGCGAACCGGGGGGCTACTGATTTAAAGCGAATGAAATTTCAGATTGCGACGATTCGAGAGAACGCAGGCGAGCGAACCATTATTTCATCATCAGTGATCGAAGGGCCGCCGGGCACTGACTTTGACATAGATCTTCAAGGCGAGCGCTTCAAGATGAAGGCGAAGTTTCTAACGGATATTGATGCGAGCAATGCTCTCGCAATCAGAGCAAAGCTTCAAACGCGCCGACTCTACGGCTACTCGGCGCAAGGCCTGCCGCTTTACGAAGAAGACGAGCAAAGTCAGACTCTACGGCTCGGATTGGACGAAGACATCATTCTGCTTCCGTTCGGTCGCGGCGGCGGCGAGGACAGGTTGAAGATAGAGATCACGCCTGCGATGACCGAGGAACCTGTTTACGGCCCGTCGGGTGGGTTGCGCCCGCTCACCATAAATATTCTGAAGATAAGCCGGGATGGAATTGTAAACATTCGAGCTTCAAAGATTCCTCATCATTATGAAGCCGAAGTGCGTCTGCTCGAAGACGGTCGAGAAATCGCTCGCAAGACGGCTAACTTGCTGTTTGAAGAAGCTCAGGAATTGTTGTTGCAGTCAGACACGCAAGCCATCGCAGTGAACCTGAAGATCAACGAATATATGCGGAGTCGCCCGTCCGATCAGGTTGCGATCAACTTCGACATTCATCGCGTTGACGACAAACGCGAGCCGGTCGGGTTGAACTGGGCGGGCATCGCAAGAGTGGGCTCTGATATCAGTTACGATTTGAGCGAACGTTACGCGAAGAAGTACGAGTTGAGATTCAACATCAAAATTGCCAAAGGCGAGATAGTTGATTAAATGAAGCGTGTGCAAAATTGGCCGCGTAGCGGCTATTGAATTTAGCCCGGTCTTTCAAGGCCGGGAAGACTCCAATACAGCCCGCCTCGTCGCGTGAGCGACGATTGAATTTAACCGCGTGTTGCAACCGTCGCTCACGCGACGCAAATTACACAGGCTGTCTGCTTACCGTGCCTTAAAAGACACGGCTAAATTCACTAAGCCGCTACGCGGCAGCAGAACTAACTGCGCTGAGATTTATGCACACGCTTCATTTAAATCGAGTTCGAACTTGGAATGATTCGCGAGGAATTATGCGTACAAAACAGATCTGTATTTCAATATTTCAAATGCTTCTGTTGGCGGCTTCGACCTGCACGTTTTCGTCAGCAGGTCAGGGGCAATCGGTTGATACGGCTTTGGCCGAACAGTACTTTCAGGAAGCACGTTCGATTTGCGATAAAGACGGCGGCAAGCTGTGGGGAGTCTCGCTCTACGGCCCTATGTTGCTGGTTGACCCGGCGACGCGAATGATCGTAGCGAACCAGGGCGACCAGCAATCGCGCCTTTCCAAAAAAGGGAACGTGTTTGTCGGACATCTGCCCGAAGAGATTGGCATCGCAAATACCGCGACCAACTGGGCGGGCGTAAAGTGGACGATGATAATCTGGCCTCTGCCTTCGTCTCAGGCTGCTCGCGCGCGATTGATGGCTCACGAGTTGTACCATCGCATTCAGGATGATATCGGATTGCCTGCCTCAAATCCTTCTAACAATCATCTCGACACGCTTGAAGGTCGCTTGTGGCTGCAACTGGAATGGCGCGCGCTCAAGCAAGGGCTTAAGCAAACGGGAGCGGAAAGCCGCAAAGCCATCACCGATGCGCTCATCTTTCGCGCGCACCGCCATCATCTGTTTCCGCAGTCGGTTCAAAGCGAATTGAGTCTGGAGATGAACGAAGGGCTTGCGGAATACACAGGAGTCAAGCTGCGCGGAACGCCGGAATCGGATTCGATTGAGTTCATAGTCAAAAAAATCGAGTCTTCCGAATCACTGCCTACTTTCGTTCGTTCCTTCGCCTACACTTCCGGGCCTGCATACGGATTCTTACTCGATAGCGCGAACCGCTCGTGGCGGAAAGGTTTGAAAGCCGACTGATGACATGGGCGCTCGTTTGGCAAAAGCGCTTTCGATCAAACTGCCAGCGAAGCTCGATCAAGAAGCTGCTCGTCGTTTGATGAAGTATGATGGCGATGCGCTTCGCGCGGCGGAGGTCGAGCGAGACGGCAATCGCAGGAAACGTGTCGCAGCTTACCGCGAGCGATTCGTTGACAAGCCTGTTTTGATCATTCCTTTCGCAAACGATACGCAATACACATACGACCCCAACAATCTCGAAGCCTTTGACGACGCAAGCACCGTTTACCCGAACATGACGGCAAGCGGTGTTTGGGGAATACTGACAGTAACCGCTGGCGCGCTCTTGACGCGCGAAGCAGGAGCGATAAAAAGAATCACGGTTTCCGCACCTGTTGATGCCGAAGCTCGGCCATTGCGAGGGCAGGGGTGGACGCTTGAGCTTAACGCGGGATGGAAGATCGCGCCCGGTGCGCGCAAAGGCGATTACGTTCTGACGAATGATAAATGATCTTTAGCCCCGTAGGGGCGACCTGTCTATAGTCACTTAATTCTATAGACAGGTCGCCCCTACGGGGCTGAGTTATTACCGAGATAATGAAATGAATTTATTCTGCGCCGGTTATCGCCTGGATTTGCAATCGCAAGCGACGCAGGCTGGCCTGCTCGTCCGGCAAAAGATTATGTTCCTGGCCGTACACTGAAGATTTATCTGCAAGCGTTGCTGCTTCCTGTCTGAGCTTTTCCAACTTGACGTATAACGTGTACAGATACCGTCTCGACGATTCTATGCGCTGCAAGCAATCGGATTCGGAAGTCTTCAGGTCGGCAATTATTTTATCCAGGGCGAAGGTGTGAGATTGCAGCATCACCATATCGTTTATGTCGCCCGTTGAGTTTATCGTCTTGACCTGGGTTTCAATTTTCAGTCGCTCGGCCTTTCGCTCTGCGAGCAAAGCTCTCGTGTGCCCCAGCTTTGCTTCCAACTCCTGCAATGCTGATTCTGCATTTGCCAACTGGCTTCTGTTATGTCCGTTGTCGCGCATCATCGCACTTCACCCGCTTCCTGTGTTCGATTACCAGTATTTTCATGGGAAGGTTATTCGTGTGAACGGCAGGGGCAGATAGCCAAAGAGTAGAACTAACTGGCGTCGGATGCAAGAGTATTTACTGATTCATTTTTGCGGCGCGAGATTAAACGGCAAACGCTCCCGAAAACGCGCGCGATTCAAGCTCCTGGGCGCGCTCGATCATCGCCAGTAGCGACGCGCCGCCGTGGGCTACAGGGCGGGCAAGCTGGCCTTCAAGGTCTTCCAGAGTCAGATCATCGAGGAAGACATGGCCCGACTTCAAACAAGCCTGTTCGGGCACGATTACGAAATTGCCTTCGAGCGACTGGCGAGCGCGCAGCACATCGCCTCCTGCCATAAGACCGGCAACCGTGACCTCTTCGCCGAAGAATTGATTCTTGACACTGACAACCTTCAGCCTTGCTCCGACTCGCTCGTTTATCTCGGCAACAATTTCCGACAGTATCGGATAAAACAACTCGCCCGTAGCGACTGTGCCGTGAAGCGAGCCGGGTTTTAAGCCGAGGTCGCGCGCGAGCGTCTTCTTTGCATCAATGATGAAACGGCGCACCATGCCTACGCCGTCTTCGATCTGCGGATAGTCGCCATAGTGCGCGCGGCCCGGCAGCGCAGCCCCGCGCGCAAATAAAACTCGTCGGCTAGAAACACAAACGTACTGCCTAGTCGCTCGCGAAATTCGCGCTGCAACGGGCGCACTTCTTTTATGAGAGCGTGAGAAAATTCATCTGTCACCGCAGTCATCAGATGTTTGTAGTTATGAAGCTTTGTGAAGACAACGGGAACGACCGCGACCGACTGCAAGCGCCGGATAAAGTCCCGCAAGATCCCGGATCGTCCGATGAAGCACAGCGCCGTCATTGATCGTTGGACAGAGAACTATTTGCGCGTGAAGCTCTATGCCCTGATCGGCGAGGTATCGCATCTTGCCGAGCACCTCATCGGGCCGTTTGCGACCGAGCAGGTAACGACGGACTTCCGGGTCGGTCGCATGAACCGAAACGTATTGAGGCGAGAGCCGCTGCTGGACTATGCGGTCAAGTTCCATTTTCGAGATGGAAGACATCGTCGTGTAGTTGCCGTGAAGAAACGACAATCGCGTGTCTTCATCTTTGAAGAAGAGCGATTCGCGCGAGCCTGCGGGATTTTGATTACAGAAACAGAATATGCAATCGTTGGCGCACTGGCGCGGAGCGAAGTATTCAAAGTCGAGTCCCCAAATTTCGCCTTCGCCGATTTCCACTTCCAACTGTAACGCCTCGCCTGACTGCTTGACAATGTCGAGCCGCACGCGGTCTTCCGAGCCTGTATGGAATTGAAAGTCGAGAAAGTCGCGCAACTCAGCATTGTTTACTTTCATTATGCGGTCGCCGACCTCTATGCCTATTTCATCGCCGAGCGCGAACGCATCAACGCCGGTTACGACGACGCCTTTCTCTTTCTTAGGTGTGTTGATCGGATAGAGGGTTTCGAATAATTCCGTATACAAGCTCTTTTCTGACTCCTTTTATTCTAATACTTAGCGGGAATAATTGAAAAAATCACCTGGATAGTCTGGAGGAGATATAGACAAGTTATTCGCTGAGTTCATGATGGAAAAAGAATACGTCTGCGGTTTGGCTAAAGTCACCCTTAAAGGATACTGGGTAACGTGGCGAACCTTCAAGCGGTTTGTTAAAGAACTGACGCATCATCTCTAATCATTTTCAGAATAGTCCTTTATTGAACAGCTTTCCTTAATACCTATTCTGTATAATAGTAATGATTCAAACTTACTTCGTAATATCCCGAAAGGTGGTAAATCATGAAACAATGGACAGCGCATTGCCAAACCTGCAATTGGACTGGTGTAAGAGCCAGAGAAGAAACGAAGCCTAAAGAAGAAAAAGGCAATCACCTAAAAAGCCATTCTGAGCATAAGGTACGCGTCTGGGTAACTGGAGAGGAAAGCCTTACGCTTCCTTCAGCTTCATTATACGACAAGAAAAGTTATCTAGACTCGCTTATTAAGATTCAGGCTTAAAGGACAAGATGGATCAGCTATCTACAAACACAGCAAGAATAATTGTTAATCTTTGGAAAAGTGGCATGAAATCAATTCACAGCAAGGATGTATATGACCGACTTGTATCTGAAGGTGAGACTATTAAAGATGGAGATATGCAGAATATTTTCAACTCCTTATTAAAAGGGATATTCATTCGAGGACGTTATTATGCGCGTTCAGAGGAAGGCAAAATACATGGCGCTTTAAGAATTGGGTGGGTTAATCCTGTCCTGATCAAACTGTTCGATTCTTAATTTATTAGTGCGGTGAGCGGCACTCAATGAGATTACGGAACCCAACCCAGATTGCAACTGGCAGAGTTATACTCCTCAAGTCAAATCAGTCGGAAGACCCATTAATAAAACAGTAAAACTTGCACCCTGCCTCATAGCTAAGAGCCATGTTATAGTCAGTCTTTGAGTATGAACGAACAACTGGAACTGAAAATACGAGAGATAATCTGGAGAAGGTGGACTGCGGAAGGGTATCCAACAGTAGACGAAACCCATCCCCCTATTTTCACTGGCGAGATTTATGATGAACTGATTGAGTCTGGTGTGAGTGTCCCTATGGGAACAATGGAAAACATTTTGAAGGGCTGGATGTCACAGGGATATATACGGACAAGAGCAGTCGGCGGCAGCAGTGAAGACAAACGCTTACATGGGAGTATGCAAATCGTTGCGGTCTATGAAACCCTCATCAACCCCCATTGACAGCGTGATAAAATATATATTGAAAACACCAAGATAGTCTGGTGTTTTTAGTTTTTTGGAAGCCCGCTAACTGTTGATTCGAGGAAGGAATTGAAGGGTTTGTTATTCAAAGGTCTCAAATAATTCTGTATACAAGCTCTTTTCTAACTCCTTCGATTGCTTATTTGAATTGTCGCCGGGACATGAAATTTACAAACCCGTCGAGCGAGCAGACTACTATGAATTAAAGCCGCCCACTCCTCCGCTTTCTCCTTCGCCTTTCAGCTCGCTTTTATCTGCATCTTGATTGCGGCGACAGTCTATGCAAATCTTCGGTTCCTCGATGCCTTGCCCGTCATATAGTTGCTGATCGGCAGTCGAATAGTTGAATTGTCCGCCGCAGATTTCGCACGTCAATGTTTTATCTTTCACGGTTAATTCCTTCGTAATTTCAGTGTCATCGCACCCCCCGCACTTTTCGTGATCGAGCAGTTCCGTGCGGAGTTTTTGATAAGCTTGCTGTGATTCTTCGCGCTGCTCTTCAGGTCCGCACAAGGCCAGGTCACGCAATCTGTCTAGTTTATCCAAATCGGCTTTGACTTTTTCGCTCATGCTTCTCCTTAAAACGTCCGCTACGATTATATCATCTATGAGCGCGAAACCGCTCTGCTCAACGCCAGTCTCGCGTTGGAGATAAGATTATAGATGACAGCGTTGGGTTTGATTTCTATTGATTGTTTCCGGCTTTGCACTTCTCGTCGAACAACCGCTTGAGCGCCTGCGCGTCCTGATCGTTTTGATCAATCTGCAATGCTTTGTTCAAAGACTCTTCGGCGCTCTTGCAGTCGTTTTTCAACACGCTGATGCGACCAAGAAGAACGTGCGCCGCAACCAGTTTCGGGTTCCAGAATATTGCTGCCTTGAGCGCGTTCGTCGCGCGCTCGAAATCGCCTCGACGTTCATAAACGCGGCCCGTCAGCAAATGCGCTTCGTAATTCTGCGGCGCGGTTTGCAACAGCTTGCCGAGCGAGGCGAGCGCGTCTTCGTTGCGGCCTTGAAGGAAAGCATTGCGCGCAGTATCCAGCAATTGATCCACCTGCGGCGTTTGCCCGCTCACCTGAGATTGAACGTTCAACCTCTCGTCTTGATCGCGCTTGTAGCGATAGTAATTGATTTTATTGAACGAAGTCTTCATGCGCGCAAGCTGCGGCGCGCCTTTGGTTTCCCACTGAGCGAATGTGGGCAGAAGTTTCTTTGCCTGATCGGACGCCTGAGTGGCTGCGGCCTGATCGTTTATGGCAGAAAACGCCTTGCTCAAAATGTAATGCGCCTCGCCATCCGAAGCTCGCTGTTTGATCTCTTCCTTGAGCGTCGCAATGGATTTCGCATAATCCTTCAACAGGAAATAAGCGTAGCCGAGATTGAAAAGCGTATCTGTATCATTTGGCGCGGCGTCAACGGCGGGCTTCAAATGATTGATCGCCGTCTGGTACTGCTTCTGCTTGATGAACAGCACGCCTATGTTGTTATAGACCTCGTAGAGGGGAAGCCGTTCGGCCAGCTTCTGATTCGTTGGGAGCGCCTTGTCAGCCTGATTCAAAGCGTCCTGTGCTACACCTATATAGAACTGCGTTTCGTCATAGCGCGGATTTCTGTCGTCAACTTGAGTCAACTGTTCGAGAGCAGCTTTGTAATCGCCCGACTCGTAATAAATGCGGCCCAACTCGAAGATCGCCGGAATATATTTGTTTTTAGTCTTTTCGGAAAACTCTTTGATCGCCCGCTCAAGAAAACCTATGCGGGCTTCGCGGTCTCTGGTGAGCGTGGCCTTTATGAAATTCTCGAACGCGCCGATGGGCGCTTCGATCGCATTATTGATAATCATCTCGCGCGAGAAGGGAAGCGCTTGATTATGCTGGTATAGGATTTCATAAGCCATCTCGCCCTGAAGCTTTTGAAGATCAACCAGATTGCCGCCGCGATTGAACTCTTTGCCCACGAGTCGGCCCTCGCGAATGTCAATCACGCGAGCCGTAATCGTTATGCTGCTTTCGCGTCCCTGCCCGTCAATACGATAAGTGCCAAGGACTACAAGATTGGCTCCTGCGCGCTCGGCTATCTTGATCATCGTAGCCCGCGTCAGTATCGCGGTCGGCGGAAGCCCTTCCTGCTTATAGGCAACATTGCGCTCGTCGGGGCGAATGCCTACGAGGCCGGGCTTGTCCAGCAGATCCGCCAGCGTTGCGGCAAAGCTCTCGCCGACCCAGTTGTATTCCGGGCGGCCTGAGAGATTTTCAAACGGCATAGTGACAATGGTATCGGTAGCCATCGCCGCCGACGCTGCGAAGCAAAGAATCAAGGTGAGGATAAAAGCTGGAACTATTCGTCTGGTCATTTGCAAAATCAAATGGGCCGCCAGGTCTGGTGCTTCGACGCTGAACGGCCCGACTAACATACCTGTAAAAAACGCGACCCGCTAACGCGAGTTCCAAAAGTGATGAGTTGTATTTGTTTATCCCTCATCACTCGTCCGATTGCATATGTGGTGACTCATACGGGATTTGAACCCGTGTTACCGCCGTGAAAGGGCAAGCCTTTAAGATAACTCCTTTAGATTTAACACGAATCTGAGGGAGTTTTTCTTGTTTTTGAGCATCTAAGTTACCCTTGCGTTACCAAAAAACCGATTCAAATAATTCAAATCTTGTTCAACGATTATATGACTAATTCACGAACCCTGCTTACTTTATGTCTCACCGCTCAGTAGGCAGACAATAATGTTATCTTTGAGTCGCATAAGTGTCAACGCGGAGCTAGGAATGCAATAATTTTCGACCTTTGTAATTAGCGTAGCATGGCTATAGAATCTGGCAAGTAAGTTATCCACAGGGGTAATAATAATGGGAATAGTTTCCTGTCATAATTGTTATCAATCTTTAGATGAAGACCCAAATATTAGGAATGAAAATTCTTCTTGTCCTTATTGTGGGTCAAAACGAAAAGACTATTATTTTCACACAGAGCAAGGCGCTATTCGTTTTATGGGATTTGAAAGCTCGCCAAGCTTTATAGGAAGAGCAGCGGAACTTTATAAACTGAATTTGTTAGTCACTCAGCGCCGTAAAGCTATTTCTGTTACCGGATTTGCGGGAGTTGGTAAAACATCTCTTGTAAAAGAATTTGTATCTGAGCAAAAAAACTTTGTCACAGAATGGATAAATGTTGAAAGCAATCTAAGTGTGGACGAGCAGATTGATAATTTTTTACTCCGCCTTCGTTTCTCTAAGGAACTTACAAAGTACTTAGTAGTAATAGACGGAGTAGATAGGCTAAACCATTATGAGATACGAGAATACTTACGCAAACTGATTAATTATAAAGCAATATCTACAGTAATTTTTACAAGCAGAAAGCCTATTGTGTCTGTGGGTGGAATTACAGAATTCACTTTAGACCCATTATCTCAAAGAGATTTTCTCGATTGGTCTGAAGCTAAAAAGGGGATTATTTATAATCTGGATGAGCAAACCCAAGCTTCTGCTAATCAAATAATTGAGATTGTTAAGCCCCAAATCATTCTAGTACAGAACACTTTGATTGAGCGATTAAAATATAATCCTGAAAACTTGTTCAAAATTTCGCCGCGCCAATTTGAAGAAGTTATTGCCGATTTATTATCTGACATGGACTTTGAAGTAGAGTTAAAACAAGCTACAAGAGATGGCGGAATAGATATATTAGCTTCTAAGAATCTTGGTATAGGTAGGTTTTTGTGTATTGTAGAAGCAAAGCAATATAACAAGATGCGACCAGTAGGAGTTGGATTAGTTAGACAATTACTTGGAGCACTGCATGATCATAAAGCAAATTATGCAATGTTAGTTACAACTTCTAGATTTACAAAAGATTCTAAGGATTTTCAAAAACGTCATGAATACCAACTGTCTTTGAAAGATTACACTGATGTGATTTCTTGGCTTTTCAATTATAAAAGTTGTGAACAAATCAAAAACCCCAATAAAACAATCCTTTGATAGCCTTTGTGAAATTGTGTAGATAATCAGACTTGACGCGCCTCTCCATTGACAAGAAATTCCACAGCTTGAAGAGCATTACTGACCGTACAGCTACCAAGTGGATTCCATTTACCGCCCGACATTCCAATCCACACTCCTCCGGTCGGGTCTACAGCTATACATTTACGCTGATAGTCAAATACCTGCCAGCCCTCATCACCAAACAAGACAATGCCGGGTTCAATCTTGAAATCACGGCCTGTCAAAAGATTCTTAATGTAGTTGGTTGCTTGGGTCTGTTTGGTCATAAAAATAGAGGGAGAATGCACGCCGGTTGCAACTACGGGGATCTATCCCCAGCGAACACTCCCCTCGGCCCGATAAGGAGAAAACCTACGCCACTTTCACCTCATACTCGGCAATCATTTGGGCTTTCTTCTGCCCTACGGGACACTGACACCAAAGATGGTTCTCAAAGAATGGGTAGTCACTCACTCGACGGACAACCCCCGTTCCATTACAAAGAACACACTGAGTTTTGCGCTTCACTGTTGAGCGAACCTTTTTCTATGTGATACAAAGTTGAGCTTTGACGGTACTGACAAATTACCAGTCGGCCAGTACCGTCATTGCAGTTTAACTGTTCCGTGATTACGGGCGGCGAGAATACTAGACTATTCCCTTATGGAATGTCAATAACTTTTCGCCGCTTCCGATATTAAGGAAGCTATGGACAATTTGCGCGCCTACATACGCGAAGTGATGAAGCAGAAAAACTTGAAGTTCAAAGACATTGAAGCCAACTCAGGCGGCAAGATCAAAGACGCTTATATTTCAGATATTATGTCGGGCAAAACCAAAAGTGTTGGCATAGAAAAATTGGTAGCCCTCGCTCAAGGACTTGGAGTTGATAGCGTAGACCTATTCAAAGCTGCTGCCGGGGATAGAGTAGACTATTCCGCAAGTGACCCTTGGCCCGGTCGAACACTGGTGCATACCATAAACCAGATAGTAGATAACCCTGATTTAACTGCCATAGTCAAAGCTCTAGTTGGGTTAAAGCCCGCCAAGATAAAAGCTCTCAGGAAGCAGCTTGAGAAAGAATAAAGCTCACTTGTTATTTGAGGGGAAAAGGAACCTTAGAACGATATAGGTGAAGCCTGCTATCTCTCCAATAACTGCTGCTGTGAGTTCATAAACCGCAAATAATTCACACAGTAGCTCAATTATTAGGTCACAAAGACTTGCGAATGGCAGCACGTTACCAACATTTGAGTCCAGCTTTTCTGGCTGACGCGGTTGGAAAATTAGATGAAGTTTTTGGAGAAGCTTGTCACCATAGCGTCATCAGCCCAGAAGCGTTAACCTCTGGGCTGGCTATAAGTACTACAAATTAAATGGTGACTCGTACGGGATTTGAACCCGTGTTACCGCCGTGAAAGGGCGGTGTCCTAGGCCCCTAGACGAACGAGTCGAACTCGTTGAGCCGCGTGTCTGGTCAAAAATCATCCCGGCTCCGAATCGAAAATAGTAGCGAAGATCGGCGCACTTCGCAAGACGAGCGCGATCATTAGTGCTGTCGTGTAGCATCTTTATCAAACATCAATGTGCGCAAGCAGTGGAAAATGATCCGAAGCTGATCTTGACTGCGGGCAATTCATTTATTACCTGACAGTCCTTCAAATGATCTGTGTAACGCATGGGCACGAAGACATAATCCAACCGCAAATGAGGGTCCCAGATTGGAAATGTGTAAGCCCTTATCCTCAGGATATAGAAAGCGATAACCATCCGCATACTCTGCATCGAGCATGACTTGTATGGTCTCTCTTTGAATTTCACGCCCGCTTATCCAGATCAAGCTCGAATCCATGCGGGCATGCGCCGCGTATCGAGCAGTTCGCCCGGCGCGAGCGTATTGAAATCTCCGACCAGAACGTGAAACCCTTTCTGGTGTTTTTCGATGCTACTGAGCAACGCGCGTATCTCTCTCGCGCGTCGCCGCTCGCTCCACTTTGAAAACATCGCGCTGAGATGAAGCCCAAAGATGCGAGACTCGCTTCCCGCAAGCACGATTTCGAGAAAGGAATGTTTAGCCCCCACCGGGTGATGCCATTCGTGATGAGCTATTTCTATCCGGCTGATATAGCCGATGGAGTGAGCGGGCCGCGCCGCCCAGAAATGAAGCCCCGTAGCTTCTGCTAAATTCTCGATGACGCCGGGCGCAATCGCCTCTTGAAATACGACCAGATCGGGAGCAACGGCCCGTATGACTTCTGCTAAATAAGCTTCGCGCTTAAGCCCCCCGAAGCGAATGTTGTAACTGAGCAGTTTGAGAATCACGAGTTTTCGGTTTCCTCGATTATCTTGAAGTACGGCTCTCCGAGCAGAACATCACGGACAAACAATATAAGATTGGACGTGGCCTGAAAATTGACGGGCCGCGCAACTATCTGTTGCAGTTGTTTGCGAAGCGGGTTCAGTTCGGGAGCGATGTCCGGGTCTTTGTCGCCCAGAGGTTTGGTGTGCAAGGCTGGAATATAATACGCGTCTTCGTTCCAGCATTGCATCGCGTCTTTGCCGATGAGCGTCACATCAAGATCGCTTGTGCCCTCGCCATCCGCATCGAATGGTCTGCCGTCTTTCCACTTTTCATCCGTGACGACGCTGCCGCGAAGGGCTACGCCAGTGCCTGTAGGCAGGCCGCTGCGCAACTTTTCGCAGAACGCCGAAAAGAGTTGCTCGTCTTCTGCAAATCCTAACCGGATGATGCGTGCGCGGATTTCATCATCGGTCATTTCTTTTACATCACTGGTCATGTTGATACTCCAAATAAGCTTACTTTCTGTCCACACAAAGCCATACTGAACGTGAGCAATCCCTGTACCATTTGACTATACGGATAAGAGATTTACCGTTCAAATTTTGATGCTGGGATCATTCTCTGCCGATGTCACTTGACATCCGGTTCGACGCTGACAAAAATCCAATCGCGGCATTTAAATATTTTCCGTTGTGAGTAAAGAGTTGAAATCCACTATAGAAACCGACATGGAATCGAAAATGAAAACTGCGCGAAACACGCTCGATGCGTGGGTGCGCGAAATCGTTCAATGGCACTTTGACCCGGCAACGGGATGCCCTTTCTGGCTCGACTATGCGAAGAACCTCGATTGGGATCCGCGCCACGAGATCCAGGGGTATGACGACCTCGCGCGCTTCGGATTCTTTCAAGACGAGTGGCTGCGCGGAGGCCCCGTTCGCCGATGGGTGCCTAAAGCTTATGCCGACCGTCCCGTCTATGTCTTCGAGACCGGCGGCAGCACAGGCGTTCCCAAATCCAGAATAAGCATTGATGATTTTCGCCTGGATTATGAAGCGTTCAGCGGAACGCTGCCCGATGACGCTTTCCCGAAAGCGCGCGGATTGGTTGATGCTCGGCCCTTCGGGGCCGCGACGGCTCAGGCTTGCCGTCGAACATCTGGCTCAGTATCGCGGCGGCATCTGCTTTATGGTAGACCTCGACCCTCGCTGGGTCATCAAGTTGCTCAAGATGAATCAACCGGAGATGGCCGAAAAATACAAACAGCACGTTGTTGATCAAGGTCTCACTTTGCTCAAAGCTCACGACAACATTCGCTGTCTGTTCACTACTCCGAAATTGCTCGAAGCTCTATGCGAAAAAGTCTCTTTGAAACGCATGGGAATCAAAGGCGTATTTTGCGGGGGAACGGAAATGACTCCACAATTTCATCGCTTCGCAGTCGAAGAGTTGTTGGACGGAGTCTACTTCGCGCCGACTTATGGGAATACATTGATGGGGCTTGCGGTTCATAAACCGCGCGTGGCCGAAGACAATTTTGCCGTCATCTACTATCCGCCTGCTCCGCGAGCCATGATCGAAGTCGTTGATCCTGATAATCCTGATCACATTGTTGATTACGGCGGAACAGGCCGTGTGCGACTGACCACGCTCACACGCGAATTCTTCATGCCTCGCTTCCTCGAACGGGACGAGGCCGAACGCGAAGCGCCTTGCGACCTCTACCCGTGGGACGGAGTTCGCAACGTCCGACCGTTCTCCAGATTCCAGACGACCGTCGTCGAAGGCGTATATTGAGAAGCTTCTCAATCGAAGATACAACTTTTTGCACTTGGCACGAGCGGTATGATTTATAGTGGCAAAGAGGATGAAGCGAGTTCGTTATGATACATATACCTCTGCTTAGAAAAGGCGAAGCTTATAAGAGCCTGGATGTCGTGCGACTTCCGCACCATCGCACGCGCGAGCCGTTCGTTGAAATCAGTCAGGCCAACAGCGGACTGATTCGACGCGACCTGTTGGATCAACAACAAAACCGCGATGCGCTTGCTGCGCTCTCTACGGCTGAGTTGCTTGAGATTTGCGACAAGGCCGCCGATCACTTCATCAACGATTCGTTGCCTATCGGTGACGACGCGCAATCTCCTGAAGATTATGTAGAGCAGATTTCTGCCACCACTGGTCTTCCATACGCGCTCGTTCGCAAGAACATGAAAAAAATTCACAGCATGATGGCGCAGATGGAAAGCGTGTTGAACGGGCTGACCAGAGGGCTCGACCTAGGAATTCTCGACGCCGGATTCGGAGAGTTGAACGGGCAGGCTTTGAGCTTTTACCCGCGCACTGAGTCTTTAGGCATAATCTTGCCGAGCAACTCTCCCGGCGTTCACTCGCTGTGGATACCGTCTATCGCTTTGAAAACGCCACTCGTCTTGAAGCCGGGCAGCGCAGAACCCTGGACTCCTTATCGAATCATTCAAGCGTTGATTCGCGCAGGCTGTCCGCGCGAAGCGTTCAGCTTTTACCCGGCAGACCATGCCGGAGCAGGTGAAATCCTGCGCCGTTGCGGTCGCGGGATGTTGTTTGGCGATTCGTCGTCAACCGGCAAATGGCAAGGCGACCCGCGAATCGAGATACACGGGCCGGGTTACAGCAAAGTTGTCATAGGCGAAGACTGTATTGACGAATGGGAAAAGTACCTTGATGTGATGGTCGCTTCTATTTTGGAGAACGGCGGACGATCTTGCGTCAACGCATCGGGCGTCTGGGTTCCTCGGCACGGCAAAGAGATTGCCGAAGCGTTGGCCGAGCGACTGGCCGCAGTTGTGCCGCGCGCAGCCAGTGACGAACAAGCGCAGATCGCTCCGTTTGCCGACCCGAACGTCGCCGCGCGAATCTCTAAAATGATCGAGCAAGGGCTGGCCGAACCCGGAGCGCGCGATGTTACAGCCTCGTACAGAAACGGCGAGCGATTGGTGTCGTGGCAAGGCTGCACTTATCTCATGCCAACCATCGTTCAATGCGAAACTGCGGAACACGGTCTCGCAAACCGCGAGTTTCTTTTTCCATTCGCAAGCGTTGTCGAAGTCAATCAGGATGAGCTGCCCGAACGACTCGGCCCCAGCCTTGTGATAACGGCGATAACATCGGACGACAATTTTGTTCGCAGGCTTATCGCGTCTCCCCTTGTAGACCGTTTGAACATCGGCGCTGTTGCTACGAATCAGGTCAGTTGGGATCAGCCGCACGAAGGAAATTTGTTTGAACATTTGTATGCGCGCAGGGCGTTTCAGAAAGCATACGGCGCAGCGTGAATCAGATCAGTAGCCCGCGCGTCAGCAAGGGCGTGTGCCTGCGCCCTCCCTCACGGTCGGGCTACTGTCATCTGTCACTACCGAGGGGCTTATGAAGTTACTTTACATCACCGCCGGAGCCGCAGGCATGTACTGCGGCAGTTGCCTGAGAGATAACGCGCTGGCTGCGGAAATGATGTCGCAGGGGCATGATGTTTCGCTCGTGCCTATCTACACGCCGACCCTGACGGATGAAAACAATGTAAGCCAGGAAAAAGTCTTCTTCGGAGGAATCAGTGTTTACCTGCAACAGCACGCGGCATTCTTTAGAAAGACTCCCTGGCTGCTCGACCGTTTGTGGGACTCTTCGTTCGCGCTGAAGATGGCTTCAAACCGCTCGATACCTGTTGACCCGCGAATGCTAGGCGAACTGACGGTTTCAATGCTGAAAGGCGAAGACGGATACCAGCGCAAAGAACTGCTCAAAATGATTCACTGGTTGCGAAGCGAGTCTGCGCCTGATGTCGTCACGCTGCCGAACTCTCTTTTGATCGCGCTTGCGCGCCCGATCAAAGAAGCCTTGAATCGTCCCATATGCTGCACGCTTCAGGGCGAAGATTTGTTCCTGTCGGGTCTTGACAGCTCTTATCGTGATCGCTCGCTCGAATTGATTCGGGCTAATGTTGAACACGTAGACGCATTCGTGGCAGTGAGCAGTCATTATGCGAATTTCATGTCAGAGTATCTGGGCATACCTGAAAACAAGATTCACGTAGTCCCGCTCGGCATCAACCTGGAAGGATATGAAATCAAGCAACGCGCCAGGACTGACGTTTTTACAGTTGGATACTTTGCCAGAGTGGCTCCCGAAAAAGGGCTGCACGTTCTGTGCGAAGCATACAAAAATTTGCGCGAGCGAGAGAGTTCACTGAAAGCAAGGCTTGAAGTCGCAGGCTACTTGGCTCCTGAACATAAACAGTACCTGAACGGCATCGAGCGTCAAATGAAAGAGTGGGGCTACGGCGACGAATTTCATTACAGAGGCGTTTTAGATAAGCGAGAAAAGATTGAGTTCCTGCAAACTCTTGACGCGTTCTCGATCCCCGCGACTTACGATGAGCCGAAGGGAATCTCTTTGCTTGAAGCGATGGCTTGCGGCGTGCCCGTAGTGCAACCACGTCGCGGAACATTCCCCGAGATGATCGAGAAAACATCCGGCGGAATTCTGGTTGAGCCGGATGATGCCAGCAGTCTGGCCGAGGGGCTTCTAACGATATGGAAGAATCCTTCGCTTGCTGAAGAACTGGGCCGCAACGGTTATGAGAAGGTGCGCGCATTCTATAGCGCCGCGCGCATGGCTGACCGCGCGCTCGAAGTTTATGCTAGTCTTATTGATGAGACGAGTCGGAAAAATGTAAACGCAGTACGGGTAGAAATCGCGTGAGACAGTTGAGTGATGCATTATGGAAGCTAAGGAACTTGGAAAATATATAGTAGCGGACCCAAGAATCTGTCACGGCAAACCTACTTTTCGCGGCACTCGCATTATGGTTTGGCAAGTGCTTGAAATGCTGGCGAGAGGTGATGATTGGGATACGATTGTTAGTAATTGGGGTGGCAGAATAAATAAGGAGCAGATTGCTGAGGTGATTACTGTTGCTTCTAAAGCTTTGCTTGCTCATGAAACTGTGCCAGCACCAGAACCCGAACTTGTCAGTCAGTGAATGCTCTTGACGAAAACATTTCTGACGATCAAAGGGAAATCCTGCTCAATTGGCGAATGCGATTCCGCGAAATCGGTCGCGATGTAGGTCGTTCGGGAATGCAGGATGATGAGATTATTTCGCTTCTACATCAACTAGGTCCAATAACTTTCTTTACGCGCGATCTCGATTATTTTCGACGGCACCTGTGTCATGCAAACTATTGTTTAGTCTATCTGGACATAAACGACAAAGAAGTGGCGGGCTTTATTCGTCGTTTCCTGAGACATCCCGCGTTCAATAATGGGCAAAGTAATTCGAGTAGATCATACTAGATTGCACATATGGCAACTTCATGCCGAAGATCAAGAGAGGCTATTTTGGCCTGCGTCTTAACAGGCATGTAGACGCTGACAGACATTGAGGTTCCACGTTGCTAGAAGTCTCCAATCTTACAAAAGAATATCCTACGCCGCGAGGGTCGCTTCTCATACTGTCAGACATATCGCTGCGATTATCTCGCGGCGAAGCTGTTTCGATCATGGGGCCATCGGGCAGCGGCAAAAGCACATTGCTTCACATACTCGGCGCTCTTGAGCCGCCCACATCAGGCAGCGTCACGCTGGATGGCGACAACCCGTTCCAACTCGATGAGCGTGCGCTCGCGGCATTCAGGAATCGAAAAGTGGGTTTCGTATTTCAAGACCACTGTTTGTTGCCGCAATGTTCTGTGTTGGAAAACGTACTGACTCCGACTCTGGTCGCCTCGTCTAACAATGGTTCGATTGAACGCGCGCGCGCGCTGCTCGATCAAGTCGGGCTTGCCGAGCGAATGGATCATCGCCCTGCCGAATTATCGGGCGGCGAAAAACAACGCGTGTCTTTGGCGCGCGCGCTCATAAATGAACCGCTGCTGTTATTGTGCGACGAGCCTACGGGCAATCTCGATCATAAATCAGCCGAAGTGGTAGCATCGCTCCTGCTCGAATTGCATAAGCGACAGGAAACCATTCTCATCGTAGTGACTCACAGTTCGGAACTCGCATCGAAATTTCCGATTCGATTTGAAATGATCGAGCAAAGTATCAAGCAGGTGTGATGCAAACTTCGACACTCCTCTTTCGCAATATTACATACTACTGGCGCACGAATCTGGCAGTCGTGCTTGGAGTAGCCACAGCCGTAGCTGTTCTCGCGGGTGCGCTGCTTGTCGGGGATTCGGTCAGAGCGAGCCTGCGCGATCTCTTTCTGCTCAGATTGGGAAACACGGATCACGTGATTTCTTCAACAGGCTTCTTCAGAGAAAAGCTTGCCAGTGATCTTCAATCGCACGACCGTTTCGACGAAGCCTTCAAAGGCGCATGCCCAATGATTGCGCTCGATGGGCTGGTGACTGACGAGCGGAGCGGGCGCAGAGCGTCGGGCGTCAAGGTTTACGGCGTAGATGATCGCTTCTGGAAATTTCACGGTCGCGAAGACAAAACTCCGGGCGATAGAGAAATCCGACTAAGCCAAGACTTGGCGCGCGAATTAGGAAGCGAAGCGGGTGCTTCCATACTTTTGCGAATAGAAAAGCCGTCGGCCATTCCTGCCGGATCATTGCATGGCCGAAAAGATGATCTTGGCCGCACGATTCGTCTTTCTGCGCTCGAAGCGCTTTCGCCGACGAGCTTGGCGAATTTTCTGTTCGCCCGCAGCAGGGAACTGTTCGAGCCGTCTTTGTCTCGCTCAGTCGGCTGCAAAAAGACATCGAACAAACCAGTCGCGTCAATACCATTCTCTTGTCGGAGAAAGGCGGTCAAACGTCGAGCAGTCAACGAAGCTCGATTTTGATAGGCGCGATTTTGAAAGATACATTCTCGCTCGAAGATTTGGGCATCAAGCTCCGAGTGTTGGAAGAACACCACAGCATAGCGCTCGAAAGTGAAAGCTCGATCATAAATGATGAGTTGTTCGAGAGCGCGCAATCGGCAGCCACAAGCGCGGGGATGAAAGTCCGTTCCGATACTCAGTTATCTTGCAAACTCTATTCGCACAGGCAATCGCGAAGTTCCTTATTCGCTTGTGACGGCGATCAATCCCGAAAGCTTTGACGCCTTGAAGAAGTTTGGCGAACACACAAACGATATTTCTCAGTCGCAATTGCCTCCGATAATCTTGAACGAATGGGCTGCGAGCGATCTTGGCGTAAAGCTCGGAGATACGGTCGCGCTCGAATACTACTTGTGGAAAGAAGAAGGGCAGCTTTCGACTCACACTGCCGAGTTTCGCCTGTCAGGTATCGTACCGATAAAAGGCGAGGGGGCCGACCGTGATCTTGTGCCGGATTACCCCGGCATTACCGAAACCGAAAACCTCTCTGATTGGGACCCGCCTTTCCCGATTGACCTCAAGCGTGTGCGACCTCGTGACGAAGATTACTGGCATAAATACCGCACTATCCCGAAGGCGTTCATACCTCTGGAAGCAGGAGAGAAGCTCTGGCAGTCGCGGTATGGAAAGTTTACTTCGCTTCGATTGCTGGCTCCTGACAATCAGGCGTATCTTGAAACATACAGGCAGAAATTGCGCGCGGCAATCAATCCGATGCTAACGGGTTTCCTGGCTTATCCTGCGAGAATTGAAGGGCTCGAAGCGTCGCAAGGAGCCACTGATTTCGGAGAGTACTTCGTATACTTCAGCTTTTTTCTCGTCGTCTCTGCGCTCCTGTTGACCAGCCTGTTCTTCAAGCTTGGCATCGAGCAACGCCTGCGCGAAATCGGAACTCTTCAAGCATTGGGATTTCCTGCCGCACGTATTCGCTCTCTGTTTTTGCGCGAAGGTTTAGTGCTCGCAAGTCTTGGAAGCGTGCTCGGCTGTAATCGCCGCTCTCGGATACGGCAGCGCTGATGATGTATGGCTTGCGAACGTGGTGGGTAGGCGCTGTGGGCACGACGATGCTCAGTCTTCACGTTTCTCCTGTGTCTCTGGCTGTGGGTGGAGCGGGCGGCATCGTTGCCGCGCTCGGCTGTATCTATTGGACTCTGAGAATGCTCAGACGCGCATCAGTACGCAGCCTGCTTGCCGGAACCAGCAGCGTGAAAAAGAGTGATTCGGAGACACAAAAAAAATCTCTGCGCTTGCGTCTGTCGGCATCAAGCGTGGCGGTGGCGCTCTCACTGTTTGGAATGCTCCTGTTGCTCTCGGCAATACTGGGTTGGGTCGGGCAGACCGCAGGTTTTTTCGGCGCGGGCACTATGTTGCTCGTAGCGTTTTTATGCTTCGAGTATGCATGGCTCAAAGCAAGAATGAAAAAGCTCATACACGGTAACGGCTGGTGGCCGGTTTCGCATATGGGATTTCGCAATGCTACTTACAGACCGGGCCGAAGCATACTCTGCATCGCCCTGATTGCATCTGCTTCTTTCATCATCGTCGCTGTTGACGCTTTCAGGCGAGACAATCGAGATGTGACGCTCGACAGGAAATCGGGCAGCGGAGGATTCCCTTTGCTTGCCGAATCGCTCCTGCCTTTGCATCACGACCCAAACACAGAGGAAGGCAGAGAAGCGTTGACGCTTACTTCTCAAAAAGGGTTCGACCCTGAAAGCGTCAATTTCACCCGGTTTCGAGTCCGGCCCGGCGACGACACAAGCTGCCTTAATTTGTACCAGCCTCGAAATCCGAGAATCCTGGCTGCGACTGATGATTTCATCGCAAGCGGTCGCTTCGCATTTCAGGATTCGCTGGCTGATACGAATGAAGAAAAAGAGAACCCGTGGTTGCTTCTCAATGATGAATCAACGGACGGCGCGGTTCCGATTATCGCTGATGCCAATTCGATGACTTACGTGCTTCACCTCAAGCTCGGAGACGAAATTTCACTGGCGCGCAGTGACGGAAATCCCGTGCGTTTGCGACTGGTTGGCGCGTTGGCAGACAGTCTGTTTCAGTCCGAGCTTTTGATGTCGGAGAAGAATTTCCTGCGCCTCTTCCCGGATCAAGGCGGTTATAGTTTTTTTCTGCTCGACGTAGCGCCAGAACAGTCGGCAACAACTAGCCGCCGTTCTTGAGACGCAATTGTCAGACTTCGGCTTCGACGTGACTTCGACCAGCAGAACGCCTTGCAAGTTTTCATCGAGTTGAGAACACATACCTCTCTACCTTTCAGGCGCTCGGCGGGCTTGGTCTGATGCTGGGCACAATAGGTCTTGCGATAGTGTTGCTCAGAAATGTTCTGGAACGAAGAAGAGAGATGGCTCTGCTTCGGGCTGTCGGTTATAACTCAAAACATTTCACATTGATGGTCGTAACAGAAAACGCTTTTCTAGTTTGTTGCGGGCTTGTGACCGGAACGCTTCGCGGCGATTCTTGCAATCGCTCCGGCTTTCTTTTCCGGCAGAGGCCGTGTTTCAACTCTTTCTCTGGGCGTGCTGCTATTGACTGTTCTGGTGATAGGGCTCATGGCTTCCATAATAGCGACCGTAGCCGCGCTGCGCTCTCCGTTGCTTCCAGCCTTGCGATCCGAGTGAGCACAAGGAAGCCGATTCACCGCAGAGACGCGGAGCACGCAGAGGAGGCGCAGAGGTTAATTATTTCTCTGCGTAATCTCTGCGTGCTCCGCGTCTCTGCGGTGAACTCTCTTTTCTCTAGTGAGCATATTTATTACATCTTTTTACAGTCATAGAGATGACAGCCGGAAGCGGCGACCTCTATGATTTTTACCGGCAGAATTAAATCAGGTGAATGGCTTGTATGATTACTAATAAATTATTGAAAGCGGCTTTGTGCTTTTGCTTCATCGCTCTGGCCGGTGAAGTTTCGTTCGCTCAGGAATGGTCCGGGTGGCGCGGCTCGAATCGTGACGGAGCGGTGTTCTCTTTTTCTTCGCCGAAAGCCTGGCCCGACCAGTTAAAAGTTAAATGGAAAATGCCGGTCGGCATCGGGCACTCATCACCCGTAGTGGCCGGGCACACGGTTTATGTCCTATCACGACAGGATGAGCAAGAGGTCGTTTCCGCAATTGATCTCGATAGCGGAAAGCTTTTGTGGAAAGACGGCTACGCAACTCCTTATACGATGAATCCTGCGGCGGCCTCTCACGGCAAAGGGCCGAAATCAACGCCAGTGTTGCAAGGCGGCAAGCTCTACACTCTGGGCATCAGCGGAATACTATCTTGCTACGATATCAGGACGGGCAAACTGGCGTGGCGCAAAGAATTTTCCAAACAGTTCAAAGCGACTTCGCCTTTTTATGGCGCGGCAATGTCGCCAATCGTTGATAACGGCCTTTTGATAGTTCACGTCGGAGGAGACGACGCGGGCGCGTTGATTGCTTTCAATGCCGAGACGGGCGAGTTGAAATGGAGTTGGAAAGGCGACGGTCCCGGCTATGCCTCGCCCATCGCGGTCGAGCTGAACGGGTTGAGACAGATCGTCACGCAGACGCAGAAATTCATAGTCGGCATTTCTGCCGCAAGCGGTGAGTTGATCTGGCAAATTCCATTCGAGACCGAATACTCTCAGAATAGTGTGACGCCGGTCGCGTATAAAAATACTTTGATCTTTTCCGGCATAGATAAAGGGACGATGGCCATCAGAATCATCAAGCGCGATGGCAAATGGACGACCGAGCAGGTATGGCAAAATCCGCAAGTCTCTATGTACATGAACTCGCCTGTTATAAACGGCGATTATCTGTTCGGGCTGTCGCATAAACGCAAAGGCCAGTTCTTCTGCCTCGACGCTCGGACAGGCGAGACGCTGTGGACGAGCGAAGGCCGGGAGGGCGAAAACGCCGCGATGCTTAGTGCGGGCGAAACCTTGTTTCTTTTGACCAACGACGCAGAGTTGATCGTGGCAAAAAATAATGCGAAACGATTCGAGCCGCTAAAGAAATATACTGTTGCCGGAAGCCCGACTTGGGCACATCCAGCCATCATCGGCAATCGAATCCTGATCAAAGATGCTTCGACTCTGGCGCTCTTGAGCGTGGAGTAAGACAGTAGCCCGACCGTGAGGGAGGGCGAAAGATGCAAGCCCTTGCTTACGCGCGGGCTACCGACATAAATGAGGTACAACCATGAAGATAAAAGCGCGTGAAGAAAACCTAATCATTCGTCTATCATTGCTGGCATTCACATTGTTTGCGGCAACACTCGCGAACGCGCAATCACAGGATTGGCCGCAATGGGGCGGGCCGCAGCGCAACTTCAAATCTGACGCTAAGGGGTTGGCAAATTCGTGGCCTGAGACGGGGCCGCGACGGCTTTGGAATCGCGAACTTGGCGAAGGCTATTCTGCGATTGCCGCGAGCGGCGGCAATCTTTATACGATGTACAGGAAAGGCGGGCAGGAGATAGTCGTTGCTATCGAGGCTGACACAGGCAAAACAAACTGGGAATACAGCTATGAATCGCCATTCAAGAATTCTTATGAAGAGGCTGGCGGCGGCCCTTACGCTATGCCTTTAATCGTCGGCGATCAAATCTACACGGCAGGCGCGACTGGCAAATTGAATTGTCTCGATAAGAAGACAGGAAAAGTCGTGTGGTCTCATGATCTCTACAAAGAGTTCAACGGCTCGAAGATGGATTTCGGTTATTCGTGCAATCCTTTCGCGTATAAAAACCTGATCATCATGCTGGTCGGCGGGCGCGGCCACTCGATTATGGCGTTCAATCAGAAAGATGGATCAGTCGCGTGGCAAAAACAGGATTTCGCAAACGGGTACTCGACTCCTGTGCTCATCAACGTTGACGGGCAGGATCAAATTGTAGCTTTCATGTCAAAAGATGTTGTCGGAGTCGATCCCAATAACGGTGAGTCTGTTGTGGAGCCATCCGCACACGACGGACAATCACTTTGCCATCAGCATGCCCGTTTGGGGCGAAGGCAATCTGCTGTTCTTCTCATCCTCTTACGGAGGAGGCAGCCGCTGCCTTCAATTGACACGGCAGGATGGCAAGACCAGCGTCAAAGAACTCTGGCACAATAACCGCGTGCGCGTGCACTTCAGCGACGCGATTCGAATAGGCGATTACGTCTATTGTTCGAGCGGGCATTCGGGTCCGGCCTTTTTCACTGCGCTCAATGTTAAAACGGGCGAAATCGCATGGCAGGATAGAGCTTTTGCCAAAGCGAGCTTTCTATACGCCGATGGAAAATTCATCATCATTGATGAAGACGGGCGATTGGGACTGGCTACGGCCACGCCCGAAGGCTTCAAGGTAATCTCGAAAGTGGAACTGCTCAAGAGCAACGCCTGGACTGTGCCGACGCTTGTCGGTACAAAGCTCTATGTGCGCGACCGCAAGACGATCATGGCTTTAGACCTGCGCTAGCCATCTGAAACAAGCTGCTTCGGATTACTGGCCGCTTGTTGCTTTCGGCTTTTCAAAGATCGCCGGATCAACTTTGCCGTTTATGATTAGCGACTCCACAGCGGGCGACAGGTCTGGCGCTGGCTCGCCGTTAAAGGTGGTCGTCGTCTTAAACGGCAACGTAAAACCTTCGACGGTGCGGAAATCTGAAAACGTCTTTACTATGTCGCCGAAAGCGCCTCCGGGTCCCCTTTCGTGATAAGACAGGCTCAGGATGCGGCCTGATGATGGCTCGATGCCCAGCATCATTTTAATGCCGTCCAGATCAACAGCCACCTGTTCTACAATCCATCTCTCCCACTTTGCCGGAACCCATAGCTACCGCCTGAAAGCCAGAGCTTTTACGAGCGCGCAGAATCGCCAATTGAGTACCGCCTGGCCTGTTTTTCCCGATACTGCGCGCTGCGGCGCGGACATTGTTTGTGAGCCGCCGGGAAATAGCGTGAAGGAATCACTGGGTGCTATCACATCAACGATGGTGCCAAATCGCAATATACGTTCTACCCGAGTCTTATCTGGAAAGACTATGGTTCGCGTAGCCTTGACCTCGAAATCACCTTGCGGGCCTTTTTGTATTGTAGTGAATTTTTCTTGATAACTTATAAGACTATCTAGCCTTGACGCGCCGCCTATTGACTGCACGGCCTTCTCGACCAGCAACAGCCCTTTCTTTATTCCTTCGGGCGTAGCCGTCACTTTCGAAGATGACGCCTCTTCAGGCTCAAGATAATTCTGCGGGGCGGCTTCGAATTTTTTCCTGCAATCAGGGCTGCCGAAAATATAGATGCGTTCTTTATAAACCGTGAAAAGATCGGGATTGCCTCCCGCAGACGGCCCCATCCTTGCGCAGACCCCTCCCATTTGAATTTCATAGCGTGTGGGGTCTTTCTCAAACGACGCTTTGTTCTCCGGGGTCGCAAACAGATACTGGAACGTCCGCGTATGACGAATAACTTTTCAAGCCCTTGTATCTCTTTCCCTTGAACCAGCATAACCGGGTCGAGTCCTTCGAGTGGGATGATGGCTTCGGGTTTCTGCATCGAGCTTTGCGCGAATGCTTCAAAGTTTGAGATGAAGCTTATTGCCCCAATCAAAATTAGCGTAGTAAATACTGCAAATGATCTTTTCATACATCCTCCTGGAAAATTGCGAGTCAGCTCAAATCGAGAGCTATGATTATTTTTCGGTCGCGCACATAGAGCTTTGTTCCGACAAGTGTGGGCACAGTCCAGGCATTGTTTGTCAGCAGTTCTACTTTGGAATGAACATTCAATCCTTCAGGCGAAGGAGTGGCAAGCGCGAGATTCCCATCCTCATCGAGTATGATGAATCGCCCATCAGCCGAAACTAAATTGGCTCTTGATAAACTGCGATTGCGCCACATGATCTGCCCTGTGTTGATATTGACTGCGGTGAATGGCGCTGGCCCAAAGTCGCCGCTTGAGCCATAGACATAATCGCCCACGCGTATGACGTTGCCATAGTGAACCCGAAACAGGCGATTGAACCAGACTTCTTGAGCCGTAGTCTTGCCGCCCGCCCTGGTCAGCTTGATAACGCGGCTTCCTCCGTCATAAGCCGAAGAACAGAACAACAGGTTGCCTTCGCCCCAAACGGGCATGCTGATGTTGAGACCCGAATCAGTCTTATGCGGATGGCTCCACAACAGATCACCGTTGTTGGGATCAACGCCAACGACTTCATCGAACATGAATGCGACGAGTTGGTCCTGACCGTCTATGTTTATGAGCAGAGGGGATGAAGGCGAGTTCTTGAAATCCTGTTTCTGCCACGCGACAGAACCATCTTTCTGATTGAACGCCATGATGGCGTGACCTGTGCCGCCGATCATCATAAGCACTGTATTTTTGTAAGCAATCGGACTGCAAGAATAACCACGAACCCGAACAGTGCCTTTGAATTCAGCAAGCAGGTCATGGCCCCAGACCATTCGACCTGTATCCTTGTTGAGGCAATGTAGCTTACCAGTAGCGCCGACAGCAAAGACCTGATTGCCAACTACCAGAGGCGTAGCGCGAGGCCCCGGCCCTTGCTCCAACTCATATTCTTTTGCGAACGGAGCGTCATAGCTGTATTCCCAAAGGGTTTTGCCTGTCGCCGCTTCCAGTGCGATTACGACATCTTTATCGCCCTTGCGATACATCGTGAACAACTTGCCGTTGTCAACCACTATAGCTGAATAACCATCGCCGAGGTCTCGGCTCCAAAGCCGTCGCGGCCCCGTGGCGGGCCAGGATTCTGCCAACCCTCTGGCGTCAGATTTGAAGTTGCGCTGCGGCCCGCCCCACTGTCTCCATTCAGTTGATTGCCCGTTTGCTGTGCCGCTTATAAGAAGTAACAATGCTGCAATCGGCCAGATTGCGAACTGCTTTAGTATGATTGATTCGCGCACTCGGTAAGTCATGATTACAACCTTTCCCGCCTCATTGCTCGGTCCTCTAGACAATCTATAAGAGCGTATGATATGACTGCTCTTGTAGGTTGTCAAGAGGAAAGCTTTTTCGCGCAAGGCTGGCAGATTTATACTGGATAAGGATGCGAATTTCGCATGCTGTCTGGCAGGACAATAGAGTGAAATCCGGTTTCTACTTTTCGGGAGATTGTTCTACTATAAAGACATTTCCATAAGGAGCAAAGAGTTGCGCAAAAGAATTTTTCTCGTCCTGATCATCGCATTGCTTTCCATCGAAGTTGCTATGGCCGACAACTGGCCGCAATGGCGCGGCCCGTCCTTGAACGGAATAAGCGCCGAAAAGAATCTGCCGCTCAAGTGGAGCACGGAAGAAAACGTCACCTGGAAACTGGCTTTGCCCAGTTGGAGCGGGTCTACTCCGATCATCTGGGGAGACAAAATCTTTCTCAACGTTGCCGATGGCGACGATCTTTATTTGTGGTGTGTGGACAGAGCCAAAGGAACGCCGATTTGGAAGAAACGTCTCGGAGGCGGGAACACCAAATTGCGCAAGCAGAACATGTCGTCTCCTTCGCCGGTCACCGATGGGAAAAGCGTTTACGTGATGACTGGAACGGGCGTGCTCAAGGGCTTCGATTTCACAGGCAACGAGCAATGGTCGCGCGACATTCAGAAAGATTATGGACAATTCGGCTTGAACTGGGGTTATGCGTCCTCGCCGCTTCTGTTTGAAGACTCTCTGTTCGTCCCGGTCCTTCACGGAATGAAGACTGATGACCCTTCATACTTGCTTCGCATTGACAGGAAAACCGGCAAGACTCTGTGGAAAGTCGAGCGACCAACGAACGCCATACGCGAATCGCCTGATGCTTACACTACGCCTGCGTTGCTTCGTTATGGCAACGCGGTTGAAATCGTCATATCGGGCGGCGACTGTGTGACGGGCCACGACCCTGCGACCGGGAAAGAGCTGTGGCGCGCCAACGGCCTCAACCCTGAAAATCATCCGTTCTATCGAATAGTAGCTTCTCCTGTTGTGTACGAAGGCGTAATCTATGCGCCGACGCGCGTGAAGCCTCTGCTTGCAATCAAAGCTGGCGGGCGCGGCGACATCACGGAATCGCACAGGCTCTGGTCATTTCAAAACGGCCCCGATGTTCCGACTCCGGTTACTGACGGCAAGTATTTCTACGTCGTGGATGACAAAGGAGTCATGTGGTGTTTGGAGGCCAAGACAGGTCAGACCGTCTGGGGGCCGCAGCGAATCAAAAATGGAACTTATAGCTCGTCGCCTGTACTTGCGGACGGGAAAATCTACATCACGGACGAAGATGGGCTTACGACGGTCGTTAAGGCCGGGCCGAAATTCGAAGTGCTGGCTGAAAATAATCTGAATGATTATTGCCTCAGTTCTCCGGCCATCTCTGACGGCCAGCTTTTCATGCGCACGGCCCAGCATTTATACTGCATCGGCAAAAGGTCGGCGAAGTAAATTAAGAATCCGGGGCGATAAATTAAGGAGGCCGCTTATGTTTGCCAGATCAATTTTCGCGTTAGCCATTGTGATGATGATGTTGACCACAACTCTTGCAGATGAGAAGTGGGCGCAGTTTCGCGGGCCTGGAGCTATGGGCGTAGCCGAAGACGCGAATCTTCCCGAGACCTGGAGCACGACTGAAAACGTCGCGTGGAAGACGGAGATTCCCGGCAGCGGATGGAGTTCGCCCGTAGTCTGGGGCGACAATGTTTTCGTGACCTCTGTCGTCAGCTCGGTCGAAGGCGAAAAGCCGAAGAAGGGACTTTATTTCGGCGGTGAGAGAAAAGCCGCTGCCGACATTCATCGCTGGGTGGTCTATTGCGTGGACTGGAAGACGGGCAAGATTCGCTGGCAAAGAGAAGTACTGCAAAGCATTCCGCAAAGCTCGCGCCATTTGAAAAACTCATATGCTTCGGAGACTCCGGTCACGGACGGCGAGAGGGTCTATGCGTACTTCGGCAATGTAGGGCTGTTCTGTTTCGACATGAACGGCAAGCCGCTGTGGTCGAAGAAGTGGGGGCCGTTCAAGACCAGGTACGGTTGGGGCACAGCCGCCTCGCCTGTGCTTTACAAAGATCGCATCTACGTAGTCAACGACAACGACGAGCAATCATTCATTCTGGCTTTGAATAAAAAGACGGGCGAACAGGTGTGGCGCGCAGACCGTGAAGAAGGAACCAACTGGGCTACGCCTTACATCTGGGAGAATGAATCCAGAACAGAGATCATCACGCCCGGAACCAAATGGGTGCGCTCTTACGATTTGAACGGCAAGCTGCTGTGGCAGTTCACAGGCATGTCTTCGATCAGCATACCGACGCCGTTTTCAAAATACGGGATGGTCTATATAGCTTCCGGTTACGTAGGCGATCAGGTTCGGCCCGTGTACGCCATTCGCCCCGGAGCGTCAGGCGACATCACGCTCAAAGAAGGCGAGAAGACCAACAAATACATCGCGTGGTATCAACCGCAAGCCGGGCCTTACAATCCTTCACCGCTGATCTATGGCGATTATTATTACACGTTGCTTGATCGCGGGTTCTTCACTTGTCACGATGCGAAGACCGGCAAAGAAGTTTACGGCAAAGTGCGAATTGATGCGGGCGTGAATGCTTTCACATCTTCGCCCTGGGCATATAATGGAAAGATATTCTGTTTGAGCGAAGACGGCGACACTTTTGTGCTTCAAGCCGGAACAGAGTTCAAGGTGCTGGCAAAAAACTCGCTTGACGAGATGTGCATGGCGACGCCTGCAATCGCGCGCGGGAGTCTAATCATACGCACCGCATCGAAACTCTATCGCATCACGAAAGGCGCGGCGGCGAAAGCATAGGTGAAATCATGAGAAAACAATTTATCCTCGTACTGATAGCAATTTGTATAGCAGTGCCCGCACTGGCGCAGCAAGAGCTTCCACAAATTCGCAACTTCCTTCGCGTAAACGCCGAGTTCTGCACGGGCGGCCAGCCGCGTCTTGAGCATTTGGAAAAGCTCAAGGCCGAAGGCATAAAAGCGATCATCAATCTTCGCCAGCCGAGCGAGCACCGTGCGGATGAAGAAGAAGCAAAGGCTAAAGAATTAGGACTTCGTTACTACAATATCCCTGTTGTTTACGCAGACCCGAAAGAAGAACAGGCCACGGAGTTTCTGCGCATCACAGATGACCCGGCCAACCGCCCTGCTTTTATTCATTGCACGGCTGCCATTCGAGTCGGAGCATTCTGGATGATTCGCCGCGTGCTGCGCGACGGATGGACTATGGAAGCTGCCGAAGAAGAAGCGAAGAAAGTCGGCCTTCGCGAAGCGCCGCACCTTACTGAGTTCGTGCGCAACTACGTCGCGAAACACGGAAAGAAATGACAGAAAAAACGATGAATTCGGAACGATGAATGATGAATTAAGAGCATCTCTTCTCTTCATCATTCATCATTCATTGTTCATCGTTTATTATGATTGCGGCTTGAAGTACAAGACCATTCCCGCGCCCACCGCCACAAGCACGAAACCAACATAAAGCAACGGGTTCGGCTGAGTCTTTGGCGGGTGCAGGTACATCGAAAACAACACGTTCACGAGCGGCGCACCGCCGAAGACCAGAGGCATCACATACGTGGGCAATCCTCCGGTCTTGAAAGCGTAGATGATGCAAATAGCTCCTGCCGCGCCAAGCGCCCCGCCTATCGTCGCCCAGGTTATACCGCCGCTGTTGAATCCGTTCAATTCTCCTTGAGCGCCGAGCGATGCCAGCGGGAATAACACGCCTATCAAAAAGTACGCCATCCCTACGCATAAAAGAGCGCGCAGCGGACTGCCAAGCTCCACCTGCCCGCGATGCAGCGTCGGGCCGTACAGACCCCAACACAGAGCTGCGCCCAGAGCGAATATTACCCAGATCATAGATTGATTCGTCTCCTTTTTATTTGCAGTCATCGTTTACTTTCAAACCTCTTTCTTTTCAATCACGCTGCGCAAAACAATAGAGCGCGCTTCGAGTCCGTATGTATATCTTTCCATCGGCAATCGCAGGCGTGGCGAAACACTCATCGTCAAGATTGTTCACCTTCAATATCTCCCACTCGCCGCCCGCTTTCAACACAGAAACGGCTCCGCTCTGACTGACAAGATATACTTTGTCATCGGCGGCAACGGGCGAGGCGAAGTATTTATCAATCGCGCCTTGCAGCCGACCTTGCTTGATGACGTTGCCCGTCGCCGGGTCGAACGTGATCAACACGCCGCCGTCGTTGACCATGTAGAGCGCGCCTTTGTAAAGCAATGTAGAAGGAACCTGCGGGACAGGTCTTTGATAGCGCCAGCGGATGCTCGTTTGAGTCATGTCGCCGCGCCCTCCGAGCTTTATAGACAGCAGCCCGTTTTCAGCCGACATCATCGAGCGATACATGTCCCATTCTTTCGCCGTCAAGTATCCATCTTTGTCCAGATCGAATACTACGAAATAATCTTTGGACTTCGTGCGTTCATCAGGCCCTTCGGCCAGCGAGATGCGACCGTCTTTATCAGCATCGGCTTTCGGCAGGACTTCCTCGAAAGGCGGAACGGCTATCTGCTTGCCAGGTTGATTTTCAGGAAAGCCCCATCCATTGATGTAGAGCGTATCGCCGTCAAGAACAGGAACTGATTTCATCTCGCAGGCCAGGCCGCGCACCCACCAGACTTTTTCGCCGTTCTCGACTGAATAAGCCGTCAATTGAAACGATTCAGGAATCACTATCTGCGCAGGCCCGCCCTTCGGCTTATAGAGAATGGGCGTTGAATAGCCGGAGACCACCCAAGGCCGATTAACCTTCCACTTGACGCGACCGCTCGTTTTATCCACTGCTATCAGGAATGAATTCGTATCCTGATCGCACGGCATCACGACTTTGTCATCTACAAGTATGGGTGAAGCTCCCATTCCGTAAAATGTGTTGAATGGGCCGAGCGGAACTCTCCAACGCTCCTTGCCTTCGGGCGAGTAAGAGATCATTCCGAAATCCTGAAAGAAGACATACGCGTTTTCGCCATCGGTAACAGGGCTTGGAGAAGCAGGATTGTTGGGCTTCAAAAGCCGGTCATTGCGGTTGTGTGGCACTTCGCGCTGCCAGAGCAGTTTGCCTGTCTTTCGATCTACGCAGATGGTGAAAAGTTTATTGCCCTCAAATCCCGTCATGAAAATGCGGTCGCGGCCAAGCACAGGGGATGAGTGGCCTGCCGGCAAAGCAGTCTTCCATATCACGTTTCGTTCCGGCCCAAACTCAACCGGCAAGTGCGTCGTATTGGATATGCCCGTTCCGTTCGGGCCGCGAAACTGTGACCAATCATCGGCAAACGACTGGCCGATGCAGAAAAACGCCACTACAAGCGCCATCACATATTTATACATAAAAGCCCTCTCGCGGTACTGTTGTCTTCTCTCATAATCATATGCCGGGGCACACAGGCTGGAACATTCTAGCAACCGCTATAGACGGTTGCAATTTGCCGAACCCTTATGCGATAGTACGCTGGCCTTTTGCAGCAGGCGATCAGGCTCATGTGCCCTTAAGAATATTTAGTTCTCTGGAAGATGGAGTCAATTCACCGCAGAGGCGCAGAAGACGCAGAGGGGGCGCAGAGGAATAATAGTTTTTCTCTGCGTAATCTCTGCGTACTCTGCGCCTCTGCGGTGAGTCTTCAATGAAACCAGCACTATTTGTTATCATCGTCGTCGCTCTTTGCTTCCTGCATCAGGATTTCTGGTTCTGGCGCACGGCGCATCCTCTTCTGTTCGGCTTCATTCCCATAGGACTTTCCTATCACGCGGGTTTTGCCATTCTCACTTCGCTCGCATTGTGGCTGTTGGTCAACAAGGCGTGGCCCGCGCACCTCGAAGAAGAGATTGAGCACAACAGCTCAACGCAAAGCGACAGCTTGCAATCTAATGCTCAGGAGGATCGGGCAAGTTGATCCCGGCGATTTTCGTTTTTGCCTATCTTGCTGTCGTTCTCTACATCGGCATCTTTGCCTTTCGTAAATCAACCGGTCGCGAAAAAGCTGAAGACTATTTTTTAGCCAGCCGTTCTCTCGGCCCGTATGTTTTTCTGCTCTCTTTATTCGGGACCAACATGACGGCCTTTGCGATACTGGGGTCATCGGGCCACGCTTTCAATAACGGGATAGTAACATTCAGCTTGATGGCTTCATCATCGGCGCTGGTCGTTCCTCTGACGCTTTTTCTGATAGGGACTCGCGTGTGGGCGCTCGGAAAAAAATATGGCTTCATGACTCCCGTGCAGATGTTTCGCGACCGCTGGGAGTGCAGTCACATCGGCACTGTGATCTTTGTCGTTCAAGCGGCCTTGCTGATTCCATACATCATCATCGGAGTGATGGGCGGAGGCACGGCTTTGAGCACAATCAGCGGCGGCAGAGTTCCTTACTGGTTCGGCGGCGCTATAGTTGCCTTGGTCGTGATGTGTTATGTCTTCTTCGGAGGAATGCGTGGCACGGCCTGGGTCAACGCTTTTCAGACAACGCTCTTTTTATGCTTCGGGGCCATTGCGCTCGTAGTGATCGGCGCGGGGATGGGCGGCTTTCGCCAGTCCGCCGAAGCTATGCTCGCTTCGCCTGCGACATCCCCGCTACTCACACGCGAGCGCATCTCGCCGCTTTTCTTCTTCAGCTACATGTTCATTCCGCTCTCGTCCATCTGTTTTCCGCACATAACGCTTTTCTGTTTGACCGCGCGCAAAATGAGTCAGTTCAAAAAGACAATCATCTTTTACCCGATCTGCATAGTCGCGCTTTGGGTGCCTTGCATTTTTCTGGGCGTGATGGCTAATCGCCTGACGGACGTTCCTCAGATTCAGCAGAAGCTTGAAGCGCGAAGAACTCTTGTGGTCGAAGGCGCGAGCCTTTCGCCCGAAGAACGAGACGCGTTGCGCGGGAAGATGGGCGCGGACGATGTGCTGCTGCTTATGCTAGAACGTTACGCCCCGCTATGGCTCGCGGGTCTTTTGGGCGCGGGCATAATGGCGGCTGTTATGGCTAGCGATTCACAGATACTTGCTCTCTCGACTATGTTCACCGAAGACGTGTTCGCTTTTTATGGCGGCAAGAAACGTTTCGGCGAAGCGGCGCAGGTGCATACCGGCAGGCTCTTCATAGTAGTCATAACCATCTTTGCTTACACCGTAGCATTGCGGTTGCCTCAGACCATTTTTGATCTTGCGGTTCAATACGCCTTCTCAGGATATGCGGCGCTTTTTCCTCTCCTGATCGCGGCGCTGTTTTGGAAACGAAGCACAAAATGGGGAGCATTTGCGAGCACTGTGTGGGCGGCGCTTTCAGTGATAGCAGTCGCGGTGTTTCAGTCGCTAATTCCCGCGCCCGCGCCTGGGCCACCCGTAGTCGTATGGTCTGTCGCAGGCGTTGAAGTTCTTTCGCGCACGCCGGGCGGCACAGCAGTCTTTGGCTTTATGCCTGTTGTGCCGATGACTATTATTTCTGCGTTGTTGATGATCGCGGTCTCTATGATTACATCGAAGCCGACCGTAGCTACGATCAAACGTTATTTTCCAGACAAACGAACAACCGAGCTTTCGACCCGACTCGAAGCTCCAATCGCAGGACAAGGATCATTATGACCAACGTAGAGCCTCTCGGAGGTGATTCGCGCCTCACCAAAGTTCAGTGGTTGATTTGCATAGTGGCCTGCATAGGCTTTGCCTTCGACACGTATGAACTGCTGATGCTGCCGCTGATTCTGCGTCCGGCGCTTGAGCAACTCGGCGGGTTGCAGTTCGGCACTCCCGGTTACAACCAGTGGCGCGACTTGATGTTCTACGCCCCTGCGATTTGCGGCGGTATATTCGGGCTGCTCGGCGGGTATCTGACTGACCGGTTGGGGCGCAGAAGGATATTGACCTGGAGCATTCTGCTCTACGCGGTTTCAGCATTCGCCGCGGGGTTCTCTACTTCGCTTCCGATGCTGCTCGTGCTGCGCTGCGCGACGTTCGTCGGCGTGTGCGTCGAATTCGTCGCTGCGGTCGCGTGGCTGGCCGAGTTGTTCCCTGAACCGAAGCGGCGCGAATCGGTCATCGGCTACACGCAAGCGTTTTCATCGCTTGGCGGTTTTATGGTGAGTCTGATGGCGCTGTTGATCGCCAACATTGCAGGGTCGCTGCCAGCGATTCACGGCGCGCACGACAACTGGCGATACCTGCTGATTTCGGGTCTCATCCCGGCCATCCCACTGATCATCATTCGGCCTTTCCTGCCCGAATCGCCCGTGTGGAAAGAGAAGAAGGCCGCCGGGACATTGAAGCGCCCAAGCTTTGCCGAAATCTTCCGGCCAGCTTATCGCAGAACGACGCTTGTTTCGGCGTTGATCTTCGCGTGCAGTTTGGGCGCGGCCTTCGGAGCCATTCAGCAATTGCCGCAGATCGTGCCCGGCCTTGTGCAAGTTGACCCCAATTTGCTGCCGCCGCAGCAACAAGCGGTAATGCAATCTACTATCGCTGGCGTGCAGACGATTCAAGAATTAGGCGGTCTGGTCGGGCGTTTCCTTTTGGCGTTTTTGGCAGTGCGGCTAGTGTCGCGCCGTAAATTGCTGCGCGTGTTTCAGGTTCCGGGTTTGATCATCGTGCCGCTCGTGTTTCTCTACCCGGCTGTGCATAACCTGACGCTTTTGAAGTACGGTGTTTTCTTCGCGGGACTATTCACTGTGGCGCAACTGAGTTTCTGGGGAAATTACTTGCCTCGCGTTTACCCGACGCATCTGCGCGGGACGGGTGAAAGTTTCGCGGCGAACGTCGGCGGTCGAATGATTGGAACATCAGCCGCGCTTCTTACTACGCAGATCGCAGCCCGAATGCCGGGCGACAGTCCTTCCGCTCATTTGGCATACGCGGCTGCGGTCGTGGCTTTTATCGTTTATGGTGTCGGGTTCATCGCAAGCTTCTGGCTGCCAGAGCCTAAGCAAGAGGAATTACCTGAATGATGAAATACCTTACTGCCGCGTTAGCGGCTGTATGAATTTAGCCGTGTACTTCAGTGCACGGGTTGATTGAGTATGAGCGATCACGTCGCGTCAGCGACGATTGAATTTCGGTTCAGCCGTCGCTGACGCGACGATTTGAGATTGGCTATCACAGCTTCCGTGCACTGAAGTACACGGCTAAAGTCATAGCGCCGCTACGCGGCTGAATAGTTACGTAAGTTCATTACTTTCGTTTACGCGGCTGAAGAATCACTGAAATTCATTAGCTTCGTTGCGCTGTTTTTCTGGCGGATTGCATTGAAACCTCGCCCGCTTTTCTGATGTCGTAAGCTGCGTTGACGAAAGTTTGTAAATAAACAACCGCAGCCACCGCGAGCGCAACATAGGCTAATAGCATCAGGTCAAACAGCTTTGTGATAAATATTCCTGTTGCAATCGCCAACAGCATCACCACTACAGTCGCCACGTGGAAATTCGTCCGATACCATACGCTGAAAATAACGATGAAGCTGAGTATCGCAATGAAGACTCCGAGCCGGTGCGGCAAGCCTAAAAGCAATGCGAGCGAAAAGTAGTAAACGACTACAAGACCGCGAACGAATTTCTGTAGCGTGTAATAGTCTTCCCAAAAGTATGGGAAAAAAGCCGCGAGCGCCACGCAAGCAAGCAACAGATTCATTTCTCCTGCGGGAACGGCAATCGCCCAGACCAGCGAATAATGCCAGGTCAATATGAAATAAATTGGCATAAAGTTGCGCAGCCATTTCGCCTCGCGCCCCGGCCTTATCACTGTTAAATCAGCGATCAAGTATAAGTAATAGACAGCAACGGGCAGCCAGATGCGCCACCATGTTTGATTGAGCGTATCGCGCAGGCTCGCTACGAGAGTTGTTATGATGGCGGCAATCAGCGGCGCACATTCATAACTGCGAATGTGCGAAGGCGGCTGGCGATACCATTTCTCGAAATGCGCATCCCCGCGCAGCGCAGGGGCAAGCGAGCGATTGATGCTCGTCATAACTCGCTGCATCACTTCGCGTTGAAAATCCCTGTCATCTTTGTGATTTGTTCGCTCATCTTTGCTCAGATGAATAGGAGCGTGATAGCGAACGATGATCTTGGCGGGCTTAGGCAGCAGCTTATACTTAGGCCACGCCCGCGATGCGCCGCCTATGGTGATTGGCACAATCGCCGCGCCGGTTTCCAGTGCCAATCGCGCTACGCCTGATTTTAACTCGCCCATCGGGCCGGACTCTGATCGCTGCCCTTCGGGAAATATGCCGAGCGCGTTATTGCTTTCGAGCACGCGCAAGGCTTCGCGATAAGCGGCCTCACCTTTGCCGCGTCGTATGTCAACCGGAAACGCACCCAACGATCTTATGAGTCTGCCAAGCAGAGGAATCCTGAATAGCGCGTCCCATGCCATGTAACGTATAACGCGTTTGATTGGCAGCGCGATCAAAAGAGGGTCGAGGAATGAAGGATGATTGCCTGCAAGAATGACAGCCCCGCTTTCGGGCACGTTCTCAAGCCCGTGATACTCTATGGCGAAGAATACGCGAAACAGCGGACGCCCAATTAGCTTTATCAAGGCAAGCATAGATTTGAAGAAAAGTAGGAACTATGAATGATGAATAATGAGCTACAGAGGAAAAGGAAGGAAGATTTGTTTTAGAGATAATACCACTTCCGTTTCCTCTTTTAATTCATCATTCATCATTCATAGTTCATACTGTTTATTTCTCACTCTCCAAAGCAATAAAGCCGACCGTCTTGCGACCCGATTACAACTCGCCCTGCTGCGATGGCTGCCGATGCGGATATGGGAGCGCCCGCGTCGAACTCCCACACCTTTGCTCCGGTTTGAAAATCGAGCACATAAAATTTTCCGTCGTTCGAACCGACAAACACTCTGCCGTCGGCAATGGTCGGAGAAGATTCGACACGCGCTCGCGTTGTGAAAGTCCATAGCCTTTTGCCTGTGCTCGCGCTCATACAATGAACCATCTTGTCGCGGCCTCCGACGACGACTCTTCCGTTAGCCACTCCTGCCGAGGCGTAAAAGGGGAATTGTCTTTGCGGGTGTTTATATCGCCACATTATGCGACGAGTCTTCAGATTGACGCCGAGCACCTCGTTGTTGAAAGTTCCGTAAAACGCCGTGTCGCCTACAATCGCGGGCGAGGCTCCTGTGTAGGCTCCTGAAACTACTGTGTAGATTTCCTTGCCGTCAGCTATCCGAATCGCGCGAAACTGCTCATCACATCCTGCAATGTAGGCCACGCCGTTCGCCACTCCGGCGGTGCAATGAACCGGCCCTTCTGTCTTGAGTTTCCAGACCAGACTGCCGTTGCGCGCAGAGATGCAATATAGATGCTCGTCGTATGAACCGACCAGCACTTTATCGCCTATTACGACGGGAGAAGATTTGATTTCGGTGCCGGTCTTGAAAGTCCAGACCTTGCTGCCGCTGCTGGCGTTGACTGCATGAAGGACTCCGCTCAGGTCTCCGACGTAGACTATGCCATTGCTGACACACGGAGATGATGTTTCAATCTGCCCCGCTCGGTACTTCCACCTGACCGCGCCGTTATTCAAATCAAGCGCGACAAGATCGCCCGACTGCGAGCCGACATAGATAGTTCCATTGGCGATTGCTGCCGATGATTCTATGGATTCGCCCGCTTCGTATGTCCATAGAAGTTTCAAATCCTTCGGCACGGTGGATTCCGATATTCCTGTCAACTGCGGCGCGCCTCGAAACTGAGGCCATGCGTTCCATTGCGCGATAACCTGCGGATCGCTCGATAGAGTTGTGGAAGGCAAAAAGCAGACGGTAAGCAAAAGGGCTAAAAAGCGCACCTGTAAACCTCCAGAGCTTCGATAGCAGAAAATGGTCGCGGATTGAAACGGCCTGTCCATTGCCCTGCGGCTTCTTCGGCAAGGACTGAAAGATCAGCCTCCGAAATGCCAATCTGACCTAGGTTGCTAGGCAGCCCGCCAGCCTCGATCAGTTGTTCGAGGCGCAAAGCCATAGCTTTACTTGGATCATTGCCGTCAAACCCATCACCGGACATCTTCAATAGTTCGCTGTAAAGAGAATTGGCCGCCTGCCCGTTCCAGCGAACTACTGTTGGAAGCATCAACGCTATGGCGATGCCGTGAGCCGTGTCATAATGAGTAGTCAATGGATTGGCGCAGGCATGTGCAGCGCCAAGCATCGAGTTCTCGATTGCAAGCCCCGCGTAATACGCTCCAAGCTGCATCGCGCCTCGCGCCTGGATGTCGCGGGGATTGATGATAATTCGTTCGTAATTCGCCTCAAGCAACGCCCAGGCTTCGCGAGAAAAGAGCGCAGACAAAGCGTTGCGCTTTGTCGTGACGTAACTTTCGACCGCGTGAGATATTGCATCGAACCCGGCTGTCGCTGCTACGCTGGCGGGTTGTGAAAGAGTAAGATGCGGGTCGAGAATGGCGATTCGAAATGCCGCCTTCGCATCTCCGCACGCCATCTTCACGTGAGTCCGGGCGTCAGAGATCAAAGCGTAAGATTGAGCTTCGCTGCCCGTTCCGGCGGTGGTCGGAATCCCTATCATCGGCAGCATCGGTTTCGAAGCCTTGCCGAATCCCCAGTAGTCCTGAATAACTCCGCCGTTGGTCAGCAGAAAGTTGATTCCTTTGGCGCAGTCGAGCGAACTGCCGCCGCCAAGACCGACGATGGAATCTATCTGGAGTGAAGCGGCAAAATCACGCCCGGCTTCGATCATCAATGAAGTGGGATTCACCTCGAATTCATGAAAATCGAATACGCTGATATCTGACTTCTTGAGCAGTTGTGATGCTGCTTCTACGTACCCGCAATCGAGCAGCCCACGATCTGCAACCAGCAGTGTACGGCGAAAGCCAAGCGCGCGCGCCAGCGCGCCAAGTTGATCAAATGCTCCTTCGCCAAAGACGACCCGCGTGTGAGTTTGAAAATCGAATGACTCCATGTATCAATGATCAATAATCGATAGCCAGTCTCACTGGGCTACTGATTTCTTACTTTCTGCGATAGCGTAAAGCTGGTTGCGATTGGCGATAATGAGCGCGCCGTTGGCGGGAACCGGAGTGCAGTATACAGAGCTTCCCATGTTTATTTCGGCTATTACTTTCTTTTCCCTTGTTGCTTGCAGAATCGCTATGTCGCCGTCCTCATCTCCCAGATACACTTTACCATCCACGACAAGCGGCGACCCCCAGATGGCGGCGAACATGTCATGAACCCAGAAGGGTTTGCCGGTCTTCACGTCCAGACAGTGCAGGAACCCGCTGAAGTCGGCATAGAAAATCATGCCGTCATATATCGCGCCGGATGAGATCGATCTGCGAATCTTGTCATAATGCCAGACCATGCCGCTTTGCGTGATGTCGCCTCTCTTCGACCCGTCAATGCAGTAGAGGTGGCCGACGCCTTCGCCGTGCTCAGGGTCTTGTCCGTTGGCTATGTAAACTTTGTTATCGTAGATGACCGGCGTCGAGATCACTTCATTACGCGTCTTGGGCCAGACGGAATCTTTGGGGTTGCTGTCAAATTCCCAGAGCTTCTTTCCCGTCATCGCTTCATAGCCTCTTACCCAACCATCGCCTTGTCCCATGACTACTTGATCTACTCCGCCGATTTTGCCGACGGCTGGCGAGCACCATTGACCGTGCAGAATGCGCTCGCCTACCGAATTGTCTTCCCACACGAGCTTGCCCGTCTTTTTGTTGACGGCAATTATGGCCGGAGCTTTCGGCGAAGGAATATGCACGTGGCTTTCATCCTGGCCGTTTGAAGTGCTCACATAGATCAAATCGCCGAAAGAGACCGGAGACGAGTTTGACATGTTGTGCGGCTGTGAGCCGACCTCTTCGATCATATCGAACTTCCAGATGATGTCAGCGTCTTTCGGGCCTGTGAGCTTTTCGTCTTTATACGGCCCGTCGTTCTCGTTGTCACGAAAGCCTTGCGTATCGAGGCAGATGACCTCGCAACGGTTCGAGACATAATAAAGCTTGTCGCCTTCGACCAGCGGCGAAGAGCAGACGCCTTGAAAAGGCCAATCGTTTACGCGACCGGCAGCGAGTTTTTCATTCGTGTGCTGCCAGAGAAACTCTCCGTCTGATTCTTTGAAGGCCATAAGCACGCCGCGATCACCCGGTTGCTTCGGGTCACGCACAAGCTCGTTGTTAGTGCCTACGAAGACCGTGCCGCCTGCTACGACAGGGTTTCCATAAGACTGCGAGCCGAGACCTGCCATCCACTTGATGTTTTTCTTTGCAGTCACGTCCCAGCTTGTAGGCATCCCTTTCATGCTGGAAACCATGTTGCGATCAGCCGTTCCGCCCCACATCGGCCAATCTCCTGAACCCGGGTCAGACGCTGAAACGTGGGAAGGCGCAAAGGCAGAAGCCACCAGACAGCACACGGCAACTAAACAAGCCATCGCGCGCCAACCCCTCGCTCTTGAATTTGTACTTATATTCATTTATTGCTCGTCACTTTCAGATTATCGAAAAATACTTCAAATGGAGCGTCCGAATATATTCCGGGACTCCCTTGCCGGTTAGGAATAGTATCTATTTTCTCAATCATCCACGCAGCAGGCTCGGCCTCGCCCACTGCCCACGCTTTGCCGCGAGCGCGAACCTTGCCGTCGGGCAGGTTCTCGACTTGAAGTTTCAAGTGATACCACGTGTCAGCCTTCCATGCGAATGGCACGGCCACCGTGCGAGTGGTTTCGGGTTGCCAGGCCTCCAACTCCAATCGCTGGTGGTTGCCGAAAAGCACAAGCGCGTATCGCTGAGCTATGACGCCCGCGTCGCCCATCTGCCGTCGCTTCTCGGTTGCGCGCACATCGGCTTCGATTGTGTAGTTAGCCATGTTCGATGGGCCGAAATATGAACGAATGCGCTTGAAGGTTTGATTGTCGGATTTCTTGACCAGTATCTTGCCGCCATCCACCTCGCGCACTTCATAACGACCAACGCCTCTGGCATTGATCCAATGAGCAGGCGCTGTATTGCCGACTGCTATCTGGTCAAAGTTCTCGCTCCACGGCAAAGGCGGAATGATTCGCACGCGCGCCGCTCCCGTAACTTGTCCTACTGTGGCTTTCACCGTTCCGGCTTGAGCGGCGTTGTCTGAACCGGCGTTGAATTTGCCGCCTTGAACTTCACCGCGCAATCCATCAAGCGACCAGTTGGCCTGCTCTTCACGAATAAAACGGCCCTGCGCATCGAAGGCGCGAGCGTGAAATTGTACGTTGTCGCCCGGTTTCAATGTCAGTTCGGTCGGGACTACCTGCACGTATGCGACAGGCCCGTCTGACGGGACATCTCTTGTCGAAAAGGGAAGCTCGCGCACGGTGCTGGCTTTCTTTCCTATGCAATAGAGGTTCGTGTCGGAAACCAGAAAAATTCGCCCGTTCGAAACAGCAGCCGAAGCGATGATCTGTTCGGGCGTGGTTTCAGGCCCAAGAAGATTTTCACTCAAAATCTCGCAGCGTTCGGGGCCGGGTTTGAGAATGAAGAACTTTCCGTTTTCCGTGCCCACATACAATTTGCCATCAGCAAATACGGGCGATGCTTTTTGTATAGTGCCGAGATTTTGTTTCCACAGTTCTTTGCCTGTATTGATGTCGAAGGCAAAGAGGTTTGCTCCGTTGTCGAGTTGATAGTAGCGGTCTCCATCAATGATGGGAGAAGAGAAGCCGCCCTGAAATCCTTTGATGATCCATTTAATCTGGTCTTTGCCGATTGGGCCTTTGGCCGTGCCGTCAAGAGCCGCGAGCAGTCCCATCTCGTTGGTATCGAGATTCTCTTCGCTATGAGAAACAAAAACAGTAGTTCCCTTTACGGCAACGCCCGTGTTGATTCCTCGCTTGCTCATCAGGTAAGTCCAGACGGGCTCTCCCGTTTGCACCTTGACTGCGCTGACTGCGCAATCGCCCCCTCCGGCAATCAACAATCGAGTCCCGTTTATGTTCGCTACCACAGGAGGTGAATAGGTGGTGTCGAAGGGACGCGCGCCGGGTGTACTGACCCAAACTGTCTGCCCCGTCTTCTTATCGAAAGCCATGAAGCGGAATCTTCGCTCTGCATTATCTCCCCAGTTTTCAGTGATGCCGCTGATTATCACCAGATCGCCGTCAATGATCGGCGATACTGTGCGCCCGCCGTGAGTCGTCCATAATCCGAACTCCTCTCCCAACGAGCGTTCCCAGATCGGCTTTCCATCTTTGGACAAAGCCAGCAAGGTTCCGCCGCCGCCGAGCGCATAAACATTTCCGGTAGCAGGGTCGCCGACAGGCGATGCCCACCCAACGCGGTGAGCCGGCACGTCGCTCTGATAGATGTTGAAGCGATATTCCCAGACTACCTTTCCAGTGTCCGCGTTGAAGCACATCACGCGCTCTTGAAGCGAGTCGCCCTTACCGGCAGGGTTTTGCAGGAAGACATGGTCGCCCATCACAATAGGCGCTGACCGCCCGCCGTAGGGAACCTTCCACGCCAGGTTCTCGCCTTTGGGCGACCAGTGAGTCGGAAGCCCTTTCTCAGCCGAGACGCCATTGCGCGCAGGCCCTCGCCACTCCGGCCAGTCATTCGCCGAAGCCGTGTGGGCCGAAGAAACCAGAAAAAGTAGAAGCAAAAGAATGGCAAGGTACTTGGTATGAATTACGTCCATAATTATTCTTTTCAACTCGGCGCACTGATCTAGAGTTCGCATTTGTAGGCTACAAAACTAGCAACTCAATTCTTCCACTGATAGCAAAACAGTGCTTGACTCCTATAATCTCAAGATATTATGTTGCGATTGCTTGAGTCAAGCAGAGACTGCCCAGAACCTCGCGGGCGCGAAATACGTTCTGTTATAATTGCGCATTGGTTCTATAATTGTTACGAATAAAGCGGAATCAATAATTGTAAAAAATTGCAATCAGTGTTGCGGCCAGATCGGGTGTATAGTGATAATTCGTAATTGCTCAACCGCTACAGGCTGAGTCGTATGTGTAACCCTTCTGATAGTGCGCCAGTGCCCGGCGACTGATTCAGATTCAAACATCTCCAACAGGGGAATCATTAGGAAGTCTAACTATGTTCAGCAGACGAATCGCTTCGATCATTCTCGCATTGCTGCTTCCCGTCGCAGCCTTAGCCCAAAGCCTTAACGAAGATTTCTTCGCCGCCGCTCGAAAGGGAGACGTCGCAGCCGTGAAAGCTCTTTTAGACAAAGGCGTGGATGTGAACGCGAAGACTAATTACGGCGCAACGGCTCTTTCTTATGCCTGCGACAAAGGCCACGTCGAACTCATCAAGCTGCTGATCGAGCGCGGCGCTGATGTGAATGTGAAAGACACATTCTACGGAGAAGTTCCGCTCGGGTGGGCTTTGAGCCACAGCCACGTTGAAGTCGTCAAGCTGCTGCTCGAACGCGGCGCTCAAGGAAAAGAAAGAGCTTTGATCGAGGGGGCAGATTCAGGCAATGTCGAAATAGTCAAAATCGCGCTCGATAAAGGCGACTTGAAACCGGATACTTTGTCTTCTGCTTTGAGCAGAGCTACAAAGAAAAATCACGCAGCGGTTGTCGAAATGCTCAAAAAAGCCGGAGCGCAGCCGCCGCCGCCAGCCAATTTTCAGGTGGATGCCGAGACTTTGAATTCTTACGCGGGATACTATAAAAGCGACAAGGCGGGAGACCTGACTTTCGGCGTGAAAGACGGAAAGCTGACCGAAGTCACGGCGGGTCGGCGGCCTTTTACTATGGGAGCCTACAACAAAAATACTTTCACTGTTATTGAATTCGACGGCGTCACGATCACCTTCAAAGTGGAAAATGACAAAGTAGTCGGCTTCACGTGGAACCAAGACGGAGAGTCGTATGAATTCAAGAAGACCGAGCAGCAGATAATAACAACGCTTAATTGGCAATGTCTCGTTCTCGCGAGCAAGGAGCTAATTATGAAACGCATTTTATCTTTATGCTTTATGTCTGTGCCTTTCGGCAATCGCCAACGCTCAAAAGACGGCCACACAGAACTGGCCTGCATTTCGCGGCGCTAACGCTTCAGGCGTAGCCGATGGAGTGCCGACGCCTACGTCATGGGACGCTACGAAATCCGTCAACATCTTATGGAAGACTGCAATACCCGGACTCGCGCATTCAAGCCCTGTCGTCTGGGGTGATCGCGTTTACGTGACGACAGCCGTCAGCAGCAAAGGCAATGAATATTTCCGTCACGGGCTTTATGGCGATGTTGATTCGGACAAAGACACATCGACACACACCTGGCGCGTCTACAGCCTTGATAAACGCAGCGGAAAGATCATCTGGGACAAGGTAGCCTTATGAAGGCGTGCCCAAGATCAAACGCCACATCAAAGCTACGCACGCCAGTTCCACGCCCGCGACCGACGGCAAACATGTCGTCGCGTTCTTCGGCTCGGAAGGTCTGTATTGCTACGACGTGAATGGAAAGCTGATCTGGAAACAAGACCTCGGTGTGCTCGACAGCGGATGGTTTTACGACCCCGATTATCAGTGGGGCACTGCGAGTTCGCCAATCATCTACAAAAATATGGTGATCGTGCAATGCGATGTGCAGAAGAACTCTTTCATCGCCGCTTATGACATCAACAACGGCAAGCGATTGTGGATGACGCCGCGCGAAGAGATTCCTTCGTGGGGCACGCCGACCATATACGAAGGCAAATCGCGCGTCGAATTGATCACGAACGCTACGAAAGCCGTTCGCAGCTACGACCCCGCGACGGGCAAAGAACTGTGGAAGTTTTCGGGCAATCCTGAAGTCACGGCTACGACGCCAATTGTCGGGACATGATTTGATCTTCATCTGCAACAGCTATCGCCCGAATCAACCCATCTATGCCGTGCGTCCCGGCGCAACCGGAGACATCACGCTTAAGGACGGCAAGACCTCGAATGAATTCATCGCGTGGAGTTATCAGCGAGGCGGCACTTACATGCCCACCCCCATTATTTACGGCGACTACTTCTATGCCTGCAACAACAACGGAGTCTTGTCCTGCTACAACGCGAAGACGGGCGAAAAGATTTATCAACAGCGCATAGGCGATAAAGGCGGGGCCTATAGCGCGTCGCCTGTTGCTGCTGACGGCAAGCTCTACCTGACAAGCGAAGACGGCGATGTCTTCGTTGTCAAGGTCGGGCCTAAGTATGAGTTGATGGCTACGAACCCGATGGGCGAAGTATTAATGGCTACGCCCGCGATATCGGATGGGATGATCTTCGTGCGCGGGCGGAATAGCGTTTTTTGCCATAGCTGAATCCGCAGCGAAGCCCAAATCCGCGAAATGAACTGGCCCAGACGGGAGTCGCTGTTTTAGTATTGCTGCAGGTTTTCGAGTGCCCACAACCAAATAACTTTATCAGCATGAACAGGAAAGACTTTCTATGAGCCGTTATTATGTAAGGCTGTCGCTTGTTCTCATTTTATGTTTACTCGCTTTTTCGACGCTCCATTCTTCGCGGACTAACGCGTCAACTAAAGGCTCGAACTGGCCGCAATGGCGCGGGCCGTCGGGCCAGGGCGTATCCGAAGAGAAGAATCTTCCTACGGAATGGAGCAGCACAAAAAACATTCAGTGGAAAACGCCTATTCCGGGTCGCGGCCATTCTTCGCCCATCGTTTGGGATAATCGGATTTTTTTGACGACATCGCTTGAAGGGCAGGTTGTGCCCGGAGCCAAAGCGGTCGAGCACATTGATGAAGGCAAGCCGTGGCGTCATCCCGATAGCGTAGGCGCAGACCGCAGTCACGCCTTCAAGGTTCTGTGCGTAGATAGCGATACGGGCAAGGTTCTATGGGAGAAGACAGCTTATGAAGGCAAGGTCTATGACGACCGGCACAAGAAAAGCTCTTATGCCGCGCCCACTCCGGCAACGGATGGTCGTTATGTGTATGCGTGGTTTGGCTCGGAAGGTCTGTACTGTTACGACTTCAAAGGCAATCAAATCTGGAAGCAATCGTTTGGCGCAATCGCAACGTTTGGCATGGGAACCGGCACGTCTCCTGTGCTGTATGAAAATCTGGTCATATTGCAGTGCGACGAAGACAACGGCGAGAAGTCATTTATCGTTGCCGTAGACAAAAAGAGCGGCAAACAAGTTTGGAAAATATCTCGAAAAGTTCAAGCGAGCTGGTCAACTCCTGTACTGATCAAGACCGCGCAGCGCATGGAGCTTGTCACGAATGGCAATGAATGGATCATCTCTTATGATCCGGCGACAGGCCGTGAGTTGTGGAAGTGTAAAGGAGTCGAAAGCAATGCGATTCACACGCCGCTCGTAGGCCACAATATGGTGTTCATAACAGCCGGGTATCCTGCCAAGCGCACCATGGCAATAAGACTGGGCGGGTCCGGTGATATAACAGGCACGCCGAATATTGTCTGGAAATACGAGAAGGGCACGGCCTATGTCGCGTCGCCGATTCTTTATGGCGACTACATATATTTGATTTCGGACAAAGGCATTCTCACCTGTCTTGATGCTAAAACGGGCGAAGTGAAATATGAAGGCGGGCGAGTTCCCGTGCCTGCCACATTCATGTCATCGCCTGTGGCATTTGACGGGAAGATACTTATATCAAGCGAAGACGGCGACACCTTTGTAGTCAAGGCGGGACTGGCTCACGAAGTGCTACGCACGAATTCAATAAGCGAGCCAATATACTCTACTCCCGCGCCCGCTGGCGGAAAGATATTCATTCGCGGAGAGAAGAATCTCTATTGCATCAGCAATGAAGCTGGGAAATAGTGGTGAGACCCATCAGTTAACCGATAAAGAGGGAGAAGATAATGAAGCGATTTTCTTTTAATGTTCGATGCGCGATTGTAGCTTGTCTGCTCGCGATGTCCACTTTGTTTTCGCCGCTCGTTAATGCATCGAGTGGAGGCTCGAACTGGCCGCAATGGCGCGGGCCGTCGGGCCAGGGCGTATCCGAAGAGAAGAATCTTCCTACGGAATGGAGCAGCACAAAAAACGTTCAGTGGAAGACGCCCATCCCCGGTTACGGCCATTCTTCGCCCATCGTTTGGGGTAACCGTGTATTTCTCACCACTTCAATCGAAGGGCCGGTTGTGCCTGATGCAAAGCCTTTCAAGCACATGATAGGGAAAGAAGAGTTCAAGCACCCTGACTGGGTCGGTTCCGATCACAGCTATGCGTTCAAGGTGATATGCGTGGACGCAGACAAAGGCAAAGTGCTCTGGGAGAAGACCGCCTATGACGGCCCTGTTTTCGATCATCGTCACAAGCGAAACACATATGCATCACCGACTCCGGTGACGGATGGAAGTCGCGTCTATGCCTTTTTCGGTTCCGAAGGGATTTACTGCTACGACTTCAAAGGCAATCAAATCTGGAAGCAAACTCTCGGCGGCATTCCTCAACTCGGAATGGGCGCGGGCGCTTCTCCGATGCTGGTCGAAGGCTTAGTCATCCTTACAGCCGATCAAGACATGGGCGATACGTCATACATCGTCGCGCTCGACAAAAAGACCGGCAAACAAGTCTGGAAGACGCCGCGCAAAAACCACGCAAGCTGGGCGACTCCCGTGCTGGTCAAGACGGCGCAGCGCTCTGAGCTTATAGTCAGCGGGTCTGAATCAATCGTCTCTTATGATCCGGCGACGGGCAAAGAGTTGTGGAAGTGTAAGGGAGTCGAAAGCCACGCGATTCCTACGCCTGTCGTGAGCGGCGACATCGCGATATTTTCAGCAGGCAGTCAGGCAAAGCGCGCAATGGCGATCAGGCTCGGCGGCAGCGGCGACATAACTGATTCGCCCAACATCCTCTGGAAGTATGCGAAAGGCACCGCATATGTGCCGTCGCCGATCCTTTATGGCGATTACGTATATCTGATGACGGATGCGGGGCTCCTGACCTGTTTGGATGTTAAAACGGGTGAGGTTAAATACGAAGGCAGCCGCGTCCCTGTGCCTGCAAAGTTCATGGCATCGCCCGTAGCGTTCGATGGGAAGATAATGCTTACGAGCGAAGACGGCGACACTTTCGTATTGAAGGCCGGGCCGACATATGAAGTGATCAGAACGAATTCGCTGGGCGAACCGATATACACTTCGCCTGCAATTTCGCAGGGGCGAATTTTCATTCGCGGCGAAAAGAATCTCTACTGCATCAGCAATCAGGCGAAAAGCAAGGGCTGAAGAATTAAGCCGCGTAGCGGCAGGTGAGTTTAGCCGTGTACTTCAGTGCACGGTAGAATTTGTGATTAGACCTTCACGTCGCGTCAGCGACGATTGAGTATCAGTTCAATCGTCGCTGACGCGACGTGATTTATTATGAACACGCTTTCCGTGCACTGAAGTACACGGCTACAGTCAATCAGCCGCTAACGCGGCCCCGATACGACAATCCGTTACGAAAATTTACAAATAAAAGACTAATAGTCACCCCCGGCTTGTTGTATGCTTTAGGAGCAAATAAATATGAGGTGAGCTTCTATGTCATCAACCGGTTGGTCTCAATCATCAAAAGTAATAATTCTGGCATCGCTTCTTTTACCGCCCGTCGGGCTGGTGTTGCTCTGGCTGAACCGCGATACGGAAACAGGCAAAAAAGTATTCGGCTCATTGGGTATTGTCGCGCTCAGTGCTGCCTACATCTATTTCTTTTTCGGTGGCAGCAATATTACGCCTCCCAACACGGATGCTCATTACGCGGAGCTTGAGCGACAGCGAGCCGAACAGCGCGAGAAAGCGCCAGCCGCAGGTCAAAACGCGGAAACCCCCACTGCCGTAAGTGTCAATGCCAACAGCAATGGCAACGCGAATGAATCTCGCAATTGACTCTGCTGCAAAAGCCCCTGCGAAGTTGGTTCGGAATTACTGGACAAACTTTCGCGGCCCCGCTCAGGATGGCCATTATGACGAATCAAACATCCTGACCCAATGGCCTGCGCAAGGACTGACTCCGATGTGGAAACAGCCAATCGGAGGCGGCTACGCATCTTTCGTCGTAGCTGATGGCACTGCCTTTACCATCGAGCAGAGGCGTAAACAGGAAGTCGCTACTGCCTACGATATCGAGACAGGGCGAGAGCTATGGACAAACGCATGGGATGCGGAGTTCGTCGAATCAATGGGCGGAGACGGCCCGCGCGCTACCCCCACGTGGGATACGAGCCGTATTTATGCTCTGGGCGCTGTGGGCGAGCTTCGCTGTATTGAAGCCAAGACGGGCAAGCTGATCTGGTCGAAGAATATACTGTCGGACAACGGAGCGCAAAATCTTCAGTGGGGCATGTCGGGCGCTCCGCTGATCGTTGACGACAAAGTGATAGTTCTTCCCGGAGGCACGTCAGGAAAATCCGTAGTCGCCTATAACAAGCACACAGGAGCGCCGGTCTGGAAATCGCTCAACGATCGTGCGGGATACACCTCTCCCATGCTCGTCACTCTTGCAGGAAAACGACAGATCATCGTCGTCAGTGCCAACCGCATAGTCGGGCTTGAAATCTCGGACGGATCGTTATTGTGGAGCTATCCTTGGGACGCGCAGATAACCATCTCGCAGCCGGTTGTGCTTGATAAGAATCGCTTTTTCATATCTGCCGGTTACGGCAAGGGAGCCGCGCTGGTCGAAATCAGCAGCAACGGCACGAGCTTTGAAGCTCGAAAGATATGGGAAAACAATTTGATGAAGAACAAGTTTAATAGCTCTGTCATCCATGACGGCTACGTCTACGGACTTGATGAAGGCATTCTGACCTGCCTCAATGTTGAAACAGGAGAGCGCAAATGGAAAGGCGGTCGATATGGCTACGGTCAATTGTTACTAGCGAGCGGTCACTTGATTGTTATTAGCGATCAGGGGGAACTGGCGCTTGTTAAAGCAACCCCTGACCAGCACATAGAGGTGGCGAAGTTCGCAGCGATAGAAGGAAAGACGTGGAATTATCCTGCCATAGCCGATGGCCGTTTGCTCGTCCGCAATCAAACCCAGATGGCTTGTTATAATTTGAACGGTAAATAGCCTTTAAGACAGTTCACCGCAGAGACGCCGCAGGACGCAGAGGCGGCGCAGAGAAAGAATAATCCTCTGCGTAATCTCTGCGTCCTCTGCGTCTCTGCGGTGAATCTTCTTTTCTAAAACAGCAGCTTCAATCCGAATTGAATGTGACGCGGGCTTTGGGCCGACAGGATGCGGCCAAAAGTCGGAGACCCCAGGAAGTTATCAGGCAAATCGAAGTTCGGATGATTGAACAAATTGAAAGCCTCTGCCCGGAATTGCAAATCCAACCCCTCTTTCAGCCTCGTGGTCTTCATCAGCGATGCGTTGACGTTTTGAAATCCCGGCCCATCGAGAATATTTCTGCCCGCATTCCCAAACGTGCCAAAGGGCGAAAAAGCGAACGCCGCCGTGTTGAACCATTGATCGGGCGTGCGATGAGAAAGGCTCGGGTCACCAATAACGTTAGGGCGATCATTGGCTCCGAAGCCGAGATTTGATCGGCCCGTGTTGCTGTTGTCAATCTCTGAAAGCAGCGCGACCGTGAACGGGCGACCGCTCTGCAATGTCACTATCCCGTAAGTCTGCCAACCCGTAAGCAAGGTCGTAAGCACGCCATTGTCTGCGAGCATCGAACGCCCTTTGCCAAACGGAAGATCGTAACCGTAGCTGAACGAAAAGCGATGTCTCACGTCGAAATTCGAGCGGCCTCTTTCGGCTCTGGTGTTGAAACTGTCCTGCGGGAAATTCGGGTCGCCCGCGCTTGAGAAAAAGCTCGACGCGTTGTCAATTGATTTTGCCAACGTATAAGACGACAGGATTGAAAGCCCGAAATCGAGCCGCTGCTCGAACCTGACTTGAAGACTGTTATAGTTGGAATTGGCGCTCGATTCCTCGAACGTTATGTCAGAGAACTGCGGCACAGGGCGAAGGTTTACAGGCGCGGGGCTTGCCCCGGGCTGATTTATGTCGCGCGCAGTTATCAGCTTGGTTCCTTTGCTTCCGACATAAGCCAGTTCCAGCATCCGGCTCTTGCCCAATTGCCGTTGGATGCTCGCATTCCAATGTTGCACGTAAGGAGTTCTGAGGTCGCGCTGAAATGCAAAAGCCGAACTGGGAAATTGGAAAGGGAAGTTTGCCGGGAACGGGTCGCTGAGCAATAGCGGCAGTCCTTGAAGCGGGAAGAACACTTGCAAATTGAAGAACGGAGGATTGAAGTAAAGCCCTTCGCTCGGAGCCAGCGCCGATTGGTCGTAGTACACGCCGTAGCCCGTGCGCACGACAGTATCGCCTTTGCTCCCCAGTGTCCACGCGAGTCCGAGTCGCGGCGCAAAGTTGTTTCTGTCCGGCTCGTAACCGCTGCGCGGCACACCATTCGTGCCTACACGCACGAGCGACTGCGTTGCCGGGTCATAGAGATTAGCGCGGTCTTCGGGGTCAACCGGCGGCGAGTTGTATTCATATCGCAGTCCGAATGAGAGCGTCAGATTCGGCCTGATTCGGAAACTGTCGGTGACATAAAAATTGTAACTTTCACCTCTGAGATGCTGATGATTATCCAGGCGCGCGCCTCCTGTAGTAATCGGAAGGCCGAGCAATAAATCCGCAAGAGCGTTGCCTGTTAACGGCGCTTGAGACGAGAAAGTCAGGAAGCCGCGCGATTGAACATCGCGGAAGGCATTCTGCTGCATGGCGCGAAAATCGAATCCGAATTTTGCGAGGTGCCTGCCGCGCGCGTAGCTGAGATTGTCGAGTACCTGAAACGTGTTGGTGACGCTTTGCTGTGGATTGTTGAATTCGTCGCCGAGGTCTGAAAAGCCCGTGATCGTTATAAAGCTCAATCCGAAATCTCTCGGATTGCTCGAAAGCTCAGGCAGTCCCACCCGATTATTGATGCTGGTTCCTTGACTTTCCTGAAGCACAGAACCAGCCACACGGTTAAATGCAAAGCGCACTTCGTTGACCAGGGCGCTAGAGAAGATATGAGTTTCGCCTATCATGAAATTCTGGCCGCGTTTCGGAACCTGGTTGCCGAAGCCCGGAACAGAAGCGAAAGTCGGACCCGAAAACGGCTCGAAGAGGTCACGGTCTGCAAAACTGTATCTGACTGCCAGTTGAGACGAATTACTAAACACATGATCTATGCGCACGTCGAAATGATCGTTGCGGTCTCTTAAGATGGGTGACGAGACGAAATTTCCAAAAGCAACGTTGCGATTCGGCGCGGGATAAAGCGCCGCGATTGCTCGCCCGATGGGATTGATGGCTTCTGCCGGAAGCTTGTTGCCGGGAAAAGGGAAGCCCAGGCCCGGAATGACCGGCGGGGCGAAAAGGCTCTGCGAAAAATCTCCCGCGCGTTCGGCGAGCGTGGGAACGTTCGTGACGCGAGTGATGCCTTCGCGAATTCGTGTGCCTTCGTAATCGGCAAAAAAGAAAGTCTTGTTTTTAATTATGGGGCCGCCGAATGAAAAGCCGAACTGGTTGCGCTGATAGCGAGGGTCTTTTTGATCGGCGGGCGCAAAGAAATTGCGCGCATCTAAAACGGCGTTTCTGAAGAATTCGTATGCGGTGCCGTGATAAGAATTCGAGCCGGATTTCAAAACAACATTGACTTGCGCTCCGGCATTGCGACCGAAAGAAGCGTCATAGGTGCTCGTAAGCATCTCGAATTCGCGGATAGCGTCTACGGGCGGCTTCACGCCGAACGTGTTGAGTTTCGGATCAACGTTGTAGACTCCGTCCAGCAGGAAATTGTTCGAGTCTTCTCGCTGTCCATTCACATTCAGCGCGAAGTCTCCGCGCACCGAGCCCGCCGAACCGGGGGCCGCGGGCACTGCGCCGGGAACGAGCAGGCTGAGTTCCAGAAAATTTCGTCCATCAAGGGGTAGCTGCGTAATCTGGCGATTTTCGATTACGGTGCCAATCGCCGGAGAATCTTTTTTCAACGGAGCCTGAGGCGCAGTTACGACAACTTGTTCAGCCAGAGGGCCGACTTCGAGCGATACGTCTACGCGCAATTCCTGATTAACCTTAAGCGTTACTGCTTGAATGTATTTTTTATAACCGGTCTGTTCGACTTCAAGGCGGTACGAGCCGGGCGCGAGCGAAGAGATGGTAAATTCACCGTTATCACTGCTCGTGGCAGTTCGCACCTCGCCCGAATCAATAAGAACCAGTTTTATCGGTATGCCCGAAAGTCGCGCTTGCGAAGCGTCGCTGAGAGTGCCGCGAATGGAAGCTCGATGATTCTGACCATAGGCCATGGATTGCGGCAACAGGAGCAGTAGTATAAAGAGAGAAAATAATTTTTTTGTTTTCACAGCAGCCTTTCTTTATTAGTGAAAGTTCTTCACTCGAACGTACAGAAATACCGTTGGCACAAACGGTGGCTACGCCTCAATTGTTCCAATCCTGCTTTTTGATCGAAATTTGATTGCTTGTAGGGGCGACCCTCTGTGGTCGCCCCTACAAGCAATCAGGGTTCTTTCGATTCCTGAGCGGCGGCGCGGTCGTCATAGTCCATATATTTTGCCGAGAGTATTTCCTGCGGCTTTGCCTTCCTGTGCCCATTGCCATTGGATTCAGAAGCGGCAATTTGCTCGTAAAGCGGCGGCGGAATCTCTGCGAACTCTGCCATCGGTCCGTAGATGTCGTCCACGCCCTGCTTGAAAACATCACCGATCAGAAGGTTGATGATGTTTACGCGCTGCTCAGGATTTTTCTTGAGGAACTGCGAGAAGCTGAAGTCCTCGGCATAGAAAGCATGCACGAGCTTGCGCATGGACTCGATGCCGTTATCCAACTTGATCTTAAATTGGCCGAGTCGCTCGCCAGAGAAATCGTTGTTTTTGAAAGCATCGTGAATGGCGTCGGTGGCGAGTTCAGCCATCTTGAACGCCAGCAACACGCCCGAAGAATAGATCGGATCAAGAAAGCCATACGCATCGCCGATAAGAATGAAACCATTTCCGGCGTACTGCATCGAGCGGTAGGAATAATCGAGGATCGAGTAAATCTTATCTACGCGCTCGCCCCCGGCCACGCGGCGGCGGCACGGCTCACATTTCTCGATCTTCTTCTTCAAATATCTTCGCAAGGTCCTGGCCGCGACCTTTCACCAGATATTCAGGGTCGGCGACGATGCCGACGCTCGTGATGTCGTCTTCGAGCGGGATATACCAGAACCAGCCGTTGCTGCCTCGCTCTGTGCGCAGCACGAGCGTCGCGCCGCCGTTCAGATCCGGCTCGCGATGCGCGCCTTTGAAGTAGGAAAAGAGCACGGCCTTCTTCAGTTTCGGATCGCGCACGCGCCAGCCGAATTTGTTCGACAGCATCGCGCTTTGCCCGGTCGCATCAACGACGACATTTGCGGAGAACTGCTGAGTCGTGCCGTCCTTCATCTGCACTTCGACGCCCGTGGCGCGGTCGCCATCAAAGAGCACCTGCTTGACCAGCGTGCCTTGATACACTTGCGCGCCTTGTTCTTCGGCGTGCTCTATCAGCATCTTGTCAAAGACAGCGCGGGTCACTTGCCAGGTGACGGCGCTCTCGTGATGATTGGCCTCGAAGAAATAAAAAGGGCGCGATTCTTTGCCCGCAGGGTTTGCAAACTGGACGCTGTATTTGCGGACGAACGGGCTTTGCCTTCATCTTTTCCAGAAAGCCCATTCGCTCGAACGTCCAGTAAGTGTCGGTCATCAGCGATTCGCCTATATGATGGCGCGGGAATTCTTCTTTCTCGAAGAGAACAACCTTGCGGCCTTCGCGGGCGAGCAGCTGGCAACAGTGCTGCCGGCAGGGCCGCCGCCCATTACGATTACGTCATACCCATTTGTTTTGATTTCCATATTAGACATACCGAACAGATCTCAATTCAGGTTCAAAAAATTCGGAGAGAAAATGATCAACTTCCAGCAATCCACGTCTGGTGAGCTCGATTTTCGCCTCTTTGCGTTCGAGCAACTCTTCTTTTTCCAGTCGCTCGTAAACAGGATGAAACTCCTGCCAGACATCGACGCCGAATTTCCGGCTGAAATACTCCGTGTCAATCGAGCCGGTCTTGAGTTGCAGAATCATCTCGCGGATGAGCTTCTGCTTCGGCGTCAGAGGCAGCGCGCGCCATAGTGGCAGTTCATCAGTATCGAGCACGCGCACATAATCTTCGACCTGCGGAGCATTCTGAAAATTGACTCCGCCGAAATGTGAAAATGACGACACGCCGAGCCCTATCATATCGCCGCCGTGCCAGAGCGCGTCGGTGTAGATGAAGCGGCAAGGCTTCTTCGTCGTCGCCAGCGTGTAGGCGCTCGCGACCCTGTAGCCGCGCTCCTGAAATTGCTCGAAGGCATAATCTACCCATCGCCGCTTCGTAGGCCAATCGGCAATCGGCGACGAAAGTCCCTTCTTGATCATGTCTTGCGAGATGACCGTGTTGTAAGGAAGTTCCATCTGATAGATGGTCACTGAATCAGGCTCAAGTTCAATCGCGCGCCGCACGGTGTCGCGCCAGTGATCTTCCGATTCGCCCATCATGCCCGCGATCAAATCAATGTTGATTTGCGGGAAATCAACTTCGCGCGCCCATGCGTAAGCCTGATAAATCTCTGGCGAAAGATGAGCGCGGCCGTTCGCTTCCAGTATGTCGTCATTGAAATGCTCGATGCCGAGACTGAGTCGGGTGACGCCCATCGCTTTGAGCGTTTCGAGCTTCGATTTTCTGATCGTGCCCGGCTCGCATTCGAACGTGACTTCTTCGGCGTTGTCCCAGCTTACATGGCGGTTGAGACCTTCGACGAGGTTATTGAGTTGCTTCTCGCTGATGTATGAAGGCGTGCCGCCGCCGAAGTAGGCGAATCGCAGTTGCCGACCTTGAAAAGCGTTTGTGCGGCTATAGATTTCATTCTCTTTGATGAGCGCCTGGAGATAAAGCTCTATCTCGGAGGCGTTCTTGTCCGTATAGACTTTGAAGTAACAAAACTTGCATCGCTTGCGGCAGAACGGGATGTGAAGATAAAGGCCGAGCGGGTCTTCGGTGCGCGGAGGCTGCGTCGAGCGCTTCGATTGCGCGCGGAATATATTCCGGTTTCCACTGCGAAAACGGCGGATAGGTAGAGACAAAATAATTGCCGACTTCGGTTGTGGTCTTCGTCGCATCTGTCGTTATCTGTATCGTTGGCAGATTCGCGCTTGTGCCGGAATTCCCGGGCGTATCGAGATTGTGTGACATTAACCTTACTGCTCTCCCTTGTTTAAAAACGCTTCGGCGCTAATTGCAGATGAGCACCGAAGCGTATAGAAAACTATAATGCAGACTAAAGATTAAAATCCACTTGTGTAGAGAAGCGAAGACAAATTTTTACATTTGTTCTCAGGCTTGCTCATTGTCAACTCGTTGATGAGCGAGGTGCTCAGGGTAGACCCATGTCAGCAAAGGCGTGGTCATCATCGTAGTGATGAGAGCCATTAATACCATCATGGAGAATAGCGCAGGAGAGAGAATTCCTAAATCAAGGCCGATGTTGAGAATGACTAATTCAACCAGCCCGCGAGTGTTCATCAGAATGCCTATGGCTGCGGCTTCGCGCCAGGGCAGACCGTTGAGTCTGGCCGTAATCATCGAACCGCCCAGTTTGCCGATAACTGCGAGCGCGATGATGGCCGCGCAGTATAACCACATCTGTACGCCTGTAATCAGGAATATGCTTGAGCGCAATCCCGTGAAAGCAAAATAGAGCGGCAAAAGCAGCACAACCACCAGGGCCTCGAATTTCCGTGAAATCTCTTGTAGCAATTCGTGGTGTCTGGGCATGGAGGTACCGGCCAGGAAGGCCCCGAACAATGCGTGAACGCCGAGAGATTCTGTTATCCAACCCGATGCCAGCACGAGCAGTAGAATCACGACGATGCTTTCGTGTGTCAGGCTGCCTCGCCTTTCATAAAGCACCGCAAGTTTTCCCAGGCTGCGCCGCACGACCAGCAACATAATAAAAATGAATGCGCCGAGGCCGATCAAAATCAACCATATAGGCAACTCCTGGCTTGAAGAACGGACTATCACAATGATGCCAGCCAGTATGCACCACGCCGTAACATCGTCTACTGCCGCGCAGGTGATCGCCACTACCCCTACGCTGGTACGAATCATATTGCGTTCTATCAGAATGCGAGCCAGTACGGGGAAAGCCGTAACGCTCATGGCCGCGCCCATAAACAGAGCGAAGCTTGTGAAGTGGACGCTCTGATCGGAAAGTCTTGGGTAAAGGTAGAAGGCCATAAGGAAGCCAAGTATGAAAGGCACGATTATACTGGCGTGGCTTGTCGTGACTGCCGTGCGACCGAGCTTGCTCAACTGTTTCAAGTCAATCTCCATGCCGACCAGAAACATAAACAGCAAAAGCCCCACCTGGCTCAATGCGTTCAGATAGCCAAGGCTGTCGGGCGGGAAAAGGGCGGCAGATAAATCAGGAGCTAAACGGCCCAGCAGAGAAGGGCCAAGCATAATTCCTGCGAACATCTCGCCGACCACACGGGGCTGATGAATCTTGCGAAACAACGAGCCAACGAGCCGCACGGCAATAAGAATGATTCCTATCTGTAAAATCAGCAGTTTAAAACTAAACATAAACGAACGCTCTCATTGTTAGTTAAATTACTAAAACGCTACGCGATACAACATCGCCTTACTATAAAGGAACGGTAAGGAAAACAAAAAGAGCCGCCCTGAAAGCGACTCGAAATATTTGATTCATTAAGTGATCCGTGAAGGACTCGAACCTTCGCCCGCCGGTTAAAAGTTCTAAGCAGGTGAAGTTGCGAGACGTTGCCTAAACGTGTATCTCGATTGCTCCGCGCTTGATGTGATATGACTCAAACTGACGGGAATCGTCGAAGCACTTAAACACGTGTCCGTTTGTAAACGTCAAGACCAGAGTTCCATCCCTACTAGCTGATACTTCCGTGACTGACTGACCCAGCAACTGCATAAGGTCAGATTCCAAGGCCGGGACATTCACAACCTGACCGCTCGATTCAGTTGAGTCCTTCTGGTGTGAAAACGAACTCTCGATGGTTATGCTAATGTCGCCTTCAAAATAAAGAGAGACTTGGTTCTCGCTAAAGCACACGAGTTCCAGAGAGCGGCCCACAAAAAATGCTCCATCGAAATCTTCAGGTAATCCATACATATCTATCAGCCTCGATGTTATCACGGAGGAGGAAATGGCACGTGTGTTTGTGGACGACCGCCCGGCTTCATAGTGCTGGGATCAATCGGCTGCCAGCTTCCATCACTCATCGGCTTTTCAAGCTTCCAATAACCGTTAGGGTACTGTTCCGTCGGCGGCATCGGTCGAACCCTCCATCCGGGAGGAATCTCCGAGGGGGGCATCTGCGGCGGATTCGTAGGCGGTTGGAACTTCGGTGTAGGTTTCGGCCCTCCCGGCTTCGGGCCAGGCGCAGGGCCGGTTTCAGGTCCGGAGCCACCCCCTCTAGGCCCGCCCCCGCCTCTAGGCCCGCCCCCGCCTCTAGGCCCGGCCCCGGCGGCCCCTCCGAGCAGACCTCCTATCAACCCGCCTAACAACTGGCCGATCAACCGGTCGCGCTCATCCGGGCACAGGTTCCCGTTCATTAGCTCGTCGATTGCCGCATAGAGCGCAGCGGCGCTCAGACCTAGCGAAACGCCAAGTATGATCGCAGCGCCAATGCCGCCTGTGGCCGCCATCGCCGCAGCGGTCAGGTAACCGAGGATGCCTCCAACCGCGAACCCTTCAAGGAAGCCTTCCACGAATGTACCGAATGAAAGGCCGCTCGGGTCGAAGAACGACAGCGGGTTGTTCATCGCGTATGTATACACGTTGAGCCCGTCGTCAAACCCGATCGGGTCTTCAGTCAGGAAGCGCCCTTGCGCGGGGTCGTACCAGCGTGCGCGGTAATGCATCAGCCCGGTCGTCGCGTCACGCTCCCTTCCCGTGAATCCATAGCGCGTCAGCGCGCTGCCCGCGCCGTTCCCGAAGGCTTCGTACTGCATTCGCTCCGTGACAAACCCCTGAGAATCCGTCAGGCCCACAGTGCTCCCGAGATGGTCCTGAAGGAAGTAGAGAGGCCCAAATCCGGCCTTCGTCTGCCGGAGCTTGTTATCAATTCCCGGGCCATTCAGATAATCGACCGCCGAACCGTCGCTGCTCCGGTCGAGTACGATGTCTGTTCCGTCATAAAGAAAACCGGTCGTCACTCCACCAGCGAGTCGGCTTGCGAGTCTGCCTGCGGCGTCGTAGCCATAGCTGACACTTCCGCCGCCCGGAGGCGTCGCGCGAGTCAGCCTCCCGCGTGCATCCCACTCGAAGGTCGTAGCCCCCTGCCCGTCCGTCCTCGACGTTGTTTGACCGCGCGCGTCAAAGGTAAGGCTCGTAGCGCCAAACTGAGCTACTCGATTAGTCCCATCGGCGGCGGTGATAGTGCTCGCCGCTGGCAGCAAGTGCGCCGACGCGACAGATGTTATCGCGGTAATCTCGTTGTCTGTGTTGTAACTGTATCTGTAATCTTCGATGGCCTGGCCCGCTGGTCCAGAGTGCAACAGTCGCGTAGGCCGATTGACCTGGTCGTAGTCATAAGAAGTCGTTACTCCGTTTGGCCGCTGGAGGGACGCAAGCCGCGACAAGACATCATAGGAATAAGTGAACGTCTCGACTCCCTGCGCGATTGTGCGGGGCCTGCCCGCCACATCATAGCTGTAATTCACAGCAGACCGATCTGCGGCGGTCATCGAAACTCGCTGGCTTGCGACATTATATGCGTAGCTGACAGTGCCGGCTGGTGTCGTCTCAGAGAGAAGCCTGTCTGCGGCGTCATAGGTCCATTGAATGGACCCTGATTGACTGTCATTGACGTTTGTGGGTCTGGACGCAGCATCATACGCGTAGGTAACCACCGCGTCCGCGTAGGTCGCGCTGCTGAACCGGTTCAAAGCATCGTAGGTCATCGTGGTCTGACGACCCAACCGATCAATGCTACGGACTATGTTATTCGCCGCGTCATAGGTGGTAGTAGAGGAGCGGCCCAGCGGATCTCGCTTCTCAATCGGGCGATACAAATCGTCGTATCTATACGTGGTTGTGAAGCCGCGCTTGTCGGTTACAGTCGTGATGTTGCCTCTGTTGTCGTAAGCAATACGGACGATGCCGCCAAGCGGATCGGTGAACCTGGTCACCTGTCCCCGGAAATCATAGCCGTAAAGGACTGTGCGGCCTGATGCCGAAATGAGCGAGGTAATCTGGTCCTCGTTGTCGTACTCGATTCTGCCTACGCGGCCAATGGCATCGCTTATGGCTGTCAGCCTGTTCTTTGCATCGTAAGTCGCCCTTGTCTGACGAAGGAGCGCATCAGTCGCCGTGAGCAGATTTCCATTTGGGTCATAAGCGAAAGAGCTTGTCGCGCCTGCCGAATCCGTCTTCGATATGACGCGGTCCAACGCGTCGTACACTTGGCTTATGTGTCGGCCAAGCGGATCAGTAGTGCTCAACGGCCTCCCCACCTGATCGTAGGCAATCGTAACTCGATTGCCCAGCGGATCAACTATCGCGACCATGCTGCCGAATGCGTCGTACTCGAATCGCTTGATGTGCCCTAACGGATCAGTGCTGGTGATCAATTGTCCGAACGCGTCATAAGCGAGAGTCGTAGTCTGGTTCAACGCGTCAGTAACCGAGATAAGATTCCCGCGTGAGTCGTAAGCAAGCCGCGTCACACGGCTAAGCTTGTCAGTTATCTTCGTGATGTTATTGAAGACAGGATCGTATTCGAACATCGTCGTCTGGCCCAGCCGGTCAGTAGCAGCGGTGGGATTGCCCTTTGCATCGAACTGCCGCGTGGCTTCCCCGCACCCGCACGGGCCTGTTGTTGAAACGGGTTTGTTGGTTGTGATGTCGCGTTCGATGCGCGAGCTTTGCCCCAGCGTATCGGTCATCCCTGTAACATACCCGCTGGCGTTGAACCGCTTGCTCATGCTTCGGCCAAGCGAGTCAGTGACGGTAATGGAAGTGACAGTAATGCCTGACAACGAATAGGCGTACTGCTCGAACCCTCCCGCAGGAAATCTCTGCTCTATCACACGCCCGCTGCCGTCATATGTAATCTGCTTCGATACTATTCCACGCTTGTCTGTGACCGAAGCCAGGCGGCCCCCGGTTGAATAGGTGTAGCGAACGACATTGCCTAGAGGATCGGTCACAGTCGTCAGCCCGGGCGCTCCTGCCACTCCGGGCGTTCCTTCGTATGTGTACTGCCACATGCGTCCCAGAGGATCGGTCGCCTTCGTGATGCGGTTAGATGAGTCATACTGCAGACTGATCGAGCGGCCTACGGCGTCGGTGATGTTAGTGAGATTCGACCCTGTATAGGTGAAGGCGGTCGTGTTGTTGTTGCGGTCTACTATCGCAGTCAATCTGCCGCTTGAATTGAAGCGCATCAGGTTTCCGTCCGCATACCGATATTCAAAAGTGCCGTTGACGAGCTTTCTAACTATGTCGCCGAGTTGCGTGCTGGTTGCAGTAGTAGAGAAAACAAGCGAGCCGTCCGCATCCGTGCGGACGTAGCTAAACAATCTGCCGGTTCTTTGTTCTGGAAACACTACGCGCCCCGCGCCGCCCGACTGAAAAGCGCCGGTCAGACGTATGTCGTAGTTATGAGTAGCGCCTCGACCGAACGGGCACGTGTCACACAATCCAGCCAGGTCGCTCGTGTAAGTGCGCGTCAGTTCCAGTCCGCCGCGCGCTCCGCCAAATGAGATGTCTGTCGTCTTCTCTATCTTTAGGCCGGTCGAGAGATCGACTGTATTGTTGGTCTGGTTACCGCAATCATCGTCGCTGGGATTGCCATCGGGCGCGGCGTTCGGGAAGTGCCACGAGAAATCTATCAGCCCATAAGACCTGCCTGTGGCCGGGTTTATCTCAGGCGCAATCGTGCGCCCGTCTGCGCTGACTCTGCCGAAGCCGTACACGTACCACTCCACCGTGTCGTGGTTGAACGCATACAACTCGATTCGTGTGCCCGGGTCTGCTCCGGCCAGATTCGGATAGATCACCGGTATGGCAATGTCTGTAAGCGCCCCTCCGGGCTGGCTCGTGTAGACTATGTTCGTCCCTACGCTCGACGGCAAAGGCGCTGGCGTGCGGTCTATCGCAAGCGGCGTGATTGACACTCTCGCCACCGGAGACCCGTCCCGGTTGCGAAGGTTCGCTCCTGCCGGAATCATCATCTGCAAGCCCGGCACTCGCGGGTTTGTAGATGATGTGATTTGACCGGGCACTACATCCACTTCGTACTGCGTGTCTATTGGCGGCAAATAGAAAGTGTATGGGACTACGTTGGCCTGCCCTGCGACAATCGCCGCAGGCTCGATGATAACCGGATATGTGCGATTTGGCGCAGAAGCGGTGCGGCCATCAACCATCAGCGGGCGAGCCTCACCGGCTGTCACTCCGCTCAATAGGAATGCCCCCGCCGCATCAGTCGTGGCGGTTTTCCCGTCAAGAGAAACGGTCGCTCCCATGATGGGTTCTTGCTCTATAGATAACACGCGTCCGCTGAGCGTGGTCTGCCCTGCTGCTATAACGTTGAGGGTGGCCGAAGCCGTGCGGACAAGCTCGCTCCCATTGACAAGGCCGCTTGCGCGGATGGTGAATGAGTAATTGCCTGGCGTCAGATCAGCGTTTACCAGACTGATACTGAGCGTGGAGCTTGCGCCTGCTGTGATCTGAGCGGGATTGAATTGAGCAGTGACTCCGGCGGGCAGACCAGTTGCCGTCAAGCTTACTAACTGAGAGAAACTGCTAAACGGGCTGGTCAGGAATATGACGTAAGTTGCGCTGCCGCGCTGCACGGCTGAAGTAGATGACGGGGCCACTGTGATTTGATAATTATTCTGCCCCGGCTCCACTGTGAAAGCAGTGGTGGTGACTGCTCGGCCTAAGGCATTCGTCAAATCTATTACTCCTGTCACCGCTCCGTTGGGAACTAACGCACGCACTTCGGTCGGACTCACGAGTGTGACGAGCGCAGGAAGCCGCGAGTTATTGCTGCCTGCGAATGTCACCACGGTCGGCCCCGTCTCCGCCTTCAGCGCAGCGCCTGTCAGAGTGACGAGGCTTCCTATTTCTCCGCTCTTGGGATTGAAATCCGTAATGATGGGCGCGTTAGCAATGATCTGGAAACTGGTCGCGCTTGCGGACGTGCCTCCTTCAGTCTCGACGCTGATAATGCCTGTCGCGGCATCCTGTGGGACTGTAACGGTCAACTGAGTGCGACTGGCTGAGGTCACCTGCGCGACGGTCTGTCCGCCTCCAGAGCGTGCGAAGCGAACTGTATTTCGATCCGCAGAGCGACCGTCGAATCGTTCTCCGATGATCGTCACGGTGTTTCCGGCTCGCCCTTGCGTGGGAGTGATAGAGGTGATCGAAGGAGGCAGCGCGATTTTGCGCAGCACCTGATTGCCTGTATCGGCTACTATGATAGCGCTCGATAGGCTGACGGCTATGCCTTTGGGGGTGAAGAATCGAGCCGTGGTTCCTGCGCCGTCTGTCAGCCCGCGCTCTCCCGTGCCCGCAAGCGTCGTCACTGCTTGCGGCAACCCGCCTGCTGCAAGGTTCGGATCAACAAACCGCACGAGCGAGTTTGTCGAATCGGCGACGACGATCTTTCCCGCCGCATCAATTGCCATGCCCGCCGGTTCAGCAAAGCGAGCCTGAGCAGCCGTTCCGTCTGCGAATCCGCGATCCGCTCCTGCGATGGTGATGACTGCGCCTGTAGGCGTGAGCCTGCGGATGCGGTGATTGCCCGTATCGGCAAGATAGATGTAAAGCGTAACGCCATCTATGGCAATGCCGGTCAATCCATCAAATCGGGCGTTGGGGGAATCGCTGGAACCGATAGTGCCGTCACCGGCTACTGTTGTCACGTTGCCCGAAGGCGTAATGCTGCGGACTGCTGAATTGCCCGTGTCTGCTACGTAGATGTTGCCTTGATTATCTACTGCGATTCCGCGCGGGGCATTAAATCTAGCCTGTGTGCCCTGGCCGTTCTGAAAGCCTGATGCGGAGTTTCCCGCGAGAGTTGTAACAGTGCCGTCAACAGCTATGCGGCGGATGCGATTATTGAAAGAGTCGGCGATATAGACGACCCCGCTCGCATCTACTGCAACTCCCTGGGGGTTGTTGAATCGCGCCGCTCCTCCCAGCCCATCGGCAAACCCTGCATTGCCGTCGCCTGCTAAGGTGCTTACTGTTCCATTGGGGGCAACGCGACGTATTCTGTTATTGCCTGCATCGGCCACATAGATCGAATCGTCAGGTCCGACCGCAATACCAGCGAGATCGCGGAACCGCGCTGTCGATGGCGGCCCGTCCGCAAAGCCCGGCGTGCCTGCAAGCCCGGCGATTGTCGTCACAGTGGATGAGCCTGAGCCTGGCAGCGTGGCGGCACCTACAATGAAGCCGTCAATCAATGTTTCGGTTTCAACTTCATCGGGAGAAAATATCGTCGTCGTAACACGCACCGTGCGGGGAGCCAGAGCCGCCGTCGGCGAGATGACCAACTGCGCGGTTGCTGTGCCTGAATCAATAATATCTATCGGGCCGAAATCGCCCGCCGCCGCGCCTCCTACAGAGACTTCGCCGCCGAATGAAGCTTTGGTTAATCCCGCTATCCAGTGAGTATTCAGACCGCGCAGAGTGACACTGACGCTCTGCCCCTGCGTAGCGCGTGTCGGGCTGATCGAATCGAGCGCGCCTGGCGATCCTTTCAGCATACCGCTGCTGTTAAGAGTCAGGCGGTCGCAGGAGACCGAGCCTTGAAGCAAAGAGTTTCCATTGATTATGACTGTGCCCGAAGGCGCTCTCGCTATTGCATAGAGTGAACTGCCGCCGTTGAGCGTCAATCCGCCAGTTGCAATATTGAGCCTGAGCCAGAGCGGGTTGGTGGGCGACCCCATTGACTGATTGAGCGTCATGCCTGTGTTCACAGTGAGCACGACCGGGCCTAGAATTTCTATCTGGCTGCTGCCATTGAGGGTGAGTACACGCAGATTGTATGCGGCAGGCTGCGTCGAGCCTGCGATGCCCAGCGCCAGCCTGCTTCCACCATTGATTATAAAATTCCCATAGGTGCCGGGCGGGACGGCGACTGTGCCGACGTTCGAGTTGATCGTCAGATTGCGAAGCGTCGCAGGATCACCGATGCTCTGACCCGGAGAATTCAAGACGACGTCGCGCGTGCCTGTAGGCGCTGGCGGCGGGTCTACGTTAGGCAGAGCAACCGGATCGGTTCGCGTTACGAGATGGCCGAGCGTGACAGAACCATTGAGCGTTACAAAGTAGCCCGAAGGTGACGCGCTGCCCGTGCCCTGAACCGTTCCTCCGAATGTCCCATTGCCATTGATCCGCACCTGCGGGGTGCCGGGGACTAGCAGGTTCGACGTTATGACAGCCCCGCCGTTGAGCGTCACCGCTTCCCCTGTAAGCTGTCGCACAGTTCCTTCGACTCGCCCGCCGTTAATAACCGGAGCGTGGCGCACGACGGCTGCTTCGACTGTCTCCGCCTGCGCTACGAAATCCTGCGCCGCTACAACATCGTTGAATGTTGGTTGAGCTATCTGCCTTACTTGCGGTCGTGCTTTCTTTATGGCGGCTCTCGATTCCTTACCACCTGTGTTAGCAAGGGGAGCGACTGCAGCCTGGCAGACCATTACTACTAATATCAGCCAGGTGATAAAAACTGAGCACCGAGGATTGAGGGCCAGGCGGCTGGCGCGCGCGAGACGACTGGCCAGCTTACGGGGTCGCGCGACTCGACGCAGAGCTTGAGTTAAACGACCGGCTTTTTGCCAAAAATTCAAGTCGCCATGTTGATTCGTATTCTTCATACTCTTCATCTTCATTCCTCGATCTTCACTCAGTTCCGGTTACCTGCGACCGGAAGCAGTCAAGGTCAGCGTCACCCCTGACTGCTTCTGTCATCTGACAGCTTCAAGGAGATTGCTGTGATCCTCTCGCATCTGTTCGCATCTATTATTGAGTCTTCTTGATACGCCGCCCGGACTGCGTTATGTAAGTGACCTCCGATGCGCCACCGTAAACGGCTGCGACCTCGATCCGGTTGACGCGCTCGCCATCCATGAACATGGGCTGCGCGCTGGCCTGTGATAGATCAATCACAGCAGTGCCGGTCAGAACGCTCATCCCTGACGGCAGATTTATACTGGCAGTGGCCGTAGAGGCAGCCTGTGTGCCCGCGAGCGGACTGCTCTGCGCAGTTGCGCGAGGCCCGTTTGTCGGTATTAGAGTCAACTGCACAACTGTTCCGACTGGCACGTTGGCCCCCTCGATCTGCACGCTCACAGGATTGGTCGTCGTTGAAGCCACCACTATGTCGGGCACGCCAGCAAGCGAGCCAAGCGGTGCTACAGGCGCGGCAACGCCAGCGACAGAGGCGATTCGTAAAGACGGCGCGTTTGGCACAATGGCTGGATTTGGCAGCGCAAAGGTTACAGACAGTGATGGCACACTGGGATTGAAATTGCTGAAGTCGAAGGCTTCGACGCGCACGAAACCGACTGCGCCATTGCCGCCTCTGATTTCTCCGGAGAACCCCGCAAAGCCATTACCACCAGTCACCTGAAGGTTCCCTGTGCCGGTTATAGTGTTACTGACAAGTCGTATTGCGCCGCCAGATCCGCCGCCGCCGGACGCTCCATTACTTGGTACTATGGCATTCCCGTTGCCGCCGCGCGCCTGGACTGTTCCTGTAAACGCAATGGAGGTGGAACTGGCAATCAGGATTGCGCCGCCGCCGCCGCCGCCCGCTCCGCTCGTCTTGTTTGTGAAAGCGCCGCCGCCGCCGCCGCCCGATCCTCCGATAAGCGGTAACAGCGTGCTTGAGCCATACTTCGGCCCGCCCTGCGCGGCAACTGTGTTCGCCTGAGCATCACCATTGATGCCTGTGGCCGCAAACCCGCCGCCGCCGCCGCCGCCTATATTCGCGCCGTTAGTACTTGCGCCGCCGCCGCCGCCGCCCGGTCCATCTCCCGTAGCGCCGATGAAGGTATCGAAGCCGAAGCCGCCCGCGCCCCCGTTGAAGCCGCCCGGTCCTCCAAGCCCGCCGCCGCCATTCGCGTTGCCATTCTTGCCGTCAATGTTTATTGTGCCGCCAATGGTGACATTACCTGTGGCCAGAATAGTGACCGGGGTATTCTTCGAGTTGCGCGTATATGTGATCGTCACACCGCTAGGAATATTAACGGTCGTGTAATTGAATACTCCGCTGTCGGGGACCGCAATCGTCTGGCTTGACACAGGCGCAAACGCCCCATCTGCTCCGGTCGAACCGCTGCTAAAGTTGTTGCTCTGGGCATGAGTTGGTATAAGCGAGCATGCCAGTAAGGCTGCAACGATTCCTTGCGCAACCAATCGTCTGATCATCGAGAGTGATAACATCGCATTCTTCTCCTTTATCCTGGGACTCAGTACTGAGGAGTCTTCCTCAAATACTGTCACTGAATCGTAATCGTGTTTGCCCCGACCTTGATTGCCGGTGTAGTGCCAGATGATGTTGTGACAACAACGACACGCTGACCGAGCGCAGCGCTTCCGCCGACGGTGAGTGTTGCAGTAAGCTGCGTGCCATCGGCGTTCACGGTTAAATTAGAGGCGGTTATAGTCGAATCAACCGCCCCATTCGCGTCTATGAATCTGATGGCTGTAGCCCCGCTCAGATTGTTGCCTGTGATAGTTAAAGCGACGGTCGCGCCTCTTGCCACGCTGACGGGCGCAATAGCCGATATGTTCGGGCCGGTTGTCACTGAAACAAATGGGCTGTAGGTCGTGGCCGACCCGCTTATAACGAATCCAAACCTCACTGATACTAAGGGGCTCGTTATAGTGCTCGGGCCGTTTATCACAGTCCCGCGCCGTATGGAAACCAGAGGGATGGCTATGATGTTTGACCCATTTATGACGGACCCACGCCGCACAGAAACAAGGGGGCTTGCCACTTTGTTAGGCCCGTTTATAACAGCCCCACGCCGCACCGAAACCACCGGCGCGCGCGCTCCGGCGACGCCACGCGGATCGCCTTTTCTGACCGATACCGAAGGCGCAAGCAGCGCTGATAAACTGTTCGGGTTCAGCACTCTGACCTGCGCCTCTCCGAACAGCGAGGGTTGAGCAATGCTGGTCGCGCGAATGGCCACAACCAGACTCGTATTGCCTGTTAAAGTATTGGGCGCAATGTAAAGACCGCTGCTGGAAATAGTCCCGACCGTATTATTGCCGCCGATGATACCGTTAACGCTCCACGTAACGCTCTGATCGCCCCCTGCGCCAACGACTGCCGTGAAAGCAAAGCTATCGCCCGCCAGCATCGTGACCGAGGAAGGCAGAACCCGCACGCGCGCGACTATCGTGAAGGGCACAGGAGTTGTTAATGTCCCGCGAGGCGTATTGATGGTCACTGGTCCCGTGGTTGCCTCGTCCGGCACCTCTGCGATAACCGCTGAAGGGCTTACTTCAATTATCGTTGCGCTCGCGCCATTAAAAGACACAGACGTCACCCCTGCATTGAATCCTGTGCCGACGAACGTCACCTGATCACCTGCCCCGCCCTCGTGCGGAAAGAAAGCCAGCAAGACGAGCGTGTCCGCGCTGATCCGCCTTATCGCAGTGAAGTTTCCGGCGGCGTCATATTCATAGACGGCTGCCTCGCCCGTTGGCGATACAACAGCGATCAAGCGACCGTTATCGTCATAAACATAGCGCGTCGTTCCGCCTTGCTGCGCAGCGACCTGTGACGCCACCATTCCGTAGGCGAGAACCAGTACGAGTATCCTAAGGGCGCGGAGCATTCTTTTACTCACGTCTTTATGCCTCTCAGTTGAGATCTAATCAATTAACGGTCGTATGATGGGGACGGGTCTATCGCTCATCTATCCGGCGCAGCGAATTCCCCTGTTAATACGGGACGGCCCGGCGAATCCTTGCCATGCACATGCGAACCGATCCGCTCTTCAGCCCAATAGGGATGGGCAGCGAAAAAATGAGCGGCCACCTGATCAGCATTCGGGTCGTCGCGCCACTGCAAATACAAAGAGCGAGCGCAGGCTGCATCGGCCACGCGTCCCAGGCTCGTGTATATGAGAGCGAGGAACTGATATGCCCCTGCATCTTGAGGATCAAGGGCGACCACTACTTAGAATTCCGCGCCGGCTTCGGTCAAACTCCCAAGCGTGTAAAGCTTCTTCTGTATGTGGACATGGTAAGCCTCAGCACGCAACGAAACCATTGAATTCGCAACCTGATATAGTGCTCTTCCAGGGGGAGTGCTCTTTCAGAGGGTTGCAATCGATAGCAGACTGCTAACGAGTTATCAACCTGACTCTTTTTGATTATTGCCCGATGAACAATTATTAGAGTAGTTCTGCAACCAATCTCACAACCGGATGAAAAAGGCTTGCTGTGTATATCAAATCACGAAATTGTTGTCAATGTATTTTATATCTCTAACAGCGATTTCCGATATGAGAAATTGCAGTTAAAAATGAGCCGTGTAGGACTCGAACCTACGCCCGCTGGTTAAAAGCCAAGTGACTCAAGTATGAATTAGAGCGGTTTGCAAATGGATGTACGGTTCACCGCAGAGACGCAGAGGACGCAGAGATTACGCAGAGGTTATGCATAAAAAAACTCTGCGCCGCCTCTGTGTACTCTGCGTCTCTGCGGTGAATCCTATTGCATTACCGTACATTCAAAAGAAATCCGCTCTAACTCGCATCAACTGCTAAGTGATTACATTTATTACAAGCCGCAGCCAACGGTGAGCGGATCAATAACAGCGATTCACATCAGTTATCAGCTATTGCGGCCACAAATCGGTCACAAAAAAAGCGTGCAATCTTCGGCGCTACTCACATCCTGTCATTGTGCAAAATGCCGGACAGGTGAATATCGCGGCTGATGGTGAGCAGCAGGTGAATGTGCAGGATAAGAAGAAGCGAAAGAAAGCGCAGGCAAGGAAAGTCAGCCGGACTTGTGAGCAAAAAGTGAGAGCCGATGCCCTGGCTATTTCAATTCATCCTCTTGAGCTTTTATACCCAAATCCGGCAAGCCGCTGACAATCTTCACAGTGTAAAGGCTCACTGTCAGGACTTGCCCAATCAAACGCACGATGTATTGCGGATCGTCTAAGCGGTTCGGGTCGTTTGTGATGCCGCTTCGTTTATCGGTAGAAACCTGATACTGGTCAATCACCCAATCCAAAGCAGAGCGATTGCCTAAGCGATACTCGAAAGCTTCAGCCGGGATACCTGCGAGAGTCAGAAAATCGTTGTAGATGATTTGCGTTTTGTCTTTCGATAAGCGCATCCGTTCAACTCGCCAGTCGAGCGGCATGTTTGGATTTTCGATCATTTCGAGCGGGTATTCAGGTTGCTTTTCATAATCAACGTGAAGCTCGGCAAGTCGCTTGCCAGCTTGAGCGAACGCATGAAAGTCAGGGGCAAACGGGATGCGCGGCAATTCGCGTTTGAGGTTCGCAGCATAGCGCGTTCGATAAGTCGGGTGATGCAGCAACGCATAGGTGTAATGAAAGATGTCCCACTTGGTTATTGAATTGTCTTTGTGGTGCGAGCGAAATTCATCAAGCGCCCAGTCGGTAATATTCTCTTTTCGATTAGAGCCGTCTTCGTCGTAGGTATAAAAGGGAAAGCATTGAGTCCCACCATTTGTGGAATTTGAGTATTTGATTTCAACTACACAATTAGTAATTTGACATAAAAATATATCGTGTCCTACTCCGCTCAAACATATTGATAGGTTCTCATTCTCTGAACCTATATCAGGAAAGTGCTGTCTTGATTTGCCAAGCTCGTCAATAACTATGTCACTAAAGTATAAGAACCTTTTTGTGTAGGGACGATAAAGACTTGTTCTAATTTTTGTTTCATCAAATACAAGAAGCTTGCCGTTTTTTAAATCTCGCTTCAAGTTTCGACTCCACTTTACTTGCTCATATCGCAAGAAATCATCCAAGCTTTCCGGCTTGCCCTTTTGTTGATAGCGTAGTACCTCCGTATTATAATCTTCGGAAAATTGCTTGCAATTATATATCAAGCTAGACCTGTCAAAATTGTAAACCACAGAATCGCGGCTAGTTTTAATACCAAGCCCGAAATTCTTAAAGATTATTCCTGTTTTATTGTTATTCTTTTGTTTGGCTTCTTTTGAAGCCATTGCAACGAAACCGCTAAAATCTTTCTGTAAATCTTCTGTAAGCCAAGTGAAATTCTTATCAGGAGAAATATGCCTCCAGTTTAAATTTCCAATGTGATGATTATCTTCTAGAAATCTATACTTATCAGCCTTCTTCCAAAACTCATCAACTCGTGCATAGTAGATTTTTGCGGCTTTAGGAGATTGCTTAAAGTTTTTCCTAACTAGAAGATTTATACTAACCCCGACCTGGATTCCAAAAACATTGTGAGTCGTTCCTGATAATTTTGGGTTTTTCCTGACATTACCACCTAAATCCAAAATATAGATCACATCAAAATCTTGGTCTAGATGCTTTCGTATTCCATCGAAGGCAAAATCTGTAATGATGCTGTTGTTAGTTACAAAAGCAACTATCCCCTCGGCTTCTATACGGTCAGATGCCCATCGAATCGCCTTAATATAAGGGTCACTTAGACTCGTAACAAGAGTAGCCTTTGAATCTCTTGCATATGTTTCTGAAACACGCTTATCCAATGTTTTGTACTTTCTGTTCTTATTATTATCATTTTCATTTAATTGACGCAGATTGTAAGGGGGGTTGCCGATTATCACTGTTATCGGGCTGCGCTTTTGTCGCTCGACACGCTTTGTGTTTTCGGGACTCATAAACGAAAAGCTTGCTTGATGCGATTCCGCAAGCTCGAACGTGTCTACAAAGCAAATGCCTTCAAACGGCTCATAATTTCCGGTCAAATCAAAATGCTCATGCTCGATATTCATCGAAGCGATGTAGTACGGCAACAACATCACCTCATTGCAGTGCAGTTCATTCTTATACTTGTATTCAAGCGAGGTTCGCTTTATCTCTCGCATCACTCGCACTAAAAAATTGCCAGTGCCTACGAAGGGGTCAAGTATGTGAACATCTTTGCTGCTAAGAGATTTGCCAAACTCTTTCTGCAAAATGTCTTCTACGCTTCGCACCATGAAATTGACTATCGGCTGCGGCGTGTAAACTATGCCGTGCGTGTCTGCCACCTTGACGGAAAAGCCCTGAAAGAATTTTTCATAAACCGCGTTCAGGAAGTGCTGCTTCTGTGAGTAATCTTCAATTGTCGCGGCTGTGGTTTCAATCGCTTTATAGAAATGGTCAAGGCTTTTCAAGAAAGCATCACGGCTGAATGCGCGAGAAGTCAGCGCGTTGATGACCTTTTCGATCTCAACAGCAATCACGTTGCGATGCGTGAAATCAGGATTTTGAAAGACTGTGCGAAAGATGCGCTCTGTCAGAAGGTGTTGAATCAGCATCTCTTCAACGGCAAGCTCCGATAGATTCGGATTGATTGAATCTCGGCAGAGTTGATAAAAATCCGAAAAAGCTTGAATGAATTTCTGATTAGTCTTGCGCTCGCGCTCGATCAATTCTTTTACCGCTTCGGCAAGCTTGGGCACTTCCGATTGAAAATGCTCGACTGTATCCTCCCACTGTTCATAAGCGGGCGGAAGGTATTCAAAAAACTGCGATAGAGTTTGAACAAGATTATCTGCTTTGGAAATATCTTCATCTAAAATCTGCTTACCATTTTGAAAGAGTATTGCGCGCTCAGGAGCTTGAAAAATGATATTGTCTTTCGGATAGCCCACAGCGAATTTCTTTTTAACTTCTTTCTGCAAATCGTCATGCTCGTCTTTGGCTTCCCAGTAACCATGAGCTAAACGAAACGCATCTACCATTGCGCCATCAATGCGTACAGGTCTTTGCTTTGGTCGCTTGAATTCCCATTCAGGGACGAGCATCCAACTGAATTGACGGCAGCAGGATTCGAGCAAGTTTTGAAACGCGCTGCGGACTGCCGTTTCATGCGAGATGCCTATGTTTGTGAATTTGTCGAGCGCGTCATAGTAAGCAAGAACTGGTTTATGATTCGGTTTCAAATTGAGCTTTTGCATAGAAATATTTCAATCGGGTGCTAAGGATTTAAGCGTAACTCAAAAGAAAATGTACGGGCAGGATTATCTTTAATTCACGGGCATTCTATCAAGTCAAATAGTCTTGAATCGTCATTCATTTTTAGCAGTAGCGATGCTCGCGCGGCGGCTCGGGTCGAGCGCCTTATTAAATGTCACCAGCGCGCAAATTCATACCTCCTTCCTTCATACTCTAAATTGCTGCCTCGTATTTATCTCCCACATCACTCAAGCTCATCTGATGACCTTAAGCGATGTCACGGGATGTAGCTCCCACGCCGTTGCTCGCCAGTTCTTCTCGCCTCCCGGCCTGGTGTTCTCCGATTCCTCATCGTGCCCCGTGTCAAACAGTAGCCACCCTTCAAACTCGCACCAATGCCCTACTAACTCGCTCCTGAGCGCCACTGTAGACCAGTCCCATCCCTGACGTTTAGCCCATGCTCTTATACGCGGCGTGACCTCAAGCTCTACCCGCTCACGCGGTGAAGCGTCCTTGTCGAGGCCCACTGCAATGTGCGTGTCTCTCTGGAAAAGCGAATAACAGTTAGCTGACTCAATACTGCCGTCTCTGACGGCGACACGTAGCCAGCAACCCTGGCCGCCATAGCCTCGGACCAGCGCGTGGCGTCATCCCCAGGCTGCAGCAAGGCGTTAAGCGTAACCCCATTATCGAAGTCTGGTCCCTGTGGTATTAGAGTGCGATTCTTGAGCTTGTTTATAGAGTGCATTCGTGTAGAGAAGCTGATCCCATTGGGTAGTAGATTAAACTGCAGGAAAACAAGCAACGCGGATATTAAAAGCGACGAAGCGATGATCTTTGAGCGAGTCAAGGCTGTTAATCCCCGCCGCGAATGATGCAAGAATGAGCGGCAATAATCAATATCTAATCACATTCCAGGATGGCAAGCACTCGTACAAAGGGGTCTTCAAATACCCTGCATCACGCAGCCTGTGCGAAGCATTGAAGGCGTGAAAGAGCCTCGCTTCGCGGCCTCCGCTGCATGCCGAAGTTAGACCCGTAGTTTATCCGGTGTTTTCTGCGGGAGCTTGGAATCATCGTTCTTGAGCAACTCTGTCGTGCTTTCAGTTATGCTTGGAGTAGACTCAGCCAGAGTATGTGCTGTTAATCTTGCTGTCGTTTGAGCTTTCCCTTTCTGCTTTGATGATCGCAGCTTTGGTATCTTCTCAAGGTAGATCATTAATCCTCCTGCTGTCAGGCCTAGCAGAAACGCGACAGTCATAACTATTGGCGCGAAATAATCGAAACTAAATGATTCAAATCTAATCCCAGCCAGTTTACTAATTGAGAGGCAGATAAATGCGCCTATAACCAACAATGTAAACATTGCTAGTGCAGTAAAGCCTGTGATTGCTGCCCATCGTTGTAACTGCGTCTTCTTTCTGTCGGTCTCTTCTGTGTTTTGATCAAGGTGCTTGCCGACCGCTTCGGAGATTGTATGTAACGCCATCCCACAAAGCCGACAGAACTTTGTGTCAAGTGAAGTCTGGCTCCCACAATTCGGGCAATACATAAGTTCCTCCTACAAGACGATGGCCGAACAATATTCGCTATTTAGCGGCAAATCAAGCTAACGGCAAGGGGCTAACGCCCGGCGCATTGATGCACCATAACTCAGCCAGCCAAAACTATGTGAAACCGGCTTACCGCGCTCCGCTGCATACGCGTGTTAGGCGGCATCGTAGAGCGGCTTTCGGATTCTACTCCTACTTGTTGCGTAAAGGGTCTCCGAAAATCTCGCGCAGCACAGCAGCCGAAAGGAAAGGGACGTAGCTCGCCCCAGGCTCCTTTGGGGTAAGCAAGGGGTATATTACTGCGAAATCTGCGAAGTACGCGGCTCGTTTCAGCAATTCGCGCGGTGATACATTCGCGACTGCCTCGATTGGATGGATCATAGTGCCGAGTTCATGCTGTGGTATTGCCCGAACTTCCTCAACCCACCGCTCAATAGCATTGGGGTCGCAATTGTAGTCGATATTGAATGCTGCCCCTTCGACATCCCGATCTACTTCGGAGAGTTCAGCGTCAGTCGCAAGCCCGTTAACATATCGCTCTGCAACCTCAATTCCCCTTCGGCTTGCTTTCTGTGGAAGCAGCTCCCAGATCGCACGACAGCAAGCAAGGTAATAGCGGTGCAAATTGCGCTCTAATTCTGCTTCACTGCCACACCAGTTCATTCGGAGTTCCCGTAGCAACTTTGGCACACCGTTCAGTCTGTACAATTCTTTCTTAGTCATACGTTCAATTTTGCTGCCTAATGCCCCGCATCAGCCGGCGCGTTGCTGTAGACCAACTAAGCTAGTCTAAGCCATTTGAAATTTGCTTACCGCGCTCGGCTGCATAAGGATGTCGAGCTTTTTTAGTGCCATAAGCGGCTCAAGAGATCGAACTTTGCTAAAGTTTTCGAGGGCCAATATCTTGAGGCTTACGAAATTATCAATCCCGACCAAAGATTCAGCTTTCCTATTGCCCCAGATCACAAGAGTGCTCAGCCCATTCATCTGACCTAAAAGTCGTAAATCTCCGACTCTCATGTCATGGATGATTAGGCTATCAATTTTATAAAGGCCAGCGATGAGTTCGTATAACTTTGTGCCAACTCGCGAGGCCCATGACGTAGAGAGGTTGCTGAACCAGGGTAGCCTCTCAATGTTCCTGGTGCTTGCACTGACAGCCAAGTAGTTTACATTGCGATCGACATTTGCCAGGTCATCAACAATAGGCTGTTTAGCTTTAAACAGATGAGAAGGGATATTCATCGCGCACAGTTTACCGGATTTGCGAGTTTGTGTAAGCGGTCTAACAAGCGCCTGTAGCGGAGGCCGCGAATCGAGTTTCTCCTCGTTCCACCAGTTCTACACGCGGCCCCGCTGATGCGGGACGTTAGACCGCGTTTCGATCATAAATAATCTGCACGCCCTGCTTATTACCGAGAAAGTCAATGACCACGTTGGCTCGCCATACACTATGTCGCCTCCTGACTGCTCAGCTCCAGCTCTAGAGCCGCTTCCCAATTGTCAATTTTACCTCCCACCGGTGCCAGCGGTTGCCGCTTGCCAACAGGTTGAAAGTCGAATTCTCGCTTAAAGAAGAATGATGTGGTTTGACAATACTCATTTCCGGGTACTGGCCCGCTCATATCTACCTCGATAAGCCCGGCCTGCCTCAAATATCTAGCCGTCGCCGGTAACCAGTCGGAATTATCTAAAATAATCAGCCCAGTTGCCGCCAACTGCGGCAACCCAGACTGAGCACACTGATAACGAACGCGCGATTTTGCATAGCCGTCCACAACAATTACATCAAAAATTCCAAAATCTCTTATCGCTTCAGAATATTGCCTGAACTGCTCGCGCGTCTCTGGCGTCGGATGGTACTCGTCCGCCTTTTGGGTAATCGCCGCCAGTATTATACGTGCGTTCATAGGCGCGAGCTTTGAAATCTTTTCGTGCCAATCTGGATGATGCTCAATGCTTATGACCTCCTTAGCTCGCGCTGCCCAAAAGAGGGTTGAATATCCCGAGCCATATTCAAACACTCGCTTATTCGATAAGTCCCAATTTTTAATAGCTTCGACAGCCGGGAAGGTGAACCAGGGCACATAGTTGCCTTCTTTATCCAGATGCTCTCCATTCTTCACGCTCGCAAAATATCTTTGGTCAGACAGCAGAGTTTTGCAGATTCGGGCGCTGTGCCTAATTGCCTTATAGTGTGAATGCATGCGCTTCAGCAGTTCTATCATTCGTATGTCTCCCATTGTAATTATAACGGGACATGCAAGCAAACTTACATTGTGCATACTAAAGCGTGTTTAGCTTTGCACCAAAAGTCACGTAATTGTTGATGAATTATTTCTTCCGGCTCTCAACAAAGTTTTAAAGTGACTTTTGGTGCAAAGCAGGTTGCCGAGTTTGACCTTCACCCGAAAAACTGGAGCAAAATTAACGTTAAAAATCTGCTGGAATTTGGCCCTCCACAACCCGGGAGGAATCATGAAGAAATCCAAGTTCACCGAAGAACAAATCGCTTATGCTCTCAGGCAGGCTGAAAGCGGCACTCCTGTACTCGACTTATGCCGCAAGCTCGGCATCTCCGAACAAACCTTCTATCGCTGGAAGAAAAAGTATGAAGGCATGGGCGTGGCCGAGCTTCGTCGCCTGCGTCAGCTCGAAGATGAAAACCGCAGGCTTAAATCTCTAGTCGCTGATCTCACGCTTGATAAGCACATGCTTCAGGAGGTCATAAGAAAAAAGCTCTAAAGCCGGCGCAGAAACGCGAGTTGGTTAATTTTCTTCACGTCGGCTTCAAAGTATCAACGCGCAGAGCATGTCGTGTGATCGGACTGAATCTTTCGACCCGCTACTACCGCAGCCGGGCAAGGGATCAATCGGCGCTGCGCATCAGGCTCAGGGACCTGGCTCAGGTTCGGGTGAGATACGGTTATCGCCGCTTACACATACTGCTGCAGCGAGAAGGTTGGAAGGTCAATCACAAGCTTGTATATCGGCTCTACACTGAGGAAAGCCTATCGTTGCGGATAAAGAGAAAGAAAAAGTGTGTGAGCGTGACAAGGGTGCAAGTAGCTCAGCCAACTGCGCCCAACGAAGTCTGGTCTATGGATTTTGTAGCCGACGGCTTGGCCAACGGGCAGGCTTTCAGGGCCTTAACGTTAGTGGATAACTATAGCCGTGAGAGCCTGGCAATCGAGGTGGATTTTTCACTCACCGGCAAGCGGGTAGTTGAGGTGCTGGAGAAAGTGGCGAAGGGTAATGGCAAGCCGCAAGTGGTCAAGTGTGACAACGGCCCGGAGTTCATCTCAAGAGCAGTAGACGAGAGGGCTTACAGGAGGAGGGTGAAGCAGGACGTCAGTCGTCCTGGTAAGCCTAAGGATAACGCATACATCAAGAGCTTCAACGGGAGGTTCAGGCAAGAGTGCCTAGATCAGCACTGGTTTTCAAGCATCGAAGAAGCAAGACAGAAGATTGAAGAATGGAGAAAGGATTACAATCAGGATCGTCCGCACAGTGCTCTGGGCAATCAAACACCCGGAGCTTTTAAGGAAGATTGGCAAAGGAATCGAGGGCCAAAACGGGTGGAGATTTTGACGTTATGATTGCTTCAGATTTGGGGTGCGGCTCACTGTTATGCGATGATAGCAACCTGTTTAATCCAACTTGCTATTATATGTCTTACTTGGAGATCCTTCTCGTATGTTACATAGAGGTCTTTGATGAGATCAAATGGTATAACAGGTAGCGAATTGTGGCGGAGTATTAGGCAATATTTGTTCTGATAATGCATCATACCAAGTTCGTAAGCAACATTTGGGCTATATGCTTGGTGTTCCTCCGGCTCATCAAATAAAGCTATACCATACTTGCAGCAATATAAAACTGCTATCGGGTTGTAAACATTCTTTGTAATATTCCATTCTAAATGGTCTGCACGCACACCGTGCAAACCCTGTTTCGATAAATTCTCGATAATATAATCCCCCAGTTCTCTGTTTGACTCTCTGAACTTCATCATCAGGAATACATTCTTTGAAAATGGGAATCTTGCAATCTGGCTCTCTATATCACTTTTGAAACCGACAAGTGGCTTAATGAGTTCATATTGGCCTTCCTCAGGAACATATATTGTCCTTTCTTTGATGGCGGAATACTTATCAAGCTCTCGGATAAGTAGCCTTCGTAAACTTGCTAACGTCGCGGATTCATCAAGCTCTTGCCTAATTTTAGTACCAGAATCTTCAATGGCTCTACGTAAATAGAATCTTATATCTGCAATCGAACTAGGGCTTCCTTTGCTGATAAAGGCGGAAACACCCAGAGTACCCAACTCCCTTGCATAGGGTTCTAAATAGGCGGAGAGAACTACTATCGGCAACTCAGGATGTTTAGTTTTGATTAACTCAAGCAGCCGCATTCCTGCATGACCTTCTGGTCTGCTGGTTTTATCTTCCGGGAGCATAAGGTCAGTCAACACTATCTTAAAATCTGAAATCTTCTCGATGGCTTGAAGAGCTTCTGAAACAGTCGTTGTCGTAACGACATCAAACCCCTCTTCTTCTAGAAGTCGCTTATATGTATCGATCCATTGAAGGTCATCATCAACAAATAATACTTTTGGCGTCATCATATGTATCACGAAATATAAAGTGTGTTTTCAGACTCTATCTGAGATTATAATTTGGGAATGAGCACTGAGACAGTTGTTCCTTCACCTTTCTTGCTTTTTATCTCTAAGCCACCACCATGTCGGCTTATAACTTCTGTAGCAATAAATAATCCCAGGCCACTATTGGCTCTCTTATGCATTTTGGTTGTAAATAAGGTTGTTAACTTGGATATATATTCTTCTTCTATACCACATCCGTTGTCAATTATATCTATCCTTGCCATAGGAATGTGTTGGGGGCTGGAGTTGAGACTAATATTAATAGTGCCAGTTTCGCGGGTTGCCTCTTGAATAGCCTCGACCGCATTCTTAAGAATATTTACAAATACTCGCTCTAACATCAGCCGGTTGGCTTTAGCATAGACCTCCTCTGAATCGTGGATTTTGAAATTGACGCGAGAGGTATCTAATTCTTCTCCTACAATTCTCACAGAATCTATAATCACGCTCCTAATACTTATCCTCTCAAGAGACCGTTCATGTACTTCTTTACTTTCGCGAAGTAGAGCAATAATCTGTGTAGAAGCAAAAATCCTGTTTGTTTGCTCACTTATTCTCTCAAGCCCCGCTAATACATCTGTATTGGACCGAAACGTCTGCCGCATTCTATCGATTTCCATATTGATAAATCCTAAAGGTGTCCGCACATCATGTTCAAGGCCTGCCGTTAAGCCTCCAAGCTTTTTCAAAACGTCCTGTTGAATTACTCGTTCCTGCATATTGTCAAATTCACGCCGTATGATACTTAAGACTGCAAGCCCATTCAATAACTTGATAAAGAGCGTGATCAGAAGAAACAAAATCATACCGGAAGGGAATATTAGTCTGAAGAAGAACAAGGGGTGTGATAAACCATAAGAATAAAAGCTGATTGGCAGGATAGAAGCCCAATTCCCATAAACACTGGTGTCTAATCTTGACTTCAAGGCTTGTCCAACACGAATTGATGCCCAAATATGAAATGGAAGTGTAGCAATGCTAAAGATTATTATTCTTGTCCATAAATCAGGACTGGGCCACCAATTGATGATAATCCATTGGGCTACTATCAGGGCTGCTGCAATTTGTATTACCCATCTTACCATACCGAGGACGAATTTTGAATAACTTGGGAATCCTCTAATAGGAATGTAGCTTGCAAAATAGAGAATAATATAATGAATGTTAGCAAGGAAACGGGCTGTAGCGTAAAACTGAATGCCAATTTCTCCTCTGGGAAAAAACGCTTCAGAAAATACATAAATTGCATTGGTCAACCAAGCTAAGGAAAGGAAAAGGTAAAAAGTGTCTTTGTGGATTCTATAATAAATGAAATACAATACGGACAAAGTAATGGCAACGAGAACGTGCATATTTGCCAAAGCTAACCAAGTAGGAGATATCGGGGATCCATAAGCATAGAAAAGCGCGCCGGAAGCGCAAAGGGAAGTAACGAGAACTAAAATACAGGTCAATCTGATTAGCTTGTCATCTGATAACAGTGCAAAAAACAAACTCTTGTCGTTGTTTTTAGTAATATCGTTTTGGGGGTCACTTCTCGGTGAGTCCATTTTAGACCTCGCGCCCTTTGATAGCTTCTTTATTTGCCTTCGTATCGCACTTGGAATTGGCGCTTATGCTTATGTCATGTAGCGCGTTTACTTCGCATGTTCAAGCACGAATCGTCACATTGCTACGGCGTTGCTGCATAAATCTGATAAAGGATACACCTCTGCTGTAAAGAATCAAACGCTGCTCAGATCGCGTAGGGGTGTAATTAAGATTGTGTAATACCGACTTGCAGAGAAAAATGAGATTGGGTAAAGCCGTAAGCCGTTGACATTCAAACAGAACGGCGGATGCTAAATCTCACTTCTATGTGCAAGTCGGTATAAGTGGGTTTAATCAGCTAAAGCTAACAACTACAGAAAGGAAAGCGATTATGCCCATTAAACCAGAACGGCTCGATGAGCTTCTCAAAGAATATAATTCCCCTGATGATATGTTCGGCTCTGACGGCCTCCTTCAACAACTTACAAAAGCTCTTGTTGAACGCGCCATGCAGGCTGAACTCTCTCACCACCTCGGCTACGAGAAGAACTCCTCAGAGGGCAAAAACACCGACAACTCCAGAAACGGCTCTTTCCCTAAAACGATAAAAGGCAAGCGCGGTCAGGTGCAGATTGACGTGCCCCGTGACCGCTCAGGCCAGTTCCAGCCTCAGATCATTAAGAAGGGCCAGACTCGTTTCGATGGCTTCGATGACAAGATCATCTCCATGTATTCAAGAGGTATGACTGTTCGCGACATCCAGGCCCACCTCAAAGAGATTTATGGAGTTGATGTCTCGCCTGGCAGGCTGATAGCAGCCCGGACATCTGCGCTTCAATGGAGCCACGCTCGATTGAGCGTGGAAACGAAAGCAGATTCGTTGCACGTGAATTGACCGTACAGGCTTCAATGGAGCCACGCTCGATTGAGCGTGGAAACGCCGACGAAGGTTTCCGTGAAGCTCGACAACTGGATGGCTTCAATGGAGCCACGCTCGATTGAGCGTGGAAACGGCTGCGAAGTTTTCTAATCGCACGCAGGACTTTGCGCTTCAATGGAGCCACGCTCGATTGAGCGTGGAAACACCGATGGCCGCTATATGGTTCGGTTGAATGTAGAGGGCTTCAATGGAGCCACGCTCGATTGAGCGTGGAAACGCCGGAAATAGACAGGTGAAGGGGAATATAATGTGGACGCTTCAATGGAGCCACGCTCGATTGAGCGTGGAAACGATTTATAAATTCATCGGGCATTATTTTCTGCGGTCGCTTCAATGGAGCCACGCTCGATTGAGCGTGGAAACCTGCGAGCGCGATTTTATTATACGAGATGGGAAGCCCGCTTCAATGGAGCCACGCTCGATTGAGCGTGGAAACTCGTCATGCGGATATTGTGGCTCAACGGCCATAGTAAGGCTTCAATGGAGCCACGCTCGATTGAGCGTGGAAACCTATGACGAGACGGAAGGCGAACTAACGATCTACGTCGCTTCAATGGAGCCACGCTCGATTGAGCGTGGAAACCCCGCCTACTCGCCGCGCTTGTGGCGGCTAGGGAGTGCTTCAATGGAGCCACGCTCGATTGAGCGTGGAAACCTGATCATGATGGGTTTGCCGAACTACCAGCAACTACGCTTCAATGGAGCCACGCTCGATTGAGCGTGGAAACCCTTACGACGCTCGGCACAATCGGCACGGGCATATGGGCTTCAATGGAGCCACGCTCGATTGAGCGTGGAAACTTGTCCTGCCGACCTGCACGCAACCGGTTGGTATCGGCTTCAATGGAGCCACGCTCGATTGAGCGTGGAAACCAGAAATGAACTACGACCAAGCCCGCGAAGAAATCGCTTCAATGGAGCCACGCTCGATTGAGCGTGGAAACGATCGCACCGGCTTCGCTCAAGCCTGCCGGGAAATTGCTTCAATGGAGCCACGCTCGATTGAGCGTGGAAACCGGCTTTAGAAGAGTAACGCCTGCCTCATTCGGTCGGGCTTCAATGGAGCCACGCTCGATTGAGCGTGGAAACTTGTCGGCACTACCCACTGCTCAAAATCTTCTTTTCGGCTTCAATGGAGCCACGCTCGATTGAGCGTGGAAACGTTATGTCACTCGCGGTAATGAGCAAAAGGAAAAACCGCTTCAATGGAGCCACGCTCGATTGAGCGTGGAAACCCTTCATACGTGCCTTCAACCCAGCGACGGCCAACAGGCTTCAATGGAGCCACGCTCGATTGAGCGTGGAAACCTGCAATCTTGAGCGTCAGCGTGCGAGCATCAAAACGCTTCAATGGAGCCACGCTCGATTGAGCGTGGAAACCATAGAATGGTGAGTCCATAGTTGCTCCATGTAGAAGCTTCAATGGAGCCACGCTCGATTGAGCGTGGAAACGATTTAACTGAGCGCCTTTATGATTGGCGCAATGTTGCTTCAATGGAGCCACGCTCGATTGAGCGTGGAAACAAAAGAGTTCCTGTTAATAGGCAGCGTGATTTACCGCTTCAATGGAGCCACGCTCGATTGAGCGTGGAAACTGCGCCCATGCCCCTATCGGCTGGCTCGTTCAAGCTGAGCTTCAATGGAGCCACGCTCGATTGAGCGTGGAAACGCGTTCAACTGTAACTTTGGTTTCATAGCCAGCGAGCTTCAATGGAGCCACGCTCGATTGAGCGTGGAAACCCCAATTGATAGCGGCCATGATGAGAACGGATAGGCGTGCTTCAATGGAGCCACGCTCGATTGAGCGTGGAAACGTGGTCTGCCGTGTCCTTTAAGCTTGGCTCGCCATGCTTCAATGGAGCCACGCTCGATTGAGCGTGGAAACATTATCACCGTCGCTGACCGTGCTTACATCACCATCAGGCTTCAATGGAGCCACGCTCGATTGAGCGTGGAAACAAGCAACGGGGCCGCGAAACGCGGGAATGGGCAAAGGGCTTCAATGGAGCCACGCTCGATTGAGCGTGGAAACTTGAGCCGCCTGCGACGATTCGCCCGAAGTGGGATAGCTTCAATGGAGCCACGCTCGATTGAGCGTGGAAACATCTGTGAAGGCACGAAATTGAATCCTCTTTTGATATTGCTTCAATGGAGCCACGCTCGATTGAGCGTGGAAACGATGAGAGTCAGGCTTCAACCTCAGGCACGTAAGAGAGCTTCAATGGAGCCACGCTCGATTGAGCGTGGAAACAGGCGGATCGGGAGCAGGAACCCTGACCGGAATCCTCGCTTCAATGGAGCCACGCTCGATTGAGCGTGGAAACGACGGAAGCTGGCAAGCGGCGGGCGGCTCATCGTACACGCTTCAATGGAGCCACGCTCGATTGAGCGTGGAAACTTCAACCGCAGGCTTGCGGCGCGGCTCTGGCTTTACGGGCTTCAATGGAGCCACGCTCGATTGAGCGTGGAAACCCACACGAACGATGAATCGCGTCAACGCCGGGGGTATTGCTTCAATGGAGCCACGCTCGATTGAGCGTGGAAACGTGCTGGGCGAAGAGGGCAATGCGCCCTACAGCACAGCGCTTCAATGGAGCCACGCTCGATTGAGCGTGGAAACTGGAAGTCTCTTATAGTAAGCCCGCCGCGTGGATAGGCTTCAATGGAGCCACGCTCGATTGAGCGTGGAAACGGTCCTGGGCGGCTCTTTCCGCGAACTCGACTGTACGGCTTCAATGGAGCCACGCTCGATTGAGCGTGGAAACCTGCTAACCGACTATCACATAGCCGGTTGCACAACCGCTTCAATGGAGCCACGCTCGATTGAGCGTGGAAACTGCCGTTTCATACGAGCCTCCAGCTTGCGGACGGATTGCTTCAATGGAGCCACGCTCGATTGAGCGTGGAAACGCAGAGGCTCGCTCCCTACCTTGAGATCGAGGACGTGGCTTCAATGGAGCCACGCTCGATTGAGCGTGGAAACCACATTCGAGAGCAGCTTCTTTATAGGCTCAGGGATGCTTCAATGGAGCCACGCTCGATTGAGCGTGGAAACGACTTCGATAATGCCTACCGTGACCGATGCGCCGTTGCTTCAATGGAGCCACGCTCGATTGAGCGTGGAAACCTGGACTATGCCAGATATGCCAGCCGGAAATCTACGCCGCTTCAATGGAGCCACGCTCGATTGAGCGTGGAAACTATCGAGCGTAGAGGGCGAGGTAAGGCTAGGGCTTGCCGCTTCAATGGAGCCACGCTCGATTGAGCGTGGAAACATTTAGATACTTTTTCCGCTAGATGATTTTGCGAGGTGCTTCAATGGAGCCACGCTCGATTGAGCGTGGAAACATTTTCGGGTTAGTGTTAGCCATTTTATCGGCGGGTTGCTTCAATGGAGCCACGCTCGATTGAGCGTGGAAACGTCAGAATTAAAGCTGCATTGGCAACCGGAGTTACAGCTTCAATGGAGCCACGCTCGATTGAGCGTGGAAACCATGATCTATGAACCTCCTAGAAATGGTTTAAGGAACGGCTTCAATGGAGCCACGCTCGATTGAGCGTGGAAACAATGACAGGCGAGAGGATAAGGGGTTAGAGATATGAGCTTCAATGGAGCCACGCTCGATTGAGCGTGGAAACAAGTCACGCTCGAATTCATGCACGATTGGCGAGAGAAGCTTCAATGGAGCCACGCTCGATTGAGCGTGGAAACGATTCTTGGCATAGAACAGCAGCCACGATTGAATGACGCTTCAATGGAGCCACGCTCGATTGAGCGTGGAAACTTTTCATGTCAAGTTGAAGCCCAAGCCGATGAACGATGCTTCAATGGAGCCACGCTCGATTGAGCGTGGAAACACAACGAGCTAGAATAGATATTGCGCCTTGAACGACTTGCTTCAATGGAGCCACGCTCGATTGAGCGTGGAAACCTCCGAATTTCGGTTTTTGCGGCGCGCAAGCTCCCGCTTCAATGGAGCCACGCTCGATTGAGCGTGGAAACCCGACTGGCATCATTTGATTAGTCACCCACAGCCACGCTTCAATGGAGCCACGCTCGATTGAGCGTGGAAACCAGCCCACCAGACACCAGCCACAGTCTGCGCCATTAAGCTTCAATGGAGCCACGCTCGATTGAGCGTGGAAACTCCGCATGCCAATCTTCAACTTCCCAACGTAAGACTGCTTCAATGGAGCCACGCTCGATTGAGCGTGGAAACGCATGGAGTTCCGGCAAAGCGTCAATCACACATCTACGCTTCAATGGAGCCACGCTCGATTGAGCGTGGAAACTGTTGTTCGTGCTTACTATCCGAACTCGGCAAACCTTGCTTCAATGGAGCCACGCTCGATTGAGCGTGGAAACGAGATGTCATTAACGCAATCATCTCGTTGGTGGTGGTGCTTCAATGGAGCCACGCTCGATTGAGCGTGGAAACATTGATGAACGTGTTGTTGATAATCCGAATACCTAGCTTCAATGGAGCCACGCTCGATTGAGCGTGGAAACCCTGACTGATGACAGGTTTGAGAGTTCAGCGCAGTTGCTTCAATGGAGCCACGCTCGATTGAGCGTGGAAACGCGGCTTGGCAGCCGTAGGCTTTGAGGAGAAACATGCTTCAATGGAGCCACGCTCGATTGAGCGTGGAAACCCTGTGGCCGAAGCCGAGCGCGACACGAGGCCGCTTAGCTTCAATGGAGCCACGCTCGATTGAGCGTGGAAACCCCTTCTGCTACTGTCAAGCCACCGTCTGATTACGAGGCTTCAATGGAGCCACGCTCGATTGAGCGTGGAAACACCCGGCGCGTTACATCATTATGGAGTGTTTCTCTGGCTTCAATGGAGCCACGCTCGATTGAGCGTGGAAACCTTGATGGTATCGCACAGGAATGGAAACGGATTCTAGCTTCAATGGAGCCACGCTCGATTGAGCGTGGAAACCCCTCACGTTGAAGCGAAAAGGAGAAACGAGGATGACGGCTTCAATGGAGCCACGCTCGATTGAGCGTGGAAACCAGAGCCGACCGCTTGCGTAATGTTTTGCGTAGAGCGATTGCTTCAATGGAGCCACGCTCGATTGAGCGTGGAAACGGCCATTCATACTTACTTCATCGAAGATGCCAGATGAGCTTCAATGGAGCCACGCTCGATTGAGCGTGGAAACCAGTACAGTCATGGCCTTACCCCATGTCGGATTGTGGCTTCAATGGAGCCACGCTCGATTGAGCGTGGAAACGCCATGTCGAGGCGTTATATCAATCTCGCCTCTACCTGCTTCAATGGAGCCACGCTCGATTGAGCGTGGAAACCCCTGATGGTAGGCATTGCCTGAACGAGGATGAGATTGCTTCAATGGAGCCACGCTCGATTGAGCGTGGAAACACGATATGGCCGAATCGGTTATATGCCTTTGCCACCCCGCTTCAATGGAGCCACGCTCGATTGAGCGTGGAAACGAAAAGATGCCACGTAAACGAATCATCACCAAAGAAGCTTCAATGGAGCCACGCTCGATTGAGCGTGGAAACCGTGACGACGGGCGCGGGGGATAGCGCAGAGCCTAAAGCTTCAATGGAGCCACGCTCGATTGAGCGTGGAAACAACAAGAGAATTTATGTTTTCGACGCGATCCCAAAGCGCTTCAATGGAGCCACGCTCGATTGAGCGTGGAAACGGGTCGCGCTCCAAACATATTAGTTGCACCGGATTCCCGCTTCAATGGAGCCACGCTCGATTGAGCGTGGAAACGTTAACACCTGACCATCAACCGCGCGGGCAAAAGACATGCTTCAATGGAGCCACGCTCGATTGAGCGTGGAAACACCACAGCGCGCGGTCGCAAGTTGACATTGAACGAGTTGCTTCAATGGAGCCACGCTCGATTGAGCGTGGAAACACGGTCGGTAGGAGTTCATAATCAAGCCTTTTAGCCAGCTTCAATGGAGCCACGCTCGATTGAGCGTGGAAACAAACGTCGAACGCTTCCCCATCTACCTTCACATCACGGCTTCAATGGAGCCACGCTCGATTGAGCGTGGAAACATTGGCATGCCGAGCAACGAAGCCCGCGCGACTTACCTGCTTCAATGGAGCCACGCTCGATTGAGCGTGGAAACTTCAGCATTAGAAGCTGCGTCAGGTTTAGACCCACATGCTTCAATGGAGCCACGCTCGATTGAGCGTGGAAACGCCTACACGCGGAACTGCCCTCTGTTATCGTTGGGAAGCTTCAATGGAGCCACGCTCGATTGAGCGTGGAAACCCGCCTTCTTTGGCGCGAATCTCGTGCGCGGGCATGTCATCGTGCTTCAATGGAGCCACGCTCGATTGAGCGTGGAAACGGGCGTCGAAGAGGTGACGATCATTTACACCTACATGGCTTCAATGGAGCCACGCTCGATTGAGCGTGGAAACGGTGAGCCATATATCCTTGCGCTCGCTGTTGACCCAGCTTCAATGGAGCCACGCTCGATTGAGCGTGGAAACCACTCGTCGGGATACTTCTTCGAAAGCCCCTCTTCGAGCTTCAATGGAGCCACGCTCGATTGAGCGTGGAAACTACTGATCCTCCGGAACGAAGTGGCAAAGCCCTTCATGCTTCAATGGAGCCACGCTCGATTGAGCGTGGAAACGAGGCCGACTTGCACGGCAGTTCTATCGTCAATCACCGCTTCAATGGAGCCACGCTCGATTGAGCGTGGAAACGCGCGAGAAGCGGCAGGAGATCGCCGCGCGCGAAAACGCTTCAATGGAGCCACGCTCGATTGAGCGTGGAAACCACGAAGAAGGCGACGGCCTCAACCGCGAGCGGCACGCTTCAATGGAGCCACGCTCGATTGAGCGTGGAAACAAGTGCGCGGAGTGCCGCCTGCCCGTCATCCTGGTCTGGCTTCAATGGAGCCACGCTCGATTGAGCGTGGAAACTCGCCTGCCAGAAGCCCGATCCATCAGCCGACGGCACGCTTCAATGGAGCCACGCTCGATTGAGCGTGGAAACGAGTTCGGTCGCCGCGCGGATGAAATCAGTATCTTGAAGCTTCAATGGAGCCACGCTCGATTGAGCGTGGAAACTCGGGCCAGACGGCGAACCTCTTGAACGTGCAGAACGCTTCAATGGAGCCACGCTCGATTGAGCGTGGAAACAGTTCCGCTCTAAGCCTTCTGAAATCACAATATGTAAAGCCACTTGCGAGTGGTCACCGAATTTCTTTCGCATACTGGCTTTTTGTATTTTCATCTTTAATCTATTTCTTTTGATTGCTTAGTTTACCACGTGCGAGTGGTTGCCGGGGACGGAAACTTCGGTATGGCTCTCGAACACCATCTAAACTATTACTGCTAATCCTTCTTCCAGTCCTTTCATCGAGCGACCAATTACTTCTATGCTTTCACAACCTCGACCATCTGCAGGGCCTAAATTTATCAACATCACTTGGTCCTCGCGGTGATTGATTGCCGGCATCAACGCTTCAATCAAAAGTATGCGCTCGGATTGAGAAAGGTCGCATTGAAACACTGAATACTGCAGAGGTATTCCGTAACCTTTCATCAGCTTGTGGACCCGGCGCAGCCTCTTTGGCTCGCTCACGTCATAGCTCACGACGTACCTGTTTCGCATTATAACCTACCTCGTGCAAAATGGAGGATAAGAATTCGTCTCGCCCAAGAGAACTTTGGCAAGAAGTCTTGCCTGCACTTCGAACACACGACGATAGCTAATTGTGTATCCAAATCTCGGATGAGTTATCAGCATATCCAATCGCCGTTCATAAGCCTCAAGCACTCGTTTCCTTCCGCTATCGGTAAGAGCCACTGCGCCCGCTCTGCGAATGAAATCCGAAGGTCGAAGCTCACCGTTATTTATCATACTGATGGCCACTGAATCGGCAACTAGGGGTCTGAATTCTTCCATCATATCCAGCGCCAAAGCCGGGCGACCGTACCGTGGCTGATGATAGAAACCAAGATATGGATCGAACCCCACACCGACCAGTGTTGCTACCATATCTTTCATGAGCATTGCATAAAGAAACGAGAGCAGCGCGTTGACTGGATCACGTGGAGGGCGACGATTGCGAGATTCAAAGTCGAATCTTCGCTGCCCGGCCTCATTATCTGACTTAAACGTCAGCGCAAAGTTAGAGAAATACTCTCGAGCCGCCGTCCCTTCTATTCCAAGCAGTCGCTCAAGTCCGGTAGCCTGTTCACAGTGCCGACGAGACTGAGCCAGACGATTGAGCGCGCCACCAGGTAAATCGCGCGCATTGCGACGCAGTAACGTGCGCGAGTTGCGAATCTTGCCTGATACAAAAGCTCGCGCTAGTTGCAAGCAAATCTGAGGGTCTTCAGCAGCGAGGAACTGGCGACGTCTCAATTCTATGTTCTTGTGCGGGGGAGGGGTCGTAACGGCAGTCAGCCATCCGCCGTATGACAGGTGCAAGATAGTCACATCGCGTGCTGCGAGTTCGCGCAAGGCTTGTGCGGAGAGTTGCACGTTGCCGAATAAATTGAGTTGTAAAACCTGCATTAACCGGACTTCTTTTATCACTTTGCCTTTCTCGCGCACCTCTAAGACTTCCCCCTTGAGTCCGACGCTGTAACCTTGCCCTTGGACATAGACAGCCGTCTGGTCATCCCGCGCAGGAACTAAGCGACGAGGCGCTGCCTGGCCGCGAGTTTTAGCCCTCCGTCCAATTGCTGATTCCGATTCTTCAGACTCGTCTGCCAGACCGGTCATCGTGAGCGATGGCTCTGTGGCTCCGTCTTGCGGCAAGCTGTCTTGATGACCGGCAACAGCTAATGTTGTCCGAAGCAGATTGGTTTCGTCAGGCAAGCAGATACCGACGAGCGAGCAACGCGGGCATTTAGGCGAATTGATTAACGGGGGCGGGATTTGGCCTGAAGCAGCCGTTCGCCTGGCCTCATTCAAAAGCTCTAACGTGCGCGCTATCAGATCTTCCGTAAAGGGGATTCGCACCCGCTGCTGAGAGCCAGCGAAGTAGAGCGCACCTTCGTCGCACTCGTAACCGTTTTCGCGCAAGAGCAAACCTTGCAAACAGACCTGTACGCGCTCAGGCTCCCACGCGCCTTCGGGCGTATCAGGCGGCGAGCCTCGCTTGTAATCGACTGGAATGACGCGCCCCTCGTCAATCTCAATCAGATCAATCTGCGCCGTTGCGCCTAGCACGTCAGAGCCTACCATCACTGATCGCGAGTGCAGCTTGACCTGATTACTGAGGTCAGCCGCCGCCGGTACGATGCCTCGCTTCTCATCAACGCGGCGATGTGTGAGTCTTCCTTCGAGCGTGTCCGTATTGTGCGCCCATTCTCTTTGAACATACTCCAGGTAGAAGAGTCGCGGGCAGTAAGTGTACTCATTAATCATACGCGCAGGAATCTGATCCGGCGCATTCACAGTTGCAGAGGATGAAGAAGCGTCTGCGCTCATAGGCACCTCGAAACAGGAATTTGGCTTTATCAGTAAGAATCACTTGGCGCGAAAAGCCCCAAGCTAAAATGACAGGCAAAGCCGAGGGCAACCGGCCCTCGCACAGGTTCGGGGAATTCGATCTCGAATCCTGCAAGCCCGTGTCCTTCTTCGCCCTTGAAGCGACGCGTGTGAAAATCGAGCCACCGCACCAAAGGGCGATTGCTGACTTCGTAGCCTTCAATGCGTTTGATAAAGGTGGCTTCTGGTAAGCCACGCATCCGCAGTTCGCGTTGGAGTTGCGCTTCGGGCAAATCTCGCGGTCTCGGCGGCTTTCCCGCCCCGCGATTGGCAAAACGGGGAAGCGAAAAAGGCGTGACAGAACGCCAGCGCCGCGACTGAGTAAAGAGAGGGACTTGCGAAAACTGCTCACGATTGCCAAGCCCTGTCAAAACCATTCTCACGTCAGGGCGATTACCGTGACGAAATATTGATTTCATTGTGCCGAGCGCATCCGCATCTTCCGGGCTAAAACCGCAAGGCGCGTAAATGGTCACGTGATCGAGCCGCCCGTCGCCGTCTTCATCGGTAGCAAAGTAGTGCGCGTGCTCATGGCCTTCGAGAGGAGTGCCATCAATTGTCTTGCCAGTAATAGCTTTAGAGTGAGATGTGTCAACCCGATTACGTATGAGCGCGCGCCGCACTTGTTCAGCAAACGACAGAGCGTCCTGCACCAGTGGCAACACCGTTGAATCGAGCGCGTAGCACGCGATAGAAATTCTTACTTGTGATGCTTTTCTTTCTTGTTTGTGACGAACCCGTAGAGCATCCGCGCTGCGCGTATATGTTAGCCAATGCGCGCCCGGCGGATTCAGTCGTTTTTCTTTTCGCATGCGTGAAGTTTCAATCATCAGTACTTCGAGCAAGTCATCTTCGTTTGCGTTTGGCATCATCATGCGCACAGGCTCTAAGCCTTTGAGCGGCTGGCCTTCCTCAAGGGGGACACTGTTGATATTCACTGCCATCTCTTTATCAAGCAGCGCAACTTCGCACCAAGACTCTGCGCGCCCGAAAGTTCCCAATGAATTGAGCAACACAGAAAGAGCGCGTCGGTCTTCATCAGCGAGTTCTGAATCTGGCCATTGCAAAAGTATGACGCTCGAAGGATCAAGCGCGACGAACGTGTCAAAGAATTTGACACTGTTGTTTGCGGTGTCATAGTGCCGAGTGTGCGCCGTCGTAGCAGGCGGCAGATGAAATAAAGGCGGCTTCGACAGCGCAGCTAGAATTCGGCGGAGTTGTTCTTCGGTAACTCCTGTAGGTCGCGCTCTGAAGTAAGTCGCAATAAGCGCACGCAAGAACCGCCAGATCGAAGGTGGCCATTCGACCACCCCCTCGTTGACATGATAGCCCCAGGGCGTTGCGTGAAAACGCCCCGCAAGAAAACGCATTTCAATTGCGATCATTCTTCACCTCCTTCAATATTTTCATCACCGCCTTTATTGTTTTCACTTTCTTTTGCTTTCTTCTTGGCAGGCATCTTCCCCTTTAGGTGCGTTACTGATTCATCGCCGAACCCGCACGCCTTGATGAAACCTGGCAGAGCGTCTGCAAGATCGGAAGAGGTTAAGCCTTCTAAACTCACTCTCTGCGGACGAGTAACCTTGATGGCTTTGAGTTCTAAATCGCAAGCTGTCCGCAAGCGCAATCCTTCTTCGAGAAGTTTCAGAATCTTGAATAGCGATAAAGCGATGAGAAGGCGATTTGCGTTGTCACCCAGTCCGTAGCCGCGCATCGTTGCCAAATCAAGATTGAAGTAAGCCACTATTTGTTTCGCTGTGAATTCTGTTCGGGAATAAATTATGTTCCCACGACCCTCTTCCGAGCCTTTTGTGCCACTCTCACTGGCAGTGCCTTTCGGGTCAAGCCTATCTATCTTTGCGCCACCTGAAGCTGCAACCTCGTAGCCTTCCGCTTCGATAAAGCTTGACAGAAGCCTTTGGAGTCGAGCACGCCCTTCATAAATCTCTTTCTTGGCCACGAAAACGCCATGTAAAACAGAACCAACATCCAAATCGAAGATGGCTTGGGCCAGTTTGCGAACATCCAGTGCCCCTTTAAAAGCGCCACTAAACTTCTCCGATATAGCTTTCTTCAAGTCGGTCGCTTCAAGAAGGTAGTAAGAGCTGAGACGATGCGGTTCCTGAATAGAACTTGTGCTGACTCCGTTGTCGAAGTTCACAACTACATGGGGCAGCCCACGAAGCGGTTCGATAATTCCGTCTTTCGCCTTATCCCAACATACACCTTCCAAACGATTTGCCATTGATTGCGCCGATTCAACTAAGAGCATCGGGACGTAGTAAACACTACCATCTTCATTTCTCCTAGGTGCCTTATATGTTGCAGCACCTAAATCAGGAAAACCCGTCGGTTGAAATCGGTCGCCTTGAACGGGGCTGAGTTCTGCTTTGATCAATAGTCTCGGTGTGTTTTGTACTGCGCTTAAAATGTTTTCCAATTTTTCTGCCATGAGCATTCTCCTTGCTGTGTAGTTCCAAGTTGGGTTATTGCTTTTCGGGCTGGCGCAAGACGAGAGCGTCCAACACATGGATTGCACTGCTACCAATCGGGATGAGCAAGGCTGCGGCGAGTCGCATGCCTTCTTCCGGTGAAACGTGAAAGTTGTTTGTGAAAGGAACTAGACCTGACGAACGTAATCGCCTGTCCGCAACGTCGAGCGCATCATTGACGCGCCCGGCTCGCAATAAGGGAATGATTGAAGGCTCGTGCTTAATCGGCTCGTCCAATCGCTCCAGTCTGCCTTCAGGGAGAAAGAGCAACTTCAACATTGCATATGCGCGCGGGAGAGTCGGCGGGACGTTATTTGATGAATAGAATTCGCGCTCCTGCTCACTGCTCCATTTGATTAGCGCAAGTCCGTGAAGCGATCCTTCGATTTGTTCATTGTCTGTTGCGCTTCGCAAGAAAGCGTCAATCGCACGCAACGAAGCAAATCGTTTGCTTGACAAAGCAGGATGAGAAACCGATGCTGTACGCGCATCTATTGAACGGCGATGTAAGACCACCGCAAGATTATCCTCAAGCGACCTTGTTCCCCACACCGCGCCCGCATCGTCGTTTGTCCATTCAATTCCTTTGTCAGAAATCTCAATCGGTTCAATGTTGGCGCGAAAGAGTCCGCGCTTGCCTTCCCCTGTTATGGACGCGAGCGCGGCTGCGATTTCAAACTCGAACGAATTGTCATCACACTCGCTCGCCCATCGCGTAGTCAATCCGGCAAGCGGGCGCACTGCCACATTGCCTTGGTCATCTTTCTTGAGATTTGCTGTGCGCGCAACTTCAGCTTCAGCCGCGCCTAGTGCGATTAAAGTCGCTCGCAGATGTTCCACTTCTCCGCTCGCACATAAATCGAATATCGCTTCTTCGATCTGCGAAACAGCGCGAGTTAATCGCTCCGGGGTTCGCTTCGCATCGCGTGTGGCGCGACGTAACGAGTCGAGCCATCGATCAACTTCGTAAATAAGCGTGGCCAGTGGGCGTTCGCGCACTTCAAAACGCCCCAGTGAAGCAGCAAGATTTGCCTGTCCGTTTCGCTCAATGAAGCCGTAGCGTTGAAAAGCATTTATGCCGCGATCAACGCCGAGTTCCGCGACTGAACGCGCAAAGTCAAAGCCTGTGCGAACTGCCCACCTTTGCGTTTTGCCGAACTGTACGCGCCCTTCGCTGAATATATGTGATACTTCTGCGAAACTTGCCGAACGAGACCAAAGTGGCAACCATATCTCGGCGCGCATCTTTTCATTGCTTGTAGCCGTGCCGTAGCCGACGGTTGAATTTTGAACGGTGAAAGGAAAAGAGGCTTTTGAACGCGCTCCCGCAGCAAGTTGTCTGACGGTTGCGCTGGCTAAAACCAGTGTTCCTTCGATTGCAAAAATGAAGTCCCACGGGTTGACCAAAGAATCGCCGCTAACGCCTTGCGAAGCATTCGCGCCTCCTGCGCCTGCGGGGTAAAACTGCCCGACAGCAGCTTTCTCTAACGTTGCCGAGTTATCGAGAAGAAGCGCTGCGCGAAGTTGTGATTCGCTTTGCTTAAGTTGTTGGGCAATCTTTCGCTTATTGGGTTGTTGGCTGATTACTTCTGGCAACACGGAAAGCAAGCGGGCTATAAAGTTAAAGGTGAATTCCAAATGCCCATCGTTCCCTCCTGAACCTAACAAAGGAGGATAATCCGGCCTGATTTCACCCAACACATAAGCCGCATCAAGCCATTTCAGCGCGCGGTCTGAAAAGACGCAGCGAGCGTGTCGCAACATTTCAGCTTTCTCTTCTTTCTTCGGCTGCTCTTTGCGGTCTCCGACAAGGGCACGGGCTATAGCAACAGTAGCTCGGTAATCATTGACTCGTGGTGAGTCAATGTGGCATAACGCATCAATCATAGCTCGCTGTTTTTTGTCTTTCGGATAAAACCCACTACTACCGTTCCAAGGCGCGACAATCGGAGTCGGGGTGTAACGGTTCAGAAAAAAATCAATTAACTCATCCGTTGTTCTTTCACTTTCCAAAACGAATGTGTCGCCGCGCCAAAACGCACGTACGCTTTTGTCAAATTCCTGCTCGACGACCAACCGGAAAATGCCCAGAGCCTTCAGATAATGAATCAACGGCTCAGGGGCGCAGCCTCTTAGAATGATTTGATTATTCATCTCCCTTCCTCACTTGAATTGGCTGGCCAATAATCTTGCGGATATTTGCTTGCGCGAACATCTGCGGCGCGAATCAGGCATTCAAGATAAGCCAAGCGAAAAACACCCAACTGATCGCGCAGGTTTATCATTCGCTCCAACCACGAAGGCTTGCCGTCCTCGCTTGCGCCAAGCATCATCGGTCCAAGGTCAAGTTTTATTTCAGGTTTCTCTGTGCCATCACCTAAATCAGTCGCTTGCAAAATCTCATCCTGCCAAATGCCTCTTGCGAACCTTCTGTTTGATTCATTGGGCTTCGATTCATCAGGCAACGCGCGAATGCTGAGACGCACTTTGCCGTGATGACACGCGGCGAGATAAATTGCCAAATCGCTTGCGCCTGTTTGCAACAGGGCCAACGCGCTTGCAAGTTCATGGCGAAAGCGCTTGCGCGTGTGCTTGTGGCTGCTCGTTGATTTTGCGAGGGTCACACCTTGTACCGCTTCATTCAAACCTTTGTGCAAAGTCTCCTGAAAGATTGTGTGAGCCTTGCCCCAGTCGTGATGATGCGTCGCAAAAGTCAGGTCATTGCGCCACTCATTAAGCTTCAAATCATTGAGCGCGATGATAATCGCCTCGGCTGCGACTTTTGCTTCCCGTGAATGCGCGGCGAGCGCCTGTGTGTACTTCAGATAAGTGAGCGGGTCATCATCATTCGCTTCATTTGCTTCCCCGCTTTTGTGAACATCCATGACAGTATCTTTATTGTTTGTGTTCCAACCTCTTTGCGCATCGTAACCGCCAGCGCTTGTATCAAGCAGCAGAGTCAATCCGGGTCGCAATTCATTTTCGCTGACTTTTTGCCACTTACCTTCGAGCGCGTTCCACATCCAGGCCTGACGCGTTTTCCCTGATCTATCTTTGCCTTTAAGAAATTCTTTGAAATCGCCAATAGAGACAGCGCATAACTCATCGCGCTGCAAGCGTGGTATATCTTTCGTTGGGGCATTGCCGCTCAACTCGCGCCAAGCCACGGAAACATCGCGCTCGTCACCGCCCCGGACAAAACGCGAAATATCCAGATCGTAGCCCGACAAGTCGGGCGTTGTGTCGAACAAATCAATTAGATCGCGGCGACGAAGGACGTGCGCCGGATTGAAAGGATCGTGATGCTTTATATTTTCCAAATCAGCAGGCGCGGCGGATTGCATTTCATTCAACAAGCCCTGTGCCTTTTCCAAATCTCTCCAATTGTAAGGCGCAGCTACTTTCTCGCGCTCTTTCTCATCAAGCGCCGCTTTCTCTGCAAGCTTTGTGACATCTCTCTCATCGAGCGGTCGGTCAATCCAAAAGATGTGCGCTTCGCTTTCTTCGCCTGTTCGATTACAGCGACCAAAACGTTGGACCAAACTCGCATAAGGCGCTAGGTCCGTGATGAGCATGCGCGAAGAGATGTCAACGCCCGCCTCAACAACCTGCGTGGCAATTATAATTCTTCCGTTGTCGGTGGATGTAGCAGTGAGTTTTTGCATCCACTCTTTACGCTCGTTCGGGCGAAAGCGAGAGTGAATAAGTATCAATTCGGGAGTGTTTTGATTTACAGCGATTTCAACTATACCCTTTTTAGCTTCCTTTTGTTTGGGATGATAAATTTCTTCTAGCGCAGCGAATGTCTCGCGAGCGCGCGCAACGCGGTTGACTACAACCAAAGTTTGCGAGCCATTCAAGTGATGTTCTTGTATAAACTCAGCTAGTCCTTTCGATGTTCGGCACGATGGCGGAGCAGGCTCGATATACTTCTTAGCATCAAGTCGTTTTGCGAGAATCGAGGAAGCACGGTCTTCATCAGAGAGTTCAAGCTTCTTCAACCCGGCAACCTGCTGCGCGAAATCTATCGTCTTCAGCCAATCGCGGTTGAGTGTCGCAGACATCCAGATTGACTGACATTTGCCAAAAGCATCAAACTGTTTGCGGAATGCGGCCAGTTGCGCTGATGTTGCAAGACCGTCACCCATTAGCTGAATCTCATCAAATACCCAAAGGCAATCGTTGTTCAACAATCCGAAATGGACGGGCCAGCGGAAGCGGCTCATTGCATACCCGCGATTGAGTGCTCGCGACAGCAACATATCTTGTGTGCCTATCAAAATGCACTCGCTTGCGGGATTCATATCCCACTTGTCGCTCACGTCGCCGCCCATCAGTATATGAACTGAGAAACGTTCTTCGCCCAGGTTTTGATTGAGAAGATCAACGGCCTGTCTGGCAACGTCTCTCGTTTGTTCAACTAAAGTTCGCATCGGCAGACAATAAATAAGCCTTCTACCGACTGATGGAGGCTCGCTCAATCTGCGCCAGAACCACGCGCCGAGTATCGCTTTTGTTTTGCCCGCGCCGGTCGGGACGTTGACCAGCGAGTAAAGCTCTTCGTCAGTCGCAAGTCGTCTCTGGTAATCAAACGGCTCATTGCCGAAGGTTTGCTGGAAGAAATCATCAAAGTTGTTGAATCGCTCACTCATTATCAACCTCGCTTCTGATTTAATCGTAAAGTTGAGCCGCACGCTTCAGTCTCTCGCGCACCATATCGCGCAGTGCGGGCGGTCGTAACGCCCTGGCGTGTTCGCCGTATTGCAATAGCCAGCGAGCGACTTGCCCTAAAGCGGCTTCTGTTGCCTTGAAACTTATTCGCAATCCCCCCTCACGCAACGGCTTGTTACGCTGCGTCGGGTGAAACTTGCGCTCGCGGGCATAGCGCGCTTGATACGCATCGAATTCTACTTCTACCTCGATCTCTTTGCCGCCGCGAAACATGCCAAAGCCGCTTTCGAGATACTTCTTCGAGTCCCAATCCGTAGGCAGTGTAAACTGCCGTCGCGTGTTCGCAAGTCGCGTGATCCTCCCAGCGTGAAAGTCTCTCACTTCACGGCTCAAATGGTCGTAACAGACCGCATACCATTCGCCCAGGTGATTGTGAAGCAACAAGACATCAACCTCGCGCTCTGTATGTTCAGCACGGTGCTGCGAGTAGTAGCGAATAAACAGGGTCTGACGGCTGGCGGCTGCCGAGGCCAGCTTGCGCAAGGTATCCGGCGAAGTGTCAAGAACCGGCTCCGGCGCGAAGCTGATCGCCTCTTCCAAAGAGTCCAGATCAATTACTACCTCGCTTGGCAACAGAGACGCGAGAGACCGAACCGCATCGCGCGCAAGGCTCGCCTCGGCAGCGGAGGCCCCGAGCCGCTTCAAGATGCGCTCTGCGGCAAAGAAACTGATCAACTCACCTTGAGTGAGAGCAATCGGCGGCAGCCTCCAACTTGAGTCAGAAAAGTAAAACCCATTCTTTGCCCGGTCAAATTCTAAAGGCGCGCCAAACCGATTTTTCAGCGCATCCAAATCTCGCTGCACAGTGCGGGGATGTCGTTCGGCCACATGAGACAAATCATTTTTATTTGGGAAACGCCCGCGCTGAATCTCTGCGCAGATCCGTCGTAAGCGCTCGTAGGCATGCAAATGGACACGTTCAGGTTTAGCTTTCAGCCTTCGCATAATCATCACTACTTAAGCATAAACAGGTCGGGGAGACATCTAACGCCTCAGCAAGAAACTTTGTTAATCGGACAAACCGAAACTGATCATTAGCCGAGCGATTCAAACAGGCTTGCTCGCGAAGTGCCATCTTTCAGTCCGATGACATAGCGGGTCGGGAACGCATCGGCGAATTCTTCCTGATGTGAGACCAGAATTATGCGGCTCAGCACGTTCTTCAGCGCCTGCAACTCTTCTATCACCTGATGTCGGCCCTGCTTATCGAGACTGCCAAAACCTTCATCAATGATGACCGACTCGATGCCGCGTGATGCGCTGCCCGCAAACTGGCCTATGCCCAGCGCAAGGCTTATAGCAACGCGGAAGCGCTGGCTGCCACTCAAAAAGGCCACCGGCAAAGGTGCATTACTTGTTTGCTTGTTGTGGGCCAGCAGGTCGAGCGCCTTGACTGCCGACTTAGAGCCGCTCTTACTGTCGTCTTCATCCTTATCATCACGCAGCTTGAGCCGCAAAACGCCGCCAGAAATATGATCTAATATTCGATTAGCGTTTGCGACAATCGCCGCCTCAACCTGCTTGAGCAAGTATCGCTGCAAGTTGTCCCGACCAAGCAATCGGGCAAGCTCTTTGTAAAGCCGAGCCCGATGGGCCGCGTCGCGACGCTCGCTTTCTAACTGGCGTCGCCGTTCCCGACGGGTTTCAAGCTCCTGCTTTTTACTATTCGCCTCAGCCATCGCATCGCTGCACTGCTGTCGCCTCAAACGTGCTGCGCGTTCTTCCGCTTCAAGTTGAACAAATGGCTTTCGAGCTTCAGAAGGAATAGCTTCTATCTCCTGCTTGATTTGGTTGAGCCGGTCCTCCCGCTGTTGCTGCTGTTCCATCGCGTCGGCTTGCTTGTATAACTTGTCAAGCTGACGTTGCACGGATTGATGCTGCCTCGCTTGTTCAGAGAAATCCTTTAACTCTGCTGTCGTCGGAAACTCCGATCCGAAGCAATCTGCGATATCGGAAACATGGGCGGGCGCGATTCGGTCTCGATAAGTCTGCGGCAATTCTTTCAAAATTGTTCGCGTCTGATCCTCAGCCTTGGACTGATCGCCCCGTGCTTGCTGGAGATTTCGCTTTGCGCTTTGCTCTGCAATTTGCAATTGCCGTTCTTCGTCATTAATAGCCTGCCACTGCTGATGCGCTGCTTTCTGCTCGGCGGCGGCTTGCTTGAAATCTTCTTCCGCACGCAACGAATTGCTTTTTGCTGTTTGTAGCTCTACCTCTAATCGCGCGCGTTCGGATTCGAGGTGCTCAGGCTTGAGCGGCTGACCGCAGTAGCCGCAGGCAGGCTTACCGGCGACTTGACTGAATCGCGCAAGCTGGTCTTCCGCCTGTTTGACGAATGTCTTTGCTTCTGTAAGCGCATTTTGCATCTGTTCGGCTTGCGCGCTTTTAATTTGGTCTCGCTCAGCAGCTTTCGCCTTTTTATCTGATATTAAGGTAAGCTGTTTTGCAATTTTAGTCTGCTCAGTTTCAGCGTGACTTACCTTCGTTTTCGCGCTTAACCAGTCTGAGCGCGCCTGATCGAATTGCCGCATCCAGGGAAGTGCTATTTTCAACTCAGCCAATTGATCCAGCCTCTCTTGCATGCTCTCGATTCGCTCATTCAAAGCAGTAAGCAGAGTTTCGGAGGTAACATCGGTTTGCGCGATCTCACCGTCTGTCGCCTGAAGTTCACGGCTTACTTCGAGCAGAGTTTTTCTTGCTTCTCTGACCGCCTCTTCGATTCCTGATCGTTCTTGTTCAAGCTCATTCCACCTTTTTGCGTGAACCTTCAGCCCGGCCAGTTCTTCCAATCGCTTCTGCGTCGTCTCAAGCTCTGCTTGCGCTTGCTTGGCGTGCGTAGCAAGCTCTTCAATCTCACGGTCGTCTACCGGGGCCAAGCCCTGAAGCGCGCTTTGAAAGGCGTTAGTCCGAGCGTCGAAATCTTTATGCTGCCGCTCGGCTTTCTGGCACAGCCGCTCGTATGCTGAAAGATTTACTATCTGCGTCAGCATCGTGTGACGGTCTTTCGGCTCAGCCTTGAGCAACGCTTCGCTTTCACCCTGACGGAGCAACACGCTCGCGGTGAATGTTTCGTAATCGAGTCCGAGGTGCTCCTGCACCCACTTATTAAGACCATCTTTCTTTTCAGTGCCCGTCACGGGCTGAGGCGCGGGCTGTCCTGGACGAGGCGCGCTGGGCCCGCTAAGGTGCAACACCTGAAAACTTGTACGCCGCTTGCCACCGAGCGTTCGCTTCACGCGATAAACATCGCTTCCGAGAGCGAAGTCAAACTCGACGACCATTTCGCCCGATTCGTGGTTCTTAAGCTCTTCGGGATTGCTCTTGCCTCCACGGTGCGCTCCGTAAAGAGCAAAAGTGATGGCATCGAATATTGCCGATTTGCCCGCCCCATTTGGCCCAGACAGTACCCATAGCGGCGCGCCGTCGAACGTCAACTCGGCCTCATCGCGGTAGCTCAAGAAACCTTTCACGTAGACTCGAAGCGGAATCATTTCCAATCTCCTTCGGCAAGCATGGCCTCGGCCAACTGCATCAACTCATCCCTCTCGGCATGACTCTCAAGCCGCATCTGTAAATAGTCGCGCACTGTGCCCACAACATTCTGAACGCGCTCAGGTGTGAAATGCGCATCACTGGAACCGGTCACGCCGTCCTCTATGACGTCTCGGTGATACCAGCGTGGAAAGACTGCTTCTATACTCTGGGAAATCTCGTTCAGGTTGTGACGGTCTGGCCGGTAATGCAATTTGTATTGAACAAGCGCTCTATCAGGCTCCTGCTGTTTGAATCGCTCAGCCAAGTGAGGCAACTCCGCGTCCGGGTCTTTTATCTCGACTCGATAAATAGGCGTGCTATCGAGCCTGAGCAGCGTCGGTTCGCTGACCAACTTGGAACCCACTATTTCAAACAGCACGGCGCTCTTTTCATCTTCACTTTCACTGATCTCCAGTCGTTCGATACTTCCTGCGTAGCGAATGTGCGAAGCGCCGCTCACGGCCTCCTGCGGCTTATGTATGTGACCGTATGCGACGTAGGCATATTCGGCGGGAATATCGCTCGGCTCGAAAATCACGTCTTCGACTTCGCTCAGGCGGAAAAGCGAGTGGAGCTTTGCGCCGCGCACATGTACGTGGCTCATCAGCACGCACGGGCGCTCAGGCGTGACCTGCCTCTTAAGATGGCTCAAGGCTTCTATGAATCGCTGCTGGATGGCTCTGTGCTTTTCTTCAATCGTGCGATAGCCGGTTTTCTCGCCGCGCAGGTAGCATCGCGGAGTTGGGTAGGGCATCAGCACGAACTGGACGAGATTGCCTTGAGCGTCGGCTAATTTGATCAGGCGCGGGTTTGGAGCTACGTAGAGGCGGCCAGTCGCGTGCGCGCCATTATTACTCTTTACTGCTGGCGCTGCCAGGTCGAGCGCATCGCGCAACGTCTCAAAAAAGATTTCGTTGTCGTGATTGCCACTGATGGCAAGAATGGTCCCGCCACGCTCAAGAAACGGTAGGAATATACGCTTGATTTCAGCAACCGCAGCACGCACCTGCTCCTGCCTGAGCCGGTCACTGAACAGATCGCCCGTCGCCAGCATCGTGTCCACCTGATGCTCGTCAAGATAGGCGGCTATTTGCTCCAGCGCCCGCACAATGTCGGCGCTGCGGTCAATGCGGCCAAGGCTGTCGCCCATGTGCCAGTCGGATGTGTGGAGTATTCTCACAGTGCGCTCCTCTTCTACTCGTCAATTATGTCCGAGATATCATCTGCGCCGTACGCGCTGCCAGAAGGGCTCTCATCTACTTCCCTCGGATTCATAGCCCACACAGGAAACGGCACGCGAATGTGCATAGGCTCACGAAAGTTGTCCTGTAGAACCAGTTTTTCATTGAGCGACAGGCTAGCGGCTTTGCGCCGCGCGCTCTTGCTGAGCATGCGCCACACAGTAGTTTCAAGCTCAAGCGGGCCTGTCTTGCCCAGCACTTGAATCGCCGAGCTTTCAATTACCTTTTCGGAAACTTTCGATGCCTGTTGCTGAGCCCCGAGCAATATAATGCCGCGAGAGCGCATTTCTGCAGCGACCGTTTCGATTAGTTGAGTGATTGAATCTCGCGAGCCGCGCGGAGCGAAACGATTCAGTTCATCAAGCGTGACCAGATATACCAGCCCGGCTATTTGATTAGTGCCAGTGCGTGCTTCGACCAACTGACGAAAGATAGTGGCTACGACGAACCGCTGAAGCTCCGGCTCGCCGGCAAGCGCAGCCAGGTCAACTATGATCGGGTCGCTCGTTTCAGCCCTGACCAGATCGAGCGGATTGCCCTGCTCATCGTCGCGTCGAAGCACACCGCGACTTTCGTAGACCAGCTTGAGCAGTCGGCGATATAGCTTCTTCCAGGTGGAGGGATGATGCCCGCGCAATGTGCGGTTGTCTTCATTCGTTGCAGTTTCAGTATCAACCCAATCAAGTAGGCCTTGAAAAGTCGTTGGCCTGCCGCCGCGCAGGGAGCGATTTACCGAGCCATCGTTATTGACTCGCTCGTCGGTCAACCAGTTCTCTATATCAAGCACGAGTGCACTGAAGTTAGCATCATTAGCGTCGGCTTCTGCGAAGAGGTACGCAAGCAGCCCGCGCTCGATGACGTTCCGCAGACTCCAACTGAATGGCATCACGCCTTCTGTGCGTCCGGTCGGGACCGGCAGACTGTTACCTGGCTGTTGCGCAGCGTAAAAGCTCACGTTCCGAAACGGCACAGGGTCATCAATGCCGAGTTGCTGCCAATCGCGAAAATGGCGTTCGGGGTTATACCGATTGCTCCAACGATCAATGTAGAAGAGATCGAAGTTCTTGACATTGAGGATTATTGACACAATGCGCAGGCGAGCGGCGTCGGAAGGACGCTCCCTCTGTTGCCGCCGCGCTTCGCGGAGCAGCAGGTAATTGGTATGGAGTAAGAAGCTGGATTTCGTTCCCCTGCCCGACACGCCGTTGATGTTCATGTGCCCGCCGTTTGCTCCGAGCAGATAGTCGAGATCAATCTCGCCCGGCCCTGCTAACTGGTTTCCTCCGTTTTTAATCAGCCCAATCCTGAGCGGTCGCTCCATTTGATCAGCACCATAAGCAATGCCTGCTTGGTCTGCATTGGCAAGCATCACATCGCTACGCTCTCGCGGCGGAATGAGCACGGGCGGTTCTGTGCGAAGAATGCTTGCAATGCCGTAGCTGAATCCTTCGCTGTCAAAAGGCGGCTCATACCTTAGGTCTCCGTCGGCTTCACCTTGTTCGTCACTCATGCTCCGCTTGCGGCTCTGGCGGCGCACTTCGTCTACAATTGCATAAAACGTATAAATCTCGCTCGCGACTTCGCTTTCACAGGTGACAAGTTGAGTGCGTTCGACTAGCGCGTCTTCGGGGAACCAAAAGGAAAACTGCTCGCTGGTCGCTTCTTGATTAGGCGGCGCGCCAACTTTGCCGATGCAGATACGGCCATCGGACTTGGTCACGGGACCTCGCTCTCGCTGCCAAGGCTGTTTGTTGGTTTCAACATCATCTGGATTATTCGAGTCTAAGCTTCTTCGTGTAGCATTGCTCATTTTTTCATCCTCACAAGTTTGTCAGGCGATAAAATCGGTTAATCAAAGTTTCGTTTTGGGTGAAGCTCGCGCCGAGGCTCTCTTCGGCCCGCTGAATGGGATGGATTGAAACTGAAGCGCGACCGTAACTTTGATCGCGACATCGCAACTGCGATATCAGCCGCGACAATCGACTGATATAGCTCCAATCTCTCTCAAGTGTCGTTTCAAAAAATCGTTGAGGTATCTCGACTCGCACTATGCCCCAGTTCGGAAGCTCGCCTCGCGCGCCATCGAGTTTCAGATACCACGAAATTACGTTGAGCTTTCCTTCCAGCCGAAAGGATGGGGTCCGCTGGCCTGGTCGTAAATTGTAGAAGACTCGCCATCCTTGCGGGTGCAGGTAATTCTGCGAATGCGTCTTGATTAATCCAACCACCGGGCAGTTCAGGTCATCGAACGCGCCTTCGTGCGGATCCAATCGGCCATCGACGAGAGTGGGCGCATCGGTTTCTCGCGCGAGCGCTTGTCTTTCAAGCCGCACCATTTCATCGTGCGAGCGGTTTTGAGTAGTACGCCGCATTCGCTCGAAGTCAAAGGTCCAGCCTCCTTCAAATGTCTTGCCCGGTTTAGGCTTTCGGCTGGGCAGCAATCGAAAGCCATTTTGCTGTAAGGCTATAGCAAAGCTTTCGACCTCATCCCATGGGAACAAATCAACCATGAGCGACACGACGCGCTCGATTATAGAAAACTCCCTGCGAAGTTCACCCTTCACATCGCGCATTACAACGGCCCCGATCTGAGAGAGTCTCACGGGCACGGGGTAGCCTTCACGGCTTTGAAGCCACGCAACAGTTTGCCCGACATCTTTGCCGTCAACGAATCTTTTGGGCTGCAAAGACCAGTTTGCAGGTTCATCATTTTCTTCGATGTCGAGAGGCCGCCAGTCGCCGTTTGCCGTTTCATAATCGAGATCGCGATTCTCGTCAGGCTCGTCGTCCATCATCAGCCCATCGTCCAGCAGGAAAGGCTGCGCGTCGTAATTGCGCACGCGGCGCGCCCCGTTATTGAAGAGGAAATCAAGCCCCATCTCATCACTCCATCAGTTCAGCCTCGGCTGTTCAACTCGTAGCAAGCCAAGATTGCGAAGCCGCCAGCGCATAGCCGCCACGCTGACCAACATATCGGTCGCCATCCGCCAGATGAGGTCCTCGCCTTGAAAATTAACGGCGAGCCGTTCAGCAAGCTCGCGAACAACTGTTTCAGGCATGAGTAACTCGGCGGCGAATTCGTTTGCTTCGCGCTCCATTTGCTCCATCGGAGGCAGCAGGCGTGCATAGTCGGATGTTTCACTCAAAGTAATCTTGCTCGCCGGAAGGACATCAGGCTCAAGGTCCGATTCCGAAAGAGGAAGCGCATCCATCGCCTCAATCAAAATCGGGTCATCGCCGGTCCTCGCGGCATCAAGGAGCGGGCGGAAGTGCAACAGGTAATGCCCAAGCTCATGAGCCGCGGAGAAGCGACGGCGGACAAGGAGGTCATCCCTTTCAACGAAGATGCTTCCGAACCTCTGGCTGACATAAAGAAATCCCGCAAGCAAATCATCGCTCAGGTCACACGGAGGCTCTGTCAGACCGCCGCGCTGCAACAGGAGATTAATTGCCGACCGGCTTGTCAGTCCCGTTATCTCTGCGCAGGTCAGGTTGTAATTGCTTATCAACTCGCCGAGCGGCGTGACCGAATGATCAGCCGAAGGCGGCAGTCCCGCCGCCTCGTATAGAGAGGCAATTGCATCTTGAATGGTTGGTGATTGATAGCGGGCTGTCATTTTCTTTCATCCTTGTTTGGCGTATCGAGCTTTGAAGAACGCCGCTGGCGACGAGTGGCCGCCAGTCGCGCTGCGTACTGTTCGCGTCCCATCGAAAGAAATATTGCCGTTTCACGAAATAACTTCTGGAATTGTTCACTAAGCGAAAAGCCCAGACGCTCGAAAAACTGACCCACTCCGCGCTTGCTTAGATCATCGGGCAATCCTACTTCAGATTGGCGCAGTTGCTGAATGACGGCCCTTACTTCTTGCCCTTTGAGCATAGCGTCGGACTGCAATCGAGCAACGACATCGCCCACGGTCAGAGGCAGCAAATCCTTTTCCTCATTCTCAACGGTCAACCCTGATGGGATATGCTTGCGAAGTAACTGGCGCACGGTCTCGGCGTCGCTTTCTTTACCAGCGTCATCATCCTCATAGGCGTATACCTCGTTGATCTCCAGGATCAGCTTCTCAAGCCTTTGATCGTGCTCAGCTTCGTCTAAGACCGCCGCTACTGTTTTGAAATCGCCGGAATCGAGCGCACAGACGTACCGGCATAGCAGCTTTTCGTGCTCAAGCTGACGCGTGTCTTCAGTCTGGCGGTTGCTCATTATCTTTTGCCCCCCTGATTGCTTTGTTGATTCAGCAAAGCTTCGCGCAGCCGACCTATTGCGCGATAGAGCCGAACGCGAGCCGCGCCCGGCGCGATGCCAATCGCTTGCGCAAGCGACTTGCCATCCATTTCTTCGAGAACAGCAAGTCGCAATACTTTCTGATCTTCTTCACCGACAAGGGCGAGCATTCGATTTACTTCCTCGTTGGCTTCGGTTTCCTCAGCCGCGCTTTCGACCGAAAAGTGCGCAAGTCGCTCGAATATCTCATCCTCGCTTAAGGCTTTGTCATTACTGCCACAGGCGCGAGCGCGAATTTCATGCTTATCGCGCCTTGCGGTTTTAGCCTTTTTGCGACAGATCAAGTTGGCGGCTATGCCGAGCAGCCACGCCATTGGCTGGCGCGAAGAATCGAATCGCTCCGCGTGTTCGAGCGCTTCTATAAAAACTTCATTCAGTAGTTCCTTGGCCGCATCACTCTCGGTAAAACCGGCTCGCCTGGCGTAAGAGCGCAGCGTTCTTAGCAAAAGGTTCGCATTATTTTCAACAAAACTGTGCAGCAGAGTGGCTCCATCTATAATAGAAAAATCCTTTGAAGTTGCCACTCCCTTGATGTCAGACTCCATTCGGCCTCCTGGCACCTCAACTAGGAACTAGTTGATCTGTCTATTGGTAAATTCAGTTTAGGGGCTGAAAATGTTACATCCGTTTAATGTTTAAGACGTAAAATGAGAGCTTAACCGTGCAATTATTTTACCCTTTAAGATCAAAATTACTATAGTTTTGACCGACGGGATTAACATTGCTGTGCCGGTTCATTTAGTAAGAATATCTCTACTTCTGCCTTGTGCCGTTTACTGAAAACGCTTCGACTGCCAAGAAAAATTGAAGAATAGTAGCCAATCAGGAATTTGAATATATACTTCATTAGCCGATGCTTAGAAACATAGAGATTACGCTACAGCAGCCAGTTTCTTTGCCGATAATGTTCGCTACGCTGATCCTCTGCGATACAGCTTCAGCAGCAAAGCTGAGTTGCAAACATTCTTTGAGAATGATAAGGGCTACCCTCAAAACTACCGGGGCAAAAATTCAGGCGCTCAAATATGATCCGAGCCTCAAACTTTAAGACAATTGAAGGGATAAAAAGAGGCAGACCGCCAAAAGCTCAAACCGTTAAAGCTACAGTCAAACGAAAGAAAGGTAAGCTTGGAAAGTAAGCTACTGTGGATTCAATGTGTCCTACAATGTGTCCACCAATAAAGAAGGCGACCATAATAGTCGCCTTTACCGTTGCAAATAATGATGAGCCGTGAAGGACTCGAACCTTCGACCCACTGGTTAAAAGTTCTAAGCAACCGTGTCACTGTGTACTTCCTTGTCTATAAATCAAGCATTTAAGTGCCGCCTTGTCCATAGCGTGTTACGACTTTTTTTGCTGTCTGCTGTCAAGGTTGCTGTCAGGACTGAAACCGCTGAACGTTGGTTCTATTCAAGCATGAATACATCGCCAAGTCCTGTCTCGCAAGCAGACATCACGACCAGTTTCGTGCCCCAGAGATCCAGCCCTGCTGCTTCAAGGGCGGTTAGCACGCCTTTATCAGTGCGGCTCCGGCGTTTGTTGAAGTTCAGTAGCGGGTTTTATCCCATATCGGCTTGTTGGGCAATTCTTGCTTCTTATCAGCCAGGAAGAAGCCGTTCGTGGCGATGCGCAATATTAATGCCGCTATTCGTACCGGAGCGCCACCATAGGGTCTACCGAGCTTGCCCTACGAGCAGGGATACAGCAGGCAAGGAAGGCTATCCCGGCTAACAGAACTGAAACGGCAACAAAAATTATCGGGTCCGTTCTGCCAACTCCATAAAGAAGGCTTGCCATAACCGGCGTGAGTATAAGCGCCGCAGCTAAGCCTATAGCCACGCCGAACAACGTAAGAATCATTCCATGTCCTACGATCATCTTGAATATATCTTTTGGCTGTGCACCCAGGGCCATACGAATGCCAATCTCATGAATACGCTCATTAACTGAGTAGGACATCACGCTGTATATCCCTAGTCCAGCCAGTACCAGCGCCAGACCTGCGAAGATTCCAAGCAGCAGAGTATGGAAGCGTGGTTTCCCAACAGAGTCAGAAAGGAGTTGGTCCATAGGTCTCAGTCTGAATACTGGTAGCTCCTTATCTACATCGGCAACCTGGCTTCCAATGGCACCGATCAAACTTCCAGAGTCCGATGACGTCCGAACAACGATGGCCATAAATGGGAGAGGAATCTGAAGATATGGTGCGTACATCTGCGCCTGCCCTTCAGCATCCAGTGTAGTGTGTTTGACATCACCGACGACTCCAATGATTTCACGCGTGACAGGTTCCCCAAAGCCAATAATGATACTCTTGCCAATTGGCTCCTGCTGGCCCCATAATCGCTTGGCCAGAGTCTCGCTTATAATCATAACTCTGGGTGATCCCTCAATATCACTATCGGCGAAATGCCGGCCCTTGATGAGAGGAATTCCCATAGCCCTGAAGTAATCAGGGCTTACTCCATTGAAGCTCGCTGTCAGCTTGACGTCGCTTTCAACGGAGACCTGATCTTGTGCGCTTACGTCAAAGACAAGATTATCTGCGCTTAAAGGGAGAGTTGTTACGGCCCCCGCAGACTGAACGCCCGGCAGTGCTTCTACACGTTGCAAGATTTGTTGGAACCCATTTGCCCACTGACGCTGCTCAGAATACTTCGCGTTTGGCAGAGAGATCCTCATCGTCAGAACCCCTTCCGGATTGAATCCTGGGGCGATCTGTTGAAGACGTGCGAAGCTCCTCACCATCAGCCCTGCTCCAATCAATAAGACTAGAGCTATGGCAATCTCCGATACCATGAGTAACCTGCGGCTCCGACTACTGTGGGAACCCGAACTAGCTCGACCGCCGCTTTCTTTGAGAACTTCGCTCAAGCTTTGCTTTGAGCCTATAAGAGCAGGAGCCAGCCCGAATCCTATTGATGTCAAGACCGAGACTACGAGAGTGAAACCTAAAACCCAACCATCTATGTTGGCGTCTTTCAAACGCGGAATATTCCCAGGACTGAGGGCCACGAGAACCTTGAGGGTCCAGTAGGCAAGCGCGACTCCAAGAGCACCGCTTAGCACCCCAAGCAACAGGCTTTCGGTAAGTAACTGGCGGATCAATCGTAGACGGCTTGCGCCAAGCGCTACTCGCAGGGCCATCTCTTTTTGACGATGGACGGCCCTGACTAATAGAAGATTTGCTACATTCGCGCAGGCTATAAGGAGTACAAAAACTACGGCCCCCATCAGCACGTAAAGAGCAGGCTTAACGTCTCTTACCAGGTGATCTTTTAGGGAGGCCATCTTAGCCTCCCATCCCATGTTCGCTTCCGGGTATTGTGCTGCAAGCCGCCGGGATATGGTAACCAATTCCGACTTAGCCTGTTGCTCTGAAACACCATCTTTGAGGCGTCCTATGACTTGTAGCTGGCGAGATGCGCGCTCGGTGTTCGCCGTTCCAATCGTTAGCGGCACCCACATATCAATATTCTTGCTGTCGGGCGGAAATTCAAAGCCGGAGGGCATGACTCCAACTACAGTATAGCCCTTGCCGTCAAGCGTAATGGGCCGACCTATAATACCCGAATCAGCATTGAAGAGGCGTTCCCACAGGCTATGGCTAAAAATGACAATGTTGCTCTGACCGGGTTGATCCTCTCCGTCCGCAAAGGTACGGCCAGAAGATGTGCTTACACCTAACACTTGAAACAAATTGGCCGAGACAGGCACGCCTAGAAGACGCTCAGGCTGACTCCGGTCAGTAAGTGTATAGGCTTGCGGCGTCTTGTAGGCTGCAATCTGGTCGAAGCTCGAACTCTGATACCTCCAATCGGCGAGATTGGGATGCGAGACTTTGAACTGATCCAAACCCTTTTGAAGGTTCGCTTCCCAAATCATTTGAATTCGGTGAGCGTCGCGATAAGGCAGAGGACGCAGCAAAATCGTATTAATGACGCTGAACATCGCGCTGTTAACCCCGATAGCCAGAGCCAAAGCGAGCATTAATCCGATTGTGAATCCGGGTTTTTTAGCTAAGAAGCGGATGCTGAAACGCAGGTCTTGAAGAATATTGCCCATAACTTAACCCCTTATTGAAATAGGCGTTAGCCCAGTATCTCACTCCTATACCTGGCCTAAACGATAAAGAGCCAATTTTGCATAAGTACAAAGATAAACGCTGAATGATCCTATCAGTTAGGCGTATTGTCTTGAACTTCGCGCACTTCTTATTTGCTACCTCAACTGAAAGAAACAAAGGACGCAACTAAAACTGACAAATGGCAACCAATTACGAAGAATTATATATATAGCATAAGCGCTTTTCTTATGGAAGCCCTGAAAATGCTCAGGAATCTAAGTTCCATTCCGGCCAAAGGCGCTAAGATTTCGGCCCACTTTTTGCTTAAAAATAAGACAAGACGGGCTGCACTCGTAAACAAAGCCGCTTACCGGAAAAAAACCAAAGCACTCAAAAAACATGCGGCATTAATCCTAATTCAATATGTAAGAATCGTAATCCTCTCCTAGAGAGACTTCTGGAAATGTGGAATTCTTTCACCCAGATTACTAAGCGTAAATCAAATATGAAGCGGCAGTCAGAATAGTCAAATACGGGTTCCGCTAAATCTTGAGGCATAGCAGGTCATCAAAGGGGGCCAAGTCGAATGAAAATAATCCTTGTTAACGTCATTGAGTTTGAGCCTATTCAAGATTACCTGCGAGGCGGATCACAAAAAAAATCCACAAACTACCCGCCTATAGGGCTTCTAACTTTAACGGCGGTCCTGGAGGCAAGAGGACACGAAGTCGAGGTCATAGACTTTGGCAATCTGATTCTAAATGGGGAGATACGCTGCGATGAGTTGTTCTCTTCGAATGCCGCGAAATACATCAACAGTAAGCGCGGCGACGTAGTCGGTTTCTCATCGCGCTGCGATAATTACCTGCACTCGCTGCGTATAGCCGAGCAATTCCATAAACTTGATCCGCTTACCCCGATCATATTCGGCGGACCTCAAGCAACTATAACCGACGCGGCCTCAATCAATAATTTCCAATTTATCAACTGCGTCGTAAGGCACGAAGCAGAATTCTCATTCCCGGCTTTGCTGGATGCGATAAATGATGGCAGAGCTTTTGATGAGATACCCGGAATAGTCTACCGCCGCAACGGACAGGTCGTGAAGAATCCTGATCCGCCTTTAATCTTAGACCTAGATCAAATCCCAATGCCTGCGTTCAAGCACTTCCCGATAGACACGCTCGGGACGATGCCTATAGAGGTCGGAAGGGGTTGTCCTTTCGGGTGTACTTTCTGCGTAACGAACAGATACTTCAATAGGCGTTACAGGTTAAAGAGCGCTGATCGCATCGTTGACGAAGTTATATGGCTGCAAGAAAGATATGGATTCAACCGGTTCAGCTTCATTCACGACATGCTCACAGCAAGCCGCCACCTTGTGATGCAGCTCTGCAACCGCATAAAAGATCGAGGCGTTAATATCGAATGGTCGTGTAGCGCCCGCACAGATTGCGTTGATCGCGAATTATTAGAAACCATGCGGGCGGCAGGCTGCCGGGATATGTATTTCGGCATCGAGTCAGGCTCGCAGAGGATGCAAAAGGTAGTCAACAAGAATCTGAAACTGGACGGCGTTTTCCCAGTGATTGAACTGTGCGCCGAGCTAGGCATCTCGACCACCACATCATTTATAACCGGCTTTCCTGAAGAGAAAGAGGAGGACGTTGAATCTACCCTCCGCATGATGCTTGAGCTTTCGCCTAGAGTGTCGAATGTTCAACTCCACCTTTACAGCCCCACGCCGGGCACTCCACTAAATGATCAATTCGCTGACAGGCTGGTTTATACCGGCTACATCAGTGACTTCGGCTTCTCGACATCACTTGATGAAGACGACCAGCGAGTGGTCAGCGCGCATCCCGACATCTTCACGAATTACTTTCAGACCCGGCCACTTTATCTTGATTTTGAATCAATTCAGGGAGTGGATGCTTTCGGTTACAGCCTGCAATCTTTCAAACACCTTTTCTTCTACATGATTCACGAGCCGCAACCGCTCAGCCTGCTCGGCGTCTGGTCGGGGCTGAGAGAATGGGCCAGGGAGAATAAGATCGCGTGGGACATTGAGACATACCTCTCGAAGGGGCTTAACAAGCAGCTTGAGGATTATCTCTGGCTGATGCTGAGCAATCTGGCTCAACTCCCCCCGGTCCTGGTTGAAGCCTTCAATTTTGATCGCGCGTTGCTGAGGCTAAGCATGGCCACTGCTGATTTGTCGAGAGATTATCGGCACGATCCCTTAAGCAGCTCAGAGTCTATAGGTCCATAAGGCAAATGGATAAGCTCACGAAGCTGCGCCTGCGCGCGCCAGTTGTCCTGACCCGAACCTGGTGCGATTTAGCCAGAATGATGGAAGCTGTCAGAACGCGTACCTACAAGCAGCTCACCATGAATGAGGCACAGCGCGACATAGCTATCTTTGCTGTAAAGGACAGACGAAATTCTATAGGGTTCACATTTGCCATCATAGAGATGAACGAGATATATGAGTCGATCCTTGAGGCCTGTGAGGGAGAAACCACATTAGTTCAGCTTCTTGAGTACGTGACTGCCCACCTTGCACAGCAAGGCAAGCAGCGGCCCCACCTCGAACAGCTATGCCTGCGGGCAGTAGACCGGCTGGTCGGACTTCAGGCGATATGCGCAAATGAGGCGGGCGATTCATTAATGGAAGCTCAAACTCAGGGTGCACTTCGCCCTACGCTAATCAGGTTAAATCCATTTACCGTACCTCTATACAATTTGCAGTATGCCCCATTTAGCGAGAAGCAACTATCAGTGAGCAATTCCGTTCAGTTCGTTGCCGAATTATAAACCCTCGCCGCTGAAGTCCGGATTAGCGGCGACGGAAAACCACGAGTATACAGGACACATGAGAAAGCCATGAAAAGACCAAGCAATCTTCGTATCAGCAGCTATATCACGAATTTCCCCCTGCCTGGGGAGAAGTTCGCGTGTTCAATTCATGGATATTCGGCGGCGGTCGATGTGCTGCGCATCAACCTCGCCTCCAACCTTGAGGCAAGTAATCTTCAGGCTTGCCTGGCTGAAGCCAGCGTTGAAAAATTTCTGGAGCAGCGAGGCTACCTTACAACCAAGTCCGCCGAAGAAGAGGATCAATTCGTATCGAAGATAAATGAGATATTCTGGAAAAAACAACCGTTCCTCATCGAGTTCGAAATCGAGCCAGGTTCTGCGACGGAAGGCGAGACGGCACATTTGAATGATCCCGGCTACGTTGACAACCTTTTTCTCGCAATGAACGAGTTGCGAGAAATCAATGTCGGGAGCGTTCTGGAAATCAACGCGCTTCAACTTGATACAGGGCGACTGGGGGTGCTGAAGAAGTTCTTCTCTCTAGCCAGGGACTGGGATTTCAAGCTACACCTCGTCATTAATTACTCGCAGCTTCAGGAAGTCGCAAAGTATATCGTAAGAGAAGCGGTCGAAAAATTGAGCATACATGCGGAAGAGCCTGACGAGTCCCTGATCGCGCCGCGAAACATCAGCACGGATTTAAATTATCCATTCGATTGCCTGCTGGGCCTGATTGCCAAGGAAGTCCGAATCGAATGCCTGGTCAATATAGACCGTCTATCACAAGAGGCTGTAAAGGGACTGATCAACAATATTCGCCTGACCAGGAGTCTGATCCTGACTGGCAACGAGGCTCAGTTCGTATTGATTCCCACGACTCATCACAATGGCTCGCGCGAGACTCGGATGATAGCCGATGGTGTCGGAGTAATCCCCCTGCGGCTGGATGAGCTTTCTGATTACAGGCAACTGGAGGCTCATATGTGGTCTGAGCGCCTTGTTCGCTTCAGGCCATGTTTCTCGCAGAGCAATCGCCGCTATGAAATCTCTTCGTCTGGGGGGATTTTCCTAGAGACGGATTTCGGTCGGCGTAGAACGCCTGTCGGGCAAGTGCTGCCGGGTAATTACCAGATTGATCTGTCGGTCCTCGAACAGCCTCAAGAGAGGAGATCGCTGAATGAAGTCCCTGATGAATGCGCCGCCTGCAAATTGTCTCTCATATGTGGTGGAAACTGTAACGTCTGGGACCCCGCGGTGGGAGAGCACTTCAAAGATAAATTGACGAGGCTTGTGACCATACCATTTCTCAACCATGTGTGAGTCTCACCTATGACGCTCACACCCCGCGAGGCGCACTATGCGGACGATGAGAAGAAGCAAGTACACCATGATGTCGGATGTCGCGATTGACAACCGACGTCTGCTCTTACATGGCGTTACCGGAGCCATGGACCAAGTCTCGGATCAAGTAGCCACGTTCCTCAAAGACAACTCGATCAGCGTCGAAGAGGGGATTAATAGGTACACCATTTCAGAGGAGACGCTCGCGACCCTGATGCAGCGCGGCTATCTGACCGGGCTCGAAGAGGACCAGGAGCGCCGGACCGTAGGAAAGTTCATAACGAAGCTCCACACTATAAAGCTCAACAACTGCGTTTCGTTTATGATCGTCATTACCTACCTGTGCAACCTCAGATGCCATTACTGTTTTCAGAAGCCGCTGGTTGAAGAGGATGGAAAGAGGACTCATACAGAGGTCATTACCGAGGAAGTCGTTGATGCCGCATTTGCGGCAATGGACCAACTGATAAAGAGGAAAGGAGCCCGTCACGACCTTGAACTCTTTGGCGGCGAACCCTTGCTCTCGCGCAATCGCCCGATAGTGGAGCACATCATAAATCTAGCGCGCAACCGCAACCTCGCGGTCTCCGCGACGTCGAATGCCACTGATCTGCATCACTATGCGGATTTACTTGGGCCGGGCGGCATTGAAAAGATACAGATAACTATAGACGGCGCTCCGGCCACGCATAATAAGATTCGCATATATCCCAATGGCAAGGGGTCCTTTGAAGTAATAAGCGACAACATAGGCATGGCGCTAGACCTCGGCGTGAATATCAACCTCAGGATAAATATAGCCAAATACAACATAGAGCAGTTGCCTGCCATCGTCGAGCACATACAGAAAATGAGATGGAACAAGTATCGTAATTTCGCGGCGGGACTGGCCGAAGTCCACTACCTCGGTATTCAGGACGACCACTCGAACGAGTTGAGCCACCTTGAGCTTATCAACAGGGTCGCGGCCCTTGACGCCCCCTACTTCACTAAGACCGCTTTGCTGCGCGGCGTGCTCGGCAGGCACTTTAACTATTTTCCGGGCGAGGCTCCGGCCCCGAAGTTTGACACGGCCTTCTGCAACGCCATGCAGGGCCATTACATATTCGATCCGTACGGGAACGTTTATACGTGTACGGAGGACGTGGGATTTGAGCGCTCAAGAGTAGGGAAGTTCTACCCTGAAGGATTGAAGTTCGACCCGGTTAGGCTCTCCGGGTGGCAAGAGCGAACTGTAGCGAATCTTCCAGACTGTCCGAGTTGCGAGTACCTGCAAGTTTGCGGCGGCGGCTGCGCCCGCAACGCCTTACTCGATACCGGCGATGCGTGGACATCTTACTGCACTGATTTTAAAGCGTATTTCCAGAAGGTACTGACGTTGCTTTATCAGGACATGAAAACGAGCAACGGTCCCGATCCAACCGTGCTGGGGTTAGGAGCTATGGCTGGCGCCTGCAAATCCTAGCAGAGCGTTTCTTGATCTTTTCACATCGGTTACATCGCGGGGTTATTGGCAAAGTAGGACTGGTTCGGGATTTGTTGAGATTCGGCGGCGGCTGATTCCCGGTGAGATATTGTTTGAGTAAAGAGGCATCCGAGTCAGCTTGAGCCGTAGACGGTTCCTCCGACCGGAGGATTGCGCGCGTAGCACGCCATAAGCCTGCGCGAAAAGCACAGGCGACTACTAAACCATTAGAAAGGAGAGGAATAATGGCCGACGAAAAAAACCAAATCATGCCAATCAACACGGGTGTTCTGAAGGGCATCACCATTGACGAGCTAGAAGATCGCTTAGAGATGCAAATGCTTGGCCTGCTTGACGTGCTGGTACTTGCATGTGCTTCTACAACTGATTGCCGTTCTGTCAGTGTAACTTGTCCAGACAATCTGAATCCGGATTAACCTCGTGCGGGGTGAGGGGTCGAATGGCCCCTCCCCCGTTTAACTAGATGGCTGCCCGTGCAGCGCATAGGCATGCGCCGAAAGCGCATATGCCTGATTAAAGTTTCAGAAAGGAGAATTGTTATGGCGAATGAAATCATGCCGATCAATTCAGGCGTACTCAACGGTATCAGCATTGACGAGTTGGAAGACCGCTTGGAGATGCAGATGCTCGGCTTGCTTGACGTGCTGGCGCTCGCCTGTGCTTCCACAACAAGCTGTCGCTCCGTGAGTGTAACCTGTCCAGACAACCCTGCGGATAGCTAGTAGCTTTCTGGAAAAGACGCTCGCTCATCCCTGAAAGGAGAACTCTCATGGCCAACGATAAGACTCAAATCATGCCGATCAACTCTAGTGTCTTGCAGGGCGTCAGCATTGACGAACTTGAGGATCGCCTGGAGATGCAGATGCTCGGCTTGCTTGACGTGCTGGCGCTCGCCTGCGCCTCCACAACAAACTGCCCCAGAGTCAGCGTTACTTGCCCTGACGTCCCAGGCGATTCTTAACCTTGCGCGGGGATGAGAGTTCGTCCGAACTCTCATCCCGCCAACTGCCCGCCGAGATTAGCAGGTGCGGACGTGTGTAATGAATGATCTATTCCAGGTTGTCCCGTTCGACAAGGGTATCCTGACAGATAGCTCTATGGAACTGATATGAGCCTAGATCAACTGAGATTATCTTTACCTGAAGGCTGCTCGCTCTGGCAGATTGATACCAGCTTTCTTGACACGCAATGGCTTCTCGTAACTCCGAGCAACAGGAAGTTCCACGTCTCTGCGAAGGCCAGTGATGTGATAGAAGAGCTACTAGACGAAGCGAAATCGCTTTCGGAAATTGCAAGCTCGCTCTCAAAGAAGTGGAACACAGTCTTGGCACCTGAAGATGTGCTGGCGATAATCGAGTCCTCCCAATGGCCTAAGGACCTGGTAAAGAAAACAACTCCGTGGGACTGCCAGCAGGCGCTCGACGAGTCAATCGAAGAGAGGGGGCAGAAGCCTTTGTTCGGAGATTTCTTCATCCGGTTCACTTTAGTACCGGACAGAGCCGTCCGATGGATCACCTCCCGCCTGGTCGGGATTTACAACCGCTCAAGCATATTCGCGTGGCTTCTGGCAATCGCCTACGTTCATTACAGGGTTTACAGCCATATTGCGACCTTGCCCTCATTGGTTGAATACTTCACACTTTCGTCGGAGCAATACGTCGCGGCATTCTGCCTGATGACGCTGACGGTCATATTTCACGAGCTAGGGCATGCCACGGCATCAACCCGCTTCGGTGTCAAACCCGGCGGCATAGGGTTTGGGGTTTATTTCATATACCCTGCTCTGTACACAGAGTTGGGATTCGCGTGGCTCCTGCCTCGCATGAAGCGGGCCGCGGTTGATGTGGGAGGGTTTTATTTCCAACTGATTGCCACAGTGCCGATCTACATTGCTTTCCTGCTAATGGGGGATAGTGTTTATATTCTGACTATCTTATCGGCGGACTTCCTAATTATTTTTTCGCTCATCCCGTTTTTCAAGTTTGACGGCTACTGGTTGCTGTCGGACCTGCTCGGCGTGCCGAACTTGCAAAAGCACGCTATGGAATTGATTCGAAGCCCGATACCAGCTATAAAGTCCCGCGTCTTCGAGACCAGAAACGGTTTGGTTCTGCCACGGCGGGTCACGATACTTCTGCTGGTCTACGGGATACTCTTAATTGTCTTTCAAACCCTGATCGCGTCACTTGTACTGAGGAACAGCCCCAGAGTTCTTCTTCATGCACCGGCGACATTGTTCAACATGGCAAAGGCTATAGTAAGCGACCTTACGGCGGGGCAATTCATCGCCGCGGCAAATCAGAGCATAAAGACATTTATGCTGCTCGTCATGACGTTCGCCCTTGTGATGATTCTCAGGATCCTATGCGAAATTGTTTTGGCGCTTTGGCAGATGGGCCGCGCAGAAGGTCTGGCAGTCGTCCGGGGCAAACCCTATTTCAACAGAGGGGGAATACGGCAAATGAACGCTACCTATACGAAGGCTGAGTTCTTTGAATTCTATCAACAGATCGGGATAGAGATCGGTCGTCTTTGCAATGCAAAATGCGAGCATTGCATCTCGTATTCCGGGCCTAAGAACAAAGAGAAGATGGACCCGGAGATGATGAGGAGGGTTATCAGAGAGGCCGCGTCTGTCGGCTTGCCTCACATAGAGCTGACCGGTGGCGAGCCCTTCCTTTTCCTGGACGAACTCGAAGAAATCGTGCGCTACGCCAAGAGCTTCGGGATCGCAACCGGCATTACGACCAATAGCACATGGGCGACGTCACCACAGAGGGCTGTAAAAATCCTGACCCTATTGAAAGATGCTGGCCTCATACGATTGCGTTTTAGCATAGATCAATACCACCTGAATTACATCCCGCTCGAAAGAGTAGAGACGGCAGTACAGGCCGCTCTCGACGTAGGGGTTTACCCGATAATAGAAGCAGCGGTGAGCCGAAAAGATTACCGCGCCTACGATGCCATTCACAAGTTGAAAGTCTTCCGAACGGAGTTGAAGGTATCCGAGCTTCTCCCATTCGGCAGGGCCGCCGAATTCGACCAGTCAACATTCTTTACCGAATCGTTTTACGGAGTCGCCCATACTCCTTGCCAATACGCTGGAATCCCTGTTGTCGAGAATGATGGGCGCGTGCTTCTCTGCTGCACCTACCCCGTTGCGCAAGACCCGAATGATTTGGAGAGCCCTTTCGTGCTGGGCCACGTCAACCAAGAATCGTTGGCGACGATTTTAGCCCGACACCTATACAATCCGCTGCTCAGGGTGCTTCGTTACGAAGGGCCGGGCGGGCTGCTGCGTGTTTTAGAGGAAAAGTACGGGGATAAACAGTATAAGCCCAGACCTAACTATCCAGGCAGCATTTGCACTCTGTGCGCGGACATGATGGATCATGTGAACCTTAGAAAGCTATGGCACGAGACTGTTGCCGAGCACGATATGACGGCGTGGTTTACTCCCCCGGAAAACTTCGATCAAGTTGCGGCGCAAGGAGCGACCCTTGAGGCCACGTCAGCTCGCGGGCTGCCGATACTGAGCATGGGTTGCGCGGATTCGCAACCCTGATGAATGGCTGCTTTAACAATTCTAAGTCGGTACAAGGCGTTGCCTGGCTGACTGTTTATCCGTACTGACGCAGGGCAAAAACTATGAGCGCACCATCTTTATCACTATCGCATAAGGAAGCTGTGATCTTTGAAGAACACTCTTCTGTCTTACCTGAATGGAAGCGGCGGGGAGTACGACAGACTACCCTCATCTATCTCGACGCACACCTCGACCTTCAATTGATCAGCGAGTCGCGATTGAAGAAGTTGGAGAGTTGTCTTACCGCCGACGAGATGGCCCGTTTCGAAAAATCGCACCACCTGATGCCGGACGAAGGCTACAGCTATAGTATAGAAGATTTCTTATACCCGGCGCATTGCCTTGGCATGGTAGATCGCCTTATCTGGGTTTGTCCGGGAGAAAAAACCCCGGACTTATCGAGCGTGCTTAAACGCGCCTTGCAGTTCTTGGAGGGCATACCACTGGAAGACTTGGCAAGCATCAAGCAGGTTGACAATCACCTCGAAGCCGACCTGCTCGGACTGCCCGTCGTCATCTGCACGTACAGAGATTTAGAGAGCCTGCCGATTCCCTCAGACGCGTTAATAGACATAGACATAGATTACTTCATCTCGACTTCTAACGACCACGTCTGGATTGATCCGTCGCGAGTCTTTCAAGCGCTGAACAAGTTGCCTTTGAATTCCGATTTTGTAACTTTAACTAGGTCTGTGAGCAGCGGGTTTACTCCGTTGCGCCACCGCTTTATTGCGGATTACTTGGCCGCGCTCTTTCGAGATGATACGAAAAGCATTGAGCATTGGTCTCGTCTATATCAGCTAGATCAGATGGCGCAGCAAGGCGACACCGGGGCGGCGTTGAAGGGCTGCATCACAGAAGCAGCCGGTTTTCCAGAATGCGCCGCGACTCACTACCTGATTAGCATCTGCGAGCAAGACGTTGAGCGAACTGCGCAGGCTCGCCAACGCGCAGAAAGACTTTGCTCGGGCTACAGCCCCAGTGTGCTTCGCTCCGCTTGCGAGGTGATTAACCGCATCCGAAAATTCGATCTGCCCACATTTGAGCAGCTTGAGCACCGTCTTGAGAATGAGAGCGTTGCGCCGGACGAATTGCCGCTGGCGAATTTGGTGGTGGGAGTCATAGCAGGGCGATTGGGTCAACTCCGAAAGACCTTCAAATACCACTTGAGTTGTAAGAAGGCTAGCGGACGCCAGCCGCGACTGAATTCAACGCTCGGCCAACTTCTGCTGGAAGCAGGGCATACGTGGCGAGCCATCGCCTTCTATCGCGCGGCCCTGGAAGACGACAACACAAGGCCGAGGGCATATCTACAACTTGGGGCATTGTATTTGAAGCAAGAGAATTTTGAACTCGCGCGCGAAAGCCTGCTAAAGGCATGTGAGATGCTCCCCGCGTTCCGCGAGCCCGTGAGGCTCTTGGCGCACCTTTATCAAAGAACGGGCGATCATCAGAACTACCGCGCGTCGCTAAAGCGTTATCAGCAAATGAACTGCGTGATCGCGACGTAATCTCATCAAGGGTGTGGGCGTATCAATGGGACCGGACGGAAAGAATATGCAAGACGTTAAAGTTTCGATTCTTCCGAAGAAGCTTTATGTCGAGAGTATCAAACGCGCTGATGAATGTTTTGATCGTTATATGTTTCACATAGTATTACAGAATAAAACGCATGGCAGGGTTAGGGCTGAACGTGTAGAGCTTGTTTTGAAGAACCCGGCGTATGGCTCAAAGCTTATTCAGGTATTCGAGGGCGATTTGCTTAGCCAACTATTCAACCGATCTCAAAGATTCGTAGAAGATTCGGACGCAGGTACAATTGATATATCGCCGGAACGGATGAGAGGCATTGTCGGCTACAAGATCGAATGCGAAGGCGCGTTACAGTTCACTGACGTTGAATTCAATTTCTTCGGGAGGCTACCCGACGGCAACGCGGTTGAGGGTCGGCAGCAACGAGCGCTATACCGTGATGCCGCGCAAACTGCTCTGACATTGCCCATGCGCGGGAGGTGGTGGGTTGTTGGAGGGCACTCAAACCTGGAGCCGCACACCCGAAGCTACCTTCGTGCAATCACATACGCGTACGACTTCATCCAGATAGGCGAAAACGGAAAAAGTTATCAAGGCGAAGGAATAAAGAATTCCGATTATTATTCTTATAATCAGCCGGTACTGGCTGCCGCTGAAGGCTATGTAATTCTGGCTAACGACGGCGTAGAGGAGAACGTCCCTTCAAAGACGCCGCAGAACGACCCCGAATGCTACGATGATCCGGCCAGCATCCCGATGGCAGGTGATCATGTAGTGGTGAAGCATAATGACAACGAGTATACCTTCTACGCTCATTTGCAACCACGCCTGGCTGTCGCAGCCGGCCAAGAGGTTCAGAGGGGGCAGACGCTCGGTTATGTGGGGAACTCTGGAGCATCCACAGAGCCGCACCTCCATTTTCATTTAGCCGACGGCCCGACGCTTGATAGCTCTTACGGGATTCCAGTCTCCTTTGTGAATTGGAGAGAAGACGCCTTCAGTATCACGCCCGCGATGGTAGAGCGGGGCATAATATTGAGCCGCGAGTTCGTTGAGAGTGTCGAGGATGAGCAGTCGTTGAACTCGAACATAACTGTGCAAATCGATGTCATTGACTGTCGGAAGCCTATTCAGGGGAGTTGTTATTGAACAGTTTGGTTGCCGCGCGGGTCTTGGATGAGGAGATGATTATGAGCAGGAATGGTAAGCACATGCCAACTGGCGACAACATTATTAATTCAATTAAATCTCTTCTGCAAAACATAAAAGCAACTCCTCCTGAGACATTAGAGGATAAGTTAGAGACTCTTTGTGTTAGGACGCCGCAGGCTATTCTCATTCAGGGCCAAAAAGGCACAGGCAAATCCAATCTCTTGTCGAGCGTAGAAGCATACGCGACTGGAAATGGGCTGAACGTTATAAGAGTGGGTTGCAAAAAACGATTCACGTCGCCGTTCGATCTAGCCAGAGAATTAATCAAGCAAGCACAATCGTTATACCCTCGAAAGGCGGCTGAAATCGAACAGAAGTATTCAGTGGTCTTATCTGAATTCAAGCACAAGATTTTTGCGCCGGATGATGATGGCCGCATTACGATTACAACTACAAAGTATATCTCGTTTACCAGGGTGGATGAAAAAATACCGGGCGAGGCGACAATAGGCTTGATAGTGTACCTCATCAATTACCTGTTGGAGACGATGCAGGATGACAATAAGACCATGCTCATCCTTGTAGACGACATCGAATTTGCTGACCCCTGGTCAATATCATTCTTAGTTCACCTGCTCAGGCGGATAAAAAGGCAGCCGGTGGCCGTTTGTATAACCTGCAATCCGAAGGCAAAAACGTGCGCGGGCAAAGTAACATTTCTTTTAAAGAAGGGAGATTTTTTCAAACTAACTCTGGGCCAGCCTAAGCATCAGGCAGGAGACGAAACGAGAAATCCAACTGTGTATGCGACAGAGCGGACTCCGCTGAAAGATATAATAAAGTCCAGATTGCAATGCCTCGATTTCGCACGGCAGCTTGTTGTCAACTACCTGTCTGTTTTAGCCAGTACGGTCAGCGTCGAAGAATTAGAGCAAATAATCTGGCATGATTACCCTGACGTAAGCGTGAGGCAATCAGTAGATTTATTGGAGCGTGATGGGATAATCCACAGACACGGGCGCAATAGAGAGTCGCGGCGTCTTACATTGTTTCCAAGCTGGCAGGATATTTTTTACAAGAGCCTCCCTTTATCCAGGAGGCGTCAGTATCATACGAATATAGCCAGGGTTGTAGAGAAATCCATCAGCGGCGTTAATGTGTGGAGCTGGGATGTCGGCGATAAAATAAATGCCATCTATTTTCACTTGATGAAAAGCGGAGACTGGTTGAGTCTGCTCGAATACTCAAAGGTGTACTATTCTTGCCCTGTAAATACGTACCTTCAACACGTCGATGCTAACTTGGGGGAGTTGCATGCCTTGATAAGCGTCGAAACGAATTTAGGAAAGGCTATTAAGGACCAGGTTGGTTATCAGATAGCAAGCGATACAATCAGGCAACCCAAAGGACAAACAAAAGAGAAGATGGGTTATTGCGAAAGGTACTTAAAGCATGGGGTTGATGCCTATAACAGGGCGAGCATCTACGCTAACCTCTCCGTTCTGTATTCAAGCTACAAGACAGAAGCCGCCTATCAAAAAGCCTTTGAGTGTTGCGACAGGGCGTATCAAGAGGTTGAGACTATAAATGACCCGGACCTTTCGATGCATATTACTGCCATCATACATAGCTCGAAAGCCCTGACCCATTTCCGTTTGAAAGAAGAGCGCACGGCAATTGATCTGGAGCAGGCCGCGCTTCAGCTTGTCGGGGAAGCCAAAGTGATAACTACGCGCCAAGTCATATCAAGGTCAGCCATCCTGGCCGGACTTGCACAAATATACGAGAAACTGCTTGGGGATTATGGTGCCGCAAAGAACATATACCAGGAGCTAATAAAGGATGCGAGGGAACATGATCAGGCCGAAGAGGAAGCGGAAAACCTTATCAGCTTAGCCAAAGTTCTATACAACGCCAAACGGTATGAAGAAGCCCTTGTATATTTCTTGCAATGCCTCAAAATAGCGGACGGGAATCATAAACTACTGACAACTTCTATGTACGCTTATAAAGCTGCAGGCTTTTGCTATCGATCCGTCGGTGATTTAGAGAACTCGATAAAGAGTTTTAAAGAGTGTCTCAAGCTCGCAGTAGAGGCGGCTGATCTTTCCGAAATAGCAAGTCTGGTCGCCAGTGTAGGACTGAACTACTATAAGCAGCAGCAACTCAGTCGCTCTTCATACTATTACTCACATGCGCTCGGCATCAGCAAACAGGCCAAGTTGAAAGAGTACATATCTGCTTATTCGGCACGCCTTGGAGTGCTGTATGCAAATACAAACGATTACAAGAATGCCGCGGAGTTATTCAAATGGGCGGCCAAGTCTTATTTCTATTCGGGCAGGTTTGAAAACGCTCTGAAGTATTATGCAGCATCAATGGGCTGTTACACACGGAATAAAAAGCCATGTGATAGAAGCTTACTGCAACAGGTCGAGCGGGCCACACAGATCAGTAACGGATCGGTCAGCCAAGCCGTTTTTGAGGACTTCGCGAAGGTGTATTTAGAGCAAGCCGCGATTCTCAAGCAGAGCGGCAAGATTCGATACGCGGATAGAATGTTATATAATTTTGATGGGTTTGCCAGGAGGCTGAACTTAGACCCTGTGCTAACGCCATGATGCAAGACTCTTACGAACCAGGAGGTATTAGCGATGTTTAAGCAGTTCATTAGAATAGCTGTCGTGATGTTAATCCTACCCTATGCCACTTATGCTTCAGGGTCAGACGAAAAGAAGCAAACACTGAAGATCGAAAATGGTAAGACGATCTTGATTGTTCTTAAAATGACGCCGCCCGGCGGAAGGCTGGTTATAAAAACTGGAACGAAAAGGGACGAGGTGGAAGTAAGTTTTCCTGTCGAGAGCCAGGCTACTGTAACTCAAGATAGGAATACTATCGTCGTCGCGGGCCAAAAACAGGTTTCGACGTATACCGTTCGCGTGCCCCGAAAAGACGTAAGCATTGAGGTAGACGTTAACGGTAAGAAGTATAACGTGAGTCACGGATTCGCTAAGGAAGGCGTCTACAATATTGATATAAAGTGAATGCCCTGCCGAGGATTGAGCCATGAGTATTATTCTGTTACTCCTTGTCATTGTAAGCAGCACATGTGTGCCTGACGTAAGATTCTTGAGCAGCCGCGAAAACGGCCCGGACAAAGGACAGTCAAAAAGCAAATCACCCGACCTGCCCGCAACGGCTGACGACAAGCAGAATGCGGATGCCCGATCAGATTGCGGCTGCAAAGGTGCTGCTCCGCCTGCGATACTTGCAATCGTGAATGGCGCGAAGATCGCCGCCACGGATATTGATGACCGGATCGCTAATCGGCTGAATGAACTAGAGCAAGAAGCGGTCGAAGCACGCAAGGACAAGCTCCGAGACCGGATCAACTCAAAATTGTTCGCGCACGAAGCGAAGAGGCGGAGAATAACTGTTGCCCAATTGATGAACGAGGAAGTGATTGCGAAAATCAAAGAGCCTACCGAGTCCGAAGCCCTGTCCTTTTATAATGAGAATAAATCTTCGATCCCAGTCAGCTTCGAGGTGGCAAAACAACCAATAATCAACCACCTCCGCAACCAGCGTAAGGCTGAAGAAACTATGGGATTTGCCGACAGGCTGCGCTCAAGGAGTCAGGTCAAGGTTCTGATAGAGAATCCCTCCTCACCAAAATCTTTAGCAAATCGAGCGCAGGTGCTTGCGATGGTGGATAACGAGTCTGTTACGGCTGGTGAAGTGGAGAGTGTATTACGACCTGTGACCCTTAGTATACAAGACAAAATCTATGATCTGCGCAAGAAGGAACTCGACCTCAGAATAAATAGCCTGCTGCTCCAGCAAGAAGCGTCGAAAAGGGGGCTAACAGTTGAGGAACTGCTCCGTATAGAGGTTACATCTAAAACAAAGGGTGTTACTGAGGATGATGTGCGCAGTTTCTACGAAAAAAACAAAGGGAGGTTCAAAGGCGATTTTGATTCGTCGAGGGAGAAGATAGTTAAAGATTTGCAGGAGCGCGAAAGGAAAGCAGCCGAGGCAGCTTTTTATGACAGGCTGCGGCAGGCCGCGACGTTACAGATATTTTTCTCCGAGCCGAATGAGGATGCTCACGATATTACTATCAACAACCGCCCCTCGAAAGGCAACCCCAATGCCCGTGTGACTATTGTTGAGTTCACAGATTTCCAATGCCCTGATTGCGCCAAAGCACAGAAGCTCGTGAAGACTTTGATGGACGAATATGGTGATAAAATAAAAGTCGTCTCGCGCAACTTTCCACTACAAATGCATGAACACGCTTTCAGAGCGGCTGAAGCGGCTGAGGCTGCTTTCGAGCAGGGAAAGTACTGGGAATATATCGAACTCCTGTACAGTAACCAGAAGGCCCTTGAGGTAGATAAGCTCAAAGAGTACGCTGGCCGGCTATCACTCGATCAGGCAAAATTCGACGCCGCGCTTAATTCCGGCAAGTTCTCAGACCTTGTCCATCGTGACATAGAGGATGGCCTGAAGCTAGGGGTATATTTCACGCCGACCATTTATGTAAATGGGCGAAGGGTGCGAGGAGAGGACTATGCGTCTCTGAAGTCCGCGATAGACGCCGCCCTTGTAGATGTCAAGAAATAGTCTCATGCCCGGTGTAATTTCATCTGAAAATTTATCAGGTCAGTGCGGGGCGTCTATTAAGCTTGACTATTTTTACAAAGTAACTATAATTACTCATGCCCTGAGGATAGAAAGACGTAAGCATAAGCGTCGTAAAATCATCGCGGTATAGCCGAGCTAGTGGGAAGGTTTAGCGGTTTAATCACCCTGAACCAAAATGTGTTTCCTTGTTGTTTAATCGAAAAGAATACAGGTATTGAGATACTGCTAAGTTCCTGATCTTGCAAAAGCTCTCTTGTGCGAGAATTAGGACTTTTGCGAGAGGTCTATAGTAATTGCAGGGCTCGATCTCATATGTCAGCTTTGTTACCTGCGAAGCAAGTTCAAAACCAGCTCATTAGCAGTACTCGCCCAATTGCGTAACGATCTGAAACCTTTGAAAACATAATAAATGCTCTGCCAGAGTCCTTAAATAATTATCAGAGGTCTGCGCACCAAAGGGTGTTTACATGTCAATTCATACTCAGGCGGTTATAGCTAAGACAGTCGGTCAGTCGTCACAATATCAGACCGGAATAACGGACATAGTCCGTTCCGTCCTCAATTTTCTGTCATGCTTAAGCGTTCCGACTGAGTTCTGGGTATGCTTGAACCTGCCGGAGACGTTGATCAGCAGCCAGGAGCACATAGTACTTCGAAGTGGAAGCGCGGATTTAACTTGGGGGTATCAACTGGGGAAACACTGTAGCCTTTGCAGAAGCTTCTACGAGGGCAGCCATCCCGGGCATGTTCAGGTTCAAAATCTTGAACATTATATGAATGACGTTGAGGCAGGTTCCTGGCAGAGGACGATTACAGCCCTCCCCATTTACTATCAGCGCAAGCCTCTCGGCCTGTTGGTATTGGCCTCGACTGGCAACGGTATAGATTCAAAGGATAATGATGATACCTGCAAGCTCTTGGCCAGCGAGATTGCCTATCGAGTCAAGAGATATGAGTTCGGCATGCTTATCAGAGAAAAGTTCGGGAAGGACCTGATGATTGTCGGGTCTGCTCAGAACATACGTATGCAGGATAGATTCATAGAAAAGGCATCGCAGGTCAATCTGCCAGCGGTGATTCTAGGGGAACAGGGTTGCGAAATAGAGCAGCTAACCTACGCCTTGCATCTCGGAGGCGCACGGCGCGGCGGGACTTTCGTTACTGTGAACTGTATGGCGCTGGGCGTCGAAACTTTTGAGGAAGAGCTATTGGATTCATTCGCAAAAGCTAATGAAGGCACGGTATTCTTCAGTGATATTGACGAACTCTCATATAAAGCGCAGACTCGCCTGGCAGAGATTTTGAGTTCTAATTCTGCACAGTTGAGTAGCGCGCCCGGCCAGGGGAATTCGCTCGGTGTACGGGTGATAGCATCCGCAAGCAAGGACCTGCATAGAATGGCCGGAGAGAGGAAATTCTATCAACCACTGCTGAAAGAGCTTGATTTCTTGAACACAAGAATTGCTCCTCTACGCGAACGCAAGGAGGATATAAGGCGGCTTGTTGACCACTTTTTCGAGAAGTACCGCAGCGATCAAACTCAATATATCTCAGATGAAGTCTTGAGCCTTTGTGAGGCGTATAGCTGGCCGGGCAATGTTTATGAACTCGAAAGAGTCATAGCAAGGCTTGTCGTGATGGGAAAGGAAGACATCATAAGCGTATATGACGTTTACGACTTTGCGCCGAATCTAATGCATGAGTTCGAGACTTTAGCTTGTGAAGAAATAGTCGAGAATCAGTATTATTCTCAGGAGGGGTCGGAGAGGCAAAAAGGATCAAACAGAAGGGCAATTGATCGAAAAGCTTTAGACCTTGTTGACCACTTGCTGAATGGGCAGTATGCAGAGATACGAGGATTTCACACCAGCATCCAAAAAGCGCTGGAGTATTTAGCTGCCAATTTTCAAGAGGAAATATCTCTGCCTGGAATCGCAAAGCATGCTTGCCTGAGTCCGTCACACTTATGCTTTCTGTTACAAAAGACTGTCGGGATGAGTTTCAAGAATTTACTGGCAGTAATTCGGATTCAAAAGGCCAAGAAGTTGTTGATAGAAAAACCGCACATGAGGATTACAGAAATCTCTACAGAGGTAGGGTTCGGCGAATTAAGCCATTTTGAGCGGACATTTAAGCGAATTGTTAAACGCACGCCGAGGGAGTACAGGCAAGCGACCATTAAGCAATAGGGATCAACAGCTTCATTCAGGGTCGGAAAAGAGGTCTGAGCATTTGAGCGCTCCGTATTTCCTCCCATAGTGCTTTCAGTTTATCGTCTTGCTCCAGGCTCTGGCTCAAAGAGAGGGTGTGAGCTAGTGATGCTTTTGCGGCCTCGAAGGGGGTGCCGCGCATAGCAGATTGGAGCAGTTGAAGAGATAGGGGATTAAACTCCAGCCCCAGAAGCTTCTTCTCCGACAGCTCTTTGACCCAGCGCAGGACGAGTGATTCAGGGTCGGCATCCGGGAATCGGTTTAGAATGAGCCTATAAATCATACTTTGTTTGGGAACATTCAGAAGGAGGGCTAAGAAGAATCGATAATCTGCTTCGTGAACCGATTCGCGGCGCGCAACAATCTTAATCTCGCGGTCCTGCTCTTTTAGACATGGCACTAAGTATTCGACCTGCTCTCCATGCCGCTCGCGAGCGAGCCTCAACAGGCTCTCCCATTCGCCAGACTTCATGGAACTTGCGGTGAGCAGAGGAAAGAACTATATACGACATCCATAAATCACTGTTACTGACAAGAGTTTGAGCAGTTTGCCAATACAATTTCAGATCAGTCCTCTTGAGTGCTTCAAGCACGCGAATCTGTGTCATGAAAGGTTCAGGTTTGTAGAAAGGGTCTACAGCTATCCAGGGTTTGAGGTATGCATACTGCGGCTTGTGATGCGCGAGGGACCTTGTTCTTACTACGACGCTCAAGGATGGGCGGTCGAGATGAAATAAGGCATGAATGAACCTGTTGCCTATATGTATGGTTCGAACGTCTCCGCGCTTCAAGAGTTCAGAAGACATGAAGTTTACCTCGCCCAACATTAGCTGCTCGGAAACTGATTGCATTAGCTCGAATTGATAATGGCTGTGAACGCTCGACCCTGCTAGAACTCCAAAAGCTCCGGCAAAGGCGTGCTGATGAATCGCCGTCGTTGAGTCGAGCCAGAACAGGACTTCTATCAGGAAGTTCTTTCCGAGATACATGTTTATCGGAGGCTGGCCGAATTCCCTATACTTCTGCTCAGGAATACGCGGTGATGACACAAGCCAGTCCACAACGTCAGCGGGGTCTACAGTTTCAAGTATCCGAGATTCGATCAAAGCCTTAGTGGCGACATCCGCGAACGCCTCTTCATCATAATCATTCTCTTCCCAGATTCTTGTGACTGTGTCGCCTAAGTCGTCAAATGGCCTTAACATGATCCACTCCTAAACAGGGCGTTTTATGTAAGCAGGTATTCCAAAGTGAGAATAAGCTGCTTAACGTATAGCGCGCTGGTGCAGCATACTGTGTAAGTAAGCTGCACGCCTGTCGTCGCGGCGTTGCGTTAAGATCATTTTTAAACTTTCGGCTTATATTTTGATAGTCGAGAATTACGAAGTTTGTAGAGGCATTTCTTATTTATATGGCAATAATTTCGGATTACTTGCCAATATTACGGAAAGAGATTCTTTACTAGGACTTCCTTCACTCTCTCAAAGTTAGTCTCCATGGTTGCGGCAAATTCTGGACTGCCTTGGCCAGTTCAAGCTCAAACCTTTCATTCTTCGAGCGAACTTTCAGTCCCCACGAATGTGGGGATGGAGTGAAACTCCCGAATTTAATTCGCACTCGCTTTCAGTCCATAGTTTACCTACGGATTCTCCAACCTCTGCATTTTATGTTCTTTGATTAAATAATGCGGCAACCCAAATCCTGCGCCCCGCTGGGGCGAGACGAGAAAAAGTAGCTGATTTCCAGCGGCTTTACCGCTGGCTAATCTCCAGTGTTTCTTCAGCGCAAAGGTTACTGGATTATTTTTTCAAAGAACATTCAATGCAGAGTGGTTGAGTCACCATCTTCTTCCACAAGTAGGTTTAGCGACCGTGATATAGTACTAAGTGTGCGATTAGCTGTTGGGCTAGTAGTGGCAAGACCAGCCGCGAGCGGTCCCCATACGACCGACTAGCCCGGTAGCGAGCTTGTATGGGAGGTACTATAAAGTTGAGCTTACAGCCTGATCTTATAGACCCTGACAAATATAATCACATACGTTTGCCGTCTGATCTCATAGACCTAAACAGATTTGATCATGTAACAGACCCTAGCCCCGAAGACTTTGAAGCACTAAAGGCAGATGTTAGAAAGCTAGAGGTTGAATTGAAGGTAAAAGAAATCCTATCCACTCTATTTCAGCCTTTCCAAAATCAAATTGACCAGAATGAATGTGTTAGAAATGTGTCGCGCGAACTCCAAACATACTTGTTCGATATTGAAGGCGTGGACCCAGAATTCTTTGCGGAACGTTATTCAATCGGCTTGGCTGTTTTGAGAATATACTGGCCTGCCGCATACGAACAATCTATAAAGCAGCTTGCGCGTTTTTTTGTCAATAATCTCAAAAGTAGTTCTGACAAAAATGGCTTCAGGAGGGTGTGTTCGAGCGTATGCGTCAAGCAGGTATTGACCTTTGGTAGAGCCTTCCTTTTAACGTTTCTGCATCATTAGTTCTCGCCTCATCACCCAAAACCCAAAAAGTTGACACCCTGCCTCTTAGTGAGAGGAGGACAAAATGATGGCAGGAGTTGTCAGGATAGATGTGACACCAATAGGTGTTGCCAATGTCTTTATTGGACAGACAAATGATCCGGTGGAAGTTAATCGGCTGTGGCGGCTCTATCGCGCAATACGCCCGCAAATCCAAGAACTTGAGCGGGCAGCTCAACGAGTAGCATTAAACATGAGTAGGGACGAGGGAGAAATAACCGATGATTTCAAATAGTGACAAGGCTTTGTTTCTAAAGGACAATGTTGAGCAAATACTGCTGAAGCCTAAGAAAGCCTTCGAGCTTTTGGATATATCACGCTCAACAGGCTACGCGATGATTGCCTCTGGCGAATTGCCTTCGATTCGCATTGGTAGAGCCGTGCGTGTGCCTGTTGATGCCCTAAAGCAATGGGTCGAACGGCAAACAACCAAGGGTGACAAAGAATGAGCCTCTTTGAAGTTGTCCGTGACCAAATCAATCTCTCTGATGTTGCCAGGTGCTTTACAGAATTGAAGAGTTCCGGCACTCGCTTGCTCGGCTGTTGCCCTTTGCCTAATCATAATGACTCTAATCCATCCTTCAACGTATATCCTGATGGCAAATGGTATTGCTTTGGTTGCCGCGAGTATGGCGATGTTGTCGATCTTTGGGCAGCGATCAAAGGATTGCAGTCAATGGAAGCGGCGTTCAACCTGGCGCACAAATACGGGGTAGAACTACCAGGTCACGATCCCGATGCACAGAAGAAAGCCAGCGACCGCAGGCAGAAAGAGGCCGATTATGCGCGACAGATAGCAGTGTGTCATCAGGCACTTTCATCTCATCCAGGTGTAATAGAGTGGTGGCAACGGCGCGGATTCGATGAGAAGATGAGGCAGCGATTCTTGCTTGGCGTTAACCGCGAAGGCTCGGCTGCCGTGATCCCATTCTGGCATCGCGGACGCATACAAGGCTTTATTCGTCGCCAGTTTGAGCGCGAGCCGAAATACTTGCTCCCGAAAGCAGAAGACTTCCCCTCCGGCTACAGGCCCTTATTTATTCCAGCCTCAACTCAGGGCGATCTTCATTTAGTCGAAGGCTACATTGATGCGCTGGCTCTTGCGGCAATGGATATGAGCGCGATAGCGCTAGGCGGAACCGGTATTAGTCAGGAACAAAAGGCGGAGATAGAGGAGGATGAGACAATCAACGAAAGCCCGGTGCTGGTACTGCATGACCCTGAAGCGTGGCCTGAGTCTGTGGATGGGGCATCTCTACTCAACGAGATAGCTGCGACCCTTGCCCGCTTCATTTCAGCAGCCGAAGCCGTTTATCGAACACTGGCCCTGTGGGTGCTGTATAGTCACTCCTTCAATGTATTCGATGTCTCCCCTCTTCTTGCAATCGTCAGCCCGGAGAAGCGATGCGGAAAGACTACATTGCTTACGCTGTTGGGAGAGTTTGTACCCCGCCCGCTATTCACATCCAACATCACCGCGAGCGCGTTGTTTAGAATTATTGAGAAGTATCATCCGACTCTTTTGATAGACGAAGCAGATACTTTTCTAACGGGCGATGAAACGCTCAGAGGGATTCTAAACAGCGGCCATCATAGAAACGGGGCATACATCATCAGGACAGCCGGAGAGGACTACGAGCCGAGACAATTCACAACCTGGGCACCGAAAGCCATTGCTATGATCGGCAATCTGCCAGGCACATTAGACGACCGCGCTATCAAAATCAAGATGCAGCGCAAAGCGAGTAAATGAAGTCAAAGAAAAATTGCGGCTCGATAGGATAGGTGAGCTTGAACCGATATGCCGCCGCGCAGCCCGATGGTCTTCTGACAATCTCGATGCGATTAAGGTCGCCGATCCTGACCTGCCAGAGCAAATCACCAATGACCGCGCTCGTGATAATTGGCGAGTATTACTTGCGATTGCCGATACAGTCGGGGGCAAGTGGCCTGCGCTTGCAAGGGAAGCTGCCTGCACGCTGGCTGGTGAGCCATCAGGTTCAGAATCAGCGCGGGTACTGCTTCTAGGCGATCTCAAGGTTCTATTTGATGAGCGGGGAGACAAGCTAACATCTGAAGAAATTGCTCAGTCTCTGATAGAGATAGAAGGGCATCCCTGGGGGGAGTGGAAAGGGAATAAGCCGCTTACCAAAACTGGCCTGGCAACATTGCTTCGCCCATTTGACATTCGGGCCAGGTAAATGGCGCGAAGGCGAAAAGATACAAAGAGGATACCAGCGCGGCGACTTTGAGGATGCCCTCAGCAGATATTTGGGAAATGAAACGCCACAACCGCCACACGCCGAAAACACAACAGTTTACAGCGAAAACGAAACGCCACACAGGGCAGAGTCTGTGGCGTTTTCAAATGGCGATAAGTGGAATGAAATCAACGATGTGGCGTTTGTGGCGGATCAAGATACGGTTAAAGGAGTCAGTGAGAGGGAGAGATTCGATCTATGAATGCTGTTGAGCTACTCACAGAATTGAGCATGCTGGGCGTCGTCTTAGAGGCTAAGGGCGAACGGTTGAAAGTAGATGCTCCAAAGGGAGCCGTAACAGTGGAGCTGCGCGAGGCATTGATGGCGCATAAGGCTGAAGTATTAGTCCTGCTTCGATCCTTTGAATACGAGATTAGCTGGCGTGTTCAGGCGATGCTTCCGCAGATTCCAGATATCGGGCTTATACCGTTCCTATTCATGAGAGAGCTTGCTAAACCGCATACAAATTGCTGCCTGAGTTGTGGTGAGCCGCTGAGGGACGCTCTTTATAGATGTTTGCTTTGTGATCGCGCCGCAAATCTTGCCCTTGAATTATCAATGCGTCGCACTAAAGCAATCATTAAGGATGCAAATTATGTGAGCTGAAAAAAAGATACTACCTTGATTGGAAGAGGGAGCCGAGGGATGCCAGAAAAAAAATTGAAGAAAAGGTGCCTAAGATAGAGCCTCTGCGCGGCTATCTCCGCGAGCAGTACATAAAATGCGGGCGCTCTAATTGTCACTGCGTCAGCAGTGATGGACATGGGCCGTACTATTACAGGGTTATCACTGTCAATGGGCGCAAGCATAAAAAGTACGTCAGAAAGAGCGAACTAGCAGCGATACAGGCGGGAATAGACAAGCATCGCCAGCACCGAGCCGAGGCCAGAAGGATAAATCAGGAGGCGAACGATTACCTGCAAATGCTTAAAACGCGGCTCAGACAGATAGATCGACTTTTAAGGTCAGAGGTATACCAACTATGGGAAAAGCAATGAGGGGGCAGATTCAAGAGCAGGATAAGACATCATCCGATCAGCTTGGGGGTGACAATCTCATATTAGAGGTAATGCCTGAAACTGAAATCGCGCTTTACGAAGACTCGCGCACGGAAGAACGAAAATCGGCGGACGAAGAATTTCAAAAGCAGATAGAGGAGTATCACGCGCTTTATGATCGCGGCGAGATCGGCGAGACCTCTTACACGTCTGCGGTGCTGCACAGGCTGGCGGGCCGCTACAGCATCATAAGGGAGTTGCAGCGTAGCTTTACCGGTTGCATCTTGCGATACATGAAACCGGAGTCTGAAGGCGGATACGGCCTGACCTTAGAGGAGGCAATAAAGAAGGCCGAGTCATTCATGGAGCATGCTAACGCAGGAGAGATGTTCGATGAATTGAAGCACAGGAACGTAGAGAGTCTTTCATGGTTCGATTTGGAAAGATTGTTCAGGCTGGAGCCAGCCGCAGCGGAGGCATTGTGGAATTGGCTGAAAACTGAAGCGAGGGCAGATTTCGAGAGCGGGAGCCTAGCGGCGAAGATATTTGAAACAGCCGAGTGGCGGCATGATCCCTGGCGAAGGGCGCAGTATGTGGGGATTCGAGATGCGTTCGTTGATGATTACAAGCCGCGCGGAGCGATTGAGCTTTCGATGATAGAGATGGCTGTGACGGCTTACTTTTTGTATTACTACTGGACTGAGGAATTGATGCGGCGAAGTGACACGAAAGCATTGCCCGAACTGTTCAGCCGTGAGGAGCGGCAGAGGATGGATAGTCATAAAGGGTATTATGAGTGGGTTCCTCTGCGCGTGTCTGAACAGGATGCAATCGAGCACGCCGCGCAGATGGCCGACCGATTCCGCAGGCAATATCTTTCGGTATTGCGGTCGCTAAGAGATTATCGTCGGTGGGGAGCGCCGGTGATCATCAATAACGAGGGACAAGTCAATATTGCGGAGGGATGGGCGCAACAGTTGAACTTGCAGCAAAAAAGCAAGAGACGCACCAAGGGTAAGCAACAGGGCGCATCCGTGGTTCCTAAGTCACGGCGACTGAGAGCCGCGAAATGAAGGTGATGAACAATAATCCGCAGCCGGTTAATATTGCGGATGATAGTAAGCAGCAAATCAATCTGCAAGAAAGCATAGAAGAATGGCAATAAAATATACTGCGGATCTGTTCAAATAAGAGGGCTTGGCTGATTGTCGAATTTTAACTATGCCACGAAAAATTCAAAAAATCTCTGTCTAAGTTGCATAAGGGAGGTGTAATATGGCCAAGAATTATGGCTAAACGAAACCGTCATAAAAGCGCTGCTGCTCGTGGGAGATTCCGTAGAGAGAAACCGGCCAGACGAATAATTACGCCAGATTTCCAATCTGACATTCCATTTGAACAACGGCACAAATACAGAGAACTCAAATATTCTAATGGGGCAATCGTTGTAAGGGCACTAAAGAAGCCAGGGCAAGAGCATCTAATTTTCTAGCAAAATAAGATTTTTAGTTGCATAGACTTCTGTGTTGTATATAACAACGAGCAAATTCCATCAACTTTTGACTGTAAACTGAATTGGCGAAATTGCTCGAAAAGTTGAAGTCCTCGCTTTTATTGGGAATTTAGATGCTCTTGCCCTGCTAAAGAAGCCTTGTCTTGGGGCGCCTATCCGGTCAAACATGCTACAAGTGCTGCCTCTGGCTATTTATAAGAGGAGTCCTTTCCCTTCAGATGAGGTCATTAGTCGTCGTTTCCGCATAGTTAACATGAATGACAACTGGCGTCGGTGGGATGAGGAGCTTTGGATCAAGAAGAAGATAATGCAGAGACGAGCGAGACTGCATGCTCAACAAACAAGAATCATTAGCGGACTGCCTTCAAACTCATCTTAACTGTTTTTATAACGCTTGCCAGTCTTTGCACCAAAAGTACGAAAATTAACATACCGTTGGTTCAAGTGGCGACTCTGAACCAAAAGTCAAATGTAGTTCCTGCTCTGTCTGTGTCATCTGGCTTAGGGCTATATGGCTAGGAATCAATGTTTTCTGATGCTTCCCCAAATGGGTGCAATTAAAAGTGGGACTCAGAATCAAGCCGCCGCTTGACGTACATCTTCCCAATATGATTCCCACTCCCCGCTTGCCCGCAACGTCCGCAACGCCAACATCGCTTCGGCATTCTCCTCTTTCCACCATGCCCCACTACGCTTGAGCCGTGCCTGGATCACACTCCGGTTACCGCTCTCCACCTCTCCTGAGCCGATGGGCAATCCCGCTGCTATCGCTCTCTGATAATCCAGGTTCCCCAACCCATTGCTCAAGTATCGCCAACACGCTCGCACCGGCACGTCTGCGCCCTCTTCCTCTTCAAGTTGCGCCCTTAACTCATCGAGCACCGGGCCGACTCGATTGCCTTTCAGTCGCTCTTGTTGTTTTCTCCGCCACTTCTGCGGCGCGCGACTAATTGACTCGGCAGCTTTCGCCAGGTATTCACTCACATGATAAAAGTCGATCAGATAACTGCCTTGCTCACCAAAGCGCTCCTCAACCTGTCGCACGATCCAAGCTGCCCCATCACCGATACAGTGAATCCGACTCGTCTGTCCCGCTCCGGCCCGCCGCGCACACTCAAGCAGTTGCGCGCCAGCCACCTCGACGGCTTCGAGCGTGGCTTGGTAGTGTTTCTCAAGCGACCCGGCCTTGTAGGCCAAACTCAAGCGCGCCTCTTGCCAATCCAACTGCCGCCGTTTTCTGCCGTCTTTTGGGCCTCTTGTGGCAATTTTAACGCTGGGAATCATACAGCCATCGGTTTCAGCGATGACCTGTGCGACGCCAGACTTGGGCAAACTCACACTCTGAGGTTGACGTGCTTGCATCTAATGGTAGAGCCGAAGACGGAACGCTCACGGCGCGTCCTGCCGCTCCCTGAGACGGTTCTTTCGGCTCTCCGTACCCATCGCAGCCGACAGTTAGAGGAAAGGCTTTCCCTAGGTTCGCTCTGGCAAGAAAACGGACTGGTATTTACTTCGACCCTAGGTACTCCACTTGAACCCAGAAATGTCGTGCGAAAGTTTCACGCGCTTCTAAAGAAAGCTGGATTGCCCCATTCTCGATTCCACGATCTCCGCCATTCGTGCGCTTCTTTGCTGCTTGCTCAGGGAGTTCCTGCCCGAACTGTGATGGACATATTGGGTCACAGCCAGATAAGTCTTACGATGAACACTTACGCCCACGTCCTGCCAGCTATGAAACTGGAAGCCATTGATTTGATGGAGTCTATTTTAACAGGAGGGAAATAAATTTTTTGTTCCCGGTTGCTGTCAATAACTTAGGGCGACCATCGCGGTCGCCCTAAGTTATTGCTAATACTGATGAGCCGTGTAGGACTCGAACCTACGACCCACTGGTTAAAAGCCAGTTGCTCTACCACCTGAGCTAACGGCCCATGTTCAATTCAAGCACTCGCAGCATGTCGCCTCAGGCTTGTCTGTTACAACTTTGCATCTTAACCGACACGATTATCAGCGTCAACCCCGGCTCAATTCAGCTATTGCATGTTGACGATTTTTCGCTCAATCTTTTTCCTCCAAAAACGAATTCACCTCGTCAAGCGTGGGCAAAGATGTGCGTGCTCCAACCGCTCGGCATTTCAAGGCAGCAACGGCGTTTGCAAACTTCAACGTCTGCTCGACTGAAAAACTCGCAAGCAATCCATAAATGAATCCACCGTGAAAAGCATCGCCTGCGCCTGTTGTGTCGTGACACTGGATTTTGAAAGCAGGCGAATGAATGTACTGGTCTTGAAAATAAGCCAGCACACCCTCTTCTCCCATCGTCGCTGCAACGAACAAAGAGCCTGTCTGTTCGGACAGTTTTTTTAGCGCGCTCGAAAGATCAGTCTCTCCTGTTATTCGTTCGGGAAAGCTGCTCGATGAGATCATGAAATCAATCAGAGGTAAAAGCTCTTCTACACCCGGATAAGCCTGATCAATGTCGAGCACGGTTGGCACTCCTGCTTCTCGCGCGTATCTGGCTGCAGCTATCGAAGCTGCCACATCGTGGCCATCCAGATGAAGCGCGCGCCCCGCAGTAACCGTCGCGCGATCAACCTCGCCTTCGCTGATAATCAGTCGCTCGTCGCGATGCCAAAGAATAGTTCGCTCGCCGCTCGCACTGTCTATGATGATGAAAGCAGACTGGCTCTCGGCTCCTTCGACAACCATGATTCCGCTCGATTCAACTCCTTCAGCCGCAATCGAATTGATTTGAAAACGGCCCATGTCGTCTGCGCCAACTTTTCCTATGTAACGCGCACGCATGCCTAATCGAGCAAGCGTCACCATCGCCGTTGCGGCTTGCCCGCCCGGCGCAAGCGTGTGAGAAAGGAAGGCTGTTTTACTGTTGAATGGAGGGTAATAGGGAACGACTATCAGATGATCTACCGCATTTAACCCAAGCGCTACAGCATCGAAGGGCTTGCCTGTCGGTATATCAATTCCGAATTCCATGAAGGAGTGAGCAGGTGCAAGGGGGAAGAGGTGATAAGACGCAGGTGATGCGCTCGCATTCACCCCTTCACCCTAGCACCTCTTCCCCACTTCATCTTAATGCGATTGCTGGCTTACGGCGTTGTTGGTGAGCAGGCGAACTTCGACGCGGCGATTTTGACCGCGACCTTCGCGCGTCGTGTTGTCGGCCACAGGGCGGCTCTCGCCGAAGCCGAGGATTGACATGCGGAACAACGGAATGCTGTGCCGCTCGGCCAGATACCGGCGAACTGCTTCGGAACGCGCCTGGCTCAAACGGTCGTTCATTACAACGTCGCCCTCCGCAGATGCGAAGCCTTCGATCTCAAGCAAGAAGCCGTTGCGATCTTTTATCTGGCTCGCAAGCTCATCTAAAGACGCCATCGCTTCGGGGAGCAGATCACTCTTCCCAACTTTGAACTGTAGGGTGACGGTTTTCTGCACTGTGTACTTATCCAGGTTGGTGCGCAAATCCGTGATTGATTGCTCGACGCCGGTCACGCGGGTATTGGCTTGCTCGGCGGAGCTTGCAGCGCGGTCGGCCTGTTGTTGTGCGCGGTCAGCGCGCGTGCGAACGTCTTCGACATCGCGCGAGATGCGGCTTATGTCCTGCGTGTTGCGCCGCGAAGTCTCTTCCAACTCGCCCGCGCGGTTTTCGAGCGGGGTCACGCGCTCATTTACTCGATTGCGAACGTACTTTTTAGTAGCGCAAGCGCTTGCGAATAGCATTGCAAGTGCGATGCTGATTACAGCTATCGCTTTGAATTTCATAAGTGCCTCCCAATGACTGATTTCACACGGAACGAAAGTAGCGCTGTCAGCTCGCGGCTGAGGTTCGTTGCGCTCAGATTGATGACGTTTGCCGTGATATTGCAATCTAATTTATACTTTAACGAGCGACGCTAGAGTTAATACACGAAAAGCCATTCAGGAGTCAAGAAGGCTATGAGATATGTTTTTGCGATGTTTTTGGCCATAACGCTGATTCCGGCGCAGTCGGCATCGGCTCAGGATTGTAAAGCGCCTGAGTTAATCTGTAAGGCGGCCTCAAATCAAGACCGTTCACTTTACATGCGCGACCGCTGCCGCTACGAGCAAAAGATTCGCCTTGAGCGTTATAAGCTTAATAACGGCCAGGAGAAGATGGAAGAGACGCGCGAAACTTCTGTCACGGTCGAACCGGCAGGCAAATCCGACAAGACCGGCCAGGTGCCTGTCATAGTTCGCGTCATAGCCGATACTGACAAGCAAGGCAACCCCAAGCGCAACGTGAACGAAGACGAGCGCACGCTGCTTTCGGTCGGAGCGATCTGGGATTTGGCTTTCTTCCCGCTTCTGCCTGAGAAGATCAAGTTTTATAACTTTCAAGAAGTCATCGCCGAGCGTAAGAACGAAAAATGGTATCGCTTCGTGCCCAAAGCTGACGCGACGAGCGAGCCGCTTGCTTCGGGCGTAGTGATGCTCGACCCGCGCACGGGCGAAGTGCTGACTGTAAAGATTGAAGCGCTGCACAATCTCGATGTGCTGGACAAAGAAGCGAGCAAGCTGCGCACGTTCAACGCGACGATTGATTATTCGCAGTTTGAAGGCGCGCTCCGTCTGCCCACTCTGGCATCGGGTAGCGGCGTGTCGGGCATCCGTCGCTTTGAAGGGAATTTTCGTTTTCGCTTTGAAGAAGGTAAATACCGGATCGTTGATAAAATCAATTAGCTTCGCCGGGGCCGTGTGTCAGGGGCCGGGGCCGGTTAAAAAATCTCGAATTTGAAATCTCAAATTCTTCACCCGGCCCCCGGCCCCTGACACACGACCTCTATTTATGACCCTCACTGAAAAACTCGCCAATCTTCCCACGCAGCCGGGCTGCTATATCTACCGCGACGAGAGTAATAAAATTCTCTACGTCGGCAAGGCGAAAAACCTGCGCAATCGAGTGCGGCAGTACTTCCAGTCCTATCGCTCGCACGATGCGAAAACAAACGAGCTTGTTTCGCGCATAGCAGACGTTGAGCTTTTTATCACAGACAGCGAAATCGAAGCCCTCGCCTTAGAATGCAATCTGATCAAAAGGCACAAGCCGCCTTTCAACATTCTGCTGAAAGACGACAAGCAATACCCGCACATCAAGATCACAAACGAGCAAGCCCCTCGCGCCGTCATCGCGCGCAAGATCATTAAAGACGGCTCGCGATACTACGGGCCTTATCTGCCGCCGTCGCTCGCGTGGCAGACGCTTGATTTGATCAACCGCTACTTTCAGCTTCGCACCTGCACGATGGAGATTGATGGCCGCGCGGATCGGCCCTGCCTCGAATATCACATCAAGAGGTGTCTGGGGCCGTGCGTCAAAGAACTCTGCGCGCTTGATCATTACAATGAAGCCGTTCGCGACGTTGAGCTTTTGCTTCAAGGCAAGACTGCAGACCTCGAAGCCGCGCTGAAAGAGAGGATGCAACGCGCTTCGGATGAAATGAGATTTGAAGCCGCCGCGCGTTACAGGGATCAGTTGAAAACTATCTCCAAGCTCGGCGAGCAGCAGAAGATGATGATGGTGTCGGGCGAAGACGTTGACATCTTCGGCTACTACCGCGAGGCGCATCAACTGGCGCTGTCGCTGTTCACGATGCGCGAAGGCAAGGTCGTCGGCAAGCGCGAATTTTTCTGGGAAGACATCAAAGAGCCGTTCGAGCCGGGGAATTTCCTTGGGCAGGCGCTCAAGCAATATTATACGGCGGGCGACTACGCGCCGGGCGAGGTCTACGTCCCCGTAGAGTTTGAAGACCGCCAGCTTCTCGAAGAATATCTTTCGACTCAGCGAGGCCGCCGCGTTCACATCATCTCGCCGCTGAAAGGCGTGAAGCGCGATTTGATTGATCTGGTTGAGAAAAACGCGCGGCTGAATTTCGATCAGCGGTTTCGCGTTCAGCGGCCCGATATGACGAAGGTGCTGCAAGAGTTGCAAGAGATATTGGAACTGCCCGAACTGCCTGAGCGCATCGAATCGTTCGACATCTCGAACATTCAAGGAGACGAGAATGTGGCTTCGATGGTCGTATGCGAAAACGGCGTGATGAAAAAATCCGATTATCGGAAATTCAAAGTGCGCTCGGTCGAAGGCCGCGCCGATGATTTTCAATCAATGTACGAAGTCGTGGGTCGCCGCTACTCCAGATTACTGCGCGAAGACAAGCCGCTGCCGAAACTCGTTTTGATCGATGGCGGCAAAGGACAGCTTCGAGCCGCCGCGCGCGCGCTGCACGAGCTTGGGCTTGAAGCTCTGCCTACGGCTTCAATCGCCAAGCGCGAAGAGTTGTTGTTTGTGAAGGGAAGAGAAGAGCCGATCCGTATAGATCATCACTCGCCCGTGCTGCATTTGATTCAGATGATCCGCGACGAGACGCACCGCTTTGCCGTAACCTATCACCGCAAGCGGCGCGCAATGCGCGATTTTCGCTCCGATCTGACTTCGATACCGGGCGTGGGCGAAAAATTGAAAGCGCGGTTGTTGAGAAACTTCGGCAGCTTAAAGCGAGTTTCAGAAGCAAGCTTCGCGGAATTGAAACCCTTCGTCGGCGCGACTCAAGCGCAACGCATCGTCGAACACTTCACCAACCTGCGGCAGACCGAAGCCGAAGAGGAAACGATGAATGCGGAATGATGAACTGAAAAGAGACTCTTAATTCATCGTTCATCGTTCATACTTCATCATTATCTTCTCAGCGGTCTCGATTCAGATCGCCCGTGTCGGGCATCATCTTTACTATTTCAAGTCTGCGCTGGGAAAGGGCCACCGCTTCCTGATTGGCAGAGACGCGAGCGGCGTTTTCGCTTGCGATCAGGAAATACTCGGACGCGCGCGTGAAGTCCCGCGCAGCCTCGAATAACAAAGCGAGCCTTGAAGCAATCACCGAGTGCTGGTCTCCGTAAAAATCCAGTAGTGCCTCTGCGACACTTGCGCTCAAAGTAGCTCTGCGCGTCGGCATCAACGAGGCGTAGAGCGCGTTTTGATATAGCACGTGAACGAAACGATAACGGAGCGTGAGCGTGCGGTCGGGGAACTCTCTCTCTTTGACGAGCCGAATGAATGCGTGAATGCGGTCGAGCGAGCGCAATCGCTCTTCGACTTCCGCAGGGTCTTGCCACAAGGCTTTGGCCATCACAGCGGAATCGAATTCGTAACCTTGCACACTGGCCGCCAGCAGCAAGCTCAAATCTTCTTCGTCAAGCTGATCCATTTTTCTCTGAATCATTCCGCGAACGGATTCAGGCAGCTTGCCTTCAACCGCGTTCGCATCGCGCACAAGCATCCATCGCTTTTGCTCTTCAGCGATCACTCCTTCGTCTTTGAGGTAGCGCACAAGGTCAACCATAAAGAGCGGGCTGCCTTCCGTCTTCTGATAAATCAGAGCAGGGAACTCTTTCGGAAAATCATGTTCGGGAAATTCAAGCGCGAGATACCTTTCGATCTCTTCGAGGCTGAGGAACTGTAGATGAATTTGATGGCAAATGCCGCGCGCCTGAAGGTCTCGTTTGACTTGCAGGAAAGGATGATTGGCAATCAGCAAATCCGACGACCGGTGCGTTGTCAGTATCAATACGCGCATCTGCTCGAAGTGGTTTGCCAGATACGCAAGCAATTCCACGGTCGAAACATCTGCCCAGTGCAGGTCATCGAGGAAGAAAACAAGCGGGCGGTTTCGAGAGACTTCTTCGAGCAGCGCGCTTAATTCTCTCTTCAACCGCTCCTGCGAAGCCGTCTTGATGTCTTCGCGCAGGTGAGCGCCGGAAAAGTCTTCGTGTGAGAAAGGCGCGACCTGAACGTACCACGTCGGCGCGATTAATTTCATAGCGCGAGCAACAAGGTCACGCAGATCGCTGCGGAGCAAATTTTCAAGAGCTTCGAGAAAAGGCAAGTATGCCTCGGTTCCGGCCAATCGCTCAGAGCATCGCCCGCGCACGATGAGCGGCTTTTGATCGGTTGCGGAAACATCTGACAGAAAATCTTCGATGAGCGTGGTCTTTCCTATTCCCACTTCACCCGACACGCACAAAAACGACCCGCGACCCGCGACTACGCAGTCGTATGCTTCTCGAATCTGCGCTCGCTCATGCTCGCGCCCGACCGTGTTTCGTTTGCGCGAGACGGCAAGCGAGTGCATAAGCAGTCCGGGTGGTCTTCCATCAAGACCTGAAAGTGTGATTTCGACTTCTGCCGCGCCGGGTCGGCTGCGCGAGTCTTTTTCGAGCATCTGAAGCATCAATGCTTCGAGCGGCGCGGGAATCTCAGGATTGAGCCGCGAAGGAGAAAGCACCGGCTGCGAGATGATGCCGTGCAGCACTCCGATTTGCGAGTCGGCAGAGAACGGATGCTGGCCTGTGGCTAATTCATAAAGAACTATTCCGAGAGAAAAAATATCGGTCGCGCTCGTAAGCTGCTCGGCCCGCGCCTGCTCAGGCGACATATAACCGAGCGTGCCCAGAATGACGCCCGGAGCCGTAGCCGCGCCGAGCTTGCCTGTAATATTGCTCTCTGTTTGCGCGTCAATCTGCGACAGTCGAGCTACGCCGAAGTCGAGCACTTTTACGTACCCGTCACCGCGCACCATTATGTTTTCCGGTTTGATGTCGCGGTGAATGATTCCTGCCGCGTGCGCGACCGAAAGCGCGCGGGCCATCTGCACGCCGAGCCTTGCCAGCAACTCGGTAGTCGGTCGCGAGTTGATCAATTCTCTGAGCGTGTGTCCTTCGATCAATTCCATCACGATGAAGTGGCCTTCTTCGGATTCGCCGATCTCATGAATAGTGACGATGTTGGGATGATTGAGCGATGAGGCGGCGCGAGCCTCCGTCTGAAAGCGACGCATGCGGTCTTCGTCTTTGGTCGAGTGAGCGCCCATCAGCTTGAGCGCGACCTTGCGGCCAAGCCTTGTGTCCTCGGCCAGATAAACCGCAGCCATCCCGCCTGCGCCGAGCCGCGCGAGAATGTTATAAGGGCCGATTGAACGGCCTACGAGCGGTTCGCTCTGATCGTCCGCCTGCGCTGCTTCGTCAAAATCTGCGGTCGTTGTTTCGAGAAAGTGTTCCGAGTCTTCGTGCGCGGCGATTAGAGATTCGATTTCCGCTTTCAAAGAAAGGTCGCCAGCGCAGGCTTCATCCAAATACGCTGCGCGCTCGCCCGGCGCGAGCACGAGCGCCGTGTGAAACAAGTCTTTGATAAGGTGCCATCGTTCCGGTGTCATAAAGGGGAGTGGTCACTGGCCACCGACTACTGACCTCTATTTTTGATTTCTCGACGGAGCCATGCTTTTGCCAATGTCCAGTCGCGCTCAATCGTGGCGCGCGATAATCCAATCGCTTCGGCGGTCTCTTCGACAGACAGGCCGCCAAAGAATCGCAACTCGACAATTCTGCTTTGCTGCGCGTCAAAAACTGCCAGAGCATTCAACGCATCATCAAGTGCTATCAAATCCAGATCTTTTTCAGGAACGAAACGGTCGGCGATGCTCAATGATAATTTCAGACCCGCGCCGCCTCGTTTGGCCGCGTGTCGCGCGCGCGCGTGGTCTACCAGAATGCGCCGCATCATTTGCGCTGCGACGCCAATAAATTGCGCGCGATTTTTCCATCCGGCAATCTTTTGATCCACAAGACGCAAGTACGCCTCATGAACAAGCGCAGTGGCTTGCAAGCTGTGATCGGGTCGCTCGCGGCGCAAGTAACTGCCAGCTAAACGTCGAAGTGCGTCGTAGACAAGCGGGAGAAGTTCATCGAGCGCGCCTTCGTCGCCTTCGCCCCATTTCAACAACAATTGAGTTACGCCTATTTCCGGCGTCGGCATCGTTTTGCCTTCCCCCTCGTTTCGACCAAGCATTATAACCTCTAGCCGCAAATCAAAACACCTGAGAGCGCTGTTTGCGATTGGGTGCTACCAGATAATAGAAATTCATGTAGGGGCGACCGTCTCTGGTCGCCCCTACATGATCGCATTCACCTGCAAACCGCTAAAGTGCAAAAAAAATTTACGGCGCGGTGAGGGGTTTTGCTCCCCGATTGCGCGTTAATGAGATAGAGGAGCGGAGAAAGCATTTCCGAGACTCGATTTGCTTAGAGTCCTTCGCTCCTTCTGTTGAGACTGAAGGTGTGCTGCATGGCAGAGGTTCTGATTATGAACAGGTTTAAAAACACACGTATTGCAATGCTCGTATTCGCGCTAGCGGTTATGGGCGCGGCTGTTTTTACCGAAGGCTGCGCCCACAGGGTCGAATCAAAATCCAATCCATCAACCGATGAAGCGAAGTCTTCAACCGATGAAGCAAAGCCGCAGCTTTCCAGACTCGAACGCGGCAAATATCTTGCGGAAGGAGTGATGCATTGTTTCCAATGTCATTCCGATCTGGACTGGAAAAATAACGGCACGCCTGTGCCGGGAAGAAAAGGGGCTGGCCACGACTGGAAAGATTACGGAGTGCCCTTCCCATTAGTCGCGCCAAATCTCACCCCCGACCGCGAGACCGGCACAGGCAAATGGACGGATGAAATGTTTGCTCGCGCCTTACGCGAAGGCAAAGGTCACGACGGGCGCACGCTCTTTCCTCTGATGCCTTACATGCAGTACAGGAGTTTGTCGGACGAAGACCTTGCGTCGGTCATCACTTACGTTCGATCACTTGAACCCGTGCGAAATAAATTGGCGAAAACCAATTTGCCCCCCGAGCTAAAAGCATCGCTGCCGCCTCATCAGCCCATCACCGAGCCTGTGCCCGAACCTGATATGTCTGACCCTGTGAAGCGCGGAGCTTATCTGGTTCAGATAGGCAACTGCGCGGAGTGCCATACTCCGAGGAACGAAAAAGATCAGCCTATTGCCGGGCTTGAATTCGGAGGCGGTTCGGTGCTGGAAGGCCCGTGGGGCAGAGTCGCAAGCGCGAACCTCACGTCTGATCCGACGGGCATCTCTTATTACGACGAAGCGCAGTTCATAAAGACGATTCGCACGGGGCAGGTCGGCGCGCGGAAATTAAGCCTCATCATGCCGTGGAGCTACCTGCGCAATATGAATGACGAAGATTTGAAAGCGATATTTGCTTATCTTCGCACGCTCAAACCCGTGAGGCATACGGTTGATAATACAGAGCAGCCGGAGCTTTGTAAGATTTGCGGCCAGCGACATGGCTTCGGAGACCGCAACGAATAAGCCTCCGAATTCCGGGAGCGCGAAAGGGACTCAACCCTACAAGCGATGATTGCCAACACGCTCGCGCTCCCGGATAATTCCATCCTTGCAAGGCAACACGCCAGCCTTTTTTTAACATCACACCGCCGAGCCGAAATCCATCTCACTAGAAGAGGCACCACATCAGGAGAGGTGATAACTATGAAGAGAATCATCCTTAGCTCGTTTTTAGCGGTGGCTTTGTTATTTGCTATCGGCGCGCCTGTGGCTGAATCCGTAGCCCTGGCCGCGCAGAAAAAGCGCGCATGCAGTTGCAGCAAACCGACTTTGCGCCGCAAAACACGCGCCCGCGCGACAAGACCTGTCGCCGTCAAACCGGTTGGCAATGCTTATTCGCAGGACGGCGCGAACGCGCAAATCGTCGGCCCGGTCGTCGCTACATACACGCTGGAAACGAATCAATACTTCCGCTTGAGAATGAATCAATCGCTCAATTCTGCTAATTCGCGGATGGGCGACCGCTTCAAAGCGACCGTCGTGACTCCAGTTTATGCAAGCGGAGTCGCAGTTGTGCCCGCAGGCTCGACCATCGAAGGACGTGTAACATCGTCCGTTCCGGCGCGGTCGCGCGGTCGCGAAGGCCAGTTGGCGGTCGCCTTCGACACGCTGGTTTTGCCCGACGGGACGAGGCATCAGCTTGACGGCGTGCTCACGGAGCTTCAAGACGACCGGCGCGGCGAAGTTGACGCTGAAAACGAAGTTAGCGGGCGCTCATCAGAGAAGCGCAGCATCGGCTACATCGGCGGCGGCACAGCGGGCGGCGCTATATTGGGCGGCGTGATGGGCGGCGCAAAAGGCGCGGGCATCGGGGCGATACTTGGCGCAGGCGCGGGCGTGGCCGGAGTGATGCTGACGAAAGGCAACGAAGCGGAACTGCGCAGTGGCACCGAACTCGGAATGGTCACGACCAGACCGATGACTTTCACAGTGCGTTCCGAACGCTAAAGGCAAGCTCGTTTTAACAGTCGCTATCAGAATTGACAACGATGGGCAATGACGGCTTTTCGCTGGCCGGTCATTGTCCATCGTTATTCGTTTATAGCGGCTTCTGCAAACCGCTTTAGTGGCGTCTGTTTGCTAAAGTTGCAGCCTAATCGACTTCAGTTCAAACCTAATCGACTTCGGTTCAAGTCTTAGCGACTTGGCCAGTAATCCTGCGCCCGTCGGCTAGAGTTAGACTTTAGGCGGCTGGCTGTTTTTCGCCTCATTCACGATCTTAATTGTCTTCGAGTACTGCGCATGCCTGAGAGACTTCTCTTCCGGTTGCCCGTGAAGTTGCGGGTGCGCGTAAAAGCCGCGTTCGTCGGCTGGTTTTTCTTCTTCTACTTTTATTCGATTAGCGTTTGCCCAAACATCTTGACGAATGCCCGTTACCTGCCACGAAACTTTCATTCCGGGCGTGCCTCCGGCGATCTTGAACTGGTTATTATTGACCTCTTCGGCGATATAGAGACTTGGGCCTGCAACACCAATAGAAGTTAGTTGATAACAGCAACTCATGTTAAGCGCGTCGAACCAATCGGGAAGTTTTACTATCGCTTCACCATTTCCATTAAGCTCTACGATTCCATCGTAGAGATTCTTCATGTCCGGGGATTCGACGAAAGAGTGGGTGAGGTACTTGTTAGCAGGATCAAGTGGGTGGTCGATTTTGAACGACCCGCCGCCGAGTTTCGTCAACAGGCCATGGACAACAACAGGGCCATGAAAGTCCCCTGCAAGGTTATCAGTGGACAGGGATACAAGATTTCCACCAGGAGAACCCAAATTGTATGACCACATGCCGATTCTGCCGCCAAGTCCTACTACGCCGGAGTCTTTAAAGCTCAGTCCCTGCACACCTGTGCCCTGTTCGGATCTTGCATTCACACCGATGCCAAAGTCGGTTTCACCAGAGACACCATTATGAAAGCCTCGCCCCTTGACACCATAGTTAAAGCCATTGCCCTGGACACCAATATTTGCCTCGCTAGTGCCAGAGACACCAATGTCACTGCCCTTGCCCTGTACGCCTGTGCCTCCAGTACTGATACCGGATACTCCAGTTCCATGGCTGGTCAGACCTCTAACACCAGTGCCATATGGCCCGTTGCACTCTCCGTAAACACCGATTCCTCCCTCTATTACTTGCTGCCCTTCGATGCGGCCCGGTAACAGACTGATGCCAATGACACCGTTGGTTTTGGCGCTAGTGCCTTCGACGCCAGGTCCATTTAGAGAGTCGCCCCAGACGCCACAAGGCGTAGGTTCGGGGAGTCCGCTTACGCCATCTTGCCCTTTTAAATCTGCCATTTCTAATCCTCCTTATCTTCGTTGTAGATTCGTTTCATTCTCATATCGGCGAAGGCGCGAAAGTGTTTCATGCAGGCAAAGACCTGTCTTGGACTTAAACTTTTCGGAGGCTATACTCGTAAAAGTCCACGACAGGAGGATGCTCATGGCTGCTCAAAGGGACTCGATTCTCAGGCAATCTCCGCATATCTTCAACAATAAAACAGATTGGGACGGCATATCAGTCCGCCATTCCCGCATGCAAAGCGGCGAGGTAGACGATCAAAGCAGCACCCGCCACCAGATATTCATCGTCCTGGCAGGCTCTTTTAACTCCAGCATGGTGTCTGCGACCGGGCGTCGCCGCAGCGGTTGGCGCACGAGCGGCCACACGCCGATAATCCCTGCGGGGCAGAGTTATTCCGCTTTTTGGGAAGAAGAGATAGAGGACGTGACGATCTATCTCGACCCGTCATTTCTTGCGCGCGCCGCAGCCGAAGCGATGGTCTCTGATAAAGTCGAACTTATCGAAGCCTGTAGCGCGGACGACCCTGTAATCCGCCGAATCGGAATGGCGTTAAAGGCCGAAGTCGAATCCGAAGGCCCGGCGGGGCGACTGTATGCTCAGTCTCTTGGCAATGTTTTAGCCGTGCATCTGCTCAGACACTACACGCGGGACGGCGACAGATTGCGAACAGTGATGGGCGGGCTTACGGGGCGCAAGCTGAATCTGGCTACCGAATTCATCGAAGATAACATCGAACGCGACCTCGGCATCACAGAGATAGCTGACGCGGTTGATTTAAGCCCATTCCACTTTGCCCGCTCGTTCAAGCAGGCTACAGGCATCAGCCCTCATCAATATCTAATCAAAAGCAGAATAGAACGCGCCAAAGCGCTGCTTGCCAAAAGCGAATTGCCGATAGTTGAAGTGGGCTTTAGAGTCGGATTCAAGAATCAGAGCCATTTCACTACTCTCTTTCGCCGTGTGACGCATTTAACGCCGAAAGCTTATCGCGACATCACGCGGCGATAATTGCAAGCCTTCGCATTTCAGCAAGAACAGCAAACCCTCAGCAAGAATCTGAAAGACGATTTGGCACGCATTTACTAGAATCCTCCAAGCAATCACAATCCCGCGATTGCTCATACGAGGAGGAAACATGCGAAGCAAAAGATTCTTGAGTGCGATTCTTGCAGTGCTTTCTTTCGTAGCCCCCGCCCTGGGCTCTAGTGATGAAGAGTGCGAACGATTTCGACGCGGCAATGAAGCATACAATCGCGGCCATTACGAAATGGCGATAATCGAATATCGCGCCGCAATCACATTGTTTGGCGATCATTTCGCGCAGGCGCAGTACAACACAGGCGTATGTCATTACAAACTTGGCCGCAAGACGGATGCGGTGACGTGGTTTCGCGCGGCGATCAAATCCAAAAGTGGTAACTATCCGCGAGCCTCATACGCGCTTGGGGTCGCGCTCGAAGACCTGAACCGTCCGAGCGAAGCGAAATCGGCTTTCAATCAAGCGGTGAAAGCATCGGATGGTGAATTAGTCGAGGCTGTTTTTATGCTTGGACTCGCGCTGTACCGCGAGGGTGACTTTCATCAAGCAGCCGAACATTACCGCCGGGCAATCAAGCTATCCGGTGACCACATCCCGGCCTGTCATAACAACCTTGGAGTCGTGATGGCGGCGCTCGGCAATCTCGAACAGGCTGAACGTGAATTTGAAAAGGCTCTCGCGCAATCGAAAAGTCGGTTTGACGATGCTCTGCGAAATCTGAGGCTTTGCCGCTCGCTTCTTGCCTCGCATTCGCCGATGCTCGTAGCTGAGATGAAAATGAGCGGAACCTCGCAAGCTGGCACGTTGAAAGCGGAATGAGCTTTTAAAGAAAGGATGATCTTATGGTTTTCAACAACGTAGCAGAAGTGTTTGACTCGATAGAACAGACGCGCAGCAGCATATACGAGCATGTCAAAGGATTAAACGAAGAACAATCGCGCTTTCGACCCGCAGACGATCAGTGGTCTGTTGTCGAGATAGCCGAGCATCTGAGCGTCACCGAATCGCGAATGCTGCAACTCATACAACATTTGGTTGAGCAGAACGAAGCCAACGTCGCGGCAGTTTCCGATAATACGGCTATCCCGCCTATTTCGCTTGAGAGTTTTGCCACGCAAATACCGGCGAAAGGTAAAGCGCCGGAATTCTTGCAGCCGTCCGGCAATCTTTCGCTTGGAGAAGTAATCGGGAATCTTCATCAAACGCGCGAGGCATTGATCGCGCTCAAACCTCGATTGCAATCGAGAGATTTCACGCCCATCCTCTATTCGCGTGAATCGTTCGGCCCGTACACCCCATATCAGTTGGTGGCCTTCATCGGCTATCACGAAGACAGGCATCTCGGTCAAATAGCCGCGCTGGTTGCTTCCGAATCGTTTCCGGCCCGGCAGGCCGCCGGAGCGTGACGTGAGGCGCGCGAACAAACAAAGTTTTCGCAACACTCTCAGGCAACGTCAGAGGGGGTAATAAGTAATCTAACTGTCAGACAGCGACCCGATTAAGTAACGCTGGTAGAATCGTCCTTTCGAGGCAGTCCGACACTCGGGTCGCTGTCATCATCTTTTTCGGAATAGAAAGTCCGCCTTCCTTCGACTCTGAACTCCTTGTTCAACACTCGTGTTACGGCTTCTGCGTAAATCTTATGCTCCTGTTCAAGTATGCGCGCCGACAGCGTTTCGACCGTATCATCATCACGCACGGCAACGGTTTGTTGCATCACGATGGCTCCGTGATCCAACTCTTCGTCAACCAGATGAACCGTGCAGCCTGATACTTTGACTCCGTGTTCGAGCGCCTGCCGTTGCGCGTCGAGGCCGGGAAAGGCGGGAAGAAGCGACGGGTGGATGTTGAGTATGCGATTCTCGAACGCGCGCACAAAGACGGAACTGATCAGTCGCATATAACCTGCGAGGCAGACAAGCGAAACATCGCGGCGTTTCAATTCTCGAATCATCTCAGAGTCGTGTTCTTCGCGCGTTCGGCCTTTGTGGTTGATGAAGAGAGTTTCAACGCCGCGCTCTCGCGCCCGCCCGAGTCCCGCAGCATGCTCGATGTTGCTGATGACGACCGCGACTTCTGCGTCGAGTCGGCCTTCGCTTATTGCATCGAGCAACGCGACCATGTTCGACCCTCGACCAGAAATCAAAATGCCAATTCTGCACTTAGCCATTTATCATTCGCCCTTTGTTAATAACCGTTCGCGATTCATAATAACCAACAAACGATCTGCGACCAAAGGCATGTATTCACCGCAGAGGCGCAGGATGGCCGATGACGTGCTTCGCACGCGGCGGTTAAGCAAATCATAAAAATCTCTGCGCTTCCTCTGCGCCCCTCTGCGCCTCTGCGGTGAATCCTTCTCTCACGCAACATATTACAAAATCGCCATGCTTGCTTCCGGTCTGCAAAAACAGTATCTTTAACTCCGCGATGGAGCCGGATCAATTCCCACCAAATGATCGCGCAGATATTTCACCCGACGACCTGAGCGTCGAGCCAGAAGTGCTTGTGCGAAGGTCGGATGAAGACATCGCTCTGTTTGATTCACAACGCATCGCCGACGCGCTCGTTCGGGAAGCGGGGCTTGATGCCGACCTCGCGCTTCAGATCAGCCACGAAGTCCGCGAGATGATTCAAAAACTCGGCTTTCGCACTCTCAGTTCTTCGCTCATCAGAGGGCTTGTTGACGCGAAGCTTTTAGAGCTTGGACTCGAAGACGCTTATCGTTCGCACACGCGGCTGGGCGTGCCTTGCTACGACGTTGATCGCACGATGCACAGTTCGTTTCGTGAATCGAGCGCGCAGCCTTACGGCCCCGAAGGCACAAGCCTGATGCTGGCCGAATCAATCAAGCGCGAGTACGCAATCAACAACGTCTTCTCGGAGCAGATCGCGCACGCGCACCTCGTAGGCGATATTCACATACACGGCATAGGCGCAGTTGATCGCCCGCATTCATTGACTTCGGCTGTTGATTACATCAAGCAATACGGCATCACTCTGCCCGAAGGCTTCGCAAGCTCGCGCCCCGCCAAGCGGGCCGAAGTTATGGTCGCGCACATTGTAAAACTTTCAGCCGCGCTGCAAGGCTATCTTGCGGGGCCAGTCGTTTGGGATTCGCTGAACTTCGCCGTCGCTCCGTTTCTTGAAGGCACGGATGACAGCACGATCAAGCAGCTTGCTCAAACGCTCGTCTTTGAATTCTCGGCCCCTGCGGTCGCGCGCGGCGGTCAGATAGTCTCTTCCGACCTGCACCTTGATTGGGACGCGCCGTCTTACATGAAAGGGCGAACGGCCATCGGCCCCGGCGGTCAGGCGACGGATAAAACTTACGGCCAGTACACGAGCGAAGCTCATCGCTTTCTGCAGGCGTTGTTAGAAGTCTACATCGAAGGCGACGGCTCAGGCCGCGCATTCTTGACGCCGCGACTCATTCTTCACATCAATCGCCACTTCAACGAGATTTCAGGTTATCGCTCTGTGCTCGAACTTGCGAGCCGACTGGCAGTCGAGCGCGGCGGGCTGACGATTGCTTTTGATCGTGACGACGAAGGGACTTTCTGTCGCCGTTATGGAATCAATGACGAGCAGGCAGTCGCACGCACTGCGAGCCACGCATTGCGCTCGGCTCAGTTTCAAGTCGTCTCTTTGAACCTGCCGCGCGTCGGATACCTTGCCGCGGGCAATCACGTTCAGGTGTTTGAAGAGTTGACCAGATTGATGGAGACAGCGGCGCAGGCGCATCTGGAAAAACGCATCTTCCTTGAAAAGCTTCTCGCGCTCGGCGAACGCGGCCCGCTGGCCGCTTTGACCACGCGCGCGAGCGGCGCTCCTTTTCTCAAGCTCAATTGGGCTACTCACGCGATCAACCCCGTGGGGCTTAACGAACTCTGCCGCGCGGCGCTTCAATCCGACCTGCACGATTCGGAGGAGTCGCTTGAGTTCGCGCTCAAAGTGCTGACTCATCTCAAACGCGAAGCAGAGCGATTGTCGAACAAGCACAAAGTAAGATTCCTTTTGAGCGGGCAGGCGACCGAAGTGACGGCTCATCGCCTTGCGCGGCTCGACCTGAGATTTTTCGGCGATACAGCCGCGCGGGTTGTTTGCGGCGACCCCGATTCAGACGCCAGTTACTACACGGACGGAGTAAGGCTTGCGGCAACGAGCGGCTTAAACGTGCTTGATCGAGTGCGAACGGAAGGCCTGTTTCATGATTTCGGATTCATCAACGCGACTACAGAGATTTGGATGGGCGAATCTCGCCCCGGCGCAGACGATCTCGGTCGCCTGATCTCGCAGGCGTTTTATCAATCATCTTGCGCGGGGCTGATATTCTGCCCTGAGTTCACAGTATGTTCCAGTTGTGGCAACAACTCTCGCGGATTGCTTCAAGGCTGCCCGCATTGCGGGTCTGATCGCGTTGACGGTTTGGCTTATGCAGGAGACCGCTATGGCCATACCTCATCGTGGGACGCTGGCCGATTGGCGGAACTGCGCGACCGCAAACGAGTGACAGGAGAGGATATGTGAAATGATGAACGCGGAATGATGAATGATGAACAGTTTTCTTTAATTCATCGTTCATCATTCTGCATTCATCATTCAAATTATGCCTTCTGGACGCACTCACGATTTGATCACGCTACTGCTTGCCGCGCCGACGGCGGCTGGGGCTTACTATTTCACGCAGGATTGGACAGTAACCGCAATCACTACCGCGATGATGGTCTTTGGTGGTTTGATGTTCGGCCCTGATCTCGACATTCAATCTCGCCAATATGTCCGTTGGGGGCCGCTGCGTTTTTTGTGGTGGCCTTACAAAGTAATGCTCCCGCACCGTTCGCGCTGGTCGCACAGCATACTGTTGGGCACATGGATTCGCGTGATCTATTTTCTAGCCGTAGTGACGCTCGTGCTTGCCGTATCGCTCTACATCCGCAATGTATTCATTTATCACAACGAGCAAGGGTTTCAAGCATTCACAGGTGTGTTCGCTCGCGTGTGGGAAATATTCGCGCCTATCAAACGCAATTACCTGATAGCGGCGTTCGTCGGATTATGGATTGGCGCAACAAGCCAACGGTTTCTGATGTGCTCGGCTCGTTTTTCAAGAGCGTGCGCCGCTCGATTTGAATCGGAATAAAAATGCGCGTTAGCCCGGTTGAGCCAACGCGCAAATGCCTCCTCAGTTTTTTATACTTCTCCTATTTTTTATTTAGAAGATCAGCTTCAGCGCGAACTGGATATGCCGCGATGAACCTGAATCTCCTGTTGGGAATCGCGTATTGTTTATTACGCCGAAATTCGAGACACCGCCCGGAGGCGGAATCGTCGCAATCCTGTTGGGCTGGCCGAAGTTAGCATGGTTGAAGATGTCAAATACTTCGGCGCGGAACTGCACTCGCAGGCTTTCAGTTATCTTCGTATTCTTCAGCACAGAAAAATCTGTGTTGGTAAATCCCGGCCCGATGATTACGTTGCGCCCAAGATTGCCGAAGTGAAATCTAGCCGCCCCATTTACGATTGACACCGGAAAAGCGAAGACAGCGCCCGCAGGGCATCCATTCGGGTCGCGCGGGTCGCACACTGTGTTGGTGAACCACTGCGTGGGCTTGCCTATCACTTTTACAGGCCCGATCAAATCCGGCCTTAACGTCGCAAGGCCGGTGAAGACAGAACTGTTGAGCGCGCCGAAGCTCGTGCCGGGGATTGCAATCGGATTGCCTGAAAGGATGTTTATGGGGTTGCCGCTTTGCAATTGCGTGATGGTCGAAAACTGCCAGCCTTCAATAAGGCGATTGCCTCGGAAGGGAAGCTCGTAAATCGCGTTGATGACGAAGCGGTGTCGCGCGTCGAAATCCGACAGCCCCCGGTCTCCGCGAATGTTGAAGCTGTCTTGAACGACAGTGCCCTGCGAATTGAGCGAGTTGAAATCAAGCGACTTCGACCACGTGTAAGAAGCATTGAACTGTAGCCCGCGCGATAACCGTTTGTTTGCCGTGACCCACAGCGCGCTGTAGTTGGAATTGCCTCCGCTATCATTCTGGTTGATGTTAACGTCGAGCGGCGTGCCCGGCAGTATCGGGCTGCTCGTAGAAATTGACGGGAAAGGCCGCAACCCATTTATTCGTTGGTTTATGTTGCGCGAAATTCTCAGGTGCGTTCCCTTCGAGCCGAAATAACCGATCATCACGCCGAGGCTCGGCGTAATCTCGCGCTGCACGTTCAGATTCCATGACTGGACATAGGCATTCTGGAAGTCCGGGCTTACTGCCGCAGGCGCTACGCCAGCAGCGCGCGCAACGTTGACGGCGTTATCAAACCTTATCGTGCCCGCGAAAGTCAGAGGCGTTGCCAGCGGCGGATTCGATGCCAGCCCCGTGATGAGGTTCGTTACAGGATGATCGGCCAGCACTGCATAGCCGCCGCGCACGCTGGTCTTGCCGTCTTTGAACGGGTCCCAGGCGAACCCTAAGCGCGGCTGAAAGTTGTTGCCGTCGGGGTATACTTCATCAATTCCTGAGCCGACCCGCAACAGGGAACTTGACGCAGGGTCGAAGTTCACGAAGCGGTCGAACCTTTCCGTCGGCGACAAAAACTTGTCATAACGAAAGCCGAATTCGAGCGTAAGGTTCGTCTTCACCTTGAAATTGTCCTGAATGAAAAAGCCAATCGCTCCGTTGGCGATGCTGTTGGAAACATCACCAATCGTGACAGTGAACGCATTGGCGTTTCCAAGCTGGAAAGCAGCAAGCGATGGGAAGTTGAACGAGCCGATGTTGCGATTGAAATTGTTGTTTAGGAATCGGCGGAACTCGCCGCCGAACTTGAGCGAGTGATTGCCCATCAGATAGCTCGCCGTGTCGGAAGCGACAAATGTCGTGTCGCCGCGCCCCTGTGGGAAGCCCGCAGGCCCTCCGATGTTGAAGGTCAGCCCGGTTATGGAAATCTGCGGCAACCCGAATGGCTCGTTGATGCCATTGTTGATCCCGAAGTCTGCCGGGTTATTCAGAAGATTCGGCGTAAAAGTGATGAAGATGCGATTGAATCCGAAGCGCGCTTCGTTGACCAGGCGAGCGCCGAAAGTGTGAACTTCGTTCAACGTGAATATCTGGCGATGCGACTGTCGCGTATCGCCAAAACCGGGAAGCGTGTTGCCCTGCAAACTCGGCTCGCCGCGCTCGTCGCGCTGGAATGCGTAGTAGCCGTGCAGGCGGTCTTTCGCGCTAAGCGTATGCGTTATGTCAATCGTCCATTGATCTAAGTTGACGGGCGCAGTGGCCGAGCCGATGAATCCCGGCCCGCCATTGACGATGCCGTTGGGACTCGGAATCAACTCGATCAATCTCCTGACAACCGGGTCGGTTGCCGCTGCTCGCTGTTCGGCGCTCAACACGTTGCTATTGAGTGTGAGCCCCTGTCGCTGGCGAAGCCCTTCGTAGCTGAAGAAGAAGAAGGTGTGGTCTTTGAAAATCGGGCCGCCGAGCGCGCTGCCGAATTGATTGCGCTTGAAGGGCGGCGGCTCGCGCCCGTCGAAAAAGTTGCGCGCATCGAACACATCGTTTCTGAGGAACTCGAACGCCTCGCCGTGAAACTGGTTCGCGCCTGAGCGCGTCGCTATGTTTGCAATAGCGCCTGAGCTTCGCCCGTATTCCGCGCTGAAGGTCGAGTTATCTACTTTGAACTCTTGAACCGTATTGATCGAAGGCTGGAACGTTATCTGATTCTGAACCATGTCGTTGAGGTTGATGCCGTTTATCATGAAATTCACAGTGTCTTCGCGATTGCCCGCAGTGTTGAAGGCGAACGAGCCTTGCCCGCGAAGCGGAGCAGTGAGAAATCCATTTTGCGGCGGAGTGACGGACCCCGGTATCAGCAATCCGAGGTCAACAAAATGTCGCCCGTTGAGCGGAATCTCTTGCACTGTCTTTCGATTGATCACAGTGCCGACCGTGCTCGTAGTCGTTTCAATGAGCCCTGCATCGGCTGTGATGCTGACCTCCTGTGTGACGCCGCCAACTTTGAGCTGGAAATTCTGAGATATAGTCTTGCCGACTTCCAAAACCAGATCATTGACTACAACGGACTGAAACCCTTGCGCCTGAATTTCAAGGCGATAATTCCCGACTGGCAGTGATGCAATCAGGTAGTTGCCTGCGCTGTCGGTTTCAGTCGTTCGCTCGATGCCGATCGCCGTGTTACGCGCGACGATTTTGGCTTTAACGACGACAGCGCCCGATTCATCCATAACCTCGCCTTGAATTGTCGCTGTGGATTGCGCGCTCGCGCTAAGGTTGGATATTAACAACACGAACATTGCCAACGCCGCGATACGCTTATGGCTGTGCCTTTTCTTTGTCATGACGTCTCCTTTCTGGTGAACGGAAGAGTTGAATTTGAATTAACTTCGCATCAACATCATTTATTTTTTTGTGAGGGAGTGCTTGTCGGCAGATAGCCGATAGGGACTTTGCGTTTATGATTTCAATTCCAGATAAGACGGACGTAAGGCTTAAATCGCTGCCCCGGCTGCGCAAGCGCCTTGTGCATAACATAGGCATTCTCTAGCTTGGGCACAATATTAATATGGCCAAGTAAGTAGAGAGAGGTTCGGGGTGGTTTCGCGTTAGCGCCCACATCCATCTTTGTCGCTATTACAGCTCCAAAAACTCCCCGAACTTTCACTACTTACTTAGCCTGATGCAGGGAGTTGTTCCCCCTGTTACTGTTGTCTTCTCTTGCTGGGCAAGCATAGCAGAGAGATTGTTCCAGGCAAATGGAACAATCTGCCAAGATGACGAAACTGTTCCAGGAAAGATAATTATTTTTCGGCTGTCGAGTGATTATGGAAAAGGAGCGCGGCTTCGATTGCTTCGATGGATTCCGTGGACAACATATCATCGAGTTTAAGTTCCTGCGCTCGCGGGGGGATGAGATTGCGAATCCGTTGATCGCATATCGGGGATATATAAATGGAGCGAGCTTGAGCAAAGTCAGCGCGCACCTGCGCCAGATTCGCGCCATCAACGGGAGTAATGCGGTTGAGTATGGCAGGGGCTATTCCCAGCCCTACCAGGTTATGGCGAAAGGGCAGGAAGAAACTTGTGTTCGATACCACCATAACGACTCGACCCCTGCGCGCCGCCGCGACAAGCTCGGACAGAAAAGTCGGCGTGACTCGAAGTTGAAGAATCTTCTTTTTGTACTTTGCTACAAGCCCTCTGACTTGCTTGAAATGATAATCGGTTGTGGCGAAATAATCCGTCTGCGCAAGCAAACGGGCCGCGCGCCGGTCAGGCCGTTCGAGTTGATCGAGCAGGATGGGCGAGACTCGCACATTCAATCGGTTCGATATTTCATGCGTGAAGAGATTGACCTGTTCTTCGTTGCACTCGACCACGGTAATATGCGCTTCGGCCAGTCGCGGCTTTTCGACGAAGTGCTGTACCATCTCGTAATACTGGCGCGGGTCAAGCTTGAGGCGATTGGCCGCCGCCAGATTCGATTTTATCAATTGATAAATTGATAAACAGTAATCCTGATCCATATTTGATTTGTCCACATCGGCGATGTAAGCGCCCGACCCTGTGCGCAATTCTATGTAGCCTTCTTCTTTCAATCGCTGGTAGATCGAGAAAGCCGTCTTTAGATTTATTCCGTTTCGCTGAGCGATCTGCCGGACGCTCGGCAGCCGGTCGCCCGCGCGCAGCTTTCCCAAATGCAAGGCTGTGAGCAACTGCTCGCGCGCTTGCTCGAACAAGGTGAGCTTTTGATTCTTTTCCAAAAGGAACTGCATGAGATGAGACCTCTCGGAATGCGTGCAGGCGCTAATTTTGTTCAGCCAGTATCGAAGCGGCGAGCAAGGGAATCATTATCTCGTGATGGCCCGTGAACGAAAATCCGCGACCGCTGCCTGCTACGGGTCGCCGCACAACGTTTGTCAGCGGGCGATAGTGCTGGATGAAATCGAAGTTCGCCGTAGAAAAATCTTCAAGCTTGAATCCAAGATTGCGAACAACTGTTACCGTCTTCAAAAAGACTTCCGGCAGCACTACGGCAGAGCCTAGATTCAAGTAAACTCCTCCGCCGTCAAGCTCGCGCACAATCGAGCAGAGAAGTCGAAAGTCTCTGTAAGTCGTCTGTCCTGTGCTTGCGCCATCGGCGCTCGGATGAATGTCTACGATGTCCGTACCTATTGCGACGTGAACAGTGACAGGCACATTCGCTTTGTATGCGGCATAGAGCAATGATCTATCTGCGTGCGCGGGCTGCATCGAATGAAGCAGGCGACCGATGGCTTCACCCATTCCAATCTGGTCGTTTGCCCCGGCTTTGATCGCTTCGTTGACCAGACGGCCAGTCTCTTCTGCCATGCCGAAATTGCCTGAGCCTAAAGTCGCGTCAACGTCTTCAGAGGTTGCGCCGACAATCGCGATCTCGAAATCGTGAATCATCGCGGAGCGGTTCATCGCAAACGCCGTCGCGTATCCGCGATTCATCAAGTCAATCAACACTGGACTGAGGCCCGTCTTGATGACGTGGCCGCCGAGGCCGACGATGATCGCGCGCGTATTGCTTTTCGCTCCTCTGATTAGTCCGGCCAGCGTGCGCAGGTCTTTGACCGCGAGTATGTCGGGAAGGCTCGACAGAAAATCCTTCAACGAAGCCTCCGTCCGAACGGGTTGCGCGAAATCTTCTGCGGTCACTTTGCTTGGTCGCGAGGCGAGCGGGTAGGTCGCCACGGCTGAGAGGTCTAGCGGCTCGAACTTGTAGCGCGACATATGTGGCTTACCTCTCTTGCGGGAAGAGCGCGTCTTCGATCAACTCGCACAGTATGTGGCCTATCGTTATGTGCGTTTCCTGGATGCGCTGCGTAGACTCTGTTTCAACGATCAGCGCCACGTCAACCGTAGAGGCAAGCTGGCCGCCATTGCGCCCCGCGAGCCCTATGGTCTTGATGTCGAGCGTGCGCGCCGCAGAGACCGCGCGCAGAACATTTGGCGAGTTGCCGCTTGTTGAGATGGCAATCGCTATGTCGCCCGCCCGCCCGAGCGCGCGCAACTGCCGCTCGAACAGGTCATCGAACGTGGAATCGTTTCCGACCGAAGTGAGAATCGAAGTGTCCGTCGTAAGAGCAATCGCAGCAATCGGCGGTCGGTCGTAATTGAGCCTGTTCACAAGCTCTGCCGCGATGTGTTGAGCGTCGGCGGCAGAGCCTCCGTTGCCAAAGATCAAGACTTTGCCGCCCGACTTGATCGAAGCGATTAAGAGTTCCGCGGCACGCGCGACCGCGTCGGAGTGTGAATCGAAAAATGCGCGCTTGGCATCGATGCTTTCGCGGGCCATCTGCTGAATGCGTTCTATCGTCACAGCGGGTTAGTCTATTGACTGAGTGTGGAAAAAACAAGCTATGAATTTAATGGCAATTGGCAAGTTCACCGCAGAGACGCAGAGTACGCAGAGAGGGCGCAGAGGTTTTTTATATTTGCTTAACCTCCGCGTAATCTCTGCGTACTCTGCGTCTCTGCGGTGAATCGGCTCTTAAAAATATGTATACTGGCGGGCGTGAAAATTTTTGTGACGGCAGATATTGGTGACGCGGCGCTCGACCGTCTGCGCGAGCGAGCGTTTGAGGTCGAAGTCTATCCCGGCATTGAACCGCCGCCGAAGTCGCTCATCGTTGAAAAAGTGCGAAGCGGAATTGACGCGCTCATCACGACTCTGCGCGACCAGATTGATGAAGAAGTTTTCGCCGCAGGCCGCGACACGTTGCGCGTAGTGGCGCAAGTAGCCGTCGGCGTAGACAACATAGATCGCGCGGCGGCTAATCAGTATCACATTCCGTTCACCAATACTGCTGATGTGCTGACGGAAGCGACCGCCGAATTTGCGCTGTTTATGATGGGCGCTGTTTCGCGCAAGCTCTATAGTTCGGAAAAGCTTGTTGAAGAAAATCAGTGGGGGCCGTGGCATCCTTATCAACCTTTTTTGAGCGATGAAGTCACAGGAAAAACAGTCGCAGTAATCGGAGCAGGACGCATCGGCAAGGCGTTCGCCAGAAAGTGCATCGGCCTTGACATGGATGTGCTGCTCGCGAATGCCACATCGCGGGATGAAAGATTCATCGAGTTTGCCGACCGCGAAATGCAACTCAGATACGAAGCGGGATTCTCGCGCCGTCGTCGCCTCGTCAGCTACGTCGCTTTCGATGAAGCGATAGCGCGAAGCGATTATGTGAGCCTGCACGTGCCGCTCGTAATGCCGAATGAAAATAAGCAGGGCACTTATCATCTGATGAACGAAGCCGCATTCGATAAGATGAAACCGACCGCTTACCTGATAAACACATCGCGCGGGCCTGTGGTGGATGAACGCGCGCTTTATGAAGCTTTGATCGATGAGAAGATCGCTGGCGCGGCGCTCGATGTTTTTGAAAAAGAGCCGTTGCCCGGTCGTAGCCCTTTGCGTGATCCGAGGTTGAAAGACAGGCTGCGCATGTTTCATCACTTCGCTTCGGGAACGCGCGAGACGCGCCTTTCGCCCGACCCTGAAATCGGCATGGCAGGCCGCGCCGTGCAAGCTGTCATTGACGTGCTCGAAGGCCGTTATGATGGCAACCCATTGCGGATGCCTTATGTGGTGAATAAAGAAGCGTTCGATTGATTATCGTTGTTGCTGTCGCGGGTCGAGTTTTTCGCGAAGCCCGTCACCAATGAAATTGAATGAAAGCACTGCCAGCGCAATCATCAAGCCGGGAAAGATGAACAGGTGCGGAGCCGTGAACCAGAACTCGCGCGAGTCGTCAATCATCTTGCCCCACGACGGTATCGGCTCAGGCACGCCCAGCCCCAGAAAACTCATGCCCGCTTCGGCAAGTATCGCGCCCGCCATTCCGAGCGACGCTTGCACTATCAACGGCTGAATCGAATTCGGCAAAATATGTCTTGCCAGAATTCGCAGGTCACTTGCTCCGAGCGCGCGGGTGGCGGTGACAAAATCGTATTCGCGCACCTTCAGAACCTGCGCTCGCATGAGTCGCGCATACCCAACCCATCCGATAACGGAAAGCGCGATGATCAGATTTTTCAAACTCGGGCCGAGAAATGCCACCATCGCTATTGCCAGCAGTATGCCGGGGAAAGAAAGAAAGACGTTGAAGAGAAAACCTGAAACTATGCGATCAATCCATCCGCCTTTGTATCCGGCGAAAGCTCCGACCACTATGCCTACGATTGATGATATGGTGACGACGGAAAGGCCTACGAGCATCGAGACTCGCGTGCCGTAGATGATGCGCGCCGTCAAATCGCGGCCAAGTTGATCGCGGCCCATGAGGTGATGACGATCAGGAGGATCGAGTCGCGCAACAAGGTCTTGGCTCTGCACTCTATCCCATGAAGCAAGCAGGGGCGACAGCACTGCTAACAGCACCAATATGCCCGCGACTGCAAATCCGAATTTCGTTACGCTATTCATAGTTTGACGGGGCCGAACATCAATCCACTTTTATTCGAGGGTCGAGAAAGCGATATGCAAGGTCGGTCGCGGTGTTGACCATCACGTAAGTCGCCGCGATGACCAGAATACAACCTTGCGTCAATTTGTAATCTCGCTCGCTGATGCTGTCAACTAACAAGCTGCCCACGCCGGGCCACGAAAAAACCCGCTCGGTGATGATCGCGCCCGCGAGCAAGACGCCGAACTGAAGGCCGAGCACTGTGACGACAGGTATCAAACCGTTCTTCAAAACATGTTTATAGATCACCGTTCTTTCGGGCAAGCCTTTAGCTCGCGCCGTCCGCACGTAATCTTCGCCAAGTTCTTCGAGCACGCTCGAACGCACTATGCGCGTCAGTATTGCTGACAGCCCTGCGCCAAGCGTCACGGCGGGAAGAATGATATTTTCAATTCCGCCTGCGCCTGAAACAGGCGTGATGCCAAGTTGCACTGAAAATATCAAAACGAGCAAAGGGCCAAGCGCAAAGCTCGGAAGCGAGATGCCTAAGAGCGCGACGAGCGTTGAAGCACTATCTAACAGGCTGCCTCTGTGAGTCGCCGCAGTCACGCCGAGTGGAATCGAAACGAGTGTTGCCAAGAACAGCGAAGCGAAGGCGAGCTTGATCGTCGCAGGATAGCGCGACGTTATGCGACCGAGCACGGGTTGATGTGTAACGGGATTCGTGCCCCAATCTCCGCGCAAAAGTCCTTGCCAGTAGTCTCCGTATTGCGTGAGCAGCGGCTTGTCCAGACCTAGTTCAGTGCGAGCAGCCTGGTATTGTTCCTCAGTAGCATTCTCGCCGACAAGCGTCTGCGCAGGGTCGCCGGGAACTATATGAATGAGCAGAAAGACGAGCGTGACGACTGCCCACAGTACCGGAATGATTATCAGCAGCCGTCGCACGACAGCGAAGGCGAATCCTCGCATAGTGCGTCAATCATAACAAAGCCGCATCACACTAGCCAACAAGAGCGGCGCGAATATAGATTATTCAATAGCACTTGCAATCCCGTCGTCGTTTGAATAATATTGTCCCTTTGCGGTATCGGGGAATTTCTTTCCTATGTGAGCCGGTGTAGCTCAGCTGGTAGAGCATCTGATTTGTAATCAGAGGGTCGGGGGTTCAAGTCCCTTCACCGGCTCCACAGATATTTGAAATGCGACGAGGCTTGGTCTCTTGCATCAAGTCTTTAGTTGCACAGTGCTGGGGTGGTCGAGGGGTTAATGGCACCGGGCTGTAAACCCGGCGTGCTTAAGGACTACGTAGGTTCGAATCCTACCCCCAGCACCAGGATTTAAAGATGAAGGCGGAAGGATGAGGGATGAACAGGAATTTTATTCATCTCTCATCCTTCATCCTTCATCCTTTGAGGGCGGGAGTAACTCAATGGTAGAGTACTAGCCTTCCAAGCTAGCTGTTGCGGGTTCGAGCCCCGTCTCCCGCTCCAAGTTTGACAGGCCGCCGTAGCTCAGTGGTAGAGCGCATCCTTGGTAAGGATGAGGTCATGGGTTCAAGCCCCATCGGCGGCTCCATAATGGCATTAACAAATAATGGAGTAGTTAGATTCATTTGTAGCCGCAGGCTGAATATAGGAGAGATATGGCGAAGGAGAAATTTGATCGAAGTAAGCCGCACGTGAACGTAGGCACTATCGGGCACATTGACCACGGCAAGACCACGCTCACCGCCGCTATCACCAAAGTGCTTCAAAAGCATAACCCTAAGAACACTTTCCGCTCGTTCGACTCCATCGACAACGCGCCGGAAGAGAAGGCTCGCGGCATCACGATCGCCACCGCCCACGTCGAGTACGAGACGGCTAACCGCCACTACGCTCACGTTGATTGCCCGGGTCACGCCGACTACATCAAGAACATGATCACGGGCGCGGCCCAGATGGACGGCGCAATCATTAGTCGTCGCGGCGACGGACGGCCCTATGCCTCAGACGCGCGAGCACATATCTGCTTGCCCGCCAGGTGGGCGTGCCAGCGATGGTGGTGTTTATGAACAAGGTGGATGCCGTAGATGACCCTGAGTTGCTGGACCTTGTAGAGCTTGAAGTCAGAGAGTTGTTATCGATCTACCAGTTCCCCGGCGACGAGATACCGATCATCCGAGGGTCGGCGTTGCAGGCGTTGAACGGGGAAGGGGACGGCGAGAAGGGGATAGAGGAGTTGATGGCGGCAGTCGATAGCTACATCCCGCAGCCTGAGCGAGAAGTAGACAAGCCGTTTCTGATGCCGGTCGAAGACATATTCTCGATATCAGGAAGAGGAACGGTGGCAACTGGAAGGATAGAGCGAGGGCAGGTGAAGGTAGGGGAGAACGTGGAGATAGTGGGGATACGACCGACGAAGACGACGGTAGTGACCGGGCGTGGAGATGTTCAAGAAGTTGTTGGACAGTGGGATGGCAGGAGACAACGTGGGATTGTTGTTGAGGGGAGTGGACCGCAAGGACATAGAGCGAGGGCAGGTGATCTCGAAGCCGGGGTCGATAAAGCCGCACACGAAGTTCAAGGCGGAGGTGTACGTGCTGACGAAGGAAGAGGGAGGACGTCACACGCCGTTTTTCAGCGGGTACCGACCGCAGTTTTACTTTCGGACGACAGACGTGACAGGGGTGGCGACATTGGCAGAGGGAGTGGAGATGGTGATGCCAGGAGACAACAGCCAGTTGGAGATAGAGCTGATAAACCCGATAGCGATGGAGAAGGGGTTGAGGTTTGCGATAAGGGAAGGCGGGAGGACGGTAGGAGCGGGGACGGTATCGGAGATAATCGAGTAGGGGTTGAGGGACAGGGTGAAACTGGCTCCCACAGCCGCTTTCAAGGTAGGATGCGGCCTGCTGATTTTGCTGGTATACTTTAAGGTTCGCAGTTGAGGAATTATGCCAAGAGATAACATCACGCTTCAGTGCACAGAATGCAAGCATCGTAATTACGTCACGACAAAGAACAAAAAGAAGACGCCGGATCGTCTTGAGTTCAAAAAGTTCTGCAATAATTGCAGAGTGCACAGGGCGCACAAAGAAGCTAAATAACAGAAGGCAGCAGGCAGTCGAAATACTGCTTACCGCCTACTGCTTTCTGGTTTAGGGGTATAGTGTTAGCGGCTAGCACGGCGGTCTCCAAAACCGTAAGGCCGGGTTCGAATCCTGGTACCCCTGTCCGTTAGTTCGAGCGAAGACAGGGCGCTTCGCATATTCGAGGTAAGGTAATGAGTCGAGTAACAGATTATCCAGAAGACGATGATAAGCCACTGAGTGAAGAGCCTGAACGTCGCGCAGGCGGCGATGAAGGCGGAGAGCGCCCATCGAAAATGCCGAAGCTATCATTCGTCGGGCGCATCGGTGAGTTCTATCAAAACGTCAAGCTCGAAATGCGCAAGACCACCTGGCCTACGCGCACGGAAGTATGGAGCACGACAGTCGTCGTGTTGATAGCCGTGTTCTTTTTCGGCTTTTATCTTTGGGGCGTGGATCGCCTCATCACGCTCGGATTTGAAGCCCTTGAACAGGCTATCAAGTAGGCGCAATTATTATGGCCAGAAACTGGTACATCATTCACACATATTCGGGCTACGAGAAGAAGGTTCGCGAATCGCTGATTTCGCGCATTCAAGCTTATGATATGTCCGATCAGATCACGCAGGTGCTCGTGCCTACGGAAACCGTAGTCGAGATGCGCGGGTCAAAGCGCGTTGAGACTTCGCGAATGTTCTTTCCCGGCTATGTTCTGGTCGAGATAGAGACGGACGAGAAGGGCGACGTAAGCGAGAAGGTCTGGCACATAATCAAATCAACGCCGAAGGTGACGGGCTTCGTAGGCGGGCAAAAGCCTACGCCGCTGACGCCGGAAGAGGTTGACCAGATCGTCCACCATGTCACCGAAGCGGCTGAAAAACCGAAGCCCAAGCACACCTTCACGCACAACGAACACGTCAGAATACTTTCGGGGCCGTTCAGCGGATTCACGGGTCAGGTCGAAGAGATCAACCCGGATAAAGGCGTGCTCAAAGTTATGGTAACCATCTTCGGGCGCTCGACGCCTGTTGAGTTAAATTTTTTGGACGTCGAGAAATTGACGTTCTCGGAAGAAGAATAGATTTCAAATCTCAACTTTGAGATTTTAGAAAGGGGAGAGTTTCAGTCTAAACAGGCTGGCTCGCAAGTGACCCAAATATGGCAAAGAAAATAACTGCGTATATAAAGCTTCAAGTCCCGGCGGGAAAAGCTAATCCCGCGCCTCCCATTGGCCCGGCGCTCGGTCAACACGGCGTAAACATAATGGAGTTCTGCAAGGCGTTCAACGCCAAAACAGCTAACATAGTCGATATGACTATTCCCGTAGTCATCACCGTCTATGCCGATCGCTCCTTTACGTTCATAACCAAGACGCCGCCCGCAGCCGATCTTTTGAAGAAGGCCGCAGGCATTGATAAAGGCTCGGCCCGTCCAAACCGCGACAAGATAGGCCGCATCTCGCGCAAGCAGATTGAAGAGATCGCGCGCACAAAGCTGCCCGACCTGAACACTACTTCGGTCGAGTCTGCGATGCGAACGATTGAGGGAACAGCCCGCAACATGGGGCTTGAAGTTACAGATTAGTCGTCCGACCGGATGGCGGGTTCCCGTTTCAATTCGCTTGTTCGAGGCTGCTTGGATGAAAGACGCAGGATAGGCTCCTGCGGCCAGTTTCAAAGCACAGCAACGCGAAGCGCGAAGCCGCCCGCACATTCGATTAATGAGGGAGTGGCAGGGCTGTCAAAGCCAGCCACGTTAATTACCTGGGAGAAAAAATATGGCAGGGAAGAAATACAAAGCGGCGGCGGAACAGGTTGAACGCGACCGGCTCTATACGGTTAGCGAGGCTGTCGAGCTTGCCAAGAAGATCGCTTATGCGAAATTCGACGAGACGGTCGAACTTGGCATGACTTTGGGAGTCGATCCGCGCAAAGCCGACCAGATGGTGCGCGGCACAGTCGTGCTTCCGCATGGTTTGGGCAAATCGAAAAAGGTCGTCGTCATCGCATCGCCCGACAAAGCGCAGGAAGCGCAGGAGGCGGGAGCCGATGAGGTTGGCGGCGAAGACATAGTCAATCGCATCAAAGGCGGCTGGCTGGATTTTGATGCGCTCATCGCTACGCCCGACATGATGCGGTCGGTCGGTCAGCTTGGCAAAATATTAGGCCCGCGCGGGCTGATGCCTAATCCTAAGACCGGCACGGTCACGGCTGATGTCGGTCGCGCCGTGCGCGAGACTAAAGCCGGTAAAGTCGAGTTTCGCGTTGACAAGACCGGAGTGATACACGCGCCTGTGGGCAAGGTGAGCTTCGATTCAGAAAGGCTTAGTGAAAATGCGAAATCGCTCATTGATGCGGTGATGCGCGCAAAGCCTTCGGCGGCAAAAGGCAAATATGTAAAGAATGCTACGATCTCGTCAACAATGGGACCTGGCATCAAGCTGAATACCGGCGAATTTTAGATTTTGGATTTCAGATTTTGGGTTTTGGATTGAAGGGCCAACGAGTGTCATATCAATCCAAAATCGGCAATCCAAAATCCAAAATCGACTGGGGGTTGAATCGTGAAGACAAGAGCACAAAAAGATCAGGATATTGAAGTTCTCCGCAAGGAATTCCAGGAGTCGCCTAATGCGTTGCTGGTTGGATTTCAGGGCATCAAGGTAGGCGACGATGAGAGACTGCGCCGCGAATTGCGCCAGGCCAATCTGACTTATCGCGTTGTGAAGAACACGCTCGCCATCCGCGCTGCCGAAGGCACGCCGATGGAGCCGATCAAGGACAAGTTTACAGGGGCGACGGCCATAGCGCTTTCGCCCGACGACCCTGTCACGCTCGCCAAGGTTCTTTCAAAGTGGGCGAAAGAGAGTCCCGTGTTCTCTTTCAAGGCCGGTGTGGTTGAAGGGCGTGTCATCGAAGTCAAAGACATCGAGGCGCTCTCGAACCTGCCTTCGAAGGAAGAGTTGATCTCGAAGGTCATGTTCTTGATCAACAGCAGCGCGCAGCGATTGGCAGTCGTGACTGGCGGTGTGGCGCGCAATCTTGCGGTCGTGATAGATCAAGTTCGCGCTCAAAAAGAGAGCGCATAGGATTTTGGATTTATGATTTTAGATTTTGGATTGCCGAGTTGATGAAGACATCCGCATCGCTAATCCAAAATCTAAAATCCAAAATCAGATGCGGGTTTGTGGAAGCCCGCGCCTGATTTGTCGCAATCATCAATCGCCGCTTTGCAAGAGTGTCAGTGGAGCGGCGCAGCGGGCGCGCGAGTCGGGGATGCACCGGCAACGCAGCCGACCTTAGACAAAAGTTTTCAGGAGGACACGAATAGTTATGTCAACAGATAAGCTTCAGGGAATAGTAGATCAGATAAAAGACCTCTCGCTGCTGGAAGCATCGCAGTTGGTCAAGTTGATGGAAGACACGTTCGGCGTGTCGGCTGCTGCGGCTGCCGTTGCTGCTGCTCCGGCTGCCGGTGCCGCTGCTGCTGCGCCAGTCGAAGAGAAAGACGAATTCGACGTAATCCTTACGGGCATGGCCGACCCTGGCAAGAAGATTGGCATCATCAAAGTCGTGCGCGAAATCACAGCGCTCGGCTTGAAGGAAGCCAAAGACCTGGTTGAAGGCGCGCCCAAGGCGGTCAAAGAAGCCGCTCCTAAGGACGAGGCCGAAGCTCTCAGAAAGAAGCTTACGGACGCTGGCGCTACTGTCGAGTTAAAGTAGTTTTAAGTCTTAAAACATGGGACGGTAGAGCAAGCTTGCGGGCTTGCTCTACTCGCTGTCGTCAGGTGCTTGACCAAAACAATGGCTTACGTGTAATATAACGTTTTAGGACGTTAGGGACGGCAACGACAATAAAGTTTATTTTGCGCTCAAAAACACGCGAAGCTCGCGGTTGGAGAATGTGTATCCAGCCGTGCTTCGCATTCGTGTCTGCAAAAGTTTATAAGCTTGCGGTGGGTCTTCATTGCTCTAACTTTAAGTTTTCCTCGCGCGACTTCCCCGTTTGGCGTGGACAACCTTCCCGGACAAAGTTGGAATTCGTGTGACCGGCTACGAGCTTTCTTGCCTATATAGTCGAGGAGAGATATGTCAGCACAAGTTAAAAGCGGCAACGGCATTGTCCGTGAGCGGTACGATTTTTCTCGAATCAAAACGGCGATAAGAATTCCGAACCTCATAGAGGTTCAACGACAGTCTTACAATCGCTTTCTACAGATGGACCTTCTGCCTGCCGAGCGTGAAAACATCGGCCTGCAGGCAGTCTTCCGTTCTGTTTTTCCGATAACTGATTTTCGCGAGACCTCGCAACTTGATTTCGTCGAATATTCAATCGGCAACTGGCAGTGCAAGTGCGGCCAGTTAGAAGGTCTCTATCACCTCAGAACCAACTGCCGTTCATGCGGCGCGATTCTGCGCGTGAACCCATACGCAGCCGAAGATGTGGTCTGCTCGCAGTGCGGAACTATGAACACGGTCTCCCCCGTTCTGTGTGATAACTGCGGCGAGCCTGTCACGCTTCAACACAAGCATTCAGAAAAAGAGTGTCAGGAAAAATCCATGACCTATGCCGTGCCCCTGAAGGTCAAGATCAGATTGACTGTCTGGGACACGGACGAAGACACGGGTCAGAAATCCATCCGCGATATTAAAGAAGAAGAGGTCTTCTTCGGCGAGATACCGCTGATGACCGATAACGGCACATTCATCATCAACGGCACGGAGCGCGTAATCGTCAGTCAGCTTCACCGCTCGCCTGGCATCTTCTTTGAGCGCGCGAACAACAACACTTATTTTCTTGCGAAAGTTATCCCGTATCGCGGCTCGTGGGTCGAGTTCGAATACGACACCAAGAACCTGCTTTACGTGCGTATAGATCGCAAACGCAAATTCTACGGCACGGTCTTCCTGCGCGCGCTTGGATTGATGGACAAGATTGATCTCGACCGCATGGGATCAGACTCGCATCTCGAAGACGAGATCAAGCATTCGAGTTTCACCGACGCAGAAGTGCTCAGGATGTTTTACACGTCGCAGAAAGCGACGGTCAAAGACGGTCGCCTGCACTTCGAGCCGAATGAAGGGATGATCGGGCTGCACCTGGCCGAATCGGTCGAAGACAAGGGCGGCGAAGTGCTCGTGCGCGGCGGCTCGAACGCCAAAAAGCTTTCCAGGCGTGATATTGATCAGCTTTTAAAAGCGAAGATCAAGACCGTAACGGTTGACCCGCAGGAAGTCGAAGGCGCATTCCTGACCGATGATCTGGTCAACACCGAGACGGGCGAAGTTATCGCCGAAGCTAACACAGAGCTTACTGCTCGCGAGTGGCAGCAAATCATCGAGTCGGGCATCAGTGAAGTCGAGATATTTTTCCCCGAGCGCGACGACGTAGGAACGGTCATCAGCCAGACGCTCAAGAAGGACAGCGTCAAGACTCCGCGCGATGCGATACTTGAAATCTATCGCAAGATGCGCCCCGGCGACCCGCCGACTATTTTGACCGCGTGGAATCTGTTTCGCGGAATGTTCTTCGACGAACGCAAATTCGACTTCTCGCGCGTCGGACGACTCAAGGCGAATATCAAGCTCGGCAAGCCTGAGCGTGATCGCTTGGAACAGCAGACGCTTTCAACGTCGGATTTCGTAGACGTGATCGGTTACTTGCTCAAGATGCGCAAAGGCATCGGCGAGCCGGATGACATTGATCATTTGGGCAATCGCCGCGTGCGAGCAGTCGGCGAGTTACTGGAAAACCAGTTCCGCATCGGCCTCGTTCGCATGGAACGCGCGATCAAAGAGAAGATGTCCATACACCAGGAGATGCAAACCGCGATGCCGCGCGACCTCATCAACGCCAAGCCTGTTACGGCTGCCGTCAGAGAGTTCTTCGGCTCGTCGCAGTTGTCCCAGTTTATGGATCAGACGAACCCGCTTTCAGAGATTACGCACAAGCGCCGATTGTCTGCTCTTGGGCCAGGCGGACTTTCGCGCGAGCGCGCAGGGTTCGAAGTGCGCGACGTTCACCCGACGCATTACGGTCGCATCTGTCCGATTGAAACGCCTGAAGGCCCGAACATCGGATTGATCTCAAGCCTCTCGTGTTTCGCTCGAATCAACGAATTCGGCTTCATCGAATCGCCTTATCGCAAGGTCGAAAATGGCCGCATCATTGATTATGTGCGAGTGCTTTCGGCTGGCGATACTGAATTCAGCGTCGGCGATCACTTGCCCAAAGAGCAGGTGGATAAAGCGAACAAAAAACTTTCAGGCGAGCAGGCGCACTCGGAGTACGAACCGTATCCGTTCTACCTGTCGGCGTGGGAAGAAGACCGTTACACCATCGGTCAGGCTTCGATTGAAACAGACCGTCAGGGCCGCATCATTCAGGAACGCAACACCGTGCGCAAGGCAGGCGAATTCAAACCCGCTGACCGCGAGGAGATCGAGTTTATTGACGTCAGCCCCAAGCAGTTGGTATCGGTCGCCGCCTCGTTGATTCCGTTCCTCGAAAACGACGACGCGAACCGCGCGCTGATGGGGTCGAACATGCAACGCCAGTCTGTGCCGCTGCTTCGCGCGGAAGCTCCGCTCGTAGGCACAGGCATGGAGCGCGTGACGGCGCAGGATTCCGGCGCGGTCGTCATCGCTCGACGTGACGGCGTGGTTGACTCGGTTGACTCAGAGCGCATCATCATTCGCGCAGAGCACGGCATAGCGGGCGGAACGACTTCGCGCGAAATCAATGCCGACATCTACGCGCTGACGAAGTTCAAGCGCTCGAATCAGAACACCTGCATCAGCCAGAAGCCCATCGTGCGCGAAGGCCAGATGATTCGCAAAGGCGATGTCATCGCGGACGGGCCTTGCACGCAGGGAGGCGAACTGGCATTGGGTCGCAACGTGCTCGTGGCTTTCATGCCATGGCGCGGGTACAACTTTGAAGACGCGATTCTGGTGAGCGAAAAACTCGTGCGCGAAGACTCTTTCACTTCGATTCACATCGAAGAGCTTGAAGTCGAAGCGCGCGATACGAAGCTCGGACCCGAAGAGATCACGCGCGACATCCCGAACGTTTCGGAATCGGCGCTGCGCGACCTCGACGAGTCGGGCATCATCCGCATCGGCGCGTCTGTCAAACCCGGCTCGATTCTCGTCGGCAAAGTCACGCCGAAAGGTGAGACTCAGCTTACGGCGGAAGAGAAACTGCTTCGCGCCATATTCGGCGAAAAGGCAGGCGATGTGCGTGACGCTTCGCTCACGTGCCCGCCCGGAATTGACGGCATCGTCGTTGACGTGAAGGTCTTCACTCGTAAGGGCGCTGAGAAAGACGACCGGTCAATATCTATCCAGCACGCCGAAGAGGAGAAGCTGCTCAAGAACCTTAACGACGAAAAGCGCATTCTCGAAGACGAGCGCAACAAGCGCATCTACGAGTTGCTTGAAGGCCAGCGATTGGCCGAAGACCTCGTCTACAAAAACAAGAAGATGCTGACGAAAGGAACCAAGCTTACGCGCGAAGAGCTTGAGCAACTGGAGATGGGTGCGCTGCGCAAGGTCGAAATCACAAGCTCTAAGATTGACGTAAATGCTGAGATCGGCGACATCGAGCGGCGCACGGATCGGCAGATCAAAGTCCAGGAACAGCTTCATAACGAGAACGTCGAGAAGCTGCAAAAGGGCGATGAACTTCCGCCGGGCGTCATCAAGATGGTCAAGGTCTTCATCGCAATGAAGCGCAAGCTGTCAGTAGGCGACAAGATGGCAGGCCGACACGGGAACAAAGGCGTCATCGCGCGCATACTTCCTGAAGAAGATATGCCGTACTTGCCCGATGGCACGCCTGTCGAGATCGTTCTTAATCCGCTCGGCGTTCCTTCGCGTATGAACGTGGGGCAGATACTGGAAACGCATCTGGGGTGGGCGTCGAAATCCATCGCGCAGAAGATCGGCGATATACTTTCAGACAGCACGCGCGCCGGGGAGCTTCGCAAAATCTACAAAGATATTTTCACGACTCCTGAGCAACAGGAGCGATTCAGCGAACTGTCGGACGCAGACCTCATCGATCATGCCAAAACTTTACTTGACGGCATCCCGTTCGCCTCGCCTGTATTTGATGGCGTGCGCGAGTCTGAGATCAAGAAGCTGCTTGATATCGCGGGGCTGCCCGGATCAGGCAAGACGGTTCTCTACGACGGGATGACGGGCGATGCGTTCGAGCAGAAAGTCACGGTTGGATATATCTATATGATGAAGCTATCGCATCTGGTTGACGACAAGATTCACGCTCGTTCAATCGGGCCGTACTCGCTCATTACGCAGCAGCCGTTAGGCGGCAAGGCGCAGTTCGGCGGTCAGCGATTCGGAGAGATGGAAGTGTGGGCGCTTGAAGCATACGGCGCGGCGCACATCCTTCAAGAACTGCTGACGGCGAAGAGCGACGACGTGGCGGGACGCTCGAAGATTTACGAAGCGATAGTTAAGGGCGAAGCCGACTTTGATCCCGGCGTGCCTGAATCATTCAACGTCTTGATTCGTGAGCTTCAATCGCTTTGTCTCGATGTTGAATTGATGCGCCGAAGCGAAGAAGAAGTGGTGGAATAACCGGATTTTGGATTTCGGATTGCCGATTTTGGATTGAAGACGCGAGCCGTTCTTCAATCCAAAATCCAAAATCTAAAATCTGAAATCGTGACAGAGGAAGGTGATTAAGAAATGTTTAGGACACACGAACAGAAAACGAACCTGGCACCTGACTTTGAGGCGATTAGAATAAGTCTCGCTTCACCGGAAAAGATTCTTTCCTGGTCTCATGGTGAAGTGACCAAGCCGGAGACGATCAATTACAGGACTTTCAAACCGGAGCGCGACGGACTGTTCTGCGCAAAGATATTCGGACCTGTCACCGACTGGGAGTGCCTCTGCGGAAAATATAAAAGAATGAAGCATCGCGGCGTCGTGTGCGACAAGTGCGGCGTCGAAGTTACACAATCGAAAGTTCGCCGCGAGCGGTTAGGCCACATCAAGCTCGCCTCGCCTTGCTCGCACGTATGGTTCTTCAAAGGACTCCCTTCGCGCATCGGCCACTTGCTCGACATACCTCTGCGCGAGCTTGAGAAGGTGCTCTACTTCGAGTCCTACATCGTGGTTCATCCAGGTGACGCTCCCGCCGAGAAGCCGGGCGATCCCGACAAGGAAACGGGGCTGAAAGAGCGCGAGTTGCTCACGGATGAGCGATATCGCCAATTGATGCAGGAGTTCCCCGGCAAATTCGTTGCGAAGATGGGCGCGGAAGCTATCAAGGAACTGTTGAAGCGAGTTGACGTGGAAGAACTCTCCGTCGAAATGCGCCGTAGGATGAAGGACGAGACTTCACAGCAGAAGAAGCTCAAGTATTCAAAGCGGCTCAAAGTGGTTGACGCTTTTCGCCGTTCGGGCAATCACCCTGAGTGGATGATACTCGATGTGATTCCCGTAATTCCGCCTGAATTAAGACCGCTCGTGCCGCTTGACGGCGGACGGTTTGCGACCAGCGATTTGAATGATCTTTATCGCCGCGTCATCAATCGTAACAACCGGTTGTCGAAGCTCATCGAGTTGAAAGCGCCCGAAGTAATCGTGCGAAACGAAAAGCGCATGCTTCAAGAAGCGGTTGACGCGCTGTTTGACAACGGTCGTCGCGGAAGAGTGCTCAGAGGCGCAAACAATCGCCCGCTCAAATCGCTTTCGGATACGCTGAAAGGCAAGCAGGGCGATTCCGTCAGAACCTGCTCGGCAAGCGCGTTGACTACTCTGGTCGTTCGGTGATCGTCGTCGGCCCGGAGTTGAAACTTCACCAGTGCGGATTGCCTAAGAAGATGGCGCTCGAATTGTTCAAGCCGTTCATCTACAACCTGCTTGAGAAGAAACAGTATGCTGCGACGATCAAGCAGGCGAAAGAGATGGTCGAACGACAGGAGCCTGTCGTTTGGGACATCCTCGAAGAAGTGATCCGCGAGCATCCCGTATTGCTCAATCGCGCGCCGACGCTGCACCGTCTCGGCATCCAGGCATTCGAGCCTGTGCTGGTCGAAGGCAAAGCCATCAAGATTCACCCGCTCGTCTGCACGGCGTTCAACGCCGACTTTGACGGCGACCAGATGGCCGTGCACATCCCGCTTTCGCCCGAAGCGCAGGTCGAAGCAAGCGTGTTGATGCTCGCTTCTAACAACATCCTTAGTCCGGCCAACGGCCAGCCCATTGCTGTTCCGACGCAGGACATAGTATTGGGATGCTACTACCTGACGACTTCGAAGAAGGATGACAAATTCGCGGGTCGCAAGTTCTCTTCGACCGACGAAGTGTTGCTTGCGCTCGACGCGGGCGAAGTTCACACGCAGACGCCGATCAAGCTCATGTTCAGCGGCGAGTTGCTTGATCTGGATCAGGAGCGCGACGATCAGGACGTGATTCGCGCTACGGTTCGCAAGCTTCAAAATCGCGTCATTGATACGACCGTTGGCCGCGTCATAATGAACGAGCACCTGTCGGTGAACATGCCTTACATCAACGGCACGCTCAGAAAGAAAGGGCTCGGCGCTCTTGTCAACTACTGCCATTTGCGCCTCGGCCATGCCGAAACGGTTCGCATACTCGACAAGGTGAAAGACCTCGGATTCCTGTATGCGACGAAGGCAGGCATATCAATCGGCATTGACGATCTGGTCACTCCGCCTGCGAAAGTAGAACTCGTTCAACAGGCGCAGAACGAAGTTGCCGAAATCGAGGTCCAGTACAAGGAAGGCATCATCACCAACGGCGAACGCTACAACAAGGTCATCGCTATCTGGAGCGACGTGACCGAAAAAGTCGCCGAAGCGATGTTCAAAGAGATGAACAGGGCCGAGACTGAATCGGGCGAATTGAATCCGATTCTGGTTATGGCCGATAGCGGCGCGCGAGGCTCCAAGCAGCAGATTCGCCAGCTTGCAGGTATGCGCGGATTGATGGCAAAGCCTTCGGGCGAAATCATCGAAACGCCAATACGCGCGAACTTCCGCGAAGGGCTGAACGTGACGCAGTACTTCATCTCTACGCACGGCGCTCGAAAAGGTCTGGCGGACACTGCGCTCAAGACGGCGGACTCTGGCTACCTGACTCGCCGACTGGTTGACGTTGCGCAGGACGTGATTATCAGCGAACCCGATTGCGGCACGCTTCGCGGCATCGTTGCTACGGCGATCATCGAAGGCGGCGAGGAGATCGAATCCTTGCGCGACCGAATCATTGGTCGCGTGGCGCTCGTAGACATAAGCGACCCGATCACGGGCGAAGTAATCGTTGAAACCAATGAAGAGATCACCGAAGACCTCGCGGCCCAGATTCAGCTCGCTGGCGGAATCGAGCGCGTGAGGATTCGTTCGGTTCTGACCTGCGAATCCCGTCGCGGCGTTTGCGTGAAGTGTTACGGTCGCAACCTTGCGACAGGCCGTCTGGTCGAGTTAGGCGAGGCGACTGGCGTCATCGCCGCTCAGTCAATCGGCGAGCCGGGCACGCAGCTCACGATGCGCACGTTCCACATCGGCGGCGTCGCGGGCGGCGTCTCGGAAGTCACCAAGCACGAAGCGCGCACTACGGGTACGGTCAAGTTCGAAGACCTTCGCACGGTTCGCAACCGCGATGGCGATTTGATAGCGATGAATCGCAACGGCTCAATCGTGTTGATTGATGAACGCGGTCGCGAGTCCGGTCGCTATCAGATAGTTTACGGCGCGACGCTCAAGGTCACCGATGGCCAGCACGTCGAAGAAGGTCAGGAACTTGCTGAATGGGATCCTTACACCTTCGCCATATTGACGGAAGACGCGGGCTTCATTCATTTCAAAGACCTGATCGAAGGCGTGACGGTTCGCGAAGAAGTTGACGAAGTGACGGGGCTTTCGCATCTCGTGGTGATTGATTCGCCTGATGAAAAACGTCAGCCGCGAATCGAAATCCGGGATGAGAAAAACAAGATGCTCAAGTCTTATCAAATGCCCGTGCGCGCTAATCTGCTCGTCGCAGATTACGACGAGTGGAAGAAGAAGCGTGGCGCAGTCGCAAGCTTGACCAAGGCGCAGGAAGAGAAAGAGCACGTGCGCGTCGCTCCGGGCGACATCATCGCCAAGATTCCGCGCGAGACTACGAAGACCAAAGATATCACGGGCGGTCTGCCGCGCGTGGTGGAATTGTTCGAGGCTCGCAAGCCGCGCGAGACGGCAGTGATGACCGAAATAGACGGCACAATCAAGTTCGGCCCGATCACGAAAGGACTGCGTCGCGTTGTAGTCGAAGCGCCCGACGGCGAGAAGCGCGAGTACTCGATTCCTCGCGGTGTTCACATCAACGTGCAGGAAAGCGATCTGGTGAAGGCGGGCGAGCCGTTGATGGACGGCCCGCTCAACCCGCACGACATTCTCGCCGTGCGCGGTATCGAAGAGTTGCAGCGTTACCTCGTCAACGAGATTCAAGAGGTCTATCGGCTGCAAGGTGTGAACATTAACGATAAGCACATCGAAGTTATCGTTCGCCAGATGCTTCGTTGGGTGCGAATCAAGGAAGTGGGCGACACGGAGTTCCTGCTTGAGGATATGGTTGATCGTTTCCGCTTCCAGGACGAAAACGAGCGCGTGATGGCCGAAGGCGGGCAGGCAGCTCAAGCCGAACCGCTGTTGTTGGGAATCACAAAGGCGTCGCTGTCAACCGAGTCGTTCATATCGGCTGCCAGCTTCCAGGAGACGACGCGAGTATTAACCGAAGCAGCGATCAGCGGCAAGGTGGATTACCTGCGCGGCCTGAAAGAAAACGTCATTATGGGGCGATTGATTCCAGCCGGAACAGGCATGGAATTCTATCGCAACATAAAGCTTGAGCCGGATAAGACCGAAGAGCGGGAAGATTACGAATACGAGGAACCCGAGATTCCTGCCGGTGAAGATTTCCGCGCTGAGGCTAAAGAAGTCGGCGATTAATTTGCAGGCCGTCGGCTTGCGTTGAGTTAAAACAGGGATGGAGAGAGCAGCAGTCAAGCTCCTTCATCCCTGTTTTTTTGATTGAATACACAAAACAGAGTGGAGATCGAATTGCTGACAAATTATTTTTTGTATGCCTCTATAGCAAGCTCCGTCTGCGGAGTGTAGGTGTTGTTCGCAACATCGGCGAGCCACTCGGCGCGTTGCTGTGTGTTGTCTCTCTCTTCATAGGTAAAAGCGATCAGCAATTTCGTTTTGCTGCCTTTGACGGGACTTATGGTCCAGCCTTGATAATTGAGCAGGTTGCCGACCCTGCGCGATTTTTCAAGTTGCTGCGTCAAATAATCATCAACGCTGAGCCCCGACTGGGATGAAGGTGATTGACGTAGCTTGGTGAGCGCAGGCTGCGCCAGGTGTGGATCAAGTTCGTGCGGCTGCGTAGAGAAGTGCGAGTATGCATACCAACCGACGCCTGCCGTAAGTATAAATGCCACAACGCCTGCAAGCGCGTTAACCCATTTCGGTCTGCTGTCGTTTACCTTTAAGTCTCGCTTCTTCGCTTGTAGCTTTTTACGGCTCACTGCGCTGTGGTTTGCCGCGCTATGGTCGGATGAGGTTTTTGGCTTGGGGAGCTTGCAATCCGGGCAACGAAGGGCTTCATCGGGTACTTGACTATGGCATCTTGGGCATCTCATAAGCTATACCTCTCAACGGAATCCGATCTTTATAAGCATTTTCCAGACCACCCGCTATAGACCGGCTGACTCCCCCGAAATAGTGATAAATCAATGCGAAAATTAAAAAAATGCTTCTCAGAAGAGATGTAGGCTCTGGGGGGATTACATTTTCTGTTATCTCGCTTTAACGTTCCGCCGCTTGTCTTCGCAACGCCCTGCCGTCTGTTCTCAATCGAGGTTGACAAAAAATCGGCAGATCGCTATAGTTCACTGTTTGCGACTACCACGCTTTTTGGTTCTGAGCATGCGGAGGCGTGGGGATAGTTGAAACCGGACGCGGAAAAACGTTATTGTGGCGTAACAGGATGCGGGCTTACCCTGCGATCCCGAATTCACAAAGAAGTTCACAGAGATCACGCCACAGAAAAGTTAGGCCGAAGGGGAAGCCGGATCCGCAGCGACTTTTCAGAACATCCCCGGAAACAGATTTAAATAAGTAGTTATGCGCGATGGCAAACATCGTTTCGCCATTTTGCGCTTTTAATCTCAATTAGGGTATCACTCACCCTCTGCGAGAAGATTTGAAGTCGGGCGGGTTTGCCCGGCTGTTTTGAGAGGAGCTAGAGCGTGCCGACACTGAATCAGTTGGTCCGAAAGGGACGACAGCAAGTCAAGTACAAGACATCGAGTCCGGCTTTGAATTCAAGCCCGCAAAAACGCGGCGTCTGCACACGTGTTTACACGCAAACGCCCAAGAAGCCGAACTCGGCTTTGCGCAAGGTTGCGCGCGTGCGCTTGACCAATCAAATCGAAGTTACGACTTACATCCCAGGCATCGGCCACAATTTGCAAGAGCACTCGATTGTGCTCATTCGCGGAGGCCGCGTAAAAGATCTGCCTGGCGTGCGCTATCACGTTGTTCGCGGCACTCTCGATGCTGTCGGTGTTGCGAATCGCAAGCAGGGTCGCTCCAAGTACGGAGCCAAGCGACCGAAGGAAGCCGCTCCGGCTAAAAAATAAGTGATCAAGCGACGAAGCGCTTGTCACTTCTAATCTGTCATTCATCAGTTTGGAAAGAGTATGCCAAGAAGAAGAGTAGCAGCGAAACGCGATGTTCTGCCGGACCCGATATACAACTCGACGATGGTGACCAAGTTCATCAACTCGCTTATGTGGGGCGGCAAGAAAACAGTGGCCGAAAATATTTTCTATGGCGCTATGAGCCAGATCCAAGGGAAAACACAGGAAGACCCTTTGAAAACCTTTAAGAAAGCCGTAGACAACGTTAAGCCCCGCGTCGAAGTCAAATCGCGCCGCGTCGGTGGCTCTACTTATCAGGTGCCCATCGAGGTTGATCAGAAATCTCGCGGCAATAGCCTTGCCATCAGATGGCTGATCTCTTATTCGCGCGGGCGCGGAGAGAAGACGATGATTGACCGGCTTGCCGGAGAAATTCTCGACGCGGCTAACAATCGCGGCAACGCGGTCAAGAAGAAGGATGATACCCACCGAATGGCCGACGCCAACAAGGCGTTCGCGCATTACAGGTGGTAATGAGGTAGTGACCGGTGACTGGTGGCAAGCCTGAGCGCTTGTTCATTGCACGTCACTCATCACTGAAGTTTTATGTCGAAGCAAGCACCATTACAGAGATTTCGCAATATCGGGATCATGGCCCACATTGATGCGGGCAAGACCACTACGACTGAGCGTATCCTTTATTATACAGGCGTCTCTTACAAGATAGGCGAAGTCCACGAAGGCACAGCCGTCATGGACTGGATGGAGCAGGAGCAGGAACGCGGCATCACCATCACGTCCGCCGCGACGACATGCTTCTGGATTCGCAACGACGAAGAGTATCGCATCAATATCATAGACACGCCCGGCCACGTTGATTTCACGATAGAAGTCGAGCGCTCATTGCGCGTGCTCGATAGCGCTGTCGCGGTCTTCGATGCGGTAGCCGGCGTGCAGCCGCAGTCGGAAACTGTCTGGCGTCAGGCGGACAAATACAACGTCCCGCGCATAGCTTTCATGAACAAGATGGACAGGCCGGGCGCGGACTTCGAGCACGCAATTCAAACGATGCGTGATCGGTTGAGCGCGAACCCTGTTGCAATTCAGTACCCAATCGGAGCGGAAGATAAATTTCAAGGCATTGTTGATTTAGTTACAATGCGCGCCATCATCTATAAAGCGGAAGACAAAGGCGCGGAGCCTGAAATTACCGACATCCCTGATGACATCAAAGCCGCAGCGGAAGCTTCGCGCGAAAAAATGATCGAAGCGCTCGCAGATGCCGATGATCAGATTGCCGAGAAATATCTCGGTGGCGAAGAAATCAGTGAAGATGAGATTCGCGCGGCGCTTCGTCGCGAAACCATAGCGCTGAAACTGGTGCCCGTCGTGGCTGGCACGGCTTTTAAGAATAAAGGCGTTCAACCGTTGCTCGACGCAGTAGTTGATTACCTTCCCAGCCCGCTCGATGTTCCCGCAGTTGTTGGCACCAGCCCCAAAACAGGTAATGAAGAAGAGAGACCGGCAGATGCGAAAGCGCCTTTCTCAGGTCTCGTGTTCAAGATCATGGCCGACAAGCACATCGGCCAACTCTCATTCGTTCGCATCTATTCGGGCACGCTCAAATCAGGTTCTTACACGTTGAATTCGACGCGCGGCTCGAAAGAGCGAGTCGGTCGCATTATGCGCATGCATGCGAATAAACGCGAAGATATTGAGCAGGCATCCGCAGGCGAGATCGTCGCAGTCGCAGGACTTAAACAGGTCACGACCGGCGACACGATTTGCGAAGAATCGCGCCCCGTCGTCCTTGAAGCTCTCGAATTCCCCGCACCCGTCATCGCTCAGGCTATCGAACCCAAAACACGTCAGGATCAAGAGAAACTTGGCATCGGGCTTCAGCGCCTTGCAGCCGAAGACCCGAGCTTCAAAGTCGCGACTGACCAGGAGACTGGCCAGACGATCATCTCTGGGATGGGCGAGCTTCATCTTGAGATAATCGTTGATCGCCTCAAACGCGAGTTCGGCGTTGACGCAAACGTCGGTCGCCCGCAGGTGGCTTATCGCGAGACGATAACCAAAGCCGCCGAAGGCTCAGGCAAATTTGTTCGCCAGACAGGTGGACGCGGGCAGTACGGTCACGCCGACATCAAGGTTGAGCCCGCCGAACCGGGCACAGGGTTTGAATTCGTCAACGCGATTGTCGGCGGCGTCGTTCCGCGCGAATACATAAAGCCCATTGAAGCGGGCATCAAAGAAGCGATGGAAGGCGGCGTGCTCGCGGGCTACGAAATGGTTGACATCAAGGCGACGCTGCACTACGGCAGTTACCACGAGGTTGACTCATCGGAAATGGCTTTCAAGATCGCAGGCTCGATGGCCTTCAAGGATGGAGCCAAGAAGGCTGGCCCGATATTGCTTGAGCCGATAATGAAAATCGAAGTTGTCGCGCCCGAAGAATACATGGGATCTATCACCGGAGACATTAATTCCCGTCGCGGTCGAATTGAAAGCTTGGCCGCGAGGCCAGGCACGCAGGTGATAACCGCGCTTGTGCCTTTATCGGAGATGTTTGGATATTCAACCGATATGCGCTCGATGACGCAGGGCCGCGCGACTTACACGATGCACTTCCATCGTTACGAAGAAGCGCCTCGCAGCGTGCGCGAAGAGATAATTGCCAAGGTGCAGGGCACCGGCAGGTAATAATTTTTCCATCTCAGGCGAGCGGTTGAATCAATCGCTCGCGGAAAATAAGGAGCAAGACGAAAATGGCAAAAGAGAAATTTGATCGAAGTAAGCCGCACGTGAACGTAGGCACTATCGGGCACATTGACCACGGCAAGACCACGCTCACCGCCGCTATCACCAAAGTGCTTCAAAAGCATAACCCTAAGAACACTTTCCGCTCGTTCGACTCCATCGACAACGCGCCGGAAGAGAAGGCTCGCGGCATCACGATCGCCACCGCCCACGTCGAGTACGAGACGGCTAACCGCCACTACGCTCACGTCGACTGCCCCGGTCACGCCGACTATATCAAGAACATGATCACGGGCGCGGCCCAGATGGACGGCGCAATATTAGTCGTCGCGGCGACGGACGGCCCCATGCCTCAGACGCGCGAGCACATATTGCTTGCCCGCCAGGTGGGCGTGCCAGCGATGGTGGTGTTTATGAACAAGGTGGATGCCGTAGATGACCCTGAGTTGCTGGACCTTGTAGAGCTTGAAGTCAGAGAGTTGTTATCGATCTACCAGTTCCCCGGCGACGAGATACCGATCATCCGAGGGTCGGCGTTGCAGGCGTTGAACGGGGAAGGGGACGGCGAGAAGGGGATAGAAGAGTTGATGGCGGCGGTCGATAGCTACATCCCGCAGCCGGAGAGAGAAGTAGACAAGCCGTTTCTGATGCCGGTCGAAGACATATTCTCGATATCAGGAAGAGGAACGGTGGCGACGGGAAGGATAGAGCGAGGGCAGGTGAAGGTAGGGGAGAACGTGGAGATAGTGGGGATACGACCGACGAAGACGACGGTAGTGACCGGGCGTGGAGATGTTCAAGAAGTTGTTGGACAGTGGGATGGCAGGAGACAACGTGGGATTGTTGTTGAGGGGAGTGGACCGCAAGGACATAGAGCGAGGGCAGGTGATCTCGAAGCCGGGGTCGATAAAGCCGCACACGAAGTTCAAGGCGGAGGTGTACGTGCTGACGAAGGAAGAGGGGGGGCGTCACACGCCGTTTTTCAGTGGGTACCGACCGCAGTTTTACTTTCGGACGACGGACGTGACAGGGGTGGCGACATTGGCAGAGGGAGTGGAGATGGTGATGCCGGGAGACAACAGCCAGTTGGAGATAGAGCTGATAAACCCGATAGCGATGGAGAAGGGGTTGAGGTTTGCGATAAGGGAAGGCGGGAGGACGGTAGGAGCGGGGACGGTATCGGAGATAATCGAGTAGGGGTTGAGGGACAGAGTGAAACTGGCTCCCACAGCCGCTTTTAAGGCTTGTGAATCATTGAGCGGGGATTAAAAAGATATGCTGAATGAAAAAATAAGAATCCGGCTGAAGGCTTATGACTATCGCGTGCTTGACCAGTCAACTGCTGAGATAGTTGACACGGCCAAGCGCACGGGTGCGCGCGTGGCGGGGCCTATCCCGCTGCCGACGGTCAAGAATAAATACACTGTCCTGCGCAGCCCGCACGTAGATAAAAAGTCGCGCGAGCAGTTTGAAATCCGAACTCACAAGCGGCTTATGGACATTCTTGATCCGACACCGCAGACGGTTGATGCGCTGATGAAACTCGATCTACCGGCGGGCGTTGATGTCGAGATCAAAGCCTTTGGCAAGGACCACAAATAAAGTGAAGAGTCATAAGTGACTGGTGACAGGCAAGTCTGCTACTTGCTTTTTCTATCACTCGTCACTACTGAGAGTTGCTATGGTCAACGGAATAATAGGTAAGAAGTTAGGAATGACGCAGTTGTTTTCGGACGACGGCAGCGTAACGCCTGTGACGGTAATAAAGGCTGGCCCTTGCATCGTCGTTCAAAAAAAGACCGTCAACACGGATGGCTATAACGCCGTCCAGTTGGGGTTGGTCGAAGATAAAGGGCCTCGTCGAGTTAACAAACCGACCGAGGGTCACTTCAAGCGTGCTGGCGTCCCTCCCACTCGCGTGCTGCGCGAGGTTCGAGTTGATACGGGCGATGAAGCGACCAACGTTGGCGACAAAGTGCTTGTTGACATTTTCAACGAGAACGATCTGGTGGAAGTGATCGGCAAGTCGAAAGGCCGAGGGTTTGCTGGATTCATGAAGCGTCATGGCTTTCACGGTGGTCGCGCCTCGCACGGCTCGATGTTTCACCGCGCGCCGGGCGGCATCGGCGCATCGGCTTATCCTTCGCGCGTCTTTAAAGGCACTAAGATGGCGGGCCACATGGGCAACGAGCGCAAGACGATAAAGAATCTGCGAGTAGTCGCCGTTGATGCGGAAAACAATCTGCTGATGATTCATGGCGCAGTGCCCGGTCCGAACGGCGCGTATGTATTGATTAAGAAAGCACAATGAAGAAATGATGAATGGTGAATTATGAATGATGAATGCCATAACGGTTCATCGTTCATCACTCATAGTTCATCGTTTCCGACGATGGAGCGTAACAATGCCTGTTGTGAAGGTGAAAAATCTGAAGAACGAAGAGGTGGGCGATCTGGAGTTGTCGGACGAGGTGTTCGGCGCGCCGCTCAATAAATCGCTCATCTACGAAGCGGTCAAGTCCTACCTCGCCAACCAGCGAGCCGGAACGTCTGCGACAAAGACTCGCGGCGACGTGAGCGGTTCGGGCAAGAAACTCTGGAAGCAGAAGGGCACAGGCCGCGCGCGAATCGCATCAATCAGAAGCCCCCTGTGGAAGGGCGGCGGAAACGTGCACGGGCCGCAGCCGCGCGACTGGTCATACAAGATACCGAAGAAGATGCGGCGCGGCGCGATTCGCTCTGTGTTGTCTGAGCGGCTGCGCGAGGGCGGCATAATAATAGTCGAGAATTTCGAGCTTCAGTCGCATAAGACAAAAGATTTTGTTGCGGCGCTTGCAGGACTTGGGCTTGATCGCCGGACGCTTATTGTTGACGCGATTGATAACGATAACCTCGCGCTCTCGTCACGCAACTTGCGCAATGTTACGTGCGTTTCGCCCAACGGCATAAACGTCTACGACCTGCTGACGCATGAACAGCTTGCGATGACGCGCGAAGCGGCGAGCCAGTTGGACAAGCATTTGAGCAACAAGTAGGAGAACAGCTCACATGAAAACTATTTGGGATGTTATCAAAGGGCCGGTCATCACTGAGAAAGCGCTCACGATGAAAGACGAGCCTGAAGCGATGGGCCGCACGGGCAATGATCGCCAGATGCTCACGCTCAAGGTTGCCACGGGCGCAAGCAAGCTTCAGATCAAGCGCGCCGTCGAGCAGATATTCGGCGTAAAGGTCTCCAGCGTGCGCGTTGCCAACTATCAGGGCAAGATGAAGCGCGTGCAGAGCAGGCGCGAAACAGGTCGTCGGCCCGATTGGAAGAAAGCTTACGTTACGCTCAAGAGCGGCGAGAAGCCGATCATGTACGAAGACGCAATCTAGGATTTGAGGAAGCGATGGGAATTAAAAAGCTCACACCGACATCACCGGCCCGACGGTATCAGACTTATCTCACGCGAGAAGAGTTAACAGGCGATAGCCCATACGAGCCGTTGCTTGCGCCAAAGAAGCGCATCTCTGGCCGCAACAACGACGGCCATATCACTATGCGTCGTCGCGGCGGCGGCAGTAAGCGCCAGTATCGCATCATTGATTTCAAACGCGATAAGTCTGGCATTCCGGCCAGCGTCGCCACTATCGAATACGATCCGAATCGCTCGGCTAATATCGCGCTGCTCCACTATGCGGACGGCGAGAAGCGTTACATCATTGCGCCCGTCGGATTGAAAGTCGGGCAGACGGTTGTTTCAGGCCCGGAAGCCGACATCATTTCAGGCAATGCGCTGCCGCTCAGATTCATCCCGCTCGGCACGACGATTCATAACATTGAGTTGAGGCCGGGCAAAGGCGCGCAGATGGTTCGCGCAGCAGGCGGGGCCGCGCAGCTTGTCGCTAAAGAAGGCGATTGGGCGCAACTGAGGCTTCCGAGCGGCGAGATTCGTCGCGTCAACATCGAGTGCTATGCGACGGTCGGGCAGATAGGCAACATCGAACACAGCAACGTCAGTCTGGGCAAGGCCGGTCGCACCCGTTGGCTGGGTCGCCGTCCGAAGGTTCGCGGCGTGGCGATGAACCCTGTTGACCATCCGCATGGCGGAGGCGAAGGCAAGACTTCGGGCGGTCGCAATCCCGTGACTCCCTGGGGACAGCCCACTCGCGGATACAAGACTCGCAATAACAAGCGCACAGACAAATTCATCGTGCGCAGAGGCAAGAAATAGTTTCCGGTTTCCGGAAACCAAAAACTAGAAACTGAAACGCTATGGCAAGATCAATTAAAAAAGGGCCGTTCGTTGACGATCACGTGGTCAAAGCGATCACGAAGATGAATCAGGCAAACGAGAAGCGAGTTCACAAGACCTGGTCTCGTCGTTCGACCATATTGCCTGAGATGGTGGGCCACACTATCGCAGTCCACAACGGGAAGAAATTTATTCCGGTCTATATTCAAGAGAACATGGTCGGGCACAAGCTCGGCGAATTCTCGCCGACCAGGGCGTTCAAAGGCCATCCCGAAAAGAGCGATAAGACCGTCAAAAAGGGTGGAGGCAAGTAAGCGATGAAAGCACGAGCAGTCGCAAAATACATTAAAGGCTCGCCGCAGAAAGCTCGGCTCGTCATTGATCTGATTCGCGGGCGCAACGTCACCGAAGCGCTTGCGATGCTCAAAGGGACGAAAAAGCGCGCGGCTGGACCGATTGAAATAACCTTGCGTTCGGCGATAGCCAACGCAGAGCAGAAGGCGGATCAACTCAACGTCGCAATTGATGTTGACGCTCTCGTGGTCAAGACCGCGACCGTTGATCTCGGCCCGACAAAGTTTCGCCGCCGCGTGCGGCCTGCTCCGATGGGCCGCGCCTATCGCGAGCGTCGCTGGCAAAGCCACATCACCATTGAGGTGGAGACGGGGAAAGAAGAATAATTATGGGTCAGAAAGTTCATCCGTATGGTTTCAGGCTCGGCTTCAATCGCGGCTGGCATTCAAACTGGATAGCCAAGCGCGATTACGCAGACTTGCTGCACGAAGACCTTAAGCTCAAAAAAGAGTTGAAGGGCAGATTCGCAGGCGCGGGCGTTTCGCACATCGACGTTGAGCGCGCGGCCAACAAGCTGAAGATCATCATCCACACCTCGCGTCCGGGAATCATCATCGGTCGCAAGGGCGCGGAGATTGACAAGCTCAAGCAGGAGATCAAAGAGCGCACGGGCCGCGAGGTCTACGTCAACATTCAGGAGATTCACAAGCCTGAATTGAACGCGCAGCTTCAGGCCGAGCAGATCGCGCAGCAGCTTGAGAAGCGAATCGCATTTCGCCGTGCGATGCGCCGCGCGGTCGAAAACGCTCAACGCTTTGGCGCGCAGGGAATCAAGGTGCGCGTGTCGGGTCGCTTGAACGGGGCTGAAATCGCGCGAAGCGAATGGTATCTGCAAGGACGACTGCCGCTGCATACGCTGAGAGCCGACATTGATTACGGCTTTGCTGAAGCTCACACGACGTTCGGCGTCATCGGCATCAAGGTCTGGATTTATCGCGGCGACGAACTGAACATCCGTCGAGCCGCAGCAGCGAGAAGACAATAACGATTTTGGATTTTAGATTTTGGATTACTTCGACTAATCCAAAATCTAAAATCGAAAATTTAGGATCGGTGTGTTATGGCTGAATATAAAATTCCAAAGCGAATGAAGTATCGCAAGCAGCAGCGCGGAAGAATGAGCGGCGTGGCTACGCGCGGCGCAGAGATTTCTTTTGGCGAATATGGTTTGAAGGCGCTTGAGCCTGCCTGGATTACAGGCAAGCAGATTGAAGCCTCGCGCGTTGCGATGACACGCTTTATCAAACGCGGCGGCAAAATCTGGATTCGCATCTTCCCGGACAAACCCATCACCAAGAAGCCCGCTGAAACTCGTATGGGCAAAGGCAAGGGCGCGCCAGAAGGGTGGGTCGCCGTCGTCAAACCCGGACGAATGTTGTTCGAGATGGAAGGCGTTGACGAGAAGACCGCTCGCGAAGCGATTCGTCTTGCGGCTCAGAAACTGCCGATCAAAACCAAGTTCATCTCGCGCAAGGATCAAGAAGGAGGCGGGCTTGTATGAAGGCTGAGAGCTTAAAGATTTATCTGACGAGGATCTGAAAGGTAAGGTCAACGAACTCAAGGAATCAATCTTTCGGATGCGATTCAAGATTTCGCTTGGCAACACAGACGTGGTTAAACAACTGCGCGAATCGCGCAAAGACCTCGCGCGCGTGAAGACGTTGATCCGGCAGCGAGAGCTTGCCTCGCAACAGTAAGTTGATTGATGGAGCGTAAGCTTTCAGCTTGCGCCAATATTAAAGGGCTGAGTAATGGAAGAGAACATAGAGAACATTCCGACCGAAAATGGCGGTGAGAATCAGGAGAGCGAAAGCTTGCTGGCTGACGCAGCAGTCGGCGGCGAGTCTGAGACGGGCGCGGAAGCTGAGACGAGCGCAGGTGCGCCAAAGCGCCGTCGGCAAGAAAAGGTCGGGCTTGTGACCAGCGACAAGATGACGAAGACGGTAGTCGTTCGCGTCGAACGCCAGGTGCGTCACCCGAAGTACAAACGATACATTCGCAAGCGATCGAAGTTCATGGCGCATGACGAGATGGGCGCTCACACAGGCGACATCGTGCGAATAATCGAGACGCGACCGCTGTCTGCGCGCAAACGCTGGCGCGTGGTTGAGATAGTTCAGAAAGCGAGATAGGTGCCGGGGCCGGTGATGCTGAACTTTTCAGATTCACAGACCCCTCGCCGGAGGTGAACAATGGTTCAGATGAGATCAATCCTTGAGGTCGCGGACAATTCCGGGGCCAAGCGCATCTCGATGATTTTGCCGGTAGGCGGCGATGCCGGGTCGCGCGCAGGTTTGGGCGACATAATCACGGCGTCGGTCAAAGAGGCCGCGCCGGATGGCGCTGTGAAAAAAGGGCAGGTCGTTCGCGCAGTCGTCGTTCGCACGCGCAAAGAGACGCGGCGAAGAGATGGAACATACATCCGCTTCGATCAGAACGCGGCTGTGATAATCAAGCCCGACAACGAACCCGTGGGCACGCGCGTGTTTGGGCCTATCGCTCGTGAGTTGCGCGAGAAGCGCTTCATGAAGATCGTGAGCCTCGCGCCGGAAGTTATTTGATGAATTGTAGGGGCGGGACTCTGTGCCCGCCCCAGATTGACATTACTTGAATCTGGGGCGGGCACAGAGTCCCGCCCCTACAGGGCAAAGCGATGAACTTAGAAATCAATGTGCGAAAGAACGACCGCGTGGTCGTCATCGCGGGCAAAGACAGAGGCAAGACGGGTCGCGTCATCGAGGTGCAGCCTCGAAAGCACAAGGTGATTGTCGAAGGCGTGAACGTAGTCAAGCGGCACAACAAGGCCAACTCGCGCCGAGGCGTGCAAGCCGGAATACTGGAGCGCGAATCGCCCATAGCCGTGTCAAACGTCATGGTGCTTTGCCCGCACTGCGGCGTTGCTACTCGCGTGGGCCATCAGGTGCTCGAAGACGGCATGCGCCATCGCGCTTGCAAAAAGTGCGGCGCGGCTATCGAGAAGCAGTAGGAGCGGGGACGGTGAAGAGCCGAATTAATCAGAGCAGTTGCTGAAGGCGATTTCCCCATCGCATCAGCGACGAGGACTAAAGAGCATGGCGAGACTGAAAGAACGTTACAAATCAGAGATACTGCCAGCCTTGATGAAGGAGTTCGATTACACGAACCCCATGGCTGTGCCTAAAATCGAAAAGGTAGTTTTGAACATGGGTGTCGGTCGCGAAGCGCAGAACAACCCGAAGGTCTTCGATCAGGCGATGATGGAGCTTTCGACCGTCGCCGGTCAAAAGCCCGTTATCACAAAGGCGAAGAAATCCATCGCGGCGTTCAAGCTGCGCACGGGGATGCCCGTCGGCGTTGCGGTGACGTTGCGCGGCGAACGGATGTACGAATTCTTAGATCGCTTCATCAACGCGGTGCTGCCGCGCGTGCGCGATTTTCGCGGCGTCAGCCCTCGCGCGTTCGATGGTCGCGGCAATTACACGATTGGAATTAAGGATCAACTGATCTTCCCCGAGATCGACTTCAACAAAGTTGATCGGACGCGGGGCATGAACATTTCCATAGTTACTACGGCTCGCACTGACGAAGAAGGCCGCGCCCTGCTTCGCGGGTTCGGCATGCCGTTTATGAAATAGAGGAACGATGGCAAGAACATCTTCAGTTTATAAGGCTAATGAGTTGAAACGCGCTTTGCAGAATGCGAAGCGCCGGGTCAAAGAGCAGCAAGGCGCTGACAACAAAAAAGCGATCAAGCGCGCAAAAGCTGCCGGGATGAACTTAAACATTTTCACGTCGCGTGTGCATAATCGGTGTCGCCGTTGCGGTCGCGGTCGGGCTTACTTGCGCAAGTTCGCGCTCTGCCGAATTTGCTTCCGCGACCTCGCGCTCGAAGGGCATATCCCAGGCGTTACGAAGTCGAGCTGGTAAGAAGAAACGATGAATTATGAATTATGAATGATGAACAGCCAGATGATTTATCACAACCAGTTCATCATTCACCATTCATCGTTCATCATTTGATTTAGGAGAAGTGATGACAGATCCAATTGCTGACATGCTCACTCGCATACGAAATGCTTATGCGGCGAAGCATCAGAAAGTTGATGTGCCGGTCTCTAACATCAAGCTTGAGATCGCGCGCATACTTAAAGAAGAAGGATTCATAAACAACTATAAGATGATCGGCGAAGGCTCGCGCCGCAATATTCGCGTCTACCTGCGCTATGGAACGAAGGGCGAGCAGGTAATGAGTAAGATTGAGCGCATATCAAAGCCCGGCTGTCGCGTCTACGTGGGCAGCGGCTCCATACCGAGCGTGCTCGGAGGATTGGGCGTCAACATCTTATCAACTTCGCGCGGCCTGATGACTGACCGCCGCGCGCGGCGCGAGAAGATTGGCGGCGAGATACTCTGCCGAATCTATTAAGACAGTGACAAGTAATGAGTGACGAGCCGTAAAGTTTTAACTTGTCACTCGCCACCCGTCACTCGTCACTGTATTTGGAGTTGGTTCAATGTCGAGAATAGGTAAAAAACCGATAGCAATGCCGAAAGGCGTCAAAGTCAATATAAACGACGGCGCGATTGAAGTGACGGGGCCGAAGGGCGCGCTCAGGACCACTGTGCCTAACGGGATAGCGTTTCGCGTCGAAGGCGATCAGCTTATCGCCGAGCGCGAGTCGAACGAATATGCCGCGCTTCACGGTCTTGCTCGCGCGCTTGTTCAGAATGCCGTCACGGGTGTGACGGAAGGATTCACGCGCCAGCTCGATGTGGTCGGAGTCGGCTACAAGGCCGAAGTGCAAAAGGGCCGCGTGATATTCAACCTGGGCTATTCGCATGTGATAGAGTTTCCGATTCCGACAGGGAATCGAAGTGAAGATTGAGCGCGTCCAGAAGCCGATTCAGCAGTATCAGACGACGCTCACCATCACAGGCATAGATCGCCAGCAGGTGGGTCAGGTCGCTGCCGACATGCGCAGCCTTCGTCGCCCCGATCCTTACAAAGGCAAGGGCGTGCGATATGCTAACGAAGCCTTGAAACTCAAGCCCGGCAAGACAGGCAAGTAATCAGTCAGATAATCGCTGAAGTGACGAATGCCCAATCAGCGATTGAGGTGAAATAGAGATGGCAAAAAAAGAAAGACATGAAGTGCGGCGGGCGGTCCACAAAAGAATTCGCAACAAGGTCGCAGGCACAACCGAACGCCCGCGACTGGCTATATTCCGCAGCGTGAATCACATCTATGCTCAGGTCATAGACGACGCGAAAGGCGAAACGCTGGTTTCAGCTTCTTCGACCGAGCCGAGCGTGCGCGGCAAGTCCGGCGGAAATATTGCTGCGGCCAAAGAGATAGGCAAGCTCATAGCCGAGCGCGCCAAAGAGAAAGGTATTAACCGCGTCGTGTTTGATCGAGGCGGCTACATTTATCATGGCCGCGTGCGCAATCTTGCCGAAGCCGCGCGCGAGGCAGGGCTTGAATTTTAGAGGTCGGATGACTGAGGAAATATGGAACGAATAGATGCATCGGGTCTTGATCTGAAAGATCAAGTCATTTCAATCAACCGCGTGACTAAAGTGGTCAAGGGCGGCAAGAATCTGTCATTTGCTGCGCTGGTAGTCGTCGGCAACGAAAACGGCGTCGTGGGATTCGGTTCAGGCAAAGCGCGCGAAGTTCCTCTTGCAATCAAGAAGGGAATCGAAGCCGCTAAGAAGAACCTGATTCGCGTGCCGCTTTCCGGTAGCACTGTTCCGCATCAGGTCACAGGCGTGTACGGGTCGGGCCGCGTGTTGCTCAAGCCCGCGCCCGAAGGCAAAGGGGTCATCGCGGGCGGCGCGGTTCGCGCGATCATGCAACTGGTCGGCGTGCGCGATGTGGTTACGAAATCAATCGGCACATCGAATCCTCACAACGTTGTGAGGGCTACGTTCGAGGGACTCAGAGATTTGAGAGACCCTGCTTCCGTAGCGCGGTTGCGCAGGCAAGCGGCGGAAGAATCGCAGAACGCTTAATGAAACGATGAATGATGAACGATGAATATTCATAAATGAGGATATTCATCGTTCATCATTCATAATTCATAATTTAGAATTGGGGAGTATTAGCAATGGCAACGGCCAACAACGAGTCGAAAGGCCAGATGATAAAAATTCAGTGGTATCGCTCGACCATTTGCACGCCCAAAGCCCACAAACAGATTGTGCGCAGCCTTGGGTTAACAAAGCTCAATCAGGTAGTCGAGCGACCCGACACGGCATCAATGCGTGGCATGGTCAAGAAGGTTCCGCACTTGTTGCGAATCATCGAATAGGGGCCGGGGGCCGGGGGCCAGCGACCGGGTTAGGAAATTTCAGATTTCATCTTACCGACGCGCTGGCCCTGACCGACGACCACTGACCCCCGGAGTTACTAATGGCGATAGGCATACACAACATCGGAGCGCCAAAGGGCGCAAACAAGAATAAGAAACGACTGGGGCGCGGACCTGGCTCAGGCACGGGCAAGACCGCAGGGCGTGGTCACAAGGGACAGAAATCGCGCTCAGGCTATTCGGGCCGTCCGGGTTTTGAAGGCGGGCAGATGCCGCTTCAACGCCGCCTGCCAAAGCGCGGCTTCACCAACATTTTCAAGAAAGTCTGGATAGAGGTGAAGCTCTCTGATCTCGAAAAGAGATTTGATGAAGCCGACCACATCACGCCGGAACTGATGGTCGAGCGTGGTATGATTAAAAAGAGCCACCTTACGCGCTTTGACGGCGTGGTTATTTTAAGCGGCGGCGACGTGTCGAAAAAACTTAACGTCAGCGCGCACAGATTTAGCCGTAGCGCGAAGGAGAAGCTCGAAGCCGCCGGTGGCACGGCGACGCTGATTACGGCAATAGTGAATGCTGAATGATGAACGCAAAAACAGTCATCGTTCACCGTTCATAATTCATAGTTCATCAAAACGGGGTCCAAGCCAATGATCGAGAACTTCTTTAACAGCGTTCGCAATGTTTTTGCTGTGCCTGACCTTCGCAGGCGCGTACTGTTCACGCTTGCAATGCTTGCGGTCTATCGCATAGGCTCGCACGTGCGCACGCCGGGCATTGATCCGGTAGTGCTTGCAGGGCTGTGGGAAACAGGGACGATGCATCGCAGTCTGGCGGGCGTGATGGACCTGTTTTCAGGCGGCAACTTTAAAGTCGTCTCAATCTTCGCGCTTGGAATCACACCCTACATCACAGCTTCGATCATCCTGCAATTGATGACCGTCGTTAGCGCGCGGCTGAAAGCCCTTCAGGAAGAAGGCGATCTGGGTCGCAGAAAGATCACGCAATACACGCGCTATCTGACGGTTGTTTTGTGCGCCGTTCAATCGTTCGGCATCGCCTACTGGCTGCAAAATCAGGCTACAGGTTCCGGCACGCTCGTCTATAATCCCGGTCCTGGCTTCATAGCCATGACGATGTTGACGCTCGCAACAGGCACGACCTTCATCATGTGGTTGGGCGAGCAGATAACCGAGCGCGGCGTGGGCAACGGCATAAGCTTGATAATTTTTGCAGGTATCGTGCTCAGGCTTCCTTCAACAGTCCAGGAGATTTTTGACAAGCTGGCGGGCGGCGGCACGGGTCAGGCCGTCGGTGTGATCTTGCTCATAGTCGCAATGGTTCTCGTCATTGCCGCGATAGTTTTCGTCGAGCGCGGCTTCCGCAAGATACCTATCAATCACGCGCGGCGAATGGTCGGTCGCCAGTCCATACCTCAGCAGCAAACGCACATGCCGTTGAAGGTCAACATGGGCGGCGTCATACCTGTGATCTTCGCTTCTTCGATACTGGCTTTCCCGCAAACCATACTGGGTTTCATCGGCACTGACCCGACGCAAACTGAAGGCTGGAAAGCCTGGCTTGGCAGGCTTGCGACAGAGATGGGCGGGCAAGGACATCCGCTGCATTACCTTATCTATGCTGCGGCGATAATGTTCTTTACGTTCTTTTACGTCTCGATCATATTCAACACGGACGAAGTAGCGAACAACCTGCGAAAGAACGGCGCGTTCATTCCGGGCATACGCCCGGGCAAGCGCACATCGGATTATCTGAACGAGATACTGACACGGTTGACGACGGCTGGCGCGCTTTATCTCACTCTGGTTGCGCTTCTGCCGCAGTTCATACTTTCGGGTTTCCAGTTCCAGTATCTCCCGTTCATCGGGCAATCAGTTGATAACTTGCTTCGCTCGAACCCGCTGACTTCGTGGGTGACGACAGGCATTGGCGTGGACTTCTATTTTGGTGGAACCAGCTTGCTGATCGTGATCGGCGTGGCAATGGATACGATGAATCAAATCGAATCGCAACTTATCATGCGCCATTACGACGGCTTCCTTGGTCCGCGCGGTCGCCGTTTACGTGGCCGGCGCAGTTTCTGATCTTTATGTCGAATATATTCGTCTTGATGGGACCGCAAGGCGCGGGCAAGGGCACACAGGCACAGATGCTGGCCGAACGTCATGGCCTGCCCATCGTGGCAACAGGCGATATGCTGCGCGAGATAGCCCAGACGGACACGCCGCTCGGTCTTCAGGTTCGAGCGGTTCAGGCGGCGGGTCAACTCGTGTCCGACGACATACTTGCCGAAGTCGTGAAAACGCGGTTGTGCAATCCTGATTGCAAAGCAGGCTGCATCCTTGACGGCTTTCCGAGAACGCTTCCGCAGGCAAGGCTTCTCGAAAGAATCGCCCAGGACCGAGGCGGTCGAATCTTTGTGATAAAGATACATGTTCCGCGCGACCTGTTATTGAAGCGGCTCGCGGGACGGCGCACGTGCAGCGCTTGCGGGTCGATCTATCACCTGGATTTCAAGCCTCCCAAACAGGAAGGCGTTTGCGACCTGGACGGGCAGCCGCTGTTTACGCGATCTGACGACAACGAAGAAGCCATACAACAGCGGCTTACGCTTTATGACGAGATGACGCGGCCTCTGTTTGATTACTATGGCGGGTCGAATCGGTTGTACAAAGTTGAAGGCACGGGCACGCCCGAAGAGGTCTTCAGTCGAATAGAAGAGATTGTCAAAAGAGAGTCGAATCAAGCAGGCGAAACCAAAAGGATGAGTGAAGAGTGAAGAATTGCTCTTCGCTTGTCACTGTTTTTTGTATGATTATTCGCAAATCCAAAACAGAGATCGAGAAGATGAAGATGGCGGGGCAGATTGTCGCGCGCGTGCTCAAACGACTCTCTGCGATGGTCGAGCCTGGAATAACCACACGCGATCTGGACTACGAAGCAGAGCGAATGATACGCGAGGCGGGCGCATATCCGACTTTCAAAGGGTATAACGGCTATACCGCCTCGATCTGCGCTTCGATAAACGATGAGGTGGTTCACGGGATACCGGGCAAGCGAAAGCTGCGCGAAGGCGACATCATCGGGATTGATTGCGGCGCGACTTATCAAGGGTATGTGGGCGATTCTGCTGTAACTGTTCCGGTGGGCAATGTGAGTGAGCCGGTGAAGCGACTTATGGAGACGACGCGGCGGTCGCTCTACAAAGCCATCGAGAAATGCCAGGTGGGCAACCGGCTCGGCGATGTGTGCAATGCTGTGCAGGCCTATGTTGAGCCGCTCGGATACTCGGTCGTAAGAAACTATTGCGGCCACGGGATAGGTCGCGCGATGCACGAAGAGCCGCAAGTGCCCAACTATGGGCGGGCGGGCACGGGGCCTGTTTTGCGCGAGGGCCTGGTTATAGCTATCGAGCCGATGATTAATCTCGGTCGCCACGATGTGAAGGTGCTTTCGGACGGATGGACTGTAATAACGATGGACGGCCAGCCGTCCGCGCATTTCGAGCACACGGTCGCAATCACTCAGGAAGGCCCGCAGATCCTCACACTGCTTGAAGACGGCGCTCAATAGATTCAGATTTTGCGCATCCGGCTGATGCAGGTTGCACGCCTCGTCAACGAGTGTTAAACTAACAGTTTCTTGTGTGCGAGATTTTCTTAATAGAGCGCCCGCGTCACGGGAAGGAAGAGCAATAATGAAAGTCAGGGCATCAGTAAAGAAAATGTGTGATAACTGCAAGATCATTCACCGCCGAGGAGTGGTGCGCGTGATCTGCACGAACCCGAAGCATAAACAGCGGCAGGGGTAATACCGCAAGCAAAGGCGAGCGGGTCTTTAAGACGGAGGAAGAATGGCACGCATATCAGGTGTAGACCTTCCGGCAAACAAACGGGCTGAAATCGGTCTTACATACATCTACGGCATTGGGCGCGCGCGCGCCAACAAGATTCTTGAAGAAGCAAACATCAGCGTTGACAAGCGCATACGCGAGTTGAGCGAAGACGAAGTGAATCGCATACGCACGATCATTGACCAGCAGGGCATGGTCGAAGGCGACCTTCGCAAGCAGACGCAGATGGACATCAAGCGGATGATGGACATCGGGTGTTATCGCGGGCTCAGGCACCGTCGCGGATTGCCTGTTCGCGGTCAGCGCACGCATACCAATGCGCGCACACGCAAAGGGCCGCGTCGCATGACTGTGGCTAAGAAGAAAGCTCCAGGAAAGAAATAACTAACTGACAACCATTGGCGACTGATTTATGGCAAAAGCACAAACAAAAGGCGGCAAGAAGAAAACCTTCAAACGCAAAGAGCGGCGCATGGTGCCGCAAGGCATCGTTCACATCCAGGCAAGTTTCAACAACACGCTGATTTCGATCACTGATCTCGAAGGCAATCTGGTCAGTCAATCATCGGCAGGCGCGCTTGGTTTCCACGGCTCGCGCAAAGGCACGCCGTTCGCGGCGCAACAGGCAGCCGTGCGAGCGGCTCAGGCGGCGCGCGATGTCGGAATGAACTCCTGCGAGGTCAGGGTCAAAGGGCCGGGTTCAGGCCGCGAATCGGCTGTGCGCGCAATACAGACGGCTGGCATCGAGGTGAGGCTGATCCGAGATGTGACGCCGATACCGCACAACGGTTGCCGCCCGCCGAAGCGGCGCAGAGTTTAGTCGCTTTGGGTTTAGGAGTTTTGATCGCAGAGGCGAATCTCTGCATTCTGCAACGCAACACTCATCAGCAGTTCAAACGCACGACGGCAAATGTGCCGCTTGTTTGCGTCTTAAAGGATGAAGGGCAATGAGAATAATTTCTAGTTTACGGTTTCCGGTTAAGCTTTCGATGATTAGAGACCGGGAACCAAAAAACAGAAATTAATTCTCGCCTGTAAACTTTTGCTGGACCATTTGAAAAACAAAATTTCAAATTTGAAAATGGGCCAGTAGATGGAGGAATAGAGTTGGCTAGATATCGTGGTCCGGTGTGCCGTTTGTGCCGCCGGGAAGGATTGAAGTTGTTTTTAAAGGGCGAGCGCTGCTACAAGCCTACCTGCCCAATCGAAAAACGCGGCACCCAGCCGCCCGGCCAACATGGTCGCAACGCTCGCCGCGCCAAGCTTATCGGTTACGGCGAGCAGCTTCGTGAGAAACAGAAGGTCAAGCGAATATACGGAATGTTGGAGCGTCAGTTCCGGCTCTACTTCGAGCGCGCTGTTCGCATGAAAGGCGTGACGGGCGAAAACCTGCTCGCTCTTCTCGAACGCCGCCTCGATAACGTCGTGTATCGCCTCGGCTACGCTACTTCGCGCGCGCAAGCTCGCCAGCTTGTGAGCCACGGCCATATTACCGTCAATGGCCGCAAGGTTGACATCCCCAGCTTCCAGGTCAAAATCGGCGACGAAGTCGCTGTGCAGGAAGGAAGTCGCTCGAATGTTCACATCCAGAACGCGTTCCAGACTGCATCGGGTCGCGGTCGTCCGGGCTGGCTTGAAATCGCTTCGCAAGAAGATATGCGCGGGCGAGTCATCGCTTTGCCGCGTCGCGAAGACATAGGTCAGAACATTAACGAACAGCTTATAGTTGAACTTTATTCGAAGTAATCAGGATAGAGGCCAGAGGTTGGATGTTAGATGTCATCGAGGACGCTAACCTTTAGCTTCTAACCTCTGACCTTTTTATTCGAGGGGAAGCAATGAACAATAGTGAAACCCAGTTTATGATCGGCTTTCAAAAGCCGAAGCGCCTTGCCTGCGAAAACGAAACTCTTACGAGCCGCTACGGCAAGTTCTACGCTCAACCGTTCGAGCGCGGGTTCGGCACAACAATAGGCAATTGCCTTAGGCGCTCGCTGCTATCGTCAATCGAAGGCGCGGCCATAACGGCTGTGAAAATCGAAGGCGTCTTGCACGAATTTTCTTCGATACCCGGTGTCGTTGAAGACGCAACCGACATCATACTCAACCTCAAACGCGTCCCATTCAGGTTGCACGGCTCGGGGCCTAAGACACTGCGCGTCGAGCGAACTGTTCCGGGCGAGATGCTGTCGGGCGAAATTGAAACCGACGGCGATGTCGAAATCCTCGACCCGAATGTTCACATCGCAACTGTCTCGGAAGGCGGCTCGCTCGCCATCGAGATGCGGCTCAAACGCGGTCGCGGTTACGTCTCTGCGGAGCGCAATTTCGACGAAGACCTCGCGGTCGGCTATATCCCGATAGATTCTGTTCATTCGCCTGTCAAGAAGGTCAACTACACGGTTGACTCTGCGCGTCTGGGCCAGGACACGGATTACGACAAGCTGACTATCGAAGTATGGACGAACGGTTCGGTCAAGCCCGAAAATGCAATTGGCCTTGCCTCGAAGTTGATCAAAGATCATATGCAGATATTCATCAACTTTGAAGAAGAGCCTGAGCTTGCCGAAGCTGACAGCGAAGAAGCGGGTCGCATGACGTTCAACGAGAACCTTGACCGCTCGGTTGATGAGCTTGAGTTATCTGTACGCTCTTACAACTGTCTCAAGAACGCCGACATTCGCACCATCCGCGAGCTTGTTCAGAAATCCGAGCCTGAGATGCTCAAGACGAAGAACTTCGGTCGCAAATCGCTCAACGAGATCAAAGAGATTCTTCACTCGATGGGCTTGCGCCTCGGCATGAAATTCGATGATCAGGGCCGCGTCGTAGACGAGGCGAGCGCTTAAATGCAAACGATGAACAATGAACGATGAACGATGAATTAAGAGAAAGTATTTAATTCATCATTCATCGTTCATAATTCATCATTTACAAAAAAGGGATTCATATGCGACATAGAATGGCTCATAGAAAACTTGGGCGCACATCAGAGCATCGCAAAGCTTTGCTGCGCAACCTCTGCACCTCGCTTATCGCCAACGAGCGATTGATTACGACGCTGCCGAAAGCGAAAGAACTTCGCCCGTTCGCCGAGCGCGCTATCACGCTTGGCAAGCGCGCGCTTGCGAGCGAAGCGCCCGAAGCCGCGCTTCACGCGCGCCGTCAGGCGGCTGCATATTTTTACACAGGCAACACCAACCGCGTGCCCGACGGCGGGTACAAACGCCCGCAAGCTCCGCGCACGGCAGGCGTGGCCGCGCTCGATAAGCTCTTCGACGAAATTGCTACGCGCTTTGCCGACCGGCCCGGCGGATACACGCGCATTCTCAAACTCGGCGCGCGCAAAGGCGACGGCGCAGAGATGGCTTTGATCGAGTTGATCGGAAGCGAATCGAAGGCGGCGGTCGTGGAAGAGAAGAAGGAAGAAAAGAAAGGCCGCAGATTTTTCGGGCGTCGCAAGAAAGCAGATTTGAAAGAAGGCGTGCCGCAAGAACAGCCCGTCAAGAAGAAGGGAACTTCCGCCAAAGCTTCAAAGAAGAAAGAAGCGAGCGAGTAGCCCGACAGGCCTGTTTGTATTTGATGATAGCCTCAGCCGCGAGCGGTTGAGGCTTTCGCTTGTAGTGATTGCCATGTTAGTTTCTGGTTTCTAGTAGGAAACCAGAAACCCGAGCGGTGAGGGCGAACATGAATTTAAGAGAAGTCAAAGAGTTGATCGAGCTTGTGAGCGAGAAGGGATTCGCCGAGTTCGAGATTGAGCATCAAGGCTTCCGGCTTCACATCTGTCGCTTTAAGGAGCCGCCTGTCATTCAGGCTACTTCGTCTCCTGTAATTATCTCCTCAACAGTCCCGGTCGTGCCTGAGCCGCCCGCGCCCGTTCAATCGAGTGCCGCTCCAGCCGCGCCCACAGCCGCACAAACTGCAAAAGCAGAAGCGGCTGCTGCTGAAGCTCAGTTGCACACGATCAAATCTCCGATAGTCGGCACTTTCTATCGCGCGGCTTCGCCAACATCCGAGTCCTTCGTCAAAATCGGCGATCACGTCGAACCGGACACAGTCGTTTGCATCATTGAAGCGATGAAGCTGATGAACGAGATTCAAGCTGAAACGAGCGGCGAGATCGTAAAGATTTACGTCGAAAACGGCCAGCCCGTCGAGTATGGCCAACCGTTATTCGGAATAAAAGTATAGTGATCGGTTGCCGGTAATAACTTTGGAACAACCTCTGATCACTGATCACTGCTCTCAATGTTTAAAAAAATCCTGATAGCTAATCGAGGCGAGATTGCGACGCGCATCATCTGGGCTTGCAAAGAGCTTGGCATCCGCACCGTCGCAATTCATTCCGAAGTTGATCGCGATTCGCTTCACGTGCGCTTCGCCGACGAATCCATCTGCATCGGCCCCGCGCCGTCTGCAAAGAGCTATCTGAATATTCCTGCGGTCATATCTGCCGCCGAAATAATGAACGTTGATGCGATTCATCCCGGCTACGGCTTCCTTGCAGAGAACGCTTACTTTGCGGAGGTCTGCCAGGCCTGCAACATCAAGTTCATCGGGCCTAGCCCTGAAAGCATCAAGTTGATGGGCGACAAAGCGCAGGCGCGCGCGGCGATGAAAGCTGCCGGAGTGCCGATTACTCCCGGTTTCGACGGCATCATAGAAGATGAAGAACAAGCCATAAAAATTGCCGAACAGTCTTGGCTACCCTGTGATAATCAAAGCTTCGGCGGGCGGCGGCGGTCGCGGCATGCGCATCGTTCGCAATAGAGCCGAACTCCTCACATCGCTTCCCGCAGCTCAAAACGAAGCGGCGGTGGCGTTCAACAATCCAGCCGTCTACATCGAAAGGTACATAGAGATTGCGCGCCACATCGAAATTCAGGTGTTGGGCGATGAACACGGCAACGTCGTGCATCTGGGCGAACGCGAATGCTCGATTCAACGCCGCCATCAAAAACTCATAGAAGAATCCCCCTCGCCTGCGCTCACGCCTGAGCTTCGCAGGCTGATGGGCGAAACAGCAGTGAAGGCTTGTCGAGAGGTCGGCTATGTCAGCGCGGGCACGATGGAATTCTTGTTGGACGAGAACATGAATTTTTATTTCATGGAAATGAACACTCGCATACAGGTCGAACATCCCGTGACCGAGCTTGTGACGAACACAGACCTTGTGCGCGAGCAGATATTGATTGCCGCAGGCGAGCGCCTGGAGTTCGATCAAGAGGATATAGTATTCAGCGGTCACTCAATCGAGTGCCGCATCAATGCAGAGTCGCCCGTAACCTATGCGCCGTCGCCCGGATTGATTACGGCGATGAATATTCCGGGCGGGCCTGGCGTGCGCGTAGACACTGCGGCTTATCCGGGATGGTTTGTGCCGCCGCATTACGATTCGCTGATCGCAAAGTTGATCGTGCACCATCGCACGCGCGAGATGGCGATTGCGCGAATGAAGCGCGCCCTTGAAGCCATGATAGTCGAGGGAATCGAAACCTCAGTCCCGCTGCATCAGAAGATAATTGCCGACCCTGATTTCATTGCGGGGAATCTATCCACGAAGTTCATGGATCGCTTCGTTGCGGGCAAACCGTCGAGCAAGCGCGAGCCTGAGCAAGCAGCCAGTGCAGGCGAGTAAGCCATCCTAATGACTCTTTCCATTCCTCGTCTCTACCCAATCACAGATGCGCGCCTGACAGGTTTGTCGCACCGAGAGCAAATCGAGCGACTGGCCGCAGGCGGCGCAACGTTCATTCAGTTGCGAGAAAAACTGGCTGCGCCGCGCGAGTTCTACGAATCGGCGCTTGAAGCGATGAAAGTCGCGCGGCGGCTCGGCGTTCAAATCATCATCAACGACCGAGTTGATATCGCAATGGCGGTCGCAGCCGACGGCGTGCATCTTGGGCAAGACGACCTGCCGCCTGAAAGAGTTCGTGCGCTTGTTGGCCAGAGTCGAATCATAGGATTCTCTACGCACAACCTGAAACAGGCTCTGGAAGCCGATTCCACGCCTGTTGACTACATAGCCATCGGGCCTGTTTTTCAAACCTCGACCAAAGAGAAGCCCGATCCGGTTGTGGGACTCGAAGCGCTCAGTGAAATCAAGCATCGCATATCGAAACCGCTGGTCGCCATCGGCGGCATTACACTCGACCACGCGCAAGAAGTTATTGCTGCGGGCGCAGACAGCCTCGCCATAATCTCTGATCTATACGTGACGGGTGATATTTCCGGTCGCGCGCGCCAGTACTTTGAGCGACTTGATTAATCACAAAATCAGAGGGAGTGCGCCCTCAACTTTTGTTCGTTCCAGTTTCGGAGCCAGCGCCGTGCGCCCAACGCTTCACCCTGTGCGCAACCCTGTAGGCCAGCGGCCCGCCATCAGCGCGGTCACTGCGCTCCAGCGGTCGGGGGATACAAACGAATTCAACTTCCAGTTCGTCGTGCGCTTGCGCGCACAACCGAGTAGCCGTGCCCGCCCACGTCCATGAATGAAAGATGAGGAGCTAGCATCAGGGTTTCGCTCTGCCAACGCCTGACGTAAATCGCCCGTCTTCTGCAACGCGAGGCTTGCGCGCACACCATGCATCATCGAAACATTCATCGCCGGTTGGACGGGAGCCTCCGGCGACGGCTTGTAGAGATAGATTGCCCGCAGCGGATGATCTTTAGGAAGCGCGTATTCAGTCGCTTCAAAGATACCGGGAGCGGAGACGGAGCCAGTGACGAACTCAACTGCTACGGGAGCGAAACGCTTTGGCGGCAGAGACGGCGACAGCAAACCTGCTTGAAAGGAATGCCTGTCTCCGACGACAGTCACAAGCCCCGTGATCCTTTCGCGCCGGAGGATTTCCAAAATCTCTGCACGTTCGGTACGATAGCCGGACCAGTCCTCGCCGCCGAGCTGCCCGTAGCCTGTGGTCGGCCATTGTGGCCCGACATCTTTCGGCAGGTTCTGAAAATCTATGCGCCAATCGAGCATGCCGACTGAATTGCCCCATATCTTCCACGTCGTTTTCGAGTCACGCAGCCGACCGAAGAACCACTCTTTCTGCCGAGCGCCGAGCATAGATTGTGGCGGTGCATTCTTGCGCGGGTTGGGAAGGTCTGCCCCACCGAATCGAATAGTTACCGGCGGCGAACCGTTGTTGTACGCTCGCCCTGCGTCCAGCACCTCGACCACCTCTTGCGGGACAACATAGGGAAATTGCTTTGTCTGGAACTGCGCTGCTTCCGGTCGTTCTGTGACAGGCTCCGACCGGAAAGAGCGATTGTCGGTGAGAATCAAATCCACGTTTCGGCCCCACCGCAACGCGCGAAATATTTTCAGGCTATCAATCGCGGCAATGTTTCCCGGCTCTCGGCCCAGCCCGTGATCGTCGAAATTGCGGAGGGGCGCATCAGTGACGGCAGGCGCTTGATAGCGGTCAACAAGCGGATTGCCGGGTTTGACTACTCTGGCTGGCTGGTATTCAAACCATGCTTGATTGGCAGCCACCTTGCGCGTCTGCGCTGGGCGCACGCCGCTGAAGTTCTGCTGGCTCTGCCATCCCTTCCAGGAGAATTCGTGATTGTCCCACATACAGACGAACGGCCAGCGTGCGCGGGCATCCTGTAAATCGGGATCAAGCAGGTAGGCGCGATAGAGAGCGCGGTAATCGTCTACTGTGGTCGGCACATGAAAATCATTGATCTTTTCACCGCTTGCGAAACGAACTATGTCGCGCAGCCGCCGCGAGTACATTCCCTGTGGCCGATCTTCTGGATACCAGACAATTTCGTAAACGAAATCGCCGAGATGCAGAACGAAGCAGAGTTGCTCGTCCGCTGCTCTACGCTCGTCTTCCCAGATCATACGGCGATAGGCCGTCAAAGCGCCCTGCTGCGCGTTCTGACAACTGACAAAAGCGAAACGCATCGGGCGTCCATCAGTATCAGCAGGCGCTGTCAGCGTGCGACCTACACGGCTGCCGAAACCGTGTTCGTCCGTGAAGCGATACCAGTAGACATGCAAGGGCTTGAGACCGGCTGCCAGCACGCGACACGTCCAATCGGTTTCAGCAGAGATGTTTGCTTTGGCGCTGGCCACGACTCTTTGGAAAGCCGGATCATCGGCGATTTCGACCGTCAACTTTTTCGCTTCGCTGTCTGGTGACGGTGGCCTGCGAGTCCACAAGATCACGCTATCGGGGTGCGGGTCAGCGGAAGCGACGCCTTGCGGATAGAGGTCTCGCCGTTCCCGCCATGAAACTTTTGAATCCCGCGCATAAGCTGATCGCCAGGCCAGAAAAGCGCCAAACGATGCAGCCATCTCGATGAACTGTCGCCGAGTGATAATTGCCATAGAGACCTGCCTGATGCTGAATATGTTATAGCCTGCGGTGAAAAAAGAAGCTCCGTAGGAGCGACCTGTCTATAGCAACGCAATGCAAAATGTTTTCGTAGCTCCGTAGGAGCGACCTGTTAATTAGTAGGTCGCCCTTACGGAGCTACAGATAATATTAATACCTGCTTTAACTATAGACAGGTCCCTCCTACGGAGCTTCTTAAACAAGCTCTTACTTCTGCTTTATCTTAAACAACTGTTTGCCGATCAGTATAGTCCCCTTGCGAGGCGGGCCGGTGTTTGAAGCAACAGAAAAAGTCACTGTGCCGTTGCCTGTGCCTACATTGCTTGAGGTAATCGTTATCCAACTGGCGCTCGGCGTTGCGCTCCACGCGCACTGCGGAGCAGTAGTTACGGATATGGTTCCATTCCCGCCTGCGTTTGTAAAAGATTGAGCTGATGGGGTCAACTGGAACGAACAGTCTGAGGAGGTTGTGCCGTTCTGGATTACAGTGAACGTCTGCCCCCCGACGTGAATGATCCCTGTTCGAGGACTGCTTGAAGGGTTGTCTCTGACGACGAAATTGAGAGTAGTATTACCAACGCCTCTGGTTGAATTTATCGTAATCCATTCTACATTCGCGGCTGCAAGCCAGCCGCATGTTCCTGCGGTCGTCAGCGTCAAAGTTCCTTCTCCGCCACTGAGCGGGAAGATTTGGTTTGCTTGAGAAAGTGAGTACGAGCAGGCTGCTGGCGGAGGCGTTGTGGTTATGCGATTCAGGCTGCCGTTCTGGCCCAGCACATAAAGCTCTCCCGCTTCATCTTCACCGAACGAAGGGATGTTCAGCGTTGTATCCAGCAACAGTGTGTTTGTGCCGCTCAGTAGCTGCCATATCTCGCCCGTGCAGTAGTCGGCATAGACGTATGATCCTGTGGGCACGGCTGATCTCGCGCCGCGATAGACGAAGCCGCCTGTGATCGAACAGCGCCCTCCTGAATGGTCGTAGTCGAAGATCGGAAGTATGCTGCCGGGTGGTGGAGTGCAGACGCCGCCGCCGAAAGCCGGATTGCAAATCATGCCTTCCATCACGCGCCAGCCGTAATTGCCGCCGAGCGTGACTATATCTATCTCTTCGCGTGCGCTCTGGCCCACGTCCGCAACCCAAAGCTGCCCTGTGCCGCGATCAAACGAAAAGCGAAAAGGGTTACGCATGCCTATGGCATATATCTCGTCGGCTCCCTGAGTCGAGCCGAAAAATGGATTGTCCACCGGCGAAGAGTACTGTACCGCGCCGTTCGGATGATCAACGTCTATGCGAAGAATTTTGCCCAGCAACGCGTTGATGTTTTGTCCATTACCCGGAGGATCATTGGCCGAGCCGCCATCACCCGGCCCCGCATAAAGATAGCCATCGGGGCCGAACTCTATCGTCCCGCCATTGTGATTCGTGTTCGCGGAATGCTGGATGGGAAAGTTGCCGCCGAAGACAATTTCCGAGTTGGGATCAGCGACGTTCGGGTCAGCCGCCGAGACGTGATATTCGGCAATCGTCAATGCGCCGTCGGTCTGTCGCGTGTAGTAGACAAAGAAGCGACCGTTTATCGCATACTGCGGATGAAAGGCCAGACCGAGCAAGCCCCGTTCGTTGGCGGTCGAAAGCACGCGGGCCGTTATGTTGAGAAAAACGGTCGTCGTGGATGCGCCCGGCTGCGCCACTCTTATCACCCCGGCCTTCTCGATGATGAAAAGCCTGTTCGTTCCGTCGTGCGAGTTCGTGACGTAGACCGTGTTAGATAATCCCGAAAGCACCAGTTGAAGTTGTATGGCGGTTATCGCTTCAACTCTGCCTTGCGTCGCGGTTGGACTGGCGTGAGCGAAAAAGATTGCGGGACAGGCAATCAATGAAACCGCCAGGCATAGGAGCGTTAAAAGATTTCGCTTGAGCATAAGATCATTCCTCCTCGCAGAAAATCATATCCCACAAATTTTGTTGATCTAAGACAATCGCCCTGAAGGTTACTTTTGACTCTTCAGTATGAGTGGGGAAGAGTATTAATGACGCCGCGATAGGGGCATGGATTGAATCGTTGTTTGGTTTTGATTCGAGCAATTGGTTATTCGGCGAAAATCATAAACGTGATTGTCGAACAACGCTCCACACAAGAATTATCTTATGCTGTGCTCACCAAAGCAGGCAAGCCGATTTCAGAAAATAAAAAGGCCGCCGCTTCGCAAGCGACGGCCTCGCTTTTCGAGCGTGTGATGTTATTGGTTGACGAAGCGGCCCTGGACGGGAACTTCAATCAAAGGCACGCTCAAATCGTTGGTTTCGATGCGCACTATGCCTTTGAAATCGCCCTCTTTTACCTTCGAGCTATCAATCGTGAGCCGAATCTGGTAGTACTCGCCTTCTTTTTCGGTCAACAGGTCGAGCTTGATGAACGGCAGCGACGAGGTATAGCTCTTTATCTGCAGCCCTGTCGCCTGCACCTTTCGCACGCTGATCATCGGCCAGTTAATGCTTGAAAGATCAACATTCATAGGCAGTGCTGGCATGAGGATCGAGGTCGGCATTGCAAACACTCGCGGGAAGACGGTCAGGTCGAGTTGCACAGGCACTTCGGGTGTAACCGGGCTGTCGGTCAGTATGCGCAGTTTCTGGTGATACTGTCCCGGCTTGAGCGCAGGATTTGTTGAGATGATTACTTCGTAGCGCCTGCCGTCTTGAATCGTTTGCAATCTGGCAGTGAAGTCCGTGCTGTCCGACTCAAGACTTTTAACGTGATAGGGTTTCGGGTCATTGTTTACAAGGTAGATCGTGCTTGTCGCAGTGTTGCCGACTAAGACACTTGAAATCCATCTATCGGTCGGCTCAACTATGAACGCGCCTGCCAGCTTTCCCGTCGGATTAGGTGACGGTGTCTTACTGCCGGGCTGCGGTTGCATGATAAATCGGGCGCGGAGTATGAGATTGAAGTTAGCAAATTTCGGATCATTGGTTGTGACGGCGGCAGATTTTCCCACTTCGCCTTGATAGCCATCGGTGTGTTCGACTGCAAGCTCGATCTTTCCCTCCTTACCAGGAGGCACGACTCTGTCAAAGTCGCCTTTGGTACACCCTCAACTGGGGGCGACGTTCTGAATTAAAAGATCGCTTTTGCCTTCGTTCTTGATCTTGAATGTATAGCGCAGCGGCGTTCCAGCTTTGACCTCGCCGAAATCGTGTGTGAACGATTCTATTGCCAGTTTCGGCCCGCCTTCCTGTTGAGGTTGCTGCGCCGCCGCCGTGCTCGCCATTATTATAGCCAGCGCAAGCGCAGAAAATATTCTCGCAAATTTCATGTTGTGATTCTCCAAAACCAGAGGTTGTCAATTACCCGAAGAGTCTAACAGACCAGCGACACTGATGCCAGCATCCTATTATGTGTGCGGTATTGTTGATTGCTTCAATATGATATTGTAAATGGCTGATGAGAGTTATTCCGCTGGGAACAAGTTCGGGCAAGCCCACGCTCAAGCGCAATGTCAGCGCGCTTGCCGTTGCGCGCGAAGGCGAGTGGCTGCTGTTTGATTGTGGCGAAGGGACGCAGACGCAGATCGCTCGCGCGGGACTTAATCCCAGCCGACTTGTTGCTATTTTCATCACGCATTTGCACGGCGATCATTTCAACGGCTTATCCGGGCTTCTTTCAACTATGGGGCTGGATCGCCGCACGCGCGAGTTGACGCTTGTCGGGCCGCCGGGCATAAACGAATACCTTGATACGCTGGCGCGATTGAAAATTCTCTTCATCAATTATCCGCTCGAAGTCCGAGAGATCGGCCCCGTAAACGATCTTAAGACTGTTTACGAAGCGGCAGATTACACTGTGACTACGCACCCGCTCGACCATCGCCTGTTTGCTCTCGGCTATCGTTTGCAGGAGCACCCGCGCCCCGGTCGCTTCAATCTTGAGCGCGCGCGCGAACTGGGCGTTCCCGAAGGGCCGATGTTCAGACGATTGCAGTTGGGCGAATCGATTCAACTCAGCGATGGCCGCGTAGTTGAATCAGCCGAAGTGCTGGGGCCGCAGCGCGCGGGCAAGGCTATGGCTTACTGCACGGACACGCGACCTTTTGATGGAACGATCAAACTCGCGCGCGATGTTGACTTGTTGATTCACGAAGCGACATACACGGAAGAACTCACGGAAGAAGCGCGCAATTACGGACATTCGACGGCGGCGCAGGCTGCGCGCATAGCGCGCGACGCGGGCGCGCGGCGATTGCTGATCACGCATTACAGCACGCGCTATGCTGACGTTACGCCGCTCGTCGAAGAGGCTCGCGCCATCTTTCCTGATACATTGCTCGCGCAGGATTTGGTAGAAGTAGAAGTCTGATTTTGTTAAGAGCAAAGATGATCGTAGCGATAGGAATCGACATAGTGGAAATATCGCGCATGGAAGAGGTCTTCGCGCGACGGGGCGAACGGTTCCGCTCGCGCGTCTTCACCGAAGCCGAGATTGAATATTGCGAAGGCCGAGCGTCACGGCTTGAAAGTTATGCCGCAAGGTTTGCCGCAAAGGAAGCAGTGATGAAAGCGCTCGGAACCGGCTGGGGTGAAGGCGTGGCCTGGCGCGATATAGAGGTGATTCGCGCGGGAACGGGTGTGCCTGAAATACGACTGCGAGGGCGCGCGCTCGAACTCTTCGGCGAGCGCGGCGCTCGAAAAGCTCATCTTTCTCTGACGCACTCGCGCGACGTTGCGATGGCGCAGGTCATACTCGAAGCGTAGCTTCGAGAAAAAGGCGAAATAACTTTCGAGGCTACTTCTTCTTTTTCAGAGCCGAGGCTACGGCTTGCGCGGCAAGCGGGGCCATCACTTCGTAACCTTTGCTGTTTGGATGAAGCCCGTCGTTGCTCAATTCATCTTTCAGGAATCCTTTTTCATCCACAGTGGCCGAGTAATAATCGAGATAAGTCAATCCATTTTCGGTCACGTATTTCTTTATCCATTCGTTGAGAGCTTTTATTTGATCGGGCGGTCTGCGCGTAGTTTGAATGATCGGTTTCGCATCTCTGTTTTTCTCATAGTCGCTCACGGGGAGCAGCGAAGCCAGCACTACGCGGATGCCGTTGGCGCGAGCAAGCTCGGCCATTGATGCGAGATTGTCTTCGATTGCTTGCAACGTCATCGGCCCCGTGTTGCCTGCGATGTCGTTCGTGCCTGCAAGAATGACCACGACTTTGGGTTTCAATCGAATCACATCAGGCCGAAAGCGGATCAGCATCTGAGGAGTGGTTTGCCCGCCGATGCCGCGATTTACGTATGGCTTGCCTGCAAAGTAATCTATCAGCTTCCATGAGTCTGTAATCGAATCGCCAAAGAAGACGACACGCTCTTCGTCTTTGCCAGGAGGCAAAACTTTCGTGTTCATATCGCGATAGCGTCCCAGAAAAGGCCAGTCTTGCAGCCGGGTTTCGAGCCGCGTAGCTTTTGCTTTCGCGTCCACGCATTCTTGCGATTCCTGCGCTGAAGCGGACAGAGCGCACATCGTTAAAACAAAACAACAGGCAAAGAGTCGTGTCATGGAAAACTCCTCGTAAAGTTGATGTAGTGATTTGCGAATTACAACCGCGTGGATATTACACCCGTTAGATAAGGCCGTACAATTTCCATATTCATTCATGCCTGAGCGCAACTATCGGGTCTACTTTCGTGGCGCGGCGCGCAGGGACATAGCTTGCAAGCAGAGCTATGGCTGCCAGCAAAAGCGAGATCACGATGAACGTAAATCGATCTGTGGCGCTGACTCCAAAAAGCAGACTCGACATGACGCGAGTCAATGCGAATGCGCCCGCCAGTCCTGCAATGATGCCTACTGAGACCAGAACCGACGCCTGTCGTATGACGAGTTGCAGGATGTTTCGCCGCCCGGCTCCCAGCGCCATGCGAATGCCGATTTCATGAGTTCGCTGATTTACCCAGTACGTCATGACTCCGTAGATGCCGATGGCTGCAAGCACAACGGCGAAAGCAGCAAACACGCCTAACAGGAACATCGAAAAGCGTCGCCGCGCTAATGCGTCGTATAGCCGCTGCTGCATCGTGCTGACATCATAAGAAGGCAGTTCCGGGTCAAGGGCGCGAATCTCTTCGGTGACTGCGGAAATCATTTGGAGCCGAGTCGGTAGATGTGCGAGCGACAAAATAACGGCTTCCTATGGTGAACTGCTCTATAGGATGAAAGAGAGTGATTGGCGGCTCGTTTTCAAGGCTGAATTCTTTTTCATCACGGACTACGCCAACAACCTTTCGCCACGGGCCTTTACCTCCGCGTTGAATTCGCTTGCCGATGGGGTCTTCACCGGCCCAAAAGCGGTTGGCCAACTCTTCATTGACAATAACGACTTCCGGCGCGCCTTTGATGTCACGCTCATCGAAATCTCTTCCTTTGACGAGCGGAATGCCCATCACTCGCAGATAGTCAGGGCTGATGAAACGCTCGTTAGAGATGATCAATTCCGAAGCTGTCTTCGGCACGTATCCTTCGATAGTGATCGGCCCCCACGCAGCCGAGTTTGAACTCAACGGCAAAAAGAAATTCATCCCGACCGATTCGATTCCCGGCAACTCTTTTACTCTTTCACCAAGACGTTTGTAAAAAGAGAAAACGGAATCAGGCGTCGAATACCGCGCGGCAGGGCAGTGACAATCGCAGTGAAAGAACATTGTGCGGATTGAAACCCGGACTGGCATTGACTATGCGTTGATAGCTGCGAATCAGCAAGCCAGCCCCAATCAGAAGAACCAGCGACAAAGCGACTTCCGATATTATCAGCAGTTTGCGAATCCGTTGATGGCCCACACCGCCGCCCGAACTGCGGCCACCATCTTTGAGCACCTGGTTCAAATCAACTCGTGAAGCTCGCAGCGCCGGAGCCAGTCCGAAAACGATGCCGGTCAGAAGCGAAATGAAAAATGTGAACGCCATCACTCGGCCATCTATGCCTACTTCATTCAGGCGAGGAATGTTTTCCGGGCCGAACACGCGCAGCACTTTGACGCACATAATTGCGAGCACCAGTCCCACCAGCCCTCCCGCGAGCGCAAGCATCACGCTTTCGGTAAGCAGTTGTCTTAGTATGCGAAGTCGGCTTGCGCCCACTGCGGCGCGAATAGCTATTTCCTTTTGTCGCACTGCTGCGCGGGAAAGCAGCAGGTTGGCAACGTTGGCGCAGGCGATCAGCAATACAAAACCGACCGCGCCAAAAAGCACATACAGCGCCAGGCGATATTCGCCTACCACTTGTTCGAGCAATGGAACCACGCTGATTGTGAGCCGTCCTTCTGCCGGATAATTCTCCGGGTATTGCTGCTTCATCTGTTCGGCTAACGTGTCCATGTCGGCCTGCGCCTGCGCGGCGGTAACGCCGGGTTTCATACGAGCGAAGATATTATAATCTTCCCCGCCTCGACTGGCGCGATCACCTTCGCTCATACGGCAAAGGCAGCAGCACATCAGACCTTTGAATGCCATTGAGCGTTGGCATCACTTCTTTATTCAAAGAGAAATCCGCCGCCATCACACCGACGATTGAATAGCTCTTGTCATTGAGTGTCAGCGTTTTTCCAATCACATCGGGAGTCAGAGCCGAAGCGGCGCTGCCAGAAGCCATGACTTAAAATCACGGTTTGCGGCTTGCCTTTCTCATCTTCTTCCGGCAAGAAGACGCGTCCGAGCGACGCTTGAGCGCTCAAGAGCGGAAAGAGCGAAGAAGAGACGCGCGCACCCTCGACGTGTTCGGGCGTTCCCTGTCCTGTGAAGTTGAAGCTTCCTCCGAGCGTGACGGCTACTTGATCGAAGACTTTGTTTTCAATCTTGATGTCAAGATACTGGCCGAGCGAAAACCAATCTTGTTCGATGTTCAAACCGGGCGAGCGATTCCAGAGGATGGCTAATCGCTCTGCATCTTTATAAGGCAAGGGGCGCAGCAAAAGGGCATCAGTCACGCTGAAGATAGCAGAGTTTGCGCCAATGCCGATGGCCAGTGACAACACGGCCACAGCCGTAAAGCCGATGTTCTTTGTCAGCATGCGAATGCCGTAACACAGATCATGCCAGAGAGCTTCCATCAATCACCTCTTCACTCTTATTCGGGCACTCAACGGGAAGGTAGCATGGGCAGGCTGAATTGGTAAATCCGTTGGAAGATAAAACCTGTTGACCGCAGAGGACGCGGCGCAGAGTAGGCGATGAGTTATATCTTGCGTACCCTCCGCGTCCTCTGCGGTGAAATTGACTTTAAGTAGTAACGAACCGCAAGGCTGACTTGATACGCTTGCTTTTCCTCTCGAATTTCATGATTGAGCCGCAACCAGAACCTGACAAGATCACGAAACGCTTTGACGATGACCACGAGATTTGCGCCTGTAGCTTCGCCCGCTGTTCGCGGCAGATGAGTCAGCGGTTCTTCGGCGATATTAAATCCTCGCGCCTCGCGCGCCAGCCAGCAATTCCGTGTCAACCATCGCGCCATTAGAAACTATGTTCACCTGAGAAAGTATACTGCGCCGAAAAACTTTGAAGCCGCAATCTATGTCGCGACACAGGTGACCGAATAGCAATCTAACGACCATCTTCCAGCCAAAGGCGTTGAGCTTGCGGATAATGTTATCGCGCCGGTTGGCTCGATAGCCGCATACTATGTCCGCTTCCTCTATTCGCTTCAACAGTTGTTCGACCTCGTTGAAATCGAACTGTTTGTCGGCTGGAAAAAACGTGATCAACTCTTTCGAGGCGGCAGCGAATCCTGCTTTCAACGCTCCGCCGTACCCGCGATTTGGATAATGTTCAACGACTCGCAAATTCGGAATGCGGTCTGCCAATCGCGCGAGCGACTTCGCCCGTGCGGTCCGTGCTGCCATCGTTAACCAGAATGATTTCGTGCTCTACTGCCAAGAGCTTGAGCCACTGTTGAAACTTCATTGATCGAGTTTTCGACATTCGCTTCTTCATTGTAAGCGGGAAGAACGATTGAAAGACTTGTCATGACTGCACCCTCCTGCGATTATTGATGATTGCGTTTGCGGAGCTTTCTCCAGTATTCGGTAAACGGTCGTATAGCGATCAGAAAAAACTTTCTGCATTCGCGGGCTCTGATTTGCGATGTTGATGAATTCGCGATGCTCGTTATCAGTGAAAACATATTCGCAGCCGAATTCTTCGCGAATAGTATCTTCAATATCTCGAACTCTTCCCTGAGTCACATCTTCGTATTTGTAATACAACGGCGCGTTCTTCAAGCGCATGAAGTCAGGGTCAAGCCCGAGTATGTATGTGTTATGCGTGTTGTAGAAAAACAGCTTCGGGAAATCATCCCAGTCCGTGTGAAAGACTGTTGAACCTGCCGGAGTATTTCGCAGCCAGCCATTCCGCGCCGCCTTTGTATGCGACGGTCGCAGGCTCGCTGGCGATGTCTTTTCTGGCTGCTGTGAATCGTTGAATAAGCCGCAAACCAGAACGCGATGCTGATACTCACGGCGGCGACGGCTCGCGCTCTCTTTCCAAAAGCCAGAGTCCAGTCGAGATTCTTCAAACGCTCGCGCGCGGAGAACGCGAGAAACATCACGGACGCGGGCGGGAAATACTCTACGAAGCGGCGCGACTTGAATAACAAAATCAGGTACATCGTTGAGACGAGAAACCAGAAGAGCCGCGCTTTGTCCTGCTTCCACTCTGCGCGGTCGGTCAAGAGAATGCCGCCTGCGTAACATAGAATCGCCACAAGCGACATCGTTACCAGCGCCCACGAGTTGAACGGATACCATTCCGTGCCCACCGTGATTTGATACTCCGTAGCGAACAGCTTTGGAATTATGTGATCGCGGATGAACAGGATGTTATTCGGAAAATACGGATTGATTACGTGTCCCGCAATTATGCCTGCGCCGACAGCAAGCACCGACTTGTATTCGATCTTTTTCTCAGTGATGAAATGCGCGACGACTCCGAACAGGACGAGAGGGATCATTAGAGGGAATGCGTTATACGACCAGACGAAAATCGACGGTCAGTACTGCGAGCCACTTCCAATCGCGCTTCATTATCAAATGAAAAGCGATCAGTTGAAGCGCGAGGCTGAGGCTTTGGCCGCGAGCCATGCTCATGCGATAAAGAAACGGGCTTGATGAAGCGAACAATACAATCAGCCACAATAGCGGATAGCCGATTTCATAACGCCTAAGGATTAGATAAAAGATTGCGAAAGCAAATGCGGCTAGAAATATTGGCGACAGTTTGGCCGCCAATCGAAGGTCGCCGATAAAAGTAAACGGCATCTGCAGAACATGCAAAAGCATGTGATGGTCTGTGTAATGCGCTTCGTCGAGAATCGTAAACTTCAGCCATGGAAAGTTGAGCGACGAATCCCTGTTCGCGAATCAGGTAGGCTGTCTTGATATGATAGTAGCCGTCATAATCAACGATGTTCGGCCCCGCGAATTGAATGTAGGCCAGCATAACGCCTGAAAAGATGAACGCCACAACCGCGTGCGTCAGCCAATCAACTCGCGCTCGGTCTAATACCTGCGGTGTTATGCCTGAAATTAAATCTTTAGATTCGGTCATTGAAATTTTCTCTTTTCAATCAGAGTGAAAGAGTCTGAGGGATGGTCGTCCATCCCTCAGAGTTAAGCTTGCGTCAGATCATTTCTTTTTGATCTTGGAAGCCTGGATAGAACCATCAGAGCGAACGAAGGCTGTGACTTTCGCTTTCACTCCGACGCGCAGATTGCCTTTGAGGCTTGTTGATTGAGTGACGATAACCGGGCGGCCCTTAATTATCCAAGTGCCGAGCAGTTGAGACGGAATGTTTTCTACGCGGCCACTGAAACTGGCATCCACACCGGCGCTGCCGTTGCCATTGGCGTTACCGTTAGCGTTACCATTGGCATTGCCGTTTGCATTGCCGTTCGCCGTTAGCGTTGCCGTTAGCATTCCCGTTGGCGTTTCCGTTAGCGTTGCCATTCGCGTTGTTATTGCCGTTAGCGTTGCCATTGGCATTTCCATTCGCGTTGCCGTTGCCATTGGCATTGCCGTTGCCGTTGCCGTTATCGTCGTCATCGTCGTCGCCTCCTCCATGTCCCTTGTCCATAGTCTGGAAGCCATCGTTGTCGTCGTTTATGCCGTCGCCGTCAGCATCTCCGTCGCTTGCATTTAAGACGCCGTCGCCATCTCTGTCATCATCCACCGCGTTGGCTACGGAGTCAGCGTCTATGTCGTCGTCGTCGTAATTAGCGATTGAGTCTCCGTCTGTGTCGTCATCGAGACCGTTCTCCATGCCGTCGCCGTCAATATCTTCGTCCGCAGCATTCAACGACCCGTCGCCGTCAATGTCCTGATCGTCCTGATTCAGCAATCCATCGTTATCAACATCAGGGTCCATTGCGTTAGGCAATCCGTCGCCGTCCGAATCCAGAAGCGCATTCTTAGCGTTGCTGAGGTTGCGCTGAATGCCGACGATAGCCGCAGTCAGCAGTTTGGAAGTTTCCTGCTTATCCAAACCTGAGTTCGTCATTATTTCTTCGGTAGTGACTCCCGATGAAAGGTGTCCATTTACATCATCGAGATTCTGCCCCGTGATTCTTGCTACCATCGCGGCTGTGCTCAGTTGTTTCAACTTCACGCCGCGCCCTAGCAATTCGTGGGCTGGGATTTTGCTATGCACCGACAGCACATGCGCGGCAAGCTCGAAGCCCCCTTTTTTGTCCAGTTTTCCGATTTCCCGCGCTAGCTGTTTGGCTAACTGAGAAACTCGCGTCGCATGCTCAACACTGTCCGCTCTTACCTCCTGCGGAGATGACAAGAACGAATAAAGCCCCGCCATGGGCAAAACCATCAGTGCAAGTGCAACAGTCCATACCCAACTGTCTATCGTTCGTTTTATCTTCATGATGGTTATTCTCCTCAATTAACTGATCCTACTTCGTAAAATGCCTCGCCCAGCACGGCTCGATTGCCAAAAGCCGCAGGAGGCGAGACTTCGCTATTACAAGAGAGACATCAGGGCGGAGAAAAATACTTGAATGCAAACTTTTCGGATTATCGAAGGAGAGAGTTCACCGCAGAGGCGCAGAGTACGCAGAGTGGGCGCAGAGAGTTTTATATTTGCTCAACCTCCGCGCATCCTCTGCGCTCTCTGCGCCTCTGCGGTGAATAGACATTTTCTTTGTCGCACTGAGCGGTATGTGTTACCTTAGCAAGCCAGCACAGAACGATGAAAGATTTCTTCATCAGCTACAACAAAGCAGATCGCGCGTGGGCCGAATGGATAGCGTGGCAACTGGAAGCAGAAGGCCACGAGGTTATCATACAAGCATGGGATTTCAGGCCCGGCGGGAACTTCGTGCTCGATATGCAACGCGCAACCGGAGCTGAGCGCACAATAGCCGTGCTGTCGCCCGACTATCTCACGGCGTTATACACACAGCCGGAATGGGCCGCCGCGTTCGCGCAAGACCCGACTGGTGAAAAAGGTACACTGCTGCCAGTACGCGTTCGCGAATGCGAACTAAAAGGCTTGCTACACCCGATAGTTTACATTGACCTGTTCAAGCTCGATAAAGCAACGGCCAAGCGAGCTTTGCTTGACGGCGTGAAGCGTGGTCGTGCAAAGCCTGACAAAGAGCCGGACTTCCCTCCTTCACGCACGATTGCGAGCGAGCCGCGCTTCCCCGGCGCAATGCCTGCGATATGGAACATTCCTCATCTTCGCAACCAGAACTTCACAGGACGCGAAGACGAACTTGCAGCATTGCGTGCTTCGCTTGTAGCAGGCGAAACAGCGGCCCTCGTGGCTGCACGAGCGATTCACGGACTCGGTGGCGTAGGCAAGACTCAACTCGCCGTCGAGTATGCTTATCGTCACGGCAAGGATTACGACATTGTATGGTGGATACGCTCGGAAGACACAGTGACGCTTGCGAGCGATTACGCGGGCCTCGCTGTGAAGCTCAATTTATCTGAGAAAGAAGCAACGGAACAGCGCGTCATTGTCGAAGCGGTGAAAGAACGGTTGCGGCATAATCGCGGCTGGTTGATGATATTCGACAATGCAGAAGATGCGGAGTCAGTGCGCGACTACATCCCACGCGGCGGCATGGGGCACATCATCATCACATCGCGCAATCCAATCTGGGCAGGAGTAGCAAAGTCGCTTCCGGTAACATCATTGCCGTTGGATAAAGCGATAGAGTTCTTGCTCAAACGAACAGAGAGTCAGGACGAAGTAACGGCAAAGAAATTAGCCGAAGCGGTCGGCTGTCTTCCTCTAGCGTTGGAGCAAGCAAGTGCATACATCGAAACGAGCGGCTCCACGCTGGCTCGTTATCTTGACTTGTTCTAGAAGCGACAGCTTGAGTTGTTGAAGCGTGGCAAGCCGTCAACCGAGTATCCCGATACAGTAGCGACAACTTGGGATATTTCATTTCAAAATGTCAAAGAAGAAAATGCCGCCGCCGCCGAGTTGCTGCGACTATTCGCCTTCTTCGCGCCGGATGATATTCCGGTGAATGATGATAACCGAAGGCGCAGCAGAATTGCCCAAATCACTGGCGGCGACTGCAACTAATCCAGTACTGCTCGATGATTCATTTGCGGTATTGCGGAAATATTCGCTAATCGAAGTTGAAAACGAGAACCATCTCGATACATCGCCTAGTGCAAGCGGTCATCCGTCACGCAATGAGTGAAGAAGAATTCAAGCAATGGGCAGGATTGCCGTGCACCTAGTGAATGCTTCTTTTCCGCATGACAGCGATGATGTGCGAACGTGGCCGCTTTGCTCATCTCTATTGCCGCACGCATCAGTAGCTTTATCACACGCTGAAGCAATTCGAGTTTACCTCAAATAAAACTGCGCGATTGCTTAATCAGATAGGTCTTTACCTGAGTGCCCGCACAGAATACGCACAGGCAAAGATAATTTATGAGCGCGCTCTGGCCATTGATGAAGTGACGCTCGGCCCCAATCATCCTGATGTTGCTATTACCCTTAACAATCTCGGCAATGTGCTGAGAGCGCAGGGCGACCTTGCTGGCGCGAAGGCTCTCTACGAGCGTGCTATTGCAATTGATGAAGCAGCGCTCGGCCTTGATCATCCTGAAGTCGCAATCTTCGCTAACAATCTCGGCGGTGTGCTGGAAGATCAGGGCGACCTTGCTGGCGCGAAGGTTCTATATGAACGTGCCCTTGCCATTGGTGAAGCGACGCTCGGCCCCGATCATCTCTCTGTGGCAATTCGGCTCAACAATCTCGGCAATGTGCTGAGAGGGCAGGGAGACTTAGCAGGCGCGAAGGTTCTATATGAACGTGCCCTTACCATTAGTGAAGTCAGACTTGGCCTCAATCATCCCGGTGTGGCGATTCGGCTTAACAATCTCGGTGGTGTGCTGAGAGCGCAAGGCGACCTTGATGGGGCGAAGGCTCTCTACGAACGTGCGTTGCACATTTTTGGGGAATCCTTAGGCGACGGCCATCCAAATACCAAAATGGCTCAAAACAATTTGCGTCTGCTCAAAGAAGAAATGAAAAACGCGGGCGACAACTCAGCCCCGTAGGGGCGACCTGTCTATAGATGAAGCATGTAATGAATCCGCCGCGTAGCGGCGCTATGAATTTAGCCCGGTCTTTTAAGGCCGGGAATCCGTCAAACAAAATCCTTCTGCTCGTCGCGCGAGCGACGCTAAATCTCTTGCTCGATATTTTCCGTGCACTGAAGTACACGGCTAAATTCAAACTGCCGCTATGCGGCAAACGATCTGATGTCTCTTTCAGCGCTGGCAGAACACTCATTCGCGCATCATTCGACTTTTACGCCCTTCCAAAAGGCGATGTAGTCTTTAATCTGTCCGGCGGCTTCTTTAGGCTGCGGATAGTACCACGCAGCATCCTTGTTTGTTTGATCTTCGACAACCACGTCGTAGTAACTCGCCTCGCCTTTCCACGGGCAAGTCGTGTGCGTGTCGCTTGCTTTGAAGTAGTCTCGATTGATCGCTTCGGGCGGAAAATAATGGTTCCCTTCTACTACAATCGTGTCGTCGCTTTCGAGCTATAACCGCGTCATGCCAAACTGCTTTCATTCAATACCTCCTGACTGATTCTTCGATCCACGTCATTAGTATAACCGATAGCCCATCACCTTGAATTGACTTGCTCAATCCGTGTGGCTAGAATCTCCTCGCCAGTGGAGCAATCGCTTACTCTCAAGTTAATTCACTGATGACTGATTAACTCAGCCTGAACGCGCGAGGTGACCTGTGAAAAAAATCTTCTTTCTGCCTATTCTGTTAGCTCTGTTTTTCTGCCTTATGTTTGCCGACAGCACACAAAGCTCGGCTTCGGTTGAACGGGGCACGGCGCTTACTTTCACAAAAGACATCGCCCCGATCATTTATAAAAACTGCTCGAACTGTCACAGACAGGGAGAGATCGCGCCGATGTCGCTTGTGGATTACAAAGAGATTCGGCCCTGGGCAAAAGCGATTCGCGAAAAAGTAATCACGCGCGAAATGCCTCCGTGGCATCCAGACCCAAGCTTTGGGCACTGGTCGAATGATCGCCGAATGAGCCAGAAAGAGATTGACGCTATCGTGGCATGGGTTGATGCCGGAGCCAAAGAGGGCAACCCTAAAGACCTGCCGCCGATGCCGAAATTTCCTTCCGGTTGGCAGATAGGCGAGCCGGACGTGATCTTTCAGATGCCGACCGAGTTCACCGTTCCGGCAGAAGGCGCGATTCCTTATCAATACTTCCGCGTGCCGACGAACTTCAAAGAGGATCGCTACATTCACGCGATGGAAGCCCGCGCCGGAAATCTTTCGGTCGTCCATCACATAGTCGTCTATGTTCGCGAGCCGGGCTACAAACCATCCAAGAAGCTCGATCTGGGCGAGGGTTTACTCGGCGCGCTTTCGCCGGGGCAGACTCCGTTCGTCGCTCAACCGGGCACGGCGAAATTGATAAAGGCAGGTTCGGAACTTATATTCCAGTTGCACTACACTCCCAACGGCAAAGAGGCTACAGACCGCTCCTATCTCGGATTGATCTTTGCAAAAGAACCTGTGCAAAAGATGATCGTTACGACGGCGGCCTTCGATACGAGGTTCACGATTCCGCCCGGCGCACAAAATCACGAAATCAAGGCGAGCTACGAATTCGAGCAGGACGCGCGGATCATAAGCTTTATGCCTCATATGCACCTGCGCGGGAAAGACATCATCTACAAAGCCGTCTATCCTGATGGCCGCACTGAGACATTGCTCTACATTCCGCGATACGATTTCAGTTGGCAAGTCTACTATTACCCGAAACAATCATTGCCGATGCCTAAAGGCACTCGAATCGAAGTCGTTGCGCACTATGATAATTCGACGAAGAACCCGCTCAATCCCGACCCGACAAAAGCCGTTCGATTCGGCGAGCAGACCTGGGACGAGATGATGAACGGCTTTATCGATTACACGGTAGAGGCCCCGAAGGCGGGCGATAAGTCGAAATAGAGGAACAAGGAATCAGCGATGGGCCAAGACAACTTGTCAGTCGAGAAGTCTGTCGCTGACACGAGTAAAGATTATAAAATCTGGCAGGTGATTGCCGCGTCATCTGTCGGAACCATGATTGAGTGGTACGACTTTTACATCTTCGGCAGTCTCGCCACAGTCATTTCGCCACTCTTTTACCCCGCAGGCAACGAGCCGTTCGCGCTCATTGCTTACCTCTCTACGTTCGCTGTGGGCTTCGTAGTCAGACCGTTCGGCGCACTCTTCTTCGGGCGCATCGGTGATCTGATCGGGCGCAAGTATGCGTTTCTCGTCACGCTGTTAATCATGGGCGGCGCGACGGCTCTCATCGGATTGCTTCCGACCTACGCAACAATCGGTGTGACTGCGCCCATCATTCTCTTGTTCATCCGAGTCCTGCAAGGGCTGGCGCTCGGCGGCGAGTATGGCGGCGCTGCCGTTTATGTCGCAGAGCACGTGCCGGACGGGAAGCGAGGATTTTATACAAGCTTCATTCAGATAACGGCGACGCTGGGATTGTTTGTGTCATTGGCCGTCATTCTCGCCGTGCAGAACACGATGAGCAAAGAGGCTTTTCGCGCGTGGGGCTGGCGCATTCCGTTTCTCATCTCGATCTTGCTTGTCGGCGTCTCGTTGTATATGCGGCTACGCATGAAAGAATCGCCTATTTTTCAACACATCAAAGGCGCTGGGATGACTTCGGCTAAGCCGCTCAAAGAAGCGTTCGCGCATTGGGAGAATCTGAAGCTGGTTTTAATTTCACTCTTCGGCGCGACCGCAGGTCAAGGGGTCGTGTGGTACACGGGGCAGTTCTATGCGCTGTTTTACTTGCAGACGATTCTCAGCGTCAACGCTACGTCGGCCAACTACATCATCGCCTCTGCGTTACTGCTCGGCATGCCGTTCTTCATTCTGTTCGGCGCGCTTTCAGACCGCGTCGGGCGCAAAAAGATCATGATGATTGGCTGTTTGCTCGCCGCCATCTCTTATCTGCCGATCTACAAGGCGATGCAAAAGGCGGCTGGCTCTGAAGTAGTTACTGCCTCATCACAGACAAACCCTGTGTCGGGCGCTATCAGCCTTACGCCGCTAACAATGGTAGACGGCGCGTTGCAGCCAGCTAAAGAGGTTCTCCCTTACACAGATTTCGCCAGCCTGATTAGCAACACAATCGCGCAGAAATTAATCCTGCTTGTGTTCATCCAGTTAATATTCGTCACGATGGTTTACAGCCCCATCGCCGCTTACCTGGTCGAAGCATTCCCGGCAAAGATCAGATACACAGCGCTGTCGCTGCCTTATCACATAGGCAACGGCATATTCGGCGGACTGCTTCCGCTCATCGGGTTGTCGGTCGTGGCAAAGACAGGAAATATTTACGCCGGTCTCTATTATCCGATAGTGGTCGCCGCCTTCACATTCATAGTCGGCTCGTTGCTGCTCAGAGAAACTCATAACGTGCTGATATGGGACGAGCTTGAGACGAACCGAGCGGAACAGGTGGTGAGCGATATAGAAGGACCGGCCTGAACACGGAAGACATTCACCATTCTACGATTTACGCTGTGAAACTTTCTCTGCGGCCTCCTGCGAAGAGATGACCGGGTAGACCTCGAATTCAGCAAGGTCATTCCATCTGGCGATCCATTCATCGAGAAGCTTGCGATCATCCGTCTCCATGAGTTGAAAGCAACGGTCGAGCTTTTCATCTACCCAACTTGACACGTATTGCAATCCCTGAGGAAGCCTGCGGCCTTGCTCACGAAAGCGACTGTAGACAGGAACAGGGTCTTGATTCTTGAAATGCTCAACTATCATGTAAAGCAAAGCGACTCCTCCAATGAATTGAATTTAGAAACTGTTCACCGCAGAGACGCAAAGGACGCAGAGATTACGCAGAGAAAAACTATTATTACTCTGCGCCTCCTCTGCGCTCTCTGCGTCTCTGCGGTGAATCCCCTGTCGTTTTTACTTGCCATAGTGAACGACATGCTGCATTGATTCGGGCAGCGCTTGAAGCCCGGTTTGTAAAAATGAAGGCAGCAAAGGCAAACTGGATAACACTTCTAGCTGATGTGGGAACCATTGAAATGTTAATTTCATAGCTTCCTCTTCACCTTGAAATGAACCCGGCTCGACGATGTATCTGCAGTAGCTGGAAGTCGCATTAAAAAGTAAAGAGCTATTTCATGAAATTGCTTACCGGCATAAGTTGAAAAAATGTCTCGACGAACCAGAGTAAACGAACAACTTCAACTTCAACGTCGATTTCTTCTCTTCATCTCTCGCTTGAGCGTCTGTTCAGCGGATTCTCCAAACTCCGCTCTGCCACCTGGAAACGTCCAGAAGGCTTCCCCTTCGCCTTGATGCAAAAGAACAGAATTTTCATGAACGGCAATGCCGACTATGCGATAGTTGAAACAATCATTTCCATTTTCTAATATAATCATCGTTCACCGGCAAATCACGCTCTGGAGTTAGTCGAACTTGACTCCGCGTTTTCACTATCAGCGCGAGCGAAGAACTCTATGCCGCTCATCACGCCTGCGCCGAATAGTAATCCTTCAATCGCGCCGGAAATGATTTGAGATGTATGGCCGAAATGGACTTCGCCGAAATAAGGCGCTAGAGGCTCCATTCTTATCTGCGAGTTCGTAAACAACTGCGCTACTATTTCGAGGCTCCCGCTGAAGAGGTTTCCGCCTATAACAGTCAGTAACACGCCCGCGCACATTGCGCCCAAACTTGCGCCCAGCACTTTTTGCCAGACTCCTGCGCGCGGCCAGACAACGGCTATCAGCACAGCGCCGAGCGATACGCCCAACCCGATCACAGCGCCTTCGAATGCGCCGGTTATTCCTGTCGGGGTTTGGCCGAACAATGCTTTAACAGTATCAACGCCGAGCAGCTTTGAGCTTCCTCCGACAAAAGCGCCGCCAGCCGCGCCGCCTACCACAGACCACCAGCGACTATGACGATAAGCCACGCGCGCGGCAGAGATCATCCCGAAACTGACGCCTACTCCGCCCACTGCGCCTATGACTGAGCCGAGACTGGCAAGAACCATGAATAATTCCGTAGCCTCGACCACCGTCGCCCGGCGCGCAGCCGAAAGCCCTATGCTCAATATCATCCCGCCGACGAATCCAGATGCCCCGCCGCCAAGCATTCCGCCAACTCCCTGCCGCACTATCTCCGCCCCGCCTCTGCGAAGGCGCACCCACATCAATCCGCCTATCACGAGCAAGATCACAGGAATTGACAGGCGCGAAAGATCAATCATCCGCTTGTCGTAATCTCGGATCATCGAGAGGCTGATGGCGCGACGCACAATTCCCGCGCTCTCATCTTCTGCGCTGGATGAAAGAACCTCTTCCGCTTTCAAGCCAAGCCAATCGGCAAGCGCGATGCTCGCGACTTTTCTCACCATCAAGTTTTCGTCCCAGAGCGCGAGTTGTCGCAATAACACTCGCATCCGGTCGCCGCGTAACAAAAGCGTTGCTTCGACCGCGCGCAGTCGCACTTCCGAATCCGCGTTCTCGCTCGCGTCAATGATCAAGCGAGATGATGAGGGCGATAGTTTGATCAACCATTCAGGCACGGGCCTTGCGCGAGCAAGAAGGCTCGCCATCAACAGGTCTGCTTCTTCACCCGTCAGGCCAAGCTGTTCCCCGAAGGGCTGAAGCAAATCGAGCGCGTCTGCAGCTATCAACAACTTGTGCGACTGGAAATTTTCCATCGCTCGTTCGATGATGCCGCGTGCGCGCTTCAACGCTACGCGGTCGGCTGTCAGCCAGCGTGAGACTTCCGGAGTTAAAAAGTCGTGCGCCAGCTCAAACCATGCTTCGCCGTCCTGACTGCGGCGACGAACTACGCGGGCGGCGACTAATTCTTCAATCAAACGATCAGTCGAAGTTGACGCATGAGTCACTTGAATTCTTGATGCGGGCTTCGAGTTCCGAAGCTCTGAGAACAAGCCGCAGACCATAAGCGGAAATCAGCGCGGTCAGAATTTCTTTCACTACCGCAAGGTCTGCAACGTTGAATCGGCGCAATACGCGCTCAAGATAGCTCGCTAGAATTTGCGATGCGCCGCCGAGTTGCTCGTACATTTCGAGGGTAAGCTGGTCGGACGCCTCTCTTGAGTCATAAATATTGTCGCAGACGATTTGCAACTGCGGCGGATCAACGCCACCGCCGTCGCTGAGGTCATCAAGCAGTCGCGTTACAAGTTGCGCTTCGTAATGACAACCGACCGCATTCGCAGGCTCTGTGATGGCAAGCGCGGCTTGCCTGCGGCTCAGTCGTTTGAGCCTGTACTCATGATGAAAGATTTCAGGTATCGCCGCCTTTAGCTGGCTCATCTCTGCAAGCAAGTCCTCGCGCAGCGCAAAGACCAACCGACACGATAGCGTTTCGCAAGCCACCAATCGTCCAATCGCGTCGAGGAAACGCTTCCTCATCTCTTCCGACAGCAGGGTGAAGAATTCTTCAAACTGATCGAGAAAGAAAATAACGCCTCGCACGTGAGCGCGGCTGGCAGATGGGCGAATCAATTCTTCCAAATCGGGTTCGCCGTCACGCGATTGATCGAGATCAGAGAGAGAGGCAAGCGCGCTCGTAATCTGGTGAAGCGGGTCTGTGAAACTGCGAATGACGAAGACCTGATGGCCTTCCGATTTAAGTCGCGGCATCAACCCTGCGCGAAGTATCGAGCTTTTGCCGACGCCCGACCGACCGTGAAGGATGAAAGAACGATGCGCGAGAATCTGCGAGCAAACCGCTTCAACTTCCAACTCTCGCCCGAAGAACAACCGCGCGTCTTGCTCCGTGTAATAATCGAGAAACTTGTAAGGGCGCGGCTGCGACGGCGCGCGCAAGTGCGCTGTATCGAGAGATGCAGCGCCTTCTTTTCTGGATTCATCAATCTCTGTTGAATCGCTTAACTCAAGGTCGCTTGCCGCCCCCATCATTTCATTCGGCGCGGCTTCGGTCGCGTTGCCTATGAAGATGTAGCCGTGCTTTGGAACAGTCTTGATATAACGCGGATTCGCAGCATCGTCGCCAAGCTGACGGCGAATGTCCTTGATGCACTGAGTCAACGCGGCATCGGTCACAAAAACGCCTGACCATATCTCTTCAAAGATGCGCGCTTTCTCGACCAGTTGACCGCTGCGGCTCACAAGCAATAACAGCACATCGAAATATTTCGAGTTGAGCGCGATTGACTCTCCATCACGCCACAACTGGCGATTGGCTGCGTCGAGATGGAAATTATCGAAGCGAAAGCCCGCGGCCTGGATTTGAACCTGATTCATCCTGTCTGATTTTCTCACAACTTTATCATTGTTGGCTCATTTTTATTGCGAAGCCGTGCGATACATTGCGCTTAGAGATCAATAGAGCATTTCGGGTTGCCACAAACATTTCGATGATTGATCTACGGGAGAACCTTTTTGTGAAAGTGAAAATGATCTTGCCCGCGCTGACCGAAGCTAAAAGTCCGTTCTTCAGGCCGATCAAATATTCTCTGTTTCCGCCTTTGGGGCTGGCGCAACTGGCGGCCTACTTGCCCGATGACGCTTCGATCACGCTTCAAGACGAACACGTCGAGACGCTTGATTTAAATGACGAACCTGATCTTGTGGTCATTCAGGTTTACATCACTTCGGCCAAACGAGCTTACAGCTATAGCCGATCATTATAGAAGAAAGGGCGCGCACGTGGCGCTCGGCGGATTGCACGTCACCTCGCTGCCCGAAGAAGCCGCGCGTCACGCAGACACAATCTTTCTCGGCCCCGGTGAAGATACCTGGCCTGACTTTCTGAGAGATTATCGCGCAGGGCGACCAGGCAAAGTTTACAGGTCGGTGATGCGAAGCCTGGTCGGAATGCCGATGATTCGCAGAGATTTGATCAAACGTCATCTCTACCTCGTGCCCAATTCGATAGTCGTATCGCGCGGCTGCCCGCACACGTGCGACTTCTGTTATAAGGTGGCTTTCTTTGAAGGAGGCAAATCTTTTTACACGCAGACTGTAGACGACGCGCTCGCAGAGATTGATCGTCTGCCGGGACGCCACCTCTATTTCCTGGACGATCACCTGTTCGGGAATCCTCATTTCGCATCAGCCCTGTTCGATGGCATGAAAGGCATGAATCGATTGTGGCAGGCGGCAGGCACTGTCAATTCAGTGCTCGCTCCGAATTTGTTGGAGAAGGCTGTCCGAAGCGGCCTTCGCAGTTTGTTCGTCGGATTTGAAACGCTCAATCCCAAAAATCTTGTCGAACAGAGCAAGCATCAAAATCTGAATCGAGATTATACGGCAGCCATACGCCGCCTTCACGATGCGGGCGTGATGATTAACGGCAGCTTCGTGTTCGGCATGGACGACGATGACGAATCGGTCTTCGAGCGCACCGTTGAATGGGCAATCGAACAAGGCATCGAGACGGCTACGTTTCACATTCTCACGCCTTATCCGAGCACAGCGCTTTATAAAAGAATGTCCGGTCAGGGGCGCATCACTAGCGATGATTGGGATTTGTTCGACACTCGCCACGTCGTCTATCGTCCGGCAAAGATGACGCCCGAAGCTTTGGAAACGGGTTACTGGCGAGCTTACAAAAATTTTTACCGATGGGGCTCCATTTTTCGAGGCGCGCAGGCGAAAGACCATGTGAAAGAACGATTCAGACACGTTGCCTATGCCGCAGGGTGGAAGAAATTCGAGCCGATGTGGGACTGGATCATCCGCGCCAAACGAGTCACTTACCTGCTGCCCATGCTCGAAGCGATACTGACCGGATTCGGGACTCACCCGGAAAGTAAATTTCGCAATTACGCGACGAAGTCAGGCGTAAATAACCGGGGCAGGCAAGCGGCAACGGAGCAACAGGCTATAGAAACTGGCAGCCGAAAACTTCCGATAATTCAAGTAATATAGAGGTTTTTTCGTCTTCTCACAGTTTTCTCATAGTTAGCTCATTTTTCTCACGGAGAATTCGATTAACTTTAACTTAGCTCCCATCAAACAGACCGCATTCCAGTGGGCGGAGGTTGACGCGGGGTATCTGGCAGGCGTACCATCGCGCATTTTGAGAGCTTGGGGAACGGGATTCATAAAATATGGCATTAAGACTTTTCGACCTGACAACGGATATTAAAACCAGAAACGAATCTCTGCTGAGGCAGTTAGACTCGGCGAAGCTTCCTTCTCACGTGGCAATCATAATGGACGGCAATGGCCGATGGGCTGCGCGAAAGACTTTGCCGCGCATCGCTGGCCATCGCGCAGGCGCGGACGCTGTGCGACGCGCGGTCGAGACAGGCGCGCGGCTCGGCTTAAAGTGCCTGACGCTTTACGCTTTCTCTACTGAGAACTGGAAGCGACCTCGATTTGAGGTGCGGGCGCTGATGGACCTGCTGACGGAGTTTTTGCGCAAAGAATTGAAATCGCTGCGCGAGAACAATATTCAGTTTCGCATGATAGGCCGTAGCGAAGGATTGAACATATCTGTGCTCGAACAAATCCGCAGAGCAGAGCTTGGGACTTATCAAAACACAGGCATGCGGCTGAATATCGCAATCAACTATGGCGGGCGCGCTGAAATAGTAGACGCCGTTCGGCTTCTTGTTCAGGAAGCCGTCGCAGGGCGATTGAGCCCCGAAGATATTGACGACCGGGCAATCGAAAGCAAGCTCTACACTCGCTCGCTGCCCGACCCTGACCTGCTCATACGCACGAGCGGCGAAACGCGCATCAGCAATTTTCTGCTGTGGCAGATTGCTTATTCAGAGATTCACGTGACCGAGACGCTCTGGCCCGATTTTTCCGAAAGCGATTTTTTCAGCGCTTTGATCGAATACCAGAAACGCGACCGGCGATATGGCGGCATCAAACAGCCTCAGGAAGTTTCAGCCTGAAGACTAGAAAACCTGTTCACCGCAGAGAACGCAGAGAAATCATCTCTTATGGCCGCGTTAGCGGCAGAGTGAATGTAGCCGTGTACTTTAGTGCACGGAATAATTTGAGCTTAGACCATCACGTCGCGCTAGCGACGATTGAACCGGGACTCAATCGTCGCTAGCGCGACGTGTTTTATTATGGGCATGGCTTCCCGTGCACTAAAGTACACGGCTAAAGTCATATGCCGCTACGCGGCCATAACTCTCTGCGCCCCCTCTGCGTCCTGCGGCGTCTCTGCGGTGAATCTACATTCAACCCCGTAGAACTGAACGACCCTGCCTTCACTCCCTCTGTTTTCAGCGGTTTCTTGACAATGCCGTCGAGCGTCACATACTATTTTTCATTCTGATGAATTGCAGATTTCCGACTATGGGAGTGCCTGTTTGAACATCTTGCTGGCGGCAACGGAAGTTGTTCCTTACGCGAAAACGGGCGGACTTGCGGACGTAGCGGGCGCGCTGCCTAAAGCGCTCGCGCGACTCGGTCACAAAGTCCGAATCGTAATGCCGCGCTACAACGTCGAAAAGATCATAAGCCGAGGCCAAAGATTGCCCGGCGATCTGGCCGTGCCATTCAATTTCGGCGTTCGCCCAACAGCCGTGTACTTGGACGATTCAGGTAAAGTGCCTGTCTATTTCATAGACGCCGCCGAATACTATTCAAGAAGCAAGCTGTACGGCGAAGGCGACGACGCAGAGCGATTCGCTTTTTATAGTCGAGCTGTTATCGAACTCGCAAAAGCCTCCGGTGAAAAGTTCGACATCTTCCATCTTAACGACTGGATGACGGGCCTGATCCCTGCTTATCTCAAGACCGTCTACGCCCAAGACCCGGCCTTTCGAAAAACAAGCACGCTGTTCACGATTCACAACATGGCTTTTCACGGCCTGTTCGACCCGCGTCAATTAGCGCAAGTTCGGTCTGCCCGATTGGCTCAACAACACTGATCGCGGAATAGAGTTTTACTCTACGGCCAGCGCGCTCAAATCGGGCCTCGTTTTCTCAGACGCAATCTCGACCGTCAGCCCGCGTTATGCGCAGGAGATTCAAACGCCTGAGTTCGGCGCAAAATTCGACGGGCTGCTTCGCGCGCGCCGCAACGATCTGTTCGGCATACTAAACGGTGTTGATTACGACGAGTGGAGTCCTGAGAACGATCATTTCATAGCGGCTCATTATTCGGCTCATGACCTGAGCGGCAAGCGGGAGTGCAAGCGCGATTTGCTGCGCACATTCGGATTATCGGAAGATTTAGACCGCCCCGTCATAGGTTGCATATCGCGCCTTTCTGATCAGAAAGGCTTCGACCTGATAATTGATATAGCGTGGCGACTGCTTGATCGCGGCGTCGCGTTCATACTGCTCGGGTCGGGCGCAGAAGTGTACGAACGCACGTTTCAGGCTTTGCGCAACACTCGCCCTAATCAGGTCGGCGTCTATCTCGGACTTTCAAACGAGCTTGCGCACAAAATCGAAGCAGGCTCGGATATGTTCATGATGCCGTCGCAGTTCGAGCCGTGCGGGTTGAATCAAATGTATTCGCTTAAATACGGCACGCCGCCCATCGTGCGCGCAGTTGGCGGACTCGACGACACGATTGAAAATTTTGATCGCAGTATGAAGCGCGGCAACGGGTTCAAGTTTTATGACTACGACTCCAAGCGGCTGCTTGAAAAAACTTACGAAGCGCTCATGGTGTATGCCGACCGCGAGTTATGGCGTACCTTGATGCTTAATGGAATGCGCGCCGATCACTCCTGGGAGCATTCGGCGCGGCAGTACATCGAGCTTTATGAAAGGTTGGTGCGGCGCGGCGCATCTGCTACGGTATAATCATAAACGAATTTCAAATCTCAAATTTGAGATTTAAGATTTTGGGAGGAAGCGAAAGATGCATGATGTAACGGATCAGAATTTCGAGCAGGATGTTCTCAAATCAGATCAACCAGTACTTGTAGATTTCTGGGCTGAATGGTGCACGCCGTGCAAGATGCTTACGCCTACGGTTGAGCAGGTGGCGCAGCAGTACGAGGGGCGCGCAAAAGTCGTTAAGATGAACGTGGATGACAATCCTCAAGTCCCTCCGCGCTATGGCATCAAAGGCATCCCGACATTGATTCTTTTTAAAGGCGGCAGCGAGGCCGACCGCGTCGTGGGCGCTACGTCGAAGGAAAATATTTCCCGGATGATTGATCGCGCTCTCGAATCGAAGATTGATCGCGCTCTCGAATCATAATTGTTCTTCGGAAAGCGGCTCGCAACTATAAACCGCTGAATCACTCCGCAATCACAGGCGCGCACGTCAATGCGCGCCTGTATTTCCGTTCCAAATTTCAAAACCCGGCTTCGTCACGAAACCGGCTCCCCTGGCCTGTTTCAGGGGTGCGTCTGGAATGTGGAACCGTGAGCTTGACCGTTATGAAAAATATAGTCGTGATCGGCGCTCAATGGGGCGACGAAGGCAAAGGCAAAGTCGTTGACATACTCGCGCCTCATTTTGACATCGTTGCCCGTTATCAAGGCGGCCACAACGCAGGCCACACCGTTCGCATAGGCGAGCGCAAATTCATACTGCGTTTGATTCCTTCGGGAATACTTCACAGCGAATGCGAGTGCGTGATAGGCAACGGCACGGTCGTCAATCCCGAAGCCTTCAACTCGGAGCTTCAAGAACTCCGCGAGATGGGCATTGAATTGCGAAGGCCGATTGTTCGTTTCCAGCCGCGCTCATCTGATACTGCCTTATCACAACGCGCTCGACCGCGTGCGCGAAGAACGGTTAGGCCCAAACAGTGTCGGCACGACGATGCGCGGAATAGGCCCGGCTTACGAAGACAAAGCTGCGCGAGTAGGGATTCGCGCGGGCGATCTGCTCTATCCCGATCTTCTGCGCGATAAGTATTCGCAGAAACATCGAAGACGCGAATCGAGAGCTTGCGTCGCTCGGCGCTGCTCCGCTCGATGTTGAATCAACTACGGATGGCTTTCTTGATGAAGCGCTTCAACTCAAGCCGTTCATTCGCGACACGGCGTCTTTCATCAATAAGAGCGTGCGCGAAAATCGCACCGTACTGCTTGAAGGCGCGCAGGGCACTATGCTCGACGTAGATCACGGCACTTATCCGTTCGTCACTTCATCAAGCTCGACCGCGGGCGGCGCGTCCACGGGTCTTGGGCTTCCGCCGAAGTCGATAACCGGGGCGCTCGGCATAGCCAAAGCATACACGACTCGCGTAGGCGGCGGCCCCTTTCCAACAGAGCTTCTGGATGAGATGGGAGCTTACCTGCAAAAGCGCGGCAATGAATATGGAGCGGTCACAGGTCGCCCGCGAAGGACGGGATGGTTCGACGCGGTAGTTGTGCGCTATTCGGTAATGCTGAACGGGCTGGACGCGATAGCTTTGACGAAGCTAGATGTGCTGGACGAGTTTGAAGAGATCAAGATATGCACCGCATACAGACATCGAGGCGAAGTGATAGAAGATGTGCCTTACGGCGCGAGCGTGCTTGCCGATTGCGAGCCGATTTACGAAACTATGCAGGGTTGGAAGACCGCGACCAGCGCGATAACGAACTATGATGATCTGCCCGCAGCGGCTAAAGATTACGTTCGCCGTCTCGAAGAGCTGTGCGGCGCACCCGCTGCTTTAATCTCGACCGGCCCTGAGCGAACAGAGACCATAATCCGCGATGGCTTGCCTGTGAGCGAGTGGATGAAGTGAAGAATCAATCGCCTACGTAAAGCGAATAGGCCATCTTCGCCATATTCCACAACCGCCCCCACTCGAAGCGACCCGTGCGCGCGTCGCGCAACGAGTCCAACGCCATCTGGCGCAGCCGCGACGATTCGCGACGGAACAGGAACTCTTTCACGTAGGGGCGCGCTACGTCGAAGAAATTAAATTCAGGGTTCATCACTATGCTGATGCCTTCGAGCGTCATCACTGCGCGTATCAAATAAGTGAATCGCGCGGGCGTAGTAATCGGGTGCTCGTAGACAATCGGGGCAAGGTCGTAAGTCAACTCTTTGAACCGCACCTCGCCCAGTTTCAAATTCAACTTTCGCGCGAATACTTCCGCGACGATTGCGCGAAACGCTTCCGTATCAGCTTCAGGCGCAAGAAAACCCAGGCCCACGAGATCAGCAACTATCGCGTTGATGTCGCGGCTGTAGAGGTGAAAGAACGCATCGATCATCTGCCGCTGCAACTCGTCGGATATGCGGCCCACCATCCCGAAATCGAAAAAGGCCAATCGCCCATCGCGCATAACAAGCAGGTTGCCCGGATGCGGGTCTGCGTGAAAGAAACCGTCTTCGAGCAATTGCTTGAAGTAAGCGCGGTAGATCAACTCGTTGACACGACGAGGGTCGTGCCCCGCCGCGCGCAAGCCTTCGAGGTCTGTAACCTTCGTGCCGGAGACGAATTCCATAACAAGCACGCGCTCGCTCGATAATTCGTCGAACACGCGCGGGACATGTATTGAGCGCCAATCATGAAAGTTCTGCCGAAACTCATTTGCATTCGCCAACTCGCGCCGGTAATCCATCTCTTCGTGAATCACGCGGTCGAATTCGTCAATCGCGCCCATCCACTCTGCGCCCGGAAAAAGGTTCGGGTAACGGTCAAGCAGATGCCCTATCCATCTCAGCAAATCCAGGTCGAAGCGAATCTTTTCGGAAAGCCCGGGTCGCTGAACTTTCACAGCCACATCTTCGCCGCTCGCGAGAGTGGCGCGATAGACTTGCCCTAAACTCGCAGAGGCTATTGGTCGCTCGCTCATCTCAACGAATACGTCTTTGATCGAACGACCAAGCTCTGATTCGACTATTTCAATCGCTTGTTTATCGGAAAACGGCGGTACCTGATCTTGCAGCGCGCTCAACTCTTTGATGTAGTCGAGCGGCAGCAAATCTGCGCGCGTCGCAAGCATCTGTCCGATCTTGATGAACGTCGGGCCGAGCCGTATCAGCCGCTCGCGCAGGCGGGCAGCTTGTCTGCGCAATCTCATCTCGCGCTTCTGTTGGCTCTTGCCGAACCAGCCCTTTGAATCAAGGTAGACGTAAAGCGCAAATGAAACGCAGAGTCCATAGCACGTAAAGACTGCGTTTTGCGTGAAGGTATCGCTTGCCGATCATTACTTCTATTCTAACGATATAAAGTCACCATGCTCAAATCGCCGGGACGACCAGACATGAGCGTTATGCGCGATTCTTGAGGGATGAATCGGCTGAAAGTTATTAGTTCAACGGAAAAAATCTATTAAGATTTTTAATTTCGCACGTTTTGGCCGTTTTGATACAATCTTAGATGTAGAGTTCTAATAAGAGCGGCATATAGTCGCTATGGTTGTTTTACAAGAAGCTGCATATCAGGCGCAGGCGGGAGAAATCTTATGACCATTGAAGAACTTGAAGGCGGACTAGAAGAAGATTATTCCGACGCAGCAGTTGATGAAGAATTCGATTCCGAGCAGGAAACGGAAGAAGTAGCGGAAGCGGGCGATATTGATAGGGCAGATCTGCTCAAGATGTATCTCCGCGAGGCGAGCCGCGCCCCGATGCTCAACGCAGCGGGCGAAGTCGCGGCTGCGAAAAAAATCGAGCGCGCTCGCGCCCGATTGATGAAACTGCTCTCGCGATCTTTTATCATCACGGAATATTGCTTGCACCTCAGATCAGGGTTGCGACGGGGCGACGAAAGCGCGGCAGACGCAATAGAGCGAGTGCCGGGATATGATCCGAACAAGGCTACGCTTCTCGGCGAGATCACAGACAATGCGCTTGCTGAAGTCGAAACTGCTTATCACAATTTGACATCCCCGAAACGCAATCTCACAACTCGTAAGGCGACGCGGGCGAGCAAAAAGTTCGCTCGAAGCATGAAAGCGCGATTGCTCGTTAAGCTTTCGCGCGCGATCAGAGCCATTGTTTTTACGCCAGCCGCAGAGCGTCGGCTGGTAGGCATCGTTGAAGAGGCGGCTAACATCGCTCGTTCTGCCGATCTGAAAAATGAAACGGTTGTTAATGACGTGCCCGTCAAAGACAATCAGGTAAGTGCATCGCAGAACGAATTCAAGGCCAGATCAATAGTGTCGAAAGCAATCAGCAGCGGGCTGACATCTTCGGCGGAAATCATTCGTCTATCGAAGAAAGTCACTGCGGCTTTCGCCGCGATGAGTTCGGCTAAACAACAAATGACCGAAGCCAACCTCAGGCTTGTGATTTCGGTCGCGCGCCAGTTCGCAAGGCGCGGTCTGCCTTTCCTCGATCTGGTTCAGGAAGGCAACGTAGGGTTGATGCGCGCGGTCGAGAAATTCGATTGGCGCAGGGGCTTCCGTTTCTCGACCTACGCGATGTGGTGGATCAGGCAATCGATGGCTCGCGCGCTCGATACGCAAAGCCGCATCGTTCGCTTGCCTGCTTCCGAATTGACTTTAATAAACAAAGTGGCGCGCGCGTCACGCTCGATTCGCGGAGACACCGAAGCCGAAGCGACGAGCGATCAGATTGCGGAAAAGCTCGATGTCGAAGCCGAGAGAATCAGCGAGGCATTAGGATTCGCTCAACAAACCATAACGCTTGATGCCCCGGCAAACGACAACGGCGAGACGGCAGTGAATTTCATTGACGACGGAGACACTGGCAATCCGTTTACCGCCGCGCTCAACTGGTCGCGGCGCAATGCGATTCAGCGGGCGTTAGCTCAATTGACGCCGCGCGAAGCCAAGATACTCAGAATGCATTATGGGTTGGATACGGGCAGCGAGCCTCGGACGCTCGAAGAGATCGGACAAGACCTTTCGGTCACCAGAGAGCGTGTGCGTCAAATAGAGGCCGGAGCTTTCGCAAAGTTGCGCGAGCTTGAAGTGGGAGATACTCTTCGCGAGTTTCTTACTGTAGCCTGACCGTAACAGAGATGTATCAGTAGCCCGCGCGTAAGCAAGGGCGAGCGTGTTCGCCCTTGCTTACGCGCGGGCTACTGAATATTATCACCCACCACCTCTTTTAAAAGTTCATGCAAGCCTTCCATGTAAAGAGCGCCTCGGAACCGCGCGCGCACTTCATCACATTTCAACGCAGCGCCTCCTAATATTATCTTCGTTTCGTGCTTCAAGGCAGCGCGACGCAGCGTTTCGTAATCTCGGACAGCGCGTTCAAGATTGTCCATCATTGTGATGGATATGCACACAAGCTGCGGTTTGAATCTGTTTATAGCTTCGGCAAAAGAAAACAGCGGCGTATGCGAGCCGAGATAAACGACCTCCCACCCTTCGGCTTCGAGCATATCGCGCACCAGTATTGATGCAAGCTGATGTAGTTCGCCTTCGGAGCATCCCACAATCGCAACGCGGTCTGGACTGGCATTCTTCGCAACCTGCCCGTGCAGATCCGTCAACGCCTCCATCGTAGAAAGCGTCGCCAGATGCTCGTCAAGCACTCTTATCTTGCCCGTGCGCCACATCTCGCCAACTTCGTGCATTGCAGGTTTGATTATCTCTTCGCCGATAGTGGCAAGTGAAAAGCCATGTTGGTTGGATTGGCAGAGCATGGATGAAACAAGAACGGATTGCCCGGCCAGCGCCGCCTGCTTGTAGCAATTGGCGAGTCCTCGAAAATCGGACTCGTTGAGCAGGCGTTTTAATTCACCGCTACATTCGGGTTTTCCCTTTTCGGCAGCTTCCTTCTTTGCAAGATCGCATTGACTCTGAAACTCTATTACGTCTTCAAGCTCGAACTTGCGATGGCCGCCGATGGTCTTGCGGCATCGGAGCATGCCCGCGTCAGACCATCGCTTTATAGTGGACTCGCTGACGTCCCACATTTTTGCGAGTTCTTTTGTTGAATAGGATTGCTTCATATACTGCCGGAAGTGGAGAATTGGAAGAATAACGACGCTCGACAGCCGGGTCAAGATAAGACAAACATCTATCCGCTTCACCACGCATAAGTCCGTTTGGTCACTCGTTCAGGCCGCTTCGTCACATCGCGCTTTTTTGCCGCGTGTTATTCCGTACAATAGACGGGCTGCACTGGGAATTTTTCTTTGATTCGCGGGCGGAATTCATTTTCGCCTTTCGTCGAAAGCCATGCCAATAGCTCGGACTTAATCACTTTAGTTATGGTTGCCGGTTACGTCCGGGGATTCGCTCAGTCAAGCAGTCTTTTTCCACGAGGCGGAATGCCACAGGATTATGCTATCTTTGCAGTTCTGAGGCGCAGGAAAATGGAAGCAGGAAAATTATTAGAGCGTCGCTGGGCCAGGGTCGCTTTCAATATTGCATTATGGACTCTGTTCGGAGGTTTCCTCTCAAGCCAATCGGCCCTTGCCTTCATGCGCCGCGAATTGCCCTTCGCGAGGTACAAAGTCTTCATAGCCGATATGGGCTTTGCATACCTTTGGGCGGCGCTAACTCCTTTGACTCTATGGCTGGCTCGACGCTTTCCGCTCGAACGCGGGCAGTTGCGCCGCAGCCTGACAGTTCACATATTTGCCTCTTTAATCATCGGATTTTTGACGCAAGCCTCCCGTGACCTGATCTTTATATACTTCGCCTTCAATGCCAATCAGAACCTTTCGGTCAGCCAACTGTTTTTCAACGGCTATCTCTTTTTCGATTACGGCTCGATGATCTACTGGCTGATTTTGCTAGTCAGCTTCGCTTTCAATTATCATCGCCGCTACCGTGAAGGAGAAGTAAAGGCCTCGCGACTCGAAGCGCAACTTGCACACGCACAACTCGAAGCCCTTAAAATGCAGCTTCATCCGCACTTTCTCTTCAACACGCTCCACTCCGTCTCCGCGCTCGTGCATAAAGACCCTGACGCCGCAGATAAGATGATCGCGCGGCTCGGAGATTTCTTACGCCTGACGCTTGATAGCGCGGGCGCGCAGGAAGTCTCTCTTCAACAGGAGCTTGAATTCCTTAAATCCTATCTCGACATCGAGCGCATACGTTTCAAAGACCGCCTGACCGTTCACATGGAAATCGAGCAACAAGCTTTGAACGCGCGTTTGCCGAACTTGATCTTGCAGCCGATTGTTGAAAATGCAATTAGACACGGCATAGCGCCGCGAACCGAACCCGGCCACATCGAAATAGAAGCGCGACGCTTTAACGGCACGCTTCAAGTGCAGGTGACCGACAACGGGCCCGGACTATCTTCAAATGGAAACACCGGGCGCATACTGAAAGAAGGCGTAGGGCTGTCGAATACGCAAGCGCGATTGCAGCAACTCTATGGCACCGAACAACGCCTCGACCTTGCCAACACCGCCAAAGGCGGGCTGACCGTAACGCTCGAAATACCATTCAAAGCAGATTGACCGAGCCTTCTTCAAATCAAAATCGAACCGAATAGAATAAGCCTTCGTTAAAGAACGTGAAGGAGCAAGGACATGCCAGGGGAGAAGTGTATACGAGCATTGATAGTGGATGACGAACCGCTTGCCCGCGAAAGAATTCGCGATATTCTAGAAACTGATTCCGAAATTGAAATCATAGGAGAGTGTGCAAGCGGCGCGGAAGCCATAGAAGCAATCGAACGGCAGACGCCTGATTTAGTCTTTCTCGATGTCGAAATGCCGGGCAAAGATGGCTTTGCCGTACTCGAAGAATTAGGGCCTGACCGGATTCCAGCCATCATTTTTGTTACGGCGTATGACCAATACGCCGTGCGCGCATTTGAAGTATATGCGCTCGATTACTTGCTCAAGCCTTTTGATCAAGAGCGATTTGAAAAAGCTTTGATGCGCGCGAAAGCCCACATTCAAAATGAGAAGAGCGAAAATATAACTGAGAGAATACTGAGCGCGCTTGAAGAGATTAAATCAAAGCCCGTACACCTGGAACGATTAGTTATAAAGATGAACGGCCATGTCTTCTTCGTTAAGACGGATGATATTGACTGGCTCGAAGCAGAAGGCAATTATGTGCGGCTTCACGCGGGCAAAGAGTCTTACCTTTTGCGAGACACAATCAGCGCGCTCGAAGGCCAGCTTGATCCCAAACGATTTGTGCGCGTCCACCGCTCGGCCATCGTAAATGTTGATCGCATACAGGAACTGCAAGCCTGGTTTCACGGCGAATATCGCATCATTTTGCGCGAAGGAGTTCAATTGACGCTCTCTCGCAGCTACAGAGAAAAACTGCATGAGCTTTTAGGCCGCCCGCTTTAATACAGGCGCGCGGCTCGTCATGCATTTCGGTCAACTCATCACAAAGCCGTCTCCGGCTCATCCCAAATTTGTTCTTCTAAAAAAGCAATCCGCTTAAACTCCAACCATAACAAGCCCGCTCGGTCAAGGCGGAACCTGCGGACAAAGTGCCCTCCGAACAATTCTCTTTCGTTGGAGTTGGGTTATGAAAAGAATCTCCTGCCTGGTCGCTATCGCGATTGCTTTCACCTGTTCAATTGCTCAAGCGCAGAACTTCAACGCCCTCATTGGCCCCTTCTATTACGGCCCTCGAAATAATAATGATGCGGAAGCGCATCTGAACGTCGAGCGAGCAAGCCCAACCGCTCGACGTTTGATAACCAGAGATTTCGTACTGTCGAAATTCGATGATCGTGTCGTTGATAAATTCCGCGAAGCGTGGAGGAGTTGCGGCAACGGCACAACAACGCAAGAACGCGTCCTGCTGATATTGCGTATGGCCGACGGTAGCTATAGCGCAAGGTCAATGGGGTCAACAAACGAATACAAAAGTTTTTCATTCCCCTGGCATCCCGGGGCGGTCGCAATCGTTCATACTCATCCGAATAGTTCCAGCCCGAAGCCTCAATCCGCCGACATGCAAGCAGCAGAAAAATTCGGCGTGCTCATGTTCACGATCACAAGTAGAGGGATGTATCTCTACGATCCATCGACAAAGAAGATAACAAAGATTCAGGAAGGTCTTGATTGGTTGGAAGCTTCTTCGTGGGCGAGAGTCAGGGCTGCATTGAAAACTGAATAGCGCGGGCTTGAGAGCGCAAGCGTCTCGTCAGGTTTTTAGGCCAACTCGAAACCGCGTGCGCGCAACTCATCCCAAAGTTGTTTTCGGGACTAATGATTCAACCTAAACTCAGCCAGACTTGTTTGCTGTGTACACAGCCCGTTGCTCGTGTCTCGGGGCGAAATGTTTTTAACTTTCGCCACGAGATCAAATGCAATCGCTCAATTCAGGAGGCACAAATGAGGAGTAGAAAAAAATTGAAGAAAGTGTGGAACGGCGTGAAGACGTGCGTTATCGCACTATCTCTTTTGCTAACGCAAGGCATGACGCTTGCCTTCGCGCAGGCTGAGACCGGTTCGATCTCCGGCACAGTCACTGATCCAAGCGGAGCCGTCGTCTCTGGAGCTACCGTCACACTGAAATCAGTTGATACGGGAGCAGAACGACACACCGTTACGACCGACTCGGGGACTTATATAATCACGAACCTGCAACCCGGAATTTACGATGTTAAGATCGAATCTCAGGGGTTTGCGGCCAGAACACAACGCGCGCAGGTTACGGTTGGCGCGAAACTATCGCTTGATTTCGACCTCTCGGCTCAAGCTTCATCCGAAGAGGTGACAGTTGTCGCGGGTGAAAGCGGCGTGGCCGTCAACAAAGAATCGCAACAGCTTTCGAGCGTGGTTTCCGAACGCCAGATTGTTGAACTGCCGACGTTGACGCGCAATCCGTATGCGCTCGTGCAACTGGCGGGCAACGTATCGCCCGGCGACGAAGGCGACCCGACGGGCGCAGCCGGTCGCGGCGCAGGTTTTTCAATCAACGGCCAGCGATCTGCCAGCACAAACATCCTGCTTGACGGCGTGGACAACAACGACCAGTTCACCGCCACGGTGGGCCAGAGCGTGCCGCTCGATTCCGTGCAGGAGTTTCAAGTAATCACAGGCAACTTCTCAGCCGAATTCGGTCGCGCATCGGGCGGCATCGTCAACGTTGCGACCAAATCAGGCTCGAATAATTTTCACGGCACAGTCTACGAATTCAATCGCGTATCGGCGCTCGCCGCCACCGGATTCAACGACAACGCGAACGGAGTCAAGAAGGGCGTCTTCACGCGCAATCAATTCGGTTACTCGGTTGGCGGCCCGATAAAGAAAGACAAGTTGTTTTTCTTCAACAGCACGGAATGGATACGGGTGCGAAGCAATACGGCGTTCATCTCGCTCGTTCCAACCTCGCAATTTCTCGCCAACACTTCAGCGGCGACGCAAAATTTCTTCAACGCGTTCTCGCTCGACACGCCCATCAACGGTCGGACGATCACGAGGGCAGAGATTCCGAATCTGAACGCCGCTGGGCCGTTCGCCGCGCTGCCAGCAAACTTGCCTGTTTTCGGCGAAGTCATCAGCAGCGTTCCCGCGAATGCGGGCGGCGGACTTCCTCAAAACGATGTCCAGACGATTGGGCGCATAGATTGGAACATGAGCGACAAGTCGCAACTCTACGGTCGCTATGCTCTGCAAGACCAGACCCTGTTTGATGGGACGAATGCTTTCAGTCCCTATTCGGGATTCAACACGGGGCTGACGAATTTCAATAACAATTTCCTGATTTCGCTTACGCACACCTTCAATCCGAAATGGGTGTCGCAATCGAAGGTCGCTTTCAATCGCTTGAACAACAAGCAGCCATTAGGCGAGGCCCCGCCGGGGCCGACTCTCTATCTGAGAGCCGCCGCGACCACCATCAATGGACTGCCGGTCGCGCTGCCTGGCTACTTGCCTTTCAGCCCCGGCCTTGCCATTCCCGCGGGCGGCCCGCAGAACCTGCTTCAACTCAACGAAGACCTGAACTATTCGCGCGGCCAGCACATTTTCCGCTTCGGCGGCCAGTACGTTTACATTCAGTCGAACCGGACGTTCGGCGCTTTCCAGAACTCAGTCGAGACGCTCGGCACCAACACCGCAAACGCGCTTGATAACCTTGTGCGCGGTCAGTTGTTGCAATTCCAGGGCGCAATTGATCCGCAGGGCAAATTCCCAGGCGAAACGGTCACGCTGCCTGTCGAACCGCCGAACTTCAGCCGCAGCTACCGCTATCACGAGTGGGCCGCTTACTTCAACGACGCATGGAAAGTGCACCCGCGAGTGACGCTCAACCTCGGAATGCGTTACGAATATTACGGCGTGCAGCACAACTCGAATCCGCTGCTCGACTCGAACTTCTATTTCGGAAGCGGGTCGAACATATTCGAGCAGATTCAAAACGGCCAGGTATTCATCGCGCCTGAAAGCCCCGCGGGCGGGTTGTGGAAGCCTGACAAGAACAACTTCGCGCCGCGCGTAGGCTTCGCGTGGGATGTGTTCGGCGACGGCAACACGTCTTTGCGCGGCGGCTACGGCATCGCCTATGAGCGCAACTTCGGAAACGTCACGTTCAACGTGATTCAAAACCCGCCCTCTTATGCGGTCGTTTCTCTTGTCGCGGGTACGGACGTGGCGAGCATACCTATCACGCTCGACAACGCAGGGCCGCTTGCGGGCACAGGCACTAAGGTGTTGCCGCGAACGAGTCTTCGCAACGTCAACTCGAACGTCGTCAACGCCTATGCTCATTTCTGGAGCGCGGCTCTTGAGCGCAAGCTCTTTCAAGGCGTCGCTTCGATCGAGTATTCCGGCTCGAAGGGCGTAGACCTCTACGATCTGACAGACCCGAATCGCGCGGGCGCAGGCAACGTGTATCTCGGCGTGCCGTGTGACCCGTCGAACCCGGCCACTTGCGGCGCTCGGCTCAACACGCAGTATTCGAACCTCAACACGCGCGGCAATCTCGGTTTCTCGAATTACAACGGCTTAACCGTTGGATACGAAACACCGTTCATCCGCAACTGGGGATTGCAGCTTACTGCGCACTATACGTGGTCGCATACGATAGACAATCTCAGTTCGACCTTCTCGGATTCGGCCAACAATAACAATCTCGGATTGCTTGATCCGTTCAATCCGCAATTGGACAAAGGCGATGCCGACTTTGACATCCGCCATCGCTTCATTTCGAGCTTTGTGTGGCAGATTCCGTATCGGTCGAATCAAGAAGGCTGGCTGGGCAAGGCGCTCGGCGGTTGGAGCGTCAACGGCATCTTAAGCGCTCATACAGGCTCGCCGTTCACCATCTTCGACTGCACGCACAATGTGTTCAACCCCGTCTGCATGCGCGCACAGCAAACAGGCGAACAGAGCACGAGCGGTTCGAGCAATCTCGCGCCCGATCCGGCCACACCGGGCCAGTTCCAGTATCTGCCCATCACGGGGCTGACGCCGGGATTATTCGTCAATCCGATTACGGGCAATTCCGAATTCGGGCCGTTCCCGGCGAGCATGACTGGCCGCAATGCGTTTCGCGGGCCGGGATTCTGGAACCTGGACACGGGCATCTACAAGAATTTCCGCATCAGTGAATCCAAGAGCCTCCAACTGCGCGGCGAATTCTTCAACATATTCAACCACTCGAACCTGTACCTGGTTGGCACGCAGACAGACATCAGCGCGGGCGATTTCATCCCTGCCGCACGAGGTCTGAGAGCCGACGGCACACAGGATCGCCGCAACGTCCAACTGGCGCTGAAGTTTATCTTCTAAAACAGTGGTATTTCTCCTAAGTGAACCTCTAGGGAGCCGCCCGGCTCCCTTTTTTTTATTCATATCGCCCATCCTGCAAACTTCCGCTTTATTCTTTCATCAAGGAAGAGTTTAATGATTGGCAATATTTATTCTTAAACGAACAAGCGGCGATGAAGTGAAAGCAGGACGCAAAGATCAAAACCTAGCTGGAGGCGCCACTTGATTGAAAGAAGAGAGGGCAGAAGATTCCAGGTGGATTGGACGATAAAAGTGGAAGAGAGGGAAGGTGAAGGATTCAGTGAAGAAGGCGTTTTGCAGAACATAAGCTCCGGCGGGGCGCTGGTTTTCCTAAGCAAGCCTCTGACGGTGGGTACAAGGCTCGATGTTCACATCAAACTCCCCTTCAAGAAAAATAATTGGATGAAGTATTCCGCTTCTGTCATCCGAGTGAAGAAAGAAAAGACCAGGTTCGCGGCTGCCGTAAAGTTTGAAGGCGCGAAACCTGTCTTTGCAACATGACGGCTGTTCTCGGGCAAACGAGACTCAGGGCGAGAGCCGCTCGACGAGCCATTCGCCATTCTGCTGTAGCGCATATCGAAGCCGGTCGTGAAGTCGGCTCAGGCGATTCTGCCAGAACTCTATGCTGGCAGGCGCAAGGCGATAGCCACCCCAATGAGGCGGCAGCGGCACATCCCCGCCTTCGTACTGCATCATAAGCTCTCGCATTTTTTCTTCGAGCACTTCGCGGCTGCTGATAACATGGCTCTGATTCGAGGCCCACGCGCTCAACTGGCTGTCAACGGGGCGCGTGTGAAAATAGCTTTCCGATTCCGTGCGCGAGACCCTTTCGATGCTGCCAGTGATGCGCACCTGGCGGTCAAACTCTGACCAGTAGAAGACGAGCGCGGCGCGCGGGTTTTCGTCCATCTCGCGACCTTTCCGGCTTTCGTAGTTGGTGAAGAAAACAAATCCTTCCGTATCAAATCCCTTAAGCAGCACCATCCTCGCCGAAGGCTCGCCGTCTTTGGTCGCCGTCGCAAGCGTCATCGCGTTTGGAAGTTTCAGCCCCGCCGCTTCCGCATCAGTGTACCACTTCGCGAATTGTTTGATTGGATCAGGATCTATTTGGCTTTCGATCAACTCTGGCAACTGGTATTCACTGTCGAGTTCAAGCATAAAGTCAGTCTCTTTCTTTCACATTAAATGATCGCCACCGATACTTCTTTTACAGGCAAAGCGACTAGCAAATCGTTCGGGTCAATTGAAACGAGAAAGCCGCGTTTGCCGCCGTTGATGAATATCCTTGGCAGGTCGAAAATCGTCTTCTCCGCATAGATCGTCATCGCTTTGCGAGTTGCGAACGGGCTTGTGCCGCCGACCATATACCCTGTGTGTTTTTGCGCCGTCGCCGGGTCGCACGGAAAAACACTCTTCGCTCCAATGGCGCGAGCAAGCTCTTTAGTCGAGACTTCGCGGTCGCCGTGCATCAGAATAATCAGCGGCTCGCTCTTTTCTGTCTCCATCACGAGCGTCTTGATTACTGCATGCTCGTCCACGCCAAGCTCTTCGGCAGAGCGAGTCGTGCCGCCGTGCTCTTTGTAATCGTAGAGGCGCGGCTCGAACGCGATCTTTTTCTCGCGCAGCATGCGCACGGCTGGCGTTATTGGGTAATTGGTCTTCTGCATCAGCTATAAAGTAAAGGATTACTTGATAAATGAAACGAGTCAAGCGAGCTTAGAGTATAGGATCAGTTCACCGTCGCAGACGAGGAGAGGCTATCTCTTATAGCCGCGTTAGCGGCTGATTGACTGTAGCCGTGTACTTCAGTGCACGGTCAGCCGCGTTCATATATTAATCACGTCGCGTCAGCGACGATTGAACTGTGACTCAATCGTCGCTGACGCGACGTGAAGGTCTAATCTGAAATTCTTCCGTGCACTAAAGTACACGGCTAAACTCATAAGCCGCTAACGCGGCCATAACTCTCTGCGCCGCCTCTGCGTTCTCTGCGCCTCTGCGGTGAATAAGCTTCTTTTTAATATGGAATGATCAATGGCTGGAACTGGCTTCGTTGCCGAAGCTCGATGATGTGTTGTCGTTTGAATCTACTGGTGCGAGGTCGAGCGCGCGGATGACCTCTTCGATTATCGCGCGCGTTACGGACGCGCTTCCCGCCGCGTAGCCATACAGCAATGCGTTGTCGCAGATATTGTTGATCACACGCGGTATGCCTTGCGAAACGTGCCCTATTAATTTCACCGCCGCGCTGTCAAACAGGTTAACGTTCTCGGCTCCCGCCTGTTTCAACCGAAAGCGGATGTACTTGTTGATCTCGAAAACGCTCAGAGGTTTGATTGAGCAACGCAATGAGACGCGTTGCTTGAGCTGGCGCAGGTTCGAGCGATTCAGCGTTTCATGCAATTCAGGCTGCCCGCACAAGATTACTTGCAAAAGCTTTTCGCTATTCGTCTCGAAGTTCATCAACAGTCGAATCTCTTCAAGCAGCACGGTCGGCAACCCGTGCGCTTCATCAACGATCAAGACCGTTCGCAACCCTTGCGAGTGACGCCATGCCAGAAGACGCGCCATCGCCGAAAGCAATTCGGGCTTCGATGCTGTTTTAGAAAGCCCAAGCTCCATCTCGCCCGTCAATTGCTCGAAGAATTCCGAAGCGGTCAGGAACGGATTGAAGATGTAAACGGCGAGCACCTCGTCGCCGAATGTCTGGAGCGCGGCGCGCAAAATGGTCGTCTTGCCGCAACCCACTTCGCCTGTCACGACGACCAGACCTTTGTTCTGCTCGACGCCATATTTTACGGTCGCCAGCACCTCAAGATGGCTTTCGGTCCTGAAGATATATCTTGGGTCAGGCGTCAAACCGAAGGGCATTTCCTTCAGCCCGTAGAACTCCAGATACATTAATAATCCTCCCTCTAGTTAGTCAGTAGCCCGCGCGTCAGCAAGGGCTAAAAGCTGCGTATTGTTAACTGCCGCATTGAGCGCCGCTTGAAAATCGCCTGCGCGGTTGAAACGATTGTTCGGGTCTTTCTCAAGCAGTTTCATCACAACGCTCGACACTTCTTCGGGCACGTCCATTGAAATCAGATGCGGAGGCGCGGGAGCATAATTCAACTGCTTCCGCCTTATGTAATCGTCGTCATCGGAATCAAACGGCACGCGATCAGTAAGCATCTCGTAAAGGATCACTCCGAGCGAGTATAGATCACTGCGATTATCTATTTTCGCCCCTGCCGCCTGTTCGGCGCTGGCGTATACGGCAGTAAGTCTTCGCGTTCGTTCTTGATAAGCCCAATCCAATCTTGCGCCCGATTCGATGCCGAAATCTTTGACCGCCACCAATCCGTTCGGCTCGATCATAATGCTTTCGGGCTGCAACTGTAGGTGCAACACTCCAAACGAGTGCGCGTGATCGAGCGCGCAGGCGACCTGATCTGCAATGTCAAGCGCCGTTCCCATGTCGAGCCAGCCGTTGCGGTTGAGCAACTCGCGCAGAGTGCAGGCATTTTGTTTGTACTCGACCGCGCAAAAATAAACGCCATCAAGTTCGTGCGGCTTTCCTGCTTTCGCAATGCGGGGGTGCGACAATCTCGATGCCGCATACGATTCTAGATAAAACAACTCTCGCTGCTTGATGTCGCGCGCGACGTGAGGCAGGATCACCTTGAGACATCCGCCCTCACCGCTAGCTCGCTCGCGTGCTAGATAGTACCGAGCCCGCTCGTCGGCTCCAACCTGTTTCAAAACATCGAATCGGCTCGATAAAGCATCGGCCAACTGCTCCGTGTCGAACTGAACGCTGACGCTCGACATGTTGTCTGGACTTTTTTTGAAATAGGTCATTTATCTAAGTAAGGATGTGTCAGTCACAGTACCGCGAGCGGTAGCGAGCGGGTAAACCCAGCACTAGACCCGCTCGCTACCGCTCGCGGTACTGTGGTGTTTGCCCAATTGCAAACCGCAATAGTTGTGTCACCAGCATATACCTTGATACTGCTTTCGATTGTCTTCAACATCGAAAAGCCTGACAAGGTCTATAATCACGCGCCCGTTATTCATTTTATCAGCAAGGGCGCGAAACTCGTCTTCACGCTTTCCGATGATGATGACTTCCGAAGCGTCAATCACCTCGTCAAGCTCCGGGCGCATGAGATTTGAAATGTGAGGAATCTCGCGCTCGATGTACTGCTTGTTCGCGCCGAACAACCTGGCAAGCTCGACATCGCGGTCATAGATTGCCAGCTTCAATCCTTTGCCGATGAGCGTTTCGATCAACGTCACCATCGGGCTTTCGCGCAGGTCGTCCGTTCCCGATTTGAAACTCAGCCCAAGCACGCCGACCGTCTTGCGACCCGTTTGAAGCACTGCATCAACCGCGCGCGCTACCTGCTGGCGATTGCTTGCGAGAATCGAGTTCAGCATCGGCACTTCGACATCGAGTTCTTTGGCTTTGTACGTGATCGCGCGCAGGTCTTTAGGCAAGCAGGAGCCGCCGAACGCAAAGCCCGGTTTCAAATAATAAGGAGAAAGGTTCAGCTTGGTGTCTTTGCAGAAAACATCCATCACCTTATGGCTGTCAACTCCCAGCGCCTTCGAGATGCTGCCGATCTCGTTTGCGAACGTGACCTTTAACGCATGAAAAGCATTGCACGCATACTTGACCATCTCGGCCTCTTTGATGCGGATAGCGATCACCGGCGCTTCGATTCTAGAATAGAGCCTCTGCAACGGGCCGGATGTGTCTTCGTCGTCAGCGCCGATCAGCGTGAACGGTGGATTGTTGAAGTCGTGAATCGAAGTCCCTTCGCGCAGGAACTCCGGGTTTATTGCGACGCCGAAATCGCGGCCCGCGCGCTTGCCCGAATAAACTTCCAGCGCAGGTATAACGGTCTGCTCGATTGTGCCGGGAAGCATCGTGCTTCGCATCACGACGATGTGAAAGCGATTCACCCGCGCCAGCGCTTCGCCTATCTGCCTGCATGCACTCTTGATGTGTGTGAGGTCGAGGCTGCCATTGTGATTGCTGGGCGTGCCTATGCAGACAAGCGACACATCGGAGTTAGCGACTGCATCCGCAGCATCACCAGTAGCGCGGAGCCGATTTTCTTTGACGGCTGCACGGATGAGTTCTTCTATCCCGGGCTCGACTATTGGACTGCGACCGCTGTTGATGATTTCGACTTTGAGCGAATTGACATCAACGCCTATGACCTCGTGCCCTTCATTTGCAAAACACGCAGCCGATACGCAGCCGACATAACCCAACCCGAATACGCTTAGTTTCATTTCAGATCCTTTTCACAGTGCGCTTACTTGTGCGATTGCAGGCGTCGCTGCGTCAATCGCTTCGGCAGTTGTCTGAACGCGCGACAATACTTCTTCAAAACGATCAGCGATCATCGCCCAATCGTATTGCGCAGCCTTGCGCGCGGCTGCCGTTTCGATTCGCCGTCTCAACTGTTCATCCGCAAGAAGTTTGACTACGGAATCGGCAAAGCTCGTTGCTGTGTCTGCGAGCAATATGTCGCGCCCGTCTTCAACATCAAGCCCTTCGGCTCCGATTGAGGTCGAGACGGTGGCTTTGCCCGTAGCCATCGCTTCGTAGATTTTCAATCGCGTACCGCCGCCAATCCTGAGCGGCACGATGTTGACAGCCGCTTGCCGGTAATGTTCAGCTACTGACGAAACAGTTCCCGTCACTTCAATCGAATCGTTTGCCCATCGTTTGACTCTCTGGTGAGGATTGCGACCGACGATGCGAAGCCGCGCGTCCGGCACACTCTTTTTCACGGCGGGCCAGACTTCGCGACAGAAATAATCAACGCCATCAATGTTCGCCTCCCAGTCCATCGAACCTACAAAGACGATCAGCTTTTCGGTCGCGCTCGCAGTGGCCGATGCCGCATATTGCTTGAGGTCTACGCCCGTAGGAATAACGCTGATGCGCGATTGATCTGTCATTGCGCTCATCTGCTCCCGGTCGTGCTCAGATACTGCGATCACCTGATGAAATCGTTTTACGGCTGCGCTTTCGTATCGAGCCATCTTTGCCGCTTCCAGTTTGAATAGAATTCGCTTGATGGGATTTGGCTCGTGTTGGGCCTGTCGCTGCCACAGCGCGGATTCGACGTTGTGTTGAAAGAGCACCGTTTTTGTTTCGAGCACGGCAGGGAAGTCGAGCGAGACCGAAAGGAAATCGCACACCGCAACATCAAAGCGATTTTCGCCGAGCCATTCTTTCAGCAGCCGTCGAACTTCGGGCGAACTGAACTTCGTCACTGCATAAGGCGCGCGCGCGGGAAGACGGCGCAGGTAATCAAGCCCGCGCTCAATCATCGTCGAATCAGGCGCAGCCGTGTAGACCGTCACCGCTCTGGGAAAGTGATTTTTGATCTCGCGCTCGTAAGTATAATCGCGCCGCCCGCCGTAGTAAGAGAGCAACGTGACTTCATTGTGCGCGGCAAGTTTTTGCAGTATGTTGTACGAGCGAATCTTTCCGCCCGTGTCTACGGGAAGCAGTTTTCCGGCTTTGACCCAGAGGATTCTCATACGCTATCAAACTCTCATTGCATTGATTGCTTGCGCATTTTCGATTGGCTGATAAGCGCGTCGCTTGCTCGCGTTTACTTCTTCGCAGTCGAAGAATCGGCGCTGCCAGATTTCAAAATTCACCAAAGCCCATAATCGCTCCGTGTGATTCTCGCCCGCGTGATGTCGCGCTGCGAGGTCGCGCACGTAATCTGCGTTGAATATGCCGCGCGCAATCGCTCGCGGACTCAGCACGTATTCGTCGATGATGTAGCTGAAACGCCCGCGCAACCACGCGCCCACGGGAACAGGAAAGCCCATCTTCTTGCGCGTGAGAATCTCTTTCGGCAAGCGGTCGGCCATTGCGCGGCGCAGAATGTATTTCGTCGTCAGCCCCCGCAGCTTCATCCGTGCAGGCAACGCGGCGGCGAACTCGACGAGCTTGTGATCCAGAAACGGAACACGGCTTTCAATCGAAGCGGCCATGCTCATCTGATCTTGTTTCATCAAAAGCTCGTGAAGGTAAGTTTTTAAATCCGCGTCCAACAATTGATCGAGCAACGTGTTCGCATCCGATTCGCCAATGTGATCGAGCGCGTCGCGGTACGGATTGGATTGGCTCATTTGTTCACGCGCTTGAGCGGTGAAAAGCTTTGATTGCATCGCGCGCGAGAAGACAGAAAAGTTGTCAAAGTAGATGTTCTCGATGTCGGGCGACAGGCAAAAGAAAGTGCGAATCAGTTTTTGCCGCGCGCGTGATGCGCCTTTCATTCGGAAAATCGCTCGCTCGATTGCGCGCTTCACCACGTTTGGCGTAGCAGTGTGATAAGCGCGGCCAAGCGCGAGGTTATAAACAGTCTTTCGGTACTTGTCATAACCTGCCAACAACTCGTCGCTGCCTTCGCCCGTCAGCACAACTTTGACATGCTCGCTTGCCAGTTTAGATACGAAATAAAGCGGCACGCTCGACGGATGAGCAATGGGTTCGTCCTCTTGATAAACCATCGCGGGAAGCGCATTGAAGAATTGTTCAGGGCTGACGACGATTTCATGATGATCTGTTTTGAATGCGCGAGCGACTATTCGCGCGTACTCAAGCTCGTTGGCTTCGCGTTCAGCGAACGCAACAGAGAATGTCTTGATGGGTTCGGCGACCATCCGGCTCATCGCCGCGACAATCGCGCTCGAATCAATCCCGCCTGAAAGAAACATCCCCAACGGCACATCGGCCATCAATCGCAGCCGCACTGATTCCTGGAACAACTCCTGGAATCGGTCGATGTATGCGGCTTCGCTCATTGATTCATTTGCTTTCGCAAAGCTCACGTCCCAGTAACGCTCGATTTCGATTTTGCCCTCGCACCACACGAGCGTATGGCCGGGCAAGAGCCGCTTCACTCCGCGAAAGAGCGTTTCCGTGCCTGATGTGGCGCGGTTTGCGGCGTAGTCTGCAAGCGAGTTGTAATTTATCTCCGGCCTGATGGCTGCGGCTTCGAGCAGGGCTTTGATTTCAGAAGCGAAGTAGATCGCGCCATCATCCGTCACGACGTAGTACATGGGCTTGATGCCGAGACGGTCGCGCGCAAGCACCAGGCGGCGGCGCGGCTTGTCCCATATTGCGAATGCAAACATCCCGCGCAGATGTGTGACCGCGCGCGGCCCATACTCTTCGTAAAGATGAATGATCGTTTCCGTATCGCTCGCGGTTCGATAAGTGTGGCCTCGCTGTTCGAGCGAGCTTCGATGATCGCCGTGGTTGTAGACTTCGCCGTTGTAGATGATCCAGATGGTATCGTCTTCGTTAGCCATCGGCTGATGTCCGCCGCCAAGATCGACTATCGAGAGGCGGCGATGTCCCAATCCGACCCGCTCGTCAACAAAGACGCCCGCATCATCAGGCCCGCGATGCGTAAGCGTATCGCGCATCGCAAGAAGCATCGAGCGATCAACGTTACGGTTCGAGTTTTTCGGAATGGCGACGCCGCAGATTCCACACATTGATTGCTAGTCCCTGTTCATCAGCTTCCAGCCTGAGCCTTCGAGAACGAATGCGACGCTCTGACAGTTTTTGCTGATCGTGAAGCGCTTTTTGTTGACTACGATTTCGGTTGGAGGCTGATAGAAGGATAATTCAAACCGGCTGGCTCCGTGAATAGTAATTTCAATCCGGCTGTCATTAATTTGAATCTCGCCAAATCTGATCATCGTCGGCGAGCGCAGCGCAATATGGTCTTTGACTTCGAGTTTCCTGCCTTGAATGAGACAAGCAGAGGCGAGCTTGCCGCTTGTAAATCTTCCGACAGCCATCAAAGCCTGCGCCGCAAGCGGTTCGCATTCAACTTCGCTCGCCGCGTCGCTTGTGATTATCACATCCAGTAATTCGGCGGCGGCGATAGTGTAACTGCTCTTTGAACATCTGGTCGTTTCGGTCGCGCTTCCGGGAAGAATGAAAGTAACTAATTCTTGCTGGCCTTCGCCTTCGGCTTCAACCACAGCGACCGGGGCCGACTTGCGGTTGCCGTATGCGCGCGATACCCACCCCTTTTCAATTCGCGCTTGCGGCTCTCGATTGCCGAAAGCGAATATGTCGAGCCTGTCGTCGCACTGATTTACAGCTTGCACGCGATTGGCGTTTGCTTCTGCCCGGCAGGCATCATCAAAGTGATACCTTGCTGCGTAACGATGCGAGCCGCGCGATTTGAAAGCGTCGCGGACAATCAGGTACGAAGGCAAACGTGAGCCGCGTGATCTGACGAACATCAACGAGCGAGCGTGCGTGACCGTATCGCTTAATCGCTCGTAACCATCGTGCGCGCCCTCAAAGTAATCGAATTCGGTTCCCGCGATGAACTCGCGCGCTTTGGCATTCGCAACGTGATTCCACGAGAACGGCCCTGCGGGTATTGACTGAGGCTCGCCATCAACCGTAACCGTGTTGTGGGCTTCGGTCGAGCGGAACCAGTCGCGCAATCGCGCATCGCCCGTGTAAGTGAATGTGCCCGGATCAACGAGCCAGGTCTTGCCACAGGCTGCGAACTCGAACGCGAGAGCATCGGCGTGAGAGTGTCCGCACGATGAGACTCCGTGCGCCCCACAGTCTACGAGCGCGTAGCTCGAATCTTTCGACCATCCGTCACGCATCACAAAATAGCCGCTGTTTGCAAACGCTCGGGTCGTGTTCACCGGCTGTCGCGCTTCAATCTCGTCATAACGCGCAACGCCAGCGGGGCCTAGAAGCCAGAGCGTTTCCGCCGCCGCTTCGCCCGCTACATACTTGAAATCGCTTTGACCTAACAACGCCGCGCCGGTTGCAAGCGTATCTCGGAAATCATCCGCCTCGCGCTCGCCGAGCTTTATCAGCCTGCCGCCATCGTCATCACCAACGAGCGGCGAAGAACCGTCCGGCCTTGTCGTCCACATCAAGTAATCAAGCGAGCGAGCAAGGCGATCTTCCACTTCATCGGTCAGCGCAAGGTTGCTTGCGCGGGCCAAAGCGACCAGATGCGTGTAGAAGTCGGCAGTGTAGCGGTGATAGTAAGTTGACTGCTCGAAATAAACGCCGTCCGCTCGAACGTGAATCGGGAGTTGTTCGAGCAGTATGCGCAGCCCTTTGTCGCGCCAACGATTTGCTCGATTGAATTCGGGCAATGCGGTGCCGAGATAAAACAGTCCGAGCGCTTCGCCCGTCAAATGAGTGTTCGGGCTGAAGTAATAAGACAAATATGATTCGATGTGACGACCATGCGCGATCAGGCATTTGAGCAGTCGCGCCACAAAACGCGCATTCAAATGATGCGAGCCTGCGAACAGGTGCAGCGCCCACAGCCACGCGATAGCGCGAAAGGCGAGTTCAAGACTGCTCGCCCAGTTGATGCCGCGACCCGTCGGATTTGCTTCCATCCAATCAGAAGCTTGCGCGACGAACGCTTCGGCGTAGGCTTCATCGCCCGTCAGCCAGTAAGCCTGACCCAGAGTGACAAAGTGCGCGTGGCGATTCAATTCCCAAGTTATTTTTTTGTCGCCTGCGATCTCTGGATTCAGATAATCAATCTTGCTCCAATGATCGAGCGGTGTGCGTTTGCCTGAAATTGGTTCGAGATGCCAATCAATGGGCGATCCGAAATTGAGGTCGCGAAAGCCCAGCAGGTCGAAGCGCCCGGCCATTGCGCGTTCGGCGCGATCAATCAAAGCAAGGCGAGTGGCAGGGAACCGGCGCTCCATTGCGAGCGTGATCTCTCGGCGATGTGCAAGCGAAGGGAAAAAAGTCGTGGGCGATTGACCTGCGGAAACAAACGATGAACGGATGCGTTCGAGGGTGAGCGCGCTCGTGCCTTCGCCCGACCCGTTGCGCGATGGGGGGGTGAATTCTTGAAGCAGTGCGTCGTCGGTCAACTCGGCAGCGCCAAACAGTCTTTCGCCGATTTTTGCAATCTCTTGTCTGCCACGCGCGCGAATCTCGCGGAGACTTTTATTTCGGAGCTTTTTCAGTTGTGCGATTCCTGCTTGCATTGCCTGTGATGAACCCTTGTACCCTTTTGAATATTCAGCTCCCTACCGACAATCCTCCCCGGTTGATGCATTCATATATTAGGTAAATACCTATTAGGGGCATTTCCCCAGATTTTGAGGAGTATTTCCACAGCGCGGCGGGCAGGAAATTTATTCAAGCATTATTAGCCAAGGCCGCATTGCTTGAGAAACGGACTGGTGAAGACGGCTCTGGTCTGTGCATCCAACAGAGTGTTTCTGCTCTTGACCCAGTCATCAACCGACGCGCCGTACATGTTTCGCACTCGCTCCGGCGTGAAGTTGTTGAGCTGTCCCCAGTGAAGCGTGTACGGAATTTTTGCGCGCTCAAGGGCTTGCCAGACGGCATTGTAATATTGCGTCGTGCGATCAGAATAAGCGGCAGGCAATTCGATAGCGCAGGTAGTATCGAATTTTGTGAACGCCAACAGCGCCTTTGACCCTTTCACCCAGCGGAAGGCAATTAAGCCGGGATAGCTTTTCACCTCTGGCGCAGCCAGCATCAAATCCAACACGCGCGCAGTATCTTCCAACGCGATGCCGATTTCGGCGCTCATCGCTTTTTGAAAGTCCGTGTTTGAAAAGAATATTTCACCGGGCGTGCCTAACACTTTTTTGAACAGCGGATATTCAGCCGGGACGACCAGATTCACAAGCTTGCCGACAATCGCGGGCAGACGTTGGCTGACGTTGCCCATCACTCCCAATACGTCATCGCCGGGGCCGAGTCCGCCGGGCGATACGGGCGGCGCGGGGTAGTCGCTACGATATTTGCGATCATACATTGTAGTTACATAAGCGCCTTTGTTGGTATCGTGCGGATTGATTACTACTTCAAAATGGAACGGCTCTTTGGTTTTGTCGGGCAGGTCAACACTCGTGAAATCCAGAGTCCGCATCACGCGCTTCAATCGTTCATCAATTTTTACGCGCGAGCGCGAAACCTCTAACAAATAGATCGGGTCTGTTTCAATCAAGACGCCATGAATGATGCCGAAGCTTCCGAAACTGACGAGGGCCGCGTTAAAGAGCATGTCATCACGAACCAATTGAGCGCCCAACTTCGCAATCAATTCGTCAGACAACACCGGATATGATGCGCGCTCAAGCCATACGGCGCGATCCGGCCCTGTGACGATATGCATTCCAACAACGTAATCAGCCATTGACCCGAACCGAAACCTTGACCCGTGCGTTCCCGTTGCCACTGCCCCGGCAATAGTCTGGCCATTGCTTGCGCCCGATGTTTTCAGCGCCAGTTTCGCAGGCCTTGAAAACAGAATGTCGTTGGCTTCTCTGACGCTGACGCCGCATTGCAGATACATCAGAAGCGACGAGTCGCCTTTGTAAGCGGCTGCGACGCTGGTCGCGTCAGCCGGAAAAGCCCAGTTCAAAGCGAGCGTGTCAATCAATCGCCCGTCAGTTACGGCTGCGCTTGAGAGCGACCAGCCGCCGCCAATTGCCCGCAGCGTAATTTTATCGCGGATTGCTTCCTTGATGAGGCCCTGGAGGGCCGCGACCGTGAGCTGTAAATCTCCGAAGAAGTCTGTGATCGGGCGCGGCGGATTCGATACGCTATAGAGCCGATCAAATTTCTGGCTCACGTTCTTATGTTTGTTGACCCACGGACTGGGAGGCCCTTCGGTAACTCGTGCGCGGCGGGGATTGTTCGTAGACATGTTCCTACTCCTTGCATTGCCACGCCACCTGCATGGGAGACCATATTCCCAATGTAGCTACCGTGATGAAGGCATAGCCGTAATTCATCGGAAGCTTAACCTGCCGCATGCTCTTACAGTTTGCCGGGGTTTTAGAATCGCGAGAGGGAGCCGGAGGTAAGAGGTTTTGTTGCAGCCCTCCCCAGAAGAAAGCATGCACAGTTCTTTTCGTAAAATTGTTTTGGACTGATTGCCCCGAAACAGTCGCCGGTGGTTGTGAGCTTAATCCTGTTGGCCCGATGACCGGAGGTTCCTTTGCGCAGAACCACTCTACCTTCACGCGCGACCATCGTCCAAAACTGAAGACTGTGCCTGCCGCATACTTCCATGAAGATGTTATGCCGACCTCGTGCAGGCCATTATCCTGGCAGTCAGCCGATGACGGCAGTCCGCTACTACTTTGCGCCCCGCTGTCAGCAGGGGGGACGACGCGTTTACTGGAAGAATCGAGTCTCTTTCTGAAAGGCGATGAGTTGACCCGCTCGCCATTGGCTCTCAGGTGATGATGATAGCACCCGGAAGATATGACGATAAGAGCTATCAGTGCGACAGCGCTCGACCGTTTGCGCATGCGACTCTCCTTGTTGTACGGACGTTCCTACTTCAACCCAATCAGGCGCTTTGTCTGGCGAATATTACACAACACCATATGCCAGTGTCCACACCTTCTGGCGCGTCTCACCTTTGTAAGCTATCTGGCATAATTTTCCCATCGTGTGTAGGGCTTATAACTTTGCAGAATCGAAGCTGGCCATAAATATTTAGCAAATTAGACATTTATTTTTGCCGCTTGTAGTGGACAATCTGGCATGCTTTTTGCCTACGTCCGTGCATCCAAAGGTGACATCCAAATCTGAGAATGCTGGTTTCCAGCAGGCCTCGGTAAAGTAGCCTAAAGGAAAGAGCGAACGAGCCGGGTTCAGGGATTTCAACGCGTCGAGCAAGTGTACATAAGGCAAGTTACAAAACTTGTCTTGGGTTAATTGTACCCCTATCCTCAAAAGGAGCGACACTCATGAAAACCGTAAAGTTAGGGATATTCTTGTTCTTTCTCTTCCTGCTTGTTCTACCTGTGGTTAGAATGAGCATTCCCAGCGCGACTGTGATGGCTCAATTCTCGGTCGATTGTGACGCCCCGGCAGTAAGTTGTCTTAATATTCAAGAGGCTGCTACGGGGTTTGACGATTCGTCCATTAACACTTTTTTTGTTTCTGATGCGGACCATCATCAGGATCAACTCACTTTGGATCAGGTTGATAATATACCTGACGGACTTGGGCCAGTTTATAACGCGCAGTCCTGCCGCGAGTGCCACCAGAATACCGTATCCGGAGGCCCCAGTCAGGTTCTGGAATTACGTGCCGGGGTTATCGATGAGACAGGCGCTTTCCTCAACCCATGTGTAAAGATCACGAATGACGCCGGCGTTACAAGCCTTATCTGTAACCGGTCGCTGATCAATCTCAGGGCGATCTGCCCGGCAGGCCCTTTGCAATTCACAATCGTGAATGGGGCTCCTTTCAATCACCCGAACGCGAATGTACAAGAGCGCGTAGATAATATCGTTCACCCTTTCACTAACGAACCGGTTCCCGAAGAGCAGATAGTCACGACTTTCCGCCTGTCGTTGAGCACGCTTGGCGATGGACTGGTTGAAGTGACAAATAGCAACACACTTGCCGCGATTGCAAACAGTCAGCCCGCGGCGCAGAGAGGTAAATTTATTGTAGTCCCCCTGCTTGAGAACCCTTCGCCGTCAGCCCTGCGTGTTGGGCGCTTCGGATGGAAAGCCCCCATCGCCAGCCTGCTTACATTTTCCGCAGGCGCTTACCTCAATGAGATGGGCATAACCAATCGCTTTTTGCTGAACGAAATAACAAACGTGTGCGACGAAGTTCCCGGCAACGAGGATGAAGAGAACGACATAGACGCATTTGCACGGTTAATGAGAGCCACAAAAGCCCCGCCGCGCGGGCCTGGAGCAGAGACCAGCCCCACTCCTGACGCCCAGATAGTGCGTGGTTCCCAGTTGTTCGATAGCCTGGGCTGCGCCGTCTGCCACGTCCGCAATATCGTGACTTCGCCGGTCGGCGCGGTGGTCAATTGCGGCACATTTACAGTGCCTCAAGGACTCGGCTGTAGGGTATATCACCCGTTCGGCGATTTTTTGCTGCATGATATCGGGACTGGCGACGGTATAGTCGAGAGCCTTAATCTTGACGGCAATTTGGATCAAGAAACCGCCCCCCTGATCCGCACCGCCCCGCTGTGGGGCCTGCGCATTCGCGCTATGATGATGCACGACGGTCAGTCGCTCACTTTTGTTGATGCGATCAGGCGTCATCGCAATCAGGCGCTCGCATCGAGTAACGCTTTCTTCGCGATGAAGAACAGTGCAAAGGAGGATGTAATAGCATTTCTCAAATCGCTGTGACCGGTCAGGCAGAGGCTGGTCAAACAATTCACTTGATTAGCCTCTGCCGCCAACCCAGACCTTTTAATGGCTCATTCAGATAGCAGGCTACCAGCATTAACGGAGGGCATTCATAATGAAAAGAGTCGCAGGAAAAATATCTTCGACAGCAATAACCGCGTCGGCATGCTTTTTTGTTCTTGTCGCGTCCATCATTCTGTGTGGATGCGCAAAGCCTCATAGCCAAACGGCGGAAGCCACATCTCAACCTCAAGCCACTCAACCGCCCGCAATGACAACCAGCACGTCGAAGCCTGAAGAAGCGATTACCACGGCAGCACCTCACCCGGTCGCAATCGAGGCGGCAATCACGCGCGCGTTTGATAACACGGTAACTCTAGACCAGAATCGCTTTCTGGTGGGTGACTTCGATAAAGACGGATCACAAGACCTCGCTGCGGTCGTGAGGCCGATCAAAGAGAAGCTTTCTGTTATCAACGACGAGCTTGCCAGATGGAAGCTTGAAGACCCGCGTAAGGTCTTCGTTTTGAAATCAATAAAAGATGCGCAACGAACCCTGCAATCCCCGCCCGCCCCCGTGCTTGCCGCCCCAAACGACCTGTTGCTGGCAGTCGTTCATGGTCATGGCCCTTACGGCTGGCGCAACACGGAAGCGACGAATGCTTATTTGCTCAAGAACGCCGTTGGCAGCCAAATGACTCTGGAATCGCTTAAACGCGTGCTGGCTGCGACCAGCGGCAAGAGAGGGTTGCTTACATTGAGGGGCGACGTTATTAAAGAAACGCTCGGAGGAGAAACGGGATTCATTTTCTGGACGGGATCTGCTTACGGCTGGCATTCGCTAAAGGACAAAAAAGCGACTGATCGCCAATCAGTTGCGCAACTGACATCGCCGGGTAAGGGTGCCAAATAAGGGCGAGCTATTTTTTCTTGAATACAAACTCGTTGCAGCCCAGACCGACGCCGCCGCATTTGAGTTTAACAAGTTCAAAGCCTCTGGCTTTGTAGAAGTCGAATATCTCTTCGGGCGCGGCGGCTTCGTAAGGGTAGCCGCCAACCCAGTCAACTATGTCGCGCCATCGGCTAATGCCTCTCTCCGTGCTTACGTGCGTCCACGACTTGATGTAGCGGCCAATGCGCCCTGTGAGCAAATGGTAGATCAATGACTTTGTTTCCAGCGGCGAGATGACGATCACTGTGAAAGGGAGCCTCAAGAATCGCGGCAGGTTGTTGTAATTTCGCTTGATCCATTTCCACCGCGCGGTCTGGCTTCCAGTGTCGTTGTAGATGGAGACGAACAACAATCCATCTTTTGCGACCGGCAGGTTGGCGTTGTCGAGCGCGTGCCACATCTGCCCCGTGTGGTGAAGCACGCCCCACGAATAAACTACGTCGAACTCGCCAAGCGATTTCAGGTAATCAGTATCGAGCGCAGAACCTCCTTCAACTGTCCATTCTGCGTCGCCGGAAAAGTAACGGCGACGGAGTTCTTTCGTGCATGCCACGGAATGCGGGTCGTAATCGAACGAGTAAACGCGAGCGCCAAGTCGCCGTGCGACGAGGCTGAACAGCCCGCTGCCTGAGCCGATGTCTAAAAAGCTTTTGCCTCGCAGGTCTTCGACGCCGAGCATACGTTTGAGCGAGTTCTGAGCCGCCGCTATTCGCTCATCGTTGAGCAGCGCGAGAAAGCGGCTCCAATTCTTGCCGAACTCGAATCGCTCTCCGCGCGAGACTTCTCCCGCGTGAGCGTTGCGAGCGATTTCGTCCGCGCGCACGTTGGCCGTCTGCGCGATGTCGTTGCTGATTTCGCTGGCGTTCAAACTCATTTTCCTTGCTCTTGTTCGTCTGTAAATTTTTTGCCCCGGCTGCCGGTGAAAGCAACCCGCTTCATTACACCGCCGCCATCGCCCCGCGCTCAGAGAACGCTTCTTCAAGCACGCGACCCTGCATATCAACCGGCGCGCGGAGTCCTAGCAGTCCTAGCAACGTCGGCGCGATGTCCAGGTTGTTACACGCGGCCAGTTCTTTGCCGCGTTGAATGCCCGACCCGTAAAGCATCAAGACTCCCTGCGGATCATGACAGCCCGATTTCACCGAGCCTGTGTTATAGACCAGGTCTTCGTAGAGAAACGAGCTGTTCGTTTCCAGATGCGGAAAGAAACAGCGCGAGCCTTCGCCCGCTTTCGCATGCGCGTTCAGGGTTACGGTTATAGTGTTGTCCACCGCGTAGGCGTGAAACATCTCCTGGTCAGGGCGATCAACATAAGCCGATTTCAAAGCATTCGACACAGCGTCGCAAGTTTCAGTCGTATCGGTATAGATATTGAACTGGTCGCTCATCGTCGCCAGCACCCGCGCGCGGCCCTCGAAGCCGAGAACATTCAACAGGTGATCAAGCGAGCGAAGCTGTCTGATGGGGCGTGTATCTTCCAGGTCACTGATGTACGGCTTTTGCCCCATGCTCGACGCGATGACCAGGACGGTGTTTTCATCAACCAGTCTGAGTATTCGCTTCAACAACTCGTCTGCTGTTCGATAGCCGTGCTCGATGGCTCGCCCGTAAACGCGCGCTTCACGGCTTGTAGTCTGCTGCGGGAACAGCTCCGGCTGCATCGCTTTCCAGTAAGTGTGCATATAATGCGCGACGTGATTTGTGTGAAATGTCGCGAATGCCGGTTGGTGGCGACGGTACAGGCGGCTGAAGAAATCAAAGTTCACAAACGGCTGCAACGCGGCGCGCTGCCATTTCACCTCGGGGCGCACGCGCTCGCGAGCAAGCTGACTCAGGATGCGCGCGAGGCTGGCGGGTCGCAAGCCTAGAGCGACCAGCTTCGCGCCGAGCTTCGCTTTGAACCACAGCCCGTCCTCATCGGACGGCAGGCGCACGGAGCGTGTGTAGGTCAGATTCAATTCTTGAATTGGGCGCAAGGTTTCAGGATAAGTCGCTGTGTCCTGCGCGAAAGTGTCCGGCACGTAATAGCCGTTGACTTGACGGGGCGGCCACGAGCAGAGGCTGCCGTAAATGCCTACGCTCAAGCCTTCATCGTGACATATTTCCCATATACGTTGCGCGCCGATGGTCTCCGGTGGTTGCTGGAGGAAGAAGACGTTGTGCCTTGCTTGTGTTTGGCCCGTGTGAACGGTTGTCCACGTAATCCAGGGGTCGAGTTGCGGGAACAGGTCAACGCTTGTGGGCGCGGCCCACGAGCCTTCGCGTTTGAGGCGCGCAAAGGTCGGCAGCTTGCCCTCGGCAATGAGCGGATCAATCAGATCCCAGGTGACTTCGTTCAACTCAACAAGTAAAACTTTCTTTCCGAGCTTATTCATTCTGAATGCATCCCACAGAACAGAACCGTTTAGATTCGCACCTTGCGGGGCAGTCGGTTTTCCTGTTCAAAGAGGTTAAATGCTCAATTTGGCCATTTCCCCAGATATTTATTGATTCAAAGGCTCGTCGGGCGTTATTGAAAACTCTTTGTGAATTCTTCCGCGTGTTTGCTACTGAGGGCAACCGGACGGCCTGCCAGTTCGTGATATAGCCCTAGCCATTCACGTCTGGCCGTAGTCCAGTCGTATTTGCGGCACTCATCTTTCGCGTGCGCGGCTGTTTGTGCTGCAAGCTGCGCGTCTTCCAGCAAGCGCATTGCGCTGCGGGCCATGGCTTCGTGGTCGCCGCACGAGACGATCAAACCGGTTTCTTCGTCCGTGACGATGTAAGGAATGCCGCCCGCGTTGGTCGTCACTATGTTCAACCCTGCGGCCATACACTCGATAAGCGAACTCGGCATATTATCAATGTCGTTGGCGTTCAAGTAGATGTCCGCCGCGTCATAAAGCGCGGGCATATCCTCGAACGATACGAAGCCGATGAACCGGGCATCTCGCAATTTAAGATCGTCCGCCAAACCCTCAAGCTCTTTGCGCAGCGAGCCATCGGCTGCAATCGTGAGCCGGGCTTCAGGATAATGAGCTTGAATGATATTAAATGCTCGCAGCACGCAAGCCACGTTGTATAGCGGCTCAAGTAATCGGCTGGTCAAAAAGATTGGGCCGAGCGGCTTACGCTGGCGATAACGGAATCGATCTGTCTCAACCGTGTTGAATATTACGCGCGCGCGCAAGCCGAAACGCGAAAATACTTCAACCAGATAACCCGATGGCACGACGATTACGTCGGCGAGCCGAATCGTCGGGACAGCAGTCCGCCAGTTCGACAGATGATCTTCGGCTTCACCGCTGCGGTAGTTCAGAATCGTTTTCTTGCCGTAGAGCTTTGCGATCAAAATGGCGGGCAGCGCCGAAAGCAGATATGAGTAATAAGAGGCAGAGAAGACGTGGACGATATCGTATCGCCACACGCGCGCAATCAGCATTGCGATGTAACAGAGCGTCGTTGCGACAGTGCGAACATACTTGATTTTTTGCATCCAGCGCACGCTTCGGGGCAATCGCGGATTGTGCGGGATGAAAGAGACTTTGATTTCTGGCTCGTGACTCAACTTTTCGATGAGCCGCACGGCCTGACGCGCCTGTCCGCCGTTGATGTCAAGCGAAGGGGCGGCGATAAGAACGCGAATCTCTCTCTCGGGTTGTTTATTGGTTTTAGAATTAGCTGTCTGTTTTTGATGATTCATTCCGCTCTATACAATCTCGCGTTGAGTGTTACTTAAAGCTTGCGGCAGCGGGGGCATTTCTACCGCAAGCATCTGGTCATACAGCTTCTCTATCTGTTCGAGCTGCGCGCCACAGGAAAACTTCTGCTCGACTGTGCGAAGTCCGCGCTGGCCCATCACTCGCGCCCGCTCACTATCACTGAGCACGCGAATGATGCGCTCGGCCATACTTTCGTCGTCGCCTGCCGGGACGAGATAACCGCTCTCGCCATCCGTGATTGCTTCGCGTGCGCCGCCAACATCTGTGACGACCACAGGGCGAGCCGCAGCCATGTATTCAAGAATGGAGTTTGAAAACCCTTCTGCTTTTGAACTCAACGCGCACACATCAGAGACGGCCAGTATCTCTGCCACGCGTTCCGAGCGCCCGATGAAAAAAACGTCGCGCTCTATTCCCAGTTGCGAAGCCAGTGCGCGCATCGAATCCACCAACTCTCCTTCGCCTGCGATGATGAACCGCGCTTCGCTTAAAGACTCGCGCACGCGCCGGGCTGCGCGCAAAAACATACTATGATCTTTCACCTCGTGCCGCAGGTTGGCAACGATTGTTACGAAGCGAGCTTTTGCACACACAGGCAAGCCGAATGATGCGAGCGCCGCTTCGCGCTCGAAATCAACAGGCGGAGTCACGCGAATCATATCGAGGCCGTTATAAACTGTGACGATCTTTTTCGCGCGCACGCCTTCTTTCACAAGTTGATAGCGAACCGCTTCGGAGTTGGCGACGATTGCGTGCGCCAGGCGATAAGCATTGCGCTCGACTATTCTTTGCGCTCTTGTGCGCCAGCCTGTAGTCTCGCGTCGGGCGGCAATGCGGACAGGCACGCGTGCAAGGCGCGCTGCCGCCATGCCGAATACGTTCGTGTAAAAGTCATGCGTTTGAACGATCTTTATCTCACGCTTTTGAAGATAGAGCGCAAAGCGTCGGACTTGCGTAAGCGCGTTGCGATCATAAAAACTGGTCAGCCGGTATTCGGGAATCTCTTCGAGCGCGAGGGCTTCGGCTTCGCCGCCGAGCGTCCCCGTCTTATCCATGCAGGCAACGTGAACGTTATAACGACCGCTTTCCTTGAGCAAACGCGCAAGCTGAATGGCCTGACGCTCAGAGCCGCCCTGATGAAAGCTGCCGATCAATTGTAGAACGTTTTGTTTCATATCTAGTTCTGCGCGCATCTCTCCCATATAGTTAAATGAAAAACAGTACAAAAAATTCAGACCGTGCAGATTTGTTGACTTTCAGATGGGGCTGCCTTAATAATTGAATAAGACCTTGTGAATCCCACAAAAATCTTTTCAAACGGAGGAACTTCTAATGGAAGGTCCTGCACGAGGATGTTTAGCCGGGTTGATCTCCTGGAAACTGGGTGGAGGATTATTCTCTACGATAATAATCTTCATAATAGTGTTCTGGCTGCTTGGGTATGTGCGCTGTTAAGGCAGTGAGTGAATCCGTAGCCGGTGCGATTACCGCTAATCAATTTAGCGGTAATCGCACCGATAAAACTGCGAACAGATCAACGTCGAGTGAAGGCAAAGCCGTTAGTGAGACCAGAAGAACAGGGATTAGGGGGATCAGTTAGTAAGGCCGTGATGATGACTGTCTGGTTTCGTGGGAGCTTCTTTTTCGCATTCTTGACTATCAATATGTCAAAGAAGTTTTCATCCTGCCCGCCATCAATTGTCTTTTGAGGCTGCCCATCTATTAACACCATCGCTCCGCGAATCCCGGCACCCGTTACATGCAGTTTCTTCTTTTTGAGAGACACATTATTGATAAAAAACGGAGCGGGATCAAAGGCGGAAAAATGAGGTGTTACGGTGTAATTGACTGGCTCAAAGCCGCAATTCAATATGGCAATAAAAAACGTTCCTGTACCGGGCGTCTTTTGGAATTCACTTATGTGGTGAACTTTCACTTGATTCTCTGACATGTCGTCATACATAAGTACACCGTTTTCAAATGCGACCGGCTTATTCCTCCGAAAAACGACATTAACATTCTGGTCGGCGCGAATTGTGACTTCCAAATTTATAAAACCACAAAAGTTAAATGAGTCAAAAAGCCTATATTGAGTGCGACTGATCTCGCAATTACCTGGTACAGGCGTAGGTATCGAGCCAGTTGCCACCGTAGGAATGGTATGAAGGTCTAAAACAGCGACATCGGGCGGGCCTGAAATGTCCGCTGTCAATGTATAGTCTGACGCAGCCGTTGCGCAATTGGATATTGCTATAAAGTAACTGCCCTCTTTAACTGGCTCTCCGCCGGACGAAGGAATGCGGATGAATCCCCTTGGTACCGAAGAAGTTGATTTGAAGTCAGATACGATCTTGCCATCTTCAATCGCTACCGGAGCGCCATGCCGGACGTAAAGGTCTACACTCAAGCCTCCGTCCATTATGACTCTTAGCATTTTATCTCCGCCGACGATCTCGATTTTGTATTGCTTTCCGCCAAGCACGCAATTGTTAGCTACCGTTGAACCCGGTATTGAGCCTGTGACTTCTTTACCGGACTCAAGCACCTCGATCAATTGCAAATTAGCTTGAGTGTTTACGGATTCCCGCGCAGCGACCGTTGCGAAGGAGTTTGTTTTATAGTTACTACTGCCGCCGGGCAGATGCGCTTGAGCGAGTGCCGTGACACAAAAAACAAGGATTACTGGAACCGACCAGTGTGTTCGATTGAACTTCATGGTGCTACCTCGATTTCAGCCGATTGAACTTCGGCAAGTTGGATTGGAAGCGGGATGGTTAAGTTAACCGTATAGCCAGTCGTGATTATATAATCAAACTTCCTGAGCGGCCATTAGAAAAATGTAAAAAATGTTAAAGTTTACAGTCGAGCTATTAATAAATAGTCGCGGTGACGGGCAGGGATTCGCACATAGCCGTTTCGTTGCGCTCTTGTCTCAGCCAGGATTCGAGCACGAAACTGTACCAGAGCTGATTCGGCGCGAAGCCTTTTTGCGCGGCTCTTTCCAACTCTTTCAACAACGCGTCCGAGCGCAGCCAGCCTTCGCGTTCAAGCAATGAATCGCGGAAGCTGTCTTCAACCGCCCCGCGCCATCGATTTGTTATCCATCGTTGAACAGGGATGCTGAACCCGCGCTTGCGGCCTCGCGCAACACGGTCGCCCACACGGCGACGCGCAAGCTCGCGCAATACGGCTTTCAAACGACCTTTTCGTAACCTGACATCGAATGGAAGCGCGGCGGCGAATTCCCAGAGTTTCTGATCGAGAAAAGGCGAGCGCGCTTCAACCGAATGATACATCGTCGCGCCATCAACTTTAGGCAGGTACTCGCCTGTGAATCTCGTGCTGCGGTCGTATCGCAGGAATTCCGCGAGCAGTCTTCTGCCTGATTCGAGCGACCACTCGGCATTCAATTGATCAACGGTCGCGTCTTCGAGTCTCTCGCCCAGCATCGCGTTGCGTTTGTACATCTGCAACCCGTCGTGCGCTGAAGCGACTCCGCCAAGTCCGCCGGTCGCATAATCAATGAAAGACGCCACGCGCCGTAGCGGGCCGACGCGCGGAAGACGATCACGAAGTGCGAGCCACCACTCGTCGCTCTTTCGGGGAAGTCGGCGCGCGAGCTTTTCTGCGAGTTGGAAATAACGATGCCCTTCATATCCCAGAAACACATCGTCTCCGCCGTCGCCCGTCAGCAGCACTTTCGCAGACGGCGCGACCGCTTGCGATACTCTCAGCATCCCGAGCGCGGACGCGCACGCGAATGGTTCGCCGTAGGCGTTCACAAGTTCCGCGACAGTGGGCGCGTCCGTCGCAGTCAATTCAACAACGCGATGATTCAGCTTGAGCGCGCGAGCCGTAGCCCTTGCGTCCGAAGTCTCATCCCACGCATCGCCCGGCGTGCCGACCGTGTAAGCCGTCAGGTCTGCGCCAAGCTTAGATGTGGCCCAGCATACGAGGCTCGAATCAACACCGCCGCTCAACAAAGCGCCGACCGGAACGTCCGCGTAGAGTCGAATCTTTACCGCTTCGAGCAGCAGTCTTTCGGTTTCGCGCACCGCTTCTTCAAACGATATGTCGGAATGTTCGCAGACGTTCGGCAATTGCCAGTACTCGCGCGTTTGAATCCTGCCCGCAGACCATTCGACTATCGCGCCCGCAGGGACTTTCGTCACGCCTTTGTAAATCGAGCGGGCGTCAGTCACGAATCCGAAGTGAAGGTATTCGGCAACACCACGTTCGTCTATTTCACCGGCGAATCCCGCAACACGCAATGCTCGCGCGGTCGAGGCGAAAGCGAGTTGCCCGTCGCGCACGGCGTAAAGCAGAGGCTTCACGCCCAGGCGGTCGCGCACAAGGAAAAACTTTCGCGCGTCATCATCCCACAAACCGAACGCGAACATCCCTCTCAAACGCGATACCAGCCCGTCTATGCCCCACTCTCTGTAACCGTGAAGCAATACTTCGGAATCAGTGCCGCTAGTGAATGCGTAACCGCTCGCGATCAATTCAGCGCGCAGGTCGCGAAAGTTATAAATCTCACCATTGAACGTGACGCCTACAGCGCCGTCCATCGTAAGCATGGGCTGGCGGCCCGCGTCGCTCAGATCAATAATCGCAAGCCTGCGATGCCCGAGCGCGGCCTCCTCCCACACTTCAATCCCGCTGCCGTCCGGCCCCCGACGCTTGAGCGCGACAAGCATTCGTCGCACAGCTTCGCTTCGCTGCCTTTCATGTCCTTTTCCGATTAATCCGGCAATTCCGCACATATTCTTAAGCTTTCGGCTAACCGACCTGCGCCATATCGCGTGATGCTACCAAACCGAGTTCGATTCGTTTTGCGCCTGCGTATGCGGCTTCGGGTTGGCGATCAATGAACTGACGATGCCATAGCTCTAGCGTCAACAATCCCCAGAGGTGACGCGAGTTGTCGCGCCGTCCGCGCATGTGTTCGTCCAGGATTGCTTCGACTGCGCCGGGTTTGAAGTATCCTCTTTGACGAGCGCGACTGCCGGTCAGCGTGTCCAGCAGCATCGCGCGCAAATCTTCTTTGAACCATTGTTGAATGGGGACATCAAACCCCTGTTTCTTTCGATCAATGATTTCGTCAGGTATCAAGCCGCGAATTGCGCGCTTCAAGATGCTCTTCGTTTCAGACCCGCGCAGCTTGAGCGATGCGGGAATCTGCGAGACAAACTCGATCAGCTTGTGATCCAGCAGCGGCTCGCGCGCTTCGAGCGAATGCGCCATGCTCATCCGGTCTACCTTCGTCATTATGTCGCCTGCCAAATAAGTCTTGCTGTCGAGATAAAGCAAGTGATCAATGCGCTCGCGCGACGCGGGCGCGCCGTAGATGCGCCTGAACTCTTTGGATGAATCGTGTTCTCTGATTGCGCTCAAGAACTCGGTTGAAAGCAAGCCGCGTTTTTTCTCTTCGTGAAAATAAGAGATGCTGTCAACGTAGCGTTCGTCTCCGTCAAGCGCGATGTTGCGTAGAAAGTTCTTTCCGTAAGCGCCGCGCGGAAGCAAGCGACTCAAAGGCAGCATAGCGCCCCGGCGAATGAATCGGGGCACGCGCTCGAACTTAGCCCGCTCGCCATCAACAAGGTATCGCTCATAACCCGCGAACAACTCGTCGCCGCCGTCGCCCGAAAGCGCCACTGTTACGTGCTCGCGCGCCATCTTCGAGACGATGTAAGTCGGTATGCTCGACACATCGGCGAACGGTTCGTCGTGATGCCAGACTATCTCTTCGACTATGTTGCACACGTCGGGAGTGACGACGAATTCGTGATGCTCCGTGTTGAAGTGACGCGCTGTGATGCGCGCGTAATCGAGTTCATCGAAGCTCGATTCTGTGAAGCCAATCGAAAAGGTCTTCACGGGCCTGTCCATCTCGCGCGCCATCATCGCAACGACGGTGCTCGAATCTATCCCGCCTGAAAGAAATGCGCCGAGCGGCACATCGCTCACAAGGCGCAAGCGAACCGATTCGGCAAGCAGTTCGCGCAATCGTTCGATGTAATAACTCTCTTCACGAACAGGCTCTCGATTTCTTTCAGGATAATCAAAGTCCCAGTAGCATCGCGTGGTCAGGCGCGAATCTTTGAAAGTGAGCGTGTGGCCGGGCGGCAGTTTTTCAATGCCGCGAAACGCGCTGTGAGGGTCAGGCACATAGCCGTATGAGAAAAAATCCGAGATGGCTTCAAAATTGACTTCCCGGTTCACAGCCTTGTGTTGAAGCAGTGACTTTATTTCAGAGCCGAAGACGATGCCGCCCGCCACGACTGCGTAATGAAGCGGTTTGACGCCAACGCGGTCGCGGGCGATGAAAAGCTTTCGCTCGCGTTTGTCGTAAATCGCAAACGCAAACATCCCGCGCAATCTTTCTACGCACGCTTCGCCTTCGTCTTCATAGAGGTGGACTATTACTTCCGTGTCGCTGCCTGTTTGAAACACGTGGCCGCGACTGATTAGCTGGTCACGAATCTCGCGGTAGTTATAGATTTCGCCGTTGAAGACTATCCAGACCGAGCCGTCTTCATTCGATATAGGCTGGTGGCCTGTGAACAGATCAATGATCGAAAGCCTTCGCATTCCGAGAGCCACGCCGCCTGCGACGTAAAATCCCTCGTCGTCAGGCCCGCGATGCTCGATGACGCCGCACATCCGCTTGAGCACTTCGCGGCGCTCCGATGTGCTCATCGTCGTTTCAGGTTCAAACATTCCAGCTATACCACACATAATCGAAACTCGCTTTTTACTTTTTGAGCATGATGATCGTGTCGCCTTTTTGCGTGAGGGCAAGCGCACGAAGCCACGGGCTGAATTTGACTTTGTTGAGCGCCCATCTCTTCAGCCGATTGTTTTTGATGGCCGGGTCGTTTAAGTCGAGCAGGTCGAGCAGCGAATAAAACTGCGCAAAGCCCGCCTCTCTTCCTATCCGGCAAAGCTCCGCGTAGGTGAACCAGTGGACAGCCGGAAGCTGTGTGTAATTTGCCAGTCGCGGGTTGTAGTGCAGATGTTGAAAGACCATGCACTCTTTGACGAGACCGGGCAGCCAGTTGAAGAAACGATAATGATACTCGCCGTTTTCACCCTTCAGCGAAAACTTGTGACGATTGGTCGTGGTGATGAACGCAATGCCGCCCGGCGCGAGAACGCGGCACATCTCGTCGAGGCTTTTGGTCGGAGAAACCACATGTTCGAGCACGCTGTCGCAAAAGACCATGTGCTGAGACTGGTCCGCAAGCGGGATTCTTTCGGCAGCGCCTTCAACGACCTGCTCGGCAGCGCCTAAATACTCGCGCGCAGAGCGAACGAATGAAACCACTGGCTCGACGCCGACGACGTTGAAATTCTTTTCGGCAAGAAAGCGCACGGTCTGCGGTCTCGGCCCGCAGCCGAGCACAACAACATTCTTCCGCTCGCTCGTCAGATCAATGAGACGGTTGAGCCGCGCAAGCAGGCGATCAATTCTGGGGGTCTCGTCTCCCTGCGATTCAAGCGTGGCGATGAATCTTTCCAGCGCAACTCGGTCAAGGCCCGGATAAGCTTCCGCGAGTTTTCTGCTCTGATACAGCTCGCTTGACGGCAATATATCGGGTTGAACGGGTTCGTTCGCTAATTGTGTCAGACTGTGTGACATAAAATACCTCGTGATAAACATTCATTTATTACCGAGCGTCTCATTCGGTCTTTACTGAACCGCTCAATCGTTGAGTGCCGAACCACTCAATTGTTGAGTGCTGAACCGCTCAATCGTTGAATCATTATTGAGCCGCCTTCAGGCGGCTTTCCCGAAGGGCACGTAGGCCAGCCGTTTACGGCTGGTCTCAAGCCGCTATTTTTCAAGCAGGGCGTTTCAACGTCCTTCTTGAATGGTTTTAGCCTGATGAATACATTGGCTAAAGCCGACACTGTTAAGCACGCTAAAGCGCGCTGATAGATCATCTGCCACTGGCAAACCAGCGCTAGAAGCGCTGGCCTATATGCCCTTCGGGAAAGCCCGATGAATCGGGCTGAACAATTGGTCTTTTCTGTGAAACGATCCATTTATAGCAACCTTATGCAACATCTATAGCAACCTTATGCGACATCGCGCTTTGTTGTTTCCCACAGCGCGCCTTTTGCTGTCTGTAAAACTGCTGCGCCCGTATCGGCCTTGGCCGTAGTCGAATTGGTGATGGCCTCACTGCTGCGAATTCTTTTAAGCGATACGGTGTAAGCGACGATGTAGTATAGATACCAGAAATACTGGCTCGACTGAAAAAAGCTGCACACCATGTAGGCGACAAGCACCGCCTGCAAGCCGATGCTCAAGTAATAAGTTTCGCGCTCTCGCTCGTTCCATCCTCCCGGCCCTGCTCGCGTGTTGTAAGTCTCGCGCTCGATTCGTTTCAGCGTGCGAAGCGGCGCAAATATCAAGACCATGTAAGCTATGAAGCCCGTCACGCCAAGCTCTGCGGCGATTTCGAGATAAGCGTTGTGCGCCACTTTGTCTTTCAGCGAATAGATGCCAAAGTTGCCTACGCCTACGCCGATGACAGGGTGATACATTATGACTTCAACCGCGCGCCCGAACAGTTCTTGTCTCTCTTGCGCCGAGCGAGTCTGGTCATTTTGGGTGTGGAGAATTGTGAATAGCCTGTCGCTGTATCCGCTCGGCATCGCTACCAGGAAAGCGCAGCACAGCACAAGACCGGCCAGCACCGTCGTGGCGCGTTTGCCGCGCCCCACCTTCCACATTATCACTCCGCCCAGAGCGACCAGCCCCAGAAATCCGCCGCGCGAAAATGAAACCATGATTCCGAATGAAAGAATCCCGGCGCACGCGAAATACGCCAGCCGCTTTACTCCTTTACTCATCAAGCCCAGCACGACCGCAAACGGCAGTAGCAGGTTTAAGGCCATCGCAAGCTCGTTCGGATTTGCAAAGAAGCCCTGTCCGGCTGCCCGCTCCAGCGACTTCGCCGCATCGGTTACCAATTCGCCCGCGAAATAACTTTTAATCGTGCCGAGCGCAACAAGCGTGCCGCATACAACGACCAGCTTCATAATCGAGCGGAGCCTTCCGCGAGTGTCTATCAGATTGATTATGACTATGAATATGCTGATTACTTTGAAGAATGAATCCGTGAGCGTTTCAATGCTCAACATCGGCGACACGGATATGGGCGTGAATATGATGCCCAGCAGCACGATCAAAGCCAGCATCTTCATCTCAAGCGGCCAGATCGTCATCGGCTCGCCGAGCGAGATCTTCGCCCCGATGTAGGCTATGAGCATCAATATCGCTACGATCTTCACAAGCGGGAACGCGCCTATCGGGAGAATGTCGTTCGGGCGAATGTAGAGCATCATCGTGAACAGGTACAGACACGCGAATGCGAGGCGGTTCGAATTTTTCTGCGCGCCATTTATCGCTACATCGCCAGATGGTATGGCTGTCGTGCTCGGCTCTATCGCCACGCCAGCGGTGTGCGATGCGAACAACGCGCCCAATCTTTTGTTGTCCCTGTCAGCACTCATCTCAGTTCGCTTATTGCGCTTCGGTCGCGGATGAAAACCCCAGTCTCCGCGTGCCTGAGCGATAAAACTTCATCAACTCTGATTTTTCGTGATCGGTCACAGCGCCCATGACGAAAGCAACGAACAAGAAAACGACGGCGAACACAGACGCGCAGACTGCGAGCACGATAAAAACGTGCGCATCAGTGAGCGACATCTTCGTGATATACGCCGCGACGCCTGCGACTGTGGAAGCCGTTATGGTTTTGACGACGGGCGCGAGACGGCGAATCTCTCGCGGCTGAACGCCGAGCCTGCGCGCCGTCTTCGTCACCATGACTGCAACGTCGAGCATCTGCGCGACGACGCACGCGCTTATTGCGCCGACAAGCCCCGCCGTGTGAATGCCTGCGTAAAGCAGAGCGCAGGTCACGGGTATCATTACGATGGATAATTTCAATCGGAAGAATCTCAGATCATCGAAGGCGCGCATGAATGACGTGTATACGCTGAGGTACAACGGCAGCAGCAGCAGGTTGATCGCAAAGATGATCGCGGAATCTTTATACCGCTTTGTGAACAGAAAAGTGATGACCTCTTCGCGCATCACGAACAGCAGCACATAGGTCGGCACATAAAAGAAAGCGAGCTTGCGAATGGCAGTTATCCAAAGCGAGATGATGCCTTCGTTATCCTTCTGCACTTGAAGCCGCGCGACTTCCGGCAGCAGCACGCTCACTACGGATTCGTACAACATTCCGAGCAGCGGGATGTCGAAACAGCCGACCGAGTAGATGGCAAACAGCGCAGGCTCGAAGTAGTGCGACACGAAATAATTGTGCAGGTCTGCCTGCGCGCCGAACGCCAGCGCGCCCAGCCCGAACGGCAAGGCGTTACCGATCTGCGCTTTGAAGAGCGCGAAATCGAACGAGCGCCAGAAATGCCCGTAACGCTTCTTCAAATAAAAAAAGAGAATTCCGCATTGCAGCACGCCCTGCACGACTGCCGCGATGACGATTGCGTAAGTGCTGCGAAAGATCAGCCCGGCTGCAACCAGCAGCGCGCTTTTCGTAAGCTGAATCATGATCGTGAACAAGGAAGCCGAGCGCACTTCGCCGTCGGCTATGGCTACTACTTCCAGCAGCGATGACACCATCCATAACAGCATCGCGACGCCAATGAATGGAACGAATGATACGAGATCGTCCGTCTTGTAGATGGGCGTGATCCATCGCGGATAGAGAGCGAAAACGAGCGCCGTCAGTCCTCCGAGCAAGCCGTAAAAGATCAGCACGTTCAAAATGACCTGCGGCTTTTTGTCCGGGTGGCGCGGCATGAAGTAATAGATGCTGACGCTGAATTGCAGGCCGAGCAGCGCGACCAGTGTTGTGATGAGTTGAAAGGCTTGCTTGTAGAGTCCGAAGTCCGATTGGCTGAGAAGGCGCACCAGAATGAGCGGCAGCGGAAGCGTGAGCGCATAGCCTATGATCTTGGCTACAGCGAGCAAGGCCGCCCTTTTGGTTAGCGCGTTATTGCCCGTTCCTTGTTTGTCGGTGCTCATAATCTAAGTTGCCCTTATCCCTTTTGCTCGAAAGCTGTAAAAGCTCGCTTTGACCTGCTCGAACCCGCTTGTGCTTTGAACGAAGTGCGCAAGGTCGAAATCAGCGGCAATGCGTTTGAGGGCGAGTGGATTGCCGCGCGCGTCGTTCAGTCCGGGCTCGACCGTGACCGCGCATCTGTAACCTGCGCGCTCGACTTCGAGGGCTACCGTGCTGTTGTAATCGCCGTTCGGATAGCAGAACAGATCAACCTTGCGCTTGAGGATTGATTCGAGCCGTGTGCGCGACTGGATAAGCTCGCTAAGCAGTTGCGCTCGGCTTATGTTTGTCAGTATCGGGTGAGTGACTGTGTGCGAGCCTATCTCTATTCCCGCCGCGTCCATCTCGCGCGCCTGCTCCCAGGTTATCGGGCCGAGATCATCGGGCGGCACGTCAGGAAGCTCTACGCCGAGCGATGCGGCTATGCGACCAATCGCTCTATTTTTGTCGTCTTCGGGGATTGATTTCAAAGCGTCGTTGACACACTGAGCGGCACGCCCGCGCGATGCGCGACCGTTCAGCGAGAAGCGAAGCGCGCGATTGCCAATCGTCGTTTCGAGCGATTCTTTCTGAGCGCGCGAAGTCAGATAGCGGAGTTTGTCCGTCCACATCCACATTTTTCGATCAATGAAATCGGTCGCGGCAAAAAGCGTGGCGGGCACGCGGTACTCGCGAAGAATCGGAAAAGCTATCTCGTAAGCGTCGCTGTAGCCGTCGTCAATCGTGATTGCGGCCAGCCTTCGTTTGCCCGGCGGTAGGTCTGCGATGAAAGAGAGCGGAACGATTTCGTAACGCGATGTGAGGTAATCGAGTTGCGCTCGGAAATCACGCGCGGACATTTTCATCGCGTCGTTTGCGCCGAAGCGATGATAAGTAAGAATGAGCGAGCGGTCTCGGTTGGCAAAGCGGAATGGAGCGAACACGCCCGTCGCTTTCATCAGTTTGAGCATTGCCTGTTTCATCTGGCATTCAATAGGGCAGGGGTCTCAGGGGTTATAGCCCACTATCCATCAGCATTCAATAGTTTTAACAATCCTTGATTCGAAGCCTGAAGATTCACCGCAGAGACGCGGAGCACGCAGAGGGGGCGCAGAGGATAAATAGCTTTTCTCTGCGAAATCTCTGCGTGCTCCGCGTCTCTGCGGTGAACTGTCTTTGGCATAATTAATCCTGAGCGCGATTGACTACCACGCCAAGCAAGTCGTCCTGCGAGAACGGTGTAATGGCCTTTGCCATCTCGGCGGAACTGACGCGGCCTGCGCGCACGACCATCAAAGTCGTATCGGTAAATCGCGCGAGCAAACTCGAATCGCCCATCGCAAGCAGCGGCGACGAATCGAAGAGCACAAAATCGTGATCGGCGTCGAACATCTGGAGCATCTTCCAGAAGCCCGGGGCCGCCAGCAATTCAACGGGATTGTCTACGCGCTTGCGAGTCGGCAAGACGTTAAAGCCGAAGGGAAGAACTCTGACTGCTGCTGCGCCCGGCGGCATTCCTCCGATGAAAGCTTCGTTCATGCCTATCTCGCAATCGAGTCCGAGCATACGCATGACGGATGGCTGGAGCAGGTCGCAATCCACTACGAGCACGCGCTGGCGAGCGCGCGCAAGCGCACAGGCGAGATTGAGAGTGACAGATGTGCGCCCTTCGCCGTGATGCGCCGAAGCTACGAGCACTCGTTTGAATCCGCGCTCGGCTGTGCGCGAAATCAGTGTGAGGGCTAGTTTGTTGTACTGCTCAGAGGCGCGGCGGTCGAAGTTATAAAAGGCGGCAAGGTGCGGATCAAGTCGGCTGAAATCAACCGTGACTTCGCGCGCGGGCTGCGCTTGCGAACGTCGCGTGATCGAGGCAGTTGCGGCGTCACGCTTCGCACGGTCTTTCTCGAAAATCGAAGATGCGCCGAGCGAGTAGCGCAGAAAATTGAATTGCTCCTGATCGTCGCGCTCGTTACGCGCGTTGCGGATTTCGCGCTCGTCTTCGATATCAATGTCCGTGTAGTCGAACTCTATGTCTGTATAGTCAGACCGTTTGTCTTCGCTTTTTGCGCTTCCTGCTCTGGCTAACGCTTCGTATATTTTCCCCATTGCTTAGACCTTTCAAATAGCGGAAATCTATTTATTGCCGAGAATCTGGAATATGCGAATGCTGTTGAGCAGCAACACCAAAACCGGAACTGCTGCCGCGCCCACAAGCAGATAAACAAGGCGTCGTTTGAAGAGATGGTTTTGCGACTGCCCGCGCTCGGCTATTGTGTGCATCTCAGGTATCAGGGCGACGACCTTCACGCCGAGAAAATAATTCACATCGCGTTCGTCGTGGATCATCGTCATTCGCGGAAGCTCGACTACGATTGCCGCCACGAAACCGGCTCCCAGAGCCAATGCCAGGGCGAACATTATGAGTTTCGAGCGATTCGGCGCAGCCGGAGATTGCGGCAAGTTCGGCTGATCTACCGTTTGAAAGAACGGCGTGCCCGGCCCTGAAATCGAAGGTTGAAAATCTTTCAGCGCGTCTTCTCTCTTCAACAACGCCGTATAGCGTTCCTTCAACCCGTCAACACCGTATTCGCTGCTGACGCCGGAACCACTAATGGCGGACGAGGACGAAGGCACATAGATGGATGAACCGCCGCCGCCGCCGCCGCCGGGCAAGCTCGACGCGGCCTGCATTTTGCGACTGAGTTCGCGTTGAACTATTTCAAGCTCTGTTTCCAGGCGCGAGAGTTCGTGTTGAAGCGAGCGGAGTTGCGCGGCTTCGGGTGAAGCTGCGCTGGCTCGTTTGCCTTCGCCGTTTGCGCTGGCTTCATTGATGCGCTGATTGACTTCCGCGAGTTGCTCGCGCGCCTGAATCAGCTTGGGATATTTGTCTGTAAAATTCGCCAGATAATCTTTGATCTGTCCTTCAAGCTCGGCTCTGCGTTTGACCAGCGCGTTATAAGAACTGCTCGAACGGCCATCGTCTGTCGGAGGGGCGCTTCGGACTATCTCCTGCTGTTGAACGATGAGTTGTTTCTGGCCCGCGATCTGCTGCTGCAAAGCGTATTCGCGGTCTCTGAGCGTTTCAACAGAAGAAGCGATGGCGCTGCGTTCGGAACGCACACGGTCAATATTGCTTGCGACGCGGCTTGCCGCGCTTGCGCGAGCGGCGCTTGCTGCGCGCTGCCGGTTGGTTTGAGTGAGCTTGCCTTCCAGGTCTTCTATCTCGGCACGGATGGCGCGGGCTTCTTCGGCTGCCTGTTTTTCGAGCGTCGCGTTGGCCTGGTTGAATATCGCCAGCATATCGGTCACGACTTTTTGCGCGACTGCCGGATCAGCGTGGCGATACGAGAGCGTGAAAGATTCGGGGAACCCGTTGGCGTCGCTGCGAAGCTTGGCTTCGAGCTTGATTTCGGTTTGCAGGTTCTGGACTGCGCGATCCATGTTCGTTACAGGCGCATAGAGGCCGTAGCGATTGATGAGGCTTTCGACGTTGGCGCGGCTGGTAATCTGCTCGGTCACGGCGGCAATCTGAGCGCCGTTGGCCTGGCGGTCGTAAATCTGGCCGGAAACGACTATGCGTGCGCGCGATTCATAAGTGTGCGGGATGTTGATGATTATGATGAACGCTGCCAACATCACTACTAATGCTGTGAAGAGAATCAAATTTTTTCTGCGCCGGAGAATTTGAATTGCGTCCGCAAGATTTCGGGGCCTGAAGCTTCCCATCATCACCTCTCAAATGCTGTCATTCGGGTTTTGTTTTCAAGTCGTTTACGCGACACGGCCAGCAACCCTCTCTGTCAGGCTAAATTCTCAATTAGATAGGATTTCCACCAGCCGGGATTGGAAAATTCGCCTAGAAAGCAATTTAGCTTAAATGCAGACGGTCAAACGGACTAAAAATGGGTATGGAATCTTGATGATTAATAGAGAAAACGAAAACACACCCCTTGCAATAATGAGCAGTCTGGGCCTGAGGTCAGCTACAAATATGCGTGCAATAGTGGTGAGCGAAGAGGCTGGCTTTGACGCTCTGGCTGAAGAATGGGACAGGTTGTTGGAAGAGAGCGAACAGCGAGTCTATTTTCTACGATGGGGATGGACGCGAGCGTGGTGGCGAGCCTTCAAACCATCAGGCAGCAGGCTGATGATAATCGTGTGCCGAGACGCAGAAGGGCAACTCGTAGGGCTAGCGCCGTTTTATGTGGCGCAGCGTAGGACGGCAGGCATACCGCACGTGCGAGAGTTGATGTTTCTGGGAACTGGTATATATGCGCAGACGAGCGAGTATCTGGATCTGATAGCGAGGCGAGGAAGCGAGCAGGAGGTGGCAGATACGGTGGTGAGGCATCTGCAAGCAAGCAATGAATGGGATCGTTTGTGGTTGAATGAAATTCCTGCTTCCTCGGTCATGCTGCCATACTTTTACAACGCGCTGGGCGATGATACACAAATCACTTTTTGCAATTGTTCATACTACATAAACACAACTGTAAGCTGGGATGATTTCAGCCGCCAGGTTAGCAAGACACTTCGCAAGAACGCTTTTCGCCTGACCCGCCGTTTATTTGAATTGCGCGATTGCAAGTTTCATCGTGTAGAAACGGCCACTGAATTGAAACCGGCGATGGATGCGCTGGTTCGGCTGCATCAGGCGCGATGGACATCGAAAGGCGAGCCCGGTTCATTTTCAATTCCAGGGCCTGAGCAACTCTTGAGGGAAGCGGCGCAAGGGGCGCTCGCGGATGGGCGATTGCGATTGTGGACGCTTGATATTGATGGTCATGTTGCGGCAGTGCGGCTGGCATTTCTTGACAACGGCATAGTGCATGATTTTCAAGGGGGCTTTGATCCCGCTTATGCCAGGCACAGTCTGGGAAGCATAATGGTCGGCCTTTGCATAAAGGACTGCATAGAAGACCGCGAAGTGCGCGAATACGATTTCATGAGCGGCACACCCGGATACAAAGAATTATGGACTAAAGCAGGGCGGCAGAGTCTTTCATTGACATGTCTGCGTTCGGGGGGTCGCTCGCTCGCCTACGATAACATCGAGAAGGGAAAACTCGTGGCGCGCTCGGTATTCAGAAAGACGCTACCGCTGTCAATGAGAAAGGTTGTGCACCGATTCCTTAGTAAAACGCTCAATCGCCTGGCGATTGCATCGTTCCCTTTCCTTGAGTGGGTTGCCGCGCACTCCGAACACATGTTCGGGAGATTGCACGAGTTGCCAGTCTGATTCTTCGGAGCGAGTTTCGATTGAGAGCCAAAAGTATGAAAGTGGAGCATTACAAAAATGAAACAGCGCCCTTCTTCGCACACAGCAGTCTAAGTGTCGAAGCAACTAAAACATTTGACGCCACAGTAGTGACAGATGACGCAGGCTTCGATGCACTTGAGCAGGAATGGGACCGGCTGTTGGAAGAGAGCGAACAGCGAGTCTATTTTCTACGATGGGGATGGACGCGAGCGTGGTGGCGAGCCTTCAAACCATCAGGCAGCAGGCTGATGATAATCGTGTGCCGGGACGCAGAAGGGCAACTCGTAGGGCTAGCGCCGTTTTATGTGGCGCAGCGTAGGACGGCAGGCATACCGCACGTGCGAGAGTTGATGTTTCTGGGAACTGGTATATATGCGCAGACGAGCGAGTATCTGGATCTGATAGCGAGGCGAGGAAGCGAGCAGGAGGTGGCAGATACGGTGGTGAGGCATCTGCAAGCGAGCAATGAATGGGATCGTTTGTGGTTGAATGAAATTCCTACTGCTTCGACAGTCTTTCCGTACTTTCACATCGCGCTAGGCTTTGCCGCGCAGGTTGAACCGTGCAATCGCTCGCACCACATAGACACGACTACGGATTGGGAGACTTTCTGCCAGAGCCTGAGCCGCTCAACGCGCAAACATCTCACACGTCAGACGCGGCGATTCTTAGAGGTACATAACTGGGAATTCAAACGCATAGATGAAGCTCAGGATTTGGAACCGGCGATGGATGCGCTGGTTCGGCTGCATCAGGCGCGATGGACATCGAAAGGCGAACCCGGTTCATTCGCGCTTCCGGGCGTCGAAGCGCTTCTGAGAGAAGCGGCGCAACGTGCGCTTGCGATTGGGCAGTTGCGGTTGTGGACGCTCAAACTCGAAGGCGAGATCGCGGCTGTTCGACTGGCTTTTTTCGACAACGGAATAGTGCATGCGTTTCAAGGCGGGTTTGACCCCGTTTATGCAAAAGACAGTCTCGGCAGTGTGATGCTTGGACTGTGCATTAAAGACTGTCTGGGAGACTCCGAAGTGCGCGAATACGATTTCATGGGCGGGACTGATTCATACAAAGATTGGTGGACGAAAGCAGGTAAAGAAACGGTCTCGCTGACATGTTTAAGATCAGGGATAAGGTCGCTGGCTTACGCGAGTATAGGGCGAGCCAGCCGCGCGGGAAGGTCGTTATTGAGAGCGACCGTTCCGCAATCGTTGAGAAAAGCAGGGTATAGATTGCTTGAGCGACGCCATTATTCAAAGTAGGAGCCGTTAAATTCAAAGAGGTTATGGTGAGTGAGCGATTATGAGTAATTATGAAATAAGGATGGCGGACGATAACGACCGGCAACACGTGATCAGGTTGATGGGAAACGTGTACGCAAGAGATATGGCCGGACGATACGATTGGCTGTACAAGTCGAACCCGCACGGGCGCGCGCTGACGTGGCTTGCGATTGAGCGAGCGAGCGGCGAAGCGGTTGGCTGCACTTCAATTTTTCCCAGAAGAGTTATGGTCAATGGATGCGAGCGAATCGGCAGCATCGGCGGCGATTGCTACATCGAGCCGCGCGTAAGACGGCAAGGACTTGCCACAGCTTTGCACCTGGCGAGCTTTGCGGAGATGCACGTGGGTGGAATCGAGTTCATGTACGGGCCGCCGACGCCTAACAATCTGGGCGCGCTCGTAAAAGCCGGGTCTCACCTGGTAACGGGCTACCGCAGATGGGTGCGCCCGCTGACCAGTCGCGGAGCCTATCGCGCAGCCTTCTCGCGCGTGCCGACTAAGTTTGAAGCGCGACTGGCCGGGCTGCCGATAATGGTTCTCGACCGTTTGACCAGGACTGACGCCACAGGATTCACGCTTGAAGAGGTGTGTGAGTTCGGCCCGGAGTTTAGCGAGATGTTCTATCGCGCGGCGATGACTCACCCGGTTGCTTGCGCGCGAGATGAAGAGTACATGACGTGGAAGTATCACCGAGCGCCGTCCGAGCGACAGGTGCCGCTCGCAGTCAAGCACAAAGGCGAGATCGTAGGATTTGTTGCGCTTGAGAAATGCGGCGAGTATGCGTCCATAGCAGATATTTTCTGCGCGAACGATTCAAAGATGATAGATGCAGTTTTGCAGTTGATTATAGAGCACGCGACGGCAGAAGGTTGTTCGAGTCTGGAAATGAACATGACAGGAGAGTGCGCCGTAGCACACAGGCTCCTGCGCCACGGGTTCATCAAGCGCGACGAGCGAGGATTTCAGGTAGCCTTAGCCAGTGACGATTCGCAAATCGGCGTGTTGCTGGGCGCGGGTTCGTGGCATTTTACGGAAGCTGATCAAGACATGGACACAGTGTTTATGAACCCCGCCGGAGAGTGATGATCTGAGAATCAAATCCTGCCTCTTATCTGCAAAGCGGACAAATTACTAATAACTATTTAGCCCGATTCATCGGGCTTACCCGAAGGGCACGTAGGCCAGCCGTTTACGGCTGGTTACTGGCGAGCGAGTTTTTCAAAGGGCGTTTTAACGTCCTTATGGATTTGGCTTTAGCCAAGATTGCCGAGGCTAAAGCCGCACAGGCAAGCACGCTAAAGCGCGCTATTGAGGTTCTAGCGCAAGACGAACCAGCGCTAGAAGCGCTGGCCTATATGCCCTTCGGGAAAGCCCGATTTATCGGGCTGGTCAATAGCGCAATGGATTTGTCAACTTCTCGCTTGCTTGTTGCGTGGCATGAATTCTTTAATACTTCCGCGTTTGGTCGCGCTCAGGCAGGCCGAGCAGCTTTCTTGTGCGCCGCACTGCGCGGAATGCGAAGAACTTTGCTGAATCATTGAGCCGCGAACGGTCATAAGGCGCAGGTTTGAAATTTCGACGGCGCAAGATGTTGTTCACATCGTAAACAATACCTCTGCGCTCTGAGGCGGGTGTGCGAAACGTGATGCTGAAGGAAACGGAAACTTCAGGGCCGTTCTCTACCCAGTGGGGAATTGTCACAGGAAAATGCAACCCTTTGCCCGGAGTCAGAATAAACGTAGACGCTTTCTTGCTCGACTCTTCATTGAAAACCGGGTCTCGGCCTTCGCCGAAGTATTTCTCTAATTCCTGTTCCGAAAGCGCCGCGCGCGGCAAAAGCTTCAATGTCTTACTGCCCCTGATTTGAAGCAGGAAATTATGCTCAGGGTCTAAATGATAAGGCGTGATCGAACGCGGCGAGGTGACGAAGATAAAAGATTCCCGCTTGCACATCCCAGGCTCGACAGACTCTGACAGCGCCTGAACTTCGTCCAGACATCGGTTCATCAGATCGCGGTATTCGTCGTCCTGCTCTACCCATTTCAGCACCATCCACGAACCGCACTCTTCGATGCGATGAATGGTCTCTTCGACAGACAAACCCGTTTGCGGGCCTGTGTAGAGTTCTTGAGTGACAGGAATATTGCCCGCGTTATACTTCACGTGATCTTTCGGCAGACGCTTTGAGAGTTCGACCAAACGCGGCAGCGTGAACAACGGGTGACCTGACAGTTGATGACTGATCATAAAAGGCTGGCGGTTGAAGTTGGCGCGGAAAATCTCTCGGTCAAATTCAAGCAGGTCACTTGCCGATTGCTTCGTCGAGGCTGTAACGCCCATACGTGGAGGGGCTGAAACTGTCAGGGAACTCATCTTAGCTATCTCCTTAATCGTTGCCTGGGTGATGCGTAGAATTTGATATGCCTTTGACCCTGCGATTGATCCAACGAATCATCGGCATCAGCGAGACGATCAATTCGCCGGGTCGCTTGCCCGTCGGGATCAGCACGGTTTGAATGGTTCTGCGGTCGAGCCAGAGCCGGTTGATCATAAAGTGAACAGGGACTGCGCAAGAGTCCATCCACTCGATTTCAGGCGTCTCGTGGAGGCGGCGTATATTCTCTATTTCTACGAGCAGGCCCGGCGAGTAACGCGCGTAGTTTTCATCGTAAGCGATCTTGAATGCGAACGAGCCGTTTTCTGCAAGGAAATTACACTTTTGCGCCACACGCTCGCCGTTTGACTCAAGCGCGGTCATCTTTAATCGCCCTCGCCGAAAGGCTTCTTTCGCCACTGTCCGAAAGTAAGCGCGGTTCGCTTCATTTGATGCGAGAGCGCCGCCAAGCTCGCCTTTCCAGCCTCTTACTTCAAGCTGCATGAACTCTTCGATCCACCCGTCAACATCCCCATCAGGCTCAAGCTCTGTGTGTTCGAGATGGCCCAATTCAGCTAACCGTCTTGTCTTGCGCCGCAGATCTTTGCGGTGCTCGCGAGACATCGCCTCGCGCAGGTAATCATCTGCGCTCGCCCTTGGCTTGAACATAGCGCGATTGTAAGTGTCTGAAACGAAGCTCAGACTCAATCGCTCGTTCAGAGCGTCAACGAGGGCTTGATGAAACGGCCCTTCGCCTGACACGAAGTTGAACTCGACGAGCGGGCTGCTTGAAGGATCACTGGCTAGCCAGTCGAAAAAAGCGGACAAACATTTGCGGGCGCAATCGGCGCGGACGAGCGGCGTGCAGAGGAAACAATAGATATGCTTCCAGAGGCTGAGCACGGAAACGGGCAGCCCCTTATAGCGCGGCTTGCGATTAAGCGGAAAGACGCCGCACAAAATAGGCGGCTCTTTAGGCCGCTCGCGGTTCGGCGCAAAGACCAGTACGAGTTGCAAGTCTTTGCCGACGCCGAACTTTTGAAGCGCGGGTATCAGCATCCACGATTCATAAAACGGATTCGGTTCGAGCGCCGAGCGGGCCAGGTCTTCCCATGCCGGAATATATTGCTCAAGCGAGGCGAAATCCTTTATCGCCACAACGAACATTTCATCTCCCGGCAGCGTAGCGGGCTTATTCGATTGCTCAACCGGCGGCAAATCATCAAGAGCGGGGGCTTCGAGGACTGCGACTGTTGAAACTGGTTTCATATCGCTTGAAAACTTCAATATCGGAATCAAGCCATTGAATTGGCTCATAATAGTTAAATGTCAATTACCCTGAGGATTCTATAAGGCGTAAAGAATTAATGGATTCAAACTAAACAGCCATCTTCGCGCTTCGGGTTATTGCCGAGAAATTACCCGATCAGGTTGGAACAAAGATTGCTCAAGAGTTAAACAGCGAACAATGCTTGACGACCTTACCGCGCAAGATGATTTGAAAGATTGACTGGTCGTTTACGGCTTGTTCTCGGATGTTTGAACGTGAAGGATTGGCCGAATGTGTGAATCGAGGTTTCCGTTCTTGCTCGAACACAGGACAGAAACGGGTTCCACTTTTTGTTACCAATCCGAACAAGTCCGCGTTGTTGCCAGCCCCGACAGGCCCTCAAGAAATTATGAATGATGAACAATGAATGATGAATTAAGAGAAAAGCAATTCATCGTTCAGCATTCATAATTCATTGTTACTTCCCAGTCCCCGAAAGAAACTTTGACGTGCAACAAGGCATCGCGAAGTTCTAAGGCGCAAAGAGACCGCTCGTCAAATGAAGCTGGTCCGAGAAAGCCGTGACTCGCGATGCTCGCGAGGTGTGAGATGGTTAATCGAACGACTCTACTCTTTTATTACTTCACTGGCAATTTCAACATGCAGCGCATCTCGAAACGTAGTTATCGCTGCTTCGTGCTGTGTCTCATCGGCTACAAAAACGTTTTCGCCGGGCCTGCGCTCAGGCGTTAATCAAAAGCATTGGCTATGGGTGTGTCCCCGCCGGTGTGTGACAACTCACCGAACACCTCACCTGCTTTGCCCCTCAGTAGACCGGAAACATAGTGGAGCTTGAAGTCCGGCTTCTCACTAAAACAGCAATTAATAAATCAACGGTGAGGCTAGAAATGAGAAAGAATTCATTTGCGGTCTGGGCAATCATATCAGTGGTCATATTCGAGCAAAGCGCTTTCGCGCGCACTCGATTTCAACTCGCTCATAGCGACAAACAAACGCACCTTCTGCCTTATGCAGGCGTCCCGTTTGCCAGTTCCAATAATAAGATCCAACTGGTTCGCGTCACGGACGATCAAGACGCCATTCAGGCAAGCGCGCCTTCTTCGCCAGGCTTCAATCAGGACTCAACGCGCTTCTTCGTAATGCTCGACGGGGTTGCGACCGTTTACAGCTTCGACGCTGCAAGTCTCAGGATTCAGAAACAAGGCCCGCTCTTTGACCAGATGACTTTGCAAACAGACGGCGCGCAGTGGTCTGCTGTAGAGCCGAATACAATCATCGCTCTTGATGATGGCGACGGCGCGATTCGCATAAATGCTTATGACGTCGAGTCGCGCAGCCTTACACCCGTCAAAGATTTCTCGAACGTCCTGGCAAAAGGCGAAGCGCGCAGCCTCAGCAAATCGTGGTCGGATGACAATCGCTTCGCGTTCACTTACCGCGAAGCGGGCGCAACAAACTGGCGTTACGTCATCGTGTGGGATCGCCTGACGGACAACCTTTATCGGTTTGACACGGAAGACGCGGCGGGCGGCGTCTCGGGGTTTGCTGATGCCAGACTTGATCGCTCAGGCGAATCGTTAATAGTAAACGGCGATGTGACAAGAGCGTGGCGTTACCTGAGCCAACAGCAGCACGAAGCAACGCTGCTTGAACAAACTTCACCAAGCGAAAACGATTCGCCCGAACTGATGAGTTTGATCAACGATTTGTCCGACCGTTTGCCGCGCAACAACGTCTCGCGCGATGGGCGATTCACAATGTTTAATTCCGCCGCGAACGGCTCGCGCTCGGATGTCTTCATCGCAACGACGAGCGATGACCTTTCGGCAATGTCAGCTTTGATGTGGACGAACATACTAAACTGCACTGCGAACAACAACACATTGCAGAAGACGGGCGGCGACAACGAGTCGGACGATGCGCGAGCAACATCCGTGCAATCCATTCAATCAGGCGACGCTTTCGTGGAGTTCACCGCGAAAGAAACGAACAAAGATCGGTGGTGCGGTCTCAACAACAGCAACGCGATTCACCAGCAAGCCGACGACATCAACTTTGCCATCAAGCTGAACAGCAAAAAGAAAGCTATGGTCGCCGAGAATGGCAGCGTGAAAACCAAGATCAAGTACAAAGCCAATAACGTATTTCGCATCGCAATCGAATCCGGCGTGGTGAACTATTACAAGAACGGCAAGGTCTTCTATACGAGCAGCACGCGGCCTGTTTACCCATTGCTCGTGAACGCTTCGCTCATGCATTCGATGTCGTCCGTAAGCAACGTGATGATTAACGGTGCAGGCTTTGGGCCGGTCGTTTCAATAAGCCCGGCCAAAGCAATCATCAACGCGGGCGGGACTATACAGTTCAAGGCAATCATAACGGCTGTCAGCACTGACCCCATAAACTGGTCTGCGACGGGAGGAACTGTAACGAGCACGGGTTTGTACACTGCTCCGAACGCTGCGGGAAATTACACAGTCACTGCGGCCAGCGCGAGCAACCCATCTGTAAAAGCTTCCGCGTTTGTGATTGTCACCGGAGGGACAGACACGACGTCGCCAGTCATCAGTTCTGTAGCCAGTGCCAACATAACAGCAAGCAGCGCGAGCGTCAGTTGGACGACGAACGAAGCAAGCGACACGCAGGTCGAATACGGCATCTCGACGAGCTACGGCAGCAGCACGCAGGTGAACGCTTCGATGACGACGAGCCACAGCGCGCAACTGTCAGGGCTGAGCGCAAACACGCTTTATCACTATCGCGTGAAGTCGAAGGACGCTGCCGGTAATCTCGCTGCTTCGAGTGATCAAACTTTTACAACGTCTGCCAACCCCGGCGGTGGAGGTGGCGGCGGTACTGTCATAACAGACAAGAATATTTACCCGGAGCCGCCGCCGCCTGCGTTGCCTGCGGCAGGAGGCAAGTTCACAGACCCTGTGTTCCGCACTACTATTATGAGAGTCACAGATGAAAACGATGGCGCTTTCAATGTGACGGCTTATTCTTATTATCCTTCGTTCAACAAAGACTCGACGCGGCTGATCATATTGGGAACGGGGGGAGTAGGCATGCTCTATCAACTCGACCCTGTGAACTTCCGCATATCAGGCAAACGCAGGTTGTTCACCGCCGCGATGCCGGGCGGAGGTTATCCCGGCAGCGAAGACGCGATATGGAGCGGGACAGACCCGGATGTGATCTACTGTCATGCGTATTTGAAGATATATGCCTACAACGTTGTCACTAACCAATACACGCTCGTTCACGATTTCGCAGGGCAGTTACCGGGCAGCGAAATAATCCAGATGAGCAAGTCAATAGACGACAACTCGTTCGGGTTTCACCTGAAAGACTCATCCTACAGGGTAGTGGGCTACGCAGCGTGGCAACGGTCGCAGAACAATCTGTATCGCGTAGACACATCAGATGTGAACGAAGTGCAGATGGATAAGACAGGGCAGTATCTGTATGTGATAACGGAAACGAGCGGGCCAGCCAGCGCGATAGAAGGAAGGGTAGTGAACTTGCAGACGAGGCAAGTGACAGATTTGACGGACGGGCCGCCGGATTATGCGCCGGGTCACAAGGACATGGGCAGAGGATTTGTCGTCGGCTACGAAAACTGGAAGAACAGTTTTCTATATAGATCGCTGGCAACGCCACACCAGTTCCGCACGGTGATAGATTTCGGCAATGATTGGAGCCAGAGCAATCACGCTTCTCAGTTGGGCGATGATGACAACTGGATACTGATCAGTACATTCGTAGCGAATGGCTTACCTTCGAATAATCTGTTCCGCAACGAATTGTTCCAGGCATCAACAGACGGGACGCAGCGAGTGAGGCGGCTGGCGCACATGCATTCGGTGTATAGGGAGTATTGGGACACGCCGAGAGCGTCGATGAGCAAGGATGGGCGATTCGCAGCATTCACGAGCAACTGGGGATCAACTACTCGCCGCGATGTGTTCGTAGTGCTTGTGCCCGGCGCGAGCGGCGGCGGCGGTGGCGGCGACACAACGCCGCCAGTCATCAGTTCTGTAGCCAGTGCCAACATAACTTCAAGCAGCGCGAGCGTCAGTTGGACGACGAACGAAGCGAGCGACACGCAGGTCGAATACGGGACCTCGACCAGCTACGGCAGCAGCACGCAGGTGAACGCTTCGATGACGACGAGCCACAGCGCGCAACTGTCAGGGCTGAGCGCAAACACGCTTTATCACTATCGCGTGAAGTCGAAGGACGCTGCCGGTAATCTCGCTGCTTCGAGTGATCAAACTTTTACAACGTCTGCCAACCCCGGCGGTGGAGGTGGCGGCGGCGGCTCGCGCCAGAACGTAATCTGGGCTAGCGTGGTCAACTGCGCGACTACAATCGGCGCTCTACAGAAGACCGCAGGGCGAGACGATTCGCCCGACGCGGGAGCCGTATCGCAACAGCGTTTGACATCAGGGGACGGCTATCTGGAATTCACCGCCGTCGAAACGAACAAGATGCGTTTTTGCGGGCTGACTCGCAACGCATCCGGCACTGACTATTCGGCAATTGATTTCGCGATCAAACTGGCGGGCAACGGCGTTGCCGATGTGCGCGAGAACAACACCTATAAGACTGAGACCACTTACCAAAGCGGCGACGTGTTTCGCATATCGGTTGAAAGCGGAGTCGTGAAGTATTACAAAAACGGCTCGGTCTTCTATACAAGCGCGAGGCCGCCAGCTTATCCACTCGTAGCAGATGCTTCGTTCATCAACGTCAACGGAACAGTGGGCAATGCGGCAATCGCGGCGACGACAGGGACGCTGGCCGCTGATTTCGATCTTGAGAGTTTTGAAACTGACAAAAGAACCTATATTGCATTTGGGTCGAACAGCAGCGGGAAGAACTGGCCGCGCATCTTCTCGCCGCTCGCAATGACTGGCACGCCTTCGAGCAGAGGCGCGTTTGAAGCCGATTTCACTCCGTCGCGGAAAACGTTTATCACTGTTGCGCGGCGCGAACTGGAGGTCGTGTTTGCAAAGGAACCGTGTATCATTCGCGGGTGATGAAAAGACGCTTCACCTTTTCTGAGTTCGATGGCGACAGGCTTGAACAGTTCTTTTTGTTCGTCGGACAAGACGGATTGAATGGCATCCATGTCCGCCTGTTAATCCCGTGATGGGCAAGTCCGGCCAGGTGTGGCTTCCCGGAACGTAATGCACGCAGCCGTTGTCTCGCGTGGAATCGTCCAGTCCTATCCAGCAAGTCAGATGCGCGAGCGGCTGAGTCCTTGTCCAATAGGAATAGTCTTGATGCCACGCGACCACGCCGCCATGACGCGCAGGTTTGCAAAAGAGTTGATCGTGCCAGAATCGCACAGCGCCTTCGAGCAATTGCGACGCGGGCACAGTGAATGCGGGATTCCAAAGCAGATCATGAAAGCCCTGACTGATGCGCCACGCGCCTAGAGCGTGAAAGACAGTCTTCGCCGGGTCTTTCGATTCGTTAGAGTGATATTCATAAAAGAGGTGATTCTGCGGATGCGAAGGATTCATCAACTCGCTCAACTCTTCGCGCAGCGCTTCGACTTGTTCATCGGTCAGTAGCGGCACGCCCGCGACATAGCCCTTCTCGCGATAAAACGCGACCTGCTCGTCGCTCAACCTGTAACGCGCCCATTCGCCCACGCTGCTCGGAAGTGTGAAGAGTTCGGTAATCAAATCGTGGCAAGTAGATAAATCATCCGTCATTCAAATCATTCCTTATCCGCCGCGTAGCGGCAGGTAATTTTAGCCGTGTACTTCAGTGCACGGGGAAAATTGAGATCAGATGTTTACGTCGCGTCAGCGACGATTGAAATATTGAAGCGATGAAAACCTCAATCGTCGCTGACGCGACGACGCACGCTCGACGTAATTTCCAGGCGTTGAAACGCCTGGCTAAACTCACGCTGCCGCTACGCGGCCATTCAGCATTGCATTTTACCACTGCCAAAAAAAACGGGGGCGGCGCTACGGCCTGCCCCCGAAAAAGTTTTGGAGGATGCTTACCGGCTCACTTCGATAAAATCTCTTTGAAGAACTCAAGCGCGCGTTCGTCGCCCGTTTGACCGAGCCAGAATATCGCCTGTTTGCGAACGGCTGGTTTCGCATGAGTCTTTGCGATCTTTATCAGCAACGGAACCGCTTCGTCTTTCGGTCGCTGGCTGATGGCAAACACCGCTTGCTTTTGCACTTCGGTGTCCGCGTCGTTGCTATCAATAGCTTTGTTCAGCGCATCGAGGCTTCGCTTGCCTGCCTTTTGTCCGAGCCAGAACAGAGCTTGTTTTTTCAACTCGCGGTCGGCGTCCGTTTCAGCGACTTTTATCAGGAAGTTGACGCCTTCTTCATCGCTGCGATCATTTGCCGCAGACCGTCTGTCGCCACCTACGATTGAGGCCGCAAAGATGATCTGTTTTTTCACCTCGCGATTGTTTATCGAACCGTAGAGATTTTGCAAAGTTGACATCGCCGCAGGGTCATGGCCTGCGCCCATCGAGAAAGCCGCTTCTTTGCGCAGGTTCGTGTTCTCCTGCTCGTTGCGCACTATTTCGGCAAGCAGCGGGTGATGGCCAGGAGTCTGACCGAGCCAGAAGACTGCCGTGCTTTTCACCTTCTCGATGTTCGAGCGGCGCACAAGGTCTTCGAGCATCGGATCGACTCGCTGGTCGTCGTGAATCGCGAGCGCCGCTACCGCATGCTCTGCCACTCTATTAGGCTGATTCGATTCTGTAAGCCCCTTCAGAAAATTCAAGCTCTCTTCGTTTCCTGCGCGGCCCAGCCAGTAAACCGTGTAGCCGCTGTATTCGCGCCTGCGGTCGAGGTTGTACACTTCCACTCTTTGAGGGACGTTCGCGGCTGAATCGTAAAGCAGAAAGACTCCGAGGTTGCGCGTCTCTATTTTTGAGTCTGTAGAAAAGCTCGTGCCGTTGATTATTGTTGTGCCATTGCCATTATGAATCTCAAGATCAACAGCGATGCCGGGCCTCACGTCGAAAGAGTAGGCGGCCCAGAAGCGCGACTGCCCGGAGCTTGCGCGGCCACGGCTGATGGCCGCGTCGAGCTTTTGTCTGAGGCTTGTTCCTTCTACGGGGATGAATCCTTCGCGCTGGGCTTTGGTGGAATCCGCAACGGTCAGCACTGTCGCGAGCATCAAGATGAATAAGAAAAGCGGCTTTCGCATTATGATCTCCTTTTTATTGGCAGTTATTGGCAGTAGCCCGCGCATAAGCAAGGGCGAAGGAGTTCGCCCTCCCTGACGGTCGGGCTACTGCCACAGACTCAAAGGGCGTCAGTCTTGCGCCCTCCCTGACGGTCGGGCTACTGCCGCAGACTCAATTATTTGAGAATCTCTTCGAGGAATTTCTGCGCGTCAGGGTCGCGGCTCTGGCCCAGCCAGAAGACCGCTTCTTTTCTCACCTGAACAGACGAATCGGATTTTGCGATCTCCATCAACTTTTTCAGGCAGCTCTTCTTGTTCAACTGCCCTAGCGAGAAGATGATCTTCTTTTTCACTTCTTCGGTCTTCTCGTTGTCAAAGAGTTGGGTCAGAAAATCGCACCCCTGCTCATTATTCGTCTGGCTGATCCAGAATATAGCCTCGCCGCGAAGTTGAGGAGTGCTATCGTTGCGCGCAATCTCAAAAAGCTTTGTGCGTGCGCGCTGGTTGTTCATCTGCGCCATCGCGAATATGACCTGCTTGCGAATAACAGCGTCGTTATCCGAATCGTAAATCTTCATCAACTCGTCTGCGCTCTGCTCGTCGCTCTTCTGCCCTATCCAGAAGATGGCGTCTTTGCGGATTTCTTTATCAGCGCCCGACCGCGCGATCTCAGACAGCTTTGCCCGAGCGCTGGCAGTGTTGCGCTGAGAAAGCGAGAAGATGACTTTCTTCTTTATCTGAGCGTCCGCGTCTGCTTCAAAAATTTTTATCAGCTCGTCGTCAATTCCCGCGCCGTTCCTCTGGCCGAGCCAGAAGATGGCTTCTTCTCTGATCTTACGAGACGAGGCCGAGCGGGCCAGCTCGCCCAAAATCGCGTCGGCGCGGCTGCCGTTATATTGAGAGATGGAGAAGATCGCAGCCTTACTGATTTCCGGGTCAGTAGACGAGATGGCAAATTCTTTGAACTGGTCGAGCAGGGCGTCATCTCTGTACTGGCTCAACCAGAACATCGCCGTTTTGCGCAGCTTCGTATCCGTTCCGGTTCGCACAATGTCCAACAGTATGGCTTTGCCCGTGTTGCTCTGGTTCTGTCCGAGCAAAGCTACTGCCGCTTCGCGCAAACGCCGATCTCTTTGCGGGTTGCGCAATATATCTGCGGCTATGGACGCGCCCCGCTCAGGGTTGCCTTGAAATATGCTTTGCAAAACCGTTATCTGCGTGTCTACATCAACGCCGGTTTCAACCCGCGTAGGCGTTTGCCTGTTCAGATACGGAGCCATTTCAATGCGCATCGCCTCTGCGTCTTTTTTCCACTTCGAGGCAGGGAATTGAGCTATTAATTGTTCCAGCTTTCGATCCGCGTCCTGATACTGCTCTTGCTTCTTCAATGAGAAAGCGAGCCAGTAGGTTGCCGCATCAATATCTTTGCCTTTGGGATATTTTCTGATGTAGTCGGTGAACCTTGCCTGCGCTTCTTCCCAATTTTCATCGGCTATTTCGTCTCTTCCCTCGCTCAACAATTTCTTCTCCGCATCGGGAGAGTCCGAGGTCTGAACGAATCGGTTTAACTTGTCGAGGTCTTGATTGAATGCGTTTGCGCGTCTGACGCCGCCTGCCACTACGATCAGTCCGTTGATGGTCAGGGCCAGTATCAGTATTGCTCCGAAGCTGGGGCGCTTCCTTAGCACCGGTTTGAATGATTTATTAGTGCGAAACATGTTCTCTCCTTAAAAAGCCTGACTGAGTGTTGGGGCCGAGTAAATTTGCAACGCGGCTATGATCTCTTTCTTTTGCATGCGCTCTTTGATCGAGCGCACATCATCGCTATTGGGCTTATCGGGAAGGTTGGCTATGTCGAGCAGGAAAGGCTCGACGCTGCCCAGTAATTCACCGATGGGCATATTGCCTTTGGCTTCCGCTCCGCGCCTGAGCACTGCGTTTTGCGAAAGCAACGTTCTCGACCTCTGCTTTTCGTAAGCCACATCAAAGTCATCTGTGTCGCGCGAATTTCTAAACGAGCGCAACAACAACTGCGCGCGTTCGATGTGCCGCGCGACTTCCAGATCAACGAACGGATTCATGAGCGGCTGAACCGTAGCGAATTCGCTGTTTTCAAACTCTCGCGGCTGCTCTTGCTTCACATCAGGAATAAGCTTGCGCTCGCGTTTTGGAACCGCAGCCAGCGTAGGGCCTTTTTTGACTGGCGCTTTCGGCTGAGGCAATATCGGTTTAGGTTGAGGCGCGTTTTGTTGAGCCAGGTCAGGCTTCGACTGTTCCTGTGATTGCTGCGGCTGCTCTTTCTTTTCACCTTCGGCCATTTCTTGCGAGCCTTGCGCGCCCTTTTGTTGCTGTCTGACGATCCATATACCTGCGAGCACCATAAGGATTATCGCGGCTGCGACGGCAAGCTTAGGCCAAAAGCGTGCGCGGCGCGGAAGCAACTGTTGGTCGAAGGCCGCGCCCATCGGCTTGGACTGATAACGATACCGGCCCAAAACTTTTTCAAGGTGCTCTACTTCAGGATCAGGTTCACCCGACCCATCCCACAGATAATCGTCTTTCATGCTCGTCCCTCCAGGCCCAGCTTTTCGCGCAGTATCTTCATGCCGCGATGCAGGTTCACGCGAACTGACGCGGGCGTCAGATTTGTTCGCGCGGCGATTTCAGGGCCGGTCATCCCTTCCACGAGTCTGAGTATCAGAGTCTCGCGGTAAGCTTCGGGCAAACTGCGAATTGCTTCGAGAGTGCGCCCGGCTGCTTCTTCTGCTTCTCTTTCGGCGTGGCTTTGTTGCGGCAAATCTTCGGGCAACTCTTCGGTCTCGCGCGTGCGACGATGAAAGTCAATTGCGCGATTGCGAGTTATCATAGCAAGCCACCCGCCGAAAGCGGCGCTGTCGCGTAAGGTGTCGAGCCGTCTGAGCGCGGCCAGGAAAACGTCTTGCACCAGGTCATCAACCTCTCTATAAGGCACGCGAGCCAGCAATATACCGTGCACCATCGGCGCATAAAGGTCATACAACTGACCAAACGCTTCCCGGTCGCCGCGCCGCACCGCTTCCACGAGCGCCGCTTCGGGCGAAGTCTCAGTCACGGTCACGGCCACGCTTTGAGATTGACTTGCCAGAACCAATAATTTACCTGCCGCCTCTATTGTGCTCATTTCCTTTGTTTCGCTCACCTATAAAGACGGCTCGATAAGGGCAAGCGTTAACAAGGGTCGGAAGAAATGATGAATGTTGAACGATGAACGATGAACTAAAGAGGGAAAGGAAGGAGATTTTTCTAGAGATCATCACACGTCTGTTTCCTCCTTCCGTTCATCGTTCATCGTTCAACATTCATCATTTCTTCGGCTACTCCGGCATTAGTTGTTGCACGCGCTTCGGCTCTTCTCCGACTTAATTATGAAGACGATGCGATGTGTGTAGCAAGTTTCAGGTGCGGCATCACCCGGCAGGCGCGTTATTCTGAGCTTGATGTTTGAATTGATCAACCAGCTTCCGGTTCAGAGTGTTTCTCTCAGCGCGGCTTTTTTCGACTAAAATCAATTCAAGGCTTGAATGGAAATCTCACCGGGTGGGTTTCAAGGCAGCAGTCGAGATGACTACGTTGCTGATTCGAGAATTAAAATTAACGAACGATGCTTTCACCACTAGCGGATACGCCGGTTCGTTCAGGCTCGTGTAAAACAGTTCGCCGTTTTTGTAATACTTCACCTGCCCGTCTTCTATCGCTATGCGAAACACGTCATTGCTCTGATACTTAATCTCTCCCGCGTAAGCGCCGTTCTCTCGCACTTCGGCGACGCCTGTTGCCGTCAGCTTGATTGCGAAATCTATTGTCGAATAGTCCGTGCCCGACGAATTGCGCGCAAGGCCGCAATACCTCGTCCTATTCGTTTCAACTGCGGTGAACTCAACGAAGCCTCCGCCTGACGTTATGCTCTGCTCGGAACTTGCGCCCGCGTCCGGTGTGTCATCGCGGCCTGCGATCTTCTGCAAACTGCCACCCGTCGCCGAGCATCGGACAAGGCGCGCCCACGTGATGTTCTGTGAATCGTTGTTGCGCGCAGGCTGTGCAATAGCCGGTGTGTTTCGGACAGGCGCGACAGGTGAAGCGTCGGTTCGAGTCGCGCTCTCACTGACGTTCGGCGGCGGCACTTTCACCACGAACACATCGCGGCGAGTAGTTGATCCCCAGTTGCTCGTGAATGCTGCGAACTTTCCGTCTCGGCTTATCGTCGCTCTCGGCGTGTCCCAATACTCCCTATACACTGAATGCATGTGCGCCAGCCGTCTCACTCGCTGCGTCCCGTCTGTTGATACAAGCAACAACTCGTTGCGAAACACTTTCGCTGAAGGCAGATCGTTTGCTACGAAGGTGCCGAGCAGTATCCAGCTTTCATCATCCGACAACAAAGAAACATGATTGCCTATGCTCCAATCATTGCCGAAGCTTAAAACGGTATGAAACTTGTGCGGCGTTGCCAGCGGCCTGTATAGAAAACTGTTCTTCCAGTTCTCGTAGCCGATAACATATCCGCGCCCAAGGTCTTTATGTCCGGGTGCATAATCCGGTGGCCCGTCCGTCAAATCTGTCACTTGCCTCGTCTGCAAGTTCACTACCCTTCCTTCTATCGCATTTGCTGGCCCGCTCGTTTCTGTTATCACATACAGATGCTGCCCTGTCTTATCCATCTGCACTTCGTTCACATCTGATGTGTCTACACGATACAGATTGTTCTGCGACCGTTGCCACGCTGCGTAACCCACTACCTTGTATGAAGCGTCTTTCAAATGAAACCCGAACGAGTTGTCGTCTATTGACTTGCTCAGTTGAGTTATCTCGCTGCCCGGCAACTGTCCCGCGAAATCATGAATCAGCGTGTACCGATTACTGACAACGTTGTAGGCGTATATCTTCAAGTACGCGTGGCAGTAGATCACGTCCGGGTCTGTCCCGCTCCATATAGCATCTTCGCTGCCGGGATAACCTCCGCCCGGCATCGCAGCGGTGAACAACCTGCGTTTGCCTGATATGCGAAAGTTCGCGGCGTCGAATTCATATATTGTGCCCTCTCCTTTGCCTGCTAATATCAACAGCCGCGTCGAGTCTTTGTTGAACGAAGGATAATAAGAATAAGCTGTCACGTTGAAAGCGCCGTCGCGTTCGTCTGTGACTCTCATTATCGCGGTTCCGAACACGGAATCTATGAACGTGCCTCCTGCCGCTGGCAACGCGGGCGGCGGCGGCTCCAGGTAAGCTCTCTTGTCAGTCTTAACGCCCGGCGGCGGCGATGTAGTCCTCGCGCTGTTTTGCGAGTAAGCTATTAGAGGCGAAATGATTACCATCAGAAAAGCGGCTGCGAGTAGAATGTTGTTGCTAATATGACGAGAGGTTTTATACACTGCGCATTCTCATTAAAGTTTGAGTCAAAGGCCAGAGGGCATCCAAATCAGAAGCATTCTACTGTAACGCTGGCACGACAGCAATAATCATGCATAATTGTCAAAGGCGGATTCATAAGCCGAAGGTCAAACATCACCGCGCTTGACATTCGATTCCTGTTGACGAATTATGAGCAAAACCAAAAAGAAAAGGGAGAGCAATGAGGCGAACTACCAGTACACTCATGGCAATAGTGCTTGCATTGATGTTAGTAACCGCTGCTTGCGTCAGCGCGCCGACTGACAAAAACTCGAACGGCGGCGCGGCGCGATCAGGGCCTGTGCGCATAGGCTTTTCGATGGACACGCTGAAGGAAGAGCGATGGCAGCGCGACAAAGAGCTTGTCGAAAAGCGCGCCAAAGAATTGGGCTGCGAGATTGACGTACAGGTTGCCAACGGTGACGACGCAGTGCAGACAAAACAATGCGATAACCTTCTGACGAAAGGCATGGATGTGCTGATCGTAGCGCCGCACAACGGGGATGTCGCCGCTTCCATCGTCGAAGCCGCGCATCGCCAGAACGTGCCTGTCATCAGCTACGACCGCTTGATTAAGAATTCGGATGTTGATCTTTATGTCTCGCATCAGGTCGAAAAGATCGGCGAGATGCAGGCGAAATACGCTTTGGATCGCGCGCCCAAAGGCAACTATGTTTTGATCGGCGGCTCGCAGACCGACAACAACGCTTTGCTGTTGCGCAAAGGGCAGATGAACGTCTTGCAGCCTGCCGTTGATCGTGGCGATATCAAAATCATCTCCGATCAATTTGCGAGAGAATGGCTGGCGAGCGAAGCGTTGCGCATCACGGAAGACGCGATGACGAGGACCGGCAATGACATTCAAGCTGTCGTCGCTTCCAACGACGGCACGGCTGGCGGCGCTATTCAGGCGCTTGGCCCGCTTGCAGGAAAAGTGATCGTTACGGGACAAGACGCGCAGCTTGACGCCGTGCAGCGCATCGTCGAAGGCAAACAGACGATGACCATTTACAAACCCATTCAGCCGCTTGCATACAGCGCGGTCGAGTCGGCCATCAAGATTGTTCGCCGCGAGCCGTTTGATCCTAAAGACCGGATCAACAACGGCAAAATTGATGTGCCCGCAATCTTGCAGGAGCCGATTGTCGTTGACAAAGACAACGTCGCGACCACGATCATCAAAGACGGCTATCACAAGCTGGAAGACGTTTACAAAAACGTGCCGAAAGACCAGTGGCCTAAGCTTTAGGCAGTAGGTAGAAGGCAGTAGGCCGCGTAGCGGCATGATGAATTTAGCCGTGTACTTTAGTGCACGGAAAGGCGTGAGTAAAATGCCGCGTCGCGTCAGCGACGATTGAGTCATACTTTATTCAATCGTCGCTGACGCGACGCGAGACGGGTTGATGATGTTTGGTTCCCGGCCTTGAAAGACCGGGCTAAATTCAATCGCCGCTACGCGGCCACTTTTGCCAGTCATTCAAATCATCGGTAACTGATTCGAATTGCGTTTATGACAAACACGACACCGCTGCTGGAGATGCGCAATATCACGAAGACGTTTCCGGGCGTGCGCGCGCTCGACGGCGTCACGTTTGACCTACACGAAGGCGAGGTTCACGCGCTGGTCGGGGAAAACGGCGCGGGCAAGTCAACGCTGATGAAAGTGTTGGGCGGCGTCTATCCTCATCCTCAGTACGGCGGCGAGATTTTTCTCGACGGCAAAGAACATCGCTTTGCGAACGTGCGCGATGCAGAGCTTGCGGGCATTGCGGTCATCTATCAGGAGCTTTCGCTCGTTAAACAAATGAGCATCGCCGAGAACATCTTTCTTGGCCGCGAGCCGTGCCGCTTCGGCGTCATTCAATGGGAGCAGATTTATTCTCGCGCTGAACGCTTGCTCAATGATCTGCACCTTCCGCTCGACCCGCGCACGCCCGTTGATAATCTGGGCATAGGTCAGCAACAGCTTGTTGAAATTGCGAAAGCGCTCTCGCATGAAGCGCGCATACTCGTGTTGGACGAACCGACTGCCGCGCTTACGGACGCCGAAGTCGAAACGCTTTTCGTCATAATTAACCAACTTAAAGCGCGCGGCGTCGGCATGATCTACATCTCGCACAAGCTGAACGAGGTGTTTCGCCTGAGCGACCGCATCACAGTTTTGCGCGACGGTCGCACGGTCGGCACTGAACCCCGGAGCGCGATGGACGAGCCTCGCGTCATCGCTCGCATGGTCGGGCGCGACGTGGGCGACATCTTTCCGCAGGCAGATCACGCTCGCGGCGACGTTGTTTTTGAAGCGCGAAACATCACGGTCGAAGACCCTAACGTTCCGGGCAAACTGCTTGTCAAAAACGTCAGCTTTGCCGTCAGGCAAGGCGAGGTCTTAGGCATCGCGGGATTGATGGGCGCTGGCCGCAGTGATTTGCTGATGGCGATCTTTGGCGCGCACGCGGGCCGCGTGACTGGCGAAGTTTTAGTTCAAGGAAAGCCCGCGCGCATCGCTCGACCTGCGGATGCCATCAAACAAGGAATAGGATTCGTCACGGAAGACCGCAAGCGATTCGGGCTCATACTCGAACAGACGATCTTGAACAACATGACGCTTGCGGGACTCACTCGCGTGTCGGGTCGCTTCCTGACAGACGTTGACGCTGAGGCATCTGCCGGTGAGCGTTACAGGCGCGAGTTGCGCGTTAAAGCGCCGAACGTTTATACAATCGCGGGCACGCTATCAGGCGGCAATCAACAAAAGGTGGTGCTTGCGAAATGGCTGATGACCAACCCGCGCGTGCTTTTTCTGGACGAGCCTACGCGCGGCATTGACGTTGGCGCGAAGCAGGAGATTTACGCGCAGATCAACAAACTTGCCGGAACAGGATTGGCCATAGTGTTAGTGTCATCCGAATTGCCGGAAGTTTTAGGGCTGTCAGATCGCGTGATCGTTTTGCACGAAGGGCGCATCACGGGCGAATACACGCGCGCAGATGCCACGCCTGAGCGCGTCATGGCCTGCGCTACGGGACACAGCAGGAATCAAGGATGAATGCGGAAGGATGAATTTGAGTAGAGAAATATTATGAGCCAATCACCGAACGAACCGGCAATTGATCGCCCGCCCGTGACTGCCGATGTTGCGCCGCCCGGCGCGACAGAAGAGATCAGTCAAACTCGCATTGGCAGATTCAAACTGCCGACGGCGACGCTTCGCGCCTACACGATGCTGGTTGCGCTCGTCGTTATATGGCTCTTTTTTCAGTGGGCAACGACGGGACTGTTTTTAAGCCCGCGTAATTTATCGAATCTCTTTCAGCAGATGTCCGTGACGGGCGTGCTGGCTGTAGGGATGCTGATGATAATCGTCGCGGGACAGATAGACCTGTCCGTCGGGTCAGTTGTCGGGCTGGCCGGTGGCATCGCGGCGATGACGCAAGGCTGGGGACTGTTGCCGTCGTTAGGGGCTGCCGTTTTGACTGGTTTACTGATAGGCGCGGTGCAGGGAACGCTTGTGGCTTACGCAAATATCCCTGCCTTCATCGTCACGCTTGGAGGGTTGCTCGCCTGGCGCGGCGTGATACTGGGTCTCACCAAGGGCAGCACTATTCCCGTCGAATTACCTGTCTTCAAATCTCTCGGGCGAGATTATCTTTCTCCGGCAATCGGCTGGGCGATTGCGGCAGTAGCAATCGCTGCGATTGTATGGATGACGATTCGTCGCAATCAGGCGCGACAAAGACATGGACTTTCAGTTAAGGGTATCGAGATAACGATTGCGCGAATATTATTGCCTGCAATCGTCATTGTCGGTTTTACCTATATGATGAACGAGCAAGCTGGCATACCGATACCCGTAGTCATCTTGCTCGCGGTCGCTTTGATCGGAGCATTCCTTACACAAAACACAACGTTCGGTCGCTACCTCTACGCCATAGGCGGCAACCCCGACGCGGCGAGGTTGTCGGGCATAAGCCTGCGACGTTATATCCTCGCGGCTTTCTGTTTGATGGGCGCGCTTGCGGGAGTAGCATCTTTGATTCACACGGCGCGCGTCGGCAGCGCGTCACCCGATGCGGGAAGCCTTATGGAGCTTGATGCGATTGCGGCTTGCGTGATCGGCGGAACCAGTTTGATGGGAGGTCGCGGAACTGTATTTGGCGCGTGCCTGGGCGCGCTGATTATGGCGAGCCTCGACAACGGCATGTCGCTGTTGAATGTTCAGAACTACACTCAATACATAGTCAAAGGCGCAGTGCTTGTCACCGCCGTCGGATTCGACATGCTCGGTCGCCGTCGAAGTTGAAACTCAAGCATTGATACAAGGATATTGGAATGATAGCTTTGACACTCGCTTGCCTTGTCGCTTGCCTGTACATAGGCGGTCAGGGCACGGCCAAGCCATCTTCGCAAGGCCCTGAAGTGAGACGAGTGTGTGTAGATAGCCTCGACATTCGCGTCGGAGACAGCTACAGCAAGGTTCGAGAAGTAATATCTCTGAGGCCAGACCCGAACGGGTTGAGTGATAACTCAAGCTGGGTGGCAGGGAAGAATACGGATTTCGTTTCAACCGACGGCCCAAAATATTCTCTCGATGACGGCAGCGGAATGCTGCGCTCAATCGTCTACTTTATATTCGATGACCGGCGAAGGCTGAGGTCGCTCACGCTCGCCTGGACGTTCGATGGCGAGCACACGACGAAGACAAAAGATAATGTGCTGCGCGTACTGCTTGGTAAAATACACAAGTGCCTGAATAACCAAACCTTGAAGGTAATTGATGGCAAGCAGATAGCTCGAATAGATTTTGGCACCTACTCGCAGCAACTCGTTTTTGACAGCACTGTTTCGGAAAAGTGGGAAATAAAATACACGATCTCAGAAGAGCCATAAAAACAACAAGCTGTCGGCGGGTAATTTCAAATCTCAAATTTCAGAAACAGTTTTGGAAGAAGCTCCGTAGGAGCGACCTGTCTATAGCAATAGTTGAACAATTGATTCGTAGCTCCGTAGGAGCAACCTCTGAATCAATAGGTCGCTCCTATGGAGCTACATAATCTTTCTACCCACATATGCTATAGACAGGTCGTCCCTAACGGGACTTCTCTAACAGCTTCTCAGATTTGAAATTGCGCGGAGCAGGTTAGCAGTTTGTGTCATAATTTTACGTATGTTATCCTGCTTTTTGTTACGTAGCCCTTCCTCACATTAACTAACCTCACTAATAAAAGCTTTTGATATTGTGGCAAGCGTGTTGCTCTTGCAGAAATGATGCTATGCGAAAACCTATCAAATTGACGGATTACTCTTATGCTAAATTGCACTCCCTCGCTCAAACGCGTTCTGGCTTTCGCTCTCAGCCTGACTCTATTGATGGTTCTTATTCAGGTCGCTCGCGCGGCTCCGCCTTCACAGTGGTTGCCGAGAGGACCGGGCGGCGGCGGGGCGCTGTTTGCGCCGAGCTTCAGCCCACACAACCCGAATGAGATTTATATCTCCTGCGACATGAGCGAGGTGTTTCGTTCGACCAACCTCGGCGCGTCCTGGGATATGCAGGACTTCCGCCAGATTCAAGGCAGCCGCGAATCACAAGTGCGATTCACAAACAATCCTTCGATTAACTTTGCGATTGATTACACAGGCGATTTAGCCAGACCATCGAAAAGCACTGATAGCGGCCTGACATGGAAAAGACTTACTAATGATCCGACATCGGGCGAAGCTTATACGCTTTTCACAGACCCGAACAGCGCAACCAAATTGATCGTCTCTGACTATTCGCGCATTTACCTTTCAACCGACGGAGGCAGCACGTTCAGTCAGAAGTTCAGCACTTCGGCTGGAAACGGTTGCTTCGTCGCGGGAGCGTTCTTCGACGGCAACACGATCTATGCAGGCACGAATCAGGGGTTGCTTGTCTCTACAAACGGCGGCGCGTTTACTGCGGCCTCGGTCGGCGGCATCCCTGCTGCGGAAGCGATGGTTTCATTTGCAGGCGCGAAGCAAGGCACGACCATTCGATTCTTCTCGGTTACGTTAGCTACAGGAGATGTCTTTCCGGGTCTGTTCACGGAAGGCTCATACTTCGGCTATCAGAAAATCTATTCGCTCGACTGGGGGCAGGCTAACTGGACTGCGCGAGTGACCGGCGTTGTCGCGAACGATTTCCCGTTTTTCGTTTCGATGTCGGGCAACAACATTTCCACAGCTTACGTAGCAGGGCAGAACGCCAGTGAGTTTCCAATCGTCTACAAGACGACCAACGGCGGCACGAGTTGGCAGAGCGTCTTGCTGACGAATAACAATCAGAACATATTCACGGGCTGGGCAGGCAGAGGCGGCGACCGCGATTGGAGTTACGGCGCGGGCGCTTTAGGTTTTGCCGTCTCTCCTGTGGATGCGAACAAAGTGGCGTTCACAGACCTCGGCTTCGCGCACATCACGACCGACGGCGGCGCGACCTGGAAACAGATGTATGTCAACCCTGCCGATCAAAATCCCATGAACGCTTTGACGCCGAAAAACAGGTCTTATCACAGCATCGGACTCGAAGACACGACCTGCTGGTGGCTCACCTGGAAAGACGCAAACAACATGTTCGCTTCTTACTCGGACATTCGCGGCACGCGCAGCACAGACGGTGGCACGACATGGTCGTTTAATTTCACGGGCCAGCCTTACAACTCGACTTATCAATCCATAAAGCATCCATCAACCGGCACGATTTACGTAGGCACATCGAGCGTGCACGATATGTATCAAAGCACGCGCTTGCAGGATTCGATTCTCGATAGCGGCAACGGCGCGATTAAGTATTCAACCGACGGAGGCGCGAGCTGGCTGACTCTGCATGATTTCGTTCACCCTGTGATGTGCCTCGCGCTCGACCCGAACAACGCGAATCGAATGTATGCCAGCGTGATTCACAGCACGCAGGGCGGAATCTATGTTTCAAGCAATATTGAAAACGGCTCGGCTTCTACGTGGACCAAACTCACGAATCCGCCGCGCACCGAAGGCCACCCGTTCAACATTCACGTCCTAAACGACGGCACGCTTGTTTGCACATACTCAGGCAGAAGAAATTCTGCGGGCACGTTCACCACAAGCTCAGGCGTTTTCGTAAGCACGAACGGCGGTTCCGTATGGACTGATCGCAGCCATTCGGGGATGCAGTATTGGACAAAAGACCTTGTGATTGACCCGCATGATTCGACTCAAAACACATGGTACGTGGGCGTCTTCAGCGGATGGGGCGGGCCGCCGAACGGGCTCGGCGGATTGTACAAGACTACCAATCGCGGGCAGACGTGGACGCGAATCAAAAACCTGGATCGCGTAACTTCGTGCGCGATCAGCCCAGTCAATTCGAACGAGATGTACCTGACAACAGAGACCGAAGGGCTTTGGTATTCGTCTGATTTAAACGCGGCCACTCCGACATTCGCTGCCGTGACTTCTTATCCTTTCCGTCAGCCTGAGCGAGTCTTTTTCAACCCTTTCAACCCGAGTGAAATATGGATAACGAGCTTCGGGCACGGCTTGAGAGTGGGGAGCGTGTGCGGCTTCTCGCTCTCGTCTACAAGAAGCTCTTTCAATGATGTCGGCGGCAGCGGAAGCGTGACTGTTAATGGCGCAGGCGGGTGCGGGTGGAATGCCGCGAGCAACGATAATTGGATAATAATTACGTCCGCTGACAATGGTTCAGGCTCCGGCGTTGTGACATACGAGGTGCGAGAGAATTTCACTGCCAATGTTCGCACCGGCACGATGAGCATAGCCGGGCAGACGTTTACGATAACTCAATCCAGCGGATTATCCGATTGCAGGCCTACGATCTCTCCGTCATCCACATCCTTCTCGACAAGTGGCGGCACAGGATCGGTGAGCGTTACAGTTGAAAATGGTTGCGCGTGGGAAGCTACAAGCAATGTGGCTTGGATGACTATTACTTCCAGCGGCACGGGAATCGGGAACGGCACGGTGAATTATTCCGTAGCTGCGAACACGACAGGGACTTCTCGAAAAGGGAAAATAACAATCGGCAACCAGGTCTTCAAAGTGAAGCAGAAGTGAGGCCGCCGATCTGTGCATGATAATTTCAAAAGCTGTTTGAAAAGAAGCTCCGTAGGAGCGACCTGTCTATAGCAATCGTTGAGCAATAGATTCGTAGCTCCGTAGGAACGACCTCTGAGTCAATAGGTTGTTCCTACGGAGCTACAGAAGCTTTCTATACTACAGCTACTATAGACAGGTCGCTCCTACGGAGCTTCTCTAACATACTATGAAATTATTTGTTTTCGTCTTTGGCTTTGTTATGCTGCGCGTTGCCGCCCCAGCCGTACCATCCGTCCGCATCTTTGTCACCTGTCTTCAAACATATCAACAGGCCGTTGACCGTGCCGACGTAGATGTTCCCTTCGGCGAGCATCGGCTGAAAAGCCAAAGGCTGTTTCAGCCAGTAAATGAAATTCAGGTCACCGCTTTGCTGATCTACCGAGATCAAATGGCCAAGCGCGCTTCCCAGATATAGATTGTTCTGGCCGAGCGCGGGCGGCGAGAAAACTTGTGAGTCATCGCCCACGCCCGCGCCTTTGACTTCGGCTCGCCATCGAAATCGTCCATCTACCGCACCCATGCAATTCAAATATCTGCCTTGCGCGTTCATCATCTGCCCGTTGCTGTACGCGGCGCGAGAACCTTGATAAGCCCAGCCGCCTGCTACCGTGCTTACGCCTACGTGCGAGTTGGCCGCAGAGATGTTAGCAGCCGCAGGCGCTCCGCCTCCGAAGCCGACCGAAGAGTCAAGCGCTGCGCTCTGTGATTTGGTTATCGCAACGCCGCCGCCTTTGTTCGCTTCGAGGTATTGCGCTTCGGATTCGGCCAGCAACTTCTTGTCTTTATCTTCTCCGTGCTCGGCGTCTATGCGTTTGATGCCTTCGTAAGCCTTGCCGTCTCTGCTCTCCTTTTGAGTCAAAACAACATGGCCGCCTGCGATTAGGGGCGCGCTCGTGCCCGCGTTTTGTTTCTTCCATACAACCGTGCCTTTGAAAGCGTTGAGGCAGAATGAAGTCCCATCAAAGCATGTGAAATAAACCTGATCGTCGCTGATGACCGGCGCTGAGATCACGTCTGCCGTGATGGGTTGATCCCAGATGTGCTTGCCCGTTTTCAGGTCCGCGCATAAAAGCCTATGGCCTCCACCGCGCCCGTGCGAAGCGTTCGCAGTGCCGCGCTGGCCCGCAGGGTGCGCGATGTAGAGGCGGCCTTTGTAGATTGCGGGCTGGCTCATCAGCGGATCACCGAGCCATTCCTGCCAGATGAGCTTTCCTGTTTCGGGGTCGCAAACGATCACCGTGCAGCTTTCTGTGTTGAAAGCTACGTAGCCGTCTTCGACAACCGCAGCCGTCGGGCCATCGTCTGAGGTCTTCATCTCCCAGACCTTCGCGCCGGTCTTGGCGTCGAACGCATAGAACTCGTGCGAGCCGTATCCGCCGCCGACAAAAAGTTTCCCGTTCGCGTAAGCAGGCGTCGAGATGGGGCGATCACCCGGAATGCGAACGACCCATCCGGTCTTACCGTCGCTCGTTTTGAACGATACGGGTTTAAGATTCGGCTCCGCATTGGGGAGCGCGACCCGGACGGCTCTGTCCAGATCAATCTGCACTTGCTTGACGGGTTTATTTTCAGAAGCGTTCTCGCTCTTGCCTGTCTGTGCAGTGGAAGACTGCGAGACACAGATTGTGAGGGCAACAAAGAAAGTCATGACGGAACCGATCAGCCATTTGGTATTGAGGATGCGGCTTCTTGTTCTCATTGGTATCTCCTTATCAAAGACCTGAAACGGCTTTGAGTGATTCAGTGGAAATCTTGCAACGGGTTTTGATTAGAGAATGCGCTGGCACGGGAAACTTGCTGTTGCAAAGCTGTGACAGAGAGTTCACCGCAGAGGCGCAGAGAACGCAGAGATTTCGCAGAGAAAGATTTTTTTATTACCTCTGCGCCGCCTCTGTGTTCTCTGCGCCTCTGCGGTGAACTTTCAGACAACTGAATAGCCATGCAATAGCGCCGGTATTCTTCGTCCTAACCCATCAAACGCTTGCGCGAAACAAAGTTCGATAAATATTATTAGCCCTGCGCTCAATTCGGATTCATATCAAGGAGAAGACACGATGCAGATAAACACTGCGCGAGGCGCGATTGACAGCGCGCAACTGGGCGTGACGCTCATGCACGAACACATCTTCGTGCTGTCGCCTGAGATAATGCAGAACTTCCCCGAAAGCTGGGGCGATGAGGAGAAGCGGGTCGCCGATGCCATTGCGCGACTCGACGAACTTAAATCACGCGGCGTGGATTCAATCGTGGATTTAACGGTCATCGGTTTGGGTCGCTACATCCCTCGCATCCACCGCATCGCCGCAGCGACAAACATCAACATCATTGTTGCGACAGGCATCTACACTTACAATGATGTGCCGATGTACTTTCACTATCAGGGGCCGGGCACTGAGCTTGGCGGGCCTGAGTTCATGACGGATATGTTCGTCCGAGACATCGAAGAAGGCATTGCAGGCACAAGCGTCAAAGCCTCGATTCTTAAATGCGCAACCGACCGACAGGGCATCACTGAGGGCGTCGAGCGAGTGCTTCGCGCAGTGGCCGCCGCGCATCGCCGCACGGGCGTTCCTATATCTACGCACACGCACGCGCACACGGAACGAGGTCTTGAACAACAACGCATATTCGAGGAAGAAGGCGTTGATCTGTCGCGCGTCGTCATAGGTCATTCGGGCGACACGACCGATGTGGATTATCTTGAGAAGCTGATTGCCAGCGGCTCGTACATAGGCATGGACAGATTTGGCATTGACGTGCTCTGCTCGTTTGAAGATCGTGTAAATACGGTTGCGCGAATGTGCGAGCGGGGCCACGCAAACAAGATGGTGCTCTCGCAAGACGCGGCGTGCTTCAACGACTGGCTGCCCGAAGCGGCGCTGCCCACAGTTCTTCCCAACTGGCATTTCCTTCACATTCACAACGATGTGATTCCTGCTCTAAAAGAGCGCGGCGTTACGGACGAGCAGATCAATACGATGCTCGTAGATAACCCTCGAAAGATTTTTGAAAGGCAAGGGGCTTACTGATGATTCGTCCATTTGATTATTCCGGCATAACACGCGACGGAAACGGCGTCGCTCATTACGATAACTGTCCCAGCTTCTCTGGTCGAGATGTTGAGAGCGACGGTCGAGAAATCTCCCAACCACGAAGCCATAGTCGAACTCGGCGGCGGGCGAGTGAATTATCGCGAACTGTGGGAACGCGCATCTCGCGTCGCGGGAGGACTCAAAGAACAAGGCGTGAAGCGCGGCGACCGTGTTGCCATTCAATTGGGCAACGGGCTGGACTGGTGCTTCGCATTTTTCGGAGCGCAACTGGCAGGCGCTGTGGCCGTGCCTGTCAACACCAGATTCAGCGAATCGGAAGTTGATTATGTTGTCAAAGATTCAGGCGCGGTCTTCTCTTTTCTACCGGGCGAGCCGTTGCCCGATGGCTCGCCGACGGCTATCGAGGATTTAGAGTTCGATGACACGGCGGCGATTTTTTACACGAGCGGCACGACGGGATTTCCAAAGGGAGCGATGACCACGCACAAGAATTTCCTGACGAATACGGAATCGTGTCGCCGCGTTTGCAATCTTCCGACGGATGGCGGGATTCGCAATCTCGTATCGGTTCCGCTGTTTCACGTCACGGGCTGTAATAGTCAACTGCTTCCTACGTGTGAAACGGGCGACACGCTCGTCATCATGCCAGCGTTCGAGGTGCAGGCTTTTTTGAAAGCGATTAAAGACGAGCGCATCAATCTGCTCACTTCGGTTCCTGCGGTTTACTGGTTTGCGATCAACCAGCCGAACTTCAAAGAGCTTGATACTACCGAGATCAAATGGGTGACATACGGCGGAGCGCCAATCGCTCCCGAACTCGTCGCGCGAATTATGGAGGCGTTTCCGAACGCGCGAGTTGGAAACGGATTCGGGCTGACGGAGACTTCGTCTGTTTCGACTTTTCTGCCTCACGAATACGCTCGCAGCCGACCCGAAACTGTAGGCTTTGCCGCGCCTGTTGTTGATCTGGATTTGTTTGAAGCCGACGCTGAAACAGGCGTTGGCGAATTGCTGGTGCGCGGCGCGAACATAGTTAAGGGTTACTGGAACAAGGCAGAAGCTACGGCTGAAACGTTCGTTGATGGGTGGCTGCATACGGGCGACATGGCGCGCATTGATGAAGACGGATTTGTGCAGATAGTTGATCGCAAGAAAGACATGATTTGTCGCGGCGGCGAGAACGTCTACTGCGTCGAAGTCGAAAATGCGTTGGCGGCGCACCCGGCTGTCTTTGAAGTAGCGGTCATCGGCGTACCTGACAAGATGATGGGCGAGAAGGTTGGCGCAGTGATCGTCCCGCGTCCGGGCCAGACGGCAGACGTAAGCGATATACTTTCATTCGCGCGCGAACATCTGGCGGATTTCAAAGTGCCTCAATACATAGTCGTTCGCAAAGACCCGATTCCGCGCAACCCCGGCGGCAAGATGCTCAAGCCGGTTTTAAGAAAAGAAACAGAGTGGGGCAAAGCTGTGCGATAAAAATGAGACAATTCACCGCAGAGGCGCAGAGTACGCAGAGATTTCGCAGAGGTTACACATATATAAAATTCTCTGCGCCTCCTCTGTGTCCTCTGCGCCTCTGCGGTGAATAGGTTTTACCTTCATTGCCTTTTACCATAGCGCGAGCGGGTAGGCATCACGGGCTGGACTCATCGGGCAAACTCGATTATCGTTTTCCAGACCAGTGGAGTTCCTGCACCGAAGATTCATTACAATCGCAATTATTAAACGATTCGAGGAGGTGGTCGAGATGAACAAATCTCTCCGGCGATTCAAGCAAACCGTTGCGCTCTTTGTAGCGGCTCTTTTGCTTTCAACATCAGTGATAGCGCAGCAAGCAACTCAAAAGCGACCGCTGACAAATGCTGATTATGACGGCTGGCGCGCGATTCAAGGGCAACAGCTTTCGCGCGATGGGAAGTTCGTCGCTTATGCGCTCGTGCCTCAGGACGGCGACGGCGAGATTGTTGCGCGCAACCTCGAAACCGGCAAAGAGTGGCGGCACACGCGAGGCGCGCAGCCTGTCAATCCGCCTCCGCCAAATCCCGCAGCCGAGCCTGCTGGCCCGCCTCCATTTACCGGGCGACCTTTTTTCACCGCAGACTCTCGCTTCATCGCGTTCCAGATTCTCCCCGCGAAAGCCGAGACCGAAAAAGCGAAGAAGGAAAAGCGAAAGCCCGAAGACATGCCTAAGAACTCGATGGGCATAATGGATTTGACGACCGGCGAAGTTGCCCGCGTCGAACGGGTGAAGAGTTTTCAAGTGCCTGAAAACGGCGCGGGCTTTATAGCTTACCTGCTTGAGCCGAAAAAAGAAGAGAAGAAACCCGACCAGCCTGCGGCTTCAACTTCAACGCCGCCAAAGAAAGAGAAGAAGAAAGAATACGGCAGCGACCTTGTGCTGAGAAACCTGACGGACGCAAGCGAGCGCACTTTTGCTGACGTGACCGAATACACAATCAGCAAAGACGGGAAGAGTCTCGTTTTTGCAGTCTCTTCAAAGAAAGATGAGACCAACGGCGCGTATGCGATCACGCCCGGAACAGCAGACGCTCCCGCGTCGCTGCTTGCGGGAAAAGGCAAATACACAAAATTCATCTGGGACGACAAACAAACGCAGCTAGCTTTCCTGAGCGACCGCGACGACGCTTCGGCTGCGCAGCCGCGATTTGAGCTATATCACTGGGATCGCAAAGCCCAGACCGCAACAGAGTTGGTTTCGACCTCTAAGCCGAACTTCCGTTCCGGCATGGTCATCAGCGATAAAGGCCAGATAGCTTTCTCGCTCGACGGCGAAAAGCTTTTCTTCGGCACGGCTCCTGCGCCTGAACAGGAACGAGATGAAGATGATGCGAGCGAGGACAGAGCGGTTGTTGATCTGTGGCACTGGAAAGAAGATTACATTCAGCCGATGCAGAAAGTTCGCGCAGAGCAGGAAAAGAATCGCTCGTACCGCGCAGTCTTTCACATCAAAGAGAAAAAGTTCGCTCAGTTGGGCGACGAAACGATGAGAGATGTCATTGCTACGAACGATGGCCGATGGGCGCTGGGACTTGATGATCGAGCGTACAGGATTCTTGTCGGATATGACGACGATGCAAACTCGGCAGACGTTTACCTGGTCAACACAGCCGACGGCAGCCGCAAGCTTCTGATGAAGAAACAGCGCGGAGGAATCTCGTGGTCTCCAGGCGGTCGGTATGCGCTCTTTTATGACGGCAAGGATTGGAACACGCTGTCGGCGGCTGACGGCAAGGTCATAAACCTGACGGCCAGTCTCGGAGTGAAGTTTACGCGCGAAGATCACGACAGCCCAAGCACGCCGCCAAGCTATGGCAACGCGGGCTGGACTTCGGATGAGAAATACGTTTTGCTCAACGACCGCTACGACATCTGGCAGGTTGCGCCCGATGGCACAGGCGCTAAGAACCTGACGGACGGTGTTGGCCGCAAAGAGAAGATCGAGTTCCGCTATGTCAAACTCGATCCGCAGGAAAAAGCCGTTGATGCGACGAAGCCGATGCTGCTTCGAGCCGAGAACGAATGGACGCGCGATTCGGGATTTTACCGAGACCGCGTGAACGGCCAGTTGCCTGAGAAGTTAATTATGGCCGCGAAATATTTCGCGCCTCCTGCGAAGGCAAAAGATGCTGATGTGTATGTGCTGACGGCTTCAACATTCAACGAGTTTCCCGATCTGCTCATAAGCAATTCCAACTTCAGCGACATAAAGAAAGTGAGCGACGCGAATCCGCAGAAAGCGCAATTGCTATGGGGAACTTCGGAACTGGTCAGGTTCAAGAACCTCGATGGCGTGCCGCTTTCGGGAATGCTCATCAAGCCTGCAAACTTCGACCCGACGAAAAAGTATCCGATGATCGTCTACATCTACGAGACGCTGTCGGAAAACGTGCATCGCTTTGCTGATCCGAAGCCGGGACATAACATCAGCTTCTCGTATTATGCCAGCAACGGCTATCTGATCTTCATGCCTGACATCGTTTACACGATAGGTCATCCGGGCCAGAGCGCGATCAAATGCGTGATGCCTGCGATTCAAGCCGTGGTAGACAAGGGCTTCGTAAACGAGAACGCCATCGGCATTCAGGGTCACAGTTGGGGCGGATACCAGATCGCTTACATGATCACGCAGACGAATCGCTTCAAAGCCGCCGCAGCGGGAGCGCCTGTAGCGAACATGACAAGCGCATACAGCGGCATCCGTTGGGGCACGGGACTACCGCGACAGTTTCAGTACGAGCACACGCAGAGCCGCATAGGTGGAAACTTGTGGGAAGCGCCGATGCTATATCTAGAGAACTCGCCGGTGTTTCGCGCAGACCGCGTGCAGACTCCGCTGATGATGGTTCACAACGATGCAGACGACGCTGTGCCGTGGTATCAGGGGATAGAATATTTTCTCGCGCTCCGTCGGCTCGGCAAAGAGGTTTACATGTTCAACTATAACGGCGAGCCTCATCACATCAGAAAGCGCGCGAATCAGAAAGACTACACGATGCGTTTGCAGCAGTTCTTCGATCACTACTTGAAAGGCGGGCCGCGACCTGAGTGGATGGAGAAGGGAATTCCTTACCTTCAAAGAGAGCGAGAGAAAGAGAAGTACAAGGCCACAGCGGAGGTGAAAGAGCGAGCGCAGAATTGATGGTCGGGCGTTTCAGTGATACTCCAGGCCAACCGAAGATTAAATAAATGAAATATTAGATAATGATGGTGTGTTAATATTCGGTTGTGAGGTTTGGGTATGACTACCAAAGTTAGAGCCACTATCGAAGACCTGCGCAATGTGCCTGACAATGCTAAAGCCGAAATTGTTGACGGAGAAATTGTGCTTATGTCGCCAACCGGAGATATGACTGCGCGCGCCGGGTTCAAGATAGCTATGAGCTTGAGTCAGATGGAAAATCAGATACCTGGCCGCGCATATCCGGACAATGTTGGCTACAAAGTCAATTTACCAAACCGAGAATCATTCAGCCCCGATGCTTCATTCTATATCGGCAAGTCTGCCGGGATGAGATTCCTTGAAGGCGCGCCGATCTTTGCAGTTGAAGTCAGAAGCGAGAATGACTATGGCTCGAATGCCGAAATTGCGATAGCAAAGAAACGTGCAGATTATTTTGCAGCAGGAACTCTTGTTGTATGGGATGTTGATCTGCTCAATCCTGATGTCATCAAATCCTATGACACAAAAAATCCCGATAACCCAAAAGTATTTCGTCGCAGAGATGTGGCCGATGCCGAACCGGCTGTGCCCGGTTGGAGAATCTCTGTAGACGAATTGTTTTCATAGTTGAGGTGGCTTTGCCCAAAAAGTCATCTAACTGATATAAAATTTTTCATTGCACTTGTCTACAAGGCCGGAATATGACTTTTTGGGCAAAGCCCCGGCGATTTGATTTTATTCAGGAGCTTTGGCAGTGTGCGCCACACTTGATTGCTTGCCATTATTTCGGTTAGACCGGAAGACTCGAATCTCTCCGACTTGAAAGACAGGCTCGCGCTCGTACCATTGCGCGTTGATCTCATCAATCTGAGGGTTCGACCCCATGACAACGAGTGTGTCTATCTCGCCGTGCGTTTCCGATAACAACTCTGACCACCATTGAACATGTTTGCTTTCGTCAAAGAATGGATTTTTGAAACGGAAGACGCTCACATCGCTCAAGTCCAGAGCGCGGCGGCTGACCGTGTCATCAGTGAATTTGACGGGGAAGTAATAAAGGCATGGGCCGTAGTTGTTCCACACTATGTTGTCCGTGCCGATGCCGAGCACGCTCGAAAGATTGTGAACAGGGTTCACTCTGTACGGCCCGCCCGTGTCAATCTGAATCGTCTCGACCCGCTGCCCTTTTCCGACGTAAGGCTTGGCTTGCATGAAGTCGCCAACTACCTGGTTAGAGAACAATGCGTAATCCCAAAGATAAGCTAACTGCATGATGGCCGCAATCATTAAACCGGCGGCGCAAGTCCGCACGCTCCAGCGCTTCGAGACCAGCTTGAAGGCGGGAGCGCTTGTCGCCATCGCCATCAGCAAAAGCCGCTCGCGGAGTATGCCGCCGTGCGCGCCGCCGAAGTTGTCCGGCCCTACCCACGCTCCGGCGAATAACAGAAGCGACAGGATTATCCACCCTCGCCGCTCGCGCACAGAAGAGTCACCGCGCGCCAGTATCGTTATAACGAGCAACGCTACGACGACGAGCGTGACCCACAGCGTCGGCGTGAAGTAAGCAAACCAGTCTGCCTCGTTGTCGGCAAAAGGCGGGGTGTTCTTAATTGACCTCAACACGATGAAATCAATCCCGCGCGCGTAGTTGAACCAGCTCGTGAGCGACCAGGCATTTTCCAGCCCGTACCAGCTCGGGCTTACTGCTTCAACCGCTTCCATCATGCGACGGTACGCGATTGCGAGCGGAACGAGCGGAACAAAACTCGCCGCCGTCCATACCGAGCGGCGCAGCCAATTGCTTCCCGGCGTCGTAGCGGCCAGTATTACGAGACTGCATACGGTCAATCCCAGGCTCACCAGATGGCTCGAATAGCCGATCACTAAAAGCATTGCTATGACGAAAGCCTGCGCCGGTCCCATCCGTTCGCGCCAACCCCACCAGACTCCTAGTGTAACGAGCATCAATCCAGCGCCCATCAGGAAACTGTAGAGGCCGAGCAGCCACAGCATGTTCAAAGAGAGTATGACGGAAAGAGGCGCGACTATCGCCATCCCTTCCCAACCCGCGACTCGCCAGCGAAGCCAGACCAGCGCACTTGCGAATCCGACAGACGTGAGCGTCAGCAGTATTCGATCAGCCGCTCTGTCCGATAGAAGCGACATCAATCCCGTCAGGCACATATGCGCGGCCCAGTAAGGCATCGGGTCCCATCGCACAGAATAGAGTTCTCCCATCGGCGACTGCGGCTTTAGTAGCTCGACCATTATGTGCGCGTTCAACAGGTGCAACGGCCCATCCTGTGTGACCAGCCAGGGCACGAACCAGATGGCAATAAGCACCGGAAGAATCAGAACGCCGAATACAATCAACCCTCGGCTGCGCGGGGTCGCAAAATCAAAGAGTTTGAACGCTGATCGAAATTTCATAGAGGAGCGAGTTCCGCAAAAGGCCCTATGTTAATGAATGAAGAGTCGAACGGCAAGCGAAAGCAAGCATGCTTTCACAACCGACAATCGCTTTGTTATATTCATCGAGTCAGGAAAAGGAGAAAAATAATGGAGCCTTTCATTGATGAGGCAGTTGAGAATTTTGCTCACGATCACACAAAAGAAGAGTCGGATCTGTTTCGTCGCCTGCGGGACGAGACTCATCGAGATATGACATGTCCGCAGATGCAGGTGGGCAGAATCGAAGGCAAGTTTTTGAAGATGCTTGTGCGGTTGACGTCGGCGCGGCGTGTGTTAGAGATAGGAATGTTTACGGGCTACAGCGCATTGATGATGGCCGAAGGGCTTCCCGACGACGGGCAGATCATCACGTGCGATGTTGATCCGAAGGCTGAATCAATCGCCCGCAAGTATTTCGCCGAAAGCCCCCACGGGCACAAAATAGAAGTGCGGATGGGGCTGGCGCTTGAAACCATAAAAAGCCTGAGCGGCCCGCTTGATATGGTTTTCATTGACGCAGATAAAGGGAACTATTCGAATTACTACGAGGCGTGTTTTCCGCTGGTGAGGCCGGGAGGATTGATCGTAGCAGACAATGTTTTGTGGAGCGGCAAGGTGTTACATCCCGATGACGAGGATAGTCACGCGATAGTTGCTTTCGACGCTCTCGTTCAATCGGACCCTCGCGTCGAAAACGTCTGTCTCACGGTTCGAGATGGGATGATGCTTGCGTGGAAGCGCCAGGACGGCTGAACAGGTAACGGAAATCAGCTAAGTGTTCGCCTTCGCTTACGGTCGAGCTACTGATTCATTCCGCAATCCGCGATCTACTGATAGCTTTATCTTTTCATCATAGAGACCGGTCTGGTTGGCGGCGCGGTCTACGGCATCGGCCAGGGCCATCTGAAAATTTACGATGAGAAGATTGACATCTATCAACAGCGGGCGGGCGTTGTACTCTCGATAGAGCGAGAAGTTCCCGATCTTCTTATTCCCTGTTGTAATCAATTGCAGGTGCAAAGCCCATCGAGGCTTTGCGCTCGCTCCTTCCTTGTTCCAGGCAATCATCCGAGTGTTTGATGTGCCGACGAGCGATGCGGCTCCCGACGTTATATCGAGTTGATAGCCATCGAAATCGCTCCCCTGGAATGCGTCCTGAAGGGCTTTGCCTATTTCATCAAAGCTCTGCGCCTTAGCGAAAGATTTGGCGGCCCTTCGCACTGCGAGGTTGTTAACGATGATTCTTTTCTGATCAATCGTGCGTTGCGCGACTCGGCCCAGCTCGAAAAATTCCTGATAGCCCAGGTGTTGCACCCCTACCCAGATGCCGATGCCGAGCACGACAAGCACCATGCCCAGTGTGCTCCCCGCCGGGTAGAGCAGGAATATGCTCAAAAGTCCGCATATGGCCGACACGCCGTAAAGGATGACGACGACCTGGCGCTGAGTGAGGCCGCGTTCAAGCAGCTTGTGATGAATATGCTCGCGGTCTGCGCTGAACAACGGCTGCCCGTTGAGCCAGCGCCTGAGCACTGAGAGGGTGGTCTCAAGCACAGGCAGTCCGAAAGAGACGACGGGGATTGCGACGGCAACGACCGTAGGAGTTTTCTGCGAACCGGCGAGCGCGAGCGCGCTCAACATGAAGCCGATGAACAGGCTGCCGCTGTCTCCGAGAAAGATCGTTGCCGGGTTGAAATTATAGCGGAGAAATCCCAGTATCGAGCCCGCAAGCGCTATCGTGAGCGTTGCTACAAGCGAGTCCTGGCTTATCAAAGAGACGATGAAAACCGTCAAGGTCGAAAACAACGCCGACCCGGCGGCCAGTCCGTCCAGCCCATCAATTAGATTGAATGCGTTGGTGATCCACAGCACCCAGAGTATGGTCAACGGCAGGGCGACCCATCCGAAATGCTCGAAGCCGAACAGGGGCAACCGGAACACCCTAAAACCTGCGAAGAAAAGCAGCGCGGCGGCCAGGCTTTGAACGATTATCTTCACATATGGATTCACCGAGCGAGCGTCATCATAAAGCCCCAACAGAAAAACCATCGTGCCGCCTATGATTAAAATGAGCGCGGTATAAGGAGAGAACCCCGGATTGAAGTGAAACAATCGCGAAGCCAAAACAAGAATGCCTATGACTGCGACGAATGTAGCATATATCGCAACGCCGCCGAGTCGCGGCAGCGGAACTTCGTGGATGTGACGCCCGGAAGAGGGCGGCGCGACCCATCCTCGCGCAAGGGCCATATTGCGCACGTACCAGGTGAGGATGAATGAAATCAAGAGTGTGCCAAGGAATACTGCAAGATATACAGGTGTCACTGAGCTATCCTTTCTCTACAGTAGTGAAGAGGGGAGGATGGATGATTAGAACAAGCGAAATTCTCTAGCAGTAATGAACCAGACCGCTTTGACTTGTCACCTGACTCTAGGCGGCAGAGTTCGTAGCCGCGATGGTCGCGCGTATTGCGGAAGGCGCGCTCATCACTTTTTCATAAAGCTGAAGCGTGCGACTGACCATGCAATCAAGGCTGAATTCCTGTTTGGCGCGGCTACAAGCCGCTTTCCCGTATTGCGCGCGAAGATCGTCTTCTATCAAGCAAAAGATTTATCGCATAAGCGAGCGCGTCCGGGTCTTGCGGCGGAACGGTGAGGCCCGTCTCGCCGTGAAGGGAAACAAACGGCACGCCTGAATCCAGATTGGTATTCACCACAGGCTTGCTGCAAGCCATGGCTTCGAGTTGAACGATTCCGAAAGCCTCGCTGCGAGCGACCGAAGCGAGCGCGAATACTTCGGCTGCGTGATAGTAAGGGGAAATGTCTGAAATCTCGCCGAGGAAGACCACGCGATCCGAAATGCCGCGAGCCTTTGCCTGCTGGATCAGGCTTTCGCGCAAAGGGCCATCGCCTATGATCAGCAATCGGCCATCTACCTGCTCCATTGCCTGAACAAGATATTCGAAGCCTTTATAGTAAATCAGCCGCCCGACGCTGATAACTATTCGAGAACCATACTTTTCACGAATCCGCGCCACTTCCGCCTTGTCATATTCATAAAACCGGTCTAACTCGATGCCGTGAGGGATAACATTGCAGCGATCCCTGTACATTGATAAGACCGGGCGAGCTTTCAATGTAGTTCGGAGAAGTGGCAATAATCGCCGAGCACCGCTTTAACGCCTTATGCAGCATTGGCTCAAAGAGAGCGCCCAGGACTTTCTGACGAATGATGTCGCTGTGATATGTAATCACAAGCTTACCTTTGTGCCCGCTTGCCAGGTAAGCGAGAATCGCGATGGGGTTTGGAAGATGGAGGTGAATGATATCTGCTTCGCTCTCTCGAATCTCTTGAAGCAGGCCCGGACATACCGGCGCGGCTGCAAATGTGAAAAGCGTTCCGACGCGCGATATGTCCACGCCGCTGACCATCTCGCGCAAACTCTCGCGGCTGTCGTTGGCGACAATCACTTTAAGGCTGACGGATTTTTTTAACTCCTTGCAAAGCGACTGCAGGTGAGTCTCCATCCCGCCAAGATACGGGGGATAGAATTTGCCTATGTGAAGGACTCTCAGCTTACCGTTACCGTTCATATTCGCAATCTCTTCCTTGATGATTTTTACCCTTTTAGATATCAAAAGCCTTGGTTTAAGACCTCGTCATACAGCCGTGTAACTTTTTGAGCGTACACAGCCCATGTGAATTTACCTGCCTGCATCAATCCCGCAGCCCTGCGCGCAGACCACAGGTCGGGATTCTCGAATCGCTCATGGATTAACGTGATGACTTGTTTGCGCCACGCAGGCACATTTGCGACCGGACAATAAGCGACCGCATCGCCACCCACTTCTTTCAGGACGGGGATGTCGCTTGCTATTACGGAAGCCCCGCTTGCCATTGCTTCTATCACAGGCAAGCCGAATCCTTCGCCGTCGGAAGGCTGTAATACAAGAGCGGCGCGCCTGTAGACTGCTGCCAAAATATCTCTATCCAGAAACGGCAGGGTGATGATGGATTTGCTCAGGTTCAGTTCGGCTGCCAACTCTGATTGCGCGGCAGTAAAGGCTCCTCCAACTCTTACGAGTCGCGCTTGCGGGAACTCTTTTAATAAAGCCGCAAAGACTTTCAGCAACACATCAATCCGTTTTCTCTGAATCGTGCTGCCGACATGCAGAACATCAATGCAATCGTCACGCGCAGGGCCAAGCAATCCGTTTGCTTTCAGGTCTGCCTGCGCGACGGGCTCTGGCGAATAAGCAGGATGAACGCCGTTAGGAATCACTACGACTTTTTCAGGCGGAAGCAAGCCATTGCCCACTACTTCATCGCGCGTCGCAACGCTATCGCAAGTCACGCGGGCAGCTTTACGAAATCCTTTCAGAATGCGCTTCGCCATCGCCTGGAACATCCGCCCTCGACGATCACGCTCAGGGTCAGTAAGACATCGAAAGCTGTCAATGTCATGGCAAGTGACTATTACACGATTGCCCGGTAGCTCGTGCGCAAGTTGCGAATAGCTGTGATCCACGAGGTGAAACAGATCAAACTCGTTCTTTACGCTTCGCAAGTATCGCGGATAATCCCAAAACCGATTGATTAATCGATCAGCATTGAACGCCCATGCGCGGGGTTCGCGGTGATTTCCGTTTGCATTCGGGTCGCTGGTGAATCGTCGGCGCATAGCCGGGCAGAGGGCCGTCGCTTTTACAGCATCGGAATGATTGCTTCGGAGATTGGCAAGCAACATCTCTGCAACCAAATCCATGCTTGGCCAACCCTCTTCTTTCAAATCGCAAATGACAGCGACGCGCGGTAAACTCATCACAATTTCTTGCGCGCCACAAACCACACTTGACTTGCAAGCTGCGGAGGAAGCCAGGAGAGCGGCGAGCTAACCGTTCGTTCTATCTCGTATCGTTCGGCTAGAATCTTGCGCAAGCGCATCCAGTTAAATCCTTTGTGATCGTGATAAGTGTAATCGCCTTCACCGTTGTATACGGGCCGCGTGATGTGCTGGCGGTCGTTTGCAAAAAGACTTTTTCTATACTCGCTCAGTGTGTAGGCGCTCGTGTATTTATAATCGCCCAACCCTCGCCACGCTGCGATTCGTCGAGCCGTCTGCTTTACGAGGAGCGGCAAACCTGTTTCAACAGGGACGCTTATAAAAAGCTTTCCGGCGGGGCTTAACAGATAGCTCAATCTGTCGAGCATAGGGTTCAACTCGACTACGTGTTCAAGCACTTCCATGCAGAAAACTGCGTCATAAGCGGCTGCATGCCTGCCGTCGTTGAGTTCGTCATCCGGGATAAAACTCAAGCCGGAATGTTTGCCGAAGCGAGCGCGACAATCATCTATCAGGCTGACGTGCGCTTCGACTCCGACGGCTGAACCGGGCGCGCATTGCATCGGACATCAGCATTGCCAGAAAGGTTCCATCGCCGCAGCCATAATCCAGAACGCGCTTACCTGAAAACTCGCGCGCCAAGCCTAAGCCCATCTGGAAGCGACTGCGATGGCTCCAGGCAATCAACCAGTCTTTGCAGAGCAGTTGCTTTTTGGCGTAATGACCGTCGCTGATCGCATCGTTTAAGGCGTTGGCAACTTCTGTGTCGCTTCTGATCTCTCGCATGATTTCAGTGCGTTCTGCCTTCCAGCAGTTCGTCAAAAAATTCGAGGTGCTGTTTAGCTATGCGCGGCCATGAATAATCTGCGCGCGCGCGGTCTATCCCCTTCTTTGACATCTCAGCCCGGCGAGACGAATCTTCGATCAAGCCAGCAATGGCTTTCGCCCATGCGGTTTCATCTTTTTCGCTGACGATCAACCCGGCATCCATTATGACGTGCGGAATCTCGCCGCTATCGCTTGCGATCACAGGCACGCCGCAAGCGAAAGCCTCGATCAGCATGCGCCCCAGTTGCTCGCGCCAGAAAATCGTCGTTTGGCTCGGAGCGCACATCACATCCATAGCGTTCAAGTATTGAGGAACATCATCGTGTTTGACGCCTGTAACTATTTTGACTCGGTCGTCCGTATAACGCGTAGCCCATTCGCGCAATTGATCTTCCAAAGGCCCAGCGCCAACAAACAGAGCGCGCCAGGGTGAGGCTATCTGGTCGAGCGCGCGGGTCAGAACGTTCAAGCCTTTTTCGGCCACAAATCGGCCAAGATAACCGACAACAGGCGGATGAGACGCGCTCCAACCGAGACTGCAAAGAGTGCGCTTTCTGGCTTCGGCGTCAGGGTGGAATTTATCGAAATCAACTCCGAGCGGAATGACGCGCGAAGGCCGTTCAACATAGCAGGGACGCTTGCCAAGCGTCTGCTCGATTGTCTGCCCGAAGGCTATCCATCCAGACGCGCGATTCATCGAGTGTTTCTCGATTCGATTGAAAGGCGGCGGGTATTGCTTCTCGATATTTTGAAACGTAGCATAGACAAGCGCCGCCCGTTTATCTGCCCACAGCGCGACCTGTCCGCCTGCAAGTATGTATGGTTCTTCCCAGCAATGAACCAAATCCCATTCCTGGCGCAAGACCTCGCGCAGTTTGCCGCCGTATAGCATGAAGTGAATATGTTTTGAAAAATGGGCCGGAACTGCTTCGAGCCTGCAAGCTTCATCGTGAGACATTTCTAAACTGATGGGGCGCAGGTCGCCTTGAAAAAATGATGGAGCGACAGCCGTGACTTCCCATTTACCCGCGCCCGCGACGGCCATCTCGTGCGCGAGCCTTCGATTAAGCGCCACACAATATGAATGAGCTATGGATACCAGTCTTCGAGGCCGAGTCATAAAGTAGTTGCGGTGCGGTTTCACAGGAGATGTTTTGAAAGAGAAGAGTTCACCGCAGAGACGCAGAGGACGCAGAGATCACGCAGAGAAAACCTATTATTACTCTGCGCCGCCTCTGCGTCCTCTGCGTCTCTGCGGTGAATATATCCCTTTGCACAATATCTTCATTGAACCTGCACTAGACCCTTGCGACTTCCTGATTCGGAGTAGTATATGGAGGCCATGATCGCCGGAGCTTTCTCCATTGCCGGAAGGTGGCCCATTTCAACGAGCGCCTCTCGCGCCAGACGGCGGGCAGCAAAGAGAGGACTTGTTTGACGATCCACACAAAACCGCCGGGGTCATGAACCTTCCAGCCTTGTTTCATCCTGAAATACAGAAACAGTCGCGCTGCAACGCTCGGCAACATCATTATCAGAGGTTCGTTATATATTGCTCCGAGGCAATTATTGCGAACCGTATAGCGAAGGTACTTTTGCGCGTTGCGCCCGACAGGGTCAGGCACGTGCGCGACCAATGCGCTCGGAAGATATACAACGTCATATCCCGCATCCAGCAGTCTCAAGCAATACTCTTTTTCTTCACCGTAAAAATAAAACGAGCTTCGGTAACCACCAAGAGATAAGAAAATATCCCTGCGAAGTATATGAGCGAATCCAATAAAACTTGGGATGTAGCAGTCGTATGTCATTGGAGATGGCTGCATCGTATTGGGCCAGGGGCTGCCGTCTTCCTCAGCCTGAGCGAATGCTACTACAGCTACTCGCTCGTCATTGCGGATCACGTCCAATGCTCGCCTTATGGCATCCGGTTCAATGATGAAAGCGTCGTCATCAAGATTTAAGGCGAAATCGGTCGCGGCGGATTCAACGATAATATTTCTCGCTATAATATATCCGTTATTCGTCTCCTGCCTTATCACCCGAAGCGTTAGAGGGAAATCCGCGCCTAAGCTCTGTCTTAGCGGTTCTTCCAAAGGTATTTCGGAACAATCGTCAACAACGATTATTTCTTGCACAAGATCGGCAATCAGAACTAATGATCTTATACAGCGGACCAGAGATTCCGGCCTGTTGCGTGTGGAAATACTGATAGTCAACATCAAAAATCTATTCTATGAGATGCGCTCAAACACATTGATATTTTCGTGATACCATTTGGGCAGATTGAGATTATTAACATCATGTCTAAAAGCCGAGTTGTTTCTTGCAATCCTAAAACCGAGCTTATTGAATCTCTCAATCCAGTACTCTAGTGGTTGTTCGTTGACATGAAGATCTCCACCTTGATTCGGATGAGCAGCAGAAAAGATTATCGTATCGAATTTGGTTAAGAGATCGAGCAGCTTGCCGGAACGCCGGGCTGGCATATGTTCAGCTACTTCAAGGCAAAGAACAATATCAATATTGCCTATTTCAGAGAATAAATTGTCAACTTCCAATCTATTCAACGCGGCCAGGTTTATCTGAAGAATATTTAATCCTTTTGATCTTGCGATTCCTAAAGCCGCCTCGGAATACTCAAGCCCCCTTAATTCTAATTGAGGATCAACTCTTTTAAATCCTTCAAGAGCGCTGCCCTGCCCGCAACCAACATCCAGGACCGACCTGGGCGCAAAATGCTTTAATACAACATCGGCAAAACCGCGCCAATCACCGCCGTCGTGAAATTCCCAGAACGCGCTTCCATAGGGGTCTACTTTATCTTTTCCTGAAAGCTTGTTTGAATAGAATATCCAGTACCATTGAAGAAGGGGTATCACATTACGCATCTTGCAGTAGAGAGCAGGGAAGTGATTTTGAGCGTAATTGAAAACCTGCTTCAATCTTCCGGTTCTCAAAGAAATCAATGCTGAGTTCATCGAAGCGGCTTTATCTTTCATTGAGCAAATGCGCGTTCCTTTTGCCGCGCCTGTTTATAAACATTGAGCGTATTGATCGCCGTGTTTCGCCAGGTCATTTCGCGAACCTGCCGATATGCGTTAGTCGCAAGTCGCGCGCGCATCTCTGAATTACCAAGAAGCTCGCGCATTGCGTTCGCCAAAGCTTCGGCGTTCCGCGAAGGAACGACCAGGCCCGTTTCTTCATCTTTGATTAACACCAAAGCGCAACCTACGGGCGTTGATATTACCGGCAGCTTCTGGCTCATGGCTTCGAGCACCACCATGCCGAAACCTTCATAAGTAGAGCTGAGGACAAAAACATCATGCCTGCGATATTGCCGGACGACTTCTTCTTCGGGCGCTCTGTCCAACACTGTTAAATGCTTCTGCGCGTAGTCGGCAAACGCAGACCGAATGACTGCTTCGGGAAAGCCTCCGCCAAGAATAGTCAAGTTGATTTGCGGGCCGCGCGACAAGAGCAAATGAAACGCGCTGACCAGATAATCAATCCCTTTCATTTTATCCCACGTGCCGCAGAAGAGTATCCCGCCACCGCGCTCCTCAACGGCTCGCGCGCTGTTGCAAAGAAAGCGGTCTGATATGCCGTGCGGAACTATTTGAATGTCGTTAGCCTGTTTCCATCTCCGGTCTGCGGCGAACGAGCGATCTACTTCGTTGAGCACGATCAACTTGTCGGCCAGACGCGCTGCTGCGGCAACTTGCGTCAGCCGCGTCAACGGATACAAGATGCGCCGCGTCCAGGGCTTATGAGTCAATCCTGTGCGATGATCGTCGAGCATCCTTTCATAATTCAGATGCTCAAGACCATTTGACCGGCAGATGAAAGCCGTCTTCTCGTATGCTCCGGCTTGTCGCTGCGCTCCAAAGATGAAGCCTTCTGCGCTGGCTATATCAACGACATCGTAAGGGCCGCGCTCTCGAAATGCTTTGGCTATGGCGCGAGCGGCCATAGCCGAGGCGAATGTTTGACGAAGGTAACGATTGCCGGGCCGCGCGCCGATGTCTTGACTGAACAGCGCATCGCAAGTGTGGCCAAGGTTCTGGAACTCTTCTCTTAGTTTATAAAAGACCTTCGTCGAACCTAAGCGAGGATCATCAGGGTAATCGCCGACAAGCAATATCTTCATGACCCGGCTCAGTTTCGCAAAAGGTTCCAGGCCGCATAGCGCAATCTGGCCTTTGCCCCGCGAATCGCCTGAATCAATCTTTCATAATGCGATTGACGCCATACGAATATCGAATCCTGCAAAGCCAGTTCTTCTTCATGACTTGCGCCTCGCGCTCGCTTCTCAGTGAGTAATTCACAATACTTGCACCATAGCGAAAAATAAGGACGGTCGTAAGCGGCGAGTAATCCGTTATACCAACCGAAAGGGGAGTCGGTGAGATTGTTGTCGTGCCGCTCGTGCTTTATGTGCGGGTCACGGTTGAGCAGAATCCCGTTTGAGTGGCAGAGTATTATCGAAGCGCAAACGTTATCCCAACAGAACTCGCCAAAGATGTAAGCGCGAAACCGCGACTTGTTGTTGAGCCACCACTGCGCGTCAACGATAAAGAGGTCTGTGCCCCAGATGAGCATTTCAATCTCTTTGTCGCTTTCATCGTAGTCCATGCGCGAAAAGATATATGCTTCTTTACCCCCATCTATCGCGCAATCAATCGCCGCCTGGGAAATGATTATGTCAGAGTTTGTAAAACCGAAATAACGTAATCCCTGACTACGCGCTCGCTCTGCCAGTACCGTGAAAATTTCAGGAACTATAGGTTTCCGCGCCCCCTTACGCCCTGTTACTTTTCGCGAGTCGCTCTTAAGCTCGCAGACTGTATCGAACCCTGTGGCTTCGATTCGCTCATTCGTGAATTGCAAATTGACGAGCGATACGTCTTCGAGGGCGCGAAGCGATTTCAGGCAATTTTCCTGACGGCGCGCCCCGTCGCCCTTCGCTGCGTAGATGTTGATGCCAAGAAGTATCGTCATAGATTCGCTTTGGCAAGAGATCCGAATTTACTTTCTGCTCCGGCCTTCCGCTCTAAAAGTTTGTCCAGAGACCGATCAAGCGAAAAATGTTCCGCGTAGAAATCCATCCCCGTTTCACCAATCTTTTTTCTCAACGCGTCATTTTCGATCAGCGTGATTGCCAGCGCGACAGCGCCTGCGATGTCTCCCGAAACCGCGAGCGGAACCGCGCTCGATTCGCTCCAGAGCGATTCGCTGAGTTCGCCTGATGTTGTAATCACAGGCACACAGTTGGCGAGCGGAGCCATCAAAGAAGTGCGGCGGCTGCTCGCTCCATCCGGATAAGGCTGAATCGCAAGATCGCACGCCTGCAAATGCAACGAGACCGCTTCGCGCGAAAGGAGTCCGGGCGCAGACACTCGCCCTTGAAACTCAGGATGCGCGCAAATAAAGTCTGCCACGAAGCTATCTCCGCGAGCGCCTATGCACAGAGCCAGCAGGTCCGCGCGGCGCTTGAGAAGCTCTGCAAGTATGGGCGCAAGGTCGTCTTTAGCCCGCTCGCCATAGGTTCCAAAATGGCCGATTATCAGTTTGCTTTCATCCGCTGCGTAACGCCTGCGAATTGTTTCAACCGCCTCGTCGTCTTCCACTCGCGGGATGGTCGAAGGTATCGGCAGCCACTTCACGGGGGCGCGGCGGAACCAGTCATAACGCCGCAGCATCGGCTCCCACGCGGGGATAGACACGTAGACGATTCGGCTCGCCGCCATTAGCAGAGCGGCCATCAGGCGATTGACCGCAGCCAGCAGGTTACGCCGCAGGCTCTGTCGCGCGAAATAAAAAAACGGTTCGTGAAACATCACGCGAACATCGTCCCTTGAAAAAAGCGACCTGCTCAAAAGCCATAAGCAGACGAAAATGTTCAAGCCTCTCAACCCGAACGCATTCGGAGCATATTGAACCAACAGCGTGCGAGGCGCTTCAAAGCTGTTCAAAGACCTTCCAAGTTTAACCAGTTTCGCAGGAGAAAAAAGCCCTGCGATGCGATGCGTTTCTACGCCGTGATTATGGGCCGCATCGCCCTCGAAGGCAGGGCACCACACATGAACCTTATCCCCTTCGGATGCGAGTCCGATTGCCAGTTGCTCGGTGTAGTCGCTTACGCCGCCCGGTTGCGGAGGGTATTCGCCTGTGATGATATGCCAGGTGTGATTCACTGTTGAGAAACCGAGATGTTAGACTTGCGAGCGCACACACCGACTAAAATTTCTTCCAATCGGTCGAGGTGCTTTTCAAGCGACATATCGAAAGCCGAAGCGCGCGCCGCGTGTCCTAAGCGATTCAACAGATCAGGATCAGATAGAACTTCAACCAGTCCGCGCGCAAGCGCAGGCGCAGTCGGAGGGTCGCCCGGAACAAGAAAGCCATTGACACCGTCTTTCAACCACTGGCTTATTCCGCCCACATTGAATGCTATTGCTGGCAGACCGGCAACGGCTGCTTCGAGACCTACGAGTCCGAAAGGTTCGGGCCAGATGCTAGGAATGGCGAACAAGGTCGCTTCTCTGATTAGTCTGTCGTGTTCTTCGCCCGTAACCCATCCTGTAAATGTGGCCGAGACTTTTAATCTTCGCGCGAGGCGCTCCCAATCGGTGCGTTGCGGGCCATCGCCTGCCATGACCAGATGAATCTTTTGTCGCATGCGTTCGGATGCTTCGCCGACAGCGCGAATCAAAAGATCGCCGCCTTTGAGCTTCGTCATCCTTCCGACGAACAACACGCGATGTTCAGCAGAACGCGAGTCATTGCAGAGGTCGTGTGCAACAGTGTCCGGAGCGAACAACGGCGCGACGCGCAGCTTGTCGTTGCTTATTCCGTTTCTGAGATACTCCTGCTTCATGTGATCGCTTGCGACGACAACAGCCGAGTAATTCTCGAAGAGACTTTTTTGTTGCTTCGCCCATTCGTAATGCTCAACCATCCGGCTGAAGCTCATCTGCCCGCATCGGCGCGGCAGGTAATGAAGAAGGCAGGCACGACTGAACCTGCGCTCGCAAGGTGTCGGAGCAGGGAATGCGTGCATCTTTTGGCCGCCAATGCATGTGCCGAAATAACCATGCATCATTTTAACGACGAACCACTCTTCGAGCAGACGACGCTCCACGTCCAGAAAATTCATATTGTGCGAGAAGCAAACATGCGGCCCCCATGCTTTTGCATTCGCTATGGCAAGCTCGACGCTGCTGTCGAGAATGCCAAAGTAGGGTATGCGCGCCAGAGCGGGCGAGATGCGGCTTTCTGATTTGCGGTCATAGTGCAGAAACGCCAGCTCGTGCCCGCGCGCAATCAGCCCCGGCATAACTGCATCAAGATAAGTTTGAACGCCGCCAGCATCTCCGATGCCGTCGTTGGCGAAAAGAATGCGCATATTTATTTCGCCACCAGTCTCAAACACTCTCCCTCGATTGCCCACATATCTTCACAGGAGCGAAGCGGCACGGCGCGAAGGCTCTGCGCGTCAAGCTCGTTGATTATGTCTTCTTTCGATAAACCTATTTCGCGCCACGTTGTTGGATGCATCTCGACAAAAAGCGCGAGCCTGCCCTGGCAAGCCTTGATCGTTTCGCGTGCGCCTCGCAAAACCGATAGCTCAAATCCTTCAACATCAATCTTGATCAAATCCGGCAACACTTTTTCTCGCGCACAGAACTCATCAATGCTGATGGCCGGAACACGAATTATCTGCGAAGCCTCTGCCTGTTCGTTCTGGACCAGAAGGCGGCTCATCCCCAGAGTGTCAAGCGCGAGAAAGTCTACGTTTGATGCTTCATCAGAGACCGCCGTGTTAACTGGGGTCACAACTTCACTGAGCGAGTTGAGCGCGACATGATTAGAGAGCGCCGCAAATGTTTCGGGCGCTGGCTCGAAAGCGAAAACCTTGCCTGACGAACCAACCCATTGACCGAACAGCAGAGAGTAACAGCCTACGTTCGCGCCCACATCGAACGCCGTATGACCGGATTGTAGACTCGACTTGAATGCTCTGTATTCGTCGAGGTTCCACGAAACATAGCGATAGGCTGGAAGTATTCTGACCCGTTCTCCTTCGGGCAGCGAACACTTCAGCCCTCTTCCGCATGTCTGTAGATTGAGCGCGGCGTGATAAGCAGACTTGAGCCATGAGCGAAGAGGCGAGCCGCGCATTTTTTTGCTCAGGCTTGCGCCGATCATTTCAATCAGCGTCGGCTCTCGGCACTTGTCGCTTTCGGCTATCGTAATTCGATCAGACATAAAAAAGATGAATCAATCATTCTTTGCAGATGCAAGCCGCTTGATGATCGCAACAAGTTTCTTCGAGTAGGTTTCAGGACAGCATTGCGATTCGATTTTTCTTCTCGCCGCTGTCCCCATGCGCCGCCTTAGATCGGCGGAACCGATAAGCTCGCGCATAGAGCGCGTTAGATCGGCAATATCGCCGGGCGCGACAAGCAGCCCTGTGATTTTATCTTCGATGATTTCAGGGATGGCATTGATGCGCGACCCGATGGCGGGAAGTCCAGCCGCTGCCGATTCCTGATAGACCATGCCGAATGCTTCGCCGCGCGTTGGCATAACGAACAGATCGGCGCGTTGCCAGAGGTCGCGCCATTCGGGCGTGAAGGGCGCAATATTTTTCAAGACGCTTACGCCGGGCGGCAACTCTGATTCGGCAACAGGCCAGTCTGTTACAAGATCGAGTCGCGCGTGCGCCTGAAAGTCGCCTTCTTTCCATGCGGCGAGAAGCTCTGGCCCGCCTTTTCGTATGAAATCTCCGCCTATGAATAGAACGCGAACCGGATTGGCTTCGACCTCTGTTGCGCGACCGTGTCGCTCTCGAATCCATTGCTCGTCGAAACTTTCCAGCCTCACCGGATAAGGCATCACCATTAATTTATCGGCGCAGTCAGGATATTCGCGCGCAACACCACCAGCCGCCCATTGCGAAGTCGAGATGATGGCTTTCGCTGCTCGAAAGACCAGCCCGTCATGAACTGAGTTCGGGAAGTAGGTCGCTTGCTTGAAGCGCGAGGCCGTTTCAAGTTTCGCAAGCCCTTGAGTGCAGTCAATGGAAACGATGCCGGGCACTGATTTCATGCGATTGATGCTGCAATAAGCCGCAGCCTGTGTATGAAAGTGTAAGACATCAAAACTGTTTTCGCTTGTTTTGATGCGTCTCGCCGCCAACAAGCCGGAATGAAATTCGTGTCGCCATCGCGCGAGGTCAATGTTTGAGCCTGAGAAGCGCGCGCTGCCGGGAATCTGAAAACAGAGCACACGGCGAATGATACGCTCGCGCGTCGTCAATCCTTCGCTGAGATTTATGTGGACTGCCTCAATGTCAGCGTCGCGCGCAGTCGCTTCCTTCAGCAGATTGAAGACCGATTTATGTCCAAGTATGCCCGAGTTGACGAACAACGCGCGGCGCTTATGTTGATTGTTCACCACTGATGATCTAGGCTTTCAATGAACTGCATTACGAGTGAATAGGATGTTCCCAAAACCGGCTACACTCATATCTAAAGGAGTGGCGTTATAGCCAAAGTCACGTAAGAGGCCATGTGCGGGGCTGTTCCACTCAGTCTCGCAAATTATCTTTGCCGGAGGATGATTGGAAAGTGTGCCCAACATACCGCGCAAAACCTTCTCCTCAGCCCCCTCGACATCTATCTTGATTAAATCAATCACAGGTCCGAGCTTCGCCATGGCCGCCCATTGATCAAAAGTTTCTGTTTGAATAACGATCTTACGATTTAATGAAAGCATTCCATGGTCGAGCGCGAATTGAGATGGTGTGAGAGAGGAAAGGCCGTTGTTGGTCGGACAATTAGATATAAAAAAATCAACATCCTGTTGAGCGCCATCTGACAACGCGCATTCGCTGATTACTACCTGTGTCTCTACGCTATTGAGCGCAATGTGATTTCTTAATTCTTTCAACATATCAGGGTTTGGCTCGAAGGCATAAACCTTGCCTTCTTTGCCAACTAATAGGGCGGCCATCAAGGTGAAATATCCCGTATTCGCCCCAATATCAATGAAGGTTTTGCTTCCTGCTAAATCGGTCAGTATCAATTGCGTTGTACGAGGCTCATATAAAACGCCCTTGAAGTAATAGTCCTGAGTTGTAAAGTGCGTAACATCGAATGACATTTCCAGGGGGCCTGGATTGATCTTGCGATAATGAGCGTTGTTCTCTTTTATTTTGTTTGCATAGGTCTCAACAGCGCGGCGGTAAAGAGTATCAATCAAAGGCATCCTATTCATTATTTTGCCAACGCTCACGAATGCCGGTTCAAGCGCGGGCGCGCGAAAAACCGAATTAGCCCAGACATCACTCACGAAATTGCGGATTATCTTTAGGGCTTGGATTATCTTTCGCACTTAGTTCTCAGATCGGTTTATTGTAGTGTCGGTCGCGCTTTGCCAATGAGGGTTGTTCCAGTGACCGGAATATTATTATCTGTCAAACACATTCCATCAAAACATGTCCGTCCGGTTCAAATAGTTTTCCGTTTGCTTCCAAAGGCCGACATCGCAGGTTCAATTCATCTAAAATTGATCTTGCCATATTTTCATTGATTCCTAATTCAGGCCAGATTTGCGGATGCATTTCGGCAACAATCCGAAGCCGACCACGTCCGGATTTAATAATATTACGAGCGCCCTTCAACACGTCGAACTCTAAGCCCTGAACATCCATGCGAATCCAATCAGGAGTTAAACCTAATTCATCGCAAATAGAATCCAACATAACTAACTGGATTTTAGTTACGCCGAGAGCTTTAATGTCCTTTTCAGGCCCGGGGACGCGATTCATGTACGGCTCTGCATAGTGACAGAATTCAACAACTCCTGCCCGCTCTCCAACAGCAGCTTTGATAAGCTGCACTCGGTCTTGCACATCGTTGATTTGAAGATGTTTGCTAATTATAGCGTGGTTAGCTATTGTAGGCTCAAATGCTATAACTTTTCCTCCTGTACCAACCCATCGCGCCGCAAATACTGCGTAGGTTCCAAGAAATGATCCAACATCCAAAACTATCTGGCCCGGTTTGATGTTGGTCTTTAGGAAATCAAACAGTTCAGGCTCATTTACTTTTGGAATCAAATGCCGCACTCGCGGATCTATTTTCAAAGGTTGATTGTTAACAGTCCAAGCCAGCCCTCTATTGCCCACAAGGCGATTGAGGCAGTATGAGTAAAACGGTCGGATGGCTCTAACGCCTCTGTTATTTTGACCTAATATAGAAGTAACTTTTTCAGCAAATGTTGCAATCATACCATTTCGTTTAGATGAAGGACTTATGTATTTGGAATCAGCCTCAGCTTGACTAACCAGGGCCTGATCCTCATAGGCAGAGGAAGTTCTATGTAAAGCGGTCGCATATGCCAAACGTATAAGAACCCAATGGCTGGAGCGAGCGCCAGCACAAACCAGAAAGCTCCTATGGGTATCATTTTCCCGACCGCTGCGCACCCGATCATAAAGATTGCTACCCTCAGGCACCAGGGCTTGACAGCGCCTTTCCAGAAATCGCCGGGTGATAATTGAGTGCGCTTATGTAAAATCCAAATGCCCAAAGGGATGGCCAGCACGAACGATATGATTACGCTTGCTGCTGCAACGCCGGGGAGGCCGAAAAAATGGCCGAGCGTGACGGCAGCAATCAGATATGCCCCTCCTTGCGCAAGCGTTAATATGCCAGCCTGCAAACGACTCCCAAGCACAGATGCAGGAACTATTAAGCCATGTGTCAGCGATAATCCAACTATACTCGCAGCCAGAAATACATTGAGCGCGAATCCTCCGAATTTATCAGGCCCAACCCACAAGTAGACAAAACTGGAATTGAAAAACAGAACGATGCAAGCCACTCCTCCCGCAGTGATCAATAACAGGCGCATCATGCTCAACACTACTTCTTTCACTCGTTGCGGCCTGCCTTCTCCCGCAAGCTGCGCCAGCCCAATCAATCCGCTATCGGGCAGCATCCATGCCATTTGCATCAAGACCTCGCCCAACTTTGCCGTGCACGCGTAAATCACAACCAGTTCGGGGCTGCCTATGGAAATAATAATTATGCTGTTGCTGGCAGCTACCATTCTCCACCCGAAACTCCCAAGCCACGCGCCGATGCCTTCCTTCGTCAGATAAAATACTTTCGATAACGAAGGGCGGCCCCAGCCTGTGAGTAGGTCGGGAGCTATGACCTTGAGTCGCAACAGGCAAGCCAGCGAAATAGCAAGCGTAGGAACGACGGCTGATGTGGCAAGCGCGTACAGGCCATATCCATTCAACAACATGAACAGAACCAGACAGATGTTGAGCGTCCACTGTCCCACGCTCATCAGCCCGGAAAAGACCACATCCTGCAAGCCCATCAGCGCAGAATAAAAAACGCGCATCGGAAAAGCGATGGCCGTGCCTGTGATCAGCAGAAATATGGGGCCTGACAACATAGCTCGCTGCGGCCCGTCGAGGTTCGTTAGATTCGCCGCGAAATGCCATAGAACGAATGCAATCAGAAAGTAGATAGCGCCGATGATCGTCGCTACGGCCATGCCATTGCCGATCAGCTTACTGATGGCATGGCGATCTTTCTGGCCATCTTTTTCCGCGATGATCCAGGGCAGTATGTTCAGCACTCCGATATCAACCATCGCTGAATAGGCCATCAGGTCGCCGCAGGCCAGCCATAGCCCGTAATTCTGCGTGCCTATTCTCGTGAGGATCAAAGGGACCAGGACTATGCCCGAAACGAATCCAAGGGCGAATTGCGCATAGCCGAAGATTGCCAGGATGCCCGCTTTACGTGTTCTGCTCACGAGTCTCCAATCTATAGACTGTCTTACCGGATAATCGCAATATCTGCCGAAGAGTCCATAGCCAGCCTTGCAAGTCGGACTGTCTCAACCATGTCCGACGAGACCGCGAATGGCTTAAGCCAATCTCTTCATCCCAACGTTTATGAAAGAGCTGCCCATTACGCAACACACGCTTTTTATACTCAGGTGAAAAAGTCTGATTGAGCGTGGAACTGCCCAGATGTTTATACGCCCCTACGCGCTCGTATCCATGCGTCGCAATCTTCCATCCGGCTTTTCGTATTCGGAAACATAAGTCAGCTTCGTCCCATTCCGTTGGGCGAAAGGCTTCGTCGAGTACGCCGACTTTGTCGAGACATGCGCGCCGCACTACCCAGGGTCGAATAACAGCATCTACCTCTTGCAACCGAAACCAGTTTAGCGCGCCGGTTCCAATAGTGCTTTGAAGTCGCCGCCAGTCAATCAAATCTTCCCATTCCGAAATCGGCTCATCGAGCGGAAAGCAATTGAGCCCTCTGGTAAGACTGAGCAAGCCGATTTCACTGTGCTTATCAAAATTGGCTATTAACTCGCGAACAAACCAGGAGGCTTGCAAAAACATGTCGTCTTGCCATACAAGGATCAAAGGAGCACGCGATTCCATGAATCCTCTGTTCGTGCATTTCAATTCATGAACATCGTCCTCGTGATACCATCGAAAGCAACGCCGTCCCCAATCTGATTCTGCAAGACCTGTCAAATACGCCTGAGTCCCATCACGACAGCCATCTTCTATTACCAGAATTTCGATAGCCTGATCTTGCCCAAATTGTTGCCAGCTATCTAGACATTGTTTCAGCACACTTAAATTGTTGAACGTAGGGATGACTACCGCAAGCGCAGGTTCCGGAGAATTTGTCACTGTTTTACCTGTAAAGAGTTTTTAGCCTGATGACCGTTCTGCCTTTTGCGCGTATGCTTGCAGGTTCAAAGCCAGAGGCGTATGCGCGCCTCCCGGAATCAGCCTGCCGACGTGATAAACACCCAGACGCAGCAGATCGGATTTAATATTTCCAATCGTGTTAAGCTCAGGCGCGCCTATGCTGATCGCGATTTGATCGAATCCTGTTTTTTCGAGCGCGAGCCTGAGAGACTTCGGCGAAAAATGATTTACGTGAACCAGATTGTCCGCCACTGAGACTCTATAACTTCGCTTCATTTGCGCGCGCAGATTCTCTTTCAAGAGTTGGTTGCGCCCGCAGGGAACTTTGATCGCAACCCATCCGCCCCGATCAAGCAACTGCCTGACGTGTGAAAGCAATTTGACGGGGCAGGGAATATGTTCAAGCACGTCAAGCAAAGTTACAGCATCAAATCTTTTTCCCTCCGAAGCCAGATGATGCGCATTCACTCGATGAACAGGTAAACCGGTTTTGCGCGCGGCGAATTCGGAAGTGCGCGGATTTAATTCTATCCCTTCGGCCTGCCACCCCGCCTTGTGAGCGAGATGGATGAATTGCCCGACATGCGCGCCTATGTCGAGCAAGCTGCGTCGTTCGGTCGAAACTCGCTGCTCAAGAGATTTCAGCACGGTTCGGAAAATAAAGTCCTTGGCTCTGGAGTCAAACTCCTGCTCAATCCACTCGGCGGACCAGCGCTGATCGTACATGCGATCAAAGTAGTTAGGCAGCGTTGGCATCGAATCCGGCTGCGCGAACCCGCAATTGCGACATCGCTTGAGCCAGAATTTATGCCCCGTGTATTCAGCCAGCTCGGGGTCTTGCTCGATGTATGCCGAAAAATCGAACCGCCCTTGATGAACCCGATCAAAGTCGCGGCCTTCGCAAATCCAACAGGAGTCCAGAGGCTCGAACTTCGCCTGCGATTCGGTGACCGCTGCTGATTGAAAAGTTGATGAATCAATTATGGATTTCACTCAGTTCACGCTGCCTCGATGAGCCGGACAATTTCTGAAGCCATCGCTTCCCATGTATGTTTGCGCATCATCTCTGACAACGCCGCAACCTGTTTATGAATGCCTTCCATATTGCGCCGCCAATGCCATAATCGTTCGCTCAAGCCTGCCGCATCATCCGGGTCAGGAATTAACAGCCCCTGCAATTCGACCGGATAATGTTCGGCCACACCTGCTTCGGCGCTCACAATCGCGGGCAGCCCGCGCGTAATTGCTTCGCGCACGACTCTGCCCATAAGCTTCGTAACGCGCAGGGTGAACGAGCGCGTCACAGGCGGCCAGCACTTCAGGCACATCCTGCCTGAAGCCCAGAAACTTGATTCGCTCGGCAAGTTGATTCTCTATTGCGCGCCGTTTCCAATCTGCAAGCTCTGCGCCACTCCCGACCACGATCAGGTCGCAGTCCCATCGCTTGTCTGCGCATAGCGATTGCCACGAAGCGAACAACGTGTCGAATCCTTTTCGCCTGTCGCCTAGCGCGCCTATAAAGGCCACTGCCGGGCGATCATCTTCAATCCCCAACAGGGCGCGAGCGTCGCTTTTTTCTCTGCGGTTACGGGACTGAAACGCGCATAATCCATCCCGTAATAGACGACTTTGACTCGTGATTCGGGCACGCCAAGTCTTTCCGTTACATCTCGACGAGTGCGTTCGCTGTTGCAGATTACAAGGCGAGCGCGCGTAAGGTTGATTCTCTCGGCTCGAAGCGCGCGCCGCCGCGCGAGTCGAGCTTTGACTGAATGCAAGGCCGAGCCTGACGGGTGCGACTCGTAAGCCGCGTGAACGTAGTGTACCCAGTTAACATCGCTCCAGATACAATTCCCGCCATTGACTATCGTGCGCCCTTCGCGCGCCGCTATGCTTTGCGCCACAGCGCGACCCTTACGATCCAACAGCGGTTCGCCAAGAAAGTAAGAGTTCATCGGTTTGGATACTCGGTGAAACTGGATGTTAGGGTTAGCGATCAAATCTTCGGCTGCTCTATGCGTGACAAGATGAACTTCGTTGCCTTGAAGCGCGAGATGGCTTGCAAGCGCGAGATTAGCCATGTCCATTCCGCCTGTGCGAACGAAATCTCCTGTGACAAGCAAATAAGGCTGCGCGGCGTTCACTGGCGAATCCTCTTTGAAGCAGTCAAAAACGGGTTGATCGTTTGCGCAGTTGAAAAGATGATTGCATTAAGCAGCCAGAATTCCATGCCTCCCTGACTTGCGAAGTAAGGATAGTTGAATGTTATTGCAAACGCTCCCACGTTGTAAGCAATCAGCAGCGCACCCCATACAACCATATCCTCGCCATCCAAGTTTTTGGCACTGCCTCATTATCTTCCAGCCCATTAGCGTTGTCATAAATATCGCGACAACATAAGCCAGAACCAACGCCAAGCCTCCGTCCAGTATCCACCCTGTCCACTGGATTTCTACATAAATGCCTTTTTGACCGGGTTCGCTGCTCGCGCCGAAATAAGAACTCATCATGCCCCAACGCCCAAGCCCTGCTCCGAGCGGGTATTCAGGCAGAATTTCATTAACGGTATATTCCAAAAAGATTCCACGACTTTTGTAATAAACCTCTGTCGGGCTAGAGGCGACCAGCGTTGAAAGCCGGTTATAAACGCTATCTCCGGCTAGCGAAACTGCCCAGCTAAAACTCCCAAATGCGACCGCCAGCAGTACAATGGCGAGCGAACTTATCCTTGCAATTCGCCCGCTCCATGCCAGAAGAATTCCGAAAACTATGACACAGATTGCAGCCATGACCAGGATTGAACGTATCTGGCAAAGGTATAGGCACATCGTACCGACCATCAGGCTGCCGACTGATGCGCACTTGATCCACATTTTGCTATTGGTCACAAACAGGCCCAGCGCAAAGAGCACGGCATAGAATCCTGCGGTTGCAGCTCCGCCCGGTACGTCTGTCAATCCCATTGGCCGCAATATGCGCTCGCCTTTCGATGTTGTGATTGAAAGATCGGCAAGATAACCCTTGTCCATCGAGGCGTATATGGCAGACAGATTGGGCTGGAACTTGCCGGGGAAATAGACCTGTAGCACGCCGAAAGTCGCGCTGAGAGTATAGAAAGCCCATAGAACCAGAATGATTTTACGCAGCGCCGGAAGCTCAATCTTCAAGCGCGAAGCCCAGAAGAGCGGGGCAAGGATTGCCAGATACATTGCAGCCTGCGCGATACCGGCCAGTATATTTGTGGTCGGATAAAACAACGATAGAGCTACGATGCCTAAAACCCAGAAGCGGCGAGTGGCGGACGGATGTTGAGGCCCGCGCTTTTGCAGAATGAAAAGCATAGCGATGCTGGATGCGAAAGTCGCCATTCGCACGAACAGTCGTAATGGCCCAATGCTGTTCGATAGCAACGCAACCTGGCAGGCGATTTGAAAAAAGACGAATCCTAACACCCATTTGTTCTCGCGCTTTCGGTTGCGAGCGCTCAACTGCGGCGTTTCAAAGTTTGTGTATGTGATGGTCTTCGGATCAGTCGTCATTGCTCTAACACAGAATCGGGAGACAGCCACAGAAAATGAGGCCACTCATCAAAACAGTCATTAACGTCTAAGCGCTTCAGATAATCGGCAGGATTGAGCGCGCGCGCATAAGCCGCGCGGCGAATCGCTTGCGAAGAATGATCAATGATCCAGCCTTGATACCCGGCCTCTATCAGCAGATTGAGAACGTCGCCTGTCGTGCGCTTTTGCGCCGCAAGCAGGGTTGGGTGCGCTTCCAGAAGTATGCGCTTGTAGCGATGTTTCGCAAGTCCCGCGCTCATGCCGCGCAAGGCCATCTCTTCAGCGCCTTCAATGTCCATCTTTAACAGATCAACGCGATCAATACCCTGCTCGTCTAAAAGCGCGTCAAGCGGTCGAGCCGCTGCCGGAAAAATCGAAGCGCCTTCGACAGCATCCGCGATAAGACTTGATACGCCCCAGTTGCTGCCGTTCTCGTCATACCCATTCAAAGTCAAAGTTCCCGGCTCGTCTGCGGCGGCAACCTGCAAAGCTGTTACCTGAGAGAGTCCATTTCTCGAAATGTTATCTTGAAGCGTTCGAAACAGCCTCGGGTCAGGTTCCAGGCTGATTACGCGACCGTGCTTTCCAACAAGGTGAGCGGCTATCAAGGTGAAGTAGCCCCAGTTCGCCCCGACATCCGCAAACGTCATGCCCGGTCGAAGAGATGACTCGATCAAGGATGTCTCTTGCGGCTCATATCGGTTGTTGAAACAAATCTCGCGAGCTATCGAATCGCGCAGATCGCACTTGAACCAGTACCCGCCTATCTGTTCGGAAAGTTTCATTAAGAAAGGGTACTTGAAACGACTGCTGAGAGCCGTCATGGCGCGATAGCGCGCAACCGGAAGACGATGAATCATCATTGCCGCGAGACGAATCCAAACAGACGCGGGTTGCAGTTCAGTCTTTACCACCGGCTTTCCTTCCAATCAAAAGCAGGTTATCGGATAAGGCTCTGGGAAATAACGATGCAAGAAATTCAGGATAGTGCCACGGGGTAAGCACTAAGCGTCCCTTGCGGCTGTATGCGATTGCGATCTCTGTCAGGTTGCACTCTGCTGCGATGCGCTTCAAGTCTACTTCCAGAAGAGCAGTCAAATGCGCAGGGTAATGCGCATCTTGAAAGGCCGAGAATCTGTGCTTGGCAACCAGAGTCAAAAGACTGAGCAGGCTGAGTTGGTTCGGTGTTGTGACGATTACCCAGCCTCCCGGTTTCGCCAGTCGCGTAAGCTCGCGCAAAAAGGCTCTTGGGTTTTCCAGGTGCTCAATGATTTCGACCGCAGCAACCGCGTCGGCGCACGCATCCATCAACGACGTTTTGCCGCTGTCGAGGTCGCATTTGATGAACTCGGCATCACGTGGAAAGTTCTCATGGCGAATGGCATCAACTCCGATGTAACGATCAAAACGCCCGCGCACAAACGGCAAAAGATGGCCGTTGCCACAGCCTAAATCAACGATCATTTCGCCCCTTGCGTCTCGTTGATTCAAAGCCTCGGCAACCATTCTGTAAATGGCGTCGTCGCTTGAGCCGAGACTCTGAAGCGCGCGCGCCTCTAATGCTTGATCATAAACAGCAGAAGTCATTATTTTGTCGCCCTCATCGTTGATACAATCGGCAAGCGACTGTTTGAGCTTTTCGATCTGGATGGCCGGGTCGCAAAGTTCTTTTGCGCGAGCAGGCCCACTGCTTCCGAGTCTTTCGCGCAAGGCGCGATCTTCTATTAGCTGCCTCAATGCGCGACAGAGCGCCTGCTCATCATCCGGCGGAACAAGCAGGCCGCAATCAGGGCTTACAATCTCTCTTGCGCCGCCGATTTCCGTAGTCACTACAGGCAGTCGAGCCAGTAGCGCCTCGATGAAAGCGATGCCGAACGGTTCAGGCCCTGTGTTAGGTTGACAGTGAATGTCTGCGGCAGCTAACAACCTTTCGACATCCGAACGCTGGCCGAGAAAGCGAATGCGGTCTGCGATCTTCAATCTCTCGGCAGTCTCTTTCAGTTCGTTGAAATACTCGACCTCGTGCGGTCGCTGACCTCCGCCTACCTGCCAGCAGACCCAGTTGGGAACCTCTCTCAACAGGCTGAGAGCTTTTAGATTTAACAGGTGGCCTTTCCACTTCTCCATCCGGCTTACTTGAATTATCACCGTCGAATCCGCAGGCGTATCTAATTCTGCCCGCGCCCGCTCGCGATCAAGATTCGAATAACTGGTCGCGGGCGGCGCAACCGGGCAATAGATCACTTCGGCGCGGGCTTGCGGAAACAGATTGGATAAAGTTGATGCCGTGAATTGACTATTGCACACAGCGACATCGGGCGGGCATTTGCGCGCCCATAGCTCAAGCCAGTGTCGCCCGTTTACCCTATCGTGGAGCCAGAAAAAAAGAGGCACACGAGCAAGGCGCGCTGACGGAGTCCGAAAATCGCCTGTGACCAGGACGAATGACATATCACTGCGTCAAAGGATTCGCGCTGCAAAAGATTTCGAAGCGCCTGCCGGGACCTTCGCACGCTCAAAGGACGACTGACTCTCGCACCGCCTAATAAGTGAACAGGCGTTCGAGCGGCAATTAATTCCTCGCTCAAACGGCCTTCGAAACAGAGCGCGAAACTCGGCTCCATTTCGGGACATAGTTGCTTGTGACGGGCGAGCGTCAAAAGCAATGTCTCAACGCCGCCATAAAGATTGCCGCTGTAAACGTGGAGGACCGCATCAGTGCGTTGATGAGATTGCCTGTTTGTAAATTGGAATCAATTCAGACGCCAATCGCAATCGGTCGAAACGTTGTTCGGCGGTCACTCTGCCTGCATTCCCCAGCCTGATTCTCAGATCTGAATTCGTAGACAATCGCTCGATGTCTGTGGCGAGGCTTTCGGCATCGCCGGGGCGGTGTCCGAGCGCATTGATTCCTGTGTCAGTAATTTCTGCCGCCCCTCCCGATTCGCTCACGATCACTGCGCGTCCGCATGCCATTGCTTCGGCAATCACCAGCCCGAATGGCTCAGGTTCCGTGCTGGCATGAACAACAATATCGAGCGACCTTATTGCCGCTTCCGAGTTTTCAATAAAACCCGTGAACCCTATCTTCTCCGCGATGCCGAGTTGAGAGGCCAGATTGCGAAGCTCAATCAGGCTATATTGACTGCCCTCTGTTTGATAAAGCGCGCTGCCGATGACATAGCCGCGAACGGGTAAGCGCGCGGGCAGCAGCGACAGAGCCTTAATGAAAACCGGCTGCCCCTTCCACCGCCCGAAGGTCGCTATAAGACCGACTCGCACAGTTTCAGGCTCCGCCGGTGGCAGGCCCGCAAGCGAATCCAGATTGAGCTTCTCGCCAGCCGGTGAGAAGCGATTCAAGTCAACTCCATTGTAGACAGTGTAGACCTGCGAGAGGTCGCCGCAGATTGATCGCAGATCGTCGGCTACGCTTTTGGAGTTGACTACAGCAGCGGCGCATTGCCGGGCATGTCGTCTCAGCAGCCGAGCCATCACAGGCCGTTTGCTGACATAATCGTGAATGTGCCAGATGACGGGCACCTGCGGTGGGCGCGACCATAAGCCCAGGATGTGCATCTTGAATCCGTTGGTATGCAGCAAGTCGGGAGCAAGCTCACGAAGCGCGGAACGCAATCTATTGACATAAGCCAGGACATCTTTCACGGCTGAAAGCAATTTATAAAGAAGGATGAAACGATTTGCTCTGTTGGCATCACCCAACCGGGCAAGCGCGGGCGGAAAGGGAATGACTATAGTCGAAATCCCTAACGCTTGCGCCCTTGATACCAGAGGGCCGTCTTCGGCAACAACCAGATGCAAATGCCAGTCGGGGCGTACTGCTCGCAAGCTCGCTAGAATTTCGAGGAGGCTTATCTCTGCTCCGCCCAGTTGGCCGGACGGATTCAAGTAAACGATTTTCATGAAAACTGACAGTCGAGAAGAGAAAGGGCTAACTAGCTTGCCTGACTGATATACCAGTCGATGGTTTGCTTGATCCCCGTTTTGAAATCAATTCGAGTCTTAAATCCAAACTCTTTTTCGGCCCTCGACGTATCCAGACATCTGCGAGGCTGGCCGTCCGGTTTGGTGGTGTCCCACACTGTTTCGCCGTCAAAACCTGTTAGCTCAATGATTAACGAAACCAGATTCTTGATGGAAATCTCACGGCCTGAGCCGAGATTGACCGGATCGGATTTGTTATATCTTTCAGCCGCTAACAATATTCCTTCCGCGCAATCATCCGCGTGCAGAAACTCTCTGGTTGGAGTTCCTGTGCCCCAGACTGTAATCTGCCGCTCGTTGTTTTTCTTTGCGTCAACGCATTTTTTGATGAGGGCGGGAATTACATGCGAAGACGCAGGGTCGAAATTATCGCGCGGGCCATAGAGGTTTACGGGCAACAGGTAGATGGAATTTAGATTGTACTGCTGACGATAAGCTTGCGTTTGCACTAGCAGCATCTTCTTTGCCAATCCATAAGGCGCGTTTGTTTCTTCGGGATAGCCCTCCCATAATTCATCCTCCTTAAAAGGAATCGGAGTGAATTTAGGGTATGAACAGATAGTGCCCGCAACAACGAATTTTTCCAGCTCGCGCTCTTTCGCTTCATCTATCAATTGAGCGCCCATGATGAGGTTGTCGTAAAAGTACCGACCGGGGTTTTGAAGGTTGGCCCCAATGCCTCCGACGACCGCCGCAAGGTGAATGACGGTGTTAGGGCGCGCATCGTCGTACATTCGGCGAATGGCTGCGCGGTCACGCAGATCATAATTGTGCGACCTGGGAATGAAAATACTTGAGCAGCCTCGCCGCTGAAGTTTTTCTACGACGTATGAACCGAGAAATCCCGCCCCGCCTGTTATGCAGACTCGTTTATCCTGCCAGTAATCGGTCATAGATATTTATCAACTTCTCGACTCGATACGGTCAATCTCCCCCGTTAGCTATGCCTCGAATGGGAATCGAGTATCCTGCTTCATTAAGAGTGCATTCTCGTCGCGCAAGCTCCAGGTCGTGTTCTATCATGAGTTTGACCAGTCCTTTGAAAGTAACTTCGGGCTTCCATCCCAGCTTTTGACGAGCTTTGCTGGCATCTCCTAAAAGATAATCCACCTCCGTAGGCCGGTAATACTTCGGATCACTCTCGACGTAATGATGCCAGTTCATTTCCAGGTGACCGGCGGCTTCGTCTAAGAACTCGCGCACGGAATGCGCTTCGCCTGTCGCCACTACGTAATCGTCCGGCTCGTTTTGCTGAAGCATGAGCCAGACGGCTTCCATGTAATCCTTTGCATATCCCCAATCACGCAAGGCTTCGAGGTTACCCAGGTAAAGTTTTTTCTGTAGACCGAGCTTTATGCGAGCCAACGCGCGCGTAATCTTGCGAGTCACGAAAGTCTCGCCGCGCCTCGGAGATTCATGGTTAAAGAGTATTCCGTTTACAATGAACATCCCATAAGCGTCACGATAATTCGCTGCCCAGTAATGCGCAGCCACTTTGCCCACAGCATAGGGGCTGCGAGGTGAAAAAGGAGTATTCTCGTTTTGTGGCGGAGGAGTCATTCCAAACATTTCAGACGACCCCGCCTGATAAAAACGAACCTCTTTATTTGCGGTCTTGATATAGCCTCTGAGAGCTTCCAAAAGTCTTAAAGTTCCAGTGGCTACGACATCCGCCGTGTACTCAGGCTGTTCAAAAGAAACTTTAACGTGAGACTGCGCGGCCAGATTGTAGACTTCGTCGGGTTGTGTCTTCTCAAGTATCCGCGTCAGCCCTGTGCCGTCCGTAGGTCTCCATAATGAAGGAATAAACGCGCGCCCGGATCATGCGGGTCTGCGTAAATATGATCTATGCGATCAGTATTGAATATGGAAGCCCGGCGGATGATCCCGTGCACTTCATAACCTTTGGCAAGCAGCAGTTCGGCCAGATAAGAACCGTCTTGCCCGGTTATTCCCGTCACCAATGCTTTTTTCATTTTCTTCGGTTGCCTTTACTCGATTGCGTGTTAACTCGTGGTTTCTGTGGTTCCGTATGTCCGGCCTGAGTAGTAAGTGTAATCATACCCGTCCCGGCTCACATCGAGATTATTGAGCACGACTCCGAATATCTTTGCGCCTACGGAGGTCAATTCCTGGCGGGCGCGACGCGCGGCGATGCGCGTGCTCTTGCCGCCGTGTACTACGAGTATCACCCCATCCACCATCGTTGACAGGATAACCGAGTCCGTCACGCTCAACAGCGGAGGCGAGTCTATCAAGATGTGATCATAGTGCTCTGAAAGCATAGCCAGCATATTCTTCATCTTGTTTGAACTGAGCAACTCTGCGGGGTTCGGCGGTATCGGCCCGCACGGAAGCAGCGACAGATTGCCTATCGGCAGCTTGTGTATCAACCCGTTGATCTCAGTCTCGCGCGAGAGGTATGTTGACAGTCCGTTTTGATGCTCGACGTTCAACAGCTTGTGCGTGGCAGGCTTGCGAAGATCACAATCAATAATCAGCACGGACGCGCCGAGCTGGCCTAACGATATTGCAGTGTTCACCACCGTTGTCGTCTTGCCTTCGCCCGCTTGCCCGCTCGTTACGAGCACAATCTTAGGCGGACGGTCTGCGGCTGACAGCAGCATCGAAGTCCTTAACACGCGATAGGCTTCAGCCGCCGCCGAGCGATTGTCTAGCACCATCATGCTGCGTGATGTCTGTTCAGTCGCAGCGTGACCGGCTTCATTGCCGGGCATCATCTCCTTTGCGTCTTGCTTTCCAAGCCTTCGAGCCGTGTTTACAGATATCGCAGGTATCACGCCCAGCGCGGGCAATCGCACGTAGCGGCCAACGTCTTCAATCGTCTTGATGGAGTTGTCCAGGTATTCGAGGAAGAAGGCCAGACCAATGCCGCCCGCGCAGCTTAACAGCAATCCGAACAGTATAGTGCGAAACCTTCCCGGCCCGACCGGCGCGCGGGGAACGCGCGCAGGCTGTATCAGTCGCAGGTTGTTGTGCTGCTGCGCTACTTCGACCTTTGCCTGATTCGTCTTTTGCAAAAAGTCTTGATACATCTGTTTGTTGGTTTCGACTTCCTGCTTGAGTATGTTGTATTGAATGGCGTCCTGGTTTTGCTGAACAGCTTCGCCCTTCGCCAGATTGAGAGCGCTCTTGAGAGACGCTTCGTCGCGCAGGGCAAGCTCGTATTCGCTCTTGAGCTTATCTTCGAGCGCCTTGCGGCTATCTTCAATCTGCGACTTCGTGGTCAAGACCTGCTGTTTGATGTCTATAACCATAGGGTTATCCGGGCCGTACTTCGTGCCCAATCGGTCGGATTGAGCTTGAAGCTCGTCGAGCTTCACTTGAAGCCCCGCGATCTTTTGATCCTGAAATGCTGCAGGCAGTTGCGCCGCGCGGCCCGCTTTCACCTCTTCGAAGACCGATTGCTTGAGTATGCGTTCGGTCTCGACGCGTGTGGCTTGTTCGTGCAGGCGCGAGAGCTTTTCGGTCGTGAGCGTCTCTTTGCCTTCGGTCGAAAAGATGTTGTGCGTGCGAGTGTAATCGGCAAGCTCCTGCTCGGCTTGCTGCACTTTCGCTTTAAGCTCGCGGGTCGTGCGGTCGAGCCAGTCCGACGCGTTCGTGAATTTCTCTGTGCGAGAGCGGAAACTGCTGTCAATGAAAGTCTGCGCCACTCCGTTTGCTATAGCCGCGCTGATATCAGGGTCTGTGTGGGTGTAGGTGACTTTGAGCGCGCGCGTGTCTTTGATCTGTTCGACTTCCAGCCCGCCCGCGATAATGCCGACGTAAGGCGCGAGCCGCTCGCTTTCTTCCGTAGTGCGCGCGATGTCCGAGCTTGATTCCATAGGCGATGATTGAATTACAGTCCGGGCAGGCTCGTCTTGCTTCTGCCCGCTCAAACGGCTCCCCAGAGTTTGCAATGCTTCCCAGTAGGATGTCTTTCTTCCGACATCCGAGAACTTGGAATTTTTATCCAGATTGAGGCCGACAACCACATCCTCCAGCAACGGCTCGCTCATCAGCTTGAGCATCTTTGTCTTGATGCTCATTTCGGGATAGTACAGGTCTGTGTCGTCTGTCTGTATCACCACATCGCCCGTAGTAGATTTGACCATCGTGGTGTTCTCTTTGCCCAACTCGATGATCGAAGTCGAGCTGTAGACAGGCTTAGCCCGATAGGCTTCGATTGTGACGATGCTTGTGACAACGACCACGATTGTGATGATAAGCCATTTGTGTTTGCGTATGGTGCGCCATGCTTCGCGCAGGTGTGCGCGGTCGTCTTCCTCGCCATAGCCATAGCCGTAACCGTAACCCGTCTCTGCGTAGCCCGGCGTTCTGGGGTAGCCGGGTCTGACAATCGGCGCATCCTCAGAAAGAGGAACCTTCTCAAGCTCTACCCGTTCATCTGCCATAAGTCAGCCTCCAAAACCACAACGACGAGAGAATAGTCACCACTCATCATTTGGGTTTCGTATATTTTTTTTGCCTCAAAACCGTCGAACGCGCAGACTGCACCCTCGAATCAGTTAAACCCCAAAGGGAAGCTGCAGCCAGCAGCGATATCTTCTGCAAAAGCGATGACTTAAAGAGAACGCTTTGTACTCGGCTATTTAAGGGGGGTAACTATCTTAGTGTGGCTGTCTTATATTAAACGAAGAACGTTCAGGCCCGAAGGGGATGTGGATACACTGACTCGTAAAACCTGCAGTTGTTATATCTCTTGCCTGACTGTTGCCGGATTTTGGACTTTGGGCAACCCTCATATCAGACCGCGCAGTGCCTTCTCCTTATTAGGGTGCTATTGGGGGCTGTATTGGGCGAACACAAACCTGCCGAAATCGTTACAAAAGATACGTTAGTATAACCCGGCTGTCAATGAATCTGAGATCGTCTTGATGATTTCAACTCCCGGAGGTGATTATTTTTCATTCTCTATGAACTAGCCGCCGCTAAAATTCGCAGGATTGCTCGTCGTAACTTTGATGTTATAATGACAGCCTGTTATGGGCAGCAGGTCAGCTAATCATTACCCCCTTTTTTTGTAAGCGAAATTACGCATATACGGAAAATCGCAGATCGAAAATGAGATAAGTAAAGTAATAATGATCTCTTTTACAGCGCGCGTTTCGGTATCCCCGGACATATTGATTTCCGAAGTCGGAGGCGAGTCTGTTCTGCTCAACCTGAAAAATGAACGCTATTTCGGATTGGATGATGTAGGCACGCAGATGTGGAAAATCCTCATAGCGTCGGATTCAATCCAGGCCGCTTACGAAACGCTGCTTGCTGAATATGATGTGGAAGCAAACCGGCTGCGAGAGGACTTGGGCGATCTGATTCAAAAGCTGGTGGAACAAGGTTTAGTGGAGGTCGGCAGTGAATAGCTGGCGCAAATTTTGGCAGCTATCAAGTTTCGAGCGGCAGCTATTTATTCAGTCACTGCTGCTGCTGCCATTGAGCGGCCTGGCATTGCGATTAATAAGTTTCAAGCGTTTGCAATCATTCTTGATCCATCTTGCTCCCGCTAAGAAATCCTCGAAGGAAATAGCCCAAAATGCCCGCATTACGAATGTAATGGTGCAGGCGGCGGCCCGGCATGGCGTTTATTCGGCGACGTGTTTGCCGCAATCGCTCACGCTGTGGTGGCTTCTCAGGCGACAGGGAATCAAAAGCGACCTTCGCTTCGGCGCGCGCAAAGAAGCGGGACTGATGGAAGCTCATGCCTGGGTGGAACTTAGCGGGATTCCGCTAAATGAGACACTTCGACGTTGACAAGCGATTCAAGCCTTTCGAGCGCGCTGTGATCCCTACAAGGGAAAATTATTAATGAGTGGCATCGTTGGCATCATCAACCTGGATGGCAAGCCGGTCAGTCGAGAATTGTTGCAACAGATGACCGACTTCATAGCCTATCGCGGCCCCGACGGCCAAGGAATATGGAGTAATAATTACATTGGTTTAGGCCACACTTTGCTTGTCACAACGCAAGAATCGCTCAAAGAACGACAGCCTTTCAGCCTGGACAATGATATCTGGATTACCGCCGACGCCCGCATTGATGGCCGGAAAGAACTCATAGGCAAGCTAGATCTGAAGTAACGGCCAATCTTAATGATGTGACGGATGTCGAATTGATACTGCGCGCGTATGACAGGTGGGGCGAGCAGTGTCTGGAGCACCTGCTAGGCGATTTTGCGTTTGCTATCTGGGACGGGCGAAAGCGCCGACTGTTTTGCGCCCGCGATCATTTCGGCGTAAAACCGTTTTATTATGCGCACGTAAGCGGTAATTTTGTAATCAGCAATACGCTCAATTGTGTGCGCCTGCATCCGGCGGTTTCAGACGAATTGAATGAGCAAGCCATCGGCGATTTCCTTCTCTTCGGACTAAATCAAGACCTTGCCACAACATCCTTCGCAGACATCAAGCGCCTGCCTCGGCTCATTACTTTAACATGGTCAAATGGTAAGGCTCAGATAACTCAGTATTGGAAGTTACAAACTGAAGGAAACATTTATTACAATCGAGCAAGCGAATATATCGAACGTTTTGAAGAATTGTTAAGGGAGGCCGTAGAGGATCGGCTGCGCGCTGACCGTGTGTGTGTTTCTATGAGCGGCGGGCTTGATTCACCGGCAATCGCAGCTGTTGCGAAAGCTTCGCTTGCAAAACAATTCCCCGACTTTGATCTGCGCGCCTGCGCTATCATTTATGACAGGCTGATTCCCGATGAAGAACGTTACTACTCAGGGATAGCCGCAAACTCTTTGGGCATACCGATACAGTATCTGGCAGCCGACGACTGCCTGCCTTATGAAAGATGGGAAGAGGTAACGGCAAGCCAGCCTGAGTTTTATTACGTATCCGTTCTTATCGCTTGCCGCCGATCTATTAAAGCGCATGGCTGCGGGCAGCCGCGTTGCGTTGACTGGTTGGGATGGGGATACGAGTTCTGAGCGAGCCGCCGAACGCATACTTCGCCTCGCTGCTCAAACAACAGCGTCTCGGACGCTTGCTATTGGGCATGGGGTGGTATGCTTTATCGCAACGTCAGTTGCCACCGGTGGGCTTGCGCACATGGTTGAAACGCCGCCTGGGAAAATACCCTGTAGCATCGTCTTACCCAACATGGCTGAATCAGTCTTTTGCAAAGCGAATGAATCTCGGCGAGCGATGCAGGCAGATTGATGCAGAGCCGACGCCAGGCGATACTGTTCGCCCTTATGCGACCAGAATATTGTCGTTGCCGAGCTGGTCTATTATTTTTGAAGGCTACGATGCGGGCGTGACGGCGTTGCCTCTGGAAGTGCGACATCCTTTTCTTGACATTCGCCTGATAGATTACGTGTTAGCGATTCCGCCCGTGCCCTGGTGCGTGAAGAAGGAATTGCTCAAAAAGGCAATGCGCGGAATATTGCCTGAGTCTATACTGCGCCGCCCAAAATCTCCGCTGGCTGGCGAGCCTTTGATTGAAATTCTGCGAGGGCGCGACGCGCAGTGGCTGACACGATTTGATCCGTCGCCTGAACTGGCACGCTATGTTGACAGGATGCGATACCAACTGTTGCCGGTGAGAAAACTCTGATAAACTTTGGTTGAATGTTCGTCCGTTCAGCCTCAACTGTTGGCTGCAGAATTTGGCTTCTGTCAGGGCGGGAAAAAAATTGGAGAAAAACAATGGGGAACAAAGTAGGTACTTTCAAAAAGTCTGAAGATAAACCTGACGAGAAAAATTATTACCGGCCTCAACTGATAATGTATGGCAATATTCGCGAGACTACGCAGAATGTTGGCACCATGGGAATGAATGATATGGGCGGTGGGAACGATAAGACAGGGTTTTAAAGCCTGTAAGTCATAATTTATGTCGCTGTTTGTTCGCTTTCACGATCTGGGGCTGTAGATTAATCAGACCAAGGGCCGATCAAACTGAAAGAGTAACAATGACCGATAATAAAGACGCTCGCCATTCTAATAAAGAAGAGCCAGTCAAGGCGGCTTATCACAGCCCTCAATTTTCAATCTATGGCGATATCCGCGAGTTGACACAAAGTAATACTAACTCCATGAATATGAGCGATATGGCAGGAGGACCGTTTAAGACCTAGTGTTAAGCCCGCGCATCGTTTTATTTCGCCCGATATTATGACATTCGATTATTCCATCTACGGCTTGACCATATGCTCAAACCAGGCAATCCCAGGCTTAATCGCTTCAACAATCGCTCACCAGCCCGACCTGCGAATATGGTTGGATTTGAAACCTTCCTGGTTGAACACAACATCGGAAGAAGGGCAGATGTGGTACGTCAGCGCAGACCTCGAAGAGCATGGCGAACCCTTATTAATCATTCGGAGCCTGAAAGAAGGCGAGTATTTCCATCTTCGCTACGCCGATAAGACTGAATTTGTTGTAGACCGCAGGGGGACCGAAGTATGGGCGACGTGGCCGGATTCGTTGACCGTAGACGATACGGCCACATACCTGCTCGGCCCCGTGATGGGTTTCGTCCTGCTGCTTCGCGGCTCTGTTTGTCTTCATGCCAGCGCCATCGCCGTGGGCAATCAGGCAATCGCGCTAGTTGGTTCCTCGGGCGCAGGCAAATCAACCACCGCCGCCGCCTTCGCTCATTCGGGATACGGCGTATTGTCTGAAGACGTTGTTGCGCTCGCTCAGCAGGGCCAGGTTTTCATAGTGCAGCCCGCTTACCCTCGTATTCGTCTGTGGCCGGAATCCGTAAGCGCGCTTTATGGCGCTGAAGATGCTTTGCCCTGCCTGACTCCGACGTGGAATAAACGTTACCTTGATTTGACGGGCGACGGCTGTCGCTTTCAGCAGGAGCCGCTACCGCTCGCCGCTATTTATATTCTGGATGAGCGCCGTGACGATGTGCGAGCGCCGTCGGTTGAAGCCATGCCTGCGAGCCAGGGGTTCATCGCGTTAGTGACGAATACCTATGCCACACAGGCTGATAGACAAAACGATGCGCGCACGTGAGTTCAAGTTGCTGGGTCAGGTAATGGCCAGCGTCCCTTTACGGCGAGTGACCCCTCACGAAAATCCTGCGTACCTGTCAAAGCTATGCGAAGTCATCCTCGATGATTTTCAGACGTTGACTTCTTCGGCGCTGGCAATGGCGGAATCTAAGCAAGGCTCTAATGTATAGCGTCTTCAGCTATGGCAGCATGATCGCAGACCGCGCGCGCATGGATGCTTATGTGCAGGCGCTGCGACAGGCAGTCCAACCCGGCTCGGTTGTTTTGGACATAGGAACAGGCACGGGCATTTTTGCCATGCTGGCCTGCCGTTTCGGCGCGCGACGTGTATACGCCGTTGAGCCGGATGATGCGATTTCCGTAGCCAGAGAAGCGGCTGCCGCCAATGGCCTTTCCGAACGCATCGAGTTTATTCAAGACCTTTCAACCCGAGTAACCCTGCCTGAGCAAGTCAATGTTATTGTCTCTGACCTTCGAGGCGTCCTTCCGATTTTTCAACATCACCTGCCAGCGATTATTGATGCCAGAAAACGGTTGCTTGCTCCCGACGGAATATTGATTCCTCAGCGCGACAGCTTGTGGGCGGCAATAGTGCAAGCGCCGGAACTTTATAAAGAGCACGCATCTGTCTGGGAGGACGACATTCACGGCTTGACTTTGATTTCCGGGCGGCGGTTTGCGATCAACACCTGGCGGAAGAACAGAATAAAGCCGGAACAAATGTTGACGGAGCCTGAGTGTTTGGCAACGCTCGACTATACGTTGCGTGGAAAGTCATGACATCAATATGGAAGTGACATGGACTGCTTTGCGTGAAGGAGTGGCTCATGGAATCAGCGTGTGGTTTGATACTTCACTGATTGAAGGCGTGAGCTTTTCTAATGCCCCCGGTCAGCCGGAGCTTATCTATGGCAGCGCTTTTTTCCCTTTAGCTGAACCCGTGACCATTTCGCCCGGCGATACAATCTCTGTTGCGCTGCGCGCTGATCTCGTAGGGGATGATTACATCTGGCGCTGGGATAGTCGCGTGATGGAGCGAAACGAAGTCAAAGCCAGTTTCACGCAGTCTACTTTTTTCGCCACGCCGCTATCTTTAGCGCAATTGCGTAAACGAGCCTCAAGCCATGCGCCAGCTTTGAATGAGGACGGCCAGATTGAACGCTTCATTTTGTCAATGATGGACGGAAAGACTTCGCTCGAAGAAATCGCCCGCCGCGTTTCTGATGAATTTCCCGCGCACTTTGCCAAATGGAGTGATGCTCTGACGCGAGCGAGCGAGTTGTCGCTGAAATTCAGCCGTTGATTCGCCCGTAAGAGTTTTCTGCGGCATAATCGTCTCTGAAAGCAGGTCTCGCTTGTGAAGCTTGACGATACTTCGCCAGTAAAAAGTTATTACGAAGCCGAATTGCTTTTGCGGTGCGCGAGAACTCGGCCAGCAGATAAAGCATGCGAGCGCACCGAAGAATTACTGCAAACAGGCATAGACTGGGAACACTTATTTCAAACAGCAGATGCGCATGGCGTCATCCCTCTTTTATATAAGTTTCTAAACGAAACCTGCCGCGAGGCCGTGCCCGAACAGGCGATCACTCAACTTCGCGACAGGTTTATCCGAAACACTCAATCCAACCTGGCGCTTGCAGCAGAACTGCTTAAAATATTTGACCTGTTAAAATCTCACGGCGTTCCCGCCATCGCCTACAAAGGGCCTGCTTTGGCTACGGCTGTTTACGGAGATATTGCGCTCCGGCAGTTCGTTGATCTGGATATACTGGTTCGCAAGCAGGATGTTTTTGTCGTCAAAGAAATCCTGACCATGCAAGGGTACAATCCCGAATTTATTTTAACCGAATCGCAGAAAGCAGCCTTTCTCGATAATCATTACGATTACGCGTTCCTGCGCAACAAGAGCCGCGCGCTCGTAGAGATTCATTGGCAGGTCGCGGAAGGGTTTTTGTCTTTTCCCTTGAGCGTTGAATGCTTGTTGGAAAGGATTCGATCCGTGACCATAGCCGGCAGGCAAGTCGCGACACTTTCACCGGAAGACTCGCTTCTGGTTCTTTGCATTCACGGGTCGAAGCACCTCTGGACGCGACTTGGATGGATATGCGATGTGGCCCGGTTGATCGAGCACGACAAAGACTTGAACTGGCAACAGGCCAGCGCGCGAGCCGCTGCTCTAGGCAGCAAGCGTATGTTTTTGCTCGGCCTCTTTCTGGCAAGCAATCTTCTCGGCGCGCCGCTCCCAAAAGATGTTTTGCAGCAAGCCGAGGCCGATCAATCTGTATTGTCGCTGGCCGAACAGGTAAGGAAGAGGCTTTTTGATGGAAGAAGCGATGCGCCCGGAGTGTTTGAAAGCTCTATGTTTCATCTCAAAATGAGAGAGCGCCTGCTGGACAAAAGCAGATACTGTTTCCGCCTGACTACGACCACGAATGTGCGTGACTGGATGTTTTTGCCAATGCCTCGCGCGCTCTTTTTCTTATATTATCCGCTTCGCCCCATCAGACTAGCCGGAAAGTACGCGATGAAATTATTAAAGTCCCGATTTTAACTCCACAAGCCTCGACAGCCTCTCTTCAAACTCAAACGCTCCGGGCATGACATTTGTATGATAAATATTACCAAACGTTTTTGCGATATTTATTACTTATCTTGATGGCCTACCTGAAGCTGCGAAAGGCCATTTTATGCTTGACTTGAAGCCTGATAGGGGCTTACGATAGCGCGCGTATGGGCTTTGCCCTTTAAACAAGCCTTTTATATCTTGCAGGTAGTCGAAATAGGTTGCGCCGCTTGAAAAATCACGGCGCTTCGCTTGTCCCCACTTAATCCAGACGGTAATCAGGTTGTTGGAATAGAAAGGTTAAAAAATTCTGAGCGCGCGTTTTGTAAAAAATAATCAGTCGGTCACGCGGTCTATCGCCGGAGAGACCATCATCGTCCCCGTGCGAAGCGGCGTGGGCGATCTTGATTCTATCTACACACTGAACGAGGTAGGCACGAGCATCTGGAAGCTTATTGACGGCACACGCTCTGTCGAGCAGATCGTCGAAGAGATCGGCAGCGAATATGAAGTCAGTAATGATGAAGCGGCGAAAGACGTATTTGAATTTCTAAACACGTTACAAGTCGAAGGACTGATTCGTCCTTTATCCGAGTGCGGAGAGTAAATATTATGTCAGCGTCAACCTTGAGTTATGGTGATTTCAGCCTGAGCCTGCACGAAAAGCTTTCAAGCTTACGCCAGGGCGGGCAGGGAATCCCGTCAAGCGGGACCATCGAAGTCACAAGGCGTTGCCCTCTCGTATGCGCTCACTGCTATAACAACCTTCCGATGAATGACTCTGAGGCGCGGCGCTCGGAACTGAGCTACGAAGAGCACTGTCGAATACTTGACGAGATCACGGAAGCGGGTTGCTTCTGGTTGCTATTCACAGGCGGCGAGATTTTCGCCCGGCGCGACTTCCTAGACATCTATGCTTATGCGAGGAGCAAGGGGCTGATCATCACCCTGTTTACAAACGGCACGCTCATCACAGAAAAGATTGCCGATTACCTCGTTGCGAATCGCCCGTTCAACATAGAGGTAACTCTTTACGGTCGCACCAAACAGACTTACGAGCAACTGACAGGCATTCCCGGCTCTTATGAAAAATGCTTGCGCGGCATAGATCTTCTTCGCGAGCGCCGCCTGCCTCTGAAGGTCAAGACGGTGGCCGTCACGATCAACAAACACGAGATTGCGGATATGCGGAAATTTGTTGAAGAAGAGCTTGGCGCGGAATTCAAGTTCGACGCGATGATGAGCCCGCGCATTGACTGTTCGCAAAGCCCGCTCGCAGTCCGATTGAAGCCGGAAGAGATCATCGAAATGGATCTCGAAGACCAATCCCGCGTTGCTGAATGGCAAAGAATCGCCACCCAGTTTGCGCCGCCGCCCGAACCCGCGAGCGAAGTCTATCATTGCGGCGGCGGGATTGATTCTTTCGCCATTGATCCCGAAGGCCGGATGAGCATCTGTGTTCTTTCGCACTTCGATACTTTCGACCTGCGAAGCGGAAGCTTCCGCGAAGGGTGGGAAGGATTCATTAACAAAGTCCGGCACAAGAAAGCCACGCGAATGACTAAGTGCGCTACATGCGCTTTGAAATCAATGTGCGGCATGTGTCCGGCCAGCGGCGAGCTTGAGAACGGAGACCCCGAATCCCCTGTTGATTTTCTTTGCCGGACCGCGCACCTGCGCGCTTACGCTTTCGATATCCCTGTCAGGCCGCACGGTGATTGCGAGTATTGCGAGGCGGGCGCGGGCTACGATGAGATGCGCAAGTCTGTTGCTGTGCTTGAAGAGCGCGTCCGGCAGTCCCGGCGCAACAGGTATCTGCCTGTTATGAGCGGCGGTAGCGGCGGCTGCTCGTCCTGCCATTAGATTTGAGCGCATCCCCGAATTTATCAGGAGGAGTCATGGAAAAAACCAGCAGACCGGAAACAGACGCGCTTAAAGGCAAGAGGCCGTATACGAGGCCCGAGATGATGCGCGTTCAATTGAGGCCCGAAGAAGCTGTGCTGGGTGCCTGCAAAGCTATGGGCGGCACAGTTGGCGGCGGAGCAGGCGGCACTTGCAGCGTTGTATCTTGCCAGGCCCAAGGCTCTTAGGGAATAACGGCAGAGAGTTCATCGCTTGATTCATAAACTCGATATGATGAATTGTCAGACAGTTAAAACCGTTAACAAAGTCGTTGACAAAATCTGTGTCAGAATCGGCGACATCACTATAGCCCTGGCAAGCCGGGACTGCGAACTGAAGCTGCGCGTTGAAGGGGCGATGGAGAAATTCGTAGTCGAAGAAGACACGCCTGATGTGACAATACAATCCTCGTGGGCCGAGTTGAGCGATGCGACGCTTGGCGAAAAAATCTTTGATTCCGGCGGCGTCTGGCAATTATACCGCAGCAACGGTCATAACCAGTTTCGATTCGCGGCTCCTTTTTCCGACTGGCTTCCGTATAAAATCGCCCGCTTCAATAAAGATTTCACTTCGGGCGAAGTTCTTTTCGAGCGCCGATACTTCGCGCACGGCCAGCCGGTTTATCCTCTGGAATACCCGCTCGATGAATTGTTGTTCGTCAATCTGCTGGCGGCAGGCAGAGGCGTCGAAGTTCATGCGTGCGGCCTGAGAGACCGCGACGGGAACGGCTACCTTTTTTTGGGCCAGTCCGGCGCAGGAAAATCAACGACCGCGCGGCTATGGGCCGATCAACCGGGCGTCAGGCTACTCAGCGACGAGCGCATCGTACTGCGCAAGGACGGCGAGCGCATCTGGATGCACGGCACGCCCTGGCATGGCGAAGCGAATCTGGCGCGAGCCGACAAGGCAAGGCTCACGAAAGTATTCTTCCTGCGGCACTGGCATGAAAACAGATTCCCGCCGCTCGCGGGCGTGCAAGCGGCGGCTCGATTTATCGCCTGCAGCTTTCCTCCGTTTTATAACCCTGCGGGTTTGGATTTCACGCTCGGATTTTTTGATGATTTGTTAAGAACAGTGCAGGCATACGAATTTCTATTTCTGCCGGACGCAACCGCTGTCGAGGCGGTTCGACAGATGCAGTGAGCGGCTCAAGCGCCTCTCTAAAAATCAAGAGCCTACTCCCCCTTTGGCCTGAGACTTAATATGGTCGTGAACACATCGCAAATATTTTTGGAAGCAAGTCATGAGCTTTTGCGGCTCGGCTACGCGGTGCGCTTTCGCGCGGGCGGGCAGAGCATGCATCCGACGATCAAAGACGGCGAGATGATAACGGTCGAGCCTGTAACGCCCGGCGACATTAAACGCGGAGACATCCTTCTTTATCAATTCAAGAGTGGTGTGATCGCGCATCGCGTGATGCGCGTGGAAAGAGAAGCCGCGCAGTTGCGATTCATCCTGCTAGGCGATTCATCCCAGACGTGCGATGCGCCTGTTGAAGCAGAGAAGATTTTAGGCCGTGTAATTTCAGTCGAGCGCGAAGGGCGCGACATTGATCTTGCAAGTCGAAAGGCAAAGCTCGTGCGCGCGGCTCGTTCCCGCGCGTCGGCGTTCAAAGCGCGAGCTTACAGCTTTGCCGGAATTAGAGAGTAAGAGTTTCAGGAGTGACGGAGGCATTATGAAGCGAGTGGGATTGTTCTTGGCAATTAATAACGCGCTTGCACAGGTCGCAGACGGCTTTCGCGCATACATATTTGAGGAACGGGAAACGTTGAACCTGAAAACAACAGGGCATCCTATGAAGAAGATAATGTTTCTATCTTTTCTTGCGCTAATCTTCACTCTGCTTAGCGCGCAAGCAAGCTCTGCGGCAACCGTAACCACGGCAGGCGACGGAAACTGGAATTCCACCACGAATAACGCTCCGTGGCCCGGCGGAGTAGTTCCTGCTGCTACGGATGATGTCATAATCCTTCCCACACATGACGTAACTGTAACGGCGAATGCAACCATCAATTCCATCACCTTAGGCAGTAATAACACCGCCACTACTAGAATTTTAACCGTTAATTCGGGTGTCACTCTCACTGTGACTGCTGGTATCACCATGCAGAACGATGACAACACCAATATGTCTGCCACGATAACAGGAGCAGGTACAATCACCTGTGCGTCTTTCACTGTGGGGGGCACAACCACTAACCTCAGTGGTGATGCAACTACTACTCTGACTTCCACGATTTCGACCTTGTCAATTTCGGGCAATCTGACAATTGATGGTGAACATGATGCTGGTGATGAAAATAACGCCCTTTTTTTACTTGGTGCAGGCATAGTTAATGTAGGTGGTACTGTGACTTTAACTTCTGAAGACGACGGCACCGCTGGCTCAGGAGATGCCACACTGAGTCTGGACACTGGAGCTGAGACTGGAACATTGAATCTTACGGGTGCCACCCCGTTTTCAATTGGCGGTACGGGTACCGAGACTACTGATTTCAACGGCACTGGTGCGACCGTAATTTATGCTGGAGCGGCTCAAACTGTGTTAGCTACAACCTATACTAACCTGACCATTTCAGGTAGTGCTACGAAGACCCTTGCCGCCGCGACTACGGTTGAGAACAATTTGACGATTGATTCAGGAGTCACGCTTGATGTGGCTGCAATCACGCTGACCATCGCCACAGGAACAATCATTATCGATGGCACGCTGGATTTTTCAGCTTCGGGAGGTTCTGCCACCAGTACAGGCGCTTCCGTATTGACGATGAACTCTACAGGGCTGATTCGCACAGCAGATGACTCTGGTCTTGGCCCCGTGGCAAACGCATCCTTAATAGGCACCTGGACTACAACGACTATTGATACCAACGGCACGGTTGAATACAACCGCAATGCTACTAGCGGTCAGGTCGTAACAGATCGCAACTACAACAACCTGACCATCACAGGGTCAACGCAGACCAAGACCTGGACTATAGCAGCAACCCGCACTGTCAACGGTAATGTGACGATTAACAGCAGCGCGCCTTTGACTATGTCGGGAGCGCAGATTGTGAACGTCAAAGGCAACTGGTCAAACAGCGGCACATTCACCGCTGGCACCGGAACGATCAATTTCAACGGCGCTGTGAATCAAAGTATTGGAGGCTCTAGTTCGACTACGTTTAACAATCTGACCATTACCAATACCGGCGCTACGGACAATAACCTTGTCAGCCTTGGCATAAATACATCGGTCGGCGCTGCGCTCACGATCAGCGATGGAATACTCAACCAGGGCGCTACTTTTAATCTCACCGTCACCGGAGCCACCACGATCAATTCCGGCGGCACTTTGAATATCCTTAACGGCCAGACCGGGAACTTCACGGGCGGAGCTGTCACGGTCAATTCCGGCGGAGGATGGGAAGTCTTTGGCGGCACCGGGGGCGATCCAGTGGTCATCACCTTGACTAGCACCGTTACTAACACAGGGCTGATTCATTTCGATTCGACCGTCATAGGTTGCGGTACTGATGATATCCAGATTCGCTCTTCCGTTGGCGGAACGCAACGCACATGGTCTGGAGCAGGCTCGTTTGTGATGCAGGATGTGAACGTTCAAGATCAAAACAAATCCGGCACGGCGATCACTGCCAACAGCAGCACTAACAATGGTAACAACACGAACTGGACTTTTACGGTTACCTGCAACGTCGTGACAGAAGTGACCCTCGCATCATTTGCCGCCCTCGGCAATGACAGGCAGGGAGTCTATTTGCAATGGCAAACAGGCTACGAAGTCCGCAACCTCGGCTTCAACATCTATCGCGAGGTGAAGGGCAAACGCACTAAGCTCAACGCGACATTGATTGCCGGTTCGGCCTTGATGGTTGGCTCCAAAATCAGGCTGACTGCGGGGCTTTCCTACGGCTGGCTTGATACGACAGCGAATGGGGCGGACTTCGCGCAATACTTTCTGGAAGACGTTGACCTTGGCGGCCAGACTACGCTTCACGGCCCCATCAGCCCCACGTCCACAAGCAAGCTTCCTGCGCAGGCTGATGCTTTGCTCTTGAGCAAGCTCAACTCAAACTCCGCTACTGTAAAACAGCAATTCATCACGCCGCTCATTAAATCATCAAATAGTTTCGGCAAATCAATTGTCAAAGCTGCTGGCTCGATTCAGACTCAATGGGATGTCGCCGGTCAGCCGGGAGCCAAGCTCTCGGTTCGCTCAGACGGCTGGTATCGAGTGACTCAGCCTGAACTTGTCGCTGCTGGCTTCAATGTTTCGAGCAACCCTAACTTCCTTCAACTCTACGTGGACGGCGTGCAACAGCCGATCAAAGTCAACGGCGGAACGAGCGGTCACCTCGAAGCCGGAGACTCGCTTGAGTTTTACGCTAAGGCAATAGACACGCCTTCGACCAACCTGCGAGCTTACTATCTGATCAACGGAAACGCGCAGGGCCAGCGCATCAACACGGTCGCGGGCAGCGGCATCGCGTCAACCGCTCAGAATTTTTCTGCAACCATCGAACGCAAAGAACGCAGCACCTATTTCGCAGCTCTGAGGAACGGCGATGCAGACAACTGGTTCGGCGCGATCATCACGAGCGATGCCGTGACACAGACGCTTGCGGTCGAACATCTCGACGCAAGCTCTGCGACGGGGGCGGCGCTTGAAGTGGCCCTTCAAGGAGTGACTGCCGATACGAGCCATAGCGTGAAGGTCAAGTTGAACGGAATTCAGGTGGGAACGATCAGTTTCAACGGGCAGGCTCATCAGGTAAGCAGTCTGGCGATATCAAACAGCGCGCTTATAGAAGGCAACAATACAGTCTCTTTCGAGGCCGAAGGAGGAGACCTCGACATCAACCTGTTGGATTATGTGCGACTGACCTACTCTCACACATTCGCAGCCGACAACAACAGATTGCTCTACACGGCGGCAGGTCAGGAATTAGTGACGATAAGCGGTTTCAACTCGTCAGCGATAAGAGTTGTGGACATAACAGACTCGGCTAACCCGAAAGAGATTAGCGGGACGACGAACGGGAGCGGGAACAATTTCTCGGTCACTGTAGCGGCGCAAGACGCGGGGCAGCGAGTGTTGTATGCGTTTGCAGATTCTGCCGTATCGCAGGCTGCCGAAGTTCGAGCTAATCAGCCGTCGAGTTGGAATCGGGCCACTCAGGTGGCGGATCTCGTGATAATCACGCCTCGCAACTTCATCGCGAGTTTCGACGCACTGAAGACGCTGCGACGGTCGCAAGGTTACACGGTGGTTGTAGCCGATGTCGAAGACCTCTACGACGAGTTCAGCTATGGAGCGCGAACGCCACAAGCGATCAAAGACTTTCTAGTGCGGGCCAGGAGCGTGTGGAAGCGAGCGCCAAAATTCGTGCTGCTGGGAGGAGATGCGAGCAGTGATCCGAAAAACTATCTGGGACTTGGCGATAACGACCATGTGCCGACGAAACTGATAGACACGGCGCTGATGGTAGCGGCAAGCGACGACTGGCTGGTGGATTTCAACGATGACGGATTGCCAGAGATGGCCATCGGAAGAATGCCTGCGCGAACGGCGAACGAGAGCGCGACGATGGTGAGGAAAACAGTAGAGTACGCTCAACTGGCGAGGCCCGAAGGAGCGTTGCTGGTAACGGATACGAACGATGAGTTTAACTTTGAGGCAACGAGCAACGAAGTGAAGGCGCTGATACCTAATTCGATTGTAGTCAGAGAAGTGATGAGAAGCGCGATGGACGATCAGACAGCGCACGCACAAATTCTAGGTCATCTGCAGCGAGGGCCGAAGATAGTCAACTACCTCGGACACGGATCATTCGGGTTGTGGCGAGGGAACCTGCTGACATCAGCGGACGGAGCAAGTCTGAGCAACGGGCCGGAGTATTCATTCGTGATAGGGATGACGTGTCTGAACGGGCAGGTGCAAGACCCGTTCGGAGACGGTTTGGCAGAGGCGTTGATGAAGGTAGAGCAGGGAGGAGCAATAGCAGTGTGGGCGTCATCAGCGTTGACGGAGCCAGACGGGCAAGCATTGATGAATAAAGAACTGTTCAGACACCTATTCCCCGCATTCAAGTCGAGCGCACCGGGGCTGACGCTAGGAGAAGCCGTAATGAAAGCGAAGGCGGCCAGCAGCGATATAGATGTGAAGCGGAGCTGGATTCTGCTCGGCGATCCAACCATTAAGCTGAGGTAACGCCCTAAGAAATGATGAACGATGAATGATGAATGATGAATTGAGATTCCTTTCCTCCGTTCATCATTCATCGTTCATACTTCATCATTTCTTTTACCGGCTTTGCACTATGCGCAGGCCGCCGTTGCGCGTAGAGACGTGAACTACGGGCGTGCCGCCTATCTGCACGCGCTTCGGGCGATTGTCGTCCGGGTCGCGCTGGCTCTGATTGCATTCGGGCAGATTGCATTCGAGCCGGGTGTGCGCCGAAGTTTCTGCCTCAATGCCTGAGCCAAATCCCTGCGGCACTTCAAGTGTCACTCCGCCGTTGTCGGAATGAGCTTCGAGCGTTTCGCCCGCCCATTGGCCTTCAGGCAATCGGACGACCATCCCGCCATTCTGGCTGTGAAGCCTTACTTCACCTTTGCCGCCAGACATGGTTATCCCACCATTGGCCGATTTGGCGTTGACCTTGCCTTCCACGTCGTTGAGCGAGATGCCGCCATTGACCGCATACAACTCTATCTGGTCGCCGCCGCCGCTATTGCTGATAGCTATGCCGCCGTTTTGAGAGCGCCCGTTTACCTTGCCCACAAGGTTGCTGAGCGCAAGGCCGCCGTTATGCACGGAAGCCTCTACGGCCAGATCGCGCGGAACGTAGATGCGAAACTGCACGACCCACGTCTGCCTGTAACCGCGCGTGCTTTTGTCAGGGCTTTGAGCGCGCACTCTGCCATTCTCTGCTGAGATGGTCAGTTGATTGAGCAGCGCTTGAGCTTCTTCCTGCGTCTCGGCTCCGACCATCTTGCAGGCGCGGATTAGTATGTCGGGCTTGTCCCATCCCTTTATCGAAACGCCGCCGTTCGGGCTGCCTTCGACGTTGAGCGTCTGAACTTCAGACCTTGAAAGAGTCTTCTCTTCCTGCCCGATAAGGCGCACCGCAAGGTTTGTCATCGAATGGCTGAACATCTGCTCGCAATCTTCGTCATAAGATTTTTCTACGGAAGCCTTCTCTTTTGCTTTCCTCTGAGAACCGTTATGCGAAGCTTGCGCCGCGACCAAAGCCAGAAGCACGATTGCGAAAACGACTGTCACTCTTTTGAGCATAAGAACTCCTTTTCTTGAACATAGCAGTCCCGTTAGGGACGACCTGTCTATAGTTTCAACATCGTTAATATTTTCTGTAGCTCCGTAGGAACGACCTCTTGATTGAGCAGGTCGCTCCTACGGAGCTTCATTATTCCACAACTTTTTAATCACTCGTAACGAAGCGCGACCATCGGGTCTACTTTCGTAGCACGACGAGCAGGCACGAAACAGGCTCCCAGAGCCACTCCTACGAGTATCAGTGAAATTGCGACAAATGTTGCGGAGTCTGTAGCAGACACGCCATAAAGCAAACTCGCCATCAAGCGCGTGACCGCGAGCGTCACAGAAAGTCCGATAGCAAGCCCCGCTGCGACCAGAACTACTCCCTCGCTCATCACCAGCTTCAATACATCCGTGCGCCCTGCGCCCAAGGCCATGCGAATGCCAATCTCGCGCGTGCGGCGGTTGACTGAATAAGCCATAACGCCATAGATGCCTACGCTTGCGAGCAGAAGCGCAACCGCGCCGAAGAATCCCGAAAGCGTCGCCGCCAATCGCGCGACATAAAGCGAACGAGTCTTTTGCTCGGCAAGCGTTTTGATGTTGTAGACCGGCAGGTTCGCGTCAAGCGTCTGCACTTCGCTGCGCACGGCTGCAAGCAACGCTTTCGCATCACTCGCTGTGCGAACGTGCAGCGCCATGCTCGACATGTAGTTCTGCGCCAGAGGCACGAACATTGCCGTCTGCGGTGCTTCGGTCAGGGTGCGATACTTGCTGTCTTTTACGACGCCGACGATCTCTCTGAATTCGCTGGGTATGCCTTCTCCGCCGAAATCAAGATGTTTGCCGACAGGGCTCGCGTCAGGCCAAAAACGCCGGGCCACTGTTTCGTTGATGATCACAACTTTTTGCGCGCCGTCTTTATCTTGCGGGCCGAAATCTCGTCCTGCCGCCAGAGGTATTCCCATGGTCTTAAAATAATTCGGCGCGATCATGTTCAGGTTGAAGTTCAGCGTCGGAGTGCCGGGCGGCGGCTCGTATCCCGGAACCCTGACAGAGCTACGCATGCCGCCGCCGCCGAGCGGAACTATCACGGCCAAACTGACGGATTCAACGCCCGGCAGAGTTGAAACGCGCTCGATCATATCGGAGTAGAACTGCTGCCCCTGCGGTTCTTTGTAACCGTTCAATGCAAGGTCGAGCGACATCACCAGGACTTTTGCAGGCTCGAATCCCGCGTCAATCGCTACCAGCTTCTGCAAGCTGCGCACACAAAGTCCCGCGCTGATCAGCACCATAAGCGACAGTGCCACTTGCCCAACTACAAGCAGGTTTCGCAAGCTCAAGCGGCGAGCGTGAAAGCCTGCTGTTGCTGACTCGCTTTTAAGCGCAGAGACAAGGTCGGGCTTCGACGCCTGAAACGCGGGCGCAAGGCCGAAGATGATTCCTGTTAAAAGCGACAGTGCGAACGAAAATAGAAGCACGCGCTTATCGAGGCTGCCGTCGAGAGTGAATGTGCCGGGCGGCTGGAACGAGATCAAAAGATCGGTGAGCCATCGCGCCACTATCAGCCCAAGCACGCCGCCCGTTAAAGAAAGCAGGACGCTTTCTGTAAGCAACTGGCGGATGAGTCGAGCGCGACCTGCGCCGACTGCCAGGCGAATGGCAATCTCTTTTCGCCGCGCGCTCGCGCGAGCAAGCAAGAGGTTTGCAACGTTCGCGCAGGCTATCAGCAAAACAAAAGCTACGATGAGCATCAGCCACACGAGCGGGCGCGATACATCCTGCACCAGGTAGTCCTGGCCTTTGCTGCCATCGCCGAGAACTATTTCGTTGCTGACGTTCATCGGGGTGACCTGCATGATTTGATCTGAGGTGATTGCAAGCGCGGCTTGCGCTTGCTCGCGCGTGACGCCGGGTTTCAGTCGCCCGATCACTTCAAGCCATGACATGGTGCGAGCCCCGAGCGCGTCCGGCCACGAAGGCATCGCCTGAGCCTGCATCATCATCGGGACATAGATTTCAGGCGATGACCCGCGCACTACGCCTGTGAACTCTGCGGGCGCAACGCCGATGATGGTGAAGGGGACTCCATTCAAACTGATCGTTTTATCAATCACCGCCGGGTCAGCGTTGAATCGGCGCTTCCACAATCCGTAGCTCAAGACGGCGACAGCGCTGGCAGACGGCGTTGCGTCTTCATCGGGAAGAAAGAATCGCCCGCGCGCCGGATTTACTCCGAGCACAGAGAAGTAATTCCCCGTGACGATGTTGCCGACCAGGCGTTCTGTCTGTCCCGCATCGCTCATGCTGAAAGCCAGTTGAGAATAAGCAAGAATGCCTGAAAGGACTTCGTTGCGGTCTCTGTAATCCACATAAAGCGGATAAGAGATGCTGGTGTTTTCGCCTCCATAATTTGCGAAGGTGACGAGTTGTTCGGGTTGTTCGACAGGAAGAGTTCTCAACAGAATCCTGTCAACGAGCGTGAATATTGCGGTGTTTGCTCCGATGCCGAGCGCGAGCGAAACAACGGCAACAATCGTCAAGGCAGGGCTTTTGAGCAGCATCCGAAATCCATATCGAACGTCTTTCAGCAATGTATCCATAAGTCCTCCAGGCCTTCAATCATTCTTTAAACGCTTTGTAATTGTTGATCTCCTAGTGCCGCGTTAGCGGTGCTTGACTTTAGCCGTGTACTTTAGTGCACGGTAGCAGCAATGATCGTTGACAATTCGTCGCGTCAGCGACGATTGAATTCCGGGTCAACCGTCGCTGACGCGACGCGGTTGCCTGCCTTCGTCCAACCCGTGCACTAAAGTACACAGCTAAAGTCACTGAGCCGCTAACGCGGCAGAACAGATACATTGATTCATTGATTCGATTATCATCATTCATATCGAAGCGCCACACCGGGATCAACCTTTGTAGCACGGCGTGCTGGCACGAAACTGGCTCCCAGAGCCACTCCTGCCAGTATCAGTGAAATGATCGCGAACGTTGCAGGGTCGGTCGCGGTCACTTTGAAAAGCAAACTTGACAGCACTCGGCTGATCGCTAAAGCACCGGCAAGGCCGATGATTAAGCCGATCAATGTCAGGCTCACCGCCTGTTTCATTACCAGCTTGATGATGTCGCGGCCTTCGGCACCAAGCGCCATGCGAATGCCGATTTCGCGTGTCCGCTCGGCGACGGTGTAAGAGACTATGCCGTAGATTCCTACTGCCGCGAGCGCCAGAGCGATAAATGCAAAGCTGCCTATCAGCGCCATGTTGAATCGCCTCTGCGCTACGGATGTGGACAGCACTTGCTCCATAGTCTTGATGTCAGCAATAGGCTGTTCGCTATCAACGGACCAGACCTGACTTTTGATTGCGGCGATCATGCTCGATGGATCAGAAGCCGTGCGCACGACTACTCTATTGAAGATGCCGGGAAACTGCGTGTATGGCCAATAGATCATCGGGCGGTCATCGGAATCCAGCCCATTCGCCTTTACGTCTCCGACTACGCCGACGATCTCTCCCATCAATGGGTCGCCCCAATCTATCATCGTTACTTGCTTGCCCATCGGGTCTTCGTCAGGAAAGAAGAGTCGAGCCATGGTTTCGTTTATCACCATGACTTTTGTTGATGTGGCTGAATCGCGTTCACTGAACCATCGTCCTTTGATCAGCGGTATCTCCATCGCGCGAAAGTAGTCGGAATCAATGGCGCGAATGTCGGCAGAAGGCTCGTCGCCGATTTCAGGCGCAGGCCGCCCCGCAATCACGAATCCTGTCGAAGGGCCGCCAGTGATTGGAAGCGTATTGACAAGCCCTGCCGACGTGATGCCGGGAACAGTCCTGATTCGCTCAATCGCCCGCTGCAGAAAAGCAGCCGTCTTTTGATCGCGCTCTTTATAACTTGAAGGGGACAGGAACAATTGCATCGTCAGCAGGTTCTTCGAGTTGAATCCCGGATTTGTATCGAGCAATCGCTTGAAGCTGTTGATGAGCAGGCCCGCGCCGACCAACAGCACAAGCGCGAGCGCGATTTCAGAAACAACCAGCGCGCTGCGCAGGCGATGGCGGCCTGCGCTTGACGAACTTCGACCACCTTCCTTGAGCGATTCGTTCAGATCAACTTTAGAACTCTGTAGCGCGGGCGCAAGTCCGAACAATAGCCCTGTGAAAAGGGAGGCGAAAAGAGTGAAAGCCAGGACTCGCCCGTCAATGTTCACTTCGTCAAGTCGCGGAATGTTGCTCGGACTGAAAGCGATAATCAGACCGACCAACCAGCGAGCCAGTAGCGCGCCTAATAATCCGCCCATCAGCGCAAGCAGCAGGCTTTCAGTCATCAACTGGCGAATCAACCTGATATGACCGGCCCCGAGCGCCGCGCGGATAGCCATCTCCTTTTCGCGCGTGGAGGCTCGCGCAAGCAGCAGGCTTGCCACGTTCATGCAGGCGATCAGAAGCACAAGCCCTACAGCGCCAAACATGACGAAGAGCGCAGGCCGAACAGGCGCGACAAGCTGCCCGTGCAGGCTTGCGACGCTGAAAGTGAAATCAGGGTCAACGCCGGAATTCTGCTCTTGAATTTGCCCTGTGATGGCAGTCATCTCTGATTGCGCTTGCTCGATTGTCGTGTCTTGCTTCAACCGCGCGATGCTCGTGAGCAGGTGCGCCCTGCGGTTCGTTCTCAAGCTGCCGTTTGCTACGAGCGGCGTCCACAATTCAGATTGATTGGGGAAGTCAAAGCCGCGCGGCATGACTGCGATGATCGTATAACCGGCGTTATTGACTTTGATGATCTTTCCAATGACGTTCGGGTCAGAGCCGAAGCGTCGCTGCCATAGACCGTGACCGATGACCGCTACGTTATCGCTGTCGGGCTGGTCGTCTTCCGCGAGCAACGAGCGACCAAGCACTGGTGCGACCCCAATCGCCGAAAAGAAATTGCCTGAGACGAGCGCGCCTTGAGCTTGCTCAGGCTCGCCTCCGTCCGTGAGGTTGTAGTTCCAGTTTCGGTAAGCGGAAATCGCTTCAAGTGATTTGCTGCTGGCCATCAAATCCAAAAAACTTGCATAAGTTATGTTCGTACTTTGCCAGCCTTCGTGATGTTCTCCGACTCGCATAATGCGCTCAGGGTTTTTGTAAGGGAGTGGACGAAGTAGGATTGAATTGACGACGCTGAATATAGCAGTGTTAGCGCCGATGCCGAGGGCGAGAGTCACCACGGCAATGGCGGTGAAGGCGGGCCGCTTCAAAAGCATCCGCACCCCATAACGCAGGTCTTTCAACAAAGTCTCCATTCATTCCTCCAGCCCCTGATGCCGCGTTAGCGGCTCAATGAGTTTAGCCGTGTACTTCAGTGCACGGGTTGGACGAAGGCAGGCAACCGCGTCGCGTCAGCGACGGTTGACCCGGAATTCAATCGTCGCTGACGCGACGAAATTTCAACGATCACTGCTGCTACCGTGCACTGAAGTACACGGCTAAAGTCACGCTGCCGCTACGCGGCAAGAGAAGTAGAATAATTCAATTCCTCATCACTCGTAACGAAGAGCGATCATGGGGTCAACCTTGATGGCGCGGCGCGCAGGCACGAAACAGGCTCCCAGAGCCACTCCTGTCAGAGCGACGGATATGACGGCGAAGATCAGCGGGTCGGTGGCGCTGACTCCGTAAAGCAGAGAAGCCATCAAGCGAGTGAGAGCGAAGGCGGCAACGAGGCCGATGGCGACACCGATTAAAGCCATCATCATGGCCTGACCGACGACGAGAAGGAGGATGTCGGCAGGGCGAGCGCCGACCGCCATGCGGATGCCGATTTCGTGAGTGCGTTGAGAGACGGAGTAGCTCAAGACGCCGTAGATGCCGACGGCGGCGAGCACGAGCGCCACGGCTGCGAATATCCCCAGCAGCACCATGTTGAATCGTCTTTGCGAAAGCGAATCGCGCATATACTCGCTCATTGGTTTGATGCTGTAGACCGGAAGGCTTTTATCAACGGCTAAGGCTTCGTTCCTGAAAGCTCCCGCAAGAGCTTCGGGGTCGGATTTGGTGCGGACTACAAGCGTCATAGCGCGTGCGTAGGAATCGTCTCTCAGCGGGTCTTGCAAATACGGGACGTATGCTTCGGGCGCAGGCTTAATGTCGAGTCCGAAGTGATGCACGTCTCCAACGATGCCGACGATCAGAAGGGGATCACGGTACTGGCCTTGAAACTTGAGCCTGTGCCCGATTGCGTCTTCGTCAGGGAAATGGCGACGCGCGAAAGACTCGTTGATCACCACGACATTCGGAGTCTGTTTCGTATCGGTGGGCGCGATGTCGCGGCCCGCAAGCAGAGGGATGCCCATTGATTTGAAGTAATCCGGTGTGACTACGCGATACTCGGCGATTGGTTCTTCTTCTTTGGCAATCGCCGGGCGGCCTTCGATTGTGAAATAGTCGTTGGTGTTGTTTCCGGCCAGCGGAAGCTCTGAAACTGCGGCAGCCGATTCAGCGCCGGGCACGCTTCCGAGTCGCTCCAATAGTCGTTGATAGATCGAGATTACTTGCTGGTCTTCAGGATATTTTGCGGAGAGCAGCGTCACGCCCATTGTCAACAGCTTGTCGGGATTAAATCCCGGCTTGACTTCGTTCAACAGATGAAGGCTCTTGATCATCAACCCTGCGCCTACGAGCAGCACGAGCGAGAGCGCGACTTCTGCGATGACGAGCAAACTGCGCACGCGACCCGAATGAGCGCCTGCTGTTGTTCTGCCGCTCTCTTTGAGCGTTTCGTTAAGATCGGGCTTTGAAACTTGCAGCGCCGGAACCAGCCCGAAGACTATGCCTGTTAGAATCGAGATCGAAAATGTAAACGCGACCACCCGCCAGTCGAGGCCGATCTCTTGCGCGCGCGGGATGTTGTTTGCGCCGAGCGAGGTCAACACCTTCACCCCCCACACGGACAGCGCAAAGCCGAGCGAGCCGCCCACAATCGCGAGCAGGACGCTTTCGGTGAGCAACTGTTTTATTATTCGCGCGCGGCTTGCTCCGAGCGCCGTGCGAACGGCAATCTCTTTTTGCCGCGAAGCCGCGCGAGCAAGCAGCAGGTTCGCTACGTTCGCGCACGCGATCAACAGGACGAATCCGACTGCCGCCAGCAACACGAACAATATTGGCCTTACGTTGCCGATCACGACTTCATGCAGCGGGTCAAGTTTTACGCCGTGACCCGCGATCTTTTCGGGGAATGCTTCGGCGAGCCGTCCGGCAATCGCAGACATTTCGGCTTGCGCCTGATCGAGCGTGACATTTGATTTGAGACGCGCGACTACTCTAAGAAAATGAGGCCCGCGATCAATCCTGTTTGGATCAATCGGAAAAGGTCGCCATAGCTGAGATTGATTCGGGGCGTCGAATCCGGCGGGCATGACTCCGATAATCGTGTAAGGAAATCCGCTGAGAGATACGGTCTGCCCGATAACGTTTTCGTCAGAGCTGAAACGTTGCTTCCAGAGCGAATGGCTCAGAACCACGACGCGAAAATGGCCGGGCCTTGTCTCTTCTTCTGTGAACGTTCGCCCAAGTATGGGGCTCACTCTCATCAACGAAAACATGTCGGGAGTCACGAGGCCTACGTGAATGTCTTCGTTCCCTTCGCCTCGATCAAAGAACATATTGCCGTCTTGGTAGGCGGCCATGTATTCAAATGATTGGTTCTGCTCTCGCCAGTCCAGAAAGTCTGCTACTGATGCCGGGGCGGTCTCCAGTTGTGGCTGAGTGTCCCAGACCCACACGAGTTTGTCCGCGTCAGGGTAGGGAAGCGGGCGAAGAAGGACTGCGTTGACGACGCTGAAGATCGCGCTGTTTGCGCCGATGCCAAGCGCGAGCGCAAGGACTGCGAGCGCGGCAAAGGCGGGCTTTTTAATCGACATCCGAACCGCGTAGCGAAGGGTCCTGCAAAAAGGTTTCCATCCGGGCACCTCATCTGGCGCTGGTTTGTTGGAAAACAACGCTTCCGCTGATGCCTGATACTGAAATCGGAGCGCCGCCCGAACCTATGCGCCCGCTGAATTCTGAATGACCTGTCTTTGTAAGCGACACGTTCCCAGCATCATTATTTATATTGCCGTTAATGCCGCTCACTGTAAGGTCTGCGTTCAAACCGCTCGCTGCTCGAATCTCGACTCTTCCGCTGATGCCGCTTATGCGAACACCGCGTTCGCTTAAGCGCGTGATGTTCATCGAAAGCACGCCGCTGATGCCTGAAATGTCGGAATAGCCGAGCGCCTGCGCGACTTCGACTTTTCCGCTGATGCCGCTCAAACGCACAGTGCCGTCAATCTCGCCCACGGTGACGGGGCCTGCGATGGCGTTGAGTTTCAGCGCGACATTGCGAGGCAGTTTGAGCGTTACGCGCTGGCGAGCTTGTATGGTGCTGCAAATATTCTCGCGCCCTTGTTCGTGACGAATAAAGAGACCATTGGGCGAATGCTCGATGTTGATCTTATAGCAATCAAAATCCTTGCGAGTCTTGCCCATCCGAATGATGTGGACTTCGGCCATCTGTCCGGCTGTGGTCTCGATATCAACAGACCCTGCTATGGTTGAGATTTCGACGCGAGCGCCGGGCGCAAGCTCGTAAGACTGGCGAATATCTTCGCGCTCGGCCATATCGCTGTCATCGCTATACTTTGACTGCTCGTCTGTGTATACGGCTGGCGGCGCGGCTGCCAGAGCCAGAATACTCGCGATTAATACTGCAACTAATGCGTGCATGATTTTACCTCTATATTTAATGACGGCAGCGTCTGAAACTTTTTTAGAGCGTTTGCCTAGCTAGCTTTTGTCGCCCTGGCTTTTTCTTCTACGACAAGACCGTCGAAAAGTTGAATAGTCCTGCCTGCGTATGCCCCGTATCGCGGATCGTGCGTGACCATGCAGATGGTCGAGCCTTGCTCGTGAAGCTCGCCGAGCAGATCCATCACCGCCTCGCCGTGCGCCGAATCGAGATTGCCCGTCGGCTCGTCCGCCAGCAGTATCAACGGCTCGCCCGCGACTGCGCGAGCTACGGCAACGCGCTGCTGTTGTCCGCCTGACAACTGGCTCGGCACGTGACGTTCGCGGTGCGACATTCCGACTCGTTCGAGCGCTTCTCTGACGCAGGCGCGGCGCTCTGACGCCCGCATCCCGCGATAAGTCAGCGGCAATTCTACGTTCTCGTAAACCGTAAGATCGCCGATCAGGTTGAAGCTTTGAAACACAAACCCTACTTCGCGATTGCGAATGCGTGCGCGTTCCGAGATGGGCAGGTCTGCGACGGCCTTGCCCGCAAGGTAGTGCTGGCCTTCGGTCGGAGAGTCGAGCAGTCCGAGAATTGAGAGCAGCGTAGATTTGCCGCAACCCGACGGCCCCTCAATGGAAACGAACTCGCCCTTTCCGATGTCGAGATGAATGCCTGAAAGCGCGTGCGTCTCGACTTCATCAGTCATAAATACTTTTGTCACGCCTTCGAGTCGAATCATTGGTTGGTCGAATGCGGTCATCTTTCCTCCTAAATGTCTGGTGCCTGAAGTGGTAAGCACAATTCAACCGTGTGCTTCAATAATCGCGCGTTTACTAAGTTAACGTCAGTTAGTGACGGTTGGGCACAATAAGTTTCACGACAAACCCCGCGCTTGTTGCTCGATCATAAAGACGCGCGATTCGAGGAATGTGTTAACAAGAGCCATTCATTCTTTCTTCAAATATTCACCGCAGAGACGCAGAGAACGCAGAGGCGGCGCAGAGGTTAATATTTTCTCTGCGTAATCTCTGCGTTCTCTGCGTCTCTGCGGTGAACCATTGTCCGGCCTGACGGTTCTTGTATTCCAACTAATCAACCGCTACCTTTTCAATATGGCTGATTTCACTATGGCCGATTTAAGAAGAAATAAGGATAAAGATAAAAAGGAGGCGAGTTGGCGCGAACGAGTTTCTGCGCTTCGCTACGTCCTGCCGCTCATCAAGCTGGTATGGCAAACGCATCGTGGTTACTCGACCGCGATGATTGTGCTTCGTCTGGTTCGCGCATTCATTCCAGTCGCAACTCTCTGGATAGGCAAGCTCATTATTGACACGGTAATTGCAATGCGCGAGGCGCAACCTGATTTCGCGTATTTATGGAAACTTGTCGCTATCGAAATAGCCGTCGTGCTTGTCGGAGAGGTGCTTGCGAGAATTTCATCTCTGGTCGAAAGCCTGCTTGGCGATCTCTTCTCGAATTACTCAAGCGTGCGATTGATGGAGCACGCCGCCCGTCTTGATCTTTATCACTTCGAAGACCCGAACTTCTACGACCAGCTTGAGCGAGCCCGTCGGCAAACATCGCAACGCATAATGATAATTACGGCTCTGATCGCGATAGCGCAGGACGGCATCACTTTGATCTCACTCGGAGGGGCGCTTCTGGTTTACAGCCCGTGGCTTCTGCTGATGCTTGCGGTCGCCGTCTTGCCGAGTTTTTTCGGAGAGACACATTTCGCCATGCTTCAATACTCGCTCACCTTCGGCTGGACGCCTGAGCGAAGAGAGCTTGATTATCTCAGGTACATGGGCGCGAGCGATGTGACGGCGAAAGAGGTTCAGATGTTCGGACTCGCGCCCTGGATTACAGAACGCTTTCGCCTATTGTCAGACAAATTCTATGAAGCGAACAAGCGGCTATCAATAAGAAAAGCCATCGTCTCGACGGGGCTTTCAATAATCGGCACGGCAGGCTACTACGGCGCGTATGCCATCATATTGATGCGCACAGTCCTGGGAGCCATTTCAATCGGCTCGCTGACGTTTCTGGCCGGGTCGTTCTCGCGCAGCCGCGATTTGATTCAGCGATTGTTGTTCGGCGCGACTGACATCTATCAGCAGAGCCTCTACCTTAAAGACCTCTTCGACTTTTTCGAGATGAAGCCTTCGATCACTTCACCTCCCGGCGCGCGACAAGTGCCCGCTCGGATTCGGGAAGGGTTTGTGTTTGAAGACGTGGGCTTTCGCTATCCCGGTAGCGACAAGTGGGCTGTGCGTCACGTGAGCTTTCGGCTACGACAGGGCGAGCGCATAGCTTTCGTGGGCGAGAACGGCGCAGGCAAGACCACGCTCACAAAACTGCTGGCGCGGCTTTATGACCCGACCGAAGGGCGAATATTGCTCGACGGCGTAGACATTCGTCAGTACGACCTGGATAGCTTGCGCCACGCGATAGGCGTGATATTTCAAGACTACGTTCGCTATGCGCTGCGCTTCGACGAAAACATCGGCGTGGGCGAGATTAATAAAGTGCGATCTTATATAGACCGCCAGCGCGATAAAGAGAACAACAAGGATGCGAGCCTGTCAAAGGATGCGAGCTTGTCAAACGCAGAAGCCGAAAGCAACGGCGATGTCCCCGATTCGATAACTGCGGCGGCAGAAAAATCCCTCGCCTCTACGCTGCTGCCGCGCTTTACGCAGGGCTACAGGCAGATGCTTGGCCGGAGGTTCGAAGGCGGCGTTGATCTATCGGGCGGCGAATGGCAGAAGGTCGCGCTTGCGCGAGCCTACATGCGAGACGCGCAGGTGCTGATCCTGGACGAGCCGACGGCATCGCTCGACGCGCGGGCGGAATATGAAGTCTTCGTTCGCTTTTCGCAACTGGTCGCGGGGCGAATGGCCGTGATCATATCGCATCGCTTTTCGACAGTCCGCATGGCCGACCGCATCATAGTGCTCAAGGAAGGGCAAGTGGTCGAAGACGGTTCGCACGAAGAATTACTTGCGCGAGGCGGATTGTATGCGGAACTATTCACGCTTCAAGCGGAAGGCTATCGTTGAGAAGAAATGATGAAGTATGAACGATGAATGATGAACTAAGGAGGAAAAGGAAGGCGGATTTGTTCTAGCGATCATCACACGTCCGTTTCCTCTCTCCGTTCATCATTCATCGTTCATACTTCATCATTATTCTTTACTTTTGCTCTTTGCGAGCGGCTTCGGGCGTCGGCTGAGCCGTCTTATCAATCGAGTAGGTGATGCCCGTATATTGCATCTCTTCCCACGTCTGATCGCCCCATCGTACTTGCGCTTCCGGGTTGGGATTGAAAGCGTTTGCGGTTGAGTTGTCATAGTGCGCCGTGGCTTCAAGCCTCGTTCTTTTAGGCACAGCAATCGGCTTTGCGAACAGATAATAAGTCTGCCAATTGAAATCGTATTTCGGCACAGACAACACAGACTCTGTTCGACCGTCAGGGTACACAATGCGATATTCCCAACTCTTGCCGCGCAGATGCGTGTGAGGGACCAGCCCCCAGATGTGCGCGTCTTCGGTAAACTCGATGGCCGAATCTACTTGATGGTTGTTCGCGCCGGGCGGGATGACGAACATCGGATTGACGAACGCGCTCGTTCGCATTTCGAGTTGCGGAGCCTGTTTGGCAAAGATCATGCCGACGCTCGATTTATCCTTAGCCGCCGCGCCGTTCGTCGTATAGTGCATCTGTAAGATAAGGACGGAACCGGCTTTGACTCGAAGCGCTGTGCCGGGCCTAAAGATCATTGCGTTTGTGCCGGGCGCTGTTGTGCCGATCAGGCTATCGGCTCTCGCTGAATGATGTTGCATTTTAGGAACGACCGACACGTAGCCCATCTCGCGCGGCATGGCATTGGGTTCTCGACAAAACACCAGTATGTGATGGACAACGCTGCGCGTGCCCGGTCTTACTTCAATCGCCTGCACCCATTTGTCTTCGGTGAAATTCGTTGGCACTTGAAAATACTGATATGCGACCGTGCCGGAATCAGGCACTTCGTACTCTTGCGACATGCTCAACACCACATCGGGCGTGCCGATCTCCCAGTTGTCAGAAAACTTCGGCATCGGCGGCAAATCTTTCGGGTCGCCTTTTGGCGCGCCGCCGTCCGCCCAGCGTATCAATGTATCTCTGTCTGCATCGCTCAGCCTTCGATCATTCAAGAAAGTGCCAGAGGGTTGCATCGCGTGCCAGGGCGGCATCTGCCGTGTGGCTACTTGTTCGCGTATAGCCTTTGCCCAGGGGCGCACGTTTTCATAAGTGAGAAGCGACATCGGCGCTATATCGCCCGGACGATGACAGCTCGCACAGTTTTTATAAATAATCGGAGCTACATCTTTTGAGAAGGTCGGCGCTGCCGCCGTGATCGTCTGAGTAGTGGTGGTCAAGGTCAATGCCAGAATTATCACACTAAGTGCTGTCGCGAACATTAATCGAGTCCTAATCATAAAATGGATCTTCCTTATCAGTTTTGTTCAGCGCGCTCCAAATCTAATTCCTCACATCCCGCATGCAGTGAGAGATCAGGGCCTGCTCCATTATAGATTTTATCTTGCAATCGAGCCATCGTAGATTAACAGATATAGGAGAGAAGGGAATGAAAAGGTTCATCAAGCTCGTTTCGATTTTGTGCGTGATTTTTATCTGCATCAATGTTGTGCCTGCGCAGCAACTGCAAACTGACGATAGAGGCCGCATAAACCACTACACCAAAGCCACGCTTCCTGAGCCCGGCCAGTCCGGTCGAATCGCCCGCGTATCGGACGATACTTTCTTATTTTATTTTGATACAGGGACAACGTGGGTGCCCATAACAGGCGGCGGTATTGCCCTGGAATATTTTGGCGGCAAGGGCGACGGAGCAAGTGATAATCGCGCCTCGTTCAATGCTGCGATAGCTGCCCTGAATGGCACGGGGCTTTCGATTCAGCTACGTGGAGATTACGCCATCACAGGCCCGCTCGATGGCGCTTATTCCAATGTCACTATCGAAGCAGTATCAGGCGCGACGATCAGGCACATTCATGGAGGCCCTGCGCCAGTTTATGCAGGCATCCTTCACCATGATTTTGGGCGCTACGCTGGATGGACGATGCGAGGCATAAAGTTCGATGGCGGCTCATCGGGCGATTACCACTACACGTTTTTCTTTTCTGCGACGCGCAATATCACTTTTGAAAATTGTGAGTTTCGCCGTTTGCACGGGTATCTTTCAGGGCAGGGTCTGGATTCGATTACGATTCGCAACTGTAAGTTCTGGGGCACTGCTCCGGGAGTGATGCAGGCGGGTGTTCAAGACCCTCCTGCTTTAGCTTCTGCTGAGTTTGCTGGCGCGATTAACTTTAACGGCAATTCGAACAACGTGACCATTGAAGGAAATTATTTTCACTTTTGCGAAACAGGCGCAGCTCATTCCGGAAGCTCGACAGACCACTCTCGGACCTGGCGCGTGCGGAATAATACTTTCAGGGGAGATTGGTTTAACATGCCTTATATCATTTATAGAGGCGTGGCCACGGCTTACGATAACACTACGAAGATTTTGACCTTTGGTGCGGGCGGCTTAACAGGCGTTTGGAAAGACTACCGCATGATAGCCATCCCTGTGACTCTTAAAACGGGGGCGAACTTCGCTAACTCTTTTGCAAATGTTATTACCTTCTCTTCCGGCGTCGGGATTCTCAGAGAAGGTGATATCATCGAATGTTCAGACGGGAAGCGAGCCGAGATCATTTCTCAGCTATCTCCAACTCAGGTAACCGTCGCCGGATGGGAAAGCTCAGATACTTTCGAGTTTACTACTCCTCCCTCCGCGGTGAACTGGCGCATTACAAGGCTCTATTCTGCCGCCGCAATCATTCGATCAAACACCACCGTTCAGCTTTATAACGAGCCGGTAAATCCGTTCACAGGCGAGTTGATGATTAGCGGCGCTGGCCTTTCGCCCGTAGGGAAAAATTGTCGAGTCTTCGCTCTTCAAAACTATTCCGGATTTCACAATAATGGCGGGCTGGATGATTTGGAGATCGGACCCGGCAATAAGTTTCGCGGCTCGCGATCTGACCAGTGCTCCAACTTCGATACGAATCAGGTTCGTATTCATGATAACTGGTTTGAGATGGGGTTTGATGAAGATATCACTCTGACAAACTGCCCTGGCGCGAGTGTGAGCAATAATCAACACAGACTGACCGGAGTAACAGGCGTGATTATCAACTCAGGCGACGGGGCGAAGGTCAGCGGAGAAAAGTTCAATTCGTGGGGAGTCGTTAATCGGTCAAACCAGGGCGGCATAGCCGGTTATGGACTCGGTATGAGTTTCACAGGCTGCACGTTTGATCGCCTGCCGGGCGGCGGCGGTATCGGCGGCGCATCTGATTACGCAATTATCTTTTTCGCTGCTGAAAGCTCGGCTGGTACGGTCGTCGCAGGCAATGCAGACAATGGCGCTCGCGTATCTTCGCTTTATGTATCAGCAGAAACAGGAAAGATAACCGTGCGCGATCTGCATTCAATAACCGGGCCGGGCGCGTCTGAGGTTTTGCCAGGTTTCAGCGGGGATGGCAACCGGGCAGGTTTTGCTTCTGTTATATTTTCAGCCACGCCCACCTTCAACGCTTCATCAGGCAATATTCATAAGCTCGTTTTGAGGGGGAATGTCTCATCCTCAATTCTATCTAATGCGCGAGCCGGGCAGCATATCACCTTTATCATCTGTCAGGATTCAATTGGGAATCGCGCCTTCGTCTGGCCCGCAAGCGTAAAAGGCGCTATGACGATCAGCCTCAGAGCAAATAGATGTAGCTGCCAGTCTTTCGTCTATGACGGCTCGACAGCCTGGGCAACCGGGCCTGGAGTAACTGATCAATGAATTTGAAAGTGATTCTTTCATTGATAGTTCTCTTCAAAAAAACCTGCTATCTTAACAAAGATTTTACTTGACAATTTTCGGTTATTTTCGTATTCTTTCGGCAGATTTTCATTCCCCCTAATAAGCAGGCTAAAACCGTTCGGAGAGGTCTTTTAATTACGCTTCAGCAAGCTATCCAGGCCAATGTGCGGATAGAACCGGGACAGAAAACAGAACCTTCGGCGGCTGGTGCAGGCACGACCGTGTTTTGCAAAACGGCTGCGAAATAGGGCGCATTCAAACGCGGCGAGGCCGTGGCCGACTTGAGGTCGTCACCATCACAGGCAATGTCTACACGCTTGGCTACAATGTCGCCTGGCTGATGCAGCAGGGAGAAACTGGTTATGGTGCTAACTCCTCGGCAGCGTGAAGTCTATAACTATATTTGTCGCTTCGCGGAAACACACGGCTATGCTCCGACGATTGCTGAAATCCGAGGGCATCTCGGACTCAGTTCGCCCGCGACGGTTCATCAACTGCTCTCTGCTCTCGAACGCGATGGCTCGATACGTCGCATACCGAATGTCAGTCGCGGCATCGAGATCGTAAAGCAGGAATCAGCCGAGCAGGCTTGCGAGATACCGCTTTTGGGCGTTGTCGCCGCAGGCCATCCAATCGAAGCGATTTTGAGCAACGAAATCGTCAGCATTCCGCCCGACCTGCTCGGTCGTGGCCGCACATACGCGCTCCGCGTGCGCG